>OZ244842.1:0-4261031 GCA_965220835.1 Candidatus Azophilus sp. | reverse complement strand
CGCTCCCGCAACACCACCTTCATCCTGCGCGGCCTGCGCACCGTCACGGACTTCGACTACGAGTTCCAGATGGCGGAGATGAACCAGTCCTTGGACCCGGAGATTGAGTACGTCTTTCTGCCCACCTCCAAGGAGTGCTCATTCATCTCCTCCACCTTGGTGCGCGAAATCGCCTCCCTCGGCGGCGACATCACCAATTTCGTGCATCCCGCAGTGCGCAAGGCCTTAGTGCAGCCCGATAGGGGTTGAATTCCTGAGATATGCCCCCACCTTGGAAAGCTAGGTGGTGAACCCTAGCGTGCGCAGGGGGTCTAACCACGGCGCAGCAATGGGTGTAAAATGCCTGTTGCCTAGTTGATTCGGCTTAACAGGGCGATGTCGGAACGGGAAACCATGTCAACCAACGTACTCTCACTGCAAAGCCTCTCCCCAGGCGCGGACTTGGACGGCTACGTGCAGACCATCAGCGCCTTCCCCATCCTCTCCCCGGAGGAGGAAAAGGCCTTGGCGGAGCGCTTCTATCACCACAACGACCTTGAAGCCGCTCGCCAGCTGGTGCTCTGCCATCTGCGCTTCGTGGTTCACTTGGCCCGCACCTACCAAGGGTACGGGCTGCCCCAGGCAGACCTGATCCAGGAAGGCAACGTGGGGTTGATGAAGGCCGTCAAGCGGTTCAACCCGGAGGTGGGCGTGCGCCTGGTGTCCTTTGCCGTGCATTGGATCAAGGCCGAAATGCACGAGTACATCCTGCGCAACTGGCGCATCGTGAAGGTGGCCACCACCAAGGCCCAGCGCAAGCTGTTCTTCAACCTGCGCAGCGCCAAGAAGCGCTTGGCGTGGCTCAATCCGGCGGAAACCAAGGCCGTGGCCGATGAGCTGGGCGTGCCCGAGGCGGAGGTCTCGCGGATGGAAAGCCGGTTGGCGGGGGTGGATGTCGCCTTCGACGGCGTGGACTCAGACGACGATGGCAGCGCCCCAGCCCACTATCTGCCGGCCAGCAGCGCCGACCCGGCCGAACTGGTGGCCAGTGAGGACTGGCTGGACATCTCCCGCGCCCGGCTGGGCCAAGCCATCGCCAGCTTGGACGAGCGCAGCCGGGAGATCATCCGGGCACGCTGGCTGGATGAGGACAAGACCACCCTCATGGACTTGGCCGATCGCTACGGCGTCTCCGCGGAGCGCATTCGCCAGTTGGAGAAGAACGCCCTCAAGAAGCTAAAGGCCGCAGTGGCCATCGACGAGGCACCGGGCCAGCAGGCCCGGGCGGCTGCCTAGGCCGCAAACCCCATTTCCCACGGCCCCCACCGCACCAACGCACCCTCCCCGCCCCTGTGGACGGGAATGCCTCCATGTCCATGAACGCCTCCCCGGACGCAAGGGGCAAAGTCCCGAGCCAGCGAAACTCAAACAGAACAGAGGTCCGCCCCGCAGGACCGTGCAACGCGCTCTTCCCTCCCCACCAATAGCCATGAACGACGCCCCAACTGCAAGGAGCGAAGTTTCGCACCAGCGATTCTCAATAGCACCGAAGCTCCACCCCGCAGGACAGCGCGCCACGCCGCACCCGCCCCACCAGTGACCATGAACACCCCCCCCACTGCAAGGAGCGAAGTTTCGCACCAGCGAAACTTCAACGGACCGAAGGTCCGCGGACGCAAGCGCGGACGCATGACGCACGGCCAGCGGCGGGCCCTTGAGGAACTGGCCCCGCGCTACTTGGTCGATCCGGAGCCGAATGAGTGGGCTGCCGTTTTCGGGCGCAGCGCACCGCTCGGCGTGGAGATTGGCTTCGGCATGGGGCAGGCCACCTTGGAATGGGCGGCAAGCCAACCGCAGCTGAATATCGTTGGCATCGAGATCTACCGGCCCGGCATCGGCGCCTTGCTGGCCGGCATCGAGCGTTTGGGCCTGCCCAATCTGCGCGTGCTGGAAGGGGATGCGGCGCAGCTGCTCCGCAGCAAGTTTGAGGTGGGCAGCCTTGATGAGGCGCGCATCCTGTTCCCGGACCCCTGGCCGAAGAAGCGCCATCACAAGCGCCGCTTGGTGCAGGCCGGCTTTGCCCGGCTGCTGGCCTCCAGGCTGCGCCCCGGCGGGCGCCTGCTGCTGGCCACGGATTGGGCGGAGTACGCCGAGTGGATAGTGGATGTGCTGGCGGCGGAGCCAGCCCTCGCCAGGGCCGCCCCAACCGGCGAAAGACCGGCCACCCGCTTTGAGGACCGGGGCCGGCGCCTGGGCCACCGAATCCACGACTTGGCCTATCAGCGGAAGAACTGAACGAGGCGGCCGAGGTGGCACGACCCAAAGGCGGTGGTGCGGATTGGGTTCGTGGGCCGCCAAATCCACGACTTGGCCTATCAAAGAAAGAACTGAACCAAGCGATCCAAGTGGCGAAGCCCGAAGGCGGTGGCGCGGATTCGGTTCGGCTCCGTCAAGCCCAATGCCGTGGTGCGTGTCCAGATTGGCGCCACCGATGACCACGGCAGGCCGCAACGGTCGGTGAAGGCCTTCTGTTCGACGCCCTCCACGAGGCGGAGCGCGTTCATCATGAATTCACCCGGCAGCTCCCGGCTCGACACTGAGGCCTCGGCCACCGCACCGGGATTGTCGAGATACAAGCGCGGCTGCCGGGGCTTGCTGGTGCGCACCGTTTGGCCGTCGCGGCGGTGTTTTCCCGCCGCCCCAGCGCCAATGCCCAAATAGTCGCCAAAGGTCCAGTACACCAGGTTGTGGCGGCATTCGGCACCGGGACGGGCATAGGCGGAAATCTCGTAGCGATGATAGCCCGCGTTCGCCAACAGAGCGCGGCCTGCCCCTTCCATGGCGGCGATGGCGTCCTCATCCGGCGTGGGCGGCGGCTGGCGGGCAAAGGCGGTCTTCGGCTCTATGGTCAGTTGATACCAGCTCAGGTGGTCTGGCTCTAGCGCCAACCCCCGTTTGAGGTCGGCCAAGGCATCTTCCGGGCGTTGCTCCGGCAGACCGTACATCAGATCCAGATTGATGTTGTCGAAGCCGCCGGCACGAGCCTCGGCCACCGCCCGCTCGGTCTCGTCCGGCCCGTGGATGCGGCCCAAGCGGTCCAGCATGGCGCCGGAGAACGACTGGGCGCCAATGGACAGACGGTTGACGCCGGCCTGCCGGTAGGCCCCGAAGGATGCGTGCTCCACCGCTCCGGGATTTGCCTCCATGGTGATCTCGGCATCTTCCGCCAACTGGGGACGCACCCGGTCGAGCAGGGTGCGGATGGCGGCGGCGGAAAACAGGCTGGGGGTGCCGCCGCCGAGGAACGCCGTTGCAAAGCGCAAGTCCCCGGCATTGGCCGCAAAGTCCCGAGCGAGCGCTTGCACGTAACCGTTTTCATCCAAGTTCCCAGCCAAGGGATGAGAGTTGAAGTCGCAATAGGGGCATTTCTTGACGCACCAAGGAAAGTGGACGTAGAGGCCGGGGCCCGGCAGCGGGTTCATGATCGGTCAAAACGCTCGCGCAGCTGCAAGGGCAGGCTTGCTCAAGCGCCCGGGCCGAGTCGTGTGCGAGCGTCCTGCTCCCGCGAGTTCATCGCTCACTGCGAGCTCCCAGTTGCGGGAGCAGGCTTGCTCCGGCGAGTTCATCGTTCACTGCGCGCTCCCAGTTGCGTTAACAAGGCGGCGACCGCTTGGCCGCGATGGCTTAGGGCGTTCTTCTCCTTGGCGGCAAGTTCAGCTGAGGTGCGGCCTAGGTGGGGAATCTCGAAGTGGGGGTCGTAGCCGAAGCCGCCCTCGCCCCTTGGTTGGTCGATGATCCGCCCCCGCCAGATTCCGGTGGCCAACAGAGGGGCGGGATCTTCCGGGTTCTCGATGAAGACCAAGGCGCAGTAAAACCAGGCGCTGCGGTCCTCGACGCCGGCGAGGGCGTTGATCAGCTTCCGATTGTTCTGCGCATCCGTGGCGTCGTTGCCGGCATAGCGCGCGGAACGCACCCCGGGTGCGCCACCCAGGGCGGGCACCACCAAGCCCGAGTCGTCGGCGATGGCTGGCAGCTGAGCAATGCGGCTGGCGTGGCGGGCCTTCTGCAAGGCGTTTTCGACGAAGCTCACCCCGGTCTCCGCCGCCGCGGCGATGCCGAGTTCGCCTTGGGACTTGAGATTGAGCCCCAAGGGGGCCAGCAGCGCCGCCATCTCCCGCAGCTTGCCGGCATTGCTGGTGGCCAGCACCACCTGGGTTGTTGAGGGCTTAATCACCACTCAGCGCAACGGCGCTTCGCGCCACAGAGGACAAGATGTAGATTCGCTCCGGGGAGTTTGGCCATCTGCACAGGAGTTCGCGCCGGTTCAACATGCCATCGCTCCGGGGCGGAACTTGCAATTCGAGCGGGTTGTCCGAGTGAGGGCGACCCGCCCTCGATTTGGCTACCAAGGTTCAACACCAAGGCAAGATGCTCTCTCTGCGGGGCGGATGGCGAGGCCTCGGGATGTGCGCTAGTCCTCCGCATAGAGGCGCTGCTGAAAGCTCAATTCAAAGGGGCTGGCGTCTGCCGGGGTGATGGTCAGCGCGAAGCGCAGCACTTCCTGGTCCGCATGGCGGACTTCGGCAAGGTAGTACACCGCGTCGCCTTCTCGCACCTCCTTGAACGTCAAGGGCGAGATTTGGCCGAGCAGGTTCTTCGAATGGCCGGCGATGGCGCAGGCGACGCCATTGCCGGAGGCATCCAAAACCGAGACGTTGACCACGGCCAGCCCGGCGCCCCGGCGCAAGCCGTGTTGATGGGCGATTTCCGATTGCATGAACGTGCTGGGAAAAACGATGTAGTGGGCTTCGAGATCGCCAAACCGCTGCATCTGCTCGCCGGCACCGATGCCCGGCGCCAAGAGCAAGGCCCAAGCGAGGTGCTTCAGCGCTTGCATGGGCGGCTGGGGCGACCGAGACGGTAGAAGGCGATGGCGCCGAAGAGATTGGGCATCAGGTTCATCAGGGGGCGGTTGCGGTGGTCGGCGCCAGACACGAAGCGTTGGATGATGCGCAGGCCCTTGTCTTGCACCAAGCGCTCGAAATCCACCACCGTGCACAGGTGAATGTTGGGCGTGTCGTGCCAATCGTGGGGTAGATGCCGCGCCATGGGCATGCGGCCCTTGAGCAACAGGTGCCAGCGGCTGCGCCAATGGCCGAAGTTTGGAAAGGTGACGATGCACTCTTGGCCGATGCGCAGCATTTCGTCCAGCATCAGGGCCGGCAGTTGCACCGACTGCAGCGTCTCGGTCATCACCACCATGTCGAAGCTGTCGTCAGGGAAGTTGGACAGGCCTTGGTCCAGGTTCTGCTCGATCACGTTAACGCCCTTGCTGACGCATATGGCGATGTTGTCCGGGTCCACATCCAAGCCGTAGCCGTTGACCTGCTTTTCCGCCTGCAGGCCGGCCAACAGTTCGCCTTCGCCGCAGCCCAGGTCAAGCACCCGGGCGCCCGGATTGACGAGGTCGGCAATGATCTTCAAGTCAGGGCGCATCCACGCCTCCCGCCGAGGTGTCTGCTTCACCTGGCGCTTCACCCGCCGATTCGGCAGCCGCCTCGGCAGTTGCGGCCAAGCGGTCCATGTAGGCCTTGAAGACACTGGTGTAGCGCGGCAGTGGCAGCAGGAAGGAATCGTGCCCGTGCTCGGATTCGATGACGGCGCTGACCACGTTCTTGCCGGCCGCGATCAGGGCGTCGACAATCTCCTTGGAGCGCGCCGCCGAAAAGCGCCAATCCGTGGAGAACGAGAGCACCAGAAAGTTCGCCTCGGCCCGCTGGAGCGCCGACACCAAATCGCCCCCACACTCGCTGGCGGGGTCAAAGAAGTCCAGCGCGTGGGTCATGAGCAGGTAGGTGTTGGCGTCAAAGCGCCGGGAGAAGCTCTGGCCTTGGTGGCGCAGGTAGCTTTCCACCTGAAACTCCACGTCGCGCGCCGCGCTGAGGTCGCCGGACTTCAGTTCGCGGCCAAACTTCTGCCCCATGCCGAAGTCCGAAAGATAGGTGACGTGGCCGATCATGCGCGCCAGGCCAAGGCCCAAGTCCGGGTTGGCATTGGCTGAGCGATAGTGCCCGTCCCGGTACTGGGGGTCCGAGGTGATGGCTTGGCGGGCGATTTCGTTGAAGGCGATGTTCTGCGCGGAGAGCTTGGCGGCACTGGCAATCAGCACCGCCGCGCCAACGCGCTGCGGCAGGTCGATGGCCCACTGCATGGCCTGCATGCCGCCAAGGCTGCCGCCCACCACTGCCGCGAACCGCTCGATGCCCAAGTGGTCGGCCAGGAGCGCTTGGCTGCGCACCCAGTCCTTGACGGTCACGGTGGGGAAGGCAGGGCCGAACACCTCGCCGGTCGCCGCGTTCACCGTGGCGGGGCCGGTGCTGCCGTGGCAGCCGCCAAGATTGTTGGGCGAGACGACGAAGAAGCTGTTGGTGTCCAGCGCCTTGCCCGGGCCGATGCAGGCGTCCCACCAGCCCGGCTTGGCGTCCTCTTCGGCATGGTAGCCGGCGGCATGGTGGTTGCCGGACAGCGCATGGCAGACCAGCACCGCGTTGCTGCGGGCGGCGTTAAGCTGTCCGTAGGTCTCATACACCATGTCGAAGCCGTCCAAGAACTCGCCGCATTGCAGCGCGAACTGGCCGGGGACGTGCAGGCGCTGCGGGACGACGATGCCCACGCTGCCTTCGTGTGCGAAATCTCTGGCCATGCTGGGTCTGGTCTTAGGAAAGAGCTAGAACAATGCGCCAAAGACCTGGGGCAGGATGCGCTGCAGGATGCCCAGCAGGAGAATGACCAGGATGGGGGAGAAGTCCAAGCCGCCCATGGGCGGGATGATGCGCCGCGCCGGGGCCAGGATGGGCTCCGTGACTTGGTGCAGCAACTGCAGCGCCGGATGGTAGCGCCCTTGGGCCAGGAAACTGGCGATGATGACAATCAGGATGCTCCACCAGAAGAGGTCCAGAAAGCGCAGCAGAATGTGCAGCAGGCTGCCGGTGATGAGTTGCAGCGGGTTGCCGCCCATCGACCCGGCCAACAGGCCAAGGATGAAGTACATCAGCCCCGCCGTCACCCAAGCGGCCACGAAGGCAGCCAAGTCGAGGTTCCGGTAAGGCGGCAGCACGGCGCGCAGGGGCTGCAGGATTGGGTCCGTGGCCTTGACGATGCCTTGGGAGATGGGGTTGTAGAAGTCCGCTTGGCAGGCCTGCAGCAGGAAGCGGGCCATGAAGCCGAAGCAGACGATCTCCAGCAGAAACTGGACAACGAAGTAGAGCACGTTGTTCATGGCGCTTGAAACGCCTCCGCCAGTTCCTTGGAGCGGCTGCAGGCAGCGCCAATGGCCTCGTCCAAGGCCTGGTCCGCCTGGCGATGGTTGAGGATGTTGAGCGCAGCCTCGGTGGTGCCGCCCGGGGACGTCACCCGGCGGCGCAATTCGGCGGGCGAATGCGTGCCCTGCCGCGCCATGAGCGCCGCCCCAAAGGCGGTCTCCACGGTGAGGGTTGCGGCCAAGCTCTCGGTCAGCCCCAGCCTGCGTCCCGCCGCAATCATGGCCTCCATCAGATGGAAGAAATAGGCTGGGCCGCTGCCGGACACCGCGGTGACCCCGTCCAGCTGCGCCTCTTCCGCCACCCAAACCGTTTTGCCCACCGCCGCCAAGATGCGCTCCGCAAGCTGGCGTTGCCCTTCGCTGGCGGCGGCGTTGGCGTACAGCGCCGTGACCCCGGCGCGCAGCAGGGCCGGCGTGTTGGGCATGGTGCGCACGATGGGCTGGCCCGCCGAAGTGGCAGCGGCGATGCCGGCGATGGGCACGCCGGCGCAGATGGACACCAGCAGCCGGTCCGCCGGCACCTGAAGCCCGCTTAGCACCGTCGGCAGCGCTTGGGGCTTCACCGCCAACACCAGCACGTCGGCCCGCTCAACGGCATCTTGATTGCGTTCGACGGCGTTGGCGCCCATGCGGGCGACGGCCTCCCGGCAACTTGGGTCCGGGTCGCTGGCGGTTAGGCAACGGCCGTCGTGGCCGGCATCGATCAAGCCGCGCAACAGGCACTGGGCCATGTTGCCGCCGCCGATGAAACTGATTTGTGGGTTTTCCAAAATCCGCGTCCGTTCACACCCGATCGCCGCCGGGCTGTGGTTGGCGCACATTTTGCCCTTGTTCGCCCCGGAGGTTAAGCGGCATTTGGCCGCAACGGCACCCCATAGCTGGTGTGTGTCCCGGTTTGTTGATGTGTGTCCCGGTTTGCTGGTGTGTGTCCCGGATTGTTGGTGTGTGTCCCGGTTTGCTGGTGTGTGTCCCGGATTGTTAGCGAGGCCCGAAAATCGCAGTGCCCACCCGCACCTGGGTGGCCCCGGCGGCGATGGCGGCTTCCAGGTCGCCGCTCATGCCCATGGACAGCACGTCCCAGCCGCTGCCGCCCCGACTGGCCAAGCCCTCGAACAAGTCGCGCACCCGCCGGTAGCTGGAATGCGCGTCCCCTGCCCTTTCCAGTACGGCCATCAAACCCCTCAGCCGCAGCCCGTCCAGGTCGCGCATGGCGTCAACCAGATCGCCCGCCTCGTCCGGCGCCACGCCGCCCTTGGCCGGGTCATCGTCGATGTTGACCTGCACCAGCACGTTCAACGGCGGGCTGCCCGCTCGGTGCAGGGCCAAGCGGCGGGCGATCTTGAGGCGGTCCACCGTGTGCACCCAGTCAAAGCAGCGGGCGATCAGGGCGGTCTTGTTGGACTGAACCCGGCCGATGAAGTGCCAGCGCAGGGGCAAGCCGGCCAGGGCCTCGATCTTGGCGGCGGCTTCCTGGGCGTAGTTTTCACCGAAGTCCAGCTGCCCGGCGCGGTGCGCTTCGGCAATGGCGGCGGCCGGCTTGGTCTTGGAGACCGCGATCAGGGTGACGCCGTCGGGGGCGCGCCCATGCTCGCGGGCGGTGCGGGCAATGCGCTCGCGCACCGCGCCAAGATTGCTGGAAATGCCGTTTGCCAACGAAACCGCCGATGTCTTACGAACATGTGGGAAACAACGTACAGACTTTGCCCGGCCAACTCAAAAACAATGCGCGAACTTTCGGTTCGCGTTGCAGATTCGCTAACGCGAAACTCGTGATGCGCCAACGCCCAATTCGAGCAGGAGGTCGGATATGGATTTGCAGGCATTGCTCAAGCTGACCGTCGAACGGGGGGCTTCGGACCTGCACGTCAGTGCTGGGCTGCCGCCCATGGCGCGCCTGGATGGCGACCTGCAAGCCCTTGACGGAGCGCCGCTGGAAAGCGGCGAAGTGCTCCAAGCGGTCACGGCGTTGATGAACGAGGCGCAACGCCAAGCGTTTGCCGACCGCATTGAGACGGACTTCGCGCTGGAACTGCCCGGCATCTCGCGCTTCCGGGTCAACGCCTTTCATCATCGCCGGGGGCCGGCGGCGGCTTTTCGCACGGTGCCTGCTGAGGTGCCCAGTCTCAGCGACTTGGGATTTGGCGAAGTCTTCCAGCGGCTTTGCCAAGCGCCCCGGGGGTTGGTGCTGGTGACCGGCGCCACTGGGTCCGGCAAGAGCACCACCCTCGCTGCGATGATCGACTTCATCAACACCGAGCGCCGCTCCCACATTCTGACCATCGAGGACCCAATCGAATTCGTCCACCGCGCCAAGAATTGCTTGGTCCATCAACGGGAGGCGCACCGGCACACGCCGGGCTTTGCCGAGGCGCTGCGGGCGGCGCTGCGGGAGGACCCGGACATCATCATGGTGGGCGAAATGCGGGACCGAGAGACCATCAGCCTGGCGCTGACCGCCGCCGAGACCGGGCACTTGGTGTTCGGCACCCTGCACACGCCCTCCGCCGCCGGCACCATCAACCGGGTGGTGGACGTGTTTCCCGCTGGCGAGAAAAGCCTGGTGCGCTCCATGCTGGCCGAGTCCCTGCAGGCCGTGGTTGCGCAAACGCTCATCAAGCGCGTGGGCGGCGGCCGCGTCGCTGCCCATGAAATCATGGTGGGCACCAGCGCGGTGCGCCACCTGGTGCGGGAGGACAAGATCGCCCAGCTCTACTCCGCCATGCAGTCCGGCCGCGCAGCCGGCATGCAAACCCTCGACCAGCACCTGCGCCAACTGGCGGACGCCGGCCTGATCAGCCGGGAGGCGGCAGTACGCAGCGGGCGGGATGGGGGTGGGTTCTAGGAGCTTCTGCTAGGCCCCGTTCAACCAAGTTTCCGCGATCAAGGCGGCGGCGACGGAGTGGCCGTCGCCGTCCGGCTGCAGGCGTTTTGCCTCTCGGGTGGTCAAGCGTTCGTCGATCAGTTCGACCGGTTGCCCTTGGCGCTTGCCCAATACGGCGGCGAAGCGCTGAGCCCGTTCAGCCATCTCGCTAACGGTGCCGTCCATGTTCAGCGGCAGCCCCACCAGCAGGCGGTGCGGTCGCCATTCGTCGATGGCGGCGTCGAGCAGGCGCCAGTCCGGGATGCCGTCGCGAGCGGCGATGGCACCCAAAGGGGTGGCGGTTCGGGAGACGGTTTGGCCGACGGCGAGACCGAAATGCTTGAGGCCGAAATCGATGGCCAGCACCGTTTCAGGCATCGCCCATTTGGCCGGACATCAGGCGGAAATCGAAGCCCAGCAGCTGGGCGGCGGCGTCAATGCGGTCTTCAAACGGCACGTCGAAGAGGATTTCGTTGTTGGCTGGGCAGGTCAGCCAAGCGCTTTCGGCCAGCTCCCGTTCCAGCTGCTGCGGTCCCCAGCCCGCATAGCCCAAGGCGATGAGATAGTGATACGGCCCTCGATCATTGGCGATGGCTTCCAGCACCTCCCGGCTGGTGGTGAGCCGCAGGCCGTGGCCGATGTCCTTGGATGCCTTGAAGCCGCCGTCGTCGGAGTGCATGACGAAACCCTGCTCCGGGGATACCGGCCCGCCCTCAAGCACTGGCGCGTCCGCCAAGGCGGATGAGCCGCTGAACCCGGTTTGCTCCATCAGATCGCTCACCGAAAGCGCCATGGGCCGGTTGATCATCAGCCCCATCGCCCCTTCTTCGCTGTGCTCGCACAGATAGGTGATGGTGTTGCCGAAGTAACTGCCGCTCTGGTTGGGCATGGCGATGAGAAAGTGGTTTTTCAGGTCCATCAAGCGCTCCGGGTTCAAGGCGTGATCTTCGCAGTTTCGGTGCTTTCAGTAAACGCGTGCGCCGTAGGCGCACGTTCGAGTTGCTTCGCAACTCGGCGTCTTGGTTTAGCCGGTGCGTTTGGAGTTTGGCTGGCGCCAAACTCCGCGCGTGCGCCGTAGGCGCTTGCGTGCGCCTTGGGCGCACGTTTGAGTTGCTTCGCAACTCGGCGCCTTGGCTTAGCCGCTGCTTTTGAGTTGCTGCGCAAATCGGCGTGATAGCTGTTGGGGTGCGTTTGGAGTCGGCTGACGCCAAACTCCGTGCGTGCGTCTTGGCTTAGCCGGTGCGTTTGAGTTGCTGCGCAAATCGGCGTGCGGTGTGTGCATCCGGCGCTGTTGGGGCTCGTGCCTGCGCCCATCATTGTGGTAAGCGCCTCCGCCTGGTGCGCCGGATGCACACACCGCACGCCGATTCTGTCCCAGTGGGCTTTTGTTTCCTCAATGTCCGCGGCTCGGCGGGCCAAGATCGAAGCTCGCATGAAACGCCACCGTTCGGGGCGGGGGAAGGTGTTTTGATGGTTGCTTAGGAGTCAGTCTTCTAGGCGGGCGCCGGTGCGGGAGAAGCGCCAGGTTCGGGTGATTTCGAGCTGGTCGTAGGATTTGCGCATCTCCACTGGAAACTCGGCGAAGGGGGCGGCCAGCCGGACGATGCGCAGGGCGGCGGCGTCCAAGGCGGCGGCGCCGGAAGGCTCTGTGATGCGGGCATCGAGCAGGGCGCCATCGTCGCGGATGACCACCTGCATGCGCAGTTCGCCGGCCACGCCGTTGCCGGGGTAGTTGGCCGTGCCAATGCGCTCCACCCTCGCTCGCCACATCTCGAGGTAGGCGGCTTCCACCGGGCTTTTCTCAGCGAGCCGGGATAGCTGCCTGACTCTAGGCACCCCGGCGCCAGCGGCGCTGTCATTGGCCATGGCCAACCCGAGGGCGGCGATTTCGCCGCTAAGCGCGGCGAAGTTCCGGCGTTCTGTAGGGGCGGATTGTGCGGCATCCACAGCAGGGCTCGGCAGGCCAGCCGGTTCGATGTGGCTTGACGACTGCGCCACTTGCCTCGATGCGGTTGGCGCTGGGCTCGGCGTGCGTGCCGCAGGGCTCGGTGCGGGTGCCGCTGGTTTCGACTTGGACGCCAAGGGCGCTTGCAGGTCCGCCAGTTCAACGGTTGCGGGCTGGCCAAGGTCGCTGGCCGGTGCTCCGGGAAGCGGTGGCTCGGACTCCGCAGTGCCCAAGGACCCCAGCAGCACCACTTCCAGCGGCCGGCTTGGGGCATTGCGCTCCGGTGGCGCAAAGGTCACGCCCAAGATCAGTATTCCATGCAGGCAGAGGGCCAGAAACAGCGCGAAGCCAAACCGCTCTCCCGCTGCCGGCGCAACCGCCGTCGGTACGATGGACGACGCCTCTGGAAAGGCTGCCGACGCGACCGCCGTAGGCACGACGGGCGACGCCTCAGGAAAGGTGGCGAGCGACGGCATCGAGCAGGGTTCCGGCGATGTCCAGACCAAACTGGGCATCAAGCTCGCGGATGCAGGTGGGGCAAGTCACGTTAACCTCGGTGAGGTGGTCGCCAATGACGTCGATGCCGACGAAGAACAGGCCGCGCTCCCGGAGCGAGGGGCCGAGTTGGGCGGCGATCCAGCGATCCCGCTCGGTCAGTTCCCGGCCGACGCCCGCGCCGCCGGCAGCCAGGTTGCCGCGAGACTCCCCTTCCATGGGGATGCGCGCCAGCGCGTACGGCAGGGGCTCGCCGTCGATCATGAGGATGCGCTTGTCTCCGTCAGCGATCTCGGGCAGGAAGATCTGGCCCATGATCTGCTCCCGGCCGCCGTCGGTCAGGGTCTCGAGGATGACGCCCAGATTGGGGTCACCCGCCATCACCCGGAACACCGACATGCCGCCCATGCCGTCCAAGCGCTTGAACACCACGTTGCCGTGCTGACGCTGGAAATCGCGCAGCGCGTCATAGCGGCGGCTGACGATCAACGGCGGGCAGCACTGCGGAAAGTGGGTGGCGAAGAACTTCTCGTTGCAGTCGCGCAGGGCCTGGGGCCGGTTGACCACCAGCGCACCATCCAATTCGGCCCGTTCGAGCAAGTAGGTGCTGTAGACGTATTCCATATCGAAAGGGGGATCCTTGCGCATCATGATCACGTCAAACGCGCCGGCCCGCGCCAACTGCGCTTCCCCGAGGCTGTGCCATCCCGTCCCGTCGGCCGTCAGCGCTGCCGCATCCGCCGGGTCCAGGCTGCTGGCAAAGGGTTCATTGAGGCGCAGCGGGCTGGCGAACAGCCTGATCTCGCCGTCCTGCAGCAGCAGGTCTTTCTGCTCCAGGAAGGCCACCTCCCAGCCGCGCTGCTGCGCGGCGCGAATCATGGACAGGGTGGAGTCCTTCTTGAGCGAGAGGCTGTCCAAGGGATCCATCAGGAAAGCGATTCGGGTCATGGGCGATCTCGAATTGAAGGGTTGCAACGGCGTGGGCTGGGAACTCACATTATACGGGTGCTGCTTGGGCGCCCTTGTGGGACGAGTGGCAACGGTGCAGCGAAAGGATGGCCTTGGTTGCTAGGCACAGCTTCGGCTTTCGGGCCGGACGCCCCGGGCCCGGCTTGCTCGCATGGAACAAGTTTCCAGATCTGCCGACGGAAAGAGCATTCCAATAGCCCGGTCGAGGGCAAGATGCCCTTGCCCCGGATCCTGCCTGAAACGGGCGCTCGCTCTGGAGCGAGGACATCCCGAACCGAAGGTTTGCCCCCTCGGACGGCGCGGAGCGCCGTTGGTTCAAGCAACGGCCGTCCCCTCGGGAGCACGCTTGTTTCCTGCACGTCAACGCCCCGGCACACCGGGTTGCAAGCTCGCATGGAACGGGGGCCTTCCCGCGGCCCAATCGAGGGGCGAACCTGCGGTTCGGAGTGGGCTAGCGCCAGCCCCAAGCGTGGCGAAGCGCTGCCAAGGCTGCCACGGGCGCGGTTTCGGCCCGCAGGATCAAGCTGCCCATGCTGAAGGCGCGGATGCCGAGCTGCTCGGTTCGCTCAACTTCGGCATCGGTCCAGCCCCCTTCAGGGCCAATCAGCAGGGTGCTGCTTTGGTGCGGCAGACGCATCGGCAGCGCCGGCGCCCAGGGGCGCAGCAGCAGGCAGGCAGCGGGGTTGGAGTGATCAAGAAAGTCGTCGAACGCCTGAGCGGGATGCAATGCGGGCAGATGGTCTCGGCGGCACTGCTCGGCGGCGCTGATGAGAATGCGCCGCCAGTGCTTGCGGCGGCTGTCGGCGCGCTCCCGGCCCACTTGGCTGCGCCCGCTCAGCAGCGGCCGGATGTCGTCCACGCCAAGTTCGGTTGCCGTGCGCAGCATGCGGTCCATCGCATCGCCCTTCAGCAGCGCCACCGCCAGTTCAATGCGCACCCGAGGTGGTGCCGTTTCGCTGAGCAGTGGGCCGACTTTGAGCGCGCAAGCCTGAGCCTTGGCGTCTTCAACAACGGCGGACCACACCCGGCCGGCGCCGTCGAAAACTTCGACCGGGGCGCCGCGCCGCAACCGCCGCACGCGCACCAGATGATGGGACGCCGCTGCGCCCAACACGGCGCTGGGTTGGCGGGCATCGGCGAGATGAACCCGCGGCGGTGACTCTATGGCGCTCACTGCCCGTGCAGCGGCAACCGGTGCATGCGGCAGCTACAAATGGCCCGCCAGCGCTTCGGCCCGATCGGTGCGCTCCCAAGTGAAGGCGTCTTCTGAGCGCCCGAAGTGGCCATAGGCGGCGGTGCTGCGGTAGATGGGTCGCTTCAGGTCGAGCATTTCGATCAGGCCGCGGGGGCGCAAGTCGAAGTGGTCCTGCACCAATTCGACGATGCGCTCATCGGCAAGCTGCCCGGTGCCAAAGGTGTCGATGCTGATGGAGGTGGGCTCGGCCACGCCGATGGCGTAGCTGACCTGGATTTCGCAACGCTCCGCCAAGCCGGCGGCGACGATGTTCTTGGCCACGTAGCGGGCTGCGTAAGCCGCCGAACGGTCCACCTTGGAAGGGTCCTTGCCGGAAAAGGCGCCACCGCCGTGGCGGGCCATGCCGCCGTAGGTATCGACGATGATCTTGCGCCCGGTCAGGCCGCAGTCCCCAACCGGGCCGCCGATGACGAAGTTGCCAGTGGGGTTGATGTGGTAGCGGGTGTCGCGAGACAACCAATTGGCGGGCAGCACCGGCTTGATGATCTCCTCCATCACCGCTTCCTGCAAACGCGCCTGGGTGACGTCCGGTGCATGCTGGGTGGAGAGCACCACGGCTTCCAACCCCAAGGGCTTGCCATCGCTGCCGTAGCGGAAGCTGAGTTGGCTCTTGGCGTCCGGGCGCAGGAAGTCCAAGCCGTTGCGGCGCACTTCAGCCTGCCGGCGCACCAAGCGGTGGGCGAAGGTGATCGGGGCCGGCATGAGCACGTCGGTGTCGCTGTTGGCGTAGCCGAACATCAGGCCCTGATCGCCGGCGCCCTGCTCCTTCTCGGCGCTTGCATCCACGCCGAGGGCGATGTCCGCCGATTGCTGGCCGAGTTCATCGACGATGCGGCATTGCTCCAAATTGAAGCCGCTGTCGAAGTCGGTGTAGCCGATGTCGGCTATGACTTGGCGCACCAACGCCTCGACGTCCACTTGCGCATCAGAGCGTATCTCCCCGGCCAGCACCACCAGATCGGTCTTGATGAGCGCCTCGCAGGCCACCCGGGAGTTGGGGTCCTGAGCGATCATGGCGTCGAGGACGGCGTCAGAAAGCTGGTCCGCCACCTTGTCCGGATGGCCTTCGGATACGGACTCGGAAGTGAAAACGCTGTAGTCGGCCATGAAACTCCTCTTGTGCGGCGCAGAAACGAAAGGCGGCATTCTAACGGAACTTGGTCCTCGGCATGAGCTTCACCCGCGCCCGTGCGAGCTGAGTCGAGACTGACCCCGTTCTTGCGGTAGTCGGAGAGCTTCACCCTCGCCCGTGCGGGTTGAATCCCGCCCCCCTGGCCGAATCCTGAAGATTGCGCGGCTTCACCCGCGCCCGCACGGGGCTGAGTAGCCGATTCTGGCCCCCGCCCTTGCCGAGCGGTCGTTTTACCCTCGCCCGCGTGGGCTGACGAAGAGCCGGCATGGCCCACACTGAGGTCGTCCCGCGCTTTCCGCCACCGGCGCAGGCAGACCCCAAACAATCTGCCTGCTTGTCGAATACTGCCAGCGTCAATTGGCGGTCAAGAGCAGGTGTTGCAGTGCAGGCACCATGTGCGTACTCTGCCTACACTATGAGCAAGCAGTACACCATCCGTTCCGTCTCCGACGCGCTTGACAGCGCCGTGCGGCACCGTGCGCGCATGGAGGGCAAGAGCATCAACTCGGTAGTCGTCGAAGCCCTTGGGCGCGGCCTGGACATAGAGGCAGAGGTCGCGGTTCACCGGGACCTCGATCCTCTAATCGGCACCTGGCAGGAAGATCCCGACTTTGATCGTGCCGTCGCTGAGTTCGAGCGCATCGATGAAGACGTTTGGCAGTGAACGTCGCGCTGGACACCAACGCCTACAGTGACTTCATGCGGGGAGAGCGAGACCGAGTTCGCGTGGTTCGCTCCGCCCGTTCCTTGTTCCTGCCGCTTATCGTGCTTGGAGAATTGCGCGCCGGCTTCGCGGCGGGCAACCAGAAGCTGGCCAACGCTGCCAATCTTCAACGGTTCTTGGCGAGCCCGAGAGTGGCGCTTTTGTTGCCAGACGAGCAAACCACGCACCACTACGCTCATCTGCACCGCCAGCTCCGCGAAGAAGGAGCTGCCGTACCAACCAACGACCTCTCGATTGCCGCCCTCGTGGTGCAGCACGATCTTGTTCTGTGCACGTCCGACGGCCACTTCCGGCGGCTGCCGCAGGTGGTCACCTGCTGACGAAGCTGGCGCGAATGGATCCGTGCTGCTGCAGCGCCCCAATCCGGCCACGCTCAGTGCTTGAATGACCAAAGCAGCGATGCCTCAAACCGACTAGCGGGCGGGGGTCGGGGGCAACAGGTGACGCATGTGGCAGCCTTGCCCTGCGATCAAGAAAACCAGCCACATCAGCAACCCAACCGTTGCCACTTTCTCACCCCTCAAGGAAAATACCGCACTTGCCACCAGAGGTTGCCTGCCCATGCCGTCACGCACCGAAAGGGCCAACGCCATCCGCGCCCTGTCCATGGACGCCGTCCAACAGGCCCGCTCCGGCCATCCGGGCGCGCCAATGGGGCTGGCCGACCTCACCGAGGCGCTGTGGCGGAACCATCTGCGGCACAACCCCAAGGACCCGGATTGGTGGGACCGGGACCGGTTCGTGCTCTCCAACGGGCATGGCTCCATGCTGCTGTACAGCCTGCTGCACTTGAGCGGCTACGCCGTCTCGATGGAAGACTTAAGGGCCTTTCGCCAACTGCACTCCAAGACCGCCGGGCATCCCGAGCACGGCGAATGCCCCGGCGTCGAAACCACCACCGGCCCGCTCGGGCAGGGCTTTGCCAATGCAGTGGGCATGGCGCTGGCGGAGGCGCGCTTGGCCGCGGCGTTCAACCGGCCCGGCCATGAAGTGGTCGATCACCGCACTTGGGTGGTGGTGGGCGACGGCTGCCTGATGGAGGGCATTTCCCACGAAGCGGCCTCCCTGGCGGGCACCTTGGGCTTGGGCAAGCTGATTTGCCTGTATGACGACAACGGCATCTCCATCGACGGCGAGGTGGCGGCCTGGTTCACCGAGGATGTGCCGGCGCGCTTTGAGAGCTATGGCTGGCGCGTGATCCGGGGCGTGAACGGACATGATGCCCACGACATCGACACGGCTCTCGCCAACGCCGTATTGGGCGATGGCCGTCCGACCCTGGTCTGCGTCAAGACCGTCATCGGCTTCGGGGCGCCCAACAAGCAAGGCACCGCCGCCGTGCATGGCTCGGCCCTGGGCGAAGACGAAGTGGCGGCGGCGCGGGCCTCCCTTGGCTGGGCGCATGCGCCGTTCGAGATTCCCGAAGACATCTATCAGGAGTGGAACCAAGCGGCGCGCGGCGGCGAGGCCCAAGCGGAATGGCAGAGCCGTTTCGACGCCTACCGGGTGGCGCATCCGGCCTTGGCGGACGAGTTGGAACGGCGCCTGCAAGGGCGCTTGCCTGAGGGCTGGGCGGATGGCCTGATGGCCTTGGCGGAAAGCGCCCAAGCCGAATCCAAGGCCTTGGCCACGCGCCAGTCCTCCCAGCTGTGCCTGGACGCCTTGGCGCCGCAGTTGCCGGAGTTCTTCGGCGGCTCGGCGGACCTGACCGGCTCCAACAACACCAAGTGGCAGGACGCCCAGGCGGATCGTTACCTAAGCTTCGGCGTGCGCGAGTTCGGCATGACGGCAATCGCCAACGGCATGTGCCTGCACGGCGGCATGCGGCCGTTCACCGGCACGTTCCTGGTCTTCATGGAGTACGCGCGCAACGCCGTGCGCCTGGCGGCGCTGATGGGCCTGCCCAACATCTTCGTGTACACCCACGACTCCCCCGCCCTCGGCGAGGACGGGCCCACCCACCAGCCCGTGGAACAGCTCACCAACCTGCGCACCACGCCCAACCTCTCCACTTGGCGCCCCTGCGACACGGTGGAGTCGGCTTTCGCTTGGGCGCATGCGGCGGACCGCCAAGATGGGCCCACGGCGTTGGTGCTCTCCCGCCAGAAGACCGAATGCCAGCCCCGGGACCCCGCCACCTTCGCCAACATCCGCCGTGGCGGCTATGTGCTCAAGGCAGAGCCCGGCGCGCTGGACGCGGTGCTGATCGCCACCGGGTCGGAAGTGGGGTTGGCCGTGGCCGCGCAGGCCGTTTTGGCTGATCGGAGTTTGAGCGTTCGGGTGGTGTCCATGCCCAGCGTCGACGTCTTCCTAGCCCAGGAGGCTGGCTATCAGGAGGCGGTGATGCCCAGCCAGGTCCGCACGCGCATCGCCGTGGAGGCCGGGCACCCGGACTACTGGCGGCGCTTCGTCGGCTTGGACGGCGATGTGCTCGGCATTGACCGCTTCGGCCTCTCCGCACCGGGCGATGAGGCCATGGCAGCGCTCGGCATGACCGTGGAGAACCTGGTGGCCATGGTCGAAAGAACCATCGAATCCACCAAGCGGCGCAGTCTTGGTGATTGAACCAGCCAACGCAGCGGGGGGCGCAGACGTGCGGGGAATAAGCGCTCTCCCCGCGGCGGTGCATCGCACGAAAGTACGGCGCTGCTGATCCATCATGCCCAAGTTCAAGCGGATGCGGGATCTTGAGTTGGCGGGCAAACGCCTGCTGATTCGAGAAGACTTGAACGTGCCCGTTCGCGACGGCGCAGTGGCCAGCGACGCCCGCATTCGCGCCGCGCTGCCGACGCTGCGGATGGCCCTTGAGCAGGGCGCTGAGGTCATCGTCCTATCCCACTTGGGCCGGCCGCAGGAGGGGCGGTTTGATCCTGCCTGCTCGCTGGCGCCGGTGGCCGCCCGGCTTGGGGAGCTGCTTGGCCAACCCGTGCCTCTGCTGCCCAGCATCGAAGCCGCGGCCACCCCCCAGGGACCCATTGCGCTGCTGGAGAACACCCGTTTTCTCAAGGGCGAGGCCGCCAACGAAGGGACCTTGGCCAAACGCTTGGCGCGCCTGGGGGACATCTTCGTCATGGACGCCTTCGCCGTCGCCCATCGCGCCCAGGCCTCCACCGAAGGCGTGGCCCGATACGCGCCGCTGGCCTGCGCCGGGCCGCTGCTGGCCCAGGAGCTCGAAGCGCTGACCAAGGCCTTGGAGAAGCCGGCCCGGCCCTTGGTGGCCATTGTCGGCGGCGCCAAGGTTTCCACCAAGCTTAGCGTGCTGGACAACCTAGCCGCCTTGGCGGACTGCATCATCGTCGGCGGCGGCATCGCCAACACCTTCGCTGCCGCCCGCGGCTTGCCGATTGGCGCTTCCCTGCATGAGGCAAGCCTGAAGGCCCGCGCCCTGCAGATGGCGGACAAAGTGGAGGTGCCCACGCCCGTGGACTGGATGGTGGGCAAGCAGGCGGGGCCAGACGAACGAGCCGTGCTGCGCCTAGCGGACCAAGTGGAGGACGATGAGGCGATTCTGGACATCGGGCCCGAAACCGCCCGGCGCTTCAAGGCCCGGCTGGGGCAAGCCGGCACCATCCTCTGGAACGGCCCGGTCGGCATGTTCGAGTTTGACCAGTTCGGCGAGGGCACCCGGCACATTGCCGAGGGCATTGCTGAATCCAACGCCTTCTCCATTGCCGGCGGCGGCGATACCCTGGCGGCCATCGACAAGTACGGCGTGCGCGACGGCATCACCTGCATTTCCACCGGCGGTGGCGCGTTTCTCGAATTCGTGGAAGGCAAGCCGCTGCCCGGGGTGGCCGTTCTTGAGGGCCTTTGAACCGTACAGACTGCATGCGGCCTTGCTGTCGTGGGGGCTGGCGGCACCGCCTGCGGCCGCTGCCGGGGGTGGCCGCTCTTGAGGCCCTTTGAGCCGCCCAGGCTGCAAGCGGCCTTGCCGCCGTGGGGGCAGGATGGGCCGGCCGCGGCGGATCTGACCGCCTACTTGGACTTCTATCAACTGAGCAGCTGCGCACAGGGCGGCGGACGCAGCCATCGCATGGGCTGGGTAGCGGTGGATGGGGAACGCATCGCCGTTCAGGCCTTCGTGCCGGCCCATCCCCAAGGCACTGCTGTGGTGTGCCACGGCTACTACGATCACGCTGGCCTCTACGGCCACCTGATCGAGTACCTGCTCAGCCAGAACTTGGCCGTGCTGGCCTTCGACCAGCCCGGCCACGGGCTGTCCAGCGGTCCAGTGGCGACCATCGCCAGCTTTGACGCCTACCAAAGGGTGCTGGTGGCGGCATTGGACGCCTGCGGCAACTTGCCGAGGCCTTGGCATCTGGTGGGCCAGAGCATGGGCGCATCCATCGTCATGGAGCACCTTGCCCGGCACGGCGGGGAGGATTTCGGCGAAATCCTGCTGTTGGCTCCGCTGGTGCGTCCGGCCTACTGGCCCTTGAACCGAATCGTTTGGGAAGTCGCCCGCCGCACCATCAGCGAACGGCCTCGAACGTTCCGCAAGAACGCCGAGAACGCCGACTTTGTGAGCCTATTGCAGCGCGACCCGCTGCAGGCGAAAGTGCTACCCGTGCAATGGGTGACAGCCATGGTCGAATGGATGCAGCGCTTCGAGCGCTACCCGCCGCGGCCCCAAGTGCGTCCCAAGGTGATCCAGGGGCTCGCCGACCGCACGGTCGGTTGGCGGTACAACCTACGCGTCATCGAACGCCTGTTCCGCCCGCAGACCTTGCGCCTGCCGGGGGCACGGCATCACTTGGTGAACGAAGCGCCCGGCGTGCGCGACGCCATGTGGCGCTGGCTCAGCGAACGCTGCGCATGGCAGGCTGCGGAAGGCGGCCCGCTGCGCCTAGATTCGCAGCGACGCCAGCAAAAGGGCTAGGGGCATGTCGAACGCCCTGGACGCGCTCTTCCCGCCGAACCGCATCACGCGGGAAGTTGATGACCTGGCCCACTGGGGCAGCGACCGGACCACGGCCTACCAAGCAGCACCCAGCGCGGTGGTGTTCCCCGAAACCCTGGACGAAGTGGTCGCCTTGGTGCGCTTGGCGAACGCGGAGGGCTTTCAGCTGGTGCCCTCCGGAGGGCGCACTGGGCTCTCCGGCGGGGCGGTGGCGCAACAGGGCGAGGTGGTGGTGTCCTTCGACCGCATGAACCGCATTCTCAGTTTCGATGCTGCGGAACGCTTGGCGCACTGCCAAGCGGGCGTGGCAACCGGCGCGCTGCAGGCCTTTGCTGAGGAGCGGGGGTTGTTCTATCCAGTGGATTTCGCTTCTTCCGGCTCCAGCCAGATTGGCGGCAACATCGCCACCAACGCCGGCGGCATCCGGGTGATCCGCTACGGCCTCACCCGCGATTGGGTCGCTGGGCTGACGGTGGTGACCGGCACTGGCGACGTGCTGCGCTGCAACAACGGCTTGGTCAAGAACGCCACGGGCTATGATTTCCGGCATCTGTTCATCGGCTCCGAAGGCACTCTCGGCTTGGTGGTGGAGGCGGACGTGCGCTTGGCCAACCCACCAGAACCCCAGCGGGTGATGGTGCTGGGCTGCCCCGCGTTCGAGGTGCTGTTCCAGGTCTTGAGCGCCTTTCAACAGGATCTGACCTTGTCGGCCTTTGAGTTCTTCTCCGACCTGGCGCTGGCCAAGGTGCGCGCCGCCCGCGGCCCGCCAGCCCCCCTTGCCGAAGCCTGCCCGTTCTACGCGCTGCTGGAGTTCGACCAGTCCGCCCTGGAAGCCGCAAGCGGTGCGTTCGAACGCTGCCTGGAGCAAGGCTGGGTGGCGGACGGGGTCTTGAGCCAGAGCGACGCCCAAGCGGAAAGGCTATGGGCGCTGCGCGAGGGGATTTCCGAAAGCCTGGCGCCGCAGACGCCCTACAAGAACGATGTGTCCGTGCGCCTCAGCGACATGCCCGGGTTTCTGCAAGCCGCCGACGCCCTCATCAGCGAGGCCTACCCGGAGTTCGAGGTGTGCTGGTACGGCCACATCGGCGACGGCAACCTGCACCTGAACATCCTCAAGCCGTCCGGCTGGAGCGAGCCGGCGTTCCTGGAGCGCTGCCATGACGTCAGCCCGGAGCTGTTCGAACTGGTGGCAGAACACGGCGGCAGCATCTCCGCCGAGCACGGCGTGGGGCTGCTCAAGCGGGACTTTCTCGGCTACAGCCGCTCGTCGGAGGAAGTGGCGCTGATGCGCGGCCTGAAGCGCGTGTTCGACCCCAACGGGGTGATGAACCCAGGCAAGCTGATTCCATAGCCGGTGCGGGGCTTCCAACCCGACTTCGACAACTCGGGGCACCCTTTGGCAGGCCCCAAGCATTCTCATGCGAGCTGGCTTCCCGGCCTAGCCGGCAACCAGCCCGCGCAGATTGCGGTACAGCCGGCGCGCATCCGTGCGGAAGGCGCTTTGCCGCTGCCTGACCTCGCGCTGCAAACGCACCGGCCCCCCGTCGCCGAGCACGCGGCGCAAGGATGCCGCGTAAGCCGGAATGGTGGCCCATTCGTCCACCATGTCCGCGCCGACCTCCACATGGCACTGCAGCCCGTAGGCGCAGGTCCCGACCCGAAAGGCCTGCACGCGGCAATCGGCGGAGCTGGCCAGCAGCGTGGCGTCGGCGGGCAGCGCGGTGACTTGGGCACCGTGCCACTGCAGGACGGTCATGGGGTCCGGCAGACCGCTGAGCAGGGCATCCGCCCGGCCCTCTTCCGTTTGCGCGATGGACATGACGCCCACTTCCGGGGTGCCCGGCGCCACCGTGCCGCCGAGCGCGTCCGCCAGCAGTTGATGGCCTAGGCAGATGCCCAGGAAGGGACGCTGCAACTGGGTGACGAACTGCCGGATGGCGGCCTTCTCCGGCACCAGCCACGGGTGGGCGTCCTCCTCCCACACATCCTGGGGCCCGCCCATGACCAGCATGCAATCGTAGTCCGCCAGCGGCGGGATCGGTTCGCCGCGGTCGAGGTGAACCGCATCCCAAAGCACGCCATCATCCCGAAAGCAGTCCCGGAAGGTGCCCGGATGCTCCGCATCCACATGCTGCAGCACCAGCACTTTCATGTGGTGGCCATGGTGGCTACCGCCGCGGTTGGGCTGGAGTGCCGTCGGGCAGGGAACGAGAGCGCACTGGGAGCGAAGCGGTGTGCGGTGCGTGCAACCGGCTTGCTGAATGGCGCTGTTAAGTCTGGTGCCTGCGCTCTTCGTCGCGGTAAGCCCCTCCGCCTGGCGCGCCATTCGGCAAGCCGGTTGCACGCACCGCATACCGATTCTCGGAGCCAGATCGGAGGAACGATTCCCCGCACAAATGAATGCTTGAAAATCAATAAGTTGAAAACTGGTTTCATGCAAGCTACAGCTGGCGCACGCTGTCCTTGCCGGCCACTAGGACCAGGTCGGCTCGGTTGGCGGCAAACAGGCCGTTGCAGACCGTGCCGACGATGTTGTTGATCTCCCGCTCCAATGCTGGAGGGTCAGCAATGTCGAGGCCGTGGACGTCAAGGATGAGGTTGCCGTTGTCAGTGGTGAAACCCTGGCGCCACTCCGGTTCGCCGCCGAGGCCCGCCAGCGCCCTCGCCACCAAGCCCCGGGCCATGGGCACCACTTCCACGGGCAGGGGGAACGCACCCAAGCGTTCCACCTGCTTGGAATCGTCAACGATGCAGACGAATTCGTCCGCTGAAGCGGCCACGATCTTCTCCCGGGTCAAGGCGCCGCCGCCGCCCTTGGTCAGGCAGCGGCCAGGGTCCACCTCGTCAGCCCCGTCCACATAGACGGCCACGGCGGGTGCGGCGTTCAGGTCGATGACCGCAATGCCGTGGCGGCGCAGGCGATCGGCACTCGCATCGCTGCTGGCCACGGCGGCGTCAAACTTGTGCTTGACCCCTGCCAAGGCGTCGATGAAGCAGTCCGCGGTGCTGCCCGTGCCGACGCCGACCACTGTTTTCGGCCCCAAGCGCGGCTCGATGTAAGCCAGCGCCGCTTCCGCCGCACTGCGTTTCAGCGCCGCTTGCGCCATACTCTCACCCCCTCGCCCAAGAATGCCTGCCGATCTGCCATGTTGGAGCCCTACGTCAAGAAGATCCTTGCCGCCCGCGTGTACGATGTCGCGAATGAAACCCCTTTGCAATACGCCAGGGGCATTTCGGAGCGCTTGGGGCGCGGCTTTCACGTACTGTTGAAGCGTGAGGACCTGCAGCCCATCTTCTCGTTCAAGTTGCGCGGCGCTTACAACCGGATGGCGCAGCTTTCGGTGCGCGATCGGGCCCGGGGCGTGGTCGCCTCATCCGCCGGCAATCATGCCCAGGGCGTGGCCCTCGCCGCCCGGGAGCTGCAAATCCACGCCCAGGTGGTGATGGCCCGCAACACGCCGTCCATCAAGGTGCAGGCGGTTCGCGACCTTGGCGCCGACGTCATTCTGCATGGCGACGGCTACGACGAGGCTGCCGCCATGGCGCGGTCCCTGGCCCAGGCCGAGGGCCGGGTGTTGGTGCATCCCTACGACGACGCCCAAGTGATTGCCGGCCAAGGCACGGTGGGCGTGGAGATCATGCACCAATGCCCCGATGCCGATGCGGTGTTCGTGCCGGTCGGCGGCGGCGGCTTGATCGCCGGCATCGGCGCCTACATCAAGTACCTGCGGCCCGCGACCCGGTTGATTGGCGTGGAGGCCCAGGGCTCGGCCTGCCTGCAGGCAGCGCTGGCGGCAGGCCGCCGCGTGCGCCTGCCGCTGGAAACCCTCGACCGCTTCGCGGAAGGGGTGTCGGTGGCGCAGATCGGCCGGCTGCCGTTCAAGATCGCCCGCGCCTGCGTGGATGACGTGGTGACGGTCTCCACTGATGAAATCTGCGGCGCAGTCAAGGACGTGTTCGACGATGCCCGCTCGGTGGCGGAGCCCGCCGGCGCCTTGGCGGTCGCCGGGCTCAAGAAAGCGGTTGAGTCCGGGGCCCTTGCTGCGCGGCGGGGCGGGCAGCGCCGCTGCGTGGCGATCATCAGCGGCGCGAACGTCAACTTCGACCGGTTGCGCCACATCTCCGAACGGGCCGAAGTGGGCGAACGGCGGGAGGTGGTGCTGGGCGTCACCATCGATGAGCAGGCCGGCAGCTTCCGCCGCTTTTGCCGCGCCTTGGGGTCACAGGGCGTCACCGAGTTCAACTACCGCTTTGCCGATGCGGACCGGGCGCACATCTTCGTGGGCCTGCAAGTGGCATCGGCAGACGGCCGGGCGTCGGTGATTGAGCGCCTGAGCGCCGCCGGCTACCCGGTGGTGGACATGACCGACAACGAGACCGCCAAGCTGCACGTGCGGCACATGGTGGGCGGGCACGCCTTCCGGGCCAAACCGGAGTTGCTGTACCGATTCGAGTTCCCGGAGCGCCCCGGCGCCCTGCTTGAGTTCCTGGAAGGCCTAGGCAGCCACTGGAACATCACCATGTTCCACTACCGCAACCACGGCTCCGCCTGGGGGCGGGTGCTGGCTGGCTTCGAAGCGGGGCCCGAGGAGCGCAGCGCCCTGTCCGAATACCTGGACCGAATCGGCTACCGCTACTGGGAGGAGACCGGCAATCCGGCTTACGAGTTGTTTCTGCGCTAGGCGCTGCTGCCTTCGGAAGTCGCGACCGCGGAAACCCGCTGAAAACCCGCGCAGCGCAGCGGATTTGCAGCCGTGAGTTCCGCTGCCGGAATCGCCTAGGCCGCGCCTGCTGGGGGTTCGGCCTCGTAGCGCAGGTACTCATCGTCGAACATCAGCTTGGCAGTGTCGGTGATCCGGTCGATGTAGAGCTTGCCATCCAAGTGGTCAAACTCATGCTGAAACACGGTGGCGAGGAAGCCCTTGAGTTCAAGGCTGATGCGCTGCCCGGCGAGGTTCAGGGCGCTGACCGCGATGTGCCCAGGCCTTTCCACGTAGCCCCGCAGGCCGGGCACGGACAGACAGCCCTCCCAGAC
The DNA here is from genome assembly GCA_965220835.1 of Candidatus Azophilus sp. GTDB lineage: Bacteria > Pseudomonadota > Gammaproteobacteria > Pseudomonadales > Azotimanducaceae > Azophilus. The sequence continues at coordinate 4,234,416 of OZ244842.1, read as the reverse complement.
GCCGTTGGGCGCGTCGTCGAGCACCTGCACCTCGGGATTGACGAACGCGGTGAGCGGCATGTGCGGCACCTCGCCGTAGCGAGTTGGCCCGCCGGGGATTTCGATGACGGCCAAGCGAACGGGCTCGTTGATCTGCGGCGCGGCCAAGCCGACGCCGCCGTAGTCGTGGAGGGTGTCGACCATGTCCGCCACCAGCTGCTTGAAGGCCGGCTTATCCAAAACGGCCGGATCCACCGGAGCGGCCACTTGGCGCAGGGTGGGGTGTCCCATGCGGATGATCCGGCGAACGGCCACGTCAAAACCCCATGCGCGGGCTGAAGGTTCGCCAACCCGATTCGGTGAGGATGCCGTCCAAGGGCACGTCCCAAGGCGCTGCCGGCAGCGCCTCGGCGCGCTGAAGCTCATGGGCGACGCCCACCAGCAACGGATGCAGGCGCTTGGGCAAGGCGCCGAAGTGTTGGTCGTAAAAGCCGCCGCCCATGCCCAGCCGGTTGCCCTGATCGTCAAAGGCCACCAGCGGGGCAAGCACCAAGTCCAGCGCCCGGGTGTTGATCCAAGGGGCGCTAAGCGGCGGCTCCTCGATGCCGAAGCGGTTTCGGGTGAGCGGGGCCTCGGGGCTGTGGATAAAGAAAGACATACGACTGATCCTGCTTGTGGAACCCCCCCTCGCGAAGCGAGGGGCGCTCGCTTGCTCCCCTAGCTGAAGGCCATTTATGCGAGGGGCAAGCCCCTCGCGCTCCCCTAGCTGAAGGCTCCTCTCAACGACCGGTAGGGCCAGCAGCTTGCGCATCCGATGCAGGCGATCAAGGAGCGGGCGCAGGTCCAATTCGCCGTCAACGCTGAGGTAGGCGGCGATGCGCCGGCTGCGCCAAGCCAAGGGCGAGGCCAGGAAGTGGCGGCGCACGGCTTCGGCATGCCGCCGTTGCTGGCGGGCGGAAAGGCGTCGCCGCATCGAGCGATGGCGGCGGCGCAGGGCCTGCCGCTCATCGCTGATGAGCAAGTCTCCCGAAGATGCCGCTGATGGATAGCCCTGAACCGTTGCGGTTCAAGGCGGAGACCCAGGCGGTGCCTAAGGCATCCCGTGCGGAACGAAACCCGGCACAGGCAAGCACACCGTCACCATCGCCAAGCCCCCTTTCGTTTCTATAACGGCTCAAGGACGACACCAACTGGCGAACACCCCAGGAGACAGGGGCTGAGTATAACCAAAATGAAATGCGGGGGCCGCACGGGCCTGCGGGCCTGCGGGCCTGCGGGCCTGCGGGCCTGCGGGCCTGCGAGCCCGCGGCCAGTTGGAGTTTTGCTGACGTCAAACCCGGCGGGTCGCCTTGGGGAGCGGCCTGTTGCCTTACGGAGCGGCCCAGCAGCGCGCTGGGGACAGCGCTGGGGGATGTCAGGACGGCTGCGGGGCGAGGGTTGCGGCGACCCGGCGATATAGGCCCGGCCCGGATGCGAGCGGCTGGTCAGCCGGCGACTTCGCTCAATCCTCAGGCCGTGAAGTTCTACACTTCTCCTTTTTTGGCTTCTCTATAGAGCCACCACAACAGGCCCTTTTGGCTATGGAGTCGATTGGATGATTGGGAAAAAATGATCGAACGCGGATCCCGGACCATATCGTCTGTAATCTCGTACCCCGGATGAATCGGCATATCGTGCATGATTCTGCATTCAATCCCATCAAGAAGTTCACGATTAAGCTGGTACGGCATCATCTCCTCAATGCGTTTTTCTTGCTCCACGGCATGGTCGGCATCGTTAAAGTACTGCATATCAATCCACGTGTCCGTGTAGACAAAATCTGCGGACTGCACAGCCGACCTCGCATCCGGATCATGGTTGATGCGCGGGTTGGCGTTGATGATAGTTTGAACGTCAGAATCGTAGGCCTCACTGCTAGGTTGAAGCTCTGGAGTTGCAAGCGTGAGTTGCAATCCCAGCTTGTCAAAAATCAGCACAAGCGAATTGGTAACGTTATTTTGCACCCCAAGGTACGCTAGATGTGATTCCCTGACATCTCCTTCCCAGAACTCCTGCATTGTCAAAACGTCAGTCAATGCCTGACAGGGGTGGAACTTCTCGCAGCAACCATTGATTACGGGCACCTTGCTTGCACCCACAACTTCCTGCAAATCACTATGATGCAGGAGGCGCGCCATGATGCTCGTGACGTTTCGGGAAAGATACTCGGTTTCGTATTCAATCTTCGACAAACCAAAATTCGAAGCAGCCCAATCCAAGTGAATTGCGTGGCCTCCCAACTGCGCCATCGCCACTTCGAAAGAAACGCGCGTTCGCGTGCTCGTTTTTTGAAACAGCATGGCTAGGGATTCAAACGCCAGACTTTGGGCGAAATCCAAGGGGCTAGCCTTGATCTCGGCAGCCTTGTCGAGAATCTCAGAAATTTCCTTGGCAGATAGGCCCTTCAGGTTGGGGACATGCTTCATTGAAATTCCAAATAGTCGGGATATTCCGGTTATTCCGAATCAGTGGTGCTTAGCTGGGTTGATGACTTGATACCAGCCCATTCCACAATGACCGGACCCAATTGGATTGGTAGGCACGGGCGGATTCGAACCGCCGACCTCTGCCATGTCAAGACAGCGCTCCAACCAACTGGGCTACGCGCCTAGCGTATTACCCTGGGGGCAACAGGGATGCGGATTCTAGCCGGTTGTTCTGCCTGTCCCGCATATTGCACGAATGTAGTTGATGAACGGTGGAATGCCCCTGAAAACTCAAGGTGTTAGCTCCATCTTAAGAGAGGCAGCCGCCGTGACGAAACGCTACCACGATGGGATCCGTTTTTCACGCTCGAAAAGGCGCGCCGTCGAGGCCGAGTTCACGGGCGCGGAGGTCACTTCCAACGGCGGCGCGATGCTGCTGGCGGAGGCTGACCGCCGGATGGGGCTGACCTTGGCGGCGGCCGACGCCATCGCGAGGGCTGACGCCGCAAAAGCGTTGTCCACGCCACCCGTGACATCATCCGGCAGCAGGTTTACGGCCTCCTCCTTGGGCACGAAGACCTCAACGACCACGGCCGTCTGCGGCTGGACCCGGCGCTGTAGGCGAACCGCAGGTTCGTCATCGGGAAGCTACGCTTCCCGCAGGCGGCCGTCATGCGTGACGGGGCGGTGGCCAGCCCGTGGACGCTGCGCCGCTTCGAGCGCAAGTCCACGCCTTGGGAGGCGCCCAAGATGCCCGGGGTGCTGTTCGACCCTTAATTCGGCGAGGGTGGGCTGGTATGCTGTGGGGTTGCGCACTAACGGCGCCGGTCGGTGCCTGAGGGAACGGCTTTTGCCGTGCTGCTTCACGGAAAGAGGAGGACTCACTACCCATGCAAGCGCAACTACTGCCCGTTGTTTTTCGTCGTCTCGCCTTTCCGGCCGTCGCGCTGGTGCTGCTTTTGGCGCAGCCGCTGCCCGCGCTGGCTCAAGGCGGCGCCCAGGTCATCGAGGAGATCGTGGTCTCGGCCCGCAAGCGGGAGGAGAACATTCAGGACGTCGGCATCGCCATCAGCGCGCTGAACCAAACGGAGATCGAGCAGGCCTTCGCCCGTGACCTGCGGGATCTGGTGTTCGTCTCGCCCAATCTGGTGCTGGACGACACCGCACAAGGGCCGGGAGGCGTCGCCGCGGCCTACATCCGGGGCATTGGCGTCTCGGAGGTGGAGAAGAACTTTGACCCCGCCGTGGGCGTGGTGGTGGATGGCATCTTCCTCGGCACCATGACTGGGGGCATCACCCAAGCCATTGACCTGGAGAGCGTGGAGGTCTTGCGCGGCCCCCAAGGCACTCTGTTTGGCCGCAACACCATCGGCGGCGTGGTGCACCTGCGCCGCAGCCAGCCCACCGGCGAAACCGGGGGCAAGATTCGGGCAAGCTACGGCAACTACGACCACCTGCGCTTGGAGGGGTTGGCCAACTTTGGCCTCGGCGACCGGGTGGCCGTCAAGCTGACCGGCGCCTTGGATGACCAGAACGAAGGCTACTACGACAACCTGAACACCGGCCGGGACGAAGGGCGCGTGGAGTATCAATCCTTCGGCGCCAACGTGCTGCTGACGCCTAGCGAGGTGTTGGAACTGGAATACACCACCCAGATCGAGCGCACGGACCAAGACACCCCGCCGCTGCTCAACGTGGGCCAGCCCGGGCAGCTCTTTTGCAGCGGATTCGGCTTCTGCTCGCCAGACACGAAAACCCCAGTGTCCGGCGACCGCTGGAAGACCACCCAGGATCTCGTGGGCCCCGACGACGCCACCTTTGATGCGGACACCCACATCCTTGAACTGCGCTGGAGCCTGACCGACGCCTTAAGCCTTGATTACATCTTCGGCTCCTGGGAGACCGAGGAGACCGTGCTCACCGACTGGGATGCCGTGCCGCCGGAACTGTTCCACACCACCCGCCCTGCGGAGTACGAACAAAGCTCCCACGAACTGCGCCTGACCCTGGACGACCCGGGCTCCCGCCTGCGGGGCACCGCCGGAGCCTACATCTGGGATTCGGAGTACGAAATCCGCCTGCGCAGCTACATCGGCTTCGCGGTGCCCAACGTGGTGCTGGACCTGCCGCAGACCTCCCGACAGGACTCCCAGTCCTGGGCGCTGTTCTTCGAGGCGGACTACGATCTCAGCGACCAGTTGACGCTAACCTTGGGCGGCCGGTACACGGAGGACGAGAAGGACACCGACCAATCGGGCGAGGTGACTGCCACCGCCAGCGACGATTGGAGCAAGTTCACGCCCAAGGCCGGCCTGCTGTACCGCATTAGCGACGACGCCGCCGTTTACGGCACTTACTCCGTGGGCTACCGCAGCGGAGGCTTCAATGGCCGGGTGGACAACCTGGAGAATGCGACGACGCCTTACGACGAGGAAACGGTCACCAACCTCGAGCTAGGGCTGAAGTCCGATTGGCTCGACGGTGCCCTGCGCGTCAACGTGGCCGCCTTTCTGATGGACTACGAAGACAAGCAGGAGGAACTGCAACTCCCGTCCACCACCAGCGGCACTGGGCAGGTGACCTTGGTGACCAACGCTTCCACCGCGGAAATCTACGGGCTGGAGGTGGATGCCCAATGGCTGCCAGCGCCGGGCTTAAGCCTGCGTGGCAACCTCGGTCTGCTTAGCGCCGAGTACGATGACTTCGAGTTCATCGGCCCCACCGGTGCCCAAGATCTTTCCGATCTCGAAATCCGCCGGGCACCGGACGTCACCGCCGCGCTCAGCGCCACTTACGAATGGTCCGTGGGCAGCGGCCAAGCTTGGCTGACCTTCGGCTGGCGCTACCTCGGCAAGCACGAAGTGGATTTCGCCAACAAGCCGGAGTTGACCAACGCCGCCCAGCACCTCATCAACGCTTCGGCCAACTACGAGGTTGGGGCCATGCGGCTGAGCCTGTTCGGGCGCAACTTGGCGAAGGAAGACGGCTACGGCATCGGCTTCGATGTGGCCGGCCTTTGGAGCTACGCCGCCACCCGACCGCCGCGCACCTACGGATTGGAGGTCAGCTACAGCTTCGAGGGCAACTGAACCCCGCCGCTGCCACGCCCATCGGGTGGCTGCGACGCGGTGTGGCAAGCCACACACTTGGTCATGCGAGAGGCGCCGCCCTTATGAAGCGAGGGACACTCGCTCGTTCCGTAGCTGACTGCTCCGAGGAGCGACGCGGCTGGCCGGACCGAGGCATCCGGGCGCCAAAAGGGCCACAAACAATCACATTTGCTTGTGAGACAACACACTAGTGGCGCATTTTGGGAAACTGGCGTTGACAGGCGTGACGTTCGGTGCGCTGGCTGCGGTGGGCGAACCGGCATCATCGGCCGAAGCGCTCTATGAGCAACATTGCCTCGCCTGCCATGGCGCCGCTTTGCAAGGCTCCGCCCACGGTCCTCCACTGAAGGGCGAGGCGTTCCTGAACCGCTGGCGCAGCGCCCGCCAAGCGCTGCTCACCTACAACCTGGACACCATGCCCCCGGGCGGCTCTCCGCTCGGCGAGCCGGAGCACGCCGCACTAGTCGATTTTCTGCTGGCCAACGCCGAGGCCGGCCCTGGCGGGCTGGAAGCTGACGAGGGGGCATCGGCAGTGGACACCTGGTCCGGCGTCGCCGGCATCGACCAAATCGCCCGCAGCCGGTCGGCCTTCCGCAACCGCACCATCAACGCCTTCCAGCCGGTGTCCGATGACCGCCTGCGCAACCCGCCGCCGGGGGACTGGCTGCATTGGCGCCGCACCCAGGACGGCCAGGCACACAGCCCGCTTACGAAGATAAACCGCGCCAACGTAGACCGGCTGCAACTGGCTTGGGCAGTGACCATGCGCGACGGCAGCAACCAGGTGACGCCCTTGGTGCATGACGGCATTCTCTACCTGACCCATCCGGGCAACGTGGTGCAGGCGTTGAACGCCGCCAGCGGCGAGCTGATCTGGGAGTACGCCTACGACTATCCACCCGCCGCCAAGACCCTCGGCGGGCCCCTGCGCAACATCGCCATCCACGGCGACAAGCTGTTTCTGGCCACCTACGATGCCGCCCTCATCGCCATCGACGCCCGCACCGGTACGCTCGTTTGGCGAACGGTGAAGGCGGACTATCGCCAAGGCTACACGCACACCAGCGGCCCCATCGTCGGCAGCGGCGTGCTGCTCAGCGGCATCAACGGCTGCGAGCGCTTCCAGGCCGAGGGCTGCTTCGTCACCGGGCATGATCCCGCCACTGGCCGGGAGCTTTGGCGCACTTCCACGATCGCCCTGCCGGGCCACCCCGGCGACGAGACATGGGGCGGGCTGGCGGCGGAGTTCCGCGCCGGCGGCGACGTTTGGATTGCCGGCAGCTATGATCACGAACTCGGCCTCTACTACGTGGGCACCTCCCAAGCCAAGCCTTGGGTGGCTGCGAGCCGCGGCTTGACTGTTGCCGATGCGGCCCTCTACACCAATTCGACTTTGGCGCTGCATGCGCGCACCGGCGAGATCGCTTGGCATTTCCAGCACGCGCCGGGCGAGACCATCGACATGGAAACCGGCTTTGAGCGCGTGCTCATCGACCGCCACGGCGAGCAACGGCTTTACACCGTGGGCAAGGACGGCATCCTCTGGCAGCTGGACCGGCGCACTGGGCGCTACCTCGGCCACGTGGAGACCTTGCCGCAAAACATCTTCAGCCGAATTGACCCCAAGACCGGACGCGCCAGCTACCGGCCGGATATCGCGGAGGCCGGCATCGGCGATGCCATCGCAGCCTGTCCCGGCATCTACGGCGGCCACAATTGGCAGGCCATGGCCTACAGCGCGGCAACCAACCGCTTGATGATTCCCCTGCACCGGCTGTGCTCGGACCTGACCGGCCGCGCCGTGCCCCAAGTGGCCGGGGAAGGTGGATTCGGCGGGGACTCCCGCTCCTACCCAATGCCCGGCAGTGATGGCCTGCTGGGGATGCTAGTGGCGGTGGACGCCGACCGCTTGGAACCCGCTTGGACCCACACCCAACGCGCCATGTTCATGACCGGCGCCCTCGCCACCGCTGGCGGGCTGGTGTTCATCGGCGACCTGGACCGCTACTTCAAGGCGTTTGATGCGGACACCGGGGAAGTGCTGTGGCAAACGCGCCTCGGCGCACCAACCCACGGCTACCCAATCACCTACTTGGCCAACGGGGAGCAGTTCGTCGCCGTGCCCACCGGCATGGGCGTCTTTCGCGCCATGACGGCGGTGATCAGCCCGGAGATTCACCAACCCGCCGGGGGGCAGGCGCTATACGTGTTCAAGTTGCCGGGTGACAGCGCTCAGACGGACGGCCAACCTTGAGGGGTTAGCCGGTTTCGTCCTCCTCCAGCTTGATGATGCGGATGCGTTTGCCCAAGTGGCGGGGAAAGGCGTCCGGCGCAATGGACACCTTGAGCTTGCTGTTCTGGCGCATGACTTCAGCCGCAACAGGCGCCTCGGCGGCGGCAATGGCTTGGCGCGCCTGCCGGGCGGAAGTCACGGCCTCTCCGCCTATGGACAGCAGCACATCGCCGCTCTTGAGCGCTCCATCCTCCGGCGCATTGAGCACCAACGCCCCTTGATCCACGCCGAAGTAGGCGCCGAGGTCGGCGTCGATGTCCACTAGGCGCGGAACGGCCGCCGCTTCGACCCGGCGGCCCATCGCTTCAAACCCGTCCAGGTCCAAGTCAATGTCCAAGTCGAGGGCGCCCAAGGCGTCGCGTATCCGCGTGGTGCGCGGCTGAGCGACAACGGTCACTTCTTTGGTTTCGCCGTCTCGAAGCACCACCAGCGTCACGGCTTGGCCCGCCTCCACAGCATCCATGTGATCGAGCAGCGCCTTCGAGCCGCCGTCTTGGTCCAGCCGGATGCCGTCGATTGCCGTCAATCGATCCCCCGGCTCAAGCCCGGCCTGGTCGGCCCCGCTGCCCGTTGAGACGTCCCTCAGCAACACCCCGTCTTGGTCATCGTCTCGGCTGATCACGACGCCGAGCTGCCCGCCGCTGTCCCAGCTCAGCCACTCACTGGCCTTGGCTTGCGGGTTGTCACCCACCTGCTCCTTGATGACCTCAGCCAGCCGGCGGGCCGATTCCTCCACCTCCTGGGTAGCCTGATCGATCCTAGCCTGCAGTTCGGACTGCTCCTCCGCCCAGGTCAGGGTGCCGGGAAGTGCGCCAACGCCGAGCAGGCCAGCCAGCAGCATGGGGATGGGGTTGTAGCGCCGCATATTTCGTATCTCCTTTGGTTTCGCTGGGTTCGCTGTCCCTGCTTAGATGAACCTAGAGCGAAAAGGTTGCACCGAGTTTCCCAGCCCCTCACCCGAGTTGCTTCTCGGAGCCTTCAGCCGGGGAGCGCGAGGGGCCTGCCCCTCGCATGAAACAGCCTTCAGCCGGGGAGCCTGCGAGAGCCCCTCGCTACGCGAGGGGGTCCGCCCCTCGCATGAAACAGCCTTCAGCCGGGGAGCGAGCGAGAGCCCCTCGCAAGAGAGAGCCCTCAGCCGGGGAGCCTGCGAGAGCCCCTCGCAAGAGAGAGCCCTCAGCCGGGGAGCAAGCGAGAGCTCCTCGCTGCGCAAGGGGACAGCGCACTAAGGACGGCAAAGCGATGAACGCACCCTGATCCGGGTAAACTCTCCCCCTTCAAACACTCAGGAAGCCAGCATGCCGCGACAGTTTCCCGCAACCCGCATGCGCCGGGTGCGCGCCCATGACTTCTCCCGCCGGTTGGTTCGGGAGACCGTGCTGACCGTCGATGACTTGATTTACCCGATGTTCGTCATCGAGGGCCGGCGGGGTTCGGAGCCGGTGGCATCCATGCCGGGCATTGAGCGGCACTCCATCGACAGCCTGGTGCGCGAGGCGGAAGCCGTGGCGGCCCTGGGCATTCCGGCGGTGGCGTTGTTCCCCAACGTGGCGGCGGAATTGCGCAGCCTCGATGGCGCCGAAGCCCACAACCCCGACGGCTTGGTCCCGCGGGCCATTCAGGCCATCAAGCGGGCGGTGCCCGAACTCGGCATCATCACCGATGCGGCCCTCGACCCCTACACCACCCATGGCCAGGACGGCATTGTGGATGACGCCGGCTACGTCGTGAACGACATCACCGTGGCGGCACTCTGCAAGCAGGCCGCGGTTTGCGCCGCGGCCGGCAGCGACGTCATCGCGCCGTCGGACATGATGGATGGGCGGGTGGGCGCCATCCGTGAAACGCTGGAGGGCGAGGGCCACATCAACACCGCCATCATGGCCTACTCCGCCAAGTACGCGTCCTCATACTACGGCCCGTTTCGCGATGCGGTCGGCTCCAGCGCCACCTTGGGCGGCGGCGACAAGCGCTCCTACCAGATGGACCCGGCCAACAGCGACGAAGCGCTGCACGAGATCGCCCTGGACCTCGACGAAGGCGCCGACATGGTGATGGTCAAGCCAGGGATGCCGTACCTGGACATCATCCGCCGGGTCAAGGAACGCTTCGGCGCACCCACCTTCGCCTACCAAGTAAGCGGCGAGTACGCCATGCACATGGCGGCGGTCGAGGCGGGATGGCTGAATGAAGCCGTGATTCTGGAATCGCTGCGCTGCCTGAAACGAGCCGGCGCAGACGGCATTCTGACCTACTTCGCCAAGCGAGTGGGGGAGCAGATGGCTCGGTAAATGAGTGAGAAGGGCTTCGGCGGGGCGATCTTCTGCTGTTTCGTCAGGGATCGACGGACACCGAAATCGTAACGAACCTCAAAGCGATTTGCAGGAACACCGCAATCGTGAAAATGGCCGCCGCCCACCCGGCGGCTTTACTGAACTTGTTTTCCAAGGTGCGCAAACGATCGTCCAAGCGATCAACTTTGCCGCTCAACTCGACGATTCTATCGTTAAGCTGATTTATGCCTTGCATGATCCAACTCGCGTCACTTTGCAGACTCCAAGGCGGGGGAGGCGCACTGTTCAGCGAGTCCTCGGGAGTGGTTGGTTTACTATCCGCCATTGGCGCTCATCTTCACGCTAATCCACTCCCAGAGCTCGCGATTGTGCCGACCCCAGTAAGAGGTCACCGGCACCACAACACCTGTTTCGGCAGCATCGTCCCCTAGGCCGATCTTACTGGCCACTTGACGTGTGGTCTCGCCACTGGTTGCGATAAAGAATGCGCCCTGTTCGGTTTCATACCAATCGCCGGAGTATTGTTCATTGGCGCATTTCCTCACACTCGCCGGATCCGCGAGGCTAAATGCCGCAAAGACTTGCACCGCTACACTCCTGCTCCATTGAGGCGTTGCTCACAATCTGAACATAAGAATAGCCCGGCAAGCCAACAATTGGCAGCCTATTTCGTAGCCTGCCTGATGCAACTTCGGCTTCTAACTCAACCCAGCAGCGGACAACCGAGCCTCCGCTTGGCTGCGCAGGCTGCCTTCGAAGTTGTTGAGGAAACGGGTCAGGTCAGCGGCTGGGTCGCGGCGGGGGCTTAGGGCGTCCAGGTCGATCAGGTGCACTTGGCCGTCATGGACCAGGAAATTGCTGGCCTTGGTGTCGCCGTGGCCAAGTTCGGCAGCCTTGAGCTGGGCGAAAAGCGCGGCAACTTGGTCCAAGCGCCCCGGCAGCCAGCCTTGGGCGCCGACTTCGGCAGCCAAGTCGAGGCGGCCCCTGTCCTCCATGATTAAGTAGCACTGGCCGGTCAACGGGCCCCAGCGGCGCTCGACTAGGGCCAGCGGTGCCGCGGTGGGGATCGTCAAGAGTTCCAGCCGGTGCCCGTTGCGCCAGGCAGTCAGCGCCCGGCGCTTGAACCAGCGGCGAAACCGGTGGCCCCAGCCCTTGATGTTGTAGCGCTTGACCACCACCTGCGAGCCGCCGAGCGTAAGCCGGAAAACGGTTGCCGAACGGCCGTCCTTGATGACCTGGGCGTTCCGCAGGCCGGCCTCGGGATCCCGTGCGAAGGCTTGCGCCAAGGCCACCGCGTCGCTGCGCCACGCCCGCTTGACCAGGCAGCGCCAGCGCCAGTTGGACACGGCATCGAACTCGGTGCAGGGACGTCTGGTCTTGGCCAGATAGCGCCGCACCCGCCGCTGGCGGGCCATTGCCAATAGCCGTTTCGCCTTGGGCAGCCGGTCGGCGTCCGCCGCCCAGTTGCGGCGGTCGGCGTAGGCCGCCAACAGCTTCTCCAGCCACCGGTCGAACGAAGGAGGATGCTGGGCCAGGAATTCCGCCAATGCCCGCAGTTCCGCCTCCTCGCCGCGGCGCCATAGGCGGCCCACGCCGTCTCCATCCACCAGCAACAGCGCGTCGCCGCTGCAAATGAAGTTGGCAAGGTGCGGGTCCCTGTGGGTCAACCCTTGCCCGTGCAGGCCGGCGAGCAGGCCCACGGCGCGCATCGCCCCATCGACATCCGCCGCCGCCAAGGGCCGGGCATCGGGCAGGTAGCTGAACAGCAGTGCGCGCGCGCCTTGCGCTGCAAGGGCATCGCCAAGCAACCTTGGCGTGGGCGTGCCGCTGGCCAGCAGCCGCTCCACGCCGCGACGCTCCCGGGCGAGGTAGCGGGCAGCCCCGGCGCCGATGAAGAGCTTCACCACCAGATCCCGGCCGCGCCAGTGGCCCAGCGCCGTCAGCCGGCGCCCTGGCAGCAGGCGGAAGATGTGCTTGATTTGGTAGGGCTCGCCATCCAAGGCGATGTCGAACGGCACCTCAACGTCCCGGCCGAGCCGCATGAGATCCGCCGGTTCCAGGATCAAGCTGGCCGCCTCGTGGTCTGCCCGTGCCGGCGCGCCTTACGGCCAGCCTTACGGCGAGCCTTGCGGCGAGCCTTACGGTGCAGCGCTTGCGCCCGGCGTGCCACGGCCCGCCAGAAGCGTGGCTGCTCGGCGAAGGCCTCCCGCAACGGCCGCCCTGCGTAAATGCGCAGAAAGCGCAGCCGGGAGAAGGCTGGCAGGCCAAGGTCCATGGTGGAGAACAGCAGGGCCGCCAAGTCCCGCTTGCGCCAGTAGGCGGACAGCTTGGACTGCAGCCGCGCCCGATGCAGGTCCAGCACGGCCAACCGCGCTTCGCCTCGCGCCCACTGCTGACGATCGAGCATCAGGTGGCAGATGTAGAGGTCCCGATGGGCAACGCCCGCCTCATGCAGGCGCCGCACGAAGCGGGCCACGGCCGAGATCAACCGCCGCCGAGCCAATGGCGACGGGGGTTGGTCAGCCCACTGCGCGGCTACCGCCTCCAGGCTGTCGTAGCCGCTCAGTTCCTCACAGAGCACGAAGGACCGCCGCCGGGCGGGGTTGCCGCCCTCAGTGGCGAATGCGGCAACCCGGGGGGCAGGCAGATTGCGGGCGGCGAGGTGGCGGCAGGCGCGGTACTCGTTTTCGGCGCCCAGCACAGGCCGCTTGCCGACCATCCAGTTCTTGAGAATCTCCAGCCAGCCGACGCCTAGGTGTCGCTTCAGGAAGTAGGGTTTTGCGCCGATTCGCACCCGCAGCGTGCAGCGGCCCCGAACTTCGCGGAACACCTCGCCCTCAGCGGATGCGGCCCAACGGAGCAGGTCTTCGCCGTCCAGCCGTTCGGCAAGCTCGGGGACCAGATAGGCCCGCTCTTCAGCCATCCTTGCCCTCGATTTTGGCTTCAATGCAGTCCACCGCCCGCTTCGGCATGTCGAACAACGCTTGGTGCTGGCCGTAGCGAATGCCGTTGGCCGCCCACTGCGCCCGCTGCTGCGGGTTGCGCAGCGCCGCCGCCACGGTCTCGTTGAGGTGTCCTTGGTTGAAGGGTTCGGCGATGATGCGGCCAGCGCCCGCCCGTTCAATGTGATGAGCAAAGCCGCAGGTGCCGGTGGCGATGACCGGCAAGCCGGCGATGGCCGCCTCCAGCAAGACGATGCCGCCGCTTTCCGAGTAGGCCGGATGCAGCAGTAGATCCGCGCCCAGCAGGAAGCGCACCACATCGTCCTGGCCTGGCAGCAGGCGCACACGGCCGGCAACGCCCAACTTGCGGGCGAGGCGCAAAAACGGCCTGGGGTTATCTTCGCCGATGACGAACAGGCAAGTCTCGCAAAGCGCCGGGGGCAGCGCCGCCAATGCCCTGAGCGCCCGGTCCAGACCCTTGGTGACGAATCCCGAGCCAACGAAGAGCAGCACCAGCTGATCGTCGCCGAGCCCAAACTGACAACGAAAGTCGCTGCGAATCGCTGCTGCCCCAGCAGGTCGGCGGCGATCTTCGCCAAGGCCCGGTGGCATGAGCCGAAAACGCCGCTCGCTGGTGCCATAGTGGGTTCGAAACGTCTGGACTTGATCCTCGGTGATGGCCAAGGTCACGGTTTTGGCGTCCGTTGCGAATACTGCGCGCTCCAAGGCCAACAGCCGGCGGCAACGGCTGGTGCGCCGATAGAGGAGGCCGGCCCAGTGGCTGCGGGCCTTCTCCGCGTAGCAGGGGTCGGCCGCGTAGTAGAAGTCGAGACCGGGAATTTTGTTGAAGCCGACCACCGCCGCCACGCGCCGGGAGGCCAAATCCGCAGCCACCCAACGGGCGTAGGCCCCATAGACGCCGTGATTGGTCCAACGCTTCACGGGCACCCGAACGACGTCGAAACCCTCCGGCACATCGCCCTGCCAGCCCAGCACGTATGCGCGCACGCGATGGCCCCGCGCCTGGCACTCCAGCGCCACCTTGAGGAAGTCCCGCTGCAAGCCGCCGAAAGGGAAGTACTTGAACAGGCAAAAGGCGATGGTGCGCGGGCGGCCGGCGAAGCGCTCGAATAGATCCACGGCGCACTGCGCAAGCTGGTAGATGCGTTCGTCGTCGGCCAGCGCCCTGCCACTGCGGGACCAATCGGCTCTTTGATCCGAGGTGATCAGCTCCGCTAGCTGGCCATTGAAGGTGTCCTGGTCGTAGGGTGCGGGCGTCACCAGCCCGGCACCGGCCTGGCGCAGATAGCGGGCGTAGCCGCAGTTCTCCGTGACCAAGGCGGGAGTGCCCGAGATCATGGCTTCAAGAATGGCCATGCCGGCGTTTTCGTCGTAGGCCGGCAACACGAAGCCATCGGCCGCAAAGAGGAAGTCCGGCACGTCAGCGCGCCCGCCCATGAAGCGCACCCGCTCGCCAATGCCGAGCCGAGCCGCCAAACGCTGGAAAGGGTCGGCGTTGTCGTCGCCGAGCACGTAAAGCCAGGTTCTGGCGACGAGCTCGCGGGGCAGCGCCTTGAACCCTTTGAGCAAACGGTCGAGGCCCTTCTTGATGAACCCGGAACCGATGAACAGCAGCAGGCATTCGGCTTCGCCCACGCCCAGGCTCGCCCGCATGCGCCCGCGGATGGCCCCCCGGTCCGCCGGCGCGGTGCGATTGCGTTCAATGCCCGGCGGCAGGGCATGGAAGCGCTCCGCAGGCGTCTGATAGTATCGTCGGAAGATCGGCGTTTGCGCATCGGAGATGGTCAGGACTTCCGTGCCGGCACCGGTATCGTAAACCGCCCGTTCCAAGCGCAGCAGGGCGCGGTAGCGCGGCAGCAGCCGGTACCAAGCGCTGCGTTGGGTGCGGGCCTTGTGCTGGTAGCAGGAATCCCCGGCGTAGTAGGCATCGAGGCCGGGCATCTTGTTCATGCCCACCACCAAGTCCACGGGCTCCGCCTTCAGGTCATCGCGCACCCAATTGGCAAAGCGTTCGTACAGCCGGTGATTGGTGAGGGCCCTGACGGGCGCCAGCTTGACCGCCACGCCATCCGGCAACGGGCCATCGTCACGCCAGTGGATGGCGTAGATGCGCACCCCATGCCCCCGGCGGCGACACTCCGCGACCATCTTCATCAAGTCCCTTTGAATGCCGCCGAACGGGAAGTACTTGAATATGCAGAAGGCAATGTTCAAGCATCACCCCCAACGATCCGAAGAGGTCCGATCGTGAACAGGTAAGCGCACTTGACTAGGCAGAGGGCAACGCTCAAGCATCACCCCCAACGAGCCAAAGGCGTCCGATGGTGGAACGGCAAGAGCGCCGGAATGTGCAAAGGGCGATGCTCAATTGTTCCCTCCAAACAGCCAAAGCCGTCCCGTGGCGAACGGAGCATTCGCCTATCCCGTGGCTTGCAGCAGCGCCAAGGCCCGGGCCCACACCCGCCGCGGCGTCAGTTCGGCGTAACACGGGGGATCGACGGGCTCATGACGCCACAGGCGCCCCGGCCCACGATAGCGGCAGGTTCTGGAGAAACAAGGCGAACAGGGCAAGGTTGAGGCTAGGGTGGCGGCCCGCTGGCCGCGACAGCCGGTCAGATCGGTCGCCGTGCTGCCGTACAGGGCCAAGGTGGGCACGCCGCAAGCCGCTGCGAGATGGGTCAATCCCGAGTCCAGGCCCACCGTCAGGCGCGCGCCTTGCAGGAGGTCGATCCACTCGCCGATGTCCATGGCCGGCAACGTTCGCCCGCCGCCCTGGGAGGCAATGCGCTCGGCACGGCTGCGCTCCGCGTGATTGCCCCAAGGCAGCAACACGTCAAACCCGGCGGCTGTGGCTTGCCGCGCCAAGGCCACCCACATGGCTTCGGGCCAGCGTTTGGAAGGCCAGGAGCCGCCATGCAGAAAGAGGCACGCCGAACTCTGCGCCTGAATTGCGCCTTCGCGCCGGGACAAGCCGAAGCCAAGCGGCTCCGCCCCATCCTGCGCGTAGCCGAAAGCGCCCGCGAAGAGTTGCCGCTGCCGGTCAATGGCGTGCTGTTGCCGGGGCACCGCCACGCCGCGTTGGTAGAACCAAGCGGCGGCAGCCTCGCGAACGTCCCCGCGAGCGAACCCCACCCGCTCCCTGCCACGGGCAACGGCAGCCACCACGGCACTCTTGACCAAGCCTTGGGCGTCAAGCACCAGATCGTATTCCTGGTTGCCCAGATTGGCCAGGAACTCCGCCAACGCCGCACGGGAGTGCAGCAGACTGCACCGCCAACGCCGCCATGCGATGGGAATTACGCGGTCCACTGCCGGATGCCGCTCGGCAATGGCCTGGTAGGCTTCCTCCACGACCCAGTCAAAACGCACGCCATGCCGTTGGGCCGCCGTGACCGCTGGCAAGGCGTGCACCACATCGCCCAAGGAGGAAGTTTTGACAAGCAGGGCTTTCATGGCAATGCGCGGGTGACCGTGCCTGGCGTCAGTTTCCGCAGGCAGTCGAGGTGACCCAGCGGGCAATCCCGCTGGAAACAGGGCTGGCAGTCCAAGCCGAGCGACAGCACTTGCGCGTTGGCATCGAGCGGGGGGGTGAAGTCGGGCGAGGTGGAGCCGTAGAGGGCAACCACCCGCACCGACAGGGCGCAGGCCACATGCATGAGCCCGGAGTCGTTGGTCACGACGACATCGGCCAAGGAGAGGAGGTCCACAGCATCCGTCAGGCGGGTGCGTCCGGCCAGATTGACAGTGCCGGGGGCCGCCTCGGCGATGGCGGCGCCCCGCTCCTGGTCGGCTGGCGAGCCGATGACCCAAACGTCAAGGCCGGCTTGCAAGCGCTCCCGGGCAAGGGCTGCGAAGTGTTCAGCGGGCCAGCGCTTGGCGGCGCCATATTCAGCGCCGGGGCAGAGGACGGTCACTGGCCCGCTGGTGACCAGGCCGAAGCGCTCGACCAAGGCGTCCCGGTTGGCCGCATCAACCCTCAACTCTGGGCGCGGATAGGGTTGCGGCAAGCACTGTCCGCGCGGGTAGGCCAGTGCCATGAAACGCTCGATCATTTTCCGGTGGCGGCCTCGGTCCAAGCGCCGCCAATCGTTGAGCAATCCGAAGCGAGCTTCGCCCAACCAGCCGATGCGGCGGGGAATGCGAGCCCAGCAGGGCAGCAGCGCCGACTTGAAGCTGTTGGGCAGCACGTAGGCCGCCTCGAAGCCGACCCGGCGCAAGCTCAAGCCCAGCCGCCGCCGCTTCCGCCAACCCAGTTTGCCGTGGGCCGTGTCCAGCACGTGCACCTGGTGCACGCCGGGCATGCGCCCCCCCAACGGTGCAGTGGCTGGCGGTGCTGCCAAGTGAATCTCAGCGTCCCTATGCTGCGCCTGGAGCGCTTGAACCAAAGTGTGGGCCATCACCATATCGCCAACCCAGACCGGCGCTATGATCAAGGCTCTCATCGGGCCAACAAGGCGATGCCCCATACTAGCGGGAAGGCGGTCGCCGGGCGCAATAGTTGGATCACTTGACGACCTTTTCCCGCGATCAAGAAAACTAGACCGGCGTGTGCCACTCAGGAAAGGCGTTGCGTTGGCCACGCACCTGGTCGAAGTAGGCGCTCTGCAGGCGTTCGGTGATCGGCCCGCGCCCGCCGTCGCCAATGCGGCGGCCGTCGAGTTCGCGAATGGGCAGCACTTCCGCTGCCGTGCCGGTGAAGAAGGCTTCGTCGCAAATGTAAACCTCATCGCGGGTGATGCGCCGTTCGACTATCGACAAGTCCGCTTCACGGGCCAAGTGAAACACCGTGTTGCGGGTGATGCCATCCAGGCAGCTGGTGAGTTCCGGGGTGTGCAGCAGGCCATCGCGGACGATGAAGATGTTCTCGCCTGAACCTTCCGCCACATAGCCTTCGTTGTCCAGCAGCAGGGCTTCGTCGCAGCCCGAATCAAGCGCCTCCTGCAGCGCCAGGATCGAATTGATGTAGTTGCCGTTGGCCTTGGCCTTGCACATGGTGATGTTGACGTGGTGGCGGGTGTAGGACGAGGTGCGCACCGCAATGCCCTTCTCCCGGGCGTCTTCGTCCATGTAGTTGGGCCACGGCCAGGCGGCAATGGTGAGGTTGACGGTCAGCCCCTCGGCCCGCAGCCCCATGGCCTCGGAGCCGAGGAAAACCATCGGCCGCAGGTAGCCTTCGCCGAGCGCGTTGGCGCGCAGGGTCTCGACTTGGGCGGCATTGACCTCGTCCGCGGAATAGGGAATCTCCAGCCCCAGGATGTGCGCGGAATTGAACAGCCGCTGGGTGTGCTCGGCCAGCCTGAAGATGCACGGCCCCTTGGGCGTCTGGTAGGCGCGCACGCCCTCGAACACGCCGAGCCCGTAATGCAGGGTGTGGGTCAGCACATGGACCTTGGCGTCGCGCCAAGGGACCAACTCGCCGTTGAACCAGATGAAGCCGTCTCGATCGGCAAAACTCGGTGTGCTCATGTTCTCCTTCGCTGCGATCCTGCGGTGCCGTCCGCCGTCGTGGCCCGGTGTCCTGCCAACCTCACCAGTGCGGGCCCGTGCGGTTGACAGGGCGCTATGCCGGCGGTTGGTCCAACAGCCTTTGCCACAGGTCCAGGATGACGCCGCGGTGCATGGCCAATTCCGCGTCCCCGCCCTTGCTCTTGAGATCCAGCACCGCCCGATGCTGGCGTTCCCGCAGCGCGAGGTAGGCGCGCGTGAGGCTGTCGGCGTCTTCGCCACCCAGAACGCCGGTTTCCTTGGCCGCTTCCAAGATGCGGACGTTGTCGGAATGCTTGGCTAGGGCTGGCTCCTCATGGGCATGGGCCAAAACGATGTATTGCACCATAAATTCGATGTCAACGATACTGCCACGCCCCCTTTTTAGGCTCTCGCTCTCAGCAAGCGCACGAGGGCCGTGGCCCTTCTTTAGGCCCTCGCTCTCGGCAAGCGCACGAGGGCTGCGGCTTCGCTTCGAATCCTCGCCACGCTGATGGGCGGCGATGCGCCGCCGCATTTGATTGACTTCCGCGCGCAGGGCTTCGGCCGAGCGCGGCTGGCACAGAAAGTCGATGCGGGTCTGCTCAAAACGGCGCTGAAGCTCGGCGTCGCCCGCCACCGCCCGCGCCCGCACCAAGGCCTGATGCTCCCACACCCAAGCCTTGCCCCGTTGGTACTCCACAAAGGCCTTCAGGCTGGTCATCAAGGTGCCGGCATTGCCGGACGGGCGCAGGCGCATGTCCACCTCGTAAAGCGGCCCCAAATAGGTGGGCGCGGTCAAGTAGTGGAGCAGCTTGCGCACCAACCGGTGCGCGAATTGGACGTGGGCCAAGGGCAGGTCGTGGAGGAAGACGATGTCGAGGTCGGACCCCGGCCCAAGCTCGATGCTCCCTAGCTTGCCGTAGCCGACGATCACGAACGGCCGGCCATCCAAGCCTTCCAGTGCCCCGTGACGGGTCTCGCACTGGTCCCAAGCTAGCCTCAGGCAGTGCTCCAGCACTGCCTCCGCCAGGTGCGTGAGGTAGTCGCTGACGTGCATCAGCGCCAAGCCGCCCAGCGCCTCCGCCGCCGCCACCTGAAAAACGTGCCGTTCCTTGAAGGTGCGCAACTCATCGAGCAGGGCTTCCTCATCACCCACCCCGGCAAGCTGCTGGCCCAGGGCTTCGGAGAGCGCCGAACGATTGGGGGCCAGCTTCACCGACGGGCGGTCGATGAGCAGGCCAAGGAGCCTTGGCCGCTGTTGAATCTGCTCCGCCAGCCAACTGCTGCGGCAGGCCACCCGAACCAGCCGCTCGGCCACCTCGGGATGGTCGCGCAGCAAGGCGAGATAGGTTGAGCGGCGCAGCACGGCCCGCAGCAGGGGCACGAGGCGCTCCAAGCCCTGCAAGGGGTCCTTGGCGAGGGAGAGCGCCTGCAGCAGCCGGGGCATGAGTTCGTTCAAGCGGTGCCGGCCCGCCTCCCCTACCGAGGCCCGATCCCGGGCCTTGGCAAGTTCCTCAAGCAAGGCCGCAGCTTGGGCGCCATTGCCAAAGCCTGCCCGCGCCAAGGCCAGCGGCGCCCCGCGTGCCGCCCAAAGATCTCTATCCGGGTCCGGCACGTCAGTCACCAGCAGGCGTTCGAAGACCGCTTCAACCTGGCTGCGATGCGCCGCCAAGGTCGCTAAGTAGGTGTCATAGCCGTGGTAGCCCATGCTGAGCGCCAATCGAAGGCGGCTGAGGTCCGCTGCCGGAAGGCGTTGGCTCTGCCGATCGGCCTCCGCTTGAATGCTGTGCTCGGAGTCGCGCAGGAATCGATAAGCGGCACGGAGCCCGCGAGCCGCTTCCGCGTCGAAAACGCCCGATGCCTCAAGCGCGGCCAAGGCGGCCAGAAAGCCGGGTTGCCGCAACTCGGGCTGCTGGCCGCCGCGCACAAGCTGCTGCACTTGCACGCAGAATTCCGCATCGCGAATGCCCCCTGCGCCCAGTTTTAGATCGTCCGCCCGCCGACGATCATCCATGCGCCGGGCCTTCATCGCCCGCATCTCGTCAATGGCCCCAAAGTCCAGGTAGCGGCGATAGACGAAGGGCTGGATGGCTTTCAGGAAGGCGGCGCCCAGGGCAAGATCGCCCGCGCAGGGCCGCGCCTTGATGAAGGCGTAACGTTCCCAGTCCCGGCCTTGGGTCTCGAAGTAGCTGGTCATGGCCGCGCAATCCATGACCAGCGCGCCGCTGCCGCCGTAGGGGCGCAGGCGCATGTCCACGCGGAACGCGAAGCCGTCCTCGGTGACGCTGTGCAGCGCTTCGATCAGGCGCTGGCCGACCCGCGTGAAGAAGTTGCGGTTCGACAGGCCGGAGGCGGTGCGCCCGTCCTCGGCAAAGGTGAAGATCAGGTCAACGTCTGAAGACAGGTTGAGCTCCCGGCCACCGAGCTTGCCCAAGGCGAGCACCGCCAGCCGCTGAGGCTCGTCCGATGATGCGCCCAAGGGCTCGCCGTGACGCTCAGCCTCGGAGCGCTCCACCCAGCCCAGGGCCGCTCCGATCAGGGCATCGGCCAAGTCGGAAAGGCCGCCCACCGTCTCCTCAAACGACGCCAAGCGCAGCAGATGGCGCCAAACGAATCCGAACTGCCAACGATTGCGCAGGCGGCGCAGGGCGCGTTGCAGCGCCGCCATGTCGCCCGCGGCATCCACCCCGCTGAGCGCCGCCTTCAGGGCCGCTGCGTCTGGCGGACGGTTGAAGGCCTCTTGAGCGAGCCCTCCGGCAAACCACTCCGGCTCGCTGCGCGCCACTTGGGCGGCGAAGTCGCTCAAGCCAATGACCCAACGGGCATCCGGTGGAAGCGCCATCCGGTGTTGGGCGGCAAAGCGGTCGGCCCGCTCAGCGATCGGCGGCGGCAGCGCAAGGTGGGAGATGGGCGCGGGATCAGACACAGGACCTTTCATTCAACCGATCTTTGCGCCAAACATTAGCAAAATCCCTTGGCCAACAGGGCGGGATTTCGGATTGCGGGAAACACGTGAATTCGTAGTTAGCAAAGCCGCCCAAAAAAGCGCAAAATTCTGCGTCTTGAGTGTCGGAGAGGCATGGTGCCGCTGCCAAAGTTCCGGGAAATGCTGGGGACGCTGATCGCCGAGCCGTCGGTGAGCTGCACGAGCGCCGACGTTGATCAGAGCAATCTGAGGGTCGTTGAGCACTTGGCGGGTTGGCTTGAGGACTTGGGCGCGTCCATCGAAGTGATGCCGTTGCCCGGCAACGTCGGCAAGGCCAACCTGATTGCGACCTTCGGGGCGGGAGAAGGTGGCCTAGTTCTGGCCGGGCACACCGACACCGTGCCCTTCGACGACGACGCTTGGAGCCAGGATCCTTTTGACATGACCGAGCGCGAAGACCGCTTCTACGGCTTGGGCGCTTGCGACATGAAGGGCTTCTTTCCGGTGGCGCTCAGTGCTGCCGCCGCCTTTGCCGACCGCAAGCTGCGCGCTCCGCTGGCCCTGGCAGCCACCTGCGATGAGGAATCCTCCATGGCCGGCGGCCGGTTTCTGCTGGAATCCGGCAGGCCCCGCGCCGAAGCCGCCATTATCGGCGAACCCACCGGGCTGCGGCCCATCCACGCCCACAAGGGCTTCATGCTGATCTCGATTCAGCTTGAGGGCGCCTCCGGGCACTCGTCCAATCCGGCCTTGGGGCGCAGCGCGTTGGATGCCATGCACCCGGTGATGTCGGAACTGTTCCGCTTTCGGGAGGAACTCGGACGCCAGCACCGCAGCCCGTTGTTCGAGATTGAGGTGCCCACCCTGAACCTTGGCTGCATGCGGGCCGGGGACAACCCCAACCGCATCTGCGGCCACGCCGAGCTGCAGATTGACCTGCGCCTGTTGCCCGGCATGGATCCAGATGCGGTGCTGGAAGGAATGCGCGCCCGAGTGGAGAAGGTGGCCGCCGCTGCCGGCACGCCGGCCACCGTAGCGTGCCTGCACCCGCCGGTGCCCGCCTTTGAGACCCCGCAGGACGGCAAACTGGTGCAGCTGCTGAGCGGCCAATCCGGCAACGCGCCGGGCAGCGTCAGCTTCGGCACCGAGGCGTACTTCTACCAGTGCCTGGGGTCGGAGGCCGTGGTGTTCGGCCCCGGCAGCATCGACCAGGCCCACCAGCCCGACGAGTATCTGGCCCTAAAGCAGGTGGCGCCGGCGCAGGCCGCCCTGGAGCAGGCCATCGCCCACTACTGTCTCTGACCGCCTACGATGAACACTCAGGATTACGCCCGCTGGTTCCGCGCATCGACGCCCTACATCAGCGCCCACCGCCAGCAAACCTTCGTGGTGCTGCTGCCTGGCGAAGCGCTCGCGCATCCGAATCTGGTCAACGTCGTTCATGACTTGGCGCTATTGCACGTGTTGGGGGTGCGGTTGGTGATCGTTCACGGCGCCCGTCCGCAGATCAACCAAGCCCTGTCGAGCCGCCAATCGGCCAGCCGCATGGCAGAGCACGATGGCGTGGCGCGACGCATCACCGACCAGGACGCCATGCAGACCATCGCTGGGGTGTATGGCCAATTGCGCACGGAATTGGAAGCGCTGTTCTCCACGGGCGTGCCAACCAGCCCGCTGCACAACGCCGAGATTCAGATCGTCTGCGGCAATTTCATTACGGCCAAGCCAATCGGCGTGCTGAACGGCGTGGACTATCAATTGACGGGCCGGCCACGGCGCGTCCAGGCCGACCGGCTGAACGCCATGCTCGATGCAGGCGCCATCGTGCTGCTGTCGCCCATCGGCTACTCCCCCTCCGGCCAATCCTTCAACCTAGCGGCGGACGAGTTGGCCGGCAAGGTCGCCGTGGCCTTGAAGGCCCGCAAGTTGATCGCCTTCGACCAGCAGCCTTATCTGGCTGATGCCGCTGGCCAGAGGCTAGGCAATCTGACGCCAGCGAGCGCCAGCGACGTTCTGAAGTCAGACCACGTCGATGAGACAACCGGCCGGCATCTGGCCATGTTGGCGCAGGCGGTCGCTGGCGGTGTTGCCAGCGGCCAGCTGGTCAGCCTTGAGGATGACGGCGCACTGCTTGCTGAACTATTCACCGCCGAGGGCGTTGGCACCCAAATCACAGAGGACGACCGCCGCACCGTGCGCCGGGCCGAGCCCCGGGACGTGGCCGACATCGTGGAGGTGATCAGGCCCTTGGAGGAGGCCGGGATGCTGGTGAAGCGTTCCCGAGACCGCCTTGAACGGGAAGTGGAGCGCTTCCTCGTCGCTGAGGTCGATGGCTTCGTGATTGGCTGCTGCGCGCTTTATCCCGCTGGGAACAGCGTGGAGCTGGCCTGCGTGGCCGTGCATCCCGCGCATCGCTCCACGGCGGGCCGCGGAGCGGGTGCACGGCTGCTGGCGGCGGCCGAGGATGCCGCTCGGGCCGAAGGCTTCGAGCGGATGTTCGTGCTCACCACCCAAACCCGGGATTGGTTCGTCGAACGGGGCTTTAAGGACGGTTGCTTCGAAGACCTGCCCGCACCCCGGCAAAGCCTCTACAATCATGCGCGCGGCGCCAAGGTGCTGGTCAAGGCGCTGTCTTGAGCGGCAGTGCCGACAAGTTTGGCGGTCCGAGGCCGCCGGAGCCGGCCGGCTGGACCACGCCGGCGGGTTGGACCACACCGGCGGGCTTGGTCGAGCCGGCGGCCTCTGTGGGGCCGGCCGCCTCTGTTTAGCCGGCGAAATCTACTGAGCTGGCAAACTCCATTGAGCCAACGGAGTCCATTGAGCTGGCGGATTCTATCGAGTCGGCGGAGTCTATTGAGCTGGCGGACTCCATCGAGTCGGCGGACTCTATCGAGTCCGTGAACTCCGACTAGTTCGGTCATCAAGCAAGGAAGCGGAGAGAATGAACGACAAACGCCCGTACTCATCAATCGTCGTGGACGGCGTCGCCCAAGCGCCCAGCCGCGCCATGCTGCGCGCCGTCGGCTTCACCGGCGCCGACTTCGACAAGCCTCAAGTGGGCATCGCGTCAACTTGGAGCATGGTCACGCCCTGCAACATGCACATCAATGAGCTGGCCGACGCGGCAGCGATGGGGGCCGATGAGGCCGGCGCCAAGAGCGTGCCCTTCAACACCATCACCGTCTCCGACGGCATTGCCAATGGCACCCCGGGCATGCGCTATTCACTGGTGTCCAGGGAGGTGATCGCCGACTCCATTGAAGCGGTGGTCTGCGCACAGGGCTTTGACGGCTTCGTCGCCATCGGCGGCTGCGACAAGAACATGCCCGGCTGCGCCATGGCCATGGCCCGCATCGACCGGCCCAGCGTGTTCGTCTACGGCGGCACCATTGCCCTGGGCGCGGAGCGGCGGGACGTCATTTCGGTGTTCACGGCGGTGGGCCAACACGCCGCGGGGGCGATCTCCGATGCGCAATTGCTGGAGGTGGAGCGCACTGCGATCCCCGGGCCCGGCTCCTGCAGCGGCATGTACACCGCCAACACCATGGCCTCCGCCATTGAGGCATTGGGATTGTCTTTACCGGGCAGTTCCGCCCAGGAGGCCGCCTCCCAAGCCAAGCGCACGGACAGCTACAACGCCGGCGCCGCCGTCCATCGGCTGATCGAGCGCGGCATTAGGCCGAGCGACATCTTGAGCCGGGAGTCCTTCGAGAACGCCATTACCTTGGTCATCGCCCTGGAGGGCTCCACCAACGCGGTGCTGCACCTGCTGGCCATGGCCAACGCCGCGGGGGTGCCTTTGGCACTCGACGACTTTTCCCGCGTGGGCCAAGGTGTGCCAGTGCTGGCTGACATGCGCCCAGCGGGGAAGTACGCCATGTCCGAGTTGATCGCCATTGGCGGCATCCAGCCGTTGATGAAGACGCTGCTTGATGCGGGCCTGCTGCACGGTGGCTGCCTGACGGTCACCGGCCGGACCTTGGCGGATAACCTAGCGGACGTGGCACCCTATCCACCGGACCAGGAGATCGTCCGGCCCTTGAACAAACCCATCAAGCCGGACAGCCATTTGGTGGTGCTCTACGGCAACTTGGCCCCGGAAGGCGCGGTGGCCAAGATCACCGGCCACGAGGGCCTGCGCTTCACCGGCACGGCACGTTGCTTCCACGGCGAGGAAGCGGCCATGGGCGCGATTTTGGCTGGCGCGGTGAGCAAGGGCGACGTGATCGTCGTGCGCTACGAAGGCCCCCGGGGCGGGCCGGGCATGCGCGAAATGCTCTCCCCCACCAGCGCCATCAACGGCCGCGGGTTGTCCGGCGAAGTGGCGCTCATCACCGATGGGCGATTCTCAGGCGGCTCCCACGGCTTCGTGATCGGCCACATCACCCCGGAGGCGTTCGACGGCGGCCCAATCGCGCTGCTGGAGGACGGCGATGAGATCACCGTCGACGCCGAGCGGCGGGAGATCAACGTCAACGTGAGCGATGCGGAATTGGCGAGCCGCAGGGCCGGTTGGCAACCGCCAACCCCTTACGCTGAGAAAGGCCTGCTGGCCAAGTACGCCAAGCTGGTGAGCTCCGCCAGCTTGGGCGCAGTGACGGACGGCTGAGCCGGAGAGTCTCGCCTAGCGGCGTTCCCGGGAGCGTTCCTTGGCTTGGCTGACGCGCAGGCGGCGCGACTTCACCTCGGTTTCGTTGAGCGCGGAGATGGCGGCACGGGCCTCGTCATCGCCCATCTCCACGAAGCCGAAGCCTCGGGAGCGCCCAGTCTCCCGGTCCATGACCACATTGGCCGAATGGACCTCGCCGTACTCCGCGAAGAGCTCCTCTAGTTGGGGGTCGTCAATGGCCCAAGGCAGGTTGCCTACATATATCTTCATTCTTTGTTCCAAATTAGCGGTAATTGAAATGGCCAGCACTCGACTGACCGCGAACCGGGACACCGCAAAGAACAATAGAACAGGAGGCCAAGGCTTCACCTTCACTTGAACACAAGGCGGGGATCCAGTGGTGCGCTACGATACGGCAAAGTGCCCTCGTGTACAATGTGCGAGTGCATCTTTCCTACGTCAACATCTTCGTCCGCGACCTTAGCCGGGCGGTGCGGTTCTACGATGAGACGCTGGGGTTCGAAGTGCTCTTTGAGGACGCGGACTTCGGCTACGCGTCGTTCCAGACCGGAGCCGTGCGCTTGGCCGTGGCTGTAACCGACGACGAGGCCTTGGTCGGCCGCCACACGGGCATCGGTTTTGCGGTTGACGATCTCATCGCCGCCCATCAGGCCTTGGCCGGCAAAGGCGTCGAGTTCTCCAGCCGGCCGCAAAGGCAGCCTTGGGGCGGCTTCATGGCGATGTTCCTCGATCCGGACGGCAACAGCTTCTACTTGGACCAAGTGGACTTCAAAGCCCACGCCTGATCGGCGGGCAGACCATGCGCCAGAAGGTCACCGTCACCTATCTCGACTACGACGCCGGGGAAGCCGACAGCCCGCAAGGGACAGACCGGCCCTACGATCTGCGCGAGGCCACTTCCGCCTGCCCAGCGCTCAATCGCTTCCTCTACGTGAGTGTTGGCTACCCTTGGTGCTGGCACATGCGCCTTTCCTGGAGTTACCAGCAGTGGCTCGACTACCTTGAAGATCCGGCGGTGGCCACTTGGGTCGGCTACGACGGCGGCAATCCCATCGGCTACTTTGAGTTGCATCGAGATGCCGAGGGCGCAGTGGAAATCGCCTACTTCGGGCTGTTGCCGTCGTACCTCGGCCGCGGTCTCGGCAAGCGCCTGCTCAGTGACGCAATCGTCCAGGCCCGCGGCTTTGGCAACGGGCGCATCTGGCTGCACACCTGCTCCCTGGACCACCCGGCGGCCTTGCCGAACTACTTGGCGCGGGGGTTCAGGGTGCGCAAGACCGAGGTGGTGGAGGAGGATTTGCCGGACTCGCCGCTGGAGCCTTGGCCTGGCGCTCAAGTGAGCTGTTTTTCCTGATCGCGGAAAAAGGTTGCCATTCCAGTCGATCGCGTTACGGCCTGTTGCGCCAGTTGCCCGCCTTCCCCCCAGTATGAGGCATCGCCTCCTTAGCCGTGTTCGTGGACGTAGTCCACCAAGTACTTCACATTATCCACCGGCGTCTCCGGCACGATGCCGTGGCCGAGGTTGAAAATGTGCCCCGGACGCCCGGCCGCCGAGTCCAGCACGGCTTGGGCCTCTCGGGCGACGGCGGCGCGGTCCGCGCAGAGCACCATGGGGTCCAGATTGCCCTGCACCGCCCGGCAGCCCAGATTCTGCCATGTGGGGCCTAGGGGCTGGCGCCAGTCCAAGGCGATGACGTCCGGTTCAATGCCCGCCACGTCGGGCAGCAAGTGGCCGTTGCCGGTGCCGAAGTAGATGATCGGCACCTGCGGATGCTGGGCGCGAATCCGCTTGATCAGGCGTTCGGTGTGCGGCAGGACATGACGGCGGAAGTCCCCGACCGACAGGCAGCCCACCCAGGTGTCGAACAACTGCACCGCATCCACGCCGGCGCTGATCTGCAATTCCAAGTAGCTGGCCAGCTGGTCCACCAGCTTGCCGAGCAGGCGCGACCATAGATCCGGCGCTTGGTGCATCATGGTTTTCATGAAGCGGTAGTTGCGGGAACCCGCACCTTCCACCGCGTAGGATGCCAAGGTAAAGGGAGCGCCGGCGAAGCCAATGAGCGCTATGTTGGGCGGCAGGTCAGCGAGTATGTTGCCAATCGTGTCGGCGATGTAGGGCGTGGCTTGCGCGGCGGGCTCCACCGCCAGCGCCGCAATGTCCGCCTCCGTGCGCACGGGGTTGTCGAACACTGGGCCCTGGCCGGGCTTGTAGTCCAGCCGCAGCCCCATGGGCTCCATGATGGGCAGCAGGTCGGCAAACAGTATGGCCGCATCCACGCCAAGAATGCGCTGCGCATCCAACGCCGCCTGGGCCGCACGCTCCGGATGCTTGAAGAACTCCAGGCTGGGCAGTTCGCCCTTGACCTGGTGATACTCCGGCATGTAGCGGCCCGCCTGCCGGTTGAGCCAGATGGGCGTGAAGCCGGCGGGCTCGCCCCGGCATGCCTTGAGGAAGGGTTTTTCCACGATTCAGCGTATGTCCCAGCTCGCGCACCCAGGCTGAAGGGGCCATGATAACGCAGGCCCGCTTCAATTCGCCGCGCAGTCGGCCAAGGTCTCGACCCTTTGAAAGCGCACGGGCCCCAAGCCCTTCACCGAACGCTCAATCACCGGGGTCAGGGGAACGTCCGCCAGCAGCCCGGTTCGCTCGCAGACCAGCACCTCGCCGGCGCTCGCTTGGCCCTCCAGGCGGCTGGCCAGATTCACCGGATGGCCGATGACCGTGTACTCCAAGCGTCCGCCGCCGCCCCAGTCTCCCAAGGAACAGTAGCCGCTGGCGATGCCGATCTTGAGGCGCACCGACTCCGGCATGCCTTGAGCGCGCCAGCGACCGGCCAGTTGGGTGAGTTCAACGTCCAGCAAGCGGCTGCATTTCAGCGCATCGGCCACCAGCTTGGGCCGCTCCTCGGCGCCGGCTTCACCAAAGACCAGCATCACGCCGTCGCCGAGCACCTTGCTCAGGGTGCCGTCGCAGCGACTCGTGACGTCGGCGACGGTCTTGAGGTAGCTGTCCAAAACCGGAGTGAGCTCTTCGGCCGCCAAACGCTCCACCAAGGGCGTGAAGCCCGCCAGATCGGCGAAGGCCACCACCAGCCAGCGGCGCTCCAGCCGGGGCTGGCCGGTCTCGCTGAGGCGGTCCGCCAACGTGTGCGGCAGGTACTGCTTCAGGCGGGCGTTCATCACGCGCATCTGCGCCCGTTGGGCGGCCATGCCCAAGGCTTGGCGATGCGCCCAATGGCCGAGCAGGGCGCAATAGGCCAACACCAAGAGACTTGAGAAAGCGGCCGCGGCGGGCACCGCAAAGACGCTGGGGGCAGGTGCGGCGAGATCGCCCGCTGCCAATCCGACCATCGTGCACAGGATGGCCAGCAGAGCTTGGCGAATGCCGCCCTGCAGCGCGTTGCTGGCCACCAGAATGATGCCCACCGCAAACAGCAGGCTGGGGGGCAGGCTGGCCCATGCGAACAGGCCGCTGGTGCAGGCGGCTTCCGCCAAGTGGACGTTCAGGATGGTCTTGGCGGAGGCTTGGCGTTGTGCGACATCAACCGCGAGCGGCCACAGCAGGCACCAGCCGAGCACGGTGCCGGCGCTCGACAACGGCGGTTGGTCCAGCAACAGGTAGCCCATGCCGATGACCGGGTAGCAGAGATAGCGGAATGGCCTGGCATTGGCGGCGAGTTTGGCGGCGCGAAGCATCGCCACATTGCGCCACAAACACCGGCCAGCCCGCTATGGGCAATCTCCTACACGCCTGTCAGCCGATGGCCCTGCCCAAGGTGGGATCGACGTCCGCATCGTAGTCCACGCCCGCAAAGCCGAAGCCAAAGATCTTCAGAAAGTCGGCGTTGAACCCCTCTAAGTCTCCGAGTTCACTGAGGTTTTCCGTCGTGACCAGCGGCCAGCGCCGCTTCACTTCATCCTGGACCGAAGGGGAAAGCTCCACGTCGTCCATGCGAATGCGACCCTCGTCATCCAAGCGCGGCGCGGCGCCCATTGCCAACTGGGTGGCAAACAGCCGATGGATGTGCTCGATGGGGCCTTCATGCACGCCCTGCTCCTTCATCACCTTGAACAGCAGCGACATGTACAGCGAGACCACCGGGATGGCGCTGCTGGCCTGGGTCACAACGCCCTTCAGCGAAGCCACCCGGGCGGACCCGCCGAGCGCCCCAAGCCGCCGGGTAATCGCCTTGGCGGCGCGGTCCAAGTCGGCCTTGGCCTGGCCCAAGGTGCCGTCCCAGTAGATCGGCCAGGTCAGCTCGCTGCCCAGATAGGTGAATGCCAGGGTGCGAAAGCCCGGCGCCAGCAGCTTGGCCTGATCAAGGGCGTCGACCCAGAACTCCCAGTCTTCACCGCCCATCACGGCCACGGTGTTGGCGCTGTCCTCCGCACTGCCCGGCTCCAGGGCGACCTGGGTGACCTGCCCCTTGTTGACGTCCAGTGATTTCATGGTCAACGTCTCGCCCAACGGCTTGATGGCCGAACGGTGCAGCACGCCGGTGCGTGGGTGCAGGCGCACCGGGGAGGCGAGGCTGTAAACCAATAGATCGATGGGCCCAAAACCGGCCTTGAGCGCATCCAAAACTTCTGCTTTGGTGGCGTCCGCGAAAGCGTCGCCGTCAATGGTGGCGGCCCGTGGTCCCAAGGGGGCGGCATCGAAAGCGGCGTTGTTGTACCAGCCGGCGGAGGCCGTGCGCTTTTCACTGGGCGGCTTTTCCAAGGAAACGCCCAGGGTGTTGGCGCCGCAGCCAGCGCCGGCGACGATCCGGGAAGCGAGGCCGTAGCCTCCGGAACAGCCCAAAACCAAGGCGTTTTCCACGCCGGCGTCGATGGGCCCGGCGGCTTGCACGGCGTCGATTTGCCGCTGCACGCCGGCAGCGCATCCGAGGGGATGCGCGGTGGTGCAAATGAAGCCGCGGATGCGGGGCTTGACGATCATGCTGAAGGTGCCTGAGTGGGACCGGGCGGCATGATACCCTCCGCCACCGCCCAGCGCATGGCGCGCCCGATGTCGAGTATCCAAGGCCCGTCGCGCTGCAGGGTGATGGTGGCGTGGTCGCCTTCGCGAAGGCGATGGTCCCGGTCGCCATCCAAGGCCAGCACGCCAGCGCCGTGAAACGGCACGGGCACGCCGAAGGCGATGCGCGTTGCGCTGCGCACAGCCACTTCCTTGAAAAACCCCGGCGACAAGGGTGCGGTGAAGCGTTTGCCGGGCCCCATTTCGACCAACAGCCCGGCATCGTCCTCAGCGCCCACAGGCTCGATCAGGCCACCGATCGGCGAGGTGCCGATGGCGTCCGGCTCAGCGCGGGAGAGGAACAGGCGCGCCAGGCGCTTGGCGTCGAATGGCAGCAGGTTGCCGACGTGATCGTTCCTGAGCAGCACGGCGTCGATCAGGCCCAGATCGTGCTTGACCCGGGGCCGGGAACCCAGCTGCACGTGCAGCACCTTGGCCCGCCGGGCCAGATCGTCCGCCAGCAGCCCGCGCGCCTGCAGGGCGGCGACCATGCCCGCGATGGTGGGCTCGGCCAATACCGGGAAGACGTTGTTGGTGCCGGTGGACAGGGGAATCAGGTGCACGTCCTGGCGCTTGCGTTCATGCAGGGCGCGCACGATGGCCCGATTGGAGCCATCCCCGCCAAGGGAGACCAGGGTTCTGCAGCCCGCTTCCAGGAACCGGGCCACCGCCACCTCCGTGTCCCGAGCATCGTTGAGCGCCTTGTGCGGCAGCAGGTGGACCTTGGCGCGAAGCGGCAGGTGCGCCAGCGCCAGGGAAGCAATGCGAAAGGGCTCCTCCAGCACGAACAGATCGGTGGCGCCGGCGGCATCCGCGCCCGCCGCCGCCCGCGCCACCAAGTCCCGCTTGGCCTCATGGGTCATGTTGGTGGCCCGTGCCGCCAATCGGCGCACATCGCGCCCCGACATTGGGTTGACGCAAATGCCGATCGGGGCGTTCACGGGTGCGAAGGCCCGCTGCCAAAAGATCCGATGCGGTCATGGATGGCAATGCGGAATGCCTGGTCGCGCCCCGCCATTGGGTTGACGCAATTGCCGATACGGGCGTTCACCGGACTGCCGGTCCGCTACGGTCATGTACGATGCGGTCATAGACGGCAATGCGGAAGGCGTGGTCGTGCTCCGCATCGGCCGGGTACGGCGTCGAGGCGGTTTCCTGCCACTGCCGCCAGTCCACCTCGGGAAACCAAGTGTCGCCCTCAACCTTGCCCGCCACCCAAGTGATGTGGAGACGGTTGGCGAGCGGCAGGCCGGCGGCGTAAACCGGCGCACCGCCGATGACGAAGGCCGTATCGACCGCATCACTGCGGCACTGCCGCCGTGCGATTTGGAACGCTTCTGGGAAATCGGCCGCCACTTCGACGCCCTCCGCCACATAGCCTGCTTGACGGGTCAACACGATGTTGGTCCGGCGCGGCAGCGGCCCGGGCATGGACTCCAGCGTTCGCCGGCCCATGATGACCGGCTTGCCCAAGGTGGTGCGCATGAAGTGGCGCATGTCCTTGGGCAACCGCCAAGGCAGGCCGTTGTCGAGGCCGATGACGCGGTCGCACGTCATCGCGGCAATCAGCGCCAGATTCATGGATTCACCCATTTCGTGCCAGCCAAAGTCGTCCGAGTCGTCACGCAACAAATTCCCTTAGGGCTGCGATAGGGCCTGTTAACAGGGCCTAACAGCTTCACGCCAGTGAACCGCCCGACGCACCTACGGTTCTCCGAACCGCGGGTTCACCGAACCGAAGGACCGCCGCGGCCTACACCGATATCGGCGCCTTGATGGTGCCGTGGCAGGCGTAGTCGAGCAGTTCAATGTCGTCGATGGTGAAGGCGAAGAGGTCGGTGACGTCCGGGTTGAGGCGCACCTTGGGCGGCGGCAGCGGTTCCCGAGCGAGCTGCTGGTCGGCTTGGGCCACATGATTGTCGTAGAGATGGGCGTCGCCGAACGTGTGCACGAATTCCCCCGGCGCCAACTCGCAGACCTGGGCCACCATCAGGGTGAGCAACGCGTAGGAGGCGATGTTGAAGGGCACGCCCAGAAACAGGTCGGCGCTGCGCTGGTAGAGCTGGCAGGAGAGGCGCCCTTGTGCCACGTAGAATTGAAACAGGGCGTGGCAAGGCGGCAGGGCCATGCTGTCCACTTGCGCCACGTTCCAGGCGCTGACAATGTGCCGGCGGGAGTTGGGGTCGTCTTGGATGCGCCGCACCACTTGGCTGACCTGATCGATGGAGCCGCCGTCGGGTGCGGGCCAGGAGCGCCACTGGGAGCCGTAAACGGGGCCCAACTCACCGTTTTCGTCCGCCCATTCATCCCAGATGTGAACGTCGTGGTCAGTCAGGTACTTGATGTTGGTGCTGCCGGACAGAAACCAGAGCAGTTCATGGACGATGAGCCGGAACGCCACCCGTTTGGTGGTGACCAAGGGAAAGCTGGCGCCTAAATCGAAGCGCAGTTGATGACCGAAGATGCTGCGGGTGCCAGTGCCGGTGCGGTCGCCCCGATGGACACCGTGTTTGCGCACGAGGCGCAGCAGGTCAAGGTAGGGCTTCATCGGACGATCTTGGCGTGGCCCTGGGGGCGCAAGGCGGCCCAAACCATGACGAGGATACCAATGATCGCCATCGGCAGCGACAGCAGATCACCCATCGTCAGCCAGTCCATGGCCATGAAGCCCAGGTGCCCGTCCGGCTCCCGGAAGCGTTCCGTCACCAAACGCAGCCCCCCGTAGCCGGCCAGAAACGCGCCCGAAACGAAGCCGGCGGGTCGTGGGCGGGCAGCGGCCCACCAGACCAAGGCGAACAGCACGACGCCCTCGGCAAAGGCCTGATAGAGCGGCGAGGGATGCCGGGCGAATGTCTCCCAGACGCCGGTGCAGAGCGGATTAATGGCGCGAATGGCGTCCGCCTGGCAGGGATAGATCAAGGCCCAGCCCACATCAGTCATTCGCCCCGGCAGCTCGGTGTTGGCGAAATTGCCCAAGCGCCCGAGACCGAGGCCGATGGGCACCAGCGGGGCCACGAAGTCCGTGACCTGCCAGAAGTGCCGGCGGCGGCGACGGGCGAACCACGCCATGGCAGCCACCACGCCGAGCAGTCCGCCGTGAAAGGACATGCCGCCATCCCAGATGCGCACCAGGACCATCGGGTCCCGCGCCAAGGCGTCGAACCCATAGAAAAGGACATAACCCAGCCGACCGCCAAGCACTGCGCCCACGGCACCGTAGAACACCAAGTCGGAGAGTTGCTCGCGGGTCCAGTCCGCTGAGCGCCGGGCGCGCCACTGGCCGAGGTACCAGCAAACCGCGAAGGCAGCCAGGTAGGCTAGGCCATACCAGCGCACCGCCAGCGGCCCCAACGCCACGATGACGGGGTCAATTTCGGGATAGTGCAATAATGGCTTCCTGTTTAGCTTGCGGGTCGGCTCAGCCGGCCGATGGGTCTTTGCTTCTTGATCGCGCTTTTGCTCGCAGAATCTTGGTCACGGCAACAGGTTAACAAATGAACCCGCCATTGCGCCCAGTGAACCGCCAGCTGGTGATGCCCGGCACCGCCCGGTTGGCCCCATGTGCCTAATTCTCATCGCCTACCGCCTAACCCCGGAGCAACCGCTGGTTGTGGCCGCCAACCGGGATGAATTCTACGCCCGTCCGAGCGCGCCTGCACACTGGTGGGATGACGCGCCCGAAGTGCTGGCGGGGCGAGACCTGCAGGCCGGCGGCACTTGGTTGGGGGTGCAGGCCAAGGGCCGCTTTGCCGCGGTCACCAACTTCACCGACCCCGACCGGCCGCCGCCGCCATGCTCCCGCGGCGCGCTGGTGGCGGACTTCCTGCGCGGCGCGCAAAGCAGCTTGGACTACGCGGGCAGCATCCAAGGCGAGCAATACCAAGGCTTCAATCTGCTGCTCTGGGATGGCGGGACGCTGGCCTGCGCCTCCAACCGAGGCGCGACCCAAACCCTCGAACCCGGATGCTACGCCCTGACCAATGCCGAATTCGGCGCGCGGTGGCCGAAGGCCGTGGACGGCGTCGCCCGGCTGCGCCACAGCGTGCGCAAGGGGAGTGACTTGGACGCCTTGATCGCCCTGCTGCGCCACGATCAACTGCCGGAAGGCGACGCCCGGCTGCCTCGGTCCGAAACGGCGGAGTCCCGCGCCACGCCCTGCTTCATTCGCGGCGACGCCTACGGCACCCGGGCCAGCACGGCGGTCATCTACGCCGAGGACGGCAGTGTCGCCTTGGCGGAGCAAAGCTACGGGCCGGGTGGCGCTCTAGGGGAACGGCACGACATTCGCGTTGAAAGTTGAGTCGATGATGAAATTCTGACTTCATGCGAAGTCAATGACATCGTTTGTCATCGGAGGTGCATGTTGATGGTACAGGTGCTGGTCTTGGTTGTCCGAGTCGGTCACCGTAGAGCGGTTTACCGGTAGCAAGAGCGCGAGGCATTCGGCATGGTCAGCCGACCGCAGCCTAGGCCTGCTGCGGCTCGCCGAGGGCTTCGAAGGCTTCGTCCGCCACCTCCCAAGTGCGCTGCAGGTCGGTTTCGGCGTGGGCGGTGGAGAGAAAGTGGTTGTGGTAGCCCAAGAGGTAAACGCCCCGCTTCACGCACTCGTCAATCCAGGCGAAGTGGGTGCGCTGGCTGACGTTGGCCAAGCGGTAGTAAGGCATGGCCGGTATGCCCGAGGCGATGAGTTCATAACCGCGCTGGCCCGCCACCTTCACCAAGCCGTCGCTCAACTGGGTGCCGAGTTGCGCCATTTTGCCCACGGCGTCGGTCTTGCCCAGCTCATCGAGGGTGGCTTTGGCCGCCGCCATGGGTGCGGCGCTGAAGAACTGGGTGCCGGTGAAGTAAACGTCCCGGGCAGCGTCCTTGAGCGCATCCGCGCCGACCAGAGCCGCCAAGGGGTGGCCGTTGCCGATGGCCTTGCCGAAGCAGATGAGGTCCGGCGTGAAGCCGTAGGCCACGTTGGAGCCAGCCGCGTGCAGGCGGAAACCGGAGCGCACGTCATCGACGATCAGCACGATGCCGTTGGCCCGGCAAAGGGCTTCCATGCGCGCCCAGTAGCCCTTGGCCGGCAGCTCGTTGTCGGCGAACACCGGATGGTGGTAGGGCGATGAGATGAAGCAGGCGATCTCGCCTGGGTGGGCGCTGATGAGCCGCTCGAAGGCATCGGCGTCGTTCCAAGGCACCTTGAGCACCTGTTCCAAATCCGCCGGGATGGTGCCGGGGAAGCCCTCGCGCATCCAGGGCGCCACGCCGTGGTAGCCACCCTCCACCTTGACGATCTTGGCCCGCCCGGTGGCGGCGCGCGCCACCATGACGGCCAGCCCCGTGGCGTCGCCGCCGTTCTTGCCGAACAGCGCCCAGTCCGCCGCGGCCACCCGCTCCACCAAGGCCTCGGCCAACTCCACCATGACGGGCGAAGCCAAGCTCACCGTGTTGCCGTGCCGCTGTTCGGCCGCCACGGCCGCTTCGACGGCCGGGTGCCGGTAGCCCAGAATCATGGGCCCGTAGGCGCACATGTAGTCGATGTACTCGTTGCCGTCCACGTCCCAAAAGCGGGCGCCCTCGGCACGTGAGAAGAACTTCGGGCCGGCCTTGCGCACCGAGTACCCGTAGTGGCCGAATATGCCGCCGGGAATCACCGCCTGGGCACGGTCGTAAAGGGCTTGGGAACGGCTTAGGTCGTAGGTTTCCACGGAGGAGCCTCCAACTCGGCGAGCTAGGGATGCTAAGCCGTGCGGGCGTCGATTGCCAACTGCCGGTGCGTTTGGAGTCTCGCTGCCGCGAAACTCCGAGAAATCTGGCACGCATAGATTCGAAGCTGTTGCAAAGCAGCGTTCGGTCGTATCATCGCCTGCCATGAAGATTGGTTTTTTCGGTTTCAACAACGGTGTGCTGGCCGAACCGGAGGCCATGGCGCAGGTGCTGCAAGCCATGGACGACGCGGGCTTTGAGTCCGCTTGGACCGGCGAGCACGTGGTGCTGATCGACCCCCAAGAGCCGCCCTCGCCGGTGCCGCCCGATTTCCCGATGCTGGATACGGTCGCCGCGCTGGCCTTCGCGGCCGGCGTCACGCGGCGCATCCGGCTGGCGTCCGGCATCATTCTGCTGGCGCAGCGCAATCCCGTGGTTCTGGCCAAGGAGCTGTCCGGCATAGACCGGCTGTCCAAGGGGCGGCTGATCTTCGGCGTGGGCGTCGGCTACGTGCCGCGGGAGTTCGAAGTGATCGGCGTGCCTTACCGGGAGCGGGGCGCCAGGGTTAGCGAGCACATCGAGGCGATCCGCACCCTGTGGACCGAGGAGCAGCCCAGGTTCGAGGGCCGCTTCACGCGAATCTCCGGCGTGCGGCAGCAGCCCATGCCGGATCAAAAGCCCCATCCGCCAATCGTCATCGGCGGCATGTCGCCAGCCGCCTACCGACGCGCCGTGCGCCAAGGCAACGGCTGGTACGGCTTCGCCCAGACTGTCGAAGCCGCCGCTGCGTCCATCGCCGGCCTTAAGGAAGCCGCAGCGGTCGAAGCGCGCCCGCCGGGCTTGGGGGAACTGGAAATCACCGTAACGCCCCCCGGCGCTGTGGATGCAGACGCCGCCAAGCGCTACGAAGACCTAGGCGTGTCGCGCTTGGCACTGCTGCCCGGACGCCTTGCCGACACCGAAAGCGCCGTGCGCTTCATCGAGAACGCGGCACAGCAGTTCAACTTGTAGCCCCCCCACAGCCCGCCGCATCGCAAAGATCGCGCACATGCGGTGAGCAGCAGCCAAACGCATGGAGGGATTGGGCGCGCGGTGCGGGCATCCGGCACCTTTAAGGCTCCCCACACCCTCGAACGCCCGCACACCGCGCCCGCCTGGCGTGCCGGATGCCCGCACCGTGCGCCCACTCCCGGCGCCAAACCAAGAAACCGCACCCCAATGCCGGTTCGTCCAAAAGCGCCGCGCGCTTCGTCGAGAAGACAACACGCAAGTTCAGCTTGTAACCGCCCCGCAGCCCGCCGCATCGCAAAGATCGCGCACATGCGGTGAGCAGCAGCCAAACGCATGGAGGGATTGGGCGCGCGGTGCGGGCATCCGGCACCTTTAAGGCTCCCCCACTCCCTCGAACGCCCGCACACCGCGCCCGCCTGGCGTGCCGGATGCCCGCACCGTGCGCCCAATCCCGGCGCCAGACCAAAAAACCGCACCCCAATGCCGGTTCGTCCAAAAGCGCCGCGGGCTTCGTCGAGAGGACAACACGCAAGTTCAGCTTGTAACCGCCCCGCGGCCCGCCGCGTCGCAAAGATCGCGCACATGCGGTGAACGACAGCCAAACGCATGGAGGGAGTGGGCGCGCGGTGCGGGCATCCGGCACCTTTAAGGCTCCCCCACACCCTCGAACGCCCGCACACCGCGCCCGCCTGGCGTGCCGGATGCCCGCACCGTGCGCCCACTCCCGGCGCCAGACCAAGAAACCGCACCCCGATGCCGGTTCGTCCACAAGCACGCAATCAGACAAGGAGTGGGACCACTGTTCCATGCCAAGGCAAGATTCGCGGACAAGGCTTATTTCCTGCGGCTAAGTCGATATTGGCGGTTGCCAGCGCTATACTTGCCTCATGTCTGAGGCCTTGAATTTCGCTGTACTCCCAAGGCTCGTTACGCAGCCCATGGCCGTCTTCAAGGCGCTGTCCAAGAGCACGCCGGAGGGCCATCTGGTCTTCTTTCAACTGATCCTTCCCCTGAGCCTCATTCCGCCCGTTTTGGCCTACGTCGGCGGCGCCACCTTTGGCTGGCGGCTGGGCGGCGGCGAGCCGTTGATGATGCCCGCCCCCAGCCTCACGCTCATCAGCCTTGCCTATTTCTTTGCGCTGGTCTTCGGCTTGGTCAGCAGCGCCGCGGTGAGCGCCTGGATGGCCGCCACCTATGGCGCCCAAAGAACCTTCGGCACCCATCTGGCGCTTGCCGGCTTGGTGGCCGCGCCGGTGATTCTGGCCAGCGCCGCCCATCTGGCGCCCCATGTGTTCATCAACATGCTGGTGCTGATACCGGCGCTGATTTGGAGCCTGTACTTGCTCTATCGAGGCCTGCCTGAAGCGCTCGGCATCCCGCCGGAGCGCGGCATGTTGATGGCGTCGGCCTTGGCCGGCTATCTGTTGGTGGCCTTGGTGAGCCTGCTGGGCATCACCGTGGCGCTTTGGGGCCGCGGCATTGGCCCCGCCGTCGGGGTCTGAGGTGGCAGAGGTCACCAGCGGGGAGCGCTACCACGACCGGGTGGCATCTTGGTTGACGGCATTCGCCATGGCCTGGTCGATCATCGGCATGCTGGCCGGCGTTTACGTCGCCGCCGAACTGGTTTGGCCGACCATCGACTTTGGCCGCGAGTGGCTCTCCTACGGGCGGCTGCGCACGCTGCACACCAATGCCGTGATCTTTGGCTTTGGCGTCTCGGCCCTGATGGGCACCGCCTTCTACAGCGTTCAGCGCACCTGCCATGTGCCGCTGTTCGCGCCTCGCCTCGCTTGGTTCTGCGCGTTGGCTTGGCAGGTGGGCGTGCTGGCGGGAGGCATCTCGCTGTTGGCCGGCTGGAATGGCGGCAAGGAGTATGCGGAACTGGAGTGGCCCTTCGACATCGCCATCACGGTGGTTTGGGTGTGCTTCGCAATCGTCTTCTTCGGCACCATCGCCAAGCGGCGCATCAAGCCAATCTACGTGTCGAACTGGTTCTACGGTGCGCTGATCATAGTCATCGCCATGCTGCACCTGGTCAACAGCCTGGCGGTGCCGGTGACGCTGTCGAAATCGTACTCGCTGTTCGCGGGGGCCCAGGACGCCATCGTGCAATGGTGGTACGGGCACAACGCCGTCGGCTTCCTGCTGACGGGCGGCTTTCTGGGCATGCTGTACTACTTCCTGCCAAAGCACGCCGGGCAGCCGATCTGGAGCTACCGGCTGTCCATCGTCGCGTTCTGGGCCTTCACCTACAGCTACATTTGGGCCGGGCCGCACCACCTGCACTACAACGCGGTGCCGGAGTGGGTGCAGTCCTTGGGCATGGTCATGAGCCTCGTGCTGCTGGCGCCCTCCTGGGCCACCATGGTCAACGGCGTGATGACGGTGGCCGGGGCGTGGCAGAAGCTGCGCACCGACCCGGCGCTGAAGTTCATCGTCCTGTCCTTGGCGTTCTATGGCTTGGCCACCTTTGAAGGGCCGATGATGTCCATCAAGAGCGTCAACATGGTCAGCCACTTCACCGATTGGACCATCGGCCATGTGCATTCCGGCGCGCTCGGCTGGAACGCGATGATCACGTTCGGCGCGTTCTACTTCCTAGTGCCCCGGCTGGTCGGCGCTAGCCTCTACAGCGTCAGGCTGGCCAACATCCACTTCTGGCTGGCATTGGCGGGCACCATGCTGTACGTCTTGGCGATGTGGGGCGCCGGGGTCTCCCAAGGGCTGCTGTGGCTGAGCCTGGACGAAATCGGTGAACTCAGCTTCAGCTTCAAGGACATCATGGCCAGCATGGCGCCCTACTACGCCCTGCGGCTGGTGGCAGGCATCATTTTCCTGGCCGGCGCCTTGCTGATGGCCTTCAATCTCTACATGACCGGCAAGGGGCGGCGCACGGTGGCCGCATCGCCACCCGCACCGGCATTGGTCGCGACATGAACGCCGTCGACCTGCACCGAAAGCTGGAGCGCAACAGTGGCTTGTTGATCTTCGGCATCCTGGTCGTCTCCGCCATCGGCGGCTTGGTGCAGGTGCTGCCGAGCGTTCTGCAGGACGGCTGGGTGGCGCCAGGGCCTGGCACGCAACCCTACGGGCCGGTGGAGCTGACCGGACGCGACATCTACATCCGCGAGGGCTGCAGCACGTGCCACTCGCAGCAGGTGCGGCCGCTGCTGGCAGAGGTCAAGCGGTATGGGCCTTACTCCAGGGCGGGGGAATCCGCCTATGACCGGCCCTTTCTGTGGGGGTCCAAGCGCACCGGACCGGACCTGCACCGCATTGGCGGCAAGTACACGGACGTCTGGCAGCGCATGCATCTGCTGGATCCGCGCAGCGTGGTGCCGGACTCCATCATGCCGGGCTACCCCTGGCTGGCCGAGCGGGCCGCGGACGCCGACGGCAGCATTCAATTGAAGATGCGGGCGCTGCGCCGTCTCGGCCATCCCTACAGCGACGCCGACATCGACGCCGCACCCGCCGCCCTGGCCGGGCTTGCCGAGGTCGATGCCTTGGTGGCCTACCTGCAGGCGTTGCAGGCGCCGGCGGCAGAAGCGCCGGCGGCAGAAGTGCCGGCGGCAGAAGCGCCGGCGGCGGAAGTTCCGGCGACAAAAATGCCAGTGGCAGAAGTGCCGGCGACAGAATTGTCGGCGACAGAAATGTCGGCGGCAGAAGTTCCCGCGGCAGAAGTTCCCGCGGCAGAAATGCCGGTGACAGAAATGCCGACGGAAGCGGGGCTTCCGGCAAGCTCGGCGCAGGCCGGGGCTGGGCAACCATGACTTGGTTCATTTTCGTCGGCGACATGCTGGTGATGGCCTTCATGGCGGCGCTCGCCGTCTGGGTGCTGTGGGGCGGTTCCAGTGAAGCGGTGGATGAGACGGCTCGAATTCCCCTGCAGGACGAACTGGACGCCGTTCAGGACGACGCCGCTGATGGCTGAGCTGCCGAGCGCATTCTGGAGCGGTTGGGTGGCGGTCATCACCACCGCCAGCTTGATGGGCGTCTTTTGGCTGATCTACAGCGTCTATTTCGCCAAGGGCGGCGAGGAGGCGGAGGAACCGAGCCCAGTCTGGGACGGCAACCTGCAGGAGGGCGAGCACCCCGCGCCGTTGTGGTGGTTTTGGCTGATTTTCGGCTCACTCGTCATCTCCGTCATTTACTTGATGCTGTACCCGGGCCTCGGCGCCTTCCGCGGTGCCCTCAACTGGTCTCAAGGCGGTGAGGTCGAGCAGCGCTTAAGCCGCTACCAAACCGAGTTTGGTCCCCTGCGGCGGCTGGTTGCGGAGGGTCGGCTGGAAACCCTGCAGGACGACGCCGGGCTGATGGCCTCCGCGCAGCGGATCTACAACCGCAACTGCGCGGTCTGCCATGGTGACGACGCCGGTGGCCAAGCCAACCTGTTCCCCAGCCTCACCGACGCGGCATGGCAATGGGGTGGCGAGGCGGCGCAAATTGAGCACTCCATCCGCCATGGCCGCTTGGCCGTGATGGTGGGCTGGGAAGCCGCGCTCGGCGAGCCGGCCATCGAGGAGCTGACCGACTACACCTTGGCGCTGCGGGACGGCACCGCCCAAGGCCACCCCGGCGAGGTGCCTTACATGCAGTACTGCGCCGCCTGCCACGGCGCGGACGGCACCGGCAACCCGATGCTCGGCGCGCCGAACCTCACCGATGACGCCAGCCTCTACGGCCAATCCCGCGCCGCCATCCGCCACTCCATCGCCCAAGGCCGCAGCGGCGAGATGCCCGCCTTCGGCGAGCGGCTTGACGACACCCAGATTCGGCTGCTGGTGGCTTGGCTGACGCGCCCCCCCGGCCAAGTAGCGACCCACGCCGTGCACCAAGACGCTTTCCTTGAAGGTGCTGGCGGCTTAACCGGGGGCAATTGAAAGTTCAGCGTCTAGGCGCGCCGCCAATTCCGGCTGCAGTTGACCAACTTGACGAGTTAAGAAGCCAAAGAAACTGGGAATGCCCAGTTCGTAGGATGCGCCGGTATCCTCAGGATCCCAAAGCAGCCCCAGCCGCTTGAGCAATTGCTTGGCCTCGTCCAACTCCGGTGGCTGGGAAGTCTCTTCGTAGAGGTGAGTTAGGCCGGCTTCCAAAGCCCGCTCCACTTGGTCGACCCGCATCTTGCCATCAGACGACGCTTGAAGGACTTTGCCCAACGTGTAGCCGCAAGAAATCAACTTGCCGATGCGAAGGTCAGACCACACCCTGCGATAGTGCTTTTTCCGTCGCACCAGAAAACGATCACGAGTGGCCAAGTGGGCGGCATCATCCGGGTCACCAAGGGGGACGGGGCATCCTGTGGACAACTCTGGCGATTCCGTGATTGTGCGGCCAAGAACCTGCGTGAAGTAAGGATAACCTGCGCACAGCTCGACGATCGCCTGTTCTGCTTCCCGTGTGACCTTCAGTTCCGCATTGCGCAATGGCTCAGCGACCGCTTGCAACGCCGCGCTATCCGCAATGCGCCCCATCGGAAGCAGGCAGTCACCCAAGCGGTGCAGGAAGAAAGTGGCGTTCATGCCAACAATGTGGTCGATGAGATCCGGCGTCCCTGCCAACAAGGCTATGGCCGCGTTTTGCTGACCGTTGGCTTCCTGGACTGCATTCAAAAGCGCTTCGCCAACGTTCGATTGCAGCCGGTGGGCTTCGTCCACAGCAATCACGAGCGGCTTGCCAGTTATCTTGATGCGCTCACGCATCGCGGAGGTGACGCTTGGTGATGGCAGGCTCGTTATTCGAGTGCTGCTCACTTGGCCTTTTGCCACGCCAACGCCTCCGCCCGCGCGCACCGTATGCGACAAGCTTTGTGGAGCCTCGAACCCCTCCAGCAGACGAGCGCTGAGTCGTTCCTCCGTCGGACAGGACGTGGGCGTGAAGCTCACGACATCGATGCCGTGCTGCGATTGCGCATCGGAAACAGCGGCGTTCAGCAAGACGGTCTTGCCGTTACCGCGAGGACCAAACAACACCGCGCCGAGGCTGTTTGGCTGGCGCTGCGCGAGTTCGCCAAGCAATTCAGCCAGAATTTCCTGTTCATGGCCTCGACCGGCAATCAGAGGCGGTGTGCCGCCAGCCCTTGTCGAGAACATGTGCCTCAATTGACCATGCTTAAGCTGCGCTTTCATTTTCGCCGACCCCGCGGCTCCCATCGACGCTCATCGTTTCTCGGCACATGGATGAGAACTGATGCCTTGCAGGCTGCCATTGTGCCACACCAGTATGGCCTCGCCGCTCGAATTCAGCGCTCCAAATAGACGTGCAGGTGGTCGGTGGTGCGGGTCAGGGTGCGATCCAGGGCCGCGAGGTAGGGGCTGTGGCGGGCAGGCTGGTTGTTGATGGTGGCCACCCTGATGCGTTTGCGCTGCCGCACCAGATGTTGAACCGGCTCGGTGGCGGCGTCGATCTGGGGATGGTCGGGGTCAACAAGGAAGTTGAGCCGCTGGCCGTGGCTTTCGATGACCAGCGCTAGGTTGCCCTCCAGAAAACCTAGGTAGTTTCCGGCCCGCCGGGAAGGGAGTGCGGCCCAGTCCAAGGACAGCCCGCAGGGCGAGGTGGGGTCCGTGGCGTTCATCCAGAAGCTCTGCGGCG
This sequence comes from Candidatus Azophilus sp., assembly GCA_965220835.1. GTDB lineage: Bacteria > Pseudomonadota > Gammaproteobacteria > Pseudomonadales > Azotimanducaceae > Azophilus. The sequence goes on along the minus strand of OZ244842.1, from coordinate 4,189,977 downwards.
CTTGGTGGGCGTGAAACCGGTGCAGGGCAGCCGGCGCCATGAACTGAGGGCCGGACAGGCCCTCGAAAAAGTAACCTGCGGTGACCTCGCCGGCCAGTTCCATGATGCGCAGCGCTTTGAAGAGGGCCGCCCAACGCGACTCCCGGTTGGCAATCTCCCGGCACAGGAAGCCGTAGCGATCCAGCAGCCACCGGACCTGTTCCTTGTCTTCTTCCATGCGCTCAAGGGGATCGTCGGACGGTGGCGGCGCCTGATTCAAGCGCCAATTGCCCGGCCAGCCTTGGGCCGCCACGCGGGCCCGGCGACGAACCGGAGCGGAAGCCGGGGCCATGCGGTACTTGCGCTGCTCGCCCAAGCGCAGCGGCGTCAGGCTGTCCGCCAGCAGCGCGCCGGCCCAGACCGCTTGCCACCAGCGGTCGTTGAAGGCCGCCGCACCCTTGCCTTCCGCCACCCGGTCGCTGAGTTGGTGATAGCCGTAGCGGGCTTCGGGATCCGCAAATAGAGGGCCGATGTCCGCAGCGTCTTCACAGGGCGCGTGCAGCGCAGCCTCCTCCGGGTAGCACAGGGTGATTTGTTGATTGCCGCACCCCAGCCAGACGATCTGCTCCTGGGCGATGAGCTCGTCGAGATGATGGTCGGCGAAGTCCGTGAAGCGGGCGGCCAGGAAGTCCTTGAGCCAAGCCGCCACCGGACCTGCGTAGCCGCTCAGGCGTTCAACGGCGCGCAAGCCGGCGGCCGGCGACCAAGGCTGGCCAAAACCCTGCCATGCGGCCAGAAAACCGGGCAATTCGGCGACGGGCTTGGCGGTCACCTCCGCCCGGCTTTGGGCGCGTTGCAAGCGCAGCAGGGCCTCCAGGTTGTCCACGTCGCAGAAGTGAACACTGTCGCTGCCCTCAACCAAGGGACCGGCGATGAAGGCGCCGCTATCGGTCAGCAACTGCTCCAGCTCAGCAACGCCCGGTGGCAGCAGCGCCGCAAGCTCGGTCAGCGTGCGGGGGCCGTAGAAGGAGAGCATCTCGCCGACGAATTCCTCCAAGGTGCGCGGATCCGCAATGGCCGGCGGTTCGCCTTCATGGGCCAGCCCGGCGCACAGGCCGCATTGGACCAACGCATCGGCCGTTTCAAGGTGGGCAACCCAGGCGCGTTCGCCGGCAGTGAAGCGCACCAAACACGGGTCGGCGACATCCTCAGGCCACTCCGAGGCAGGGATCAACACCCGCTCCTTGGCCCATTCCAGCCAATCCTCAAGGCTGCGTGGCTCATAGCCTGGGGCGCGCCGCTGGCGCTTGGCTTCAAACGCCTCGATGACCGTCGCCTTGAGGCGCGGCCGCAGACGCTCATCGCCCACTGCCTGGGCAATGAGGTCGTCGGTGAGCGCGCTGGCTTCAGTGCGCTCCGGGGTGTCGTCGGCATACATGTAGCGGCTGACTTGGGCGAAGGTGAGGTTCTTGGCAAAGGGGCTGGGCGTGCCCGTGGCGGCCAAGGTCCAAGGCAGGCTGCCGTCGGCCAGCTCGCCGAGCAGCTTGCGCAATGCTGGCAGGTCAAACTCATCGGTGAGGCAGGTGCGCCAGGTTTCCAACAGCACCGGGAAGTCCGGGTACCTAGCAGTGGCGGTCATCAGCTTCTTGGCCTGCAAGCGGCTCATCCAAAGGGGCAGACGCTGGTTGAAGCGGCGCTTGGTCAACAGCAGCGCCCGGCCCGCGCACTCGCGAAATCGGGCGCCGAAGAAGCCGGAACGCTCAAGGGCGGCGCGCAGGAGCTCATCCAGGTTTTCCGGGGTCACCCAACCGAGGATTTCCGCCGCCAGCTGCTCGTCCTTGACCTGCACGACGATGGCATTGTTGTCTGCGTGAATCTCCGGCACCGCGTCAAAGCGTTGGCGCCAAGCGGCCTCCAGGGCCAGCGCCCAAGGGCGATTCAGGCGCCCGCCCCAGAAACTGTGGATGACCAGCTGCTGGGGGGCGTCGGGACCCGCGTAGCCATCCGGGCCGGAGCGCACCCACTCCAGCAACAGATGGCGCCGGTGCGGTAGGGGTGCTTCGGTGTGCTCGCGCTGGCGCTCCAAGTAGGCGCACAAGGCTTCCGCCGCTGATTCCTCAAAACTGACCCGGTTCAGGGGGAGCACACCCAATGGCTGACGGGTTGCTCCCTTGTCCCCGGCAGCCTGCTGTTCTGAGCTAGGCTGAAGGCTCCACTGCTCCATGAGCATGGACTTGAGCGACGCCCTCCGCCCGCTAGCGAGGAGCGCCTCCGCTGATTCCAGAAAGCCGCCGATGCGGTCCGCGAAGTGGAAGCTGCGATTGATGCTCTCGTTGCGCCAGAACGGCAGCGCGGTAGCGCCCGGCCGGGCTGGCCGGACGATCACGTCGTCATGGGTGATGCGCAGAATCTGCCAGTTCTGGGTGCCCAGGGTGAAGGTCTGGCCGGTGGTGGCCTCCCAGACGAACTCCTCGTCGAGCTCGCCGATGGCGGCACCGCTGTCCGCATGGCGCAAACGATAGTAACCCCGGTCCGGAATTGAGCCGCCGGCGTTGTAAAGCGCGAACACCGCGCTCTTGTGCGCCTGCACGGTGCCCTTGATTCGGTCGAGCGCCACCCGAGCTTTAAGTTCCCGCACCCGGGAGCCGGCGTAGCGCCCGGCGAGCATGTCCAGGACCAGATCGAACTGCTCCCGGGGCAGCCGTCGAAAGGGGGCGCTGCCTCGAAGGGCGGCGAACAGCTCATCGACCGGCCAAGCTTCATGGGCGCACATGGAAACGATGCACTGGCAAAGGGCGTCCAGCGGATTCTCCAAGGGCTTGAGCGGCTCGATGTCGCGCTCCGCAACCGCACGCGCCAGCACCGCTGCCTCCAGCAGGTCATGGGCGTGGGTGCCGTACAGGGTGCCTGAACTCACTTCGCCAACGCCATGTCCGGCCCGGCCAATGCGCTGCAGGGCGGCGGCAATGGACGGCGGCGTCTGCACCAGCACCACCTCGTCAAGATGGCCAATGTCGATGCCCATCTCCAATGAGCTGGTGGCGACGATGGCCTTCAGCTCGCCGGCTTTCAGGCGCCGTTCCACTTCAGTGCGGATGTCGCGGGCCAAGGAGCCGTGGTGGGCGTAAGCCAGCGGTGCCGGCTGGTCCTCGTTGACCTTAAGCGTGATCTGCTCCGCCAACCGTCGGCTGTTGGTGAAGAACAGCGTGGAGCGGTTGCCGGCAATGCGCTCGCGAAAGCTCTCGGCCAGCGGCTCCCAAATCTTGCGCCCATCGCCCCCGCCGAAAGCCGCAGAATCACGAAGGGTCTCGGGAAAGCGGACCCGCAAGTTGATTTGCTTGCCAACTATCCCGTCGCCGCCCGCCTCCTGGGCAGCCGCCCCTTGGGCGGGCGCTTCCGTAGGGGCCGCTTCCTTGGCGGCCGCTTGCTGGGTGACCGGCTCACTTGCGGCTGCATCTTGAACGGGCGCCGCATCTGCGGCTGAGTCGATAACGGCAACCTCGCGCCCCGCACCCGATGGCAGGTAGCCGCCCACGTACGCAGCCACCGCATTCAGCGGACGCACAGTCGCCGACAGCGCAATGCGCTGAAACTCCCCCGCCAAGCGAACCAGCCGCTCCACCGACACCATCAGCTGCGCGCCCCGCCGATTGTCGGCCACGGCGTGAATCTCATCGAGAATCAGGGTCTCCACGGTAGCCAGCGCTTGCCGGCCGCGCACTGTGGTGAGCAGCAGCATCAGGCTTTCCGGCGTGGTGATGAGGATGTCCGGCGGATGGCGCAACATCCGCTGGCGCTCGCCGCCGGGGGTGTCTCCGGAGCGCGTGCGCACGCTGATCGCCGGAAACCCGGCGCTTTCCCGCAGCTCCTCAAGGGGCGTAAGAAGATTGCGCTGAATGTCGTTGTTGAGCGCCTTGAGGGGCGAGACGTAGAGCACGCGGGTCGCGCCCGGCCGCCAAACCCCCGCCGCAAATTGATTCAAGGACCACAGAAAGGCCGTCAACGTCTTGCCGCTGCCGGTGGGTGCGGTGGCAAGGACGTGCTCGCCCGCGGCGATGCGCGGCCAAGCCTTGGCCTGCACCGGCGTCGGCGCCGCAAAGCGCTGTTCGAACCAAGCCCTTATGGACGGATGAAATCGATCCAGAGCGTTCACGGTTGCCGCTCAAGCGCTGACGGCAGAAGACCCAGGGGCGTCCCGCAAAGCGCACTCATTGGGACAGGCGCATGGACAGGTCCAAGGGCTTCACGTCCTTGGTGAGGGCGCCTACCGAGATGCAGTCCACGCCGGTTTCGGCAATGGCGCGGATGTGGGACTCGTCGATGCCGCCGGAGGCTTCAAGGCGTGCCTGGCCTCGGGTCAACGCGACCGCCTGCTGGGTTTCGCTGATGGAAAAGTTGTCCAGCATGATCGTGTCGGCCCCCGCCTCGATTGCCTCGGCTAGTTCGGGGAGGCACTCCACTTCGACTTCCACCATCAAGTCAGGCTGACCTTGGCGGGCCAAGGCAACGGCAGCGTTGATGGAGCCTGCGGCAGCGATGTGGTTTTCCTTGATGAGATAGGCGTCATGCAGGCCGAGCCGGTGGTTGGCGCCACCGCCGCAGCGCACCGCGTACTTCTGCGCCAAGCGAAGGCCCGGCAGCGTTTTGCGCGTGTCCAGCAACTGGCAGCCCGTCCCTTCAAGCAGCGTAACGAAGCGCCTGGTGCGGGTGGCCGTGCCGGACAGCAGTTGAACGAAGTTCAGGATCGTCCGCTCCGCAGTGAGCAGGGCCCGAGCCTGGCCATGCAGTTCGAACAGCGTCTGGCCGGCCTCGATGTCCGCACTGTCCTCAACGTGCCATTCCACCTCGAAGGCGCCACCCATCTGGCGTGCCACTGCCTCCACCCAAGGCCGTCCGCAGAACACGCCGGCCTGCCGGGTGGTGACGACGCCGCGGGCCTCGGCGCCAGGCGGCAGCAATTCCGCGCTGACGTCGCCGGTGCCGATGTCTTCGGCGAGCGCGTCAGCCACGCTGGCCTCGATGCGGGCGCGAAGCTCTTTGGAGATTTCCATGATGATTGCCGCCGATGCCGGAATGATTCTACCCTGAGCCTTGCTCCCAGCCGGAAAACTCAAATCGAGCGGAGTTTCGCGTAAGCGAAACTGCAACGCACCAAAGGCCAGCCGTCGTTAGGCCTCACGGCGGCTTGATGATCGCCGCCGATGCCGGGATGATTCTACCGTGAGCATTGCTTCCGACCACTGGCTAACCGGCGCCCGGCGTCTGGTCTCGCCCAATTGCGACGACCGCCCGGATCCTGAGGACATCAGCCTGATCATCCTGCACGGCATTTCCCTGCCACCCGGCGAGTACGGCGGCGGGCTGGTGGAGCGGCTGTTCACCAACCAGCTGCAAGTGGACCCGGCCGGATCGATGGCGGACCTTGCCGGGCTGCGCGTGTCCAGCCATCTGCTGATTGACCGAGCGGGTCTTTGCACCCAATTCGTGCCCTTCCACAAACGCGCTTGGCACGCCGGGCGCTCCGCATGGCGGGGACGGCCGAGCTGCAACAACTACGCCATTGGCATTGAATTGGAAGGAACGGACGCAGAGCCCTATGCCCAGGCGCAGTACCAGCGGTTGACTGCCGTGGTCAAAGACCTGCTGGCGCGCTACTCGGGACTTTCCCCGGAGGCCATCGTCGGCCACCTGGAAGTGGCGCCGGGCCGCAAGACTGACCCCGGGCCCCACTTTGACTGGCCACGACTGCTGCTGGCGGTGATTTAGGCAGCCTCTGATCAAGTCCCGTTCACCTAGCGTTTCACTGGTCGCGGAACGATTCCCCCGCAAGGCTTGTGGGCGGCGTCATGGAATCAAACGGGTTTCGGCCCATCGATACCGTGAAACGCCCTTCGGGAGCGCCTGTCAGGCGCGCGGTCGACGGCGCGCCTCCTCGCGTGCGGCCAGCCACTGTTCGTCGGAGCGCCTTGCCAGCCCACCCAAGGGCTCGCTCTGGACTTCCAGGACTTAATCAGAGGCTCCCTAGTGTGCTGTCCCACTGGATCATGCGCCTGATCGTCCGGATGCAATGTGAAACCTTGTCCCGTCGAGACTCCTCGAAACAGGGCGGCCAAGATGGGGGCGGTTGCTTTCGGGTAAAATCCACACCGCGCAAACGCAAGGGGCCAAGCCGCTGGCCCTTTCGCTGTCGGCGGAAGTTTTCGAGCTTTACGGAGGCCGGGCGACACTCCCGTGGACACAACCGATCGCAATCAGGAGGAAACCCGGGAGTGGTTGGACTCCTTGGAGTTCGTGCTGAACAACGACGGCGTTGAGCGCGCCAACTTCCTGCTGGAGCGGCTGTCCGCCCGCATGACCAAGACCGGCGCCCGGCTGCCGTACACCATCACCACCCCGTACCGGAACACCATACCCTCCAGCCAGGAGGCCTTCATGCCCGGGGATCTGTTCATGGAGCGGCGCATTCGCTCGCTGATCCGCTGGAACGCGTTGGCGATGGTGGTGCGCACCAACCGGCGCGAGGGCGACTTGGGCGGCCACATCTCCAGCTTCGCCTCCTCCGCCACCCTCTACGACGTGGGCTTCAACTACTTCTTCCGGGGCGGCGACGACGACCGGGACGGCCAGCCGGTCAGCGACTTGGTGTACTTCCAAGGCCACGCCTCGCCCGGCATCTACGCCCGTTCCTTCCTGGAGGGGCGCTTGAGCGAGGCGCAGCTGGACGACTTTCGCCGGGAGGTGGCCGGCCAAGGGCTTTCCTCTTACCCCCACCCTTGGCTGATGCCCGACTACTGGCAATTCCCCACGGTCAGCATGGGGCTCGGGCCGCTGCAGGCCATCTACCAAGCCCACATCATGAAGTACCTGGACAGCCGCGGCCTGGTGCCCATGGGCGAGCGCAAGGTTTGGGCCTTCGTCGGCGACGGCGAGTGCGATGAGCCGGAGTCCCTCGGCGCCCTGTCCTTGGCCGGACGGGAGCAGCTGGACAACCTGGTCTTCGTGGTCAACTGCAACCTGCAGCGGCTTGATGGCCCAGTGCGCGGCAACGGCAAGATCATCCAGGAGCTGGAGGGCTACTTCAGGGGCGCGGGCTGGAACGTCATCAAGGTGGTGTGGGGGCGGCTGTGGGATCCACTGTTCGCCAAGGATGACTTGGGCATGATGCAGCAGGTCATGGATGAAACGGTGGACGGGGAGTACCAGAACTACAAGGCCAAGGGCGGCGCCTACGTTCGCGAGCGCTTCTTCGGGCGCCATGAAGCCACGCTGAAGATGGTGGAGAACCTAAGCGATGACGACATTTACCGCCTGAACCGGGGTGGCCACGACCCTTACAAGATCTATGCCGCCTACCATAGGGCCGTGCACCACAAAGGAGAGCCAACGGTGATCCTGGCCAAGACCATCAAGGGCTACGGCATGGGCGATGCGGGCGAGTCCGAGAACACCACCCACCAAGTCAAGAAGCTGGACCTCGATGGCTTGAAGCACTTCCGGGACCGCTTCGACATCCCGCTGACCGATGCCGAACTCGAAGCCGTGCCCTACTATCGCCCGAAGGCGGACTCGCCCGAGGCGTTGTATCTCAAGAAGCGGCGGGAGGCACTGGGCGGCTTCATACCCAAGCGCCGGGAGGTAGACGAAACCCTTTCGGTACCCGGCCTAGACGCCTTCTCCGCACAGCTCAAGGGCACCGGCGAGCGGGCCAACTCGACCACCATGCAGTTCGTGCGCCTGCTCGGCACCTTGGTGCGGGACCAAAGCCTAGGGCGCCGCATCGTGCCGATTGTGCCGGACGAGGCGCGCACCTTCGGCATGGAGGGCATGTTCCGCCAGCTGGGCATCTACTCGTCGTCCGGGCAGCTTTACGAACCCGAAGATGCCGGCGAACTGGCCGCCTACAAGGAATCCAAGGACGGCCAAGTGCTCGAGGAGGGCATCAACGAGGCTGGCGCGTTTTCGGCTTGGCTGGCAGCCGCCACGTCCTACAGCACCCACCGCTTCACGTTGATCCCCTTCTACATTTTCTATTCCATGTTCGGCTTTCAGCGGGTGGGCGACCTGGCTTGGGCGGCCGGTGACATGCAGGCGCGGGGCTTCCTGCTTGGCGCCACCGCCGGGCGCACCACCCTCAACGGCGAGGGCCTGCAGCATCAGGACGGCCACAGCCACGTGCTGGCCTCCACCATCCCCAACTGCATCTCCTATGACCCCTGCTACGCCTACGAGCTGGCAGTGATCATTCAGGATGGCCTGCGGCGCATGTTCGCCGACGGCGAGCGCGTTTTCTACTACATCACGCTGATGAACGAGAGCTACCCGCAGCCCGCCATGCCGGAGGGCGTTGCCGAAGGCATCATCCAGGGCGCCTACCGCCTGCGCACAGCCGAAGGTGATGGCTCCGAGGGCCACGGACCAACGGCCAACGGACCGAAGGTCCGCGGACCGAGAGTCCAAGGACCACGGGTCCGCCTGCTAGGCAGTGGCACCATCCTGCGCGAAGTGGAGGCCGCCGCCGACCTGCTGGCCGAACGGGGGGTTGCCGCGGACGTGTTCAGCGTGACCAGCTACAACGAACTGGCCCGCCAGATGCGTGATGTGGAACGCTGGAACCTGCTGCATCCGGAAGAGCCGCCGAAGCGTAGCCGAGTGGCCGAGCTATTGGACGGAGAGGCGCCCATCGTGGCTGCCACCGACTATCAGAAGTCCTTGCCGGAGCAGATTCGCGGCGCCTTGACCGCACCTTTCACCGTGCTCGGCACCGACGGCTTCGGGCGCAGCGACACCCGGGAGGAATTGCGAGACTTCTTTGAGGTGGACCGCCGCTTCATCGCCCTGTCGGCACTTTCCGCCCTCGCCCGCGCCCAGCAGATGCCGCTGGATGCGGTGCGCCGCGCCCGGGATGAGTTCGGCATCGATCCCAACAAGCCCAACCCTAGGCTGGCTTGACGCCGTGTCCGACGCCATTGAGGAAATCCGCATACCCGACATTGGCGACGCCGAGGATGTGGTGGTCATCGAGCTGTGCGTGGCGCCCGGCGACCAAGTGGCGCCGGAAGATGCATTGATCGTCATCGAGTCCGACAAGGCCTCCATGGAGGTGCCGGCCGGCGTTGGCGGGGTGGTGGAAGCGTTGCTGGTGGCCATCGACGACTCGGTGGTGGAAGGACAGTCCATCGCCCGCATCGAAAGGGCGGCAGGGGAACCGGTTGCCCAGCCCGTGACGGCCGCCACTGAATCGAAGGAGCGCCAAGAGGCCGCGCCGAAACAACCTCAACCCACCCCGGCGCCCCCGCCGGCTGCGCAACCTGCCCAGCGTCTCGCTGGCCAACGAGACGCTGGCGAGCACGCGGCGGACCAGCCCATTGCCGACCGGCGCAGCCCCGGCGCGCCGGTGTACGCCGGCCCGGCGACCCGTCGGCTGGCCCGGGAGTTGGGGGTGGATCTATCCGCAGTGCCGGCCACCGGCGCACGGGGCAGAATTGTCAAGGATGACGTCAAGGCCTACGTCAAGCAGCGGCTGACCCGTGGCGGCGACGCCCTGCCCCGCCTGCCGACCATCGACTTCAGCCGTTTCGGCGAGACCGAGACCGTGCCACTGTCGCGCATTCGCGCCGCCGGTGCCCAAAACCTGCATCGCAGTTGGCTGAACCTGCCCCATGTCACCCAGCACGATGAGGTGGACTTAACCGAGCTCGAAGCCCACCGAGCGGGGCTGAAGGCGGAAGCGGCGGAACGCGGTGTCAGCCTTTCGCCGCTGCCGTTTCTGATCAAAGCCTGCTGCCTGACGTTGCAGGAATTCCCCACCTTCAATGCTTCGCTGGACGCCACTGGCAGCCAGTTCATCCTCAAACGCTACTACCACATCGGCATGGCCGTGGACACCGAACAGGGGCTGCTGGTGCCGGTGATTCGCGACGCGGACGCCAAGGACGTCTGGGGCTTGGCTGAGGCCACCGCGGACTTGGCCACCAAGGCGCGCAGCCAGCGTTTGGCGATGCACGAGCTGCAGGGCGGCTCGTTCAGCATCTCCAGCTTGGGCGCCATCGGCGGCACTGGCTTCACGCCGATCATCAACGCCCCGGAAGTCGCGATCCTAGGCGTTGGCCGGCTGACCACCAAACCGGTTTGGGACGGCGAGGGCTTCGTGCCGCGCAAGATGCTGCCCCTGTCGCTCAGCTACGACCACCGCGCCATCAACGGCGCTGAGGCGGGGCGATTCATGGCGCACTTGGCGGGGGTGCTGGGCGACGTTTCGCTGTTAAGGTAGGGCACCACCGGCTAAGGTACGCCACCACCGACGTTCGCGTCTGCAGGGGAGCATTCGACTTGAGCAACACAGGCCGCCCAATCGGCGGGCGCTACTCCAAATACGCTTTGGGCGTGCTGCTGGTTGTTTACGTATTCAACTTCATCGATCGGCAGATCATTTCCATCCTCGCCGAGGAGATCAAGGCGGACCTCGGCATCTCCGATGCCGAAATCGGCTTTCTCTACGGCACGGCCTTTGCCGTCTTCTACGCCGTGTTCGGCATCCCGCTGGGCAAGCTCGCCGACGTGTGGACGCGCAAAAGCCTGATCTCCATCGGCGTGGCCTTCTGGAGCCTGATGACGGCGCTGTCCGGAACCGCGCGCAGTTTCGCGGCGTTGGCAGCCTATCGCTTCGGCGTGGGCGTCGGCGAGGCCAGTGCGTCTCCCGCCGCGTTCTCCATGCTGTCGGACTACTTCTCACCCAAGGTCCGGGCCACCGTGCTGGCGATCTACTCCAGCGGCGTTTACATCGGCGCCGGCATCGGCCTGTTCCTGGGCGGCGTGATCGTTGATGCCTGGAAGGATGCCTATCCCGATCCCGCGTTGGCGCCCTTCGGCCTTAAGGGCTGGCAGGCTGCTTTCTTCGCGGTGGGGTTGCCGGGCTTGTTGGTCGCTGTCTGGATGTGGACCCTGCGCGAGCCCGAACGGGGCGTCAGCGAAGGCTTGGTGATCGAACCGGAGCCGCACCCGTTCCGCGAGACGTTCCGCTCGCTGCAATCGGTGCTGCCGCCGTTGACGCTGTACAACCTGATGCGTCTTGGCGGTGTGCGCGCCGTTGGCCTGAATCTGGTCACCGCGCTGGTGATCGTCGCTGCGGCCTACGGGGCCAACGTGCTCATGCCAAGCGCCATCCAATGGATTGCCTTGGGTCTAGGTGTCTATGCGGCGGCCTCCTGGGTGCAGGCACTCAAGATCCGCGAAGCGGATGCCTTCGCCATGATGTTCCGTTCCAAGGCGTTTCTGCTGGCCTCCACCGGCTTCCCCTGCCTGTCTTTCGTGACCTATGGCGTCGGCTTCTGGGGGCCGCCCTTCATGCTGCGCGTCCACAACGTGGAGCTCGCCGAAGCCGGCATCGTGATGGGGCTGGCCGCGGCCGTCGGCGGCTGGCTGGGCGTGACCTTGGGCGGCGTCCTGTCCGACCGGCTGAAAGCCCGAACGGCCAATGCGCGGCTCTGGATTGGCGTCATGGCCGGCGTGCTGTCGTTGCCCAGCGGGTTCGTCTTTCTGCTGACCGACAGCACGTGGGTCGCCTACCTGGCCGTTTTCGTGTTCAGCATCACCTCACCCATGTGGGTGGGCGGCGGCGCCAGCACGGTGAACGATCTGGTCATGCCGCACATGCGGGCCACAGCTTCCGCATACTACATCCTGATGATCACCTTCGTCGGCTTGGCCTTGGGGCCGTTCATGATCGGCCAGATCAGCGACGCCTACATCGCCTCGGGGCTGGGCGATGGTTCGGCCTTGCGCAACGCCATGATGTGGTCGTTCGCCTTTTTCGGGGCCAGCACCGTCTTGCTGGTCTTGGCAATGCGCTACCTGCCCGGCGAGGAAGCGGCCCGGGACGAGCGCGTGCGCTTGACACTTGCTGGTGGCACTTCACAATGACTTGGAAGGGCGAAAGCCACTTTGCCGGTTAACGCAGACGCAACAAGCATGGAACCACAGGCACGCACACGAGACCAGTCCAACGGCGATTTGGGAGTGGTGGCTTGCAGCAGTGGCACGACAATCGACTTGACGCCACTCGACGGGTTTTGGACACAGACGCAATACCTGAAGCTGACCGACCATTCCCGGTTGCTCCTTGAATTCACTGACGGCTGCATAGAAGTACTGTCCATGCCCACTGACCGGCACCAAGTCATTTCGCGCTTCCTGTTTCTGGCTTTGTTCCCCTTCGTGCAGCGCATTGGCGGCGCGGTGCTGTACGCGCCGCTGCGTCTGCGCATCCGCGATGGCAAATTCCGGGAGCCCGATATCCTGCTGGTGAGAGACGCCAACGACAGCCGTCGCCAAAACGACTACTGGCGTGGCGCGGACTTGGTGATGGAAGTGGTCAGCCCAGACGACCCCGACCGAGACACTCGTGTAAAACGCCTGGACTACGCCGAGGCACAAATCCCCGAGTACTGGATCGTCAACCCGATCGATGAGTCCGTGACCGTTCTGACTCTAAGAGGCGATGCCTATGAGGAGCACGGTGCCTTCGGCCGAGGACAAAGCGCACAATCCGTGCATCTTGAGGGGTTTTCGGTTGAGGTGAGCGAGCTGTTCGACGCCGATTGAAGCCTTTCGAAACGCGAACACAGTGTCACTCCTACCAGGCGAGAACGACGGTGGCGCACTTACAACTAATATGCGCCGGCTATGGCTTGCTCGACGCGGTATTCTCGGCGTTGATGGTATTGATCCAAAGGCAGCGGCAGCAGTACATCTAGTGGCGATTTGCCATCAACCAATTCGCCCGACAAATCCGTTGTGCGAGACACTGGTAGCTGGAAGTCCACTATTGGCCTAAAGGTCGAGTCTCTGGGGTTTTCTCTAGGGTAAAGGCGGTATTCGAGCTTTCCATTTGAGGAATAGCCGATTGCGCCGCGAACCCTGGCATATGTGGAGTCTGACCTTGGCGGTGCACCGACTACCGTTGCGTCGCCAAACTGCTTCAGGCGTAAAACAAAGTCGTCGCAGGAACTTGCACAGCCTTCATCCACCACAAGGGTGATGCTTGAGAACCGAGGCGTGCTGCTGCTGGGCGGCATCGTGCGCAATTGGCACCTTGCATCAGCGCGGCAGAAATCCGCTCTGATGGGAAGAAAAGCCACGCCGGAGCAACTCCGTTGGTCATCCGTCAGTACTAGATTGAACCAAGCCTCGGCACGATCAGAGCCATAGAAGATGGAGGTGCGCAAATCCGGGTCGGCAAACAAGTCGGGATTGCAACGGTACCGAATGGGATTGTCAGTGAACGCCCTGTGCACCAACGCGGCAACCCAAGCGGTGTTCTCCCCTCCGCCTCGGTTTCCTTGCAAATCAACGACCAGACGCATTGTGCCAGCCTCCCCCAACCTTTCCATCGCAGACTGGAACTGGTTAACGCTGGCGCACATTGTGCCTCCGACTCGATTGCTGCGGCAGTAGATGTCGTCAGCCGACGAGCTCATTTTCGGTTGGAATTGCCGTATTCTGAGGAGCAAGACGTTATACCTGCGGAAGAGACACACTGTCTCGTCATCCAATAGCTTGGTCCAAGCTGCGTTGCGCTTAAACAAGGTGCAATTGTCCTCGACAATGTGAGGATCGATTGGGTGTCTGTTGGTCCACGGTTCCCCGTTGAAAGACAGTATGGGTTCATCGCCATTGGGTCGCGGGAAGATGCCAGACTCCAAGCGCTTGGCCAACTGAAAGCTGCAGCTAACCTTGAAAGCGAGGTCACATCGATAGTTCACGTAATCGTCCAACAGTTCCAAGATGGGAACCCCGTTGACCTGTGTCGCCCTTTGTCGGGGAAAGTGAGGTGACGAAAAGTAGAAGTCTAACCAAGGTGTGGACAACTCCACGTTTAGGTACCGCTCGCGCTGTTTCGACTCCGAAACTTGACTTGAGGCACGAATAAAACTGTGGGAATTGATGAAGCCGTCTTCGATCAGCTCAATTGCGCTATACAGGCTGGATGGTTGTTCTCCCGACCCAATGTACGCAAGTATGTGAGATTTCCAGTCTTCCCATGAAACCGATTTGTTCCGATTTCGTATTTCCCTGGCCTGCGCCTCCACCTGCTCCATCACATTGAACAGCATGGATACCACTTTCTCAGTTTCGGAAGGTCTCGCATGGTCAGCGAGGCATGCCACATTCGCTAGACAAAGCGTCAGCCCAATGAACAGCCTTGCATACCTCTCAAAATGCCTCAGACGGTGCGTGGCGCGAGCACAAGTGTACTCTGCGGTCACTGCGGGTTCCTTTCGACGGCGGGACGCCCTCGCTCCGAGGACCTCAGCGCAACGCGGTTGGCTGAAGCAATTGATAAGGCATGAAGCGCTATTGGAGAGACGAACAAACTAACTTTCCGATAGGAAGCATGGCTTTTCTCTGGCTGGCAGCAAGCTACTCAACGCCACCTGCAAGCAGCCCTATGAGGCTGCGAACTTCACTAGGAACAAGGCCGCCACGAGGTACACGGCCAGCGGGCATTCCCGAGCTTTGCCGCTCAGCAGCTTGATGGCTGCGTAGCTGATGAAGCCGGCGCCGATGCCGTCGGCGATGGAGAAGCTCAGGGGCATGGCGACGGCAGTGAGGGCCGCCGGGGCCGATTCGCTGAGGTCCTGCCAGTCGATGTCGGAGAGGCAGCGGGCCATGACGACGGCGACGAACAGCAAGGCGGCTGCGGAGGCATAGGGCGGCACGCTTTGCGCCAACGGGGCGAACACCAAGCAGAGCAGGAAGAGTGCGGCCACCACCACCGCCGTCAGGCCGGTGCGGCCGCCGCTTTCCACTCCGGCGGCGCTTTCAATGTAGCTGGTGGTGGGCGAGGTGCCGGCCACCGCGCCAAAGACGGTGGCGCTGGAATCGGCCAACAGGGCGCCGCGCAAGCGAGGCAGCTTGCCGTCGCCGTCAAGCAGCTGGCCGCGGGTGGCGACGCCGACCAAGGTGCCGGCGGTTTCGAACACGTCGACCAGCAGCAGCGTGAAGATGACGCTCAGCATGGCGAGGTCGAAGACGCCGACCAAGTCGAACTGGGCGAACACGGGCGCGATTGAGGGCGGTGGGGCAGCGATGCCGTGGAATTCCGCCTGACCGGCCACCCAGGCGATGGCGGAGACGGCCAGCATGCCAATGATGATGGCACCGTTCTGGCCGCGGCTGGCCAAGGCGGTGATCACCAAGAAGCCGGCCAGCGCGGCGGCTGGCGCGAAGGCTCCCAAGTTGCCGAAGGTGACCAGAGTGGCTGGGTCCGCCACCGCAATGCCCGAGTTCTGCAGCGCGATGAAGGCCAGAAACAGGCCGATGCCTGCCGACATGCCGTACTTTAAATTGCGGGGAATGGAGTTGATCAGCCACTCCCGGATGGGCAGCAGGCTGAGGACCACGAACAGCACGCCGGACACGAACACGGCGCCCAATGCAGTTTGCCAAGGGTGCCCGCTGCCGAGGACGATGCCGTAGGTGAAAAAGGCGTTCTGCCCCATCCCCGGCGCCAAGGCGACCGGATAGTTCGCGACCAGGCCCATGATGAGGGAGCCGGCGGCGGCGGCTAGGCAGGTGGCCACGAAGACCGCACCGAAGTCCATGCCGGTTTGGGAGAGAATCGACGGATTGACCACGGTGATGTAGGCCATGGCCAGAAAGGTGGTCAGGCCAGCCACGGCCTCCTGCCGAATCGAAGTGCCGTGCCCGCAGAGGTCGAAGCGCCGTTCCAGGAAGCCGAGAACGGCTGATTGTGTGTCCGTAGGCATGTTCGCGCTCAGTGTAACGCGCACGTGGTCACCACCCTAATGCGCGGGTGGGCAAAAAAACGCGGTAACCGCCTTTTCGTCTCTGGGTAGGCTTCCAACCCTCTTTCATGCCTCCTAATAGGATTCAGCAAGTGCTGCACACGCGTGCAAACGCACTTGGTTGACCCCACGGATTTCCTTCGAGGGCGGGACGCTCTCGCTCCGAGGCACCTCGCTGGTGCCGGAGTCTTCCCGCAGTGCGAGGGCACCCCGCTTCAGCGCCATGGGCCCCATCAATTGTTCCAAGGCGGAACGGGGCGCTGTAGAATGCGCCACATTCGGCCGGGCCCAAAGGATGCTGCGCGGCTTGGCCGAAGCGACAATTCTAATAACAAAAAAGCGAGTGAGGACTATGGAATCAAGTCAACGGCAAATGCCCTTTCACCGATGGTCCCTTGGGTTGGCGCTGAGCGGCCTGCTGGCACTTGGCCTGCCGGCGTGGGGTGCGCAAGACGCATCAACAGAGGATGGCGAAGTGGTGGAACTGGAGACCTTCGTCACCGAGGACCGGGCGGAGGACGAAATCGGCATCCTGCCCACGGAACCGATGGACGCGGTCTTCGGCTTTGACAAAACGCTGCTGGAGACGCCGCGTTCGGCCACCAGCATCACCATTGAGACCATCGAGCAGTACGGCATCACGGACATTGACGATTTCGTGGTGCTGTCCCCCGGCAGCTTCACCCAGTCGTTCTTCGGCGTTTCCGGCTCCTTGGATTTGCGCGGCACCTCCGGGGAGAACTACTTCAACGGCGTGCGGCGGCTGGACAACCCGGGCAACTACGCCACGCCCATCGGCGCCGCGGACCGGGTGGACATCGTGCGCGGCCCGGCTTCGGTGATCTACGGGCCGAGCAAGATTGGCGGCTACATGAACTTCATTCCCAAATCAGCCCGGGCTGAGACCGGGCAGTTCCTGCCCAGCCCGAGCGGGGCGGTCTCCTTCACCGGCGGCAGTTGGAGCAAGTCCATTCTCACCGCCGAGGTCGGCGGGCCCGGCCAACTCAGAGAGCGCGCCTTCGGCTACTACCTCTTTGGCGAAGTGGAGGATTCCGGCAGCTACTACGACAATACCGATACCGAGAACACCATCTTGCAGGGCACCTTCAACATGGACCTGTCCGAACGGGCGCGCATCACCGTCGGCGGCATGTACCACGACTTCAAGAGCAACCAAGTGGCGGGCTGGAACCGGCTGACCCAAGCCTTGATTGATGACGGCACCTACACCACCGGCTTGGCCAAGCCACTGGATGCCGATGGCGACGGGGCCATCTCCCACCAGGAATACAACGCTGCCAACGATGGCGCTGGCATGTTCTCCTTCACCTTCAATCCGGCCGGCGTCACCGGGCCGGTGACCTTCGGCCCCGACTTTGCGTTGGACCCAGCCACCGTGGGCGTGGCCAAGCTGGACGGGAACCAAGTGTTGGTGGCCCCCGACGACACTTTGGAGAACGAGGATCTCATCCTCTACGCCGACGTCATCATGGACGTCAACGAAAAATGGGCGGTGACCAACAAGTTCTACTTCGAGTCCTACGAGAACCTCAACGAAAACGCCTACGGCTACTCCCAGTTCGCAGACTCCTGGGTGATTGAGAACCAGTTGATCATCAACTACACGGAGGAGTTTGACGCCCTCACCCTGGATCTGCTTTTCTCCCCCTCCGTCCGCCACACGGACTTTGAGCACGCCAACGACTTCGACAACGAGCATTTCAACCGTCGGGACCTCACGGGGCCCTCCACCGCCCGGGACCTGCGCCTGCTGGCAACGCGCATCGACGACGACTACACCGAGTACTCCGTGGGCGACTACACCATCTACGGGGTGGCCTTGTTGGCGGACCTCGACTTTGACAACGGCCTGAACCTCCTGCTCGGCGGCCGCTTCGACTCCATCGACATGAGCAGCAGCCAACCGGGGCACAAGACCCTGTTCGGCAGCGACATCGACGCCAGCTACACGGACGACGCCTTCTCCTGGACGGCCAGCGTCTCCTACACCACGCCCTTGGGGCTGGTGCCTTACGTCACCGTCTCCAAGCAGACCACCGTGGTGGTGGGCCAAGGCTCCAACCTCAACCCAGAGGAAGTGCAAGCGGAGAACTCCGTAGCCAGCTCCGAGCTGTTCGAGGTGGGCGTGAAGGGCAATTTCCTCAACGAGCAACTGTTCGCCCAAGCGATTTACTACGAGCAAAAGCGCACCGACTTCAGCGCCCAATCCATCGTCACCAACCAAGTCTCCGACACTGAGGGTTTCGAGTTTGAACTGCGTTGGCTGGTGACGCCCCAGCTCACGCTCACAGCCGCTTACACCAACATCGAGGTGGTCAATCGCAGCACGCTGGACGGCGGCGGCCGGTTCAGCTTCCTAGGGGCCGAGGACCTGCCAGGCACCGACCCCACCACCTTTTACGGCGGCACGGCGGGGGGCTTCGTGACGCTGGCGAGCAACCCGAACGCGTTGCGCACCGGGGTGCCGGAGAACATCATCAGCGTCAGCGGCATCTACAACTTCAACAACGGCCTGCAGTTGTTTGGCAGCGTGATTGACGTGGACAGTGCCTATTCAGCATTTTCCCAAGCGGTGAAGCTGCCCGCATACACCTTGGTCAGCGCTGGCGCCAAGTACGATCTCGGCAGTTGGTCTTTCACCCTGACGGCCAAAAACCTCACCGACGAACGCTACTTCAGGTCCAACTTCCCGAATCTGTTCGGATCCACCATCGTGCTGCCCGAGTTGCCCAGGCACTATCAGGCCAGTGTGGCGTACAACTTCTAAGGCTTGGAAGCACCAGAACACAGCGGCCGCAGAGTGATTGTGCTGATTGGCGGATGCTGCCGCCGGGCGGGCGCAAGGCTTGCCTTGCTGGCGGCCGTTGCGGTGATGGCGGGCTGCGGGGCACCTGATAGCGGGACGTCCCAACCTGCCGAATCACCGGGGGCGGCTGTGCCAAACCCCGTGCCGGTGCGCGTGGTGATCGTCACCATGTTTGAGCGCGGTGCGGACGAGGGCGACGAGCCGGGCGAATTCCAGTTTTGGAAGGAGCGCCGCAACCTCGACCAACGCTTTGCGTTCCCCCACTCCCATCACGACCTCTACTACAACGCCGACTCGCAAATTCTGGGCATGGTGACGGGCGTTGGCACGGCCAAATCCGCCACGGCCACCATGGCGCTTGGCCTGGACCCGCGCTTCGACCTCAGGCAAGCCTACTGGCTGGTGGCCGGCATCGCCGGCATCGACCCGGAAGATGCCTCCGTGGGCTCCGCGGTCTGGTCCGCCTACCTCGTGGACGGTGACTTGGGTTATGAGATCGACGCCCGGGAAATCCCCGATGATTGGGACTTCGGCTTCTTCGCCCGCCGCACGCGCTTTCCCCAAGACCCCAACCGGCCGGAGCCCCAGGGCGAGATGTTCCTCATCAACGAAGGCCTTCGCGACTGGGCCTACGAATTGACCAAGAACTTGAAATTGCCGGACTCTCCGCAATTGGCGGAGCACCGCAGCCTTTACCTCGAACATCCCAACGCCCGCCGGCCGCCCTTCGTCACCCGCGGCGGCCACATCGCCGCCATGACCTTCTGGCACGGGGCGTTGATGAACGACTGGGCCAACGCCTACGTGAGCTACTGGTCCGGCGGCGAAACGGACTTCGTCACCTCCGCCATGGAAGACACCGGCACCTATCAAGCCATCACCTACCTGCATGAGGCGGGCCGGGTGGACAAGGACCGTTTCATGGTGCTGCGCACCGGCAGCAACCACACGATGCCGCCACCCGGCATCACCGCCGCCGAAAACCTGTTGCGCGAAAACGAGGGCTATTCCGGAATGCGAGCCTCCTTGGAAGCGCTGTACACCGTCGGCGGCACGGTGATAGACGAACTACTCAGCGACTGGCCGCGCTACGCCGCGCAAACTCCCGACGCGGGGGGAGATTAGCGCGCGCTAGGCCCTGCATTGGGGGGTGCGGTGCCTCGGCGGCTGGTTCGACGCGCCAAATCCGCGCTTGTTCCCCGTCCTCGACCACGTACAGATAACCATCGTGACTGCGCACGTCGCGGATGCGGCGGCCGAGTTCGCTGAAAAGCGCCTCCTCGCCCACCACCTCGCCGTTCTCAATGTCCAAGCGGCGGACTTCCTCATCTACCAAGGCGCCGGTGAAAAGGTCGCCGCGCCACTCCGGGAACCGGTCCCCGGCATAGATGGCCAAGCCGGAGGGTGCTATGGACGGGGTCCAATGGTTCAGGGGAGCGGCCATGCCCGCTGCCTCCTGGAACGGTGACACATAGGCGCCGTTGTAGTCCATGCCGTAGGTGACGGCGGGCCAGCCGTAATTGGCGCCTGCCATCAGCCGATTGGTTTCATCGCCGCCTCGCGGGCCGTGCTCGTTGAGGTACGCCGTGCCATCGCTGGTGACGGCCAAGCCTTGGGCGTTGCGGTGGCCGTAGGTGTAGATGGCCGGATCGGCACTGTCATGGCCGACGAAGGGGTTGTCCGCCGGGATGCGGCCATCGGCTTGAATGCGCACTGTCTTGCCGAGCAGGCTGCCCAAGTCCTGGGACGCCTCCCGGAAGTCGAAGCCGTCCCCGGAGGTCAGCAGCAGGGTGCCGTCGGGCAGGAACGCCATGCGGCCACCGTAGTGAACGGGCGTCGGCTTGCGCGGTTGCACCGAGAAGATCACCTCCGCATCAACCAAGGCGCCATCCACCAGCCGAGCGCGCAGGATTTCGGTGGCGTTGTCTTCAGCAGGCGGGGCGGCGTAGGACAGAAAGAGGGTTTGATTGTGCTCGAAGCCCGGATGCAGCAGCACGTCAAACAACCCGCCCTGAGCCATGCGATACACCTCGGGCACGCCGGTGATGGGCTCGCCAAGCACCCCTTCGGCTGAGACTTGTCGAAGGGTGCCGCCCAGTTCGGTGACCAACAGCCCGCCTTCGGGCAGGAACGCCACGCACCACGGAAAATCCAAGCCCTCGGCCACGGCAGTGAGTTTGTAATCTTGCGCTGATGCGGTGGCCATCGCGACGCTGAGCGACAATGCCAAAAAGACTGCTTTCGTTCCCATGAGACCCCGGTTATTGTTAACCCATGACAAGCGGCAAGCTTACATGATCAGGCGGGCAGCAGCCTTCGTCGCCGGGGTGCTGGCCACCTACGTCGTGGCCGCCATCGCCTCCACGCAGATGATTCTGGGCAGGGTCGCGGAACTCGGCGTACCCGTCAACCTCAGTGACCGCGCCGCCGCCACGCTGCACGACTTGGCGGGCATGGCCATGGCCTACCTGCCGCTGATCGGTGCCAGCTTGTTGATCGCCTTCCCGATTGCCGCCTTGGCCCTGCGCTACCTCCGGCTGCCGCGCGCCCTCGGCTACGCCCTGGCCGGCGGCGCCGCTCTCTGGGCGTTGCACATGATCATGATCGCCACATTCGGCATGCACCCCGTGCCCGCCACCCGAACGGCCTTGGGCATGGCTCTGCAGGCCGGCGCTGGCGTGGTTGGCGGATACGTCTTCGCCCGCCTCACCGCAGGGGGCTTGAATGCGAATTTGCAGTGAGTGCGGCAGGCGCGAGGAGTTGGCGCCTTCGTCAGCTGGAGATATCTGAACAATGAGCGAAGCATCATCGAAACCTACCACTCTGACGACAAGTGAGGTTATCGAGCGTGTGCCTGAACGGGCGTTGTTTGTCGTCATCGGATTTGTTCAGGGGTTGCTTGCCGCGGGACTGACTGCAAGCGATGACTGGCTTGGGGCACGTCCTGCGATCTACTTTCCAATCTGGTTGCTGGTAGTGACGTGGCCGGTCCTCTTCATGCTCAGTTTTTCGCGCAAGGACCGCCTGCGAGCTCTCGCTTGGGTCAGCGGGTTCTGTGTGCTGCTTTCTCTATTGGCGCTATACACCGGCTGGCAACTAACGCCCCACGGCGAGTTCTCTCAGGGCAATGTGCACGAAAGCTTCATAGCGACCATGCTGTTCACGAGTTTCGTGGCTTTGCTCCACCTGCAGTCCAATGTGTGGCGCCTAGAGCGCAGTTATGACAGCTTCTTCACGCTTTCGTGGCGGAACCTTCTGACTTTTGGGCTTTCTGCAGCACTCACGTATGCCCTATGGTTGGTCTTGTATTTGTGGAAATCTCTGTTTGAGGCCATAGGCATCGAGTTTTTCGATGAGTTGTTTAAGGAGCCATGGTTCTTTTGGCCGGTGCTCGCCGCTGTA
Organism: Candidatus Azophilus sp.; assembly: GCA_965220835.1. Lineage (GTDB taxonomy): Bacteria > Pseudomonadota > Gammaproteobacteria > Pseudomonadales > Azotimanducaceae > Azophilus. The sequence goes on along the minus strand of OZ244842.1, from coordinate 4,167,963 downwards.
TTCGCTTTCGGACTAAGTAGTTTTCGCGAAGCCACGACCGTGCTAGACAGCATTTCCTCGCTTCTCGTTCGCCTCACTTGGCTGCTACTGCCTTTGCTGCTGTTCATCATCGGTGCGTTCCTGTTAACGCTCCCGTTTGTGGGCTTGCAACCACTGTGGGGCACCGACAGCGGCACTACCATCTTGATGGTTGCCAACTTCCTTGGGCTGCTGTTCTTAAACGCCGTGTATCAAACGGGCAAGCGCATCCCTTACCCCATTGTGATGCATCGGGTCTTGACGGCCAGCATTGGGCTGCTTCCGGTCGTGTCGGCGCTGGCATGCTATGGCGCTGTGCTTCGCGTGGCGCAGTATGGCTGGACCGTGTCGCGCTGCTGGGCGCTGCTGATCATCCTGCTCATGGCGTGTTTCTCTTTGGGCTACTTGTCCGTCATTCTCAGACAGCGCATCGAGTGGCACCGCAAGCTGCCGGAAATCAACAAGTTCATGTCTTGGGTAGTGCTTGCCTCACTGCTGCTCACCGCATCCCCACTCGCCAACTTCCGTGCCATTTCGGCTTGGAGCCAGTTCGGTCCCATTGAGGCGGGTGAAGCCACCATCTACCAACTTGATGTTCGCTATGTGAGTCGGCGTCTGGCCCGACCAGGCTACTTGAGGATGCAGTCGCTGCACACAGAACTCGCCAAGACCGACCCCGACAACGCGCAAGAACTTCAAGCAGCGTATGAGGAGGCTCGTAGCGTTCAAAAGCTAAAGTTGCCTTGGAGCGCGGAACAAAGGGCGATGACTGTCGTGCGGCCAGACTCAATAGCAGTGCCCGAAGGCGTATGGGACGCATTGAGAGATCTCGCATCAAGCGAGGACCCGGTGCCGCGGTTGCTGATAGAAGTTGGCCTGAACGCTATTGATCCACCCGAGTATGTCGCCATTTGGCTCTATGACCACGGGGCTACCACAAGGATACACGCTCAGTGCATTTATAGGCGCGATGATCGCTGGAAGAATTGCGGCGACCAGAGCATTGATTCAGAACAGCCGATGGGTTCTCTTCTCGGGACGCTCGTCGAGGGGGACATTGAAACTGTGGTCCCCATCGGATACTACAGAGACTTGCGTATTGGAGACTGGGTATTCGATCTCAGATGATGCAGGCGGCTAGAAAAATCTGAACTGTGCGATCCTCTTCAACGTAGGCTTTCCCGGTCACTTAGGTTGGCTCACGCGGCTACACTCGATCCATTCGAGGGCATTAGCATGCTACGCTTTTGATTTATGACTCCGAAGTCAGTCATGAGAGACCCAGAATTGACGCCAAGAGTGTTGCGCAAGGAAGCGAGCGACTCACTTGGGAACGTCAACCTACCGTTGTTTCACGGCATATCCGACTAAGCAAAAGAGCAATTTCATGACATCGTGTGACTTGTTGATGCGGCGCACACCCGCTGGCGGGGATCGAGCCGAACCATAGTTCGGAGTACAAATGCAGGTTGCGATTTCCTACACGCGGTCCTCAACCGGAACCCATTGGGTAAGCCCATCGCCATGTCTCGCGAGGATGTACGCTACGCCGCGGCAGTTCAATCGCTACTTTGGTGTTTTGAAAAGTCAGAAAGGAAATGACTGATGTCGAGCTCCCCAAGTTCACCTCCGGCGCGAGCCGGCGAGGATGTTCAAATCAATGGCACTTAGTAAAGATCAACAGCGAGTGTACGAGTGGTTGAATGGCGACCTCCGCCTTCCAGTCTACGCTGAGGCGTACAAGGGCGCGGCTACGCTCATGGTTCAGAAACCAATCGGTTACGTGTGGTTTGTTGCCCATGCGGGGAGGGAACTGATGAACGGCCTTGCATCAACTGATGCTCATATCGTTCGAAAACAAGTTCAATACCATCAGCTTGTCGATAAGTTGCAGGTCGTCTGGCGGGATGAATGGCGAATCAGCGATGGGCTTTCGCCTGAATCAGGCGAGAAAGGACACTTTATACCTCCCGACGTGTGCCGACTAGTCTCTACGTTGATTGATGAACACCAGCAGGGCCGAAAACGAGGGTCAAATGCTGATGTACGATTTTTCAGTCAATTTCTCGATTACTCCGACAAGAGCAAGATTCCCCCTGACTTTCTTAGAGAGTGGGAGGACGCAAAGGAGTGGTTTAAAGGCCACGCGCATCTGCCTGACAAGCCATTTGGCGCGAAGGCCGATACTGAGTTGGCAAAACACTTCAAATGCTTGGACAAATATCTCTTAATTGCTGCCAGCAGCCGACTCAGTCGATTGCAGGAACTCGATGAATTACTGAACGGCACCAAACCTACCCATCAAGTGATAGAAGCAGCACTGGAGTCCATCAAAGCGGCACCGGATCGACAGTACTTCTTCTCCAGACTTAACAGTCCTGTCTGGGTAGATCCAATGCGTGAGCGCGGCTACTTTAGCCAACCTCCCAGGGTAAAGGAGCTGCCCGAAGGTTACGTGCAGTATCCGCCGTGGCCAGAACTGAGCTACTTGGTTTCGATTGCAGATCAAAAACCGGATAAGGTAATCGAAATTGTTCAGTCACTGCCAGAAACGGATAATCCGCTAGTCTATGGACAAATACTTGCTATTGCTCTTAAGATTGACGGGGCAAAGTCGGCAAAACTAAAGCTGAAGATTATCGAATACATCAACCATGATAATCCGATCTTTGCCTACCGTTATCCTGATTTGCTCAAACATTGGGCAGACCAAGGCATTATTGATGAGGCGCTCGAATTAGCGAAACTGCTTGTACCCTTTCGACGGGACCCAATGGCTGAGGAGAAACAGCAAAGCCGCAAGGCGGACCCTAACTCCCCCTACGCCACACTAGAGCCAGCTCCCCGCTTCTCCAAATGGGAGTATCAGCAAATCTTGGATATTGGCGTTCGCGCCTTAGTCGAGCGCGAGCCATATCAGGTTTGCTGCATCCTGATTCATTCAGTAGCCCGCATGGTCAGGCTAGGAATGCACCAAGAAGAGTTCGATCAAGGAAGCGATCAAGACTATTCGGAAATCTGGTGCCCGAGGTTGGCTAGCTCGGACGCCAACTATCAAGATTCCAAGTCAACCCTAGTGCATACGCTGTTCTACGCCTGTGAGCGGGTGTTTGAACATGCTCCGGATTCCATCGATGACTTGGATCAACTACTCAAGGGGCATCGCTGGAAGGTGTTTGAGCGGCTGCGCCAGCAACTCTACGCATCACATCCAAGTGATCAGACACTTGATTGGATTCGCAAAGAGATCATTGGCTATAGTGATTATGCGGAACGGGAGTACCACTACGAACTTCAATTGATGATTCGCCAGGCCTGTGAACACTTTGGCTTGGAGTTACTGAAGGATGACGAACAAAAGAACATTGTTGCCGATATTCTGAGTGGACCTTCGAGGGAGTTTTTTCGCGAACAGGAACGCGAAAATTTCAGTGAAGGTGATTTTCAGCGGCGACAACGTTACTTGCATCGCATGCAACTCCGCCCATTCAGCGCAGTTTTAAGCGGGAACGTCCGTAAGTACTTCGATGAACTGGAAGCCGAAGAAACAGCGGAAGTCATCAACGACGATAGCTATTTGCGCTTCAGCGGAGTAACCGCCAGCATCGTAAGCTACCAGAGCCCCAAGTCCGCGGAGGATCTTGAGGATCTCTCAGACGACGAGCTCTTGACTTTTCTAAATGACTGGAACAAGCCGCAGCATCGCGACGAGGGTAACCGACTGGTCGAGATCAATATCGCGCAGCTAGCTGATGTCTTTCAATCCCTTTTTAGAGAGAAAATTGCGCCGAATGGCGAACGCTTGAGTTTCTGGCTAACAAACCGTGACCAGATCGCGCGGCCAGTCTACATCGCTTCCATGCTCAAGGCTATGACAGTTATCGTTAAGGAAGGACATTTTGACAACTTACACATCTGGATATCGTTTTGCGAGTGGGTATTGTCGCACCCGGACAGGGCACGAGTGGAGGGCCAACCTGAACCGAGAGACGATTCCCACGATCATTCCGATTGGGGCAGCTCGCGGCGGAACGCAATCGACTTTATTGATGCCTGCATTAGCCAAGAGCTAGAAACTCCAATTTCTGCGCGGCACGCTATTGCCGGCTTGCTCCGACAGGCCTGTTGCCACTTTGACCGGGGGCTTGATCACGACAGTCCGCTTTTGCCTTACTCCGGCGATGCCATCACTGAGGCCATCAACAATACTCGCAGTCGGGCACTCGAGTCCCTTGTCAAATTCTGCTTCTGGGTTCGCCGTGAGTTGCCAGAGGACCAACTGCAGGAATTGGCCGAAATCCTAGATAAGCGTATAGCTGCAGATGCCGAAATCCCGTTAACTAAGCCCGAACACGCGCTACTTGGGATGCACTTCACAAACCTCTGCATTCTAGATCAAAGCTTGGCGTCCCGCCAACGAAATGGCTTGTTCCCGCAAGAGAATCTGCCAGTCTGGCGGGATGCCTTCAGCAGCTATACCCGAGTTAACAACCCAAACAAGGTTGCATTTCAGGTTCTACAGAGTGAATATGAGTTCGCCGTTGAACACTTGAGCATCCTAGAATCCGAGGACTTTGTCGACAAAGACGACTGGCACCCAACGCCCGACGATTGTATCGATAAACTGGGTAGGCACCTGTTCGTCTACTATCTTTGGGAAGTCTATCCTCTCAGCGGTGAGAATAGCCTGCTTGAACGCTTTTATGAAAGAACCAGTGACGATCGGGGTCGCTGGGGGCAACTCTTCCGTTACGTTGGACGGTCCCTGCGGAGCAGCGGTACACGACTGAGCGAGGCGGAATTTGATCGCGTCGTCGGTTTTTTCGATTGGCGCCTCAAAGTGGCTGAGTCGCAGGAACTTCAGGAATTTGCGTTTTGGTTGGAGGCCGAATGCCTCTCCTCCAAATGGCGATTGCAGACATTCTTAAAGATCCTTGATCTTGGCGGCGCAAAGGACTCCGATCTTTCTATTCAGTTTAGAGCTTTAAGTGATCTGATTCCTAATCATCTTGGCCTAGTCGTGCAGTGTTTTGCGAAAGTCACACAAACTATGGACCAAGACACTCAGATATACGTTTTGGCCGATGAAGCCAGGCCGATCTTGAAAGCTGGACTAACCTCTGAGGACCCCGAGGTTCGAAAAAATGCAGAAGATGCTAGAGAAAATCTGTTGCGCGTAGGTCGCTTTGACTTTCTGAGCTTGTAGTTAAGGCAACGGGTTGTGCATAGCATACTCAGTCGACTGTCAGTCCGTTTCGTACCCACCACTTTTGCTTCATTGGCTAGCACCTTCCCCATATGCGAAGTATCCAAGATGCGCCCAAATGGAAGGAGGTGCGACGTATGTCCCACCCGGAACACTGGCCCAATAACAGTTGCAAAATCATTGCCGTATAGCGTCGAGGAGATCATGCAACTCCCAATGGCAGAAACGATGCCGAATTCGGCTGATGGTGGCAGGTTTGTATTCTAGCCGTGGTAGAAGCCTTTATCGAGTGGTGTATCTGACAGTGACTTACAAGCGAAAAAGAGGATGGGTCGCACATGCAGGTTAGCGGCCGCATACTCATTGCCGGCGGCGGCATCGGCGGGTTGACGGCGGCGCTTTGCTTGGCCAAGGCAGGCTTTCAGGTGGCACTGTTCGAGCAAGCCGCTGAGATCGGAGAGGTTGGCGCGGGCATTCAATTGAGTCCGAACTGCACCCGCGTTCTGCATCATCTGGGTCTGGAGGGTGCGCTTAGGGCCTGCGCCTTCTTGCCCGAAGGCACGGAGTTCCGGGCGTGGAATTCCGGCAAGGTGATTGGCGCTTCGGCATTGGGCCAGACGGTGCAGGACCGTTACGGCTTTCCCTACTACCACATTCACCGCGGCGAATTGCTGCGTGTGCTGGTGGAGGCGGCCGAAGGTTCTCCCGCTATCGAGTTGAACACTGCTTCGGAAGTGACGGGATTCGAGCAGGATGGCCGCGTGCGGGTCGCCGTTCGCCGTACCGGAAGCATCCCAAGCGAGGGCGCCATCGCAGTCGAAGGCATGCATGAAGGGGATGCGCTGATCGGCGCCGACGGCATCCATTCGACGGTTCGCTCGCAACTGTTTGGCGACGCTGCGCCGCAGTTCACCGGCAACGTGGCTTGGCGGGCGCTGGTGCCGGCGGAACGGCTGCCAGCCGGCTTGGTGCGGCCTATGTCCACCGTGTGGTGGGGGCCGCGCAAGCACTTCGTTCACTACTACTTGCGCTCAGGCACATTGGTGAACTGCGTGTGCGTGGTCGAGAAGACCGGTTGGGAGGTGGAATCCTGGACCGAGCGTGGCGAGTTGGCGGAACTCAAGAGCGACTTCGCGGGCTGGCACGAGGACATTCAAGCCCTGATCGACAACATGAACCCGGATTCCCTCTTCAAGTGGGCGCTGCACGACCGACCGCCCTTACCCCTCTGGGGTAAGGACGCAGTGACCTTGCTGGGCGATGCCTGCCATCCCACCCTACCGTTCATGGCGCAGGGCGCGGCCATGGCGATTGAGGACGCCGCCGTGCTGGCCGGCTGCCTGAACTCCAGCGATGTCGTGACCGCCGGATTGCAGCGCTACGAAAGCCTGCGCCGGAAACGTACCGCGAGAATTCAGACTGGCTCACGCCGCAACGCCAAGCTTTTCCACCTCACTGGCGTCAAGGCTTGGCTGCGCAACCGGGCGGCGAAACAAGCAAGCGGACGAACCATGGACGGCCTATTTCGCTACGACGCACTGAGGGCGTCAAAAGCTGGCTAGAAGGGCTAACGCATGCTCAAGGTCTGCATGTTCAAACGCACTTGCCATGCGGTCTTCACCTCTAATGTCAACATACACAAAGGTCTCTCGATCCACGGCTAGGGCCTCCCGCGTTGGCGGGTGCGGATGCGCTGGGGCAGCAGTTCGTCTCCAAGGTCTCGGCCCACGTCGTCGTTGCGCACGTCGGCAAGGGAAGCCAACCCCTCTTCCAGCCCTAGGATGAACAGCAGAGTGGCAAAGGTACCTGCCGAAACGCCTGGTTCGCCCTTTTCCGCTTTGGACAGGGTCATGCGGCTGATGCCGGCGCGTTCCGCCATGATTCGCGTGGGGATGCGCCGACGCCGGCGGGCGTCGCGCAAATCGGTGCCGAGCTTGCGCAGAGCTCGTGCGGCGGGTATCGGAAGCGACTTTCCTGTTTCCATGTTAATGCCTATAAAAGTGGGCAAAAACCATGATATGGCCTTCTATTATAGACATTAATTCGGAGCGTTGGCCGCCCCTAAATGGCGTCTACCGCTAGCAAAACAGACCTGTCTGGCTTTCCGAACCTAGCCCTGCCCTTTGCCGCCGCACGTTCACGAAGTGTCGGCGGTCCTGTGACTCCCTTGCCTACGTCACGAAGCGCGGGAGGTCTTGTGACTCCCTAGCCGACCGAGATTGACAAGCCAATTGGCGGGTCGGTGACTGGCGCAGACCCCGGCCGACGGGCTGGAGGCGGGCGCTAAGGAGAACCTCGGTAGCTGGCTTCGGCGAGCACTACAGCCGATGCATCGGCGTTGTCGCTGTAGAGGGAGACGAAGCGGTTCGTTTCAACCGCGTCGTACGCGGCAAGGTTCTGCGCCCAGCGATAGCCGATGGTCTGGAACAATAGGCGTACCTGCACGTTGATCTCACCCGCCTGCGCCGGCGTGGGGACTTGGTATCGGATCCGGTCACGGCCGGCAAGGAAGTTCGCATCCTGAAACGCAGCGCCGTGCACCATCACGGCGGCGTCGGCGTTTGCCTTGTCGAAGCCAGCGGGCAGCAAGCGATTGTCCTTGGCGTAGGTCACCGCCGACAAGAGGCCCGTCGTGACCTGGCCTTCGCCGTCGACGATGATCGGTTCGTAGATTTGCACCTGTCCGGGATCGTCGATCACGCTGTAGTGGGGCTCGAAGCTTCCCGCGTCCGCGTCGTTGTCGTTTCCCTGGATGCTGCCGTCGGCACGCATGGCACCAGATTCGAAGACCAGGTTGCCCAAAGCGTCACGCACCGCCAAATGGAGCCAGGCTCTGCGGGAGGGATAGGCCGTGGGCAGCTTGTGGCCCGCCAGATTGGTCACTTCAATGTCGATGACGAACTGGCCGTCGTCATGCGTCACGCCAAGAACCTCAAGCGACGCCGTTGCGGTTTGCAGGTGTTCACGAGTGGCTGCGGCGGCGCGTTGGAGATCGGCAGAAGGCGCAGTGACCATGAGTGCGTCGCGATGGCGGTCCAGCAACCCCAGCATGAAGGCATTGCCGCCGCGAAAAAGGTGCTGGGAGAAATTCTCCCGAGGCTCCCCGAGCACCGAGGAGATCGGCGCAGGCGAAGCCTCCGGCATGTGGCAGGACTGGCAGCTTCGCGATTCCGCGTAGGCGCTGTGCCGCCATTCGAGATACGGCGTTTGCTCCGGAAACCGCGACTGGGCTCGCCCTTCCCTATCCAGACTGGTCGTGAACAGCGTGTGGCAGGTGGCGCAAAGCTCAGACTCCTGAACATGCGTGGCGGTCTGCGGGATGAATCCGGAGGCGGACTGCATGACCCGTCTGAGACCGTCGTCCACCTCAAACGGTCCGAAAATCTGGGGTTCGGCCCCGGTGCCAACCACGAACTTGCCGTCGAAGCTCGACTCCTCGCCGAAGTTGTCGGGCCGAATCTGATGGCAGGTCGTGCAAGACACGCCATCCAGCGCCAACATCGCTGCCGGGTCCCCTTGCCGTGCGCCTTCGAGCGTGTCGAACACCTTGCCGCGCCCGCCTTCCGATCTCGCCAGCACGCGCGCCATGGGCATGTGGCAGGTCGCGCAGGTGTCTTCGATTTCGGCTTGGGCCTCGGGATGATCCATGACTTCGCGGCGCACGCCCGCCTGCCAATAGGGGTCGCGCGCCGAGTGCGCCATCATTGACCCGCGCCAGTGATGGCCAATTGAAACGTTGTTGCCGTCTGAGTCCGTCAGGTTGCTATGGCAGGCGATGCACTGATCGGATGTGGCGAACGTGCTGTGATCAACCGGCTGCGCCAAGCCGGAAGCACCGGCGAGCCAGACAGCGGGGCCAAGCGCCCACCACGCCAACTGCGCGGAAGTCCGGCTTGAGCGCTTACCAGCCATCCCGGAATCCTCCGTCGAACCAGTCCCACAGCAGATAGACGACAATCTGGGGTTCGCGGCCCTGCCGATTGCCGACCGGGACACGCACGCCCACGTTGAGAAGGATGTGCTGGCGCGTGTTCAGCGCCACCTGAAGCTGGGGGACCAAGTCCACGGCCGTGTCCGAACCGGAGCCGGTCTCGCGCGAGGCCAGCACCTCCAGCATTGGGCTCCAAGCACGGCCGAATTCGCCTTGGGTGAACGTCTTGCCGAAGACGCCCCTGAGGGCCACTTCATCCTCCGCCGGGCCATCAACCGCGAATTCCCCGAGCACCTGGGTTTGGAAAAAGGCATCGCCGCGCAAGAGCTTCACGTAGGCGCCGTAGAGCTCCACCTTCGTCGAATCCGAACCGAAACCGTCTTCGCTCTTGCCGGTTGGCAGGATGACTTCGCCGCCGAGGCTGAAGGCGTTGCCGCTCTGGAGGTTGTGAAAAAGCGCGTGCTTGTAGCCTATTGCGACGTCGCCGACTCCGAAGTTCGAGCCGCCGTCAAGCGGTGAATTGCGGGTGCCGATGGGCGCCTTGATCTCCATCATGCCGCGTGGGCCGAACCGTTTCTCGTAGAGGAGTTCAAACATCACAGCATCGCTGTCGTCGGTGTCAGCGGCCAGCGTGAAAACGGTCTCGTCCTCGGGAAACGCCTTCTCGGTGAAGAAAGGCCGCGGGACGTTGAACTCGCCGCCGGGCCAGTTGTCGTTCGTGCAGAAGGTGCGTACATGACGCAGAATGGAGTGGATTTCGTCGTCCGTGAGTGCATCGCCGAACGCGGGCATCATGCGGCCGAAGGCCCGCACGGGGCCGCCTTCGTGAATCACGGCGTACCAGTCCGGGTCCGGCTCTCGCGAGGCGAATTCGCAGTCCGTGAAATCCGGGAGTTCGAGTTCGAAGCCGCGGTCTTCGAGCGTGCGGCCGCGCCCGTCCGAACCGTGGCAGGCCGCGCAGGCGGATTCGTAGAGAGCGCCATCCTCAGCCGGGCCCGCCCATGCCAAACCGGCGAACAGGGCCGCGATTGGCGCTGCCAGGGCCTTGAGGGACATTGGCACCGGTTTCCAAGCGCTCACGGCAGCACGTGCCAGACGCAATGCGGCCAAAGGCCCGGCCTCGACCGGATCAGCCCCGAAATCCTGAATGACCCGCCGATCGACCGCGGTGGCCCGCGCTTCATCGAAGACTGTCCTTTTGATGTTCCCCCCAAATCCGCACCGATAGGCTATCAGCCTTTTGCAATTTCTTCTCGTCAAACTAGCGTGATTGGAACTGGCGTCGTACTGGCCCCGTGCGATGAGGCTGTCGAGACCAAGCGACCGCCGCATCTGAGCCGAGGCGCGCCACGGGCAAGCATCCCATCGATGATGCGCCTCCATCCGCAGTCCTCCTGGGATACGGAGCCCCCCTCGCAAAAGGTGCATAATGGATGTGGCAACTCGCCGCAGCAGATTGGCGAAAAACCGGGAGGGACGAACGTGAACAAGGTTGATGGACTGCATCACTTGGCGATCTGCACCAGCAACATGAAGGCGCAGATCGAGTTTTTCACTGACAAGCTTGGCATGGAACTGGTGGCCCTGTACTGGATGCATGGGGTGCCCAACACTTGGCACGGGTTTCTGCGCCTGAACGACGAGGCTTCCATCGCCTTCGTCTGCAACCCGGACATCGAGCGCATTCCGGTGGAGCTTGGCCAGACCCATGCGGGCAACCCGGCCGCCAACTGCGCAAGGGGCACCATGCAACACTTGGCGCTGCGGGTGAGGAACCACGAGGAGCTGCTCGCCATGCGCGACCGGCTGCGCGCCAAGGGCGTGCCGGTTTCCGGCCCCATGGACCACGGCTTTTGCGCCTCCATCTACTTTGCGGGGCCGGAAAACCTGTCCTTGGAGCTGTCCTACTCCACGGAACCGATCAACCAGGAAGCCTGGATCGACCCCGAAGTGGTGAAAATGGCGGGCATCTCCGTTGAGGAGCTGGCCCGCTACAAGCGCCCGGCCCACTTCGAGGACCAGGGCGGTGCGGTGGCGCAGCCGGATCTGGATGGCCCCGGACCGCACATGGCCAACTATCCGGAGGGCGCCTATGAGATGCTCATGGGGACGCCAGATGATCGCATTTGGAACAGCGTTGACAATCAACCGCCGGTCGCCGCCGCGGGTGCCTCGCCGGCCGCGGCCGCTGCGAGCTAACTGAGAGCCATCAGTATGAACAACTGCAACGAACCAAGCGCACCCCGCCCCACGGCTCGACAAGCGGCGGCAATCTTCATCTGCCTCGGCGCCTTCTGCATGGCGCCGACGGCTTGGGCCGAGTGGCGGCTGAACAATGAGCGCTCCACGGTGGCCTTCGTGACGGTGAAGGCCGGCGACGTCGCCGAGACGCATCGCTTCGGCCGGGTCAGCGGCAGCGTTGGCGGTGACGGTGCGGTGGGCGTGGATATCAACCTAGCCAGCGTCGACACCTTGATACCCATCCGCGACGAACGGATGCGAGACATCCTGTTCGAGACGGCGCGCTTCCCCACAGCCTCACTGAACGCGAAGATCGACTTGGCCAGCCTGACGGCGCTGGCTGCCGGCGAATCTCTGAACCTGGACATTGACGGCGTGCTGGCGCTCAAGGAAGCGCAACTGCCGCTGCGCATGGAAGTCACCGCTGCGCGCTTGTCTGACACTGCCATGCTGGTGGCCAGCCGCAAGCCAACCGTGGTCTATGCCGCTAGCGTCGGCTTGGTGGCAGCGGTGGAGCAACTGCGCGAAATTGCCTCCCTGCCGAGCATCAGCAAGGCGGTGCCGGTCAACTTCGTGCTGGTTTTTGAACGGGCCTCGGGCGACTAACGAGGCCAAGCCCGAATCCATCGAGTATGTGCGTTGCCGGAGGCAACGCACGGAGCCCGGCGCAAAGGTTGATTCACGGGACAACCTTGACCACCCATCTAGAAGGCTTGCCGCCTTCATCCATCGGCCAAGTCGCCCACCACATCCCAGTAGGTTTGCAGGGCGTCGATGTGGGCTTGGGGGGAACCTAGGCCCTCGCCGATGCCCCGCAGGGCCATGCCGCGCATGGCGACGTGGCTGGCGCCAATGGACTGCCAGGCTTCGATGTCGGAACGCCAGACGTCGGGGCCCGCCTGGTAGTTGAGCAGCGCTTCCATGCCAAATTCCGCTGGGTTCCGGCCGGCATCATCAAGCTCAAGGCGAACTTTCTCCGCCGCCGCCAAATTGGCCTTCTGGCTGGACCCGAAGATGAAGCCGTCGCCGATTCGGGCGGCGCGCCGGAATGCCACGTCCGTAAAGCCACCGAACCAGATGGGGATGGAACGCCCCGGCAGGGGCTTCAAGCCCGCCCGCTCAACGCGGTGCCAGCGGCCGCTGTAGTCCAGCACCGGCTCGGCCCAAAGCTGGCGCAGCAGTTCCACCTGCTCGGCCTGGCGGATGCCACGATTGCCGAAATCCTCGTTCAGGGCGTCGAACTCCACATAGTTCCAGCCGGTGCCGACGCCGAGGCGCAGCCGCCCCCCGGAAAGCAGGTCGATCTCCGCGGCCTGCTTGGCGACCAGCACCGTCTGCCGCTGGGGCAGAATCAGGATGCCGGTGGCCAGTTCAACCCGGGTGGTGCAAGCGGCGAAAAAGCCGAATAGGACGAACGGCTCGTGGAAGGCCGACTGTTCGGTGTAAGGCCCCCAGAGCGGCGGCTCCCGGCCTTCGTGCACGGCGCCGATGACGTGGTCGTAGGCTAGGATGTGGGAATAGCCCAAACCCTCCGCCGTCTGCGCCCAATCGCGAATGACGGCCGGGTCGTTGCCGATTTCCAGGTGGGGAAACACCGCGCCGATTTTCATTTGCCCTCCTCGGTACCAATGCGTCAGATTGCCATGCTTGAGAATGCCATGCTTGAGAATGCCATGCGTGAGTTTTCCACGCACGAAGAGGAGCGGTCAGTCACCGACCCACGGGCAGGGTCAGGGTTGGCCCTTGGACCGTGCTTTGCCCGGCCTGCAAGTCGAACAACTGCCGCAGCAGCATGAACGTGGACTTGGATTCCAAGTCGTGGTCCTCAATCCAGAACCAATGGCCTCTGTAAAAGGTGGCGATGTAGGCGCCCTCAGGCCGCTCCGGGCCGGACTTCACTTGGAACAGGCGGCCGGCAGGCGTGTCGCCCCAGTCGAACGTGCCGCCGTCCTTGGCTGCGGTGACGGTGACCAAGCCAGCGGACTGATGCGCCGGGGGCGTGTCCACGTTTTGGGAGAGGTAGTACAACAGGCTCGAGAGAGAACGGGTGCGCACGGTCCACTGGTCCGCAACCGTTTCAAGAAAGTTGGTGTTGAGGCGGAACTCGTTGCCGCCGGATTCGATGCCCAGCAGTGCGCGAACTTCATCAAGGCCGGGCGATGCACTCGCGCCGTTCGCCCTCAGCTTGACGACCATGCCGGCATCGGCGCCCTGCCCATGCGCACCCACCTCGATCTGCCCTCGGGTCTGCAACCGGTTCAACGAATCCAGCAGCCGGGTGAAAGACCGATACTCCGGTTCCTGATCCGGCGTCGGGCCGGAAGCGGTGGGTGCGTTGCGCAGATTGTTGATGCGCTCAAAGCACAGCCCAAAAACGCGGCTGATGCGCCAGCCGGACTGGGTGAGCACCAGGATGGACTCCAACTGCAGGGGGCTCAGCAGGCTCTTCAGCAGGTCCTCCCCGCGCAGGGGCACATAGGAGATGGTGGGGCTGTCCAAGTAGGCCGCCCCCGCAAGGGAACTGATCGTGTCTTCACTGCCGATGGCCACCGAACCGCCAACCTGGGCCGTAGCGCCCACTGACAGCGACGCCGTCACGCTGCCTATTTCCAGAAAGAAGGGCACGTCCCGGTACCGCAGCCGCACCAGATTCTGCAGCATCTGCTCGTTCACCGACGCCGTGATGGCCGCGTTGTAGGCCGGATGGGTGCGCTCCAAGGACTGCGGGCCAAAGGCGGACTGGCAGCCCTGCAGCAGGGCCACGGGCAGCGCGGCCAGAAAAACAACGCGGCGCAGGGTTCTGGTCATGACATCGGGGGGAGGTTGCGGCGCATCGTTGCTTGCATTGGGGTTAGTGTGAGGCTAGGGAGGAATTGTGTCCCAAAACAAGCCTGCCGTCATCAGCGATGATGCCAGACATGCCCGAATCCATGACTGTTCCCAGGCTTCGCCACCCGCTCGCCAGCGATACCGCCAGCGTTGCGGAGTGCGTGCGTGCGGCTCATGCGCCTTAGATCAAGCGCATTGGCAAACCGACAGTTCCCATGCTGGAGAACGACGACGAGATCACCGCGTGTTCGCTGTCGATGGCGATGAGGGAGTTATTGGCGTCCTGGTTCTCATTGAGGAAAAAGCGGCCTGCTTCCGGACAACATCGCCGTGCGACCGTGAAGGCAGCGCGAAGGCATCGGCATTGCGCTTCGCAGAAGCTCTCCATTATGGTAGCCGCTCCCTTGGACAAGGTGCTTCCCATGCCCAATCTCAGCTTCGAACGCAAGGCCATCGCAAGCCGGTCAGTCGCCTTGCTGTTGCTGATGGCTACAGCGGCTGTGCCCCTTGGGGCTCGCGCCGAAGTTTCGTTGATCGCTTGCGCTGGTTGCCACGGGAGCGCCTTGGCCGGCGAGCAGGCCACCGGTGCGCCGAACTTGACGGTGCTGCCTTCCTGGTACGTTGAGCGGCAGCTGCAAAACTACCTGCGCGGAATGCGCAGCGAGGCCAATGGCACCGGGACGTCCGATGCCCATGCTCTCGACGGTGACGGCATTGCCGCCGCAACGGCCATAGTGGCCAGCCTGCCGGCTCGCGCCGCATCCCCGACCTTGGACGGGGATGCCGAACGGGGCAGTGGCCTGTACCGCACCTGCGGCACCTGCCACGGGGAGCAGGGGCAAGGCAATCAAGCCTTCAACGCACCGCCCTTGGCGGGACAGAACGACTGGTACCTGGTCCGCCAGCTAGAGAGTTACCAAGCGGGCCGTCGAGGCGGCGCGCCCGGGGACATCTGGGGTGCGCAAATGCGGGCCTCCACGGCAGGGCTTGGCGAAGAGAGTGCCGTGCGTGACGTGGTGGCTTACATCAATACACTCAGGACGACCGCAACGCCCTGACCGCAAACCGCGCAACGCACCAGGCGCGCTCGCCTAGCGTCTAGAGCCGAGCGCAACGCGGCACCAGCGTGGCCCGTGGAGGAATGCCAGTGAACAATGACATGACGGCGCAAACGGACAATCCCGGCTTCTTTGACTTAGTGGGCAACGTACGGGCCATGCGGCGCCTCAAGCCAGACCCGGTGCCCGAAGCCCTGCTGCGCAAGGTGCTCGACGCGGGGGTGAAGGCGCCTTCCGGCCAAAACAAGCAGCCTTGGTCTTTTTTGGTGATCCAGGATGCGGCAGGACGCAAGTGGTTCGCCGAGCGCTACCGGGCCGCCATCGAGTCCCGTTTCGGGGCCGTGCGGGTTCCCGAGGGTGGTACCCCGCTGGCCCGCGAGCTGAAGGCGCTGCGCTACCAAATCGACCACATGCACGAAGTGCCCCTGTTGCTGGTGGTCTGCGGGCTGCGCGACTGGCCGTTCCGGGTGCCGCCCGAGGAGCGCAACGGCTTGGCGCCGCCCAACTACGGCGCCATCTACCCCTGCGTGCAGAACATCCTGCTGGCCTGCCGAGCGGTGGGCTTGGGCGCCGCCCTGACCACCATGCACCAAGTCTTTGAAGAGGAAATGCAGGCGCGCTTCGGCATTCCTGACGAATACGGCATCGTCGTCACCCTGCCGATTGGCTTTCCCAGGGGCCGCTTCGGCCCCGTACGGCGCAAGCCAGCCGAGGACGTCACCTACTTTGACGCTTGGGGCGCGACTCGGCCGCGGCAGGAGGGCTAGAGCCGGCGTACTCAGTACGTTGGTCGGCCGTCATGCGGCTACACAACTCCTTGATCTTCTTCACCATTATCCACTCTACTGTTCGAGCTCCCGCAGGTGCTCGTCATAGAGCCGATTAGCGAGTCGCGTCTGGCTGCGCCCCATGGCGGAGGGGTTTGTTACCTTGTGGGACGGGCCGACCGTGTGTAGCGCCACGGAGCATGACACGATGTACGATCACGTCAGATGAACGTGCTGCGGAACCGGAGCGTCTCCGCAGACCAAGCGCATTGACCAACAGGGGGAACTCATGTCTGAAGCGCTGGAACGCCGCTTGGCGGCCCTGGAAGCGGAAGTTGCGGAATTGCGGGACCGCGAAGCCATTCGCGAGGTCATTCATCGCTACTGCCAGGCCGTGGACCGCTGCGACCTGGAAATGCTCAAGTCCTGCTATCACGCTGACGGCTATGATGACCACGGCTTCTTCGCGGGCAACGCCCACGCGTTTGCCGAGTACGTGATTCCGTGCCTTGAGCGCATCGACTCCAGCATGCACGCCATCACCAACACGCGCTTCCAGTTCGACGGCGACCGATGCGCCACCACGTCCCAGTGGCACGTCGTGCACCGCCTGCAGCACGAAGCCGGGTTCACTGACTTCTGGCACCAAGGCCGCTACCTTGACGTGTGGGAGAAGCGCGACGGCGAGTGGAAGCTGCTGCATCGCGCCATTGCCGGCGACCTCGACCGCTGGATCGAAACCCTGGACTTCCGTTCAAGCATGCTTGACAGCCCCAATCAGTCGCTACGGGGCCGCCGCGGCGCGGATGACCCCGGCAACCTTTGGTTCGACCTGCTGAAGCATCGGCCGGAGCGGCCGGCCATGGACGACCTCTGGGCCGGGTTCCATAGCTTGAGCGAGGCTACGCGCAGGGGCTGAATCTAGTACTCCCTTGCTGGAGGCACTCGCCACCTTGTGTCGATTTTGTAGATGTCGGCAAGCAGCGAAGGTCGCGCCTCGCGCACTGCTGGGTGACTGCGGATAGCGTGGATGGCGGAACTCAACTCGACCTGGCCTTCAGTCAAGAGCATGCAGGTGAGTGCGGTGGCACCTGAGGTGTATTGGATGATCTCCAGCCACTCAGCGGTTTCGAACTCGGCAGCGAATTCTCGCAGGGCGCCCGGTTCGATTGCGAGCTCCAGCAACGACCAAGTGTCTTTTCCTTTAATGGAAGGTTCGATTGCTGTAATGATCGACAGCAGATCCCGCTCTCTTAGGTTTCGAATGCGGTACCTCACAGTACCCTCCGTTACGCCATGATCCCTGGCGATTCCCCGTAAGCTGCAACGGCCCTGCTCATGCATTTCAGCAATGATGGTTAGGTCCAGATCATCTAGCGGTATTTCAGCCAGGTCTTTCTTGAGCCGGCGCTTCCGCTCGTCAACAGACAGCGTGCTTCGATTCGGGTCAAATGAAATGCGACTGTACCTTGCGGCCAGGGTACCAAAGACTGTATCGATGCGAATGCTGCTGATGCCTTCGTGATTGGAGAATAGAGCCAACAGCGCATCTTGCGGTCTGGACTGATGCGCACGCATGGAAACATACAGATCTTCCTCGCCCACAAGCCCACAGATGAACATCGTTTCATCAAGTGCGCTGAGTTCCGCAGCCGCTTCGGCCATAGGCCGGCCCCGCACTTTCACGAAGACCTGGTAAACGACATAGCCGCCCGCGGTGGCACTGGTGTTGGCCAAGACGTGTGCAGCGTCCAGCGATTCGATGCGCTTGAGGCGTGTGGCGACCTTGCTTTTGGTGACCCCAAGCCGATCGGCAATGGCTTGCGTGCTGATTAGGGGGTCTTTCTCGAGTTCAGAGATGATGTTCAGCGAGAGATCGTCCACGTGTGGGTTCATTTGGGTTAGTGGTTGAGCCGCTCTTATAACACAAAAACACGAGTGTTCTGTTAAAAGTCACATAAATTCAATTGGTTACGGGCAGCGTCGGGCACGGTTCAGTAGGGATTGCCGAAAAGCCCTTGATTCAACTGCGGTTTTCCGAACAGGTCTGCGTCTTCACCGCGTTCTCGGAGCTGCCGAGGGACACCTTGACGCGCAGGTGCCGCTCGGCGCAGGACAGCGCGCTCAAGTCGGGGACGCCCGACAACCGTTGTAACCCGTTGTTAAGCAACCGAAATATGAAATTGTCCAAAACAATACCGAATCTAAGTGGAATAAAAGCAGAAAATGTTGACACAACACCTTCAATTGCGTAATAGTTGGCCCAGTAGATTTTCAATAGCTGAACCATGGGGAAGCAGGCAGTCAGAGTTGATGTGGGCGGCACCTTTACCGATGTGGCCCTGAGTGATGGCACTAATTTTTGGAAAACAAAGGCTTACACGCAGCCGGAGAACGTGGCGCGGGCGTATTGGAGGGCTTGGAAGACGTTGAACGGCTCTTGGGCCAGACTCTGCAACCCGTCATGCAAGGTGTGGTTCGCTTTGGTCTGGGCACAGCTTTGGTCTGGGCACAGCTTTAGTCTGGGCACAAGGGCGGTGACCAATGTGCTGGCCACAAAACGCGGCCATCGTGTTGGCTTCATCACCACATGCGGCTTTGAGGAGCCCCATGTTGCCGCAAACGGAAGAGCAAGTTGAGTTCTTAACGGAGCGGGAAACTGGTTCGAAACTAGGCGATAGCGCCAGAAAACAAACAACAGGAGATAGCAATGTGGAGTCTACACTCGTGTAAAGCCAATAAGCGCTTTGGTTATCTAATTGCCGTGGCTTTGCTAGCGGGCCCTAGCAATATCGCTCTTGGGGCGAGTAATGTCATTGAAGAAGTAGTGGTCACCGCGACCAAGCGTTCGCAGTCGATTTCGGAGGTTGCGGGTTCGATTTCGGCCATCACAGCCGATGCAATCGAGGATCGAAGCATCACTAACATAGAAGATGTTCAAGGTATGGTGCCTAATCTGAACTTCCGCGACCAACACGGTAGTCGCTTGATCACCATTCGCGGTATTGGCGGCAACATCGAAACTGGAGTCGTCGAAACAGGTGTAGCAGCGCATCTTGATGGCGTGTATCTACCGCGTGCGGATGTCCTTGCTGTAGATTTCAACGATCTGGAACGTGTTGAAGTTCTTCGTGGCCCACAGGGCACTCTCTACGGCAAAAACGCCACTGGCGGCACTGTAAACCTGATCTCCAAAGCGCCTACAGAAGAATTTGAAGGACGAATTTCAATCGGCGGAGGCAGCTTTGGCGCCCAACGGGCATCGGCGATGATCTCTGGTGCCATAGGCAATCACGTCGCGGGCCGTTTTTCAGCGTTCTACGCCGACGACGATGGTTTTGTTGACAATATTGTGACAGGGAATGACATCGGTGGTGCTGAACGTGTTGGTGTTCGTGGCGCCTTGGCAATTCAGCTTGCCGACAACTGGAGTGCGGATCTGGCCGTTTTCCATCAGAAATCTGAGTTTGTAGGGACGGTGCAAGGAACGTTCGATGCGGCGGGGCAGGTTTTCCCCAATCTGGTTACTGCCTTCTTCGGTGCCACCCATACCAATACTGACGAATTTCACAAGGTTGCTCAGCTATTCGATCCAGAGAATGAGCTTGAAACCACAGGTGGCACGCTTCGGGTTGAAGGCGCGTTGACGGACACAATAGCGCTCACGTCCATAACGGGATTGATTGATCATACACAAGGACCACAGTTTTACGGATTTGGTGGGATTCTGTCTGACGGTCTTCTAACACCGGGGGGCATCAATCAGTTCGGTACCATCGGTCGCACGGATGCAAAGCGCGTGCAGGGTTCAGAGTCCCTCTCACAAGAACTTAATTTGAGCGGTGTGACGGGAGACGGAACGGTAGATTGGCTTGTGGGCCTCTACTACTTCCAGGAGGACTTCAACGCGACCATCCCATTTGCCTTCACTGATGTCAACGTACAGGCACTTGTGGGCGGCAACTTCACGCTTCAGGATCCTGTGGTCTTCCCGGCAGGTACACTGTTCTTTGGGAACAACCAAGAGATTGAGGAAGACAACTCCAATATGGCGGTCTTCTTTGATGTGACTTGGAGTTTTGCGGAAGACTGGCGATTAAACCTAGGTGGTCGACTTTTTGATGAAGAAAAGAACACAGTCCAAACCTTACAGACGATTTTGACATTGCCTCCCGGCGCACTTCTGATGCCCACAGGCGGTACATTCATACTGCCGACTTGTCCGCCTAACAATGAAGTAGATCTCGATGAGGATGGATTTTCGCCGAAAATTCGCCTGGAGTGGGATGTATCAGAAGATCAGCTCGCGTATGTACAATATCAAGAAGGTCAGAAGTCGGGGCAGGTGAATCTGTCCCTCTGTAACGACGTAGTTGAGCCAGAGGAGATTGAATCTTGGGAGCTAGGCTACAAAGCGAAGTTTGCAGAAGGCCGCGGCACTTTCAACGTGTCTGCGTTTAGGTATGACTACACAGATTTCCAAACGTTAGAGTTTACGCCAGACGGTACTTCAGCGTTTCTGACCAACGTGCCTGAGTCCGAGATCACTGGCGCCGAAGTAGAGTTTGCATACGCGTTCTCAAACGCCTTGTCTGTTGATGCTGCAATCACCTGGCTTGACTCGGAAATCACCAAAGGTTCTGACCAAATCGGTGTGGACACGGCCAATCTGGCGGCCGGGATACAGGATCTCGAAGGCAATCCGCTGCCGTCGACGCCTGAATACACCTTCCTGGCTGCCATAGACTATGCCATTCCACTCAACGGGCGATCGCTAACGACACGCATCGAGTATCAATACACGGACGAGCACGCCTTCCGGCTTTTTGATGTGATGGAAGTTCATCCTGCAGATGGGCAGGATAGCTACGAGCTGCTCAACCTATACGCAACATTGAGCTTCGACGACAATCGGTACCAGATCCGCGGTTTCCTACGTAATGCGACCGATGAGGAATATAAGTACTGGACGTTGTATTCACTCTCGACGAGTTGGAGCGGAAGCTATGCACCGCCGCGAACGTGGGGTATTGATCTAACGATGAACTTCTAGCAATGGCTCTGCCGAATTGTTGGCCCAGTCAATTTTCAAAGTACGAATCATGAGCAAGTACGCGGTCGGAGTTGATGTGGGCGGCACCTTTACCGATGTGGTGTTGGGTGACGGCACTAAATGTTGGAAAACAAAGGCTTACACACAGCCGGAGAACTTTGGCGCGGGCGTTTTGGAGGGCTTGGAAAACGTTGCACGGCTCTTGGGCCAGCCTCTGCAAGCCGTCATGCGGGATGTGGTTCGCTTTGGTCTGGGCACAACAGCGGTAACCAATGTGCTGGCCACAAAAAGCGGCCGTCGTGTTGGCTTCATCACCACACGTGGCTTTGAGGGCCACCTCATTGCGGCAAGAGGCAAGCGCAGCTTCAAGGACGGTTGGTCACAGGTCCCGTGGGCGCCGGTGAAGGAAAGCTGCGTTGCTGGGGTTGGGGAGCGGGTTGACCGCAATGGGGCAATAGTGCGGCCTCTATTGGAAACCGAACTGGTCGAAGCGGCCAGGCGCCTTGTGGAGGAGGAACAGGTCGAGGCTTTTGCCGTCTCATTTATCTGGTCGTCTCGCAATCCACAACATGAACAAGCCGCAGTGGAGTACCTAAAGGAGCACTTCCCGTCACTGCCCGTGTTTTCCGGCATCAGCTTGCTCCCAGTTTTGCGTGAATACGAACGAAGCTCGGCTGCAGCCCTCAATGCCTATTGTGCGGATGCGATTGACGGCGTGAGTGAGCTGGAGGCGCAGTTGAAGGCGCTTGGCATGCAGGTGCCGCTGCTATTGATGCATACCACCGGTGGGGCGGTCACAGTCAATGATGCGCGGCGCAATCCCCTCGGTCTCGCCTCTTCCGGGCCCGCTGCCGGTTCAGCGGCAGCGGGTTCCTTGTGTGAATCGCTAGGCATTGATCAAGCACTCACAGTGGACATGGGCGGTACCAGCATCGACATCGCAGTGATTGAAAACGGTCAGCCCATGACCAGGCAGCGCGGCGAGATAAACGGCATTTTCACTGCGCAGCCTTCCGTCGATGTCGAGTCCATCGGCGCGGGTGGTGGCTCCATCGCCTGGGCGGATGCGCGAGGCGCCCTAAGGGTAGGGCCTCGGTCAGCACGAGCCAATCCGGGCCCTGTTTGTTTCGGGCGCGGCGGCACGGAACCGACTGTGACTGATGCCTTGCTCGTGCTTGGCTACATAGACGGAGGCCTATTCCTCGGCGGTAGTGTGGCCCTTGATCTGGATGCAGCCACCCAAGCGTGCGAAAAGCTCGGTGAGCGCATTGGTCTGGATGCGTCTCAGACAGCCGAAGGGGTTCGACAGATTGCGCTGGCTGAAATGAGCCGGGTTGTACGTTCCCGTTTGGCGCAAGGCGGCATCAGGCCGAGTGAGACGGCCGTTGTGAGCTACGGTGGCTGTGGCTCACTCTTCGCGCCAGCATTGGCGGCTGATCTTGGCATGGGCCGGGTCGTCGTTCCGCCCATGACGTCTGTGTTTTCGGCATTTGGCGCGGCGGTTGCTGACTTGCGCAGAGAAAGAGTCTCGCTGGTTGATCGCATGCTCCCATTGCAGGAAGAGAGCGAGGTAGAGCGTGTCGTAGCGAAAATCGCAACCCTGATAGAGGAAGTGCGCGGAGATCTTTCTGACGACGGCGTTGAGGCGTCAAAGCAATCCGTCAGCGTCTATGGTGACTTCCGATTCTACCGACAGAAGTGGGAGTTGACCCTGCCGCTTGAGGTGGATGAAGCGAACGTTTCGTTTGATGCTGAATGGGCGGTCGAAGCTTTCAAGAAGGCCTATGCCCAACGTTACAGTGAAGCGGCGCTAGCCGCAGGGGCGCCGGTTGAGTTTGTCTCTTTGCGGGCGATCGGCATCGGTGAGACGGTAAGGGTAGAGCTGGAAGAGCTAAGTGCTGGCAGTTCCGAAGAACCAGAGCCCCTGTCATTGCGAACGCTCTATCAGGAAGGGGTGGGCCGTCAGGCCGTAAACACATACCAATACGAATCACTGCGCCCAGGCGCCCAAATCACGGGCCCTGCGCTCATCGATGCAGTGGACACAACAATCTGGGTACCTGGCGATAGCACCGCGGCATTCGAGGCATCTGGTTCGCTGGTTATTGCTGCTAAGAGTGCAAACGTCGTTTCGGAGGCTGCATGAATACAATCCTTTTGGAAGTCTTGAGGAATCGGTTAGATGCGATTTGTGACGAGGCTGGTCTCGCGATAGAGCGCACGGCGATCAGTCCGGTAGTGGTCGAATCAAAAGACTACGGCGTGATGATTTGCGATGGTAAGGGACGATTGATCACGGGTGCCGGGGCGACGCGAACGCACTTCTATGCCGCTAGCCATTCCATCAGCGCAACCCTTGAGCGCCACGGTGATGACGTTCAAGCCGGTGACGTCTTCATGGCGAACGATCCGCACAATGGGGGTGGCCTCCATCCACAGGATGTATTCATCCTCCAGCCGGTGTTCAGTGATGGTGTCTTGTCCGCCTGGGTGGCTTCGACCGCGCATATGATGGACATGGGCGGCATGGTGCCTGGCTCTTTTGCCCCGGGTGCGACCGAGTGCTATCAAGAAGCCGTCCGGTTTCCGCCTGTGCTCGCCATTCGCGATGGGGTTGAGCGACGCGATGTATGGGACTTCCTGCTAAACAACATTCGTTTGTCCGATTTGGTCAACATCGATCTGCGGGGCTTGATCGCAGGTTGTCATATCGCGCAACAGAGCCTGCAAGAGGTGGTCATCCAGCACGGTAGGGACGTGTTTGCGAAAGCGGTTGATGATCTCTGTGAGCTGACGCGTGACGAACTCTCCCGCCGAATCGAGGCGCTGGAAGACGGTGTGTACGAAGCCACCAGTTGGAATGAATGGAACGACGAAACCTTCGTCGTGCCGTGCAGACTGACGGTGAAGGAAGGACATCTTCATTTTGACTTCACTGGAGCATCACCCCAAGCACCCCACTTTTTCAACAGCAAGCCTTTCATTGTCAAAGGCGAACTCGGCGTGGACATCGCTAACGTACTTTGTCAGGACCTGCCCTACAACGGAGGCTTCTTCGAGACCTTTGACGTGCACTGTCCCGAAGGGAGCATCCTAAACTGCTCACCACCTGCACCGGTTGGCTTTGGCCATGTGGAGGTTTCCTTCAACGCCGTTGAGGTGGGCATTCGGGCGCTGATGCAGGCGGTGGCCGCTTCCGAAGACGTCGAGGCAAGACGCTTTCTTTCTGGACCTGCCGCAGGGTCAGCGAGTGCGCTGCACACTTGGGCGGGTCTTGGGCTGCATGGCCAACCCGACGGCTGGCTCATGATGGATGGCGGGGCCAGTGGTGCTTCAGGCGCGAATGATCGGGATGGCAATGATCTATTCAGCTGGATGGTCAGTGACGGTGGCGCGCTTGAGCTGCCCGACATCGAGGTTGTCGAATCCTGGTATCCCATTGAAATCGAGACTCGAAAGATCCGGAAGATGTCTGGTGGAGACGGTGCAGGTTGTTATCGCGCCGGGGCCGGGCTCGAGATCGAGTACAAGTTGTCAGGCACGGATGCGCTGTTCGGAACCATCTTTGCAAATCGATGCAGGATTCCGCTGATTGGCACAGCGGGCGGCTATCCCGGGGCTCGCAACGTTCTATCCATCCGTTCAGCGGATGGCAGTGTACGGCCGCTGAGTGATCATGAATCCGGGTTTAGCCTGCTGCCTGGCGAGCAGTTTGTGTTGCACGTAGCAACGGGGGGCGGTTACGGTGACCCGCTGGATCGTGATCCGGCTTCGGTTGAGTCAGACTTGCAAGCCTTGCGTATCGACGAGAGGGAAGCACTTGAAATATATGGCGTCGTCGCAGGAGACCCATCTGCTACCGAGAAGAAACGTGCGGATCTACGAGCCAAACGACTTGAGCAAGCCCTTTGCGCGCTTAAGCCCTGTGGCGAAGTCGACGAATCCGTCAGTCGCGGGGACGTCTCCGGTTGTGCGCCGCTCTATCCTGGAATCGTGAGAAAGGGCGGCAGCGCCATTAGCGAAAAGACTGGCAGTGTGTTAGCGGTCGCACCAGATCACTGGACCGATGGCTGCCCGCAATTGCGGAACTTTTTGCCCACAGCCGACGGGGTTGAAGCCGTTGGCTACTTGGATCCCGTGGACGGCAGCATGTTGTTTGTCGATGTGGTGGTAGATGGCGTGGAGCGAAGCTTCAGCACCATGCCAGATAGCTGGAACCGAGCAAGCCACTTGGACCGTTCAGATACCCAACTGGCAGTATGAAGTTAACTCAAAAACCTTGAGGCAAGAGACATGAGCAAATATGACCTGGTCATTAAGAATGGCACTATCGTGGATGGTACGCGTTCCCCGCGATACAAAGGCGATATTGGCATCTCGGATGGTTTGATCAAACAGATCAGCACCAACATCCCGGCGGATCAAGCGGCGCAGACAATCGATGCACAGGGCAAGATCGTGGCCCCGGGGGTGATCGATTCCCACACGCATTATGACGCGCAGCTGCACTGGGACCCGTACTGCACCAGCTCCAGCTGGCATGGCGTGACCACCGTCGTCGGCGGCAATTGCGGTTTCGGCTTTGCGCCCTGCAAACCAGACCATCAAGAGCGCTACATGCTGATGATGGCGAATACCGAACAGGTGCCCATCGATGCGCAGCGGACGGCCATGCCTTGGAATTGGGAGACCTTTCCTCAGTGGATGGCGCACCTCAAGCAAATGCCCATTGGCATCAACCTAGCCATGTACGTGCCGCTTAATCCTCTACTGATTTATGTGATGGGCATAGAGGCGGCCAAATCACGCACGGCAACAGCCGAAGAAATGCAGCAAATGAAGGATTTGCTGAATGAAGCCATGGACCATGGCGCGATTGGCTTTGCTTTTTCCTTTCACGGTGAGCACAACAGCCACTGCGACTACGATGGCACGCCCATGCCCACCGACATCATGGACATTGAAATGGTCTATGAGCTGTCGGAGGTGCTACGAGACCGCGGTGAAGGCGTCATCCAAGCCAATGTTTCCTCGCCCAACGCGGACAACCGACAGGTCGTTGAAAATCTGGCTCGACGTTGTGGGCGACCGGTGATCCACAACATAGTAATCGTTTTGGATGCGCTTCCTGACTACCACAAATCGCTCCTGTCATGGCTGGACGAAATGGACGAGAAGGGACTTCCGATCTACGCGAGTTCACTGACACTTCGAGGTTGGAATGAAATCAAAGCCTATGAATTCAACGTCTGGGATGTGATGCCCGCCTTTCGGGAATTCAGCACCTGTGGTGACCTGAACGACAAAATCGCCAAGGTCAACGACCCGGAATGGCAGCAGCGACTCAAAGATGAATACACCCCCAGGGAGTTGATGGGTGCCGGTGGCGCGCTCGAGACTTACTTGTTGTCGAACGCGCACGGTGCTGAAGCGTACGAAAAGTACGAAGGTCAGAACTTGGAGCACATTGCTCCTAAGTTGGGCAAGCCAGTGGTGGATCTGTTTCTCGACATCCTCATCGCAACGGACCTTGAAGCGGACTTCGTCTTAGCGGGTCAAGCTCTGAGCCGGGATCCAGGAGAAGTTGCCAACGTGATCAGGCATCAGAGAATCCTGCCTGGCAACTCAGATGGGGGTGCGCACCCGAAATTCTGGAACGGTGGCCACTACTCCACGGACCAAATCATGTGGATGACGCGGGAAACCGATGAGATGAGCTTGGAAGATTTGCATGCCAAGCTGAGCTTTCTGCCGGCACGTACCTTGGGGTTGCACAACCGAGGATTGTTGCTGGAGGGCTACGCGGCTGATCTCTTTGTGTACGACCACGATGAGCTCGGCTACCAACGGGACAAATACGACGTCGACAGCATTTTACCCAATGGAGACTGGCGCCGGGTTGTCTATGCCCAAGGAGTCGACGCCGTTGTCGTGAACGGTAAGCAGATCCTGAAGCCAGGCATGGAAGCCACCGGAACAATGCCCGGCGAAGTCGTCGGTTGCGGCGCGAACTAGCGGGACCAGACAGCCGCGGTGGTTCTACCGTCCGTAGGCGTTTCGCTGGCGCGAAACGCCTACGTCGCAAGCTCCTGGCGAACACATCACACATCAAATAGGGAAACAAGACATGCCAAAACTCAGCCACGAAGAACAGGTTGCCTTCCTTAAT
This sequence comes from Candidatus Azophilus sp., assembly GCA_965220835.1. Taxonomy (GTDB): domain Bacteria; phylum Pseudomonadota; class Gammaproteobacteria; order Pseudomonadales; family Azotimanducaceae; genus Azophilus. The sequence goes on along the minus strand of OZ244842.1, from coordinate 4,140,691 downwards.
GAACGTAAAATCGGTTTGAGATTAGGATGCACGCGCGAAGATGGGAGCCCGATCGTAGTACCTATCTCTTTCCTGCACCAAGACGGTGAAATCTACTTTACCCCACGTGCGAAGTCAGAATGGTTCGGATGCCTCCGAAAAGACCCGAGGGTCGCCTTGTGCATCGACGAACTCCCGCAACCCATGCGCAAAATGATTATTGAGGGCGAGGCGGAACTCGTCCATGACCTAGGAGAGGACGATGAATGGCGGGATCTTTTTCTCACCATGATGAAGCGTTACACCTCCGACGAGGAAGCTGAAGCCTATGTAACCAGCACAGATGATCAGCAGAGAGGCTTGTACAAAGTCACCCTTGCCAAATGTCGAATCAAGTCTTGGCGAACGCCGATTGGCGATGAAGACCCCACCGGTATTTGGCATCAGCGCTACTACGCGGACGGCACCAAGCTCGCGAACCACTAGCGAGCCGGAAAAACAGCATGGCCAAGGTAACTTTCGTCACTCATAGCGGTAAAAGGATCGATGTCCAGGCTGAAACCGGGCAATCCCTCATGCAGGCTGCCTACTCAGAAGGCGTGGACGGGATTCTGGCAGAGTGTGGCGGCAGTTGTAGTTGCGCGACCTGCCACGTCATTCTCGATGAGCACTGGATGAGGCAGCTCGGCGAGCCGGAGGCGCTGGAGGCAAACATGCTGGAGTTTGCCGACGGAGCGGTGGCAACAAGCCGCCTTAGCTGTCAAATTGAAGTGACGGATCAACTTGATGGCATGACCGTCCATGTGGGTGGCGGGGTGCCATCGCACCCCGCTTCTCAAGCTGCGGAGGTCATTGAAGGGACCGAGAGCAAGGCAGCAATCACCTCGGATCACGGAGTTTTTTCTTTGGAAGACCCACAGCTTTTCTTGGATCCCGCGCGCCATGAGCTCTTTGCCGCTCTGCGCAAGCACAATCCTGTTCACTGGCGCGCATTGAGCGAGCATGAAGGCTATTGGGTCATTTCCCGACACCAAGACATCGTCGCAATTTGCTCTGATCCAGCCACGTATTCCTCAGCACAGGGCGCTTTCTTTACGGGCAGTGATGATCCTACACTTGGTGCGATGCTCACGACTGACCCGCCGCGGCACAACGACATGCGCCGAGCTGTATCCAGCTTCTTCGCCAACGACTCACTGAGACGCTTGGAAGATTGGCTTAGGGACGAGTGCAAGTCGTTGGTTGAATCGGCTTTTCAACCGGAAGGGGTGGAATTCGTCTACGACGTGGCCGCGCACTTGCCGCTGAACGTCATCGGCAAAATCATGGAGCTGCCAAAGGCCGATCGCGACAAGCTGCTTCGTCTTGCAGATGGCATGGTGAAGGCCAGTGAAGAGACTCCAGAAGCCTTGGCCGAGGCCGTGAGCGAACTGGCTGGATTTGCACTGAGCTACGCTGACCTACGCAGAGGCAAGGAAGGTACCGATCTCATATCCGCTATGCTGAGCATTGGCGGCAGAGAGCAAACGCAAGAGGAATTCGCGAGCATGTTCATGCAGCTTGCGGTCGCAGCGCTCGAGACAACTCGCTCAACACTGGCGCACATCGTAACCCAGTTTGGCCAGAACCCTGAGTTGATGGAGCAGTATCGTGCGCCGAGAGTTGATCTGAATGTTGCGATCAATGAGTTCCTCCGCTATTACCTACCCGTAAACAACGCCATGCGCACAGCGACAAAGGATCATGAGTTCAGAGGGCAGGCGATCAAGGCGGGTGACAAATTGGTTTTGCTCTATGCTTCAGCGAACTTCGATGAAGAAGTGTTTAATCAACCGCTCACCTTCGACGTCAGCAGGCATCCCAATCCTCACCTCACCTTCGGCGTTGGCCAGCACCTCTGTCTCGGCTTTCGACTGGCCAGGCTTGAACTCAGAGTGTTCCTGGAGGAGTTTTTGCAGCAGGTGGAGCGCGTGGAACTGCTAGCGGAACCGCAGGTGGAAGCCACCGTACTCATCAAGTTAATGCAAAACGCACAGATTAAGTTAGAGAGGCTCTCGAATTCGGTTGGAGGTTAAGCCAGTGGCAGAAGTGAACATCAAGAAAGGCTATGTGGACGTTTCGGATGGGCAGATCCATTACCGAAAGCAGAGTGACGGAGCGGGTCCGTTCCTCATACTCTTCCACATGACCGCGTCATCCTCTGAGTCTTATGAGAGCTTGATGACGGCGTTGGCAGGTGATGTCCCCACCATTGCGGTCGACACGCCGGGCTATGGTGAAAGCCATAGGCCCAGTGCGGAGCCGTCCATCGAGTACATCGGAAAAGTTGTTCTAGAAGCACTTGATGCCTTGGGTGTGGATCAGTTTCACACCTTCGGCCACCATACGGGAGCGTCGATCGCACTGGAGCTTGCATGTGCAGCCCCCGGTCGAACCCTATCCGCCATACTGAACGGTGTTGCGGCCTCTGACCCCGGAGAGGGCGAAGACATGGAGCGCACCTATGCGTATCCCAATCCCTGTGATCCACTCGGAGACCATATTTTACGTGCATGGAATCGGGTGGCGAACGGGCTCGAATTGGCACCACACATTCAGCTGCCGCCTGAGCTTGTGCACCGGGAATTGATCGCAATGCTAAAGGCCGGTGAAAACTGGGCATGGGGATACCGGGCTGTGTTTCGAGACGATATCCCCGAGAACTTAAAGCGTGTAACACGTCCCATCTTCTTTGTCATTGCCGAACATGACGGCGTAATGCCATGGCATATCCGAGAGGTGGAGCGCAATCCACACTTCGCATCGTACATTGCCCCGGACCACGGTGTGTTCTACTCGGAACTCGCGCCACAGGACTTGGCACCCCGGCTTCGAGAGTTTATGCAGAGCGCGGAAGCACAGGACTGAACTGATCGTGGGTAACTGGCGTGGCTGAGTTTACGGGCAAAACTGTCATAGTTACAGGCGGAGCCAATGGCATTGGGCGAGGTGTAGTAGAACGGTTCGCCAGAGCAGGTGCCCGGGTTTTTATCGCCGATGTGGATGAAGATGGAGGCGCCAACCTTGCTGAGTCGCTAGGTAGAGAAGTCGCTTGCTTTGTTAAAACTGATGTTGCGGATGCGCAACAAGTCTCGGAATGCATCTCAAAGGTCCGTGAAATCACTGGAAGCGTTGACTGCCTGATCAACAACGCCGGCATTGCAGACACCAGCACTTTGGAGAACCTGGCCGAAGAGACGGCTGTGATGGTGTTTAGGATCTTGATGTTGTCTGCTATGACGGCGACGCAACATGTGCTACCCATCATGCGCGCTCAGGGCGGGGGCGTAATCCTGAACACGACAAGTGTCCGAGGCGTCGTCTCGTCCAGCAACGATGGATTTGTTTATAGCGCCCTAAAGGCGGCGGTGATTCATTGGACAAAGAGCGTTTCGTCACAGCTTGCAGTTGACGGCATTCGCATAAACTGCGTCAGCCCAGGTGGCGTTCCAACACAGTTGTTGCTTGACACCCTGTTCCCCGATGGCGCACCGGCAGGAGATGCCAGCATGATTGAGCAAGTCAAACCCATGATGGCCGCTGCTCAACCTATTCAGCGAGCCGGTGAACCAGCAGACATTGCGGAGGCAATGTTGTTTCTCGCCAGTTCAAACGCGCGCTGGATTACGGGTCAGAACTTGATTGTGGATGGTGGCTACACCAGCATGTCCCTGGAAAGCACTGCTACATAAAGTCACAAGCTGTCCATGGGTTCACCGAAACGCTGCCCCCTCAATCGCGATCCTGATGCCGCGCTCGCGCTCCTCAGTTCGAAGGGCCGATCCCGCGGAACGTACACAGTGTTCGGACTTCCTGCGATGAAAGACTCATACGACCTTTCGAAATCGGTAAAGAACCCCTACCTGCGCAAGCCCAAAAGACAAATGACGCTACGCTTGGACGAGGACACCATCGACTACTTCCGTTCTACGGCTGAGCAAATCGGCATCCCGTACCAGAGCCTGATCAATCTGTACCTGCGCGACTGCGTTGCTGTGAAAAAGGCGTCGCGCCTGGAGTGGGCGAGCTGACCCGCGCCACCCGCGGCCTTGCCCGTGCACGCGTCTTTCCCGAACGGGCCGCCGAGGCGCGGATGACCCCGGCAACCTTTGGTTCGACTTGCTGAAGCTTCGGCCGGAGCGGCCGGCCGTGGACGACCTCTGGGCGAGGTTCCGCAGCCTGAGCGAGGCTACGCGGAAGCGTTGAATCGCCCAGATTCAGCCATCCTTGTCTTGGGGTTGCGGGGGCACGGTTCTTTGCAGTTGTTGGGCTGCCCAAGCGCCCATTGATGGAATGGACAGGGCCCAAACGCCGTCTTGGCGCTCGACGATGCCGTTCTCGATCAACTCCTGGCGCGTTTTTTCACCAGAAAACTCTTCGTTGGACTGCCAAAACGCCCGGGCTTCGTCGGAACACAGAGCATCCAAGTCTCTTTCGCTGTGCCGGGGCGGGGCTTTGGCGATTTGAGCAACAATGTGCTTTACCAAGTCCGGGTCGCCACCCGGCGCATCTAGGTCTTTCAAGCGCTCTTCGTAGTATTCGGCTCGGAGTTTGGCGCAGCGCCTATTGAGTTGTGCGGGGTTGAGCGATTGAAAGTTGCCGTTGGTTTCGAACAAGGCCTCAGAAATGGCCTTTTGGGCGCTCAGTAAGTGTCGGGGCCAACCGAATGACCATTCAGCGCTGAGGTTGGCTAGGGTTTGCCTTGACGCCAAAGGAGCTTCATGGGGGCACAATTCAGCCAGCATCCTCATCGTGGATTGGGCGCATTCCTCACCGTCCATGGTCGTCATATTCATAGTGGTTCCATCGCCCGCCCTTGTCAGCCCGGGATGGTGATTGACGTGTTTTCTGGTGTGTGCCAAGCCGGTCAGCACCACAACGCAGGGAATTTGATCGGTTTCGCCCAAACCGCCCGTATGCAACTCCGTGAGCACCTCAAGGGCGTTGTTCGGCATGCTGTGCGCTTCGTCAATGTGCAGCACGAAGCGCAATCCTTCGGTGGAATGGTCTCGCATCGCTCTTCGGACTTCCTCGGTCAAAGCGCGCCCAGCCAGACGCTCTATGGATGCGGCCGCCCAATGGGTGGCAGTCAGCGCGTAACGGCCTTGCTGCTCGGATGCCGCATTCTTGATGCGCTCCATCATGGATGCAAAGTTCGTCAAATGCCTCCGCGACAGCTTGATGAACACAGCGTCGTCGGTGGTTTTGGCCAAATGGGCAGCGAGCGAGGTCTTGCCGCATCCCGGCGTCCCCTGATAGATGCGAAAAACAGCTTGGTCGCGCCTAGTTGATGCGTTCAGGGAATACCTGAAGTTGTCAATTTCCTTGGTCCTGCCCTCGAAGTACCGGGCTTCATCGCGAGGGATGTCCTCGAAAGCGATTTGCCGGGCAAGGTCGGCGTTGAACGTCATGGCTAGCGGCATGGGTGGCGTGATGCGGCCAGCCTAGCAAAATTGGGCGCGGCCTGCCCCGTTGCGGGCGTCTGGCGATGATGATGGCGTTGCCTTCGAGGACGCTGAATCGGCTCTCACCGATCCAAGGGGCCTGACTAGGGACGACCCCGACGCCCGTGGCGAGCGCCGCTTCGTCACGGTCGGTGCTGACGCCCTCGGACGTGTCGTTACCGTGGTTTACACTGATCGGGGTGACGTGGTCAGACTGATCCGCGCGCCCCGCCACACGATAGGATACTGATGCCTATGCGAAAGGAAATAGCGATTTGGTTCAGATCGAGGCCATTGGCAGCTTGACAAAAGAAACTAGTCCACAGCAAATCACCAAAGCTGCGGTCGTATCACCATCAGCACGAATACCACAAGCAAGGAGATAAACGCCGGCCAGCCCAGAATGAACCACTCACGCATGGCCCGGAAATACTCAGGTTGCAGCGGCTTGGCGCCTTGCAACGCTTTCCGGGCCAACGCTTGCACACGGTACTGAAGCACTACCACCCGTATCCAGCACGCGCCGGCTAGGATGTAGAGCAGGTAGCTCGCCATCAGCCAGCTGGCCAGCAGGTCGAAACCAGCAATCCAAGCCAGCGTCAGGCCCGTCAGCGGCTGGACGATGCCGGAGGGCAGCGTGAACAGCCAGTCAGCGAGGATTGTGTTGCGGGACGCCGCAGCCATCTCCGCGGCATTGCCCCGCAGGTGCGTCGCGTACATGTGGAACGCCGTGCCCAAGCCCGTGCCGAAAAGCACTGTCGCGCTCAAGATGTGCAGCACCTTCAGCCAGAGGTATCCGTCACTCATCGCTCTTCTTCGAGAGTCCGGTGGACCAGAATGAGGGCCAGGATCGGCAGGTTTTTCAGCAGTCCGCCGAAAGGGTCGCTCCACAGCCCAGGCGCCATGAACCCCAAACCGATGGTGTAAGCGAGCACTAAGGCCAGTTGCACGTCGGCCAGCAATTTGAGACGCCATCCACGCACCAAAGCCGCGGCAATGGCCAGATCGACCAAGCTGAGGGCAACCGCGAAAGGTCTGGCTGCATTGCCAAGGGTCGCCGCGACCGCCTCATACGCGGCCGGTTTCGACAGCAATCCGACCAACCCCGAAACCGCCCAGAGAACCGCAAGCGCGAGACGAATCAGCGGACGCAGGAGGGATAGGCGGGCATGCCAGAGGTCTTGGCTGCCACTCGGTCGATCGGACAGCACAGTGGCGAGGTTCCGGAGAGTCACCCCCGTCGCCTGCTGAAACCTCGTCCCTTCTCCGGTCAGACCGGACCCGAGTTGCGTGAGCGCGGTAGTGGTCACTGTCGGCAGGCTGGTGAAGTCGCCGACCCGAGCGATGCACTTCGCGAACGTCATCGGCAGGTGCCAGACGCGCCCTTTGCGCAGCCCCAGCCACTCCCGATAGGCAGTGAGGAGCTCCAGCAGCGTGACGCAGCCAGAAGCAGCGGGCTCAAGGACTTCACCCACGGCCTGAGCATTGGCAACAAGCCGCACGATGCCATCGGCAAGATCGTCCTTGTGAACGATCTGAACCGGCGTGTCACCACTTTCGATAACCGGCGTCACGAAAGGGAAGGCGGCCATCGCCCGCAAAAGCGAAGTACCCCCGTAGGAATCGCTGCCGATGACGAGCACCGGGCGCAGCACCGTCCAATCCAAGCCACGCGCCATCAGACTGGCTTCACCGGCGCGTTTCGACGCTGCAAAGGTCGTGTCCGCCTCCTCAACGCCAACTGCGGACACGTGAATCACCCGGCGAGTGTCCGACGCCTCGCAAGCAGCGTAGAGCGCTTCGGGCGCAAGTTGGTGTACCGCCCAAGCCTCCGATGTGGCGCGGGGTTGCAGCACTCCCGCAGCATTGACGACCGCATCGACATCGGCCAACAACTCAGTCCAGCAACGAACTTCGTGCGCCCTCGCGTCGGTCAGGTCAAGCGCTCGGGCTTCGGTGTGCGGAAAGCGTCGCCGGAATCGGGCGATGTCGCGCACGATGCATCTGACCCGCATTCCAGAGCGTTGCAACGCTGCAACGATTGCCGAGCCGATGAAGCCATTCGCGCCCAACACCAAAACCCGACGGACGCTCTGCAGCGGTCGCTGCTCATCTTCGTGGGGCAGGGTCATGTTTTTCTGCTCTACTGAAGCGCTCCAAAACGGAGTGAGTATCGACAGTACGAGAATTATACGGGCAGCGAAAACACTGGCATTTCCGCTCGTTCAGCGATTGCTGGACGCTCCAAGGATCGCAAGATCAGGGCACGTTGACTGTTGGCGCAGCCCGGTCCACCCAAGGCGCTCAGGGTCACGCTGCCGTAACAGCGGATGATCGCTTCGGACATTGAAACACCGGATTGGCGGCGCTAGGGCGGGACGCCCTCGAGCCGTGGGCCCCGCTTGGGGCGAGGGCGCGGGATGCCCTCCCGGGAGCCGCCTTGGGGCTCGGGCATCTTGCCCTCGCTGTCCCGCCCTGATTGGGGAGGTGCTAGGTGGTGATTTTGGTGACCACGCCGGCGCCGACGGTTCGCCCGCCCTCGCGGATGGCGAAGCGCTGGCCCTCCTCCATCGCGATCGGCGAGATCAGCGACACCGCCATGTTCACGTTGTCACCCGGCATCACCATCTCAACGCCCGACGGCAGCTCCACCGTCCCCGTCACGTCCGTCGTCTCGAAGAAGAACTGCGGCCGGTAGCCCTGGAAGAACGGCGTGTGGCGACCCCCCTCGTCCTTCGACAGCACGTAAACCTCCGCGTCGAAGCCCGTGTGCGGCGTGATGCTGCCCGGAACCGCCAGTACCTGGCCCCGCTCAACCTCGTCGCGCTTCGTGCCACGCAGCAGAACGCCAACGTTCTCGCCCGCACGGCCCTCGTCCAGCAGCTTGCGGAACATCTCAACCCCCGTGCAGGTCGTCTGCTGCGTCTCCTTGATGCCGACGATCGACACCTCGTCGCCAACCTTCACCACGCCCCGCGCGATCCGCCCCGTCACCACCGTGCCGCGGCCCGAGATCGAGAACACGTCCTCGATCGGCATCAGGAAAGGCTGGTCAACCGGCCGCTCCGGCTCCGGGATGTAGCTGTCCAAGGCGTCCAGCAGCGCCTGGATCGAGCCCATGCCCTGCTCGCCCTCGTCGCCCTCCAGCGCCTTCAGCGCGCTGCCCACGATGATCGGCGTCTCGTCCCCAGGGAACTCGTACTGGTCCAGGAGCTCGCGCACCTCCATCTCAACCAGCTCAACCAGCTCCTCGTCGTCAACCATGTCCGCCTTGTTCATGTAGACCACGATCCGCGGCACGCCAACCTGGCGCGACAGCAGGATGTGCTCGCGCGTCTGCGGCATCGGGCCGTCCGCCGCCGACACCACCAGCACCGCGCCGTCCATCTGCGCCGCACCGGTGATCATGTTCTTCACGTAGTCCGCGTGGCCCGGGCAGTCAACGTGCGCGTAGTGGCGCGCGTCGCTCTCGTACTCCACGTGCGACGTCGCGATCGTGATGCCGCGCTCGCGCTCCTCCGGCGCGTTGTCGATCTGGTCGAACTCCCGAACCTCGCCCCCCCGCGCCGCCGCGCAGACCTTCGTCAGCGCCGCCGTCAGCGTCGTCTTGCCGTGGTCAACGTGGCCAATCGTGCCAACGTTAACGTGCGGTTTGGTGCGCTCAAACTTCTCCTTCGCCATGCTTGCGTTCTCCTTGATTTCAGTAGAGTTTTTGGGTGTTCCTTGGCTGGGTGCGAAGCCCAGTTCCTAGCCCCAGGGCATCATCGCTTCATGATGGATTCAGCGATGCTGTCGGGCACTTCGTTGTACTTGTCGAATTCCATTGTGTAGGTGGCGCGGCCCTGGGTGGCGGAACGCAGGTCGGTGGAGTAGCCGAACATCTCCGCCAAGGGCACGTCGGCGCGCACGATCTTGCCGGCCGGGTTTTCGTCCATGCCGCCGATGATGCCGCGACGGCGGTTGAGGTCGCCCACCACATCGCCCATGTAGTCCTCGGGGGTGACCACCTCGACGCTCATGATCGGCTCGAGCAGCACTGGGCGGGCCTTCATGGCACCGTCGCGCAGCGCCATGGAGCCCGCGATCTTGAACGCCATTTCCGAGGAGTCGACCTCGTGGAAGGAGCCGTCATAGAGGGTGGCGCGCACGTTAATGAGCGGGTAGCCCGCCAGAACGCCGTTCTGCATCTGTTCCTGAATGCCCTTGTTCACCGCCGGGATGTACTCCCGAGGCACGACGCCGCCGACGATTTGATCCACGAACTCGTAGTGGCCCTCCTCGTCCTGATAGGGCTCAAGCTTCAGCCACACATGGCCGTACTGTCCGCGGCCGCCGGTCTGGCGAACGAACTTGCCCTCCACTTCGACGCTGGCGCGGATGGTCTCCCGATAGGCCACCTGGGGCTTGCCGATGTTGGCTTCCACGCTGAACTCCCGGCGCAGGCGATCGACGATGATGTCCAAGTGCAGTTCGCCCATGCCGGAAATGATGGTCTGGCCGGACTCCTCGTCGGTCTCCACCCGGAATGAGGGGTCCTCCTGGGCCAGCTTGCCCAAGGCCACGGACATCTTCTCTTGGTCCGGCACCGACTTCGGCTCCACGGCAACGGAAATGACTGGTTCGGGAAACTCCATCCGCTCCAGGGTGATGAGGTCAGTCTGGGCGCAGAGGGTGTCGCCAGTGGTGAGATCCTTGAGGCCGATGGCGGCGGCAATGTCACCGGCCCGCACTTCCTTGATTTCGTTGCGGTGGTTGGAGTGCATCTGCACCATGCGGCCCACCCGCTCCCGTTTGCGCTTGACCGGGTTGTACACCTGATCCCCGGAACTCAAGACCCCGGAATAGACGCGGAAAAAGGTCAGGGTGCCGACGAAGGGGTCGGTGGCGATCTTGAAGGCCAAGGCCGCGAAGGGGGCTTGGTCGTCCGCCGGACGCGTGTCGCGGGTTTCCTCGTCCTCGAGCACGCCCTCGATCGCCTTGACCTCCGTTGGGTTGGGCAGGTAGTCGATCACCGCGTCGAGCATCGCCTGGACGCCCTTGTTCTTGAAGGCCGAGCCGCACAGCGCGGGCACGATTTCGTTGGCCAATGTGCGGATGCGCAGGCCTTCGCGAATGTCAGCCTCGGAAAGGTCGCCTTCCTCCAGGTACTTCTCCATCAACTCTTCGTTGGCCTCCGCCGCCGTCTCCAGCATCTCCTCCCGATACTGAGCGGCCTGGGCCTGCAGATCATCGGGAATGTCGGCCAAGTCGTAGGTCAACCCCTGATCTTCCTCGTTCCAGTAGATGGCCTTCATGCGCAGCAGGTCGACCACGCCCTTGAAATTCTCCTCCGCGCCAATGGCCAGCTGGATGGGCACTGGGTTGGCGCCCAAGCGATCGCGAATTTGCTCCACCACGCGCAGGAAGTCGGCGCCCGCCCGGTCCATCTTGTTGACGAACACCATGCGCGGCACTTCATAGCGATTGGCTTGCCGCCACACCGTCTCGGACTGCGGTTCGACGCCGGAGGTGCCGCAAAACACCACCACTGCGCCGTCGAGCACGCGCAGGCTGCGCTCCACTTCAATGGTGAAGTCCACGTGGCCGGGGGTGTCTATGATATTGACGCGGTGGCGGTCGTACTGCTGGTTCATGCCTTGCCAGAAGCAGGTGGTGGCGGCCGAGGTGATGGTGATGCCGCGCTCCTGCTCCTGCTCCATCCAGTCCATGACGGCGGCACCGTCATGGACCTCGCCAATCTTGTGCGACAGGCCCGTGTAGAACAGCACCCGCTCCGTGGTGGTGGTTTTGCCGGCGTCAACATGGGCCACGATGCCGATGTTGCGATAGCGGCTAATAGGGGTTTCACGAGCCATTCATGCTCTCCGTGTTCAATGGGGTCAGGGGGCCGGCGCTAGCCGCTGTTGGGCAGAGCCAGAATCAATACCGATAATGCGAGAACGCCCGGTTGGCTTCGGCCATGCGATGGGTGTCCTCGCGCCGCCGAACAGCCGCGCCGCGCCCGTCTGATGCGTCCATCAACTCCCCCGCCAAGCGCAGGGCCATGGACTTTTCGCCCCGGGAGCGGGCGCTTTCCACCAGCCAGCGCATGGCCAGCGCCTGACGCCGGGAGGGCCGAACCTCCACCGGCACTTGATAGGTTGCGCCGCCGACACGGCGGGACTTGACCTCGACCACCGGCGCCACCGCCTCCAAGGCCTTCTCAAACACTTCCACCGGGTCGCTGCGGTCGCGCTCCTCGATGCGCGTCAGCGCGCCGTAGACGATGCGCTCGGCGACGGACTTCTTGCCGCTCACCATGACGTGATTGATGAACTTGGCAACGGTTTGGTTCTGGTACTTGGGATCAAGCAGGACTTCCCGCTTGGGAACGAGTCTGCGTCTGGGCATGAATGGGCTCCTTGCTTCAGGGGGCTCCCCGAGGGCTTACGCCGAATGGGCTTAAGCGCCGGGGCCTTACTTTGGGGGGATCGACTAGTGGATAACGTTTACCGCGGCAGTTTGGCGCCGTACTTGGAACGACCCTGCTTGCGGTCGGCCACCCCGGAGGTGTCCAAGGTGCCGCGAACCGTGTGGTAGCGCACGCCGGGCAGATCCTTCACGCGGCCGCCGCGAATCAACACCACCGAGTGCTCCTGCAGGTTGTGCCCTTCGCCGCCGATGTAGGAGGTGACCTCATAGCCATTGGTCAAGCGCACGCGGCACACCTTGCGCAGCGCGGAATTCGGCTTCTTGGGCGTGGTGGTGTAAACGCGTGTGCAGACGCCGCGCTTGTGCGGGTTGCCCTGCAAGGCGGGAACAATGTTCTTGCGCGCCTTGCGCTTGCGCGGCTTGCGCACCAATTGACTGATGGTGGCCATGATTTCTCCGTTCGTTAAGGCCCCGGGGCAATCCTACCCGCCGCCGGGGCGCGGCATTCTAAATCTCATTGCCAAATCAAGCAACGCCTCTGCATGGCCTCTGGATGGCAACACCTCATGCCGCAGAGTCAAACCTTGGTTCGCAATCGGCCTCGCGCCAGAGATTGGCCTGGGGCCAAGCTCCAACGCGAAACTCCGCGCCCTCACCAACTACTCGCTCGCGCTCAATGCTTCCGACAGCTTGGCGTCGATGTCGTCCACTCGGGCCGGTGCTGCGGCAGGCATCAATGCGGAGGCCCGCAGGTTGGCCGCTTCCTCGGCCCGCCGGCGCTTGCGCTCACTGTGGTAGGTGAGGCCCGTGCCCGCCGGTATCAGCCGCCCGACGACGACGTTCTCCTTCAAGCCGCGCAGGGCGTCCTGCTTGCCGGTCACCGCCGCTTCCGTGAGCACGCGCGTGGTCTCCTGGAACGAAGCCGCCGATATGAAGGACTCCGTGGCCAAGGAGGCCTTGGTGATGCCGAGCAGCACGCGCTGGTAGTCCACCGGCTCCTTGTCCTCCTCAACGAGCGTCTCGTTGACTTCTCGCAGGCGCGTGTACTCGATCTGCTCACCGCGGATGAGGTCGGAATCGCCCGGTGCAAGCACCTCCACCTTGCGCAGCATTTGCCGCACGATCACTTCGATGTGCTTGTCGTTGATCTTCACCCCTTGCAACCGATACACCTCCTGAATCTCGTTGATGATGTACTTGGCAAAGGCTTCGACGCCGTTCAGGCGGACGATGTCGTGGGGGCTCAAGGGGCCGTGGCACACCACTTCGCCCTTTTCAACCTGCTCGCCCTCAAAGACATCGACGCTGCGCCACTTGGGAATCAAGGTTTCCACCGGATCGCCCTCGGCAGGCGTGATCACCAGCCGCTGCTTGCCCTTGGTGGGGCGGCCGAAGCTGACCACGCCAGAGGCCTCGGCCAGCACTGCCGGCTCCTTGGGTTTGCGCGCCTCGAAGAGGTCCGCCACCCGGGGCAGGCCGCCGGTGATGTCCCGCGTCTTGGAGCCTTCCTGGGGAATGCGGGCAATGATGTCGCCCACATGCACCGCGTCCTTGTCCTCCAGGTTGAGGATGGCGTCGCTGGGCAGCGAGTAGGTCGTGTCCTTGGCCGGATCCCTTTCCCCCGACGGATCAACCAGCACCAGCGCCGGACGCAGGTCCTTGCCGGCGGTCGGGCGATCCTTCGGGTCGAGAACCGTGATGTTGGTCAAGCCGGTCAACTCGTCGGTTTGGCGGTTGATCGAATGGCCTTCCTCCATGTCCTGGAATTCAACCACGCCCTCCACCTCGGCAACGATTGGGTGGGTGTGCGGATCCCAGCGCGCAATCACGTCACCGGATTCGACCGCGTCGCCTTCGGCCACGGAAATGACCGCGCCGTAAGGCAGCTTGTAACGCTCCCGTTCCCGGCCGTGGCTGTCGGCAACGGCGATTTCGCCAGATCGGGAGACCGCCACCAGTTCTCCGGAGGGCCGGGTCACCGTCTTTAAGTTGTGCAGGCGAACGGAGCCGCCGTGCTTGACCTCGATGCTGTCAATGGCCGTCGCCCGGGAGGCCGCACCGCCGATGTGGAAGGTGCGCATGGTGAGCTGAGTGCCCGGTTCGCCGATGGACTGCGCGGCGATGACACCCACCGCCTCACCGACGTTGACCCGATGGCCGCGAGCGAGGTCGCGTCCGTAACAGGTGGCGCACACTCCGAAGCGCGTATCGCAGGTGATGGCCGAGCGCACCGTGATCTCGTCGATGCCGAGTTGGTCCAGTTTTTCCACGCCGGACTCATCGAGCATGTCGCCGACCGCGAACACAATCTCCCCGGTCTTCGGGTCCACCACGTCGTCCGCCACGACGCGGCCGAGCACGCGGTCGCCCAAGGGCTCGACCACGTCGCCGCCCTCGATGATGGCCGAGACCTTTAGGCCGTTGCTGGTGCCGCAGTCCACCTCGGTGACGACCACATCCTGCGCCACGTCCACCAAGCGCCGGGTCAAGTAGCCCGAACTGGCCGTCTTCAGAGCGGTGTCGGCCAAACCCTTGCGAGCGCCGTGCGTGGAAATGAAGTACTCATTGACGTTCAGCCCCTCACGGAAGTTGGCGGTGATGGCGTTGGCGATGATCGAACCGTCCGGGCGCGTCATCAGGCCGCGCATGCCGGCCAACTGGCGAATTTGGGCCGGGGAGCCCCGGGCGCCGGAATCCGCGTAGATGAACACCGAGTTGAAGGAGTTCTGCTCCTGCTCCTCGCCATCGCGATCAATCACGGCCTCCTTGGAGATGCTGTCCATCATCGAGCGCGCGACCTTGTCGTTGGCCCAAGACCAGATGTCAACCACCTTGTTGTACTTCTCGCCTTCGGAGAGCAGGCCGGAGACGTACTGCCGCTCCACCTCCTGCACCTCATCCTTGGCATCCTCGATGATCTGGGCCTTTTGGTCAGGGATGACCAGATCATCGACGCCGATGGAGGCACCCGAAGCCGTTGAGTGGCTGAAGCCCGTGTACATGAGCTGGTCGGCGAACACCACCGTGTCCTTCAGGCCAACCTTGCGGTAGCAATCGTTGATCAGGCGGGAAATCGCCTTCTTGTCCATGGTCTTATTGACCGAGGCAAAGGGCAGTACGCCCGGCACGATCTCGTAGAGCAGCACGCGGCCCACCGTGGTGTCGATGAGTTCACCGCCGTCCTCGCCCGGGGGGCGCACCTTGATCTTGGCGTGCAATTCCACATGGCCGCCGTGATAGGCCCGATGCACTTCGTGGGTATCGACGAACACCATGCCCTCGCCCTTGGCGTTGATCCGCTCGCGAGTCATGTAGTACACGCCAAGCACCACGTCCTGGGAGGGCACGATGATCGGCTCGCCGCTGGCCGGCGAAAGGATGTTGTTGGTGGACATCATCAACGCCCGAGACTCCAACTGGGCCTCCAGGGTCAGCGGCACGTGCACGGCCATCTGATCGCCGTCGAAGTCCGCGTTGTAGGCGGTGCAGACCAACGGGTGCAGCTGAATGGCCTTGCCTTCAATCAGCACCGGTTCGAAGGCCTGAATGCCGAGGCGGTGCAGCGTCGGCGCCCGGTTCAGGAGCACCGGGTGCTCGCGGATGACCTCAGCCAGGATGTCCCAGACCTCAGCGGTTTCGCGCTCCACAATCTTCTTGGCGGCCTTGATGGTGGTGGCCAGCGCACGGTCCTGAAGCTGGCCGAAGATGAACGGCTTGAACAGCTCCAAGGCCATCTTCTTGGGCAGTCCGCACTGATGCAGCTTCAGCGTCGGCCCGACGACGATGACCGAACGGCCCGAGTAATCGACCCGCTTGCCAAGCAGGTTTTGCCGGAACCGGCCCTGCTTGCCCTTGATCATGTCCGCCAGCGACTTCAGCGCCCGCTTGTTGGTGCCGGTGATGGCGCGGGAACGGCGGCCGTTGTCGAGCAGCGCATCCACCGACTCCTGCAGCATGCGCTTTTCGTTGCGCACGATGATGTCCGGCGCCGAAAGGTCGAGCAGGCGCCGCAGGCGGTTGTTGCGGTTGATGACCCGGCGGTAGAGGTCGTTGAGATCCGAAGTGGCGAAGCGGCCGCCGTCCAAGGGAACCAGCGGACGCAGGTCCGGCGGCAACACCGGCAGCACCTTGAGGATCATCCACTCCGGCTTGTTGCCGGAATTGACGAACGCCTCCATCAGCTTCAGGCGCTTGGAGAGCTTCTTGATCTTGGTTTCCGAATTGGTGGCCGGAATCGCTTCGCGCAGTTCCTGGATCTGCCCTTTCAAGTCCATGGACACCAGCAGTTCCTGAATGGCCTCGGCGCCCATGCGGGCGTCGAACTCACTGCCGTACTCCTCCAGCTTCTCGAAGTACTCCTCGTCAGTGAGCAACTGGCCTTGGGCCAAGTCCGTCAGGCCGGGGTCAACCACCACATGGGACTCGAAGTAGAGCACGCGCTCGATGTCCCGGAGCGTCATGTCCAGCAGCAGGCCGATGCGCGACGGCAACGACTTCAGGAACCAGATGTGGGCAACGGGGCTGGCGAGGTCGATGTGCCCCATGCGTTCCCGGCGCACCTTGGTCAGCGTCACCTCAACGCCGCACTTCTCGCACACCACGCCGCGATGCTTCATGCGCTTGTACTTGCCGCACAGGCACTCGTAGTCCTTCACCGGGCCGAAGATGCGGGCGCAGAACAAGCCATCCCGCTCCGGCTTGAAGGTGCGGTAGTTGATGGTCTCCGGCTTGCGCACCTCGCCAAATGACCAGGACTTGATCATTTCCGGCGAGGCCAGGCCGATGTGAAGCGCGTCAAACTCGGTCGCTTCCCCTTGATCCCTCAGAACGTTTAGTAGGCCTTTCAAGGTTTCCTCCGGCTGCTCTTAATGGGTTTTGACTATCGATTCAGACTTTTGGTTCGAACAATTGGTTCCACGGACGCCGTTGCTTCGGAACCCGCGTCATTCAGTTTCCAGCTCAATGTTGATGCCGAGCGAACGGATCTCCTTGACCAGCACGTTGAAGGACTCCGGCATGCCGGCCTCCATGCGGAAATCACCAAGCACGATGTTCTTGTACATCTTGGTGCGTCCATTCACGTCGTCCGACTTCACCGTCAGCATCTCCTGCAGGGTGTAGGCAGCGCCGTAGGCTTCCAAGGCCCAGACCTCCATCTCGCCAAAGCGCTGGCCGCCAAACTGCGCCTTGCCGCCCAAGGGCTGCTGCGTCACCAGGCTGTAGGAGCCCGTGGAGCGGGCGTGCATCTTGTCGTCAATCAAGTGGTTGAGCTTGAGCATGTACATGTAGCCAATGGTCACCGGGCGGTCAAAGGCCTGCCCGGTGCGGCCGTCGTACAGGGTCGTCTGGCCGCTCTCGGGCAGCCCGGCCAGCCGCAGCATCTGCTTGATTTCCGATTCCGCAGCACCGTCGAACACCGGCGTGGAGATGGGCAGCCCGCTACGCAAGTTACCGGCCAGCTCCAGGATTTCAGCATCCGAAAACTCGGCGAGGTCGATCTTGCGCTCGCCGACGGTGTTGTACACCTCGTCGAGGTAGCCACGGAGCTTCTCCGCCTGGCCGCTTTGCCCTGCTTGGCGCTGTTCCTCAATCAAGGCATTGATCTGATCGCCAATGCCTTTGGCGGCCCAACCCAAGTGGGTTTCGAGCACTTGGCCGACGTTCATCCGGGACGGCACGCCCAATGGATTAAGGACGATGTCCACCGGCTCGCCGTTGTCGTCAAAGGGCATGTCCTCAATCGGCATGATCACCGAAATCACGCCCTTGTTGCCGTGCCGGCCGGCCATCTTGTCGCCCGGCTGAATGCGGCGCTTGATGGCGAGATAGACCTTGACGATCTTCAGCACGCCCGGGTTGAGGTCGTCACCGCTTTCCAGCTTTGAGCGCTTGTCTTCGAAGATCTCCTCCAAGCGCTTGGCACGGGCCTTCAATTGCTTCTCCGCGCCTTCGATCTGCTTGTTGAGGCCATCGTCGGCCATGCGGATTCTGAACCAGTCCTCGAACGGCGTTTCATCCAAGTAGGCTGCGGTGACCTCCGCCCGGCCGTCCACGCCCGGCAACTGCGCCGCTTCCTGGCCGGTCAGCGCGCTGCGCAGCCGCTCTTGGGTCGCCGACTCGACGATGCGGTGCTCATCGTCGAGGTCCTTGCGAATCTGCGCCAGTTCGGCTTGCTCAATGGCCTTGGAGCGATCGTCCTTCTCCACCCCATCGCGAGTGAACACGCGCACGTCGATCACCGTGCCCTTGACGCTGGTGGGAACCCGCAGGGAGGTGTCCTTCACGTCCGAGGCCTTTTCTCCGAAAATGGCCCGCAGCAGCTTCTCCTCCGGCGTGAGCTGGGTTTCGCCCTTCGGCGTCACCTTGCCCACGAGGATGTCCCCCGCGGCAACTTCGGCGCCGATGTAGACGATGCCCGACTCATCGAGCTTGGACAACGCGCCCACGCCGACGCTGGGAATGTCGCTGGTGATCTCCTCCGGGCCAAGCCGGGTGTCGCGCGCAATGCACGTCAGCTCCTGGATGTGAACGCTGGTGAAGCGGTCATCCTGCACCACCCGTTCCGAGACCAGAATGGAGTCCTCGAAGTTGTAGCCGTTCCAAGGCATGAAGGCGACCCGCATGTTCTGGCCGAGCGCCAGTTCACCCATGTCCACCGAGGGGCCGTCGGCCAGAATGTCGCCCGGCTCGATTTGGTCGCCCGGTGCCACCAAGGGCCGCTGGTTGATGCAGGTGTTTTGGTTGGAACGGGTGAACTTGATCAGGTTGTAGATGTCCACCCCGGCTTCGTTGGCCTCGGTTTCCCGCTCCGACACGCGCACCACGATGCGCCCGGCGTCCACGCTGTCCACCACGCCTCCGCGGCTGGCGGTGACGCAGACGCCGGAGTCCCGGGCCACGTGGCGCTCGATGCCAGTGCCCACCAAGGGCTTTTCGGTGCGCAGGGTGGGCACGGCCTGGCGCTGCATGTTCGACCCCATCAGCGCCCGGTTGGCGTCATCGTGCTCCAGGAAGGGTATCAGCGCGGCGGCGATGGAGACCACTTGCTTGGGCGAGACGTCCATGTAGTTGACGTTGTCCGGCTCCATCTTGGCGAACTCGTTCTGATGGCGCACGTCCACCAAGGGCTCGGCAAAGGCGCCGTCGTCGTCGAGCCGGGAGCTGGCTTGGGCGATGACGTACTCCGCTTCGTCGATGGCCGATAGGTACTCGATCTCGTCCGCGACCTGGCCTTCCACCACCTTGCGGTAGGGGGTTTCCAAAAAGCCGTACTCGTTGGTTCGGGCGTAGGCCGCCAAGCTGTTGATCAGGCCGATGTTGGGACCTTCCGGGGTCTCGATGGGGCAAACCCGCCCGTAGTGGGTGGGATGCACGTCGCGAACCTCGAACCCGGCGCGCTCCCGGGTCAGGCCGCCCGGCCCCAAGGCCGACACCCGCCGCTTGTGGGTGACCTCGGAAAGCGGGTTGTTCTGGTCCATGAACTGGGAGAGCTGGCTGGAGCCGAAAAACTCCTTGACCGCCGCCGCCACCGGCTTGGCGTTGATCATGTCCTGGGGCATCAGCCCCTCGGATTCGGCCAGCGACAGACGTTCCTTCACCGCCCGCTCCACGCGGATCAGGCCGACGCGGAACTGGTTCTCGGACATCTCGCCCACGGAGCGCACCCGGCGGTTGCCGAGATGGTCAATGTCATCAACCGAACCACGGCCGTTGCGGATGTCGATGAGGATCTTGAGCACATCGATGATGTCCTCCCTGGACAGGACGCCCTCACCCGTGGTCTTGCCACGCCCGAGACGGCGGTTGAACTTCATGCGGCCAACCGTTGACAGATCGTAGCGCTCCTTGGAGAAAAACAGGTTCTCGAACAGGTTCTCCGCGGCCTCCTTGGTGGGCGGCTCGCCCGGACGCATCATCCGGTAGATCTCCACCAGAGCCTCAAGCTGATTGGAGGTCGGGTCGATGCGCAGCGTATCCGAGATGTAGGGCCCGCAATCGAGTTCGTTGGTGTAGATGGTCTTGATCGTCGAGACTTCCATCTCCAGCAGCTTGTCGAGCACCTCCTCGGTGATGACGGAGTTGCACGGCAGCAGAATCTCGCCGGTTTCCTCGTCAATGACATCCTCGGCCGTCACCCCGTCAAGCAGGTACTCCCGAGGCACGTCCAAGCGCTTGATGCGGCTTTGCTGAAGCAGGTTGACATGGCGTTTGGTCACGCGGTTGCCTTCCTCCACGATCACATCGCCCTGGCGTGTGGTGATGTCGAACGACGCCACTTCCCCAAGCAGCCGATCCGCCTCCAAGTCCAGCGAGAAGCCGCTCTTCTTGACGTGGAAGACGTTCATGTCGAAGAACATGCCGAGCATCTCCTCGCTCGAGCAGCCAAGCGCCCGCAGAATGATCGTCGCCGGCAGCTTGCGGCGGCGGTCAATGCGCACGAACACGCAGTCCTTGGGGTCAAACTCAAAGTCCAGCCAAGAGCCACGGTAGGGAATCACCCGGGCGGAGTAGAGCAGCTTGCCCGAACTGTGGGTCTTGCCCCGGTCGTGGTCGAAGAACACGCCCGGCGAGCGGTGCAGCTGGGAAACGACGACCCGCTCCGTGCCGTTGATGACGAAGGTGCCGTTGGTGGTCATGAGCGGCACTTCGCCCATGTACACCTCCTGCTCCTTGATGTCCTTGATCGCCTTGCTGGACGACTCCCGGTCATAGATGATCAAGCGCACCTTGACGCGCAACGGCGCAGCGTAGGTGATGCTGCGCAGGATGCACTCCTTGACGTCGAAAGCCGGTTCCCCGAGCTGGTAGTCAACGTACTCAAGGGCCGCGTTGCCCGAGTAACTGACAATGGGGAACACCGAACGAAACGCGGCATGCAGGCCCACTTCGCGCCGCTTGCCAGCGGGAACGCCACGCTGCAGAAACTTGCCGTAGGACTCCACTTGGATGGCCAGCAGGTAGGGCATTTCCATGGACTCGGCAATCTTGCCGAAGTCCTTGCGGACACGCTTTCTCTCGGTAAAGCTATACGCCATTCGAATCTCCCGGATTCTCTTGTCTTTCAATTCCCTTGTCTTTCAATTCTCTTGTCTCTCAAACAAGGGCTCTTGCCGCATCGGCTTTTGCGCAAAGGGACTTTGCCGCAACGATTTCCGCTGCAGCCATTTCCGCTGCAACCATTGCCGCTGCAACCATTGCCGCTGCAGCGACCTGTGCCGCAAGGGCTTTTGCCGCGCGGACACTCGGCCAGGTCCCCTTCCGGGGAACGGCAGGGTGGTGATGAAGCCGTGGACCGCGCCGGCAAGGCGCCATAGGCGGGCATTCGGGCACCGGCTGCCCGCCGGACTCGGCGCCTTGGGATTGCCTAGGAACAGCTCGCCGCTGACGACCAAGTCACGACCGGTTGGCCGTGAAGCCGTCTCCACGTGATGCACCGAACCAGCCAAGCTACTTCAACTCGGCTTGGGCACCCGCTTCCTCTAGCTGCTTCTTGATTTCCTCGGCCTCTTCCTTGGCGACGCCTTCCTTGACGGTCGATGGCGCGCCATCCACCAAGCCCTTGGCATCCTTCAAGCCGAGCCCGGTGATCGTGCGCACCACCTTGATCACGTTGACTTTCTTGTCGCCAATGACGCTTAGCACGACATCGAACTCGCTCTGCTCCTCAGCGGCTGCCTCGGCGCCGCCATCGCCGGCGCCCGCCGCCGCAACCGCAACTGGCGCTGCGGCGGATACGCCGAACTTCTCTTCCATGGACTGAACGAGCTGCACCACCTCCATGACACTCATGTCGGCAATGGCGTTCAGGATGTCGTCTTTGGACAAAGCCATAGTTTTGATCTCCTTTTGTGTTTCCTGTTGTATTTCCTGTTGGTTCCGGGCTTTTTGCTCCCGGCCGTTGGGCCTTGAGGATGGCCAGTTTTCAATTTCAAGCCGTGGGTGCGCCGTTTCCAAGTGGATTCAGTCGTCGCCCTTAGGTTGCGCGTCTTGTGCGCTGGCTTTTTCGGATTGCTTTTTCGCGGCCCGCTTTTTCGCAGCCTGCTTTTTCGCAGCCTGCTCTTTCTCGGGCTTCACGTCCGAGGACGCCTCGTCCGCGGACACCTTGTCCGCGGCCTGCTCATTCACCGGCTTCACGTCCGCGGAATCTTCGCTCGCGGACGACTCGTCCGCGGATTCCACTTCCACGGCCTCGGCTTCCACTGCCTCCGTAGCCTCCGCTTCCGAGGCTTCAGCTTGCGAGGCCTCGGCTTCCGAGGCGTCTTCAGCCTGCGCGCCCGTTTGCGCGCCCCCGTGCGCGGACTTCGCCTCGCTGACCGCCGCCAAGGTGCGCACCAGCTTAGCCGGCACCTCGTTCAAGGTTCTGACCAGCTTGGCCGCAGGCGCCAGCATGACGCTCATCAACAGGGCGAGCGCTTCGGAACGGGTGGGGAGTTTCGCGACCCGGTCAATTTCGCTGGCCGCGAGCAAGGTGCCGCCAATGGCCAGCGCCTTCACTTCAAGGGCTTCATATTCGTCGGCGCAAGCCTTAATCAGGCGAGCCGCCGAGCCCGGTTCGTCCAAAGACAAAGCCAGCAGGGTCGGCCCCTCAAGGGCGTCGTTCAAGCACTCGTAGTCGGTGCCGGCGACCGCGCGGCGCGCCAGGGAATTGCGAACCACACGGAGGTACACGCCTTCCCGACGCGCCTTGGCGCGCAATTCAGTCATGTCAACCACGGTCAAGCCGCGGAAGTCCGCCAACACGGCCGAGTGCGCCTTGCGCGCTTCGGCGCCCACTTCGGCGACGATTGTCTGCTTTTGTTCCAGCCTGAGAGCCACTTGATTCCGCCTTGTTGTTCCGCTTGATGGTTTCGCGTGTCGGTTTAGGTGAGCGCTGCGCTCCGCGTTCGACCGCAGGAGGCGCCAATGGAAGGCCGCTAAACCTCCAACGACGCTTGATCTATGGCCAGACCTGGCCCCATCGTTGTCGATAGCGTGATTTTCTTGAGATACACGCCTTTTGCAGAGGCCGGCCGCGATTTCTTCAAATCCGCCACCAGCGTCTCCAAGTTTTCCTTGATTTGGACCGCTGAGAAGCCCACTTGCCCGACGCTGCCATGCACGATGCCGCCCCGATCGGTGCGGAACCGAACTTGGCCCGCCTTGGCGCTTTTGACCGCCGTCTCCACATCCGCGGTGACGGTGCCGGTCTTCGGGTTGGGCATCAGCCCCCGCGGACCGAGCACGCGACCCAAGGGGCCGACCACGCGCATCGCGTCCGGCGTGGCGATGACCACGTCAAAATTCAGGTCGCCGCCCTTGATTCGCTCCGCAAGCTCGTCAAGCCCGACCGCATCCGCCCCTGCGGCTTCGGCCTGGTTGGCACTCTCGCCTTGGGCGAAGACCGCCACGCGCACCGACTTGCCCGTGCCGTGGGGCAGCGTGCTGGCGCCCCGAAGCGTTTGGTCGGACTTGCGCACATCGACGCCCAAGTTTACGGATACGTCAAAACTCTCCTTGAACTTGGCTTTGGACAACTCGGAGAGCAAGCCCACCGCCTCGTCAATGGGGTAGAACTTGCCTTGGTCCACGGCCTCGGCAATGGCCTGCCTGCGACGACTCAACCTGCCCATTTTACGCGCCCTCCGCAATTGCCGCATCTCCGGATTCCACCACTTCGATGCCTGCGCTGCGGGCGCTGCCGGCGATGGTGCGCACGGCGGCGTCGAGATCCGCGGCGGTGAGATCGGGGTCCTTCAGCTTGGCGATTTCCTCAAGTTGGCTGCGCGTGACGGTGCCCTTCTTGACCGTGTTGGGGGTGGCGCTGCCCTTGTCGATGCCGGCCGCCTTTCTGAGCAGCACCGATGCCGGAGGGGTTTTGGTAATGAAGGTGAAGCTGCGGTCCGCGTAAACGGTGATGACCACAGGGATCGGCAAGCCCTGCTCCAGACTCTGGGTCTGGGCGTTGAAGGCCTTGCAGAAGTCCATGATGTTGACGCCGTGCTGGCCTAGGGCCGGACCGACGGGGGGGCTGGGATTGGCCTGTCCTGCCGGTACCTGCAGCTTGACATAGGCCATGACTTTTCTTGCCATCTACTTATCTCCTCGGGTGCCAGCGCCCATAACGCGGCAGTTCGGCCGCTTATTGAGCTCCCCGTTTGCGCGGGCAGCGAACTACTTTTTCTACTTGGTTGCCGGAAGCAGTTGCCCAATTGGCCAACCTCACGCCCGACGACCACCCTGCCATTGCTTTAAGGCTTTGCGTCCTTAGCCTCCAGCAGCAGCCTTTAACCTTTCTCCACCTGTCCGAAGTCGAGCTCCACCGGCGTCGAGCGACCAAATATGGTCACCGCCACATGCAGCCGGCTCTTCTCGTAGTTCACTTCCTCAACATAGCCACTGAAATCATTAAAGGGCCCATCAATGACCCGCACCACCTCGCCCGGCTCGAAGACCACCTTGGGCGCAGCCTTGCCGGTGCCCGCTTCAACGCGCGCCAGGATGTCGTCCGCCTCCTTGGGCGACAGCGGCGCGGGATTGTCGGCCGTGCCGCCGATGAACCCCATGACCCTAGGGGTCTGCTTGACCAGATGCCAGGTTTCCTGAGTGAGTTCCATCTCCACCAAGACGTAGCCGGGAAAGAACTTGCGCTCGCTGCGGCGCTTCTGCCCGGCCCGCATTTCCACCACCTTCTCCGCCGGCACGAGTATGCGCCCGAAATGGTCCTTGTGCGGCGACAGTTCGATTCGCTCCCCAAGCGCCCGCGCCACATTGTTCTCGAAGCCCGAGTACGCGTGCACGACATACCATTTCTTGCCCATGAACGGCTCTTTCATCCGATGTCCGGCGCTAGCCGATAACCGAGGAGACCAACCAGCTCAACGCCGAATCGAGCATCCAAAGAATCAAGGCGAAGACCAGCACCAGCGCCAAGACAATGACGGTGGTCTGCAGGGTTTCATCGCGGGTTGGCCAAACCACCCGTCGAATTTCGCCGCGCGCCTCCTTGAGCAAGGCCCAGATGGCTGCGCCCCTTTGGGTTTGCAGCGCAATGCCGACGGCAACGCCGGCAACGCCAATCATCCCAATGACGCGCATCAACAGCGACTCGTCCTGGTAGTACCAGTTGCCGAACACGCCCAAGCCCAGCAGAGCGACGGCAATGAGCCACTTCAGCCAATCCAGCCCACCGCCGACGGTCGCGTCAGCGCCGCCGCTCGCTAGCTTTCTGCCATCAGTTCCTGCGGCTCTTTTGGTCAATCCTTGCGCCATCAGATCTCGCACCGCCACCTAATGGACGGAGTTTGTTGAGTTGCCAACCACCCTCGCCGAATCATCGCGGCGAGGCATTGGCAGGCCAGGAGGGAATCGAACCCCCAACCTGCAGTTTTGGAGACTGCTGCTCTGCCGATTGAGCTACTGGCCTTGCTTCTGTCAATAAGTGGAGAATGTGTCAATGATTGGAGCACGCGTCACTGCATGGATTAGGTAGTGATTTTGGTGACCACGCCGGCGCCGACGGTTCGCCCGCCCTCGCGGATCGCGAAGCGCTGGCCCTCCTCCATCGCGATCGGCGAGATCAGCGACACCGCCATGTTCACGTTGTCACCCGGCATCACCATCTCAACGCCCGACGGCAGCTCCACCGTCCCCGTCACGTCCGTCGTCTCGAAGAAGAACTGCGGCCGGTAGCCCTGGAAGAACGGCGTGTGGCGACCCCCCTCGTCCTTCGACAGCACGTAAACCTCCGCGTCGAAACCCGTGTGCGGCGTGATGCTGCCCGGAACCGCCAGAACCTGGCCCCGCTCAACCTCGTCGCGCTTCGTGCCCCGCAGCAGAACGCCAACGTTCTCGCCCGCACGGCCCTCGTCCAGCAGCTTGCGGAACATCTCAACCCCCGTGCAGGTCGTCTGCTGCGTCTCCTTGATGCCGACGATCGACACCTCGTCGCCAACCTTCACCACGCCCCGCGCGATCCGCCCCGTCACCACCGTGCCGCGGCCCGAGATCGAGAACACGTCCTCGATCGGCATCAGGAAAGGCTGGTCAACCGGCCGCTCCGGCTCCGGGATGTAGCTGTCCAAGGCGTCCAGCAGCGCCTGGATCGAGCCCATGCCCTGCTCGCCCTCGTCGCCCTCCAGCGCCTTCAGCGCGCTGCCCACGATGATCGGCGTCTCGTCGCCGGGGAACTCGTACTGGTCCAGGAGCTCGCGCACCTCCATCTCAACCAGCTCAACCAGCTCCTCGTCGTCAACCATGTCCGCCTTGTTCATGTAGACCACGATCCGCGGCACGCCAACCTGGCGCGACAGCAGGATGTGCTCGCGCGTCTGCGGCATCGGCCCGTCCGCCGCCGACACCACCAGCACCGCGCCGTCCATCTGCGCCGCACCGGTGATCATGTTCTTCACGTAGTCCGCGTGGCCCGGGCAGTCAACGTGCGCGTAGTGGCGCGCGTCGCTCTCGTACTCCACGTGCGACGTCGCGATCGTGATGCCGCGCTCGCGCTCCTCCGGCGCGTTGTCGATCTGGTCGAACTCCCGAACCTCGCCCCCCCGCGCCGCCGCGCAGACCTTCGTCAGCGCCGCCGTCAGCGTCGTCTTGCCGTGGTCAACGTGGCCAATCGTGCCAACGTTAACGTGCGGTTTGGTGCGCTCAAACTTCTCCTTCGCCATGACTTCCTGTTCCTTTTGCTCCTCGGGATTGCTCCTCGGGACGGTCAACGCCAGCGACGGACCGAACTAAACGCCGCTGCGCGACGCTCAACTACTCTTGGCAATCACCTTTCGATTTGGACCGATGACCTCTGCGTTACCCATTTGCATTGCCAATCTGCATGCCCGTAATCTGTATGCCCGTAATCTGCATGCCCATTCTGCATGCCCATATACATCCTGCATGCCCATATAGTGGTGCTCACAATCGGATTTGAACCGATGACCTCTTCCTTACCAAGGAAGCGCTCTACCGACTGAGCTATGTGAGCGTTCAGCCATCCAAACAGCGCGCTTTGGAGCGGGTAGCGGGAATCGAACCCGCGTCATCAGCTTGGAAGGCTGAGGTTCTGCCTCTGAACTATACCCGCTCGACCATCTCCGTTTGTTGTTTCCTTGATCGCGGGGCAAGGTCATCAAATGAGTCACTTTTGCGCCCGGCGACCTCCTACTCGTTGATCTGAGGCATCGCCTCGTTAGGCCTCAAGCGAGGCCGCATCGATTCCCGAACATTCCCGCCCTTGGGACGCCTCCATCTTGGGCAATTGCGGCGTCGAATCCTGGTGGTGGGGGAAGGATTCGAACCTTCGAAGGCTAAGCCGTCAGATTTACAGTCTGATCCCTTTGACCACTCGGGAACCCCACCCGATTTCGGCGCAAGAATCCAGCTACCGCGCCCTCAGCATAAATCCGGTCACCCTGCACCCTGGTTCGGCCCTCACGCCAGCGGCACAACGCCATTGAGGCCCCGACAGCCCTTGCCTTTGCCGTCACCCATGCGGCACAACACTTAACGGCGGTCCGTCAACACCACCCGCTCCAGCCAAAGGCAAACCGCAGGCACGCCAAAGGCACCCCGAAGGCTCTGGTGCCGCCACAAGGAATTGAACCCTGGACCTTCTCATTACAAGTGAGTTGCTCTACCTGCTGAGCTATGGCGGCGAAAAGCGGGAGCGGCATTCTATAGAAGGCAATGTGCAGGCGCAATGGCCATAGGCCAATTGGTTTGCAATTTCTTTTGTGGCATCGCACTTGCTTGGCGAGCCGGATGCCTGCACCCTGCCCCAAGCCCAGTAAGCCCGCACCCATGGTTGAAGCAGCATTGCCAGCCCACCGGACAGGTCGATCTGCACTTCCGGGACTTGATCAGAGGCTCCCTAGGACGAGCCACTTGGGCAGGGCGTGGAAGGCAGGGCAAAGGGCGGGGCATCGCGGGGCGTCTGGGCGCGTAGGTAGTAGGCTTGGCGCGGGCCAGTCAGGGTCTCCACCCTCACTTGATAGCCCAAGGTCGCCAATTCGGCCTCAAACGCCGCGGCCGCGTTCAATTCGGCAAAGACGCCCACGGCCAACGCACCGGCGAATTGAGCCTCCTCCGGGCAATTGGAGACGTCGCTGCCGAGGTTTGGTTGATCCTGCCGCGTCAAGGGCGGGCTGCACTGGGACGAGCTAAGCGCCTCGCTGATCAGATGGTTGGGGATCGACTGCGAAAGCAGTTCATCCCGCAGCCGCCGAGTTGCCGCCGGCGAGGCGGCGGGTCCAATGAGCACCAGGTGGTCGGGCTGGTCGGCCAGAGGGGTTTGCAAGAGCTCCACGCTGCCACCCGCCGCTTCAATGCGCCGCATCAGGGTCGCAAAGGCCGAGGGGTCGCCCAAGGGGCCCCAGCGTCGGCAAACGAGGTCCGGCAGGGCCGCATCGCCACTCGCGTCAGGCAGCGGGAGGGAGGCATTGATCGCCATTTGCGTCGGTTCCGCAACTGGCAACCCGGGCTGAGAGCGAGGGAAGGCAAAGGACAGGGCCGCAACAGCGGCATTGAAGATAAGCGCAAGCGTCAGCCACGTTTTTCCATTGATGAGCATCCGCACGGTCGTTCTCCCGATGCCACCGCCCCGAGGGTTGGCCGGGGCATCCTAACTCAGTTTTCGGTAGTCCAGCCGGGCTCGGTGGCCGGGCGGAGGGAGACTTCACCCCCGGTGAACTCGACGGTTTCGCCTGCGCAGCGCATTCGCAAGGCGCCTTCGCCAGTTACGCCGAGAACCACGCCGTCCCGGGTTTGGTTGCCTTGAATGATGCGGCAATGCCTGTCTTGGCAAACGTGCAGACGATCATAGGCCGAGCGAAGAGGCTGGAAACCCTCCGTGCTGAAGCGAAGCACGGCCTCCACGACCCCCGACGCCAAGGCGGCAGCAATCTCATTGCGGTCCATCGAAAGGCCTTGGGCTCTGAGGTCCGTCACTTGCTGGCCGATGGCTGTGCGAGCAGCCGCCGGCAAATCCACGTTCAAGCCGATGCCGACGACGCAGGCGCAACGCGCCGCTTTGGCCACGACTTCCATGAGAACCCCGCACACCTTGGCGCCGCCGATGAAAACGTCATTGGGCCACTTGACGGCAGCCGCGTCGATGCCTTGGCGGCGCAGAAGCTCGGCCACCGCCAAGCCGACCGCCAAGCTGAGGCCACCGAGCGCGCCGGCAGGCAAGCCAAGCTCAAAACCGAGGCTCAACGCGATGTTGCGCCCGAACGGCGTGAGCCAGCGACGCCCGCGCCGGCCCCGGCCTGCGGTCTGCAGTTCCGCAAACCAAGCCAGTCCGTCAATTGACGCTGACTGCGCCAGTTGCACCATGCGGGAATTGGTGGAGTCCACGGCGGTGTAAACGGTCATGGCGCGCAGCCACTCGGCCGCCTTCGGCGAGAGCATTGCGCTTATGGCCTCCGCCTCGAGAGCGGCCACGCTCCCCGGCAGCGAAACCCTGCCATCCCTGACCTCAAGGCCCAAGCTTTCGGGAGCCGCCTCTTCGAAGTCAAACTGGTCAGCAGGCAGCTCGCCCTCGTCAAGCAAGCGGCGCAGCAAGGCCGAAAGCCTCTCCTCCATTCCAGTGACGCTCATGCCAGCACAAAAAAACCCCGCCAAAGGCGGGGTTTTGGTGCAAAAGCCTGACGACGACCTACTCTCACATGGGGAGACCCCACACTACCATCGGCGCTGAGTCGTTTCACTGCTGAGTTCGGGAAGGGATCAGGTGGTTCCAACACGCTAGTATCGTCAGGCAAACCGTTTCTCGCCCAGATTCCAACGCATGGCAGCAACTGGCAAGCCACAGCCCCCAAGCCGGGGAGGCTCTGAGTCACTTCAGGACGAGAGCATTCAGAGAACATGTAGCCAACAACGCGGTTCGATGCGCCTGCGGGTGTTGTCTCTTTTGAACCGCATCCAGCTTTGGATTCAGCTTGGTGCGATGCAAGGGGAGACGCCACCCACCTTTACAAGGAAACTGCATGACCATAACAACGCAAATCCGTGCCAACGTTGATGCGTTCGATTATATGGTCAAGCCGCACGGGCAATTAGTACAGGTTAGCTCAACGCCTCACAGCGCTTACACACCCTGCCTATCAACCTCGTCGTCTTCGAGGGCCCTTTAGAAATCGGAATGATTTAGTGAGATCTCATCTTGAGGTGGGCTTCCCGCTTAGATGCTTTCAGCGGTTATCCCGTCCGAACATAGCTACCCGGCAATGCCACTGGCGTGACAACCGGAACACCAGAGGTTCGTCCACTCCGGTCCTCTCGTACTAGGAGCAGCTCCTCTCAAATCTCATACGCCCACGGCAGATAGGGACCGAACTGTCTCACGACGTTCTAAACCCAGCTCGCGTACCACTTTAAATGGCGAACAGCCATACCCTTGGGACCGGCTCCGGCCCCGGGATGTGATGAGCCGACATCGAGGTGCCAAACACCGCCGTCGATGTGAACTCTTGGGCGGTATCAGCCTGTTATCCCCGGAGTACCTTTTATCCGTTGAGCGATGGCCCTTCCATACAGAACCACCGGATCACTAAGACCGTCTTTCGACCCTGCTCGGCCCGTCAGCCTCGCAGTCAAGCACACTTCTGCCTTTACACGCACTGCATGATTTCCGACCATGCTGAGTGTACCTTCGTGCTCCTCCGTTACTCTTTGGGAGGAGACCGCCCCAGTCAAACTACCCACCACACACTGTCCTCGATCCAGATCATGGACCTGAGTTAGAACCCCAAATTGGCCAGGGTGGTATTTCAAGGACGACTCCACGAAGGCTAGCGCCTCCGCTTCAAAGTCTCCCACCTATCCTACACAAACCAAGTCAAAGTCCAGTGCGAAGCTATAGTAAAGGTTCACGGGGTCTTTCCGTCTAGCCGCGGGTACACGGCATCTTCACCGCGATTTCAATTTCACTGAGTCTCGGGTGGAGACAGTGTGGCCATCGTTACGCCATTCGTGCAGGTCGGAACTTACCCGACAAGGAATTTCGCTACCTTAGGACCGTTATAGTTACGGCCGCCGTTTACCGGGGCTTCGATCATGAGCTTCGCGAACGGACAAGTCCGAGCGCTAACCCAATCAATTAACCTTCCGGCACCGGGCAGGCGTCACACCCTATACGTCCTCTTGCGAGTTTGCAGAGTGCTGTGTTTTTAATAAACAGTCGCAGCCACCTGGTATCTTCGACCGCCAGTAGCTCAGGGAGCAAGTCCCGTCACCGCCGGCGGCGCACCTTCTCCCGAAGTTACGGTGCCATTTTGCCTAGTTCCTTCACCCGAGTTCTCTCAAGCGCCTTGGTATTCTCTACCCGACCACCTGTGTCGGTTTAGGGTACGGTCGTTCGCAGCCTTAAAGCTTAGAGGTTTTTCCTGGAAGCAGGGCATCAACCACTTCCCGCTCGTATAGGAGCGGTTCGTCATCACATCTCAGCCTTGGGGTCCCGGATTTGCCTAAGACCCCAGCCTACGTGCTTAAACCTGGCCGCCATCCGAAAATGGACACCGTCTCCAGGCCAGCCTAGCCTTCTTCGTCACCCCATCGCAGCTCCGATCGGTGCAGGAATGTTAACCTGCTTCCCATCGACTACGCCTTTCGGCCTCGCCTTAGGGGCCGACTCACCCTGCGCCGATGAGCGTTGCGCAGGAACCCTTGGTCTTCCGGCGAGGAGGATTTTCACCTCCTTTATCGTTACTCATGTCAGCATTCGCACTTCTGATACCTCCAACGGACCTCACGGTCCGCCTTCACAGGCGTACAGAACGCTCCTCTACCATGCCGCGCCCTAAGGCGTGGCATCCGCAGCTTCGGTGGACAGTTTGAGCCCCGTTACATCTTCCGCGCAGGCCGACTCGACCAGTGAGCTATTACGCTTTCTTTAAAGGATGGCTGCTTCTAAGCCAACCTCCTGGCTGTCTGGGCCTTCCCACATCGTTTCCCACTTAACTGTCGCTTGGGGACCTTAGCTGGCGGTCTGGGTTGTTTCCCTTTCCACGACGGACGTTAGCACCCGCCGTGTGTCTCCCTCGATTGCACTCACCGGTATTCGGAGTTTGCATGGGGTTGGTAAGTCTAGGTGACCCCCTAGCCCAAACAGTGCTCTACCCCCGGCGGTGATACGAGAGGCTCTACCTAAATAGATTTCGAGGAGAACCAGCTATCTCCGAGCTTGATTAGCCTTTCACTCCGAGCCACAGGTCATCCCCTAATTTTTCAACATTAGTGGGTTCGGGCCTCCAGTTGATGTTACTCAACCTTCACCCTGCCCATGGCTAGATCGCTCGGTTTCGGGCCTACTCCTACCGACTGCCTCGCAAGCGAGGTTGAACGCCCTGTTAAGACTCGGTTTCCCTACGGCTCCCCTAGACGGTTAACCTTGCCAGTAAAAGTAACTCGCTGACCCATTATACAAAAGGTACGCAGTCACCCACCTGTTATCCCAGCTTGACGGACTTTCTCCCGAAGGATATGTCCAAAGCCAGGAGTCGGCAGGCTCCCACTGCTTGTATGCATCCGGTTTCAGGTTCTATTTCACTCCCCTCGCAGGGGTTCTTTTCGCCTTTCCCTCACGGTACTGGTTCACTATCGGTCAGCCAAGAGTATTTAGCCTTGGAGGATGGTCCCCCCTCGTCCGAAGACAGTTCAAACAGGGTTTCACGTGCCCCGTCCTACTCGATTTCACCCATGGATCGTTTTCGTGTACGGGGCTATCACCCTGTATCGCGCAACTTTCCAGATGCTTCCACTAACCATTCATGGGCTTAAGGGCTGTTCCCCGTTCGCTCGTCGCTACTGAGGGAATCTCGGTTGATTTCTTTTCCTCCGGGTACTTAGATATTTCAGTTCCCCGGGTTCGCCTCCATACCCTATGGATTCAGGTATGGATACCGCCCGAAAGCGGTGGGTTTCCCCATTCGGAAATCCCCGGATCAGGGCCTGTTTACCGGCTCCCCGAGGCTTATCGCAGGTTACGACGTCCTTCATCGCCTTTGGCTGCCAAGGCATCCACCGGATGCACTTTCATGCTTGACCATATAATCCAACGCATGCTTCAACCACCCTGCCACAGCAGCGCCAACGGCCAACCCAAGGTTGGTCCCGGACGCCGCCTGCTCATGGGATGGGCGGTTTGGCTGGATTTCAGTCATGCAGTTTCTTGCCGGCGCAACGCTGCTCACTCCCCCGGACGTTAATCCGCGGGTGCCCGGCCCAAAGGCCGGAACGGGGAGCTTGCGCGTTGCACCAAGACGCATCTAATTTGCCGCCCGCCTCTCGGCAGGCAGCTACCCGCGTTGTTATTGCATTGAATAACAATGCGGCTACATGTCTCTGAATTGTTAAGGATCGGTTGCCGCCGCTTGCACAGCGTCGGCAACGAGAAATTAGGCGGATTGCGGCGGGACCAAGCGCCAGGGTGGTGGAGCCGAGGAGGATCGAACTCCTGACCTCCTGCGTGCAAGGCAGGCGCTCTCCCAGCTGAGCTACGGCCCCAGAAGTTAGCGATAGAAAGCAAGACGGTGGGTCTGGTGGGTCTGGGTGGACTTGAACCACCGACCTCACCCTTATCAGGGGTGCGCTCTAACCAGCTGAGCTACAGACCCGTTGGACCTTTCGTGCGGCCGCAGTTGATGCGGCCGTGCGCAATCCGCGAAGAATGTGAAATCCGAAAAGAAGGTGAAAAAGTAGCGTCAAGCCATTCGTGTGGGTGCCATTCCACCGGAGCGGAATGGCGCGGCTGCACCGATGGCCAAAACCGAACGGCTTGGCCAGCGCAGCCCACTTGGATTCGTGAAAGCCATTGATCCGATCTTGCGCCTTACGGCCCATTCTCCAAGGGAGAGTCGGCCAACTGCTTGCGCGGCTTGTGCTAGTCGGTTTGCTTGGCTGGCAATGCCGGCCGGAAAACCGTCTAGGTGGCCACGCGGCGCTCAGGATTAAGGGTTTAAGGAGGTGATCCAGCCGCAGGTTCCCCTACGGCTACCTTGTTACGACTTCGTCCCAGTCATGAACCACACCGTGGTAACCGTCCTCCCGAAGGTTAGACTAGCTACTTCTGGTGCAACCCACTCCCATGACGTGACGGGCGGTGTGTACAAGGCCCGGGAACGTATTCACCGCGACGTTCTGATTCGCGATTACTAGCGATTCCGACTTCAAGGAGTCGAGTTGCAGACTCCTATCCGGACTACGAGCGGTTTTTTGGGATTCGCTTGCCATTGCTGGTTCGCAGCCCTCTGTGCCGCCCATTGTAGCACGTTTGTAGCCCACCCCGTGAGGGCCATGATGACTTGACGTCATCCCCACCTTCCTCCGGTTTGTCACCGGCAGTCTCCCTAGAGTTCCCGGCATGACCCGCTGGCAAATAAGGACAAGGGTTGCGCTCGTTACGGGACTTAACCCAACATCTCACGACACGAGCTGACGACAGCCATGCAGCACCTGTCACTCGGTTCCCGAAGGCACCCGCCTGTCTCCAGGCAGTTCCGAGGATGTCAAGGGGTGGTAAGGTTCTTCGCGTTGCATCGAATTAAACAACATGCTCCACCGCTTGTGCGGGCCCCCGTCAATTCATTTGAGTTTTAACCTTGCGGCCGTACTCCCCAGGCGGAGAACTTATCGCGTTAGCTACGCCACTAAGGCCTCAAGGGCCCCAACGGCTAGTTCTCATCGTTTACGGCGTGGACTACCAGGGTATCTAATCCTGTTTGCTACCCACGCTTTCGCGCCTCAGCGTCAGTATTGGTCCAGGAGGCTGCCTTCGCCATCGGTATTCCTTCCTATATCTACGCATTCCACCGCTACACAGGAAATTCTACCTCCCTCTACCATACTCCAGTTCGGCAGTTTGGAATGCAGTTCCCAGGTTGAGCCCGGGGCTTTCACATCCCACTTGCCGAACCGCCTACGCGC
This sequence comes from Candidatus Azophilus sp., assembly GCA_965220835.1. Lineage (GTDB taxonomy): Bacteria > Pseudomonadota > Gammaproteobacteria > Pseudomonadales > Azotimanducaceae > Azophilus. Next base: position 4,105,919 of record OZ244842.1, on the reverse strand, counting down.
GCTTTACGCCCAGTAATTCCGATTAACGTTCGCACCCTCCGTATTACCGCGGCTGCTGGCACGGAGTTAGCCGGTGCTTCTTCTGTGGCTAACGTCAAGGCCCGGGGGTATTGGCCCCGAGATTTTCTTCACCACTGAAAGTGCTTTACAACCCTAAAGCCTTCTTCGCACACGCGGCATGGCTGGGTCAGGCTTGCGCCCATTGCCCAAGATTCCCCACTGCTGCCTCCCGTAGGAGTCTGGACCGTGTCTCAGTTCCAGTGTGGCTGATCATCCTCTCAGACCAGCTATGGATCGTCGCCTTGGTGGGCCATTACCCCACCAACAAGCTAATCCAACGCAGGCTCCTCCAACGGCGGGAGCTTCCAAGGAGAGGCCCCCTTTGATCCCGCATCCGAAGAGTTGGGATGTCATGCGGTATTAGCTCGAGTTTCCCCGAGTTGTCCCCCACCGCTGGGTAGATTCCTACGCGTTACTCACCCGTCCGCCACTTTACTCGCGCCCGAAGGCGCTTTCTCGTTCGACTTGCATGTGTTAGGCCTGCCGCCAACGTTCAATCTGAGCCATGATCAAACTCTTCAGTTTAAGTTTGCTGCGCTCCTGACCAAGCGGCAAAGTGCCGCCCGACCGATCACGCGAATGGTCTGGCTCCCAAATGAATCTTCGTGTTACCCACACGAATGGCTTGATTTGCAGCCGAAACCCATAGCCGCGCCCAAGGGCGGACCGGCGGTTTCGACTGCCGCGTACATGGTCTACTTTTTCACTGTTAAAGAGCGGTCCGGCGCTATCAGCCCCGGAAGGGATGCGGATTATACGCCTGCTCGCGAGCATGGCAAGCGGAAATTCAACTTTGTTTTCGAGCGGCCGGGAGCAACCGGGCTGCGCCGTGGCCTCGCCTTTGTTGCTCAGTCAGGGCCAGTCAACATGCGCCAGTTCTTCTTCCCGCGCCGCAGCAGGTAGTAGCGCCCGTAGAGGGCGTCGGCAAAGTCGAGCTCACAGGCCGGGTCGTCGCGCACTTGGCCGTTGACGGAAACGCCCTTGGCGGCCACGAGCTTGCGCGCCGCCCCCCGGGAGGGGGCCAAGCCACTGTCCACCAATGCCGCCAAAAGCCCCAGCCGCCGTTCCGGAATGGCCGCGCTTTCCAACCCGCCGAGCTCAAGTTGCCGCAAGTCGCCCCGTTCAAGCCGATTAGGATCGCCGCCGAACAGACAGTCGGTGATCCGCCGCGCCGCGCCGAGGCCATCGGCCCCATGGACGAGCCGGGTGACCTCCTCGGCAAGCTTGGTCTGGGCCTCGCGCCGCTCCGGCGCTCGCGTCGCGGCCTGCGCCAGTTCGTCGATGGTTGCCAAGTCCAGAAACGTGAACAGCCGCAAATAGCTCACTGCGTCCGCATCCGCCACGTTGAGCCAGAACTGATAGAAGGCATAGGGCGAGGTTTTGGCGGGATCGAGCCAGACAGCGCCGTCCGCAGTCTTGCCAAACTTGGCGCCATCGGATCGGGTGACCAATGGAACCGTCAGCGCATGAGCCTCCTTGCCCAACCGGCGGCGCACCAAATCGATGCCGGAGACAATGTTGCCCCATTGATCGCTGCCGCCAATCTGCAAGGAGCAGCCATGGCGCTGCGCCAGTTCCAGATAATCGTTGGCCTGCAGGAGCATGTAGCTGAATTCAGTGTAGGAAATGCCCGCGTCGTCGCGCTGCAGCCGGCTGCGAACCGAATCGCGCCCGATCATGGCATTGACGGAAAAGAACTTGCCCACATCCCGAAGATAGGAGATGACGTCAAGCTGCCGGGTCCACATCAGGTTGTTTTCAATCAGGGCCCCGGCTTCTCCGTCAAGGTCCAGAAGAGGCTCCACCTGCCCCCTGATGCGTTCCACCCAATGCGCCACCAACTCAGAGTCGTTGAGGCTGCGTTCCGAATCGCGACCCGACGGGTCGCCGATCAAGCCGGTGGCCCCGCCGAGCAGCAGAATGGGCCGATGGCCTGCGCGCTGGAATCGGCGCAGGGTGAGCAGGGGCACCAGATTGCCAACGTGCAGGCTGTCGGCAGTGGGGTCGAAGCCGCAGTAGAGCGTGCGCATTGCCCCGTCGAGGTGGCTGCGCAACCGGCTTGCATCGGTGGTCTGCTCCATCAGCCCGCGGGCTTTCAAGTCGTCAAGCAGCATTGAATGGCCAAGACAGGGTTAAATCAGAGGTTGAAGATCGCGGCGGCAATTTAGCAGAACCGGGAGCAAATTCCGCCAGAATTCAACTTTTTTTAGTATTTTCAACGCGTTGTCACTACATTTTGGCGCCAAGTTCTGGACATTCGTGTTCGCTGTCTGTATGAAGATGCCCGAATTCGTCAACAGCGACTCTTTTTAATGCCCGAGAGGCAGCGTCAATGCCCGAAAGGCAACGTCAATGCCCGAAAGGCAGCGTCAATGCCCGTAAGGCAGCGAATGCGGGGCGCCAGCCAAGGTTGAAAGCGGAAACTCACTTGAACAGCAGCCGGCAATCCAACGCCTTACCCGTCAGCATCGCACTGGTCTGCGTGTGCCTGTGCGCTTTCGGCATTGCCAGATACGAGAGCCGCCCCAGTGTTGACGAAGACGGCGCGGCAGCGCCAACCGCGTCTCCAGTGCCCGCTACGGCACCTGCCCCCACCCTTGTTCCCACTCCGCAAGCTTCGGCTTCCCCTGCCGAACGCAGCCGAAACGTGGTCGTCCAGCCCGGCGACAGCCTGGCCTTGATATTCAGCCGCGAGGGCCTCTCCGCCCAAGCACTGCACCGCTTGGTCACCGCCAGCCCCTTGGGCGCGCAGCTCGCCAGAATAACTCCCGGCGAAGAGTTCAGTTTCGTGCTTGACAAGGACGACCGACTGCTCAGCCTGAGCTACTCGCCGGACCCGCTCAAGACGCTCAAGTTCAGCCGTGAAGGCAGCCGCTTTCAGGGCGAGGAGATCATCCTCGAGCCGCAGCGCAAGAAGGTCTACAAGCACGGCATCATTGACCACAGCCTGTTCACGGCCAGCCAGCGCGCGGGTCTGCCGGATCAAGTGGCCATGGAACTCGCCCAGATCTTCCAGTGGGACATCGACTTCGTCCTCGACATCCGCGACGGCGATGCGTTTTTCGTGCTCCTGGAGGAGGAGTATCTGGAGGGCGAGTTCATCGGCTTCGGCAACATCCTGGCTGCCGAGTTCATCAATCAAGGCGACAGCTACCAAGCGGCCCGCTACGTCGGCGCCAACGGTGAGGCCAGCTACTTCGACCCCCAGGGCCGGAGCCTGCGCAAGGCTTTCCTGAGGGCTCCGGTGTCCTTCACCCGAATCAGCTCCAACTTCAACCTGCGCCGCAGGCACCCGCTCTGGAACCGCTCGATGCCGCACAGGGGCATCGACTATGCCGCCCCCCGGGGAACGCCGATAATGGCGTCAGGGGACGGCGTGGTCAGCACAGCCGCCAAGAACAGCGCCAACGGCAACTACGTGGTGCTGCGGCACGGCGAGCAGTTCGTGACCAAGTACCTGCACATGTCCCGAATCGCCCGCGGCATTCGCGCCGGCAAACAAGTGCGCCAAGGCCAAACGATCGGCTATGTGGGCGCCACCGGCTGGGCCACCGGCCCGCACCTGCACTACGAGTTTCTGGTCAACGGCGTGCACCAGAACCCACGCACGGTGAAGCTGCCCGATGCCGATCCGGTGCCAGCGGCCGAAGCCGAGCGCTTCCAAGCAAGCACGGCGCCGCTGCTCGCGTCGTTGTCAGCCCATCGGAACGAGTCCCTCGTTGACGTCGGAAGATAGCCGCCTCTACCTTGGGGCGATGACCGGCACCAGCGTCGATGGCTTGGACTTGGCCCTCGTTGAAGTGTCTGGCAGTGCGGTCCACCTCATCGCCCATGGCACCTTTCCCCTCCCGATTGCGTTGCGCGAAACCCTGCTTGGGCTGGGTCAAGGGATCGACGACAACCTTGACGCCTTGGGGGATGCCGATGCCGAACTGGGCCGCTTCATCGGCGAAACGGCGAGCCGGTTCATGGCCAGCCAAGGGTTGGCGGCCGACGCGGTGCGGGCCATCGGCAGCCACGGGCAAACCGTGCGCCACCGCCCTCACGGCCGCAATGCCTTCACCGTGCAGATCGGGGACCCCAATCGCATCGCGGAGCTGACCGGCGTGGCAACCGTGGCCGATTTTCGACGCCGTGATCTCGCCGCCGGCGGACAGGGCGCTCCCCTTGCGCCCGGCTTTCACGCCGCGCTGTTCAGCCATGAGCAAGAACGCCGCATCGTGCTGAACGTCGGCGGCATCAGCAACATCACCAGGCTCGGGACCCCGCTGCTGGGCTTCGACACCGGGCCTGGCAATGCGCTCATGGACGCATGGTGCGCCGAACACCAAAGCGCCCCTTTTGACGAAGGCGGCGCTTGGGCAGCCAGCGGCCAAGTTGATGAGCCGCTGCTGGCGTCGTTGCTCAGCGACCCCTATCTGGCCCAGGCGCCCCCGAAGAGCACCGGACGCGAGCACTACAACCTCAATTGGCTGAGCGGACACTTGAGGCTTGGCCTGCGGTCGGAAGATGTCGACCTGCGGTCGGAAGATGTCGACCTGCGGTCGGAAGATGTCCAGCGAACGCTTTTGGAGTTCACCGCCGCCTCGGTCGCCAACGCCATCGCCAACTGGGCGCCGGAGACCGAGCGCATCATTGTTTGCGGTGGCGGCCGCCTGAACGGTCTGCTGATGCAGCGGCTCGTGGCGTTGGCGAATGCAACCGTGGACACCGCGGATGAGCACGGCTGGGACGGTGACGCCATTGAAGCCGGCGCCTTCGCCTGGCTGGCCCATCAGCGCCTCCAGAACGAACCGGCCAACGTGCCCAGCGTCACTGGCGCCGTCGGCGCCCGGGTCATCGGTGCCGTCTATGCGCCCTGAACGCTCAGAACAAGTGCATGCACGGTGCAGAGGCTTGCGGCACCCCTGAGGAGCCCTTCAGCATATGCCGCTTGGCGAGAAGCGCCCTAAATCGCGAAGGAGTTGCCGCAGCCGCAGGTGGATGAGGCATTGGGATTTTTGACCACGAACTGGGAGCCCTGCAGGTCTTCCGTGTAGTCGATTTCGGAGCCCAAGAGATACTGATAGCTCAAGCTATCCACAACCAAGGTCACGTCACCGCGGTTGACCACCGCGTCGTCGTCAGCCACCGCCTCATCAAAGGTGAATCCATAGGAGAACCCACTGCATCCGCCTCCCGTGACGAAGACGCGCAGCTTGAGATCAAGACCCTCGTCGTTGATCAACCCCCTAACCTTGGCGGCGGCGCGTTCGGTGAAGGCGATTTCGGCGGAGGCAGACACTAGCCGTCCTTTTGGTCGGCAGCAGGAAGGTCCGCAGCAGGAAGGTCCGCAGCAGGAAGGTCCGCAGCAGGAAGGTCCGCAGCAGGACGGTCCGCAGCAGGACGGTCCGCCGCAGGAAACGCATGAACCTCCGCCCCAGCCTTTTCCTGCTGAGCCAGTTGCCCGTCCACTCGGGCACCGATCCGCATCTCGATGCGCTTGTAGCAAAGGTTGCCGGAAACCCGGGCCTTCTCGGCAAGCACCACCTTGCTGCTGGCGAACACCGTGCCTTCAAACTGGCCGTTGATGACCACCACGGGCACTCTGACGTCGCCCTTGACCCTGCCCTGCTCGCCAATCACCAAGGTGGCCTTATCGCCGCCCGCCCGAATGTTGCCCTTGACCTGGCCGTACACGTAGAGCTCGTTGTCAAAGGTGACATCCCCTTCCAGACTGGCGTTTTTGGCGATCAGGGTGACGCCTTTATCAGATTCCGATTTGGCCACTGAGGCTCCAGATTGTCTCTTCGGCTGCGGGGTATTCTAACAGCACCTGCGAACCTTGGCCCGAAGGGCCAAGGTTCGTTGGAGTTTCGCTAAGGCGAAACTCCTGGCTGCCCGAGCACCCGGCGGTCCCGCCCGTTTGCGTGATCAAGCGGATGCGGCTTCCGGAGGGCCAAGGTTCGTTGGAGTTTCGCTAAGGCGAAACTCCTGGCTGCCCGAGCACCCGGCGGTCCCGCCCGTTTGCGTGATCAAGCGGATGCGGCTGAACCGCTACCCCCTCACTCTATGGATTCGTGGACAGCAAGGCCTCGTAAAGCGCCACCTGTTCCTGAAGCCTGAGAATCTCATCCCGCTGGTCGTTGATTTCGGCCTGCAAATCGCTTCTGGCCTGCTCGTTCACCTCGCCCTTCAGTTGCTCCTCCACCAACTGCCTTCGCAGCAGCGTCACCTCTTGACCCAAGCGGCGTCTTTGCGCCTCAAGCGCCGCCAACTCGGCACGGTCCAAGCCCGCCTGCTTGAGCCCCATGAAGTAACCGGCAAACGACAGGCCCGCACAGAGCAGAACCAGCACGGACAAGGACTTCCACCGCCACAGCGGACCGCGCGGCAGCACGGCCATCTGCTCTAAGCGTGGCAAGCCGGTTCGGAACCTAGCCCTCACATTCGCACCTCTGGTTTTCCTGATCGCAGGACAAGGTTGCCACACCCGTCAACTCATGACCCCGGCGGTCCAGCAACCATCGGTTCAAGCTGGCGCCGTTTCGGCGACTACACCGAATCCCCTTTCGCCCAACGACGTAACCCACACCGCGCTCCCGTCATGCTCCATGCAATTCCCACCCAGCCAATTCGGCAATGCCAATGCGCTGCGCCAAGCTGATGCCATGGCCGTGGTCAACCTCATGCAGGGCGTGGCGGCCATGACGGCGGCGGGGCTGGCCCGCAATCCGGCTTGGATTTGGCTTGGGCAGCAGATTGGGGATTGTCCTAGATTGCCGAACGCGGCAGACTTGCAACCTAGCCGCGCTGAATATGGGAAGGGAGCCAGCCTCAAGCATCGACCTTCGAGCGTGCCCTGTCATCTTGACCTAGTGAGTTAGATTAAATGAACGCGATTGCCTGGACCAAGGCCGCGCACCTCATTGCCATGGTGTGTTGGTTCGCCGGCTTGTTTTACCTGCCACGGCTGCTCATCTACCACACCACCGCCACCGACGCCCCAAGCCGCGAACGCTTCGAGGTCATGGAGGCAAGGCTCTACCGAGTCATCATGAATCCGGCGATGATCGCCACGCTGGTGTTCGGCGTCTGGCTGCTCATAGTAACTTGGAGCGCACACGCCGCCAGCCTCTGGCTCTGGATCAAGGTTGCGCTGGTTATCGGCCTGGTCGGCCACCACCACATGTGCCGCCGCTTCATGCGGGCCATGGCGACCGGGGAGCAACCACCCAGCGAGCGTTTTCTGCGCCTGTTCAACGAAGTGCCCACCATCGCCCTGGTGCTGATCATCATTCTCGCCGTCATCAGGCCGTTTTGAGCATCCCTGACGAGGCGATGCCGCAAGCCAACTGGCGGGCGCGTTGCCCAGGGGCGAAGCACGGGGGCAAATTTGATTCAATCGGCAACCTTGTCCCGCGATCAGGAAAACCAGATGAATAGAACCGAGTCCCAGCTACTGCTCGACCGCGCCCAACGCACGCTTGTGGGCGGCGTCAACTCACCCGTGCGAGCCTTCAAGGGCGTCGGCGGGCATCCCATCTTCTTTCGCTCAGGCCAAGGCGCGTGGCTTGAGGACGTGGACGGCAACCGCTACATCGATTACGTCTCCTCCTGGGGGCCAATGATCCTTGGCCACAGCGACCCGCGGGTGGTGGCGGCCGTGCGGTCGCAGGCGCAACAGGCCCTTGGCTTCGGCGCGCCCACGGAATTGGAGATTGAGCTGGCCGAGCTCATCGTTGACCGGGTGCCGGGCATCGACAAGGCGCGCTTGGTGAACTCCGGCACCGAGGCCACCATGACCGCCATTCGGCTCGCCCGGGGCTTCACCGGCCGCGACTTGATCGTGAAGTTCGAAGGTTGCTACCACGGCCACTCCGACGCGCTGCTGGCCAAGGCCGGCTCCGGCCTGCTGACCTTGGGCATTCCCAATTCCCCGGGCGTGCCCGAAGCCGTCGCAGCGCGAACCCTGACGCTGCCCTTCAACGACGCAGCGGCGGTGCGCGAGGCCTATGCCGCCTATCCGCAGCAAATTGCCGCCCTAATCGTCGAGCCGGTGGCTGGCAACATGGGTTGCATTGCGCCGCAACCGGGTTTTCTGGAAACCCTTCGCGAGGTCACCGAGGGCGATGGCAGCCTGCTGATCTTCGATGAGGTGATTACCGGCTTCCGGGTCGCATTGGGCGGCGCCCAAGCCCGCTACGGCGTAACGCCTGATCTCACCACGCTGGGCAAGATCATCGGCGGCGGCTTGCCGGTTGGCGCGCTGGGCGGACGAACGGACATCATGGACCGGCTGGCGCCACTGGGCGACATCTACCAGGCCGGCACGTTGTCCGGCAATCCGCTGGCGGCCGCCGCTGGCATCGCCACCTTGGAAGCGCTGGATGAGGGCTTCTTCGCCGACTTGGAACAGCGCACGGATTATCTGGCCCGCGAGCTCCAAGCCTTGGCCAGCAAACACGGACGATCCATCGCGGTCAATCACGTCTGTGGCATGCTGAGCTTCTTTTTCGACGCCCCACAGCCGGTCACAGCCTTTTCGCATGTGGCCAATGCCAATAGCGACACCTTCGCCCGCTTCTTCCACGCCATGCTTGACCGGGGCGTGTACTTGGCGCCAAGCGCTTTTGAAACCGCTTTCCTAGGCGCCCAGCACACCCAGGACGTGCTCGACGCCACCCTGACCGCCGCTGACGGCGCACTGCAGCAATTGTGAGCGCTCAACGCACGGCTGGGCGGCCTTCGCCCAGCTACGACATTTATGGCCTCGGCAATGCATTGGTCGATATGGAGTATCGCGTCGATGACGCCTTCCTAGCTCGGCACGACATTGCCAAGGGCCACATGACCTTGGTGGAGGAGCCGTTCCTGCACCGCTTGCGGGACGACCTTTCCGAGCGGCCGCACCAGCGGATGAGCGGCGGCTCCGCAGCCAACACCGTCATGGCGGTCCAAGGCTTCGGCGGCAGCGCCGTGTATTCCTGCAAGGTGGCAAGCGATGACGTGGGCCGGCACTTTCTGGACGACTTGGCCACGGCCGGCGTGTCCACCAATGCCAACGCCGGATGTTCGGACGGCCTGACCGGACGCTGCATTGTCCTGATCACGGACGATGCGGAACGTTCCATGAACACCTTTCTCGGCGTCTCCCGAAGCCTTGGCACTGCCGAGATTGATGAGGCGGCCTTGGCTGGCGCCGGGTCGCTGTACATCGAAGGCTACCTCAGTGCCCAGCCGCCCGGGCTGGAGGCCGCGGTGCGCACGCGGGAACTGGCCGATGGCTTCGCCGTGCCCGCCTCCGTTAGCCTGTCCGACCCCAGCATGGTGACGTTCTTCCGCGAGGAACTCGAGCGCCTGCTTGGCAACGGCGTCCGTTGTCTGTTCTGCAACGAGGAGGAGGCCCTGACCTGGGCCCGCACCGACCGGCTGGACTTGGCCATCGCCGAACTCAAGGACATCGGCCGCGCCTGCTTCATTACCCTAGGCAGCCGCGGCAGCATCAGCGTGGTCAACGGCCGGAGCCGGGAAGTGGCGGGCTTCGCCGTCGAGGCCATCGACACCACCGGCGCGGGCGATATTTACGCCGGCGCCTGCCTGCATGGGCTAAGCCTTGGCATGGCCGAACCCCAAGCCGCCCGCTTCGGCAACTACGCCGCCGCGGCGCTGGTGCGGCAATACGGCGCACGGCTGCGGACAACTGCGGACTACCAGCAACTGCTTCAGGCCTTCAAGGGCCAGTAACTGCACCGCCGTGGGGCGCCGCGGATTCAAGAACCGACCTGCTGGTCCCCGCTCCCTCCGGGCAGCAGCCGACTCGCTTGATCGTGGCAACACCGGCAAATGCGCAAGCACCTCGCTCGGTTCGATCACTGGGCGGGACGGAGCTAGACCGGTTGCCGCCGCTGCATGTGCCAGATGAACCTGATGAGGGCGAGAGGCCCGCGAAAGTCCTTGACGTGCGGAGAAGGGCCGTAGGCGCCAGGCCAATTGACCACCGCCCGCCGGAACGAGGGCCGCGCAAAGGCGCGTTCGACATATTCCCGCACCCGCGGTCGGCTCGAATCCTGCTCCCAAAAGCGCCCCAAGCCCAGCCACTTCAGACGGTAGATGCTATTGGTCCACATGATGTCGGCCAACGTGTAGGCATCACCGAGCACCCATGGCCCGCCGGAGCTTTGCAGCTGCGCTTCAAGTGCCCCCACGTGCTCGTCCAAGGCTTGATGCGCGCTGCGCATGCGGTCTGCGTCATAGACGAACTGGTTGGCGCTTGACTCCTTGACGATCTTCGCCCGGTACGCCGCTTGAAGTTCCGCGTCATTCCCAGCCTCCGCCATCATGGCTTCGACGGCCGCTATTTTTTTGGCATGCACGTCCTTGATGTTCTTGCGCAATCCCGAGGGGCGATTGTCGCCATCTGGATGGGCACCGTAGAGCGCCGCCACATGGGGTGCTCCGTCCACTTGATCCACCTGGGCGCGGACCGCATCCGCGAGTGCATTCGGGAGCAGCGATTCACCTTCGCTCCATGCCCGGTCGAGGTACTCGCAAATGCGCGCCGAATCGACCACCACGGCCTGCTTCTCGCGATCCACCAAGGTGGGCACGACACAGGGGTCGAACCCTTCGGTGCTCACGGCGGAGACACCTGTGTAGCCGTCCACCAGCCGCGCGTTTGGTGCGCCCCGCAAGCGCATGCGCACATATTCCGGCCGGTAGTTCTCCGGCGTGCCGCCGCGGATGGGCATGATGTTCATGTCATGGGAGCGGAAGGGAATGCCGCGCTCGAACAGCACCCCACGAACCTTGAATGAACAAAGCGAAGGGGCGGAGTGGTACACCTCGAATCTTGGCGCGATTTGCTGGGAACCGTTTGGCCCGCCAAAAGTGGCATCACGCCGCGGATGGGCGAGCACGTCGTTGGCGGCGTCAACGAGCTGCGCAAGTGATCGATCGGTCATGCTTCCAGTACTTTCCAACCCAGACGTTCAGAGTTTACGGGATCAATTTGTTCAAGTGCGCATCCGGCACACTCCCGCGTTTTCCGGTCAGCAAAACTCAAGAGAGTTGATTCCCCCCAACGGCAGGCCCGAACCTGCATCGGCACCGATGACCGGACCTCCCCATGATCGAGCCAAAGTGCATCAGCCAAACCCGCTCAATTTGCCGAGGTAACCGAGGAAATGGACACTACGCCACTGATGTGCCGGCGAAGCATCGCGGCCCACAGCTTCCATAGCCCAACAGTGGCCCGTAGCCATTGCTGGACTTCAGGCGCCAATGCCTCAGTTGCAAGCCTGCGGTTAACCTGACTAGTCGCCTAGCCTGATCTGTCTGTTCGCCCGCGTCAGCACTAGCTCGTCGTGGGTCACGGCGATAATGGTGGTGCCCGTCCCCACGAGGTTGTCGATGACTTGACGCTGCAAATCCTCATCCAAGTGCGCTGTGCCCTCGTCCATTAGAAGCAATGCCGGACGGCGATAAAGAGCGCGTGCAATCATCACCCTTTGGCGCTGGCCACCCGACAGAGTCGATCCCATGGGGCCAACCAGGGTGTGGTAGCCCATGGGCATCTGCTCGATGTCTTCGTGTATGCAAGCCAATGCCGCCACACGCCGCACTTGTTCCAAGTCCGCTTGGCCCATTTCGATTGCCCCGGTACCCACCGAACTGACGAACAGACGGGCCCTTAGTTCGGCGTCAGTGGGCACAATGTCCTGAAGCGCATCGCACGGCGCCACCCAATCGCCCGGGCCTGCCCGCACTGAAGCCACGCGACCTGCCCGAGGCGCAAGCACGATTCCCGACTCACGGGCACGAAGGCGAGACTCCTCCATGGACAACGCGTGGATGCGCTCAAGAACGGCGTTCTCCTCCTGCCGAGGGACGAGTTCCAATCGATGAACTTGTTCCTGATGGCTCCGTAAACAGGTCTGTAGCCGCACCAGTTCGCGTCTGGGCGCTGCGATGAGAGCGGAGAGCATTTCGACTCGATCAGCAAATTCCATCGCGTCGGATTCGGACAACGCGCCCCGGCTTCGCAGGTTCTGCCCCCTTCGGTGCTGTTGGCGGGCAATCGCGTGGCGAGCTTCCAGCGAGCGAGTCTCCGCCTGCAAGTGCGCTACCTGCTGCTCTGCCGCGGCCTTTTCGCCCTCTTTGAGCGCCAAGGCGTTTTGGGCGCGTGCCTGGATGACCGGCAGCTGGGCCTCGAGCGCGACGCGCCGCTGTCTGACATCGTCCAGGAGTTTACCGTCCACCGGGTTTCAGCACTCAAGCTGTCGCCGGAGGCCAACTCGTAAAGCGCGTCTCCCACCTCCACAATGTCGCCGGCATCGACTAGACGGCGACGCACGATGGCAGACCACTGCGCTCGCACCTGCGACCAACCATCAACGGGCGTTAGGTAGCCCGTGGCCATCTCCTCACGGGCGAACTCGTAATTGGTTGCAAAGACGACCAAGGCTGCCGTCGCGAAGACAGCGAAGCTCCCGAAGAGAGGACCGGAGATCGGCTTTGATAGCAGCGACGGCTGCCACGGGGAGGCACTGAAGCGGGCAAGGGCTTCAGCGCGCGACAACGGCTGCGAAGCTTTCGAAGACAATGTCAGCTAAGGTTTGGAATCACTCTTCGGCACCAGATACACACGGAACGGATTCAACTCCCACCCAAAGCCATCGAACTTCATCAATGTATCCATGCCAATCAGCGCCGGAAGATCGTATCCCTCCTCTTCCGGCGCTGCTGAACGAAGCTCGTATTTCGAATCGTCAACGCAGAGGGCATCGAATTCGGGATGGGAGCCGAAGCGAAAGCGCCTGCCGCCCATGCGTTCGACAAAGCGTTCCTGGCAAAGCGTGGAATGGGAACCCGTGTCCAGCATCACGTCGAAGGGTGCGCCATCGGGAGCGTGAACTCTAACAACCGGCAACACGCCGCTTCTCAGCCCCACCTCGCTCAACTGCACGCCTTCCGCACACGTCCCAAGGCGACCTAGGTGCAACTTGCGATTGGCCCAATCAAAACAAATCCGTTGATAGCGAAGCAAAACACTGGTTCCAACAATCGCCGCGTCTCGATAGCCGTCATTGGCATCGTCAATCACCAACGCCGGAACCGGCGACTCGACAACCGATCCAAGCGTGAATCGACTCAACACAGCCGATTGATGAACGTCGCGCGAACCCCAAGGCGATACGTAGGAATAGGGTTTGCCTAGCAGCTCGAAGGTGTTTGCCAGTCCCTTCTGGTCACTTCGGAAAGTGATGCTGAAGGCACCCGTGTCAATCATTCCCCACAGTGCCATGTCGCCCAACTGAACCACCGTCCAGGGTCGATTGTCGCCATGGTCTTTGGCATGCAGGAAACTCAAATCCACCTCTTGCGGAGGATGGTTCGGCGGTGCAGGCGATTCCGGCAGATATCCCTTGCGTGCATTCACCCACTCTTCCATTTCCGTACACGCTTCTTTTGGCTCCTGATTTTCGCAACCCCACCGACCCATCAGCTCCATGTCCGCCTTCGTCCTTCCCAAGTTCCATGCAACAATGCCGATGTCAGCGCAATCACTTGTGGGGCAGTAATTCTCAATCAGCCACTTCCCCACTCCGTATTGCCGAACATGGTCCACTAATCGTTCATGCGTGTACCAAGCACTGGCGAAGTCGCCACCGCGCGCAGCCAAGTGATAGGCGTGCAGCAGGTGTTCAGCCCTTCCCGACGCGGTCTGAGGAGCGTCACCCAATTCCCCCGAATGCAGACAACCGCCGCAAAGAATGACCGTAACAGCGAGGTTCTTTCGGTGGAACGCCCCGACAATGCGCATGAGCGCAATTGCTAGGGTTCGGTTCACGTTCAAGATTAGGCAGCCACTATCTGGCGGGCAGCCTGCGCAGGGGTACTACCAGCCCCACTGCCAGCCCCACTGATTCCAGGAGTTCGGAATCGGGCGGGAACACGGCGGGATAATGGGGCCAGGATGCGGTGGGGATGGGTGGGTGGCTCGACCGGGACCGGGTTGTCTTCCTCTTTCGTCCCGCCCGATGCCAACAGCAGTTCATCTTCACTTAGAAGTCTCACTTGGCTTTCCTTATGTATGTCGATTTCCCCTTTTTTGAACTGACAGATTGCAGCCCGGTTTTGCATCTCCTAACTCAATGAAGGGACGCCGCCGCCCCCGCCGCGCGCGGCTGTCAATGCTCATGGGTGAATCCAAAAGTGAGGCCCGATGGAGAAATCAGGGAGTTTTCATAATGCTAGTTTCGGCTGTAGGCTAGCAAACGGCAAGCGCCCATCAACGGTGAATTGCTGCGGCGTGGGCAGGCAGCACCGAGCATAGACTTCGATACCCTCAGAGATGGCTTGCCGGACCTGCTCGCCGTACGCGGGCTGAATCGCGGTGGCTGCCATGGGGAGGCGCTGAAGCGGGCAAGCGCCTCAGCGCGAGACAAAGGCAGCGGTAGCGCTGTGTGCGAATCTTCCGCGGATAAAGCAGACTAGGACTTCGGCAGAAAGTAAACGCGGAAGGGATTCAACTCCCACCCGAAGCCATCGAATTTGAGCAAGGTGTCCATGCCAATGAGCGCCGAACGACCAAATGGCCTCTCTTCAGGCGACTCCGAGTCAAGATCGGTTTCTGAGTCCGCAACGCAGAGGGCTTCGAAATCCGGATGGGAACCGAAGCGAAAGCGCTTGCCGCCCATGCGCTGGATGAAGTGGTCTCGGCAATGGGTCACGTTAGTACCAGTGTCCAGCAACACGTCAATGAGAGCACCATCCGGGGCCTGAACACGAGCGACAGGCGACATTCCGTCTCTCAGCCCAGCTCCATCCAACTGCACTCCTCCGCCACAAGGCCCGAGGCGACCTAAGTGCAGCACACTGTTAGCCCAATCAAAACAAATCCGGGGGTAGCGGAACAGAACGCTGGTTCCTATGATCGCCATGTTCTGCAACGTGTCGTTGACATCCCCGAACGCCAATGCCGGAACCCTAGACTCAACTAGGGTTCCCAAAGTGAATTGACTCAGCAGGGCCGATTGAAAAACGTCTTGCGCTCCCGAATACCAGAAGGCGGCGTACGGTTCACCAAGCGGCAAGTGGGCTTCTGCCAATCCATCTAGATCACTTCGAAATGCGATGGTGTATCCCCCTGTATCAAGAATTCCCCACAACTGCACGTTGCCCAACTCAACCACAGTCCAAGGTCTGTGGTCGTCATAGTCCTTAGCATGTAGGAAGCTCAAGCCCACTTCTTGGGGAGGATGATTCGGTGGCGGTGCGGGCGCATCCGACAGGTACTCTTCGCGGACATCAAACCACTGTTCCCATGCGGCGCATATGCCTTGCTGCGATGGGTCTGTGCAGCCCCATTGGCCCATGGACGCCATGTCCGCCTTGGTCTTACCGAGATGCCAAGCGATGTAGCCAATGTCAGCGCAGTCACCCGTAGGGCAGTAGTTGTGCATGAACCACTCGCCCAACCGGGCTCCCCGCACGTGGTCAACCAGCCGTTCGTGCACAGACCAAGCACTGGCGAAATCACCATTGCGAGCGTTTGCGTTATACGCGCGGAGCAACTGATTAGCGGTGCGAACCGCCTCTTCCCGAGGGGCACTGGTGCCGGTGTTTTGGAGGCATCCGCCGCACATAACGACTAAAGTGGCAAGACAGGCCCTGCGGAGAGCCCCGGCGATTCGCGTAAGCAAGTCTGCCGGGGCTTGAGCTTGGCGCAGCTTCAAGAATTCACCACAGTACAATTCCCGCACCCCCTGACCACCCAACGCGCTCGCTGGGACGCTTGTGCTTCACCACCCCCAAGTCCACTGATGCAAACGTAGCTTCGGTCGCGGCACCCTAGGCTTCGGAGGTTTCCTTGGCTCAAGCGGCTCGGGCTCACGTTTTGGCCGCGGCTTCGGCTTTTTTTTCAACCTGCAACCAGTTGCAGTTCGTCTTTATTGGGCAGTCTCACTCGGCTTTCCTATGAGTGTTGATTTTGCTATTTCGAACTGACAGATCGAAGCCCGGCTTTGCATCCCCAATCTAGATAAAGGGACGCCGAAGGCCAGACTGCTCCCCCCAGCATTGTCAATACTCATTGCTGAGATCAAAGCAAAGATTTAGTGGAGACAAAGTGGAATTTTCAGATTGCCGAATCAGGTCTTGAGTGGACAAACGGCAAGAGCCCATCAACGATGAGTTGCTGGGGCGTGGGCAGGCAGCGCCAGGCATAGACTTCGACGCCTTCGGTGATGGCTTGCCGGACCTGTTCGCCGTAGGCGGGCTGGATGTCGTCGGCCGTGGTGGCGATGCGCACGCCGCCGTGCATGACGCAGAACATCAGCACCGCTCGGCATCCCAGCTCGGAGCGCACCCTGCGCAGCTCCTCGACATGCTTCGCCGCCCGCACGCTCTGCGCATCCGGGAACGCGCCGTAGCCATCAGCCAAGCCCCAAGTGAGGCTTTTCAACTCCACGTAGCATACGCCCTGCACCGCATCCGACAGCTTGAGGTCGAAGCGCCCCTTGCCGCCGGGAATGGCCGGCTCGCGCCGCAACGATTCATAACCCGCCAAGGGCGGAATCAGATCGTCTTCGATTGCCGCGGCAATGACTTGGTTGGCGCGCGCCGTGTTGACGCACACCCAGTGCTCTCCGGCAGCCACCAACTCCAGCGTGTGCCGGTACTTGCGCCGCTCATTGCCCGAATCCATGAGCCAAACTTGGCTCCCCGGCTCGGAGCAGCCGGTCATGGCGCCGGTGTTGGGGCAGTGGGCGCGCAGCGCACTACCGTCCGGCAAGGTCACGTCGGCCAGAAAGCGCTTGTGGCGGCGCACTAGGCGGGCCTCGATCAACGGCGGCGAGTAAATCAAGCTGCGCCGCCGGAGTTGCCCCAAACCTCAAGCGCCTTGCCAATGCGCTCAAGCCCCAAGCCGATGGATTCATCATCGGTGGTGTAGGCGAAACGGACGAAGCGGTGCGCGTCCCGCTCGCCAAAGTCGATGCCCGGCGTGGCTGCCACTTGGAATTCGTTGATCAAGCGCCAGCAGAAGTCATAGGAGTCCATGCCCGAGCTGGAGACATCCATGTAGAGGTAGAACGCGCCGTCCGCTGCGGCGGCGGCCCTGAACCCCAGCGCCTCAAGACCACTGAGCAACGTTCGGCGACGGGCATCGAAGTGCCGGCGACGCGCCTCGTGGATGGCCATGGCATCGGGAGAAAACGCCGCCAACGCTGCCTGCTGGGCCACGCTGGAAGGCGAAATGAAGAGGTTCTGCGCCAACCGTTCAATCGGCGCCACAAGGGCCTCCGGCAGGACCACCCAACCCAAGCGCCAACCGGTCATGCCGAAGTACTTCGAAAAGCTGTTCAGGGCGATCAGCCCGTCATCGACCCGCAACCCCGTGCCGGCGGTGGGCGGCGGGCCGTAAGTGAGCCCTTGGTAAATCTCGTCGAGGATGAAGAAGCCGCCGGCCCCGCGCACAAATTCAGCCACTGCCGCCAACCGCGCGCTGTCCATGACCGCTCCGGTTGGGTTGGCCGGCGAGGCCAGCAGCAGGCCGGCCGTGTTGGGGCGCCAAGCCGCCGCCAAGTCATCCACTTGCGGCAGGTAGCCTGTCTCCGCACGCAGTGCCACAGGCTGGGCCGCACCGCCCACAATGCGCGGAAAGGCGGCATTGCAAGGATAGCCGGGGTCGGTGACCAGCAGGCCATCGCCGGGGTTGATGAGCAGGGCGCTGAGCAGCAACAACCCCCCGCTGGCGCCTGCCGTTACAACGATGCGCTCGGCGGGAACCGCCACGCCAAGCCGCTGGCGGTAGTCTTGGGACAACGCCTCCCTCAGCGCTTCGGTGCCCAGCGCGTGGGTGTACTTGGTGTGCCCATCCAGCAGCGCCCGGCGGCCTGCCTCAACGATGGGCTCCGCCGTGTTGAAATCCGGTTCGCCCACCTCGAAGTGCACCACGCGGCAGCCTTCCGCCTCCAACTGAGCAGCCCGCTTCATCAGTTCCATGACGCGAAACGGCGCGATTGACTTCAACCGGTCGGCAACCAACATCCTATCCTGAACCTGCATTCCAAGGGCGCTGGACACGTGCGCAGCCCCGTGGATGGGAAAACGCTCATTTTGGCTTTGCTTGAACCAGCTTTCCAAGCGCTTTTCCTGCAAGACAGCGATTTTCCGACATGCCTCTCAACAGGCTTAAGCCCCTGCTGCCTGCATGTTCAAACACGCAGCACTCTCACCCCAGAGTCGCGTCGAGGCCGGGTCGCCCTCGCTCCGGGGAAATCCGCCCAACATTGTCGTCTGAGGCCTGTTAAGACGCATGCTTCCCAAAAGTGCCCTGTCTCCAGCCGGCGTTTTTTCGATATGGCCAAGTCGCAAAGGTTTTGGTAGCTTACGCGCCCTTCAAACGGGAGCCTTCCCCGGTTCGCCAAGCCGGTGGGTGGGTGGTCGCAATCAGCAAGGGATTCACAGCACATGGCAGAAGCACCTCCCCAGCGCCCTGGCGCCGGCGCCTTTGATTCTCCATTCACCAGTTTCGAGCCCTACCAGCCGAAAGCGGATGAGCCTTACATGAGCGCCCAGCAGTTGCAGCACTTTCGCGCCATTCTGACCCGCTGGCGCATGGACCTGATGGAGGAGGTGGACCGCACGGTGCACCACATGCAGGACGAAGCCACCAATTTCCCCGACCAAGTGGACCGCGCCACCCAAGAGGAGGAATTCACGATTGAATTGCGCACCCGGGATCGGGAGCGCAAGCTGATCCGCAAGATCGACCAGACCATTGAACTGGTCGACCAGCAGGACTACGGCTACTGCGACACCTGCGGCATGGAGATTGGCCTGCGGCGGCTCGAAGCCCGGCCCACCGCCACCCAGTGCGTGGACTGCAAATCCTTGGCGGAAATCAAGGAACGGCAACTGCACGGCTAAAGCGGGGATGCCTCAGGCTTGTGGCAAGACCGGCGCGGGGCGCAATGTTCGCAATTCGGGAAAGGGGCACTAAAAGGGGCAATAGTTGACCCAAACAACAACCTCATCCCGCGATCAAGAGCTCTAATGCCATGGTGGCAGCCGGTCGATTCGCGCCGTCGCCCACCGGGCCCTTGCACATCGGATCCCTCTACACGGCACTGGCCAGCTTCCTAGACGCCCGCGTCGAAGGCCTCGCATGGCGGCTTCGATTCGACGACTTGGACGAGCCGCGCAATCAGCCGGGCGCCGAGTCCCGCATTCTGCGCAGCCTGGAAACCCACGGCCTGCACTGGGACGGGGCGGTGCAGCGGCAGAGCGAGCGTTTGGGCCTTTACCAGGCCGCCTTGGAAACGCTGCGGCACAAGAACAAGATCTTCCACTGCACCTGCTCGCGCAAGGCATTGGCCGCGTCCCCCATCTACCCCGGCCACTGCCGGGAACGGATCGCGCCCATCCCCAATGCGGCGGTTCGGGTGCGGGTCGATGAATCGGCGCTGGAATTCACCGACCTGGTCCAAGGCCGTCATCGAACACGGCTCGACCTAACGGTCGGCGATTTCATCATCAAGCGCCGCGACGGCCCCTTCGCCTATCAGCTGGCCACCGCGGTGGATGACGGAGACCCCAACATCGTGCGGGTGCTGCGCGGGCAGGACCTGCTCGCCAACACGCCCCGCCAACTCCACATCATGGCGCTGCTCGGCCTGCCCGCCCCCACCTACGCCCACATCCCCGTGTTGCTGAATGGCGTTGGGCATAAGTGGTCCAAGCAAACCGGCGCACCCGCCGTCAACGACCAAAGGCCCCTAGCCAACCTCAACGCCTGCCTAACCCTGCTCGGCCTGCAGCCGCCGAGCCTTGACTTGGAACCCCTGATCGAATGGGCCAAAGTCCACTGGCGTCTTGAGCGAATCAACAAGCAGAACCAGCCATTCCACCCCCCCGCAAGCTGACGCTAGCAATGCCGACCCGCTTTGAAAGTGGGCCTGCGGGACGGGCATCCGGCACTGTTAAGGCTACTCTACGCCCTAAAACTCCAACACAACGCACCCGCTTGGTGTGCCGGATGCCCGTGCCGCAGGCCCACCCCGTCCCAGCATCGGAACTCCTCCCGGCACCGCGCTGCGTCGGGGCGAGGCAGAAGCTTCTTTGCTACCATCGCGGTCATGGCATTTATGCCCCACCTCCTGTTGGCACACGACGATCTCGACGAGCGAACGAAGCTGGGCGGCATCCTTGAGAAGGGCGGCTATCAAGTAACGGCCAGCGGCGCTCTAGGGGCGACAGACCAGCAGAGCCTTGGCGACTTCGACGCCGTACTCGCGAGCCCTCAGGCCGTCAAGCACGGCAATCTGTCCCGCCGCCTCGCCAATCGCCCGCTGATCGTGCTGGCTGACGGCGGCGACGTCCGCCAAGCGGTCGAGGCCATCAAGCAGGGCGCGGCGGACTACCTCGTCCTGCCGGTCGAAGCGGGCGAGCTGCTCAGCGCGGTCGGCAATGCGCTGACCGCGCTGTCCGCCCTGAGGGAGGATCAGCGCCACCCGCCCTTCGCCATCGTGGGCTCGAGCAGCGCGATGGCCGAAGTGCGAGCGCGCATCGCCCATATCGCCCCAACCAATTCGCCGGTGCTGATTGAAGGCGAATCCGGCACCGGCAGGGACTTCCTCGCCCACGCCATTCACGCCGCCAGCGCGCGCAATCAGGCGCCCTTCATCACGGTCAACTGCGCGGCCATTCCCGACGCCATGATTGAGGCTGAACTGTTCGGCCAGCGGCACTCGCCCGCCACTGGCCGAGCCGGCCTGGTGGACGCCGCCAGCGGCGGCACGCTCTACCTTGATGAGGTGGGCGAACTGCCAGTGGAGGTTCAGGCTCGGCTGCCGGCGCTGCTCAGCCAGGCATCCGCGGAGGATCGCGCCACCGAATTCTCAACGCCCCGCATCATCGCCACCTCGCAGCGCAACTTGCGGCAGCTGGCGCAGCGCGGCTACTTCCACGATACGCTGTCCCGACAGCTGCACGAAACCCGCCTGCAGCTGCCCGCGCTTCGCGACCGGCAGCAAGACGTCATCGAGCTGGCCCACCATCTGCTCGGCCGCTTTTGCCGCAAGCTCGGCAAACCCCTGCTGCGGATTGCGGAAGACGCCATCCACGCCATTGAGGCCTACCATTGGCCTGGCAACGTGCGGGAGCTGAGCAACCTGATAGAACGGGCGGCAATTCTCTGCGACGGCGAGGAAATCGACGCCACGATGCTGGCCATCGACCCAGGCGCTCCGAGAATTGGCGACCGCCATGCCGCCGAAGGCAATGGGCCGGTCTCCCTTGAGGACTACTTCATCGCCTACGTCACCGAACACCAGGATCATCTCACCGAGACGGAGTTGGCAGAGCGGCTTGGCATCAGCCGCAAAAGCCTGTGGGAGAGGCGCCAGCGCCTCAACATGCCGCGCACCAAAACCCGTAAGCGCGGGCCGCGGCGCTCTTAGCGCCAAACGTAGCAATGCAGCAGACTGAGGAGAAAGCGGTCGCCAGGCGCAAGAGTTGATTCAAGAGGCAATCTTGCCCCGTGATATCATGCTGCCCTTCCCGTTCTAATCGGCAGGCAAAAAATTCAGGCTTCGGAAACCGAATGCCCCGCCGCGACAAGGCTGGATGCCAAACCGCTCAACGTCTCCCGCAATCAGGTTGACGCCAACGCGGTTGACGTCGTAGCCAAGCTCAAGGGCGCGGGCTTTCAGGCATGGCTGGTCGGCGGCTGTGTCCGAGACCTGTTGCTTGGCGCACGCCCGAAGGACTTCGATGTGGCGACCAACGCCACGCCGGAACAGGTGCGCGGGCTGTTCCGACGCGCGCGCCTGGTTGGGCGGCGCTTCAAGATCACCCATGTGCGCTACGGGCGTGACGTGATCGAAGTCTCCACCTTCCGCCGGGCACCCTCCGGCGACCTGCGCACCAACGGCAACGCCAAGGCCAACGGCCTGATCCTGCGCGACAACGCCTACGGCACCCTGCGCGAGGACGCCTTTCGCCGGGACTTCACCGTCAATGCGCTCTACTACGATCCCCATGAAGAGCAGATTCTGGACTACGTCGGCGGCCTTGAGGACATCAAGCGGCAGCGTCTTCGCTTCATCGGCGATGCCCGGCAACGGCTCCGAGAGGACCCCGTGCGCCTGCTGCGGGCGATCCGCTTTCAGGCCAAGCTCGGCTTCGGCCTCGATGCCGCCGTGCACGACAGCCGCATGGTCGCCCGCCTGCGCGAGATTCCCGGGGCGCGCCTGTTTGACGAATTCACCAAGATGTTCCTCAGCGGCTACGCGGCCGAGGCCTGGCGCCTGCTGGAGGGCACGCCCATCCCAGACGTCCTTTTTCCGGCCACCCCCAAGGGCACTCGCCTAGTCCAGTTGGCGATGGAGAACACCGACCGCCGCGTGGCCCTCGGGCGGCCCGTAATGCCCGGATTCCTGCTCGCCGTCATGCTCTGGGAAGATTTCCAAGCACGAATCAAGGCACCGTCTTCCGAACCCGGCGGCGCGAGTGGCGAAGATGCCGCAGTCCTCGCCGCCCAGTCGGTCTTGGCCGACCAACGGCGCACCATCGCCATGCCGCGCCGCCACGCACATTTCATTCAGGATGTCTGGCACCTGCAGCCCGTTCTGCGGGAGCGACGCCGCAAACGGGTGCCGAAGGTGCTGCAGCACGCCAAGTTTCGCGCCGCCTACGACTTCCTGCTGCTGTGCGCCGAAGCAGGCCTTGTCGATCCTGCCATCGGCCAGTGGTGGACCGACATCCAAACCGCCAGCGCCGAGCAGCGCGATGCCATGATCAACGCCTTGGATCCTGCCGAACGGCAGCGCGGTCGGCGCGGCAGGCGCGGCCGCAGCCGTCAAGGCGGGCGCGGCAAGCTCCGGCAGCAGTGAGGACACATTCGAACAGAACCTTGGCGGAGAACTTTCAATGGCCCCGCCACTTGGTGGTCGAAGGCCCGATTGGCGTCGGCAAGACCACCCTGGCACACCGGCTTGCCGAGGCCTTGGGCCATTCCCTGTTGTTGGAGCCCGTCCTGGAGAATCCGTTTCTCGACCGCTTTTACTTGTCCAAGGGCGCGAACGCCCTCCAGACCCAGTTGTTCTTCCTGCTCACGCGCGCTCAGGTTACCGCCAGAGCGCCTGAGGATGACCTGCTCGAATCGCGCCTGGTCGCCGACTTTCTCATGGAAAAGGACCGCCTGTTCGCCCGGCTCACCCTCGACGAGAACGAGTTCAGCCTCTACGAGAGAATTCACGCAGCGCTTGATCCCAAACCCCAGCATCCGGATCTGGTGATATACCTGCAAGCGCCGGTCCATGTTCTTCAGCAGCGCATCCGCCGCCGAGGAATAGCTTTCGAACAAGTCATTGAAGCCAGCTACTTGGACCAAGTCGCCACGGCCTACACCCGCTTTTTCCACGCCTACGACCAAGCCCCGCTGCTGGTGGTGAATGCCGCCGAAATCGACTTCGCCAACAATCCAGCCCATCTGCAGGCGTTGCTCCATCACATCAAGCGCATGGAGGGCGGGCGCAGCTACTTCAATCCAAACCCAACGCTGATCTAGCTCGTGTTGAACGCCAAGGCATCAGCGTGACGGACAGCGGGGGCGCAATCGAAGCGTCGCGCCCAGCGGCAGCTGACTTGGCAGCCTGGGGCCGTTTGGCGGAATTGGCCGGGCAAGCGCAGGCAACGAACTTGGCTAGCCTGCTGCAGGACGGCGGCCGCTCCAGGGCCTTGCGCACCGAGGCTGCGGGCCTCCTGTTCGACTTCTCGCGGCAGCAGGTCGATCTTCAGACCCTAGGCGCCCTCGTGGCACTGGCTGAGGAACGCCATTGGCAGGCACGTCGCGAGGCCCTGTTCGCGGGCGATCCGGTCAACACCACCGAAGGCGCCCCGGCGCTGCACACCGCCTTGAGGGCACCCGCCGAGGACCAGCCCGAAGCCGCCGCCAACGTGGTGCCGGCAACGCGTGAACGGCTCACGGCATTCGCCGAGTCGATCCGCGAAGGACGGCGCACCGGACACTCCGGCCGAGCCTTTCAACGGGTCGTGCACATCGGCATCGGCGGCTCCCACCTCGGCCCGGAGTTGGTCACCGAAGCCCTGCAGGGCGCGGATTGCCCGCTGACCTTTCGCTTCGTGGCCAACATTGACGGCCACGCCATCGCCGATGCCTTGGCCGGCGCCGACCCGGAAACCACGCTGTTCATCGTCGTCTCCAAGTCATTCACCACCTTGGAGACCTTGGCCAACGCAGAGACGGCGCGCAACTGGCTGCTGGAGCGCACCAACCAACCGGAGGCGGTGGCCGCGCAGTTCATCGCCGTCACCGCCCAGACGGAGGCCGCTGCCGATTGGGGTTTGCGGCCAGAGAACATCTTCCCCCTGTGGAACTGGGTGGGGGGACGGTATTCGCTGTGGTCGGCCGTGGGCGCACCCATCGCCCTCAGTCTTGGCCAAGCCGGCTTCGAGGCGCTCTTGGACGGCGCCCACGCCATGGACCGCCACTTCCGTCGCGCGCCCGCCGAAGCCAACGCACCCCTGCTGGCGGCGCTGATCGACGTCTGGAACACCAATTTCCTTGGCATTGCCAATCACGCCGTGCTGCCTTACGACCATCGACTTCGGCAACTTCCCGCCTATCTGCAGCAGCTGAAGACCGAAAGCAACGGCAAAAGCACGCGCCACGACGGCTCCGCCACGGGCGTTCACACGGTGCCTGTCATATGGGGCGGGGAAGGCACCACGGGGCAGCACGCCTTCCATCAAATGCTGCACCAAGGCACCCGCGCCTTCAGCGCCGACTTCATTCTCAGCGCAGCGGACGGCCACCAACCGCCACGGCCGGAACTGGCCGACCACCACCGCTGGCTGCTGGCCAACGGCCTTGGCCAAGGCCAAGCCATGGCCCTTGGCTGGCCCCACGAGGACCCGCACCGGGCCGCCACCGGCAACCATGGCACCAACACCTTTGTGCTCGACCACCTTGACGCCCGCAGCCTCGGTGCCCTGCTCGCCTTCTACGAGCACCGGGTGTTTTGTCAGGGCCTGATTTGGGACATAAACTCTTTCGACCAGTGGGGCGTGGAGTTCGGCAAGCGACTGGCTAGGACCCTGTTCGACCAACTCGCGCCGGGCAGCACGGCTGCCCATGGGACGCTTGGCCTGGACGCAGCCACCCGCGCCTTGGTTGCGCACCTGAAGGACATCAACGCACCGGCCATGGCCGGCACAAAGGCAACAAGGGCAAAAGGAGAGCGGCAATGACCTACCCCATCAATGACTTCATGGCAAAGCGGGCGTTGATCGACGAAGCCGCCTACCAAGCCATGTACCGGCGCTCCGTGGAGGATCCCGACGGGTTCTGGGCTGAGCAGGCGGAGGCGCTGCTGGATTGGCAGCGCCCTTGGGAGACGGTTCGGCGGGCGGACCTCGCCGCCGGCCAGGCGGCTTGGTTCGAGGGCGCCACCCTGAACGCCTGCCACAACTGCATCGACCGGCACCTGCCCGCCCGAGCCGCACAACCGGCCATCATCTGGGAGGGGGACGACCCGAGCGAGAGTGCCGTCATCACTTACCAGGAACTGCACGATGCGGTCTGCCGCCTGGCCAACGGCTTGAAGTCCCGAGGCGTGGGGAAAGGGGACCGGGTGTGCATCTACATGCCGATGATCCCCGAAGCGGCCTACGCCATGCTGGCCTGCGCCCGCATCGGGGCCATGCACTCCGTGGTCTTCGGCGGCTTTTCGCCAAACTCCCTGGCCGACCGCATTCTCGACTCCGACTGCCGCACCGTCATCACCGCCGATGAAGGCGTGCGCGGCGGCCGGCGGGTGCCGCTGAAGGCGAACACCGAGGCCGCGCTGTCCTCCTGCCCGAACGTCTCCACGGTGGTCACCGTGCAACGCACCGGCGCCGACGTGCCTTGGAATGCCGCCCGCGACCTGTGGTACCACGATCTCGTTGCCCACCAGCCGAGCCAGTGCGAGGCCACCGAAATGGACAGCGAGGACCCCCTGTTCGTGCTCTACACCTCCGGCTCCACTGGCCGCCCCAAGGGCGTGCAGCACAGCACCGGCGGCTATCTGCTGCAAGCGGCCATCACCTTCAAGTATGTCTTCGACTACCAGGAGGGCGACATTCACTGGTGCACGGCCGACGTGGGCTGGATCACCGGCCACTCCTACATCGTGTACGGCCCCTTGGCCAACGGCGCGACCACGCTGATGTTCGAAGGCATCCCCACCTATCCCGATGCCGCCCGCTGTTGGCAGGTGGTGGACAAGCACCAAGTGAACATCTTCTACACCGCGCCCACGGCCATCCGCCAACTCATGGGACAGGGCGACGAATTCGTCAATGGCACCTCAAGAGCCTCCCTGCACCTGCTTGGCACGGTGGGCGAACCCATCAACCCCGAAGCCTGGGAGTGGTACCACCACGTGGTCGGGGGTGGACGCTGCCCCATCGTGGACACTTGGTGGCAAACGGAGACCGGGGGCATCATGATCTCCGCCCTGCCGGGCGCCACGCCCCTTAAGCCGGGCAGCGCCACTCGGCCATTCTTCGGCGTGCAGCCTGCGCTGGTGGACGCAGACGGCCAGATCATCGAAGCGAGGGAAGCCAGGGGCAATCTGGTGCTCACCAGCTCATGGCCGGGCCAGCTGCGCACCGTTTACGGCGACCACCAACGCGCCATCGACACCTACTACTCGGCCTACCCGGGCTACTACTTCACCGGCGACGGCGCCCGGCGCGACGCCGACGGCTACTATTGGATCACGGGGCGTGTGGACGACGTCATGAACGTGTCCGGGCACCGCATCGGCACGGCGGAAGTGGAGAGCGCCTTGGTGCTGCACGAACAGGTTGCCGAAGCCGCGGTGGTGGGCTTCCCCCACGAGATCAAGGGCGAAGGCATCTACGCCTTCGTCACCCTGATGCACGGCGTCGATGAAAACCTGGACGCCATCGAGCAGGAACTCATCGACTTGGTGCGCGGCGAGATCGGCCCCTTTGCCAAGCCGGACGCGCTGCAGTGGGCGCCCGGGCTGCCCAAGACCCGCTCCGGCAAGATCATGCGCCGCATTCTGCGCAAGATCGCCGCCAACGACTTGGACAACCTCGGCGACGTGACCACGCTGGCGGAGCCCGCCGTGGTGGAGGACCTGATCGAGAATCGCGTGAGCTAAGCTGATTCCGCGTAGTTCTCCACTTCCTTCATGCTGAGCTTGATGCGTCCGCGCTGGTCGATGTCGAGCACCACCACGTCCACGTTCTGGCCTTCCTCCAGGTAGTCGGTGACCTTCTCCACCCGCTTGTCCGCAATTTGGGAGATGTGGACCAAGCCGTCCTTGCCCGGCAGGATGTTCACGAAAGCGCCAAACTCCACGATGCGCGCCACCCGGCCGTTGTAGATCTTGCCGATCTCGGCCTCCGCGGTAATCTCCTGGATGCGCGCCACGGCGGCGTTCATGCCTAGGGCGTCCTCGGCGTAAATGCGCACCGAGCCGTCGTCGTCGATATCGACGTCGGCGCCGGTTTCGTCGACGATGGAGCGAATGGTGGCGCCGCCCTTGCCGATGATGTCGCGGATTTTCTCCTTGGAGACGTGAATCACGGTCATTGAGGGCGCATGCTCCGAAACCTGCTCCCTTGAAGCCGCGAGCACCTTGTTCATCTCGCCCAGGATGTGCAACCGCGCGTTCAGCGCCTGCAGCAAGGCCTCCTCCATGATGTTCTCGGTGATGCCGTCTATCTTGATGTCCATCTGCAGGGCGGTGACGCCCTGCTCGGTGCCGGCCACCTTGAAGTCCATGTCGCCAAGATGGTCCTCGTCACCGAGAATGTCGGTCAGCACCGCGTACTTGTTGCCGTCCTTGACCAAGCCCATGGCCACCCCGGCCACTGGGCGCTTGAGCGGCACGCCGGCGTCCATCAAGGCGAGGGACGAACCGCAGACGCTGGCCATGGAGCTGGAGCCATTGGACTCCGTGATTTCCGAGACCACCCGCAGCGTGTAGGGGAAATCCTGCTCATTGGGCAGCACGGCGGCCAAGCCCCGGCGGGCCAAGCGGCCATGGCCGATCTCGCGCCGCTTGGGGCCGGTCATCATGCCCGCCTCGCCCACTGAGTAGGGCGGGAAGTTGTAGTGCAGCAGGAAGTGGTCCTTGTAGGTGCCCGGCAGGCCCTCCACCAAGGCGGCGTCACGCAAAGCGCCCAGCGTGGCGGTGACCACGGCTTGGGTTTCACCTCGCGTGAACAGCGCCGAGCCGTGGGCTCGGGGCAGCAGGCCCACCTCCACGGAGATCGGCCGCACTGAACGCAGGTCACGGCCATCGATGCGCGGCTCGCCTTCAAGCACCCGGTGTCGAACCAAGTCCTTCTCAACCTTACCGAACACCTCAGCAACCGACTCCGGATCAACCTCCGCGGACTCGCCGCCAGCCAACTCCTCGATCACCTGCTCCTTCACGGCACCAACCTGCGCCAGCCGCTGCACCTTGTCAGTGATCCGATAGGCCTCACCGAGCCGGCTCTTGGCCGCGTTGGACACCCGCTCAAGAAGCGCTTCGTCAACCGGTTCCGGCGCCCAATCCCATGCGGGCTTGCCGGCTTCGGCGGCCAAAGCGTTGACCGCTTCGATCACCACCTGCATCTCTTGGTGGGCGAACAGCACTGCGCCGAGCATTTCGTCCTCGGAGAGCTCCTTGGCTTCGGACTCCACCATCAGCACCGCACTGCCGGTGCCGGCAACCACCATGTTGAGCTGCGACTCCTCCAGCGCCTTGTAGCCGGGGTTGAGCACATAGCGATGGTCCTGGTAGCCCACTCGGGCAGCGCCGATGGGCCCGGCAAAGGGAATGCCGGAGAGGGCGAGAGCAGCGGAGGTGCCGATCATGGCGGCGATGTCCGGATCCTGGCCCTTGTCGGCCGACATGACCGTAGCCACCACCTGCACCTCGTTCATGAACCCCTTGGGAAAGAGGGGCCGAATGGGCCGGTCGATGAGCCTTGAGGTGAGGGTTTCCTTCTCGGTGGGCCGCCCTTCGCGGCGAAAGAAGCCGCCTGGAATCTTGCCGGCGGCGTAAGTCTTCTCCTGATAGTTCACCGTGAGCGGGAAGAAGGCGGCCCCAGGGCGCCCCCGCTTCATGCCCACGGCGGTGGTCAGCACCACCGTATCGCCCATGGTGACGAGCGCGGAGCCGGTCGCCTGACGGGCAACGCGGCCCGTCTCGATGCGAACCTGCTGGTCGCCAAACTGAAATTCTCTTGCTGTTGGATTCAAAATGTTCTCCTTCGAATGCTCTTTATGCTGTCGCTATTGCTGTCGCTATTGCTGTCGCTATTGCTGTCGCTGTTGCTATTGCTGTTTGCAGTTGCTGTTGGTGTTTACCGTTGTGTTTGCCGTTGCTGTTGACCGGCTGCTAGCGCCTGAGTTGCAGGCGCTTGATCAACGTTTGGTAACGTGACCGGTCCTTCTCCTTCAGGTAGTCAAGCAGCTTGCGCCGCTGATTCACCATGCGAATCAAGCCCCGGCGCGAGTGGTGGTCCTTCTTGTGCGCCCGGAAGTGCTCCTGCAACGTGTTGATGTTGGTGGTCAGCAAAGCCACCTGAACCTCAGGTGACCCCGTATCGCCCTGTTCGGTTTGATACGCCTTGATGACCTCCGCCTTGGTTTCGGCAGTCAACGCCATGTTTCTTCTCCTAATATGCTTGGACGCGCTTGCGCGCGCTCTGGTTTGGTTAAGCAAGGCCCGCCGCGCATATTTGCAGCCAAGCCTTGAGTTTCGGGGCCGCCGTAACACGGCAGCCAACATTTCCTGAAGTGATCGAACCGTTTGCCACGCCCCGTCAAGCCTGGCTCACCAACCGGCGGGGGGCGATGCGCCCATCGTCAAGCACCTCGCCAACGCCAAGAAAACGCTCCGTCGGCGCTTCGGCTTCGTGGCAGGCGCTGGCCTCGGCCAGCCGCACCCAACCGCTGGTGGGGGCATGAGGCACCATAACCGGCTGTCCGTTGCGCAGATGGTAGGCGGCGGCCGGCGGCAAGCGAACCTCCGGCCACTGGGGCACCGTGCTGGACACCGGCAGCAAAAGCCCGTCCAAGGTCCCTTGCGTGCGCGACTGCTCCAAGGCATCAAAGGTGACCAAGTCCCGTTCGCCGTAAGGACCGGCCTGCAGGCGGCGCAATGCCGACACGTGGGCGCCACAGCCGAGCCGCTCGCCAAGCTCCTCGGCGATTGAGCGCACGTAGGTGCCTTTGCTGCAGTGAATCTCCAACTCCACCTCATCGCCCTCGAAGGCGGTCATTTCATTGGAGTAGATGGTGGCGTCACGGGCCTCGCGCTCCACTTCGATGCCTTGGCGGGCCAACTTGTACAGCGGTTGTCCCTTGTGCTTGATGGCGGAAAACATGGAAGGCACCTGCTTGATGGGGCCGCGGAAGTGAGCCAACGCACGCTCCACGTCCTCCGGGCGAACGGCGTCCGCCGACCTTGAGCAGACCACCTTGCCGTCAGCGTCGCCGGTGTCCGTGGCAACCCCGAGCTTGATGCGGGACCGATAGCGCTTGTCCGAATCCAGCAGATAGCGCGAGAACTTGGTCGCCTGCCCGAAGCACAAGGGCAGCACGCCGGTGGCGAGCGGATCCAAGTTGCCGGTATGGCCCACCTTGCGGGCTCCGAACAGGCGCTTGGACTTCTGCACGGCATCATTGGAGCTCATGGCGGCGGGCTTGTCGAGCACCAGCACGCCATCGACCTCGCGCCCCCGCCGGCCCCGTCTAGACATCGCCGGCACCCCCTTCGGCGACGGCTTGGTCAATCAGCCGCTCCAGGCGACGGCCGCGGGCCACCGACTCATCGTAGTGAAAGCGGGGCTTCGGCGTGGTGCGCATGCGATGCCGCCGGGCCAGCCTGGAGCGGAAATAGCCCGAAGCGCCGTTCAGCACCGCCACCAGCGCCTCCTGGTCCGCCGGTGACTCGGAAGACATGGCCGACACGTAAACATCGGCAAAGGCGAGGTCCCGGCTGACGCGCACGTCGTTCACGCTGACCATGCCAATGCGCGGGTCCCGCATCTCGAACTGAATGATGCGGGCGATTTCCTCGCGCACGAAATCGGCCATGCGCAGATGGAGACCGGCTTCAGGCATGTGGCGCTCCGGAGGCCTGTGCCCTCAAAGGGCACGCGCAATCTCTTGGGACTCGAAGACCTCGATGAGGTCGCCAAGCCGGACATCGTTGTAGTTGCGCACGCCGATGCCGCACTCGGTGCCATGGCGCACCTCGTTGACATCGTCCTTGAAGCGCCGCAAGGACTCGAGTTCGCCTTCGTAGATCACCACATTGTCGCGCAGCACGCGGATGGGCTTGTTCCGATGCACGGTGCCTTCAGTCACCATGCAGCCGGCGATCTGGCCCAAACGCGGCGAATTGAACACGTCGCGCACTTCGGCGACGCCCAGAATCTCCTCGCGCACCTCCGGTGCCAGCATGCCGCTGAGCACTTGCCTGACGTCGTCGATCAACTCGTAGATGACGCTGTAGTAGCGCAGATCCACGCCCTCGGACTCGATGACGTCCTTGGCAGCGCCATCAGCGCGCACGTTGAATCCAAAAACGGCGGCCCCGTAAGTGAGCGCCAAGTTGATGTCGCTTTCGGTAATGCCGCCGACCCCGGAGCCAAGGACGTTGACGGCCACTTCATCGTTGCCCAACTCCGCCAAGGCCTGCACGATGGCCTCCAAGCTGCCCCGCACGTCGGCCTTGACCACCAGCTTGAGCACCCGTTTTTCGCCTTCGCCAAGGCTTGCGAACATGTTGTCCAGCTTGGCCGCCTGCTGCATCGCTTGGCGTTGCTCCTGGGTCTTGTCACGGCGAAACTCGGCCAATTCCCGGGCGGAGCGCTCGTCGGTGACCACCGAGAAGGCGTCGCCCGCGCCAGGCGTGCCGTTCAGCCCCAGCACCTCCACCGGCTGCGAGGGCCCGGCGCTGGCAGCCTGCTCGCCTTGATCGTCAAGCATGGCGCGCACCCGGCCGTGGTGCTCCCCGGCAATGATGATGTCGCCGCGCTTCAAAGTGCCGTTTTGGACGAGGATGGTAGACACGGGCCCGCGGCCACGGTCCAGACGCGACTCCACCACCACGCCCCTGGCTTGCGCGTCCGGGACCGCCTTGAGCTCCAGAATCTCGGCCTGCAGAAGCACCGCTTCGAGCAGGCTGTCGAGGCCGTCGCCGGTCACCGCCGATACGTTCACGAACTGGATGTCACCGCCCCAAGCCTCCGGCGCCACGTCCTTGGCCGCCAATTCCTTGGTGACCCGCTCCGGGTCCGCGCTCTCAAGGTCCATCTTGTTGATGGCGACGACGATGGGCACATCCGCGGCCTTGGCGTGCTGAATGGCCTCCTCGGTTTGCGGCTTGACGCCATCGTCCGCGGCAACCACGAGAATGACGATGTCGGTCACCCGGGCGCCCCGGGCCCGCATGGCGGTGAACGCCGCGTGGCCTGGCGTGTCGATGAAGCAGATGCGGCCGTGGTCGGTGTCCACGGAGTAGGCGCCAATGTGCTGGGTGATGCCGCCCGCTTCGCCGCTGACCACCCGGGTGTGGCGAATCTTGTCCAGCAGCGACGTCTTGCCGTGATCGACATGGCCCATCACCGTCACCACCGGCGGCCGCGGCTCCCCTTCGCCTTCGATGCGCAGCGACTGCTCCAGGGCCTGCTCCATGGCATCCTCATGGATGAGCTTGACCTTGTGGCCCATCACCTCGACCACGGTGGTCGCCGTATCCTGGTCGATGGCTTGGTTGATGGTGGCCATCAGGCCCAAGTCCATCAGCGTCTTGATGACTTCGCCGGCCTTGACCGTCATGCGCTGGGCGAGTTCGCCGACGGTGATCATGTCGGGCACTTCGACTTCGCGGGCAATGAACTCGGTGGGCTTGAACTCGCCGCCCTGCTGCTCCACCTTGATGGGCGCATGGGCTCGGCGGATCTTGCGGCGCCCGCGGCGCTCCGACTTTAGCGAAAGCTCCCGGCGCCCGGCTCGGCCTTGGCCAAAACCCTCCCGGTTGGCGCGGTCCCGATCCTTGCCCTTGACGCGCTTGCCCGCCTTTTCCGTGGCTTGAACCTTGGCTTGGGCTTCCGCTGCGGCGACTTCCGGGCTGGGTGCTTCGGCGCCAGCGCGATTGGCCGGCCGGGGCGAAGACTCCGCCTGCTCCCGCGCCTTGGCGGCCTGCTCCTCCTGGGCGCGCTGCTCCTCCTCCTTGCGCAGCCGTTCGGCTTCCTCCGCCTTGCGTTCCGCCGCTCGGCGAGCCTCCTCTTCCGCCTCCTTGCGCTGCTGTTCCTGTTCGCGGATGCGTTGCGCTTCCAGCTCCGCCGCGCTCGGCCCGCGAACCGCTGGCGCGGCGGGCGCGGCAGGCTCTTCCTCCGGCTTGACGTAGGTGCGCCGGCGCATCACCTCGACCTTGACCTTGTGGCCCGTGCGGCCTTGGCTCACGGCCTTCACGGTGCCCACTGAACGGCGCTTAAGGCTGATCGTGCCCCGCGGCTTCAGCGTGGCACCGGCGCCGTGGCTGCTGCGCAGATGGGCAAGCAGATCGTGCTTCTGCTGTTCCGAAACGCTCTCCTGCCCATTGGTGTGGGGCAAACCGGCTTCCGCCATCTGCTTGAGCAGACGCTCCACCGGCGTCTTCACCGTGGCGGCGAGCTCTTCAACCGTAACGTCAGCCATTGACTTTTCCTCGCGCCCCCTAAGCCCCTTTGCCGGCACCTTCGATGGAGTCATCTGGGGCGCTGCTGTCCGCCTCCTCAGAGCTGTCCGCCTCCTCAGAGCTTTGCGCCTCCTCAAACCAGGGCGCTCGGGCGGTCATGATGAGTTCGGCCGCCCGCTCTTCGCCAAGATCGTCAACCATCTCCAACAACTCACCCACCGCCAGTTCCGCCAAATCCTCCATGGTGAGAATTTCGTGACGCGCCAAGCGATAGGCCAGGTCGCGCTCCATGCCGGCCATGTTGAGCAAGTCCTCCGCGGGTTCAAGGGCCTCCTCGCTGGCGATGGCACGGGTCAGCAGGGCGTCCCGAGCGCGGTTCTTGAGCTCCTCGACGATTTCCTCATCGAAACCCTCAATGGCGTTCATTTCCTCCTCGGCAACGTAGGCAACCTCTTCCAGCGTGGTGAAGCCCTCTTCGACCAGCACCGTGGCGACGTTTTCATCCACGGAGAGTGACTCCATGAATTCTTCCACCATGCGCACCGCCTCGGCCTCCTGCAGATCGGCCGCTTCCTGCTCGGTCATGATGTTCAGCGTCCATCCCGTCAAGTCGCTCGCCAGACGGACGTTCTGGCCGCCTTTGCCAATCGCTTGGGCCAGCTTGTCCTCGGCTACGGCGATGTTCATGGTGTGGGCGTCTTCGTCAATCTGGATGTACGCCACCTCGGCGGGTGCCATGGCGTTGATGGTGAGTTGGGCGGGGTTGTCGTTCCAAGGCACGATGTCGATGCGCTCGCCAGCCAGTTCTCCGGACACGGCTTGGACCCGAGAGCCGCGCATGCCCACGCAGGCACCTACTGGATCGATGCGCCCATCATTGGTGCTGACCGCGATCTTGGCGCGGGAGCCTGGGTCGCGGGCGGCGCCGCGAATTTGAATGATGTCCTCCGAGATTTCCGGCACTTCGATTTTGAATAGCTCGGCGAGCATCTCCGGAGAGGTTCGGGACAGCATGAGCTGAGGGCCGCGGTTTTCGGGGCGCAACTCCACCAGCATGGCCCGAACCCGCTCGCCGATGCGAAAGGTCTCCCGCGGTATGAGGTGCTCGCGGGTGAGCAGGCCCTCGGCGTTGTTGCCTAGGTCGACGATCACGTTGTCCCGGCCAACTCGCTTGACGGCGCCACCGACCAGCTGGCCAACCTTGGGGGTGTATTCCTCGAAGACGCGCGCCCGTTCCGCCTCACGCACCTTCTGCACGATGACCTGCTTGGCGGTTTGCGCGGCAATGCGGCCGAATGCGACGGATTCCACAGGCGCCTCGATGGTGTCGCCAATCTCCAGCCCAGCGGCCCGGGGATCCTCCGGCGTCAGCTCCGCGGCCGGATTCAGCGGCTCCTCAAGTTGCTCCTCATCCACCACCGTCCATACGCGGAACGTCTCATAGTCGCCCGTTTCCCGGTCAATGGCCACGCGGAATTCCGCATCCTCGTCGTAGCGCCGCTTGGTGGCACTGGCCAGTGCGCTTTCCATGGCGTCAAAAATGACCTCCTTGGAAACGCCCTTTTCCAGCGATGCCCCTTCGATGGCCTGAAAGATCTCTTTGGACATTCTCTCTAACGCACTCTCTCTACAGCACTCTCTCTAAAGCGCTCTCCCTAAAGCGCTCTCTCTAAAGCGCTCTTTGCCGCGCTTTCAGCTCCTGCGCTCACAGGGACTAATCAAAATTCGGAACCACCCTTGCCCGCTGGACGTTTTCCAATGGCAGCACGTATTCCTCATCCGCAATTCGCACCAGCGCCTGACCGTCCTCAACACCCGCCAACAGGCCTACGAACCGCTTGCGGCCCTCAAACGGGAAGTTCAGCCGCACATCCACCGTCTGGCCGACGTGGCCGACGTACTGCTCGGCGTTGAACAGGATGCGGTCGAGCCCGGGAGAGGACACTTCCAGGTCGTAGCTGCCGCCGATCAACCCTTCAACCTCCAGCAGGTCACCGAGGTCGTGGCTGACCTGCTCGCAATCGCTGATCGACACACCGCCGGGCTTGTCGATGTAAACCCGCAGCCGCGAGCGCTTGCCAGCCGCATGGTATTCCACACCCCAGATGTCGCAGCCCGCTGCCTCTACCGTCATTTGCGCAAGCTCACTGATTTTCAGTTCCGTTCGATTCACAGTCCGCCAACAAAAAATGGGCTAGACCCTTCGCCACGCCCGCCTAAACTGCAAAGGCGGCGGCTTTGGATCACGCCCATCTTCAATTTCAGCCCAACGAAAACAGGCGACCTCGCCTTACGGGCAAGCCACCTCAAGGACCGCCATCACCGGCCCCGCCACCTCAACAACCTGTGGCGGCGAAAACCTACAAAAAGGCCCCGGCCGAAAAGACCCGAAACCGGGCCTTTCCGCGTAGGGGCCTTGTTGCGCGCCACCTTGCCCTTCAGCAGGACAGCGCGCCTGCATCCTTTGGTAGCGGGGGCAGGATTTGAACCCACGACCTTCGGGTTATGAGCCCGACGAGCTACCAGACTGCTCCACCCCGCATCAGCAAGGGGGCGAATTATAGGGGTGCAATAAACACTGTGCAACAGATATTGTGGCACCTGAATTGTGGTGCCGAAGGCGAGACTCGAACTCGCACGGGCTTCCGCCCACTACCCCCTCAAGGTAGCGCGTCTACCAATTCCGCCACTTCGGCACTGTTGCGCGACGGCGTCCTGACCGCGGCGCGCTCCACGGGCTTAAACGTCAGGAATGCCCGAATCTAGTTGTTCGTCTTCGGAAGTCAATGGCTCTGAGGACTCGACCGGATCGGCGACCACGGGCACGCCAAGGTCCTGCAGCCCGGCTGCCCGCTCCTTGGCGAACCAGGCCAGGCCAAAGGAAATCACGAAAAAGCTGACCGCCAGCCATGCAGTGGCCTTGACCAGAAAGGAGGTGGAGCCGCTGCTGCCGAACATCGTGTTCGAGGCCCCGGAGCCAAACGCCGCCCCGGCATCCGCGCCACGGCCCTGCTGCAGCAGCACCAAGCCACCCAAAGCCAGTGCGACGAGCACCAATAGCATCATCAATATGGTTTCTAAAGTCGTCATGTCCACGGTTGCCACCCTCGTCCTGTCTTGCCTGCCTTTGCCTTCACCTTCGCTGCCTTCGCCTTCGCTGCCTTCGCTGCCTTCGCTGCCAGCGTCAGGCCATTAAGCGGCTGCCGCCACTATGGCCAGAAAAGTCTCCGCCTGCAATGAGGCGCCGCCGATCAGCCCACCGTCTATGTCCGGCTCATTGAACAATTCGGCGGCATTATGCGGGTTGACGCTGCCGCCGTATATCACCCGGACCGACTCGGCCAAGGCGCCATCCGCGGCGGCGATGGTCTTGCGGACCAAGCGGTGCATGGCCGCCGCCTCCTCGGGCCTCGCCGTCTCGCCGGTGCCGATGGCCCAAACCGGCTCGTAGGCAACCGCCCCTTGGGCGACGCCATTGACGCCGACTGCCTGAATCACTGCCTGCAGCTGCCTGGCCACAACCGCCTCCGCTTCGCCAGCCTGGCGCTCTGCCAATGTCTCGCCAACGCAGAGAACGGGCTTGAGGCCCGTACTTAGCGCCGCACCAAACTTGGCTGCCACCAGCGCATCGCTCTCGCCATGTTCGCTGCGGCGTTCGGAATGCCCGACCAGAACCCAACGCCCGCCAAGTTCGGCAATCATGGCGCCGGAAACCCCACCGGTGTGGGCGCCCTGCGCCGCTGGGTGCAGGTCTTGAGCGCCAACGGCCACGCCAGCGCCGCGGACCCCCTCGGCAAACTGCCCCAAGTAGGCCACCGGCGGAAAAACCAGCACGTCCAATTCCGAGCCAAGGCCCGCGCCGCGCAAGGCCGCGCAAAAGCCAGCCACGGCCTCCCGCGATCCATGCATCTTCCAATTGCCAGCAACGATGGGACGGCGCACTGCACTTTCTTGATCGCGGAACAAGCCGCCATTTTACCCCGAAACAGCATTTTCGATGACCGCCGCAAACTCCTCGGCGATTGCGGCCACTTCCTCCGAGTCGTCGCCCTCGACCATCACCCGCACCACCGGTTCGGTGCCGGAAGGGCGGATCAGCACTCGGTAGTCATCGCCTAACGCCTTCTCCCTCTTTTGCAGGCTGGGGGCGGCCCGTTCGCAGACGCTCGCGGTGGGCGCGCCGTCCACCGCTACGTTGACCATCGTCTGGGGCAGCTTGGTCATGCCTTGCTTGAGTTCATGCAGGGCCTTGCCCGACTCCATCATGAGCACGAGGGCCTGCAAGGCGGAGACGATGCCATCGCCAGTGGTGGTCAAATCCAGGCAGAGGATGTGGCCGGAGGACTCACCGCCCAAGCCCCATCCCTTTTGACGCAACAGCTCAAGCACGTAACGGTCGCCCACGGCGGAGCGGGCGAAGGGAATGCTCATGCGCCCAAGCGCCCGCTCCAAGCCCCGATTGGACATCACGGTGCCAACCACGCCACCCTGCAGCACGCCTTGGCGCTGCCGATGGCTGGCAATCAGGTACAGCAGTTCATCGCCATCAACAACCTCGCCCTTGGCATCGACCATGAGCACCCGATCGCCGTCGCCGTCGAAGGCGATGCCGAGGTCGGCATCCAATTCCCGCACCTTGCCCACCAAATGCTGCGGATGGGACGACCCGCGGTCTGCATTGATGTTGAAGCCGTTGGGGGAGGCGCCCGTCACGGTGATGTCCGCGCCGAGTTCCTCAAACACGCCAGGCGCGACGTGGTAGGTGGCGCCGTGGGCGCAATCCACCACGATGCGCAGGCCATGCAGGCGAACGCCGCGGCCGACCGTGGCCTTGCAAAACTCGATGTAGCGCCCGGCGGCGTCCTCGATGCGGGACGCCCGGCCAAGCCGGTCCGAGGGGGCGCAGACCATCTCCACGCCCAACTGCCGCTCAATCTCCGCCTCGATGCCGTCATCAAGCTTGTTGCCGTCGCCGTCAAAGAACTTGATGCCATTGTCGCCGTAGGGATTGTGGGAAGCGCTGACGACGATGCCGGCGTCGGCCCGCAGCGTGCGGGTCAGATAGGCCACTGCCGGGGTTGGCATCGGCCCCATGAGGCTGACGTCGGCCCCCGCCGACACCAAACCCGACTCCAGCACCGACTCCAGCATGTAGCCGGATATGCGCGTGTCCTTGCCGATGAGGATGTGGCTGCTGCCTTGGCGGGCGAACACCTTGCCCACCGCCCAGCCGAGGCGCAGGCAAAACTCCGGGGTGATGGGCAACTGCCCAACCGCGCCGCGGATGCCATCTGTGCCGAAGTACTGCTTGCTCAAGCCCGCCCCTTCAAGCCTAACCACATAAGGAAAGCCAAGTTGACCCCAAGGGTGGCGTCAACTTCAGCCGAGCAGGTTGCCTGACTTCCCTAGTGCTCTTCGGCCGGCCCGCCAATGGCAGGCTCCGCCGAGCCGGACTGGCTGCCCTCGCCCGACTTGGGCGGTTTCGGCTGCCGGGGCTTGGCGCCGGCCATGATGTCGTCGAGCTGCTCCGGGAGCAGGGTTTCGAACTCAATCAGCGCATTGGCCATGAGGTGCAGCTTGTCTTCGTTCTCCGTCAGCAGCCGCTTGGCCTCGCCGTAGCAGTCGTCAACAATGCGGCGCACTTCCTCATCAATGGCTTGGGCGGTCTGCTGGGAATGGGGCTTGGGCTTGACGCCTGCCGACATGCCCAGAAAGACCTCGCCGTCGTCCTCGTCGTACATCAAGGGGCCGAGCTTGTCGGACAACCCCCACTTGGTGACCATGTTGCGCGCCAGACCGGTGGCCCGCTCAATGTCATTGGAGGCGCCCGTGGTGACGTGGTCAGGCCCAAGGATCATTTCCTCGGCGATGCGGCCACCAAACAGGCTACAGATTTGCGACTTGATGCGCTGGCGGCTCAGGCTGTAGCGGTCCTCCTCCGGCAGGAACATGGTCACGCCCAGCGCCCGGCCCCGAGGAATGATGGTGACCTTGTATACCGGGTCATGACCGGGCACCAACTTCCCGACGATGGCGTGGCCCGCCTCGTGGTAGGCCGTGTTGCGCTTCTCCTCATCGGACATCACCATGGACCGCCGTTCCGCGCCCATCATGATCTTGTCCTTGGCGGACTCGAACTCCACCATCTCCACCAAGCGCTTGCCTGCTCGCGCGGCGAACAGCGCCGCCTCATTGACCAGGTTTGCAAGGTCGGCACCGGAAAAGCCCGGCGTGCCGCGGGCGATGATGCTCGCCTCCACGTCCTCGGAGAGCGGCACCTTGCGCATGTGAACCTTCAAGATCTGCTCCCGGCCACGGATGTCCGGCAGGCTGACCACCACCTGCCGGTCAAAGCGCCCCGGGCGCAGCAGCGCCGGGTCGAGCACGTCCGGGCGGTTGGTGGCGGCGATGACGATGATGCCGTCGTTGGCCTCAAAGCCGTCCATTTCCACCAGCAATTGATTGAGCGTTTGCTCGCGCTCGTCATGCCCGCCGCCCAAGCCAGCGCCCCGATGCCGGCCCACGGCGTCGATCTCATCAATGAAGATGATGCAGGGCGACTGCTTCTTGGCCTGCTCGAACATGTCGCGCACCCTTGAGGCGCCAACGCCGACGAACATCTCCACGAAGTCGGAGCCGGAAATCGAAAAGAAGGGCACCTTGGCTTCGCCGGCGATGGCCTTGGCGAGCAGCGTCTTGCCGGTGCCCGGCTGGCCCACCATGAGAATGCCGCGCGGGATGCGGCCGCCCAAGCGTTGGAACTTGCTCGGGTCACGCAGGAACTCGACCAGCTCCTGGACGTCTTCCTTGGCCTCATCCACCCCAGCCACGTCGGCAAAGGTGGTCTTGATCTGGTCCTCGGACAGCAGCCGCGCCTTGCTCTTGCCGAACGACATTGGCCCGCCTCGACCACCGGCACCGCCCTGCATCTGGCGCATGAACAGCAGGAACACGCCGATGATGATGAGAATGGGGAAGCTGGCGATCAGCAGTTGCGCCCAGAAGCTCTGCTTCTCAGGCTCCTTGCCCTCAATCACCACGCTGTGGTTGTAGAGATCGTCCAACAGCTTCTGGTCGTAGAGGTCTGGCCGGATGACGCGGAAGTTCTCCCCGGACTTGCGCGTGCCATCGATCACCAGCCCGTCGATGGTGACCTCATGCACGTCGCCCATGCGAACCAGTTCGATGAACCGCGAGTAGCTGAGCTTCTCCGGCCCCGGCTTGACGCTGAAGTTGTTGAACACGGTCAGCAGAACGGCCGCGATGATCAACCACAGCAGCAGGTTTTTTCCCATATCAGACAAGGGGTTGCCTCACTTCGGAGTTCAAGCGGCCCGATGCGGCCGAGCGACTCCGCCTAACGTCATTGAACAGCGTGGTACAGCCTACACCACCCGGCCCCGGCTCGCCAACATCGCGGGGCAAACTCAGGCGTCAAAATCCAAGGACACCGCCCCTGGCAGCGGATGGCTTTGGCAACTGAGGATGTACCCTGCCGCCACCTCCTCTTCGGTGAGCGCGTGGTTGACGTCCATGTCCACCTGCCCTTCGAGCAGGCGCGCCTTGCAAGTCGCGCAGACGCCGTCCTTGCAGGAGAACGGCAGTTCAATGCCGAGGGCGCGGGCCCGGTCGAGCAGGTTCTCGCCATCGCATTCAAGCTCGAACTGGTGGCGGCGCCCTTGGAAGCGGACGGCCACCTGACAGTGCCGGCTGCCGTAGCGGCTGGCCCGCTCCTCCTGCTTGCGCACGCGGCGGGCGGCATCCTCCGCGGAGGCCGAAAAAAGCTCGACGTGAATGCGCGCCTTCGCCACCCCCTCGGCCCGCAGCCCGCGGGTGACTTCCGAGACCATGGATTCCGGCCCGCACAGGAAAAAGTCGTCGAAGCTCTCCAGCGGCAGCAGGCGCTTGATGAACTCCGCTCCCTTGGCATTGTTGATGCGGCCGTTGAACAGGTCGTTGTCCTGCAACTCCTGGCTGAACACGGCAATGAAGTGGAAGCGATCCAAGTATCGATTCTTGAGGAACATCAAGGCGTCCCGAAACATCATGGAGGCGGTGGTCCTGTTGCCGTACAGCAGGGTGATTCGGTTGCCGGGATGGCGGTCCAGCGTGGCCCGCGTGATCGACAGGATTGGCGTGATGCCGCTGCCGGCGGCGATGCACAGGTAATGCACGCCATCAAGACGGGCCGGATCGCGGGTGAACAGCCCCTGAGGCTCCGCCACGGGCAACCGATCGCCTGCCGCCAAGCTGCCGTTGGCGTAACCGCTGAAGCGGCCGCCGGGCAGGTGCTTGATGCCCACCTCCAAGGGTTCGCCGGGCAGGCTGCAGATGGAGTAGGCCCGGGTCAGCGCCTCACCGGCGATGGTCTTGGTGAGGGTGAGGTACTGGCCGGGCTCGAAGTCAAACCGGCCTTTCAGCCCCTCTGGCACGGCAAATCGCACGCGCACCGCCTGCTCCGTTTCCGGAACCACGGCCGCCACCTGGAGTTCGTGAGTGGTCACGTCAGCGACTTGAAGTGATCGAAGGGTTCCAGGCAGGTTCGGCATCGGTAGTGCGCCTTGCAGGCCGTCGATGCGAATTCACTGACCAGAACCGTCTCGCTGCCGCCGCACAGCGGACAGCGCACGGTGCCGAATGTTGGCGGCGCGACTCCGCCGGCCCGCAACTGGGCGCAGGCGGCGCGGCTCATCAGGGTGGTGGTCCAGGGCGGGCTCGCTTCCTCAACGATTTCGAAGCGGTGCCAGCCCGCGCCCTTGAGGCAGGCGGCGATGTCCTCCCGGATCACCGCCAACGCCGGGCATCCTGAGTAGGTGGGCGTAATGGTGACGGTCAGGCCGCCGCTGCCTTCCTGCACGTCGCGCAGCACGCCGAGATCCCAGATGCTCAGTTCCGGCAGCTCCGGATCGCGAACCGCGTCGAGCAAGGCGTAGAGCTCCACATGCCTCGAGGCTTGCCGGTGCGCTAGGCGGGCAGCGTATTCCGGGCTCTCCAAGGGGATGGCAGTTGTGGATGCAGTCACCAGCGCGCTCCGGGGTGGCTGCGATGCAGGTGCTGCATTTCCGCGAGCATGGGCGCCAAGTGTTCGGTGTGCAGGCCTTGACGTCCGCCATCGATCGCCCAATCCGCCGAAGGCGGCTCCAGGGTCGCCTCTGCCAAGGTGGCCGTCACTGCCTCAAGCCACTGCGGTCGCAAGGCGGCCCGGACCGGCAAAACGCCGGTCGCCACCAAGCCG
This sequence comes from Candidatus Azophilus sp., assembly GCA_965220835.1. Taxonomy (GTDB): domain Bacteria; phylum Pseudomonadota; class Gammaproteobacteria; order Pseudomonadales; family Azotimanducaceae; genus Azophilus. The sequence goes on along the minus strand of OZ244842.1, from coordinate 4,062,911 downwards.
CTTTCCTCTCCAACCGGCGCGAAAAGCTCGGCGTGATAGCCCCAGAGTTCCTCCAGCGCCTGCTGCATCCGGCGGCGGCTCTCCGCCGTGCCATCACCCAGCCGCACCATCCAGGCAGCGGACCGTCGCCGATGGTAGAGGGCCTCCTTATAGGCCTTGGCAGCAATGCCGGCCAAGTCGGCGTCGGCGCTTGCGGACAGTTTCTCCAAGTGCAGCGCATCGAACTCATCGACCAGAAACTGGCGGACGCAAGCCGAGGCGAAGTCGTCACAAGGCAACTCATAGATCAGCAGATTGGTGAACGCCCTAGCGTCCCGTTGGAAGGCGTAGGCATCCTCATCGCAGCCACCGAGCCGCTCCGCGTAGCCGTAGAGGAGGCGGGCGCGGCCAAGAAAGTCCAAGGCGGTGTTGGCCATCGCCAAATCCTCTTCCAGCCAAGGCGACTTTCCGCACCAAGCCGCCAGCCGCTGGCCCAGCACCAAGGCGTCATCGCCCAAGCCGACGACCGCCTTCAACAGGCTCACAGGCCCGGCACCTCACCCGGCAACTTAAGCGTCTTCAACGGGTTCACAGGCTCTTAACCTCGCTGGGCAACACCAGCGGCTCTAACGCGTTCACACATCCTTGACCACTCCGGGCAACTCAGGCGGTTCCAACGCGTTGACAGGTCCTTAACCGCGCCAAGCGACTCAAGCGGTTCCAACGCGTTCACAGACCCTTAACCTCGCTGGGCAACTCGTAAAAGGTCGCGTCCCGATAGGGCTTGCCGTCCGCCGGGTCGAAGAACGCCGGCGCGTCATCCTCCTGGGAAGCGGTGATGTGCGAAGAGCGCACCACCCAGAGGCTCACCCCCTCCCGGCGGCGGGTGTAGATTTCCCGGGCGTATTGCAGCGCCAGCTCCGCATCCTCCGCCCGCAGGCTGCCCGCATGCTGATGCTGAAGGCCACGCCGAGGGCGCACGAAGACCTCAAACAGTGGCATCGGACCGCCTTTCAATGTGAACACGTGCTCGCATGTGACAAATCTCCAAAGCACCGACTCTTAAGCACTCACTTGCGCGGAGAATCGATCCTCCGATCCAGCTCCGATAACCGGTGCGCGGTGCGTGGATCCGGCGCACCAGGCGGAGGCGCTTACCGCGACGATGGGCGCAGGCACCAGCCTAAACAGCGCCGGATGCACGCACCGCGCACCGGTTCTCTCCCAGTGAACTTTGTTTCACGGCCGGGCCTTTGCCGCGTGGGCGGCAACCGCTTCCCTGACCCAAGCGCCGTCTTCCCGCACCCGTCGGTGATAGGCCAGCCGTTGCCGGTTGCAGGGGCCGTCCCCGGCCACCACGCGCTGGAACTCATCCCAATTGATGGGACCGATGCGGTAGTGGCCGCTGGCCTCATCCCAAGCCAAGTCCGGGTCGGGGATGGCCAGGCCCAACACCTCTGCTTGGGGCACCGCTTGGTCGATGAATTTCTGACGCAGTTCGTCGTTGCTGTGTCGCTTGATCTTCCATGAGAAGGACTGGGAGGTGTGCACCGAATCGGCGTCCGGCGGCCCGAACATCATCAAGGTCGGCCACCACCAGCGGTTCAGGGCGTCTTGGGCCATGGCCTTTTGCGCATCGGTGCCCCGCGCCAGCGTCAGCATGATGTCGTAGCCCTGGCGCTGGTGAAAGCTCTCCTCCTTGCAGATGCGCACCATGGCTCGAGCATAGGGGCCGTAGGAGCAGCGCTGAAGGGGGATCTGGTTGACGATGGCAGCGCTGTCCACCAGCCAGCCGATGGCGCCAATGTCCGCCCAGGTGAGCGCCGGGTAATTGAAGATGGAGGAGTACTTGGCGCGGCCCGCTTGCAAGGCATCAATCATGTCGTCGCGGCTGGCGCCCAAGGTCTCGGCGGCGCCATACAGGTAGAGGCCATGCCCGCCCTCATCCTGCACCTTGGCCAGCAGGATGAGCTTGCGCTTCAGCGACGGGGCACGGGTGATCCAGCTGCCCTCCGGCTGCATGCCGATCACTTCCGAGTGGGCATGCTGGGAGATCTGCCGGATCAGCGTGCGACGGTAGCCGTCCGGCATCCAGTCTTTGGGCTCGACGCGCTCGTCACGCGCAATGCGCTGCTCGAAGCGCGCCTGGGCATCGCGCAACTCGTCCGCCGCTTCCGCCATCGAAGTGTCCTAAAGGCAGTGTGATCACTGGCCAGAATAGCGCAAATTGAGCCGAAGTTTGTCGAAAAGGAAGCAAAGTGAACGCCCGCAGCACGCTCGGGCGACCCGGCCCCTGATGCGATCTCAGCCGACGAACATGCCCCCGCCGGGAAACAGCGTTTGGCCGGTGAAGTAGGAAGACTCGTCGCTGGCGAGGAACAGCGCCGTGTTGGCCACTTCCGAGGGCTGGCCGAAGCGCTGCATGGGCGTCATCGCCATCACCATTTCCACGCCTTCCGGGTCTTGGCGGACACCTGCGGTCATGGGCGTTTCGATGAAGCCGGGGCCGATGGCGTTGACGCGGATGCCGTGGTCCGCAAGTTCCCGGCCGAGCACTTGGGTCAGCATGATCACGCCAGCCTTGGAGACGCTGTACTCAGCCGCCCCGGCCAGCGGCACCCGCCCCGCCACCGAGGCGATGTTGATGATTGAACCCGGATTCCCCAAGCCAATCATCACCTGCGCCGCGGCCCGGGCAGTGAGCATCACGCCGGTCAGGTTGATGTCCAGCACCCGGCGCCAATCAGCCGGGGGCTTGTTGATCAGGTAGTTGGTCTCCGGGTCGTCGATGCGCACCGTCACTTGGCCGCTGACGTAGCCGGCGCTGGAGACGCCAGCCGCGGCCAGCACCACGTCCAGCCGGCCGAAGGCATCGACGGCATGACGCATCAGCGCCTCGGTTTTGTCCTCGTCAGTGACGTCCAGCTCGAAGAACTCGACCTGGCGCCCGGATTCGGCAGTGATGGCGGCCGCGGTCTCCTCGCCCGCCCTTCCGTTCAAGTCGGCAAGCACCAGATCGGCGCCCTCCGCGGCAAACCGTTCCGCCGACGCCCGGCCCAAACCGCTGGCACCGCCGGTGATCACCGCCACCTGGCCCTTGAGCTTTTCGTTCATGAGCAATCCTCCCGCAATCCGTTGTCGGGCCGTTTCTGGCCAGTTTGGCAATTCGTGATTCTCTTGACGGCCCTTCGCAATCCGGTGTTGAGTGGCCAGCTTGTTGCGTGAGCTTGTTCCAATGGCCCGGCATCCGCAAGGATAAACGGTCTATGGGACAGTGCGGGACGGAGGTTCTTACACTCCTCATACGAATCGCGGCGATATCACGCGAAACCGGCACATGATCCGAGCCGAAGCAGACCAGCATCGCCACGGGCTTTTCCCTGCCGAAACCCAACCGCATGCTGCAACAGTTCAAATTACGCCTAACGCCGCTGCAACACACTAAGCCTCGACTTTGGAGAACAACACGCAGCTCAAAGGGCAGCTGCAGGCGATGACCTCGCCCAACCCTTGGATTGCACTCAATTGACTCGGCAGATTGGCGGGTGTGGGTGAGAATTGCCAGATGCGTGTGCGATTGCGGGTTGGTGCGAGCCTCGCGGAATTCGTCGAAGCAGTCGTCAATGAGAGCGCAGCGGCGGTACTTTGCTGGTGTTGATTGAACAATCCACGACGGTTAGCTACGCCCTTGCCGTCGATCAACATTGACAAATGGGATACGTTTTTGGTAGACTTCGCAGCAGTCCGAAGGGGAAAGGTCCGGTTGACGTCCAACACCAACGCGGACCCTTCTCGGGAGGAAAGTCGGATTAGGCGTCGAGCCTCCAAAACTCGTCGCCGAACTCACTTCATAAGCCCCACTATATTAGCGGAGCCAAGGTAGTGTCAAGGCTTTTTTGACCTTGGCCAGTATGGAGACGGGCCTAGTTGGACCACCAACAATTGCTCCACTGCCTCGCGAGTCCCATTCCTTTTGTCGCAATCAACCGCGATGTCAACGTCAAAGGCAAATCGCACCAACCCCAGTCCTCCAGTTACACAGTAACTCCTTTGAACCTCAATCCGACCTTCGCAAAATCTCCAGTCTTTGCTCGTTGACAATGGAGGCGTTGGCGGCACGTTCGCCACCGCCGTGCGTTTCACCGTGATTGAAGGCAAGATATGCGCTTTTCGTCGATCGGTCCAACCGTGTCCCAGCATCACCGGCTCATCGTTCTTGGCTCCGGCCCGGCGGGCTACACGGCCGCGCTCTATGCGGCCAGGGCCAACCTCAAGCCAGCGCTCATCACTGGGATTGAGGTTGGGGGTCAGCTCACCACCACAACTGAGGTCGAGAATTGGCCTGGGGGGCATGCTGAGTTGCAAGGGCCGGAGTTGATGATGCAGATGGCGGAGCATGTGGAGCGTTTCGACGCCACCATCGTCAATGACCAGATCCACACTGCCGACCTGACTGTGCGGCCCTTCGAGCTGACGGGCGACCGGGACCTCTACACGAGCGATGCGCTCATCATCGCCACCGGGGCATCCGCCCGCTACCTGGGATTGCCCTCGGAGGAAGCCTACAAGGGCCGCGGGGTGAGCGCCTGCGCCACCTGCGACGGCTTCTTCTACCGCGGCCAGGAGGTGGCCGTCATCGGCGGCGGCAACACGGCGGCCGAGGAGGCGCTCTACCTGTCCAACATTGCGAGCAAGGTGACCCTGGTGCACCGACGGGATGAGATGCGGGCGGAGAAGATCCTGCAGGATCGCCTGTTCGCCCGCAGCAACATCGAGCCAGCTTGGAACCACACCTTGGCCGAAGTGCTGGGCGATGACTCAGGCGTCACCGGCATCCAAATCCGCTCAACGCAAAGCCCTGAAGAGCGGCAAATCGATCTCGCCGGCGTCTTCATCGCCATTGGCCATACCCCGAACACGGGCATTTTCGAAGGTCAACTGGACATGGACGGCGGCTACATCAAGGTATCGAGCGGCTTGGCCGGCAACGCCACCGCCACCAGCGTGCCCGGCGTCTTTGCCGCCGGCGACGTGGCCGATCAAATCTACCGCCAAGCCGTCACCTCCGCCGGCTTCGGCTGCATGGCGGCCTTGGACGCGGAAAAGTACTTGGATGCGCTGGACTAGTGCCCTATCCCGCAAATAAGTGGGTTTTGGTCGCTAGGCCATTACATTAGGAACGGCGATACGCGCCGTCCGAGGGCAAGCTGCCCTCGAACCGGGTAACCCCGCCTCATTCAACCGGGACTTCGCGGCATTAGCGCCGGTCAACAGCGCCAGTCAACAAAAGGGCACGGCAAAGCTGCCCAGCGCCCCGTAATCCACATGGAAGACATCGCCGGCAGTGATGGGCACCGGGCGGGTGAAGGAGCCGGACAGCACCACATCATCGGGCTCCAACGCAATGTCATGGGCCGCCAGCCGACGGGCCAGCCAGACCAGGCCGTTGGCTGGATGGTTGAGCACCGCGGCGGCAACGCCACTTTCCTCAATGACGCCGTTCTTGAACAGCAGGGCGCTGACCCAGCGCAAGTCCACGTCCAAGGGGCGCACGGGACGGCCGCCGAGCACCAAGCCGGCATTGGCGGCGTTGTCCGCGATGGTGTCGAAGATGGTGCGCGGCTGGCCGGTCTGGGCATCCACGCGCTGGCTGCGGGCGGCGATGATCTCCACCGCAGGAATGACGTGATCGGTGGCGTTGAGCACGTCCGTCAGCGTCACTTCGGCGCCGGCCAAGCGATCGCGCAGCACAAAGGCAAGCTCCACCTCCAAGCGTGGATCGGTGAATTGGGCCGCTTCGATGGGCTCGCCGGCTGCAAAGAACATGTCATCGAGCAGGGTGCCGAAGTCCGGCTCGTCGATCCGCATGGCCTGCTGCATGGCGCGCGAGGTCAAGCCGACCTTGCGGCCCCGCACCCGGCGACCCTCGCCCAACTTGATGGCCACCCAAGCCTGCTGAATGGCGTAGGCGTCATCCAAGTTCATCTGCGGATGACGAAAACTGAGCGGGCGAATCTGCGTCCGGGACCGTTCCGCCGCATGCAGCGCTTGGGCGGCAGCTTCGACTTCAGCTTGGGTCAACACGGCTGGCTCAGCGAGGCCATTTCGGGTTCCACAAAGCAACCCGGGTTCGAGGCGAGGGCGGGACGCCCTCGAGCCGGGGGCGCGGTCTCGAACGAAGGACGCCTCAAGGGCGTCCCGCCCTCGCTGCAACCCCCGGCTGAGGACTTGCGAGTCAAACCCGTCCTCGAACGGGAATCAGTGCCCCGTGGATGTCGGCCGCCGCATCGGAGGCGAGAAAGCAGATCACTTTGGCGAGGCTTCCCGGGGCCACCCAGGTGCTGTAATCGGCCTTCGGCATGTCGGCCCGATTGCGCGGCGTGTCGATCAGGCTGGGCAACACGGCATTGACGTTGACGCCTTGATGACGCACCTCTTCGGAAGCGGCTTCAGTGAGCCGCATCACTGCCGACTTGGCCGCCGTGTAGGCACCCATGGAGGCCAAGCCTTGCAAGGCGCCCAAGGCGCCGACGTTGACGACGCTGCCCCGGCCCTGGGCCACCAGATTGGGCAGGGATGCGCTGAGCATGTTGCGCAGCGTGGTGACGTTGATGTCGAACAGGTCGCTCCAATGGGCGTCGGTGATTTCAAACACCTTCGGCCCCATGTCGAAGCCGCCGGCGATGTTGCAGACCACGTCAAACTCGCCGACGCCGGCAATCGCTTCAGCCACGGCAGCGGCATCGGTGAGGTCCAGTTCAAGACGCGCGCCGGAGCCATCGGCGAAACCCGTCACCACGTCGATCAGGACCGTCTGCGCCCCTTGCGCTTGGCACTCTTGGGCCACCGCCGCCCCCAGAACGCCGGCGGCACCGGTGACTATCGCTGTTTTGCCCGCCAAGTTCACAATCTTGCTCCATTACTGCCAAGTCGCGGCATGTTAACCGAGTTAACCCAGTGCTTTGCCAACCCTAAACCTCGGCGTCAGTGGCAGCCCACCAACACGTGCCGCGGGACTGAGTGGCGCTGATCTTGCTACCGACCTTTAACCTAGGTTTGAGTCAGACCGGCCCGGCCTCGGCTCAGCCTGTGCAGCGAGCTTCCAGTCAGCGCCGGGTCTGCTGGTGGTGTATGGTGAAAACCCTATGCCCGATCCCTCCGGATACGCCAACGCCCCAAACCGCCGGCCCATGACTCTTCTGGCCGCGTGGTTCTGCGTGCTTGTCGCTCTCGGCTTCGGCATCGCGCTGCAAAACCCCGCCGTTGCCTTGTTGGGTGGGTTAGTGGCTCGTCTTGGCCTTGACGTCAACCCGATCCGGCGCAGCATGCGGCTCGGCACCATGAGCTTACAAACCGCCGTGGTGTTGCTGGGCCTGACCTTGGGCTTCGACCAAGTGTTGAGCGTTTCCGCCGACTATGGCGTGACGGTAGGCGCCTACGTGCTGACGACGCTGATCCTGGGATGGGGCATTGCGCGGCTGATCCGCAGCGACCGCGTTGAGTCCACTTTGCTGGCCAGCGGCACGGCGATCTGCGGAGCAACCGCCATTGCCACCCTTGCCCCCGTGGTGGGCGCCAAGCCCCATCAGTTGGCGGCGGCAACCGTCATCGTCTTTCTGCTCAATGCCTTGGCCTTGTTCACCTTTCCTACCATCGGCGCGTGGCTTGACCTAAGCCAGGAGACCTTCGGAGCTTGGGTGGCGCTGGCCATTCACGATACCAGTTCGGTGGTGGCAACCGCCGCAATCTACGGTGACGAGGCCGCTGCAGTGGCGACCACGGTCAAGCTTGGGCGAGCGCTGTGGCTGATCCCGCTGGCCTTCGCGGCAAGCCTGATCTTTGCCAAGCGTGAAGCGAAACTGAGGGTTCCGCCTTTCATTGTGCTGTTTGTGGCCGCAGCCGCGATCGGTGGCGCCGTCGAAATCAGCGAACCGGTCACGCAGGGCATCGGCTTCGTTAGCAAGACCCTACTGGTGATTGCGCTGGGCCTTATCGGATTGGAATTCGACCGGGCCAGCCTCGGCAAGCTGTCGCGATCCAGCCTCGTGCTCGGCATTGGCCTGTGGCTGGCTGTCGTGCCGTTCGCCCTTGTGCTGGTGTTGCTCCGCTAGCATAAGCATATGGCTATTCAGTCTTACCCGAACTGCCCTCCTGCCGCTAAATTCCCCGCCCATGAAAACGCTTAGAACCCGTTTGGACCGCCCCAGCCTGCTGGCTGTCGCCGTCTTCCTCGCCTACTTGCTCACGCCCGTCTGGGCTGGCTAGCTCTGCGGCAACTAGCCGCGCCTGACCGCACCCCTCTTAGCCTCGTGAAGGTGAGGTAATCTGGGACACTTGGCGACATTCCTCGGCCAAGAGCGCGGGGCTTTGAGCGGCTTTGCGGATTACTGCTTCGAGTGGGAAGCCACTGCCTCACAGCGCTGCAACCACCGCGATAAGTTGGGCTTACTCATGAGTGAGGTGAGTGTGGATGGGGGGGCGCGTGTTCATGCCTCTTGCGGGCTAACGTCGGCCTCAATTCACTTCCATTCACTTCAATTGTCCGAGCAAGATGCTTGTGCTAGGTTACTCAGGGCTAGCGTCTGGTTGGGGGAGAAAACCGTGAGTAAGCCGTTTAACGCCAGTGGTTTCAAGCTGACGCCATTGGCGGCTGCTATTGGGGCAATTGTTTCCCCAGTGCATGCAAACGCTGCCGAGCAGTCAACCATCGAGGAGGTCATTGTCACGGCTACCAAGCGCGAGTCCGAACTTCAGGACGTGGCCCAGAGCATCAGTGCCTTCACCGAGGATGACATTGCGCGCATGGGAATGGACTCGATGGAGGACTACGTGCGCGCACTCCCCAGCGTTTACATGCAGGCCACCAAGCCAGGGCGCAACCAATTGGTAATGCGCGGCGTCTCCACCGGTTCAGACCAGTTTCGAACGGATTCCCAAGTGGCTGTTTACCTCGACGAACAGCCCATGACCAGCATCTCCCAACAAGTGGGCCCCAGTTCAGTGGACATGCAACGCATCGAGTCATTGCCGGGGCCCCAAGGCACGCTATTCGGGTCCAGTTCACAGACCGGCACCATTCGCATGATCACCAACAAGCCAGATTTTGATGGCGCCTATGGTGAATTCGAGGGTTCCTTTGCCGATACGCGCGGGGGAGACTCCAGCTACGAAGGCGCTGGCGTGCTAAACCTGCCATTGGTGGATGACCTGTTGTCGATGCGCTTGGTTGGCTATACGAAAAGTCATGGCGGCTATGTTGATAACGTGCTGGGGTCAAGCTTGGCCGGCAATTTTGACAATGCCGACGTCGTTGAAGACAACTTCAATGAGTGGGAGTTGCATGGCGGCCGACTTGCATTCAAGTGGAATGCCAGCGAACGATGGCAGGCCCTGTTGGCGGTCGTCACAGAACACAGCGCGAGCGATGGAAGCTGGGAAACAGACCCCTTGCTGGGGGATTACAAGATCACGCGATTTGTCGATGAGTATCGCGATGAGGATTGGTACTCCGCAGCGCTCACCATCGACGGCGACCTGGGCTTCGCTGATCTATCCATGACTTATGCGCACTTCGAACGCAACATTGTCTATGAGTTGGATCGCAACACATACTCCCAATCACGTGACCGATTCAACTATGGGCTTTATGTGGAGCTGTACAACGCCGGCGATCCGAGCTACGCAAACTTCAATAAATTCCCTTTGTATTACAACAACTACCTGCCCGCGAGCATCGTCAACGACCAAAATCAGGAACGGGATTCGATAGAAGTTCGACTAACGTCAAAGCAAGACCGTGGCAGTCGCTTTCACTGGGTTGTGGGCGCCTACTATGAGGACATATACGACGACTGGTTCTACTACACCCATGTGCCGGGCTTTTCCGGTACAACGGCCTTTTCGGCTGCCAATGCCTACGCCTACTACAACGCTGGCAACGACGCCATCGAGTACCCACTGCCGCCAACTGACATAGGCTACTCCAACACCTTGGATCGCAGTGTTGAGCAGTTGGCCGTGTTCGGCGAGTTTGACTATGACTTGACGGACAAGCTAACGCTGTCCGCCGGCGCGCGCTGGGCCAAGTTCGAGCGGGATGAATTCGAGAGCTTCCAGTTCCCACAGGGCCTGCCGGGATTCGTTGGGGGCAATTCACCGGGGTTTGCCGGGGGGTTCGAATCGGATGGTTCATTTAACGGCAAAGGCGACAACAGCGACGTCATCTACAAGCTAGGTGCGCGCTACCAGATAGACGATGATCGCATGGTCTATGCGCTGTTCAGCCAAGGTTTTCGCCTTGGCGGGCAGAACAGCCCCCGCGCAGCGGCGACAGGGTTAGTGCCGCAGGAATACGACCCTGATTTTCTCGACAACTACGAGATTGGTCTGAAGAGCCACTGGCTTGAAAACACCCTGCAGCTCAACGTATCCGCGTTCTACATGGAATGGTCAGACTACCAGTCCGAAACATTCAGCATCAACGGCACTTGGTGGTTGAACGGAAAGGTCAATGCGGAAAACGCTGAAACCAAGGGCGTGGAGGTGCAGGCGGATTGGCAGGCAACGGATCAGTTGGCGATATCCGCATCGCTGTTCTTCGCTGACCCGGAGTTCTCTGGCGATTTTTTTGATCCGAATGACCCAACTAGCTTGAATATTCGTGATGGCATGCCCATGCCCGGCTCGCCAGAGGAAAAGGCCTTCCTTGGGGTCACTTACACCGTGCCCGATGTGGCAGGGGGCAGTTTCTCCATTTACTACGATATCGCCTACCAATCAGAAACTTGGAATTCCACCGGCTCGATACTGGCCAATGATCGGCAAGGCTTGGCGGAATCATGGGATTACAGCAATCTGTCCCTGACCTACGAGCACTATGACAATGGCTGGAGTGCCCAGTTGTTTGTCGAGAACCTCTTTGACCAGCAAACCTACAGTTGGGTGGACACGTTTGACAACGACAATGCGGATCTCTTTGGCGATCCTCGCTGGCACAACCTGCGCGCGCTCGACCGGCCGCGTACGGTTTGGCTCACGCTCAAGAAGGCCTTCGGCCAACGTTGAAGCTGGTCGCAACTTCGGTCGTACGCGGTAGCCGACAAGGCGAGAGCCACGGCGGCGCCTTTCTGATTGACCTTGCCAATGAGCAGGTTGATCAGGTTGTGGATTGGAATACCCAAGACATCGACTGGACCGGGCATGGCGCGGACCGTGGACTCAGAGGTATCGCTTTTGACGGCCACCGTGTGTACCTCGCCGCCAGCGATGAACTCTTTGCTTACACCCCAGACTTCGAGCTTGTCGGTTCGTGGCGCAACCCCTACCTTAAGCACTGCCATGAAATCGCCTGCTACGGCCGGACACTGTTCCTCACCTCAACCGGTTTTGACTGCATTCTTGGCTTTGACTTAGACAACCAAGCATTCAGTTGGGGCATGCATGTTCAAGAAGATCAGTTTCGATTTGCGGCAGCACGGTTTGATCCTTCAACTGACGGCGGACCCCTAATGCTCAACCGCTTGCACATCAATAGCGTGCACTGCAACCAACAGGGCATGTACCTAGGTGGATCGCGCAGCCAAGGCATGCTGCACTACAACGGTCGGACAATCACCATGGCCGTAACGTTGCCACCCGGCACCCACAACGCGCAGCCCTTTCGTGACGGCGTGCTGTTCAACGACAGTGAAGCCGACGTGCTGCGCTACACAGGGCGGGGTGAAGGTGATGAAGATCGGGCGATGCGGGTACCTCGCTATACTGCTGACGAAATGACCAACCTGTGGGCTAGCGACGGTCAGGTCGCACGCCCTGGTTTCGCCCGCGGCCTCTGTGTCATTAGCGAAACGGTGGTTGCGGGCGGTAGTTCACCTTCGACGGTGACGCTGTACGACCTGCGCGCCAACAGAACCTTGGTTTCAGTCAGGTTGAGCCGGGATGTGCGCAACACCATCCACGGGCTTGAGGTCTGGCCCTACTGACCTGCCCGTTGCACGGTGGGCGGCAGCTGGTCAACGATGTAGCCGAGCTGTTCCTGCCACAATGCCAGGTGGTGCTCATAGAATCGCCAAGCTCCCAGTGCGCTGGTGTAGATGGGTTGGCGCACTTGCTCGGAGCTGGCTGTTTTCACGGCCCGATCATTTTCAAAAAACCGCAAGCACGATTGCTCAAATGGAAGGCCGCAGTGGGCGAGGATGCCGCGCACCTGTGTTTCTAGGTCGCTGACCGTTTCCTCGTAGTGCACATCCAGCACTCGGCCGGGCAATGCTTGGTGCCAGTGGGCCATCATTTCGTGGTACTGCTGGTAATAGTGCGCCAAATCCAACATGTCATAGGTGAAGTTCTGGCCTTGGGCAAAGAGCTGCTTGTAGCCGCCCAAACAGGCATCATAGGGGTGCCTGCGGGCGTTGATGATCTTGGCATTAGGCAACATGAGGTGGATCAAACCCACGAATGGGTAGTTGTTGGGCAATTTGTCGGTGAACATCGGCCGCTTCAGCACTCGATGCCGGTCTGCTTCTTCAAGATACTGTTGGCCGTAGGCGCGCCAGTCCTTTGCGCGTAGATCCGCCACGGCTTCGGGAAAGTGCTTGCCATCCGTGCGGTAACGGCCGATGGACGAGCTAATGCCACTCACTATCGGTAGCTCGGAGGTGCCTTCTACCAGCGAGTGGCTGGCCAAGATCTGTTCGATTAACGTGCTGCCGGACCGCGGCAAGCCGACGATGAAGATCGGATCACGAGCCGGGTCTCCCTGACCCGTTTTGCTGCGCAAGAACTCCGCGCTGAACGTCTGTTTGATGGACTCAAACCTCAGCTGCATGTCCAATGGCTCGTGTTCGACGCTTGCTCGCTTAAGCGCATTGCCCGTGTGGTAGTGATGCCAGGCGCGATCGTAGTCCTGCTGGTCCTCAAACGCCTTGCCTAGGGCAAAGTGGAAGTGCACGGTAGCTGAGTCGGATAGATTGTCCTGCTGCAGCTGGTTCAGCATCTCGTTCACTTCATGATCCTCAAAGCGAAAGATCTTCAGATTGGCCATGCTCCAGTACACCTCACCAAAGTCCGGGCGGCCGGCAATTGCCGCACGGTAGGCTTTGAGAGCGTCTTGCTGTCTGCCAATGGTCTTGAGAACGTGTCCGTATCCCATCTGGACACCTGGAACGTTGGGATTGAGGTCTAGGGAACGTCTGAAGGCTTCCGCGGCTTTCTCTGGATACATGCCAGCTGCGTATGCGTTGGCGAGACCAGCCCAAGATTCCGAGTTTCTCGGCTCAAGGCGTGTGACCTCGCGGTAAGCATCAACCGCCTCCATCACGCTGTGTTTTTCCATGAGCACAGAAGCCAAGGTCATCCACGCTCCCGCAAACGAAGGCGCCAGCTGTGTTGCCCGCCGCACCAACGCCTCGGCATCTTCAAGACGGTTGTTGTTGCGCAGGTAGCACGTCGCCAAGTGGCGCATGGCGTTTACGGAGTGGGGATGCTTGCGCAGGATGGACTTGAGTGCGTCGATGGCGTTTTCCTCTTCGCCCGCGCGCAGTTGTTCCAAGGCGCCAACAACCAAGCTGCGCTCTTGATCCGCATCCACGTATGTCCGCAACGCTTCATCTGCTTCAGTTGATCGCCCGAGTGCCGCCAAGGCTTGGGCCAGTTTGCGGTGCGCTAGCGGGAGTGCAGGTTGCAACGCGATGGCCTTCTCGAACGCCGCCACTGCGCCTTCGAAGTTGCCTTGCATCGCCAACACACTGCCAAGGTCTTCATGCAGCTGAGGAAACTCCGGCACCAAAGACAAGCCAAACCGGATTTGTTCCTCAGCTTCAGACCATCGCTGTTGGCGTGTCAGTGCGTGTGCAAGCAGTCGCATGTGATCCGCGGAACCCGGGAACTCGGTCAGATAGTCGCGACAGACTTCCTCGGCCCGCAGAGGGCGGTTTTCACGCATGAATTCCAGTGCGGTGCGCAGACTCTCTTCTCTGGATAACGCAGACTTGGTCATCAGCTCTGCGGGGGGACGTAGTCAAATATGAAGCTGATTCGATCTTCGCGACCCATATTGATGACCGAATGACGGGTTTGGTTGTTGATTTCGTAGGCTTGGCCCACTTGCAGCCGGCAAGGCTTTCCCGCAATGTTGAACTGCACGCCGCTGTTGGTGGTGATGGGAACATGGATCCGGTGCCCCATGCAGAAAGAGGGCAGTGTGTCGCGGTGCGGCAAAATGCGCCCTCCGGGCTTGAGCTTGGCCGCCATCGCTCTGAGCAAACTGCCTCCGGGCAGATAGTGCTCCGCAAGGATGCGCTCGATCAGCGGCATGGCGTGTTCATGCAAGCGCGCCCAACCGAGCTCCTGATAAATCTCCCCGTCCGGCCAGGCTTCATCACAAAACAGCAGTACGATGGACTGCGTGTCTTGATGGACCTCGTAAGTCTGTTGGCGCAGCGGCTGCTCGGACCAAGCGGTTTCCGGCTGCAGCAGAATGGCATCCCGCAATGGAGCTACGTCCACAGGGCCTAGATTCTTGTACTCGACACCAATATCCAAACTTAGCGCTCCCACCGACCTGCATTATTGCATGGTCGGCCGCTCGGGTCGGCGCACGAGCTTGCGCGTTGCGCCCACCGCCATCCATAATCGGGCGCTTGGGAAAGGAGGGACTCATGCGCCAGGTTCACACGTTTTGCCGGATTTGCGAGCCGCACTGCGGCTTGGTGGCGGAAGTCGATGGGGAGCGGATTCGGCTGCAACCGGACCGCGAGCATCCCGTGCATCGCGGTTTCGCCTGCCACAAGGGGCTGAAGTTCACCGAAGTTCATGAAGACCCGGATCGGCTGAATCATCCCCGCCGGCGCACGGGCTCCGGAGGCTTTGAGAACATCTCGTGGCCGGACGCCCTCGGGGGCATTGCGGAACGGCTGTCGATGTTGTCCGCCACCCACGGCCCGGAGTGCATCGGCGTCTATTTCGGCAATCCATTGGGGTTCAACAGCACCGGCCGGGACTCCGCACGCAAGTTCGCGCGGGCCTTGGGCGTGCGTTACGCGTTCGGCTCCGGCACCCAGGACTGCGCCAACAAGTTCGCCGCCTCCGAAGCGGTGTTCGGCACCGTGAACCTGCATCCCATCCCCGACTTCGAGCACACCGACCACCTGCTGGTGGTCGGCGCCAATCCACGCATCTCGCACTTGAGCTTTGTGCAGATGGCGGACGCCATGGGGGCGCTGCGCGGCATCGTGGAGCGCGGCGGCACCGTGCGCCACATCAACCCGCGGCGCACGGAGTCGGTCTCGCCCCACACGGGCGATGTAATCCGCATCAAGCCGGATACGGACCTGTACCTGCTCGCCGCCATGATTGACGAGGTGCGCCGCCGAGGTTGGGTGGATGGGGACGCCCTTGCCCGGCACGGCGAGCGCGTCGAAGAGCTGTTCGCCTTCACAGCCCGCTTTCCCGCCGAGCGGGCGGCCCCTGTCGTGGGCATTGAGGCGGATGCCATCCGGGCGCTGGCGCAGGACTTCGCCACCGCCAAGACGGCCAGCATTCACGTCTCCACCGGTGTGAACATGGGGCGTCAAGGCACCCTCGCCTATTGGCTGGCGCAGATGCTGAGCTTAGTGACCGGCAATCTCGGGCGGCGCGGCGGCAATCTCTACTCGCCGGGCTACTTTCCCGCGGCCACGGTGGGCCTGCGCCGGGCGGAGGATCCGTTCTTCGAGACTGAGTTCGGCTCCCTGCGCACCGTCGCCGGCAACCTGCCCGCCAACCTGCTGGCGGAGCACATCGAGTCCGGCAAGGTCAAGGCGCTGATCGTCATGGCCGGCAATCCGTTGCTGTCCGTGGGTGGCGGGCCGCGCCTGCGCCGCGCCTTTGAGCGCCTGGAACTGTGCGTGGTGATCGACATCTATCCCAGCGCCACCGCCGAGCTGGCCGACTACGCACTGCCGGCCACGGACTGGCTGGAGCGGGCGGACCTGAACTCCCTGTCGCCAGGCTTCCAACCCAAACCCTTCGTGCAGCACACGGAAGCTGTGGTGGCGCCGAAATTCGAGCGGCAGCCCGAGTGGTGGATTCTGGCCAGCCTTGCCGAGCGCCTTGGCCTGCCGCTGCCGGTCAAACCGGATGGCACGGGCGTGAATGCCCGCCACGACCGGCAACTGGCCGCCGCGAACCTCTCCCGAGAGCGGCTGCGCGAGAGCCCCTCAGGCACTGCCGTGCTGCCCCCACCGCAGCCGGAAGCCTTGTTTGAAATCGGCGTGCAAAACCCCAGCGGGCGCATCGACTGCTGCCCGCCCCTGTTCGCCAATGCCCTGCAACGGGCCGATGAGATTTTCGATGAGCTGCTGGCGGAACCGGCCCATCAACTGAAGTTGATCACCCGCCGAACCAACACCATGCTGAATAGCTGGTTGGCCAACCTGCCCTCCCTCAAGCGCGACTACGCACTGGACAACCCGCTGTACATGAACCCGAAGGATGCCGAGCGCCTCGGCTTGGAGGCGGCCGCTGAAGTGCGCGTGCAAAGCGCCAGCGGGGCAGTCATCGCCACCCTGGCGCTTGACGATTCGCTGCGCCCCGGCGTGGTGGCCATGACCCACGGTTGGGGACACGGCGTGAGCCCGGCCTTGACAGTGGCAAGCAACCACCCCGGGGTCAACGTCAACGCCCTGCTGCCCTCAGGGTTGGACAGCTTCGAGCCCTTGAGCAATCAAGCCCACATGACCGGCATCCCGGTCGAAGTGCAGGTGGCTTGATGTTCGTGTCGGCGGGTGACGGCTGCCACATGGCTCAACCACCACGCCAGCGCCCGCCGAGTTGCCGCCGGCAACGCGCCCTGCGCTGGCGCTGGTCAGAGGCCCCCGCTCGTTAGCGCGCTGTCCCAGACAACCGACCCTTACACCCATCGGCCGGGCGAACAGCGCAAGCCTCCGGTCGGCTTTCTCGGCCGCCTGCGCCATCTCGGCCCGGGCATCGTCATCTCCGGCACCATCGTCGGCTCCGGAGAGATTCTGCTCACCTCAAGCCTCGGCGCTCAAGCCGGTTTCCTGATGCTCTGGTGGGTGCTGCTGTCCTGCTGGAGCAAGTCCATCGTGCAGGCCGAGCTGGCGCGCTACATCATCATTTCCGGGGACACCTACCTGCGCGCGCTGAACCGCCTGCCCGGGCGCATTCCCACCCGGCACGGCGGCATCGCCTGGCCCATCCCCTTGGGCTTGCTTGGCTTCATACCTTCCCTGCTCACCATGGGCGGCATCGTCGGCGGCGCCAGCCAAGGGCTGCAATTGCTGACCGGCTTCGGCACGGTCACCAACACGGTGATCGTCGCCGTGGCGGTCATGGCCGTGCTGGGCACTGGCGCCTACCTGCGTTTTGAGCGCTCCATGATCGCCCTAGTGATGAGCTTCACGATCATCACCTTGATCTGCGCCGTTGCGATGCAGTTTACCGACTACGCGGTGAGCCTTGGCGACCTGGCTTCCGGGCTGCGCTTCGACTTTCCCTTGGAGTACGCAGTGCTTGCGTTGGCGATGTACGGCTACACTGGCGTCAACTCCAGCGAGTCTGCCGCCTACACCTATTGGTGCATCGAAAAGGGCTGGCCAAGCCATATCGGCGCGGACCGCAGCGACCCCGCCTGGCTGGACCGCGCCCGGGGCTGGATTCGCGTGCTGCACACCGACGTCTGGGCCACCCTGATCGTCCTCACCTTGGCGACGCTGCCCTTTTACATGCTGGGCGCCGGCGTGTTGCACCCCAGCGGAGCGACGCCTTCCGGACTCGACACCATCCGCACCCTGTCCGCCATGTTCACCGACGTGCTGGGCGGCTGGGCCTTGTGGCTGTTTGGCTGCGGCGCCTTCTTCATCTTCTTCTCCACCGCCCTGTCGGGCATCGCCGCCGGCGGCCGCTTCGTGCCTGACTACCTGATCGAACTGGGCCTGCTAGACCGCCACCGCGTCAACCGCCGCCATTGGATTCGCGGCTACGTTTTGATCGTCCCCGTGACCAGCTTGATCCTCTACCTCACCTTCGAGAGCCCGCTGCTGCTGGTGACCATCGGCGCCGTCACCGCCGCCCTCTTCCTGCCCCTGCAAAGCGGCGCCACCCTGTGGCTGCAAAGCCACTTCCTCGACCCCCGCGTGCGCCCCGGCGCCTTGGCAAAGGGCACCCTCTGGACGGTGTTCGTCTTCCAGTTGGTCATGGCCGCCGCCGTGATCCGGTTCGTGATTCTGTAGGATCGCCAACTCCTTGATCCAACATCCGTTTCTTGAACGTAAGACCACTAACCCACTGGCCCAATACCCGTTTCTTGGGGGTAACGACACCAACACATTGGCCCGACACCCGATTCTTGGGTGCAAGGACACCAACACACTGGCCCGCAACCCGATTCTTGCAGGTAAGAGCGTCAACCCATTAGCTCGACGCCGGTTTCCCATCAAGGGTGGAACGCCATTTGGAGCGGGCGGGTTCCCCGAGCGATCTGTGGTGAAACCGGTTGGTTCGGGGTGTTGCGATGGCTTCAGCCGCAACGCATGGTTGCCCATCGAGGGCGGGACGTACGGGGAAGCCAATCGGTCCGAGGAAGCCGCTCGCTACCCAGACTTGGTGGCGGGCGAAGTGCCTTGGGCAATCGCTGTTTGGTATCCAGAGTACTTCGGTTGATCGATGGCGACCTGGTTGACCACGGTTTCACGGAGGTGCTCGGCCAAGCCGGGGTGTTGCAACGGCAGGCTGCCGTCGCGCAGGGCGTGGACCAGGCGCCAGCGCAGCTCGTCCAAACCGGCCTCTGAATTGAACAAGGCCTGAAGCCTACGCTGCTCCCCCCGGCGATGTGCAGGCCCTAGCGTTAGGTCGCGCAGCACAACGTCAAGGGAGTTGCCGGCCACTCGGGCCAAGAAGTTGGTGCGCCCGGAGGTCTCCGCCATGACGTCGCCGCGCAGGTAGTCGCGCACGCTGATCAGCAATTCGTCGATGCGGGGCATTTCCGACGAGGCGGAGGCGTCGCCGCCCGCCACGGTGTGAACCGGCCCCGGAATCAGCAGGTTGACACAATCCACTTGGCACTCCGAAGACCGCCGCCCGATGGCGGGCCGCTCCACGGTCTGGTCCGGTCCGCTGCGGTAGTGTTCGGCCATGCCGAGACAGCCGATGGCCCACCAGAAGGAGCCGAACACCTCCCAGAAGCGCACCCTCTCCGGGTCCACAGGCTGGCCTGATTCGGCTTCGTAGCCCGCGAAGAGATCTGCATAGTGGCCGAACCCGCCCACCGGCAGGTCGCTGCGGCCAAAGCGCCAGGAATTGGTGCAGATCCAGCCGAGGTCGCGCATGGGGTCGCCGATGTGGGCCACTTCCCAGTCCAGCACCGCGATGATGCCCTGCTCGTCGATCATGAAGTTGCCGTTGCGGAAGTCGTTGTGCACCAGCGTCAGCCCGGGGGTGTCCGGCAGGTGGTCCATCAGCCAGCGGCCGGCGTAGTCGATCATCGGCTGCGGCGTTGGGAACTGACGGTAGCGCTCCCAGGTCTGCTCCACGAATTCGGCGGGCGTGATTGTGTCCAGCGCCTGCTCCAGGCCGGTGGCTTGCAGATCGATGGCGTGAATGCGCGCGAGTATTCGGCCGCATTCGAAGGCGAGCTTCGGACGCACGGCTTCGAACGCCGGTGCGCGAACGATGCGCGCCCCCAAGGCCTCACCGTCCAGCCACTCCATAAGAAAGCCCTCGCCCAGGCCATCGGCCTCTTCGAGCACGTGGAAGACTTCCGGCTCCGGCACGCCGACCGAACGGGCCACCTGCATCAGCCGCGCCTCCACCGCCAGCCCAGGATGAACGCCGGTCGCCTCCGACTGGGGCGCCAGCCCACCCGGCGCCCGGCGCATGGCCAGCAAGCGCTCGCCAGCGCCTGCTTGGGCGCGGATGCGGTAGGTTTCCTGGCTGGCACCGCCGGACAGTCGCTCGACGGCAATCAGCCCATCGCAGCCCGGCAAGCGGTTGGCGATGACGGCGTTAAGCCGCTCATTGAATTCGGCATCGACCATGGGGCGTGGGTTCGGTCAACTTGGTGGCGCGCAAGTGTGCCACAGAAAGCCAACGTGCGCCCTTAAGGCCACGCGTGCGCCTTTAGGGCCACGCGTGCGCCATTGAGGCCAACTGAGCAGTGCCGAGGGCAGGGCAGTGCGGAGTTCGCGCGATTCAGGAAGAGGGCGGGACGCCCTCGAGCCGACCTTCGTTCGAGCTGTTCCTTGTGCTCGAGGGCATCCTGCCGTCGCTCCGAACCCGAGAAGCCCAGTTAAGGGCCACCCGTCGCTTCATGAAATCGCGATTCGAGGCGAAGTCGAAGGATCAGCCCAATTCGATGAATCCCTGCCCCCGGTAGCCTTGGGCCACGGCGTACACCTCCCGTGACTCCGGGCGCGAGGCCGTTGGCTTGACGACACCGAACCTGTCGAAGGCTGCCTTGACGTCTTTGATCCAAGCGTCCACGCCCTCACCCTGCATTAGCTTGACCACCAAGCCACCACCGGGCGCTAGCCAGCGACCGGCCGCAGCCACCGCCAACTCCGCCAAGTCCATGGCCTGCGCTTGGTCGGCCGCCCGCACCCCTGAGATGTTCGGGGCCATGTCGGACAGCACCAGATCGACCAGCGGCAACCGCCCCGAGGCCCCAAGAATGGCCTCAACCTGACTATCGACTTCCTCTTCACCAAGCCGCCCGGTGACCACCTCCACCCGGGCGCTCGGCGCGGCCACCGGCAGTGGATCAACGGCGATCACCCGCCCCTGCACCAGCCGCTCAGCGAGATAGGCGGCCCAACCACCAGGCGCCGCCCCGAGTTCAAGTATCCAGCCATCCGGCGCCACCAAGCCGAAGCGCTCATCAAGCTGGGCCAGCTTGAAGTGGGCGCGGGACACCCGGCCCTCGCGCCGAGCGGCCCCGGCAAAGTAGTCCCGCTTTTGGCGATTGAGCCAGCGCTGGCTGGATTTGCTTCGCTTGGGCACGCTTCCCTCGGTCAACAACTTTCGCACCTTCCGAAAAAACGACCGCAAAAACAACTAAGATCGCGTGCCAGGAAGCAATCCACGCCAAGGAGAACCCCATGATCTATGAAATCCGCAACTACCACTACGAGCCGAGCCGCATGATCGAGTACAAGGCTTGGGCGGCCGACAAGGCCCTGCCCTACATCCGCGAGCACTTCGACCTGTTGGGCTTTTGGGTGTCAACGGACGATCCCGCAGAAGTCAACGGCAAGCCCTTGGACGAGCTCGGCTCCGCCACGGTCACTTGGATTCTCCGCTGGCCAGACGTCGCCACCCGCCACGAGCAGTTCCCCAAGCTGTTCGGCACCGACGAATGGAAAGCCATCATGGCCGACAACCCCGGCCTTGAGAACTACCACCGCATGGAGGCCAAGTTCACTGAGGCGATGTAGCTGCTTGCAATCCCATCCACACTCCTAGCTGGATGAACCGAAACGACGCACCAGACACTGCCCCGCCGCGCGCCATGTCCATCCAACTGCGAGTCAGCGCGAGCGACCACGTCCTGATGGACGGTGCAGCGGCGAGGCTTGGCAAGAGTCGTTCCGAATTCATATTGGAGGCAGCGCGCGCCGCCGCTGAGGAGGCTTTGCTTGACCGCACTCACTTCCGGCTCGGCCCCGATCAATTCGACGCATTCACCGCACTGCTCGATGAGCCCCCAATGCTCAACGAACGCTTCAAAGCGCTGCTGGCAACGCCCCCGCCCTTTATGAGCGCAAGCGAGCGAACCTGACAGGTCCGTTTGCACGGTGGAGAACTCGCACTTTGGGGTTCCACATACGTGACGGCAACGGTGGGTCAAGTTCTGGCAAGATCTGCAGAGATCGCCTCTGGACGGGAGCCGTGGCATGGGCCAACCTCCTTGGTCGGCCAGCCGCAGAAGCAAGCAGATCCCTTGCTTCGCACAGGTATCCAAATGAACGTTGAACCTGCAAGGCCGGGCTGAATGTCGTCCACTTCGAGCCATGCGTCCACATGCCCAACAACACTACGAGCGAGATGCGTTCACGCGAATCTGCGTTGGCCGCATTGACCGAAGCATGGAAGCGATGGCGTCGGAACGATACCGGAACCGCTAGCCAAGCCGAAGCGATGGTAGTTGGGGCGCTATCGCCAAGTGTTTTAGAAGCTCTGCGCAAGATGCACCGCATCCAAGTACAGAGCGCCGCCGTGACCGTCACCCGGCGGGAAGTCCATCATCTCAGGCGCAATGCCAAGGCGACTCGGGGCACGGTGCTGGCAGATGCAGACTTGGACCGCTTGCCCGGCATTCTTGCCTCGCCTGAGGCGGTTCTTTTCGACACTGGGACGGAGGACACGTTGACATACGTGTTCACGCCTAGCCCGCCCAATCAGCGCAAAGGCAAGATAGCGGTACGAGTCAACTTCACTGACAGGCTGAAACTCGGTGAGGGGGTTCGTCAGTCAATGACAACCAACTCCATGCGCTCAGCGGGCTATGTCGATGCGGCCAACCTGCGGGAAGCTCGTTACGCCACTCTGCTGGGGAACGTTGAGTGACGGCCGCCGGTCCGAGACGCAACCCTCGGTTCAGTACGCTGGCCGCGCAAAGCGGCAAACCATCTACCGGGACGGCGGTCTGGCAGGCGCCAATTACCCGGCCTACCCGGCGGCAGTGCCACTATAGTCTTAGGTGCCTCGAGATATCAACGTTGAATTCAGCGGAAGGGACCAGTTCGCCCACATCGATCTTGGGACCCGTATCCCAATGGGGCATGCATGGATAAACGCATACAGCGACCTTGACAGCGAAAGGGGGAGATGAAGTGGGTACTGTTGCCCAAGACTTGATGCAGTCCCTCAATGAAGCCATCGCCCACGCGAAGGGGGAAGGCCCCACCATCCCGCACGCGCCAGTAACGCCATGCGAAGTTCGCAAGCAAGCGAACTTCACCCAAGCCCAAATGATGCACCTATCTCGATAGCAGTCCAAATTCCTCAAATTCGTTGTAGTGCCGCCTCGACCTAAACAGGGACGAGGGCACGACCCAGATCGCGCTTTCCTGACGGGTTTTGATGGTAGAAACAAACACCAAACTGACGGCGGCGGATGAAGTGGCTCTCCTACCGCGAGCAAGTCGTCCTCCAACGGCCATTAGAACCTGAGGAAGTCCAGCAATTCGCAGACATCGCGCGCCGGATCGCCGCGATCCTGATGATCACGAAGTTGTGAGCGGGTGCTGAAAGCGTGTTTCGGTGCTTCTTCTTGTGGAAGCCTAATGTGTGGTGAAGTGGCTACTTGCTAGGTCGTTTTACCGTTCCAAGTGGACTCGAATTCACCCTTTACAAGCTCCCGCAATTCGTTAACGTTTAAGGCCAGCCTCTCCTCGTCCCTGCAGGGGCCAAGTTCCGTTACCTTGTATTTCTTATCTTCTCCCAAGACCTCGAAGGACACTCGGTTGCCGAAGTCGTCCATGACGCACCCATGGCCTCCCGAGTAGAAACACCAGTTGAGGCCATCGATCCGCTTGACGCGGTTTTCCTTTTCGGAGTACCGACCAGTTTGCTTCAGGTGCTTGACGACTTCGCTGCGGAACTCATCGGGAGTTATATGGTCTTGCACTCTCTGGTATTTGTCCCAAACCCGTCGGTACTTCCTAGCTCGCGCTTCGTGCCCGTCCTTATGTATGAAGACACGGCTTTCTCGAACATGAAGAGTGTAGCCAAACGGGAGCGCTAGGAGGAGCAGCTCAAGGCGCGAGCGCACCAACTTGTCGCTGCTTGGATGAGCCCTGAACACAGCACCTTAGAAAAACTCACCCTTGTACTCTTTTTCATCGACATACAATTCACCAATCCAGACTCGATGCACCACTCTCCCACTCTGGCCGCTGTCGTCCTGTCTGCCCTCCGAGATCGTCAGGCCTATGCGAACAGGAGCGCCATGCAAAACAACGACCTTGATGACGCGCCACCACAGCAGGATCAACAGGAGATTCTGCAGCACCCACCACACAGGTGCGTCGGCGCCAACATCGCTGACGATGTGATCAATGCGCAGAATGCTCGCCAACAGGTCAGGCAACGTTTGAAGTACGCTGTCGTAGGCGTACCAAACGCCGACCGAAACTACCAGCAGCCACAGCCAGAACGCGGAGTACCGAATGCCGTGCTTTGTCCGATCTTGCAAGGTCAGTGGCTTCTGGCACCGCTGCGGTTGGCGGGGAATTCCCTAAACATATTCCACCCCATCCACCTCGTAGCTCGTCTCCCCGTTCGGCGTTTTCACGGTCACTTCGTCGCCCACTGACTTGCCGATTAGGGCGCGGGCGATGGGTGACATTACGGAGATCTTGCCGGCCTTGAGGTCCGCTTCGTCCTCGCCGACGATCTTGTAGGTGATGGCGTCGCCGGTGTCGCCGGCGATCAGGCGCACGGTGGTGCCGAAGATCACCTTGCCTTGGGGGGGCACCTTGGTGATGTCGATGATCTGGGCATCGGCCAGCTTGGCCTCGATTTCGCGGATGCGGCCTTCATTGAAGCTCTGCTGCTCACGGGCGGCGTGGTATTCGGCGTTTTCGCGCAAATCGCCGTGCTCGCGGGCGGCGCCGATCGCGCGGCTGATCTCGTGGCGCTTCTCGGTCTTGCGCTGCTGGAGCTCCTCGCGCAAGGACGCAGCGCCTTCCAAGGTCATGGGTGTGGGCATGTCCGTGCAGCCTCGTGCGTCTTGCTCGTGCCTTTTGAGCGGTTGCCTGTTAAGTGGTTGCCTGCGCCAAGCGCTAACTGCCGGCGGCCACGCGCTCCGCTTCGCTGGCGCGCAGGGCGCTGTGCAGGTCTTGCAGGCGGCGCACCTTGATGCCAGCCGCCGCCTCGCGGGCGTGGCGGATGGCGATGCAAAACGCTAGGCCACCCGCCATGGTGGTGGTGTAACACACTTTCTTTTCCAAGGCGAGCCGGCGGATAAGGGCGGAATCCGCAATGGACTGCCGTCCTTCGGTGGTGTTGACGATGAGATCGATGCGCTCGTTCTTGAGCAGGTCGGATACGTCGGGGCGCGCCTCGGTGACCTTGTTGACCAAGTCGCACTCAATGCCGGCCTCGCGAATGCAGGCGGCGGTGCCCTTGGTGGCCACCAACTGGAAGCCGAGGTCACGCAGCTCTCGCGCCAACGCAGGCGTTTGCGGCCGGTCGGAACGCTTCACGCTGATGAAGGCGCGCCCGCCTTGGGGCAGCCGGTCTCCCGCCGCCAGCGACGCCTTGGCGAAGGCTTCACCGAAGCTGTCGCCCATCCCCATGACTTCCCCGGTGGATTTCATCTCCGGGCCGAGAATGGGATCGACGCCCGGGAACTTGTTGAACGGGAACACGGACTCCTTAACGCTGATGACCTGCGGCAGCAGCTCCTCGGTGAATCCCTGCTCCTCAAGCGTCTTGCCGGCCATGCAGCGGGCGCCGATCTTGGCCAGCGAGGTGCCGATGCACTTGGAGACGAAGGGCACCGTGCGGGAGGCGCGGGGATTCACTTCCAGCACGAACAGGTCATCGCCCTGCACGGCGAGCTGCACATTCATCAAACCCACCACGCCCAGTTCCAGGGCCATGGCCCGAACCTGCTCGCGAATGCGCCCGCACATGGCCTCGCCGAGCCGGTAAGGCGGCAGCGCGCAGGCGGAGTCTCCGGAATGCACGCCAGCCTGCTCGATGTGCTCCATGATGGCGCCGATCACCACGCTCTGCCCGTCTGAGACGGCGTCCACATCCACTTCGATGGCTTGGTCGAGAAAGCGGTCAAGCAGCAACGGCGAATCGTTGGACACATCTACGGCGCTGCTCAGATAACGGGCCAGCTCCTGTTCGTTGTAGACGATCTCCATGGCCCGCCCGCCGAGCACGTAGGAGGGCCGCACAACGATGGGAAAGCCAATCTCCCGTGCCCCCTTCAACCCGTCCTCAAGGCCGGTGGCGGTGCGGTTGGAAGGCTGCTTCAACCCAAGCTTGTTGAGCATGGCTTGGAAGCGCTCCCGGTCCTCGGCGCGGTCGATGGCGTCCGGGCTGGTGCCGATGATGGGCACCCCCGCCCGCTCCAGCTGCTCAACCAGCTTCAGCGGCGTTTGGCCGCCAAATTGCACGATCACTCCGTCCGGACGCTCCACATCGACGATGGCCAGCACGTCCTCCAAGGTGACCGGCTCGAAGTAGAGGCGGTCCGAGGTGTCGTAGTCCGTGGATACGGTTTCCGGGTTGCAGTTGACCATGATGGTCTCATAGCCGTCCTCGCGCATGGCCAAGGCCGCGTGAACGCAGCAGTAGTCGAACTCGATGCCCTGGCCCACCCGGTTCGGACCGCTGCCCAGCACCATGATCTTGCGCCGCTGGCTGGGGTTGGCTTCGCAATCCTCCTCATAGGTGGAGTACATGTAGGCCGAGGCGGCGGGGAACTCCGCCGCGCAGGTGTCTACGCGGCGGAACACCGGCTTCTCGCCATGCTCCAGACGGCGTGCCCGAACTGCCTGCTCGGTCTCGCCAAGCACAGCCGCCAGGCGCGCATCGGAAAAGCCCTTGCCCTTGAGGGCGCGCCACTCAAGGGCGCTCAGCTCGGAGAGCCGGCGGCCTGACAAGGCACGTTCCTCGGCAATGAGATCCTCGATTTCCGCCAGGAACCAAGGGTCGATTTTGGTCAGTTCGTGGATGTCCTCCAAGGACCAGCCCGCTCGGAAGGCGTCGGCGACGTACCACAGGCGTTCCGCACCGGCGGTGCCGAGCTCCCTTCTGAGCGTGCGCCGTTGCTCCGCCTCCGGCAGTTCGCCGAGCACGGGGTCCAGGCCGGACTTGCCGGTCTCCAGCCCCCGGCAGGCCTTCTGCAGCGACTCCTGAAAGCTGCGCCCGATGGCCATCACCTCACCCACCGACTTCATCTGAGTCGTTAGCCGCGGATCGGCCTGCTCGAATTTCTCGAAGGTGAAGCGCGGGATCTTGGTCACCACGTAGTCGATGCTCGGCTCAAAGGAGGCCGGGGTCACGCCGCCGGTGATGTCGTTCTCCAACTCATCAAGCGTGTAGCCCACGGCCAGCTTGGCCGCCACCTTGGCGATGGGGAAGCCGGTGGCCTTGGAGGCCAAGGCCGAGGAGCGCGACACCCGGGGGTTCATTTCGATCACCACCATGCGCCCGGTGTCAGGGTCAATGGCGAACTGCACGTTGGAGCCGCCGGTATCGACGCCGATCTCCCGCAAGACCTTGATGGAAGCGTTGCGCAGCAGTTGGTATTCCTTGTCGGTGAGGGTCTGGGAGGGGGCCACGGTGATGCTGTCGCCGGTGTGGATGCCCATCGGGTCCAGGTTTTCAATGGCGCAGACGATGATGCAGTTGTCCTTGGAGTCCCGCACCACCTCCATCTCGAACTCCTTCCAGCCGAGCAGGGACTCATCGATCAGCAACTCGGTGGTGGGCGAGAGGTCCAGCCCGCGCAGGCAAATGGTCTCGAACTCCTCGGCGTTGTAGGCAACGCCGCCGCCGCTGCCGCCGAGGGTGAAGGACGGGCGGATGATGCACGGGAAGCCAAGCTGGCTCTGCACCTGCACCGCCTCCTCGATGCTGTGGGCGATGGCTGAGCGCGGCGTGGCCAAGCCGATGCGGCGCATGGCCTGGTCGAAGCGCTCCCGGTCCTCAGCCTTGTCGATGGCATCCTGGGTGGCGCCAATCAGCTCGACGCCGAATTTCTCCAGCACGCCCTCCCGAACCAAGTCCAGCGCGCAGTTCAGCGCCGTCTGCCCGCCCATGGTGGGCAGCAGGGTGTCCGGGCGCTCCGCCTCGATGATGCGAGCCACGGTGGCCCACTCCACCGGTTCGATGTAAGTGGCGTCCGCCATGGCCGGGTCGGTCATGATGGTGGCCGGATTGGAGTTGACCAGGACCACCCGGTAGCCCTCGTCCTTGAGCGCCTTGCAGGCTTGCGCACCGGAGTAGTCGAACTCGCAAGCCTGGCCAATGGTGATGGGGCCGGCGCCAAGGATCAGCACGGACTCGATGTCGGTGCGCTTAGGCACGGGCGGCTTCCATCAAGTCAATGAACTGGTCGAACAGGTAGGCGCAATCCTGTGGGCCTGGGCTGGCCTCGGGATGGCCTTGGAAGCCGAAGGCGGGACGGTCCGTGCGGCGAACGCCCTGCAAGGTGCCGTCGAACAGCGAGACATGGGTGGCCTGAAGGCAATTCGGCAAGCTCTCCTGATCCACCGCAAAGCCGTGGTTCTGGCTGGTGATCACCACCTGCCCGGTTTCGAGGTCCTGCACTGGATGGTTGGCCCCGTGGTGGCCGTGGGGCATCTTGACGGTGGCGGCGCCGCTGGCCAAGCCGAGCAACTGATGGCCCAAGCAGATGCCGAACAGCGGCACCGAGGCGTCGAGCAGCTCGGCAATGGCGTCAATGGCGTAGCGGCAGGGCTCGGGGTCGCCGGGGCCGTTGGAGAGGAACACGCCATCGGGCTGCAGCGCCAGCGCGGCTTCGGCGGAGGTCTGGGCCGGAACCACCGTCACCCGGCAGCCGCGGCTGGCCAATAGCCTCAAGATGTTGCGCTTGACGCCGAAGTCGTAGGCAACGACATGAAAGCGCTCCTCCGCACTTGGGCCATAGCCTTCGCCAAGGGTCCAGGCGCCTTCGCGCCACTCGTAGGCTGCATCGCAGGTCACCGCTTGGGCGAGGTCCATGCCTTTCAAGCCCGGAAAAGCTCGCGCCTGGGCCAGGGCGTCTGCCTCGGAACAATCCCCGGCCGCGATGCAGCCCGCCAAGGCGCCCTGCTCCCGCACCAGCCTGGTCAGCCGACGGGTATCGACGCCGGCAATCGCCACCACGTCACGCTCCTGCAGAAAGCCCGGCAAGGTCTGGGTTTGGCGCCAACTGCTGGCCCGGCGCGGCAACTGACGGATCACCAAACCGGCGGCGCTTACGGCTGCGGATTCCACATCCTCCGGGTTGACGCCCGTATTGCCGATCTGCGGATAAGTGAGGGTGACAATCTGCCGGGCGTAGGAGGGGTCGGTGAGGATTTCCTGATAGCCGGTCATGGCCGTGTTGAACACCACTTCGCCAACGGCAAGGCCCTCGGCACCAAACGACTGGCCGTGGAACAGGCTCCCGTCTTCCAATGCAAGCACTGCGGGTTTCAATCTAGGCCAACCTCCACGCCGCAATCGGCGACTTCTGCCCTGGGCGACCCCCACTGAAACAGGGCGTGATTTGGGGGTTGCAAAAAGGCGAGGCCGATGCACACCGACCTCGCCTTGCGTCGGGCGGGGATTTTAACCGAATTGAAATCCATTGCGAACCTGTGGCTCTGCCGAAGCGGCGGTTCTATCATTGCCGGGGGGCGAGGTTTTCCAACTTCCCGCTTAAACGCCAGCAATGGCGCGGCCACGGCGCCGCGGAGGGCATGAGCCATGGATCTTGGCATCAAAGGACGCAAGGCAATCATCAACGGCGGCAGTGCCGGCATGGGCCGGGGCAGTGCGCTCGCCTTGGCCCGGGAAGGCTGTGAACTCTATGTTTCCGCACGGGGGCGTGAGCGCTTGGAGGCGGCCTGCGCAGCCATCGCCAAGGAGACGGGCGCCAAGGTCACGCCCATTTGCGCGGACCACAGCACGGAGCGCGGCCGCCGCGAGATTCTTGAGGCCTGCCCGCAGCCGGACATCCTTGTGGGCACCTGCTCACCCCCGCCTTACACCGGCGACTACCGCACCGTCTCAGCCGAGGACTGGGATGCGCACCTAAGCGTCGCCCTGCTGAGCCCCGTGTACTTCATGCAAGCCGTGATTGACGGCATGGTGGAGCGGGGCTGGGGCCGCATCGTCAACATCGCCACCGGCGCCGCCAAGTTTCCGCACCAGGTGCGCATCCTCTCCGGTGCGCCCCGCGCCGCCTTGGTCAACTACTCCGTGGCCGTGGCCAAGGCCGTGGCGCGCCACAACGTCATGATCAACAACATCCTGCCTGGCATGCACCACACCGCCGCCGTTCACGACCGTTTCACGGCCCAGGCCGCGGCCAACGGCACCACCTATGAGGAGGAAGTGCAGAAGTTCGTCGATGCCTGGAACATTCCCGCCAACCGGTTCGGCGACGCTGATCACCTCGGCGCATTCGTTGCCCTGTTCTGCAGCGAGCAGGCCGCATTTCTGACCGGGCAAAGCCTCGTGGTCGACGGGGGCCAAACCAACGCCACCTTTTAGGGCCTTCAGCCGTCAAATCCACGGCGAGCGGCGAAATCGCAAACAGGTTATGCTTCTGGTGCGGGGTGGCCGACCAGCGCTCCGGTTGTATTGACGAGCTGCGTTGCGCCACCCATACCGGTGAGGAGAGCTAATCGGAGGGGGGAACAACCTATGAAACGAAGTGTCGCGCAACTTCTTGCGCTTTTGTGTGCCACAGCCACCACGGCTGCCATGTCGGCGGAGCAGGCCGATAACCGGGTGATCGAGGAGGTGCTGGTCGTCTCCACCAAGCGGGCGCAGGCCGAACTGGCCCAGGACGTGCCCGTGGCTTCCACGGTGGTCTCGGCGGCGATGATCGACGAGAACAACTTTCTCGACTTAAGGGATGTGGCGCGCATGGTGCCGGGCGCGGACTTCCGCCAGACGGCAACCTTTCCCGGCATTCAGCGGTTCTGGCTGCGCGCCGTCGGCGTCTCCTTCAGCGTGCCGAACTTTGACCCCGCCGTGGGCGTGTACCAAAACGGCGTGTTCGTCGCGCAGAACATCGCCTCCAATCTCGACACCTTTGACATGGAGAGCATCGAGATCATGCGCGGGCCCCAGGGCACGCTGTTCGGACGCAACACGTCGGTCGGCGCCGTAGTGGCCCGCACCAAGCGGCCCGGCGACGAGTTCGAGTTTCGCGGCCAAGCGACCTTGGGCAGTTTCGACCGCACGGACTTTGCCTTGTCCGTGGAGGGCCCCATTGTCGAGGATCAACTCAAGGCCAGGCTCTCGCTGCAATCCCGCGATGCGGACGGCTGGGTGAAGGATCTGGCCGGCGGCCCCCGGCACGGCGCCATGGAAACCACCCTTGGCCGGGGCACCCTGGTCTGGACGCCCAATGAGGCCTTTGACCTGACGCTGATCGGCGAGTACTTCGAGCGCGGCGGCGATGGCGCCATATCCGTGCCAATCACCAGCAACGACTTGGGGACCAACCATCCGCTCAAGCCCGACCTGGACCGCAAGTGGGACGAAACTTGACCTACGACAAGAACTACGCCGCCCGGGTGCGGTTCGCCGGGCCTCCCTACTGGGGGCTGGGCAATCCGCAGAACCCTGCGCACCTTCGGCGAAACTGACCGACAAGAACTACGCCGCCCGGGTGCGGTTCGGGGCCTCCCTACTACCAATGGTGGGACGGCATTCAGCGCAACTGCGGGCGAACCGCGTCGAAGACTCCCACGTTTACGGGTTCGGCAATCCGCAGAACCCGACGCACCTTCGGCGTGACCGTCGGATTCGGGAACTGAGTCCCCAGAGCACGCGGCGGGTTGGCCGGCAGCCCGCCGCAAAGCCAGGCTAGGGCCACACACCTTGCGCTCTGACCGCACCATGCCCGAGCCCGCGGAAGCCCAAGAGCGCGTGCCGCAGAGGACCCTGTTCTACTACGGCTTGGCGAACATGCCCACCGAGGTGGCCGCCATTCCCGTCGCGGCTTTGGTGCCCAACTACTACGGTCAGGATCTCGGCGTCAGCCTCGCGGCGGTGGGCACCGTGCTGCTGCTGTCGCGGGTCTTCGATGCGGTTTCCGACCCACTCATCGGCTGGCTCTCCGACCGCACCCAATCCCGCTGGGGACGGCGGCGGGTGTGGATGATGGCCGCGGTGCCGATCCTGATGATCGCCGTTTACAAGCTGTTCATTCCCGAACCGCCGGTGACGGCGGCCTATCTGCTCGGCTGGCTCATCGTCCTGTGGCTCGGCTGGACCATGCTGTTCATTCCGTACTACGCCTGGGGGGCGGAGCTGTCGCCCCACTACCACCAACGCACGCGCATCACGGGCTGGCGCGCATGGCTCGGAATCTCCGCCAACGCCGCCAGCAAGGTGGCGCCTTGGCTGGTGGGCATTCTGTTCGGCTACGCCGGCATTCGGGCGAACCTGGAGGTTCTGACGGTGATGCTGCTGGTGCTGATCCCCGTGACCGTCACGCTGACGGTGGCCAAGGTGCCCGAAGGCAACCACTTCCTGCCCGCAAGGGTGCCCTTGGTACCGGGCTTGAAGATCATGTGGCGCAACAGCGCCTTCAAGCGGCTGGTGCTGGCCTTTTTCGTCAACCAGTTCGGCTCTGCCATATCGACCGTGCTGTTCGTGTTCTTCATCCGCGGCGTGGCCCAGGACGATGAGAACTTCCTGCTGTTTCTGTTCGTCTTCTACGGCGCGCAGTTGATTGGCATCCCCTTTTGGGTGCGCGTGGCCCGCACGGTGGACAAGCACCGGGTGTGGTGCGTGTCGCTGTTTGTGTTCTCCTGCCTCCAGTGCAGCTATCTGCTCATCGGGCCGGGGGACTTCTTCTGGATGCTGCCCGTCGCCTGCTGCACAGGATTTTGCGGCGCCACGTTTCGCGTGTTGCCGGATTCCATGAAGGCCGACGTGATCGATGTGGATACGCTGGAAAGCGGGGAGGATCGCGCCGCCTGGTTCTTCGCCGTCTGGTCCTTCGCCATCAAAGTGGCCGCATCCCTTGGCCCAGCCATCGCCATGTGGATATTGGCGTTCACCAGCTTCAACCCCGACCCCGGCGTTGTCAATGAGTGGGACAGCCTGCTTGGGCTGCGCCTGCTCTACTGCCTCGGCCCCGCCAGCGGCTTCGCGCTGTGCGCACTCATCGCCTGGAACTACCCACTGACCCGCAAGGCCCATGCGGAGCTGCGCGACCGCCTGCAGGCCGTTCGGGCATCGAGTTAACTTGGCATCCCTGCCAATGATCTGGCGGATGCGCAGGCGCCAAGAAGGGTGGGCAGAGCCGGTTCAGCAAGTTTCGAGCGCGGGACGCC
Organism: Candidatus Azophilus sp.; assembly: GCA_965220835.1. GTDB lineage: Bacteria > Pseudomonadota > Gammaproteobacteria > Pseudomonadales > Azotimanducaceae > Azophilus. The sequence goes on along the minus strand of OZ244842.1, from coordinate 4,029,909 downwards.
CTGTCTTCGATGACCGAACCGGTTCACGGAGCGGGCCGCTAGGCGCTGTCTCCGTTACGACCGATCGGGTTCCCGGAGCGGGCCGGGAGGTCCTCGGTCCTTTAAGATCGAGCAGGTTCTGTGACCTAGGGCGTCTCGTCGTTAACAGGCCACCAAGTTTTTCGCCTTGATCAGAGAGTCCGAACCTGACTTGCGCGTAAAGCCTTGACCAGCGCGTCCGATCCACAACGGGAGTCCTCCTGTAGAATGCAGGGCCCAGTCAACCAACGCTGGCATCGCCCATGTCTTATTTCCGACGCTTCTCCAGCGCCTTTCCCATCGCCTGCCTCTTAGCCACCTCATCCTTGGCGGACCCCCTTGGTGGCCGGGTGTTCGAGGACCTGAACCGCAACGGCCAGGCCGACCCGGATGAGCCCGGCATTGCCGACGTGCGCGTATCGAACGGCAGGGACGTGACGCTGACGGACGCAAACGGCGCCTACCAACTCAGCGTGAATGGCGACAGCATCGTCTTCATCACCAAGCCCTCCGGCTACATGACGCCTTTGGACGCCTACCGCCTGCCGCGCTTCCACTACCTGCACCGGCCCAACGGGTCGCCGCCCGGGCTTCGCTACTCCGGCATCGAACCGACCGGACCCTTGCCGGAGCGCATGGACTTCCCCCTGCATCGACAGGAGGAGCCGGCCAGCTTCGAGGCCATTCTGTTCGCCGACCCGCAGCCGCAGACTGAGGCGGAACTCGACTACATCCGCGATGGCGTGGTCAGCGAACTCATCGGCACTGGCGCCGCCTTTGGCATGACCATGGGCGACATTCTCTTCGACGACCTGTCCATGTTCCCCCGCTACAACAGCATCATCGCGATGCTGGGCATTCCTTGGTACAACGTGCCCGGCAACCACGAACTCAACTTCCTCGCGCCTTCGGACGAACACTCGCTGGAGACGTTCTCCAAGTGGTACGGCCCGCCCTACTACGCCTTCGAATACGCCAACGCGGTGTTCGTGGTGCTCGACAACGTGCGCTACCAAGGCACCGCGCCCGCGCCTGACAACCCGCGCGCCGCCGGCGGCTACGATGCGGCGCTGGGCGAAGCGCAAATCGCGTGGCTCAAGGCCGAACTCCAACACGTGCCGAGCGACAGGCTGCTGGTGCTGGCCATGCACATACCACTCCTGACGCGGAGCGACCCGCGCGGCATGGAAGACCGTCAGGCGCTATTCGACCTGCTCAAGGACTATCCCAACCTGTACGCAATGGCCGGCCACACCCACACCACCGAACATGTCTGGATCGGTGAAGAGGACGGCTACAAGGGCGAGGCGGCATTTCATCACCACGTGCTATCCACCGTGTCCGGCAGTTGGTGGAGCGGACCCTTTGACGCCGACGCGCTGCCCATCTCCATGCAGCGCGACGGAACGCCCAGGGGATACCACCGCATGCATGTGGATGGCACGGACCTGCGGGTAACGTTCAAGGCCGCCGGGCGCCCCGAGAGCCACCAGATGCGCATCATGGTCGACGCCGCCCACCACGGGCCGGGCGGCGGCTATCGCGACTTCCGGCCTGGCGCACTCTACGACGGCCGCATCAACGAAGACCAAGTTGCCGCGGCCGCCGTTGTCGTCAACCTGTTCGATGGCGGCCCCAGGTCAAGGGTCCGGTTCCAAGTTGATGACGGAAACTGGGCGGACATGCGCCAAGTGAGAGCTTTCGACCCCAGCTATCTCGAATGGGCGGAGCGCCACGCCACCGTGATCAAGCCTTGGGTGTCGCCCTCACCATCGACGCACCTGTGGGTCGCCGACCTGCCGGATGACCTCGGGCCGGGCACCCACCTGCTGTCCGTGGTCGCGACCGACGATTTCGGCGCCACCCACCACGGCCACAAGGTGCTCGAGGTCACCGGATCCAGCGCCAACCCATAAGGCAGGCAAGCGCGGAACATCGCGCCAGCGAAACCACAACGAACCCTGGGTTCGCCGAACTTGGGGTTCGCCAAACATTCGGTTCGCCCCGTCCGCGAAGCGCGCACGCCTTGTGCGCCAACGCTTGGCAGCGTTACAGTTCAACCCCACACCCAACCCAACAGGTAGCGAATGGCCAGCCCCGTCAACATCACCGTTTTTCGCTGGGCGGGCGCTTGGGGGCCGTTCAAGGTGAACATCCCCTGCGGCGAGTGCTCGCTGACCCACGACATCATCCAAGACTGCATCGCAACCGACTTGGCGGGCATCGAGGTGGAACTCGATCTTCGCGACTGGCTCACCGAGTGGTGGAAGCCGCTGCCCAAAGGAGGCTGGCACGCCCCCATCGTGCTGGTGAACGGCAAGGTCATCTCCCAGGGCGCGGCGTTGAATCGGGGCGTGCTGACCCAGGCCGTCATCGAAGCCGCCATGGCAGACATGCCCCTCGTCGGCAATCACGTGTTTGGCAAGTCCGGCTGTCCGCACTGCGTTCGGGCCAAGGCCTACCTTTCCCAAGCGGGTATCGAAAACCGCTACTACGACGTGGTCAAGGACACTCGTGCGCTGTACGAAATGCTGGCCCGCGTTAAACCCATCATCGGCCCCAAGACGCCGGTCACGGTGCCGCAGATCTGGATCGACGGCCACTACGTGGGCGGTGCCGAGGCGCTCAAGAAGCTGCTGGGGACGACCAAGGTCGAGCCCAGTCCCGACCGCGGCCCACCCGCTCTCTCCGCCGCCCATTAGGCACTCCAAAGCGCTGTTGCACCCGTTGATGGGCTCCCGTTGCTCCTCGCCGAGATGCGGCGCCGGTTGCGGCATCCTGAGCATTGCAGGGTCCCGCCGGCAACAGCGGCGGCGATGTCGAACCCCGTGCCCACCGCAGTCCATCTAGAGAGGGGCAATACTGACGATGAAAGGAACCATCCTGAGCCCAGGGTTCTTCCATGGAACCACTGGAGACGGCCTATCAGCGAGCGAGTTTTTCCATCGGCACCAGCGGCTTGGCACAATGGGGAGAGCTAGGGGCTTGCTGGGCGCTACCGCTGTCTTGGCCATTCTGCTGGGCCTAGTCAGCGTTCCAGCCGCGGCGAAGGACGCGGAGCTGATGCGCGAGTGGGATGCGAGCGATGAGTCCAATTCGGCGACCATCGACCATGCATCCTGGCAGCAAATCCTCGACCGCTACCTGCTGACCGAACACCCATCCGGCATTCACCGCTTCGACTATGGCGCACTCAAGGCGAACGCCGATGATCGCCAGCAACTGGGGGACTATCTCGATAGCCTGGCCGCGCTGGACCCCCGAGTCTTCGCCAAGGCGGAGCAAATGGCCTACTGGATCAACCTCTACAACGCGCTTACCGTGTTCGTGATCGTGCCCCGCTACCCGGTGGACTCGATCAAGGACATCAAGAGCGGCCTGTTCGACTTCGGCCCATGGAACCTCAAGCTCATCGTCGTGCAGGGCGATGAGCTGACGCTGAACAACATCGAGCACGGCATTCTCAGGCCCATCTGGCGGGATCCGCGCATCCACTACGCGGTAAACTGCGCCAGCCTCGGCTGCCCCAACCTCGCTTCTGAGGCTTACCGCGCCGACAACTTGGAACGGCTTATGGAGCAGGGTGCTGCGGACTACATCAACCACCCGAGGGGCGTGCAGGTGAGCGATGGCAAGTTGCGGCTGTCCAGCATCTACCAGTGGTTCAAGACCGACTTCGGAAGCAGCAACGCGGGCGTGCTGGCCCACGTTCTCCAATACGCAAGGCCCGAACTAGCCACCGCCTTGGACGGGCACAACCGCTTCGGCCACCACTACGACTGGCGCCTGAACGGGCCCTGACCGCGCAGGCCAATCAGAGCAAAACCCAAGGCAACGCAAGCGGTGAAGCGCAACCAAATCATCCTAGTGGCCGCAGTGCTCGTTCTGGTGGCGCTGTTTTTCCAGTTCGATCTGCAACGTTACCTGAGCCTGGAGTTCCTGCAGGCCCAACGCAGCGCCGCCGTGGAATTCCACCAAGCCAGCCCATGGCTGACCAGCCTGGCGTTCCTGGCCGCCTACGTCGCCATCACCGGGCTTTCCCTGCCCGGTGCTGCCCTGCTGACCTTGGCGGCCGGCGCCATTTTCGGGCTGGCGCTGGGCACGGTGATCGTTTCCTTCGCCAGCACCATCGGCGCCACCCTCGCCTTCCTGCTGGCCCGCTACCTGCTGCGCGATGCGGTGCAAAGGCGCTTTGAGAAACAGCTTGGGCCCATCAACGAAGGGGTGCGCAAGGATGGTGCCTTTTACCTGTTCGCCCTGCGCCTGGTGCCGGCATTCCCCTTCTTCGCCATCAACCTCGCCATGGGATTGACGCCGCTTAGGGTATGGACGTTCTTCTGGGTCAGCCAAGTGGGCATGCTGGCGGGCACCGTCGTGTTCGTGAACGCCGGCCAACAACTCGGCCAACTCGAAACCCTCGCCGGCATCCTCTCACCGACCTTGATTCTCTCCTTCGCGCTACTCGGCTTGTTCCCGCTGATCGCCAAAAAGGCGGTGGACTATGTGAAGCAGCGCAGGGGCTAGCGTGCCGTTAGAAGGCCAGGACGTCCTGCATGTCGAACAGGCCGTGGCCCTTGTCGGCGAGGAATTTGGCCGCCCGCAGGGCGCCTAGGGCGAAGTTCATGCGGCTGGCGGCTCGATGGGTGATCTCCAGGCGCTCACCGCCGCCGGCGAACATCACCGTGTGGTCGCCGACGATGTCGCCGCCGCGCAGGGCGCTGAAGCCGATGGTGCGCCGGCTGCGGGCGCCGGTTTCGCCTTGGCGGCCGTAAACGGCGTCTTCCTCCAAGCTGCGGCCGAGGGTGCCGGCCACAATCTCGCCCAAGCGCACCGCAGTGCCGGAGGGCGCGTCGATCTTGTGCCGGTGGTGGGCCTCGACCACCTCAATGTCCACTTCGTCGCCCAACGCCCGGGCCGCCTGCTCCACCAAGCGGAACATCAAGTTGACGCCAATGCTCATGTTGGGTGCCATGACAATGGGAACCGCTTCCGCCGCGGCTCGAATTTGGGCCAGGCCGTCTGCATCGAAGCCGGTGGTGCCGATGACCAGGCCCCGGCCCGCGTCATGGCAGGCATCCACCGCCGCCAAGGTGGCATTCGGCACCGTGAAGTCAATGAGCGTCTCGAAATCGTCGATCACGTCGGCCACGGAGTCAACGATGGCCACGCCCAAAGCGCCCACCCCCGCCAACTCCCCGGCGTCCGCCCCAACCGACGGGGCGCCGGGCTGTTCTATGGCCACCCCCAGCTGCAGCGCGCCGTCCTCGGCAATGGCTTGAATCAGGGTGCGTCCCATGCGCCCGGACGCGCCCGCAATGGCAACTTGCATGTTTGCTGCTCCCTAGTGCGGCGTCAGAGCTTCAAGCTGTCGAAAAAGTCCTTGACGCCGCGGAACCAGCCGCTTTCCTTCGGCGAATGATGCTCCGCACTCTGCTCCAGACTGTCCTTGAACTTGCGCAACAGCTCCTTCTGGGAATCATCGAGCTTGACGGGGGTTTCCACCACCACCTTGCACAACAGATCCCCCACACCGCCGCCACGCACCGGGGTCACGCCCCGGCCCCGCAGGCGGAACATCTTGCCGGTTTGGGTTTCCGGGGGCACCTTGAGCTTCACCCGTCCGGTTAGGGTGGGCACCTCCAGTTCGCCGCCCAAGGCAGCGTCAGCAAAGGACAGCGGCACCTCGCAGAACAGGTGGCGGCCGTCGCGCTCAAAGATGGGATGCTCGCGCACCTCCACCTGCACGTAGAGGTCGCCCGCTTCGCCGCCGCGGCCTGGTTCGCCTTCACCGGCCAAGCGGATGCGGTCGCCGGTGTCCACGCCGGGTGGAATGCGCACCGACAGGGTCTTGCGTTCCTCCACCCGGCCGCGACCGCCGCAGCGGCGGCAGGGATCGGTGATGACCTGCCCGGCGCCCCGGCAGCGGGGGCAGGTTTGCTGCAGGGAGAAGAAGCCTTGGGCCACGCGGATCTGCCCGGCACCAGAGCATTCCGGGCAGGTGCTCGGTTGGGTTCCGGGCGCCGAGCCGCTACCTCGGCACTCCTCGCAGGCAGCCAGCACGGGCACCGAAATTTCCACGGTGTCGCCTTGCACGGCCTGCTCCAAGTCGAGGGTTAGGGCGTAGCGAAGGTCCGCGCCTCGGGAACGGGCGCTGCGCGCGGAGCGGGCGCCACCGAAGATGTCGCCAAAGACGTCGCCGAAAATGTCGCTGAAACTGCCGTTGAAGCCCGCGCCGCCCATGCCGCCAGCGCTGGGATCCACGCCGGCGTGGCCAAACTGATCGTAGGCGCCGCGCTTCTCCCGGTCGGAGAGCACCTCGTAGGCCTCCGAGGCTTCCTTGAACTTCTCCTCCGCCCCCGCGTCATCCGGATTGCGGTCCGGGTGCAGCTTCATGGCCAAGCGTCGATAGGCCTTCTTGACGTCATCGTCGGAGGCGTCCCGGTTCAGCCCCAGGACCTCGTAGTAGTCGCGCTTAGCCATCAGTTGGTTCCTGCATGGGGCCTCGATGTGTTGATGGGAGGCTCCGTCGCCTCAATCATCCTAACTCAAGAGAAACGCCGCTTCGCGCCGTCCGCGGGCAAGATGCCCTCGCTCTGCAGAATCTGCCCCGCTTAGCCGCTTCCGGCCTTCTTGTCGCCGTTCTTGTCGTCCTTCACCTCTTCGAATTCCGCATCCACGGTGTCGCCGGCGTCACCGCCTGCCGGGCCGCCGCCATCTGCATCGGCGCTGCCCGCTGCCTGCTCAGCATAAGCCTTCTGGGCGAACTCCGCAGAGGCGTTGGACAGCGCCTCAATCTTGGCTTCGATGTCCGCCTTGTCCTCAGTTTGGATGGCGGCCTCCAAGGCCGCTGCCGCCGACTCCACGGCAGCCTTCTCGGCGTCGCCTGCCTTGTCGCCGGCATCCTTGACCGCCTTGCGCGCGGCGTGCACCAAGCCATCGGCCTGATTGCGCAGGTTGACCATTTCGGCGAACTTCTCGTCGTCCGCCGCATGGGCTTCGGCATCGCGCACCATATCCTCGATCTCATCGTCCGACAGGCCGCTAGACGCCTTGATGACAATGGATTGCTCCTTGCCGGTCGCCTTGTCCTTGGCGGAGACGTTGAGGATGCCGTTGGCGTCGATGTCAAAGCTCACTTCGATTTGCGGCATGCCCCGTGGCGCGGGCGGGATGTCGGCCAGGTCAAACCGGCCAAGCGACTTGTTCTGCGCCGCCTGCTTGCGCTCGCCCTGCAGCACGTGAATGGTCACCGCGGTTTGATTGTCGTCGGCGGTGGAGAACACCTGGGTCTTCTTGGTGGGAATGGTGGTGTTCTTCTCAATCAGCACGCTCATGATCTGGCCGAGCGTCTCGATGCCGAGCGACAGCGGCGTCACGTCGAGCAGCAGCACGTCCTTGACGTCGCCGGACAGCACCGCCGCCTGGATGGCCGCGCCGATGGCCACCGCCTCGTCCGGGTTGACGTCGCGGCGGGCCTCCTTGTTGAAGAAGCCCTTCACCTTTTCCTGCACCAAGGGCATGCGCGTTTGGCCGCCGACCAGGATCACGTCGTCAATGTCGCCGACGCCTAGGCCCGCATCCTTGATGGCCGTGCGGCAGGGGCCGATGGTGCGATCCACCAGCTCCTCGACCAAGGATTCGAGCTTGGCCCGGGAGAGCTTGAGCACCAAGTGCTTGGGGCCGCTCTGGTCCGCGGTGATGTACGGCAGGTTGATCTCCGTCTGCTGGCTGTTGGACAGCTCGATCTTGGCCTTCTCCGCCGCCTCCTTGAGGCGCTGCAGGGCCAAGGCATCGTTGTGCAGGTCGATGCCGTTTTCCTTTTTGAACTCATCGGCCAGGTAGTCGATGATCGTGAGGTCGAAGTCCTCGCCGCCGAGGAAGGTGTCGCCGTTGGTGGAGAGCACTTCAAACTGGTGCTCGCCGTCGATCTCGGCAATCTCGATGATGGAGATGTCGAAGGTGCCGCCACCCAAGTCATAGACGGCAATCTTGGCGTCGCCTCGCTTCTTGTCGAGGCCATAGGCCAAGGCCGCGGCAGTGGGCTCGTTGATGATGCGCTTCACGTCGAGGCCGGCGATGCGGCCGGCGTCCTTGGTGGCTTGGCGCTGGGAGTCGTTGAAGTAGGCGGGCACCGTGATCACCGCTTCGGTGACGGCTTCGCCGAGATACTCCTCGGCGGTCTTCTTCATCTTCCTGAGCACCTCAGCCGAAATCTGCGGCGGTGCGAGCTTGTCGTCCTTGACGCCGATCCAAGCGTCGCCGTTGGCCGCATTGACGATCTGGTAGGGCACCATCTTGATGTCCTTCTGCACCACGTCGTCGGCGAACTTGCGGCCGATGAGGCGCTTCACGGCGAACAGGGTGTTTTGCGGGTTGGTCACCGCCTGCCGCTTGGCGTTCTGGCCGACGAGAATTTCACCGTCGTCGGCGTAGGCGATGATGGACGGGGTCGTGCGGTCGCCTTCCGAGTTCTCGATGACTTTCGGATCGCCTCCGTCGAGCACGGCCACGCATGAGTTGGTGGTGCCGAGGTCAATGCCGATGATCTTGCCCATGTTCCGATTGCTCCAAATGTTGCGTTGGCCCGCACCTCGTTCCGAAGCCCGGGCAAATTGACGGCTTGCTGGTTGCTTGCCCTGCGTCCGCAGCCGCCGATTGTTCAGTTAATGGGGGCACAGGCGGATTTATCAATCCGTGGACTAGTCAGTCTGTGCATTTGTCCATTCGTGGGTTCATCAATCCGTGAATCACTCAATCAGTGGATTACGGGACCCGTGGATGACTCAGTCCGCTGACCCGGCAGCGGCCGGCGCCTTGGCGACGATGACCTTGGCCGCCCGCACCAAGCGCCCGTTGAGGGCATAGCCCTTCTGCATTACCTCCATCACCGAGTTCGGCTCCGCGTCCGGGTTCTCCACCATGGCCATGGCTTCGGACTGCGCGGGATCGAAGGGTTCGCCCAAGGGGTCCACTTGCTCGATGCCGTTCTTGGCCAAGGTGTCGAGGAAGAGCTTTAGGCAGAGTCTGACGCCTTCGGACACCGCCGCCGCGTCAGCTGCCTCCGCAGCGCTCTCCACGGACTTCTCCAAACTGTCAACGACCGGCAGCAGGCTTTCGGCAAAGCGCTCTAACGCGAACTTGTGGGCGTTCTCCACGTCGCGGGCGGCTCGGCGGCGCATGTTCTCCACCTCCGCCTGCGCCCGCAGCGCCGCATCCTTCAGGTTTGCGACCTCGTCCTGCGCAGCCTCCAGTGCCGCCTGCAAGTCCGGCGCAGCCTCGTCATCCCCTTGGGGTGCCGCCTCATCCGCCGCGGAATCCAGCTCGGATGCCGCTTCTTCAGCCGGTTCGAGCGCTTCCTGCTCCGCTTCAGCCGCCTTCTTCGCCATGGTTGCCCATCCGCCGTTGCCAAGGTCACACAATGGGGCTTGCCGCTGTGGATTCAAGCCCCCTCGCTGCAACGAAGGCTCTTCCTCAACGAAAAGTGAGCTTGGCGCGGACGTTTAGCCAAAGGCTGCGAGGATGTGCGCCCTGAAGTGCGCGTTGCCAGACTTTGGCGGCCTGGGCGTGGCCAGCGCAGTTTGCTGCCTAAGGAACCTCTCCAAACCAAATCAACGCATTGAAAACAAAGATGTTTCAGTGTTGCAGGAGCGGCTTTGTGAAGGTTGCGGGCTAGGGGTGGTTCAAGGCATCGCCCAGCAGATGCGCAGTCACGTCCACCACCGGGATGATCTTCTGGTAGGCCATGCGCGTTGGCCCCACCACGCCGAGCACGCCGGCGATGCGGCCGTTGACCGAGTAGGAGGACGACACCAAGGACAACTCATCGAGCACTTCGTAGCCCGACTCATCGCCAATGAACAGTTGTATCCCCTCGGTGTTCAGGCACTGGTCAAGCAGGTGCAGGATGCTGCCCTTGCGGGTGAAAGCCTCGAAGAGGCCGCGCACCGTGTCCGTGTCGGCACTGATGTCGAGCAGATTCGACTCCCCGGCAACGACAAAGCCCTTGCCCCCCGATGGCTGCTTGGCGAAGGCCTGGGCGGCCAAGTCCAGCGCCGACTGCAGCAGGCTGTCCATGCGGTCCTTGTCGCGCTGCATGCTGGCCAGCAAGCCACTGCGGGCGTCGCCCAAGGTCAGGCCGCCGAATTCCTGGTTGATGAAGTTGGCGGCGCGGACCAGATCCGCTTCCTGGTACTCGTGGTCGGTGTGGATGACGCGGTTCTGCACCTGCCGGTCGTTGAACACCAGAATGGCCAACACGCGTTCCGCATCGAGCTTGAGAAACTCAACGTGGCGCAGCGCCGCCTGTTCCTGCCGTGGCAGGGTCACCACGCACGCCATCGACGTGATGCGCGACAACGCTTCGGAGGCGGACTCAATCAATTCGGGGGGCGGCAGGTCCGGATTCAACTGCGCCTCGATGCCCCGCCGCCCGGCATCGTCCAAGGGCTCAACGGACAACAGGCTTTCGACGAAGAAGCGCAAGCCTTGGCTGGTGGGCACTTTGCCCGCGGAAGTGTGCGGCGACTTGACCAAGCCCTGGCCTTCCAAGCGGGCCATGATGTTGCGCACCGTGGCGGGGCTGACCGACACGCCCGGCTGCCCGGCCAAGGCGCTTGACGCCACTGGCCGGCCATTGCTGATGTAGGTCTCCACCAACAGCTTAAAGAGCTGTTGCGTGCGCTCATCGACTCGATCCAATGCCTCGCTCCTCGGTTTGAGTTCGCCGCCCAACTCGTCGGCCTTCAAGTAATATGTCCCTTTTCGCCCCAGCGTCAAGATTTTGGGCGACCTATCGGCCGCGGTGATCCGAAGTTTGGTTGGTATTTGGTTGACGTGATGCTCCGCGACCCTGAAGCGCGAATGGGCCTGACAGATCAGGACTAGGACATAACTTGCTCAAGCAATTGACCATTCGGGACTTTGCCTTGGTGGCCAAGGTGGATGTCGCCTTCGACCGCGGCCTCACGGTGGTGACGGGCGAATCGGGTGCCGGCAAGTCCATCCTGATGAACGCCTTGGCCTTGGTGGTCGGCGAACGGGCGCGCACCGACCTGATTCGGCCTGGTGCTGCGCGGGCGGAGGTGACGGCGGAATTTGACCTCGCCGAGCATTCAGCGGCACTGGACGCGCTCCAAGCCGCCGACCTCGACGATGCGGACACGCCCCACCGCTGCCTGCTGCGTCGCGTCATCGGTGTGGATGGGCGCTCCCGGGCCTTCGTCAATGGCGCCCCGGTCAATCTGGGCATGGTGCGCGAACTGACCGAGGGGTTGATCGACATCCACAGCCAGGATGAGAACCAGCGGCTGGCCAAGCGCGACGTGCAACTCAGCCTGCTTGACGCCTATGGCGTGCCGGCCGCCGACCGCCAAGGCATGGCCAGCGCCTACCGCGCCGCCCGCAAAGCTGAAAAAGCCCTGGCCACCCTCGAAGCCGAACTCGCCAACGCCGAGGACCGCCGCACGCTTGTGCGCTACCAGCTTGAGGAGTTGCAGGCGTTGGAACCAGCCCAAGGCGAATTCGAATCCTTGGAGGCGGAGTTTCGCCGCCTCTCCCAAGCCCAGGACATTCAGGAAGCGGTGCGCCAAGCCATCGAGTGCCTGTCGGACATGGCCGACGCGCGGCGCAGCCAACGGCAACTGAGCGGCATTGACGATGAGCACCCCAAGCTGGTGCAAGCCCGGGATGCCCTGAACTCCGCGCTGCAGTTGTTCGACGACGCCGCCCACGACTTGAACGGCTACGTGGATGCCTTCGACACCGATCCGGCCCACATGTCCGAAATCAGCAAGCGGATCGACCGGTTTCACGACCTTTCCCGCAAGCACCGCGTGGCACCGGAGCGCTTGGCGGAACACGCGGAGGGTTTAGCCTCCGAACTTGAGGCCCAGGCAACCGAGCGCCACAACGCCGAGGCGCTGCAAGAGGAAGCCCGCCAGTGGAACGATGAGTTCCAACGCACCGCCCAGCGCGTGAGTGCCGCCCGGCGGCAGGCCGCCCAAACGTTTGCTAAGGAGGTCAGCGCGCGCATCCAGGCCCTAGGGATGGCGGGGGGTGCGTTTGACGTGGCTTTCGAGGCGGCCAATTCGGAGCGCGGCTTGGAAGCCGTCGAATTTCAGGTGACCACCAACCCCAAGTATCCGGCCGGCAGCTTGGCGCGCATTGCCTCAGGGGGCGAACGCGCACGGCTCAGCTTGGCGGTCTCCGTGGTTGCCGCCCAGAAAATGCGGCTGCCCTGCCTAGTGCTCGATGAAGCCGATGTGGGCGTCGGCGGCACCACCGCCGATATCGTCGGCCGCCTGCTGCGCGACCTTGGCAACCGCACCCAAGTGATCTGCGTCACCCATGCGCCCCAGGTCGCCGCGCTCGGCAACAGCCATCTGGTGGTGGAGAAGGACGCCGCCCAGAACGTGGCGCTGCGTTGCGTCACCGACAAAGACCGCACCGAAGAGGTGGCCCGTATGCTGGCCGGCGCCGACCTCACCGACAAAACCCGCGCCTACGCCCGCACCCTGCTCGAGGAGGCGGGTGCGAGCTAGCGCGCAGGTCCCCTAAGGACCTACACGAAAGTGCGGATCAGTGCGGTGGTCACGCCGACCATGGCGGTCCCGGTAATGCCCAGCAACCAGCGCTGCATCGAAGCTTCGCGATTGGCGACCAGGGCTTTCACCTCCGCGATGCCGGAGAGCAGGTCGCCCTTCATCTCTGCGATTCGGGCATTGGTGTTGGCGATCTCCGTGCTCAAATCCGCATTCATGTTGGCCACTTCGGCGCGCACGAGGGCGACGTCCTCCCGGGTTGCAACGAAGTCCATCTTGGACTCGATGTGGGCAATGCGTTCGCCAATGTCAGCGGCTGCGGTTTGGGATGGCTGCTTGTTATTCATGACTTCAGGTTTCCCGGTGATGGCGCTCGCCTTGCAGGCGCGAATGTGATGCGAAGCATGATAGCCGATTGCCTAGCCACAAAGCGGCGCTGGGGCTGCGCGAGATGGCTGAAAGCTCTGTGGGAACTGGCGCACAGATGGGTCCACGTATCACACAGAGTTCTTGGGCGGTGCGGCATTGCGGCTTGGCGGGCAAGCCGGCAGCCCTTGAGCGATCTCGCACGGGCCTGCCGGTGCACCGGTCTCCCGGGGGCGCAACACGCTTGTGCGGATTCAGCACCACATCGGAGCCTGTGTTGGTCCAAGCGCGATTTGCGGCTACCATTCGCGGCCTGCAAACGCTGGGGAATGCCCCGATGAGCCCAAGACTGTTCGCGCTGTTGCTGGCTGGTGCCGTGCTGGCCGCGGGCTGCACGATGCCGAAAATGCCCAAGTTCAAGGTGCCGCGGGTGCACAAGATCACCGTGCAGCAGGGCAACGTGATCACCCAGGAGATGGTGGATCAACTGAAGCCCGGCATGACCCGGGAGCAGGTTGCCTTCATCATGGGAGAGCCGGTGGTGCGCAACATCTTCAACCAAGACCGCTGGGACTACATCTACACCATCAGGGTGCCTGGGCGCTTCGAGACGGAACAGCGCTTCACCGTCTTCTTCGAGAACGACGCCCTCGCTTCACTGGCGGGCGACCTAGCGCCCAGCGACGCAACCGGCGAGGGCTAAGCCGGCTCCCGGTTGGCCCACGCCCGGCGCCGGCGGGCCTCCTTGGGATCGAGCAGCAACGGCCGATACAGCTCAACGCGGTCGCCGGGACGCAACAAACGGCCCCGATCAACCGGCTGGCCGTAAACGCCCACCGGCATGTCGTTTACGTTCAAGCCACGGAAGGCTTCGTGGTTGGCCGCCCGCTGCAAGGCCGTCTCCACGGTGGCCCCTGCATCGACATCAAGGGCAACAACCACTTGCCGCTCGGCCGTCGCGTAGGCTACTTCGATCCGCACTAGGCGCCCAACTGATCGTGGGTGCGATCGCAGAAGGCATCCATCACCGCGTTGGCCATCGCGCCGATGCTTCTGGCCACCGCCCGGGACAACAAACGGCGGGCTCCTTTGAAGGCGAAGTTCAAGTCCAGTTCCACCCGGCAGCCGCCGCCCCCGCCGAAGTCGGAAAACCGCCACTCGCCCTGAAAATGGCTGAACGGGCCATCCACCAAGTCAAGCCGGATCGCGCGGCCCGGTTCCAGCACGTTGTGGGTGGTGAAGGTCTCCCTGAAGCCCTTGGCCGCGACCGTCAGCCGCGCCTCCATGGCCGCGGGTTCAGCCGCTAAGACCACGGCGTTGACGCACCACGGCAGGAACTCCGGGTAGCGAGCCACGTCGTTGACAATGCGGTAGACGTCGTCTGCCGCGTAGGGAAGCACTGCCGAACGCTTGAGCGTCGTCACCCGGAAAACCAAGCCTTGATGGTGTCCAAGCCGATGATGGTCACAAAGAACACGGCCAAAACGCCCAAGGGCGCGGTGCCGCCGGCAAGCGCCAGCCAGAGCTTGCGCGCCACCGGGCCGTTCAGGCCCAACTGGTTGCCGAGCACTGATTTCGGCAGGGCGAAGGCGGCAAACAAGGCGATGAACAAGCCGCCAAGGGGCAGCATGATGTTCTGGGAGACATAGTCCACAAAGCCGAAAACCGTCATTTCGCCCACGATGTGGAACTCCGCCCATTCGTTGAACGAAAGCACTGTGCCGATGCCCAGCAGCCAGCAGCCCGTACCCAAGGTGATGGCCACCCGAGACCGCTTGGCGTTGTACTCCTCCACCAAATACGCCAAGGCCGGCTCCGTCAGCGAGATGGCCGACGTAATCGCGGCAAGGCTTACCAGAATGAAGAAGACGGCACCGAACAAGGCACCCAAGGGCAACTGCCCAAAAGCCAAGGGCACGGTCACGAACAGCAGCCCAGGGCCCTGCCCCGGCTCCAGGCCATTGGCGAAGACGATGGGGAAGATGGCAAGGCCCGCCACCAACGCCACGACGGTGTCCAGCACGGCGATGGTGACCACGGTGTTGGTGATGGATACGGAACTCGGCACATAGGCCCCGTAGGCCATGATGGCGCCCATCCCGATGCTGAGGGTGAAGAAGGCATGGCCCAAGGCCTCGAACAGGGCGCGGTCGGTGAGCGCATCCCAATCAAAGCGGAACATGAAGGCCACGCCCTCGCCGAAGCTGCCCGAAGTGACGCCGTAGCCCAGCAGCACCACCAACAACACAAAAAGCAGCGGCATGATCCAACGGATTGCCGTTTCCAGGCCCTTGACCACCCCCCGGCTGATCACCGCCACCACCACCACCATGAACAGCGTGTGCCAGAACAGCATTTCCCAAGGGTTGGCCAAGAAGGCGTCGAAGGTGCCCGTTGCCTGGCTGGCTGTGGCGTTGGTGAAGCCGCCCTCCGCCAAGCTGAGGATGTACTTGAACGCCCAACCGCCAATAACGGCATAGAAGGACAGGATCAGAAAGGCGGCCAGCAAGCCGGCCCAACCAATCAGCACCCAGGCCCGGTGCCGGTGGTGCTGCTGGGTCAGCCCGCGCATGGTGTTGACCGGGCTTTGCCGCCCTTCGCGGCCGATCATCACTTCCGCGATCATGATGGGAATGCCGACCAGCGCGATGCACACTAGGTAGATCACCACAAAGGCGCCGCCGCCGTTTTCGCCGGTGATGTAGGGGAACCGCCAAATGTTGCCCAAGCCCACGGCCGAGCCCGCCGCCGCAAGAACAAACATCCAGCGGCTGGACCACATCCCATGCCTAGACTGCCTGGATTCCGCGATTTCGGCCACAACGGTGCCCTCCCTGATTGGTTGCGGTCATTCTCCCTGAGCGATACGGGACACACAACCTGCCAGCTAGCAATACGAGCGATACGGGACACACAACGAGCGATGGAAGCGATACGGGACACACAACCTGCCAGCTAGCGATACGAGCGATACGGGACACACAAAGCGGTACGAGCCAGCGATTCGGGACACACAACCTGCCAGCTAGCGATAAGCGATGCGGGACACACAGCGATGCGGGACACACAACCTGGCAGCGATACGGGACACACACGAGCGATACGGGACACACGACCTGCCAGCTGGCAGGTCGTCTGGTAAATCCGCAGCCGACTTATAATTGGGCCATGCCTAGCCAGAACGCCGCTCAGCGCTCCTCGACCATCGCTCGCAACCGGCGGGCGAGCCATGACTATGCGCTGACGGAGCGGTTTGAGGCGGGGTTGGTGCTTGAGGGTTGGGAGGTCAAGGCCATCCGCGCCGGCAAGGCACAGTTGGTGGACAGCTACGTGCTGCTGCGCGATGGCGAGGCCTGGCTGCTTGGCGCCAACATCGCGCCCTTGCCGAGCGCCTCAAGCCACGTGGTTGCCGACCCCCAGCGCACCCGCAAGCTGCTGCTGCACAGCCGCGAACTGGCGCGCATCTTCACGGCCACCCAAGCCAAGGGATTCAGCTGCGTGGCCACCGCCATGTACTGGAAGCACAACCGGGTGAAGTGCGAAATCGCCCTCGGCAAGGGCAAGAAGCAGCATGACAAACGCGCCGCGACGCGGGATCGGGACTGGCAGCGGCAGAAGGCACAGATCCTCAAGCAGGGGTTTCGCCAAAGCTGAAGTGTGGGCCGGCCTCCTAGCCCTACTCGCGCACCTGCACCGGCAATTCCGTGATGCCGCGGATGAAGTTGGAATTGAGGTACTCCGGATCGCCAACCACTTCAACCGACTGGAACCGCTTCAAGATCTCTTCCCAAATGATCCGTAGCTGCATCTCCGCCAACCGGTTGCCCAAGCAGCGGTGAATGCCAAAGCCAAACGACAAGTGCTGGCGCGCGTTGGGGCGGTCGATCCAGAAGCGGTTCGGTTCGGCAATGCGTTGTTCATCGCGGTTGCCGGACAGATACCAGATGCAGACCTTGTCCCACTGGCGAATCCGCTGGCCACGAATCTCCACGTCCTCCAAGGCCGTGCGGCACATGTGCGCCACGGGCGACTGCCAGCGAATGATCTCCGGCACCATGTTGGGGATCAGGCCCGGGTTGGCCTTGAGCTTGGCGAATTCGTCCGGGAACTCGTTCAGCGCCAGCACCCCGCCGGAGATGGAGTTGCGGGTGGTGTCGTTGCCGCCGACGATCAACAGCAGGATGTTGCCCAGAAACTCGCTGGGGGTCATGTTGCGGGTGGCCTCGCCCCGGGCGAGAAATGAAATCAGGTCTTCCCCCTGGTCCGCTGCGGCCGCCCGTTCCTGCCAAAGGGCGTTGAAGTACTCAAAGCACTTCCAGAGCTCCTGAAAGCCCTCCTCGAAGGTCTCGAAATAGTCCGGGTCACTGATGCGCTCCACGGTGTCCGACCAATGGATGAGCTTGTGCCGGTCCTCCTGGGGCACGTCAAACAAGGTCGCGAGCATCTGCCCGGTCAACTCCACCGACACCCGGCGCACCCAATTGAAGGTCTCCCCGCGGGGCAATTCGTCCAGAATAGCCCCCGCCCGGGCGCGAATCAGCTCTCCCAGCCGGCCGAGCTTGGAGGGCGCGAACATCGGTGCGACGGCCATCCTCTGGGCTTCGTGCACTGGCGGGTCCGCCATGATGAACATGGGCAGGTGGAACATCGGGTCCGGCGGGGCTTCCAGCTTGCGCCCCCCAAGGCGAATGCCGCCGTTCATGATGTCTGAAGAGAAGAGATTGTGGTGGGTGTCCACGTACTTCACGTCGTCGTAGCGGGTGAGCGACCAATAGGGGCCAAACTGGCTCTCTTCGCACCAGTGCACGGGCGCTTCAGCGCGCAACCGCTCAAACCAAGGCAGCGCCGTGTTGGCCTTGAACAACGCCGGGTGGGCAGGGTCCATCTCCGCGAGGGGAACCGACCAAGGATCCTGATGGGGGTCTAGGGGCCAAGCGTCGCGCCACTCCTTGGTGCTGCGCCGCATCGCTTCATTGACTTGCTCCGCACTCTCGGCCATGTGAACTGCTCTGTCGTCAATTGATACCGGCCCACATTTCATCACAGCGGGAGCGGGGATTCGACCAGCCGTTGCACCATCTTGGCTGAATTCCCGAGTGGCCGCCTCGCGATTGGGGGAACAACTTGTTGAAGTCGGCGCGAGCATGGTCGATCTGCGATGTCCGCACAGGCAACGGCAACCACATGGGCCCCCAACTGCGGCGCGGCCATGCAACTAGTTTGCGGATGAGCAACGGATTGCATAGGCTCGGCCTCCCTTTCCCGATTGGCGCAAGGCACCATCCTATGGCGGTTTTGGCAGGCATCGCCAAAGAGTCCGAGCGCTGCGGCGCAAGTTGGAGACCGAATCGGCTGGTCAACCCCATTCGTTACGCCGTCGCCGCAGTGATTGCCTCGTCGGCACTCAGCCATGCCGCCGACTCCCTTGCTCCGCCCAACACGGCCGAGCCTTTGCGCGTCTTCAACCTCAATCCCTTTCACACCGCCACTGGTCCGCCGCCCAGCAGAGGCGCACGGGTCCTTCCGCAAAACCAAACCGAAATAGTGCTTTCCTTGGACGCCGCCTCCTACTTCTCGGAGTACAAGCGCGACGGGGAGTGGGCGTTGGTTGACGGCGAGACCTATCGGCCGAGCATGGCCCTGAGCCGCGGATTCGGCCGTGGTTGGGAGGCGTTCGTGGAGGCACCGGTCATCATGCATCGTGGCGGTGTGTTCGACGGCTTCATCGAAGGCTGGCACGACTTCTTCGGATTGCCTCAAGGAGGCCGCAAGGACGCCCCTCGCGACCGGCTGGCAGTGCACTACAGGAAGGATGGAGAAGCGCTTATCGACCTTAACCAAAACGCCACCGCCATGGGCGACTTGACGCTTGGCGTGGGCTATCAGCTACCCACGGTGCCAAGCGGTTTGGACGGCATCGCATTGCGTGCCGCCATCCAGTTGCCGACCGGGGATGAAGCTGTGCTGTCCGGCCGCGGGAAGGCCGGGCTGTCGCTCTCCGCCGCCACGTCCGGCGCTTTGCCTTGGGCGATGGAAACGCGCCGTTGGCTGTGGTTCGCCCGACTTGGCGCAGTGTTTGCCGATGTGCCCAAACCGCTTGATGCACTGGACCACAGACCATCGGCCTTTGGGGGCCTAGGCGTTTCCTGGCAACCCCTGAACCGCCTTCGCTTAGTGGCCCAAGTCGATGCCCAAGCGTCGCCCTACGTTGATGCCGAGGCACCCCAATTGGCTGACCCTGTCATCCTGCTGAGCTTCGGCGGCGCGGTGCGGGTATCGCGCCACTCAGAAATCGAAATTGCCATTGTCGAGGACGACGGCACCCGCCACGCCGCCGCCGATGTGGGGCTGCGCCTTGCTTGGCGCTGGCGTACCTTCAGTTCGTTTGAGTTCCGCTAAGGCGGAACTGGAGCGAAGCTGCGCCGGTCAGGAGCCCACTCGGTAGCGCAGCTTGACCACGAACAGGTCGCCGAGGGGCTCATCGAAGGCATCCTGAAGCAGATCGGTAAAACCGGCGCCGTCGTCCAAGCGCCGGGCTTGGTCCGCAAAGCGGGTGTAGACGATGAACAGGTCGGAGAGCGGGGCGAGCTGCCAGCGGTAGCGGATCTGGAGCGCCATCTGGGAGATGGAGAAGTCGAAGGGATCAAGCTCCGGGGGCCTTGGGCCTGGAATCAAATCGCCCGGCGTCGCTGGGATGCGCAGAAACTGCTGTTCGGTGGCCTTGACACCCACCCACTGCAGGGAGGCGCGGAACTGCTGCTTGGCGGTGAGAAAGTAGTCCACGGCCAACGTGGCCTGGAGCTGGTCCGCGGCAAAGGTGGCGAACCGGTCCCCGCCTTGGTGCAGCAGCCAGCCATCGCGGTCATCACCGCGAAGGGACAAGCGACCGCTCAGACGATCATTGGGCTGCCAGCTCAAGCCCGCCTTGACGTGGAAGGAGCTCCCCCCTAGGCCTTCCTCCGCAAAACCGCCGCCGAGGCTCCAGCTCAGCGGTTGGCTGGCGTCGGAAGCGTATTCGATCAGCGCCTCCGCGCGCTCCTCCACGCGGTAGGTGCCATTGCCGAAGCTGTTCAGATCGTCGTAATGCCTGGGAAAGAAGTGGACGCGCGTCACCAGCCTGCCCAAGTTGTTGAGCGTCAGCCGATTGGCCGTGAACAAGCCGCTGCCGGTGTGCAGCCCATCCAAGTTGCGCTGCACGAAACCGCGGATGTCGAATTCGTTGTCCCGCGCCCAGCCGAGGTTGGAGTCGGTGCGGCTGAAGGCGGAGCGCAGCCGGTAGTAGCTGTTGCGCTGCAGAAAGCCCAGGTCGTTCAGGTCCACGTTGCGGTCCATGGCCTCGAACCCCACTCGATGGCGCATGCCGCGGCGGTAGGTGTACTCCAGATCCATGAAGCCCCCGTAGCCCTGCGGCCGGCCATCGACGTCGGAGGTGAATGCCTGCCCGTCCCACTTCCACTTGCCGTTGGCCGTCAAGTAGTGCCAGTCAACGCCATGGGCCAGAGCGTCCCGGCGCGGGTTGAGCGCGGCGGTTGAGAGAATGCCCAAGCCTCGGGTGGCGCCGCCGGTGTTGTCCTCCCAAAGCAGGCGCGCCACGCCGTAGTCCGTGCCCGGCCGCCGGATTCTCAGGTCTGGGCCGGCGTCAGAAGTGGCGTTGAAGTGCCCATCCTCCTCCACCGCCGCCAAGGCCCCGTAGCGAAACCGGCCGAACTGCCCGGTCATTTTGACGGCGCCAAGCAGGTCCACGGGCTGAATGCGCTCCCGTTCGGATACGCGCACGCCGTCCTCCAGCTCCGGAGCCATCGCGCGGCCGCCGATGCGGCGCGTGTTCACCATGGTGTAGGGCGGGCTGCCGACGCCCACCGGCCGATTGTCGGTCTGCGACCGTGGCGAAGCGACAAAGATCTGCTGGCCTTCAACAAAGAACAGGCGCTTTTCCGGGAAGAAGGTCTCCGTGGCGGAAAGGTTGATGACCACATCGTCGGACTCGACCGCGCCGAAATCCGGGTTGAGCGTGCCGGTCAGCTGAAAGTTGGTCGAAGGCCTCCAGAACACGTCCAAGCCTGCGTTGTAGAGCGTGTCGCCATCGATCCGGTCGCGGCTGGCTGACAAATAGGGATACAGCTCGTACTGCTGCCGCGGGTCCACCCCTTCCAGCAGGACGGGCTGCATGTCGGTCATGAAGGTGGGGCTGGTGAACGGCAGGGGTGGCCAGCCCCAGCGGGCTTGCATGTGCCCCACACGGCGCATCACGTAAACGCCGATCTGCCGGCGGCCACCATCGGCAGGGGGCATGGCCAAGATGTTCCAAGGGATCATCATCTCCCCGGACCATCCGGTCTCCGTCCTTGCGGTAGCACCCCGCCAAGGACCGTCCCACTCCCGCGCAAAGCGCTGCTCCGGCAGCAGGGTCCCGTCGCTAACGGTGTTGCCAAGGGCTAGTTCAAACCAATACCCATAACGGGCCTGCCCCGAGGTGTCGAGCATGATCCCGATGCTGTCGCGCTCATCAACGGACACATCGCGTCCCGTCAGCCGCTGGATGACGGTCTCGGCCGGCTGCTCCATCTCCACGCCAACGTACAGGCCCCTCTCAGTGTGGAACAAGCGCAGGCGGGTGGCGTAGGGCGGGCTCTCCAGCGTGTCGGGGATCACAATTAGGAAGTCGGTTTGGACCGGCAAGCCGCGCCACACGGGCTCATCAAGCCGGCCATCCACGCGCACGTCGGCTTCGCTGGCTGGAACGCCGGTCAGCGTGATGGGCGGTGCCGAAGCCACCCCGGCCAGTGGCAGGGCCAGCCCACAAACCAAGGCGAAAACCCACGCCACCGCGACGGCCAGTCGGCGCATGGAATACGCGGCGGACAGCTCAGCGCACCCCACCCGAGCGCGACGGATAAATTGGTTCATGCAGCCGACTTTCAAGCCTTGTGCCGCGCCAGCCAGTCCAGGATGAGGCGGTTGGTTTCCTCGGGCTGCTCCTGCTGGATCCAATGGCCGCAATCCAATGTGTGCAACTCCACATCCGGCACATAGGTCGTTAGTCTTGGGTTCTGCGGCACCATGTCGTAGCGCCCGTGCAGCATGAGGGCGGGCTGATCCACTTGCAGACGCAGGTCGGCCGTGGTCTCCCAATTGCGGCTGAAGTTGCGGTACCAGTTGAGGCCGCCGGTGAAACCCGATTGCTTGAAGGTTGCGACGAACACGGCCAGCTCCGCCTCGCTCATCATCAGCTCCCCAGAGGAGTTGGTGCTGGTGGCCAAGTCGATGATCGAGTTGCCGGCGGGCTGGTTTTGGGATTCTTCGTGCCACTGGCGGGTGCGGTAGATGTTGCGCAGGAAGTTCTCGACGTTGGCGTCGAAAACCGCGTCGGCCACGCCCGGCTGGCGATTGAAGTGGACGATGTAGAAGCCGCTGCCCATCGCCGACTCAAAGGTGTCAATGGGATCCTCCGCTGGGCGCTCCAGAAAGGGCACGCTCAAGTTCACCACTGCCCGCACCCGGCTCGCATGCAGCATGGCCAGGTTCCACACCACAATGGCGCCCCAATCGTGGCCCACGAACACGGCATCGCGATGGCCGAAGTGGTCCAGCAGCCCCACCAGATCCCCGCAAAGATGGTGGATGTCGTAGTCGGCCACCGGCTCCGGGCGACTGGACCGGCCGTAGCCGCGCTGGTTCGGCACAATGACATGGTGCCCAGCGGCCACCAGCGGTGCAATCTGATGACGCCAGGAATAGGCGCACTCCGGCCACCCGTGGGACAGCACGATGGGGCTGCCTCCGGGGTCGCCTGCGCAAAACACCTCGAGGGTGATGCCGTTGACGTCGATGAATTCAGGAGTAGGAAATGGGACCACTGGCTGCCTCACGTTGGGGTGTGGATGCCCTCATGGTAGCCCAGCACTGCGTTTGTCACTAGCCGCTGACTTCTCACCGACGTGTCGCCCACCCCTAGCTCCAGGCAATCCTGACTAACGCAAGGGGCGTTTGGCGTCAGCGAAACTCCAACCCAAACCGAAGGTTCGGGCTGGTTCAAGAACGTCTAATAGCTGGCCGCTCGAAGCAGCTTCATCGCGCTATCAGATCGTTCCCAAAAGGCTCCGCATGTACGCCGATGTTCCCATGCTTGGTCAGCCCCCAACGCCAATCGACAACTTTTGGCGCTTGTTGCCTTGGTTGCGGCTACGGCCCCTGCTGCTGCCACCACTGGGGCGGCAGCAGCTTTTGTTGGGGCCAAATCTGGTCCAAGGTGTCGGCTTCATACACCTCGCCGCCCTTGACCACCAGGGCGAGGTCGGCCGTGTTGCGGATGTTGTCCATTGGGTCGCTGTTCAGCACCACCAGGTCGGCCAGCTTGCCGGCCTCGACGGTGCCGATGTCTTGGGCCACGCCGATAATCTCCGCGCCGTGGCGGGTGGCGGCGGTCAAGGCCTCCGAGGGCGTGAGGCCGCCGCTGGCCAGCGCCCAAAGTTCCCAATGGTAGCCTAGGCCCTGCAGTTGGCCGTGGCCGCCGACGCCCACCCGGCCGCCGGCGCGAATGATCTTGGCGGCGTTGGCGGCCACTTGGGGGAAGTTGTACTCCCGTTCATGGAACCAGAAACGGCGCAGCGTGCGCGCGGCCAGAAAAGGCTGTGGCGTGAAGCGACGCAGCTTCGGGTCGTCGTGGGGTGATTCGGTGGTGTAGAAGAAGTTCTCCGCCCAAGGCCCGCCAAAGGCCACCAGCAGCGTTGGCGTGTAGCTCATGCCAGAGCGGGTGACCAGTTCCACGGTGTCGGCGTGCAGGTCCACGATGGGGAAGTTGTGCTCGTTGCCGCTGAAGCCGTCGATGGCGTGGGTCATGTTGAGCTTCATGTCCAAGGCGCCCTCGGTGGTTGGCATCAGCTTCAGCTTGTGCGCAGCCTGGGCCAGCCACTGGCGCTGGCGGCGGTTGCCGGAGATGTAAGCCTTGAGATTGCGCACGCGGTAGTGGTCCCGGTAGCGGGTCAGAACCGCCTCTGCGTGGCGGGCGGAGCGGAAAGCGTTGTTGTTGAAGATGCCGGGGCCAGTGGACAGCGCCCGGGGGCCGATCAGCAAGCCCGCGTCCAGCAGGTCTTCGTAAGCGAGGATGTCCGTGGTGCTCGGCTGCACGTCCAGCCCCGTGGTGACGCCGTAGGCAAGGTTGGCCAGAAACGTGGGGTTGCTGCCGCCGTGCACGCGGCGCCGCACGCGGAAGTGGGCGTGGGTGTCCACGTAGCCGGGCAGAATGGTCTTGCCCGCTAAGTCGATGCGCACCGCATCGGCGGGAATGTCCACCGCATCGCGCTCGCCCACTGCCAGAATCCGGTCGCCCTCTATCAGTACAACGCCGTCTTCGATAGGCGCCTTCAGCGCACCTTGGTGCGCTGCGCCATTGACGCCTTGGGAACGGCGATTCGCGCCGTCCGAGGGCCAGACGCCGTGCGAAACTTCGGTTCGCGTTGGAGATTCGCCAACACGAAACTCCCCTTCGATGGGCTGGATTTTCGAAGGATCAGATTGTGCTGCCCTCACCTTGATTCTAGATTGTTCGGTGGAAGTTTCCACCGCCATGCTGTGAATGCGGGCGCCGACCAATGCCAGCCTGCCCTCCGGGCGATGCCGCGCACGGTAGATTTCGATGGCCACGGAACGCACTGAGGGGTCTTCCTCCAGAAGTGGCTGGCCGTTGTTTTCCGCACTTTCTGCGTTGGCAGTTGGGCCGTCGCCTGCATCATCCGTTGTAGCACTCGCCGTTCGCGGCCCTTGCTTTCGGCCCTCTCCCTTGCCACCCTCTTCCTTGCGGCCCTTTCCCTTGCCGCTCTCATCCTTCCGGCTCTCTCCCTTGCCGTTCCATTCCGTCTCGCCCCTTTCCTTCTCGCCCCTTTCCGTCTCGCTCCTTTCCGTCTCGCTCCTTTCCGTCTCGACCCCTTCTGTATCGCCCCCTTCCTTCTCGCCCGCTTCCTGCTCGCTACCTTCCTTCTCGCTACCTGCTTGGCGCCCGCTTTCGTCTTTCTTGTCGTCCGCGTCGAATTTCACACCTGCCACAGGGCGCTGATAGAGGCGATTGCCGGCGCTCCAAAGGAGTTCGTCACCCGCCGCGCTCCAGCCAAAGAAGTCGGCACCCACATCCGTAAGGCGAGCCAAGGGCAGGGAAGGGCTAGACAGGCTGAGCGTCAGGTTGCCGAGGTTGGGATTCAGCAACCGTGCGACATAGAGCTGGTTGGCGTGGTGGATCAAGGCATGGCGGCCGTCCGGCGCCAGCCGGATTTCGGCGGCACCCACCTCGCCTTCGGCGGCGACGATGCCTGGGCCCGTGGCGGTCAGCAGCAGGCGGCGGTCGGTGCCGTCGTAGCGCAGCGACATCAGGCCGCTGCCTTCCGCGGCGCCGAAGGGGCTCGCTGCGGCGTAGAGATAAATGCGATCTTGCTCCGGCCCAAAGTGGGGCGGACCGTAGCCACGGGCGGGCATGATGGTGGTGGCCGGCCCCCCATCGGCCGGCAGCCAGATGAGGTCCGACCCGGTTGGCATGCCATAGTCGAATTCCCGTTGCAGGCGCTCGTGGCTGGTGGCCCGCAGGGCGACGATACGGGTGCCGTCCGGGGAGAACACCGGATCGGCGTAAAACCCTGGCCGTTCGGTCAGGCGCTTCGGCTGGCCCCGGCCGTTGGACCGCATGCGCCAGATGTGGCCGCCCTCATCGCTCCAGCTGACGAACGCGACCTGCTTGCCATCCGGCGAGAAGGCCGGATGAAAAGCTGCCAACCCTTCGGGAGACAGGACGCTGGTCTGGCCGCGTGCGATCTCGTGCAGATAAACGCGGTTGAAGGCGGAGAAGGCGGCATGGGCACCATCGGGCGACAGCACGGGCGCTCGAATGAGGCGCGCCTTCACCGGCCCCAATCCCAGCCGCCAAGGAAACTGCAGGCTCGGCCCCAAGCCGAGCGCCACATCGGCGGAGAAAGGGATGTCCGCGACTTCACCGGTCTCGATCGTTATCCGCCGAATGCCCCCATCAACGGTAAAGAACAGGGATTGGCCGTCCGGCGCGAAGGCGTAGCCGGGCAGCAGGTCCCGCGTGTAGCGGGACTCCTGGTCGTCGCGCTGCACCGGATAGGCGAGCCAACGATCCTCACCCGTCTTGAGGTTGCGCAGGCGCAGGCCCGTTTGCTGCTCGAAGCGGGTGCCATAGACCAGCAGGCTGCCGTCTGGCGAGAGCCGCGGACGCATGGCGCTGCCCTGGGCCTCGACGATCACGTCCTCGATGCCCTCGCGCAGATCCCGGCGCGCGATGCGCCACTGGGGAAACATCTGGTTGTAGGAGAAGCCGCCGGCCTTGGTGGCGTAGTACAAATAACGGCCATCTGGCGAGTACAGGGCGCCCAGGGCGTTGTGGCGCAGGTTTCTGGGCGTTCTCTTGCCTTCCGGCGCGGCTTGGGTGATTTGCACGCCCTTGCCGCCGTCGATGTGGTAAGCCCAGAGTTCGTAGGCGCCAAGGCCAAAACTGGTCTTTGAGACAATGACGTGCTGGCCGTCCGGGGACCATTCCGGAGAAGCGAAGTCACCGCGCTCCCCGGGGCTGGCCAGCTTCTCCGGCTCGCCGCCCTCCATGGGGAGTGTCCAGAGCGCGATGGCGCCGTCCCGGTCGGAGACGAAGGCGATGCGCTTGCCGTCCGGCGAGAAGCGCGGCTGCACGTCGTAGCCCATGCCTTGGGTGATGGCCTTGGCGGTGCCGCCCTCAATGGGCAGCAGGTACAGATCGCCGAGGATTTCGAGCGCCAGTTGATCACCTGACGGGGCGACGTCCAAGGACAGCCAAGTGGCCCGATCGACAGTGAAGCGGGCCTCCCGCTCCGCTTTCAGCGGCAGGCCGGGTTCTGCATCACCCAGTGCCGAGCCAGCGGCCAAGCAGGCAGCGGCAACCAGCAGATGACGCGCAGCCGAGCGCCCCGGGGCCATGAAGCTGTTCCCCACTGGGGGTGGCGGACGGCGGCGCGGCTAGGCCGTCGGCTCGTACTTCAGCATGACGCGGGAGCCGTCGGCCAACCCGTTGCGAAAGCGTGGCCCCCAAGTGTCCCACCCCGCGCTGTACTTGCCGCCCATGACTTCAAGCACCTGCCCTTGAACCTTGGCGTCCGTCTCGATGCTGGCTGCGGTGCTGACCGCAGGCAGCGCCTTGTAGCCACCGTCCGATCGGCGCCAGTTGCCAACGTCGCCGACCCAAACTCGGGCTTTGGACAGCCCTTGGCGGATGGCTTGGGCTCGCCAAGCGTCCGCTGCGGTGACGACGTACATGGCCCCGCCGAAGCTGGCGAACCAGATCTCGGCTTGGCAGCGGCTTTCCGCGCCGTTGGACTGAATGGGCGATAGGTAGATCAGCGGCGAGGTCTCCGCGGCGGCGCGCCAATCCGGCTCGGCCCAACCCCGGACGGGCAGCAGGGGCAGGGCAGCAGCAGCGGCCGAGGTCTTGAGCAGGGTTCGTCTTGAAATCATAGGTTCAACTCCTTGAACGGTCAGGGGAGAGGCAGTTGCTGCAAAGGGTTTCCACGCAGGATTCCAGCCTAACGCAGGTTATGCGCTTCAGCCCACATCGGGAAGGTCCGACTCGCACTCCTCCTCGATGACGAAGAAGCGCATCTTGGGGCGATCAAACAGGCGCTCCTCGTCAGCGACGATTTCCGCCATTGCGTCCGGGGCGGACAGCACTCGACCGCAAGCCTCGAAGGTGGCGCGATCGGGATACCAGATCTCCAGCACCACGTCGAAGTCCGCCTCGGGGGTCTCGCCGGTTTCCCGGCTTGGGGAAGGGGCGATAAAGCGGCGCATGTAGCGGCTGGCGAACCCGGACAGGTACTTCTCGCCAATGACGCGGTGGTGGGTTTCGTAGTAGGCGCGGAATTCAGCCACGGTCATGCCGGGACGGCGCGGGAGCAGGCCAATGGTCTTGATCATGTCGGGTCTCCGAGGTTTAGGCCGAGATGGATACGGCGGGAATGGCATCGCCTGCCGCAGGGCGGGCCCAGAGCTTCGGGCCGGATTCATGGACGGACTCGCCCCGGCTGTCCACGGCCACGGTCACAGGCATGTCGCGCACTTCAAACTCGTGAATGGCCTCCATGCCGAGCTCCGGGAAGGCCAGCACGCGGGAGCCGGTGATGGCCTTGGACACCAGATAGGCCGCGCCGCCGACGGCGATCAGCGACGTCGCCTCATGGTCGCGAATTGCGGCAATGGCCTCCGGGCCGCGCTCGCCCTTGCCGATCATGCCCATCAGCCCGGTGCGTTCGAGCAGGGTGCGGGTGAACTTGTCCATGCGCGTGGCGGTGGTCGGGCCCGCTGGCCCCACCACTTCCTCGCGCACCGGGTCCACCGGCCCCACGTAGTAGATGAAGCGGCCGGCCAGATCCACGGGCAGCGGCTCACCCGCGTCCAGCAAATCCACCAGCCGCTTGTGCGCCGCATCCCGCCCCGTCAGCATGCTGCCGGACAGCAGCAAGGTGTCCCCTGCGCGCCATTCGCGCATTTCGGCGCGGGTGAGGGTCTGCAGGTTCACGCGCCGCACTTCATCGCCCAAGTCGAAGGCGATGTCCGGCCAGTCGTCTAGGTCCGGCGGCTCAAGACAGGCGGGGCCGGTGCCGTCCAAGGTGAAGTGAACGTGCCGGGTGGCGCTGCAGTTGGGAATGACGGCCACCGGCTTGTTGGCGGCGTGGGTGGGATAGGTCTTGACCTTCACGTCCAGCACGGTGGTGAGGCCGCCGAGGCCTTGGGCGCCGATGCCGAGCGCATTGACCTTGTCGAAAAGCTCCAGGCGCAACGCCTCGCTGCGGTTGGCCGCGCCGCGAGCTTGCAGCTCATGGATGTCTATGGGTTCCATCAGCGCTTCCTTGGCCAGCAGCATGGCCTTCTCCGGCGTGCCGCCGATGCCAACGCCGAGCAGGCCCGGCGGGCACCAGCCGGCGCCCATGGCAGGCACCATGGAGAGCACCCAGTCCGCCACTGAATCGCTGGGGTTGAGCATGGCAAACTTGGCCTTGGCCTCGCTGCCGCCGCCCTTGGCGGCAACCTCCACGCCAAGTTGATCCCCGGGCGTGAGGCGCGTGTGGATCACCGCTGGGGTGTTGTCCTTGGTGTTGGTGCGCGCGCCATCCGGGTCGGTCAGCACGGACCCGCGCAGCACGTTGTCCGGGTGCAGGTAGGCTTGCCGGACGCCGGCGTTGACCATCTCCTCCACGCCCATTTGGGCATCCCAACGGAGGTCCATGCCGACGTCCAAAAACACGTTGACGATGCCCGTGTCCTGGCAAATGGGGCGTTTGCCCAAGGCGCACAGGCGCGAGTTGACCAGCACTTGCTTGAGCGCCGCCTTGGCCGCCGGTGACTCCTCCTTATCATAGGCCTCGGCCATGCCGCGAATGAAGTCCGGCGGATGGTAGTAGGAAATGTACTGCAGCGCGTCCGCCACGCTTTGAATCAGATCGTCCTGCTTGATGACGTTCATCGGGGCTGTCTTTGCGAGTTCATGCCTATGATAAGCCCTATCTCCGCGCTAAAGAGCCTCTGACTCAACCTCAAAGGAGACGATGTTGCGCGTGGCCTTGCTGAACGGCATAGCGATCACGTGAAGGGCTACCCGGTTCACCCAGCGTCGAGAAGGTCTGGATGCCAATGGGCAGGCGCTTTCTGGGCTTTGGCGAGTTCTGCCGGTTCATCGGCGCACTATGCGCCCTGTGGGAGTTGGTTCGCAACTCGGCTCGGTGGTGGCCTAGCCTCTTTAGGGCGAACCCCAGGCCGATGCCTTGCGGCGTGTTCAACGCTATGGGCATACTGCGCTCAGTCGGGTGGCGCTTGGTCTTGATGCTGGCCTGGCGCCACGCGATGCCCGCTCCCCGGCCAATGCCGAGGCGTGTTCGTTTGAGTTCCGAAAGACAAACAAGGAGAAAGGCCACCAATGAGCGCACTGCTTTACATCGAGAGTTCGCCGAGGGGGGCGGATTCGTACTCCAGCCAGGCGGCGGCCATCTATTTGGATGCTTTACCGCAAGGCGTTGCGGTCGAGCATCTGGACTTGTTCAGCGGCAACCTGCCCGAATTTGGCGCTGTCGCCGCGGCCGCGAAGTACAAGGTGATGCGCGGCGAGGCGCTCGGCCCTGCCGAGGAAGACGCTTGGTCGGCCGTGGTGGCGTTGGTGGAGCAGTTCAAGGCCGCCGACCACTACCTGTTTGCGGTGCCCATGTGGAATTTCGGCGTCCCCTATAAGCTCAAGCAGTACATTGACCTGATCACCCACCCGGGCTTGACCTTCAATCCCCGTCCTGACGGCATGGAGGGCCTTGCCGGGGGAGACGCGGTGGTCATCTACTCACGCGGCGGCAACTACGGCCCCAAGGATGGCCAGCCAGACCCCTACGATCATCAATCCCCCTATCTGCAGGCCTGGTTGGGATTGGTGGGCGTCGACCCGGTCGTGGAGGTGGCCGTGCAGGGCACCATGCGCCCGCCGGTCGGTGTCGATAACCACTTGGACCCCGTCCGAGACCGCCTTGCGGAACTGGCGCTGGGCATCGGTTCCGGCTAGTTTCGGCAGCCCTGCCGACTCAAGGCGCCGAGTAGGCCAGCACGGTGCGTGATGCGATGTGGTTGGCGAGCTCTTCCGGCAGCCACCAAGAGGGCTTCATCTGCCTGGGGCTGAACGCCTTTTCCGCTTGATCGTCGTAGTGTGGGGAGGCGGGCCGGTCGCTCTGCCCTACCGGGAGGTAAATCCAGCTCTGGATTGGGTTGGACAGCACCACAAGTTGCGTGGAGGTTTGCCCATGCCTGCCCCAGCGCTCGTGGGCGTCGTTGGCCGGGCCGTAGCCCATGGTGCGCAGCGTGGTCAGGCCGAAGCGGTCTGAGCCACCGCCGCCCACGGGCCACGAAGCTTGGTCCCGCCCCACCCGAAAGACTCGTCCGTAGGGTGCCTCGGTGCTGCCAAGCTCGCTTTGCATTCGCGTCATGGCGTTGGCAAAGGTCTCGCGCAGCACGGCTTGGTCCGCGTCGGTCAACGCCTGAATGTCCGGCTCCCGGCCCGCTGCCTGCGCGTAGTGGTCCTCCAGCGATGCGCGAATGGACGCGGCGCGCTCATGCCCATCAAGTTCGAAGCGCCAGTAGGCGTACTTCAGCGCCGCCGAGGAGTCGCGGTGCAGTTGACGGTCCCAGTCCAGCAGCGCCTGCACCTGGGCGTCGGGTTCCTCCATGGCGCCGGCCAAGGCCTCAACCCAAGCGTCCACGCCGAAGGGCTTGAGGTCCACGGCCACTGCCAGGGCCTCCTCGATAGTGAGGGAGGCATCGGCCGCCAACACCTCAAGCGCCCGTGCGCCCCGCTGGTTGGTCCAGCCCGCGCGTTGCTCGCCGTAGGCCTTGCTGGCGAACAGGTAGTCCGGCTGCTCGCCAAGCCGAAAGGGGCTGTTCACCATCATCGCGTCCGGCGGTATGTTGCAGTTTTGCATGTACCCACCGGCAGGATTGAGCACTTGCAGGTGGTCGCTGGACGGGTGGACGCCTTGCCATGCCGTGGCCGACGTGCTGCCGTCCACCGGCTTCGACCAGTCATGGCCTTCCGGGCGGATGGGCACGCGGCCCACCCGCTGATAGTAGATGTTGCCGGACGTATCCGCCGCCATGAGGTTCTGCGGGAACAGGGCAAGGGTTGCGGCGGCCGCCTCCACGCCTTGATAGTCGGTGGCAAAGTTGAGCGCTGCCCAAGCTGCCGCGGGGTCCGTGTCCGAGCCGTACGGCAAGGCGGCGGCGTAGGCCACATCGCCCGCCACGGCAACGATCGGGCCGTGATGGCTGTGCCGGAGCCGGTGGGTTTGAGTTGCGCCGCCTTTGACCTCCAGCGTGAAGCTTTGCTCAGTGAGGTCGCGCCATTCGCCGTCGTACAGGTATTGGCGCGGGTTTTCCGGGTTCAGTTTGAGGGCGTAGACGTCGGCGGTGTCCGGCCCGCCAGTGGTCATGGCCCAGGCCAGATGGGCGTTGTGGCCGAGGCCGATGTAGGGGAAGCCGGGCAGGCTGACGCCGCTGCCGCTGAGCGCGCCGGCGTGAATGCGCATCTCCCAGAACCGTGATGGGCCCCACCATGCCAGGTGCGGGTCGATCAACAGCATGGCATTCCCGCTCGCTGAGCGCGAAGGAGCCACCGCCCACTGGTTGGAGCCCCGGCTGGCAGCGCTGAAGCCCGGCTCCACCCCGCCGCGCGCCAGGTCCCCCATGGCTTCGGAAATGGACCAGCTGTAGAGAAACAACCGCGCGAAAGCCCCCGTCATGGGCCCCGTGACTTCGCCGTGCCGCCACCACTCGGGCAGGTCTTCGGGATGGGCGGCGTAGAAGGCATTGATGCCATCGATGAAGGCTTGGTGCCGGGCCTTGGCGCCCGCCTCCATCGTCTCCCAAGCCGTTTGGGCCTTGCCGTAGTGATCGAACATCCGGCTCAGCAGGTCTTGGGCCACGGCCTCTTCGCCGGCGAGTTCCGCGTACTCGCCCATTGCCATCTTCAGGTTGATGAGCAACTGCTCCGGACGATCCTCCGCTTGGGCGTAGCCTTGGGCAAACAGGCCGCCCGCCACGGTGGGGGCGTAGATGTGCGGGATGCCCCAAGTGTCCCGGTAGAGCACCACCTGACCCGCATCATCCCCTTGGCCAGGCAGGGCTGGCGGCGCAGGCCCTTCCTCAACTGAAGGCGCTTGGCCGCAGGCGGCGAGCAAGAGAGCTGCAGATAGGACGATTGCTTGAAATCTCATCCCGCCCGCGCCTCGCCAAGCAGCATTTGCTTCAGGTTTCCTTGGGTTTGCAAGCTGAGCACCAGTAGGTAGATGGTCAGGAAGGGCGCACCGAACAATAACGCCAGCAAGCCGAGCAGCAAACCCTTGGGCGTGAATTCATTGCGCCATGCGGTCCAGAGGGCCGACAGCATCAACATCCCCAGGAAATCCAGATTGAATTGGCCGGGCCACCCCAGTGCAACGATGTCGCCGAAGAACACGGGAAAGAGGCTCAACCCATGCTGGGCAACCACGGCAACCGTGTAGAGCGCAATCACGGCCAGCATCACGCCAAGGAACACGCGAAACAGAGTCATTTGGCAATCCTGGCGAGTGGCGTGGCTGCTGTCGCTCAGGCCCGGATCACCCGTCCCGGTCGGGCACCGGTGTCTTCGTCGTATTCGCGGGTCTTGACGCCGGCAACGAAAGTGCTGATGTAGCCCTCAGCGGATTGCAGGATGCGGCTGCCGCCTGCCGGCAGGTCATGGTGCACCTCGAGCTTGCCCAGGTTCAAGCGGTCCAGGTCGATGAGATTGATGTCGGCCCTCAAGCCCGCGCGCAGGGCACCCCGGTCGTGCAGGCCGAACAGTTCGGCGTTGGTCTGGGTTTGCTTGCGCACCATCAGTTCGATGGGGAAGCGCTTGCCCTTGCCCCGGTCCCGCACCCAATGGGTGAGTTGGTAGGTTGGCCCCACCGCGTCGAAGATCAGGTTGACGTGGGCGCCGGCGTCGGAAAGGCCGATGGTGGTGTGGGGGTGGGCGATCATCTCCTCCATGACGCTGAAGGTGCCGTCCACGAAGTTCGCCCCCAGCAGAATGGCGAATTGGTCGCCGTTGCCGGCGGTGAGGTAGTCGTACATGTAGTCGGCCACTTCCTGCCCGGCCGCCGCTGCCCGGGCAGCGATGTTGCTGCCGGGATCCGGCTCGTAGTTGATGGGCAGTTCGATGGGAAACATCATCGGCGCCGCCATCGCCAGCAGCCCGTAAACGTTGGCCATCGATCCGGGCTGGTCTGGCGGCACGTCTTCGTCGGCGAGGATGGCCGCTTTCACCGCCGGCTTTCTCATTTCCGCCAAGCGCTTGTGCAGCGGCAGTTCGGCCAGCTTCAGATAGGTTCGGCGCCGCATGAACATGTGATAGGACTGCAGGCTGGTGACGAAGCCAATAGGCCGCGAGGCAATCTGCGGGCAGATGCGCAAGCCCTCCGCGTTGGCCCGCTCCACGATCTGCAGGCAGTTGCGCCACTGGTCGGGCCGGTTGCCGTTCTGCACCAAGGTGAAGGTGCAGGGACGCCCGCTGGCCTCGGCCACGTCCGCAAACAGCTCCACTTCCTGTTCGGTGGTCCACTGCTCCGGGCCGGCGAGCTCACCCACCACACCGGCGGGCACCGCCTGAAACACGCCCTTGCCCGCGGCCTTCATGGCCCGGCCGATGGCTAGCAGTTCGGCCTTTTCGGCGAAGGTGCCGGGGATGGGCTCGCCCAGCACCGAACGGTGGCCAATGGTGCGTGAGGTGGAAAAGCCCAAGGCGCCGGCCTTAAGGCCATCCTGCACGATGCGGCACATGGCCTCCAGATCTTCAGCGGTGGCGTCCTCATGGCGCAGCGCCCGCTCCCCCATCACGTAGTTGCGCACGGCGCTGTGCGGCACTTGGGCGCCCACATCCAACGCGTAGGCGCGGCTTTCAAGATAATCGATGTACTCCGGGAAGCTCTCCCAATTGCCCCATTCAATGCCTTCGTGCAGGGCGGTGCCGGGGATGTCCTCAACGCCTTCCATCAATTCCACCAAGCGCTGTTCGCCGCCTGGCGGGCAGGGCGCGAAGCCGACCCCGCAGTTGCCCATCACGATGCTGGTGACGCCTTGGCTGAAGGAAGGGTCCAAGGTGTCGTCCCAACTGACTTGGCCGTCGTAGTGGGTGTGGACGTCGATCCAGCCCGGCGTGGCGTAGGCGCCGTCCGCATTGACGGTCTCCTTGGCCCGCCCCTCCACGGTGCCGACCGCCTCAATGCGGCCGTCCTTTATGGCGATGTCGCCCCCGTAGGGCTTGCTGCCGCTGCCATCGACGATGGTGGCGTTCTTGATCAGGGTGTCGTGCATGTGCCTTCGCCTAGTTGCCGCAATGGAGCCGAATCTTAACCCGGTTGAGCGGGTTTGGTCAGGTTGGAGTTTGGGTTGGCCCGAGGCGCACCGGGTCCTTGGCCGGCACACCTAGGGGAGTGAGCGGTCTCTGCAGTCGCTCGACTGATCGATAAGTCAACTTTAAGTTTATGTTTTATGTACTTTACGTACACTGTCAACCAATCCATGAGTGAGAGGCCATGATGTTTGGACAACGGCTGAGGCTGGCCCGCAAGAAGGCGGGATTGTCGATGCGGGCACTGGCCGATCAAGTCTCCCCCAAGGTTAGCGCGCAGGCAATCAGCAAGTACGAGTCAGGCAAGATGATGCCTTCGTCGGCCGTTCTAGTCGGGCTTGGCAAAACCCTCGGCGTTTCATTGGACTTTCTAATGGGGGGCCAAGTGGAAGCCCTGCGCGGGGTCGAGTTTCGCAAACACTCGGGAACCTCGGCACGCGACCGCGCCAAGGCGGAAGCCATCGTCACTGAAGCGCTTGAGGCCTACTTGACCATCGAGGACATCCTCGAGTTGTCGCCGCCTGATGATCCCATTGGCGATCTAGTGACTGAGTGCGTTGAGAGTTTTGAGCAGATCGACGAAGTTGCCGCTGAGTTGCGAAGGCGCTGGTTGCTTGGCCTGGATCCCATTCCGAGCATGGCCGGGCTTCTGGAAGACAAGGGAGTCTTGGTGGTCGAGGCGGACCTGCCCGAACGCTTCGACGGATTGACCTGCAACGTATTGTGCGCTGGTGAACGACCGGCCACCTCGGTGGTCGTCGTTTCTCGCAGGACTGGCATCGAGCGCAAGCGCTTCAACCTCGCCCATGAGGTGGGGCACCGGGTCGTCCGCTCCACCAGCAATCCAGAGATTCGGCTGGAAAAGGCCGTTGACCGGTTCGCAGGTGCGTTTCTGGTTCCCGCCCAACATCTCGTGGAGGAAGCGGGCGCGCACCGCAACGGCATGACCTACCACGAATTGATGCACTTGAAGCGACTCTACGGCGTGTCGGCGGCGGCCATGCTGATGCGTCTCGGGCAGGTGGGCATCTTGCCGCGGTCCGCCGTTGAGTACGCCTTCCGCAGCTATGCGCGCGCTTGGCGCAGGGAGGAGCCGGAGCCGATTCGGGACGACGAAGGCTTCGGCGCCTTCGAGCGGCCACAGCGCTTCGAGAGTCTGGTATGGCGGGCACTGGGAGAGCAGTTGATCTCGCCGGTCCGTGCGGCCCAGCTTCTAAAGCGCACTCTCGCTTCCGTCGAGCACGAAATCCGGGGGCCCAGGGGCTGATGCCCCGGGTCATAGTCAATGACGCCTCGTGCCTGATCGACCTTCGCAAAGGGGGGCTTCTGCGAACGCTCAGCCGCCTTCCCTTTCGCTTCGTAGTCCCACTGCCGATTCGCGCATCCGAGTTGGTGGGCTTCACGCCCAGCGATTGGGCGATCCTCGATCATGGAGGCATGGAGACTCACGATCTTGACCCTGATCGCATCGCGGACGCCCTCGCTCTAAAGCGAAGGTTTAGCCGCCTCTCGGCCAACGACTGCATCTGCCTTGTCACCGCTCAGTCCTTTCAAGACAGCATCCTGCTAACGGGTGATTCGCAATTGCGCAAAGCTGCATCCAAAAGCGGACTTCGCGTCCACGGGGTGTTGTGGATCGTCGATCAACTTCACATCACAAGAGCGTGCGAACGGACTCTTCTGATCGAAGCGCTGGAGGCATGGAAGTCGGTTCGGGCGGTGTTTGTTCCACACCACCTGATTGATCGGCAACTCCGCGAGCTTCTGTAGCCAGAGACAGGCGGTTTTACGGGCGCCCTCCACAACTCGCATTTTTGGGCGCCATCGAAGCGCCGGGTTCGCTGAACTCAGGCGTTGCCTGCCAATCGATTCGAATCACCCGCCTTGACGGCGCCAAAGACGCGACTCCGAAATTTCGGCGACCGCTTAACGATTCACCCGTTACGTCCGCACGAAGAGCACTCCATCGATCGAGAGAGAAGCTGCGATTAGGTCGCCATCGCTGGTTTGTCTTCCGCATCAGCATGGATGTGCACTGCAATGCGAAGATTACCGTCCAGCGCCGCCAGGAGGCTATTGGACGGCAGGCCCAGCACGTAGCCCACGCCCGCCTTCTAGCACTAGCGCAGGATGCGCGGGCGGCAGAAGCCGCAGTCGCCCCGAAGCACCACCTCAACGCCCGGCCACTCGGCGCGCAGCGCGTCAACCAGCAGCTTGAGCACCGCGCCGGCCCGCGAGGCCGCGTCCCGGTCGCTCGGCTGCAGCACCGCCGCCAAGCTTATCAATGACGATGCCCAGCAGCCGGCCCGTTCGGCCGTCGCGCCCGAGGACGCACTTCAGGCCGCCGGCGCCGCCGAGGCGCTCCTTGACCACCCGGCCCGCCGCGTAGGTCGTTTTCGAGACGCCGCTGCGCAAGCGTGCGTCCTCCACCCTGGCGACGTGGCCGCGGACGTTGCACACGTGGCGCACCCCGAAGTCCGTGCAATCCGCCGCCGTGCGCGACTCGTCGAAGCGCTGGAACACCCGCCCGTGGGCGTCGTTGGTGGTGCGCTCGCGCCGCATCCCGCCCCCCAATACACCGGCCAAGCCCCGCTCCCGGCCTAGGAGATCTTAGACGTGCGTGCGGTGGAAGCCCGACACCTGCTCCTGCATCCGGTGCAGAAAGCCTGGGCCACAATGGCAGATCGTCTCACGATTCGCTTCGGCGCCGCTGTGCTGTAGGTGCTGCGCTGCACCGCTTGCGGGTTGTCTTCGAACTGTCGGGCCACCGGACAGGGGCAGAAGGTCCTGCAGCCGATGGCCGTGCCACACCTGGTACGAGCGTTGCAATTCTGGTTGGATGGCGACGCGCCTCAAGCCAACGCCGGCGATTTCGAGCTTCATGAGGACGGCGCCCCCCTCGAATTCAGGGGCATTCACGAAGCGCCATCATGGAGCATGACTCAGGTCGTTGCGCTCAGTGTCGATCGTGAACTAGTTCCCGTCCTCAAAGACCAGCTCGGGCAGTCCCGCGGACCTTCGGTTCTCCACGATGTAGCGAACGTACCTCTCCGCGTTCTCTCTGCCTCCTCTCACGGCTTTTATTATCCGAAGCCAACGGGTGTTCCATGAGTCCAACCCACCGGTGATTTCCTGACCCGAGGCTTCCTGTTTCACGTATTCATCCATGATTTCCGTCCAGTCGCGCCAATAGCGCTGCGTGTCCGCACCCCACGCCTTGCCGCTTTCGTCCGTTGCCGTTTCCAAATGGGGGTCAGTGGCCAGCGGACCTCCCAGGCCAAAGCAGCCCGCCAGCAGGAGGGCCGGAAGGCTCAATAGCAGCAGCACGTTGGCTCCCGGCCGCGTCACTGGGGGCTGCTGAAGCGACAAGTTGAGGCGGGCGGAAGGCCATGGGTGATTGCGGCATTCCAATGGCTTGTGCGACATGATCCAACTCGGCTTGTTCAGTGACGATCCTGAACTAGTTGCCGTCCTCGAAGACCAGCTCGGGCAGTCCCGCGGACCTTCGGTTCTCCACGATGTAGCGAACGTACTTTTCCGCGTTTTCTTGGCTTTCTCTCACGGCATCTATTATTAGAAGCCAACTCTTGTTCCATGAGTCCACCCCTCCAGGAACTCTCTGGCCTGAAGCTTCACCTTGAATGTCCTCATCCATGATTTCCGTCCAGTCACGCCAATTGCGTGGCGTATCCGCAAACCACCACTTGCCGCGTTCGTCCGTTACGATGTCGTAACCAGGGTCAGTGTTCAGCAAGCCCCCAATGCCAAAGCAGCCCGCCAGCAGGAGGACCGGAAGGCTCAATAGCAGCAGCGCGTTGGCTCCGCGCCGCGTCACAGGCCGTTTTCCCGGTGCGTGCAGAATCCGCAAAGCAGGTCCAGCGACCCGGTGACCCACCTAAGCGGATTCAGCGAAGGCGCCCACAGGTTGGCGCCGTCGCCCCATGGCTGGCTGTACTGCAGGGTGCCGCCGAGCGCTGCCCTTGACCTGAGGTGGCTCAGCGCCGGGCTTTTGAAATGGTAGGTCGAGCCGGGCGGCAGGCCGTGGAGCATGGCGGCGTTGGCCACCGTCAGCGTGCCTTGGCTGTGCGCGGTGATCTTCATTGCGCGGCCGGCCCTCCCAAGGCTCAGCGCGAACTCCTTGGCCATCCTGTCGGTGCCCAAGCCGAACTTCTGCGCGAACGACTGAACGAAGTCGCGGACGAAGCCCTTGGACGGGTTGAAGAACACTGGAATTCTGGATTTATTCGCCAGCTTGATGGCCTCTTCCCGGTCGCCCAGTATGCCATTGGTTTGAACCTGATCGTAGTCGGCCAAGTTGTTCGACCGACCTTCGGGGAATATCCACTCAGCATCGGACACCGCATCGATTTCCTCCTGCGTGTACTGCTGCGCCTCAGCGGGGTCCGTCGAGCCGCGGAACATGCCGGACGCGAACGCCGCCCAGGCCGCCCCGTTGGCGAACTTCCCGCCCGTGAGCTTGGAGGAGGTGCCGCCGATCAGGGACGCCGCCACGGTGTTGGCGGCGCCCTCGCCGATGCCGAGCCCGGTCAACCAGTTCCAGGAAGGTAACCGAAATGTCTAGGTCGTAGAGCGGTGCAAGGCGAGTCGTCGCATCTTCCAGATGCAGCAACGACAAGTTCTTTCCATTGACATCGTTGTTGCCGACGATCGGGTTGAAGAGAACAGCGTCCAACAGCGCGGCGAGGTCGCACCAGCCCAATCATGACCATACAACCGGGTGCCCACGGTATTGCGCATTGGACCTGCAGCCGTACTAGCTACCGGGCTTTTGTGACGGCCCCCTTCTAGCCATCCAGGCTTTGCTGAAAGAGGACCATTTTGGCAATGAGGTTGCTTACCAACAACAACAACAATCCCGACCAACCAATGAACAATCGAACACCCCGGATCCGTGGCGTTCCCGCGTTTCGAAACGCGATCAACCAGAACACAAGGCCGCTGGCAATGCCCAAATTCGAGTAAATGACCACGAAAGGCAGGAAGTAAGTCGAGCCATGCGCCACAGCAGACCAAAGATCGGGGCCGACAAACGGCAATACGGTAAGAGCGCCGCCGATTAATGCGTAGTGCCAACTCACCAAGCCGAAACGGACGAACAGCAGATACAGCGGGACACTCACGACCAACACCCAGAGGTAGGATACAGCGAGAACGATGCCGGTCATAAGCAAAGCCGAAAGCGGGCTTGAAAGCCATTTTTCAGGCCCACCCAAATCGCTCGCGAGCACCAATGCAAACAGCAACGGCGCTACTAGGAACGAAAGCACTAACCTCCCGATAGGCACTTGGGGGCGAATGGTCACTTGCTTGGCATCACCAGTGTGACAAACTTACGGACGCATATCCCGGATATTGCACGAATGTAGTTGAGGAACGGCGGAATGCCCTTGATAATCAAGGGGTTGAGTTCCATCCTAAGAGGACACCCGCCGTGCCGAAACGCTACCACGATCCGATCCGTTTATCACGCTCGAAAAGGCGCCGTATCGAGGCCGAGTTCACGGGCGCGAAGGTCACCTCGAACGGCGGCCGATGCTGCTGGCGGAGGCCGACCGTCGCATGGCGCTGACCTAGGCGGCAGCCGACGCCGTTGGCAACGACCGGCGCCGCAAAAGCGTTGTCCACGCCACCCGTGACATCGTCCGGCAGCGGATTTTCGGCCTCATCCTTGGCCACGAGGACCTCAACGACCACGGCAGGCTGCGGCTGGACCTGGCGCTGCAGGCGAACCGAAGGTTCGTCATCGGGAAGCTACGCTTCCCGCAGGTGGCCGAGATGCCGTACGGCGTGATAGCCAGCCGTCGACGCTGTGCCGTTTCGCGCGCAAGTCCACGCCTTGGGAGGCGCTCAAGCTGCAGGGGGCGCTGTTCAGGCAGTTCGTGGCGGCGCACCCGAAGCCGCCCAGGCGCATCGTGCTGGACTTCGACGCCACCGACATCGCGCCGCAGCCGCCCTGACATCCCCGGAGCGCTGTCTCCGGCGCGCTGACAAAAGCATGGGGTTGGGGGAGTTGCGCCCGCAGACCGCTGAATACGGCCCAATCCAGTGGTTCGCCGGACCGATTCTTTCGAGAGCGTCAGATAACCTGACTGCAAGGCTGAGGCTCTCTTAAACTGGCAACGTCGTGCAAAATCCGGGCTATGGTGAGAGGCTATGCCTAATCTGACTCCTGTGATGCCAACCGATCTCGTGCCTCGAGAATGCTCTTATCCGGGCTGAAACCCAACATGTCAAGAATGTCAGCTAAATTGTTTTTCCTATAGACGATTTCGAGCAATGCCGTCTCCACCCACCGATCATGTCCCGAGCAGAAATGACCTTGTGTCTGCTGGCCACAGCCGCACCAGCATTTTCCCGTTTTTTTGGCGCTCATCCCGACCCATCTCGTTGTGAGTAGATGCAGGATTGGAATCCACGCGCTTTCGTGAGTCAAGTTGGCCAGCTAGCCAACGTTCCAGAGCCCGCTCGGAAAGACCCCAGCGGTTGGCGAGTTGCTTCTGATTGATGTGGTTGCAGGTGAATTTGGATTGGTTCATGGCTCTGTTCCGTTGCGGTGTTTTCGTCATGAACGCTTGCTGACCTTCAGTAATCAAGTCGAATAGTCCGGTTGACGGGCATTTGGTAGTGGATGGCCACGGATGGCCAGTTGGGGCGGACATCGCCAAGAATGGGTGCAAATGGGTGTGAAAGTGGGTACGCGTCGAAAACGGGTGCAAATGCACGCCCCGGCTGATGACGGAATTGGTGGACTGGGTGAACCGGGAGCGAGAAGCCGGCCAGCTGCATCCGCTGCTGATAATCGCAATCTGCATCGTGGTGTTTCTGGAGATTCACCCCTTCCAGGACGGCAACGGGCGGCTCTCCCGGGTGCTGACCACACTACTGCTGTTGCAGGCCGGCTACGTCTATGTGCCCTACAGTTCCTCTGAAAGCGTGGTTGAGCAAAGCAAGGAGGCCTACTATCTGGCGCTGCGCCAGACGCAGGGATCCATACGTACCGAGACACCGGACTGGCAACCGTGGCTGGTGTTTTTCCTCCGCTCTCTGAGCGAACAGGTCTCGCGCCTCGAGAGGAAAGTCGAGCGGGAGAGAATCGTGGTGGCCGCACTGCCGGAGCTGTCACTGCAGATTGTTGAGTTCGCCCGCGAGCATGGCCGCGTCACTATGAGCGATGCCATCAAGCTGACGGGCGCCAGTCGCAATACGCTGAAGCAGCACTTCCGGGCATTGGTTGAACGCGGCACCCTGAACCAGCACGGTGGTGGTCGTGGGGTCTGGTACGACTTGCGGTGATCCTGCCGACGTTGGGAAGTTGGCGTTGCGGTGAACGGTCAAGTCTCGGGAGGGGAGCCACGCATCGGGACGCTGAATATTGATGGCGGACGTGCGGGGTTTCCGCATTCGCGCGTTGGCTACCACCTTATCGGGGGTTCAAGATGGGACTTGAAATCAGTAGCCAAAGCCGCCTTAAATTGCCCACCTGACAAGGCTGAAAGCAACTTGGGGGCGAGATGGCCGAAGCGGCACACACGCGTGCGGATTCCGACCTTGGATTCAACCCGGATGCCCTGCGCGAGCGCTACCGCACGGAGCGCGACAAGCGGGTGCGGCAGGATGGCAATGAGCAGTACGTTGAGGTCACTGGCAAGTTTGCGCACTTTCTGGATGACCCTTACGTGGCGCCCGGCTTTGAGCGGGAGGCGCTCAACGACAGCGTGGAGATCCTCATCATCGGCGGCGGCTTCGGCGGGCTGCTGGCCGGGGCGCGGCTGCGGGAGGCCGGGGTGGACGACCTGCGCATCATTGAGAAGGGCGGCGACTTCGGCGGCACCTGGTACTGGAACCGCTACCCCGGCGCCCAGTGCGACATCGAGTCCTACATCTACCTGCCGCTGCTGGAGGAGATTGGCTACACGCCCAAGGAGAAGTACAGCTTCGCCCCGGAAATCCTCGCCCACAGCCGCGCCATCGGCGAGCACTACGACCTGTATCGCAACGCCTGCTTCCAAACCGAAGTCACCGCCATGCGCTGGGACGAGGCGGCCAAGCACTGGCTGGTGGAGACCAACCGCGGCGACCGCATGACCGCCCGCTACGTGGTGATGTCCAACGGGCCGCTCAACCGCCCGAAGCTGCCCGGCATTCCCGGTGTCGAATCCTTCGCCGGCCATTGCTTTCACACCAGCCGCTGGGACTACGGCTACACGGGCGGCGACCCGGAGGGCAACCTGCACCGCTTGAGCGACAAGCGGGTGGGCATCATCGGCACCGGCGCCACTGCCGTGCAGTGCGTGCCGCACCTGGCCGAATCCGCGAAGCAGCTCTATGTCTTCCAGCGCACGCCCTCATCGATTGACGTGCGCGGCAACAAGCCCACGGACCCGGAATGGGCGAGCAGCCTGGAAAGCGGCTGGCAGCACCGGCGCATGCAGAACTTCAACATCCTGGTCACCGGCGGCATGCAGGATGAGGACCTGGTCAACGACGGCTGGACGGACATCATTCGCAACCTCGCCACCATCACTGCGGCTCGGGCCAACGATGGCAACCTGACCCTGGAGGAGATGAACGCCCGGGTGGAGCTGGCTGACTTCAAGAAGATGGAGCAAATCCGCGCCCGAGTGGACGAGCTGGTGGAAGACCCGGACACCGCCGCGGCGCTGAAGCCTTGGTACCGCCAGTTCTGCAAGCGCCCCTGCTTCCACGACGACTACCTGCCGTCCTTCAACCGGCCCAACGTGCAGTTGGTGGACACCGAAGGCCGGGGGGTTGAGCGCATCACGCCCAAGGGCGTGGTGGTGGATGGGGTCGAGTACGAAGTGGATTGCCTGATCTTCGCCACCGGCTTCGAGGTGGGCACCGCCTACACCCGCCGGGCCGGCTACGAGATCACCGGGCGCGACGGCCAGACGCTGAGCGACAAGTGGGACGGCGGCGTGCGCACCCTGCACGGCTTCCAAACCCATGGCTTCCCCAACTGCTTCTTCATGGGCGTGGTGCAAGGCGGCTTCACCGCCAACTTCCCGCACATGCTCAACGAACAAAGCAACCACATCGCCTACATGATCGGCCACGCCCGCAACAACAACTACCACTGCCTGGAAGCCTCAACGGAAGCCGAAGACGCCTGGGTGGAGACCATCAAGGCCATGTCCATGTTCAATGCCCAGTTTCTCCAGGAATGCACGCCCGGCTACTACAACAACGAGGGCCATGTGGATGAGGGCAACTCCCTGTTGGGCAGCCAGTACGGCGGCGGGCCGGAGGCCTTTTTTCAGTTGATTAAGGAGTGGCGGGAGGAAGGCAGCCTGCAAGGCCTGAACTTCAGCTAATCGCACCCATGTCCAAGATCGCCGAAGACCCACGAATCGACCCGCGCATCAAGGCGCTGTTGGGCGCCATGGAATTCCCCGCCGGTGCGGATGTGGCCAGCCGCGAGGAGC
This sequence comes from Candidatus Azophilus sp., assembly GCA_965220835.1. GTDB lineage: Bacteria > Pseudomonadota > Gammaproteobacteria > Pseudomonadales > Azotimanducaceae > Azophilus. The sequence goes on along the minus strand of OZ244842.1, from coordinate 3,985,597 downwards.
TGCTGGCGGAGAGCAACAGCGCCGAAGCGCAGGCCGCGGCAGCGATGATGGTGCAGTTTCTGGCGCTGTCCGATACTGAGGAGGTGGCCCCTTCCGCCGGGCTGACGGTTCAGGACCTGCACTTCACCTCGGACCCGGACGGCAACCAAGCCAACATCCAGTTCATTCGCCCTGATGGCGATGAGGCCAAGCCCTGCGTGTACTACATCCACGGCGGCGGCATGCAGTCAATGTCCTGCACCTACGGCAACTACCGCGCCTGGGGCCGCATCATCGCCGCCTGCGGCGTGGCGGTGGCCATGGTCGATTTCCGCAACTGCCTCACGCCATCCTCAGTGCCCGAAGTGGCGCCCTTTCCAGCGGGGCTGAACGACTGCGTCTCCGGCGTGAAGTGGGTGGCCGCCCACGCCGATGAACTGGGCATTGACGCCAGCCACATCATCATCGCGGGGGAGAGCGGCGGCGGCAACCTCACCCTCGCCAGCGGCCTCAAGCTGCTGCGCGACGGCGACATCGGCCTGATCAGAGGCCTCTACGCCCTATGCCCCTACATCGCCGGCCGCTGGCCCCATCCAGACAACCCCTCCTCGGTGGAGAACAACGGCCTCCTGCTGGACCTGCACAACAACCGCGGCGCGATGGCCTATGGCATCGAGGAGTTGAACAACAAGAACCCGCTGGCCTGGCCGGGCTTCGCCACGGAGGCGGACTTGGCAGGCTTGCCGCCCACCATCATCAGCGTCAACGAATGCGACCCGCTGCGGGATGAGGGCGTCAACTTCTACCGCAATCTGCTGCGCGCCGGGGTCAGCGCCCGCTGCCGGCAGGTGATGGGCACCGTGCACGGCACCGAGGTCTTTCCCATGGCGGCGCCGGACATCAGCCGCGACACGGCGGTCACCATCGCGGACTTCTGCCGGACGGCGTAAACGCCATGGCACTTAAGTTTGCCCAAATCGCGCCCGTGGACTACGGCCCGGATGAAGTGGCCATGGTCCGCTATCGAGCCGAAGGACGGGAGCGGGCCATGGCGCTCGGCAATCGGGGTCCGATTCGCTTTGACGGGCAAGGCAACCTGCACCCTGAAATTGCCGATGCTTACTGGCGCTGCGGCTTCTACGTCTTTGAAGGGGTGCTGAAGCAGGAAGAGCTTGACGACCTTGAGCGAGACGTTGCCGAACTGCTGGAACGGGCGCCAACCGAGCGTGGCGCCAAGCTGGACCGCCACGGGCGGCCTGCCCTCGGCACCGGCTGCAAAGCGCACAACGTGTTCCTGGTGAAGCCATTGAGCGACGCCTACGGCGGCACCGACTTCGCCAATGGTCGGCATCCCACGAAAATGACCGAGCCTGCACCCCCGCCCGACGCGCCCGCCTACATCCCCCAATTGGTGCTCGGCTCCCTGCAGTTCTCCGACGCCTGCCTGCGCCTGTACGGCCACCCGCAACTGCTCAAAGTGGCAGCGGCGATCAACGGCCCGGACTTCACCCCCTTCAACGAGTCGGTCTGGGTGAAGCATCCCGGCCTCGGCGGCTCCGTTTCCTGGCACCAAGATGGCTGGACCCATTGGGACAGCCCAGCGCTGGATGCTGGCACCCACGGCTTCAACTTCATGGCGCAGCTTTATGGTTGCACTCCCGCCAACGGGCTGTGGGTGGTGCCGGGCTCCCACGCCACCGGCAAGGCGGACATCAAGTCGATGGTGGCTGACGCGGGCTCGGACCGGCTGCCGGACGCCGTGCCCTTGGTCTGCGGGCCCGGCGACGTGGCCATGTGCAACCGCCAGGCCATTCACGGTTCCTTCGCCAACACCAGCGCCGATGTCCGCGTGAGCATCAACTTCGGCTTCCACCGCCGCGCCTCGGTGCTCGGGGTGACCAGTGGCGGCGTACACAACGAAGTGGCGGTGTATGACGATGAGCGCATTCGCCGCCGCTCGCGGCTGATCGCCTATGCCATTGACGCCCGCCGGCAGCGCTTTCCGGACGAACCAGCCTACCGCTACCAGCCGCTTGCGGCCGAGCAGGACCAATGGCGATGGAGCCCTGCCGCCAACGCCGAGATCAAGGACTACAACCTGTTGGACCTCGGCATTTAATTCAGGCCAAGCGGCAGCGCCGTCTTTTGGCCAAACGCCAAACACAACCTAGGAGAGACCCCAGCATGCACCCACGCTTTGCCCTAACACGCACCCTAGCCGCCGTTCTGGTCAGCTTGGCGCTGACGGCTTGCACGCCGGCGAACCAGCCCTCCGCCAACTCCGCCCCGGCTGATGTCGCCGACCTCGCGCGCGTGGCGCCCGAGGCCGTTGGCCTATCCAGCGAGCGCTTGGAACGCCTCTCGGCGGCCATGCAGGGCTTGGTGGATGAGGGCCGTCTGGCCGGCATCACCACGCTCATTGCCCGCCACGGCAAGGTGGCGCACTTCGGCACATTCGGCGCCCAGGACATGGAGGCCGCCAAGCCGATGGCCGAAGACGCCATTTTCCGCATCTACTCGATGACCAAGCCGATCACCAGCGTCGCCCTGATGCTGCTCTATGAAGAAGGCCGCTTCCGGCTCAGCGACCCCGTGGAGAAGTTCATACCCGAATTCAAGGACTTGCCCGTGGCGGTTGGCGAAGACGAAAACGGCATCATCACCGAGCCCGCCGACCACCCCATGACCATCCGCGAACTGATGAGCCACACCGCGGGCCTAAGCTACGGCATCTTCTCTGAGTCACCGGTGGACAAGCTCTATCGGGATGCCGAAATCCTGCATCCCGACTCCACCCTGCGCGACATGATCGAAGACCTCGCCGCCATCCCGTTGCGCCAACAACCGGGCACCATCTGGCACTACAGCGTGGCGGTGGACGTGCAAGGCTATCTGGTGGAGGTGCTCTCCGGGCAGCCATTCGATGAGTTCCTCAAGGAGCGCATCTTCGACCCCTTGGGCATGGCTGACACCAGCTTCTGGGTGCCGCCGGAAAAGGCGGACCGGCTGGCCCAAGTGTACGTTTACGGCGAGGACGGCGCCCTGCAACTGCCTAGCGATGAGCCGTTGCGCCCGCGCGACTATCTTTCTCCGGTGAACTTCCTCTCCGGGGGCGGCGGGCTGGTCTCCACCACCATGGACTACGCCCGCTTCTGCCAGATGCTGCTCAACGGTGGCGAGCTGGATGGCGTGCGCCTGCTGGCCCCCTCGACGGTGGAACTGATGTACCGGGACCAGATGCCCAAGGGCGCTCCCGAGTTCTCCCCAGGCCAAGGCTTCGGCCTCAACTTCGCCGTCATCAAGGACCCGGTGGAAGCCGACAGCATCTCCAAAGGCGAGTACTACTGGGGCGGCGCCGCCGGCACCTGGTTCTGGATCGACCCTCTGGAGGACCTCATCTTCGTCGGCATGATCCAGCAATTCGGCGAAAACCGGCCCGACGTGCGCTCGTTGTCGCGGCGGCTGACCTATCAGGCAGTCGTGGGGGGCTGACCATCGAAAGTTGCACCCCGTCGCAAGACGGGCCCTGCAACCTGTGGCGCGGCTGGTTACTGCCTCGGAAAGGGAACAACGTTGTCGGCTGCGCCACCGGGCTTGGTGCGGAACCTTGCACAGGCAGCCTGCCCAACCCCTGCGGCGCTCTTGGTGCGGATTTCCACTTCGTACTCCGTATCGGGCTCAAGCCCATGGAACTGGCAGTGTGACAGCGGCGTCTCGAAGCCGGCGCTCCAGTCCGGGGTTCCCACCTTGCGGATGCGCACGACGTTGGTGGCGCTGGCCTGCCAACTTGCCTCAATGACGTTGCCCTGATTGTCAGGCAGGCGAACGTGAATCGTTTTACCGTCCCAAGCGACCAGCGGCAGGTTATCGTCTGTCTTTTGCATGCTGTCCTCTGAGCAGTTGCCACGCGGACAAAGGGCCATTATGCGCGAGTGTTCGGCGTAGCCAAACCCAATCGGCAAGGCCTTACGCACGCGCCACCTTGGCCGGCAAATGCCACAGGAACAGGGCCACGGCAAGTATGCAGGTGGCCGCCTCCGCGGCGGGCAAGGCCATCACAAAGCTCTGGTCCGCGAGTAGCCAGTAGGCCAGCGCCAGAAACGCCGCTGGCAGGATGAGGCTATGGCACAGCGCCACGGTCCCGGATTGCAGCGGACGGTGGATGGCCGTCAGGTAGCCCGATAGCAGGATGTTGACGCCAGCGAACAGGAACAGGGGCCAGATGTAGGTGACGAACTCAGTGGCCATGGCCACCGTGGCGGCGCTGTCCTGATCATCGACGAACAGCCGGATGATCGGCTCGCTGATCGTCAGCAGCACGGTGATGAAGATGGCGCTCAGCATGGCGATGGTGCCGCTGGCCGTCTTCAGAAACGCGGTCATGCGCGCTGCGTTGCGGGCACCGAAATTCTGCGAAATCATCACCTGAATGGTGTCTGAGATGGCAAAGAACATCATGTAGCCCAGCAACATGGTGTAGTTGACCACGGTCATCGCCGCCACCCCATGCACGCCGATTCGCTGCAGCAGCATCCAGTTGAGGATCAGCACGACGATCCCGCCGGCGACTTCGTTGATGAATTCGGAAATGCCGTTGTAGGCGGCTTGGAACACCTCCTTCCAGTTGCGTTGGCGAAGGCCGAAGCGCAGCCTGCGGCCGGGCTTGCGCCAGTAGAGCATCATCACCGGCAGCGGCAGCGCCTGGGATATCCCGGTGGCAAGGGCCGCCCCGGTCAGCCCCCAGCCGAACCGGCCGATGAACAGGTAGTCGAGCAGGATGTTGACCAAGGCGCCGATGGTCAGCGCAGTCGCGACCAGGTTCGGAAAACCATCCAAGCGGATGAAATAGTAAAACGCCAGGACGATGAGCTGCGCCAGCAGGAACGGCATGATGATGCGGTAGTACTCGCTCATGGCCGGGAAGAGCTCCCGGCTGGCGCCGAGCCCGGTGAACAGCGCCTCCTCGAAGGCCAACGCCAAGAAGATGGCAACCACCCCATAGAGCGCCATGAACATCAGGGTCTTGCTGAAAATGGCCGAAGCGGCGGGCTTGTCGTCCTCCCCCAAGTACTTGCCGGCCCGCACGGAGCCGCCGATGGAGAGCATCATGCCCACCCCGAACAACAGGGTTGAGATCGGAATGATCAGATTGACGGCGGCCAGCGCCTCGACGCCCACGTAGTTGCCGATGAACAGCCCGTCCACCAGCATGGCCGAGGTCATGGCGATAAGCCCAAGCACGTCCAGCCCCAAATACTTGAAGAAGGTGGGCACGATCGCGCCCTGAAGCGCCTGGCTGTCTTGGTCGGATGCTGAGGTCATTTGGCAGCCCTAACGGCGCACCGGCGCATTGCATCGCCCGGTACGTAGAAACCTCCTACCCATCATGTTCGCCCGGTGTCGCCCCCTGGAAGTCTACTGGCGGCGGCGCCTCGCGGCCAAACTCCGGCTCTTCTTGGGGGGTGGCAGGTCGATGGCTTGGCTGAGGTTCGGGAAGGGGTCGGATTTGTGGGGGATGGCCATGGCGGTGACGAACTGGTCCTGGAAGTCCGTTTCGGTGGCTGTTTCGATTTTCTCGACGCTCTTGACCAAGGTCTCGATCTCCGTGCGCGAGGCGGCGTTCAACAAGGCCATGCGGGCACCGGTGCCAGCGGCGTTGCCAGCCGCGGAGACCTGGTCGAGAGCGCAGTCGGGGATAAGGCCGAGGACCATCGCGTACTTCACGTCGATGTAGCTGCCGAAGGCGCCGGCCAGGCGGATGCGATCCACTCGCTGCACGCCAAGCCGGGCCATCAGCAGCTTGACGCCGGCATACAGGGCGGCCTTGGCGAGCTGTACGGCGCGCACGTCGTTCTGGGTGATTTCAATGTTCGGGGCATCGCCGCCGCCTTCGCGCAAGAGATAGGCGCAGGTGCGGCCCTGTTGACGAAGGCGGGGCGTGCGGTCGGCCAACGCGGCATCGATGACCCCGTCTGCGTCGATCACGCCGGCGAGGAAGAGGCCCGCCATGGCTTCGATGATGCCGGAGCCGCAGATGCCGGTAACGCCGGTGGCCGCAACAGCCTCTTCAAAACCTGGCTCATCGGACCAGAGCGCGCAGCCGATCACCTTGAAGCGGGGCTCCAGGCTCTCGCCGTCGATCCGCACCCGCTCGATGGCTCCTGGCGCGGCGCGCTGGCCGCCGCTGATCTGGGCACCCTCGAATGCCGGCCCGGTTGGGCTGGACGCCGCCAGCAGGCGCTCGCGGTTGCCGAGCAGGATCTCCGCGTTGGTGCCCACATCGACGATCAGGTTGACTTCCGAACGCTGGTGCGGGGCCTCGGCGAGCAGCACGCCCGCCGCATCGGCCCCCACATGGCCGGCAATGCAAGGCAGGGCGTAAACCTCAGCGCCAGGGTTGATGGCCAGCCCCAGTTCGTCCGCCCGCGCTCGCAAGGCGCTGTCCACGGCCAACGCGAAAGGGGCGCCGCCGAGTTCCACCGGGCTCAAGCCGAAGAACAGGTGGTGCATGATCGGGTTGGCGGCCACGGTCAGGGCCAGCACCGCATCGGCACCGACGCCGGCCTCGGCGACGAGATCGTCAATCAGCCCGTTCACGGCCTCGCGCACGGCGGCGGTCAACTCCGTTTCGCCACCGGGATGCATCATCACCCAAGACACCCGGCTCATCAGGTCCTCGCCGAAGCGAATCTGCGGGTTCATGCGCCCAGCCCCGGCCAGCACCTCGCCGGTGGCAAGATCGCACAGATGGGCCGACAGGGTGGTCGAGCCGATGTCCAGCGCCACGCCGTAGAGGCGCTCCTGCAGGCCGGGCCAAAGTGCGGCCACCCGTCGTTCGCCCTGCACGGCCGCCGTGACCCGCCATTGGCCATCGCGCAGCAGTGCCTGCAGACCGGGCAGCAGCTGGAGGTCGCAGGACAGGTTTTGCAGCCCCCATTGGTCGGCCAGCGCGGCGAGCAGCCGTTCTTGGTCTCCCGAGGGGTGATCCAATTGCGGGGGCGCCACTGCCACGTAGCAGAGCCGCACTACGGGATCGATGCGGATGTCGCAAGCCTCCGCCGCCTTGCGCACCACTTGGCGATGCACTTGGCTGTCCGGCGGCACGTTGATCACCACGTCGCCCTGAAGCTTGACCTGGCAACTCAACCGCCGTTCGCCGGCCAAGCCCCGCCGGTCGGCATAGCGCCGTTCCGGTTCGCTCAGGGGCGTGATGTGCGCGGCCGTGGAGGTAATGCCGTGCTTGGCGAACTGCCCTTCCGTCAGTTCGATCTGGCAACGCCCGCAGATGCCGCGCCCGCCGCAGACCGAGTCGACGTCAACGCCGAGTTGCCGTGCGGCTTGAAGCAGCACGGTGCCCAAGGGAAAGCGGCCCCGGCGGCCGGATGGCATGAACAGCACCAGCGCATCGCGCGCTTCGCTCATGCCCGGGCCTGGTGCCGGCGGCGGCTTCCCCGGCGACGCTGGCGGCCCTCAGCCACCGGCGCCCCTTCAGGGCGTTCACGGTAGGCCGTCATCCAGCGGCGGCAGTCCGGATCGTGGCCGAGCATCACGTCGGCGCCCCGCACGGCGACCATCACCTCGGCGTGCAAGGGGTTGGTGATGGCCGAGGTCATGCCCGCTGCAGCCGCCATGGTGAGAAATGCAGCGTTCAAGCCGTTGCGGTTGGGCAGGCCGAAGCTGATGTTCGATGCGCCGCAAGTGGTGTTGACCTTCAACTCCCGGCGCAGGCGCCCAATCAGCTTCATCGCCTGGCTGCCCGCGTTGTTGATTGCCCCAACCGGCATCACCAAGGGGTCCACCACCACGTCACTGGCCGGGATGCCGTAGTCCGCGGCCCGCTCGACGATCTTCCGCGCCACCGCAAAGCGCACGTCGATGTCTTCGGAAATGCCCGTTTCGTCATTGGATATGGCCACCACGGCGCAGGCGTGCCGCTTGACCAGCGGCAGCACGCGTTCCAAGACCTCCTCTTCCCCTGTCACCGAATTGAGCAGCGGCTTGCCCTGATAGGCGGCAAGCCCCGCCTCCAAGGCCTCCACCACGGAGGAATCGATGGACAAGGGAACGTCGGTGACCGCCTGCACGCGGCGGATGGCTTCAGCAAGGATGCCCGGCTCATCGGCCAAGGGGATGCCGGCGTTGACGTCCAGCATGTGGGCGCCGGCAGCCACTTGGGCAACGGCATCGGCTTCCACCCGGGCGAAGTTCCCGGCCTTCATCTCCGCCGCCAAGAGCTTGCGGCCCGTGGGGTTGATGCGCTCGCCGATGACGACGAAGGGCCGCTCGAAGCCAAGTGCCACTTCGCGGCTCGCGGAACTCAATAGCGTATCGGTCATGCCAACATCTCCTCTGGCAACTCGGTCGGTGAATCGACCTCCCCTACGGGACGGGAATGGCGATCGCGTCCTGGATACCAAGGGATGCGGCCGTCAAGGGCGCGGGAGCGGTCGATGATCTCGGCAACGGCCTCCTCCTGTCGATAGGCCATGAGGTGAACGCCGCACACCCCGGGAATCTCCCGCACCCGCTCAAGGGTGTCGATGCAGATGCGCTTGCCCTCCGCCTTGGCCGCGCCCTTGCCCCGGGCGCGCCGGAGGCGGTCGATGACGGCATCCGGGATGCACACGCCGGGCACATGGGTGCGCATCCATTCGGCGGCTCGGGCCGAGGCCAGCGGGCCGATGCCCACCAAGATGAAGAGCCGCTTGTCCAAGCCCTCGTCGCGCACCTGCTGCATGAAGCGCTCAAGCAGCAGCACGTCGAAGCAGTACTGGGTCTGCACGAACTCAGCGCCCGCCCGCGCCTTCTTGGCAAGCCTGGCCACCTGAAAGTCCAAGGGCGGGACGAACGGATTGGCGGCGCTGCCGAGGAACACCTTGGGCGGGGTGGTCAAAGCGCGACCGCTCTCAAAGCACGCTTGCTCGCGCATGGTGCGGACTATGTTCAGCAGGGCGATGGCGTCCAAATCGAACACCGGCTTGGCGCCGGGATGGTCGCCCACGGCCACCCCGTCGCCGGTGAGGCACAGCAGGTTGTTGACGCCCATGGCGGCAGCGCCGAGCACGTCGCCTTGAATGGCGATGCGGTTGCGGTCGCGGCAGGAAATTTGCATCACCGGCGCATAGCCCGCCCAGGTGAGCAGGGCGCAGACGCCCGAGCTGGACATGTGGCAGTTGGCACCGGAGCCGTCGGTGGCATTGATGCCATCGACGTAGCCATCGAAAATGCGGGCACGGGCGTACACGTCCTCCGCGTTGGCGGAATCGGGCGGCGACAGTTCGGCGGTGATAGTGAATACGCCGGCTCGCAGCAGCCGCTCAAAGCGTCCCGCCGAGCGGTGGCCGGGCAGAATCGGCAGGGGATCGCCCGGCTCGATGGGTTCGTCGTCGAAGCGCATGGTGAGGTCTGCTCAAGGCGCCGTGCGCAGGCGCAGCTCGCGAAGCCAGGCGGAGCGTCCGGTCAAGCTGTGGTCGAGCGGCGCCTGAATCACCTGGATGCGCTCGCCGCCGGGCAGGCGCGCCGCGCCGCGCACCGCCTCCACCCAAACGCAGCGCATGGCCGGGTCGAGTTCGCAGCTGCCATCGGTGCGAACCCCGCCGCAGGGGCCGTTGCGCAGTTGCTTGGGGCAGTTCATGGGGCAGGACATGCCGGTGGACTGAAGCACGCAGTGGCCGCACATGCGGCAGTCGAAGAACCAGCCCTTCAGCACCCTCTCGAGGGCAGCGAAGGGCGCTTCTAGGCGTTGGTAGCCGAGCTTGCTCAGCTGCGGGTCGATCATGATCAGCAGCCGCTCCAAGGCCTGATAGACCCGCTGCATGGCGCCGGCGTGGGACACCGACCAATAGCGCACCGCCCGCATAATGACGCTCAGGCTGCTCGCCAAGCCAAGGTTGCAAAGGCGTTGCGCGTTTCCAGCGCTTGGCGAAGTGGCGCGAAGCCCGTGTGACGGTACTCGAAGGCGAGGTTCAAGGCCGTGGCGTGCCGGGCGGCGGCTTCGCGCAGCCCCGCTTCCCCACTTTGGGCAAGATGCACTGCCCGCCGGTAGTTGCCGAAGTAGTCGCTACGCAATTCGGGAAAGCGGTCCAGACCTAGCCCTCGGTAGATCAAGCGGTCGAATTGGCGAACTAGGAAATCGGTCAGGAAAAAGCTGCCGGGCTCCTCGTCCATGAGCACGTTAAACTGCGGTGCGCCGGCCAGGAATTCATAGCAGTGGGCGCCCGGCAGACGTTCGACCCCGGCCGCATCGAGCACCGCATCAAGCGCCCCGCCGGTGCCGCAGTCGCCGTAGCCGACCAGCACCCGGTCATGGCTGCACTTGACCACCGCGATCTTTGCTGCCACCGCCGCTGGAATTTCCGCCGGGCGGTTGTGCAACTCGGCGGGCAGGCAATACAGCTTGAAATGGGTCCAACGGTTGATGCGGCCGAGCTGGATCAACTCCCAGGCAATGGCCCCGCAGGCGATGATGCCCAGTGGCTCGCCCTCGCGCTTTTGCTGCACGAGTGCCACATCGTCGAGCGCGGTCAATTCGAGGTCGTCGCCGTCGGACATGCGCAAACTCCGCTAAGAAGCCCATCGCCAAGCGGGCGCAAGCCTATGCCTGGCCTGGCGCGCAAGCCGCTTTCAAGGCGACACGGGTTTATGCAAACACGACCAGCAGAGACACCACCCCGGTCGACGAGGACTTGCCCCAGTTTGGACTTCGTACTCACCCCGCGAGCGCATAGCAAGGATCGGGTCGATTTCGGCATCACGCGCGTTTACGTTACATGATGTCCCCACAGATCATTTTCCGGAGTTTCGCATGCACACGACCAACTACGACCGAATCGAGGCTGCCATTCGCTATCTGGCCACGCATCGCCAACGCCAGCCGGAACTCGCCGACTTGGCGGCGCACATCGGTCTGAGCCAAAGCCATCTGCATAGGCTGTTCTCGCGCTGGGCCGGGGTCACGCCAAAGCGCTTTCTTGAGTTTCTTACCGTTCAGCACGCGAAGAAGTTACTCGACAACTCCGAATCCGTGCTCTCGGCGGCTGATGGGAGCGGGCTCACCGGCCCGGGCAGGCTGCACGATCACTTCGTAACCGTGGAAGCCGTCACGCCAGGAGAGTACCGGAGCGGAGGTGCAGGGTTGACGATCCGCTTCGGCATCGGAGAATCACCGTTCGGGCCCGTGTTTGTCGCGTGGACTGAGCGCGGCGTCTGCCGGGTCGCGTTTGTGGCCGACGGGGATGCCTCCACAGAGAAAGAAGCTCTCCGCCGGACTTGGGGGCGAGCTTCGCTCCAAGGCGACGAATTGATGGCCAGAGCACTGGCGCGGTCCATCTTCTCAGCACCCTTCGAAGCCGAGAGCCGCCCGCTGACCGCACATGTGCGCGGGACCAACTTCCAACTGGCGGTCTGGCGCGCCCTGCTGCGAGTACCTCCCGGGCAGGTCGTCACCTACGGCCGCTTGGCCGAAAAAGTCTGCAGTGCGCAGGCGGCTCGGGCAACGGCAAGCGCGGTGGGCAGAAACCCGATCGCATTCCTCATCCCGTGCCACCGCGTCATTCGCGCGGAAGGGATCACGGGCAACTATGCTTGGGGTGTCACGCGGAAACGCTGCATGCTGGCATGGGAGGCGAGTCGCCAGTCCACCGATGGAACCAATTGCACCCGAAACCCCATCACGACGCTGCCTTCCCGTGGCGCAACCTAGCAGTCCGGGGTCGCAAGCGGCACACAAGGGCGGTGGCCCTCCCACCATACTGCCGAATCGTTCCAAAATCGGAGAGCATGGCAGTGAGTAGTCAGCGGGCGGTCCGTAGGCGCGGCGGCGGGCGGGCGGCGCGCATCAAGGCCCGCCAGGAAACGCAGATCGAGGCAGCCGCCTACATCACCCGCCACATCAAGCCGTTGGAGGTGCTCGATGAGGAGGGCTTGGAACTGATCGAACGCAATGCTGACCTGCTGCTTGAGGAAGTGGGCATTGAGTTTCGGGACGACCCAGAGGCGCTTGGGGTGCTAAAGGCCGCAGGCGCTGAAGTGGACCACGAGCGCGTGCGCTTTCCGCGTGGCCTGTGCCGCTCCGTGATTCAGGCCCATGCACCCCGGGAGTTCATCCAGCACGCCCGCAACCCCAGCCGCAACGTGCGCATCGGCGGGCCGCACACGGTCTTTGCGCCAGGCTACGGGCCGCCCTTCGTGCACGATCGTGACGGCGGGCGGCGCTACGCCACCTTGGCGGACTTCCAGAATTTCGTGAAGCTCTCCTACCTGTCGCCCTACATGCACCATTCCGGGGGCACGGTGTGCGAGCCGGTGGACATTCCGGTTAACAAGCGCCATCTGGACATGATCTACGCCCACATGCGCTACAGCGACAAGGCGTTCATGGGTTCGGTGACCCACCCGGAGCGGGCACAGGACACCGTGGCCATGGCCAAGCTGCTGTTCGGCGAGGACTTCGTACGCGACAACACCGTCATCGCCGCGCTCATCAACGCCAATTCGCCCATGACCTTCGACGCCACCATGTTGGGCGCGGCCAAGGTCTACGCCCGCAACAACCAAGCCTGCATCCTCTCGCCGTTCATTCTCTCCGGAGCCATGGCGCCGGTCACCCCGGCGGGCACATTGGCGCAGATTCTCGCCGAGGTGCTGGCCGGGGTCTGCCTGCTGCAGTTGATCGCGCCCGGCGCGCCCTGCGTGTTCGGCACCTTCTCAAGCTCCATCTCCATGCAGTCCGGCGCGCCCACCTTCGGCTCCCCGGAAGCGGCCTTGGTGCTGTACGGCGCGGGCCAGCTCGCCCGGCGCCTCGGGCTGCCCTACCGCAGCGGCGGCGCACTCTCGGCCTCCAAGGTTGCCGACGCCCAAGCCGCTTTTGAGAGCGCCAACACGCTGCAGCCGACTCTGCTGGCCGGCGTCAACTTCGTGCTGCACGCCGCCGGCTGGTTGGAAGGCGGGCTGGTAATGAGCTACGAGAAATTTGCCTTGGACCTTGATCAGCTCGGCATGATGCAGGCCTTTAGCGAGGGCGTGGATCTCTCCGAAAACGGCCAAGCCTTGGACGCCATCCGCGAGGTCGGCCCCGGCAGCCACTTTCTCGGCTGCGCCCACACCCAAGCCAACTTCGCCACCGCCTTCCACCAGTCCAGCATCAACGACAACAACAGCTTCGAGCAATGGCGCGATGAAGGATGTCTTGACGCCAGCCAGCGCGCCAATCAAGTGTGGCGGCAAATGCTGGAGAGTTACGAAGCCCCGCCCATGGACCCGGCCTTGGACGAGGCATTGCTGGACTACATCGCCCGCCGCAAGGCCGCCATGCCGGACTCCAACGTTTAGTGCGCGTCACTCACCGGAAACTGAGAGGCGCGGGCTAGTCCTCTTCCCAGGCCCGCACATGGAAGGCAAGCGGGTCGCTGCCCCCGTGCGTGGGCCTGATGGTTGAGGCGTCCTTCTCCTGGTTCAACACCCGGCAGCCATACCAGCCGCAGTTGCCCGTTTGGTAGTCTTCCGAGGTTCTGGCCAGCACGATCCTATGGCCCGTCTTGACGCAGCCGGTGTGGTACTCCCCTGCGGCTGGCCTCAGGTAGAACCGTTGCGGGCTGTCACCACCATGGCCAAAGCGGATCCTTCTGTTTTCATCGTGGTCAATGAAGGCCACGCGACAGCCATACCAGCCACAATTGCCCGTCTTGTAGCTTTCCGCCGTTCTGGCCAGCACAACCCGGTCATGAAACTGAACGCAGGCATTGGCTGGGCCGGTATCGGGGTCAGGACGGAACCGAAATTGCGTTGGAAAGCCACCGCCATGCTTCAAGGCAAGGTACTTGTTGTCCTCCTTGGCCACGCGGCAGCCGTACCAGCCACAGTTGTCCGTGTAGTAATTGGCAGCGGTCTTGGCCAGGTAAACCGGGTCACCCCAGTTCACGGTTTGGTTGTTGACATTGGTGTAATTCTTGGCGCCATCCCGGTAGGCGTTTCTGAACCACTTTTTTATATCTCTTCTGTGTTTGTCCCTATATCGATTGCAGCCTCGTCGAAAAGCGACTGTATCGCCATCTGCCATAAAGAAAAAGCCAAACCAGCCCTGACAGTATTTAAGTTCATTGTTGTGACTTAAGTCGAAAGTATGGCCCATTTCATGGGCAAACAGGTGGTTGTCCTTTCCGTGCTCCTTAATATTTGCCCACAGAAAGTTCCCTGGTTGATGTGCCTCACCATTTACGTCTCCAGAACTTTCGTCAGTCAGCAAGGCGAAACGCACCCGTTTGGAGTCTAGTATCAATTTTTCAAAATTCGCACTCTCACTACCTCCCCCGACGGAATAAGCCTCTCTAGTCTCGGGAGCATCGATGAAGTCTATGATTTCATAACCAAATGTATTCATGTTATCTTCAACGTCATCGAGATCAAGGTCATTAATCCCTTCATGATCCAACACAATCGCCTTGATGCTCAAACCAAGACCTTTAAACTCGTTCTTGAACAGTTTCCAGTCATCTTCATCCCCATCCAAAAACGCGTTTCTTACGGTTGCGCAGCCAGAAGAGCCTAGGCTGTAATGGGAAGACAGCACCAAGACCAAGTCATGGGTTCTCAGGCTTTGACGAATATTCTTCACCAGACCCAGTGGAGTGTTTTCACAGTCTGAAGGGTAGTAGCCGGAAAAAACGGGGGGAGCAAACCCCAGCAAAGCGAACAGAACAAGGACGGGTGTCCACTTCATCGGTGATAATTCCTTCATGGTGGTGATGTCTCCTTCATGGTGTTGCGCGAGTGTAGAGTGACAGACTATGCAGGTACAGTGCTCTACGAAGTATAGAATCTTTACGTCTGTCCACAACCAATAGCCCGGATGTCGCACGAATGTAGTTGAGGAACGGCAAAATGCCACCGATAGTTCAGGGTGTTGGCTCCATCTTAAGAGAGGCACCCGCCATGACGAAACACTATCATGATCCGATCCACCCTTTTTTGCTGAAAAAAGCACTGTGCTAGAAAACGCGTTGTGCTAGAAAATGCGCCGCGTCGAGGACCAGTTCACTGACGCGGAGGTCACCTTGAGCGGCGGCGCGATGCTGCTGGCAGAGGCCGACCGTCGCATGGGCCTGACCCAGGCAGCCGCTGATGCGACCGGCGACGACCCGTGCCGGAAAAGCGATGTCCACGCCACCCGGAAGTTCCTGCGTCAGCGGGTTTATGGCCTCGTCCTTGGGCGCGAGGGTCTAAACGACCAAGACAAGCTGCGGCGCGACCCGATGCTGCGGGCGAACCGAAGGTTCGTCACCGGGAAGCTCCCGCTCGCCCGCGGCTTCTGCCGTCCAACGGCCGCTTGGCTGCTCCGGCCGGGCACGAGTTCCTCCAAACTATCGGCGGCAGCACTGGGTGCTGGGTTGCCGAACGCCGAACGAGTACCCTGCCGGGATCGAGAATGCTGCCTGATCCGGCATGCACAAATTCCGAAAGGCACTGAACCGCTACAGCAACTCTCACTTTGGCCAGTGACCGCTTAGCCGGAAGGATGGCCTGACACCGAAACCGCCCTACGGAGGGAGAGTTCGAGGGCGGGACGCGCTCGCGCCGAGGGGTCCCGCTCCGGGGCGAGGGCAGACTTGAACCAAAGTGAGAATTGCTGGAACCGCTACATTGGCTTGTATTGATTTGAACGCCCGTATAGAGTCGCTCGTTCTTTCGAGTAACCTACTCAATCGCTCTCGGGGGACAACTTGGGATATGCCAGCCTACTCTAAGCATGCGAACGCGTCTTGCGGGCCGGTGGTGCGCGCGTGCCAGTGCAGAGGCATGGGCAAGTGGGCGCGGCATTCATGAGAGCAGGCGGCATGAGAGCCGGCGGCATGAGAGCCGGCGGCATGAGAGCCGACGGAGTTAGCGCAGGCGGCATGAAAGCAGGCGGCACGAGAGCAGGCGGTATCGGGTGGCCGGTTTCAGGCATCGGCTAGCGGCGGCGACCATTCGCCGGCGCTGGCTCGCGTTCACCTTGGTGGGCGCGGTGACGGCGTTCTTTGCCGCTGGCTTGCCCCAAGTTGAACTGCGCACCATTTTTTCCGACCTGTTCCCCAAGAACCATCCGTTCGTCGAGACGTTCAAGGACCACCCCAACTTCGGCAATCCCCTGACCGTGACCCTGATGGTCAAGGTCAAGGACGGCGACATCTACAATGCCGACACCCTGGCCAAGATCTGGCGCCTGAGCCGGGACATCGACTTGGCGCCGGCCGTGGACCACGACCAAATCCTGTCCATCGCCACGGAGAAGGCGCGGTTCTCGGAAGCGACGCCCTTCGGCATCGACTCCAAGCCCCTGATGGGCGATGCGGCGCCGGCCACTGCGGCGGAGATCGCCGAATTCCGGTCCCGGGTGGACAAAGCCCCCAACGTGCAGGCGTTTCTGATCTCCGAGGATGAGACCGCCACCCTGGTCACTGCCACCTTCATCGAGCGGCTGTTGGACTTCGGCGAGACCTTCGCGTTCATCCAAGACATGGTGGAGCGGGAGACCGATGCCAGGCACGACATTCACGTGGCCGGCGCGCCCATCCTCACCGGCTGGGTTTACACCTACCAGGCGCAGATGCTGGGCATCTTCGGCATCACTGCCGCCGCCCTCTTCCTGTCGCTGCTGTTCTACATGCGCAACGTGCCGGGCGTGTTCACCCCCATCATCGTCAGCGCGGTGGCCGCCGTCTGGGGATTTGGCTTCGTGGGCTGGATCGGGGACCCCATCGAACCGCTGATCATGGTGGTGCCGCTGCTGCTGATCGCCCGCTCGTTCAGCCACTGCGTGCAGTTCATAGAGCGCTACTACGAGCTCTACCATGTTCTGGGCGACCGCCGCCAAGCCGCCGAACAGGCGCTCGGCGTGATGATGGCGCCGGGTGCCCTGGGCATCGTCACGGACGCCACCGGCCTGTTCCTGATCGCCTTGGCGCCGATTCCGGTCATGGAGCGGTTCGCCCTGTTCTGCGGCTTCTGGGCAATGATCCTGCTGCCGGCCAACCTTTGGCTCAGCCCCATACTGCTGTCCTTGTTTCCCAAGCCCAAGAACGTCAAGGCCCTGCTCGGCGGCGACGAGCGGGCCGGCGTGCACAACCGCATCTTCAAGATCCTCAACGTCATCGGCCGGGTCAGCCATGGTCCCCGGGCCCGGCCCACAACCGTCATCGTGCTGGTCCTGGCGGTGTTCTCGCTTGGCATGATGACCCAAATCCGAGTGGGCAACCCGGTGGAGGGCAGCAACCTGCTTTGGGAGGACTCGGTCTACAACGAAGCGGTGCGGCAGATCAACGCCCACTTCCCGGGCCTGATGACCTTGGAGATCGTCTTTGAGGGCAAGGACGAGAACCAGCGCGTGGTCAGGATGGCGGAAACCGTGAAGGCGATGAACGCCTTGCAGCGCACCATCGAGTCCCAGCCTGACCCTCCCGCGGCCACCCTGTCGTTCGCTGACTACCTGCCGGAGGCCAATCGGCTGTACAGCGGCGGCAACCCCAAGTGGGCGCCCTTGGATTACGACGACGTTTCGGTGAACGCCGCCGCCGGAGCCCTATTGCTGGGAGCCAGCACCAAGGCCTACAGCCATGTGGCGGACTTTGAGCTCAAGAACGGCACCGTCTCGCTCTGGTACAAGGACAACAAGCAGGAAACAGTGGACACGGCCCTTGCCCAGACCCGGGCAGCCATCGACGAGGTGGGCGCGGAGCACGATGACTTCCGCATTCGCTTGGGCACTGGCGCCATCGCGTTGCAGCAGTCCGTCAATGACACCGTGGACTTCTACCAGTGGATCATCCTGGCGGCGCTCAACGTCGTCATCCTGCTGACCTGCAGCTTCGCCTACCGGTCCATTCAAGCCGGCTTGATTCTGCTCATTCCGGTGAACCTCTCTAACCTGTTCCTCGCCGCGGTGATGGTGATGATGGGCATCGGGCTGGACGTCAACACCCTGCCGATTGCCGCCATTGGCATCGGCGTGGGCATCGACTACGGCATCTACCTGTTGAGCCGAATCTGCGAAGAGTACCGGGACAGCCAGCACTACGGCGACGCCATCAGCAAGGCGGTTGCCACCACCGGCAAGGCGATCTTCTTCACCGCCACCATTGTGCTGCTCAGCATCCTGCCTTGGTACTTCCTTTCCGGGCTCAAGTTCCTGGCCGACATGGGCCTGCTGCTGGTCATCATCATGCTCATCAACATGGTGGTGGCGCTGGTGGTGCTGCCGCTGCTGGTCTATCTGTTCAAGCCCGGCTTCGTCGACCGGGAGCACTTGCTCATGGTGGAGTCCGCTGGGGCTGACCTCAGCGACAGGCGTTTGCGAGCGGCTGGGTAACAGATTAGGGTAGGTATCGGATGATCGACGCAGGCCGATCAAATGGGGTCAACGGACCGCCGACCAATGGACTAACTTAAGGGGAATCAACATGCACATTCGCAAATACGGCAAGGGCTTTTCGCGCCGCTTCTTCCTGGAGCAAATGTCCAAAGGGGTGATTGCCACCGGCGTGCTGGCGCCGCTGTGGCCCACCATCGCCCGAGGCAACACCATTGAGAAGGTGTATCCGGACGAGATTTCCACCCTCGAAGGGCTGACTGGCGGGCGCTTCAACACGGGCGACGTCATCAACGCCAACAACGTGGAGCTGCTCAAGGACTTCATGGACCCCGTGTCCTACCTGCAGGTGTCGCAAATGGGCCGCGAAATTGACACCCATGCCAGCACCACGGACCCGGAGTGGCTGATGCCGCCCGACTACCTGCGGGCCTCCATCGCCAACAACGGCCGGGCGCGCTTCGACGACACCGGTAACGTGCGCACCGACGACGGCTCCGCCTGGGTTGGCGGCAACCCCTTCCCGGAGGCCAAGTCCGCAGTGGAGGCCTTCGCCAACATCACCCTTTCCTGGGGCCGCTACGACCAGACCTTCTACGCCATTCGGGAAGAGGACCTGAATCCGGACGGCAGCACGGCCTACAAGTACGATTTCGTCTGGTGCGAGATGAACGCCACCGGGCGGGTGACCTTGGACGACAACCCGTTCCGCGGCCGCGACGACACCCTGCGCTATCAATCGGTGTTCTTCAACACGCCCCAGGACGTGCGCGGCACCGCGTTTCTGTCCATCTGGCCCTACGACCAAACCCAGTTTCCCGAACTGCACGGTTATCTGCCGGCGTTCAAGCGGGTGCGCCGCTATCCCACCAACCAGCGCTTCGAGCCCTTGCTGCCCGGGCCGACTTGGTACATCTCAGACGCATGGGGCGCCGGCGACCCGTTCCTCACCTGGGGCAACTTCAAGCTGGTCCATCGCGGGCCTTGGCTGGGGCCGGCAGGCCCGGGCAACTTCAACGTCAACGACGAGAACTGGGAGCGCCAGCGGGTGGGCGGGCCGAATGGCCAGAGCTTCTTCCGCAGCAACTGGGAAGTGATCCCCGACGTGATCGTGCTGGAGACCGAGCCGGTCAAGTACCCTCGAGCGCCCATCAGCAAGCGGCGCGTGTACATCGACGCCCGGGCCATGGTGGCCTTCAACAGCGTCAACTACGACCGGCGTGGCGAGGTGTACAAGAACTTCGAGCACGGCAACGGCATGACCATCGGGGCGGACGGAACGCCAGCCAACGTGCTGGACGGCAAGCCGATGTGGACCTGGAACTACGTCATCATCCACGACGTGCAGACCAATCGCATCTCCCTGCCGGAACTGGTGCGGTCGTCGGGCGGCTACGACACCCACTACAACGACCCCAACGACTACAACCGCTACCTGACCGTGTCGGCGATGCGCCGCTTGGGCACCTAAACGAGACGGCATCCATGCGTTGGCTGTTGACCTGCGCCCTGGCCGTCGGGGCGGCGAGCGCGGTCGCCGATGGCGGCGACGGCGAGGCGCTGGGCGTGATTCGCTCCGGTTTGCCCCATGACGCCCTGTACGATCTCGCCTTCAGCGAGACCGCCGGCATGGCCGTGGGGCATCACGGCCTGTTGCTGCTGAGCGAGGATGGCGGCGCGGCGTGGCAAACCATGGCGCCGATCAGCGATGCCGCGATGTTGGGGGTGGCTGCCAACGAGCAGCGCGTGGTGGTGGTCGGCCAACAGGGCCAAATCTTCAGCGGTGCCGATGCCCGTACCCTGTCGGCGGCAGAGAGCCCCACCACTGAGCGCCTGTTTTCGGTGGCCCTGCATGAGTCAGGGCTGGCCGCCGCGGTGGGCGGTTTCGGCACGGTGGTGATTTCCGAAGACGGCGGCGCCACTTGGGAAGCGCGCACCTTGGATTGGGCTGAGCTGCAGCCAGAGGGGCTGGAAGCGCACCTGTATGACGTGCACATCGGTGATGACGGGGAAATCCTGATTTGCGGCGAGTTTGCGATGATCCTCGCCAGCAGCGACCGCGGACAGACTTGGCAGGTCCGCCATCGGGGTGACGCCTCGCTGTTCGCCATGCACATCGATGGCCAAGGGCTGGGCTTCGCGGTCGGCCAGGAGGGCACGGTGCTGCGCACGGGCGATGCCGGCGCCACTTGGCAGCCCTTGGCCACGGGAAGCCGCGCCAATCTGCTCGACGTGTGGCACTCCAAGGAGGGCGAAGTGGTGGTTATCGGCATCCGCGCCCTGTTGCGCAGCCGCGACCGCGGCGAGACTTGGGCTTCGGCGGGCGGCCGAGCCGTGGAACGGTCCTGGTACGCAGCCTTGGCGCCCGGAATTGTGAACAACCCGCTAGAAAACGGAACCTTGCAGGAGCAGCGCGTCTACGCCGCCGGAGAGCGCGGCAGCATCGTGACTGTGAACCAATGACCAACGAGGCGACGCCTCAGACCAAGGAGCGGAAGCGCCGCCTTGGCGGTGCACGGAGCCGGGCGCCACAGGCTTTAGGGCCGTGGACTCGTTCAGCAACCAAAACCCGCGACCAAGGAAACTAAGCAAACCAGCAACGACGCGAATAAGGGGAGATCATGAACCAAGCCAAACTGTTCAGATACGCGCTGATGGCAGTGCTCGGCGCACTGCCGGTGGCTGCGGCCGCCGACATCAGCGTCAGCATCACCGGGTTCGTTCGCCAGGAGACCGCCAACGCCTTCAGCGACGCAAACCCCTACAACCAAGGCTACGGCAACCTGTTCAGCGGGAACACCGTGGTCAACTCCTTCGGCAATGAGATCGTGCGGCAGGCACCCACCAGCGAGCCGAATTGGAGCCTGTTCGCCACCCGCGGCGAGTTGGACTTCAAAGTGCGCTTCTCCGACAACTGGGAGGGGTTCGCCAAGATCAGGGGCTTTCGGGATTGGCGCCTGGAGAGCGAATTCGACGACATCGACCACTTCGACTCAGGCTTCGATGGCGGCAACGGCAGCACCTTGGAGATCAACGACGAAGACTACATGGTCGATCTGCCCGCCCTCTACCTGGACTACAACAACGGCCCCCTGTGGCTGCGCATCGGCAACCAGCAGATCGCCTGGGGGGAGGCCATCTTCTTCCGCGTCTTTGACGTCGTGAACGGGTTGGACCTGCGCCGGCACAGCTTCCTGGACGTAGCGGCGGAGGAGTACTCCGACAAGCGCGTGCCCTCGCTGGGCGTTCGCGGCAGCTACCGCTTCCAGAACGACTGGGAGATTGAGGGATTCGTGCAGCGCTTCCGCCCCTCGGTGCTCTCACCCCTGGACACCCCCTACAACTTCGTCGCTTCCCAGTTCGTGGTGCGGCAGAAGCAGGGCTGGAACGACAATGACGATGAATTCAACTTCGGCGCCCGGCTGAGCGGGCGCGCCGGGGACTTCGATCTCAGCTTCATGGCCGTCTCGCGAACCAACCCCGATGGCGTGTTCCGCTGGACCGAATCCGACGTGAATCCCTTCATCGGCGTGCCGGGATTGGAGCCGGTTGGCCAATTGCTCTCCCAAACCGCCTTTGAGATCAACCCCGCCGGGGTTTGGGCGGCAGACGAGTGGTTCCACTACGCCGGGCTGTCCCGGCTGGACGGCATCGGGGGCTTGAACGCATCCGTGCTGGAGTTCCCGGCAGCCCAAGCCTTGGGCGCCTTTCCGGTCACCCCGGAAACCTGCGCCGCCTTCGGCTTGGGCGACGATCTGCGGGCCTGTGCGGCGTTGGAACTGGATCTCTTCTTCGACCCCAACAACCCGGTCGCCCCGGGCTTGGGGCCGCTCAAGGGCCACATTGCCCGGGAGTACTTCCGGGAGGAGATCTTCGGCGCCGGCATGACCTACGTTTTTCAGGGCGAGCCCAACAGCCTGTTTGACCAGTTGGTGCTGCGCGTCGAGGCCACTCTGGCGCTCGACCGCAAGTTCACCAACTTGACCCTAAGCCGCGACTACATCGAGAAGGACGAGTTCGTCAGCAACGTCTCGCTCGAGAAGTACCACCGTTTCTCAAGGGACTTCCCGGCCACGTACTTCGTGATGCAATGGATGCACAAGTCGGAGAGCGACATGCTGGGCCGCCACGTGAGCGGCTTTGACAACGACGGCGTGCCCAATGGCGAGAGCAGCTTCAACGCCGTGGCGTTCGCCCTGCAGCAACCCTTCCCCGGGTTGATCTGGCGGGCCGACCTAGCGGTGCTCTACGACACCAACGGTGGCTTCCTGGTGCAGCCCGGCGCGCGTTGGCGCCCACGGGACGATGTGCAGCTGGACATCTACGCCAACCTCATTGGCTCCAATGGCGGCAACGACGACGTGATGCAAACCTTCGAGCGCATGGACGAGGTGTTCGCGAGATTCACCTACTACTTCTAAGGGCTGCCTAGCACCAGCCCGTGCTGGAGGCCTTAACGCGGCTTGTCGAGCTGGGCGGCCCGGTGGTGGTCGCCCTGCTGTTGCTCTCGGTGGTCGGCGCCGCCGCCATCATCTACAAGCTGCTGCAACTGAAGCCCTACGGCGCCCGATATTTCGAGCAGCTTGCGTCCCAGGTGGCCGGCTCGTCTGCCGAAGTGGCCACCAAGGATGAAGTTGGCGAACTGGTGGCATTCGCCTTGGCGGAACGCACAGCCGGCCGCCCCGCCGACGCCCTGGAGGCGGAGGTCGCTCGGCGCGGCAATCTCCTGCTCAGCGGCCTGTCGCGCTATCTGCGCTTGGTGGAGCTGATCGCCTACATCTCTCCCTTGCTGGGCCTGCTTGGCACCGTGCTCGGCATGATCGATGCCTTCCGGGGCTTGGAGGTCGATGTGAATCAAGCCGATGCCGGCGTGCTCGCCGGCGGCATCTGGGAGGCCCTGCTGACCACCGCCGTTGGGTTGGGCGTGGCCATACCCATGACCGCCGCCCACGCCCTGCTGGAAGGCCGCGTGCAGCGCATCGGCGAGCAGCTCCAAGACCTGCTTGAACGGGCGCTCGCCCCTTGAGGGCGCTCACGGCCACCAAATCCGCTCGGCGCATCAGCCTGACGCCGCTGATCGATGTGGTGTTCATCCTGCTGGTGTTCTTCATGCTGGAGACCACCTTTCGGCAGGAGGGCGGCGTCGAACTGCTCGGTGGCCAGACCGGCAGCGCTTCCGGCGGCAACGCGGCAAGCGTCTTCGAGCTCTTCGATGAGCAGACCATCTGGGTGGACGGCGCGCGCCGGCCCTATGCAGAGTGGATGGCAGCACCCGGCACCGTGGATGCTGACGCGGAACTGCGCAGCGCACCCAACATCTCCGTGCAGCACGTGCTGCGCACCCTGGATGCGTTGCGCAGCCAAGGCGCAACGCGGGTGCGGTTCGGCAAAGTGCGCGGGTTCAGTTCGTGATGCGGCTGGCGCTCAGGCCCCGGGCACGGCGCACCGTGGACGTTGCCGTGGTGCCCATGATCAACATCGTTTTCCTGCTGCTGCTCTACTTCCTGGTGGCCGGCCGCCTTACCCAGGACAGTGGCCCCACTGTGCAGCTGCCCCTCGGCGGCACCGACCGGAACCCGGCACCCATCACCCTGACCGTGCACGTCACCGCCAGCGACGGCATTTCCGTCAACGGCCAGGCCATGGATGAAGCCGCCTTGCGCCGCGCCTTCGCTGCGGTTGCCCGCCAGCCCAGCCACCACGTGCTGATCCGGGCAGACGCCCAAGCTTCCGCCCAGGCGCTGCACCAAATCATGGCCGCCGGCGATGCCCAAGGGCTGAGATCATTCGAACTGGCCACCTTGGAAGCCTCGAGCTCGCGGCCCAGTACATCACTGAACCCCTGACGGGCGAGACAGCGAAACGGCGAGGTGCTTAGCCAACTCTGTCCGGGCATGTACGCTTGACCGCTACATGCGGGCATAAGCAAGCGCCAGATGAGCCGACGCAATTCGTTTGTTGATTGGATCAATCGGTGAATCGTTGATTCGATGAATCGAGAACTGGACGACTGTTGGGGTAAATTGCCTCATCATGAAGCCGCTATTGGTTGGAAATCGGGCTAAGCACCCCGCATTTGGTCCCCCAAGGCTGAACAAGGCACGAGCTTCCAAGCTCCACTGGTGGCTCGTCGCGTTTGGCGTTTCGGTGTTGGTTCATGCACTGGTGACCTGGCAGGTGGGAGGGGAACTCGGCCAAGCGCCTGAGCCGACGGCGAACCGGGCTAAGCTGGCATTGGCGCCGCCGTTGCCTGAGCCGCCACCGCCGCGGTTGAAGTTTGAGCGCCCGCCTGAGCTTGACCCTCCGGCCACCCTGATCGCCAACCGCTCCGCCTTGGCCATGCCCAACGTGTCCAACCCCAGCCTGCGGGCCGCGCGGGGCGGACGGCTTGCGGGCATTGGCCCGGGTCCTGCGCTGCCCGGGCCTGCGACGCAACGCCTCGGCACGGGGTTGGGGGACGGGGCGGACCAGTTCGCGGCCTATGTGGAGGAACTGCGCGAGGCGGGGCTCGATGTGGTGTTCCTGATTGACGCCACCGGCTCCATGGGCTGGGCGCTCGACGAAGTGAAGCGGCGGGTTCGTGACATGATCGAATGGGTCAGGGAACTGGTGCCCATCGCCCGTTTTGGGATTGTCGCTTACCGTGATGCGGGCGATCCCGAATTCGCCGTGCGCACCCAACCCCTGACCTACAGCACCGCCAAGCTCACGCGCTTTCTCGGTGGTTTCACGGCGGCCGGAGGCGGCAGCCTCGGCGAGGGCGTGCTCGCCGGCATGCGCGCCGCAGCCACTGAGGTTGGCTGGCGGGCTTCCGGCAAGCGCCTCATCCTGCTGATCGGCGACGCCCCGCCCCATCGCCATGAAGCTGAGGCGTTGCTTCGCCTAGTGGCTGGCTTCCGCAACCAAGGCGGGCAGGTGACCACACTGGATGTCAGCGACGAAGCAAACCCGGCGTTGCTTGAGGCGCGGCTGCAAAGAAAGGTGAACCGGGCGATGTACCGAGGCAGCCCGAGCTACGACTTCGTGCGCATCGCGGAAGCCGGCGGTGGCGATGCGGCCACTTTGGATGGCGACCTTCGCTTGGTGCGGCGCTTGGTGACCCTGATCTTCGGCAACGCATTCAGCGACGACTTGCACATGGCCCTAGCCGCGATGGAGGCTTCCTGATGCCGGTTTCCACCCCGGCCCTGCTCCTGCTCGCCCTGCCGGTGTTTTGCGCGGCGGCGGACTATCGCCAGCAAGCCATCGATCTGGGCCAGCAGATCGACGCAGCGCGGCAGCAACCTTTAGCCACCGATGCCATTGATGGTTGGTTGGTGCGCATCGATGAGTTGACCACCAACGCCCGCTCAGAGCGCCTGCGGCGTGAGGCTGCGGCCCAGGAAGACGAACTGCAGCTTGAGCGCCTCTACCGCTCGCCCATCTGGAGCGACATCGGCTTCGCCCTGGCAGCAGCGCGCTACTGGCGTGGCTGGCTGCTGCTGGACCGCTATGGAACCTCCGCCAACCCAGCGGACTTGGAAGGCGCCCGCAACCGCTTTCAGACCACCTTGGCGCTGATTGTCTATCCCGGCTTGGTGCGCGGCAGTTGGTTTGGGCTGGGCCATGTGGCGCTGGCCGCGGGCGACCGCGAGCGGGCGATGGCTTGGTTTCAGCGCGTGGCGGCGATAACGGCGCCATGCCCGAGACTGGAGAATGGGCGGTCCCCCGGCGCAAAGGCTGAAGCCTGTGAAAGCACGGCCCCGCGATCAGAAAGACAGAACGATCCGCTTGCCGATCTGGCACGCCAAGAGATTGCGCTGCTGAACGCATTGGCGGCGCCCGCGCCGAACCCGCCCCAAGCAACGCTCACTGCGGCGGAAGCGGACCGGCTTGAGGCCCAGGCAACTGCCTTGCTCGAAAGGCATGGCCGCACCCTGGACGGCGCCCGCCGGGCCGCGGAGAGGTTGCGCCAGTTGGAGGACGCGGGTGCGATGAACGCCGCCCGGATGGACCGCCTGCTGACTTATGGCGAGGCCATCATCGGCCAGGATGTCGGCCCGTTGGGCTTGCTGGTCAGCGCCGAGGATGCGCTGAACCACCAGCAGTTCATCACCGCGGCAGAGAAGTACCGCGCCTTGTTCACGGCGCTGGACGCTTCTCGCCAGCTGGGGCTGGCGGCCTACCGAATGCGGTTCGTCGATGCCTTGCTGGGCAGCGGGCTGGTGGCGGAGGCAATCACGCAACTTGAAGCGGCACTCTATCCGACCGATGCGGACCACGCATTGCGCCGGAGCTTGCTTAACCTCGCCCAAGCCATCGAATACGCAGCGTCCGGTGACAAAGCGCAGCGCAAGCGCCTCGAAACCGCAAGCCAAGCGGCGGCCGACCCCGGGGCCCGCTTCATTCGCGCTTTGCTGGGGCGGGATGCCGCGCGCGCCGGAGATCTATGGCAATCCCATGCTGAAGACCCGTGGATGGCGCGCCTGCCTGTCTTTGAACTGACTTACCGCGAATTTAGGGCGGCGGCGCGGGACGGGCTTGCACAGGGCTTGGCGGCGCTCGGCATCGAGTTGCGCGCTACCCTCGCGCCACCGGACGCCGAGGCACCTTGGGCGCTGCTGGCCTCAGCCGAGATGGCGGGTTTTGACGCCCCGAACGTAACCACTCATCTCCAACGTCTGGATCGCTTGGCCCACCAGCTTGAGGACCAGACAGGCGTTTATCACGAAAGTCTGTTCGCCTTGCGCATGGCGTTTCTGAGGCGCAAGGCACCGGAGCGCCTGCTCGGCGAGCTCAGGACGTTGGCTGCGCCACTGACCGACGGCCAGCAGGACACGCTGGTGCGCGAGGTGCTCGGCTGTGGGCCTGCGCATTGGTGCAAGCCAGCCACCGAGCGGGTTGCGGCGCTGCTGCCACCTGCCAGCCAAGCCCTGCTCTTGACCCGCCTTCAGCAAGTTCAGCTGGCGCTACTTGAGGAAGACGCCTATCCCGCCTACCAGCTCGCCAACGATCTGCTCAAGACCTATCCGGAATCTGGCGACCTGGTCCGGGCGTACGCCGAGGCAGCGGCGCGGGTGGGCCGCACCGGCGATGCGGAGGCGGCCTATGGGCGGGTGGCGGACAGTTTGCCAGTAGGCTCAGCCGCCTGGCGCGAAGCCCGCCTTCAGCAACTCGGCCTGCGCTTGCGGGCGGGCGCGGATGACGCGGCCTGCCAGCTAAAGAGGTTGGCCTATGGGGACGGCAAATTGTTGCGTGAGATCGAGCGCCGTCTGGCCTCCACGAAGATCGTCTGCGATGATGCGACCGCGGGCCGCAGCGCCAACGAGGGTGGCAGCGCCGTAAGGGACTTTGTTCGCGCCGCCGGGAGCGGCCCGCGCACCGGGAGCGGCGCGGTCGCCGCATGCGGTGCGGGCCCCGCACACGGAGTGGACCCGCCAAACGGTGCGGACCCGCCAAACGGTGCGAGCCCGCGACACGGTGCGGGACGGCAACACGGTGCGGGTCCGGCACGGCTTGCGGGGGCCACATTCGGCTAAGGACAAAACGGAAGCAGGCAGTGGCGACCATCAGACGATTCGGCAAGGACTATTCGCGGCGCCATTTTCTCAAGGCCACCGCCCAGGGCGTGCTGGCCACCGGCGTGCTTAAGCCGCTGTGGCCCACCTTGGCCGCTACCGGCGAGCACACCGCCGCCTACCCCGACGAGCTGCTGTCCTTGGATGCCTACACGGGCGGACGGATCAGTGAGGGGCAAAAGGTCACGGCCGACAACGTGGCCCTGGTCCAAGACCTGCTTGATCCCATACAGGCCATGCAGATCGCCCAACTCGGCCGAGAGCTGACCATCGTGCCGCAAACGCGGGATCTGTACCGGCTCAACCCTTACGACTACATCGAGGCGACGTTGCGCAACGCGGGCCGGGCCCGATTTGATGCAACGGGCAACGTGGTCACGGAAACCGGCGACCCTTGGATTGGCGGCAATCCGTTTCCGGACCCCAAGACCGGGGTGGAAGTGTTCGCCGCCGCCACCCTGAGCTGGGGGCGCCATGACGTGTCCCTGTACGCGGTGGAGGAAAAGGACCTCGACCCGAAGGGTCGGCTGGCGTACGAGTACGAGGCGGTGTGGGTGGAGTATCAGCCCGTGGCGCGCGTCAGCATGGACCCAAAGCCCTACAAGCCAGGCCACGAAGACAAGCTGCGCTACCAAACCATCCTGTTCGTCACCCCCAAGGACGTTCGCGGAACCTCCTTTCTGAACATCTGGCCCTACGACCAGAACGAGTTTCCCGACCTGTACGGCTACCTGCCCGCCTTTAAGCGGGTGCGGCGCTTCCCCACCAACCAGCGGTTTGAGCCGCTGATCACCGGCAACACCCTCTACCTGTCTGACGCCTGGGCCGCTGGCGACCCCTTTCTCACTTGGGGCAACTACCGCATCGTGCACCGCGGCCCCTACCTCGCTCCGGTGGCGGACACTTGGAACCCCTCCCACCCTAACTGGCGGCACGGCACCCACGGCGGCGCCGAGGGCCTGACCTTCTGGAACACCAACGCGCAACTGGTGCCGGAGGCCATCGTCGTGGAGGCGGAGCCCATCCGCTACCCTCGAGCGCCGGTGAGCAAGAAGCGGGTTTGGTTCGATGCCCGCACCTTGACGCCCCTCACCATGGTCTCCTTCGACCGGCGCGGGCAGATCTTCAAGTCCTTTGACGGCGCTTTCTCTCTCTACGACATCGGCGGCGAGCAGGTGCGCGACGGCGACCATCCCTATTGGTCCTGGACCCGCGTGCATGCCTTCAACGTGCAGACCAACCGCATGACCCGTTTGGAGCAGGTCCAGGAAATCTCCGGCGGCCACCGCATGCGCGTCAACGACCAAAGCCTCTACAACAAGTTCCTCACGGTGTCGGCACTGCGGCGGTTGGGGGACTGAGCGGACGGGTGGGGGAGCTCCCTCGCCAAGCCGTGGCGTAAGCGATGAGGTTAGGTGGGCTCTTGAGGAAGCGTTGAGACGGGCGAACTCCTGCTGTAACCGGGCTATACCCCTCGTTGTTTTTCCAGCCGTCGATGTCAAAATTCTGAAGTCGGAATACCACTACCAGGCTTCCTAAAACTCTTTAGTTTCACGGACACCTTGAGACCCATGAACCTAGTGACAATCCGAGCCGGGTAGTAGCCTAAGGATGGTGCCAACCAGTATTTTACGGAGGCATGAATGGTGCCTTTGCCCGCCTTCACAGGTGATGCGTCTACACGAACTGTTTCAGTTTCCTTGCCATCAACTACTATCAGCTCGTTTCCCACTTTCTTGAATTCGTACTCGGCTATGGTGTTGTCTACGTAGTGTAGAAAGAAAACGTCTTGTTTCCCTCTAAGCATGCACTCGAATACCGGATACTGGCTCATCTTGTCCACGAAGACTTCGTCGGTGAAGGTAAAATCCAGGCTTTCATCCTTACCAACATAGCTTATGGATTTTGCGGCGTGATCAAAGCTGACACTGTCATCAAACGTCCATCCCAAGGCTCCACCCACATTCGTATATCCAGATTGGGCGAAGTTACAGCCGTCTTTAACGTATTTGCTGGTGTGCTGGTTCTTGGCGAAAGGGCTACGCAATTGGTTAATGGCAACGTAATTTGTTCCGCGGCGCTCAACGACTATTCGCGATGAAGCGCCTAGTGGCAGCCCGAGGATTCGGACACGATAGATAAGCTCAAGGACTGGTTTGGGAGTATCTTGATTGGCGATGTCCAACGTTTCAATACCGAAGCGACGAACCGAATCTCCTACGTTCAGAGACTCCGGAGTATTAGTCGCACATGAGGTAACGGCACAACTGGCCAGGAAAAGACACTTGATACCACGGGCTACGGGGGAACATGCTTTCAGTAGATTCAAATGCACTGTAACTGCTTGAAACCTGTTTTTCTTTAAGCTGAGTGACCCAACACCACGGGGCTTTCCCACGCTAGGTTGAGCACGATTCATGGCGCCCGGCGCTGGCTGAGTCCATTCGGGCCTTTGGCGGGCAAGTATCAGCGCTATCCCGCGAGCCAATCAAGCCTTGAGTTCAGGCCATCTTCCGGTGAGTGGACTCCCAAGCCAACGCGTCGTCACATACTGGGAAAGGCCAAACAGGCCCTCACTATTGGCATGGAATTGATTAAACACCCCCTTGTTTCGTCCTGGCTTTTGACGAAACACCCCCCTGTTTGACGATTGGAATCCCGAGTATTCGAACGCGATAGATGAGTTCCAGTACTGGTTTGGGCGCGCCTTGGCTGCCGCAGGACAACGAAATGATGGCCGCAGCAACCAAACCTACGGCCGCAAACCTGACCAATCCGCCAGACTCTCGTATCACCGCCCGCGTCGATGAGATGTTGTTTGTTCAACAATTGCGCGGGGCCAAGGCTGGGTCATCAGAGTGGATCTGCACAGGGCACGACTGAACCCCCGGCCTCCAAAAATCTCGATAGGTGCCTACACAGGAACCGTCGTCGCAGGAACGCAAACATCGTGTTCTGCGAGCAGAGTGGCGCTGCCGGAAAGCGGGTGGCCAAGGCCTTCGACGGCTGTATCGGTCACGCCCGCTCCGTCTCGAACGAAACGATGTTCCGAGAGCCGCTGCTGAACTCGACGCCCACTAGGCAGACTGGCCCGCTGGCCCGGTATTTGTCAGCGTAGCGCCGCGACTTCAACTGTGCCATGGCTGAGCCCTCGCCGGCTTGCTCCACCACTTTGAACTCGAACAGGTACACGCGGCCTTGAAAGCGCAGGGCCATGTCCAACCGGCCTAGGCTGGTGCTGTCCTCCACGGTGACATCCAGCCCCAGACCCGCGAAGTAGGAGTAGAACACGCTGGCGTAGTAGCCCTCGAACCTAGCAATGTCGTTGTTGGTGTACCACTCGTGGGGAATGCTGGCGTAGAAGGCGTGGAAGAGTTCCCGCAGCCCTTCGAGGTCGTCGGCTTCCAGCAGCCTGTACAGGCGCACGCTGTTCGCCATTTGGCGTGTCCCGTCCCGAACAAGGTGGCGCAGCAGGCTGCCATTCAGACCTTCTCGGACCTCGCGGTTTGGATACCCGAGCGTATAGACGGTTCTTCCAGCTACCGCCTGTTGTTCCAAGATCGTCAAGTAGCCAGTCTGGAACAACAGGGCCTCCGGTGAGATCTCGTCCACGTCAAACGTGGACAGCAGTTCGTCACTGGCCACCATGCCGTCCAGGTCCACCGACCGCACTTGCCGCCTCAGCAGCGTCTCGATCAGGAAGGTGGGTGTGCCAGTCTCGAACCAGTGCGCCTTGAAGGCTCGGCTGCGAAACAGCAGGAGAATGTCGAACGGGTTGTATACGCGCTCCGCGCCCAGCCACGAATAGCCGTTGTACCACTCGCGGATGGATTCCCGATCCAGCCCCGCCAGCTCCGGCGCGAAGACCTCGTCCAGATCGCGTTCGGTGTAGCCGCAGATTGCCGAATAGGTGGGGTCCATCGAGATGTCGATGAGGTTGTTCAGCCCGGAGAACAGGCTCACCTTGGAGAACTTGCTCACCCCGGTAATGAAGCTCAGCCGGATGTGGGCGTCCGCGAACTTCAGGGTTGAGTACAGGCCGCGAAGGTAGTCGCGGTGGGCGCGCGCCACCGCCGGGTCGCCCAAGGCATCCAGGATGGGCTTGTCGTATTCGTCCACCAGCACCACAACTCGCTCGCCGCTGCGTTCGTGCAACGTCTCCAGCAAGTGGCTCAGGCGTTCCGGCGCCGTGTCGTATGCGCCAACGGTCCCCGACCGGCGTTCAATCCCGTCCAACTGGGCCATGGCATTGCGGTGCAGGTAGTCGGGGTCTGTGAAGTCTCCCATGCTGAAATCCAAGCGCACCACGGGATTGCGCGCGGACCAGTCCCAACGCTTGTGGATGGCCAGTCCCTCAAACAGGGCCTCACCACCCTCGAACAACGACTTCAGCGTATCCAAGAACAGGCTCTTGCCGAATCGCCGCGGACGCGAGAGGAAGAAGTGCTTGCCGTCGTCCACGAGGCGTTCGATGTGGGGCGTCTTGTCCACGTAGTAGTGGTCAGCCTCCCGAATCTCCCGGAAGGTCTGGATACCAATGGGCAAACCGCGCCGGCTCATGCCCGCATGCTAGCAGAGTGTCCGGCAGCCTGCGTCGCGTCCATTCCTCGTGTTGGCCGGTGGGGCTGTCTCGCCAAGCGAGCCCGCACCCCTGCAACCGCTTGTTCTTAGGCCAGGAGCACCGCCGCATTGGTGCCGCCTGCTATAGTTGCGGGCGCCTTTTACGCGGATTGTTGGCTCGATGAGGGAACAGCAGCCGGGTGCAATCTCGACTCGATTGACATCTAGCCCCGTGCACTGGAAGACCGGAACTGAACACGAACTCCAGAACCTCGATGAAGGCGCGCCACAAAGCGCTCACGGATATCCGCGAGTCGTCTGCCGAACTGGCGCGTTTCTCCAGGGTTTTTTTCAAGCTGGAAACAAGGTAGCTCCTGTTGGCGGTCGGGCGAGACCCTCGCAGCGATGCGGCGTTGGTGCAAGACTGCAACGACGGCCACCGCAATGCCGCTGCGGCCGCATTCGAGGCGCTCTATCTGCGTCATAAGGACTTTGTGCTTCGGGTTGCCCTGCGCTTTACGCCTGACTTCGACATGGCGCTTGACGTGCTTCAGACCACCTTCCTGCAACTGTTGCGCATGTTTCCTCCCAGTGGGGGCGGGCTCGAACTCAACGCCAAACTGACGACGCTGCTGTATCCCATTGCAAGGAATGCCGCGATTTCGGCAATGCGCAAGGCCGGACGGTTTCCGATTGACAGCGATACGTTGCCGGATGAGCTACCCGCGCCGCAGGAGCAGCATGACGACGGCATCGCCAAGCTGCTCGCCACCCTGCCTGCCGGGCAGCGCGAGGTGCTCATCCTGCGCTTTGTCGATGGCATGACCTTGGCGGAAATCGCGGCGACGCTCGGCATACCGCAGGGCACGGTGAAATCCCGGTTGCACTTCGGCATTGCCAGCCTCAAGTCCTCGCCGCTGCTTGAGGATTTCTTCCCCGAATGAACCTTTTGCCCTGCCGGGGCGTTAAACACGCAGGAAGGTGATTGACATGACCGACAGCAACACGCCCGACGAACAACTGCCCGACGCACTGATTGCGGAACTCAGGCGGCTCGATCGGGCGCCCGACATGATTACCAGCAGGGTCGACCGTATCGTGGCCGAAGCGTCACGCGCCCACTTCGCACAGCGGCGCACGGCGCGCCAGCAACGATTCGCTCCATGGGGCGCCGTCGCCGCAAGTGCGCTCCTCGTGTTGGTGTTCGCAATCGGAGGTGACGAGGAGCCCGGCAGTTCGCCCGTCTATGCGGACATCGATGCCTCAGGGCGAATCGACATTGCCGATGTTCTTGCCCTGGCGCGTACCCAGGAGCATGTCAGCCGTGCCGAACTCGATGCCTTCGCGTTTCGCATCGTTGCTCTCGACGGGGATGGCGCCGGATGAACAAGCTGCTCTGGTCGATGGCCCTGTGCGTTCTGGCAACCGCGGATTCGCACGCCGATGCCGCGCCCCAATCGAGCTTCATGCCAGTGGAGGTCTTCCTGGACAGCCCTCGGCCTGTGGCCGCCTGGCAATTTGAATTCCGGGACAACAACGGCGCAATGAAGGTGGTCGGCATCGAGGGCGGCGGCCACCCTGCCTACTCCCGCGCGCCGTTCTACGACCGTGAGGCCGTCGCACGCGGAGCGACTCGCATCGTGGTGGCCGACTATTCCCTGGCCGAAACAAACCAGCTGCCCAGCGGCCGCGTGCGGCTTGCGACGTTGCACCTGATGCTGGAGGGAGAACCCGACTTCGAATTGCGCCTTGTCACGGCGACCACCTCGCAGGGCAAGGCCATCGACGCATCGATCGCTCTTGGCCCGGTAAACGACAACTCAGACAACTCAACAGGAAGAATCCAAAGATGAAAAACATACGCATCGCATGCCTTGCGCTCTCGCTTGTTGTCGGCAGCATGCTGACCGCTTCCTGCCAGACAGAATACGGGTACATCGGCGCGGACGCTCCTGCGCCTCAAGCGGATCGTAGGGCGCCGCCCGCCGAACTGGGCCACGAGGAAGTCTGGGTGATTGCCAAGGCCGGGCCCGCGCCTAGGGTTTTGGAGGAAACAATCCCGATGCAGCACCGAAAAAATGCCAGACAGTATCGACTAAAGCTCGAAGAACTCCAGGCCGATGCAGCTACCGACCCGTTGACCTCAAGGGCGCCGGGCGCAGAGTCGGGGGGGATGCTGGCCAGACTGCCAGTCGACGACAGTTTCGCGACGCCTAGGCTGATACCGCTGCCCCTTCAGCACACCGAGGTGGACGCCAGCATCGCCGGTTACATCGGCACGGTGCAGGTCCGTCAGCAGTTCGCCAATCCTTTCGACACCAAGATCGAGGCCGTCTACCGCTTTCCCCTGCCGGAAAAATCCGCAGTCAGCGAATTTCTGATGATCATCGGCGAGCGCACCATTCGCGGCATCGTGCGCGAAAAGGAAGAGGCGGAAGCGATCTATCGACAGGCACGCGCACAGGGCTATCGAGCGAGCCTGCTGGTGCAGCACCGGCCCAACGTGTTCGAACAGAAAGTCGCCAACATCGAGCCGGGCAACGCGATCGACGTGAACATCAGCTACTTTCACACGCTGGCCTACAAAGACGGCTGGTACTCCTTCGTCTTTCCCACCGTCGTCGGGCCTCGCTACAACCCGCCCGGGCACGCCGACCCCATTGCCGCGCTGCCTCGGGGCGGCAATTCGCACGCGCCGGAAGCCACTGGCGTGGAGTACTTGGCGCCGAACGAGCGCTCGACCCACGATTTCGACATGACGGTGCGCATTGACGCCGGTGTGGCCATCGAAGAGCTGAAAGCAACCCACGAGATTGCGGTGACCCGGGACGGCGCAGACAGCGCGACCGTGCGACTTGCGGACGCCGGTGCCGTTCCCAACCGGGATTTCGTGCTCGACTTTCAGGTGGCCGGGGACAGCATCAAATCCAATCTGCTGACCTACCAGGATCCGGAATCCGGTGAGGGGTACTTTACCCTGATGGTCGTTCCGCCGATGGGTGCCGAAACCCTCTCGCGTCGACCCATGGAGATGATCTTCGTCATCGATTGCTCCGGCTCGATGAGCGGGCGACCGCTGGACCAAGCTCAAGAGGCTGTAACTGCCGCACTCTCGAAACTGACCGCCCAGGACCGGTTTCAGATCATCCGATTCTCCGACAGCGCCTCCACATTCGGCCCGGAGCCGCTGCCGGCCACGGCGCGAAATCTAGCCGCCGCCCGCCGCTACCTCGCGGGCCTAGACAGCAACGGCGGCACGCAGATGATCGAAGGCGTCAAGGCCGCGCTGGACTTCCCCCACAGCCCCGATCACTACCGCTTCGTCGCCTTCATGACCGACGGCTTCATCGGCAATGAGTCCAACATTCTGTCGGCCGTGCACCAGCGTATCGGCAATTCCCGGATCTTCAGTTTCGGCGTGGGTTCCTCGGTCAACCGCTACCTGCTCGAACGCATGGCCAAGGAGGGCCGTGGCGTTGCGGCCTATCTGGGGTTGAATGACTCTGCCGAAACGGTGATAAGCGCTTTTTTTGACCGGGTCAGCCGCCCAGCGTTGACCGACGTTCGAATCGACTGGGGCGACATGATCGTCTCCGAAACCTACCCGGCCTCCCTGCCGGACCTCTACGTCGGGCGCCCATTGGTCATGGCAGGGCGCTTCCAGGGCCAAGCCGGGGCATTGACCGTTTCCGGGTTGGCTGACGGCAAACGGCGCAACCTGGCGACCCTCGCCGACGCCTCGGGGAGCGCCGGGGCATCCATCGCCAAGGTGTGGGCGCGCCTGAACATCGCAGACCTAGCAGACCGGCAAGCCACGCTGGGCGACCCCCAGGGTGAACTCCGCGACGCCATCCAGCGCACCGCACTGCAACATCAGCTGATGTCGAGATACACGTCCTTCGTTGCGGTGGACTCGTCGATGCCCACCCAAGGCACGCACGGCGTGACCGTGCACCAGGCGGTGCCCGTTCCGGACGGCGTCCACTACGAGACTACTGTGAAGTAGCGGACCCGCAGAGGCTGCTAGCTCCGCAAGCGCTGGTTGTTCGGGTCGTAAGGGCTTTCCGGCACTACGGTGGCGGGGCGGCGCTGGCCGAGAATCTCGATCTCCAGCGCGGTGCCAGGCGTGCTCAGTTGGGGGTTGACCATGCCCAACGCCAAGGACTTCTGCAGCCGGTATCCGTAGCCGCCGCTCGTGGCGCGGCCCACCAGCTCGCCGTTGTGGAACAAGGGGTTGTTGCCCAAGGCGTCCGCATCCCCTGCACCACTCACCGCCAAAGTGACTAGGGCATTGGCGAAGCCCCGGTCGCGCCAGGCGAGCAGTGCGTCGCGGCCGATGAAGTCGCCCTTGTCCAAGCGGACGAAGCGGTCGAGGCCGGACTCCAGGGCGGCGTACTCGATGGACAGCTCGGTGCCGATCATGCGGTAGGACTTTTCCAAGCGCAGCGAGTCCATGGCGCGGATGCCAAAGGGCTTGAGATTGAGGTCCGCGCCTGCCTCGAACAACGCATCGAATATGAGGTTTTGGCACTCCATCGGGTGATGCAGCTCCCAACCGAGCTCGCCGACGAAGTTGACGCGCATGGCCACGGCTTGGGCCAGCCCGATGTTGATTGAGCGGGCCGACAGCCAAGGGAAGGCGGCATTGGAGAAGTCTGCGTCCGACACGCGCTGCAGCAGCGTGCGCGACTGCGGACCGGCCACCACCAGAACGCCGATGGCGTTGGTCAGCGGCTCGAAGCGCACCGAGCCATCGCCGGGCAAGCCCTTGGTGAGGGTGTCGTGGTCAAGCCGCTGCCAAGCACCGGCGGAGACCAGATAGAACGAGTCGGCGGCCTCCCGCAGGATGGTGAACTCTGAGTGGACGCCGCCGCGGCTGTTGAGGGCGTGGCAGAGCGCGATGCGGCCGTCGCGCCTTGGCAGTTGGTTGGCCACTAGGCGGTCGAGGAAGGCGGCGGCACCGGGGCCGGACACCCGGCACTTGGCGAAGGCGGTCATGTCCAGCACGCCCACGTGCTCCTGCACGTGGCGGCATTCCGCACCTACCGGTTCGAACCAGCGGGAGCGGCGGAAGGACCAATGGTCCTCGGCGGCCATGCCCTCCGGGGCGAACCAATTGGCCCGCTCCCAGCCGAATTTCTGGCCGAACACGGCGCCCCGTGCCTTGAGGCGTTCGTAGCAGGGCGCGGTGCGCAAAGGACGGGCGGCGGGCCGTTCCTCGTCCGGGTAGTGGATGGTGAAGACGTTGGCGTAGGCCTCCTCGTTCTTCGCCTTGAGGTAGCCCTTGGTGGCGTAGTCGCCGAAGCGGCGCGGCTCCACGCCCAGCATGTCGATGGTGGGCTCGCCCTCCACGATCCACTCCGCCAACTGCCACCCGGCACCGCCGGCGGCGGTGATGCCGAAGCTGTGGCCCTCGTTGAGCCAGAAGTTCGGCAGCCCCCAAGCGGGGCCGATGATGGGGCTGCCGTCAGGCGTGTAGGGGATGGCGCCGTTATAGACTTCCTTGACGCCCACTTCGGCGAAGGCCGGCACCCGGTTCATGGCGGCCTCGATGTGCGGCGTCAAGCGCTCCAAGTCCTCGGCGAAGAGTTCGTACTCCACGTCATCGGCGGGTCCGTCCGCGTAGCAGCAAGGGGCACCCTGCTCATAAGGGCCAAGGATGAAGCCGCCCCGCTCCTCACGCAGGTACCAAGAGCCGTCGGACTCGCGCAGCACGCCCATTTCCGGCAGCCCCGCCTCGTGCCTGGCCAGAACCTCGGGATGGGGCTCGGTGACGATGAACTGATGCTCCACCGGCAGCACCGGCATGTCCAAGCCCACCATCGCGCCGGTGGCGCGGGCGTAGCTGCCGGTGGCTGAGACCACATGCTCGCAGCGAATGTCACCGGCAGTGGTCTTGACCAGCCAATCGCCGCCTTGGCGCTCAATGGCGGTCACCCGGGTCTTGCGGACGATTTCCGCCCCCTTGGCGCGGGCGCCCCGGGCCAAGGCCTGGGTGAGGTCGGCCGGTTGAATGTAGCCGTCATCAGGGTGGCGGATGGCGCCCACCAAGCCGTCGATGTTGCATAGGGGCCAGAGATTGCGCACCTCGTCGGGCTCAAGAAACTCCACCCGCACGCCGATGGTGCGGGCGGTGGCGGCGTACTGACGGTACTCGTCCATGCGTTCCGGGTTCATGGCCAAACGAATGTTGCCCACCTGCCTGAAGCCGACGTCCTGGCCGGTTTCCGCCTCAAGCTGCTGATAAAGGTTGACCGAGTACTTGTGAATCTGGCCGACGCTGTAGCTCATGTTGAACAGCGGCAGCAGGCCCGCCGCATGCCAGGTGGAGCCGCAGGTGAGCTCGCCCTTCTCAATCAGGACCGCATCAGCGCCCCAGCCCTTGCTGGCCAAGTGGTAGAGGGTGCTGACGCCAACCACCCCGCCGCCGATCACCACCACCCGCGCCTGTGACTTCATCCGCGCTCCTTGACAGTTGGTGATTCACATCGACGACAGAGCTCTGTCAAGCCAAGCACTGGGAACACTTGTCCGCCATCTTCGAAACTCTGGAAACTTGGGCTTTTCCGCTCTGCGCATGGAGCGTCAGCCGCTAGCTCAAGACCGGCTTGGCCGGATAGCCTCGCCGTTCCGCCTAAGGCGAGGGGCCGGTTGGCTGATAGGACTTACCCCTAGCAACCCTTCGCTCTTCTTGGCGAACTAGTTTTGGCTTAACGAGTTTGGCGTTTTCCCAGAACGACCCGTCAAGCTCCGGAATATCGCTCACGTCGATGTCTTCATCGGCGAGATTAGCCAGTTGTCTAGCGGTAAGCGGAGCCGAATACTCTCTCTTCATAGATTCGCCTTTCTCTACGCCTAGCGGGTCTGGCTGAAATGATGCGGACCCTACCGTTCCTGTCCGTATGCACCACTACGAGCGCAACCGCTCCTGCGGCCAAGCCGATACTAACACAGCGATTTTCGCCGTGGTCATCCCGATCATCGAGACTGGTCAGAACCGGCCCTTGAAACATTGTCTTCGCCAGTTCGAAGCTCACGCCATGCTTGCGGACATTCGCTTGGTGTTTCGCCGCGCTCCATTCAAATTGCATTGGCGGAACACATTGTTAGGCCCAAGGACGAGGACTCTTGATTGTACCCCCCGCCTTGACCAAGCCTAGGGTACGGCCATAATTCAGCCTATAGCTATCCGGGAGATGGCACTGTTGGACGCGCCCAACCAACCGTTGCACGCGGGCTTTCTGCTGCTGCCCCGATACACGCTGATATCCCTGTCCTGCGCCGTTTCGGTGCTGCGCATGGCCAACCGGCTCAGCGGGCAGCCGCTCTACAGTTGGTCCTTGCATTCCGTCGATGGCGAACCGGTCGAATCCAGCGATGGCCTGCGGCTGGCGATAGACGGCAAGCTGGACGAGACCGTTGCCGCCAAAATGCTGTTCGCATGCGGTGGCATCGAGGTTGAAAAAGCCTGCAACCCAGAGGTGCTGCACCTGCTGCGCGCCGTCGCCAAGCGCGGCATTCCCTTGGGGGCTTTGTGCACGGGAAGCTACGCTTTGGCCGCGGCCGGCCTGCTCAACGGGCGCCGCTGCGCCATTCACTGGGAGAACATCGCAAGCCTTCGGGAGACCTTTCCCCAAGTTCTGGTGCAGCCCAGCCTGTTCGTCATCGACCGCAACCGCTACACCTGCTCAGGCGGCATCAGCTCCCTGGACCTGATGCTCAACCTGGTGGAGGCCCATCACGGACGGCGGCTGGCCAGGGACATCTCCGAGCAGTTCATTTGC
Organism: Candidatus Azophilus sp.; assembly: GCA_965220835.1. Lineage (GTDB taxonomy): Bacteria > Pseudomonadota > Gammaproteobacteria > Pseudomonadales > Azotimanducaceae > Azophilus. Next base: position 3,945,377 of record OZ244842.1, on the reverse strand, counting down.
GAGCGGATTCGCGATCAGCAGGACAGCCAGCGCATTCCCCTGCACCACTACCTCGGCGCCAGCCAGCCGCGCATCGTCGAGGCCGTGGCCTTGATGGAGTCCAATGTCGAGGAGCCCTTGAGCATGGAGGATCTGGCCGCCTACGTGGGCGTCTCCCGGCGCCAGCTTGAACGCCTGTTCCACAAACACCTCAACTGCACGCCGTCCCGACACTATCTTGAACTGCGCCTGCAGCGGGCCCGCCTGCTGTTGCTGCAGACCGACATGCCAGTGATCGACATCGCCACCAGTTGCGGGTTCTCATCCGCCCCGCACTTCAGCAAATGCTATCAAGAGCTGTACGGCCGCTCGCCACGGGAGGAGCGCCGCCAGTCAGGCCTGCACGGCCGGCCATTGGAACCCGTGGCCCTACGGGGTTAACCCGTAGGCCTGCGGGGTTGACCCGTGGCCCTGCGGGGTTAAAGCGCGTCCAATTCCGGGTAGGGGATCAGCATCGAGGCTTGGTCCTTGCGGCGAGGCGGATGGCGGGCAAGCGCCGGGGCCAGCTTAAACAGGCTGTAGAGCGCCTTGAGGTCCGCTTGGCCCATTTCGGCGAACCGCCCCCGAGACAGGGTTGGCGGCAGTACAACCGGGCCGAAGCGCACGCGCTTGAGGCGGCTCACCGTCAGGCCGGCGCGCTCAAACAGCTTGCGCACCGCCCGGTTCTTGCCGTCCATCAGGGCAACGTGGTACCAGTGGTTGCGGCCGCTGCCGTCGTAGTAGCGAATGTCGGTGAAGGCGTAGCGCTCGCCGTCGATCACCACCCCGTCAACGAGCCGTTGCATCCAGGCGTCATCCAAGCGCCCGTACGCGCGCACGGCGTACTCGCGGTCGAGCCCCGTGGAGGGGTGCATCATGTGGTGGGCAAGCGAGCCGTCGTTGGTCAGCACCAGCAGCCCAGTGGTGGCAATGTCCAGGCGGCCCACGGCAATCCAACGCCCTTGGCGCAGCCGGGGCAAGCTGTCGAACACGGTGCGCCGGCCTTCCGGGTCCCGGCGGGTGCAAACCAGACCCTCCGGCTTGTTGAGCACCAGCACCCTGGAGGTGGCGGGACGATGGCCCGACAGCGGCTTGCCGTCCAAGGTGACCGCGTCGCCGTGCTCCAAGCGCTGGCCCAACCGCGCTGGCTCTCCGTTGACCAACACGCGGCCATCGGCGATCCACTGTTCGATTTGGCGCCGCGAGCCGTGGCCCATTTCGGCTAGGGCCTTCTGGAGCCTGGGCCCGTGCTGCAGTGGCGTTTCGGCCATGGCGGCTATCTCAGCGTCCCGTCCCGCAAACCAGGGTGGTTATTCGTGGCCGTTTGCGGGACGGAACACGAGTCAGTCCCGCACGGTGGGCAATTGCACCACTTCAGCCAGCGCAGCCTCGTCGTCGGTTGGCTGGGGTTCGTCCAGCAAGTCGCCCTGGGATTCGCCCGCACCGGACGCCGCTGGCGATGTTTCGCCCTGGGTGCTGGACTGGGCCGATTGTCCCAGCTCCCGTTCAATCTCCCGCTCGATTTCCTCAAGCGAGGGCAAGTCGTCAAAGCTCTGCAAATTGAAGTAGTCAAGGAAGCCCCGGGTGGCGCCGTACAAGTTTGGGCGGCCCGGCGCTTCCCGTTGACCGACCACGCGGATCCAACCCCGCTCCAGCAGCGTGCGCAGGATGTTCTGGCTGACCGCCACGCCACGAACGGATTCGATGTCGGCGCGGGTGAGGGGCTGACGGTACGCGATCAGGGCCAGGGTCTCCAGCAGGGCGCGGCTGTAGCGGGGCGGCTTCTCCTCCCACAGGCGGCTGACCCAAGGGCTCAAGCCAGGGCGCACTTGGAAGCGGTAGCCCGAGGCCACTTGCTTAAGCTCATAGCCGCGGCCATCCGCCTCTTCGGCAAGCGCAGCCAACACGTCCCGGATTTGCTTGCGGCCTTCCTCGGGGTCGAGTTCGCCCGGCTTGAACAACGCTGCCATGCGGTTCACCGACAGCGGTTCGGCGGCGGCCATCAACGCCGCCTCGACAATCCGTTTCAGCTGGCTCGGCTGGAGCTGCTCGCTCATGACGAGTCGGCGGCGGCAACCGGCTCGCTGGCCGCACGCAGATAGATGGGCGCAAAGGGCGCACTTTGGGTCAGGTCGGCCATGCCTTCGCGCAGCAGCTCGGTGATGGCCAGAAAGGTGACCACCACTCCAGCCCGCCCTTCCTCGGGCTTGAACAACTGCGTGAACGGCACGAAGGCCTCAGCTTGGTTGAGCAACGCCAGCACGTTGGCCATGCGGTCGCGCACCGACAGCGGCTCCTGCAGCACGGCGTGGCGTTGAAACGCCTCCGAACGGCGCATGACGTCCACCAAGGCGACCAGCACTTCCCGAAGGTCCACTTCGGGGTGGGCCCGTTCGCGGACCGGCTCCGGGCGTTCCGGGGTGAGGGGGAAGATGTCCCGCTCCATGCGGGGCAGCTCGCCGATTTGGCGCGCCGCCCCCTTGATGCGTTCGTATTCCTGCAGGCGCTCGATGAGCGCCATGCGCGGGTCGTCCTCCTCCTCGGCAGCCTCTTGGCGCGGCAGCAGCAGGCGCGACTTGATCTCCGCCAAGGTTGCGGCCATGACCAAGTACTCCCCCGCCAGATCCAGCTTGAGCTCCATCATCAGATCGATGTAGCTCATGTACTGGTCGGTGATGTCGGCGACGCTGAGTTCGAGCAGGTCGAGGTTGCGGCGCCGGATCAGGTAGAGCAAGAGGTCTAGCGGCCCCTCGAAGGTTTCCAGAAACACCACCAGGGCATCCGGTGGTATGTAGAGATCCGCGGGCAGTTTGTCGACCGTCTGGCCATCAACAATGGCGAGCGCCTCCGTTGGCTTCGAACCGGCCGTCATTGGTGCGCAATCCGCATGCTGGCGCGAACGTCATCAAGGGTTGCCGCCGCCGCGCTCCGGGCCTGCTCCGCGCCCGCCTGCAGGACGCTGCGCACCAAGTCCGGCTGCTCTTCGAACGGCTTGGCCCTTTCCATCATCACCGCCTGCTCGGCGTTGACGGCGTCGATAAGCGGGCCTTTGCAATCCAAGCAGCCAATGCCGGCGCTACGGCAGCCGGCGGACGCCCACTCCAGGGTGGCGCGGTCGGAATAGATTTCATGCAGGGCGTACACCGGGCAGTTGCCCGGCTCGCCGGGGTCGCTGCGGCGCACTCGGGCCGGATCGGTTTTCATTGCCCCCAGCTTTTTGGCCACGGCATCGGGCGCTTCCCGCAGGGAGATGGTGTTGCCATAGGACTTCGACATCTTCTCCCCGTCCAGCCCGGGCACCTTCGGCTGTTCGGTGAGCAACGCTTCGGGTTCCGGCAATATGGTGCGTCCGCCGCCTTCGAGGTAGCCGAACAGCCGCTCACGGTCTTCGACTGACAGGTTGCGCTGCTCGGCCAGCAAATCGCGTCCGCGCGCCAAGGCCTCGGCGTCGCCCCGCTCCTGAAATGCCTTGCGCAGGTCGCGGTAGAGGCGCGCCGCCTTGCGCCCCATCTTGCGCACGGCGGCTTCGCAATGCGCCTCGAAATTCGGCTCCCGGCCGAAGAGATGGTTGAAGCGGCGGGCGATTTCCCGACAGAGTTCCACGTGGGCGACCTGATCCGCACCCACTGGCACCCTGCCGGCCCGGTACATCAGGATGTCTGCCGACTGCAGCACCGGGTAGCCGAGAAAGCCGTAGGTGGCCAATTCCCGGTTGCTGAGCCGCGCCTGGATGTCCTTGTAGCTCGGCGCACGCTCCAGCCAACTGACGGGGGTGATCATCGACAGCAGCAGGTGCAGTTCTGCGTGCTCCGGCACCTTGGACTGGATGAAGATCACCGCCACCGAGGGGTCAACGCCGGCGGCCAGCCAATCCACCACCATATCGAAAGTGTGCTGCTCAAGATCGACGGTGTCATCGTAGCCGGTGGTGAGGGCATGCCAGTCGGCAACGAAAAAGTAGCATTGATGCGCTTGCTGCAGCGCCACCCAGTTCTTGACCACGCCATGGTAGTGCCCAAGATGCAGCCGCCCGGTGGGCCGCATGCCGGACAGAACGCGGCTGCCTGCGCCCTCAGAGGCCATGCGGCACGCCTTGGGCCGAAGGCTCCCCGCCTTGGTCCAGAACTCGAAAAATCGTTTGGTTAATCATGGAGTTAGCCAGCTCTAAGGAGCACGGCAAGGGGTCGCCAGCCGCCACGTTCAGGAAAGTATGGCCACCGAGCTCGCTTATTGCAATTTTCTGTAGCGGTTCAGGACCTTTCGGAATTTGGGCCTGCCGGATCAGGCAGCATCCTCGATTCCGACAAGGTACTCGTTCGGCGTTTGGCAATCCAGCGCCCAGTGCGGCCGCCGGTAGTTGTGGAAGAACTCGTGCTCGGCGAGCCTGGGCGCGACGTCGGCGACGGTGAGGGGGCCGTCGTAGAGGTTCCAGAACTCGATTCGGGCGGAGCGGTTGGCCCGCTCGACGCACCCGTTCCACTGGGGCTGTCTGGGCGGCAGGACGTGGAGGGGGAGGCGCATCGCCTCGCAGGCGCGCTCGAAGTCCCCCATGAACTCGCTGCCGCCGTCGACCTGTATGGAGGCGACCGGGAACGGCATGGCCTCGGCCACGGCGGCCAGGAAGCGCTTGGCGTTGCCGGCGGTGGCGCGGGAGAAGACCCGGCTGGCCATGAACCTGGAGACCGGGCAGACGGCCCGGAACTCCTTGAGGGTCCGGCCGTCCCTGCTGTAGGTCATGTGGTCGATCTGGACCATGTGGCCGGGGGCCTGGGCCCTGTCGCCTTGCCTCCAGCGCTGCGCCCAGGCGCCGTTGAAGGACCGGCGGCGCTTGGGCTTGAGGCGCCCTTCGCACGAGGCCGCGGGCCGGATCCGGCCGTCGGCGATGGCCCTGCTGATGATGCGCCCGACGGTGGACACGGACAGGCGGACGCCGTCCCTGGCCAGCATCGCCCGCAGCCTGGCCTTGCCCATGTAGGGGTGCCTCGCCCGCAGCTTGAGCACGGCTTGGTCGTCGGCGTCCGTCCAGCGCCGCCGTCGGACGCTGCGGGGACGCGTGCTCCTCGGCTCGAGGGCGCGCAAGCCGCCTCCGCGGAAGGCCCTGCGCCAGTCGTAGTAGGTGCTTTTGGCGAGGCCGACGGTGTCCAGGGCGTCGCCGCGGCGCATGCCGCCCTCGACCATCTCGTCGACCAGTTCGAGGACACGGTGGCGCTGCTGGGCGCGGATGGACTCGGTGTCGTCCACGCGCAGGCGCTTGCAGGAAGGTGGGCAGGCGTGCAACAGTCTCATGCTCAGGCTCCTTGTTCATTGGGTGAATCAAGCATGCCTGAGTCGGCGGCGCGCGTCAGCGCGCCGCCGGTCCTTGAGCTGCGGTCGCCTACGGCTCCCTCCGCTCAAGGACCGGCGCCACCCTCCCCATCCACTCAGTTCACGGGCCTAAGCCGCCGGGGAGAAAGTTCCGAAATGTTTCTGAGCCGGAACATTTTCCGGCCCCCTCGCGCACGACGGTTGGCGGATCGCTGTTGAGGTCAACCACCGTGGTGGGCTCGATGCCCGCATGGCCGCCGTCGAGGATCAGGTCCACGCCGTGCTCAAGTGCCTCGCGAATGGCATCCGCATCCGTCAAGGGCAACTCATGCCCCGGCAAGCGCATGGTGGTGGTCATCAAGGGTTCGCCGAGCGCCTCAATCAGGCCCAAGGCGATCGGATTGCCGGGCACCCGCAGTCCGATGGTCTTGCGCTTGGGGTGCACCAAGCGCCGCGGCGCCTCCCGGGTGGCCGGCAGCAGGAAGGTGAATGGCCCCGGCGTGTGTCGCTTGAGAATTCTATAGTTGTGGTTGTCCACGCGGGCGTATTTGGAGATCTCCGACAGATCGCGGCAGCACAGGGTGAAGAAGTGCCGGTTGCCGAGTTGGCGCAGCCGCCGCATGCGGTCAAGCGCGGCCTTGTCGCCGATGTGACAGCCCAAGGCGTAGGTGGTGTCGGTCGGGTAGACCACCAACCCACCTGAACGCATGATCGATGCAGCGCGCTGCAGCAGCCGCAGCTGCGGATGTGAGGGATGCAGAACGAAAAGCTGGCTCATTAGCGCTTTATACCCAAACAGCAATCGCTGCTATAACATACCCAACATGCAGCAACTGCTGAACTTCCTGCCAATCGCCGCCTTTGTCGGCGTCTTTTTCGCGGCCGACATCTATTTGGCCACAGCCGCGCTGATGGGTGCGGTGACGCTGCAGATCGCCCTGATGAAGGTGATGGGCCGGCCCATCGGCCGGGAGCTTAAGCTCACGTTCTGGGTCAGCATCCTTTTTGGGGGCTTGACGCTCCTGCTACGCGACGAGACCTTCATTCAATGGAAGCCCACGGTCGTCAACTGGCTGCTGGCCGCCTCCCTGATCGGCGCTCATTTGATGGGCCGAAACCTGATCGAGAAGCTGCTCGGCGGCCAACTCAGCCTGCCGGAGGCGGTGTGGACGCGCTTGTCGTTCGGCTGGGCAGCCGCCTTCTTCCTGGCGGGTGCCTTGAACCTCGTGGTCGCTTACGGCTTCTCCATGGAGTTCTGGGTGACGTACAAGCTGGTTGGTGGCTTCGGCCTCACCTTCCTCTACATCGCGCTAACCTTTTACTACCTGCATCGGCAGGGGCTGTTAGTGCCCCCGGTTGCTCAGCAAGACGCCGCGGAGGGAGACCGGTGAGCCGCATCGTGCTTCTCTGCGGGCTGCTGGTCAGCGCTCTCGCCCACGCGGAGACGCGCTACGTCAGTGACACGCTGACCTTGAATCTGCGCGACGCGCCGGCAAGCACAGCCGGCGTATTGCCGCCGAGCCTGAGCAGCGGCGACGCGGTGGAGGTGCTGCGTCGCGACCCCGAAAGCGCCTATCTTGAGGTGGTCACCGAGGACGGGCGTCAGGGCTGGCTGCACGGTCAGTACCTGGTTGCCACGCCCGTTGCCCGGGATCGCCTGCAAGCGGCCGAAGAGCGCATTGCGGCGCTGGAAGGGACCATCGCGGAACAGCGCGCCGCCCTTGACGCCGCCGCCGGCAGCGAACCGAGCGGTGCGCTGGCCGATGAAGCCCTGCGGGCGCAAGTGGACGCTTTGGGGCAGCAAATCGAAGACCTCAAGGGCATCCTGGCGAACGTTGAACACTGGCGCAACGCTTCGCCGCCAGCGACGATTCGCACCCTGCGCGATTACTGGCCCGTGCTGGGCTTCGGCTTTTTCATCATCGGCGTGATCATCGGCCTGATCATCAGATCCCGTCCCAAGCGCAGCGCCTGGTCTTAGCATCCTTGCAAATCAATGACCGCCCTGAGCGTGAACCTGAACAAGGTGGCGTTGTTGCGCAACGCCAGAGGTGGCTTGGCACCGAGCGTGACCGCTGCCGCCGAAACCGTCCTTGGCGCCGGCGCAGACGGCATCACCGTGCATCCCCGCCCAGACCAGCGGCACATTCGCCCCGAAGACGTCCTATCCCTCGCCCGCCTGCTCGAAAGCCGCTCGGCATCCCGTTCGCTCGCGGAGTTCAACATTGAAGGCAACCCGTTCGCCGGCGTTCGGGACAACGGCTATCCGGGATTCGACGCACTCATCGAACAGGCTCGGCCCCAGCAAGCCACCTTGGTTCCCGATGGCGACAACCAACTGACCTCTGACCACGGCTTCGATCTGCGCGGCGACAACGAGGCGTTGATCGGCAAGATCAGGCGCTACCAGAGTTTAGGCTGCCGCGTCAGCCTGTTCATGGATCCTGACCTTGAGCAAATCGCCCTCGCCCAGGAAATCGGCGCTGATCGGGTTGAATTGTTCACTGGCCCCTTTGCGGAAGCCGTTGCGGCGTTCGGCATCGACCACCCCCGCAGCCACGCGTCCTTGGCCAGCTACCAAGCGGCGGCTCGGCGCGCCGTCGAACTTGGCCTCGGCGTCAACGCGGGGCACGATCTCGATGTGGACAACTTAGCTCTGTTCCGCCGCATCAACGAAGTGAGCGAAGTGTCAATCGGCCACGCGCTGATTGCCCGAGCCCTCGACGATGGACTCACCGCCACGGTGCGGGCGTTTCGGCGCGCCCTTGATGGTGAACCCTGACCCCTTCAACAAGCACAAGGAGTGAAGTCATGCGAAACGGCTTGATGGCCGGCCTATGGTTCGCCTGCATGAGCGTGGCGGCGGCCGAAGCGCCGATCGTGCGCTTGGAGACCAGCGCCGGGAACATCGACATTGAGCTCCACTCGGCCGAGGCGCCCCAAACCGTTGCGAACTTCCTCGATCTGGTGGACGGCAACTTCTACGACGGCCTCGTTTTTCACCGTGTGGTGGCCAACTTCGTCATCCAGGCAGGCGGCTACGACGCCCAGCTCAAGTACCGCCAGCCGCCACGCCAAGTGCCCAACGAATCCCGGAACGGACTGGCCAATCGGCGCGGCACGGTGGCCATGGCCCGGCTGGCCGACCCCCACTCGGCGGATGCGCAGTTCTTCATCAACGTCAACGACAACGCCCATCTCGACCCTCAGGGCAGCGGGTTCGGCTACACCGTGTTCGGCAAGGTGGTGGCCGGCATGGAGGCGGTGGTGGACATCGAGCTCAAGGATACCCAAGTGCAAGAGGGCATGGTGGGGGTGCCGGTCACGCCGGTGGTCATACACCGGGCTAGGCGCCTGACGGCAGAGGATTAAGCGCCCTGGGCACCCTCATTGGATGCGTTACAATCGTCGCGACCGGCCGAATGGCAGGGGCAAGCAGCCGTTGCTCGGTTAGCGCGGGAATAGCTCAGTTGGTAGAGCCCTTGCTTCCCAAGCAAGTTGTCGCGGGTTCGAGTCCCGTTTCCCGCTCCATTGCTCAGTTATCTTTGGGGGTTCCCCGCTTTTTCGGGGCGTGCCCCATCCTCCCCGAAGTTCCTCATTCTTCCGGGAGTTCACAATGGAGCCTCAAGGCGATTTGGAGCCAGATATGGAGCCAGTTAAAGCGGCATGAAAGCTAGAATCCACTCAAGATGGCTGGTGGCTGCCACCTTGGCCCTTTGGGCGGGGCCAGCGGCACAATCCGCACTTCCCGCGCAACTGCCGAACGGCCAACCCATGCCAAGCCTAGCGCCCATGTTGGCCAAGGTGAATCCGGCGGTGGTCAACATCGCCACCCACACCACCACCGCGGTGCGCAATCCGCTGCTGGAAGACCCCTTCTTCCGCCGCTTCTTCAACGTTCCCGACCGGCAGCGCTACCGGCGCACGCGCAGCGCTGGCAGCGGCGTCATTGTGGACGGGCGCGAGGGGCACATTGTCACCAACAACCACGTGGTGGCGCGAGCGGACGAAGTTGACATCACCCTGGCGGACGGGCGGGTGCTCAATGCCGAGCTGATTGGCGCCGATCCGGACGTTGATCTGGCCGTCCTCAAGGTGGATGCCGAACAACTCGCGCAGATCGAATTTGGCAACTCCGACGCCCTGCGGGTCGGCGATTTCGTAGTGGCGATCGGCAATCCGTTCGGCCTCAACCAGACCGTGACCAGCGGCATCGTCAGTGCCCTCGGACGCAGCGGCTTGGGGTTGGAGGGCTTTGAGGACTTCATTCAAACCGACGCCTCGATCAACCCCGGCAACTCGGGCGGCGCCTTGGTCGATCTCAGCGGCGCACTGGTTGGCATCAATGCCGCCCTCTACTCCCCGGCGGGCGTCAACGTGGGCATTGGCTTCGCCATACCCGCCAACCTCGTGCGCGCGGTGATGGACCAGATCATCGAATACGGTGAAGTGCGGCGCGGCTACCTCGGCCTGGAGGTGCAGGACCTGAACCCGGACCTGGCCGAGGCCTTCGGCGTTGGCGACAAAGAGGGCGTGGTTGTGGTGGCGGTGGCGCCGAGCGGCGCGGCTGCCGGCACCATTGAAACCGGGGACGTCATCACCCGCATCGGCAACCGAAAAGTCCGTAAGGTGGGAGATTTCCACAGCCAAACGGCCTCAGTGTTCGTCGGCGACCAATTGGAGATTGAGATTCTGCGCACCGGCAAACGCCGCGACGTCCGTTTGACCGTTGAGGAGGACCTGCTGGAGAAGGTGGCCGGTGAGCTCATTGACCCACGCTTGGCCGGCACCGAGCTGCAGAACTTCCGCGATGAGGAGGAAGCCAGCGCCGGCGTGCTGGTCACCGGCATCGAAAACGGCTGCCGCGCTTGGGACGCCGGCCTGCGCCAGGGCGATGTGCTGGTGGCCGTCAACCGCAAGGCGGTTCGCGAACTTAAGGAGCTGCGCGAGAACCTGGGCAGCGGAGCGCCACAAATCCTGCTGCGCGTGTACCGTTCAGGACGTTTCGGGTACGTCGCAATCCGCTAGCACCCTAGTCGAACATGATGACGTTGCGGGCCACCTCACCGGTTTCGAGTTGGGCAAAGGCGTCGTTGACGTCCTCAAGGCGGATGCGGCTTGAGATCAGGTCGTCGAGGTGCAGCTTGCCCTGCAGGTAGAAGTCCACGAACCGGGGCATGTCCACCCGAAACCGGTTGGAGCCCATGTTGGAACCCTGCAGCTTCTTCTCGGCCAGCAACTCCGGCCCGTGCAGCTCCACCATGGTGCCGACCGGAATCATGCCGATGATGGTGGCGGTGCCGCCACGGCCAATCATCTTGAAGGCCTGCTGGGCGGTCTCGGCAAGGCCAATGGCCTCGAAGGCGTAGTGCGCGCCACCGCCCGTCAACTCCCGCACCGCCTTAACCGCGTCAACCTCACTGGCGTTGACTTGATCGGTGGCGCCGAATTTCATCGCCAAGTCGAGCTTGGCGGGCACTCGGTCCACGGCGATGATGCGTCCGGCGCCGGCGATGGCGGCGCCGTTAATGGCAGCCAAGCCCACGCCGCCGCAGCCGATGACGGCCACCGTTGCGCCCGGCTCCACGCCGGCGGTGTGAATCACTGCGCCGACGCCGGTGGTGACGCCGCAGCCGATCAGCGCCGCCCGGTCCAACGGCATGTCTTCCCGGATCTTGGCGATGGCGTGCTCGTGCACCAGCATGTACTCGGCAAAGGAGGACAGGTTCAGGAACTGGGTCAGCGTCTCGTCGCCCTTGGCGAGGCGGGGCGGATCGCTGGGGGCGCGCTGCAGCTCGGGCTCCATGCACAGCGACATGTGCCCGGTGAGGCAGTGCTCGCAGTGGCCGCAAAACGCGGACAGGCAGGTGATGACGTGATCGCCAGGCTTGACGTAGGTGACCATGCTGCCCACGGCCTCGACCACGCCGGCTGATTCATGGCCAAGCACCGCTGGCATGGCAATGGGATAGGAGCCGTTGTGAAAGTGCAGGTCCGAATGGCAAACGCCCGCGGCGACGGTGCGCACCAGCACCTCCCGAGGGCCGGGGTCGCCATGCTGAACATCCTCGATCTCAAGCGGCTTGTTGACTTCCCGCAGCACGGCTGCCTTCATAAGTTCCCTCATTCGCAAGCTGGATTGGCGAGGCGGGCAGTGTGCCAAAGGGGGGTGCGGATTGCTACTATCCGAAAACGCCTCGGCACAAAACATGATGACCTTGCCCCGCCAACTTCAAAGCGCCCCAGCCAGCAGACTGATGAGCTTGGCGCCTCGCAGTCTGTCACTTCGGCGAACCATCGCTCGCCTGTCCTTGGCCGGCTTGGCCTTGGCATTGGCCACGGCACCCGCCGCTTATGAGTCCCCGATTCACCAAAAGCTGACTTTTTTGGCGGCCAAGCAACTCAACCGCTGCCTGGCAGGCCGTGCTACCCCACCGGTCAGCGCCCTGCAGGTGCGCATGATCGCCCGGGCCAACGCCCGGCAGGCCGAAACCAACATCTTCGTGCGCATGATGCGCTGGAACTACTATGATCGCAGCGGCGTCGGCGACCGCGACATCCTGTGGGTGATCGATACCCGCTTCCACCAACACTTCGACCAGCAACTGCGCGCACTGGCCGCTGCCGGGCGCGGCGTTGAAGCCTTCCCCTTTGCCGGGCGCATTTTGAACTACGTGCAGGACGTCACCTCCCCTGCTCACGCAGCACCGGTATACGCCTCCCGCTGGTGGCGGTTGGGCCTCAAGGACCGCTTCAACGGCTTTCCCATCGACGAGGATCGGGTGGCGGCGGCCGTGCAGAGCAGCTGCGGCCATGTGCTGGCCAACACCGCGGGCTACGACGGCGTGCTCCGGGAAACCGCGGAGGACACGCTAACGGCCATCGAAGCGCCAATGTTTGGCTTGCCGGCTTCTTGGGAAGCGTTTTGGACCCTGAACGAGGATCCCGGCAAGTTTGGCGAATACGGCCCCGCAGGCAACAACTTTGGCCGCAACACGCGCTTTCGCTGCGGCGCCCAAGCCCGGTGCGTGCTGTTGAGCGAAGACCCGCTGTACCAGGAGTTCGCCCTGCACCGGCACATCAGCGCCGTGGTCGCCAGCATGCGGGTCATGCTCATCCTGCAACGGCAGCGCACTGCCGCGGCAACGCATGGAGCCGGAACCCGCCACTCAACTGGAAAGGCCAAGTGAGCGCCCCGAGTCGCAGCCCGTCGGAGGGCGACCTGCCGCCGATGGCTTGCCTAGGCGACATCAACGTCCTCGACCTCACCGACGAGATGGGCTTGATGTGCGGTCAGTTGCTGGCCGACGCGGGGGCCCATGTTCACCAATTGGTGAAGCCGGAAGCCGCGGACCGTCTGTCCAGTCCGTTTTGGCAGGCCTACACCCTGGGCAAGCGACTTGAGGTCATCGACTGGCCAAGGGCGCCGCAACTGGTTCAAGCGTTTGCCGCGGAAGCCGACGTGCTGCTGACGTCACAGCCCTTTGGCGAACTCGATGCGCTGGGCCTTCGGGCGGACGAACTGCGCCGGATCAACCCCGGCTTGATCCAAGTGTCGATCACCGGTTTCGGCGCCACCGGGCCCAAGGCCGAGTACGCCAGCACCGACCTCACCCTCGCTGCCGCCTCCGGGCATGCCTATCTCTGCGGCACTGCGGCAGGGCCGCCGCTGCGCATCAGCGCCGACCAGGCGCAAGGCCACGCATCCGCGGACGCGGCGGTGGGCGTGCTGATTGCCCTCGCCGACCGGGCGCGCACCGGTCTCGGCCAAGAACTCGACGTCTCGGCGCAGCAGTCCATGACCTTGGCCCTGCTGTGCCGCAGCTTGGACAAGCCCGCCGCCCACCCTCGCGCTGAGCGCGCCGCCTTCGCCCTAGCCATCGGCGAGGTCTCCGTGAAGACCCAGTTTCGATGCGCGGACGGTTGGGTGGTGGCCTTGCAGGGCATCCTGCCGCCGATAGCGGACTTCATGGTGCGGCTCATGGATTGGGTGCATGGGGAAGGGCACTGCAGCGCAGCCGACTTACGCTGGGACTGGGGCACTGTCGCCGCGCAAATGATGGCGGGCCAAATCAGCGCCAAGTCTTGGGCGCCGGTGCAGGACGGCATCGAGCGTCTGCTGGCCAGTCGAACCAAGGCCGAGATCATGGAAGCGGCGGCCAGCCGGAGGCTGCTGCTGGCGCCTGTGCTGGATCTTGGCGACATTCTCGACAGCGCCCACATGGCTGAGCGCGGCTGCGCTTTGGACGGCCCCTCCGGCAAACGCCTGGGTGCCTTCGCCAAGTTCTCCCGAACGCCCTTGCCGCTCGGCGCCTCGCCACCGCCCGCTGCGGGCCCGCAAGCCGCCCAATCCAGGAGACCGGGTTCAACCCCACCGGAACTGCCATTGGCGGGCGTCAAGGTGGTGGACCTGTTCTGGGTGGTCGCGGGGCCCGGCGCCACGCGCATGCTGGCCGACTACGGTGCGACCGTGGTGCATGTGGAGTCAACCCGCAAGGTTGACATGCTGCGCAACGTGCCGCCCTACATCGATGGCACCATGGCGCCCGAACGGGCCGCGGCCCATCACAGCACCAACGCCAACAAGCTCAACATCACCTTGGACCTCACCACCGCCGAGGGCAAGGCGGTGTTGCGCGACCTGATCCGCTGGGCGGACGTGTTCACGGAGTCCTTCGCTCCCGGCGCCATCGAACGCATGGGCTTTGGCTATGCGGCGGCGTCCGCCCTCAATCCAGACCTCATCATGATTTCCAGCGCCCTGCTCGGCCAAACCGGCGCTTGGCGCAACTACGCAGGCTACGGCAATCTGGCCGCTGCGGTGTGCGGCTTCCACGCGCTGACCGGCCTGCCCGGCGAAGCGCCGACGGGCTGCTACGGCCCTTACACCGATTTCACCTCGGTGCGCTTCAACGCCTTGGCCATCCTCCTGGCGCTGAAGGAACGCCAACGCACCGGCCAAGGCCAGCACATCGACATGAGCCAAGCCGAAGCGGCGCTGCAGTTTCTGGCCCCGCAGTGCGTCGCCTATTGGCGAGACGGCAAGGTGGCCGAGGCGCAGGGCAACCGCGACGGGCGCTACGCACCTCAGGGCATCTATCGCGTGCAGGGCGAAGACCGGTGGCTGGCGCTCAGCGTGCGGGACGATGCCGAGTGGCGGCGGTTGTGTGGCTACAGCGGCGATGCGGCGTTGCTGGCTGCCCAGGATTGGACCTTCGAGGAGCGTCAACGCCGCCACGACGAACTCGATGAACGGCTCTCGGCTTGGCTGGAAGACCTCGACGGCGCTGCTGTGGAAAGCGCCTTGCAGGCCTTAAGCGTCCCCGCCCACCGCGCCTTGGACACCCATGACCTGTTCGACGATGCGCAACTCAAGCACCGCCAGCACTTCCTATGCGCGCCGCATCGGGATTTCGGCGAGGTGACGATTGAAAGCACCCGCCTGCGCTTCTCCCGAACCCAACCCACAGCGCCCGCCGCCGCCCCGCACTTCGGCATCGACAACGAGCCTGTGCTCAAGGAGATTCTGGGTTACGACGACGCCAAGATGGCCGAGTTGGAGCAGGCCGGAGCGCTGCGTTGAGTTCCTAGTCCGCCCAGAACGTCAGCACCGGTTTCTGCCGCACCGACTCTCTGGCGCAATTGCCGGTATCCCCATGAGGAGGTTCCTCAGTCCGCCTCGGCCGTCACCGGGTCGATCATGCGTTTGACTGGGGTGACTTGGCTGGCCGGGAAGCCGCTGCGCTGGGCGTGTTCAGCGATCAGGCCCGGATCGTCGGCGATGTAGATGCAGAACGTCTTGTCGCCGGCGACATAGGAGTGCTCCCACTGGATGTTCTTGTTCTCAGCCTTCATTTCAGCGAGCACGCCGTTCGACTTCTGCGAGGCCTCGCGCAGTGCGTCCCGTTCGGCCGAGCCGATCTCGGGAATGTCTCTCTCAATCACGTACCTGGGCATGTTGTTCCTCCGCAACGTTGGCATCAATTGGCCTGAGTGTACGCCAGCCGCAAGGCCCTGGGCTAGACGACCTCAGACAAAGCAGATCAGTTCGCCTCGCGCCGGGCACAAGAACCCGCGCCCGCTCTGGCATGCGCCGCATCTAGGGCGAGACGGCGCGCCTAAATCCGGTCCAAGTTCATCACCTTGGTCCAAGCCGCGACAAAGTCCGCCACGAACTGTTCAGCGCCATCGTCCGACGCATAGACTTCGGCGACCGCGCGCAATTCGGAGTGGGAGCCGAACAGCAGGTCGACCGGCGTGGCCGTCCACTTGAGATCACCGGAGCTGCGGTCACGGCCCTCGTAGACGCCCTCTTGACTCTCGGACTTCGCCCAAGCGGTGGACATGTCGAGCAAGTTCACGAAGAAATCGTTGCTCAGGGCGCCGGGCTGGTCGGTGAACACCCCGTGGCCGGCACCGCCTGCATTGGCGTTCAGCGCCCGCAAGCCGCCCACTAGCACGGTCATTTCGGGCACCGTCAGCGTCAACATGTTGGCCCGGTCAACCAGCAATGCAGCGGGCGAGCGTAGGTTGCCGTCGCCGGCGGCGAAATAGTTGCGAAAGCCATCGGCCTTGGGTTCGAGAACGGCGAAGGAGTCCACGTCCGTCTGCGCTTGGGCGGCATCGGTGCGCCCAGGGTTGAACGGCACGGTGGCCGCGTGACCGGCGGACTCGGCCGCCTGCTCGATGGCGGCGGCGCCAGCCAGCACAATCAGGTCGGCGAGCGACACGCGTTTGCCCCCCGACTGCCGGGCGTTGAAGCGCTGCTGGATGCTCTCCAGCTGGGGCAGCACTCGGTTGAGCTCCTCCGGCGTGTTTGCCGCCCAGTCCTTCTGCGGCGCCAGACGAACCCGTGCGCCATTGGCACCGCCGCGCATGTCGGTGCCGCGAAAGCTGGCGGCGGACGCCCAAGCGGTGCGCACCAATTCAGATACCGAAAGCCCCGCCGCCAAAACCTCCGTCTTCAGCGCTGCCGCGTCCTCGGCATCGATCAACGCATGGTCCACTTCCGGCACCGGGTCTTGCCAGACCAAAACCTCATTCGGCACGTCCGGGCCGAGATAGCGGCCGCGCGGCCCCATGTCGCGGTGGGTCAGCTTGTACCAGGCCTTGGCGAATGCGAGCGCAAACTCCTCCGGGTCCCGCCGAAAGCGCTGGGCAATCTCCCGGTAGGCCGGGTCGAACTTCAGCGAGAGGTCCGTGGTCAACATCACCGGGGCGTGGCGCATGTCGGGGTCGTGGGCGTCCGGCACTAAGCT
Source organism: Candidatus Azophilus sp. (assembly GCA_965220835.1). Lineage (GTDB taxonomy): Bacteria > Pseudomonadota > Gammaproteobacteria > Pseudomonadales > Azotimanducaceae > Azophilus. The sequence continues at coordinate 3,928,797 of OZ244842.1, read as the reverse complement.
GGCCGCTTGGCCATCGGCTGGAACCCACTGGGTGGCACCCGACGGGCTCTTGGTCTGCACCCACTCAAAGGCGAACAGGTTGTCCAGGAACTGCGAAGTCCAAGTGATGGGGCTGGCCGACCAAGCGCCTTCAAGGCCACTGGTGTTGGCATCCGCACCGCCGCTGGCGCCGCAGCGGTTGCTCCAGCCGAAACCCTGCTCCTCAATGTCGGCGGCGGCCGGTTCCGGGCCGGCGCAGCCTTGCGCCCTGGCGGCGCCATGGGCTTTGCCGAAGGTGTGGCCACCGGCGATCAGGGCCACCGTCTCCTCATCGTTCATCGCCATGCGGCCAAAGGTTGCGCGAATGTCCTTGGCGGCCAGCAACGGATCAGGCACGCCGTTCGGGCCTTCGGGATTGACGTAGATCAGGCCCATCTGCACGGCGGCTAGGGGTTGCTCCAGGTCGCGGTCGCCGCTGTAGCGCTCGTCCGCCAGCATCTCCGTTTCAGGCCCCCAGTACATAAGATCGGCTTCCCAGTCATCCTCGCGCCCGCCGGCGAAGCCGAAGGTCTTGAAGCCCATGGACTCAAGCGCCACATTGCCGGTCAATACCATTAGGTCCGCCCAAGAGAGCTTGCGCCCGTATTTCTTCTTGATGGGCCATAGCAAGCGCCGCGCCTTGTCCAGATTGGCGTTGTCCGGCCAACTGTTGAGCGGTTCAAACCGCTGTTGGCCGCCCGCGGCGCCACCCCGTCCATCATGGATGCGATACACGCCGGCGCTGTGCCAAGCCATGCGAATGAACAGCGGCCCGTAGTGACCGAAGTCCGCCGGCCACCAGTCCTGCGAGTCGGTCATGAGCGCTTCAAGATCCGCCTTGACCGCGTCGAGATCCAGCGTTTTGAACGCTTGTGCGTAGTCGAACCCCGCCCCATAGGGATTGGATTCGGCGTCGTGCTGGCGGAGCGGGCCCAGATCGACTTGGTCCGGCCACCAGAACTGATTGGGTTTGGGCTGGCCATCGGCTTGGACGCCGAAGGACAGCAGGATGGTCAAGGAAACCGCCAAGGCGGCCAGTAGGCGTTGGGACAAATCGAACATTGCGGACCTCCCGAAACTCCAAGCAATGACTGGCCCAATCTACCGGGGGCGGGATCGATACGTCAAATTGATGTTTCCGAACGCTAACGTTGAAGCGGGCTGTGGAGGCTGGGACGGTACTGGACGCGGAACGCATCCCAGGCAGGCCACTGCAAGCGTTCAGCATACCTTCGGCGCACCCTGGGAGTCTCCAAGCTGGAAGGCCTCATGTTAGACTTTTTTCCCTTTCCCCTGTTTTCGCATTGAGCGCTCACCAACAAACTCTCACCAACAACCATATGGAACCGAGTCATGCGCACCTACATCATCGTCACGGCCAGCGCCCTGGTGCTGGCGGCCCTCGTTACCGAGGCATACTCACGCTTCTTTGCCGGCGACTACTTCGCACTGCTGCTGCTCACCTTTTTCGCCTTGGCGGTCAATGGGCTGTTCAACGCCCGCCTAGCGCACCAGCACGCGGCCGCCGCTCCCGCCAAGCCAAGGCGGCGGCCGGCTAGAAGGGCGGCCCGGGAGCCCCGCACCCGCTTGATCGACGGCGGCAAGCGCGAGGAGGGCACGGTCAAGTGGTTTGACGAGGCCAAGGGCTTCGGCTTCATCATTCGCGCGGACCGCAGCGAGATCTTCGTTCACAAGCGGGCCATTCGCGCGGATCAGGGAGAGCGCCCGCAGCTCTATGACGGGCGCCCGGTGAGCTTTCAGGTCGGCGAAAACGAAAAGGGGCTGTGCGCCGAAAACGTGACGGCGCTCTAGCCGGCCGCACCGTCCGCAAACTGGCTCCATGAACGTCAAACGGCTCCTGTCCGCCCGCATTGAGGCTGCGCTGAAGGACTGCGGCGCGCAAGCGCCTGCGCTCGTCCAAACCGCGTCCAGGCCTGAGTATGGCCACTACCAGGCCAACGGGGTGATGGCCGCCGCCAAGGCGGTAAAGGCCAATCCTCGCCAGCTCGCCGCCCAAGTGATTGACCGCCTCGACGCTGACGACGTGACGGCGGCCGTGGAGGTGGCCGGGCCAGGATTTCTCAACATCCGGCTGGCCGATCAATTCCTGGCCGACAGGCTGGATTTGGAAGCGCCGGTGATCGACAAGGCCGACCACCCGCAGACCGTTGTGGTGGACTATTCGTGCCCCAACCTGGCCAAGGAGATGCACGTCGGCCATCTGCGCAGCACCATCATTGGCGATGCGGTGGCGCGCGTGCTCGAAGCCTTGGGCCATCAGGTCATTCGGCAAAACCATGTGGGCGATTGGGGCACCCAGTTCGGCATGCTGCTCGCGCACTTTGAAGACGGCGGCACGGACTCCGATTCGTTGAGCGACTTGGAGGCCTACTACCGTGCGGCCAAGGAGCGCTTCGACAGGGATCCCGAGTTTCAGGCGGCCAGCCGAGCCATGGTGGTCGCCCTGCAAGCCGGCGAGGCGGGCGCCCGGGCGCAATGGCAGCGGTTCATCCAGATTTCCCTGGATCACTGCCAAACGCTCTACGAACGGCTGGGCGCGAGCTTGGGCCCCGAAGACGTCATGGCCGAAAGCGCCTACAACGACGCCCTGCCCGGCGTGATCGAGGCGCTGGACACCCAAGGCCTGCTGACCGAATCGGATGGCGCGCGCTGCGTCTTTCTGCCCGAGTTCAGCCGCAAGGACGGCAGCATCACGCCCTTGATCGTGCAAAAGTCCGATGGCGCCTACCTGTACGCCACCACCGACCTGGCGGCGATCAGCCACCGTGCCCAGGCGCTTGGGGCCGACCGCGCCCTGTACTTCACCGACAGCCGCCAAGCGTTTCACTTCAAGCAGGTTTTCGCCGTGGCCCGCCAAGCCGGCATTGCCGGCGCGGACTTGAGCCTTGAGCACATGCCGTTCGGCGCCATGCTCGGCAAGGACGGCAAGCCGTTCAGAACACGAGAGGGCGACGTGATCAAGCTGACCGCGCTTTTGGATGAGGCCGAAGCCCGCGCCGCGCGCCTGGTGCGCGAAAAGAACCCGCAGCTCAATGCCCGGGAGCAGGCCAAGGTGGCGCGGGAGGTGGGCATCGGCGCGGTCAAGTACGCGGACCTGTCCAAGAACCGGACCAGCGACTATCAGTTCGACTGGGAGCAGATGCTGGCCTTCGAGGGCAACACCGCGCCCTATCTGCTGTACGCCTACGCCCGCATTCAAAGCCTCTTCCGGCGTGGGCAAGTCGATCCGCAGTCCTTGGACGGCCAAGCCCAGCCGGCCGCCGCTGCGGAGCGGGACCTGGCCTTCGTCCTGGCACGCCTGCAGGAAGTGGTGGAGCAAGTCGCCGAGGACGGCTATCCGCACACCCTCTGTGCCTACCTTTACGAACTTGCCACCAAATTCACGCGCTTCTACGAGCAATGCCCCATTCTGGCGGCCGAGGGCGCAGAGCGCACCAACCGGCTGCGGTTCGCCCAGCAAACCGCCCGCACCCTGCGCACGGGCTTAGGCCTTCTGGGCATCTACACGATCTCCAGAATGTAGTCGCTCGCCGGGCGCAAAGCTGATTCAAGAGTCGACCCACTGCCGCAAGCCCTACCATCAGGAGAAAATCATGAGCGAGGCCATTGACTTGCAGGACGCGCGCACCGCACCGGCGCTGGTGTGGCAGCAACTTGACCGGCTCCAAGGGGAGGCGCTGCTCGACTGGCGCATGGCGCCGATTGAAAACGGCCGCTCGGCGGCGGAGCGCAACATCGACGGGCTGCCCATGCCCTTCGGCTGGTTCGCCCTGTGCTACAGCGACGAACTGGCGGTCGGCGAGGTCAAGCCGCTGCGCTACTTTGAGCGCGAGCTCGTGCTCTGGCGCGGCGAAGACGGCGCTGCACGGCTGCTGGACGCCTATTGCCCGCACTTGGGCGCCCACATGGGGTACGGCGGCAAGGTGGATGGCTCGCACCTGCAATGCCCGTTTCACTCCTGGCGGTGGGATGGGGAAGGCCGGGCGGTGCAGGTGCCCTATTCCAAGTCCATTCCGCCGAAGATGAAGCGGCCAGCCTGCGAGCGCAGCTACCCGACGGCGGAGGTCAACGGCTTCGTTTGGGCCTGGTGGCATCCGGAACATGTTGCGCCGCTTTACGAGCTTCGGGCCTTCGAGGAAGTGGGCCACCCGGACTGGACCGACTTTGAAAAGCACGAGTGGATCGTCCATGGCCCCATGCAGGCGCTGGCGGAGAACGGGGCGGACAGCGCCCACTTCAAGTACGTTCACGGCGTGGTGGACAACCCCGATTACGACATCCGCTACGAGGGTCACCGGCGCACCGCCGAAGTCCGCATCCGCATGGGCACCCCGCGCGGCTTGGTCGATGGCGCCATCGCCTACGGCGTGGACGGCGCCGGGCAGCCTTGGACGCGCTTCACGGGCATCTGCGAGACCTTGCTGGTGACCGGCGTCACGCCCATCGCCAGGGACGTCACCCATTTGCGCTTCGCCTTCACGCAACTGAAGGCCGACCGGGACGGCCCCAACCGCGGCGTCGCCAAGGCGGTGATCCGCGACATTTGCAAGCAGCTCGATCAGGACAAGGTGATCTGGGACCGACAAGCCTACATCGACCAAGCCCCGCTGTGCGCCGGGGATGGCCCCATCAACGACTTCCGCAACTTCTTCCGCCAGTTTTACGCGGGGCCTGAGTGGGAAAAGTACCGAAAGGCCGCTGCACGCCGCTCATGACGAAGCCCGTTTGCCGCCAGCGGGGCGTTGCCGGCGCTCCAGCTCAAGCATGGGGGCTTCGGCAGCCCCGAAGGGCGTTCAGGCCACTCGGATCCGCGCCGGCAAGGCGTCGTTGAGCACGCAGCGCACGCCGTCGCGGTCCATTTCGGCGACGCAGCGGTTGCACACGGTGCAGCCCGATTCGGCCTTTGAGCCGTCCTCGTAGTGCCGCACCAAAGCCGGGTCGTGAATCAGGGCGCGGCCAAGCTGCACCGCCTCAAAGCCCTCGCCCAAGGCGCGGCGCACGCTGGCAAGGCTTTGCACGCCGCCAATGCAAATCAACGGCAAGTCCACCGCTGCCATCACCTGCTTGGCTAGGTCGAGAAAGTAGAGCTCCTCAAAGGGCAGCGACTTCATGGCGGGTGCCGCCATGCGATACACCAGCTTGTCGATCTTGCGCCGCTGCGCCTTGATCAGCTCATGCACGAAGGTCGGGCCGCGAAACAGGTACATGGCGCTCTTCGAGGTAAAGCCGCCGGTGAGGACCAGCGCGTCGGCCTCGTTGGCAGCCAGCAACTTGGCGAAGGCAACGCTGTCCTGGATTTCCAAGCCGCCGCGAAAGCCATCGCGGAGGTTCATCTTGACCACGATGGGCACGGCATCGCCCACGCCATCGCGCACGGCGCGAATCACCTGCAAGGGAAACCGGGCGCGGTTCTCCAGTGAGCCGCCGAATTCATCGCGGCGCTTGTTCACTGCCGGGCTTAGGAACTGGCTCAGCAAGTAGCCATGCCCCATGTGCAGTTCCACCGCGTCGAAACCCGCCGCCACTGCCCGCTCGGCACTGACCCGGTAGTCATCGGCCAGTTTCGGCAGTTCATCAAGGCGCAGGGCCCGCGCCAAGGGGGTGCCCACGAACATGCCAAGGCCATTGAAACCGTTGCTCGGTCCCCGCGCCCGCTTGCCGATCCAGCCGCTCCACTTTGAGGAGCCGCCGCAGTGGGCGAGCTGAATGGCGGCCTTGGCGCCGTGCCGGTGAATGGCGTCGGTGATGTAGCGCAGGTCGTCCAGAATGTCGTCCTTGAGGCACATTTGGTCGTCAAAGGTGCGGCCTCCCGCCTCCACCGCGCCATAGGCCAAGGTGCAAAGCGCAACGCCGCCTTTGGCGAACGCCTCGTGAAAGCCCGCCAGCCCTTCCCGATGCGGACGGCCGCCGGGGCAGTGGCCCTCAAAGGTGGCGGCCTTGATGAAGCGGTTGCGCAAAGTCAGCCCCTTCAACGTCCAGGGCGCGAAAGGGTCAGTGGTTTGCGAAGCGCTGGCGATGGTGTTCGGCATGGCTGCACGTCGCTTGAGCGATGCTCAAGGTTCGCCCAAAGGCGCACCGCGTTGCAAGGTCCACGCTTGTCGGGTAGCGACATCGCCGCCGCGACGCGCAGCTTCGGGACACTTATTCCATCGGGCTTCTTTTTTTGCGCAGTGAATTTACGCAAAGAATGCAGAGACTTGCTTTTGGAGATTCAAATCCGCAATCAAATGAGTTAGGGTCCACGATATCGGGCAACTTAACGAGGCGAGTGGAAGGAGAGAGCCAATGTCGCATCGAGAAACGAGGTTGATGGCGCTTTTGGCGCTGGCTGTCCCAATAGGCGTCGCGCTGCCGGCTACGGGCCTCACCCAAGGCCCGGATCAAGCTCAGGGCACGAGTCCAGAGAGTGCCGTGCTGGAGGAGATTGTGGTCACCGCCCAACGTCGGGAGACCGCGCTGCAGGAAACGCCCGTGGCCATTACGGTGTTCAGCGAGCAGCGCATTGAAGATCTGGGCATCTTCAACGTGGCGGACCTCAGCGGCCGGGCCCCCAACACCACCACCCTCAAGCAACCGGCCTCCAGCGCCAACACCAGCTTGCGCATCCGCGGCGTGGGCAGCGGCGAAACCTCGCTGCTGGTGGACCCGAAGGCGGGCCTGTACATCGATGGCGCCTACCTGAGCAAGACGGTTGGCGCCGTCTTTGACCTCGTGGACTTGGAGAGCATGGAAGTGCTGCGCGGCCCCCAAGGCACCCTGTTCGGGCGCAACAGCACCGGCGGCGCCTTGAACATCACCACCGCCAAGCCAAGCGGCGAGTTCGGGATGAAGCTGCAGGCTTCTGCCGGCAACGACGGCTATCAGCGCTACATGGGCGCCATCGACTTGCCCCAGGTGGGCGACATGCTGTCCGCCAAGGTCTCCGGCATCATCAAGAAGACCGATGGCTGGGCCGACAACACCTATCCCGGCCAGCAAAGCGATCTTGGCAGCGAAGACAACGGGGCCTTTCGGGTGGCGCTGCGCTTGCAGCCGAACGATCAACTGACCTTCGACTACGCCTACGACGACACCGACAATGAGACGGTTCCCGTACCTTTCCAGATCGTCAAGGTGAAGGACAGCCTGTACAACGGCTTCACCACCACGCCGTTTCCCTTTGCGGCCTTGGGCGGCGAGTTGTTCGCGGCCATGGCGGCCGGCGTTGGCGACCCCGACCAGCGCCGGGAAGAATTCGCCTTGGACAATGCGGGCCTGAGCCATCTCGAAGTGCAAGGGCACACGTTTACGGCAGCGCTCGATCTGGATGCCGTGACCATCAAGTACATCTTTGCCAACCGCGAAACCCAGCAGTACAACAATGGCAGCGATCTCGACGGCGGCGCCTACGTGGCCCGAGACCTGTTCTACGGCGGCGGCATGGCGGTGCCCACCCCCGGATTCCACGCCAGCATCGTGGAAGGCTACGTGGACATGACCACCCACGAGCTGCAGGTGTTCGGCGAACTGATGGACGGTCGCCTGAACTACACGCTGGGCTACTACAACTACGAGGAGGAGGTCTATCAGGACAACCCGCAGACCTTCGGCCTGCCGATCGCCTTCCTGGCGGCGGACCCGAACCTTGGGGCCGCCTACGGCGCCGCCGGGTTCTGCAATGCGGTGCCCGGGGTTGGCCCCGTGTGCGTCGGGTCGCAACGGCTGCCCCTGCCGTTGCCCGTTCCGGGGGCCGATCCCAACCTCAATGGCTTGGTTGACTTCGTGTACGGCCAGGATTCCGAGTCATGGGCCCTCTATGGGCAATTCACCTACGCACTGACCGACCAGTTGTCCTTGACCGGGGGGCTGCGCTACACCGACGATGAGAAGGACGCCTTCCTGTTCAATGAGAACTTGGGCCTCACCTCGCTGGACCAACGGCTGGAGAACGCCCAAAGCTGGGACAACCTGAGCTATCTGCTCAATCTGAACTACGCGGTCAATGAGGATCTGCACGTCTATGTCACCCACTCCACAAGCTACAACGCCGGCGGCTTCAACGCCCGAGCCGGGTCCGTTGCCGGCTTCGCCTTCGCGGTTGACGAGGAGGAAGTCAGCGCCATCGATGCCGGCCTGAAGGCGGAGTGGTTGGGCGGGCGCGTGCGCACCAACCTTGCACTGTTCCGCAACAAATTCGACGATTTGCAGATTGCGCAGTTCGAGGCGGGCAGCGGCGGCGCCTCGTCCCGTTTGGTCAATGCCGGCAAGGCCACCTACCAAGGCATCGAGCTCGATGCGGTGGCCATTTTGGCCGAAGGCCTGATTGCCGACTTCAACTTTGGCTATCTTGATGCGGATTACGATGAGTACGTCGCCCGCAATCCAGCGACCGACCAAGAGGAGGACATTGCCGATGCAACCACGGCAGGGGCGCCGGAGACCACCGCCAGCATCGGCCTGCAGTACGACTTCAGGCCCACGGCCGCTGGCTTCCTATCGCTGCGATTCGACGCCACCCACACTGGCAAGGCCCGTTTCCATCCCTTTCAGAACCAATATGACAGCGCCAAATCGCGCTGGCTGCTGGATGCGCGCGCCAGCCTCAACGACATCGGCCTCGGTGGCGGCAGCCTGCGCATCTCCCTGTGGATCAAGAACCTCGCGGACGAGGAGTACCGCGAATGGGGAATCGACTTCGCATCGCTCGGCTACGCCGGGGCAACCTGGGGCCAACCACGCACCTACGGCATCGACCTAGTGTACGAGATGGGAAATTAGCGCGGGGTCAAGGGTCATCCAAGATCGCCCGCCCAAGTCAAGCCAACTTCAACAATCCCAACTTCAACAATCAAGGAGGCAGGCAGCATGAGCGGCACCGAGCCCCAAGGCATCCCAGGCGACAACGCCAATTGGCCAATGTTGAAGATCGCCTATCCCACCGACCCAGCGCAGGTGAGCCAGCTCCTGCCACCAGGCATCAGCCCAACCGAGCAGCCCGAGGCGCGCCTCACCGTCTACAACTTCCCGGTCGGCAACGAACCCGAACTCGGCTTGGTGATGAACGTGACCGCCAGCTACGACGGCATCGAGGGCGAGTACTCACTGGGCTACGCCATCGATCAGGAGCAGGCGGTGTACATCAGCCGCGAACACTGGGGGCAGCCGAAGTACCTGGCCCAGATTCGCTACTTTCGATTGATGGATCGGGTTGAGGCCTGCGTCTCGCATCAGCGCAACACCTATTTGGAGTACAGCGGCGCCGTGTCTGGCGTCGATGAGCCGGGTGAAGTCACCGAGGTCAACGAATGGTGGATCAAGTGCTCGCGCTCGTTGACCATGCAGCCGAAAACCTACGACTATCCGCCCCACGTGGTGCGGGTTTACGCAAAGTACCGCACCGCCTATCAGCAGGCGCTGGAGGGCGAACTCACCCTGCGGGACAGCGCTTGGGACCCCCTGGCCCAGTCCCTGCCCGTTTGCGGCCCAGTGGAAGCCCGGCTCTGGTGGCCGGAGTTTCTGGCCCGGGAAATCACTGTGGCCGGGCCCCTTGATGAAGAGGCCTTCTGGCCGTTCGCCGACACCATTGGCGGCAGCCGCTTTCCCGGGGAGATGGGTGGCCCCAAGAAATCCTGACGAGGCCGGAATCATGGACCGTTTCACCGTAGTTTCCTCCGACTGCCACGCCGGCTTGCCGCCCACGCAGTACCGGGCGTACCTGGATCCGCAGCACCGGGAGGTCTTCGACATGGCGCTGCCCATCCAGCAGGCCATGACCGAAAAGGCCGAACGCGTGTTCCTGGTCAAGGAGGCCAACGACAAGTGGCGGGCCGGCCGCGAGGCGCAGCTATCCGGCGCTTGGGACTACCAGCACCGCCTCGAAGTGCTCGATGGCGACGGCATCGCCGGCGAGATCATTTTCCCTGACGGCATCACCGAACAGAACGCGCCGCCCTTTGGCGCTGGCCTGTCGCTGCCCACGGAGGGCATCGTGCCGGACCTGCAATGGGCCGGCGCCCGCGCCCACAACCGCTGGCTGGCAGAACTTTGCGCCCGCGACCGGGTGCGGCACTTCGGGGTGGCCGTGTGCCCGCTGCTTTGGGACATCGACCGAGCCGTGGAGGAAGTCCGCTTCGGCGCTGAAAGCGGCTTGGGCGGCATGATGATCCCCTTGATCCTCACCGGCGAGTTCGAACCCTATCATCATCCGCGCTACAACCCGTTCTGGGAAGCGTGCGAGGATCTTGGCATGGTGGTTTGCTTCCACTCGGGCGCCGCCCCCATGGATCACTTCTTCGGCAAGGGCTTTCCCGAGGCTGACCAAGCCAGCTACCCGGGCGGCCTCGGCATCTACATCTCCGAGGTGTTCTTCTGGACCTATCGGCCGATCATCTTCATGCTCTGGGGCGGGGTTTTCGAACGCTACCCAAGGCTCAAGGCCAGCGTCACGGAAACCGGGCAGGGCTGGATGCTGCCGCCGCTGCTGCGCATGCTCGACCACCACTACCACGACACCTTCTTCAGCGCCAAGCTCGGCGACTACCGCAGCCACCTTTCCATGTCGCCCACGGACTACTTCCGCCGCAACTGCGCCATTGGCGCATCCTGCATGCCCCGGTCCGACGCCGAGATCCGCCATGACATCGGCATGGCGCAGATCATGTGGGGCAGCGACTACCCCCATCCCGAGGGCACTTGGCCGCACACCGTCCCGAAGATGATCGAGACCTTCAAGGGCCTGCCGGACGACGACATCGCCGCCATGCTCGGCGGCAACGCGATCGAATTCTACGGCTTCGATGCCGCCAAACTGGGCCAAGTGGCGGAGCGGGTGGGGCCACGCCGCACGGATTTTGCCGCCTAACCCACGGGTTCGGATGAGGCGATGACGGACGCGGCCCAAGGCGACTGGACCACCGACGTACTGGTGGTGGGTTCGGGTGCGGGTGCGCTGACCGCCGCCCTGGTGGCTGCGGAGCTTGGCGTCGAGCCCTTGGTGATCGAAAAAAGCCACCTCTGGGGCGGCACCTCGGCCACCTCCGGAGGCACCCTATGGATTCCCTGCAGCCGGCACATGCGCGAGGCGGGTTTCGAGGACACCCCGGAGGAGGCGTTCACCTACATCAAGGCGCTCACGGGAGATGAAGTGCCGGAGGCCCGGATTCGGGCCTACATCGACAACGCCGGCAAAATGCTCGACTTTCTGGAGGCCCACGGCGGCCCGGTCTTCCAATGCGTCAACTATGCCGACTACCACATGGACCTGGCGGGGGCCAAGCAAAACCGATCCCATGAGACCCGGCCCATGAGCGCCGGCCAATTGGGCGGAGACTACCAGGCCCTGCAGCCCATCCATCCCGGCGCCCAGGCCTTCGGCCGCGTCAACTGGACCATCAGCGAAGCCCGGCCCATCATGACCCGCGGCCCCGGCTGGTGGTGGAGCATCCTCAAGGTGATGGCGCGCTATTGGCTCGACGTCCCGCAACGGCTGCGCACGCCCAAAGACCGCCGGCTGACCGCCGGCAACGCCCTGCTCGGCCAACTGCGGCGGGCGCTGAACGGCAGGGGGGTGCCCGTCAAACTGGGCGTGGCGTTCAAGGAACTGGTCGTCGAAGCGGGCCGGGTGGTCGGCGCTGAGGTCGAGGTGGCCGGTGAACGGCGCACCATTCGCGCCCGCCGCGGCGTCGTGCTTGGCGCTGGCGGCTTCGAGCACAACGCCAGCCTGCGCCATGCCGGCTTTCAGACTGCGACGTCCCCGAACTGGTCCGGCTCGCAACGCAACAACACCGGCGACGCCATCCAAGCCGCCGAACGTGCGGGCGCCGCCTTGGATCTCATGGATGCCGCTTGGTGGGCACCGGCCTTCCGTCTTAGCGACGAAGACCGGGCTCGGCCCATGTTCGCCGAACGCGCCCTGCCCGGCTGCATCATCGTCAACCGGCTCGGCAAGCGCTACATGAACGAATCCGCCTCCTACCACGCGGCCGGTGGCGAGATGATGCGGCTCAATTCGCCGGACTGCCCCACCACGCCGTCCTGGTTCATTTTTGACGCGTGGTACCGGTCCCGGTACGCCGTCGGCCCCATGCTGCCAGGCCCTCCAAGCCGCGACGGCGCCGTGAAGCCCAGCCTTTGGGACGCCTTGCGCAAGGGCCAGACCTTGGCTGAGTTGGCGGCCGCCATCGAAGTGGACGGCGACGTCCTTGCCGCCACCCTGGCCCGCTTCAACGAACATGCAGCGCGAGGCGAAGACCCGGACTTCCAGCGTGGCGTGAACGGCTACGACCGCTACTACGGCGATCCCCGCCAGGCACCCAATCCCTGCCTCAGACCGTTGGCGCAAGCGCCGTTCTACGCGCTGAAGATCTTTCCCGGCGACATCGGCACCAAGGGCGGCGTGGTCACCGATGAGCACGGCCGAGCGCTGGACCGCGCCGGTGAGCCGATCGCTGGCCTCTACGCCATCGGCAACACCAGTGCCTCCGTGATGGGCCGCGCCTACCCCGGCGCCGGCGCGACCTTGGGCCCGGCCATGACGTTCGGCTACTTGGCGGCCCATCACTTGGCGCAAATGGACGCCGCCCGTTGATCCGCAGAGGGCAAGCCCGATGTCCAACCCCTACTCGCTCAGCGGCCGCACCGCCATCGTAACCGGCGCCGCCCGCGGCATCGGCCAAGCCATCGTGGCGGCATTCTTGGAGGCCGACGCCCGTCATGTGGTGGCCGTTGACATTGACGATGAGCCTTTGCAAGCGGTCGCTGCGGCACACAGCCAAGTGAGCGCCGCAGTGCTTGACGTGACCAACGAATCCGGCTGGCAGGCGCTGGTGGCGGAGACGGTCGCCGCCCATGGCAGCTTGGAAATACTCGCCAACAACGCCGGCATTCTCGCCTTTGGCTTGCTTGAGGACCTGTCGCCCGAGGAGTTCCGGCGGGTGCTGGAGGTCAACGTCACCGGCGTCTTCCTGGGCATTCGAGCGGTGGCCAAGGTGATGCGGGCGGCCGGACGGGGGGCGATCGTCAACACCTCTTCGGTGTCGGGCATGTCTCCCAACAATGCCACCGGCGCCTATGCCGCCAGCAAGTTTGCGGTACGCGGCCTGACCCGCAGCGCCGCGCTGGAGCTGGGCCCGGCGGGCGTGCGCGTGAACAGCGTGCATCCCGGCGGCGTCAACACGCGAATGAGCAACCCGTTCGGCTCAACGGCAGAGGAATTCGACCAAGGCCACCACTTCGTGGCCATGCGGCGCGGGGCTCGGCCCGAGGAAATCGCCCAAGGCGTGCTCTACCTGGCCTCAGATGCCGGGAGCTACTGCAACGGCACCGAGCTGGTCATGGACGGCGGCATGACTGCCGGCCACTACTTCCCCGGGTTGCCAGGCTTCAATGGCTGACCTGAACGCCCGCCGCGTGCTGGGCTGCGCGCCGTCCGGAAAAGACGCAGTCGGCGATTGAAAGCCCGCTGACGTAGAGGTGTGAGGGGATGCCCACCGCTGTGCGGCCCGCCGCATAGAGCCCGCTGATCTCCTGGCCATCTTCCCTTCTGACCTGGCCGGTCGCCTCGTTGACGACCAAACCGCCCACGGTAAGCACCGTGCAGGGCAGCAGCTTGGCGCCCAGGGACACGTCGATCACGTGGAACGGCGGGCGCAGTTCGCACCGGTCCTCCGCGGGCTTGCCGAACGCATCCTCAACTTCGCCGCGGGCCGCGCGTGCCGCCTGGGCCAAGGTGTCGGACAGGACCGCTTCATCAAATCCAAATTTGCGGCACAACGCCACGACGCTGCTCGCCTTGCGCTTGGCGAACAGCAGGTTGAGCGCCGCGAGTTGCTGCTGGAATGGCAGCACCTTGCCCGGCGCGATCTGCCCCCAGGACTCGCGCACCAACGCCGAGTCAAGGATCAGCCAGGCCTTGCCGCCCGCCTGCGCGACCATGGCGTCGCCGATTGTGGCGCCGTAAGCGCACTCGTTGACGAACCGACGGCCCCGCCCATCGACAATGAGGCCCTTGGCCCAAGCAGCGGGTGGGTTGATGAAGCGCCAAGCCGTGGCCCGATCCATGCGGTCCACCGCACCGCCGACGCTCTGCCCCAAGCGGATGCCGCTGCCGTCATCACCCATGGTGCCGAGCGGCATGCCGGCGCGGAAACTGGGACAGTGCGCTTCGACCATGGGCCGGTTGAAAATGAACCCCCCGGCACTCAGGCAAACGCCACGGCGCGCCCGGTAGGTGCGCCACTGGCGCTCGGCGTTCTCGATGGCCACGGCTTTGGCGAAGTGCTTGCCGGCCATGGCGTGCACGGCCTTTGCGCCGGGCAGGAAGAAGGGGTAGAGCTGGGTCAGCCGGTGGCCGCGGGCAAGGCGCTTGCTGTGTTCCGCATAGGCCGGGGAGCGGGCCGGCAGCTGCAGGGCCCGCACGCCGATCACGGCGCCGGTGCGGTCCACGATAAGTTGCCGAGCCTCAGTCTTGCATTCAAGACTGGCCCCCGCCTGCAGGGCGGCCCGCTTGAGCGGCGAGTAGATCGCACCGCCCAGATTGACCGCGCTGTTGCCCCTGCGGGCCATGCCCCGATGGCCTCTCGCCGCCGGCTTGGCGATCTTCGCGGCGGCAGGCAGCAGGCTGTTGTCCGGGTGGTAGAGGAAGTACTTGACGTTCGGATAGGAGGTCTTGCGCTTCCAGACCGGGCCGCCGAACTTGACCCCATGGCGCATCAGCCAATCCACGTCCGCTGCGCTGCCGCGGCAGAAGCGCTCCAAGGTTGCATCGCTGACCACGCCCTGGGTCTCCAGCTTGAGGTAGGCCAGCATGTTCTCCGGGCTGTCCTGCTCCCCGCACTGGCGCTGCACGGCCGTGCCGCCACCCCCATAGAAGACGCCGCCGCTGGCCAGGGTGGCGCCACCGCCTTCGGCTTGGTCGATGGCCACGACCTCAAGGCCCTGCTCCCGCCCCTCCACCGCCGCCGCGGCTCCGGCACCGCCGAAGCCGACGATGAGCCAGTCGGTTTCCACATCCCAAGACACCGCCCCCGCGTTGGCCACCTCCAAAGGCGCCTGCACGGCGCAATGCCAATTCTCGTCGCCGGGCTGCATCCCTGAACGATACGGCAGGCGGATCAAACAACACAAGGCGTGTGGCGCAGCCGCACGCGTGCGGCTGCGCCGCACGTGCGAGTTGCTTCGCAACTCGGCGTGCGTTTCTTTGTGAGCGGCAGTTCTCGTATTAGCTTTTTCGTCGGGGCTTGAGCGGGTTGCGTTGTTCCGCCGAACGTCCAGTCCCACGGAATTGTCAAAACAGGAATGGCTGATTTGTCGGGCACAAGCTCCGGGGAGGCTTGCCAATGCAGTAGAATCATCCGTTGTTTTTCGCACTTGGGAGTGAGCATGTTTCGCAACACCATCCTGCGCCCCGCCCTCTGGGGCGTAGCGGCTTTGATTTTGGCGCCGGCCAGCGCAATGGTACCCACTAAGGTGTACGCCCAGAGCACCAACGTTATTGAGGAAATCCTGGTCACGGCCCGCAAGCGCACGGAGAACCTGCAGGAGGTGCCAGCGGCTGTCAGCGCCTACGGCAGTGAAGAGCTTCAGGAGCGCGGCGTGGACAACATCATGGAGGTTGCGCGCCTTACGCCGAACATCACGGTCAATGAAACCAACGGCCTGATCGCCGGCGCCATACAAGTGTTCATTCGCGGCATCGGCAACGACCCAGGCTTTGACCAAGGCGTGGGCATCTATGTTGACGACGTGTACTTGAACCGCACCGGCGGCGCCTTGCTTGACGTGTACGACGTGGAGCGCATCGAGGTTCTCAAGGGTCCCCAAGGCCACCTCTACGGCCGCAACACCATTGGCGGGGCGCTCAAGTACGTGAGCCGGGAACCCGGCAATGAAACCCGCGCCCGCATCGAGGGCAAGCTGGGCGAGGACAGCCTGCGCAAGGTCCGGGCCAACCTATCCGGAGCGCTCGTGGAGGATTCGCTGTTCGCTTCCTTTGCCGTCTCCAAAACCGATCATGACGGCTACCAGACCAATTTGCACGACGGCTCGGAGTTTGCCGGCGCCGACCGGCTGGCCATGCGCGGCAGCCTGATCTGGCAGGCGTCCGATTCATTGCGCTTCAAGCTGGTGGGCGACATGCTGAGGGACGATTCCGACCCCTACGTGCCCACCCGCGTTGCCGTCAACCTAGGCGGGCCCGCCGGCTTGGGCGCCTTCGGGGCACTGCTGAGCACGGCCAACTTGTTCGTGCCCGGGGCAGCCTACCTAGCCCCAGGGCAGGCCCTCGACACCAGCCTGCCGACCAGCAAGGACCACGTGAACACCGCCTTCATCGACGGTGGCTTCGATGAATTCAAGATCGACACCAACGGCGTCTCGCTGACCGTCGATTGGGACATGAACGAGGCCTGGTCCGTGAAATCCGTCACCGCGCTGCGCACCGGGGAATACAACTACCCGTTCGACTTCGACGGCACCCACCAGGTATTCATCGACACCCTGCAAAGCCGGGACACCAAGGACTGGTCACAGGAACTGCAGCTGCACTACACCAGTGACCGCATCAATGCGGTGGCCGGCTTGTATTACCTGGACGGGGACTTCGAAAACGTATCCCTGACCACGCAGACGCCATTGCTGCGCCTGCTGACCAGCCATGTGAAACGCACCCATGACGACGATCGCGGGCTGGAGTCAACCTCCGTCTATGCCAACTTGGATTGGGACATCAACGATCAATGGCAGCTATCGGTGGGCGGCCGCTACACGACCGACAAGCAGGACATCGACCAGATCGCGGACGTCACCCTGACCCAGCACGTGGCCGCCTTCGTTCGCCTTCCGGGGCTGGAGCAGGCGCCCTTGGTGCTGTCGCCAACGGGCGCCGCCATCTTGCCGAACCTGCCGTTCTTCAACTTCTTCCAGCCCCACCGGGACCTGCAGGGCAACATCATTGGCCTCGGCGACACGGAAACCGTGACCACTTACCCGGAGAAC
The DNA here is from genome assembly GCA_965220835.1 of Candidatus Azophilus sp. Taxonomy (GTDB): domain Bacteria; phylum Pseudomonadota; class Gammaproteobacteria; order Pseudomonadales; family Azotimanducaceae; genus Azophilus. The sequence goes on along the minus strand of OZ244842.1, from coordinate 3,911,787 downwards.
AAGATCGGGGACGAGAATTGGTCGGAGTTCACCCCAAGCGCCAAGCTAAGCTTCCGCGCCTCCGACAGCACGCTGCTGTACGGGGGCGTGTCCACCGGATTCAAGTCCGGGGGGTTCACTTTCACCGGCCGCGCGTACAACGCATCAACCTACGCGCCAGAAACCGTGACCACCTATTCGGCGGGCTTGAAGACGACGCTTGCGGACGGCTCCCTGCGGTTCAACGCGGAAGCCTTCATCAACGATTACCAGGACAAACAGTTCAGGGTGATCGCCTTGGATGACTCGACCGGCACCCTGGTGCAGCAGAACGACAATGCAGGAAAGGTGGAAACCCGCGGCTTCGAGTTCGAATTGCTGTGGCTGCCGCCGGTGGACGGCTTGGCCTTGAACCTCAACCTCGGCTACTTGGATGTGGAGGTCAAGGAACTGATCGATGAAGTGGCGCCCGGCATGCTGGGCAATGTGGCGGATGACCATGCCATGGGCTACGCGCCGGAGTGGACGGTGCAGGCCCGGGTACAGTACACGGCCAGCCTGGGCGGCGCCGGCAGCCTGACCTTCGGCGCCGATGCCGACTACCGGGACAAGATGTACACGGACTCGCCAATCGACCTGACGAATCCCTTTTTCCTAGCCGCCGAGTCCGACGACCGCATCCTCGCCAATGCGTTCCTGACCTACCGCTCCGCAGACAGCCGATGGCGCGTGACGCTTGAGGGCAAGAACCTGGGCGACAAGCGGGTTCTGGAGAACACCTTCCCCGTCAGCAACTTCATACTCGGCGGCTACAACCGCGGCCGCACCTGGGGGTTGACCGTCGCCTACGAAATGAACTGACCCGTCCCGACGGAGCTAGGCTGGTGGTAACTCTCAACCTCAGGGCATCAGCAGTTGCGCTTGCCGTGCTGCTTGGCACGGCCTGTGGCGATTCCCTCAAGGAAACACCGCCCAACGAAGACACTGCCGCGCTGCTCCAAGCCTGGGACGAGTACTACAGGGCAATCGCCGAACTGCAGGACAACCTGTTGGCCAGCGACTCGTTCAAGATCGACGATGCCCACCGGGCCGGCGCGATACAGCTCATGCAGAGCATCATTGCCTCCAACGTGTTGGGGGCCATGGGCGGCGGCGACGGAAACTACCCGCACATCAGGCTGCTGCTCTCGCCGAGCATCAAGATTGGCGTCGACAACCCCGATACCCTGTACCGGGCCGCCACCATCTCCAATCCCGACGGTGCCCATGTCTATCGCGTCTGGGGGAAGCTGGGCAGCGCATCGGACTTCCTGCTGGAGCAGTTCTACGGACCGGATCCCCAAGGCGCCATCAGCATCTTCGAAGACGACGACCTGACGGTGGGCGAGGACGGCAGCTTCGAGATTTTCTTAAGCGCCGAGCGCATGGGTGAAAACTGGATGGAGCTCGCTCCCACCGAACGGCTCATCACCCTGATTATTCGCGACAGCTTCACTGACTGGGCAACGGAGCAGCCCGCAACCCTGGAGATCGAACGGGTCGGCACCGATGGCGAATTGTCACCGCCCCTGCGTGAGCGCGACCTCATTGGCCCAATCCAGCAGGCCACGGAGATCCTCAAGCGCCAAGGCCGGTTCTGGCCTGACTTTTCCGCCCGGATGCGCTTGGTTGGCGAAAACAACTTCATCGACTTCCGGCCAACGGAGTCGTTGGGCATTCCCACCCAGCATTTCAGCGCTGGCTTTTTCAGCATCGCCCAGGACGAGGCCCTCATCGTCACCATTGCAGACGTCGAGGCCGCCTACTGCGGCTTCCAAGTCGCCAACTTTTGGGCGGCCAGCCCAGACTGGATAAACCGGCAAACCAGCCTCTCATGGTGCAACGACGGCGCCCAGGCGGCACCCACAGCGGACGGCCGGTATCAGTTCGTGGTCTCACCTCAGGACCCCGGCGTGCGCAACTGGATCGACACAGCCGGCCTCAGCCAAGGCGTGCTTTATGCCCGCATCCAAAGCCCCAAGGAGGAGGACTTTGCGCCACCGGCAGTGCGTTCGGAACTGGTCAAGATGCACGCCTTGGAGCAGAGACTGGAACCGGGAACCGCCCGAGTGGACGCGCAAGCCCGCAAGCGCGCAATCGCCGCCCGGCAAGCCCATGCACGGCGCCGCTATCAGGCCTGGTAGAAAAGTACGGAGGCTGGGCAGCAACTGACCCCAGCCCCGAGGCCGGGGCATTCAACAGGGCACAGGCCACGGACTTTCGCGGCCAGCGCTGGCGATGGAACCCTTAGAAGCGATCAGGGCGAAACATGGCGTCGTGTCCGCCATCCACGAACAGCACCGCGCCGGCGATGTGGGCGGCCTTCCCGGAAAGCAGAAAGAGCGCCGCGTTCGCTTGGTCTTCGGGCTGTGCGCTTTGGCCGATGGGAATGGATTTGACGAATTCCCGCATGCTGGGGCCGATTTGGGGATCCTGCAATCCGGCTTCGGTCATCGCCGTCTCGGTGTAGCCGGGCGCCAGCGCGTTCAGGCGCACACCAGCCCGGGCAGCGGCCGTGCTCCGGCCACGCATCCAGCGCCCCAGCGCGAACTTAGCGCCGCCGTATAGCTGGAAGCCTGCCATCGATTCGGCAAAGCCTACGGCTTTGTCTCGATCGCCATCCAGCAGGGCCTGCACGTAGCCCTCCTCATAGGGCATCAGGGTGGCGGAGTTGGAGCAGATCAGCACCGCCGCGCCGCGACGCTTCTCAAGCTCCGGCATCAGGGCCTCCACCAACCCTCATCTGTCCACCGTTGCGAAATAGTTGACCCGCGGGATCAAGGCCTTGTTGGGATTCTCCGCACCGACCCCGGCGCAGGGCACAAGGCCATCAAGACCGTCCGGCGCAAGGCGTTTGATTTCCGAAACAGCGGCGGCGAATTGGCCACCATCCGCCAAGTCGGCGCGAAGGTCACTGTCCCGCAGGTCCAGGCCGATGGCGTGGTGGCCCTCGGACTCCAACCCCCGCTTGATGGCTTGGCCGATGCCGCTGGCTGGCGGCGCCGGTGACAACGTAGGTTCCCATGCGCGGACCGGCAGTCAGCCCAGTTCGCCGTCGATGCGGCTGCCCATCATCTGATAGGCGGCCGTGAGCATCTGCTTGACTTGGTCGAAAGGCACCTCGTCCAGCTCAAACGTGGCGCTGAACCGGACAAGGCAACCCTCATCTGTGGGCGCCACGGTGACGGTGGCCCGGTAGTTGTCCACCGGCACGAAGGGGTTCTTCAACACGCCGTAGCGAAGTTCCCGGCGCTCGTCGTCGCTGCCGAGCAGGACCGACCGAGGAACTCGACGATGGGAACATCCATGCCCAGAATGCGCGCGGGGTGCCCGTCATGCTCTCCCACCTTGTAGTTGCCCGCACCCACCAGCCAATCGATCTCGGTAAAGGCGCGCAGCACTGCCCAGAAAGCTTCCGCAGAATGCGGGCTGCTGTGCAGCACTGCCCAGAAAGCTTCCGCAGAATGCGGGCTGCTGTGCGAGTGGGAAACGGCGTTTGCCATGTGCTCTCCTGGGTCGCTTACGCTGCGTCGCTTTCGCGACAAAGAGTCTTCAATTCAACTAGCCGCGATCAGTAGCGCCCCCGGGCGATCACCTCATGAAACTAGCCGCGATCAGTAGCGCCCCCGGGCGATCACCTCCTCGGGTGCGGGCTTAAGCCAGCTGGTGAGATAGGTGCCGTTGGCCTTGGCTTGGCGCCCGGCTGCTTCTGCCCGCGGATTGTAGAACTGGCGATACCACTCGCGAATCTTGTGGAATGGCCCGTCGCTGCGGATCTGCATGATCTGAAAGACCGGCGCCTTGGCGGTCCAGACCTCGAAGTCCTGCAGGAAGGCCAAGCGGCTTGATTCCTGAAACTCCCGCGCCTGGGCAACGTCGGCTTCGGTGACGACAGGGCTTTCGCCCTTGACCATCAGGGCATGCCATACCTTGAGCCGGCCGTCGTCGATGGGTGTGTGGGTAATCAGCATGATCGCGTCATAAAAGCCGGTCAGGCGCGAAATGAGGATCGCGGGGCCGGTGTAGAAGGTATCCGTTTCCAGCAGCGTGTTGCTGGCTGCGAGGGTTTTGTGCCCGCCGCCCTGCCGCTGGATGACCACGTGGTCCCGCACTTCGTTTTCGAAGTACTCAAGCGTGGAGCCGTGAATGGGCCCCAGATGCGGCGCGTCCGCCATGTTGTCGATCACTTCCTGGGGGTGGGAGTCAATCTCTCCCATGTGATCGATGGTCCAGTTCACCCAGCCGGCGTCGTCCCACTCGGGCAGCTCCGGAAGGTCATAGTCCGGCTCGCCGCCTTCCGGATCGTGCCACATCCACACGCAGCCGTAGCGTTCCGCCACGCGCCAACTGCGCACGCAGGCCTTGGCTGGAATCGGGCCGTCATGGTAGGGAATGTCGTCGCAGCGGCCATCCGGACCATAGCGCCAAGCGTGGTAGGGGCAGCGGATGGAATCGCCTTCGATTTGGCCGTCCAGGACCACATACGAGGTCTTGTTGCGCGCCATGTTGGTGCCCATGTGGGCGCACATGGCGTCCAGCAGCACCAGTTGGCCGCTGCCGCCTCGGTACAGGGCCAGTTCCCGCCCGAAGAAGCGCAGGGGCAACACGGCCTCACCCACTTCCTTAGCCTCCGCCACCATGAACCAGCCCCGGGGGAAGGTGAAGGGTCCTAGGTCGTATTCAACAGTGGTTGCCATGGGCTGCCTCGTTGCGGATGAGCTTTAGCCGACCAACCGAACCGGCGCGTCTTCAGCGCCCTCGTCGTAAAACTGCCGGAACCACTGCCGGTACTTCGCCACCGGGCCATCGCCATCGCAGAGGATGGGGTCGTCGCGATAGAGCTTGTGCTTCCAGATTTCGATGTCGTGCCCCACTTGGCGGACCACTTCCGCGATCAGGCCGTTGGTCAGCACATTGAACTGTTCGGAGATGTTGTTCGGCCTGGCGAAGGCGAACCGCAGGATCAAGCGATCGTGGGTCACCGGCGTCATGGTGCCCATCATGACCGTCTTGAAGGCGCGGTCGAAAGTCTGGCAGCTCATGCCCGGCCCCCAGTTGCGGCTGATCAGGTGGGAATCCTCGGTCTTTGACAGATCGATGCTGCCGTCTTCGCCGATTTTGGGCGAGAGCGACACCATTTCGGTGACTCGGCGGCAGCCGTCCAAGGTGATGTTCGCCTTGGGCATGGTCCGGGCGCCGTGGACGTAAACAAAGTGGGCAATGTCCACCGCGTTCTCGCCGGTCTCCTGAATGTGGGACTCGATTTCCCACTCGTAGGTCTCGAGTTCGCTCCAGTCGGAGTCCGAGAACTCGGGGATGTCCTCGATCTCGAAAGTGGGCGCAATGCGCCGCGGATGGTACCAAGCCCAGATCATCTGATTGCGCTCCTGCACCGGATAGCTGTGCAGGCAAGCGCCCTCCCGGGCGCGGGGTGGCATGGTCTCCGCGTAAGGCACCTCGCGCACCACGCCATCGCCGTCCATTTGCCAGCCGTGGAAAGGGCAGGCGAGCTGTTCACCAACCACCTTGCCGCCATGCCCGAGGTGCGCGCCCAGATGGGGGCAGAACGCCTCCAGCATCCTGGCTTCACCGCTTTCGGTGCGGAACAGCGCTTGGTGCTGGCCGAACAGGAATGTAGGGCTGACGTCGCCAGGCGCCAGATCCTTGCTGTAGGCGACGGCAAACCAACCGAAGGGAATGGGTAGGTCGAGTCCGATGCCCATGGGCTGCTCTCCTCTGTTCTCGCTGATCACGGGTCGTCCTGATCGCCGGCAAAGGCTACCAGAACAGTCGGTTCATGCGCCCGAAGCCCGTCGTTTCACAAGTCATTCAATCCATCCAAGGCCGCACCGCGTTAGCCGAGTGTGGGGATGGGCAGTTCGCTTCGATTGAGGATCGAGTCGAACCGAGCCCTGATCTTCTGCTGGGTGCCAGCGTTCATGGGTGCGATCCAGAATTGATTGTCGCGCACGCCTTGAATCGCCGTCTGCGCCACCTCATCCGGGTGGGTGGTGACCAGCTTTTGGCCCATGGCCGCCATGATCCTGCGCAGGTCCTCCGCGGAGTTGATGCCGGTTTCCGGCGTGCCCTCCGGTTTGGCAAAGGCCTGCGGGCGCACGCGGTCGGAGTCGAAAATGCCGGTTTCCACAATGTGCGGCCCGGGAAACAGCGCGTGAATCCGCACCGGGCTTTGCTGATTGCGCGTTTGGATGTGCAGCGCTTCAGCCACTGCCTGGATGGCGGCCTTGGTGGCCGTGTAAACAGGCTGGTCGGGATAGACGATGAAGGCCCCGTTGCCCGAGCCCGTCACCACCAGATGCGATTCCTCCCCCTGGGCGGTCAGCCGCGGCATGAAGGCATTGATGCTGTGGACAACGCCCCAGAAGTTGACGTTGAAAGTCCACTGCCAGTCGTGGGGGGAATACTCCCAGAGATTGCCTGCCTCACCGGCTGAGATGCCGGCGTTGGCGAACACCAGATGCGCACCGCCGAGCTCATCGAAGGCGGTGGCAGCCAACCGGTTGACACTGTCCTGCGTGGAGACATCGCAAATCAGGCTGCGGGCGTCGATGTTGCGCTCAACCAACTCCGCCTCAGTTGCCTTCAGGCCCGCCTCATCCACGTCCGCGATCAGCACCCGCGCACCTTCCGCGCCGAGCGCGAAGGCCAGCGACCGGCCAACGCCGCTGGCCCCGCCAGTGATGACGGCCAGCTTGTCCGTGAAGTCCTGCATGCCGCTACCTCCGCTCATGCCCAAGCAATCAATCCTGCCAGTTCAAGCCTGCCAATTCACGCCTTCAAGAGAATCGGCGCCGCAACCAAGCCATGGGGACACGGCATTCGGCGCAAGGTGCATTAGATCACCCGCGCCGGGTGGGACACGCGCGGTTCGCCGAGCTGTTCCCGGTAGGACGGGGGTTGCTTGCCGCCCTCGTCGGTCAGGCCGTATTCAAGTGCCAGTTCCGCGGTCACCAAGGTGAGCCCGGATTTTTCCGCAAGCTTCGGATCCCCGGCTAGGGCGTGAATGACGCGGCCGTTGAATTGCGGCGTCTCGGCGAGGGCCATGAAATCGTCATACTGCTCGCCGCGGTGGCGCAGCACCACCTCTGTGCGCTCCGTGCGCTGAGGGCCAAGCCACAAAGACACCGCAGCAACGCCGGTGTTCTCCAAGTCCACAGCCATGTCGGCGGCCATTTTGTCGTAACCGGCCTTCTGCGCGCCGTATGCCGGGCCGTGCATGTAGCAGACTGACCCGAAGGACGAGGTGAAGGTGATGAGCCCGGAGCCCTGCCGAACCATGATGGGCGCGGCATAGTAGCTCGCGACGTAGGCCGAGCGCAGGCCAACATCCAGGATGCCGGCCAGTTCCAGCGGCTTCTCCCAGAAGCCGCCGGGATCGATCAGGTTGTCATGAACCAGCGCGGCGTTGTTGACCAGGATGTCCAGCCGCTGCCGCTCGGCGTCGATCTGCTCCACCACCGCCCGAGTTGCCGCATCATCCGCATGGTCGCATTGGATGCCAACGCCCGTGCCGCCCGCGGCATTGATGGCGGCGACGGTCTCATCAAGGGTGCCGGGCAGCACTTCCCCTTTGAGGGTTGCAGTGGCCTCCTGCTTGGACCGTCCAGTGACGTAAACCACCATGCCCCGACTCGCAAGCCCAAGCGCTATGCCCTTGCCAGCGCCACGGGTGGCGCCCGTGACCAGTGCGACCGCTTCCGACATGTTAGCCCTTGACGCAGTTCAACGTTCAAACTAGCGAGAAGGAGCGCAAATTGCAACAAAATCGTCCCAATGCTACCGGAAACCGCAATATTGGACGGCGAAAATGCGCATTAGCGTCTTGTTCGGAGGCGACTTATCCGCTCAACCAACCCCCGCGGCCAAGCTGGCCGCGGCCACGCTCGCCGCTGCCGCCATCCCTTCAGCACTCCCCAGAACGTCCACCCAAGGCCAGCTCCGAAGCCAAGTCAATTGCCGACGGGCCAGTTGACGGGTGGCGGCCAAGGCCTTGGCGCGCATCTCCGAGGCCTCAAACTCGCCATCCAGATGGCCCCAAACTTGCCGGTATCCCACGGCGCGCAGGGCCGGCAGGCGGGGACTCAGTTCTGGCCGTTGGCGCAAGCGCTGGACCTCCGCGACCAAGCCCGCCTCCAGCATGGCATCAAAGCGCGCCTCAATGCGCCGATGCAGGATGGCGCGGTCTTCGGGGACCAAGGCGAATTCAAGCAAGGGCTCACCGAGACGTTCGGCAGCGGGGCTTTGCCGTTGCGCCTTCCAGTACTCCGATATCGGGCGGCCGGTGGTCTCGAACACTTCCAGCGCCCGCTGCAGCCGCACGCCGTTGTGGGGATGAATCCCCGCCGCGGCCTCTGGGTCCACTTCCGCCAGCCGGGCGTGCAATCGGGGCCACCCTTGGGCCTTGGCCTGGGCTTCGATGGCGGACCGCACTTTGGGGTTGGCTTGGGGAAGCGCCGCCAAGCCATCGCGAAAGGCGCGGGCGTAGAGCATGGTGCCGCCAACCAGCACTGGCGTTTTGCCGCCCGCGAGCGCTGCGCGAACCTCCCGGTCGGCGTCCGCCACGAAGTCGGCGGCCGTGTAGGGGTTGGCAGGGTCGCGAATGTCGATCAAGGCGTGGGGATGGCGCGCCAACAGCGATCTCGGCGGCTTCGCGGAGCCAATGTCCAAACCCCGGTAAACCTGGGTCGAGTCCATGCTGATGAGATGGCAGGGCAAGCGTTCGGCCAAGGCGATGGCGGCATCGGTCTTGCCCGCCGCAGTGGGGCCGAGCAGCATGACAATGGGCACGAGCCGTCGGCCTACTGTCCGCGCAGAAACTGACCGTCGAGTTCCGCCAAGGTCTGCACCCGGTAGGTGGGGCGGCCGTGATTGCACTGCTCGGCGTTCTCAGTGCGCTCCATCTCCCTGAGCAGCGCGTTCATCTCCGCCAATGAGAGCGAACGGTTGGCGCGCACCGAGGCATGGCAGGCCATGTTGGCCAGCAGATCGTCGCGGCGGTTGACAAGTTCGCGGTTGGTGCCCAACTTGGCCATCTCCCCGAGCACGTCACGAACCAGCTCTTCGACATTGCCCTTCGCCAGCAGGGCCGGCACGGCGCGCACGGTGATCGATGCCAAGCCGGTGCGATCCAGGTCCAGCCCCATCGCGGCCAGCTCCGCTTGCCGCTCCTCGGCCAATTCCGCCTCGGCCTCGGTGGTGTTGAGGGCCAATGGGGCCAGCAGCTGCTGGATGGCCAGGCCTTGGGCGTCGATGGACTGCTTGAGCTTCTCGTAGGTGATGCGTTCGTGAGCGGCGTGCATGTCGACGATCACCAAGCCGTCAGCGTTCTCCGCCAGAATGTAGATGCCGTGCAGTTGGGCGATGGCGTAGCCCAGCGGCGGCGCTTGGCCCTCGTCGGGCTTGTGTGTCCGATAGTGGGCCAGCGCCTCCGCCACCTGCAAGGTGGAACCGCCGCTACGGGCCACATCCATCGCCAGCCCTTGCTGGCGCAAGGAGCGGCCCGATGCGCCGGCCGGTGCCAACGCCGCCTCAGCCGCCGCCCCAGCGGCCAAGGGTGGCGCTGCCGAGCCAACTTCCGGCTGCACATCCCGCAAGTCTCCGGGACGCACGTCCCGTCGGCCTCCGGGACGTGCGTCCCGGAGGGCCCGGTTAAGACTGCCGAATATGAAGTCGCGCACGTCCCGAGGCCGGCGAAAGCGCACCTCGTGCTTGGTGGGGTGCACGTTGACGTCAACCTGGGCGGCAGGCAGGCGCAGGTAGAGGACGAACACCGGCTGGCGACCGTGGAAAAGCACGTCCCGGTAGGCTTGGCGAACCGCTTGCGCCACCACCTTGTCCTGCACCGCACGGCCGTTGACGAAGAAGAACTGCTGATCCGCCAGCCGCCGGGAGAGGGTTGGCAGGGCCACCCAACCGGAGAGCGTGAGCGCGTCCCGCTGCTCGTCAATCACCAGATTGCGACCCATGAAATCCTCACCCAACACCGCTTTCAGGCGCTCCTCCGGCGCACCTGCCGGCATCAGCACGCGCCGCCCGCCCAAATGCCACTCGAAGGTGGTGTCGAAGTGCGCCAAGGCCAAGCGGCGCAGGGTCGCGGCCACGGCCTGGTTCTCGGAGCGCTCCGTCTTGAGGAATTTGCGGCGCGCCGGCGTGTTGTAGAACAGATCCTCAACTTCCACGGTGGTGCCCGGCGGATGGGCGCAAGGACCGCTGCCGGCCTCGACGCCACCCGCCACTTCAATGCGCCACGCGCGATCCTCGCCAGCCACCCGGCTGGACAGCGTCAACCGCGACACCGAGGCGGCGCTGGCCAAGGCCTCGCCGCGAAACCCGAGGCTGGCAACGCCGGTCAAATCGCTGGCCGCGCTGATCTTGCTGGTGGCGTGGCGGCTGACCGCCAACGGCAGGTCGTCCGGATGAATGCCGTGCCCGTCATCGGTCACGCGAATCCGTTTCACGCCGCCCTGCTCAATGCGCACGTCAATGCGCGTGGCGCCCGCATCCAAGCAGTTTTCCACCAGTTCCTTGACGATGGAGGCCGGCCGTTCGACCACCTCGCCGGCGGCAATCTGATCGGCCACTGGCGGCGGCAATTGCGCGATGCGATGTCCCACTGGGATTGCGCTCCCTTAGCTGTCAGCGGGAATGGTGAGCACCTGCCCCACCCGAATGCGATTGCCGGACAAGCCGTTGGCTTGGCGCAGGCGCGCCACGGTGGTGCCGTAGCGGGCGGCAATCCCGGAGAGGGTGTCGCCGCGCTGGATCCTGTGGTTCAGTTCGCCGGCAGCACGATGCGCCAGCAAGGTGCCCGGCGGCGGGTTGGCCTGCCAATAGTTGACAACGCCCCGGTGGATGGCGCGCACGATCTTGCCCTGGTGTTCGGCCTGGTTGAGCCGCCGCGCCTCCGTGGGATTGGAAATGAAGCCGGTCTCAATCAGGAGGCTTGGAATGTCCGGCGCCTTGAGCACCACGAATCCGGCATGGCCCACGTGCTTCTTGTGCAGCTTGGTCACCCGATCGAGCTCGTTCAGCACCTTGGTGCCCACTTCACTGCTTTGACGGCGTTTCCCTTGCATGGAGAGATCCGTCAGCGTTTGCCGCAGGTAGGGCTCCATGTCGTCAACGCTCACGTCGCTCACTCCCCCGAACAGGTCCGAGCGGTTCTCCTTGTCCGCCAGGTAGCGAGCCATTTCGCTGTCCGCGCCACGTTCGGAGAGCATGAAAACCGAAGCGCCGCTGACCTCCGGCCTCCTGAAGGCGTCCGCGTGGATGGACAGGAACAGGTGTGCCCGTTCCCGATGGGCAATCTGCGTGCGCCGACGCAGGGGAATGTAGTAGTCGCCCGTGCGCACGAGAACGGCCCGGTATCCCGGCGTTTGATTGAACCGAGCGGCCAGTTTGCGGGCGATGGACAGCGTGATGCGCTTCTCATAGACCTTGTTGGCCCCGATGGCGCCGGGATCCTCGCCGCCATGACCGGCATCGATGGCGATGACGACGGGCCGCAGCCCCTCTGGCTCACTGGGCTCAGGCCGCGGTTCGGCGGGCTGTTCATCGAAGAGATCGATGACCAAGCGGTGGCCGTAAGGCGCAATGGGCGGCAACTGGAAGTCCTTGCGCTTGAGGGGCTTGTCCAGATCCAGCACCACCCGATAGGTGCCTGAACGGGCACCCCAGCGAATGTTCTTGACGCGTTGGCCCATGGCGCTGGCGACGTCTGGGTCAAAGCCAGCCGCCGGGCGCGTGTTGGCCAAGTCGATGACCAAGCGGTTTGGGTTGCTTAGGACGAAGATGCTGGCTTGGGCGGACGCCGAGGTGTCGAACACCACGCGGGTGTGGTCCGGCGCTTCATAGGCGCGGATGTTCTGCAGCGACCCGGCGTTGGCCAGTGCCGACGCCAGCGGCAGGGCCAGCAGGCCGAGCAGCATGCTTTTCCTGATCGCGGAGCAGGGCTGTCGCATGAGCTTGCTCCTGCGTCCGGCAACCGCACTGTCGACGGCCTGCAGCATCGTCTCGTTAGACCCGCACTTCCACATGCCGGCCATCGCCTTCGACGCGCAGGGAGAGGCTGACATCCGGGGGCGGCAGGCGCGGTGCGCCCCGCTCCGGCCATTCGATGAGTTTAATGGCTCGCGCGGCGAGCAGGTCGTCCATGCCCATGAAGTCAAGTTCCCGGCTGTCCGCGATTCGATAGAGGTCGAAGTGGAAAACCAGCAGTTCGTCATAGGGCTCGAGCAGGGTGTAAGTGGGACTCTTGACCGGGCCGACGAAACCCATTGCCCGAAGTATGCCCCGGACCAAGGTAGTCTTTCCAGCACCCAGCCCGCCCTGGAGAAAGACAATGGCATCTCGGTTGTACCCCTCCTTGGCGCTCAGCACGTCGGCCAACTCCCGGCCAAACCCCAGCGTCGCCGCCTCGTCGGGCAGATAGCGCCCTTGGGGCACTGGTGGCGTCACAAGAGGTCGCCTTCGCACCGCGTGCCGGCTTCGTCGCCCTGCGACACGGCTTCGTCGCCCTGCGACACGGCTTCGTCGCCCTGCGACACGGCTTCGTCGCCCCGCGACACGGCCTCGTCGCCCTGCGACACGGCGGTGGCGATGGCATCGAAGAGGTCGGTGGCGAGCAACCCCCGCTGGCCCCGGGTTCGCGCCGCCTCGTCGCCCGCCCAGCCGTGCAGACAGGTGCCCAAGGTGGCGGCGCGGCGTTGGCCAAGGCCTTGGGCAAGCAGCCCGCCGATGACGCCTGCCAGAACGTCACCCATGCCCGCGGTCGCCATGCCCGGGTTGCCGTGGGCGCATAGGCCGAGCAGCTCATCGGCCGCGCAAATGGTGCCTGGCCCCTTCAGCACGGCCACAGCATTGAATTGACGGGCCAGCGCAAGGGCACAGGCAGGCCGGTCCGCGTCAATCTCCGCCGTGCTAACGGGGCGGTGCCTCTGCCCAACGGGAGGGCGGTCGCCGGGCGCAGAATTGGACTCGCACGACAGCCTTGACCCGCGATCAAGAAAACCATCAGCCAGCAGCGCGGCGGCTTCGCCCGGGTGCGGCGTGATGATGAGCTCGCCCGCTGGCCGAATTTCCAAATCGGCCAACCAGCGCAGGCCATCGGCATCAATGACCGTCGGCTTGCCGGCAGCCAGCGCCAAGCGGAAAAGCCGCTCGCCCCAAGCTGCCCGACCCAAGCCGGGGCCGACCACCACCGCCGAGGCGCGCCCCAGCAGCGCCGCAGCGCGTTCGGCGTCATCCGCATCGAGCGCCATGAGTTCGGGTCGGCGGGCCAGAATGGCCGCTTGGTGTTCGGGCCGCGTCAGCAGGCTCACCAGCCCGGTTCCGGTCCGCAGCGCCGCCTCCGCGGCCATCAGGGGTGCGCCACCCATGCCGGCATCGCCACCCGCCACCACCAGATGGCCCATGCGATGCTTGTGCTGATTGACGGACGGGGCCGGCAGTTCGGCGGCGTCGAAGTGCAGCCAAGGACAACCCGACACCTGGGCCAGCACCGCGTCCGTGACGCCCAACCCCACTTGAACCAGCGCGCCGCGCGCAGCCAGCCCTGGGCCGGTGTGCAGCCCCAGTTTGCGGCCGATGAAGGAGACGGTCAGGTCGGCGCGCACCGCCGCGTCGGCCATGGCGCCGGTGTCAGCATCCACGCCGCTCGGCACATCGACCGCCAGCACCGGGCGTCCGCTGGTGTTGATGCGCATCACAGCCGTCTTGAACGGCTCGCGCAAGGGGCCGCTTAAGCCGGTGCCAAGCAGCGCATCAACGATGACTTCACCGGTGAACGGCACATTGGCCGGTCCGGTAGCCACCCCCCGCTCCTGCGCCCAAGCTTTGGCCAAGGCCGCATCGCCACGCAACTGAGCCGCGTTGCCAATCTGAACCAGTTGCACGTCGAGACCGATTTCCCGGGCCAAGCCTGCGATGATGTAGCCGTCGCCGGCATTGTTGCCCTTGCCGCAGCAGATGCTGAGGGAACGGATGCCGGGCCAGCGATGCAGGAGTTCGTCAAACGCCGCTTGGCCAGCGCGACGCATGAGTTCAAAGCCGGCAACGCCCTGCTGCTCGATCATCAGGCGGTCGAGCTCGCGGCACTGGGCGCTGGTGAAGAGGCTGGTCACGGAAGCGCATTATACTGCGCTGCATGGCGGACCGACCCCAGTTGCCAACCGCCGCGGCCATCGAGGGATGGGCGCAGGAACTCGGCTTCCAGCAGATCGGCATCACCCATGTGGATCTCTCGGCCCATGAACCCTACGTGCGCGATTGGCTGGCCAAGGGATTCCATGGCGAGATGGGCTACATGTCCCGCAACCTCGACCAGCGGCTGCATCCTGAGCGCCTCGAAGCCAACACCTGCACCGTCATTTCGGCACGCATGAACTACCTCGCCGAAGCCCCCAGCCCGCCGAATGGGGGACGATCGCCCATGCCAACGGCCCCTAGCTTGCCCCAGCGCGGACAACCGCCGATGCCAGAGGAGCAATCCCGCAGCCGGCGGGCCGCCGCCGACCCTGCCACGGCAAGGGCTGCGGCGTTGCGCGTTCTGCGGCGTCCCGACCAAGCCTACGTATCCCGCTATGCGTTGGGCCGTGACTACCACAAGGTGTTGCGCCGCCGTTTGGCGAAGCTGGCCCTGCGCATCAACGCCGCCGCCCAAGCCTCCAACGCCCGCTTTCGCGCCTTCACCGACAGTGCCCCGGTGCTGGAAAAGGCGTTGGCGGAAAACGCGGGCCTCGGCTGGATGGGCAAGCACAGTTTGTTGATCCACCCCGAAGCCGGCAGTTGGTTCTTTCTCGGCGAGATCTACACCAACTTGCCGTTGCCGGAGACGTCAACCGCCGAACCGAACCGCTGCGGCAGCTGCCGGGCGTGCATGGTCCACTGCCCCACCGGCGCCATCGTCGAGGACAAGGTGGTCGATGCCCGACGCTGCATTTCCTACCTCACCATCGAGCACAAAAGCGCAATCCCGGTTGAGTTGCGCCCGCTGATGGGCAACCGGGTCTTTGGCTGCGACGACTGCCAGCTCTGCTGCCCGTGGAACCGAGACGCCCCCACCACCGACGAAGCGGATTTCAAGCCCCGCCACGGACTGAACGCAGCCTCATTGGTCGAGCTGTTCCGTTGGGACGAAGCCACCTACCTGCAACGCACCGAAGGCTCCGCCCTGCGCCGGACAGGCTACGAGGGCTGGCGGCGCAACTTGGCGGTGGCCCTGGGCAACGGGCCGCCCAGCCCGGCGGCCAAGGCGGCGCTTCGGGAAGCCCGCAGCGGCGCCTCGGAACTGCTGCTAGAGCACATCGACTGGGCCTTGGAGCGCTTGGGGTGAGCGCTCACAGGCGAAAGAAATGCTCTCGGTAGTAAGCCAGCTCGGCGATGGACTCCCGAATGTCGGCCAGCGCCCGGTGGGCGTTTTGCTTGGTGAAGCCTGCCGCCAAGTCGGGGCGCCAGCGGCGGGCCAACTCCTTGATGCTGCTCACATCGATGTTGCGGTAATGCAGGTGGGCCTCCAGCGCCGGCATGTGGCGGGCGAGGAAGCGGCGGTCCTGCCAGATGGTGTTGCCGCACAGCGGCGCAGCGTCAGCAGCGACGTGCTGCTTGAGGAAGTCCAAGGTCAAGCGCTCCGCATCGGCCACGGCATGGGGGCTGCGGCGCACCCGGTCGATCAGGCCGGAGGCACCGTGGTGGGTCTGATTCCATTCGTCCATGGCTTGGAGTTGCGCTGCGGATGCCGCAACGGCCAATTCCGGCCCCACGGCCACTTCACGCAGAACACCATCCGTGATGATGGTGGCGATTTCGAGAATGACGTCCCGCTCCGGGTCAAGCCCCGTCATCTCCAAATCGATCCATATCAAGCGTGCGCTCACGGCTCTTTCGCCTAGTGGGTGGCCGGCGAGAATACTCCAAAAAGGCGTTTAGCCTGTACCATTAGCCGCTTTATGGACTATGGGGCAGCCCCATTAGCGACATGGACGACGCTGGCTTAGTGGAAGCCGCGGCCTTTGAGCCGAATTCAAGCCCCTTGCTGGTGTATGTGGTCGAGGCGCCGGCTTTCGCCGCCGGGCACATTCCGGGTTCCGTGCACGTGTCGCCGGCGGAGTTGGTCGGCGGCGTGGCCCCCGCCACCGGGCGGCTGCCCGACTTGGGACGCTTGAATGCCCTGTTTGGGCGCCTAGGCTATCAGCCGGGCCTTGACATCGTCGCCTATGACGACGAAGGCGGCGGCTGGGCAGGCCGCTTTCTGTGGACGCTGGACGTCATCGGCCATCGGCGCTGGCGCTATCTCAATGGCGGCATTCAGGCTTGGGTGGCGGCAGGCCGGCCCTTGGAGCAGGGCGCTGGGCGGCAACCAAGCCCCACGTCAGTGGCGCTGGACATTGACCCGTCACCAGTGGCGGAGGCGGAGGACGTGCTGCGCGCCATTGACGACCCTGAGCAAGTGATTTGGGATGTCCGCTCGCTGGCCGAATATCGCGGCGAACGCCGAGCGGCCCAGCGCGCCGGCCATGTGCCGGGTGCCGTGCATGTCGACTGGCTGGACCTCAAGAATCCCCACGACCATCAGCGCTTGACGCCAAATCTTGAGGCGCTGCTGCGTGGTCATGGCATCGTTGCCAGCAAGTCCATCATCACCCACTGCCAGACCCACCACCGGTCGGGGCTGTCCTACTTGGTTGGCCGCTTGCTGGGGTTTCCGCGCATTCGCGCCTACCACGGCTCCTGGTCGGAGTGGGGCAATCGAGACGACCTGCCCGTGGCCACGGGAGGGCCGGAGACTGCCCGTGGATGAGGTTTTCGCCGCCGTGCAGCGGTTGCTGCCGCAGCAGGGCTTAAGCCGGGCCGCCGGTTGGCTGGGCAGCGCCAGTGCACCTTGGCTCAAAATGCCGTTGATGCGCGCTTTCGCGGCCGCCTACCAAGTTGACCTGACCGAGGCGGCACGCGGCAACCTCGCAGACTACCTTTCGTTCAACGACTTCTTCACCCGAGAGCTGAAGCCGGGCGCGCGCGCCCTGCCGGACGATGAGAGCGCCATCTGCTGCCCAGCCGACGGCACCATCAGCCAAAGCGGCCGCATTGAAGACGGGCGCATGCTGCAGGCCAAGGGCTGGCGATACTCCTTGCGGAGCCTGGCCCACGAACTGGGCGAGGGCTTCGACGGCGGCCAATTCGCCACCATTTATCTCGCCCCTCGGGACTACCACCGGGTCCATGCGCCCGCCACCGGCGAGCTCACCGGCGCGCGGGCCATTCCGGGCGCCCTGTTTTCCGTCAACGCCGCCACGGAAAACGCCGTGGAGGGCCTGTTCTGCCGCAACGAGCGGCTGGTTTGCCGCCTGCGCACCGGCGTAGGCGACCTGCTGGTGGTGCTAGTGGGCGCCTTGATCGTGGCCAGCATCGCCACGCCTTGGCCGGGGCCGCGGTCCCCCTATCGCCGCGCCGAGACGTTCAGCCCCGGCACACCGCTGGAGCGCGGCGCGGAACTGGGGCGCTTTCTGCTCGGCTCAACGGTGATTGTCTGCTGCCCACCCAAGGTCTGTGAGCTGGATGCCCTCAAGACCGGCCAAAGGGTCCGCATGGGAATGCCCATCGGTCGTTGGGTACAGGCGTAAGTTCCAACAAAGCGATGCCTTAAGAACGCAGGGTGGGCGGTTGCTAGGCACAAGAGTTGCCAGTTGTGACAACCTTATTCCGCGATTGCATGACTGAGTCAGCGGTCAGCAAAGGGCACTACTTCAGCGAGGCTTGAAGCGCCCACGGCCAGCATGACCAAGCGGTCCACGCCGATGGCCACGCCTGCGCAGTCCGGCAGGCCGGCGTGCATGGCGGCCAACAGACGCTGGTCGGGGGCCAGGGGCTCGCGCCCTGCAGCAAGGCGTTGCTGATTGTCCCGCGCCATGCGGGCGGCCAGCTCGGCTGCATCCGTCAGTTCATGGTAGCCGTTGGCCACTTCCACGCCATCGATGATGAGTTCAAAGCGCGCCGCACGGGCATCGGCACCATCGCCGTGGACCCGGGCCAAAGCCGCCTGACTGGCCGGGAAGTCGGTGACGAAGCAGCGCCCTGGACCCAAGGCTGCAACGGCTTGCGCATAGGCCAGATCCAACTCCGCTGACTCGCCGTGAACCGTGCCGACCAAGGTTTCGTAAGTGGTCCGTTCATAGGACATGGGCTCAAGCAGGCGGTCGATCAAGTCTGACACCTCCGCCATCAGCGCCTGGTCGTCGAAGCCGAGCCGATACCATTCCAGCATCGTGAACTCCTCCTGATGCAGGCGCCCGGATTCCCCCGCCCGGTACACCGGGCCGAGCTGGTAGAGGGATGGCGCACCCGCCGCCAGCAAGCGCTTCATGTAGTGTTCTGGGGAGGTTTGCAGGAAAGCGCCGCCGTAGGTGCGCAGGCTTTCGATCTGCGGCTCCGTGACCGAAGTGCGGCCCAAGGTGGGCGTCTGCACTTCAATCACGTCGATTTCGGCAAAGAAGGCGCGAATCTGGGCCAACAGCTCAGCGCGTGCCCGCAGCGCGACTACCGAGCAGGTGGGGCGCCAGTCGTCATTCAGGCTCAAGGGCGAAGCGGGATGCTAGGCCCGGCTGACGTACTCGCCGCTGCGGGTGTCGATCTTGAGCACGTCGCCGATGTTGATGAACAGGGGCACTCGGATCACCGTGCCGGTGGACAGCGTGGCGGGCTTGGTGCCGCCGGCGGCCGTGTCGCCCTTAAGGCCTGGGTCCGTTTCCGTCACTTCCAGCGTCACGAAGTTGGGCGCCGTGACGGAAATGGGATCATCGTTCCACAGCGTCACTTGGCAGACATCCTGCTCCTTGATCCAAGGTAGGGCTTCGGCCACCGCCGCCTCCGAAGCGGCGGCTTGTTCGTAGCTGCCGTCGGTTTTCATGAAGTGGTGGAACTCGCCATCGCTGTACAGGTACTCCATGGAAAGCTCCATCACGTCGGCCGCTTCGATGGACTCGCCCGACTTGAAGGTGCGCTCCCAGACCCGCCCCGACTTAAGGTTGCGGAACTTAACGCGATTGAAGGCCTGCCCCTTGCCGGGCTTGACGAACTCGTTCTCCAGGATCGAGCAGGGATCCCCCTCCAGCAGCACCTTGAGGCCAGCGCGAAATTCGTTGGTGGCATAACGGGCCATCGGCGAATGATAGCACCGTGTGGCAAAGGCAGGGGGTGGGCGTTGTCCCAAGGTTTGGCCGAGCCGATGGTGGCGGCAAATTCGCCGGGACGACCACCGGCTACCGAGGTGCCGGACGGTCTTTGGGTATGCTTTGGGGTGCCATGGACAACCTTATCGACAGGCTTGCGGTGTACTGCGTGGCGTTCTGGTTGCCGGTGGTTTTGTTGACCCGATAGCCGGCATCAAGCGCCAACCTCGGGGTCAGTCGGTAACTGCCGTTCAACGAGAAGTTGTAGCTGAACCGGCGGTAGGAATCCTTCACGGAGACGGACAGATCAGGCCCCGCGTAGGTGAAGTCCTGGCGTATCTTCGCATCCGTCAGGCCAGCGCCCGCCCCGGCGTAGAAGGACAGTTTGCCGCGCCGGAAAAAGGTTCGGTAGGCGTTGAGGGCGGCACCCAACGAAACAACGCGGGAGCTGTGCACTTGCCGGATGGGCGCAAAGTACTCGCTCGAAGAGTCGAACTTGGCGTACGAAACATCGAGGGACATCCGATCCCTATCCGATAGGTACCGGCCAAGGGAGAGGTGGGCGGACGCACCCTCGCTCTCTTGGGAGATTTCGCTTGAGGCATCGGCGGATTCGACAAAGCTGACACCGAGCGCGCCGTAGAACCGGTCAAATGGTTCGGCTTCGCCAACCGAGGGAGCAATGGTGGCTGCGATCAACATCAAGCGTCGGTGAAAGGTCCGAATCAGCCTTTGCCCCGGCGCCTTTTCCGAATCAGCTTGATGGTTTCCTCTACACTCATGAAGAGCAAAATCATAAACGCAAACCAAGCCCACCAAGCCAAATACTCGAACATCGGAGGATCCAGAACAAATGCCATAACGAGAGCCGGAAATCCTACCCATAGAAGGGTGTCGCGGTGTCCCCAAACAGCCTTTGCAACTTCGGTAATCACATGCGTCTCCTAATCGTTGTTTGATCCCCCCGGTGAACCGAACAAGCAAACGCCGGCCGCAAAGGCCACCGCCATCTGACAAGCCGCATTGGCTTTATCATTTTTGATGTGGCGGCAAGCGATTGCTACCCCGGCAAAAATGCTTCCTCCCGCCCCCCTTGCCATGGCATCCTGCTTAGCTGTTTCGCAGGCTGCAGAGATTGTCTCAGCGCTCCGTTCTCCGCGCTCTCGAAAGTATCTAAGTTCATCACCATGGGGACCCACAAGAGGAAGGTTGGGAGCTAGAATGCTCGGCATTGAGCCCGAAGGCAAGCGCGGTGCCGTCACCACCACTTCCTCCACTTCCTCCTCTTCCTGATCATATGCCAAGCCCAGCGGCGCACTCAACAACGCCCCGCCCAGCAAGAAGATTGCTGATTTATTCACGTTCGCTCCTTTGCGTTTTTTGCTTCCCGGATGGCACCGGGCCTACGCAAAGTCACGCGAACAGTAGGACTTCCCGCCTATTCACCGGGCAAGGTCATGACTCCCCGCCCTAAATGGCTTTTGTATTTGGCGGGCAACCCGGCATTGACGGGCTGTCCGCGCTCCTTTGCGTGCATTCCTTTTCTCACAATGCACCCGAGGAGTCAACTTTCTCTACTGGCATTGTTGGCAACAAATGGACTTGTCCGCCTTTTAGAACAAATGAACTGTCCGGTTTCCCGATCCGGGGGTCGGCACCTTTCCACCGCCTAGCTGCGGTCGCTGCGCGCCCTTCGCGGCGTGCAGACGCTCCCTGTCCCGCACGATCTGCGGCGTCATGCGTTCGAACCGGACAACCGAGCCGCTGCGTCGTGCGTTTGCCGTGCGGTAGCTTCCCCGCTTATTCTCCCGGCCCCAAACGTTTGGTGTCGCCAAAATGCAGACGACTGGACCGGAGAAGGAATGAACGAAGCCCACCGAGCCGGCAGGGTCGTTCGGCTGCTCGATCGGATCGAGGCGCTGGGCAACCGGCTGCCCGATCCGGCGGTGCTGTTTTTCGGCCTGCTGATCGCCGTCTGGGTTCTTTCGGCGGTGTTGGCGCAGTTCAGCTACTCGCACCTTGACCCGCGCACGGGCGCACCCTTGGAAATCCACAACTTGGCAACCCCCGGCCAATTGACGCAGTTCCTGTCGGGGATGGTCGCCACCTTCGTCGGCTTTCATCCCTTGGGCGTGGTGCTGCTTGCCATGCTCGGCATTGGCGTCGCCGACCACACCGGCTTCATCCGCACCGGTTTGAAGGCGCTGATGAACTTGACCTCCAAGGCGTTGGTGACGCCCATGCTGCTGCTGATCGCCATCATCAGCCACACCGCTGTGGATGCCGGCTACGTGCTGGTGATCCCGCTCGGCGCGGTGATCTTCCAGGCGGCGGGGCGCCATCCGCTGGCTGGCATTGCCGCCGCCTTCGCCGGGGTGTCAGGGGGCTTTAGCGCCAATTTCGTGCCTTCGGCGCTCGACCCGATGCTGCAGGGCATCTCCCAGGCGGGGGCGCAGATCATCGATCCGGACATCCAATTGAATCCCTTGAACAACTGGTTCTTCACGTCCGCCTCCACGCTGCTCATCGTGGGGCTTGGCTGGTACCTGACCGACCGGGTGATCGAGCCGCGCCTGTCTGGAACTCGGCTGGACGGCGACCTTGCCCAAGCGCCTGAGCTCGATCCCTTGACTGCCGACGAGCGCCGGGGCTTGATCGCGGCCTTGGCGGCGATGGCGCTGTCGCTGGTTGCGCTGTTCGTCAGCGTCATCCCGGAAGGCTCCGCTTGGCGGGCTGCCGACGGCCAGCTCACCGTGGGCGCTGCGCCGCTGATGCGCAGCATCGTGCCGCTCATCTTCCTCATCTTCCTGATTCCGGGCGTCGTCTTCGGCTACGTTGCCAAGACCATCTCCGGACACCGAGACCTCATCGCCGGCATGACCCAAGCGATGAACGGCCTCGCTTACTACTTGGTGATGGCGTTCTTCGCCTCGCTGTTCATCGCCGAGTTCGCCCGCTCGAACCTCGGCGCGCTGATTGCGCTGGAAGGTGCGGCGCTGCTCAAGGCGGCGGCGCTGCCGGCCTTCATCACGGTGGTGGGCGTGATCCTGATCACCGGCGTGATCAACCTGTTCGTGGGCTCCGCCTCGGCGAAGTGGGCGCTGCTGGCACCGATCCTAGTGCCCATGCTGATGCAGCTGGGCCTGTCGCCGGACCTCACCCAAGCGGCCTATCGCGTCGGCGACTCATCCACCAACATCATCACGCCGCTCATGCCCTACTTCCCCTTGGTGGTGGTTTTTTGCCAGCGCTACGTGAAAGGCGCGGGCATCGGCACCGTGCTGTCCATGATGCTGCCCTACGCGATCGTCTTTCTGGTCGCCTGGACCGCCTTCCTGCTGGCCTATTGGGCGGTTGGCCTGCCCTTGGGGCTGCAGGCCAGCTACGGCTACTAGGCCAGCGCCTGATCAATGTCCCGGTCGCTGAAGCCCATTAGGTAGAGCACCGAATCGAGCCCGAAGTTGGAGATTGCATGGCTGGCGGTGCGGCGCACCACTGGCTTGGCGTGGTAGGCGACGCCAAGGCCGGCGGCGCTGAGCATGGGCAGGTCGTTGGCGCCGTCGCCTATGGCGATGGTCTGCGCCAACCGAATGCCCTCCTGCTGCGCGATGTGGCGCAGCAGCGCGGCCTTGCGCTCCGCGTCGATGATCTCACCCTGCACCTGGCCGGTGACCAGGCCATCCTCGACTTCGAGTTCGTTGGCAAACACGTAGTCGATGCCTAGGCGGGCTTGGAGCCGTTCGCCAACGTACTGGAAGCCGCCTGACAGGATCGCCGTCCGGTACCCGAAGTGGCGCAAGGCCTTGAGCAGGCGGCCGGCCCCGGGATTGAGCGCCGCGTTGTCGGCCACTTCATGCAGCGTTGCCTCGGGCATGCCCGCCAGCAAGGCGGTGCGGGCGCGGAAGCTGGCCTTGAAGTCCATCTCCCCGGCCATGGCGCGGCGGGTGATGGCGCTGACTTCCCGGCCAACGCCCTGCCGCCGGGCCAGTTCGTCAATGACCTCAACGCCGATCAGGGTCGAGTCCATGTCGAAGGCCACCAGCCGCCGGTTGCGGCGAAAGACCGTGTCCTCGTGCAAGCTGAAGTCGAAGGCGAGTTCCGCCGCCGCCGCCATCAGGTCAGCGTGCAGGGCATCGGGCTCGGCCAAGGCGCCGCGCACGCGCATTTCAGCGCAAAGGCGCTTCGGCGCCGCCGCCTCGTCAAGGGGCAGCCGGCCCGACAAGCGCCGCACGGTATCGATGTTGAGGCCGTGCCGGCGGGTGAGTGAACTGACGGCATTGAACACCGCCGTGGTGTCCCCGCGCATCAGCAGGGTGATCACGCGGCGCGGTTGACCCGAGCCTGCTGCCCACTCGCCGTAGTCGTCCGCGGCAACTGAGCGGACTTCAACGACGGCGCCCGATTGCGCAGCGAGCGCCTCAAGGGCCGCCCGCAGCTTGCCCGCTTCCTGGGCTTCGGGCACATGCACCAGCAAGCCCAGAGCCAGCTCTTCATGAATGACGGCTTGGCCGATGTCGAGCACCTGCGCTTGATATCGCGCCAGCAGGGATGTCAACATCGCCATCAGTCCGGGCTGGTCCTTGCCGGACACCGTTACCAATGCAATCTCAGCGGCCAATCGATCAATCCGGGGGTGAGAGGCAATTGACGCTATCCCGTTGGCTTCGACAGGTCAATTCCAGTTTCCTGCAGACCCTCGCGGTAGCGGCCTTGACCGCCCTGTTCGTGTTCCTGGTCTGGCGCAACGGCCCCGCTGCAGCGGTTGACGAAGGCACCTTGGGCCCGCAGTTGGCTGCCGTGGCCGCCGCCGCCAGCGTGGACGGCTTGATGGAGCAGGACTACATTGAACTGGGCGTCATCGCCAACCGCATGGCCGCGGTGGATGGGGTCGGCGGCGTCGCCATGTATCGCCTTGATGGCAGCTTGCTGGCGACTGCCGGTGAGGCGGGGCCAGGCGTTCCATTCACCGAGGAGATCGTCTTCGACGGCCAGCTGGTCGGTTTGGCCCGGGTTACGCTGGATGCGCCCCCCGCCACCGTGGATTGGAACCGCATAGCGCTCACCGCGGCCGGCATTTTGGGGCTGCCCCTCTTGGTGGCTTGGGCCAGTCAAATTCCCGCCATCAGAGGTCGCCGCAATGAACAGGCGGCAAGGCGGGAAGCCCACTACCAATTGGCGGCCATCCTGCGCAGCGGCCTGTCGCCGGACTCGAACATCCAGCGCCGAGCCCTGAATCAGGGCTTGCGCCTCGCCCAGCAGGTCGGCGCGCTGTACAAGGCGGAGTGTCGGCTGTTGCCGGGAGAGGGCCTGTTGATGACGTTCAGGCCCGGCGCAGAAAGTGACCGCGCCTTCCGTACGCTTTGCGCCGCCTTCCTAGTGGCGGACGGCCTAACTCGGCTGCCGGAGCCCTCGGACTGGACGGTGGGCGTGCAATCCACGGCGTTCGAGGAAACCCAAGCCGCAAAGCCCGCCTCGGTGGTTGACGCCGCGCTGCTGGCCTCCTTGGCCGGCCCGGGGATCATCGCCGTCAGCGATGCCTTCCTCGCCGACGTGCGAGACCCAAGCCGCATTCGCGCCGAGCCGCTGGCGCACCCCATGCTGCGCAAGCTGGTGGCGGAGGACAAAACCTGCCACGTGGTCACCGGCCTCGCGCCCGCAATCAAGGTGTTGGTTGACCACCAAGTGGACCGTTTGGTCGGGTCGGCAGTACGGGCGACCTAAGCTCCCGGCCCAACAGCACGAAGCGGCGATTTCCTACGCCCGTTGCGGAGATTGGCTCAAGACAGCGAGTTCGCCAACGGGCTAAATGGCCTCTGCTGACCACCCCAACGAAGCAGGAGGCTATAATCGTGAAACGCGCAGTTGATGAGATCGGTGCCATGACTGAGGATCTTGAAGCCTCGGGGCTTTCTCGCCAGCAATCCGAAGCGGCGATTCGGGCCATAGCCAATTCCATTGAGAAGTTCGCCGTGACCCCGGAATTGCTGCGGGAGGCGCTTCGCGAGCAATCCAACGAAATCAACAAACGCTTTGATGAGTTTCGAGCGGAGCTGCGGGCCATTTCTTCACGCCTGTTCACGTTGACGCTGTCGCTCGCACTCAGCGTCATCGCACTGCTCGGCACTTTCATTGCCAGCCAATGGCTGTAGCCCCGCTGAAGGCCAATTCCCATGCAGCATCCTGAGTCCTTTGATGTCATCGTCATAGGCGGCGGCCACGCCGGCTGCGAGGCGGCGCTGGCGTCGGCTCGAACCGGGGCCAACACCCTGCTGCTCACCCAGAGCATCGAGACCATCGGCCAGATGTCCTGCAATCCGGCCATCGGCGGCATCGGCAAGAGCCACTTGGTGCGTGAAATCGATGCCCTCGACGGGGCCATGGCCCGGGCTGCGGATTTGGCGGGCATCCAGTTTCGGGTGCTGAACGCCAGCAAGGGCCCGGCGGTGCGGGCGACGCGGGCCCAGGCGGACCGCAACCTCTACCGCAACGCCATGCGTTCGATCATCGAGGCACAGGACAATCTGCAGGTCTTCCAGCAGTCCGTGGTCGACCTACAAGTGGATGGTGGCGCCGTTTGCGGCGCGGTCACGGCAATGGGGCTCAGCTTCCGCGCCACCGCCGTGGTGCTGACCACGGGCACCTTCCTCGGTGGCCGCATTCACATCGGCCTCGAAAACCAACCCGGCGGACGCGCTGGGGATGCGCCTTCCAACGCCCTTGCTGAGCGCCTGCGGGGGCTGCCGTTCCGTGTCGGGCGGCTGAAGACCGGCACGCCGCCCCGGCTGGACCGGCGCAGCGTCGACTTTTCCCAGCTCGCCGAACAACCCGGCGATCTGCCAACGCCCAGCCTTTCGTTCCTGCCGCAACCGCATCCGTCGCAGGTCTCCTGCTTCATCGCCGAAACCAACCCAACCACCCACGAGATCATTCGCCAGGCGCTTGACCGAAGCCCGCTCTACGGCGGCGTCATCGAAGGCACCGGGCCGCGCTACTGTCCGAGCATCGAGGACAAGGTGGTGCGCTTCGCCGACCGCGCCCGTCACCAGATTTTCGTGGAGCCGGAAGGGCTGACTTCCGGCGAGCTTTATCCCAACGGCATTTCCACCAGCCTGCCCTTTGATGCCCAACTGGCGCTGGTGCGCTCCATCAAGGGCTTTGAAGCCGCCCGCATCACCCGGCCCGGCTACGCCATCGAATACGACTACTTCGATCCCCGCGACCTGCGCCACTCGTTGGAGACCAAGCCCGTGGCCGGGCTGTTCTTCGCCGGGCAGATCAACGGCACCACGGGCTACGAGGAAGCCGCCGCCCAAGGCCTGCTCGCCGGCCTGAACGCCGCCCGCAAGGCAGCGGGCCTTGAAGCATGGCACCCGAAGCGCGACGAGGCCTATCTGGGCGTCATGATCGACGACCTCATCAACCAGGGCGCCAACGAGCCTTACCGCATGTTCACCAGCCGCGCCGAATTCCGCCTGCGGCTGCGGGAGGACAACGCCGATGCCCGGCTAACTGCCAAGGGCCGGGAGCTCGGCCTGGTGGGCGACGCCCGCTGGCACGCTTTCTCCGCCAAGCAGGCCCGGCGCGAGAAGCTGCTGTCGTTCCTCGCCGAAACGCCAATCAAGCCCGGTGCGCCGCTGGCCGTGCGGCTCGAAGCCCAAGGCGGGAAGCGCATCACGGAATCCATCCGCCTGATTGAGTACTTGAAGCGCCCCGAGGCAAGCATCGACCAACTGGTCACTCTTATGGAAGAAGGCATGCCGCAAGGCTCGCCGCAAGGCATGCCGCAAGGCATGCCGCAAGGCGTGCCGCAAGGCGCGCCGGAAGGCTCGCCGCAAGACATGCCGCAAGGCTCGCCGCACGGCATGCCGGATGCCGCTCAGGAGCCGGAGCTGCTGCGCCAAGTGGAGGCGGAAGTCAAATACGAAGGCTACATCCGGCGCCAGGATGAAGAAATCGCCAAAATCCGCCGCCACGAAGCCATCGCGTTGCCAGCAACCCTTGACTACCGCACCTTGGCGGGCCTGTCGCGCGAGCTCCAGCAAAAGCTCACCGAGGCACAACCCGAAAGCTTGGCCAAGGCCGCCCGCATTCCCGGCATGACGCCGGCGGCGCTTTCGGTGCTGCTGGTGCACGCCAAGAAGCAACGGGCTGCTGCCTAAACTGCCGAGAAGTTCGGCTTTAGGCCCAGTCCACCGCCGGAGCCAACGAGATGACTCGCTGCAGGGCGTCCCGCTGCCGTTGCAGCCCATCCCGGCGTAACCTATGCGCACCTGATTCTGAGGCCTCGCCATGCCGGGCGAACCGCTGCTGCCGCTCCTCGCCGACGAAGTCGAATCGGCGCTTGCGCCTGAACAATGGACGGTTCTGGACGCCTACGCGGAGCTGGTGCGGCGTTGGAACCCGATGCTGGGCTTGGTCGCGGCCAAGGATTTGCCGCGCTTCGCTGACCGGCATCTCCTTGATGGCTTGGTTGCGGCGCGGGTGTTGCGCGATGCCGAAGGCGGCAGTTGCAACGGCTTGAGGGTGATGGACCTGGGTTCCGGGGCGGGGCTGCCCGGCATGCCGCTGGCGGTGGCGTTGCCCGAGGTTTGGGTGACCCTGGTGGAGCGCAGCGTGCGCAAGGCGCGCTTTCTGCGCTTCGCCCAGCGTGAACTCGGCTTGGCCAACGTCAGCGTGCTGTGCGCCGATCTCGGCCAAGTGCCGCCCACCAGCGCGGATGCGGTGACGGCTCGGGCGCTGATGCCAACGCCCGCCCTATGGCAGCGGGCACGCGGGATGCTCAAGCCGGGCGGGCAGCTGTTGGCCTTGGACCGCGTGGTGCGCTCGCGCCAAGCCGCCGCCGAACTGACCGATGCACTAGCCGATTTTCCCGGCGGTTCCATCATTCGGCGCCATTGGGCGAAAATGCCAAGGCTTTCGGCCTGGCATGGGCTGCTGGTGGTGACCAAGGATGACCCAGATCATAGCGGTGGCAAACCAAAAGGGCGGCGTCGGCAAGACCACGACGAGCGTTAACCTGAGCGCTTCGTTGAGCCTGTCCGGCCACCGCACCCTGTTGCTTGATCTCGACCCGCAGGGCAATGCCACCACCGGTTCCGGGGTGGACAAGACCGACCTCAAGGCCTCCATGCGGGACTGGCTGATGGACGATGTCGCCTTTGAGGAAGTCCTCAAGACCTGCCCGGGCGGCTTCGATCTGGTGCCGTGCAACAGCGATCTGACCGCCGCCGAAGTTGAGTTGCTGGCGTTGCATGGCCGGGAAGCCCAATTGCGCCGCCGCCTGGCCGACGCTGCCGCCGCGCAGCGCTACAGCTACCTCATCATGGACTGTCCGCCGAGCCTCAACATCCTCACCTTGAACGCCTTGGTGGCGGCGGACAGCGTGCTGATTCCGATGCAATGCGAATACTATGCGTTGGAGGGATTGACCGGCTTGCTGGACACGATCAACGAGATCCGCCGCCGGGCCAATCCACGCCTCACCGTGCAGGGATTGCTGCGAACCATGTATGATCCCCGCAACGGCCTGACCCGCGACGTCTCGCGCCAGTTGATCGCACACTTCGGCAACAAGGTGTTCCGCACGGTGATTCCCCGCAACATTCGCTTGGCGGAAGCGCCCAGTCACGGCTTGCCGGTCGTCCTCTATGACCGCCATTCCCGAGGCGCCATCGCCTACATGGCGTTGGCCGCGGAAATGGTCAAGCCCACGGACGCCTGACGGTCATGGCCCGGAAACCCTTAGGGCGCGGTCTTGATGCGCTGTTGAGCGATGTCGGCGCCTTGGATCCGGAGCCTTCCGCGGCGGCACCCGTCGCCCTGCGCGACATTCATCGCAGCCGCTACCAGCCACGCCGGCACTTCGACGACGCCGCTTTGGCTGAGCTGAGCCGATCCATCGGCGCCCACGGCCTGATGCAGCCGGTGGTGCTGCGCTCCCGGCCCCAAGGCGGCTATGAGTTGGTGGCCGGGGAGCGGCGCTTGCGGGCGGCGGGCTTGGCCGGCCTCGAAGCGGTGCCTGCCGTGGTCCGTGAGGTGAGTGATGAGCAGGCCGCGGCCATGGCGCTCATCGAGAACGTGCAGCGCGAAGACTTGCGGCCGCTGGAGGAGGCGGAGGCGCTGCGCCGTTTGCGCGATGAGTTCGGCTTGACGCAACAGGCCGTTGCCGACGCCTTGGGCAAGTCCCGGGAGGCGGTGGCCAACCTGCTGAGATTGCTCAATCTCGATCCGGCCGTGCGCGAACTGCTTGATGAAGGCGCACTGGAGATGGGCCACGCTCGCGCCCTCCTGTCCCTGCCCAACGCCGAACAGATCGCCGCCGCCCAGCGGACGGTGCGGGAAAGGCTCAACGTGCGCCAAGCCGAAGCCCTGGTGCGGCGCCTGCTCGCCCCCGAAGCGCCACCCAAAAGGCAAGCCACCGACAAGGATTCGGACACCTTGGCTCTGGAGCGGCGGGTGACGGAAAGACTTGGCGCGCCAGTCTCAATTGCCCAAGACGCCAAGGGCGCCGGCCGGCTGACCATTCGCTACGCCTCGCTCGATGAACTCGACGGGATACTCGATCACCTGCTGCCCGACCGGGGGGACGCGCTCGACTGAGCAGTGGTCGCCCACCGCATCGCTCAAGCGCTTGGCCGCCGCTTGACGGTTTCAGCCGCCACCTGCTGGCCGCCGTTGAAGACGTAGAGCGTCAGGAATCGTGACGAACCGCCCCAAACTCCCCAAAAGCGGCTGTTTTTCCAAAACCCTTGTTGAATGCGCCAAATCACCTCTCTATAATCCGCGCCGCCTTCACGGGGCCCGCCTGAATTGGCTTTCGATTGGACCCGCGCGACGCTCAAGCGGGGCGCGGGAAGCATCAGTCTGGTTCGCGCAATTGTGGTCATGCAAATTGGCATGGCCGGGCTGGCTGTGTGCGTGTTTGCGTTGCTCGGGGCCGAACAGGCTGCGGCAGCGGCTTGGGGCGGCGCGGTGTGCGTTGTGCCCACGGCTTGGTTCGCATGGGTTGCCGAACGAGAGCCTAGGGCAGGCCGGGTTTTGGGCTACGGGCTCGGGCGGTCGTTGGCCACGGTGGTCTTGATGGCAGTGGCCTTCGCTTGGGCAAGGCCCGCGCCGCTGGGCTTCTTCGCCACGCTGGGCGCGGTGCATCTCGCCTATGTGGCGGCGCCCTTGGGGCAGACGCTTGTTCGCCGAAGGCGGTCAAGCCACCGGCGCTAGCGGCGGCACCGCATTGGCGGCGGGGCCAGCCAGGAAGTTGCAGGCCACGGTGATTTGAAGACAGGGACTTTGCTCAGGTATGGCATCCGCAGACGAACCATTAACCAGTGCTGGGTACATCAAGCACCATCTGACGAACCTCACCTACGGTCAGCATCCAGACGGCAGTTGGGGCTTCGCCCACTCAGCCGAGGAGGCGGCCGAGATGGGCTTCATGTCCGTGCACGTTGATTCCATGGCTTGGTCCATCGGCCTCGGCTTGATCTTCCTTGCCCTCTTTCGTCGCGCCGCCAGCCGCGCCACCGCTGGCGTTCCAGGTGGCTTGCAGAATTTTGTCGAGATCATTGTCGAATTCATTGACGACACCACCGAGAGCATCTTCAACCACAAGAACGATCTCATCGCCCCCTTGGCCTTGACCATCTTTGTCTGGGTCTTCCTCATGAACCTCATGGACCTGGTGCCCGTGGATTGGGTGCCGGAGCTCGCGAAGCTGCTTGGCGTCCACTACATGAAGATCGTGCCCAGCACGGACCCCAACATCACCATGGCCATGGCCCTCTCCGTGTTCGTGCTGATCCTCTACTACAGCATCAAGTGCAAGGGCATTGGCGGCTTTTTGGCGGAACTGTCGTTTCATCCCTTCCCGTCAAAGCTGCTGGTGCCCGTGAACTTCGTGCTTGAGTTCGTCACCCTGATCGCCAAGCCGCTGTCTCTGGGGCTGCGCCTGTTCGGCAATTTGTACGCCGGTGAGATGATCTTCATTCTCATCGCGCTCATGTTCTCGGCCGGCATCGTCTTCGCGATGGCCGGCGGCGTGTTCCAATTCGTGTGGGCGGCGTTCCACTTGGTCGTGATCACTTTGCAGGCGTTCGTTTTCGCGGTGCTGACCGTCGTCTACCTCGCCCAAGCACACGAAACGGACGAGCATTGATCCGCTTCAACCAACCGTCATAACTCAACCGTCATAACTGGGAGTAACCATGGAACTAGCAGTTCTTTTGTATGTAGCAGGCGGCCTCATGCTGGGGCTTGGCGCCGTCGGCGCCGCCGTCGGCGTGGGCGTGCTGGGCGGCAAGTACCTTGAAGGCGTCGCCCGCCAGCCGGAACTGATGCCGATGCTGCGCACCCAGCTCTTCATCGTGCTCGGCCTTGTGGACGCCGTGCCCATGATCGCTGTGGGCATCGGCCTGTACGCCATCTTCGCGGTCGGCTAGGGCCAGGTTTCGGCCCTCAAGGCGCGCTGCAGGGCTGGCCGCAAGGTACGCCGTGAGGCTCGCCGTAAGGCACGCCGCAAGGCTCGCCGTAAGGCTCGCCGCAAGGCTAGCCGTAAGGCACTCAACAAGCACGCAACCATCATCTAACTAGCCGGAAGTCGGACATGAACATAGGATTGACGCTGCTCGGGCAAAGCTTGGTCTTCCTGGTCTTCGTCGCGTTCTGCATGAAGTACATCTGGCCGGTCCTGAAGTCGGCCATGACCGAACGCCAGCAGGCCATTGCCCAAGGCTTGGCGGCGGCAGAGGAAGCCGAGCGCAAGCTTGGCGAGGCCGAGAGCGGCGCAGAGGAGGAGCGGGCCAAGGCCCGGGCGGAGGCCGCCCAGATCATTGAGCAGGCCCGCCAGCAAGCCAGCCAGATGATTGAGGACGCCAAGGGCAACGCCCGTGCGGAAGGCGCACGCCTGCTCGAAGCGGCGCAGGCGGAGATTGACCAGGAAGTGAATCGGGCGCGGGAGAACTTGCGCCGCCAAGTCGCCGCTCTGGCCCTGACGGGCGCTGAGCGCGTGCTCGAGGAGAGCATCGACGCCAGCCGCCACGAACGCATGCTCGAACGTCTCGCAGCGGAGCTCTAGTACCCGTATGGCAGAACTCGCAACCCTTGCCCGGCCCTATGGCAACGCGGTGTTCGCGTTGGCCAAGTCGGCATCAGCCCTGCCGCGCTGGTCGCGCCTGCTTGGCGTGTTGGGCGCGGCGTTGGGCGAGGCCCAAGTGCAGGCGTTGATCGAGTCGCCAAAGATCGCCGCGCAGACCAAGGCGCATCGGCTGTCGGAACTGTGCGGCGACGACATCGACTCGGCAGGGCGCCAGTTCCTGCAGGTGCTGAGCGCCAACGGCCGGCTCGGGCTGCTTGGCGAAATCCAGGGCCGCTTCGAAGAGCTCAAGGCGCTTGAGGAGCGCACCTTGGACGTTGAGGTGCGTTCGGCCCGGCCACTGTCCGACGCCCAGGCGGATTCTCTCAAAGCCGCCCTGCAGCGACGCTTTGACAAGGAAGTGAACCTGTCCAGCTTGGTGGACAGCGAATTGCTCGGCGGCGCGATCATCCGCGCTGGGGACATGGTTATCGACGGCTCAGTGCGCGGCCGCCTTGCCAAGTTGGCGGAAACGATGGCGCGGGCCTAGAAGCGGCCGGCGGGCCTTGGGCCAGTAACGCGGTCGCGACCAATCAATTGGTCGAAAGTGAGCATATGTTTTTGAAATCAGCCTCTTACAGGCAATAGGAAGAGCTAAGGGAAACCCAATGCAGCCACTCAATCCCTCGGAAATCAGCGACATCATCCGCCAGCGGATCGAAAGCCTGGACGTGCATGCCGAAGCGCAGAACGAAGGCGTCATCGTTGGCGTCTCGGATGGCATCGTCCGCATTCACGGGCTGGCCGACGCCCAATACGGCGAGATGATCGAGTTTCCCGGCGGCCTCTACGGCATGGCCCTGAACCTGGAGCGGGACTCCGTGGGCGCCGTGATCCTCGGCGACTACCTGAACCTCTCCGAAGGCATGACCGCCCGCTGCACGGGCCGCATCCTCGAAGTGCCGGTGGGCCGGGAATTGCTAGGCCGAGTGGTGGACTCCTTGGGCGCGCCCATCGACGGCAAAGGGCCCATCAACGCAGCCCAAGCCGCCCCCATTGAAAAGGTGGCGCCTGGCGTCATCGCCCGTCAATCGGTTGACCAGCCGGTGCAGATTGGCCTGAAGTGCATCGACGCCATGGTGCCCATCGGCCGGGGCCAGCGCGAGCTCATCATCGGCGACCGGCAGATCGGCAAGACCGCCATTGCCATTGACGCCATCATCAACCAGAAGAACAGCGGCATTAAGTGCGTCTATGTGGCCATTGGCCAGAAGATGTCCACCATCGCCAACATCGTGCGCACCTTGGAAGACCATGGGGTGATGGACAACACCATCGTGGTTGCCGCCAGCGCCTCGGATCCGGCGCCCATGCAGTTCATCGCCCCCTACTCCGGCTGCTCCATGGGCGAGTTCTTCCGCGACGAAGGTGAGGATGCGCTCATCATCTACGACGACCTCACCAAGCAGGCTTGGGCGTACCGGCAAATCTCCCTGTTGCTGCGCCGGCCGCCGGGCCGCGAGGCCTATCCGGGCGATGTCTTCTACCTGCACTCGCGCCTGCTTGAGCGAGCCTCCCGGGTCAATGCGGACTACGTGGAGCGCATCACTGACGGCCGCGTCAAGGGCCAGACCGGCTCGCTGACCGCCTTGCCCATCATTGAGACCCAGGCTGGCGACGTGTCCGCCTTCGTGCCCACCAACGTGATCTCCATCACCGACGGCCAGATCTTCCTGGAGACGGACAACTTCAACGCCGGCCTGCGCCCAGCCATGAGCCCGGGCATCTCTGTTTCCCGGGTGGGCGGCGCAGCCCAGGTGCCCTTCATGAAGAAGATCGCCGGCGGCATCAAGCTGGCCTTGGCCCAGTACCGGGAGCTGGCGGCCTTCTCCCAGTTTGCCTCGGACCTTGACGATGCCACCCGCCGCCAGCTTGAGCACGGCCAGCGGGTCACCGAGCTGATGAAGCAGAAGCAATACACGCCGATGACGGTGGCGGACATGGGCGTGGTCCTGTTCGCTGCCAACGAGGGCTATCTTGAGGACGTGGCCGTCGACAAGGTGCTGGACTTTGAGCAGGCGCTGCTGGGCTACATGAACGCCGAGCACGGCGACTGGATGGCCAACATCAACGAAACCGGTGCCTACAACGATGAGGTGGAGCAGCACATGCGCGACGCCATCGAGCGGTTCAAGAGCACGCAAACCTGGTAGCCCAGGGCGGAAGTAGGCAGGGCAAGGCGTAAGCGGAACAATGGCAGTCGGCAAGGAAATACGCAAGAAGATCGGCAGCGTGGAGAACACGCAGAAGATCACCTCCGCCATGCAGATGGTGGCGGCAAGCAAGATGCGCCGCACCCAGGAGAACATGCGCCAAGGCAAGCCTTACGCTGAGAAGATGCGCCAGATGATCGGCCACTTGGCCAACGCCAATCCGGAGTACCGCCACGTGTACATGGCAGAACGGGAGGTGCGCCGGGTGGGCTACCTCGTGGTCTCCACCGACAAGGGGCTGTGCGGCGGACTGAACGTCAACCTGTTCCGAGACCTCGTCAAGGACATGGCCGGCTGGCACGCCAAGGGCGTTGAGAGCGACCTTGGGCTGATTGGCAACAAGGCGGCGGCGTTCTTCAAGTCGGTGGGCGGCAACGTGCTGGCGGCGGTGAACAGCGTCGGCGAAACGCCCACGCTGGCGGACTTGATCGGCGGCGTCAAGGTGATGTTCGACGCCTTTGAGGAGGGCAAGATCGACAAGCTGTTCATCGCCAGCAACGACTTCGTCAACACCATGACGCAATCGCCGACCGTGCGCCAATTGCTGCCCTTGGATCCGGAAGTGGATGAGGCGCTCGAGCGCCGCTGGGACTACATCTACGAACCCGATGCGAAGCAGCTGATCGAGGGCTTGGTGATCCGCTACATCGAATCCCAAGTCTATCAAGCGGTGGTGGAGAACAGCGCCTGCGAACAAGCAGCGAAGATGATCGCCATGAAGAACGCCACCGAGAACGCGGAGAAGCTGATCGGCGAACTGACGCTGATCTACAACAACGCCCGCCAGGCGGCGATCACCCAGGAAATCGCGGAAATCGTCGGCGGCGCCGCTGCCGTGTAGCGGCTTCCATCGAGAAACACTGAAACACTCATTCTGAAAAACCAACAGATCAGGCAAGGGGCTAAGAGCATGTCGAGTGGCCGAATCGTACAGATCATTGGAGCGGTGATTGACGTCGAGTTCAATCGCGAGGACGTTCCCAAGGTCTATGACGCACTGACGGTGACCCAAAGCGGCACCACCTTGGAGGTGCAGCAGCAATTGGGCGACGGCGTGGTGCGCGCCATCGCCATGGGCGTGAGCGACGGCCTCTCCAGGGGGCTGGAGGTGGTCAACACCGGCCAGCCCATCGCCGTGCCGGTGGGCGAGGAGACCTTGGGCCGCATCATGGACGTGCTGGGCAACCCCATCGATGAGAAGGGGCCCGTGAACGCGCCGGTCAAGATGCCCATCCACCGCAAGGCACCGAAATACGAAGACCAAATCGGCGGCAACGAGCTGCTGGAGACCGGCGTCAAGGTCATCGACCTGATCTGCCCGTTCGCCAAGGGCGGCAAGGTGGGCCTGTTCGGCGGCGCTGGCGTGGGCAAGACCGTCACCATGCTGGAGTTGATCCGCAACATCGCCATTGAGCACTCCGGGCTGTCCGTGTTCGCCGGCGTCGGCGAGCGCACGCGCGAAGGCAACGACTTCTACTACGAGATGGAGGAGGCTGGGGTTCTGGACAAGATCTCCTTGGTCTTCGGGCAGATGAACGAACCGCCCGGCAACCGCTTGCGCGTGGGCCTCACCGGCCTGACCTTGGCGGAGCAGTTCCGCGACGAGGGCCGCGACGTGCTGCTGTTCATTGACAACATCTACCGCTACACCTTGGCCGGCACCGAGGTGTCCGCCCTGCTCGGGCGCATGCCGTCGGCGGTGGGCTACCAACCCAACCTCGCCGAGGAGATGGGCGTTCTGCAGGAGCGCATCACCACCACCAAGACCGGCTCCATCACTTCGGTGCAAGCGGTCTATGTGCCCGCCGACGACCTGACCGACCCCTCGCCGGCCACCACCTTCGCGCACCTGGATTCCACGGTCACCCTGTCCCGGGCCATCACCGACCTCGGCATCTACCCGGCCGTGGACCCGCTGGACTCCACCAGCCGGCAGCTCGACCCCAACGTGGTGGGCCAAGAGCACTACGACGTGGCCCAAGGCGTTCAGCAGACCCTGCAGCGCTACCAGGAACTGCGCGACATCATCGCCATCCTGGGCATGGACGAACTCTCCGAGGAGGACAAGCAACTCGTGTACCGGGCGCGCAAGATGCAGCAGTTCTTCTCGCAGCCCATGTTCGTCGCCTCCCAGTTCACGGGCCAGGACGGCAAGTTCGTGCGCCGGGAGGATACGGTGCGCAGCTTCAAGGGCATCCTGGACGGCGAGTACGACCATCTGCCGGAAAACGCCTTCTACATGGTGGGCAGCATCGAGGACGCCATCGCCAAGGCGGAGACCCTCTAGGAGCCGCGCCATGGCCACCATGCAGTGCGACATCGTCAGCGCCGAGCAGGCGATCTTCTCCGGCCCTGTCGCCATGGTCAGCCTGCGCGGCACCATCGGCGAGCTGGGCATCATGCCCGGTCACGCGCCACTCTTGACCGGCATTCGCCCGGGCACGGTCCAGCTGCGCATGGAGAACGGCGACGAGGAGGTGTTCTATGCCTCCGGAGGCTTCATCGAGGTCCAGCCGGGCATGGTCACCATCCTCGCCGACACCGCCTCCCGCGCCGAAGACATCGACGAAGCCGCGGCCACAGCCGCCCGGGAAGCCGCCGAACGCGCCCTCTCCGAACAGGCCGCGGACTTCGACTTCTCCTTGGCCGCCGCCCAGTTGGCGGAAGCCATGGCCCAGCAGCGCACGCTGGAGGAGCTGCGCAAGCGCAGGCGTTGAGCCAGCAGCGCCTTGGGCGCCGCAAGCTAAATGTGCGAGTTGCTTCGCACCTGCACGAACAGGCGCGCACCATCGGTTCGTTATATCCTCGCTGCAATGGAATCCCAAGAGCGCGTGCTTCCTTGAGTTCATGAGCGGATCGATGGCCCGGATGACAGGTGGCGAGACCATGGCCCGAGCCGTGCTCGCCAACGGCATTGACACCGTCTTCGGCCTACCCGGCGCCCAGATCTACCCGCTGTTCGACGCCTTCAAGCGCCTTGGCGCGCATTTGGTCTTTCCCCGCCACGAGCAAGCCGCCGCCTACATGGCCTATGGCGCCGCCAAGTCCACTGGCCGTCCGGCGGCCTTCGCGGTCGTACCCGGTCCGGGCATTTTGAACACGGCCACGGCATTGCTGACGGCCATGGGGGGCTGCGCGCCCGTGATCGGCCTTACCGGCCAAGTGCCTTCCGAATACCTCGGCAAAGGCCGCGGCCACTTGCACGAGCTGCCCGACCAGCCCGCCACCTTGCGCACCTTCATCAAGGATGCGTTGCACATCGCCGAGCCGGCCGAGGCGCCAGCCGTCATCAACCGCGCCTTTCACACCGCGCGCAGCGGCCGTCCTGGGCCGGTCACCGCGGAAATGTGCTGGGACACCATGGCCAAGCACGGAGAGGTCTCGTTCCACGGCCGTCTGCCAGCCATCAGCAATCCGCAACTCGACGCGGACGCCATCCAAGCCGCCGCCCGCACCCTCGCCGCTGCCAAGAAGCCGATGATCATGTGCGGCGCCGGCGCGCAGCATGCGGCGGAGGAAGTGCAGGCCCTGGCGGAACGGCTGAATGCGCCAGTCACCGCTTTCCGCAGCGGCCGCGGCATCGTTCCCGAAGATCATGCGCTTGGCGTCCGGTCCGTGGCCGCCCGGGCGCTTTACGATGAGGTGGACGTGCTGATCGGCATCGGCAGCCGGCTGGAAATGGCCACCATGCGCTGGCGCG
Organism: Candidatus Azophilus sp.; assembly: GCA_965220835.1. Lineage (GTDB taxonomy): Bacteria > Pseudomonadota > Gammaproteobacteria > Pseudomonadales > Azotimanducaceae > Azophilus. Next base: position 3,873,549 of record OZ244842.1, on the reverse strand, counting down.
ACATGAACCGCTACGAGCAAAAGCCCGTCGGCGGCCCCAAGATCATTCGCATCGACATCGACCCGCAGGAAATGGACCGGCTGCGCCCGGACATCGGCGTGGTGGCGGATGCCGCCGAAGCCTGCCAAGCGCTGCTGCGCGAACTCGAGACCTTGGCTGCGCCGAACCCCGACCGGCCCGAAGAGATTCGTTTGGCCAAGGCCCGCGCCGATGCGGCCGTGGAGAGGGTTCAGCCGCAAGTGAGCTACCTGCGCGCCATTCGCGACGTCTTGCCCCGCGACGGCTTCTTTGTGCCGGAACTCTCGCAAGTGGGTTTTGCGAGTTACTTCGCATGGCCGGTTCTGGCGCCCAGAACCTACGTCACCGAGGGCTTTCAGGGGACGCTGGGATTTGGCTTCCCCACGGCGCTCGGGGTCAAGGTGGCCAATCCCGACCGGGCGGTGGTCTCCGTGACCGGCGACGGCGGCTTCCTCTTCGGCCTGCAGGAGCTGGCAACGGCCGCCGCCCACCAAATCGGCTTGGTGACGCTGGTGTTCAACAACAGCGCCTACGTCAACGTGCGCCGAGACCAGCAACGCCTCTTCGAGGGCCGCCTGGCCGGCGCGGACCTGCGCAACCCGAACTTCGTGGGCCTTGCGGAGAGCTTCGGCGTGGAGGCCCACCGCACCGTCAGCCCCCAAGCGCTGCGCCCCTTGCTGGAACGCGCCTTGGGGCAGGACCAGCCCACGCTCATTGAAGTGGTGCTTGGCAATGAAGCCGAAGCCTCGCCTTGGGAGTTCATCATGATGCCGAAGTCGTTGACCCATCCCAATTCGACCAACAGCTAGACTGACATCCATGCTCGGCGGTCATGCCAGCAAACTTGGCGCCCGCCACGCGCAAATGCCGTGCCATGGGCGTTCAGGGGCACGCAAGGTGGTCATGAAGCGCCTGGAACTGGCCTTCGCTTGCTCTGCAAACGGCAGCACCGGTGGAACTTTCATTTCTTCAATCTACAATCGGCGTGTGTCCGGCCGTTGGGGTTGTGGATGGCCACCCACCATGTGCTGATCGACTATGAGAACGTTCAGCCGAAGAACTTGACCGCCTTGAAGGGCGATTCGCGGGATCACGCTTTTCGGATCATCGTGTTCGTGGGCGCGAACCAGCAGCGGCTGCCGAGGGATTTGGTGTTCGAAATGCAATCCTTCGGCAGCGACGCCCAGTACGTTGAGGTCACGGGCAGCGGCAAGAATGCGCTCGACTTCCACATTGCCTACTACCTCGGCAAGCTGGCCAAGCCGGGCTCTGACGACCAGTTCCACGTGGTCTCCAAGGACACCGGGTTCGACCCGCTCATCAAGCATCTGCAGGATGGCGGCATCCAAGTCGCGCGCCGCAAGGGCTTGTTCGAGATTCCGTGGCTGCGAGCGGACGAGGCCGACTCCCTCGACGACCAGCTCCAAAAGGTGGTCAGGAACTTCGACATGCAAGGCAAGTCGCGCCCGCGCAAGGTGCGCACGGTGCGCACCACCATCAACAACCTGTTTGGCAAGAGCCTCACCGATGAGCAGCTTGACGCGCTCGTCAATGGCCTGCAGAAGCTGAGCTACATTGCAATCGAGGGCGAGCGGATCAAGTACCGGCCCTGAAGCTGGCCCATTCCGGCCACGGGTTGGCAATGCGCTAGCCTAAGGGTGGCGTTGCCGCGGCAACCCAAATGCCGGCGAGCGCGCCGCGTAGTGGGTGGCGAAGGGCAGCGGCAGGCCGCAAGATGCAACGGGAAAGCAAGGAGGCTGCAATGGCAAAAGTCCTCAAGTGGCTCGGCGGGCTGCTGATAGGCGTCCTGCTCGGCACCGTGCTCGGTTACGGCGTTCGGGACTCAAGTTTTGCCCGGGTGATCGACGAACGCCGGGCGGAGGCGGTGGGCGCGCTGGCCAGTTCCTACATCGCCTCGCAAACGGAGATGGACGACCGCGCGCAGGTGAAGACCGTGGCTGGCCTGCAGCATATTGAAGTCGGCGTGGATCAACCGGCCCCGGATGTCTTTCGCGCTTCCGGGGTGGGCAACACGTTCCTGATCCGCACTGCGGAGGGCCTTGTGCTGTTCGATACGGGGTTGGCCACCCAAGCGCCAAGGCACAAGCGCCTGCTGCAGCAGGTGGCGCCCAGCGAAGTCACCCACATCGTGCTGTCCCACTCCCACGCGGACCACATCGGCGGCGCCAAGTTCTGGCTGGCTGAGTTTCCGGGTGCCAAAGTGGTCACCCATGCGAGATTCGTGGAAGGTCAGCGCTATCTGAGCGAACTTGAGCGGCACTTCTGGTCCAGAAACCGGCTCTTGTACACCTTCATGCCGGAGGAGCCGCCGCAGAGCGGCATGAACGTCTATGGCGGCATCACGCCGGACATCGAGGTGGCCCAGGGCGAGGTGCATGCCTTCTCATTGGGAGGGCTTCGTTTCGAGGCCATTGCGGCGGCGGGCGCTGAAGGGGACGACAACTTGGTTCTGTGGCTGCCTGACCAGCGCTTGTTGTTCAGCGGCGACTTCTTTGGCCCCCTGTTTCCCATGGTGCCTAACCTGTTCACGCTGCGCGGCGAGAAGTACCGCGACCCGCTGGCTTACGTTCGCTCACTGGACAAGCTGATTGCGTTGCAGCCGGAGATGGTGCTGCCGAGCCACTTCGACCCCGTCAGCGGCAGTGCGCGCATCCGCGAGGACATGCAAAGAATGCGCGACGCCACCCAGTTCATCCACGACCAAACGGTGGCCGGCATGAACCGGGGCGATTCCCTTTGGCAACTGATGAGGGAGGTGCAACTGCCCCCGGAGCTGGCCTTGAGCCAAGGCCATGGCAAGGTGTCCTGGAACGTGCGCAGCATTTGGGAGCACTACAGCACTTGGTTTCACTTCGAATCGACCACTGAGCTCTACCCGCTGCCGGTCCGCGAACTCTACGCCGACATCGCTGAACTAGCCGGCGGCCCGGAGCCACTGGTGGCGCAGGCTCGGAACAGTCTAACAACGGGGGCGCCGGAAGCCGCGTTGCATTGGGTCGAGCTCGGGCTCGCCGGCCATCCCGGCCACGCCGAATTGCTGCAAGCGCGCCTGGACGCCCTCAATCAACTGCTCGACCGAGCCTACGAGCAAGGCAGCAACTACAGCGAGACTGGCTGGCTGAAAAGCCGCATCGCCATCACCGAAGCTGCATTGGACTAACGTTCCGAGTTCTTTGTGCACAGTCCCGCCAGATACCAGCGGGTTTCGCAGTCGTAAACCAGGCGGCCGCGTTCGCCAAGCTGCATGTCGAGCACGCGCTCGATGGTTTTCGTGGGCGCCATGCCCTTGGCGGCTTCAGGCTGCAAAGACTCTACCGGGCGCGGATAGGACGCCCAGTCCTTGGGCGCTCGCCAGCCGGGGGGCGGCACCAGCGCCGAGCGGGTGCCCTGGATGGGATAGAGGGCGCGCCAGCGGCGGATGCGGTCCGCATAGTCTTCCACGATGTCTGGGTGAGCGGACGCCAAGTTGTTGTATTCGTTGGGGTCCTCAGCAATGCGGAAGAGATGGTTGGTGACCGTTGTGGTGAGCTGATCCTGCACCACTTCCTGCAGCAGCTTCCAGTCCTCATTGAAGACCGTCAGGTGGAACTCACCATAGATGGGCGTCTCGGAAACGAAGAAGACATCCTCGGTGCGCGGCGCCGGTGCGCCATCGGCGATGGCCGGCCAAAGGCTTTGGCCATCCCAAGGGAAATGTTCGCCGGGCTCGATGCCCACCGCATCCATGAGGGTGGGGAACACGTCCATCACTGTCATGATCTGATCCATCTTGACCCCGGCGCGCAGCCGGTCCGGCCATCGCAGGAGAGACACCACCCGGATGCCGCCCTCGAAAGCCTCGCCCTTGCCGCCACGCAGCGGCGCGTTGTTGGCCCCGCCCACGGAGTAGGCCGCACCGCCGTTGTCGCTGAAGAACAGCACGATGGTGTTGTCGGCAATGCCCTCGACATCCAGCGTGTCGAGCACCGTGCCAATCGCTTGGTCCATGGCATCGACCACGGCCGCGTACAGCGGCCGGGCGCTGTCCTGCAGCAGCAGCTTGGCAGTGCGCCGGGTGCCGTCGGTCTGACGGCTGCGCGCCGGGGGCAGATCCGTTTCGATGTCCGCGTACTTCTCGATCAGTTCCTCCGGCGCCTCCAGCGGCGTGTGCGGCGCAAGAAAGGGCATGTAGAGGAAGAAGGGCCGCTCCGGGTCGCGCTCCTTGATGTAACGGCTCGCTTCCCGGGCGAGCAGGTCCGTCTCGTAGCCCTCATCGTCAATGGAGACGCCGTTGCGCTGAAAGTCCTTGCCGCCTTGGTTGGCAAACGGCGGGAAGTAGCCCACCTCGGTGTGCAGGTGGCCGTAGAAGTGCTCAAAGCCGCGCTGGTTGGGGTGATAGGTTTCCTGGGCATGGCCGAGGTGCCACTTGCCGACCATGGCGGTTTGGTAGCCGGCCTCCAGAAACGCCTCGGGGAGGAAGCGTTCATCCGGGTGGATGCCGTTGTTGCTCCAAGGCATGATCACGGCGTAGGCCACGCCCAACCGGATGGGGTTGCGCCCGGTCATCAGCGCCGCCCGCGTCGGCGAACAGATGGGCGTGGTGTAGAAGCGGTCCAACCGCACGCCCTCGGCAGCCAACCGGTCCAAGCTGGGCGTGTCGATGTCGCCGCCTTGATAGCCCACGTCCGCCCAACCGAGGTCATCGGCCAGCATGATGATCACGTTGGGCCGCTCCGCACCATGGCTCGCGGCCGCCACCATCAAGAGCATCATGACGCTCAACGTTCTGCCCATGGGGTTGTCTCAGTTGCTACAAAACGGCTGGCGACTATGGCGGAACTTGGCGGATGGGTCAAAGGGCTTGAGCACAGGCAGGAAACCGGAACTTTGGTGTCCACTGGGATCCTCACTTCGGTCATCGCGGCCTAGCGACCCGGACTCCATGCACGGGAACGCCCGTTTCACATTCCCGCCTATAATGCCCCTTCGCCACAAACCTGCTGCGGCCCAACAACGTTCCTATGGCCACGCGCTCTCCACTTGCCGTCATTATCCTTGCCGCCGGGGAGGGCAAGCGTATGGCCTCCGCGCTGCCCAAGGCGCTGCATCCCATCGGCGGCAGAACGCTGCTTGATCATGTGGTTTCGACGGCGCAACAGCTTGGGCCCGACGACGTGCTGGCGGTGGTCGGCCACGGTGCGGAGCAGGTTCAGGCGGCCACAGCAAGCGCTGTTCGTTGGGTGTTGCAAAGCGAGCGCCTCGGCACCGGCCACGCGGTGGCCCAGGCGCTGCCCTTGCTTGATGATGATGCGGCGGTGGCTCTGGTGCTGTGCGCGGACGTTCCCTTGGTTCGGCAGAGCACGCTGCAAGCCTGCGTGGATGCCGCCCGCCAGGGTGCTTTGGCCCTAGTCACTGCGGAACTCGGTGATCCTGCCGCATTGGGGCGCATCGTGCGTGGCGGTGACGGGCGCATTGCGCGCATCGTCGAATTCAACGACGCCGATGATCAGGAACAAACCATTCGCGAGGTCAATGCCGGATTGATGGCGCTGCCCACCGCCGTGCTGCGCCGCCTGCTCGGGCAAGTGACGCCGGACAACGCCCAAGGCGAGTATTACCTCACCGACCTAGTGGCGCTGGCCATTGCCGACGGAACACCGGTTGAAGGCATCCGTGCGGAGAGCGCCGAAGAGATTCTCGGCATCAACGACCGCGCGCAGCTGGCCCAGGCGGAGCGCGTCTTTCAGCGCCGGGCGGCGAAGCGGCTCATGGCGGCCGGAGTGACCTTGGCGGACCCTGCCCGCCTGGACGTTCGCGGTGACGTGACCGCAGGCCAAGACAGCTTCATCGACGCTAACGTGGTCCTGACGGGGCGCGTGAAGCTGGGCGCACGGGTAACCCTCGGCCCGGGGGTGGTGATTGAAGACGCCGAAATTGGCGACGATGCGCGCATCGAGGCCTACACCGTCATTGAAGGCGCCCGCATCGGCGCCCGCTGCCGCATCGGGCCGTTTGCCCGGCTGCGGCCGGGCACGGCGCTGGGGGAGGCGGCCAAGGTGGGCAATTTCGTCGAAACCAAGAACGCCCGCCTAGGCGCAGGCGTCAAGGCCAGCCACCTTGCCTATCTGGGTGACGCCGACATCGGCGCGGACAGCAACATCGGCGCCGGTGCCGTCACTTGCAACTACGATGGCGCGGACAAGCATCGCACGGAAATCGGCGACGATGTGTTCATCGGCACCAACGCCACCTTGGTTGCGCCCCTGACCATCGAGTCCGGCGCTTTTGTCGCCGCCGGCTCCACCATCACAAAACCGGTGGGGCGCGACGATCTGGCCGTTGGACGCGGCCGGCAACGCAACATCCAGGGCTGGCAGCAGCCTGGGCGCAAGCCGCACTGATGCGGCGGCAATGAGGCGGCCACAAGGAGGCGGGGCGGAAGTGGTTGCTGCCGGGGCTGATAGCCGCACGGGTGCCGACGCCTCGCGTGCGTACCTGCTGCTCACCTTCACGTCGATCTGCTTCGGCGCGAACACGACCTTCGCGAAGCTCCTGGTGGGCGAGGCCTCACCCATGGTCGTGGTGGCGCTGCGCTGGCTCTTGGTGGTGTTGCTGATTGCAGCGTTCAATGCCAAGACGCTTTTGCAAGACTGGCCGCGCTTAAGGCCGCATCTGGGCTTCTTGTTCGCCATGGGCGCCCTCGGGTTCGCCAGTTTCAACGCCCTGTTTTACATGTCCGCCCACCACACCACGGCTGTGAACATGGGCATCATCCAAGGCATGATGCCGGCCTTGGTGCTAGCGGGCGCTTGGCTCGCCTACCGGACGCCAGCACGAAGGCTGCAATGGCTGGGCGCTGCCGTAACGCTGGCCGGCGTCGCTGTCGTCGTATCGGCAGGGGAAGCTGAGCGATTGCTGCGCCTGCGCTTCAACTACGGGGACTTGCTGGTGGCGCTCGCCGTGGTGCTCTATACGGGATACACGCTGGGGTTGCGGCGGCGACCGGAATCGACGGCGCTTGGGTTGTTTGCCGTGCTCGCAGCCTCGGCGTTCCTCGCCTCATTGCCGATGGTGGCGGCGGAGGCTTGGCTCGGCGAGTTTCAAGCACCCTCGCCGCAAGGCTGGGTGGTGATCGCGCTGGTCGCGTTGCTGCCGTCGTTTCTCGCCCAAGTGCTGTTCATTCGAGGCGTGGAGATCATTGGGCCCGGCCGTGCGGGGATTTTCATCAATCTCTCACCGGTGTTCGCGGCCATGATCGCAGTGGCGTACCTTGGCGAGGACTTCCACCTCTATCACGGCTTGGCCCTCTCACTGGTGCTCGGCGGCATTGGGCTCGCCGAATGGCGTGCCGAACGGCGCGCCGGTGACAGCGCTTCCAAGAAACGAGGCCGATAAGGCATAGATCAAATCCCGCAATTCCGGCCAAGCGTAGCCCGCAAGTGGATCAGGTGCGTCCGCGACGCCGAAACGCAGGTCAGGCAGTTTGTAGTGCGATTGGGCGGCGGATGACGCCGACAAGGCAAGTCGAAGCCCATCCTCCACTACAGCGCGGAGGGGCTTTCCTGTCGCGTTGGCGTGACGCTTGGCGCGCGCCAGCAGTTCATCGTGAATGTTCAGTGTGGTTTTCATGAGGGCCGTAGCACCCATACCAAATGATGTGGCAAAACGGGTTGTTCCATCGTTCACTCCTGGCGCTGGCTTTCCCGAAACGATGACGGGCAGGTTGCATCGGCCGGGTGAGTGCTGCCATACGCGCAGGGTTGCTGGACCTCCTATAATTGCGGCACTGTCTGCGAACTGGCATCGAATTCGTCATCCCGCTCCCCTATGAAGAAGCTGTCGGAAACACTTGGGACGTTCCGCGTTGGCGCCGGTCCACCCGCGTCGTTCAACCGGGGCCTGCCATGTGCGGGCTGATTGGCGCCGTCGCGGACCGTAACGTCGTCCCCATTCTGCTGGAGGGCTTGCAGCGGCTTGAGTACCGGGGCTACGACTCGGCCGGCGTCGGCGTCCTGCCGGAGGCGGGCAGTGCGGTCGAAGTGCGCCGTCGTGCCGGCAAGGTTCGCGATCTGGTCGAAGACTTGGGCAACGCCCCGTTGGCTGGCCAAACCGGCATTGCCCACACCCGCTGGGCCACGCACGGGCGACCCCATGAGCTTAACGCCCACCCCCATCAATCGAACGGGCGAATTTGCATCGCCCACAACGGCATCATTGAAAACGCCGACGCCTTGCGCGCCGAACTGGAGGCGGCGGGCTACGCGTTCAGTTCGCAGACGGATTCGGAGGCCATTGCCCATCTCATCGACCTGCACCGCAGCCGCGGTTGCGCCTTGGTGGACGCCGTGCGGGCGGCGGTCGCGCGGCTGGAAGGCTCCTATGCGCTCGCCATCATGGCGCACGACGATCCCGGCCGCATCGTGGCCACCCGGGTGGGCAGCCCACTGGTGGTGGGCAAGGGCATCGGTGAGAACTACGTCGCCTCCGACGTGCTGGCGCTGCGTGCGGTCACCGACCGCTTCATCATTCTGGAGGAAGGCGACCTCGTCGAAATCACGGCCCATGAAATCTCCGTGTGGAACCTTGAGGACGAGTCGGTCATCCGCTCGACCATCAACGTGGAGGTTGCCGTTGACGACATCAGCAAGGGCAACTACCGCCACCACATGCAAAAGGAGATCTTCGAACAGCCCCAGGTGTTGCGCAGCACGTTGGAGGGCCGCATCGGCCGGGAACGGGTGCTGGAGCATGCCTTTGGCGTTCGCGCCGCCGAGGTGTTCGATCAAGCGCAAAGCGTCACCATCGTCGCCTGCGGCACCAGCTATTATGCAGCCAGCATCGCCCGCTACTGGATCGAGGAGCACGTCGGCATCCCCTGCCAAGTCGATATCGCCAGTGAGTTCCGCTACCGCAGCGTGGTGGTCGCGCCGGGCAGCTTGTTCGTCACCATTTCCCAATCCGGCGAGACCGCGGACACCTTGGCGGCACTGCGCATCGCCCCGCGCATTGGCTACTTCGCCACCTTGACGCTGTGCAACGTGCCCACCAGCTCCTGCGTTCGGGAGTCCGACTTGGCCTTGATGACCCAAGCCGGAACCGAGGTAGGGGTGGCCTCCACCAAGGCGTTCACCGCCCAGTTGGCCAACCTGGCCCTGCTCACCGCCGTGCTGGGGCGCCGCCACGGCATGGCAGAGGCATTTGAATCGCAGTTGATCGCCAACTTGCGCGAACTGCCCCACCAGCTTGAGCAGGCGCTGGCGCTCGATGGCCGCATCGAGGCGCTGGCCGAGCAGTTCGCGCACCGCCATCACGCCCTCTTCCTAGGCCGTGGCTTGATGTATCCGGTGGCGATGGAAGGCGCCTTGAAGCTCAAGGAGCTGTCCTACATCCACGCGGAGGGCTATCCGGCCGGGGAGTTGAAGCATGGCCCCTTGGCTTTGGTCGATGAGGACATGCCGGTGGTGGCGGTGGCGCCCAACAACGAACTGCTGCAGAAGCTGCGCTCCAACTTGCAGGAAGTGCGCGCCCGAGGCGGTGAACTCTTCGTGTTTGCCGACGCCGCCACGCCCTTCGAGGATGGCGCCGGCATGACCGTGATCCGGCTGCCGGAAGTTGATCCCATGCTGGCGCCCATCGTCTACACAGCGCCATTGCAACTGCTCGCCTACCATGTCGCCGTCCTGAAGGGCACCGACGTGGACCAGCCCAGAAACCTGGCCAAATCGGTTACCGTTGAGTGATTCCAGCCCAATCCGATTCAACGGCCATCAAGAGCATTTGAGAGCAAACAGGAGACAGCCGCCATGAGCGAGGCAACTGAAGAGAGCAGGCCAGCCGCGCACTGGCTGCTGTACGCCATTCTGGCTGCCATAGTCTTGGCCACGCTGACCGGCGGGTTGCTGCCGGAGTGGGCTGCGGAGACGGAAATTCTCGGCGAGTTGTTCCTGAACGCCCTGAAGATGATCGTGGTGCCGTTGGTGATGCTGTCAATCATGGTCGGCATCACCAACCTGGGCGACATCCGCAGCCTCGGCCCCATCGGCGGGCGCACGGTGCTCTACTACATCGCCACCACCACCTTGGCGGTCATCGTCGGCATGGTGTTGGTGAACGTCATTGCCCCCGGGGAAGGGCTTTCCCAAGGCGAGCGCCACCCGGCCATGAGCTACCGGCTCGGCGGCGATGGGCTGCGCACCGTTGAACTCGACGGCGCGCTCAGCAAGCGCTACGACGGCACCTACGCCCTCACCTTAAGCGACCAAAACGTCGCCGGCATGATCAGCGCCATCGAGGAGGGCCGCATCACCGTCAGTGATTGGCGGCTCACCACACCGAACGCGGACTACCTCACCACCGAAGCCGGCGAACGGCTGCTGCTGATCGACGGGATGCGGGCGCAACTCAACTTGAACCCGGCTGGTCAAGGCATCGCCATCGATCTGCCCGTGGCGGCGTCGGTGCAGGACAAGGAGGGGCGCGGCATCGGCAGCGCCATCCGGGAGGTGTTCCTCGGCAACCCGGAGTCCGGCAAGGAAGGGATGATTCCGGAAAACGTCTTCAAGGCGATGGCGGAGACCGACATCCTGCCGCTCATCTTCTTCGCCTTGCTGATTGGCGCGGCCCTGTCCGTGCTTGGCGAGCGGGGCCGTCCGGCCATTGCCGTGATTTCGGCGCTGAATGACGCCGTGATGCAATTGGTGAACTGGATCATGTTCACTGCGCCGATCGGCATCTTCGGCTTGGTGGCGTCGCGCATCGGTGAGGCGGGCGGCTTCAGCGGCTTCCTGCCGGAACTGATGGCCGTAGGCAAGTACTTCTTCACCGTCCTGCTCGGCCTGACGCTGCATGGCGTGGTGGTGCTGCCGCTGCTGCTGATGCTGTTCGCCCGGCGCAATCCGGTGGCCTACGCCGGCGGCATGAGCACGGCGCTGCTCAACGCTTTCTCCACCGCCTCGTCGAGCGCGACGCTGCCCATCTCCATGAAGGGGGTGACCGAGGAAAACGGGGTTTCCAAACGCTCCTCAAGCTTCGTGCTGCCGCTGGGCGCCACTATCAACATGGACGGCACCGCCCTCTACGAAGCCATCGCCGCCATGTTCATCGCCCAGGTTTACGCCATCTCCCTGGGCTTGGGGGAGCAGGTGGTGATTGTCCTGACCGCCACCCTGGCGGCCATCGGTGCGGCGGGCATCCCGGAGGCCGGGCTGGTCACCATGGTCATCGTGCTCAATGCCGTCGGCCTGCCCATCGAGGGCCTCTCCCTGATCCTGGCCGTGGACTGGCTGCTGGACCGCTTCCGCACCACGGTCAACGTCTGGGGCGACAGCATCGGCGCCGGGGTGATAGACGCCTACGAAGTCCGGGACGGCGCGACCTGACGACAGGCGCCCTCGGAATGGCAGATCGGTGTCATCGCGACTTTCGTCACGCTATACTGGGTTAAAACAACCGTGGTTGGACCTGATGCAGGTTGACAAGCTGATAGAGGACCAGTTCTTTTCGCCGACACTGATTGCCGACGAACTGCGCACAACCAAGCGCGAACTCGCCGGCACGCTTGGGCTCGCTAATGATGCGTTCACCCGCGCCGCGAGAGTACGGGCGCGCAAGTCCCAGACACGGCTCCGCCAAATGGTGGAAATCATGAACCGCATCGAACCGGAGCTCGATTCACCAATTGCCGCCTACGCGTGGTTTCGCAGTGCCCGGCTGCCCAGTTTCGGCGGTGCGACGCCGCACATGCTGGTGCGCGACGGCAAGGGCGAGCATGTGCACGCTTACTTGGACCGCGTGGCCGCCGGCGGGTATGCCTGACGGCCGTTGCCGGCATGCGTTTGCGCGGCACGGTTTACCGTGCCCACAACCCTGAATGGGCGTGGACGCCACTGTCCGGCGAGGGCGCTCGCCGCTACGGCGGGCGGTTCAACCGGCGGGGCAAGCCGGCGTTTTACAGTTCCCTTGCGCAGATCAAGGCGATTCGCGAGGCCACGCCGCTCGGCAGACCCACGCAGCCCCTCACGCTCTGCGCATACGAGGTCGATGCAGAACCTGTCTTTGATGCCACCGACCCGATGCGATTAAGACAACACAGGTTAGTCGAAGCCGACCTGGCCTGTCCCACTTGGGAAGCCGACATGCTTGAACGGGGTGTCGCTGCGTCTCAAGTTCTTGCCGAGAGACTGGTTGCAGCCGGCTACGTGGGCATGCTGGTCCCGAGCTTCGCCATTGGCACGAACACGGAAGACTTAAACCTCGTGATGTGGCATTGGGGGGATTCCTACCCGAGCTGTATCACGCTGATTGACGAGGAGGGACGCCTAAGCCTACGCAAACGATGACGGCCAGGGCTTCGGTCAGCTTGCATGTGTTTGAGTGACCGTGGGTGAGGCGAGATGTTGCACTGAATGTTCAGCAGCACCCCAAGAAACACCTCACCACGGTTAAACTAACCCCACCAACCCTTGGGACTCCCCCTTTTGGACGTCACCCACATACTCGCTGGCTTGAACGAGGCGCAGCGCCAGGCGGTTGCTTCGCCGCCGGGCAACACCTTGGTGGTGGCCGGCGCCGGCAGCGGCAAAACCCGCGTGCTGGTGCATCGCATCGCTTGGCTGATCGAAGCCGAAGGCGTCTCGCCCTATGGCCTTTTGGCGGTGACCTTCACCAACAAGGCGGCGGCGGAGATGCGCCAGCGCATCGATGCGCTGCTCAGCGTCTCAGCCAGCGCGCTCTGGGTGGGCACCTTCCATGGCATCGCCCACCGCCTGCTGCGCATGCATTGGCAGGAAGCGGGGCTGCCGCAGAACTTTCAAATCCTGGACGCCGACGACCAGCAGCGGCTGGTCAAGCGGGTGATGCGCGCGCTGGACATCGACGAGCACCGCTGGCCGGTGCGCCAAGCGGTTTGGGCCATCAACCAGCACAAGGATGAAGGACGCCGCGCCGCCGCGCTGCCGGACCGCGACGATCTGTTTCAGGTCGTTCACAAGCGCATCTACGAAAGCTACGAGGCGCTCTGCAATGAAGGGGGCTTGGTGGATTTCGCCGAACTGCTGCTGCGCTGCTTGGAGTGCTTGCGCGGCGACGAGGCGCTGCTCGCCCATTACCGGCGCCGGTTCGGGCACATCTTGGTCGATGAGTTCCAGGACACCAATGGCATCCAATACGGCTGGCTCAAGCTGCTGGCAGGCGACACCAGCCATGTCATGGCGGTGGGCGACGACGACCAGTCCATCTATGGCTGGCGGGGCGCCCGCATCGAGAACGTGCGCGCCTTCATCGACGAGTTCGAAGACGTTGCCACCATTCCCTTGGAGCAGAACTACCGCTCCACCGGCACCATCCTCGACGCCGCCAACGCCTTGATCGGCCACAATGCCGGGCGCCTGCCCAAGTCCTTGTGGACCGACGGCGCGGCCGGCGAGCCCATCCAGCTGTACTCCGCGGACAACGACCTCGATGAGGCCCGCTTCGTCGCTGAACGCATCGCGGGCGCCATTGAGGACGGCGGCAGCGCCGATGAGCTGGCGGTTCTGTACCGCTCCAACGCCCAATCCCGCGTGCTGGAGGAGGCCTTGATGCGGGCCGGCATTCCCTATCGCATCTATGGCGGCTTCCGCTTCTTTGAGCGGGCCGAGATCAAGAACGCGCTCAGCTACCTGCGCTTGGTGCATGACCGCCATGCCGACGTCGCCTTTGAGCGGGTGGTGAACACGCCCCCGAGGGGCATCGGCGAAAAGACCCTGGAAGCGGTTCGCGAGCTGTCCCGCGCCCGGGCCGTTTCCCTTTGGCAGGCCAGCAAGGAGGCCATCCACGATGGGCAGTTGCGCGGCCGGGCGGCCAGCGTGATCACGGAGTTCATCAAGCTGGTCGACGGCCTAGCGGAAGGCGCGCAGGATTTGAGCCTGCATGAGCTCACCGAGCGGGTGATCGAGGTCAGCGGCCTGAAGGACTACCACGGCCGTGAGCCCGGCGAACGGGGCCTCGCCCGCAAGGAGAATCTCGAGGAGCTGGTCAGCGCCGCCCGGCAATTCAGCGGCGAACTGGTCTTCCCGCTGCAGGACGCCGACCAACCGCAGCTGTCGGAGCTTGCGGAGTTTCTCGACCAAGCGGCGCTGGACGCCGGCGACCGGGAGTCCAGCGCCGGCCCCGCGGTGCAGATGATGACGCTGCACTCGGCCAAGGGGCTGGAGTTTCGCACCGTGTTCATCACCGGCTTGGAGGAGGGCCTGTTTCCCCACCGCCAGTCCCGGGAAACCGAGAACGGCTTGGAGGAGGAGCGCCGGCTCTGCTACGTGGGCATCACCCGCGCCATGCGCACGCTCTATCTCACCCACGCTGAGTCGCGCCGCCTGCACGGCGTTGAGAACCACAACCGCCCGTCCCGCTTCATCCGCGAACTGCCCCAGAACCTCGTCTCCGAAATCCGCGTGCGGCGCATGGTGGATCGCTCTTCAAGCCTGCTCAATCCAGTCCGCGGCCTGTTTGCGCCGGAGCCTAGCCCGGTCAACATCGGCCAACGGGTGGCGCACCAGAAGTTCGGCGAGGGCGTGGTGCTGCAGTGCGACGGCCAAGGCGAACGCACTCGGGTGCAGGTCAACTTCGCCGCCGCCGGCGAGAAGTGGCTGATGCTCAGCGCCGCCAATCTTCAGACCTTGGACTAAGCCCGCAACAGGCATGGGAGTGACCTCGTGACAACAGACACCCAATTGAACCCTTTCTGCCAACGCGCTAACGCCCCCCTTCGGTGGATGCCGGTTCGCGCTGGCGTTTCGCGGCGCGCAACCTCCGTGCGGCCAACAGCAACCCCAGGGCCGAGGGCGGCAGGTGCCCGAGCCAGGCTTGCTTCGCTGTGCGTGGCCGCCCTGCTGGCCGGGCTGCTGGGCTGCGGCCAGCCGACCGGGGAAGTGGGCCCAAGCGCAGAGCCTGCGGCTCCCGCCAAGGTGTACCAATGGAAGATCATCACCACCTGGCCGAAATTCCTGCCCGGCGCCGGCATGTCGGCGGAGAACCTGGCGGAGCGGCTGCGAACGATGAGCGATGGCCGTCTGGACATTCGCGTGTACGGGGCGGGCGAACTGGTCGGCGCCTTTGAGGTGTTTGATGCCGTATCCGCCGGCACCGCGGAGATGGGCCACGGCGCGGCCTACTACTGGCGCGGCAAGATGCCCATTGCCCCCCTGTTCACAACCATCCCCTTCGGCATGACGGCGCAGGAGGCCAACGCCTGGCTCAGCTACGGCGGTGGCCTTGAGCTGTGGCGCGAACTTTACGCACCTTTTGACGTGGTGCCCTTCGCGGCAGGCAACACGGGCGTGCAGATGGCGGGCTGGTTCAACGAGGAGATCAACGCGCTGGAAGACTTGGCGGGGCTGAAGATGCGCATTCCCGGCCTCGGCGGCGAGGTGCTGGAACGCTCCGGGGGCGTGCCGGTCAACATTCCCGGCGGCGAGGTCTTCACCGCGCTGCAGACCGGCGTCATCGATGCCACCGAGTGGATCGGGCCCTACAACGACCTCGCTTTGGGGCTCTACAGCGCCGGACGCTACTACTACTATCCCGGCTGGCACGAACCGGGCGCCGTGCTGGAGCTGATCGTCAACCGTCAAGCCTTGGAGAGCCTGCCCGCTGACTTGCAGGCGATGATCGCCACCGCCGCCCAGGCCATCAATGTCGACACCCTGTCGGACTACACCGCCCGCAGCGTGGCGGCTCTTGAGACCTTGGAGCGCGAGCACGGCGTGCTGTTGCGCACCCTGCCCACGCCGGTGATCGAGAAACTGCGCGAAGCTTCCCTGGAGGTCGTGGCCGAAGCGGCTGGCGACGATGAACTCTCGCAGCGCATCTACGCCTCCTACACCGGCTTTTTGGAGGGCGTTCGCCGCTACACGGAACTCACCGAACAGGCCTACTTGGAAGCCCGCTGATGGAGTTGAAGGCCACGCGAATGGAGCGGGCCGATGGCGTCGGCACCATCTGGTTGAACCGTCCGCACAGGCTGAACGCCTGGACCGGGCGCATGCACACCGAATACCGCTGGTGCTTGCAGCAGCTCAATGAGGATGCCGGCGTCGGCGTCATTGTCATCACCGGCACGGGGCGCGGTTTCTGCGTGGGCGGCGATGCGGAGGCGCTGTCCCAACATGCCGAGCGGGGCGCCTACGACCCCGGCACGGCTCCGGACTTGGCCACGCCCGGCTACGGCGTGGCCGAGGAATTCGACGCCCCCTTTGCCTGCCACTTCGGTCTCGCCAAGCCGATCATCGCCGCCATCAACGGCCCCGCGGCAGGGGTCGGCCTGGCCCTTGCCTGCTTCACCGACATGCGCTTCGCGGTGCCCGGCGCCAAGCTCACCACCGCCCACGGCAAGCTCAACCTGCCTGCCGAGTACGGCCTTTCCTGGATTCTGCCCCGTTTGGCCGGCTTGGCCAAAGCCAACGACCTGCTGTTGACCAGCCGCGTCTTCACCACTGACGAGGCCGCCCAGTTGGGCATCGTCAACGAACTGGTGGCCGCGGACCGCCTCATGGCCCGGACGCGCGAATACGCCCGAAACCTCATCGAAACCGTCTCCCCCAACGCCTTGCGCCAAACCCGTTGGCAGATCTACCGCGACCTCACCGCCAGCGCCGCCGACGCCGTGCACCGCTCCGAAGCCCTGGTCAACGCCATGATGGCCGAACCAGACTACGCCGAGGGCGTGGCGGCGTTCAGGGAGAAGCGCCAACCTCGGTGGGGTGCGCGTTAGGCGACGAAAGCCCCAATTGAATCCGATCACACCGATACCGGCCCCTCGTCGCCGCCGGCCCAGGCCAAGCGCAGGGCATCGGCCTCTTCCGGGGCTTCGGTGAGCAGCCGTTGGCCTTCCTGGATGATCTCCGGAATCAAGTGCGCGTGACGCGCAAGGCTTGCCACGCGGAAGCGCGTGTCGCCGGTTTGCCGGGTGCCTAGAACCTCGCCGGGGCCACGCAGGGCCAAGTCCTGCTCGGCGATGTGGAAGCCGTCCTGGCTTTCGCGAATGACCTTGAGCCGGGCTCGGCTCAGCTCGCCGAGCGGCGTGCCGTAGAGCAGGATGCAATAGCTCTTGCGGGTGCCGCGGCCGATTCGGCCGCGCAGTTGATGAAGCTGGGCGAGCCCTAGCCGTTCCGGGTTTTCGATCACCATCAGGCTGGCGTTGGGCACATCGACGCCCACTTCGATCACCGTGGTGGCCACCAGCAACTGATGCTGCCCAGCCTTGAAGGCGGCCATGACAGCGGCCTTCTCCTCGCTCTTCATGCGCCCGTGGACCAAGCCGATGCGGCGGTCCGGCAGTTGCGCCTTAAGCCTCTGCCAAGTGGTTTCGGCGGACTCCGCGTAGAGTTGATCGGAGTCCTCGATCAGGGTGCAGACCCAGTAGGCTTGCTGGCCGGCGTCAAGCACGTTGGCAATGCGCGCCAGGACTTCGCTGCGGCGGCTGGCGGGGACCAGAAGGGTGTCGATGGGCTGGCGTCCCGGCGGCAGCTCATCAAGCAGGGAGACATCCATGTCCGCGTACAGGGCCATAGTGAGCGTGCGCGGGATCGGCGTTGCGGTCATGATGAGTTGATGCGGCATCCGCCCCTTGGCCCGCAGGGCCATGCGCTGATGGACGCCAAAGCGATGCTGCTCATCGACGATGGTGAGGGCGAGATCGTGGAATGCGGTGGCTTGCTGGAACAGTGCGTGGGTGCCGACTGCCACCAGGGTCTCGCCGCTGGCCAGGCCGTCAAGAATGCGCTGCCGCACTGCCTTGCTTTGGCCGCCGGTCAGCAGCACCACCGGAATCCCCAAGGGCGCGAGCCAGCTGGAGAAGCTCAGGTAGTGCTGCTCGGCGAGGATTTCGGTAGGGGCCATGAGCGCCGTCTGCGCTTGGTGCTCGGCGGCGCGAATGGCGGCGAAGGCGGCCACCACGGTCTTGCCGCTGCCCACATCGCCTTGCAGCAGCCGCAGCATGGGGCGCGACTGGGCGAGGTCGAGCAGCACTTCCCGCACGACGCGCCGCTGGGCGCGCGTCAACTGGAAGCCAAGGTGCTTAAGCAGCGTTCGGCCAAGCTGCTGCGCTTGCGGCAGCGGCGGCGCTTGCTGGCTCTGGCGCTGGCTCTGCCGAAAGCGCATCACCAGGTAGTAGGCGGTCAGCTCGCTGCGGGCGATGCGTTGCTGGGCTTCGGCGATATCGTCGTCCGTCGCGCCCGCCGGCGGCAGATGGAGGAAGAACAGGGCTTCCAGCGGCAAGGGCGAGATTTGCGGCCAGTCCAACGCCCGGGCCTGGGCCACCAAGGCGCGCAGGCGGGCCTGTCCGAGCCCCTTGGTGGTCGGATAGACGGGAGTGAGGCAGGCTTCCAGCTCGGTCGGCGGCTCGGCGAAGTCGCGATACTCCGGATGGGCCATTTCCATGCCGGTGGGCCCGAGGCGAACCTCGCCGAAGCAACGGGCGATGCGGCCAATCTTCAAGCTCTCCACTTGCCTCTGGCTGAAGTGGAAGAAGCGCAGCGTCAGGGTGCCTTCGCCATCGTTAAGCACCACCAGCCAGCTGCGCCGCCGCCCAAGGTTGATGCGGCTGCCGGTCACTTGGCCCTGCACGAGGCACTCCTGGCCCACTTGGAGCGCCTGCAGCGGAACGATGCGGGTGCGGTCCTGGTAGCGCAGGGGCAGGTGCAGCAGCAGATCCATTGCCGTGGCCACGTTCAACCGGGCCAAGGCAGCGGCAAGGGCCGGCCCAACGCCCTTCAGCGCCGTGACCGGCGTGTCGCCAGGATTCAGGCGCTGCCTCTGGCGATGTCGATCACGGCCGGGATGTTGCGCAGGCGACGCATGACTTGCGCCAGATGTTGGCGGTTGGCAACGCTGACCGTCACCGAAACGGCGCTGGTTTCGGCATTGCGCTCGGTGACGTTGATGTGCTCCACCCCGGCGTTGGCGGTGGCGACCGCGGTGGCAAGGTCCGCGATGATGCCCTTGCGGCGGCTGACGGACAGGTGCAGAGGCGTGGCGAACTCGCTGTCCGCGGTCTTGGTCCAGCGGGCTGGGATGATCTGTTCCGGTCGTTCCCGCTTGACCTTGGCGATGTTGGGGCAGGACTGCGCATGCACGGCGAAGCCTTTGCCCGGCGTCATGCGGCCGACGATGGGGTCTCCGGGCACCGGCCCGCAACAACGGCTGCAGGTGATCACCAGCCCTTCGCCGCCGCTGATGGTGACCGGCCCGCCGTGCTCCACCGGAACCGCTTCGAAGCCGGGATTGTCCGCGGCCAGCAGCCGTTGCGCGACCGCGTAGGCCATCAGGTCGCCGACGCCGATGGCGTTCAGCACGTCGTCCAGGCGGCGGGTGCCGAACTGCTTGAACACGCGCCGCAAGCGGCGGAAGTCGAGATCGCTGATGCGTGAGCCGGCATTGGCCAACGAGCGGTTCAGGAGCTTGCGTCCCAAGGCGATGGCTTCGGCTCGGCGGCGGTTCTTGAGGGCGTGGCGGATGCCGGCCCGGGCCTTGCCGGAAACGGCGAAGGTGAGCCAGTCGGGGCTGGGGCTGACGCTCTCGGCGGTGATGATCTCCACGCTTTGGCCGCTTTCGAGTTGCTGCGACAGGGGTGACAGAACCCGGTCGATGCGGCAGGCCGCGCAGCGGTTGCCGATGTCGGTGTGGATGGCGTAGGCGAAGTCCACTGGGCTGGCGCCCTTGGGCAGCTCAAGAATGTCGCCCTGCGGCGTAAAGACGTAGACGTTGTCCGGGAAGAGGTCGCTCTTGAAGCTCTCGATGAACTCTTCCGGGTTGCCGGAGCGCTGCTGCATTTCCACGAGGTCGCGCATCCAGCGGTGGGTGCGCTGCCCTCCCGGGGCGTCATCCTCCGCCCCCTTGTAGAGCCAATGGCCCGCAATGCCGTGGTCCGCCACCTCGGCCATGTGTTGGGTGCGGATCTGCACCTCGATCGGCGCGCCGTGGGCGCCGAACAGCGTGGTGTGCAGGGATTGGTAGCCGTTGGCCTTGGGAATGGCGATGTAGTCCTTGAAGCGGCCAGCAACCGGCTTGTAGAGGCCGTGCGCCACGCCCAGGGCCCGGTAGCAGGCATCTTCGTCGTTGACCACAACCCGCAGGCCGAACACGTCCATGATCTCGCGGAACGGTTTGCGCTGGCTTTTCATCTTGTTGTAGATCGAATACAGGTGCTTCTCGCGGCCGCTCACTTCGGCCACCACGCCCTCGGCGTCGAGGGCCGCCTGCAGCGCCTTGCAGGCTTCCTGGACCAGCGCCCGCCGTCGCCCCCGGGCCTTGGCCACGGCGCGTTCGATGCGGTCGGCGCGCAGCGGGTACAGCGCCACAAAGCTCAAGTCCTCAAGCTCGGTGCCGATGCGAGCCATGCCCAGCCGATAGGCGATTGGCGCGTAGTAGTCGAGGGTCTCCCGAGCGATGCGCCGCCGCCGATCAGCCGGCAACGCCCCGATGGTGCGCATGTTGTGCAGGCGGTCGGCGATCTTGACCAGCACCACGCGGACATCCCGGGCCATCGCCAGCACCATCTTCTGCATGTTCGAGGCTTGGGCCTCGGCGTGGCTGCTGAACATCGCGGACAGCTTGGAGACCCCGTCCACCAGCTCCGCCACCGCGTTGCCGAAGCGCTTGCCCAACGCCGCCTTCGCCACCGCGGTGTCTTCGATCACGTCGTGCAGGAGCGCGGCCATCAGCGTTTCGTGATCCATGCGCATCTGCGCCAGAATGGCGGCCACCGCCAGGGGATGGGAAATGTAGGGATGGCCGGTCAGCCGCCATTGGCCGGAATGGGCCTGGTCGGCGTAGGCATAGGCGGCGCCCACCGCATCGATCTCCGCAGCGGGCAGATAGTCGCCCAAGGTGTCGCGCAACCCCGCGAACGTGCAGGGCGCCGCCACTTGGTCGCGCCGGGCCCGGGCGGCCAGCTGCGCCGAGGGGCCGGGCTCAAGATCAACCGCTGCCGCAATCCCCCGAGCCACAAGCTGCCTCCAGCGAATCGCGGTTATGAGCGGCCTTGCCGATGCCCATCAGCGCTGCCAAGTTCGCCTCCGCAAAACCGCGGCGGCCCGACCGATGTTCTCCAACCATCACGCGGATCATTGCCCTCTCCGCAACTTTCGGCCACTAATCCATTGACAAGGGATGGTACACGCGCACACCACAACAAACCACAAGGTGCAAGAACAATGCACAAATGTCGCAGCAACACTTGAGCCAAGTGCTCGGTCCATTCAAGACAGGAGGCCGGCAATGAGCGCCCGCTGCCGCTCAGCCTGCACCGGCGTTTTGAGGCGTTCCGCTTGGACGATGGCCTTGAGATTGCCCAGTGCGGCGTCGAAGTCGTCGTTCACCACAACATAGTTGAAGTCGGCGATGTGGGACACTTCCGAACGCGCCTCCACCAAGCGTTTGGCCATGGACTCCGGGCTGTCCGCACCCCGCGCCGCGAGCCGCTCCTCAAGCGTGCGCCGGGACGGCGGCAAGACGAACACGCCGATGAGGCCGGGCACCTGACGGCGAACCTGGGCGGCGCCCTGCCAGTCGATTTCAAGAATGACGTCGCGACCGCCGGCCTGCTTGTCGGCCACCTCCTGCGCCGCGGTGCCGTAGCGGTGGCCGAACACCTCAGCGTGCTCCAAAAACTCCCCCGCCTCCGCCATGGCGGCAAACCGCGCGGCATCGACAAAGTGGTAGTCCCGGCCATCGCGCTCGGCAGGCCGTCGGCGACGGGTGGTGTGGGACACCGACACCACCAAGTCCGCGTCCGCCTCGGTCAACGCCTTCACCAAACTGGTCTTGCCTGCCCCTGAAGGCGCGGAAACGGCAAACAGCAACCCTTGGCTGCCAGCGCTGGATTCGATCATGGTCAGCTATTCGAGGTTCTGGACTTGTTCGCGAATCTGGTCGATGGCGACCTTCAAGTCCACGGCCACCCGGGCGGCGTTCGGCAGCAATGACTTGGCGGCCAAGGTGTTGGCTTCGCGCATCATCTCCTGGGCCAGGAAGTCCAGCCGGCGCCCGTGGGGGCCGGGTTCGTCGAGGCGGGAGCGAGCCTCTTGGAGGTGGATGGCCAAGCGGTCGAGCTCCTCGGCCACGTCGGCCCTTTGCGCCAGCAGGGCAACTTCCTGGGCCAAGCGGTCGGCGGCAATGTCCGCTTGGAGCTCCGCCAGCCGGGCTTGCAGCCGGTTGCGCAGATCCGCGGTTGCGCCGTCGGCGAGCCGCCGGCACTCGGCAACAATGCCGTCAATCTCGTCCAAACGCTTGGCGATGGCGTCCCGCAGCGCTTCACCTTCGCTGCGCCGGGCTCGCACCAAGGCGTCTAGCGAAGTGTTGAACAGTGCCTTGATGGCGTCTGCCACCGGACCATCAGGGTTGATGACGGCTTGCTGCAGCATTCCAGGCCAGCGCAGCAGATCCATGGGATTGCTGGCGTGCGCCTCCGGCGCGTCGCGCTTGACCCGTTCCAAGGTGGCCAACAACTGCAGCAGCAAGGGCCTGTTCAGTTCCAAGGCGTCGCCGGTGCTGTTCTGGCTGATGTCCAGAACGCACATGAGCTTGCCGCGCTTAAGCTGCTGGGTGACGACCTCCCGCAACGGATACTCAAGGGCCCGAAGTTCATCAGGCAGGCGAAACTGCACATCCAGATAGCGGTGGTTCACCGCCCGCAGTTCCCAACCGATTGCGCAGCCAGCCGCTGTTTCCTCACAGCGGGCGAAGGCGGTCATGCTTTGCACCATGGCGAAAATCCGAGCCGGACGAGCGGCTCGGATTCTACTCCAACACCCCGGTGCTCGCTCGGTGAAGGAGCCACGAAGGTCCCGAGCCAGCGATACGGCAACGCCAGCCAGAGGGCTCGCAACGTCCCTATGGGTGCGGGCCGGCACCCACGGAGACGCCGCTGGACGTTCCCGCGGGACAATCCCGCGGGACATTCCCGCGGAAGACTGCCGCGGGCTATTCGTCAAGCACGACCCAAGCGATGAGGTAGGCAGCGATGGTCAACTTGGGCAGAAAGAGCGCGGAGACGATCACGCCCACTCGAACGAAGGCGGGGTCAGTGCCAAACGCCTTGGCAAAACCGGCGCAAACACCGGCGATCCAAGCATTTTCCTTGTCAAGGCGCACGGCCTGACGAACGCGGTTGAGCTGGTTGGTGGCCATCAGGGTTTCCAAACGTCAAGTAGGGATTGAATGTGCAGCCAGACTTGGCCGCATTCAAAGTCTGCGCACAGGCTGGCTGACGTGCTGGTGCTCGGCAGCGCCTGATCAGCGAAGACGCCGAAGGTGATGAACACGGCGGCGATCAGGAGTATCGCCGCCAAGGTAGCCCTCGGCTGGCTGATTCGGGACAAGCGGAATAGGTCTTTCATGTCACTAAAGCCCATTGATCTGGTTGTTTCACCTTCCCTGCAATCAATAGTCGTGCCAACGGGGCAAAACCGCAGCAAAACCGCGTCCTAGAGGCTCTCCATGCGCCGTCCCAGCGAAACCCGTGCGTGGTGCGTAGGGAAATCCGCCTAGTGTTGGCCAAATTGACGAACATGATTGCGGCCGTGCCGCAGGCGTGTGCAACCGTATGCCGCTGTCCCTGCGGACCGATTTTCAGGACGGGACGCACTAGCTGCGGGGTTGATGCAGCGGGGCGCACGCCAAAACGCGGGAGATATGCGCCGATGCATGTTGAGAGGCATCTGCGTGGCATGCCGGGCAAGGCTGTCGGCTGAGTCAACGCTTGCGTTCGGCGCCCGCCCTGCCGATGAAGCGCGGCGTCGTCTCCATCGCCTTGGGTTAAACTAGCTGCCAACGCAATCCGAACCGCCTTCAAGGAGGCCCGCCTCAATGGCCATGCAACGCACGCCCCTGCTGATGTCCAACATCCTCGACCGCGGCGCCAAGGTCGCACCCAATGAAGAGATCGTCACCGCAACTGAGGATGGCGTGCGTCGGCAGACCTACCTTGAGACCCGAAACCGGGCCCATCAATTGGCCCACGCGCTCGCCCAAGCGGGCGTTGGCGTCGGCGATCGGGTGGGCACCTTCATGTGGAATGGCTCCCGGCACCTTGAGGCCTACCATGCCTGCGCCGGCATGGGGGCGGTGCTGCACACGCTGAACATCCGCCTGAGCCCCAAGGATCTGGAGTACATCATCAATCACGCCGGCGACAAGCTGATCATCGTGGATGCCGATGCACTGCCATTGCTTGAGGCGCTGAAGGACGTGATTCCCACCGTGGAGCAGGTGGTGGTGGCGACTGAGGCGGGCTTCGAGGGTTGGTCAACCGACCTGCCCAAGGCCGTTGACTACGAAACCTTCATCGACGGGCAGCCCACCGACTACCACTGGCCTGAAATCAGCGAAAACGCGCCCTTGGGGCTGTGCTACACCAGCGGCACCACCGGCAACCCCAAGGGCGTGGAGTACGAGCACCGCTCCCAGTACCTGCACACCCTCACCCAGTGCATGACCGACTCCATGGGCCTTTCCGGCGCCGACACGGTGCTCGGCGTCGTGCCCATGTTCCACGCCATGGGCTGGGGCATCCCCTGGTCCGCGCTCATGCTCGGCTGCAAGCAGGTCATGCCGCATCGCTTCATGGCCCCGGAGCGGCTGCTCAGTCTCTTGGCGGATGAAGGCGTGACCCTGTCGGCGGGCGTTCCCACCATCTGGCAGGGCGTCAAGAGCCTGGTTGAGGCCAATCCGGATCAATACGACCTCTCCAGCCTTTCACGGCTCACCTGCGGGGGCTCCGCGCCACCGCCGTCCTTGATCCGCTGGTACTGGGACACCTTGGGCGTGGAGATGATCCAAGGCTGGGGCATGACCGAAACCTCGCCCTTGGCCACCCTCTCCCGGCGCGTGATGAAGCGCAGCCAGCTGTCGCTTTCCGAGGATGACCAATTCGAGAACGTGGCCAAGGCCGGGCAGATCATGCCGGGGCTGGAACTCGACATCTTTGACGAGGAATTCAACCGCCTGCCCCACGACGGCGAGACCGTTGGCGAGATCCTCATCCGCGGCCCCTGGATCTGTTCGGAGTACTACCACAACCCGCAACCGGAACGCTTCCACGACGGTTGGCTCATCACCGGCGACGTGGGCAAGATCGATCCGGACGAGTACCTGATCATCTCCGACCGCTCCAAGGACTTGGTGAAGAGCGGCGGGGAGTGGATTTCCAGCGTCGACTTGGAGAACCACATCGTCGCCCTTGACGGCGTGGCCCAGGCTTGCGTGGTCGCGCAGCCGCACCCCAAGTGGGACGAGCGCCCCGTGGCCCTGGTGGTGCTTGACGCCGACGGCACCGCTAGCGTCAAGCAGATTCTCGATCACTGCGCTGAGGCGTTCGCCCGGTGGCAGCTGCCGGACGACGTGCTGTTCGTGGACAGCGTGCCCCTCACCTCCACCGGCAAGATGGACAAGAAGGTGGTGCGCGCCGATCTGGAAGCCCAGGGCTACCGACTGCCTGACCTCCGCGACAAGGCGGTTTAAGGGGGCGGCCCCATGCGCAGCAAGCTCTTCTGGCCGTTCGCCGCGGCGCTGCTGATTGGCGTCAGCGTTATCGCTGCAGGAGAAAAAGCCGCTATCGCTGCAGGAGAAAAAGCCGCTATCGCTGCGAAAGAAAGAGCCGTTATCGCTGCAGGAGAAAAAGCCGCCCTCGCTGCGGGGAATCAAGCCGCTATCGCTGCCGGTGAAAGTGCCGCTATCGCTGCGGCTGAAAACGATGCCCCTACTGCAAATGAAAAAACCGCCGACGCTGCCAACGATGAGGCCACCGGCACTGCGGACGCTGCAGCCACCGCTCGCGGCGAAGTCTGGGTGGTCAATCTGGAGGGAGCCGTCGGTCCGGCCAGCGTTGACTTGGTGATCCGCGCCATTGAGGACGCGGGCGCGGCGAACGCCGAAGCCTTGGTGATTCGCATGGACACGCCCGGCGGCCTGGACAAGTCCATGCGGGACCTAGTGAAGACCATTCTCGCCGCCGGGGTGCCAGTGGTCACCTACGTCTCACCCGACGGGGCCCGGGCGGCCAGTGCCGGCACCTACATTGCCTACGCCAGCCACATCGCCGCCATGGCGCCCGCCACCAACATCGGCTCATCCACGCCGGTGAGCATCGCGCCCTCTGCACCGACGCCGGGCCCCAGGCCAGCCGCCCCAAGGCCGGCCAGTCCGCAGCCGGCAGCGGATTCGGAAGGGAACAGCGACAAGGCCGCAAGCCAAGACTCGGAACCCGCCGCCGAACCAGCCGTCCAACCGGCTGCCGACGCCATGACCAACAAGGTCGTCAATGATGCGGTGGCCTATCTGCAAAGCTTGGCCGAAATGCGTGGGCGCAACGTCGAATGGGCGGAGAAGACCGTGCGTGAGGGCGCCAACGTACGCGCCACGGAGGCGGTTGAGCTCAACATCGTCGATTTTCTCGCACCGAACTTGGCGGCGCTGCTGGCGGAACTCGACGGCCGGGAAGTGAGCATCAACGATGAGGTCCGCACCCTCGCCACCGCCAATGCGGAGCTGCGCTTCGTGGAAACGGACTGGCGCCACGAGCTGCTGTCCATCATCACTGATCCGTCCATCGCCTACGGCCTGCTCATCATCGGCGTCTATGGGCTGATTCTGGAGTTCTACAATCCGGGCATGCTGTTTCCTGCGGCCACCGGCATCATCTGCCTGCTGCTCGGCGCCTATGGGCTGCAGATGCTGCCGGTCAACTACGCGGGCCTTGCCTTGATCGTGATTGGCCTTGGCATGCTGATCGCCGAGGCGGTCACCCCCACCTATGGCGTGCTCGGCGTGGGTGGCGTGGTTGCCTTCGTCATGGGTTCGGTGATGTTGATGGACACCGACCTTCCCGGCTATCAGCTCCCGCTGCCCATAATCGCCGGGTTCGCCGTCTCCGCTGGGGGCATCGCTTTCTTTGTCATCGGCAGCGCGGTGCGTGCCCGGCGATCACGGGTGGTGAGCGGCCAGGAAGGCATGGTGGGCGCAACTGCTCTGGTGCTTGAGGATTTTGAAGGCGAGGGCACAGTGCGCGCCTTCGGCGAAATCTGGCGTGCCGAGTCGGACGCGCCGCTGAAGAAGGATGAAGAGGCGCGAATCAAGGCGGTCAACGGCCTAGTGCTGCGGATTGAAGGGCTTGGCGCGAACTCTGCCGCCACCAAAGAGGAGAATTGAACTCATGGAAATAGTCACTGCCATTGTTGCCATCGTCGTGCTGGCGTTGCTCGCCAGCGCCTTCCGCATCCTGCGCGAGTACGAGCGGGGCGTGGTGTTCATGCTGGGCCGGTTCTACAAGGTCAAAGGGCCAGGCCTGATCATAATCATCCCGGTCCTCCAGCAGATGGTGCGGGTGGATCTGCGCACCATCGTGCTCGACATCCCCACCCAGGACTTGATCACCCGCGACAACGTGTCGGTCAAGGTCAACGCCGTGCTCTACTTCCGGGTGGTGGACTCCCAGCCCGCCATCATCAATGTGGAGAACTACATGGATGCCACGGGCCAGCTGGCGCAGACCACGTTGCGCTCGGTGCTCGGCCAGCACGAGCTTGACGAACTGCTCGCGGAGCGGGAACGCTTGAACCAGGACATTCAGGGCATACTCGACCAGCAGACCGACCAATGGGGCATCAAGGTGTCCAACGTGGAGATCAAGCACGTGGACATCGACGAAAGCATGATCCGCGCCATTGCCAGGCAGGCGGAGGCGGAGCGCGAGCGGCGGGCCAAGATCATCCACGCGGACGGGGAGCAGCAGGCGGCGGAGAAGCTGGTCCAAGCCGCCCAGGAGCTGAGCACGGAGGGCGGCGCGATGCAGCTGCGTTATCTGCAGACCTTGACGGAAATCGCCGGCGAGAAAAGCTCCACCATTGTCTTCCCCCTGCCGGTGGGAATACTGGAGGGCTTGAACCGCTTGGCGGGCAGTGCCCCACCCTCCGACGGCTCCAGCTAGCGCTCCTTTGGGAATTGAACGTCTGAGGATGGCACGTCCACGGACGGCATTTCCAAGGACGGCCTGTCCACGGACTGCAAGTCCACGGACTGTAAGTCCGCGTCTATAGGCGCCTGCTCGGCTAGCCCGGGGAACCGCCGCGCCATGGTGGAGCACCTGTGTTTGCGCAGGTGCCCACGACCTTGAACATTCTCCAACGGGAGCATGCGGGTGCCCGACAGCAGCCACAGCATCGATCAGCCGGAGGCCGGCGACGGCACACCGAGATACGCCGCGGCGCCAACGCCTGCGGGTGGGCGGCTTGGCCAACGGCGAAGCATCCGCCACAGCATTGATCAACTGCTGCGCCCGGCCGGGCACGTCTTCTACGGCTGGTGGATCGTCGCCGCCAGCAGCGGCATCCAATGGCTGGCGGCGATGCTGTGGATGCAGTCCTACGGCGCCTACGTGGTGCTGCTGCAGGCGGACTTCGGCTGGAGCAAGACGGTGATGGCTGCCGCCTTCGCCATGACCCGCATTGAGAGCGGCATCCTCGGCCCTGCCCAAGGCTGGCTGGTGGATCGGTTCGGCCCCCGGCTGATCCTTGCCATCGGCACCCTGATCTTCGGTTTGGGCTTCATGCTGTTCAGCACCGTCGAATCGCTGCTGGGCTTCTACTTGGTGTTCGCCCTCATTGCATTGGGATCGAGCCTTGGCGGCTTCGCCACGCTCATGGTGTCCTTGGTCAATTGGTTCAATCGGCACCGCGCCAAAGCGGTGTCGGTCTCCCAACTCGGCTTCTCGATCGGCGGCCTGTCGGTGCCCTTGGTCATCCTGAGCCTGGAGGCCTTCGGCTGGCGGGCAACGGCGTTCTATTCGGGCGTGGTCGTGTTGATCGTGGGCCTGCCCTTGGTGCGGCTGGTCCACCACCGCCCAGAGGACCTCGGGGAGCGGCCGGACGGCCTGCGCAGCACCTCGGCCGACGGCGAGGCGCCACCGCCTCCGGTGCCTGACTTCACCGCCAGGCAGGCCATGCGCACTTGGCCGTTTTGGCTGATCTCCTTCGGCCACGCCTTCTCCTTGCTGGCGGTTTCCTCCTTGATCGTGCATCTGGCGCCGCATCTCACCGAAGGCATGGGCTATTCCTTGGCCGCGGCAGGCTTGGTGGTGGCGCTGATGACCGGCTGCCAAATGGTCGGCCAGCTTATCGGCGGCTACTTGGGCGACAAATTCGACAAGCGCCTCATCTGCTTTGCCTGCATGCTGGCCCACAGCGTCGGCATGCTGCTGGTGGCCTACGCCACCCACTTTGGGATGGTGGTGCTCTTCACGCTGCTGCACGGCTTGGCCTGGGGCGTGCGGGGGCCACAGATGGTGGCGCTCAGGGCGGACTACTTCGGCGCCTCATCCTTCGGCACCATCATGGGCTTCTCTTCGCTGATCGTGATGCTCGGCATGTCCGCCGGCCCCATCATCGCCGGCTACCTGGCTGACCGCAACGGCGACTATCAGGCGGGTTTCACGGTGCTGGCCGCCTTGGTGCTGGCCGGCGCCTTCTGCTTTCTGTTGGCTCGCCCGCCGCAGCGGGCCGGACGCAGCTTGGAGGCGTTAAGCCCCTAAGCCGCCCAAGCCACCGGGCCGTGCGCGGGCTCGTTCTTCAGCTTGGGCAGAACGTCAGCGGCGAAGGTGCGCATGTTGTTTTCGGCATCGCTCCAGGGCATGCCCGCGTAGCTGAACACGCCGATGAACGCCCCCGCCCCTAGCCGCTCGCAATTGCGCTTGATGGTCTCGAGGCAGCGGTCTGGGTCGCCCCAGACCTGCAGGCCAAGGAAGAACTCGATGGCGCCGTCGACACCTTGCTTCTGCAGGTTTTCGGCAAACTTGCCGTAGTACTCATAGCCTTTTTGGCCCTTTAGGTGGCTTTCGTGAAAGCGGTAGTGGTCGAGCACCGTCTGCCAGTAGCCGCCGATGTAGCGCTCGGCGAGCTGCCGCGCACGGTCGTCATCGCGGTCGCACAGGGTCCAGCCGCCGATGATGGGGGCGGGTGGGTCTTCGGCGTTGATCTCCCGGTAGAGGGTGCGGTACTGCTCGATCTCCTGTTCCACGGCATCCCAGGGCTTTTGCGGAATGATTAACAGGCCCAGCCCCAACCGGGCCATGATGGGCACGGAATCCGGCGACACCGCGGCGGCGTAGGTGCGGCCCTTGAAGGTGAGGAAGGGTTCGGGACGGATGTCCACCCGCGGTTGCTTGACGTAGTCCCCGTCGTATTCGCAATAGCCCCGCTCCAGCCCTTCGATGAGGCACTGGGCGGATTCCACGAAGCGCGGCCGGGAATCCTCCATGGCTTGCCGGAAGCCGTCAAACTCCACCCGGCCCGCCCCGCGGCCGAGGCCGAGTATGAGCCGCCCTCCGGAGAGGTTGTCCAGCATCGACACCTGTTCGGCGACCCGCAGCGGATCATGCCAAGGCAGCACCACCACCATGGAGCCGAGCTTCGCGCTTTGGGTGCGGCCGGCCATGTAGGTGAGGAACTGCAGCGGGTCCGGGCACATGGTGTAGTCCGTGAAGTGGTGCTCGACGGTCCAAATGGACTCGAATCCGAGCGGCTCCGCCAACTCCGCCAAGCGCACGTCGTTGCGATAGACGTCCAGATCAGTGGTGTGCTTGTTGGTGTTTTGAAAAATGACCGCAGTGCCAACGTGCATGAGGAACTTCCTTACCTAAGAGAGTCAAAAGACCTGAATCAGTCGAAATACCTGAAAGAGCCAAAATCATAGGCTCCAACGGCGCTGTTTGGCAATATCATGGGCGGCACATGAACGGGAAGCGGAAAGCATGGCCAGTTGTGGCCGCGCTGGCGCTGGCTTGTGCAGCAGGCAATGGGGCTCGGGCCCAAGACGCCGACGAAGGCCCAAGTCAGACCAACTATGACGTGGACGCCACTCTGCGCGAGGCCTCCCCGGCATCGGAATACAGCGCGACCGAAACCTGCATCACGGCGAGCAGCTACCGGAACATCAAGGTGCTCGATGACCACCACCTGCTGTTCGAGGGCCGGCGCGGCACTTGGCTGAACCGGCTGCGCCATCGGTGCCCCATGCGGGGAGACGTGCTGTTCGTGGTGGAGCGCGCTTCATCGCGCCTGTGCGACCTCGACAAGATCAGCGGCCATGACCGCTTTGGCAGCTTCGTCTGGCGCGGCCAGTGCGTGCTCGGCAAGTTTGAGCGCATTGACCCCCAACAGGCGGCGGCACTCAAGGAATCCGTGGCGCTGGCACGGCAGGCCAAAGTGCGGGAACGCCGGGAGCGCCGTCGGCAACGGCGGGCCGGTTCCGGGCCGTAGGCGTCGTGTCGCGATGAGCACGCTTGGTTCGCCCCTGCGCGGAACGCCGCGGATGGTCCAGGCCAAACCCATCAGCCAACGGGCTGCATTCCAGTGCCTCTCTCGCGCTTGCATGCGTGCGCGTGTACGCGCGGCGGGGGTGGCGGGCTTGGCAGTTCTGTGCCTGTGGGCGGGTTGGGCGCTCGCTGGGGAGGAGCCGGCGGGTCAGGAACCCGCGGGTCAGGAACCCGCGGGCGAGGAGCTAGCGGGTGAGGAACCCGCGCTGCCGGCGGAGGTGGAGGCGCTGCTGTCCGAGCCGTCGGCCGCTTCGGAGTACGCGGAAGAGGAGCGTTGCCTGTCCATTCACCGCATCCGCGAAGTGGACGCCCTCGACGACCGGCACGTCGTGTTCCGCCTGAGCCGCAAGGCGCTCTACCTGGTTCAGTTGCCGCACCGCTGTCCGGGCCTGCGCCGCAACGACCCGGTGGCCTACGAATCCCAGAGCGGCATGTCGGTCTGCACCCACGACGCCATCCGCGGCACCTTTCGCTACGGCCCAGGGGACACCCGCTTGGGGCCGCCCTGCTCGATACCGGGGTTTCAGGAAATCACCGTTGAACAGCTTGCGCTGCTGCGCGAATCCTTGCGCCAGCGGAGGTGAATTGCGCCCCAGGAGGCGACGTGCGCCAAGTGCTGCAAATCGGCGCGATAAAGGCGATGTCGCACGTCGAGCTAAGCGATTGGCCATAGCGGATCGGACGCTGTTGGGCTACATTTGACGCGCAACAGGCTCCAGCTCCGGGCGGCGGAGCATTTTGAACGGGTTGATCGATGAGCGGCTACAGCACCCGAAACGCGGCGGACATCGTGGGAATCAAGCCAAGCCAGGTGCGTCACTTCGTGCGCCGAAAGCTGCTGTCGCCGGCCAAGGGGCCCAAGGGTGAGCATCGCTTCGAATTCCAGGATCTGGTCCTGTTGCGCACCGCCAAGAGCATGATCGATGCGCACATCAGCCCGCGCAGCCTGTTCCGCGCAATGGCCCGGCTGAAGGCCAGCTTTGCCTCGCCCGAAGCCCTCTCAAGGGTGCGTCTGCTGGCCCAAGGCAACGGCGTGGTGGTGCGGGCGAAAGACCAGCTCTGGAACGCCGAAACGGGCCAAGGCTGCCTGGACTTTGCCCAGCGCGTCAGCGGCGATGCGGTGACCGTGCTCTGGGAGGGCCGCGACATGGCACCCGGCGAGGCCGATGAGCTGAGCGCCAGCGAGTGGTGCCAACTGGGCGTTGACTTGGAGGAGTGGAATGTCGGCAAGGCCATGGAGGCCTACCAAAAGGCGGTCTTGGCCGACCCGAATTGCGCGGACGCCTGGGTCAACCTCGGCCGCCTGCTGCAACTCAAGGGCAACCTGAAGGAAGCCAAGCGCCACTATGAGTTGGCCGTGGAAGCGGCCCCCGGCCACCAGTTGGCGCACTACAATTTGGGCACCATTTTCGACGAGCTCGATGAAGGGGAGCTGGCTGCCCGGTTCTACGCCAAGGCGCCGGACGTGCCGGACGCCCACTTCAACTTGGCGCGCATATCGCGCCGCCGAGGTGATGAATTGGCCTATCGCCGCCACCAGCAGCGCTACGTGATCCTGACCGGCCAGCCTGAAACCGGCCAGCCTGAAAAGGACCGCTGATGAACTTGCTTCGGTCGTCAACGCCGGCTCGCCGCAAGGCAAGAGCCCCATTTTGAGGGACCCAAGCCAACCCACAGCCCGGCGGCTTAGGGTGCGGAACTGATGTCCACGAAGACGGGGCCGAGCCGCATGGGCCTGCTCATCGACCGGCTCAACCACGGGTTGGGCCAAGCGGTTGCATGGCTGACCATGGCGATGGCCTTGGCTGTGGCCGCCATCGTGCTACTGCGCTACGCCTTCGACCAGAACACCATCCTGATTCAGGAAGTTGTGAGCTACGCGCATGGCTTGGTGCTGATGCTGGGCATCGCCTACACCTTGAAGGAGAGCGGCCATGTCCGCGTGGACATCCTCTACAGCGGCCGCAGCCCGCGCTGGCAGGCGCGGGTCGATCTCTTTGGCCACCTTTTCCTGTTGCTGCCAGTGGCCGGGCTGATGCTCGTCACCTCCTTGCCTTACGCTGCGAGCGCTTGGCGGATCCTGGAAGGCTCATCCGAAGTGGGCGGCTTGCCCGGCGTGTTCCTGCTGAAGACGCTCATTCCCTTGATGGCAACGCTCCTGCTGCTGCAGGGATTGAGCGAGGTCGGCAAAGCCTGGCGCAGGCTGGCTGAAGAGCCTTCGAGTTAGTGGAAGCCCTAGCGCCCCTCCTGCTGTTCGCCCTGGTCTTCGCCCTGCTGCTGCTGGGCTACCCCGTGGCCTTGACCTTGGCGGGCGGCTCGTTCGTCTTCGCCTTGGCGTGCGCTGGCCTCGGGGCCTTTGACTTGGACGTGCTGGGCTTTCTGCCTGGGCGCCTGTACGGCGTCATGACCAACCAAACGTTGATCGCCGTGCCGCTGTTCGTCTTCATGGGCGCGATGCTGGAGCGCACGCGCATCGCCGAACAACTGCTGCGCACGCTGTCCGGCCTGCTTGGCGGCTTGCCCGGCGGGCTGGGGCTGGGCGTGATCCTGATGGGCGCCCTGATGGCCGCAAGCACCGGCATTGTCGGCGCCACGGTGGTGACGCTGGGGTTGATGGCGCTGCCCAATCTGCTGCGGCAGGGGTACGATGCGCGGCTGGCAACCGGCACCATCAGCGCCACCGGGGCCTTGGGGCAGATCATTCCCCCCTCCATCGCCTTGGTGCTGCTCGGCGACGTGCTTTCCAACGCCTACAGCCAAGCGCAGTTGGCCCAGGGCGTGTTTGCGCCGAAGACGGTTTCCATCGGCGACCTGTTTGCCGGCTCACTGCTGCCGGGGGCGGTGCTGGTGGCACTGTATGCGCTGTACATGCTGATCACCGCCATGCTGCAGCCACAACGCGCGCCTCCGCAGAAGGGTGGCGGCAGCGGGTCGGATGCGCCGACCGCCATGGCGTTGATCCGGGCGTTGCTGGCCCCGCTGAGCCTGATCCTGGTGGTGCTCGGCAGCATTCTGGCCGGCTGGGCGACGCCCACCGAGGCCGCCGGAGTCGGCGCCGTGGGCGCGATGCTGCTGGCGCTGGCCAACGGCACCTTGAACCGCGAACTGCTGCGCTCAGTATGCGAATCCACCCTGAAAACCACGGCCATGGTGTTCTTCATCCTCATCGGCGCATCGGTGTTTGCGCTGGTGTTTCGCGGCCTCGGTGGCGATGTCGTGGTGCAGGGGCTGTTCGCGGAGTTTCCGGGCGGTGCGCTCAGCGCCTTGGCCGCCGTGATGCTGCTGATCTTCCTGCTCGGCTTTGTGCTGGACTTCATCGAAATCACCTTCGTGGTCATTCCGGTGGTGGGCCCCGGATTGCTGGCCTTGGGCATTGATCCCATCTGGCTGGGCGTGCTGATCGCCGTGAACCTGCAAACCTCCTTCCTGACGCCGCCATTCGGCTTCGCCCTGTTCTACTTGCGCGGCGTCACGCCGAAAGACATTCCGACCGCAGCCATGTATCGTGGCGTCGTTCCCTTTGTCGCAC
Source organism: Candidatus Azophilus sp. (assembly GCA_965220835.1). Taxonomy (GTDB): domain Bacteria; phylum Pseudomonadota; class Gammaproteobacteria; order Pseudomonadales; family Azotimanducaceae; genus Azophilus. The sequence continues at coordinate 3,838,663 of OZ244842.1, read as the reverse complement.
TGCAATTGGTGCTGCTGATGCTGCTGTTTGCGTTTCCGGACCTTGCCACTTGGTTGCCGAGCGTGTTGCGCTGATGGCCGCGACGCGATTGGTCAACCTCAGCGTCTGGGATGGCGAGGACTTGGCTGCCGCCGACGCCTTGGCGTTCCGAGCAGGCCAGATACAAGCGGTGGGGGCTCTTGACGACCTGCCCGCGAGCCGCGGCGAGCGCGTCATCGACTGCTCGGGCTTGACCGCAATTCCCGGCCTGATTGACGCCCACGTGCACTTGGAACTCTCCCCGGACGACGCCAAGCCGCCGGACAAGCTGGCCACCGCCGAACGCTTGCCGGCCATGGCGGAACGGGCCGAAGCCATGGCGCGGGCCGGCATCACCACCGGCCGGGATCTGGGCGGCGGCGCTTGGTTGGAAATTGAAATCCGCGATCGCATCAACCGAGGCGCCTTGCTGGGCCCGAGGCTTCTGTGCGCCGGCCAGCCCATCACCAGCGTCGCCGGCCACTGCCATTTCTGGGGCGGCGAGGCAGCCGGCTTCGCCGAGGCTGAAGCGGTGCTGCGGCGGCAGCTGCAACATGGCGTGGACCTCATCAAGGTGATGGCCACCGGCGGCAGGATGACGCGGGGCAGCAGCCCGATTGACCCACAGTTTGACCTGCCCACCTTGCGCCAAATCGTCGATCTGGCCACCAGCCACGAGCTGCCCGTCGCCGCCCACTGCCACGGCACCGAAGGCATCCGCATCGCCGCCGAAGCCGGCGTGCGCACCATCGAGCACTGTTCATGGGTGGGCCAAGCGGGCTGGGCCAGCGACTATCGGCCCGAGGTGGCGGCGGCGATGGCGGAACGCGGCGTTTGGGTGTCACCGACGGTTAGCCGCGGCTGGCGGCGCTTCCTCGACAACCCGGACTCGACCACGCTGAAGCGGCTTCAAGCGGCCTTTGAGGACATGCGCTCCCGCGACATCCCCTTCATCGCCTCCACCGATGCGGGCATTCCCGGTGTCTACCACCACCACCTGCCTCAAGCCCTGCCCGTTTTCGCGGCCATTGCCGGCCTCACTCCGGAGTCGGCCTTGCGCACCGCAACCAGCGGCGCAGCGGACGGGCTCGGCTTAAGCCGGGTGACCGGTCGGTTGCAGCCCGGACTCTCCGCCGACATCGTGCTGGTGCATGGCAATCCTCTGGAGGACCTTGGCGCATTGGCGGAACCCGCCGCCGTCTGGGCGCGGGGGTTGGAGGCCAAGGGGATTTCGTAGTGCGGGGTCCCGACCCCACCAGCCGGCCGCCAAGCTAGCGGTCCGCCTAGGCAACGCCGCCGATCGGTCCGAGCGCAGTCAAGCGCCTCCGCCGGCCACGGTCATGGATTCGATCAGCACGCTGGGGGTGATGATGTTGCCGCGTTCGTCAGGGTCATCGCCGACCGCGGCCACTTGGCGCAGCATGTCCTTGAGATTGGAGGCAATGGTGATTTCATGGACTGGGTGGGCGATCTCGCCGCCCTCCACCCAGAAGCCAGCGGCGCCTTGGGAGTAGTCGCCGGTGACGCCGTTGACGCCGGTGCCCATCAGGTCGGTGATGTAGAGGCCGCGGCCCATGTCGTTGAGCAGGTCCGCGAACGCCTTGGTGCGGCCCTCAAGCAACAGGTTGTGAACGCCGCCCGCGTTGCCGGTGGTGGGCAAGCCGAGGCGGCGGCCGGAGTAGGCCGAGAGCACGTAGTTGCGCACCGCGCCTGCATCGATGAACGCCTTCTCCGCAGTGGCGACGCCATCCCCATCGAAGCTGCCGCTGCCAAGGCGCCCGGGCAGCAGGGGCTGTTCGATGAGACGCAGGTGGGGGCTGGCCACTTCCTTATCCAAGGCGTCGAGCAGGAAGGAGGCTTTGCGGTACTGGGCGCCGCCGCTCAATGCACCGATGACGTGGCCGGCCAAGGAGCGAGCCGCTTGGGGCGAGAACAGCACCGGATAGCTGCCCGTGGCGACCTTGCGCGGCGACAGCCGGGCGGCGGTGCGCTCGGCGGCCATGCGGCCCACGGCCTCCGGGGCTTCCAAGCCCCGGGGACTGCGGTGCGCCGTGTACCAATAGTCGCGCTGCATGCCGTTGTCGTCCTCGGCGATCAGCACGCAGCTTAAGCTGTGGCTGGTGGTGGAGGCCGTGCCCATGAAGCCGTGGGAGTTGCCGTAGACCACGCAGGATTGCGAACGGGATGCCTCGGCGCCTTCGGAGTTGACGATGCGGCGGTCAGTGGCGAACCCTTGCGCCTCACAGGCTTGGGCGGCAGCCAATGCGGCTTCGGTGTCCAGCGGGGCTGGGTGGAACAGGTCCAGGTCCGGCAGGTGCGCTGCCATCAAGTCCGCATCGGCCAATCCGTGGCAGGGATCGTCCTGGGTGTGGCGGGCGATGCCGAATGCCCGGGCCACCGTCTCCTCAATGGCGCCCTCGCTGCTGTCGGACGTGCTCGCGGAGCCCTTGCGCTGGCCGTCATAGACGGCGATGCCGAAGCTGCGGTCGGCGTTGAACTCCAAGGTTTCCAACTCGCCTTTGCGGACCTTGACCGTCAGCCCGATGTCCTCGGACACTGACACCTCCGCGGCCGCGGCGCCCAGCCGCTTGGCTTGGCGCAGAATGGCCTCAGCCAGCCCGGTCAGCTCGCCTTCCTTCAGGCGTATGTCCACGTCCTGGCGCATCGGGCACAACCCTAAGTGGCGGTGCCGCCGATGGTGATCTCGTCCACCAGCAGGGTGGGTTGACCGACGCCCACCGGAACTCTCTGGCCGTCCTTGCCGCACACGCCCACGCCGGGGTCCAGACTCAGGTCGTTGCCGACCATGGACACCCGGGTCATGACCTCCGGGCCGTTGCCAATCAAGGTGGCCCCGCGAATGGGCCGGGTGACCTTGCCGTTCTCAATCAAGTAGGCCTCGGTGGCTGAGAACACGAACCGGCCCGAGGTGATGTCCACCTGGCCGCCGCCGAAATTGACCGCATAAACGCCTTTCGGGCAGGCGGCGATGATCTCGGCGGGGTCCGCGTTGCCCGGCTGCATGAAGGTGTTGGTCATGCGCGGCATGGGCTGGTGGGCGTAGGACTGGCGGCGCCCGTTGCCAGTGGCGGCAGCGCCCATGAGGCGGGCATTCAATTTGTCCTGCATGTAGCCTTTGAGGATGCCGTTTTCGATCAGCACCGTGGGCTCGGTCGGCGTGCCCTCGTCGTCCACCGTCAGTGACCCTCGGCGGTTCGCCAAGGTGCCGTCGTCGATGACCGTGCAGTGCGCGGACGCCACCTGCTCGCCAATGCGGTTGGCGAAGGCGGAGCTGCCTTTGCGGTTGAAGTCCCCTTCCAAGCCGTGGCCAACCGCCTCGTGCAGCAGCACGCCCGGCCAACCCGGGGCAAGCACCACGGGCATGGGTCCGGCCGGGGCGTCCACCGCGTCAAGGTTAACCAAGGCGCAGCGCACCGCCTCCTCGGCGAGGTCCTCCGGCCATTGGTGGCTGAATGACGACAGCGGGCGGCGCCCGCCGGCACCCGAGAAGCCCCGCTCCCGCCGCTGCCCTTCGGCGACGATGACCGATACGTCGAGCCGCACCAGGGGCCGCGTGTCGGCCGCCCAAGCGCCGTCCGTGGCCATCACCAGCATGGTCTCGAAACTCAAGGCAAGGCGCACATTGACTTCCTGCACCCGGTTGTCAATGCGGCGCGCTGCCTGATCCGCGCGCTCCAGCAGCGCCACCTTGTCCTGCTCGCCAAGCGCCGCAATGGGATTGCCCTGGTCGTGGACGGGCGACGCATCGGTGGGCGCCAAAGCCCTGACCTGCTGTGCGCCACCCGACCGGGCGATGGAGCGCGCCGCGTCCACGGCGTTGGCCAGGCCTTCAGGACGGATGTCCTCGGCGTAGGCGGCACCGGTCTTCTCGCCGCTGAGCGCACGCACGCCCAAGCCCCGATCAAGGTTGAAGGCGCCGTCCTTGACGATGCCGTCCTCAAGCGCCCAACTCTCGGAAACCCGATGTTGCAGGAACAACTCGCCCAAGTCTGCGCCGGCGCCAGCCAAGCGCCCCAGCGCCCGTTCGGCATCCTGGCAGCTTAGGCCGGCGGGTTCGAGCAGCGTCCGCTCCGCTGCGCGTATCAAAGGGCTCATCGTCCTCCTTCCATCGCACAATCGGGAATTGAACCGTCACCCCCAGGTTGGCCCTCTGGCATGAACGGCACTCCGCATCGGGGCGAGCCAAGGGCTTCCTCGGCGCCTTGGTCTTGCGCCTGTTGATAGGCCTGCATTTTGTCGTTCCAAATACCCACGAACTTCACGTCCGGATCGTCCCAGGAGCCACTGATTTGATACTTGGCGGTGCTGAGCTGCTTGATCGGCTTCTTGAGCGCTTGCTGCCCGGCAAGCACCGCCAAGCCCGCAACGGGATTGGCCAGCGAGACATAGACGGCGTACCAAGGCAGGCTGTCGCTGACCGGCAGCGTCACGATCATCTCGTTGTCGTTCATGATGCCATCGATCAGGTTGATGCTGCCACCCATCTTGAAGTCGGACCCTGAGCCTTTCATCTTCGCCGGTTCGACGAACTCCAAGGTGCCCGCCGTGAGCTTGGCGTCGGCCTTGAGGGTGTCGAAGCTTACGCCTTCGCCGGTGACGTCCTTGAAGTTGAAGTTCATCCGCTTGAAGATGGTGTTGATGTTCAAGAGGCTGAAGATGCGGGTGCCGGCGCCGCCGTCCACGTCAATGAAATGGCCGTTGGTGGCCCGGAAGTAAGCCTTGCCCGTCAGGCCGTTGATGGAGACGTTCACTGGGGAACCCGGCCAACTGGCGTCTAGGTGCAGTTCGGCGGATTCCGAGCGCAGGCTGGGTTCATAGTCCCATTGCGGCAGAACCTCCTTAAGGTCCGCCATGACGAGATGGGCTTCGGCCTCGCTTCGGTCGTCAACCCGATGCCAGAACACGCCATCGGGGGCGCTTATGTCGGTGTCCTTGACGCGCGCCTCCAGGTTGTCGAAAAGAACGCCGTCCGGGTGATGCCGAATCTCGAACGACCAGCGGCCGAAGTCCTCCTCGCCAAAGCGCAGTGAGTCGATTTGCACGTCCGCTTCAGGCAGCTGGTCGATCATGGCGACATCGAGGGGGTCCTCCTCGTCCGCCGCCTCCGGATCGTCCGGTGGCAGTACGATGCGCTCGAAGTGCAGGTTCAGCGGCCCTTGGCCGGCGTCCCTAAGCCGTCCCTTCAGGTCCTCGCCTTCGAAGGCCAGGCTTGTGGCCCCGTCCCGATAGGTGCCGCTGATGGCAACGCGCTCGAAGGGCGTGGCTTCAATCGTCACTTGGCCGGCCTCGAATCCGACCAACCGCCAGGGCGCCGGAAACTCGAAAGCCTCGTCCCCGCCGGACCACTCCCGCACGTCGACTTCCGGCGTGGTGCCGGTGATGACAATCTCATCGGCGGTGAGCGGCACCAGCGGGGGCGGACGACGCACGCCCAGAGCGCCTCGCAGGGGCGCCTCGTCAATGTGCAGCCAACCCGCAACCGGACCAAGCTGTACGTCCATGGCGATGAAGTCATCAAGAAAGCGCAGGTGAGTGCGGGAGCTGCGCGGTTCATCCGCGGTCTTGCCAAACTCGCCGGGCAGGTCGATGGCGACGCCGACCAAGGCGGTCGCAACGTTGAGGCTTGGAGCCCGGTCATCGGTGGGCAGCGAAATGGTGGCGTCATAGCGGAAGCCTCCGGAGGCCACCCCGAGGTCCGCCATGTCGGCAAGCTGATAGACATCCTGTACGGTGGCGTCACCGGCCATGGCAAAGTTGATCAAGCCGTCTTCGGCGCTGGCCGTCACCACCGCCGGGCGGCCGAACAGCGAGGCCGTCATGGGCGGCGAACTCAAGCCGTAGGGGTAACGGTAGGAGAGGTTGCCGGCCAGGTCAGCGACTTCGACCCGAAAGTTGGGCAGATTCAGGCTGGAGCCGGCAAAGGCGAACTCAACCTCGGCGGCCAGCGGCCTTCCGGCCCGCGCCTGAACCAAGGGCACAAAGAAACTGCCGCGCATGTCGACGTCACCCGCACCGTCCCAATCCGCCTGCACGAAGCTCATCCACTGGGCTAGGGGCGAGGCGCGCACGTAGTCGAAAACCCCCCTTGGTGAGGCCAGCGCCTGCAATTCCAGATCGGCGAAGGCGCCGTTGCGGCCCACGTGCACGCGGCTGTCGTGAAAGTCCAAGCCCATGGAGGTAGCGGAATCGATGTGGCCGAACACGCTCTCGCCCGAGAGCTCGACCGTGCCTTGGGCCTGCGTGACCAGCGGCCAATCGGCCTGAAAGCGGACCTGCCCATCGATGAGGCTGCCGCTGAGCGCGGCGCGCCGGGAATAGTCGCCCGGCTGGGTGTGCACCTGGCCTTGGTAGGCGACCTTCAGTCCGGCCATCTCGCCCCCTTGGGGGCCTTCGCGGAGCCAACGCTTCAGATCTTCCGGCAGCGTGCGCGGAATGTAGGCATCTGCCGGGATCGGCAGTCGGCTCAAGTTGAACACCAATGCCAAGCGTTGATCAAAGTAGCCAGGCGGGCGGCTGAGGGCGAGGGTGCCGGCCAAGCGTCCTTCGGGGACGTCCACCCGCAGTAGGGGCGAGCGCAACCCGAAGTAGTCTTCCTCGAACCAGAATTGAAACTGCCCCTGCACGTTGGTCAGCTGCCAAGGATGGTCGAAGGTATTGGCCAAGTGCACGCGCATCGACTCGGCGTTTAGAGACGCCAGCAGGCCGCGCTCATGGCCGACCAGTGCCCCACTGGCATCACGCAGCATCGGCAGGCCGCGATGGGCCCTGGTTTGCAAGCCGTCAAAGGAGGCGCTGTAGGCTGCGCCTGCGCTGCCATTTGGCGCGCCTTCGGCGTTATGGCCAGCGCCTTCGGCATTACTGTCCGCATCCTCGGCACCAACATCTGCGCCCTCGGCACCAATGTCTGCGCCTGCGGCTGTGTACGCCAAGTGCACGTTGCGTAGGACGCCGCGCGGATTTGCGCCGCCAATCCAAGACGCAACCCCGCTGTCATCAGGCAGCGCACTGATCAGAAACCGGCTTAGCTCCGCCAACGGCACCTCATCCACCCAAGCTTGGACGCGACGCCCGCTACCCCGCACATGAACTGGGCGTAGGTCCAAAACGGTCGCTTTGGTCATGAGCTGAAGGTTGGGGGCCAAGGCTTCGTGTACGCCATCCCGAGTGGCCACCCCAAGGCGAGTCGCCATGCTGGCGCCGGCATCCAGGTCGCCATCGCCGCGCAGGTGCTCGGCTTCGAAGACGAACTCGCCGCCGCCTAGGCCGTCTCGCTCGGTCCATCGGCCTTGCGCACCCAAGGCCAAGGCCTCCCCGCGGTTGGGCAAGCCCAAGTAGGCAAGCGGCAGGCTCAGTTGGCCTTGCAGGGACAGGTAGCGCTGCGCTGGGGGCAGTGACCAGCGGTGCGGCCAATGGCGCCACTCCAGGCGCGCCGCGCAGTGCTTCTGAAGGCCGCAGCGCGAACCAGAGGCTTGGATGTCGAAGCCGTGCAGGCCGTCGCGGTTGAAGCCCAGCACGGCCACGTCCACGGCGCTGTCCGAATCCCCCGCAACCGTAATGCGGCCGTTGAATCGAATCTCATCGGTGTAGGTGATCAGGCCCAGCCAGTCGATGCCCTGAGCGCCCGGTGCCAGCCCAGCCAAGGCCCAGCCATCGCCGGTGCGGACCACCTCCAGGGTCGCCCGCTCGACGAACAGGCGCTGCATGATCCACCGAGAGCGCAGCAGGGTCTCGGGCCAATCAAGTTCGATGAGCACTTGCTCCATGGAACCAGCGGGCAGCGCAATGCGCGCCGCCCGGACCACCGGATTGAAACCCTGCCAGTCCCCGCTTAGGCCGCTGACGGTGACGCCTTCGCCCAAGTAGGCGTTGAGCGAGGCCTCAAAGTCCTCAAGCAGCCAAGCCCCAAGCCGGCCAAGGCTTTGCAGCGCCGCCACCGCCAAGGCGAGCACGGCCAAGTACCTGGCCAATGGATGGGCCAGCCAACGGCGGACAAGTGGCATGACATTCAAAGACGGTCACCCGCCAGCTTCTTGCAAAACCACCACGTCGAACTGGTTGGGGCCATAGCAGGGTTCCACTTGAATGCGCACTTCCCGCCCCACGCGGTTGGAGACGGCAGCCAGATGGTCCGCGTCCTCGTCGAGCAAGCGATCCACCACGGTCTCCGGTGCCCGAATGAGGTACGCTTGGGCTTTTGGCGAACAAGCGGTGCGGGCGTCGTGCAGAATGGCCCGAAAGATCTCCGCGCAGATCGTTTCGCTGGTCTTGGTCAGACCGCCGCCCCGGCAAAGCGGGCAGGGTTCGCAAAGTTGCTGGGCGAGGCTTTCCCGCGTCCGCTTGCGGCTCATCTGCACGAGCCCCAACGACGAGAAGCCCTCGAAGGCCAGCCGGGCCCGGTCCCCTTCGCTGGCCTTTTCCAAAGCCCTGAGCACGTTGCGCTGATGCTCCGGACTTTCCATGTCGATGAAGTCGATGACGATGATGCCGCCGAGATTGCGCAGGCGCAGCTGCTGCGGAATCATGCTGGCCGCTTCCAAGTTGGTTCGATAGACCGTTTCCTCAAAGCGGCTGCCGCCGAGAAAGCTGCCGGTGTTGACGTCGATGGTGATCATGGCTTCAGTTTGCTCGATCACCAGAAAGCCGCCGCACTTCATCTCCACTCTGGGCAGCAAGGCGCGCGCGGCTTGGTCCTCAATCCCGTAAAGGTCGAACAGGGGCCGCGGCTCGCAGTAGTGCTCCACATGGCTGGCGACTTCCGGCAGGAATTGGGCGGCGAAACTGGCCGCGCGGCGACAGGTGCGCTCATCGTCGATGCGGATGCTGCGCAGCTCCGGGCCCGCCAGGTCACGCAGCAAGCGGATGTGCAGCGGCAGGTCTTCATAAAGCAGCGCCGGGCAACGGGCCTCAGCCCGTTTGACGGCGATGGCGTCCCAAACGCTCAAGAGTTGGGCCATGTCGGACTCAATGACCTCAGCGTCGGCGCCCTCGCTGACGGTCCTTGCGATGAAGCCCATGGAGGTGTTCAACTGGGTCCGCGCTTCGCTGATGACCGTGCGCAGCCGCTCCCGCTCCGCCTCCTCCTCAATGCGTTGCGAAATGCCGATTTGGCTGCCGAGCGGCATCAACACCCCATAGCGGGCTGCGATGGTGATGTCCGCGGTCAGCCGCACGCCCTTGCTGGCGATGGGATCCTTGGTGGCTTGCACCAGCAAGCTTTGCCCTTCCCGGAGCAGCTCGCAGATGTCCGGGAGCGCGTCGTCGCCTGCGACGCCCCCCCGCCCGGCCGCCTTAGGGGCCATGGTGCCCGCGTCATGAACGCGCGTGCGCAGATTGCGCACGCGCAGGTTGCGCGCATGCAGGAAACCCGGCCGTTCCAAGCCGATATCGACAAAGGCGGCCTGCATGCCACGAACGACGCGTTGCACGCGGCCGAGGTAGATGTTGCCCGTGTAGCTGTAACCGCTGGACCGGGCGATGTGCAGTTCCTGCAAGACGCCGTCGTGGAGCAGCGCAGCCCGGGTTTCAAAGGGATTGACGTTGATCAGCAGCTCTTCAGACATCGCAGCCTTCAGCTTGCGCCAAAACGGCACGCCGCATGCACGCACCGCGCGCCGCTTCTCGGAGGCCGATCGGAGGAATGACACCACGCGGAAGCGAGTGCTTTGAAATCAATGGTTTGAAGTTTTCTTCCATGCGAGCATTCAATTTCCGGCCCGATTCACCGCTCACTTTTCCCGTTCTGTTTCAGCGACGCCCTCGGCTTGCCGAAGGCACTCTTGGCGCAGCCTCCAATCAGCCCAATCGAGCGCGCCAAGGGTCGAATCCAAAGGCGTTGAGCAGTTCCTCGGTCTCCGCCAGAGGCAACCCGACCACCGCGCTGTAACTGCCCTCAATTCTGGTCACCAATATACTCCCAATGCCTTGAATACCATACCCGCCCGCCTTGTCGGCACCCTCACCCGTGCGCCAGTAGGCGCTGGCCAGCGTCTCGCTGATTGGGCTGAACGTGACGTCGGTGGCGACGACGCGGGTTTTGGAGGCTCCGTCACCGGCTAGGCAAACGCCAGTCAGGACGCTGTGCGTGCGCCCCCCGAGCGCCGTTAGCATCGCCACGGCATGGCCTTCATCGCGCGGCTTGCCGAGCACGGCGTCATCCAAAACCACTGCGGTGTCAGCGCCGAGCGTCAACCGTCCCGGATGGTGGACTGCGGCGGCTTTGCTTCCCGCCAAGCGGCCGACGTAGTCAGCGGGGCTCTCCCCTTGTTGCCGGGACTCGTCAACGTTGGGGGCGAAGACCTCGAAGGGTATGCCAATCTGCCGCAGCAATTCCGCCCGCCGAGGCGAAGCGGAGGCTAGGATCAGTGACTTACTCAATGCCGTAACGACGGCAAAGGCCCCGCAACATGACCCGAATCAGGGGCCAGGCCGCAGCGCTGGTCAGGGCAGGCGCCAAAATCAGCAATCCCGAGGGTTCCACTGCCGGCATGCCGTGGGCGACATGGCGCACCACCTCGCAGGCCAATACCAAAAGGAAGGCCAATGCGCATTGTTGGGCCAAGGTGTACATGCGCAGCCGTTGGGCCAACTGCCCGGCGCCGTAGGCGGCAATGGCGAACAACGCGGCATTGAGGCCGAGTGGAGCGGCGGCCACCGCATCGAAGAAGAGGCCCGCCAACCAAGCTCCAAAGACGCCTAGCGGCTTGGCGATGACCATGGACCAATAGCAGACTGCAAGCAGCGCCCAAGCGGGACGCAACCAAGCCAGCCAGTCCGGCCAGTCCATCGGCAGGCGTCCGGCCGTGAGCAGCATTGCCGCCAACAACGTGACCCATGCGAGCCCGCGACCGCTCAAGTTGCTCATGGCGGCTCAGTCTGGCTGGTTTGGAACAGTCGGGAGCTTGCCCCCAGCGGCGCAACTGCGGCGCCAGCGTCAGCGGCACCTCGGTCCTCGATAAGCGCATGGCTTTGAATGACCAACAGGTGCCGAGTGCGATCCAGCTGGGCGCTGGGCGTGACGTTCACCACCGCGACCACCCGCGAGGCGTCGGGAACGACGGAATGGACTGTCCCCACCGGATAACCCCTCGGGAACCTGCCGCCCAACCCGGAGGTTACGATTCGGTCGCCCTGGCGGATGTCCGTGGTTATGGGCAGCCCCTCGAGCACCAGCCCGTCCAACCTTCCGGTGCCGCCAGCAATGCTGCGCAGGTTGTTGCGCACCACCTCCACGGGCACCGCATGTCGGGCGTCCGTAATGAGCAGCACTCGGGCGCTGAAAGAGGTTGTGTGCACGACCTGGCCGACCAGCCCGACGGCATCCACCACCGCTTGGCCAACGCGCACCCGATGCTCGGTGCCCTTGTCGATCAACAGCTGGTGGACCGCGGGGTTGGGCGTGACGCCCGACACTTCAGCGACAAGCACGGCGCTCCCAACCCGGGCGTCGCTGCCCAACAGTCTGCGCAGGTGGTTGTTCTCGGCCTGCACTGCGAGGAATCGCTGCGCTTGGTGGGACAGGGCCAAGTTGCTTTGCTCAAGCTGGCCGATCCGCTCCAGCAGCGCGCTGCGGCTGGCCACTGTCTCGTCTACCAGCCCTGCTGCCAAGTAGGGCAACTCAGCAACCAGGAACAGCGGCGCCACTAGGTTGTCCATGAAGCCACGCACCGGCTTGAGGCTTAGCGTGGCGGATTCGAAGGCGAGGAGAACCGCGGAAGTCAGCAGCAGGCCGGTCAGCAGTTGGCCGGTGCGGGAGTGCCTGACGAACAGTGGCTTCCCGTCCTGCAAACCGCTACTCCGACGACAGCAGGTCGGCGTTGCCCGCCTTGTCCATCATTTCCAATGCCTTGCCGCCACCGCGAGCAACGCAGGTCAACGGATCGTGCGCAACGATCACCGGCAGCCCGGTTTCGTCGCTGAGCATCATGTCGATGTCGCGCAGCAGCGCGCCACCGCCGGTGAGCACGAAGCCGGTTTCGGCAATGTCCGAAGCGAGTTCCGGCGGGCATTGCTCCAATGCGCTGCGAACCGCCTGCACAACCACTGACAGGGGCTCCTGAAGCGCCTCTAGGATGTCGTGGCTGTTCAGGGTGAAGCCGCGCGGCACCCCTTCCGCCAAGTTGCGCCCGCGCACGTCGATTTCCCGCACCTCCTTCTGGGGACGGGCAGCACCCACTTCCTGTTTCATGCGCTCAGCGGTGGCTTCGCCGATCAGGCTGCCTTGGGTGCGCCGCACATAGGTGACGATGGCCTCATCGAATCGGTCCCCGCCGACCCGCACCGTATCTGAATAGACGATGCCATTGAGGGAAATGATCGCGATCTCCGTGGTGCCCCCGCCGATGTCAACCACCATGGTGCCCACTGCCTCATGCACTGGCAAGCCCGCGCCGATGGCCGCCGCCATTGGCTCCTCGATCAGGCGTACGTCCCGAGCGCCTGCCGAGAGGGCGCTTTCCCGAATCGCCCGCCGCTCCACTTCGGTGGACTTGCAAGGCACGCAGACCAGCACTCGCGGGCTCGGGCGCATGAAGGAGTGCTCGTGAACCTTGTGGATGAAATGCTGGAGCAGCTTTTCGGTGACGAGGAAGTCGGCGATCACGCCGTCCTTCAACGGACGCACGGTGGTGATATTGCCCGGGGTGCGCCCGAGCATGCGCTTGGCATCGGCCCCGACAGCGATGACGCTCTTCTGGGTGCCTTGGGTTTGCACCGCCACTATGGATGGCTCATCGAGAATGATGCCCTCGTCGCGAACATAGATTAGGGTGTTGGCCGTGCCGAGGTCTATGGAAAGATCCCGGGAGAACATTCCGCGTATGGATTTGAGCATGAATTGCGCCTAGTTGTTTTTGGCCGCTGGACAAGGCTGTCACGCTAGGAAGCCTTTGCGCCCGGCTCCGTGCGTTGCCCCCAGCTTCGTACCCACTCGTCAATCTGGGGCGTAGCCTCTGTCAATTTTGCGAAAGCCAGCGACCACGGGCCACGAGCCGCGTTTAACCGGACTAATCTAACAGCGAAGCGAGTTTCAAGTAAACTCTCGGCTTGGCTTAATTTGAGGCGGCTGGCAACGCAGGCATGGGCGCGGAAGACAGGCACATTCTTGATGGCGGGGCTGATCGCCGAGGTGATGGCAGGGCGGATCGCAAAGCTGATCGTAAAGCGGATCAGAAAAGAGCAGCGCCAGGTCAGTCAGCTTCGGCGCCCGGCGACGTCAGCGTTGGCCAGGGGCATGGCGCCGTTCGCGTTGATCACTTGGCTCGGCTGGCCGCCTTGCGCCTCGATGGCGATGAGCGCCTCGGCGTGCAGCGCGACCTGCAGCGCATCATCGCGTTAGTCGACGAGATGCAGGCGGTTGACACCGAGGGTGTTGAGCCGCTGGCCCATCCCCTCGACGCCACCCAACGCCTGCGTGCCGATGCGGCCACGGAACGGGTCGATCGGGAACGCTACCAAGCCGGCGCCCCGGAGGCCCGGGACGGGCTCTACCTCGTGCCAAGCGTCCTGTCGGAATAGCCCCGTGGCCCCGTTCCCATCATTGCGCGAGCAAAGCCAAGGCTTGCGGCAGGGCGATTGCACCAGCCTGGAGCTCACGGAAGCAGCGCTCGGCCGGGCCCAAAGTCTTGAAGGGGCGTTGAACTGCTTCATCACCCTTGATGAGGAGAAAGCCGTGGCCGCCGCCAACGCTGCGGACAAGCGCTTGCAGGGCGGGCGGGGCGGGGCCCTGACTGGCATTCCGCTGGCGCACAAGGATCTGTTCTGCATCGAGGGCTGGCGCACCACCTGCGCCTCGAAGATGCTCGCCAACTTCACCGCCCCCTACACGGCAACGGCCATCGCCCGCTTGGAGGATGCCGGTTCGGTGACGCTTGGCAAGCTGAACATGGATGAGTTCGCCATGGGCTCATCGACGGAGACCAGCCACTTCGGGGCCACCGCCAACCCTTGGGCGCTAGAGCGCACGCCAGGCGGTTCATCGGGCGGGTCCGCGGCTTGCGTTGCCGCCGGCATCACCGCCGCCGCCACCGGCACGGACACCGGCGGCTCCATCCGCCAGCCAGCCAGCTTCTGCGGCGTCACCGGCTTGAAGCCCACCTACGGACGGGTGTCCCGCTACGGCATGATCGCCTTCGCCTCAAGCCTAGACCAAGGCGGCGTGTTCGCTCGCGACGCGGAGGACGCCGCCCTGCTGCTGTCGGTCATGGCGGGATTCGATCCCCGGGACTCCACTTGCAGCGCCCATCAGGACCCTTGGCTTGACTCGGTGCCGGCAAGCGGCGTTGGTGAATCTGCGGACGGCGCGCTGACCATCGGCCTCCCCGATGAGCTTTTCAGCCAAGTCAGCGAAGGCGCCCAACAGATCGATGAGGCGCGTCGGGCCTTGGAGGCGCTCGGCTGCCGCTGCCGCACGGTTTCGCTGCCGCACATCCGCACCGCCATGCCCGCCTATTACGTCATCGCCGGGGCTGAAGCGTCCACCAACCTGTCCCGCTACGATGGCGTCCGTTTCGGCCATCGCTGCGCCCAACCGGCCTCGCTGCAGGACCTCTACGAGCGCTCGCGCAGCGAAGGCTTCGGGGCGGAGGTGAAGCGCCGCATTCTCACCGGCACCTATGCGCTGTCGGCGGGCTACTTTGACGCCTACTATCTGAAGGCCCAGAAGATCAGGCGCTTGGTGGCCGGTGACTTCGCCGCCGCCTTCAGGGAAGTGGACCTGCTGCTGGCCCCCACCACGCCGGGCACCGCCTTTCGGCGTGGCGAGCTTAGCGATGACCCAGTCGCCATGTACCAACAGGACGTCTGCACCATTCCCGTGAACTTGGCCGGACTGCCGGCGATCTCCCTGCCCTGCGGCCTGCACCAGGGGCTGCCGGTCGGCGTGCAGTTGATTGCCCGGCACTTTGATGAACGCCGCCTGCTGCAGGCCAGTGCCGCCCTGCAGCGCACCACCAACTGGCACCAGGCGCACCCTACCCTGGAGGACGCATCTTGAACGCCGGTTGGGAAGCCGTGATCGGCTTGGAGATCCATGTGCAGCTGGCCACGCAAAGCAAGATCTTCTCCGCGGCGGCCAACCAATTCGGCGCACCGCCAAACAGCTTGGCCTGCCCCGTTGACTTGGGGCTGCCGGGGGTGTTGCCCGTTCTGAACGAGGCGGCCGTGCGCATGGCGGTCAAGTTCGGCTTGGCCATCGGCGCCGAGGTCTGCCAGCGCTGCAGCTTCGACCGCAAGAACTACTTCTACCCGGACCTGCCCAAGGGCTATCAAATCAGCCAGTTGGCGGCGCCCATCGTCGGCCCCGGACGGTTGGAGGTGCCCCTCGATGACGGCGCCACCATTGCCGTGGGCATCGAGCGTGCCCATCTGGAGGAGGACGCCGGCAAGTCCATCCACGACGCCTACGCCGGCCAAACCGGCGTCGACTTCAACCGGGCCGGCACGCCGCTGCTCGAAGTGGTGACCGCCCCGGACTTGCGCACCCCGGAGCAGGCCTCCGCTTGCTTCCGCGAGCTTCACAGCTTGGTGCGCGATCTCGGCATTTGCGACGGCGACCTCTCCCAAGGCAGCATGCGCTGCGACGCCAACGTCTCGGTGCGCCCCCAAGGGCGCCAAGCGCTCGGCGAGCGCACCGAGATCAAGAACGTCAACTCCTTCCGCTTTGTGGAGAAAGCCATCCGCTTCGAGATTGACCGGCACATCGACCGCTTGGAGGCCGGCTTGCCCGTGGTGCGCGAGACCCGCCTGTACGATGCCGCGAAGGACGAGACTCGGCCCATGCGCGGCAAGGAGTTTTCCGACGACTACCGATACTTCCCAGACCCGGACCTGCTGCCAGTCTTGATTGACGAGGAATTTATTGAGGCTGTCCGCGCCGAACAGCCAGTTTTGCGGAAAGACCGGCGTCGGCTTTTGCGGGAACGCGGTTTTGGACTAAGCGAGTACGAGGTCAATTGGCTGACCCGCGAACAGCAGGTGGCAGACTACTACGAGCAAGCCACTTCAAGTCAGGACAGCGACGGCAAGAGTATCGCCAACTGGGTGATGGGCGAGTTGCAGGCCAAGCTCAACCGTGAGGGGTTACCATTCGAAAAGTCGCCTGTGAAACCCCGCGACCTAGACAAGCTAACGTTCCGCGTCAACGATCAAACCCTTTCCTCAAAGACCGCTAAGACCGTTTTCGAGGCGCTATGGGCCAAGGAGGGTGATGTCGATGCCATCATCGAAGCCCGGGATTTGAGGCAGACGCAGGACGCCGGCGAACTGACCGGCCTGATCGACGAGATCGTGGCGAAGCATCCCCAACAAGCCGAGCAGTTCCGCGCCGGCCGGGACAAGCTCCTGGGCTTTTTCGTCGGCCAAGTCATGAAAGCAACCGGCGGCAAAGCCAATCCCCGGCAGGTCAACGAACTGCTCAAGGAGGCGTTGGGCAAAGACGGGTGACCACCACGGTCTTATGATCGAACCCAGTCTCCAGGAGGGGAGCCAAGGCATGCCCGAATGGGTCATTCAGTCGAAAATCGCGCCACCGATGCCGCCGCGCTCGCCCACGCGGCGAAAGCGCTTGGTCAAACGGCTGAATCGGGTGCTTGAGCGCCGCGCCACGGTGCTGCACGCACCGGCCGGATTCGGCAAGACCTCCCTTCTGGCCGACTGGCACCATGAACTGAACGCGCGCGCCATCCCGAACGCTTGGTTGTCGCTCGACGAAAACGACCGGGATTTGGTGCAGTTTCTGCGATATCTGATGGAGGCGTTCAAGGCCAGCGGGATGGCGTCAAGGGCTCAGCTGCTGTCCCCTCCGAGCGCAGTTGCCAGTGCAACCGAAGGGGCGATGATGGACGCGGTAATGACCGAAGTCGCCAAATGGGAGGGCGTGGGCGTCATCACTCTGGATGACTTTCATCGCGCCGACAGCCCGGAGAACTGCCGGGCCCTCAACCAAATGCTGTCGCGCCTGCCACTAAACATGCACATCGTGATCAGTGCCAGGGAGTTTCCCGCCGCCCTGTCGCTCGCGGACCTTCGGGCACGGGAAGAGTTGGTGGAAATCGACCACGGCGCACTGCAGTTCTCAGAAAAGGAAATAGAGACTTGGTTGGGTCCCCTCATGGACGATGGCACGTCCAGCGACTGGTCCGCCCAAGTGCATGAGCGCACCGAGGGTTGGCCGATCGCCTTAAGCACAGTGCATCGTTGGTTGATTGAAGGAACGCCACCACTTGAAGTGTTGGAGCAACTCTCAGGACGCAACGCCGATCTCTCCGACTACTTTTTGGAGCAGGTCTTCGACCAGCTCGAACCGTCGTTGCAGGCATTCTTGATGAAGACCTCAATCGTGGAGCGAATCAACGGCGACCTCGCCAACCTGCTGTGCGAAGCCGATGATGCCTGGGAAACCCTTGAGGAACTTGAGCGTCGGGATCTGTTCTTGGAGAACTTGGATCGGGAGCGGGCCTGGTACCGCTACCATAGGCTGTTCGCGGAGTTCCTCCAGGAGAGGACTCGCCGCCGCCTTGACGGCCAATCGGCGCGTTTGCATCGACTCGCCTCGGGCTGGTTTCGGGAGCAGGGGCTCATCACCGAAGCCACTCAGCATGCGCTTGCCTGCAGGGAGCCGGAAACGGTGGCTGACCTCTTCGAATCCATCGGCGGATGGCACCACGCGCTAAAGGGCCATGTCGGCGTACTCGAACGGGCGCTCACGATCGTCAAGATTCCGCCGCCGGCAACCCATCCGCGACTCTGGCTCGGCAAGATATTCCTGATGGTGCGCCGCGGAGAGGTGGAACAGGCTGATGCCTTGTTCAAGCAATGGGCGCCCCGACCGATCGACAAAGCGGTCGGCGACCCGGGAATCAACAGCGAACTCGCGATCATGCGCAGCCTGCTGAACCGCTACATGGACGAGGAGTTCAGCGATGCGGAGCTCGAAGGGCTAGAACGCCTGAGCGGGCTTCTGCAGCCTGGCAACGATCTGATGCACGCAGTTCGCTGCAACCTGCTGTGCGTGATGCACGCCCAGCGCGGCGACTTTGACGCTTGCATGGCAGCGGGCGACAAGGCGATTCGGCATTTCCGAGCCATGGGCTCGGTGTTCGGCGAGACCTTCATCTACTTCCACGAAGGCTACGTTTGCATGGAGCAGGGCAGGTTGCGCGACGCCGAGGCGCTATACGGGGCGGGCCGCGACCTCGCCCTAGAGCACTTCGGAGAAGGGAGTGATCTCACGGCCATTGCGGGGGCGTTTCTGGCAGAGACGGCCTATGAGCGGAACAATCTGAACGAAGCCAAACAACTGCTGGATTTCGCGCTGCCGCATATCGAACGATTCGATGCGTGGCTGGAAGTGTATGTGGCCGGATACACCACGGCCATGAAGCTGGCACGTTTCAGTTTGCAAGAGGAATCGGTTCAAGAGATCGGCGACCGAGCCCGAGCAACGGCGGAAAGCCGCGGCCTTCCGCGGTTGCGCACCATCATCGACCTGCAGCAACGGGAGCTTGACTACCTCGGCGCAGACTTCTTAGCCGATAGTGAGCCGATTGAGACGGAGCAGCAGTCCAAGCCCAGCATGGCGACCCATCTGGCTCTGCGTCGCCTGCAAGCGGGGGTTCAAGCGCGCTCCTGGATGCGGTCCGGCGATGTCGAGCAGGCGCTTGCAATGCTGCAAAACCACCGTCAGCAATGCCGAAAGTCCGGTCTCATCCGCTCATTCGTCTCGCACTCTATCCCTGTGGCGGCCGCGCTTTGGGCGCAGGGCACGCAAGATGAGGCCGTGGCTGTCTTTGAAGAGGCTCTCGCACCGTCGCTCTTCGAGGGCATCAAACGACCGTTCATTGACGAGGGGGCGGTGTTGGCAAAGGTAATCACGGGCTTAACCGGGACGTCGGAGAGCCAGCGCGGCAACCGGATCAGAGACCGCTTTCTGGCGGAACTGGCCATGGAGATCGGCGGTTCGGGCCTAAGAAGCCAAGGCGACGGCGACCAACTGACGCGCCGGGAACTTGAGGTGTTGCGCCACGTGATTCAAGGGCGATCAAACCGAGAAATCGCTGAAGCAATGCGGGTATCGGTCAACACGGTGAAGTTCCACCTGAAGAACATTTTCGAGAAACTTGGCGTCAATTCGCGGAAAGACGCTGTGTCCGCTGGTCTGCGCGGTGGGCGCTTCTGAGCTCGTTTCGCCAACCGGTCTCATTGCGACTACCCGGTTGTACCCATGCACCTACCCGTAGCAGGTGTTAACGGCAACCCAAAGCGGTTGATAGTGTGACCGCCACCGAGTTTTGGCGGTAAGGGGCACAGGTGCGAATCGGGGTCGATGTCGGCGGAACCAACACGGACGCTGTTCTCATGGACGGCAAGCAGGTTCTGACCACCCACAAAACGCCGACCACTCCGGGGCTGAGCGACGGCGTTTTCTCAGCCATCGGCACCGTGTTGGCCCAATCGGGTATCGATGCTGCCAGCATCGACCAAGTCATGATCGGCACAACCCACTTCACCAATGCGTTCGTTGAGCGGCGCGGGCTTCTGCCTGTAGGCATATTGCGCATCGCGCTGCCTTCTTCCCGGGGCGTGCTGCCGCTTAGCGATTGGCCGGAGGACATCGCCAAAGCGGTCGATGGCCAACACCACTTGATACGCGGCGGCTATCGGTTCGACGGGAGCATCGCCGATGAACTTGATGAGGGAGCGGTGGCGAGCGCTGCACGGGCGGTGCGCGATGCCGGGCTGCAGACTGTGGCGATCACTGGCCTGTTCTCACCGGTTAATGCGGCCATGGAACGGCGCGCCCAGGAAATTGTTCTGAGCGAGGCACCGGACCTTGCCGTCACCCTGTCGTCGCAGATTGGACGCATGGGCATCCTGGAGCGGGAGAATGCGGCGGTCATGAACGCCAGCCTGTCCGCGCTGTCCCAGGAAGTGGTCGGTTCGTTCAGTACCGCGCTTAAGCGTCTGAACGTTTCCGCGCCGTTCTTCATCAGCCAGAATGACGGCACACTCATGAGCTCGGCAACCGTCGAGCGATATCCGGTGCTCACCTTTGCCTCCGGGCCGACCAACAGCATGCGCGGCGCGGCCTACCTCTCTGGCCTCAAGGACGCGCTTATCGTCGATATCGGCGGCACGACAACGGACATCGGCATGCTGGTGAACGGCTTTCCGCGGGAGTCATCGCTGACGGTGCGGATTGGCGGCGTGCGCACCAACTTCAGGATGCCCGACGTGCTGGCACTTGGCCTCGGCGGCGGTTCCTTGGTCACGGCGACGGGGCCGGAGGTCGAAATCGGGCCCAAATCCCTCGGTTACCGGCTCACGCAGGAGGCCTTGGCGTTCGGTGGCCAGACGCTGTGCGCCACGGATTTGGCGGTCGCTGGCGGCTACGCGGAGGTCGGTGACCGGTCACGGGTTGCACCCTTACCAAAACGGACGGTTGAGGCGGGCATCAAGCGCATTCACGAGATCATCGCTGACGGCGTTGACCGTATGAAAACCAGTGCGCAATCGAAGCCCATGGTGCTAGTCGGTGGCGGCTCGGTGCTGGTCCGGGATGAAATTCCGGGCACTTCGCAAGCCATAGTCCCGGATCATGCCGACGTCGCCAACGCCATCGGCGCATCAATCGCGCAGGTCAGCGGGGAGACGGACCGAGTCTTCGCCTATGAGGCAACCGGCCGCGAAGCGGCACTGGAGACGGCCGTGCGAGAGGCTAAGGAGCAGGCCGTGGAGATGGGTGCCGATGCCAACTCACTGGAGATGCTCGATTTGGAAGAGATTCCGCTGGCCTACATGCCGGGCGGGGCGGTGCGCATTCGCGTCAAGGTGGCAGGCGATCTGGCGATGGGCAATCGCCATCGTTCAAACACGTGCGGCGGCTAGACCATGCGCATTGAAGCGGACGACCTGACGCACATCGCGACTGGCGCGGCATTTCTGGGCACTGGTGGGGGCGGCGACCCCTATGTGGGCCGGCTCTTGGCCATGAATGCGGTGGAGCAGTTCGGGATGCCGAGCGTTGTCGATGCTGAAGCGCTGCCCGACGACGCGCTGGTTTTCACCATCGCCATGCTGGGCGTGCCGACTGTGCTCGGCGAGAAGGCCGCTTGCGGCGACGATGTGGATCTGGCAGTGAAGCGTCTCGAACAGCGGCTAGGGCGTAAGGCTGATGCCTTGATCGGCATCGAGATCGGGGGCATCAATTCGCTCTTGCCGATAATGGCGGCCGCCCGTCTGGGGCTGCCGCTGGTCGATGCTGACGGCATGGGCCGCGCCTTTCCCGAATTGCAGATGACCACATTCAACGTTGGCGGCGTGTCCTGCACACCCTTGGCCATGACCGACGACCACCTCACATCGGTCGTCGTGGACGCGGGGGATGCGAAGTCCGCCGAAGACCTGGTTCGGGTCGCCTCCGTGCAGCTCGGCTGCAGCGTGGTGCTGTCGAGCTATCCGATGTCCGGCCGCGACCTGAAGCGCACTGCCGTCAAAGGCACCCTGACGCTTGCCCGCGACATTGGTCGGACCCTTGCCCGCGGTCGCAAGGAGGGCGAGCCGGTGCAAACGCTCGTTGAGTATCTGCGCACGACGCCCTACTACAATCGATGCAGGATTCTGCACGACGGCAAGGTGCAGGACATTCGCCGGGAAACAAAGATGGGGTTCTCCGTTGGGCACTGCAAGCTGGCGGCGCTCGACGGCTCCGGTTCTTTCATGGAAATCTCCTTCCAGAACGAGCATCTCATCGCTCGGCAGGATGGCCGCGTCAAGGCGATCGTGCCGGACTTGATCTGCCTTGTTGATCGGGAAACAGGGGAACCGATCCCGGTGGACGGCCTGAAGTACGGCCAGCGGCTCAAGGTGATCGCCACCAGCGCCGCTCCAATCATGCGAACGCCGGAGTCGCTGGCCACTTTCGGCCCCCAGGCCTTCGGGCTGGAAGAGCCTTTCGTGCCCTTGGAAGACATTGAAGATTGAGGACGACGACCATGATCATCGAACTGATAACGCCGATCGTAACGCGAGGCGTACGTACCCTCGACGATGTTCAGCCCTTGGCGCATAGCAACCTGCAGATCACCCACAGCCTGCTCGACAGCGGCCCCTCATCGATAGAGTCCAAGTTCGATGAAGCGCTGGCCGTGCCTGATACGCTCAAGCGGGCCATGCAGGCGGAAACCAAGGGCGCGGACGCCGTGGTCATCGACTGCATGGGCGACCCCGGCCTGCACGCCTGCCGGGAGGCGGTTTCGATTCCGGTGCTCGGAGCCGGACAAACGGCCATGCATTTGGCCAACCTCCTAGGCAACCGATTCGCATTCATCACCGTGCTCGACCGCATTAGGCCGATCATCGAAGATTTGATTGGCGCCTATGGAATCCGGGAAAAGTACGCGTCCTTCCAAGCGGTCGACATTCCGGTGCTGGACCTGTCCCACGACACCAAAGCGTTGAATGCAGCGCTCGCGGAGAAAGCGCTGACATCAATAGAGCAGGACGCCGCTGACGTGGTAGTGCTCGGCTGCACCGGCTTTCTCGGCTGCGCTGACGCCATGCGCGAGGCCCTGCAATCGGCGGGATACGAAGTGCCGGTCATTGATCCCATACCGGCCGCTATCACCATCGCTGAGGCGTTGGTCAAGGCTGGGCTCAGCCACAGCAAGCGCACGTACCCGACACCTGCCGCCAAAGCTGTGAAAGGGTACGAGCTACCCGCGGCACCTTGACGCAGTGGCGGTAGTTCAGCAAGTAGCCGCACTACTCCCAATGGCAACACTGAGTTGAACGAATCCCAGTTGCCAAGGGTGCAACAGGCGGGCGACCTACCCGGAAGATTGAAACAACCTACCCGACACAGGTGTTCTTTGCCCTTGGGAGGATTGATAGGTTCGCAGTCGGCATCATCACCAACGATCCGATGGAGGGATCCATGAACACTCTGAATGGTCACGCGATTGCGGTTATCGCTGTGTTTGCGTTGCTGCTTTCGGCAGGTGCGGGTGCCCAGTCCTCCGACGAGCGTCTCGTGGAAGAAGTGGTCGTGACAGCCCAAAAGCGTGAACAGTTCCTTTCTGATGTGGGCATCGCGGTTACAGCGTTCTCGGGCGACGATGTGCGCCGGCTCGGCATGCTTGAGCCAGTCGATCTTGCCGCACAGACTCCAAACCTGAACATTAACAACACGTTCGGCACTGGCATTGCCAACGTGAGCATTCGCGGCATCGGCCTTAACGACTATGCCGTCAACAACAACCCAGCCGCCGGCATTTACGTTGACGACATCTACTTGGTGTCACCGGCGATGCTCAATTTCCAGTTGTTTGACATCGAGAGCGTTGAAGTGCTCAAAGGCCCGCAGGGCACGCTGTATGGCAAGAACACAACCGCCGGCACTGTCAAGTTCGCCAGCCGCAAGCCCAGTGCCGAGGCAGAGGGATACGCCACGGTCGAATACGGACGCAAGGACCGTTTCCTGTTCGAAGGAGCTGTCGGCGGGGAAATTTCCCCCGGCTTGGGCGTGCGCGTCGCCGCCCAAACGGTTCAGCAAGGCGAGGGATTTCAATCGAACAGGACGACAGGCAAGGATGTCGGAGAGATCGACCGAACCGCTTGGCGGGTCATCCTCGATTGGGGTCCCGCCGATGACGTAGAGGTGGTGCTTAACGTGCACGGGGGACAGGACAATTCGGATCCGCCCCTACTGAACGTGAACAACATTCTGGACCCCACCGATGATATCTATTTTGATGACGAGTTCAGTTCGGCAGGTGGCGGTCCCCTACAGCAGGACGTCGAGAGCTTCGGGGGGTCACTGTCGGTTGATTGGCAGGTGACGGACCAGTGGTCAGTCACGTCGGTAACCGGCTATGAGGATTATTCCCGGTTCTATCAGGAAGACCGCGACGGTTCAGCGCTAATACATCTCGATGGCTTCTACGACAACGATATCGAGCAGTTTTCCCAAGAAGTCAGGGCGACCTATCTGGGCGAAGGACTGGTTGTAATCCTCGGCGGATTCCTTGGTTCTGATGAAGTGGACACGCGCGACCAGTTCGATTCTCGGCATTTGCTGCCGCTGTTCGGGCTCGGCGGGACCAACGCGGTCGGCAACTTCTACAACCAGGAATCAGACACGAAAGCCCTGTTCGCGCACACCGAGTGGCGCCTCAACGACAGCATTCGATTGAATCTCGGGCTGCGCTACACGGACGACCAAAAGGAATTCTCCAACGCCTTCACCTTCATCGTCACGCCTGATCTGGCGACAGGCGGCGGGGCCTTGTGTCCGCTTCGACCGGCCGGAGACCCGGCAGTCGTGGGGGTTTTCGACGGCGTGCAGACTGGGTGCTTCCCTCCGGTCGCGAACGAATACGATGTCAGCGACCTGTCAGGGAAAGTGGGGATCGACTTCACTGGCCTTGACAACACGCTCATCTATGCCAGCGCCAGCAAAGGCTTCAAGTCCGGCGGCTTCCAAGGCCAATTAACCTTTAACCCGGCGGATCTCGGCGGCTTTGAAGAAGAAAACCTCTACGCGTACGAGATCGGCTTCAAGTCTCGGTTTGCGGACCGGCGCGTGCAGTTGAACGGGGCAGCTTTCCTCTATGATTTCGAGGACCTGCAGTTTTACGGCCCTCTGTTCGACTCCCCGTTTGGTCCTCTTTTCGGAATCGAAAATGCCGGCAACGCGGAGGTGATGGGAGCCGAGCTGGAACTGGTTTGGCTGGTAGCAGCGGGGCTCGACATTCATGTTGGACTGGGGCTCCTCGACACCGAGTTGACGTCATCGTTCCTGCCCGGCGTGGCCAAGGGCAGCGAGTTACCCAACTCCCCCGACATCAACTTCAACACCAAGCTCAACTACGGCTGGCGCTTCGGAAACGGCTTCAGCGGTAGCCTGCTGGTTGCAATCGCCTACAAGGACGACGTCAGCTACGACATCGTCCGGCAGCCAGTGGAAACGCTGGAAAGCGGTTATTGGCTAATGGACGCGCGGCTCGACGTCTCGGGTGCCCAAGACAAGTGGTCCGTTTACCTGTGGGCCAAAAACCTCACCGACGAGCGCTATCGGACCCAAGTGCTCACCAGCAGCATCGGCTTCGGCGAAACCTGGGGCGAACCGGCCACTTACGGCGTTGGCATTTCGATCGCTTGGTAGCCCTTGAGTTGGCATTCTTGTATGACTGCCAACTCCTTTTGACTGTCGACTCTACTACCACAATGGGGAACATCATGGACAATTGCTACGGATTTCGGCATTGCTCAAGAAGCGCGCTAGCCGCGTGCGCACTACTAGGTAGCCTATTTGTAGACTCGTATGCAGCCGAAACTTGGAATACCGACGATATCAAGAGCTTTATCGATGGTGCCACAATAATGGCGGCTGGTGGCGGCGGATCGCCCACCGTGGCGGCCCAACTATCTTCTAAGTATTTTAGTGATTCAGCTTCCGTCATCTTGAACGATATCAGTGACATAGAATCCGGAAAGGGATATAGCGCCGCCTCAGTGGGCGCGATCGGCTCACCTGCCTCGCTTTTCAATTTGCCCGATCCTTTGGGGCTTCCGCTCAACGCCTACGTGGGTATGTACGTCCACTTTAATCACCTTGAGACTCCAATCAGCTACTTAATGCCGATAGAGGTCGGCGCCATCAACGGTCTCTACCCGTTCCTTGTGGCAGCCGAACTAAACAAAGACAACCCGAATAATCAAGTGTCGGTGCTAAACGTAGATGGCGGAGGACGGTCCGTGCCTACATTACCCCTCCTGATTTACTCCTACTTTCCGAATGTGTATGACCAGTCAGCGGTAGTGTCTTCACCGCTTTCGACCGTTCAAAGAATTCCTCTAGCTCCGTCCGAATGGGCAATTTTGAACTCGTTGGGCGGTAGTCAGGCAAGAATCGAAGAGACAATTCTCGCCTTGCTGAGCAACAAAAGCAGCCCGTACAACGGCGCGGCGGGTTATGGATCGTTTTACACCAATGCAGACGACATTCAGGGCTCACCGCCGGTAACAGGCCAAATCAGAGTAGCACGTGACGTCGGGCGGGCCTATCAGGACTCTTCAACCGGGAGCACCGTTGCTGAAGAGTTGAACGATGCAGGAAGAGTTGCCAAGGTCGTCTTTTCCGGTACCGTTATGGATGTTACTCAGGACACTCAGGGGCTCGACTATGGTGTAGTGACGATTGCAGGATCTGGGTCTTATGACAACGATGAGTTTACGATTCAATACGAAAACGAGAACATCTGTGCGTATTTGAAGAGTCACTCGACTTCAACACCCTATATACTTGGGCCGGACTCCGTCGCGTACGTACCCACTGCTAGTGGCGTGTTCGACAACTCAGACCTTTACACGGCCTTTCAGAAAGGTGAAAAACCTGCGGTCGACATCGTTGCCATCCAAGCCTCGTCACAGATCACGGATATCCCCGGTATCGTTGAGGCTTGGGCCTCGGTACGAGCGGCAATTCCCAACAGCAAGTGCGACTTTCCCTATTCTACACCTTGGCTGAACGGCACGAAGTCTCGCTAGTCGATGTGTTGGAAGGGGCACAGATTTCACACACGCGGCGACAGTTGTTGCCACATAAACAAAACAAGAAAAAGGATTTGCCATGATTGATCAGAGTCTGCGGCAAGGAGAAATCCGAACCGTGACATCCCTTTTGACATTGGCCCTAATTCTAGGGAGCGGATACGTTCACTCCTTGGAGTTGCCTGATGGAGTGGGCATGTTGGGGGGCGCGATGGTTTTGGAAAACTACCACCGAAGCGAGAATATTGAAGTTCGAGAAATTGTTACGAAGGATGCACAGTACAAAATACTAGTCATTATTCCCATTGTGACAACACAATTTAACGAGGCGCTGAAGAAAGAGATTTCGGCCGTGCAGGCATCAGACTTTCAAATCGACTACAAGAATCTAGCTCAGGGGACTAACTTCATAGAAAGCCGTTACGCAGAGTTTCTGGATACAGCGTCGATCGTCGAGATCGCCAAACAGGCTCATAAGGACGGTTATGACGCAGTATTCATAACCTGTTTTGGCGAACCCGGTGTTTCTGTAGTCCGAGAGCTTGTTGATATCCCCGTGATCGGAGGATTCCTGTCGAGCGCCATGACTTCAAACGTATTGAGTCGCAAGTTCTCAATCGTCACCGTCGTGCCTGATGTAGTTCCGATGCTTCGAGAGCTTGCGCGCACCTTGGGCGTAGAGGAAAACTTAACCTCCATCCGGGTTATAGACGTTCCCGTTCCACAGCTTGGCAATATAGCGTTAGTTGAGAAGAAACTCTTACAGCAAAGTCTCGCCGCAATTCGGATAGAAGGGGCCCAGGCAATACTGATGGGCTGCACAGGAATGCTCGGGGTTCGGGAGTTTGTGGAAACAGAGATTCAGAAAACTCTGTCGCTGCAAAACCCTGTGCCTGTAATCTCTCCCAACCAACACTCCATAGGTTACTTGCAGTCAATGGTCCGTATGGGATTGACCCACAGCCGCTTGGCCTTTTTCAGTACCAATGCTGCACCAGTCTCCGTACCATCAGCACTGGTCCATTGATAAGTACCCGTCAGGCTTTTAGGGAGAACGTTGTGCAAACTCAACAGAAGTTTGGAATTCGATGTCTGGGAGTGTTGGCTTTACTGCTCGCGTCCCCAGCCTGCTCTGATGACAATCTGAAGGAAGATGCAGCGCCCTATAGGGTCAACGTGTTTTACCCTAAGGGCGCGGGTATTGATTCACTACTCCAAGTCAGTGTGAACAGTGTTGCGTCGCCGGATTTCAAGTATCAATACAAGCCAATCGACAATGCGACTTGGAGCGATACAGTGGATCTCTCGCAGCACTTAGTCGCCGTCCAGCGCTCAGCACCAGTGGATGGATTTGTCTTAGCTTGCAAAAACACTGAACTTGACACAATTGGAAATTCTTTTCGTTCTTCGTTTCCGACAATTCCGTTCGTAGATACGTTCGCCCCTAGCCTATTGGCCGCGAACATTGTGTCATATCGATATGCGGTGCTTACGGGCACTGATTCTGGTGAGCAGCTGGTTAAACAACTTATAAGGGAATTGGGCATAGAAAACCATCTGCGTTCAGGAGGGAGCAGCTTGTTTAGGGACGAATTCCTGGTAACGAGTTCGCCATACACGCTGACAACTTCGAAGGAGATTGCGGTAGAAGATATTGTCTCATTAGGAATCGCTGCGACTGGATCTCACGACACAGATTTGGTAGTCGAGAATATCGAAGCAATCGCGTTAGCTGGTTGTGAGGGTTTTCTTGACTTGGGCGTGGCGAGCGAATCGCAAAGTCGATTGGCCCAGGAAAGCCCCAGTGTGCCGCTGCAGGTGATTAACCCAATCAAGGCATCAATTGGTTTATTGAATTCGATGATTCGGAACAGGGTGTGGGTATCAACTCCTAGACCGTATCGGCCGCTGGGCGATTAAACTGTTCCGCCACCGGAGTTTGGATACGCTGGAGGTCGCGATTTCGTGGACACCTTACAGCGATTGAACATGGCTTGGGCTTCGATACATCGAACTACACTTCGTCACTCAAGGAGTCACTTTTCACTTTGGCGTATTGCGAGCGTTAATCACAAATTCCAACTAAATCGAAGTGGGCCCTAAGACTGTCATTGGCGACAGACAGGTCAATTCCAATGCTTGAGTCGCTAGATTCATGGTTGCGATGCACTGCTCTTAGCGCGAGGTGCAAAAATGAACCTTGAAACCGAGTAGCGATCTTGCCGGGCAAAAAGAGGAAGCTAGTTCAATGAAGAACAAAACAGCAGTATTACAGACTCCGAAAGGCGCTCTATCGTCGTTTAGGTGGATAGTGTCCGCAAGCATTCCCGTCTTTCTTGCGATGATGGCGTCCGCGCAAGAAGCTCCGCCACAAGAAGCTAGCGCAGGAGACTTCCTACAGTCTTCCAACATGCTCGAGGAAATCGTAGTCACCGCCCGTCGCCGAGCGGAAAACCTCCAGGAAGCAGCGGTAACGGTCACCGCGCTCTCGCAGCAGCACATAGAAAGCTCTGGCTTCAACTCCTTTGAAGATTACGCCATGACGGTGCCGGGTCTTTCGTTCGTTGGCAATGGCAGCCCTGAAAACAAGATCGTTTTACGAGGCGTATCCACTGGCGTTGCCTCCCGGGACGAGGGGTCAGTCGTGGGTGTCTACATCGACGACGTGCCGGTAGGTAGTCGTCGCTTCAATCCTGACTTAAGGCTATACGACGTCGAACGCATAGAGATTCTGCGCGGTCCCCAAGGAACCCTCTTCGGGGAGGGTGCCATTGGTGGTGTGTTGCGCATGGTGCCAAATAAGCCCGACTTTGAAGAGACCAGTGGCAGTCTTCAAATCGGTGTTGCGGACACGCGATATGGCGGAGTTGGCTATGAGGGCGTGGGCGTGGCCAATTTACCTTTGAGCGACCGATTTGGCATCCGTTTAGTTGGCTATCAGGTGGAGGATGCCGGATTTGTGGACAACATCGCCCCCGCGGACCCAGACAAGGACGCCGATAAACGGGAGACGTTTGGCGGCCGTATCACGATTGCTGCCCATCCGGTCGAAGCGCTGGAAATCGGCGCATCGGTGCTCTTTCAGGATTCTGACGCTGACGGCAAGGCGCAGTTTGACCCCGAATTGGGTGACTTTCTTCAGCTGAGAAACTTCCAGGAGATGCTAGGCGACGAATTCACACTGGCCAATTTGACGGCCAAGCTGGACTTTCGTGGCGCCATGATCGAGTCTTCCACCGCTTGGTTTGACAGGACGGTCAAAAACTTGCGCGACATATCTCCGCTTGTTGGGGGCTTGCCGCTAAATCTGGACGATCTCACTGAGTTTGAGTCTTTCGTTCAGGAGATCAGGCTGTCATCGACTCAACCCTTGTTTGAGGGCCGGATGAACTGGCTGGTTGGCCTGTTCTACCGAGATGACAAGGAGTTCTTTCGCCAAGATGCCTTTGCTGCGGCTCTAGGCGGGGATGTTCTCGACTCCGACAATACGCTTGAGCGCAAGCAAATCTCGTTGTTTGGTGAAGTGGATTTCAGGCTCACAGAGTCTCTCACGGCGACCGCGGGGATACGCTGGTTTGATATTGAACAAGACGGACTCAACGTCAACGGGGGGCTATTGGCGGGCTTGCCAGCCGGTGCCGGTGTGGTCGACATCACTGACGCCTCGGAAGACGGCGTAAGCCCGAAGTTTCAGCTTTCCTGGCATAGTTCGGAGAATGTTCTGCTCTACGCCCTGGCCTCCCGTGGTTTCCGGGAGGGTGGCCCAACTGGTCAGGGTGTACCCCCCGACCCCGTAACGGGTTCTTCGGCACCGACGCAATTTGATTCGGATGCGCTATGGAACTACGAATTGGGGCTGAAAACAAGCTGGATGGAAAATCGGGTGACTCTGAACGGGGCCGCGTTCTACATCAATTGGGACGACATCCAAACCAATTTCGTGCGTGCGGACGGCCATACTTTTACGGTCAATGCGGGGTCGGCTCGCAGCAAGGGCCTGGAACTGGAGCTTCGCATGCTGGCCGCTCAGAATTTGGAGCTGTTCGCCACCGCGTCCTTTGTGGATGCGGAACTGTCGGAAGACCAGCTATCCCCTGGCGATGGCCGGTCCGGAGATCGAATCCCCGCCGTACCCAAGACCAGCTTTGCTGCCGGTCTGGACTACTCCCGATCACTTTCTGCGAACCTGCAAGGATTCCTGAACCTGAACTACAGATACGTTGGAAGCTCGTTCAACGGCTTTGCTTCCTCGACTGGCGTTAGCGGCGCTGTTGCTGACAAACAACCCGCCTATCAACTCGTCAACGCGCGCGTCGGTATTGAGAATCAACGCTACCGGCTTGCGATATTCGCCAACAACCTGTTCGACAAGACCGCGGTGCTGTACTTCAACCGCTTGGTCGGCGATGTAAGGGTTAACTCGGAACCACCTCGAACGCTGGGGCTTCAGTTCAAGGTGATGTTATAGCTTGCTCTCTGGGACCTTTGCGACAGCCATCTCGAACTCGGCTTCTATGGAGTCGCGACGCCGCTTCCGCCGGAGCCTTCCTAAAACCGCAGGGGAGAGAAGGGACCGAGGTCCAAAGATGACTTTTGCAAGCTAAGTTGTTCCGCCAAGGCCCTTGCAGACCCCGCCGCTAGGGTCCAGCCCAAACCGCCATGGCCCGTGTTCACATAGACGTTGGGTACGCCGGTCTCTCCAATCATGGGCAGGCCGTCGGCGGACAATGGCCTGAGCCCGGCGAAGGGTTTGATGGCGCTTCGGTCCATCACGTCCGCGAATCTGGGTAGCACCGCTTCCACAAGCCCCAAAATGTAGGCAATCCGCTCAGGGTCAATGCCCGATTTGAATCCGCAGAAGTCCGCTGTGCCCGCGACGCGCAGCGAACTGCCCAGCACGTTGATGCCCGCATGCACACCCATATCGCTGATGACGTGGCGAGGGCGCTCCGGCCAGTCGCCGAGCGGTATGGTTACAGAGTATCCTTTGGCCGCCGCAATGGGCAGCTTGATGCCGAGGCTCGACGCCAACGTCTTCGAGTACGCCCCAGCTGCGATAACCAAGGCATCGCCACGGATGGTCTTCCCTTTGGCGAAGACCGTCACACCCGATCCATCGGCGACAAGGCGCGAAACCGGGCGTCCATATTTGAACGCAGCGCCCCTCTCAACTGCCAATTCGGCCATTGCCCGCGAAAACAGATAGGAATCGGCCGACTCATCTCTCGGAAACCGAATCGCCCCATACAGTTCACTCTCGATCGGACGCAGGCAGGGCTCTGTTTGCATCAGCAGGTCCCGATCAAGTTCCTCCCATTCCGCACTCAAGTCATTCAGGAGCGGGCGCAGGCGCTCCAAGCTGTTTCGGTCACGGTAGATGAACAGGCAGCCACAGGCGCGCCGCGAGTACTCGATACCCAGATCGCGGCGCAGTTGGGCCATGCAATCAAGGCTGTACATCGCCAGTTCGCGATTTAGAGTGATGTGCCTTAGATAGGCATCGGGCTTGGCCGCCCGCAGAAAAAGCAAACCCCAAGGTAACAGGCGCAAGAGTTCGGAAGTGTGCAGCAGCTTCGCAGCTTTCTTTGGTTTGCTGCTCAAGCTCGACCACCACCACTTGGGCAATGCGCCCAGAACGCCCGGCTGATTCCAAGTCTCTGGAAACTCAGCCTGCAAGTACCCACCGTTGGCGAAGCTCGCCTCCAGAGCCGCACCGTTGTTACGTTCAAGTACGGTGACTGCGGCCCCGGCGTCAGCGAGATAGTAAGCCGTGCAAATGCCTTGCAGGCCAGCACCGATGATTACAAAATGCAAGGCTATCGGATCCTCGACCATGCTCAGTCAAAGCGTATCAGAATCGCCACTAGATATGGGGAAAAAAAGCCCGAAGTTTGTATGGGAAAGTGGGATTTCGCAATAAAGCCACCCAAAAGTCCAATCGCTCCTACCCGAAATGGGTGTTCCGAACGTGCCTTCCCCTTACTAACGTATCATTCGATGAAATTCGTACCATTTGAATTCGGTCTCGATGATGCGCAGGAAGCCCGGGCGGCAACACTGCATCGCGATAGCATTATCATCGACCTGCTCTATCAGGGACCGATTAGCCCCCGCAGTTTCTCCTCGCAACTGGAAGAGCACGTCAAGAAGAGGATGACCCAAGTCGGCCTAGATGTTGCCGGTCTATTCGACCTTGTTTCCGCGCCCATCCGATTGGCTGTTTCAGGCGAACTGAAACTATTCCACGATCTTTGGCGAGCATCGGGGCTGACTGGAGGCAATCGGGAAATCGAGTTAGCCTCTTATGAATTGTACGCCGACCTGAATGGCTTGGCACAATTGCAATTCGACAACCTTACTTGGATGACAAAGGCCCTCAGGGCCCATGACTTCAGGTTCGCCAAACAAGAAGGAAAGTTTGCCGGGTTCATTTCCACTCAGTTGGTGTCTGGACCTTTCCCTTCGCTTAGCATCCTAGAGCACGCATGGGCAGCCGGCTTGCGTATGGTCCAACTCACCTACAACTCAAAAAGCGCCATTGGAAGCGGTTGCACAGATCTGGACAACGGTGGCGTGACCGAATTCGGACGCCGGGCTATTGCTTTGATGAATCGCCTCGGCATCATAGTGGATACTGCGCATTGCGGCGAGCGAACGACCTTGGACGCCTGTAATTTGTCCGCACAGCCCATCGTTGCCTCACACACTGCGGCCGCTGCACTCCTAAACCACGATCGCTGCAAATCTGATGGAGAGTTAAGAGCAATCGCAGAAACAGGCGGCGTGATTGGTGTTTTCGCCGTGCCATTCTTTCTGGGCGCATCTCACGGCGCCGACATCAACGTCATGCTGGATCACATCGACCACATTGCGTATCTTGTCGGTCCCGAACACGTGGCCATCGGGACAGATTGGCCGAACCAGCTCCCAAACGATGTTCTGCAAACGCTGTTCCAACAGATACTGCCTAGTATCGGATTTAGGCCAGAGCACAACATTGATCCCACCTCAACCCTCGACGGTTTCCGCGACTACATTGAATTTCCAAATGTCACCCGGGGATTGACTGCCCGAGGCTATTCGGACAGTGAGATCAGGGGCATCTTGGGCGAGAACTTTCTTCGCGTCTTCGAACGGGTGTGCGGTTGACCTGCAATACACTTCTTTGTCAGTGTCGGCGTCTACGCAGTTTCCCATGCTCATCCTGGCAGCTAACTTCTCAGCCTGCGGCGGCTGTACTCTGAACCACTTTCCCCGGCCGGGAGCGGTCGGTCATCGGCTCGCTCCGGGCGCAGTTGACGATCTCATCCGCTATTTCATCCGCGATACGGGCTGGTGAGCAACCGGCGGCTTCGCTGCGGCGAATGACCTCAAGCAGGGTATCGGGAATGCGCTGCACGTGGGCGCGCATGCGGGTTCGGCTGCTGCCGAGGCGCTGGTGATGGATGTCGATGATGCCACCGGCGTTGATCAGGAAGTCGGGGCAGTAGAGGATGCCGCGCTGGTGCAGCCGGTCGCCGTCCCCGGCCGTGGCCAGTTGGTTGTTGGCCGCTCCCGCCACGATGGCCGCCTTGAGGCCGGCAATGCTGCTGCGGTTGAGAATCGCGCCTAGGGCACAGGGCGCAAACACGTCGGCGGGCGTGGCCAGTATTTCGGCTGGATCAGCAACTGGCGCAATGCCGAACTTGGCCACGGCCCTCGAGATCAGGTCGGCCTGAACGTCAGTGCCGAACACGCGTGCGCCGTCGGCGGTGAGCAAGCCGGCCAAGTGCAGGCCCACCTGCCCCAATCCTTGGATGGCCACCCGCAACCCGTCCATCGTGTCCCTGCCCAATCGATGGCCGACCGCCGCCCGCATGGCGAGATAGACCCCGAAGGCGGTGGTGGGCGATGGATCGCCGCCATGTTCGGCACCGCTCTGCAGGCCGCCCACATGGGCCGTGCGGGTGGCCATCACGCGGATGTCGTCCACGCCGATGCCGGAGTCTTCGCCGGTCAGGTAACGTCCACCCAAGCTCTCGACGAAGTCGCCCATGGACGCCAGCAGGCGTTCGGTCTTGTCCTGGCGCGGGTCGCCAATGATCACCGCCTTGCCGCCGCCTAAGGGCAGCCCGGCCAGCGCTGACTTGCGGGTCATGCCTTGTGACAGCCGCAACGCATCCCGCAGCGCCTCCGCCTCGCTGGCGTAGGGATGCATGCGGCAGCCGCCTGCTGCCGGCCCCAAGGTGCGGTCATGCACCGCGATGATGGCCTTCAGGCCGGAGTCTTGGTCATGCCGAAAGGCAACCAGCTCATGGCCGTTGAAGGCCTCGTTGGAGAACACGGACGTCATTTCCTGTCGGGGGAGATGCTCTACGTCTTGAACCACGCCCTTGAAGGCTTCGTTGGAAAACAGGGATGTCATTTCAGGCCACCTTGTCGATGGTTGGGTCGATGATGCGCACAGCACCGGCGGTTTCTGTGCCGGTGCCCGAAAACGCCCGCAGCAGCCGGCCCCGCCGCACCGCCAGCTGGTCGCGATTGGCGTCCTTGATGTGTCCGAAGCCGCGCAACTGCATGGGCAGCTGGGCCAGTTCCACGGCTTGGTCGTAGTTGCCGTCCGTTAGGTGCGGCAAGAGCCCCTCGATCAGCCCACGGTAGTCGTCAATGTCCTGCCGTTCGCGGCGGCGTTCCCCGCTGCGGCCGAAGGGGTCCCAAGCGGTGCCGCGCAGGAAGCGCAGCTTGGCCAGTGCACCAAACAGCTTCAGCGTCCAGCCGGGGAAGGCCCGCTTGACGGGATGGCCGGTGGCCGGGTCGCGCTTGGCCAGCAGCGGCGGCGCCAAGTGCAGGCGCAGCCGGTAGTCGCCGCTGAACTGCGTCCGGAGTTGGCGCGCGAACGCACCGTCGCTGTATAGGCGGGCGACTTCATACTCGTCCTTGTAGGCCATCAGTTTGTGCAGGCTAATCGCCACGGCTCGCGTCAACCGCTGCTCGCCATCGGCGTCACGTTTGCGCACCTGCTGGACGAATGCGTCATAGGCCTCGGCGTAGGCGGCGCTCTGGTAGTCCCTCAGACGGCCGCTGCGGTCCTTGATCAGCGCCTCCAGGGAGCGGGGCGGGCGCTTGGCCGGCCCGGCCTGGCGCCGCGGAATCCGTTGCGGCGCGTGGGCGGCGCGCCGGCCCCAGAGGAACGCCTCCAAGTTGGCGTCCACCGCGACCCCGTTCAGTTCAATGGCCCGTTCCAAGGCGGCCCGGCCCACTGGAATCAGGCCGTGTTGCCAAGCGAAGCCCAACAGGAACAGGTTGGCGGCGATGGGGTCGCCGAGCAGTTCGCCGGCGATTGCCGTGGCGTTTATGAAGCGGCAGGAGGCGCTGCCGGCCTCGTCGCGAATGGTCTGCTGCATGGCCTCGGTGTGCAAGTCCAGGTCAGGATCGTGCACGAACGCAGCCGTGGACTGTTCGGCGCTGTTGACCACGGCCTGGGTACGCTGTGCGTCAACCTTGGCCAAGGCCTCGAAGCTGGCCGACACGGCAAGATCGCAGCCAAGCAGCAGGTCGGCTTGGCCGGCGGGCACCCGCGCCACCTTGATGGCATCCTGCCGCGGGGCGATGCGCAAGTGGCTGATCACGGCGCCGAATTTCTGCGCCAGGCCGGTTTGGTTCAGCGTTGCGCAGCCTTTCCCCTCCAAGTGTGCGGCCATGGCCACAAGGGCGGTGAGGGTCACCACGCCGGTGCCGCCGACGCCGGTCAGCACCGCATTCCAAGGCTGGCTCAAAGCCGGCAGGTGCGGCTCCGGCAGCGTGTCGAAGAGCTGGGCCGTCGGCGTCTCCATCTTGGCCAAGGTGCCGCCATGCACCGTCACGAAGCTGGGGCAGAATCCATTGAGGCAACTGAAGTCCTTGTTGCAGGCGCCTTGGTCGATGCGCCGCTTGCGGCCCAACTCGGTTTCGCTGGGCACCACCGACAGGCAGTTGGAGGCCGTGCTGCAGTCTCCGCAGCCCTCGCAAACCGCCTCGTTGATGAAGGCCCGCACCGGCGGGTCCGCCACCAGTCCGCGCTTGCGCCGCCGACGCCGTTCCGCGGCGCAGGGTTGCGCATGGACTATCACCGACACACCTTGGTAGGTGCGCAGGTCCCGCTGCAAGGCGTCCAGCTCGGTGCGATGGTGGACCGTGCAGCCGGGCAGGCTTTTGACGCGGCCCTGCCAAGCATCCGGGTCATCCGAGACCAAGACGATGCGCTTAACGCCCTCGGCCTCCAATTGCCGCAGCAGGGCGTCGATCGGCAGGTTGCCGTCAATGGGTTGCCCGCCGGTCATGGCCACAGCCTCGTTGTAGAGAATCTTGAAGGTGATGTTCACCCCGGCTGCCAAGGCGGCGCGGATGGCCAGGGAGCCGGAGTGGAAGTAGGTGCCATCGCCCAGGTTCTGGAACACGTGGGGTGTGTGGGTGAACGGCGCCTGGCCGATCCAGGCCGCACCCTCGCCGCCCATCTGGGTGTAGGTGAGGGTCGGCCGGTCCGGCATCCAGGTGGCCATGTAATGGCAGCCGATCCCGCCCAGCGCGTGGCTGCCCTCCGGCACCTTGGTGGAGCTGTTGTGCGGGCAGCCGGAGCAGAAGTGGGGCGTGCGCTCAGCGGCGGGACGGGGACGGGCGAGGGAGCGCTCCTTGGCGTCAAGGAAGTCGAGCCGCGCCTGCATGGCCTTGGAGTCGTGAAAGCGGGACAGTCGCTGGGCGATGGCCCGGGCCACCAGCGCCGGGGTCAACTCACCTCGGCTCGGCACCAGATCTTCGCCTGCCTCGTCGAATTCGCCCACCACCCGGGGGCGGCTGGCCACGGGGTTGTTGTAGAGTTGGCTGGTTAGCTGGTCCTCAAGGATGGGACGCTTCTCCTCGACTACCAGAATGTCCTCCAAACCCTTGGCGAAGGCGTGGACGGCGGTCGGCTCCAACGGCCAGCTCATGCCCACTTTCAGGATTCTGAGGCCAATCTCGTGGGCCCTTGCTGCATCGATGCCCAAGTCCTCCAAGGCTTGCAGCACGTCCAAATAGGCCTTGCCCGTGGTGAGGATGCCGAATCGAGCATTCGGGCTGTCCATGACGACGCGATCGAGCCCATTGGCCCGGGCGAATGCCCGCGCAGCGCCCAGCTTGTGCTTGCTGAGCCGGATTTCCTGCTCCAGGGCCTGGTCGGGCCAGCGGGCGTGCAACCCGCCGGCTGGCAGCTCGAAGTCCTCCGGCAGGCGGATGCGCACCCGGTCCGGGTCGATGCGGGCGACCATGGCGGCGTCCGCGGTCTCGGTGATGGCCTTCAGCCCCACCCAGCAGCCGCTGTAGCGGGACAGCGCCCAGCCTTGGATGCCGAAGTCCAGCACCTCTTGAACGTTGGCCGGGTTGAGCACCGGCATTGAGGTGGCGATGAAGACGTATTCCGATTGATGCGGCAGCGTGGAGGACTTGCAGGCATGGTCGTCGCCGGCCACCGCCAGCACGCCGCCGTGCCGGGCGGTGCCGCAGGCGTTGGCGTGGCGGAAGGCGTCAACGCTGCGGTCCACCCCCGGTCCCTTGCCGTACCACATGCCGAACACGCCATCGAACTTGGGTTTGGCATGCAGTTCGAGCTGCTGGCTGCCGGAGACCGCAGTGGCCGCCAACTCCTCGTTGAGGCCCGGGTTGAAGCGGACGTTGTGGCGTTCCAGCCAAGGCTTGGCGCGCCACAGGGCTTGGTCGAGCCCCGCCAACGGGGAGCCCCGGTACCCGGAAACGAGGCCGGCTGTGTTGAGACCCTGCCTAAGGTCGCGTTGATGCTGCAGGATGGGCAGCCGGACCAAGGCCTCAATGCCGGTCAGATAGGCGTCGGTGGCGTCCAGGGCGTATTTGTCGTCGAGGGAGGCCGCCCTTAGTGCGGGTGATTGCTTCGCCATGGGACACTCGTCCTCCGAATAGCAGTTTCGGATAGAATTTACCCCTGAAAACGGGAAGAAGTTCTTCTAAATTCCTGCAAATGCCCCACAAATGCGCATTAGTAATTCGAATTCAAAACAAAACTGGAAACAGTTATGCCAAAAGCCCTGTCAGCAGTTGAAGTGGACATGCTCCGTCTGTTGCAAAGCGATGCGAGCATCAGCACCAACGCCCTTGCCGAGCGGCTCAACCTCTCCCAATCCCCCTGTTGGCGCCGCCTGAACCGCTTGGAGCAGGCGGGCTACATCCGCAAGCGCGTCGCCTTGCTCGACCGCCGGGCGCTGGGCATGGAAGTGGTCGCCTTCGCCACCGTGAGCCTGGCCACCGAGGGCTACCGGGACATCGGCGCGTTCGAAAAGTCCATTGCCGCGCACCCCGAGGTGGTGGAGTGCTACACCATGACCGGCATCTGGGACTACGTGCTGAAAATCGTCACCCGGGACATCCGCCACTACGAGGCGTTCGCCCGCAACACCCTGCTCACCAACCCCTACATCCACGAACTGCACTCGCACATCGCCGTCACGGAAGTCAAAAACAGCACTGAGCTGCCGCTTTCGACGCAGCTTTGAGCGTGTGCGGGTTCAGAGGCGCGCGGCAATCTACCCTGGTCCAAGCCGCGCGGCGCATCGCGCTAGCGATGCGCCTAAGCGCGGACAGCGAGTGCGCGAGCTACGGCCCCAAGAAATGGTGTATGCTTGCGCGTTCCGATTGAGCCAACACTGGAATAGGGAGGATTGATGAGCCAACCACTGCCTGCGGTGGATTTCCTGAAACTGCCCGAAGATGGCGAGCCCTACTTGGAGGGGCACAAATGCCAATCCTGCGGCGCAACCTTTCTCGGCGAACGCAGCGTCTGCTCCAAGTGCGGCGCCCGGGACCAAATTGAGCCCGTGCGTCTGCCGAACTCCGGCACGCTCTACTCCTACTGCATCGTGCACCGCTCCTTTCCCGGCATTGACGTGCCCTACATCAGCGCCATCGTGGATCTCGACGACGGCACCGCCATCAAGGGCAACCTCATCAACATCGAGCCCGACCCAGACAAAATCGAATTCGGCATGCCCGTGGAAGTGGTCTTCGATGACGCCTTGGGGCGCAAGGACCGGGACGGCAATTCCTACATGGCCTATTTCTTTCAACCGCAAAGCGGCTGAGTTCCCAACCGAAGAGCGGCTAGCTTTCCCAACCGCTAACCCGATGAGTTTCAACCAAAAAAGCAGTTAAGCGAATCCAAACCAAGGAGATTTCAGATGACTGACGCATATGTTGTTGGCGTGGACATGATCAAGTTCGGGCGCTTCCCGGAGAAATCCGTGCCCGCCATCGGCGCCGAGGCGGCGTTGATGGCCCTCGACGATTGCGGCCTCAACATCCAGGACATGGAGGCTCTGTACTGCGGCAACCTCGGCCAAGCCAGCGGCATGGTCGGCCAGCGCATCCTGCAGCAGATTGGCCAGACCGGCATCACCGTGGTCAACGTCTCCAACGCCTGCGCCACCGGCGCCACGGCCTTCCGTGAGGCTTGGGCGTCGGTCAAGGCGGGCCTGTACGACATCGTTCTCGCCGTTGGCGTGGAGCAGATGGGCAAGGGCCTGCTCGGCGGCGCTGGCGGCGCCACCGGCATCCCCAAGGAGGGGCTGCTGGGCTCCGGCACCATGCCCGCGGTGTTCGCGGAAGCCGGCATGGAGCACGCCCGCAAGTACGGCACCACCTTCGAGCAGTTCGCCAAGGTGTCGGTGAAGAACCACCATCACTCGACGATGAACCCGAAGGCGATGTACCAGATCGAAACCCCGCTTGAGACTGTGATGAACGCGGAGATGATCTCCTACCCCAACACCAAGCTGATGTGCTCGGTGAACGTTGATGGCTCTGCGGCGGCGGTGATCGCCTCGGAGAAGAAAGCCAAGGAGCTCGGCTTGATGGGCCGTGCGGTCAAGGTGCGTGCGTCAGTGATGACCTCGGATCCTTGGCAGGAGCGCGATTTGGTGATGCCGGACGTGAACACCTGCACCCGGAAGGCAGCCGCCACGGCCTACGAGATGGCCGGCCTCGGCCCGGACGACATCGACCTTGTGGAGCTGCACGACTGCTTCGCCACCGCGGAGATCCTGCACTACGAGAACTTGGGCCTGTGTGGCGATGGCGAAGCCGGGCGCATGATCGACGACGGCGAAGTCGCGCTCGGCGGCCGCATTCCGGTCAATGTCTCCGGCGGCCTGCTGTCCAAGGGCCATCCCTTGGGCGCCACCGGCATTGCCAACATCTACGAAGTGTCCACCCACCTGCGCGGCGAAGCCGGCGAACGGCAGGTGGAGGGCGCCCGCATTGGCCTGACCCATGTGATTGGCCTCGGCAGCGCCTGCGGCATCCACATCCTAGAACGGGCCTAAGCCCCCAAGAGCGCGTCTGCGCATCTCGCATGGGAGATGCGCGGGCGCTCAGTGCTCCATGCGCATTGGCGTCGTCAGCGACACCCACAACAACCTGAAGAACGTTGCCCGGATTGTTGAGTTGTTCAACGCTGCCGGCGTTGAGCGCGTGATCCACACCGGCGACATCACCCAAGCCAAGACCTTGGACGTCTTTGCCCACCTCAAGGCGCCTCTGCACGGCGTGTTTGGCAACAACGACCAGGAGCGGGAAAGCCTCGATAGGGCCGTTGCCGCGCACGGCTTCCAGTTTGCCGACCCGCCGCTGGAGCTGCACTGGCATGGCCGGCGCATCGCCGTGGTGCACGATCCGCTGGAGTTCAACGGCTTTCTCGGCGCGCAGCACGAGTTGGCCCTGCACGGCCACACCCACTTCTACCGGCTGCAGCGGGAAGGGGGGCAGACCATCTTCAACCCCGGCGAGTGCGCCGGGCACCTAGCCGGCCACAACGCCGTGGGCATAGTCAACCTCGCCGACCTCAGCGCGGAGGTGATGCGCTTTTAGCGCCCGTATCAGGCGGCCCGCTGGGTCAATTCGTGAGGATCCATGGCTCGCACTGCGCCGTTGTCGACCCAGTAGGCCTCATCGGCCAAAGCGGCTAGGTCGAGATCATGGGTGGCAACCACTCTGGTGCAGGGCAACTGAGCGATCACCGCGTGAATTCTGGCCTTGTTGCCCGGGTCCAAGTGCGCCGTGCCTTCGTCCAGAAACAGAAAGCGGGGTTGGCGGTAGAGGGCGCGGGCGAGCAGCAGACGCTGCACTTGGCCACCGGAAAGGGCGGAGCCCATGTCGCCGACCAGCGTCTCGAAGCCCATCGGCAAGCTGGCGATGAGCTCATCCACCGCGGCGAGCCGGCAGGCCTCCTGAAGCCGCTGCAGATCCAGCTCCGGGTCGAACAGGGACAGGTTGGCCGCCAGGCTGCCAGCGAACAGGACATCGTCCTGCAGGACCACGCCGATCGAGCGCCGATAGCGCTGGCGCCATTCGTCATCGACCGCGCGGCCGGCCAAGCGCAGTTCGCCGTGCGTGGGCGCAGTTTGGCCGAGCAACAGCTTGAGCAAGGTGGTCTTGCCGCCTCCGGAGGGCCCGACGACAGCTAGGAAGGCGCCTTCCGGCACGGTCAGGCTCACGTCCTTGAGCACCCAAGGCTCGCGCTCGCCGTAGCGAAAGCCGGCGCCTTCGAGTTCCAAGCCACCGCTGACCGGCTGCACCGGCGGCACCTTCATCGACAGTTCCGGCACCGCCGAGTAGGGGTCCGACAGCCGTTCGAGATGCACGCGCAGCAGGCGCAACTCCAAGCCTTGGCGGATCAGTTCGCCGAAGCGGCCCGTGAAGTTGCTCTTGTAGCTCAAGAAAGCGTAGAGCATGCCGATGGAGAGGGCCCCTTCGAGGACGTGGTTGGCGCCAAAGTAGAT
Organism: Candidatus Azophilus sp.; assembly: GCA_965220835.1. Lineage (GTDB taxonomy): Bacteria > Pseudomonadota > Gammaproteobacteria > Pseudomonadales > Azotimanducaceae > Azophilus. The sequence goes on along the minus strand of OZ244842.1, from coordinate 3,796,286 downwards.
CACGGCAATGCTCTCAACGCCGAAGATCAGAGTCAGCGCGCCATCGCCGATCAACAGCAGCTTGGCGCGCCGGATGCCGGCGTTCAGCGCTTCGGCTTGATGGTTCTGCCAGCGCTCCAAGCGGTTGGGCTCCTGGCCGTAGGCACGCACCGCCGGCATCGAGCGCATGGACTCCAGAAAGCTGGTCTCCGCCTTCGCGCCGGCGTGGATCTCGTCCATTGACGCCCGCATCAGCGCCGGAATTTGGACCAGCCTGGCGAGCAAGTACAGGGCGCAGGCCGCGAGCACGATGCCCGCCAGCCCCGCATCGTAGCCGAGCATCATCACCAGCATGGCCAAGGCCATGAAACCGTCCACGCAGACCGTCACCAGACCTTGGGTCAGGGCGTCCTGAACCGGGCCAAGGGAGCCGAACCGGGAGGTCAGGTCCCCCAGGTGGCGCTTTTCAAACCAATCCAGCGGCAACCGCAGCACGTGCGCCAGAAGATCGCAGGCGAACTCGAACGCCACCATGTGGGTCAGCCGCGCAATCAGCCAACCGCGCAGCAACTGGGCTGCCAGCCGGATGGCCAGCACACAGAGGAAGCCGAACGCCAGCAAGGCGATCAACTCCCCGTCCGCGTGGGCGACGCCTTGGTCTATGGCCCACTGCAGATGCAAGGGTGCCGCGACCAACGTGAACTGCAGCAGCATCGACAGCGCGAAGATGACGAGCAGGTTCTTGTTCAGCGCTCCGGCACCGCGCCACAGATGCCAAATCTTCAGTCTCGGCGGCGGCGCTTGGAGTTGGAACCCGGGGGCGGGCCGCAACTCCAGGGCGACGCCGGTGAAGTGCCGAGAGACTTCCTCATAGGACAGCTTGCGCTGCCCCATGGCCGGGTCGTGAATGCGCACGTGGCGTGGCCCAGCCTTCACCAGCACCACGAAGTGGTTGAGGTCCCAGTGCAGGATGGCGGGGGCTTGAAGTTCGGTCAGATGGCTGAGCTCCAGGCGCAGGCCCCGGGTCTGAAAGCCTTCCGCAGCCGCCATCGCCGCTAGGTCGTTGAGCGTGGCGCCGCGGGCGCTGAGCAGGCCCCGGCTGCGCATGTCGGCCAAGTCCAGATGGCGGCCATGAAAGGCGGATGTCATGGCCAGGCTCACTAAGCCGCACTCGCTGGCTTCAGCCTGCATCATCACTGGCACCTTGCGCATCCAACTGAGATTGAGCACCTAAAGTCCCTCCATGGCGGCAGACAGTGGCTCCACCAGCCAGCGCCACAGCCGGTGCGACCCGGTGACGACGAAGGCTTCCACCCGCAGGCCGCCCTTGACGGCCAGCCCTTCAGGATGCTGCAGCACCTCAGCCCTGGCCCGAAACACCGGCCCCTGCACCGCCACCCAACTGCGCAGTTGATAGGGTTTCTGCGGTGCTTGGCTGACTTCGCGAACGATGGCCGAGCCGATGGGGTTGCGCCCTCGCTGCCCGCCCAGCGCTTTGAAGCGCACTTCGTCACCCAGAGTGATTTCGGCTGCGGCTGCTGCGTCGGCCAGCAGGATCAGCTGCGACGCGCCATCGGCAGGCGCCACGGTCATGAGCACTTGCTCGGCGCGCACCCAGTCGCCAACGGCGAATTGCACGAAGGCGACGACGCCGTCCTTGGGCGCCACCACCGCGGTTTGCCGCTGCTCCGCGAGCCGGGCCAGACGTCGAGCCAGGTCAGCCTGCTCCTGCTGAAACTGCAAGCGCTGGGCCTCGTGCTCGCGTTCAAGCCGCACAAGGGCTTGGCGCCCTTGGGCCGACTGCCGCTGGTTGTCCGCCATGGCGCGGCGCAGTTGGCTCACGGCTTGGGCGATGTTCAGGGTGGCTTGGCGTTCTTGGTCGTAGCTGGCGGCGGCGAGCAGGCCGTCCGCCAGCAGTTTAAGCGCCCGCTCATCGGCGACCCGGCGCAGCGCCTCCCGCTGCTCCGCGAGGCGCAGCTCCTCGGCCAGCGCGCCCCGCGCCAAACCCAGATGGGCCAATTCCTCGCGCACGGCGTCCAGGTCAGACGCCCGCCTCTCGTCCGCGGTGGCCATCCGCCGTTCAAGCCGTTCAATGGACGCCCGCAAATAGGCGGCCTCCTCAAGATGGACTTGGCGCCCCTGCTCGCTGTAGTGGCCATGGTCAAGAACCGCCAGCACTTGCCCGCGCACTACGGGATCCTGTTCGCGGACGTTGAGTGCCGTCACGCGGCCGCCCTGGGAAGCGGTCACCTCCGCGATGCCGCCCTCGGGCTCCAGGTAGCCGCTGACGCGGACCTTGCGAGCATAGTCCAAGCCGAGTACAGCGGCCATGCCCAGCAAGCCGATCAGCACCAGGGCCAGGCTTCCCAGCATCAAGCGCGGCGCGCGGGAGGTGACTGCCAAGCCCCAGCCTTCGGCTTTGCGTTCAGCCAACACTTCAGGACGAAAGAGGGACACGGGGTAACGCCTTCGGTTGCGAAGGCGCTATGGTGGCCTGCTCCGCAGGGCCAAAACTATGGGCAAGTCGGAAGTTTGGCGTAAGACATCGCCCCGCCGTTTTTGCGGTCAAACTCCCCACTCCGCGGTTTCCTGACCCGCAAATGGCATCTTGGCATGCAAGCGTCTAACATGAAGTGGGAGGACAATGTCATGAGAACAGCTTCAGCGGTCATTTGTTCAGCGCTCTTGCTTGCCGCCACGCCACTCGCCGCCAACCCGGCCGCCGACGCCGCTGCCATCCGCGCCCTGCAGGCAGCGTGGAACCAGGCTGTGGAGGCGGGTGACATCGGCGGCTATCTCGCGGTCCTGGACGCCGATGTCGAGTTGCTGCCCACTGACGCCCCGCCCATCCGGGGGCGCGACCACTACGGGCAGTTCCTCGGGCCAGTGTTCGAACAGGACCGATTCGAGATCGAGGTGGTTGACGCCGGCACGATCGAGGTGGACGGCGACCTCGCGTACGCCCGCTACGACTACATCATCCACCGGATGCCCAAGGCCGGCGATGAGCGCATCAGCAGCCAGCGGAAGTTCCTTGACGTGCTGCGCCGCCAGGAGGACGGATCCTGGCGGGTGCTCAAGCACATCTGGAACTACAACGAACCGGGCGTGGTGCCTTGACGCGCCGCTGGTTGGCCGCAATTGCGGCGGCCGCGCTCGCGGTTTCCCTAGCATCTCAAGCCGCGGAGCCAGCCACGCCTGCGCAGCTCTTCGAGGCCCGCTGCAGCCACTGCCATCAGGGCAACGTGCCGCGGGCACCGCACTTGGTGACCTTCCAGATCATGGGTGCCGATTGGGTTCACGCCAGCATCACCCAAGGAACGATGCGCGAGCATGCGCAAGGCTTGAGCGATGCCCAGCGGCGGGCGCTGGCCGACCATCTCGGCGGGGCAACGCCCGGTGCCGTGCCGGTGAAGCGCTGCGACGGATCCCCAAGCCCGCTACCCCCCAACCCGCCGCGCTTGAAGGGTTGGGGCTTCAATTTGGAGAACACGCGTTTCGTGCCCGCGGCCATCGCCGGCCTGGACGCTGAAGACGTGCCCCGGCTGGCGGTCAAGTGGGTCTTCGCCTACCCCGGCGCCAGCCGCGCCCGCAGCCAGCCAAGCGTTCAAGGCGGCGTGGTTTACGTCGGCAGCCAAGACGGCACCGTCTATGCGCTCGACTTGGACAGCGGTTGCGCCCACTGGACGTTCAAGGCGGATGTGGAAGTGCGCTCCGCCGTCACGGCGGATGCGTCCGGGCAACGGCTTTTCTTTGGCGACATTCGCGGCGCACTCTACGCGGTGGAGTCCGCGGAAGGCACGCTCATCTGGCAAACGCAGGTGGATTCGCACCCCGACGTGACCCTGACTGGATCGCCTCGCTACCATCAAGGCCGGGTCTATGCGCCGCTGTCCTCCAAGGAATGGGCCAGCGCCGCCGACCCCGGCTATCCCTGCTGCACCTTCAGAGGCGGCGTCACCGCCGTGGACGCCAAGGATGGCCGCATGCTTTGGACCGCCCGCTCCATCGCCGAAGCGCCCGCACAGGTGGGCAGCAACAGCACCGGCGTGCAGCGCTTCGCGCCGGCCGGCGCGCCGATTTGGAACAGCCCCACCTTGGACCCTCAGCGGGGCCGGCTCTATGTGGGCACCGGCGAGTCCTATACCTCACCGGCCGTGGACACCAGCGACGCAGTGCTGGCATTTGACTTGAATTCCGGCGAACTCGCTTGGTCCCACCAAGCCTTGGCCGGGGATGCCTGGAACATGGCCTGCTTCATTGGCGGCGGCGAGAACTGCCCGGAGGAGAATGGCCCCGACCTCGACATCGGCGCCCCGCCCATGTTGGTGCGGCAGGGCGACGGCAAGCAGATCTTGGTGGCCGGGCAGAAATCCGGCCATGTTTTCGCCTTGGATCCGGACGCTGGCGGCAAGCGCTTGTGGACCACGCGCATCGGGCGGGGTGGCTTTGCCGGGGGCGTGCATTGGGGCATGGCGGCCGGCGAGGGGCGCATCTACGCCCCCAACGCCGACACCGTGTTCACCGGCTTGGAGCAGGGCGAGGCTATGCCGGGGCTGTTTGCCTTGGATCCGGCCAACGGCGAAATCCTTTGGTACGCTCCGGCGCCGGATGGCTGTGCGGCCGAAGACCGCCCGGCTTGCGACCCAGGCTTTTCCGCAGCCGTCACCGCCATGCCCGGTGTAGTGTTCGCCGGCGCCTTCGACGGGCACCTTCGGGCCTATCGGGCCGCGGACGGCGAATTGCTCTGGGACTTCGACACCAACCGCCCGTTCGTCACCGTGTCCGGCGAGGAGGGCCACGGCGGCTCAATCGAAGCGGACGGCCCGGTAGTCGCCGACGGCCACGTGCTGGTCAACTCCGGCTATCTGTTCGGCGACCGCATGGCCGGCAACCTGCTGTTTGCCTTTGCCCCGGCGCGAACGTCCGATTCGCGTTAGTCGATTCAGTGGGCGAGCCTCTGCGGCTTAAGGGGGCTGCCCCACGGACGACGCAGCGGCCTTCGCTACTAACGCGCGATTCGCTTTAGCGGTTTCCGATCGCGGCAGACTTCGGCTGGGGGCAATCTGTCTTGGGGCGGGCGCCAAGCGGCGTTCCCTAAGCCGCTTGGCGAGTGGATTCCTCCCCGGCACGCGGCGAGGTGGCCTCGCTGGCACCGGGCACGGGATTGCTGAAGGTCAGCGCGCCATCCTCCAGAATGCCGCGGCGCACCATCTTGCGGTCCTGCAGGTAGTTCTGGGTGTTGCGCCAAGGGTCCCGGTCGCCCTGCTTTGGGAAGCGGTGCATGGCGCGGGCGATGTAGCCGGGGGCGAAGCCGACAATCCAAGGCTGAATGCCCATGTCGCCGTCGTTTTCGCTGAGCATGGGCATGCATTGGCGCATGCCGAGCTCCCGCATGCGGTTAAGCACTTGGCAGACGTACTCGGCGGTGAGGTCGGCGCGCAGGGTCCAGGAGGCGTTGACGTAGCCGAAGACGCTGGCAAGGTTGGGCACTCCGGAGTACATCATGCCCTTGTAGTTGAGGGTGTCCGGAAAGTGCACCGGCTTGCCATCCACCTCTAACTTCACGCCGCCGAGCACCTCAAGGGTCAAGCCGGTGGCGGTGACCAAGACGTCGGCTTCGACTTGCCGGCCGGATTCAAGTTGCACGCCGTTGGCCGTGATGCCGACGATGCCATCCGTGACCACTTCCGCTTGGCCCCCATTGATGGCCTTGAACAAGTCGGCGTTGGGGATCAGGCACAGGCGCTCGTCCCAAGGGTGGTAGCTCGGCGTGAAATGGGTGCCCACGTCGTAGCCGGCCCCTAAGTGCTTGCGCACCTGACCGAGCAGCTTGGCCTTGATCCTCTCAGGCGCCACTCGGGTGCGGTGGTAGAAGTAATGCTGCAGCAACACGTTCTTCCAGCGGGTGATGGCGTAGGCCAGCCGCTCCGGCAGCACTTTGCGCAAGCCGTTGGCGATGGCGTCCCGATCCGGGCGGGACACCACGTAGGTGGGCGAACGCTGAATCATGGTCACCTTGGCCGCCTGCTCGGCCATGGCCGGCACCAAGGTCATGGCGGTGGCGCCGCTGCCGATCACCGCAATGCGCTTGCCGCTGTAGTCCAAGCCTTCCGGCCAATGCTGGGGATGGATCACCGGGCCTTCAAACTGCTCGATGCCGGGAAAGTCCGGCCGGTGGGGTCGGTCGTAGCTGTAGTAGCCCGCGCACATGAACAGGAAGCTGCAGCTCAAGCGGCGCCTGGCCCCGGACCGGGCGTCCTCAACGTCAACGGTCCAGCGGGCGTCCGCGCTCGACCAGGCCGCGCCGGCAACCCGCTGCTGAAACTGGATATGGGGGCCAATGGCATGCTCCGCCGCCGCTTCATGGACGTAGGCGCGAATGGAGGGCCCGTCCGCAATCGACTTGGGGTTGCGCCATGGCTTGAAGTTGTAGCCGAAGGTGTGCATGTCGCTGTCGGAGCGTATGCCGGGGTAGCGGAACAGATCCCAAGTGCCGCCGATGGCGTCACGGCCCTCCAAAATGGCGAAGGTCCGGTCCGGGCACTGCCGCCGCAAGTGGCAGGCGGCGCCGATGCCGGATACCCCGGCGCCGACGATTATGACGTCAAAATGCTCCAACTCCGACACGGCCATGCATCCACCTCAAGTCAATCCATCACAAGGGCGCGATTGTACACGCTGCAAGGCACGGGCTGAGGCATGTTGAGAGGCATGAGGGGAGTTGCTGGCTCAGCATCAGCCTTGCCGTGGCCACGCGAAAGACAAAACCGCAACGGCGGTGCTATATTTCGCCCTTGGGAAACACTCCGCCGTCCGGTGCGGGGGTAACGCTTGAAGACAACATCGGCCGAAGCGCCAAAATCGGCACGTTGCCAGCGAATACTGGTTGTCAACGCCAAGGGCGGCTGCGGCAAGACCACGGTGGCCACCAACCTCTGCGCCGCCTACGCGGCGCGGGGCTTGGACGTGGGATTGGTTGACAACGATGGTCAAGGCTCTGGTGGGTACTGGGCTGCGCAGCGTCCTGCGGATGCGGCCCGAGTTGAATTGACTGCCGACGACGGAGCGGCGCTGGACCGCATCATCATCGACGGGCTCGATTGCGGCGCTGGGCGGGGGACGGATGAGCTAGTGGCGACGGCCGACGTGATCCTAGTGCCGATTTTGCCGTCCGCCATCGACATTCGGGCTGGTGAGCGGTTTATTACCGCACTCATGACCCGGCCCCATTTCCGCGCTGCACCGCTTCCGGTCGGCGTCGTCGCCAATCGAGTCCAACCCAACACCCCAGCGCAGGCCCGCCTGATGCACTTCTTGAGCTGCCTGAATGTCCCCGTGGCGGTCACCTTGCGCGACAGCCCGCTGTATGGCGATGCGATGGGTTCCGGCCTTGGGGTGGCCGACCTGTTCGATGTCCGCGCCGCCCGCAAAGAGATGGCCGCGTGGCGCATGCTCATCCATTGGATCGAGCAGCAACTGCCGTCACGGGCTCAAAAACCGCGTCCCTTGGCCGCTGGGCGACCTTCCGACGGAGCCCGGCGCAGCATGCCAGAGAGGGTTGGATTGCTCCCCAGCAGCCCAGGGGCTGCCGCAGCTAGGGAGCCAAAACGCCCGCAGCTAAGCCGCCTCTCCGCCTGACTGGCTGAGCGCCCGCCGTCCGCAGTGCCGTGCTGCAAGCCTTGGATGTCACCTTCAGGAGGGCCGAACGGGCCATCTTCGAAGGGCTGACCTTCACCGTTAACGCGGGGCACAAGGTCGGCGTGGTGGGCAGCAACGGCGTCGGCAAAACCACGCTATTCGAACTGATCCGCGGGCGCCTGCATCCAGAGAGCGGCGATTTGCTGCGGCCCCGAAGCTGGCGGGTCGAGCACATGGCTCAGGACCTCGCCCCCAGCGAACGGCCGGCCTTGGAGTTCGTGCTGGACGGACACCGGGCGCTGCGCCGCGTCGAAGCCGAGCTCGACGCCGCCGACCCGGAAGGCGAACCGGAGCGGGTGGCGGAGCTGCACACGCGCTTTGACGACCTCGGCGGCTATCAAGCGGCGGCTCAAGCCGGCGCCATTTTGCACGGCTTGGGCTTCACGCCCGGCGAATTCAACAAGCCGCACGCCGCGTTCTCGGGAGGCTGGCGCATCCGCCTGAACCTGGCGCGCACGCTGATGGCTCCGGCGGACCTGCTGCTGCTCGACGAGCCCACCAACCACTTGGACTTGGAAGCGACGCTGTGGCTCGAAGGCTGGCTGCGCCGCTTTCCCGGCACCCTGATGGTCATCGCCCACGATCGCGAGTTTCTGGATCGCGCCACCGCCCACAGCCTGCACATTGAAGAAGGTCGCGCCACCCTCTACCGGGGCGGCTATTCTGCATTCGAGCGCCAGCGGGCCGACGCCCTGGCGCGCCAGCAACGCCAGCACCAAGCCCAGCAACGGGAAATCGCCCACCTGGAGCAGTTCATCCGCCGCTTTCGCGCCAAGGAGTCGAAGGCGAAGCAGGCGCAGAGCCGCATCAAGGCGCTGGAGCGCATGGAGCGGGTGGCGGCAGTGCGCCTGCGCAGCCCCTACTCGTTCGCCTTCGGCGCCCCGGAGCGGATGTCCCATCCCCTAATCAGCCTGCGCGATGTGGCTCTCGGCTACGGCGGACGGCCGGTAATCAGCGGCATCAGCCAATCCCTGCTGCCGGGCGCCCGCATCGGCGTGCTCGGCGCCAACGGGGCTGGCAAGTCCACGTTCCTGAAGTGCTTGGAAGGCACGCTCGCCCCGCTCTCCGGGGAAGTGGTGCGCGGCCGCCATGCAGAGGTGGGCTACTTTGCCCAGCATCAAATTGAGGACTTGGAGCAGCGGCACTCGCCCATGCAGCACATCGAACGGGCTGAGCCCGGTTGGCGCGAACAGCAAGCGCGCGACTATCTCGGCCAATGGGGCTTCGGAGCGGCCATGATTGGCCGTGCGGCGGGCAGCCTGTCCGGCGGCGAGAAGGCACGTTTGGTGCTGGCGCTGATCGCTCTGCGCCACCCGGCATTGCTGGTGCTGGACGAACCCACCAACCACTTGGACTTGGAAATGCGCGATGCCCTGGCCCGCGCTCTGCAGGATTACCCCGGTGCGGTGGTTTTGGTGGCTCATGACCGAACCCTATTGCAGCGCGCCATCGACGAGCTCTGGCTCATCGAGGACGGGCGCCTATCGACCTACCCGGAAGACCTCGATGCCTATGCCGCAAAACGCCGGGAGCAAGTGACGCGCTTCCCAGCCCCCGGGGCGAATCAGCCCGGTCGGCGAGACGCGCCGAGCCCCAACAGGAAAGCCATGCGCCGCGCCGCCGCCGAAAGCCGCGCCGCCCGTCGCCAACTGCAGCAGGAGGTGAAACGCCAGGAGCGGCGCATGGACGCACTCAGCGCGGAACTCAAGGCGGTGGAGGCGCAAATCGCTGACCCGGAAACCTATCGACAGACCGACGCCGCCGAACTTGAAGCCACCCTGGCCCGCTCCACTACCCTGCGCCGCGATTTCCTGGCCGCCGAACAGAGCTGGCTGGAGGCCGCCGAAGCCTTGGAAGCGGAAGGCGAGCTTTAGGGTGATTCAAGAGTCCTGGGCGCGAAGGGCGGGACCAAGCGCCGTGCCTGCTGGCAGCGGACTGTCGCTATTTCCTTTCGAGCAGGTAGCGGTAAGTCTCGCCCTCCTGACTAGACTCAAGCAGCCGGTGGCCGCTCTGCGCCGAGAAGACCTCGAAGTCGCGCACCGAGCCCGGATCCGTCGCCAAGACCCGCAGGCGTTGACCGGCCATCATGCCATTCAAAGCCTTCTTGGCCTTGAGCAACGGCATCGGACAGGTGAGGCCAGTTGCATCAACCACTACGAGGTCTTCGGACATGGGGCGAGTATCGCATAAGTTCGCGGGTTGCAGCGGCGTTATACTGCGGCTCATGAACAACGTGAGGCTCGGCCTTTTCATTGCCTGCCTAGTCGCCAGCCTCGGGCTGCCCGAGGTGGCGCAGGGTCAAGGCAGCAACGACCTGCCGACGCTGGGCGATGCTTCCTCCAGCCTGATCTCGCCCGAAATGGAGCGCCGCATCGGCGAGGACTTCCTCAAGCAGGTACGGGCCGCGTTGCCCACCGTTGACGACCCCATCCTCAAGTACTACGTGGAAAATCAGGTGGCCGATCTCGCCCAGTACAGCGAACTGCGCGAGGCGGTGCTCAAGGCGATCCTGATTGACAATGAGCAGATCAATGCCTTCGCCGCACCCGGCGGCGTGATCGGCATCAACCTCGGCCTGATGCTGCATGCCGAGGACGTGCATGAGTACGCCAGCGTGATCGGCCATGAGCTGGCCCACTTGAGCCAGCGCCACTTCGCCCGCGGCATCGAGGTGCAACGGGCGCAAACGCTGCCGGCCTTGGCAGCGATGGTCGCCGCCATCATGATCGGCGCCATTGGCGGCGGCGATGCCGGCATGGCGGCAGTTTCCGGCGTTCAAGCGGCCACCCAATCCAATCAGTTGCGCTACAGCCGGGGCCGCGAGCAGGAGGCGGATCGGGTGGGCCTGAACACGGTGGTGCGGGCGGGCCTTGACCCCCAAGGCATGGTGCGCATGTTCGAGCGCATGCACCGCGCATATCGCTTCACCAGCAAGCCCCCGGAGTTTCTGTTGACCCACCCGTTAAGCGAAACGCGGATTGCGGACGCCCGCAGCCAAGTTCTGCAGTACGGCACCAAGCACTATCCGCGCTCGCTCGACTACCAGATGATGCGCAACCGGGCACGTCTGCACTTCGGGGACTCCCCGGAAGCGATGGTTAGGGTGTTTGAGCGGGAGCTTGGGGAGCAGCCCGACGACCTAGCCATTCAGTACGGCCTCGGGCTGGCGCTGTCGGCAGCGGGCGAGCACGTCGAAGCCATCGCCATGCTGGACCGGATCCTAGTTTCGAACCCGCGCAACATACTGTACAGCGCCAGCATGGCCGAAGTGCTCATCAAAGCCGGCAAGGCCGACCAAGCCATCGCCTTGGTGGAACGGGAACTGGCCATCAACCCGGACAACGCGCCCTTGGCCATGGCGCACGCCGAAGCGCTGATCGCCAAGGGCCGCCATCGCGATGCCGAAGCCGTGCTGGAGCGCCAGAGCATCGTGCACCGGGATGATGTGGACGTCTGGTACAACCTCGCCGAAGTCTCCGGGTTGGCGGGCAACATCATCGGCGTGCACCTTGCCCGAGCCCAGTTCTTTTATCTGCACGCCGCCTACCAACGGGCGCTGCAGCACCTTGAGTACGCCCGTCGCCTAACCAGCCAAGAGGACGAGGCCGCGGTGGCACGGCTCAATCAACGCATCGCGGAATTGCGAACGAAACTGCGCGAGCAACGCAGCTAAAGCGAAAAAGCCCGCGCACGGCCTTAGGGCGATGCGTTTGAGTTGCTACGCAACTCAGCTCCGTAGCTAAAGCGAAAAGCCTAACATGCGCTCTAACGGCAGCATGGCTCGGCGCCCGGTCTCTGGCTCCACATGGATTTCGTTGGCGGCCAAGCGCTCGCCGTCCGATAGGGTCTCCGCGAGCTGCTTGAGCTCGTTCATGGCCATCCAAGGACAGTGGGCGCAGCTGCGGCAGGTGGCGCCTTCGCCCGCGGTGGGCGCCTCGATGAAGCGTTTGTGCGGATTGCGCTGGCGCAGCTTGTGGAAGATGCCCCGGTCGGTGGCGACGATGAAGAGTTCGTGGGGCAGTTCTCCCGCCGCCTTGATGATCTGGCTGGTGGAGCCCACCGCGTCGGCGATGCCGATGACCGCAGCCGGGGATTCCGGATGAACCAAGACGCCGGCGTCCGGGTAAATGCGCTTGAGGTCGTGCAGGGCCTTGGCCTTGAACTCCTCATGCACCACGCAGGCGCCGCTCCACAGCAGCATGTCCGCATTGGTGCGGCTTTGAATGTAACGGCCGAGGTGCTTGTCCGGCGCCCATAGGATCTTCTCGCCTTGGGCGGCCAGATGCTCAATGATGGGCAGGGCGATGCTGCTGGTCACCACCCAGTCCGACAGCGCCTTAACCTGCACGGAGGTGTTGGCGTAAACCACCACGGTGCGCTCTGGGTGCGCCTCGCAAAAGGCTTTGAATTCGCCCGGGGGGCAGCCGAGGTCCAAGGAGCACTCCGCCTTCAGAGTCGGCATGAAAACCTGCTTGTGGGGAGACAGGATTTTCGCCGTCTCGCCCATGAAACGAACGCCAGCGACGATTAGCGTGCTGGCGGGATGGTCGCGGCCAAAGCGGGCCATTTCCAGAGAGTCGGAAACGAACCCGCCGGTTTCCTCAGCCAAGTCCTGAACATCGCCGTCCACATAGTAGTGCGCCACCAGCACGGCATCCCGCGCCTTGAGCAATTCAGCAATGCGGGCCTTCAGACGCTTGCGTTCAGCGTCTTCAAGCACGGCAGGCACATGCTGCGGAATGCGCTCGGCGGCGAGGCTGTAATCGGGGAGGGCCAAGATCCATCTCTGCGCGAGCCGATGGGCGTGGGAGTTTAGCACAGCGTGCGAACGCGCGAACCTGCGGTTCGCGTTGGAGTTTTGCTATCGCAAAACTCTTGCGCAGATTTGCCTCCTTGGTCAGGGTCGATTGGTCTGAACGGGCGACCTTTCGGTCGCGTTGGAGTTTTGCTGTCGCAAAACTCTTGGGTGATGTAATGGTTGAGAGAGTGGTTGTGCAAAAAAGTTGCTTAATTGCGGCGACAGGGGGGGCTTTTCCTACAAGTGTTGGGGACTTGGCCTACAGTTTTTCTTGATTGGCCTCCCTAGACTTTTGCATCCCCAATCACTGAACAACCGAAAGGGAGACTCCTATGCACAAGAGACGCAAGATCCGAAAGCTCTTTACCCTCGTGACCCTCGTGGCGTCGTTGGCTGCGGCCGGCTGGGCCGGGGCCGCCGAGCCCGGGCTGATGAAGGTCAACATCAACACCGACGATGCGGTGACCATTGCCGAAGTTCTGGATGGCGTGGGCATGAAGAAGGCGGAGGCCATCGTTGCCTACCGGGAGGCCAATGGCGCCTTCCAGGACGCCAGCGAACTGGTCAAGGTGCGCGGCATTGGCGAAAGCACGGTGAGCAACAACATGGAGCGCATCGAGGTTGAATCGGCGCCTTAGGGCGCGAACCTCCGGTTCGGTATGCCCTCGCTCCGGGAAACACGCCCAAACCGGGCGTGGACCCTTGGAGCGAGGGCGTCCCGCCCTCGGACGGGCGCGTAGCGCCGTTCCTCCGCAAAAGACGGATGCGATGCACCGATCAATAGGGTATTAATGGGGGATGAACCCTCCTTCGGCCCATTTGTGACGCTCGCAGCCGTTACCGGCGCGTCCGGCTTCATCGGCACGGCCTTGATTCCGGCGCTGGCCGCCCAAGGCATCGCGGTTCGCCCCGACGCTCGCGCAAACGGCCAACGTCTGCCCGTTAGCCGGCCGGCTTTGGCCGATTGGCTGCGCGGGGCGGATCTCGTTTATCACCTGGCGGGCATCGCCCACGGCAATGCGGTGCAGGCTCGCGAGGCTGACTTCACGGCGGTCAACCGAGATCTGACCCTTACCCTCTACCAAGCTAGCGTTGTCGTTGGCGTGCGCACCTTCGTTTGGCTGAGTTCCATCAAGGCGCTGGGCAACACCGCCCAGGCGCCATTGGGCGTGGACGCACCGCACGCCCCCCAAGGCCACTACGCACGGAGCAAGGCGCAAGCCGAGCTCGCCCTGCTGCGCGCCAGCCAAGCCGGCGGGCCGCGGCTGATCATGGTGCGCCCACCCTTGGTTTATGGCCCGGGCGTCAAGGGCAACTTTGCCCGTCTGCTCAAACTGTGCGCCTCACCTTGGCCCTTGCCTCTGGCGGATGCCCGCGGCCCGCGCGCCCTGCTTGGTTTGGAAAATCTGGTGCACTTGCTGGTTCACTTAGCGGATGCCGTCAATCCTCCCACTCTGATCCACGTGCGCGATGAGGAGGAGTGGCGCACGACGGACTTGGTGCGCGAGCTGCGCCGCTTGGCGGGAAGGCCCAACCGGCAGTTTTTCGTGCCAGCCGGCATGGTCAAAGCCTTGGCCCGGCCGCTGGGACTGGCAGCTTTAGCGGAGCGCCTGTTCGACCCGCTGCGGGTGGATGCCGGGCCATCCATGCGGGCGCTGGGCTGGCGTCCGCCGCACTCCGCCCGGGAACTCCTGGAAAAGACCTGGCGATGGTCAGTGACGCAGTAGCTTTCGCGGCCAGCGCCTTCCTCGCATCAATCGCGATCCAAGGTGCCCTGCTGCTTCTGGCCCCCAAGCGTGGCTGGGTGGCTGAGCCGAGTCGCCGCGGCTTTCACGCCAAGCCGACCCCCACTTTAGGCGGCTTGGGCTTTGCCCTTCCCATCCTAGCTTGGCTCGGATGGTTGGCTTGGCAGGAACCGCGCTTCGCCGGGCTGGCCCTGGCTGTGGGCGGCGTGAGCTCAATTGGCCTGATCGACGACTTGCGTGAACTCGGGTGGCCACTGCGCTTGGCCGTTCACTGCGCGGCCGCGGCGCTGGCGCTCTGGGCGCTCGTGCCCGGTTGGCCGCTTGTAACGTTGGCTGCGGCACTCGTGCTCGCAGTCTGGCACATCAACCTGTTCAACTTCATGGACGGCACCGACGGCTTGGCCGGCTCCGCGTGCGTGTTCTTCTGCTTAGCCGTCCAGTTCTTGAGCGGCGGCGCACCGGGTTGGTTGGGCGAACTGCTGTGGGTGACAGCGGGCGGTGTCTTGGGTTTTCTCACCTTCAACTGGCCACCGGCCCGCATCTTCATGGGCGACTTGGGCAGCCTTTGCCTAGGACTCCTGCTGGCGGCCATCACCGTGGTGCTGATCGACCAAGGCATCCTGTCCGCTACGGCGTGCCTGATTCTGCTCACTGGACTGTGGTTCGACACCACCTATACCCTTTGTGTCAGAATAGTTACGCGTCAAAAGGTAACTGAGGCGCATCGAAGCCACCTCTACCAGATGATTGTTGTGCGGCGCGGTCAACTATGGACAACTTCAGCCTTTTTGGGTTTTTGCCTGCTGTGGCTGCTACCGCTGGCATGGCTTGCGCAAGCTTGGCCCGCTTACAGCGGGCTGTGGCTGGTGACCGCCACCCTGCCCTTGGCAGTCGCCGCGCCGTTGCTGCGTGCCGGGCTTCCAGACCGCGGGCTTCCAGACCGCGGGCTTCCAGCGCGCGGGCCGTCAGACGGCAATCAATGAGCTAGGTGGCAGCTTGATCGGCAACTGGTTCCTTGCCCTCCCCCGCCGCCTCAAGCAAGCGTTGGCGGCGCTTGCCGATGGCATCGTGCTGCCGGTGGCGCTGTGGGCCGCCATCGCGCTTCGGTTCGGCGAGTGGCAGCCAGACGTTGCCCAATACTGGCCCGCCTTTTTGACGGCCGCCTTGGTTTCGGTGCCGGTCTTCATCAGCCTAGGCCTCTATCGACAGGTCATTCGATACATCGGCAAGGACGCCTTTTGGCCGGCCTTCAAGGGCGCCATAGCCGGCGCTGCGGCCGTCACTGCGGTGGCCTACATGGCGCCTCTGCCGGGCTTTCCCCGCTCGGTGCCCATCATTTTTGGCATGCTGGCCACTCTCTACGTTGCAGGAAGCCGCTTCGCGCTGTGCCACTGGCTGCAATGGCGCAGCGCTCGCGCGACGGAGCGCGAACCGGTGATCATCTACGGCGCCGGGCGCAGGGGGGTGGAATTGGCCCGGGCGCTGGCCGAGGAGGGGCGCTACGAGCCCAAGGCCTTCATCGATGACGACAAGTCCCTCTACAAGCGCACCATTGACGGCCTCACCGTGCATGCGCCCAAGTCGCTCGAAGCGCTCGTGAGGCAGACCGGCGCGCGCCAAGTGCTGGTGGCAGCGGGTTCCGCCTCGTCAGCGAGCCGGGCCAAGATCCTGCAGTTCTTGGAGCCCTATCGTCTGCGCGTTCGCCTAGTGCCGGACATTGACGAACTGCAATTCCAGCGCGGGCACCTAGCCGAGGTGCGCGACGTGCAAATCGAGGATCTGCTCGGCCGTACCGAGATCGATCCGCTGCCCCATCTACTCAAAGCGTCAGTGGCGGGCCGGCAGGTGATGGTCACGGGCGCGGGTGGCTCCATCGGCTCGGAGCTTTGCCTGCAAATCGTCCGCCAAGCGCCCAAGCGGCTGGTACTGCTCGACCACTCGGAGTACGAACTATATCGGGTGCAGCGGGAGGTGGAGCAAATCTGCATGGTTGAGCACCTCGACGTGCCGGTCGCTGCGGTTCTCGGGTCAGTGACCAACCGGGCCTTCATCCGCCACAGTCTGGTCCACTATGGCGTCGAGACCCTCTATCACGCCGCCGCCTACAAGCACGTCAGTTTGGTCGAGAACAACGTGATCGAGGGCTTCAAGAACAACACCTTCGGCACGCTCTATACCGCCGAGGAAGCCATGCGGGCGGGCGTTAAGGACTTCATTCTAGTTTCCACGGACAAGGCGGTGCGCACCACCAGCGTGATGGGCGCCAGCAAGCGGCTGGCTGAGATGGCGTTGCAGGCGTTGCAGCCCATGGCCGAAGGCACCTGCTTCTCCATGGTGCGCTTCGGCAACGTCTTGAATTCGTCGGGCTCCGTGGTGCCACTGTTTCTCGACCAGATTGAGAAAGGCGGCCCGATCACGGTGACCCATCGGGACGTCACGCGCTATTTCATGACCATCCGGGAGGCCGCGCAATTGGTGATGCAGGCGGCCAGCATGGCCAAGGGGGGTGACGTGTTCCTGCTCGACATGGGCGCGCCGATCCGCATCGTCGATCTCGCCACCCGCATGGCCCAATTCAAGGGCTACACCATAAGGTCCGAAGCCAATCCAAACGGCGACATCGAAATTCTTTTCACTGGCCTCAACCGTGGCGAGAAGCTGCACGAGGAGCTTCTGGTGGGCGAGGACGTCTCCGGCACTGACCATCGCAAAATCATGCGCGCCGAGGAGCATTTCGTGCCTTGGCCGGAACTTCGCCCCGCCTTGGATGCCCTAGAAGACGCCTGCAACCGCTACGATCACAAGACCATCCGCGCCTTTGCCGAGAGCTTGGTCAATGGCTCCGCCCTGGAATCCCAACTCGGTGGCGTCTTGGGGTCAGCGCCGATCCGCAGCTTGCACGGTAGCCCAACGCGGGCCTCCGGCCCGTTGTAGTTCCGCTGGCGCGGAACTCCTGCCGTTCGGCGCGGGCCTCCGGCCCGTTGTAGTTCCGCTGGCGCGGAACTCCTGCGGACAAACGCAACGAAGCCCGAGACCGACGGTTGGGCGATTGCCGGGCGCAGCAGTGGCGCCGTGCGACATCCTGATCCCGCGAACGAGGAAACTAGTGTGTTTCAAAGGACGGTTCGTGCAGGCGGCTCAGCGCCGCTGCTGCCCGCGCCCGCCAAACCGGATCGGCCGCCAAGCTGCGGGCCTTGCTCAGATGCCCGGCCGCTCGCTCATCACCGAGCACGCGATAGGCCTCGCCGAGGTAGAAGTTGGCTTCAGCGGCCCAAGGCATCTGCCGATGGGTCAAGCGCAAGTGGTCCAAGGCCTCCGTGGCGCGTCCGGTGTGCAGATAGGCGACCCCGAGACCATAGGCCACATCATGGCGGTGCGGGCCACGCTCCAAGGCCCGTTCATAGAGCGTCGCCGCCTCCGCCCAGTTGCGCATGCAGGCCGGATGGCTGGACAGGGAGCAACGCTGCGCCTTCAGGTGCGCGAGCTGAACCATGGCCCCGGCATGACTTGGTTCCAGCCGAAGCGCCTCTTCAACCACTGACACCGCCCGCTCGTAGTCAACAGTGGACAAGGCTTCCGATTGGGCCGTGAGCCATTCCGCGTCCGCCTTGCCGTCGGGATGGCGTTCCAAGGCTTGCACGGCCAGCCGTGGATTTTGGTGGACGATGCTGCGGGCCAGCTCGAGCCGACCCTTGGCTTTGTCCAAACACCGCCGCACCGGCGCCTGCACGGCCTCCGCTCCGCTGTTGGGCAAGTGCACAAACTCAATGGGGAGACGCGGGCGGCGCAAATAGTCCTCGACCAGCTCGCCCATGCCGGAAGGCGGCAGCCCGAAGGCGTCGTCGAAGCGGCGTTGCGGGTGCTGCAAGTAGCGAACCAGGGCCGGGCGAAAGTCCGGAAAGTCCAAGTGGTGGCCGAGGCGAATGAAGTGAACCATCAACCAAGCCTTTTCGTAGAACGCAGTCAGGCGCTCCGAAGACCAATCCGCCACGGATTGCGCCTGCACCACATCATCGAAACTCACTTCCGATGACGGGCCCTTGCCACGCCCAACGTGCGATTCCAGATGGCCCAGCGAAACCGGATTGCGCTTGAGGTCCGCGGCGCTGAGATAGCTGGCCAGCCCTTCCTCGTACCAAAGGGGATAGTGCGGCTCGGTGTGGTTGCGCAGCAGGTAGTGGGCGTACTCATGCCATGCCGTGTCGGTGAGAGGGCTGGTTTGGGCCGGGCCGACAAACAACTGGTAGGCCCGCAGCGACGGCACTGTGATGCCCGCGAAGGCCGACGTGCCAGTGACTTCGGTGAAGTGCCGGGCCCGTCGGAAGACCAGCATGCGCAGCGGCACGCCCGCCTGCGCCCGGGCCTCCGGGAAGAGCGCCATGAACATCGTTCGAAAGCGAGCCAGTGCCTTGGCTTTGCCCAACACTTGGCGCCGCGGCAGATCCGTCAGCAATTCAAAGTGCGCCGTCTGGTAGGCGCACCAAGGGCGGGAAAACGCTTCCGGCAACGCCGCCGCACCCACTGGAAGGCAAAACGCCATCAGCAGGGCTGCAAACGCTGATAGGATTGTCACTCGGCGCAACATCTGCTGTCCCATACTAACCCGGACGGTGGCGGAGGCAGACATTGGCGGAGGGGATGAAAATGGACAGAATTGCAAGTTGGGTGCTGGGAAGCGCATGGCTGCTGGTGCTTGGCGGCTGCGGCAGCGTCCCATTGAACCCCGAAGTCCCGGCCGGCTTTGACCTGAATGGCAATTGGGTCATCAACGGGGCGCTGAGCGACCCACCGCCCAACGAACGGCGCCTGCAGGCCGAGGCTGACCGGGCGCTCTTGGAAATGGACCGCAGGGGGCAGCGGCGTCAGACGGGCATGCTGGCCTTCGTCACGGCCGACTTTCCCGTGTTGGCGTCAAAGTCGATGATCATTGAGCAGGATGCCCAGTCCATGGGCATTCGCTACGCCAGCGGCACCTACCGGGATGTCTCCTGGGGCGAGCGGCGGCGCGGGCTTTGGGAAGTCAATGCGGGCTGGACGGAGGAAGGCCTGGTCATCGCCTCGCGGGCGGATGACGCCCGCGCCACCGAGACCATGCGCCTGCGCAAGGACGGCCGGCAGCTGACCATCACCGTCGAAATCAAGTCCGCCGGCGATGCCTTGAGCGCCGTGCGCGTGTTCGACCGGGTGTCTGAACCTTAACGCGGGTCGTTCACCAAACCGCTGATTCAAACTTGCACAAAAGCCAACCCGTGAATTGGCGCTACATCCTAAGGTTCTCCCATGGCAAATGCTGCGCCCGGAGAGTGCCGCGTACGCTTGCCCTTGGTTGTCTTTTGGCAGCGCGATCTTCGCGGCCCTCGGTGCAACAAGCGGGCTACGAAAACTTCGGCTTGCCGTCCCCAAGCCAGTCACTCGATCTTGGATGGCCCCTGCCGCTTTAGGGTGACGCCGAGGCCACGGCCCTTGACGATGGCCCTGGGGCCAAACCGGGCCCTGACCGCGTCCATCGCCGCATCGATCCGGTCCCCTGCCGGATCAACGCCGCCGAACAGATCTCCTTGAACCAAGCTATTCGCCTTGACCAGGCCTTGGGCGCCGATGCCGATCAGGCGGAAGGCACGTCCGTCCGCCTCGGCGGCCAACAGCGGCGCCACCCTGTGAAACAACACATCCGGCGATTGCGTCGCGCCGGTCAGGCGGCGGCTTCTGGTGAGCGTGCGGAAATCGGCGGTCTTCAGCTTCAGGGTGACGCCCTCACCCGCTAGGCCGGACTGCTTCAAGCGACGCGCCACGGTCTCTGCAAGTTGCCAAAGAATGGGCCGCAACTTGTCCAACTCGGCGATGTCCCGGTCCAGTGTGATTTCCGACGACAGGCCCTTGGCCTCGCGGTTGGGGGTGACCTGGCGGTGGTCCTCACCGCGGGCTGACAGGGCGAGCCGCCGACCGATGCGGCCGTAGCGCAGGGTGAGCGCCTCCTCTCCGAACTCAGCCAGTTCCCCGATCCGCGTGATGCCGTCGCGCGCAAGGCGCTCGCGCATGGCTTGGCCAACGCCCCACAGCAGGCCGACCGGCTGGTTGGCAAGGAAGCTGCGGGCTTCCGCCCGGCCAATCACCGCAAAGCCCCGCGGTTTGTCCAGATCCGACGCGATCTTGGCCAGAAACTTGTTGTAGCTTAAGCCGATGGACACCGTGATGGACAACTCGCTCTCCACCCGCCGCACCAAGGCGGCCAAGCTTTCAGCAGGGCTGGCACGGAGCAGGGCGTCGGTGCCCGCAAGATCCATGAAAGCTTCGTCGATGGACAGCGGCTCCACCAAGGGCGTGAGGTCCTGCATCATCGTCCGCACGGCACGCCCGACGGCTGCGTACTTCGCCATGTCCGGCTTGATCACGGTGGCGTTCGGGCAAGCCCGCAAAGCCTGAAACATCGGCATGGCCGAATGCACGCCGTAAGTGCGGGCGATGTAACAGCAGGCCGCCACCACGCCCCGGTGGCGGCCGCCCACGATCACTGGAAGGTCGCGCAACTCCGGCCGGTCGCGTTTCTCGATGGTGGCGTAGAAGGCATCGCAATCGAGGTGGGCGATGGCAAGGCCGTGCAGCTCCTGGTGCCGCACGATGCGCCCTGAGCCGCAGGCCGGGCAAGCTTCGGCGTCGGGTTGCGGCCTTTCGCCGCAGTCACGGCACAGGGTGTCCACGCCAACATCATACCCGCCACGCCAGCGCTGATAACCAGTGGGTTGCGCGAGCGCAACGCACACCGTCCCGCCCTCGATTAAGAGTCTCGCGTTGACGCGCAACCCAGCGCGATGCCCACGCGGCAATCAGCGGTGGTCTTCGGCACTCGATTCGGGGACGAAGCCGAGCACATCCTCCGTATGGGAAAGATCTCGGTAGCCCCATCGGTTGCGGGAGTTCGCAAACAGAACATCGTACTTGAGGCTAGGTGGCGCATCGACGCAGAGTTCGATGGCGGCAGCAATGTCGCGTTGGGAGCACCACACCGCGAAGTGGCGCGGATCGGTGGGCCGGTCTTCGGCATTGACGTAGCCGATGCGCACGCAGAGCACCGACAGCGGCGAACCATCCGCCACATGGCGGCAAATGGCTTCGCCCCAGACCTTGGTGGCACCGTACACGCCACGCGGCCGCACGGCCTCATCGTGACGGATCAGCCGCCAGCGCTCCGGCACCTCGTCATAGCGTCCCTCGACCAAGGCCTTGTAAGGCTCTTCCAGTTCCCAGCCGGCCACGGTGGCTCCGCTGCTGGCAAACACCACCCGCTTGCAGCCTGCTTCCCGCGCCGCCTCAAGCACATTGCGGGTGCCAACGATGTTGGTTTGCAGCAGTTCTTCCCAACTGAAGTTTTCGCCGGCCTTCGCGGCTAGGTGGATGACCGTTTCCTGCCCGTCGAACGCAGGCCTGATGGCCTTAAGGTCAGCCAAGTCCGCCCGCGTGGTGGGCACTCCCTCCACCGCACTCCGATTCAGCGCCGACAGCCGCGCCCGCGACGCCAATTGCCGCCGCACCGCCGCGCCGATCAAGCCGCTCATGCCAGTAACCAGAATGTTCACGCCCCCCTCCCCTTGTTTCTTGATCGCGGGATAGGTTAACAAGTGAGTCACTTTCCCACCCGGCTTCCTACGTTGCCTTCGGCAACGCGCACACTCATCTACGTCCCATGAAACATGTATGATTCGAAGCGAGGGCGGGACCCCCTCGAGCCGACCTTCGTTGGAACCAGCTCCATAGGCTTGAGCGCACCCCGCATTAGGACGGGCGCGCAGCGCCATACCTTTTCGCAGGGGTTCGTCGTGCCGTAAGCTTGGACACCCCTTGGGATAAGCGGGCACCCCGGCTGCTTCACAGTAATTCTCCATCCTTGGCGCAATGGGAACATGCAATCCGTTGAGCCGGAAATCGGCGAGTCCGCCCGCTCGTTCACCATCGGTCAGCGCGTGCATGTAATCGGCAATAGCTGCTCCGGCAAGAGCACCTTGGCCAGTCGCCTAGCGAAGGCCCTTGATGCGAAATTCGTGGAACTCGACGCGCTCAATTGGCAGCCGGGCTGGGTCAGCCTCAACGAAGCCAACCCCAACGAACTGGAGCGGCGCTTCCGCCAAGCCACCCGGAGCGATGCTTGGGTTGTGGCCGGTTCCTATTCGGAGACATCGCAGCGGTCGTTCTGGGCCAACCTGGAAACGGTAATCTGGCTGGACTTGCCGATGCCCTTGCTGCTGAAACGCCATCTGGTTCGGTCTTGGCAGCGTGCCCGCAGCCGGGAGCTACTGTGGGGCACCAATGTGGAGGGGTTCTGGCAACACTTTCTGGTTTGGCGAAAGGAAAGATCGCTGATCTACTGGATCGTCACGCAGCACCGCAGAAAGCGCAGCCAGATGCTTGCCTGGATGGCGGACCCACGCTGGTCCCACATCCGCTTCGTGCGCTTGAAGTCGGGGCGCGAAGCGGAAGCGTTCGCCCGTTCCTTCGAGGTTTCAAAAGCGGCCGCGCATCGAGGCGGGGGAGCCCGCGCTGGCTAGCGACCAGCACACTTGTGGGTCAAGGTAACGCACTACACCCCCGGCAAGGCTTCTGCTATGTTGCTGCCCTTCCCCATCCTTCAACTACCGGACCCAACATGATTGACTTTGAAATACCCGAGGCCACCAAAGCCGTACGCAACAAGGTGCGCGAGTTCGTGCAGCAGGAGTGTCACCCCGCTGAAGAGCGATGCACCGCCGACAACTTCGAGGAGGTGCTGGCCGAGTTGCGCGGCAAGGCCCGCAGCCAAGGCCTGTGGTGCCCCTTCGTGCCCGAGGAGCACGGCGGCATGGGGCTGCGGCCCTTGGCCAACGCCTTAGTGCAGATGGAGCTCGGCGAGAGCTTCCTGGGCGCCTTGGCGCTGAACACCCAAGGGCCGGACGACGCCACCATGCTGACCCTGCTCGAGCACGGCACGGAAGACCAGAGGGAGCGCTTCCTCAAGCCCCTGCTGAACGGCGAGAAGCGGATTTGCTACTCCATGACCGAGAAGGCCGCCGGCGCTGACGCAACAGGCATGCAGACCAGCGCCGTGCTCGAGGGCGATGAATGGGTCTTGAACGGCGAGAAGTGGTTCAGCTCATCCGCCAGCGTGGCGGACATTGCGGTGGTCATGGCGAAGACCGACCCCGAGGCGCCCCGCCACGAGCGCTACAGCACCTTCATCGTGGAACTGCCGAATCCGGGCTACCAGATTGTGCGCAACATCGAGACCATGCAGCCCCACACCGAACTCGGCTTGAAGCTGGGCGGCTCCCACTCCGAGGTCAAGATCGAGAACTTAAGGGTGCCCCGCGACAACCTGCTCGGCGGCCGCGGCCAAGGCTTCAACATGGGCCAGCACCGCTTGGCCTATGGGCGGCTGCGGCATGGCATGCACAACGTGGCGATGGCGCAGCGGGCGCTGGACCTAGCCGCTGCCCACGTGGTCAAGCGCGAGACCTTCGGCAAGCGCTTGGCGGATCGCCAAGGCGTGCGCTGGATGCTGGCGGACTGCGCCGCGGAAATCTACAAGGCCCGCCTGATGCTGCTGCACATTGCCTACAAGGCGGAGAAGGGCATGGATCTGCGCCAAGAGAACGGCATCGCCAAGGTGTTCCTGGCCAACATGGTGCACCAAGTGGTGGACACCGCCATCCAGCTGCACGGCGCCCTCGGCTACAGCCACGACACCCCCTTGGCCCGCTGGTACACGGGCATTCGCTCACAACGCCTGGTGGATGGCCCGGACGAGGTGCATCGCTGGCGAGCCGGCGCCAACGTGATCAAGGCCTTCGAGAAGCACGGCACCACGGCCTCGGCCTGCGGGGGAGAGCTGTTTGAGTAGGGCGTCCAGCCCTCG
This sequence comes from Candidatus Azophilus sp., assembly GCA_965220835.1. Taxonomy (GTDB): domain Bacteria; phylum Pseudomonadota; class Gammaproteobacteria; order Pseudomonadales; family Azotimanducaceae; genus Azophilus. Next base: position 3,772,180 of record OZ244842.1, on the reverse strand, counting down.
CTTCAGGGCAGCGCAAGCTCTCGCACAAAGGTGGTGAAGGGCAGCACGCGAATGCCCCTTGCGGATTGGTAGTCCTCGCTGCCTAGGTGGACTTGATAGAACGCGGGGATGTCCGTGCGGTCTCGGAAGTAGCGCAAGTGCGGCGATAGTTGCCTGCCTTGAGCCTTGCATTCCACTGCGAACAGCGGGTTGCTGCCCTGGAGCACCACGAAGTCCACCTCCCGGCGATCCGTATCGCGCAAATAGCGCAGATCCATGCTGAACCCTTGCGTGTCCTCCCGTTGATGGCAGAACTTCAGAAGCTGGGCCGCCACTAGGTTTTCGAAGCGTGGACCCGCCTCCTCAAGTACCGACCAATCCCACAGGTAGAGCTTCTGCTCCTTCTTCACGGCCCGCACCTTGGGTGCGCCGAACGGTGAGAGGCGAAACGTCAGATAGAGGTTGTCGAAGATCGTCAGCCATCGGCGTACCGAGTCATGGGACACCTGCAGTTCCTCGCGCAACGCCTGCAGGGACAAAGGCGAGCCCACACGGGTCAAAAGCGCAGTCAACAGCAGTTCCAGCAAGCTCACTTCATTGACCCGTTCCAGACTGGTCAGGTCTTCCGCAAACACCCGCGCTTGCCGTTCGCGCTGCCAGCGCCGCCAGTGGGTTTCATTCTGCCGAGCCAAGGGTTCCGGGAAACCGCCGAAGCGGAGTAACGCCTGCAAGTCGCTCTCCGTTGGTGCGTTGCTCATTTCCATCAGCGAGTATGGATGCAGCCGGTGGTAGTGGTAGCGCCCTTGCAGGGAATCACCGCCCTTGCGGTAGTGGTCCAACCGGGCGGAGCCGATGACCAAGGCGCTGCGCACTGGAAAGTGCTCATCATAGAAGCCCTTGAGCAAGCCTCGCCAGCGGGCGAACTTGTGGACTTCGTCCAAGACGACCAACCGCTCAGCCGGCAGTTCGCCGGCAAGAATCCGCTGACGGTGCGCGGCGATGTCCCAGTTCAGGTAAGCGGGGTGACCGGCGCCCCGCTCACCGCCGAGCAGGTGCAGTGCCAAAGTGGTCTTGCCCACCTGTCGAGGGCCGCCTACGAACACCAGCTTCTCGTCCAGGTCCTGCAGGCAATCATCAGCGATGTAGCGGTGGCGGGTCAGGTCGGGCACGGTTAAGACATGAGTCTTTTTGGTGAAACCAAAAATAAATCATGAGTGTTCTTGGGTCAACGACGACGACGCCTATGCCAGAAGCATTGATTGCCTCAGCAAGCCTAGCTACTCTTCCGTTATGACGCGCAAGTCCAGCAAAATCGAACCGCTGTCTCCGCAACAGGCGGCGGAAGTTCAGGCACTGGAAGCCCTGCCCGATGAACAGACCGACACCAGCGACTTTCCCGAGGCACCGGACTGGTCGAGTGGCAGTCGGGGCAAGTTCCACCGCCCAATCAAGCAACAAATCACCCTGCGCCTTGATGCCGACGTGATCGAGTGGTTCAAAGGCTCACCCCCCGCTAGGCGCGCCTACAAAACCTCAATCAACCGAATCTTGCGGGACCAAATGTGCCTCAACCTACTAAGGAGTTGCTGAGTCAAGTGAAAAAGCGGTTCAAGGGATGCGCCAAGCACTGATTCCAATCCCTACCGCGTATCGGAGGCTCTTCAGGGAAGCAGTCCGCGCAAGCAAGTTGCCGATTCTAGAGAGGACCTTGAGCCCTATGAAGTCCTTCGCTGAAACACACGATTCAGTTCAAGCACAGTTTTTCCGAACATTCACTGAACTTACCCAACTTGGGACATGACGACATCAACGGGTCGCCCCGCACTAAAGCCCTGACGTCCAACGAGTGGCTGCAAAGGTGGATCAGCGGGTGTTTTCGAGAGATCTTTTCTTCATTTGGCACAATCGCCATTTCTACGTCCCCATTTAGGGAGCAGCCGCCGCCCAACCGCGTCATATTCGGCTACCACGACACGCTGATACTGCAAGGTATAGTGAGGGCTGGCGAGACCGCCTTTACGCACTAGCGCACAATCGATGATATCCTTTTCACCTCCGACCACTTCGTATATCTCTTTCCTTTATCAAGTCCACGAATGCCCGCTCATGAAAGTCCAATAAAGTGACCAAGTATCAAGACCCAATGCAAAAGGTGGCACACCATCTTCAGATTCAGGCGCACAATCCCGAATCCTCGGACCGAGACGCATTCGCCCGTTCCGCCTACAACCGATACTACTATGCATGCTTTCATTTGGTCAGAGAGCTTCTTGGTAAAATGGAGCGAAAGTGGGAAAGTGCCAATCACAGCGCCTTCCCCGAAGTACTCAAAGGGGAAGTCACAAAAAGACTGAAGAGAGAACGAAATGCAGCCCGCCGAAGAAACGATAGCCAACTCGTAAAACTATTGGACAAGGCGCTAAAATCCGTGCAGGAAATGGCCAAAACCTATGAAGAAGCGCTCGCGGTTAGAATAACAGCTGACTACGAAACAGATGTTCAAGTAGATTTCACTAGCTCGGATAGGTTTTCCTTAAAGGAAATTGACGTAACTCGAGCTCACAGTTGGTACGAGATCATTAGCACATTGGCCAAACATCTCAGTGGGGCTTGGCAGCAAATCTATGAGTGAAGTTGACCAAATTGAAGCCCTCTTGCGTGAATTTGGCTTATCGGTACTCGGGCGCGTCATACCATCTAGCAGCGAAGACAAGCGAATTTTTGCCTTCATAAGGTCCACAAAAGACAAAAGAGGTCGAAAAAGACCGGGGCCCAGAGAACTATTCTGGATCGCCAAACAGGCTCAGCAACTTGGACTTCAATTAACTCCCATAGTGATAGATGAAGAACACAAGTCGATTGATAAACTTGTAAGGAATATGCTCTTCCGCAAGTTTCCAAACAGAATTCTTAACTCAATACTGTCACTGGAAGGTAGAAAATCAAGTCTGTGGCTAGACGCCAATGACCAGCTGACTGCTGATGACCTGCAAAGTGTGAAACTCCAGGTCGGAGAAGTTCTTGGGGATTTGGAAATTGAACTAGCTGCAGTGTACGTCACGAACACTGACAACCTGCCAACATCAACTGCAGTTCTCAGAGTGCTTCGGATTATCGCGCCGAGCTCGGTTGAGAAACTCCGGATAGCATTAGAAAGGAGGGAGTTTTCGATTCCGAGTGATGATTGGCTGAGCCACGAGCTGGACCGAGCCAGAAAATCGGGGCACGTGATCCGGAAAAGCAGTGGACAATACATGCTGTCGCTTCAAGGTATTTCTACACTCGGAACGGGAAGGGACAGGAATAGTCCAGACGTTGTTCGAGCCCTTGCTTTGGCGCGCGGAGAATTGTAGTGTTGGCAAGTGGGAGCCTCGGGCGAGGGTGTGCATCATGCCCACAAGCCTTGGTGGGACACAGAAGGACCTGGCCGTGGGGCCAGCAATCCTTCGAATTGCTGGCCCCACGGCCAGCTCTTCCGAAAGACAGGACTTTGCTAATGAGGCTCCCACTTCAAATTCTCGAAAGTCTAGCTTTTAGCGCTGGTAGCGTAAAAGAGATAGTCTTGGCTCTAGGAGATAGATGCTCAAAGGGCGAAGAGGAGGAAATCACAAGGCTGTACGAAGCCGGGCTTCCACCGGTAACTTCATTAAATGCTATTGCAGTAATGATTGGTTACCACCCCAGTTTTGTCTGGTCCCTCCTTAATCGTACGTATCAACACTATCGTGTTTTCGAGATCCCAAAGGGGCGATCCACTCGTCAGATCGAAGCCCCGTATGTTGCACTTAAGATTGTTCAGAAGTGGTTATCTGTTCACTTTGAGCGGAAATGGGACGCGCATGAAGCAGTGCATGGGTTTGTGCGCGGGCGATCGCACATTACCGCAGCTCGCATGCATCAGAGCGCTGAATGGGTAGCCTCACTAGATATAGAGAACTTCTTTCCCTCCACGCCTGAACACGAGGTTCGAAAAGCGCTTTCTCGTTTAGGCTATCGATCGGACGAGAGCAAGGCCGCTTTATGCCGCCTTCTGTGTTTTCACGGGAGGCTTACCCAAGGGTCACCCACTAGTCCAGTGATCTCAAACATTGCGCTGCATCCGATTGACGCTGCCATCGCAGAGATTGCGAGCAATTGCGATGCCACTTTCACACGCTATGCGGACGATATTGTTTTTTCTGGAAGAGGTGTCCCTCCCAAAGATCTAATTGGGCGGCTCAAAAGCACCTTTGAAAGGAGCGTTTGGCGACTGTCAGAACGAAAAGTGTCTGTCGTGAAGCTCCCGCAGCGGCTCAAGGTTCATGGACTTTTGGTGCACGGTGAAAAGATTAGGCTTACAAAGGGCTATCGCAATAGAGTACGGGCATACCGGCACTTGTATGAACAGGGAAAAATCCGGGAGGAAGATATAGCTCGCATTCAAGGGCATCTCCGGTACGCATCACAAATAGAATCGTCTTCGGGCAAGGAGGACTCGTATTGAAATAGTACTGACGATGCAGACCAATGATCTACAAGGTTCACAACAGTCCTTCCCGATGTAACCGCAGGGCAAAACAAAGGTGACTCGATCTTGATTTACTGCTCCATTTCGAAGTTGTCCCAGGTGCAATTCGACAACTCATCAAAGAACGTACAGTCCTACCTGTAACTTGTCAATAATCTCCGCAACATAATTTCCGCAACTGAACGTGCACGTTGTCCCCCTCACTCTAAGTCCCGCCTTAACTCATATCGATTTCAGACGACGTACCAGTTTACTGAGCTCGCCATGTGCCTTAATCGCTTTGGCGTTTGCTTCATCGTATTGTGAGCATTGACCGGGAAGTAGTGCTTTACTTCTTTCATTCAAGAGTCAAGGCCTGCTTTTCTTTCCTCAACAAAATCATATTGACCTTCATCCTTTGCAGATTAGTGCGGCAGTCTACACGCAAAGGACGGCGTGCTGAGTGAGGTTGTCGAATGTACGCTGGCAGATTGTTCTCGGCAGTGCCGAATTCCATCACTCGCTTGTCCAGAGCCCATCGGCGAACTTCATCGAGCGTTGTGTAGATGGCATCCCACGCCGCTTGCTCCAACGTCTGGTCACGTCTTCTCACAGGCTTCTCGCGGTTTACCTGGAGTGGGGGCGTTATGAGCCCACCTCTACCATGCAAAGAGGAGAATTCCCTTGCATTCTATCTGCGATTCGGATTTGTTAGAGCTGTTCGTGTTTACTTGCAGGCAAAGAGCAAAAAGCAATAGTCGGTGGTTAAACCGACGAATTGGAGGTGGAATGGCAATCAAGCCTGATCAACGCGCATCAAATGCATCCGCGGCACCCGCCGGCGGGGTGGATTACGAATCGATGCCTGCCGATTACCTAGCGGCCCGACAACTCAAGAAGGGCGCGGCAGGCTGGGTGCTGCTCGCTGGCCTTGGGGTGTCCTACGTCATTTCGGGGGACTACGCGGGCTGGAACCTAGGCTTGGCCCAAGGGGGCTTCGGCGGCATGCTGATCGCCACCTTGGTCATGGGCGCGATGTATCTGTGCATGGTGCTGACCTTGGCGGAACTGTCCGCCGCGCTGCCAACCGCCGGTGGGGGCTACAGTTTCGCCCGCCGGGCGCTCGGTCCCTGGGGCGGCTACCTGACGGGCACCGCCATCCTGCTGGAGTACGCACTGGCCCCCGCAGCCATCGCCGTGTTCATTGGCGGTTACGTCAACGCCTTGGTCGGCATCGACGGTTGGATGGTTTACCTAGGCGCCTATCTGATGTTCGTGGGACTGCATCTGTGGGGCGTTGGCGAAGCGTTGAAGACGATGTTCGCCATCTCCCTCCTGGCCGTGCTGGCCATCGGCGTGTTCGCGGTGGGCATGGCGCCCCACTTCGATGCCGCCAACCTTTTCGACATCGCCGTCAATGCAAGCGCCACCGGCGCCAGCGCCTTCCTGCCAGAGGGCTACATCGGCGTTTGGGCGGCGCTGCCGTTCGCGATTTGGCTGTTTCTGGCCGTCGAGGGGGTGCCCCTGGCGGCAGAGGAGGCGGCTGATCCAGCGAGGGACATGCCCCGGGGCATCATCACTGCCATGCTGCTGCTGATTTTGTTCGGCGCCTTGGTGCTCGCACTGGCTCCGGGCGGGGCCGGTGCTGACTTCATGAAGGACCACGGCGCGCCCTTGGTTGGCGCCTTGGAGGCCGTGTACGGCCAAGGCTCGGCTTTGGCCGCCTTTGTGAACTGGGTGGGCTTGAGTGGGCTGATCGCCAGCTTCTTCTCCATCATCTATGCCTATTCGCGGCAGCTGTTCGCACTGTCCCGCGCCGGCTACCTGCCCAGAGTGCTGTCGGTGACCAACCGTCGCAAGGCACCGGTGCTGGCCTTGGTGGTGCCGGGCTTGCTGGGGTTCCTGCTGTCACTCACCGGCGAGGGCGACCTGATGCTGACCATGGCCGTGTTCGGCGCCACCATTTCCTACGCCCTGATGACTTTCTCCCACATCGTGCTGCGCCGAACGGAGCCGGAGTTGGAGCGCCCCTACCGCACGCCGGGCGGCGCCGTAACCGCCGGAGTTGCGCTGGCACTGTCCGTGGTGGCGTTCCTGTCCACCTTCCTAGCCAACCAAACAGCGGCGATCTGGAGCGGGCTGTTCTACCTTGTCATGATCGCGTACTTCTTCTTCCACAGCCGCCACCACCTCGTGGCCAACGCGCCTGAGGAGGAGTTCGAAGCCATCGCCTTGGCGGAACGGGAGCTCGGTTGACGCGCCTTAGGGGCCGCCTTCGCTCAACTGCTGCCGTAGCTGGTACTTCAGCACCTTGCCCATGGCGTTGCGGGGCAGGGCGGGGAAGAAGCGCACTGATCTGGGATGCTTGTAGCGGGCCAGCAGGCCGTTAAAGCGGGCCAGCAGTTGGCGCTCATCGAGGGACGCGCCTTCCCGGAGCACGATGCAGGCCACCGGCGTCTGGCCCCAGCGCTCGCTTGGGGCGCCCACCACGGCGTACTCGGCAAGTTCCGGCATGTCGGCCAGGATGTTCTCGATCTCTGCTGGGTAGATGTTCTCCCCACCGGAGATGATCACGTCCTTCTTGCGGTCATCGATGATGTAGAAGCCGTCCGCATCCCGGTGCCCAATGTCGCCGGTGCGGAACCAGTCACCGTCGAAAGCGCTGGCTGTGAGGTCCGGTTCCTTGAAGTAGGCCGTGAAGAGATTGGGGCCCCGAAGCTGGATTTCGCCGGGCTCACAAGCCTGCAGGACATTTCCGTTGTCATCGACGATGCGGGCTTCGCAGTGCATGGCGGGTTTGCCGGCTGCGCCGAGCTTGGCTTGGGCATCGGCGATGGGCAGGCAAATGGCGGTCGGCGCACTCTCCGTGAGTCCATAAACCTGGGTCGCTGGCACACCCCGATCATGCCAGGCGTTCAGCAGGGCATCCGGCACCGTGGATGAACCGGTGCCCACCATGCGCAGGCAGGACAGATCGGTGGCCTTCCAGCGAGGGTGATCGACCAAGGCCTGAATCACTGCCGGCACGGCCAGGAACATGGTCGGCCGCAGGGTCTCGATGGCTTTCAGCGTCTCTGTGGCATCGAAACGGCGCAGCAGGCTGACCCGCGCGCCGGTGTAGAAGGCTGGTGAGGTCTGGATGTTGAGGCCCCCGGAGTGGAACAGCGGCAGGACGCTCAGCACATGGTCGCGGGCACTCATTTCCTGGGCGTGAACGGCATTGAGCGCGTTGTAGAACAGGGCCCGCTGCGTATGCAGCACGCCCTTCGGCTGGCCCGTGGTTCCCGAGGTGTAGATCAGCAGCAACGCATCGTCCAAGGTGCCGCGCTCGTCGTTGTCGCGCTCTTCAGCCCGAGCCAGCAAGCCGGAATAGTCGGCATCCATGTTGAAGCACTGCAAGTCGGGAGCGCCTTGTTGAATCTCCGCGGCCACCGGCGCGAACTCGTCCTCAACGCACAGAAACCGCACTTCGCTGTGGGCCACGATCGCTTGCAGCTCCGGCACTGCCAGCCGGTTGTTGAGGGGCATGAACACGCACCCGGCGCGCGCGCAGGCGAACAGCAACAGCGGCACCTCGCAGGCGTTAAAGCCGAGATAGGCGATCCCGTCCCCCGGTTTGGCACCCAGAACGTGCGCCAGCAGGTTGCGCCGCAGCGCCACCGCCCGGTCCATCTGCCGATAGGTGTAGCGCTCCTCGCCGAGGTCCAACGCGAGGCGCTCGCCCGCCCACTCGGCGTTGTGGCGAATCCAGTCACCGAGGCTCTTCATCGATGGTTAGCGCCTTGATCCAAGGCAACGCCTCGGACCAATCGAGTGTGGAGTGTTTCCCGAGCCACTCGGACTGAGGACATCCTGCCCTCGCACCGAATCAATGGATAACGATCAAGGGCGGGACATGCGCCTTCGCGGGCGCCACTGTAGTGAGGGCAGGAACGCCGCGCCAACCTTTCGGTTCGCATGGGCGTTTCGCTAGGGCGAAACTCCCGCCGACACCAACCCTGATAAGGGTTGCTAAGCCAAATCATTCGAGCGGCGCTTCGAGGCTCTCCGCGCCCAGCCGCTCCACGCAGATGTCCGGCGTCCACGGCAACATCAAGGAGCCGCAGCGGGAGTCGCGGTAGAGTTGCTCCAAGCGCAGGCTCTTGAAGATGGCCCGCCCGCCGCACACGCGAATGGCTTCTGCGCACAGGGCATTGGCGTTCTCCATCACCGAGTATTGGGCGGCATAGGCGCGCAGGCGCTCGGCTTTGCTTGGCCGGTGCTTGGCCTCGCTCACCGCCCTTTGGAAAAGCGCCTCGGTTTGCTCCAGCCGGATGCGCATGTTGGCCACGGCGAGCTGCTTGACCGGGCTCGCGAGGCTGGCCCCAGCCGGCGGCCCGCCCGCCACTTCACCGCGCAGATACTGGCAGGTGAAGCTGAAGGCGGCGCGGGCGATGCCCATGTAGGTGGGGCACAGGGTCAGAAACATGTGCGGCCAGTCCCGCGCCGCCAAGTAGTACAGGCCACTTGGCAGCAGCTCCGCGCTGGCCGGCACGAACACGTCGTTGAATTCAAGGTTGTTGGAGACGGTGCCGCGCATGCCGAGCACGTTCCACTCGCCGCTGACCGAAAACCCGGGCGCGTCGCCGGCAATGGCCAAGTAGAGGGTGTTGGCGGCACTCGGCGCGGTCTCGCCGGTCAAGGTGCAAAGCACGCCGTAGTAGTCCGCGTGCCCGGACAGCGAGGCGAAGTGCTTGCGTCCGTTGACCACAAAGCCGCCCTCCACCGGCGCGGCCTCCGTGCCGAAGGGCGCCTTGCCGGCGGCCGCGGCGCTATTGGGTTCGGAGAAGGGCTGCGCAAACAGGTGACCCTCCTCGATCACGCCGGCGTAGATGGCCGCCCGGCGCGCTTCATGGATTCGGCGCTGCTCGCCGCTCATCGGCAGGTCATCAGCCAAGCGCCCGGACCAGAGCATGGAGCAGGTATGCATATTGAAGGTGAGCGCCGTGGCGCCGCACCAAAAGCCCAGTTCCGCCGAAATCTGCGCATAGCCGGCGTAGTCCACGCCCAAACCGCCGTAGGCTTCGGGGATCACCAGGCCGAGAAAGCCCGCAGCGCGCAGATCGGCGTAGTTTTCGGTGGGAAAGCGCGCCTCGGCATCGTACTCCGCCGCCCGGCCAAGGAACTTGTCCCGTCCCAGCTCGCGGGCTACTCCGAGCAGTTCCTCCAAGGAAGCCACGTCAGTGCGCCACAAAGGCCGCGATGGCGGCGGTGAAGGCTTCGGGCGCCTCCACGTATGCCAAGTGGCCGGCATCGGGCAGGCACTGATACTTGGCGCCGGGAATGCGCTCCGCCATTTGAGCCACGCTCTTGGCGGGCGCTGTCCGGTCATGCTGGGCGGCGAGGCAAAGCGTGGGCGTGCCAATGCGCTCCAAACTGGCGCGCTCGTCGAACGCCACCAAGCACTCAATTACTTGCCGGTAGGTTCCCGCGGGCAGCGGCGCCATGGTTCGCACTGCGGCCTCTATGGCTGCGGTCTTGCTCCGGTCGAAGAACATGGACGTGATCAGTTCGCGGGCAAAGTCGCTCGGGGCCAGGCCTTGGTCGATGGGCGCAAGGCGCGCTTTGAGGAAGTCCTCGTTCCACTGGCTGCCCGGCTTGCCAAAGGCCGCGCTGGTTTGGGCCAGGATCAGATTGCCGCAGGCGCCGCCAAGGCGCAGCCAAGACTGGGCGATCATGCCGCCGAAGGAGTGTCCGATGACGGCGCGGGGCCTGCTGCCGAGCGCATGGACCAATCGATCCAATCGCTCCGCCAAGGCCGGGAAGGTCATGTTCTCCATCGCGGCTGAGCCGCCGTAGCCGGGAACGTCCCAGGCCACGCAGCGATAGCGGCCGGACAACGCTTCCAACTGATGGTCGAACGAATGTCGGTTGCCGCCCAAGCCGTGCAGGAACAGCAGCAGCGGGCCGTTGCCGCGTGTCTTGTGCGACGGAACAGCGGCGTCTTGGAAAACCCTGCCCACCGTGGCGAGTGAAACGTCCGCCTCCTGCACGACCAATCCCGCCTTCGGCACAGGCCGCCAGCTACGCGAGCTCGCCCTGCAGTTGCCCGTCAACCACCACCGCCTCACCGTCCAAGGTGAGGGTGCAGGCGCGCAACGGCAGGTCAAAGTGGCCGAGCGTGTGCCGACCGGCCACCTCGTTGGCACCGGTGGAGTAGAGGAAATTGCCGGCGAAGGCGCGCAGTTCGGTGCCGTTGAAGTCGTTCTTGCCGTACATCGTCATCGCGTCCCAGCGTGCCGCAGGGTTCATGCCCCAGCCCAGGTGGCTGGTGGCGTAGGCGTCCTGATCCTGCCAAGCCTCAAAGTAGGCGCGCATGAGGTCCGCATCGACGCCGTCGCCCTCGATGCGCGTCACGTAGTCGTCTTCGATGGTCAGCGCAATCGGCTGGTCCGCATAGCGCTTGAAGGTCAGGTTGACGTCACCCCGGTCGAGAACCAAGGTGCCGTTGACGGTGCCCGCGGCGGGAAAGCAGAGGCAAAGGCCGCCGGGCCAGTGGCTGATCAGCCCGGGGCGCGACACGGTGCCCCAACCGCCGCCCACCACCGCACCCGCCAGGTTGACGGCCAAATCCGTGCCCGCCTTGGAAATCACGCGCAGGCCTTGGGCGGCGCGAAACTTGCGCATGCCCACCTTCACCTTGGCCTCCAGCGCCGCATCCGGCTCCAGCCGCTCCAGTGCCTCCGGATGTTCGTTGGAAACCATCAGCACGCGGGCGCCACCGCCCAGAATGCGCGGCAGTTCGGGCGCATGCAGCAGGCCCTCCACGGTGCAGTCCACCACGAAGCCCGCCGCCGCCAGCCCCTTGATCACCGCTTCACCGCCTTGGATGACGTCCGATGCGCCGGTTGAGCGAACCGGCACCGGCGCGGCCTGCGGTGGCGTGGGAATCATCAGGTGAAAGGGCTTGGCGCCCAAGCGCAGCAGCGCCAGCTCCGCCAGTTCTCGGTTGATGCTGCGGGACTGGGTCTCCGAGAGTATGGCGACCTCCTCCCCTGCTTCCACCTTGCAGCGGCTGAAGACCCGGGCGAAGCAATCAATCCACTTGCCCTCTATACGTCCTTGGAGCATGACGCATTCCCCGTTCGAATGGAGCGCAGTATAGCGGCAAGACGGATCAGCCCGGGGCCCTCAAGGTGTGATCACTGGAGTCACGACCCAAAACGGACTTGGTGCCAACGGAGACTGCGGCCGATGCCGGGACGCTGGGCACGGAACGCCTCCCGAAAGGCACACCGCGCACATTGAGCACGTCAAGGCTTGCGCTTTGGCCTTAGCCTATGCGCGATCGAAGACCCGCTTGTAGCGCAAGGTCTTGCCCTTGCGCGGATTGATTGTCACGGACATCACCAAGCGCCCGTCCTTGCCGACCTCCAAGCTGCGCTTGACCTTGCGCGTGGTCGATTCGTAATTCGAAGTGAGCTTGCGCCGCGACCACTGGCTGCGCATGCCGCGATAAACGCCGGGCCGGAGTTCTTCGCTGCCCACGCCTTGGTAGGTCAGCAGCAGGCCCTCGCCCAATTGCTCGATGGTGAGGGCTTGGCAGCGCAGCATTTGTGGCGGACCCGGGGTGCCGAGTTCCGGCTCCGGCTCTGGACCGGGCGAACCGGTGGGCACGGGGACGCCGCCCACGCTGACGCTGGTGCTGAAGTTGCCCCCCAAGCCATCCCACCAGCGGCTGCTTAGGTTGTCCGGCTGAACGGCTTCGGTGCGCTCGACGTTCAACGTCCAAGAGCCCAGCAAGGCGAGTTCCCCGGCACTGACGGCCAACGGCAGCAGGGCGCATAGCGCGAAAACTGAAAGGCTTCGAATCACGGCTGGCAGTGTAGCATGGTGCTGTATTGAACACTTGGAGACGCCCGCGTGGCGAAGAACCCGTTCCTTCGGCACCAGCGCATTGCCACTCCGGGACAAGCTGAAGGCTTGTGCTGAACATCCGCGCACTGGACTTGGGTGGCCCGCACGCCTTCAGCCATCAGTTCGCCGAAGGCGCCATTACCGTCGTGCTGGGCCGCAACAACGCCGGCAAGACGCGGCTGGCGCGGGTTGTGGCCGGGCTTGAGCCATCGCCGCCCGGCACGCTGTTCATCAATGACGCCGATGTCAGCACGCACAGCGCCCGGCAGCGGCGGGTGGGCTTGGTCTATCAGGCCTTCGTCAACTACCCCAACTGGAACGTGTTCGACAACATTGCTTCACCCATGAAGGCGGCAAGGCGGGGGCGAGACCGGGATGGGCTTGACATGGCCCGCTCCGTCAAAGCGTTGGCCGACCGACTGCAGATCGGCGACCTTCTCGACCGCCTGCCCGGTGCCCTGTCCGGGGGCCAGCAGCAGCGCGTGGCCATCGCCCGCGCCTTGGCCCAGCAAGGGGACGTGCTGGTCATGGATGAGCCCTTGGTGAACCTCGATTACAAACTGCGCGAGGAGTTAAGCCTGCAGCTTCGCGAGATCGTCCAATCCGACGGCCTGACCGTGCTCTATCTCACGTCAGACCCGAATGATGCGTTCACCTTGGGCGATGAAGTCCTGCTGCTTCAGGACCGCGCCAAGCTGCAGAGCGGCACGCCGCTCGAAGTGTACAAGGCGCCTGTTTCCGCAGCGGCTGCGGACCTGATGAGCGACCCCGGCGTCAACCGCATCGACGAGCAAACGCTGGTGCGCCCCGAGCATCTGCGCCTCGCACCCCATGCGGAGGGCGACGCGGTCTTTGAAGCCGAGGTCAACAGCGTGGAGACCAGCGGCGCGGAAACCTTCCTGCACTGCCGCGTGGCCGGCGCGGACTGGGTGGCCCGCCTGCCGGGCATGGCGGATGTGCGAACCCGTGCCCATGTGAGCCTCTATGTTGCCGAGGATGATCTTATTCGGATATAGGCGCAAACTGGGCCAAGCTTTCTCTCAGGACTTTCCTCAGCCACTCCATGGCGGGGCCTTCACCCAAGGCCTTCATCCAGAACATGCCCGTATCAATGGGTGGATCGTCTCCTGCCAAATCGAGTTGCCTAAGCGGTAGGCCGCGGGACATCGCTTCAATCAGTGATTTCGGCGCTGCGGTGACAAAATTCGTTCCAAGCGTCAGCAACACGGCGTCCGTAACTTGTCCAATGGTGACTTGCGGCGCGAAATCAAAGCCGGCAATGCCGGTCGGAGTACGTCTTTGATGCTTGAAACGACCGATGCTCGGATCGAACGCCAGGAAAGGGTATTTGAGTAGCTGTTCCATTGAGAGTTTTTGGTTCTCGCTCAACGGATGGTTGGAAGACATGGCGGCCACCACGGGATCCTTGAATATGGGCTGGTACTCCAGTTCGGGCCAGGTCCCGAAGTTCCCGCACACCGCTAGGTCGATATCACCGTTCTTGAGCCATTCGGGCAGATCGACGGGTACGTCCACGAATCTCAGCTTGATGCTCGGTGCCTCACCGGCGAGGCGCGGGAGCAGTTCCTTGCTGATCATGTACGCCAAGTAATCGGGGGTTGCGACAACGAACTTGTGCTCCGCCGTTGCCGGGTCAAATGCCACCGGTTCGAAAAGGTCCTCAATCTCCGCACAAAGCCGGTTCACGCTCGTGCGCAACTCCTCGGCCCGTGGGGAAAGGCGCATGGAGCGACCCTGCCGCAGCAGCAAGGGGTCGTTCAACGCTTCACGCAGCCGCGCCAGCGCTCCGCTCATGGCTGGTTGGGAGAGGTTCATTTTCCTTGCTGCGCCAGCCACGCTTTCCTCCTCAAGCAGGGCCTGCAGCAGCGGAATCAGATTGAGATTCCTGGTTCTCAACCCCATCTACAAGTCCGGCGTCGGCATCAACCCCAACAGGCTACGACCGTGCTGCTGCAGGTTGATGTCGTAGTCCGAGCCTGTATGCAGCCTGCAGGTGGTGCCGTCGCGCCAGTAGCGTTGCATGGCATTGAAGTCCGCGATGGCGCTCGACCCCGCGCCCTTGAACAACCGGTCGATAACTCTGACGGCGCGGTCGGTTATGAAGGGCCACTTGGATTGCAATTCCATGAAGGCGCTCTGGGTGAGACGTTCCTTGCGCTCTCCGAATTCCTGCAGTTCGTCGAGGAGGTGCTTGAAGTAAACCGAGAGCGATTCGAGCTCGTGAACGGACTCTGCCAGACGCATGTGGCCGGCCGGGTTGAGGATGCCCTTGGCGCGGGTGTAGGCGTTCTTTCGCGTTCGCTGCCGGTTCTGAAACTGTTCGAGCATGCCGTCCGCGCAGCCGAGAGCCACGGCAGGCAGGAACGTCGTGAAGATGGCGGAGAAGGGCGCGCTGCACATCCAGCCATCCACGGTGCCTTCACCGTGGGTCCAGCCCAGATTCAATCCATCGATGGGTTCCAAGTGCTCCATGGGCACGAACAGTTCGTCAAACACCAAGTCCTTGGACCCGGTCCCGCGCATGCCAGTGGAGTACCAAGTGTCGTCGATGTTGTACTGGCTGCAGTGCGCGAAGAACATGTGGTCCCTAAAGCTGCGCTCCGGATAGTGCGGGTCCGCGGCATTCGGAACCCGGACGCCCACCAAGATCCAGTCGGCATAGTCGCAACCGCTCGACCAGCGGCCCCTCCCGGAAATCAACACGCCGCCATCAACAAGCTTGGCCTTCATCAAAGCGGTGCCGGAAGAGCCAATAACGGTGTCCGGGCCCTCGGACCAGACCATTTCCTGAACGTCGGGATGAAAGTGCGGCAGGGCTGGTGGATGGATGCCGAGCACCGAGGCCACCCAGCCGGTGGACGGGCACGCCTTGGTCAGCATCCTGACCCCGTCGCAGTATTCTGACAGGTCAATGTGGTCGCCACCCCAAGCCCTCGGCACCAGCGCTCGAATGAAGCCCGCATTGGCGATGTGTCGCATGTTCGCGGCTGGTACGGTTCGGGCTGCCTCGGTTTCCGCGGCTCGGCCGGCGATTTCCTCAAGGTGGGGCTGGATGCGGGCGGAAAGAGTAGCGCCCGGGTATCGCTCGATGCGTTGTTGCCTGGAGACCTCCCGGTGCGGCTGGGCGCTCATGCGGCCACCCTGGCGACAACGCCTTGCGCATTGCGAATGATGTCTTCCGCCTCCTCTTCGTTCATGCGCATCCCCTCAGCGCGAATGAAGGTTACGTCGAATATTCCCAAGAACATCAGCAGCGCCTTCAACAACGGCTCCTGGAAATCGAACGCGCTGAACGGCAGATCGGCATAGTCGCCGCCACGCGCTTCGATGACGATGGCCCGCTTGGCGAACAGCAGCCCGCGCGCGACCCCTGGCGCTGCGTACTCGAAGGTCCTGCCGGCGATCGTCACGTGGTCGAACCAGGCTTTGAGCTGGGTGCAGATGCTGAAGTTGATCATCGGGGAGCCGATCACCAGAACATTTGCCGCTTCCAACTGGGTAATGAGGCGGTCCGAGACGGCGACCGCAGTCCGGGTTTCGGCGCTCATTTCTTCGGGGGGCGTGGTGGCGGCCTGAAGAATCTCCGGGCCGAAGTGCGGTAGCGGTTCGGTGGCCAAGTCAAGCACTTCGACCTCGACGTTGCGGTGGTTCTCCGTCCACTTGCCGACGAATTGTTCGGACAGTGTGCGCGTCACCGAACGTTCGAGATTTGGGCTCGACTGAATGTGCAGCAGTTTTGGCATGTGCTCAACCATTGCAAGTGTCGTTTTGGGGAGCATACACCAAGCATTATTCATCCAATAAATCAATATTTATTAAGTCACACATCGAGAAAACAGATGTTATTCGCTGCGAACTGTCAGAGGTTGAACGCGGTGCGATTCCGTTGCCTTAAGCACTTCGGCGATCGGTTGGTTGATGCGGCGTATCGGAGTGCTCATCGAGCAAACATCACAAATACTTATGCAAGGGTTAACAAATATCGACTGGTTGGATGATTACGCTTGGCTTAGCATTCCCATAGTGAACGGCGAAGCAGGGTGATTGGGGGGGAACCATGGGGACAATTCAAAAGCTGAGCAGCGTTGCCGCGTCGATCATTGTTTTGAGCGGCGCTGTCGCCGCGCAGGATTCTGAGACTAGACAAGGGCTATCAGACGGCTGGATAGAAGAAGTTGTTGTAACGGCAACTCGGCGCGAAACCGGTTTGCAGGAAACGCCCATCGCTCTGACTGCTTTGGGCTCGCAAGCTCTTGAGCAGCGTAACGCCGAGGACTTGCAGGATGTGGCGAAGTACACCCCAGGTCTGCAGATCATTGGCCTGGCGGGGCGGGGCGGTGGAGCGGGCAGCAACGTCTCCATTCGCGGAATTGGCACCGACGCTCAAGAATCTCAAGCTTCAGTAGGCACCTATATCGACGAAGTCTACTTTCCTTCGGGCTTTGGCAACGTGCTCGGACTACTGGACGTGGAGCGAGTCGAAGTGCTTCGCGGGCCTCAAGGAACTCTGTTTGGCCGGAACACGATCGCCGGGGCCATTCAGTACGTCTCGGTCGCTCCGGAGAACGAATTCTCAAGCTACCTGAAAGGCACGTTCGGCAATTTCGACCGCAAGGGCGGTGAAGGCGCGATGACCCTGCCAATTCACGAGCAGTTCAACGTTCGCTTGGCCGCAATGTATGAGGATCAGGACGGATATGTCTATGATCAATTGAACGATATCGATCGCGGCGCGGAAGAGGTCAAGGCGGGGCGCATCCGTGCGCGCTGGGAGCCATCCGACCGCTTGACAGTGGACCTGAAAACGGAACTGATCCGGGTTGAAACCAACGGCCGCACCAACGTCATCGGCGCTGTCAACCCGTTTGCACAGTTCGCTTTCCTTGCGGCGAACCCCGGTGTATGGCTGCCTCCACCGCTGAATATGTTGATTCCGCCGGAGGACCTGACCGGTTTTGATGACACTCTAATATCCCCGCTTGGCGATCCGAGCGACTTCACCCTTCGCGGCCTGAACTACCCCGACTTTCTTGACTTTGAATACGATGTGTATCAAGGCGCGATCGAGTGGGACCTGTCCGACAAGCTCACACTGAAGTCCATCACTGCCCAAGTGGAAAGCGAGGCCGTGTTCTCACAGGACTTTGACCTCACCCCGTACAACATTCTGGCCACGGAGACGATCGGAGATCTCGAAGCCTTTTCGCAGGAACTCCAGCTTTCAGGCGCCGCGTTCAGCGACTCATTGTCGTTCGTCACGGGCTTGTACTACTACGACTCCAGTGATACCGGCTCTGCGTCGAGCCTTGTTGGCATCGGCAACCTACTGCCGCCCGGCGGCGTGCGGGCCGGCATCGACACTGAGTCGATTGCGGTTTACGGCCAAGGTACGCTTGCCTTAACTGATGCCTTTTCGCTCAGCGTAGGCATTCGTTACACCGACGAGAAGGTCACCTCATCGCTCGAAGACATAGCCCGCTCGGACTTGGATTTCAAATATGATGACTGGTCGCCGCACATCGGCGTTCAGTATCAAGCTGGCGAAGACGTGATGCTTTACGCCAAGGCCTCAAAGGGCTTCCGCGCAGGTGGTAACACTGCCAGCACCGATTTGCCAAATTTCGGGCTTTCATTCGATCCGGAGGAAGCCTGGACCTATGAGATCGGCGCACGGACCACATTCGGCGGCGTGTTTCGCTTCAATCCGACCCTGTTCCTCACGGACTGGAGCGACGCTCAGTCCGTCATCATCGTTTTCACGCCTGCACCGGTGGCTACCACGCAAAACATAGGGGAAACCGAGATCTATGGTCTGGAGCTTGAGACGGAGTGGGCCGCATCGGAAGCGTTGACGCTCTTCCTTTCGGCCGCCCTGATGGAAGGCAAGTACAAAAAACTGTATCCGAATATTGTGGCTTCGGGTGGTCTGACGACCGACGCCGACCTTCCCGCCCTGCCGAAATTTAAGTTCACTATCGGCGGTAACTACGGGCACAGGCTGGACAATGGCATGAGACTCGATGTCAGTCTCGACTATTCCTGGATCGACAAGCACCGCTCGTTCTTGCAAGAGCATGGCGCGATTACCCTCGATTCCTACGGCCTGCTGGGTGCGCGTGCGCAGTTAGATATCACGGAATTCGTGTCACTGGCGTTGTACGGCAATAACCTGACTGACGAGGTTTATTTTCTCGGAGGCACCGACTTCGCCAATGGCGGCACAGTTGGAATTCAGGAATTGAACGTTGGGCGCGGCCGTGCGTACGGCGCGGAACTCAAGTTCTCATTCTAGCGGCTGGCGATGCATGTATGGACCAGCTCTATCCGCGTAACGCATGGTATGTGGCTGCTTGGTCCAAGGACCTTGATCAGGCATCGGGCAAGCCTCTGCCGGTCGAAGTCCTGGGCGAGCCGATTGCGCTCTGGCGATCAAATGGCCAGCTTGTGGCGTTCGAGGATCGCTGCGTCCACCGTGCGGCGCCCCTGTCCCTGGGCCGCTGCGAGGGTGGCAATCTGCGTTGCATGTACCACGGTTTTCTGTACTCCACCGCCGGAACCGTAGTGGAAATTCCGGGGCAGGAGTCGGTGCCCGACCATGCGTGCGTGAAAACCTACCCCGTCACAGATCGCTCTGGATGGATATGGGTATGGACGGGAAACACCGAAGCGGCCGATCTCGACTTGATTCCTGATGTCTTCGATCTGGACGACCCCGACTACCTGCTGGTGCCTGGCCAACTGGACTACGAAGCCGAAGCTTCGCTGATTCTCGACAACCTGCTCGACTTCAGCCACCTCACCTATGTTCATTCAGAGAGCTTTGGTTCAGGGTCGGAGTTCGCGTACTCCCATCCCCGTTGGGAAACGCTGCCGCGTGGATTGCGCTACTCCAAATGGACAACGGGCGCCCGTTCACCGCCTGGGCAGGCAGGGCAGAACAGCGCCGTGGATGTGCTCTTGACGTACGACTTTCTGGTGCCAGGCGTGCTGGTGCTATGGACCGGTTTGTTCGAAGCGAGAACTGCGGAACACCTTGATTACGCCCTACCCGATCGCGGTGCCGCCATCGGGGGAATCAGCGGCAGCAGTCAGGCGGTGACACCCCTTTCCCGAGGGAGATCGAGGTACTTCTTTTCAGCCGGCCCTCATCGGTCATGCGGCGATGAGCAGGAACGCGAGCGGCAGGCGGCGGTGGCCATGCAGGCGTTTCTCGAAGACAAAGCCATGATTGAGGCGCAACAGAAGATCATTGAGTCGACGCGGCCGGATATCATGCCCTCCTCCCATGACTGGGCGATCACCTACTTTCAAGGATTGCAGCGAAAGCTGGCTGACTGATGTAGCCCCGCACGCTTCCTTGTGCAGCAACCAAATGGAGGGAACCAATGTCTGCAAGAACTGGTGCGGAGTATCTCAAGGGATTACGCGACAACCGCTCCGTCTGGGTGAATGGCGAGGCAGTGCGCGACGTCACTTCCAATGATTTGTTCAAGGGCTCCCTGGCGGGATTGGCCGGCTACTTCGACTGGCAGCACAAGCACGCCGGTTCGTGCCTGATGGAGCATGAAGGCGGGGTTGCGAGCGTAAGCCACCTCATCCCCCGGTGCCGGGAAGATCTGGCCTGCCGGCACGAGTGCCTCCACACCTTGGCGAAGTACAGCGTCGGGATGCTGGGCAGAACCCCCGACTACCTGAACGTGACCTTTGCGGGATTTGCCGGCCAGCCAAGCATCTGGCGGCAAGCGGGCAACGAGGAGTGGCAGGAGAATCTCTGCGCCTTCCAGAAGGAAATAGCCACGAAGGACCTAGCGCTCACCCACACCATCGTTCACCCCGTCCTCGACAAGCGATTTCCCGACTACGAAGGCGTCAATGGGCAACTGGCGCTGCGCAAAGTGGATGAGACCGCCGATTCCATCGTCGTGTCCGGTGCCCGCATTCTGGCCACGCTGGGGCCGTTCGCCGATGAACTGGCCGTCTATCCGGGGCATCCCATTCCCGAGGACCAACCCGACATTGCCATCGCCTTCTCCGTGCCGATGGATGCGCCGGGCCTGAAAGTGCTCTGCCGGGACCACTACGGCGTTAGCCGCAACGTTTTCGACCATCCGTTCTCCAGCCGCTTCGACGAGCAGGACGCCTTCATCGTGTTCGATCAAGTTGAAGTTTCGAAGCACCGCGTGTTCTGCAACGCCAACCCAACCGTTTTCAATACCGCCATGCGCAACGGCTGGACGGGCAACATCATGCAGCAGACGGTTATTCGGGCGCTGGTCAAGTTGGAGTTCGCCTACGACTTAGCCAACCGCATCGCGGAAGTGACCGGACAGCAGCGGCGCAGCGAAGTCACCCACATGCTCGGTGAGCTCTGGTCCTACGCCGAACTGACCAGAGCGGCGCTCAAAGCTGCCGAGGACGGCGCCTCGGACTATGGCGATGGCACTTGGATTTGCGACGAACGTCCGTTCTTCGCGCTGCGCCCCACCATGCCCGGCTGGATGGTCCGCGTGAACGACATCCTCAAGACGCTCGGTTCGCACAACCTGCTGGCCACGCCGGCCAGCGCTGACTTCAATGACGAAGCGCTCAAGCCGTTGCTGGATAACTACCTCGGCGGCGCCGATGGGATCCCGTCGGTCGAGCGCGCCCGCCTGTTCCGCACGGCTTGGGACATGGTGGGCTCAGGCCTAGGCGGCAGGATGGAACTCTACGAGCGGTTCTACTTGGCCTCTGCGCCGAGAAACTACGCGCTCGCGCACATGCGCGCCCAGCAAACCGCTGAGTGGGAGGCCGTGCCCGAGTTCTGGCGGGCAACGGACGAGATGGCCACCCGCTATGATCTCGGGGACGGTTGCAATCAAGAAACACGGAGGTACAGGAAATGACCGCAGTAATCGAACTGGGCTATGCGAGATTCGGGGTTTCGGATCTCGATGCGTGGCGAACGTTCGCCAGTGAGGGAATCGGCCTTCAGGTTCATCCGGACAGCGATGAAAACACGATGTTTCTGAGAATGGACCTGTGGCACCACAGGGTCATCCTAGAGAAGGACGGCGCTGACGACCTGACGGGCATCGGGCTGCGGGTGGCGGGTGCCGAGGAGTTTCGTGGCCTGCGTTCAATCCTTGACGAGAACGGCATCTGCTACGAAATCGCCCCGACCGAGTTGGCCCGGCAGCGGTGCGTGCTTGAGCTCATGTGCTTCGAGGACCCCGCGGGCAACCCCATCGAGCTCTTCCACGGTCCCCGGGTCGATACCCACCTGCCGTTCCATCCGGGACGCGGCATGTACGGCAAATTCGTCACCGGCAATGGCGGTCTCGGCCACATGATTATCGCCCACCGGGGGCTTGAGGAGGTTTGGCAGTTCTACCGGCTGCTGGGCATGCGCGGCGGCCTTGAGTACCTCATGAAAACGCCGGACGGCCAGCCCATGGAGATCATGTTCATGGATTGCGGCACCCGCGACCACTCGCTCGCCTTCGGAATGCCTCCGAGGGGCCGGATCAACCACGTCATGTTCGAGGTCGATAACTTCGATGACGTGTTCCACACCTATGAAAAGATCAAGGAGAACCATCCCATCGTGATCTCGCTGGGCAAGCACGCCAACGACCACATGTTTTCCTTCTACTGCGCGTCGCCATCTGGATTTATGGTCGAAGTCGGTTGCGGCGCGCGCCCGGCGACCTTCGAGTCGGAGTATTACGTTCGCGATACCTATGGGCATGAATTCGACCCGAGGGCAGCGTCATGAGCGAAGCCGATGCCCATTGCGTAAGCCCCCCTCGACATTACATCGGCGGGCGATTTGTCGATGCCGCTTCCGGCGGCTCCTTTGACGTGATCAATCCCGCCACGGAGGAGGTGGTCACCACCGCCGCCCGCGGGGATGCGGCGGACATAAGCGTGGCGGTGCGGGCGGCGAAGGAGGCCTTCGCAACGGGCGATTGGTCCCGCGCGAAGCCGTCCCACAGGCGGAAAATCCTGTTCAAGGCGGCGGACCTGATCGAGGCAAGATCGACGGAGATCATGCAGCGGCAGACGTTGGAGATGGGCGGTCCCCTTGGCCCGGACCTGGGCGGAAAGCCCCATCCGCTGATGGAGCGGTCCGCTTGGAATCTGCGCTTCTTCGCTGAAGAGCAGGAGCAGGCGGGCGATCGCGCCTTCAATCGCGACGATACGTTGTTGACCTACACCATGACCGACCCGGCCGGGGTTTTCGGCCTCATCACGCCGTGGAACGCCCCGATCATGCTGTCCACATGGAAGATGGCGCCTTGCCTGGCGTACGGCAACTCGGCGATCCACAAGCCGTCGGAGAACTCGCCCCTGTCGATTGGCATTCTGTGCGAGATCTACGAAGAGGCGGGTTTGCCCCCCGGCGTGTACAACATGGTGCTCGGCTATGGCCAGGAGGCGGGGGTGCCACTGGTTGAGCACGACGACGTCATCGGCATCTCATTTACCGGTTCGCCGGCCACGGCGCGGGACATTGCCAAACGGGCTGCGCACGGGCTGAAGCGAACCTCCTTCGAGTTGGGGGGCAAGTCGGCCAACATCGTCTTCGCGGACGCCGATCTCGATAAGGCGGTGCCTGCTGCGGCCATGGGCATCTTCATGAATAGCGGCCAAGTCTGCGTGGCGGGCTCCCGCATCCTCGTGCAGAACGAGATTTACGATCGCTTTCTCGAACGGTTCGAGAAAGCCGCCGCCGGGTGGAAGCCAGGCAATCCGATGCAACGGGGCACGAGATTGGGGCCACTGGTCTCCAAGCCGCAGTACGAGCGGGTCATGGGCTATCTGGACCTTGCCCGGGAGGAAGGCCGAGTGCTCTTCGGCGGCAGCCGCCCCGGCGGTTTCGACAAGGGCTACTTCGTTGAACCCACGGCGATTGTTGATGTGCAACCGGATGCGCGGGTCTGCCAGGAGGAGATTTTCGGCCCGGTGGCCACGGTCATTCCCTTTGCTGATGTGGACGAGGCGATCGCCATCGCCAACAACTCCGACTACGGGCTGGCCGGGTACATCTGGACCGGATCCCAGGATACGGCCCACTACGTCAGCCATCGGCTGCAGACCGGCATGATCTGGATCAACTCCGGCTTCAACCGCGACCTGCGCCAGCCATTCGGCGGCATGAAAATCAGCGGCCTCGGAAGAGAAGGGGGAGATTTAAGCCGCGAGTTTTACACCGAAACGCGCTTTGCCTCCTTTCCGCTTGTACCTCGCGGCGGTGAGTCCGCAGCGGGCCATTGACGAACGACGGAGAAGAACATGAACGTATTGAAGGGCGACCGATTCGAACAACGTCGCATCCTGGTCCAAGGCCGGCCGGAGTGGACGACGGTGGACGGCGAGGAACTCGTGCTGATGGACGGCCGCCGGGTGGTCGAAGCCGAAGCTGTCTATCTGCCCCCCTGCGATCCCACGAAAATAATCTGCATCCACCTGAACTATGAGTCGCGCCGCATCGAGTTCCGGGCGCCCGATCTGGTCACCCCAACCTACTTCCAGAAGCCGGTCACGGCGGTCAACGCCCATCGCGGCATGCTCAATCGCCCCGACAATTGCCAGTACCTCAACTATGAAGGGGAGGTGGCGGCGATCATCGGCGCCCCGATGAAAAACGTGCCGCGCGAGGAGTCGTGGAACTACATCGCGGGGTTCGCGCCGGCCAACGATGTCGGCGCCCAGGACTTCCGCGACACTGATGCGGGCGGGATGACCCGGGTGAAAGGCATGGACGGGTTCTGCCCCCTCGGACCCGGCATCGTGCGTGGTGTCGACGTCCGCGAATCGACCCTGCGCACCTACCTAAACGGCGCTGTCGTCCAGCAAGGCGATGTCAGCGAGATGACCTTCGGCATCGACTACCAGTTGGCGGACCTGTCCCGCCACATCACCTTGCTGCCCGGCGACATCATACTGACCGGCACACCCGCGAACTCACGGCCCATGCAACCCGGCGACGTGGTCGAGGTGGAGGTGACCGGTCTCGGCCGCCTGACCAACACCGTACAGGTCGTTCCGGCCCCCGCGCACGATGTCGGGCACGACCCGACGGACACAGTCGCCGTTCGCCGCGTCGCGCTAGGGGGTGACTGGTGGGCTGAGCTGGATGCCAAGGGTGGAGCGGGTTGAACAGGGCAACACTATCGCGTTGCTGCAAGGCGAACCTTAGCTCTATGCGGCTCAAGAATACTGCGTGCCCGCTCGGTGCTCTGCGGTAGCGGACTTCTGCGTCACCGGAACTCCAACGGCAACTCTCATTCATGCCTCCTAACGTGCTCCAGCCCGCGACGCCTGCGCCCACAAACGCACTTTGTTGTCTGTAAGGAATTCCTTCGAGGGCGGGACGCCCTCGCTCCGGGGTTCCCTCTCCGGAGCGAGGGCGTCCCGAACCGACAAGCACCGAAGGTGCGCGTTCGCACCCTAGATGGGGATCTGGATGCTCGACTTGAGTCCATAATGAGAATTGGTGAATTCCAAACGAACCCTTGATTCGCTTCCCACGCTTGGGCCAAAGTGACTCGATCACTCCAAGGGCTGTTGTCTTGGCCTCCATTCGAGCTTGCGGATTGCACCATCGCTACGAACCGGGCGCCGCGCCGGTCCTTGAGGGCGTTGACCTAGAACTCGGCGACGGGGAGGCCCATGCGGTTCTAGGCGGGTCGGGGGCGGGCAAGACGACGCTGCTGCATCTGCTGGCAGGCCTGCTGCGCCCTATCGCCGGGACCATCGCTTTTGATGGACGCGACGTCACAGGGGCCAGCCCTGCCGAGCGCCATGTGGCGCAGGTGTTTCAGTTTCCCGTGCTTTACCCCGCCTTGGACGTGGCGGGCAATCTCGGCTTCCCGCTGGTCAATCGGGGCTGGAGCGCCGCTGCGGTTCGCCGACGCGTTGGCGAGGTGGCGAAACTGCTGTCCATTGACGCACTGCTCACCCGCAAGCCCAAGCGGCTCTCGTTGTTTGAGAAGCAACTGACCGCCATCGGCCGGGCATTGGTGCGCCCGGACGTGGCCTTGGTGCTGCTCGATGAGCCCCTGACTGCCGTGGAGCCTGCCGCCAAGTGGCGGCTGCGCCAAGCGCTTAAAGCCGTGCAGGGGGAACTCGGGCTGACCATGATCTATGTCACTCATGACCAGACGGAAGCCCTCACCTTCGCTGAACGCATCACCCTGCTGCACCAAGGCAAGGTGCTGCAAACCGGCACTCCTGAAGCCCTTTACGAACGGCCAGCCCACGAGGCGGTGGCCCGTTTCATCGGCTCACCCGGCATGAACTTGGTGGACGGCGAGGTTGCGGCGGGAAGCATCCGCTGCAACGGCCAAGTGCTTGGCTCGACCGCGTCGGCGGACGGACCCTGCACTTTGGGCTTTCGCCCCGAATGGGCGGCGGTTGGCGACCAAGGCGTGCCCGTGGCCGTAAGCAACACGCGGCCGCTCGGCACACTCAATGGTGCGACCACTGGGCTGGTGACCGCGGCATT
This sequence comes from Candidatus Azophilus sp., assembly GCA_965220835.1. Classification (GTDB taxonomy): domain Bacteria; phylum Pseudomonadota; class Gammaproteobacteria; order Pseudomonadales; family Azotimanducaceae; genus Azophilus. The sequence goes on along the minus strand of OZ244842.1, from coordinate 3,746,306 downwards.
GCATGGCAAGGTGATCCACGTGCAGCAACGCTTGGACGGCCCGATTGGGAAGCAGGCCCGCTTGCACATTGACCCGTACCGAATCCTACTCTACCGCGATGGCTGGCTGGTGAACGATGCAGCGGGCTAACAACAAGGCTTGGCTGGCGGTGGCGCCGGTGGTGCTGGTGGTGGCCTTCACCGCCATCGCCCCCTTAATGACCGTGGTCAACTACTCCGTGCAGGACATATTCGATGTGCACACGCGGCTCTTTGTGGGCCTCGACTGGTATCGGGAGACCTTGCGGGATCCCCGTTTCCTGGAAGCGCTGGCGCGGCAGCTGGGCTTCAGTGCCTTGGTGTTGGCCTTGGAGATTCCCTTGGGCGTCTGGATTGCCCGGTGCATCCCCTTGCAGGGCCGGAAGACGGTGGTCTTTCTCATCGTGCTGGCGGTGCCGCTGCTGATTCCCTGGAATGTGGTAGGCGTCATTTGGCAGATTTTCGCCCGTCCGGACATCGGCCTGCTGGGCGCAGCGGTCACGGCCCTCGGGGTGTCGTACAACTACACGAGTTCCGCCCTCGACGCTTGGATCACCTTGGCATTGATGGACGTGTGGCATTGGACGTCGTTGGTGGCACTGCTCTGCTTTGCCGGCTTGGCGGCCATTCCGCCAGCCTACTACCAAGCCGCGGAACTTGACGGGGCGAGCCGCTGGCAAGTGTTCCGCCATGTGCAGCTGCCGCACTTGAAGTCCGTGCTGACCATCGCCGTGCTGCTGCGGCTGATGGACAGCCTGATGATCTACACCGAACCCTTCGTGCTGACCGGCGGCGGGCCCGGTGCGAGCACCACATTCTTAAGCCAGTACCTCACCAGCATGGCGGTCGGCCAGTTTGACTTGGGGCCGGCGGCGGCGTTCTCGGTGCTCTACTTCCTGCTGATCCTGCTGCTGTGCTGGCTGTTCTACACCAGCGTGATGAAGCGCGGCGATGAAACCGCCTAGCAGTCGGCACGCGTCATGAGCGCCCCCAACGGCAAGGCCCATTGGAGCCTGTATCTCTACTGCCTGTTTCTGCTGGTGCCCCTGTACTGGCTGATCAGCATGGCGGTCCGGCCCAACCGGGACATTTTGGGCGGATTGGAGCTTGTGCCCAGCAACCCAACGTTGGCCAACTTCGTGGAAATCGCGACCAACCCAGCGTGGTACGGGGCCTTCATCAACTCCCTCACTTACGTCAGCCTCAACGCCGTGCTGTCCATCACGGTGGCGCTGCCGGCCGCTTATGCGTTCTCGCGCTACCGATTCCTGGGCGACAAGCAGCTCTTCTTCTGGTTGCTGACCAATCGCATGGCGCCGCCAGCGGTGTTCCTGCTGCCGTTCTTCCAGCTCTACTCCGCCGTCGGCCTGTTTGACACGCCGTTGGCGGTGGCCTTGGCCCACTGCCTGTTCACCGTGCCCTTGGCAGTATGGATTCTGGAGGGTTTCGTTTCCGCGGTGCCCAAGGAACTCGACGAGATGGCGGCCATCGACGGGCACTCCTTCCCGTTCTTCTTCTTCCGCATCTTCATTCCCGTGGTTCGCGGCGGCATCGGCGTCACCCTGTTCTTCTGCTTCATGTTCAGCTGGGTGGAACTGCTGATCGCCCGCACTTTGACCGCCAGCGAAGCCAAGCCCATCGTGGTCGCGATGACCCGCACGGTGAGCGCCTCCGGGCTCGATTGGGGCGTGCTGGCCGCCGCCGGAGTGCTGACCATCCTGCCGGGGCTGGCGGTGGTCTGGTTCGTGCGCCGCCATCTGGTCAAGGGCTTCGCCATGGGGCGGGTGTGATGGCTTGGATGGCGTGGACATGGCAGACGGCCCTGTTCTTCGCCGCCGTGGGCCTTGGCTTGGCGGTGATGACGCTGGCGGAAATTCGCTGGCCGACGGGGTCACGGCGCGGCTTCCTGCCCATGGCCACCACCCGGGGCGACCGCTTCTTCATCAGCCTGCTGGGCAGCGCCTTCATCCACATCGCCTGGCTCGCCGCCACCGACCTGCCGGTGGCCTTAGCCAGCGCGCTAAGCCTCAGCTATGCGGCGCTGGTGATGAGCAAGGGGTAGCTCGGCAGAATCGGCTGGCTTTTGGCGGGTTAGCATCAACGAACAGGTTATTCTCCCCACGCCAGTACGTTAGTGGATGACATTGTGGATTCCTGATGGACCTTCACCGTTGCGGCTTGGGAGTTGCAACGTAGAGCGAGCGGCGAAGTTGTGCCGCTCGCACTTGCTGCTGCCGGGGGTGCGGGATGATGAGTGAATTGTCTCTCAACACCCAGGCTGTGAAGTCATGCGTTCGCCTGGGCTGGCGATCGTGGGGTCGCGCAGCGAGGACGAACCGCTGGTCAATTGCACGCATGATGTTGCATCGATGGCGAGCAAAGCCGGGAGAACGGTGGTTTCCGGCGCTGCAAAGGGCGCGGACCAAGCCGCCACGAGAGCTGCACTTGAAGCCGGCGGGAGGGCGACCGGGGTGTTGGCGGGGGAACTCGACAGGACAACGATGAATCGACGGTTAGCGGCAACTGAACCGTTCGCGCCCTGTGACCCCAGCCGCCCATGACATGTGGTCCAAGCCGACCGATCAGGCTATCTTGGTTGCGGAGCCACCGCGCCTTCTCCGTGTTCGCCGTAATGAAACTTGAGGCGCCAGTCAGTCAGGCTCCCCACATCTCCCTCGTCAACATCGACAACTTGCAAGGTCCACTCGCCGTTGGGCGACTCGCCGTAAAAGGCATTGCTCAAGATTTGCCAACCCTCCAACACGGAAACAACATCGAGTAAGCGATTGAAGGGCGGATTGATGACGTTCGGCGTGCCGGAAGGCGAGATGAGTGTCATGCCAAATTCGCGCAGGTACTCGTGGCGGGCAGAGATCTCAAGTATCACGGCTTCAATGTTAGCCGCTTCCGGCAGCCCTTCAACAATGACGGACTCAGACACGCCTCGACCGTCGGCATCTGGAATGGACACGCCCTCTTCACCAACCATGGGATTCGCAAACCAATCGCTTTCCGTGAATTCCCCGAGGCTGCCGGGCTGGTGCGTCTGCGTTAGTGCGATGGCCGCATCAACCGATGCCGCACCAAACCCGTACCAGTTGTGAAATCTGTAGCCCGCCGCATTGGTCACCCAACTGTGTTGGGCAACGTAGGGATGTCCTGCTAGCGCGAAGCGCACCGCCCGTTTCTCTGGGTCGATTTGGCGCGCTGAGGCCGCTAGCAAGTGCTTGACGTCACGCCACGTCAGCGCAGGCTTGGCTTCCAGAAGCAGGGCGACGACGCCCGCCACAGCTGGGGCCGCGGAAGAGGTGCCGCCAAAAGCGCTGGTGTAGTCCCCATCGGGGTTGGCCGGATGGTCTGCATTAAGGCGGCTGGCCGTTTTGAAAAGACTGTAGCCCGAGCCCCTGCCTGTTTGATCGGTGGTTATAATGCCAGGGCCTGATTGGCCCCCTTCACCAGACGGCCCCACCACCCAGAGATTGGCGCCGGCCGAAGCGTATGACGCCTTGACGTCGGACGCATTGAACCCGCCGATGGTGAGGACATAGGGCAAGCCTTGCATTGGGTCGGAGTGGCTGCTGAGGCAGCCAAGGTCGTGGTTGAGCGGGTGTAGGACCCAGCAATGGTCACCAGGAGATTGTTCAAAGTAGTTACCGGCACTTTTGACATACAGAGCCCCCAAGCTTTCGCGCAGCTCGCTAGTGCCACGCCGCAAAAGGCCAGAACGGTCTTCCAAACGGTATAGCGCAATTGTGCCGAAACTCATGTTGAACACGTGCATGCTGGCCGAATTGGGGTCCACCGTGCTCCCGCCCAAGGCTTCGAACAGGCCTCCTGTAAAACTGTAGCCAACGAGATCCACTTCGGGTGCGACCCCGCGCCCGCCAAGGCCGTTATTGGCGGAAGCCGCCAACACGCCGGCGACGCTGGTACCGTGGTCGCCGAGTGTCGTGTGGTTGAAGGGATCGGTGCGATCCGAACCAAAAGGCAGGTATCCAGGGAATCTGTGCGATTCGCCCGCAACCACGTTGGCTGCCAAGTCGGGATGGCATATCTCCAGCCCGGTGTCGTAAACTGCCACCCTGACGCCGCGGCCGCTTCTTCCGTCTTCAATCGCTTGGTTCATTCTCAAGTCCGCGCCGGAAACACCCGGCGAGTCGGAAAAGCTGGACTGCCCGGTGTTGACGAGATGCCATTGCTCCGTGAACAGGGGGTCCGCCCCGGTTGGATCCGCAATTCGTGCATCAACAAAGCAACGCGTGCGCACCGCGCCTTGGCTGTTGGTTACGAAACCGCCAAAGCCCGTATGCCTGCGGCCCGCAGTTGGGAAGTCTGTGAGGGTGAACGGCGCATCGCCACCATAGAATCTGAGGTAGTAGTGGGTATCCGGCTTTAGGTCCCCGAGGGGCAAGACAATATCACCCTGAATCAGGCCTACTTGTTCCGTACCCCTTAGGGCTTCTAACTCTTCGGTAGTGTGATTGCTCTCATGGATGATGCGCACGCCTTGGGCAAACTCTGGATCAGAGGCAATTTCCCCAGTCACACTCATGGGTTCAAGAGTCTCGAAGGCAACTGCAAACGTAACAAACATGCGAGTGTCAAAGAAAGGCAGCAGGAAGACACCTACCTCGGAGATCTGAGACTCGGGTTCAGGAGGTTGATAGGTCTTGAGGTTGAAGGAACCGCCACCGTCAACAATCTCCACTGTAACCGAAGTCTCCTCACCCAGCACGGCTTCCCCCGTGAGGCCGCCAAGCTCAAGGGTTATCGTTTCATCTTCCTCTTCGTCAAAGTCGCGATAGATGTCCAGCTCAATGCTGGCCGAGCTTTCCCCAAAAGCAATCTCGAATTGGTCACCACTGACGACATAGTCGTAACCATTGGTTGCGGTGCCAGCGATAGTGGCGGATGCGCTGACTGTGCCGGTTGCCGGCCGGTCCAGGGAGAGGGAAACCACCACCAGCGGGTTGTCCGCTTCGTTGACGCGAGTATCTTCAGCAACCACCAAAGACGCGGTCGGGGGAGGGGGAGGGGGAGGGGGAGGCGGCGCCTGACCCGACCCGCCACCGCATCCGTGCAGTAGCAGCGCTAGCGAGAAACCTGCAACAAACTGCCTCATTGCAAGTAGATCTGCGGCATCGGCAGGCGCACGGTTGCCGAGTAGCCCATTTCGAGATCACTGACCACTGCCAGCGCGTCAACAGGATGCAGGTCCTCCGGCAGGTCGATGAACGCGAACCCGAGGGACTCAAACGCATTGACGCCAGTTGCTTGAAGTGCCTCGACAAGCGGGGTGAGATCTGTGTGCTCGGTGAGTTCGATGCGAAGGCTCGGCAGCAACTTCGTAAACGCACGGCGCCTAGGATCAAATGCGAAGTGACGGCTGGCCGCACTCGCGGGCAAGCTGAACTCAAAGTCCTGGCCGTCCATGGTGACTCGGTAGCTTCGACGGCCCTCCGTCAGCTCAACTTCAAACGCTATCTGGCCGTAGCGTGTCACCCCTTCAAATCGAGTGCTTGCAGTCGGCAGTGCCACCACCTCCTGTTCCAGGGTCTCGACAATGTAGGACTGTCCCATGGCCTCCCAACCGCCGCTCGCACTCCCGGAGACCAAGACGCAAACTAGGGCTAGGAAGCAGTGAACCACTGACCGTCCCTCCCGGCCAAGGTCTATTGAGACGAGCCCCATCCGAGCAATCTGGCAAAGTGGTTTATTTGGATCAGCATATGGAATAGGTTGGCGGGAGTGGCGGCAAAGGTCAATAGTTCGCGCGGGGCTTGAATGCACCAATCAAGCCGACAGAAGACAGCGCTAGGACAGCTCCGTTAAGGAAACCCGTATGCGCTTTCCTTGGAACGTAACCCCGCGAAAAGCTTGATATTTCGAAGTCGGAGTTCGAATCAACACAGACATCCTGACCAGCTTTCGCGGCCAAGCGTCAAATTGCGTTCTGCTGCCAGTGCTATCGATGCGACTAGTGGCCACCCCCAGCGCATTCTCTCTATACTTGCCCACCAGACTTCGCAACTCGCCAGCACTAGGAACCCGACATGAAGCCAAGGGCCGCCATTCCTGCCCTGCTTGCGCTCAGCGCTTGCGGTGGCGACCAACCGCCTGCTGATCAAGCCGTGGACTACGCGGCCAACGCCGCCCGCTGGGTGGATGGAGAGTTCCAGCCCTCCACCTTGAGCCGTGAGGAGCAAGTGGCGGAGATGGCTTGGTTCACGGAGGCCGCCGCGCCCTACCGGCACTTGGAGATCAGCGTGGTGTCCGAGGCGCTCACCACCCATGCCTATGAGTCCGAGGCGCTCGCCCAAGCCTTCACTGAGATCACCGGGCTCAAGGTCACCCACGATCTGATTCAGGAGGGCGACGTCATTGAGAAGCTGCAGACTCAGATGCAGTCCGGGCAGAACGTCTATGACGCCTACGTCAACGACTCCGACCTGATCGGCACCCACTCCCGCTACGGCTACGTGGTGCCCCTGTCGGACTTCATGGCCGGCGAAGGCGTGACGGTGACCCTGCCCACTCTGGACGTGGACGACTTCATCGGCAAGAGCTTCACCACCGGCCCGGACGGCAAGCTCTACCAATTGCCGGACCAGCAGTTCGCCAACCTGTACTGGTTCCGCTACGACTGGTTTCAGCGCGAGGACCTGCGCGCCCGCTTTCAGGAGGCATACGGCTATGAGCTCGGCGTGCCGGTGAACTGGTCCGCCTACGAGGACATTGCCGAGTTCTTTTCGGAGACGGTCAAGACCATCGATGGCGAGCCCGTGTACGGGCACATGGACTACGGCAAGAAAGACCCCTCCCTCGGCTGGCGCTTCACCGATGCTTGGCTGTCCATGGCCGGAGCCGGGGACGTGGGCATTCCCAACGGCAAGCCGGTGGATGAGTGGGGCATTCGGGTGGCAGGCTGCCAGCCGGTGGGCGCCTCCGTCAGCCGCGGCGGCGCGGCCAACAGCCCGGCGGCAGTGTTCGCGCTGCGCAAGTACATGGAATGGCTCAAACGCTTCGCCCCGCCCGAGGCCCAAGGCATGACCTTTTCCGAAGCCGGGCCGGTGCCCGCCCAAGGGCGCATCGCCCAGCAGATCTTCTGGTACACCACCTTCACTGCGGACATGATCGAGCCGGGGCTGCCCGTGGTGCACGAGGACGGCTCGCCCAAGTGGCGCATGGCCCCGTCGCCGCGCGGCCCCTATTGGGAAGACGGCATGAAGCTCGGCTATCAGGATGCAGGCTCCTGGACGCTGCTGAAGAGCACGCCCTTGGAGCGGCGCCAGGCGGCTTGGCTTTACGCGCAGTTTGTGGTGTCCAAAACCGTTTCGCTCAAGAAGACGCTGGTGGGCCTGACGCCCATCCGCGAGTCGGACCTCAATTCCGCAGCCATGACCGAGGCTGCGCCGCGCTTGGGCGGCTTGGTGGAGTTTTACCGCAGCCCCGCCCGCGTCGCCTGGACGCCCACCGGCACCAACGTGCCCGACTACCCCAAGCTGGCGCAACTCTGGTGGCCCAACGTGGCCAATGCCGTCAGCGGCTCGGTCTCGCCGCAAGAAGCCATGGACACCTTGGCCCAGCAGCAGGACGAGGTTCTGGCCCGCTTGGAGCGCATCGGCATTCAAGGCGATTGCGGCCCCAAGCTCAACCCGGAGTCCGAGCCGGAGGAGTGGCTCGCCAAACCGGGCGCACCCAAGCCCAAGCTGGAAAACGAGAAGCCACAGGGGCGCACGGTGCCCTACGACCAACTGATCAAGGCCTGGCGGGAAGGGCGCGCCGCCTGATGGCGAGCCCTGAACCGGCCCAAGGCGGCATGCCGTGCTGCAGGGCCTAGACCAGCGCGCCGAACAGGCCTACGTGCGGCTGCTCAATCGGCCCGGCTGGCTGTTGGTTGGGCTGATCGGCGCATTGCTGCTGGCGGCGGGCTATGCGTCCCGATTCAGCTTTGACGCTTCGGCTGACACCTTGGTGGTGCAGGACGATCCGGACCTCGCCCTTTATCGGGAGATCTCCGCCGTCTTTGGCGGCGATGACTTCCTGCTGGTCACGTTCACGCCCCACGACGGGCCTTTGCTCTCCATGGCCAACGTGCGCCTGCTTGCCGAACTTCAGGAGCGGCTGGGTGCGATCGAAGGCGTCACTTCGGTGTTTTCGGTGCTTGACGCGCCCTTGCTGAAAAGCCCCCCAGTGCCGCTTGATGAACTGGCCGAGGGCTTCCGCACGCTGTTGTCTCCAGATACGGATATGGCCCTGGCGGTGGAGGAGCTGTCCGGCAGCCCGTTCTTCCGCGAACTGCTCATTTCGGCCGATGGTCGAACTGCGGCATTGCGGGTGGAGCTTGTCCCCTTGCCCGTGCTCGAACGGGAGAACACCAACGAACGCCGCCGGCAACTGGCGCAACGGGCCACGCTCATCGAAGACGTGCGCCAGGTTCGGGAGGAGTATGCCGACCGGGCCACGCTGCATCTGGGTGGGGTGCCCATGATCGCCGCGGACATGATCGCCTTCGTAAAAAGCGACTTGGCGGTCTTTGGCGGCTTGGTTCTGGTGTTGGTCATGGGCGTGCTCTACGCCGCCTTTCGGCAGTTGCGCTGGGTGGTTCTGCCCTTGGGCGCGGCCGCCGCCAGCATCGTCGCCACCATGGGTGCGCTGGGCTTCCTGTACAAGCCGGCCACGGTGATCTCCTCCAACTTCGTGGCCCTGCTGGCCATCATGACCATCTCCCTGAACATCCATCTCATCGTGCGCTACCGGGAGTTGGCGCAGGCGCAAGAGGCGGACAGCGTTCGGAAAATCGTGGCCGCCACCATGACCAGCAAGTTCTCGCCGTGCCTGTACACGGCGCTCACCACCATGGCCGCCTTTGGCTCGTTGACGGCCAGCGACATCGTGCCCGTTGAGGACTTCGGCCTGATGATGTGCATCGGCGTGCTGTTCGCGCTGCTGATCGCATTCACCTTGTTTCCCGCCGTGCTGATGCTGCTGCCGAAGGGCCGGCCCCAAGGCGAGCACGCGGCTTCGGCCGGCTTGTTGGCAGGCTTGAGCCGTCTGGCCGTGCAACGCTCCGGCTCCGTGGGGGCAGTGTCCGTCGCGGCGCTGGTTGTCACGGCCTGGGGTGTGGCCCAGCTCACCGTGGACAACCGCTTCATCGACTACTTCAAGGACGACACCGACATCAATCAAGGCATGGTCTATATCGACCAGCACTTAGGCGGCACGGCACCTTTCGACGTGGTGCTCAACTTTGAGCCTTGGCAGGCGTCCGCCGACGATTTCTTCGATGACTTTGAAGACGGCGATCTGTTTGCCGATGAGGCCGAGGCAGACCCCTTCCCGGAACGCTATTGGTTCACGCGGGACAAGCTCGACCGGATTAGGGCAGTGCACCAACACTTGGAAGCCCAGCCGGAGGTCGGCAAGGTGGTGTCGCTGGCATCGCTGGATGATCTGGCCATGGAGTTCACAGGCGGCGAGCCCCTGAACAACGTGCAGATTGCCGCGATTCTGGCAGCGCTGCCTCCGGAGCTGCGCGAGGAGATCATTCGCCCCTATGCCGCGCCGGCCAACGGCCAGGCGAGGCTTTGGGCGCGCGTGATCGAAAGCGGCCCCTACTTTGACCGCGAGGCGTTGGTCACGGACATCAAGCGCCACGCCGCCGAGGAAGCGGGCTTTGGCGCAGACAACGTGGCGGTGGCCGGCATGGTGGTGCTGTTCAATGCCATGGTGCAAAAGCTGGTCACCTCCCAAGTGGACACCTTGGGCTACGTGCTGCTGGCCACCTTCGCCATGTTCCTGGTGCTGTTGCGCTCCCCCCTGTTCGCCCTGCTGGGATTGGTTCCCAACGTGCTGGCGGCCGCCGCAGTGCTGGCCGTCATGGGCTTTGCCGGCATCTCCCTGGACATGATGACCACCGCCATCGCCGCCGTCTCCGTGGGCATTGGCGTCGATTTTGCCATTCACTACCTGCACCGCTACCGGCTGGAACGGGCCCAGGCGCCGGATGCCGGCACCGCCATCGCCCGCACCCACGGCGCCATTGGCCGGGCCCTCTTCCTAACCGGCGTGACCATCATGGTGGGCTTCTCCGTGCTGTGCTTCTCGAACTTCGTGCCCACCATCCTGTTCGGCCTGCTGGTCGCCTTGGCCATGGCACTGGCCTTTCTGGCCAACCTGACCCTGCTGCCCAGCCTGCTGACGCTGACCGACCGCTTGGTTCAAGCCCGCTCCGGCTGAGCGAGGGCGGGAGCACGGACGCGTGCGCGTGTTGAAGGGCTCCGCTGCCCGGGTGTATGCTCGAATCAGCGTTTGCGATTCGGAATTTCATCATGGCCTATAGGCGAATATTGGTCGCAGTTGACTTGACGGAAGAGGCGGACGAGGTGATGGCCACGGCCCGTTCAGTGGCGGACCAGCAAGAGGCTAAGTTGCGAAGCCTCACCGTGGTCAAGCCCCTGACCCAAGCCTACGGCGGCTTGGACATGGCGCCCATGGCCAGCGATGCGGTGTCTTTTGAGGAAGAGGCGCTGCGCCAAGCGCGGGATCAACTCTTGGAGCTATCCGCCGAGTACGGCATCGAGGCGGATGACGCCTTGGTGCGCCTGGGCTCCCCAGCCCACGAGATACGTACCCTCGCAGCGGAGACCGAAGCGGATCTGATCGTCATTGGCACCCATGGCAAGCACGGCTTGGGATTGCTGCTGGGATCAACGGCCAACGCCGTGCTGCACGGCGTGCCCTGCGACGTGCTGGCGGTGAAGATCCATCCGCTAACCGGCTAGCACCCGCCGCCAAGGGCTAGCTTGCGTTGCAAAGCAGCCCCGAGCAAGGGCTTTGGAGCCTGAAGGCCTTGGTGGCCCCGCCGCCAAGGGCCGGCTTACTTTGCGAAGTGGCCTCGGAGCGTCACTAGCAGTCGTTCACCCATCGAAAGCAGGGTGGTGGCCACCAGCAGCCAAGCGAGGGCCTCGCCCGCCACCGCCGGCAGCCATGCCCACCAAGCCAAGGCGTTGGGCACGACGACCACGCCAACCAAGACGAAGTAGCCGATGCCGTTGGACTTGCCGATCCGGTTGGTGCGCAACGGCTGGCCGGCCAGAGCCCGGGAGTCGAGCACGTACTGAAAGAACGCCAAGGGAACCAGAATGGGCAGCAGCCAGGGAGTCCAGCCCGCGCTCGCAAGCCCGCCCAAGCAGAAAGTGACGAAGGTGCAGTCGGTGCCGTGGTCGAACATGCCGCCGCCGCTGGAGGCAGCACCCAGGCGCCGGGCCAAGATGCCATCGAAGATGTCGGTGACGATGGCCAGCAGCCACACCAACAACAAGGCTAGCCAATGCTCTCCAGCAGCAAACCACCCCGCCGCCGGGGCCGCAACCAAGCGCAGGGCGGTCAGCACGTTCGCCCAATTCACCCGAGGCAAGCCCTCAGAGTGGAACTCACGTCGTTGAACAACCCATCGCGTTCAACAAGCACTTTGCCGTACTGGTGCACTCAGCCGCGACGCTGCAGCAGCCAGCTGCGCAGGGTGGCCGACACCAACTCAGCCGCGTCCTGCTGGACGAAGTGCCCGGCTCCTGGAACGGTCACCAAGGTGAGGTCGCGCTCCAGCCAGTTCCAAGTGCCATTCAACGCCGCTGGCAGCAGGGCTTGGTCCTCCAGCCCGTGGAACATGAGCACGGGCATTTGCACCATCGGCGGCGAAGGTGGCGCCAAGCCTGCATCGCCTGCTCCCTCCCGCGGATAGTTGGCCTTGTAGTAGTTCAGCATGGCTTCAAAGCTGGAGCGCTCAAAGGCCTTGATGTAGCGGGCGCGGGCCTGTTCATCGGACACCCACCCAGCCAAGCCTTCGGCTGTCAGAGCCTTGTGGGCGCCGGGTTGCTGGAAGTCCCGGGCGTATTGGCTGTTGGCCTGCTGGGCTGGGTTGTTCCTCAGTTCACGAGCCAGCCCGTTTGGATGCGGCAGGTTGAGGATGACCAACAAATCCACCAATTCAGGGCGGGCCATGGCGGTGTTCCAAGCCACGGCTCCGCCCCAGTCATGGCCGACGACGATGGCCCGCTCTGCACCTTCCGCAGCGATGACCGCCGCCACGTCGCCCACCAGCAACGGCATGGCATAACTCTCAACCCCCTGCGGCTGCCCGCTCAGGTTGTAGCCCCGCTGGTCCATGGCGGCCACCTTGAAGCGGTCCTGCAAGGCGTTCATCTGGTGCCGCCACGAGTACCAGTAGTCCGGGAAGCCATGGATCATGACCACCAGCGGCCCCTCTCCCGCCACCGCGTAGTGGATGCGCACGTCACCGCTGTCCGCATAGCGGTGCTCCACAGCATCAGCCATGTCGGCCAACGCCGGAACGACGGCCAAGCCAATCAGAAAGGCGAGCAACTGTTTCATGGGCCGATACCCCGTTGGCTTTGGAACAGCGAGCATAGCGCTTCGAACCAGAAACGTCGCGCCCACTGTGCGCTAGCGTGCTGTCCGGGGGCGGGGCGCGTCGGTTCTCACATTGGTCGTTTCCAAGCCTCAGCCGTAGGCCAAGCGAAGCAATTCGATCACGTCCCCGACCTGACGGCTCCAGAACCAGAGAGCGGCCGCGATGACCACCGCGGCGAAGCCGAACACGGCTCTTTCCAAGGTTTTTTTGCTCATGCCGCTATAGCCAATATGTTTCAGGAAAAGCCGATCCAGCGCCCGCAGGCGGCTACGGACGGCCAGATAATCAGGCTGGTGATTGCCAGCAGCCGCAATGCCCAAGGGTTGATCGAGGCGTGGTCGAAACGCAGCAGCAGCGGGCGGCGCACGCCGTAGACGAAGAGGATGCCGAGACCAAGGCCGGCCATCTTGGCCCAGAACATCTCGTTGTAGTAGAGCTTGACCGCCACCGCGCCGCTCATGAACACGCCGCTGGCGGCGATTAGGGCCAGCGCGGCGTTGAACCACTTTTGGGTGTTGCGAATCACGGTCTCGGAGGGCACGTCGGCCATCACCAAGCCCAGCAGCCGCAGGTCGCCGAGGATCACCGTGCCGCCGAGCAAGGCCAGCGCCAGCAGGTGGAACATCTGCACCACCGCGAACACGCCGCCGTAGGCCTTGGCGGCGGTGCCCAAAGCCGAGGCTTCGAGCCATTCAAAAAAGGGCAGCAATTCCATGTTCCGCCTACTCCAATGCAGCCATTTCGTCCACGCAGCCCGCTGCCCAGTACAGGAAGTACGGCAACTGCTTGTGGCAGTCGAACCAATCGTAGGCGATGGTGCGGCCCGTGATCACCACCCCGGCCCACAGCGCCAGCGAGAGGCCGGCACTGATGCGAAACCGCTTGGGCGGCTTGGGGTCCCGGTCCCAGCTGCCGTCCGCCGCCTTCATGCGGGCGCGGAACAGCAGCGCGTTGATGCCGGCGGCGATCAGCAGCACCACCTTGATGCGAAACCACAGGCTTTGGGTGGTGCGCACGGGAATGGCAAAGTAGAGGATGAAGCCGGTGGCGACCATGACCGCGAAGCCGATGAGCATGGGCAAGTCCAGCCGCTTGGCGACGGTGGAGGCAGGCACCTCCGCGAAGATGAGGCCCAGCATGCGCAAGTCGATGATGAACAGCATGCCCAGAAAGACCATCAGCGTCAGCACATGGGTGGTCTCCACCCAAGCGTAGAGATAGAGAGACTCATGCAGGGCCGTGCTCCACGGCATTGCGTCGAGCCAGTGCGCCAAGCTCAATAGCAGTTCATTCAGCATCGGCGCCATTTTAGTGTGCTGTCGCGCAAAAAGAGCGCGTTCTTCCACGAAAGATCTTCGAGATTCGCTGTTTTCGCTACGTCGATTCAAACTCATGCTAAGGTCTCCAAATGACTGACGAGGCTCACGCGAGCGCGGGCGAAAACGCTGATGGCCAGTTGCGGCCCCATGAGGCTGGCACTTCGTTCATCGTTCTGATCAGCTGCATCGCAACCTTGGGCGGATTTCTGTTCGGATTTGACAGCGGCGTCATCAACGGCACCGTTGACGGGCTGCAATTGGCCTTCGAGTCGGATGCCGTGGGCACCGGATTCAATGTGGCCTCCATGCTGCTCGGATGTGCTGTGGGGGCGTTCTTTGCAGGACGGCTGGCTGATCGGTTCGGCAGGCGGGCGCTGCTGATCGCGGCAGCTCTGTTCTTCGTGGTCAGCGCCTGGGGCTCGGGCATTGCCAACGGTTCGGCGGAATTCGTCCTCTATCGCGTGCTGGGCGGCATGGCGGTGGGCGCCGCCAGCGTCATGGCGCCGGCCTACATCGGCGAAGTGGCGCCGGCGCGCTACCGGGGGCGGCTGATCACCGTTCAACAAATCGCCATCATCACCGGGTTGTTCAGCTCATTCGTCAGCAACTATCTGTTGGCCGGCATCGCCGGGCTGTCCACGGCACCGCTCTGGCTCGGCTTCGAGGCTTGGCGCTGGATGTTCTGGATGGAGATTGCCCCGGCCGTGCTCTTTCTCATCGGCTTGCTGTTCATACCGGAAAGCCCTCGCTACTTGATGTTGAGTGGCCGAACGGATCGGGCGCAGGCAGTGCTGACCAAGCTCTACGGCACCCTGGAGGCTGCGGCAAAGCTGCGCGCCATCGACGCTTCACTTGCGGCCGACCGCCACCGGCCTCGGTTCTCCGACCTGCTCGACGCCAAGAGCGGCGGCGTGCGCAAACTGGTCTGGGTGGGCATTGGCCTCGCCACCTTCCAGCAACTGGTGGGCATCAATGTGGTCTTCTACTACGGCGCGGTGCTGTGGCAGTCCGTGGGTTTCTCGGAAAGCGATGCCCTGCTCATCAACGTGATCTCCGGCGCGGTGAGCATCGGCGCCTGCTTGGTCACGGTGGCGCTGATCGACCGGGTTGGCAGAAAGCCGTTGCTGTGGATCGGTTCCATCGGCATGGCCTTAACCCTCGGCATCATGACCGTGGCGTTCGCCAGCGCCGCTCTCGACGCGGATGGCGCGCTCAAGATGACCGATGCCCAAGGCACCCTGGCGTTGGTGGCTGCCAATCTCTACGTGTGCATCTTCAACGCGACCTGGGGGCCGGTGATGTGGGTCATGCTCGGCGAGATGTTCCCCAACCAGATCCGTGGGTCGGCGCTTTCGGTGAGTGGCTTGGCCCAGTGGGGGTCGAATTTCGGCATCACCATGACCTTTCCGATATTGCTGGCCGCAATCGGCCTAGCGGGCGCCTACGCCTTCTATGCCGCGGCCGCAGCCGCTTCCGCCTATTTCGTGATGCGCTACGTGCATGAAACCCGCGGGCTTGAGCTGGAGGAGATGCCGGGGTAGCAAATCTGGCGGGTGATTCCATAAAATTCGCAGTTTGCTGAGTCAACAAGAGCCTGCCAACGTGCCCCAGATTGATGAGTTTCGCGCCGAGACCCGAGCTTGGCTTGAGGAGAATTGCCCACCGTCCATGCGCACGCCCACACCGGATGATGAAGTCGTCTGGGGCGGGCGCGGGGAGCGGTTCAAGAACCCGGATTCCAAGCTGTGGCTGGACCGCATGGCGGAGCGCGGCTGGACGGCGCCGCGCTGGCCGGCGGCCTACGGCGGCGGCGGCCTGTCCTTTGAGGAGGACCGCGTGCTGCACCAGGAGCTGGGGCGCATCAAGGCCCGCACGCCGCTCAACAGCTTCGGCGTGTGGATGCTGGGGCCAGCGCTGCTGGAATTCGCCAGCGAGGCGCAGAAGCAGGAACACCTGCCGAAGATCGTGCGCGGCGAGATCCGCTGGTGCCAAGGCTACTCCGAGCCTGGGCACGGCTCCGACTTGGCGGCACTGCAAACCAAGGCGGAGGATCATGGGGACTACTACTTGGTCAACGGCGCCAAGATCTGGACCTCCTACGCCGATGAGGCGGATTGGATTTTCTGCCTCGTGCGCACCGACTCCGCAGCGCCCAAGCACCAAGGCATCAGCTTTCTGCTGTTCGACATGGCTGCCGAAGGGGTCAGCACCTCCCCGATTGAGCTCATCAGCGGCTCATCGCCGTTTTGCCAGACGTTCTTCGACAATGTGCGGGTGCCCAAGGGCAATTTGGTGGGCGAGATCAACCAAGGTTGGACCATTGCCAAGCGCCTGCTGCAGCACGAGCGCAACATGGTGGCCGGCATCGGCGGCAACTCCGCGCTCGGCGGCACGGGCCGTCGGATGGAGGACATCGCCAAGCGCTACGTGGGCGAGCAGGACGGACGCATCGGCGACCCGGTGCTGCGCGGCAAGATTTCCAATCACCGCATGAACGACCGCGCCTTTCAGCTCACCCTGTCCCGCGGCGGCGAGGAGGCCAAGGCGGGCTTGGCCAACGGCCATCTGGCATCCATGTTCAAGTACTACGGCACCGAGCAGAACAAGCGCAAGTACGAATTGATGCAGGAAACCATGGGCTTGGCCGGCCTAGGCTGGGATGGCGCTTCGTTCAGCGAGCGGGAACTGGCCACCACGCGCCAATGGCTGCGCTCCAAGGCCAACTCCATCGAGGGTGGCACCAGCGAAGTTCAGCTCAACGTCATCGCCAAGCGGGTGCTGGGCCTGCCGGACTAAGGCCTCTCCATGGCTGAACCCGCCTTTCCCGCCAACGGCGCTCCCCGGGAGCTGGCTGCACTGGACTTGGGTTCCAACAGCTTTCATCTCATCGTTGCCCAGGAATCCGGCGGCCATCTGCAAACGCTCGACAAGATACGCGAGATGGTGCGGCTCGCCGAAGGCCTTGACGACCGCCAAAGGCTGACTGCGGCGGCCAGCCAAAGAGCCTTGGAATGCTTGGAGCGCTTCGGGCAGCGCTTGCGCCACCTGCGCCGCGAAAACGTGCGCGTGGTCGGCACCAACGCCCTGCGCAAGGCCCGGGATTCAGAGGCCTTCATTGAGAGCGCGGAACAGGCGTTGGGGCACCGGGTGGAGATCATTTCCGGGCGGGAGGAGGCGCGGCTGATCTATCTCGGCGTGTCCCACGACTTGGAGGACAACCACGACCGGCGGTTGGTGATTGACATCGGCGGCGGCAGCACGGAGTTGATTCTCGGCCGCCACTCTACTCCAGAGGTTATGGAAAGCCTGCACATCGGCTGCGTTGCCCAGAGCCAGCAGTGCTTCGCCGATGGCGCCATCACCCGGCGGGCCTTCACCAAGGCGATCAACCACTGCCTGCGGGAGTTGGAGGTGGTGCGCAGCCGCTACACGGAGCTTTCCTGGGATGTGGCCATCGGCGCTTCCGGCACCATGCTGGCGGTGGCCAACGTGCTGGCTGAAATGCAAAACGGCGAAGCCAACGGCATCCGGCCGGCGGGGATGGCTGAGCTGATAAACCGACTGATCGAGGCCCAGCGCTTGGACCAGGTTGACCTGCCGGGCCTGTCCCCGGAAAGACGGGCCGTGTTCCCCGGCGGGGTGGCGGTGCTGGCGGCGGTGATCGAATCCTTAGGCATCCAGTTCCTGGAAGTCAGCGAAGGGGCGCTGCGCGAGGGGTTGCTCCAGGATCTGCTCGGCCGCGTGCATCATCAGGACATTCGCGACGCCACCGTGCGCAACCTCATGGAGCGCTACCACGTCGATGCGGTGCATGCCAAGCGGGTGCGGGACACGGCCTTGGCCCTGCTGGCCCAGGTTGCGGTGCCTTGGCGGCTGCAGGCGGCGGAGCAACGCCTGCTGCTGGCCTGGGCGGCGGACCTGCACGAGATCGGCATGGACATCGCCCACAACCATTACCACAAGCATGGCGGCTACCTGCTTGCCCACATGGACATGCCGGGCTTTTCCAAGCATGACCAACGCCAACTCGGCACTTTGGTGCGCCTGCACCGCCGCAAGTTCGCCACCGAGGGCGAAGCGCTGCCAGCGGCGAAGGGCGCCATCCTAAAGCTGACGGCGCTGCTGCGATTGGCCGTTATCCTGCACCGCAGCCGCAGCAACGACCCCCTGCCCCATGTCGCCATCAAGGCCGATGGCAGGCACTTGGAGGTCACGCTGTTCAAGGAGTGGCTGGCGAAGCACCCGCTCACCAAGCTTGACCTCAAGGAGGAGGCCCACTACCTGCAGGCCTCCTCCCTGTCCTTGAAGGTCAAGACCCGTTAGGGCCTCAACCAAAGATCAATAGACGTAGCGCACCTTGAGGTACCACTGGCCGCCGTTGTACCCAAATGGCGCCGTGGCCGGGTACTTGGAACCCACGATGCCGGCATACGGGTTGCTGTCCGGCATGTTGTCGAACAGATTGGCGGCGCCAAGGATGACTTCCATGTTCTGGAAGCCGGCATAAGCGATTTCCGCATCGAAAGTGATCTCTCCGCCAGAGTCGACTTCAAAGTCAGCGGAGTCCAAGTGGGCTTCATAGTAGTCGGAGTGGAAGTTCAACCTTGCCAAAGCCCGCCAACCGTCACGGAAGTGCCGCCAGGACAGATTGCCCTTCCAGTGCGGAATGTTCTCCTCAAGCTGACGAATGCGGTGAGGAATCAGCGTGCCTTCCTTGGTGACCTTGGTGTCCGTGTAGTTCAAGGCGAGGGCGACGATGTTCTCGCCGCCACCACCACTGAACCTTTGGCTGGCCACAATGTCCACCCCTTGGGTTTTCGTGTCGAAGTCGTTGTAGAAGAACTTGAAGGAGCTCAAGTCTTCGGAGCCCGCGAAGTCGGCTGCGTTCAACAGGCCCGCAGCATCGAGCGCGTTGAGAATCTGGCTGGTTTCCGTGCCGCCGCTGAGCGTCACGCCCTGCTCCTCGGCGTACTCCTGCAGCAAGATCTGAAAGGGCCGCGGCGAGGACAGGGCGATGCGGTCCTCCACCTTGATGTTGAAGTAGTCCACGGTCACGGTCATGTCGCCCATACTCAGTGCCACGCCGAGTGACAGGTTCTTGGCTTGCTCCTCTTCCAAGCTGTAAATGCCGCCTTCCCGTTCGTTGACGAATTGGCCTGCCGCGCTGTTCAAGGGAAAGGTGCCTTCGTCCCTCAGCACGCCGCCCTGGAAGGCGGTGGTGACATTGACCACGTTGGCTTGGCCGGTGGTGGGCACATGAAACCCCGTGGACCATGTGCCGCGCAGGCTCACCGCGTCGGTGGCTCTAAACAGCGCGCCGATCTTGTAGTCCAGCGTGCTGCCGTAAACGTTGTAGTCCTCCCATCGCAGGGCTCCCTGCAGCGTGAGCTGCTCCAGCACGTCCGCCTCGACTTCGCCATAGACCGCAATGTTGTCCTGGGAGTCCGACGTGTTCACCGTGAAGCCGCCGAAGCCGTTGGAGGAGGACGAGAACCCTTGGCCCACCGGATAGGCGTCGGAAGGCTCAGACAGCACGCCAATCTGCGTGGAGGCAGCGTCGCCTTCGGTGATCTCGAACTTCTCTTCCCGGTACTCAAAGCCCGCCGCGATGCTGACGTCCGATGCGAAGGCGTCAACCGGCAATGCGTAGGTCAGGTCCAAGTTGAAGTTGTTGTCCGTCTGCTCGTAGGCGCCTGGTTCGAAGTAGGCCCCCGCGGGCTGGTCCGGCCCCAAGCTGGCGTTGACGGTGTTGAAGATGAAGAAATTGGACTGGTTGTTGCCCCGGGTGTAGCTGAGGTCGTAGCCTAGGCCATTGCCAAAGGACAACTCGCCCCGCAGGCCGATGACGATGGCGTTGTCTTCAGTGTCGCCCCCGAATCGCGGCACGAACCCACCTGGGTAGAGCTCAACGAAGGAGAAGCAATTCGGGTCCGCCACAACGCTGGCCAGGATGCCGGCGTCCGGAATCACGTTGTTGGCGCCGGTCAGCGGAATGCCGGCAGGACAGTCACCGGCGTTATCCGGGGAGAGATCGCCGACGCGCACGGAGGGCACGCCGTCCGGGTCCGCCATGCCGGTTGCCGGGTCAACGGTTACGCCCGCGAAGACGCCCGGCCTATTGGTGGGGTTGCGATAGAAAAACCCGCCCTCCACGCGCCGCTCCGCATAGTTGCCAAAGGCATAGAGCTCCGCCTGCTCGCTGAGGTCGATGCCGGCGTTGAAGAAGATC
The DNA here is from genome assembly GCA_965220835.1 of Candidatus Azophilus sp. Classification (GTDB taxonomy): domain Bacteria; phylum Pseudomonadota; class Gammaproteobacteria; order Pseudomonadales; family Azotimanducaceae; genus Azophilus. The sequence goes on along the minus strand of OZ244842.1, from coordinate 3,726,307 downwards.
TTCCAGTCGTCATCCACCCGTGGCTGCCCCCAAATCTGGGCCGCTTCATCGGTGATGGTGTTGACCCTGACGTCACCCGCCGCCGCATTGCCCGCGGCGAGCAAGCCAGCCACGTCGTCGCGTTGCACCGAGCGGATGGTGTCGTCGGTCTCGCCGTACTCGCCGGAGATGTTGAAAAACCCGGTTTCGCCCAAGGGCAGGCCGATGTTGCCGGAGAACTGGTAGTTGTCCCCGTCACCATCGTAGGTGGAGCCGTACTTCACCTCGAATTCGCCGCCCTCGCGGTCGTCCTTGAGGACGAAGTTGATCACGCCCGCGATTGCGTCGGAGCCGTATTGGGAGGAGGCGCCGTCCCGCAGCACCTCCACCCGCTTGAGGCCAATGGCCGGGATAACGCCCACATCCGGCCCGTGGGCACCGTCGGCGATGCCGCCGCCCAAGAAGGTGATGACGGAGGCGCGATGGCGACGCTTGCCATTCAGCAGCACCAAGGTGTTGTCCGGGGAGAGGCCGCGCAGGTTGGCGGGCCGGATGATTGTGGCCGCGTCCGAAATGGGCTGGGTGTTGACCATGTAGGACGGCACCACCGAACGCAGGATGTCCGGGATGTCCGATGTGGCTTGGTCAGTGAGCTCCTCCCCGGAGATCACGTCAACCGGGGCCGGTATGTCGGATGCGGAGCGCTCCGCCCGCCGGCTGCCAGCGGTGACGACGATCTCTTCAATGACGTCGTTGTCGGCCTGTTCAACGGCCTCGGCATTGCCGGAGGCAAAGGGGGCCGTCGCCAGAGCCAGCGCTGCTAGCGCGACTGGCAGCCGCTCACTCATGCTACTTGATGCTCTCAACACAACTTGCTCCTTGTCTCTGTAGTTCAAGTTACTGCCTATTCAAAGTCTTCACTTGCGGCCTTAGGCCTCGTCGGCGAGTATAGCCAACAACGACTGCTGGGCGCTCTTTCGCTTGCTTGGCGAGCCGCCAGCGGCCCGGTAGCCACCATCCTGCTCAAGCTGCCAAGCTTGGCAATTATCTTGCAGGTAACTGTCGATGGATTCAAGCACCACGCGCTTCTTCAAGTCTTCATTCTCAATGGGAAAGCACACTTCGACGCGATTGAAGAAGTTGCGGCCCATCCAGTCCGCGCTGGACAGGTAAACCCTGGGTTCCCCGCCGTTCTCGAAGTAGAACACGCGGGTGTGCTCCAGGAAGCGGCCGACCACGGAGCGCACGCGAATGTTCTCCGAAACGCCGGGCACCCCTGGGCGCAGCGCGCAGATGCCGCGCACGATCAAATCGACGGCAACCCCCGCTTGGCTGGCGCGGTAGAGCGCTTGAATGATCCTGGGGTCGAGCAGCGAGTTCATCTTGGCCGCCACCCGTGCCGGCTTGTTGTTGCGGGCGTTCTCCGCCTCCGCGTCGATGTACGCCAACATCGACTTGTGCAGCGTGAACGGCGACTGCAGCAGCTTCTTCAAACGCCCGGCCCGGCCCATGGCGGTGAGCTGGGCAAACACCTTCTGCACGTCATTGCCCATGGCCGGGTCGCAGGTGAACAGGCCGTAGTCCGTGTAAAGGCGTGTGGTGCTGGTGTGGTAGTTGCCGGTGCCGAGATGCACGTAGCGCTTCAACGCCCGCCCTTCACGGCGGATCACCATGCACATCTTGGCGTGGGTCTTGTGCCCCACCACGCCGTAAACCACCTGCGCCCCGGCGCCCTTCAAGTGGTTGGCAAGCTCGATGTTGGCGGCTTCGTCGAAGCGCGCCCGCAGCTCAATCACCACCATCACCTCCTTGCCGTTGGAGGCGGCCTCGGTCAACGCCTCCACCACCGCCGACTGGGCACCGGTGCGGTAGAGGGTTTGGCGAATGGAGAGCACGCCGGGGTCCTTGGCGGCTTGGCGCAGGAACTCCAGGAATGGCGCAAAGGACTCAAACGGGTGATGCAGCAGCACGTCCCCCGCAGCGATGGCCTCGAACATGTCGTTGGCGTGGCGCACCCGGTCAGGAATGCCGGGGCGAAACCCCGGATACTTGAGGTCTGGCCGTTCCACCAAGTCCGGCACGGTGGCCAAGCGCATGAGGTTGACCGGGCCGCTGCAGCGGTACACGTCCTCTCGCGTGAGTTGGAATTGGGTGGTCAGGAAGGCCTCAAGCTCCTCCGGACAATCCTGGGCCACTTCAAGGCGCACCGCCTCGCCATAGCGGCGCGAGGGCAGTTCGCCCTCCAACGCCCGCAGCAGGTCGTCCACCTCCTCTTCATCAACGAACAGGTCACTGTTGCGAGTAACGCGGAACTGGTACACGCCGGTGGCCTGCATGCCGGGAAACAGCTCATCCACGTGCGCGTCGATGATCGACGACAGCAGCACAAACTCATTGGGCCCGGCGGCGCAGGACTCCGGCAGCCGCACCACCCGCGGCAAGGCGCGGGGGGCCTGCAAGATGGCCCTGCCGGTGTTGCGGCCGAAGGCATCCTTGCCCTTGAGGTTGACGATGAAGGCCAGGCTTTTGTTGAGCGGGTCCGGAAAGGGATGGGCGGGATCCAGCCCGATGGGGCTCATGATGGGCGCCAGCTCATGGTTGAAGTAGCGCTTGATCCACTTGCGTTGGGCGGCGTTCCAATCGGCCTTGCTCAAAAAGTGCACGCCCTCCTTGTCCAGGGCGGGCAGCAGCGCCTCGTTCAACACCTGATACTGGCCGTCGATGAGGGCGCGGGCCTTGGAAGCGATGCGGCGGAGCTGCTCGGCCGGAGACAGGTTGTCCGCACCGCGCTGCACCACCCCATAGTCTGCCTGCTGCTTGAGGCCCGCCACGCGAATTTCAAAAAACTCATCGAGGATTGAGCTGGAAATGCACAGGAAGCGCAGCCGCTCGAGCAACGGCAGCGTTTCGTCCCGTGCCTGGGCCAACACGCGCCAGTGGAACTCCAGCAGGGAGAGCTCCCGATTGATGTACAGGTCCGGATTGCTGAGTGCTTCGGCGTCCACGAACTGAGGGCTACAATGAGTGAAAGTCAACAAGTCAGTCTAACACTGCGAATGACACGCGCATGACCTCCCAAGACCGCCTCTTTCAGCACAAGCGCCCGCAGATTGTGGACTTCGCCTTTGACGAAGCGGTGGCCGAGGTGTTCCCGGACATGATTCGGCGCAGCGTGCCGGGCTTTGAAACCGTCATTCCCATCACTGGGCTGATTGCCGCCGAAAGCCTCCCGGAAGGCGGCTTGGCCTTCGACCTCGGCTGTTCCCAAGGCGCCACCACCTTGGCCCTGCTGCGCGCCTTGGGCGAACGGCCCTGCCAAATCGTGGCGGTGGACTCTTCGGCGCCGATGCTGGAGCGGGCGTCGGCAAGCATCAAGGATCCGCGGGTGACCTTTCGCCAAAAGGACATTCGGCAAACCGATGTAACCGGCGCCAGCGTTCTGCTCCTGAACTACGTGCTGCAGTTCATTCCGCCAGCCGACCGCCAAGCCTTGCTGGCGCGCTGCTGCCAAGCGCTGCTGCCGGGTGGCGTGGTGATTCTCTCCGAGAAAATCCGCTTCAGCGGCGAGGCGGACCAAGCGTGGTCCGAAACCCTCCACATCGCCTACAAGAAGGCCAACGGCTACAGCGATCTGGAAGTCAGCCAAAAGCGCGAGGCGCTGGAGCGGGTGATGATCATCGATACCGAGGCGGAACACCACGAGCGGCTTCTGGCGGCCGGGTTCAGCACCGTGCGCACTTGGTTTAGCTGCCTCAACTGGTGCTCCATCGTCGCGATCAAGGACTGATGGAGGCGGCAGTGCCGGATTCCCGGTTTGCAGCGCTCTATGACGCGTTGCCGGATTGGGCCGAGCTGGACGCAACCTTGTTCGCCAACCTCCACCGGCACGGCGATTGCAGCCGCTGGCAGGCGGCGTTGGGCCGCTTGCCCGCAGCCCGCGATGTTCGGACCGTCCACGACGACGTGGTTGCGGTTGCCGGGGTCTTGGCGCCCGAAGGCCAAGCTCAGTTGCGGGAAGCCTTGGACGCCCTGCACCCTTGGCGCAAGGGGCCCTTCGACCTGTTCGGCGTGCGCGTTGATGCGGAGTGGCGCTCCGATCTGAAATGGCGCCGGGTGGCGCCAGCGGTGGACTTGGCAGGCGCGGCCGTGCTCGACGTCGGCTGCGGAAACGGCTACTTCGGCTGGCGCATGCTGCAGGCGGGGGCTGAGCGAGTGGTGGGCATCGACGCCACGCCACTGTTCCACATGCAGCATCAAGCCATCAACCACTACGCGGGCAACCCTCGCAATGCGGTGCTGCCCATTCGCCTTGAGGCGTTGCCGGAACGCCTCACCTCGGCTCGCTTCGACGCCGTGTTCAGCATGGGCGTGCTCTACCATCAGCGACACCCAAGCGAGCATCTCAAACGCCTGCGCCAGAGCCTCAAGCCGGGTGGCCAGGCCATCGTGGAAACCCTCATCGTCGAGGCTGCGGCGCCGCTACGCCCGGCGGGACGCTACGCCCGCATGCGCAACGTCTTCGAAATTCCAACCCCGGAAAGCTTGTTGGGCGCCTTGGCAGCGGCCGGGTTCCAGGAGGTGCGGGTGATCGACATTGCCGCCACCACGCCTGGGGAGCAACGTTCGACGCCTTGGATGCGCTTCCAATCCCTTGCCGAAGCCCTGCACCCGGACGATTCCGGCCTAACCATTGAAGGCCACCCGGCACCCAAACGTTGCGTTGCGGCGGCAAGGCACCTAAATTGAAGGGCCATGTTCGGCCTGATTCCACTCAACTTCCGGTTTCGGGGCAAGATTCGCCGGTTGTTTGACCTGTACCAGTGCTTTTTGAGCCACCCCGGAAAGGGCTTGCATCCCAGCCAACTGTCGCGCCACACGGGCATTGCCTTTGCGGATGTGGCCCGCATGCTGGACCGCACCCCGGAGCTGTTCGTGCGGCTGCCGAAGCGCGACGGCATCACCCGCTACCGGCTCACCAGCGCCATGACCGCCCGTGAGCCGGAGGAGGTGGAGCGGTTCCTGAAGGCGTCGGCGCGCCGGGAGAGCCTGATCTTCTACGCCTTCGCGGCGATGGTGCTGTGCATGCTGCTCATCGTTGCCATTTTGGTCGCACCGGCCCTCTAAGACCGCTTGTAGCGTCCTGTCCTGCCATTGTGCTTGATTGTTTGGACCTAATGCCCACCCGTTGCGGCAATGGACAGCGGAGAGACCCCAATGCCTGAATCCCTTGACGATGAACTGATGGCCTTGCGCCAGCGCGCCACAAGCTTCGCGCAATCGGTGCTGCTGCCCTTGGCCGGCCAAGCCGACGCACGGGCACAGGTGATTGCGGCCGCCCAAGCGGAGGGCTTCTACGCCATGACCCAACCCCGAGAATTTGGCGGCACGGCGGCGGGGCCGCTGGCGCTGACCGTGGTGCGCGAGGAACTGGCCGCCCACAATCCACCGTGGCTGGAGGCGGTGTTCGGCCCCGGCCCCGGCGTGCTGGCCAAATGCGGCGAACCCTTGGCGAGCGGCTTTCTCGAACCCATGCTGCGCGGCGAAAAACGGGCGGCGTTTGCCTTCACAGAACCGGAGGACCGACCGGTGACCGGCCGCTTCGACGGCGAGAGCCTCATCGTCAACGGCTGCAAGTCCTACGTAACCGGCGGTGCCGATGCCGACTTCCTCAACACCTTGGTGCGCATCGAAGACGCGGGGCCGGCGCTGGCCGTGGTGGAGACGGCGAGCCCGGGCCTGGCAATGACGCGGCGTTTCGAATCCTTGGACGGCAGCCACCACGCCGCCTTCGAATTCAATGCCGTTCGCGTGCCCAGGGCGCACATCATCGGCCAACCTGGCGAAGGGCTGCCCCGGGCGATGGGACAGATTGGCGACACCCGCCTGCTGATTGCCGCCCAGTGCGTGGGCCTAGCCCGTTGGGTGATCGACTCCGTCACCGCCCACCTGCATCAACCGGACCGCAAGGGCACGCCGCGGGGCGCCAAGGAGGGCGTGCGCCTGCGCTACGCGGACATGCGCATCAAGGCGTTCGTCGCCCGCAGCATGCTCTACCGCACCGCCCGCTTGGCGGAAAGCGGCGCCAACACCATCAACGAGGGCATCATGTGCAAGGTGTTCGCCACCGAAGCCATCACCGAGATCGTCGATGCCGGCATCCAGTTGGTCGGCGGCGAAGCGTTGGTCGTGGGCCACCCTTTGGAGCGCCTGTACCGGCGCGTGCGCGCCTGGCGGCTGGCGGAGGGCGCATCCGACGTGCTGCGGCTCAACCTGGCCCGCGGCAAGCTGGACCTGGACAAGGGCGTGATTTAGGGAGATTGGACAGGACTACCTGACGCTGCGATGCCAGTGCGTATGGTCGATTGCTCCCAGAACCAGCTGATTGCGCTGCGGCATTCCCGAGGAGCAAGCCACGGCGCACTCCGAGGGCGTCGTGGCGCTTCGTTTGCGCTGGGGTCCGTTAGGGAATCCAGTACTTGCACTCGCCCGGGAACTGCCGGCTCGGGTCGCTAGCCACCGCCAGGAACTCCTTCAACTCTTCCTCCAGCCGCGCCGCGAATCCCGCGTAGCGGGGGGAGTAGTCACCAACGCGGCCTTCGCAGTGCTCCAGAACGACGTGGAAGCCGGACTGGCTCGCCCCAAGCCGCCTGAAGGCGACGAACACATACCTGCGCCCGCTTTCGTCGGTGGCCGTCCGCAGAAGGGCGTCGTCGACGTCCAGTTCATCCATGGGAATCCGCTGATTAGGATTTCTCAGGGAGACCTCCTTCAGCACGGCAACGGCGTAGGCTGCGGCAACCTTCTCGCGGGCGAGCAGGACGCTTGGACTCGGCGGGTTCTGTTGGGCCTCCGCGCCCAAGGGCGCCGCACAGGCCGCCGAAAGCAAGAGGGCCGCAAGCGGCTTCGCGGAAGTGAAAGACCGGCCACCTTTCATCGTCGACTCCCGCCCATCGAGTCCTCTACGCACGCCCCAGGCCACCAAGGAGCCTTCAATTCCCTAGCATGAGCGAGATAACCGCGCTTCACACGGGTAGCTCCACTGTGAACCGGACAGTGGTGGGCCCAATTCCACACTAAAGCCCATGGGCGCAGTTGCCTGGATAGTCTGCTGTTGGATCACCCTCTATTGTCAGAAACTGCCTCTCCATTTCAGGAATATCCGGATCGTCCCCACCCCAGCTAGGCGAATACTCCCCCAGCCGACCTCGACAAAATTCCAGGATGAAAAAGAACCCTGCCGCTGAAAGGTGCCTTGGCCTAAATGCCACGAAGGCGAAGGTTCGGCCATTGCCGTCGGTGGCTTCAATCACGGTGCCATCCTCCAAGTCCAACTCATCCATGGACACGAACCAGTGGCTGTAGCGACCTAGGAGGTAGAATTCCTTCAACATCGCCAACCCGTACGCAAGCGCCACTTCCCTGTCGATGTGTGCGAACTCTGGCTCCGCCGCCTCCCCTCTGGGCATCGCAAGTAACAGTGTAAGGATCACCCATTTCATTGGATTCCGAGCCTCTTGCCCCCGAGCATTATCTTTCCCTTGCACATATCCACATGCAGGTGCAGCCACTTGGTCGAATCGCCAAGGTAGACCATACCCTCATAGCCGATGATACCCAGCTTTTGGCCTACCTTCATCTTTAGACCTTTGTTCACGCCTTCCGCGATCTTCTTGTCGTGGCCATAGATGACATGGTTACCCTTAGGTGTTTCCACCACGACCACATGCTTGCCAAACCCCGATGCGCGATTGGCATGAATCACCACCCCTTCCGTCCCGCTGACCGCATAGGCCTCAGTGCGCACCGTTTTCTCGGCGCTGCGTGGAACGATGTCCGTGTCGGCCTGATAGAGCTTGTTCTCTTCGCCGTCATTGCCGTGCCGCTTTATGGACCCTTTAGTGACGAGTTTGTATTCAGCCTTCACGAACAGCTGCTCACCCCGTTGGAGAACACCGCGTTGCCCTCATCTTCGTGGACGACTCCCTCCTTCCACATGCTGCCTCCTCCCGAACCCGCATGCAGTGTAACGGACTGAATCGCTACGGACATCGTTGCCCAAGCCATACCGTTGACGAACCTGTCGCCGGTGACTTCGCTACAAGTGCCTTCAGTTTAGCCCGATCAACGCCATTCAATTGACACAACGTCGATCTGACTCATAAACAAGCCTCCTGCACGGAAAACCTCCCCTTGAAGATCCAGGGCTCTACCCGATACTCGGGCCTGTCCCACTCTACGTTTCCCACGCTTAGCGAGGTCATAACAGTAAGCGTCTTCCAGCCACGCCGAAGCTGAAGGGCCTTCGGCACCTTCATCGTCAGATATAGTGCACACAACATGCCAGCCGTCGAATCCATACTGAATATAGCCGGATACGGATACTTCAGTACCGTCAAGACTTTCAATGTTAGCGTTGAGATGTCGAATTTCTTGTCCGGCCGAGCGGACTTTTCCGCAAGATAGGCAACTGGCCACAATCAATGCGAAGAACAGTGTTGTGAATGCTCTCACTCTTAATGTCAGTTGTTCTGCTCGCTGTAGTCGAATCAGGATTCCCTCAGGAACTACCACACTTCCGCTCGTGCTTTCAGCAGTTCCTTCCAACTGTGACTGTGAGCTTATCGTATCCGCCGCCAAATCGGCTAGTGCCTAGTCAGTGTCGAACAAATCGGCACCTGCTGCAATAGAACCTTCGTCATCAGCAAGTGTGCTTTGAGCTTGAACAGAGACCTCCATAGAGGATTCCCCCTCCACTGCCGATAATGCCACGCTGCACCGTTGGCGGGCCCTCGTTGACCGGTTGGGCCACCGGCCGCCAGCAGACAAGACCGTGCAGCCCATGGCCGTGCCGCGTCTTGTCCGAAGGTTGGAACTCTCGTTGGATGGTGCCGAGCATCATGCTGGCGCCGGCGATTTCCAGCTTACTGAACACGGCGGCCCCCTCGAATTCAGGAGCCCTCACGGCACGCCATCATGGGGCACGGTTCAGGCCGTTGCGCTCAGTGCCCGTCCCCAGTCAGCTCCCGTCCTCAAAGACCAGCTCGGGCAGTCCCGCGGACCTTCGGTTCTCCACGATGTAGCGAACGTACTTCTCCGCGTTCTCTTGGCTTTCTCTCACGGCTTTTATTGTTAGAAGCCATCGAGTGTTCCATGAGTCCAAGCCTCCAGTAACTCTCTGGCCTGAGGCTTCCTCTTGAATGTACTCATCCATGATCTCCGTCCAGTCACGCCAATTGCGTGGCGTGTCCGCAAACCACCTCCTGCCGCTTTCGTCCGTTACGATGTCGTAACCAGGGTCAGTGTTCAGCAAGCCCCCAATGCCAAAGCAGCCCGCCAGCAGGAGGACCGGAAGGCTCAATAGCAGCAGCGCGTTGGCTCCGCGCCGCGTCACAGGCCGTTTTCCCGGTGCGTGCAGAATCCGCAAAGCAGGTCCAGCGACCCGGTGACCCACCTAAGCGGATTCAGCGAAGGCGCCCACAGGTTAGCGCCGTCGCCCCATGGCTGGCTGTACTGCAGGGCGCCGCCGAGCGCCGCCCTTGACCTGAGGTGGCTCAGCGCCGGGCTTTTGAAGTGGTAGGTCGAGCCGGGCGGCAGGCCGTGGAGCATGGCGGCGTTGGCCACCGTCAGCGTGCCTTGGCTGTGCGCGGTGATCTTCATTGCGCGGCCCGCCCGCCCCAGGCTGAGCGCGAACTCCTTGGCCATCATGTCGGTGCCCAAGCCGAACTTCTGCGCGAACGACCGAATGAGTTCGCGGACGAAACCCTTGGACGGATTGAAGAAAACTGGGATTTTGGAGTCATTCGCCAGCTTGACGGCCTTTTCCCGGTCGCCCAGTATGCCATTGGTTTGAACCTCATCGTAGTCGGCCAGATTGGTTGACTCGCCTTCAGGGAACAACCACTCCACATCGGACACCGCATCGATTTCCTCCGACGTGTACTGCTGCGCTTCATCGGGGTCCGTCGAGCCGCGGAACGTTCCGGGCGAAAACGCCGCGCAGCAGGACGTCGCCGAAGTGCGCCCACAACCTCAACGTCCCGCTCACGGCCGGACCCATTCTAGCGTCGACAGCGATAAGCACTCCCCCAGCCAGTCAACTTCTCACGGAAGCTTTCCCGTCGTCAGTCATCCCTCAGAAGCTGTAGCAGCAAATCGTTGTCTCGAGGCTATCGCGCACTAGATCTTGCGGGCTCATGCAACCTGCCCGCTAGCGGGCCAAGCTGATGTCTCCATATCGTTCCGAGTAGTTTATCTGCGAGGGGGAAATGGTCAGTAGTTCGTACTCCGGACACTCACATCCAAGCTCCCCACCCGGATTCAGGACAAGCAAGACCACAAACTTCTCAAACGCTCTGCGCGTAAAAATGCGTACGCTCAGATCGGATTCTCCCTGATACCACGCCAAGGGTGCTTGCAGCGCATAACCCGATTCCTCTAGCTCATCGACGGTTTCCGCACTTCCCCGCACATCGTAGTATATTTCCGATTCGGCCAGTGAGTTAAACTCACCTTGAACATCGATGATGAAGTTAAACCGAACAAAGTCCTCACTAAGCGCATAGCCGACATCTATGTCTGGCGCCTCGTAACTCGAATTTCTAATGCACCACGAATCAGCACTCGCATTAGAACAAATCAGGATGACAAGAGAGGCCAATGCTGATTTGACCGAGGATATGCCGCTTCGATTTCCATCAGTGCCTCTCATCTCGAGTACCCCCGTAAAGATTGTGCAAGTCCCTACCCAGCACCATTCAGGGACTATCATAGGATAGCAGGCTGCCGCTGCCCGTGGGTGCATGGCGACACCCCATTATGTACGCAAACTCAAGCGCCACTAGGAACCCGATTTCAGCTGCATATCCGATATCAGTCGGGCCTTGATCGACCGCTGCAACGTGTCCGCCATACCGAATCTTTCGCCACTTGAGATCCGCATCAGCATTGTAACTGTAGGTTCTCTTGACATAAGCTCTACTGCCGTCAGCCTTTTGCTTTGGACTTCACTTGCTTTCACCGCCACCGCCACCATGTTGCGTGCCAGCTCCGACACGGCGTAGTTCAGCCGCCAGCCCGTCTCCGCCCCTTCGACCTGGTGGGTCACTGCCTTCAGCGCGGCACCTTGACGCACTCCACGCCCAACAGGTGATACGTGCATCATTGCTCGCTGCTTTAGCGAGGGATTCTCCCTTGCCTTCCGCACGTGATTCTACTCAGGTTCATACTTATGGCGTCGCCGGCTGAATTCTGAGCGAATGTGCAACAAGAGATGAGAAATGGCGAGCCCCAAGAGGCCACCCAGAAAGGTTGCTAAACCCGCCCCCTGCCAGTAAAAAAACACACCGGCAGGATCAGAGAACACATACGAGCAATCTCCCGAGCTAATGGCCGACAAACCGCCTATGCTCGCCACTAAGGCCACAACGGCAAACCCCCAGAATTGCAGTCGCCAACGATTTGGACCAATGACAGCGACGGACAACACGATAACGAAGCCGAGTAGAACATCGAGCCACAGAGTGCATCCGCGTTGTAATGTAGCAAAGCCATTACCCGTGCAACCACCAAGTGCCAGATTGTAAATCGTTATCATTCCCATAAGCGACCCGCAAACTAAAACGCCAAGGAGCACTCGGAGCAAATCAACTATGGACCCCTTTTTCAGCGCTCCTAATGCAATCTACAGAATTGAGGTGCCCTTGTGAAACTTCGTTCGAGTTCCGTTTGCAAGCTGAATCGAAATAGGCGGCGAAGTCGTCCTGGAATACATGATCGACAGCCTAAAGTTCAGCCCATTGAGGGTGCGCCAGCGGGGACAACGATACGTTGGTTTCCTTTTGCCATCCAGCCTTTCGGAACGGGCTGAGTGACTTCATCAGCGAGGGCGCGCCGGTGACGAGGCGGCTCGGAGGCCGATTGCGCCGATCAGCGCGAGTGGAACCGGAAGAGAAACGAGCAGCACAAGCACCGACTCAATCACTCAAGCCACACTCCGGAATTGTCAGTAGCTCTCACTGGGGAAAAGAACCGGCACTTAGGAGTTTTCCCCAGACGCCTCAGCGCGTGGTGGCCTCAGTCTATTCTGATCCAGTACCTCCTGTAGGTGAAGGTAAACTCAACTTCGACTTGGTTCTCACCCATTAGACGAAAGGACATAACGCCACGCCTTTCAATTGAAGGCATAAGGCTTTCAAAGGTCAGAACTCCCAGCTCAGCATCCCAAGACACCTCGGATATCTGAAGTACTTCACCGTCGAAAACATCGACCCCCGAGACGTGAAATTTACCATTCTTAACAGAGACCTTGTATTGGACTCGTCCGTCTTCGTCATCTCCTTGCCAAGTTCCAACTAAAGGGTGATTAGCACTTACGAATTGTATAAGATCGCCCATCAATCAGAAGAAGCCAAGCAGATACGACTGGCGCACAAACACTCCCGCGGCTCAATTGAGTGCAGTAAAGCCTTTGGGGCGAAGACAAAAAGCACCATGGGATTAAGCTAAGGTTCTCGCCTCAGTCCGCTCTATTCCATACTGATTTGTCAGTGAAAGTGAACACGGATTCCACTAGGTTTTCACCAATCAGACGATAGGTTGAAACGCCACGCCTTCCGGTTGAAGGCATGTGGCTCTCAAACCTCAGGGTTGCTGTCTCAGTATCCCAGGACACTCCCGAAATCTCAAACTCTTCGCCATCATCAGAGTCGATTCCCGAAACCTCGAATCTACCATTTCTAAAGGAGACCGTGTATTGGGCGCTAGTGGTTTCATCATCATCTTTCCAGGTTCCAATTAGTGGATGACTGGCATTAATGAGTTTTAGCATCTCGCTCATCAATCAGCAAAAGCGAGGCACCGATCAGTGCCGCACAGATCCTCATGATGCTCCATTGAGTAAAGCGCGACTTCGGGAAGGTCAGCCCGCATGTCGCCTAACCCACACGGAAATCAATAGTGTCAGTGTTCTCTTCGTTTTCACTTTAGCACTAGCTCTGGCGTGATCGGGTGAGGATATAGGTGCCTTGCCGGAAAAGACTCACTAGGTTTGACAACGTAGAGATTTCGGTCAGGTTCCAACTGCAGACTGTATTCGATTGCATCACTCGAGAAAGCGCCACCCGATGAATGACCGATATACTGACCAGGTAATCCGTAAAACGATAGCTTGTATTCGAACGACTTTATGTCTTCTCTAACCACTAACAGGGGGATGACATGGCCTTTTTCATTACGAATCGTCAACCATCGATGCCCACCGTCTATCCTCAATACAGTCCCAAACCTCCACTGCGTCAGTTCTTTGTCAGCATTCAAAACAAGTAGGTCGTTTTGTGAATTGTTGTACAAGACAGTGTTGACTGCCCTTGGGCACCCCTGCAATAGCGAAGCTAGCAGGAGCACCAAACCGACCTTGAGAGAACGGACACTTACCATGGCGCTGAATTCCCCGGATATGGTCCGGCCTCAGGGAAGGCAGATGAACCCTGCGAACTTCCGCTCATTGTCACTCCTGCCGCACCAGAAAAAACATGTTGACTATTCCACGCAAAGCTGCTGCCCGTTCCACGCTTAATTTGCCACCGGTTCCAAGCAATGCCACCAGTTCCGAGGCGGGGCGCAGCGACTTGGCCTTTACGGATCTCACGTTTCGATGGGCGTTCTTCTTTGCGAGGATCGAAGCGTCGATGACAGTTCGGCTGATGTCAAGCCCCTTTTAGGGGTTCAGGAGCTTTCGGAACTACGGCCGGCCGGATGACACAGCATCCTCGATTCTGACTTAGTACTCGTTTGGCGTTGGGCATCGCAACGCCCAGCGCGGCCACTGCCGGTTGCGGGGGCTCATGCGTGGCAAGGCCGGCGGCGTCAGCGACGATGGGAAAGTCATCGCAGGCGCTCAGTCCGGTGACAGATAAGAGGGGAGGCCAGCGACGACCAATGTGGGAAATCCGCCTCTCCGGCCTTTGGAGGGAGGGCGCTGCCAGACCGGGCAGAACCCGCCTCAGCTCCGCACGCACGGCAGGGGCGGCTGATCAATGCGTGAAATCACGCGCTCATCCATCAGAAACCGACCGAGAGTCCATTGCTGAAACCACGCAGTGTGCATCACCACGAAGCCCGCCGCATCGGTCCGCGCCACGGCCACCTAGGGGGCTCTCAAGGACCCGCCGCCGAGCGCGGCCCTTCACCTGAGGTGGCTCAGCACCGGGCTTCTGAAGTGATAGGTCGAGCCGGGCGGCAGGCCGTGGAGCATGGCAGCGTTGGCCACGTTGGCCACGTTGGCCACGTTGGCCACCGTCAGCGTGCCTTGGCTGCGCGCGGTGATCTTTATTGCCTTGCCGGCCCTCCCAAGGCTCAGCGCAAACTCCTTGGCCATCCTGTCGGTGCCCAAGCCGATCTTCTGCGCCAACGACTGCACGAAGTCGCTGAAGATGCCCTTAGAAGGGTTGAAGAACACTGGAGTTTTGGATTCACTCGCCAGCTTGACGGGCTCTTCCCGGTCGCCAAGTATGCCATTGGTTTGGACCCTGTCGTAGTCGGCCAAGTTGGTTGACTTGCCTCCGGGGAATGTCCACTCCGCATCGGACACCGCATCGATTTCCTCCGACGTGCGCTGCAGCGCTTCAGCGGGGTCCGTCGAGCCGCGGAATATGCCGGACGCGAACGCCGCTCAGGCCGCCCCGTCGGCGAACTTTCCGCCCGTCGGCGTCATAGGTTGCGCGCTCGCAGCGCATTTTGCGTCTCAAGAGGCTAGCCTAGTCCCGCTCCCGGCCCCAACGGTCGTAGACGTGCGTAAGGTGGAAGCCTGACACCGGCTTTTTCACCTGTTGCAGCCGGCTTTACCCAAGCGCCGCGGCCCAGCCCTCCAAAGCTAGGCCTCACTCACTCATCAGTTGGGCGAATGGGATAACCACTTGGTTGCTCAGAAAAGGCGGACACCGGAGGGCGTTCACCAGCCTTTAGCGCATACATCGCGCCATCGACATCAACCTGCACCCTCAGTGTGCCGTCGAAATACGGCCCATCCTCTCCTCCATGTGGCACGGCTCTCGGATAGCTCCAAGTTCCTAGTTCAGATTCAATTTGCAGGTAATCTCCCAATACAAATCGAGCAGATAGTGTCGGCTCGATTGTGTGTTTTTCTCCATGATTGTTTAGCAGGAAAACAGAGGTCGAATTGTTGTACACATCTATGTACGCATACCTTATGCATCCCGCCAAAGAAGCAGCGAGCATCAGAGCAAAGAGAAGTCTAACGGCGACGTATCGCTCAGTCACAGGCTAATTCCAAGGCCCCGGCCCACGGTCCCAGTCAGGCCCCTCTTCCAATAGATTGTTGTTGTGCGTTTTGCCGCCAGTCAGCATTGATGAGACCATGCCGAAAGCAAGCAAAGGCAGGTAGAGCGGCTCAAGCATCATCGCTTGCCGAGCATGCGAATAGTCCTGAACAACAGCCGGAATGCGATACCTACTTCGAACAACAGTCCCGCTTTGGCGCTTGTGTTTGGCTGGCCCAAGCAGTTGAACCTGGGCCAACGACATCGTGGACGGCATCCTGGACCATCCCAGACAGGTTTCGAACCAATCATCGCACCGCAACATCCAACCTAGCGGTTTTGGAAGGCAAACAGACTATCTACCAATTCACCTAAATCACTCTTCTGCCCAGCGGACAGCACCCCTACGCCTTCAAGATACGAAGTTATAATCCTCGCCAATTCATCACGATCATTCCTACCCAGGGGTTTGATTACAATTTTCTCTCTAGGCCTCTTAAACCAGAACCTGCCTTCGGGCTCGGTTGTTTCGACTTCAAACGCGAACACATTGCCGTTTTCATCGTAAGCAACGTACTCATCATTTCGCACATCAATTGCTTCCAAGTCCAGACATGCTTCAGCTGGGGACAAGTAGCTGTCTAGATCCCCATAATTGTAGACGATGATCCGACCTTCCATTAGTCTCGGTCCCACATTGACCTATCTGTCGACCTGCTGCCCCAAGGACGATAGCCCGTGATTCTATCACTATCAATCAGTTTGTCTGCTTCCCGGTTTGGCGCCTTAGTGTGAGGATGCGGATAATGGCCAGTTGGATGACCAGTTCCATCGCCAACCGAGACAACAAAGAGCATGAATAAAGTCGTTGCTCTGAGCGTCGGTCCCGAGTCTGTTCCCGTCCTCGAAGCCCAGCTCGGGCAATCCCGCGGAACTTCGGTTCACCACGATGTGGCAAACGTACTTTTCCGCGTTCTCTCTGCCTTCTCTCACGGCTCCTATTGTTCAAAGCCATCGAGTGTTACATGAGTCCAGCCCTCCTGTAACTCTCTGGCCCGAGGCTTCCTCTTGAGTGTACTCATCCATGATTTCCGTCCAGTCACGGCAATAGCGTGGCGTATCCGCACCCCAATCGCTGCCGCTTTCGTCTAAGGCCGCTTCCAAGTAGGGTCCAGTTGTCAGCAAGCCCCTGGCGAAGGGCTGCCCCGTGTGTTGGGCCAGTTTGGCGACACCCGCCTGCTGATTGACGCCCAGTGCGTGGGCCTAGCCCGTTGGGTGATCGACACGGTCACCACCCACCTGCATCAACCGGACCGCAAGGGCACGCCGCGGGGCGCCAAGGAGGGCGTGCGCCTGCGCTACGCGGACATGCGCATCAAGGCGTTCGCCGCCCGCAGCATGCTCTACCGCACCGTGCGCTTGACGGAAAGCGGCGCCATCACCATCAACGAGGGCATCATGTGCAAGGTGTTCGCCACCGAAGCCATCACCGAGACAGTCGATGCCGGCATCCAGTTGGTCGGCGGCGAAGCGTTGGTGGTGGGCCACCCCTTGGAGCGCCTGTACCGGCGCGTGCGCGCCTGGTGGCTGGCGGAGGGCGTATCCGACGTGCTGCGGCTCAACCCGGCCCGCGGCAAGCTGGACCTGGACAAGGGCGTGATTTAAGGAGAACGGACAGGACTACTTGAAGCAACGATGCAAGTGCGCGTTGCCATTGTCTCCCAGAACCAGCTGACTGCGCTTTCGACTTGCGCTGATACGCTGCGGCAGCATATCAAGCCGATCAAGTCAGTAAAGCGAGCTTGCAAGATGGTCCCTCTCTGCACACGTGAAATCGTGAGGGGCACATACCGACGCCAATCTCAAAGTGAAGGTGGAGTCCCTAAGTCGCTTCGCACGGTGAAGTGGCAACTTTTCCCGAAACGAGTGGCAGGATTGTGGTACTGCTGGAGGTATCTTTGCGCGAATCAAGCCCGAAGTGCGTAATTTTCCTTGACCAAATTTTTTAAAATCTTATTTTGTCGCTCAATATTCGACCAAATAAGGACAAGCTAAAATCACTTCTGGGCCGGTTGCCGCCCGGATACCTTATCGACACCCGATGGCTGGAGTCCCAGCAAATCGACCGGCGGCTGGCTAACCAATACGTCCGAAGCGGTTGGTTGGAGCCGGTGGTCCGCGGAGTCTATCGGCGGCCGCCAACCTCGCCGAGCCCGGGCTTCGATGACTGGCGGCTGGTGGTCCGATCGATCCAATCCATGAACCACGACGTGCATGTTGGCGGCCGAACAGCCTTGGCACTCAAGGGGTATTCGCACTACCTTGGCCTAGGCGGCCATCGAGAGGCGGTCTATCTCCATGGCCAGCCACCAACTTGGCTCAAGCGCCTGCCTGCTAGCGAGCGGTTCATTTTGCGCTCGAGACGTTTGTTCGGAAAGGGGGAATTGGGATTGACAACTTACTCCAGCGGGTCGGATGACCAGGTGTTCGTCGCGCCGCTCACCGTCTCCACCCCGGAGCGCGCGATCCTAGAGATGTTGAACGAACTTCCAAAACACGAGCAGTTTGAGCATGTGGGCGCGGTCTTTGAGGGGTTGGCCGGTTTGCGTCCCGGACTGCTGACCGAGCTGCTCGGTGAGTGTCGAAGCATCAAGGTAAAGCGTTGTTCCTCTCGCTCTGCGACCGCGACCGGCACGCATGGCGCAAACACTTGGCGGTTGAGGCATTGGACTTGGGGAGCAGGCCACGCTCCATCATGACGGGCGGCAAGGTACATCCGCGCTATCGCATCACGGTGCCGAGCGATTGGATTATGTCAGCGGACCCTGAAGCCGATGGCCCGTGAGGCCTACGAAGCTCAGTTCGCGCTGCTGGTCCAGCTTCTCCCCATCGTTGCTCAGCAGCAGTCGTTTGCGCTGAAGGGCGAGAAGGCGATCAACCTGCTTTACCGAGACCTTCCCAGGCTTTCGGTCGACATTGACCTGGCTTACCTGCCGATTCAGGGCCGACCCAGCTCCCTTCTCTAGCGAGTCGGCCAACAACCCGCGAAGTGCGTCATCGAACTGATGCCGAGCGTCGGGAAAACAGTGTTTACGGACACGCCGCTGCGGTCGAGGGCGGATCTCTGGGCTTCTTTGCGCCAGTACGCACGACAATTCCAATCAGGATTACTGGACTGATTCAGAAGCTCGCCAGGTTCAGGATCATGTCGGAGTGCTCCCTCATTTCAGGGGTGACCTTGTGCCCCAATGTAACTAGGAACAGCTGCGCCCCTTCCCTACGGGCGAATTTCATGGCGGGAATAAAGTCACTGTCTCCAGTGACTAGGACGATGACCTGAACGTGCTGTTTGAGCGTCAGCGAGGCAATGTCCAAGCCAATGCGCATATCCACCCCTTTTTGCTGCACGTTGGGCACAATGTCCTCCGGCCCAAGTGCCACTTGGCTGTCGGTCGCCTGCGCCAGCAGGCCAGCCATAAGTGTCCATCCTCTGAATTGCACAATTCCCATCCGCAGGGCGACGAAGGGGCTGTTCTGCAATTCGTGGTGCAATCGGCGATTGGCCGAGGCAATTGACGTCTTTCCGAAATCCAGAAGCTCGCCCCCGAGCGGCTTTCGCTTAACGGTGTCCAGCGGGGGCGCGTCATAGAAGTAGATTCGGTGAAGAATTAGCTCACTGAGCGCAGCGTTCTTGGCTAGTCTCTCAATGAACTGATTGACGGTGCTAGCCGTGAGCGGATTGTCGCGGCCCCCCAGTTTGCGCTTCAGGAACCCCGCATCGATCAAAACAGCGTACTTCAGCATGGGGAGCCATTGGCAATGAGAGGAGAAGTGCCGCGACCGCGCGCGGAGCACAAGGCCCTCTTGGATTGTAGCAGCGCGGTGCGGCGGCTTTTATGAAAGGTTGGAAGAGGATATTCCCTAGGCAAGTGGGTTTTGTCAAGCTGAAGTTGACCGTGTGTTGGCCATGTTGTTGGCCATGAGTGAAGCTGACCATTGCGCGTGCGCTCTACCTACTGGCCAACTCCCTCTTTCCGCAAGTCCAGCGGCAGCCCCGGGTAGCGGTCTGAGCGGGTGTTGGGTATCGGGTGGTTGTCCGCTGCGTGGTAGGTGAACACGCAGGACAGCTTGATCTGGTGGCTGCGGTTGACGCCGGCGGCATGCATGGCGCGGCAGTGGAAGAACAGCACGTCGCCGGGCGCTAAGGCCACCTCCCGGGCGCAGCGGATGAGCGCCTTGTTCTCCGGCAGGTCCGGGCGCAGGAACAGGTCTCGGTCGAAACGCCCCCGGTCGAGGTGCAACTGATGGCTGCCGGGAATGATCCGTAGTGCCCCGTTGCGGCTGTTCTCCTCGCCCAGCGCCAGCCATACGGACAGCAGTTCAGGCCGGTCGAAGGACCAGTAGCGGATGTCCTGGTGCCACAGGGTGGCGCTGCTGTAGCCGGGGTGCTTGGTCATCACGCAGTTGTGATGGCATTGGGAAAGCAGCGCGCCGGGGCCCAACCAAGGCTCTAGAACATGGGCCACAGCAGCGCCGCGCGCCCAATCGGCGAGCGCCGGAAAGCGGGAGGCAGCGTGCAGCAGGCGGCGCGGCGTGCGGCCGCCTTGGGATTCAAGATGCACAGGGGCGCCTGGGTAGCCCACTTCCGCCTCGAATTCGACCGGCCCCAAGAGCGGATGCAGGGCCGCCTCAACCGTGGCGCGAACGCGCTGAATGAAGGCCGCATCGGCCAGCCCCCTGGCCACAAAGTAGCCGTCGCGCTCCAGAGCAGCGGGCGCCAGTGAAACCGGCGGATTGGATTCGGCACTCATCGCACAGTTAGGCGGATTAGTTTAAGGCGGATAAGTCTAAGGGGAATGAGTCACCCGCAAAAGGCGAGCTTGGCTGGCGGCAAGTGCCCAGTGCCGGGCTTTGCGGACAGGGCAAGTGCCCCTTGGCCCTGAAAGCGGTCCCGTCCGCGATGCAAGCAGGGGCAAGCGCCAAGCCGGGGAGTGCGCCGACAAATCGCCCTAAAACCCGCGCCCTCAAACCCTGGAGTTGCTTGATCTGTTCCGCCTTCAGCATGTCTTCACGCCAATGCCCATGTTGGTTATGGTGACACCATGAACCTTGAAACGCGAGCCGCGGCCTGATGCGCGCCGCGCTGATGCAACGGGGCCGCATCTGGGTGGACGACCTGGAAGTGCCTGAACCCGGGCCAGGCGAACTGCTGGTGCGCTCCTTGGCCTGCGGCATCTGCGGCTCCGACCTCCACGCCGCTGCTCACACGGATGAGTTCGTGGCCACCAGCCGGGAGGCGGGTGGCGCCTTCAAGCTCACCACCTTTGAACCTGTGGTGCTCGGCCACGAGTTTGCCGCCGAATTGGTTGACTACGGGCCGGATACCGAACGCCAACTGAAGCCCGGCAACCTGCTCTGCTCAGTGCCCGTGCTGACCAGGGCCGCGGCGCTGCCGATCGGCTACTCCGACGAAGCCCACGGCGCATTCGCACAGTGCTTTTTGTTGTCGGAGCGCTTGGCGCTGCCCGTGCCCGCTGGCACGCCGGCGCACTTGGCGGCGCTGACCGAACCCATGGCCGTGGGCCTGCACGCCGTGCGCAAGGCGACGGTTGGCGAGGGCCAGACGGCGCTGGTGCTCGGGTGCGGGCCCGTGGGCCTGGCGGTGATTACGGCGCTCAAGGCGGCGGGGGCTGCCCCCATCATCGCCACGGACTTCTCGCCAGGCCGACGGGACTGTGCCGCGGGGCAGGGGGCCGACCTGCTGCTCGACCCGGCGGTGGCTGACCCCTTCGAGCAGCCGGACATCCGCGCCGCCAAGGATCTCGTGGTTTTCGAATGCGTTGGCGTGCCCGGCATGCTGGACGGCGTTTTTCTCGGTGCGCCGCGCAACACGCGCATTGTGGTGGTGGGCGTGTGCCTGCAAACCGACCACGTCCGTCCCTTGATTGCGGTCAACAAGGAACTGAACGTCCAGTTCGTGCTCGGCTACAGCTTGGCCGAGTTTGCTGAAACCCTGAAGGGCATCGCCGAGGGCACTTTGGCGGTGGAGGGCTTGGTCACGGGACGGGTGAGCTTGGATGAAGTGGCCGGTGCCTTCGAAGTGCTGGGCTCGCCGGAAAGGCACGCGAAGATCATCGTGGAGCCCCATCGTTGAGCCACACCTTGGAACCACCCCGGTTCGAAACTCGCGCCGGGGAGTGACGTCGAGACCCGGTTTGGCGCATGGAGGGTTAAGCAGTTCAGCCCTGAAGGTCGTATGCGTGCTTGCGAGCTTCGCGTTCTCGCGCGATTTCATCGACCATTGCGCCCATGTCGATCTCAACCCCACCATCGCCAAGCACGCCGTTCACCCGGCCAAAATTCAAGAAGTACCTTGACCCGTCCTTGGTCCGCTTGAGGAACCCAAGGTCCACCATCCGTCGCCGCAGCGTGACGTGATCCACCTTGGCGCGCACGGACTCCAGCCAAGCCGAGAGGGCCTCGTTAACCTCCCGCTCCGCGTAGGGGCGCTGCCGCGCGAGTCCGCCCGTGGCCAACGCGAGCAGCGTGTCCAACACTTGGGGGTGGGTGGGCAACGCTTGCAGGGCTCCGGTTCGAAGCAAGTTGCGCAGCTTGGCCTCCGCTTCATGAGAGCCGGGTTTTCCCTTCTGCACTGGCAACCTCCTTTCCTGCAAAGCGGCAATCCTAGCCCGGACGTTTCACCAAGCCGCTTATCCAATCGTCAAATGTCATTGAATTTTAGTGGGTTATTGCTGGTTTTTGAGGGCAGCGCATGATGCAAACCGAACCCGCGGAATGCGGCGCACGCTAAGCCTCGCTTGTCATTTGGCGGCGCCGTCATCGCGGCCTCGGGTGAAACACTTGGGTTAGCAACCTTCGATTTGAAGGGCACCGTTCAACACTCTCGCTCAGCCCCATCCACTGCGCCATCATGCAGCGGCTGTCCGTTGGCGGTGATGCGCAGCCGTCCGGTTTGCGCCCAATACCGCACCTCGATGTAGTGGTACTCCTCCCACTCCAGCTCCACGTTGGTCCACAAGTACTGGGGCTCGCGATGGGACGGCGGGCACTCCTTGCGCACCACCTTGCCGAGCAGGAGCGCCAAGTTGCCGTCCCCGCTCTGGCGAACGGCGAAATTGCGGCCCCGGTAAGTGAAAGCGTGGCAGAACATCGCCAAATGGTAGCACTGGCCATGCGAGGCATGATTTGCGACCAGCCGCCGCTTACCTATTCTTAAGCAATCTTGAGTATTCTTGAGAAACCTGCGAGAAACCACGGGAGCGAGCATGCGCACGTACTTTGACTTCGCCGGCCGGACCGTGACGCTGGCAGTGACCTTTGCCGCCACCGCGGCGTTTCTGATTTGGGTGTTCCCCAGCCTGCCTATCGGCGGCGAGATGCTGGACATGAAGCCCGGCTACTCCTACGACGAGGCGATGGCATCCATGGCGCAGTACGGGCCTGACGGCAGGACGGCCTACGCCTGGGGAAGCGCCGTGCTCGACACCCTTTTCCCCGTCCTATACGTCACGTTCTTCGCCGGGCTGATCTACCGCTTCCGGCTGACCGAGGGCACATGGTTTCTGGCGTTCATCCCTGTAGTCGCAGGAATCGGGGACTTGGCGGAGAACGCCCAGATCACCGCCATGCTGATTCAATATCCTGACATCAGCGCCACGCAGGTGGCTTGGGCGTCGGCCTTCACCACGGTGAAGGGGTGGATCATTCCCATCTACATGCTTCTTGGGCTGGGGCTGTTGCTGCTGGCCATGATCCGCGCCGCAGCTGGCGCAATTCGCGGCCGCTAGTGCCCGAATCGGCGCGCCAGCTCTAAATCTGCTGCGAAGTCATGCCGCCTTCCGCCACCGCCGACCGTCCACGCTTCAATAAGGTGCTGCGCCGCTGGGATGTGGTGCTGCTGTCCTTCGGCGCCATGATCGGCTGGAGCTGGGTACTGATCAGCGGCTATTGGATCGAATCGGCAGGTTCGCTGGGCACCTTCATCGCCTTCACCGCCGGCGGTCTAGCCATCATTCTCATCGGCCTCACCTACGGCGAACTGGCCTCCGCCATGCCCAAGGCCGGCGGCGAGCATGTGTACACGCACCGTGCCCTCGGCCCGACCTGGTCATTCGTCTGCACTTGGGCGCTGCTGTTCGCCTATCTTGCGGTGTGCCTGTTCGAATCGGTCGCGCTGCCCACCGCCATCGAGTACTTGGCGCCCAGCATTCGCATCGGCACCCTGTGGCGCGTGCTCGACGCTGATGTGGACTTGGGCTTCGTCCTCATCGGGGCGGGCGGCGCCATCGTCATCACGCTGGTCAACGTGCTCGGCATCAAGGCCGCCGCACGCTTGCAGAACCTGATTGCCTTGATGATCTTCCTGTCCGGCATGCTGCTGTTCACCGGCGCACTCAGCTTCGGCGAACTGGACCGGGCGCGGCCCTTCATCGCCGAACCGGCCACCGGCATCCTCACCGTGCTGATCATGGTGCCCGCCCTGCTGGTGGGCTTCGATGTCATTCCGCAGTCGGCGGAGGAGATCAACTTGCCGCAATCGCGCATCGGCCTGTTGCTGGTGGTCTCCGTGGTCATGGCCGTGCTGTGGTACGTGCTGATTGGGCTGTCGGTGGCCGTGGCACTGCCGAAGGAGGCCTTGGCCGCCAGCGACATGGCCACCGGCGAAGCGGCATCGGCGCTCTGGGGCGGAAACTGGGCCGGCAGCGTGCTGGTGCTCGGCGGCGTCGGCGGCATACTCAGCAGTTGGAACGCCTTCATCATCGGCGGCAGCCGGGTGATGTTCGCCTTGGCCGAGTCGGGCCAAATCCCGCGCATCTTCGCCCGCCTGCATCCCCGCTACCGAACGCCCTACGTCGGCATCATCACCATCGGCTTGCTGTGCTGCATCTCGCCGCTGTTCGGGCGCACCATCCTGGTGTGGTTGGTCAACGTGGGCAGCTTTGGCGTCACCATCGCCTTTCTGTTCGTGGCGCTCGCCTTCCTGCGCCTGCGCAAGACGGAGCCGGACTTGCCCCGCCCCTTCAAGGTGGCCAAGGGCAGCGCCGTTGGCTGGGGCGCCGTGCTGCTTTCTATCGCGCTGCTGTCCGCCTTCCTGCCCTGGAGCCCCTCGGCTCTGCTGTGGCCCTACGAGTGGTCGATGATCCTCGGCTGGGCGCTGATTGGCTTGTTGTGCTTCGCCTATTTCCAGGGACGAAGGTGAGCAGTGGCCTAGGGCGCGATGGGTAACCATGGGTCGTCTTGCACTTGATAGGTGCCGAACAGCCCCTCAAGGACTTTATCGTGGGCTTGCTTCCACCGCACTTTGGCCCCGGGCGCAGTTTCGTCCCAGACTCGAACCCAAAAAATGCAAGAATAACTGCGCACTCGACTTTTCTTGCCAGCCTGCCAGATCGGTTCGAAGTGCCGCTCAAACTCGCCGTCGCTCAGCCGTTGACCATAGGGAAGCGCATCGAAGTTCAGCGCGTTAGCTTCATCTGCGAAGCTTCCCCCGTTGTCGTCTTCGGCTCCACCCGGTGGGGTGTCACCTCGCCGAACAATCAGGTGATCCTCAAACACGCCTACGTCGAATGAGTAGTATGCCTTTTCGCGCTCGCCACTCGCTTTGTCTGAATCAGGCACTTTGCGATACCAACAGGGCGGGTTCTCGCCTTTCTCCAGCAAGGCAACCTTTTCGCCGAGCTCCGATTCGAGCTGCTCCGCCCTTTCCCGCTGCTTTTGCACCTCCTCCAAGAGAGTTTCGTCTTGGCCATCCAACAGTCGACGTGCGTCCGTGAGCGCTTGCTCCACTCTCTTGCGTTGCTGTTTGACGCTTTCGTGTTGTCGGCTGAGCGTGCGAATCCTATCTCGCAGTACCTCCGATTCCTGCTTCAACTGTCCCCGCTCTGCCGACACTTCGCGCAGATTTTGTCTCACTTTTTGGAGATTCTCTGCATTCGCCTCCCATTGCTGACTGAGCGACAAAAACAGCAACATCAACAAGAACAGCAACAGTATGAACACTTCCGCGACGGTCAAGCCAAACACTGTCCCCCGTCGATAGGCGGCTTCATGTGAGTCAGGAGAATCCCCCACGAACGTCTAGCTAGGAGGTGTCGCCGCCCCGACCCAGCGGCCACCAAGGCCTGGATTTGGGTTCAGCGGAAGTGCTGGTGGTGGTTTGAGACTGGCTGCTCTGGGCGACCGAACTACGCTCGCCCGGCTCCGAATCATCGCCGGCAGTGCGGTGATCTGAAGTGATCGGATCCCGTGAGATTCGCAGCACGTCCCCCAGCAGGCTTTCGAATTGCGCGGTGTTGCGCTCAGCCTTGCTTCGTTGCGCATCGAGCGTTCCGGCGAGCCCTTCAATCTTCGCTTGGAGAGCATCTGCTTGGTGGGCTGCCTGACCAAGCGTCGTGGTCGCATCTTGGGTTCGGTCGGCAATGGACTCAAGGGCGATCCGGCACAGCGCGTCCACGTCCGCGATCAGATTCTTGCACGTATCGGCCATCGCTCGATGGGCGTTACCCATCTCTGCAACTTGGGAGATCAGGTCGGCATCCAAACGCTTGGTAGTGTCGTTTAGAGCAAGCAAGGTCTGCGTTGCGTCTTGCACCACTTGCCCGAGGTCGCCGCGATCGATGGTCGACTCCCGCGCCTGTGCTTCAAACTTGGAGACGGCTTCACTGGCATCCACCAAGGCAGCGCCAAAGGGCTCAAGTTGCTGGCGGAGCCCGGTTAAGTCCTGCAGCAGCGCGTTCAATCCAGCGTTGTGTTTTTCTGAATTGGTGCGCACAGCCTCCGCTGATTGCGCCAGCGAAGCTGCGAGTTTTGACCATCCCGCTTCGGTTTGTTGAAGTGCTTGAGTGGCCGCCGCACTAAAGTGCTCAGTCAGGTGCTCGATTTCCGTCTGTGCCTGGTTACTCAGTCCCGCCCATCGTTGACGCAACTGAAGCAATTCTAGCTTTGCTTCCGCAACGGCGGTCTCGTGATCGTTGCGCATCGCCGCAAAGGCACCCTGCCAGTCGGCTGCGATGCCTTGAATTTCAGACTGCGCGATCTCGGATAGACGTTCGTTTAATCCCCCGATCACTCGCTCGGCACTGGCCCGCGTACCATCGGCTTGCTCGAGCGTCACGCGGGTGAAATGGGCGAAGCCCTCTGCGGCTTCGAACAGATTGCGCCGCAACGCTTGAAGCTGCTCTCTTGCTTCCCAAGATAGAACGGGTTCGACGGTATCGTTGTCCGAACGCAAATCGGTTTCGGGAAGGGCAACGGTTTGCCCCGTTGGGGACGAAGCGATCGTGCTGGGGTTCTTTGAGGAGTCCGCGTCACTCCTGGTCTGCAGCAAAATCCGACCGAGAATGCCAGCTACCGTCGAGGTCAAGGCAATGCCGAAATTGCCTATGAGATCGTTTGTTCGACTTCGCAGACTTTCCGCTCCCGCTTCGCTCACCTCCAATATGAAAAGTTGGACGATTGCCAGAATCAACGAAATCAAAGTGTAGAGCAGGCCTAGGTAGTAGACCTCGTCACTAGCCCAACTCGCTGTGTCGCCACGGTCTCCCCAATGTCCCCAGCACTTCAGAAAGACGGCCAAGGAGGCGATTGAAGCAGCCAATAGCGCGCCGGGCGTTCCGGCAACTCCCAATTTGACGGCCACGATGAATGCGGCGCCGACCAAGAAGTACCAAATCAGTGACGCCCTGAGTGCGCCACGGAATCGAGCCGCATTGGAACCTATATCGACTCGATCCAAATTACCTGCCCGCCAAAGGTGTGGACCAAGTCCTCCCACCAATAGTAGTGCTCCTTGGTTTGCCAGCGCGCAGCGTCAATGCTGTTCCTCTCCAATCGATAGATGCTGACATCGACCGCGCTCAAATCACTCTTGAGATGTCGCAGGCCAGCTTGGGTCAGAAGGGCTTCAGGTTGGGGGTAGGGTCCATAGTGTGACAGTCCGCCGGCACTTGAGTGCTGCAATAGGTCAGAATAGAGAATCAAGTGCATTCGGTGGGTGTTCTGATCAAGTGCCCGCAGGCTTGATGCATGTCGGGCGGTTACCACGCCGATTGTCTCGAGAATCAGAGACCGTGGCAGCGTGCTTTGACCTTGTTGGTCAAAAAGGCGCTCCAATCGAGCACGAAAGTCATTCCAGCGACGCAGCTCTATGGTCCTGCCACTGGTCAGGTCATCCACAATCGTCCGAGTGTCCGGATTGCCGCCGGGATTGCAGACTCGAATCGCCGGTTCCAGTTCAGCCAAGTCGGCTGCAAGCTCATAGACCACAAGCTCCTCGCCTGGCTCAATCTTGTGGGAAGCGTAGTTGCCTTCAGCATCACTCGGATCCTGCAGTTCCCTGATCAGCGTTCTCAGTTTTTCGCGGTGCTTGAGTGCCAAGGGGTCGGAAGTATCGACCAGCAATACCGTCGTATGCTGGGGCTTGGGATCGATAGGGCACAAGTCGTGGTCGAGACGAGAGCGAGTGCAGCCGTTGGCTATGGAAATGGCGACCAAGGCCCAAATTGCCCAGCAAGGTCTGAGGTTGAACCCGGCCCGCCAGCCAACTCCTCGGCCCTTGGTGCGCCTGTGCTTCGCCCTAGGGTTCATGCTTGCCGTCAGTCAGTTCATCGATAAGCTTGAAGCGTCGGCGCAGGCATTTGTAGTCTTCCTGCAGCTGGCCAATCGCCTCATGCACTTGTTGCCTCAACGTTTCCCTGTGGTCCATTGAATTGTCTGGCGGGGGATTGAATGGCGGTGCCGCCAAAATGCCCGCGTCGATCTCAACCTTGCTTGCGAAGTGACTTGGCGCTGGTGTGCTGCGAGCGTCTCGGTTTGCGGTACGCCATGCTTCGAGCAGGTAGTCTAGGTCATTCTGGTACTGCTGCAGATTGGTTGGGTAATTCTGCGTGATACCTTGGCAACGAACCACCAACTCTCGGTATCGATCTTGCTGAATTCTGAGCCTGTGTCTGCTGTCTTGCAACCAGCCCTCATATTCCTTGAACGTGCTCTCAAGAACGCTTTGGGACTCATCATAAGCAGCCGCGTATGACCGCAGCTCTATCTGGAGCTGCCGGTCCCTTTGGCCATACCCGGGGTATGGGTCATCGCGCCGAAGCCACTCGAATCCACTGAAACAGAAGAAAGCAATGCCCAACAGCGCCAGCAAAAAGGACTGAAAGGCGTCCCAACTCAAGGGATGCGCCAGAAATCGCTGGAGCGCGTCGTCGCCAAGAACAAATAGTTCAGCAGTTGGGGCATTGGCAACCGCTTGCATGCTGTCCCTGAAGTGGCCCACTAGCAAGTTGAATGCGATTCCAGCACTGAGCAACACAAGGCATCCCAAGACAGCTGCCAGCCTGCGGCCTGAGTGAACGTGGTGAGCTTGGCGAAGCAAAGCCCCCATGGCCAAGCCAAGCAGCACCACGTTGAGCAAGCTAATCAGTGCCATTTGACCGAAAGAACCCATGAAGCCATAAGGGCTAACCTCCATAAGCAAGCTTGCATTAAGTGCCACCTCTAGGAGAAAGGCGCCGCAAATCCACCACTCGGAGTTGCGCCGGTGCGAGTACTCGGGTGGCCGGGTCAAGCGGTTTTCCTGTCTGAAGTGCTCGAAGTCGAGACTGGCACGGCGCGTCGCTTCCTCCTTGGGCGCCATGGCATTTGCGCACGAGTCTGCTTGCTTTTCCAGTTCACGCTTACCGTTTTGCGCCCTCTCTTCCACTTGACGGGTGGTATCGTCGAGATCCTCATCCCTGTCCATATCTGCAAGCTGGCGCTCAACGTCCGACAAGTACCTGGCAATTGTGTCTCGACAGTTGCGGCCGCGTTGATTGATCCAGTCCACAATTCGCTGTTCGGTGCCGTCCAAGCCCTCAATATCCGACGCTGGCAGATCTTTGGCCCCGCGAGACTTGCCGTCTTCATGTATTTCGTGGTCGCGCAACCAGTGCTCTAGATTCAAGGGGACGTATTTGCCAGTGTCGGGGCTGAACCCCGGTACCGCTTCCCAATTCCTTGAGGTGCTGGCCATCGCTTCAAGCAATCCAAAATTGTCCGATTCGCGGCTGTTCATGGAACAGGGTGCTCCGTGGTTTGTCAACTTGGCAGTGCTTGTGCGCCCCATTGTGCGAGCACCTCCCAACTCCCCAAATGTCGTCGCCGCTGCACGGAGCGCAGGCGCGAATTCTTGGCGTCGGATATCTGCAATCTCTACGTCGGTGTCGGTGACTAACAGCTTGGCCAAGTGGGGGAGGATGCTTCAGCAGGGCAACAGCGTGCTGCCCAAGCCGCCCGGCTTTCGCACACGGCAACCGTCGCTTCCTTGGCCTTGTCAGAACATCGTGTTCGGGTTGGCTGCCTTCTTCGGCACGATCTGCAGAACGTCCCAGTGCTCGACTATTTTGCCGTTGTCGTCAAAGCGGAATATGTCGATCCCCGCGTAGTCGTCGTCGCCCGGCCATTCCTGATGGCAGTGCAGCACCACCAGGTCGCCTTCCGCTATCGCTCGCTTGAAATGCACCCGCTTGCCGGGGTGTTCGGCCTGCATTCGCTCGAAGTAGGCAATGAATGCCGCCTTGCCATCGCCCACTTCGGGGTTGTGCTGTGTGTATCGGTCTCCAACGTACTTCTCGATGGCGGCCCGGGGCTGGCATTGGTTGAACATGAGGTCGTAGAACGCCATTGCGTTGGCCTTGTTCGTTGCCAAGGGCGAGGGCTTGTTCACTGCCGCCCCAAGCGCCACAGCGATGCCAAGTTGTTGCGCTGCATGTCCGATGAGCCGCCGACGATGGGCATGCCGAGCAGGTCGCGGACGTGGCGCTCCATGTCGTGGCCGTCGGATAGGGCGTAGGCGCCCATGACCTGCTGGCAGGCCAGCGCAATCTCAACGCCGGTGTCGGCGCAGAACAGCTTGGCCATGCTCGTCTCAACCGCGCAAGGACGGCCTTCGTTGGCCAGCCAGGCGGCGTGGTGCAGCATGTGGCGGCAGGCTTGGAGCTTGGTGCGGGCGGTGACCAGCTTGTGGCGAATGGCTTGGTGGCCGGCGATTGGCTGGCCGAACTGGACGCGCTCCTCAGCGTACTGCCAAGCTTCCTCCATGGCGGCTTGGGCGATGCCGAAGATCACCGCGGTCAGCTCAATCTTCTCCACGTCCAGGGCGCGTCCGGCCAACTGCCGCCACCCTTGGTTCCACATCTCGATGCCGCCGACCACGGCTTCCGGGGGCAGTTCCACGTTGTCGAAATAGACGTCGGACGACAGCGTGTAGCGCAGGTTGACGTGCTCTATGGGCGTCATGCTGAGGCCGGGCGCGTCGGTGGGCACCAGCAGGAAGGAGAGGTTGCGGTAGCGGTCCTCGGCGGGGCCGGAGCGCACCAGGCAATAAATGAAGTCCGCAAAGTCAGCGCCCGTGCACCAGCGTTTGGCGCCGTTGACCACGATCTTGCCGTCACGTTGCTCGGCGCGTGTTTCCACGCTGGCCAGGTCGCCGCCCACGCTGGGCTCGGAGAGGCCGTAGGCGAAGGTCATCTCGCCGGCCGCCAGCTTCGGCAAGAGTTCGCGCTTCTGCGCGTCAGAGCCGTTTTCGGAGAGGTTCATGCCGCCGTAGAAGGCGGCGTGAATGTAGGGGCCGGCCAGAAAGGGGCCGGCGCGGCACAGCTCCTCGATGACCGCCACCGCTGCCACGATGTCCTGCCCGGCGCCGCCGTACTCTTCGCTTATGGTCAGGCCCATCACGCCCAAGTCCCCCAAGCGGCGGAAGGCTTCGCGCGGGAAGCGATGCTCCCGGTCCCAGAGCCGGCGCTTTTCGCGGGGCGCCTCGTCGGCGATGAAGCGTTGGACTTGGCGGCGGATCTCCCCAACGTGGTCCGGTTCGTCGATGAACGTCTGCAAGCTCAAGGCATCACTCCCCGCTGTATCGGGGGGTGCGCCGTTCGATGAAGGCGTCCACCGCCTCGCGGCGGTCCTCGGTGAGGTTGGTGAGGATTTCGTAGGCGATGGCCGGGTCGGAGAGGCGGGCGGCGAGTTCGCGCAGCGGAATGTTGGCCACCGTCTTGGTCCAACGCACCGCCCAACGCGGGTTGCCCAAAATCTTGTTGGCGATTTCGTCCACCTTCGCGTCCAGTTCCGCAACCGGCACGGCATAGTTGATGAGGCCCATGCGGGCGGCCTCCGGGGCGGGCAGAAGGTCGCCGGTGAGCAACAGCTCCTTGGCCCGGGCGAAGCCAATCAACTGCGGCCAGATGATGGCCCCGCCATCGCCCGCCACCAAGCCGACCTTGATGTGCGGGTCGCCAATGACGGCGGTGTCCGCAGCGATGATGACGTCGCTCATCAGCGCAATGGTGGCGCCCAGGCCGGCCGCCGCCCCGTTCAGCCGGCACAGCAGCGGCTTTTCCAACTCCAACAGCGAACTGACGATGCGCTTGGCCTCCGGGGCGATGGCCCGGAAGCTTCGCGGATCCTCGATTTGGCGGCGGAACCAGTCCGTATCACCGCCGGCGCAGAAGGCTCGACCCGTGCCGGTGAGGATCACCAGGTCGCTGTCCGCATCGTCCTGGGCGTCGAAGAACACTTGCGCCAGCTCCCGGTGCATCTGTGCGTCAACGGCGTTCACTTTGCCGTTGCCCAAGGCCAGCACCAGGATGCGCTCCCGGCGGCTGACGGCAATTCGCTGGTATTCGCCCAGAGGCATCAGGACGCGCCCCAAGCGTCGCGATAGAACAACTCTCCCACCGGCTTGCGGGCAGTGGGTCCGTAACCGCCCGCCACGGGGTAGCCCATGGGCACCGCGGCGGCGGTGAACCAGTCCGGGTGGATGCCGAGCAGTTCGCGCACCGCTGGCTCGTCCATGCACAGCAGGGTGGTGAGCACGCAGCCCACGCCTTCCGCCCGGCAGGCGAGCATGAGGTTCTGCACCGCCAGATAGACGGAGCCGCCACCCACCACGGACACCCGATCCTGCTTGGCGTCGGTCACTGCCATGAACTGCGGATTGAAGCACACCACCGCCACCACCGGGCACTCGCCCATGTGGCTGGCCAAGTGGTCGCCGGCAGCGATGGTGCGCTCCTGGCGCTGGCGCTCCTCTTCCGGCGCGTTGGCGAAACGTTCCCGGTAGCTGGCCGCGAAAGCCGTCCAGCGGCGCGTGTAGAGTTCGCCCAAGCGGGTTTTCAAGGCGCTGTCATGCACCATCACCATGCGCCAGGGCTGCTGGTTGCCGCCGCTCGGCGCCCAAGCCGCGGCCTGCATGATGCGCCCAAGCACTTCCTCCGGGATGGGGTCGGGCCGCAGCCGCCGGATGGCGCGCTGGGTGCGCATCAGTTCGTATAGCGATTCCGAAGACATGGCGTTTCCCCTGACTCGATGTCTACTCTTCGATACCCAGTTCGGCGAGGGCCGTGCGCTTGGCCCACTTGTAGTCGGCCTTGCCGTTGGGCGCCCGCTGGACGTGGTCCACAAACACCACCTGCTTGGGCAGCTTGTAGCCCGCCAAGTGCTGGCGAGTGAAGTCGATCAGATCGGCCTCGGCCACGGCGTCCGGTTGGCCACAGGAAGCCACTGCCACGACGCGTTCGCCGAAGCGATCATCGGGCACGCCCACCACGAGGCTGTCGGCCACCTCGGGATGGCGCTTGATGGCCTCCTCCACCTCCTCCGGAAACACCTTTTCGCCAGCCGTGTTGATGCAGACGCTGCCGCGCCCCAAGAGCGTGATGGTGCCGTCGGCTTCGATGGTGGCGAAGTCACCGGGGAAGCTGTAGCGCACGCCGTCGATTTCGCGGAACGTGGCCGCACTCTTCTCCGGGTCCTTGTAGTAGCCCACGGGCACGCTGCCGCTGCTGGCGATCATGCCCATTTCCCCGGAGCCAGGCTGCACTTCCCGGCCGTCCTCGGTAAAGACCTTCACGCCTTCGTTCAGCACGAACTTGGCGGTCTCGGTGCTGGCCTCCCGGGTGGTGACGCTGGTGCCCATGCCGCCTTCCGTGGAGCCGATGGCATCGACCAGCGCCATGTCATGGTGCTTGAGCAGGCCCTGCTTGTTTTCGGCGCTCCACATCACGCCACTGGAGATGATCTGCCGCAAGCTGGAGAGGTCGTAGGGGTTGCCGCGCGCCGCCGCTTCGTCCAGCGCCGCCAGCAGGGGCCGGGCGAAGGCGTCGCCAACAATGACGAGATCGGTGACGCGGTGGCGCTCCACCAATCCCCAAAGATGGTCAGGGTCCAGCCCTAGCCGCGGCGTGAGCACCACGGTGCCGCCCAAGGACAGCGTCACGAAGCCGCCCAGCCACATGCCGGTGCCGTGCATGAGCGGGCAGGCGGGCAGCGCGATGGGCGCGCCATCGCCAATGGCCTCAATCAAGGCAGGCACTTCGGCGACCCGCTCGGGTGGCGGCAGTTCCCGGCCGACGGCGCCCATGCTCGTCAGCGCTTGGCAGAAGAGGCCGCCGTGGTACATCACGCCCTTGGGCATGCCCGTGGTGCCGCCGGTGTAGAGCATGTAGATGCTCAAGGGATCCCGCTCTATGCGCGGCAGGGGCGTGGCACCGCGGATGGCGCGCTCATAGTCCAAGGCGCCGTCGAGCAGGGTTTCGGTGCCGTCGTCCACTTGAATGTAGAGCTTCACCTTGGGCAGGCGGTCGCGTATCTCCCAGATGCGCGCGGCGTAGCAGGCTTGGAAAACCACCGCTTCGGCATCGGCGTTGTCGAGCAGGTAGACCAGCTCTTCGGCCTTGTAGCGGTAGTTGACGTTGATCGGACAGCCGCTGATCTTGAATGCCGCGTACTGCGCTTCGAGATATTCCGGGCAGTTGTGCAAGTAGGTGCCCACCTTCGAATCAACGCCCAAGCCGCTGGCACTGTAAACTGCCGCCAGCCGGGCCGCACGGTCATCGAATTCGCGCCAGCTGCGAACTTGGCCGTCGCAAATCACGGCGGGCTTCTGGCCGACGGTATCGGCAACGGCCTCCCATGCGGTGGCGAAGTGAAAGTCCATCCTTGGTTCCCCTAATGCTTCGCTATTGGAGCCGCTAATGTACTGGCGGATTCCGGCAAGTACCAGTGTTGGCGTTTCAAGGAGCGATGGACTCGAGCCCAATGTGCTCGTGCGTTTCGATTCGTTGAAAATCTGCGCCAGCACAACACCAGCGAACCGAAGGTCCGCATTCGGGCGGACTGAGGCTGCGGGATTCAGCCTGATGGAGAGCTGGTGTTTTGCAGCTTGCGGGACATCACCTCACGGGCGTGCTCCCGCATCGCCCGCCATTCGCTGCGCTTGAAGCAGACCCGTTGGCGCATGTGGCTGCCGGTGACCTTGACTCGCTTGCAGACCACCGCATCGGTTTCTGACGCGTTGGCCTCCTCCGCTGCCGCTTTCGCTTGCGCCGGGGCTGTTGGTGCATCAGCGCCCTCGTCGCTAGTCCATCCGGCGGGCGCAAGGGCGAGGCCGAGCAGCAAGAGCACTGCCCGGCCGAGCCCCCTAGCCCGGAGCCGCATCGGCCAGCGTGGCACGGCTGTGGCTCCGGGGTTGTGACAGCGGATCAGGTGCCGCCTCCCAAGCGATGTTGAACGCCCAACTTAATGATGCGCCCAAATGGATTGTGGGTGTAGGGATCGTAGCTCAGGTCGAGCCGCGCAAAGGGCGGTTTCTCATCCGTGATGTTGACGATGGACAGGAACACGCGGGTGCGGTCTTGGTTGAGCCGCAAGTTGTAGTTCAGGTCCAAGGTGTGGTGGCTGTCGATGCCCCAGTCCGCGCCTGCCGGCGCATCCGCATCGTCGTAGTCCGCCGTGAACCAGTGGTCCAGCCGCAGGTTGTGCCGGCCCATGGCCACATTGACGTAAACGTTGTTCTTGAAGTCCGGCAGCGGCCGCACGTAGGTGAAGCGGTTCAGCTTGCCCACCGCCTCGAACTCCGATGCCCACTGCCAGCCGTCCACGTCGTAGTTGAGTATGTAGGTGCCTTGGCTGCCCAAGGTCCACAGCAGATCGCCGGCGGGAACGTCCCACTCCACCTGATAGTCGATGCCGTCGGTTTTGACGTCCGGGCCATTTTGAAAGGACACGTTGATCCGCTGAACGCCTGCTGCCACTGGATTGGCGGGATCCTGAAAGACCAGCTTGGACGCGGCCTCGTCCTGGGCCGGATTGGTGTCGTCGAAGGCCACGCTGACAATGTCGCCCGCCGGCTCGATGACAATGGGATCAGTGAAGTCGAAGATCCAATAGTCAATCGTGGCGAACAGGTTTTCGGTGGGATTGAGCACCAAGCCGAAGTTCCAAGTGGTGGCGGACTCGGGGCTCAGATCCGGGTTGCCGCTGGTATCCACCGCCTTGAAGGCACCGGTGGGCGCCACAAACTGCAACGAGGTGCCTCTGCCGCTCAACTGATTGAGGCCTGGCCCGCGGAAGCTGGTGCCGACGGAGCCGCGCAGGGTCACCGCGTCGGTTAGGTCCCAACGGACAGCCAACTTCGGATCCAGCGTCGAGCCCACGGCGCCGCCGTAGTCCTCATAGCGAATCGCCGCCTGCACATCCACGCGCTCCGAGAGCGGCACCTGCAGCTCGCCGAACAGGGCGACGATGTCCTGATCCGTCTCAAAGTTGCGGGTGCCGGCCAGGAAGTGATAGCCGCCGGTGATGCTCAACGGGTCCGACGGGCAATTGAACGTGAACGGCAAACCGAAGCCCTCCGCCCCCCGCGAGTAGCTCTCGCCAGGCTGCAGGCCGAAGGCGCAAGGGGTCTGGTCGAGATCGGTGTATTGGTTGGGGGTGACCTTGTAGTCCTCGCGCCGGTACTGCACGCCCGCTGCCCAGCCGACGCTGCCGCCGCCGAGCGCTAGGGAAGATTCGCCGTTGAAGATCAGGTCCGCGACCAGCAGCTCGGTCTCCACTTGGGTGCCGATGGGGTCCTGCAGCCAATCCTGCATCCAATCGGCATTGTGCAACTGCGGGTTTTCGCTGCCAGGCGGCGGCACATCGAGGGCCGTGTGAGACTGGGATACGGGATAGCCGCTGGTGAACGGGTTGTAGTAGTAGCAGTTGCCGGTGCCCAGGTTGCCGCTGCCCGGCACCCCGGAATCGACGTCGCAGTCCGGGCCGCCGAGGCCGCGATAGGCGAATGCCAAGCGGTCGATGGCGGTGTCGTCCGTGTTGCGCTCCCCTTCGGCCTTGCCGTAGGTCAGGGTGGCGAT
This sequence comes from Candidatus Azophilus sp., assembly GCA_965220835.1. GTDB lineage: Bacteria > Pseudomonadota > Gammaproteobacteria > Pseudomonadales > Azotimanducaceae > Azophilus. Next base: position 3,689,862 of record OZ244842.1, on the reverse strand, counting down.
CACGCCGATGCCGTTTTCAAAGGCGCCTTCCAGATCCACGCTCATGCGAATCTGTTCGTACTCCCGGAAGTTGCTCTGGGCATCGCCAGCCACGCCGAAAATGCGTCCAAGCACTTGGGCGCCACCGGCCATCTGCTCCGCCAAGTCTGGGTTGCGGGCGATGAAGTCGTCAAAGTGCGGCATGCCGGGGCCAACGTAGCGATCTGCGCTGAACAGCGCCTGGGGCGGATAGGAGGGGGATGAGTTCCAGTCCGGCACGTCGTCCTTGGCGTACAGGAACTCGCCGCCCAGGGTCCAAGAATCGTTGAGGTCGAAGTCCGCCTCCACAAAGGCTTGGTAGTGCTCCTCTTCTTCGGCGATGTTGAAAAAGTCGGTGAAGCGAAATCTGCACACTCCGTTATCGAGATGGCCACCCACCGTCACACAGTCTGGATCGCTGACCAGCCCGGTGGGGGTAAAAGTACTGGACAGCCCCAGCAACCTCGACGGGTTGGGAATGCCGGAAAAACCGCCACGCGGATTGGTCGCGAACGTGTCGTCCAACGCCCAGGACTTCTCACGGGTCGGCACCTTGCCTCTGTACTGGTAGCCTACCGAAGCGACCACATTGAGGCGGTCCGTGCCGAACCCGGCGATGAACCCGCCTTCCCAATCGCCGTCGTCGTTGCCTTCCATGTCCTTGCCGGACACCAGCACTTCAAGGCCACGGAAATCGGAGCGGGTGATGAAGTTCACCACGCCGGCCACCGCGTCGGAGCCGTAGGTGGCGCTGGCGCCGTCCTTGAGCAGTTCGATGCGCTCTAGGGCGATGGCTGGAATGGCATTGGTGTTGACGAACAACTGCCCTGTTTCCGCAATGCCATAGGGGGAGTACTGCATGCGGCGGCCGTTGAGCATCACCAGCGTGCGAGCGGCGCCCAAGCCGCGCAGATTGACGTTGGACACCCCTTCCAAGCCGTTGGACTGGAACTGATTGGTTTCGCCGTCAATACCCGTGCTCGGCCCCATGTTGCGGATCATCTCCAGCACGTTGGGGGTGCCGCTGAGGTCCATGTCCTCCCGGGTCATCACCTCAACCGGTGAAGACGAATCCTCCGGCGTGCCGCGAATGTAGGAACCGGTGACGACCAATTCCTCAATGTCGCCGTCAGCGGCATCGCTTTCCGCCGCGCTAACGCCCCATGTCAGCAGCCCGAGAGGCAGGCTGGCAACCATTGCAAGAAACCTAGCTAACTTCATTGTCTACTCCCTGAAGATGACTCATGCTGTGTCTGAAATCGCAACGATCTTGAGTGGATCGCTGCCCCTAAAAGTACCCCGTTCCGAAACAAAGCCACCGAATTTACCTTTTCTCGCGATGGCTCGCAAGACGTTCGCCTTCGATTGTCCGCCTCGTGTTCGCCTTCGGCGGACGCGCTATCGAGCGCGCACGATCTGGTGGCCGGGCCGCCACAGGTAGCGTAGCGGGGCACTCAGCATGTGCACCAGGCGGGTGAACGGGAAAATCAGGAACAGCGTCAGCCCGAGAAACAGATGGAGCCGGTAAACCCAATGCACGTCCGCAATGTAACTGTGCGCGGCAACGTCAAGGGTCACAATGCCGTGGCTCCAAGCCATGAGCTTCAGCATTTCCGACCCGTCGAGATGTTCCGCCGAAACCCAGATCGTGGCTAGACCAATAGCGAGCTGCAGGTTGAGCAGCGTCAGAACTGCCAAGTCTCCGAACGTGGAGGCTCGCCGAACACGCGCGTCCACCAAGCGACGGTAGAGGAGCAGCAGGCCGCCAGCCAAGGACACCGCACCCGCAGCGCCGCCCGCCGCGATTGACGCCATCTGCTTTAAGCCATGCCCGAATCCAAGCGACTCAAACGCGCCAATCGGAATCAAGAGCCCGAACAAGTGCCCGAAAAGCACCAACAGGATGCCAGCGTGAAACAGTGTGGAGCCCGCCAACAGCAGGCGGCGGCGCAACAACTGGCTGGACTGCGCGCGCCAAGTGTAGGGCTCGCGGTCGTAGCGAACGATGCAACCCACTACGAGCACGGTGATGGCGATGTAGGGATACACGCCGAAAAGGATTGCGTTCAGGTTCAGCATCGGTTCTGCCCTCCATATCGCTCCTGTTGCGGTTTACCGGGTCCCGCGCTGTCGCCGCCCACGCCGAACGCTGGAGCCATCAACACTCATGGTCTCCGGTTTTGCGTAGGCTTGACAAACCGGACGGCCTGGCTTGGCTGTGGTTGCTGATGCACACTCCAAGGGTCGGCCGAACGGCAGGAACGCCCGCCGCCTTGATCGAGACCGCTCGGCCCGAACGCCACCGGAGCTTCGGCCCACGCACGGTCAAGGGCATCGAGATCCTCTGGGTCATCGTCAATCGCATCGTTTGCGCGCAATGCCGCGGAACCCGCAGGCTGGTCGGATAGTGCGCCGATAGCTGCGAAAACGCAGGCGTAACCGCTGCCCCGGGCGTCGAGTCGCCGTTCCAAGGCCCCAATGACTTGCCGGGGTTCTCCGAGCAGGTGGCGCGCCTCAGCCAGCGGGCGCAGGGCAGCGAACTCGAGGAACAAAGGCAGGTAGTCGGGGAGTTCACGGCGGTCGGCCCGGAAGCCGTGCCGCTCATAGAAGCCAGCAAGATCCACCAGTGCCTGCCCTCGGGCGCGGCTGTCACCATGAATGTGCTCGAACAGGTGCAGGGACAGCGAGCGCGTGCGGTCGAACAGCTGCACGTAGCGCTCCTGAAGTTCGTATAGGTCGGCGGCGGCGAATTCGTCCAGAAAAGCCGTCAATCGGCGGCGGCGGAAGCGGCCGAGCAGCGCCTCCTCGCGAATCGCGCGGGACAGCTCCGGAGCGCCGCCGCATAGTTCTGCATTCGGGTAGCAGAGCAGCAGAGACAGCGCTTTCAAAGTGGCAATCATCGGCCGACCGCGATGATGTCGGCGTTGACCGCCGCCGCCCGGCCGGTGCCGAAGAGCCCGGCGGGGCTGATGCCGGTGGAGCAGCCATTGCCGAAGCTGACGCCGCAGGCGCCTTGCAGGTCCCGCACCGCCTCGCTTGACTCGCGGTGCGACGTCGGGATGACGAACCGGTCTTCGTAATTGGCAATGGCCAGCAGCTGGTACATCTCCAGAATCTGGTTCGCATCGAGACCGGCGCGATCCGCAATATCCGCGCCGTCCACGCCATCCACGGAACGGGCGCGCATGAACGCCCGCATGGCGAGCATGCGCTCCAGCGCCCGGACCACGGGCGCTTCGTCCCCGGCGGTCAGCAGGTTGGCGAGATAGCGGACCGGTATGCGCAGCGAGTGCACGTCCGGCATCCCCTGCTCAAGCGCCAGCTGCCCCGCCGCGGCCACCGACTGGATGGGCGAGAGCGGCGGCACATACCAGACCATCGGCAACGTTCGGTACTCCGGGTGGAGCGGAAAGGCGATCCGCCAGTCCAGCACCATCCTGCGCACGGGCGAACGACGGGCCGCTTCCATCCAATCCGCCGGAATGCCGTCGGCATCCGCCTGGCGCGCAACTTCCGCGTCGTCAGGGTCGAGAAAGAGGCCGAGCTGCGCTTCGTAGAGTTCCTGGTCGCGGGCCACCGAAGCCGCGCTGGCGATTCGGTCCGCATCGTAGAGCAGCACGCCGAGGTAGCGAATGCGGCCGACGCAGGTTTCGGAACACACCGTGGGCTCGCCCGCCTCGATGCGCGGATAGCAGAACGTGCACTTCTCCGACTTGCCCGACTTCCAGTTGAAGTAGATCTTCTTGTACGGGCAGGCCGGCACGCACATGCGCCAACCGCGGCATTTCTCTTGGTCGATCAACACCACGCCGTCTTCCTCCCGCTTGTAAATGGAGCCTGACGGGCAAGCGGCGACGCAACTCGGGTTCAAGCAGTGTTCGCAAAGACGCGGCAGGTACATCATGAAGCTGTGCTCGAAGGCGCCGTAAATGGCCTTTTCAATGCCTTCGAAGTTGCTGTCCTTGGACCGCTTCCTGAATTCGCCGCCAAGGATTTCCTCCCAGTTCGGCCCCCAGGAAACCTTCTCCATCCGCCGGCCGGAGAGCAGGGAACGCGGCCGAGCGGTCGGCACGCTGCCGGATTCGGGTGCGGACTGGAGGTCGTCGTAGTCGTAAGTGAACGGCTCGTAGTAGTCGTCGATTTCCGGCAGGTCCGGGTGGGCGAAAAGCTTGGCGAGCAGGCGCCACCGCCCACCAGCACCGAGGCGCAGCTTGCCATTGCGGCGCCGAAACCAGCCGCCACGCCAGCGCTTCTGGTCTTCCCAGGACTTGGGGTAGCCGATTCCGGGTTTCGACTCGACATTGTTGAACCAGGCGTACTCCATGCCTTCCCGGCCGGTCCAGACGTTCTTGCAGGTCACCGAACAGGTGTGGCAGCCGATGCACTTGTCGAGATTGAGGACCATGGCGATCTGCGCCCTGACTTTCATGTGGATGCCTCCGCTTGCGCACTCGGCCTGTCGAGCCAGTCGATCGCTCGCAGCTTGCGGACAATGACGAAGTCGTCTCGATTGGAGCCGACAGTGCCGATGTAGTTGAATCCATAGGCTTGGTGGGCGTAGCCGCCGATCATGTGCGTGGGCTTGACCAACGTCCGGGTCACGGAGTTGTGAATGCCGCCCCGCCGCCCGGTAACTGGCGAACCCGGCGTGTTGATGGTTTTTTCCTGGGCGTGATACATGAACGTCGTGCCGGCCATGATGCGCTGCGAGACCACGGCGCGCGCGACGAGAGCGCCGTTCGCGTTATGGGCCTCCACCCAATCGTTGTCTTCGATGCCGGCGCGCTTCGCGTCGGTTTCGCTGATCCACATTACCGGGCCCCCGCGATTGAGCGTCAGCATCAGCAGGTTGTCGAAGAAGGTGGAGTGAATGCCCCACTTCTGGTGCGGGGTGATGAAGCTCAGCAGCAAGCCGCCGTCGTTGTTGCGAGTGGTGTCGGTCAGGGAAGCGACCGAGCGCGTGTCCAACGGCGCCCGGTACACGCAGAAGCCCTCGCCGAACGCCCGCATCCAGAGGTGATCCTGATAGATTTGCTGGCGTCCGGTCAGCGTGCGCCAAGGAATGCGCTCCTGCAGGTTGGTGTGGCCGGCGTTGTAGCAAACCTCCTCGGACTCCAGCCCCGACCAGATTGGCGAGGTGATGATCTTGCGAGGCCGGGCGACCAGGTCGCGAAAGCGGATTTTCTCCTCAGCCCTTGCTGCGGCCAAGTGGGCATGGTCCCGTCCGGTGTGCCGGCCGAGCGCCTCCCAAGCCCGCCCCGCCACCTGGCCATTGGTTTCCGGGGCGAGCATCAGGATCGTCTCGGCGGCGTCAATGTCGGTGTCCATGCGCGGGCGCCCCAGGGCGGGGCCGGGCTGCTTGACCACGCCGTTCAGCCGGCCAAGCTCCCCCACCTCCTCGGTGGTGGCCCAAGTCAAGCCTTTGCCACCGTTGCCCAAGCTGTCCATGAGCGGGCCGAGCGCCGCAAAGCGGCTGCCTACATTGGGATAGTCGCGCTCGACCACGGCAACCTGCGGCATGGTCACGCCAGGCACCGGCTTGGTCTCGCCCCGTTTCCAGTCAAGAACCCCCGTGGGCTGGGCGATTTCCAGCGGCGTGTCGTGCAGGATTGGAGCAAGCACGACATCCTCCTCCTTGCCGAGCACCTCCGGGGCGATCCGCGAAAAGGCGTCGGCAAAGCCCTTGAAGATGTCCCAATCGCTGCGCGATTCCCAGAGCGGGTCGACGGCGCGTCCGAGGGGGTGGATGAAGGGGTGCAGGTCCGTGGTGCTCAGGTCGTTCTTTTCGTACCAGGTCGCCGTCGGCAGCACGATGTCGGAATAGACGCAAGTGGTGGACATGCGGAAATCGATGGTGACCAGAAGATCCAGCTTCCCCTCGGGAGCTGATTCTCGCCACGTCACCTCGCGGGGCTTCTCCGCGCCCGTTTCCTCAAGATCGCCCGCACGCACGCCATGCTCGCTTCCAATCAGGTGCTTCAGGAAGTACTCGTGGCCCTTGGCCGAAGCGCCGAGCAAGTTCGACCGCCACACGAACAGGTTGCGCGGCCAGTTCGCCGGGTTGTCCGGGTCCTCGCAAGCCAGGCGCAGCTTGCCGCGGCGCAACCCATCAGCGACGTAATCCGCGGCAGACTGCCCAGCGTGGCGGGCGGCGGCGGCAATCTTGAGCGGGTTGCCTTCCAATTGCGGCGCCGATGGCAGCCAACCCATGCGTTCCGCCCGCACGTTGAAGTCGATGAGCGTTCCTTCCCAATCGCCTTCCGGGGCAGTGGGGGACAACAGATCCGCAATCCGCACGCTCTCGTAGCGCCATTGGTCGGCATGCGCGTACCAGTAGGAGGTCGCGTTCATCTGCCGCGGCGGGCGGGCCCAGTCGAGGGCGAACGCGAGGGGCAGCCAGCCGGTTTGGGGGCGCACCTTCTCCTGCCCGACATAGTGGCACCAGCCGCCGCCCGAACGGCCGACGCAACCGCACATGATCAGCAGGTTGATGATGGCCCGATAGGTCATGTCCATGTGGTACCAGTGGTTGATGCCGGCGCCCAGGATCGCCATCGAGCGGCCGCCGGTGCGTTCCGCGGTTTGCGCGAACTCCCGCGCCACGGCGATTGTGGATTCTGCCGGCACGCCGGTGACCGCCTCCGCCCAAGCCGGCGTGTAAGGCACCAGCTGATCGAAGCCGGCTGCGGCATGGGGCCCACCGAGCCCTTGATCGACGCCGTAGTTGGCGATGAGCAGGTCGTGAACCGTGGCCACGGGGACCGGACCCTCCGCCAACTCGAGTGTGCGCACCGGCACCCGGCGACGCAGCACGTCCTCCTGGACCGAACCGCTGTAGCAGTGGTGCTTGCGACCGCCGAAGTAAGGAAAACCCACCTCGATCACGGCGTCGTGGACGCCCGGGTCAACCAAGCTCAACCGCAGGCGTGTTTCCCGGCCGCGCCCGTCCCGCTGGTCAATGGTCCAGCGGCCTTCCTCGCCCCAGCGGTACCCGATCGCGCCGAGCGGCGCCACCGGCTCGTCACTATGATGGTCGATGGCCACCGTCTTCCACTCGGGGTTGTTGTCCTCGCCCAGCCGGTCGGCGAAATCCGAAGCCCGCAGCAGGCGGCCTGGCACGTGCCAGCGATCCCCCTCCGCCAAGCGCACCAGCATCGGCATGTCTGAGTTCTGCCGGCAGTAGTCGCGGAAGGGCGCACACTTGCGATCAACGTGAAAATCGCGCAGCACCACATGGCCCATGGCCAGCGCCAGGGCGGCGTCCGTGCCCTGCCGGGGGTGCAGCCACAGGTCGGCGAACTTGGCGGCTTCCGAATAGTCGGGCGAAACGACCACGGACTTCGCCCCGCGATAGCGTGCTTCGGTGTAGAAATGAGCGTCGGGCGTTCGTGTCTGCGGCACGTTGGAGCCCCACAGCAGCAGGAAGTCCGAGTTGTACCAGTCCGCGCTTTCCGGGACGTCAGTCTGCTCGCCCCAGGTCTGCGGCGACGATGGCGGCAGGTCGCAGTACCAGTCATAGAACGACAGGCAAACACCGCCGAGCAGCGAGAGGTACCGGGTTCCTGCCGCATAGGAGACCATGGACATCGCCGGAATCGGCGAAAACCCGGCAATGCGATCGGGGCCCTGGGTGCGGATCGTATAGGCGTTGGCCGCGGCCACGATCTCGTTGATCTCGGCCCAATCCGACCTTATGAAGCCGCCGAGGCCCCGGCGCGAGACCCAAGAGGCCCGCTTGCATGAATCGCTGACCAAGGACTCCCAAGCGGCGACCGGCGCCAACGTTCGGCGTGCCTCGCGCCACAGCCGCAGCAGGTGCGAGCGCACCAAGGGATATCGCAGGCGGCTCGCCGAGTAGAGATACCAGCTGTAGCTGGCGCCGCGGCTGCACCCGCGCGGCTCATGGTCGGGAAGCTCCGGCCGGGTGCTGGGGTAGTCGGTCTGTTGCGTTTCCCAAGTCACGATCCCGCCCTTGATGTAGATCTTCCAAGAGCAGGAGCCGGTGCAGTTCACGCCGTGCGTCGAGCGCACCACTCGGTCATGATGCCATCGGTTGCGGTAGCTGTCCTCCCAGCTTCGATCTTCCCGGGTGGTGACGCCATGGCCTTCGGCAAAGGTTCCCACGGTTCGGCGGGACAGGAAGTTGAGGCGGTCAAGAAGTTGGCTCATGGCGTTTCTCCGTTGGTGGGGCGCGGACAAGGACTTCCGAAGGTCGCGCTCATCGAGTCACTGCGGCCCGAGTGCGGCTGCGACGCGCCGTCAAGCCTTGGCTGGCGCCGGCGCATCGAGCTGGTCGCTCTTTGGTGCCGGGCGAGGCCTTTCCGGCAAATCGCTGAGGTCACGCTCGCTGGCCAGTTGCGGGTGGCGGCGACGCTCCATGAGGCGAATGGCGCCGTGCATCCAAACCAGGCTGACCAGAACGACCGCGAACAGCAGCATGAAACAGCTTGTCCACACGCCGGTGAGGTCGTTGAGAACGCCGAAGGCGATTGGCAACACGAACCCGCCAAGCCCGCCGATCATCCCCACCAAGCCGCCCACGGTGCCGACATGGTGCGGGTAGTAGACCGGGATGTGCTTGTAAACGGCTGCCTTGCCGAGAGACATCACGAACCCCAGGATGACGGTCAATGTCACGAAGGGAATGAGTTCGACGCCAAAGGAAAAGACGATTGGGCCCTGTATGCCGCTCACTTCGTAGCGGGTGGCCGGATAGCTCATCACGAACAGGCACCCCAGCGACACCAGGAAGGTGAGGTACATCACGAAGCGCGCCCCCCAGAGATCGGACATCCAGCCGCCGAGCGCACGGAACACCGAACCCGGCAGCGCATAGGCTGCCGCCAGCATGCCGGCGAGCTTCAGATCAAGCCCGTAGGCGCCGACGTAGTAGCGCGGCAGCCAACTGGCCAAGGCCACAAAAGCGCCGAAGACGAAGAAGTAATAGGTGGCGAACCGCCAAACCTGGATGTTCTTGAGCGGCTGAATCTGGCTTCTCACGGTCACCCGGGGCGTGCCCGCGGACTTGCGCGCTCGCTGCACCGGGTCTTCCTTGGCAATCAGGTAGAACAGCACCGCCATGACGGCGAGGCCAATGCCATAGATCTGAGCCGTCTGCTGCCAACCGTAAGCCACCACCAAAAAGGGTGCCCCGAAGTTAGTGACCGCCGCGCCCACGTTGCCGACGCCAAAAATGCCGAGCGCCGTGCCCTGGGCTTGCGTGCTGTACCACCGCGACACATAAGCGATGCCGACAATGAACGAACCGCCGGCCAGCCCGACCCCGAGGGCGGCCAGCAGGAACATAGGGTAGGTTTCGACGCTGGCCAGCAGGTAAACGGCAACGGCCGTTGCGAGCATCTGCACCGTGAAGACGATGCGGCCGCCAAACTGCTCCGACCAGACGCCCAGAAAGATGCGGCTCACGGAACCGGTCAGGACCGGCGTTGCCACCAGGATGCCGAACTCAGTTTCCGAAAGCCCCAGCTCCTCCTTGATGCGCACGCCGATGATGGAAAAGATCGTCCAGACCGCGAAGCACACCGTGAAAGCCACCGTGGAGAGCGCCAGCATCCCGTGGCGCACGCTCGTATCCGTGTTCTCCAGATCCTGCATGGCCCACCCCCTGTGTTGCCTGAAATGGTGGAAGCAGCCTAGGCGCCTTTACGGGGGCGGGCCTTGACGGAAGTCAAACGGAAGCGAGTTTTGGGGCTTACTCGTGTTCGCCGACAAACCGGCGCAGGGACTCGGGGTCCGCAATCCGAAAGCTCTTGCCGTCTATCGCCACGCCATGCCGCTTCAGTGCCGCGACCGCGCGCGAGAAGGTCTCCGGCTGCATGCCGAGGAGGTTCGCGATCAGCTGCTTGGGGTAAGGCAGCTCCACTGAGGCGCAGGTTTCCGCGGGGTGGTTGGGCGGGCAAAAGCGCAGCAAGAAGTGTGCGAGCCGCTGTGGGGCCGTTCGACAATGGTCGGACTCCACGCGGTCGATGAAGCGTTCGAGGTGCGCCGAGATGTCGAGCAGCAACGCCTCGGCCAGGTCGGGACACTCCTGCAGCAACTTGACCACACTCGCAGTGGGAAACGAGGCGAGCCGCCCGTCCACCACCAGCTCGGCTGTGGCCGGATAGCCGCAAGAGAAGTACATGGCCACTTCGCCAAAGGCCTGCCCCGGGCCGAAGACCTCAAGCACCGTCTCCGTGCCATCCTGCTGCAGGCGATACAGCTTCACCCAACCGGAAAGCACCGCAAAGAAATGGGAGGGCCGGTCGCCTTGTTCGAAAACCACAGCGCCCTTGCGGTACCAGCGGGACCGGGCATCGCTCCAAAGCGACGCCCGGACGGTTTCGGGCAGTCTTTGGAACAGGGGCATGCGGCGGAGCGCGGCGCGGTCATGGCTGCCCAAGGCGATCTCAGAATGCTCCCGCCTTCGAGTCATGACCGCAGAGGCACCCAGCCCACCTTTGGTCGCGGGGACAGCTCGCGGGGACGCGGGGACAGTTCGCGAGGTCGCGGAGACAGCTCGCGGAAAGGGCTGTCGAACGCCTTAAAGTCGTGTCCGTTCACCGTATTCTCTCCGGAGCCAAGCGTCGCCCCTGTCGGGCAATGTTAGCCTGCCTTGCTGACCGCGTGGCAGGCATGGAGTGACCAATTCCAGCGCTAGCGCCCCGAGGGGCTTGCGCCGTCGGAAGTCGCCCGAATCGGGGGAACAGGATCACCGCGTGGACTGCCGCTGCGCCAACGTCGGGCGGCTGGCGAGATGCCCTGCGGGAATTGCACGCGTTCAGGAGGCTGCAATTTCGATGACCCGAGCGCGGTTGCGGGCGGCCTTTGACTTGGGCAGCGACACCTTCAGCACGCCGTTGGCGAACTGCGCCTTGGTTTTGTCCTCCTCGATTTCGACCGGGATGCGGACAAGACGGTGGAAGCTCCCGAAGGACCTTTCGCTGCTGTGCAACGCGTGGTCGGCGTCGCTGGTCTCGGATTTTCGTTGGCCTTGTATGGAAAGCACGTTGTCCTGAATTTCAACTTTCAATTCGCTGATGTCCACGCCCGGCAGATCAGCAGTGACTTCGATGGCTTTATCCGTCTCGAGCAGATCGACGGACGGCGTGACCTGACTGCTCCATCCAACGGGGCGCCCCATGTCGGAAAAGAATGTGTCAAAGGCCCGGTCGAGCTTGTGGCGGAACGAGGCGAAGGGATGCATTTCGTCCCACCATGAGATCGGTTCGAAGCGCCGTCTGCGCGGCGCAAGGTCTTGATTGCTCATCGCTTGTCTCCTAGCTGGTTAGCGCCCGTCTTGGGCGGGCAGACTCTCGCCAACTCGCTCCGGTGGTTGCCTCCTGTCGAGCGAGGCCATAGCGAACTGTCGCTGGTTTCTTGGCCAAAGCCGGACTGTGCGACAACGAGTCCGGCGCCGCTGTTCCGCTGCGGACGCCGAAGCACAGGGACGGCGCGGCCCCATGTTCGCCTTGGTCATTGCAGTTCCCCGTAGTCATCGATGTTCTCGGTTGGGGCTCGATTGCCTCGCTTGGAGCCTGTGGAGGCGGGCGCACACTTCGCCGCAGCGCCCCGAACGCCGCGCTTTGCCTTGGTCGTTAGCGTTTGCCTGCGCACGTCGGCAGCCTCGATGAACTCAGCTCGGCTTAAGCGCCCGTCCGCATCCGCGTCCATGCACTCGAATCGCGTCTGCCTGTTGGCGCGCATCATCCGCGCCTGACCCGGACTGTACCCCGCACCCCTACCCTTATCGACGGAAAGGAACTCATCGAGGGTCAGGCTGCCGTTTGCATCGACGTCGAGCCCATCGAAGACCAACTCGGCATGCTGCAAGGCGAACTCGGCCGAAGTGCCAGCCTTCCCAGCCGGAGCGGCGTTTACGCCGAATCGAGCAAGTCGCGGGGTGGAACCCGGCGTCCTCTCGCAGCCCAGTCCAGTGCCGCATTGAGTCGTCCGGGCTTCGGCTTGCTGGCGGACAACGGAGGGATTCTGGTCCTCAGCCACCTGCGGTGCCAACGTGACTGCGCTGCACGAAACAGCTGCGGTCAACGCAACCGGCACTGACAGAATCCAGATCAAGATACGGTTCACGGCATTGCCTCCAACGATGACTTTGGGTCTTTTCTAGCGTCCGCTGGATGCACCTGCCTTGACATTGGTCAATTGCCTAGCTGGCGGAACGCGTGCGCCGCCATCCAGTTGCATTAGAAGTGACCGCCGTTATACTTGCCGTCCCTCGCCAACCGGCAAGCAACGGCTGGCGAGCGCAACCTTACAGTTCCGCCTTAGCTCAGTTGGTAGAGCAGCTGACTGTTAATCAGCGGGTCGCTGGTTCGAGCCCAGCAGGCGGAGCCAATAAAATCAACGGGTTAGCGAGGTCGTGATCTAGACAACGCTAACCGTGTCAGCAAGCCGTGTTGCCCTACTTCAAGGTAACCCTACGGGAACGTCTCCAGCGCGATCCATCGTTTCGCGGGGCGCTGCTCGAGGAGGCGGTCGATTGCCTTCTTTCGGGCGATGTCGAGACAGGCAAGTCTCTGTTGCGCGACCATGTCAATGCAACGATCGGATTCATCGAGCACGGCAGCCTGACCGACAAGTCCCCCGAGAGCCTAATGCGCATGCTCGGCCCCAGCGGCAATCCCCACGCACGCAACCTGTTCGAGATCATCAGCTGCCTGCAGCAGCGCGAGGGCGTTCATCTTGAGGTTCGAGCGGTTCGTTAAGCCGTCGGCACCTTTGGTCTTTAGGGTCGACTCCTGGGTCTCAGCAATCTGCCGCGTTAAGAAGACGGGCGGCGGGTCGAGGGCAAAAGCTTCGAGGGAGTGCAGCTTAGGAGTGTTGGCGCGGCACGCCTAAGCGCCTTCCCGCCGCTCCCGCCGCTCCCGCTTGAAGACGGCGGGTTGAGCAAGGATACTCTGTGCTTATTGGCGGAGGCACGGACATGGCGGAACCGAATTTAAATCCCGGCCAGGCGCGGGCGCCGGGGCCGACCTATCAGGAAGCGATACTGCGGGATGCGTCGCCGCCCCCGGCAGCGTTCCTGGAGCATTCCTACGAGTTCATGGGCGACCATGACATCCCCTACGCGAACTACACCTCCAAGGCATTCCTGCAGGCGGAGTTCGACAAGCTGTGGCCGCGGGTCTGGCAAATGGCCTGCCGGGAGGAGCACATCCCGGAACCCGGCGACTACCACGTCTACGACATCGGCACCCTGTCAGCCATCGTGGTGCGCAACAAGGACGGCGCAATCAAGGCGTTCCGCAACGCCTGCATGCACCGCGGCACGGCGCTGCGCGACCCGGAGGCCTCGGGCTTTTGCCAGACCTTCAAGTGCCCCTTTCACGGCTGGGAGTACGACCTTGACGGCAGGTTGATCAATCTGCCGGAGGACTGGGACTTCCCCCATGCGAGCGCGGACACCCACAGCCTGCGGAGCGTGCGGGTGGACACTTGGGGCGGGTTCGTGTTCATCAACTTTGACGACGATGCCGAGCCTCTTGAGAAGTTTCTGGGCGTGCTGCCGGAGCACTTTAAGGACTTTCGCATCGAGGACCGCTACATCGAGACCCATGTGAGCAAGCGCTTGCCGGTGAACTGGAAGGCCGCCGAGGAAGCGTTCATGGAGGCCTACCACGTCAAGGAAACGCATGCCGGCGGGGCCGACTATTCGGAGCCCATCACCACCTACGACGTGTTCGGCGACAACGTGAACCGGTTCATCCACACCGTAGGCGCCGCCAACCCGAGACGGCCCGAGCCTTACACTGAACAGGAACTGCTTGAGGCGCTGTGGGGGCGCCGGGGGCCGACCGATGCGGATCAATGCCCTAAGCTGCCGGAGGGGATGACCGCAAGGGACTTTTACGCGCAATACGTGCAGCAACAGCTGGGCGAGGTTTACGACCAGGACTTTTCCAACTACTCAACGGCTCAAACACTGGATTCCATTGAGTACTTCCTGTTTCCGAACCTGTTCATCTTTCCGGGGCTGTCGCTGCCCATGGTCTATCGGTTCCGCCCTGACCCGAACGACCCGGACTACTCCACGTTCGACCTTTTCTTTCTGCGCCCGAAGCACCCGGAGAAGGAACCGCCCCCGCCGCCCGAGCCGCTGCACCTCAGCATTGAGGACAGCTACACCAACGCTGAGGGGCTCGGCTGGCTAGGCGCCGTCTATGACCAGGACACGGACAACATGGCGGCCCAAACCCGCGGCTTCAAGGCCTGCGCACGCGGCGCCCAGACGCTGGGCAACTACCAGGAGGTTCGCGTGCGCCATGTGCACAAGCGCGTGAAGGACTATCTGGACGGCTAGCTGTCGAGCGCGTCCAAGGGCACTTGCACTTGGCCGTCCACGATCCTGCTGTGGAACACGCATAGCGGCACGCGCGTCAGTTGGCCGATGGCTTCCCCGTTGGCCAGCTTGAAGCGCATGCCGTGCACGGGACAGAAGATGTAGCCATTGCGCACCCGGCCGCTATCCAGCGGCTGGTCCTGATGCGAACACCGGTTCTCGATGACGTGAATCTCGTCTTGCGAGTTGCAAACCAGCAGTTCCCGTCCATCCACCACAACGAGCTTGCTGCCGTTCGACGGCACGTCGGCAACTTGGGCGATGGTCATGTAATTCGGCATGGATGGACGCAACGTCTGCAAAGTGGCGCACTATAGCACCGAGCCCTCGCCGTTCCCGAAACGCCGTTGCTAGCGTTGCTACCGTTGCTACCAACGGCGCCGCCGTCGCGACCGTCAGGTCACGTAGGCCGGCTCGTGGTGGCTGGGCACCAAGCGCCCCAGCCCCGCGTCGGTCAATTCACCTTCCATGTAGCGGCGGATGTCCTCGGCGCGGTCCATCTTCAGCACCCGCGCCAGCATGCGCCGGGCGTCGGTGCGCTTGATGTTGCGCAGCAACCACTTCACCTTGGGCAGGTTGGTGGCGTTCATCGACAGCACTTGATAGCCCATGGCCATCAGCAGCACGGCGCCGATGGGAGTGCCGGCCAGCTCGCCGCAGATGCCGATGTCCTTGCGCTCCGCCTGGGCGTTGCGGGCCACTTCGCGCAGTGCCCGCAGCACGGCGGGATGAAAGTCGCGGTACAAATCCGCCACCCGGGCGTTGTTGCGGTCCACGGCCAGCATGTATTGGGTGAGGTCGTTGGAGCCAACGGCCAGAAAGTCCACCTGCCGTGCCAGTTCACGGGCTTGATACACGGCGGAAGGCACTTCCACCATCACGCCGATCAGGGGGTCCTTGACCGCAAACCCCTCCTCCGTCACTTCGCGATGGGCTTGGCCCACCAGCCGCTGCGCCTCCTCCACCTCGGACATGCTTGACACCATCGGCAGCATGATGCGCAGCACGCCGTTGAGGCCGGAGTTGGCCTTGAGCATGGCGCGGGCTTGGGCCAGGAAGATCTCCGGGTGGTCCAAGGTAACGCGAATGCCGCGCCAGCCGAGAAAGGGGTTGTCCTCGGAGATGGGGAAGTAAGGCAACGCCTTGTCGCCGCCCACATCCAGGGTGCGCATGGTCACCGGACGCGGCTCGAAGGCTTCCATGTGAGCTCGATACAGCCGCCGTTGCTCCTCCTCGGTGGGAAAGCGCTCCTGGGCCATGAAGGGCACTTCGGTGCGGAACAGGCCGATGCCCTCCGCACCCCGGTCCAAGGAGCGGGAGATGTCCCCGGTGAGGCCGATGTTCACCCACAGCAGCACTCGGTGGCCGTCCAATGTGATGCAGGGCAGGCTGCGCAATTCGTTGAGTTCCTCGGCAAACTCCTGCTCCTCAACAAGCACGTCCTGGTATTCAGCAGTGAGCTCGGTGGAGGGGTTGGCGTACACCTCGCCGTAGTGGCCATCGACGATGAGCGGCTGCCCTTCAAGCTGGTGAATGGGCAGCTCAACGACCCCCATCACCGCCGGAATGTCCAAGGCGCGGGCCAGGATGGCAACGTGGGAGTTGACCGAGCCGCGCTTGGAGACCACCCCCTTGAGGCGTTCGGCCGGCACGTTGGTGAGCATGCTGGGGGTGATTTCCTCGCTGACCAGAATGGTGTCTGGCGGGAAGTGCGCCTTGTGGGTGCGGATGTCCTGCAGATAGGCCAGCACGCGCAGGCCCAAGTCCTCGACGTCCGTGGCCCGCTCCCGCAGGTAGGCGTCCTCCATGCCCTTGAAGCGGCTCGTGTGCTCGCGAATGACGTTCTTGAGCGCGCCTTGCGCCCACTCGCCGCGCTGAATGCGGTGGCGCACGTCGCCAGTGATGGCGTCGTCGTCAAGCATGTGCAGGTAAGCGTCAAACAAGGCCAGCTCCTCCCGAGGCAGGCTCTGCGCAAACTGCTCGCTGATGCGGCGGATGTCGTTGCGCACGGACTCCACGGCGCGGTCGAAGACCATCAGCTCGACGGTGACGTTTTCTACTTGCTTGTCCGGCACCCCATCGAGGCTGGCAGCGGGATAGACCACCGATGCCACGCCGAGGGCAATGCCCGGCGACCCGGCGATGCCTTGGATCTTGAGGTTCTCGCGGTCGTCGCTGGCGTTGATGAAGTTGGCCATGTCGCCGACCGCCTCGGCATGGGCGACGACGGCGGCCAGCTGGGTGGACAGGGTTAGGAGAAAGGCCTCCTCGCCTTCATCGAATCGGCGTTGCTCGCGCTGCTGGACCACCAGCACGCCCAGCACGTCGCGGTGGTGGATGATCGGTGCGCCAAGGAAGGCGTTGAACGGCTCCTCGCCCACTTCCGGCATGTGGTGGTAGCGCGGATGCTGGCTGGCGGCGTCCAGGTTGAGGAGCTCCGCCCGTTCCCCGACCAAGCCAACCAAGCCGAGGCCCTCATCGATGGTGGCCCGGCCCACCGCATCCGGGTTGAGGCCTTCGTTGGCGGCAAACAAGTACTTGTTGGTGCCCGGCATCCGCAGGTAAACCGAGCAAACCTCAGTCCCAAAGGCGCTGCGCACTTCGCGGACCATGACCTTAAGCGCCTCGGCAAACGTGGGTGCCGCGCCGACCTCATGGACGATTTCGCGCAGTTGATCAAGCTGGCTGAGCACGCGCTAGCCTTCCCTGGCGTCGGCAGCCGGGGCCAAGGCGCCGAGGGCGGGCGCCAACTCGGTGAGGGCACGGCGATAGACATCGCGCTTAAAGGCGATCACTTTCGTGACCGGATACCAGTAGCTGACCCACTGCCAGTGATCAAACTCCGGTTCCTCAAAGCGGTGGACGTCGACCCGGCTGTCATCAGCCAGCATGCGCAGCAGAAACCACTTCTGCTTTTGGCCGATGAAGTGGGGATGGGAATTGCGGCGACGCAGTTGCGACGGCAGTTCGTAGCGCAGCCAGCCTTGGGTCTCGGCGATGATCTCGACGCAGTCAGGCTCAAGCCCCACCTCCTCATCGAGCTCTCGGTACAGGGCGTCCCTTGGCGTTTCCGATTCCTGGATGCCGCCCTGCGGGAACTGCCAAGCGTCAAAGCCGCCGACGCGCCGGGCAAACAAAACCTGCTCGCGGCTGTTGGCCACGACAATGCCGACGTTCGGCCTGAAGCCGTCCGCGTCCAACACGCGACCCCCTGCCGCTCGTTGCCAGTGAAACGGCTCCATTGAACATTAAATGCCTAGTGATTGCCATGCTAAGGTAGGCCGATGAGCAATCGCTTGGCCGCCGAGACCAGCCCCTACCTGCGCCAGCACGCCAACAACCCGGTGCATTGGCAGCCATGGGACGACCAAGCGCTCAGCGAGGCCCGGGAGAGCGGCAAGCCCATCCTGCTGTCCATTGGCTATTCGTCCTGCCACTGGTGCCACGTCATGGCCCACGAGTCCTTCGAGGACGCCGACACCGCCGACGTCATGAATCAGCGCTTCATCAACATCAAGGTTGACCGGGAGGAGCGCCCGGACCTCGACAAGGTCTATCAAACAGCCCACCAGGTGCTGACCCAGCGTCCGGGCGGTTGGCCGCTGACCGTGTTTCTGGACCCGGAAACGCTCGCTCCCTTCTTCGCCGGCACCTACTTCCCTAAGACGCCGCGCTACCAGATGCCGAGCTTCATCGACCTGATGCTGCGCATCGACGAGACTTTCCGCAGCAAGCGCGAGGCACTGACGGAACAAAACGACAAGCTGCTGAAGCTAATGGGGCAACTGGACGGTGAGGCCCCAGCGGAGGGCGCGTCGCAAAGCGATGGGGCGCTGCTGGACACTGCCTGGCAGCAGTTGCGCGAACAGTACGATGAACGGGAAGGCGGCTTTGGCCGAGCGCCGAAGTTTCCCATGCCCGCCACCTTGGACCGCGTGCTGCGCCACTGGGCCTACACCCAGCGAGCGGGCAAGCGGGAGCGGCAAGCCCTCGACATCGTGATGACCACGCTCACCAAGATGGCGCGAGGCGGCATCTACGACCACCTCGGCGGCGGCTTCTGCCGCTACGCCACCGATCGCGCGTGGATGATTCCGCACTTCGAGAAGATGCTCTACGACAACGGCCAACTGCTGTCCCTGTACGCCGATGCGCTGACCATTGCCCCGGACCCGCTGTTCGAGGGCGCCGTGCGGGAGACCGCCGGCTGGCTGCTGCGCGAAATGCGCCATCCGGACGGCGCCTTCTTCGCGGCTTTGGACGCAGACTCCGAAGGCGAAGAGGGCAAGTTCTACCTATGGCGCCGGGAGCGCATCAAGCGCCTGCTCAACGAAGACGAGTATCTCGTGGTGGCCACCCTGTACGGCGTCGACAAGCCCGCCAATTTCGAGCGCCATTGGAACCTGCACCGCCGCGATGCTTGGCGGTCGGTGGTGCAGCGGCTGTCCTTGGAGCCGGATCAAGCCGCAGCCCTGCTGGCGAGCGCCAAGGAAAAGCTGTTCAACGAACGCGCCAAGCGCGTGCGCCCGGGACTGGACGACAAGATCTTGACCGGCTGGAATGCCATGGCGATCAAGGGTCTGGCCAAGGCCGCAGCGGCGCTCGACGAACCCGCGTGGCTCGATGAGGCAACCCGTGCCGCCGACTTCATTCGCGCCGAGCTCTGGCGCGAAGGCACCCTGTTCGCCACTTGGAACGCGGGCACTGCCAAGCATCCGGGCTATCTGGACGACTACGCGAACCTGATTGACGCCCTCGTCACGCTGCTGGAAGCCCGCTGGCGGGACGAGGACGCGGCGTTTGCCATCGCGCTGGCCGACCGAGTGATCGACCGCTTCATGGACCAGGAGCGCGGCGGCTTCTTCTTCACCGGCGAAGACCACGAGCAGTTGATCGCCCGGCCCAAGCCCAGCCTCGACGACGCCCAGCCACCGGGCAACGGCGTCATCGCCCAGGCGCTGGCCGGGCTCGGCAACCTCTTTGGCAATCCGGGCTACCTTGAAGCGGCCAGCCGCACCCTGGAATGGGCGCGGGCGGGCATGGAGAAGTACCCAGCGGGCCACTGCAGCCTGCTGACGGCCCTGGAGGCGCAGCACCACCCTCCGGAAATGGTCATTATGCGCGGCCTGCCCGATGAACTGGCCGAATGGCGCAAGGCCCTGACCGGCGGCTTCCAACCTTGGCGGCGCGTCTATGCCATCCCCCTCGGGGCTCGGCGCATTCCAGCCCATCTGCCGGCATTGGCGCCGCTGAAGACCGTCGCCTACGTCTGCTCCGGGCTCAGCTGCTCACTGCCCATCGACTCCGTGGAACGGTTGCAGTTGGTTCTGGACAAGCAATGACAACCAGCGCTGCGGCTTAACCGGGCCGCGCCGACCGCATGCCAGTCGCCTCCATGCGGGGCCTGCTGACATAAAGGCCACCAAGTGCCCGCAAGTCACCGAATGGGGCCAGGCCGAAGCGCCCTGGGATGTCTGGCTCTTCCGAATCACCGCCCGCGGTTTTGCCCACCGAACTCGTCATCGGGACTTTCATGCGCTTAAACGTGTGACACCTGGCCCGCGAGTGCTATTCTCCTGATGGGGGATACGGACATGGCTCAATTCAATGCCGCCGCCGCCATCCGGGAGCTGGTCGCCAAGGACCAGATCAAGCTGGCCATCGCCCGGCTGCAGCGCGGGCTGGACCGGCGCGATGCCGCCTTGCTGGGTTCCGCGTTTCATGACGATGCCGACGTGGACTACAGCTTCTTCGAAGGCTCGGCGGCGGAATTCTGCGCCTTGATGACGGGCGGGCCGGACCGTCCGGCACATCAGGTCACCATGCACCGCCCAACCAATCTGTGGATTCGCGTCAATGGCGATGCGGCCCTATCGGAGAGCTACATCATCGCCTATTCGCCGGGCGGCGAAGGGGCGGATGCCGTGCAGTCGCTGATCGGCGGTCGCTACCTTGATCGCCACGCATGCCGCAACGGAGACTGGCGGTTGACGCACCGCACCTACGTTCTGGACTGGAACATCAATCAGCCCGGCACCGGCACGGCGCTCGCCACCTTCAACGAGCCAGTGGTTCGGGGCGGCTGGCGCGACGAAGATGCGGGTCTGCGACAGTTGGCCGATTGGAACGTGCAGGAAAGGCCCTACGGAGAAAAAGGAGGAAGCGTGGAGATATCCAAGGCGCTCGCGGCCAAGGCCGAGGCGGCCTTCGCCCGCAGCGAGATTCATGATCGAATCGTGGCCCTCTCCAGAGCCATGGACCGCGGCGACGAGGCGCTGCTGCGCTCGCTCTGGCACCCGGGCGCGCAAGTGGATTTGGGCGGCTACTTTTCCGGGTCGGCAGAGGCGTTCTGCACCTACATGCTGGAGACCTTGGGCGGCCTCGTGCGCATCGCCCATACGGTGGCCAACGAGTGGATCAACGTGGATGGGGACGCCGCCGTGGCGGAGACCTACGCCATCGCCATCGCCACCAGCCAAAGCGACCAGGGCGACCAGGACGCCTTGGTGGGCGGGCGCTACCTCGACCGCTTCGCACGGCTCGACGGCACTTGGAAGTTCACCCACCGCATGTTCGTGCATGATTGGCAAATCGAGCAGCCGGCAACCGACCAGCGGGACGACCCCAGCGGAATGTACGCCGCCCTGACCCGGCGCGGCAGCCGCTACCCCGACGACCCGGTTTACGCCTTCTGGGACTCGCTCTAGCCTGCCGGCTTGAATCCGCCGCAATGGGAGGACCCTTGGCAGTGTGCGCGCTCAGCCGTGCGGGCGCAGGCGTCAAAGCGAGCCGGGAGCACACGCGTCGGTGGCGGCTTGAGTGGCTGACCGTTGTTCTGCTCTGGGCCTTGCTGCCGCCAACGCCCGCCTACGCCCAGTGTGAAGGCCGGGGCAACTTCGGCTCGGTTTACGCCGAGGCCTGGGGCATCGATAAGCGCAACACGCGTTATCAGCCCCGGTCATCCTTGAATTCGACGAACGCCGAGCGGTTGGCGCTCAAGTGGGTGTATGGGCTGGCGGCGGAAGCTCCCAGGTTCTATCCGTTGGTGACCGAGGACACCATCGTGATCGGGGACTCGGGCCGCGGACTGGTTGCGCTGGACCGGGAAACCGGTTGCGAGCGCTGGTTGTTTCCCCACGACGGGGAGATCGCCAGCGCCATCCTGCACGCGCGGACCGAGGGTCGGGACCTGCTCATCTTCAACAATCGCACCGCTGGCGTCTTCGCCATTGACGCGGCCACGGGCAGCGCCGTCTGGCACGCCAAAGTGAGCCAAGAGCCGGTGCCTTGGTACTCCGGGTCGCCCTTGATCGTTGGCAACGTGGTGTATGTTCCCGTGTCATCCATGGAGGTGGTGCTGGCCGTCAACCCGTTGTACGGGTGCTGCGTCACCAGCGGTGGGCTGGCGGCGTTCGACTTGGCGACGGGCGAAGCGCTTTGGTATCTGCCCACCATTCGGCAACCGGCCCAGCAGACCGGGCGCCATTTCCTCTTGGTCGAAAAGCACGGCCCCAGCGGGGCATCGGTGTGGGCCGCGCCCACCTACGACGCGGAGCGGGGCCAACTGTTTTTCGGCACGGGGCAGAATTTTTCCCATCCCACGACCGACACCAGCGATGCCCTTTTTGCGGTAAGCGCCCAATCCGGCGAAGTCGCCTGGGTGCGCCAGTTCACGGCCAACGACGCCTACACGGCGGCGTGCAACGTCGTCGCCCTGAATCACCCCAACTGCCCCGACCCGGTGGGGCCCGACGTGGATTTCGGGGCACCTGTGGTGCTGACGCGCACCCTATCCGGCAGGCCTCTGCTGCTGGCTGGCCAGAAGTCTGCGGACGTGCACGCCGTCGATCCAAGCACCGGTGGGGTGATTTGGACCCGCAAGTTGGGGCGCGGCGGCATCATCGGCGGCGTCCATTGGGGGCTTGCGGTCAACGAACGGCTGGGGCTGGTGTTCGTGCCGATCAGCGACAAGGCCTTGCTGGGGTTTCCGGCCCCTGGGCAGCCGGCTCCCGGGCTGTATGCGCTCGATACTGAGACCGGTGCCGTGCGCTGGTCGCACACGCGGCAGTCCCGCTGCAGCGAACGGGAGTGCGTGTTCGGCCTCTCAGCCGCCGCGGTGGCCGCCAACGATGTGGTTGTGTCGGGCAGCATGGATGGCTACCTCATGGTCCATCAAGCCAAGTCCGGGGAGCTGTTGTGGGAGCACGATGCGTGGCGGGACTATTCGGCGGTCAACGGCGTGCGCACCAGCGGCGGGGCTTTCGATGCGCACGGCGCCATGCTGGCGGACGACTTGCTGATGGTGACGGCCGGCTACCTTTACGTGGGCCAGCAGCGGGCCGGCAATGCCTTTTTGGTGTTTCAGGTGCGACAGCCTCAACGCCCTGATGCCAAGCGCGCAGCGGACGCCTCAATGTCCCCTCGGCGCGAGCGGCATGGCGCTTTGGGGCAAGTTGAAGTCGCCGATGATTGATCGGCAAATCCTGGCTGGGCGTTGGCGGCGTTTGGGTGCGACCGCGGTGGACGCGGTGCTGGTTCCGAGCTTGACGATATTGCTGGTGATGGCGTTCGAGGTGATGGAGGACCCTGAGGACTTCACCAGCGCCGGGTGGATGTGGTGGGTGTTTGCATTGGCGGTAGCCAGTTATCTGGTGCTCAACGGTTATGGCCTTGCCCGAACTGGGCAGACACTCGGCAAACGCCTGTTCGGCATTGCCGTGGTTCGGGCGGACGCTTTGGCGCCGGCGTCATTTTGGAAGCTCATCTGCGTGCGAGCCCCCTTTTTTCCGCTCTTGTTCGTTATTGTGTTCCCACCGCTCATTGTGCTGCCGCTTTTGGATCTGTTGCCCATCTTCGGGAAGTCCCGTCGATGCCTGCACGATTGGGCGGCTGGCACTCAGGTAGTGCGCGCCAGCGCCATGGACCGGCAGGCATGAAGAAAGCGCCAACGACGGCCGGAATCAAGCTTGGTGCGCCAAACGACTCAAGCCACTTGAACAAGGAGGGGATATGCGAGTTCTTTTTGTGGTTCTGTTGATTGCACATCTGCTGATGGAGACCATGGCGGCCGTGGCGCTGATCAGCGGCCCGGAGGGCATCTCCGCGCCTGGCCAAGGCGCCCAGTGGTCCATGCACTACGGTTTTGCCGCACTGGCCTTGGCCAGCGTCTCGCTGTGGGTATGGCCGCACCGCGACAATCTGGGCGCGGTGACGGTGGCTCTCGGCCTATTGGCGGTCTTTCATGTTGGCCTGACGGTCTCGCTGGCCGTGGCCGGCGACCAAGTGGGCGGCATGATCGGCCATGCCGTGTTGGCGGCGGTCAGCCTCGTGCTGGTCACGCAGCGGACCAAAATCCCGCGCGCCATCCCGCCCTCGTCCTGAATCAGGGTGGAACCACTCGAGGGGTGGACGCCGCCACATTGAGGACGTCCGACCTTTTGAACCGGTAGCGGTTGCCTTCCATGGTGTGCTTGAGCTTGTTCGCTCGCACTTTCCGCCGAACCGTCGATTCAGACAGGCCGAGAAAACTGCAAACCTCCTGCAAAGTCATAAGATCGGAGCCACCGAACAGCTTCATGGAATCAGTGATGTCAATCCCGATCACATGGCCCGCTTTGTCGTAGCGGACCACAATGCCTTCGTGGTACACGGAGCGGGCTTCCACTGCTTGGGCAAAGTCGATCGTCAAGTAGTCTCGAGCTGAATCGTGATGGATTTTCATGGCCGCACCTCAAAATGGACCATGACCGTGATCACTTCCCATGCTTGACTCTCCTCCACAGCCACCACTGCGATTGAATTGTCGTTTCGGCCTTCGATCCGCTTGTATGCAATGACTTTGCCCATGGATTGCCTGATCACGCCATCCGGACTCCCCAGTATGTCCTCAACATCGTGCGGTGAGATGCCGCACGCGACTATTCGCTCGACAGCGTGGGAGCGATACCAAACTTCCATTTGTGACGCACTATGTGCCCAATCAGAAAACTAGTCAATTTCTGTTCAAGTATCCTCCAATTGCCTCCGCTTTCCCGACTAGAGCTGCTTTCGCACCCGCAGCCCAAACCGAGCCGCAGCGGCTGCCATCAGGGGTGGCCGGCAACCCAGCGCAGCTTCAAGTCCCTTGCCGCCTTTACGTCATCAAGCCGACCAACCGGCAGGTTGTGGGGCGCGGTTCTGAGGCGTTCCGGATCCCGCTCCGCTTCCTCAGCGATGGCGACCATCGCCGCAACGAAGCGGTCAAGCTCTTCGCGGCACTCGGTCTCCGTGGGTTCGATCAGGAAGCACTCAGGCACCATCAGCGGGAAGTAGGTGGTGGGCGCGTGGAGGCCGAAGTCGAGCAGGCGCTTGGCGAAGTCCATGGCGCTGACGCCGTGGGCCTTGGCTTGGGCGGCCAAGGTCAGGATGAACTCGTGGGTGGCGGCGCGGTTGGGATAAGCCAGGTCAAAGCCTGCCGCCTGCAGCCGAGCGGCCAGGTAGGCGGCATTGAGCACGGCAAAGTCGCTGACCCGGTCCATGCCGGCGCGGCCCAGCATCAGGGCGTAAGCCAGCGCCCGCAACAGGATGCCCGCGTTGCCGGCAAACGCGGAGAGCCGCCCGATGGTGCCCGGAACGTCATCCTCAGTGAGCCAGCGATAGCCGCTATGGTCCCGCGCCACGAACGGCACCGGCAGGTGCGGCAGCAGCCGCTCGCCGACGCCCACCGGACCGGCGCCGGGGCCGCCGCCGCCGTGAGGCGTGGCGAAGGTCTTGTGCAGGTTCAAGTGCAGCACGTCGAAGCCCATGTCGGCAGGCCGCACCTTGCCGAGGATGGCGTTCAGGTTGGCCCCATCGTAGTACAGCAGGCCGCCGGCGTCGTGCACCACTTGGGCGATCTCGGCAACTTGCCGCTCGAACACGCCGCAGGTCGATGGGTTGGTCATCATCAAGCCGGCCGTCTGGGGACCGACGGCGGCCTTCAAGGCAACAAGGTCCACATCGCCGTTGGCGTCCACCGCCACTTCCCGCACCTTGTAGCCGCACATCACCGCGGTCGCCGGATTGGTGCCGTGGGCCGCATCCGGGGTGAGGATCTCCCGGCGCTCAAGATCCCCTCTGGCGTGGTGGTAGGCGCGGATCATGGCCACTCCCGCGAACTCGCCTTGGGCGCCGGCCATGGGCGTCAGTGACACCGCCGCCATGCCAGTGACTTCCTTGAGGATCTCCTGCAAGGCGAACAGGCAGCCCATGAAGCCTTGGCTGGCGCGCTCCGGAGCCAACGGATGCCGGCCCAGAAAGCCGGGCAGGCTGGCCGCTCGATGAGCGCCTCGCGGGTTGTACTTCATGGTGCAGGAGCCCAAGGGATAGAACTGGCCGTCGATGGAGAAGTTCTTCGCCGACAGGTTGGTGTAGTGGCGCACGGCTTGCAGTTCGGAAACTTCGGGCAATGCGGGCGGGGCCGAGCGCAAGGCGGCGTCTGGCAGACCCGCCAAGGCTTCGCCATCGGGGTCAGCACAGTGCGCGGTGGCGCTGCGGCCGGGCTGGCTGAGGTCGAAGATGGTGCTCATCGCGCTATCTGGGCAACCGGGAGAGGCCGCAGGCTGGCGGTCGGGTGGACGACAGGCGCAAACGCTGAATCATGTGAAATCCTGTTCCGGCTACCGTTCCCGCGACCCTAATGCGCGAGCAAGGCATCAAGCGCCTTGGCGTAGGCGTCAATTTCGGCATCCGTGCGCTTTTCAGTGGCGCAGACCAGCAGCCCGTTGCCGAGCTGGGGGAAGTGCTCGGCGAGCGGGACCCCGCCAAGAATGCCTTGATCCAGCAGCGCATCGAGCACCTCGGCAGGCGGCTTCGGCAGCGCCAAGGCGCATTCGTGAAAAAAGGGTCCGGGGAACAATGGGGCAACGCCTTCAATGGCGGTGAGCCGCTGCACCAGCCGCTGCGTGTTGGCACGGCTGGCCGAGGCAGCCGCCGCCAGCCCCTTAGTGCCCATGAGCGCCATGTGGACGGTAGCCGCGGTCACCAGCAGGCCTTGGTTGGTGCAGATGTTGGAGGTGGCCTTGCCGCGTCGGATGTGCTGCTCACGCGCCTGCAAGGTGAGGCTGTAGCCGATGCGGCCGCCGGCATCCTCCGTCTGGCCGATGATGCGGCCCGGCAGCTGCCTGGTCAGCGCCGCCTTGGCGCAGATGAAACCGAATGAGGGGCCGCCGGAGCTCATGGGCGCGCCCAGCGGCTGGCCGTCTCCGCAGGCGATGTCGGCGCCGGACTCGCCCCATTGGCCCGGCGGCTTAAGCACCGCCAGGGTAAGCGGATTGACCACGCCGATCACCGTGGCGCCTTCGCCCTTGGCCCAGTCGGTCAGCCGGTCCGCATTCTCCAGCAAGCCGAAAAAGTTGGGCTGCTGCAGCACCACGGCAGCGAAGGCGCCATCGTCCGGCAGGCGATGCAGGTCGCAGCGGCCTTCGGCCATGGGCAGCGTCTCGATCTCCACCCCTTGGTTGGCCACGATGTTGCGCGCTGCGTCCCGATAGTGGGGATGCAGGGTCTCGGCCATCAGCACCCGGCGCGAGCGGGATTTGCGGGCCGCCTTGCGCACCGCCATCAGAATCGCCTCCGCAAGGCCCGATGCGCCGTCGTAAACGCTGGCGTTGGAGGCGTCCATGGCGGTCAGTGCGCACATCATCGTTTGATACTCGAAAACCACCTGCAAGGTGCCTTGGCTGGCTTCGGCTTGGTAAGGGGTGTAGGCGGTCATGAACTCGCCGCGCCCGGCGATGTCCCAGACCGCGGCGGGCACGTGGTGGTCGTAGCAGCCGGCCCCGGCGAAGCAGGCCAGCCCCGCATCCTGCGCGGCCCGCTCCTGCATCCAGCGCAGCATGGCCATTTCGCTCATCGCGGCGTCGGACAGAATTGCGGTCGGGACCGCCTCGTTCCCGGGATCCCGCCCGGTGCCGGCCTCCGAGGCAGCTGCTCCATCGACCCGCAGCTCTGGGGGAATCTCGGCAAAGAGCGCGGCAATCGAGTCCGCGCCGATTTGCTCCAGCATGGCCCGCTCGTCGGCCGGGGTGTGGGGAATGAACGGCATTGGTGGCTTTTCGGAAGTGGTTTTGGGTGGGGACAGGCTAGTCCTGTTCCGCCGCGCAGAGCTCCGCATAGGCTTCGGCGTTCAGCAGCTCTTCGAGCTGAGTCTCATCATCCGGGGCGATCTGCAGGAACCATCCATCGCCGTAGGGATCCTCATTGACGATTTCCGGACCGTCGTCGAGGGCTTCGTTAATGGCCTGCACCACACCGCCGATAGGGGCGTAGACGTCGGATGCCGCCTTGACGGACTCGACCACCGCGATCTCCTCGCCGGCCTGCACCTCCTGCCCCACTTCGGGCAACTCCACATACACCACGTCGCCCAAAGCGTCTTGGGCGTAGTCGCTAATGCCGACCGCAACCACGCCGTCATCGAGCCGCGCCCATTCGTGAGTGCTGGCGTAGCGCAGATCGTCCGGTGTGTCGCTCATGGGCGTGAATTCCTAGTTTAGCTCTTGAAACGCAGGGCGGCCCCTGCGCACGAATGGCGGCCGCACTAAGCTGGCACTGTGCCGCTTGCCGCGGATCAGAACGTCCACGGGCTTGGCGGCATTTGATGGCAACCGTGCGAAAGCGATACTGTAACCCAAGGTGGGGGAAAAAGTACCGCTGGTGACCACGCCTTCACCTTCGCTGGTGAGAACGCGCTGGCCGCCGCGCAACACGCCCCGGCCGTCCAGGACCAGCCCAAAGAGATGGGTTCGGGCGCCTTCGGCGGCTTGCCTGACCAGCGCGTCCCGGCCGATGAAGCGCCGTTGCTCGGGTTGCCAGTGCACGGTCCACCGCAGGCCCGCTTCCAACGGCGTGGTGTCCGCGTTCATGTCCTGACCGTGCAGCTTCAGGCCAGCCTCAAGGCGCAAGGTGTCCCGTGCGCCGAGGCCAGCAGGCGCAGCGCCCGCCTCAATCAACCGCGACCAAACCCCGGGCGCATCGGCATTCGGCAGCATGATCTCCAGCCCCTCTTCGCCGGTGTAGCCGGTGCGGGCCAGCATCCAGTTCCCATGAGTCATCGCTTGGAAGGGCTTGAGACGGTCGCTGCCGGCGCCATAGGCGTTGTCGAACAACTCAAGCGCCCGTGGGCCCTGCAAGGCGAGCATGGCCAAATCCCGCTCCGTCACGGTCGCATCTGATCCCGCCTGCTCTTGCAGCCAGCCGCCAACCGCCTGCCGATTGGCAGCGTTGGCCACCAGCCGGTAGCCGTCCGGTTGTCGATAGGCAAGCAGATCGTCGATGATGCCCGCAGCCGGGTTGAGCATCAGGGTGTAGAGCGCTTGGCCTTCGTCTGCCAGACGCGCAACGTCACCCGTGAGCACCCGCTGCAGAAGCCGCAGCGCACCCGCACCGCCCACGTCGAAGATGGCCATGTGCGAGACGTCGAAGAGGCCGGCAGCCGCCCGAACCGCGCGATGCTCGGCCACTTGGGAGCCGAAGTGCAAGGGCAGCGTCCAGCCGGCAAAGGGCGCCATCTTCGCACCCGCGGCAATGCAGGCATCGTGGAGTGCGGTCTTTCGGTGGCGGTCGGGCATTGCCTAGCTCAAGCGCGTTGCCAATGGACCCAACCCCATGGCTTCCATGATGATCTGCCGCTTGAGCGGTGCCAAACCGTTCACCATCCGCACCCCGGAATTGCGCAGCCACTGAAGGGCAGGCTGCTTGATGGCATAAAAGCCTTGCAGGGTGGACAGCATGCGCACCATCGCCTGGGCGCGGGCCTTGCGGCGGCGGGCGAAGGTGCGCCACAGCCCTGGTGCACCGGGGTCCAAAGCGCCCTGAACCGTCCGGAGCAGGCCGGTGACGTCCTCAAATCCCAAATTGAGGCCCAGCCCGGCCATCAGATGCACCACCCGGGCCGCATCGCCGATCAGCAACACCCGGGGGTGGGGATTGAAGGACGCTGCCACCGACTGGACCAAGGGGAAGGTCAGGCGCCGGTCCAGGGCGCAGACCTCGCCCATGCAGGCTTCCGACAGGCGCGTCAATTCGGCGCAAAAGGCGCCCTCCGCCATGGCCAACCGCCGCGCGCCGGCACTTGGGGACTGCGACCAGACCAAGGCAGCAGTGTGCTCGTCGCGACCGGGCAGCAGGGCCAAGGGGCCGTCATGGAGAAACCGCTGCCAAGCCGTGCCGTCGTGGCCCGAGTGGGTCCGCACCACGCTCACCAACGCCACTTGGCCAGTGTCTTGGGCTCGGGCCTTGACGCCAAGTTGTTCGCGGACCTCTGACTGAGCGCCATCGGCGGCAATCAACAGCGCTGCCCGCAGCTGCCGGCCCCCAACCTGAATGACCACTGCGTCCGACTGCGGTTCGACCAAAGACGGGGCCTGCCCAACGATCAATTCAGCATTGGCGTGCTCGCCCAACCTTTGCCATGCGGCCTGCGCCAACGGTCCGTACTCCTGCATCCAACCCAATTCGGTGCGGTGCACGTCGGCGGCCTCGAAGCGGATGGCGGCGGTGCCGCGCTCCTCCCATACCTGCATGGCGCGATAGGGCGTGGGCTGCAAGTGAACCCACAGGCCGAGGTCCGCCAGCAGCGCCTGGGAAGCCGGGGAGAGGGCTAGAGTGCGCAGATCCATGCCCAGCGACCCCACTTGGGCTTGGGGCTGGCGTTGTTCGATTAGCGCCACACGGCGCCCGGCATCCGCCAGCCCCAAGGCCGCTGCCGCGCCCACCGGCCCGCCACCCACCACGGCCACGTCCACATCGCTTGATCGCGGGGCCGGGTCGCCCGACGCAGCTTTTGCGCCCGGCGACTGCCCGTTGGTCGGTTGGGAGTCCCGCCCCGCTAGCTCTTGGCCAGAACCTTCAGCCACCGGCCATGATCCGCTCGATTTCGGCAATGTCCTTGGGTGCGCCTGCGGTGAGCACTTCCGGCCCTTCGGCGGTGATCAGCACATCGTCTTCAATGCGCACGCCAATGCCGCGCCACTTGGCAGCCACGCCCTTCTGCTGCGGCGGTATGTACAGCCCTGGCTCCACCGTGAGCGCCATGCCGGGCGCCAAGGCGCGGGGTTCATCGGCGGATTGGACGGCGGCGCAATCATGGACGTCCAAGCCCAGCCAGTGGGAGGTTCGGTGCGGGCAGAGTGCGGGACGCTCTTCGTCTTTGCTGGCGTCGCCGTCTTTATCTGCCGCGCCATTCACGGCAGGTGACGGGTCGATGCCGAGCTTCTCAAGCCCCGCCACCATAACGCTAAGCGCCGCTTCATCCGCGGCCTCAAAGGCGGCACCTGGCTGGCAGGCGGCAATGGCCTGCCGCTGGGCTTCCAGCACGATCTCATAGAGGGCGGCTTGAGCAGGAGAAAAGCGGCCGTTCACGGGAAAGGTGCGGGTGAGGTCCGCAGCGTAGTGCTCGACTTCGCAGCCTGCGTCGATCAGCACGAGGTCCCCGTCCTTGAGGGTCGCCGTATTGGCGACGTAGTGCAGCACGCAGGCGTTGGCGCCGCTGGCGACAATGGACGGATAGGCAGTGCTCCGGGCGCCGCTGCGCAGGAAGGCGTAGAGCAACTCCGCTTCGAGGTCAGCCTCCCGGCCACCCGCAGCGCAACGCCGCATGGCGCGCAAATGGCCCTCCACGGTGATGTCACCGGCGCGGCGCATCAACTCGACTTCCGTGGCGGACTTGAACAGGCGCAGTTCATGGAGCAGCGGCTTCAGACCACGAATCTCGCCGCTGGGCCGAAGCTTACGCGCCCGGGCCTGCGCCAGCCACCCACTCAAGCGTTGATCGTAGGCGGCGTCCTCACCCAAGGCGCAGTGGATGGCGCTGGCAGCCCCAAGCAAGGCCGGCAAGCGCTCGTCCATGGCCGATGCCGGGTGGGCCGAATCCAAGCCCAATGCCTCGGCAGCACGGTCCGGCCCAAGACGTTCGCCGTTGTAGAGTTCGTCCTTGGCCTCGCGTTCCTGGCAGAACAGGATCGCTTGATCGCTTTCATCGCCGTCGTTGCCGCGGCGCAGCACCAGCGTCGCCCCGGACTCCCCGAATCCGGTGAGATACCAAAAGTCGCTGTCTTGGCGAAACGGGTGGTCCACATCGCCGTTGCGACGCACGGGCAGGGCGCCCGGCACGATGGCGACCGTGCCCGGTGCCATTTGGCCGAGCAGGTTGCCACGCCGCTGGCGATGCTCCTCCAAGCTAATCGGCGTCATCGGCCGTTGCGCCGCCGGTGGCCAAAAGCAGCGCCCCCACCTTGGCGTACTGCTCGAGTTCCGAGAGCGCCGCCTCGGCGGCCTCATCGTCCTCATCATCGGTTTCGGCCCCTGAAATGGCAATGAAGTCAAGCAGCAACTCCTCACTGTGTTCGTCCTCGACAACGGGCTGCGCGCCATAGCCCGCAGCGAACGCACCGCACCATTCGGCGATGCCCTGCACGCGCTCGGCGATGGGCTCATCGTCATCCGGCAGTAACGGCGCAAAGCTTAAGTCATCGGCCAGCAGCGCTTCGAGGCTGGCGCGCACGAACTCATCCACGCTTTCAGCATCCGACAAGGCGTCGCTGCCGAGCAGTTCCATGAGCGCCTGCAGCAGGTCAAGCTGCTCCTCTTCCCGGACCAAGGAACGGGCGGTTCCGGCGGCAAGGCCGCAGACCGCGCCATGCAGCTCAGAGATCGAAATGGACTGGCTGGCCCGAACCGCCAGCGCTGTGAGATCGGCCAAGGCTTGAACGCACCCCTAAGGAGGCTGCGCCTCAGGCCAACAAGTGGGCGGTCGCCGGGCGCAAAAGGCTGTAAGGCCGTGACTCACCTAAGATCCTCATCCAGCGATCAACAAAACCATTAGGCTGGCAATGCTAGCAGTTTTTTTCCGGCGAGGGCGCAGCCTGCACTCGCGGAGGGCGTGCGTGGGGTACACTCGCCAACGAGGCAATGCCACCGGCCTAGGCGGCGGCGGTTTGCCGGGCGCAAAAGTGGATTCCTGTGACCAGCTCGTTCCGCGATCAAGAGATGTGAGATGAACGACAATCTGGCCAACCAACCTGCAAATGCAAGTTGGCAAGCCCTTGAAGAGCGGATTGACCGCATCATCGACAAAAACCGCACCCTCGCTTCGGAAAACAAGGCGCTGCGCCAAGCGCAACGGAACTGGTCACTTGAGCGCGCCGACTTGGTGCGCAGAAACGAGCTGGCCAAATCGCGCATCCAAGCAATGATCAACCGGTTGAAATCCCTGGCGGATGAGTGATGGCCCAGGCCCAAACAACGACCGTCGAGGTGGTCCTTCTAGGCCAAACCTACCGCGTGAAGTGCGCCGCCGATGAAGTGCGCGCCCTAGAAGCCACCGCCGATCTCGTGGACCGCGCCATGCGTGAGGTGCAGAATGCGGACGGCGGGCTCAGCTTGGATCGCATCGCCGTCATGGCGGCCCTCAACATCGCCAACGGGCACCTCCCGGAACGTCAGGCCCCGGAAGACGCCAAGCCGCAACTGCAGCGGCTCACCGCCAAGCTGGACGCGGCGCTTTCCGCCTAGCGCGCGGCGCTTTCCACCCGATCCACCCGATCCACCCGTTGGTAGCCCCTGGGCAGGCGTTTTCCGCGTCTTGCGCGTTCGCCCAAGTAGGCTTCGAGGTCGCGGGGCTTCATGCGCAGGTAGCGGGCGCCGGAGTGGATCAGCAGTTCATCCCTTGAGCCCAGCACGGCGGCGGCCACCAGCCATTCCGTGCCAGCCTTGCGGGCCGCGGCCGGGATGTTGATCAGCTTCACGCCCTTGCCGCGAGCGAGCTTGGGCAGCGCGTCCAGGGGGAACACCAGCAGATAGCCCTGATTGGTCACCGCCGCGACCTGGCGGGGGGCCGACTCGTCAAAGGTTGTGGGCGGCAGCGCGGCGGCGTCCTTGGGGACGCTGAGGCAGGCCTTGCCGGACTTGTTCTTGGTGACTAAGTCTTCAAGGGAGGCAATGAAGCCGTAGCCCGCATCGGAGGCCAGCAGCAGCGGGCTGCGGCTTGATCCGAGGGCCACGCCGACGAAGCGGGCGCCCTCCGGAGGCTTCAACCGGCCGGTCAGCGGCTCGCCTTGGCTGCGGGCGGAGGGCAGGCTGATGGCGGAGAGGTTGTAGCTGCGGCCGGTGGAGTCAAGGAAGACCAGCAGGTCATTGCTGCGGCCCCTTGCCGCTGAGCCGAAGGCATCGCCGCTGCGGTAGGACAGGTCCGCTGGATTGAGGTCGTGGCCCTTGGCCGAGCGCACCCAGCCCTTCTCCGAGAGGATCACGGTGATGGGGTCGTTGGAGATGAGTTCGCCTTCCGTGAACGCCGTGGCCTCATCCACCCTCGCCAAGGGCGAGCGCCGGGCGTCGCCGTACTCCTCGGCGACGGCGCTCAGTTCGTTGCGGATCAGGCGCTTCAAGCGGGCCTTGGAGTTGAGCGTTTTCTCCAGGTCGATGCGCTCCGCGTCCAAGGCGTCCCGCTCCTCCCGCAGCTTGTGCTCCTCCAGCTTGGCGAGCTGGCGCAGGCGCAGGTCAAGGATGGCGTTGGCCTGTGCGTCCGACAGCTCGAAGCGCCGCATCAGGGCGGCCTTGGGCTGGTCCTCCTCACGAATGATGCGAATGACTTCATCGAGGTTGAGGTAGGCGATGAGCAGGCCGTCGAGCACGTGCAGGCGCTCGATGATCTTGTTCAGCCGAAACTGAATGCGGCGGGTGACTACCGTCTGCCGGTAGGCCAGCCATTCCTTGAGGATGCCGACCAGGTTCTTGACCTGTGGCCGCTGGTCCAAGCCGATGACGTTCATGTTGACCCGGTAGCTGCGCTCCAGGTCGGTGGTGGCAAACAGGTGGCTCATCAGCCGGTCGCAGTCCACGCGGTTGGAGCGGGGGGTGAGCACTAAGCGGGTCGGGTTCTCATGGTCGGACTCGTCGCGCAGATCGCTCAGCATGGGCAGCTTCTTGGCTTGCATCTGGGCGGCGATCTGCTCCAGCACCTTGGCCGGGGAGGTTTGGTGGGGCAGGGCGGTGATGACGATGGCGCCGTTCTCACGGCTGTAAACCGCCCGCGCCTTGATGCTGCCGCGCCCGGTCTCGTACAGGGCGCGGATGTCCTGCGGCGGCGTCACGATCAGAGCTTCGGAGGGGAAATCCGGCCCCTTGAGATGGGCCATGACGTCGTCCAGCTCGGCCTTGGGCGAGTCGAGCAGGTGAATGCAGGCGTTCACCACTTCATTCATGTTGTGCGGCGGGATGTCGGTGGCCATGCCCACCGCGATGCCGGTGCCGCCGTTGAGCAGCAGCATCGGCACTTGGGCCGGCAGCAGCACGGGCTCCTCCAGGGAGCCATCGAAGTTGGGTGCGAAGTCCACCGTGCCCTGGCGGGTCTCGGCGAGCAGCAGCTGGGCGTAGCGGGACAGCCGGGATTCCGTGTAGCGCATGGCGGCAAAGGACTTGGGATCGTCCGGAGCGCCCCAATTGCCTTGGCCGTCCACCAAGGGGTAGCGGAACGAGAACGGCTGCGCCATCAGCACCATGGCTTCATAGCAGGCGCTGTCCCCATGGGGGTGGAACTTGCCGAGCACGTCGCCCACGGTGCGGGCCGACTTGGCGAACTTGGCGTTGCTGGCGAGGCCAAGTTCGCCCATGGCGAAGATGATGCGCCGCTGCACTGGCTTCAAGCCGTCAGCGATGTGCGGCAGGGCTCGGTCATTGATGACGTACATGGCGTAATCCAGGTACGCCCGCTCCGTGTAGGTGCGCAGCGGCAGGCTCTCGAATTCAGCGGATTGGGTTTGCATTGGGACTACGCCTTTAGGCCAGATTGGCCTCGTGGCCTTTGCGCTCCAGCCAGCTGCGGCGCTCCGGCGCCCGCTTCTTGGCCAGCAGCATGTCCATGATCTCATCGGTCTTGGCGGCGGAGTCCAAGGTCAGCCGCACCAGCCGCCGGGTGTCGGGTGCCATGGTGGTTTCCCGCAGTTGCTTGGGATTCATCTCGCCCAAGCCCTTGAAGCGCTGCACGACGATATTGCCGCGCTTGCGCTCGGCGGCGATGCGGTCCAGCACGCCTTGCTTCTCCGCCTCGTCCAGGGCGTAGAAGACCTCCTTGCCCACGTCCACTCGATACAGCGGCGGCATGGCCACGAACACATGGCCCGCCTCCACCAAGGGGCGGAAATGGCGCACGAACAAGGCGCACAGCAGGGTGGCGATGTGGGCGCCATCGGAGTCCGCATCCGCCAGCACGCAGACTTTGTCGTAGCGCAGCTTGGAGAGATCGTCCGAGCCTGGATCAACGCCAATGGCTAGGGCGATGTCGTGCACTTCCTGGGAGCCGAGCACCTGGCCGGCGTCCACTTCCCAAGTGTTCAGAATCTTGCCTCGCAACGGCATCACCGCCTGGAACTCCCGGTTGCGCGCCTGCTTGGCGGAGCCGCCAGCGGAATCGCCTTCCACCAAAAAGAGCTCCGCGCTGCCCGCATCCGACGCCGAGCAGTCGGCCAGCTTGCCGGGCAGCGCCGGCCCGGCGGTGATCTTCTTGCGCACCACCTTCTTGGCGGCGCTGGCCCGCTTCTGGGCGTTGGCGATGGCCAATTCGGCAATGCGCTCCCCATCTTGGGGATGCTCGTTGAGCCACAGGCTGAAGGCGTCCTTGGCAATGCCGCCGATGAAGACGCCCGAACTGCGCGAGGACAGCCGCTCCTTGGTCTGGCCCGAGAACTGGGGGTCCTTCAGCTTGGCGGAGAGCACGTAGGCGCACTGCTCCCAAAGGTCGTCGCCCGTGAGCTTGAGCCCCCGGGGCGTGAGGTCGCGAAACTCGCAAAACTCCTTGAGCGCTTCGACCAAGCCGGAACGCAGGCCGTTGACGTGGGTGCCGCCCTGTGGCGTGGGAATGAGGTTGACGTAAGCCTCGGTGACCGGAGCCCCGCCGTCCGGCAACCAAGTGAGCGCCCAGTCCGCCGCTTCCTCGTTTCCCTTGGCGCCGTGGGTGAAGGGTTCGGAGGGAACGCTCGCCGCGCCATCCAAAGCCTGGTTCAGGTAGCCCACCAGCCCGTCCTCGTAGAACCAGCGTTGGCTTTCCACCTCGCCGCGCTCGACGGTAAGGCTGACCGACAGGCCAGGGCACAGCACGGCCTTGGCCCGCAGCAAATGGGACAGCCGGCCCTTGGCCACGTTGGCGGAATCGAAATAGTCCGCGTTGGGCAGGAAGTGGATGCGGGTGCCCGTGTTGCGCCTGCCGACGCTGGCCACCGCCTTGAGCGGCGTTGCGGGGTGCCCGTTCTCGTAGCGCTGGCGGTGCAGCCAGCCGTCACGCTTGACTTCGACCTCAAGCCAGGTTGAGAGGGCGTTGACCACCGAGACGCCCACCCCGTGCAAGCCGCCCGAGAAGCTGTACGCCTCGTTGTCGAACTTGGCGCCCGCATGCAGCTTGGTGAGGATCAGCTCCACGCCGGACAGACCGTGCTCCGGATGCTCGTCCACCGGCATGCCGCGGCCATCGTCGATGACGATGATCGAGCCATCGGCGCACAGCGTCACTTCGATGTCCCGGGCGAACCCGGCCAGCGCCTCATCGACGCTGTTGTCCACCACCTCCTGCACAAGGTGGTTGGGCCGCGCTGTGTCGGTGTACATGCCCGGCCGTCGGCGC
The DNA here is from genome assembly GCA_965220835.1 of Candidatus Azophilus sp. Taxonomy (GTDB): domain Bacteria; phylum Pseudomonadota; class Gammaproteobacteria; order Pseudomonadales; family Azotimanducaceae; genus Azophilus. The sequence continues at coordinate 3,652,855 of OZ244842.1, read as the reverse complement.
ACCGGCTCCAGGCCCGACAGAACCTGAAGGGATTCGGAGGAATAGGTCGATGCCATGAGCGGCCTCCCGACGCGCTAAACTGCGGCTGGTTTCCTTCGGCTAGACTGGATGGTCATCGGGCAGCCCGGCCCACTTCGGTGCCCACCCACCCGCCGCAAGGCCAATGGCGCCAGCAGCGACCCGGTGCCGCGTCGTCAGTGCAGAAGGCTTCCGCCCAAGGCCGGATTCCATGGCTGATGGGGGGCGTCCCAAGCGGCGGCGAGAGCCGGTAGCGCCGGTCGCGCACGTGATGCGCAATTCCGAAGACGAGTGCTTTCACTGATGCCATCTTGGACGGGCATTGTAGCAGTTCATCGGCCTTTGGGGACTGGTCCAGGTCCCGAAGACGGGCACTTCCGTTTCGCGAAGACTGGTGCCTTACTGTTGCGAAGACGGGGTGCCCTTGTGGCGCGAACAGGCGTGCTCTTTCGTTCGCGAACGGGTTATGTTGCGAACAGCGGTGCTTTTTTGCGTTGCGAACAGTGGTGCCTTTTATGTTGCGAACAGCGGTGCTTTTTATGTTGCGAACAGTGGTTCGCGGCCAGCCTTGGCACCATGCCGCAGGCAGAAAGCCAGGAATTCGCCAAGCAGGCGGTTGACCTGGGCCTTCTCGTCACGCTGACGCATGTTGGCATTGGGGTAGGGATAGACCGCGTCGAAGTGCTTGGCGCACTGGTACTCGATCACTTCGGCGCACTGGGCGTCGTGGTAAAGGCGCACGCGGAACACGGGACTGGCCCCCCAAGGTGCATCGGGAGATTGGCGCAGCCGGATGACGGTGGTGTACCGGCTGCGCTCCGCCACTTCCGCCGACACTTGCGCCCGACGCCCGTTCAGGCTGACGGCAAAGGGACTGGGCGTGCACTCGCGCAGCTTCGGAAAGAGTTTCATCACGCGCAAGTAGTTGGCGTCGCACTCCGCCATGTGCGCGCTGAGATTGATGTTGTAGCCGTTCTTGTTCAAGTTCATGTCTTTGCGGTGGTGCAGGGTTGCCACTTGGTTGCCGCTTGGACAACTTCGCCCACCTTGCCCGAGATTTCAAGCGCAAATATACCAATCGCCGAAGCTTGCGAACACCAAAGCTGCCTAACGGATGCGCTTCCACAAACCCCAACGAATTCTGCCCAGTCAAATCGCCCAGAATTTCGCGCCAGCGAAACCCCAACGCATCCGCAAAGCGCATGCGCAAACACTTGAAACTTCCCACGGATGTACCAATATAGCGGCAAGACACAACAGGAGATTGACCATGGCTCCCACCGACGTGATTGCCGCCCGCACCGCCGGCGCGGTCAACATCAACAACGTGCTGCGCAACACCTACCTGCTGCTCGGCATGACGCTGGCCTTCAGCGCCCTCATGGCTGGGGTCTCGATGGCGATGGGTACGCCTTACCTCGGCCCAATCGTGACGCTGGTTGGCTTCTTTGGGCTGCTCTTCGCCGTGCACAAGACCGCCGACAGCAGCTTGGGGCTGTTGTTCGTGTTCTTGCTGACCGGCTTCATGGGCTTCACCATCGGCCCCATCGTCAACGCCTACCTCAGTTTGCCCAACGGGCCGAGCCTTGTGGCTTCGGCTTTGGGCACCACGGCTGCGGCATTCGTGGGGCTGTCGGCGTTCGCCGTCATCACCCGCAAGGACTTCAGCTTTCTCTCCGGCTTTCTGGTGGTGGGCTTCTTCGTGCTGATGGGCGCCATTGTGCTGAGCTTGTTCTTCGACCTGTCAGCGTTCTCGGTGGCCATCTCCAGCGCCTTCGTGCTGTTCGCCAGCGCTGCCATCCTTTGGCAGACCAGCGCCATCGTTAACGGCGGCGAGACCAACTACATCCTTGCCACGGTGACGCTGTTCGCCTCCATCTACAACCTGTTCGTCTCCCTGCTGCACATCTTTGGCGTGATGGGGGACGAGTAACGCGGCACGGCTGGCGCTTCACGGCAGCCAAACCGAAGCGGTCCGTTCGTCAGCCGAGGCGGTCGGGCCGCACTGGCGTGCGCCTCGAATCGCCGCCGTTAAGGTGCTCGGCCGAGGCTGATTCTGGGGTGGCCCGCCAAGTCTTGGTGGGTCTCCCGCGACGTGAATCCACACCCGGCGAGTTGGCTGAGCACAGCCTCGCCCTGATCGTGGCCGTGCTCCAGGGCGAGCGTGCCACCAGCCTGCAGATGGGCAACGCTCCCCTTGATGACGGCGCCGATTGCGGTAAGCCCCTGCGGCCCGCCCGCCAAGGCGATGCCGGGTTCGGCGCGCAAATTGTTCAGCACGGGGTCGGAGTCGGAGATGTAGGGCGGGTTGCAGGCAATCCAGTCGAAACGCCCGGCGAGGGCGCTGAACCAGTTGCTGTGCAACAATTCAACGTCCACCCCGTGGCGCTTGGCGTTGCGCTGGGCGATGTCGAGCGCCGCTTCTGAAACGTCCGTCGCGGTGACGCGCAGGTCTGGGCGGTGAGCCTTGACCGCCACGGCAATGCAGCCGCTGCCGGTGCCGAGATCCAGCAGCCGCCCTGCTTGGGGCGCTCGCTCAATAACGAGTTCGACAAGCTGCTCGGTCTCCGGTCTCGGCACCAGCACGCCTGGGCCGACCGCCAAGCACAAGCCGAAAAACTCCTTCTCTCCGGTGATGTAGGCCCAAGGCTCGCACCTGCGACGCTCGGCAAGCTGATCGAGGCTTCGCCGTTGGCTGGACGAGAGCGGCGTTTCCGGGCGGGCGATGACCTGGGCCCGGGTCAGGTTGAGCACGCGGGAAGCCAGCAATTCACGGTCAAGCCGATCCAGGTCCCGATTGCTGGCCAGCCATTGGCCGAGCGTCGAGTCAGCCGCCATAGGGCGCCTGACGGGAAGGCGACGATGTGCCCGTTTCGCTCAAGAATCCCCTAAGCTCGCCAGCAGATCCGCTTGGTGCTCCTGCACCAAGGGCTGCACAATGAGGTCCAGCGCCCCTTCGAGCAGGTCGCCAAGCTGGTAAAGCGTCAGGTTGATGCGGTGGTCAGTGACCCGACTTTGGGGGAAGTTGTAGGTTCGTATCTTTTCGGAGCGATCGCCCGAACCCACTAGGGTGCGACGCGACTCGGCCTGCTCATCCTGCTGCTTGGTGCGCGCCGCGTCGAGCAGCTTGGCCTGCAGCAGCGCCATGGCCCGGGCCTTGTTCTTGTGCTGCGAACGCTCATCCTGGCACTCGACGACGATGCCGCTCGGCAGGTGCGTCAGGCGCACGGCCGAATCGGTCTTGTTGACGTGCTGGCCGCCAGCGCCGGACGCGCGGTAGGTGTCGATGCGCAAGTCGCCCTTGTCGATGGCCACACTGTCGATGCTGGCGGCTTCGGGCAGGATGGCGACCGTGCAGGCCGAAGTGTGACGGCGGCCTTGGGACTCGGTTTCCGGCACCCGCTGCACGCGATGGATGCCGGACTCAAACTTCAGGCGGCTGTAGACGTTGCCGCCCTCGATGCGGCTGATGATCTCCTTGTAGCCGCCATGCTCCCCGGCGCGGCTGCTGAGCACCTCAAGCTTCCAGCCCTGACCTTCGGCGTACTTGGTGTACATGCGGAACAGGTCACCGGAAAAGATGGCCGCCTCGTCGCCGCCGGTGCCGGCGCGGATTTCCAGGAAGACGTTGGCCTCGTCATTGGGGTCCTTCGGCAGCATCAACGTCTGCAGAGCCGCTTCCGCGGCAGCGATTTCCTCGCTCAAGGTGGCCGCTTCCTCTTGGGCCAGCTCGCGCAGTTCCGCATCGCCGTCTGCGGACAAGGCCTCAGACTCCTCAAGCTCGCGCTCAAGACGCTTGAAGCGTTCGAAGTTCTGGGTGACTGGCTCGAGCTCGGCAAACTCGCGCGACAGCGCCTCGAACCGGCGGCGGTCGGAAAGCACCTCGGAATCGGACAACAGCGCGCCGACTTCCTCAAACCGCTCGGAGAGGTCGGCCAGCTTGGCTCTCACTGAAGGCGACAGCGACATGGGCGGCCTTCAAGTCAATCGAGCCCGTAAACCGACTTGAATGCCTCCAGCAAATCCACCCGCCCTTCGGCGCTCGCGGCGCGCAAAGCGACCGTGGGTTGATGGATGAGCTTGCGGGTGAGGCCTTCGCTGAGGCGGGTGAGCACGGCTTCGGCGGGCGTGCCGTTGCGCAGGCTCTTGAGTGCCTTTTCCAGCTCGGCGGCCTGCACGTCTTCCGCTCTCTCCCGATACTGCCGCAGCATGCGTTGGCCTTGACGCACCCGTCGCTCCGTGATGAAGCGCCGCGCGCCCCGGTCGATCAGGGCTTCAGCGGAATCGGCCTCCATCAAGCGCTGACGGCGGTTTTCCTCAACGATGGCGCTTAAGTCGTCAATGCTGTAGAGGTAAACGTCCGGCAGCCCTCCAACCTCCGGTTCGATGTCCCGGGGCACGGCAATATCGACCATGAAGATGGGCCGGCGACGGCGTTGCCGGATGGCCGCTTCCACCGCTCCCTTGCCGACCACCGGCAAGGCGCTGCCCGTTGAAGCGATGACGATGTCATGGTCGCAGAGCGCCTTCGGCACCGCGCTCAACTGCGCCGGCCGGGCGCCGAAGTGGGCAGCCAAGGCCTCGGCGTTGGCGATGGTTCGGTTGGCAATGGTCATCCCGCCAATGCCGTGCTCGGCAAGGTGTTCCGCCACCCGTTTGACGGTGTCGCCAGCCCCCAGTAGCAGCGCCCGCTTATTGGTCAAGTCGGAGAAGATGCGCTTGGCCATGGACACCGCCGCAAAAGCCACCGAGACCGGGTTGCGGCCGATGCCGGTGTCCGTGCGCACCTGCTTGGCGGCGTTCAGAGCCACTTGCGACAGCAGGTTCAGTTCCGAACCCATGGCGCCGAGGTTGCGCGCCAGCTGGTAGGCCGACTTCACCTGACCCATGATCTGCGGCTCGCCGAGCACTTGGGAGTCTAGGCCCGCCGCCACGCGGATTAGATGGCTGGCCGCGTCTTGATCCCAATAGCGATAGATGGCGCTTTGCAGCTCATCCACCGGCACGGCGCGGTGCGCCGCCAGCCACTCAGCGAGGGCCGGCTCCCGCTCCGGCTGAATGGCGCAGTAGAGCTCGGTGCGGTTGCAGGTGGAGATAATGGCCGCCTCGGTTACGCTGGGCACCGCTCGGGTCACTTCCACGATTGCTGAGCCTAGCGTATCTTCCGGGAACGCCACCCGTTCCCGCAGTTCGATGGGTGCGGTGCGGTAGTTGAGCCCGTATGCCAAGATTGCCATGGTGGATGGGGTTTGGCCAAGTCAACAGTCGAAAGGCCTCAATTGTAGCAGATTCACTTTTTCGTGTTACCCCACAAGCTCTTATTTCCAAAAGCGTTTTTCTTGTACGCAACTTCTCTTGCGGTTTTTTTGCTGGCCGGTTGCGTCGCTTTCTCGCCCATGCCGCCAGGAGCCGATTTCACCATCAAAGGCAAGATTGGCGTGGTTGAAGGCGCGGACTCATGGTCGGCCCGCTTCATCTGGCGGCAATCTGGCGAACGCTTCGAGATCGACCTTTGGGGGCCGTTGGGACAGGGCCAAAGTCGTCTGCGGGGAACGCCAGACCGGCTCGAAATCATCGATGCGGACGGCGATGTGCGAACGTCAGGCAGCCCAGAAGCGCTGATGCTCGCCGAACTCGGCTGGAGCCTGCCCTTGCGCCTGCTGCTCGACTGGCTGCAGGGAAGGCCTGCCCCTCAGGTCCCTGTCGCAGATGCCATCCGCGACCCTGAAGGCAACCTCACCGGTTTCCAACAGCTCGGCTGGCAAGTGCGCTTCGAACGCGCCAGGAAAGCCCCAGAGGATGCCCCACCCCGCCGCATCACGGCGCAAAAGCCGGGCTATCGGGTAAGAGTGGTGATTTCGGAACGCGGACTCTAATCTCAAGTTCATGATGGGACGCCCCTCACTGGCAGCAAGAGCGCTGCCCCCCGGGAATCAGGGGCTTTCCCCCAAAGCCAACGCTCACTTGAAGTATCTAGCCAAAACGGATTGCACGTCATTCGAGGACACCGCAACAATTCCCGCAATGGCGTCCGCAACAGGCCGGCCGTCGGGGCTGAATCCGTTAGCCAAGAGACGTGGGAGCACATCAAGCAGATTGACGTCCTGCCTCCGCAGAAGCGTGTCCAAATCCCACCAAAAGGCCGCACCAACGCTGTAGAGCATGGCATAGGCTTCGCCTTCGGCCTCCGCCCGTGCACCCAAATCCTGAAGCGGTGCAGCGGCTTCTTTGCCCGGCACCAACAATGCACTTTCCAAATGCGGGAAAAGGCTTGGGGCACTGTCCTGAACCGCACGTAACGCCAGATAGCTGGCAACGCTTTCCGCGATCCAAAGCACCCCCTTGGCGTCAAACATCTGATGCGCATGTTCATGAACGGCGACATAGAGCGTGAGGGCTAAAGTTGCCTCACCGAACTGATCGGCACTTAAGGGGTAACTGGCGATGATCAAGCCGGTGCCGGCAGCGCCCCCGATCTCCCCGGCCTCGCCAGCGGCCCCCATCCAAAAAACAGGGGACAGCGCCCTGACGGGCAGGGACGCACGGAGCGAAGCAACTGCGTCCTGGTGCCGATCCAACACGGTCTTCATGTGCGCGGGAACCACACCCAAGTCAAAGAAGTGGCGCACATCGCCCTGTACAACCGAGATGGGATTCCCCAAAAGCCAGAATGCCGGGGCCTCGTGCATTGAAGGCATGGCCTTGGGCCCAGCTCTGATCGGCAGCGGCTGACCGTCGAGATGAAACGCCACCGAATGACCTCCCAATGACGCGACGCTGTCCTCGCCCTTTGCCAAAGATGCCGCCGGCCGCAACAGCGAGGCTCCCTCCTGCACCAACCACCAACCGCCTGTCGCGCTATGCCAACTGGTGCGACTGAACGCCGTGGCCTTACCGGGCTCATATGATGACAAGCCGAAGTTCCATCGGAGCATGTCGCAGCCCACGGGCACAAGCACGTAGTCGGGCTGAACGGCCACTTCCACACCACTGTTGCAATGAATGTCAATCAGCCGCCCAAGGTCATCGGGGTGGCGCGTGCCATAGCGTCCCGCTAGGGGATGGCGATACGACGCGTAAGCTGCGGCGCCTTCTTGGGACACCAAGTCAATGCGTAGATCTGCGCGTAGGCCAGCGGAAGCTAGGCAAGCGCCAGCAATCAAGGTCGCAACCCAGCGCGGCCTCCCCCAATGAATCCAATCGCGCATCGAAGTCCTTGACGGCTTCAGCTTAGAAGTCGAAAAGACCTCTATTGGGCCGAAAGGCGATCCAGATCCAAGCGGTCGCTTGCAACATAATCGCGAGCCGTTACAGATACTGCCCGCGTTTTCGTTGCAACATCTGGGCGATCACGTTCTGCCTGAAGGAGAAACCGCGGTGCTGGCGGTCGGCGGGCATTCCAAGCTTCCTGAGAAACGGGAGTGCTCCTTTGCTCTCGCCGATACGAAGCTGTTCCTCGCACCATGACAGCGCCAAATTGCTTGGCTTTCAACTGGTCAAGCATCGATCGCCCGGTCTGCGCGTCCACCTCCAATAGCGTGGCTCGCGTGCTGACTTGGGTGCCTCGGTCGATCCGGCGGATGGCCGCTAGGACCCTCCGAATCACTCTTTCGTGCTCTGTGGAGACGACCTTGCCGCTGGCCCAGTTGTGGACACTGCGGCGGGACACATCAAAGACCTCGCTAAGTTCTTCCCAAGTGAGGCCTGACCTGCGTCGTACTTCCATGACTGCAGCAGCTATGGACTCCACTTCGGCCACACTGCAGTGCCCAGGCAAATTTGGAGCCGTGCGATTGACCGGCCAATACATGTCGAAATCGCTGCTTGTAGTTGATTCCGAGAGGCCCTCAAGTCCGATCACAACCCCTTGGGGCTGGGGACGGGGGCGGTAAAGCAAAAGGGCTGAAGTGCCTGATGCGAAAGTAGCATCAAGCACACCATCCTGCGACGCGGTCTGGATCATGCCTTTCCTCCGTAGAATTCGAGAACTCGTGATTCGTTGGTTCTCCGCCCCCAATTTTTTGACCCGCGGCAGCTGCGGTGCTGACCGTACCTTCGCGGCTGATGCATCAGCCAGTGGCGCAGTTCGCCAATTCAGATGGTTGACTGTTCTCAAACGGGCCACGCTCCTTTTAAGAGCGCTGCCGCGGGTTGCGAATGGTCACTGTGCCTTGGGCGATGGCGCAGGCGCGTCCTTCGTTGGTCATGTCGATGCGCACCACTGCTTGGCTGCGGGTCAGGTTGAGGATTTCGGCACGGGCTTCGACGGTGCCGCCGCTGACTGGTGCCGTCAGGTTGATCTTGAATTCCGTGGTGGCGGCCCATTGGCCCTTTTGCATGGCGGGATAGCAGACGCAGCCGAGCAAGTGGTCGCAAAACGCCGACAGCACGCCGCCGTGCATGTTGCCGAAGCCGGTGAGAAACTCCTCGCGCACCGCCAAGCGCGCCCGCATGGTGCCGGGGCCGGCATCGAATATCTCGATGCCGAGAAACTCCGGCAGGCCGCCTGAGGCCCCTTTCGGCACCGTCTTGAAGGCCTCGGCCACTTTTTCGTTGAAGGGAATCTCCATTGCTGCACGCCTCCTTCTGCTTCTAAGACAGGATAAAGTGGGCCAACCGCATCCCCGCAAGGGGGTCAGTGAGGGGGTATCAGGCAGGAGTGAATCGACCGGTCGTCGGGGATGCGCCCGGCCAACGTTTTGATGGCCAGTTCCGCGTCGGCTAGCTCGAAACGGTGGGTGTGCATCTTCTCCACCGGCACCCGGCCGCTTTCGATCAGCCGGATGGCGCTTTTGTAGCCGCTCGAAGTCACCCCAATGGCGCCACGGATGTTGATCTCCTTCATCACCACCCGGTCGGACACGAAGTTCTCCACTGCCTTGAAACCCTTCACGCCCGCCAACACCACGGTGCCCCCAACCCGCACCATCTTGAGCGCGTCCGCCACCGGCTGGGTGGCGTAGGCGCTGACGTCGACCACCACGTCGGCGCCGCGGCCGCCCGTGATTTCCGCAACGCGCCGGACGGCATCCTCGTTATCGACATCGATGCAATGGTCGGCGCCGAAGGCGCGAGCGACCTCAAGCTTCTCGGCATCCACCTCCAGGCCGGTGACGATGATGCTTCCCGCGCCGACTTCCCGGCAGGCGATGACGCTGGCCAGCCCTCGCTGTCCAGGGCCTAGTATGACCACCGTGTCGCCGGGCCGCGTGTTGGGCATCTCCACCGCCCATCGGAAGCCCGCCCCCAGCGGATTGAACATCACGCCAATCTCCGGCTCGAGCGCGGAACTCACCTTGTGCACGATGGAATTGGCGTGCAGAAACATGTACTGCGCATAGCCGCCCCAGAGCCCGGGCGCTTCGGAGAGCGGGATGTAGGAGTAGATCTTGCGATTGCCGCACAGGTGGTAGGCGCCGCCAAGGCAAGTGTCGCAATGATGGCAGGCGAGCATGGTCTCCACCGCCACGCGGTCGCCGACATCCACGCCCCAGCGCGCGGCCGCCCGATCCCCAATTCTGGCGATCACGCCCAGCGGCTCGTGACCCGGAATCACGGGCATGGGCGTGCGCAGCAGGCCGTCGTATTGCTCGTAGTCGCTGCCGCAGATGCCGCAGGCCTCCAGCCGCAACAGGGCGGAATCATCATCAATGTCGGGAATCGGCACGTCTCGAGGCGTCAGTTCGCGAATGCCCGTCTGCACCATGGCGAACGACTTTCGGGGTAAATCTGCCATCCTGATCAGTGGCTTCGCGCCATCACTCCATCACCCGCGGAGCCTATCACACGAGCCGCGTACGGAAACCGACTCTAGTTTTCCTTTATCTTGATGCCTGAGAGCTTCCAAATTCGATCGGCGACTTCCAAGTCGGGCTCTTTGGCCACCCGCTCGGACGCCTCCACTATCTCCGCCCACAGCGAATTGGCGTTAAACAATCGGACCTGACCGTTTTCGTAACTCTTCAGCTTCCCAGTCATCCCCACGTCGTCAAGGGAAGCCAGTACAAGGCAGCAGATGACTTTTGCTTCGCAAGGAGGCAACCAAGCCTCTACCATTTTGGCGTTTTGCGTGATTCTCTTCAGAACCTTGGGGAATATCCATTTGGGAACCTCGGCGTACTTGGTCTCAACCACCCAAATTCGTCCAGGCGTTGCGACGAGGTGATCGATGTCCCCAACTGTTCCATCAATGCTGTAGACGGTATGCGCTACCGCGCAGCCAGGTGCGGTTAGGGCACACTCTATGACATGGCCAATGTGCCGCTCGGCGAGCGACCCCTTCCACCACAAGTGAAGTGTCTTGCGCTCGTAAACCGAGCCATAAGCAACGACCAACACAGTGATAGCAACCACAGGCCAACGAACAGCATCGATACCGAGGTGATTCGCTGCCTCCGTTGCCACCAAGGCACCAAGGCAGAACACGGCCGCTACGGTCATCCACAAGGCGCGCTTTCTAAAGGCAACCCGAGTCCAATCACCAGCTTCGCGCCTTAAACGCCATTCCTTGCCCGACTGCTTCTTCTTTCCCACCAACGCTCATAGCTCGCCGCTTACCTACCAATCAAGGCTGCCACACTAGTCTCCAGAGGTAAACGGCCAGGGCTCGACTTCGTTTCCGCGCCTTTGAGCGGAGAAGCGCCTTCGTTGGTTTTCTCGACCCGTCAATTGACAGCCGACACCTGACACCGTAGGCTTCGCCGATGATCGCGTCTTTCAAGCATAAAGGGCTGAAGGCACTCTACGAAGGCAGAACAGCCCGTAGGGTGGGGCCGGAGCACGTCCGCAAACTCATCGACATATTGGCGGTGCTCGACCGAAGCCGAGGAGCGAAGGACGCTGACCTTCCCGGATTCCGTCTTCATCAGCTGAAAGGTGCACTGAAGGGCCACTACGCGGTTGATGTATCGGGCAATTGGCGGGTGACTTTCCGGTTTGAAGAAGGTGACGTGGTCGATGTGGACTACGTCGACTACCATTGATGAGGATCACGTTATGGCTATGCACAATCCTCCCCATCCAGGGGGAATCGTAAGGCGGCAGTGCCTTGAACCGCTTGGTTTGTCGGTAACTCGGGCGGCCAGGCATCTCGGCGTTGCTCGTCAGTCCTTGTCGGAACTGGTCAATGAGCGCAGCGCCATTTCCTTGGAGATGGCGGTTCGACTTTCCAAAGCCTTTGGATCCACGCCGGAGACTTGGCTAGGCCTGCAGATGGCCCATGATCTCTGGCTGGCCCGCAGCCGGATCGACAACATCAAGGTCGAACGGATCGAAGCAGCTTGATTGTTGTCGGCATCCCGGCGGAGCCCGGACTTTTGTTTGACAGCTACGGTGCTCAAACGCACAATAGCGCCCCCGCTGAGGGTGCCGGGGATTTCAGCTTTCTTCTGGGGTGTCGCCAAGCGGTAAGGCACCGGGTTTTGATCCCGGCATGCGCAGGTTCGAATCCTGCCACCCCAGCCAAAAGGCTCACAAACCCCGTCGATCAACATTCAGATACCCAGGTGCTGGCCCCATAGTGCTAACGCAACCAGGATGACATCGTGGCCAAACTGATGATTTTTTCAGGCAGTTCCAACCCCAGCTTGGCGGAGCGGGTGGTTTCGGAACTGCGCATTGACCTGGGCCGCGCCAAGGTGAGCCGCTTCAGCGATGGCGAGGTCAACGTCGAAATCCGCGAAAACGTACGCGGTTGCGATGCGTTCATCCTGCAATCCACCTGTGCGCCCACCAACGACAACATCATGGAATTGGTCATCATGGCCGACGCCATCCGCCGCTCTTCGGCCCACCGGGTCACTGCGGTGGTGCCCTACTACGGCTACGCCCGCCAAGACCGCCGTCCCCGTTCCGCGCGCGTGCCCATCAGCGCCAAGGTGGTGGCCAACATGCTCGACAGTGTCGGCGTCAACCGGCTGCTGACGGTGGACCTGCATGCCGACCAAATTCAAGGCTACTTCGAAATGCCCGTGGACAACGTGTATGGCTCCCCCGTGCTGGTTGACCACATCGCCGCCCAAAACTATGAGAACCCCATCGTGGTGTCGCCGGACGTCGGCGGCGTGGTGCGGGCCCGGGCCTTCGCCAAGCAGCTCAATGATCTTGATCTCGCCATCATCGACAAGCGCCGCCCCCAAGCCAATGAAAGCCGGGTGATGAACGTCATTGGCGACGTCTCCGGCCGAACCTGCATTCTGGTGGACGACATCGTGGACACGGCCGGCACCCTGTGCACCGCGGCCGCTGCGCTCAAGGACGAAGGCGCCATCAGCGTGGTGGCCTACATCACCCATCCGGTGCTTTCCGGCCCCGCCGTCAAGCGCATAGCCAAATCCGCCATCGACGAGATGGTGGTGACCGACACCATCCCGCTTTGCGAGGAAGCGGCGGCCTGTTCGAAGTTTCACCAACTCAGCCTAGACCGCCTGTTGGCTGAAGCGATCCGGCGGGTCAGCCACGAGGAATCCTTGAGCGCCATGTTCCGCTGACCGGCACACGGCCAAGGCCAAATCCCTAAAATCACTTTTTTCAGACCTGATTAGACCCCATTGGAGCCCCACCATGTCGCAGCCCATTGAAATCAACGCCAGCCTTCGCACCGAACTCGGCACCGGCGCCAGCCGCCGCCTGCGGCGGCTGGGCGAGCAGGTGCCGGGCATCATCTACGGCGGCGACCAAGCGCCCCAGCCGGTTACATTGAGCGCCAATGAATTCACCAAGGCCATGCAGCAGGAAGCCTTCCTGTCCCAGATCGTCAACGTTCGCGTGGAAGGCACCCAGCAGCAGGCCTTGGTGCGCGACCTGCAGTTGCATCCGGTGAATGAAAGGGTGCTGCACGTGGATTTCCTTCGGGTTGAAGCCGACCGGCCCATTCAAACCAACGTGCCCCTGCACTTCGTCAATGAAGCCAAGTGCGTCGGCGTGCGCACCGGAGGCGGCAGCATCGCCCACAATCTGGTGGACGTGGAAATCAGCTGCCTGCCCAAGGATCTGCCGGAATTCATCGAGGTGGATGTGGCGGAGTTGGAGGTGGGGCATGCCCTGCACCTCAGCGACCTCCAGCTGCCGCAGGGGGTCACCCTAGTGGCGCTTGGCTACGGCGAAGACCACGACATTCCCGTGGTCAGCGTGCAGGCGCCCAGAGGCGGTGCGGCCCAAGACGAAGAGGAACAAGGGGCAGAGGCAGAAGAGCCGCCCGCCGAACCGGACGCGTCCGCTGAGGATTAACGAGGCAATGCCCAAGGCCAGCCAATGCGCACGCCGCCCCACCCAGGTTGACTCATGGGACAAACTTGTTCGGCCATCAACGGATCCAGCCTGCGCCTCATCGTTGGCTTGGGCAATCCCGGCGCGGCGTACGCGGCCACGCGCCATAACATCGGCGTAGCCTTCGTCCGTTACCTGGCCAGCCGCTTTGGGATCAGCTTCGCGGCGGCCAGCCAAGTCAAGGGAGAGGCCGGGCGGGGCCTGCTTGGCAATGCCGATGTGCGCCTGCTGCTGCCCGGCTGCTACATGAATCAAAGCGGCGAAGTGGTGGCGCCCTACGCCCGGTACTTTCGGGTGGCACCGGCGGAGATGCTGGTGGCCTACGACGAAGTGGCCTTCGAGCCCGGCATCGTGCGCCTCAAGACGGGTGGCGGGGCGAATGGGCACAATGGCATCAAGAGCCTCATCGAGCACTTGGGGTCACGGGATTTCCATCGCCTGCGCATTGGCGTTGGCCACCCCGGCGACAAGGCGCAGATGGTGCGCTACCTCACCGCGGTCAGCATGCCGCAAGCAGAACGCGAGCGGGCAACAGCAGCGTTTGAGCTGGATGATGAGCTGCTTGTCGCGTTGGCCGAAGGCAAGATGCAAGCGGTGATGAACCGGCTGCATGGCGCGCCGCCTCTGGCGACGTGATCGATTTGCTGCCGCAACTGCCGAGCTGCTGCATCTAGGGGGGAGTTGGGCGAAAATTCAACGATATGACTCTCAACATGATTCAGCCGATTCTGCATGCACTCAAAGCCGCGCAGCCCAGAGAACGAAAAGCGACGCCGGGCGGCAGCGTCAGTCAATTGATCGGAGCGGGGGCATAACGAACCGCAGGTTCGCGCCCTGGCATTAAGCGGGCGAAGTCCTTTCGAGGGCGCGAACCTGCGGTTCGGGACACCTTCGCTCCGAGGAACTTCGCCCAACGCCGTCGGCTGAAGCATGTTTAGAGTCATATTCAACACTTGTGTCCAATTGGGCACGGTTCAAGGATTCCAACCAGGCTAATGGGATTTAACTGCGGCATCGTCGGCCTGCCCAACGTGGGCAAGTCCACTCTGTTCAACGCCCTCACCCAGGCGGGCATTGACGCGGAGAACTTTCCCTTCTGCACCATTGATCCGAATACCGGCGTCGTTCCGGTGCCAGACCCGCGCCTCGACCGCATCGCCGCCATCGTCAAGCCCGCCAAGGTGGTGCCCACCGCCATGGAGTTCGTCGACATCGCCGGATTGGTCGCCGGCGCCGCCCAAGGCGAGGGGCTTGGCAACCAGTTCCTGGCCCACATTCGGGAGACCCACGCCATCGCCCACGTCGTGCGCTGCTTTGAGGACGGCAACATCGTGCACGTGGCGGGCCAAGTGTCGCCTGTGGATGACATCGAGATCATCAACACCGAACTGGCGTTGGCCGACCTTGAGACCGTGGCGCGAGCCGCCGACCGCGTCCGCCGCATGGCGGGCTCCGGCGACAAGGAGGCCGTTGCCCTGATGGCACTGCTTGAGCAGGTGCGTGAAGGCTTGGAGGCCGGCACCCCAGTGCGCTCATTGGCTCTGGACACCAACGCCCAAGACCGGCTGCGCGAACTGCACCTTTTGACGGCCAAGCCAGTGCTGTACATCGCCAACGTTGCCGAGGACGGCTTCGAAGGCAACGCCCTGCTCAGCGAAGTGGCCGCCATCGCCGCCCAGGAGGGGGCGCCGGTGGTGCCCATCTGCAACCGAATCGAAGCGGAAATTGCCGAACTTGAAGATGCTGAACGGGCGGAGTTCCTAGAGGCCCTCGGCATCGAAGAGCCCGGCTTGAACCGCGTGATTCGGGCAGGCTACAGCCTGCTCGGCTTGCACCACTACTTCACGGCAGGGCCGAAGGAGGCCCGCGCCTGGACCATTGCCATCGGCACCCGGGCCCCTCAAGCCGCCAGCGTGATTCACACGGACTTCGAAAAGGGCTTCATCCGAGCCGAAGTGGTCGGCTATGAGGACTTCATCGCCTGCGGCGGCGAGCAGGGCGCCAAGGACGCCGGCAAGTGGCGCTTGGAAGGCAAGGACTACGTGGTGGCCGATGGCGACCTCATGCACTTCCGCTTCAACGTGTAGTGTAGAACCGAGCCCGAGCGAGCTTCAGGATCTCTACAACATGTTCAGCTCCATGGTGACGGAGGAACGCGCCATCCAAGGTGCGCCAGCAAGCCACATCGACCTAGATGCCTTCCTAGAGTTCCTCGACCGGATGGGATTTGACACGCAGAAGGAGCCACAACCAAACACCTTGGACGATCTGCGAAACCGGGGTGTGTTGATTGCCATCGGCGGAGAAACGCGGGCAACGCTGTACGGCGTCCTCGCGTTCGGCAAGCACCCGCAGCGTTATCCGCAGACGCAGAACTTCCGCATTGAGTGCGTGGCTTACTCCGGCGACGACAGGGCATCCGAGGTGCTGCAGGCTGCCCCCGGAAGAGGCCGGCTCGACGAGCAGGTGAACCGCGCTGTCGGCTGGTTTCAGGGGCTCGGCCACTTTGAGTCCTACCAGCGACTTGTGCGCGAGGACAGACACCTTCTGCCACGCGCCGCGCTGCGTGAAGCTCTGGTTAACGCCGCAATCCACCGTGACTACGCTATAACGGGGTCGCAATCGCTGCTAGAGGTGTTCTCAGACCGCGTGGTCGTCACCAGCCCCGGCACCCTACCAAGACAATTGACCGTCGAGCAGGTTCGCGCTGGTGCCCACCCAAAAGCCCGAAACGACTCTATGGCGAACTACATGTCCGCCATGGGATTCATGGAGATGCGCGGCGGAGGCTGGCTGATCATGAAGAAGGCGATGGCTGACTTCAACGATACCGAGCCCGAACTGGAACACAATGTGGACAATCGATTCGTCCGCGTAACGTTCCGTCTCACCCTGGGTAGCTCGTAAACAGGGCGGCGGGAAGCGCTGCCCTTCCATCATCGCGGCTCATAATGCAGAACACGGGATTTAATTGATGTCCAGCGAAGCCTCCACCGAAGCTGTCGGCGGACGGGCGCAAATGCCGGATTGGTGCAGCGCCAGTTTGGGCTGGCCATCTTCTTCCACGAACACATTGGTGGCCACCATGGTGCTGCCCGCCACCACCTCGTAGCAGACTACAGCCACGATGCCGGCCCCCATGCGGCAGGGGCTGGCCGTGTGAAAGGTCACCGGCGGCTGGTCCGGATTGGCGAAGATGGAGCGCCAACTGTCCATGATGGCATCGCGCCCGATCAGCGCCGGCCAGCCCGGATGCAGGCACACCGCCTCATGCTCCGCCGACCACAGCGCCTCCATCGCGGCGACGTCCCGCCGGTTGAAAGCCATGTAAAACGCCTCGTTGGCAAACTCAGCTTCGCTTGGGTGCATGGGTTGGGCTCCAGACTGCTGCGGCCAGACACCCCAGAATTATAGGCATGATCCCGCAAGCGCCCCATCAGCGACGCAAGTTTGAGCAATATGGCCCTCGACACGTTGACAGGTTTCCCCAGCACGCGGAAAATCGCCCGCCTGTCGCTGCCGGGCGGCAGACTGAAGTGGCTAGGTAGCTCAGCTGGTTAGAGCGCAGGATTCATAATCCTGAGGTCGGGAGTTCGAGTCTCCCCCTAGCTACCAACAGTCCTCGCACGGGAATACCCACGAATCCTCTGATCAGCAAGCGCACCCTGAACCTTCAGTTTGCAACGCCCCCCCCCCCCCCCCGCAATCACCAACCCCGCAAGCCAATTGTGTTCCCCCCACCCTTCTTGCTAAGTTGCTCCCATGGAAGGGACGCTTAAAGACGCGGTTCGGCTGCTGGAGCAGGGTGATTGGCAGGCAGCCCACCGCATCGTTCAGAAACTGTCCACGCCCGCGGCCTATTGGGCGCACGCCATCGTGCACATGCTGGAGGGCGACCGGGACAATGCGGACTACTGGTACCGCAAGGCGCAGCGAACGCGGCCGGAGCCCTTCATCGGCTCCCAAGAGGTCGCTCGGCTGTCTTGGCTGGCGGAAACGGAAAGCGGCTGAACATGGGGCTTTACGACGCGCTGTTTGAGCCGGTTCAGGTTGGCCCCGTGGCCATCCGCAACCGCATTGTGCGCTCGCCCCACGGCACCGGCTTGAGCGGCGAATCGCTCATCGCCTACCACGAAGCCCGGGGCCGGGGCGGTGTGGGGATGTCCACCATTGAGGCCACCAGCGTCCACCCCTTGGCCCCCGGCCGGCTGCAGCTGTGGAATGACAGTTGCCTGCCGTTCCTCTCCGAGATCAGCAGCCGCATCCGCGCCACCGGCATGAAGCTGTTCCTGCAGCTTTACCATCCCGGCGCCGGCTATGCGGCGGAGGCCGGCATGCCGGAGCACTGGTCGGCCAGCGCCGTGCCGAACCCGATGGCCGGCGTGGTGCCCATCGCCATGACCCAAGCCATGATCGACGACGTGGTGGCCCACTTCGCGGACGCTGCCCGCCGCTGCCGGGACGCCGGCCTCGACGGGGTGGACATCCACGCCTCCAGCGGTTACTTGCTGCACGAGTTCCTGTCCCCCGCCCTGAACAAGCGCACCGACGCCTACGGCGGCTCCTTCGAGAACCGGCTGCGATTCTTGGGCGAGGTGATCGCCGCGGTGCGCGAAGCGGTGGACGGCAGCGAATTCGCCGTGGGCGTGCGGCTGCCCAATGAAGACCATGTGCCCGGCGGCATCTCCGCCGCGGAAAGCGCCCGCATTGCCGCCGCCATAGACGCCCAATCGGACTACATCTCCCTGCACATGGGCGCCTATTGGCGGTTTCACAAGCTGATCGCCCCGACGGACGACCCGCTCGGCGTGGAAATGCCCGCCAACGAGGTCATTGCACCGGGGTTGGAGAGCCCGGTCATGGTGGTGGGGCGCATCATGACCCTTGATCACGCCCAACATATCGTCAGCAGCGGCGCGGCGCAGATGGTGTCCATGGTGCGGGCGTTGATCGCTGACCCCAATCTGGTGAACAAGGCGCGCAACGCGCAGGCGCATCGCATCCGCCCGTGCATCGGCACCAACATGGGCTGCGTGGGCCAACTGATGACCCGTGGCCAAATCAGCTGCGTGGTCAACCACACCGCCGCCAAGGAAGACCAGCTCAGCTTTGATCCACAGGACAAGGCACCTGCGCCCAAGCGGGTGTTCGTGGTCGGCGGCGGCCCCGCGGGCCTGGAGTTCGCCCGCGCCGCTGCCCTTAGGGGGCACGACGTGGAATTGCACGAAGCCGCCCAACGGCTGGGCGGGCAGGTGGCCATCGCTGCCAGCGCACCGCGCCGCGCTGATGTCGGCGCCATCGTCAGTTGGCTGGCTGATGAGGTCGATGCCCTGGGCGTGCGCGTGCAGCTCAACTCGCCGGTGGAAGTTGGGCAGATTGAAAACACCGCGCCGGACGAAGTGGTGTTGGCCACCGGCACCACGCCGCGCTCCGACGGCTTTCAACTCTCCACCCCCGGCGCACCGGTGCCCGGCTTCGATCTGCCGCACGTTTACACATCTTGGGACTTCTTTGGCGTCGGCGACCCACCCCGCCTGGTGGGTCCAGCTGTGGTTTATGACGACACCGGTTCCTTTGAAGCCATCTCGGTGGCAGACGCATTGCTTGCGGCGGGCTTGTCGGTCACCTTGGTTTCCCGCTTCGATGGCATCGGCGCCTCGCTGCCATACCCGCCGGTCACCGCCGGGGCGGCCCGGGAGCGGCTCTACGCCGGCAACTTCGACTTCATCAGCGGCCACTACCTGCGCGCCATTCACGACGACAGCGTGGAGATTGGCGTGCTGTTCACCGAAAGAGCCCGCCGCCTTGATGCAGGCTTGGTGGTCATGGTGGGCTACAACGAACCAAACCGGGAGCTCGCCGACGACTTGGCGGCAGCGGGGATGCCCTGCCATCTGATCGGCGATGTGCGGGGCCGCAACAGCATCTTGAGCGCCATTCACGCGGGCGCGGCACTGGGACGGATGATCTAAACCGAACTTAAGGGAGCGAATGCAGATGTGGCTGAGACTGCGCCAAATCGCACTGGTGGCTGAGAAGCTGGCACCGGTGGAAAGGGAGCTTGCCGACGTGCTGGGCATCGAGGTGGGCTACCGGGACCCCGGCATCGACCACTTTGGCCTGGAGAACGCACTGTTGCCGATCGGCAACCAGTTGCTCGAAGTCGTGGCCCCAATTCGGGACAACACCGCCGGCGGCCGCTACCTCGCCCGCCGCGGCGGTGACGGCGGCTACATGGTCATCACTCAATGCGACGACCACGCGCCCCGCCGGGCTCGGGTGGAGGCGCTTGGGGTGCGCATCGTCAATCAATTCGACAGCGGCGAGTTCAGCAACATGCAGCTGCACCCCAAGGACACCGGCGGCTCGTTCTTCGAGATTGACGAGCAGCGCGGCGAACGGGCCCACGACCCGGACGGCCCTTGGGAGCCCGCCGGGCCCAATTGGCAGGCGCATCGCCGCCTTGAGCGCGTCACCGGCATTGCCGCCGCGGAAGTGCAGTGCGACGATCCTGACGCGGTTGCCGCCCGCTGGTCGGAGATCGCCGAGATCGGCTTGACCGGCCCCAGCCAGCGCACTTTGCCCTTGGACAACGCGGAGGTTCGCTTCGTGCCCTGCTCGGACGGTCGCCCAGAGGGATTGGGCGGTATCGACCTGGTCTGCGCCGACCGGCAAGCGGTGCTTCAAGCGGCCGACGCTCGCAGCGTTAGAACCGGAGAGACGCAAGTTCACCTGTGCGGCATGCGGATCAACCTGCTATGAGCGCCTACACCGATATTGAAGTGCACGTCGATGACCCGGTGGCCGTGATTCGCCTGAACCGGCCCGAACGGCTCAATGCCTTCACGTACCACACCTTGCGGGAAATCCGCCGTGCCATCGACGACGCGGCACAAGACCAGCGGGTGGTGGGCATCGTCATCACCGGGGCCGGGCGCGGCTTCTGCGCCGGGCTGGATGCCGAAGTGCTGGCCGAGGTCACCGCCGCCAGCGAACCCCCGGCAGAGACCCCGGAGGACCAACTGCCCGGCATCTTCAGCTACCTGCTGGAAGTGCCGAAGCCCATCATCACCGCCATCAACGGCGTGGCAGCCGGCGGCGGCCTAATCCTCGCTTTGATGAGCGACCTGCGCTTCGCCTCCTCCGAAGCCAGCTTCACCACCGTGTTCCTCAAGCGCGGGCTGATCGCCGAGCACGGCTCCACTTGGCTCCTGCCCCGCTTAGTGGGATTGGGCCCAGCGTTGGACCTGCTGTGGATGAGCGATCGAATCAGCGCGCAGCAAGCCAAGGAACTGGGCTTGGTGGACCGCGTGTTCAACCCCGACGAACTGCTTGAGGAAGCCTGCGCCTACGTGCGCCGACTCGCCGCCACCTCGCCCCCCGCGGCCATCGCCGAAACCAAACGCTTGATCTATCGCCACGTCGGCTGCGGCTTCGAAACCGCCTTGCGCGAAGCCGAAGCCGCCCAAAACCGCTTCGTGCAGGCCCCCGACGCAGCGGAAGGCGCCAAGGCCCTCTTGGAGAAGCGAGCACCAAGGTTCAATCGGCTCGGGAGTGATGGACATGCCTAGCTTCAGTGAGCAAGTACGTGAAGTCGTCCCGAAGATACCGAAGGGTAAAGTGGCGACCTACTCCTGCATCGCCAGTTTGGCAGGTAGCCCCAAGGCAGCCCGAAGCGTCGGACAAGCACTCGGTGTGCCAGGAGCCCTTTCCGGATGGCACAGGGTCGTCAGAAAGGATGGCTCGCTTGCCCGTATCGCTGATGGCCAACGCGAGTGCTTGGAAAAGGAACGTGTGAAGTTTATTGGACAATCCAATCGCGTCAAACTAAGTCGTCATCTTTGGAACGAGTGCAGGTGAACCAAGCCCGGATGACACACTTGTTCGGCGCTATCACGCGGATCATTAGCATGTGGTTCAATCAAGAAGCGTCCGACCAGAACCCTGAGGCGCTTTCCGATTTGGCCGCCGTAACTGATAGGAGGGAACCATGCTGAATCTATCCATTCCGGACCATGTGCGGCCCATTCGCGACAAGGTGTTGGCCTTCATTGAGCAGGAGATCTATCCTGTGGAGGCGGACATTGTGGCAGACAAAGTGGGCAGCCGGCGCGGCGAGTTGCTGCGTTCGTTGATGGACAAGGCGAAGGCCGAGGGCCTTTGGGCATTGGGCCATCCGGAGGAACTCGGCGGCGGCGGGCTGCCGTTCATGGACTACGTGTTCGTCAACGAGGTGGTGGGGCGTTCCGAAGTGGCGACAGTGGCGCTGGGCACCCACTCCCTGCAGGACTCCATCATGCTGCACCGTTACGCCAGTGACGAGTGGCGCGACAAGTACCTGCGGCCGCTGGTCGATGGCGAGGTCTTCCCCAGTTTTGGGATGACCGAACCGGACGTGGCCAGCTCTGACCCCACCCAGCTGCAAACCCGGGCCGAGCTCGAGGGGGACGAGTGGGTCATCAACGGCCGCAAGTGGTTCACTTCCGGGGCTGGCACCGCCGCCTACACCACCGCCATGGTGCGCACCGAGCCGGAAGGCACGCCGGACCACGCCGCCTTCTCCATGATCGTGGTGCCCACCGACACCCCCGGCTACAACATCATTCGCGACGTGCGGGTGATGGGCCAGTACGATGGCCACTACGAAGTGGTCTATGAGGACGTGCGGGTGCCGAAGAGCAACCTGCTCGGGCCTCGGGGCCAAGGCTTCAAAATCGCCCAGCACCGTTTGGGCCCGGGGCGCATCTTCCACTGCATGCGCTGGCTCGGCCAAGCGCAGCGGGCCTTCGACCTGATGTGCCAGCGCGCCAACGCCAGGGTCGCTTTCGGCAAGACCTTGGCGGAACACCAGCAGATTCAAAAGTTCGTGTTCGACTCGGCCGCCGAAATCCAAGCCAGCCGCCTGCTCACCCTCCACGCCGCCCAGAAGATCGACCAAGGCGACGAGGCGCGGGTGGAGATTGGCTTGATCAAGGTTTACGGCGCCCAGATGCTGCACAACGTCATCGATCGGGCCATTCAGGTGCATGGGGCCAAGGGCGTCACCGAGGATACGCCGTTGGAGCGCATGTACCGCCACGCCCGCTTCGCGCGCCTCTACGACGGCGCCGACGAGGTGCATGTGCAGAACACCGGTGGCCGCATCCTACGCCGTTTCGCCCGCGGCGAAGGCTTCGACTTCGGCTTACGATGAGGGGGGCAGCGCCGATTGGGGAGCCATTGGCGTGCTGAAAAAGTTCTTTGATTAAGCTGCGCGAGTGGGCATCCGGGGCCGGCATCCGGCACGCCAGGCGGGCGCGTTGTGCTGGCGTTTGAGGGCCCGGGGGTGCCTTAAAGGTGCCGGATGCCGGCCCCGGACGCCCACTCGCTCCTTGCGTTCGACCCGTTCGCACTGGACAGGCGCTTCTCGGCGCACCGGGTTTGATGTTTGTGGGGAACAGGAGGTCTTATGATCGAGCATCACATCGACATTGAAACGCCCGATGGGGCGATGAACACCTTCATCGTTCACCCGGACGACGGCGGGCCGCATCCGCTGGTGGTGTTTTACATGGACGCCCCGGGCAAGCGGGAGGAGTTGCACGACATGGCCCGCCGCTTGGCCACCGTCGGCTACTACGTGATGCTGCCCAACCTCTACTACCGCCGGGTGCGCGAATTCGTGATGACGCCGGACAGCCGGGAGGAGATGTTCGGGCATATGAACGCCACCACCAATGCCATGGCTTGCGCGGACACCGCTGCCCTGATGGAGTTCGCCGCACAGGACGCAGCCGCCAAAGAGGGCCCGGTGGGCTGCGTGGGCTACTGCATGAGCGGCCCCTTCGCCTTCGCTGCCGCAGCGGCATTTCCCGAGCGCATGGCCGCCGCTGCCTCCTTCCACGGCGTGCGCCTGTGCACGGACGCGGCTGACTCACCCCATCGCGAGGCCGGCAAGATCAAGGGGGAGCTCTACTTCGGCTGCGCGGAAACCGATGAATGGGCGCCTCCGGAGATGATTGAGCGGCTCGATCAGGAACTTGCGGCCAGCGGCGCCCGCTACCGCATCGAGTGGTACGCCGGCACCCAGCACGGCTTCGTCTTTCCGCTGCGGGCCGGCATGTACCACAAGGCCCAAGCGGAGCGTCACTGGGAGCGGCTGCTGGCGCTGTTCGAGCGAAATATCAAGTAAGCCTGAACCCGGTTTTTTCACCAAGGGCGCGGGTCAAGGCGCCAAAGAGCAGCTTCAGGGCTTGGTCTGAGCGTGCCAAGGCGCTGGTGACCAGCACCGTTGAGCGCACTTCCTGGCGGGAAATCTTCACCTCGCTTCCATCGGTGAATTCGGGGTTGGCGTTGATGCGGCGCAAGGTGAGCACTGCCATGCCCAAGGCCCGCAGCAGGAACCGGCGGATGCCCGTTTCCCGCGCGGGAATCAGCAGCGTGAACCGCAACGCTGCCAGGAGGTGGTCTCGGGCCATGCCCACAAGGCCGAGCAATCCGGCGACGAACTGAGGATTGGAACGTCTGGAGGCCAAGGCCGACAGGTCAGAGCCCGCGGCGAGAAAGACGTCTCGGGGCAGCCAACAGACCCCACGCCGGCGGTCGTCCCACATGTCCTTGAGGATGTTGACCATTTGCAGGCCCTGCCCGAAGGAGGTGGACAGGCGGAACAACTCCTCCCGCCGCTCGCCGATGCGCGGCGAGTAGTCGCACAGCAACTTGGTGATGGTCTCGCCCACCACGCCAGCCACGTGGTAGCAATAGCGGTTGAGCGCCGGCACGTCGCTAAGGCCCTCCGGCGTCACCTGGCGCTGAAACTCCGCCATGCCCAGCGACATGATGCGCACGCAACGCTCCAGAGCCTCTCGCTGAACCGGGCGAAAGCGATGCGTTACGCGCACGACCTTAGGCGTGTTGGCCACCAGCTCCCGCTCCGCCTCCATGGTGGCGGCCGAGAGCAGTGGGCCGAGCTCCCCGGCAAAGGCCGGTGCCGGCGCCCCGCCTTCCACAACGTTGACGAAGCGCTTTAGGAAGGCCTGCTTGTCCTGCGCTGAAAGCGCGGGTTCGTCTTCCACGGTGTCAGCGATCCGGCACAGGAGATAGGCGTTGCCTATCGTTTCGGAGAGTGGATCAGGCAGTTGCGGGATGGTCAGGGCGAAAGTTCGAGACACCTTGGGCAGCATCTCGCGCTGATAGGCGAGGTCGGCGCGCGCTTGTCTGGTTGTCGCTTCGGTCATGCTGCTTCGTCCTGCGCTCACTTCCGCTCTGCCTCAAAGCCCCCACGCATTGGCTCAATGCGGCCTGCGCGCCCCGGGGATGTCCTTGCGGGCCCGAAGGCGCACCCACGGTGCGTTCCACTGCGGTGCGGGTCGGCTAGGTTTTCCCACTCCGAGGATCTTCGCGCAACATCGGTGGCTGAAGCATGTTGAACTGCCTGCTTGCTTTTATGCGCACTTAATGGGTCTGTCAACAACAAGGATTGGTCCGCGTGCTTTCAATTTTCGACTCACCGTGGCAGATTGTGCCCGGCGCAGATGCAGGGATAGAGGCACCAACAAAGGAGAGCCGGATGCAATCGGTAAACAACATCCTCAAGCAAAAAACCCAGGGCATTTTCAGTGTTGCCCCGGACGACACGGTGTACGATGCCATCGCCATGATGGCGGAAAAGGAGGTGGGCGCCTTGCTGGTGTTGGATGCGGGCCGCACGGTCGGCATCGTCTCCGAGCGCGACTACACGCGGAAGGTCATTTTGAAGGACAAGTCATCCAAGCAAGCGCACGTTCAGGAGATCATGACGACCAACGTCGTCTCCGTCACGCCCGAAATTGAAATCGATGAGTGCGTGGCGTTGATGAAGAAGCACCACATCCGCCACCTGCCGGTTTATGAGGACGGCGCGGCCACCGGCATGCTCAGCCTGCGGGACCTGTTTTCGGCCATCATCGACGAGCAGGCCAACACCATCGAGCAGTTGGAGCACTACGTGCGGGGCGAGGTGCAGTAGCGCCCTAAAGGGGCGCTCTAACCAGTCAATTCGCTGATCCGCTTCTCCGGCAAGCCTGCGGCAGCGGCGGCCTTAAGCAATTCCTGCCAAGAGTTGTCGTCTATGGGTATGCCATCGGCGCGGCGCGCCGCCGCGCTCTCAAGCTCCGGTTCGCCCGGCACGCGCACCCGGTCAAAGCCCGGCGCGGGGGCAGCGGACTTGAGGTAGGAGACCATCTCCCGCACCTCGCTTTGAAAGGCCTCCACGCCGCCGAATACGCCGGGGTCGAGCACGAACATAAGCATGTGGTTGACCACGTTGTTGTTCCGCTCGTTGGCCGGCTGCGCTGTCCAATTGCCAGCCAGCGCCCCGCCGAGCAGCTCGCACATCACCGCCAGCCCATAGCCCTTGTGCTTGCCAAAGGGGCCAAGCGCCCCGAACGGCGCATCGAACATCACTGCCGGATCCGTGGTGGGCCGGCCCTCGTGATCGACCAACACGCCATCATCGACGGCTTCGCCCTTCATGTGCGCCACCCGCACCTTGCCCAAGGCAATTGCGCTGGTGGCCATGTCCAGCACAATGGGCGGGCCATCGGGCTGGGGTGTCACGGCGCAGAACGGGTTGGTGGTCATGCGCCGTTCGCCGCTGCCCCAAGGCGCGACGGCGGGCGGATGCCCGACCACGTTGACGAAGTGTACGGAAACCAAGCCCGCCGCCCCGCACCGCTCCCCATAGGCGCCAATGCGGCCGAGATGATGGCAGTTGCGCACCCCGGCGCAAACGACGCCGGTCTGCCGCACCCGTGCCACCGCCAAGTCGGTGGCTTCCCGTCCCACCACTTGGCCAAACCCCAACTGGCCGTCGATGAGCAGCACTGCGCCCCGGTCCACAACGGTCTTGGCGTGGCCGTCCACTTTGAGGCGCCCGCCCCGGATGTTGTGCACGTAAATCGGCGTCATGCCAACGCCGTGGGAGTCGTGGCCCTTTAGGTTGGCCTCCACCAGGTGATCAGCAACTTCGCCGGCGACCGCCGCCTCCGCCCCAGCAGCGATGAAGATCTCCGCAACAAAAGCGGCCAGCCGATCAGGTTGAATGAGCATGGCAGTATCCCATCTAGGCGGTCCAAGATTGTACGCCCTGCGCCCGGTTGCAGGCAGTTTGTGCCGTCATTGTGAGCGAAGCGCCCTTCCCGTTGAGGCACAGGGCGCCCCGCTCAGTCCTTAGGCAGCGTCAGTCGGCTTCGGCCAGTTCGCGCAGGGCGCCCGCCAAGGATTGGAAGTCTTGCGTTCTTCCCGACGTTGGGCGCCAGGCAAGCCCAATCCGGCGGGAAGCCGGAGCGCCAAGGCGCGAGAGCGAGATTCGGGTGCCTTTGAGAATTCCGGCCTCCACTGCGAGGCGCGGCACCAGCGTCACGCCAATGCCCGCCGCCACCATCTGCACAAGGGTGTGCAAGCTGCTGGCCTCGAACTGCGCTCGCGTGCGCTCATCGCCCACCCCACAGACTTCCAGCGCATGGCCGCGCAGGCAATGGCCCTCCTCCAACAGCAGTAGGGCTTCGTCCTCCAGCGCTGCAACCGGCAACTCGTCGCGACCGGCCAAGGGATGGGCGGGGCCGCAGGCGAACAGGAACTCATCCTCCATGACCGTTTCGATGCAAAGACCGCCGGTGTCGTAAGGCAGCGCGATTAGGGCGGCCTCCAAATCACCGCCTTCAAGCCGGGCCAGCAAGGGGGCTGTTTGCTCCTCCCTGAGGTAGAGGGTCAAAGCCGGATATCTCTCCCGCAGCGCGGGCAGCACGCGGGGCAGCAGGAAGGGCGCGATGGTTGGTATCACGCCGAGACGGACTTCGCCGGTCATGGGGTCGCGCCCGGCCTTGGCCAGTTCCATGATTGCGTCCGCGTCCCGCAACACGACCCTGGCCCGTTCGGCGACCTGCGCGCCAACCCGCGTCATCAGCACTTGCCGGTTCGAGCGTTCGGCCACCGGAGTTCCAAGCACGGATTCAAGGTCGCGAATGCCGGCGCTGAGCGTGGATTGGGTGATGTAGCAACGCTGCGCCGCACGGCCAAAGTGTTCCGTGTCCGCCAGCGCCACCAAGTATTGAAGTTGCTTCATTGTCGGCAAGTGCATCATCGGGCTTTGATTCCTTGGTAATTGTTCGTAAAACACGATCATAATATTTAGTATTAATCGTTGTACACGACTATTTGCGGCCCCTATTCTCCTTGCTGTGACGCCGTGGGCGGTTTCCGCCGCTCGGCGCACTTCAATTCAATGCAGCAACACAGCAGGAGAAGACCATGAGCAGCAGCCAATGCCCGGTGACGGGCGCAACGCACGGGAATGCCGCGGGCGGCGGGGCATCGAACAGGGACTGGTGGCCGAACCGCCTGAACCTGGGCGTTCTGCACCAGCATTCCTCCCTATCCAATCCGATGGACGAGACGTTTGACTACGCTGCCGAGTTCAAGAGCCTTGATCTCGACGCCCTGAAGCGCGACCTGCACGCACTGATGACCGACTCCCAAGATTGGTGGCCGGCTGATTTCGGGCACTACGGACCGCTCTTCATCCGCATGGCCTGGCACAGCGCCGGCACCTACCGGGTTGGCGACGGACGCGGGGGCGCCCGCACGGGCACGCAACGCTTTGCGCCACTCAACAGCTGGCCGGACAACGCCAACCTCGACAAGGCGCGCCGGCTATTGTGGCCGATCAAGCAAAAGTACGGACGCAAGATCTCTTGGGCTGACCTGATGATCCTAGCCGGCAACTGCGCGCTGGAGTCCATGGGATTCGAGACCTTTGGCTTCGCTGGCGGGCGCGAGGACGTCTGGGAACCGGAGACGGACATCAACTGGGGCGCCGAGACGGAGTGGCTCGGCGACCAACGCCATAGCGGCGAGCGCGTGCTCGACAACCCGTTGGGTGCCGTCCAGATGGGGCTCATCTACGTCAACCCGGAAGGACCGAACGGCAATCCGGACCCCATTGCCTCGGGCCGGGACATTCGCGAAACCTTTCGCCGGATGGCCATGAACGACGAGGAGACGGTCGCTCTGGTCGCCGGCGGACACACGTTCGGCAAGTGCCACGGCGCGGGCGACACCGCGTTGGTCGGCCCGGAGCCGGAGGGCGCGCGGCTGATCGAGCAGGGGCTCGGCTGGGCCAACGGCTTCGGCACCGGCCAAGGCGCCGACACCACCACCAGCGGCATTGAAGGGGCATGGACGGCCAACCCGGTTAAGTGGGACAACGGCTACTTCGATGCACTGTTCGGCTATGAGTGGGCGTTGACCAAAAGCCCGGCCGGCGCCCACCAATGGACGCCCAAGAACGGCGCCGGTTCCGATGCCGTGCCGGACGCGCAGGATCCGAACAAGCGGCATGCGCCGATCATGACCACAGCGGACATGGCCCTGCGCATGGACCCCATCTATGGGCCGATATCCCGGCGCTTCCACGAGCACCCTGCGGCCTTCGCCGAGGCGTTTGCCAAGGCGTGGTTCAAGCTGACGCATCGCGACATGGGGCCGCGTTCTCGCTATCTCGGCCCCGAAGTTCCAACCGAGGCGTTGATTTGGCAGGACCCCATTCCCCCCATCACCCATGCACTGGTGGATGAGCGTGACATCGCGGCGCTCAAGGACAGCATTCTTGCGTCCGGCCTCACCGTATCCCAACTTGTCACCACGGCTTGGGCGTCGGCGTCCACTTTCCGCGGCTCCGACCTGCGCGGCGGCGCCAACGGCGCCCGCATCCGCCTCGCACCGCAGAAGGACTGGGCGGTGAACCAGCCTGCTCAGTTGGCCACGGTGCTGGAGGCGCTCGAGGAGATCCAACGGTCGTTCAACGACGCCCAGACCGGCGGCAAGGCGGTGTCTCTAGCTGACCTGATCGTGCTTGGCGGGTGCGCGGCGGTGGAGCAGGCGGCAAGGAATGCCGGTCATGCGCTAGTGGTTCCGTTCACCCCGGGGCGGACGGATGCGTCCCAAGCGCAAACCGACGTCGACTCCTTCGCCGTGCTCGAACCCATTGCCGACGGGTTTCGCAACTACTGCGGCACCGGCTGCGCGGCGGCGGCGGAAAAACTGCTGGTGGATCGTTCGCAACTGCTTGGGCTGACCGCCCCGGAGATGACGGTTCTGGTCGGCGGCATGCGGGTGCTGAACGCGAACGTCGATCAAGCCCAGCATGGGGTCTTCACCGACCGGCCGGAGGCGCTCACTAACGACTTCTTCGTGCACCTGCTGGACATGGGCACGGTTTGGCGTGCGGCATCCGAATCCGAAGAGCTGTTCGAAGGCCGCAACCGGGCCACGGGCGACCTTCAGTGGACGGCCACCCGGGTGGATCTCGTCTTCGGTTCCAACGCCCAACTACGGGCGCTCGCCGAGGTGTACGCCAGCCGGGATTCCGGGGAACGGTTTGCGCACGACTTCGTCGCCGCATGGAACAAGGTGATGAACTTGGACCGCTTCGACGTCCGCTGAACGATGCCCGGCGATCGATGAGCAAGGGCCCTCGGCGGTTGCGCTGAGGGCCTTCTCTCGCGCCTTAGTGGTGCGTCGGCGGCGGCTTGGGCTGCGGCAGTTCCCGGCTGGTGTCAGGGCCCAGCGCGTACAGCGCGCCGAGGGCGATGAGCGTCCATACCAATAGCGAGAGCGCCAATTTCATGTTTTCGTTCTCCGGTTAAGTTTCATACACGCTTATGCCAACCCCGCTGCGAGCGATTGCGCTCAACGCACCCAGCTTAGGCGCGGCGTCTCCTTTTCGCCAATGGCGACCAGCCGGTCTTCGTGGGCGCGGTGGCGCACGTAGGCGTGGATGCGGGAGACGTCCTCATCGGTCAGCGAATCCGCAAACGACGACATGCCGTTGGCCGCCAGCAGGCCCTCCAGCACCACTTGGTTGAAGGAGGCGTGAGAGCCTTCGCCGATCAGGCGCAGGTCGGTGATGGCGCCGCCGGAACGGGCGAAGATGCCATGGCACACGGTGCAGTAGGTGTTGTAGAGGCGCTCGCCTCGGGCGAGATCCTCGTCGCTGATTTCCGGCAACGTCTGTTCGGGGATGTTGCGGTCCACGGCAGTCGGCAGCGGCAGCTCGGCGCTGCCGCCCAGCGTGAAGGCCAGCAGGCGGCCGGAATTGCCGTAGGTGAGGGAAGCGGGCGCCGGTGCGGTCTCGCCGCCGAACAGGTCCCCGCCGCCGCTGCCCGTGAGAATGGTGAGGTATTGGACGCCGTCGATCTCATAGGTGATGGGCGGGGCCAGCATGGACGTGTAGGTGTTGAACTGCCACAGGGCATCCCCCGTGTCCTTGTCGTAGGCGGTGAGCATGCCCAGCGCATCGCCTTGGAACACCAAGCCGCCGGCGCTGGCAAGAACGCCGCCGTTCCAGTAGTGCGGATGCTCCACCACCCACTTGTCCTCACCGGTGAGCGGGTCGAAGGCCTTCAAGTAGCCAATCGGCTTGGGTTGGGACTCCAAGTTGGTCTCCACCAACTGGGACACGCGGGCGATTTCCACGCCAAGATTCCAGGCGTTCGGGTTGCGCTTGTAGACGCCAGTGTCCTGATGGACATCGGGCATGTTGAAGAAGAACGGGTTGTCCTGGGCGGGGATGTAGACCACGCCCGCTTCCACATCCACCGACATCGCCTGCCAGTTGTGGGCGCCCAATGGGCCGGGCAGCACCCAAAGGCCGTCCTCCCCGTAGTCCATGTCCGGGTTTTCCACCGGTCGTCCGGTCTCCAAATCCACATGGGAGGCCCAAGTCACGCTGGCGAAGGGGTGGGCGCGCAGCAGGGTGCCGTCGGCGCGGTCGATGACGTAGAAGAAGCCGTTCTTGGGCGCCTGCAGCAGCACCTTGCGCGCCTCGCCGTCGATCATCATCTCGGCCAAGGCCATGTCCTGCACGGCGGTGTAGTCCCAGTTGTCGCCCGGCGTGGTTTGGTAGTACCAGTTCATTTTGCCGGTGTCCGCATCCACGGCGACGATTGAAGAGAGGAAAAGGTTGTCGCCGCCGCCTGGGGAGCGAATCACGCGGGTCCAAGGGGAGCCGTTGCCGACGCCGAGATAGACTTGGTCGAAGTCTGGATCGTAAACGATGGAATTCCATACGGTGCCG
The DNA here is from genome assembly GCA_965220835.1 of Candidatus Azophilus sp. Lineage (GTDB taxonomy): Bacteria > Pseudomonadota > Gammaproteobacteria > Pseudomonadales > Azotimanducaceae > Azophilus. The sequence goes on along the minus strand of OZ244842.1, from coordinate 3,621,477 downwards.
CCACCGCCAATTTCCCACCACTCGCCGCCCTTCCAAGTCTTGGCGGCCAGTTCCATTTCCTCGTGTTCGAAGGGCAGGGAGGGGTCACCGGGCACGGTGAAGAAGCGCCAAGCCTCATCCCCGGTTTCGGCGTCGTAGGCGGTGACGTAGCCGCGCACGCCATACTCCGCCCCACCGTTGCCGATGAACACCTTGCCCTTGGCGGCCCGCGGGGCGCCGGTGATTGTGTAGCGGCGCTCACGGTCGATGATGGTGTCCACTTCCCAAGCCACTTCGCCAGTGGCGGCGTCCAAGGCGATCAGCCGGCCATCGAGGCTGCCAACGTACACCTTGCCTTGATAGACGGCGACGCCTCGGTTGACCACGTCGCAGCAGGCCCAGCGCGCGGTTTCGCCCGGCACTTCGGGATCGTAGAACCAAAGCTGCTCACCAGTGGCCGCGTCCAGTGCGTACACGCGGCTCCATGCGCTGGTGAAGTACATCACCCCATCGACGACGATGGGCGTCGACTCCTGGGCGCGATTGGTGTTCATGTCCCGGTGCCAAGCCAAGCCGAGCTCCGCGACGTTCTCCCGGTTGATGGCCTTCAGCGGCGAGAAGCGCTGCTCCTCATAGGTGCGTCCATGAGCCAGCCAAGCGCCCGGCTCGTCCCGGTCGGCGTTGTTGATGCGTGCGTCGTCGATCTGGCCCGCTGCGGCGGCCGGCGATTGGGCGGCTTGAGCTTCCGCCTCCTCCGCGGGCGCTGCCGTTTGCGGCGCATCGCAGCCCGTGGCGCCCACCACCAAGGCCGCGAAGGTGAGGCCTATCCAAAACCTATTGCGCATGTTTCCAATCCTCCCGATGCCGTGCAATCAGTTCACGTGATTCTAAGCCCGCAAAGCCTACTACTCTTTCTTCGCCTCCGCTTCCCCGACGCCCGCATCTTGCCGCTCTGCTTCCTGCGCCTCTGCTTCCTGTGCTTTTGCTTCCTGTACTTCCGCTTCCTGCACTTCCGCTTCCTGTGCTTCGGCTTCCTGTGCTTCGGCTTCCTGCGCTTCGGTGACGGCAGAGGTCTCCTCTAGAGCACGCGCATCATCGTGGGCGTCTTCCTGATCCTGGCCGACCAATTCGATGTAGGCCATTGGCGCCGCATCGCCCGACCGGCGGCCGCACTTGAGAATGCGCGTGTAGCCGCCGGGGCGGTCTTGGTAGCGCGGCCCGAGTTCCACGAACAGCTTGGCCACGGCCTCATCGCTGCGAATGCGGGCAAACGCCAAGCGCCGATTGGCAACCGTGTCCTGCTTGGCCAAGGTGATCAACGGCTCAATCACCGGGCGCAGCGCCTTGGCCTTGGCGGCGGTGGTCTTGATCAGCTCGTGCTTGATCAACGAGGCCGACATGTTGCGGAACATCGCTTTACGGTGGGCGCTGGTTCGGTTCAGGTGCCGCCCGCTTTTTCGGTGACGCATAGCTTAATTCCTCGCCTTCAATGCGCTGCCTCAGGCGACCTTGTCTTCGCCGTGGGGAACCGTCCAGTTTTCCAAGCGCATGCCCAAGGTGAGGTCACGCGCCTGCAGAACGCCCTTGATCTCCGTGAGCGACTTCTTGCCCAAGTTCGGCGTCTTCAGCAATTCAACCTCAGTGCGCTGCACTAGGTCGCCGATGTAGTTGATGTTCTCCGCCTTCAGGCAATTGGCCGAGCGCACGGTGAGTTCCAGATCATCCACCGGGCGCAGCAGCACTGAGTCGATTTGCCGGTTGGGGGCGGCCACGGCAGGCGCGGCGGCACGGCTGTCCGCGAACACGGCTTGCTCGTGGAGGATGCGCTCCGCTTCCCGCATGCACTCCTCCGGCCCGATGGTGCCATTGGTCTCGACGTCCAGAATCAGCTTGTCGAGGTCGGTTCGCTGCTCAACGCGCGCACTCTCCACGCTGTACGCCACCCGACGTATCGGGCTATAGGTGGCATCCAGGCGCAGCACGCCGATGGGCCGAGACTCCTCTTCCTCCTCTTCCTCCTCACGGCTGTCGGCGGGCACGTAGCCCCGGCCCCGCGTGACCTTGGCCTCCATGCGAATGGCGCCTTTGTTGTTCAGGGTGCAGATGAGGTGGTCCTGATTGATGATCTCCACATCCTGGCCGAGCGTGAAATCCGCGGCGCGAACCTCGGTGGTCTCGCCCTCGCCGGTGCGCGACAGGGTGATCGTCGCATGGTCCGAGTCGTGCAGCACGATGGCGACGCCCTTGAGGTTCAATAGAATGTTGATCACGTCCTCGCGCACCCCTTCCAGGGTCTCGTACTCGTGCTGGACGTTGTCGATCTCCACTTCAGTGATTGCCGCGCCAGGCATGGATGACAGCAGAATGCGGCGGTAGGTGTTGCCGATGGTGTGGCCGAACCCACGCTCGTAGGGTTCGATGCTGATCTTCGCCCGAGTGGGGCTGATCTGCTGAATTTCCATCTTCTTGGCGGTGGGCAACTCAAGCAGTGAGTGTGTCGATGATGATGCCATGATTTTCTCCGGTTTCTTGCGACGGCTTGACTCGGCTGGCGCGCAGCCTGCCGTTACTTGGAATACAGCTCCACGATGAGGTTCTCGTTGATTTCGCTGGGTAGCTCGCTGCGGTCGGGTGGCCGTCGATAGACGCCCTCCACTTTGCCGCCCTCAGGGTCCGCGTCGGTGTCCACCCAATCGACCGGCGCCCGTTGGGCGGCGATTTGCAGCGCGGCTTGAACCCTGAGTTGCTTGCCGGCGTTGCTGGTGAGGCCGATCACATCCCCGGCGCTGACCTGATAGGAGGGAATGTTGACGCCCTTGCCGTTGACGGTGATGCCCTTGTGCGAAACCAGTTGGCGCGCTTCCGCCCGAGTCGAGCCGAAGCCCATGCGGTACACCACGTTGTCCAAGCGGCCTTCAAGCAGGCGCAGGAGGTTCTCGCCGGTGGCCCCGCGCTGCCGGTCCGCCCGCTTGTAGTAGTTGCGGAACTGCTTTTCGAGCACGCCGTAGAGCCGGCGCACCTTCTGCTTTTCCCGCAACTGCACTGCGTAGTCCGACGGCCGCCCTCGGCGCACGCCATGTTCGCCCGGCGGCTGATCGATCTTGGCTTTGGAATCGATCGGCCGCACGCCGCTCTTCAAAAAAAGGTCGGTGCCCTCCCGGCGGGACAGCTTTAGTTTCGGTCCTGTGTATCGAGCCATGCTCTCCTCTTGAGACTCTTAAGCCTCTCAATCGTTCTTCGCTGCCTGCGTCAGCCGCGCCTGCCTTGGCGGCCCCGGCCGCGCCTGCCCTGGCGGCCTTGGCCGCACCTGCCCTGGCGGCCTTGGCCGCACCTGCCCTGGCGGCCTTGGCCGCACCTGCCCTGGCGGCCTTGGCCGCACCTGCCCTGGCGGCCCCGGCCGCACCTGCCCTGGCGGCCCCGGCCGCACCTGCCCTGGCGGCCCCGGCCGCACCTGCCCTGGCGGCTCTAGCCGCGCCGGCGTTTGCGCGGCCGACAGCCGTTGTGCGGAATCGGGGTGACGTCGGCGATGCTGTTAATGCGCAGCCCCGCGGCGTTCATCGCCCGAACCGCGGACTCCCGGCCCGGGCCCGGGCCCTTGACCAGCACATCGACGCTTTTCATGCCCATGTCCGTGGCCATGGCGGAGACGCGCTCGGCGGCCACTTGGGCAGCAAACGGCGTGCTCTTGCGCGAACCCCGAAACCCAGAACCACCGGCCGTGGTCCAGCACAGGGCATTGCCCTGGCGATCGGCGATGGTGATGATGGTGTTGTTGAACGAAGCGTGGACGTGTGCCACGCCGTCAGTGACGATGCGTTTGGTTTTCTTTCGCTCAGCCATGTCGCTGCCTGCTTCAGTTACTTGCGGATGGGCCGCCGCGGGCCTTTGCGCGTGCGTGCGTTGGTGCGCGTGCGCTGTCCGTTCACCGGCAGCCCCCGCCGATGGCGCATGCCCCGGTAGCATCCAAGGTCCATTAACCGCTTGACGTTCATGTTCACCTCCCGCCGCAGATCGCCCTCGATGGGCATCTTGGCCACTTCGGAACGCAAGGCGTCCAAGTCCGCTTCGGAGAGATCCTGAATGCGGTGCTGCGGGTTGACTCCGGCGGCATCGCAAAGCTGAGCCGCAGTGGTGCGACCCACGCCATAGATGTAGGTGAGCGACACGCCGGCGTGTTTGTTGTCGGGGATGTTGACCCCTGCTATCCGGGCCATGATTTTCCTTCCATTGCGTATGGGGAACCTAGGTTCAGCCTTGCCGTTGCTTGTGCCGCGGCTCGGCGCTGCAGATCACGCGCACCACGCCTTTGCGCCGCACGATCTTGCAGTTGCGGCAGATTTTCTTCACTGATGCTCGGACTTTCATTGGCACGCTTCCTTGCATTTGACCTGTGTGGATTGGCAGTGGCCTTCTGTCGACCTGCGCTCGCCGTTATCCATGAATCGCCAGCCCCCGCACGCTAACGCCGACGACCGTAGCCCTTGAGATTCGACTTCTCCATGAGCTTGGCATACTGGCTCGACATCAGGTGCGCTTGCACTTGGGACATGAAATCCATCGCCACCACCACCACGATCAGCAGGGCGGTGCCGCCGAGTTGAAAGGTGACGTTGGAGGCCACCACCATGAACTCCGGCAGCAAACAGACCAGTGTAACGTAAAGGGAGCCGAATACGGTAAGGCGCGTGACCACGTCATCGATGTAGCGCGCCGTCTGCTGGCCCGGGCGGATGCCGGGCACATAGGCCCCCTGACGCTTGAGGTTGTCCGCCATGTCCTTCGGGTCGAACTGAATCGCCGTGTAGAAAAAGCTGAAAAAGATGATGCCGCCAGCGAACATCAATATGTAGAGCGGCTGCCCGGGCGAGAGCACCAAGGCGACCTGCTGCAACCAGCCAAGCCCCGGGCCTTGGCCGAACCACTGGGCCATGGAGGCGGGCGCGAGCAGCAGGCTGGAAGCGAATATGGCGGGTATGACCCCGGCCATGTTGATCTTCAGCGGCAAATGGCTGGCTTGGCCTTGGAGCATGCGCCGGCCTTGCTGGCGCTTGGCGTAGTTGACGGTGATGCGCCGCTGCCCGCGTTCGATGAAGACCACGAAGGCCACCACCAGAATGGCCAGCAGGGCGATGGCCAACAGGGCGATGATGTTGATGTCGCCTTGGCGGGCCGCTTCGAAGGATTGCCCAATGGCTCCCGGAAAGCCGGAAACGATGCCGGAAAAAATGATCAGCGAGATGCCATTGCCCACCCCCCGTTCCGTGATCTGCTCCCCGAGCCACATCATGAACAGGGCTCCGGTCACCAACGCGACGGTGGCCACAAAGTAAAAGGTGAAGCCGGTCGAGAACGCCAGCCCTTGATTGGCCAAGGTGACGGACAGGGACAGGCCCTGCACCAAGGCGATCAGCAGCGTGCCGTAGCGGGTGTATTGCGTGATTTTGCGCCGGCCCGACTCCCCTTCCTTGCGCAACTGCTGCAGGCTTGGGTACATCATGCTCATCAGGTTCATGATGATGCTGGAGGTGATGTAGGGCACCACGTTCAGGGCCAGGATGCTCATGCGTTCCAAGGCACCGCCGGAGAACATGTTGAACAGCTCGAGGATGCCGCCCTGGTTTTGCTCGAACAGCGCCCGCAGCCGGTCCGGGTTGATGCCGGGCAGCGGAATGTGGGTGCCGATGCGATAGACCAGCAGCGCGAAGAAGACAAACAGCAGCCGGTTGCGGAGCTCCGCAAGCCCGCCCTGCGAACCGCCCAATTGCCCTGGATTAATCGCCATGATCCTTGTCTAGCCGATTGCCTTGCCCGCCAAGCGACGCGCTCAGGACTCGACTTTGCCTCCCGCTGCTTCTATGGCCGCTGCCGCGCCCCGGGTGACATGGACTTCCTTGCCGCGCACGGTAACCGGGCGCTCGATCCGCCCGGAGAGCATGATGCGCGCCCGCTTCATGTCGCGGCGCACGAGGTTGGCCGACTTCAGCTGCGCCAAATCCACCACATCGCCCTCGATGCGGGCCAACTCGCCCAGCCGAACCTCGGCGGTGGTCGCGCCCACGCGGGAGCGGAAGCCGAACTTGGGCACCCGCATTTGCAAGGGCAGCTGCCCGCCTTCAAAGCCGGGCGCCACACCGCCTCCGGAGCGCGCCTTTTGGCCCTTCTGGCCGCGCCCGGCGGTCTTGCCGCGGCCGGAGCCGGGGCCCCGCCCGACGCGCCGCTTGGCGCGCTTGCTGCCTGGCGCAGGATGCAAGTCATTGATGCGCATCGCTTTCTGTTACACCTCTTGTTCGCGGGACAAGGTTAGCGAAGTGGCCATCACTTACGCCCTGCGGCCGCACTGCTGCCACTGCGTGGCATCGTCTCGTTCGCCTCCCCAACCACTTGGACCATGTAGCTGACCCGGTTGATCATGCCGCGCACCGCCGGGGTGTCCTCCACCTCCACGGTGTGGCCGATGCGCCGCAAGCCCAAGCCCACCACACAGGCCTTGTGCCTCTTGAGGCGTCCGGCGGCGCTCTTGGTCTGGGTCACCTGGATCATCCGCTTGCCCGCCGTCCTCGTCGATTTGCCCTTATCTTCAGCCATTGTTGCTGCCGTGCTTCTCGTTCTGCTGGCCACGCGCTAAGCGCTGATTTCCTCGACGCTCTTGCCGCGCTTTTCGGCAATTGCGGCCGGGGAGCGCATGTTGGTCAGGGCGTTGAAGGTTGCCCGCACCACGTTGTCCGGATTGGTTGAGCCATAACACTTGGCCAGCACGTTGTGCACGCCCGCCGCTTCCAGAACGGCGCGCATGGCACCGCCAGCGATGATGCCCGTGCCTTCGGAAGCGGGTTGCATATAGACCTTCGATGCGCCGTGGCGTTCCGTGATCGCGTACCAGATCGTGGAGCCATTGAGTTCAATGTCCACCATGTTGCGGCGGGCGACTTCCATGGCCTTCTGAATCGCCACCGGCACTTCCCGGGCCTTGCCGCGCCCGAACCCGACCTTGCCCTTGCCGTCGCCCACCACGGTCAGCGCCGTGAAGCCGAACAACCGGCCGCCCTTGACGGCCTTCGCCACCCGGTTCACGCGGACGGTTTTCTCCAGCAACCCCTCTTCGCGAATCTCTTCCGTATAGGCCATGTTAAAACTCCAACCCCCCAGCCCGGGCCGCATCGGCAAGGGCCTTTACGCGGCCGTGAAACTTGTACCCGGAGCGGTCGAAGGCAACCCGGCTGACGCCCGCTGATTTGGCTCTCTCGGCAACCAGCGCACCCACTTTGGCGGCCGCCTCCACATTGCCGGTGGCTCCTTGGCGCAGGGTTTTGTCCAAGGTGGAGGCTTGCGCCAGGACATTGGCGCCATCGGCTGACAGCACTTGGGCGTATATGTGGCGCGGCGAGCGGTTGACGGTCAACCGGCTGACGCCGAGTTCGCGCATTTTCATGCGCCCCCGACGCGCCCGGCGCAACCTTGCCTGCTTCTTGCTGATCATACCTTTGCTCTCCGCGTTCCTGCCGCTTAGACCCTTGCCCGTTGCTGCTGGTTCTGCTACTTCTTCTTGGCTTCCTTGCGCCGCACCTGCTCATCGAGGTAGCGCACGCCCTTGCCCTTGTAGGGCTCCGGCGGCCGGAAGCTGCGAATCTCCGCACTCACTTGGCCGACCAGCTGCTTGTCAGCCCCTGAGATGACGATTTCCGTTTGGCTGGGCGTCGCTGCGTCGACCCCTTTGGGCAACTGATACTCCACCGGGTGGGAGAAGCCGAGCTGCAGCGTCAGCGTCTCTCCCTTGACGGCCGCACGGTAGCCCACGCCTTGCAATTGCAGCCGCTTCTCGAAGCCGACGCTGACCCCTTGCACCATGTTGTTGACCAAGGCCCGAGTGGTGCCCGCCAGCGCCTTGCCGCTCTTGGACTTGGTCCGGGCCCTGAAGCGCAGCACGCCGTCTTCCTGGGCGACCTCCACGGACGGGTGAATGGCCGCCTCCAAGGTGCCCTTGGTGCCGGACACCCGGATGCTGGCATCACTGACGGCAGCCTCAACGCCTTCGGGAACGGCAACTGGATTGTCGGCTATTCGAGACATTAGCTAACGAGGCGATGCCTCAGACCAACTGGAAGACGGGCGCCGGGCGCAAAGTGGCTCATTGGATTACCTTTTCCCCACGTTTAAGACAACTAGAACACCGTACAGAGGACTTCGCCGCCAACGCCCAACCGGCGTGCGTGGCGGTCGGTCATCACGCCCTTGTTGGTGCTGACGATGGCGACCCCTAGGCCGCCGCGCACCTTGGGCAGTTCCGCCTTGCCCTTGTAGATGCGCAGACCCGGCCGGCTGACCCGGTGAATCTCCGCAATGACCGGCTCCCCGGCGTGATACTTGAGCTGCACGGTCAATTCGCGCTTGCCTTCACCGCTGACGCTGAAACCCTCAATGTAGCCTTCCTGCTCAAGCACCTCGCAGATGGCCGCCTTGGCCTTGGAATGCGGCATGGCCACGTCCGAGTGGCCGACGCTTTGGGCGTTGCGCAGCCGGGTGAGGAGGTCGGCGATGGGATCCTGCATGGTCATGGACTGCTCCTACCAACTCGCCTTGACCAAGCCCGGCACATCTCCGCGCATTGCCGCCTCGCGCAGCTTGTTGCGGCCGAGGCCAAACTTTCGATACACGCCATGGGGCCGACCGGTCAGGCCGCAACGGCGCTGCCGGCGCACGGGCGAAGCGTTGCGTGGCAGCTTCTGCAGCTTGAGCTGCGCCTCCCAATGCTCGTCATCGGATAGGTTCCGATTGTTGATGATGGCCTTGAGCTCGGCGCGCTTGGCTTGGTAGCGGGCGGCCACCTTGGCGCGCTTCTTCTCCCGCTCAATCATCGATGCCTTTGCCATGGTCTTGATCCGCTGTGCTGGTGCTTAGTTGATGGGGGCCTTCAGCTTGCCGCAGTGCGCCAAGCCGCTGATACTCATGGAACATCCAATTCGCTGGGATGCTGGATTCAGTTGTTTCACAAAAGTGCCGCCTAGCCTTGGGCCGCTGGTTGCCTAAACGGGAAACTAAATTGCCGCAGCAGGGCCAGGGCCTGCGCATCGGTGGGTGCGGTGGTGGTCACCGTGATGTCGAGACCGCGAATCTTGTCGATCTTGTCGTAGTCGATTTCAGCAAACACGATTTGCTCGACGATGCCCATGGAAAAGTTGCCCCGCCCGTCAAATGACTTGGGGTTCAACCCGCGAAAATCGCGAATGCGCGGAATCGCCACCCCAACCAGCCGTTCCAGAAACTCGTACATGCGCCTGCGGCGAAGCGTCACCTTGCAACCGACCGGGTAGCCTTCCCGGATCTTGAAGCCCGCCTCGGACTTGCGCGCCTTGGTGACGATGGGCTTTTGGCCGGATATGGCCGTCAAGTCGGCCACGGCCGCCTCCATGATCTTGCGGTCGCCCACCGCCTCGCCGACCCCCATGTTCAGGGTCACCTTCTCTAGCTGCGGCACCTGCATAATGCTGGCCAGCCCCAGCTCCTCCTTGAGGGCAGGGCGGATCCGATCCCGGTAATCTTCCAGAAAACCACTCACTCTAGCTATCCAATGCTTCGCCCGTTGACTTGAAGTAGCGGACCTTTTGCGGGTTCTCGCCGTCGTTCTCGACCCGAAAGCCCACCCGGTCGGCGCGTTGCTCGGCGTCATTCCAGATGGCGACGTTGGAGGCATCGATGGGGCCTTCGCGCTCGACGATGCCGCCTTGCTGGCCACGATTTGGGTCGCCACGTTGGTGCTTTTTCAGCAGATTGACGCCGGACACGATAAGACGGCCATCGCGGCGCACTTCGAGCACCTCGCCGCGCCGACCGCGGTCGCGCCCGGCAATGACGATGACTTCGTCCTCTTTTCTGATCTTGTTCATCTATCCGTCGGTTTTATCGGTCTATCGGTCTATCGGCCCTGTCGTTCCGCCAGCGCCGCGCCTACAGCACCTCAGGGGCCAGCGAGACGATGCGCATGAAATGCTCGGTGCGCAGTTCCCGGGTGACCGGGCCGAAGATGCGCGTTCCCACTGGCTGATTTTGTTGATTGAGCAGCACCGCGGCGTTCTCATCGAAGCGGATCAGCGAGCCGTCCGGCCGCCGAACGCCCTTGCGCGTGCGCACCACCACCGCATTCATGACCTGCCCCTTGCGCACCCGGCCCCGGGGGATGGCCTCCTTGACCGCCACCTTGATGATGTCACCAATGCCCGCGTAGCGGCGATGGGAGCCACCAAGCACCTTGATGCACTGCACCCGGCGTGCGCCGCTGTTGTCGGCAATGGCCAACATGGTTTGGGCTTGAATCATGCGTGTCTATGCCCTTCTTTCCGCTGACGCTCTTGCCACTGCCGCTTTTTCCAATGCTGCTTTTGTCACTGCTGCTTATGCCACTGCCGCTTATGCCACTGCCGCTTTTGTCACTGCCGCTTATGCCACTGCCGCTTTTGTCACTGCCGCTTATGCCACTGCCGCGCGCTGATCGACGGACTTCAGCCGCCAAGACTTGGTCTTGGAAATGGGACGGCACTCCTCGACGGTGACGGTGTCGCCCAGGCGGCCCTCGTTGCGCTCGTCGTGGGCATGCAGTCGGGTGGAGCGACGAATGATCTTGCTGTACACCGGATGCTGAACCTTGCGTTCCACCAACACCGTAACGGTCTTGTCCATGCGGTCGCTGGTGACAACGCCGGAAAGCGTGCGCCGGCCTACCTTATTCGGCTTAGTCATGATTCGGTTTCGTCATGCTGGTTCTCCCCATGCAGCTGTTCCCGCATGATGGTCTTCACCCGCGCGATGTCGCGCCGGGTCTCCTGCATCAAGTGGGTTTGGCCCAACTGGCCGCTGGCCCGCTGCATGCGCAGGTTGAAGTGCTCCTTGCGCAGGCGCAGCAGTTCGCCTTTCAGCTCATCGGCAGCCATTTCCCTTAAGTCCGTTGCGTTCATTGCCTGAGACGACCTTGATTCCTAGTGCCCGCTTCAAGGCCGCGCTAGGCGGCCATGCTCCGTTTTGCGAAGGCCGTGGAGAACGGCAACTTGGCGCTGGCCAACTCGAAGGCCCGCCGCGCCACCTCCTCCGGCACGCCTTCAATCTCATAAAGAATGCGCCCCGGTTGCACTTGGGCAACCCAGTATTCGACGCTGCCCTTACCCTTGCCTTGGCGTACCTCAAGCGGCTTCTTGGTAATCGGCTTGTCCGGAAAGGCACGAATCCAGATCTTGGCACCTCGACGCACGTGGCGCGTCATGGCCCGCCGCGCGGCTTCGATTTGGCGTGCGGTCAGCCGCCCTCGGCTGGTCGCCTTAAGGCCGAATTCGCCGAAGCTCACGGCGCTGCCGCGGTGCGACAAGCCGCGGTTGCGGCCTTTGTGCTGCTTTCTGAATTTGGTTCGTTTCGGTTGTAGCATCGCTGTTCAACTCTGTTTGGCCATCCGTTCGCCCTGCCGACCCGTGCTTCCTGCCGTTTGGGGCCGCATTTCTCAATCTCTAGCCTCTAGCCGGCGGCCGCCTCCACTTCTTCCGGGCCCAGGATTTCACCCTTGAACACCCAGACCTTGATGCCGAGCACGCCGTAGGTGGTCCGCGCCTCCCAAGTGGCGTAGTCGATGTCGGCGCGCAGGGTGTGCAGCGGCACCCGCCCTTCGTGATACACCTCCGAGCGGGCGATCTCAGCGCCGCCCAAGCGGCCGGCCACGCGCACCTTGATGCCCTCAGCGCCCAAGCGCATGGCGTTCTGGATGACCCGGCGCATGGCGCGCCGAAACTGCACCCGCCGTTCCAACTGCTGCGCCACGTTCTGGGCCACCAGCAATGCGTCGATCTCGGGCTTGCGAATCTCCTCGATGATGACATGCACCGACTGCAGCCCCATCAGCTTGGTGAGGTCCACCCGCAGGCGTTCAACGTCTTCGCCCTTCTTGCCAATGACGATGCCGGGGCGAGCGGTGCGGATGGTGATGCGCGCGGTCTGCGCCGAACGCTTGATCTCGATGCCGCTGACCGACGCCTGAGCCAAGCGCTTGCGCAGGTACTCACGCACCTCCAGATCCTTGAGCAGATACTCGGAATACTGCTGCTTGTCCGCATACCAGATCGACTTGTGCGACTTGACCACACCAAGGCGAATTCCGGTGGGGTGTACTTTTTGGCCCATCTTGCTACTCGTCCGACAGGGTCACGGTAATGTGGCTGGTGCGCTTGAATATGCGGTCCGCGCGGCCCTTGGCGCGGGGCTTGATGCGCTTCAAGGTGGTGCCTTCGTTGACTTGAATCTCGGCCACCCAAAGTTCGTCCACGTCAGCGCCCTCGTTGTTTTCCGCGTTGGCGATGGCCGACTCCACCAGCTTGCGCACCAACACGGCCGCCTTGGCCGGGCTGAAGCTCAGGAAGCCGAGAGCCTGGTCCAAGGGCCGCCCGCGCACTTGGTCCGCGATCAAGCGCGCCTTCTGCGGCGATATGGCAAGCCGTCTGGCAGTGGCGGAAACCATCATGAGCGCTCGTCCTTGCCCAGACCCAGTGGCGCCGGCCCAGCGGCTGGCTGGCTGCCGCCAAGGCATGCTCTGCGCACCGCACTGCGGCGAGCGAAGCGGTTAGTTTCCTGACCGCCTTGCGGGCTGTGCTTGGGTGCGGGTTGCATGATTTCCTGCTCTCGGCCAGCCGCTACCGGCGCGCCTTGCGATCCGCGGCATGGCCCCGGTAGGTTCGCGTTGGCGCGAATTCACCAAGCTTGTGGCCGACCATCTCTTCGCTGACGAAGATCGGCACGTGCTGGCGCCCGTTGTGCACGGCGATGGTCAACCCCACCATGTCCGGCAGAATCATGGAGCGGCGCGACCACGTCTTGATGGGCCGCTTGCTGCCGCTCTGCACGGCCTGATCCACCTTCTTCATAAGATGAAGATCGACAAAGGGCCCTTTTCGCACCGATCTCGGCATCGCCTTACCTCCTCGTCCTGCGGCGCACGATTAGCCCGTCAGTGCGCTTGTTGCTGCGCGTTTTGTGGCCCTTGGTGGGCACGCCCCAAGGCGAGACCGGATGCCGGCCACCCGAGGACTTGCCCTCGCCGCCGCCGTGGGGATGATCCACCGGGTTCATGGCCACGCCCCGCACGGTGGGCCGAACCCCGCGCCAGCGCTTGGCACCGGCCTTGCCGAGGGACCGCAGGTTGTGTTCGCTGTTGCCCACTTCGCCGACCGTGGCGCGGCACTCCGCCAGCACCCGCCGCATCTCCCCGGAGCGCAGGCGCAGGGTGGCGTAGCTGCCTTCCCGGGCGACGAGCTGGGCGGAGGTGCCGGCGCTGCGGGCGAGTTGCGCGCCCTTGCCGGGCTTGAGTTCAATGCAGTGCACCACGCTGCCCACCGGAATGTTGCGCAGGGCCATGGCGTTGCCGGGGCGAATGGGGGCGCTGGCGCCGCTCATGACCGGATCGTTGGCCCGCAGCCCCTTGGGCGCGATGATGTAGCGTCGTTCGCCGTCCGCATACTTGAGCAGCGCCAGGTTGGCGGTGCGGTTGGGGTCGTACTCAAGACGCTCCACGCGGGCGGGCACGCCATCCTTGTTGCGCTTGAAGTCAATGATTCGATAGTGGCGCTTGTGCCCGCCGCCCCGGTGCCGAGTGGTGATGCGGCCGTGGTTGTTGCGCCCACCGGACTTGCTCAGCCCCTTGAGCAAGGGCTTGTGCGGCGCGCCCTTGTGCAGATCCGGGTTGACCACCGTGACGACGAAGCGCCGGCCCGGGGACGTTGGTTTTGCCTTGACGACTGCCACGGCCCTACTCCGTTACCATCGTGTCGAGTTCCTGGCCAGCAGCGACGCGAACGTAGGCCTTTTTCCAGTTCTTCTTGCGGACGGTGCCGTAGCGGTTGCGCTTCACCTTGCCGCGCACGTTAAGCGTGGTCACGTTGACCACCTCCACGCCGAACAGCTGCTCCACAGCTTCCTTGACTTCCGCCTTGGTGGCGTCCTTGGCCACCTTGAAGGCGTATTGGTTGCTCGAATCACCGAGATTGGTGACTTTTTCCGATATGTGCGGTTCGTCGAGTACGATGTAGATGCGTTCCTGGTTCACGCCAGCGCCTCCTCAAGCTTCTTCAGCGCGCCAACGGTCATGAGCACGTGATCGAAGCTCACCAAGCTCAACGGATCGATGGCGGCGACGTCGCGAACGGCAACGTCGTGCAGGTTGCGGGCGGCGAGTTCCAAGTTGCGGTCCAGACCGTCAGCGACGATGAGCAGCCTGCCATCGGGCTTTGGGTCGAGGGAGGCGAGTTTGTCGAGGAGGGTGCGGGTCTTGGGGGCGTCAATGGAGAAGGCGTCGAGGGCGATGAGGCGGTTTTGGCGAATCAGCTCGGACACAATGCAGCGCACGGCGCCCTGATACATCTTGCGGTTGACTTTCTGCGAGTGATCCTGCGGCTTGGCCGCAAAGGTGACGCCGCCGCCGCGCCAGATGGGGCTGCGAATGCTGCCCGCCCGGGCTCGCCCTGTGCCCTTCTGCCGCCAAGGCTTGCGGCCACCGCCGCGCCGTTCCGAGCGGGACTTGTGGGCTCGGGAGCCCTGCCGGCCTGCCGCTTGGTAGGCATTGACCACTTGGTGCACCAAGGCCTCGTTGAATTCTCGGCCAAAGGTCGCTTCGGACAGCTCCACGCTGCCGCCGGCTTGCAACGCGAGCTTCATGCCGCAGCCCCCTTCACGGCCGGGCGAATCTGCACATCGCCCCCCGCAGGCCCCGGCACCGAGCCCTTGACGAGCAAGAGATTGCGTTCCTTGTCCACCCGCACAACTTCGAGGTTTTGGGTGGTCATGGGCGTGTTGCCCAGTTGCCCAGCCATTTTCTTGCCCTTGAACACCCGTCCCGGCGTTTGGCACTGGCCGATGGAGCCGGGCGCCCGGTGCGAGATGGAGTTGCCGTGGCTGGCGTCCTGGCCACGGAAGTTCCACCGCTTGATGGTGCCGGCAAAGCCCTTGCCCTTGGAGGTGCCGCGCACGTCCACCCGTTGCCCGGCTTCGAACAGCTCAACGCCGAATTCGGCACCGGGAACCAAGGCATCGTCAATGCGGTCCACGCGAAACTCCCAAAGCCCCCGGCCGAGCCCGGCACCGGCCTTGGCAAAGTGGCCAGCCATGGGGCGGGTGACGCGATTGCGCCGACCGGCGCCCGCGGTGACCTGAATGGCGGCGTAGCCGTCGGATTCCGGCGTTTTGACTTGGATGACTCGGTTGGGTTCGACTTCGATGACCGTGACGGGCACGGACGCGCCCTCGTCGGTGAACACCCGAGTCATGCCGCGCTTCTTGCCGATCAAGCCAATGGCCATGCTTCGTTCCTAGTTCCGGCCCACCCCCATGCTTGGTGGGGTGGCACCCGTAAAGCCCAAAGAACGCCCGCCGCTCCTTTTGCTGTGTTGAGCGGAAGGCGCACTGTTTCGCCAGCCCTCCTATCGGGGCCCTATACGCCCGTATGAGCGCTGAACGCGCCAGCAGCGGCGCTTCATGCCCCGCCCGGGGCATCGCGCACTTAAGGGGTTAAACCCCGGCGCGCAAAAAAACGCCGGCCATTGGTGGCGCGGCGTTTTGTCAATTCAAACTGATCTGCACCTCAACCCCGGCCGCCAA
Source organism: Candidatus Azophilus sp. (assembly GCA_965220835.1). GTDB lineage: Bacteria > Pseudomonadota > Gammaproteobacteria > Pseudomonadales > Azotimanducaceae > Azophilus. The sequence goes on along the minus strand of OZ244842.1, from coordinate 3,605,883 downwards.
ATCGAGCCTCATCAGCGCATCGACGGTCTTCTCGGTGGGTTCGATGATGTCCAGGAGACGCTTGTGCGTTCGGATTTCGTATTGGTCGCGGGCATCCTTGTTGACATGCGGCGATATCAGCACGGTGAACCGTTCCTTCCGCGTGGGCAGGGGAATCGGCCCGCGGACCTGTGCCCCGGTGCGCTTCGCCGTATCGACAATCTCTTGGGTCGATACGTCGATCAACTTGTGGTCAAACGCTCTCAGGCGAATGCGGATGCGCTGGTTGGGCACCGAACGACCTCCAAAACGCGGCAAAAAAGCCCTCACCCGCGCTAAAGCTGGGCAGGGCGCCTCTCCTGTTAAAGAACCCCCGAAATCGGGACGGCGCACTATACAGAGCGACAGTCTGCCTCGCAACCGATTTTTCGAGTTATTTTGGGATTGTCTTCCGGTTCCACCGCTTCGACTTCAAGGCCGCCTTCGCATGGCGCACGGCGGCGCCATTCGGCAGCCGGGATTGCCGGCCTCGACCGGTAAAGGCGAGGCGGACACTACGTATAAACACGACTTGTCTAAACACGACTTGTCTAAACACGACTTGTCCAAACACGACTTGTCTAAACACGACTTGACCAATGCTCCGCTTCATTGAGAGGGAGGTGCATCGGCCGTTCGGAAGTTATCCGCTGGGCATCCCGCCATTAGGTATATTGGTACGCCATGAAAACGCTGATCATCACCGGCGCCAGCGCCGGCATCGGTCTCGCCACGGCGCAGCGCTTTGCGGACGCCGGCTACGCGGTGACCAACATCTCCCGCCGTCCCTGCCCCCTGCCGTCGGTCAATCACCTGCCTGGCGACCTGTCGGATGCGAATTTCCTTGACGCATTGGGCGAACGGCTGAGCGAAGCCCTAGCCGGCGCCGAGGCGGTGTCGCTCATCCACAACGCCTCGCGGCTATTGAACGACAGCGCCGCCGATACGCCGAGCGAACAGTTGCGCGCCGTGATGGAGGTCAACCTGGCGGCGCCCAACACGCTGAACCGCTTCGTCATTCCCCGCATGCCAACCGGCTCATCAATCCTCTACGTCGGCTCGACGCTGTCCGAGAAGGCGGTGCCGAACAGCTTTTCCTACGTACTCACCAAGCACGCGCTGGTCGGCATGATGCGCGCCACCTGCCAGGACTTGGCTGGCCGGGGCATCCACACCGCCTGCATCTGCCCGGGCTTCACGGACACGGAAATGCTGCGCGCCCACGTACCGGAGGACGCCATGGACGCCGTGCGCGGCCTATCCGCCTACGGCCGGCTGATAGAGCCCCGGGAAATCGCCGACGCCCTGCATTGGGCGGCCGAGAACCCGGTCATCAACGGCGGCGTGCTGCACGCCAACCTTGGCCAAGTGGAACGGTAGCCGAGCGCCCTGATGCGCGCGGGGCCGGGCACTGCGCCTTAGCCCGTCGCCTCCTCCGTGCCCCTTAGGCCCAAATAGGGCCGCAGCCGACGCACCAGCAAGTACACGGGGCCGGTATCGACGGCCGCCACGAGCAGCTTGAAGACGTATCCGGAGAGGATGAAGGTCAGCAATTGGGGCACCAAGGGCGCCGCTTCGTCAATCGGCAGCGCATGGGCGTAGAAGTGGGTGATGAGGATCACCGCAGTGGTGTCCACCATTTGGCTGGTCATGGTGGAGGCGTTGTTGCGCAGCCATAGATGGCGTCCGCCGGTGAGCCTCTTCCAGAAGTGAAACAGCCGCACGTCGCAGAACTGGGCGGCCATGTAAGCGATCATCGATGCCGCCACTGCGCCGAAAGCGAGTTGGCGCACTTCGAAGAACACCGGCAGCCGTCCGGCAGCGTCGGTTTGCGGCAGCCCGGTGGCGGGGTCCATGGGCTCGAAGCCAGGCAGCACGCCACCGAGCCAGAGCAGGAACACCACCCAGCCATTGAGCAGCAGGCCCACCCAAACCATGTCCCGCGCCTTCTTCTCGCCGAACAGCTCGCTGATGAGGTCCGTGCACAGAAAGGTGATGGGATAGGGCAGCACGCCGATGGCCACCACCATCGGAATGTTGACGCCGAACAATTCGAAGGACAGGTCCAGGAAGCGGCTGATGCCGAGCACGTTCAGCAGCGCCAAGGTGCCGAGGAACATGCCGGAGAGAATCAGATAGACCCGCTGGCGCCGCTTTTCAAAGTTGGGCTCACTCATGAACTTGAAACCGGATAATCCACCAAGCGGCTAATCAATTCTGGAAACAGCATGAAATTCCATTGAGTCATCGCTGATTTTCGAGAACGTCGCGCGATGCAAACGGCGCCCGCGGCAGGCTGCGGACGTTTGCCCTTGCTCGTCTTTTGGCCCGCCAATTGGCTTGCCGAATGGCGCGGACGCAGGTGCTCATGGCGCTTGTTGATCCAGTAGATGCTGGTTGACGCAATTCTGCAGCCGCCCGCCGGTTAGGTAGGTCAGGGCGATTTCGCCGCCCTTGAAGCGCATGTCGTACGCTGATTCCGGGGTGAAGAAGGCGGAATGGGGCGTGATGAGCAGGCGGTGGTCCACCCATTCCTCATTATTGGCCCAAGCCTTGATGAGGGGATGTTGCGGATCGGCCGGCTCCTCCGGCAGCACGTCGAGGCCGGCGGCCTGCACCTGGCCCTTCTTCAGCGCCTCCGCCAAGGCGTCCAGATCGACGATGGGCCCGCGCGCGGTGTTGATGAGCACCAGCCCCGGCTTGCTGGCAGCCAACACGCGGGCGTCGATCATCCGCTCGGTCTCAGGCGAAAGCGGCGCATGCACGCTGACCACGTCGCTGGCGGCGAACAGCTCCGCCAAGGCATGCACGCGCCGCACGCCGATGGCGAGATCGACGCCGTTGCTGAGATAGGGGTCGTAAAACACCACGTCCATGCCGAAGGCCTTGGCCCGCAGCGCCGCCGCCGTGCCAATGCGGCCCAAGCCGACGATGCCGAACGTGCAGGCGGACAGCCGCCGCCCGTAGGGATTGAGCGCCGGGCGCCAGTTTTCTTGCGGATTGGCCTTGAGCTCCCGGGTGTGGAAGGTGATGCCCTTCATCAGCGACAGCATCAACGCCATGGCGTGGTCGGCCACCTCCTGGGTGCCGTAGTCCGGCACGTTGCATAGGGGGATGCCAAGCTCGGCCCAAGCGGCGAGATCGAAGTTGTCGAAGCCGACCTTGGGGGTGACGACGATGCGGCATTGGCGCAGCTGGGCACGGCAGCCTTCCGGCAGGTCGGCCACCGTGACGATGGCGTCGCAGGCCGCCCACTGGGCAGCGCTGACCGCCTCGAAGGTGGCGCTGAACTCGGCGCGCCCGGCTTCGCCCATGCTGGCGATTTCCACGTCGCGGTGGCGCCCCCAACGAAAGAACGGATACAAGACTGTGAATGTCATGTGGGGTCCCTTGATCGGTCAGAACAATTCCAGCACATCGGCGATGGACGCCATCAGACGCTGCTCGGCAATGCCGCCGATGCGCAAGCGCGTGACGACGATGTGCGTGGCGCCTAGCGCTTCCCGGTACTCATCGAGTTTTGCCCCCACATAGCCGCGATCGCCAACCAACGCCCAATCCTCGACGTCCGCGTCGTCGTCCCGCCGCGGCCGCCCGGCTTCGGCGAGGCTTTGCCTCACCGCCTCCACCTCCCGGCGGCTGCGGCCGATGAACACCGTGCGCATGATGGGCCGAACGCTCAATTCGCCATGGCCCGCTTCCACTGCCGCCCGCCCGTGGGCCTCAAAGTTGGCCTGCAAGCTACTCAGCGTTTCCATCGGCGACGCCAAGTACGGCAACCCAAGGCGTCCCGCTTGAGCCAGCGCTTTCGGCCCGAAGGCGGCCACCCAGACCGGGGGGTGGGGCTGTTGGACGGGCAGCGGGTCGAGCCGCAGCGGCTCGTCGGCGCCCTCCACGGCGATCGGCTCTCCGGCCCATGCCCGCATCATCACGTCCAGGTTGGCCTCGAAACGCGCCCGTTTTTCCCGAGGCGCCACGTCAAAGGCCCGCAGCATGGCCGGCGCAAAACCGCGCCCGACGCCGAGCAGCACGCGTCCGGCGGAGAGCTGATCGAGCACGGCCACTTGCTCCGCGGCCAGCAGGGGATTGCGCATCGGCAACAGATAGGAGGTGGTGCCGAGTTGAATGGTCTGCGTGCCTGCGGCGGTGGCCGCCAACAGCATGAGCGGGTCCGGCAGGGCACCCTCGGTGAAGTGGCTTTCCGGCAGCCAAAACGACTCATAGCCCATGGATTCGCCGATTTGCGCCTGCCGGGCCAAGGACTTGGCGGACCGGTCACTGAAGTTCCAGGGCGTCAGACCAAGGTGCATGGCTTTAGGTGACGGATTTGGCTGTGCCGGACGGGACGGCGGCATTCGATGCCTTTGACCTTTTGAGCGCCTGCACGCCAATGAAGTCATGGGCAAGGGTGGCGGCGGCGATGGCCGTGATTTCGGCGTGATCGTAGGCCGGCGCCACTTCCACCACATCCATGCCGACGATGTTGAGTGGCCCAAGCCCGCGCACGATGGCCAGCGCCTGGGCCGAGGACAAGCCGCCGGCCACCGGGGTGCCGGTGCCTGGGGCGAAGGCTGGGTCCAAGCAATCGATGTCGAAGGTGAGATAGGCCTTGCGGTCGTCCACCATGCGCAGGATTTCCTTGAGCGCCGCGCCGGGCCCATGCTCATGCACCCAAGGCGCGTCCAGTATGGTGAAGCCGTGGTCGCTGTCGCTGTAGGCGCGGATGCCGACCTGCACGGAGTGCGCCACGTCGATCAGCCCCTCGCGCTTGGCGCGCAGGAACATCGAACCGTGATCGAGGCGTTCGCCGTCATCCGGCCAAGTGTCCACGTGGGCGTCGAAGTGAATCAGCGCCAGCGGGCCGTGACGCTCCGCGTGGGCGCGCAGCAGCGGGTAAGTGACGAAATGGTCGCCGCCGAAGGTCAGCATCATGGCGCCCTGGGCCAGGATGGCGCGGGCATGGCGCTCGATTACCTCCACGGCATGTTGCGGGTAGCCGGAATCGAACTCGCAGTCACCGCAGTCGGCCACCCCAAGCGCCGCGAAGGGGTCGATGCCGAAGGGAAACGCGCGCTCCGCGATCTCCGCCAGTTGAACGCTGGCGGCGCGAATGGCCGCTGGACCGAAACGGGCGCCTGGGCGGAAGGTGGTGGCGCAATCAAAGGGCAGGCCGGAGACCACGATGTCCGCGCCCTCGATGTCCCGCGTGCGCCGGCAGCGCAGGAACGACGAGGCCCCGCTGTAGGTCATGGCCGTGTCTTGGCGGATGGAAAGGTCCTGTCGCGGCCCGTCGGGCACCGAAGCCTCCGGCGATGGGTGTGAATGGGAGCGGCGCGGGCTGTGAGTCGGCGAAACGTTCCGCGCCGGTTCACAAGCACTTACTCCCACTCCTTCGTGTGGTTGGCCGGAAACAGTCTACGGGTTCAGCCGCAACGCTTCCAGCAGGCCGGTGAGAATCAGGTCGGGCGCCACCCGGTCGAACAGCTTTTCGCGGTTGAACAGATGGCAGAAGCCGCCGGTGGCAATCACGAGGGGCGGGTCATCCTTAAAAACCTCGCTGCTGATCCGCTGCACGAGTTCCTTGACCATGCCAACGTTGCTCCAGTACAGGCCGCTTTGAATGCTCTCCACGGTGGTGCGGCCAATTGACGAGCGCACCGGCTTGATCTCCACCGAGGGCAGTTGCGCGGTATTGGATTCCAAGGCGTCCATGGCCAGCCGCAGGCCGGGCACGATGTTGCCGCCGAGGAATTCCCGGTGCCGGGTGATGGCGCACACGGTGGTGGCGGTGCCGAAATCAATGACGATCAGGTTGCGGTCCGGATACAGCTTGATGGCGCCCATGGCATCGGCAATGCGGTCCGCGCCCACCTCCTTGGGATCCTTGTAGCCGATCTTGAGGCCCGTCTTGATGCCGGGGCGCAGGATGAGCGGCTCGATGCTGAAGTACTTCTGGCAGCAGGCGCGCAGGGAGTAGTTGATGTCCGGCACCACTGAGCACGCGGTGATTTGGGCAACGTTGTTGGGTTCGATGCCGTTCTCCCGCAGCGCCGCCCGCAGGAAGACGCCGAGTTCGTCCGACGAGCCCCGCACGGTGGAGGTGCGCCGAAACTGCACCACCAGTTGGCCGTCGTCAAAGACGCCGCAGTAAATCTGGCTGTTGCCGACATCGAGGGCCAGAATCATGATGGATTGCCTCCTTGTGCGTCGCCGCCCGCATGCACCTGCGCCAGCGGGATGTTGTCAATCAGCCGCACCCGGCCCGGCCCGTTGCCGACGCTCGCCGCCGCCAGCCGCCGGCCGAAACTGCTGGCCACGTAGTCGACGTCAAAGCCCATGCGGGCAAGGGCATCAGCCACCTGGGCATCGGAGCCCGGGCAGCCCAACGCCTCGCGCAGCCGGGGCGCCAGCGCCCGGCCTGCGGCGTCGAGCCGGGCATTGCGCGAGCTTAAGGCGAGGCCATCGGCATCGCGAACGGTTGGGCAGGCAACGATCTCCGAGTCAATGAAGAAAGCCGCCGCCAAGCCGCGGATGAGCTCAAGCTGTTGGTAGTCCTTCTCGCCGAAGTAAGCGCGGTTCGGCTTGACCAAGTTCAAGAGCTTCAGCACCACCGTCAGGACACCGCTGAAGTGTCCTGGCCGATGGGCGCCGCAGAGTTCGTGGCTGAGCGGCGACTCCTCCACCTTGAAGCGAAAGCCATCCGCGTAGATCGCCTCCCGGTCCGGAGCCAGCACGGCCGCCGCCCCCTGCGCCTCGGCGTAGGCCAAGTCATCCTCAAGGCTGGCCGGATAGCGGGTCAGATCGCTAGGGTCGTCAAACTGGGTCGGGTTCAGGAAGAGGCTCACCGCAACCAGGTCATTCTCGGCAGCGGCCCGCTGAATCAAGGCGGCATGGCCCTTGTGCAGCCCGCCCAAGGTGGGCACGAAGCCGAGACTGCCGGAAAGCTCGGCGCGATACCGCCGCCACTCATCAATGCCGCGCAGAACCTTCATGGACAAGTGCAGACTGTCTTGGGGTGATCAGGCTTTTCCTTCCGCATCGGCGCACGGTTGTTCGGGACGCTGAACACTCTCATCCATAGGACTCCGCGGTAGCCGGGAACGCGCCGGTCAAGGTGTCTTCGGCAAAGCGGTCAACAGCGTCGCGTATGAGACCGCGCCCATCGGCGTAATGGCGTAAAAAGCGCGGCTTGAATTCTGGGTTCATGCCCAGCATGTCCTGCAGCACCAGCACTTGGCCATCGGTGTCGGGCCCCGCGCCGATGCCAATGGTGGGGATGGAAAGCGCCTCGGTGATGCGCCGCGCCAGCTGCCGGGGCACGCATTCGAGCACCAGCGCAAAGCAGCCGGCCGCCTCCAGCTTCTGCGCGGAATCAAGGATCCGCCCGGCTTGGCCTTCATTGCGGCCCTGCACCTTGTGCCCCCCTAGGGCCTGCACGGACTGGGGCGTCAAGCCCAGGTGCCCCATGACCGGCACGCCGGATTCGACGATGTGGGCCGTCAGCTCCGTCTGGCCCGCCTCGCCCTCCACCTTGATGGCATTGACGCCGGTCTGCATAAGCGCCTGCACTGAATCCATGGCAAAACCCTTGCCTTTGCGCATGGACAGGAAGGGCATGTCACCGACGATGTACTTGTCCGGCGCCCCACGGCGAACCGCGGCGGCGTGCAGCGCCATCATCTCCACGGTCGCCTGCACGGTGCTGTCGAAGCCGTGCATGACCATGGCGAGGCTGTCGCCCACCAGCAGGCAATCGACTTCGGTTCGATTCAACACCTGCGCCGACCAATAGTCGTAGCAAGTGACCATGGAAATGGGTTCGCGAGCGGCCTTGCGCCGCGCAAAGTCAAGGGTGTTCAAGGCGACCTCCGAGGTTTGTTTGGAGCACGAGGCCAAGACCTGGAACTGCAGGCGGTGCACAAGAGGCGCATTGACGCGCTGAAGCCCTGCGTGAGTGGCTGTTGCCATCGAATTGCATGGGTACCTGTCCTCCAAGGCGGATCAAGTCCTGGCGCTTGCTAAGCGTGGCCGGCGCCGCCCAATGGCGCGCCAGCGGTCTCCGTCCCCGCATGGGATCGAAGCCTCGGCCAAGGGTAGGGTGGATTGGGGGGATTTGTAAAGGCGAACTTTGGCCCAGGGGGCCAAAGTTCGTTGGAGTTTGGCTGGTGCCAAAGCGAACCTTCGGTTCGTTGGAGTTTGGCTGGTGCCAAAGCGAACCTTCGGTTCGTTGGAGTTTGGCTGGTGCCAAAGCGAACCTTCGGTTCGTTGGAGTTTGGCTGGCGCCAAACTCCTAGAGCGTTGAATAGGAGAGAGTCCGGTGTGTTGCTGAGGCGGGACAGGTTAGGGCCCAGCAGGGACAGTGGACCGGCGGCAAAGTGCTTGAGGGCGAACTCGGCTCCAAAAAGTCAAGTACAATCAGCATCATGGCGGATGAACCCACAGCGAGGCACATCGATCCGGATCGTGGGTGGCGTGCCCAAGTGCCTCTGTTGCGGGTTTTGCGGGGCTATGACCGCACGGCATTCAACAGCGACCTCACCGCCGGGCTGATTGTCGCCGTGGTCTCCGTGCCCCAGGCCGTGGCGTACGCCTACTTGGCCGGGTTGCCGCCATCGGCGGGCCTTTACGCCTGCCTGGTTCCGATGGTGCTCTACACCTTGATGGGCTCGTCCCGGCATTTGGTGGTGGGGCCCACGGCGGTGGCGGCGCTGATGGTGGCAGCCGCGATTGGCACCCACGCCCCAGACTATGGCGGCAATCACCTTGGCGTTGCCACCGTCATCTGCCTTGAGGCAGGCCTGTTCCTGCTGCTGCTGCGGCTCACCCAGATGGGCAGCGTCGTGCACCTGCTGAGCCATCCGGTCATCACCGGCTTCGTCAACGCCGCCGCCATCCTGATCATCGCCAGCCAACTGAGCGCCTTGACGGGCATAGCGGCACAGCGGGACGGCCTGCCCATCGCGGAACTGTTCGCCGTGCTGCAGAACTTCCTTGGCTTCCATGCCATCACGCTGATTCTCGGCGTCGGCAGCCTGCTGCTGCTATGGGCGGCCGCACGCTACGGCACGAGGTTGGTGGGGAGGATTTGGCCCAAGCTCGCTGGCTCGCCCTTCGTGGCCCAATCCGGTCCGTTGTTGACCCTGATGCTGGCCACGCTGCTGGTGACGGCGCTGGATTTGGACGCCGGTTTTGGGGTGGCCACCGCCGGCGAAGTGCCCGGCGGATTGCCGGAGTTCACGCTGCCGCCGTTCAGCCCCTTGATGTGGCTGGCACTGATGCCGTCCTCTGCGATGATCGCTGCGGTCGCCTTCGTTGAGAGCTACACCATCGGCACGTCGCTCGCCAACCGGGAACACACCCGCCTGGACAGCGGCCAAGAGCTGCTGGCGCTTGGCGCCGCCAACCTGGCGGCGGGATTCAGCGGCGCCACCCCGGTGGCGGGCAGTTTCTCACGCAGCAGCCTGAACTATCAGTCCGGCGCACGCACGCCGGTGAGCTCCTTGGTTTGCGCCGCCGTGATTCTGCTGACCCTGCTCTTCCTCACGCCGCTGTTCGCCAATCTCCCGCAAGCCACCCTGGCGGCGGTGGTGATCGTGTCGGTGATCGGCCTGATCGACTTCGGGGCCATCAGCCGGCACTGGAAGCTGTACCGGGAGGATGGCGTGACTGGCTTGGTCACCATGGCAACGGTGCTGGCCTTGGGCGTGGAAACCGGATTGATTGTCGGCGTGCTGCTGTCCATCGCCTTCTTCGTGCGCCGCTCCAGCCGCCCGCACATCGCCGTAGTGGGGCGCATCGGCGAATCCGAGAGCTTCCGCGCCGCCCGCCGCCACGAGGTGGAGACCCATGACCACGTCACCGCCGTGCGCATCGATGAGAACATCTACTTCGCCAACGCCAATCACATCGAGAACAAGCTGCATCGGCTGATTGCCCGCCGCCACGGCACCCAGCACGTGCTGGTGGTTTGCAGCGCGGTCAACATCATAGATGTCAGCGGCGTCGAGATGCTGGCCCGGTTGAACGACAATCTCAAGCAAATGGGCGTTGAGCTGCATCTGTCGGACGTCAAGTGGCCGGTGATGGCGCAACTCAAGCGCTCCAAGCTGCCCGAGGAGCTGAGCGGCCGCATCTTCTTCACCACGGATGAGGCCATGAACGCGCTGGCCAATGCGTCCAATGGTGACGACCGCGAGCAGGCAATACAAAACGGCCGCGGCATTTGAGAAGATACCCCGTCCAAGCGGCGCGAACACGACCAGTTGGCGCGCCGCAGCTGTCTCGTTTGCATTGAGGGGAGACTGATGAAACTCGGACTAATGCTCGGCTATTCCGGGGCGGGCCTGTCGCTGCCGATCAAGAAGGTGCAACTCGCCGAACGGCTTGGCTACGACTCGGTCTGGACCGCCGAGGCCTATGGCTCCGACGCCATCACGCCGCTGGCCTACATCGCCGCACACACCGAGCGCATCCGCCTCGGCACGGCGGTCATCCAGCTGGCCGGGCGCACCCCCGCCAACGCGGCCATGGCCATGGCCACGCTGGATCAACTGGCGGGCGGCTCCCACGGCCACAGCCGGGTGATCTGCGGCATCGGCGTATCCGGCCCGCAAATCGTGGAGGGCTGGTACGGGCAGCCTTGGGGGCGGCCCTACTACCGCCTGAAGGACTACGTGAGCATCATGAAAAAGATCTGGGCCCGCGAAGAGCCGGTGACCCATGACGGCCAGGAGATCAGCCTGCCCTACGAAGGGGCGGGCGCCATGGGCGTCGGCAAGCCGCTGAAGTCAATCCTGCACATGAACCCGGACATTCCCATTTGGCTCGGCACGGGCATGGCCTCCACCGTGCGCCTGACCGCCGAGATCGCCGATGGCTGGCTGCCCTTGGGCTACGTTCCCGAGTCCGCTCACCTCTATCAGGATTGGATTGACGAAGGGTTGGCCAAGGCGGGCAAGAGCCGGGCGGACTTTGAGGCCCAGGCGGGCACCCAAGTGATGATTACTGAGGATTCAAGCGCCGCGGTGCAGGCCGCGCTCGGCCGGCTGAAGCCCAACATCGCCCTGTACGTTGGCGGCATGGGCCATCGCCACAAGAACTTCCACAAGGAAATGATGGTCCGGCGCGGCTTTGGCGAGGCGGCGGATAAGATTCAGGAGCTGTTTTTGGCCAAGCGCAAGGATGAAGCGGCGGCGGCGGTGCCTGACGAGTTCGTTGACCAAGGGGCGCTGGTCGGCCCCAAGGCCCGCATCCGCCAGCGCTTCCGGGCTTGGGAGGACGCCGGCCTTACCGGGCTGACCATCGGCGGCGATGAGGCGGCCATCACCTTCGCCGCCGAGTGCGCCCGGCTCAACACGGAACCTGCCGGCTAGGGGCCCCGGCAGTCCAATTCAGCCGCTCGGTGACGAAGCTCGCACGGGCGCACACAGGCAACCACCAACTCAAGGAACACGAGGGCTGCGCGATGTATCCAGGCAAATGGGGGGTGGAATTCCCCGACAAACCGGCGGTCATTCACGCCACCACCGGCGAAACGCTCACTTACGGCGAACTGAACGACCGCTCCAACCAGCTCGCGCAACTGCTTAGGGCACGGGGGCTGCGGCACGGCGATCGCATTTGCATCTTCATGGAGAACAACCTGCGCTTCTTCGAAGTGGTCTGGGCGGCGCTGCGCTCCGGCCTCTACCTGACCACGGTGAACCGCTACCTCACCGCGGAGGAAGCGGGCTACATCATCGACAACAGCGAGTCCCAAGCGTTGGTGACCTCAAGCCATTTGAGCGAGGTGGCCCAGGAATTGCCACGCCATGCACCCAACTGCCACACCTGGCTGATGGCCGGGGGCACGGTGGATGGCTTCGAGGCCTATGAGGACACCATAGCCGGCCAGCCCGCCAAAAACCTCGACGATGAGCCAGCCGGCGCCTTCATGCTGTACAGCTCCGGCACCACCGGCCGGCCCAAGGGCATTTACCGGCCGCTGCCGCCGAACAAGATCCACGAAGACGCCGGCCCGGTCGGCGCCCTGCAAAAGGCCCTTTGGGGATTCGACGAGAATGCGGTGTATCTGTCACCAGCGCCCTTGTACCACTCCGCCCCCATCGGCTTCTGCATTGCCACCCAAGCGCTGGGCGGCACGGTGGTGATGATGCCGCGCTTCGACGAGGTGGGCGCGCTGCAAGCCATCGAAACCCATCGCATCACCCACAGCCAGTGGGTGCCGACGATGTTCACCCGCCTGCTCAAGCTGCCCGAGGAGCAGCGCCAAGCCTACGACCTCTCGTCCCACAAGGTGGCCATTCACGCCGCCGCACCCTGTCCGGTGGGCATAAAGCACCAAATGTTCGATTGGTGGGGGCCGATCATCTACGAGTACTACGCCGGCACCGAGATCAACGGCTTCACGCACGCCACGCCCGAGCAATGGCTGGCCCATCCCGGCACTGTGGGCCAACCCATTCTGGGCACCATCCACATTTGCAACGAGGAGGGCGAGGAGCTGCCGAACGGTGAACCCGGCATTGTCTATTTCGAGATGGACCAGATGCCCTTCCAATACCTCAAGGACGAAGCCAAGACCAAGGACGCGCAGCACCCCGAGCACGACAACTGGACGGCGCTGGGCGACGTGGGCTACGTCGATGACGAGGGCTACCTTTACCTCACCGACCGCGCCACCTTCATGATCATCAGCGGCGGCGTCAACATCTATCCCCAAGAAATTGAGGACGCCCTGATCATGCACCCCAAGGTGGCTGACGTGGCCGTGGTGGGCGTGCCGAACGAGGAAATGGGCGAGGAAGTGAAGGCCGTCGTTCAGCCCCCCGACGGCATGGAAGGTGATGACGCGCTGGCCGATGAGCTGCTGGCCTACGCCCGCGAGCACATCGCCCACTACAAGTGCCCGAAAAGCATCGACTTCATGGAGCAACTGCCCCGCCTGCCCACGGGCAAGCTCTACAAGCGCCTGCTCAAGGACCGCTACTGGGGCAAGACGGACTCGCGAATTGTCTAGGCATCAACCCACAGCTGATCAACCCTCAAGGACCACGCACCGCTCATGCAAAAAAATCTCGGTCTCTTCCTGACAAAACGGGCCTTTCTGTCGCCCGGCCACGACGCCTACGTCGATAGCCACTCCGGGCTGCGGCTGAGCTACGACGAGCTCAATCGGCGCTGCAACCAAGTCGCCAACGCCTTCGTGGCGGCGGGCATCCAAAAGGAGGAGCGGGTTGGCCTGTTGGTGATGAACAGCGCGGAGTTCATGGAATCCTACTTCGCGCTGGCCAAGATCGGCGCGGTCATCGTGCCGCTGAACTGGCGGCTGGTGGCGGATGAGCTGGAGTTCATCCTGAAGGACAGCGGCACCCAGCGCCTGATCTACGGCGAGGAGTTCATCGACACCGTGGCGGAACTGCACAGCCGCGGCGACAAAACCGACATCAAGCATTGGCTGCAAGTCGATGGGGAGCAGGAGACGGCCTACTTCGCCGAGAGCTATGAAGCCTTCCGGGACGCCGCCAGCGATGCGGAGCCCGAAGTCGGCGGCACCGACGACGACATGCTCTACATCATGTACACCTCCGGCACCACCGGCCTGCCCAAGGGCGTGGTCCACACCCACAACACCGCCATCTGGGGCATCATCACCATCGCCGCCAACGTCCACTACAAGGAAAACGAGCGTTACCTTGCGGCGCTGCCCATGTTCCACGTCGGCGCCCTAACGCCGCTGGCGGTCAATGTCTATGGCGGCGCAGCCTCCATCGTCATGCGCGCCTTCGACCCCACGCTGGCTTGGCAGTTGATCGAACGGGAGAAGATCACCTCCGGGCTGGTGGTGCCGGCCATGATGAACTTCATGCTGCAGGTGCCGAACTACCAGCGCTTCGACTTCTCCTCGCTGCGCTGGCTGATGACCGGTGCCGCGCCGGTGCCGGTGGCGCTCATTCAGCAGTACTCCGAACTGGGCGTGGACGTGCGCCAGGTCTATGGCCTCACCGAGACCTGCGGCCCGGCCTGCCTGATGGACGCCGAGACCTCGCTGGTGAAGCCGGCTTCAACTGGCCAGGCTTTTTTCCATACCGCCGTGCGGGTGGTTGACGAGCACGGTGCCGACTGCCCGCCGGACGTCTCCGGCGAAGTAATCGTGGCCGGCCCACACATCATGCGCGAGTACTGGAACCGGCCCGATGCGACGGCGGAGACCATCGTTGACGGCTGGCTGCACACCGGCGACGTGGCGACCATGGACGAGGCCGGCTACGTCTTCATCCAGGATCGCATCAAGGACATGATCATCTCCGGCGGGGAGAACGTTTACCCGGCGGAAATCGAAGAGGTGCTGATGACGCACCCGGACATCATCGAGGCGGCGGTGATCGGCATGGCCAGCGAAAAGTGGGGCGAAAGCCCGCTGGCCATCGTGGTCTCGAAGTCCGACGCCTTGCGCGAAGCCGACGTGCTCACTTACTGCCAAGGCAAGCTGGCCGCCTTCAAGCTGCCCAAGAAAGCGACCTTCGTGGCGGAAATCCCGCGCAACCCCAGCGGCAAGATATTGAAGCGCGTGCTGCGCGAGCAGTTCCCTGACCCCGCCCCCGTCTAGCTGGACACAGGCCGATGCCGCTCAGCACGCAAGCCTTGGAGGCTTGGGCTGGCATGCATGGGTCGCCCCCGCACGAGGCACGATGTCTCGGCGAACCGGCTCCCTGCGCGCAGGGCATGCCGCGCTGGGGCCGACGTGGAAAACCACGGTGATTGACCGCGCCAACCCACTGCTCAGTTGATGGACTGGCTCATCGCAACGGATTTGGATGGCACCTTGCTTGATGACGGCTATCCCTTGGCGGAAGCCGCACGGGCTCTTGATGGGCTCCACGACTTCCTCACCCGGCAAGACCCGCAAGCGAGGCTGCAAACCGTGCTCGCCTCCAGCAAGACCTGCGCGGAGTTGGTCCCGCTGGCCAATCGTTGCGCGAGCGCGCCGCTGATTGTGTTCGAAAACGGGGCGGGCTGGGCGCGCCGCTCCCCAGCGTGGCAAGCGTCACCAGCAGGCTGCAGTGGCTATCAGGCCGAAATGCTGGCGACCCTGAGCTATGCGGAGATTCGGGCGCGGCTGACGCGCCTGCGCCGCCCGGGCAAGGGCTTCGATTTCCGAGGCTTCGGGGACTGGTCCGCCGCCGAAGTGGCAGCGCGCACCGGGCTGGCGGAGCCTGACGCACGGGCCGCCAAGCAACGCGCGGCATCGGAGCCCATCGTCTGGCAAGGCACCCGACAGGCGTTGCAGGCATTCACCTCAGAACTTGAGCGCAACGGACTCTGCCTGACCCAGGGCGGCCGCTTCATGCACGTGGCCGAACCGCACAGCAAGGGCGCAACCTTGGCCCGCATCGAAGCACAGCATTCAGCTCCCGGCAGGCCGCTACTCAAGGTGGCCTGCGGTGACGCCGGCAACGACCTCGACATGCTGCGCCGTGCCGATCTGGCGCTGGTGTTCCCGAACCGGGATGGCGGCTACATCTTGGCCCAGGGCGCTGGCGTCATCCACGCCCCCAGCGCCGGCCCCGAAACCTGGCTGGCGTGCGTCACCGACCTCATCGAATCCCAATACCGGCAAGACTGAAACCCCATGAGCGATTTTTTCCAGAACGGCATCATCACCACACTGCACAATCTCGGCCATCGCAGCGCCGAATCATTGGAAGAGGAGCTGTGCACCTTCGCCGAGCGACGGCCCATGAGCCTGGTGCTGCCCTGCCTGTACTCCGAGCTTGAGCAGCCCGCCTTGGCTCACATCGTCAGCGAATTGGCCAAAGTGCCTTACCTGGCCGACATCATCATTGGCCTGGACCGCGCTGACGAGGCGCAGTTCCGGCATGCGCTGTCCTACTTCTCGGCCCTGCCGCAACGCCATCACGTGCTGTGGAACGACGGGCCGCGGCTGCGGGCCGTGCAAGGCAGGCTGACTGACGAGGGCTTCGCGGCTCCGGAGCCGGGCAAGGGGGCCAACGTCTGGCGCTGCTTCGGCTATGTGCAAGCGCTCGGCACCGCCAAGGCCGTGGCCCTGCACGATTGCGACATCACCACCTATGATCGCTCGCTCTTGGCCCGGCTGATCTACCCGGTCGCCAACCCCGCCTTCGCCTACCAACTGTGCAAGGGCTACTACGCCCGCGTGTCGGACGGCAAGCTCAACGGCCGCGTTTGCCGCCTGCTGGTCTCGCCGTTGATCCGCACCATGAAGGAGCTGTCCAACGGACATCACTACCTGGACTACCTGGACACCTTCCGCTACCCGCTGGCCGGAGAGTTCGCCGTGCAGTCCGACGTGCTGAACGGGCTGCGCATCCCTGCCGACTGGAGCCTGGAGATCGGCCTGCTCTCCGAGGTTTACCGCAACTACGCCACCAACCGCATTTGCCAAGTGGAGGTGGCGGACAGCTACGACCACAAGCATCAGGACCTCTCCGCCGAGGACGCCAGCCGCGGCCTGTCGCGCATGAGCCTGGACATCTCCAAGGCCCTGTTCAAGAAGCTCGCCACGTACGGCATCGTCTTTGAGCCGGGCACCATTCGCACCGCCAAAGCCTGCTACTACCGCATCGCCTTGGACCTCATCGAGTCCTACGCCAGCGATGCGGCGATGAACGGCCTTGACCTCGATCGCCACGCCGAGGAGCAAGCGGTGGAGCTGTTCGCCACCAACCTGCTGAAGGCGGGCCAAGCCTACCTAGAGGGCGGCGAGGAAGCGCCCTTCATGCCCTCATGGCACCGTGTCACCAGCGTCTATCGCAACCTCTACGACGATCTGCAGAGCGCCGTCGCCGCCGACAAGGCGGACTTTGGCTAGCTTGCATGCGTCGCCAACTTCCCACTGCGGACGTCGTTGCACTTGCGACGAGAATTGCTGACGGATGCGCGCCACTTCGCCTGCAAAGCGCACGAGGGGATTCGCGGCGACGGGGTTCTTCGGGCTCGAAGACGCATCGCACCCGCCTCGACTCCCGCTTTTGTGGATTCCCTGTCAGTACTCGAGCCAAGCCACTTGGTAAGGGCTTAGTGCGATGTGATGGTCAACCGCCATCATCTCGCCGCTGAGCAGCTCCTTGTAAGTGCCCGGCGCCACGCCACTCCCAGCCAGCGGCACCGATTGCGGCTTGTCCACCACTGACGCCGCTACCAGAATGCGTTGGCCAGCAACCTCCCGGCGCATGAGAAAGGCGCTTGGCGGGCTTGGCAGCACCGTCTGCTCGGCGTCGGTTGAGAAGGCGGGCTGCGCGTCGCGGCAGCCGAGGGTGCGTCGCAAGTGGCGCAGCGTGCGCGCGGGCATGGACGCCGGGTTGGCCAGCTCGGCCTCCAGTTCATCCAGTTTCCAGCGCCCCCGGTTGATCGATCGCGTGCGGCCGGTTTGCTCCACCAGGCCGAGGTCATTGGGCGTGGCCAGCAAACTGTGGATGTAGAGCGCCGGCACGCCTTGAAAGCTCATCAACAGGCTGTGGGCGCCCAGATAAGCGGGTAGGTTGCGCGCCTCGCCGCCGAAGGCGGAAAACGGCGAGATGTTGATTTCGTAAGGTGCCGGGGGCTGCCCGGTGCGCTCGCGCAAGGTGACGAATCCGCCGCGCTCGCGCATGCGTTCAACCAAGCGGGAGACGGCATCCTCCGGCACCAATCCATCGAGGGGGCGCAGGCCGAAGCCGTCGTGGGAGGCGATGAAGTTCAGGAAGGCGGCCCCGGGCGGTGGCGGCTCCAGCGCCTGGGCCCAAGCGGTGAGCGGCGCCGCATCGCCAAAGGTGTAGCTGTAGAGCAGCAGAGGGGCCAGGCTGAACTGATAGACCATGTGCGCTTCGTCGCCGTCGCCAAAATAGCTGACGTTCTCCCAGTGAGGCACATTGGTTTCGGTGACCAACTGCACCTCAGCGCCCGCGTAGGCCAGCAGCAGGCGCAGGGCTTTCACCACCGCGTGGGTTTCCGGCAGGCTCATGCAACTCGTGCCCAGCCGCTTCCAGAGAAAGGCAATGGCGTCGAGGCGAATCAAACGCGCCCCTTGGGCGACATAGAAGAAGAGTGTTTCCACGAACTCCCGCAACACCGCTGGATTGGCGAAATCCAGGTCGATCTGATCGTCGCTGAAAGTGGTCCACACGTGGCGAATGCCCGCGTAAGTCGGCACCGCCGAGATCAGCGGCGAGGTGCGCGGCCGAACAACCGCGGAGACATCCGATCCCGCCGGCAAGGTGATGAAGAAACGTCGGCCCGGCTCCCGGTCGCTGACGAAGTCCGCAAACCAGAGGTTTTCCCGTGAACAGTGATTGATGACCAGATCGAACATTGGATCGTAGCGCTCGGCCAAGGCGCGCACGTCCTCCCAGCTGCCAAGCTGATGGTCCACGCGCCGATAGTCGATCACCGCGAAGCCATCGTCGGAAGAGGAGGGAAAGAAAGGCAGCAGATGCAAACGGCCGAAGCTGTCGCCAACGTGGCGATCAAGAAATCGCGCCAGGGTCTTCAGCGGTGCTTCGCCTTCTGCCGTGATGGTGTCCGCATAGGTGATCAGCAAGCCATCCGGGCGCTGGACCGTGCTGGTCAGCGGCGCCGGCGCGTGGTGCGACGTAGCGCCGAACCTCCCCTTGGTCCGCGCCACCGCCAGCAGCTCCCCGGCCAGTCGGCCAGCCACCGAAGGCTCATAAAGCCGTTCGAGCAGCTGAATGAGACGGGTGCGCAAGACCTCTTGCTTGGGGTCGGTTGATGCTTGCATTGAATTCAGCAGGCATGGCGGCCACTCGCCTGAGCCGAAGGCGCGCTAAGGCAATTCCACCGACTCGATTAATCCCGGACGCAGCAGGGGGGCGGTGCGCTTGCGCTCGTACTTGCGGGCCGGCGTATTGATGATCTCCGCCAGCTCCCCGGCCCGGCGCCCTGCTTCAATGCGCTCCTCGCTGACCTCTCCGTACAGCGTGCTGCGCTGGCGCGGCTTGCGGCCGGCGGCTTCGATCATCGCCACCATGGCTTGGGGCGAAGTCTCCTGCCCGTGGGTGGTGCCTGCGGCGCGGCTGATGCTCTCGTTCATCAGCGTGCCGCCAAGGTCGTTGCAGCCGGCGTTGAGGCAGGCGATGACGCCCTTGTGGCCCATTTTCACCCAACTGGCCTGGATGTTGGTGATGTGCGGGTGCAGGGTCAGGCGGGCGACGGCGTGCATCAGCACGGCCTCACGGAAGGTGGGGCCTTTGCGAGCCCGGCCCTTCAGGTACATGGGCGCCTCCATGTGGACGAAGGGCAGGGGCACGAATTCGGTGAAGCCGCCGGTTCTGGCCTGCAGGTCGCGCACGCGGATCAGGTGCCGCGCCCAATGCTGGGGGCCTTCCACATGGCCGTACATGATGGTGGCAGTGGTCCTGAACCCAACGCCGTGGGCAGCCTCCATCACTTCGAGCCACTGGCCGGTGTTGATCTTGTCCGGGCAGATGACGGCGCGGACCTCATCGTCGAGAATTTCCGCCGCGGTGCCCGGCAAGGTGCCGAGGCCCGCTTCCTTAAGCCGCTGCAAGTAGGTGGACAGGTCCAGATTCAGGGTGGCGGCGCCCTGCCAAACCTCCAAAGGCGAAAAGGCATGGATGTGCATGTCCGGCACCGCCGCCTTCACCGCGTGGAGAATGCTGATGTAGGTCTCGCCGGTGTATTCGGGATGGATGCCGCCCTGCATGCACACTTCCGTCCCACCCCGCCTCCAGGCCTCCTCGGTGCGCCGCTCAATCTCCTCATGGGATAGGTCGTAGGGCCGGCCGCGCAGGTTTTCCGACAGCTTGCCCTTGGAGAAGGCGCAGAACTGACACTTGAAGTAGCAGATGTTGGTGTAGTTGATGTTGCGGTTGACGACGAAGCTCACGGTGTCGCCGTTGACGTCGGCACGCAGACGATCAGCGGCTTGGACCACGGCGGCAAAGTCGTCGCCCCGCGCCTGAAACAGCCGCACGACTTCCGCTTCCTTAAGCCCTTGGGCGGCCGCCGCCTTGTCCAGAATGGCAGCGACGTCGCTGGCCATTCGGGTGGGCGTGGCCCGGACCGCAGCGAGCTCGGCCTCCGGCGGGTCGAGCTGCTCCCCCGGCGACCAGCCGTCCGTGCGCGGAAAGCCATCCGCGTCCACCAGGTCGAGCACTGCTTGGCGCAGTTCCGGAGCAACCCAGGTTGCAACGTCCTGAGCATAGGCCGGATAGATGGTCAGCCGCTCATGGAGCTGCTTGCCGGCTGCGGCGGTTTCCCGGGCCAGCTCGTCCAGATGCGGCCAGGGCGCTTCGGGGTTCACGAAGTCCGGGGTGAGGGGAGAGACGCCGCCCCAATCGTTGATGCCCGCATCGACAATCTGCGGCAGCACGCCGGGGCTGAGGTTGGGCGGTGCCTGAACGCTCATGGCCGGGCCGAAAATCAGGCGCGCCATGGCGATGGTCCAGAGCAATTCGTTGAGATCCGGCTCCGGCGCCTGCGCCATCTTGGTTTCCGGCTTGGCCCGAAAGTTCTGGACGATGATCTCCTGAATGTGACCATGCCGCTCCTGCACGGCGCGGATGGCAAGCAGGGATTCAATGCGCTCCAAGCGCGTCTCGCCAATGCCGATCAATATGCCAGTGGTGAACGGGATTTTCGCCTGTCCGGCATCTTCCAAGGTCTGCAGGCGCACGGCGGGCACCTTGTCCGGCGAGCCGTAGTGCGGCATGCCCTTCTCTGAAAGCCGGTCCGAGGCCGACTCCAGCATGATGCCCATCGACGGCGACACGGGGCGCATGTGCGCCAACTCCTCCGGCGTCATGTTGCCGGGATTCAGGTGGGGCAGCAGGCCGGTTTCCCGGTGCACGGCCTCGGCCACGTGGCGCAGATAGGCCAAGGTGGAGTCAAAGCCCAGGGCGGCCAGCCCCTCCCGAGCCGCCTTGTAGCGCAGCTCCGGCTTCTCCCCCAAAGTGAACAGAGCCTCCTTGCAGCCCATCGCCGCGCCGTGGCGGGCCGTTTCGAGCACTTCGTCGATGGTCATGTAGGGCGCCTTCACCCGCCGCGGCACTTGGGCGAAGGTGCAGTAATGACACACATCCCGGCACAGATGGGTCAGGGGAATGAACACCTTGCGCGAATAGGTGACGACGTTGCGAAAGCCCTCATCGCGCAGCGTGGCGGCCACTTCGGCCAGCGCCCGGGTGTCTTCCCAAGCCGCCAGCTCCAAGGCCTCCACGTCGGTGATGCGGCCCCCTTGGCGGGCCTTCTGGAGCGTTTGTTCGGAATTGCGCATGTCCCGTCCTCGGCAGCTCGTTCCCTCGTGTCGCGGGGCCAGTCTGCAACCGGAGTTAACCCATTCGCCCGACGATCTTCATCGAGCTGACTGAGGCGTCCTTTCGTTGGCTGCTTGGCTGTGCGCCCAGACTTCAGAGCGCTTCATTATCAACACCCGCAAGCCGTTCGGCTATACCTGATTTTTGCAGGTACATGCCAGTCTGGCTGTTCGGGCCCTCGCGCATCAACTGAGCCAGATCAGTCGGCGTGTCGATGTCCAACGCGAGGCCGGAACCGTCGGCCACTCGCAGCCCCAAGCCCGCCCGCCGGGCGTGTTCGGCGTGAGCGTTGAAGCTCTTGCCGTCAAAGACAAAGGGGATGGCGTCCGGCGGCGTGCAAATCATGCCGTTGGTGCCGATGCGCATCCTGTCCGGGAGCAGCGTGATGCCTCGATGGGCGGCAATGATTGCATCGGTCTCAATGGGATCAATCAGCGGGGCGTCGGCATGCACGATGAAGATGCTGCGGGCGCCGAGTTCCGCCACCGCATGGTCACGCGCCTCGTTCAGCGCCTCCGGCAGGTTGGCTTCGGCACTTTCGGCGAACTGGCGCAGGCCAAAGGCTTCCGCCAAGGCGTTGGCCTCCGGGGCGCGGGAAACCAGCAGGATGCCGCTCAACCGTTGGCAGCGGGACAGGGCTGAAAGCACGTCCCGCGCCATCGCCAGCATCAGCGCCTTCCGTTCCGGCGCGCTCAGGACGCTGGCCAAGCGCTTTTTCGCCTGGTCGAAGCGCTTGATGGGAACGATGGCCCACATCAGGCTGTTCCGCCGCCTAAAGTCCCAATGAAATCGAGGGTCTCCGCCGCCAAGCGCTTCCGGTCTTCAAGGGTCACCATCAGGGACTGCGCCACTCGCGTCGGCATGGCCAAGGTGCCGTCCAAGGCGGCGTCCTGTTGGTCAAGAATGAAGCCGTCGATAAGGCCGGCGTAGTGTTCGGCCACTTGGTCGGCGGTGGCGGGCACCCCCAATTCACCCATCATCTTGGCGGTTGGCCCCTTGATGGCAGCCCCGCCGACGATGGGCGAGACCGCCACCAAGGGGGCGCCACTGGCTTTCAGCGCTTGCTTGAGCCCCGGCACCGCAAGTATGGGATCGACGGAGACGAAGGGATTGGAAGGACAGATGATGATGCCGTCGCAGTCTTCCAGGTGAGCGGCCAGGTCCGGGCTGGGGGCGGCATCTTCAGCGCCGGCGAACTCGAAGCCGGTGACGGCGGGCTCGCAGCGGTCGCGCACGAAGTAGTGCTGAAACGCCATGGGGCCGCTGGCCGTATGGACCTGGGTGCGCACCGGATCATCACTCATCGGAATGATGGAGTGCCGCACGCCGAGGCCGGTGGTGATGCGGCGGGTGGCTTGGGTGAGGGTGGCACCTTGGCTGAGCATCTCGGTGCGCCTAACGTGCAGGGCCAAGTCCCGGTCGCCGAGCCGGAACCAGGTCTCCCCGCCCAGCTTCTGCAAGGCGGCCATGAACTGCCAGCTTTCGTCCTTGCGCCCCCAGCCGGCTTCCGGGTTGCTCAATCCCGCCAGCGTGTAGGCGAGGGTGTCCATGTCCGGTGAGATGTGCAGGCCGAGATGTTCGAAGTCATCACCAGTGTTGACGACGAAGGCGACTTGGTCCGCAGCGAGGATGTGGGCCAGCCCCAGCGCCAGCTTGGCGCCGCCGATGCCGCCGGTGAGTGCGACGTAACCCATCAGCGAAACAGATCCTCATCGAGCGGGCGCACGATGTCGCGTGCCGCCTCGCCGCTGCACTGCCCCGCGAGCCCCTTGGCCAGCACCAGCGGAACGCGTTCCGTGGTCTCGCCCATCAGCAAGGTTGCGGCGGCGGCGATGGCGTCGGCCCGATTGATGAGCGTGACCTTAAGCTCGCGCCCGAAGAGGTCGGTGCCGCCGCGATGGTCGTCGAGCACGTCGACCCCCGCCGCGCCGATGGCCACGCCCACGGTGCCCAAGCGCCAAGGCCGATTGTGGCTGTCCGTAACAAGCACGCCGACGTTAACGCCGCTCAAATCTGCCAGCCGGTTGCGCAGCGCTGCCGCGGAGCGGTCTGGATCGACCGGCAGCAGCAGCGCCTGCTCACCGCCCTGGTGATCGATGTTGGACTGGTCGATGCCAGCGTTGGCGCACACCAGCCCCAGGCGGTGGCGGACGATCAGAATGCCTGGCCGTTGGCGCAGCACGTCGGTTGATTCGTCAAGAATGAGCTGCACCAAGCGCGGATCCTTGTCCGTTTCGGCGCCAAGGCGAACGGCCTGCGTTGACGGCTTCACATCACTGAGATCGACTTGCCGCCCTTCCGCCTTGGACACGATCTTCTGGGCAACGCACACCAGGTCGCCGTCTTCGAGCTTCAGGCCCGCTCGGTCCATGGCTTGCACAATCAGCGCCGCCAAGTCGTCGCCGGGTTGAACCATGGGTAGGTTCGGAACGGGCGCCAAGTGCAGTGCAGCGGTCATGGGTGGCCGTCTCAGGCGTCGCCGGGCGTCCAATGCAGGGCGGCGGCCATCAGTGGTCCGACTGGCCGACGATCTTGATGCCGGAGTGGGAGATGTCGTGGCGGCGATTGATCTGGATCAGAATGGACGTGAGCGCCTCCGCGGCCGCTGAATTCTCGATCGGCCCTGCATGCCAGCCGATCATGCCCGCTTCCTCGGTCAGCTGCATCACTTTGTCCCGAGCCACCTTCTTGTTGCCGGCAATAAGCACGTCGCATTCGATTTGCACGTCCTCCTGCAGCAGATGGGCGGCGACGTTCTGATAGGCGGTGACCACCATGACGTCCTCGCCAAGCAGGTCCTGGGCCCGCTTGCCGGCACTGCCTTCCGGCGGCAACTGCACGGTGCCCACCTTGGGCGGCACCAAGGGGACGGTGACGTCGATGAGAATCTTGCCTGCCAGCGCGGCCTTGACGCCGGCCAAGGTGGAAAGCTGATGCTCCGCCGGCACGGTGAGCACCACGATGTCGCCAGCCGCCGCCGCATCGGCGTTCTCCATGGGCACCGCCGGCGTGTCCGGGCTGACGGCCTGCAGGTTGGCCACCGCCTGCTCGGCCTTCGGCAGCGTCCGTGAGCCGATGATGATTCGATAACCGGCCTTCGACCAGCGAATGGCGAGGCCAGTGCCGAGATCGCCGGTGCCGCCCAGTATGGCAATGGTTTCCTTGTCGTTTTCGATTTGTGACATAAGCGCTACCCAAAGGCTCCTTTAGTGGCATGGACGCTAGAGTGGCATGGCCGCTAGTGGCATGGCCGCATCAAACCGGCCGCTTCAAACCGGCCATTTCAAGCTAGCGGTTCCAAAAAAGCTGCGATTATGAGGGCAAAGGGCCGCTGGACGCCATTCCACATTGCCGCCCATTGCCCTATGGTGTGCGGTTTATCTCAACGCAAGGAACGGAAAACATGCGCATAGGCACCATGATCGGCGCGGACGGCACCGGCAACGACCTCGACGGCGTCATCGGCAAGGCCAAGGACGCCGAGGCGGCCGGGCTCGACAACGTCTGGCTGGCCAACATCTTCTCGTTCGACGCCATCACGACCCTCGCGTTGATCGGCCGCGAAACCGAGCGCATCGGCCTCGGCACGGCGGTCACCCCCACCTACCCGCGGCACCCCGCTGCCATCGCCCAGCAGGCCCTGACCACCCAAGCGGCCGCCCCGGGGCGTTTCACGCTGGGCATTGGGCTGTCGCACAAGCTGGTCATCGAGGACATGCTCGGCCTCTCCTATGAGCGGCGGGCCGCCCACATGCGCGAATACCTCGAAGTGCTGATGCCGTTGGTCCGCGGCGAGACCGCCAACTACGAAGGCGACGAGTATCGCGTCCGCGGCCTCGCCTTGGACATACCCGGCTCGGAGGGCCTCAAGGTGGTGCTCGCCGCCCTCGGGCCGGCCATGCTGAAGATCGCCGGAGAGCGGGCCGATGGCACCAACACCTGGATGGTGGGGCCGAAGACCATGGAGGCCCACATCGTGAAACGGCTCACTGCGGCCGCCGATGCCGCTGGCCGGCCCGCGCCACAGATTGTTGGCGGCTATCCCATCGCCTTGACCACGAAGCCCGACGAAGCGCGCGCCGAAATCGCCAGGAACCTGGTGATCTACGGACAGTTGCCGAGCTATCGTGCCATGCTCGACCGGGAGGGCGTGGCAGGGCCCGCGGACATCGCCATACTCGGCGATGAAAACCTGCTGCGCGGCGAAATCAAGCGTTTGGAGGATGCTGGCGTCACCGACTTCAACGCCGCCATCATGAACGTGGAGGACGGCGCCTACCAACGCACCTTGGAGTTCCTCGGCAGCCTGAAGGGATGAGCCTCAGTCGGCGACGGATGCCGGAATCCAGCTGCCGTGAAATCCATCCGGAACGCGCGGCAGTTCAATCGACGCGACCGGTTCATCGTCCATGGTCGCTGCGTCCATGATGACGAACCGGCTGCTGTCGGTGTGGGCATCGTAAACAAACGTCATCAGGTAGCCGTCGTCCTCGCTCTTCGGGTCGGCTGAAGGCGCGAACACCGCCTCACCGCAGACGCGGCCCCGTCCGAACTCGATCGTTGAACGCGCACCTGACGCCCGGTCGTACTTCAAGATGGCGCCGGAGGCGCTCATCGGGTCGGCGGGGACGCCCGGCTCCGACATGCTCATCATGTAGCCGTAGCGATGCTTGAGGCCGATGACGCTATCGGCAACCCGGGGGAATTCAGCAGGCCGGTCGTCCACCTGCTCTTCGCGCACCTTGCCGGTGCCGGTGTCGATGGTGAAGCGCCACAATTCCGGCGGCGGGAAATCCATGGAGGACTCGCGCCACATGTGGCTGAAGCGGGCCACGTCAAGCACGATGGCGTCGCCGTCCTCATAGGAGTTCAAGGGGTGGAAGACGTAGCAGGGGTTGATGTCGTACCAGGTCACTTGGTCGTCGGTGCCGTTGCGCGGCATCACGCCCAAGCGGGCCGGGTAGTTGTCGTCCCAGCGAATGGGCATTTCGCCACTCATCGCCAATTCCATGTTGAACACCGCCGGCAGGTCCATGAACACGACGTGGTTCCGGGTGATGTTGAAGTCGTGCATCATGGTGGGCCCGCCCACCGTGATGTTCTCCACCTGCACCAGCTTGCCGTCCGCCGCTACCCGCAGGTAGCGGAGGTAAGGTGGCATTGCGGAGTAGCCGAAGGCGAGCATCTCGCCGGTGACCGGGCAAATCTTCGGATGGGCGGTGAATGAGCCGTTCAACACGCCGTCGAAGTCCGTGGGGCCCAGGGTGGCGAGCTCGCCGTCGACCACGTAGGGGAAATGGCCTTCCTCCAGCGCGAGGATCTTGCCGGCATGGCCGACGACGTGGGTGTTCGCCTTCGAGGACTTCATGTCCATCAGCACAGCCGGGTCGAGAATGTCGGTTGCGGGATTGGCGATGAAGGGCGTTTGCACGTAGCGGTTGCGGTACCACTCGGCACGACCGTCACGAATCCTGACGCCATGCAGCATGCCGTCGCCAAAGAACGGGTGGCTGCTGGTTCCCGTGAAGGGGTTGGCGCCGTTGCGTACGAAACGGCCATCAAGCTCGGCGGGAATGGCCCCGGCCACCTTTAGCGCCGTTAGCGTCCGTTCCTCCTTGGTGGGGCGGCCATTGCCGCGCAGGTGGATCGGTGTGTCTTCAATTGCTTCTGCCATCGCTGGATTCTCCCTGTGTTCCGGTGGGCGCCATTGGCCGGCCCTTATTCAAGGTGGCTATGGTAAATTGCCGGGAAGCACATATCCACGGGTTGTTTGGGGCACTGCACCTTATGGCGTTATGGCGGTTGCATGAGCCAGCCATTGGCATTGACTGGGCGATTGACCGGCTGACTGAACCCCGGCGCGCCAGGCTGGGCTTGGGGATGGCGCTAAGGCGGGGAGAAACCGCCTGAAACGATACCCAACCGGGCACCTGAACCTGCGGGACAGCGTGCTGTTCGTGCTTGGCGCGCCCGGATGGCAGATTACGTCCACCATCGTCGTGTCCATCGGCATCTACTTCTACCTCCCGCCGGAGGGCGCGGGGTTGGAAGTTCAGGTTTCCGAGGAGATCTTCCTCGGCGTGCTGACCGCCTACGGGCTGGCACGGCTGATCGGCGGGTTGATCGACTCGCTGGCCGACCCGCTGGTCGGTCACTACTCGGACCGTTCGCGCTCCAAACTGGGCCGGCGCCGGGTTTTCCTGGCGCTTGGGCTGGTCCCAATGGCTGTGACCCCGGCGCTGCTGTTCTTTCCGCCCGGGGAGCCCGGCACCCACGGCGTGTTCATCTACCTGACGGTGCTGCTCTGCCTCTACTACATCTTCTTCACCGTCTACGTCGCGCCCTACAACGCGCTGCTGCCGGAATTGGCCAACACCGAGGCGGAAAGGGTTGAGTTGCTGCGGCTGCGGTCAGCCATCGGCGGCTCCATCGCCATGGCTTACGGCATCCTGTGGCTGGCCGGCGTCAAGCTGTTCCGGGAGCTGGGCATGGATGCGAGCACGGCAGTGCAGGTGGTGGTGGTGATCTCCTGCGTGGTTTCGTTCGTGTTTTGCGCCTGCCCCTTGTTCGTGGTGCGCGAACAGGAGCTGCGCTACCAGCCGAGCGCCATGAACATGCGCCAGGCGCTGGCCACCACGCTCCGCAACGGGCCCTTTCTCACCTATCTGTTCGCACAGGTGATATTCAGTTTGGGCATCCACATGAGCAGTCCGGCCATACCCTATTTCGCCCGCGTGATCCTCGGCCGGGATGAGGGGTTCGCCGCCGTGCTCTCCCTGAGCATGCTGCCCGGCATCTTGATCGGCTTCGTGTTCATTCAGCACGTCGTGGACCGCATCGGCACCAAGTTGACGCTGGTGCTTTCCATCCTGATCCTAGGCATCGCCCACGTACCCTACGGGCTGCTCACGCCCAGCGTCCCAGGCGATGCCCATGACTTCCTGAACCTGGCCGTAGTGGTGGGGCTGTCCGCCCTCAAGGGGCTGGCGATTGCCGGCATCATGATCCTGCCGACTGTGATCCTGGGCCAACTGATCGATCTCGATCAAGCGCGCACCGGCGCTGGCCGGTCAGCCATGTACTACGGCGTCCAAGGCCTGATGACCAAGTGGGTGCACGCCGCCTCGGCAGCCCTGATGAGCTTTTTGCTGTCCGCCTACGGCAGAAGCGCAGCCGAACCGCTCGGCGTGTTGTTGATCGGGCCGGTGGCCGGTGGCCTGTGCCTGATCGCCGCTGGCTTCTATGCCTGCTACCCGGAAAGACGCGTACGCGCCGAAGCCGGCAAGCTACTGCCAACCTGAGCGGCAGCCGTGGGCCGCTCCTAGGCCGAATTGCGCTAGTTCAACGCCGCCACCTGCGGCAGCGCCCGCTCGATCAGCAAGCGGGTTTGATCGATGAAGTCCTCAGTGCCATGGGCGATGGGCCGCAGGATGAACTTGTGGACGCCGGCATCGCGGAAGCGCTGCAGCAGTGCCATGATGTCCTCAACGCCGCCGACGGCCAGAAAGCCGTCCGCGGGCTTGCCGAGCCTTTGGGTCAGAAACTCACTGTATCGGGTGACTATGGGTTCATCCGCACTGCCGAAGCGAAAGGCGAAGCCCGCCCCGTAGTGGTCCTCATCGATGGGGCGGCCGAGTGCGGCGGCCCGCGCCTTGATCGCCCTGATCACTGGCTGGACTTCCTCCGGCGACTCGATGCCTGCCTGCCAGCCGGTGCCCCATTTGGCGGTGCGTTCGACGGCTTGGGGCGCTGAGCCGCCGACCCACAGCGGCAGCGGCTGCTGCACGGGCTTGGGTGCGATGCTGGCTTCGGAGAGCTGGAAGTGCTTGCCCTCGAAAGTGACCGATTCCTCCCGCCAAAGGCGCGAGAGAATTTCCAAGCCCTCGGCGCTGCGCTGGCCCCGGCCCCGGGTGGGGGTGCCGGTGGCCGCGTAGTCGCGGGAGCGGCTGCTGCCGACGCCGAAGGCGGGCAGCAGCCGGCCTTCACTCAACACGTCGATGGTGGCGCATGCCTTGGCGGTCAGCACCGGGTCACGCAGCCCCAGGCTCGCCACGTTCATGCCGAACTTAAGGTGGCGCGTGGCACCGGCCAGCGCCGCCATGACGCTCATGCACTCCAGGTTCGGGTCCGGCCCGATCAGGCGGTCGCTCTGCCAGATGGAGTCCACCCCGCCGTTGTCGCACACGTCCACCCAGCGCCAGAAGCCCTTGGCGTCCTCGAACGGAAAGTTGGCGATGCCAAGGCCGGCGCTAACGGTCATTTAAGCTCCCTCGGCGGCGGATTAGTCCAGAGTCGCCATTAGCCCCAAGAGATCGCAGACGCGGTTGGAGTAACCCCATTCGTTGTCGTACCAGCTTAGCGCCTTGAGGAAGCGGCCGCCGCTGATTTGGGTGAATGAGGCATCGTAGATCGAGGAGTGGGGATTGCCGATGATGTCCGAGGAGACCAAGGGTTCGGTGGTGAACTCCAGCACGTTCCTCATGCGTGGCGACTCGGCTGCGGCCCGCATTGCATCATGCACCGCCGCCACGTCGGCGGCCCGCTCCAGCGTCACGAACAGATCCACCACCGAGCCGTCCGGCACGGGCACCCGGGAGGCGATGCCATCAAGGCGGCCGTTGAGCGCCGGCAGCACTTCGCCCACCGCCTTGGCGGCGCCGGTGGAGGTGGGGATGATGTTCTCGGCCGCGGCGCGGCTGCGGCGCCAGTCCGAATGGGGCACGTCGGCCAGGCTTTGGTCGTTGGTGTAGGCATGGACGGTGTTGATCACGCCCTCGCGGATGCCGAACGCGTCGTTGAGCACCTTGGCCACCGGGGCCAGGCAGTTGGTGGTGCAGCTGGCGTTGGAGACGATGCGGTGCTCGGCAGCCAAGCCGTCTTCATTGACGCCGAGCACTACTGTGTAGTCGATCTCGTCCTTGGCGGGCACCGTCAGCACGGCCCGTTTGGCACCCGCTTCCAAGTGCATGGCCACTTGGTCCCGGGCGCGGAACACGCCCGTGCTCTCCACCACCGCGTCCACGGCGAGCTCGCGCCATGGCAGCTGGAGGGGGTCACGCTCCTTAAGCATCCGCGCCCGGCTGTTGGGCGTGACCATCTCGCCCCCGTCCATGGCCACCCCGCCGGGGAAGCGCCCCATCACCGTGTCATAGGTGAGCAGATAGGCCAGCGCGTCGTGGTCGAACAGGTCATTGATGGCGACGATCTCAATGTCGTCACGCAACTCCGCAATGCGGAACACCGCCCGACCAATGCGCCCGAAGCCGTTGATGGCCACGCGCATCAGGACGTCCTCCCGGTTTGGGCGGCGTCCAGGCCGCCATAGTGGGCGGCTAAGTCCAAAATGCGCCGGGCGTGGCCGAGAGACTCATGCCACGCCAGCACTTTGATGAGGTTGGCGCCCGCCTTCATGGTGCCTTGAAGATCAACCAGCAGGGACTCGGAACGTCCCTTGACGTCGGAAGACACAATGGGATCGCGAGTGGCCGCAATCAACTCCGGGTCAGCAATGGCGGCGGCTTCGAAGAGCTCGTTGACCCCTTCCGCGTCCACTTCAGAACCCGCGAAAGCCACCGTCATGTCCAGCAGCGAGCCCGCCTGCACCGGAACGTTGAGCGCGAATCCGCTGAGCTTGCCCTTGACGGCGGGCAACGCACGCTCCACCCAACGCGGGGCGGGCGTGTCATTGGGAATGATGTTCTCGGCCCCGGAACGGCTGCGGCGGTAGTCAGGCCCCGCATAGTCCTGCAGGATTTGGTCGCTGGTGTAGGCGTGCACCGAGGTCATGGTGGCGTGCTCGATGGCATGGGTGGCCGTAAGGACCTTGAGCGCCAGAGCCATGGCCGTTGTGGAGGC
Organism: Candidatus Azophilus sp.; assembly: GCA_965220835.1. GTDB lineage: Bacteria > Pseudomonadota > Gammaproteobacteria > Pseudomonadales > Azotimanducaceae > Azophilus. The sequence goes on along the minus strand of OZ244842.1, from coordinate 3,574,696 downwards.
TGAGCCTGCGGATATGATCCGGTCGTCGGCCAACGCCTCTGCTTGGTTGACGCCATAGAGCACGACCCGATCAACTTCCCCATTCGGCAACGTGGACGAAATCACCCGCCGGGCCCCGTTTGCCAAATGGGGCGCCAACTCCGCCGCGGAACGAAAGCGGCCAGTGGCGTCGATGACCACATCCACGCCGAAGGCATCCCAAGGCACCTCAGCGGGGTTGTCGGCGCACATCAAGCGAGCGCGGGCGGGCGCGCTGCCCTGCTCGCTCACCAGATGATTGGCTTGCAGGCGGACGTGCTCGCAATCGGCTCCCTTGGTCAGGAGATGGTGCAGGATTTCCGGCCGCCCAATGTCAGAGATGGCCACCAGCTCAGCCCGCGCATCATCAAGCGCCAAACGGTAAATCTGCCGGCCCACCAAGCCGAACCCCATCATGCCAATGCGCATTCGCGAGCCATCCCGTCTACAAGTTCGCCGCGACATTATAAAGCCATCCCGCATCCATCGCGGTTAGGGTGCGTACCAGATCGGCGAACTGTAGGCGCGCTCCTGGGTGGTGAGGGGAACCTCCGGTGGCAGGTGGGTTTTGAAAAACGCGGCGTCGAACGCCGTCCAGCGCGGCGTTGGAATCTCCAGCACCCGCACATAGTAGAAGGCGGCTTGGGCAGGGTCGAAGTCCGGATCCCGCCAAACGGTTTGCAAGGCCGCTGCGCCAATCGAGTTGCGGTAGGTGGCCGTCGCCACGTCCACCGTGCTGCCCACCGGCGGTGCCTTGCCCGTCTGCGCATCCACTTGGCGGCCATCCGACAGTGCCACGTCGTAAACCCGCTCGGCGGTCTCGCCGTTGTCCTTCAGCCAGCCCTTGACAATCTGCACTCGGTCCAGATTCGCGCCCATGGGGTCCTTCAAGGCCTGCACCATGAAGGCGGGCGCCGCATTCCGCTGCCGCGCGGGGAGGTCGCCGCCCATGGGCACGCCTTGGGCATACCCGGCGGCCACCCAATCGGGCCGTTCGAGATCGGCGGCCTCGAACTGCCAGCCGCCGAAGACGCGCAGGCTGATGCGCGGACCGGTGGTGGCGTAGGTCTCCTTGCGGGCAAGGGCGGCGAAGATGGACTGGCGGGTGTTGGCCTCGGCCCACACCGCCGCGTAGCCCGAGGCGGCCATTTCCCATTCCAGCTGCACGATGTCGGGAATGTTGACGAACGGCTCCATGGCCCGTTCGGCGCTCGGCTCATGCCAGCTGAACTTGCCCCAGAAGTTGTTTTCGTCGGCCGACGGAATGCCGGTGTGGGAGTCCGTGCTGCCAATAAGGCCGAACTTGTAGGGGTTGACGCCAACGTCGTCGAGCAGCGCCAGCCCGGTGCGGAGCGCTGGGCGGGCGTATTCAGCCGCGTACATGCCATCCTCATGGGGACGACGGGCGCTGAATCCGGCGAACCGGTCCCAGGATTCGTAGTCGGCGAACTCATCGTCCGGCGACACGTAGGGATGGGTCTCGCTGTCGCCCTTGAACTGGGTGACTTCCAGCAGGGGTTCCCAACGTGCCCGCAGCCGTGCGTAGTCCGCCGTGATGGCCTGGCCGTCGGAATCCGTGCGGGAGAACATCAGCCCTGCGCTGACGTTGCTGTTGTGGGGGATGGCGAGCGCGCGGCCGCCCGTGCGGGCCTCGTAGTCCGCCAGAAACTGCCACAGCTCCCTAGGCCGGTCGCCATCGAAGGAACTGAAGGGCACCACCTGCCCGACCCGCTCGACGCCGTCCTCAAAGACGACGATGCGGTGCATGTTGCCGCCGCCCCGGCCCGATGACCACTCATAGCCAATCAAGGCGGTGAATTGACCCGGATGGTTGTAGCGCTCCGCCTGCTCGGTGACGACCGCCCAGACCGATTTGTTGTAGGCGGGGCTTTGCAGCAGGTCCTCGCGGTTGCGCAGCGCGTCGCCGAACTCCACCAGAATCTGGGCCGCCTGCTCCCGGCCGGCTTGGTGCATGGCATGCCAACGCTGGCCGATTTCGGTGGCCAGCAGCCGGGCGTCTCCCGCCTCCAGGGCCGGAAACAGGCCCATGTACTCGGCGTGGTCGGCGGCCACCAAGAAGTCCAACGGCCGATTGAGCTTGACCAGGCGGCCGTTGTGGGCGTTCACCGCATCGCCCCTGGCCAGCCGGTAGAGCTCATCGTGGCCGAAGCGCACATTGCCGCCCGCGGCTGCGTCCGGTGAGAGGTTGGTGTGGACGTGGGTGTCGCCCCAATAGAGATGCTTCGCTGACGGGGCGTTGAGGCTCGGCGAATAGAAAGGGCCATCGGCTTGGCGCGGTTCGGCAACGGCCGAGAGCGCAAACCCCAAGTTGGCCAGAAGGGCAAGCCAAGGGGTCAGGCCGCCCCGTTTTGGACTCACTGATCCGGGCCGGACAGGCGCCGCAAGAGCTCGCCGATGCGTTCGGCATTGAGGCCGAGGTCGCTCCGGCCAACCCGGGAGACGCTGCGCGCATCCACCAAGGCGCCTTGGGCATGGGGGCGCACGCGAACCGCGACGTCATCCTTGAAGCCGTACCAAAACGTGGTGGCGGTGGCCTCGATCAGGCCTTGCTGCGGATGCTCGGCGACGATCTCAAGCCCCATGTCCTGCAGCGCAGTGCGGGCATTGGCGAATGCCGCATCCGCCGTGGCCTCGATCACCAGCGGCTTCACCCAAGGATAGGCCTCGGCCTGCAGGGGGGCGATGGTCTCCGCGTCGAAGTCCAAGGGATTGGACGCCTCGCCCCGCAGGGCAACCACCTCAATGAACGGCGGCGGGTCTTCGGTGTCGGTGGAAATGTTGTGAATGGGCGGCACGGAGAAGGCAGCGGACATCTGCATGCCAATGAACCCCACGGCCAATAGGCCAATCACCAGCCCAATGCCGGACAGGCGCAGATCGCCGGAGCGTTGCCGCCGCCAAGCGATGATGACCGCGGCCACGGCGCCACCCGCCACGACAATGGCCAGCCCCGCGCCGACATAGAGCAGCAGAAACCCCGTACCCCAAGCCCACAGGCCAAATCGGCTGCCCAGCGCGCCGATGGGCAACAGCGCCGCTGCGGCCACGGCGCCGAACAAGACCAACCGAGACCACCAAGTCGTCATTGGCTTCCCCTCCAAAGTGTCAGCTACGGCGAGGGGGGGATTTATAGCACACGAGCATCCTGTCCGGTTAACTGGCTTGGCGCGGATTCAGAAACACATTGGCATCAGTTATAGTGCGCGGCCTGTCGCGTCGCGACTCGAAACTCACCCTTCGCTCGGCTTCAAGGAGGCGCTCCGTGCCCGCAACGTCCATGGACGAACTGGTTTCGCTGTGCAAGCGCCGCGGCTTCGTGTTCCCGTCCAGCGACATCTATGGCGGCTTGCAGGGGCTCTACGACTACGGGCCGCTGGGCGTCGAATTGAAGAACAACCTCAAGGCCGCTTGGTGGCGGGCGATGGTCTATGAGCGCGATGACGTGGAGGGCCTGGACGCCGCATTGCTGACCCATCGTCAAGTGCTGCGCAACTCTGGCCACGAACAGACCTTCACCGATCCGCTGGTGGACTGCCGCCAGTGCAAGAGCCGCTGGCGGGCGGACCAGATCGGCGATGCCTGCCCGTCCTGCGGTTCCAAGGACCTGACCGAGCCGCGCCCGTTCAACCTGATGTTCAAGACCAACGTCGGGCCGGTTGATGACGGATCAGCCTTCGCCTACCTGCGTCCGGAGACCGCCCAAGGCATCTTCACCAACTTCAAGAACGTGGTGGATGCCACTTCGCGCCGCCTCCCCTTCGGCATCGCCCAGATCGGCAAGGCGTTCCGCAACGAAATCACGCCGCGCAACTTCGTGTTTCGCACCCGCGAGTTCGAGCAGATGGAACTGGAGTTCTTCGTTGCGCCGGGGGAGGACGAGGCCTGGCATCGGCACTGGCTCGAAGCGCGGCTCGATTGGTGGGAAGCTCAGGGGGTGCCGCGCTCGGCCTTGTCGGTTCATGAGGTGCCGGCAAACGAGTTGGCGCACTATTCCAAGGCCACCTTCGACCTGATGTACCGCTTCCCCCATGGAACGGACGAGCTGGAGGGCATTGCCAACCGCACCGACTTTGATTTGGGCGCCCACTCGAAGAACGCCGCCGAGCTGAACCTCACCGCCCAAGTGCCCGAAAACACCGAATCAACCGCCCGATTGGCCATCCAGGACACAGCCACCGGCGAGTGGCGGGTGCCCTTCGTCATCGAGCCCTCCGCGGGGGTGGACCGGGGCGTGGTGGCGGTCATCAACGAGGCGTTCGCAAGGGAGGAGCTGGCCAATGGCAGCCAGCGCACGGTGCTGCGCTTGAAGCCCCACCTAGCGCCCATCAAGGTGGCAGTTCTGCCGTTGAAGCGCAACCACGAGGGCATCGTGGCCAAGGCCCGGGAGATCAAGCGCCAGCTGCAAGGCTTGGGCTTAGGGCGCATCCTCTATGAACACACGGGCAACATCGGCAAGGGCTACCGTCGTCACGATGAGGTCGGCACCCCGATGTGCGTCACCGTGGACTTCCAGACCTTGGAGGGAGACGACACCGTGACCGTGCGCGACCGCGACAGCATGGACCAGGTGCGAGTGCCCGTTGAAGAACTCAAATCCCACGTGCGCGAGGCACTGGCCGATGGCTGATGGCCACGGCCATGAGAAGAGCCAGCCGCCGGCCTCTGAGGGGCGTCGGCGGGCCGTGGTTTCGGCCATCGGCCGGGACCGTCCTGGCATCATCAACGAACTCTCCGAACTGGCCGCCGAGCTTGATCTCAACATCGACGACAGCCGCATGACCGGGCTTGGGGAAGAGTTTGCCGTGCTGATGTCCCTCACCGGCAGCGAACGCCACCTCGCCGCCTTTGAATCCCGACTGCAGGCGTTCGCTGAGTCCAAGGGATTCAGCACCCTGTTCCGTCTTACCGGCGAGCGGGAACCGCCGACCGCGGCACTGCCCTACCGGGTTAACCTATCCGCCATGGACCACCCCGGAATTGTGTATCGAGTCACCGGCTTCATCGCCAGCCGAGGGATCAACATCCAAGACCTGCAAACCACCACCCAGCGCGCCGCGCATACCGGAACCCCGCTGTTCAACGTGGCCATGACCATTGAAGTGCCTTCAACGATGAAGATCCGGGCGCTAAAGGACGCCTTTGAGCGATTCTGCGACGAACAGGATCTCGATGGCGAGATTTCTGCTGCGCTCTAGCGTTTATTGGGCGGTTTTAGCGGGTCGATGTCCTACATGCATTGCAGAGATGTCCACTAGGTACGGCACCATGCGCTACTTAGACTGGCCCCATGAAATGGCTCTTGGGACAGCTGGAAACGCCTCGGCAGACGGCAGCTTGCGCATCCAAGGCCGGCGCGATGGACACGGCCAATGCCCAGGGTTGGCGGGGGTAGCGCCGCATGGCCAACCGGCGCATCGTGATCACCATCGAGGAGCAGGCGCACGATGTCATCAAAGGCTACGCCGTCCGTCGCAACACCAGTATCGGCGGCTTGGTGCGCGCCTACCTGATGCGCATCGCCGAAGCCGAGCAACGGGCGCTTGATGCGCGGGAGCGCATTCGGGCGATGAATCGAAAACCCAAGCAGGACGAACCAAACGATGATTGAGCCCCTTGAAGCATTGGCCCGGCTGCAGGCGGGCAACGCCCGCTTCGTGGCGGGCCAGCCAGATCCGTCACCGCGAAGCCGCGTGCAAGCCTTGGGCGCCCAGAAGCCGTTCGCCGCTGTGCTCGGTTGCGCCGACTCGCGCTGCCCCGTGGAGGCCATCTTCGACCAAGGCTTCGGCGAGCTGTTCGTGGTGCGGGTGGCCGGCAACGTGGCGGACACCTCCCAAATCGGCAGCCTTGAGTTTGCCGTAAACGCACTTGGCGTCCGGCTCATCGTGGTGCTCGGCCACCAGAACTGCGGCGCCGTGCAAGCGGCCTTGCAGCGGCCTGACGGCCTGCCGCCCGCTTTGGGCGGCGTCATCGAAGCCATCGAACCGGCCATCGGCGACCTCCTGCCGGTGGCCGGCGCCGAACCTTCCGAAGCCGATCTGGGGCAGGCCGTAGCGGCCAACGCCCGCTATGCGGCCACTGCGCTGCGCTCCAACTCCGCCTTGATCGAACGGGAGGCGGAGAGCGGCCAAGTGGCCATCGCCAGCGCCGTTTACGCCTTCGACACCGGCGTCGTCAGCTTTCTCGACTGACCGGGCGCTGCCTCGGGCCTCAGCGCCTGCGCCTGAGGGTCACAACGTTGCTGGCCTTGACGGCATCCTGCTTGAGGGCGAAGGCCACCTCCCAGGTTAGCGTCCGGTCCCGCTCGCGCAGGAAGCCTCGAAACCCGTAGCCCTTGGCCACCTGAAACAGCGCGAAAGTGGCGTGCAGGGCGCCGTCCGCCTGCCACAGCAGGCCTAGGTTGGGCGCGCTTTCCAACTTGGCCACACCGTCAAGGCGGACGCCGCCCATGCGGGCGTCGATCACGTAGGTGCCCACCTCGTCCGGCGCCACGCGGATGGACAGCGGGTTGGAGGGTGCTCCCTGGAACTCCAGGGTGCCGGTCAAGGTCAGCCCGCTGCTGTCCTGCTCAATGGTCAGGTCGCACTCCAAGGGTTCGCCGAGGCTTGCGCCCTCCACCAAAAGGCTGCCGCGCCCCAACCATTGTCCAGCCTGCAGCAGCATCAACAGGGGCTGCTAGGCGGCATGCTTCCCCACCTGCCAGTGGAGGCCGGTGAGCGCTTGTGCGGCGAAATCCTTTGGCATCGGTTCAAGCTCAGTGGCGAGGGTGTCGTTCCACCGGTTGAGGAAACCGAATAGGGCAATGACGCCGGCGATCTGCACGATTTGCCGATCGGTGAAGTGCTCGCGCAGCCGCTGGAAGTGTTCCGGACCGCTTTGGTTGGGCACCGACCCGGCGGCGAAGGCCAAGGCCAGGGCGGCTCGCTCCGCTTCGCTGAACAACGGACTTTCATCATAGGTGAGGATGGCGTCGAACTTCCCGGCGTCCTCTCCGGCCCGATGGCCGTTGTGTGACGTGTGCGCTTGGCAGTACCGGCAGCCGGCGGCAAGGCTGACGGCAAAGGCAATCAGCTGCACCAGACCCGGCGGCAGGTTTTGCTCCGCGTCCGCTTGCTCGGGTATCCGATCCACCAATCCGGCCATGAACGCCTTCAAGTCGCCGCCGAAGATCACGTTCGCCAAGCCGGCAAACGCCAACGGCAGCTGCGGCATGTGGGCCATGGTCCGCATGCTGTTGGGCACGAAGCCCATGGCGGCTTCGGCGGCTTGAAAGACCGGCTGCAAACCGGGCACCTCGCCGGCTGAACGCGGGTTGACGTGGCTCATGGAAGCGCTCCAAAAGGGCTGGTTGGAGAGCGCACACTGTTTCCCATCGCGCACGGTTTTGCAACCGCAAAACCCGGCCTCAAACGGAGGCGGTTTCGCCGGTGACAATCCAAAGCGGGTCGGCGTTCGGCGGCGAACGGTCCACGAAGGCGACGCTCTCGAACCCCCCGCGAACCAGGTAAGTGCCAACCAACCGCACGCGCTCAGCCGGCGGCAGTTGATGGAAGGCGGCTATCGCCTTAGTGGGGAACAGGCGGTGCGACATGGCCACCGCCAGACGCCCGCCCGGGCGCAGCGTATCCGCGACGGAGCGCAGCGTTTCAATGGGGCGCGTCAGGTACTGAATGGACACGGCGATGGTCGCGCGGTCGAAGCTCGATGCCGGATAGGGCAGTTGCGGATGCGCGTTCAGGTCATGTACGCAGTGCTCGGTCAGCCGCTCATTGGCTGCCAGTTCCGCGGCGTTCATGCCCAATCCAGCAACCCTTCCTAAGCTAATCTCCGGCGGATAGTGCGAAACCCAAGATGACATCAGGTCCAAGGCATCGGCGCCCGCAAAGAGAAATTCCCGGTACCAAGCGGTCAGCGCGGCAATGGTCGCTTCGTCAATGTGCTGCACGAAGCGCGGCGCGCGGTAGAACTCGCTGTCGGGAGCCGTGTCGATCCGATCAAAGAACCCAGGCGGGAAATCCGTCATGTCCGACACGGCCCGCTGCCCCTTGGGCTCAGGATGCCGCCGCTTGCAGCAACTCGTCGCGAAACTGCGGCGCGGCAATGGCGGTGAGCGCTTCGGCGCGGGCGGCGAGGGGCAAGTCCTTGAGCTGCGCCGCGCCGTACTCGGTCACGACGATGTCCACATCCGTGCGCAGCGCGGTCACCACTTCCACGCGGGGCACGATGCGCGAGGCCGCGCCGGCGCGAGCGGTGGCGGTCATGGCGATGATCGATCGGCCACCGGGGCTGAACTTGGCCGCCCGCATGAAATCGACGGAACCGCCGGTTCCGGAAATCTGCCGCCCGCCGACCATCTCCGCATTGACCTGCCCCATGAGGTCCACTTCCACGGCCGAGTTGATGGAGACGAAGTTCGGCAACTGGCGAATCACGCTCGCATCATGGGTGTGGTTGGCGCCCTTGAACACCACGTCCGGCATGTCGGCCAGCCAATCGATCAGCGCTGAAGAACCCAACGCCATGCCGGTGACGTGGTGGCCGCGGTCGATGAGCTTGTTGGCGCCGGTGACCGCCCCTTGGCGGATGAGGGCCATGCCGCCGTCGTCAAGCAGGCCGCCGTGCAGGCCAAGGTCGTTCTTGTCCTCAAGGCTTGCGAGTATCGCTGCCGGAATCGCGCCGATGCCGGTCTGGATGCAGTCACCGTCCCGAATCAGCGCCGCCACCCGTTGGCCAATGGCAGCGGCCGTTTCGTCGATGCGCGGTGCGGGCATTTCGAACAACGGGCGGTGCGTGTCGAGCACACCGTCGAGCCGGCCCTCATTAACCGGCGGGCAGCCAGCGGGAGCCGCAAACGCGGCATTGCACTCCGCCAGCACGCATTGCGCGCTGGCCAGCGCGGCGGCGGCGAAGTCGGCATTGGGGCCCAAACGCAGCCGTCCCTGCCGGTCCCGGGCCACTTGGATGAGCGCCACGTCGATGCCCCGTTCAAGGTAGTCGTGCATCGCACGCATGCCCATGGGCACGAAGTGCAGGCGTTCAGGGTCCGCGTTGCGCAGATGGGGTGCCATGAAAGGGGTGGTCATCTGGTAGCTGGGATGCCAAGCGGTGAAGTCCGTTTGGTTGAAGCCCGCCAAGGGAAACTGAATGAAGTGCAGGCCTTCCGGCAGTGCGGCCGCACGCAGCGCTTCGAGCAAGCCGGTGGGCTCGTTGCTCGCGCCAGCCACGAAAACGCGCTGGCCGCTGGCCAACTTGGAAAGATCCATGGCTGCTCCTAGACGCCTGCCCACACCGACAAGGTCAATTCTACGGCAAATGCCCCCAGAGCCCGCGCCGGCTGACTGGCGTTGGCGGTTCATGGCCAAGCCTGCGCTTGAGACATCCGCCCGAAAAACTGGTGATTGCGTACTACATACGCAAGTGGCGCAAAGCTAGACAATTGACGTTCCAATCCACAACAATGCCAAGGAAATGTCCATGAAGAGCCAATTCGTCACCACCGTCTCAACCATCCTGATGGTCGGCGTTACCAGCATCGGGGTTAATTTGGCCCTCATCGGTGCAATGTCGGAAACCAACGACATGCGCTTCGCGCAGGTGGACGCCCGTTTTGCGCAGGTGGACGCCCGTTTCGAGCAGGTGGACGCTCGCTTTGAGCAGGTGGACGCTCGCTTTGAGCAAGTGGACGCTCGCTTTGAGCAAGTGGAACGTCGCTTGGATCAGATGGACCGGCGCTTCGAGCAGATCGACCGCCGGATTGAGGTCATGGATAAGCGGATGGACGAAGGCTTCAAGGAAATGGCCGCCGCCATCGCCCGCTTGGAAGGCTTGATACATGGCCTACATGACACCGCCCGGACCACCGCCAGCGATCCAGCCTTGGAACCCGAGCAGTCCTCATAGACGCTCGCGCCGCGCTTCGGCGGCCAAGGCATGCGCCTGCAGCCCTTCGCCGCGGGCCAGCACCGAGGCGGATTGCGCCAGCGCCGAGGCCCCATCTCTGGACAGCGCAATGACCGAGCTGCGCTTTTGAAAATCGTCCACCCCCAGGGGTGAGGAAAAGCGGGCGGTGCCGTAGGTGGGCAGCACGTGGCTTGGTCCTGCCACGTAGTCGCCCATCACTTCCGGGGCGTGATGGCCCAGGAATATCGCGCCAGCGTGGCGCACTTGATCAAGCAGCGGCTGCGGGTCAGCCACCGCCAACTCAAGGTGCTCCGGAGCCGCGTCGTTCGCCAAGGCGGCCGCCTCAGCCAAGGAGCGGGTGCGTATCAGGGCACCCCGATCGGCGAGGGAGCGGGCAATGATGTCCCGGCGGGCCATGCTCGGCAGCAGCGCTTCGACCCTTTGGGCAACGCGCTCCAAGTAATCCCCGTCCGGGCACAGCAGCAGGCTTTGCGCCATGGCATCGTGCTCGGCTTGGGAAAAGAGGTCGTAAACCATCCAGTCCACCGGTGCCGTGCCGTCGGCAACGATGAGAATTTCGCTCGGACCGGCGATCATGTCGATGCCGGTCTGGCCGAACACCTGGCGCTTGGCTTCGGTCACCCAGGCGCCGCCAGGGCCGACGATCTTATCCACGGGCCGGATGGTCTCGGTGCCGAAGGCCAGCGCCGCCACCGCATGGGCGCCGCCCACCCCATAGGCTTCCCCGACACCCGCCCGATGCATCGCGGCCAGCGCCAGCGGATTGGGCGAGCCGGCGCAGGGCATCACGGCGACGATGTCCGTCACGCCCGCCACAGCGGCGGGCAGCATGGTCATCAGCACCGTCGATGGATAGGCGGCTTGGCCGCCCGGCACATAGACGCCCACTCGATCCAAGGGCGTCACCCGTTGGCCCAGTTCATTGCCGAATTCGTCCGTATAGGACCAACCGGGCCGCAGCTGAGCCCGGTGATACCGCTCGATGCGCTGCGCGGCTTCCTCCAAGGCTTGGCGTTGGGCGCTGGGCAGCGAGGCCCAGGCAGCACTGAAGCTGCTCCGATGAAGGGCTAGGTCCGCCGCAGTGATGCACTGCGCGCCATCAAAGCGGGCGGCGCACTCCACCAAGGCGTCATCGCCGCGCTGCCGGATGGCGCCAATGATCTCGCGAACGCCACGCTCAACTTCCGCCACGCCGGTTGCGCTGTCCGCGGACAGGGCGGCGAACTCGGCCCCAAACCCGGGCGAGCGGGTGTCAAGGCGGCGGATGGCCTGAGGCGGGTTGATGGATTCTTCCTCAGAGGTCATGAGAAACAGAGGTCATGAGACACGCTGCACGTCCGCACCCAAGGCCGAGAGCTTCTCCTCGATCATCTCGTAGCCGCGGTCAATATGGTAGATGCGGTCGATTAGCGTCTGACCCTCCGCCACCAAGCCCACCACGACCAGGCTGAACGAGGCGCGCAGGTCGGTGGCCATAACCCGGGCCGCCTTCAACGATTCAACGCCGTTGACCAAGGCCTGAGAGGGACCCAACAGCCGAATGTCCGCGCCGAGGCGGTTGATTTCCTGGGCGTGCATGAAGCGGTTCTCGAAGATCGTCTCGGTGATGCGGCAACTGCCTTCGGCGATGGCGTTCAAGGCCATGAACTGGGCCTGCATGTCGGTCGGGAAGCCGGGATAGGGGCGAGTTTCAATGTCCACGGCCTTTGGTCTTCCGGGCATGTTCAATTCAATCCAATCCGCGCCCATCTCAACTTGGGCACCTGCTGCCCGGAGACGTTCCAGCACGGCGCTGAGCACCTCAGGGTCGATGCCCTCCAGCCGGATGTGGCCGCGGGTGGCAGCGGCGGCAATGAGGTAGGTGCCTGCCTCCACCCGGTCGGCCATGACAGCGTGCTGCGCACCATGCAGCGCCGGCACGCCGACAATGCGCAGCATGGCAGTGCCTTGGCCGGAAACCCTTGCGCCCATGGCGTTCAGGCAGTTGCCCAAATCGACAATCTCCGGCTCTTGGGCAGCGCCCTCAATGAGGGTCTCTCCCTCGGCGAGGGTGGCTGCCATCATCAGGTTTTCGGTGCCGCCGACGGTGGCCAGATCCAGCTTGATGCGCGCGCCCTTGAGGCCGTTCGGGGCTTTCGCCTGCACATAGCCGTCCGCCACTTGGATGTCCGCGCCCAGGGCGGTGAAGCCCTTCAGGTGCTGATCCACGGGCCGCGCACCAATGGCGCAGCCGCCGGGCAGCGAGACCTCTGCTTCGCCAAAGCGAGCCAGCAAGGGCCCCATCACCAGAAAGGAGGCGCGCATGGTCTTCACCAGCTCATAGGGCGCCCTTAGGTTGCGCAGTTCGGCAGCGGTAACGGTGACCTCCGAATGCTCGCCAACCGTCACATTGGCCCCCAGGTGGCCGAGCAGCTTGACCATGGTGTTCACGTCATTGAGATGCGGCGCGTTGGACAAGGTGACCGTCTCGCCGCTCAGCAGGGTGGCGGCGAGAATGGGCAGAGCGGCGTTTTTGGCCCCCGACACCCTCAGTGATCCTGCAAGGCGCCGACCGCCATTGATGAGCAGTTTGTCCATTGATGCTGCTAACGAGCCTGTACGTCAGACCGGCGAGAGCGCACGCCGCTGCAACGGCGTCGCACGGAGCCGGGCACTAAAGAGGCTCACTTGACAGCTTTCTCATGATGCAAGAGCCGGTGGGCCAAGCATTCAGCTAGGGGCGCTCGCCCTGATGGTCACAGCGTGCAGCGCCCCGTCGGCGATGAGGTCTTCAACACAGCGGTAAACCGCCTGATGGCGCTGCACGCGGCTCAAGCCCGCGAAGGCTGTGCTTTGCACCTCGATGAGGGCTCGGTTCCCCTCCACGGCGACTTCGACCTCGCAGCCCGGCAGGGCCTCCCGGACTCGGTCGGCGATGACTTGGTTCATGCACACCTTCAAGCGTTCGCTCCAGCACGCGCAAGGCTACAGATTGATTCTCAAAAAGGCTATCGGTACAGTCGATTGAAGGTTCACCGAAGGTTCGCCAAAGGTCCGCCGAAGGTTTGTCGAAGGCATGCCGAAGGCTTGCGGGCCTAGAATCACAACCATCGGGCAAGCATGTACGAATTGATGCGCCCTTGGCTTTTCGCGCTGGATGCGGAACGCTCCCATGTTCTGGGCCTGAACGCCTTGGCCGCGCTGGGTGCCCTGCCCGGGCCTTTGCAGCCGGCTGCCGGCCATGCGCGAACGGCGATGGGCATTCCGTTTCCCAACGTGGTCGGCGTGGCGGCAGGCCTCGACAAGGACGCCATCGCCGTTGAGGGGCTGGCGCGGCTGGGCTTTGGCCATATCGAGGTGGGCACGGTGACGCCGCGGCCGCAGCCAGGCAATCCGAAGCCGCGTCTCTTTCGGGCGCCGGAAGCATCGGCGCTGATCAACCGCATGGGCTTCAACAACGACGGCGCTCGCACCGTCGCCGCTCGGCTCAAGCGGCTTAAGGGCCAGGGCAATCGCTTGGCTGTGCCGCTGGGCGTCAACATCGGCAAGAACAAGGACACCCCCATAGAGCGGGCGGTGGACGACTATCTGGCCTGCATGGACGCGCTCCACGACAGTGCCGACTACTTTACGGTGAACCTATCATCACCCAACACGCCCGGGCTGCGCGACTTGCAGTACGGCGAACCGCTCACGGCCTTGCTGGGCGCCTTGAAGGCCCGTCAAGCCCAGCTTCAGGCCCGCAGCGGCCGCCGTGTGCCGCTGTGCGTGAAGCTAGCCCCGGACTTGGCCGAAGCCGACGTCGCAGCTGTTGCTGACGCGTTGCTCGAGTTTGAAATCGAGGGGGTCATCGCCGGCAACACCACTGTCACTCGCCCCCAAACGGCGAAGCTGCGCCATGCTGACGAAGCTGGCGGCCTGAGCGGCGCGCCGCTGGCGCCCTTGGCCCGGCAACTGGTCGCCCGGCTGCGGGAACAGCTGGCGGGGCGCGTCGCGATCATCGGCGTGGGCGGCATTCTCTCGGCTGCCGATGCCCAAGCCATGCTCGACGCCGGGGCCGATCTCGTGCAAATCTATACGGGCTTAATCTATCAAGGCCCGTCCTTAGTGCGCAGCATTGCGCGGCTGGGGCACGGCTGACAAAAACTTGGGAGGCCATATGAAAATGATGCGAACTTTTTGTTTGACCCATAACGGGACGCAACCGACGCCGCAGGAACAGCTAGCCCGCTGGCGGATTGTCGCCAATTGGTGCAAAGGCGCACTTTCGATCTGCGCCGTTGCCGCTGCTGGCTCGGTCTTGGCGCAGCCGCAATGGTCACCGCCATCGGCTGGCGACCTGGCGGGACAGCTGCCCACCTTGGCTGAAGATGACATCGGCCTGATGGCGCGCTTCCACTTCGCCACCCACACCGCGGACTTCGACCGCGCCAGGGCCTTCTACCGCATGCTGGGCTACACCGAAGGCATGAGTGGCTTTCCCCTGACCAACACCCATCAGATGGCGCGGGCCTTGGGGATGTTTGACCAATGCCAGTATGAGTTGGCGGCAGGTGAGGTGATCAACCTGCCGGGCAGCTTGAACAGCGCCAACATCGACTTGCTGCAGTTCAAAACGCCCTTCGATGGCTCCCCGCCCTATGCGCTGCCCAACCATCTCGGCATGGCCTATGCGGCGCTGCTGACGACGGACCTCGGCAGCGACTTCGCCTTCCTGAAATCCCAGGGCGTCGAGTTCCTTTCCGAACCCTACGGCATTGCGGGCGACCGGTTCGCGTTTTTCCGTGACCCAGAAGGCGTGCTCTACAAGCTGATGGAGACCGCCCCGCCCCACGGCGACCCGGACCAGGACATGCACCTGATCGCCATGCCCTACATCGGCGTGAACGTCAGCGACTTTGATCGGTCGCTGGCCTTCTACCAAGCGCTCGGCTACACCGAAATCAAGCCGTTGCCGGCCACGGGAACCCTTGAGGAAGCGCGCGCCTACGGCCTTGATGAACCTTTCCGCATCAAAGGCGCGGACATCGCCATCGGCGTCGGCGACCGCCACGTGCTGCGCTTGGTGCAATGGCTGACGCCCTTTGATGACGAGCCGCCCTATCCGCCGCCCATCAACCGCATCGGCATCAACCGCATTGCCCTCATGGTGCCGGACTTGGACCGGGCCGTGCGCCTGTTGCAGGCCCAGGGAGTGCCCTTCCTTTCGGAGATTGCGCCCTGCTGCTCCGGCACCGGGCGGGACGAGACCGGCATCGTCCATGCCATCGACCCGGATGGCGTCTTTCTCGAGCTGGTCGGCCAGATCACGCCCCGGGAACCCCAACCCCAACCACCAGGCTGCCCGCCGCTGGAAATCAAAATGCCACCTCCTCCGGAGGGCGTGCCATAGGCCCAGCGCCGTTTGCTTCCAAAAGACTCGTCGAAATCCACCCCAGCCAAAGGCAGCGGAGTTTCGCGTGAGCGAAAGCGCGACCTAGCGGTCGAGACGGCCGTGAGCGTGCTGCGGGGTTCACAAACTGGTCAGAGGGGGTCCTTGGCAAAGGGCGCCAAGTGGTGAAGCCACTCGAACTTGCGCCAAAGGCGCACGTGCGCTGGAATGGTGCATCGCCTTCAAGTAGTCTTTCCGAATCGCCGCTCCGGCGCTTCGTCAATAGCTGCCAGGAGTGTGGGGACACAATCTTCAAGGGGAGTGAAACGAACATGATGCGTTGGACAGTGGCCTTGGGCTTAGGCCTTTTGGCAATGCCCGTTTGGGCCAATGAAGGGCTGGATAAGGGCGACACGGCGTGGATTTTGACCTCTGCGGCCTTGGTGTTGTTCATGACCATACCCGGGCTTTCGTTGTTTTACTCTGGCTTGGTGCGCACCAGAAACGTGCTCAGCGTGCTGATGCAGTGCTTCACCATCACGTGCATGGTCTCGATTCTGTGGCTCATCGCCGCCTACAGCCTTGCCTTTGCCGATGGCAACGCCTGGGTCGGCGGCTTGGGCAAGGTGTTCTTCGCCGGCGTCCGCGAGGACGCCATGAGCGGCGCCATACCGGAATCCTCCTTCGCCCTGTTCCAGCTCACCTTCGCCATCATCACCCCGGCGCTGATTGTCGGCGGCTTTGCGGAGCGCATGCGCTTTTCCTCAATGCTGCTGTTCAGCGCCCTTTGGCTGCTGCTGGTTTACGCGCCCATCTGCCACTGGGTGTGGGGTGGCGGCTGGCTCGGCGACATGGGCCTGATGGACTTCGCCGGCGGCACCGTGGTGCACATCACGGCCGGCACCGCCGCCATCGTGGCCGCCATGGTGCTGGGCAATCGGCGCGGCTTTCCCACCCAGGCCATGCCACCCCACAACATGACCCTCACCATGGCTGGTGCGGGCATGCTCTGGGTGGGCTGGTTTGGCTTCAACGGCGGCAGCGCACTGGCGGCCAATGGCGATGCCGCCATGGCCATGCTGGTCACCCACCTGTCGGCCTCCGCCGGGGCCTTCACCTGGATGGTGTGCGAGTGGGTCCGGTTCGGCAAGCCGAGCGCGCTCGGCGCCGTCACCGGCATGGTGGCGGGCCTCGGCACCATCACTCCCGCCTCCGGATTCGTCGGCCCGGCGGGCGCGCTCATCATCGGCATCGCCGCTGGCTTCATCTGCTTCCTGGCCACCAACTACATCAAGCGCTCCTTGAAGATCGACGATTCCCTGGACGTCTTCCCGGTGCACGGCGTTGGCGGTGTGCTTGGCACCCTGCTGACCGCGGTGTTCGCCAGCACCTCCATCGGCATCTTCAGTGGCCAGGGCTACAGCACCGAGGGCGCCACCATGGGCTCGCAACTCGGCGTGCAAGCCATCGGCGTGGTCGCCACCTTGGCCTACACGGCGCTGGCCACCTTCGTCATTCTCAAGATCACCGGCGTCCTGCTTGGCAACCGGGTCACGGAGGAGGACGAGCAGCAAGGCCTCGACTTGGTGATGCACAACGAGCGGGGCTACGATCTGTAGGGTCTGTCCGGTCCGTGCGGATGATCGTCCGCCGCCACGAGCGCGTGGGCCGCGTCTCGGTCGCACGGTACTCCCCGTGCGAGCAGTACCGTTACGATCTCACGCGCACTTGGGCGCCGGCCGGCCCCAAGGCGCTGTTCGTCATGCTCAATCCCTCAACCGCCACCGAATTGGCGAACGACGCGACCATCGAGCGGGTGGAGCGTCGGGCCCAGCGCATGGGCTTTGGAGCCTATCGAGTCTGCAATCTCTTTGCCTGGCGGGCCACTGATCCACAGCAACTGCGGGCGGCAGCCGCACCGGTGGGGCAGGAAACCGATGACGTCTTGGTTGAAGCCTGCCATTGGGCGGATCAAGTCATCTGCGGCTGGGGCAATCATGGCGCCTTGCACGGCCGAGGCTCGGCGGTCGAGGACCTTATGCGCCACAGCGACCGCGCCCTCTTCCATCTCGGCCTGACCAAAGCGGGCCATCCCAAGCACCCGCTTTACTTGCCGTACTCCGTGGCTCCCACGCTGTGGCCAGAGACTTGAGATTGCACAGCATCAAGAAAGCAACGCCATGGTGTTGATTCCGGGGTTGCTCCGTCGCTAAACGACGAGTCGACTGCGCAAATGGACTGTTTTCGCGTTTGAAGGAACACGGGCATCAGGGGGAATGAAGAAACAGCATCACTCGTCGGTTTGGTGCAGACTCACTCGATTGAGAATTGGAAGGCGGTCTGAGTCAGGGACATCCTCGTCTAGTCCTCGGAGCTTCGACAGCGAGATTTGTCGCTGGCCGTTTTTCTGCATCCTGCCCGCGTTCAACCACGGTGTAGCCCCGCAACCGTTGTAGATGACTTCCACACGCAGATCGGCGGTTAGCTTCAGAACCAACAGATGTCTTGGATCCGCTGTGAGGGCGACGCGGTCCCTTTGCGTGAGTTTGATCTGAACCCGAGTTCCATTGTCAGTTGTGATGGCATCGTGCTCTGGCGTGGTAGCAGGAAGCAACTCAAGCCCGAACATCCGGGCGGCAACGACTTCTCCGATACTGCCGACTAGATGCCCATCCAGCGTGAATCGGCGACCCGGGAAAAGAGCCTCCAGACGATTGACGACGCGATACAGTTCTCCAAGCAACGTCGGCACTTCCGACCAATCGTTGGGGTCACACTCTCCACTATCTGTGGCCATTGCACTTGCGGTCCTGTCGGGTTCGACTCGCGCTCCTATTCGCGCCACTGGCCCTCCAACCCCTACCCCCGTTCCAAAGCGCTCCGCACCAAGGCATCCAGCAACTGGGGAAACGCCAAGCCATCCGCCCTCGCTCCGTCGGGGTAGAGGCTGGTGGGCGTCATGCCCGGCAGGGAGTTGACTTCAAGCAGGTGGATGTCTTCGTCGTTGCCGACGATGAAATCGGCTCGCGACAGATCCCGCAATCCCAATGCCCGATGGGCGGCGATGGCGATGCGCTGCAGCTCGGCGTTGACGGCGGCGGGCAGCGGGGCGGGGATGACGTGCTCGCTGGCACCGGCTTGGTAGCGGTTCACGGCATCGTACCACTCCCCCGGCGCGGTGCGGATTTCGATCACCGGGAAGGCGCGCGGCGCTTGGCCGTGGAGATCGAGCACGCCGACGGTGATCTCGCGCCCGGTGACGAACGGCTCGACGATGACGCTGCCGAGCTTCAACCCGTCGGCCACGGCGGCGGCAATATCGGTGGCCTTGGGCAGCCGTGCGACACCGATGGCGCTGCCCTGTGCGGACGGTTTGATGACCAGTTGATCGCCTAGGGTGTCGATGATGCGCGCGGCGGCGTCCTCGGCGGCGCTGCCTGGAAAGAGGATCACATCATCGGCCACCGGCAACCCGGCGCGGCGGAATAGGGCCTTGGCGCAGACTTTGTCCATCGCCGCCGCGCTGGCAGCCACGCCGCCGCCCACATAAGGCAACTGCAATATGTCCAGCAGCCCCTGCACTGTGCCATCCTCTCCGGGAGGGCCGTGCAGGGCGGGAAACACCACATCCGGGCGCGCCTGGGCCAGCTGTGCCGGCGCATCCCGGTCCACTTCCAAGAGCGTGACGCGGTGCCCGGCAGCTTCCAGGCCAGCGGCCACTTGGCCGGCGGACACGCGGGAAATCTCGGCTTCCAGCGACTGGCCGCCCTGCAGCACGATCACATCGCAGGCTTCGCTCACAGGCTCTCCACCTCAATGTTCGGCAGCCCGTCAGGCACGGGCAGGCCGAAGACTCGGCAGAAGAAAGCATATTCCGCGCCAATGCTGTGGGCGATGTTGGCACCATCCCGAAAACCGTGCCCCTCGCCGGGATACTCGATGTAGGCAACCGGCAGGCCCTTGGCGCGCAACGCCGAAACCATGGCTTGGGCCTGATTGGGCGGCACGATGCGGTCCTCGGCGCCCTGGAAGAAGATCACCGGGCAGTTCAGGCCGTCGAGGTGGTTGATGGGTGAGCGCTCAGTGAGCGCCTCGTCCGAACCGAGCAGCGCATCGAGGTAGCGGGACTCGAACTTGTGGGTGTCGCGGGCCAGGGCGGAGAGGTCGCCAATGCCGTAGTGGCTGGCGCCGGCCCGAAACACGCTGCCTGCGGTGAGGGCGCGCAGCACCGTGTAGCCGCCCGCGCTGCCGCCGCGGATCGCCGCGCGGGCCGGGTCGGCCTCGCCTTGGGCGGCAAGGTGGTACACGGCGTCTTCGCAATCACTGAGGTCCAGTTCGCCCCAGCGGCCGTTCAGGGCCTCCCGGTAAGCGCGTCCATAGCCGGTGCTGCCGCGGTAGTCCACGTCCACCACCAGCCAGCCCCGGCTGGTGTAGAACTGCACAAGCAGCCTGAGCGCCGGCGATGCCGCCCCGGTTGGCCCGCCGTGGCAAAGCGTCAAGAGGGGCGGCTTTTCGCCCTCGCTGGCGTGATCGGGATTGTGGGGTCGGTAGAGGTAGGCGTAGGCCCGCTCGCCGTCCCGCGTTGGGTAGGCGATGCGCTCCGCGGCGATGAAATGGGCCCGGTTCACGTCCGGCGGCGCTGGCTTGGCCACCGTGGTGGTGGCGCCGGTGCCTGGGTTCAAGCGGACGAACTCGGTGGGCCGGTCGCTGTAGGCAGCCAGAAAGTAGATGTCGTTCCCGTGAACCGAAAGCTGACCGCACCCGGCGGTGCCTTCCAGCAACGGGCTGGCGAAGCCGCTTTGCCGATCAACCAGCACCAAGTCCTGCCCGCCTTGCCCGTGCCGGCAGGCGGCGATGAAACGTTCGTCAAGGCAGGCGTAGCTGCGTTGGCCGAATTGCCACGCCGGGCCGCCCCAGTCCGCATCGTCGGCCAATACGGGCTCGTCCCCGGATTCGTCCAGCCGATGGAGGTTCCAGTAGCCACTGCGGTCGCTGATGTAGAGCACCGCGCCATCCGGCGTCCAACTTGGTTGCATCACCGATTCCCGAGCGCCGCCGGCAATCACGGCGGCCTCGCCGATGCCTTGCCCGTCCAAGCGGCAACGCAGCAGTTGGGTGCCATCCCACGGCATGTTCGGATGGTCCCAAGCGATGAACAGCAATTCCTGGCCGTCGGCCGAAAGCCGGGGTGCTGAGTAGAAGTCATGGCCTTGGTGCAGCAAGGCCACGTGGCCATCGTCGATGCTGATCGTGGCAAGGGCGTTCTGCGGCTCGCCATCGCCGTGAATCTCGGTGACGGCGATCAGCCGGCGGCGGGTGGCATCGAAGCAGAGGTCTGCGTAGCGCACGCTGGAGGGGGAGTCCGTGACCGGGCTGATGCCGCCGTCCGGGGCAATCCGATGGATGTTCTGGCCGCGGTCGTTGACGAAGAAGACGCCGCTGTCGGTGGGCAGGTAGGCGCCACCGCCGTACTCATGGACCCGGCTCCTGACGCTGAAGGTGCCTGGCGTGAGCTCAGTAGCCTGCTTTCCCAGCTGCTTGAACAGGGTGACGCGGCCCCCTTCGGCGGGGCGCGATTCCAGCCAGTAGGCGGCGCCGCCGCTGACCTGGGGATCGCCAATGCCGACCGCCGATTCGGCCACTAGGCGCGGCGTGATCGGCGAAGGCCAAGTGCCGTAAGGCGTCACAATGGCGGACGCAGGCCGTGGCGCCGGTCAAGCCAAGCCCAGCGCTCATGGTCCCGCCAAGCGCCGGCAATGAACAAGTAGCTTGGCGAGACACCCTCCCGTTTGAAGCCGCAACGCCTCACCAAGGCGATGGATCGTTCGTTGCGTGGTTGGATGTTTGCCTCCAAGCGGTGCAGGCCCAGTTTTTCCACGGCCCATGCAATGACCAATTCAAGACCCTCCTGCATGTAGCCGCGTCCCGCGTAAGGTTGGGCGGCATAATAACCGAGGGTGGCGCTCAGAAAAGAACCGCGCACGATGTTGTTGAGGTTGAAGCATCCGACGATGGCTTCGGTTTCCTTCTCGATGGCCAATAGGCCCACATGGTCGTCCTGCTCCAGGCGCTTCAGGTAGCGGCTGAAGGCATCGCGGGTGATGGGCGGGTGGATCCACGGCTCGTGCAATGATGCGCTTCGACGCATGACGGTGATGAACTCATCCCGGTCCCGGCGGCTGACCGGGCGCAGGTACACCCGCCGCTCAGCAGGCTCAGCCCTAGCCTCAGCCATCGTCGCGGCGCTGCTCAAGCAGGATGATCTCAGCCAGCGCCGGCGGAATCATGGCAATGCCGAGGATCAGCAAGTACAGCGGATGCAGGCCGTCGTCAAGCTGCCACATGCCGTTGAAGGTGAAGCCCCGATCGTGCCAGAGCATCAACCCGGCCGTGGTCAGGCCAAAGCCGGCCGCCAGCAGCAGGAACCACGCCAAGTGCTTCATCGCAAATCCACGAACCAAGTTTCTGGCCTCCCGACAGAATGCCCACGCCAATTGCCCGATCCAAGGCCGGTGGCTCGCAATCCCCCTAGGATGGGCCTTCCTGCCTGTACACGGTTAGCCCGCTACGTCACCGGTATGATGTAAGCCGCTCCCCGGCGGTGCAGCCATGCGTGGCTGAAGGCTTCGATGTCATAGCGGCGGGACACGCCTGCCGCTTCGTCGGCCGCCGGATCGTTGACCAGCACTGCATCGCCGTCAACGCCGTAACAGGTTACCAAGTGGCCTGCGGTCTTGGAAAGCGGCGCGCCGGGCAGCTCGCCCGCGGCGAAGTCAATGCTGGCGACGATGGGCAGGCCGCAGCGCAGCACCTGGAGTGCTGGCTCCCAACTGGGCAGCGCCTCCACCGCCCCAAGCCGGCCAAAGCCGGCGGCGCAGCGGATGGCCATCGGCCAGCAGCCGTAGGATTGGGTGCGTTGGTCGAAGCACTGCGCCACCACCTCAAGCCAGTCAATGCCGGCATCCAGCGCCTTTAGGGTCATCGCCAATGCCGTGGGCGAGCAGATGCGTTGCCGAATGGCGCGAGGTCCTTGCATTTGGCTGATGACAGGAGGCTGCGGAGCCAGCGCCCGCGTTGCCTTGGGCGCTTGGGGAGGCATCACGAGGGGACGCACCGAGACGGCCAGCAAATGGCGCGGCGGCGGCTCCGCTTGGTGCAGCGTGAACCGCAGGCGGCTGGCGGGCAGGTCCGCTTCGGTGTGAAAGCAGTCGATGTGGGTGCTGACCAAGCCGTTCGCTGACCGGCCGCGGGTCCGGCGGCGGGCTTCCGGCCAAGACGGCACGGTCTGCAAAGTCCAGCCGTCGTCGGCCGTGCGCAAAGACACTTGGTAGACGCAATCCCCAAGATTCGTGGACAGGCTGGGCACGATGATGTGGGCGGCAGGGCAAGGCGGCAAGGCCAGCTCGCACCAAGCACCATCGGCCGTTGCGTGCCATGGCAAGGCGTTGCCGGTGGCCAACGGGTACTTGGCGGCGCTGGCCCGGTCGCCGTGGCGGTATGATGCAAGCATGGAGTTGATTCTCTACTCGACCGGCGCCTGCACCCTGTGCGAGCAGGCGCTGGATCTGCTGCTGAGTATGCCAGAACTCAGCGGCCTGGCTTTGCGTGTGGTGGATGTGGCCACCGAGGATGCCTTGCTGCAGCGCTATGGCGAACGCATCCCCGTGCTGCGCTTCGCGAGCCGGGAAATCGACTCGCCCTTCGACCGGGATGCCGTCATTGGCTTGTTGGGCCCCAGCGTGCTGCTTGACGAGCAATAGCGTGTGCTGGCCGCCCAGGACACCATCAGAGGCGAAACAGGCGCCTTGCGTTGGCCGCGGTTTGGCGGACCAGCTCCGACGCCGGCAGGTCCCGCAGTTCCGCGATGGCGCCGGCGATGAAGGGCAGCAAGGCGGGTTCGTTGCGCCGCTTGTGGGCTGTTGGGCTGGCGGCGCCATGGGGCAGCAGAAAGGGCGCATCGGTTTCGATCAACAGGCGATCCAGGGGAATTTGCGGGATCAGGCCGCGCAGGCGCCCGCCACGCCGGCGGTCGCAGACCCAGCCAGTCACGCCGATGTAAAAGCCTGCTGCCAAATAGCGCTGCAGGTCCGCTTCATCGCCTGTGAAGCAGTGGATCACCACGCCATTGAGTTGTTCGGCATGGCTCATCAAGGCCTCGTAAACTGCCCCGCCGCTGTCCCGGTCGTGGACGAACAGCGGCAGGCCAAGTTCGGCGGCCAAGCGTATCTGGGCGTCGAACACAGCGTGCTGAGCTTGCGGCGGGGAGAAGTTGCGGTAGAAGTCGAGCCCGGCCTCGCCGATGGCGCAGACCGTTTCTTGGCCGCCCATCGCCCGCAGATGCGCCACCCAGTCCCCGCCCTCAGCCAGCGTCTTGGCGGCATGGTGAGGGTGAACGCCAACCGTGCAGGAGAGATCCCCATGGACCCGGCACAGTTCGATGGCGGCCGCTGAGTCCGCGACGCTGGTGCCGGTGACGATCATGTGGCCGAGCCCGGCGGCTCTGGCGCGGGCCAGCACGGCGTCAAGGTCGTCGTGGAACTGCCCGTTTAGCAGGTTGACGCCAATGTCCACCAGCTCAACCTCGCTCACCGCGGCACCACCTCCATGTCGAGGTTAGGCAGCATCGGCCTCTCATCGCCAAAGCGGGCGGCGTAGATCTGGTTGAAGGCCAGCACGTTGTGAACGTAGTTTCGGGTTTCCCGGAAGGGAATGGCGTCAATCCACACGTCAAGCGTCAAGCCCGCACGCTCGCGCATCCAGCGGTCAACGCGGTGCTCACCGGCATTGTAGGCAGCCATCGCCAACGGCAGCACGTCATCGTAGCGCCGCAGCAGCCAAGCGATGTGGCTGGCGCCAAGGGGTATGTTGATGGCCGGATCGTAAAGGTCATTGGCGGTCGGTGCGGGCAGCCCAGCCCGCTTGGCCGCCAGCCGTGCAGTGCTGGTGAGCATCTGCAGCACGCCCCGGGCATTGGCCGACGAGCGGGCATCAGCCTCAAAGGCGCTTTCCTGGCGGGCGAATGCCAACAGCAGCGGCAGCGGCACGGTGGTGGCGTGGCTGGCCTGCCCGAACAGGGGTTGGTGCAGCACGGGGAACCGCAGCTGCAGGTCATTGCGCAGCTGGGCCCGATTGGCGGTGTGAATGGCGAGGGTGGGTCGGCCGATGCGCTGCACCATGGCGGTGGTGGCCCGGCGCTCTTCGACGCTGAGCCGGGGAATGACGCTGAGCAGTTCCCGGCGGGCGTTCACCTCATCGCCGACGGCGAACAGTTCGGTCATGCGCCCGACTGCAGGAATGGCAAGGGCCCGCTGCATCTCCGCTTCACCAATGGCTCTTGAGGCATCGTTCATCCGCACGGCAAGACCGGCCCGTTGCGCCGCCAGGAACCCGTAGTAGGAGCGCTTTTCGGCCAATGAACGGTAGGCCAGCCGTGCCCGTTCAGAGCCCGCGTGGGAGGCGTCCACGGCCCGAGCCAGCCAGTACTGCCACTTGTCGCTGAAGCGCTCCGCCTCCGGCATCCGCTCAATCCAAGCCTGGAGCAGCGGCCAGTTTTGCTGTTTGAGGTAGGCAAGGGCGAAACGAGTGGCCGTTTCCGCCGAGTCCTCCGCCGTTGGCACCCGGTCCAGCAGCCCGGCTTCCGCCAGCGCGGCATCGATGGCTTCATCAATGGGGCGCCGCTCGGCTTCGGAAAACCCGTGGCTGACCTGGTACTTCGACCAAGCGTCCCGGGCGGCTTCGGCGTCCCGCCCGGCCAGCCGCTTCAACCCGTGGGCGATGACGCCTCGGGACCACTCATGATCCGCACGGTACCGGCTGGTTCGCTCGATGTGGGCGGGATTGACGTGCACGTCGTAGAGGGCCTGCGCCCAAACTCTCACCGTGGCCGAGAAAAAGCGCACCAAGTAGCGGGCCAGCTGCCTTTGGTTGGCGTTGACAGCAAGGGCCAAGCGCTGCCAAGCGATGGCGTCGTCGAGCCGCTCACGCTGCCAGATCTGAAAGATGGTGTCGCAGGCCTTGGGTTGCGACTTGCCCACCGTCCAGAGCGCTTCCACACCATCCAATGCGGCTTCCCGTTGGCCGGTGATGTGCAGCGCCCGCAGGCGCAGGCATTGCAGCTCCACGCTGTCGGTTGGCTCGTGATGCTCGAGAAAGTTGCGCCACTGGCCACGTGCGGCCAAGGCCTGCAGCCACTGCCGGAAGATGCGCTGGGCGCCTGGGAGGTCCGGGTAGTCGCGCCGAAAGCCGTTGACCTCAGCCGCGCTCAGGCGGCTCAAGCGCAGCCGATAGCGATGGTAGGTGATGTAGGGCGCGAGGGCATAGTCACCTAGCTCCTGCTGGATCTTCAAGGCAGCCGTCACTTGGCCCGCACGCACCAAGTCCACCGCCTTGCGGTAAGACTGGCGCTGTTCGTAGCGCGACGCTTCGACCGCCCCGCCGGCCAGTGGGCTGGCGGCCGACAGCAGCAATGTCAGCGCCAGCGCCAGGCAACGCCTTCCCGGAAACTCGTTCAAGGTGATTGGCCGCGCCGCCGTTGGCTGCCGATGTCGTACCGCTTCATTCTCCCAATCCAATCGCAACCAAACGGCAATGGAATAGACTAACTGCAAGAGCGGCGCAGTCTCAAGGTGGGTTGCGCCCGCCTAGGATGCTTCGGAGGCAGCAGTGCCGCAATCAGAGAACGCAATCAGAGAAAAGGGGAGGCCCATGGATGGGATTTGGATTGGCGTCATCATTGTCGGCGTCTTGATTGTCGCCTTTGGGCCAATTCTCTACGTGCTGCCCACCAAGAAGGACCGTCGTCTCGCAGCACTCAGGGCGCAGGCGCGGCAGCTGGGGCTGACCGTGTCGCTGAAGCCGGTGCGCAACCCCGATGCTGCGCCCGAGGATCGGGTGACGGCTGGCGGGCGGCT
Source organism: Candidatus Azophilus sp. (assembly GCA_965220835.1). Taxonomy (GTDB): domain Bacteria; phylum Pseudomonadota; class Gammaproteobacteria; order Pseudomonadales; family Azotimanducaceae; genus Azophilus. Next base: position 3,548,479 of record OZ244842.1, on the reverse strand, counting down.
GCGCGAGCCCATGCACGCCACCGCGCGATATGCCCTGGCCTTGGATCAGATGCGTGATGAAGCGCCCCCTTGGCGGCTGTTGCGCTCCACCCGGGGCTGGATTGCGGATGAGGGCATGGCGTTGCCGCCGGGATGGGCCGACCCGCTTCAACCGCTGATCGAGACCCTGCCGGATGACGTGGTGGCGGTGGATTGCGGCGGGCGCGACCTAGGCTGCTTTTGGCTTGAGCGGCCGATGGCGGACACCGCTGCGGTCGCCAAGCTCAAGGAGTCGTTGGCGTCCATCGGCAGTGAAGTGGCAACCTTGGCCGCCGAAGCAGACGCGAGCGTGCTGTCCGGCAAACAAGTGTGATTGTTCGTGGCGCGCCTGCCTCCCCTTACCCCCGGATGCTCTGCTACGGGCACGGCGACCCGAGATGCTCCGCGGAGCCCTCAGCCCGGGGGGGGGGGGGGGGCGAGGGGCCAGCCACGCGGCGGCAGCGCTCTTTCGGCTAAGGGAAAGGCCTTTCCGGTCACGGATAGGCCCTTGCACAGGAGCCCAAACGGCCTAGCGACCATAACCCACTTGTTTGCGGAACAGCACACCAAGCAGGCAACTTCCAAAATCTGTGCCGTGCGCAGCACTAAGCTATCATTGCCACAACCCACGGCTCGTTCGCCAAAGGAACCCTCATGCGGTGGCTGACCGTCCTGTTGATCGCAGCCTCTTCATTCGCGTCCCAAGCGGCCGTGGCCCTGGCCGCGGCCGTGGCCGAGCCATTGCGCATCTACACCGCCCGCTCCATCATCACCATGGACGAGTCGCTGCCCCGGGCCAAAGCGGTTGCGGTGGCCGACGGACGCATCGTGGCGGTTGGTGACCTTGACTCGATGGCTGCCTGGCGCGATGCGCACGATCACGTCATCGACGACCGATTCGCGGACAAGGTGCTGCTGCCTGGCCTGATCGACAATCATCTGCACCCCCTGATGGCGACCATGCTGCTCAACACCCGCTGGATCACCCCGCAGCGTTGGTCTTTGCCGGGCCGGGAAGTGGAAGCAACCCGGGGGCGCAGCGCCTATCTCGATCAAGTCGCGGCCGGGGCGGCGGAAGCAGGTGCCGACGATGAGCCCTTCATCACTTGGGGCTATCACGAGCTGTGGCACGGGGTGGTGCGTCGTGCCGATCTCGACCGGATCGCACCGCAGCGCCCGGTGATTCTCTGGCAACGGTCGTTCCACGAGGTTGTGGTCAACTCCGCTGCGCTGCAATGGCTCGGATTCGATCCGGCTGTGGATGCGGAGCCGGTCGATGTGGACTTCGAGCAGGGGCTGTTCTCCGAGCGCGGGCTGTCCGCCGCCCTCGGCCGCTTGGTTCCCTTCCTGCTGACTCCGGAGCGCCGCCAAGCCGGGCTCGAAGCGGTGCGCTCGATCGTCCACCAGGGTGGCGTCACCACCATCGCCGACATGGGCGTTGGCCTGTACTTCGGGCTCGACAGGGAGGCGGCCCTGCTGCGGGAGACATTCGACGCCGATTCCTCGCCGGTGCGCATCGTGCTGGTGCCCGCAGCCTCAAGCCTGCCGGACGCATCCGAACGCGACGCTTGGCTGCAGGCGTTCGAGGACTTCCCGGCGGCGGCATCACCGAAGGTGCGCATCGGCAGACACATGAAACTGCTGGCCGACGGGGGTTTCTTCGCCCAATACATGCGCATGAATCCCCCCGGCTACATCGACGGCCACCAAGGCAAGTGGCTGACCCCGCCCGCGGAACTGGAAGCGCTGGCCCGGCTGTTCTGGAATAGGGGCTACCAACTTCACGTTCACGTCAACGGCGACGAGGGGATGGATGTGGTGCTGGGCATCCTGGAACGGGCACTGGCCGCCAGCCCTCGGCCAGACCACCGCACGACCCTGCATCACGTCGGCTATGCCACCAATGACCAACTCCGTAGAGCGGGCCGGCTGGGTGCGGTCATCTCCGCGCAGCCCTTCTACATCTGGGCACTGGGCGACCTATACGCCGCCCATGGGCTTGGCTACGACCGCGCCTCGCAGATGTCGCGCATCGGCGCCATGGTGCGCAACGGCATTCCCACTTCCCTGCATTCGGACTTCACCATGGCGCCGGCGGCACCGCTCACCTTGGCTTGGGTGGCCGTCAACCGGGTCACTTCCGAAGGCTCCTTGATGGCGCCGTCTGAGCGGATCACCATTGAGCAGGCAATGCGCGCGGTCACCATCGACGCCGCCTTTGCGTTGCGCATGGAGCAGGAAATCGGCAGCATCGTGGCAGGCAAGCGGGCGGACTTCACCGTGCTGGAAGCCGGCCCGCTTGAGGTTGCGCCCATGCAAGTCAAGGACATTCCGGTCTGGGGAACGGTGTTCGAGGGCAAGCCCCATCCGATAGTCAGAGAGGCGAGTCCTTGACCCGCCGCCAGTAGGCATCCAAGTCCCGCTTGACCAAGGGCGCGAGCAGGTAGAGGCCCAGCACGTTGGCCAGCGCCATGGCGAAGATCATCGCATCGGAAAAGTCCAGCACCGCATCGAGTTGCGTGGTGCAGCCTACGACCACGAAGACGCAAAAGACGGTGTTGAAGGCCACTTTGGCGCTGCGCCGGTTGCCGAACAGATAGATGCAGCCTTCCAAGCCGTAGTAGGACCAGGAAATCATGGTCGAATAGGCAAACAGCATGATCACCACCGCCAGCACGTAGGGAAACCACGGAATGACGCTGGCAAAGGCCGATGAGGTCAACTCCACGCCGCTTATGGCCCCGTCGGTCAGCAGCGCCGGGTCATAGACGGTGACCGTGATCAGCAGGGCGGTCACGGTGCAGATGACCACGGTATCGATGAAGGGTTCGAGCATTGCCACGAAGCCTTGGGTCAGGGGTTCCCCGGTCTTGACCGCCGCATGGGCAATGGATGAGGAGCCGATGCCCGCCTCGTTGGAAAAGGCGGCGCGGCGAAAGCCCAGGATCAGCACCGCGATAAACCCGCCCGTGGCGCCAGCCGGCGTGAAAGCTTGGGTCACGATGGCGCCAAGTGCACCCGGAATGTCGGCATAGTTGGCGCCGATCACGATGAGCGCGGTGCCGAGGTACAGCAGCGCCATGAAGGGCACCAAGCGCACTGTGACCCGGGCGATGCTACGGATGCCGCCGACAATGACCAGCGCCACCAGCAACGCAAGCGCAAGCCCAAACAACCAGCCCCGGTCAGCAAAGGCGCTATGCTCGCCGCCCGTTACATTGACGAACTGAACGTAGGCTTGGTTGGCTTGGAACATGCAGCCAGCGCCGAGGCAGCCGATGATGATGCAAACCGCGTAGTACCACGCCATGGCCTTGCCAAGCCGTGGCAGGCCGCGGTCCTTAAGCCCTTTGTCCAAGTAGAACATGGGTCCGCCGGACACCGACCCGTCGGCGTTCCGCTGGCGGTACTTGACGCCCAAGGTGCATTCGACGAATTTCGAAGCCATCCCCAGAAAGCCAGCGACAATCAGCCAGAAGGTGGCACCCGGCCCGCCGATGGAGATTGCCACCGCCACATGCACGATGTTGCCGACCCCGACCGTGCCGGAAACCGCAGTCGTGAGGGCCTGAAAGTGGGATACCTCCCCAGCGCCCTTGGCATCGCCGTCCACGGCGCCGGTCACGATGCGAAGGGCATGGGCAAAGCCGCGAATGTTGATGAAGCGGAAGTAGAAGGTGAAGAAAACGGCGCCAGCGATCAACCACAGCACGATCAACTGCAATTGGGCACCACCCAAGGGCACCGCGAAGAACACGAACTCCGACATCGCCTTGGCGACCGGTTGGAATGCCGCATCAACCGCTTCGTCGATGCCGGACGCCGAACAGCGCGCACTCCAGAGCCCCGCCGCTACCGACGCGACGGCCGCCGAGCCGCAAGCCAACCATTTTCTAACGCCCAAAGGCATACTCCGGTTCAGTGAAAGCGAGCTTAAAGCAACGGTCGCTGACCACAAGGTACCCGACGAGAAACGGCACCGCACCCCGCCCAACGAGCGCGTAGTTGGATCGCAACCCCATCGGAACCTGTCCTGTTGCCCGCACGCAGAGTTTCGCGCCAGCGAAACTCCAACGAACCGAAGGTTCGCTTTCGCACCAGCGAAACTCCAACGCGACCGCTAGGTCGCGCGACACCGAGTTGCGAAGCAACTCGCACGTGCGCCGAAGCCGCAAGCCCGCACTGGTTCGCAACCCCATCGGAACCTGTCCTGTCGACCGCACGCAGAGTTTCGCGCCAGCGAAACTCCAACGCGACCGCCAGGTCGCGCGACACCGAGTTGCGGAGCAACTCGCACGTGCGCCGAAGGCGCACGCCTTGACAGTGCTTTTCCCCTAGCCGTATAACGGCGCCCGTCCCTGTCCGCGCCTTTCGCACAGATTCTCACCAACCGGAAACAGTCTTGGCCCAATCGCTTGTCATCGTCGAATCGCCCGCAAAGGCGCGCACCATCAACCGTTATCTCGGCAAGGACTATGTCGTCAAGTCCAGTGTTGGCCACATCCGGGACTTGCCCACCGGCAAAGGCGCCAAGGCCGGCAGCGCCAGCCAACGCGGCAAGGCATCCAAGAGCCCCAAGCTTTCGGCCAGCGAGCGGGCGGCGGAGCGGGAGCGCCGGGCACGGGCGCAGCTGGTGCGGCGCATGGGCGTGGATCCGGACAATCAATGGCAGGCGGACTACGAAGTGCTGCCCGGCAAGGAGAAGGTGGTCGATGAGCTGTGCCGCTCGGCGGCAAAGGCCGATGCGGTTTACCTCGCCACCGATCTGGACCGGGAAGGGGAGGCGATTGCTTGGCACTTGCGCGAAACCATCGGCGGGCCTGCTGACCGCTATCGGCGCGTGGTTTTCAATGAGATCACCCGCAAGGCCATTCAAGACGCCTTTCGCTCGCCCGGCGAATTGGACATGGACCAGGTCAATGCGCAGCAGGCGCGGCGCTTCCTCGACCGGGTGGTGGGCTTCGAACTCTCCCCGCTGCTCTGGGCCAAGGTGGCGCGGGGCCTCTCGGCTGGGCGCGTGCAGTCGGTTGCGGTGCGGCTGGTGGTGGAGCGCGAGCGGGAGATCAGGGCGTTCAAGCCCGAAGAGTATTGGGAACTGTTCGCCGATCTAAAACGCCAGGACGACGCCGAGCCGCTACGCTTCCAAGTGGTCAAGGAAAACGACAAGGCCTTCCGTCCCGGCAACCAAGCGACCGCGGAGGACGCGCTTGGCCGGCTTCGGCAGCGCCGCTTTGCGGTCAGCGACCGCACCGACCGGCCCACCAAGACCCGCCCCAATCCACCGCTCATCACCTCCACCCTGCAGCAGGCCGCCAGCGGTCGATTGGGCTACGGCGTCAAGCGCACGATGACCTTGGCCCAGCGTCTTTACGAGGCCGGGCACATCACCTACATGCGCACGGATTCGACCAATCTCAGCGGCGATGCGGTGGCCGCCTGCCGAGACCACATCAAGGCTGAGTTCGGCCCGCGTTACGTGCCCGAAAAGCCCCGTTCCTACGCCAGCAAGAAGGGCGCTCAGGAAGCCCACGAAGCCATTCGCCCAACCAACGTTGCAACCCCCGCCGAGGGGCTGTCCGGTGTGGCCGAGGATGCGGCGCGGCTCTACAACCTGATCCGCCAACAGTTCATCGCCTGCCAGATGCCGGATGCGGAATACCTCGCCACCACGGTGCTGGCCACCGGCGGCGAGTTTGAGTTGCGCATACGCGGCCGCATCCAGCGATTCGACGGCCACACCCGGGCGTTGCCCCCGATGACGAGAGGCGACGACGCCAAGCCCTTGCCAGATCTGGCCGTCGGCGAGGCCCTGGCCTTGGTGGATGCCGATGCCGTGCAGCACTTCACCAAGCCGCCGCCGCGATATGGCGAGGCCAGCCTCGTCCGGGAGTTGGAAAAACGTGGCATCGGCCGGCCTTCCACCTACGCCGCCATCATTTCCACCATCCAGGAGCGTGGCTACGTCAGCATCGTCAATCGCCGCTTTCACGCCGAGAAGATCGGCGAGTTGGTCACCGACCGGCTTGTGGAGCAGTTCAGCAATCTCATGGACTACGGCTTCACCGCTGCCTTGGAGCGGGAGCTCGACCAAATTGCTGAGGGCGAGGCCAATTGGCGCGGCGTGCTCGATACGTTCTACGGGGACTTCAGCACCAAGCTACGAGTCGCCCGCAGCGATGGCGGCATGCGCCCCAATTCCCCAACGGAAACCGGCATTGCCTGCGCGAAGTGCGGCCGACCCATGCAGCTGCGCACTGCGGGCACGGGCGTTTTTCTGGGTTGTTCGGGGTACGCACTGCCGCCCAAGGAGCGCTGCCAGAACACGATGAACCTGACGCCCGGCGAGGAAGCGGTGGACGTGGACGTCGATGATGAAGGCGAGTCGAAGCTGCTGCGCAGCCGCCGCAAATGCCCACTCTGCGACACGCCGATGACCTGCTACCTAGTGGATGAGACACGCAAGCTGCACGTCTGCGGCAACAACCCGGACTGCGCTGGCTTTGAGGTGGAGGAGGGGCAGTTCCGCCTCAAGGGCTACGACGGGCCAGTGCTGGAGTGCGACCGCTGCGGCGCCGAGATGCAATTGAAGACGGGCCGCTTCGGCAAGTACTTCGGCTGCACCGCCTGCGCCAACACCCGCAAGCTGCTGCGCAACGGCCAGCCTGCGCCACCCAAGGCCGACCCGGTGCCCATGCCGGAACTGCGCTGCGAAAAGGTGGACGACCACTATCTGCTGCGCGACGGTGCAGCGGGCATCTTTCTGGCAGCCAGCCAGTTCCCCAAGAACCGGGAAACGCGGGCGCCTAAAGTCTCCGAACTGCTGCCCCACGCCAATGAGCTGGACCCTAAGTTCAAGTACTTGCTCTCGGCACCGGCTCAAGATCCCGATGGGGTGCCGGCAGTGATTCGTTACAGCCGCAAAACGGCGCAGCAATACGTGCAGTCCGAGATCGACGGCAAGGCCACGGGCTGGCAGGCGTTCTATCAGGACGGGAAGTGGGTGGAGCGCAAGGCGGCGCCGCGCAAGGCGCGAGCCAAAGCGGCCAAGCGCAAGCCTGCTGGCAGCAGGCCAGCTGGAAGCGGCCGTGCCAAAGGCACGCCGGCCAAGAGCAAGCCTGCCAACAGCACGCGTGCTAAGAGCACGCGTGCTAAGGGCACGGGCCGCCGCACTGCCAAAGCTCGACAGGCCTGAACGCGACCTGTTTCCATTCCCTGAGCACTAGGCCCATCCCAATGATCGACCATCAAGCAGGCATCTTCCTGGAAGGCACCGCGCACCACGTCTTTTTGGAGTTCAGCGTTCCCAACGTGCCGGCCCGCCTGCCCGGGCGCTCGCTGGTGCTGGCGCCGGTGGCCGCTGGGGAGCAGGTCATTGGCTTCAGCCGAGGCTTGATGGCGGGTCTGGGCTCGTCCGAATCCTCGCCCCCTCCGGCATTGGCGGACTTCAACACCGTGGCAGGCAGCGGCAAGTCCGCGCCAGCCTCCCAGCGCGACCTCTTCATCTGGCTGCACGGGGAAGCCCGTGATGAGCTCTTCGCCCGTGCCTTGGCTTGGTGCGATGCACTGTCCGGCGTGGCGCGCTTGCAGGCGGAGGAGCACGGCTTCCGCTTCCGTGACAGCCGCGACCTGACAGGGTTTGTCGACGGCTCCGCCAACCCCAAGGAGGACGCCAGACTGGCGGCCGCCTTGATTCATGACGGCCCTCATGCAGGCGGCAGCTTCATCATGGCCCAGCGTTGGATACATGACTTGGCCGGATTCAACACTTTGCCGGTGGCCGACCAGGAGCAGGTGATTGGCCGCACCAAGGCGGACAGCATTGAACTCACCGGCGACGCCATGCCCCCGGACAGTCACGTCAGCCGCACCGACATCAAGCGCGGCGGCGAAGCGGTCAAGGTGTACCGCCGCAGCAGCCCGGTGGGCCGCCTGCAAGACGCCGGCCTCTACTTTCTGGCCTTCAGCGCCGATCCGGACCGCTTCCGCTGGCTGCTCGAGTCCATGTACGGGCTAACTGAGGATGGCCTTAGCGATCGGCTGCTCGGCCACTCCCAACCTGTGAGCGGCAGCTTCTTCTACGCGCCGCCTCCGTCAGCCCTACTGGCCGCTTTCGGTGACAAGGCTGCGCCCTGATGCGGGCCGAGGGACAGGGGTGGAACCCGGACCGTGAAAGCGGACAGTTCATTTGTTCCAAAAGCGGGCAAGTCCATTTGTTGCCAACACTTCCGCGCGCTTTTGATTGACACAGGGTCTCAGCCTGCGTATGGTGCGCCGCCCTTGACGTCAGCAAAGGACATTGCCGCTGCCATGAAGCCGATTTCCCGAAATTGCCGGGTCTTTCCGCACGCCACGAGCGGGCGAGTGGACGTGACCGTGCCAAAGGCGGCGGGGGTGCATGGATAGTGCGCGCAGCGTCGGAGGGTGACCCCGTTGGGAAGCCCTTCCGTTGATTCGAAAGACCCCGAAGCGCCCTAAGGCCTTCGGGGTTTTTCTTTTTTGGGCAGCTCATTTGGGGTTTGGGCAGCTCACTTGGGGTTTGGGCAGCTCTTGTGGGTTTTGGGCAGCTCTTGTGGGTTTTGGGCAGCTCTATTTGGTTTTTGGGCAGCTCCTCTTGGGTTTTGGGCAGCCCCTTTTGGGCAGCCCCATTTGGGCAGCTCCTTTTGGGCAGCTCCTTTTGGGCAACTTCTCCGGGCAGCCATTTTCCGGACATCTTTTTCTAGGCGTCCAGTCTGGAAAGTTGCCAATACCGAAGGTTGTTGAACAACAAGCGGTTTGAATTGCGAAGGATGTGAGTGTGAACAGGTTGCATGCAGAAACGATGGAACGCGATGCAGCACGGCTGAAGGCCAATGTGGGCCGCACGCTGTGGCTGGGGTTCTTCAAGGCGTTCCTGGTGATCATGCCGGTGGCCGTGCCCTTCTTTCAGAGCAAGGGGCTGTCCATGCAGCAGGTCTTCACCCTGCAGGCGCTGTTCGCCTTCGTGGTCATGGTCACCGAGGCGCCGTCCGGGTACCTGGCCGACTTGATTGGCCGGCGCCGCTGCCTGATCCTGGGCACTGCGTTTGCGGGTGTCGGCTACAGCTTGCTGGCGATCGCCGATGGTTTCTGGACCCTGGCGCTGTTCGAGACTGCCCTGGCGATCAGCTTCAGCCTGACTTCCGGCGCCGATCTGGCCCTGCTCTACGACACCGAACTGGCCCGGGGCAGCAGCGACCGGCGACAACGGCAAGTGGTGGGCAAGCTCTACGCGGTGCGCACCCTGTCCGAAGCCATGGCGGGCGTCGCCTGCTCGTTGCTGCTGGTGTGGGGCACCCTCGGCGGCGTGGTCGCCGTCCAAGTGCTGGTCGGCTGGCTGCCCTTGGCGTTCGCCCTGCGCCTGCACGAGCCACCGGCGGCAAGACTGTCCGCCGAAGGCCACTGGGCCAACATGGCCCGCATCACGCGCCACCTGCTGCGCGGCGACTTGGTGTTGCGGCTGGTGTTCCTGGCGCTTTGCATCTGGAGCCTGACCACCTTCTACGCCGTGTGGCTGCTGCCCAAGCTGTGGGAGCAGCAAGGCCTCGGCTTGGCGCACTTTGGCTACCTCTGGGCGGCCCTGTGCGCCTTGAGCGCGGTGGCGGGGCGTTGGACCCACCATCTTGAGGAACGCATCGGTCCGACCGGGGTTTTGGCGATCATGGGCCTGCTGCCGGCGCTGGGCTATCTGGGGTTTCACCGATTGGGTGTCGTGGGCGGTCTGTTGGCCGCCTCGGCGTTTTTCATCGCCCGCGGCCTCGGCACCGTGATCCTCACCGACGCGCTGAACAGCCGGGTGCCGAGCGAATTCCGCGCCACGGCCAACTCGCTGGCCAGCTTCGGCTTTCGCGGCCTCTTCGTCGCGACTGGGCCACTGGTGGGGCTGGCCTTCGACCTCTGGGGCTTGGGCACAACGCTGCTCATGCTGGCCGCACTGAGCCTGAGCATTTTCATCGGCCTCATCGTGCCGCTCATCTTCAGCGTACGCGGTCTCCCGACGAACGCCGCGGGTTAGAGCCCTCAGCTTGGGGTGCGCGAGGGGTCCGCCCCTCGCAAGAAAGAGCCTTCAGCTTGGGGAGCGCGAGGGGGCAACCCCTCGCAAGAAAGAGCCCTCAGCCGGGGAGCGCGAGGGGGCAACCCCTCGCAAGAAAGAGCCTTCAGCTTGGGGAGCGCGAGGGGTCCGCCCCTCGCAGGAAAGAGCCCTCAGCCGAGGAGCAGGCGAGTGCCCCTCGCTTAGCGAGGGGGTCCACCCCTTCCACGGAACGGGTCTTCAAGTTGTTGATTTTGAGCCACTCACTTTCGGGGGGAATCGTTCCTTCGATCCGGCGCCGAGAACCGGCATGAGGTGCGCGCATCCGGCGCGCCAGGCGGAGGCGCTTACCGCGACGATACGCGCAGGCACGAGCCTTAACAGCGCCGGATGCGCGCACCGCATGCCGGTTCTCTCCCAGTGAGCCTCTTAGTTCCTGCGCGTCAGCGGCTCGGCGCATCGGAGCGGAAGCTCGCGAGAAAGAGCCTTCAGCCGGGGAGCGCGAGGGGGCAACCCCTCGCGAGAAAGAGCCCTCAGCCGGGGAGCGCGAGGGGGCAACCCCTCGCAAGAAAGAGCCCTCAGCCGGGGAGCGTGTGGGGTTCGCCCCTCGCAAGAAAGAGCCCTCAGCCGGGGAGCGTGTGGGGTTCGCCCCTCGCAGGAAACAGCCCTCAGCCGGGGAGCAGGCGAGTGCCCCTCGCTTCGCGAGGGGGTCGCCCCTTGCTTTCAAGCAACTCTGTCCGGGCACTCACCGCGTTCGAGCTGAATGGTGGAGTGTGCCACGCCGAAGCCTTCACGCAGCGCCTTCTTGAGCGCTGCGGTGACGCTGTGGCGGTCGGCGCCGTCAGCGATGCGCGCGTGGAGCGTGGCAACAGGCCGCTCTGCGGTGAGGCCCCAAACATGAAGATCGTGCACATCGATGACGCCTGGCGTCGCCGTCAGTGCGGTGCGCAGATCGACGATGCTGACCGCGTTCGGAGCGCCCTGCAACAGCAGGTGGCTCGACGCCTTCAGCACCCGCCAAGTGCCTCGGGTGAGAATCGCGGCGACCAGCAGCGCAAGCAATGGATCCACGCGAGCCCAGCCAGTGAAATGGACGGTCAGGGCCGCCGTGATCGCCGCCAGGCTGCCGAGCAGGTCGCCGAGAACGTGCAGCGCGGCGGCCTGCACATTGACGCTATCGTGGCTATGCGCGAGCCAGCGGTAGGCGATCAGATTTACGATCAGGCCAATTGTCGCAACGCCCAGCGCGGTCAGGGGGGCCATCGGCTGGGGCGCCATAAGGCGCTCGACGGCTTCCTTGAGAATCCACAGCACCAGCAAGGCAAGCGCCAAGCCGTTAAGAAACGCTGCCATGACCTGCACGCGATGGTGCCCGTAGGTCAGGCTCGCCGTGGCGGGCCGCTTGGACAGCCACAGTGCGCCCCAAGCCAAGCCCAGCGCAGCAGCGTCGAGAACCATGTGGCCGGCGTCCGCTAGCAGCGTCAGCGAGTTGCTCAGGATGCCGCCAACGATCTCCACCACGGCGAAGCCCGCGATCAGGACGAAGGCGCGTCCCAACAGCGCTTGACTGCGGCGCTCGCCACCATTGAGGGCGGCCGAAAGTGAGCGCCCGTTTTCGCCCTTGCGTTTCATCCGGCGAAGAGTGGTCTTTCCAAGTTCAGAAACCTATGAGAATTCACTCCCAGCAATAGCAAGTGCCGGGTTTCGCGTCAGCGAAACGCCCAACGCACCCGCGACTCGGATACAGCAGTTCTCACTTTGTCGGAGCGGGGGCGTAGTCTGACGTAACGAAAAAGCCACATTGAGAATTACTGGACGCGGGCGCACACCAATACAAAGCGTTGGGCAGATGCGTTAAGGTTACCGGCTTTTTGGGAGCCTGAACATGGAACGCATGTCGCTGGACTTCGACGGCAAGGTGGCCGTCCTGAAATTCAATCATCCCGAGGTGCTCAACGCCGTCGGCGCGCAGATGCTGGCCGACTTTCAAGAAGCCTTCCACCGGGTGAAGGATCCCGCCAACGGCGCCCGCTGCCTGTTGCTGACTGGCCAAGGCCGGGCGTTCTGCGCCGGGGCCAATCTGCAGGATGAGGGCCGCAACGAACGCCGCGGCGGCGCCGGCGATGGCCTGCGCGGCGGCTACCATCCCTTGCTGCTGGGTTTGCGGGATCTCGACATGCCCATCGTCACCGCGGTCAACGGCCCGGCGGCCGGTGTGGGCATGAGCTTCGCGCTGATCGGCGACATCGTCTGCGCTCAGAAGGGGGCCTACTTCCTGCAGGCCTTCGCCCGCATCGGCCTTGTGCCGGACGGCGGCTCCACCTTCATGCTGCCCCGCCTGATCGGCTGGGGCCGGGCTGTGGAGCTGTCGCTTCTGGCGGAGCGGCTGCCCGCCGAGAAGGCCCACGAGTGGGGCATGGTGAACAGGCTGTTTGACGACAACAACGCGCTCATGGAGGGCGCCGTCGCCCTGGCCCGCCAACTCGCCGATGGCCCGCGCTCATTGGGCCTGATACGTCAGGCCTACTGGAACACTTGGCACAATTCCTACGAGCAGCAGCTTGATCTGGAGGCTCGCCTGCAAAACCTAGCTGGCGCATCTGCGGATTTCAAGGAAGGGGTGTCAGCGTTCCTTGAGAAGCGCACCGCCAACTTCACAGGCGAATGAGGGGCGTTCGACCATCAGCATGTACAAGATTCGCACCTACAATCAGATCGCCGTTCGTGGTCTAGAGCGCTTTCCGCGGCAGCGCTATGAACTGGGTACCGAAATTGCGGACCCGGATGCCATACTGCTGCGCAGCCACAAGCTCGGCGAGGACGACATCCACGACCGCCTGCGCGCCATCGCCCGGGCTGGGGCCGGCGTCAACAACGTGCCCGTGGCGCACTGCACCCGGCAAGGGGTGGTGGTGTTCAACACGCCGGGCGCCAACGCCAACTCGGTGAAGGAGTTGGTGCTGGCAGCGCTTTTCATCAGTTCCCGGGACGTGGTTGGCGGGGTGGACTTCGTCGCCACCCTCGACGGCGTTACCGATGCTGCGGAACTGAACGCCTTAGTCGAGGCGGAGAAGAAGCGCTTCAAGGGCCGCGAGCTGAGGGGCAAGTCGCTGGGCGTCGTGGGCCTTGGGGCCATCGGCTCCTTGGTGGCCCGTGCCGCGCTGGACTTGGGCATGGACGTCCTCGGCTACGACCCCTCCATCTCGGTGGACGCCGCGTGGCGGCTGCCCAGCGAGGTGCGGCGAATGGAGAACCTGCCCAGCCTGTTCGCCCGCTGCGACTTCGTGACCCTGCACATGCCGTTGCTGCCGGAGACTGAGGGCCTCATCAGCGAGGAGGCACTGCGCTCGTTCCGCCCCGGCAGCGTGCTGCTCAACTTCGCTCGGGAGCCGGTCGTGGACCTGCAGGCGCTGACCCGTGCGCTGGACGACGGGCGCCTCGCCAGCTATGTGGCGGACTTCCCGGTGCCAGGGCTGATCGGCCGCCCCAACGTTCGCCTCACCCCCCACCTAGGGGCCAGCACGGCGGAGGCGGAGGAGAACTGCGCGGTCATGGCGGCCAACCAGCTCATCGACTTTCTGGAGACGGGCAACATCGTCAACTCGGTCAACTTTCCGGCGGTGGCCCTAGAGCCCTCGGGCGGGCATCGCCTGGCCATTACCAACCGCAACGTGGCTGGCATGCTCGGCCAGATGACCTCAGTGCTCGCCAAGCACGACATCAACATCATCGACATGCTCAACAAGAGCCTTGGCGACGTTGCCTACAACCTGCTCGACATCGAAGCGGCTCCGGACAATGCGCTGCTTGGCGAGCTCGCCGCCATCGACAGCGTCATCAACGTCCGCGTTCTCAACGGCAACGCCGCTGCCTGACCGCCCAAATCAAGCCGAAGCGCCGAGCCGGTAGCCGCGCCGAGCTTGACGGCGACGGAAACGGGACGGCTCCACAAGGGCTTCAACGGCGCACTCCAACGGCGGGAAGTCGCCGGTCACACGGCTGGCGACGATGGCGCCGGCGAAGGGCGCGGTGGTCATGCCCATCGCACCGTGGGCGGTGCTGACGGTGAGGCCCTCGGCCAATTCGCCGACGATGGGCGTGCGATCGGAAGCGATGGCTCGGTTGGCCCGGAAACGTCTCAGCCATCGATGGGGGCATCCGCTCAGTTGGCGCAGATTGTGGGCGGTGGCGTCTTCGACGGGCCAAGGCCGATGCTCAAAGGTAGCTCCGGCGGCCACGCCCCAGCCGAAGGGCGCCAGATAGCCATCGCTGACCACTGGCAGGCGAGGCGGTTCCGCCAGGGCCACAATGTCCATTTGCCCAGCCACCTCCACCAGCTCCAGAAAGGAAGCCGCTGCGCAACGGCGCACGGCGGCGGCGCAGGCCAAAGTCAGCGGCCGCAAGCCGGTTGGCGCAAGGCGCCCGAGTTGAACGGTAATGAGCGGATGGTCCAATAGAGCACGGGCGAGCACCTTGGGCTCCACAAGTCCACCGTCCGCAAAGAGCAAGGCTTCGCCATTGATGGGCCAGCCACTGGCTTGGCTGGCCTCCTCGGCACTCCAGGCGCTCACCAATCCGCTGCCAGCATAGGCCGCAGTAATGCGGCGCACCTTGGCGCTATTGAGGTTCGGCCCTTGAGCATGCAGCACGCCGCTTTTGAGGAAGCCCGGAAAACGCCGCACAAAGGCTTGGCTGTAGGCATAGGCATGAGCGCGCCACGCGGCGCTGGGGCTGCCGTCGCCAAGCAGTCTTGGATGCAGCAGTGCGGCAGGGATGCCCGAGGCTGCGGAGGCTATGGAAGCGGCCGGGTCGAACACGTCCACGGCTATGCCTCGATCGGCCAAATGACGGGCGATGCTGGCGCCCGCCACACCCGCCCCAGCAACGGCCACCCGCTTCGCCACCGGCTGGCGGCCAAGGCCTGGCTTGGCGAAAGTGCCGGCCAAACTCTCGCGCTTGTGCGGGCGCTGATCCACCCGCCGCATGCTGAAGCCGCAGGCTTCCAGATTTCGCCGAACCGCTCCGGCGGCGGAAAAGGTGGCGACGGACGTGCCGGCAGTGGACAGGTTGGCCAACTGCTGCAGCAAGCTCTCGGCCCACATCGCCGGGTTTCGGTTTGGCGCGAAACCGTCCAAAAACCAGGCGTCAATGGGCTGGCGCTGCCGCTTCGCCAGGTCGCTCAGGCCATCACCAGCATCGCCCCAGTAGAGTGAGAGCTCGATGCGGCCCTCAGCGAAGCCGCGGCGGTGCCAACCCGGCAGCAAGGGCGGATAGGCCCGACTCAACTCATCGTAGATCGGCCAGCTCGCACGGCGGCGGCGGGCGAGTTCGGCGAAGTCGGCGGCAGCGATGGGGCGCAGGTCGAAGCTGATGAAATGCAGCCGGCAGCCGGCGCTGAGGGCAGCGGCGGCGGCCACTGCGAAGTTCAGACCGGTGCCAAATCCCAACTCGCCGATCCGCAGCGTCCAGCCCCGGGCGCTCGCCTGCGCCGCTTTGCGCTCGATCTCGGCAGGCGCCATGAAAACGTTGCGGACCTCGCGAGCGCCGTCCGGGGCATGATAGATGTCGCCAAAGTCCTGAGCAAAGGGTTGGCCGTCCACCCACCCGAAACGGGCCGGTTCAATCACGGCGCGATGGGGCGTTCGGGGTCGCTGATCCACTCGCTCCAGGACCCCGGATAGAGCGCCGGCTCGCCAAAGCCCGCCAAGCGCATGGCGAGCACGTTGTGGGCGGCGGTCACCCCCGATCCGCAGTAGCAGACTGCATGGTCCGCTAAGCTGGCGAAGCGCTCACGCAGTTGCGCGGCGGGCAGAAAACGGCCGGCGTCGTCCAGGTTGCCCTGAAAGGGCCGGCAGTGGGCGCCGGGAATGTGCCCGGCCACCGGATCGACAGGCTCATCAAGGCCGTCGAAGCGGCGCTGGGCGCGGGCGTCGATCAGGATCAGGGCGGCTGGATTGGCCGCGATCTCGGCCACCCCGACGGTTCGCGTCAGGGGTGTTCGCAGCGAGAAGTTGCCGCGTTTCGCCACCGGGGAACCGGTGGCCAGCGAACCCGGCCAAGCGCCTATGCCGACTTCGAGCACCGCTGCCGCCTCGTGGCCGCACCACCGGGCCAACCACCACCCGCGGGCAGCGAAGGCGCCTGCCGCGTCATCGTAGAAGACCAGCTGGTCGTCGTTGTTGACGCCCCAAGCGGCGAAGCGCTTGGCCAGCGCGGCCCGGTCCGGGAGCGGATGACGGCCCTTCGGGCCGGGTGGGGCGGCAAGGTCGCGGTCCAAGTCGCCGTGCTGGGCGCCGGGGATGTGGCCTTGTTCATAGGCTCGCCGCCCGTAGCCCAAGTCGCCGAGGCGGGCGCGGCAGTCGATCAGGCGCACTTGGCCATCAAGCGCCCGCAGGGCATCCACGTCGATCACCGTTTTATGCATGCGCCGTCGTCCGGTTTCGGCCGTCGGAGTCCAACCGCTCCAATTCAGCGATTTAGGCTGCCGGCTCCGCCGCGGGCAGCTGCGAGATGGGCAGTTCCAAAGTCATCCGGGCGTGGCTGCCAACCTCCGTTTCCACACGGATGGAGCCGCCGTGGCCCCTGGCAATGTCGTTGCACAACGACAGCCCAAGCCCTGTGCCTTGATCAGTTGGTCTCGTGGTGAAAAAGGGATTGAAAATCATGTCGACCGCGTCATCAGGGATGCCAGTGCCGTTGTCGTGCACGTACACCTCAAGGCGATCGTTCAGATTGCGGGTTCCCACGACGATGGTAGGCTCGTAAGTCCGGCCGGCCTCCTCTTCGGCACGGCTGCGCTCCGCAGTGGCTTGGCAAGCGTTGATGATCAAGTTCTGCACCACGCGGGCGATGTCCTGTGGAACGACTTCAATCTTGCCCGCTTGGGAGTCGAAGTCCCGCTCGAT
Source organism: Candidatus Azophilus sp. (assembly GCA_965220835.1). GTDB lineage: Bacteria > Pseudomonadota > Gammaproteobacteria > Pseudomonadales > Azotimanducaceae > Azophilus. The sequence goes on along the minus strand of OZ244842.1, from coordinate 3,531,511 downwards.
GTTCAGAGGCGGCTCGTCGTTGCCCTCCTGCTTGGCGAGCACGAGATTGATCTGCTCGTCGATTAAGCTGTTGATGGCTGTCAGCTCCCGCGAACCCGTGCTGCCGCCCATCTTCAACATGTCGCCGACGATTCGTTCCGCTCGCCCGCCGTGGCTGCGTATGCGCTTGAGGTTGCCGGAAATGTCGGTGCAAATGGGCTCAAGCAATTCCTTCTGATCATCGGAGAAGCCGTTCTGGCTGTCCGCAAGCTCCTCGAGCAGCTCCTCCATCAAGTCCACCGAGACTTCAGAGAAGTTGTGCACGAAGTTGAGGGGATTTCTGATTTCGTGGGCGACGCCGGCCGTGAGCTCACCCAAACCGGCGAGTTTCTCCCTCGCCACGATCTGGTTCTGGGCGTGGCGCAAGTCCTCCAGTGCGGTTTCAAGCTGATCGTTCTTGCCGCGCAACTCTTCGGCGAGCTTTTCGACTAGGTTTAGCCGCTGCACTTCGATGGCATGGCGCCGGAACACTTCCAAGGCTGAGGCGAGCTCGGCGACTTCGTCGCGGCCGCCGATGGCGACCGGGGCCTCAAGATCGCCATCGGCCATCGCCAGCATTCGATTGGACAGCGCCTGCAGGCGGGGCGCCAACAGCCGGCCGATCAGCAGCCAGGCAATCAGGATGGCACCCACAATGCTGAAGCCGTTGATGACGAACAGCTGGGTGAGTGCGGCGTCGATGGCCTCCTGTGACGCACTGGCCGCCCCGGCGGCGGCACTGCGCGCGTCGTCAACGAGGCGCTCCACCGCACTGAGCAAATCCGCCGCCAGATTGCGATTCTGGCTGGCCAGATCATTCAGGCGACCGTCCAGCACCAGCTGTTGTGCCCGCAGTGCGATCACGCCGTCTCGAGCCAGGCCCAGCCTGCGCAGGCCTTCAGCGATGGCGTTGTTGCCGCGCAGGGTGGTGACGTGCTGTGAGAGGCGTTCCTCAACGGACTCGAGGGACTCGGCATCAACGGCGCCCAGCGCGCTCTCCAGGAACTGGACGGCCAGCGCTCCCCGGTCGCGAAGCTGGGCGGCCGATGCCGGCAGGCGCGAAAGATCCCGATCCAAGCCCGCCAGTTCCTCGCGCGAGGATTGAACGCGTGACCGCAATGCCATCCGCTCCTGGGCCACTCGCCGCAGTGCGTCAATGTTGGTGATCAGCGCCCCACCATAGCTGCGCACGCTATCGAACCGTTCGCCGCTGTGATCCGTCAGTTCCGACAGACGAATCTCGAACTCCAAGCGCTGCTGATCGATCTCGGAACCAATTTGCGCGAGTTCCTCAGCCGATGCAGCGCCTGAAAGACGCATGGCCGCGACCGCCAAAGCGCTGCCTTGCTGCGCAACAGCGAAGGACCCGGCAAGCTGCGGCATGCTGGTTTCGTTGACTTCGGACTGGGCATTGCCGATCGCCTCGAACGCCAGCCATGCCACCAAGCTTGCGACCAAGGTCAGCGCCACAATGGCGCCCATGCCGGCATAGAGCTGCCCGGAGATCCTAGACAGCACGCGGGTGATCAGGCGAACCGCCGGCTGGCGCCCTAACCAAGCGGAGCAACGCTTTAGGCGTTCCGCCAACCCTTCGGCATTCGGAACGATTCGCCGCACGGCACGCAGCATCGGTTCGGTCCGCAAGCGCTTTGGCAGCCCCACAATCTTCCTCTTTGTCCGCCACCGAATACTACATTTCTTGAACGAGCCGAAACAAGGCGAACCTTGGCCTTGGGGCCAAGGTTCGTACTGCCTAATGGGGTGGTTTCCCTTTGCCTTTCGGAGCCGCGCGGGCGCTGGACAGGTGGCGGCCCTTGATGAGTGCGCGATGACTGCGCGGCGATTTGTTTGCGATTTGGATTTTTCATAGAATCGCTCGGGCTGCGACGCACTGCGGTTTCAGCACCGCCGTGGAGAATGCGAGGGCGGAGCAAGCGGCGCGCTGACTGACACTGACGGGGAAGGCTATCGTGCGGAATTCCAATCGAGCGCAACTGTGCGCTGCAACGAAGTCGATGCTCGCTTTTGGCATCGTCCTCTTGGCCGTTTCGGGATGTGAAACGGTTGACGTGCCTGAACCGATGCCGCCGGAGTCGGATGCCGCGGACGAGTCGGAGGCCGAAGTCGTCGAGGTGGAGCCGACGCCCGTGCTGAGTTCGGCTATCGTGCGCCTGCACATCAGCTCAGACGAGGCCATGCCCGCGGGCGCCGTCGCCGTGGTCACGCTTGAGGGCGAAAGCGGCACGTTCGAGCGGGAAATGCCGAAAGGCGCAAGGCTCGTGCGCTTTGATGACCTCGAGGTTGGCCGCTACGACCTGCGGGTTGCCGTGAACAGCGCCGGCGCGGAAATCGGCACTTACGCCTACTTCATCAACTTGCAGGAAACCACCGGCGACGTGACCGTGAACGTGGACTACCAGCGAGCCGATCTGGTGGTCGAAGCAGCGATCAAGACATCCACGCAGCGTCGCTACACCGGCAGGGCGAATTTCGACCAAGCAGGATGCTTGCGTCCCGACATAGAACCCGGCGCAGAGGATGCCGCCCGTTTGGAATTGGCCCTCATCGCGGACGGTGAGGCCTTGAACCTGAACTTCAGCGGAGCCCAAGGCGACACACTGACGCTATCTGGCCAGTTCGATCCGGATTCCTCGCCGCTCACCGCCAGGGGAACCTTCAAGTCGTCCTATGGCGTGGCTGGGCCTTGGGCTCTCACTCACTTATCGGAGCCCGCGCCAAATGCGGCAGCCATCTTGGTTGAACTGGAAAATCCCGCTGGCTCCTGCCAGACGACGCTGGAGTTTGCCGGTTTGCTCGAAAACCCGCCTTCCTTGGGCGTGGTCAAGGGGTCTCGGGACGCACTGGCTACGGTGGAGGTGCTGGGGCACGGGCAAGCTCAGACGGTCACGCTCGAGCGTGACGAGCCGCTCGCCCGGTTCGAGGGAATGATCATCGGCCCCTATGACGTTCTCGTCGAATGGGGGGATGGCGCGGGCACCGTGGCAACCCACCGGGAGTCCGTCGTGCTCGGCGCCGAGGGCGCGCGCGTCGGCACCACCATCGAGGCGGAGTGGCCCATGCCGTCCGCGGCCCCTCTCGCCACCTATGGTCCGTTGCTGCTAGCCCAGACCTCGGTCGGCAAGAGCTTGGTGACCGCGGGCGCGCCAGAGTGCATCGGCAGCATTCCGCTGGCAGACTCGACCACACTGACGGTCACTGCGGAAGACGAGGCATTGGCACTTCAGTTCGATAACTTCTACGGGCGGGTTCTGGAGCTGTCCGGCACTCCGGTGGAGAACGCCGAAGCGCTCACCGCGTCAGGCACCTATCGTTCCAGCAGCGACCAAACGGGAACTTGGACCATTGACCGCTTCGCCTTGCCGACGGCGTCCACTGTCGCGTTTTCCGTCTCCTTTCAAAACGAAACGGACTCCTGTGCAGCCGATTACCTTTTTGCCGGTGTACGGTAACTTTGCCGGCGTACGGTAACTTTACCGGCGTGCGGTAATTTTACCGGCGTGCGGTGATCCTGCCAGCGTGCGCCAGTTCTGTTTCGCGTCGCCCTTGAATCACGCACTCCGCGTCCGGAGCGGCGCCTAGAACCAGAGCGAGACGCCGGCAACCACCACGGTGTCACTCTCCCCGTCGCTACGTGTCCATTCGAAGCCCAGGTACGGCGCCAGTTGAGGACTGGGGAAGAACGCCAAGCGCAGGCCGAGGGCCATTTCGTCGCTGGGCGCTTCCAATTCGCTGCCGGCCAGCCGCAACCCCCACTCGCCACGGGAAAGGACTGCGACCCTCTGGGTGACAAGCAGTTCGTGCTCCAATTCCAAGGTGGCAAAGGCAGCACCGTTGTCGCCGACATACACACTGAAATCCGTTTCCAGCCAATAGGGCGCCACGCCTGCAATGCCGAACGCGGCCCAGTGCCGACCAGGCTCGTGGCCTAAGGACTTGCGCACGCCCACGTGCAGGTCCCAGAACGCGGTTGTGGCGCGGGAGTACAGCAGCTGCACATCGCCATGCTCGATCCGGCCGTCCACATACTCGCCTTCCGACTTGATGCGCAGCCGGTGGATGTCACCGCCGTACCAAGCGCTCATGTCCCACACTGATTGGTCGCCGGAATTGATGGTGCGCTCGAGGCGCTCCGCCGCCACCATCCAGAAACGCCCGCCACCATGCTCGTGGAGCATCGCTGCCTTGGCTTCGGCCATGGTGATGGGCCGCGCCTCGCTCCACGCCGGCGTCGCCGTACCGAGCGCGGCAAGCGTCACCGCGGCCAATATGAACGCGGCCGGACTCAGGCGGGTTGCCATGCCGTGCCGTCCTGGCGGCGCACGGAAACCACACGCATCATGCCTGCGTGCATGTGGTAGAGCAGATGGCAGTGGAAGGCCCAGTCACCAAAGGCATCGGCGGTCACGTCGATGGACAGGCGCTCACCCGGCTTGATGGTCACCGTGTGCTTGCGCGGCCGGTACAGGTCCTCGCCGGTGTTGAGCTCGAAGAACATGCCGTGCAGATGGACCGGATGCAGCATCATGGTGTTGTTCACCATGACCAGCCGCAGGCGCTCGCCCTCGTGGAACACGATCGGCCCATCGACCTCCGAGAGCTTCACGCCATCGAAGGACCACATGTAGCGCTCCATGTTGCCCGTCAGATGCAGCTCCAACTCCCGTTCCGGCGGACGCGGGTCGGGAATCGGCGTCAGGCTCTTGAGGTCCGCGTAAACGAGCACTCGGTGGGGCGCGTCTTCAAGGCCGAAGGGCCGTTCATCCAAGCGAAACTGCTGCACGTCCGCCAACCCAACCACCCCGGGGCCCTTGGCATGAGGAAAAATCTGGGTTGCGCCTTCGCGAACTGAAGTCGCAGCAGCGCGCGTGGCGCGGGCGCGATGCCCCTTGTGCGCGTGATGACTGGCCGGCTTCGGGTTTTCGTCAGACATCCGTCCATGACCCATGGCCTTATGTCCGTTATGGCCACCGCCTTCCATGTCATGACCCATGGCTTTATGCCCGTCATGGCCACCGCCTTCCATGTCATGACCCATGGCCTTGTGCCCGCCATGGCCGCCGCCCTCCATGTCATGCGCCATGGCCATGTCTCGCATGGAGAGCACCGGCCGCGGGCGCAACTCCGGAATGGGTGCGCTCAAACCTTCGCGAACGGCCAGCGTGGCCCGCCCGAAGCCGCTGCGATCATTGGACTCCGCCATGATCGTGTAGGCTGAATCGAGCGGCTGGACAACGACGTCGAAGGTTTCCGCCACGCCGATCTGGAACTCGTCGGTTTCCACCGGCTGGAGATCAAGGCCATCGCTCTGCACCACCGTCATGGGCAGGCCGGGAATGCGCACGTTGAAGATGGTCATCGCCGCCGCGTTCACGAACCTCAGGCGCACGCGCTCACCGGCGCGAAACAGGCCGGTCCAGTTGTCGGACACCCCATGTCCGTTGATCAGGTAGGAATAGGTGGAGGCGGTGACGTCGGAAAGATCCGTTGCATCCATGCGCATTCGACCCCACATGCTGCGGTCGGCCAGCACAGTGCCCCACCCTTGCTCACGCGCGTCACCAATGAGCTCCACCAAGGTGCGGCGTTGCCGGTTGTAAACGTTGCTCTTCTTCTTGAGCTTGGCATACAGGTGATGAGGGTTTTCGAAAGTCCAGTCGGAAAGCACCAGCACGTACTCCCGGTCAAAGCTGACCGGGTCCGCCTTGGGCTCGATCACGATCGGGCCATAGTGACCCAACTGTTCCTGCAATCCGGAGTGGCTGTGGTACCAGTAGGTGCCCGCCTGAAGGATCGGATACCGGTAAACAAAGGTCTCGCCTGGCGCGATGCCGGGGAAGGAAACGCCGGGCACGCCGTCCATTCCGGGCGGCAGCAGCAAGCCGTGCCAGTGGATTGATGTTGGGGCACCAAGGTGATTGGTGACGCGCAAGGTGACGTCCTGGCCTTCACGCCAGCGCAGCAGCGGGCCGGGCAAACTGTCGTTGATGAGTATCGCGTTGCCAAGCCTGCCGTCGATCGGCACCTGCGCCTGGGAAATGGAAAGATCGAAGGTGGTTCCAGAGACCGCACTTAAGCCCTGGACCCCGGTGGCCGCACCGGACCTAGCCCATGCGGGCAGGGCGACATTCACGCCAGCCGCCGCCGCTGCCAGCGTGCTCCAGCCTACGAACTGTCTGCGCGATTGCCGCATGGGGCCATCAACTCCTAGGCTCGGATTCGCTGAACGGCCGCACAGCGCCAGTGCGGCCCAAGGTCAACTAGTCGGGGCCGTGGCTGCCACCCCACAGCGCATCGGCATGCGCAAGGCCCATCAGGAACCACATCAGCGTATGCAGGTCGAGCCCGAACACCTGCGGCATGCCGCCGCCATGATGGCCATGGCCGCCGCCCGAGCTGGCCATCAGGGCATAGATCCCGAATCCGAAAAAGACGAATGGCCATATTACTCGATAGTATCTCTTCAGCATCCCTCGAAATCCCTCCCGTTGAATTGGTATGTTCAGCCTTTCCGTCAGTCTTGGCGTTTCCGGTCAACAGCGCCCCTGCCGCCTTGGTGGGCGGGTCGAAGGGGCGCCAAACAGCCATTGGGGAACCGGGCAGCTCCCGCTGACGACAAGAGGCTTCAACGCGCCTCGCTGCCTGGACAGCTTAACGGCCGGGTCCGGTTTCCTAGGAAATGCTTGTCAATTGCAGACGCAGGGGTCGCACTGGCAATTGCTGCACTTGCACTTTTCGTTTGCAGCGTTCGAACCCTTGGCGCAAGCACAGGGATCGCAGCCGCAATTGGCGCAAACACAACTCTCGTTGCCGCAGGTGGACACACCGAAGCCTGCATCGCGGATGGCGCCGAAGATGGCTTCCGAGTCCACGCTGCCGTCGTGTTCAACAGTGGTCGCCCCACTGGCGTGATCGACACTCGCGCTGCTCACGCCGCTCAGTCCGACAACGACGTTATGAACGGTGCCCGAACAGCCGGAACATGACATTCCGGTTACCTTCATTTCCAATGTGGTCATCTATGGTCTCCTTAAGACTGTGGGTGACTTGAAGGGTTGAGTTCAGCCTTCCAGCGGCGCAGCAACAGTGAATTGCTGACCACGCTGACGCTGGAGAAGGCCATTGCGGCGCCCGCCAGCGTTGGGCTCAAAAAGCCAAACGCGGCGAGCGGCAGGCCCACAACATTGTAGATGAAGGCCCAGAAGAGGTTTTGCTTGATCTTGCGAAACGTCCGGCGGCTGATGTCAATCGCGCTCGCAACGAGGCGGGGGTCCGGCCGCATGAGCGTGATGGCCGCCGTCTCCATGGCCACCCCGGTTCCGGTGCCGAGCGCAATCCCCACGCTGGCTTGGGCAAGCGCCGGCGCATCATTCACGCCATCGCCCACCATGCCAACCTGCGCCCCCCCTTCGGACAGCTCAGCGATGATTCGGGCCTTGTCTTCCGGCTTGGTTTCCCCGTGAACGTAGTCCTCCCCAATGCCCAGCTCCGCGCCGACGCGCTTGGCCACCGGGATGGCATCTCCAGATACCAGCAGGGGCACGATGCCCTGTCCTTGCAGCTGCGCCACGGCCGCTTTCGCCATCGGCCGCAACTCATCCACCAGCTCGAACCTCGCCAGCAGCGCATCGCCTCCGGCAAGGCTGGCCCCCAGCCAGACTTCCGTGCCGCCACGGAACAGTTCCCGAGGGGGCGGGTCCAGATTGCGATCCAGAAACAGCCGGTCGTTGCCAACCAGATACCGCGTGCCCGCTATGTCCCCTTCAACGCCCCGTGACACCACGTTCTTGAAATGCTCCACATCCGCCAGCGCCAAGCCGCGACGCTCCACTTCGTCCCGAAACGCCCGAGCGATGGGATGCTCGCTGCCCTGTTGCAGGGAGGCGGCGATGCGCAGCACTTCGTCTTCCTCAAGGCCGGCCAGCAGTTCGATGTCCGCAACGCTCGGCTTGCCTTCGGTCAACGTGCCAGTCTTGTCGAAAACGACATGATCCACCTTGTGGGCTTGCTCCAGGGTGGCGATGTCCTTGATGAGGACGCCGGCGCGAGCGGCGATGCTCGAGCCGGTCATGATGGCCGTAGGCGTTGCCAACCCGAGTGCGCAGGGGCAGGCGATCACCAGCGTGGCTGCGGCGCTTTTGACGGCCACGGCCAGCCCGGCGCCGCCCACCAGCCAACCAACAAAGGTGACGATGGCGATGGCGACCACGGCCGGAACGAAGATGGTGCTGACCTTGTCCACGAGGCGCTGCACGGCAGGCTTGCCGATCTGCGCGCTTTCAACCAGATGGATCATGCGGGCGAGCGTGGAGTTTTCGCCCACGGCGCTGATTTCAATGTCGATGAATCCATCGACGTTGATGGAGCCGGTGACCACATCACTACCCTCGCCCTTGGGCACGGGGTTGCTTTCGCCGGTGATCAAGGACTCGTCCACATCGGCCTCTCCCCGGGTGATCACGCCATCGGCGGCGATCCGGTCTCCAGGGCGGCAGACGATGATGTCGCCCACCCGCAGCAGGCTGCCCCGCCGCTCCTCCACTTCGCCGTTGGGCAGGCGCACCAAGGCGGTGTCCGGCTGCAGGGCAAGCAGCTCCTGAATGGCCGCCGCCGCCCCGCGTTTGGCGCGAGCCTCAAAATACTTGCCGATCATCACCAACGTGATGATCATGGCGGAAGCTTCGAAGTACAGTTGGCCCCGCGCGGCGTCCAAGTCCGAAATCATCAGGTACAGGCTGTAGGCGAATGCCGACGTGGTGCCCATCGCCACCAGAACGTCCATGTTGGCGCCGCCGCCGCGCAGGGAGTTGATGGCCCCCCGATAGAAACGCAGGCCAAGCACGAACTGCAGCGGAATGGCCAAGGCAAGCTCGGCGAAGGGTGGCAGATGCAAGTGCATGGCATCGGGCCCGGCCAGGAACATGACGAACATCTGCGCCAAGAAGGGGGCGGTCAAAGTCACTGCCACGGCGATCGCGATGCGTTCCCGCCGAGTCTGCTGGCGTTCGCGCATCGATTGCGCATGCCCCTGCTCGTCCACCTCCAGGGAATCGGGAACCAAGTCGAAGCCCGCGCCCCGAGCCTGCTCGAACAGCAGGGCATCTGGCACCATCAACGAAGCCAGCGAGATCTCAACGCGCTCTTGCGCTCTGTCCATCTCCACGTCGATGACGCCGGGAATCCCGCGCAGGGTTGCGTCCACGTGGTTCGCCACCTCGTCGCTGTCCAGCCCACTGACGAAATAGGTGGAGGATTCGCTACCCACCCGGAAACCGCAGCGGCGCACGACCTCGATGACGCCTTGGAGGTTCAGGCTTTCCCGCAGCGCGGTGACGTTGGCGCGCTCCAGGGCTAGATTGACGACCGCGCTGTCGATGCCATCCGTCGCGTTGAGCACCTTCTCCAGCCGGCTCGAACAGGCGCTGCAGGTCATCCCCTCGATTACCAGGTCGTACCTTTGCCGGTCTTCCGCACTAGCCTCCATAGGCCGCCCCGCAATCAAATGCCATCGAATCCATGCCGTCGTTCTCCCGTTCCAGCAGCCGTGGCAATGCAGCCTGGGCGCAGCCAGCCAGCCAACCCGGCGAAGCTAGCAGGAAAGCTGTTACCACTGCAACCTGACCCGCCCAAACAGATTGATGCCTTGACCATACAGGCGGCTTCCCCGCGGCACAACACTGTCCAGCACTCGATTGAACCCCGAGAGGTGGTCGATGTAGGAATTGTCGAACAGGTTTTCCGCACCGACCGTGAAGCTGAGGCCACGGCTTGTGGTCCAGTTCAGGTACAGGTTGGTCAGCGCGTAACCGTCCGTCTCCTCAAAGCTGTTGTTGGGATTCAAGGGATCGTGGGTGTTGGCAAACGAGAGATTGTCTTGGTCCAGGACGAATATCTGATGGGCGCTCGCGGTGAATCTGCCCCGCTCGTACACCAGTGAAAGCCGGGCATTGTCCGGGTTGATTCGATACAGATGGTCACTGACGTCCCTGCGCTTGCCAGTCACTTTCGAAGCAATGCCCTCAACGCGCAGGTTGGTGTGGAGCGGGAAACCGAACGACAGGTCGAAACCCCGGAATCGGGCCTCGGTGTTGTCGAACATCAGTGGCGTCGGGTCTCCGTTGGCGTTGCGGCTGACGCCAATGGCTGCCATGTTGGTGACTGGAACCCCCTGAATGTAGTCATCCACGTCGCGCAGAAACAACCGTGGCGAAAACCAAGCGTCGCCGCGCCGCCACTCCAAGCCCAATTCGAATTGATCGGATTTCTCGGGCTTCAGCTCCGGGTTGCCAACGTAGTTGTTGCCGTCGCCCAGCCCGGCGTTGATCTCCAGCGGTATCCAGAGATAGCGCTCCTGGTAGATCGGGGAGCGGGTCTTGCGGCCGGCGGCGACCTCCACCACTAGGGTGTCGGTCAGCCGATGACGCACCTTGGCCAGCAAATCCACGTTGCCGTCCGTTTGCGAGCGATCCCGTGCATTGAACTGCTCGCGCAGCAGCCATACCGCCCGCGGCGGCGTGCCTGGCCCCCACATGGCTGGATTCATGTCCGCCAAGCGCGCCGGGAAGGCGTCCACTTCGCCCGTGCTCGTCTTCACCCACTCGTGACGGGCGCCAACTTCCAAGTACCAGTCATCCGCCACAACCCCGGACCATTGGGCAAAGGCTGATGTGTGCTTGGTGTCCGCATCGTTGAAGTTGCGGACGAAAAACGGCGCGAAGTCCGGGTCTTCAACCCATACGTCGTGTTCGCCGTACTTGCCCTCAGCGCCGATGACCAGTTGCCCCCGTGCCAAGTCCCAATTGGCGGCAGCGCGAAAACCCCACTCGTCGCTCTCGGCAAACGCGGTCCGCTTGTCATCGCCGAGAAACGGCGGCAGCGGCAAGGAGGAGAAGTCCGGTGCGGGCCGCAAACGAAAGTTGTCCATGCCGTGGTCGATCGATGACAGGTAAACGCCGGCCTCCAAGCCCAAGCCGCCGAGGAACCCGCTATATCTAAAGTTGAAGGTTTCGGTGTCGAACCAGTCAATGTCCATCGGCAGGCTTGGCGTGCCCGTGTCTTCCGTTTCAATGCGGTTTGCATCGATGTTGAATTCGTGATTGCGGTCGCTGGTCTGAAAGCCGTAGCTCAAGCCATACACGGCACGCTCGTACCGGGTGGCGGCGACCTCGCCGTCCGGCGATTCGAAGTCGTCCCCCTCGTCCAGGTTGCCGATCAGGTAGATGCGTTGATTGGCGGAAGCGCCGCCGAAAACGAACGACGAGCTGGTGCCCTCAACGGCGGAGCTGGCGGAGAATTCCGCATCGCCCTTCAAGCCCCAGCCGTCCTCGCTGAACGGCAGGCGCTTCCAGCGGGCTCTGGCCGCACCGCCGATGCCGCCGCCAGTCGCAATGGATGCAATGCCCTTCTCCACGATGAGATCTTCCATCAAGGCGGCCGGGATGTGGTGCAGCGGTGGCGCCATCCAGTTGGGCCCGCCGCCGTGGATGAGCATGCCGTCAATGCGCACGTTTATGCGCGGGCCGAACATGCCCCGGTACTGGATTTGCCCGGATAGAGCGCCGTTGCTGGTGGCGGCCCCGCCGGGAACAAGGTTGATCAAGGAGGCCGAGTCAGCGCCCGCGCTGGTGCGGGTGGCATTGAACTGGGCTTCAAAGAACGCCCTTTCGCCGATGACGCGGACCTCCTCAATGGTGTCTTCCTGGGCAAAGAGGGCCGGAAGGTAGAACCCAAACAGGGCGAGAACGGCAAGCTGAGGCCACTTCTTCGACCGTGCCGCAGATAACGTCATTGGAACCTCCCACTTCAAGCAAAACGTCGTCGGGCACCATAGCAACTTCGCACAATCTAGTAAAGCCCCTTAACCAATGGCCCGGTCTCCATAACGCCTTTCAGTGTCGCGTTGTCCCGCGCTGCGCGCACCTCGGCAGGCATGCCGCGGCCAAGGCCGGGCACTTCTTTTGCCGCCAACTGGCGCAGCAACCCATTAGTGACCCGCCCGAACTCCTGTGACATACTGCGCCCCCTCTTGAAACCCAAAGGAAGAATCCCATGAGCGCAGACGGCACTTGGAGCATCACCATGAACACGCCAATGGGCGCCCAGAACGCGACCTTGGAGTTGGCCACGGACGGTGCCGCGCTGAGCGGCAAAATGAGCGGGCCCCAGGGCGAAATCGAACTCAAGGACGGCGCCGCCGACGGTGACTCGCTGAGTTGGAAGGCGGACATCACCACGCCCATGGCCATGACTTTGGAGTTCAGCGCCACGGTGGACGGCGACAGCATCAGCGGCGACGTCAAGCTGGGCGCCTTCGGCAATGCCAGCTTTTCGGGAAGCCGCGCCTGACCAATTCGGCGTTTCGCGACCTTAATCGCTAACCGGCACTAGATTTGCTCGGTGGCGGAAAAGTCCAAAGCCCCCATTTCCGTGAAACTGACGCTGGCGCCTCGCCGCGGTTGCCGCCCGAGCGCCGCCTCCGGCGGCATGATGTCCTGGCCCGGATGGTGCCGCTCGGGATCGGTGAAGTAGCCCAACGCGTAGTTGCCTTGGGTGTAGCCCAACAGCTCCTGCAGTTCCGGTTCAAGATCCTTGGCGATGTGCGGCGGGCAGGACAGGTATTGGTTCTCCTCCTGACGCAGCCAGCCTAGGGTGTAGGTCAGGTTGAGGCCCAGCCGTGATTCCCGCGCCCGGTTCTCGCCGCCGCTGTGCAGCACGCTGCCCGTGTAAAGGAAGACCGAGCCGGCGGCCATCTCCGCCTGGAGGATCTGGCCCGGTTCAGCGCGTCGCTCCCAATCCCACTTGTGGCTGCCCGGCACGCAGCGGGTGGCGCCGTTTTCGGCGGTGAAGTCGGTGAGCGCCCACAGGGTGTTGAACTGGGGTTCAATCTGCCTTGGGATGTGTTTGCCCCAAGCGAGGCGATCCCGATGCAGAGGCTGTGCCCGACTGCCGGAATGGATGTGGATGGTTTGCGTAAGGTGCAGAATGATGCGATCGGTGAAGGGCGACAGAAAGCCGCGGGCGGCATCCAACACCAGCGGATTCATGATCAGCGCTCGACAACTGGGCGACCGGGCCACCAAGGCGCCGGTGCGCTGCGTTCGGCGCCCCGAAAAATCGTCGCGGCCCATGGGCGTGGCTTCGATGTAGGGCGCGACTTCGCCGACCAACTGACGAACAGCATCCTGGTCGATGACATCGCGCACGATGGCCGCGCCGTCCTGGTCCAACACGTCCAAAACGTCCTGCGTGGTCGCGGCGGCGTCGAGCGTCTGCAGCGTCATGAGCTTTCCCAAACAAAGGTTGATGGTGGAACTTATCCGGGGCCAATCCTCAATTCAAGACGCGACCTGGGCTAGCGGCCGATGGTGGCTGCTCGCCGGACTCTGGCTGACGTACGCGAGCTTTGGCTTCGTAGCGGCGGGCGGTGCGCAAGGACGGCGCAACGCCCCCGTTCAGACAGGCATAGGACCGCGCCCTATAATCCAACGTCACTCTCATTGCACCGCCCCATGAACGAGCGCCCCCCATCCAAGCCGCTGGCCGGCATTCGCCTCATCGACCTCACGCACATGGTGGCCGGGCCCTATGCGGGCATGATCCTGGCCGATCTCGGATGCGACACCGTCAAGGTCGAGCCGCCGGGCAACGGCGAAGGGACTCGGCGGCTGCTGGAGAATGATGGACGCTATTCGCTGAACGGCATGGGGGCTTACTTTTTCACGCTGAACCGCAACAAGCGCTCCGTGGCAATCGATTTGAAGACACCCGCCGGGCTCGACTTCTTCTATGAATTGGTGGGCCATGCGGATGTGGTGCTGGACAATTTCTCCGCCGGGGTAACGCAAAGACTGAGCATCGACCACGAGCGGCTGGCGGCACGAAACCCGAAGATCATCACCTGCACGGTCACCGGGTTCGGCGAAGGGGGGCCTCATTATCAGAGGCCCGCATTCGATCAAATCGTCCAAGGCCTCGGCGGCGGCATGTCAATCACCGGTGAGGGACCGGGGCGCAGCGTGCGCGCCGGCATCCCCATCGGCGACCTAGGCGGGGGGATGTTCGCGGTCATGGGCGTTCAAGCGGCATTGCTGGCGCGAGAGCGCACGGGTGTCGGCCAGCACGTGGACATTTCCATGCTCGATGTGCAGATCAGCCTGCTTAACTACATGGCCACCATGCACCTGATGTCCGGTGACATACCGGAACCCATCGGCAACGGTCATTTCGTGCATACGCCCTACAACACCTTCGCTACGGCCGATGACACGATCACCATTGCCGTGATCGGCGACACCTTTTGGCCCCCGTTCCTGGATGTGGTGGACATCGATGAGCTGCGCAACCCCACCTACGCGACTGCCCCTGAGCGCCTTAAGGTCCAAGCCCACATCGAGAGCCTGATCGCCGAAAAACTGAAAACCCGCCCAGCCGCCGAGTGGCTGGCCAAGCTGGAGGCCGCCCGCGTGCCCAGCGCCCGCGTCAACAACTTCGCCCAAGCCTTGAGCGACCCCCAAGTCTTGCATCGCAACATGGTGGTGGAGCTCGACCATCCCCTTGGCGGCAGTGCCAAGGTGCCTGGCAACCCCGTGAAGCTGTCGGTCAATGCGGCCGAGACCTTTGCGCCACCCCCCGTGCTCGGCGCGCATACGGTGACCGTGCTCGAGGAGTGGGCGGGCATGTCCCAGGAACGAATCCACCAAGGCATCGCCGCAGGTGCGCTGCAGCAGGCCCCAAGCGCTTGAGGAAACCCTGATGGAACAGGTGATCGTTAACGATGTGGCGCCCCGCGACGGGCTGCAGAATCATCCAGCCACGGTATCGCCCGAAGAGCGGGTGAGATTGATCAACAAGCTGGTCGACGCGGGGGTGCCGGCGGTGGAAGTGGCCAGCTTCGTCAGCCCCAAGGCGGTGCCCAAGATGGCGGGTGCGGCGCAGGTTTTGGGGCAACTCGATCTGAACCGTGCCGACTTCAGCGCCCTGGTTCCCAATCACAAGGGCTACGAACTGGCCCGAGCGGCAGGCGCCCGCTCAGTCGCCCTGGTGCTCTCGGCAACGGAGCAGATGAACCGCAACAACATCAACATGAGCCTCGACACCGCCACGGCCGTGTGCGGTGAAGTGCTGCAGCAAGCCCGTGCCGATGGCTTGGCAGCCCGCTGCTACATTTCCGTGGCCTTCGAGTGCCCGTACGAAGGGATGGTGCCGGATTCCGAGGTTGAGCGGTTGGCCAACGAAATGTGCAAGGCGGGCGCCACTGAAATCATCGTCGCCGACACCATCGGAGCCGGCAACCCGGCGCGGGCCGAGGCCTTGTTTGGCCGCATGGTGGCGGCCTTCGGAGCCAACCGAGTGGCCGCGCACCTGCACGACACCCGCGCCTTGGCCCTGGCCAACGTCTGGGCGGCGTTGGGCTCGGGCATTCGCAAGTTCGATGCCTCCCTGGGCGGACTCGGCGGCTGCCCATTCGCCCCCGGCGCAGCGGGCAATCTGGCCACCGAGGACCTGGTCAGCATGCTGCATCAGTCCGGCTTTCAAACAGGCATCGACTTGCCCGCTCTGCTCAGCGCGCTGCAACTGCTTGGAACTTTGGTCGGCGTCCCAGTCGGCGGCAGGGCGTTGCCTTGGCTCAAAGGCCAATAGGCGCATTAGCCCCTGACTTGCCAACACAGCAGAGCGGGCCGTTGACGAAAACCGCCGCCGGTCGGCGAGCCGCACTTTGCCGCAAAAGCGCCCCCAACGGCCAACGTGGCAACGGCAAAGGGCGGCCAAGGCCAAGCCGCATGAGCCGCGCATAGAGCGTTTGGTTCGCCTACACGGGCGCGTTCGGAGCAAACCCCAGCAGCAATCGGCCGTAGAGCTCCGCGCCAACGTCCATGTCGAACACGGTGTGGCAGGACAGCGTGTGCAGGTCCCGCAGGCTGCGCTGCAAGGGGCTGTCCAGAAAGTGCGCATGGGCGCCGCTGGCCTCCACCACGTCCCGCACCACGTCCCGCGCGTGGCGCACCACCGTGGCGATTTGCAGCCGCAAGTGCGCGCGCTGCTCGACTTCGCAACGCCGCCCGCTCTCGCCCCACTCCATAACCTGCCGAGCGATGTGCACAAGCAGCGTTTCGGCGTTTTCAACCGCAACCTGGGCGTTGGCCAAGCGGGCTTGGGCCGTGGCCCGCTGGCTCTGCTTATCCTGGGTTCCATACACGTCGCGGCTCGAGAGCCGTTCGCGAAACAGGGCCACAGCCTTGCGCGCGGCCCCTACGGCGGGCGCGGCCGCGGTGAGCCCCAGAACGGGCATCATGGGCATGCGGTAGGTGGCCGAACCGTGCAACGCAGCCCCTGGGCTGCCCCCATCGCGCATGTCGGCGATGTTCTGCCTTAAGTGGCCCGGCACCACCACGTCGGTGACCTCGATGTCGTTGCTGCCAGTGCCCACCATCCCAGCCACATGCCAAGTGTCAATGACGTTCACTTGGTCGCGCGGAATGAGATACATGCACAACTCCGGCTTTTCCGGGTCGCCGTTGGCGGTCAGCGCACCGACCATGACCCAATCCGCGTGCATGACGCCGGTGCCCCACTCCCAGCGGCCGCTGATTTGATAGCCGCCGTCCACCGGTGTGGCCGTTCCCTTTGGCGCCAGCGCCCCGGGGGCGATGATGTAGGGCTGCTGGCCAAAGATCTCGTCCTGGGCCTGCTCGTTGAACAGGCCCAGCAGCCAGTTGTGCTCCATGCAGAAGGTCACCACCCATCCGGTGGACAGGCACCCTTCGCCGAGCAGCATGCCGATTTCCATGAAGGACTCAAGGCTGAACTCAAAGCCGCCGTAGCGCTTCGGCACAAAGAACTTGTAAGCGCCGGTGTCTTCAATGGCCTGCATCACCGCATCCACCGGCTTGCGCTCACGCTCCGCCTGGGCGGCGTGGGCGGCCACCATGGGCACCAGTGCGCGTATGCGCTCGATCAGTTCCTGTTCCCGCATGCCCTAGCCTCCCCCGGCGGAACGGGACCTGACACTCGCTGCCGCCTCCAGCTCGCCGTGATCCGTGAACTCAGGGCCCCAATCGAGCCCCACCAAGCGCTTGAGTTGCCGCACCTCGGCATTGCCAATGCGTTCCGCCAAGGCCGCTTCCAATTGCCCGAGGGTTGCCAATGCGGTGCCCCGAATGTCCAGTGCAGCGTCCGAGAGCCGATACAAGGAGCGGCGCGGATCCTTGGGATCCACCGCTTGCTCGATGAGCCCATCGGCAATGAGGCTCTTGGCCATGTGGTGCACGTTCTGACGGGTTAATCCCATCTCCCTTGCGATGTCCGCGGGCGACTCGATGCCACTGGCCACGTGAACCATGATCATCGACTGGGTGCGATGCAGGGTCTTGAAGCCGCGCGATGCCAAGGCGTTCTGCAAACCGTTGTCGAACCAATCAACGGCGCGCACCAAACCCGCCAGCAGGTGCCGGTCGATTCGGTGAGGGAATGCGAGCTGCGCTGGTTGGTTGTCTTTACTGATCGCGGACACCCGGCAAGGCTGCAAACCCCAGACGCTATAGGTCGTAGGTGAAGAAGGCGCTAACCGTACGCGGCCGGACCGGCTTGCCAAAGCCCATCTGGAAAGCCGAGAACGTTGTGCGCGACTCAAAGAAGAACTCATCGGTCAGGTTGCGGGCTCGCACGCCCAAGCTCCACTTTTCGTCCCGGCTGCGATACACGAAGCTCGCGTTCATGAGCTCGTAGTCATCGGTGAACGATTCAACGGTGTTCTCGGTGCGGGTGTAGTAGTCGTCCTTGGTCGAGTAGTCGCCCCGCAGCGTGAGCACCGCACCGTTGGGCAGATCGAAATCGTAGGCCGCAGTGATCGCCAAGGTCCAGGCAGGCGAAAACGGCAGGTCGTGATCCTCGGTGACCACAACCCCGGATGACACCAACCCGCCCCCAACCAGAGAGTCGATCTCGTCGTCCAGATGGCCGACGTTGATGCCCAGCATGAAGTTTTCGGTGACCAGAGCCGTCAGCTCAATCTCAAAGCCCTTGTAGTTGGCATCCCCCAAGTTGAACTTGGTGGTGTTGTCACCCACCCCCGGCAGCAGTGAGGTGGCGGAGATCTGCATGTCGGAGTAGTCCATCAGAAACGCCGCCACATTGGCGCGCAAACGCCCGCCAAACAGCGTGGTCTTGTAGCCCAGCTCGTAGTTCTCAACGAATTCCGGCTCGTAGTTGGGCAGCGGAATGGGCACCACGCCCGTGAATCGCGCCGGGAATCCGCCGTCCCGGTAGCCTTCCGAATAGGTGAAGTACGCCATGGACCGCTCGTTCAGGTCGTAGGACAAGCTCGCCATGGGCGTGTGCTCCTTGGTCTTCAATAAGCCCGGCTGCACCGTCGTTGCCGTGACCCGCTCCGTGATCATCTCGAAGTCCTTTTCCGACTCCGTGTACCGGGTGCCCACGGTCAGGTGCAGTATGTCGGTGATGTCGAAGGTCAATTGGCCGTACAGCGCCCAGCTTTCGTTGTCGATGTTGCGCGCCAAGTTTTGGAAGAAGTTGGCCGGCGGCCCGCCGCTGATGGCCGGAACGTGGGCGATCTGATTGAAGATGTCCTCCACCCCTTCCTCTTCGAAGTAGTAGGCGCCAACCACGTAGTTCAACCGGCCATCCATGCCGGCCCCCGTCAGCTGCAGCTCTTGGGAGAACTGCTCCTGACTGTACTCCGGGTGCGTGTTCGCGAACACGATGTGCGGTGAGAAGTCGAGGTCGTTGAACAGAAAGATGTCGAACTCGCGGTAGGACGTGATGGACTTGACGGAAACCGCCTCAAAGTCCATCCCCAGCGTCAGATTCGCGCCCCACACCTCGATGTCCTGATCGGCCTCGATCGGATTGCCTTCCAGATCAGTGAAGACGCTGTTGGACTCGTACTGCCCGGCGTTCCACACCGACCCGTAGCAGGCCGGATTGCTGGCCTGCCCGGCCGGGGAGGTGCAGCTTGCCGGGTCGCCACTGTAGAAGACGTTCCAGAAGTTGCCAAACGCGCCGGGTTGCCCCGGGCCCTCCTTTTGCTGCCCGTCCCAAACGCCGATGCCGTTCAAGGGGACGATGGCGCCCGGCGTGCTTTCGTCCTTGGCGTAGTCAAAGCTGAAGTCAACGGAAAGCTGCTCGCCCGCCATGCCGCTGATCATCAGCCGCGTTCCCCAAACATCCTCGCTGCCCAGCTCATAGCCATCGTACTGAAGCGCATCGACGTAGCCGTCCATTTCGCGGCCGAAGGCGCTCAAGCGGGCGCCCCAATCGTCACCTAACGGGACGTTGAGCGTGCCCCGAGCTTCCATAAGGCCATCCTCTCCAACGGCCAGCTTGATCGACGCCCCAAACACGTCGTCGGGCTTTTTGGACACGATGTTGATGGCGCCGCCGATGGTATTGCGCCCGAACAAGGTGCCTTGAGGGCCGCGCAGCACTTCGATGCGCTCCACATCCACCAAGTCCGAGGCCTGGCCCACCATGCGGCCCATGAACACGCCATCGAGATAGAGCCCAACGGCGGGATCCTCAACAATGATGAAGTCCGCTTGGCCCATGCCACGGACAAAGACCACCGGCGACTCCACGCCGCTGGTGCCTCCAGCGCTTTCAAAGTGCACGTTGGGCACGATCTGGCCAATGACGTCGAAGTTGGCTTCGCCGCGGGCCTGAATCTCCTCACTGGAAATCACGGCCACCGAAGTGGGCACTTCCTGAAGGCGCTCCTCCCGGCGCCGCGCGGTGACGACGATTTCCTCAAGCGTGCGGGCCGCAGGCTGGTCATCCGCGGCGCGAACTTCGCCCGAGAAGGGCAACGACAGGGCCGCCGCCGCCAAGGCGACCACCACGGAATGGCCCCGAAACAAGCGGGATGCACTCCGGTGCTTCCGATGAGGACAATCCGGCCGCTTTTCGGTTGTTCCCACAACCTTGGCGACACTCACGTTAGCGACTCGCAGGTCCGATGCTAGCTCAATTCTCACGTCTCACTCTCCCAATGTTGACGAAGTTGGCGTCAAATCATCTTACACAGAAAGAGGCCCGGATCAAACGGCGGCGGAGTCGCGCGCCATTGAAACGCCAACCCACTCTTGGCGCCTACGGGCCAAGCGTGCTCCCGCACTCTTTTGAACTCCAAGCGCTTTCCCAGTATCGTCGCGGTTCGCCGGGACGATACTGCGCGGTAGGTTATGGCACAGTGGCAGCGCGAATTCGTATCGCTGGAATCTGCGACCAGCATTCGCAACGGGGCGGGATTCATGCCTTGCCAAGGCCTGTACTACCGTCCCACCGGCCAGCCGCCCAAGACGGCGCTCATTGCCACCCACTACAACGTGGACTTCAGCGAGCACTACCTCGGCGAGCTGATGGCCGTTCGCGGTTACGGGTTTCTGGGCTGGAACACGCGTTTTCGCGGCAACGAAGGGTTTTTCCTGCTTGAGCACGCCCTCATCGACATCGGCGCCGGAGTGCGTTGGCTGAGGGAAAGCGCCGGTGTTGAACAGGTGGTGATTCTGGGCAACTCCGGCGGCGGCTCGCTCATGGGCGCCTACCTCTCCCAAGCCCAAGGGGTCACCATGACACCCACTCCCGGACTCAGGTTGCCGGACGCCGTGCATGACCTGCCGGGAGCGGCGCTGTACGTCTCACTTTGCGCACACCTCGGCCGACCGGAAGTGCTGACCGACTGGTTCGATCCGTCGATTACGGACGAGACGGATCCGATCAGCGTCGATGCCAGCCTGAACATGTACGATCCCGCCAATGGACCGCCGTACTCGCCCGACTTCGTGAACCGATACCGCGCTGCCCAGCAAGCGCGCAACCATCGGATCACCGAGTGGTGCCATGCCGAGCTTGAGCGGCTGCAGGCGTCGGGCTGGTTCGACCGCGCTTTCAACCTGTACCGCACCTGGGCGGACCTTCGGCTCATGGACGGCACCTTGGACCCGTCCGAACGCCAGGTGGGCGTGTGCTATGCCGGGGATCCCAAAGCGGCAAACTTCGGCCCGCGGGGCATCGGGCTGACCAACACCCTGCGCACTTGGCTGTCCATGTGGAGCCTTAGGGACTCCCACTGTCGCGGGGCGCCCCATCTCAATCGCATCACGCAGCCGGCGCTGGTGATTCAAAGCCTGGGCGACACCGGGGTCTTTCCAAGCGATGCCAAGGCCATCTTCGACGCCTTGGGGTCCGCCGACAAGAAGCTTGAGATGATAACCGGCGACCACTACCTGCAGACCCCCGAAACCGCGCGCGACCAAGTGGCGGATCTAATCACCGGCTGGCTAAAGGCCCACAGTGCTTAACCGAGCCCGCCGATGCGCTGAACCGGCAATGGTCCTAACGCTGACCCTTTGCCTCTGCGGCGTCGCCTTCAGCGCCCATGGGGTTACCTGCGACAACGCCATGCCCGGCGTGAAGGCGTTGTATTGGGGCGACCTGCACGTGCACACGGCCTTCTCGCTGGACGCCTACGCATTCGGCGCCATCGCAACGCCCAAGGAGGCATACGCCTTTGCCAAGGGCCAGCCGCTGCGCATGGCCGACGGCACAACCACATCCCTCGACCGGCCGCTGGACTTCGCCGCAGTGACCGATCACGCCGAGACCTTCGACGTCATGTACGCGTGCACCGACCCGCTGTATGCCGACAACGCCTACTGCGAGGCGATTCGCGACGGCCGGGACAGCAAAGGGAAGCTGGCCCGGCACATCTTCAACACCTACCTCTTGCCCTTGGTCAGCGACTCACCTCCGCAGCCAGCGGAGATATGCGCCAAGGACGGCCTCTTTGACACCAGTGAACCCGGCACCGCAGCGGACAGCCCGTTCCTTCGGCATCAGCAGCTTGGCGCACGGGGGCAAGCCAACGGCATCGACTGCGGCGCTGCCAGCGCCAGCCAATGGCGCCGCATGCAGCACGCCGCCAATGAGGCCAACGAACCCTGCGCGTTCACGGCGCTGATTGGCTATGAATGGACCCCCTCCCCGGGCGGCCGCCACTGGCACCGCAACGTGATCTATCGCAGCGAGCAAGTCCCGAACCAAGTGTTCGACTACATCCGCTACCCGCAAGTGGGCGCGCTCTGGCAAGCGTTGGCAGCGGCTTGCACGGCCGAGAACGGCTGTGACGTGCTGACCATTCCACACAACATCAACTGGGCGGACGGCGGCACCTTCGAAGTGGAGCGCGCCCCCGAAGCGGAGCTGGCCGCCCGGGCGCGATACGAGCGCCTCGCTGAGATCCACCAAGAAAAGGGCAACAGCGAATGCTTGCCCGCAGACGGCAACGACACCAGCCCTGACTGCGCCTTCGAGCGCCTCATCACCAATGCCGCCAAGGAGCGCTTGACCGGCCAGGAGAACCTAACCGAAGCGCAGATCTGGGCGAATGCGCGCTCAAGCTACTACCGCACGCTGCTGGGGCGGGGGTTGGTCGCCTACGAGTCCAGCGGCGGCCAGCGCAACCCGCTGATGCTCGGCGCCATCGGCTCCACGGACACGCACTTCGGCACCGCCGGCAAAGTGAGCAGCGAGGACTTCTTCGGCGGCATTTCATCCCTGTGGCTGACGGACGAGCAGCGTTTGGGCGCGCCCGGCTACAACCCGGGCGGGCTGGTTGCCGTCTGGGCCGAGGAAAACACCCGGGCTTCGATCTTCGATGCGCTCAAGGCACGCTCGGCCTACGCCACCAGCGGGCCGCGCATCAGGCTGCGCTTCGGGGTCAGCCCCGCGGACGCCTGCGAGCAGGCCGCACCCCAATTCACGCCCTTCATGGGCGAGCTGTTGGACACCGCCGAGCCGCCCACATTCATCGTGCAAGCGGCCCGGGACCGGCAACGGTTGGCCCGCGTCGACCTCATCAAAGGCAGCTTGGTGAATGGCAGCTACCAGGAACGGACGATGGTGCTGGCGGAATTCGCCGAGGGCCGAGACACCTTGTGCGTCGCCTGGCGCGACCCGGACCACGACCCCGCCACACCCGCCTTCTGGTACGCCCGAGTGCTGGAGCAGCCAACGCCGCGCTGGACCAAGCATCTATGCCAAGGCAGCGGGTTGTGCGCGCAGTTTCCGGATCAAGATGTGATGGTTCAGCAACGCGCTTGGTCCTCACCCATCTGGCGCTTGCCCTAACGGCCATGACATTGTCCCTGCTGCCAACGAGCTGGGTCGGCAGCTAGGCTTGCCGCTCCAACTCGTCGCGAATCTTCGGCAGCGCCCGCCACAAGATGAAGCCGCCCAAGGGGCACAATAGGGCGGCCGACAGCGCGATGGATTTGCCGATGGCCGCATCGTAGCCAAACACATAGTCCGTGGTCGCCGCGACCACCGTGGGACCTAAGCCCAAGCCGATCAGATTGGCCACCAGCTGATAAACGGCAGTGACTTGGCCGCGCATGCGGTTGGGCGTCATCAGCTGCAACGTGCCCCCGGAAAGGCCGCCTTGAAAGGCCGAGAAGAACACGGCCAGCCCGATCATCACGACGCCCAGCACATCGTTGGTGACGAAGCCCAAGGACAGCGCGCAGGGGATGATGCAGACGATGCTGAGCAAAATTGTGCGCACGTAGGCATCGCGGGTGCCACGCTGCATCCAGGCATCCGCCAAGGTACCCGCCAGCAGCAGCCCGGCGGTGCCGGCCACGATCATGACCACGCCAAACACCCAGCCCGCCTCCGGCCGGCTGTAGCCGAACGTGCGAATGAGATAGCTGGGGCCCCACAAGTTCAGGGCATAGACCACCATGATAAAGATGGACACGCCGACAATGTGGCCGCCGTAGGCCGCGCGGCGGTCCCACAGGTAGCGCACCACGTCGGCCAAGGGAATGGAGGCCGCATCGCCAGCATCCAAGCCGCGTCTGGCCGGTTCGCGAACGGTTGCCAGCATGAGGAAGGCGACCAGCACACCGGGCAGCCCGACGATCAGGAATGTCAGCTGCCAGCCATGCAGCGCGCCAACGACGGGCAGCACCAACTGGTCCATGTCCTCCACGTAGGCGACCACCGCGCCGCCAAGCATGTAGGCGAACCCAGACCCCAACGTCACGCCCACCATGTAAACGGATAGGGCGCGGGCCAAGACGGATCTCGGAAAGTAGTCCGTGATCATTGAGTAGGCGCCGGGTGCGAGGGTCGCCTCGCCAACACCAACCCCAACCCGCGCCCAAAACAGCGACCAATAGCCTTTGGCCAGCCCGCACAAGGCGGTCATGATGCTCCAGACCGCAATCCCGGCGGCGATGAGGTTGCGCCGGCTCCTGCTGTCGGCAATCCGCGCCAAGGGCAATCCCATCAGGGCGTAGAACAGCGAGAACGCGAGCCCCGCCAGCAGGCTGAACTGCGTGTCCGATATCTGGAAGGTCTCGCGAATGGGGCCCACCAGCAGCCCCATGATCATGCGATCAAGAAACGAAAAGGTCTGGGCGATGAGCAGCACGCCCACCACGTACCACGCATAGCCCAACCGCACAGGCGCAGCAGCGCTCGCTACGCCCACCGGCGCTTGCTCACCCGCTGCCGGCAAAAGCCGGGTTCAGTCAACGCTGACGGGCGCGAGGTTTACGTCGCGCTCGTCAAGCTCCCGGGTCCAGGCCGCGAACTCCAGCAAAATGCCGTCCGGATCCTTGAAGTAGATCGAGCGCACGAAGGTGCTTTCGGTGATCTCAGGGCTGGCGCCCATCTCGGAATCGTCGTGGTTGACCACTTCCGTGACATCCACGCCCGCCGCCTTGAGTTGGCGCTGATAGGCGTCAATCTTCTCTTCCGGCACGTCAAAGGCCACATGGTTCATGGATGCGTGGGCGGAGGTGATGTCCCCCCGGCCCACCAATTCCCGCGCATGGGTAACCCCCGGTTGGCTGTCCCCGGCGTTCGGAAACCAGAAGAAGGCCAAGGAATCACCCTTGCCGATGTCAAAGAAGAAATGCTGGCCCGCGCCGTTGGGCAGCTCAATGGTCTTGGTCAACGGCATGCCCAGCACGCCGGAGTAGAAGTCCACGGTCTTTTTCATGTCTCGGCACACCAATGCCAAGTGGTTGATGCCGCGAATTTCGAACTTTTCGTTGGATTCCATGCCTGCTCTCCAGTCAATGCCTTGCTAGGTCGGGGGCAATATCATTGACTGCGGCCTTGGCTGTCAACACATGATTTGGCCAACCGCTAGCCCGGATGTTTCAGAAAGGGCCGCGAAGATGCGCACCCTGAAGTGCGCGGTGCCGCATTTTGGCGGCGTGGGCGCGAAGCGGCGCGACGGGTTGCTTTTTGCCCGCGACTTGGCCCGCGACAAACCGTGTTCCAAGCCATCCCCACCGCTTGATGGAAGCCAGTGGCTTGCTGCACGGGGACAAGCTGCCGGCTACCTGATCAAGCGCTCGATCACGTCGGCCATTTGCGGGTGGTCGGCGTCCTTGAGATCGGCCATGCGCGCGTACACGGAAGCGGCGGCCCCATGGAAGCCACGGGGCAAGTTGGCGGCTTCAAACGTGGCGGCGATCTCGAGCATCTCCCCGGCGAATCGCCAAGCCTTGCGGCTCACCGCCTGCGCGGTGCGTTCCGCGCGTTCCGCCAAGCCGGGCTGCGAACGGGACCATTCGGCCAGCAGCGCGTCGGTGACGCCCTCAACCTCGGCCAACGCCCGTACGGCCAGCAACAGGGCGCTTGCTCCCTTGGTGTGGGCGGCGTAGCACATCTTCAGCGCCTTGGCCGCGCCGGGACGCTCGCCGAGAGCCACCGTTTCCAGGAACCCGGCCCCAAACCAACCCGCGGCAACGGCTGCATGGGGACCGGACAGGAACAGGCGAGTGGTGCCGGGCGAGCGGGCCGGCGGGCCTATGATGCCGCCAGCCACGTAGCGTTCGCCCAGCAATTCCGCTAAGCGGGCACCGGTCTGGGGCGATACGGCGTTGGCGTCCACATAGAGGCCGGAGAAGCCGCTCCGGGCGACGCCTGAAGCCACTTCAAGGGCAACCTCCGGAGGGCAAACGCAGATGATGCCGTCCACAGTGCTCGTGAGGCTCCCCAAGGCCTGTAGATCAGCGAACTCGGCGCTTGCGGCGCGTTTGGCCGTGGCCGCGCTGCGCCCTTCAGACACCCAATGCACCTGATGTCCTGACTTGGCCAGCGCCATGCCCACGGTGACGCCCATGGCACCGGGGTGCAGCAAGCCGATGTTCACGGCTAGAGGCGATAGTCCAAGGGCGGCTCTCGGTCGCCCAACAGGGCTTCGTACTTGAAGTCCACGCCCCGCTTTTCCCGCAGCTCCGCCCAAGCCCGCTCGATGAGGCCAGCATCCTGGAACAGGTCCGTGGCCGTCAGCGCCAGCAGGCGCGACGCCAGCAGCATGCCCTTGTGGCCAATGCTGGTGCCTCCCGCAGCAACGGCCTGCCAGGAGTGGGCGGGGGTTCCCGGCACCCAAGTGGCGGTGCCGAAGCCCACGGTCGGCGCTGCCCAGCTGACATCACCCACGTCTGTGGAGCCCCGCCCTTGCCGCTGACGGAAAGGCTGGACCTGAGTCTGCGTGCCGAGCGGCAGAGCCGATGCGCCCAAGGTTTGATGCACGGCTGCGGCGAAGCGCTGTTCCTTGGGGCTGTAGGCGTAGCCGCCCAAGCGGCGCAGGTTGGCGTCCACCAGCCGCGCCAGGGTTTCATTGGGCAGGACGGGGTAGTTGCCGTGCATGACCTCGTAGGTCATTTGCGTCTCAGTGCCCAGTGCCGCGGCCTCGGCAGCCTTGACCACCCGCTCAAACAACGCCTTGACGGTGGGCAGCTTGGGATGGCGCACGTAGTAATAAACTTCTGCCGACTCAGGCACGATGTTGGGGGCGTCCCCGCCATCGGTGATGACATAGTGAACGCGGGAGTCCTCCGGGATGTGTTCGCGCATCAGGTTGACCATGAAGTTCATCGCCTCAACGCCGTCGAGTGCTGAGCGGCCTCGTTCCGGAGCGGAAGCGGCATGGGCCGCGGTGCCTTGAAAGCGAAAGCGGCCGGACTTGTTGGCCGTGCTGCTGGATGCGGAGGCGTCGTTGCGGTCGGCGGGGTGCCAGTGCAGCACCACGTCCACGTCATCGAACAGGCCCGCCCGAACCATGTACACCTTGCCGGAGCCACCCTCTTCGGCAGGCGTGCCGTACACGCGCACGGTGCCGGCGACGCCCGTTGCCGCCAGCCAGCGGGCCACCGCCACACCCGCTGAGGCCGAGGCGGCGCCGAACAGGTGGTGGCCGCAGGCATGGCCGGGCATGCCTGCCGCAAGGGGCTCCCGAACCGGCTTGGCCGCTTGGGAGAGCCCGGGCAGGGCATCGAACTCCGCCAGGATGCCGATCACCGGCGCGCCTGTGCCATAGCTCGCCACGAAGGCTGTGGGGATGTCGGCGACGCCGCTCTCGACTTTGAATCCGGCGTCGGACAGGTAGCCCTGCAGGCGCCCGGAACTCTTGGTTTCCAGATAGCCGAGTTCGGCGAACGACCAAATGTCGTCGGCCACGGCAATGGATGCCGCGCGCTCCTTTTCCACCTCGGCCAGAACCCGCTGGTCGGCTGCGGCGGCCACTCCGGCGGCGAGCAGCAGCGCAGCCAAGCATCCTACGAAAGTCATGCTGTTCATGCGTTGGGCGCCCCTAGGATGCGCACAGGGCGGCGATGCTGGAAATCGCCACGCCGCGCCGGCCTTGGCGAATGGCATGGCGGTCGTGGGTTCGGGTGCAATACCCCAACGACAGCCCGGTGGCGGGGTCTGCCCAAGCAAGCTGACCACCGGCGCCGTTGTGGCCAAAGGCGGCGGGCGAGTTGGTCTTGCCGAAGCCGCGAAAGCTGCGCTTCTCATCACCGGCGATGATGATGCCGAGGCCTCGGTTGGCCACCGTGCCCACCATGTCTGTTAAGTCGCCAGTGCGCACCCGGCGCGCCTCGTTGAGCATGGCATCGCTCCAGACCCGCTGGCCCCCCAACCCACCGTGCAGCAGGCCTTGGTAGAACAGGGCCAGTTCAGCGGCACTCATGTAGGCACCGCCGCCGGGCACGCCAACGGCGCGCACTTCCGGGCGGTTGAAGCTCAGGATGGCATCCTCGGTGACCTCGGTGACGGGCGGCGGCGGCATGCCGAGGTCAATCCAGTCCTGATCGGTCATGGCTTCGCCGGCGTGCTCGCAAAGCGCAGCGCGGCCTTGCTGGCTGTCCGGCAGGCCCACATGCAGGTCGTCCAAGCCCAGGGGCTGGGCAATGCGCTCCCGAACGAAGGACTGAAAGGACTGCCCTGCGCGACGCTCGATGATCTCCGCAATCACCCACATGCTCGAAGAGGGGTGGTACTCGAAGCGGCTGCCCGGCGCCCAGTTAAGCGTCCACTGGGCATAGCGCTCCAGCCGCCGGACCGGATCGTTCCAGTCCAACGGCCGAAACGGA
The DNA here is from genome assembly GCA_965220835.1 of Candidatus Azophilus sp. Taxonomy (GTDB): domain Bacteria; phylum Pseudomonadota; class Gammaproteobacteria; order Pseudomonadales; family Azotimanducaceae; genus Azophilus. The sequence continues at coordinate 3,503,063 of OZ244842.1, read as the reverse complement.
GCGGCCGGAAAACCGGCCGTGTGGGTGAACAGTTGTCCCACCCGAATCACTTCCTTGCCGTTGCTGGCGAACTCGGGAATGATGTCGGCCACGATTTCGTCCTCGTCCAGCCGGCCTTCCTGGATGAGAATCCAAGCCGCTGCCGAAGTCACCGCCTTGGTGGCCGAGAAAACGCAGAAGAGGCTCTCTTCGGAGGCGTCGCCAAAGGAGGCCAGCGCGGCGAGCCTGCCGTTGCGGGCCAGCGCCACCTGCGCGGCCGACAGCAGCCCGGCGTCAACCTCCCGGCGCACGCGGGCCAGCAGTTCATCCACCTTGGCAGGGTTCAGCCCAGCGTCTGCAATGCTGCACTTGAGTGATTCTGGAACCATGGGGCCTTCCGACTTCCTTGGGAGTTAACAGAGGATGTTGGCCCCGTCACGGGATTAGTTCAAGCCCGCGTCGCCTATGGCGACGTGATCGAGTTGCTTCGCAACTCGGCGCCACAGTAGGCGTCGGGGTCGGATTGACGAAACAGCCGCTTCGCGGACGGATTAGCGTAAGCCAAGCAAGTTAAACTTGGGGTTTTGCTCGACGGAACGCCGCTATGGAAACAAGGGAAGGCTTCGCTGGCAGCGTGGGCAACACGCCGCTGATCCGCATGGCGGCCTTGAGTGAGGCCACTGGCTGCGAAATTCTGGGCAAGGCGGAGTTTCTGAACCCCGGCGGTTCGGTCAAGGACCGCGCCGCCCTGTGGATGGTGAGGGAGCACGAGAGAAGCGGGACGCTCAAACCCGGCGGCACGGTGGTGGAAGGCACTGCCGGCAACACGGGCATCGGCCTCGCCCACGTCTGCAATGAGCGCGGCTACCCTTGCGTCATCTTCATGCCAGACAACCAGTCGCCGGAAAAAGTCGCCATCCTGAAGACCCTTGGCGCCGAGGTGCGGGTGGTGCCCACGGTGCCCTACCGCGACGAAATGAACTACCAGAAGCAGGCCGGGCGCTATGCCGATGAGCTGCCCAACGCCGTGTGGGCCAACCAATTCGACAACGTGGCCAACCGGCTGGCGCACTTTGAGTCCACCGGCCCGGAAATCTGGGCGCAGACCGGCGGCGCCCTCGACGCCTTCACCTGTTCGGTGGGCACCGGCGGCACCTTGGCTGGGGTCTCCCGCTACCTGAAGGAGCGCCGATCGGACATCGAGGTCGTGCTCGCCGACCCCCACGGCAGCGCCCTGTACAACTGGGTGACCACCGGCGAGGCCACCATGACGCCGGGACCGTCGATCACCGAGGGCATTGGCAACAGCCGGGTCACGGACAATCTCGCGGGCACCGAAATCGACGACGCCGTGCAGATCGATGACCAGCAAATGGTGGAGATGGTCTACGGCCAGCTACGCAGCCAAGGTTGGTTCTTCGGCTCCAGCACGGGCATCAACCTGTGTGCCGCAGTGGCCATTGCCAAGCGCCTTGGCCCCGGCCACACCATAGTCACCGTGCTCACCGACACCGGCCACAAGTATCAGTCAAGCCTGTACAACCCGCAATTCCTGGCGCAGCGCGGCCTGCGCAACGACGCGTAGGCTGGGCCCGCTTGCTTGGCTGATGCCCCACTCAACGGCCAGAAAACACCGGCTGTTGCTTCTCCACGAAGGCCCGTGCGGCGTTGCGGTGGTCTTCGGTCAGGCCAGTGTGGACGTGGTGGGTGGCCTCCAAGTCAAGGCATTCGATCACGTCCGCTCCCATCGCCGCACGGTTGAAGTTCTCCTTCATGTAGCGGTAGGCGACCGGCGGGCCGGATGCCAAGCGGCGGGCTAGAGCCGCGGTCTCGGCTTCGAGTTGGTCGGCGGGGACCACATAGTTGGCCAAGCCCAAGCGCTGGCACTCCTCCGCGCTTACTCGGTCGGAGAGGTAGTAGATTTCCTTGGCCTTGGCGGCACCCACCAGATGGGACAGGAAGAAAGTGCCGCCGTAGTCGCCGCTGAAGCCGACTTTGGCAAAGGCGGACGTGATGAAGGCGGTGTCGGCCATGATGCGAAGGTCCGCGGCCAACGCCAATGACAGGCCAGCACCCGCAGCGGGCCCCGGCAGGGCAGCGACTACCGGCTTGGGCATCAAGTAAATGCGCCCGGCGGTGTTGCGCTGGTTGAGCCGCTGGCCGTGGATGCGCTCATCAAGGGTGGGCCCGGGGCCGCCGCCCTCGCCTCGTGCGGCCATGCCTTTGACGTCACCGCCCGCGCAAAAGGCGCCGCCTGCCCCCGTCAGCACGATGCAGCGCACGTTGGGGGAGCGCTCGCCGTACTCCAAGGTGGTGGCCAAGGCGCTGTTCATCTCGCCACTCATGGCGTTGCGCGCCGCAGGCCGGTTCAAGGTGATGGTGAGAACCTGAGCCTCCTCATGGGCCAAGAGATCGTCGGTGCCTGTTTCGATGGCGGTTTTGGACATGTTTGTTCCTTAGCGGTTAGAAGTGTGGTTGTGCGCACTTGTGGCTGCAGCGAGCCAAGACCTACTCGCTCAATCCGTGCTCCCTAAACGGGTTCGCGCGGCGGCAACCGGCAGCCCAGCCACACTGGTTCGGGTGCGGTAAACGGCGCCAGCGCGCTCGCCTTGGCTGCCCTGCGAACCCGAAACGATGTACAGATCGCGCCGGTCAGCGCCGCCAAAACAGAGGCTGGTGCACATGGGTTCGGGAATCTCGACCAAGTCCTGATGCGCCCCAGAATCAGAGTAAACACTCACTCCGCCAGCTCCCGCCAAGGCCACCCAAACCGCACCGTCCTCCGAAACGGCCAAGCCGTCCGGCGACCCGTTGTCCGTCCGGACGAACACGCGCTTCTCGCCCAACGCACCGTCTGCGGCAACGCTGTAGCAGAAGACCGTCTGGCGGCGGGAGTCGGAGTGGTACAGCGTGGCGCCGTCAGGGGAAAAGCCCAGGCCATTGGTGAGCTGCACGTCCTGCGCCACCACGCGGGCTGAGCCATCAAGGTCAACCACGTACAGATCGCCCGCCCGCGGCTCGCGGCCATCCTCGAAAACCGGGCTGGCCCCCAAAGCGCCGGCGTAGATGCGCCCGTCGGCATCGGTGGTCAGGTCGTTGAAGCCCACCACGCCGGCGGACTCATCCTGCTCCAGCACGGTGACCGTGGCGCCCCCGGAAAACGGCTTGAAGGATAGGTTCCGGCCGCTGACGATCAAGCCGCCCGCCTCGTGCAGCGCCATGCCGCCGATGCCCCGGCGGTGCTCAAACACCGTTTCCACGGCACCGTCGAGACTCAGCCGGAAGACGCCTCCGAACAGCACGTCGCTGAACAGCAGCCCCTTGCCGTCCTCCCACACCGGCCCCTCGATGAGGCCGTAGCCTTGCGCCAGTCGGTCCATGCCCACTCCCCTTTGCAAGCTAGTTTACTCGACTTGGGAAGCCGTGTTTTCACTACCGATAACCGGGCTCTACACAGCAAGTTCTCCTTGCGCAGGGCCATCTCGCCTTGGCTTGGAAAGCATCGTGCCTGACATCGGGCCGTCTTCAATCCCAGCAACAGGGCAAGGGGTGTCGCTTTGGCATAGACTGCGCCGGCGCTCAAGGCTTGAAGGACAAAATGACATGGCGGCAAAGGAAGACGCAACGACGGTTTGGTTTCATCGCCAATTCCGGCGCTTGACCGGCGGCCATCTCAAGCATGCCCACTACTTCGACCACGTTCGGCGCCTGCCCGGATACGCACCGCGCATCAGTTTCACCGCCGAACCCGGCGCAACCCCTCACCCCGACCAACGTCGCCTTTGGCCGCCGCGCAAGGGGGCTTATGCCGAACGTTGGCAGCCGGGGCGCCAGGACATCCTGTTTCTCGCCGGGCAGGACTGGCGCTACTTGATCCAAAACGGCCTCGACACCCTGCCTAACCCGCGCATTAACTTGATTCAAAGCGTCCGCCACGTCGGTGAGGGCACCGAACGGCACACCTACCTCAGCCAGAGGGCAGTGCGCATCTGCGTCAGCGAGGGGGTTGCGGAGGCACTGCGCGCCACCGGCCAAGCCAACGGCCCGGTGTTCACCATCGTCAACGGCATGCGCATGCCACCTGCGGTCGCTCTGCGCCGCCAAGCAGCCGATCGGCTAAGACGCAGGCGCCGCTCCGTGATCGTCGTGGGCCACAAGCACCCGGACTTAGCCAAGGCCTTGTCGAACCGCCTTACCGACGCCCAAGTGCCCCATCGCTTGCTGCTGGACTTCCTGCCGCGCCAGCAATTCCTTGCCGCACTAGCGGGCACGGAAGTGACGGTCTGCCTACCCACCGCGGAGGAGGGTTTCCACCTACCCACCCTAGAGGCGATGGCCTGCGGCAGCGTCGTTGTGACTTTGGACTGCATAGGCAACCGGGGCTTGTGCCATCACCGCCAGAATTGCCTTATCGCCACCCCAGACCCCGACGCTCTGGCCGCAGCTGTCATCCAAGCCTTGACGTTCTACCCCAAAGTCCGCAAAGCAATGCGCCGTGGCGCCAACGAATCCGTCCGCCAGCACAACTTGGCGGGAGAGAGGCAGCGCCAAAAAACCGTTCCATGAGATTCTTGGCGACATCCAGAGCATTTGGTAAGCCGGCGTTGTGCCGCCACCACCAAGGGTCAAGCAACACGATGTCTTGCTGCGCCAACGAAGGCTACCAGTCAACAATGAGACTTCGAATCGATGCATGCCAATGACGATCACGGAGAGTGTCAAGCGTCTTGTCTTTCGGCGCGCTACCTCATTGGAGGCCTGCCGATTGCCTCCGCCTATAGCTGGTAAAGGCCTCGCGCCCGCCGCCGTTCAGCCAAGTAGCTCAGTCCTAGCAACCAGGACAGGATGGGGTGCCGTCGCTTACCGAGCAGGTCCCCTGCGGAAGCGGGGCGCTTAGCCATCGTTAGGAAACTGAGGCAAGTACTCACGTTCTCGGAGACACCTAGAAAGCTGAAGATTCGGCGCAGCGCCGCTTGGTGATCCCGCAGCAGGAGGCGGTTGCTCACGACGAGCATTTGCTGGCGGGGAAAGTAGCGATGCAGGTTGCGTAGCTGAAAGCTGTACAGGCCACGGATGCGGTAACTGTGCACGCGGGCGGCTGAACCCCAATCGCGAGTTTTGGCGCAGCGACGCAATCGCCATGGCTCCGCCAGCAGAGCGAGCCACAGAGGCGCCGACTCATTGCCCTTGGACCGCTCCATGTAGTAGTGGGATACGGCCCTGTCCGCACTGTCCCGCAACAGCACTATAAGCTTCAATTCTGGATTGTAGCGCTTCAACTCAGGCGCAACTTCCGGAAAGATGGCGTGCCGACATGTAGATTGGCGTGACCTCACCACGGACCTTCACGCCCGAGCAATGAGAGAACGAAGGTGCGTAGCGCTCATCAATCTCCGCAGACGACCACTCGGGGGAATAGTCAGGGCTATCGAATAGGTGAACCTCCTTTGGGACGGCCATGGCAACTTCCGGGTGAGCGCCAAGGTGAGATATTCCCAGAGCGCCGTAGTCCCGCACTTTTGGGCTCCGACAACCATAAACCCCAGCTTGGGCTGATAGCGCTTGGCTGCTTCGGCGGTCAGCGCTGCGTCACGTACATCGTGGCTGTCCGATGGCGTATTCACTTCAGCGGGCGAAGAAGAAGAAATAGTTGCGATCAAACATGTTCGAATTCACTCAAAGGCACTGTTGAGTCTACACCCAGCCCAACCCCCGAAGCGCAAGCCATGCACCAAACCCACGCTGCAGTGCCTAGGCCAAGCCCGACGGGCTGCTAGGGAGTTGCTTGCCCGAGGGCGAGCAGGCGCTGAGATCTCTAGCGCGGTGCCGCCACGTGTTCATGTTGGTTTCTTCAGCATCTTACTTAATGCTGACTCTCCCACGAGAACGTTCGAGACGCTGCCGCACACGCAAGCGGTGTCGCAGGCTCCTAGTCCAAGTACCCTTGAACAGCGAATAAAATCGCCACCGCAGCCACCGCGCCAATGACCAGGAGCACCAAGAAGAGGCCACGGCCATCTTCATCATCACCCTGCCTTCGGCTGCGGCTGACGATGGCGATGACGGCGAGGAGAATGAGCGCCGGAACGACAAACTGAATGAGGTAGCGCATGGGAAGCCAAGAATTGGTTTGGCGTTGCGAGCCTGTCGATAGCTCCGATTCCTTCAGCAAGCGGACCCGTCGAATGGGGAGGCGTTACGTGTTCGGGAGCATAGCGGCAATCGGCTCCAAGATGAACCGGAGCCGTGTTCGCTCCATTGGCGCGGCGAGGCCGGCGTGACCCTTGATTGGTGGGCCGAGCATTGGCTGGCCGGATTGCTGCTGCTCGCTTACACTGGCTTGCTGCTTCATCACGCCAACCTGGGAAGGCGCCGGGCGAACGGCGTAGCGGGCTACTACGTTGGTGGGCGCAACGCCGGCGGCTTCGTCATTGGGGTTTCCTTCTTCGCCACCTACGCCAGCACCAACAGCTACATCGGCAACGCCGGCAAGAGCTACGATTACGGCCTGCCGTGGTTGGCCTACGCCGGCGTCATGGTGTTCTTCACGTGGCTGGCCTGGACGACGGTGGCGCCCAAGGTGCGCCGCTTCGCCGCGCATTGGGACGCCCTCACCCTGCCGGACCTGCTGCACGCCCGCTTCGCTGCCAAGACGCCGACGTTGCGGCTGGTTTCAGCGCTAGTGGTGGTGGCTTCAAGCCTGCTTTACCTGATGGCCATCTTCAAAGGCGCCGGCGCCTTGTTTCAGCACTTCCTGCAGATTCCCTACACGGCCGCCATCGGCGTGACCTTGGTCATCGTCATGTTGTACACGTCCGTGGGCGGCTTCGTCTCCGTGGTGCGAACCGATGTGGCCCAAGGCTTGCTAATGGTTGCGGGGTCTGCGCTGATGTTCTACTTCGTCACATCGGCTGCCGGCGGCGTCAGCGTTCTGCCTGAATTGCGGGAGCGGGCGGACACCGCCATTCTCTTCGAGTTCGGCGGTGCGGTGCCCTTGGTGGTGCTCATGGGCATCGCCCTGAGCGGCAGCCTGAAGCTCTTGGTCGACCCCCGGCAGGTGGCGCGCTTCTATGCCCTACGAGACGAGAAGGCGCTGAAAGTCGGCATGTGGGTGTCCGTTGTCGGCATCGCCTTGGTGCAGTTCTGCCTGTATCCCATCGGCATGTACGCCCACTTCCTGGTGGAAGGCGTCACCGACACCGACAACATCGTGCCCCTGCTGATCAATGACCGCAGCGTCTTCCCGCTGGCGGTGTCAGACTTCCTCATCATCGCCATCCTGGCCGCCGCCATGTCGTCCATGGACAGCGTGCTGCTGGTGGCGGCCTCGGTGCTCTACAACGACATCATCAAGACCTTCAAGCCCAGTCAGCGGCCGCTGGCCTGGACGCGCATGGGCATCATCGGCTTCGCAGTCACCGCCGCCGCCCTGGCCCTGGACCCGCCGGCCGGCATCATCGAACTGACGATCTTCTCGGGCAGCCTGTACGCCGTGTGCTTCTTCCCGGCCATCGTCTTCGGCTTGCACTGGCGGCGCGGCTCGGCCCGCGCCGCGCTCGGCGCCATGGCCACTGGGGTGCCGGTGCTGTTGGCTTGGCTGGCCAGCGGCCTGTCGGCCCATCTGCACGAAGTGTTCCCCGCCTTGGCCACCTCCTGCGCCACCTACGCCCTGCTGGCCCGCAACACGCGCCAAGCAACCGACCCCTTGCGGGCATGAGGCCTGAAGCGCAGGCAAAGGACGCCTCAATTCGGATAGTAAACGTACTCGTCGTCCGGGGATTGGGGCTCGTTCAGGTGCTTGTCAATTGAAACCGGGTTGGAGGCGCGATGGGGCCAGCGCGGCGGCGCCTGTTCGGCGAGATGGGCCGCCAGCAGGGCATCGAGTTCAGCCACCTTGTCCGGCCGGGAGCCGGCCAGGTTGTTCCGCTCGGTGGGATCAGCGTTCAAATCGAACAGCCAGAGAAACTCATCATCGGGTCCGCTGCGCTGCAGCTTCCAACCCTGATGCAGAACCACGCGGTAGTTGTCCTGCGTCCAGAACAGCGTCTCGTGAGGGACGCCTTCGGCCTCGCCGCGCACGTGCGGCAGCAAGTCGACGCCGTCCATGACCCGGTCATTCGGCATCGGCGCCCCGGCTGCGGCGGCAGCAGTGGCGTAGATGTCGAAGTGGTGCACCGGCTCGGCAAAGATTTGCTGCGGAGCGATCCGCGCCGGCCAGCGCATCATGAACGGCACGTGGATGCCGCCCTCGAAGAAAGTGATCTTCCAGCCGCGGAACGGCCGGTTCACATCGGGCAGGCCCAAGTAGCCCGCACCGCCGTTGTCGGACGTGAAGATCACCAGCGTGTTGTGCTCAAGGCCGTGCTGCCGGAGGGCCTCCAACACCCGCCCCACGCTTCGGTCCAGCCCGCGAATCATGCCGGCATAGGTGCGCTCCGTGTGGCTTTCGATATGCGGGTAGGCGTCGTAATCCGCACGGGTGGATTGCAGCGGCGTGTGGATGGCCCAATGCGCCAGGTAGAGAAAGAACGGCCGATTGCGGTTCGCCTCGATGACCTGCACGGCTTGGTCCGTGTAGTAGTCCGTGACATGCCCAACAGGCTCGAACGGCTCGCCGCCGTTGTAGCGCACGCCATAGCCGCCCATTGTCCACAGGAACCGGTCGATTGGGTCGAAACCCTGCTTGGCGTTGACCACGTCGGGGTGGTCCTCCGGCAGAAAGAGCACGCCCTGCATGAGCAGGCTCTCGTCAAAGCCCTGCTCGTGGGCCGCCATGCCGTTGCTTTCGCCCACGTGCCACTTGCCGATGTGCGCCGTGTGATAGCCCGCGGCCTTGAGCGTCTCGGCCAACGTCACCTCGCTGGCTGGCATGCCCATGTCTTCCCATTCAACGGATTCGAAATCCGGGTTTGGAACGGAAGGGCGACGGGGCCTGTCGTCCCCCGCGCGGGCCAGCTCTAGCAAGGGCGCCATCATCGAAGGCGTGGGGGTGAACTCAAAGCCGAAGCGCGTGCCGTAACGGCCGGAAAGGATGGCCGCCCGCGACGGCGCGCAGGTGCCGTTGCCCGAGTAGCCCCATGTGAAGTTGACGCCGGCCTGGGCAATGGCATCGATGTGCGGTGTCTTGACCGTGCCGCCGCCAGCGCCGCCGCCGTTGGTCGACACATCGTTCCAACCCATGTCGTCGGCGAGGATGAGCACAATGTTGGGCGGCCGCTCAGACGGCGGTTGCGCTGCTTGTTCCGGCCCGCGCTGCCAAGCGACCGCCCGATTCGGCCCGATGTCGCGGCCCCATTCCACAACAACGCCAATTCCCCAAATGGCGAGCTCGGCACGATAGACCCAAGCAAGGCCAGCCAGCAGCGCCACTCCCAGCAAGACTGCAATGCCCCTGCGACCCACTCGCGGACTCTCCCGGCTAATTGCCCGGCAGCAACGCGATCTTTTGAATCAACGGCAGGCGCACGGCATCCACGTCACTCAAAGGCGATGCCCGGTACTGGCCAACCTCCGCCGCGGTGTATGGCTGGAAGTCTTCCGGCAGTTGCGCGGCGCTGATTTCCAGAAGCATCCAGTTGAGCAGTTCAGCCAGCGCTGCATCGTCCAGCGCGGCGTTGGCCGAACCCGGCACCTGCACCAAAAACGCCCGACCGCCAGGCACCTTGAGGAAGTTGCCAACGAAGTTCTTCATTTGGGGGATGCCGCCGACGCCTTCGCCGTCCGGCAGGTGGCAGCCTTGGCAGTTCAGCATGTAGTTGACGCGCGCGCGGTTGGGATTGACTTCGGAGAGGTCCGCGCTAGCGAAGGCGACAGCGAACAACAGCGCGAGCAGCGCCCCAAGCCGCACGCCAGCTACTCGAGGCCTTGGGCGATGATGATGGCCGTGGAGCAGTGGTACACCGCCGATTGGGTGCCTAGGCACCAGTTGATGTCGTTGTTCTTCTGCGGCACGTACATCGGCAGGTCGCCCTCGTTGCGGTTGCACAGGCACTGCCCGCAGGGCGTTCTGCCGCAGCAGTCGTTGTAGGAGATGACGTAGCTCTTGCCATCCGCCGGGTTTTGGCAGGTGCCGATCCAGGTGATTGGCGACATCTCCGTTCCCGGCGGACAGGCGTTCTCGCTGCCGCCGCAGCAACTGCACAGGAAGCCGTCGATGGCGCAATAGCGCCAGTAGCCGCAGGATTCGGGATCGCCCTCCTCCGGCACGCTAGTGCCGGCCGGCACACTAGTGCCGGCCGGCACACCAGTGGCGGCCTGGGCCCGGGCCACAGGCAACAGGGGCAGCACTGCGCCGCCCACCAAGGCGCCGCCGAGGGCCTTGAGCCAACCCCGGCGGCTGCTGCCCCGGGCGATGCCGCGGGCGCGCCGCTCGGTCCAATGGTCAATGGCGTCGGTGAATCGAGTGAGGTTCATGTCTGCGTCCCCCCTGCCGGGATTTCGGCTTCGTAGTATGCGTCTTCAGCAAGGCCTTGCCCATCGGGCTGACTGGCTTGGTGGAAGGTCCCGTCCGCCTGCTGCCGCATGTAGTGCTGAATGGATGGCGCCTGCCGCTCCTTGGCTTCAAACAGGCTCTCCAAGTGTTCGCGGGAGTTCACCAAGCCCAAGGCGGCGATGAGCCCCCGCTCGTCGATCAACACCGCATAAGGCAGCTTGCCGATGCCGTAGGCTCGGCCGAGGCGCTCCGATAGGACATACGGAAACTCGCCGATGGCCTGCTTTGCCACGTAGGCCGCGTGCTCGGCAGCGCTGCCGCCATCGCTGGCCAGCACGATGTCCACCCAGGATTCCGACTTCGCCACCGAGCGCAACACCGGCAGCAAGGTCTTGCAAACCGGGCAGTCCGGGGCCAAAAAGAACATCAGGGTGGCCCGCGGCCAAGCGCCGGACTCCGGCTGGCCGCCCAAGGTCAGTGGGCTGCCGTCAAGGGCTTCGACAGCGACTTCCGGAGCCGGATCCCCGGGCTTGAGCACCTCGTTGACCATCAACGCACCGGCCGGCGCGATTCGTTCAAACAACGCGCCCACTTGGCGGGCCAGCGCATAAACCAAACCGGCCAGCAGAATGAGGCCCGCCCACAGGACAATGTTGGAGGCGATCAGGAACTCATCCATCAACGGCGCCCACAAGTTCGCGGCCACGGCCTAGATTCTCAAGCAGTTGATTGCCCAGCGCATAGCCCAGCCACAGCAAGGCGGTCATCAAGCCAGCCAGGACAATGCCAGCCCAGCCCCCAGCAGCCGGGGCGGCCAACCACGGCGAACAAGCCAGCAACGCCAATAGGCCGTTGCGCAGCAGCAGCCAACCGGAAAGCGGCGTGGCCTTGCCCCCACAGCCGCAGTCCATCGCCGTTCTGCCCCGGCCATAGAGGTTTAGGGCTATCGCTGCGCCGTAAAGCAGCAGCAGGCTGGCAGCCAGCGCCCCGCCCAGCAAACGCCATGGCGGCACGATCAGCATGACGCAGATTGCGCATTCCAAGGCCAACACCATCTGCGCGGCCAAGGGCACCAGCGGCGGCGGCATGATCCGGTACTGCTGCAGGATGCCGCGAAACTCCAAGTGGTTTCTGGCCTTGTGGACAGCGGCAACGGCAAAGACGCCGGCCACCGCCCAACTTGCCGCATCGGCCATGACGGAGCGCAACATGGGGAACCTACTGCACCCCGCGCACAATGAACGGGGTTTGGGTGGACACAATCAAGGTTTTCACCATCTCGCCGGTGGCGGTGTTGTAGGTCTCCAGCTCAAGTTCTCCATTGGTGACCACCAGCAGGGGCTGCTCCGCGTTGGAGACCCCTATGGAAATCCCCCAATTGGGCAGGGGAATGCGCATGATCCGCTGCTTCGCCGCCGCATCGAACACCCAAACCTCGCCACCGCCGTCCTTGTGGCTGCCATCGGAGCCGTTGGGGTTCATCAGCACGTAGAGGCGGCCAAGGTGGTCCGCGGCAACCAGCTGCCAGCCGCCCGGGCGCCAGCCCGCGGCTTTTTCCTCCGCACTTGCCAACGCCCAGCGTTCGCCCGGCACGGCCACGTCGCCGCTTAAGTCAACTGGCAGCACATCGCCTTTGAAGGTGGGGAAGTAGGCCACGCCGCCGGTGATGCCGGCCTTCTCAAACATGGGGTCAGATTGCTCCGCAAAGACCGGGGCGCTGCGCACGGAAGCCGCGCTTGCCCCGCCGTCGCTTAACGTGGTGGTCAGGAAGGCACCGTCGCTGCATAGCGAGGTGACCGCGGAACCACCCGTGGGAATGGCCAGCGAGCAGCCCGCGATGCCGTGTTCGGCAACGAACTCGCGCTTGTTCAAATCGACCACCGTGAGGGACTGGCCGGGCGTAAAGTTGTACACCACCAGCAGCCTGTCCTGGGCCACCAAGGCGGTTGCGAGGCGCTCCGGCATGGAGGAAAGCTTACGGGGCGGGATGATCACCTCGCCGCTCACTGCGAGGCTTGCCGCGTCGTAGATGGTAACCACGTCGGTGCGCTCACCACCCCGCCCGCCTCTGGAGAAGAAGGTCTCGATCACGTAGTGCTCGCCGCGGGCTGCGCTTTGCTCGTAGTGGGCGATGAAGTCGGCCGACAGCAGCCCACGCACCTGGCCGCCCACAGTGTCGGCGCGCGGATCGACAAACAGGTAACGGCCTTCCCGCATGTGGAAGAAGGCGGCGTCATGCACCACCAGCCAATGCTTGGGATAGGTGGCCGGCAGGCTGAGGTTGGCGTTTATCGGCTCCGGTGCGAACTCGGCGGCGGCCGTGCCCATCATGAGCATTGCGACTGCCCCGCTCAGCCAGCTTTTGGGGAGGAAACTCGGAATCAGCCGGTGCTTCATGGGGAACGTCCTCGTCTTTCTCTCACGATCTTAGGGATTCATTGACGCGCTGGGCCCTGTGCAGACCTAGGGTGGTCGGGATTGAGCAGGCCGGGCCTGCGAAGCCCTTGGCGATGTCTTGGGTCCAAGCGGATACGCAGGGTATTCGGCTGCGGTCGCACCGCTCCGCGTAGCGGCCCGCGATCTCGGCAACCTCCCGCAGCAGGCCTTCGCGCAGGGTGGTGGGCTTCAGCCCCAGCCCCAACAGGCCATTGTTGGTGGCCTCCAGCTCATTGGCGTCGGCTTCCCGGCGCGGATTCGGAACGTGCTCAATGCGGGCACCGGTGAGATTGGACACCAGCTCTGCCAAGTCGATCAGCCGATGGGTTTCCGTCAACTGATTGAGAATCTTCACCCGCTCCCCGGGCGCCGGTGGGTTGACGATGGCCAGTTCGATGCAACGCACGGTGTCCTGAATGTGGATGAAGGCCCGGGTTTGCCCGCCGCTGCCGTGCACGGTGAGCGGGTGGTCTATGGCGGCCTGCATCAGGAAGCGATTGAGCACGGTGCCGTAGTCCCCGTCGTAGTCGAAGCGGTTGATCAGCCGCTCGTCCAGCCGCGTCTCCCGCGTTTGCGTGCCCCACACAATGCCTTGGTGCAGGTCGGTGATGCGCACCTCGTCATTCTTGTTGTAGAAGGCGAAGAACAGTTGGTCTTGGGTCTTGGTGACGTGGTAGATGCTGCCGGGGTTGGATGGGTAGAGGATCTCCTGCTCCACCTCGGCCCCGTCCTCCGCCGTCATCTTCACCCGCAAGTAACCCTCGGGCAGCTTTACGCCCACCGACGAGTAGCCGTACACGCCCATGGTGCCCAGATGCACCAAGTGCACGTCCTGCCCGCTTTCAACGATGGCGGACAGCACGTTGTTGGTGGCGTTGAGGTTGTTGGCCACCGTGTAGCGCTTGTGCCAGGACGACTTCATCGAGTACGGCGCCGCCCGTTGCTCTGCAAAGTGAACGATGCTGTGCGGGCGCACCTCGGCAATGAGCTGCACCAAGCGGTCGTACTGCTCCGCCACGTCAAGGCGTTCGAAGGCGATTGACTTGCCGGTCACCTCACGCCAAGCCGCCAACCGGACGCTTAAGGGTTGAATGGGGGTGAGGCTTTGCACCTCAAGCTCGTTGTCGATGTTGCGCCGCGAGAAGTTGTCGACAATCGTGACGTCATGGCCGCAGGTTGATAGGTGCAGTGCGCTGGGCCAGCCGCAGAAGCCGTCGCCGCCGAGAACAATGACCCTCATGCCGTCTCCCGCTGCTTGTTCCGCACCGCCTTTCCCTGCACTGCCTGCCGCGCCGCCGCCTTTGCGGAGCCCGATGATTCTACCTCAACCCGCATCACCTTCGGTGACGTGATCGAGTTGCTGGCGCAGCTCGTTCAACTTGGCGCTCTAGAGCCTGACTCACCGGTGTCTGAGCTGGAACCAGATTCTTCAGAAACTGGCGGGCGGACAGGTCCCAGTCAAAACTGGCCGCATGCGCCAGGCAGGCCTGGACTGGGATGTTCAGCGCCCGGTCGATGGCAGCGCCGAGGTCTTCATCCAAAACGCCGGCGCCGCTGGTGCCGATGACGTCGTTTGGCCCCGGCACCGGATAGGCGGCCACCGGCGTGCCGCAAGCCAGCGCTTCCAGCATCACCAAACCCAGCGTATCGGTCTTGGAAGGAAAGACGAACACATCGGCGGCGCAGTAGTGCGCCACCAGCGCCTCCCCCGTCCGCGGGCCGAGAAACACCGCCTCCGGGAAGCGCCGCTCCAAGGCCGCCCGCGCCGGGCCATCGCCCACCAACACCTTGGTGCCGGGCCGGTCAATGCGTAAAAAGGCCTCGATGTTCTTCTCCACGGCCAGCCGCCCAACGTACATGAGTATGGGGCCAGGCAGGCTCAGGTTGGCGGGCGCAATGGGCCGAAACAAGGCTGTGTCCACCCCCCTGATCCAGCGCACCACCGACGGGATGCCGTGCTCGCGCAGCAGCTCGTCAAGGGTCGAAGTGGAGCACATGGTGTGCACGGCCGCGTTGTGAAAGCGCCGCAGCAGCGCGTAGGACCAGCGTTCCGGAAACCCGGCGCGCAGCTTGAGATAGAGCGGAAACAAGGTGTGGAAGGAGGTGGTGAAGCGCAGGTTGCGCTGCCCAAGCCAATGGCGCGCGCACCATCCCAGCGGCCCCTCGGTGGCGATGTGCACCGCTTCCGGCGCAAAAGCCTCGATCATGCTGCCCACCCGGCTCGGCCGGGTCAGCGCCAGCCTGATTTCCGGGTAGGTTGGGCAGGGGAGGGTTTTGAAGCGATCCGGGCCAAGCATCTCCACGTCGTGGCCCATGCCCACCAGCCGCTCTCGGGTGGTGGACAACGCCCGCACCACGCCGTTCACCTGCGGCAACCAAGCGTCGCTGACGATCAGAATGCGCATGTCAGGCGCGCACCGCATATATGAAACATCGCCTCTTTGTGCACGGTTGGAGCAACCCATCTCGCTGGTTGGTGGGGGGTTTGCGCACTTCCCAGACTGCGCCGGCCAGATCATCCGGGCGATGGGTTGAGGATAACACTACGTTGTCCTCATCAACATGTTTGCTGCCTTTGGCTGTTAGCCGCAAATGGGCTGATCGCTTACAAGATCATCTCAGGGAGGTTATGCAGATTCAGAATCTCATCGGAACTTGTACCAATCCAAGTGGGCGGAGTATCGTGACAGTGCGCCGCGTTGCGCAGCAACTCGAACGTCTGCCCTAGTTCGTCTGCCCTAGACACACGCGTTTGCTCCGCAAGTTTGCTCTGCGTAGTATGAGCGGCGGGAAATCACAAGTATCTGCGTTGGAGCAGTCGAGTTACCAAATGCGTGACAAAGTGATTGCATCGGTTCATCCGGGCCGTCGTGGCGCGTCCCGCTGGAGGCTGTGCGTTTGCACACGTCGCTGGGAATGATCTCGGCACCGCCAGCCCATAGTTGGGTTAGAGGACTTGTCAGGCTGATTCTGATTCAATCTGTGTCGCTGACCGGAGTTGCGGCGCATGCGGCTGCGACTGTCGACGACGTCATGACGCACATCGCCTCGTATGAGGCATGCATAGTCGAAAGCCCGGTGTTGGCTGACAATCCCGCGCAGGCCAAGACGGATTGTGAGGTCCGTCTCTCATTCGCGCTGGCTTCCCTGCACCCGAGTTCGCGCGCCGATGTGCGCAGCCAACTCGAAGCCGCTGTCGACAGCTACCTCGCCGAGTTCGACATCTTGCTGCAGTCGGTTTACCGGCTGGCGGAGTCCGATCCAGACATACCGGCTGGTGGGACGACATCAGAGAACCACATCCCTGCGGATTGGACGACGATTGAACCGGAACCTACGACCACCGAGAGCGTTTACCGGGTAAGTCGCAATGTGGCAACCAGTGCCGGCGCCTTCGTTACTGCCACGGTTTGGGGGCACCTAACGAGGGTGAAAGACAACGTTACCGTCCCGGACCGTCCCGAGAACCTGGCTGTATCTGAAACCACAAGCACCAGCCTTGCTTGGACGTGGAGCCAGGTCGAGGGCGCGGCCTCCTACGACGTGGAGTGGCGCCAGTTGGGCTCGACTCTCGTGACGAAAAAAAGTGAAAACGCCAGCACGTTTACGCTGACAGAACTGTCGTCCGAGACAAGCTACGAGGCGCGGGTGCGATCGCGCAATATCGCCGGCACTTCGGACTGGACCAGCTACGTGTCGGGTGAGACGGAACCGCCGCCGCCGCTGACCTGGAGCTTCACGCTCGGCAAGCAGTACCGGGAGGTGGGCCAAACCATCAACCGGGCGGTTCCGGTCCCCACCGGCGGCGCCGCGCCGATCACCTACACGGAAAGCGGCCTGCCCGGCGGCATCTCGCTCAACCTGAGCGAGCTCGCCAGCGGCAGGCTGCGCCTGTCGGGCACCCTGACCACCCCAGGGGCGACGACGACAACCCTGACCGCGACCGACGCACTGGGCTCCCAAGCCACGGTGTCCGTCGAGTTCGACATCGGCCCGGACCAGGACGGGCCGGGGCCCCTGGGCAACGTCGCCTTGTCGAACGTCGGCCACACGGGCGCCCTGCTGTCGTGGACGGCGCCCACCACCGGCGACCCGCCGCTGCACTACCGCGTGTCGGTTTGGAAGGCGGGCGCGACGCCGCCAAGGGCGCACACCTACGGGTTCGTCACGGACCTCTCCTGGCAGATGACGGGCCTCGACCCGGGGACGGACTACGTGGCGGGGGTCTGGGCGCAGAACTACGGCGGCGTCTCCAATCCTGTCAGGAAGAGCTTCTCGACGCTCGCCTACGCGGCCGCCATCACCGGCCCCGCCAGCGCTTGGGAGGGCGCGACCGTCACTCTGGAATCGTCGGACCCGCCCACCTACTACGGGGCGAACCCCACCTACGCCTGGTCCGTCTCCGGAAACGGCGCCACCGTCGGCGCAACCAATGGCGATTCACTGAAGGTGCAGGCCGCGCAGGTTGGCGCGGGCGGCGGGTTGTTCACTGCGACGCTGACCGTGACCAGCGCCGACGCCAACTACACATCGAGCGACACGCACGCCGTCACGGTCAACGACGTGACGCCGCTGACCTGGAGCTTCACGCTCGGCAAGCAGTACCGGGAGGTGGGCCAAACCATCAACCGGGCGGTTCCGGTCCCCACCGGCGGCGCCGCGCCGATCACCTACACGGAAAGCGGCCTGCCCGGCGGCATCTCGCTCAACCTGAGCGAGCTCGCCAGCGGCAGGCTGCGCCTGTCGGGCACCCTGACCACCCCAGGGGCGACGACGACAACCCTGACCGCGACCGACGCACTGGGCTCCCAAGCCACGGTGTCCGTCGAGTTCGACATCGGCCCGGACCAGGACGGGCCGGGGCCCCTGGGCAACGTCGCCTTGTCGAACGTCGGCCACACGGGCGCCCTGCTGTCGTGGACGGCGCCCACCACCGGCGACCCGCCGCTGCACTACCGCGTGTCGGTTTGGAAGGCGGGCGCGACGCCGCCAAGGGCGCACACCTACGGGTTCGTCACGGACCTCTCCTGGCAGATGACGGGCCTCGACCCGGGGACGGACTACGTGGCGGGGGTCTGGGCGCAGAACTACGGCGGCGTCTCCAATCCTGTCAGGAAGAGCTTCTCGACGCTCGCCTACGCGGCCGCCATCACCGGCCCCGCCAGCGCTTGGGAGGGCGCGACCGTCACTCTGGAATCGTCGGACCCGCCCACCTACTACGGGGCGAACCCCACCTACGCCTGGTCCGTCTCCGGAAACGGCGCCACCGTCGGCGCAACCAATGGCGATTCACTGAAGGTGCGGGCCGCGCAGGTTGGCGCGGGCGGCGGGTTGTTCACTGCGACGCTGACCGTGACCAGCGCCGACGCCAACTACACATCGAGCGACACGCACGCCGTCACGGTCAACGACGTGACGCCGCTGACCTGGAGCTTCACGCTCGGCAAGCAGTACCGGGAGGTGGGCCAAACCATCAACCGGGCGGTTCCGGTCCCCACCGGCGGCACCACGCCGATCACCTACGCGGCGAGCGGCCTGCCCGGCGGCATCTCGCTCAACAAGAGCGAACTCACCAGCGGCAGGCTGCGCCTGTCGGGCACCCTGACCACCCCAGGGGCGACGACGACAACCCTGACCGCGACCGACGCACTGGGCTCCCAAGCCACGGTGTCCGTCGAGTTCGACATCGGCCCGGACCAGGACGGGCCGGGTCCCTTGGGCAACGTCGCCTTGTCGAACGTCGGCCACACGGGCGCCTTGCTGTCGTGGACGGCGCCCACCACCGGCGACCCGCCGCTGCACTACCGCGTGTCGGTTTGGAAGGCGGGCGCGACGCCGCCAAGGGCGCACACCTACGGGTTCGTCACGGACCTCTCCTGGCAGATGACGGGCCTCGACCCGGAGACGGACTACGTGGCGGGGGTCTGGGCGCAGAACTACGGCGGCGTCTCCAATCCTGTCAGGAAGAGCTTCTCGACGCTCGCCTACGCGGCCGCCATCACCGGTGCCGGGAGCGTGTCGGAGAACGCGACGATCACGCTGGGTTCGTCCGACACCCCCGGCTACTATGGTACGAACCCCGCCTATGCTTGGTCCGTCTCGGGAGACGGTACGGCGGTCGGTGCGACCAACGGCAGCTCGCTGCGGGTGCGGGCCGCAACGGTCGGCTCGAACGGCGGGTCCTTCACGGCAACGCTGACCGTCACCAGTGCCAACGGGCGCTACTCGTCAAGCGACACGCATGTCGTCACGGTAGACGATACGCTCGACCCCGCGAGCGTCACTGCGTCGCTTTCGTCGATCGGTAGTGTCAGCGAAGGCGGCTCCGGTACGGTGACCGCGACGCTTGGAGGCAAACGGGATGCGATTGTCAGCACCGACTGGACGGTGACTGGCGCGGGTGCGAGCTACGTCACGCTCACAAAGGGAGTGTTGACCTGTTCCTATTCCGTCGGTGCGGTTCCCGGCCAGCGCAGCTTTCAAATCAACTTCTCCATCACTGTCTCCGGTTTGGGCACCAACGCCCGTAACGGCACGTCGGCAAGCCGGACGGCGAACGCATCGGGGACCATAGTGAACAACGGCGTAGCGCCCTCGAAACCGACTGGTGTGACTGCGAGCGCTTCCGGAGGCAATTGGAGCGCCACAACCGGAAGTACGCCAATCACTTACCAGTGGTTTTTGCGCCGCAAGGACCGGGTCGGCGGAACCACCTGGGGCACGACCACGGGCACGAGCGCCAGCTTCAGTGGCCAGACGTTGACGTCCAACACCGAGTACGTGTTCGGCGTGCGTGCCAGAAACCTGTTCGGCACCACCTCGTTCACTAGCAAGGTGTTCACCGCCCATCCGAGCGGTGTGGCCCCCTCGAAGCCGACTGGTGTGACTGCGAGCGCTTACGGGGGCAGTTGGAACGCTTCAACCGGCACGGCACCGATTAGCTACAAATGGTTTCTGAGCCGCAAGGACCGGGTCGGCGGGACGTTGCTCACCGCTTGGACCACTGGCACAAACGCCAGTTTCAGCGGTTTTACGCTAACCCCCAACACCGAGTATCGGTTTGGCGTGCGCGCTAGGAACTTGATCGGTACAACGTCGTTCACCAGCGTGGTCTTCACCGCGCCCCCGACCTCATCAGTTAGCGTGACTCCGGTCAGGATGGCTGTGGGTGCATTTGGCGACGAATTCGGCCCAGTCTTTCGGAAAGGGCTATCATTTGATGCAGTAGGTATCGCCGAGGTGGCGTCAAATGACGGGTTCACGGCCGTGCGGCCAAAACCCGTGCAGCGTGGCGCAAATGCCGCCGTCGCTATCGAACAAGCTGAGCGCTTGGGGTCGGTGCAACCGTGATGTTTGGAGTATTGGGGCAAGGGTTCGCGACCGAACGCCAGGCACGCGAATTCTCGCATCCGCTTCGAACGGCCGCTGTCCGGGGCTTGGCAGTTGTCGCCGCGCTGCTGGCTCTTCTCGCACCCGTGCCGGCATCGGCGGGCCTGACCGCACCGGCTACTGACGACGACGGCGTGTTCGAAGTGACCTGGAGCGAGATCGACTGCTCGCAAAACTGCCGGTTGACGCAGAGAAAGGACGACGGCGGCTTCTCCGAAATTGTTCGTGCGGCCGCGCCAACGAATTCGCACTCAGTGAACGTCTCCGCTGAGAGCCCCGCAAACTTCGCCTATCGCATCGCGACATGCCAAGTGCTGCAGTCCCTCGGCGGCGAGGTGTGCCTCCCATTTGCTCTGAAATCGCCGTGGCAGGCAACCACGGTGGTCGGAGCGCCAGTGTCGCCCACGAATCTGACGCTGACCGAAGGCGGCACCGCAGGCAACTACACCCTGAGCTGGACCGCCGGCAGTTCGGACAGCACGGTGACCTACAAGCTTGCCGAGCGCGATGGCCGCGGCCTGTGGACATCCATCTACGCGGGCGCGGGGTTGAGTGTCACGCTCTCCCGCAGCGAGCCTGCAACCTACTATTACAAGGTGCAGGCATGTCATGGCACGGCGTGCAGCGCCCCTTCAAACACAGTCATGACGGTGCTCGGCACAGAGGAGCCCCAAAGGGAGACCACAACGGTGCCAGGCTCGCTGCCATACGGCACAGGCGTAACTCGCGGCGGAGACTCATACATCAACATCCCGATCGCGCCCGCGCCCGGGGTGAACGGCTTGGCACCGCGCCTGTCGATCGACTACAGCGGCGGTAGACAGCGGCAACAAACCTATGAGCAGTTGCCGGGAGACGCAATCGGGTACGGCTGGCGCATCGGCGGGTTCTCTGCGATACGGCGCTGCGTGGTGAACCAGCCGAACTCGGCGACCGTGAACCTGACCGACAGCGACAGCCTGTGTCTGGACGGCGAGCCGCTAGTGCTGGTCGGCGGCACCCACTTCGCGGACGGGGCAGAGTACCGCACGCTGCGCGAGAGCTTCCTCAAGATCACGCTTCATGTAGGGATGAGCGAGGAAGGCGAGCCGAATCCCTGGCAGAGTTGGTTCGAGGTGCTGACGCCCGACGGGATGCGGCGGGAGTACGGGCGCACCGAAGAGAGCCGGCTACGTCACATCAATTATTTGGTGATTAACGCCAATTTGCACCGATCTCCAACCCTGCCTTTTCTATGGTCTATCGATCGCGAGGAGGACGCGTTCGGCAACGTCATGGCCTACAGCTACTACGAGGACGAGCTGGCGGCGGTCCGCCACCCGCGCAGGATCGCCTACGGCGACTCTGGCGACGCCGAGGTGCTGTTCGACTACATCGGCCGCACGGACCTTGCGGCGGTGAATCTCGATGACTTCGATCAGCAGCAGCACTTGCTGCTGCACGGCGTGCGGGTGCGACTTGACGGCAAGCAATTGCGGCACTACCGGCTGATAAGCGAGACAGCAGCTTCGGGCTGGCGGCGGTTGAAGCTGGTGCAGCTTTGCGCGCACGATGATCCCGACGAGGGCGGCACGCTCCAGTGCTTGGCACCGCTCGAACTGAATTGGGAGGAGCCGCCGACGGCCATGCCTGAAGTGACCACCCGGGTCACCGAGGTGACCGACCCGCTTGGGCAGGAGACGAAGTTCTACTACAAAGGGCTCTCCGAGCCGGCGGTCGGTGCGATGACGGCCAGCTCTAGCGCGGGTGGGATGGCAGCGGGAGGCGCTTGGCCGTTCCCGCCGCTAGGCAAAGTCGAGGGCACCAAGGCGTTGGTGGCGGAAAGCGGTACGGTGAAGGAGGTGGTCTGGCGCGTCCGGCGGTCGAACGGCCTCGGGGGCTGGCGCGACACGGACTACGAGTACCAGGGCGTGCCGCGGCGCAGCACGATGAACTGGGGCCTGCTGGGGTTCGATGGCCTGAGCGAGCGGGACTCGGCAACCGGCCTGAACACCTACCGGAGCTACCGGATGGACTTCCCGCACCTCGGCGATGAGGTGGCGGTGCGCGTTTACGACCGTGCCCACACGGACGCGGGCGTCGAAACGCTGGCGCTGGTGGAGTTGACCCGCGAAGCGAAGACGCTCAGTTACGACAATGGCGGTACGAGCGTGACGACCACGCTCCCATACGTGCGGTCGCGCACGGCGTTCCGCTACGAGGGCGGCAGCCTGCTCGGGGCGACCCGCACCAAGCGCGCGCTGACCGTGTCCGGCGCCGCCGGCTCGCAGTTCGTCACGGCGATGACCGACGTAACGGAAACGGCATCTGGCATCTCCACAACCAGCGACGGGCCCTCTTGGGGCGCCAACCCCACCGTGTTGCGCAAGGCCGAGGTGACCACGAACTTCACCAACGAAACCGACGGCGCGTGGCTGATCGGCTTCGAGAACGATGTGACGCGCAGCGACTACGGCGGTGATGCGTTGCTCCTTGACCGGACGCGCAAAACGACTTTCACCCGCTGGCCCGACACGAATCGCGTGAAGACGGCGACGCGCTTTCCCGGCCACGCCACCTTGGAGCTCACCACAACGCTGGGCTACGACAGCGACGGCAACCTGACCGGATCGACGGTGTCTGGCTGCGGACCGGGCTGCAACGTGGAAAGCCGCTCCGAGTCGGCTGGCAGCTTCCTAAGCTCGCGCTATCCCAGCACGCTGACCAACGCCGAGGGCCATAGCCAGACGATGGACTACGACGCCCGGTTCGGGCTGCCGGACAGCGTCACGGACGCAAACGGCCGCACGACCACCGCGGCCTACGACGGCTTCGGCCGGGAGCAGGCGCTGACCACGCCGGACGGCGTCGTCGTCACCACCAGCCGCAACTGGTGCGGCGCCGGCGGCGCGAGCTGCGCGGCGGTCTGGGGCGTCGCGCCGGCGTACCGCGAGACGGTGAGCGCAACGGTGGGCCCCGAGCGGCGGCGCTATTTCGATGCGCTCGGCCGCCTGCTCCGCAAGGAGGTCGCGTCGTTTGGCGGCGGCGCTTGGGACAGGGTCGACCGGCGCTACGATGCGCAAGGCCGGCTGCGCCGCGAGAGCGAGCCTTACGCGGCTTCGAGTGGCGAGGCAACCGCCGCCCCGACCAATCCGTCCTCTTGCGTCGACGCGTCGGGCAAACCCCACCGCTGCATCGACCGGGACCAGCTCGGCCGGCCCACGGCGCAGCACCGCGCTGACGGGGGATCAGTATCCCTGAGCTACGGCGTAGACCCCAGCGATTCCGCACGCCTGCGCGTGACCCGCACGGAAACCGTGAAGGCCTCGGGAGGCGCCACGACGGCAGGGACGCTGACCACGCAGCGCAGCTACAACCTAATGGGCGAGCTGGGGCATCTGGTGGAAGGGGACGGCGCGAACGTGGCGGAGCAGGCCACGGACCGGGTCGAGACCGCCTACGCGTGGGACGGCTCCGGCCTGCTCAAGTCGGCGACGGTGGACTCGACCTACGTGACGTCGTTCGAGCACGACGCGGCCGGAAATCGCACCCGCGTGACGAACCCGAACCGGGCCCCGGTGACGTTCCGCCACACGGCGCTGGGGGAGCTGCACCAGATCCTAGACGACAAGGGCACGACCACTTGGACCTACGACCGTCTCGGCCGCACCGTGAAGCGCGCCGACGCGGACGGCGTCTCGGAATGGCAGTGGGACCCCGCGAACGCGAAGGGCGCGCTCGGCAAGCGCTGCCGGCACGACGCGGACGGCGCCACGGGATGCCTGGCCCTGTCGGCGCCGGACTTCCTGGAGACCTACGCCTACGGAAGCGACGCGCGCCTGGACCGGGCGGAGACGGCGCTGCGCGCTGGCGGCCTGGAGCGGACCTACGCGCGTTCGTACACCCACGACGCCCACGGCCGCCTGAGCACGGTCACCCACCCGTCCGGGCTGACGGTGGGCCACGCGTACAACGCCCGTGGCTACCTTTGGCGGCTGACCGACAACGCCGACCAGTCCAGCCTGGTGACCTACTCGAAGGCCAACGCCCGGGGCCAGACGACGGAGGAGTCCTACGGCAACGGCACGACGACTCGGCGGTCGTTCGACGCCAGGTCCGGCCGCCTGACCGGCATCGACACGGCCCTCGGCGCGGCCGCGATCCAGGACGACGCCTACGCCTGGCGCACGGACGGCCTGCTGCAAAGCCGCAGGAGCGGCACCGGCGCGGCCGCGCGCACGGAGACGTTCGTCCACGACCGGCTGGGCCGGCTGAAGGAGGCCTCGACCCCGCTTTCCGGGGGCGGCGCCCGGACGCTGTCCATGGCCTACGACCGCCTCGGCAACCTGACCAGCCGGGCCAGCTCGGTGGCCGGGGACCTGGACGTGGCCGTGACCGCGTTCGGCGCAGGCCCGGCGGCGCCCGGGCCGACGGCGGCGACCACGGTGACGGTGGGCGCATCGACCCACACGCTGAGCTACGACGCGGGCGGCCGGGTGACGCGGGACGACGACGGCGGCGCGGACGGGACGGACCGGCACTTCGAGTGGAACGCGCGCGGGCTGCTCAAGAGGGCGGTTGCCGGGGCGTCGCTGGCGGACCCGGCGCCGGAGTCCGCGGAGGAGTACGCCTACGGGCCGGACGGCGAGCGCTATTACCGCAGGAGCGCGTGGCGGGACGAGTCCGGCGACGGGGACCCGACCCATCCGGTGGAGCACCGGTTCTACGTCGGTTCGTTCGAGGAGCGCATCGGCGCCGGGGCCGGCGGGCCGCGGGTGGAGACCGTGCGCATCGCCGGCGCGGTGCTGCACACGCGCACGACCGGCGCCGCCGGCGATGCGGCGGGCGCGGCGACGGTGCGGGAATCCATCCGCTACCTGCACCGCGACCACCTGGGTTCGGTGCGGGCGGTGACGGACGCCGACGGGACGGTGGTCTCGAGGGCCGCCTACGACCCGTTCGGCGGCCGGCGCCTGCCGGACGGCACGCGGGAGGCCGGGGAGGCGGAGCGTGCGGCCGCGGCCGGGGACGCGGCGCTGGACCCGGCGCGCGGGTTCACTGGCCACGAGCAGCTCGACCGGCTCGGCCTGGTGCACATGGGCGGGCGCGTCCACGACCCGCGGCTGGGGCGGTTCCTGAGCCCGGACCCGGTGGTCGGCAATCCGGGCAGCAGCCAGTCCTGGCACGCCTACAGCTACGTGGGCAACAGCCCGATGAGCTTCACCGACCCGACCGGCCTGGTTCGGGCGCCGATGCCCTGGGAGCGCGACATGTGCGCCGGGGGCACGAGGTGCAGGAACCTCAACGGTGGCGGAGGTGGCTTCGCGTCGGGGACGGCGCGCGTCGAGGGCAGCCTGTCCTACGTGCTCTGGTGGGAGAATTGGTACTTCGTCCCCAATCGGAGTCCGGTCTCTGATGACGCCCGGCGGGACAGATACTCCGTGGTGATGGATGCCTACTTCGAATTCGGCAGCGTGCGCACGTTCACCGACGTCGCCGTGCCGGCGGAGAAGCAGCCGGGGGACCGACCCATCCAAATCGAGGTCGGCGACGTGGTCGGCACCGTTGTCGACTTCATCCCAATTGTCGGGGACGCCAAGGCCTTCTACGAAGCCTACAAGGACCCGACGCCCATAAATGTCACCGTTGCCATTATCGGTGTCTTTGGCCCGCTTGGGGATGCGGCGGGCAAGGCGCTGAAAGCCGGCGCAAAACTCGCCGACGCAGCCGAATCCGCTTCGGATGCTGCAAAGGGATCAGTCGACTTTTTCAAAGGAAGTAGATTTTCTGACAAAGTCAGAGCGCAAATGCAGCAGGATGACTTTCACTCCTTCCCACGAAGTGTCGAGGGCTTTCAGGATTCGGGGAAAGTCACTAAGCTTAAGGGCAGTGATGGTGTTACCCGCGAAAAGCTGGAAATTCCTGGTGGCTTCAAGGGCAAGGAAGGTAAGTTCGAGTTCATAAAGGAACCTGACGGGACGATCAATCATAGGTTCTTTAGGCCGAATGGGCAGTAATGGCTATGGATGATTTGCGAAACTACATAGTTGATAACGGCGTTTCCTTGGAGTCAATCGGTGTCGACAACTACGCACTGAGTAGAGCCGACTCATTGCGCTTGCTGAACTTATTGAAGGAGCAGCAAGTGTCGATACTTGGTGGTGATGTTTACGCTTCCAAATGTGGCCAGCTATTGCTGACATATGACAACTGGTACTCGGATAAGGACGCTTTTGAAACCGAAGAGTCTTTTTGTGCTAGATCGATCTCAGAGGCAGAAAAGTACATTAGCGGTTGCTTAAACGCTGACGTGTACTTTGCTTTTGTGCTAGGTGATTGCCCCTGAAAGTCCTGCAAAGTAATGGTAAGCGGGGATCAGAGACGCCCGCGCTGAGCTACGACGCGGGCGGCCGGGTGACGCGGGACGACGGCGGCGGCGCGAACGGGACGGGCCGGCACTTCTGGTGGAACGCACACGGGCTGCTGGAGAAGGCGGTGCAGTTGTTGAAAAAGCCCCGTGTTGTAAGGCTTCGCCTTCAGCGGCTCTCCGCAAACGTATTCAACAAACCCAAGCGGTAAATTTGAGGTGTCGTTGCCGCTTGCCCGAACTTGCGATTTCCAAGCTGGAGCTGGGGCTTCAACGGGGCCGAGGGCTACAACGTGGTGTCCATCGCCTACTTCATCAGCGGCACCTTGCCCACGTTTACGGAAGTTGCCGTGCCGGCGGAAAAACGGCCGGGGGACCGGCCGGCGAGCAGCTCCGGG
Source organism: Candidatus Azophilus sp. (assembly GCA_965220835.1). Lineage (GTDB taxonomy): Bacteria > Pseudomonadota > Gammaproteobacteria > Pseudomonadales > Azotimanducaceae > Azophilus. Next base: position 3,476,083 of record OZ244842.1, on the reverse strand, counting down.
GGCGCCGGCGGTCCCTCCGATGGAAGTGCGGTGGAGCACTACCGGTATCCGTGCGCCATTGACGGGCAAGTCACCACTTGCAAAACGGCGGACTGGGAGGGAGCCGAGAAGAAGCATCCGCCCTCGGCGCCAGTTATACATGACGACTTAAGTAATGCCGCATAACCTTTGTAACGTTCGGTTCGGCTTCCCCCAGTGTTCGAAGCAGGAGTCGACCGCCGTCATCAACTCCTCCAAGCTGTCGAAGTACTGGTTGTGCGTCGCCAGCCTGTAGCGCGTCAATCATTATGAGAAGACGCATTGCCTCACCTGAAACGCTCCCTTGGCTTGGGGTGTTGCCTCATTTGAAATGTTCCCCTGGAATATCAGCAGGAGACTGTTTCAATGAGGAAGGTGAGCATGACGGCACGGGACGAACTCGTTAACGCCTTGGCACGAAGATACGCAATCGGAAGCCGCCAGGAGAAGACCCGTGTTCTCGACGAATTTGTGGCCATCACGGGCTTTCATCGAAAGCATGCGATGCGCTTGTTGAGGTCTGGCCCGTCGGTTCGGGATTCGGCGCCCAGGCACTCCCGACGGATTTACAATGATGCGGTCCGCGAGGCATTGGTGGTGCTTTGGGAGGCCTCGGATCGAATTTGCGGCAAACGGCTTAAGGCGTTGATTCCGACCCTGATTGAGGCAATGGAGCGGCACGGTCACTTGCAGCTCGGAGCGGACGTCCGCGCCGGATTGGTTGCCATGAGCGCTGCGACCATCGATCGGTCGCTTCGCACCGTCCGGGAGCAGGCGGGTGGCCGAGTGTATGACCCGCGGCTTGGGCGGTTCCTGAGCCCGGACCCGGTGGTCGGCGACCCGGGCAGCAGCCAGTCTTGGCACGCCTACAGCTACGTGGGCAACATCCCCATGAGCTTCACGGACCCGACCGGCCTGATTCGGGCGCCGATGCCCTGGGAGCGCGACATGTGCTCCCAGGTCTCGGGATGCCTGAACCTCAGCGGCGGAGGCGGCGGGGGCGGCTTCGGAACGGGCACGGCGCTCGTCCGGGGCAGCCTGTCCTACATGCACTGGGGTGTTGCGACGTTCTTCTTCCCAAGCTGGAGTTGGGGCTTCGACGGGGCCGAGGGCTACAACGTGGTGTCCATCGCCTTCTTCATCAGCGGCACCGTGCCCACGTTGACGGAAGTCGCCGTGCCAGCGGTAAAGCGGCCGGGGGACCGGCCCATCCAAATCGAGTTCGACGACGTGGTCGGCACCGTTGTCGACTTCATCCCGATTGTCGGGGACGCCAAGGCCTTCTACGAAGCCTACAAGGACCCGACGCCCATAAATGTCACCGCTGCCGTGATCGTTGTCTTTGGCCCGGTTGGGGATGCGGCGGGCAAGGCGCTCAAAGCGGCCCATGCGGTCTACAAGTCACAAAGGGCCGCAAAGAATCCACTGGCCCGTGGTCGTGTAGCTGAGCAACGTGTTCCCAATGACTTGGGGTTGCCCAAGAACACGCCGAAAGTCCGAACGGGCGAAGGTGCGTCAACACCTGGTTCTTTGACGAAGCTGCAATCTATTGAGATCAAGGACTGCATCAGCGTTTCTTGCACCAGGCAGATAAGAACATATACTGAGGCTGCTAGAAACTCTGGGCGCGAGTCCGTGTTGATTACAGGGCAAAGAACTAATGTCAATCAAATTGCCACCGATGCCTTTGACCTAATCATTCGGCGTCCAGATCTGGGGCCGCAATGATGGCTGTGAAGATCGGAGTTTGTTTTGATCGAGAGGATGCCGGCCGAGTGATTGATTCTCTGCAATCGTTACCGAGCACTCTTAGGCCGCTGTTTTTCAGTGAGGAAGAAAGTCTTAAAAGCAGAGATGATCAGTTGGCTGACGAGCAGAGATTCAGAAAATTTCGAGACCGAAACCCAGCAGGCTTTTTCCTTTTTTCGGAAAGTTGTTCATACAATTTCTTCCTCCATAGGAAGGGATATTCGGTAGTGTTTGTATATCTGGAAGATCGGCGGTTGTATCCAGAGATACCGATCCTATTTGGGGCAGTAGCGGCAGCTGCTCCGATGTTTGGTCATGCTGGTGATACGGAAGAGTACAAGCACCGAAATCGGCATTACATCACCATTGGCATTAACCAGATAGAAGCCTGGATAGGTCGTGATCTGGAAAAATATATCCCCGGCGTTTACTGGTACACGCTGCTATCCGATGAACTACCAAGCAAACATGGCGTTGACCTCGCCAGCCTGTCCGCCGAAGCCATCTCAACGGAAACGCTCGGTGATGGTTCGCTCCACTTGCTGAAGTTTTACGAGAACCCGGAAGACTGGAAGGATAACGCCGAACGCCTGGACAAGCTGTGCGAGCGTACTGATGGCGTATTTTCCCGAAAGTCAGTCGAAGCCGCCGTTTCCGACGTGACCAATTATCTGGAGTACAGCGATATTATTGCTGACTGGCGATAATCGCTGTTAGCCCCCTCCTTGCGTCGCTTTAGCGGCTTCCTTTGCACCGACTTGGCTTTGGGATCGCTGCATCATTCGTTTGGCCTGGTGCTTCAGAATCAGGCCCTCCAGAACCTCCAGCGCCGTTTTCCGGTCTTCCTCGCCGAACTGCCGGACGGCCTCGAACTGTAGCTTCAGTTCGTCGTCCGGTCCGCGCTCGTCTTCCTCGAACAGCAGCCAGTCTGTAATGGCGCTCAACGCAATAGCCAGCTTCTTCATAACGTCCAGCGTTGGCTGGGCCGTTCCCGCCTCGTATCGCTGAATCTGTGTGAGATGCACGCCAGCCAGATCGGCGAGGCCCTGCTGGGTCAATCCCCGCCCTTTGCGTAGCTGTCCGAGTCGTTCCGAGAACGCTATATTGTTCATTGCCCATGTGATCGATACGTTCACTGTAACCCATCGTTTCTGGTTAGCTGCTTGCAATATAGCGAACGCGCTGTTTAAGAATAAGGGGTATCCTCTTAGCTCCACATCATACAAGATGTTGTGGTGCCGGATACGACGCAGATGCCTGTCGCGGGCGTTGATTACCCACGGGCTTGGGATCAGTTTCTCGATTGGTTTCCCGACGATGATGCCTGTCGGCGTTATCTAGAGGGCATTCGTTGGAAAGGAGGCTTCGAGTGTCCGGGTTGCGGAGAAGCGGGCGTTGCCTTTCAGGGGAGCCGCGGGCGCTGGATCTGCCGGCGCTGCGGGCGTCAAAGCACGGTGACCGCCGGCACCATCTTCGAGAAAACGCGAACGCCGCTGCGCAGTTGGTTGGCGGCGGCGTGGCACGTCGTCAACCAGAAGCAAGGCGTGAGCGCGCTCGGTCTTCAGCGAGCGCTGGGGCTGGGCAGCTACCAGACCGCCTGGGCCATGCTGCACCGGCTGCGGCGCGCGATGGTTCGTCCTGGACGTGAGCGACTCCATGGCGTGGTTGAAGTCGATGAGTCCATTGTCGGCCGCTCGCCGCCGAACTCGGCTCGGGATGTCGAGAAAAAGCAAATGCTGACGGTGAAGCGCCAGGCACAACGCTCGATTGTCATGGTCGCGGTCGAACTCAAGGACCCAAAGGGGTTTGGGCGCATCCGATTGCAGCGTGTTCCGGACAAGTCTGAAAACTCGGTGCTGCCGTTCGTTCTGGATGCGGTGGAACCCGGCTCGGTGGTGCGCACTGACGGTTCCGAGGCGTACCGCAACCTGGAACTACATGGCTATGGTCGGGAAAGGAAGGTCATGCTCGGCGCCACGGACCCGGCGCACGTGACGATGCCCGGCGTGCATCGGGTTGTCGCCTTGCTCAAGCGCTGGCTCCTAGGTACCCACCAAGGCGCGGTGCAACCGGAGCAACTCGATTACTATCTCGACGAGTTCACCTTTCGCTTCAACCGCAGAACGTCCCGCTCACGCGGCTTGTTGTTCTACCGAATGCTCGAGCAGGCAATGCTCGCCAAGCCAGTAACGTATGCTCAAATCGCACGCCAGCGGAAACACAACATCTAGTGGTTGGTGGAGCTAAGAGGATACCCCTTTTCACTGGTGTCCCAACGTTTAATCGAACAATATCAACTGGTTAGGATGTTCAGACTGTTCCATAGTGTAATGGCTACCGGAAAGTACTTTGTTTAAAGGCATTTTCTCGAAGATGGTCACGCTCAAAATCTGCAGGATTGTGTAGAGGCTGGCATCCAGGTGGAGCCGCTTCTTGACGATCGCAACCAGTACGTAGACCGAGATAGCGATCCATATTTGCGTTTTTACGGCGTTCTCGGTTGTGCCGAAGAATGATTTGATTCGTAGGTGTTGCTTGATCCACTTGAAGAACAGTTCCACCTGCCAGCGGCAACGGTAGAGATCGGAAATGGTCAGCGCCGACAACGAGAAATTGTTGGTTAGAAAGACAAACGTTTTGTCCGACTGTTCGTCGTAGTACTTGATGCGACGTAGTTTGTCCGGATAGTTCTTGGCGGCATAGAATCCGGTGAGCACGACGGTCTGATCGCATTTGAGTCCGGTCTGCTCGTCTACAGGACGCGAATAGAGGCGCCGGCATTGTAGATTGGATTTTCCGCGAATGACGAAGAACGCGGCACTGAGGCAAAGCGAGTAGAGCCTGGCGAAATCCAGGTAACCGCGGTCCATGATGTAAAAGGCGCCGGGCTCGGGCACCAACAGATCGAGTACGTTGACGTCGTGCAGTTTGCCGTCGGAAACATGTATAAACGTAGGGATATTGCCGCGCAGGTCCATCAGCGTGTGTAGTTTTACTGCACCCTTGGTCGTGCGAAATTGGGCCCAGGGAAATACGGATAGGCAGAGATCGATAGTGGTCGCATCGAGTGCGTAGACGGTGTTGTAGAGTTCGACACCGAATTCGTCGTCTATATAGAGTTTGCGGGCAATGTGAATCAGGGTCTGCGCGAAGTCGGCGTAAATGCGCCAATCCCTCGTCTTGTTGGCATTGGCCAAGGTGTTGCGTGAAACACCACCCCGTATGCCCATGTGGTAGAGCTTGTTCTGTTGCGCTCGCAGACAGGCTTCGATATCGCGCAAGCTTTCGCGATAAGTAAGTTGCGCAAACGCCATACAACGAAATTGATCGAGACAGGAGAAGGTCTTGATCTTGTGATTGCCGCGGTAACGCTGGACACAACGCCGAAACTTGTGCGTCGGCAGATGATCCATCACTTGAGAGAAGATGAGACTGTCCGTGTACATGCGCCGCCACTCCGTGCAGACCGTCGGGGCTTACAGGGTGGCAATTGTCGGTAGAGGAGTTCAAGTCGGTGACAGGCATAGATGGCTATATTCTCTATCAAATACAATGACTTGTATTCACTTCAAATCCAAACGTTGGGACACCAGTGACCCCTTTTAAAAATACAGTCTAGTAGCGTATTGACGCATTTTTGGAGGTAGCCAGATGGCCCGCATCCCTGAATCAGAACTCGACCGACTCAAGCGAGGAGTCTCGCTGGTGCGTCTGGTGGAATCCTCCGGCATTGAGCTGAAGAAGCACGGCAAGGACCACTTGGGCTTGTGTCCGTTCCATGACGACAAGGCACCGTCCCTTGTGATCAGCCCGGACAAAAACCTGCGGCACTGCCTAGGTGCCTGTGATGAAGGCGGCGATGTTATCCAGTGGGTGATGAAGCGCCAGGGCGTGAGCTTCCGCCACGCCGTTGAGTTGTTGAAAAACGGCGATGCGGCCTTGTCGGTTCCGGCCGCGCCGGTGAAGCGAAACACCACCGCCAAGCATTCCACCCCTTTAGCTGCTAATCACGATGACCAGAAACAACTGGCTACCGTCATCGACTACTACCACGAGACTCTGAAGCAAAGCCCGGAAGCCCAGGACTATCTCAAGAGCCGTGGCTTGGATCATCCCGAGCTGATCGAGCGCTTCAAACTGGGCTATGCAAATCGGACTCTGGGCTACCCTTTACCGGAGAAGAATCGCAAGGTTGGGGCCGAAGTGCGCGGCCAGTTGCAGCAGATCGGCCTCTTGCGAAAGAGCGGACACGAGCACTTCAGCGGTTCGCTGGTGATTCCGGTCATCAATCCTGAAGGCATCATCACCGAGGTTTACGGTCGCAAGCTGTTGGGCACGGCCACAGGGTTACTATCGAGAGTACGTGCATCCCACACCTAGATTGAACCATGCGGGAATGCAGCGCATCGTCACAGAAAGAGGCGGAGAGGTGTACTATACTCCAGATCACTATGACACCCTTTACCGCATCCCCCAGTCGCGCCTGCCGTGAGTTCAGCCTCTGATCACATACCTTCAGGCGTATTCGACCATGGCGCCTTTTTGTTTGTCGATGACCTGAGTGCTTTCAATGACAAGGACACGATCTGATGTCGAGTGCCCAGTCGCCTCCCGAGCAAATCTGAGCTGATGCGGTGGTTTCGCGAGACTCTGAGTTTTCCAGATGGATTTGGACGCAATTGGGATGCCTTGAACGACAGCCTTGGATATTTGTAGGGCGAGGAAAACTGGGTTGTGCACGAGTTGTACTTCGATAACGGTGACTTGCTCTACGAGGTGGACGCATCCGGCGTCAACGACCACCCGAGGCTCAACAATGCTATAGGGGTTCTGGCATTTGGCGATACCGTCAGTCGGGTGGTGGATCGCTACGGCGATCCCCCAAACCGCAGGCCTCATTGGCCCGGAGGGCCCATGATGCCGATGCCATTTCCTTGAGTTGGTCATGGCAGGAAACGGAGCGGGACGGAGTGTCCGTCGCTTTTGGGAGCGCTGGCGCCGGTTGCGAGTGCGGGCGCAAGCGGGCGTCGGCTGCGCCCTGCTCCTGTGCCTGGGTTCCTGCGGCAGCTACAGGCCGCCGTACCTGAATCTGGACCTCGACTTCGACCCGGTGCTGGTCAATGCCGTTGAGGGGCTGATCTCGGATGCGGCTGACAGCCGAGGGTGGTTTGTCTACGAAACCAGCGATTTTGTGTCCACACGCGCAGACGGAACATCCAGGGTGTCCATTTACGTTTTTCCGTACGACGAGGAGGCGATTCGAAAACACAGGGCAATTCTCTGGGCGACCAGCTCTAAGAGCTCACTTTCCGTGCATTTGCACGACCACGGCGATGTCCCCCTGTCGGAACTCGACGCCTTCGCGCTGGAGGTCGAGGCCGGGCTGGAGCGGGTTACCGGCTACAAGTCTTGCCGCGTGCTGCCGCGCCGGGGGTACTGCGACGAGCCCGGCGAGCCGCTGCTGCGCTACAAGGCGCGCGTGGCGCCGGGGATGAAGACGGGGGCTGGCCGCCTGCTGGACCGGGTCGATCGCTCCTGGCCGAACCTGCGCAGTTACGACTGGAGCGACGCCATGCCCGAGATAACGGGCCGCGCCGGCGCCTTCGAGGCGCTGCTGTTCATGGACCATCCGGACAGCCCTTGGAAGAGGGTGCTGAAGTTCCGCAGCGGCGATGAGGGCCGCTTCGCGATGCTGGAGCTGTTTGAGGCCGACGGGATGTCCAAGGGCGACCTGCAACGGCTGGCGGAGCAGGCCATCGACGCGCTGGAGGCGCGCTTCGGCTCCCCGTTCTGCCGCGTGGACCCGCAGACGGGCCTGTGCGGCCCCGCGCCCGCCCGGTACGGGGACTGCGACAATGCGGGGTGAAGGCGAAGGGCGCCGAAAGGCCCGTTCCCTACGGGCCGGGGCCGTGCGCCCGTGAGCGCGGCAACGCCCCCGGCCAAGCGCCCGGCGCTTGAGAGCCGGCGGCCGTTCGCGCCGCCCAAGCTCGCCTGCTGCGTCCTGATTGTCCTGCTGTCATCGTGCGGCGAACCGCCGGAGGCGCCGTACCTGCAGTACCGCGTCGAGTTCGAGGCCGAGATGGCGGAGGCCGCGAGCGGGACGATTTCGAGGCTGGCGAAGGCGCGCGGCTGGTACGTTCGCCACGAGGAGGGCGATCCCGCGGAAGGTTCCGAGGAAGCGGCCCTTTTTTCGATGGCGGTCTTCCCGGAGCCCAAGGCCCTCCGGGAAGGCAAGGCGATCCTTCGGGTGCGTGCCGCGCAGTCCCACCTGCTGGCGCGGTTCCACGACCACGACGACACGCCGCTGAAGGAGCTGGACGGCTTCGCGCTGGAGGTCGAGGCGGGCCTTGAGTGCGTGACCGGCACGGAGGTTTGCCGGGAGGATGTTCGCAAGGGGTACTGCGACGAGCCGCGGGCGCCGGACCTGCTGTTCAAGGCGCGCTTCGTGCCGCCGATGGCGGACGGGGCGGGAGACGCGCTGCGGGCGGTTGCGGCCCGCTGGCCCGGCCTGCGCGCGCGGGACCACACGGAGGTCGTGAAGGGGATGACCAGCTGGCCGCACGCCTTCGAGGCGCTGCTCTTCCAGGAGTCCCCCGGGGGTCGTTGGCGGAAGGCGCTCAAGGTCGGCAACGGGGACAATCAGCACATCGCGAAGCTGGAGGCCTACCAGGTGGGGGGCCAGTCCGCCGCGGACATGCACCGCCTGGCGCAGGAGGCCATCGACGCGCTGGAGGCCCGGTTCGGCTCGCCGTTCTGCCGCGTGGACTTTGCGACCGGCCTGTGCGGGGCCGGCGCAGCGCTCAGCAACGGGGCGCCGGCCGAAGGGGCGAGTGCGGAATGAGCTGTTCCCGGCAAAGGGCAGCGCGCTGAGCCGGGGAATGGGGGATGATCTGGCCCATGGCGGGTTGGTCGTTGCGCGGCATTGGCCAAACCCAGCAGGCATTGCGGGAAAGGCGTGAGAGAGGGGATCTTGCCTGTCGGTGCCTGAAGCCCGGTGTTTGCCAGCCCGGCAGTTGAACGCCGGAATGGCAGCGCGTGGCCGGACGACGGCGGCGAGGGCGCCCCGACCCATCCGGTGGAGCACCGGCTCTACGTCGGCGCGTTCGAGAAACGCATCGGCGGCGGGGCGGGCGCGGCGCGGGTCGAAGGCGTGCGGGTCTACGGAAGTCGGAGTTTCTGCGGTTTCGGTCTGGCGCAGCTGGGGCTTCGACGGCGGCTGGATGGGCTTCCGCGTGGTGTCAATACCCTACGTCTATCCGGCAGGGACCGAACGGACGCCAACCGACGTCGCCGTGCCGGCGGAAAAGCGGCCGGGGGACCGGCCGTCGAGCAGCTCCGGGGGCGCCGGCGGTCCCTCCGATGGGAGTGCGATGGAGCACTACGTTTATCCATGCGCCTCCAAGCTCTTGTGCTACACGGGGGATTGGGACGGATCGTTGAGGTAGCACCCGCCCTTGGCGCCGGCTGGCGTCGACATCTATGAGAACATGAGAGAGACGGCAATTGCAGGAAAACTCGGAAGTCTCAGTGTTGCGGGTGGTGCGTTGGCCGCGAAGTTGTTTTACGATCAGGCAGTGGACGGGGGGCCGTGGGACTGCAAGCGAAGTGATGGGGTTTTCGAGAGTTTCGGGAACTTCCACTACGGCGCGGTGGGGTCCGCGTCTGGACTATTTCCAGAGTACACGTTGCTCAACGAACCAGGCAGATACCAAGTTGGCAAAGGGATGTCCCAAGCTGGATGGGGCGAGCCTTCGCTGGCAACCAGTCTGCCGCGAGGAACGCCTCCCTATGGTGACGACCCCCAGGACCAATTCTGGATCAAGCAGGGCATTGACTTCCGCCGCAATCCCGAGAACTGGCATGACTTGAACGTGCGGGATGCGAGTCAATGAGCAGAGGTGCAAAAATACTGGTAGAAGTACTGGTGACATTGGTTTCCGTACCACTGTTCTTACTGATTTTGCTGCTGGCAATGTTCTACGTGATGCATCTGACAAACCCCATGTGCTCCTTTCCTGTTCTGAGTGAAAGCGCTTCGCCGGGAGGTTCCTACACTGCCGTCATGTCAGAGGGAAGCTGTGGCGCCACGACACCGTTTACCACCCGCGTCAGTGTAAAGTTGGCACAAGGTGAGGAAGTGGTCCTGTCTTACGCTGGAGACTTGGAACTTTCCCTCCGTTGGATGTCTCCAACCAAGCTGCTGGTTGCCAATCAGACGGAGGAGGTGTCTGGCCAAATCCGAATCTACGTCAAGAAGGACCGTTATGAAGGGCTGAGCATCGATTACGAGGGGTTCCAAGACGGGTGGCTGCGGGAAAACCAAGCGGACTTCAAATACTTCATGCGTGAGTACGAAACGAATTAGGCGGAGCGATCCCACTGGGCGGAACTGGCGCGGCTGTCAGCCGTTCAAGAGCGGTGGGCGCACCATGAGTCCCCCCGGAATTTCGCAAGCTGTTCGCTGACGCCACCTGTTGCATCGCGCCTAGTCACGACCAGGGATTCCCGCATACTGTCAATGGCGCCTTGAACCCGGTCGAGTTTGGCAACTTTGGGTTGCACGTTTCTCCGGGCAGGTCCCCTCGGGTTTCGCGGTGATTGCTGCGGCTGGATGGAGCGCTACGCGGAGTGGGACAAGAACCCTCACACGGGCGGGCATGGCGCAATGAAGAGCGACGACGACGCGGCGGGCGTGCGGGAATCCATCCGCTACCTGCACCGTGACCACCTGGGTTCGGTGCGGGCGGTGACGGACGCCGACGGGACGGTGGTCGCAAGGGCCGCCTACGACCCGTTCGACGGCCGGCGCCCGCCGGACGGCGCGCGGGAGGCCGACGGGGCGGAGCGTGCGGCCGCGACCGGGGACGCGGCGCTGGACCCGGCGCGCGGGTTCACGGGCCACGAGCAGCTCGACCGGCTCGGCCGGGTGCACGTGGGCGGGCGCGTTCACGACCCGCGGCTGGGGCGGTTCCTGAGCCCGGACCCGGTGGTCGGCAACCCGGGCAGCAGCCAGTGCTGGCACGCCTGCAGCTACGCGGGCAACTGCCCGATGAGCTTCACGGACCCCACCGGCCTGATTCGGGCGCCGATGCCTTGGGAGCACGACATGTGCGCCGGGGGCACGAGGTGCAGGAACCTCAACGGTGGCGGTGGGGGCGGCTTCGGGTCGGGGACCGCGCGGGTCGAGGGCAGCCGGTCCTACGTTTATGCGGGAGTATCGACGTTCTTCTTCCCAAGCCGGGGTTGGGGCTTTGACGGAGACCGGAGGGATGGCTCCGACGTGGTGACGATTGCCTACTTCTTCAGCGGCAGCGTGCCCACATTCACCGACGTCGCCGTGCCGGCGGAAAAGCAGCCGGGGGACCGACCCATCCAAATCGAGGTCGGCGATGTGGCCGGCACCGTTGTCGACTTCATCCCGATTGTCGGGGACGCCAAGGCCTTCTACGAAGCCTACAACGACCCGACGCCCATAAATGTCACCGTTGGCGTGATCGGTGTCTTTGGCCCGGTTGGGGATGCGGCGGGCAAGGCTTTGAAAGCGGCCCATGCGGCCTACAAGTCGCAAAAGGCGGCAATGGACTACGCTACTGTAATTGGTAGAACCGATGACCTTAAGGATGCGACGAAATTGAGGAAAGGGAAGCGGTCGTTGCTTGAACGCTTGCCGAATCAAGGATCTCGCAAAGCAAACTGGAAGCAGAATTCCGGTGTGCTTCGGCAGGAGATGCGCAGAGGAAAGCCTATCCGGGATGTCTCTCCGGAAAACGAGAAGGGAGCGTTTTCAACGCGGAACGATATCTACTGGACGAACGCGGTTTGAAGTATGATAAGAAGACAACGTACTTCAATCCGCCAGATTATGCGTAAGCGGGGATCAGATGGAGACTGTGGATCGTTCGGGCCTTTGCTTTCCGGAGAAGGTTCGGGAGCACTTTTCTTTTCTTGAAGAACTCGGTTTTTCCGAGACCGAGTCTCTGCCAACATTTGTTCGTTATGAAAAAGGCGAGAAGGGCGATGTGGAAGTGCATGTCTATCATGGTCGCCTGTCATATGAGATCGCTGCAGAGGTTTTTGTTGCTGGGACGCGCTATGATTTATTGGAGTTAGCCAGTTTCAGTGATCCTGAAACCCATGAAAAGTCTCGCCATCCGATGACTTACACACGGGATGGCGTTGCTAGATTCGTTGAGGAACTGAGTATTTTGATGAAGCGTTTTGGCGGCAAGGCCTTGGGGGGTGACGCTGAGTTCTTGGCGATGCTTGAAGAACGAAGGAATAGCGAGTGGGAGCAATCTGTCTTGGATGAACTTGCAAGGTGGCTGCGCCCAAAGGCCCGCGAAGCGTTTCGACAGCGGGACTACGCAATGGCAGCTGACTTGTATTCCCAAATGCGCGAGAGTTTGACCCGTGCGGAGCTTAAGAAGCTGGATTACGCACTCAGGCATTCAAAGGCAGTGCAGTTGCTGAAAAAGCCCAGCGTTGCAAGGCTTCGCCTTCACCAGCTCTCCTCAAACTTATTCAACAAACTCAAGCGGCATATTTGAGGCATCGTTGCCGCTTGCCCGAAATTGCGACTCCCTTGGTCGTTCCATGAGGAGGCAGCACTCATGCGATGAGCGATGAATGGCTGGCGGTGGTGAAGCGCAGGCGGGCGCAGTAGCAGGCGGCAATCGAAGTGGTCGGGTGCCTTTGGACAGTGTGAGGGTGGACCAGCAGCCGGGGAACGGCCAGCGGACAGCGAACCTCCACCGGGGCGTTCCGGCGTACAAAGGGCCAACTGAACCCGACTATTGGCAATGGCCCGTTTTCCCTGGCACACACTGTTACGAGGTTCTGTCAGCGCCGATTTGCGCAGTGTCGGAGTGCGACTACAATGATGTGATCAACGTGCTGAACGAAAAGGCGGTTCACCCCAAGCAAGTGGAGACCTTCGATCCAGGCTCAGTTGTGATCCATGAAGGGGACGTAGACCTTCCCATCCGCTGCTCAGGCGAGGACACAGTGCGCGTTGAGACTATTCGAGCCGACAATGGACTTCAGATCGGCGTGTTGAACACAACGCTTAAGGATCACGGTCTCCACCCGGGAACGGTAAGGAGGACGGGTGTCGTGTACGAGGGAAACTACCGAATTCTAACTGTCGGGAAGGGAACGGGGCCATGGGGGGAACCCAATGTAACGGGTGCTGAAGGCGTTTGGGGAGAAATCGACCAATTGATAATCGATGAATTCAGGGGCCAGCGCTGATGTGCTCGTTCGAGATCGACAGGCTAGGCCTTGATGTCATCTACGAAGTGCTTTTTTCGTCCTTGAGCTGCTCGATGAGCTTGATGGGAACCTTTGCGACTATAGTCTTGGTTGGCTTAATGCCAATGTACGTGCATGGGTTTCTCGCCTTCAGGACTGGCCTGTTCGATCCGATACGGGGAAGGGCGCGCAGAGGATACAAGATTGCATCCTTGGTGGTCGCAGTCGCACTTTCACTACATTTGACCGGTTACATTTGGGCTATTGAAGTGGTTCGGAGCGCTTGGGGCTGAGAAATGTGGTCTGGCCCCAGTCAACAGCCGGCAACGGCGCACTGGCGCATCATGAACCAGCCCTCACAGTTTGACCGAGCGCAATTGCTACAGCGTACACTGCGCGGCGCACGGTCTTATGCAAGCTGTTTTGGTCGGCGATCAAGCGCCCTTGGCAAACCCACGACTAACGCCAACGCCGAGGCGCCGGCCATTGGAAGCCGTCTCAGGACGCCCGGCCATCGCCGCCCCACCTTGAGAGCTGTTGAGTCGTAACTTACTTGGAGTGTGAGTCACGCTTTATGGAAGCCATCATCGAAGTAGTGTTCCACCCCATGATGCTGGTGGCTATGCCGATCTTGCTGTCAGTGCTCCTGCTCTACCTGCTTCCATCCATTGTCGCCTTCGGCTGCAGCCTAGACGAAAGGTACCCGATAGCGTTGGTGAACGTGTTGCTTGGCTGGACGGTTCTGGGCTGGATTGGGGCATTGATCTGGGCGTTTCACTCTCAAAGGGAGTGAGCGGCCGTCCCGCGGCCTGACGCGCAGTCCTCCTTCAGACAGGTCACGACCGCGCCGCGATTGGCTACCAGTGGATTCCGAGATTGAACATCTCCTTCGCGCTGGAGCGGACCTTCACCGACGCGCCGTACCGGCGAAGAAGCAGCCGGGGAACCGGGCTGTGAGCGGTGAGGGCGATTCGGGCACGTCCGGCGGTTCGGAGGGCAACAGCCTGCGTTCAGGAGTTTTGGGTGCCCTAAGCGACTGGTGGCTGGACATCCTGGAGGATCATTGCTCTGAACTCCGGGCCGCATGCGTTTCAATGCACGGTGCGCGCGCATGCGAAGGGTCTTAGGTTAGTGAGCTGACGCCGTTGTTTGAGGAACTGACATTAGTTGTCGGCGCTGCATCCGTAGGCGGGGGCATCGGACGAGCCGCAAGGCAATCGAGCTTGCCGGCTGTGGGCGCCCGCCGGCCTAGCATTGCCCTTGGTGGTCCAGTGCCTGCCAACATTGATGATACACTTCTCAGAATAGAGGCCGGAATCAAGCAGAGAAGGCCTGTCAGGTCGTACGTGTCGCACATGCACGAAGGTGTTCCAGCGTTGTCCGGAGCCGGATATTCCAGCCCTGGGCTTGAGGTATTGAGGAGGTCGCCGTGATGTTGCGTGTTCTTTGGTTCATGGCTTTTGTTGGTTTTGCGTCCGCTGCCAGCGCCCGGGATGAATGTGAGTTCTTGTTGTGGCTGGGGCTTCCTGAGCCGGAGCTGGAAGAGCATTTGCAAGGAAGGCGAGGTGTGTCGATATTCGAAGTGCTTTCGCGAGCAATCGACAAATCGACCGAGATATTGATTGAGGCAGCCATTGCTAAAAGAGATTATGCAACCTACCTAGTGCCGCCGGGTTCCGAAGCCTACGCACGCACGTTCGCGAATCGCATTGAATTACGGTTTCGGGCAGATGCGGTTGACTTGCCGGACCTGTCCAGCGCAGATCCTGACAGCGTGTTTCTGGTTGCAGGTCGGCTGGAAGAGGAAAACCTCCAGTGGGTGCTGGCCGACACCAATTACATTAGCGAGTTGGTGGACCGGCCCAACGAGTGCGTCTCTGATGCGTATCAGTAAGAGTGAGGCGGCAAGGGCGGTTGTCCCTTCCGGTGGAGCACCGTTCCCGTTTCGGCACCTTCGATTGGCGCATGGGCAGGTCGGAGGCACCACCGGCCGAGCGCGCGCCTCGCCACCAATCAATAGCGGGTTTACACCTCGCCAATCCGGCATCACGCCCCCAACCCCAGCCAGCCCGGCAGTTGAACGCCGGATTGGCTATGCTGTGCGGCATCACCAACAAGGGGGATTACCATGACGATGTCCGGCCAGTGCCTGTGCGGCGCCATCAAGTACGAAATCCAGAATCCGCCGGCCATGACCGGCGTTTGCCACTGCAAGAACTGCCAGCGCCAAGCCGGCTCGGCGTTTTCCACCTTGGCCGCCGTGCCGAGGGCGGAGTTTGCCTTCACCGCTGGTCAGCCCAAGCTCTTTGAGGACCGAGACACCAAAAGCGGCAACCCGGTGCAGCGCTACTTCTGCGGCAACTGCGGCTCGCCCATCTATTCGGCCATCGAAGCGCAGCCAGACACCCTCTTCCTGAAGACCGGCACGCTGGATGACACCTCGGGCTTCAAACCGATGTTCCACGGTTGGTGCGACAGCAAGCAGGCGTGGGTGACCTTGGATGAGGGGGTGCCCGCCATTGCCCAGCAGTGACGTTGGGCCAGCGGCGAATGCGCTTGAGTCATCTAATCTGGGGCTTCCTCAGCCGACAGCTGCTCCCGCGCCCAGTTGATTTGCGCCATCTGCTCCTCGGCGGGTTTGGGGTAGCGTGGACCTAAGCCATCCAGCTCCGACGTGACGATGGCGGCAACGATCGCCCGCATGGTCCACTTGTGGTCCGCGGGGATCAGATACCAAGGTGCATCGTCTGTGTGGGTGGCGGCAATGGCGCTCTGATACACATCCTGATAGTCGCTCCAGAAGCGGCGCTCACCTATGTCCCGCGGGTCGAACTTCCAATACTTTTCCGGGTTGTCCAGCCGTTTCTGAAACCGATTCTTTTGTTCCGTGCGCGAGAGGTTGAGGAAGAACTTAACAACCTTGGTGCCGTTTTCGTTCAGGTGCCGCTCCAGAGACCGAATGTCCTGATAGCGATTGCGCCAGAAGCGTTCGTCGAATTCCTGTTGCGGCAGCCGGCGCGCTTCGAGAATTTCCGGGTGCACGCGCACCACCAGCACTTCTTCGTAGTATGAGCGGTTGAAGATGCCGATGCGGCCCCGTTCCGGCATGGCCCGCCAATAGCGCCACAAGTAGTTGTGGTCGATTTCCTTGTAGGTGGGCTGCTTGAAGTTGAACACCTGGAAGCCTTGGGGATTGACGCCGCTGGTGACGTGCTTGATGGTGCTGTCCTTGCCCGCAGCGTCCATGCCCTGAAAAACGATCAACAGCGAGGAGCGCTGCTGGGCATACAGCTTCTGCTGCAGCTCCGAGAGGGCTGCCACCCGGCCCCGCAAGTAAGGCCTCGGGTCCGCAAACAGGTCAATGCGGGTGGGGTAGTCGACAATGGCAGTGCCCGGCGCATAGCGAAAGCGGGCCGCGATGTTGCCAGCCGTCAACTGGGTTGAATTGTCGATTTCCGCGGCGGCCATGCCGGCACCTGCCTCGTCCCCACGCTTTTCATCTTGGACAAGTCAGCGGCGCATGGCAAATTCGCCTGTCTTTGAACGCGAGCTCGATGTGGGCCGCCCATGGCAAACCGGCACCGCGCCAAGCCTTGAATCAGGGGTTGAACAGCCGCCGAAGACGCTCTCCCTGGGTGAGTGAACGACAGCGCGCCGATGCGGCTGCCCGCCGCAGCCAGCGCCAACAGGTCTATCGCGCTGTTGGCATTGAGCCGCCTTGCTTCACGGTGCAGCGCCAAGGCTGCAAGAACTTTGCGGCCCCAGGCGTCCGGCAGGTGATCGTCAATGAAGCCCGGCGTTCCACCGCTGCAACGCAGCACGACTTCACCGGGGCCAAGTGGCAGCCGCTCCGGGTCCAGCGGGAATGCCCGTGGATGCGACAGATAATCCAGCGTGTACCGAAAATCGACGCGACGCAGGAGGCCGGCTTGCTCCTCGAAGACGCACTCCGCGGCATGGACAACGCCGATGCCAGCGCAGTTGAGGTGGATGTCAAACCGGGCGCGGGTCGTCAAACAGGCTCTCCTCCACTTGCAGCAGCCCGCCGAAGGTGCCCTCAAGGCCCAGAACCTCCGCAGCGCGGTAGTACTTGCCGGTGGCGACGGACAGGTCACCCTGCTCCATCTTCTGCAGCGTGGAGCGGCTCACGCCGACGCGCAGCGCGAAGGCCGCCAAGCTGTCCCGGGGAAAACGCTGCTTGCGCGCACGACGGAGGTTTTCGCCCAAGGCGTTTAGGGTGTTCGCCATACGGGGAATATACCGAAATATTGGTAAATCATCGCAAATAGGACAGTTTTGACCAAAATAATGGTAAATGCTGGCAGTGCTTTCTCATGCCTCCCAACATACGCTAGCCAAGGACTTTGCGATGAGCCCCCGGGATAAGCTCGAGGTCTAGGCGCCCGCTCCCGGGGGATTCCCTTCCTAAGCGAATGCGGGACGGCGGAACGTTCCGGGCTATCCGCCCACCGTCACGGTCAGGGCCTTAAAGCCCGCCCTTCGCATGGCTTCGGCCACTTGCTCTTGGCTGTCCGGGCACAGGGCGACCATGGAGCCGCCGCCCCCGCCGCCGGTGAGCTTGGCGCCGGAGGCACCGTTGTCGCGGGCGATGTGAATCAGGGATTCCAAGGCCGGGGTGGAGAGCTGCAGGGCGTTCAGGTAGCCGTGGCAGAGGTTCATCAATTGGCCCAACTCGTTGAAGTTGGCCGCCGCAATGGCGTCCGCCCCCGCCATGGTCAGGTCTGCGATCTGGTCGAAGATGGCCTCGTAGCGTTCGGGGTACTCGGTCCACGCGGCCCGCACCCCGGCAACGGTCTTCGCCGTCAGGCTCTCCTCGCCCGTCATGCCAATCACCAACGGCAGCGCCTGGGGAATGCGCAACTCACTGAAGCGGGGCGTTTGGCCGTCATTTTGGAAGTGAACGCTTGAGCCATAGGTGGCCACTGTGTTGTCGATGCCGGAAGGCGTGCCATGGGCGGTCTTCTCGCATTCAAAGGCGACTTGATTGACAAAGTCGTCCGTCAAGCCCAGTTCAAAGGCCTCGCCAATGGCGCGGATCACCGCCACCGCCAAGGCCGCCGAGGCGCCCAAGCCCATGGCCCTTGGCACGTGCGGCATGACCTCGATCATCATGGGCTGTCCGGCAACGCCAAGTGCCTCGAGGATGACGTTCAAGGTGGCGGACACGCCTTGTTGCTGGTCCGGGTCCACCCGTTGCTCCAAGCCCCAGCGCGGGATCACCAGCTGCACGCCATCTCCGCCCTTGCGCACATGGGCCTCCACGGCCAACGGCACCCGCAGCGCAAGGGCCGGGCGGCCGTACACCACGGCGTGCTCACCAAGCAAAATCACCTTGCCGCAGGCCGAACTGCGCTGCACCTGATCCGGGGTGGCCGCCCGGCGGGTCAGGTTGCGGATGATCTCCTCCGCCTTCCACACCTTGATCTCGCCACTTTCGATCAGGGCATCCACAACTTGGTCAAAGACGGCCTCCGAGGCACCCGCGGTGCTGGCCACGCTGCGGGCATGCAGGGTCATGTGCCCTTGCTGAATGCCCGCCGTCGATAGTGCCCGCAGGGCGGCAAAATTCTGGGCCAGCCCCACAGCGGCCATGACGCCCGCCAGCTCCGTGGCCGACTCGGCACCAAGGATTTGGTGGTTGATGCGCACGCTGGGGTTGGTTTCCAGGGAGGCGCCCTTGGTGCCCACCTTCATGGGCATCTCGATTTCCCCGACCAAGTCGCCGGCCTCGTTGCTGCGCCAACGGGACAGCGCCTTGTACAGGCCGCTGCGGGCGGCATAGGCGTGGGCGGCGGCTTCGATGGCGCGCCAATCGTTGCCCGTGGCAATGGCCACGGCATC
The DNA here is from genome assembly GCA_965220835.1 of Candidatus Azophilus sp. GTDB lineage: Bacteria > Pseudomonadota > Gammaproteobacteria > Pseudomonadales > Azotimanducaceae > Azophilus. Next base: position 3,457,204 of record OZ244842.1, on the reverse strand, counting down.
CACGCCGTTCATGATGCCCTTGTTATGGGTGGTGGCCCGGTAGGGATCGATCTGCGCCAGGTCGCTGGCCAGCACCACGCCGTCGCGCACTTGCTCGCCGGTGTAGCCCTTGCCTTCCAAATTGGCAGCGGGAATGCGAACGCTGGCGCGCGCCAAGGCCCGGTCCGTGAGGTTGGAGAGAATGCGCAGGAAGACCTTGCCGCCGGTCAGGGTTTCCACCAGCGAGGCCACCCCTTCGCACATGGTGTTGACCAAGTTCGCGCCCATGGCGTCCCGGGTGTCCACCAGCAAGTGCAACACCACCATCGGGGCATCGGCCGCCTGGCGATGGATGAAGGCCTCCACGTCAGTGGCGCCGCCGCCCCGGGCGACCATCTTGGGATGCAGGCTGTTGGCCAGCGCCAAGATGGCCTCCCGCTCATCGATCAGGCTTTGGCGCGCTGCGTCCGGGTCGGGCGCGCCGACCACCTGCACCTGGCCAATCAACACTGGGTCGGTGCTCTCTGCGGCAAACCCGCCGCCGAGCCGGGCGACTCGGGCGGCACCGGACAAACCGGCGACGATGGAGGGCTCCTCCACCACCAAGGGCACTGCGTAGTCCCGGCCATTGATGAGAAAGTTGAGGCCCAATCCAATCGGCAAGCCAAACACGCCGACCACGTTTTCGATCATCTTGTCCGCCACCGGCAAGCTGAGGCCGTGCTCGCCGCTGGCCAATAGGCGCTGGTCGCCAGCACTCAGCAAGCCGCGTTGGCGCAGGGCGTCAATGCGCTCCGCAACGCTCAAGCGAAAGAAGTTGGGAATGCGCGAGCTGCGCTCAGGTGCGGATTTCGATGCCATTAGGGGCAGCCTCCAAGTCCAAAACAGTCAAACCCGCCGCCCTCGCGGCAGCCTCAAAGCCGGCGAATTGGTCCGCAGATTCAGCAAACACCGCACCAATGTCACCGCCGCCTGCACCACAGGGCTTATAGGCAAGCGCATGGTCTTTTGCAAGTGATTCCGCCCGTTGGTGGGCCGCCGTGTAGATGCCCAGGCCAGCGGCTCGGTCAAGTTGCCGCAGGGTTTGGGCGTATTCGTTGAGCGCCTCCAGGCTTGGCTCTTTGCATAGGCGTTCCGACCCATCGGCAAGCCGGTCCAGCGCCAGGGTGTCGCCGCGGTTGAGATAGGCGGCAAAGCGGTCGATGTGGCGCCCGGTGTCAGCGACCGTGCCGGTCCACACGAAGCGGCATTCGGGCAAATCGGCGGTGAGTGGCTGGCTCTGGCCATTCTGAAAGCGTTGCGCGCCGCCAAAAAAGGCTGCCGCCACGTCGACGCCGCTGCCGCGCCCTCCCTGAAACCGGCGATGGGCGCTCAGCGCCCGCTGATAGCAGGGCGCTTTGCCAAGCCACTCGGCGCAGGCCCCTTCAATAGCCACGCACAAGGCGGCGCTGGAGCCTAGGCCGAGTTTGCTGCCCTTTTGAAAGAAGGCTTCGGTGACCAACCGGAAGGTGATTGGGTTGATGCCCTCGCCATCGAAGGCCTTAAGCACGTGCCAAGCCAACAGGGCTGCGGGCGCGTCACGGGGCGGATTGCTCGGCAGGCCGCGATACTCGGCTTCGGCGGCCTCGAAGCCGCTGGCGATGAAGCGGTAGGTGGGGCTTGGCGTCAGTTCACAGACGGCATGCCGGTCCACCGCCAGAACGGCCGCCGGCGCGCCGGCGAGCACCGCGTATTCGCCCCACAGCACCGCCTTGCCCGGGGCACGGCCAACGATCACGAATTGACCACCCGGGCACCACCGCCCAAGCTGGATCGCAGGGTGCTGGCCACACCCGGAACTTCCTTAAGCGCGGCCTCAACCCGTTCGGCATCCCGGGGCTCGCAAACGGCCTTGACCTGGGGGCCCGCATCCACAGTGGCGAAGACGCGGCAGCCGCTGGTGCGCAGGTCGCGAACGGCCCGCAGGCACTCCACCGTGGCACCGCGCCAATAGATCAGCGGCGGTCGGCTGCTCAGCATGAGTGCGTGCATCTTCAGGCAGCTGGCCTCTGCAAGCTCCACCAAGGCGTCGAAATCCTGCTGGGCGACGGCTGCCTTCATGGCCTTGAAGTCCGCATCGGCCGTGGCGGCCCAAGCCGCGAAATAGGGGGACGTCTTCTTGGAACGACCCATGCCCGCCGTGGAGGATACGGACTTTGGCTCCGCGGCGGTGATGGCGACGACCACCGCCAGCGGCCAAGCGCTTGGGGCCAGCACGGGTTCGCCACGCCAATCCGGCGCGGCCAACGCCACAAAACCGCCGTGAATGGAACGGGCCGCGGAACCCGAGCCGCGCCGAGCCAAGGCAGAACGCTCGCCATCGCCCAAGCCCAATCCGCAGTGCGCGTCTATGGCAGTTGCCAAGGCGGCGAAGCCAGATGCCGACGAAGCCAGCCCGGCCGCGGTGGGGAAGTTGTTGCGGCTGGAAATGGCCAACGGGCCGATTGGGTAATGCCGCCGCCAATCCGCCAAGGCCCGCTCAATCTTGGCGTCGCGAACCAGTTGGCCGTCCAGCCGCAGAGCGTCGGCATCGGCGTCTTCAACAGTGGTGGTGGTGGTCAGGGCATCCAAGGTGATGGACAGCGATGGCGTGGCCGGGCGGTTTCCCGGCCCGTCCTGCTTGCCCCAATACTTGAGCAGGGCGATGTTGGGATGGGCAAGGGCCGTGGTGGACTTAGCCAACCTAGCGTCCCGTCCGACCGGAAGTGGGTTCTAGGCCCCGCATACTCAAACTTAGTGGTCGGCCGCGACTCCCGTGGTCAGCCCGCGTAAGCTGCCGGCGGCGTGAAGGCAAAGCCGTTTGCCTCCATCAGCTTGGCCGCGCCGATGGTGATGAGGTCGCTGTATTCGGGGCCCGCAATCTGCACGCCAATGGGCAGCCCATCGGCATTCAGGCCGGTGGGGATGACAGTGGCCGGCAGGTAGCTGCCGCCGATCAGTCCCGCCCAAAACACTTGCTCAAAGTAGGGGCGCTGCTCGTTGTTGACGGTAACGGTGCGCTCGCCGAAGGGCCGATGATCGTGCGTCATGGCGGCGGTGGCCATGATGGGAGCGATGAGCAAGTCGTAGCCCTTGAAGAATTCATGCCACTTCCAGCGCAGGTGCGCCCGTTGCTCATCGTTTTGCTTCCACATCTTGAACGACGACACCTGAGCGCGAAAGATGCGCGCCGAGGGGCTGTCATCATCGTCATCCAAAGTGGCGACATGGCGCTTGATTTTGTCGTATTCCGCGTTTGGCATGCGCGCCGCCATGGTGGCTTGCAGCAGGTTTTGATAGGTGTCGTGGCTGTGGGCAGGGTCGAAATCCGGCCGCGCTTCCATGTTGACCCGAGCGCCTGCGTCCCGAAAGGCCTCTGCAACGTGCTCCACCCGACGCCGCACCTCGGCGTCCACCGGGGCCATGTCGTCATCCGCCCACACCGCCACGTTGAGGTCCTTGAGCGTGCGGCCATTCAGCGTGGGCAAGTCCAAGCGGTAGCCTCGCGCCATGATGTCGTCCGGGCCGGCCATGGCCAGCAGGGCAGTCTCCAAATCCGCCGCGGAGCGTGCCAGCGGGCCGATGACGGAGATGTCCGGCTTGCTGCGCACGTCCCCGGGCGGCGCATGGCCGCGCATCCAGAGTAGGTTCCACGTGGGCTTGTGGCCAAAGACGCCGCAAAAGTGTGCCGGGTTGCGGATGGACCCGCCAATGTCAGAGCCGGTTTCAAGGCCGGTGAGGCCCGCGGCCAGCGCCGCTGCGGAACCGCCGGAGGAGCCGCCGGGAACGCGCTTCAAGTCATAGGGATTGTTGGTGGTGCCGTAAACGTCGTTGTAGCTCTGAAAGTCCGCCAGCATCAGGGGCACGTTGGTCTTGCCGAACACCACCGCCCCGGCCGCTTTCAGCCGGCGCACCGGCTCGGCGTCCTCCGCGGCAATGTTGTCGCGCCAATCCACATTGCCCCAGGTGGTGGGCGTGCCCGCCAGGTTGTAGGACTCCTTCACCGTCATCGGCACCCCGTGCAGGGGGCCCACTTCGTCACCCCGGGCGATGGCTTGGTCGGCTTCGCGGGCATCGGCCAAGGCTTGCTCGCGCACATCCACCACCAATGCGTTCAGCTCGCCGTTGTAGCGGTCCACCCGCTCCAAGTAGTGCCGCAGCAACTCCTCGCAGCCGACTTCCTTGCTGCGGATTTTCGCCGCAAGCTCCGTGGCGGAGAGATAGGCGATTTCGGTCATGACAGGTGCTCCAAGGTGATCAGGGCCTAAGGCGCGGGAGCGGTGTAAGGTAACCGATTCAATGCTGGAATCCCACTTGCTGCGCGGTTTCCAGCCCGTTGCAACCGCAAGCCCAGGTCGACGCAAGGCGATCACCGCGGGCGGGGAAGAAAGGCGTCGAATCGGCTTTCAACCGGATCAGGTTCTGAGTTAGGCAACGCCGCGAGGTCACCTGCAGCGTGGGCAAACTGCTCAGTCTTCGCCGGATCTCGGGCCGATTCCCTCAAACCTAGCCACAGCTCAGGCTGTAAAGGCAAACCGCCAGATCGGCAAATTAACAAAATTAACAGCGTTAACAAGATTCCTGTTAACGCTGTTAACTTTTTTAAACTGTGGCAACAAATCGGCGCAGCAGCCCCAGTTCCCGGTTCTGAGCTGCAACCGCAATAGCTGGTGGGGCGCGATAGTTGGAGGGCGAAGCGCACTCGGGCCGAGACACCACTCGGCTGGAGGAAGTCTTGCCCCAGCTGAAACTTCCTTGATCGGGGAAAAAGCCAGCCGACGAACCAACCCTACACTAATCGCTTTGACTCGGCGCACGTCATTACTTACCGTTGTGAGGCCTTAACGGAAATGAAAGGTCGATGACCAAGGTCACCGCCAACAAGGCACGGTCTAAGCGCCACCGCCTAATGAACTTCGCTGCACAATCTCACGAACCGGTAGTGGTCTCCGGCAAAAGAAACCGCGCCGTTCTAGTTTCCGAGGATGGTTGGAGGGCCACTCAAGAGACGCTTTTCCTGCTGTCGGTTCCGGGCATGCGCGAGTCGATTCAGGAAGGCATGGAGGCGTCAGTCGAAGATTGCAGCGAGGTGCTTGAGTGGTAAGTTGGCCCATCGCTTAAGCGCTTCAAGTTCAACGCGACGCGAAGCAACTGAACGCAAGCGGACTGAGGCCCCGCTTGCCCGCACCAACACTGACCCGCCACAATCCACAGCTCATTCCATCAGGAGCGCCGCACGGTGGCTGCAGACGAGACCCTGTACGAAGAAGCCGATGGCATCGCCATCATCGCCATCAACCGCCCGGAGAAGAAGAACACGCTGACCAACAGCGTCATTCAAGGCATCGAGGATGGCATCGACCGGGCCAGCCGGGCCAAGAACGTGGCCGCGGTGGTGCTGCGCGGCATCGGCGACACGCTGACCGCCGGCTACGATCTCACCGCCAACCGCAGCGACTGGGAGACGCCCTACGGGGCACCGGACATCGAGCCTCGCGACGGCGCTTGGGACCCGGTGCGCGACCTGCACTTCATGGGCGAGAACGTGCGCCGGTTCATGCGCATCTGGCACTGCCCAAAGCCGGTGCTGGGGGAGATCAAGGGCTGGGCCATCGGCGGTGCCACGGACCTGATCCTCTGCTGCGACCAGCTCTACATGGCGAGCGATGCGCACATCGGCTATGCGCCAAGCCGCATCTACGGCACCCCCACCACCATGCTCTGGGTGTACCGGCTGAAGCTGGAGCACGCCAAGCAGTTTCTGCTTACCGGACGGGCCATCGACGCCGCCACCGCCTACCGCATCGGCTTGGTGTCCCACGTGGTGGAGCCCCAAGAGCTGTCTGAGTTCGTGGAAGCCGAAGCCCGCCTGTACCGCAACATACCCGCCAACCAACTTGCGCTGAACAAACTGCTGATCAACCAAGCCTACGAAAACATGGGCCTGCGCACGACCCAGTTGCTCGGCACCCTGTTCGATGGCATGACGCGCCACACGGAGGAAGCCTACCGCTGGGTGGAGGACTTCGCGGACAAGGGCTTCCGGCAAACCATCCGCGACCGGGACCGTCCTTGGGGGGACTACGGCGAAAGACCGAAGGAGGAAGGCGGTTGACGGCTAGGGAGCTTGGGCGGAAGGGGTGAATCGGGCGCACGTCAGCTCTGCCTCGATCGCCGCCACCAATTCCCTTTTCCCTTCAAGGTGTTTTGGCGCCCACATCCGCAACTCCACGATCATGAAATTTGCATTACTTGTCCGAAGCTTCTATGATTCCCTCTGCGACTAGAGGGCCGTTCCAACTTAGCGGCTTAACCCCTTCGGGCTAGTCGCTCCGATTCTCAAGGCCAGTGCTGAACTTTCAGATCAGCACTGGCGTTAATTCGACGCCACGTCTCGAACACTTGGGCATCATGCCATTTCTGCGGGGTCTTGGTTCGGTTCAGATAGCGTCCGGCCATGTAAACCACCACATCAGCCAATTGGAGAAATCGGCTGTGGTGCGAGCGCGTGAAATGGACGGTGTCTACCAATCGGCCCAGCGGCCTTCCGAAGTGCATCGGCGTTTTGCCGACATTCTTGTACTCAGAAAAGTCCACCACTGAGCGCGCAACCTCGTCGTTCTCGTGATCACCAAAAACGATACCCAAGTCGCGAACAAAGTCCAGATAATCGCAAACCCGTTCCAAGAAAAGCATCAGCCCCAACGGATACTCTGGGGTTGGAAACATGTACTTCTGGCGGTGGCGTTTGACATCGATACGCACGAGGCGGATGGGAATCTCATTTTCGATGAGCAAGTTGGTCAAGTGCTCGAACACCTTGACTCGCTCCGCCAATTTGCGTTTTTTGAACGGGCCCTTGCCTTGAAACATCTCCTTCCCGTGGATTTCGTTTTCCACCACCAATGAGCTGCTGCCGAACAAATCAAACTGAATCCGAGTGAGCGCTTTGTCCAGTTCAAGCACCTTTGCCTCCGGCACGAGAATACCGCCGATGTTGAAGAACGGATTCTCCTCGCTGTACTTGTTTTCGTCGAAGTAGATCAGATGCATGACCAACGGGTCGCAAACTCAGTCCCTCGATTAAATCCGAATTCCGATCCGAAACAAACGCCTAGCGAAACAAGCTAGGTGCCAAAAGCACTGGCCGCCACCGCCAAGACCCCGTGCTCCGCACGGCATACAAGCGATCTCCCATCCGTTGCCAAGTTCCCGGCGGGCACTAACTTCTGTATATTCCCCGCCTTTCCACCAAGAGCCACACGCCATGAACATCAATCGTCAATGGACCCTCGCCAAGCGCCCCTTCGGCATGGTCGGCCCCGACAATTTCGAGTATCGGGAGACGCCGATTCCCACGCCCGGTGAGGGCGAGGTGCTGGTGCGCAACCTCTACCTGTCTTTCGACCCCACCCAGCGGGGTTGGATGGAGGATCGGGAGAGCTACATGCCGCCGGTTCAGTTGGGGGAACCGATGCGGGCCGGCTCCGTGGGCCAAGTGGCGGAATCCAACCATCCCGACTTCACGGCCGGGGAGCTGGTGCAGACCTTGGGCAGTTGGCAGGACTTCGTGGTGGTGAAGCCCGCCCAAGGTTTGCCGGGGCTGACCAAGCTGCCGCCGGGCGTGGATCCTGAGTTGATGCTCTCCGTGCTCGGCACTACGGGCCTCACGGCGTATTGGGGCCTGCTGGACCTCGGCAAACCGCAGAGCGGCGAGACCGTGCTGGTGTCCGGAGCCGCTGGCGCCACCGGTTCGGTGGCGGGGCAAATCGCCCGCATCAAAGGTTGCCGGGTGGTCGGCATCGCCGGCGGGCCCGACAAGTGCGCATGGTTGATCAACGAGGGCCGCTTCGACGGCGCCATCGACTACAAGAGCGAGGATGTGAACGCCCGCATCGGCGAGCTCTGCCCGAACCGCGTGGACGTGTTTTTCGACAATGTGGGCGGCGGCATTCTGGAAGCCGCGCTCAACCACATCAACATGCGCGCCCGCGTGGTGCTCTGCGGCGGCATTTCAAGCTACAACGCCACCGAGCCCGTGCCCGGCCCCACCAACCTCATGAACCTGGTGATCAATCGCGCCCGCATGGAGGGCTTCATCATCATTGACTACTTCGACCGCATGGCGCAGGCAGTGACCGACCTGACAGGCTGGATCCAATCCGGTGATCTGGTCTATCAGAACGACGTCCAAGAAGGCTTCGAGAACATCCCGCAAACCCTGACCCGGCTGTTCACCGGGCAGAACAACGGCAAGCAACTGCTGAAAATCGCGGACCCGGCTTAAGCGGCGCGCCCCAGCCCGATGGTCCCTCCTCTTGGGGAGCGCTAGCGACGCTCCGCCTCCCATCGGGGTTGCGTTAGACCAAGACGTGAGGTTGCCGTGGTTGTGCAAACGAACCGTGAGCCCGCTGCCGAGGGCAACGTCCTTGGGATAGATGTCGGGTGGTCAGAGAAAAAAGCGTCAAGTGCCATTTGCCGACTGTCGTGGACGAGAGAGAAAATCACTTGGAAGGTGTGTCGTTACCGTGCGATCGAAGATGATCGATGCCGCACGATTAAAGAGGCTAGCGGGGAAAACAATCTCCTAGGTGTTGCCATTGACGGTCCCCTGCGGAGCGGGTTCAACCTGATCGAGCGCTACCGCAGCGCTGAACGCATCCTTAGCCGAGGCAATCTGGCGAAGCAAATCGGGAAACCCGGCCAGTCAAGTTCGCCCAATGGCAAGAAGCTCAACGAGCAGGCCAACCTCGCAGCACAGGCTGTTAGGCACCTTTGCTGTGTGCAGGACGCCAACCACGACCAAAAGATCGATGAAAAAGCCATAGTGGAAGCGTTTCCGACTTCGTTCCTCGGCGTCATGGTTCCTTGGCCAGATCGACTGTCGACTGGAGCAAGATCAGACCGTTACTTCGCGCACTTGGATGGATACCTAGGACCGCAACGAAGCCTCTCTCAACTAATCGAGAATCTAATCGGCCCAAAGAAGTGGGGAAAGCACATCCACTCATTGACAAACCACGACGACCGTGCCGCATTTGTGTGCGCGATCACGGCGCTGTGCATCGCTTGCGGCGAGTACACGGCCGTTGGGGACAGCGAAGACGGCTGGATCATTCTTCCCCCGAAATGGGCATTCGAGCATTGGGCATGGAGGGCAATTCACCACAATGAGAAGCGCGAGAAAAAGGAGCGGAATCCCCGGCAAGCGAGCCTAATCTGCTATTCGAGTCGATCGGATTCCTGATTATAGGCCACCACCAAGTCGCACTGATAAGCAGACTCGGCAATCTTCGACCTCGCTTGGGCTGACGAGCAATGCGGCAGGAGCGCCATTCTTGGTGATAACAACTTCTTCTTCCGACGCGTTTATGGCTTCAATCAACGCGCTCAGTTTCAATTTGGCTTGTGACAGGGACATCACCTTCATGGTTTGACCTGATTTTGGGTTGATCCGGATTTGGATCATCGTTCGTCCGAAAGAGCAAAAAACTCGATCTCCTCAGCCGTCACCTTCATCGGCAAGTGCTGCGACTTCGTCTGGCGTTAGGCCCAAGCTGGCGAGGATCTGCTCGTTGTGCTCGCCGAGCTTTGCCGCTCGGGTGCGGACGCGGGTGGGGGTGCGGGAGAACTTCACCGGCGGCGCGGCCAATGGCACGCTGCGGCCATCGGCCAGTTCGGTTTTGGCCAGCATTGACCGGGAGGCGACGTGCTCCTCCTTGGCCAATTCGGCGTAGGTGTTGATGCGGGTGGCGGGCAGGCCCATCTCCGCGAAGTCCGCCACCACCTCAGCGGTGGTGCGGGCGGCGCAGTAGCCCGCGAGCAGCGCGTTGAGCTGGTCGCGCCGTGACAGCCGCTCCAAGGTGGTCAGGTCCGCCAAGTCGGTGCGGCCCAGGCGTTCCGCCAAGCGCTGCCAGTGGGAGTCCAGCAGCACGCCCGCATAGACGCTGCCGTCGCGGCAGGCGTAGCTGTTGGACGGGGCGGCGAGGCTGAACTGGTTGCCCCAGCGCTCCAGCGGGATGCCCAAGGCGCCCACAGTGGGAAAGCCATCGCTCTGAAACACCAAGCAGTCCACCAAGGCCACATCCACATGCTGCCCTTCGCCGGTGCGGTCCCGGTGGCGCAGCGCGGCCATGGCGCCCAAGGCGCCGTGCAGGCCCGCCACGTCATCGCCCAGGTAGGTGGGCGCCTTGGTCGGCCCGCCCTCCGGCTCGCCGTTCAACGATGCCCAGCCGCTGTAGGCTTGGGCCAAGGGGTCGTAGCCGGCCCGCGTCGACAGGGCGCCGAACTGGCCAAACCCGGAGATTGACACGTAAACCAAGTCCGCCTTGGTCTTGGCCAGGTCATCGTAGCCCAGCCCCCATTCCGAGAGCACGCCGGGGCGAAAGTTCTCGACAAAGATGTCGGCGGTGGCGATCAGCTTGAGGAAGGCCTCCCGCCCCGCCGGTTGGCGCAGGTCCAAGGTCAGGTTGCGCTTGTTGCGGTTGACGGTCTCGTGGGCCACAGTGAGTTGCGAGTCCGGCACCATGGGCGGCATGCGCCGCGCCACCTCCCCTCCGGGCAACTCCACCTTCACCACATCCGCGCCCAAGTCCGCCAGCAGGCAGGCCGCCATGGGGCCGGCCCAGGTGGTGGTGGCCTCCACCACCTTGACGCCGTGCAGCGGCCCGTCCAAGTCGCTGCGCGCATTGGCGAAGAATTCGTTGCTGTCCATGGAGCCTCCTCTGATTGTCCTAGCCGCGAAGCGAGGTCGCCGAGCGAATCAACCTGCGTGCCCGACGAGCGCCCAATTGTGCGGCACCGCGCCCTCCATTGGTCCGAGGCATCGCCGCGTTGGCCCGATTTACGGAATGATGACCGTGGAGCCGGTGGTGGCGCGGGCCTCCAGGTCGCGATGGGCCTGCACCAGATTCGCCAACGGATAGCGCTGATTGATGTGAATGCCCACAACGTCGTCCATCATCAGGCGGAACAACTGGTCCGCCATGGCTTGTTGATCCTCCGGCGTGGCCGCATAGGCCGCCAGCGAGGGGCGGGTGAAGAAGAGGGAGCCGCGTTGCATCAAATCCTGGGGCTGAACGGCAGGGGCCAGCCCCGAAGCATTGCCGTAGTTGACGAACATCCCCAAGGGCGCCAGCGAGTCGAGGCTGGCCTGATAGGTGTCCTTCCCCACCGCGTCATAGACCACGTTGACGCCTCGGCCATCGGTGAGTTCCTTCACCCGCGCCACCACGTCCTCTTGCCGATAGAGGATCACATGGTCAGCCCCATTGCGCAGGGCGAGCTCCGCCTTCTCCGCGCTGCCCGCGGTGCCGATGACGGTGGCGCCGATGTGGCGCGCCCACTGGCAGAGGATCAGGCCCACCCCACCGGCTGCGGCATGCACCAAAGCGCTGTGCTCCGCCCGCAGGGCAAAGGTTCGCGTAACCAGGTAGCAGGCGGTCAGCCCCTTAAGCAGGCTGGCGGCGACTTGATCGTCGGCCACCCCGGCGGGCAGCTTCACCAACCGGCTGGCCGGCACCAAGCTGGCTTCGGCATAGGCGCCCAAGTTGCCGGCATAGGCGACCCGTTCGCCCACGCTCAAATCCACATCCACGCCGACGGCCTCCACCACGCCGGCGGCCTCAACGCCCAAGCGGGTTGGCAGCGGCAGGGGATACAGGCCGCTGCGGTGGTAGGTGTCGATGAAGTTCAGCCCAATGGCAGTGTGGCGAACGCAAACTTGGCCGGGGCCGGGTTGGCCCAAATCGTCCTGCTCCCACTGCATCACCTCCGGGCCGCCCGCTTGGTGCATTCGGTAAACGCCGGTCACTTGCTCCCTCCTTCAGACTTGGGTTTTTCCAAACAACGCGCCGAGTGCGGCACCGGGATCATCAGCCCGCATGAAGGCCTCGCCAACCAAAAAGGCGCCCACGCCACGTTCGCGCATCAGCCGCACTTGGCCAGGCTCATGGAAACCACTCTCCGTCACCACCCGGACGTCTTCCGGAATCCGCGCCAGCAGGTCCAAGGTGGTCTCCAAGCGCGTCTCGAAGGTCTTGAGGTTGCGGTTGTTGATGCCCACCAGCCGTGGATTCAGTTTCAGCGCCGTGTCCAGCTCCGCGGCGTCATGCACTTCGATCAAGGCATCGAGGCCCAAGGCCAGCGCCTGCTGGTACAGCGCCTTGAGTTGCGCCGCATCAAGCGCGCTGACGATCAGCAGCACGCAGTCCGCGCCGAGCGCCCGGGACTCCAGGATTTGATAGCCGTCCACCATGAAGTCCTTGCGCAGCACGGGGAGGGCGGCGGCTTGTCGGGCGGCTTGCAAGTGCTGGTCCGCGCCTTGGAAGAAAGCCTCGTCGGTCAGCACCGACAGGCAGGCGGCGCCCGCTGCCTCATATTGCGGGGCGATGGCGGCGGGGTCGTAGTTGGCCCGGATCAGGCCCTTGCTGGGCGAGGCCTTCTTGATCTCCGCGATCACCGCCGGTAGGCCGGCAGCGATCTTGCGATCGAGAGCATCGGCGAAGCCTCGTGGTGCGGATTGCCGGTCGGCTTCGGCTTTGAGTTCGCCAACATCCCTCCGCCGCCGGCGTTCGGCGACCTCTTTGCGCTTGTGGGCGATGATTCGGTCGAGGATGGTCACGAGGCGGGTTCGTCCTCCGCCCGGCCCATCATGCGGCTGACCCGCGCCAACTCGTCCAGCCGCTCCTTGGCCAGGCCGGCGGCAATGGCATCCTGTGCCATCTCAACGCCGGCGGCGTGATCAAGGGCGACCCCGGCGGCATAGATGGCAGCGCCGGCGTTCAAGGCAACGATGTCCGCTGCGGCGGAGTCCGGCTGGGTCAGAGATTCACGGACCAGCGACAGGCTGGACTCGGTGGAATCCGCACGCAAAGCGGCGGCGTCGCGCCGGGTTAGCCCAAAGTCCTCAGGGACCACTTCGTATTGCTCGATGCGCCCGCCTTTCAGCTCGCAAACCTGGCTTGGGCCGTCAATGGCCAGTTCATCCAGCCCCCCGGCATGCACGATGAGCACGCGTTCACTGCCGAGCCGCTGGGCCACCTCGGCCAGCGGGCGCAGCCAATCGGGGCTGAACACGCCGATCACTTGGCGGCGGGCGCCAGCCGGGTTGGTAAGCGGCCCGAGCACGTTCATCAGCGTGCGGAAACCAAGCGCTTGGCGCACCGGCGCGGCGTGGCGCATGGCGCCGTGATGGCGCTGGGCGAACAAGAAGCCGATGCCCACCTCGGCAATGCAGCGGGCGATCTGCGCCGGCTTCAATTCCAAGTTCACGCCCGCCGCTTCCAGCACGTCGGCGCTGCCGCTGAACCCGCTCATCTTGCGGTTGCCGTGCTTGGCCACCCGCGCCCCGGCGGCAGCCGCCACGAAGCCGGCGGCGGTGGAAATGTTGAAGAGCTTGGCGCCGCTGCCGCCGGTGCCGCAGGTATCAACCAAGTGCTCCGCCGCCACCTCCACGCGCAACGAAAGCGCCCGCATGGCCTCGGCGGCACCGGCAACCTCGGCGGGGGTTTCACCCTTCATGCGCAAAGCCGTCAGCAGGGCGCCGGTTTGCGCTGGGTCGGCGTCGCCCGACATCACTTGCCGAAACACCGCGTTGGCGTCCTCTTGGCTGAGCGAGCGTCCCGCCACCAGCGCCGCCAAGGCCGCTTGGATGTCCATAGGTTCAAGCTCCCCCATGTTCAGGATTAAGGGTCAGGATTGCGGTTCGAGATCAAGAAAGTTGCGCAGGAGGTCGTGTCCGGAATCGGTGAAGATCGATTCCGGGTGGAACTGCACGCCTTCGACGGGGAATTGGCGGTGCCGGCAGCCCATCATTTCGTGGACCGCGCCGTCGCGCTCGGTCCAAGCGGTCATTTCGAGGCAACTGGGCAACGAATCCAGCGCCACCACCAAGGAGTGGTAACGGGTGGCCTGCACCGGCGCGGGCAAGCCCGCGAACACGCCCTCCCCCTCATGGTGGACCGGCGAGGTCTTGCCATGCATGACGGCTTCGGCACGCACCACGTCGCCGCCAAAGGCTTGGCCAATGCACTGGTGGCCCAGGCAGATGCCGAGCAGCGGCAGGCGCGGCCCGAAGGTGCGCACCACGTCCAGGCAAATGCCGGCCTCATTGGGCGTGCAGGGGCCGGGGGAGAGCACGATGCGCTCCGGGGCCATGGCTTCGATTTCGGCCAAGCTGATTTCATCATTGCGATGCACGGCCACTTCCGCGCCCAACTCACCCAGATACTGCGCCACGTTGTAGGTGAAGGAGTCGTAGTTGTCGATCATCAGCAGCATGGCGGGACGCTCTTCTTCATTCCAGTCACTTCAGTCATTGCAGGCGGCGCTCCAGGCGCGCGAGCATTTCCTGGGTGGTCTTCAGCTCGCGCAGAATCTCCTCCCGGCCCGGCGTGGTCTCCAGATTCCGCAGGCGTTCCTGCTTGGCCTCGTCCAAGTTGTTCAAAACCACGGCGATGAACAGGTTGATCACCACGAAGGTGCCCAACACCACAAAGCTGACGAAATAGGCCCAAGCCCAGCCGTGGGCCGCCATGGCGGCGTACATGATGTCGGTCCAGTCCTCCAGGGTGACGATGCGGAACAAGGACAGCAACGAGATGCCCAGATTGCGCCAGTGGGTGGGGTCGATGTCGTGGAACAGGTGGTAGCCCGCCACCCCGTACACGTAGAAGACGATCGACATCAGCAGGATCACATGGCCCATGCTGGGTATGGAGCGCACCAAGGTGGCCACGATCAGGCGCAGCTCCGGCAGGGCGGACACCAAGCGCAGCACGCGCATCAGCCGGGCAAGGCGGGCCAGGGTGGCCAACTGGCCGGTGGCCGGCAGCAGGCTGATGACCACGATGGTGAAGTCGAAGACGTTCCAACCATCCTTGAAGTAGCGGCTCGGATGGGGATGCTCGGCGGCGATCTTGATGACGGCTTCGACCACAAAGATGGCCAGGAAGAGCTTGTTCAATGCAGCCAACAGGCCCGGGTGGGCCTCGCGCATGGCTGCTGAGGTGTCCAAGCCGATGACGATGCCGTTGGCGATGATGACCGCCGTGATGCCGTGCTGGAACCAGCCGCTGCCGGTGATGCGGCGCAGGACGTCGATCATGGCGCGAATTCCTCAAGGCCCTTAAGCCCCGCCTCCGCCAACGCGGCGGCGCGGAAAATGGCCCGGCCCTTGTTCATGCTCTCCTTCCACTCCAAGCGGGGGCTGGAATCGGCGACGATGCCGCCACCGGCCTCAATGTACAGGGTGCCGTCCTTGACCACCGCGGTGCGGATGGCGATGGCGGTGTCCATGTTGCCGTTCCAGCCAAGATAGCCCACCGCTCCGCCGTAGATGCCCCGCTTGACGGGCTCCAGTTCATCGATGATCTCCATGGCGCGGATTTTTGGCGCCCCCGAAAGGGTGCCCACCGGCAGCGTTGCCCGCAGCACGTCCATGGCCGTCTTTCCAGCCTGCAGCCGGCCCGTCACATTGCTGGAGATGTGCATGACGTGGGAGTAGCGTTCGATGACGAACTTCTCGGTCACCTGAACCGAGCCGATCTCCGCCACCCGGCCGACGTCGTTGCGGCCGAGGTCGATCAGCATGAGGTGCTCGGCGATCTCCTTGGGATCATTGAGCAGTTCCTCCTCCATGGCCTGATCCTCCTCCGGCGTGCGACCGCGCCGCCGGGTGCCGGCCAGGGGACGGTTGATGACGGTGCCGTCCTCCAGGCGAGCCAGGATTTCCGGCGAGGAGCTGACGATCTGAAAGTCCTCCAAGTCCATGAAGTACATGTAGGGGGAGGGGTTGAGGTGGCGCAGCGCCCGGTACAGGTTGATCGAGTCCGCGCGAAAGGGAATGGACATGCGCTGCGCCAGCACCACCTGCATCACGTCCCCGGCTTGGGTGTAGTCGCGGACTTTCTCCACCGCGGCCTTGAACGGCGCCTCGCCGAACTCGGAGACGAAGTCGCTTTCCAGCACTTCGGCGTTGGCGCCGCCCACGTCCACCGGCGGCACTGCGGCCTTTAGCTTCCCGGCCAAGGCGTTCAAACGCTCCAAGGTGCTTTCGCGAATGCCGGGTTCGTTCGGATCCACCAAGCTGATCAACTGCATGCTCGCCTTGAGGTTGTCGAAAATGAGCAGCTCCTCGGAGACCATCAACGCGATGTCCGGCGTGCCCACGGGGTCCGGGGGTGCGCTGTCAGCGAGCCGTTTTTCGATGTAACGCACGCAATCGTAACCAAAGTAGCCCACCAAGCCGCCATGAAACCTTGGCAGGCCCGGCAACGGCGCCACCCGGTATCGGGCTTGGAAGGCTTCAACGAACGCCAACGGGTCCTCGACCTCCGCTCGCTCCACGCATTCGCCGTCGGTGATGATCTCCACCTGATGGCCGGACACCTTAAGCACGGTGCGGGCCGGCAGGCCGATGATGGAGTACCGTCCCCAAGTCTCCCCGCCATGGGCCGACTCCAGCAGATAGGACCAAGGCCCCCGGGCGACTTTAAGGTAGGCGGAAAGGGGCGTGTCCAAGTCAGCCAGTATTTCCAACGCCAGCGGAACGCGGTTGTATCCTTGGGCGGCCAGCTTGGCCAAGTCGTCAGCGGTCATGGGCAGGTCTCGTGAGTGGTTGGATTCGCCGGCCGGGGGGAGGGCGGCGTTCAGGGCGTTGCCGGGCGCTTAAGATCCCCAACGAGACTCGGCGCGGACCCGCGGTTGAAGGGGCCGTCCAAAGGCAGGCGTGCGGTGCGTCGGATGGTACGCACTGCGGATCAAGCCACCAGCGCTGCATCGAGTCTTCATGGCATAAACCACTCATTGGTCTTGGCAACGGTTCACCACGATGAGCCCTTGGAGCGCCCCTGCCGTGCCGTTGGCGTCCCCTTGGCGGGCCGTTAGGGTACTGCGTCGCCGAGCGGCAGATTAAAGCAGGTCCCGAAAGGTTTCAATAACCGCATCCGCCCCGAGGTCCGCCGCCGCCACGCCTTGGCGGTATCCGTAGGCGACGCAGACCACGGCGCAGCCTGCCGCTCGGGCGCAGCCCACGTCAGCCAGGGAGTCGCCCACGAACAGCACTTCCTCCACCCCCAGGCCGAGCGCCTTGCAAGCGGCCAAGGCCGGGTCCGGGGCCGGTTTCGGCCGCGGGGTGGTGTCGCCCGCCACGACTGCGTCGAAGTGGCCGGCCATGCCAATCTCACCCAGCAGCTTGGTGGTGAATTCGCCGCGCTTGTTGGTCACCACGGCCAGCTTGGCGCCCCGCCCAGCGAGGGCGGCGAGGGTTTCCTCAACATCGGCGTAGGGCGCGCTCTCCACCGCAGTGTGACTGCGGTAGCAATCGAGGAAACTCGCCAGCATGGCGTCCACCAAGTCCGCCGGGGCGTCGCGGTGGGCCACCGCCCGTTCCAAGGCGCTGCGGGCACCTTGCCCCACCCAATTGCGCGCCACCGAGACATCCACGCCTGCGAAACCGAACTCCGCCAGCGCGTGGTTCAGGGCGAAGGTCAAGTCCGGGGCCGTGTCGATGAGGGTGCCGTCCAAGTCGAAAAGATAGCCTGCATATCCGGAGAGGTTGCCCATTGTGCTATTGACTACGCCGCGTTCGAGTAAGGGTGCATTCGTTGAGTCGGGGAAATGTGCGGAGGGCCGCAGGCGTTGGACGCCAGCCCAACTCAAGCGGTCCGCAGGTCCGCTGCTGCCTTGGGCAACTGCTCCCGCATGGCGGTGATGGTGGCGGCGTAGTCTTCGGCACCGAAGATGGCGCTGCCCGCCACGAAGGTGTCAGCCCCGGCCGCCGCCGCCTGGGCGATGTTGGCCACCTTGATGCCACCGTCGATTTCCAAGCGAACCTGCTGCCCGGAGGCGTCGATCCGGCGCCGCGCTTCGGCCAGTTTGCCGAGGCTCGATTCGATGAAGGCCTGGCCGCCAAAACCCGGGTTGACGGACATGATCAGCGCCAGGTCAATGAGCTCCAGCGCCTCGTCAAGGGCCTGCAGGGGGGTCGCCGGATTGAACACCAGCCCAGCCTGGGCGCCGCCGTCCCGGATGAGGCTTAGGGTGCGGTGCAGATGTTCTGTGCTCTCTGGGTGCACGCTGATCAGGTTGGCCCCGGCATCCAGAAAGTCGCCGATCAGCCGGTCCACGGGCTTGACCATCAGATGGACGTCGAAGAAGCAGTCAAAGCCCGCCCGGCGCAAAGACTCAAGCACCAGCGGGCCGATGGTCAGATTGGGCACGTAGTGATTGTCCATGACGTCGAAGTGAATGACGTCCGCACCGGCCTCCAGCACGGCTTCGATCTCCGCGCCGAGCCGGGAGAAATCCGCAGCGAGAATGGATGGCGCGATCCAGTAGTCCACGGGCGCTTGGCCGCTAGCCCGGAAAACCCGGTTCGCGCCCCAAGGCCGCTTCCAGCTCGGCAATCCGTGCTTCGGCTTCCTGCACCCGCGCTTCCGCAGCAGGGCTTGGCGCCAGCGCAGGCCAAGCCTCCCCGTCGCCTTGTTCGTGGTTCGAAAGCATGCCCATAACGTATCACATCCGACGCGCTAGGCCAGTCGTTTGCGCAGCGACTCAAGCTGTTCCGGGGAGCCGATGTCGGTCCAGAAGCCGCGCCAAAGCTGGCCGGTGACGGCACCCTCGGCAACCGCCTTGAAGTAGGTGCCGCTCAGCGAAAAGGGCACCGCCTCGCAGCCATCAAGCAACTGCGGGTCAATCAGGGCCAAGCCGCAGAAGACGACGCTGTCGCCGCGGCCCGTGAGCCGTGCGCCGTCCCATTCGAAATCACCCCGCACGCGGAATGGCGGGGTGGGCGTCAGCAGCATGTGGACCAGCGCATCCTCGGCGAGCCCGCGAGCAAACTGACGGAGCGGAAAGTCCGTGTAAATGTCACCCAAGAGCAGCCAGAAGGGCTCATGGCCCAGCAGTGGCAGGGCCTTGACCACGCCGCCGCCGGTCTCGAGCAGCACCGGCTCGTGGCTGTAGCGCACGTTCAGGCCAAAGGCTGCGCCGTCGCCCACGCAAGCTTCAATCTGCTCGCCCAAGTGGTGCAGGTTGATCACCACCTCGGTCACGCCTGCATCCTTAAGCCAACCCAACTGATGGCAGATGAGCGGCGCGCCGCCCACCTCCATCATCGCCTTTGGCTGATGGTTGGTCAGCGGCCTCAGCCGCTCCCCTTTGCCGGCGGCCAGAATCATGGCTTTCATGGGGGGCTGGCCTTTAGGGCTTCGGCCGCACGCCCTTCCAGCCGCTGCAGCCAAGCTGACAAGTGGCGGGTTTCGGCATAGCCGCCGACGATTCGGCCCATGGCGGCAAGCACCGGGGCGATGTAGCCGAGGTGGCTGGCCTTGCCGTCGCGCAGCCAAAGGCGGGCGAAGATGCCCACCGCCTTGAATTGACGCTGCAGGCCGGTGAGGTCCAAGGCGCGGGACAGGGCCTGCCGCGTGAAACTGAATCGCGATTGCACTCGGTAGCGTTCCTGCCAGTGACGCAGGGCCTTTTCCTGAAAGCTGTGGTAGCAATCCCAGAGGAGGCAAGCCAGATCATAGGTGGCCGGGCCGATGAGGGCGTCCTGGAAGTCGACCAGCCCCAAGCGCCCATCGCCGTCGAGCAGCAGGTTGCGGCAGTGGTAGTCGCGGTGAATCAGGCACTGCGGCTGGCCAAGGGCATTGTCGATCAGCGCTTCGAAGGCGCTCCCTGCGCCTGGGTCCAAGGCTTCGCCGAGCCAGTTTCCCAAGAACCACTCGCTGAAGATGCCGAGTTCATCCCGCAGCCGGCTTTCCTCATAGGGCGCAACCGCTTGGGGTTCGATGGCTTGGATGCGCACCAGATTGGCAATGGCCAACTCAAGCGCGTGGCGCTCCTGGGGGCTGCCGTACGCCTCCTCCAAGTGCCGCTCGCCGAGATCACTCAACAGGAAGTAGCCTGCCTCAGCGTCCATGGCGATGATCTCAGGCACCGGCAGCCGGGCGCCGCTGAACAAGCGCTGCATGGCCACAAATGCGTCATTGCGCTCAAGCTCCGGCGGCGAGGCCATGACCACGGCGGACGATGGGAGGCGTTCCAAAGCCCCGGGCTCGCCCTCAGATACCCGTTTGAGCGCAACGGAGTTTCGCGACAGAGAAACTCCGCCGCGACCACCAGGTCGCGCAGGTCCCTCAATCCAGATGCGATAGAAGCACCTGTGGCTGGCCTCCACCCGCAAAGGCACGGTGCGCTTGATCGGAGCCCCGACGCTTGCCGCCACCCAATTGGCCAAGTCAGGGTCCATGCCGCAATGGTATCATCCGCGTCATGGGTCGGTGGCTGAAAGCGGTGGCCGGGGGCTTGGCACTGGCTATCGGCGCCGGCGCCTTGGCGGCCGAGGCGGTGCCCGGGACGGATGGATTCTCCGCGGACGCGCCGGCTTCTCCCCAGTGCGTCGCAACCCCAAGGCTGAAGGCACCAACGGCCAGCCGCAGAAGTGCTTCCGATGGGTCCATGGAAGTCCCCGCCCTGGCGGCCGAGGCGCTAACCTGCAGGAGTCTGGAGCCCTCCCTGAGGGACAGCGACCGCCTGAAGGAAGGGCGCGGCACGCGCTCCGAGGGCAAGCCCCCCTCGCTCCAGTTGGTCTCGCTTGGTTCCGCGCGAGTTTCGCGTAGCGAAACTCGAACGAACCGAAGGTTCGCAGCCTCAACCGCCACATTGAAACCCTCCCTCGATCAGGACGTCGAGACTCGTTCCTTGGAAAAGACGCTGGCCGAGCGCTTCTGGGTCGATTGGCAGGACCTGACCGAAGCCGAACGCCGCCGCCACCCGGCTTGGTGCGCCGGTGCCTACCGGTTTCCCACGCAGCCCCAAACCGGCGCGAACCCCTCCGTTGGTGAATCCACAATCGATGCGCAATCCGACTCGGCCGCGTATTTGAGTGACGGCACCGTGGAACTCGGCGGCAATGTGGTGATCACCCAAGGCACGCGCAAGGTGCGCACCAACCGGGCGCTCATCAACCCGGAAGCCGATACCGCCGTAGCACCCGGCAGCGTGCGGATCAGCGATGCCGACATCATGATGCAGGGCACCTCTGCCGAAGTGCGACTGGACAGCCGGGCAGCCCGTCTGGATGACGCCCAAATCCTGCTCACTGGCCCTCAGTTGCGCGGCAATGCCACCGCGGTGGAGCGCCAAGGGACCGGCGACATTCGGCTGACCAAAGTCAGGTTCACCCGCTGCGAGCCCGGCAACCGCACGTGGCGAATAGACGCTCGCTCCCTGCATCTGCCCGACGGCGAGGTGTTCGGCACCGCCCGAGGCGCCGTGCTGCGGGTCAAGGGCGTTCCCCTGGCGTGGCTGCCTTATCTGAAGTTCCCGGTTTCCGATGAGCGCGTGTCCGGGTTCCTGTTTCCCCACATCGGCGCTTCGGGCGAGGACGGCATCGATTTGGCGCTGCCCTACTACCTGAATCTGGCCCCCAACTACGATGCCACCATCACCCCCAGGCTGCTGGGCAAGCGGGGCGTTGGTGGGCAGGGCGAAGTGCGCCATCTCTCCCGCTGGGACCGCACCCGGCTGTTCGGCGGCTACTTGGCCAACGACAAGCTCTACGACGGCGAACTGGAGCGTGACGACTGGCTGGACCTGCAAGCCGCCGGGGCTTTTCCCAACGAGGACTTCGACCCGGCGGAGCGTTGGTTTGCCGGCATCGAGCATCGCGGACGGGCCGGGCGCTTCCAGTCCTTCATCAACTACGCAGCGGTCAGCGACCGCGACTACTTCCGGGTGTTCGACGGCGCCGTCTCCGACCGCGGGCGGTTCAACTTGGAGCGCTACGGCGAAATCAGCTACCGCCACGGCGCGTTCAGCGCCCGCCTGTGGGGCCAGAGCTTTCAGCGACTCGACGAGATTCGCCGCCCGGAGTACCGCCGCCTGCCGGAGCTGAACATTGGCTACCAAGGCTTGGCGCTCGGCCCGTTGCGGCTCTCCTTGGACGCTCGGGGGGCCGCCTTCGACCGCAACACCGAGAACTTGCGCGGCATCAACGCACTGACCGGCGAACGCCTGCACCTGGAGCCCCGCCTGAGCATGCCGCTGCGCTGGCCGTTCGGCTTCATCACCGGCCGCGCCGGCTATCGCCACACCACCTACGCACTTGATTCCGAGGCCGAGCAACTGGAGGATAGCTCGCCCAAGCGCAGCATCTTCTACGGCAGCCTGGATGGCGGGCTGATCTTCGAGCGCGACCTCGATGCGTTCGCAACGCCCTTGGTGCAAACCCTGGAGCCTAGGGTGCGCTACTTCCGCCAAGGCTACGAAGACCAGGACCAGCTGCCTCTGTTCGACGCCAAGGCGCTGACCGTCAGCTACCGGCAGCTGTTTCGCGACAACCGCTTTGCCGGCCTTGACCGCATCAGCGATGCCGATGAACTGACCCTGGGCGTGACCAGCCGCTTCTTCAATCGGACCAACGGCCGGGAGTACCTTTACGCGAGCCTTGGCCAGACCTTCCACTTTCGCGACCGGCGGGTCACGCTCAACAGCCAGCCGAGCGACGATGAGCGCCACAGCACGTCCGCCATCACCGGCGAAATTGGCGGGGAATTCGCCCGCCGGTGGCGGCTCTCCGGCACCCTCGCCTGGGACACGGGCGACAGCCAACTCGACGAGGCCGCCGCCTTCCTGTCCTACCGGCGAGACAACCGCAGCATGCTGAACCTCGGCTACCGGCGCTTGGTCAACGGCATCGACCAAACGGACCTGTCCCTGTACTGGCCGGTGTCGGGGCGGTTTGCGGTGTTCGGGCGCTGGAACCAGGATCTCAAATTGGGCCGAACCATTGAGGCATTGGGCGGAATCGAGTACAACGATTGTTGCTGGCGGTTGCGCCTGCTGTTTCGCCGTTACTTGGACCACGCGGCAGCGCGCAGCCTCGATCAGGTGGATCCGGACAGCGGCTTTTTTCTGCAGATACTGTTCAAGGGACTCGGCGCCTTCGGTGGGCGAGTGGATTCAATTCTGCAACGCAGCATTCGCGGTTACCGCGCCAGCCCCTCTTCGCTGTCCGAGGGGTTGTGACGCCGGGAGCGCATTAGGGCAACTGAGTTAGGGCAACTGAAAAGGGTGAAGCGCATGGACCTTGGAAGCAACTTGAAAACACGTCTGCGGCGGGGCATGGGCCTGGGGCTGGTCCTGCTTGGCGCAGGCGCAACGCAGGCCGATTACCAGGAGCTGGACGGCATCGTCGCCATCGTCGATGACGACGTGGTGCTGGCCTCCGAGCTGCTCAGCCGCCTGGATGTGGTGCGCGAGCAAATCGCCCGGGAAAACGTCCAACCGCCCCCGGACAACGTGCTGGTCAGCCAATTGATGGAACGGCTGGTGCTGGAGAACATTCAGCTGCAGCAAGCGCGCCGCCGGGGCGTGGAGATCGATGATGAATCCCTGACCCGCGCCGTGGCCGCGTTCGCCCAGCAGAACGAGATGAGCATCGAGCAGTTCCAGCAAGCCTTGGTGGAGGACGGCATCAGCTACCGCTCGTTCCGCGAGGACATTCGCCGCGAAATGCTCATTCAGCGCCTGCAGCGCAACATGGTGAACCGCCGCATCAGCATCAGCGAGCAGGACGTGGAGGATCTGCTGGACTCGCCCTACTATCAGCAACTGCTGTCGGACGAATTTCGGGTGGGACACATCCTGCTGGCCATCGAGGACGGGGCCGGGGAGGGCACGATGCAGGCCGCCGCCGAGGAAGCCGAGCAAATCGTCAAGGATTTGCGCGCCGGCGCTGAATTCAAGGAAACCGCCATCGCCAAATCGGCGGGCGCCCGTGCCTTGGAGGGCGGCGACCTCGGATGGCGGCGGGCCGGAGAGTTGCCGAGCCTCTTCGCCGATGAAGCGCTGCAACTGGAAATCGGCGAGACGGCAGACCCCATCAAGAGCCCGAGCGGCTTCCACATCATTCAACTGCTCGACCAGCGCGGCGCCGGCGTGCAAACCGAAGATCAAACCCTGGCCCGCCACATCCTGGTGCAGCCGTCAGCCATCCGCACGCCTGAAGAGACCGAGGCGCTGATCGGCGACATCCACGGCCAACTGACCGCCGGCGGCGACTTCTGCGCATTGGCGGCCGAGCACTCCGAAGACCCCGGCAGCGCCCTGAACTGCGGCGAACTCGGCTGGACCACCGGCGAGCAATTCGTGCCGGCCTTTATCGAGGCAATGAACGCCACCGCCACCGGAACGCTCTCGGCCCCTTTCGAATCCAGATACGGCTGGCACGTGATCGAAGTGCTGGAGCGGCGCACCCAAGACATGGGCGAGGAGGCGCGCCGCAACATGGCGTTGCAGCTTCTCCACCAACGGCGTTTCGACGAAGAGCTGCAGGCCTGGCTGAAGGAAATCCGCGACGAGGCCTTCGTCGAACTGCGGCTTTAGATGCCGCTGTTTTTCCTGATCGCGGGACTGGGGAGCCTCTGATCAAGTCCCAGAAGTCCAGAGCGAGAAGTCGGGTGGGCTGGCAAAGCGCGCCGCCGAAGCAGTGGCAGGTGGCAGGCCCCACCTTGGGAGGTGCGACGCCGCCAGTGCGCCCGACGACCGGCTTGCCGCCGGTCTGAGACGTCAGTCCCTTAGCCGTGCTGGCCATCACCCTTGGAGAACCCGCTGGCATCGGCCCTGATCTGATCATCATGCTGGCCCAGCGGGCGCGGACGTCCGACTGGGTGGCGCTGGCCGATGCTGAGGTGCTGAAGCGCCGAGCGGAGCAGCTCGGCCTGCCGCTGACGCTGACCCACCGGCCGACTCGGCGCGCCGGTTGCCTGTGTCTTGAACCGGTGCCGCTGGCCGAACCCGTCCAGCCCGGCAAGTTGAATCCGGCCAACGCGCCTGCCGTCATCACCGCCTTGGACCGCGCCGTGGACGGCTGCCGGAAGGGCCGCTTCAAGGCGCTGGCCACCGGCCCGGTGCAGAAGTCGGTGATCAACGAGGCGGGCATTGCCTTTTCCGGCCATACCGAGCACCTGCGGGACCGTTGCGGCGCTGCCGACGTGCTCATGCTGCTGGCCGCAGGCGATCTTCGCGTCGCGCTGGCAACCACGCACCTGCCCCTGTCCGAGGTGCCCAAAGCGGTCACCGAGCCCCTCCTGGAATCCAAGCTCAAGCTGCTCCTCGGCGGCCTTCGGGCGCGGTTTGGCATCAGCCGGCCACGCATTCTCGTCACCGGCCTTAACCCCCACGCAGGCGAGGCCGGCCACTTGGGCCGTGAGGAAATCGACATCATCGAGCCGGTCTGCGCCCGCTTCCGCGCCCAAGGCGAGGCAGTGGCTGGTCCGCTGCCTGCCGACACCGCCTTCACGCCCAACCGGCTGGCGGAAGCCGATGCGGTGCTGGCCATGTACCACGACCAAGGCCTTCCGGTGCTCAAGCACGCCGGGTTCGGGGAGGCGGTGAACATCACCCTGGGCCTGCCCCTGATCCGCACCTCCGTGGACCACGGCACCGCCTTGGACTTGGCGGGCACTGGCAAAGCCGACCCAAGCAGCTTGGAGGCGGCGATTGCGATGGCGGAACACCTCAGCAGGCGTTGAGTTCGCTTGCGATGGTTCAAGACTAGGGCAGGACGCCCTCGAGCCTGTGCGACCCTTCCATTGGCATTGCAATCGCCTCGAACCTAGGTCGGATGAAGGGCAACCCGAACCGAAGGCCCGCCCCCTGGCAGGGCACGCATCGCCGTTGCTTCCTGGGATGCGGTTCCGTTGTCGCCTGCACATTCAGGCTCCGCGAGCCAGTGGTCGGCGCGGGCATCCGGCACCTTTAAGGCTCCCCCGCGCCCTCAAACTTCACTGCAACGTGCCCGCCTGGCGTGCCGGATGCCCGCGCCGACCGCTGGCTCGCTCGTTGCATTGGATCGGCCTTTGTTGGGCGTCATCGCCCGGAAGATTAATCAGCGTGGGGCTGACCAAGGGCTTCGTAACGGCGTTCGACTCTTGGGGAGATGCCAGTGAGGATTTCGTAGGCGATGGTGTTGGCTTTGGCAGCCACCTCGTCAACGGGCAGGTTGGCGCCAAACACTTCCATCCAATCGCCCACGGCCAAGCCGGCACCGGTCCCATCGATGGCCGTGAGGTCCATGGAGACGCGGCCCAGCATCGGGAAGCGGCGGTTGTTGGTGGCCACTGCGCCGCAATTAGACAGCAACCGGGGCAGGCCGTCAGCGTAGCCGATGCCCAGCACGGCCACTGCCGTTGGCCGCTTGGCCGTCCAACTGGCACCGTAGCCGACTGCCTCGCCCGCCGCGAGGTTACGCACCTGAACGACCTGGGCTTCCAAGGTGGCAACCGGCCGCATGGGGTTGGGCGCTTCAGCCCAGGGGTTGCCGCCATAGAGCCCAATGCCGGGTCGGGCCAGGTCGCACGCAAAGCTGGCGCCGTTCAGGATGCCAGCGGAATTGCCGATGCTTAAGCGAACGCCGGGAAAGCGCTCGCGCAGGCGCTCGATGCGCTTCGCCTGCAAGGCGTTCAAGGGATGCGCCGGCACGTCGGCACAAGCCAGATGGGTCACCAGAAGCCCGATGTTGATGCCATCGAGAGTTTCAAGGGCGACATCGAAGGGGAACCCCAGCCGTTGCATGCCCGTGTCCACATGCACCGCAGCCGGGTTTGGAGTTCTGGCCGTCCATAGGGCCAATTGTTCCGGGCTGTTCAGAACGGGTGTGAGCTGGTGCCCAAGCAACGCATCAACCGTCTCCGGCAATGCGCCCTCCAACACGTGGATGGCGGGTTCAGGTAGCGCCTGGCGCAAGGCAACACCTTCAGACGCCCGCGCCACAAAGAAATGCCTACACCCGGCCGCCGCCAACGCCGGGCCCACCGCCGCGGCGCCCAGGCCGTAGGCGTCGGCCTTGACCACTGCGCCCACGGCACCCGAGGCCGCCTCGCGGAAGGCGCGATAGTTGGCGGCCAGGGCTTGCAGGTCGATCCGCAGTCGAGCAGTCATGCGCAAGTGCTCTGGCAACCCACTAATGGCGCATCAGCGGCAGCGGGAGCGCTCCGTGCAAGGCGCTGACGCGCATAGGCGTGCGCACGAGTTCAGACGGCCGCAACGCGGCACGGGGCGCTACCACTACCAGCCGGTGCTCGGCGCGATGTCAGCGTTGCGCCATGCCGCTGCCAAACGGGCCTGAACCGCCGCGTTGTCTTCGCCGCGGCCGGCCAATGATTGGCTCAAGCCGTGCAAGGACCAGCCGTTTTCCGGGAACTCGCCGAGATCAGCGGCAAAGACTTCCTCCGCAGCCTCGGCATCGCCGTGGCGCAGCAGGGCGGTGCCCAAGGATTGGCGGATGGGGTAATGCCAGAACGGCGGTTCCGAGTAGGGCAGCGAAAGCTGGGCAGCCACCGCTTCCTGCAACTGCTTGATTTCCTCATCGCCATCGCCCCTTTGCTTGGCCACTGCAGCGCGCACCAAGTGGGCGGCGATGCCGACCAACGTGTCGCTGATGTCCGCACGGCGCAGCACCACCAGTTCCAGTGCGCCGCTGCCCCGGATCTTCTCAAGGGCTTCAAGTTCCGCCTGAGCCGCCGCCAGCTCCCCCTTGGCGGCGAAAGCGAGGCCGCGGCCGTAATGCCGCATGGCTTCCGCATAGGGCAGCGTGCTCGACGCGCAAGTGGAGACCTCCTCATTTTGGCGCAGCTCTTCCTTCGACCCCGTCGGCGTACCGCACTGAGGCAAGCTAAGGGCTTCGGCCACGGCCGGCGCCGCCAGCGCTTCGTTCCACATGCCGAAGCGGACGAACGTGTACATGCGCACCGGCAGATAGGCTTGGATGGCGCCCATGGCCTTGGCCATCTCCTCAGGGATGCGCTCGCTGAGCCGCTCGGCGGTGTCCAAGGCCAGCTCCCGGCGGCCTTCCATCATGGCCGCGTACCACAGAAAGTGCAGGTTGTGCGGGTAGTAGGCGGCCGGGTACAGGCCTTGGGCGTTGCATTGGGCAATGTAGTCCTCATCGGCCGCGGCAGCCCGCTGATTGGCCGTGACGGCATCTTCGTAGCGGCCCAGCCGCAGATAGATGTGCGACGGCATATGCACCAGGTGTCCGGCCACTGGCACTAGGCCGCCCAACCGGTCGGCCGCGGCCTCCGCCTTCTCCGGGGTGAACTGCTCCATGGCATGGATGTAGAGATGGGCGGCGCCCGGGTGGTTGGGGTCCGTCGCCAGCACGTGCTCCAGCGCATCCACCAGGGCCGGGGTGTGCGCCTTGGGCGACCCATCGGGGCGCCAATAGTCCCAAGGCGAAAGGTCCATCAAGGCTTCCGCGTATAGGGTGCGGGCATTCAAGTCACCCGGGTACTTCTCCGCCAACACGCGCATCGCTTCGGCGTAGGCGGCGTCCAGCGCGGCGCGATCCTCGCCTGTGGCCGAATAGCGCACTGCGATGGCATCGATGTAATCGCGCTCGCGCTCGGTTTCTTGGGCTTTCTGCGCCAAGGCCATGCCGACGGCCTGCCAGGCCGGGGCGACGGCGTCCTTGCCCATCGGCGCATTGATGTTTGGCCCCAACGCCAAAGCCACCCCCGCGTAGCAGATGCCGCAGGCGGGATCGATGGCCGCGGCGGCGCGGAAGGAGCGCACCGCCTCAGCGTGGTTGAAGCCAAACGCCAAGGTGAGCGCCTGATTGAAGTAGCGCTGCGCCTTGGGCGCGTCCGTGCTGATGGCGAAGTGCAGGGGGCCGATGCCTTCGAGCAGCGGCGCAAGGGGCCGCTCTTCGGCTTGCTGGACTCCGGCCATCATGGCCAGCTGCAGCCCCAAGGCAAATTGCAGTGATCTTCCCATGCGTCCCTATTCCGGCCGTTGAACTTGCCGGCAATAGTGCCTCAATTGAGACTGTTTTGCGCCTTTTGATCGACACCTTTGATCGACACAAGATCGACACCGGCAGGTGGCTCGGCTCCGAATCCGAGGCGGGACGCCGCTTGGTCTTGGGAACCCTTCGGGAACCCTTCGGGAATCCTTTGGGAACCCTTCGGGAATCCTTTGGGAAACCTTCGGGAGACCTCCGCTAATCCAGCGTCCCGCCCCGTTCAGGCCACCTTGCGCTCAAACCGGATCCTTCGCCAGGCCGCTCCTCCGGGGGTGTCTGCGCGGCCCTTGGTGAAACGCCCGAGATCTGGCTCAGTCGATGGCGATGCTGCGCGGGGTGGCCTCGGCCGTCTTCGGCAGGCTAAGCGTCAGCACGCCGTCGTTCACGCTGGCTTCGATTCGACTGCTGTCGATCCGGCTCGAAAGTTGGAACGAACGGGTGAAGTGGCCCACCTCGTACTCCGTGTACACCGGCTCCAGGGAACCATAGCGCTCAAGGCCAATGCGCGCCGCCACCGTCAGCCGGTTCTTGTCCAACTGGATGTCGATGTCCTCCCGATCCACGCCTGGCACCTCCATGACCACGGTCAGGGCGTCCGGGTTCTCAAAGATGTCGGTCAACGGGCGGAAGAATCGGCCCTCGACGGTCTGTTCCCCGTTCGAGTCGTGGGCTTGCTTTTCCTGAACGGACAGTTGCTCGTTGGTTGCGTTGCTCATGGGAACCTCCTAACTCAGTGCAATGCTGCGCGGTTGCTCTTCCTGCGGCGGGCTGAGCTTCAGCGCCAACACGCCGTTCTGCAGCTCGGCGGTCACCGAGTCGGGATCCACCGAGAACGGCAGGGTCACCGTGCGGTCGAACTTGCCCGCGGCGCGCTCCTTGCGGTGCACGCTGGTTTCGTCGCCGTAGTTCAGCCCCTTGCTGCCGGTCAGCCGAACGCGGTTCCTGTGCACCTGCACGTCAATGGCGTCCCGAGCCACGCCCGGCAGCTCGGTGACCAAAATGTAGTCGCCGCCATCCCGAAAGACGTTGATCGGCGGATAGGCGCCCCGGCCGCTGGTGACCGCATCGAGCAAGCTGCCCGTGCGGGCGCGGGTGAGTGCCCGCTGCAGATTGAGCAGCTGGCTTAAGGGATTGCCAAACAGTTCGCTCATGGTTGGTTCCTCCTAGGGTTTTCACTCCGGGTCACGATCAATGTTCTTGCTGAGCCAAAATGGAGGCTGCGACGAGATTTTCAAGGGCCACGCTTGTGTTGCGCGCCTTGTGTGCCCGCATCACTGCCCGGCCGGAGCAACGCCACTCCGGCGGGACGCCGCCACGCGGTTCAAGCACGCCTTCCTCCACCATCTCAATCACCAGTTCATGCTGCGCACCGCAAGCAAGGCAGAGTTCACTTAGGAATTGCTACAGTCCTCAATTTCCGACCGCCTCCCTTGCCGGTTGACTGTCCAACCTGTCCAACCCATAGGGTCGGCCAACACCGAGCTAAAGGAAGGCTGACAGCGCCAGTGCGATCCCCAGGAAAGACAGGAAGCCGGCAACATCCGTGACGGTGGTCAGAATGATGGACGAAGCAGTGGCTGGATCTTGGCCGAGTCGGGTGAGCAGCAGCGGCACGAGGGTGCCTGCCGCCCCTGCCATGGGGATGGCAACCAGCATGGCCAGCGATATGACTAGGGCGAGACCGGCCGATCCGCTCCAAAGATAGACGCCAGCTCCGCAAACAGCCGCTAGTGCGAAGCCGTTTAGGAGGCCAGCGGCCAATTCCTTGAGCAGAAGGCGCCGCAGGTCGCGGGTGCCCACCTCGCGCAGGGCCAGACCACGGGCTGTCACTGCCAAGGCTTGAGCGCCGGCGTTGCCGCCTTGGCCCGCGACCACCGGCAGCAGTACGGCCAAGGCCGTGAACTGCGCGATCAGCCCTTCGAACAGCGCCACCACGGCTGAGGCCAGGAACGCCGTGAGCAGGTTGATCTGCAACCAAGGCAGGCGCCGGCGCACCGCGAAACCGGGTGTGGACAAGGCCTGTTCATCGGCGCTGGCTCCCACCATGGTCTGCATGTCGGCGCTGACCGATTCACCTATGGCGTCGAAGAGGCGATCATGGCGCACCACGCCCAGGAGCCGGTTGCCGCTATCCACTACTGGCAGCGAATCGGTGCGGTGCCGGTCCAGGTGCTCCACCACCTCTTCCTGGGGAGCGACCACATCAAGCGCAGGGGCAGGACCGGCGTGTGAACTGACCCGGTCCGCAGGGTCGGCGAGCGCCAAGGCCTGCATTTCCACTCGCCCATCCAAGCGCCGCGCCGCATCCACGAGATACAGCGATCTCACGTTCCGCAGGGGCGACGAACGAACTCGCTCAAGGGCAGCGGCCACCGTCATGTCACGGTTCAGGGTGCACGTCGCTCTATCCATCAACCTCCCGGCCGCGCCTCTGGGCAGATCGACAAGCCGTTCGAGTTCACGGCCAAGCGACCCCGGCAGCCGGTCATAAAGGTCTTCACGCCTCTCCTCCGACAGGCCCGTCAAGAGGTTGAGTGCGAGGTGGGTCGGCGCCGCGCCAACAATTTGCGCCTGCATCTGATCGGACTGCGTGTCAAACAGCGCAGAGGAACGCGCCGGCGGCAGCCTGTCCAAGATAATGAGACGGCTCGCTAGGCTGACATCAGCAATCTCTTCGGCCAACGCGGCATCGTCCATGTTTTCCAGCGCGGCAACAGCTTCCTCCGGAAATCGGGCGATGTAGTCATCCCGGATGACGGCCGCCAGCACAGAACTTTGCGCGAATTGATCGACAGCAGCGCTCACGGAACCTAGCTTTCCGCCGCGGCGAGCGTCGGCAGCTCAGCCAACATTTCCAACATCGTTCCGGCCAGTGCGGTGAGCACCGACTGGGTGCCAGCGGCCGGTTCAGGTGAGCCATCGGGCAGTCGGGTTCGGTGCAGCAGGCCGATCAGGCGCGACTGGCCATCGATGACCGGCAGACAAACCTCGTCGCGCACGGCAAATTCCACAGCGGCACTTTGCAAGTCAGCGTTGGCCTTCAATGGGCGCACCGGCCTCAAGCACTCCCGCACCAAACCGTCTGGGCCGCGCAAGAGGGCGAGACGCGAATCCAAGCTGCCAACCAATCGGCCTTCTCCGTCAACCACCAGCCAAGGCGTGCCTTGTGCCTTTGCCATCGAGCCGAGAGCTTGCACGGCCTCGCTGATTGACTGCGCATGGTTCACTGAGGGGAAATTCGGATCCGCCCACGCCCCGATTGTGGATTCTGGGAAGGCGCAATACCGCTCAAGGTCCTTTCGCCTTCGTGCGGGGAGCCGGTCGGCAAGGCCGGTGCGTCTTGGCTGGTTGAGGCGCCGCGCAAGTCGCACAGCGGATTCGAGGTCCGCCTCGGACAACCATCGGACGAGTTCGCTTTCGGATGCACGATCGAGCAACGCCTTGACACTGTCCTGAGGCAAGTTCACGACGACCGCCGGCAGCACGGATTCGGGCAAAGAGGCGAGCAGAGCACTCTGGGCAGCGCCCCCGGCCCGTTCGACGGCTAGCGCGAATTCGGCGGGATGACTCTGCGCATATGCGCCAAGCAGGCGGCTGGGCGGTGGTTCAGGCTGCGTCACTCCGATGCCTTAACCATGCGCAAGACCGGCACTTCGGAAAACCGCGCTGCCGGCATGGTCACCAGGCCATCGGCTGTGGCAAGCACAACGCCAGTGCGCCGCAACTCCACCACCGTGCCTTCCGTTTCGTCGATGCGGAGCCGGTCGCCTTTTCGGTAGTTGCCCAATTCTCGGCGGGCGATCAGGTTAGCGACATGCTGGCGCGCACCCAGCGCGAAGGAGAGCCCGAGCGCTGCGGATGCAATGCCAAATGCCAGCAACGCCAAGTCGGCTATGAACGACACGTCGATGCCCACCTGCTGGGCCGCGATAATGATTGCGGGCCCCGCCCCTAGCCAGTATGCACCTCGGGGCGGGAAACGGACCGTGACCGCGCGGTGCCGGACGAATTCGCGCAGGCCGACGCCAATCAAGTGTCCGGCCGAGATTGCGAGCACAGCGAGGATCAGACCAGGCAGATGGGCCAGCATCCCATCGAGGAGGCCGGTCGCCGTTCCGACGCCGAGCACACTTAAAGACAGCCAGACCGCAACGGCAAGAATCGCCCAGAAGGTCAAGGGGGCCAGTGCGCCAATGACCCGGGCGAATGCTACGGTGTCCCGGGCATGCCGTTCCATTAGCCGCGCAATCATCGCACGGGCGATGAAGGCGATGGCCACCCCGCTTACCAAGATAGCCAAGCCGACCAGTTCGGAGCTTGCGTCAAGCTCGGTCAACACGGGGTTCTCCTTGCCAGTTCGTGCATGAGCGCTCGTTGGACGGAAACTCAGAGTCCTTAAACGTTCAGCATAATACCCAAGATGCCTGACTGAGTGCCCCGACAGGCTAGGAATCAAGTGCTTGCACGGGCACCCGCTCGTGATCTGGGGTCTGTGTTAACCTTGCTGATAGTCCAAGAACTTCATCCGTGTCGTGAGACGGCATGGCAAGCCCTGCTCTGAATCACTCGCTCGAGTTTGCCCGCGGCCTGCTGGGCAGTGCGTCGCCTTTTCTGAATTGGATTCGGGAACTCAAGGATCCTGCGGTGCGTAGGGCCGACGTCACCGCTGGCATCACCGTGGCGCTGGTGCTCGTTCCGCAGTCCATGGCCTATGCGCAACTGGCCGGCCTGCCGGCCCACTACGGGCTATATGCCGCCTTCCTGCCAGTTGCCATCGCCAGCCTGTTCGGCTCCTCACGGCAACTCGCCACTGGCCCGGTGGCGGTGGTTTCGCTGCTCACCGCGTCGGCCTTGGGGCCGCTGGCGGCCGACGACCCGGAGGCCTACTTGGGCTACGCGGTCACCTTGGCGCTGCTGGTCGGGCTGGTGCAGTTGGCGCTCGGCATCATCCGCTTGGGCTTCATGATCGCGTTCCTGTCCCACCCGGTGGTGCTTGGCTTCACCAATGCCGCCGCCATCATCATTGCCACATCGCAGCTCGGCAAGCTCTTTGGCGTCCAAGCCGCAGCCACGCAACAGCACTACGAAGCCGTCTGGCAGATGGTGGTGCTGGCGCTCGAGTCGCCGCACTGGCCCACCATCAGCATCACGCTGCTGGCCTTGGCGGTCGTCATCGCGGTCAAGCGCTTTTGGCCGAATCTGCCCAACGTGCTCATCGCGGTCGCCGCCACCACGCTGGTGTCTTGGATTGCGGGTTTTGAGCAAGCCGGAGGCGAGGTGGTTGGCAGCATCCCCCAGGGGTTGCCTGCCTTCAAGTGGCCGCAGATGGACTTCTCGGCGACCACCCAACTGTTGGGAGTGGCCCTGACCATTGCCCTGATTGGCTTCATGGAGGCCATATCCATCGCCAAGGCCATGGCCGTGCAGACTCGCCAGCGCCTTGACGCCAACCAGGAACTGATCGGCCAGGGCCTCGGCAATCTCACGGCGAGCTGCTTTCAGGGCTATGCCGTCGCCGGTTCGTTTTCCCGTTCCGCCGTCAACTTCGAATCCGGTGCGGTGACCGGCTTTTCCGCCGTGGTCACCAGCGCCACTGTGGGCCTGACGCTGCTGCTGCTGACGCCGCTGCTGCACCACCTGCCCCAAGCCACTCTGGCGATCATCATCATCATGGCGGTTGGCGGGCTGGTTAAGGCAAGGCCCATGATTCAAGCTTGGAAGGCGCAAAAGCACGACGGCGTCGTGGCGGTGACCACTTTCGTGCTGACGCTGGCCTTTGCGCCAAACCTGGAAACCGGCATCGTGGCCGGCGTGCTGCTCTCCCTTGGGCTGTACATCTATCGCACCATGAGCCCCAGCATTTACTCCCTGTCACGCCACGAAGACGGGAGCTTGCGCGAGGCCGGCAGCGATGACAGCGCCCAGTGCCCGAAGATCGCGATCCTGCGCTTTGAGGGCTCCCTGTTCTTCGCCAACACAACCTACTTTGAAAGCAAGGTGCTCGAGCGGGTGGCGGCCATGCCCGAATTGACCTGCATCATCGTCGATGCCGTTGCGATCAATGAACTCGATGCCACCGGCGAAGCCATGCTGCGCACGCTGTCGGAAACGCTGGCCAGCCGCAACATCGCGGTGCTGTTTGCCCGCGCGCAGGGCAACGTGATGGACGCTCTGCACCGCACCGGCTTCATTGGCCAGCAGGGTGGGCACCGCTTCTTTCACAGTCGGGCGGAGGCCTTGCGCTATGCTTGGCAGCGGCTGCGCCAGCACAAGGACACGGATTGCCCGATCGCGGGCTGCCAAGGTGGCGACTTGACGGGTTGCATGCTGCGGGAACGGCGCCGACAGGCTGACGACTTCCATAGGGGGCAGCCGCTCATGCGCCCTACGCCCTCCGAACGCAGCCCCGACCCTATTGCGGCAGCACCGACGTCACCAGCGTCGGAATCCACCCCGAACGACCTCAACGCCATAGAGCAAGACAAGGGTCATTCGGGTTCCTCAACGGACTCCACTTCGTAGAGAGGGTCGGCCTCCAGTTCACTTTCGTGGCTGACGATCTCCTCCTGCACGGCGGTGACCTCACCGAAGCGGGCTAAGTGGAACAGCGCCTCACCCTCGTTGACGGGCGGCAGCCGGTTGATGCCAATCACGATGCTCTCGAAGGGGGCGGATATGACCGCGTCATCAGACGAAAACGGTGCCGAGACCACACCCAGCACATCGTTGACGCCAACCTGAGCGCCGAGGCGCACCAAGGGACGGAACAAGCCGTCCGTGGGCGCCCGAATCCAACGCGTCGAGTTGGCGACATAGGGTTCGCTGCGCAGCGTGCGCGTGCGCCGCGC
Source organism: Candidatus Azophilus sp. (assembly GCA_965220835.1). GTDB lineage: Bacteria > Pseudomonadota > Gammaproteobacteria > Pseudomonadales > Azotimanducaceae > Azophilus. Next base: position 3,421,549 of record OZ244842.1, on the reverse strand, counting down.
CGGCAGCATGTCCAAGCCACGCATGACATTGACCACCCCCCGCACACCGGCCACCACGCACTTCTCGTCGAGACGCAGCGCCTCCCCGGCTTCATAAGTGATCAATGGAATGCCCTGCCGCCCCGCCTCCGCACGCAGGGTTCTGTCGAGCAGTTCGGAGTTGACGATGACCGGAATCGAAAAGTCTCGGGCCATCTCCTCAACGGCCGGGTGATCCAGAGCGGCGCGAATCTGCGGCAGGTTGTCCCGATGCACCGCACCGGTGTGGAGGTCGATGGCGTGGGTGCAACGCTTGACTACGGAGCCGAAAAACACGTTGGCCATGCGGGAAGCCAACGAGCCGTGCTCGCTGCCGGGGAAGCTGCGGTTCAAGTCTCGACGATCCGGCAAATAGCGGGACTTGTTGAGGAACCCGAACAGGTTGACGGTCGGCACCAGCACCAAGGTGCCGAACAGGCGGTCCAATGCCGTCAGCGTTCGCAACCGCCGGATGATCTCGATGCCGTTGAGTTCATCACCGTGAATGCCCGCTGACACCAACAGCGTCGGCCCCTGCCAGCGGCCGTGAATCACTTCAACTGTCAGGTCAAGCGGTGTCTGCGTGTACAGCTGCGCCATGGGGAGCTCGAACTGCAGCCTCTCGCCGCGCCGCACCCGCCGGCCAGCGATCTCGAAAGGCTCCTGCAGCACGCCCGCCTTGCGTCTCTTGGGGGGTGAGCCGGCCTCCTTGTTCGCCAGCGTTCGCTGCAAGGGCGCGTTGGGCTTAGCCGGAGCCACGCGTGCGGGTCTTTCCCTGTTTGGCGTTGCGTTCAATGAACTCGATGACCCGGCTCGCCACATCGACGCCGGAAGCCTCCTCGATGCCCTCAAGGCCTGGTGAACTGTTCACCTCCAGCACCAGCGGCCCGTGATTGGAGCGAATCAGGTCCACTCCGGCGACGTTCAACCCCATGGTCCTTGCCGCCGCGACTGCCGTGCGCCGCTCTGCCGGCGAAATTTTGGCTGCTTGGGCACTGCCGCCGCGGTGCAGGTTGGAACGAAACTCGCCGGGCTGGGCCTGCCGACGCATTGCCGCCACCACCCGGTCGCCGATCACGAAGCAACGCACGTCGGCCCCGCCAGCTTCTTCAATGTACTCTTGAACCATGATGTTCACGTCAATGCCAAAGAACGCCTCCATGACGCTCTCCGCCGCCTTGCGGGTCTCGCAGAGCACCACGCCCACGCCTTGGGTGCCTTCCAGCAGCTTCACCACCAGCGGCGGGCCGCCAACCATGTCAATCAGCCCAGGTATGTCGTCCGGCGTGTGCGCAAAGCCGGTGACCGGCATGCCGATGTCTCGCCTCGCCAGCAATTGCATGGAGCGCAGCTTGTCGCGGGAGCGGGCGATGGCCACCGATTCGTTAACGGTATAGACGCCGATCATCTCGAACTGGCGCACCACCGCGGTGCCGTAGAACGTGATGGAGGCGCCGATGCGTGGAATCACCGCATCAACGGCGGGCAATGGCTCGCCCCGATAGCGAATGGTCGGTTTGGCCGTCGCCATGTTCATGTAGCAGCGCAGGGTGTCGACCACTGACGCTTCGTGGCCCCGCGCTTGGGCCGCTTCCAGAAGCCGCCTGGTGGAGTAGAGTTTCCGGCCGCGTGACAGGATGACTATGTGCATCGCTCTTTCTTAATCGTCTGATCGGGTGTTGCCATCATAGCGCCTTTGCCGAGCGCCACCGCTCACCAGAAAGGACCGACCGGGATCAACAACAAAGCGTCGGCGCACCGCCGTGCGGCCAATCAGCATGGGAAGGTTCATGGCGTGTCGGGTGGTCAGCGTCAACTCCACGGGCCACTCCTCATCGCCGATGCGCAGCATGGTCTCAACGAGATATCGCTCTTCGGCTTGGCCTCCGGAGTTGCGCACCATCCGCCGGCCCTTGGTCGGCAAGCGAAATGGGTCGGTCGCGTTGGGCAAATCACGCCGGTCCAGTTCGAACTCCACCCATTCGACACCGTCCACGATCGATGGCCTGACCTGCGCCGCATGCAGCGCCGAAGTGCGCGCACCTGTGTCGATCTTGGCCCTGATCGGGTCGCTGTGCAGCAATGGGAGCACCACCCACTCGCGCCAGCCAATGATTCGTTTCATGGACCCGTCATGACGCTGGCGTTTCCCGCCCTTGTTCATGAATCCGCACTTCAAGCGGGGTGCTGGCGTCCAGATGGACGTCACGCTGGGGAAAGGCAACGACAATGCCATGCGCCTCGAACAGGTCGGCGATGCGCAAGCGGATGTCGCTGCGCACCTCGAAGAGCGCCTTGTCGTTGCTGAGGTCGCACCAGATGTAGGCATCGAACACCAGCGCGTTGTCGCCGAAGTCTTCAAAAACTATGCGCGGGGCGGGCTCCGCCTTGACCTCGGGCTGATCCCGGACGGCCTTCCCAAGCAGCTCCGTGACTTGCCGGATGGGCGACCCGTAAGCGACCCCGACCCGCACCGTGCTGCGGATCGCCCGATCGACGAGCGTCCAGTTGACGACCGTGCGCTCAAGCAGTTGGCTGTTCGGCACCATGAGATGCACCCCATCGATTCGGCGAATTCGGGTGGAGCGGTTGCCAATGCGTTCCACAGTGCCCCGCCAATTGTCGATTTCGATGAAATCGTCAATTCGAACCGGCCGTTCGGCCATGAGAATCCAGCCGCTGATGAAGTTGTTGATGATGTTCTGGGTGCCGAACCCAACGCCGATGGCAATTGCGCCCATGGCGAACGCAAGTGCGGTGATTGGAATGCCCAGCAGATGCAGGGCCAATAGGAAGATCACGGTCAGCAGCAGGAAAAACACGACCCGTTGAATCGTCTGGATCGCGTCCGGCTTGAGTTTTGTGCGGGCAAGTCGGCGGGCGGCCACGGCACCGGCCCACCGGCTAAGCAAGTAGCCGGCCACCACCAGCATCAGCACCGAGACCAGGTCGCCAACCGACACCGCGTATCCGCCCGGAAGGGAGACTAGATCAAACGACCATAGGGTCGCGGCTTGATCCCACACCTGTCAGCCCAATCATCTCTGTCCCGGTTATTCTATAGCGCTAGTTGCAATGAAGTGGGCCCGTGAGACAGTCCATCCATTCCCTAAGCCGCCGTTCGTTCGCCCAGCTCTGCGGTTCGGCCACTGCGGCAGCCGCCCTTGGCGCTTCCGTGCCCAAAGAGCCCGATTTGGAGCCGCTTTTGGAGCTCTTCGCAGAGTTGACGGGCTTCCCCGCCTCCGCGCTTGATGCTCCATTCGCCCAACAGTTGGCCGCGGCCTTGGCTGCCGTTGGGCGAATTGACGAACTGGAGCGTCGGCTCAGAGCGCCGGGTGGGGAACTCGTAGGCTTGGAGACCGAGATCATAGCCGCTTGGTATTCGGGCCAGCTGCCCGCGCCGTCGGGGCCAATGGTGGGCACCTTCCGCAACGCCTTGATTTGGGCTGCCCTTGGCTTCGCCACAGCGCCGGGCGTTTGCGGCGCGCCCGAAGATTGGTCCAAGCCACCCCAAGCCGCCGCTTGACGAGCACTTCCGCACCATGCAAGCAGTTGAAGCCGACGTCATCATCGTCGGGTCGGGGGTGGCCGGGGCGCTGGTGGCCGAACGCCTGGCCCGTGCGGGCATTGGGGTGGCGGTGCTTGAGGCGGGTTCGCGGGTTGATCGCGTCGAAGCGCTGGGGCGTTACTTCAATGCGGCGATCAAGACCCCGGAGAGCCCCTACTTGGCCAAGCCGGAGGCGGATTTCCCGTTAAGCGCTGACAGCGGGCACTGGTATCGGCAATCGGGCCCCGACCCCTTCAAGAGCACGTACCTCAAGGCCGTGGGCGGCACCACTTGGCATTGGCTGGGCACCTGCCTGCGCTTCCTGCCCAATGACTTTCGCCTCAACAGCCGCTACGGCCGAGGCGTGGACTGGCCCATCGGCTATGACGAGCTTGAGCCTTTCTACTTGGCGGCGGAAAGGGCGCTCGGTGTCGCGGGGGATTCGAACGAGGACTTGGGCTCCCCTAGGTCCGGGAGCTTGCCGTTGCCAGCCGTGGCTCCGTCCTACCTTGACCAAGTGTTTGAGCGGGCTCTTGACGGCACAGACTTTGAGATCCGGGTGACACCCCAAGCCCGCAACTCCGTGGTTCATGATGGCCGTCCGGCCTGCTGCGGCAGCGCCAGCTGCATCCCCCTGTGCCCGGTGCAGGCCAAATACGATGCCACCGTTCACCTGCGCAAGGCCGAGCAGCTGGGTGTGGCAGTGCATGATCGAGCCACGGCCACTGCAGTGGAAACCGATGCGAACGGGCGCATCGCGGCCATCCGCTTCCATCGGCCGGACTTGAGCGAAGGCATCGCCAAAGGCCGCCTCTATGTCATTGCCGCCCATGCCATGGAGACGCCGCGCCTGCTGCTCAACTCCCGTTCGGCGCGCACGCCCAATGGGGTGGCCAACCGGTCGGACCAGGTGGGACGCAATCTCATGGACCACCCCATTAGGCTGAGTTGGGCGCTGGCGGGCAAGCCGGTGTGGCCTTATCGCGGCCCGCTATCGACGGCGGGGATCGAAAACCTGCGCGATGGCGCGGTGCGCTCGGACCGCGCCGGCCTGCGCATCCAGATCGGCAACGGCGGCTGGACTTGGGGCACCGGCGGGGCGCTGACTTTGGCCCGCACCTTGGCGGCATCGGGCCTGCGCGGGGAGGCGCTGCGAAACGCCGTTGTTGACCAAGCCGCCCGGCACGTGGAGCTGGCTTCGCTGACCGAGCAGTTGCCGGACGCCGGCAACCGAATCGTGCTCGATGCCCAGGACAAGGACATCTACGGGGTGCCGCTACCGCGCCTGCACTATGCCGTGGGCGACTACTCCCACGGCGGCCTAGCGGCGGCCCAGAGCATCCACGACCGCATTTTCGCAAAGCTGGGCGCCACAGCCATCCATCACCACCCCGAGTTCCAAGGCGCCGGGCACATCATCGGCACCTGCCGAATGGGCGATGACCCGGCCCATTCAGTCGTGGACCCCAGGCTGCGCTGCCACGACCACGAAAACCTCCACATCATCGGCTCGGCGGTCTTCCCCACTTCCGGCACCGCCAACCCAACCCTGACCATCGCCGCCCTGGCGCTGCGCTTGGCGGAAACCCTCAAAGCCGCCCTGACCGCCGGAGGGCATGCGTTTCCCCAAACGTCATCAATGCCGCAAGGAAACGCCTGAACGATAGGAGCCTTGCTTTAAGCGTTGAAGAACACGTCCGTTTCCCGCTCGCTCAACGAGCGCGGAGCTTGGCGCCAGCCAAACGCCAATCGCAACCGCGAAGCGGACCGGCCGAGTGGCAGAGAATCTCGCATGCGCGCCAACAGCCCCACTGAGTTGCAAAGATCCTCGCACGCGCGCGAACGGCCCCGCCGAGTTGCGCAGCAACTCGAACGTGCGCCAGCGGCGCACGCAGTTGCAGGATCAGAGCCAATGTGTTCCTATCCGGCTAGGGCTGGGCGAGGGCCCGGCTAGATACGAATTGAGAGGCGCGCCCAAGGTCGCTAAGCGCCGCTCGAAGTTTGCGCGGTTGACTGAACGGGCCGCCACGATCAACGTGGGGGAGGTTCAGCATGACAAAAGCGCAAAGCTTGGCTCACACCTTGGGAAGGCGAATTCCGCCTCGGGCTCTTAAGGCCTCGTCGCCAATCCTATCGGCGGCCGCGGCAATCCTAGCGTCAACAGCGGCAATCCTAGCGGTGACTACGCCGACGGCTTTCGCGACGGAAGTCGAGGAGATCATTGTCACGGCGCGTGCCACGGAAGAGTCCGTGCGGGAAATTCCCGTGGCCATCACGGCGGTGGGGGAGGATCGCATGGACACCTTCGGGCTGGAAGGGTTCATGGACTTGGAAGCCATCACGCCGCAACTCAGCATCGGCCGTGGCGGCAGCGGCAACGGCGCCGCCATCGGCATTCGCGGCATCGCCTCCGCCACATCCAGCATCGGCATCGAGTCATCGGTGGGCATCATCATCGACGGCGTTTACATGCCCCAGGCCCGCGCCATCAACGAGGGGCTGTTCGACACCAGCCAAGTGGCGGTGCTCAAGGGTCCCCAAGCCCTCTACTTCGGCAAGAACTCCACCGCCGGCGTGGTGTCGGTGATGACCAACAATCCCGGTGAGGAGTTCGAGGCCAGCGTTCGCATCAACAACGAATTTGAGTCCGAAGATCTGACGCTGGAAGGCATCATCTCGGTGCCCGTCAACGAAAAGCTGGGGCTGCGCGCCGCGGCGCAGACCTCGGACATGAACAAGGGCTGGATCCGCAACAACGCCGGCCCCGACAAGTACGCCACTTTCGATGCAGCCACAGGGCAGGTCAACGTGTGGGACAACCCAGCGGCCGCGGGTGAATGGTGGCCGGGTGAGGAAACCACCTATTTCCGCTTAACCGCTGCCGGGGACTTAAGCGACCGCTTCAGCTACAACATCAAGGGCTCCTACGCCAAATTCGCGCAGCATGCCTCCAGCGGCGGTGGGGAACTCTTCAGTTGCCCCACGCTCGGCGGACGCCAGCACATCAGCCTGCCCGTGGACCCGCAGCCTCCGGGTCGACAGACAACGCTGTTCGAGCCGCGCCCCGTGCCCGACTCCGACTGCGAAGTCAACTTGGCCCGGGGCATCAACGACGTGCCGCCCGGCATCGGCGCCGTCAATTCGCTGCTCAACCAGTTTGGCGATGGCGACTTAGGCGAGAAGTTCACCTCCTGGAACGTCACGGGCAACTTCGACTACGCCTTCGACAAGGTCGATCTGCGCACCATCATCAACTACAACGATGCCACCGAGCGCTGGGTCAGCGACTTTGACGGCGGCGGCATCACCAACATCTTCGCCGGCGAGCGCAACACCTTCGAGCAGTTCGCCATCGAATCCCGGGCCGTGACCCGGTTCGACTCGCCCGTGAACCTAGTGGTCGGCGCGTACTACCAGCAGACGGACCGCTTCTTCGATCAGGACGTGATTTTTGCGTATTTGGACGAGCCGGGATGCGAAGCGGGCACGGCCACAGTTTGCGGGCCGGAGTTCAGCGGGCCTCTTGAGGATCCGGACGACCGGTTCACCGCCTACAACAAGATCTCCGAGACTGACGGCGAAACTTGGTCGGCTTATGCGGAAGTGGTCTGGAACATGGCTCCGGACTGGGAGCTAACCGCAGGCGCCCGGTACATCCACGAAACGAAGGATTCCTATTTCATCCAACCCTACGTCTTCACGCTCTCCACGGGTCTGTTCATTCCCTATGACCCCGGCAATCTGCTGACGAGGGCGGCCGCGGACCAGACCTTCAAAAACCTCATTCCCGAGGCCACCCTGACTTGGACGGCCACGGAAAACGTCACCGTGTATGCGGCGTACAAGGAAGGGTTCAAGTCCGGCGGTTTCTCCAACAGCGCCATCCTGAGCAACCTGTCGCCGCCGCTGTTGAATGGCGCGCCCTGCATCTCGCCCGGTCTGGGCGGCACCTGCACGGCAAGCCCTGGCGATGACCTCGTGTTCAGCGACTTCGTGTTCGACCCCGAGGAGAACAAGGGCGGCGAGGTTGGCGTGAAGGCCTCCCTGTTCGACAACTCCATGCTTGCCTCCTTGGAACTGTACTACTACAAGTTTCGCGACCTGCAAGTGGATTTCTTCAACGACGCCCAGTTCGCCTTCGTGACGTCCAACGCGGGCGGCTCGGAAACCTACGGCGCCGAAGTGCAGGTGGACTGGGCGACGCCGATTGAGGGGCTGTTCATAGGCGGCTCCTTCGGCTGGCTGGAATCCAAGTTCACTGAGTTCTTCCAATTCTGCCACGGCGGCCAAACGCCGGCCCAAGGCTGCGGACCGCTGCAGCCCGGCCAGACCGAAACGGACCTGCGCCAGAACCTGGCCGGCAACACGCGCCCAGGCGCGCCGCGCTGGTCCGGGCACCTGGTGGCCAACTACGAGCGCGGCATCGGCAACGGCCTGGTGCTCGGCGTCACCGGCAACGTGCAGTACAAGAGCAGGACCCACTTAAGCGCGGACATTCCGTCCATCACCTATCCGTCCTACGCGACGCTGGATGCCAACGTCCGCGTCCGCACCGAGGACGGGCGCTGGCAGTTGGCCTTCATTGGCAAGAACCTCACCGACAAGCTGGCCATTCGCGGCGCCGGCGACGTGCCTTCAACCGGCGGCAACACCGGCACGGACGAGGGCTTTTTGGGCGACCTTTCCGGCGGCACCATCCGCCCGCGGCAATACGAACTGGAGTTGACTTGGCGGTTTTAGCCGGCGGGATTCAATCAGCTTAAGGGCGTCCCCCGTGGCGTGGACTTCAGTGGTCCAATGTGAGGGAGCGAGCCCGCGGTTCGCAAAATTGCGGTTCGTGATGCCCTCAAGCCGAAGGGCTTAGCGCAGCTAGATTCGGTAGGTGGTTTCCGTCATCACGCGGGAAAGCGCCGTCATGGCGGCCCGCGCCGCTTGGGGAAACGGCGCGCCACCGGATTCAAGGGCTTCCGCGCCGTGGCGGGCCTCCTCCGCACGCATGCCGGTGATGATGGCGCGGCTGCGGTCGTCAGCCTCCGGCAGGGCCTCAAGGTGGCGGTCGAGGTGGTCGCAAACCTGATCCTCGGTGGCTTCGACAAAGCCCAGGCTCACCTTGTCCCCGGCCAAGCCGGTCAGTGCGCCGATGGCGTAGGAGGCGGCGTAGAACAGGGGGTTCAGCAGGCTGGGGGAGGCGTCCAGCTCCTGCAGGCGTTCAGCGCACCACGCCAAGTGGTCAGACTCCTCTTCGGCGGCGCTGCGCAGCTTGGCCCGCACGTGGTCCCGCTGCGCCGTCATGGCTTGGCCCTCGTAGAGCGCTTGGGCGCACACTTCGCCCGTGTGGTTCACGCGCATCAGGCCGCCGGCGTGGCGCCGCTGCGCCTCGTCTAGCGGCACGTCCGGCACGTCCGCGCCGGGGCTGGGCCGCCGGGCGCTTAATCCCCCAGTGAGGGTTCGCAGTGCGCGGTCAAACTGGCTGATGGCTTCGTCAATCATCTCCCAACCAACCTAACCCAGCGCCCGCATCTGACGGCCGCCCAGCAGATGCAGGTGGATGTGATAGACCGTCTGGCCACCGCCGGCGTTGCAGTTCAGGATCAGTCGATAGCCGTCCTCGTCGATGCCACGCGCCTCCGCAAGCGCTTGCGCCCGCAGCACCATGCGGCCCAAAAGGCCGGCATCGTCTTCGCCCAGGTCATTCACCGTGGGGATGTGAACCTTGGGCACCACCAGCACATGGACGGGCGCTTGGGGGCTGATGTCGTTGAAGGCAATCAGCTCATCGTCCTCGAACACGATGTCAGCGGGCAGTTCCTTGTTTACGATCTTGCAGAAGATGCAGTCTTCGACCAACTCATCACTCCTATAGGGCGCACGTTGCAGGGTCATGCGGACTGTAGCGGAAAACCGCTTCGATGGTAACGGCGCTTCGCCTTCGGCGAAGCGTTCGAGTTGCTGCGCAACTCGGCGCTTGCCAGTAACAGTAGGGAGTTTGTGTTCGGCCACGACGTCAGTCCTCGGCCATTGCCCAGGCGTCAAGGCCTTTTTGGGCCAGAATGAAGGTGGCCAAGGCTCGCTCCTCGGGGCGACCGCCGATGACTTGGTAGCGTTGCTTGGGGTCCAAGGCGGTTAAGGTCTGGCGGAAGCTGGCCAACGCGCCGGGCTGGCCGATGTCGATGTTGATGCCCGCATCGGAGCATTCAACAAAGCGCACCACGCGGTCCAGCAAGAGCGCTACGAAGCGGTCCTTGGGCAGCCGCAGGACGGCACCCGCCTCCAAGGCGCTGACCGTGGCGTTACGGCGGCCATTCATGATGAGGGCGTCCTCGCCGAAGAAGTCCCCGGGCACCAGTTGGGCCAGCGTGCGGCCATCCCGGCGCACGGCGGCGCGGCCCGACTTCAGAACCAGGAAGTCGCTGGCGGGGTCGCCTTCGGCGATCAAGTTGTCGCCCGCCGCGAAGGGGCGTTCTTCAAGCTCGCTGAACAGCTTCTGCCAAACGCCTGCATCCAAGCGCCGCATGAGCGGCGAGCCGAGGAAGCGCTGCTCCCAGGGCAACAGCACTTCCTGCTTCGGCTTCAGATCCTCCCGGCCCAACAGCAAGGCCACCGAAGCGGTGTCCACATGCAGCAGGCGCACGGCGGTGAGCGTGCGGATGGCGTCGTGGCCCGGGTAGAGCGGCAGGCGGGCGTCACGGGAGCGGTGGCCAACCACCTGGGCTGGCGAAAAAAGCCGCACGCGGCCCTGGACCAGATAGTAGCTGCCGCTGAGCGTTCGGCCTTCGCGCAGCGCCCAGCGGTTGGCGGGGATGCTGATGACCTGGGTGTGACGGGCGACGCCGGAAAGCTCCGCGGCGGCCAAGGCCTCGAAGGCCTCAAATCGTTTCAATAAGTGCTTAACCATGCAGCCAGCATGGCAGGCGCCCAAGCTGGCTGGAAGTCGTTATCGCTCAAGGTTCTGTAAGCTAACCGCCCGCCTCTCTCGCCAGCGCTCGGTAACCGATGTCTGAGCGATAACGGGCATCCTGCCAGCTAATTCTGCGGGCGCCCCGGTAGGCTTTCGCACAAGCCTCCGTGACGTTGGCCCCCAATCCGGTCACGCACAGAACGCGCCCGCCGCTGGTCAGCACCGTGCCGTCGTCCACGCTCGCGGATTGCTGGTCACGGCCGCCGCTCGACCCACCTGTTGTGCCCGGCGACCGCCCGCTCGCCGATCCAAGTGGATCTTCCGTAAGCGCCGTGCCGGCATGAAAGACCTTGGTATCCGGGGTCTCAGCGGCGGCAAGGCCGCTTATGGGATGGCCGGTCTGATACTCACCCGGATAGCCGCCGGACGCCATCACCACGCCGAGGGCGGCGCGGTCATCCCAAACCAGCGTCTGGTGGGCAAGCTCGCCGTCCAGGGCCGCGCCGCACAGCGCCGCCAAGTCTGACTTCAGGCGCATCATCACCGGCTGAGCCTCCGGGTCGCCAAAGCGGCAGTTGAACTCAATGACCTTCGGCGAACCATCCGCCGCGATCATCAGGCCGGCATACAGAAAGCCCACGTAGGGTGCGCCTTCCGCGGCCATGCCCTTAAGGGTGGGATTGATGATCTCGTCCATGATGCGGGCATGAACCGCATCGTTGACCACCGGCGCCGGGGAGTAGGCGCCCATGCCGCCCGTGTTGGGCCCGGCATCGCCATCGAAAGCGGCCTTGTGGTCTTGGGAACTGGCGAAGGGCAAGGCGGTGCGACCATCGCAGAGGGCGATGAAACTGGCCTCCTCGCCTTGGAGGAACTCCTCCACCACCACGCAGCGCCCGGCATCGCCGAACGCCGTTCCGGACAACATGGATTGCAGCGCCGCCTCCGCTTCAGCCAAGGTGTGGGCGATGACCACGCCCTTGCCAGCGGCCAGGCCGTCCGCCTTAACCACCACGGGCAATGGGCTTTCGCGCACATAGGCCTTGGCATCCGCCAGCGCCGCGAAGGTCTCCGAAGCTGCCGTTGGGATCTGCCAACGCTGCAAAAAGGCCTTGGTGTACGCCTTGGAGCCCTCCAGTTGGGCGGCCTTGCGGCTTGGACCGAAGCAGCGCAGGCCGCGTTCGGCGAAGTAATCCACAAAGCCATCGACCAAGGGCGCCTCCGGGCCAACGATGGTGAGATCGATGCCCTCGCGCTTGGCAAATGCCGCCAAGGCGGCAAAGTCATCCGCCGCAATGGGCACGTTGCGCACGTTGGACTCAAGGGCCGTGCCCGCATTGCCCGGCGCCACAAAGACCTGCAAGACCGAGCCCCCCAAGCTGGCCCGCCACGCCAGCGCATGCTCGCGGCCGCCACTGCCCGTCACCAGAACCTTCATCAGCGGCCCATCCTCCTCAAGTTCTTGCTGCGACTTCAGTGCCGGAAGTGGCGAATGCCGGTGAACAGCATGGCTAGGCCGTGCCCGTTGGCCGCTGCGATCACCTCCTCATCCCGCACCGAGCCGCCCGGCTGGATCACCGCCGTCACGCCCGCTTCGGCGGCGGCGTCCAAGCCGTCCCGGAAGGGGAAAAAAGCGTCCGACGCCATCACCGACCCGGCCACTTGCAACCCCTCGTCCGCCGCCTTCAGGGCGGCGATTCGGGCGCTGACCACGCGGCTCATCTGGCCGGCGCCGACGCCGATGGTCTGCCCGCCTTGGGCGTAGACGATGGCGTTGGACTTGACGAACCAGGCCACCTTCCAAGCAAACCGCAAATCCCGCGCTTCGTCGGCGGTGGGCTGGCGCTCGGTCACCACCTTCAGTGCGCCTTCGTCCACCTCCTGCTCATCGGCGGTTTGCGCCAGCAAGCCACCGCCCACCGTCTTGAGCTCAACGCCGCGACCGACGCCAGAGAAGGAGCCGCAGTTCAACAGGCGGAGGTTGCGCTTGGAGCGGGCGGCCGCCACGGCGCACGCCGCCACGGCCGGAGCGACCACCACTTCGGCGAACTGCCGCTCAAGCAGCGCCGCGAGCGCGGAGCCATCGAGTTCGCGGTTGAAGGCGATGACGCCGCCGAAGGCCGAGGTGGGGTCCGTGGCAAAAGCCCGCTCGTAGGCTTCGCGAAGGTCGGCGCCTAAGGCCACGCCGCAGGGATTGGCGTGCTTGACGATCACGCAGGCCGGCTCCGCGAAGGCCTTGACGCATTCCAGGGCAGCGTCCGCATCGGCGATGTTGTTGTAGGACAGCGCCTTGCCTTGCAGCTGCTCGGCGGCGGCGATGGTGCCTGATGGCACCGAGTCGGCCGCGTAGAACGCCGCTTGCTGGTGGGGATTCTCGCCGTAGCGCATGGCTTGCCGCTTGCGGTAGCCCAGGTTGAGCGTTTCCGGCAAGGCTTCCGGCGTGGCGTCACCGCGCCCGAAATAACCGGCCACGGCGCTGTCGTAAGCGGCGGTGTGGCGGAATGCCTTGGCCGCGAAGCGCCGCCGCATGGCCCAGTCAACGCGGCCCGCCTGCAATGCCGCCAAAACGGCTGGGTAGTCCGCCGGATCAACCACCACCAACACATCGGCGTGGTTCTTGGCGGCGGAGCGAATCATGGCTGGCCCGCCAATGTCGATGTTCTCGATGGCCAGCTGGTCGGTGACGTCGGCCTTGGCGATGGTCTCTTCGAAGGGATAGAGGTTGACCACCACCAAATCGATGGGGGCGATGCCGTGGGCGGCCATCACCTCGCCATCGGTCGCCCGGCGGCCAAGAATGCCGCCATGAATCCTTGGATGCAGGGTCTTCACCCGCCCGTCCATGATTTCCGGGAAGCCGGTGTGGTGGGCGACTTCAGTCACCGCCAAGCCGGCCTCGGCGATGGCCCGGCTGGTGCCGCCGGTGGAGAGGATTTCCAGCCCAAGTTCGCGAAGTCCTGCGGCCAGTTCAACCAAGCCGGTTTTGTCCGAAACGCTGAGCAGGGCGAGTTTGGGGCTCATCACCGCCCTATTTTATGTCCTGTGCGTCCAGCAAATCTTGTAATTCTCGCAAGGCGTTGGCCATTCGCGAAGGGAACGAGATGGTCACCTGCGCCGCTGCCGAGCCGGGGTGGGGGACCTCAACCGCCACGAGGTGAGCGGTTTCGGGGGCCAGCAGGCGCACGTGAGCCAGCCATTCGGCTGTCAGTGGCTTGGCGTCCAAGTAGTCGCCGGGCCGGAACCGCCGGCTGCCCACCGGCGCACCGTTGGTGGCGGCGAATTCAACATCAAAGGTGGGGAAGGGTGCCGGGATGCGCGCATCATGAAGCACCACGAACCGCACGGCCAGCGCCCCCGGCGAGCTGGCAGCAGCGCTGACTTCCAGACTGCGGGCGCGGTAGTCCGTCTGCAACCAAGTGACTTGCAAGGCTAGGGCCGCCACCGCAAGAACCAAGCCGACCACCACCCACACGGGAAAGGTCGATCCAAGTCCCGGGCGCCCATCAGGCGGCGCGGAGGCGGGGATTGCGCGAAAGACCTTGAGGCAGGCGCCACAGCGCAAATGCCCTTGGGCAGCCGCAAGGTCCGTTGGGTGAACGCGGAAGCGGGCGCCGCAGTGAGGACACGCGACGGTCGAATGGGGGGCATGCTCAGCCACGCTGCCGTCCGGTCAGACGCGCCCACTCGCCTTCCATGGCGGGTGGATCAAAGGCAAGATTTGGGTAAGCTGCCGCAACCGCGTCGATTTGCGGCGCCAAGAGGCCCGCCAGGATCAATCGCCCGCCGGCCTTCAGGCAGGCAGTGAGCGTCGGCGCCAACTCAATCAGCGTGTTGGCGAGGATGTTGGCCAGCACTACGTCAAACTCAGGTTGGGGGAGAAAGGCCTCCGGGGCGGTGACCGCATCCAAGGTCACGCCGTTGAAGCGGGCATTCGCCTGCGCCGCCGCCAGCGCCTGCGGCTCGATATCGACAGCCACCACGCGCGTCGCGCCAAGCAGGGCGGCGGCGATGCCAAGAATGCCCGAACCGCATCCGTAATCGAGCACCGAGGCTCCCGCTAGGCGAGCATCGGCCAGCCAAGCCAAGCAGGATCGAGTGGTCGGATGCTGTCCCGTGCCAAAAGCCAGACCCGGGTCCAGGCGCAAAGTGGCACTGGGCAGTGCGGTCGTTGCCTGCGCAAGGCGGGGTGGCGCATTGCGGGAGACAACCGCCAAGCGGTCGCCGAAGCGCAGTTCCGGCACATCGCTGGCAGGGGACACGGCCCAATCCTGATCGCCCAGCCATTCAATGCGGCACGCCGTAGGGCTTGCGCCCGTTTCACCGAGCGCCGAATTCAACGCTTGGACATTCACCGCCGGCGGAAACAGCCCGCTCACGGTCACGCGGGGCCAGAGCGGAGCGGACCCCGGCGGCGGTTCAAGCACGTCGTCGCCGAGCACTTCGCTGGCTCCGAGGCCATCAGCTGGTCCTTGGGTGGACTGCCGCGGGTGCTTGGGCAACGACCCGGCAGCCGCTGGGACGCATCCCGTCGTCTCATGAGGGACGATTGCAGTTGCCTTATGAAAGGACACCGACAAAGCTCCGCAGGCCAGCATCCGCTCGGACAGTGCCTGGGCCGAAGCACCGGCCGCATCCACGCTGATCTTCAACCAAGGCATGGCTCCTGTCCTGTCCCGCAAACAAGTCTGATTATGCGTGAAGCCCGCTGATTCGCGGGAAGGCACGCGGCGGGAGCGTGCGCGGCAAGCTACTCGATGCGAAACAGGGCTTGGCCCGAGCCGACGGGCTCACCGTCCGACGCCAGGATTTCCACCACTTGGCCCGCGGCTTGGGAGGGAATCTCGTTCATCATCTTCATGCTTTCGATGACGCAAAGCACGTCGCCGACGCCGACATGGACGCCGAGATGGACAAACGGGGCCGCTCCCGGCGACGGTGCGGCATAGAAGGTGCCGGCCATGGGCGCATCGATGGTGGTCCGGCGCTTGCCCGGTGTCGGCGGTGGCGCCGCGGCCGGGGCTGGCGCCGCAGCAGTTTCTTCAACGGCTTGGCCCCCGCCGCCGGGGCGAACGATGCGGATGGCCTCGTCACCGCTCTTCACCTCCAGCTCCGCGATGCCGGATTCCTCCACCAACTCAATCAGCTTCTTGACCTTGCGCAAGTCCATCGTCAACCGCCAACCGCCGTTCAGCCTTCGGCTTTGGCCATGAGTGCTTCGAGGGCGAACAGGTAGCCCTGGGCGCCGCAGCCGGTGATCACCGCTTGGGCGATGTCGGAAAGGTAGGAGGTTTGGCGGAAGGCCTCCCGCGCATGGACATTGGACAGGTGCACCTCAATGAAGGGCAAGCCCACGCCGAGAAAGGCGTCCCGGAGCGCAATGCTGGTGTGGGTGAAGGCGCCGGGGTTGATGACGATGCTGGCCACGTTACCCTTGGCGCCGTGAATGCGTTCCACGAGTTCATGCTCGGCGTTGGATTGCAGGCACGCCACTTCGTGGCCCTTCGACGCCGCCAGCGCACTGATGCGGGCATTGATGTCGGCCAAGGTGTCGTGGCCGTAAATCTCCGGCTCGCGGCTGCCGAGCAGGTTCAGGTTGGGGCCGTGCAAGACGAGGAACTTGGCCACTGGAAGATGCGCTCCTTAGCGGATGCCGGGAATTCTCCCCGATCGCATCCTAGAAGTCCAGATATAGGTTAGATGCCTGCAAGATCGCCGACTTTAGGCGACGTTTGAGCCATACTGCCCCCACCGCCCGGGCTTTGCAGGACCCTTTCCAAGTGTTCCGCCAACGCCTGGGCGCCGATTTCGCCCTGCACGCGCAACGCCTTTAGCTCCCGCCCCTGGCGGTCAAAGAACACCAAGCTCGGCGGACCGAACAGGCCCAAGGCGTTGAGCAGTTCCTTGTCTTGCGCGCTATTGGCCGTCACGTCGGCGCGCAGCAGGTGGAACTCGGCCAAGCGGCTGGCCACCGTCGGCGCCGGGAACACCGAACGTTCCATGATCTTGCAGGAAATGCACCAGTCCGCGTACAGGTCAAGCAAGGTTAGACGGCCGGCACTGGCACCCGCGTCGATTTCGGCGCGGACATCCTCAAGGCCTGTTACGGGGCGCCACTGCAACTCCCCGCCAGCTTCCGCGGAGGGGGTGGCGGTGAAGTGCTGCAAAGGCCGCAGTGGATCGCTGGCGCCGCTGGCCGCGCCAACCAACAACAGCGCGCCGTAGATGGCGGCAGCGAAGCCCGCGGCCTTTCTGAAGTTGCCCCAACCGGCCTTGGCAGCGGCGTCCAAGCCGCCCAAGTAGGCGCCGCTGCCGATCAGCAGCGCCGCCCAGAGAACCAAGGAAACCGGCCCGGGCACCACCCGTTCCAGCAGCCAGATGGCGACCGCCAGCAGGCCGACCCCAAACACCGCCTTGACGGCGTTCATCCATGCCCCCGCACGGGGCAGGAGGTGGCCGCCGCTGGTGCCGATGATGAGCAGGGGCACGCCCATGCCGAGCCCAAGGGCGAGCAGGGCAGCTGCACCGAACAGGGCGTCCTGACTGGCGCTGATGTAGATCAGCGCCCCCGCCAAAGGGGCGGAGACGCAGGGCGAGACCACCAGCGCGGACAGCGCGCCCATCACCAACACGCCAAAGTGCTTGCCCCCGCCAAGGCGCCCGCCCAAGGCATCGAGGGCATTCTGCCAGCGCTGAGGCAGGCGCAGTTCATAGAAGCCGAACATGGCCAGGGACAGAACGGCGAAGAGCGCGGCGAAGACAATGAGCACCGGCGGCGATTGCAGCGCCGCTTGCAAATTCAGGCTGGCTCCGAACAGGCCCATCAGGGTGCCCACCGCGGCGTAGGTGAGGGCCATGCCGAGCACATAGGCCAACGATAGGCTGAAGGCCCGCCCGCGGCTTGGCGCCTGGGCGTCGCCGACGATAATGCTGGAGAGGATGGGCACCATGGGCAGCACGCAGGGCGTGAACGCCAAGCCGATGCCGCCGATGAAGAACAGGCCCATCGCCAGCAGCAGGCCGCTTTCGGCCAGCGCCGTGGCCAGCCGTTGCTCTTCAGTGGCGGATTCGCCTGATGGTGCCGCCGTCTCAAGGGCGGGCGGCGTCTCGACAGCGGGCGCGGATTCGGCGGCGAGCGGCAAGGCCGCATCCACCACCACCCAGCGGCGCTCCGGCGGATAGCACAGCCCAGCTTCCGCGCAACCCTGATAGGAAATGCCCACTTCCACGGGCCCTTGGGCGTCGCGAATCGGCACCCGCGCCTGGACGCGGTGGTAATAGACCTCCACCGCGCCGAAGTACTCATCGACCTTGGCCTTGCCTGGCGGCAGCTCCGGCGGGCCGAGCACCCCAGCTTCAGGGTCCTTCAACTCGAAGTCAAAACGGTGGCGGTACAGATAGTAGCCGTCCGGCATGTCCCAGTGGGCCAGCAAGGCGCCGTCGGCGGCGGTTTCCGTGGACAGCGTGAAGGCTTGGTCCACGGGCAGGAACTCAGGCTCTTGGTCCAGCCAGCTAAACTCCCCAGCCGCGGCTGTCTGAGCAGCGCCGAAAGCCAACGCCACAAGAACCCCCCACAAGACTTTGACGGGACGCCGCCGTTGATGGGATTTCCGGGGCTTGAAACGAGGGCGTCCGGCCATAGATGGACTTCCCGGTTCACTTTGAGGACAAGATGCCCTAGCTCCGACGTAGTGAGAATTGCTGGCGACCATCTGCGTTGCTGGCAAGTTGCAAAGTCAGGCGGCAATATACTCGGTTTGGCAACCTGATCGTGAATCGGCCGATGGCCCGTGGCGCACTTCCCAAAGCCCGCCTGCTCGTGCTGGCCCTGTCGGCGTTAGCCGCTCTTCTGGCCGGCTGCGAGACGGCTCAAACGCCGGTGCAGTTGCCCACGGAGCAGCGCCCGTCCGCGGCCGAGCAAGCGGCGGCTCAGGAAGAGCGCATCGTCAGCATCGTTGAGGCAGCGACCCAAGCGCTAGCAGAGGACCGGCTCACCACCCCGGAGGTTGGCAGTGCCTACAGCCTTTACCAAGAGATTCTGAAGATCGACCCAGACGACCAACGCGCCCAACGCGGCTTTGAGAAGATCGTCGAGCGCTACGTGGAGCTGGCGCTGACCGCCGCCGACCGGCAACGTTACGCCCAGGGCCGACTGATGCTGCAGAGAGCTCGCGGGGTTGACCCGGCGCACCCTGCCATCGCGCCGACCGAGCGCCAACTGGATTTGCTGGAAAGCGCGCGCCGAGACAAGGTGCGGCTGGACGCGCGGGCGCTGGCCGAACGGGCCAGCGCCGTGCAAAGCACCCTCAAGCGCCTCGGCCGGCGGGCCGGCGAGGCGGGCTGCCGGGTGAACATCAACGCCCGATCCGACGCGGAGGGCCGCTGGGTGTACCAACAGCTCAACAGCGGCGCCGGCGACGCTCGGGTGCGGGCCCGCCTCACCGTGGCCTCGCCGCCGACCGTGGAGCTAACGTGCTTTGCCAAAGAGGCCAAAGAAGCGACGCCTTAGGCCGGCTGCACCGTCGACTTCGGTGAAAGTCTCATTCTGCGATCAAGAAAGGCAACCTCCGGCACCCCGGCAGTGCAATCTTTTCCGAAAGCGCCCGTGAGGCGACGCCTTGGACCGGCGGCGACGTCGGCTTCGGTGAAAGTCTCACTCTGCGCTCAAGAAAAACAACCTTCGGACCCCCGGTAGTGCTATGGTGCCCGGCCACAGTCCGGTCGCGGGGCAGTAAGCGAAAATGAACTGGAAATTCTGGCGGGCCAAGCCCAGTTTCAATGCTCCGGGGTTCGGCGGCGCGGGCAAGCTGGGCGTTAAGGCGGCCGTCGGCCTGGTCTTGGCCTATCTCGGTGCCTGCGTCTTCCTCGGCTGGTGGTGGAATGATGAGCCAGCGCCCTTCGACGTGCGGCAAAACGCCGCGCTTGGGTCCGCGGCACCTGGCGGGGCTGTCGTCATTGGCACCACCACCACGGCCACTCTCATTCAGCTGGCCGAAACCCTGCTTGAAAAGCGCGGCGGCTACCTGTCCAACGACTTATTCCCGCCGGGCGTGTGGATGGACAACATCCCCAATTGGGAGTTTGGCGTTTTGGTGCAGATTCGCGATGCAGCCCGCGCCTACCGCATCGACTTCGCCCGCTCCCAAAGCCAGTCCGCGGAGGATGCGGACCTGCAGTTGGCCGAGGGCCAGTTCTTCTTCGACAACTCCAGCTGGATATTCCCCAGCAGCGAGGGCGAGTACCGCCAAGGCATCCGCCACGTCAACGCCTACCTAGGCCGCTTGGCGGACCCTGCCGAGCCCGGCGCGCAGTTCTACGCCCGGGCGGACAACCTTCAACAATGGCTGCAAGGGGTGGGGACGCGGCTGGGCAGCCTGGCGCAGCGGCTCTCCGCCAGCGTCGGCAAGCGCCAGCTGAACGTCGACTTGGCGGGAGACGCCGCCGCCGTGCAAGCCACCGACGCGCCCGGCGAGCAGGAATTCAAGACGCCTTGGCTCGAAATCGACGACGTGTTCTACGAAGCCCGGGGGCAGACTTGGGCGTTGCTGCACCTGCTGCGGGCCATCGAGCACGACTTCGGCGACGTGCTGGACAACAAGAACGCCCGCGTCAGCGTCCAGCAGATCATTCGCGACCTGGAACCGACCCAGGACACACTCTGGAGCCCAATGGTGCTGAACGGCAGCGGCATGGGCTTTCTGGCCAACCACTCCTTGGTGATGGCCTCCCACATCTCCCGCGTCAACGCGGCAATCATCGACCTTCGATCACTGCTGGCGCAGGGGTGAGCCGTTCAATTGACGAATTGCAGATTGAATACTGACAATTTGAAGATTCAATCTGCAAAATGTCAAAAACGGCTGCGGCGCCCTCGCCAGGCGGGGAGGCAAAGGCAGGAAACGAGGCGATTAACGCAGAGATGCACAGCAGCCTCCTAGCGTTTAGCTCAAGCTCCACTGAGCTCCTGCACGGCGCGGTGCGCCTGGACGATGGCGGCATCGACCGTTGCCTCGGCGCCGGCATCGGAATTGGCGACCACGATGCGCCCGAACGGTTGCCGGCCCTGCACGTGCCAGTAGCGGGGGTCGTCGTCATCTTCGAAGTAGTCGTCTTCCAGCCAATCCCGAGTTGCGTAGCCGTGCGGCCATCGGTTGACCGTGATGGCCTCGATGTCGCGGGCGGGGTCGAAACCGGCCTCGGAGAACATGGCGGCCAGCTGCTGGCGCGTGTTCCGCTCGATGGTTGCGAATGGCGTGTTGAGCATTTCATGCCGCCCCAAGGGCGCCTGTTGGCGCTTTGAGAGGCCGGCGTTCGGTCGGTGGGGGAAGCGCTCCATGTGCACGATGACGGGATCGTCCGGCCCGCGGGCGAATTCGTAGCCGCCCATGGTGACTGGGAAGTTGAGCATGGCACTGACGTGGTAGCTGCCCGGCGCTGAGACCGCCCCCACGCCGGACGCCTTCCAGGCACGCCAGTTGTTCACTGCGACGTTGGTGTACAGCACGGGTGTCTTGAGGTTGCTTGAGAGCGCCTGCCGCTGCCCCGCGGGCATCTCCGGGCAGAGGAAGGGAATGATCCCGTTGTAGCAGGCCAGCACGCACTGCTTTCCCTGCGCCCGCCCATGGCGGCCCTGGCGCACGTAGTCCACCAACACGCGTTTCGCGGACTTGGGATCTCCGTCGTGACGGATGTGCACGGCCGTGCTGTTCAGGCGCAACCGGACCGGCGCGCCAGCGATGTCGAGCTTGCCGTAGTCGAAGTCGGCCAGCACGATGTCCTGCATGGTCGAGCCCGCCGCCGCATCCGGGATCATCCGGCGCACCAGCAGGCGGGCAAGGCCGGCATTGCCGTCCGGGAAGTGGTGAATGTAAGGCTCTTCGTCGTCCCAGTTGGGCAGGCCGGAGGCTTCGTAGCCGGGCAGGCCCGTGTAGTAGAGCGCATCGATGGCCGGCACCGCCGCGATGTCAGCGCCAAGATCGGTGGTCAGCGGCCCCAAAGCGGCGAACACCTGCGGCTCGGTGATGCCGAGATGGTCGCTGAGATAGCGGCGATAGCTGATGCTGCCAAGCACTTCCAAGCGCTCCTCGGCGCTGAGGCCCGGAAAAACGTCGTCGGTGGCGGTAAGTAGGTCGAGCATCTGCTCCCGGGCCGCCTGCCGCATGGGCATGGCCGCCACCGCCGCCCGCACCAAGCCTCGGCGTCTTGCCCCGGCGCCGCCCGCCAAAGGCAGGGTGTAGCCGAGGCCGCCCAAGTCGTAGTGGACGATCCGGTCCACGCCCCAATGGGCCTTGTCAAAGAAAACCGCGCCACCCAGCCGGTGCCGACGAAAGAAGTCTTGGTCGTAGGCTCCGTAAAAGGCGTCAAGATCGATGCCGAGGTCGGCAAGCAGCGTCTTGGTGGTCCGGGCATAGGCGGCCGGCGCCTCCAGTGTCTGGGAGCCACCGTAGCCGATCAATCTGCGCCCTTGAGCCTGGAACTCATTGCGTTTCGCGTGGCCGCCGAAGTCGTCGTGATTGTCCAGCAGGAGCAGGCGGGCTTGCGGGTGCGCCTTCAGGTAGAAGTGCGCGGCCGCCAAGCCGCTGAGCCCTGCGCCAACGATGACCAAGTCGTAGTCGCCATCGTCCTGCTCGACCAAGGGGCCCCAGTCCCTTCGGCCCTGCCAAGCCAGTTCGTGGGCCACCTCGAAAGCGCCCACATGGCTGCCGCGCAGGCCGGTCAGCGCCGGCGGGTAGCGGGGCAATGACTGGCTTGAACCGACCGCAGCTTGGGCCCCGGACAGCTTGGCGGGCATCAGCCCCGTGGCGGCGAGGGCGCCAATGCCGTGCAGGATGTCGCGCCGCGTGATGCCGCGGCCCATGCCGAGGTCGCGGTCACTTGGCTTCACGACTTGGAAACGCCCGACGACAGTTCGGATACGGCCCGTGCCGCGGCATCGATGGCCGCGTGCAGGTAGGCGGAGCCCTCCGCGTCGGAGTTGGCGATGCTGATGCGGCCGAACGGTTTTCGGCCCAACTCGTGGGGGGCTTGGCCGTCATCCCAATCAGGATCGTAGAGGCCCATGTATTCGTAGGCGTAGCCGTGGGACCAGCGATTCACGGTGATCGCTTCAATGTCGCGGTCGGCATCAAAGCCCTTGGGGCCGAACATGGCGGCCAGCTGGTTCTTGATCTCAGCCTCATAGGCTGCAAATGGCGTCGTGAACAGGCGATGCTGGCCCAAGCGGTACAGCTCGCGGGCATTTTGCTGACCATTGTTCCGCGGCGCCGGCATGTGGGCCATCCAGAGCACCATGGGCTCGTCGCCCTGACTGCCTCCCTTGTAAGCAGCCATACTCACCGGAGGCGCCTGACTGACCGCTTCGAAGAAGCTGCCTGGGCAAAAGTACTGAGCAGTGCCGGACGCGTTGACGGCAGCGCCGCTGCGCAACAGCACATTCGCCATGGCGAAAGGCGTCTTGACCGCGTACTTGAGGCTGTCCTTCTGCGCTTCAGGCAGTTCGGGGCACAGGTGCGGAATGATCCGGTTGTAGCAAGCCAGCATGCACTGCCCGGCACGGACGGTGTAGGCCTGCCCGTCCGCCACGTAGGAGACCTCAACGCCGTCCTCAACATTGACGGCCTTGACCGCGGTGCTGTTCAGGCGCAGGCGAACCGGTGACTCGGGGCGGTCCAGCTGGCTGTAGTCGAACCGGGCCTCGACGACGTCCTGCATCGTGCTGCCGCGGGCGACTTCTGGAATCAGCTTGCGCACCAGCAGGCGCGCCACCGAAGCGTTGCCGTCCGGAAACATGGGATAGCGCACGTCTTCGCTGGCAAAGCCGAAAAGGTCGCCGATCAGCGATCCCGTAAAACCAATGCTCTTGAGCCCGGGAAGGCCAAACATCAACGCTTCCGTCACCGAGATGCAGTCCGTTGCCAGGCCGTAGATCAGTCTCGGCATGGGTTCGAACAGGGCGATGGTGGCCGGCGTCAGCCCGGCCCGCGTGGTTAGGAATTCCTGGTAGGACGTCGTGTCGATGTAGCGTTTGGTTTTGGCCAGGGAGAGTTCGTCCAACAGGTCTTTTTCCCCCTCTATCAAGGCCAGCAGTCGCTGCCGTTGGTCGCCGGGCAAGCCCAGCGAATCCACCAGCGCCCGATGGCCACCCCCGCCAAGCCAGACGCTGGCCGAGGCGTCCTGCACGATGCGGTCCTGCCCGTAGCGCTCCGCATTCAGGTAGTAGCCCACATTGGCCAGCGGATCGGATATGAAGTAGCCGGGCTCGCAAGCCGCTTCCAGCTGCTCAAGGTCGACGCCAAGCTCCCGAAGCACGCGATGCACGGTGTCGCTGAATTGCTGGTGTTCCAAATTGAGGCTGCCGCCAACGCCGAGCAGCATGCGGCCATTGGCGTGGAACTCGTTGCGCTTGGCATGGCCGCCGAAGTCATCGTGGTTGTCCAAGATCAAGATCTTACGGCTCGGCCCGGCCTGCTGGCGGTAGAGGTAGGCCCCTGCCAAGCCGCTGAGGCCCGCACCGACCACCACCAAGTCGTAACGCTCGTCCAGCAGCGCATAGTCCGTGGGCAACTCCCCGCGCCACGCCAAGGCATGGGCCACTTCGAAGGAGCCTTCGTGGCCGCCGCGCATGCCCGTGCGCGTTGGGGGATAGTAATTCTTGCCGATGGGTCCGGCGGGGGGCGCGATGCCGGCCTCAAGCGCCAGCAGCTGGCGCGGAGAAAGCGCTGCCCCGGCCGCCAATGCGAGGGCGGCTCCGTTGAGAAAGTCGCGCCTAGTGATGGTTCGGGCCATGCTCTGCTCCTGTCCCGATTTTCGTGAGTCCCTTTGTCCGACGAGTTGTGCTGGACATCACCGGCCTTTGGCGGTAGCTAAACTCCAACGCCAACGGAACCCACCAAAGGTGCGTTCGCGCCGACTTAAAGCCCTGAGCCGTCGGCGGAGTAAATCACCCAGATCTTGGTGTAGCCGTCCGTGTCCCAAGTGCCCGTCCACTCCTTGGGAATGGTGACCGCCTCGCCGGCCTCGATGGTCTGCACCGTTCCATCCGCGGAGGTCAGGGTCACGCCGCCCTCCAGGAAGTACATGAACTCATCCACGCCATAAGGTTCGTCAATCTCAAACCGCACCTTGTCGGACCGATACATGCCGGATGCAAACTTGCCGTCGCTGGAGAGCAGCGAGGTGACGTCGAGCGTCGTGTGGCCATCCTCGTGCACCGTCTTGGTCATGTCATCGCGTTCGAAAAGGCTGCCCGCAAGCTCTGCCTTGCTGATCTTCGCTGGCATGACGGAGTCTCCCTCACCCGCAACGGCAGCTAAGGGGTTGGCCAAAACGGCCGCGCTTAGAACGACCGACGCTGTTAACTCTTTCATGGATAAAGCTCCCTTGTCCTTTGGGAAAAAAGCTCTGTTAACTGAAGCTATGGTGGCTTAAGACTCCGCGGTTGTTGAACATGGAGCAAGGGCGCTGCGCACCTTGTGGAGGCCATTCTCAAAGCGGTTGCGCCTCCCGTAGAACCTTATCCCGAATCATTGGATGGAGACCGTTTTCCGTCAACACCTCGACCCGCCGCTGCAGCAACGCCTGAATGTCCAAAAGCAGGCCTGCTAGAGCAAGCCCGCTTGTGCCTTTGGGTAGCGTCACCAGCAGGTCTATGTCGCTATGCTCACTTGCATCATCGCGTGCGATGGAGCCGAACACGCGAATGTTGGTGAGTCCATGACGAGCTGCGAGTCTGAGAATTTGCGTTCGGTGTGTTTGTATCAATCTGTGCATGGCGCATTTCCGGCTTGCCCGCATCACAAGGCTAGGGTATCTGAACTCTTGAAAGCCAGTTTACGTTATCGGCACGGTTGCTTTTGGGCGGCGAGTGGTTGTTGCTGGTGCTTCAGCCGCCCGCGCAACGGAGTGGTCGATCACCGCCCCTGTCTGACCACGCCCCTGATGTGCGGAATCACGGGGCGGTTCTGCCCAAATGGTGGGTCGAGCATTCGTGCCATGGGAATCGAAGCTCGCGGGACAACCAAAACGGATAGGCGCCTGTGGGTGCGCCCCGCGGGTGGCGTTGAGAGCGTAAACTCCCGAGAACTGATCAGAATGATGAAGCACGGCGTTGAGTTACCATGCGCACCTTTCGTGTGCTGGCCAGCGCGGTCGGCATCCGGCCAGCCTTCAGCCGGCCCTACAGCACATTTGAGAATCACACTTGTTGCAGCCATCGTCGGGAACGAAAGCGCCACCGCCTCGCATGAAACAATTCGCAAATCTCCCGGTGGCGAGCGCGATTCGACGGCCCCGTCGCGAGCGGGATGGCGCGAACCCTTGGTTGGCATTGGAGATTCGGCACAGCGAAACTCCCATGGAACTATGCGGGATCCATCAGAGCGAGGGCACCCCGCCCTCGGATGGCGCGCCGCGCCAATTCCCTAGGGGATCGCCGTCCCATCGTGAGGCTCTTGTTCACTGCATGTCCACGCCCCCGCAAGCCGGGGTGGAAGCGCCCACGTGTGGCAGCGCCGTAGCCACCAATGCGTCCCGTTCGGCTTGGTGCGCCGGCAGCTTGCTGCGGCGGTATGCGCTGGCCGCCATCCTGGCCGGTGGTTCCCCGCTGGGTGTCGCGGACTCTGCGCTGGCGGCTACGGAAGTTGCGTCGGCGCCCATGCCCCGGTTCGACCACGCCGAGGCGGGCGTTCAGGTCGATGGCCGGCTTGATGAGGCCGTGTGGGCAGAGGTGCCCGGCATCGACGACTTTCGCGTTGTCATACCCGACAGCTTGGCGAAACCCCCTTACCGCACCCTGTTCCGCGTGTTCTACACGGAGCTTGGCCTGTACCTCGGATGGGACATGGAGCAGCCCGCGGACACCCTGCTGCGCCGATTTTCATCCCGGGACAACATGCGAGTGCGACGGGATTCGGTGGGGTTCACCTTGGACGTCTCCGGAACCGGCGAGTATGGCTATTGGGGCGATCTGGCCCTCGGCGGCAGCCTAACCGACGGCACCGTGCTGCGCGAACGCCAGTTCAGAACCGATTGGGACGGTGCCCTGAGCGGCGCGACCGCGGAAACCGCCGACGGGTGGTCGGCCGAGGTGTTCTTCCCTTGGTCGCAGATGGCCATGCCGCGGGCGGGCGACGAACGCCAAATCGGCGTTTACGCCTCCCGCCAGTTTGCAATGGCGGGCGAACGCTGGGCCAACCCGCCAATTCCGCTGACCCAAGCGCGGTTTCTGAGCGTGCTGCCGCTGGCCAGCCTCAAGGACGTTGACCCGCGCCAGCAGTGGAGCGTTTTCCCCTATGCCTCGGCCACCATCGATGAGGTGGAGAACGAGACCGATTACAAGGCCGGCGTGGACCTGTTCTGGCGGCCATCCACCAACTTCCAAGTGACCGCCACGCTGAACCCCGATTTCGGCAACGTGGAGTCTGACCAGGTCATCGTCAACCTGTCCGCCTTTGAAACCTTTTTCCCGGAGAAGCGCCTGTTCTTCCAAGAAGGCCAGGACATCTTCACCACCACGCCGCGTGCCGATTTAAGGTCCTTTTTCGGCCGGGGCTCTGCGCCAACCATGCTGGTCAACACCCGACGCATCGGCGGCAGGCCGCGCGCCCCTACCGTGCCCGACGACATTGACGTGCCGGACCGGGAGCTCGGCCAGCCCACGGAGTTGCGCGGCGCGCTGAAGGCGACCGGCGAAATCGGCCCTTTCCGCTACGGCCTGCTGGGCGCCAGCGAAAACGACGTGAAGTTCGACGCGGGACGCCTCAACCTGCACCAGGATGGCAGCGACTATGGCGCCCTGCGCCTGCTGTACGACCGCACGGGCCAGGACGGCGTTTACCGAGGTCTCGGTTGGATATCCACCGCCGTGGTGCACCCGGCTCGGGAGGCCTATGTGCACGGCTTGGATTTCCACTACCAGTCCGCGGCGGGCCGCTGGGCGGTGGACGGGCAACTGCTGCATTCCGACATTGCGGACGACGACCCGGACGCCCCGCAAGGCAAGGGCTACGGCGCTTTCATCGACACCGTCTACACCCCCCGCCAAGGCCTGAGCTACCAGCTGGCGCTGCACAGCTACGACGACCGCTTGGACATCAACGATCTAGGATTCCTTGAGCGCAACGACGCCAGCCGCGTGGAACTGACCATGAACTGGCGCGGGACGGGGATTCCCTGGGTTCGCGACTTCTCCTTCAGACCTTTCGTACGCCAGGAAATCAACGGCAGCGGCCGGCTGACCCAATCGGGGTTCGGTGTCAACCAATCGTTCACGCTGCACAACCTGGACGAACTGGAGTTTGGCTTGGCTTTCTTTCCTGAGCGTTACGAAGATCGCAACAGCTTCGGCAACGGCACCTACCGCATCGAGGAACGGGAACGGCTCACCTTGGAGTATGAGACGGACCCATCCAAACCGCTGTCTCTGGAGGCGGGTTTTGAGTTCAACGGCGAAGAGGCCGGCGGGCGCAACTACGGCGGTTGGGTCGCCGTGGCCTGGCGTCCAGGCGGACGTTTCAACTTGGAGGCCGATGTCTGGCGCGGCACCAGCAACGGCTGGCTGCTGCACCAGGCAGACCGCAACTTCACCACCTTCAATGCCAAGGACATCTATGCGACGCTGGCAATGGATTACTTCCCCAGCGCCCGGCACCAATTCCGGGTGGCCCTGCAGTGGGTGGGCATCCAAGCCCGGGAGAAAGAGTTCTTCCTCATACCGGAGGCGCCCGGAGACCTGCTGCCAACCACCAAGCCACCCGGCGCGGCGGATGACTTCAACGTTTCGAACCTCAACTTTCAGGCGCGCTACCGCTGGCAGATCGCGCCGCTTTCCGACCTGTTCGTCGTCTATACCCGAAACGCCAATGAGTCGCCGGACAGGGGCGGCTTTCGAAACCTCTTCGAGGCAGCGTGGAACAACCCCACTGGCGACCAATTGACGCTCAAGCTGCGCTATCGCCTAGGCTCCTGATGCGGCATTCAACAACGCGGGCAGCAGGCGAGGCCGCGGCGCCGCACCGCCGGCGGCCGCTGCGCCAAACCCATTGGCGCGGCGCGAGAAAACGTCAACGACTGGCTTTCGGTTGGTGGAGGCCTCGCTGTCCTGATGCCCCAAGGACCAAGCCCAAGGGCATGGATTCCCTAGGGCATGGCGCCTCAGTATCATGCGGCCATGAACGCTGCGCACACGGCAGACCTGCGGTTGCACCGAATTCAGCAGGCCGTCAAGTGGACGGTCTATGCGCTGCTGGTGGTCAATTTCGGCTACTACATCGCTGAGGACCTGATTCGGGGTGCCCACACCCTCACGGCCGAATCAACCTTGGTCCAGTGGACCACCAACTTTGCCGTCACCATGGACACCTTGGCTTGGTTCATCCTGCTGTTCATGTTCGAGCTGGAAACCTACGCGCTCAGCGATGAGGCGCTGAAAGGCTGGGTGTCGCGGCTCCTGCATGGCGTGCGCCTGATTTGCTTCGTGATGATCGCCCACACCATCTTCGCCTACGGCAACGCGGTGTTCACCCTGCAGCCGACGGTGCCGGTGGAGGACGCCACCCACCTGTGCGACTTGGCCGATCAAGACCTTTCCTATGTGTACAACCTGGAATACACGGCCATCACCCAAGAGACCTGCGGCGAGCTTTCCGGCGCCAACCAGTTCTATCGGGTGGGCGATGACCCGGTGGTGAGCGACATGGCCGGGCTCAACCTGGAGCGGCAACTGGCGTGGGCGGACATCTATGAAGGCGTCGCCTGGCTGGTGGCGCTGCTGGCCATCGAATTGGTGGTGCGCCTGCAGGACCGGGGCGTGACGGGCGGTGCGCTGATGCAGACGGCCCAATGGGGCAAGAACCTGTTGTTTGTGTCCATTCTTGGCGTCGGCGTGTACTGGGCAGCGCTCGGCCACTGGCTGTACTTGTGGGACGAGATCCTCTGGATCGGCGGGTTCATGGCCATCGACATGAACCTAAGCGAGTGGCGCAAGGAACTGCTCGAAGAAGAAGCGACAGCGGTGACCGCATGAGCCTGGTGCGCCGCAACGCCGCCTAGGGCCACGCCATGGACGCCAAACACCGCAAGCAGGAGCACACCGGCTCCTACTACGCCGCGACTGCGAACGCAGTGACCAACTACCCGGCGCTTCAGGGCCACCTCAGCGCCGACGTCTGCGTGGTTGGGGCCGGGTTCACGGGCGTCGCCACCACCTTGACGCTGGCGGAACGGGGTTACTCCGTGGCGTTGGTGGAGGCCAACCGGGTGGGCTGGGGCGCATCCGGCCGCAACGGCGGGCAGCTCATCAATGGCATGAACGGGCACCACAAGATCGTCAAGAAGCACGGCCCGGGCGCCGATGACGTCCTCTGGGATCTGGGCTGGCGCGGTCACGACATCATCTACGAGCGCGTGGAGAAGTACGCCATCGAGTGCGACCTGAAGGCTGGTTTCGTTGAGGTGGCGCTCAAGGCCCGGCAGATCGCGGAAATAGAGGAATACGCCGAGAACCGCGCCCGCCGCGACTTTCCCTATCCTTACGAGGTGTGGGACCGGCACAAGACCGCTGAGATGCTGGGCACGGACGCCTACCTGGGCGCCCTTGCCTGTTACCGGGATGGCCACCTGCATCCGTTGAACCTGTGCATCGGCGAGGCGCGGGCGGCAGAGGGCTTGGGCGCCCGGATCTTCGAGCAGTCGCCCGTTGTGGACATCGAGCACGGCTCGCGGCCACGCGTGATCACCCAGACAGGCGCCGTGCAGGCCGATGCAGTGGTGCTGGCGGGCAACGCCTACAGCCGGCTTGAGCAGAAGCACCTCTCAGGGCTGGTCTTCCCGGCGGGCAGCTACATCATCGCCACCGAGCCCCTGGACGGGCGGGCGGCCGAGCGCGTCAACCCGGCGGACGTGGCGGTGTGCGACTTGAACGAGGTGGTTGACTACCACCGGCTCTCCGCGGACAGGCGCCTGCTCTACGGTGGCGCCTGCAACTACTCCGGACGGGACCCGGCCGACATTAAGGCGTACATCCTGCCGCGCATGCTCAAGGTGTACCCGCAGCTAGAGGGCGTGCGCATCGACTTCCAGTGGGGCGGCATGATCGGCATCGTGCCCAACCGCATCCCGGCCGTGGGCCGCATCGACGGCAACATCTACTACTGCCAGGGCTACTCCGGCCACGGCGTGAACTCCACCCACGTGATGGGTGAGGTGGTTGCCGACGCCGTGGGGGGCACCTTGGAGAAGTTCGACCTCTTTGCCAGCATGAAGCACCTGCGCCTGCCGGGCTCCCGCTGGCTGGGCAACCAGCTGATCGCCTTAGGCATGCTCTACTACAAGCTCAAGGATCGCTTGTAGCCCACGCCCGCTCACCGGCTGCGTGGATGCGCTTGCAATCTCAAGCCAACGCTCAAAGCCGCACCGTCTCCCCTTGGGGGATGGCAGGTGCCTTTTGCGCTGACGCTGCTATCATACGCGCCACCCGCGCCTCGCTAATGCGGCGGCGCAGTCAACAATCCCCTTAGACCACGGAAGACAGGACAGCCAATGACTGAACTTACCCTTGTGCCCCCGCTATTAGGGGCGGTTGGGCTGATTGCCGCATTCATCATCTATGCGTTGGTCAAGCGCTACGACGAGGGCGACGACGCCATCAAGAAGATTGCCGACGCCATCCACACCGGGGCCATGGTGTTCATGCGCCGGGAGTACAGCATGCTGGCGCTGTTCGCCGCGGCGCTTTTGGTGCTGCTGTTCTTCTCCGGGCTGGGCACCGGGACGCTCTGGGCCTTCATCGCCGGCGCCCTGTCCTCGGCCGGGGCTGGGTGGATCGGCATGTACACGGCCACCAAGGCCAACGTGCGCACCACCACGGCGGCGCATACGGACGGCCCGGCGGCCGCGCTGTCGGTGGCCTTCTTCGGCGGCTCCATCATGGGGCTGGCGGTGGCTTCGCTGGGGCTGATGGGCTTGGGGTTGGTGTACTACTTCTTCGGCGGCGACCCGGAGACGGCGCACGAAATCCACGGCTTCGGCATGGGCGCTTCCATCGTGGCGCTGTTCTCCCGCGTCGGCGGCGGCATCTACACCAAGAGCGCCGACGTGGGCGCTGACTTGGTGGGCAAGGTCGAAGCCGGCATTCCCGAGGACGACCCGCGCAATCCCGGGGTGATTGCCGACAACGTGGGCGACAACGTGGGCGATGTGGCCGGCATGGGCTCGGACATCTTCGAATCCTACTGCGGGTCCATGATCGCCACCATCGCCATTGCCTCCACCCTGGCCCTCACCGCCTTGGAGCGCTTGGCGCCTGGCATGACCGAAGGGGATGGTCGCGCGGCGCTGATGTTCCTGCCCTTGGCGATGGCTTCGACGGGGCTGATCTGCTCGATCATCGGCATCGGCATCGTTCGCTCCCGGTCAAGCTCCGCCCCCGCGCTGGCGCTGCGCATCGGCATGATGGCCACGCCGGTGCTGTTCATCGGGGCTTCATACTACGTGGTCGGGGAGCTGGGCCTGTCCAACAACATCTGGTACTCGCTGGTGTTCGGCTCCGTCGGCGGCATCGTCATCGGCCTTGTGACGGAGTACTACACCTCCGCCAAGCCGGTGGTGCGCATCGCGCACGCCGGCGAGACCGGCTCCGCCACGGTGATGATCACTGGGCTGGCGGTGGGCATGCAGTCCGTGGTGATTCCGCTGCTCACCATCTGCGCCATCATCTTCGTCTCCACCACCTTGGCCGGGCTGTACGGCGTCGGCATTGCCGCCGTGGGGCTGCTGGCAACAGTGGGCATGACCATGGCGGTGGACGCCTACGGGCCGGTCGCCGACAACGCCGGCGGCATTGCCGAAATGGGCGGCTTGGGCGAGGAGACCCGCAAGATCACCGACTCCCTCGATGAGCTCGGCAACACCACCGCGGCCATGGGCAAGGGATTCGCCATCGGCGCCGCGGCACTGGCGGCGTTGGCCATCATCGCCGCCTACGTGGAGACCATTCAATTCGCCACCGGCGGGGATTTCGTGCTGCACTTGGGCGACCCGGATGTGCTGGTGGGCCTGTTCATCGGCGGCCTGACGCCGTTCCTGATCGCCAGCATCACCATGACCTCAGTGGGCGAGGCAGCCATGGACATGATTCAGGAGATTCGCCGCCAGTTCCGGGAAATTCCCGGCCTCTTGGAGGGCAAGGCGGAGCCGGACACCGAAAAGTGCGTGGACATCGCCACCTCGGCGGCCTTGAAGCGCATGCTGCTGCCCGGCGCCATCGCCGTGGCCGTGCCGCCGGTGGTGGGCTTCGGCATCGGCCCGGAGGCTTTGGGCGGCGCCTTGGGCGGCGGCCTGCTCGGCTGCGTGCTGTTGGCGCTGACCATGGCCAACGCCGGCGGCGCCTGGGACAACGCCAAGAAGTACGTCGAGAAGGGCAACCTCGGCGGCAAGGGCTCTGACGTTCACGCCGCCACGGTGGTCGGCGACACGGTGGGTGACCCGTTCAAGGACACCTCCGGTCCAAGCATGAACATCCTCATCAACGTGATGGCGATCGTCTCGCTGGTGATTGCCCCGCTTTTGGTGTAGTGGGCTGGCTATGGGTGGAGCGGGCTTGCGGCTGCGGCGGCCCGCTGTTGCTGTGGCTGTGGCTGAGCCGTTGCCGTTTTTGGGCTCAGCCGCCGAACGGCTAAACCTCGAAGGGGGCCAGCTTTTTCGTCGCCAGCCGGTTTTCTAGCCGCACGTAGTCCGGCAGCCCGTTGCGGTAGGGCGGCGGCGCCTCGCCTTCGATGAGCGGCGCCAAGTACCGTCGCGCCTTGGCCGTGATGCCGAAACCGTCGGCGCTGATGTGGCTCTTGGGCATCTTGCGCTCCACATTGGCCACCCGGGCCAGCGGCGCTTCGCCAATGGCCCAGCGGTAAGGGGCATCGCTCAACCGCTTGATGGTCGGCATGACGGCGTTCTTGCCGGACAAGGCGAACTCCACCGCCGCCTGGCCCAAGGCGTAGGCCTGTTCGACATCCGTGGCCGACGCGATGTGGCGGGCCGAGCGCTGCAGGTAATCGGCCACCGCCCAATGGTACTTGTAGCCCCAACGGCTGCGCACCATGCCGGCGATCACCGGGGCCACGCCACCAAGCTGGGTGTGGCCAAAGGCGTCCTTGCCACCGGCGTCGGCGACGAACGCACCGCTGGCGTAGCGGGTGCCTTCGGAGGCGACGACTACGCAATAGTCCTGCCGCTCCACCACTTCCCGCACCCGGTTTAGAAAGCGCTCCTCCTCAAACGGCACTTCCGGCAGCAGGATGATGTGCGGCGCATCACCACGCCGCTGCTGGGCAAGGCCTGCCGCCGCGGCAATCCAGCCCGCGTGGCGGCCCATCACTTCCAAAACGAAGACCTTGGTTGAGGTCTCCGCCATCGACGCCACGTCCAAGGCCGCCTCCCGAGTGGCGATGGCCACGTACTTCGCCACCGAGCCGAAGCCGGGGCAGCAGTCGGTGAAGGGCAGGTCGTTGTCCACGGTCTTCGGAATGCCGATGGCCGTGATTGGGTAGCCAAGCCGCTTGCCGATCAGCGATACCTTGTGCGCCGTGTCTTGGGAATCACCGCCGCCGTTGTAGAAGAAGTAGCGTATGCCGTGAGCGGCGAACACGTCGATCAGGCGGCGGTACTGGCGTTCGCTCTCTTCAAGGGACCGCAGCTTGTAACGGCAGGAGCCAAAAGCGCCCCCCGGCGTGTGCCGCAGCGCCGCGATGGCGGCGTCGGATTCCCTGCTGGTGTCGATCAGCTCCTCCTTGAGCGCACCGAGAATGCCGTTGCGCCCGGCATAGACGGTGCCTACGCGGCCGGCCTCCCGCCGAGCCGTCTCGATGAGGCCGCAGGCCGTGGCATTGATGACGGCGGTGACGCCCCCGGACTGGGCGTAAAAGGCGTTGGCCTGGGTCATGTGGATTTCCTGCGGGCGGGACTTGAATGCGGCATTTCAGCAAATTCCGCTGCCAAGTCCAACGGCCTGGCACTGTCAGGGTCAACGCGAGGGTGGGCACACGGCCGGTTGACTATCGGGCGGAGGAGTCCGATAAAGCGCTCCCAACTTAAAGGTGACGGTTGCAAACCCAATCGAAGATGGACCCCATTAGCCAAGGCGCCATTGGCGCCGTCGCACCGCAAGCGGTTCTGAGCCGCGAGAAAATCCGCGTTGCCGCACTGCTCGGCTGCCTCGCAGGCATGGCGCCGGATCTGGATGTTCTCATCCAGTCACCCACCGATCCGCTGCTGTTTCTTGAATACCATCGCCACTTCACCCACGCCTTGGTCTTCATACCCTTCGGAGCGGCCATCGTGGCCGTGGCCCTGCACGGGTTTGCGCGGCGGTGGCTGCGATTTAGGGAGAGCTATCTGGCCTGCCTGCTTGGCTACGCCACCCACGGCCTGCTTGACGCCTGCACTTCCTACGGCACGCTGCTGCTGTGGCCGTTTTCGGACTATCGAGTGGCATGGAACAGCGTCTCGGTGGTGGACCCGCTCTTTACGTTACCCTTGCTCAGCCTAGTGATCCTGGCCGCCGTACGGCGGCGGCGGGCCTTTGCCATCGCCGGCCTGATTTGGGCGCTGGGCTACATCGCTTTCGGGACTGTCCAACACCATCGCGCCGAGGCCGGGGGCGCTTCGCTGGCGGCGGAACGGGGTCATGAGCCCGTGCGCCTGTCCGCAAAGACGGGGTTTGGCAACTTGCTGGTCTGGAAAGTGGTGTACGAACACCAGGGGCGCTTTTACGTTGATGGCATTCGAACCGGCTGGGCGGTGACTGCCTGCCCCGGCGCCAGTGCCGAGCGCATCGATCTGCAGCGCCATTTGCCGTGGCTTGACCTGGCTAGCCAGCAAGGCTTGGACGTCGAGCGGTTCCGTTGGTTCTCCAGCGACTACTTGGCCCGCGACCCCCACCGGCCCAATCGGATCATCGACGTTCGCTACTCCCTGGTGCCCAACACCATCGACCCGCTGTGGGGCATCGAACTAGACCCCAGCGCCGCGTCCAGCAGCCACGTCAGCTATTTCGTGGACCGCCGAGCGCGGACCGAGCAAACCGGCGCCTACTGGCGGCTGCTGACCGGCGAGGATTGCGCCGTGCGGCCCGGCGCGCCGCTGTCCAAGTAGCGCTCGTTCCCGGGGGCGCGTCGCCCGGCATGCCTAGCGACAATCAAGCTGAGAAGGTGTTGCGACGGCTAATGATGCCTTGTCGGGGGTGGACGCGGCAGGCGTGCCTCGGGCAGGCATGCCAAGCACGCGCAAACTAGCCCTTCGATGGGGCGGGACACTCCCTGTCTTGATCGCGGGCAAGGCTGCCGCATGTGTCAGCTTATGCGCCCCAAGACCGCCCGCTTATGGGTCTGAAGCATCGCCTCGCTTTCTAGTAGTAACGGTGCAAGTCCATTCCCGTATAGAGCCCGGCCACCTGTTCGGCGTAGCCGTTGAAGGGCAGGGTGGGGACGCGGTTGGGGTTGAACAGCGTGCTCGGCAAGCGCCGCTCGGTGGCTTGGCTCCAGCGGGGGTGGTCTACCTCCGGGTTGACGTTGGCGTAGAAGCCGTACTCATGGGGGGCCAGGATGTTCCAAGTGTTGCGCGGCTGTCGTTCGGTGAAGGCGATCCGGACAATGGACTTCACCGACTTGAAGCCGTACTTCCACGGCACCATCAAGCGCAGCGGGGCGCCGTTCTGGTTCGGCAAGGGCTTGCCGTAAACGCCCGTGACCATGAGCGTCAGCGGGTGGTAGGCCTCGTCGAGGCGCAGGCCCTCCACATAGGGCCAGTCAATGCCGCTGAACAGCGACCGCTGGCCGCGCATCTCGCTGGGCCGGTGCAGGGTGGTGAACTGCACGTACTTGGCGCTGCCTTCAGGTTCGAATTGGGCCAGGAACTGGGCCATGGGAATGCCCGTCCAAGGCACCACCATGGACCAAGCCTCCACGCAGCGGAAGCGGTAGATGCGCTCCTCTTCGGCCAAGCCCTTGGTTACGTCCTCCAAGGCGAACTTGCCGGTCTTTGCCGCCTTGCCCCGCACCTCCACCGTCCAGGGCTCGACGGTCATCTCATGGGCGTGACGCGCCGGATCGCTTTTGTCGGTGCCGAATTCATAGAAGTTGTTGTAGCTGGTGACGATCTCCCCCGGGGTCAGCGCCTCGCCCCGCTCGCTGGTCTTGCCCTCATAGGTCGCGCTCGCAAGCGCGCCCGGCGGCACCAAGCTGGCGCCCGCACCCAAGGCCAGCGCCTTGACGAAGCGACGCCGCGCCAGGAAGGCCGCTTCAGGGGTGATTTCCGAAGGCGCTATGTCGAAGGGAGGCTTGATGAGCATGGCAAGTTCCTAGGGCCCGCTAATGGGTCTTCGTGTTTGGGTTGGGTTCCCAAACAAGCCCTTCACTCGGGCGTCTGCCGACGCAGCCATACCCACGCGAATTGGGCCGGGGCCGAGAGGGCGTAGCCGACGGACAGCAACAGCAGAATGCCGGGCGGGTCAACCAGCAGCACGGCAAAGGACAGCACCACCAGCACCAGGGCCACAAACGGCACCCGGCCCTTGATGCCGAGTTGCTTGGCCGAGAAGTAGCTGAGGTTGGACACCATCAGCAAGGCGATGACCACCAAGACCAAGCCCACCGAGGACGCTGCGAAGAGGCTTGGGGTGCCGACGATCTGCTGCTCCCAAACCCAGATGGTGCAGGCGACCACGGCCGCCGCCGCCGGTGAAGGCAAGCCGGTGAAGCTGGACATGTCGCTCTGGGTGTTGAAGCGCGCCAAGCGCAGGGCGGTGCAGGCAATGTAGAGAAAGGTGAGCACCCAGCCCACTTGGCCCAAGCTGGACAGGCCCCATGAAAACGCCACGAACGCCGGCGCGACGCCGAAGGCCACGAGGTCCGAAAGGCTGTCGTACTGCGCCCCGAAGTGGCTCTGGGTGCGCGTGAGCCGGGCAATGCGGCCATCGGCGGTGTCGAGCGCGATGGCCGCGAAAATGGCCAGCACCGCCGCCTCGAACCGCCCGTTCATGCCCGCAACGGTGGCGTAGAACCCAGAAAACAGCGCCCCTGTGGTGATGATGTTGGGCAGCAGGTAGATGCCGCGGCGGCGTGCGCTGGCGGGTTCGCTCGTCTTGGCGGGAGCAGGTTGCTCCACGCCTTCAACGGCCCTCAACTGCGGCTTGTCCGGATTTTCCATGACGCCGATGGTGCCACCGTCAGACAGGACAAATCAATGACATGTCGGCCAGCTCCCTGCAGCCCTCGGGCAACGTCCGTTCTCTTGTCCGGGGCGTCGCTCGGCTAGTTCTTGGTTCGATCGACCAAGCGGTTTTCCTGAATCCAAGGCATCATGCCGCGCAGGCGCTCGCCCACCTGCTCGATGCCGTGCTGGGCGATCAGCCGCCGCCGCGCCTTGATGCCTGGGGCGCCGGCTTGGTTCTCGGTGACGAACTCCCTGGCAAACTGCCCGGTCTGGATCTCGTTCAGCATGCGCTTCATTTCCGCCTTGGTCTCCTCGGTGACAATGCGCGGGCCCCGGGTGAGGCCACCGTACTCGGCCGTGTTGGAGACCGAGTACCACATGTTGGCGACGCCACCCTCGTAGAACAGATCGACGATCAGCTTGAGTTCGTGCAGGCACTCGAAATAGGCCATCTCCGGCGCGTATCCCGCCTCCACCAAGGTCTCGAAGCCGGCTTGCACCAGCGCCGCGGCACCGCCGCAGAGCACGGCCTGCTCGCCGAACAGGTCAGTCTCGGTCTCCTCACGGAAGGTGGTGGCGATGATGCCGGCCCTTCCAGCGCCGATGGCGCTGGCGTAGGACAGGGCGATGTCCCGAGCTTGGCCGGTGGCGTCCTGGGCGATGGCGATGAGGCTCGGCACGCCGCCGCCGGCCGCATAGGTTGAGCGCACCGTGTGCCCGGGCCCCTTGGGCGCGATCATGATGGCGTCCAAGTCCGCACGGGGCTCGATCAACTCAAAGTGGATGTTGAAGCCGTGGGCGAAGGCGATCGCCCCCCCTTCCTTGAGGTTCGGTTCGATCTGCTCGGCGTAGATGCCCTGCTGCAGCTCATCCGGAGTGAGCACCATGACGAGGTCCGCATCGGCCACCGCGTCGGGCACTTCGCGCACCTCAAAGCCCGCGGCCTCCGCCTTCGGCGCGGAGCCGGAGCCGGCGCGCAGGCCGATGACCACGTGGCCCACCCCGGAGTCACGCAGGTTGTTGGCGTGGGCGTGGCCTTGGGAGCCGTAGCCGATGACGGCGACACGGGTCTTCTGGATGATGGAGAGGTCGGCGTCCTTGTCGTAATAGACTTGCATGGTCAATCCTGTTGGTTGGAGTCTGTGTTGGCGGCGGAACAGAACGGTTAGCGCCCTGTCCCCAAATTTGTGGGTGTTGGTTGCTAGACGCTCAGCACCTTCTCGCCGCGGCTGATGCCGGACACGCCGGACCGCACCACCTCGATGATCGCGGAGCGGTCCAAGGCGCGGAGGAAGGCGTCGAGCTTGCCGCTCTCACCGGTCAACTGAACGGTGTAGGCAGCGGCCGTCACATCGACGATCTGGCCGCGGAAAATGTCGCAGGTGCGCTTGACCTCCGCCCGTTCGGCGCCTTGGGCGCTGATCTTGACGAACATCAGCTCCCGCTCGACGCAGGCGGCCTCATGCAGGTCAAGCACCTTCACCACCTCAACCAAGCGATTGAGGTGCTTGGTGACTTGCTCGATCTTCTCGTCGGAGCCTTCCGTGCTCAAGGTCACGCGGGACAGGGTGGCGTCCTCCGTAGGGGCCACGGTCAAGGTCTCGATGTTGTAGTTGCGCTGGGCGAACAGCCCAACCACCCTTGAGAGGGCGCCCGGCTCGTTCTCCAGCAGCACGGCCAGCACCCGGCGGCTCACATGTAGTCTCCCTGCTGGCTGGTGGTGATCTTGTTCAGAAACATGTCACGCATGGAGCCGCCCTTGATGGCCATGGGATAGACGTGCTCGTCCGGGTCCACCCAGACGTCCACCAGCACCACCTTGTCCTTCAGCTTTGCACTGAAGGTCTCGTCCATGGCGGCGTCCAGGTCTCTGGTGTGGTCGATGCGAAAGCCCACATGGCCGAAGGCCTCCGCCAGCGTCTTTAGGTCCGGCAGGGAGTCGCTGTAGGTGCTCTGGGAATGGCGACCGCCGTACTGCATGTCTTGCCATTGCTTGACCATGCCCAGCGCCTGGTTGTTGACGCAGACAATCTTGATGGGCAGGCCGTACTGCAGGCAGGTGGAGAGCTCCTGCATGTTCATCATGAAGCTGCCCTCGCCGGTGACGCAGGCCACCGTGGCCTTAGGGTAGGCGAACTGCACGCCCATGGCCGCCGGCAGCCCGAAGCCCATGGTGCCGAGGCCGCCGGAGTTGATCCAGCGGCGCCCCTCGGGGAACTTGTAGTACTGGGCGGCGAACATCTGGTGCTGGCCCACGTCGCTGGTGACGTAGGCGCCTCCCCGGGTGGCCCGGTACAGGCTCTGAATCACTTGCTGCGGCAGGATGACGCCATCCTCCCGGGGCTTCATCACGTGGTCCAGCCCGTAGGCGTCGCGCCATTTGTGGATTTGGCCCCACCAAGCCTCGCCGGCATCGCCTTCCCGGCCGTTGGGGCGTTTGGCCAGTTCCGCTTCCACCAGCGGATCAAGTTCCTCAAGCACGCTTAGCGCATCGCCGACGATGGGTATGTCGGCGTTGATGATCTTGGAGATGGAGGCCGGATCCACATCGGCGTGGATGACCCGTGCGTTGGGACAGAACTTGTCCGGGTTGTTGGTGACCCGATCGTCAAAGCGGGCGCCCACCGCAAAAATGAGGTCCGCATGGTGCATGGCCATGTTGGCCTCGTAGGTGCCGTGCATGCCGAGCATGCCGATGAACTGCGGGTCTTCCCCCGGAAAGGCGCCCAGCCCCATCAACGTGTTGGTCACCGGCGCGCCCAGCCGGTGAGCGAGCCGGGTGAGGGCCGGGCCGGCATCGCCCTGCACCACGCCGCCGCCGCTGTAGATGATGGGCCGCTCGGCTTCGACCAGCGCCTTGGCCGCCTTGCGCAACTGACGGCCGTTGCCCCGTTTGGCCGGCTTGTAGGAGCGCAGGTTGACTGACTTGGGATAGTCATAGGGCGCCGTGATGTTCGGATCGGTGGTGTCCTTGGGCACGTCGATGACCACCGGGCCAGGCCGCCCGGTGGTGGCGATGTGGAAGGCGGTCTTGATCGCGCGCGGAATCTCGGCGCAGTTTCTGACCAGAAAACTGTGCTTCACCACCGGCCGGGAAACGCCGACCATGTCAGTCTCCTGAAAGGCGTCGGTGCCGATCTGGGAGGTCTGCACCTGCCCCGAAATGACGATCAAGGGGGTCGAGTCCATGTAGGCGGTGGCGATGCCGGTGATGGCGTTCGTGGCCCCCGGGCCGGAGGTCACCAGCACCACGCCAGGCTTGCCCGTGGCCCGGGCGTAGCCGTCGGCCATGTGGGTGGCTGCCTGTTCGTGACGCACCAGAATGTGCTCCACTTTCTGCTGCTTGAAGATGGCATCGTAGATGTGCAGCGCCGCCCCGCCCGGGTAGCCAAACAGGTACTCCACACCTTCATCCTGCAACGCCCGCACCAGCATGTCGGCGCCGGACAACGTCTCACTCATGGCAGCAGCCTTGGGTTCTTAAGTTAACCGATTGATTTTCAGGAAATTTTAGCGCCCAGTGGCGTACAGAACTGCGTATTTTTGGGGTTTAGGCAGTGGCTGTCAAATGAGCGTGGAGCAGCAAAGCCAGACAGCGGCTCAGTTTGAATTTCCGGCGTGGGTAGAGCGTCGCGCGTTCGCTTGGCGCCGACCTGACTCTAGGCGAGGGCTGGCTGTCAGATTTGGTCTCCGTTACAGGCCATGCAGGTCAGTATCTTCGCGGGCAGCTGCCAGTGAGCTTCCCCGCCGGATGAGAAAATCGCGGAAGCTGGGGATGGGGCATAGGTACTGCCGGTCGCCGTTCGGGTCGTGCAA
The DNA here is from genome assembly GCA_965220835.1 of Candidatus Azophilus sp. GTDB lineage: Bacteria > Pseudomonadota > Gammaproteobacteria > Pseudomonadales > Azotimanducaceae > Azophilus. The sequence goes on along the minus strand of OZ244842.1, from coordinate 3,380,075 downwards.
GACGCCTTGGTGGATTAAGTGATCCAGGAATTCCTCGGGTTCCATGTCGCGGACGGGGTTTTTGTCCATCAGGCGTCGAAGCTCGGCAATGGCATGCACACGCCGAACGGGCTGGTCTGCGGTCCAGCGGAGAAGCTGCGCAAGCAGGGGGGCTGCGTTTTCCATTTCAAGACTTACCCCTGCCATGTAGCCCGCGACCCGCAGCGCTGCCGCATCCCGCTTGATTCGGCTCCAGTCAGCCAGAGCCAAGTCTCCGTCCGCGCGCAGCAACTCTCGAGCCAAGGCTGTCAATGCCGTCTTGAGGTGCGCCGGCCACCGGTCGCTCGCAGCCTCGATGTTCCGTGCCCACCGATCCCTTACGCCGTCGGAACCTTGAACGCGGAAGGTGTCCAGCATCATGCGAACAGCCTCGGCCGGCTCACCTTCGTCAAGGCGGCCAAGGCGAATGTCGTACTCCACCGCCCGACGGGAGATGCCCCCGCGAGCAAGAACATCCCCAGCGTCTGAGAGGCCAGCCAGCACCGGAACCAGCGGCAAGCCCGTCGCGCCTTGGTGCAGCGCCGCCAACATCCGGGCCTGATCCGGCGTGGCGTTCTGGACCTCGTCGATGAGCAGCACCACTGCGTCCACACCGCGGCCGACAGAAAGCCCCTCGTCCAGCTCGCTAAGCGTGGCAGGCGGCGTGGAAGGCCGCTCCCAGGTGAACTTGGCAAGCCCAAGGTTCGCCGCAACCCCAGAGGGACGCATACTGGTCACCGCTTTAGCCGACGGCCCGGCTAGGGCATTGCGCAACGACCCGGCCAAGGATGCCTCGGTGCTCAGGCGAAGCAAGGGCATTGAGAGCGCCGCAGTGGATTTTGGGGGGTTTTCGAGCACTCGGCGAAGTATCGCGGTCTTTCCCGCGCCAGGGGCACCGGAAATCAGCACGACCCCAAACGGGGACTGCCCCGCGTTGACCGCCCGCCGCCAACCAGCAGCCGCATCCGCGACCCGGCCTAAGGCGGCCTCCCGGCCCACGAAAAAACGCCCCGAATCTCGGGCCGTCTCCGTGCTGAAATCCCGAAGGCCCTCAAGATCCGGCGCTTCCGGCATGGCGCGACCCTAGTTCATTGAACGCAGGGATTATGCCACAGGGGGTTCACTCGGCAGGCCATCCCCAGCGGCGTTGGCAGTTTGGGCAGAAGACCGTTGCCCGACCGCCAAGGCGTTGGTTGCGCAGCGCTGCGCCGCAGCGTCGGCAAGGTGCGCCAGCCCGGCCGTAAACGTTGAGCTGCTGCTTGAAGTAGCCGGGCTTGCCGTCGCTGTTGACGAAATCGCGCAGGGTGGTGCCGCCGACGGCAACGGCGTGGGCAAGCACCTTCTTGATGGCTGCGACAAGATTGGTCCAGGCCACCAAGGTCAGCCGGCCTGCTGCCACCGAAGGGCGAACGCCCGCCAGGAACAGGGCCTCCGCGGCGTAGATGTTGCCCACGCCCACCAGAATGCGGCTGTCCATGATGAAGTTCTTGACTGCCACCTTTCGCTTGCGCGCTCTTTCTTTGAGATAGTGAGCGCTCAGTTCATCGCCGAGGGGCTCCACGCCGAGGTGGGCGAGCAGCGGGTGGGGCGGGGCGCCCGCTGGGTGCCAGAGCACGCAGCCGAAGCGGCGCGGGTCGTTGAGGCGCACCGAGGCGGTGCCGAAGTCCAAGTCCAAGTGGTCGTGCCGGAGGGGATTCTCTGGCGCGGTCAGCAGGCGCAGGCTGCCGGACATGCCGAGATGCACCAGCAGTGTGCCGGACGAAAACTCAAAGAGCAGGTACTTGCCGCGGCGATTCAGGGCGGCCAGCTGCTCGCCGCTGAGGCTTTCCGGGATCTCAACCGGCCAGCGCAGGGCCGGGGTGCGCAGGGTCCAGCGGACTAGGCGCTGACCGACGATGCGGTCTTTCAGGCCAGCGCGGGTGGTCTCGACTTCCGGCAGCTCAGGCACTAAGGCGAGGTGCCGCTACTTGATCTTGGCTTCCGTGTAGAGAACATGCTTGCGGATCACAGGATCAAACTTTTTCATCTCCAGCTTGTCCGGCGTGCTGCGCTTGTTCTTGTCCGTGGTGTAGTAATGGCCGGTGCCGGCGCTCGACACCAGCTTGACCTTCTCCCGATTGCCCATGACCGGCCTCCTTAGCCGTTGGCTGCTGCGTTGCCGCCCTGCTGCGGCGCACCGCTGGGTTAGACCTTTTCGCCCCGTTTGCGCATGTCGGCCAGCACTTGGTCGATGCCCTTCTTGTCGATGATGCGCATGCCCTTGGCGGACACCCGCAGCCGCACGAAGCGCTTCTCGTCCTCCAGCCAAAAGCGGTGGTAGTGCAGGTTTGGCGCAAAGCGCCGCTTGGTCTTGTTCTGCGCGTGGCTGACGTTGTTGCCCGACATTGGCCGCTTGCCGGTCACTTGGCACACCTGAGACATGGGAGGCCCCAAAAAAATGAGGGCGCGTTTATACCAAAGGCGGGGGCGAACTTCCACCAAAACGCCATTCCTCGAATGGAGGAACGGCGCCTCGCGCCGTGCGAGGGCGGGACGCCCTCGGCCCGGGGAACCCGCTTTGGTGCAGAGAACCTGCACGGGGACAGACGTCGCGCCCCGAGCCCAGGGCGCACCGCTCTGAATTGGGACGATGGAATGCGCTCTCCATCGGGAGGCTCGATAGTCATTGCATGGAAGTTGCTGTGCGCAGAGGACATGTCCGGTGCTTATGATGCCGCTTGAGCGGAGCCTTGGTTACTCCGTGGCGATCATGCCGCGTTCTGCCATGGACACGGTTTGGTTGCCGCCGATGACGACGTGGTCCAGCACTTCCACGTCGAGCTCTTTCAATATGGCGACGAGGCGCTCGGTGAGGTGGATGTCGGAAACCGATGGCTCCGGCACCCCGGAGGGATGGTTGTGGGCGAAGATGACCGCAGCGGCGTTGCATTTCAGGGCTGCCTTGGCAACCTCCCGGGGAAACACGTCCGCCCGGTCCACGGTGCCGAAGAAGAGCTTTTCGAAATGGAGCATGCGGTTGCGCGCATCAAGGAACAGGCAGCCGAAGATCTCCCGTTCGACACCCGCAAAGGCCCCCATCAGGAACATGGAGGCATCTTCGGAGCCGCCGAAGGTGGGCGTCTCCTTCATGCGGCTGGCGGCGTAGCGGGCGGTGATCGGCAGCACCGCCTTGAGGCTCGCGACCCGAGTGGGCCCGAGGCCGTGGTTCCTGAGCAGTTCGCCGGCCGGGGCGTCCAGCACCCGATGCATGGCCCCGAATTCGTCCAGCAGACGGTTGGCCACGTCGATGGCGCTGGCCTTGGCCGCGCCACCGCGCAGCAGCACGGCCAACAGGTCCGCGTCGCTGAGCGCATCCTGCTCAGCGGCCAGCAGGCGCTGTCGGCCAGCTGCGAGTTGCCCGCCCGCAGAAAACCGCTGGCCGGCACCATGCTGCAAGTCGGCAGCGCGCTGAAGGGGCTGGTGAGCAGGGCGCTGGTCGCCGGGTTGCGTTCCATTCATTGGTGGTCCATTGCTGCTAAGATGCATGCATGTCGCTTGCGGGGAAACACATTTTGCTTGGGGTGGCGGGCGGAATTGCAGCCTATAAGTCTGCAATTCTTGTGCGACATCTCTGCAATGAAGGCGCTGAGGTGCAGGTGGTGCTCACCAAGGGCGCGGCGCGTTTCGTGACGCCTGTCACCCTGCAGGCGCTCTCCGGGCGCCCGGTGCGCGACGACCTCTGGGACCGGGAAGCCGAAGCCGCCATGGGCCATATCGAACTGGCCCGATGGGCAGACCTGATCCTGGTCGCCCCGGCCACCGCCCACTTCATGGCCAATCTGGCCCAGGGCGCGGCCCCTGACCTGCTGACCACCCTGTGCCTCGCCAGCGATGCACCGGTGCTGCTGGCGCCGGCCATGAACCAAGCGATGTGGCGCGACGCTGCCACCCAGCGCAACGCCGCCACCCTCGCCGCCGACGGCAAGCGCCTGATCGGCCCCGACGAGGGCGAGCAGGCTTGCGGCGACCTAGGCCCGGGGCGCATGGCGGAGCCGGAAGCCCTGCTGCATGCGGTGCAATCTATGTTCCTCTCCCCCCGGCTTGCCGGCTTGAACGTGCTGGTCACCGCCGGCCCGACTCGGGAGGCGCTCGATCCGGTGCGTTTCCTTTCCAACCACAGTTCCGGCAAGCAGGGCTACGCCATCGCCAAGGCAGCGGCCGAGGCCGGCGCCCGAGTCACCTTGGTCTCCGGCCCCTGCGGCCTGCCCGCACCCGCCAACGTCGAACGCATCGATGTGACCAGCGCCCTGGACATGCACGAGGCCGTGCAGGCCCGCGCGGCCGACCAAGCGCTGGTGATCGGCGTGGCAGCAGTCGCAGACTATCGCCCCGCGAGCAGGTCACCACAAAAGATCAAGAAGGAAGCATCCGACCAACACGACGCCCTGCCGTCCATCGCCTTAGTGGAGAACCCGGACATCATCGCCTCGGTAGCGGCGCTGCCGAATGCCTCGGTGGTGGTGGGCTTCGCTGCCGAAACCGAGAACGCCTTGGGCAACGCCCGGCACAAGCGCCGCCGCAAGGGCCTCGATGCGATTGTGGTAAACGATGTATCCAACCCCAAGATCGGCTTCAACAGCGATCACAATGCAGCCACCCTGATCTGGGCGGAGGGCGAGGCAGAACTGGCCTACCAGAGCAAGGAGGCGCTGGCTGCAAGCCTGATTCAACATCTGGCCAACTTGTTTTTTCCATCCTCCGGACCCGCGGCGAAGCCAGCGCCACTTTCCGTGGCTCAAAGCGGCCGCGGTTAGGATCTCGCCCTTGCTCGACCCCGGCATTTTTCGCGCCTACGACATTCGCGGCATCGTTGACGAAAACCTCGATGCCTCGGTGGTGCGCCAGATCGGGCGGGCGTTTTGCGCTGAGGCGCTGGCTTCGAGCCAGCATCGGGTGGTGACCGGCCGGGATGGGCGCCATTCAGGTCCGGCCCTGCAGCAGGCCTTGAACGAGGGTTTGGCCGCGGGCGGCATGGAGGTGATCGACATCGGCATGGCGCCGACGCCCGTGCTCTACTTCGCCACCCACGCCGCCGAAACCGGCACCGGCGTGATGGTCACCGGCAGCCACAACCCCGCCAACTACAACGGCTTGAAGATGGTGCTGGATGGCAAGCCGCTGGCCGAGGATGCCATCCTAGGCCTGCATGAACGCATCAAGTCCGGCGACCTGACCCAAGGTGAGGGCCGAATCACCGAGCAGGCCTTCAGCGAAACCTACCAGCAAGCGGTGCTGGCCAATGCCGAGGTGCAGGACGCTCCCCAAGTGGTGGTCGATTGCGGCAACGGCGTGGCGGGCGCGGTGGCGCCAGCCTTGCTGCGCGGCCTCGGTTGCCAAGTGGATGAACTCTACTGCGAGGTCGACGGGGACTTCCCCAATCACCATCCCGACCCGGTGGAGCCGCAAAACCTCACCGACCTGATCAAGCGAGTGCGCATGACTGGCGCCGCCTGCGGGCTGGCTTTCGATGGCGACGGCGACCGGCTGGGGGTGGTGACCCAAAGCGGCTCGATCATCTGGCCGGACCGGCTGCTGATGCTGTTCGCCCAAGACATCATTGCCCGTCAACCCGGCGCCGAGATCATCTTTGACGTCAAGTGCAGCCGCCACTTGGGCGCCTTGGTGGAGCGCCTCGGCGGCCGCCCCTGCATGTGGCGAACCGGACACTCGCACATCAAGGCCAAGCTGCGGGATACCGGCGCACCCTTGGGCGGGGAGTTCAGCGGCCACATCTGCTTTGCCGACCGCTGGTTCGGCTTTGACGATGCGCTCTACGCCGCCGTTCGTTTCATCGAGCTGCTGAGCGCCAACCGCAACGATGCTGATGCCCTGTTCCAAGATTGCCCGGAGGGTCTCTCAACGCCGGAAATCAAGATCGAAACCCGGGAGGACGCCAAGTTCCGGATCATCGAGGCGCTGGCCCGAGACGCGGACTTCGGCCTCGGCAAGCGCACCACCATCGACGGAGTGCGGGTGGACTATGAAGACGGCTGGGGCTTAATTCGCGCCTCCAACACCAGCCCCATGCTGACCCTGCGCTTCGAAGCCGATGAACCGGCCGCCCTCGAACGCATCCAAGACCTCTTCCGAGCGCAGTTGACCGCCATCAACCCCACACTCGCCTTCCCAACGTCATGAGCCTTCCGGAAGCCCAAGCCAGCCAGGTCGCGGGCATACTCACCGAGGCGCTGCCCTACATCCGCCGCTTTCACGGCTGGACCATCGTGGTCAAGTACGGTGGCGCGGCCATGGTTGATGACCACCTGAAAAACACCTTCGCGCGGGACTTGGCGTTGATGAAGCTGGTGGGCATGAACCCAGTGGTGGTGCATGGCGGCGGCCCGCAGATTGGCTCCTTGCTGGAGAAGCTGAACATCCCGACCCGCTTCGTCGATGGCATGCGCGTCACCGACACCGCCACCATGGACGTGGTGGAGATGGTGCTCGGCGGCCAAGTCAACCAGGAGATCGTCGCCCTGCTCAACCATCACGGCGGCCGAGCGGTGGGCGTAACGGGCAAGGACGGCGGCCTGATCCGCGCCCGTCGTCTGAAGCTCACCCGGCCGGCACCCGAGCTCGCTGCCCCGGAGATCATCGACATCGGCCACGTCGGCGAGGTGGAGGCAGTGGATGCCAAGGTGCTCGACACGCTGATTCACGCCGGGTTCATTCCCGTGATCGCACCCATCGGCGCGGGCGCGGACGGCGAGTCCTACAACATCAACGCCGACGTTGTGGCGGGGCGCCTGGCCGAAGCGCTGCAAGCCGAAAAGCTGATCCTGCTGACCAACACGCCAGGCATTCTCGACAGCGAGGGAGAGACGTTGGCCAGCCTGTCCCCACAAGCCGTCAACGACCTGATTGCCGACGGCGGCATCACCGACGGCATGCTGCCCAAGGTGCGCTGCGCCTTGGAGGCGGTGGCGAAGGGCGTCGCCAGCGTGCAGATCATCGACGGCACCATTCCCCACGCCCTGCTGCTGGAGATCTTCACCGACGCCGGCATCGGCACCCAGATCATTGGCAGTGAGGAGGGTTGAGCGGTGGCCCGCTCCAACCGCCGCGCAGAGATCCTGCAAGCCTTCGCTGCCATGCTGGAGGAGGCGCCCGGCTCACGCATCACCACCGCCGCCATCGCCCGCCAAGTGGGCGTTTCCGAGGCCGCCCTGTACCGGCACTTCCCCAGCAAGGCAAAAATGCTTGAGGCCTTGATTGAATTCGTTGAGGAGAGCCTGTTCCCCCGCATCCACCGCATCGCCGAGCAAACACCCGGCGCCGACGAGCAATGCCGCCAGATCCTCACCTTGGTGCTGACCTTCGCCGAGCGCAACCCCGGCTTCATGCGTCTGCTCAGCGGCGAGGTTCTGCAGGGCGAGACCGCCCGCCTGCGCATTCGGGTGCGGGAACTCTTCGAACGATTGGAAGGCGAAATCCGCCAGGTGCTGCGCAATGCCGAGACACCTGGGCCCGTCGCCCCCACCAACGCCGCCAACCTGCTGCTGGCCTACGCCGAAGGCCGCATCGCCCAATTCGTCCGCTCCGACTTCACCGAACAACCCACCGGCCAGTTCAACCGCCACTGGGCTGCCTTGCGGACAGCGTTGTTCAACTAGGCCGTTGAAACTGGGAACAGTCAGGGACTGAATGTCCAAACAGTCCAAGGGACTTTCTCCAAATGACGTCGTCGGATCGATAACGCGTTTTCGATGCCATCCTCAATTGAGTGTTCAGCCTAGTCAGAGCGCAGGCCAAGTGGTTTTGGAGTTCGACACTCAGGTGCCGGGCCGCGCAGCTGATGACTTGGTGCACGGGACTGCGGAAAAAAGCCATGCGCTGTCAGGTTCTATCAGATTCGAACTCGAATGCGCCTTTCTTCCACTATCCAGAGCTGACCATCGAGCTCGGCTCCGGCAAGCATCTTGAGCAAGCTCCTCGCAGCCCTCATCACATGATTGCGCGCTTGATTGTTCAACCGGAATACGACAAGCCCGGGGTATGCACTTGGTGGGTACGTCCTGATGTCTGAGAAATCCGTGTCGAACGTCACGATCACCCGACCTTCGCTTAGGCAAACCGAAGCAAGATCAGAGTCTCGCGCTCCCGCAAGATCTTGGTCCAGCACTGTAACGGCATCATGCCCGGCGTCGCGGAACACCTCCACAAGATCAACCGGCAGGTTCTCGTCTAGCTTGAACCGCACCCTGCCCTTCTCTACGATCCCAACGCAACCACCCGTTCGTTGGCCAACACTGCAGCGTAGGCAATGGCCGCTCGCACAGCCTCGTGCGAAACCGACGGGTAACTGTTGCTAATTTCCTCCGAATCCAGGCCGGATGCCAGATTGTCAAGAACCGTGGTCACCAAGACTCGAGTTCCCGCGATGCACGCCTTGCCATGGCAGACTTCCGGGTCCACCGTGATGTAGTCACGCCAATCCATGATTGCCTTCCTCGTGAGGCCCGCATCAAGTTTACTCTCTTCCCGCCGCAACTGATCGATCACGCCACTCGACTGACGAGGGCCAAACACTCGGGCAAGCCCGCAGGAATTCTGCCGAAGATCAACCGGGCCTGGAATCTTGTGAGCCCGCCCCTCCCCCTTGGCACAGCGAACCAAGGGCAATCGGGGCGCCAATCCTTCGCGTCATCAGTGGTTTCGAAGAAGTCGCCGTTTACATCAAGCCCGCTCAGCCACTCGACGAAATTCGCAAAGCACCGCTGCTCGGCATTCACAAGCTGCCAGTACCCCTTCGAAACGCCAAGTACCACGTCAACGCCGACTAACACTGGTCCGTTACGAGCGAACTTTTGGGCCAATTCCAACCGGTTGGCCACATTCCACCCCTTAGGCCCGGGCTCTACTTTCCTGATCGACCGCGCAGCCACCTCCCCAACAAAGATGGAACGTTTACTTGGCTCCTTCCCCCAATCAGCGGACACGATTGTGGCGAATTTTGGCATCGAGACTTGCCCCCTCATGCGTCTTCGCCCCAAGCCACCGGCACCAACCGCACGATCCGGCCGCCGGAGGCGTGCTCCAGCAACAGGTAGACCAAACCGTCCGCACCCACCTCGACGTCGCGAATCCGCGCCAAGTCTTCGATTAAGGTCTCCTTGAGGACGAGCTGGTCGCCTTCGAACGCCACCCGGTAGAGTTCCGTCGCCCTCAGCGTGCCGACCAGCATCTGGTTGCGCCAGGCCGGGAAGGCGTCGCCTTCGTAGAATGCAAAGCTCGACACGGCCGGGGACGGGGTGAGATCGATCACCGGCTGCTCGATGTCGTTTAAGTCGAACGTGATGCCGAGCTCCTTGCCGTACTCCACGGCGGTGCCATCGTAATCGACCCCTTTGGAGTGGAGGGGCCAGCCGTAGTTGCGCCCCGGCAGCAGCAGGTTGATCTCGTCGCCGCCCCGGGGGCCCATCTCGGTGCTCCACACTTGCCCGGAGCGCGGATTGCACTCCAGCCCTTGGGGGCTGCGGTGTCCGTAAGTCCACGCGGTGGGCTGGGCGTCCGCCACTTGGGCGAACGGGTTGTCCGCCGGGATGCTGCCGTCGTCATGCACGCGGTGGATCTTGCCGTAGGGTTTGCTGAGATCCTGGATGCCGTAGTAGTTGGCCGAGCCCTTCATGCCGACGCTGATGTACAGGCGCCGCTCCGCGTCGAAGCAGAGGCGGCCGCCGGCGGCCATGTCCGGCATGGCGGAGTAGTCCTCCAGCGGCACACTCCAGATGGTCTCCTCGTCCACCCAGCGGCCGTCGTCGATGCGCCCCCGAATGACTTTGTTCATCGACACCGCGCCGCCGGCGGCGTTGCAATCCTCGCAGCGGTCGCCAAAGTGCAGGTAGATCCAGCCGTTGTCCGCGTAGTCCGGGTGAGTGGCCACTTCCATGATCCAGCCGATGCCGTACTCCAACTGCACAAAGGGCAGGCGCAGGGGATCCGCGTGGGCCGACGGCGTGCCTTCAATGAGCGGCGATTGCACGCCGTTGGCGGAAATGAGGCTTAAGCCACGCATCTTCTCCGTCAGCAGGAAGCCGCCATCCGGCAGCGGCGCGATGGAGTAGGGGAGCGGGTCAAGCCCTTCGGCGAAGGCCTCGATGCGGAAGTCGTGCAGGTCGCTGCGCACCAGGCCGCTGGGAATCTCAAGCGGCTTTTCCACCTTGAAGTCCCAGCTGAGGTCCGCGCGCCGCTCCGAAACGTATATTGCGAGCCTGCGGATTTCCGACTCCGGCAGGACGCCGGACCAGCCGGGCATCCCCAGCGCCGGGAAGCCCTTGGCGATGCTGGCGCTGATCTCCTCGACGGTCTCGCCGTGACGGAACGCAACGCCGACCAATGGCGTGCCCTGGCCAGTGCCCTCCATGTTCTGGCCATGGCAGGCGCTGCAGTTCTCCTCATAGGCGGACTTCAGCGGGTCGAATTTCACGCCTTGGTAGTAGAGGCCGGCGACGACGCCAAAGCCGACGAGCACAACGCCGCCGAGGCAGAGCAGCGTGATGCCAAGCATGCGGCGTTTTTTCATTCGCAAAGAGCCTCTCAGCCAATCAGAAGTCCAGCGGCAGGCCGTGCTGGGCCAGCACCCAATTGCGCTGCTCAACGAGTATGGGGTTCATGTCGCCAAGCATGTGCCCTGAAATCTCGTAGGCTTTGCGCATGCCTGCCGGCATTGGGCAAAGCGCCTCTGGGAAAGTCCCCACCGCTTGGGAGAAATACACCCAATAAATGTCAGCGGCACTGAGCGCCTCGCCCACGATGTAACGGCTGCCAGCCTTGCGCTGGGCGAGGAGCTGGGTGGTCAACCGCTCCATCACCGCCTTGGCGCGTTCAACCGCCACGGCGGCGGCGGCCTCGCTGTAGCCGTACTGGTCGTACATCGGATTGCGGACGCGCTCCTTGGCGACCCGTTCCGGACCACCCAGCCCAAGCATCACGAGCCGCAGGTTCCAGATGAAGCCGTTTTCTCCGATCAGTTCGTTCGAGAGGCCGACCATCAGCATGCGGTCTTCGATGGCGGACGGGATCAGGGAGGGGCCGGTGCCGAGCCGCTCCGCAAGGTTCAGGATCTCCAGCCAGCCCACGCGGGGCGCTTCGTCGTTGTAAACCGCCACTGGTGCGTTCCGATGCCCGGTCCACGCCACGAGGTCCTCGTTGCCGCCACCCCCAACCTGCAGCACGGGGACGTAGGCGACGCCGTGATGATCGAGTATCGCGCGGGCCGAAAGGCTGTACGGCGCTGGTGCATGCGCGGTGAGCGCCAGACGCAGGCCATCCATCTGCCGCGCTGCGGCCGGCTCCACATAGTCCATAAGTCCTCCTTGTCTGCAATCGGGGCGCTGTCATTGTCCACGAAATCCAGCGGCCTCGCTTGGCCTTAAGGGAAGTGGGTCGTTGCGGACCGTGGGCACCAACGCGCGCGTGCGTCAACACGAAAAATTCAATGGGTTTTGGTAGGGGTGGCGGCGAAGATGGACTACCTGCCCGTACCACAAAGGGAAGGCAAAGCGGCCGGACTGACCCGCATTGACAACCGCTTCCGGGCGCCCGTTCGAGTTGTTCCTTTGGCATTTGGCAGCCGGCAGAGGTGTGGAAGAGGCGGTGAAATGCTCGGGTGGGCAAGGATCAACGGCCCGGGGTCGTGAGCGACAGTTTCGCCGAGACCCGCCGGCTGGCGCGCAAGCGCGCAATCCGATGCACCTTGCCGATGCGCTCGATATCCGTTTTAGGGACATTAGCCCTACGGGCGTATTGGGGCCAGTTGCTGACCACACCGAGCACCTCGTCGATGGCTCGTCTGGCGGCTACTCGCTTCAGCCCTGAGAATTCAGCGAAGCCGAGCAGGTCGCTGCGTACGAACTGTCCTCGCTTGCCCGCCATGCTCATCTGGTGTTGGCCGGTCCAAGCGCCATTGGGATTGTAGGAGTAGGTGACGTCATAGGCGGGCGACAACCGCCAGGCGCCGCTGCGGTTCATTAGGAACGAGATGTTCTTGACGTGGTCGTCTTGGTTGCGCGCTGCGACATTGAAAGCCGTGCGCCGGACCTGCTGCTCCACTTCACTCGAACCTAGGCCCAGTTCACGAATGGTCTGGATCGCCTGTTCATAGGCGTAGGCCCCCGGCAGGTGGTGGTCGAAGTGGCGCAGTGCGCCAAGGGACTGCATGTGGAGCCTGCGGCCTGCTTCATCCCGGTCGAAGCGGCGCGTCATGAAGTGGCTGCGTCCGCCTTCGTGATGCAGCCGGCACTCGGCCATGGTGATTCCCGCATCGCGGGCCATCAGGTGATAGGCGTACTCGATCTTTCCGTAACCCAGTGGATCCGCGAGTTCGCGGTCGCGGTTGTTGGAGATGCCATCAAACTTGAGAATCCAGTGCTGGAATCCTGCGGCGGTGTCCACTTGTCCAGAGCGAAACTCGCCCGTGCTCGGGTTCCATGCCAACAGCGCCTTGGCGCGGGCGCCACCGGCGGAGGTTCCAACCGTGAGAATGTCCTCGAGTGCCGCTTGATCTTCCGGGCCACCGAGGGTTCCCCCCAATCGAATCCGTTCGTCCAGAACCCGATTGGCCAAGTCCACGAGTTCAGCAACCTCCAGTTCGGCCCGTCCGGTGTTGGTCGAAATGGCCGGTTCAAACTCCAGCGCACCCATGGCACGGGACCCGATGTAACAGAGACGGTCAACAGGGCTGAACGCGTCCGCCTGCCGCCCGGTCGTCGCCAGCCAGGCATCAATCAGCCGATTGCCGAAACGGTCTGGCAAAGCGTCCGCCAAGAGCCCGGGCAGTCCGTTAAAGGGGCCGCTGCTTAGCGCGGGAAAGGCGTAGGGTGCTTCGCGGAGTGGCATCACGAAGGGCGATGGCTCCATTCCTGCTGATCGAAACGCAGGGTCGTACTCGAAGACCCCCAACGCCCGTTCAGCGTCCCAGGAAACGGCCCCAATGCGGCGACCCCATAGGTTCACCAGAGCGTCAGTCACGCGACTCTTCTCCCCAAGTCCATGGTTCGCTCTGCTGGCTTGCGGCCTGCGGGCGAGCACGACGTCGCTCCTGCCCACGGTTCTCCACACGCTGGATGGGGCGAATGTCGTGGGACGGTACGGCGGTCAGTAGGCCATCGCCCAAGTCGAGAGCTATGACGACGCGGAGAAAAGTGTCGAGGCTTGTTGGTTCACCCGCTTCCAGCCGACGCAGGGTGCGCAGGCCGATGCCGGCTTCGCGAGCCAGCATCCGCTGAGTGACGTTCCGGGCAAGACGCAGCTTGGCGAGCCGCCTGCCGATTTCGACCTGTAGCCTGTTTGAGGTTTCCAAGTTGCCAAAAGAAAGTGCCATTTATTGCCCTATAAGTCTGAATAAGGCGTTATAAGGCCAGATATTGCCTTTTACTTAGATGAAAATCAACGCACTGGCCAAGTTTGCGCAAGCCATCCGGTTCATCAGGGTTAGCTTGAGCCATTTTGACCGCTGAGCCCCACTTCGAAATGGAAATGGGCGCCTTCTCCGCTGTGCCCTGAATCTCAACGAAGCCGCCGGATTCCAGCATCACCCACTAGCCGTGCTCGCGCACCCAAGCAGCAAATTCTGGATCGACTAAGGCCCATTCGCCATTGTGAATGTCCACATGGCCTGCCCGCTGAAGCCTTTTCAGCGCGGCTTGCACCTTGGCCGCAGATGGCGGCGCCTGTTCGGCATAGGCACCCAGTGCGTTGCGAAAGTCTTTGCTGTATGGGTGCTTGCGACCACTCGCCAATGCATGCGTCACGCCACGATGCATTGGTGGCATCGTCAGCCATGCGCTTGCGTAGCCTAGTTCGATGGCAATTCGGTCCCGCACCGAATCGACAGCTGGTGCCACCAACAAATCCGGCGATTGCAAGAGCTCTTCGATCAACAGCCGGAAGAAGTAGGGGTTGCGGTGCAGGGCGTCGAACGCTCTGACCAACTCCTCCCGACTAGGACTGCGGCCTGATACCTTGGAAAAGGTGGCAATCATGTGATCGATGAACGGTTCGCCAAGCCCGGGCAGTTCAATTGGCGTGGCAAATTGAAAGAATGGAGCTTGGCGGGCCGAAAACATGGACGCAAGGCCGTCCCGGCTTGAGCCGGTGAAGAGGGTTCTGATCCGTTCGCCTCGCTTGTCGAGGCTGGTGCGCAGCGCAGCGATTAGGGAAGCGTTTCCTTGGCTGCGAGCTAGCTCTTGCACCTCATCCATAAGCAAAATCGTCGGGCGGCGATTGCGCGCCGCACGGTCGATGAGGTCATCCAGGTAAAGCAGGAGATCCGGCGAGGTGTGGGGTTGGAGATTGGCTAGGTCCAATTCCGCTTCGGCGGTGGCGCCCGGAAGCCGTGCCGACAGCTTGAGCTTGGGAGCGAGCGCGATCGCAGCGCTGCGCATCCGGTCCGCGAAGCTGGCGTTGTTCAGCGACTGCTCAAGAGCGTGGATCAATACAGCGAGGGGCGAAAGCGGCGCTTGCCAAAAGGACGCATAGATCACCCGATGCCCTTGGGCTTCAGCCAAGGGGGCGAGGTCCTTTAGCAGGAATTCGGTTTTGCCCGTTCGCCTAGGGCCGAATAGCGTGAGTGCCTGGGCTGGCCCGCTGTTCAGCAGCAATAGGATGCGGGCGGTGTAGTCGGGGCGCTCGAAATGCCAAGGGTCTTTTGCCATTGGCCAATACTAGTCGTGAAAAATAATTATGCAATTTCGAATAAATGTGGCTACCTTTCCTTCATCAAAACACGCACCGCAGACGTAAGCTATCGGCAATGGCCCTCTTGGTGGCGAAGCAAGGCAGCCAAATTCTCTCTTGCGGCATCCGATTCCTGGGCGCGGAAGTGGGCGATGATGTCCGGCAGGGCGGCGATGCTGATGACCGGGACGCCCAGGCTTTCCTTGAGGCGCTCCAAGGCGGTTTGGCCGCCGGCGATGACCTCCTGACGGTCCAAGGCGACCACCAAGCCGGCCAGTTTGGCGCCCGCGGCGTCGATGAAGGCCGCCGCCTCCGCTTTGGTGGCGCCGTCGCTGACCACGTCATCCACCAACAGCACCCGGCCCTCGAGCGGTGCGCCAATGAGCTTGCCGCCTTCGCCGTGGGCCTTGGCCTCCTTGCGGTCAAAGGCCGCGCTGACCGAGCGGCCCCGTTGCGCCAAGGCGATTGCCGTGGCCACGGCGATCGGAATGCCCTTGTAGGCAGGGCCGAACAGCACGTCGAACTCGAGGCCCGAGGCAACGATGGCGTCGGCGTAGAAGCCGCCGAGTTCCGCCAGCTCCGCACCGCCGCTGACGTTGCCGAGATTGAAGAAGTAGGGGCTGCGCAACCCGGACTTCAGTTCAAAATCGCCAAAGCGCAGCACCTCTTGGCGAATCATCGAGGCGACGAAGCTGGCCTTGGAGCTGGCGGCGCCCATGGTCAAGCCGTCTTTTGCTTCCCGATGAGGTCCTCCGCCCCCTGCCGGGCCAGCCTCAACATCTCGGAGAACTCGGCTTCGTTGAAGGGCGCCTTCTCCGCCGTGCCCTGAATCTCCACGAAGCCGCCGGATTCCAGCATCACGACGTTCATGTCGGTGTCTGCGGATGAGTCCTCCGCATAGTCGAGGTCCAGGACCGGGACGCCCCGCCAGATGCCCACCGACACCGAGGCCGCGAACTCCCGGAACGCGGCTTGGGCCCCTACGTTGTCCAGCGCATCGCGCAGGGCCACCACGGCACCGGTGATGGAGGCGGTGCGGGTGCCGCCGTCCGCCTGGATCACGTCGCAGTCCAGGCGCACCGTGCGCTCGCCCAAGCGCTTCATGTTGACGCAGGACCGAACGGCGCGCCCGATCAGCCGCTGAATCTCCACCGTGCGGCCGCCCTGGCCGCCGCGCACGGCCTCGCGGTCCGCCCGGCTGTGGGTGGCGCCGGGCAGCATGCCGTACTCGGCGGTAACCCAGCCGCTGCCCTTGCCACGCAGGAAGCGCGGCACTTGAGACTCGATGCAGGCCGTGCAGATGACTTGGGTGTCGCCGAACTCGACGAGCACTGAGCCTTGGGCATGGCGGGTGAAGCCCCGGCTAATGCGCACCGGGCGCAACTCATCGAACGCCCGGCCGCTGGGCCGATTTACTGTCATTGGGGGGTCCAACTGCTGTGCTGTCATCTAGTTCAACATGTTGGGAGCCAACCAGCAATGGCGAAAGTCGATTTAGCACTCAAGACGATGCGGGACGCCCTGGAGCCGGCGCGAGCGCGCACCCTTGGCACATGTGGGTTCGTGCCGGCACACAATCAACTTCCGGGTCTGCCCAGCCGAATTCCGCCTTGCCGCATTGCCGTCCATTCCAGTTCGTGGGCCAGTGCGGCGCTGGACTCGAACAGGAAGTTGGCCTTGACGAAGCGACCGGCCAGCACATGGGGCAGCCAGTGGCGGTCGTCCTCCCACATTTCGCCGTAGGGGATGTCGTCAACGGCAAACCAATGGGGCGTTGCTTCGGCGGTCTCCGCTGGGGTGCCAACGTAGTCTGAGGCTACGAAGGCGTAGCCGTACCACTGCTGCTCCACCCGCTCCACAAAGCGCAACTCAGCCATCAGCGCCGCTTGACGCACCGATACGCCAATCTCTTCCCGGGTTTCCCGCAGCGCGCAGGCCAAGGGTGACTCGCCCGCCTCCACCTTGCCGCCCGGTGCATTGATGCGGCCGGCGCCCAAGCCGCGCTTCTTGCGGATCAGCAGCACGCGATGGCGATCGCGAATGAACATCAGGGTGCCGATGAACTGCGGCCGCCAACCAGCCAGCCGCTGGTGCAGTTCCTGCCTCAGCGCGGCCCCGCCGCCGGCCTCCCTGCCCCGAACCTCCGTTTGGCGCCTGTTCATGGGCAACGCAGTGTCCTTGCTGGGCCGCCGCGTTGCAAACCAAGGCTGGCGAACTTAACTTGGCTGCGTGGACATCGAGATTCACATTGGCGACATCACCCAACTGGCGGTGGACGCCATCGTCAACGCCGCCAACGAGCGCCTGCTGGGCGGCGGTGGGGTCGATGGCGCCATTCACCGCGCCGCCGGGCCCGAGCTGCTTGAAGCGTGCCGTGCCATCGGCGGCTGCCCCACCGGCCAAGCGGTGATCACTGAGGGCTACCGCCTGCCCGCCCGGCACGTCATCCACACCGTGGGGCCGGTCTGGCAAGGCGGCGAACAGGGCGAAGCGGACCTGCTGCGCGCCTGTTACCGAAACAGCCTCGCACTGGCTGGCGATCATCAGCTTGAGAGCCTCGCCTTTCCCGCCATCAGCACCGGGGTTTACGGCTACCCCTTGGATCAGGCAACGGAAATTGCGGTCTCCGAGGTGCAGGCGGCGCCGGCCGGTTCCCTGCGCGAGGTGATATTCGCGTGCTTCGACGCGCAAACCGCCGCAGTTTACCGGGCGGCAGTCTCCCGGTAGCGGGCTTCGAGCTTAGCGTAGAGGTCTGCCGCCGCGGTTGCCGGCTGGTCAACGCCATCAAGCAGTTCCATGAGGTGTTCGTTGTCTTCGCGCCCTGCCCAAGCCTTGCGGTAGGTGCCGTCCTTGTAGCCGTGGTCCTGCCGGAAGCCGTTCAACACGTTCTTGCCCACGTAAAGGCGGAACAGCTCATCAAAGGTCATCGGCAGCGCCCGCATCACGTCGGCAAACCGTTCCACGGAAAACCCCTTGCACGCCAGGCAGGCACCCGCCAAGGCCTCAACCGCCTGCCGCAGATCTTCTGTGCCTGAGTCTTCCAAGGGCTGCACATCCAGCGTCACGGCAAGGCGCGGTTCGACGGCATCCGCACGCAGCAGCTCGCTCAAGCCGAAGTGCCAGATGTCCACCAGCTCCAGCTTGACCTGAGCTAAGTCCGATTGCTGCTTCTTCCACCATTTCCAGCCGAAGTGGTCCAGCAGCTCGGCGCACTCGATCCAGATGGCGCGATAGTACTCGTAGCGCTTGGTGCGCCAGTCCGCGTGCACCTGCTGGTTGTGGGCTTCCTGCATGCGGGCCATGGTATCGAGCATGGCTAGCCGATCAGTCGGCATGAAGGATACTCCTCGATAGATGGATCGCCGCGCAACCAAGGCTCAGGATAGTACCTGATCCAAGTCTCGGCACAGATCATCCGCATCCTCCAGCCCCACGGACAGACGGAACAGGCCGTCACCGGCGAACGCCCGGTAATCGGCCAGCGGCTTTCCCTCAAGATGGAACGTGGAGTCCATCATGGCGTCGGTTTCGATCCAGTAGATCAGGCTGCGGTGATGGCCGAGGGACACCGCGTAGTGAATGACCTCCAGCTCCTTGGCCATCCGAGCCGCCAAGGCCGCCCCGCCGCCGCGCACCTGGAACGACAGCGTTCCTGAGCAGTTGGCCATCTGCCGTTGCGCCAGCGCCCGTTGCGGATGGGAGGCAAGCCCGGGATAGTTGACGCGCTCCACCGTCGGATGATCTTCAAGGAACGCCGCAACCCGCTTGGCGCCTTCCTCATGGGCGCGCATGCGGATGGGCAGGGTGGTCGCGCCCCGGGCGATCAGCCAAGCATTGAAAGGGCTGAGCGCGCCGCCGAAATGCACCAGCGGCCGGTTGCGCAGCGGCTCGATGCGCTCGCGGCTGCCCAGCACCGCGCCGCCGAGGGCATCGCCGTGGCCGCCGATGTACTTGGTCAGCGAATGCACCACGAAGTCCGCGCCCAGCGCCAACGGCTGGGTGGCGATGGGCGTGGCGAAGGTGGAGTCCACCACCAGCGGCACCTCCTGCGCTGCGGCAATGGCGGCCACTGCGGCGACGTCCGTCAGGCGCAGGATGGGGTTGGCCGGCGTCTCGATCCAGAGCATGCGCGTTTCCGGCCTCATCGCTGCCTCCACCGCGCTCAGGTCGCTGGTGTCCACCGGGGTGGTTTCGATGCCGTAGTCCCGCAACGTGCTGCGCGCCAGCTCGGCGGTTCCGGCGTAATTGACGTCGCTCATCACCAAGTGGTCACCAGCCTTCAGGCCAGCCAGCAGCACCGCCGCAGTAGCGGCCATGCCGGAACCGAAGGCCACGCAATCCTCCGCGCCTTCCAGCGCCGCCAGCTTCTCTTCCAGCATCTTGACGGTGGGGTTGCCCCAGCGCGTGTAGATGTAGGGCCGCTCGCCCTCGAACGCATTGATCGAAAACCCGGCCGGCTCATCAAGGGCAAAGGTGGACGACATCACAAGGTTCGGCGCCGATGCCCCCGTCACCGGATCAGGCACCTCGCCCGCATGCACGGCCAACGTGTTCGGTCCCCTTTTCTTCACGCCTTTGGATCCTCGGGTGGGGCGCACCATCATAGTCTACGGCGATGAGGTCCGTTGGGGGGCCGTCCCTTCAGGAGGGTTCTTCATCGAACCTTCTCGTTAAGCGGCGCCCGGTTCACGCCGCCCTCGAAAAACTCGAAGTGTTCCACGGGGGGATGTTCCAAGACTAGGAGCGGAACATCGAACTTACTAAGCCTAAGTCAAAGTCTTTGCCCGCACTAGGTTTGGTTCTGCAATACTGCCTTTGAAACAAAACGTTGAACCCGAATGGGAAATCCGCAGTTACTCTGACCCGTAGTTGTGTCGAGAGGTTCAGGAACAAACTCAGGGCCGCCGCTCAACCGAACTCCAACGGGCAAGAGTACGCTGCTCTTGACGCACCAATTCCAAGACTGCGAGGACAACAGCGGTTTGCCAACCCAGCGGAGATAATGAGGCGCGATACTGCACACGCCGATTTTTGGAGCCAATCTCCATTGCCATTGACAACGGAGCGGTCTTGCGTAGGCTGGAATGAGGATTCTAGGAACCATGTGGCTAATGACGAAGCTTTCGAGGCTATTTCCCGTGGTCTATTCGGAGAAGCTTGAGGAGACGAGGGACTTCTATTGTGAGCTGCTGGGCTTCCAAGTGGAGTTCGACAGCGACTGGTTTGTGAACTTGGCGGGGGGTGCGAACGGGGAGTTTGAGCTGGGAATCCAGCGGTACGACCACGAGCTTGTCCCTGAAGCGTTTCGGGCCACTGCCAAAGGCCTAAGCTTGGCGCTGGAGGTGGAGGATGTTGACGCCCTCTACATAAAGTTCCAAGACCGGGAGGACTTGGTGGCGCCCATCGCTGACGAGGAATACGGGCAAAGGCATTTCATGTGCGTGGATCCCAACGGCGTGCTCGTTGACGTTGGAATGCCGATTGAACCGTCCGATGACTTTAAGGCCGAATACCTCGACAACGGATAGGCGAGGATTGAACTGGCGCGCTGGGTTGGACAGTCCAGCGGCTGGTCCTCTTTCGTCACGTCTTATAAATCACAAACATTTGGCGGCAGCCAGTATGCAAACGAAAGTTGACTTTTGCTGCTAAAGAAAGCTCTGTTTACCGATTTGCCTTTGGTTGTATTGCCTGGCAGGTCAGGTTTCTCCATGAGTCCGAAGTACACAATTTCGTTGAGACGCCAATAAGCTTCGAATGGGGGCCTGACGTGCTTGTACATTTTTCGGGCAAGCGGGTTTGCTGGTAACTCATCACTACGGCAGTCGATCTTCGCCCACAGCACCAAAACTCTCTGGTCCGACAGGTCCGGTAACTCAGTGAACGCCAGCAACTGCGAGTTGGCATCCTGGGTGAATACACGACCAGCCTAGCGAGTTGCGATCCAACTGCCATTTGCCCTATCACTGACCGCCCGCCTGAACACCTGCCAAAGTTCCTTCAGCGGCTCTGGGCCACCATTCTTGGTGAGTTTCATTGCGATGTGCTTTCCCATATCCGCACCCAAATAGCCACGCTTCGACTTGATGCATCATACGGATGCTTGGCCAGCGTGCCACACATGGCTGCACGGCGATCAGGCAGAATCCCCCATGAACGCCGAATTACGAAAACAGGGGTCAAAAACCGTGTTTGGAGATCGATTTTTCACCCCTATTCGCGTATACAAGGCGCAAGGACAGGCACCAAACCACAGAACTTGGCGCTTGGCTGCACTCCGGGCGGCGCAAGCCAATGGTCATTCGCGGGGCACGGCAGGTTGGCAAATCCAAGTTGGTGGAACTGCTCTCGGCGTCAGAGGGCCGCGACCTGTCCACGGTCAACCTGGAGCGGCACCCTTACCTCGGCGAAGTCTTTGCCAGCAATGACCCGGTGGCCATTTTGAACACGCTGCATAGCGTTCTTGATAAACCCCTGTCGCCTGAAAGCACTCTTCTTGGACGAGATACAGGCTGTGCCTGCCGCAATTGCATCCCTGCGCTACTTTCTTGAGGAGATGCCCGGCCTGCCGGTCTTGGCTGCCGGGTCGCTGATGGAATTCGCGTTGGCCGATCATGCCTTCTCCATGCCCGTGGGCCGGGTGAGTTACCTGCATGTCGGGCCCATGACCTTCACGGAATTCCTCAATGGCATTGGCAAGGGCGGGCTTGCCCGCACCATTGACCAGTTCGAGTGGCCCACCGGGCGCAACAACCCGGTTCCAAACGTAATCCATGAGCAACTTCTAGAGAACCTGCGCCTGTACCAGTACGTTGGCGGCATGCCGGAGGCCGTAAGCGTCTTCGCCGATTCCGGCAGTCTGCGCGAGGTCAGCGGCATCCACGCCAACATCATTGACACTTATCGCGACGACTTCCCCAAGTACGCCGCGCGCCGCGACATGACACGGATGCTGCGCGTGTTCAACTTCGCAGCCCGCCAGCAGGGGCGCAAGGTGAAGTTCAGCAACGTATCGCCAAACGACCAAAGCGCCACCATTCGCCGCGATATCGATCTTTTGGCAATGGCCCGAGTCGTTGCCAAGGTGACGCACAGCGCCTGTTCCGGCTTGCCACTGCAGGCCGACCTCCAGGAGAACGTCTACAGGCTGCTGTTTCTGGATGTTGGGCTGATGAACGCAATCTGCGGCGTCGGCTGGGAGACGATTCAAGCCACCGGAGCCGCCGATTTGGTCAACGCTGGCACCAGCGCCGAACAATTCATCGGCCAGCACCTCCAGCATTTACTGACCCGGCGGCCCAACCGCGAACTCACCTACTGGCTGCGGGAAGGCCGCTCCAACAATGCGGAAGTGGACTATGTGGTCGAACTGGAGGGCAAGATCGTGCCTATAGAGGTCAAGGCGGGCCGTGTCGGGGCCCTCAAATCACTGCATCAATTCGTTGGGGAGAAAGCACCCGCCTTGGCGGTTCGGTTTGACGCCTCTCCACCAAGCCTTCAGGAGGCGCGGGCGGAAGTGCGCACCAAGGACGGCTCTCGCCAAGTGCGCTATTGGCTGCTGTCACTGCCCCTATATCTTGTCGAGTGTCTCCCGGACATCGTGAATGAGGTTCTGAGCAACGCATCGTTGGAACAACGAGGTGATGCTTCGGACCGATGAGTGGGCGGTCGCCGGGCGCAACAGGCGTTAAGGCCGTTGACTCATGGAACGGCCTTGATCCGCGATCAAGCAAGCCAAGCCGAATCTGATAGCATCCGCATCGCACCCATCACCAGCCAAGGATGCCCATGGATCTTTCCTACGGGGCCGAGTACGAGGCCTTTCGCGCCGAGGTGCGCGGATTCATCAGCGCCCACCAAGACCAAGCCCCCAAGGGGGAGGACATGCGCTCCCGGAAGGTGCTCAACTGGCAGAAGCTGCTGATCGAGCATGGCTATGCGGCGCGCACCATTCCGCAAGCCTACGGCGGCTTTGGGGCGGAGCCGGACGTGCTGATTTCGCGCATCATCGCCGAGGAGTTCGCGAGCGCCCAAGTGAGCCGGGGCTTGGGCGGGCAGGGCATTTCCATGCTGGTGCCGACGCTGCTTGAGGTGGGCAGTGAAGAGCAGAAGCAGACCTTCATCCGGCCCACCATCCACGGCGAAATGGTCTGGTGCCAAGGCTATTCGGAGCCGGGCGCCGGCAGCGACTTGGCCAGCCTGCGCACCGCCGCCGTGCTGGACGGCGATGAGTGGGTGGTCAATGGGCAGAAAATCTGGACCAGCACGGCCCATCTGGCGGACTGGATCTTCTGCCTGGTGCGCACTGAGCCGGATGCCCGCAAGCACCAGGGCATCTCCTTCCTGCTGTTCCGCATGGACACGCCCGGCATCGAGATTCGGCCCTTGGTCGATATGACCGGCGCGGCCAACTTCAACGAGGTCTTCTTCACGGACGTGCGGGTGCCCAAGCAGCAGATCGTCGGCGCCCGGGGCGAGGGCTGGCAGGTCGCCAACGCCATTCTCCGCCACGAGCGGGACTCCTTGGGCGACCCCAACGTCATGCTCTCAAGGCTCAACGCGCTCATCCGGCTGATGCAAAGCGAGACCATTGATGGGCGCCGGGTCATCGACCTGCCCGCCTATCGTGACCGGCTGATGCGGATCCAAGGCCGGGTGATGGCGCTGGGCTTCAACGACATGCGCATCCTCTCCGCCCGCATCAACCAAAAAGACGCCAGCCTCGCCCGCATGGTGGTGAAGCTGCAAGGCACCGAACTGCGCCACGAACTGGAGCAACTGGGCATCGACGCCATGGGTGAGTTAGGGCTTGCTTACGGCAAGAACCCCTATCTGCGGGACCACGGCAATTGGCAAACCCACTACATGTACTACTTGGGCCTGATCATCGGCGGCGGCACCTCGCAAATTCAGAAGAACATCATCAGCGAACGGGGCCTAGGGCTGCCGCGCGAGCCCAAGGTGGCAGCGAAAGCAGCGGCAACCGCCTAAGGGACCCGTCCGGGAACGCAGCAGAAAGCGCAGAAGAGTAAGGAGCGCCGCCATGGACTTCGGGCTGTCCGAAGAGCAAACCCTGTTTCAAGACACGCTGAACAGCTTTCTTGCCGAACAAGCCGGCTTGGATCGGGTCCGGCGCATCGCCGGCGGGGAGGAGCCTGCTGACGCGCTCTGGGCCGAGCTGGTGGGACTCGGCGTTTCCGCGTTGCTGGTGCCCGAAGAGCATGGCGGGGTGGGCCTTAAGCCCCTGGATGCGGCCATCGCCGCCGAGTGCCTAGGCCACCACGCAACGCCAAGCCCCTTTCTCGGTTCCGCCGTAATGGCGCCAACGGCTCTGCTGCTGGCCGGTGGCCAAGGCGGGCGCCTAGAGCGCTTGGCGGCGGGCGAATTGCGCATCGGCGTCGCCCTGGGCGAAGCCATCGCCGCCCGCGCCGATGCCGGCGTCTCCGCCGTCGGCGGCCAGCTGAACGGCAAGGCCCTCTATGCCTTGGACTACGGCGCTGACGAGTATCTGGTGGCGGATTCGGCCAGCGGCCTGCACTTGGTGGCTGCCGAAGACTTGCAGCACCGGCCTCTGGCGACCGTGGACAAGACCCGTCCGACCGGTGAGTTGGTCTTCCACAACAGCCGCACCACTCCCTTGAGCGCCGATCCGGTCCACTTTGAGGCGGTGTTGGACGCCGGCCGCGTGATGCTGGCGGCAGACACCTTGGGTGCCGCGCAAAACATGCTCGACCAGGCCGTCGCCTACGCCAAGGAGCGCGAGCAGTTCAATCGCCCGATTGGCTCCTTCCAAGCCGTCAAGCACATGTGCGCGGAAATGGCCGCCCACTTGGAGCCGTGCCGAGCCATGGTCTGGTACGCCGGCCATGCCTTGAGCGAAGTGCCGGAGGAAGCCCACCTGACCGCCTGCCACGCCAAGGCCCACTTGGCCGAGGTGGGCACCTTCGTGGCGCGCACGGCCACCGAGGTGCATGGCGGCATGGGCTTCACCGATCTCTTGGGGCTGCACTACTGGTTCAAGCGCATCGGCTTCAACCGCCAAGCTCTGGGCGCACCGGAGCTGGTGCGCGAGGAAGCCGCCCGGGCACAGCAGCTGGATGGAACGCCAATAGTTCGCGCCACTTGAATCCGGCATGGTTCGTCGCCATATAGGTTCATTGCAAAACTCTCGATGAGGCCCCATGGCTGAAACCTATTCCGTGCTGCCGTTGAAGAACACGGTGGTCTTCCCGCAAATCGTCATCCCCTTGGCCGTGGGCCGAAAGCGCTCCCTCGCGGCCGTCAAGGCCGGGGTCGAAGCCGGGCGGCGCATCATCACTGCCGCGCAAAAGGAGGCGGGCGTTGAGGATCCCTCTTGGGACAACCTCTTCGAGATCGCCACCATTTCCACCATCAACCACATCGAGAAGCGGGACAAGGGCTCCCAAGTCATCGTGCAGGGCGCGGAACGCGTGCGCCTGCGCCCAACCGCCCAGCACGACGACTACCTGGAGGCGGAGTACGAACGCCTGCCGTCGCTGAAGATGGAGGATGCGGGGGAAGACGCCGCCCATGTGGATGCGCTGCTCAGCGAAAACCTGGAACTCTCAAAGCGCATCGCGCAAATGTACGGCGGCGACAACGGCGACCAGATGTTCCAGCAGCTCATCGGCTCCATCAACGACCCGATCACCCAGATGTATCGCATCGCCAACCTGGTCAGCATTCCGCTGGAGCAGGAGCAGGCGGTGCTTGAGTGCGACACCGTGCGCGCCTTGATGGAGCACGTCCACGAGATCCTGCGCCACGAGCTCAAGGTCACCGAACTGCGGCGGCAAATCGCCCAGCAGGCCCGCGAAGACATCGACAAGCAGCAGCGCGATCACCTGCTGCGGCAGCAGAAGCGGGCCATCGAAGAAGCGCTGGGCGAGGAGGACGACGAGGACATCGCCGAACTGCGCAAGCAAATTGAGGAGGCGCAGCTGCCGGACAACGTGCGCACTGAGGTGGACCGGGAACTCAAGCGCTTGGGGCGCATGTCCAACCACGCCGCGGACTACCAGATCGCCCGCTCCTATCTGGAACTGGTGGCCGAACTGCCGTGGAGCGAAAGCACCGAGGACCAACTGGACCTTGACCACGCCCGCCAAGTGCTCGACGAGGACCACTACGGGCTGGAGGACGTCAAGGAGCGGATTCTCGAATCCCTCGCCGTCATGCAGCTCAACCCCAACGCCAAGGCCGCCATCCTCTGCTTCGTCGGCCCGCCTGGGGTTGGCAAGACCTCCCTCGGCCAATCCATCGGCCGGGCCATGGGCCGCAAGTTCGAGCGCATGAGCCTTGGCGGACTGCACGACGAATCCGAGTTGCGCGGCCACCGCCGCACTTACGTCGGCGCCATGCCGGGGCGCATCCTGCAGGGCGTGCGCCGCGCCGGTGTCACCAACCCGATCCTGATGCTCGACGAAATCGACAAGCTCGGCCGGGACTTCCGCGGCGACCCCGCGGCGGCCTTGATGGAGATTCTCGACCCGGCGCAGAACAAGGAATTCCGCGACAACTACCTAAACCTGCCCTACGACCTGTCCAAAGTGCTGTTCCTCCTCACCGCCAACACGCTCGAAGGCATCCCCCGGCCCCTGCTTGACCGCATCGAAGTGCTGGAGCTGTCCGGCTACAGCGACGAGGAGAAACGCGCCATCGCCCGCGAATACCTGATTCCGCGCCAGCAGGCGGACGCCGGCTTGAGCGAGGCGCAGCTGGACATCAGCGATGAGGCGCTCACCTACATGACCCGCCGCTACACGCGCGAAGCCGGAGTGCGGGAGTTGGAGCGGGTTATCGGGCGGCTGGCGCGCAAGCGGGCGCGGCAGGTGGTGACCGCCAAGAATGCGGAAGGGCAAATCGGCTTGGAGCAACTGGGCGAACTGCTCGGCCCGGAGAAATTCAAGTCCGACAAGAGCCGCGAGCAAATCGCCCCCGGGGTGGCGGCGGGCTTGGCCTGGACCGAGACCGGCGGCGACGTGCTCTATGTTGAAGCGGCGCTGACCCAGAAGGACGAAAAGGTCACCCTCACCGGCCATCTGGGCCAAGTGATGCAAGAGTCCGCCAAGGCGGCACGCAGCTACATCTGGTCCATTGCCGACAGCTTGGGGCTGGAACGCGCCACCATCGAGGACTGCGGCGTGCACATCCACGTGCCGGCCGGCGCCGTCCCCAAGGACGGGCCATCCGCCGGCGTGACCATGGCCACCGCCCTCTACTCGGCCTACAGCGGCAAGTGCGTGCGCAACAACCTGGCCATGACCGGGGAACTCACCCTATCCGGGCTGGTGCTGCCGGTCGGCGGCGTGAAGGAGAAGATTCTGGCTGCCCACCGCGCCGGCCTGCGCCACGTGGTGCTGCCCAAAGACAACGAATCCGACCTCATCAAGCTGCCGAAGAGCGTGCGCGACGACATGACCATCACCTTGGCGGAGCACCTGCCGGACGTGTTCGACGCCGCCATAGGGGAATCCGCGCCGCCGTCCGCCTGAAGGTCGCTGTTTGGTATGAAGGTTTGAGCTAGGCCGTTCCTCGATCCAACCCATCGACTCATCCAAAGCCCATTCACATTCGATCAGGAAGCATCGCTCTATGGCTAAAGTACTGTGGCCGTTAGATGAGCAGACGACCGGCAAGCACGTGCTGTTACGGCACTACCTAAATGGCTGGTTCCCAATACTCAGCCGTTGGAATGGAAGGCTGTTGTTCATTGATGGGTTCGCCGGCCCCGGCGAGTACGAGCACGGGCAAAAGGGCTCTCCCTTGGTTGCGTTAGACTGCGTACGCTCGCACCGACTTCAAGGTAGGTTGCGGGATGTTGAAATCGTGTTTCTTTTCGTTGAGTCGAATTCAGCGAGAGCCGATCACCTACGGCAACTGCTTGAGGAGCAGGAGCCGATGCAGCACACAAGCTTCCATGTTCGTGAGGGGGAGTTTCGCGAGCACATGGGGGCTATTCTCGACTTGATCGACCAGCAAAATGCTCGGTTAGCACCTGCATTCGTGATGATTGACCCATTCGGTGTCAAAGGCAGCCCCATGAAGCTAATCGGTCGAGTCCTCAACAACGACAAGAGCGAGTGCTTGATTTCGTTCATGTATGAGCCAATCCGCCGGTTCCACAAACAACCGGAGTACGGCCCTCACTTAGATGAACTATTCGGCGCAAAAAGCTGGCGTGATTGCCTCAAAATGCCTGAAGGGCCAAGCAAGAAGCAATTTCTGCACGATTTATTCCGAACGCAGCTCAAGCGACACGGAGCGAAACAGGTTTTGTCCTTCGAGCTTTGGAAGGGCCGTCGACACGTGTACACGCTCTACTTTGCGACCAACAGCCTAAAGGGATGCGACCTAATGAAAGCCTCCATTTGGAAAGTTGACGACTCCGGCGGCTACGCGTTTCGCAGCGGCATTGCTGGCACCCCATCTCTGTTTGAGACGGATACAAGACCGTTAGCCCAGCAACTACGGGGCGAATTCGGCACAGACTGGGTCAAGGTTGAGGACTTTGACAAATTCGTTATGAGCGACAGGACGCATTTCCATAAAGGCCACCTGCGAAGAGAAACGCTACGCCCTCTTGAGCGAAAGGGCGAAATTTCAGTCCTCCGCCCGCAAGGGGTGAAGGGTTTCCCAGCGGAGAAGGACATCAAAATCCGCTTCAACTGACCGGCAAGCCGTCCCAAGTCCTGTCGCCGAGAACGCGACCGGCGGTCTTCTTGCCGTACCGGCCCATCAAAGCGGAATAGGCGCCCCCATTGACAAGCGACTTTGGCACAGCCCCGGGCACCGCATCGACCGGCGCCCAATCTCCCCATTGCTTGAAATGGAAGGGCGTGCCGTGTGCTACGCACTCATCTCGGATGCCATAGAACCAACTGGGGTCACTCGGCCTCGCCTGCGGGCCGCTTTCACCACCAGCGATGACCCATTGGACCGACCCAGACTCCAACCAAGGCCCCAGCTCAACTTGGTCGAGAAGCGGTTCACAAGAAACGAACCGAATACGCGCACCCGCATTGGAAAGGTGGGGAAGGCGCTTGTCCGCCCAACGCTGGCTTTCAACTGTGGTGCCAAGCCACACGTTGGCAGGCCAGTCGCCCCTCCAAGGCACTAGCCGCTGAGCCAAATGCGGCCGTTTGGTCAGCAGCAGCCAATCCAGATTTGGCGTTGCTTCAATGAGCTCCCATAACTGACGCCTCCAAGGCGCCAACCCATTCTTCCACTCGAAGACATCCGCCATCGATGCACAGAAAACGCGAAATCGGGTTCCGGTTCGAGCCGCCTGCTGGTTCCACCTGTGAGGCTGCCGCCAATACGCGACACTCGGAAAGCGACGCGGTTTCCCGGCAGACCATACATCAAACCCCAAACGTCTTGCCCAAGTTTCAGCGTAGCAGTGGTCGCAGGCTGGAGAAACCTTTGTGCAACCCCACCATGGATTGAAGGTGTGGTCCGTCCATTCGATCTTTGAATCACGCGCCATGGAGCGATCCTCGCTAGTTGCTGAAGGATTATCCACAAATCAGATATATGGTCAAACATACAGCTTATTGCGGATGCCGGAGTGCTGCCCTAGATAGCGGCGAGCGCTGTCACAAGGCCACCAGCATGGGTGCCTGCGTGACTGACTCTTGCGCTTGCCCAATTGCTGCCGCGAAGTCCGACTGCGAGTTCTTCGGCGAGCTGAGGGCCATCGAATCGAACCCGCTGAGCAGCCAGCACCGTTCGTTCGGCGTCCTCTGATTGGAGTATGGCGGTTTCCGAGTGGCTGCCCAGTTCAAGTAAGATGAGATCGTCTTCTGTCCGGCGCAGCAACTCGGAACCGCGCATACGCTGGACCAGTGTTAGCGCGTTATCGTCGGAAGCGATAGCATCGACAACGTGAATCACTTGCGTTTCGCTCTCCGCCACCCGCTGCCAGTCGATCAGCATTAGTCCCTACAGCCTCGAATCCGATTGCGCTCGGATCTTGTCGATGGTTTTGCGGACTCCTGCTTCAAGTGGAGCCGCCAAATCGTTTCATTTCTCGTGAAACGATACCTCGAGACATCCGAAAATCATCGAAAAATTAACCAGTTAATTGTTTCACGGCACTGGCAAAGACGCTTCATGTGCTCACCGACCAGTCCATTCTGGAATACGTCCCCTCACATCCCGCTCGCGAATGCAGATCTGGCACCCGTGCCTCATTTCACCATTGTTGCCAATGCCTACATCATCGGCCTGATCGGCTTCTACGTACTCAACAACGCCTCGCTCCCACACAAAACCTATATCGCGAAACCGATGTATTGGTGGTTATCTCCCGTCGGCGAGCAACTGTCAGGTGCTGCAGGCCGAATTGGTGTCACCGAACGTTTTGGCGCCAACTTATCGGAACTTCGTGAGCATGGCCGATGCTGCGTGCTCGAGCGGAAGGGTTTGCGGCCGTAAAGCGGCCAGCTCGCTGAGGGGCGCAAGGGGGGCAAGGGTGGCGCGCTGAAGCGGGCGAGCCGGATTTGCGTCGCGGCTCTCTCGAGGCAGACAATGGCGACCCCAACTTGACCGAGGCACCCGATGGATTTGCCCAAGGCCGAGGGCGACTTAATCGAACGCCACGCCGGTGACGTGCCGACGCTGGTCTGGGCCACCGGACCCGTTTCCTACGAGTACCACTTTGGGCGGCGCGCCCTGTTCGACGCCGTTGTGAAGGCCTCTTGGCGCACCCCGGGCCTTCTGTTCGGGGCAGACGCTGCCACCTTGGCCCTGCGCGACGGTGCTTTGCTGGGCCTTGCCATCACCACGATGCAGGGGCCGGAGTTTCGCTCCCGGGGCTCGGCGTTGGCGCCCCTACGGCAGGAATTGCTGGCAGCGGATGCGGTGCAACCCGACGAAGTGGCCGGTGTCGTGGAGCGGTCCGGGTTGGCGAGCTGGCTAAATCCGGCACTCCACTCCAGCACTTGGTACGTCCATGCCATCGCCGTGACGTCGGAGGCCCGGGGTCAGCGCATTGGCGTCCGGTTGATGGAGCACGCGCTTGAGACCGCCAAGGCGCGGAGTTGCCGCGAGCTGCAGCTCGACGTGCTCTCGGACAGCCCGGCGGTCAGCTTCTATCGCTCCTTGGGGCTGGAAGTGCTGGCCGAAACCGAAGCGCTCAGGCTCGCGGAGTTCGGAGTGCCCCCGGAGTTGCGCAAGGGGATGGGCCTCTAGCAGGGTGACCTGGCTCGGCGCATCAGCGAAACTCCAACACCTACCGATACCAACTGAGCGCAACAACGGCGCTTAGCGCCCGTCCGAGGGCAAGATGCCCTCGATCCTAGGATCCCGTTTTCTGCAACAGCTACTCTTAGTGGCCAAGAGTCACTAGAATCGGGGCCATCCAGCCGAGTGCCGCCACCTTAGGGGAAGCCATGGACAACCTCGCTAAGCTCAGGGCGACTGGCGATTCAATACCTTGATGGCTTGAGATGGCAACGAACCATTCAACGGCGCCCCAAGTCAGCTTCACCGCCATGGCGGAGGGCACCCGAGCGGACTACGACCTGATCGCCGAGCACGATGCCGCCAACGCCGGCCAAGTGGCCGAACGGATGCTGGCAATGCTCAAATCCATGGATGGCCCGTCGCCCTACCCCATCTCGCGCCTGCAGCACGTCCTGCAATCCGCCACCAGGGCGGAAGCCGACGGAGCCGACGACGAAACCATCGCGGTGGCCCTGCTGCACGACATCGGCGATCAAATCTCCCCGCACAACCACTCCCAAGTGGCGGCTGCCATCCTCAAACCCTACGTCAGCGAGCGCAACTGGTGGATTGTGCAGCACCACGGGCTGTTCCAAGGCTACTACTGGTTCGCCCACTACCAGCGCGACCCGAACGAACGGGACCGCTACATCGACCATCCCCACTATCAGGCCTGCGTGGAATTCTGCGAACGTTGGGACCAGAACTGCTTCGACCCGAACTACCCAACCAAGCCGCTCACCCACTTCGAGCCGCTGGTGCACCAACTGTTCGCGGCCCCGAAGTCAGAATTCGTCTAGTATGAAGTTTCGCCCCAGCAAAACCACAATGAACTCCAAGTTCGCCGCGAGGGCAAGCGCGGACCCGCCGAG
This sequence comes from Candidatus Azophilus sp., assembly GCA_965220835.1. Lineage (GTDB taxonomy): Bacteria > Pseudomonadota > Gammaproteobacteria > Pseudomonadales > Azotimanducaceae > Azophilus. The sequence goes on along the minus strand of OZ244842.1, from coordinate 3,348,222 downwards.
TTGCGCAGCAACTCGAACGTGCGCCACAGGCGCACGCGGGCTTGCAATGCGCAGTCGTTGTTGTCAGAGTTCGCCTCCGCCCGCGATTGATGCGCGCAATGTCGCCAAATAAAGAGGCCGCCCCCAAGATAGGGAGGGTGGCCCGGCATCCGGGCTCAAGGGAAGACCACTCACAACAACAAGCTAAGGGAGCGAACGCCGTTGGACATATTGCATTGGCTAGGCCATGGATTTGCGAACCTCTCCACTTGGGGCATCGTCGCCTACGTCCTAGCAACCACGCACATCACCATCGTCACCGTGACGGTCTACCTGCACCGGCACGCCGCGCATCGGGCGCTGGACCTGCATCCGGCACTGCAGCACTTCTTCCGCTTCTGGTCGTGGCTCACCACGGGCATGATCACCCAGGAATGGGTGGCCGTGCACCGCAAGCACCACGCCACCACTGAAACCGACGACGACCCGCACAGCCCGCAGAGGCGGGGATTGGGGGCGATTTTCTGGAAAGGCACGGAAGCCTACCGGGAGGCCACCGCAGACCGCGCTTCAGTTGAGCGTTACGGCGCCGGCTGCCCCGACGACTGGATGGAGCGCAACCTTTACTCCCGCCACCCCACAGCGGGCGTGACCATTCTCGCCACCATCAATTTCCTTCTGTTCGGCTTCATTGGCCTGACGGTCTGGGCCGTGCAAATGCTCTGGATTCCGGTGCTGGCGGCCGGCGTGGTCAATGGCATCGGCCACTTTTGGGGCTACCGCAACTATGAGTCTCCTGACGCCAGCACCAACATGCTGCCTTGGGGCATCGTCATTGGCGGTGAGGAACTGCACAACAACCATCACGCCTACCCCAATTCCGCGAAGCTCTCGCAAAAGTGGTGGGAGTTCGACATCGGATGGATGTGGATCCGTCTTTTCCAGGCGTTCGGGCTCGCGAAACCGAAGAGCACCGGCCCCATCGTCAAGCAGGTGCCCGGCAAGACCACGCTGGACATTGACACCGCTTGGGCTGTGCTCAACGACCGCTTCCGGCTGATGGCCAAGTACAAGAACCAAGTGGTCAAGCCGCTCATCAAGCTTGAGTGCGCCAAGGCTGACGAGGCCACCGTCAAGCTGTTCCGGCGGGCGCGGGCGGCGCTGTGCCGAGAGCAGGCCCGAGTGAGCGCCAGCGGCATGCGGCGCATTGAGGCGGCCGTGGACGCCAGCCAAGCCCTCGCCGCGGCCCACAACCTGCGCCTGCGCCTGCATGACATCTGGGCCAAGCGCGGCGGCAACGCCGACGACCTGTTGGCAGCGCTGCGCAACTGGTGCCGAGACGCCGAGGCCACCGGCATCCAAGCGCTGCGGGACTACGTCGGCGAGTTGAAGTCCTACACCCTGCCCCGGCTGGCCACTGCTTAGATTGCAATCGAGTGCCGGACGCCCTCGGCCCGGAGAATTACGCCCAAGCCGAACGCAGCGCCTCGATCCGCTGGCGTCCCGGCCCTGACCCGGCGCTCGCCAGAGCGCCAGTCTACTCCTCAGGTGCAACGGTAATTGGCAGGCCGTTGGGGATGTCCGTGAGTTCGAGTTGGCAGGTGAGGCGAGATCGATGGGGGTTGTAATGGTCCAGGCTGGACAGCAGGTCACGCTCATCCTCGGTGACCGGGGGAAGTTGCGATAACCAATCCTCCGCCACCCAGCAGTGGCACGTGGCGCAGGCGCACTGACCGCCGCAAATGGCCTCGATGCCCATGTCCGCGTCGCGCAGGGCCTCCATCAGGGTGCCACCCGCATCGGCATTCAATTCATGTCGGGCTCCAGCCCGGTCGGTAACGTCCAGCCTAAGCATCGGTCAGCCTCGCCGGTTCTTCCTTCAAGCGGAACTTCTGCACTTTGCCCGAGGCGTTGCGTGGCAGTTCGTCCATCCACGTAATCCGCCTCGGCACTTTGTAATTGGCCATCTGCCCGCGCGCCCAAGTGAGCAGTTGCTCCACTTCCGGGCGAACGCCCTGTGCGGGCACGATGAAGGCGTGGCCCACCTCGCCCAGCCGTTCGTCAGGCGCGCCCACCACCGCCACGTCGGCCACCGCCGGATGGTCGAGCAGGCGATTTTCGATTTCCGCAGGATAGCAGTTGAAGCCGCCACAGATGTACATGTCCTTCAGGCGGTCAGTGATCTTGAGGTAGCCCCGTTCATCCAGAACGCCAATGTCGCCGGTCTTCAGCCAACCATCCGGCGTGATGGCAGCGGCAGTGGCGGCGGCATCGTCCAAGTAGCCCTGCATCACGTTGAAGCCACGCACCCAAACCTCTCCGGCGGTGCCCGCCGGCAGCGCCGCCCCGTTGCTGCTGGCAATTCGGATCTCAACCCCGCGCATGGCCCGCCCGCAGGTGTTGGCAATGGTCTCCAAGTCGTCCCCCGACCGGCACATTGACACCACCCCGGAGGACTCGGTCAAGCCATAGGCAGTGTACACCTCCTTGAAGCCGAGCCGTTGCTTCATGTCCCGGACCAACTGCACCGGCACCGACGCCGCCCCGGTCACTGCGCAGCGCAATGAGCTTAAGTCCGCACCGGGCAGGCCGGGTTCGGCAAGCAGCGACTGAAACAGCGTCGGCGGACCGGGCAGCAGGGTGATGCGCTGCTGCTCAATGCGGCGCAGCAAGCGCGCCGCATCGAACTGGGCTTCGGGGTAGACCGCCGCACCACGCAGCAATGCCGCCAGCCAGCCAGCCTTGTAGCCGAACGAGTGAAAAAACGGGTTGACCACCAAGTATCGGTCCTCTGCGGTCAGCCCCACGGCCGCGGACCATTCCATGAACGTGGCAATGTTCTGCCCATGGGTGGTGATGGCTCCCTTGGAGGCACCGGTGGTGCCCGAGGTGTACAAAACGTCGGAAGGGTCACCGGGGCGAACGGCCTCGATGCGGCGCTGAAGTTCGGCAGCGGAGACCCCATCGCCCAGCCCCGCAAAGGCCTGCAACGAAAGCTCGTCGCCGGCAGCATCCAGACGCACCACCTGCCGCAGACCGGGGCACGGCTGCTCGGTCAGCAGCGCCGCATAGTCCACGCCCAGGAACTGGCCCGCTGCAAAGGCCAGCCGCGCACCTGAACGGCGCACGATGTCGCCCGCCTCCTGGCCCTTGAAGCGGGTGTTGATGGGCACCAGCACGCCGCCAACCTGCTGCCCGGCGAGCGCCGCAACGACCCAATCGGCAACATTCGGCGCCCAGATGACAAAGCGCTCTCCCGGTTCCAGCCCGGAGGCAATGACCGACTTGGATAGCCGGTCGGCACTTGCCTTCAGGGCGGCAAAAGTCAGCGTTGCCTCGCCGTCAACGATGGCGGCTTGGTCTGAGTGGCGATCCGCAGCATCCCGAAGAACCTCGGGCAGGGTTCGTTGCAAGTTGTCCGGCATGAGAAAAGGCATGGGCCCACGGGCACGCAAGGCAAACGATATCACGGTTGCTCCGTGCCAAGCGATTGGATTGGCCACGCCCGCAACGCACTGCGAGGGCAACAAGCCCTAGGTCGGCGGCGCCTGCCTGGAGCGAGCTTCACGCCCTCAAAATGTCCGGAACTGGAGGCCGTGACCTGCCGGAAGGGTATTTTCTCCTTGCAATGCCCGCGAGAAAGAATGACGATTCCCTGTCCGCACATCCCGCTTTGCTTCCAGTGCCGTGTCCGAGCCAGTGCCCCTAAACGAATCCGCGGACCCGCGCCCGCTGAAGGTGCCGCCGCACTCCATCGAGGCGGAGCAGTCGGTGCTCGGCAGCCTTATGCTGAAGCCGGACGCCTGGATCGACGTCATCGACATCCTGGGCATCAATGACTTCTACCGCTCCGAGCACAAGATCGTTTTCGAGGCCATGGACAGGTTGTGGCGGGACAACAACCCCATCGACGCCGTCACCGTGGCCGAGGCCCTTTCCTCCAAGGGCCAGCTCGACCGCATAGGCGGGGCCGCCTTCCTGGCCGAGCTGGTCGAGACCACACCGGGCACGGCCAACGCCCCCGCCTATGCGCGAATCGTGCGCGACCGCTCCACCCTGCGCCAACTCATACGCGCCGGACAGCAAATCACCGAATCCGGCTTCGAACCGGACGGCCGCAGCGGCGACGATCTCGTGGAGGAGGCTGAGCGCGCCGTGTTTGCCATTGCCGAAGGGCGCAGCGACGACGGCGGTCCGCAGCCCATCACGCCCATGCTGAACACCGCGGCCGACGAACTGCGCCGGCTGCATGAGAACCAAGACCAACTGCCCGGCTTGGCAAGCGGGTTCGAGGACTTGGACAAAATGACCACCGGCTTCAAGGATTCGGACCTGATCGTCATCGCCGGACGCCCCTCCATGGGCAAGACGGCCTTCGCCATGAACATCGTCGAGTTCGCGGTGGTGCAGTGCAACAAGCCGAGCGTGGTGTTCAGCCTGGAAATGGCCGCCGAGCAGTTGGTGCTGCGCCTGCTCTCCTCCCTGGCGCACATCGACCAAAGCCGCATGCGCATTGGCAAGCTCAATGACCGGGACTGGGACAATTTCAGCCGCGAGGTGGGGCGGTTGAAGGACAAGCCCCTCTACATCGACGACACGCCGGCGCTCACCCCGGGTGAGTTGCGCGCCCGCGTGCGCCGCGTGTCGCGGGAAGAAGAGGGCGGCGTCGGCCTGATTGTTGTGGACTACCTGCAGCTAATGAGAATTGCCGGCTCACCCGAGAACCGCACCAACGAGATTTCGGAGATTTCCCGCTCCTTGAAAGCCCTGGCCAAGGAGATGCACTGCCCCGTGCTGGCCCTTTCACAGCTCAACCGAGACGTGGAGAAACGGCAGAACAAGCGCCCCATGATGGCCGACCTGCGGGACTCCGGCGCCATCGAGCAGGACGCCGACCTGATCCTGTTCATCTACCGCGACGAGGTGTACAACGAGGACTCGCCGGACAAGGGCATCGCCGAAATCAACATCGGCAAGCAGCGTAACGGCGTCACCGGCACCGTAAGGCTCAGCTTCCTCGGCGAATTGACGAAGTTCGAAAGCAAGGCGCCGGACCGCTACGACGACTTCGAACCGCCTTAGCCAGCCGCTGCCGTGGCCAAGCCGCAAACCGTTTACGTCTGCTCCGCCTGTGGCGCGGAGCATGTGCAGTGGCAAGGGCAGTGCAGCGCCTGCAGCGAGTGGAACAGCTTGGCCAAGCTGCGCATCGGCGCGGCACCCGCGCCCAAGCTGGGTTTCAGCGGCGCGGAGGCGCAAGTGCGCAAGCTCTCGGAGGTGGAAACCGAGGCTTCCGACAGGCTCGCCACCGGTTTCGGCGAGCTCGACCGGGTGCTGGGCGGCGGCTTGGTGCCCGGCTCCGTGGTGCTGATCGGCGGCGACCCCGGTGCCGGCAAAAGCACCTTGCTGCTGCAGGTTTGCGCCACCTTGGCCGAGCAATGCGCCGTGCTCTACGTCACCGGCGAGGAATCCCTGCAACAGTTGGCCCTGCGCTCGGAGCGGCTGGGGCTGCCGGCAGCCAACCTGGAAGTGGCTGCGGAAACCCGGGCGGAAACCATCGCCAGCCTCATTGAGGAGCGAAAGCCCCGCCTCGTGGTGATCGACTCCATTCAGGTCATGCAATTGGAGAGCATTGACGGCATGCCGGGCAGCGTCAGCCAAGTGCGCGAGACCGCTGCCTACTTCACGCGCCTGGCCAAGGGCACCGGCGCCGCGGTGGTGCTGGTCGGCCACATCACCAAGGAGGGCAACCTCGCCGGGCCCAAGGTGCTTGAGCACATGATCGACTGCTTCATGATGCTCGACAGCCCGGCCGGCAGCCGCTACCGCACCCTGCGTGGATTAAAGAACCGCTTCGGGGCAGTCAACGAGCTCGGCGTCTTCGCCATGACCGGCAAAGGCATGCGGGAGGTGGCCAATCCGTCGGCGATCTTCCTGCAGCGTGGCGACGCGGAATCCCCCGGCAGCGTCGCCACGGTGATCTGGGAGGGCACGAGGCCCATCCTGGTCGAGCTGCAGGCGCTGGTGGACGACATCCAGGGCGGCTACCCCCGGCGGGTGGCCGTGGGCTTGGATCAACAGCGCCTTGCCATGCACCTTGCCGTGCTGCACCGCCACTGCGGCATTCAACTCGCGGATCAGGACGTGTTCGCCAACGTGGTTGGCGGCGTGCGCATCGCCGAGACCGGCGCCGACCTCGCGGCACTGCTGGCGGTGCTGTCGTCGCTGCGCAACCGGGCCTTGCCGAAGGATTTGATCGTATTTGGAGAGCTGGGCCTCACCGGCGAAGTGCGGCCCGTGGCCAACGGCCAGGAGCGCCTGCGCGAAGCCCGCAAGCACGGCTTCAAAACGGCCATCTCCCCCCACGCCAACCGCCCCCCGGAGCCGATCAAGGGCATGGCCGTGCACGGGGTCAAGACTCTAAGTGCCGCCTTGGACGTGGTGGCCGCACTGCCCTAAGCGCGCGCCTCGACTGGCACCAAGCGGGATCTACAGGCGCACCGAGACGACGGCGCGAGTGCGCACCTCCGCTGCACGCACCTTCATTACAGGTCGGCCCGCTGTGCCCGCACTTGGAGGAACTCAGCGCAACAACGATGGCTGAAGCTTGCAGATGGGCCTGGTGCTGAATGCGGTTCAGCTTGAAGTTGAAGCGCGGGCGCGTGGGCGGCGGGCAGTTGCTCTACAATACCCGCTTGTTCAGTTTTCCATGAGCCGTTGCGAGGCCGCCCATGTTCAATTCCTGCACCTCCCTTCGGGCATTTGACCCGGAAATTGCCGATGCCATCGCCCTCGAGGACCGCCGCCAGGAGGAGCACATCGAGCTGATCGCCTCCGAGAACTACGCCAGCCCCTTGGTGCGCGAGGCGCAGGGCAGTTCCCTGACCAACAAGTACGCCGAGGGTTATCCGCACAAACGCTACTACGGCGGCTGCGAGTACGTGGATCAAGCCGAGGTGCTGGCCATTGAGCGGGTCAAGGCGCTGTTCGGCGCGGACTACGCCAACGTGCAGCCCCACTCCGGATCCCAAGCCAATGCCGCGGTTTACCTGGCGCTGCTGGAGGCCGGTGACACCGTGCTGGGCATGAGCCTCGACCACGGCGGGCACCTGACCCACGGCGCCAAGGTGAATTTCTCCGGGCGCCTCTACAACGCCGTGCAGTACGGGCTGAACGCGGACACCGGCGAGGTGGACTACGACGAGGTGGCGCGCCTTGCCCATGAACATCGCCCGAAAATGATCGTGGCGGGGTTTTCCGCCTACTCAAGGCGCATGGACTGGGCCCGGTTCCGCGCCATTGCCGACGAGGTGGGCGCCTATCTGCTGGTGGACATGGCCCATGTGGCCGGGCTCATTGCCGCCGGCCTCTATCCGAGCCCAGTGGACATCGCCGACGTCACCACCTCCACCACCCACAAGACCCTGCGCGGCCCTCGGGGCGGAGTCATCCTTGCGCGGGCCAACCCGGAGGTGGAAAAGAAGCTGAACTCGGCCCTCTTCCCCGGCTCCCAAGGCGGGCCGCTGATGCACGTCATCGCCGCCAAGGCCGTGTGCTTCAAGGAGGCGCTGACCCCAGAGTTTAGAGACTACCAAGCCCAAGTGCTGGCCAACGCCCGCACCATGGCCAACGGCTTCATCGACCGCAACCACAAGGTGGTGTCCGGCGGCACTGACAACCACTTGTTCCTGCTCGACCTGATTGCCACCGGCATCACCGGCAAGGCGGCGGATGCTGCCTTGGGCCGCGCCAACATCACGGTCAACAAGAACGCCGTGCCCGGCGACCCGCGCTCGCCTTTCGTCACCAGCGGCCTGCGCATCGGCACCCCGGCGGTGACCACCCGGGGTTTCAAGGAGGCTGAGTGCGCCGACCTGACTGGCTGGATGTGCGACGTCTTGAGCGACATCAAGGATGACGCCAAGATCGCCGCCGTGAAGGAAAAAGTGGTGGCTCTTTGCCGGGCCCATCCGGTGTATGGTTCGCCCTAGTTCCTATTGACTGCGGGGCAAGGCTCTCAAATGCGACTACCCTGCGCCCCAAGACCGTGCTCTTGTCGGTCTGAGGCATCGCCCCCTTAGCCCGTTGCCATGAGCCAACCATGCACTGCCCGTTCTGCGGAACCGACGACACCAAGGTAATCGACTCCCGCCTGGTCAGCCACGGCGAGGCCGTGCGCCGACGCCGGGAGTGCCTCAACTGCACCGAGCGCTGGACCACCTTCGAGACGGCTGAGCTGGTCATGCCGAGAATCGTCAAGCGCGACGGCTCTCGGGAACCGTTTGACGAGAACAAGCTGCGGCGTGGCCTGCAAACCGCCTTGGAGAAGCGGCCCGTGCCAGTGGAGGACGTGGAGGCGCTGATCAACCGCGTCAAGCACAACATCAGGGTCACCGGCGAACGGGAAGTGGCGGCCGAATTGCTTGGCAAGGAGGTCATGGCCGAACTGCGCCAACTCGACCCCGTGGCCTACGTCCGCTTTGCCTCCGTTTACCTCAACTTCGAGGACGTGAGCGAGTTCCAGTCCGAAATCCTGCGCCTCAAGGACGGTGCACAATGATCACCGGCACCGATCAGGCCCATCTTGCCGAAGCGATTGAGCTGGCCAAACGCGGGCTCTACACCACCACGCCCAACCCCCGGGTGGGCTGCGTGATCGCCAAGGGCGAACAGGTGTTGGGCCGCGGCTGGCATCAATGGGCCGGACAGGGCCACGCAGAGGTTCGCGCCCTTGAAGACGCCGGCGCGGACGTGGCGGGCGCCACCGCCTACGTCAGCTTGGAGCCCTGCTCAGTCCATGGGCGAACGCCGCCCTGCGCCGACGCCTTGGTAGCCGCTGGAATCAAGCGGGTGGTGGTCGGTGCGTTGGATCCGGACCCACGCGTCAACGGCAATGGCCTGCAGCAGCTCCAGGCATCGGGCATCAAGGTGGACTTGGCCAACGACAAACGGGCCCAAGCCCTGAACCTTGGGCATCGGCAGCGCATGGCGCTCGCCCGCCCTTGGGTGCGGGTGAAGATGGCCGCCTCCCTCGATGGCCGCACCGCCATGGCGTCCGGCGAAAGCCAGTGGATCACGGGCCAGGAGGCGCGCCGGGACGTTCAGCATTGGCGGGCACGAAGCTGCGCGGTGATCACCGGCATCGGCACCGTGCAGGCGGACAACCCGCAGCTGAACGTGCGCGACGACCGCTTCGCCAGCGACGGTCGGCTGCGCCAGCCCTTGCGGGTGATTGTGGACAGCCGGCTGCGCAGCCCTCCCGAGGCGCAGATCTTTCAACCGCCCGGAACCGCCGTGATTGCCCATGCAAGCGCAACAGATGCGTGCCATTCCCAGGCGGAGTGCCTCCCCTGCGGCTCGGGTCAGGTGGATCTGGCGCAATTGCTATGCAGCTTGGCTGAACGCGAGTGCAACGAGGTGCTGGTGGAAGCCGGGCCCACGCTTGCCGGGGCCTTCCTCAAGGCAGGCCTATGCGATGAGCTCATTCTTTATCTTGCGCCAAAGTTCCTCGGCGCCGATGCCCGGCCATTGTTGGACTTGCCGTTTGAGCGCTTGGATCAAGCCCTAGGTGGGGACATCGTCGAGGTCGAACGCTTCGGCCCCGACTTGCGCCTGCGCTTGACGGAGCTTTAGGGCGATGGCGGAGCAACGCCGGCGTGGCTCGCCGGGTGTCAACGTGGGCCAACGGCGCAAGGCCCGCCGCGCCTTGGTGCAAGCGCTCTACCAATGGCAGATGAACCGTACCAGCGCCAGGGTGCTGACCGCGGAGTACACCGGCAGCGGCGCATTGGACAAGGCTGACCGGCCGTTCTTCGATGCGATGCTTGGCCGGGTGCTGGCCAGCCCAAGCCAGCTGGACGAACTCTACGGCGACCTCCTTGACCGCGATCAAGAGCGCCTCGACGGCGTTGAACTGGCCATCCTGCGTCTAGGCACCTGCGAGCTGCGCCACCGGCCCGACGTGCCCGCCCGGGTGGTGATCGACGAGTACATCGAACTGGCCAAGCTGTTCGGCGCCGAGGCAAGCCACAAGTACGTCAACGGCGTGCTGGACAAGCTGGCCGGCAGGCTGCGGCCCACCGAAATGGGAACCGAGGCTTAACAGGGCCCGTGGACGAGTTCGCCCTCATCGAGCGCATCCGGGCGCAGTTGGGCGGCGACGCACCGGAGTGGCTGGTGCTGGGGCCAGGTGACGACGGGGCCGTGGTGCGGCCGCCCCCGGGGCACGACATTGCCAGTTCCATCGACAGCTTTCTGGCCGATGTCCACTTTCCCGCCCACGCGGATGCCGAGCTGATCGGCTATCGCTGCCTGATGGCCAGCCTCTCCGACTTAGCCGCGATGGCGGCAGCGCCGGCTTGGGCGCTGGTGGCGCTGAGCCTGCCGGAAGGGGATGCCGGCTGGGTGACGGCCTTGGCTCGGGGCATGGAAGAGGCGGCCGCTACAGCCGGGGCACGGATCGCCGGCGGCAATCTCGCGGCCGGGCCATTGACCATCACAGTCAGCGTGCAGGGCTGGGCGCCAACTGGCACCATGCTAGCGCGCTCCGGGGCCAAGCCCGGCGACGCCATCTGCCTGAGCGGCCCGTTGGGTGGGGCGGCAAGCGCGCTGCGAACAGCCGATCTGACCGCTTCCCAGCCTGGACAACTTAGCCCCTTGGAATGCGGCTACTGGCGTCCCCAGCCGCCCTTCTCGCTTGCTCCGGCGCTGCGCAGCCACGCCAGCAGCGGCATCGATCTTTCCGACGGATTGTTGGCCGACCTTGGCCATGTGGCCGCCGCCAGCGGCGTTAGCCTGCAATTGGAGAGCGCCCGCATCCCGTTAGCCCAAGGCGCGACCCTTGAAGACGCGCTATCCGGCGGCGACGACTACGCGCTGGCCTTCACCACCGCACACCAGCCCCTGATGGCGCGCTGCGCGGTCATCGGCGAAGTGGCTTCGGGCTCCGGGATGCATTTGGATGGCAGGCCCGTTGATGCGCAGGGGTTCCGCCATTTCCGCTGATCTGAATTGGCGCGCCTTGCAGCGACCCTCAGCGTTCATCGCCTGCGGGTTCGGCGCTGGCCTGCTGCCCAAAGCACCCGGCACTTGGGGTTCGGCTCTGGGCGTCGCCCTGTGGCTGCTGATTCCGGCGCAGCCGGTTTGGCAAATCGGCGCTTGCACCATCGGCTTCTTCGTCGGCTGGTGGGCCGCGGCGCAGGTGTGCCGGCGTCACCAAGTGGCCGACGCACCCGAAGTGGTGGTGGATGAGATCATCGGCGTCTGGATTGCCTTGGCGGCACTGCCCCGGCAGGCGCCTTGGCTGCTGGCTGGCTTTGTTCTGTTTCGCGGCTTCGACATCCTGAAGCCCTTTCCCATCGGCGCATTGGAACGGCGGTTTCGCGGCGGCTTCGGCGTGATGTTCGACGACGTGGCCGCCGGCGCTCTCGCTGGCTTGGTTGGCTACGGGGCTTGGTGGCTTCTGGCCGGTTGATTGCCGGCGGTTGTCTGTAGCGCGTCAATCATTATGGGAAGGCCTCTGATCTTAATTGTCCCTAGACAGTTGATTGCCGTCGCAAAGAGCGCTGCTTCACTTGCTGGGTTTGTCCTTCGATGAGAGTGCCTGCTTGTTTCTAGGTGAGGGCGGGGCTTCCTCGAGCCGACCTTGAGTTGCAGCTTCTCCTGCGGAACGCGCTCCTAGGCTAGAGGGCGTCTTGCCCTCGCAACAGCGCTATTGGAAAGGCCGTTCCTACGCGACTGCACAGCGCGACTCAGTTGATGCGGTCAACGGCCTGGCACCCCAGTTCAGCAAGCAGGGTGTCTTGCAAGCCCTCCCGGCGCAGTATGCTGGTGGCTTCCTCGCTTAGGGCCAGCGCCTCCCGGCGCGCCTCATCCAAGCTCATCAGGGTGACGAACGTGGATTTGTCCGCTTGTTGGTCGGAGCCGGCGGGCTTGCCCAGCGTGGCCGTGTCGCTACTGACGTCCAGCACGTCGTCAACGATCTGAAAGCCCAAACCGATGCGCTCGCCGAAGGCCTTGGCGACGGCCACTTGCGCCTCGCTGGCGTTCGCGAAGAGGGCGCCCAGCTGCACGGCGACACTCAGGAGCGCACCGGTCTTGGCGGCGTGCAGTGCCTTCAGATCAGCCAAGGTCAGCCGCTGGCCTTCGCTGGCCATGTCGAAGGCCTGGCCACCCACCATGCCCCGCCAGCCAACAGCTTCCGCCAACAGGCGCACCGCCCTGGCCCGATTGGCGGCGCTGCTCCCCGGCGTGCTTGCGAGCACCTCGAAGGCCAAGGCTTGCAGCGCATCGCCCACCAGAATGGCCACCGCCTCACCGTAGGCGGCATGGCAGCTGGGCCTGCCCCGGCGCAGGGCATCGTCGTCCATGGCGGGCAGGTCGTCATGCACCAGGGAGTAGGCATGAATCAGTTCTACGGCGCAGGCGGCAGGGAGCGCATCTTCCAAACGGCCGCCAAAGGCCATGCAGGCGGCGCAAGTGAGCATGGGCCGCAAGCGCTTGCCGCCGCCCAGGGCTGCGTAGCGCATGGCGTCCACCAGCGGCTGGGCAATGGGGGAGCGGCTTGGTATAGACCCCGTCAGCGCCTTTTCTATGGCGGCCCGGACGGCATCCGGCTCAGCCGTCATTCAAGGACCCGAGGTCCAGGTCTTCAAGCTGGTTGTCTTCCGTGAGGGTGCGCACGCGCAGTTCCGCTTGCTTAAGCGCAGCTTGGCACTGGCGGGTGAGCTTGACGCCTTGCTCAAAGGCCGCCAAGGAGGCTTCAAGGCCGAGTTCGCCGGACTCCATCTGCTTGACCAAGTCTTCAAGCGCTTTCAGGGCGGCTTCAAAGTCCATTTCCGCATCGGCGGCGCCTTGTTTGGCATCGGCCATTGGTTCAGGCCGCATCGGAGTTGGGTTTGGCCGCTTTGCCGGTGCGGTGCCACGTGCCGCTGGCCGGATCGATGGCGACCAGCCCGTCGTCCTCCAGCTTGGAGAGCTCGCGGCGCACCATCCAGGTGCCCATGGGCTGGTTGCGCTCCCGCAGCAGGGCGCAGACATCGCCGGGGCGAAACTCGGCCTGTCCCGCAGCCGTCATCTCGCAGACCAGGTCAAAGATGGTTTCCGTGCGCTTTTGATCAATGCTCATTGCAACTCAGCCGGAGGCGGTGCCGGGCGTTGCGGTCTTGTACCAAAAACGGCGCCTAGGGTACAGGCGCGATTGATAGGTCGCGGCGCTACCGCTAGATCGCGTTGGAGTATCGCTGGTGCGAAAGCCAACCTTCGGTTCGATGGAGCTTGATGGGAATGGCTAGCCGCACAGTGCGTTTTGGGGACCCTTCCGGAATTCGGAGCTAGAGCGGGACGCCCTCGGGCCGGTGCGAGCCTCACTCCCGCCAAGGCTGGCCTTTCGAATAAGCGCCCAAATGGCGGTTCAATTCACGGACCATGGCTTCGTTGCCAGCGGCCAAGGCCAGCGCCTCCCGCTGGGTGGCCACCGCCTTGTCGAACTGGCCGAGTTCGGCGTACGCGGCGGCCAGCGTGTTCAGATGGTCTGCTTTGGGTTCCAAGGCCACCGCCTGCTGGGCTTGGGCAAGCGCCAACTCGCCGTTGCGCACTCCGGCGGCGGTTGAAGTGGCGCGCAGCCATGCATAGCCGTTCAACGCCTCGGCGGTGCCGGCGGCAAGAACCCGCTCCAACCAGCCCGAAGCCTGGCCTTCCTGGCCTTCAGCCAGCAGCAGGCGCACCAAGCGCAGGGTCGGGCGGCTGAAGCCCGCTTCCGCGCCGCGCCGATACCAAGCCATCGCCGCGCCGATGTCTGCGGGCACGCCCAAGCCAGCCTCGTGGATGTGCCCCAATCCGACAAAACTGCCCCGCGCCTCTAAGGCCGCGGCCCGAGCAAACCAGTGCCGCGCCGCTTCGAAGTCCTGCTCAATGCCGTTGCCGGTCAGGTAGGCGTGGGCCAAGTTGGCCATGCCGTTGCCCGAGCCCCGCTCCGCGCCCTGCTTGAAGTACGCCGCGGCTTTTTCCGCAGAGGCGCCTTCCAGTTCCCCGCTGCGGACCATGTAGCCCAAGGCGACGGGCGCTTCCGCACTGCCAGCCTCCAGGGCGCGTTCATACCAGTGCTTGGCCTCTTGGAGGTCCGGTTCGTCGGTAAAGGCCGTTCGGTAGCTGGCAGCAAGCTGCACCATCGCCGCTTGGTGGCCCTTTTGCGCGGCACTCTCCAGCCAGATGCGGGCCTCTTCCAGATCATGGGATGGGCCGGCGCCGGTGAGGTAGGCATAGCCCAAGTGGTACTCACCTGCGGCATGTCCCGTGGCGGCAGCCCGCGCGAAGAAGCCGAAAGCCAGCGCCTTGTCGCTGCGCATGCCTTCACCGTGAAAGTGCAGGCTGCCCCTGGCCACCAGCGCCGCCGGGTTCTCCGCATCAAACTCCAAGGCCCGGGCATAGTCTTGGGCGGCGGAGACGTGCAAGCCCTGGGCTTGGAAGCTGTAGCCGCGCAGGTAGTAGGCGTGCGAGCGCTCGTGCGGGTGCAGCCGGTGGGCCACCACCGCCGGGTCCAGCCAAGTGCGGGCGAAGGCGAACTGCCCTTGTTCGATCAACTCAACAGCGCGGCTAATGAAGGCGCGGGGGTCGAAGGTGGCAGCCTGGGCGAGGGGGCTCAGGCAGAGGGCGAGAGCGACCGCTGTAGGTTCCAGCCGGCTCCTTGTACGAACGAACTCCCCAAGCGCCTCAAGCGCCCGCCACAAATTGCTGAAAAACCATATCATGCGCCGATGGTAGCGGATTGCGGCACCGTGCTAAACTTCGCCTTCATTCAGCAAGTCCATTGGGGGCGATACGGTCTCGACGTCGGTCTCAAAGCAAAAGGTGCATGCCGAGAGCGTAGCGGCTCTCGCAAAACAATCGCTGCAAACCTATAGTTGCCAACGACGACAACTACGCACTAGCGGCCTAAACCGCCGCTAACGCTGATGATCCCTCGCCTGCGGGGTGAAATCGGCGGCAAAGACAGCAGGATCGCGCTTTCGCCCACGCCCGGGGGCGGCAGCGTCAAAACCTTCCGGGCTCGCCAACAGCGCCCTGGCCGCCGGGCCGCTTGCGGTTAAAGCAATAGACGGACCCTAAGCATGTAGAGCCGATTGCGGCGAACCCACGGACGCGGGTTCGACTCCCGCCGCCTCCACCATCTGTCGCCTCAAGAAAGAGGCGCGCTTCGTGCAAGACGACATTGATGTGCTTGCATCAACGTTAACCTATTGGGGATACGCTTCTTGACGGGCGATTCGAGCGTTGCTGGAGGGCATCTAAGCAAATCCGAAAAACCAGCCCCTGTTTGAAATTCCAATCGGCACAAGTAGAGTAGGACATTTGAGGGCCTCGAAATCATGTCCCGCGTCCAACTCCTCGGTTCGATCATCCTGTTAGCGCTCCTCACTGCATGCGCACCGCCAGCGACAGAAAGTCCGGCCATACAGGTTCCTGATCTTCAGGGTGCCACACCTTGGACCGATCTTGAACTGGAGGACGGCGCAGACGACTTTCACTTTGTTGTTGTTAGTGATCGCACCTGTTGCGCGCGGCCCGGGGTCTTTGCCGGTGCCATGCCCAAGGTCAATCTGCTTTCGCCGGCGTTCGTTGTAAGCGTTGGCGATTTGATCGAGGGCTACACGGAGAATCAAGCTCAATTGGATCGCGAGTGGGGTGAGTTGGAAGCCTTTGTCAGCGAGCTTGAGGCGCCATTCTTCTACACCCCGGGCAATCACGACATGAACAACGCCGTTATGGCCCAAGAGTGGCAGCGGCGATTTGGCCCGAGCTACTATCACTTCCTGTACAAGGATGTGCTGTTCGTCGTCATCAACAGCGAACTCTTCGGCATGGTGACCCAGCCTGACACCCCCGTGCCCGGCCCCTGGAAGCAAGCCGACCAGATGGCGTTCATCAAGTCCGTGCTTGCACAGCACCCAGATCCGCGCTGGACGATTGTGCTATTGCATCAACCGCTATGGACCTATCCCTCGGTCAACGAAGACTGGCTTGAAGTTGAAGCGTTGCTGGGCGAACGGGACTACACCGTGTTCGCCGGCCACTTCCATCAGTACAGCCGAGTGACGCGCAATGAACGAAACTTCATCACGCTGGCAACCACAGGCGGGGGCAGCGGACTGCGCGGCACTGCCTTTGGAGAGTTCGATCACGTCGCCTGGGTGACGATGCGTGACGACGGGCCGCGTATCGCCAACGTCCTGCTCGACGGCATCCACGACGAGGATGTGTCTAACCCAGAGCTTTTGTCCGCGTTGACAGAAGTGGTGAACGCCATTGAAATGCATGGGTTGAGATCCACCGACGAGCTCTTCAGTGAAGCGAGCCAAAAGGTCACCATAACGAACCCGACCGCATCCACCCTTACGATCTCTCCGTCCGTCGCGCGCAAAACCAACTTTAACATCGAAGGGCTGATGCCTCTGTCGGTGCCCGCCGGAGAGAGCGTGGAGCTGTTTCTGCGCCTCTCCACCGATGAGGCCGTGCCCTACCATTCGCTCACCGCTTCCTCCGTTGAGTGGATTGTCACGGGCATCATTGGTGACAGGCCGGCGCAATTCCCGGTTCTTAAGCCCGTGCTGCCTCTTTCGAAGTACGCGATTGGCACGATTGACGCCGTGGAAGTCGATGGCGATTTGTCCGAATGGGGCCCGCTCACTTACAGCGCCGTGCGGCAAGGCGATATCCTGTTTCCGGAGCTTGAGCCAAGCGATGTGTCTTTTCAGTTCGATGTGAGGGAGGGGCCAGAGCACCTGTACGTCGGCGTTAACGTCATCGACGATGATGTAAGAGCGCATGCGGACCTCATTCCCAGAGCACAGGATTCAATTAGCTTCGCTATAGACCCCCGGGAACCCGCTGAACGGGACGCCAACATGGGCGCTAGCGAGGCTTTGTTCGGCGGTCATATGGCAGCTCAAGTTGCAACTATTTTCTCGACTGGCGCGCACGTGAAAGACGAGCTCCTATCCTTCGTCGACGACACAAGTGCGAATACGCAGTTGTCACTTGCTTTAACCGAGACGGGCTACGCTGCTGAGCTTGCGGTGCCATTGAGCTACATCGCGGCAAAGGCCCCCAACGGCGAAGACTGGCAAGAGGCGCGCATATCCGTGGACGTTTACGATCTCGACAGCGATGCTCATGCCCCTGATGTCTTGCGCTGGCAACCCTATCGTCATGGCGCCGCGGCCATGGCGGGCAGCCAGGTTTTCGTGCGGCCTAACTGATTGGCGAGTTTGGTGGGAGTTGGCCGGGGCGGCGAATGAGGGCAGGACCCGGACAGAGCAACCGCACAGTGCGATTACTCTACAACTGGAAAAATCAATCGACTTGATCATTGATCATTCGGCGGAGCTTGAGCGCAATTTGAAGTTCGACCCAGCGAGTTACTGCGGCACGGAGCTGCCCGCTCAGAGCAGCTTCGCATGGGTTGGTGGACCCTTGGTCTGGCAGCTCGCAGAGCCGAGCGCGACTGCAACCAGTATCACGGAAACCACTGCGCTATGTGAGGCCGCTACATTTGGTGTCCACATTAGTGGGAGTCTGAGTAAATTGCAGCAAGGTTGAAGCAACTGCTAGCGGAGTGTCTCGCGGGTTAGCCGAATCTCGCTCGGAAAAGAACCGGATTCAAGCGCACATGGTCTTCGACGCGGCCCTGAATTCGGTATAAGCGCCCCTGATTCCTAAAGTTGTAGACTCGATAGAGGCTGTACTGCTCTCTGAATTTCCGAGAGAAATCAACTTCATTCTGGCTAATGTAGAAGGGTTGATATTTGCCGCTATTGGTAGTTTTGACTTCTATGAACCTTTCTTCCTCCCTCGCGATTCCATCGTCTCCAATCGGAAAAGAGCGTATGTCATAGCCAAGTCCGTCGCCTTGCTCCTTACTGCTCCATTCCACCTCCTCCGCCAAGTCTTTACGGCCCGCTTGCACTAGATGGAATTTCTCGAATTCCAAAACGAACTTCTCTCCTAGCTCTCCTAGGTTCCGGTTCTCCGCCTCTTGTTGAGAGTAGTTGACTTGACGCGCCAGATAAATGCGCTCCGGCGGTTCTACCGCTGGTACCCTGTCCGGAGTTTCCTTATCCAGAACTTTGTTCCAGTCCCCAATGTATGGAGCACGACTGACTTCTCGCAAAGTGTTCACGCGCTTGAACTCGCTTTGCTTTCCGGCAAGGTGCGCGAGAACTACGTTTCGCAACTGATCCTGATAATTAAATAAAGGCTTGTATCCGGAAATGTAAGCAAAACCAAGCTGCACCAAGATGGCACTGATGTTGTGGTGTTTGCGCTCCACAGCACTGTCGGAACGGCTGCGCAGCTTTTTCTTCAGCACCTGTCTATGCTTGGTCTTGTTGTAACGCTCGCCACGCAGTTCCTTGCCTAGCATATCGAAGTAGTCTCGAACACAGGCTTCACATTCAAGCCAGTCCCAACCCTTCACTTGCAGCCGCGCTTGTCTCTCCGCTGGTGTTATCGTCATTTTTTCCAACAGGGTCGATCGCAAGAGCTCGCGCACGGTTTGGTTGTTCAATAGCTCGAACAACTCATCGTCCAAGTAAGCATAGGCGATGTATTGTTCAACTTGCCTGCGGCTGGTGACGGTCGATAGCCGCCGGTAGGCCTCGCTTTTTCCGGGCTTGAGCCGATGGTGCCAGAACGGTTCGTTGCGCAGATTGAAGTACGAGTATACAGGGTTTTCTGCATTTTTCTCGTTGCTCAGCTCTCTGAAGCGCGCCGCAAACGCATCAGTTAGGAGAACGGAATACTGGATATTGTTTTCGGTGAGGATTTTGTCCTCGATCAAGTCCGTCACTGCCAGCAGCATCGCAACCTTGTGCGGGCTTTCGTGCGTATCTGCCCTGTGAAGGTTCAGCGCAGAGAATACGTTTTCGTAGTGGAGTAGAGACACGCGTTAACCCGCTCAACCTCTCATAGATAGTATCGGATTCGGCCTGACCCGACCCGAGTTACTTTTGTAGTTTGCACCCCAACCATCGTCTTATTCAATAGGGCACAGTACCTACTCCGCAACCTCCAAGTGCAGAATCCCATGCGAGCCTCTGCCCCGACCCACGGGACGCAGCACCCAACGTTAAGACTGTTCCTCCGGCGGTCTATACCAGCTAGCGGCGCCCGACCAAGTCTTCATGCCCGAATCGAGCGCTGTCCAAGCCGCACGCGAATCCGCGAAGATGTTGTCGCTCGGTCCTGCGCCTGGATCGCTGTCCAAGCTGCCGGCGGGAATTGCAACCTGCCGATCTCGGCCCCAAGGCATGCGAGCGCCGCAGATGCGGCAGAACGCGCATTGAAACCGGCATCCCGGATGCCGGTACTCGACAACGAGGCCATCGCCTGTGAGCCAGCGAAACCCGTTCCGGTTTGCGCGAATCAGGGTCTGGTAGGCGCCGCTGACAGCGCGGCGGCAGCGTGAGCAATGGCAGTTGTAAATGCGCAGGGGAGGGCCGCCGAACTCGAAGGCAACCGCACCGCACAGGCAACTTCCTGCAGTGGCCCCCGTCGTCCGGGGTTGTCGGTCGGGGCGCGCAACGGTAACCGCGTCCGGCCCAAACTCCGGCGGGTACGCCTCATGTTGCGGCAGGTCATCGACGATCTGGTGCCAAGGTGCCATGGAGCCGATGAAAATGTGGCGCTGCGGGCGCGAAGCGGGGTCTTCGGCCACATTGCCCATGGGAATGATGGTGTTGGGCGAGTCGTCCCCGTGAGACGGGACGGCCGAACCGCACCTAGGGCAGAAATGCCGGCAGCCTTGGGATGATGAACGATACGACCGAACCCGCGCCTCGCCGCGCACCCAACGGTAATCAGCCGGTGCTGCCATGCCAAAGGTCGCGAATGCGCTGCCATGGAACTTGCGGCACATCGAGCAGTGGCAGTGCGTCATCTCCTCGATGGGGCCGTCGATTGCGAAGGCGATGTCGCCGCAGAGGCAGCTTCCAGTCAGCATGACGGTTCCATGATCGGCCTAATGGTGCAGACACAGCACCCCAATCCTACCACGCACGAATGTGGCTGCCGCAAGATGCGATAGGCCCCAGAATTCCAATCCCGGTGGCTTCGAGCACGCAGGCCAACACCCGGCTCGGCGCTTCGCAAAATCTTGATCGACATCAAGGATTTTCCGCCCGCATCGCTGAATGATCCCCGTCTAAAGCAAGGGGCGTTTCATCGCGGACTCGATAGGGCTCCAGCCATACCATCCATAAGTCATGTTGCTGGGGTCCGTCGCTTCGGTGCAAAGCGGGCGCGCAGGGCGTTCTTCAACGCAAGTTGCCCAAGTCGGCCGTTGCATTCGGCCGCTAGCCGCCAAAGACATTAAGCGCGAAAGGGGAGGATCAAACCAATGGCCAATGACCTGCCGAACTGGAACCCTGAGAATGCGACTTTCTGGGAGGCCGCGGGCAAGCGGATCGCGACACGCAATTTGTGCATTTCGATTCCCTGCTTGATGTGTGGCTTCGCGGTGTGGCTGTACTGGGGAATCATCACCGTTCAAATGATCAACCTAGGGTTTCCGTTCACCCAGGCGGAGCTGTTCACCCTCGCTGCCATCGCCGGGTTGAGCGGAGCGACCCTGCGCATCCCGTCCTCCTTCTTCATCCGCATGGCAGGCGGCCGCAACACGATCTTTCTGACGACGGCTTTGCTGATCATTCCGGCAGCTGGCACAGGAGTCCTATTGCAGATTCCGAGCACGCCGTTGTGGCAATTCCAAGCGATAGCGCTGCTGTCCGGCTTGGGTGGCGGCAATTTCGCCTCCTCAATGTCGAACATTTCCTTTTTCTACCCCAAGAAGGTACAGGGGCTGTCGCTGGGGTTGAACGCCGGCCTCGGCAACTTCGGCGTCACCACCATGCAGATTGTGGTGCCGCTGGTCATGACGGTCGGCGTGTTCGGCGGCTCTGGGCTGATTCTCGACACGGCGTCCGGAACACCAATCGGCAAGATCCCAGCCGGGACCGAGACCTATATTCACAACGCCGGTTATGTCTGGGTGGCCGTCCTGGTTCCGCTGGTCATTGCAGCTTGGTTCGGCATGAACAACATCACCGCGCCGCACGTGTCCCCGGGGGTGACGTCATCCGCCCGGGCATTCGGCAAGATCATCGGCATGCTGGCAGCCGGGCTGGTCACCGCGGCCATCGGACTGTGGCTGCTGCTGCCTGCAAGGACCGGCGGCTCCGGCTTGGAGCTGAGCAAGTGGATCGTCCTGCCGCTTGTGATTGCTGCGACCATAGTTGCGCTCCGGCTGATTCCCGGCCCGGTTCGCCAAAGCCTAGATCGGCAGTATGCGATCTTCAGGGACAAGCACACTTGGGCCATGACGGTGATCTACACCATGACCTTCGGCTCCTTCATCGGCTACGCCGCGGCATTCGGCCTGGCAATCAAGGTCGTGTTCGGCTTCCAGCACATTGAGGTTGATGGTGTGATGACCCACACAACCGTTAACGCAAACGGGCCGAGCGCCTTGATGTACGCTTGGACGGGCCCGTTCATCGGCGCGCTCATCCGTCCCCTAGGCGGCTTGGTCTCAGACCGTCTCGGCGGGGCGCTGATCACGCAGATCATTTCTGCGATCATGACGGCCTGCGCACTCGGCGTGGCGTACTTCATGGCCTTGGCCTACGCCTCCCCAACGCCAGAACAGTACTTCCTGCCGTTTCTGATCCTGTTCCTGATTCTCTTCACGGCAACAGGCGTCGGCAACGGCTCGACGTTCCGCACCATCGCCATCGTCTTCGACAGGGAGCAGGCCGGCCCAGTGCTCGGCTGGACCTCGGCGGTGGCTGCCTACGGTGCCTTCATCATCCCCAAAGTGTTCGGCGAGCAAATCACGGCGACCACGCCCGAGCGCGCGCTGTACGGATTTGCAGCCTTCTATGCCGTTTGCATGGCGATCAACTGGTGGTTCTATCTGCGCAAGAATGCCTACGTGAAGAATCCGTGATTCGGTGCCACGGCAAGAGAGAATCCACTCTCCAACATCAGCCCATAACTCCCGAGTTTGCAAGTGCGCCCTGTGAACCCCGCGATTTCTGTTCGAGGGCAAGAGGCTTTGAATCGGGACGCCCGAGCAAGCCTAGACCTTCAACAGCTCCCGAGCGATTTCCCGCGCCTCGTCCAACGACTCCACGCGTCGCCCCTCCGGCACGGCCCGCAGCAAGTCGAACGCTTGGAACGCCGCCAGAACCGACCCTGACATGCCCACGATTATCACTTCGGTTTTTGACTCCAACGCCGCGTCCATCAATCGCGCGATCACGAAGGTGGCGCTGTCGTCAACGTGCACGGTCTCGGAGAAGTCAAAGATCACCACCTCGTGCTTGCGCACGTCGGTGCTGAACGCGCCCATCAGGCGGTGCGAGGAGGCGACGGAGAACATGCCCTTCAGCGACACCAAGCCGGTGCGTGCCGAGAAGGCGTCCACAGCGTCATCCGTGAGGCCGAAGAATTGCCGGTCCAGCATTGGCACGGAAATCACGTTGTCCAGTTCCAAGCTCTCCAACTGCCGTGCGTGGGACATTGCCGCGATGATCAGGCCCACGGTCACCGCAGTGACGAGATCCACGAACACGGTGATGCCCAGCGTCATCAACATGATCACTGCGTGCCGAGGACTCATCCTGTGAACGCGCATCAGCACGCGCCAGTCCACGATGTCCAGCGCAATCTTGATGAGAACCCCAGCCAAGGCGGCGCGAGGCACCGGCTCAATGGTGTTGCCGAAACCCGCCACCAGCACCAGCATCAAGACGGCGTAGGTGGCCCCGGAAAGGCGCGTGGTACCGCCGGCGTTGATGTTGGTGAGGGTCCCAAGCGTGTTGCCAGCGCCCGGCATGCCACCAAACATGCCCGCCATCATGTTGCCGATACCCTGCCCGACGAGTTCGCGGTTCGGATCGTGGCGCGTGCCCGTGACGGTATCCGAAATGAGCGAAGTTAGCAGGCTGTCCACCGAACCCAACAGGGCCAAAATAAACGCCGGTTCCAAGGCCCCTACGACGAAAGCGGCTGTGGGCAGCTCCAGCGCAAACGCCGGCAGGCCCATGGGCACCGGGCCGACGACGGGGGCGTCGATCAACCAGAAGAGGCCCATGAGCGTCCCAACCAAGAGCGCAGCAAATGGCCCTGGCAAGTACTTCGACAACTGCTTGGGCCAGAGCATGGCGATGGCGAGCGTGACCAAGGCGATGGCGACGGCGCTGAGGTTTGCATCGCTGATTCCTGCCGGCAACGCCTTGATCGAATCCAACGTGCCGCCGGCGTTCGGCGCACCCAACAGAGGCATCAACTGAATCAGGATGATGATCAGGCCGATGCCGGACATGAACCCGGAAATCACCACCTGCGGCGTGTAGGCCACGAAGCGGCCGACTTTGGTCAACCCAAGCAACGCTTGGAGCAGCCCGCCCAGCACCACCACCGTCAACGCCTCCGTCAGGGTGGTTGCGTGGCTGGTCACGATCACGGCGGTCGCGACGGCCATCGGCCCCGTGGCCCCGGAAATCTGCATGCGCGTGCCGCCGAAGGTGGCGGCGAAAAAGCCGACGGCTATTGAACCGTACACGCCGGCTGCCGCGCCCAGCCCGGACGTCACGCCAAATGCCAGCGCTGCGGGGAACACCACCACCGTGGCGGTGATGCCGCCGAGCAAATCCCCTCGCAGTGCGCTGAAATCGTACTTCAATCCCATTCAAACCCCGCTGCTAAAGCTCGTTCGACGAAAGTGGGGCAACTTACAAGGCTGGGCTCGATGCAGTCAATTAGCGAATGGGCGCATCGAGGACTCCAACAGTTCGTTCTGGAACCCGCTGAAGCATGGTCTGGGGGACCTCAGGGCGTGCACCGTCCCGCGGCGGCCCGCCTGCTTCCCTCGGGCCCGGTTCAAGGGCGGCTAGCTTTCGCTCCGGGGGTTCTTGCCGAAGTTGCGTCGCTGTGCCGTGCGCGGTAAGCATGAAGCTTGCATTCGCCTCGGGTTGAACCACAATCATCCAACAAAGCCACTCGGGACGCATTAAGTGAGGGTCATCATCGTGGGCGCCGGCATTGGCGGCAGCGCGCTGGCGTTGTCGCTGGCCAAGCTCGGCGTCGATTACCTGCTCCTTGAGCAAGCGCCCGCCTTCACCGAGGTGGGCGCGGGCATTCAGCTCAGCCCCAACGGCGTGCGCGTGCTGGAAACCCTCGGCTTGGGCGATGCGCTGGCCGAATTCTGCACGGAGCCGGACTTCCACAAGTACAGCGTCTGGGACACCGGCGAAACCATCCTGCGCACGCCGCTGATGCCTCGGGTGCGCCAGACCTACGGCTACGCCTACTACCACGCCCATCGGGCCGACCTGATTGCCGCGTTGACCGGGGTGCTGGATGCGGCGCGCCTTCGCCTGCAAACCAAGGTCGTGGCTGTTGGGCAGGACGCCGCACAGGCTTGGGCGGATTGCGATTCCGGCGAGCGCATCACCGGCGACATCTTGGTGGGTGCCGACGGCATTCATTCGCTGGTGCGCGAACAGGTTTTCTCGCCGGACCCGCCCAGACCGTCCGGTTACGTCACTTGGCGCGGCGTGGTGGATGGGCAAGATGTTGCCCATCTTGGCATTCCGGTGTCAGCCCATGTGGACATGGGGCCGCGTCTATCGTTCGTTTACTACTGGGTCTCCGGCGGAGCCCGGCTCAATTGGCTGGCCTTGGGACAGGCGGATGGCCAGAAACGGGAATCCTGGTCCCAAACGGCCCGCGCCGACGAAGTCATTGCCGCCTTCACTGGCTGGTACGATCGGCCCAAGCGCGTCATTGAGGCAACCGAGAGAACTTTCGTCACCGCGCTGCATGACCGCAACCCGTTAAGCGATTGGGTGGCGGGGCGGATCGGCCTGCTGGGCGACGCCGCCCACGCGATGCTGCCCTATCATGCCCAAGGCGCCGTTCAGTCGCTGGAGGATGCTTGGGTGCTGGCGCGTATCTTGTCTGAATCCACAGGCGACGTGGCGGCTGACCTAGCCCGCTACCAAGCCTTGCGCATGGAGCGTGCGCACCTGATCGTGCAGCAGTCGCGCAACGCCGAGGGCTGGTATCACCTTGCGGACCCGGAGGCCGTGGCCCGGCGCAACGAACGGTTCCGCCGCACCAACGAGAAGCTCGATGGCGGCTTCTCACCCCAGCAGCATTGGCTGTACAGCTACGATGCCGATGCGGCGGCGCTTGGCACGGACCAAGGCTGGCGCGCGCTGCGCCCTTGGTCCTAGCGCCCCTTTCGGCTAACTCCGCATCCGTTACAAGGCCTTCAGGACGAAGCCGATCAGCGAACCCAGGATGAATATGTAAATCGGCGGCATGCTGATGTAGAGGCCGATGCTGCGTTTCTCCGGCGCTTTGTAGTAGCCCAAGGCGTACATCAGGCGGCCAACCGGCCAAATGGCGCCGATGCCCGCTGCCCAGATCGGGTCCACCGCCCATGCAAAGAGCCAAAGGCCTGGCAGGAACATCACGAGGTGCTCCACCGTGTTCTGGTGGGCGCGCACATGGCGCACGTACTCTTCCGGTCCGTCGTGGGACGGCGCCGCAACCTTGAAGCGGCCGCGGGCCATGCCGGACTTGAACAAGGTGAAGTAGTACACGAGCAGCGCCACACTGCTGAGAATGCCCGGATAGACGTAGTCGCCCATAGCTGCCTCCAATATACGTTCGCGGTGCTGTTGATCCGTTCCTTCACCACGATGATGCACTGGCCGTTCAAAGTACAGCCAACGCCTTGCGCAGGAACAAATCCAACAGATGCGAGCGTGCCACCATCGTTAGGACTGACGCAACGCGCTCACCATACACCGACCGGTCCCGGTTCTCCGGTATGATGTCAATACTGGTCTTTAGGAGCGCCGCTGGCAAGACAATGACGACCCTCGAAGCAGACTATCTGGTGGTCGGCGCCGGTGCCATGGGCATGGCGTTCACCGACGTGCTGATGACCGAAACCGAGGCCTCCGTGGTTATCGTGGATCGGCGCCACCAACCCGGCGGGCATTGGAACGACGCCTATCCCTTCGTCCGCCTGCACCAACCGTCGTCGTTCTACGGGGTCAATTCAAGGCCCTTGGGCAGCGGCGCGATCGACACCGAGGGCTGGAACAAGGGCCTTTGTGAATTGGCCACCAACAGCGAGGTGTGCGCTTACTTCGGGCAAGTCATGCAGCGCCAGTTCCTGCCCTCGGGGCGGGTTCGCTACTTTCCTCTATGCGAGTACGAAGGCCGCGGGCGCTTCGGATCCTTGGTATCCGATGGGGCGTGGTCGGTGGAGGCGGGCAAGATCGTGGACGCCACCTACATGAACGTGAACGTGCCCTCGGTGTCGCCGCCGCCGTTCACCGTCGGGGAAGGCGTCAACTGGGCGCCGCCGAACGAGCTACCGAAGCTGGGCGGAAAGTTCGAACGCTACGTCATCGTTGGGGCCGGCAAGACCGGCATGGACGCCTGCTTGTTCTTGCTGGCCCACGGCATGAACCCGGACAGCATCACCTGGATCATGCCTAGGGACTCCTGGCTGCTGGACCGAGCCAACATTCAGCCGGGCCGCCAGTTCGCCGACGCGCTCAACCGGGGCTTCGCGGACCAGACCCGGGCCATCGTTGAGGGCACCAGCTATCGCGACGTCTTTGAACGGGTCAATGCGGCGGGCCAGCTTCTGCGGTTCGATGACAGCGTGTGGCCGACCATGTACCGCTGCGCCACGGTCACTCGCGCTGAACTTGAGCAGTTGCGCCGCATCAAGGACGTGGTGCGGCTAGGACATGTGCAGCGCATTGATCAGCACGCCATCACTCTGGACCAGGGGACGGTGCCGACCTCTCCCGCTACGCTGCACGTGCATTGCGCCACCGACGGCTTGGCCCGGCGCCCGGTGCTGCCCGTGTTCGACGGCCAGGCCATCACGCTGCAATCACTGCGCACCTGCCAGCAAGTGTTCAGCGGCGCCTTCACCGCCCATGTTGAGGCGGCCTACGGGGATGATGACGCGGCCAAGAACCGGCTGTGCGCACCCGTTCCACACCCGGATTCCGACGCTGACTTTCTGCGCACCACCTTGGCCAACTTCATGAATCAACTGGAATGGTCCCAAGATGAGGCGCTGCTGGATTGGCTGCGCGCCTCGCGGCTCGATGGCTTCACGCTGCCGGAGCGCGATGACCAAGGGCCGCTGCCGCAAACCGACCCGGGGCCGGTGATGGAGGCAATTCCCAAGCTGCAGCGGTTGCTGGCTGAGCTTGAGGGCACAGAGGCGCTGGCGGCGTCATGAAGACCAGTGCTGACCTGAGCGCCTTGCCGGCGATAGCAAACCCGGGCCGCATCGCGATACTGAAATCGAAGTGGTATCCCGAATTGGTGGATAGCCTTTCGGACGCCTGCGAAGGCGCGCTGCGCACCCACGGCTATCAGCGCATCGAGGTGCATCGGTTGCCCGGCTCCTTGGAACTGCCCTTGGCGGCCGCGGACTTGCTGGCGCTCGATGCGGCCAAGGAAATTGACGCCGTGATCTGCTTCGGGATCATTCTCAAGGGGGAAACCCTGCACTTCGAGATGATCACCAACGAGTGCATGCGGGGCTTGGGGGAGGTGATGCAGCGCTATCGCCGCCCGGTGGTGGTGGAGATTCTGCCCGTGCTGAAGATGGAGCATGCCGCGGCGCGGGCCGCTGACGATGAGTTCAACAAAGGCCTTGAAGCGGCGGCCGCGGCCATCGAGATGGTGCACTGGCGGCGAAGCGTTGGCGCCGCTTGACGGGAGGACCGCGTACTTGATTCCGGCGGGATATCTCGGCTTGAAGGCGTCCCGCCCTCACAGTGAAGAGGGCGTGCTCTTGAAGCTTGGGCCTATTTGCCGATGCAGAAGGTGGCGAAGATGCTGCCCAAGAGGTCGTCCGGCGTGGTTTCGCCGGTGATTTCCCCAAGCGCCAGATGGGCTAGGCGCAACTCCTCAGCGATGATTTCGGCAGCAGCCTTGCACCCAAGTCGCTGAGCGCCGCTTTCCAAAGCCGTCAACGCGGCGTTAAGGGCTTCAAGGTGCCTTTGGCGGGCGCTGAACGTCGAGCTTTCGCCGGTGAAGCCCACCTGGTCCTTAATGGCCTCCTTCAACGCCTGGATGCCGGCACCGGTCAAGCAGGACACGCGCACCGTTGGCGGCGACTCCTTGGCAAGGCCGGGCCGGGCGTCAACCAGGTCAATCTTGTTCTCCACGCGAAGCGTGCGTTCCGGGCTCGATGGCAGCGCGTTCAGTGGACGCTCGGCAAGGTCGCAAACCTCCAGGATGAGGTCTGCTTTTTCGGCGGCCAGCCGGGCTCGCCGCACGCCTTCAACTTCCACGGGGTCCGTGCTTTCCCGCAGGCCGGCGGTGTCCACCAAGCGAACCGGCAGCCCGTCTAGAACCAAGTCCACCTTCAACAGGTCCCGGGTGGTGCCGGGAATGTCCGTGACGATGGCCGTTTCCTCGCCGCTCAGGCGGTTCAACAAGCTCGACTTGCCCGCATTGGGCGCGCCGATGATGGCGATGTTGATGCCTTGGGTGAGCAAAGCGCCTTGGCGGCCCTGCCGAGTCAGCGCTTGGACGGCGGCGATGAGCGCTTCCAGTTGCTCGCCAACGCGACCCTCCGCCAACAGTTCAACCTCCTCGTCCGGAAAGTCTATGGCCGCTTCGACCGAGACCCGCAACTTCAGGATGCTGTCGTCCAACTGCTTGACATGGAGGGAGAATTCCCCACTAAGGGAGCGCACTGCACCCCGTGCGGCCTGCGTTGAGGCGCTGGCGATGAGGTCCGCCACGGCCTCCGCTTGGGCCAGGTCGATCTGGCCGTTGAGGAAGGCGCGTTCGCTGAACTCGCCAGGTTTGGCCAAGCGCGCGCCGCTGGCGAGCACCGCGTTCAGCAACATTTGCATCACCACGGGGCCACCGTGGCCTTGCAGTTCCACGACGTCCTCGCCGGTGAAGGAGTTGGGTGCGGCGAAGTACAGGCCCACCCCATCGTCGAGCTGCTCGTCTTCGTGGGTGAATTGCGCATGCAAGGCATGGCGCGGGGGCAGGGGCTCGCCGACGATGGACTGGCCGATCTTGAGCGCCAGCGGGCCGGAGATGCGCACAATGCCCACCCCGCCCTGGCCCGGTGGCGTGGCGACCGCGGCAATGGTGTCGGCGTTGTTGGACAGGGTCAGCTCCGCGCTGGCGCGGCGGCAACCTCTGCCTTCTTCATCACGTACCACTGCTGGGCAACGGACAGCACGCTGTTGACCAACCAATACAGCACCAAGCCCGCGGGAAAGAACAGGAACAGCACGGTGAACATGATCGGCATCAGCTTCATGATGCGCGCCTGCATGGGGTCGCCCATGGTCGGGCTCAAGAGCTGCTGCACGTACATGGTGGCCCCCATGAGCAGCGGCAGGATGAAGAAAGGATCCATCGCAGCGAGGTCATCAATCCACAGCGCGAACGGCGCTTGGCGCAGCTCCACGCTTTCGAAAAGCACCCAGTACAGGGCGATGAAGATGGGCATCGGCAGCAGCATGGGCAGGCAGCCTCCCAAGGGATTGACGCCCTCCTTCTTGTACAGGCCCATCATTTCCTGGGAGAGCTTTTGCCGATCATCCGCATACCGCTCCTGCAGGCGCTTCATCTGCGGCGCGACCCGGCGCATGTTGGCCATCGACTTGTAGCTGGCCGAAGACAACGGATAAAGCACCAGCTTGACCAGCACGGTGAGCAGAATGATGGCCACGCCCCAATTGCCAACCAAGCCATGCAGCCAGTCCAGCAAGGCAAACAGCGGCACGGCCAGCCACCAGAGGAAGCCGTAGTCCACCGTGAGGTTGAGGTTGTCGGCAATTTGCTCCAGCCGCTTTTGGTCCTTGGGCCCGGCATAGAAGCGGGAGCGCCACTCGCCTTGGCCGCCGGGTGGCACTGCGGCCAAGGGGCCCGTGTAGCCGACAATGTAGGTGCCGTCGGCACGCTTGCGGCCGTAGTAGCTGTTCGGCTCGCCTTCATTGGCAACCCAAGCGCTCAGGAAGTAGTGCTGCAGGAAGGCGATCCAACCGCCTTGAACCTGGCCGCGGAAGTCGCCTTCATCCAAGTCCTCGAAATCAATCTTCTCGTACCGGGAGTCGGCGGTGGTGAGGGCGGCGCCCAGATAGGGCTGCGGGCCAAGGCTGAAGCTCTCCTGCCCGGGGGGCTCTTTGGCGTCGCGCTTGATCTGGCCGAAAAGGCTGGCCTGGAAGGGTTCCGAGCCGCGGTTTTGGACCCGGTAGATCACGTCCACCAAGTAGTCGCCGCCCTGAAAAACAAAGACTTTCTGGACCTTTACGTCGCCCACATCGGCTTCGAGTTCAACGGCCAAGGTCTCACCATCGCCGATTTCATAGCTGGCTCGCGCGGAACTGTACAGCGGCCGTTCACTGCCGGAGTCGATTCCATCCGGGCCGATCAGGCCGCTTTGCGCCATGTAAAGGCGGCCGTTGCCCACATCGAGAAGCTCAAAGGGCAAATCCGGTTGCTCAAGGTTCACGGGATAGCGGGGCAGGTGAACGCGCCGGATGTCACCGCCGCGGCGGTCAATCCACACTTCCTGGCTGGGCGTGGTGACGCGGACTAATCGGTCCGCGGCCGCGCCATCCAACACCGGAGCTGCGGCTTGGCCAGCTTCCGGATCCGGTGCGCCAATGAAGGAGGCGTCCGGGATGTCGGAAGCCGGGCCTGCCGCCGGTGCAGGACCGGACAGGGTGGCACCGTCCAGTGCCGGCGCGGTAGCCCGTTCGACGGCGGGCTGCGGCTGCATGTAGTCCTCATTCCAAGCCAGAATCATCAAGTAGCCCGTGATGCCCAAGGCAACCAGCAAGGCGATTCGCTGCACCTCCGGGGAGATCATTGGAATCATGGCGCTTCCTTAACGCAGATGGAGGCATCCCGCCGACCGGCTGCATGCTGCTTCGGCATCAACGGCTGGGCGCATTGGGACAAGCTGGAGGCTTGCCCGGCAATTCGAGCAGCTGGGGGCGGATCAAAGCCGCCGGGGTGAAAGGGGTGGCACTTCGACAGGCGGCGCAGGGACAGCCAAGCGCCCCTAAACGGACCATGGCTGTCCAACGCAGCCAGCGCGTAGTTCGAACAAGTGGGATGAAAGCGGCATTGGTGGCCGATAAAGGGGCTCAAGGTGAGTTGGTAGGCGCGGACGCAGCCCTTGGCGATGGCCAACGCCAGCGCTCGTGCAGACCTTCCCAGTGTGGCCGTGATCCGCATCATCCGCTTGTCGGGTCGCTCATCTGTTCCAATACCTCTGCTAACCGGCGGGTCAGTTCCCGATGCTGAATCGGCGCCTGCACGTGCAGCACGACATCGAGTGCCGGCAACCTTGCGCGACGCTGGCGGAATGCCTCTCGGGCCGCGCGCTTGAGCCGATTGCGGTCATGGGCCCGCCGCACGGCGCGCTTGCCGACGATCAAGCCAAGCCGCGCGCCAGGCATTGCATTGCGAACGGTGAAGATCCTTAAGGGCCCGGACTGCATTCGGCGCGCTCGGCGGCCCAGTGCGCGGCGGTAGTCGCGGGGGGAGTTGAGCCGATAGTGCCTTGGAAAGCCGTTCGGCTTGGCCTTACTGCCCAGCCCGGACTGCCCAGCTAAACGGTGAGCCGCTTGCGGCCCTTGGCCCGCCGGGCGTTGATGACCTTGCGGCCACCCTTGGTGGCCATGCGGGCGCGAAAGCCATGGGTGCGCTTTCGCTTGATGTTGCTAGGCTGGTAGGTTCTCTTCACGGGATGTCCAGTGCCACGGGGGAGCGGGATTCTAGGAGGGAGGGGCGGAAAGTGTCAACGTTTCAACAATGAGTTTTTGCTGATTAAGGAAAGTTGTTGTTGTAGGCAATGTGCGTAACCTGTGGACAAAGGCTGTTTGCCTACGCCTTAAGCGGGTGGAGGCTTAGGAAAAGGCTGCGGAAAACCTGTGGGTGGGTGCTGGGTTGGTGGCGTGTTCGCTGGCAGGGGCGGCCTTGAGCCCACCGGTTTCGCTACTGGAAATCCACCGGTTTCGCGCAACCGATGGACCGAGGTGGCGGGGGAAGAAGAGCTGGGAAGGGACCTTGGCGTGGTGGCGCTACAGCCGTTTGGGAAGGCGATGCAACTAAGCCTTTGGTAAGTCTTGAAAATTTGTCTTTTGCCGCAGAATCGGGCCAAGATATCCACAAGTTTTCCAGTGGTTATTCGCACCCGAACCGTCAGTATCGCATTGGCAATGTTGTTTCATTGCCTTGTGTAACTCATTGGTTTTGTTGACTATAAAGTTTACCCACGGGTTTTTTGTTCCGAACTATTCCAATGGCCGATGGCCTGTCGCTAGAATGGTTGCGCACTTTGAGGGAAGTGCCGTTCCCAACAAGAATTCGAGCCATCGGAGTATGTTCATGCCCCCATGGGAGACCTGTCTGCAAAAGCTGCAAGAGCATATCTCCGCTGACGCTTTTGACTCCACCATCAGGCCACTCCAAGCTCAGCCGATTCAGGGCGGCATCAAGCTGTACGCGCCCAACCGTTACATCCGTGACGAAGTCAAGCGGGAGTACTTGCCGCTTATTGTGGAGTTCTTGGCCGAGTTTGGCGGCGACAGCCTGATTCAGGCACTTGAAGTTGAGGTTGGGCAGCCCTCGGAGCCCAAGGCGATGGGTCCTAGGCCGAGCTTTCGGGGCGGCAACGGCAAGAACCGCGGCCAAGGGCGTGCGCACGGGGGGCTTGATCCGGCCTACACCTTCGAGAGCTTCGTTGAAGGCGAGTCGAACCGGTTCGCCAAGGTCGCGGCGCAGCAAGTTGCGGAAAACCCGGGCAGAAGCAACAACCCATTGCTGGTCCACGGTTCGGTCGGCCTTGGCAAAACCCATCTCATGCAGGCCATTGGCAACCTCATTCAAAGCTGCGACGCCGACGTGCGCATCGTCTATTGCCACTGCCAGGTTTTCCTGGAAAGCATGGTGGAGGCCGTTCGCATGGGTGGCGGTGCCATGCAGCAGTTCGCTCGCCCCTATCAGTCGGCTGATGCCCTGCTGGTTGACGACATTCAGTTCATCGCTGGCGCACCCCAAACTCAGAAGGAATTTCTGCGTATTTTCAATAGGTTGTGGGATGCAGGTCGGCAGATTGTGGTCACTTGCGATCGCTATCCACGATTTGTGAAGGGCCTTGAAGGGAGCCTGAAGTCGCGGCTTAGCGGTGGCCTGCATGTGCAGATCAAGCCGCCCGGCAAGGCCATGCGGGTGGCCATTGTGAAGAGCAAGGCCCAGAGCCGGGGCGTTTCGCTGAGCGATGACGTGGCCGGCTACATTGCGACGGTGGCCAATGCCAACATCCGCGAGCTCGACGGCGCCCTCCAAAGCGTCATCGGTCAGGCTCGGTTCATTGGCGATGAAATCACCTTGGAGTTGGCTCAGGATGCGCTGCGGCATCTGGTCGGCGGGCCGGGCCGCGTCATCAACATTGGCGAGATTCTGCGTTCCGTGGCCGACCATTACGATGTCAATCCTTCGGAGATTCTGTCCAAGCGGCGCTACCGTCACTTAGTGCGATCACGGCATGTAGCCATGTATTTGGTCAAAGAGCTAACCAACCGTTCCTATTCGGACATTGGCAAGGAATTCGGCGGCAGCCATCACACTACGGTGAAGAGCGCTTGTGCCAAGATCGAGCGGCTTGTTCAATCCGACCCGGAGTTGGACGAGGAGATCAATAGCCTGTTCGCGGACCTGAAGAGGTAGGATCGACCCATGAAATTCGCAATCGACCGGGAAGCCTTGCTGCGGCCGCTGCAGCTCATTGCCGGCGTGGTTGAGCGGCGGCAAACCATGCCCATACTGTCCAATGCCTGCATTCGGGTGAGCATGGAGGGAGGGCTGACGATTGCGGGCACTGACCTGAGCATGGAGTTGGTGGCGAAAGTCGATTCGATCGACGTGTCGGCCGCGGGGGAAATCACTACCTCAGCGCATAAGCTGGCCGACATATGGCGCTCTTTGCCCGACAATGCGCGCATAAGTCTTGAGACGGATGGGGACCAAGCGGTAATGCGTTCGGGGCGCAGTCGCTTTACCTTGGCGACGCTGCCGGTCAGCGACTATCCCTCAGGCGATGAAGCCGCGGGAACGGTTGAGTTCACCTTGAGCACCGAAGAGGCGTGCGAGCTGATCGACCGAGTGAGCTTCGCCATGGCGCAGCAGGATGTTCGGTATTTTCTTAACGGCATGTTGCTTGAAGTGACCAGTGAGCATGTGCGTGCGGTGTCAACCGATGGCCATCGTCTGGCCCAGTTCACCCTGGACAAGGGCGTTGAAGGGGCGGAGCGCCACCAAGCCATCGTGCCAAGAAAGACCGTCGTGGAGCTGCGTCGGCTACTCGATGGCGAAGAGGGGGATGCGCAGTTCTCGTTGAGCGACAACCAGATTCGCGTTGGCCGGGGTGCCTTTAGCTTGACGGGCAAGCTGATCGACGGCCGGTTCCCAGATTATGAGCGGGTCATTCCCAGAGATCCGCCCTTGTCCTTCTCGGGGGACAAGAACACCTTCAACCAAGCCCTGCAGCGGGCGCGCATCCTAACCAACGAGAAGTTTCCGGGCGTGAAGCTGGTGGTCGAGGGCGAACAGATGACCATCGTGGCGAACAACCCGGAGCAGGAGGAAGCTCGCGAAGAGGTTGCGGTGGTCTATGAGGGGGACAACATGCAATTGGGTTTCAACGTGGGATATCTGCAGGACGTGTTGCGGGCCATCGGGTCCGAGACGGTGCGAATCAGCATGGCGGAGCCGGGCAGCAGTGCGCTCATGGAGGGTGAGGGTGACGAAAGCGCTGTCTATGTCGTCATGCCCATGAAGATCTAGCGAGGCGATGCCACGGACCAACGCTTGGGCGGCCGCCGGACGCCAGCGTTGATTTGTGGGACAACCTTGGCCTCGGATCACCAAAACAGCATCCTGATTGCGTTGCCTAGGCTTTCCATGTGGTGATGCGCCGTCTGGAGATTGAGCATCTCCGCAATCTCACCGCGGTTCGTCTGCCGCTTGGCCCCCACTTCAACTGCTTGGTGGGCCCCAACGGGGCGGGAAAAACCTCAGTGCTGGAAGGCGCATACCTGCTTACCCGAGGGCGGTCCTTCCGCGGACATGCCGTGGGGCCGGTTATTGCCGACGGGCAGGATGGGTTGGTGGTTCGGGCCGAATTGGAGTCTGGTCGCCACCTTGGCATTGCGCGGCCGCGCCGGGGCAAGACCCTGCTGCACATCGACCAACAGCCCACGCGACGGTTGTCCGAAGCCGCGGCGTTGCTGCCTCTGAACCTTTTGCTCCCAAACGTCAGCGAGTTGGTGTTCGGTGCGCCTGGCGATCGCAGGCGCTTTCTGGATGGTGGATTGTTCCACGTGGAACCAAGCTATCTCATGGCCTTAAGGGACTTTCAGGGCGCCAATCGGCAACGCAATGCGGTTTTGAAGGCTTGGGGAAGTCC
Source organism: Candidatus Azophilus sp. (assembly GCA_965220835.1). Classification (GTDB taxonomy): domain Bacteria; phylum Pseudomonadota; class Gammaproteobacteria; order Pseudomonadales; family Azotimanducaceae; genus Azophilus. The sequence continues at coordinate 3,312,689 of OZ244842.1, read as the reverse complement.
GGGCTCTGAGCAACAGTTGGACGTTTGGACTGAGGCGTTTTGTCATCATGCTGATCGCGTGCACGGTTTTCGCACCCAATACGTGGAGGAATTGAAGCCTTGGGTGGCGGCCGTCTTGGAGGCGCTTGAGGTGCCGTTTGAGGTGGAGCTCGGCTACTGGAACGGTTGGGGTGACGAAGCCTTGGAGAAATTGTTGGGCGATGCGCTGGCTAAAGATGTAAAATCAGGCAGCACCAACGCCGGCCCCCACCGAGCTGATCTGTCCCTTGGCATTTCCGGGGCCGCTGCTCGCAACAAGCTGTCCAGAGGCCAGGGAAAGCTTGTGGCAACGGCGTTGATTCTGGCTCAGGCGCGGCTTCTGCAGGCGCAGACCCAGCGCCGAAGCCTGTTTCTGATCGATGAGCTGGGGGCCGAGATGGATAGTGCCCATCTGGCTCGCTTAGTGTCGGTTTTGGACGCCGCCACATGCCAAGTAATCGCCACATCAACACGGCTGCCCGGAGAGGAATTTGAGAGCTTGGCTTCCGATGGCAGTTTGGCGTTGTTTCACGTGGAACAAGGCCAAGTGCGTTCCTGACTGGGGAACGAGGCGATGCCGCATTTTGGCAAGCGCTTGCGCCACCTTATTTGACGCGCGAGTTGACGCGTGAAGCCGGGCGCAAAGGTGACGCGCTTAGCAGCATCAGCCCCGCGGGCAACACAAAGAGAGCCAAGGAGCATTTATGGCTGAGGAAACCTATGACTCACGCAACATCAAGGTGTTGCGCGGGCTCGATGCGGTGCGCAAGCGGCCTGGCATGTACATCGGCGACACCGAGGACGGGACCGGCTTGCACCACATGGTGCAGGAACTGGTGGACAACGCCATTGACGAGGCCTTGGCGGGACATTGCGACGAGATTCACGTTGTCATCCATCCGGGCGAGGCAGTCACCGTGCGCGACAACGGCCGCGGCATTCCGGTTGACATTCATCCCGAGGAGGGCGTGTCGGCGGCGGAGGTCATCATGACCACGCTGCATGCCGGCGGCAAGTTTGACGACAACAGCTACAAGGTTTCAGGCGGCCTGCACGGCGTGGGCGTGTCGGTGGTGAATGCCCTTTCCAAGGAGTTGCGCTTGACGATTCGCCGGGATGGCTTCGTTTATGAGCAGATCTACGAGCAGGGCGTGCCCCGCTATCCCCTGCAACAAGTGGGCGAGACTGAATCGACCGGCACGGAATGCTACTTTGAGCCCTCACCGGACACCTTCAACAACATCGAATTCCACTTTGACCTTCTGACCAAGCGCTTAAGAGAGCTGGCCTTCCTGAACTCAGGGGTCAGCATTCATCTAGTGGATGAGCGCACGGGCAAAGCCGAACACTTTCTCTACGACGGCGGGCTGCAAGCCTTCGTCGCCTACTTGAACACCAACAAGACGCCGCTGAACGATCCGGTTTTCTTCAAGACCGAGCGGGAGGACGGCATAGGCGTCGAAGTGGCCATGCAATGGAACGACAGCTTCCAGGAGCAAGTGTTCGCCTACACCAACAACATCCCGCAGCGGGACGGCGGCACTCATGTGACCGGGTTCCGAGGCGCCCTAACCCGTACGCTTAACGCCTACATTGAGCGGGAAGGCCTGCACAAGAAGGCCAAGGTCACCACGACGGGGGACGATGCACGGGAGGGGCTGACGGCGGTCATCTCGGTCAAGGTGCCGGACCCGAAGTTCTCCTCCCAAACCAAGGACAAACTGGTCTCCAGCGAGGTCAAAACTGCGGTTGAACAGGAATTGAGCAACCACTTAGGTATGTACCTTGACGAAAATCCCCAAGGCGCCAAGGCCGTGGTCGGCAAGATGATCGCCGCTGCCCAAGCCCGGGAAGCAGCCCGCAAAGCGCGGGAGATGACGCGCCGCAAGGGCGCTCTGGACATCGCTGGCCTGCCCGGCAAGCTTGCGGACTGCCAGGAGAAAGACCCGGCCGAGTCGGAGCTTTACTTGGTGGAGGGGGACTCAGCAGGCGGCTCCGCCAAGCAAGGGCGGGACCGGCGCACCCAAGCCATCCTGCCGCTGCGGGGCAAGATTCTGAACGTGGAGAAGGCGCGCTTCGACAAAATGCTGTCTTCCCAGGAAGTGGGCACCTTGGTCACCGCCTTGGGCTGCGGCATCGGCCGCGGAGAGTTCGAGCCGGAGAAGCTGCGCTACCATCGCATCATCATCATGACGGACGCGGACGTGGACGGCTCCCACATCCGCACCCTGCTGCTGACCTTCTTCTTTCGCCAAATGCCGGAACTGATCGAGCGCGGGCACATCTACATCGCTCAGCCGCCGCTGTACAAGATCAAGAAAGGGCGCCATGAGCGCTACGTCAAGGACGATGGCGAACTCACCGACTACTTGCTGCAGTTGGCTTTGGAGGGCTCCAAGCTTTACGTCAACCCGGAAGCGCCGGCCATGCAAGACCAGGCCTTCGCCGACTTGGCCATCCGCTATCAGGCGCTCATGGCCCGCCTGGAGCGCCTGTCCCGCGTCTACCCCCTCGCCGTAACCGTTCCGCTCGTGGATTTGCCCATCGTCGATGAGCCGATGTTGGGCGACAGGGAGGCCATGGCCGCTTGGGCCGCAACCTTGGAAGCAGCCTTGGCCGAGGCCGATGTGAGCCTTGAATTTGACGCCGAGCATCAGGTTTGGTGCCCGGTCGTGGCGTATCTCGACCGCGGCATGACCGAGCGCGTTCTGTTGCCCCGGGCCTTCTTTGCCGGCCCTGACTATCGCCGCGTGGTCGAGATGGCCCGCGCCCTCGAGGGCCTGCTTGACAGCGGCGCACGGGTCAAGCGGGGGGAGCGCAGTGAAGCGGTGTCCACCTTCGGGCAGGTTTTGGATTGGCTGGCTGCCCAAGCCCGGCGCGGCATCGACATCCAGCGCTACAAGGGGCTCGGCGAGATGAACCCGGATCAGCTTTGGCAGACCACCATGGACCCGGACGTGCGCAGAATGCTGCAGGTCACCGTGGATGACGCCATCGCCGCCGATCAGATGTTCACCACCCTGATGGGCGATCAGGTGGAACCGCGCCGCGACTTCATCGAGACCAATGCGCTGTCGGTCGTCAATCTAGACGTCTGACCAGCGCCGCCATCAGCTCGCGGGCCTCGGCGTTCACGGCCTTGGTCTTGCGGCCGGCGGTGGCGACTGGTGGCCCGATCCGCACCTGAATGACGCCGGGCGTTTTGCGCAACCGGTGGGCCGGCCAGTGCCGTCCGGCGTTGTGGGCGACCACCACCACGGGGGCGGGAGCGGCAATGGCCAAGGCGGCGCCACCCGGCTGAAACAAGCCCACTTCCCCCGGCGGCATGCGCGTGCCCTCGGGAAACAGCACCACGCTGATGCCGTCAGCCAGCCGGGAGCGCCCGGTATCGATTAACTTGCGCAAGGCTTGCCTTGGGCTGCCACGGTCGATGGCGATGGGCCTGTTCAGCGCGAAGGCCCAGCCGAAGAACGGGATCCACAGCAGCTCACGCTTGATCAGCGTGGCTTGCGGACGAAACAGCGATTGCAGGAACAGCGTCTCCCAGGTGCTTTCGTGGTGCGCAAAAACGACGCAGGCCTGGCTTGGAATGTGCTCTAGCCCCTGCACCTCGACACGGATGCCACAGGTGAGGCGCAGCCAATGCAGCACGCCTCGCGTCCAGATGCCGATGACGAACTCGAAGCGGCGCCTTGGCGGCATCGCCCAGCCCACCGCCACGGACAAGGTGCCCCAAAAGACGGTGAACAGGACGTACCCGGCGTAGAAAAGGCAGGCGCGGACGATGCCGCCGAGCGGTTGGGGCGTTGTCATGCGCTTAGCAAGTCGATTGGTGCATGTGAACGGCGCTTCGCGCCGTCCGAGGACGGCACGCCCGCGCTCCAGGGTCAACGCCCGCACCCAACAACGTCTCCCTCCGAGACACCATCGGAAAAAGGCTCCAAAACCGCTTCAACTGAGGGCCCAAGGCCGCATCCGGCGTCAGCCTCCAAAGCCAGGGAGTCCCGCCCTCGATTGGGCTATTGGAGTGCGCTCTCCACTTGGGGTTCGTGGTTTTTTTCCTTGGAAGGGGCATGTCCTATTCCGGTTAGAATTGAACGGGAATCGGGCGCGCAACATAGGCCATCGTGGATTCAGGGTCAAAGCGAACTTTGGCCTCGGGGGCCAAAGTTCGTTGGAGTTTCGCTGACGCGAAACTCTGCGCACTGGGCGGGGCTCAGACGCCGATGTGTTTCTGAAACCGCACAGGGAGAGCCTTCAGCTTGTCAAGGAACGGTACGCCGCTGACCGCAGTTGAGCCATCAGCCAACCCCCAGGCCGCCTCAACGAGCGCCATGGAAAGCCGGTGTGGTTGGTGCGGCACGAACCCGCTGTACATCCGCTACCACGATGAGGAGTGGGGGGTGCCGGAGCGCGCCGAACAGCCCCTGTTCGAGCGCCTCATCCTCGAAGGCATGCAGGCCGGGTTGTCGTGGTTGACGGTGCTGAAGAAGCGCGAGCACATGCGTGAAGCCTTTCTCGGCTTCAACATCGAGGCCTTGGCTACTGCGGACTCACAACTCATGGAGCGTTGGCTTGGCGACCCGGGCTTGATCCGCAATCGGGCCAAGCTGGCCTCGGTGGTCACCAATGCTCAAGCCACCCTAGCCCTGCGCGGCTCCCTTTCGGAATTGGTTTGGTCCTTTGTGGACGGCGAGCCGACGCAGAACCGCTGGCGCCGGTTGAACCAGATTCCCAGCCAGACCGATGCTTCTGTGGAGATGTCCAAGTCACTGAAAAAACTAGGGTTTCGATTCGTGGGACCAGTCATTTGCTATGCCTTCATGCAAAGCGCGGGATTGGTTAACGATCACTTGGTGGGTTGCCCGGCCCACTCTAGGTGCGCTGCCTTGGCAGCCTAAGCCCCTGCCAATCATCGCAGGTCGCAAGGAGCTGTTCAGACCGAGCCCCGGGGACGCCCTGTCCCGCTGAGTGTCTTCGCCCTTGCCAGACCGCATCGCAGCCGCCAGCATTCACCTATGGACTTTGAACTGATAGCCATCGCGCTCGGCGACGCAGGCTGGATTGCCTTGGCCTTCGTCTTGGGCTTGTTGGCCAAGGCGATCCGGCTGCCGCCGCTGGTTGGCTTCCTTGTTGCAGGTTTCGTGCTCAACTTGTTGGGCGTGTCGGGCGGTGAGCTGGTTCAGAAAATGTCTGATCTCGGCATCACGCTGCTGCTGTTCATCGTCGGCCTGAAGCTCAATCTTCGCACCTTCGGGCGCCCCCAGGTTTGGGCGGTGACCGCGCTGCACATGTTGATTGTGGTGTTGGCGCTCGGCACCCCGATTTATTGGCTGGCATTGGCCGGTGCGCCTTCGCTATCCGGCCTCGGTCTGTTCCAGTCGCTCTTGATTGCCTTTGCGTTGAGCTTCTCCAGCACCGTCTTCGTGGTGAAGGTGCTCGAAGAGAAGGGCGAAAGCGCTTCGCTCCATGGTCGCATTGCCGTCGGAATCCTGATCGTGCAGGACTTGGCCGCCGTGGCCTTCCTGGCGGCCTCCACCGCCTCCTGGCCCACCTACTGGGCTTTTCTGTTGCTGCTGGTCATTCCGCTGAAGCCATTGCTGGTTCGCATCATGGAAAGGGTCGGCCACGGCGAGCTGTTGGTGCTGTTCGGCTTCATGTTGGCGCTCGGCGGCGCACAGGCCTTCGAGCTGGTTGGAATGAAGGGTGACCTTGGCGCCCTCATTCTAGGCGTGTTGATTGCCAAGCACGGCAAGGCGGACGAGCTGGCCAAGGCCATGCTCAGCTTCAAGGACTTGTTTTTGGTGGCCTTTTTCCTGTCAATTGGGATGTCCGGTCAACTCACCACGGAGGCGGTGCTGATCGGCGTGGCCTTCACGCCCCTCCTGCTCGGCAAATCCGCGCTGTTCTTCGGGCTGTTGGCCGCCTTCAAGCTGCGCTCCCGCACTTCGTTGCTTGCATCGCTGAACCTAAGCAACTTCAGTGAGTTCGGGCTGATTGTGGCGGCCGTCAGCGTATCCAACGGGTGGCTGAGCGATACCTGGCTGATTGCCCTGGCGGTGGCGTTTTCCCTGTCGTGCGCCGCGTCCGCTGGGCTAGACGTTGTGGCCCATCGGATTTACGCCGGGCACCGGTCGTTCTGGACGCGCTTGCAACGGTCCGAGCGGCTTGCGGACGATCAATCGCTGGAAATGGCGGGGGCAGTGATCGCCGTGGTCGGCATGGGACGCATTGGCACCGGGGCTTACGACTACATGCGCGACCGTCACGGCGAGGCGGTTGTCGGCGTCGACATCGATCCCGCCAGGGTGGAGCAATTGCGGGCGACGGGCCGCAACGTGCTGCTTGGCGATCCAACTGACGCGGATTTCTGGGACCGTATTGACAGCGCCCACACCCTCAGGCAAGCCTTGCTGGCACTTCCCAATCTGGCAGCCAACTTGGCCGTCCTCGAGCAGTTCCAGGCGGTGCCCTTCGCCAGCCGAGTCGCTGCAACCGCCAAGTTCGAGGATGAGGTGCGTCCGCTGGAGGAAGCCGGCGCATCGGAGGTCTTCAATGTGTACGCCGAGGCCGGCGCCGGCTTCGCGGCTCACGTCACCGAACAACGCCCCGAGACGGTGGATGGGCGCCCGGATTAGTCCACCGGACTTAACGCAGCGCGCAGCAGCCAATTCTGTAAAGGCGCATTGCCAGCGGGCATGTTGGCCCGAATTGACAGGCCAACTTCACTTCGGATAACTTGCCCGCTCGCTGTTGCAGGAGGTCGGTGCGTGTCAATTCTGATCGTTGCGGACCGCGACGGCGAGCATCAAGTGGCGCTGCAGCGGGGGCTTGGGCTGGCCAAGGCCATGGGTTGGGACGCCGAGGTGGTGGCTTTCTGCTATGAGCCAACCGCCAACTTGGATCCGTCTGACCAACTTGAGGTGCAGCGCCGTTTGCAGGCGCGGTGCCAAGAATCCCTAGCGGCTTCGATCGCGGAACACAATCCGGAAGGCGTTGACGTCAAGACCATCGTCGCTTGGGAGAAATCCATACCCCAGTGGATCCATGCCCATGTGGGGCAGAGCTCCGTCGACGTTGTGGTCAAGACCGGCCATCGCAGCGAGACGCTGTTGTACACGCCCACCGATTGGCACCTGCTGCGTGAGTGCGAGGCTCCGGTGCTGATCGTCGCCGACCGCTTTTGGCACCCCAAGCGCTCGGTGGTCGCGGCCGTGGACTTCGGCAGCCGGTCCGCCGTCAAGCGGAACCTCAACGACGCTGTGGTCAACACGGCAAGGGCTTACGCGGACGCCCTTTCCTGCCCACTGCACGTCATCTACGTCATACAGATTTCGGCGGTGCTTAGGGACTTGGATGTCATTGACGAGCGCGCACAAGTCAAGAAAATCCGGCGTCGGCTGCAGCCGGAAATCGCCGCCTTCGCCGAGAGGCACGGGATCGCCGAGGATCGCATTCGCATAGAGTCGGGCGAGGTTCATCGCGCCGTGCCGTCGCTGTCGTCGCGCCTTCAGGCGCAGTTGGTCGTGATGGGCACGGTCGGCAGGCTGGGTGCCAAGGCTCGGTTGATTGGCAACACGGCGGAACGCGTGCTCACGCGTCTTGGCGCCGATGTGCTTGCACTCAAGCCGGAAGCGGCTGGCCCAGAATAAGAGAGTGTCGATCAACACCCCAACCAACTCATTCATGTCGTGGTCGAAAGCCCCATAATTTATTTTTAATTCATTGGGTTACGAGCATATTGGCCACCACTGCGCTAGGGTTTCCGCCATGCAGGCCCCGCGCCGGCCTGACTCAGTGTTCTGGCAGAATCAATCCGGTCTGACGCCGGGCTTGAGTTTTCCAATGTGCTTGGCTCCCACCGCATGAAAGTGCTGTTGGCCGCACTGTTGCGCCTGTTTGCCGCGTTGCCGTTGCGGCTGGGCTGGCGTCTGGCTGATTGGCTCGGTTGGGTGGCTTGGGCCACGAACACCGATGCGGCCCGCATCACGGCCATCAACCTGGCCAAGTGCTTCCCGGAGATGGACCAAAAGCAACGCAGCGCGCTGGCCCGCCGCAGCCTGGGCCACACGTGGCGGTTGCTGATTGAGGCCGGACCGCTGACCCACTGGAGCGCTGCCAGGCTTGGCAAGCTGCTGGTTGAGGAGTCGGGCCGTTCATTGGTCACGGAACCACTGGCGCAAGGCCGCGGCCTGCTGATGCTCGTGCCCCACTACGGCAATTGGGAATACCTCTGCTACGTGCTGGGAGGCCTGGGCTTCGTCGCCCTCTACGATCCCCCTCGCCTGGCGGGCCTTGAGCCCTTGTTGCTTCGCTCCCGCCAGCGCTTCGGCGCCACCCTCGTGCCAGCCACGCCCAAGGGGCTGCGCGCCGCCTACAAGACGCTCAAGGCGGGCGGCTTCGCGGCTGTGCTGCCGGACCAAGTGCCTGCCCAAGGTGGCGTCCATGCCCCCTTCTTCGGCCATCCAGCGCTGACCATGACGCTCGCCCAGCGCTTGGCCGAAGCAGGCGGCGCACCGGTGCTCATAGGCACCGCCCGCCGCGCAAAAGGCGGTTTCGTCGCGGAGTACCGGCCATTTCCCACGGACATCGACTTAAGCGACCCAAAGGCCTTCGCAACCAGCCTGAACCAATCCATTGAAGCCTTGGTTCGCAGCGACCCGGCCCAGTACCAATGGGAGTACAAGCGCTTCAAGAAGCCGCCACCCGGCTCTGCGGATCCCTACCCCAAACGCCAGCGTCGATAGCGTCGCCCAACCTTGGCGCCACCTGCCTTAAAGCGCGGGCATCCTGCCACTGACGGGGAAGCTGCCCCTCCTTTTGGCAAACGCCACTTGGAGCGGCCTGTGCCTTGGTGCGCAAGCATCTCGCCCTCGACGCGGAATCCTCGGTTCGGTGACTCGCTGGTTCGTTCCGCCCTTCGAGGCTCTCTATCCTCTGCCCTTGCGCATCACCGCCGCCAGAAGGAGCGGCTGAAGATCACCAACAGCGTGAAGATCTCCAAGCGACCGAGCACCATCGCCAACATCAACAGCCACGCGACCGGATCAGGCAGATTGGCGTAGTTGGCCGCCACATCTCCCAAGCCCGGACCGAGGTTGTTCAGGCAGGCGCCCACCGCGGAGAAGGCGGTAAGGAAGTCCATGTCCCCCGCGGCCATGACCAAGCACACTAGGAAGACGAAGATCATGACGTAGGCCATGAAGAAGCTCCAGACGGCATCGGCCACTCGTCTTGGCACCTGCTCGCCGGCCAGCTTCAAGGGGAAAATGCCCAGCGGGTGAATGAGGCGGCGGACTTCGCGAACGCACTGCCGATAGATCAGCAGCAGGCGGATCATCTTCAGGCCGCCGGCGGTGGAGCCGGCGCAGCCGCCCGCAAAGGCGCCCAGCATCAACAGGATCGGCGTCACGGAGGGCCAAAGGCTGAAGTCGGCGGTGGTGAAGCCAGTGGTGGTAGTGATTGAGACGGCCTGAAAGATGGCGTCCCTAAAGGGGCTCTCAGTCACCTGCGGGTCTCGGCCCAGCAACATCCAGGTGATAAGGGCCATGCCCGCGAGTACGCCCACGTAGAGCCGCACCTCTCGGTCGCGGCTGTAGCCTGAGAGGGTGCGGCGGCTCAGCGCAGTGAAGTGCAGGGCGAAGTTGACGCCGGCGAAAACCATGAAGGCGATGGCCACCCCTTCGATGGCAGCGCTGTTGAAGTGGCCGATGCTGGCGTCATGGGTGGAGAAGCCGCCGATCGCGACCGTGGAGAAGCTGTGGCAGATGGCGTCGAACAGGCCCATCCCCGCAACCCAATAGGCTAGGGCGCAAGCAACGGTCAACCCAAGATACAGCAGCCAGAGCGCCTTGGCGGTTTGGGTGATGCGCGGCGTCAGCTTGTTGTCCTTGACCGGCCCGGGCGACTCGGCCCGGTAGAGCTGCATGCCGCCAACCCCAAGCATTGGCAGAATGGCCACCGCCAGCACGATGATGCCCATGCCGCCGACCCACTGCAGGAACTGGCGGTAGAAGAGAATCGACTTGGGCAGTGCGTCCAAGCCGGTCAGCACGGTGGCTCCGGTGGTGGTGATCCCGGACAGCGACTCAAATGCCGCCTCGGTGAAGCCGAGCCGCAAGCTGCCGTCGAGCATGAAGGGAACCGCGCCGCACAGCCCCAATCCGACGTAAGCCAACGCGGTGATCAGGAAGCCATCGCCCTCCCGTGGGTCGATGCGTCCGCGCCCGCACATCCACAGGGCGATGCCACCGGCCAAAGTGACGCCGAAGGCCATCGCAAAGGTGCGCACGGTGGCCTCTTCGTAGATCCAAGCCACAATGGCCGGCACCAGCATCGCCGGGCTGAAGAGAACCAACAGGGCGCCCGTTGTGCGCAGAATCAGGGGCAATCGCATGGTCGTGTCAGAATTCTGGATGCTGCTGGCTTGTCGGGTTCGGTGCGCAGGCGGGCCTAAAGCGGGCCACTCAAAAGAACGTGAAGCCCACTTGGAACAGGCGCTCCACTTCGGCGACGTGCTTCTTGTCGGTCAGGAACAGGATCAAATGGTCGTCAGTTTCGATGACGACGTTCTCGTACTCCACGATGACCGCCTCGCCGCGCACGATGGCGCCGACGGTGACGCCCTTGGGCAGCTTAATGGCCTTCACCAGTCGGCCGACGATGCGGGAGGTCTTGGCGTCACCCCTGACCACAGCCTCCATGGCTTCCGCCGCGCCCCGCCTTAAGCTGTGGACGCGCGCCACGTCGCCCCGGCGCACATGGGTCAGCAGGCTGGAGTTGGTGGACTGCTGTGGCGAAATGGCCACGTCAATTTCGCTGCTGCGCATGAGCTCCGCATAGGCGGGCTTGCGCATCAGGGTCATCACCCGGCGCACGCCGTAGCGCTTGGCCATCAGGGAGGACATGATGTTGACTTCATCGTCATTCGTCAGGGCGCAGAACACGTCGCTGTTGCTGACGGCGTCGCGCAGTAGGTCGGGGTTGGTGGCGTCGCCTTGGATCACCACCGTGTCCTTGACGGTGGTGGCCAGCCGTTCGGCGCGGCCGGGGTCGAACTCGATGAGCTTGACGTTGAAGTAAGCTTCGATGGCGGCCGCCAGTCGTGAGCCCACGTTGCCGCCGCCGGCTATGGTCACGCGTTTGAAGGCCCGCTCCACATCGCGCAGTTCAGCCATCATGGAGTTGATCTGGCCGGCCGGGACGATGAAGAACACCTCATCGCCAGCTTCGATGGAGGTGGTGCCGGTGGGCGGGATGGGCTCCGTGCCGCGAAAGATGGCGGCCACTCGGGTGTTGACGTTCGGCAGGCGCTTGCGTACGTCCCGCAGTGCTTGGCCGATCAGGGGGCTGCCGGCAAAGGCGTGCACGGCGACCAACTGCACGCGGCCTTCCGCGAAGTCCAGAACCTGCATCGCGCCCGGGTTTTCGAGCAGCAGCCGGACATGCTCGGTCACCACCTGCTCGGGGTTGATGAACACGTCCACTGGCATGTGCTCGTCGGAGAACAGCGACTGTTCGTTGACGTAGGCGGCGGAACGGACGCGGGCGATCTTGCGCGGCGTGCGAAACATGGAGTACGACACTTGGCAGGCCACCATGTTGACCTCATCGCTGCCGGTCACCGCGATCAGCATGTCGGCATCCTCAGCGCCCGCCTCGCGCAGCACGTCGGGATGGGAGGCCCAGCCCACGACGGTGCGGATGTCGAGGCGGCTGCGCAGCTCCCGCAGGCGCAGTTCGTCAAGATCGACCAAGGTGATGTCCAAGGTCTCGCTGGCCAGATGGGTGGCCAAGGTGCCGCCCACCTGACCGGCCCCGAGGATGAGGATTTTCATGGCTGCTTGTGAATTTGAGCGAGGTAAAAGCCGTCCGTGGCGGGTTCGGTGGGCAGCATCTGCCAGCCGTGCCGGGTGGCCAGGCCGGTGGGCAGTTCGACGCCGTTCACCCGGGCGTCCTGATGGTTGCCAAGAAAGGACTCGACCACCTGATCGTTCTCCTCAGCGAGTATCGAGCATGTGCAGTACAGCAGGGTACATCCGGGGCGAACCGTGCGCCACAGGTTCCGCAGCAGCGCCGCCTGCAGTGCGCTCGCCCGGCGCACCTGCCTAGGCGTTCGGTTGATCTTGATGTCCGGATGGCGGCGCAGGGTGCCCGAACCGGAGCAAGGGGCGTCGATGAGCACCAAATCGAAGGGCTTGCCGTCCCACCAATCCAAGCCGCAGGCGTCGGCGGCGATGGCGTGGAAGCCCTCGTGGCCAAGGCGTTCGGCCATCTCGGTCAGGGTTCGCAGGCGCGCAGCGGAAATGTCCAGAGCGGAAATGTCGAGTTCCAGCCCGGATTCGAGCAGGTGGAACAGCTTGCCGCCCGGCGCGGCGCAGGCGTCGAGCACGCGGCTGCCGTTTTCCGCTTGTTCGCGCATGAAGCCGCCAACAAGCTGTGCGCCCACGTCCTGCACGGCCACGGCGCCGTCTTGGAAGCGGGGCAGGGTGGCCGACGGCTGTGGGCTGCGCAACACAATGGACTCCGGCAGCCAGGCATCGTCAAAGGCGATGTCGGCGTCGGTCAGCAGGGCGCGATAAGCGGCAGGCTCGACTTTGCGGGCGTTCACGCGCAGCCCCATTGGCGCCCTTTGGTTGTTGGCCCGCAGCAGCGCCGGTGCCCGGTCCCCATACTGCGCCTCGATCCTGCGTTGCAGCCAAGGCGCGTGCTCGCTGCCCCCGCCCGTTGGGCGGGTGGGCAGCTTGCGCAGCACGGCGTTGACCAGTGCCGCCGCCCAGGGCTTGCCCAGCGCCCGAGCTGCGGAGACCGTTTCGTTGATGGCTGCATGGCCCGGCACGCGCAGCCTCTGGAGTTGGTAAGCGCCCACTAACAGCAGGCAAAAGACATCCAGGTCCTTGCTGCGCAGAGGCCGCGCCAGCCGCGCCTGCACGCCCTCGGCAAGTGAGAAGTAGTGCCGCAGGCAGCCGTAGGTGAGCTCCAGGCACAGCGAACTTGTCTCCTCTCGAACGACATGATCGAGACTGTCGCCCCGGCCGATGATGCGGGCAAGATAGCGCGCGGCGCGGGCGCGGTCCGACTGCCTGAGGTGGCTGCGCAAGTTCAGTCCGTGGAAACTTGTTTGAATCGGTTGCCCTTCCTGAACAGGTCGCCGAAGCCGTTAACGGCCTCGACGGCACCAAGCGTTGCGCCCTTGCCGCGGTTAAGGCGCAGCTGCTTGATCTTGAGTGCGCCGTTGCCGCAGGCGGCGATCAGGCCCTGCCGGTTCGCCATGACGATTTCGCCGGGCTCGCACCGCGCTGACTCGCTCAAGGCCTCCCCGGCGAGCAATTGAACGCGGGCGTCGCCGAGCGCGCTGTGGACCGGCAAGCGGTGCGCCAAGGCGCGGATGTTGCGTTCAATTTGGGCGGCGGGCTGGGTCCAGTCGGCCATGGCGTCAATGGGGCTGAGCTTGCGGGCGTAGGTCGCTCGGCCGTTTTGGGGCTTGGGCTGCATGGCCGGCAGGTCGCACAGCAGGCTGCGGAGCAGGCTGGCGCCGAGGTCCGCGATGGCGAGGCTTAGGGTCTCGCCCGTGCTGTCCGGGCCGATGGGCAGCGTTGCTTGACTGATGATGGGGCCGGTGTCGAGCCCCGCGTCGATTTGCATGATGGTGGCGCCGGTTTGCGCATCGCCCGCCATCAGCGCGCGTTCGATGGGCGCAGCGCCGCGCCAGCGGGGCAGCAACGAGGCGTGCAGGTTGATGCAGCCGTGGTGGGGCAGGTTCAGGAAGCGCTCCGGCAGGATCATGCCGTAGGCGGCGACCACCACGGTGTCCAGCCGCCGCCCCTCGATGGCGGACACCGCCTCCGACTTGTTGGCCGGCGTCTCCACAGAAATGCCCCATTCCATCGCCAACCGCTTGACTGGGCTGGGCAGGCGCTTGCGGCCGCGGCCGCGGCGCTGGTCGGGGCCGGTCAGAACAAGCCTTGGGCGAAAGCCGCCTTGCAGCAGGCCGGTTAAGGCGCGGGCCGCAAACTCCGGCGTGCCAGCGAAAGCGAAGCGCGGCTGGGCCATGCGGGCTACGCTCGAAGGCGTTGTGATTTCGACAGCTTGTGGCGGATGCGTGCGCGCTTCAGGTTCGACAAGTGGTCCACGAACAGCTTGCCCTCAAGATGGTCGCACTCATGCTGGATGCAGACCGACAGCAAACCGTCCGCTTCAAGGCAGAAGGGTTCGCCCTGCTTGTCAAGCGCTTCGACTTGAACGCGTTCCCGGCGCGTCACCGGCTCGTAGAAGCCGGGCACCGACAGGCAGCCCTCGTCGGTTTCCACTGTCGGGCCGCTGACCTCGATGCGCGGGTTGATGAGCACGAGAGGCTCGTTGCGGGCCTCGGAGATGTCGATGACGATCACTCGCTTGGCCACGTTGACCTGGTTGGCGGCCAGACCAATGCCGGGTGCCGCGTACATGGTTTCGAGCATGTCATCGACCAGGGTTTGAATCTCGCCGTCCACCGCCGTCACGGGCTTGGCCTTGGCTCGCAGCCGAGGGTCGGGAAAGGTGAGGATGTTGAGCAGCGACACAGGCCGAGCCTCCTCGCAATTGGGGTTGGCCTCAAACGGATGCCGTCAGTATAACCGTTACCCCTCGTCGGGCTGAATTCCTACATTCCAAAAGGGCAATGACGCCTTTCGCGGGCTCGCCAACCCCCTAGAATCTAGGGTTCCTGATCCCGCAAGTGGGTGTTCTCGTGAATCACTTTTGCCCCGGTCCGCCGCCTCGGTAACGTTATGGCCGCTCAGAGCACATTGCAAAAGAACCTGCCGTGGGAACCAGCGTCCGAAAGCCAGGCGCTGCTCTACCTCAGCCAGCAGGCGACGCGCCGGCAGGTTCGGGCTTGGCTGGCCGAAGCGGACAGCGCCCAAGCCGCCTACGCCCGCCACGGCAAGGCGCCCGATTGGCCGCCGGAGGCTTTGGCGGTGACCGGCATTCGGTTTGCAACCCTGTTCGACGACGCCTATCCGGAGCCTCTGCGCCACATCCCGGACCCGCCATTGGCACTCTACTATCAAGGCAATCTGACCGTTGCCCAAGGTGCCAGCGTCGCGGTGGTGGGCGCCCGACGCGGCACGCGGTTGGGCTTGCGCATTGCCCAGGCCATGGGCCGGCAGTTGGCCGCGCAAAGCGCTCGCGTGCTGTCCGGTCTTGCCCGGGGCATCGACGGCGCGGCCCACGAGGGGGCTTTGGCCAGCGGTGTGGATGGTTGCGCTTGGGCCGTGCTGGGCAGCGGGCTCAACAACATCTACCCGCGCGAGCACCAGGCGCTGGCAGGGCGCATCCTGGACTCGGGCGGTGCGGTCATCACCGAGTATCCGCCCGATGCGCGGCCCCACCGAAGCCACTTTCCGGAGCGCAACCGCCTCATCAGCGGCTTGGCCGAGGCGGTGGTGGTGGTGGAGGCCTCGCGCCGCAGCGGCTCGCTCATCACGGCGCGGATGGCTGCGGAACAGGGCCGGGAGGTGTTTGCCGTGCCCGGCCCGGTTGGCAACGCCGTGAGCGCGGGCTGCCATTGGCTGATCCGGCAAGGGGCTGGGCTGGTGGAGAGCGCCGAGGACGTGCTGACGGAGCTGGGCTACGCCGTCCAGGGCGGCGATTCGCCGAAGCCGCCGCCGGAAGCCTTGATGCCGGTCTTTGCCGCCGTTTCCGCCACCGCCTCGCCGATTGACGAGATTGCCCTCAATGTTGGCCTGCCGGTGGAGGCCGTGACTGGCCATTTGGTGCAATTGGAACTCAAGGGGTTTGTTCAGCTAACGCCGGAAGGGTATATTCGCGTGCCTCGTTGAAACGGCGCTCTGGAAAGGAGGCGCAAATGGCTTTCGTCGGCGTATTGATGGGTTCCGAATCGGATTGGCCGGTGATGCGCAAATGCACTGAAGTGCTGGAGCGCTTGGGCATTGAATTCGAGGTTCGGGTTTCCTCCGCGCACCGCACCCCGGCTGCCACGGCAGCCTATGTGGCCGAAGCCGGCGAACGCGGCTGTGCCGCTTTCATTTGCGGAGCGGGGATGGCCGCCCACTTGGCGGGCGCGGTGGCGGCGCACACGGTGCGGCCGGTCATCGGCGTGCCCATCGACAGCGGCCCCCTGCAGGGCTTCGATGCGCTGTTGGCAACCGTGCAGATGCCTGGCGGCATTCCGGTCGCCACCGTGGCCGTGGGCGGTGCGGGAGCCCGCAACGCGGCTTACTTGGCCGCGCAGATTTTGGCGTTGAACGACGCGCAGCTCGCCGCCGCGCTGGCTGCGGACCGCGAGGAGAACCAAACCAAGGTTCAGGCGCAAAACGAGCGGTTGCAGGCCGAACTGTCCCGCTAACGAGACGATTCACCAGACCGACGAGACGGCGGTCGCCGGGCGCAGCAGTTGATTCATGCGGCAAACTCACTCCGCGATCAAGAAAGTCAATGACTTTCATCTTCGGCGAGCCGTGGGTCATCTGCGCCAAGGGGGCGTGGTGGCCCACGCCACCGAGGGGGTCTGGGGGCTTGCCTGCAACCCCTTCGATTGCCGCGCCGTGTCCCGCATCCTTGCCATCAAGGGCCGCAGCCCCGACAAGGGCTTGATTCTCATCGGCGCCAGCGCCGACTGCTTCGCCCCGGAGCTCACGCCGCTGACAGCGTCGCAACGCCAGGCTGTGCAATCGACTTGGCCGGGTCCCGTGTCCTGGGTGCTGCCCTCGCAGCGCTTTCCGGTTTGGATCACGGGTGCCGGGCAGCGTCGCTCCCCCACTGTGGCCGTGCGGGTGCCGGGCCACGTCCAGGCCCGCGCCCTGTGCACGCGCTTCGGCGGCCCCTTGGTGTCCACTTCCGCCAACCCGTCCGGCGTTTCAGCCACCGAGCGCGTCCTGCGCGTTCGCCGCTGGTTTGGCGACGCCGTGGACTTCATCATCCCCGGCCAAACCCTAGGCCGCCAAGGCCCGAGCCAGCTTCGCACTCTGGCCGGGGAGGTGCTGCGCTAGTGTGCCGCGTCACAGTTGAATTGCGGACTGCGAGGGCCGGACTTTGCCCAGCAGGGGCGGCTCGCCGGCATGCGGGCGGCACTTTGCAACTGGCCGGCTGCGTGTCAGCTCCGAAGCGCCGCACGAAAACCAAGCGCACTTCCGGGACAGCCCGCTAATGGAGCGCTACGCGGTGGTCGGCAACCCGGTCAAGCACTCGCTGTCCCCGGAAATCCACCGGGCATTCGCCGCCCAGACCGGTGAGCGGCTGCACTACGACAAGCTGCTGGCGCCCGTAGGCGGCTTTGCGGACACGGCGGCCGCGTTTTTCGAAAGCGGCGGCCAAGGCCTCAATGTGACCCTGCCCTTCAAGGGCGAGGCTTGCTGCTGGGTGGCTCAGGCGCAGCCGGCGGCCGCCCGTTGCGGTGCGGTGAACACCATCGCCCTTGAGAATGGCGAGACCCGGGGGTTCAACACCGATGGCATTGGCTTGGTGCGCGACTTGGAAGCTCAAGGTGTGGAAATAGCGGGGCGCAACCTGCTGCTGATCGGAGCGGGCGGCGCGGTCAGCGGCATTCTCGACGCTTTGGTGGCGGCAAATCCGGCCACCGTGCGCATCGCCAATCGCACGCTCGCCAAGGCGGAAGCCTTGGCCAAGCGCCACGGCGCCGCGGTCGCAGCGGCACCATTAAGGGGTCTGAATGGTGACTTCGACCTCATCATCAACGGCACTTCAGCCGGCATGTCCGAGAACTCCGCCAGCTCGGCTGGCGACCGGGGGCTGATCACGCCGCCGCTTGCAGCCGGAGCGCAGTGCTATGACCTGTTCTACAGCCGCGACGGACAGACGCCCTTCTGTCGCTGGGCGAAGCAGGCCGGAGCCGCTTGGGTGTCCGATGGCTTGGGCATGCTCGTGGAGCAAGCGGCCGCCGCCTTCGCCATCTGGCGGGGACGGACGCCGAGCACGCGTGGTTTGCTGCGCTCGCTCAGGTCAGGAACGGCGGCGTAAGGAACAAGCGCGGTGGCCAATCGGGAAATTGCCAAGAAAAATCGATGGCAAGTGGTTATCATGGCCACTGCCCTGCCCCTATTGGCGCTTTTTGGCGTCTATAGCCTCATATACCTAGCCGGACAGGATACGCTGCTCCAGACCACCAATGCCGGTGAGTTTGTGGATCCGCCCTTGATGGCGCGAGACCTTGGGCTGAGCGACGCCGAAGGGCTTCCGGTGGACGGTAGCGAGGCTTGGTGGGTGTGGGTGGCGGCGGACCAGTGCGCCGCTGCTTGCCGACAAGCCCTTGCCGGGCTAGGCCAATTGAATGAACGGCTTGCGGAAGAAGCGGGTCGGGTGCGATTGGCCGTGGTGGTGTCCGGTCCCGCGGGTCCTTTCGAGGCCGGCGCGACGTTGGATTCGATGGCCGTCGAGCAGTTCCGCAGCGCGGGCGAACAGCGGCTGGCCGATGGCGTTTACATCGTCGATCCGCCGGGCAACGTGGTGCTGCGCTACCCGTTGGAAGCGGGCGTCGAACTGGTGGCCGAGGATTTAAGAAGAATGCTGAAGGTTTCTCCTAGTGGCTGAATGGGCCTCCCCCCAACTGATGCGCCGGCTGACGGTGGCCGCCGTGAGCTTGGCCTTGGTGGTCGTCGTTCTGGGCGCCTACACGCGCTTGGCCGACGCCGGGCTCGGCTGCCCGGATTGGCCCGGCTGCTACGGCCATCTGGGCGTGCCCGACACGGAGGAGGAAGTGCGCGCCGCCGAGACCCAGTATCCCGATGCGCCGGTGGAAGCGGACAAGGCTTGGATCGAGATGGTGCATCGCTACTTCGCCACGGCCCTGGGCGCACTCATTCTTGCCATGGTCATCGTCGCCTTTCGCATCCCGAAAGGCGCGCCGCAAGCCGTGCCTAGGACGCTGCCCGCCGGCTTGCTGGGGCTGGTCATCCTGCAGGGGGCCTTCGGCGCTTGGACGGTAACGCTGAAACTGTGGCCCCAGGTGGTGACTGCCCACCTGCTGGGCGGATTCGCCACCTTGGCGCTCCTTTGGCTGTTGGCGCTGCGGCTTGGCATTGGCCCGAACGTGAAAGGAGGCGCCCAATTTGGGCGTTTGGCCACGGTTGCCTTGGTGGTGGTGGTGGCGCAAGTCGCGCTCGGCGGCTGGGTCACTTCAAACTACGCGGCGCTGGCCTGTCCGGACTTCCCCACCTGCCACGGCGAATGGGCTCCGGCCATGGATTTCCGGCAAGGCTTTGACGTCCTGCAGACCGTGGGACCCAATTACTTGGGCGGACTATTGGACAGCGAGGCTCGAATCGCCATACAGTTCGCGCACCGCTTGGGTGCCGTGGCCGTGCTGGTGGCAGTTGGCCTGCTAGGCTGGCGTCTTTGGCAGGCTGGCAGCCCATTGGCGCCTTGGGTGCTGGGCCTGCTGGCCGCCCAGTGGACCTTTGGCATATTGAATGTTCTGCTGAACCTGCCGTTGGCCGTCGCCACCGCGCACAATGCCTGCGGCGCGCTGCTGCTGCTGGCGCTGGTGACGGTTCGGGAGGGCGCGTTTCAGGAAAGCAAGGGCGGGGTGCCGCAAAGCGCTTGATTGAAGCCTGATTGAAAAGAGAAAAGAGAAAAGAGAAAAGAGAAGAGGGAAGAGGGAAGAGGGAAAAAAGCGGTCGCCGGGCGCCAGCGATGATCTTTCTGGCTGTCCTGCCCTGCGACCAAGGCCCCGTGTTGTAGCGAGTGAGTGAAAAGTGAGTGAATTGACGCAGACCGTGCGCGCCAGCTGGCGCGACTACTATGAGATGTGCAAGCCCCGTGTGGTGGCGCTGATGCTGCTCTGCGCCCTAGTCGGCATGTTTTTGGCAACGCCGGGTTGGGTGGGCCTCGATGTGCTGGTGCCCGGCATTTTGGGCATCGGCTTGGTGGCGGCCTCGGCGGCGGCCGTCAACCACATCGCCGATGCGGAGATCGACATCCGCATGGCCCGCACCGCCAATCGCCCGGTGGCCACCGGGCGGGTGGGCACCTTGTCCGGGTTGGCGTTCTCAGCCGCCCTTGGAGTGGCGGGCATGACCGTGCTGCTGCTGTGGACCAACGCCTTGACGGCTTGGCTCAACTTGGCTTCCTGGGTGGGCTACGGCTTGGTGTACACGCTGTTCCTCAAGCGAATGACGCCGCAGAACATCGTTATCGGTGGCCTGTTCGGCGCCGCGCCGCCGCTGTTTGGCTGGACCGCGGTGACCGGCGCGGTGGAGCCGGGCGGCCTTATCCTGGTGCTCATCATATTCGCTTGGACGCCACCCCACTTCTGGGCCTTGGCCTTGGACCGCAAGGCGGAGTACCAAGCGGTCAACATCCCCATGCTGCCGGTGACCCACGGCGAGCGCCACACGCGGCGGCACATCTTCGTGTACACGCTGATCCTCATCGCCTCAAGCCTGCTGCCGGTGGCCATTGGCATGAGCGGCTGGATCTACCTGATTGCGGCGCTGGGCTTGGGGGGCGGATTCCTGTATTGGTCGGCGGCGCTGCTGGCCAACCGGAATCCCAAAGCACCCATGCAGACGTTTCGCTACTCGCTCATCTATCTCATGGCGTTGTTCGTGGCCATGCTGATCGACCACTACTTGCTTGTTCCGGTTTGAACGGACCTTAAGCCGTGCGTCACCGAGCTCGGAAAGCCCTGGCCGC
The DNA here is from genome assembly GCA_965220835.1 of Candidatus Azophilus sp. Taxonomy (GTDB): domain Bacteria; phylum Pseudomonadota; class Gammaproteobacteria; order Pseudomonadales; family Azotimanducaceae; genus Azophilus. Next base: position 3,292,019 of record OZ244842.1, on the reverse strand, counting down.
CCTGCTCGCGGCAATAGCCGCCGGATGTGCGGGCGATAGCCCCGAAGCGCTGCGGGCCCAAGGGATTTACATCCTGCCGGAGCCCGCTGAAGTTGCGGACTTTGCGCTCGAAACCCATGAGGGGGATGCCTTTGGTGCGCAGAACTTGGCAGAGGGGGGCTGGTCTTACCTGTTCTTCGGCTTCACCCGCTGCCCGCATCTTTGCCCCACCACCTTGGCCACCCTCGCCGATGCGGAGGAGCGCATCCGGGCATTGCCGCAAGGCGAACGGTTCCGCGGCCTGTTTGTCAGCGTGGACCCGGAGCGGGATGGCAATGAAGACATCAAGGCGTATCTGGCCCGATTTTCCGAACGCTTCACTGGCTTGCGCGGGTCGCGTTCGGAAACGCTGAAGATCGCCCGCGACGTGGACGTGGTCTTCGCCACTTTGCCGGACGGCCAAGGCGGCCTGACCGTTGAGCACTCCGGGCACATCGTGCTGATCGATCCCGAGGGCCGCTACCGGGGCTTCATCAAGTCTCCTCACCAAGTGGACACCTTGGTCTCGGCTTGGCGCTGGCTGACCGGTTGACTCCATGACAATTGGACACTTGGCGGACCGCTACCGTGCGGTCCGCGCCCGCTCCGAGGCGCTTTGCCGGCCTTTGAGCGTTGAGGACTACGGCGTGCAGCCGATGGATGACGCCAGCCCCCCGAAGTGGCATCTGGCCCACACCACTTGGTTCTTCGAGACCTTCGTGCTCAAGCCTTTCGCCACCGGGTACCAACCGGTGGACGGCCGCTACGAGCACCTGTTCAACTCCTACTACAACGGTGTTGGCGAGCCCTACCCCCGGCCGCGGCGCGGGCTGTTGTCCCGCCCGACGGTGACTGACGTGATGGACTACCGAACCCTGGTTGATGAGGCCATGGAAGCCCTGCTCGACCGAGAGGACGAGGAGGTTCGGCGGCGGGTTGAACTCGGCTTGCATCACGAACAGCAGCATCAGGAGCTCATGCTCACGGACCTGAAGGCCAACTTGGGCCTCAACCCCCTCAAACCCCCTTACCGCTTGGATTTGAACGCTGAGACGAAGGCGCAGCCGCCGCTGGCGTTCAGCGCTCACGAGGGCGGGATGGTGCGCATCGGCGCCGAGGGAAGCGGTTTCTGCTTCGACAACGAACTGCCGCGGCACCCTGTTTGGCTGCAGCCCTTCGCATTGGCGGACCGGCTAGTGACCAACGGCGAGTACCTGGAGTTCATCGAGGATGGCGGCTATCGGAACCCGGCTTGGTGGCTCTCCGAAGGCTGGGCCAGGGTGTGCGCCGATGGATGGCGCGCGCCCTTCTACTGGCGCGAGCGGGACGGTGCTTGGCTGGAGTACCGCTTGGGGGGCGAAACGCCGGTGGCGCCCTCAGAACCGGTGGTTCACGTCAGCGGCTTCGAGGCCGACGCCTACGCCCGCTGGTCGGGTTGCCGGCTGCCCACCGAATTCGAGTGGGAGGCAAGCGCGGTGCGCCTTGACCCAAACGCGGGCAACTTTGCCGACGATGAGCGCCTGCATCCGGCTGGTGGCAACGGGCAGCTCTTCGGCGATCTTTGGGAGTGGACCTCCAGCGCCTACGGCCCCTATCCCGGCTACGCACCGCCGCCAGGCGCGCTTGGCGAATACAACGGCAAGTTCATGAGCAGCCAACTGGTGCTGCGGGGAGGCTCCTGCGCCACGCCCCGGGGCCATGTCCGGGCCAGCTACCGGAACTTCTTCTATCCCGGCGACCGCTGGCAGTTCAGCGGCATCAGGTTGGCAAAAGGCCTAGAGCCGGCCACATGAGGGAGCCAACCACCGGGCCTGCCGTTCGGCAAGCCGTTCGGCGAGCCGTTCGGCAAGCCGCTCGGCATTCTGAGTATCGGTTTTTCGACCAGCTGCCCCCTCCCACGGCGCTGCTCGATGAGGTGGTTGAGGGCCTGACCGAAGAGCCTAAGCGCATCGCCCCCAAGTTCTTCTACGATGAGCGGGGGTCAAGGCTCTTCGAAGCCATCACCCGCCTGCCGGAGTACTACCTGACCCGCACGGAGATGGGTTTGTTCGACGGCTGTCTGCCGGATGTCCACGACCGCTTCGGCGAAGGTGGCTGCTTGGTCGAATACGGCGCGGGCTCCACTGTCAAGATTCGCCGCCTGCTCGAGGAGCTGCGCCCGAAGGCCTATCTGCCGGTGGATATTTCCCGGCACCAATTGACGCAAAGCGCCCAAGCGCTCCACGCTGACTACCCGCACCTAAGCGTCTACCCCTTGTGCGCGGACATGACGGCGCCCTTCGAATTGCCGGAAGTGGTCGCCGGCCTGGACAAGCTGGGCTTTTACCCGGGCTCCAGCATCGGCAACTTCGAGCCCGACGACGCCGATGCATTTCTGCGCCAAGTGGCAGCCACCCTCGGCGTGGACGGCCGCCTGCTCATCGGCGTGGACCGCAAGAAGGATGTCGGCGTGCTTGAGGCGGCTTACAACGACACCGCCGGCGTCACCGCCGAGTTCAATCTCAACATACTGCACCACCTGAATTCAGCCTTGGCCACCGAAATTGACCCGGCTGGCTTCCGTCACCGTGCGCACTACAACCCAGAGTTGGGCTGCGTGCAGATGTTCCTCGAATGCGTGAAGAACCAATCCTCCCGAGTCGATGGACGCATCGTCAAGTTCACTCAAGGCGAACTGGTGCATACGGAGAACTCCTACAAATACGGCTACCAGCAGTTCACCAGTTTGGCCGAAGGCGGCGGCTTCAAGGTCGAGGCCAGCTGGAGCGACCCCAAAGACTACTTCACGCTTTTTCTGCTGCGGGCACAATAGCCGGCCAGTCTCTTTACGCTTCAGCTTGGGCTTTGGACGAAGATCACAGATTGGACTCACGGCTGACAGAGCAGTTGCGCAAGGGCCCCATGTCCTTCTTTCAGGTCCGTGCGGTTGCCGTCTGCCTCTTGATCAATGCCATTGATGGCTTCGACATTCTGGTCATCGCCTATTTGGCACCGGAAATCGGCCAGCAATGGCGGCTTTCGCCGGAAATTCTGGGCATTCTCCTTAGCGCGGGGCTGGCGGGCATGACGGCCGGTTCGCTGCTCCTATCCCCCCTTGCCGACCGGTACGGCAGGCGCCCGGCCATTCTGCTGAGCTTGGCTGTCACCAGCTTGGGCATGGTCGTCAGCGCCTTCACAGCCGACCTTGCGCAATTGACCGCCGCTAGGTTCGTCACGGGGCTTGGAATCGGCGCGATGCTCGCCAGCCTCACTACCATCGTGGCGGAATACGCCTCAGACCAGCGGCGAGCGGCTGCCATTGGCTTCTCAATGGCGGGCTATCCGATTGGTGCGATATTTGGCGGCGTCGTCACGCTCTACTTGCTCGAAGCCTTTGATTGGCGGGCGGCATTCCTGTTCGGCGGCTTGCTCACGGGGCTCATGATCCCGCTGTCACTGTTGTTCCTGCCGGAGTCGATTGAGTATCTGCTGACCCGACGCGACCAAAACACGCTGGAACGGATCAATCGCGTGCTCGGCAAGATGCACAAGCCGCGGCTCGCACGATTGCCGGACATCCAGCCAACGCCTTCCTCAGCGGCCGCATGGGTCACCGAGCTCTTCACTCCGACGTTTCGCCGACAGACGGCGCTGGTTTGGGTGGCCTTCTTTCTGACCTTGTTTTCGCTTTACTTTGCCCAGACTTGGACACCCAAGATCATCGTAGATGCGGGATTCGACCTGTCTGAAGGGGTCTCCATTGGCATGTTGATTCAGGTGGGCGCCCTACTCGGCATTGTGGTCATCGGGCTGCTTACCGCCAAACTATCCATCAACGTGACCGCGGCCTTGTTGATGGGCTTTGGATTTGTGGCCATGGCTGCGTTTAGCCTCACGCTGGGACGCCTTGGCACGCTCTCCGCGCTGGCCGTTTGCATTGGCCTTGGGGTCAACGCAGCGGTGATCGCCCTTTATGCTCTCGTCGCGGAGGTCTATCCCGTCAACATTAGAACCACGGCCATCGGCTGGGCAATCGGAGTTGGACGTTTCAGCGCTGTTCTGGCACCGGCCATTGCCGGCTTCGCGCTGGACTTAGGCGTGGGGGAGGCGACCCTTTTCCTTATGTTCGCGCTGCCCATGTTGCTCGCCGCTGGCGTGGTCTTGGCGATTGGGCCCAAGGCTAGCTAGAGCTGGAGTTTGGGCCGGAACTTGCCGCTTAGCCGATGGGCCGTGATGCGCTGGAATTCTTCCGGGTTCTTGGTCCGAACCGCTTCGCCGGCTTGCGCTTGGGCCATGGCGGCTAGGCGGGAGAGCCAGAAGGCCAAGGCGCCGTAAACCATGAAGTCGGGGAGGCGCTCGACTTCGGCTTGCGTCAGTGGGCGGTGCTCATGGTAAGCGGCGAGCAAGGCGTTGGCATGGCCTTCCTTCAAGCTACCCTCATGATCACTGCACCAGTCGTTGACGGCGACAGCCAGATCGTAGATCAGCCAGCCATCGGAGGCGTGATGGAAGTCCAGCAGTCCGGTGAGCCGGTCATCGTCGAACAGCACGTTGTCTCGGAACAGGTCGCCGTGAATGATGCCCGTAGGCAGGCAAGCTAGGTCGTCTCTGCGCAAGAGGCTGGTGACCCGGTGCAACGCGCATTCAAGCAGCCGGGCGTCACCAGCCGCCAAATGGCCATCCACCGCTGCGGCCATTTGCGCTAGCCAACTTTCATCTCGGGGGTGCTTCGGCGTCGCAAAGCCCGGGTTGCGCAATGTCAGGTGCAGTTTGGCGATATTGGCCCCAAGGGTGGCGGCCTGAGTGGTTGAGGGCGTTTGGGGATGACTGCCGGGCAGTCTCGGCGAGAGCAGCAGGGGCTTGCCCTCCAAGGCATCCAGCAGGTTGCCTGCGGCATTGCGCCGCACCGGGGCCACGGGCAGGCCGGCGGCGAAGCAACGGTCCAGCAGTTGCGCGAACGGGGCTCCAGAATTAGGAGGCTGTTCGATGATAGTAAGCACCCACTCACCCGCTTTCCCCTCTGTGCTGGCGCGAACGAAGTAGTTGCTGTTTTCGATGCCGTGGGCGGCGGGCCAGAAATCCAAGGGTTCGCCCACGTCATAGCGTTCCAGCACGGCCTTGAGGTCAGCCCGGCTTAGGCGGGTGACAGCGTTCACCAGAACGGGGTTCATCAGAACTCGACGATCACCCAAGTCGGCAACAGCATGTCGGCTTGCTCCAAGTCGCCGAAGCCAGCAGTCTGGTCGCGGGGAAACAGATAGTACGGCTTGCCCCAATTGGGAACGATCTTCACCATGCGCAAGTTGCCGTTTTGCCGGTACTCATAAATGGTGCGCTCTTCGCCGGCGATGATGGTCACATCGGGACCGCGCAAGTCCTCCGGCTCGGAGGCGAAAGCGGTGGCTGTGGCCAGCAACAGGGCAGCTGCGAGCCAAGAGCGGATTAGGATTGTCGGTGCGGCTCCGCCATGGGGTGCGCGGTGCGCGCATCCTGCACCTTTAGGGCTCCTCGACAACCTCAAACTACGGCACATCGCGCGCGCCTGGCGTGCAGGATGCGCGCACCGCGCACCCAATGGCTCTTTGCGTTCGACCGGTGCTCCCTGCTCGAGGGCATTCCATCTTGGAGCAGCGGCGTGCGGCGCCGTGCCGTTGCGGCGGAGGTTGCTGGCCCGCATTGCCAAAGCGCATAAGGCGAGCCACACTGTCGGTTTGTTGGCAGGCATGGGTCCAATGGTGGCAGAGGCGGCGGCAAACAACAAACCCCTGATCCTTGTGGACGGTTCAACCTATCTGTTCCGCGCGTTCCACGCACTGCCGCCGCTGACCGCATCGGACGGCTTTCCCACCGGCGCCATGCGCGGCGTCATCGCCATGATCCGCAAGCTCGCCAAGGACTATCCGGGCAGCCCCTTGGTCATCGTCTTCGACCCCAAGGGCAAAACCTTCCGCGACGATCTGTATTCGGAGTACAAAGCCAACCGGCCGCCGATGGACGACGACCTGCGCCGGCAGATTGAACCCACCTTCGAGATCATCCGTGCCATGGGGTTGCCGCTGCTCACCGTCCCCGGCGTGGAGGCCGACGACGTGATTGGCACTTTGGCCCATGCGGGTAGTGCCGAGGGCCGCGCCGTGCTGATTTCCACCAGCGACAAGGACATGGCGCAGTTGGTCAACGACCGCGTGACCCTGCTCAACACCATGAGCGAAACCAGCATGGACCGGGAGGGCGTCATTGAGAAATTCGGCGTGCCGCCGGAGCTCATCATCGACTACCTGGCGTTGATGGGCGACAAGGTGGACAACATTCCCGGCGTGCCGAAGGTGGGGCCGAAGACGGCGGCCAAGTGGCTCAATGAGCACGGCTCCCTGGACGGCGTGATGGCGGCGGCGGACAGCTTCAAGGGCAAGATCGGCGAGAACTTGCGAGCCAGCCTCGACCACTTGCCGCTGTCACGCACGCTCACCACCATCAAGTGCGACGTGGATGTGGGTGTGCCGATGGCGAAGTTGACCGCCCCGCCCCAGGAAGACGCCGAGGCGCTTAGGGCGCTGTTCGAGCGCTATCAGTTCAACACTTGGCTGGGCGAGCTTGAGGCGCCAACCCCGGAGCCGGTTCAAGACCGGCATTATGAATGTGTCACCACCGAAGAGGCCCTGGACGCCTGGATTGCGCAGCTCGAAGCAGCGCCGCTGTTCGCCTTCGACACCGAAACCACCAGCATCAACTACATGCAGGCCGAGTTGGTGGGTTTCTCCTTCGCCGTGGAGGCGGGCCGGGCGGCCTACGTTCCGGTGGGCCACCGCTATCCCGGTGCGCCCGATCAACTGCCGCTGGAGCTGGTGCTGGGCAAGCTCAAGCCGCTGTTGGCGGATCCCAACAAGCCCAAGGTGGGCCAACACCTGAAGTACGACATGAACGTGCTGGCCCGAGCGGGCGCAACGCTCAACGGCATCGCCTTCGACACCATGCTGGAGTCCTACGTGCTCGACAGCACGGCTGGCCGCCACAACATGGACGATCTTGCGCAGAAGCACTTGGGCTTGCGCACCACGCACTACGAGGACGTGGCTGGCAAAGGCGCCAAGCAGCTGAGCTTTGATCAGGTTGAGGTGGGGGCTGCCGCTAACTACGCCGCTGAGGATGCGGACGTGACCTTGCAGTTGCACCAAGCCCTTTGGCCCAAACTGCAAAAACACCCGAGCCTGGTCAAGGTGTTCGAGGATATAGAACTGCCGTTGATCCCAGTGCTGTCGCGCATCGAGCGCAACGGTGCGGCCTTGGACGGTGCGGCCTTGCGCCGGCAGAGCCAGGAGCTGGCTGAGGAGATCGTCAAACTGCAGGAGCGGGCTTGGAGCCTAGCCGGCTCGCAGTTCAATTTGGACAGCCCCAAGCAACTGCAGGAGATCTTCTTTGAGCGCTTGGGCCTGCCGGTGTTGCGCAAGACCCCCAAGGGCCAGCCGTCCACTGCGGAGCCGGTGCTGCGCGATCTCGCGGCCCTTGGCCACGAGCTGCCCACCGTCATCGTCGAACACCGCAGCTTGACCAAGCTCAAGGGCACCTACACCGATAAGCTCCCCCTAGACATCGATCCGGAGACCGGCCGCATCCACACGTCCTACCATCAGGCGGTGGCGGCAACCGGCAGGCTGTCGTCAGCGGACCCGAACCTGCAGAACATCCCCATCCGCACCGCCGAAGGCCGCCGGGTGCGCCAAGCGTTCAGCGCCCCGGACGGACGGCGCATTTTGGCCGCGGACTACAGCCAGATCGAATTGCGCATCATGGCGCATCTGTCCCGGGACGACGGCCTGCTGTCGGCGTTCGCAGCCGGTCAGGACATCCACCGGGCCACCGCCGCCGAAGTGTTCGGCGGCACTTCGGAAACGGTGAGCGACGATGAGCGGCGCAACGCCAAGGCCATCAACTTTGGCTTGATGTACGGCATGTCCGCCTTTGGCCTCAGCCGCCAGTTGGGCATTCCGCAACAGGAAGCCAAAGCGCACATGGACCGCTACTTCAGCCGCTTTCCCGGCGTCGCGGACTACATGGACCGCACCCGCGCCTTGGCTCATGAGCAGGGCTACGTGGAAACGGTCTTCGGCCGCCGCCTGCACCTGCGCGAAATCAATGCCCGCCAGATGCAGCGTCGCCAAGCCGCGGAACGCGCCGCCATCAATGCGCCCCTGCAGGGCACGGCTGCGGACATCATCAAGCGAGCCATGCTCAGCGTGGACGGCTGGCTCACCGCCAGCGGCATTGACGCGCTGATGATCATGCAGGTGCACGACGAACTGGTCTTCGAGGTGGCCGAAGACGCGGTCGATACGCTGCTTGAAGGCGTTCGGGAACACATGGCGGCCGCCGCCGAACTGTCCGTTCCGCTGGTGGTGGATTGCGGCGTCGGCGCCAACTGGGACGAGGCGCACTAAGCCGCTAGGCTGCAAGCACTCCGGCCATCAGGAGCGAGAGGATGGCGAGCAGGATGAACCAAGACGTTGGCGGGGCCATGTTCAGCGATAGGACGGTATTGGTAGAATCTCGCTCAGCCCGCAAGACTCAGGGCCACAGGGATGCGCCGAATTGGCATCCAATCGACTCATTTACCAAAAACAAGACGGAGGGGTAAGACGCCCATGAGTTCCAAACAGGTAGCGTTAGCCGGAATAACTGCTGTATTGACTTTTGCCTTAGTGGCCGGCGGTTGTGCAACGAAAAGATATGGCCGGATGCAAGCGGTTTCGGAGGTGGAAAAGCAAACTTACACATGCGAAGACATTGAAATCGAAATGGCCAAAGTGGCCGAATTCCGCAAGCAGATTGAGGAAGGCTCCGAAATCAATGCTGCCTCAGTGGGGGCTTTCCTAGCGGACTTTGGTGTCGGCAACGCGATGGAAAAAAACGCGGCAGAGGAGACCGCCACCGCCCGTGAGGCGGATCTGATGGCCCTGAAAGCCGAAAAGGGCTGCTAAGGCCGAAACTGCGGACTTGGGGTAGAACTCCCCTTCGTCCGCGGTGTGTTCAAGGCAGGTTGGGTTTGCGCCAGCGCTGCCCTACCCAGTGGCGCCGGTCAACCGCTGAGCTTGGCTTTCACCTTGGTGCTGACGGTGCCCATGTCCGCTCGGCCGGCCAACTCGCCTTTCAACTGCCCCATGACCTTGCCCATGTCCCGCATGCCGGCCGCGCCAGTGGCGGCGATGGCAGCGTTGACCAACTTGTCCACCTCCGCTTCGCTGAGGGGTGCGGGCATAAACGAGTCGAGCACGTCTAGTTCAAAGGCTTCCTGTTCGGCCAGATCGGTGCGCCCAGCGGCCTCGTACTGGGAGTGGCTGTCGTTGCGCTGCTTGACCATGCGCGACAGCACTGTGATCACGTCGGCATCCGTCAGCGCCTTGCGCTCATCCACCTCCACCCGCTTGAGCTCGGCGTTCACTAGACGCAGCGCCGCCACAAGCCGCTTGTCCCGGGCCTTCATGGCTGTTCGGGTGGCCGTTTGAATGCGGTCCTTGAGGTCGCTCATGGAATTCTCGGAGGTCTGTGCCCGTGCGAACGCGCACCTTCGGTGCGGGTTGGTTCGCGTCGGGGTTTCGCTGGTGCGAAACCCCTTTTGTAGAAGGGCTAAGTCTTCGGATGGGGTTAGTGGGTCTTCTCGAACCGCCGGGCCTCGCGCTGCAGCTTCTTCAGGTGGCGCTTCACGGCTGCCGCCGCCTTGCGCTTGCGCATGGAGGTTGGCTTTTCGTAAAACTCCCGGCGGCGCACCTCGGAGAGGATGCCGGCCTTTTCGCACGAGCGCTTGAAGCGCCGCAAGGCGACATCGAAGGGTTCGTTCTCCCGGATTCGGACATGGGGCATGTCGTTTTGGCCTGTTCGGCGAAAAAGGGCCGCGATTGTACGGGAAAAGGGCGAACACACACAATGCGAATCTCGACCCCGGGCCGAGAAAGGGCTGTGGTTTCACTGGCGCGAAACTCCGCGCCTGCTGGGTCTGGATGTGGGAGAATCCCATTTGGTTCTGAACCCACCAAATGCTCCCATGCTTGTGCTTGGCATCGAAACCTCCTGTGACGAAACCGGTGTCGCCCTGTGCGATACCCGCGAAGGCCTGCTCGCCAACCTGCTGCACAGCCAAGCGGACCTGCACGCCGCCTACGGCGGGGTGGTCCCGGAACTGGCCTCAAGGGACCATGTGCGCAAGATCACGCCCTTGGTTCAGGAGGCGCTCCGCCAAGCCGGCGTTCAACTGTCCGATGTCGATGGCGTGGCCTACGCCGCAGGCCCTGGGCTCATGGGCGCGCTGCTGGTGGGGGCCGCCTTTGGCCGCTCTTTGGCTTGGAGCTTGGGTAAGCCCGCCATTGGCGTGCACCACATGGAGGCGCATCTGCTGGCACCGCTGATGGGGGCCGACCAGCCACCTTTGCCGTTCGTCGCCTTGCTGGTGTCCGGAGGCCACACCCAACTGGTGAAGGTGGCCGGCATCGGGGCCTATGAGATGCTTGGCGAATCCTTGGACGACGCCGTGGGCGAGGCCTTCGACAAAGTGGGCAAAATGCTCGGCCTTGGCTATCCCGGCGGCCCGGCGGTGGCCGCCTGCGCCGAGGGCGGGGATGCTGCGCGCTTCCGTTTCCCCCGCCCAATGACCGACCGCCCCGGCTTGGACTTCAGTTTCAGCGGCCTAAAGACTTATGCCTTGAACACCGTGAGCGCGCATGAGCCCCTTACCGACCAAGACCGGGCCGACATCGCCCGGGCCTTCGAGGAGGCGGCAGTGGACACCCTGCTGATCAAATGCCGACGGGCGTTGGCGGCCTGCGGATGCCAACACTTGGTCATGGCCGGCGGCGTCAGCGCCAACCGGCGCCTGCGCCAGCGGCTCGATGCGCAGCTGGATGCCAAGGTGCACTATGCCGAGCCCGCGCTTTGCACGGACAATGGTGCTATGATCGCCTACGCAGGTTGCCAGCGTCTAAATGCTGGCGAAAGAACGCCGCTCAGCATCGTCACGCAGCCTCGTTGGCCGATGACGGAGCTGGCGTCCCCTGTTGGGCCCAGCGGCGTTCAGTAGTTTTGTTCGGGCCGTAGCCCGTCAGTGACGGGTTTCTCGGGCTGTCTCGCTTCGTTGCATGGAGGTGCCATCTGTGAATCGTCAATTAACTTGTGTCTCACTTCTGCTGGCATTGGGCGTGCTTGGCGCGCAGGCCGCGCATGCCCAACAGCAGGCTCAACAGAATGAACCCAGCCAAGTGACTGACTCCGCCTCGATTGAGGAGCAGGACTTGCCGGAGGAGGCCACGGAGGAATCGGCGGGCGAGGCCCAGCCATTGGAGGAGATCGTGGTCACGGGGTCTCGCATTCGGCGCGACACCTTCAACAGCACATCGCCCGTGCAGATCATCACCAGCGAGCGTTCGGCCTTGGCGGGGTTGCTTGACACGGCGGACATCCTGCAGTCTTCCACCATCGCCTCCGGGCAGCAAATCGACGATTCCTTTTCCGGGTTCGTGACCGACGGCGGCCCTGGCGCGAACACGCTCTCGCTGCGCGGCTTGGGCGCCCAACGCACGCTGATCTTGGTGAACGGCAAGCGATGGGGCTCCTCCGGCGTACGGGGCTCGACCAATTCGGTGGACCTCACTGCTATCCCCTCGTCCATCGTTTCCCGCATTGAAATCGTCAAGGACGGTGCCTCTTCCGTATATGGCGCCGACGCGGTGGCTGGTGTGGTCAACGTGATCACCAAGACCCGCCAAGACGGCCTGCAGGTGAACGTGGCAAGCGCCTTGCCCGGTGACGGCGGTGGCGAGCAGTACAGTATTGACGCCGTCTGGGGTCGCATTGGCAGTGATTGGTCGTTCCACGTTGCCGCAGACTACTCCAAGCAGCGGGAGCTGCGCCAATCGCAGCGGGATTGGGCCGCCTGCAATCGGCGCCCGCGGCTGACGGACCAGGATGGGGATGGCACCATCGACAACCGCAACCCGGTCACGGGCGAAGAGCTTTGCTTTGGCGCGGTTTATGGCTTTGTGGTTTCGCCTTTCGGCTGGGTGCGCTACGACCCCGACCTTGGCCCGGGCGCTGATCCCACCTTGCCGTCCTTCGACCCCCTTTTGAACGGCACGCTCGGCATTCCTTGGTTCACCCGGCAGCCCGCTGGCCCGTTGGACAACCAAGGCAGATTTTACCGGGACACGCGCAGTCCGAGCATCCAACAGATGGTCTCGGAGTCGGACCGGTTTTCGGTCACTGCCTACGCGGATAAGGATCTGACGCTTTTCGGTAACGACGCCAACGCCTTCCTAGAGTTCTACTACAACCAGCGAGACACCCGCGCCAATGGCGGTTACCGTCAGTTGTTTGAAGAAATTCCGGCGAGCAATCCGACCAATCCCTTTGGCGACTTTGGCCCCCTGCCCGCCGCTTACGGGGTGAGCCGCCCCGCTACGCCGGTGCTGATGAGCTATGGCCTCCAAGATCCAGACACCGATGTGGACGTTTGGAGATACAACCTGTTCGGCGGGGTCGAGGGTTCGCTTTCGAGCAACTGGGCCTACAGCGGTCACCTGGGCTACAGCTATTCCAAGGGAAGTTACGAGGAAGAAAACTGGCTGACGGACCGCGTCATCGCGTCGCTGGATGCCACGCTGGACGGGAACGGCAACTTGGTGTGCCGGCAGTTGGACCGTTACCCCGGCTGCGTCGCCGCCAACCTCTTCACCGGCGAAGCCATGCTGGAAGGCACCTTGCCGGCGGATTACGTCACCTACATTTCCAAGCGCACCCGGGGCGAGACCGTCTACAAAGGTTGGCAAGCCTCCGGCTACATCACGGGGACGCTGTTTGAGGTCTGGGATGGCGAAGCGGTGAGTCTGGTGGTTGGCGGCGAGGTCCGCCGCGAGGAGATCGACGACGAGCCGGACCCGGAGTCTCAGAACGACAATATTTGGGGTTCGAGCTCGGCCCTGATCACGGCTGGCCAGGATACGGTGCGGGAACTCTTCGTTGAGATGGAGATGCCCTTGCTGCCACCCAACACGCCCTTCGCCGAAGAGGTTCTGCTTAATCTGTCCACCCGCTTCACTGACTACAACTCCTACGGGGACGATTGGACGGAGCGGGTGCAGCTCAGTTGGCAGTTCAACCCCTTGTTGCGGGTCAGGGGCACTTACGGCACGTCTTTCCGCGCACCGGACCTGTTTGAGCAACATCTGGGCGATGAGACCGGCTTCCGCAATTTCCTTGTCGATCCCTGCGTCCAATACGGTGAAGACTACAATCCTGGCGACCCGATTTACGACAACTGCGCCAGCCTCGGCTTGCCGCCGGACCACGGCAGCGAGGGCGGCCCCGGCGTGCGCGCCATCACCGGCGGCAACCCAGATTTGCAAGCGGAGACTTCGAAGTCTTGGACCGCGGGCTTGGTCCTTTCGCCGGAACGGCTGGGCGCTTCCTTGGCGTTGAACTTCTTCGAAATCGAACTCGAGAACACGGTCGCCAGCCCGGGGGTTAGCTATGTGCTGTTTCAATGCCTCAACTCCACCGGGCTCAGCAACCCGTTCTGCAACCGCATCGCGCCGCGCGACGCGGATGGCTTTCTGACCGATGTGGACGCCTCCCTGTTGAACATCGGCGTGCAGCGCACGAGGGGCTTCGATGTAGACATCCTCTACGAGCGGGAGTTCTCCCGCTTCGATCTGGCGGTGGACCTATCGGCCACACGCCTGAAGGCGCAATACTTGGAGTTGCTTGGGCAGGAATACGAGTTGGCTGGCCGTTGGGGCTTGCCCGAGTGGTCGGCGGAACTCGACATCTACGTGGACTGGCGCGAATGGCGTTTTCTGTACAGCGTCGGCTATGTGGGCCACAGCCGAGAGGAGCGTCTATTCGACCCCGGCACGACCAACGTGGACCGCGTTCGCAGAACGCCGTCCAAGGACTACCATACCCTCTCGGCTCGCTACACCAGCCCCAACGATTGGCAGATCATCGCCAGCGTGCGCAACCTGTTTGACTCCGACCCGCCCATCGTCTCAGACGGACAAGGATCCAATTCCGCCAACCGAATCTTCAACACCATACCAGGTGCCGGCTACGACCTGCTCGGCCGCACCTTCGTGCTGCAGATATCAAAGGGGTTCTGATCGGTGCCCAGAGGAATTCGTGCGCAGGGCGTCATTTGGCTTGCCGTGGCGCTTGCGTTGATACCGGGGGCGGCCTTGGCCACGACTCGGGAGGACGTTTGGATCCCGATTCAAGCTTGGGTGCACGATCCGGTCATTGCCAGCGTTGACGTCAGCCCGGATGGCAAGCGCTTGGCGGCTTTGACGCTGCAGAACGTCAACGAGGCGGCGCAGGTGACGGTGTGGAACACAACTGAGCTGGACGCGGAGCCATCGGGCCGCTTCGCGCCCAAAGACTCCAAGGCACTCGCCGTGGACTGGCTCAGCAACGAGGTGCTGGCGGTCGTGGGCCGCCAGAAGTTCGACTTCCGAACCGGCGGCAGGCCCACCCGCTGGTTTCGGAATCGGATCTACATCTTTGCCTTGGGGCCGGACAACGAGGTGGTGCGTGAAGTTCGGCTGCTCGACAAGGAGGAGATCATCGGTTTTGGCATCGAAAACCGCCTGACGCTGAAACCGGACAAGGTGTTGATCTCGGTGACCTCAAGGGAGTTCGTCACCGACCTCTATGAGCTTGACCTGACCAATTTCCGAACCCAACGCGTTTATCGAGGGTCGCCGAGGACCGGTGAAGTCACCAACTTCCGCGGCGAGGTCTTTGCCAAAACGGAGTTTGAAGGCGGCGGGGAGCGCGGGCCGCACTTCCGATACTTATACCGGCACCCGGAAACGGGCAAGTGGGAGCACCACCATAGCCTTTACGCCAAAGAACGGGATGGCATCACGCCGGTCGCCCAAGATAGGGACGGCCGCACCATTTACATGGCGGACAACACGGGCCGGGATAAGCACGTGTTGCGCAAATACGACGTTGCAACCCGAGAACTCAGTGAACCGATTTTTGGTGAACCGGGTTTTGAAGTGTTTGATGTCATGCAGAGCCAGCAGCCGGATTCCTATGGAGAGGTCATCGGCTTCGTTTATGCTGACGATCAGAGACGGCGCAAGTGGCTGCATCCGCAATGGAAGCGCCGTTATGAGATGCTGGAAGGCGCACTGCCAGCCGGCCAAGTTCATTCCATTGACTCGAGTTCCTACGATTGGAGTCAACAGGTCATCCGCTCCACCGGCGACCGTGAAGCTGGCAGTTACTACCTCCTGAGCGATGGCAAGGAACTGATGCCCTTGGGGCGTGCCTACCCACATCTGGATCCGAACAAGCTGAGCGACATGCGCTACGTGGAATACGCCGCTCGGGACGGATTGACCATTCCCGCCTATCTTACTCTGCCGCGCTATGGCGAAGCGCCCTACCCCGCCGTGGTGCTGCCGCACGGCGGACCTTGGACGCGGGACTACTGGGGTTGGGATGCTTGGGTGCAGTTCCTAGCCAACCGCGGCTATGCCGTGCTGCAGCCCAATTATCGAGGCTCTCAGGGCTTCGGGCAAAAGCTGTGGCGGGCTGGTGACCGCGAGTGGGGCCAAAAGATGCAGGACGACAAGGACGACGGCGCCGCCTGGTTGGCGAAGCAAGGCATCGCCCATGCGGACCGCATTGCGATTTTCGGCTATTCCTACGGCGGCTACGCAGCAATGGCCGCGGCTGTGCGTCCGAATTCGCCCTTTCAGTGCGCCATTGCCGGAGCCGGTCTTTCTGAACTGAGGACATTCGACAAGGTGACCTTTGTAAGTCCCTTCAACCGCGAGTACCAAAACCCCACCGTCGCCGGGTTGTCGCCCTTGGATCACGTGCAGTCAGCCAACATTCCCATCTACTTGTTTCATGGCGACCGGGATCAACGGGTGCCTGTGGAGCAGTCTCGCAAATTTTATCGGGCACTGCGGCGGGCCGGCGCCACGGTGGAATACAACGAAGTCCCCGACCTCTGGCACAGCCTTCCTTGGTGGCCCACGCACCACATGAACCTATTCGAGAACCTGGAGGACTACTTGGCCAATCGCTGCGGACCGGACGGGCTGTAAGCCCGAATGCACAGGTGACTAATGTTGCGCCTCAGCGAGCCTTCGCAGCCGCTCCTCGCGCAGGCGCTTGCCCATCTCGGGACCACTGAGCTTGGGCCAGTGCTGGCGTTCTGCTGCCAGTTCGTCCTCGATGCGCAGCAAGGCGGCGTCCAGCGGGCCGAGGTTGACGCCTGCTTTGAAGCCCGAAACAGCCAGCGCCGCACGGCGGCGGACCAGGTCGCGGAAGCCGTTGATGGCGCTCAGGGCCCCGATTACCGCCTTGGCATCGGTGCGCCGCCAAGCGCTCAAGGTGCGCCCGTGGCGGGCGACGTCAACGGCTAGCCGGGCAAAGGCATTGGGCACCTTAAGGCGCTTGCTGAGCGTGGCGGTCGCGTTGGGCGCTAAAGACCAGCCGATCGCGCCGTAGCGGGCCTCGGCGTCTTCAAGCCCGTTGTCGAGGTGGATGCCATCAAGTTCCGGGAACCACAGCTTTAGGCAGCCGCAATCCAGCAGCACTTCGATGAAACGTTGCGGCGCCGGTGCGGCCAAGGCCTTGCGGAATTCCCCCCAGACGCGCTCGGCGGGCAGTTCACTTAAGGACTCGGCCATGCCCGCCATGAAGGCCCGGGTGTCTGGATGGACGCTGAATCCTTCAAGCTGCGCGGCGAAGCGCGCCACGCGGAACACGCGTAGCGGGTCTTCGGCGAAGGCCGCGGTCACGTGGCGGAGCACTCGGCGCTCCAAGTCTCTGCGGCCGTTGAAGGGATCGATCAGGCGCCCGCGCCGGTCCTTGGCCAGCGCATTGATGGTGAGGTCGCGCCGCGCGAGGTCCTCCTCCAAGGTCACTTGGGGGTTGGCGTCGGTGGCGAACCCGGCGTGGCCTGCGGCGGTCTTGCGCTCGGTGCGGGCCAGGGCGTACTCCTCGTGGTTTTCCGGGTGCAGGAACACCGGGAAGTCCTTGCCCACTTGGCGGTAGCCTTGGGCCAGCAGAGCCTTGGCGCTGCCGCCCACCACCAGCCAGTCGCGCTCGCGCACCTCTCGCCCAAGCAATTCGTCGCGCACCGCGCCGCCGACCAAGTAGATTTCCACGGCACTCCATCCGTCGCCGCCAAGCACAGGCGCATTTTGGCGCGATTTGGCCACTGTCGCATAGCCGAATGCCGGCCATCGGACCGCTTCAGCTTGGGCGCGGACAGGAAGCGCTTTGAGCTGACGATTGAGGGGCTGCAGCCGTGCGGCAGTTGAAGCGCAGTGAGGGCCCCGCCAGCAACTCATGCCGGGGCAGCCTGCCCCCTACCGGGGTGGGCTAAGGGCTTGCCTTGCAACACTCAAGGAGATTGAGCCGCAGCGCCGATAGCGGAAACGGCGGTTCTTTCGCCGCTTTCCAAACACAGGGCGGTCAGGCTGCGCCCCCAGACGCAGCCCGTGTCCAAGGCAATCAGATTGTCCTTGCCCGTATGCCCGTCCAGTGCCGCCCAGTGGCCGAACAGCAGGCGCTGCCCATCCAGGGCGTCCGCCGCCAAGTCGTACCAAGGGCGGCAATCCGGTGGCGCTTCGCTCAAGGTGCCCTTGTGCTTGAAGTTCAATCGCCCTTTGGCATCCACCAAGCGGATGCGGGTGAAGCAGTTGGTGAGGATGCGCCACCGGTCCATGCCGGTCAGCTTGCGTTTCAGCTTGTTGGGCCGGTTGCCGTAAAGGTTGCGGAAGTAGGTCTCGAAGTCCGGCCCCGCCAGAACCCTCATCAGCTCATCCGAAGCGGCCTGGGCGTCGGCGAAAGTCCAGCCTGGCAGAACGCCAGCGTGAACCATGGCGTAGCCCAAGTTTGGGTCGTGGTGAAAGAAGGGCTGCTGACGCAGCCACTCGGCGATGGCCGGGGCCTGTGGCGCTGCCAGCAAGTCAGTGAAGGTGTCGCTGGCTCGAACCGGATGGCCACCGTACCAGATGGCGAGAAAGTGCAAATCGTGGTTGCCAAGCACTGTGGTCACGCGGTCGCCTAGCGCCATGACGCGCTTCATCACCGCCAATGAGTCCGGGCCGCGGTTGATGAGGTCGCCCAGCAGCCAGAGCGCGTCGCGCCGCTGGTCAAAGCCAACTTTGTCCAGCAGTGCGTCGAATTCCGCGTAACAGCCCTGGATGTCGCCGATGGCGTAAGTGGCCATGATTTAAGCCTCAGAGACCGCGTCGGCGATGGTCACGTACTCGGCCACTGAAAGATCAGCGGGCCGTAGGCGCGCATCGATGCCGAGCGCCGTCCAGTTCAGCCCCAGCGGCTTAAGGGCATTGCTGAGGCGCTTGCGGCGCGACGCAAAAGCGAGGCGCACGACCGCTTCGAATGGTTCCGGCGTGGCCGACTGGGCGGCTGCCGGATGGGGCGTCAGCCGCACCACCGTGGAGAACACCTTGGGCGGGGGCGCAAAGCTCTCCGGCGGCACATCGAACAACCGCTCGACGGCGAAGCGGTGCTGAATGCCCACCGACAGCCGGCCCCGCGCCTTGCTGCCGGGCTCCGCGACGAGCCGTTCGGCCACTTCCCTTTGCACCATGAAATGCATGTCTTGAATTTGCGCCGCGGGGCCGACCAACTTGAACAGCAGCGCTGATGCGATGTTGTAGGGCAGGTTGCCAACCAAGCGCCATGGCTGGCCTTGGCAATGCGCCTTGAAGTCGAAGGCCAAGGCATCGGCGTTGAAGAGCTCAATGGTGGGAAAGCGCTCGCGCAGGCCGGCAATGAGGTCACGGTCGATTTCGATGGCCGTGTAGCGGCCCACCGAGCCGTACAGGCAGCGGGTGAGCGCGCCGCGGCCGGGGCCGATTTCGAGCAACGCATCATCGGCCCGCAGCCTAAGGCAGCCCGCCAAGCGGGCCAGTATGCCCTCGTCAATCAGGAAGTGCTGGCCGAAGCGCTTGCGCGGCTGCCGAGCATAGTTCGCTCGGGAGTCCTGGCCTCCAGTCGGTTGGGGGGCCGGCCGTGTCAGATCATGTCCTCGTAGGGATTGGCCAAATCCAAGCTGACCGGCAACCCGAACCCTGGCAGCCGAATGCCGTCGGCGCTGATTGACAGGTCCTCGCCGTCCAACACGCCTTCACCGAACTGGTAGATGGGTGGCAGCGTCTCGCGAAGCATGGCTGCGTCGTATTCTAGGCGGGCCTCGTGCACACCCTCGTTGCGCCTTTGGTAGTCCGTGATGGCCGCTTTGCCCCAGCGCTTGGCCAGCATGTCGGCGGTGAATTGCGGCGCCAGAAACAGGCCCGACGCGTTGTTGCCGCCGAAGCCCTTGGAGTTGATGATCGAGCCCGGCATGGCATTGGGGTCGAAGGGCAGGTGCCGCATGGGCAGGCGCAGATGGCTGGCATGCACGTCTTCGGCGATGTGGTCGATGGTGGTGATGCCGGGGATGATGCCGTGCCGCCAAGCGCCGAGAACCGAAGCGAGCTGGTCTCCCCCCGCCGGTGCCATGGAATGGCCGACGTAGGCCTTCACCGCACTCACTGGCCAATGCTCAATGCCGAAGAGCTTGGCCAGCTCGTTGAGAATGTGGGACTCGGTCACTCGGTTCTGGGGGGTGCCGGTGCCGTGCGCCTGCACATAGGTGCCGTGGCGCAGCCCCTGCTCGCTGAGCAGGCTGCGCGCCAGCGCCAGCGCCTTGCCCATGGTCAGGTAGTTGCCGATGCCGGGGCCGGGGATGGACTTCTTGTAGCCGTCCGCGTTGACGAACACGTCGGCCACCGCGCCCATAATCTCGGCGCCCAGCTCCAAGGCCAGCGCGTCATCCATCAACAGCGCATAGACGGCCGATTCGCCGACGGTGAAGCCGGAATTGCTGGAGAAGGGGCGGCAGGCGCGACGATGGTCGGGTGCATCAGAGCGGTCCAATTCGATGAGGGATTCATCGTCGGCGAGTGCGCCCATCGTGCCGTAGGCTTCGAGGACCTCCGGCAGCACGGGCGCTTCGGCGTTGCCGACCATCACCACCCGCTTGGCCCCGGAACGAATGTCTTCCAAGCCTTGCTTGACGTTGTAGAGAAAGGTGGCGCAGGCGCCAATGATGCCCGCCGTGCCACCCGCCGAGCCGAGCACGTAGGCGTTGATGAAGTCGCCGGTCATTTCCGGCAGGCCGAGGACGCCGTGCTTCGACGTGGGGCGCTTGCCCAGCATGCGATTTTGCATCATGCCGCCGTAGCCGTCGGCGTCCAGTTGGCAGATGGCGCTGCCGGAGTACACGGCGAATTGATCAGGGGCCACTTTTTGCTTAAGCAAGTCGAGCGAAAGGCCCGAGGAGCGCAGGGCATCGGAAGCGCTAAAGATCGCCAGTTGCAGGCCCCGTGGATGGCTGCGGGAGGGGTAGATTGCGCCGGGGTCGAAGCCCGTCGGCATCTGCGCGGCGCTGGACACTCTGGAGACGCGCTGGTCCGGCACCAGTGCCTTGAACTGCTCATCCACCCGAATCTTGAATTCGTCCTTGCCCTCAGGCACTGCCTGCCAGCCCTCGGGCAGGCGATTGGGCATCTGCTTCGCCCGCAAGCGAAACTCGATGGGTGCGTCCGGCGCCTTGAGGTTGACTTCCCGATTCCAGCGGATGTCTTGCGGGTCGAACAGCTCCACTCGGCGAATCAGCGTGTGGGCGTCGATGTGCCGGCGCACCGCCTCAGTGGCCGGATCCCCATCCAAGTTCATCAGGGTTGCCAGGCTCTGGTAGGCCAACAAGCGCTCCGCCTCCGGCAACGCGTCGATCACCAACCGCCGATAGGCGTGGTCAAAGGAAAGCCGTCCGGCAGAGTTGACGCCGCCAAAGCCGACGATGACGGGTAGTGGCTTCATTTCGCTGGGCCGTTTCCTTCTGCTCTGTGAACCGGTCAGTTCCGTGAACTGGTGCGGAAGATGAAGTGCGACGGAATTGTAGGCCAGTTGGTTTGCAAGTGCGACGTGGCGTGCTGGATTGGGGGTGGTTACGATTCCCGGAAGCGGGCGTAGAGTTCCGCGAAGTTGCACGGGCGGTTGTTGATGTTGAGTTGCTTGCTGATGATCTTCTCCCAGCCGGTGCGCACGGCATTGCCGGAGCCGGGCAGGGCGAAGATCAAAGTGGCGTTGGCGAGGCCGCCGATCGCCCGGGATTGGATGGTGGAGGAGCCGATCTCAGCAAAGGAGAGCTGGCGGAACAGCTCGCCGAACCCGTCGATGGTCTTGTCGAACAAGGCGGATAGCGCCTCCGGGGTGCTGTCGCGGCCGGTGAAGCCAGTGCCGCCGGTGGTGAGGATCACTTGGATTTCCGAATCCGCGATCCAGCGGGAGACGGTGGCTCGGATGGCGTAGATGTCGTCCCGGTTGATGGCCCGCTCCACCAGTCGGTGGCCGGCTTCGGTCAGCAAATCCACCAACAGGTCGCCGGAGGTGTCGTCCTGGGCGGTGCGGGTGTCGGATATGGTGAGCACGGCGCAGGCCAAAGCGGTCATCGCGAGTCCCTCGAACACAGAGCCGTTTGCCGCTGCTCCCCAGCGCCACGGGGGCGGGCTTGCCCATCAAGGCGCGGTTGGCCGGTCGTTGCCATAGCTTTGCCAACTGGCTAGAGTACGCGCCAATTCTACTACTTGCGCACCACCCCAGCGTACCAGCCCAAGTGCAAGCCCCAGAGCCAACTCTATTGCAGAAGCGAACCGCCGAAGGCGACCGCCTCTACTTGATCGCAGAGCATCTCGCACAGGAGTTCTCGCTGTTTCCAAGCGTGGCCAGCGAGGAAGCCCTGCCCGGGCTATTGCGCCGATCCACCATCGCCCGCCGCACCCAACGGCTGCAGAGCATGGACATCGATTCCTACATTGAGGCCGTGGTGGCCCCGGCTGAGGACAAAAGCCGCACCCCGGCCCCGAAGGTGATCCGCCAGCTCGGCAGGGTGCAAAGCGAGGTGTCTAAAGGGCCCTTCTATGCCGCCACCTTGGAGATGGACTTTGACGGCGATGCGCGGCTGATTGGCTTCATCGCCCAGGATCGCTCGGTGGACAATGGGGCATGGGGGCCACAGCATCATCTCGACGCTGCGCAGTTCCTGGAAGGCTCGGCCAAGCAGCGCCTCCCCATCGTGACCTTCATGGACACCCCCGGCGCCGATGCCCGGGAAGAGGCCAACCGCAACAATCAGGCGCACAGCATTTCCCGGCTCATCACCGAGGCGAGCAACGTCGATGTGCCCAACGTCGGCGTCATCTACGGCCTCGGCTACTCGGGTGGCGCCATCCCCTTGGCCGCCAGCAACATGATTCTGTCGGTCGCGGACGGGGTGTTCAGCACCATTCAGCCGCCGTCGCTGGCCAACATCGCCCGGCGCTTGAACCTTTCTTGGCAGGAGTGCGCCAAGTATGTGGGGCTGTCCCCGTTCGAGCTGTTCATGCAGGGCAACATCGACGGCGTGATCGACTACACGCCTTCGGAGCCGGAAAAGCTGGCCAATCTGCGTTCGGCCATCGTTGCTGGCCTTCAGTCCGTGGAGGAGCGCACCAAGGAGTTCGTCGCTCAGAACCCTTACATCATCAACCACTATGAGCAAAGCCTGCAGCGCTATCTCAACCCCTCGCCGCAGCTGCAGAAGATGCAGGACAGCGCCTCGCTCACCCTGACCAAGCACCCCACCGAGTACCTCAACGTCTTCGGCGTCGCCTTCCGCTACTTGCGCTATCTGAAGGTCCGCCAGCGCATCAAGGCCACCAGCACCCACCTGTACGGAAGGCTGGCAGACCGCGACCTGCCCACCGGCGAACTCACCGAGCGTGCCGAACGGGAACGGCGCCGCACCTTCCTGAAGTGGATGCAGGATCCGGACAAGGTGGTCTATGACGACGGCCTGTCCAAGGCGTGGCGCAACTACAACGAGAAGAAGCAGGCGCTGCAGGACGTGAGAGGCCGCTTGGCGACGATGATCCTTGGCGAGCCGCGGCGCAACTACCAACTTGCCCGCGCCAACTTGATCTCCACGGCCGGCGCCTACCTGTACAACCGCTGGAAGGGAGAGGCGGCGGGCAACCTGCGGGGGCTTCGCGAGCTGCTGACCGATCACCAGGACACCAGCTACATTCTACGCGTTGCCGAGGTGCGCAATCCGGTCGGGCTGATCCGGGCGATTCGACGGGACTGGGCGTTCTTCAGCACCGCCTATGAGCAATTCAGCCACGAAGGCAAGAAGCTGCTGCGGGCTGGGGGCACGGAGAACAAGTCTGAAACCTACTTGTCCGCCCAGCTGACGGCGGAGCTGAACATGGTTCTGACCGGCGTTGCGCTAGGCGATGGCGAGGATGTTTCGGCGGGCAGCGGGCAGCCGCACATCCGCGCCAACCGAGAGATCCTTGAACAGCGCTACGGCGAGTTCATTGACCGGGCGCAACCGGTCGATTCGCCGGTGCGGCTCAGCGAGCTGACCCTGCTCGACGTGTTGATCGCCGATGATCTGCGCCAGGAATTCCTCAAGGAGTGCGAGAACCTGCTGCTGTTCGATGTGATGTACGACCACATCGTGGCCAATCTGGACAGCATTGCCGAAGAGGCGCAGTCCGGCCAGTCGCTGTCCCGGAGCTCCGTGGGACAGTTGCTGGAGGCGTCGTTGGCCGCTGGCGCCAAGACGCTTGATGCATCCGACGACGGATCTAGGGGCATTTCCAATCGGCTGCGGGCGCAAGTGCTGGATTGGTACCTGAGAGTGCTGGACTTGCAGAAATCGAAGGGCCCGGCTTTCTTCCGCGCGGTTGAGGAGTGGAAGCGCACGCGCTTTCCGGATTTGGCTGATGCGCTGTTCGTTGTGGTGACCTACCTGTGCGAGCATCTGCTGGAGTCCTACGTGCTCTCCGAGCGCACGGGCAAGACCTACGATGGCCGCATCGCGCCCAAGAACATCGGCCGGCGCAAGGACTTCTGGTACCGTCTCAACGTGGCCTACCAAGACCTGCAGATGCAGAACGTGCTGCGTCGCGCCAGGCAAACCCACCGCTTCACCCACCAAGACATCATCGACGCCTTCTTCACAGGCTGGCGCGAACGTTTCGCAGACCTCATCAGCTCCGATCCCTGCGCCTTCCCGGGCTTCCGCCACTCCATAGAGGCGGCCCTGAACCAAGACCTTCCGCCCTGCGGCTTGGTCACCGGCACCGCCCGCTTCAAGGCGGGCACGGAGGAAATTCCCTGCGGCTTGGTGCTGTCCAACGTCGGCTTCCAGGCCGGGGCGTTCGACATGGCCAGCGCAGAGAAATTCTGCAAGCTGTTGGTGGTTTGCGCGACCCGGAACCTGCCGGTCATCTGCTTCATTTCATCAGGCGGCATGCAAACCAAGGAAGGGGCGGGCGCGCTGTTCTCCATGGCCGCCGTCAACGACCGCATCACCCGCTTCGTGCGCGACCACGACCTGCCGCTCATCGTGTTCGGCTACGGCGATTGCACCGGCGGCGCCCAAGCGAGCTTCGTCACCCACCCTCTGGTGCAGACCTATTACTTCTCCGGGGCCAGCATCCCCTTCGCGGGGCAGATCGTGGTGCCCAGCAACCTGCCGCTGAATTCAATTCTGGCCAACTACCTGTCAACCAATCCGGATTCCATGCAAGGCTTGGTGGAACACCCGTTCCACGCGGAACTCGACAACGAACTGCGTCGGGTTGACGCGGACATTCCGTTGCCCAAGGAGTCGGTTGACGCGGTGATCACCCGCGTGCTCTCCGGCGTGCTTGACCAGGAAGCCCCGGAAGTCGCCGCTCCCCCCCGTTACACGGATGCCGACCTGATCCGGCCCATCAAGCGGCTGTTGATCCACGCCCGCGGCTGCACCGCGGCGAAGCTGGTGCGGGTGGCCCAGCGCTATGAGTTGGAAGTGGTTCTGGTGCAGTCGGACCCGGACATGGAATCGGCGGTGGCCGATCAGCTCAGCGAGCGGGACACGCTGGTCTGCATCGGCGGCAACACCCCGGACGAAAGCTACCTGAACGCCCGCAGCGTGCTCAGCATCGCCGAGCAGGAGGGGGCGGACGCGCTGCACCCAGGCATTGGCTTCCTCTCTGAAAGCGCCCAGTTTGCGGAGCTGACCCGCAGCCGGGGCTTGAACTTCATCGGGCCGCCGGTCGCCAGCATGGAGACCATGGGCAACAAGTCCAACGCCATCAACACCGCGCTGCGCTTGGGCGTGCCAGTGGTTCCGGGCAGCCACGGCATTTTGACCGACGCGGAACGGGCCGCGGAGGTGGCCGAGGAAATCGGCTATCCGGTGCTCATCAAGGCGGTTCACGGGGGCGGCGGCAAAGGCATTCAGGTCGTCGAAAGCGGTGCGGAGTTCTTTGAGCTCTTCCACCGCGTCACCGCGGAGGCGCAAAGCGCCTTCGGCAATGGCGACGTCTATTTGGAGAAGTACGTCACCTCGCTGCGGCACATTGAGGTGCAGTTGCTGCGCGACACCTTGGGCAACACCCTAGTGCTTGGCTTGCGCGACTGCAGCGTGCAGCGTGACAAGCAGAAGGTGTTTGAAGAGTCCGGATCCACCATGCTGCCGGACGAGCTGCGCCGGGACGTGCTGACCTACTCGGCCGCCATCGCGGACGACGTAGGCTACGTGGGGGCCGGCACCGTGGAGTTCATCTTCGACCTCACCGCCGGCGCCGTCTACTTCATGGAGATGAACACACGCCTGCAGGTGGAGCACCCAGTCACCGAGTGGGTGTCGGGCATCGACATCGTTGGCGAGCAGTTCCGCATCGCTGCCGGCGAGTCCATTGCAGAGCTTGAGCCGAAATTCGAAGGCTACGCCATTGAGGCGCGCATCAATGCCGAACGGGTGCAGTTCGATGGCGAAGGGACGTTGTCCTTCCGCCCGCACCCAGGCACCATCACGGAGGCGCAGTTTCCCGCCGGCGATGACATCGACGTCATCACCATTGCCGCGCCCGGCAAGTTCATCTCGCCCTACTACGACAGCATGATCGCCCAGGTCATCGTGCATGCGAAGGACCGTCAAGCCGCCATCGAGCGGCTGGCCGACACGCTCAGCCAGGTCCACATCACGGGCATCTGCACCAACATTCCGCTGCTCAAGCGTGTGCTGGCCGATGAGGTGTTCCGCAAGGGTGACTACGACACCGGCTTTTTGCCGGATTTCCTGCACCGCACCGATACGGAAGCGTTGATTGAGGAGATTGAAGCGGGGGCTGGCGAATCCGCCTCGTCCTTCGATTTGGAGAGCATCGGCATTGACGGCAGTGACGAATTGAAGGTGCTCTCCCCGGCGGCGGCAATCTTCTACACCGCCCCGTCGCCGTCCGAACCGGAGTTCGTCACCGTCGGCGACCGCATAGCGGTGGATGCCACGATCTGCCAGCTTGAGGCGATGAAGCTCTTCACGCCCCTGGCCCTCAAGGACTTCAACGGCGAAACCAGCCTCTATGACCCGGCCCTGCAATTCGAGGTCACGCGCATCAACATGGACAACGGGCAGCAGGTGAATGCGGGCGACCTGCTGTTTGTGGTGCGTCCCCTGAAGGCGGCCTGATCGCCCAGAGCCCGTGCTCTTCTACACCCACGACGACTGCCTGCGCCATGCGATGCAGCCAGGCCACCCGGAACGCCCGGACCGCCTGCGGGCCGTCAACGAAAGCCTTGCAGCCTGCGGCCTCATGGATCGTTTTGAGTGCCGCACGGCCCAGCCTGTTGAGGCGGAGGACCTTGTGGCGGTCCATGCCCCGGCCTACTTGGCCGAATTGAACGCAGCCAGCCCAACTTCTGGCCTCGTGCGGCTGGACCCGGACACCGCCATGAATCCAAGCACCTTGCGGGCCGCGGCCTTGGCCGCCGGCGCGGTGACGGAAGCGGTGCAAGCCGTGCTGGGCGGCGAACACAAACAAGCCTTTTGCGCCGTGCGCCCACCGGGCCATCATGCGGAGGCCGGCGCGGCCATGGGTTTTTGCTACTACAACAGCATTGCGCTGGGCGCGGCCCAAGCGCTCAAGCAGGCGGACCGGGTGGCCGTGCTTGATTTCGACGTGCATCACGGCAACGGCACCGTCGATGCCTTCAAGGACCGTCCCGAGGTGCTGGTCTGCTCCAGCTTTCAACACCCCTTCTATCCCTACCGCTACGTTGACGTCGACGCGCCCAACATCGTCAACACGCCCTTGCCTGCCGGCACGGACGGCGTGGCGTTCCGCCGGGCCATCGAGCGCGATTGGACGCCAGCCATCAACGCTCACCGCCCAGACCTGATCCTGGTGTCAGCGGGCTTCGACGCCCACCGCGACGACCCCTTGGGCGGCTTGCTGCTCGAAGACGAGGACTTCCGCTGGATCACCGAATTCATCGTGGACCTCGCCGAAACCCACGCTGGCGGACGGGTGGTTTCCGCCTTGGAAGGCGGTTACGACTTGGAAGCGCTGGGCCGCTGCGCAGTGGTGCACGCGCAGGCGCTGTCCGCGTTCGAGCCACTACTCCCCCTCAACGGGGATTAGTGAACGATTCGGCCTCGTTGGTCTGAGGCGCAGTCACCATGCCGCCACCAGTTCGTACGCGCCGCGGGCCACGCACACCGCCGCAATGACCAGGATCACCCGGCCGCTGACCGTGCGGAAGCGCTCGTCGTTCCAACGATGGAGCAGCGCCACCCCGGACCGAGCGCCGGCCACCGCCAGCATGGCCGCTAGGACGAAGAACCAGCCGGGCAGTTCCTCGGCCACCCCGATGATGAGGCCGTAGTAGAACAGCTTGACCAAGTGGCCGAGGGTTTGGGTGATGGCCTTGGAAGCGACCACCTGCTGGCGGCTGAGGGGCGTGTTCAAGTAGAACGCATCCAGCAAGGGGCCGGAGGCTCCGGCGAGTAGCTGCGCGGCGGTGACGGTGAACCCGCAAGCCAGGGTGGTGGCGGGCCGCGTGACATCCAGCCCCGAAAGCCGGGCGTTCCAGCGTGCGGCGAAGGGAAAGGCGCCCACCAGGATCAGCACCACGCCGGCGTTCGGCACTAGGCTCAAAGCCGCAAACCCGGCCAGGGCACCCGCGGCCCCAAGCGTGTAGGCAGGCAGGATGCGCCATTGGATGTGACGCCGCAGAAACCAGGCCCGTGAGCCATTGGAAACCGCCTGCACCACCCCATGCACGATCATGGCCCCCGCCACGCTCAAGGTGGAGACCAGAATCGCCATCAGGATCATGCCCCCAGCCATGCCCAGCACACCGGAAAGCACTGCCGTGGCGAACACGGTGGCGAGGATGAAGGTCAGCAGCATCAGGAGCTAGTCTCGAACACCGAGGGATCGTGTACCATCGGCGCTTAGCCCTCAAGTCACAAGGCTCGAATCACCCATGTCAACAGCCACTGCCCATCCGCCGGTCGCCTACATGGCGCGCACCAAGCGCTATTACGAGGCCCAAGGCTACGCCAAGCCCTATGTGTGGGCGCACTTTGATGAAGTTCCCTTCACCAAGCCGGCCAAGCCGCTGGCGGAATCGACCCTCGCCATCATCACCACCTCGGCCCTCCACGACCGCCAAGCCACGGACCCACGCACCGTTGCCTCCGCTGCCACTGCGGCGGCGCCGCCGCTGTTCGCCAATGACTTGGCTTGGGACAAAAAGGCCACCCATCTGGATGACCGCGAGACCTTCCTGCCCCTTGCGCCGTTGCGGGCGATGGTGGACGAGGGCCGATTGGGCGCGCTCGCCAAGCGGTTCCACTGCGTGCCCACTGAGTACAGCCAACGCCGCACCCAAGCCGAGGACGCCCCGGAGATTCTCCGCCGCTGCCGGGAGGATGGCGCCGACATCGCCTTGCTGGTGCCGCTATGACCGGTCTGCCACCAGACCGTGAGTCTGGTCGCGCGCTGCTTGGAGGCGGACGGCATCGCCACCGTCGTGCTCGGCTCCGCCCTCGACATCGTGGAGCACTGCGGGGTGCCGCGCTTCGCCTTTGCGGACTTCCCGCTCGGCAACCCCTGCGGCCGGCCTTGGGATGGCGCCATGCAGAGACAGGTGGTGGCGTCCGCGATGGCCTTGTTTGAGACGGCTGCCAGGCCACGCACCACGGTGCGCCTGCCCTACCGCTGGCGAGGGGACGAAAGCTGGCGGGACAACTACATGGCCATCCGCGAAGCCGACCTCGACATCTTGCGCCGACAAGGCGACGAACGCCGGGCGCTGAGGCGCAAGCTCACGGCAGGTCAGCAAACTTCTGTTTCGCCAATCCTTGAAGCGCGCGACGCCGATCGCAAGTAACCGAAGCGGCCGCGCCTCCACGTCAACGACATAGCATTCCGACTCACTCGACGCCCATGAGCTTTCTGACCAGCCGGTAGTTGACCTTTCCGTTTGCGTGGCGAAAACCACAATCGACGAATTCGATCCGTTTCGGGTGCTTGTACCTTGCCAGCTTGCCACTCAAGTGTGACCGGACATCTTCCATTGCCAAGCTCTGGTGGTTTTCCGAGTTCACCACGGCTGCGACTGCCTGCCCCCAACGTTCGTCGGGGATGCCGATCACCGCGACATCATGAATCAGTGGGTGCAGTTTCAGCGCTTCCTCCACTTCCTCCGGATAGATTTTCTCGCCACCGGAGTTTATGCAGTTGTTGCCCCGGCCCAACAGGGTAATGCTGCCGTCGCTCTCGACTCGACACCAGTCACCGGCCATGGAGTACCTGACGCCATTGATGGTGGGAAAGGTCTTGGCCGTGCCTTCATCGTCCTTGTAGTAGCCAAGCGGTATTGGGCCCGCTGTGGCAATCAGCCCGGCCTCGCCAGACCCCGGTTCCACTTCTCGGAAGTCTTCCGTAAACACCTTGGCGTGAGGGCCGAGCTGAAAGCGCGCCGTTTCAACCTCATCGCCAGTCTTGGATGATCTTGATCCGAGCCTGGAGCCTTCGCTGGACCCCAGCGAATCGTTCATCGACGCGTTGGGAAAGTGCGCCATGAGTTGTTGCTTGCGCTCAGCACTCCACATGGCCCCAGCCGAAGTGATCACCTTGACTGAAGACAGATCGTAGTCCGCGTTTCGCTCGGCCAAGTGCTCCAGAATGGGCACGGAAAACGCGTCACCGACGATCGCAACCGTCTGCACTTTGTGCTCGTCGATGGCCCGCAGGCAAACCTCGGCGTCGAATGACCTAGTGGGCAGCAGGACCGTGGTGCCGCCGCTCAGGAGGCTGGCGACGGCGGTCGTGAACCCGGTTGAGTGCATGAGCGGGCATGCGGGCAGCAGAACGGAGACTGGGCTTGCCGCGACACGGTCTGCATGGGTTGCCGCATCGTCCCCTTTTGCCATGCCGATTGCGGCAATCCTGGCCTTGTGCGGCCACATGACCGCCTTTGGATAGCCGGTGGTGCCGCCGGTGTACATGAAGTAGAGATCATCCCCGGACCGCTCTATGCCGAGCGGCGCCGCATCTCCTTCGGCACAGGCCTTCTCGAAGCTCTCGGCAGACTCGCCTGTTGCCTCGTCACCGACGGCAAGATAGAGCCGAACCTTGGGCAAACGGGGTGACAGAGATTCAACATGCTCGCCAAACTCGGCGTCAAAAACGACGGCTTCCGCATCCGAATTGTCGAGCACATGGAAAAGTTCATTGTCGACGTAGAGATAGTTGACATTGGCATGGGTCAGACGTGCCTTCGAGCAGGCGACGAACAGCTCAAGATAAGCAGGGCTGTTCCGTAGATAAAATGCAACTTTGCTACCGGGCCGAAGCCCGGCCGCCATCAGCTTCCTGGCCAGGCGATTGGATCGCTCGTCGAGCAGCCGCCAAGTCAGTTCGGCATCGCCGTAAATGATCGCCGTTCGCTGGGGGATGGTTTGCGCGAGCGCCTCGAACAGATCGCCAAAGTTCAAGTCGGGAATGTTCAAAGCAGACGTCTCGCTTAAGTGGCGATCACCCGCTTCCTCCTATTGCGGTGCAAAGACCAGCAGGACGTTGCCGGGTTCGTGGAAGTAGATTCCGTAGCCGGAATTGACGATGAGATGACCTGCGGCCACGGTGGGACCTGCCCCGCTCATGCTGCCACCGCGGCCGATCAATCCGTTTGTGCCCTCATGTTCTTGGGTGGTGTCATAGGACCAAAGGATCTCGCCTGATTGCGCGTCGTACGCCCGCAGGTACCCATCCAAGTGACCGGCATAGATCACGCCATCTGAGACGGACAAGGGGGCAGAAACGCCTGGATCACAAAAGGGGCGGTCGTCGCCGCACTGATCCTGTTGCACGTGTTGCCAAATCACGGCTTGTTCATCGAGGTCGATGGTGGAGACACCAGGCCGTGCCAGTTCAGGATCGAGAAAGTCCCCGTTGCGGGTGTCGTTCATATCGTTGATCGGCACATGGACGGCACCTTCCGATGCGGCCATGCCGAAGTGCACGCCCCCTTGGATGCTGCCGCGCCCCAATCTTTGGGTCCACAGCAAGGCCCCTTTGTTGTTGGGGTCTAGGATGAAGACGGTGCCGTCCTTGTGTCCGGCGGCCAGCACTTCCCTGCCGCCTTCAACTTGTGCCAACAATATGCTTGAGCCGTGATCGAAGTCCGGGCCGTCCTCCTCAGGGCAGTTTGGGTTGTCGGCCATCATGCAGGCAACGTTCCAGGCATCGCCAGCGGTGCTTTGGCGCTGCCAAGCGCGCTTCCCGGTGTCGAGATCGATGGCCAGAATGGCATCGCTGTTTTCGTCCGCAGGGGTGGAGTAGTTCTCACCGGTGCCCACGTACAGGAGGTTGCGGCGAACATCGATGGTGGGGCTGCTCCAGACGGGAGCGCCGGAGGGGGCGAACTTGGCGGTGCCCACGGATGTGCGGCCGATTTCCTGGGGTGCGGAAGGAATGGTGTAGTGGCGCCAAACTTCCTCCCCTGAACTGGCTTGCAGTGCGAGGACGCTGCCGCGGAACGTGCAGCACGCATAACCTGGATCTGCTGCTGGCACCACTTCCAAGGAAGAGACGGGAATGTACAGCCGTCCTTCATGATAAGCCGGGGTGCCGGTGAGGGTGGCGCTGGGGTGGTCGTCCGCCTTCTGCTGCCAAACGAGCTCACCGGTCTTGGCGTTTAACGCATAGACCTTGGCGAGAATGTCACCAAAGAACGCCATGCCACCCGGTGTCAGCACTACGCCAGTGCGGACTTCGGCCGCTGCTTGGAAGGTCCATTTGACGCAGCCGGTGTGCAGATCGAACGCGTAAACCGTCCCGTCCTGAGAACCCGTGAACAAAGTGTCCCAACCGACCGACGGCTGGGAACGCGTCCTTAAGGCCTCTGGATAGGTGAAGCTCCATTTGAGGGTAAGGCCTGCAACCTGGTCCTTGGGGATGCCGCCTTGGCTGACGGGCGTGGAGCGATTGGTGTCATGTCCCCAACCGATCAACTCAGGTGGTGTGTCGCCAAGCTCTCGTGAATCACACCAAGGGACCGCGGTCGCCAAGTCCTGATCGGCAGGCGTTCGGGTCACGTACTCAGTGATGTGCCTCTTTTGTTCATCGGAGAGGTGCGCCGCTTGCGGCGCCATGATGCCTTCGTTCATGGACGACATGAAGGTTTTCGGCGTCATCATCTCAAGCCAAGTGAAGTGCGGCGCCTTTTGCACTGACCCGTCGTGACAATGGGCGCAGTGTTGTGCGTAGAGCGGTGCGCCTGGCATTTCCTCGCGCGGGCCGAAGTCGCTGCTTGTAGCCTGAAAGTCATCTGTGGACTGCAAGGTGGTGGGCTCATCGTTGGTGCAAGCCAGCAGCCCTAGGCTGATGACCAACAGACAAAACAGGCGGTACATAGCGTGGTTCCTCTTGGTGAGGGGCGTGAACTCGAATTTGCAACTAAACAGGCAAATCAACCTGCCCCATCTGCGTCACGCACCCTTCTGGGTGCGCGATGTCGTACAGCTGCGTAAGCGATTCGCCATAGCGTGGGGCAGTGCGCGTAGCTCATTCTATCCCCAAATTCATAAAGGGGAGGCGGCATGGCCGAACCCATCAGCCACGACCAGAACTTCAAGAACCTCATCGTGGACTACCCGGACGATGCGCTGGCGTTCCTAGCGCCGGATGAGGCGCCCAAGGCAGGGGATGCGGTGCGCATCGTCCCAGTGCGCGAGGAGCAGCTGCAGGATGGCCTTGGCGGGCGCTACCGGCGGCTAGACGTGCCGCTGCTCGCCGAGTGGACCGACGGCAGGCGCGAGGCGATTTTGTTCGCCATCGAGGAGGAGTCCAGCACGCGGCGGTTCTCCCGGCTCCGGCTGGCGCACTACTGCCTCGACCTCGCCGGGATGTTGGGCACCAGCCGGGTGGTGCCCGTGGTGGTGTTCCTGCGTCCGGGCGCGGTGCCGGGGCCGCTGACAATCGGCACGGAGCGGCGCGACTACCTGACGTTCGACTACCTCGCCTGCCCGCTCGGCGACATGTCCGCCGGGGACTGGCTGGACAGCGACAACTTGGTGGCGCGATTGAACCTCCCAAACATGCAGGATCCAGCGGGCGGCAGGGTGGACGTGTACGCCAGTGCGGTGCGTGGTCTTTTGAAACTGGAGCGGGACCCGAACCAGCGCGAGAAGTAAATCGACTTCATAGACATCTACGCCGACCTCAGTGACAATGAGCGTCGGCACTATCAGGAGCGGTATGCCGAGGAGAGCGGAATGATAAAGGGAATGAATTGGCGAGCCCGCGAAGAGGGGCGAACGGAAGGAATGCACCTTGGCCACATCGCGGGCGAGCGCACGGTCCTGGAGCGACTGCTTCGCCAAAAGTTCGGCACCCTGCCGCCGGTGGTCGGCGTGCGTCTCGGCAACGCGTCCGCGTCCGATCTGGAGACGTGGGCGGTCAACGTGCTTGACGCCGACACGATCGAAGAGGTGTTCAATCCGCATTAGCCGGACCTTCCGCTGGCCAACTAGATGTCGGTGAGTCCGACTGGGCTCATGATGGGAGCTGCTCCTCGCCCAAAGACACCCGTGGACTCCCTACAACCTATCCTCTAAAGCAAGCGAATCGAACAGCTAAACGGGCAGATCCACCTGCCCCATCTGGGTCGCTGCGGTGAACCCGCCGTCAACCAGCAGATTGACACCGTTCACGTACCCGGCCAGATCAGAAGCGAGGAACAGGATGGCGCGGGCTTGGTCCTCCGCCGTGGAGACACGCCCGTTGCCTGTTTCGATGGCCCAGTCAATGATCTTGTCGCTCATCGTTTCACGGAACGCCGGAAGCAAAGGCGTGTCCACTGGGGAAGGGCATACGCTGTTGATGCGCAGGTTGTAACTTGTTGCCGCCTTGGCGGCGCGCATCGTGTACACCTGCACGCACTCCTTGGAGAACGAGTAGCCATCGGCCACCACGTCGGCATGGTCCGCCACCCAGGCGACGCCTTCATCCCAGCTGTCGATGCTCAGCAGTGCGTTGATTTCGGCCAGACGCTCCGGCCAGCGATTGCCGGCGATCGACGCGGTGTTCACGACGGCACCACCCGCCCGCATGGTGGGCAGGAGCCGCTCGGTCAGGCGCTTCAGCCCAAGGGTGTTGACGCGCATCACCGTCTGCGCCGGTTGCGTTGCCGCAACACCGGCGTTGTTCACCAGCAAGTCCACGGGGCGAGCGCTGACAGCGTTGATCTTGGCGATGGCGCCATCTATCGAGACCGGGTTGCCCATGTCAGTTTCGATGAACTCATCCACCTCCGTTTCAGGCTCTCTGATGTCCAGCACCACAATCTGATCGGCACCGGCTTGTTTGAGCAACTCGACCAGTGCGGCGCCAATGCCGGAGTAAGCTCCGGTGATGACAATGCGTTTGCCAGCGAAATCCAGCATTGCGACCTCCCTTCAAGGTTCTTAGGTTCGATTGCTTATAGGTTAAACGATTACTTAGGCCTCAACATGCTTCAGCCGTTGATCCAGCCGTTGATGGCGCCCATTGAGCGCAATCTGCCCAGTCGCGCTTCTGGACGCGCTCGGAGGCACTAAAATCGAACTGGAACGGAGATGGAAAAGGAGTGGCAGTTGTGCTCAAGCTTGAAAACAAGAACGCGTTGGTAACCGGTGGTAGCGCCGGCATTGGTCTCAGTTGCGCCAAGTCATTCGCGTCAGATGGCGCCAACGTGCTGATTATGGGGCGAACAGCGGAGCGCCTTGAGCAAGCGAGGGAAGAACTGGCCGCAATTGAAGGTGCCGGTGTCATCAAAGTGTTTGTGGGCGATGTTGGCAGCGAAAGCGATGTGGAGGCTGCTGCGCAAGCTGCGGCACAAGGCGGCGTCTTGGACATCGCTGTTGCCAATGCTGGAATTGGCAGCCTAGCGCCAATCATGGCGATGGAGTCAGAGAGCTGGGATCAGGTCATGCAGACAAATCTCAGCGGGACCTTCTACACCATAAAGCACTCCGCGCGCTGGATGGCAAAGTCAGGTGGTGGGGCGATCTGTGCCATTTCGTCGATCGCCGGAGTCAGGCCTCATCGCTTCCTGGGTGCCTACTGCGTCAGCAAAGCGGGCATCGACATGCTGGTTCGAAACTGTGCTGACGAGTTGGGTGTGGCCGGCATCCGCGTGAACAGTGTTTGCCCAGGCCTGGTTGAGACGGAACTGGCTTCAGGCCTCTTCGCCGCTGAGGAGATTTACAAGGATTACCTTGAGTGCATGCCCATCAGCCGACACGGCACGGTGGAGGACATCAGCCAGGCCGTGAGGTTTCTGTGCGGGCCGGAATCCTCTTGGATCACGGGCGTGGCCATGAGTGTTGACGGTGGTCATCACCTGAGACGTGGTCCCAATCTTGAACCTTCCGCTCGGGCGATCTTTGGGGACGACCTCGTGGAGGGCCGCATTCTGGACTAAAGCACAATGGCCAAGCCGGCATTGCAAGTCATCCCGATGACAGTGCGGCGAAGTCGCTCGGAACCTCGATGCCGGAGTGCCCGCGGCTGGCCTGATTCAACTGCGTTGCGCCAAGCGGACAATGGCCAAGCGCCTTCCGCAGTGGCGCTTCCGCGCCGCCATGAGGCAAGCGCTTCCTAATCTAGACAGGATTGCGCGTTGAGCAGACGGCCAGACTCAGGCGCGTAGAGCATGCCTTCGCTGATGGCAGCAATGCCATTCACATAGAGGTGTTCGACACCTCGTGCCAGCTCCTCCGGCGCCTCATAGGTCGCACTCGGCCGATACTCGTC
The DNA here is from genome assembly GCA_965220835.1 of Candidatus Azophilus sp. Lineage (GTDB taxonomy): Bacteria > Pseudomonadota > Gammaproteobacteria > Pseudomonadales > Azotimanducaceae > Azophilus. The sequence goes on along the minus strand of OZ244842.1, from coordinate 3,255,822 downwards.
TGGATCAAAAATCAGAACATCGGCACGGTGGCCTTCGCGGAGAAAGCCTCTATCGCAAAGCCCGAAGATCTGTGCGGTGGCCCCGGAGCTACGATGAACGAACGTCACCAAATCCAGCAACGCTTCGGATTGCACGTACTTGGCGTACTTCTCTGGAAAGCTCGCGTATTTTCTGGGGTGCCCCCGGGTGCCATCGGAGCTCGTAACCACCCAGTCTTGAACCATTAGGCGACGCACATCGTCTTCGTCCATCATGAACGACGCTACAGACGGGTCGCCCGCCCGGACGACATCCACCGCTGCGATGGTCGGTGCCAAGCCCTTTTGATCGGCGACCTCCGCCAGCGTTTTCCCTTGATGAGGAGAGTCTCCTGTAATCAAAAGCGCCTCGGCGCCATCCCGGCGCTGCAGGTTGTCGCGCATCTCAGCCTGAATGCTCGCCACTGAGTCAGCGTCTTCAAGAAATGCCTGCAGCCCCTGTGCGCCGCCGGTCATCACTCGCCGCGGAATCAACGCATTGGACAGGCGCGTACCCGATGCAAGCCACGGATATTGATCTGCCGTGACCCTAAGCCCCTCAGCCCGAGCCTGCTCCACGAGCTGAACGATCTCTGCCGACTGCCCGTGCACGCTCGGCCCTAGGGCCTTGATGTGAGCGATGTGCACGGCAATGCCCGTCCGCCGGCCGATTTCGATGGCTTCGTTGACGGCGTTGAGCAGCCCAATTGAGTAGTCCGCTTCGTCACGAATGTGACTTTCATAAACGCCACCAAAGCGTGCGGCCACCTCCGCCAACGCTGCGATCTCGTCGATCTCCGCAAAGCTGCCAGGGGCATAGAAGAGCCCGGTTGAAAGACCCAAAGCCCCGGCGCGCATGTCCTGCGCCACTGCGTTCCGCATAGCCCTAAGCTCTGCCTGAGTGGGCGGCCTGTTGTCATGCCCAAGCACCTGACGGCGAATGCTGCCATGTCCTGCGAACACGGCCACGTTGGTGCCTAGCTCGTGGCTCGATAGGGATTTTTGAATCTGCCCGAAGCGACCTTCTCCCCCGTCATTTCCTATGAACACCGTGGTGACGCCCTGAAAGAGGTAGGGACGATTGGCAGAACTTCTCGGGTCAGATAAGTCACCGTAGGCGTGAGTGTGTGGGTCAATGAAGCCAGGTGCTATGACCTTGCCTGTGGCATCCAAAGTGCGCTTTGGGGACCCAGATCGCATCGGGCCTACGTAAACAATTCGATCACCCACGATATCGACGATCCGCCCCGGCTCTCCGCCCGTGCGAGTGCCATCAATCACCGTGCCTCCGACGATCCGTAGATCGATCGCTTCCGCCGCGGTGCAGCCGAGCATGAGGGTCATGGCCAGAACCGCAACGCGACCTTTCGCTTTGCCGTTGTGCATGGTCGAACGGATGGGCGCCCGTTTCGCTTGTCGCATTAGGCCACCAATCGAGAGGCTGAAAGGAAGCGGCAACTGTTGGCAAGGCGGGCCCGAAAGTTCGGGCCCGCCCAATAGGCGGCCGCTCAGCGAGCGCTATTGACCGGCGAACCGATGGTTGAGCTGAAGATAGAAATAGCGAGCGCGGCTGCTATGGAGCTCGCCTTCAAACCCAAGTGACTCGGAAGCCAGTGGCGGTTCCTCGTCAGTGACGTTGTTCACGCCCAAGCGGATGCTGCTGCCGTCTCCGAACAGGCCCCGATGGGTGAAGTGCAGATTGACCGTCTCGTGGTCATCCACGAAAAAGAATTCTCCATTGGCCGTAACGCTTGGCTCAAAGACCTCACCCACGTAGCTGTAAAACACGCCGGCCCCCCAACGATCGTCACTACTGTTCCAAGTGACTGAGGCGCTGCGTCGCCACTGCGGGAAAAACTCCCGTTCGATCACATCACCGACGGAGGCGCCCAACACCGTAGTGTTCGCGCCGAAGTCGACCAACTGTTGCGCCGCACCGCCGGGTGATTGATCGAAGTCAGTCAACTTCGCAGCGTTCACCTTGATGTCAAAGGTTCCGATGTCCGATTGGATCGAGTAGTACACGCCGATGTCGAAGCCCTTCACTTCCCGAGTGTTGAGGTTCTCATAACGGCGAATGATCTGCAGGATCTCCCCCAGAGGGTTGTCAGCATCAGGTGCGGCCCGAATCACGCTTGGGTTGGAGGAACCCGAAGCGCGCAGCACCGCATCAAGCCGGGATTCGTTTTCGTCGGAGAAAACGCCAACCGTGTCTTCCGTTTCAATCTCCCAGAAATCGACAGTGACGGTTAGGTCCTCAACGGGCGTGATGACGACGCCGATATTGAAGTTGTCGCTTTCCTCGGGGACTAGGTCCTGATTGCCGGCGGTTTCCAAAATGTAGTTGCCGTTGCTCGGCCCGTCGTTGATGTCGCCGGTGCCCAGCGCAATGCCTTCCGCATAGTCGTCAACGGAGGTCGTGATGGAGGTGCCCGGAGAGTTCAGTTGAATCAGGTTTGGCGCGCGGAAGCCCTTTGAAAAGGCAGCGCGAACCTGCACTTGATCGATGGGGTACCAAGAGAGCGCAAACTTGGGCCGCGTTATGTTACCGACGTCGTCAAAGTCCTCGTAACGCACGGCAACTTGAGCATCAAGACTTCGGATGCCCGGAACATCGGTGACCAAGGGAATGATGGCTTCGGCAAAGGCGGAGAACACTTGGCGATCAGCGGATACGTCCGGCCTCACGCTACTCCCCTCCAGGCTGCTGGCATTTGTGATCTGCCCCGGCGCCAAGTCCGGATCCAAGGCGTCAATGAACGGCACCGAGCCATCAAAGATCGCGGAGTTGTCCTCATCCAACTCCTCTTCCCGATACTCCACGCCCAATGCCAGGGCCACATTGCCCGCGGGCAGCTCAAAGAGGTTGCCGTTGCTCAGCTTGAAGTCCACCAAAGTCAGCGTCGTCTCCGCCTGCCTTGACGCTGAGACAATGAACGGATCGATGCTGGACCGTGGATTGGGCGTTGCATCGATGATGCTGGTGGGGTCGGCAGGGTTCACGCCCGTGAATATGTTGTACGCATCCGGCGTGTCCCGATTGATTTGCGCCTGGAACAACGGCGTGCTGATTCTGTTGTAGGCGGTGTCGTCAACTTCCGCCTCGCTGTAAACCAGCGCCGTATCGAATTCCCACTCACCGATGTTGCCTGCCAAACCACCAACAAACCGATAGCTGGTGCTATCCACCTCGATTTCCCGTGGGCCCGTGTCCGTCGGCCTCAAGCCCACAAGTTCGAAACCCAGCCCCTCGGCTGGAACTATAGAGGGGTCTAACCCGGGCAGGCGATTTGGATTGGGCCGGCCGTCGTCGAAGGTGACTGGACCAAAGGGGTTGTAGTAGTAATCCGCTTCAACGAAGAAGCGGCCATTGCTCAAGATTGCAGACTGCTCCCATTGACGAGTCGCTTCCGCGGAGTAATAGGAAGCCTCGCCATAAAGCTCAAAGCCATTGTCCATGTCGTGGGTGACACGTGCGAAGAAGTTGTAGCGTTCTATGTCCGGCACAAGCGTGCGCACTTCGTTTCGGTTTGGCCGTAGCGCTCGATCCTGCCCGCTGGAATCAAGACAAAGGTCTTGCAAACCATCGTTGTACACCAAATCGGCGCCATCCAGACCCCGGCCACCGCAGTCAGCAACGCCCAAAGTGGCGCCGTTGTCTCGGATCAGGGTTGCAGGCCGCACGTGGAATGAGCCAAGGCCGTTGAAGTTGACCAGCGCGTGGGGTTCCAAACTGGATCGCTGATCCAAACTTGTGTCGCTGGCGAAGTCCGGTGCGCGACTGCGCAAGTCTTGATTGGATGAGAAGCCGTAGTCGTTGGCATCAACGCCATTGCTGTTGGTGTAGCTGCCCGAGACAACCAATCGTGTCTGGCCATTGTTGAACTGCGTGCCCCAAGCACCGTTGATGGTGGTGTCGGCACGCTCGGTGCCTTCTTCCTGGCCACCGCGGATGTTGATCTCAAGCCCTTCGTAGTCATCGTTGAGCACGTAGTTGATGACCCCGGCCACTGCATCGGCACCGTAAATGGCGCCGGCACCGTCGCGCAGCACTTCCACGCGCTGCAACGCGGCCGCGGGCAGCGTGTTGGCATTCGCGGAAGCAACCGGCACACCGTCAAAGCTGCTGGTTTGCGTAATCGGGTGCAGCACCATGCGGCGCCCGTTGATCAGCGTGAGGGTATTGCCTTCACCGATGCTGCGCAGATTGAAGGAGGCCACATCCCCGCGGGCGGCATTGACGCCGGTGATACCGCCTCGCGAAGCGCCAAAACCGATTGAGCCAATCTGCGGAATCGACCTCAACAAGTCTTCGCCCGTCAGGGACCCGGTGTCCTGAATCTCTTCGGCGTTGAGCACGGTCACGGGCAAGACGCCCTCAATGTCAGCCCCCTTGATATGGGTGCCGGTAACCACAATCTCCTCGATGACAGTTTGTTCTGTTTGCGCGTTGGCCAAGCTCGCACTCAGAAAACTGAGCAAAAGCGGGAGCGCTACGCTTAACTTCGTGACTCCAATTCGTGGTGTTTCCACTGTTTATCCCCTTAGACTCGATGTTGCACTTAGGCTTGCACGCACGTTTCCTTGCCGCCATGCGTGCGAACCGGTCGGGTGATCGGCATAGCATGGATGCAAACGCCAACTCCGAAGGCGGCTATGGTATGCCGTAACTCCACCCACTTCCAGCACAAGACAAGACTCACCAGGCAGCCTTGCTCACATTGACAAATCCGTCGGGGTCAAGCAAATCGAAGGTTTGCCGCCTCGCGCCGCGGTCGGCTTGAGGGCGTCCCGCACTCGCCCCGAACAGTGAATCCGACTCAGGCTCCAACGAGTAAGCCAAAGTGAAAATCGTTGCTCACCAAGGCTACAATTTCCTTGCCGCCATTCAAGCCGCCGTTGAAGTCAGGGCCACCGACAGGGCCGAATCCCCGGCAAACGAAACCCTGCCCGATCAGGCGCAGGGGGGAAGGCAGTCAATTGAGTCGTGTGGATATTGGAGCAATGCCATGTTTTTCAAGCTGATACCCTTCGCGTGCGCTTGTTTGTTGCTGTCATCGCATAGCGCAGCGACGCAGGAGCCCAATGCAGTTGCAGGCGAACCACTCGGGCCATATGGGCTGGACCGAGACGCATACATCGTCCGCTACAAGGAAGTGTTTGCGCCCGTCGTCGGCACAAGAGGGATGGTCTCGACCCAAAATGACATCGCGACGGGTGTTGGCGTTGCGGTACTCAAGCAAGGAGGCAACGCGGTCGACGCTGCTGTGGCGGTGGGCTTTGCCTTGGCCGTCACCCTCCCTCGCGCCGGAAATCTCGGTGGCGGCGGCTTCATGTTGGTTCACGCCAACGGCAAAACCGAGAGCGTTGACTATCGAGAAACCGCACCCGCCACCGTCACCGCTCAGGATTTTTTGGATGAGAATGGCGAGAAGGACCTCGCCGCCCGCTTCCGTTGGCCCGCGGTGGGCGTGCCTGGCACCGTCGCCGGGTTCCGGGCTGCCTGGGCGAAGCACGGTTCCCTCGATTGGGAGGCCCTCGTTCAACCCGCCATCGACTTGGCTGAGCTTGGCTTTCCCGTCAGTTATGACTTGGCAGAAATCCTGGCCACCAAAAAGCCATGGTTGGAGCAAGACCCTGGTGCTCTGCAAGCCTTCTATCCGAGCCCGGATGCGACCTATGCCCCAGGCGACATCATGAAACGCCCGGATTTGGCGGAGACGCTCAGGCTCATCCAGGCGGATGGTGCCGCACCGTTCTACACAGGCTCAATCGCCAAGAGGATGGTAGCAGCCTCTCAACAGAGCGGAGGCCACTTTACGCTCGATGATCTTGCGAACTACAAGGCCGTTTTCCGGCCTGTGCTGAGGGGTCAGTATCGGGGCTACGAAATCGCGGCGATGCCACCGCCCAGTTCCGGCGGCGTGGCGATCATCCAAAGCCTCAACATACTGGAGCAGTTTCCGGTTGCTGATTGGGGCTATTCCGCAGACTACGTTCATGTGCTGGTCGAAGCCTTAAGGCTGGCATTCGCAGACCGCGGCACCCACCTTGCGGACCCCGACTTTGCCGATGTGCCAGTTGATCGTTTGATCGACAAGCGTTACGCCTTGACCTTGGCCGAAAGGATTCAGATGAACAAGCCGTTAGAGCTCGATGACGGTGAAGTGCAGCTGCCTGAATCGCCTTCGACAACCCACTATTCCATAGTGGACAGCGACGGCAACGCCGTATCCAACACCTACACGCTGTCTTCCAGTTTTGGCGCAGGCATCGTGGTCCCCCAGACCGGGATTATCATGAACAACCAAATCCACACCTTCTCAGTGCGCGCCGGCATTCCGGGCGCAACCGGATTTGTCGCCAGCCACGCCAATCGCGTCGAAGGCGGCAAGCGTCCAGTGAGCTCGCAGTCGCCCACCATCGTGCTGAAGGATGGCAAGCCGTTCCTGGTTGTGGGCAGCCCAGGGGGCAGCCGCATCATCACCGCCGTCGTACAGGTCATTTCCAACGTCATCGATCATGGCATGAACATAGCCGCTGCCACCAACCAACACCGCTTTCACCACCAGTGGGTGCCCAACATCCTTGAGGTCGAACCCGGGTTCAACATTGACACTGCACGGCTGCTTAGGGCGAAGGGGCATGAAGTTCAAACCACATTCACAATGGGAAGCACGCAGTCGATACTCGTTGCGCCAAGCTACCTTTACGGCGCATCAGACCCAAGGCGGCCCAACGCCAAAACCATGGCGGCTGATTAGCGTCATGCCAACCCAACGCATTGAGATTTCCCCGTTGCCTAAACTCGGGGAGAGGGATTTATCAAAGCTGGAAAAGCGCTTTCGCATTCCCGCCCAGGATTTTGTCTCTTCGATTGGGTTCAACGGATTGGAGGACGGTGCTATCTTCACCGACAACGTGTGGGCGGACTCTCTGGAACCCTTGGCGATCTATCTCAAGCTGATCGAAGACTGGAGACGTGGTGATATCGAAGCCATCCTCAGCGTCGTTAACGAAGACGTCATCTGGCACTTTTCGACGGGCGGCGCTGCACCGGTCAGAGGCAAAGCGAGGGTACGCGAGTGGGTGGAAAACCACACGGTCAGATCCAAAGTTCCAACTGTCGCGTCTTGCACCACGCCATCGTTGGTGATCGCCTCTTTATTGAGGGAGTGGTCGACCATGTGACCAATGAAGGCAAGCGTGTGCTGCTTCCCTACGCGGGCATCTACGAATTCAAAGATGGAAAGATCGTCGCTTGGCGCGACTGTTTTTCGCGTATCCTGTCTAACAACTTGCGTACGGGGGAACCCATACTGGAGTACGTTCGAGAATTGGCGGGCGAGTGAAACAACCCGACTGTTCCGTGGTAGCGAGAAATCCGAAGCAATCCCGTGGGATAGAAACTTCAGCTCTTACGATCAAAACTGATACGTGAAGTCAACGCCGTAGGACCGAGGCGGTGCGTAGAGCGACATTTCCCCACCAAGAAACTCGATGATGTTGGCCCGGTAGTCTTTGTCACCGATGTTTTTGCCCCACAAGGAAATGCTCCAGGGTTGGTCCAGCGGCGCAAGCGCTATGCGTGCATCCCAGATGCCATAGCTGTCTTCCATCCCGACGTTGGTATGCGCCCATGGCATGTCGTCCTGCCAAGTGTAGACAACCCGCACGCTCAGCGCGTCCTCCCACCCTCCAACAGACGTCGTCACCTCAGCGCCAACGCTGATCTGAGCCTCTGGCGTTCGCTGCATCCGGTTGCCGGAGAAATCACCGGTGCTGATCACATAATCCTGATACTCGGTGTCAACGTAGGACCCGGACAGCCAAGTGTAAAGGAAGTCAGTGGGCACGAACTGGACTTCCAGTTCCAGCCCCTTGATCTCAGCGTCTGACGCGTTAGACACAATGTTGCACAGGCAGACATCGTTGGTGAATTCCACCTGCAAGTCTTCATAGTCCATCAGAAAGGCCGCGCCGTTGATGCGCAGGCGGCTGTCCATGAACTCGGACTTTATGCCCACTTCGTAGCTCAGCACCTTCTCGGGTTCGTAGGAGAGGGTCGCACCCAGCGTATTTGGCGGGGTATCTTGGAAGCCCCCGCTCTTGTAGCCTTGGGAGACGTTGGCATAGAGGATGACATCGTCGTTAACGTCGTATTCCAAAATGGCCTGCAGCGTTGTTTCCGTCCAGTCGTCGCCGTAGCCGGTGCTGAACCCGCCACCCAACGGGTAAGGAACGACGCCACCCATGCCGTCAGGCTCACCGGTCAAAGGCGTCAGCGGCGTTGGGTCGGCAGGTGAGAACTTATCGCCCAAGGCTACCGCCACCGCGTCCAAGTTGCCGGAAATGTCATCGCTGGTGTAGCGTGCGCCGACGGTGAGACTAAGGGCGTCCGTAAACCGGTATCCGACTTGGCCGAATGCCGCATAGCTTTCCACCTCACCCCGGTTGTCCCAAGTGCTTTCACCATTGAGGCTGCCCGGTGCCAGACCGGCCGCGCCCAGCAGGATTTCCGACCAGAAACGGTCAAATTTGTCCACTTCGTCTTTCTGGTAGTAAGCACCGACAATCCAGTCCACCATACTGGATGTGTCATTGGAGGTGAGCCTGATCTCTTGGGAAAACTGCGTCAAATCCTCATCCTCACGAACAGGAAAGTCGAAGGACAGCCCATATTCACGGGCTGTTGGCGTGTCCCCGGCGCGGAGCGCTGCAAAGAAAGCATCCTGCAGACCGGGCGCATCCGGGCCAAGACCGGTCTGAGAATACTGGCTTTCTCCCTCACCCCTGCGGTAGCCGGTAACGGACGTCAACGTGAAGCCGTCGAATTCTCTCTCGATACTCAGGGTGGCGTTGAAGGCGTCGCGGTCATAGCCTTGATTGCGGCCATCCGGAGAGTCGCTGTACTGCACCGGCTCGGGCATGCAATCGCGAATGTCGGTCAGACCAACCAACGCCCGCGACGCTGTCCAAGGCATGGGGCCCACGCCGATCGCGCAGGTGCCGTTGCCTTCGTCGGACAAATACTCAAAGACCAAGTCGGCGGACAGGCCGTCATCGCCTTGATACAGCAATGAGAGGCGCGCTTGCATGCTCTCCAGGTTGTGCAGGTCACGGTCGTTAAGCACATCCTTGGCAAAACCGTCGTTCTTGCGGTACTGCAAAGCGAACCGCGCGGCCAAGTTCTCAGATAGGCCGCCAGTCACAAACCCCTTGACCAGTTGGCTGCCCAGATTTCCAGCGGAAACCGTGACCTTGCCTTCGTTCTCGAACTGTGGCTTGGCGGTGATGACATTAATGGCGCCGCCCACCACGTTTTTGCCCAGCAGCACGCCCTGAGGGCCACGCAGCACTTCCACCCGCTCGATGTCGTAAAAGTCCATGCTCATAAGGCCCATGCGGCCGACCACGACTTCATCCATGAATATGCCTACTGAGCGTGACGCGCTAGGGGCATCCAGACGGGTGTTCATCACGCCGCGAATGTTCATCTCCATGTCGAACGGCGTTGGATTGGTGAAGCTCAGCCCGGCGGTGCGCTGTGCCAAGTCACCAGCGTTGAAGATCTTGCCTTTTTCCAGCGTTTCGCCGGAGAACGCCGAAATGGACAGCGGTGAGTCCTGTAAACCAATGTCCCGCTTTTGAGCCGTGACGGTGATTTCTTCTAGCACGGCCTGAGCCCAAGCTTGGCAGGACAGGATCAGCGCAATCAAACCTATTGCGGTTGTCAGCTGACCGTTCGCTTTACCCAGTATGCGATTCAATTTGGAATCCCCTTTAGCTGTTGGCTGGCCGCAGACAAGCATCACTTGCGCTGCTCAACTAATTTGGGAAGCTACGCAAAAGCCGTGTTGCTGTCAAACGAGGGCGGAGACGCTTAGGACTTGAGCCCAGGACTTGGGAATTGCAGGGTTAATCTCCTATCAAAAGGCCACGATTTGCTGCCGATCATTGGCACGCGTATCGTTTCTGAGGCGGAAAGTAGGTTGGAGCACGTGGGATTCGTGCTGCCAAAGGAAGACATGTGGGCATGGGACGCACTCAGCGCGCGCGAACGCTCATGGACCTACAACCTGCTGCACGCCGACGATTCCCGAGTTCGCAGTTGGCAAGCTGTGGCATGCTGGACGAGACTGATAGCCATCACTCTCCGGCGTAGCTGCCTTCGCAATCGCGCCAAGGCGCTTCACGAAACCGTGCAACCGGCCCTCAAGGCTGACTAAAGGACTACATCATGGACGACAACGATAGAACCGGTCCGCTGGAGGACTTGACGGTGGTGGACTGCACCATGGCCTACGCCGGTCCGTTCGGAACCTCGCTGCTGGCCGATATGGGCGCCAACGTCATCAAGGTGGAACCGCCCTCCGGGGACACCTTCCGGTTGGTGCCGCCGCATCCGCCCGGCTTTGGTAGAGTCGGTGACTCGTCCGCGGAGGGTGCGGACTACGGCACCTCATTCGCGTCCGTGAACGCCAACAAGCGCAGCGTCTGCCTGGACTTCAAGCAGGCCGGGGACCGGGAGATGCTGCTGCAACTGTGCGAGAAGGCGGACGCCATCGTGGAGAACATGCGCGCCGGGGTGATGGACGGGCTGGGCTTGGGCTATGAGGCCATTGCCGCCCGCAATCCAAGGATTGTCTACGGCGCGGTCCGCGGCTATGGCGATGCGCGAACTGGCGCTAGCCCCTACAACGAGTGGCCCTGCCTGGATGTTGCCGGGCAAGCTGCCGGTGGATTGGTGGAGGCAACCGGTGACTTGGCCCCGTTCGCCATTGCCGACATCTATCCGGGCACCCTGATGGCCTTGGGCGTGCTCGCTGCCGTTCACCGTGCCAAAGGAACGGGGCGGGGCGAGTTCCTGGACGTCGCCATGTACGACAGCGTCATGACGCTAATGAAGACGAACATTGCCACCTACGGCTTGACGGGCATGGAACCAAAGCCGGGCCGCCGCGCCATGGTGCCCTTCGGCCTGTTTCCGGCGAGTGATGGCCGCATAGCCATCGCGGCGCCGGTGGAGCGGCACTGGGCCGACCTTTGCGAGGCCATGGACCGCATGGATCTGGCCACCGACGACCGGACCCGAACCAACCGCCGAAGGGTGCAAAACGTGGACTTCACCAACGCGCAGGTGGCCGCATGGTCGTCCAACCTCAGCAAGCGGGAAATCGTCCACCTGCTCGGCGGCAAGGTTCCGGTGGGCCCCGCCAACACCTTGGCGGAGGTCCTGGCTGACCCGCACGTCGAAGCACGGCGCATGGTCGAGAGGTACGACTATCCCGGATCGGAACCCGGCGGCACATTCACGGCGAGCCCGATCAAGTTCCTGAACGCGCCCACCCGGCTCTACCAGCGGCCGCCAAAGCACGGGGAGCACACCAACGAAGTGCTGGCTGAGTTTGGAATCAAGAAATCCCAGTAGCGCCCGGGGCCGCCGACTCTGCGCTCGCCGGAGTCAGAGTGTGGTTGAACCAACTAATAGGATTGAGAGTGACCGGCGCGGCCGTTGGGTCAGCTAGCGAAGGTTTGGCAAGACCTTGGCGGTGTGGGAAGACTGACTTTGCGTAAGTACTGCCTATATTGCCTCTGCCCGCTCCTCTTCGACTGCCTCTCAAGACGAATTCGTGCCGGCCTGCTTGTTGGAAGCGCCCGCATCGGCATCATCGACTGACGAGTCAGCATCAGTCTTATCGAGCAACAATTCAGCGTCAGCTTCATGGTCTGAGGGGTCAGTTTTGGTGCCCGCATTGTCGCTGGAAAAGCCCCCTTCAGCCCCATCGCCCGAATCATCTGCTTCGTTGCTGTCGTCCGAGGAATCCGTGCCCGGTTCGGTCGGTGCTTCGTTCGCCGGGCCGGATGCCTCCCCTATGGGGCTCATTACCACCCGCAGTGGATTTGGCGAGAGATTCAACATCGCACCGGTATTCGAATCCACCACCGCGCCGATCACGCCGCCGAGCAGGACGTTGCCGGCCATGCCAGCGGCTCCTCCCCCGGCTACCTCGTGGAGTACCACCGACTCAACTGACTGATAACCCGTTTTCGACAGAACGACTTTGTACGTGCCTTCGCGCTTCAGGCGGAATGATGAAGGTGTCATGCCGACGATCGCCCCGGTGCCATCCACGGTGTTTTGCTCGGTTTCCTGTTCCGTGAATTCCCGGTCTCGTCTGCGAATCGTCACGTCAGCTCCCGAGGGCTCCGATTCCACCACCAAAGAGTCCATGGTGCCTCGGGTTATTGACGCACAGCCACCCGCGACAAGCAGGCTCACGGAAAGAACGAGCATAGCCTTGTGCTGCATAGCGTTCCCTAGTCGGTTATGGAGGCTTGAGGTTACCACAGAAGGCGATGGATCACCTTGCAGGCCGAGCTGGCGTTCGGGGTACAATCCGGCGTAGTGGCGTTGGAGGAACGATGTACAAGGTGCTGATCGCGTTGGCGCTGGTGTTCGGTTCAGGTAGCGAAGAGGCAGTGAGCTCTGATCGCCCCTCGCCCCTGCATCTGGAAATCACTCGAGACGGCGAATTCAAGGTCCTCGTCTCCCGCTCCAACTCTATCGGCATCGGCATCCTGTTTGGCCTAGTAGGCGCGGGAGTCGCTACTGCGTCCCAAACCGGTGAAGACAACAAGCGTGAAGCTGCTGTTTCCTCAGGGGCCGACTCCGCAAATTGCAGAGCCGGATTCGAAAGCGCGTTGCGCGGCCATCTTGAAAGCAACGGATTTGCACTTCACAACCAGCCGAGTGATCGGTCTCCCAAGCTTGAGATTGAGATCATTGCATGCGGATTCAGGGTGCTGGAAAGACACAAGGGCGAGATTGCGGCATTCTTTGATGCCGAGTACCGCATTGTGTCGCCCGACGTTGAGAGGGCAGGCAAACCGAAACGTCTGTTTCAGACGGGCGAATTCAGAGGCGGGTGGATGGAGTTTGAAGCATCACCAACGCTCGCCGCCAGCGAGTTCAAAAAGGTGTTGGAGCGAGCCGGGCAAAAGCTGGCCAACAGAATCATCTATTCGAAAGGAAACTGATGTGCGAATTCCAGTATTGGTCCTGACGTTGCTCGTTGTGCAGGGGTGCGCGCTGGTTGACACCAACCTTTCCGTCGCCGTGCCGGAGGATGCGGTGCTGGCCGGGCCGCTATCCGGCATTGGCAACCGAGAATTCAACTTGGTTCGCATTGACGATGCGCGTGAAGACAAGGCACGAATCGGCTACGTGAGAAACGGTCTCGGGATGATCACTGCCGATATGCTCGCAGATGAACCCGTGGAAACAATCGTTTGGCGCGCAATCGAAGCGACTCTTGTCGAAAACGGCCACGAACTCACCGAGTCGGGGATTCGGGTGGCCGGGATCATCAAGGTCTTCTGGATCGAAATCGATGAGAACTTTTGGGATGTGGAACTGATAGGGCAGATCGAATGCGAACTCACCTTCTCAAATGGTGACCAGGAGGTGTATCGCAACGACTACATAGGTTCGCATAGCGCCAGGGTCGGAATTGTCACTGCCGGAGGGCAACGGCAGGCAATCAGTGGCGCACTGGCCTCGCTTGCCGAGGCCGTCGCCTACGATGAGGCGCTGGCGGAAGCGCTGCTACGGTGACCGTTTCGCCTTGAAGTCCAAATCGGCTTAACCGAACAACTTGGGTTGCCAAATGAATTCCGCCGGAAAGCGGGGCCAAGGAATCAAGCATGTTGCAAGTTCCCGTTCCAATTGGCCAGCTTCGTTCGTCGAGCAACTTCTCTCCACTTCCCACGTCGATGATGACGCCGTTTTCGAACGTCATCGTTCCACCCTATCGATCCGTTCGAGGACCGCTGGGCATAGAAGGAAACAACGCCCGGAGAGGCGTGGTCGTCCAACCTGAGCAAGCGGGAAATCGTCCACCTGCTCGGCGGCAAGGTTCCCGTGGGGCCCGCCAACACCTTGGCGGAGGTCCTGGCTGATCCGCACGTCGAAGCGCGGCGCATGATCGAGACATACGACGATCCCGCCGCCGAACCCGGCGGCACTTTCACGGCCAGCCCGATCAAGTTCATGCACGCGCCCACCCGGCTCTACCAGCGGCCTCCCATGCATGGGGAGCATATTTTTAGCGCCTGTTCAATATCTTGGCTTGGTTGGTTGATTCACGCAGCTATGAGGTGGAGGAGCAGTTCGTGGATGTATCGCGCATGAACATGCATCTAAACTTGGCTAGAGAACTGCACAACGTCGATGAGTCTTTCAACGAAGAGGTCTATGGCTTGTTGTCGTAACCTGCCAAGCGTTGCTTACAGAAAGTCGCGAATCCAAGCAACTGGGGGGTTTTGGGACCATGTCCGATAAGAAAATGAGAGCAGTCATCGGCCGAGAGCTAGGGCCTGTGGACAACTACGAGCTCGTCGAAACGGACATTCCGCAACGCCATCGAGCTGGCCGCACGGCGAGATGGTTTGGGCAAGACGATCATGGTGGTGTGTGAGGCCTGACTTTGCCTATTTTGGAATGGAATCCCAATCCCCTAGAACGCCTGCTCAACGGAACTGACGTTCAGCTGATGGCTTACAAAGAAGTCCACGGATCGCGTTGTCGACGCGTGGATGCCGGAGTGTCTGCGGCTGAGTTGATTGCGCTATTCGAAGTGCTCGGGCCACTTTCGGGCAGCATGGAAAACGCTGAGAATCTGGATGTCACCGTCCTTTATTCGGTATTGCACGATGTAGGGTAAGCCCGGAACAACCAGTTCTAAGGTTCCTTCCACACGACCTTTCCTACTCACTATTGGGTGTTCATCAAGCTGGCAGACAGCTTGATGCATCCTCCATGCGACTTCGCGCGCAGCGCGGCGGTTGTCTCTGGCGATGTAGTCTTGAATGCTCCCCAGCGCGTGCGCAGCCGGCGCGAGCGCATTCCGCAGCGAGGTGGATTGGCTGGCGAATCCTGCTACTCGTTCAACGCCTTCGCATACTTTGCCGCATTCTCCCCGGCCAGCTTGCCGAACACGATGCAGGGACCATACGAACCGCCTCCGCCGATGTACCGATCGCCATGCAGATTTCCGACGGTTTCGCCAGCGGCAAACAAGCCCGGAATCGGCCTTTCATTCCGGCCCATCACGCAGGTATCCGCGTTGATGCGCACGCCGGTTCCTGTCCAACAGAGAATGGCCGGCCTAACTTCGACGCCGTAGAAGGGCGGATGCTCGATGGGCCTCATGCCGCCAGGCTTGAAAAACGCGGTATCGCTGCCCTGCTGTGCGTCAGCGTTGTAGCGTTCCACCGTGCCCGCCAGACCGGTTGCATCCACTTCCATCATCGCCGCCAAGTCGGTCAGGGTATTCGCACGCTTGATGCGTCCTTCGTCCGCTTTCCTCTCCAGCACATCGTTCACCCAGTAGGCCTGCGAGGTGGGCGTGGGATTGGCATTGCGCCGGGCATCTTCGTCGAACACGGCCCATGCGTTGCCGCCTTCCTTCCCGATCAGCCCGCCAAGGACGGTATAGGGCGCGGACTCGTTGGCAAACCGGCGCCCTGACTTGTTGACCAGGATCAGCCAGCCCGGCAACAGAACTTCGAGGTCCCGGCTGAAGCCCGGCGTCACCAGCAGCAATCCCCTGTCGTAGCCGTCTACAGCGGCGCCGGCGGCCTCGCCAAGGGTAATGCCATCGCCCCGCGCCCCGTCCGCGCCGATGTACCAGCGCCAGTCTCCAGTGGCCGCTGCCTCAGGGTAGTATTTCTCGATCATCTCCGGGTTGGCGCCAAAGCCACCGGTCGCCAGGATAACGGCGCCGGCAGTCGCCTCGTCGTCACCGACGCGAATGCCCCTGACGCGCCCGTCTTCATCCGTCAGCAGCTCGGTGACGCGGGAGTCGAGAACCATATCGGCACCCTTGTGGCTGCGATGGCCGTCCAGCACGTTCACGACCTCTTGGCCAGCGCCATCCGGCTGATGACCACGAGGCGTCGAACCCACACCTGAGGGATAGACGCCCTCCTTAGGGAAGGTGACGCCTAGTTCCCGGAGCCATTCGAAGGTGGGCGCCGAAAGATCGCAGTACCTCCGAACGACTGCAGGATCCACCATCCACTGATTCAGGGTCATGTAATGTTCGAACATGGCATCCGCGGTGTCGCCAACAACCCCCGCTTCCGCCTGCACCGAGGTTCCCGCTGCGTAGAAGTGGCCCCCGCTCAGGCGGGACGAACCGCCAACAACGGTTTCCGCCTCAACGACAAGTACGCTGGCCCCGGCATCCGTAGCGGCTACAGCCGCCGAGAGACCTGCCGCTCCAGAACCGATCACGATCACGTCATAGTCTCTAGCGTGCTGTCTCGACCGATTGCCTCCCATATCAATACCCCTTTTTCCCCCAGTTTCCAGTTCTTGCGCTGCATGCGAAAAATATCGGATTCCCCCGCCCAGGGATAGAGGCGACCTGACCGCTCGGGCATCTGGCGATGGCTATGTGATCTAGGCGCATAAGTCCTGGGTCATGGATTTCCCGCCCCTCCCGCGATAGCATCCCAAGCAATCCGAACACCACGCTTAGGCAAAACGGGAGAATGGCATGACCAATTCGATACCAGCGCCCGACGAGCACAATGCCTGGCGCATTCAATCACCGGGGTCGGAGGGCTGGCCACGGTCGCCGCACCCTGATGCGCCCAACAAGTACTTCATGGTGTCCGCGGACGGGCATGTGCAGGAACCCAGGAAGATCTTCAAGGAACGTCTGCCGGAGGCGCTCCATGATCGCCTGCCAACGGTCGTCGTGAGCCGGGACAAGAGAACGCAATACCAGAAAACTGAGGGGTTTCGCCCGGCCAAGTTGAATTGGGTGCAGCCGCTTCAAGGGCACGAACGGCTACGCCACGATTCGGGGCGCAACCCGGACGAACGTGCGGCGGAGTTGGCCTTGGATGGCGTGGATGCGGAGGTGCTGTTCCCCAACGTGGGGCTGGCCATGTGGGCCACCCGGGATGCCGCATTCTCCCAGATGATGTGCCGCGCCTGGAACGAGTGGGCCTGGGAGAGCTACGGCCCCCACAACGACCGTCTTGCGCCCATGGCGTGCGTGGCTCCAGCCGACATGGACGCCGCCATTGCGGAAATCCAGCGATGTGCGGCGCTGGGCTTCAAGGGCATTTGCTTGCCGTGCAAACCGGTGTTCGGTGCGCCTGACGTGGACGACCTGAACTACAACCTGCGCGAATTCACCCCACTCTGGGATTGCATTGAAGACGTTGAGCTGCCCATCACCTTTCACGTCTCCACAGGGCGTGACCCACGCACTGCCCGTAGCCAAGGCGGCGCGGTGATCAACTATGCCGTGCACTCACTGGCCCCAACGATGGAGCCCATCGTCAACATTTGCGCCTCGGGCGTGGCTGAGCGGCATCCAAAACTCCGCTTCGGCTCCATCGAGGCGGGCATTGGCTGGGTGCCTTGGATGTTGGGGGCGATGGATGAGGCTTATGCCAAACACCACATGTGGGTCCGCCCCAAACTTGACCTGATGCCCAGCGAGTACTTTAGGCGCCAGGGATTCGCCAGCTTTCAGGAGGATGCGGCCGGTCTGGCTCTGGCCAGCGAATTCGGCCTGGTTGACAACTTCCTTTGGGCAAGTGATTTCCCCCATCACGAAGGCTCGTGGCCCTATTCGCCACAGGCGATCGAGCGGCAGATGGGGCACTTAAGCGATGCGGAGCGGGCCAAGATTCTCGGCCTGAATGCCGCCAGACTATTCGGCTTCGACATTCCGCAGCGGTATCTGGATCAGCCTGACGCAGCCGCCTTGCAGCATCGGCGCGCTGGTTAGACTGGGCAATCGACTTAGCGGCAGTTCAATTCCCTATTCTGTGGTGTCACGTCCCCTGCCGATGGCGAAGATGTTGGGACCGAAGCGCAGTTCACATCTCTAACCTGTGGTGTTATGCCCGCGAATACCCGTCGTGCGCTTGCCAAGGCCTTATCTGTGCGGGTCGGAGAAGTCGCGCTCCATTTTTCCAATAGTGTGAGCATGGACGCTGATATCTTGCAATCGTGTGATGCAAGCCGAAAAAAGGCTAACCGCGCCGCGCCTTCATGACGGGTGAGTTTGCAAAGTCGATCCATCCAGCTTGCAGGCCGGCCGCATAGCCACCGTCTACTGGTATGTCCACGCCGTTCAGCCAGCCGCATTCGCCAGTCAGCATAAGGTCCAGCACCTCGGCGACGTCATTGGCACTGGCGGTGCCGACTTGAGCCTTCCCCCAGTCGCTCTGGGCCTTGCCCATGATGGCCTCAAACTCCGGGTACAGAGGCGTATCGATGGGCCCCGGACTGATGCAGTTGATTCGGTAGTCTTTCGCCGCCCCCTCTTGGGCCGCCCTCAGCGTGTAGGCCGTGACCAGTCGTTTTGAGAAGGTGTAGGGGTCGCGACTCAGGCCCTCTGGATGCTCTTGACACCAGTTCATGCCTTCAGCGAAAGATTGGGTTTCCAAAAGCGGCACCAGCCACTGGTATCTCGCTTGCCAGTCTCGTCCGGCAATGGAGGAGACGCTGACCACTGAACCGCCCGAGACGAGGCGCGGCGCCAAGCTTTCGGTCAAATGCCTCAAGCCCAGAAAGTTCACGGCGACCACAGTTTGAGGCTGTGGCGCTTGGGCAATGCCTGCCACATTGGCCAAGCCATCGACCACGTCGGGCAAGTCAGCAACCACCTTGTCGATAGCCTGCGCATCCGATAGATCCAAGGGAATGAAGTGGTGAGGATCGGCAAGCCTATCAGGCGACTTTACATCCAGAATCCAGGCTTCATGCTCGGCAAGCCGTTCAACGAGCGCGGCGCCAACCCCGGAAGCACCGCCAGTGACCACGATTCTCATTTGGAAAAACCTCCTTCATGCATCTCCACACGCATTAGCCAACAATATTGCGATCTCCTCGGAGAGAGGGCGTCCAGGGCTCGAGGATCATCCATGGGCGCCAAGGGCGTGCACTCGGCAAGCATCGGCTGAAGCCACTCAAGAGACATGTTCTGCCTTAAGCCCGGGCGATGACCGGCATTGACTGAATCCCTTGGACGAAGTTGGAGCGGGTGCGCACCGGCCGATCAACCAGCTCAAAGCCGCTGAATCGATCCAGCATGCCTTCCCACATGTACTGTAGCTGCATCTTCGCAATGCGGAAGCCAATGCAATGGTGAATGCCAGAGCCAAACGACAGGATGCGCGGTTCGGTGCGGTCCAAGACAAGACGATCAGGGTTGGCGAACGCGGCCTCATCCCGATTGCCGGAGACATAGAACATCACCACCTTGTCGCCTTTGCGAATGGCCTTGCCGCCCAGTTCGAAGTCTCGGGTTGCGGTTCGGCGTTGGTGCACCACCGGGGTGACAAAGCGAATCAGCTCGTTGACGGCGGTGGGCACCAAAGCCCGGTTCGCGCGCAAATCTGCGTACGCGCCTTGCTCGATCACGGCTTCCAATCCACCGGCGATGCTGGTCCGCGTGGTGTCGTTCGCGCCGACCATGAGCAGGCGCAAGTGGTTTAGAACCATCTCGTCTGAAACGTCCTGCTCACTGTGGGCCAGATGCGATACCAGATCGGGCTTGGGCGTCTTCTCGGAGGCCCGGCGGCGCAGCAGGTCGAGGAAATAGGTTGTGAATGAGGGGTGCTTGTCGCGCTCGTCCCGCCCGGGGTCTTGGCCGCCGATGAGCGCAACCTGCACGTTGGTCCAATACAGCATGTGGTAACGGTCTTCCTCGGGGATGCCGAACAGGGTGGATAGCATCTGCAAGGGCAGCTCGTTGGCCACTTTCGTCACCCAATCAAAGGGCTCGTTGAGCGGCACCTGATCCAGAATCTGCCCAACTCGCTCCTGCACTTCAAGCTGCATTTGGGCAAGGTTTTCGGTGCTGAAGACGGGGGTTACGGTCGAGCGATGGGCCCGGTGCTCCGGCGGGTCCAGATTGATGAAGCTGCGATCCTGATGGACGGGCATGTCAAATATCGAGATGCCACCCGCCGCGGAGGAGAAGACGCGCGGGTTCATGTCCACAGCCAGTATGTCCCGGTAGCGGGTGATGGCCCAGTAGGGCCCGTACTCACTTGCCTCACAGTAGTGAACGGGGTCTGACGCCCGCAATTCCCGAAAGAGCGGGTGAAAGCTGTGCGCTTCGTAGAGCGCGGGGTCGGAGACGTCCATTTGCCTAGACCAGGATGATGAACTCGACAATTTACCCAACAACGCGGCTACACGCGAGCTTCGCTTTGATCTGCCGCGCATTGCGCTGCGCGTACCCATGGGTAGCTTCACCCGCGCATCGGCGAGGCACCACATTCATCCGAAAATCCTGTGTCAGCTATACAAAACACCAGCTTTCTTTATTCCATTTGCTGCGCTAGCTTCTCGACTGCGTCCAAGAGGCCAAGGCGGAAAAGGAGCTCGCTTAGAAGTAGGTCGATGAAAACCCAAGTCGTCATCGTTGGTGCCGGCCCGGTTGGGCTATCCGCCGCCATGGACCTCGCCAAGCGAGGCATTGACGTGGTGGTGGTGGAGCGCCGGTCGCAGGATGAGCCTGCAGATGCCAAGTGCAACACGATCGCTGCGCGCACCATGGAGATCTTCCGGCAATTCGGGGTCGCGGACCAGGTGCGGGCTTGCGGGCTAACCGATGGCTACCCAACGGATGTGGTTTACAAAACGGATGCTTGCGGGATGGAGATCACCCGCATCGTGCAGCCGAGCCGCAATGAGCGGGTCAGCGCGCACGGGCGGGGCGCACCCGGCTATCCAGACAGTCACTGGGAGACCCCGGAGCCGGTGGTTCGGGCCAGCCAGCTGTACTTGAACCCGATACTGCTCGATCACGCCAAAACCTATGACCGCATCACGCTATTGACCGAATCGACCTTTCTCACCTACCAGGATGACGGAGGTCGGGTCAAGGTGGCTTGTCGATCGAACAGCGGCGAAGAACTCATGATCGAAGGCCGCTACCTCATCGGCTGCGACGGGGCGTCGAGTGCGGTGCGCAAGCAAATGGGCGTCAAGCTGGAGGGTGACGTCGAGATTTCCAAGATGCGCTCCACCTTGGTGCGTTGCCCTGAGATTCGGGAGCTGCTCGGCAGCCGGCCGGGTTGGATGACTTGGGTGCTCAACCCTCGGGTGAGCGGCGTGATCGTCGCCATTGATGGAGAGGAGCTCTGGCTGATCCATCGAAACGTGCGCATGCAAGACGGCTTCGATAGCGTTGCCCGAGATCGGTCCATTCGCGACGTGCTCGGTGTCGGACAGGATTTCTCCTGGGAGGAAGTGCACCATCAGGACTGGACTGCACGGCGCATGGTCGCCGCGCGGTTTCGGCAGGGCAACGTCTTCGTGTGCGGTGACGCGGCGCACATTTGGGTGCCCTTCGCCGGTTATGGCATGAATGCGGGCATTGCGGACGCCAATAATCTGAGTTGGATGATGGCCACGGTGTTGAATGGCCATGCGGACGAGCGTCTGCTCGAAGCCCATGAGAGCGAGCGCCACCCCATTACCGAACAGGTGAGCAAGTTCGCCATGAACAAGGCGTTAGAGTACCTGGAGGCCGTTCAAGGGCGCAAGATTCCCAAGCTGGTGGAGAGCAAGAGCCTGCTCGGCCGTTTGCTGCGCAAGAGAATGGGACGCAGGATGTACGAGATGAACCTGCCGCAGTTCGCGTGCCAAGGCCTGAACTTTGGCTACTACTACGACAACTCGCCCATCATTCACTATGACGGCGAAGCGCCGCCCAAATACGAAATGGGCCGCGCCACCGCCAGCACCGTGCCTGGATGCAGGCTGCCACACTTTTGGGTGTCGTCTGGAAAGTCCATCTACGATGAGCTCGGCCCCGTGTACACGTTGCTCTGTTTCAACGGTTCCCGGGCGGAAGAGCCCTTTGCCCAAGCCTTTGAAGAGGCCGGCTTGCCGCTCAAAGTCTTGAGCGTGGACAGCCCGCCGGACGTGTACACCACTGCTTACGTGTTGGCGCGAACGGACCAGCATGTCGCTTGGCGCGGCGATGCGCTGCCGGAAAACGCCGAGGAATTCGTTAGCGTCTGCGCAGGCAGATCCCGTGGCTGATCCGGTCCTGTATTGCGCCGATCTTTCACCTTGCGCCCACAAGTTTCGATTTTTCTTTGAAGAGCCCTTACGTGAAGCACTCCTCTAGTCTCGGATGGAAGTCGCACTCCGACAGCCCAATCGAGGGTGTCCCGCCCTCAGGCGGCCCTAACCGAAGCCTGAGCATGCCAACCGTTAGGACACACATGATCCTTTCCCGATGGTTCGTCGCGATAGCCTGCGCTCTGCTGGCTGGCCGTGGCTATGTGGATGTCACCGCGTATCAGGGCGCAACCCTCATTGACGGGACGCACCGCGGCGCCGTCGAAAACGCGACCGTCTTGGTCGAGGGGGGACAGGTTCGCCGCCGCCGGCATCGACGTGGCAATTCCCGAAGGCGCCAAGGTGGTCGATGTGAGCGGCAAGTGGATCGTTCCGGGGCTGATCGATTCACATGTGCACTTCATGACCTCGGGGCGCATGTACACCCGGCCGGGCTTTTTCGATCTGACGGACAAGGTGCCTTACGAGGAAGAGATCGAATGGATCAAAACGCACATCCCGGACACGTTGCGGGCGAATATGTGCTCCGGCGTGACCAGCGTGGTGTCCTTGGGCGGTCCAAGCCTTGAGTACAACACCCGTGACCTTGCCGCCCGGACGCACGCCGCACCAACCGTGTTCATCGGCCACGGCGTCATCGCGCCAATGCCCGAGTTCATCGCGGAACAGATGATCCCGCCTTGGGATGGCGAACTGACGCTGAAGCCAGGCATGTCCGTGGATGCTGCAGCGGCCCATGTGCAAACGGCGGTGACGCTAGGCGCCGACCTGATCAAGACCGCATTGGACAACCGCGGCAGCCACATGATCAGCGCGATGCTCTGGTACGCCGACTGGCAGGAATTCCAACAGGCCGTGGTGGCGGAAGCGGCCAAGCACGGCCTCCAAGTCACCACCCACGCGCATGCCTTGGGCTATGCCCGAGGCGCGGTGCAAGCCGGTGCCGCGAGCCTGCAGCACATACCGGCCGACCGGCCCGTCGATCAGGCATTCATAGACTTGTTGAACGCCAATGACGTGATTGTGGTGCCGACCTTGGCCATCCGCAAACGCACCTTCATCGAGCTGTTCACCAAGGAACTGGAACTGCTGCCCATTGAGCGGACCTGTTCCGTGCCAGGTGTGGTGGAATCCTGGAATGAACCCATTCCGCCCGCCGATGACCAGTCCGTGCGTTATCGGGCGCAAGGCGCGATTGCGGCGGCGAACGCAAAAGCCTTGTACGAAGGCGGTGTTGCATTAGCTGTCGCGACCGATACCGGCATGATAGGTATCCCCGCAGGATCCGGGATGCACCTGGAGCTAAGGGACATGCATCGGGCAGGCATACCAGCGGACTACTTAGTCCACGCCGCCACCTTCAACTCCGCACGGATTGCCGGCAAAGAGGGCGAGTATGGAACCATTGAGGCGGGCAAGTTTGCGGACTTCCTGATTCTCGGCGCCGACCCGCTGGCGGATATCGCCAATCTGCAAGAGATTGAATGGGTCATCAAGTACGGCAAGCCCTTTAGCCAATCCGCATTGTTGCCGGTTCAATAGGTGACCATTTGGAGCGCCGTTCAAGGACCCAGCACATTGATCGGGACGATGCCCACTTCGCCGGGCCGAAAGTACCCATAGCCGCTGGGCACAATCACCGCCAAAGCGGCCGGTTTGCCATGGTCGGTTCCGGCCAGCCTTTCCGCGACCCGGAGCAAGTTCTTCTGCCCTTCCTCGATCCAGCGCTCTCCCAGCTTGATCTCGAATGCCGCCCAACGGCCGTCCGCCATTTCCACAATGGCGTCCACCTCGAGACCGTCCTTTTCTCGGTAGTGATACACGCGGGCGTCCGCGGCCTGCGCATAGACGCGCAGGTCACGAACAACCAACGACTCGAACAGAAGTCCAAAGAAGTTGAGATCGTCCAGCAGACGCTCCGGTGAGATTCCCAATGCCGCCACCGCGAGGGATGGATCCACAAAGTGACGTACCGGGGCCGCGCGAAGCCGCGTGCGGGAGCGCAGTTGCGGAGACCAGGCTGGCTGATCTTCAACCACCATCAGCCGAGTGAGCGCCTCTAGGTACTCCGCAGCCGTATCCCGGTTCAGTTGTTTGCCGTTTGCGCCGCTGACATCGGTGGCCAGTTTGCTCATCGCCACGGAAGTCGCGACATTTCTGGCCAGTGACCGCAGCAATCGTTCCACCCTAATCGGATCATGCGACTTGCCGCTCGCTTGCGAGACGTCCACATGGCAGATTTCCCTGACATAGCCACGATTGGAGCGAATGGCTGCCGCCGATGGCTTGCCGATGTTGGCGGGCCAGCCCCCGGCACAGAGGATTTCGGCAAGGGAGGAAATGGCCAATTCGTGTGGCACTGCACTCTGCGGCTCGCCTTGGAGGAGCTTGGCAAGTGAAATACTGCTCGATGAGTGCCCCGACTCACTCAGGGTGAAGGGCCGCATCTTCAGCCGGGAAAAGCGGCCCGCTCCGGAGTGTCTGGTGTGGTCGTCAGCGGGTTTCGCCGATCCGGTGAGTATGAACTGACCCGGAGCGCGCCTTCCGTCAACCTCATGCCGAACGTGATTCCAGATTCTCGGTGCGAGCTGCCATTCGTCGATCAAGCGCGGCGTTTCGCCGGCCAGCACTGTGCCAACGTCCAAGTCGACCATCAGCTTGGCGTTTTCGTCCCGGTCAAGCCGTACCTCACTGGCTGCTGCACGCAATGCGGTTTCAGTCTTCCCGCAAGCCTTCGGGCCTTCAATGAGCACCGCGCCGCTTGCTTCGAGCAGCAGGGACAGTTCCGCATCGACGACTCGGGGAAGGTATTTCATTGCCCAGAAAGCTCCGCGCTGAATGACGATTTAAGTCCAAAGGCCTTGAAATCGAGGGCGTCCCAGCCACTCAACCGGTGATTTGTCGAACATCTAACCAGTGATTTGTCGAACTTTCAACCGGTGATTTGGCGGGTTTTCACCCCGGCAAATGTCAGAAACCCTATTTCTGGCGGGCCGAGGCTTCGTAGCCGAGCCGCAGCTTCGCCTCGGCGACGGTGGCCACAGTGGCCGCGTGACATTCCTGGCCGGTGGTGCGGTCTCAAGCCTGCCACGCGGACGCGGCAACCATGGCGAACAGAGCCAGCGCCAGAGTGGCGCGACTCAGCCCCCCTACGTCTGCAGCCCGCGGAAGACGTTCTGCCTTCGTATGCACTCAATTGGTCGCAAACAGCTAGGCTCGTGGAGCAAAATCGGTATGCGTTGGGAACGACATGGGTTAGGAATTGTCGCGAGGACTGGGGATCCTAGTTCCCAGGTCTCGTAACACTGCGACAATCGCAATTTCTTGCACAGTGTCTTGGCCTTGACTCGACGCGCAAACCAACAGCAAGCAAAAGATCTTTTGAAGGAGCTTCCATAAGAACAGTAGTCTCTTCGGACACGCTTAAGGCAGATGACAGCAGAGGCAGCTTATGCGAGTGCGCTGGCATGGCCGATATTGACCTCTTCGTCGGAGCCGCGTATACCGCTTACTACATCGTGTTGGGCTCGGGTAGGTGTGGCAAAAGAAGATACCGACCAGATCAGATGCAGAGTTTTCTTGATCTTTAAGAGTGCTAGCTCATCGCCGCTAATTCGGTGCGTGCCGAACGGATCTAAATTGATAGCGACATTATTCGGCTGCGCTTCGTCCAAAGCGAGGAGAGGGGTGCGCCAAATAAGACATTCACGAGAGCCAGTACTGAACTGGGGCCACTTGGCCGGAGTGCTGCGATCGGCAGGACAAGGTGTCGTGTGGCTTTTCGGTCTCATAAAGGAGAACGAGGCCATTTGCGGTTCCGCTCTCCTGCTAAAGAGGAGGGCAATTACAACGGGCGTGGTCGGACGGTCCCGAGCTAGCCTAGGTCTCTCAATTCACAGGGGTTTGCGCCCCGGACGTAAACTGTCCGCTAAAGCGCGGCAGGCCCACATCCAAGCTTGCAGGCTAGGCTCGGAGTCGCTTGAACGGCGGTGTTAGGAAAGGTTGGGCTTCCGAAGTCGGAAAGGCCTCAAGACTTGTGGTCGAGATGCGCGTGGAAGCAACAATACCAGGGGCTTTGGACCCGCCCTGCTATGTTCGCGGCCGAGTGGGCGTGCCGAGTGAGGCCCGGAGCGACTCAGAGCGTTACCATATCGCAAGGTTGCTTGTCGACCAAACGGTGCTTGCCCAGCTCAGGCCCGAACTGCAGCTTTGCATTCTCAACATGACGACCTTGCGCTTGGATCGCGAAGTGACGACGGCAATTGACCATCAGGGGCTAGCGATGCCTAATTTCATGTGGTGGGAGAAGGAGTACGTAGAGAATCCCTACATGCGGGCGTTGCCCATGAAGGATCTTAATCAGCGCTTCCACGATCTGATTCCGAATGCGTTGTCGATTCAGCAGGGCGGCAAAGTCGGCATGGAAGTCACGCCGAATGGCGTCGAGTGGGTGAGATACATGCAACACCTGTTCAAGGAGGCGCAGATGAGAGAGGCGCCTCATCCACTGTTTCTAGACCGTAGGTATGAGCCCGACTGGAGCAGGGACGGTTTTGTGCGGTCCGTGAAGGATAGGCACTCGTCAAAGGCGTTCGACGCTGTCAAGACTTGGGCGGAAGCCGGTTCTGACCGAAAGTTCAGCGTCGCAAAGTACGGCGAAAAGTACTTCATGGAGAAATTTCTGAGGGAGGGCGAAATGTTGGTCAGCTCGTCACCGTCGTTCGACGACGAGATGCTTACCCGGGCACAGCGAGACGACGAGAATTCCTTCAGCGTGTTTGGCGCACGCGGGGCCGATGGAAGTTTCATACCAGCAAGTGACTTGCCGGCGTCGTCGGGTGATCGCCGTTCACTGATCGAGTATCGGAAATCGATGGACCGCGACTACATGCTCTACTGCATGTCGCGAACGCTTTCGCCCACTTTGTTCTCTCATTTTGGTACAGCGTACGATGCTTGCGTGCTCGTTCACAACATGGATGAATTCGTTCGACGAGTAGATGAAGGCACGCGGAAGCACTTCCCACCTGAGGAGTTCACGTACGCTCACAGTTGGATTACGTACATCGATCCACTTGGAGCGATCCAGCCGACGCCAGAGCCTGCGGGCGATCAGGTCAAGATACCAATACCCTTTCTCAAGCACTTCAGGCACACGTATCAGAGTGAATATCGATTCGTGTGGTTACCGAAGCAAGTGCGGCGCGGTCTTGGTACGCAGTGCGTGAGTATAGGCTCGATCGACGACATCGCAGAAATAATCCTCGTTTAGCGGGACAATCGCTGTGCGGAAGATATCGCGCGAACTGCGTAAAAGGTTAGTCGGACTCGCGGACAACAAGCGTCTGAAGATATGCCAGTTCATGAGAGTTGATTGGCCGTCGGACGGGGACGTTCAAGAGAGAGTCCGCCGCTACGACTCGACACACGGATTCTCGATCACGATGGGTGCGAATAGATATGAGGAACAGCACGGGTTGTTGCTTTTCGACCAAGATGAGAACAAGGATGGGTGCGC
Organism: Candidatus Azophilus sp.; assembly: GCA_965220835.1. Classification (GTDB taxonomy): domain Bacteria; phylum Pseudomonadota; class Gammaproteobacteria; order Pseudomonadales; family Azotimanducaceae; genus Azophilus. The sequence continues at coordinate 3,228,151 of OZ244842.1, read as the reverse complement.
TTTATGAAAGGAACACCTCAGCTACGGCACCTCCTGTGCATTCCGCAGGACCGCACTTACCGCATCTGCTGCTATGCCCAGTTACTCAGCTTTAATGCCTTCAAGGCGCGCCTTTAGGTTCGCATTGCCCTGTTCGTAAGCCCGTTCCACCGGTGCGGGATCCCAGAAGAACACGTACAAACCCGTGTAGTCCTCGTGTTGGATGACGCGCGTGCCGCCCGGCACGGGCTCAAGACGCCAGTTGTGATCGTACGTGAGGATTGCTGGATAACCGCCACCCTGATGCATCCATTCATTGGGAACGAAATCCTTCACCAACACGTTAACCGGCGTCGCTTCACCCTCGCCCATCTTTAGCTGCAGACCAAGCTCGTTGCCTTCGGCAAACACGCCCTCATAAGCGATGAAGATGGGGTTCCATTCCCCATAGGTCTGCGGGTCCGTGATCACTGACCAGACCTCTTCGGGTGATGCGTTGATCACAATTTCAGCACGAACGGACTTCTGCGCCGTCAGGCCGACGATGACCAGAACGGCCAAAAGCAACGCACCGCCAATGATCCACTTCGCCATCAATTCCGTACCTCTCGTCAATGAAGGCCACATGAGTGGACATAGTGTAGCCGGACTAAGCGCCCCGGCCGATTCAGCTTCAAGCCTTTCAACTTGCTTCAGCCGACAACGTTGGTCGGTGTTCCTGGTGTCGAGCGCGGAGTTGCGCAGCAACTCCAAACGCGGCCGCGAGGCCGCGCAGTCACCTTGGCATACGGCCCTCAATGTAGTCGTCGATCAGCTCGTGGTAGCGGCGGATTCGAGACTCCTGCTTGGCCAGGTAAACGCCCTTGAAGCCCCGTGAGCGGAAGCCGCGCTGCTGGGTGACGAACACGCGCACGTCTTCCTCAATGCCGGGGCCGATGGACGAAACGTCAGAGCTGTAATCAAGCAGGGTTCGCTCCACTTCGTCGCTGCCGCCGTGGTTGCGCTCGGTGCCCGCTTCCAGGGAGGCGGGGCTGGCGTACCACCAGTTGTCGAACAGGCACTGCTGGGGGTCTTCCGGGTGCGGGCGGGCGCGCAGGAAGTGGAAGCCGTCCGACCACAAGGACACCGCAAAGTTGGGGAACAGGGTGTAGTGGAAGGCATCGGTCAACTGGGCGTCGGGCACCTTGTCGTAGTGGGTGAAGCCGCGCTTGGCGCCTAGCCGGCGCTTGGCGTCCTGCAGCGCCTTGCGGGTGCCTTCCGGCTTGCCCTTGAAGTCCGCTGGGTCGACGTCCCAATAGCGTAGCTGGCCGGCCAAGGGCTCCAGGATGTTGCCCTCTTTGTCCGTGGAGCCGACGCCGTAGCCCCCCTCCATGATCATCCGATTGTGCCCTTCGTCGGAGAGGTCGAAGCGGGTTTCCTTGAAGTAGGTGTTGATGTGGCCGCGGATTTGCTTGCGGTTGGTTTCGGTAGTGGCCCCCATGTGCACCGTGGGGACGTGGTAGGACTCGTTGAAGTTGTCCAGCACCACCTTCCAGTTGCAGGGCAGCCACATGCTGTTGGCCATGGTGCGCCGCCAAGTGTGAATCTCGCGCAGTTGCCACTCGTCCCAGATTGGCCCTAGGTACTCCTTGAGGCTCACGCACTTCGGGTCCATGTTCACCCAGATGAAGCCGGCGAAGGTCTCGCAGCGCAGTTCCGCCAGCCGCACCTTGCCGCAGGGGTTGCCCTCCGGGAAGTCGTCCTTGTCCGGGGCGAAGTTGAGCTCGCCATCCGGCAGGTAGGCCCAGCTGTGGTATTTGCAGACGAAGCGCTTGACGCTGCCCTTGTCGTCCTCCACCAGCGGGTTGCCGCGATGCTGGCAGACGTTGTAGAACGCTTTCACCCCGCCGTCCTTCTGGCGGACCATCAGGATCTCCTCGGCCCCCACCGGCTCCATCTGCCAGTCGCCCGGGTTGGGCAGCTCGGACTCGCGGCCCAGCAGCAGCCAGACCTTGGTCCACATGCGCTCCTGCTCCTTCTCGAAGAACGCACGTGAGGTGTAGCGGTAGCCTTCCAGCAGCGACCCGCGCGTGCGCTGCTCCGGGTAGGCGTTGATGTCATAGATTTCGGCTTGCTCGGCCATGGTCTTCCTCCTTTGCCTTCGATAGTGGGTCCCTATTCTGCCAGAGAGACCGAGGTTTTTTTCAACTGGCAGTGGATGGGCTTGGATCTCCGCCAACTGCGCGAAGCGACCCTGTGTAGTCGCTGATGTAGGGCGAAGTGCTGGGTTAACATCGGCGCTGTTCACTCACACAACTCAAGGCTCACCCCATGCGCACGACAACCAAGTACTCCATCTGCACCATCTGCGACATCGGTTGCCAACTGCGCACGGAAGCGGAGGGCGGCAAGGTGCGCCGGGTGCTGGCCCACGACAACCCCATGCTGGCCCGCAACATCTGCTTCAAGGGGGTGGCCGCGCCGCACATCCACAACCATGAGGATCGGATTAGAGTGCCCCTCAAGCGGGTCGGCGGCCGCGGGGAGGACCGCTGGGAGGAAATTCCCTACGAGCAGGCTATGGATGAAATCGCCGCGCGGCTCAAGCAGGTGGTGGACCAGTACGGCCCTGAATCGCTGGCCGTGTCCACCTCGGGCTGGAACACGCAAACCACCCACGCCACGGACCGCCGCTTCATGAACTTGCTGGGCTCGCCCAACTGGATCAGCGGCGTGGCGCTGTGCGCAGGCAACACGGCGGCCGTCAACCGGCTGACCTACGGCTGGTTTCCGCAGCCGGACTACGCCAACACGCAGTGCATCGTGCTGTTCGGCCACAACCCCCGCAAGCACTCCTGGACACCCATCTACAACGCCATCAACGCGGCACGGGCACAGGGCGCCAAGCTGATCGTGCTGGATCCCCGCGTGTCGGACCAAGCGGAGGCCGCGGACCTGCACTTGCGTCTGCGGGCCGGCACCGATGCCGCCATGTGCCTTGGCTGGCTGAAGGTCATCTTCGATGAAGGCCTGCATGACCTGCAATTCGTCAAGGACTACTGCGTGGGGTTCGACCAACTGCGCGAGCGCGTCAATGAGTATCCGCTGGAGCGCGTTGAAGCCATCACTGGGGTCGACAGAAACCTAATCGCCGAGGCCGCCCGCCTTTATGCCACGTCCGCAGGCGCGGTGATCCCGTGGACGCCGATTACCGACCAGCAGGTTTCTTCCACTTCGGCCATCCGCCTGCACTCCATCCTGCGTGCCGTCACCGGCAACCTCGATGCCGTGGGCGGCGAAACCCTGGGTGGATTCAACCCGGACTACATCCCGGAATCGGAAATCGGCCTGCATGAGGTTCTGCCGGACGCGCAGAAGGCCAAGCAACTCGGCTATGACGATCATCCCGCCTTCACCTACCGCGTTGCCGAAATGCTCAAAGGCCCCACCGAAAAGGTTTGGGGCTACCCCTACGCGGACATTGTGATGGGTTGCCAGATGGCCAACCCCACCCACGTGTTCCGGGCGATGGCGACGGAGCAGCCCTACCCGGTGAAGGCGTTCATCACGCTGGGGAACAACACGCTCCTAAGCTACGCCAACCAGCACCTGATCCATCAGGGCTTGATGAACCAGGAGCTGATCGTCGCCCACGAGTTGTTCATGACGCCCACCGCCATGCTGGCGGACTACGTGCTGCCGGGGGATGCGTTCACGGAGCGCAATCACATCGCCGACAGCTGGAGTTGGGGCACCCGGCTAGCCCTGTCCCAACAAGTGGTGGATGCGCCGGAGCAGGCGTCCAGCACCTTCCAGTTTTGGCGCGACCTGGCGGTTCGCTTCGGCTTCGGCAACGAGTTCCCTTGGGCGACCTTGCAGGACATGCTGGACTACCGGCTGTCGCGCTCAGGCCGAACCTTCGAGGACTTTGAGCAGGCGGGCTACATGGAAATGCCGCCGCCGGAGTTCCACAAGTACCGAACAACCGGCTTCGCAACGCCCAGCGGCAAGGTGGAGCTCCACTCCAGCGTCTTGGACGACCTGGGCTTCGATCCGCTGCCTTACTACCGGGAAGGGCCTGCAACCAGCGAGGAATACCCCTATCGAGTATTCACAGGCGTCCGGGAGGATGCGTTCTTCCAAACCGGCCAGCGCAACATCGAAGTGCTGCGCCAGCGCTCGCCCATCCCCAAGATCTTCCTGCACCCTGACGACGCCAAGCGCGAAACCCTGCAGGACGGCGACTGGGTTCGGCTCGAAACCGCCACCGGCCAAGTCACCGCCGAGCTGTCCGTGCAACCGAGCATGAAGGAAGGGCACCTGCGCGTGCCCCACGGCTGGTGGTACCCGGAACTCCGTGGCCAGCACAGCCTCTCCGGCGCCTTCATCTCCAGCGACGCCGTGCTCTGTTCGGATGACGACGAGTTTCTGGATGCGGAGCAAGGCGTCCCCCACTTCAAGGGCTTCCCCGGCCGCATCAGCAAGGCGGAACGGCCGCGATCCCTCGCTTCGCTGTAGCTTCGGGCGGGCATGGTGAACGTGGCTGATAGAGGGCTGCAGCGGCTTTCCTCGCTCCGGCTAACCCGTCGCGCAGCCAACAGCACAGGGCAGTGGCTGTTGGCCAAGCGGGAGAATTTGTCCGCATATGACGCCGCCTACCTACAACTCGCCATTGAACTAAACGCGCCACTTGCGACCTTCGATCGCACGCTCGGACAAGCGGCGGAACAGGTGCTGGGGGAACGCGGCTAAAGAGGCTGCGGCTTCTGATGCACTGGCAGAGTGAAAAGCCTACCCGATAACGCAACCACCCAAGGAGCCACGAAGGCGTTTACGCCGCCAGCCCCTGGGCGGTGACCCATTGCCAAGTTTCGTCCAAGGCCTTGGTGAACTTGGTGAACAGCTCGTCCACCTGGGCGTCGGTGATGATCAACGGCGGGCAGATCGCCATGGTGTCGCCGAGGTTGCGCAGGATCAGGCCGTGGGCCTCGCAGCGGGCGTTGCAATGGACGCCGACGCCGGCCGACGGCGGGTAGGGGGTGCGAGTGTCCTTGTCGGCCATCAGTTCCGCCGCGCCGAGCAGGCCGCGGCCTCTGGTGTTGCCGACCAGCGGATGCTCCTCCAGCGCGGCCAAGCGCTCTTGGAATGCCACGCCCACCTTGGCGGCATGGCCGAACAGGTCGCGTTCCTCCATCAGCTCCAAGTTGCGCAGCGCCACCGCGGCGCAGACCGGGTGCCCGGAGTAAGTGAAGCCGTGGCCGAAGATGCCGCTCTGCGCGCTGGCCTCGATGAACGGTTCGTACATGAACTCCGGGATCAGCACCGCCGACAACGGCAGGTAGGCGGAACTGACCGCCTTGGCCACGCTCATGGTGGTGGGCTTGATGCCCATGGTCTCGGCGCCGAAGGGCTTGCCGGTGCGCCCGAAGCCGCAAATGACTTCATCGTCAATGAAGAAGATGCCGTGCCGGTCGAGCACGTCCTGCACCTTTTCATAGTAGCCGGTGGGCGGCACCATGACCCCACCGGCGCCGAGGATGGGCTCGGCAATGAAGGCGGCGATGGTCTCCGGCCCTTCGCGGAGGATCAAGTCCTCCAAGTTGCCGACAATGCGGTCGCAGAACTGGGCTTCGGTCTCCCCCGCCTTGCCGTCCCGGTAGTAGTGGGGCCGGTCGGTGTGCAGCACCTCCTTGATGGGCAGGTCGAAGTGCGCATGGAAGGGCGGCAGGCCGGTGAGCGACCCGGAGGCTATGGTCACGCCGTGGTAGCCGCCAATTCGGGAGATGATCTTCTTCTTTTCCGGCTTGCCAATGGCGTTGTGGTAGTACCACATCAGCTTTATCTGGGTGTCGTTGGCGTCACTGCCGGACAGGCCGAAGAACACGCGGCCCGCGTCAAAGGGCATCATGCCTTTGAGCTTCTCGGCCAGCAAAATGCTCGGCTCGTGCGTTCTGGCGGCAAACAGCTGCGAGTAGCTGAGCGTGCGCATCTGCGCCTCGGCAGCTTTGGCCAGCTCCTCCTCACCGTAGCCCAAGGCGGTGCACCAAAGCCCCGCGAGGCCTTCAAGGTATTGATTGCCTTGGTTGTCCCAAAGGTAGATGCCCTTGGCCCGGGCATGCACCTTGGGCCCTTGCGCGTGCAGCTGCTTCAGGTTGGTGGTGGGGTGCAGCAAGTGCTCAAGGTCGCGCGCCTCCAAGGAGTCGGGCGGAAACTCGTTGTGCAGGGGGTCAGCCATGATTTCGTTCACCGTCTAACGAGGCTAAGCCTCAAACCGGCGAGATGGTGGTCGCCGGGCGCAACAGGCTGTAGGGCCGTTGACTCATGTTACAGCTTTGCCCCGCGATCAAGAAACGCCCGTGGGGCGGCGCACCAAGCCCCCGGCAATATCGAAAGGCGTCTGCCTTCGCACGAAGGCTTTCGCAACTCGGCCAAGCCTATGCTGCGCGAGCCGTTGGTTGCAACTGCCAACGCCTGGCCCTAACGCGCCCGGTTATCAATTGGCATTTCGCCATCGCGAAACTCCGCGTCGTCTGGAGTTTGGAACACTCATAAAGCGTCTAGGCAGCTAGGCAGCCAAGTGCTTGAGCCACCTGCGGATGGCGGATGCTGCCCTTGTGGACGTTGAGCCCCGCCGCAAATCCGGGGTCGCACTTGAAGGCCTCGCACCAGCCCTTCTGCACCAACGCCTTGACGTAGGGCAGGGTGACGTTGTTCAGCGCCAGGGTTGAGGTTCTGGCCACTGCGCCGGGCATGTTGGTGACGCAGTAATGCACCACGCCGTGCTCAACGTAAGTGGGGGCGTCGTGGCTGGTGGGCCGGCTGGTCTCAAAGCAGCCGCCTTGGTCGATGGAGATGTCCACCAAGGCCGCGCCCCGCTTCATCTGCCGCACCATGGCACGCGTGACCAGCTTGGGCGCAGCCGCTCCCGGCACCAAGACCGCGCCCACCACCAAGTCCGCGGATTGCACCTCGTCCACAACGTTCCGCTGCGAGGCCATCAGCAGACGGACGCGGCCTTGGAACTGTTGACCCAACTCCCGCAGCCGGTCGGCCGACTTGTCCAGAATGCTGACCTGGGCCTGCAGGCCAACGGCCATGGCGGCCGCCTCAGCGCCCGCCACGCCGCCGCCCAAAATGACGACCTTGCCCGGTGCAACGCCAGGCACGCCGCCGAGCAGGGTGCCGCGCCCGCCCGCCGCCTTCTGCAGCGCATAGGCGCCCACCTGAATCGACATGCGGCCCGCCACCTCGCTCATGGGCCGCAGCAATGGCAAGCGGCCTTGGGTGTCGGTGACGGTTTCATAGGCAATCGCCGTGGCCCCGGAGCGCATTAGCGCGCGGGCTTGGGGCGCATCCGCTGCCAAGTGCAAATAGGTGAACAGCACTTGCCCCGGCTTGAAGCGGCGGCACTCTTCGGCCAGCGGCTCCTTGACCTTCACTACCAGGTCCGCATTGAAGGTGTCCTCAGCCGTGCCGATCACCGCACCGGCCCGGCAGTAATCCTCATCCGCAAAGCCGATGCCGGTGCCAGCGTTCGCCTCCACCACGGCAGTGGCGCCGAGCGCGGTCAGCTCCGCGATGGAGTCCGGTGTCAGGCCCACGCGGAATTCGTGGATCTTGGTTTCCTTGGGCACTCCGATGCGCATGCTTTCGATACTCCGGGTCCGTTGCTAAGTCTCAGGCACAACATACGCGCACCATGGTGGCAAGGTGTTGCTTTTTTCCTGCAATTCACCGATAACTCGCAATTAAATTCAATATTGTGCGCCAATCATGCAAGATTATGAGGCCTTGGATCGGCTGGACCGCCGAATTCTTCACGAGCTGCAGATCGACGGTAAGCTGACCAACAGCGCCTTGGCGGAACGCATCAGCCTGTCCGAGTCCGCCTGCCTGCGCCGGGTGCGCCGGCTGGAGGAAACCGGCATGCTGCGGGGTTACGTCGCCTTGGTCGATCAGTCCAGGGCTGGCTACCCGGACAACGTGTTCGTCAACATCACCTTGGAAAGACAACAGCAGGCCGACCTCTCCGCTTTCGAGACCGAAGTGAAGAAGCTGCCCGAAGTGATGGAGTGCTACCTGATGTCCGGCGAGGCGGACTACCTGCTGCGCGTGGTGGTCAGCGACGCCCGGGACTACGAGCGCATCCATAGCCGCTTCCTCACCCGCCTGCCGGGCGTGGACCGCGTGCACTCCAGCTTCGCACTGCGCACGGTGACCAAGAAGACGGAACTGCCGGTGCGGCAAAACGCGTGAGATCGAATGGACCAGGGAGAATGCCGGCCAGTACAATTCCTCCGCAACGGAAATCACCCAATCAGCCTTCCTTGGCCCGCGGGACTCGGCAGGCAACACAGATGCAATCCCTTCCTTGCGATTCAACCATGAGGCTTCAAGCGGCGAAGCGAATATTTGCGGCGCGAAGCGCTCCTGACTTATGAACGACGACGAACTGCTGCGCTACAGCCGTCAGATCATGCTCCCAGAGGTGGACGTGGCAGGGCAGGAGAAACTGCGCGGCGCCAAGGTGCTGGTGGTCGGGTTGGGGGGTCTGGGTTCGCCGGTCGCGCTTTACTTGGCCGCAGCCGGGGTCGGCAAGCTGGTGTTGGCGGACGATGATGTCGTGGAGCTGTCCAATTTGCAGCGGCAGATCGTTCATGCCAACGCGGCGCTGGGGCAGGCCAAGGCTGCGTCTGCCAAGGCTTCCGTTGCGGCCATCAACCCCAGCATCGAGGTTGAGGCCATTCGGGAGCGCATCGGCGGCGCGGAACTGGAACCCTTGCTCAACCGGGTCGATCTCGTGATCGATGCCACGGACAATTTCACCACCCGCTTCGAACTCAACGACGTCTGTTGGCGCTGTGGCGTGCCCTTGGTGTCCGGGGCGGCCATTCGTTGGGAAGGGCAGGTGGCGGTCTTCGACCCCCGTGATGCGGCCTCGCCCTGCTATCGATGCCTCTACGCGGACGGCAGCGGGGAAGCGCTAAACTGCGCGGAGAACGGCGTCATCGCGCCCTTGGTCGGGGTGGTGGGGGCCATGCAGGCGATGGAGGCGGTCAAGCTGATCACCGGGGTTGGGGACCCGCTTACTGGCCGGGTGCTCTACTACGACGCCAAGCGTGGCGAATGGCGGGCGTTCAAGCTGGCGCAGCGTTCCGGGTGCCCAACCTGCGCGTGACGATGGGATAGACGCGCTCCAACTGGCGCACCAAGCGCGACCGGACCCTAGCGAGGTCCGACTCCCCGCACAGATCCCGCAATTGGGTGACGGCCAAGCCCGCCATGCCGCAGGGGTTGATGCGCGCGAAGGGCGCAAGGTCCATGTCGATGTTGAAGGCGAAGCCGTGGTAAGCGCAGCCGCGCCGCACCCGCAAGCCCAAGGCAGCGATCTTCTCGCCTGCCACGTAGACGCCGGGGGCGTCGCAGCGAGCGCTGGCGGCGATGCCGTAGTCTTCCAGCAGTTTGATGATGGCGTTTTCGATGCCGGACACCAACCCGCGCACGGAGACCCCCATGCGGCGGATGTCAAACAGCAGATAGCCGACGATTTGGCCGGGGCCGTGGTAGGTGACCTGACCGCCCCGGTCGGACTGCACCACCTCGATGCCGCCGGGAGCCAGCAGGTGCTCCGCCCGGCCGGCTTGGCCTTGGGTGAACACCGGCTCATGCTCCGTGAACCAGATTTCGTCCGGGGTGTCTTCCGTGCGTTCGGCGGTGAAGGCTTGCATGGCCGCCAGCGTGCCGCTGTAGCGCGTTCTGCCCAGGTCCCGAACGATGGTCTCACGCTGGCAAGCCTTGCGCTCGCCCCCCATGAGCGCTCCGCCGACAGCGGAGGAACAACCCGTTCGCCCTGAGGCCGCTTCCGATGGTGGCATGAGCGCGCTCAGCCAAACATGCGGCGGAACAAGAGCGTGAAAAAGTCGCCCACCTGCGCGAAGACGCCCGCCTCGGGCACGTTGGACAGGGCGATCAGCGGGCTGCTGTGCAGCGTCTCCTCGTTCACGGATACATGAAGTTCGCCCAACTCGTCGCCCGTTTGAATCGGCGCCTCGATCACCTCGGGCAGCTTCATCTCCACGGTCACTTGCTCGTAGTGCCCCCGTGGAAAGGTGACCGTCACCGGCTCGGCCACGCCGAGCTCCACGGCGTCCCGCTCGCCATACCACACCTCGGCGGTCTCCAGTGGCTCAACGGCTTCGTACAGGCGCTTGGTCTCGTAGAAGCGAAAGCCGTAGGACAGCAGCATTTGGCTTTCCTGCACCCGATGGGCGTCGTTGTCCGCGCCCATGACCACGGAGATGAGCCGCATCCCATCGCGCACGGCCGAGGCCAGCAGGCAGTAGCCAGCCGCCTGGGTGTAGCCGGTCTTGACGCCGTCGACGGAGCGGTCCCGCCACAGAAGGCGGTTGCGGTTGGGCTGCTCGATGTCGTTGTACGTGAAAGACCGTTCCGCGTTGAGCGCGTAGTTTTCCGGATACTGCCGGATGTAGGCCTGCGTTAACACGGCCAAGTCCCAAGCCGATGTGTAGTGGTCCTCGGCGGGCAGCCCGGTGGCGTTGCGGAAGCTTGAATTCACCATGCCGAGCTCGGCCGCCTGCTGGTTCATCATGTCCGCGAAGGCCGCTTCGCTGCCGGCGATGTGCTCGGCCAAGGCCACGCTGGCGTCGTTGCCGGATTGGATGATGATGCCGCGCAACAGGTCTTCGACGCTGACCTCGCTGCCTTCCTGAATGAACATGCGCGAGCCGGGCGTGCGCCAGGCGTTGACGCTGACGAGCACTGGGTCGGTCAGGGCGACGCGCCCCCGCTCGATCTCTCCCGCCGCCACGTAGCCGGTCATCACCTTGGTCAGGCTGGCTGGGGGCATCGGCTCCCGGCTGTTGCGTTCGGCCATCACCTTGCCGGTGTCTGCGTCAATGAGCAGGAAAGACCCCGATGACAGGTTGGGTGGCGCCGGAATGACCGTTGCGCCATGCAGTAAGGGGGAGGCCATCAGCAACGCTGCGAACACGGCGGGCAACACCAACACCGGTCGAACGCAAGCAGCGAGTGGCCGTGCGGTGCGGGCATCCGGCACCTTTAAGGCCCCCCAGCCACCTAGAACGCCAGCACAACGCACGCGCCTGGCGTGCCGGATGCCCGCGCCGCGCAAACACTCGCGCACCCCCGTACGAAACACCCTGTCTCCACTAAGGTGCGCTCGACTGAGCCCGATGAATGACGAGAATTGAGAAGTTGTCCCATGAAAGGGCATGGCGATTTTCCTTTTTGTTCGCTGGCGACTTTATTCGCTGGCGATGCGCAGTATGAGGGGCATGGCGTGGTTGGCAGCGACAATCAGCGACTGCAGTTGCTTGGCGTGCTGTTCGCCAACCAACGGGCCGATCAGCACCCGATAAAAGGCGTCATTGGGCCGCTGCACCACCTCGGTTTGCTCGCCCGTCAAGGTCTCCAAGTTGCGCTGCAGTTGCTCCGCCAAAGCCTTGCCGCGGAAGGCCCCGGCCTGCAGAAACAGCGTCTCGCCTCCAGCAAGCGCCACCACCCGCACCCGGGCCGTGCCTTGGTGGGAGAAGCCGAGCTTCACCGCCGCGGCATAGGACAAGTCCAGCAGGCGGTCATCGTGAAACGGGCCGCGGTCGTTGACGCGCACCAGGGTCTCTAGGCCGTTTTCGAGATTGGTCACCCGCAGGTAGGTCGGAATCGGCAGGGTGCGGTGGGCGGCGGTGAGCTTGAACATGTCGTAGATTTCGCCGCTGGAGGTGCGCCGGCCATGGAACTTCTTGCCGTACCAGGAAGCAACGCCCTCCGCCCGGTAGCCCGCCGCAGACTTCACCGGATAGTAGGTGGTGCCGTTTACCTCATAGGACGGCGGATTGCCGTAACGGCTCGGCGCCTCGAGACTTGGAACCGGGTCGGGCAGGCGGCCTAGGTCATGGGGTGTTTCCGACGGCACGGGCGGGCCGTCCTCGATTTCCACCGTCGGCGGCGCGGGTTCTGGCCCGATGACCGCGCATGCGCCGATGAGGCCCACGGCGCACAGCGCCAATGCCCGGCGCCAGCGGCAAAAGGCTTGGGTGCTCATCGTGTCGTTGGGGATGCTGGGTTCCGGTGCACGGCGGCGAGGGCGTCCAGCGCGGGTGCCTGAGCGGCGGCGAGCCCCGCCTGCCGGCGCGCCTTGATGGCTTGGCTGAGCTGATGCACGGCCAAGGCATACATCTGGCTGCGGTTGTAACGGGTAATGACATGGAAGTTGTGCAGCGCCATCCAGTACTCGGCACCGTCCTCCAAGTCCATGCGCAGCAACGCCGCCGCCTCCGCCGGGTTCAGGCCGGGGGCCGCAACGCCCAACGCCCGCAGTTCGCCAACGGTCCGGTTGAGGTCCAGGCCGCGCAGCACAGCGGCATCCGCCTGCTCCGCATCGGCCACGTCCACCCGCAGCGCCACGTCCTGCGCCGCCCGCCAGCCGTGCTCGGCGAAGTAGTTGGCCACGCTGCCGATGGCGTCGGCGGTATTGGTCCAGATGTCGCGAAGGCCGTCGTTGTCGAAGTCCACGGCATAGTTGCGGTAGCTTGAGGGTATGAACTGGCCATAGCCCATGGCCCCGGCGTAGGAGCCCTTCATCGCCCCCACGGCGCGGCCTTCCTCACGCGCCAAGAGCAGGAATTCGGTGAGTTCGTTGCGGAAGAAGTCGGCTCTGGGAGGGTAGTCGAACGCCAAGGTCGAGAGGGCGTCCAGCACTCGATGAGAGCCCATGATCCGGCCAAAGCGGGTCTCGACGCCAATGATGGCCACCACGTACTCCGGGGCCACCGCAAAGCTCTCTTCGGCGGAGCTAAGCGTTGCCTCGTTTTCAGCCCAGAAGGCCACGCCCTGGTCGATGCGGGATTCCTGGATGAAGATGCGCCGGTACTCGAACCACTTCAGCGCCCGTTCCGCAGGCCTGGAAATCGCTTCCACGATGCGCGGTTGATGGCGGGCGTCCCGGAAGGTGGCTTCCAGGTCCGCCTTGTCGAAGCCATGGTCGGACACCAAGCCGTCCATGTAGGTGCGCACGTCGTCCCGCTGGGTGTAGTCGGCGTCCACTGGCCCGTACAGCAGCAGGGCGGCGGCACCGAGCACGATTGCTGCTCGCATGATTTCCCTCAAGCCAGCGCCCCCGTTAGTGGGAGCGGATGCCGAAGCAAGGTCTGCGTCCGGCCCGTCATGACCGGTGGCTGTAAATGGACATGATAATGCCAAAGCCCAACAACAGGGTGATGGCCGAAGTGCCGCCGTAGCTCACCAGCGGCAGGGGCAGGCCCACCACCGGCAAAAGGCCCGCCACCATCGCAATGTTGGCGAACAGGTAAACGAAAAACACCATCGTTAGGGAACTCGCTGCCAATCGGCCAAAGGTGTCCTTCGACTGCGCGGCGATAACCAGCCCACGGGCCACGATCAGCACATACAGTATCAGCAATGCAGCCACCCCAGCAAAGCCCAATTCCTCCCCAATGACCGCCACGATGAAATCCGTATGGCTTTCCGGCAGAAATTTCAGCTGGCTCTGGGTGCCGTCGTGCAGCCCTTTGCCGAACAGCCCGCCCGAACCCAAGGCAGTGGTGGATTGGATGATGTTCCAGCCCGCGCCCAAGGGGTCTTGCTCAGGATTGAACAAAGTCAGTATGCGCTGTTGCTGGTAGGGCTGCAGGGCCAACCAAAGCGCCGGCGCCATCGTCACCACGGCCAGCAAGCCGTAGAGCATCCAGCGCCAGGACAGGCCCGCCAAAAAGACCACGGTCAATCCGCCCACCAATGCCAGGATGCCAGTGCCGAGATCGGGTTCCAGCACGATCAACACCACTGGCAGCCCAATGAGGGCGGCCACTATCAGCAGGTCCTTGAAGGTTGGCGGCAGCGGCCGGGCATGGAAGTACCACGCAATCATCAGCGGCAAGGCGATCTTCATCAATTCCGACGGCTGAAAGCGCACCACGCCGGGCACTTCAAGCCAACGTTGGGAGCCCTTCACGGTGACGCCCACCAGCAGCACGGCCACCAACAGCATCACGCCCACCAGATACAGGCCGGGCGCCCAGCGCAAATACCGGGACGGATGCACCTGCGCCGCCAGCGCCATCAACACCAGCGCCAAGCACACGCGCGCAATCTGCCCGCCCACGATGTCCATGTCCCGTTCAACGGCGCTGTACAGCATGACCAAGCCGTACAGGATGACCGCGATCAGCAACACCCAGAGGATTGGGTCCAGATGCAGCCGGCGCAGCCCGGCGCGGGAGACCAAGCCGCTGTGCCGCGGCAGGCTGCGGACGAACTCCGGCTCGCTCATTGGTTCACCGGGTCTCCCGGCGGGCTCGTCCAAGCCAGATGGGTTGCCGGGGGCGGGTCTCCAAGGCCGTTGCTTGCTTGGGTGTCGCCGAAGAGTCCGGCCAGCTGCTCATTGGCTGCGGAAGAGTCTTCGGAGAGGTAGGCATCGAGCACCTTGCGGACCACCGGTGCCGCGACGGAACTGCCGCCACCGCCGTTTTCGACCAGCACGCTGACTGCTATGACCGGATCATCCGCCGGGGCGAAGGCGATGAACCAAGCGTGCTTCTGGTTGTACTCATCGAGTTCGTCCTCGTCGTAGGCCTGGCCCTGCTTGATCTCCACCACTTGGGCGGTGCCGGACTTGCCCGCCATCCGGTAGTCGATGTCCTGCCCAATGTGGTACCAAGCCGTGCCGTTTTGCCGGTAGCCCAGGTCGCCGCGGTGCACGACGTCCTCCATCGCGTCCACCATCCGCTCCCAATCGTCGGCGGAGGGCCCAACCACGGGCGGCAGGGGCGCCAGGTCGTCCTCAAGCGATGGCACCTCGCTGGCCAGCAGCAGGCGCGGCCGCACGCGCTTGCCCCGGTTGGCTAGGATGGCAGCGGCGGCCGCCGCCTGCATCGGCGTGACCAGCAAGTCCCCTTGGCCGATGCCCATGTTGACGTTGTCGCCGGGGTACCAGGGCTCGCCCTTGGCGTGCCGTTTCCATGCCGGGTCCGGCACCAGCCCGGCGGCGGCGCCATCAATGTCCACCGAAGTGACTTCCCCGTAGCCAAATTGGCGCATGAAGCCCGCGAGTTGGTTGGTCTCCATGCGGTGACCCAAGGTGTAGAAGAAGATGTTCGATGAACGGTAGATGGCGCGGTTGAGATCGACGATGCCCTGCCCACCCGGGTTGTTGGGGGTCCAGTTCCAGTCGCGATAGAGGCGACTTTGCCCCGGCAGCCGAAACCAGCCAGGGTCGTTAATCTGCTCCTCCCAATCCACCACGCCATGGGTCAGGCCCGCCAAGCCGAGCACGGGCTTGATGGTGGAGCCGGGCGCATACTGGCCATTGACGGCGCGGTTCACGAGGGGCTTGTCCCTGGAGCCCACCAAGGCGGCGTACTGCTTGGCGTCGATGCCAGTGACGAAGACGTTCGGGTCATAGCTCGGCTTGCTGACCAAGGCGAGCACGCCACCCGACCGCGGGTCCATGGCGACCACTGCGCCGCGCCGCTCTCCCAGCGCCTCATCGGCAACCGCCTGCAAGCCGATGTCCAGGTGCAGCCGCAAATTGCGGCCAACGGCAGTGGGGTCGACGTCCAGGGTGCGGCGCACCCGTCCAAAGGCGTCGGTCTCCACCCACTGGGTGCCGACCTGGCCATGCAGCGAGTTTTCATAGAACCGCTCGATGCCGCGTTTGCCGATGAAGTTGGTGCGGCTGTAGCGGGCGCGGTCCACGGCGTCCAAGTCTTCCTTGGTGATGCGGCGCACCGAACCGATGGCATGGGCGGCGAGTGCGCCGTAGGGGTAGTGGCGCACGATCTCGACCCTGATTTCAGCGCCTAGGAAACGATGCCGATCAACCGCCAAGGCGGCGACTTCCTCATCGGTGAGGGCGAACTTGAGGACCACCGGTTCAAAGGGCCGCCGGGTGCGCTTCAGGCGCTCCTGAAAGTCCGTAAACTCTTCGGCGCTGATGGGGATGACGGCGGCTAGCGCCTCAATGAGACCGTCGAGGTCTTCGATGCGTTCGCGGACCAGCGCCAGGTTGAAAATGGGGCGGTTTCCGGCCAGCAATTCGCCCCGGCGGTCGAAGATGAGCCCCCGAACCGGCGGCACGGGCACCATCTGCATGCGGTTTTGCTCGGAGCGGGTCTCGTAGTGCTCGTGCTGCAAGACCTGCAGATGGAGCATCCTGGCCACCAGAACGAGCGTCAGCACCATCGCCATGGCGAATAGCAAGCGGGCTCGGCGCATGAACATGCGCAGTTCCGAGCGTTTGTCCTTGATCATCATGCCGGACGTCATCGGAACCGCTCACAGGGTGGTGTTGGAGTCAATGGGCAGGGGTTGCCACAGGCGCTCCATGTCGTAGAACTCCCGGGCTGCTGCCTGCATCACGTGCACCACCACATCGCCCAGATCGACCAGCACCCACTGATGGGTTTCCCGCCCCTCTATGCCCAAGAGCGAAGCGCCGGTGGTCTTGGCGGCTTCCACCACTTGGTCCACGAGGGCTTTCACATGGCGGTTGGAGCCGCCGGTGGCGATCACCATGAAGTCGGTCAAGTCCGTCAGGCCGGTCACGTCGAGGGCCACGATCTCGCGGCCCTTGAGATCGTCCAGTGCCCCAACGATGGCGTCGCGCAGCCCCTGCGGCGTCACGCATCCCTCCAGAAGATGCCGCCCATAAGCCGCCTACGAAGCGTCAAGGGGCGCAGGCTCCCTGGACCGAGGGCGTCCCGCCCTCGATTGGGAATCATGTAATGCATGAATTCTAGCTGAGTCACTAACGGACAGGCCATTTGCTTCGTGCATACAACCCATGCTGCTTAATATAGGCGCACACCCCTTTCGGGAGCAAATGGCTGGCATCGCCCCCGGCGGCGATCAAGGCGCGAACCGCCGAGGCGGATATCGGCGGCATGGCCTCATCGAGCAGGCGGATGCCGCCTGCGGGTCGCCGCTCAAAGTCTGGGCAGCGATGTTCAAGATGGAGCTTGAGCGCCGCGCCTTCGAGTTTCGCACCGGGCCTCGGCAACACCAGCAGATGGCAAAGGTCCAGCACTTCCCGCCACCGGCGCCAAGTGTGAATCTCGTTGAAGGCATCAGTGCCAATGATCCAGCTTAAGGGCGCATCGCCGTGGCGCAGCCGCAGCGCCGCCAGCGTATCGACGGTGTAGCTTGGCCCATCGCGCCGCAGTTCAACATCATCCCCATCCAGCCCGGATTCGGCGGCGCAGGCCAGTTCCAGCATCGCCCACCGTCGCTCTGCGCTGGCCAGAGGCTCTGCGCGGTGCGGCGGTTGGGCGGACAGCACCAGGCGCACGGGGCAGGCGAGGGCTTGGGCCGCCACTCGAGCGGCATGCAGGTGGCCGTTGTGGACCGGGTCGAAGGTGCCGCCCAGAAAAGCGATCAACGGTGCCGGATCTCCCCACTGCCGAAGACGACGTACTTTTCCGTGGTCAAGCCGTTCAGGCCCACCGGGCCGCGGGCGTGCAGCTTGTCGGTGGAGATGCCGATTTCGGCGCCCAGGCCGTACTCCATGCCATCGGCGAACTGGGTGCTGGCGTTGACCATCACCGAGGCCGAGTCCACTTCCGTGATGAACCGGCGGGTCTTGCCGTAGTCGTTGCTGACGATTACGTCGGTGTGCTGGGACCCGTAGCGGTTGATGTGCTCAATGGCCTGGTCGATGCCATCGACCACGCGCACGGCAAGCACCGGCGCCAAATACTCCGCGCTCCAGTCCGCCTCCGTGGCCGCCTGGGCATCCGGCAACCAGCCCCGTGACCGTTCGCAGCCACGCAGTTCCACGCCGGCCTGGCCAAAGCGTTGGCCCAAGCCAGGCAGCACCGCCTCGGCAATGTCCTGCGCCACCAGCAGCGTTTCCAAGGCATTGCAGACCGCGTATTTCTCGGTCTTGGAGTTGTAGGCGATGGACATGGCCATCTCCGCATCCGCCGCGCCGTCAATGTACACATGGCAGATGCCGTCGAGATGCTTGATGACGGGAATGCGCGATTCTCGCGATATGCGTTCGATCAGGCCCTTGCCGCCGCGGGGCACGATCACGTCGACACAGTCCTCAAGCTGCAGCAGGGCGCCCACCGCGGCCCGGTCCACCGTGTGCACCAGTTGCACCGCGGCGGCGGGCAGACCGGCCTCCTCCAGGGCATCGGTGATGCAGGCGGCGATGGCGCGGTTGGATTCAATGGCCTCGGAACCGCCCCGCAATATGCAGGCATTGCCACTCTTCAAGCAAAGGCTCGCCGCATCCACCGTGACGTTGGGGCGGGATTCGTAGATGATGCCAATCACCCCGAGCGGCACGCGCATGCGGCCCACCTGAATGCCGGTGGGCCGGTAACGCAGGTCGGTGACTTCGCCGACCGGGTCTGGCAGCTGCGCAACCTCCCCGACGCCGGCGATCATGCGGTCGATGGCGCGGTCATCGAGCTTAAGGCGGTCGAGCAGTGCGGCGTCGATGCCGCGCTGCTCAGCCGCCGCCATGTCGCGGGCGTTGGCGGCCTTGAGCGTGGCCCTGGCCTCGTCGAGACGGCGCGCCGTCGCTTCCAGCGCACGGGCCTTTAGCGCCGAGTCCGCCACCGCCATGGCCCGCGACGCCTGCCGGGCGGCGATGCCCATTTGGCGCACCTCCGCCTGCACGGCGGACTGTCCGTTGCCTGACATTGAATTGCTCATTTTGGTTTGCTGGACGGTTGGTTGGCGCAAGGTGGCAGTTTATTCGGGCGGAGCTAGCCCCGCAAACGGGTGACCAATCGGCGCAGTTCGTTGAGGCGCTCCTTGGGGGAACCCAACTGCAGCAGGGACTGCTTGATTTCCGGCTCCACCGGCAGCAGCTCCGCAAGCTGCCGGCTGACCGCGCCCGCGTCCTCGAAATCGACCTCCAAGCCGAGCTTCTCCACCATCGGGTGCTTGAGCAGCGCCTTGAGGATGTCGATCAGGGCTTGGTCGGCCTCGCCGAGCGTCCCGCCAGGCTCTGGGGGCAGGATTTCGACCAAGCCGCAAAGCAGGTGATCGTCCTGCTCCCAAGTCTTTTGGATGCGGAACTTGCAGCCCCCCTCCACGACGATGCCGAGCAAGCCGCCGTCCAGCGCATTGAAGTCCACGACCCGGGCCTCGGTGCCCACCTCGAAAATCTCCGGTGCCGACGAATTGCCGCCGGCGGTTGCATCATCGTCCACCCGCGCTTCCGCGCCGCTGCGAATCAGCACGATGCCGAACGGGCCGTTGCTGCGCATCCGTTCGCTGATCATGTCCAGGTAGCGAGGCTCGAATATACGCAAGGGCAGCCGTCCGCCCTCAAAGAGCACCACGCCGAGCGGAAACAGCGGAATTTCGCGCAAGTCAGCCATCGGGAGACTTTAGCATTGATTCCAGCCAGCGCCCGCTTGGTCACACATTCGGCCTATGCGATCGCCCGCTTGGTCTCGCCCCCGGCCGGGAGCCTGCGCCGCGCGAAGTCGCGAGTGCGAAGGTTCGATGCGAACCCTGGTTTGCGCCGACGCATCCCTTTGGATGGACGATTGACGTCAATATCCGGCTACATTTGACGAAATCAAACGTTCAAAGGGTCGAGTGGGAGCGGACTTACAGCCGCTGATTCCCAGGGAGCAGGCTCCTAGGCCATAATTCGGCTCCTTTGCTGATGAACACGGCTCTTGGACCGCCTGCAGACAATCACCTTGGCGCTGTTGCAGGGCATCACCGAATTCCTGCCCATTTCGAGTGCCGCGCACCTCATCCTGGCGTCGGAACTGACCGGCTGGCCGGATCAAGGCTTGGCCTTCGACATCGCCGTCCATTTAGGTTCCTTGGCCGCCGTGGTCGCCTACTACCGCCGGGACTGCGCTGCCTTCGCCGTCAGCGCTTGGGGCGGCTTGCGTCACGGGCACCGTGATGCGCAACTCGACCTGCTGCTCAAGATCGCCGTCGCCACCTTGCCCGTGGCGCTGTGCGGGCTCGCCCTGCGCGATATGGTGGCCAATGAGCTGCGCGACGGCTGGGTCATCGCCACCGCCACCGTGACCTTCGCCTTCGCGCTTTGGTGGGCCAACGGCCAGCGCGGCGAGCGCCAGCTGCTCGGCTGGGGCGACGCGCTGCTGATCGGCATGGCCCAAGCCATCGCCATCGTTCCCGGCGTGTCCCGCTCGGGCATCACCATCAGTGCCGCCCTGCTGCTCGGTCTGTCGCGTCCCACCGCCGCGCGGTTCGCCTTCCTGCTTGCCATACCCGCGATCACCGGTGCTGCCCTAATGGCTTGGATGGAACTTCCCGCTGACGCTCGGGGCGTACAACTCCCGGACTTGGCCCTCGGCGCCGCCATCGCGGGGCTTAGCGCCTACGCCTGCATACGTTTGTTCATTGCCCTGATTGAGCGCATGGGCTTGATGCCCTATGTCTATTACCGGTTGGCGCTCGGCGCTACGCTCTTCATGCTGCTGTCATGGTCCATTCACTGACGACCAGCGGTTTTCACTGTGGCTTTCCCTTACGTCAAGCGAAGCTCCCCGCAGCGAGGGCGGGACGCCCTCGAGCCGGGGGGTCCCGTCGGGATCAAGCAAATCGGAGGTTCGCGGCCTCGCACAGCGATCGGCTCGAGGGCGTCCCGCCGTCGATTCGAACAGCGAAACCGACTTGGACCTTGACCAACAAGCCAATGTGAGAATTGCTGCGCTGCGACATAGCGTTTGTTAATCCGCCGCCGCTTTCAGTATGGTGGCCGGCTCATGCCCTAAGGAAGCTCGCCCCATGACTGCGGCCATCGATGCCATCAACTTCGCGACCCTTGAATCAGAGCCGTTTTACCTGCCCATCGGCGACGAAGCGGCGCTGTTCGAGGCCGCCTATGCGGCTCGGCTGCCGGTGTTGCTGAAGGGGCCCACCGGCTGCGGCAAGACGCGCTTCATAGAGCACATGGCCTGGCGGCTTTACCGGCAGCGGCGCAAAGCCCTCGACGTGCCCTTGGTCACCATCTCCTGCCACGAGGACCTCACCGCCACCGATCTGGTGGGGCGCTACCTGCTGAAGGGCGATGAAACCTTGTGGAGCGATGGCCCCTTGACTCGCGCCGTGCGCACCGGCGCCATCTGTTATCTCGATGAGATCGTCGAGGCGCGCAAGGACACCACCGTGCTCATCCACTCGTTGACCGACCACCGGCGCATCCTGCCCATCGACAAGACCGGCGAACTGGTCTCCGCGCATGGCGACTTCCTGCTGGTCATCTCCTACAACCCCGGCTACCAGAGCATCCTCAAGGATCTCAAGCACAGCACGCGGCAGCGCTTCGTCAGCCTCGACTTCGACTATCCGGGGCGGGAGCGGGAGGCGGAGATCATCGCCCGGGAGGCGCAAGTGGACGAATCCCTGGCCGAACGCCTAGCGGTGATTGGCGAGAAGGTGCGCAATCTCGGCGAGCATGGATTCGAGGAAGGGGTGAGCACGCGGCTGTTGATCTACGCCGCCCAACTCATCCGCAACGGCATTGCAGCCCGCCGCGCTGCGGACATCGCCTTGGTGGCCGCCGTGTCCGACGACCGCACGGTGCAAGCCGCCTTGGCCGACATCGTGGATGCGGTGCTGCCGAACTAGCCGGACGGGACACTCTCGCATGATCGCCTTGGCCGATGTTGAGCAGCCCTTGGCGCTGTTCGCGGAGGGCATGAACGGGGCCTACCTGCACATCAAGCCCAGCGAGGACTTGAACGCTGGCCCCGCCGAGGCCGTGCAAGCACGGGACACCCTCTATCTGCCCGAAGCCATCGACGCGGATGAACCGGGCATCTACCGGGCGCTGGCCCTGCAGCAGATCGCCCGGCGGGAGTTCGGCGGCATTGGCTTTCAATTGAGCACGGCTTATGCGTGCCTGCCGTCGTTGAACCGGATGCCGAAACCCCAAGCGCAGTCCCGCCCCAGCGACCGCTGGCTGTTCTACCATCACTTCCCCAACCCGGCGCTTGCCGCCGAACTGTTCGAGGCCTTCGAGCGCGTTCGCATCGACGCGGCCATGTGCCGCGCCTATCCCGGCATCAAGCCCCACCTGGACGCTTGCCACCGCTACCTGCAGCGCTCGGGGTTGGCCGGTGGCCCGGCGGCGCAGTCGCTGTTGGGCTTTCAGCTCGCCCGGCCCGCCACCGATGCCATGAGCCAGGTCCTGCATCCCTTGGCCCAGGGCCTGCAG
Source organism: Candidatus Azophilus sp. (assembly GCA_965220835.1). Taxonomy (GTDB): domain Bacteria; phylum Pseudomonadota; class Gammaproteobacteria; order Pseudomonadales; family Azotimanducaceae; genus Azophilus. The sequence goes on along the minus strand of OZ244842.1, from coordinate 3,205,971 downwards.
GCAGCCGGGGCGGACATCTACGACGCCGCAGCCGCCACCCAGCATGCGTTGGTCTTGCTCGGCGCGGAGCCGGGCGAGGCGTTGGGGGATGAACTGACACTGGACGCCACCTTTGCCGATTGGGCTGAACGGGAAGCGCGCCTTGAGGATTGGGAGGAAGAGTTGCGCCAAGCGGACGGCCACCTGCTGGCCGTGGAGATGTTGGAGAGCGAGCAGTTGGAGGCCTCGCGCACCGAGGGCGGCGGCGGAGAGATTCGCGAGGACGAACTGGACATCAAGCGCATCAAGGCCGAGCGGGACCAGCTGGCGCGGCGCATCGGCTTGGAACGCTCCGCAGTGCGCGACGCCTTGGGCGATGAGCATGCCGGCGTGCGCAGCTACCGGTACGACGAGTGGGACTGCCACCGCCACGGCTACCGCCGCAATTGGTGCCGTCTGTTTGAGCAAGCCCTGAGTCCCCAAGACGATGCGGATGTGGACGCTATCCGCCAGGCCATCAACGCTTGGCGCCGACAAGCCCAGCAGCCCCTGGAGCAGATCAAGCCCCAAGGCTACCGCCGTTGCTGGGGCTTGCCGGACGGCGATGAAATCGACCTTAACGCCGTGGTCGCTGCCCGCCAGGACTTGCGAGCGGGCCATTCGCCCAGCGAGCGGCTCTACAGCCGCCGGGAGAAAGTGCATCGCGACGTCTGCGCCGCGCTGCTGGTGGACCTTTCAGCCTCCACCGACGACCCGGTGGAAGCGGACCCGCCGCTGCCCGAAGCAACGTCCGGCTCGGCCGGCGCTGGGGATGGCCCGACACCCAACTTGCGCGACCCCTTTGATGACGACAACAGCCTTTGGTCTGGCGTCAGCGAGTCGCCCGCGCCGCCCAAGCGGCGCATCATCGACGTGCAGAAGGAAGCGGCCGCCATCCTCGCCGCGGCCCTGGAACGGTTGGGCGACAGCTATGGCATCTACGGCTTCTCCGGGCACGGGCACGACTGCGTGGAGTTCTACGTCGCCAAGGACCTGCGCCAGACCCTCAACGCCCGCACGTTGGCCGCCATCGCCGCCATGCAGCCCAAGCGCAGCACGCGCATGGGGCCGGCCATTCGTCACGCCATCCGCAAGCTCAACGACTCGGGCAACGCCCTGAAGGTGCTGCTCATCATCAGCGACGGCTTCCCGCAGGACTGCGACTACGGCCCAGTGCGCGGCGACCACGAGTACGGCCTGCACGACACCACCAAGGCGCTCGCCGAAGCCGCGAGCAAGGGCATCGAAACCTTCTGCGTGACAGTGGACCGCTCCGGCCACGACTACTTGAAGCGCATGTGCCCCCAAGCCCGCTACGCGGTGATCGAGGAAGTGGAGGACCTGCCCGAAGCCCTGACCAAGGTGTACGCGGCCCTGACCGGTTGAGCTGTCGTCGCTTCGGCTCGGGCGCCGCGAATGGGCGTGCGGTGCGGGCATCCGGCACGCCAGGCGGGTGCGCTTTGGTGGAGTTTGAGGGCGCCGAGGAGCCTCAACTGTGCCGGATGCCCGCACCGCACGCCCATTCGCTCTATGCAATGGGAAGCGCGTTCCAATCGCCCCGTTGAGGGCGAGAGGGCGCGAACGCGCGCCGTCGGTGCGCTCGGCTTGCATTGACGTTTCGCTAACGCGCGGCTCCTTGCGAGTCGGCCGAAACCCGGAGCGAGGGCATCTTGCCCTCAAATTGGTTCCCGGGAGCTTGCAACTGCTCAGGCAATGGGCAAACCTTCGCCGCACCGCTCAATCGTCAGGACAGCGAATTGCGTTTTTTGGAGATCATCAGCGACTGGGTCAACCGCTACTTCTCCAACGAGGAGGCCATCTACCTAGTCGCCCTGTTGGTGGTGGGTTTTCTCGTGCTGTTCACTCTGGGCGGTGTGCTGGCCCCGGTGCTCACTGGCTTGGTGCTGGCGTTCCTGCTGCAGGGGTTGGTTAAGCAGCTCGTTGGTTGGCGGGTGCCGGAGGCGGTTGCGGTCTGGTTGGCCTTCCTGCTCTTCGTCGGTGCGCTGACTGGGCTGGCGCTGTTCGTCGCGCCACTGGTCTGGCAGCAGCTGCGTGCCTTGGTGGAGGCCCTGCCGGGTCTCGTCGGCCGCTGGCGGGAAGCGGCTGGCGATCTTGCGCAAGCCTTCCCCGAACTGCTCACCGAGGCCCAGCTCACCCAGTGGCTGGAGGCGGCCACCCGCCAAGTCGGCAGCATCGGCGCATCGGCTCTGGAAGCCCTGGTGGCCAACCTGTCCTCCATGCTGGGCATCCTCATCTACTTGGTGCTGGTGCCCATCTCGGTGTTCTTTTTCCTCAAAGACCGGCGCCGGATCATGGGCTGGTTGCTCTCCGCACTGCCCCGTAAGCGCTCCCTCATCCAGCGCGTTGGCGAGGAGATGAACCAGCAACTGGCCAACTACGTGCGCGGCAAGTTCATCGAAATCCTGATCGTCGGCTCCGTCACCTTCGTCACCTTCACCCTGCTCGGCCTGAACTACGCTGCTCTGTTAGGCGTGCTGGTGGGCGTCTCAGTGCTGATTCCCTTCGTCGGTGCCGCCGTGGTCACCATTCCGGTGGCCTTGGTGGGCATCATTCAGTTCGGCTGGTCTTGGGATCTGGCCTACGTCATGGCCGCCTACGGCATCATCCAAGCTTTGGACGGCAACGTGCTGGTGCCGCTGCTGTTCTCCGAAGCCGTGGACCTGCACCCCATCACCATCATCGTTGCCGTGCTGGCCTTCGGCGGCTTGTGGGGCTTGTGGGGCGTGTTCTTCGCCATCCCCTTGGCCACGCTGGTCAAAGCCATCATCAACGCCTGGCCGCGAGAGATGGGCGTGGTAGAAGCTGACAGCCCGCCACCGCCTTGAACAAAGCAGGGCAGCGGTGCCCTTGTTGGTCTTTCTCCAGCCTCAGCCTCAACACCAGTCTGCGCCGGATGGACACCGGATGGACAGATGAAAGGCCTTTGCCTGTGCCCAACGTCCAGAAGAGTAAGCCTCGTCCGACCACTGAGCTGTGCGCCGCGCAATTGCCCCGGCCCTGCCGGAAGGGCAAACGCGCTTGGGGCCTGGGCACGAGAAACACGTTGAAATACAGTTGTTACATGGCTAGAGTTGGCTCCCTCAATGGGGTAGGCCGTGCTTCTTTCCTGCACGGCCAGTTCGGGAAGCAACAAGTTTTTCCTTGTTAAGGGAGGGAATGACCTATGAGGAGATCGCTTTTTTCCAGCATTGTCGCGGGGCTGCTAATGGCTCCGGTTGCCGCGTTCGCCCAGGAGGCGGACGAAGATGGCGAAGGCCAGCGCACCGGGCGGCAAATCGAAGAGGTTGTCGTCACCGCCGAGCGGCGCGAGTCCACCGTGCAGGACACCGCCATTTCCATCACCGCCTTCACTGGCGAGTTCATCGAGGACTTCGGGCTGCGCAACCAGGAAGACCTGCAGAACTACCTGCCGGCCACCACCATCCAGCCTTATGACCTCTCCATTCGCGGGGTCGGACGGCTCTTCCGCGCGCTTGGCGGAGACCCCGGCGTAGCCACTTACTTCGATGGCGCCTACTCGGAGGACTTCGGCATCGCCTCCACCGAGGGTGGGCTGTTCGATATCGAACGCATTGAAGTGCTGCGCGGGCCGCAAGGCACGTTGTACGGCCGCAACGGCGTCGGCGGTGCGGTTAACTTCCACAGCAAGAAGCCCACTGATGAGTTCGAAGGCGAGGTCAGGGGCGTCTACGGCAGCTACGACACCAAGGAGATTTTTGGCGTTGTCTCCGGCCCCATCATCAAGGATGTGCTCAATGCCCGGGCGACTGGCGTGAAGCGCACGCGGGACGGCTTCATGAATGACGTGCAGCCCGGCAACCCGGACATCAACAACTATGGCGACGAAAACTACTCTCTTAGCTTGGAATGGAAAGTTGCGGAGAATTTCAATGTCCTGGTGCGGGGCAATGAGCGCAGCTACCGCCGCATGATGTCCGGCGCCCAAGGCGCGGGGGCCATCCTGGTCAGCGAGCAAGCCGGCATGCCGGACCCGGTAACTGGCGGCAAGCGTTGGGTCAGCGTCCCCGTCCAAGGCTGGAGGCCCATAGCAAATCCGAATTCCGCGGATGCCCCCATGTGCGCCAGCGCAACCGACCGTTCAACGCCAAACTGCGTCGTGCCCACGGGTCTAGTGCCCTACATCAACGACGACAATCCTTACTACAGCTTCACGCTCAACGGGGAAACCCGATGGGCGCAGCCTGTCGTCGGTGGCGTTGATCCCGTCGGCATCGCGCCGGACGGCACTACCATCACTGGCTTCGCAAGGCCCAACTACGCCTATCAGGCAGCCTTCGACCCCGCCGCCCAAGCGCTGGCGGAGCAAAGCTATCTTGGCAACGGCCGCGAAATTCCGGACTTGGACAGCGGCGACCTCGACGCGTGGACAAGCGGTCTTCAGGACGAGTTCTTCGACCACCAAGCGGCCTACATGAACATCACTTGGGATCTGCTGGACAACCTGACCATCAAGTACATCGGTGCCTACACGGACTACTTCTATGATCGCACCACGGATGACGACCGCACCGGCCTGCCGAGGGACCAGCAGTTCTACGCCGCCCAGGAAAACGAGAACTTTCAGCACGAAGTGCAGTTTTTCCTGGACATCGGCGACGACCTGAACTTCACGGGCGGCTACTTCTACTACGAAAACGACATTGACCAGCAGCTCGACTTCTACTCCCCGGATGGCTGGACAAGGTACACGGAGCCGGCAGACTACGGCGTTGCGGGGGCGACCGCCTACCTGGGCGGCGACGCAACCTTGGTGGTTCCGGCTTGGCTGCTCAATGGTGGAGACACAACCACCAATCACCGAACGGCGCGTAACTTGGGCCGGGCTGGCATCATTCCCAACTTGGCTGGCGCAGTGGCAATTCCATCCTTCAGCCATCCCAGCATTGATGAAGTGTACTTCGCCGACAATCCTTGGATTGGCGACACCTTCGCAACCGGCGGAAGGGTCGATCACGGCCCGGTTTCCGATGGCACCACCTTCATCTGGGACACCGAAAACCGTACCAAGGCATGGGCCGTTTACCTGCAGGGCGAGTGGCAAATGACCGAGCTTTTCGCCCTGACCTTGGGCGTGCGCTACGCGGAGGATGACAAGGAGGCGGAAGAGAACCTGTTCCTCTACAACGAATCCCCAACGGCACTCGCCACCTGCGTCACCAATGTCGCCGCCGCTGGTCTGGCTGCCGACGCTTGCGGAGACATTGATGGCGACGGCGCGGTTTCCTTGGCCGAATACAACCAAGGCATCACCGGAGGCATCGACGCCAGCGGCAACATCGCCGACTTTGACAAGGTCCGCTTCCGTGGCGTTCCCTTCGCCCGGTCGATCTACCGCTCCATGACCAACGATTTCAACGAGATCACGTGGCGGGTCAACATCGACTTCACGCCCACCGACGATGACCTCATCTACTTCTCGGTCACCACCGGCTACCGGGCGGGTGGCTTCAACCTGGGATACTTTTCCTTCATTCCCACCTATGACCCAGAGGACCTGATTGCTTACGAACTCGGCTACAAGGGCCAGATGTTCGACGGCACCGTGCAGCTTAACGCCTCCGCCTACCTCTACGAGTACGATGACGTCCACTTGCAGTTCGACACCTTCTCGTTCACCGGCGTCAGCACTTCGGTGCAGAACGCCCCGTCGGCGCGCACCATCGGCATGGAGCTCGAAGGCCTGTGGCTGGTGACGGACAACCTCACCCTCGGCGCGAATTACAGCTTCACCGATGCCGAGTACAACGAGGAGTTGGTGGAGCCAACGACCGGAACTCGCGGCGTGGTTGACGGCAACAACGCGATGACGCCCGCCAGCATCTTCACCGTGGCCGAGCGCAACCTGCTGATCGACGGCCAGCCGCTGCCGCGCGTGCCCAAGCACAAGGCGACCGGCTGGGCGGAGTACGTCCAGAGCTTGGGCGATCGGGGCAAAATCACTTACCTGACGAGCATCGCCTGGACGGACGAGTTCCCAGCGGCAGGGCGGCCCACCACTGCCAACCCCTTGGCGATAGCGCCCTCCTTCCTGCGCTGGGACGCCCGGGTAAGCTGGACGAACGCCAACGAGCAGTGGAACGTCGCTGGCTTCGTGAACAACATCACGGACGAGCTTGGGGTGCGCAATCAGTTCACCTACCCCGAATCCCAAGGCTACCGCCGCGTGATCGAGCCGACCAATCCTCGGTGGTGGGGAATTGAGGTTCAGTACAAGTTCGGGGCGTTTCAATAGGAACGGCTGAACCAAGCGGCACGAACAAAAAGGGCGCCTTCGGGCGCCCTTTTTTTGGATGTCAGCACAAGTTCAGAGCGATTAGCCTATCCGGGAGAAGCGGGATCACGAGATCCCATGAAGCGGGCCAGAAGCCATATCAGCGCACACCAGAGCGCAATCCAAAGCAGGTAGATCAACACGTCTTCAAGGGGATTGTTGAACTGCACCAGAAAGGCCGCGCGGGCCACGCTCCAGCAAGCCCAGAACGTAAGGAGGCGCGGAGTTTCCCGTAATCCCAGGAAAAACCACGCAAGCGCTCCCGTGATCGACAGCACCATAAGCTGGGCCAGCGGAACGGTGAAGACAAAGAAGAGATTTCCCGTCAGGTCCCAGCTGGGGGGCAAGTAAGGCACCAGAATGCTGATGAACAGGATGTCTTCCAGCACGCCGCTGACAAGACCCAGCACAACGATGCCGGCCCAGCTCAGGACTTTTCGAAGCTTGCTCACGCGTGACCCTGTGGAACGGGCGGCTAATCGCCGCCCACGATAGCGCGAACCTCATCCAGGACTTCGGACCAGTCCGCACGCGAGCGGTAGCCCGGTTCCGCCCACTTGGCGAGGATTTCCCCGTCCGGCGAAATCAGCGCCACGCCAGGATGCGGAATGCCGTAGGCAAAGGTGCCTTCGCCATAGGCTTCGTTGCGGATTCCCCAAGCTTCAACGTGTTGGCGGTCCACGTCGCGCAGAACTGGATACCCAATCTCCGATTTCTCATGGAATTCCCGGATGGCTTCCGGCGGGTCATAGGTCATGCCGACGACTTCCACGCCGATCGCTTTGAACTGGTCTCTGATGTCATTCAGTTTCACGAACTGACGAATGCAGAAGGGTCACCAGTCCACGGATCGATTGAAGACGAACAACAAGCCATTGGCCCCCGTCAACGTGCCCAGGTCTTGCTGCTCACCCTCTTGATCGGTCGCCGCCAACAACGGCGCCATGGCGCCCACGCTCGGTCCCCAAGCGGCGGCGTATTCTGATTCCGCGATCGCAATCTGGGTGGTGCCAGCCAGCGCTGCGGCAATCAGCCAACGCCGTAGCCCGCGCAACCAATGGCGTCGGTTCAGTCTCTGTCTCATCACGGCCTCCTTGAAAGGAAGATATTGGACGTTAGTGTCGGGCTCCTCCCTGTTCCGGACGTTTTACCAGAATGACTGCCTTGTGTCATCGATCGGCCTTGTCCAATCAGTTATGAGCCTAAGCCGCCACAGCGGATTGCCTGATCGTGCAGCCTGCCCGTAAACTGGGGCATCGGCCGAATAGAGCATTTGACCGGTCGATGCCCCGCCTTGATGACGTCAGTCGCTTGCAGGAACAAGGCAATGTGACGGCGGGATTGTTCGGAACCGGGTCACCCAACCCGGCAGCCCCGCGGCGAGCGCCACGACTAGGGAGGAAACCTTATGAATACCGGCATCAAGGTCTTGCTGGCGGCCATGCTGCCGTTCGCGGTCAGCGCCTGCGGCCCGGCACCCGAGGAATCCCAGGAGATGCCACCTACGGATCCGGCGGAGAACTTCGACACCGTCGTCGCCAACGGCCGGGTCATGGATCCGGCCAGCGGCCTTGATGCCGTGCGCCACATCGGCATCCGTGACGGCCGCGTTGCGGCGATTTCGGAAACGGCCCTGAGCGGAGAGGTCATGATCGACGCCACTGGCAAGGTTGTGGCGCCGGGATTCGTGGACCTGCACAGCCACGGCTGGACGCCGCTTTCCCAGCGCTATCAGTTGCTGGACGGCGTGACCACAGCCCTGGAACTCGAAAGCGGCGCCTACCCCGCCACCAGCCATGGCATTCATCCGCCCATCGCCATTGCGGAGCGGTCGCTGATCAACTACGGCGCCTCCACGGGCCACGCGTGGGTGCGGTCGCGCATTCTGGAGGGCGAGCAAGCCATCACCGGCATGGATCAACTCATGGCGAATACCCTCAACGGCACGGGAACCGGCGGTTTGTCCATGGGACGGCCCGCGTTTCACACGCCGTTGCCGGCCGAGCAGCTGCCGGTGATGCAGGAACTGCTGCGCCAAGACCTCGCCAGCGGGGGTTTGGGCATTGGCATGCTACTCGACTACATGAGTGAATCCGTGGACGCTGCCGAGCTGCGCGCGGTCTTCGAAGTGGCGGCGCAGGCCAATGCACCGGTGATCGTGCACATTCGGCGCGGCGTGGCCGGTGACCCCTTCGGCCTCGACGAAGTGATCGGCTTGGCTCGGGAGACCGGTGCCGCCGTTCATGTCTGCCACCTGCAGGCAAGCGCGATGGGGGGCATTGAGGTCTTTCTTGGCAAGATTCGAGCCGCGCAGCAAGCGGGCTTGCGCATCACCACCGAGTCCTTTCCCTACAACGCCGGTTCGACGGCCATCTCCGCCGCGGTGTTCAGCCGCAACTGGCGGGAGATTTTCGCTATCGACTACGGCGACGTGGAATGGGCTGCCACCGGCGAACGCCTCACGGAAAAGACTTGGCACGAGTATCGCGAACAGCAACCGGGCGGGACGGTCATTCATCACTACAACAAGGAGCAGTGGACGCGCATCGCCACCGAGGCCGCCGACGTCATCGTGGCCAGCGACGCCTTGCCGGCAGTGAGCGAAGGGCAACTGGTCGCCCCGTGGAGCGTCGGCACCTTCGCCCGCGTGCTCGGCCACTATGCGCGGGACCAAGGCACCTTGGGCCTCATGACCGCCTTGGCGAAAATGACCATCATGCCCGCCCGTCTGCTCGAACACTTAAGTGACGACCTGGCGCGCAAAGGCCGGATTGCCCTAGGGGCCGACGCCGACTTGACGGTGTTCGACCCCGCAACCATCCAAGATCGCGCCACCTACCGCCAGCCCTTCCAACCATCGGCTGGCATCACCCACGTACTCGTCAACGGCATTCCGGTGGTCCGCGACGGCGAAGTCGTGCCCAACCGATTCCCCGGAAGACGCGTGCTCGGACGGCTTGCCGCTTCAAAGAGCAGTGCGAAGTAAGGGTTGGTGCTGCACCCACTGGCAGTCAATCGTGGCCAATGGCTAAAGTCCTCGGTGGTTTGCACCGCCATCCACGGCCTCAAGGGAGAGTTGTCGGAGGAGCGCCTCACGGGTCAAGGCCTTGGTTGACATAAGTATGCAGTCCTAATATGTTTTTGTGCATGCGAACGACAATTCACATCGACGACCAACTGTTCCTTGAATTGAAGAAGGTTGCCGCGGACGCGGGGAAGACGCTAACAGCCACCATTCAGGATGCGTTGCGGGAGTCGCTGTACAGGCGTCACTCAACCCCTCGGCCCACGGTCGAGCTGCCGGTGTTTCATGGAACCGGCGTATTGCCCGGAGTGGACTTAAACGATTCTGCCGCACTGCTGGACCTAATTGAGAAGGCTTGACCTAACGAAGAAGGAAAGTGGTCCTGCCTGACGTCAACATTCTCGTCTCAGCCTATCGTAAAGACGCTCAGGAGCACGCCTCCTGCCGGACGTGGCTGGAAGCTGTGCTCAACGGAGAGGAGGCATTTGCGATTTCCGATCTGGCTTTGAGCGGATTCCTCCGCGTCGTCACTCATCCCCGCATATTCGCGCTGCCGAGCCCGTCGGAACACGCACTCGAATTCGCGGACGTGATCCGGCGTCAACCGCACTGCGTGCCTGCCAATCCCGGCCCGCGCCACTGGGACATCTTCACAAATCTCTGTCACGAGGCCGAGGTGTCCGGAAATCTGGTTCCCGACGCTTACTTCGCCGCCTTGGCAATCGAGCTCGGCTGCGAGTGGATTACGCTTGATCGGGACTTTGCGCGATTTCAGGGCTTGCGATGGAGCCGACCGCCGCCCAGCGCCGCGTAATGATCCCGGTGCGGAACCGTGCCGAAAACCGCATTTTCGTCCACCTTGGCATCGAGTTTGTCCGTCGGCGCCCCATAGTTGATCAAGCCGCGCCAAGGTGCCTAATCGGCCCGCAGCATCTCGCCAGTCATGAGCAGTTCCTTGACGCGAGCAAAGCCGATCAACTGGAGCCCAATGATGGCGCCGCTCCGGTGAGGATGATCAAACTGCTTGCCGCTTTGTCCTTGCTGCTGAGGAACACGCGGGCCAGCTTCGGGTGCAAGAGCCCGTCCAAGGCGTTAACCTTGCCGCAGTCCAACACGTTGGTGAGTCCGCACTCTTTGCGGTTGAAGCGCAAGGGCCGGTGATCGCTGACTGGGCGGTGCGCGGCACGGACGGGAGTAGCCATTGGCCAAGATTGACTTTTACTGGGACATCGGCAGCACCAACACCTATTTCGCGCTGCACCTCATCCGGCCCATCGCCGAGCGGCACGGTGCGGACCTCGTGATGCACCCATTCAATCTCGGATACGTGTTCCGGCATCACGGTTACGTGCTGCAGAAGGAACCGGCAGCGAAGCTCCGCAACCGACGCCGCGACCTGATGCGCTGGGCCGAGAAGCACGGCCTGCCGTTCCGGATGCCGGACCGCTTTCCCATCAAGACCAGCAGGGCTTTGCGGGGTGCGCTCGCGGCCCGCCAACTGGGCGTGGAGACAGCCTACCTTGACGCCATCTTTGCCCGGTACTGGGAGCGGAATGACGATTCCATCAGCGAGTTGACGGGCATGCGCGCGGTGGCCGAGGACATCGGTCTTGATCCTGAGGAGTTCGCCGCCCTTTGCGACGGCCCGGCCCTGCGCCAAGCCCTGATTGACGAAACCCAGGCTGCACTCGACCGGGGCGTGTTCGGCGCACCTTCCTTCTACGTTGGCGATGAGCTCTTCTGGGGCAAGGACCGGATGACGTTCATCGACGATGACCTCACGAAGTGACACCGCAGACCGACGAGCGGGCGCGCCGCCAAGGCGGCGCCATCAGGCTGCTGCGCAACTAGGCGGTAACCGGGCGCGAAAGGTGGTTTGAGAGACAGCCTTGTCCCCCGATTAAGATAAACAGCGCGAATGGGCCCAAGTTTGATTGGCACCCTCAGCCCGCGGCCAACGCCAGGGGCAGCCTCGAGCTCTACTCATCCAGCCTGCATGCGTTCGCGAAGCCGCCGCGCCAGTTCGAAGACGTGGGCATCCTCAATCTCCCAGCGCCGCAGCGCGGCTTCCAACTGGCAAAGGTAGTCGCTGTTGCTGCCGCTCGGGCCGACCGACCGAGCGATCTGCGCGACCACTTCATCGACTGGCGCCGGGCCGAGAAACGCGTGGTTGCCTTCCGGCGCGATGTAGACCACGCCGTCATCCGTCCCGCCTCCCCGAAACTCAAGCTGCACGTCGTATCGCTGGTAACCGTTCTTTTCCCGGTGGTCGAGCCCATCAAAGACCGCTGCCGCCAAGTGGGCAGCGACCCGATAGGCAACGCCTTCGCAAGCAGCGCCGGCCTCGGGCACTAGCGTCACCACCCGTCCCGGCGCGTGGGGCAGACCCCGGTGGTCGTGAGACCCTTGCCAGAACCGCCGCGTCCAGCCGTGGATGCGCGCGGGCCGACGCGCCTTGAAGGCGATGCCCGGCCGCCAGATCAACGACCCGTAGCCAAAGATCCACACATCCTCCGAATTCCCGGCGGCCATCATTCGAAGCCCCTGGAACGGCACGTTGTTTTCGGTTTGGGGAGGGTCTTGGCCGCGCCGGCGACGTTGGATTGCATGGGTGCCTACCTTTGCCGACCTCTCAGGAGAGGTCAATGTCTCACAGCTGGCTGCCGAGGTAGCGCACCTCCCAAGGCGTCATCCACTTCTGGAAGTCCTGCAGCTCGCTCCGTTTCACGTCAACGTAGACGTCGATGAACGCCTCAGAGAGCAGGTCCGCCAAGCGATCGTTGGCAGCCAGTGTGCGCAGCGCTTGGCTGAGGTCATCGGGGAGCGTGGCCGGGGCGTCGTAGGCGTCGCCTTCGTGGGGTTTGGTGGGCTCCACCTGATTCTGCATGCCCAACCAGCCGCAGGCCAAGGTGGTGGCTGTGAGCAGGTACGGATTGACGTCCGCGCCCGCCACTCGGTTCTCCACGCGCCCGCCGGCTGGCGCGCTGTGCGGCACGCGCAGGCCCGCGGTGCGGTTGTCATAGCCCCATTCCAGGTTGATGGGCGCCGAAAGGCCCGGCACGAAGCGCTTGAAGCTGTTGACGTTGGGGGCGATCAGGGCGAAGGCTTGCGGCAGCCACGTTTGCAGCCCGCCGATGAAGTGGCGCAAGGCGGCTGGCGCCCGCCCGTCCTCCAAGGCGAAGATGTTGACGCCGTCGTCGTTGGCAACGCTGCAGTGCAAGTGGGCACCGCTGCCCGGCACCCCATCCAAGGGCTTGGCCATGAAGCTTGCCAAGTAGCCGTGCCGCATGGCGCAGGCCTTGATCAGGCGCTTCAAGAGAAACAGCTGGTCGGCCCGGCGCAACGGGTCCCCATGGGCCAGATTGAGCTCCACTTGCGACGGGCCCACTTCGTGCACAAAGGCGCTGACCGGCAGGCCCGCCGCTTCGCTCTGCGCCTTAACGTCTTCCAGAAAGGGCGCGTACTTGTCCAGGGCGTCGGCGCTGAACGCCTCGCCACCGAATTCGGCGCGGCCATGCAGGCCGGGCGCCAAGGCCAGCGCCGAGGCATCCCGCTGAGGTGGCTCAAGCAGGTAGAACTCCAGTTCCGGGGCCACCACGGGATGCAGGTTCGCATTGGCGTAAACGGCCAAGACGCGCTTCAAGACGTTGCGGCTGTCGTAGGGGATGGCCGTGCCCGACTTGTCCAAGGAAGCGCAGATCACTTGGCCATGGTCGCCCGGCTTCCAAGGGCAGGCGCTGTAGCTCGACCAATCCGGGCGCAGGATCAGGTCCTCGTCCTTGGGGTCGTATCGCTCCATGCAGCCTTCGGCGTAGTCGCCGGTGATGGTCTGAAAGAACACCGCGGCAGCGAATTGCGGCAGGTCGCCGTCGTTCAAGGCGCTGGATTGCACCGTCTTCCCACGGGGAGCGCCATTGAGGTCCGCGAGCAGCAGATCCACGGCCGACGCCAGTTCAGCGGGTCTATCCGCCATCGCTCCCCCTACGGTTGCGGCTGCGAAGGTCGGCGATAGACGATCGAGCCTTCAAACAGGGTCATGGTCACAGCCACGTCCCCGACCTCTGCCGCCGGAATGCTGAACAGGTCTTTTTCCAAGACCACCAGATCCGCCGCCATGCCCGGCTTGATGGCGCCAGTCTCGTCTTCCTGGTGCATCAGCCAAGCGCCGTTGACCGTGTAGGCCCGCAGCATGGTGTCCAAGCTCACTGCCTCGTTGGCGTTGAGCGTGCCATCGACCTCTCCGGAGGCATCCTGCCGGGTGAGGGCCGTCTCGATGGCCACCAAGGGATTCAGGGAGGACACCGACCAATCGCTGCCCGCGGCGATGCGGGCGCCCGCCCGCTCCAGGGAGCCGATGGGATACATCCGCCCAACCCGCTCGGGGCCAAGCGCCGGCAGGTTGATGTCGGTGACGTAAGCGTCCGGATAGGCCCACAGCGGCTGAAAGTTGGCCGTGACGCCCAAGGCGGCAAAGCGGGGGTAGTCGGCGGGGTCGATAAGCTGCAGATGGGAGATGTGATGGCGGTTGTCTGAGGGGCCGTTGCGCTCGATGGCCTGCTCGATGGCATCCAAGGCCACCTTGACCGCGCGGTCGCCAATGGCGTGAAAGTGGGCCTGCACGCCTTGGGCGTCCAACGCCACAACCCGCGCTGTCAGCTCATCCGCCGGCAGGATCAACATGCCGGTGCCGCCGCCCTCGCCCAGATAGGGTTGGAGCAATGCTGCGGTTTCGCCTTCGAGCACCCCGTCAACAAAGAGCTTGGCAGCGTCCCGGCGCAGGCGCTGGCCGCTGCCCCGATCTTCCGCGCGAATCAGCGACTCATCCGGTGTCCAAGCCAAGGGGCTCGATACGGGGATGGACAGCACCATGCGAGCGGTGAGTTCGCCAGCCGCCTCAAGCCCTTGCCAAGCCGCCCACTCGTTTGTGGTGGTGGCCGCGTCGATCATGGAAGTGATGCCGAATTGGTTGGCCAAAGCGACCGCTTGACGAGTGGCTTCCATGCGATCCCCGGCGGTAAGCGGCGGCACAATCGCCTCGACCAAGCCTTGGGCGGATTCCCGCAGCGTGCCGGAGGGCGCACCGTTCCCCTCCCGCTCGATGATGCCGTGGGGCGGATTCGGCGTCTCCGCCTCGATGCCTGCCAACGCCAGCGCCTTGGAATTGGCCCAGGACGAATGGCCATCGGAGCCGCGCAGGAAGATGGGGCGGTCCGCGTTGACGGCATCGAGCAGATCCTTGGATGGATTGGCATTCGGGAACAGCGATAGGTCCCAGCCGCCACCCACCAGCCAATCCCCTTCCGGCAGCGCCGCGTCGCACTCCGCCACCAAGGCGGTCAATGCGGCCGCGCTGGCGGAGCCGCTGAGGTCGCATTGCATGAGCTGGATGCCCCCGAACGTCGGGTGCACATGGGCATCATGAAATCCGGGGAGGACCATGCGACCGCCAAGTTCGAAGACTTGGCCGTGAAACCGGCCGAGCACCTCCTCGTTGGTGCCGACGGCGGCGATGCGGCCATTCTGGATCGCCACTGCCTCAGCCCAAGGCTTGGATTCATCCAACGTGTACACCCTGCCCGTGCTCAAAATCAGGTCGGCAGGCTGCGGTGCCGGGCCGCAGCCAATCAGCAACGCGGCAATGGCCAGCAAAGCAAGTGGAGTGCGCATGTTGGGCATTGTGAGGGTGGAACACGGCTTGTCAATGCGCGACCTGACGGTCGCGTATGGAGTTTCGCTGGCGTGAAAGCGAACCTTCGGTTCGTTGGAGTTTCGCTGGCGCGAAACTCTGTGCGTGTTGCTGTTGAGGGGAAGAGGGTTTGACGTGTTTCTGATTGATTCCGTGAAATGGGCGCTGGCATAGTAGCTTGGCCGAGCGCAGCGCTCAGAAGACTAGGGACTCAAAGAATTGAAACAGACCATCGCCAACGTCCTTGATGACTCCGACCGCGCCACGCTGTTGCACCCGTTCACGGACTTTGCCGCCCACAAGCGCGCCGGCGGGCGCGCCTTCGTGGCCGCGGAGCACATTTACCTGACCGATGCCGAGGGCAAGCAGTACTTGGACGGCATGTCCGGCCTGTGGTGCGTGAACCTGGGCTACAGCCAGCCGAAGATCGTGCGCGCCGTCACCGAGCAACTCGAACGGCTGCCCTACTACAACAGCTTCTTCAACTGCACCACCGACACCACCATTGAGATGGCCGCGCGTCTGACCGCCGTGCTGCCGGCGGGGTTCAACCACGTCTTCTTCACCAATTCAGGCTCTGAGGCCAACGACACCAACATCCGCTTGGTCCATCGTTACTTCGACCTCATCGGCCAGCCGCGCCGCAAGCTGATCATCAGCCGCAAGAACGCCTACCACGGCAGCACCATCGCCGCCGCCAGCCTGGGTGGGATGAGCAGCATGCACAAGCAGTTCACCGGCTTGCCCTACGTCCATCACATCGAGCAACCCTATGCCTTCGAGCACGCTGGGGAAATGGACGAGGAGGATTACGGCAAGGCGGCGGCGCGGCTCTTGTCCGAGAAAATCGACGAACTCGGCGAGGCCAATGTCGCCGCCTTCATTGCCGAGCCCGTGCAAGGCGCGGGTGGCGTGATCATCCCCCCGCAAAACTACTTGGCGGAAGTGCGCCGCATTTGCACCGAGCGCGGGGTGTTGCTGATCAGCGACGAGGTCATCTGCGGCTTTGGCCGCACCGGCCAGTGGTTCGGCTGCCAGACCTACGGCGTGCAACCAGACCTGATCACCTTCGCCAAGGCCGTCACCAATGGCTTCCAGGCCCTCGGCGGCGTGGCGGTGTCCGACAGGGTGGCGGACGTGGTCACCGCGCAAGGCGGCGAATTCGCCCATGGCTTCACCTATTCAGGGCATCCGGTGGCTTGCGCGGCCGGCGTTGCCACCTTGGACATCTACCGGGAGGCCGCCATCGTGGACAAGGTGCAGCAGGACACGGCCCACCACTGGCGCCACCGCTGGGGTGCGCTCATCGACCACCCCATTGTCGGCGAGGCCCGCACACAAGGCCTGTTCGGCGCCTTGGAGCTGGTGCGCGACAAGGCCAGCCGGCAGCGCATCGACGCCGACCATCGCGCTGCCGTCCACTGCCGCAACGCCGCCATCCACAACGGCCTGATGGTTCGGCAAGTGGGCGACACCATCATCAGCGCCCCGCCGTTGATCATCAGCCGCGAGGAGATTGACCGGCTGATCAACCGCCTGACCGTCGCCTTGGACGCCACCGCCAGGCACTATGGACTGAACACGCTGTAGGGCCTGTCAAAGCTGGCGCTTAGAGGCTTCGACATACGCCGCCGCGGCCGATGCCACGGCTTCCGACGGTGATGAGCCAGTCCAAGCTGGTGCTTGAAGGTTTGGACACACGCCTGCTAAGGAGACTCCCAATCCCCAGATGGAGTGTGCATTCCAATAACTCAATCGAGGGCGGGCGCGAAGCGCCTTTGACTCGCGCAATGGACGCCCTGCGGGCTGAGCAGTTAGTCCGGCGGCGGCTTCGGCGGCAGGGTAGGGGGCGGCACGCGACGAAACTCAAAGCTAGGCAGGGGGCCGTCGTCGCCAGAGGGGCTTGCCGAACTGCCGGCACGCTCGCCTTGGCCGGCTGGCTGTTCCTCTTCCGTAATCGCGCCTCGGGAGAGGAACCCGTTTAGGGGTTCGCCTTCGGTGAGCTCGGCAAGGGCGTCCTCGGCGGCTTGGGCGGTGGCCTCATCCCACGGCAGGCGGTGGGCGCGCGGCTCGCTGGCCACCAAGCCCGCAGCGTCGAGTTCGCTGACCCAGAAGAAGATGCTGCCGGGCGAGCGGCTGGCCTTGTCCGGCTCCTCGATGGTGATCCAGTGCAGGCGAAACTGCTCCGGCATGACGGCCGAGGTCGCCCAACCCATGAGCTGCTTGTGGCCCTCGAAGGCCACGATGTAGAAGCCGCTGGCCACGATGATGGCGCCGATCTTCACGGCCAGCCCCCAACGGCTGGCAAGACTCAGATTCAGCAGCAACGCCACGATGATGGCGTAAGCCAAGGACAGCGCGACGGTCATGCCTTGGCGGCGACGGCGCGGGTCAGCAGCCGCTTGCCCAAGGTGTTGGTGTTCACCACTTGGCCGTCGGCATTGATGGAAAAGCGCACGGCGGTTCGCTCATCCCCCGCGCCCTGCAGCTCAAGCGTGTCGTAGAACACCACCACGGCGCTTGGATTGAGCTTCTCGACCTTCACGGAGACGGGCAGGGGCGCGCTGTAGTTGGCTTGGTAGTGCAACAGGTTGACGACGTACTCCCCGGCCTGCAAGGCGCGGATGGTCACCGTTTCCTGGTTGATTGGATTGGCCGTCTCGACGTTGTTGACCACCATGCGGTCCTGGAACAGACCCCGGTCGTCCCGGTCTAGGTGCATCAGGCCGGCGTCCCGGTTGTGGTACCAGACCAAGTTGCCTTGGGGGTCTTCCACTAGCGCGTCAACGTCGTCCGGGTGGCGGTCCGCCCAGCGCACGGTGATCAGGATCTCCGCCTTGGAGGTCACATCGCCCGCCTTGGTGGGGTCCGCCATCAGGCTGAACGCGGCCACGAACATGAAGGCGAAGCCAAGCAGCGCGTTGAACAGCAAATCGGTGAAGGCGTCCTGGGAGTCCTTTTGGCGGTAGATGCTATGGCGCATGATCGGCCGTTACCACCGAAAGGCGGGTTGCCAGCTCCGCCGCCGAGGCATCGAGAATGTGGTACTGCAGCTTGAGCAGCGTGCTGGTCACCAGCCCCGCCAAGGTGGTGTAGAGCGCCACGGCCATGCCGCCGCTCATCTCGGTAAGCAGCCGCTGCATCATGCTGGGTTCGAACTCGGTGATCTCACCGATGGGCATCAGCATCAAGATGAAGCCCACCACGGTGCCCAGCAGGCCGAGCTTCAGCAGCGCATCGCTGACGAAGTGGCCCAAGGCATGGCGGTTGGCCAGTTCATCCGCGAAGGCGGTCAGCAGCGCGGCCGACTCGCCTTCCCCAGCAGTTTCACGGCTGGCGGCGAAGCGGCCAATCAGGCTGGCTTGCGCAACCGCCTCGAGCCCATCGCCAGCCGCCCCATCGCTCAACTGGCGTTCGAGCGCGGCGAACTCCCGGCGCTCCCGGTTCAAGCCATGAGCCAGCTTGAGCCAATGGCCGCTGGCCAGCGCGTAGATGCTTAAGATCAGGTAGGAGATGTAGCTCTTGTCCGAGGCCAGCGCCAAGGTCAGCGCCCCGCGATCGGCAGCGATGTAGAAGCCGAACAGGACCAGCCCCAAGATAATGACGGCCCGAGCGGTCAGGTTGGCGTCGGCGAGCGGATGCATGAGTTCGAATTATGGCACACTGGACGATTGGCTCAGTTTGATTCGCTTCAAGTTGGTTTGCGGGTTGGTGCGAATCAAGCTGACACACAACCCAGAGGGGATGGGAATGCTATGCCAAGTGCGAACGATGGAGAAAGCGGCTTGACGGCCATCGCCGTGATTGGCCTCGGCAACTTTGGCACCGCCCTGGCCCGCAACTGGGCCGTGCATGGCAAGGCGGTGCGGGGCTGGACGGTGGAGGATGAGGTCTTTGCCAGCATCGAGAGCGCCGGCGTCAATGAGAAATACCTGCCGGGCATCGAGCTGCCGGGCCTCAAAGCGACCCTGGACTTGGGGGAGGCCGCGGAGGGCGCCGCCATCCTGGCCTTGGCGCTGCCCTCCCATGTGGTGCTGGGCGTGGTCGATCAGCTGCTTGAGCTGCTGCAGGATGGCCAGATCCTGGTTGACTTGGCCAAGGGCCTGGCCCCCAATGAGGAGCTGGTGTCCGAAGCCATCGCCGCCAAGCTGGCCGCTGCCGACCTCGGCAATCCGCTGGCGGTGATGACCGGCCCAACCATTGCCCCGGAACTGGCCTCCGGGGTGCTGACCACTGCCTTGGTGGCCTCGGCCGACGAGGCCGTTGCCCAGCATTTGGCTGAGGAGCTGTCAACGCCCACCTTCAGCGTGGCCCCAGCGGCCGACCCCTTGGGCGTTGAACTCTGGGGCGCGTTCAAGAACGTCATTGCGCTGGCTTGCGGCGTGTCCGACGGCCTGAAGCTCACCGGCGGCCTCGGCGGCGACAACCTGAAGGCAGCCCTGTTCACCGTTGGCTTCAATGAAGGACGCCGGGTTTTGTCGGCGCTTGGCGCCCAGCCGGAGACGGCCTTCAGCGCCGCCGGCATTGGCGATCTGTTCGTCACCGCCACTTCGCCCCATGGCCGCAACCGGGGCACCGGAGAACGGCTCGGCCGCGGAGAGGCCCTCGAAGAGGCCCTCGGCAGCACGGTCATGGTCTCCGAAGGCGTGCGGGCCACCCGCATGTTCGCCGCCCGCACCGCCGCCGCCGGCATCGCCGCACCCTTCGTCACGCGGTTGGCTGAACTGCTTGACGGCAAGACCGATGCGGAGGGCTGCGTCCGGCGGATGCTCTCGATTTCAGCCTAAGCTGCCGCCTTCTGATAGACTTTCGCCTCCTGCCCATGAAGTTCAGCCAGCCCATGCATAAAGCGCCCCTCCGAGCCCGGTTGCGATTTCTGCCGTCCATTGGCGCGTGTGCCGCTGCGGCGCTCACGCTGCTGGCAGCGCCGGCGTTCGCGGTCGACATCGCAGACGCCTACGCCCATGCCCAGCAGAACGATCCCGTTTTGAACGCCGCCCAAGCGGGCTTCCGGGCCAATCAGGAACTGGTACCCCAAGCGCGCTCCGGCTTGCTGCCCAAGCTCGCCGTGGGTGGCACCTTAAGCCGCAGCAAGCGTGCCTTTCCCGGCGCAATGGTGCAGGACACGGACCCCACCAGCCCCACCTTTGGGCAAATGTTCGATCTGCCTTCGCAAACCTACACGGACCGTGCCTGGCAGGCGCAGTTGAGTCAGCCGGTGGTCAATGTCAGCGCCTGGTTTGATCTCAGAAGCGCCACCTCCCGCGTTCAAGCTGCGGAGGCGGCGCTGAACGCCACCTCCCAGAACTTGATCTTGCGGGTGGTGCAAGCCTACCTGAACGTCTTGCGGGCGCAGGATCGCCTGGAAGCGGCGCAGGCCCAGGAAACCGCCGTCGGCAGGCAGCTTGAGCAGGTTCAGCAACGCTTTGAAGTGGGTTTGGTGGCCATCACGGACGTCCTTGAAGCCCAGGCGGCCTACGACAACGCCGCAGTGACCCGCATTCAGGCGGAAGGCGATCTGCATGTGTTCTTCAATGCGCTGACCACGCTCACCGGCGAGGACTATCAATCTCTGGATCGGCTGGCTGAAGCCCTGCCCATCATCAATCCGGCACCCGCCGACGAACAAGCCTGGGTGGATGCCGCGTTGGACGCCAACTTCAGCGTGCTCGCCGCCCGCGCCCAGTTGGAGGCCGCCAACCGCAACCTGGCGGCCCGTCGCGCTGCCCACCTGCCGACTGTCGATGGCTCCATCTCGCACAGCTACTTCCACACCGGCGGGCTTTCGTTTCTGGGCAACAAGACCGAAACCACGACCTATGCGCTGACCCTGAACCTGCCTATCTATCAAGGCGGCTTCACCCACTCCCGGCGCAAGGAGGCGCGGGCCTTGGCGGACCAAGCCCGTGATGAACTGCTGAATCAGCAGCTCACCGCCACCCGGGACGCGCGCAGCCTGTTCCAAAACGTCGCCACCGACGTGGTTCGGGTCGGCGCCCGCCTGAAGGCAATCGCCTCCAGCCAATCCGCCCTCGAAGCCACCGAGACCGGCTACGAGGTGGGCACCCGCAACATCGTCGACGTGCTGCAGGCCCAGCAGCGGCTGTACGCCTCCCAATTCGACTATGCGGATTCGCGTTACAACTACGTGATCGACCTCATGGCGCTCAAGCAGGTGGCGGGCGCCTTGGTGGAGGAGGACGTCATGGAGTTGAATCGGTTCGCGGACCCCGCCAACCCGGTGTTGCGGAGCGGCCGCTAGAGCGCGCGGATTTGCTCGCGCAGCAGCGTCTTGGTTCTTTCCAGCGCACCGCTGTTGCTGCGCACCACCTCCAAAGCCCGCTGGCCAACCTGATGGCGCCTAGGCGCATCCACCAAAAGCTTGATGACGGCCTCCGCCAGCGCCTTGGCGTCTCCCACGCGCGTTAGGCATTCGGCCTCTGCGAAAGCAGCGGCCACTTCGGTGAAATTGAAGCTCGAAGGCCCCATCAGCAGCGCTTGGCCGCATATCGCCGCCTCAATGGGGTTGTGGCCGCCCCTCGGCACTAGGCTGCCTCCGATGAACGCCACCTGCGACAGACCATAGAGGGTTTGCAGAACGCCCATCCGGTCGCAGACCACCACATCGACGGGCTCGTCGGGTGCCAAGCTCAGCCTGGCGGACGAAAAACCCCTGTCCGCCACCATCTTGAGAACGTCATCACTGCGGACGGGATGGCGTGGCACTAGCACCAAGCCGGCGCTTGGCAGGCTTTCGCGCACCTGCTGATGGGCCTCCAGAACCTTGGCCTCCTCGCCGGGATGGGTGCTGGCGGCAATCCAGATGGGCCGTTCCGCCAAGCGCATGGCGGTGCGCAACTTCTCCACCTCTCGGTCATGCTCCGGAGGCAGGGCGATGTCGAACTTGACGCTGCCAGTGGTGACCACCTTGCCCGCTTCCGCACCCAAGGCTTGGAAGCGCCGAGCGTGGTCTGGGTATTGGCACCCAATCAAGTGCAACTGGCCCAAGACCGCTTTGGCCAGCTTCCCGATGCGCCGGTACCCTCGCGCGGAGCGTTCGGAAAGCCGGGCGTTGACCAGCAGAACCGGCACGCCGCGTCGGTGGGCCTCGCCGATCAGGTTGGGCCAGAGTTCGGTTTCCACCAGAATCAGCAACCTCGGCCGCGCGGCATCGAAAAAGGCCCGCACGGCAAAGGGGAAGTCGTAGGGCGCGTAGCAGTGGGCCACCTTGTCCCGGAGCCGTTGGATGACCTGCTCCGAACCCGTCGGCGTCATGCTGGTCACCAGAAAGGGCAGCGCCGGGAATTCGGCGGCCAAGGCCTCGATGAGGGGCGTCGCGGCAATGGTTTCGCCTGCGGAGACCGCATGAAACCACACGCCGTTCGTGGGGATGCCCACCGGCGGGCGTCCGAATCGTTCTCCGATGCGTTGGCCGTAGCCCGGCTCCCGCCGCGAGCGCCACCAGAGACGCAGCGGCACAATGGGCAAGGCCAGCCAGAGCAGAAGCTGATAGAGCGTGCGAGCCATGGTGTTGATCGCGGGTGCGGGCAGCCCGACGGTTGGGATAGGGTAGTTTATCGCTCTGGCTCGCGTTTCCGCTTCAGGTCGGCTCAATGTGAATCAAACCGATAAAATACCTGCACGAGCAGTTACGCCAGCGAGGTGATCATGGCAATAAAGACAATCCACACCGACGCCGTCATCATCGGCGGCGGCATCGCTGGCCTATGGCTGTTGAACGCGCTGCGCGGTGCCGGTTACGGCACTGTGCTGCTGGAGTCCCAACGCCTGGGCAGCCACCAGACCTTGGCTTCCCAGGGCATGATTCATGGCGGGCTGAAATACGCGCTCGGTGGCGCCTCCAGCCGCGCCAGCGAAGTCATCGCCGGCATGCCAGAGCGCTGGCGGGCTTGCCTTGAAGGCAACGGGGAACTGGACCTGAAGGGCCTTGAGCCCTTAAGCGAGCACACCTATCTTTTTGCGCAGCAAGGCGGCTTGGGGCCTCTCTCGGCGTTCCTGGCCAGCAAGGCGCTGCGCAGCGGGGCGCAGCGTTTGGGCGCCGAGGAGTACCCCGCGCTGCTGCGCACGGAAGCGTTCGAAGGCATTGTCTATCGGCTCAACGACTTTGTCCTGGACCCGGTGCGCCTCACCGAGCGCTTGGCCAGCCTCGGTGCACCGCATCTCTACGCAGCTGCCGGCATTGATCGAATTCACGATGGTGCTGACAGTGCCCGCATCGAAATCGGCAACCTGCGCATCGCTTGCCGCCGCTTGATTCTGGCCGCCGGGGCCGGCAACGAAGCGCTGTTGAAGCGCTTGGGCCTGCCGGTGGCCATGCAGCGCCGTGCCTTGCACCAGGTCGTGGTTCGGCACCCTGACGCAAGCCCCTTCTTCGGCCACTGCCTGACGGACAACAAGGGCGCGGAGCCCCGTCTGACCATTACCAGCCATCCTGCCGAAAGCGATGGCAGTTGGCTGTGGAGCGTCGGCGGTCGGCTTGCCACCAGCGGCGTTGATCGCAGCGCCGCGGAACAGCGCCAGTTTGCGCGCAGCGAACTGGCCGCTTGCCTGCCTTGGGTGGACTGGCGGGAAGCCGATATCGACTGTTTCCACCTGGACCGGGCGGAGCCCAAGCAGGCCAGGGGCCAACGTCCGGATGAAGCCTTCGCTCAGGCGCAAAGCAGCTGCATCATTTGCTGGCCCACCAAGCTCACCCTGACCCCGGACCTCGGCCAGAAGGTGCTGGCGCTGATGCCGGCCGCCGAGCACCCTGAGCACCAACCACTCGACCTGCCCTCGGCCACGATTGGCGCGCCCCCTTGGGCGACCTGATGGCCTCTTTGGGTGACCTGAAGGCCCCTTTGGGGTGATTTGATGGAGAGACGCGTCCTTGGCCGGTCCGGCATCGAGACCTCGCTGCTTGGCCTCGGCACCGTGAAATTCGGACGCACTCAGGGCCTCAAGTATCCGCAATCGTTCAGCTTGCCCACCGACGCTGAAGCGCGGCGCCTGCTCAACACAGCCCGCAGCCTCGGCGTCAACTTGGTTGATACCGCACCGGCCTATGGCGCCAGCGAGGAGCGCTTGGGGGCACTGTTGGACGGGCAGCGCGATGAGTGGGTGGTCGCCACCAAGGTGGGGGAGGAGTTCGACGGCATGGGCTCCAACTTCAACTTCACCCCGGAGCACATCGCCATGAGCGTGCGCCGCTCGTTGCAACGGTTGCGCACCGACCGTTTGGACGTGGCGCTCATCCACTCCAACGGCGACGATGAGCGAATCATCAACGGCTTGGGCGCCTTGGACTGCCTGGCGGACCTCAAGGCCCAAGGGCTGATCCGCGCCATCGGCCTATCCCACAAGAGCGTGGCCGGCGGCCAAGCGGCACTGGCCGCGGGTGCCGACGTCATCATGGCAACGCTCAACCCAGCCTATTTGGATGAGGTGGATCTGATCGCCGAGGCGCAGGCCCTCGGCCGCGGCGTGTTGGTCAAGAAGGCCCTCAACAGTGGCCGTGCCGAACCCGCCAGCCTAAACTGCGTGGCGGACCACCCCGGCGTCAGCAGCATCGTGGTGGGCACCCTGAATCCGGAGCACCTCGCCGAAAACGCCCGCGCCCTTGGGGTAACTCCCCGCCAGTCATAGTTTAAAGCTGATTCCATCGTTTTGAAGCCTACCCTTTTTACATATGCACTAAGCCCTTACGGCATGAAGGTCTATTGGGCGTTGATCCTTAAGCGCATACCGTTCGATCTGTGTTACGTGAATCCCAGAGACCAGCGTGAGGTAGCGTTCACCGGACAGAAAGTCGTGCCGGTGGTTCAACTCGATGACGACTGGCGGCTGGACTCTGGGCCAATCTGTGAGTGGCTAGATGAGAACTTCCCTGAGCGACCGATAGCAGGAACTACCGACCAAGCGCGGCAAGCTATTATGCGCGCGGATCAGTGGGTCACGACCAACGTCATCGGCTTGGCCTTTCGCAGCATCATTGACAACGAGAGACCACTTTCTGCGTTTAGAAATGGCAGAATCCTGGCGAACGTTATGCGAGAGACTTCCGGCTCAGTCCCGTGGTGGGCACAGTATGTCTGGGTGCACAGACTCAGACGTACTGAATTCGTCGTGAATGACGCCAACCAAGTAGATCGATCGATTGGGATGGCCGAATGCCGCAACAACATCATTGAACAACTGGAAGAGCACTTAAAGAACACAGGCTATATTGCCGGTACTGACGAGCCCTCGTACGCAGATGCATCACTGTATGCTCAACTGGCCTGTGTCACCACGCTAGGATTGGAAGGGGGTGTGTCGGTCTCGAGCTCGCAACGGATCAAGGACTACTACCGAACCATGTGTGGCCACTTTGATTTGACTAGCTACCCGGAGCTTGTGCCAGGCTGGCAACCGCTAAAGGTGAAACTGTGATCGATTTATACACAGCATCAACGCCGAATGGTTGGAAGGCATCCATCTGCCTCGAAGAACTTGAACTGCCCTACGACGCGAAGTTTGTCGATTTCACAAAGAACGAGCAGAAGGAAGACTGGTATCTCGACATCAATCCGAATGGCCGCATCCCCGCGATCATTGATCGTGAGAAGAATAACTTCGCGGTGTTCGAGTCAGGAGCCATCCTGATCTACTTGTCAGATAAAGCCGGGAAGCTGCTGCCTAAAGACCCAACCCAGCGCTCAGTCGCCCTGCAGTGGCTCATGTTTCAGATGGGTGGAATCGGACCAATGCAAGGCCAAGCACTTGTGTTCATACGCAATATCCCGGAGAAGATGCCCTATGTGATAGACCGGTATCTAAACGAAACCAGGCGACTATACCGAGTCCTTGATCGCCGACTTGCCTCAGTTGAGTATCTGGCAGGTGAATTCGGTATCGCGGACATCGCTTCATGGCCTTGGGTGTACTGCGCTGAGTGGACCGGGATTGAACTTGCAGAAATGCCAAACCTCTCTCGCTGGTTTCACTCTCTCGAATCTCGACCAGCGTTCAAGAAGGGGCTCAACGTCCCTGAGCCGTTCGACATCAATGAACTCATGAAGGATGAGGACAAGATCAACGAAGTCGAAGACCAGTGGGCAAAGTTACTTCCGGGCAAGGACTCAAAGTAGCTGTGAGCTGGGCTTAGCCGACGTCTGCTTCCGGCCGAGACTCATTGAGCCAGACGCGCAATGCTAGGATCGATCTGCTGGAGTGGACCATCAACCGCTACTTGCCGTGGCTACGGCCCCTTCTTCCGGTGAGTCCGTAGAGTCCCTGCTTCAACGCTTGCGCCGAATCGGTGCGCACATTCCGTTCTGAATCAGTCCGGAGAACCGGCCTAATCATGGTGCGCACTATCACGCGCTCCGGGATGCGCTGGTAGGCAGACAAAGCGGTCGCGTCCGTTCTGGTCGGGGAGGCAACAGAGTAGGATCCCGAAGGGCGTCTTGGCAGCCCATCGGGATCATGCATTTCCCGCAAACTCCCTCTGCGCAATGTGCGCCAGTCGGCGCACCGGCGCAACTTCGGTTTCGTGGTATAACGCCCTGCGTGGCATTGATCGACACAACCTACCAGGATCGCGGCAATCTGCGCGGGCAGGACTCCATTGGCGCGGAAAGGTACCTGCTACTGAAGGACCGTGCGCCCATGACCGGACGGGGCGTGCCGTTCTTTTCTGGACGAGAGGCCGAAATCAGCGCCTTCCGAGAGATGGCCAACGGCCTGTCGCTGGGCGATGGCGCCAACGCAACAATTGTGGTGGAGGGGCCGCCCGGCGCGGGCAAAAGCGCACTGATGTGCCAGTTCATGGAGGAAATGCGCTCGCTGCCGCCCACCGAGACCGGGCGACGGCGTTGGCTGCCGGTACCGCTGTCCGCCGAATCCGCGGAATCCCCTTCCCACATTGCCGACGCCATCGACAAGGCCATCGTCACTTGCCTAGCGGGGGAGCTGTTGGCGGCGGAAGATACGGTGCGGCCGCCCGACGAGGTGGCAACTTTAGTGGAGCGGCTTGGCGAGTACTGGGGGAGGCTCGACGCGATGGGGGCGAAAGCGAAGGCCCGCGAGTTTTTCGACCGGGGCGGAAGCGTTTTGGGATTTTCGCTCGGGGCCTCTCGCGAAGGGCCTCCGACGACCATGGCTGAAGCGTCCGAGCGGCGGAGTCACGCGTGGCAGCCTTGGCAAATCGTGCTGATGATTGACGAAGCGCAAGGCATCGCCCCGGGCAAGGCACACGGTGGGAAGGGCACGCTGAGCGCACTGCACCAAGGCCTCGTCAAGTCCCCTGTCTCCTTTTGCGCGTTTGGCCTGCCCGGCACGCTGCTCTCGCTGGCTGACGTGAACGTGTCTCGTTTGGTGGACGGAAGGACCATGCGCTTAGGCGGCCTCGATGCCGCCGCAGCCAAGCAAACGGTAAACCGCTGCTTCAACGCGTTCAACGTGGAAGGTGGCAGGCCATGGCGAGCGGCAATCCTCAAGCGCGCCGCCAACTGGCCGCAGCATCTGGCCGTCTATCTCAATGCTGCGATCAGCCAGATTCGCCAAGCAAGCCCCGACCGCATGGACGCCCGCCGCGCCGATATCACGGCGGCAATGCACTTGGGAGACCGAAGCCGCGCGAACTACCACAGGCAGCGCGTGGCGCGCATCCGGCGCCGTCATGGGGGATTCGAAAAACTGGCTAGGGAACTGGTCCCGTCTCTTCGTGAGCACGGCGGACGGCTACCGTACAGTGACCTGTTTGACCTCGTCGAGGAAGTCGGACGGCGAACGTCCACGCTGTCCGGCGCAAACGCCACGCAATTCATTCAAGACGCCGAGCACAGCGGATTCCTAGCGCTTAGCGCCGACGAGGCATCGTACTCGATGCCCATCCCTTCATTCGCTGGGTACTTGCTCAGTGAGCCGCTCCCCGAGTAGGGAACAGCTTCGAGAAAATCGCCGTCACAACTCGTGGACGTTTTCGCTGGCGGCGTTCCCCGCGCCTGCCCACAATCACCACCCATGAACAGTTTCTTCGGCAAAGCAACCAACGGCATGTCGGCGTCGGGCATTTGAGAGCGCGGTGAGGGATCGCGTCAGCAATCCGCCGTTGGCTGGTTTCGTGCGGTGTCGGTCGCTTGCACGCCCCCCCAAAGGCAACTAATCGGCTGCGACCGCTACACCGTTTTCCTCCGCCTCATACTGCCTAATTCGCACAGCATGAAATACCGAATCTACACACAAGATGTGACTCTACCCACGCCCGGGAAGTCGCCAAGGCGGCTGCCTCCACAGGCGAAAACCCCGACAACGCCCATTCAAATATTTGGCAACCACACCCAAAACAATTCATTTTATTTTGATCTCTGACGGCCATAGACTGCATTCAAGAGTTGAGCTGGATCACGAGTGATCTTGCGATGCAGGCGTTTTGATCGATGGCTGAACAGATCATTCGAAGTTTGGGCAATCCCGGCCTATCGCGTCGAGACTTTCTGGGTGCCTCGATGATGGGGACCGCGGCCATTTATGCCGGCAGCGGTCTTGCGCTATTGACTACCTCTCCTTTAGTGCGGGCGCAAGCGAGGGAGCTCCGGGTTCTGCGGGCCGCCGACGCAGCGTACTTCACCGCCATGCTGCCCGCGGTCATTGTGCAGGCACGGTCTCCAGAAGCCTCGTCCGCCTTGCTCGTCTCGATTGAGCGAATGTTGGCGCCCGCCGCCCCAAACACGCTGGGCGCGATTCGAGACCTCGTTGACCTCCTCACGGGTTCGCTGACGCGGCCTCTAATGACGCTGACTTGGACGGACTGGCCCAAGATGACGCCGGATCAGGCTGCCGAGATCTTGGAGGATTGGCGGAGCAGTGGTTTTGGACTCAAGCGAATCGCCTATGCACTGACAACGTCGCTCATTCGAACGGCGTGGTACATGCAACCCGATGAGCAAGCCGTCACGGGCTACCCGGGATCACCCAAGAAAATCGTCGAAGCATCAGTTTCCGCTGGGGAGGCATAGTGTTCAACAAACTCGAAATTAGGGGAGTCAAGGATCCCTATGCCGACGCCAAGGCGAAAGGCTGGGACATCAGCAACGCCAGCGCACTGACCCAAGACCTGTACCTGGAAGCAGATGTGGTCATCGTGGGCACGGGCTCCGGCGGCGGAACAACAGCCAACATTCTTAGCGAAGCTGGCCTCAAGGTAGTCATGCTCGAAGAGGGCGTCCTCAAGACATCCGATCAATTCAACATGGTCGAACGCGAAGGCCTGACTGATCTCTATCAAGAGGGTGCCATGCGCCACACCAAGGATGGCAGCATCTTGGTCGCCCAAGGCCGCAACGTGGGCGGCGGCACGACGGTGAACTGGTGCTCAACCTTTAGAACCCCGCCCCAAACCCTCGCGTATTGGGCCTCGGAGTTTGGCGTCAAAGGCCTGACCGATGCTGAGCTCGCCCCTCACTTTGAAGCCATGGAGTCCCAGCTCAATGTCATGAAATGGATGGCGGCCAATCCGAACAACGCAGTGCTGAAACGCGGCGCTCAAAATCTGGGCGTTCATTGGGACCACATTCCTCGAAATGTCTTTGGTTGCATCAACATTGGCTACTGTGGCGTGGGCTGTCCGATGGATGCGAAGAAGTCCATGCTGGTGAGCACCATTCCTGAAGCGTTGAGCAGAGGCAGTTCGTTGGTTTATCGCGTCCGTGTCGAAGGCTTGGACGTCATTGGTGACAAGGTGGCAGGCGTCACCGGCCGGGCGCTAGCGGCCGATGGCCGAGCCCTAACCGGAAGAACCATCAAGGTAAGCGCGCGACACACCGTGTTGTCTGGCGGCGCGATCAACACGCCGGGCATTTTGTTGCGCTCTGGCGTACCTGATCCCCATGATCGGATTGGCAAGCGGACGTTCCTGCATCCGGTCGTGGTGTCGTTGGGCCAATTCAAGGAGCGTATCGATCCTTACTATGGTGCGCCCCAGTCCATCTACTCAGATGCCTACACCTGGCGGGATGGCGTTAACGGCAGGATGGGGTTCAAGCTGGAGGCGCTGCCCTTGTTGCCGGGGACCTTTGCATCCTTGGTTGGCGGCCACGGCCAACAACTGTTCGAGGATATGCAAAACCTCTCGCACACCAATGCCCTGATGTCGCTGTTGAGAGATGGATTCCACGAAGACAGCCCTGGCGGCTCGGTGGAGTTGGGTGCCGGTGGCGCGCCGGTGCTCGACTACCCAATGAACGATTACTTCTTTGATGGCGCAAAGCAAGCGTACCTGGGCATGATGGAGTTGCAACTCGCGGCAGGCGCTCAGCGAGTGCGGCCGGTTCACAACAACGGACAGTGGGTGTCTTCTGCCAGCGCCATCAAAGGCTTGGTGGAAGCACTGGACATGGCCCCCAACAAGCTCGGCGTCTCGAGTGCGCATCCGATGGGTGGATGTGCGATGGGGGAGGAAGATCGGCTGGCGGTGACCGACAGTCGAGGCCGATTCCGGCACTTGGAGCAACTGTCCATTCACGATGGCTCGTTGTTCCCCACCGGGCTCGGGACCAATCCACAGATGTCCATTTTTGGAATCTCCGCGAAACTCTCACGCGAGCTAGCGGCTGACTTAAAAGAAGGCGCATAGACAGGAGAGCGATCTGAGACCAGTTTGGTAACCAGTCGCACCCATTGCCGATTGCTCTCGCTAGGCAATTTGGGGGATGCCGCAGGCACAGAATCAAGTGGCCGGGTGCTCAGGGATCCCGGCTTAGCTGCTGTTCCAGTTGCTTGATTCGCGCTTCTGCCGCAGCCAGCTTCGCCATCGTCTCACTGTGGATAGGGAGGAATTCGCTAAGCTCTGGGTCGAACAGGCGTAACGCATGGCCCTTCGGGTGCAGTTCCAAACCAAGAACCTCTGACCAGCCAGCCAGACCGTCGTCCCGTGGCTCCAGAGGGATCGGCTCGTAGGCGCCACTCGACGCAAGGCGTCGGCCCCTAAGGCTGGGACTCAGGTAGTCCTCTGTAGGGTCGAACTGCCAGTACTCCGTGACGCCCAGCTTTTCATACAGCTCGGCTTTGAACCCCTCGTCCCTGCGTCGCGTGCTCGCCGACGTCACCTCCAGAATGAAGTCCGCTGCCAAGCCCTCCTCCCAGACCTTCCAGATGCGCCGCTCCGGCTCCTTCTTCGGGCCGAAGGCCACGAACACGTCGGGTGATACCCGCTTTCCGGGATTTCCTTCCTGCCAGTACATCAGCATGTCGCTGCCCACATAGGCGTCCGGACGGGCGGCGTACCGGTCCATGAGCGGGTGCGCGAAATCGACGGTGGCATGCCAGTGGATCGGCGTCTCGGACATGGGCTTGCCGTCCGACTCAGGGTACTCGACCGGCGCGGGCGGCTGCCGCCTCCGTGGTTTGGCTGGGGACAACCGATGGGTGGGTCGACGGGCTGGCATGAATTCGGCTGGTGGCATGCGGCGCTCCTTGGGCGAGCGGTTGCGTTGCGGCCCCCACGATAGCACAGGGCCGGGAACGGGCTGCAGCCTCTGCCAATTTGCAAAGGTCAAAGATGCGGTTGTCGAGCAACTAGGAGCCGGCACCTCTTTTGCGAGACATTAGTCTCTCAGTTAGTCGACAAATCAGAAGCTATCGTCTAGCTATGTTTGTTGGAAGACTGCAGGAAAGGACCTAGGATGTGGTGTAGGCTAACCGCGGAGCTTCGGAGACCACTCGTTCAGGACGGCGCATTCACTGCTACCCAAGACGCCTACGAAGACTACGAGCGATTGCTTGGTATAGTCGAGGCAGTCGTTTGCACTACAACGGAGCTTCGGGAGCAAGATGATCGAAGGAAACCGGAAGCTTGGCAGAATGCCTGCACCAACAGACGAACAGTTGGGAAAAGTTTGGGCGGGAGCTGACCCGGGCGGAAAAAAAAGCTTCGGGGTTGCGGTCGTCACGGAGAGTGGGCGTGCCCGCTACAAGACGGTTTCGTCGGTGGATGAGGCCGCAAAATGGATCGGGAAGCAGGGAACACCTCTTGGCATCGGGATTGATGCGCCTATGTGGTGGTCGTCGATCGAGGGTGGTGGCCGTCTTGCGGACGCGGCAATTAGAAGAAAGTATGGGATTCAGTCGGGTACTGTGCAATCGGTAAACTCGCTACGTGGCGCTGTGGTCGCTGGCGGTCCACTGCTTGCCTTACGGCTGCGGGAGTCATTCCCCGAGTTGCCAATCACAGAGTCTCACCCCAAGGCCCTCTTGCACGCATTAGGCTTTGACGGCGAGACTTTCGCCAAGCGATACAAGATTCAAGACATGTGGAATGATGAGCACCAGCGCGATGCGGCAATCGCGGCCGTGTGTGCCCGGGAGGGTTTCCAAGGTAAGTGGAAGACGAACCTGGCAGATTCGCGGAACCCCTCTGAACAGGATCCCAGAAGCTACTGGCTTGCGCCTGTTTCATACTTCTGGCCAAAGCGGATTTGCTAGCTAAGCCGGTCCAATATAGCCGTGGTTGAGCAGTCGTCCACGCGGTCGAGCACCTGCACCTCGCCGCCGTAGCTTGTCACCAAGTTGGCGCCGACGACTTCGTGGCGCTGGTAGTCGCCGCCCTTGGCCAATACGTCTGGGCGGAAGCGCGTAAGCAGCGGCTCTGGGGTGTCCTCGTCGAAGCTCACCACCCAGTCCACGGATTTTAGGCCTGCCAGCACTTGCATGCGCCGGGCCAGGGTGTTGACCGGGCGCTGAGGCCCTTTGATGCGGGCCACTGAGGCGTCGCTGTTGACGGCGACGATCAGGCGGTCGCCGAGGCCGCGGGCTTGTTCCAGATAGGCAACGTGGCCGGCGTGGAGGATGTCGAAGCAGCCGTTGGTGAAGACGATTCGCTCGCCGGCCTGCCGAGACGCGGCCACGGCCATGGCGAGTTGATCGGCGCTCAATACGCCGCGGTCCGCTGACTCCTGGGCAGCTGCCAGCGCCAGTTCCGGCCCGCTCACTGCGGCGGTGCCGGATTTGGCCACGGCCAATGACGCCGCGATGTTGGCCAAACGAGCGCAGCTCAACACCGGCAGGCCCTCGCCCAAGGCCACGCCGAGAACGGCTGCGGCGGTGTCGCCGGCGCCGGTGACGTCGTACACCTCCACTTGGCGGGCGGGCAGGTGGTGGGTGTGCGGACCCTCCACGACAGTCATGCCCTCCTCGCCGGCGGTGACCACCATGGCGCCGAAACGGTGGTCGCGGCAGAGCGCTTGGGCGGCTTCGGCCAGCGCATCGACGTCACTGAACCGGCCCGCAGCAGCTGTGAATTCATGGCGGTTTGGCTTCATCAGGCTGGCGCCGGCGTAGCTGGACAGGGGCTTGTGCTTGGGGTCGACCACGCTGGGCGTGCCCGATGCGTTGGCCGCTTGAATCAGCGCTGCGGGGTCGGCCACCGCGCCCTTGTCGTAGTCGGCCACGATCAGCACGTCGGCATCCGCCAGATGGGCGCTTGCCTTTGCCACCAGCGCTTTTGCCGCCTCGGCGGGCACCGGGGACTCGAAGTCGTTGCGCAGCAACTGCTGTTGCTGGCTGACCACGCGCAGCTTTAGCGTTGTGGGCCAGCCATCAATTTCCACGACGTCGCAGATCACTCCAGCCGCTTCCAGAATGGACTTAAGCGCCGTTCCTTCAGCGTCTTTGCCGATGCAGCCGAGCAAGGTGCAACGGGCGCCCAGGCTGGCAACGTTGAGGGCGACGTTGGCGCCGCCGCCGGGGCGGTCCTCCACGTCGCTGACCGCTACCACCGGCACCGGGGCCTCCGGGGAAATGCCCCGCGCCTCGCCGTGCCAGTAGCGATCCAGCATGAGGTCGCCTATGACCACTGCATGCAGGTTCTTGAGCGACGGCAGCAGGGGCATGGCCGCAGGGCGCGCCGCGCTCATCGGTACATGTGGGTTCCGCCGCACACCGCCAACGCCTGGCCGGTGACGTAGGCGCTGGCCTCGGCCGCAAGGAAGACGGCGATGCCCTTGAGATCCTCAGCTTCGCCCAGGCGGCGCAGGGGCGTCATTTCGTTGACTCGGGCGGCAGCCGCCTCGTTGTCCCACAGGGCGCGGGCGAAGTCGGTCTTGATGAGGCCCGGGCAGATGGCGTTGACGCGCACGCCCTTGGGGCCCCATTCCATGGCCAGGTTGCGCACCAAGGCGATGTCCGCCAGCTTGGAGATGTTGTAGGTGCCCAGCACGTCGGACGGGGCGAAAGCGCCCGTGCTGGACGTGATCATAATGGAGCCGCAGCCTTTGGCGATCATGTCTGGAGCCACCATCTGGCACAGCCAGTGGTTGGACTTGACGTTGGAGCTCATGATCTTGTCGAAGGCCCAATCCGGAATCTCCGACATCGAGCCGTAGAACGGGTTGACGCCTGCGTTGCAGACCAGCACGTCGATGGGCCCCAAGCGCTCGCGGGTGGTTTGCACCAAGGCTTCAAGCTGCTCCTTGTAGCCGATGTTGCAGGCCGCGGCAATGGCCGTGCCCGCGCCCAAGCGGCTGTTGATGCCTTCCGCCACGGCCTCGCATTGGTCGAGCTTGCGGCTGGAGATCACCACCCGGGCGCCGTGCTCGGCAAGCCCTTCGGCCATGGCTTGGCCCATGCCCTTGGATGCGCCGGTCAGCAGGGCCACCTTGCCGGTGAGGTCGAAGAGTTGGGATTCAATGGACATGGGTTTGAGCATCCTCCTTGTTAGCGGTTGCTTGGGGGTTTTTGTCTGGCGCTTTATCTATCGTTTTGTTTGGTGGTTTCGTTGCCCACTTCAAGCTGGGCGTTGTGGCACGCTCGCCCTATGGTGGCCCGGGGGCATCAATCTATTGGACTATTTCAACGACGGCCAGGGCCAAGCCGAAAATCCACAGGCTCATGGCCAACCCAATGGCGAACGACAAGCTCCTTAGGGCCGCCATGCCAGCCAAATAGAAGGCCCCATGCAGCAGCCTTGCCGCCACCCACAGCACGGCCGCCAGCGCCCAGTTGCCGGTTGGTTCGACGCCCGCCACCAAGGCCGCCACATTGGCCACCCCGAAGAGAATGAGCGCTTCCCAGGCGTTGTGTTGCGCATCCCTCGCCCGGGCGCCGGCGCCAGTCAGCTGGGCGGCCTGCAGCCGCGGGGCGTGAGCGTCTATGGCGCCCAATTCCCTCTTGGTGAGGCGCAATGACACGCCGAACCATAGATAGGGCAGCACGGCGCCGATCAGCAGGCAGACAACCTGAATGGTCATGGATTCATCCGAACCGTCACAACAGCGATCATAGCCCAATCCAAGTGACCGCTCGACGTGAATCCGGCCGAACCACCATTCGCCTCGTTCCTCGGCTCACTTCCAGGATCGGACGGCGCACAGCGCCGTTCTTCCGCGCGATGAATCCCCGCTGGGAAGCGCTTGTTCCCTGCACGTCGTTGTCCCGGTGGGCTGGGGTGGAAGCTGGCAAGAAAAAAGCCCTCAGCCGGGGAGCGCGAGGGTTCGTCCCCCCTAGCACGGGGCCAAAACAGCATGGCGACTAAAGCCCGCCTTTTGTGGGACAGCACCAGCTGCCCGCGTCACGCACCCAAGGGAGTGGCAGGAAGGGCCTCGCTTTGGCCGTTGTGACCGCAATCGCCCGCCGGTGCCATGAGATAGCACAGGCAATCCTGACGGACCACCTTGGCATCGGTGGTGTACATGGCGGGCACTAGGGTGCGGGTGGTCAGGATGCGCCCGTCGCGGACTTCGAAGAAGCGCTCGGTGACGTCTTGATGCTGGTTGTCGAGCACCTGCAGATTGAAGCCGTTGCGGGCCACGCCGAATTCAGCGCCCACCGGCAGCGTGCGAAAGTTACTGGCCTCGATGGAGGCTTCCAGGACCAAGTCCAGATCGCCTTCGCCAATGCTTGAAAAGCCGAAAGCGGCATCGACGGGCGCATGCACGCGCGCCAAGGTGCGGAACAGGCGCAGGTTTTCCTTGCGGCCAGAGGGTATTTCCGCCAGCGCGAACAGCCTTTCAAGATAGCGCACGGCCCGGGGAACGGCCTGGGCATCCGCCACTGGGCCGAGTTCCAAGGCAACGCTTGGCGTGCGCCCGGCAAAGGCCCGCGTCAGCACCGAGTCCGGCTCCTCCACAAAGACGCCCACGCCGCTGTCATCAAGGCAGGCTAGGCCAAGGCTGCCGGGGGAGAGGTCGGTCAGCACGGCGTAGGGCGGGTTGCGGCCGGTGTTGTTGTGCAGATCCACCACCGCATGCAAGGGTTCTTCCGCGATGCTCGCCAACACTTCGGCACCGATGCCCCGGGCCGGGCGCCAAATGCGGTTGAAGTCCGCTTGGTTGGGCAGGCTGCGCGCCCCAGCGGCTGCGGCTTCCACATTGCCAATCAGGATCAGCAGGTCGCGGGGCAAGGCCGCGGCCTGCTGGCGGAGCACTTGCCGAAGCCCGTCCCAGCCGCTGGTTTCGTTGCCGTGCAGCAGCACGCTGATGAAGAGGGGAGTGCGCTTGCGCCCCTTTAGCCGCAACAGGGTGGGGGCACCCAGCCAGTCTTTCAGGCCCCAGGCTTCAACATCAACCAAGCCGGGCGGCAGGCCGTCGATGCGTCGCAATGCGGCAGTGGCGGTCATGTGGTCCAAGTGTGAACCGGCTCGCCTTGGTTTTGGCGTTCCAAGTAGGCCATGACCAATTGGTTGGCGTCCGCACCTTTAGCCCGCACCCAGCGCCGCTGCCACTCCGCGCCGTTTTGGCCGGACTCCACCCGTGCCTCCACCAAACCCAAGTGCTCGTCAATCTCTGCGTCCGGTATGCCGTAATGGGCCAAGCCCCGGCGGGCCAGGGGCAGCAATTCTTCGAGCAGCAGCGCCCGAGCGCTCAGCGGCCCGTCGCGCCACACCAGTTCAGTGCCGATGCCATGACGGGCGGCCGCATAGAAGTTGGCGCGCACCGTCTCGAAGCTCAATTGGCTCTCGATGGGTTCAGCCTCCAAGCTGAGGCCGCGCACCAAGCCGAAGAACAAGGCGGCGTTGGCCACGCAATCGCGGATGGTTGGGCCCGCGGAAACCGAGCGATGTTCAATGCGCAGGTGCACCTGGCCGTCATGGTCGAAGCCGATCAGCGGCCGGTTCCAGCGCCAAATGGTGCCGTTGTGAAAGCGCACATGGGCGAACTTGCCCGGCGCGGCGTCGGCCACCGCTGGAATCAGGATGGGGTGCTGCTGCTGGTTGGCCGCGAAGATCTCAAACAGGGAGTCTTCGGCAAACCCCGCCCCGAAATCCACCCGCTGGGGATAGTGGGAGCCGATGTCCACTGCCTGCTCGAACAGGGGAATGCGGGTTTCCGCCCAGAGTTGGTGCCCGAACAGCGACGGCGAGTTGGCGCAGGCCGCCACCATTGGCGCGGAAACGGCCATGGCGGCGTTGAAGTCACGCACGGCGTTGCCTGGCTTGCACTGCAGGTGAATCTGAAATGAGGTGGTGGCGGCTTCCAGCATCACGTCGGAGTGCTGCATGGCCAGTTCATCCTCGCCTTGGATGTGCACGTCCAGAGGCTTGCCGTCGCGCAGCGCCATCACCCGGTCGTTCAGGGCTTGGTAGCGCACCATCTGCGACATGTGCGCGGAGTTGAGCATGGCGTCCTTGATGGTCGGCAGAATGCCGATGGTCACCAAGTGGCAGCCGAGGTCATTGGCGGCGGTTTGGCAAGCCTGCCAAGTGGCGGAGAGCTCGTCATAAAGGCGCGAGAAGGCGCGGCCCGACAGCGCCGTGGGGCTGCCGTTCAACTCCACGTTGTAGTTGGCCAGCTCCGGCACCACCAAGGGGTTGTTGAGATGGCTCAGGAAGCGGTCGTTCTCCGGCAGGGGGTCGCCATTGCCGTCAACCAGCCAGGCTTCAAGCTCGAATCCGGCAATGTCGCCCCGTTCGCTGAATCGATTGCCGCTGAACTGCTCGGCGAGCAGGCGCGTCTCGTCGTCAAGACGAAAGCGGAACACGCTGAAGTCTTCAGCGTTGAAGTGGCGGCGGGGGATTTCATCGCCCACGAGCGGACTAGGGGCGCCCCACCCTCGCCCTGAAACGGGGGTTGCCGTGGCGGCGGCTGAGTGGGGCGCTCACGGGGCTGGCCTAAGCCCTCACTCAGTCCGGCAGGCCAAGCACTCGCTTGGCGATGATGTTGCGCTGAATCTCGTTGCTGCCGCTGTAGATGGAGGCGGCGCGGAAGGCCAGCCATTGCCGGGTGGACTCCAACTCCTCGGCGGTGAAGGTATTGCGGTCCGCGCCGAAGCCGCGGTAGCCGCTGAGCCGGGTTGCCAAGTCGTTGCGCTCCTGCTGCAGCTCGCTGGCGTAGATCTTGAAGATCGACGTCACCGGCCCGGGCGTGCCGCCTTCAGACTCCTCCACCGCCCGCCGTTGGGCCAAGCGCAGCGCGTGGGCGTTCATCTCGTAAGCGGTGACCTGGGCGCGGTAGGCAGGATCGGCGATTCTTCCGTCGGCTTCCCCCAACGAAGCCTTGGCCACGTCTGTCAGGCTGGTTTCCAAACTGCCGTCGCTGGTGGCGGCGCGCACCAACGCCTGCATGCCGGAACGCTCATGTTGAAGTAAGCGTTTACCAACCGTCCAGCCCTTGTTGAGCTGGCCCACCAGATCATCCTTGCTGGCAATGGCGTTGTCGAAGAAGGTCTCATTGAAGGGCGACTCCCCCGATATCAGCCGGATGGGTTTGACGGTGACGCCGGGCTGGTCCATGGGCAGCAGCATGAAGCTGATGCCGTCGTGCTTGGGCGCGTCCGGGTCGGTGCGCACCAGAATGAACATCCAATCCGCCAAGTGGGCGCCGGAGGTCCAGATTTTCTGGCCGTTGATCACGTAGTGGTCCCCAGCATCCTCGGCGCGCGTGCGCAGGCTGGCCAAGTCGCTGCCGGAACCTGGCTCGCTGTAGCCCTGGCACCACTCCACCTGCGCTTGGGCGATGCGTGGCAGATGGGTCTGCTTCTGCTGCTCGGTGCCGAACTCCAGAAGCGTGGGGCCGAGCATGCTGGTGCCGAACCCTGACAAGGCCGGACGGGCCTGGATGCGGCTCATTTCCTCAACCAGGATGAGAAACTGCTCCTTGCCGAGGCCACCGCCGCCGTAGGCTTCGGGCCAATCGGGCACCGTCCAGCCCTTCTCGATCATGCGCTCGAGCCAGAGCAGGGTGTCCCGGTCCCGAATCTTGATCTTGGTGCTGCCGTTGGGTATGGGCCCGGGGCCTCGGGCGCCTGCCGGGCAGTTGTCAGCCAGCCACGCCCGCGTCTCGGCCCTGAATTCATCCAACTCCGCCATGCTCTCCCTCTTGCTGTTGACCGTCTTCGGAACCCCGCAGGGGTGGCTGTTTTACACGATTGCTCAGCCAATAGAAAGCGGCCCCCGCGAGGATCAAGGCGAAGCTCAATCCTGCCTCCTGGGGGCGCTCCGCCAAGATGTAGAACAGCGTCCAGCCGGTGATGGCGAGATAGGCCAGGGGCGGCAGCGGATAGCCGGTGATCCGATACGGCCGGGCTAGGCTAGGACGGCGCCAGCGCAGCACGAACACGCCGGCCACGGTGATCAGCGTGGACAATCCCAGGCTGAAGCCGGCGAACACCAGAATGGATTCGAAGGAGGCCGTCCAGATGAATGCCAAGGCCATCAAGGATTGCGTGGCCACCGCCACCGTTGGCAGCCCGTCGCGATTGGTGCGGGCCAGCGCCTTGAACGCCGGAAAATCCTCCCCAATGACCTGCATCACCCGCGGGCCGGCCAGAATCATGGCGCTGACGGTGGAGATCAACAGCGCCGCCAGCACCAGGCCCATCGCCTTGCCGCCCGCGCCGCCGAACGCCGCTTCGGCGACGATGGCGCCAATTTCCAGCTTGCCCGTCATGGCGTCAATGGGCGCGGCGTACAGAAAGGTGAAGTTCAGCAGCAGGTACAAGGCGGCGACCAACCCGGTGCCCAACGCCAAGGCACGGGGCAGGTTGCGTTGCGGATCAGCCACCTCGCTGGTGAGGTAGGTGGCGGCGTTCCAGCCCGTGTAGGCGTAGTTGACGTAAATCAGGGAAACCGCAAAGGCGCTGCCGAGCAGCAGGCCGCCATCGCCAGGCATCGGCATGAAGGCGACCGGCTGCCCAACATCGACCACCGCCCAAACCGCGCCGCAGAAACCCAGAATCAGCGCGATCTTCAAGCCGGTGAACCAACGCTGCACACCGCCGCTGCCGCGCCGCGTGCCCATGTGGGCGGCGGTCAGGCCAAGGACCAGCACGGTGGCGCTGGCTTCGGGCGGCACCATTGGCAGCGCCGAGGCGAGGTAAGTGCCAAAGGTGATGGCGGCCAAGGCGGTGGGTGCCGCAAAGCCGATGGTGGCCGAAATCCAGCCCGAAACGAAGCCCACCGCCGGGTGGTAGATCTCGCTCAGGAAGTGGTACTCGCCCCCGGAGCGTGGCAGGGCGGCGCCAAGTTCCGCGTAGCAGAGCGCGCCGCACAGCGCGGCTAGGCCGCCCACCGCCCAGAGCATCAACAGCACGAAGCCGGATTGGATGTCCAGCAGCTGGAACCCAAGGCTGGTGAACACCCCAGTGCCGATCATGTTGGCCACCACCACGGCGGCAGCGGTGGCGGCGCTGAACTTCGACTGACGACCCACCCATCGAGTATCCCCGATTATCGCAACCGAGACAAAAACCCAGCGTTCGACGTTGGCCGGTTCTAGGTCGGAATGGCCACCGAACATGCCGGACAATGACAAGGGGTGCAGGCCATCCAAGGTGCGACTTGCAGCGCTTTAAGTCCCTCTTGGGCCTGTGCCATACTCCCTGCCATTGGCTTTAGCTTCATATGGGAATCGTCGATCATGGCAGAGTTGCTCCCTTCTAGCGTTTCCGTCAACCGGCGCTGGCTTTGCGTTGTTTTGCTCTTCGCGCTTGCTGGCTGTGCGGGTCTTTTCAACACCGCCGACAGGTCAAGCAGCTCCAGCATGGTGGAGTTTCTCTATCCGGAGGGTGAACTGCCGGAAAACGTCTTGGACACGCTGCCCCAACTCGAGCTGCCTCTGCGCATTGGCATTGCGTTCGTCCCGCCGAAGGCAAGCTTCGGTTACAGCATTGAAGGTGGTCAACAAGTCCAGCTCTTGAACGTCGTCAAGGAGCAGTTTGAGGGAGAGGACTACGTTGAGTCCATTCAAGTGATTCCATCAACGTACCTCCGAGGCATGACCGGGTTCTCTGCGCTTGAGCAGGTGGGTCATATGCATGGATTGGATGTAATCGCGCTGGTTTCCTGGAATCAGGTGGTGTTGTCGAGCGAACGGGCCGCCTCTGTGCTCTATTGGACCATTGTGGGCGCCTATTTCATTAAGGGCACGGAAAACAGCGTGAATACTCTGCTCGACACCGCCGTTTTCGACCTCAAGTCCCGCAAACTGCTGCTTCGTGCGCCGGGTGTCAGCCAAGTCGCCGAATCCTCCACGGTCATTGAGACCGGCCGGGTTACGCGAGCCATTCGGGAAAAGAGCTTTGTTGAGGCGGCCAACCAAATGGCGGCCAACCTGAAAACCGAGGTCGAGCTTTTCGGAAAGCGTGTGCAGGAAGAGGGGGTTGCCGAAGTCACCTACGCCTCCAACTACAGAGGCTCGTATTCGCCCCTGCTGCTGCTGTTCGGCGTCCTGCTTGCCACCGTTGCGCTCGTTAAGCGCCGGGACGCTTGAAGACCTCTGCGAACCCCGGCTCCGAACCTAGGATTCTCCTGCTCCGCTTTGGCGTGGCCACAGTGGCCGCCGGGTTAACGTTTGCGGCAGCTTCACCGTGGCTCAACCACCTGGGGTTCGATCCAGCGGCCATCGCCAGAGGTGAGGTTTGGCGGTTTCTAACCGGACATGTCGCGCACTTAAGCTGGCCGCACACGGTCGCAAACGCCGTTGGGGTGGGGCTGTCAATCGCCGTGATTCTGGACCTGGCGAAGCCTCGCACGGTGTGCGCAAGCCTACTGCTCATTGCGGCCGGCATCGGTGCGGTTCACATGCTGGTTGATTTCCGTTTTGGCAACGAGTTCGCCGGATTCTCGGGCATCCTTTACGGGTTAGCCGCTCTGATAGCCTGCCTGCTCTGGGCAACGTCCAAGGCTTGGGCAGCAGGCGTCGCTCTCGCGCTCATTGCTTCAATCGCCTTCAGCCTCTCTGGCTGGAACCCTTGGGGTTTCGAAACGGCCACAGCAACGCACGTGTGCGGCGTGGCATTTGGTGCCGCAGCAGGTGCTTGGCTTCGAATTCAACGGCGGGGGTTGCGGTAGCGGGAACAGCCCTTTGGGTTCCACCGTCCTTTTGCAGCTTGCATGCACCACCCCGAATCACGATGATCCGCCGCGGAGGCGGAGCACAGGAGAAAAGCCATGACCAACTCGTCGGACACAAGCCACGCAACGATCATTCCCACCCTTCGGTATCGGGATGCCGCCAGCGCGATAGACTGGCTGTGCAAGGCGTTTGGCTTTGAGGCCCATCTGGTGGTGCCGGGGGAGGGCGGGGCCATCGCCCACGCCCAGCTGGTGCGCGGCAATGGGATGATCATGCTCGGCTCAGCGGGGGACGATGAGTTCGGCCGCCTTCAACAGCCCTTGGACAGGCCTGATGCGCCGGTGTCGCAAAGCCCCTACATCATCGTTGCGGATGTCGATGCCCATCACGCAACGGCGGTGGCGGCCGGCGCCCAAGTGGTCATGGCCCCCAAGGATGAGGACTATGGCGGCCGCGGCTATTCCTGCCGGGACCCGGAGGGCAACCTGTGGAACTTCGGCAGCTACGATCCTTGGGAGGAGGAATAGCGCCCGGGCAAATGGACGCGTGTCGAGCCTGCGGCGCCGAACGGGCACGCCAGCAATGACAGCGGCTGGGTTGGCGAGTGACGGTGCCGTCACGGAGGGCACCTCTTATCGAACGCGAGTACCCGTGCTATTGGCCTACGGGAACGTGGCCTTGCCCATCGCGTTCCTGGGCTATCCCCTAGGGCTTTTTCTGCATCCCTACTACGCCACCGAGTTGGGTCTGGGCTTGGCTGCGATCAGCACCGTGCTGCTCATCACTCGTGCGTTCGACTTCGTCACCGACCCGCTCATGGGGTGGATGAGCGACCGCACGAGGTCCCGGTTTGGCCGGAGGCGTCCTTACATACTGCTGGGCGTGCCGATCACCCTGCTGGGAGTCTGGAAGCTCTTCTTTCCGGAGCCCCCCGTGGACATTTGGTACATGCTCATCTGGAACACCGTCATGTACTTGGGTTGGACGATGATCACGCTGCCTTGGGGGGCGTTGGGCGGTGAACTCAGCGAAAACTACCTGGACCGCGCCCGCATCATGAGCGTGCGCCAAGTGTTCACCATCGTCGGCCTGATCGGGTCGGCGGGAGTGATTTGGCTCAGCCAGCAATACTTGGGCAAGGAGAAGCCCGGCGACGTGCTCGATACATTGGGCACCATCGTCTTGGTGTCACTGCCGATCTGCGTCTTGATCTTGACGCTCATCGTTCCCGAGCCGCAACGGCAGATGCCGTCCGTTCTGCCGTCGCTGCCCCGGAGCCTGCGAAGCTTGTTCAAGGTGGGTCCCTTTCGCCGGATCATCTACATGGCGCTGGCCATCGTGGTGGGCGAGGCGTCTCGTCATGCAGTGGCTTTTTTCTTCATCCAAGACGTGCTTGGCGCGGCGGATAGGATCGGTCAGGCCTACACGGGCTACTTTTTCTTCGGGGTTCTGGCGATTCCAATGTGGCAATGGCTGGCCAAGCGGTATGGCAAACATCGAGCCTTGGCCGTTGCCATGATCAACGGTGCGCTGACGTCGCTCGGCACCGTCGCGCTGGGCCCCGGCGACTTCGCGATCTTCTTTGTGTTGTTTGTGGTCAAAGGGCTGAGCTTCGGTGCGTTCGCTTACTTGCCGTTGGCCATGATCGCCGATGTTGTCGATGTCGATCGGGCCATGCATCGCCAGGAACGGGCGGGCTTGTTCTTCGCCTTCCAAGCCGCGGTGGACAAAGTCGGCATGGCCGTCGGCTTGTTCCTAGCCCTGCAACTGCTCAACCTAGCAGGCTACGATCCCCAAGGCGTTGACACGACCTCCCTCGGCTCGATGGCACTGCGCATCGAGTATGCTGTGTTGCCCGGCCTGTTCTTTGCTTTGGCCACCGCGATCATCTGGAACTACCCGCTGACGAAAGCTCGCCACGAAGCGCTTATTGCCAGGCTCAGAAGGCGGGATGCGATCGCTGGAT
Source organism: Candidatus Azophilus sp. (assembly GCA_965220835.1). Lineage (GTDB taxonomy): Bacteria > Pseudomonadota > Gammaproteobacteria > Pseudomonadales > Azotimanducaceae > Azophilus. The sequence continues at coordinate 3,161,697 of OZ244842.1, read as the reverse complement.
CCACCCGCAGCCCTACTATAAAGCGGCGCAGGGGTGACCAGCGGAATTTGCCCCACTAGCTCTCTTTCTCGGGGAAGAGTGGCGAATCGTAAAACAAGTCAATCACGTCTTGATCCGTATCATCGAAGTCGGGCGTCACCCAAATCTCGCCCTTCAAAGTGCCGGGTTTTCGGTCACCCACAGGCTGGACGTAGGGCACGAGCCTCAAGTAGGGCTCGCCCGCCTTCGCAATCACAATTTCCTCGCCCTGCCATGCCAAACGTCCCAACCGCGAGAGTTGCGACTTTGCCTCGCGCATGTTCACCTGCATCCATGTTCACCTAGACAAAAGAACCTTCAATCTGAGCTCAGCTGAGGGTGGTGGCCTGCTGAAGCAACGTCAAGGGCTTTGGCCGTAGTTGGCCAAGCCCCGTTCACCACTCCAGCACCACTTTGCCGAAGGTTTGGTTGCTGGCCACGAGGTCGTGGGCCTTCTGGGCGTCGGCCATGGGCATCACGGTTTCGATGACTGGCTTGATGGCCCCGCTTTCGAGCTTGGGCCAGAGGTGGATTTCCAGGCCGTCCATCACCGCCGACTTGGCGGCGATGGTGCGGGCGCGCAGCGTGGAGCCGATCAGGCGCAGGCGTTTCATCAGCACCGTGGCTAGCGGAATCTCGGCCTTGATGCCGCCCATTAGGCCGATCAGCACCAAGCGCCCGTCGGTGCCCAGGCTGGCCAGATTGTCGGCCAAGTAATTGGCGCCGACGGGATCTAGGATCACGTCAAAGCCCTCGCCGTCGGTCCATTCAGCCACCTGGTCGGCAAACGTGCCTTGGTGGCGGTCGGCGCCGCCGCTGGCGCCGAGCGCCAGGCAGCGTTGCAGCTTGTCATCGCTACCGACCGTCACAAATGCGGGGTTGCGGCTTTCGCGGCACAGCTGGATGGCGGCCGTGCCGACGCCGCTGGCTCCGGCATGCAGCAGCACGCGCTCGTTGGTGACAAGACCTGCCTCTTGGTACAGGTTGAGATAGGCGGTGGCAAACACCTCGGGCACCGCTGCGGCTTCATGCAGCGCAAGGCCCTCGGGCACGCGCAGCACCTGGCCGGCGGGCACCGCCACCGTTTCGGCGTAGCCGCCGCCAGCCAGCAGGGCGCAGACTGCGTCGCCGGGCTTGACGCGCTGCACGCCCTCGCCCACTTCAACCACTTCGCCCGCGCACTCCAAGCCGAGTATGGGGCTGGCACCGGGCGGCGGCGGGTAGCCACCGGCTGCTTGCACCAGGTCGGCGCGGTTGACGGCGCTGGCGGCCACGGCGATCTTCACTTGGCCGACGCCCACCTCCGGCTCCGGGGCCTCCCCCAACGCCAGTTGACCGTTCTCCACCAAGATTGCCTTCATTGACCCTGCTCCTTTAAGTCAGCCGCGCGCCTACCAAGACATGCGCATCTTGACGCCCTCGGCATGCAGCCAGCGCTTCAGTTCGCTGACTCGGTAGTCGCCGTAGTGGACCATGGACGCCACCAAGGCGGCATCCGCCCGGCCCGTGGTGAGGGCCTCTTTGAGATGCTCCGGCTGGCCCGCGCCGCCGGAGGCAATGACCGGGATGCGCACCGCTTCGGCGATCATCGCCGTGAGCTTAAGCTCGTAGCCGTCCCGGGTGCCGTCCGCATCAATGGCGTTGACCACCAGTTCCCCGGCGCCGAGCCGCTCGCCCTCAAGCGCCCAAGCCAGGCCGTCGATGCCCATTGGGGTGCGCCCGCCGTTGATGACGATCTCGTATCCGGAGGGGCAGTTGTCGCTTTTCGGCACTTGGCGGATGTCCATGGACAGCACCACGTTCTGGTTGCCGATGGCCTCGGCGCACTCGCTGATCAGGGCCGGGCGGGCCACTGCCGCCGAGTTGACGTTGATCTTCTCCGCACCGGCCAGGCGCAAATCGGTGGCGTCAGCAACCGAGCGCACGCCGCCGCCCACGGACAGCGGGATGAACACCTCCTTAGCCACGGCCTCCACCACGTCCAGCATGATGGCCCGCTGGTCGCTGGAGGCCGTGATGTCGTAGAAAACCAGCTCGTCAAGCCCATCAGCGTAGTACTCCCGCGCCTTTTCCACCGGATCGCCGATGTCCTTGGTGTTGACGAAGCGCACGCTCTTGGCCAGCTTGCCGTCGCGCACATCCAGGCAGGCAATCAACCGCTTGCTCAGCATTGGCCATCCCAGCCGGCGAAGCGCTCCAGCAGGCTTAAGCCCACGCGGCCGCTCTTCTCTGGGTGGAATTGAACGCCGAAGTAGTTGCCCCTTCCCACGGCCGCGGCGAAGTCATCCTCGTAGGTGGTGCGGGCGTACACGCAGGCTTGATCCTCCGGAGCGGGGTAGTAGGCGTGCACGAAGTAGAACTCATCGCCCGGTTCAATGCCGTCGAGCAAGGGGTGGGGCCGGACCGGGCGCACCTCGTTCCAGCCCATGTGGGGAATCTTCAATTCCGGGCGGTCCAGCCGAAAGCGGCGTGTCTCGCCGGGTATCAGGCCTAGGGTTTCGGTGTCGTTCTCTTCGGAGTGCCGCAGGGAGATTTGCAGGCCCAAGCAGATGCCCAGCACGGGCTTGCGGTCACTGACTGCGGCGCGCAGCGCGTCGGCCAAGCCGTTGCGGCGCAGGCTGGCCATGGCGCTGCCCGCCGCCCCGACGCCCGGAAAAATGACTCGGGAAGCCGCCTTAACCTGGGCCGGGTCGTTGCTGATGACGGCTTCGGCGCCAACCTCCGCGCAAGCGCGCTGCACGCTGCGCAGATTGCCGGCGTCGTAGTCGATGATGACGATGGGTTCGGCCAAGGTGACGGGTTTCCATGACAATTCGGCGGGCGGCGGATACTATCGCAAGTTGAAGCGCAAATTCACCAAGGGACTCGCCTCACCCAAGCCGAGAGCAGAGCCTCCTCAAGCACAGAGACCCCAAGCGCTACCAAGGGGGTTTCGCCTAGCGAAACCACAATGGACCCAAGGTCCGCGGCCGCTTTTTTGCGCAAAAGGATTCGCCCAATGAGCCGCGCTGTACTGCTAGTCAATCTTGGAACGCCCCGCTCCCCGTCGGTTCGGGACGTGCGCGCCTACCTCAATGAATTCCTCATGGACCCCCATGTGCTGAACCTGCCTTGGCTGCTCCGGCGGCTGGTGGTCAGCGCCTTCATTCTGCCGTTCCGGCCCCGCCGGAGCGCGGCCGCCTACGCCTCGATCTGGGATGATGGCGGCCAGCCGAGCGGTTCGCCGCTGCTGCGCCACACAGAGGCACTTGGTGAGGCGCTGCGCGAGCGGTGTGACCTGCCCTGCGCGGTGGCCATGCGCTACGGCGAGCCCAACATTGCCGACGCCGTGCATGGGCTGGCCGCAAAGGGCTGTGAGGAGGTGATGCTGGTGCCGCTTTTCCCAAAGCACGCCGACGCCACGCGAACCACGGCCATCAAGGCCGTGCGCGGCCACTTGCCGGCCCACATCAGGCTCCGGGTTCTGCCGCCGTTCTACGACCGCGAGGACTACGTTGAATGCCAGGCCGACCTGATTGAGCGGCATCTGCCGTCCGAGTGGGACCATCTGCTGCTGAGCTACCACGGGCTGCCGGAGAAGCACATCACCCAAGCCGACCCAACCGGCTCCCATTGCTTGGCCAACTCGGACTGCTGCGAGTATCCCTCGGAGGCGCATGCCACCTGCTACCGCCATCAATGCTATGCCACCGCCACGGCATTGACTGCCCGGCTGGGCCTGGATGCGGAACGGGTGACGGTGAGCTTTCAGTCAAGGCTGGGGCACTTGCCCTGGCTCAAGCCCTACACGGACCGGGTGCTGGCCGACCTGCCTGGGCTTGGCGTTCGCCGCCTGGCCGTTTACTGCCCCTCCTTCGTGGCTGACAACCTGGAGACCTTGGAGGAGATCGGCATTCAAGGGCGCGAGACCTTTCAGGAGGCAGGGGGCGAGAGCCTGACGCTCATTCCCTGCCTGAACGCCTCCCCGGATTGGGTGAACGCGCTGGCGCGGTGGGTCGGCTAGCGCTGGAAGACCCTGCCGCGCCGTCGGTTCAGGCCACCGGCCAAAACAAGAACATGCCTCTTATCGTGCTTCAGCCCGTGCTGCCGACGCTCGCGAACTCACCCTCTTGTCCCCAATTGTTCCTTGGAGGCGCTTCGTCGAGTACCGTTGGCTGAAGCATGTTCACTGGCATGAACAAGAACCGCTGGCCAGCTAGTCGAGTGTGCTGGCCCGTTCGGAGACGGCCCGGTAGAAGCGCTGCACCAAGGGCCTTGAGAACATGGATTTGCGCGCCACGAAGCGCACTGGACGGTTGAGCCCTTGGCGGCCTAGGCCAATCAACTGGCTGGCGGGTGCGCCCAGGGTGCGGGCCACGCCGATGGGCACCAAGCCGTGGCCGAAGCCGGCCAAGGCCATCTGCGCCACTGAGAAGAAAGACTCCAAAGACTCCTTGCGGTGCAGCCGCAGCCGGCGCATGTCGTCCTCGATGGAGGCCCAAGCCCCGGAGCGGGACTCGATGGTGAGCACCTCCAGGGGCTCGCCGGGCCGGTAGTCGATGGGCTCTAGCGCCGCTGGGATGATCACCATGGGCTCCAGGCGAATCACTTCGCTCTGCAGGTCCGTCTCCGCATCCGAATAGCCGGTGCAGATGCCCACCATGTACTCCCCGGTGCGCAGCCGGTCGAGCACCACCGGCGAGCGTTGGGCGTGAAAGCTGAACTCCACCTCCGGCAGCTCCCGGCGCACCTCCGCGAACAGGCCCGGCCCCCAACTGGCTAGGATGGCTTCGGAAACCCCGAGGATGATCTTGCCGCCGCGCTGGACGTGGTCCTCAAGAAAGACGCTGCGCAGTTCGCTGACCAAGGGCGCCACCTTCTCCACCAAGCGCGTGCCTTGGTGGGTCAGCACCACCCGCCGCCCGTGGCGCTCAATCAGCGGCCGGCCATAGTAGCGCTCCAAGGCGGCAATGCGCTTGCTCACCGCCGATTGGGTGATCTTGAGCACCGTGCTGGCCTCCATCATGGTGCCCGTGCGGGACAGCGTGATGAGGGTTTCCAAGTTCTCGATCATGCGGACGAAGTTGCAGCAGGTTGGGAGCGGGGATGCCGGTGATTAGCCATGCGCTCTCGGAAAGATGCTGCACCGTGACGGCAGCCCTCGCCTCAGAGCTTAGTGCGTTTAGACCACCCCAAGAGCCGCCATCGTCGATGGTAGCCCGGCCAAGCGCGCATCAGCCGCCTGCGAGGCTGCCGTCCAATTGCAGCCGGGCTATCCACGTTCCAGCCGGAACACCGCCGCGTTGTCAGCGCCCGCCGTGTCGCTGCGGAAGCCCGCCACAATCTCCGGGTAGTCAGGCTCGTACTTGTCCAGCCAAGCGTTGAGAATGGCTTCCGAGTCTTCCGCCACCGCCACCGCGTTCAGCGCGAAGGTGCTGTCGCCAAGCCGCAGTTCCACGGGTGAAGCCGCGCCGATCTTCCGCACCCAGCCGCTGTTCTTGTCGCCCACCACGTAAAGGTCTTCGGCGAATTCGACGACCCAGATAATCACCACCCGCGGCACACCGCCGGGCACCTTGAGTTTAACTTCATGCACCGATGAAGTGTCTGGCCAGGTTTCCGGGGTTTGCGCTTGCTCGCCCCCGATGAAGAACCCAGGCATCGGACCGATCGGCGCGGCGACCGCCACCACAAGGACCAAGGCAACCAGCCCGTATCCCAGCACTTTCAGAATCTTCATGTGTCCCTCCAATTGGGTTGACAGAGCACTCAGGCCCGCAATCAGTCAAAATAGCGACTGTTCTTCACTTTTCCCAGCGCTGTTGTTCTAATCGGAAATGTCGTTACCTGAAAGATTATTGTCAAGGAACTCCGCCGATTCGGTAACCTTCAGAAACAAGAGAGTCGAAATAGGCTGAGTGTTCAGTGCAGGACAAGGTACTCGTTTGGGATTTGCCAGTCGAGGTTCTTGTGGCGGCGCGTTGACCTCACGCCGCATGTCGACAACAATGCGAAGAGTCTGCACCGGAACCGGCTTGATGTCCCGCTCGGAACCCACATGCGCTGCGGCGACGCCTCTGCCGGCGGGCGTCTCCGCCATGTCCGACCCGCCCTCCGTTCTCCCGCCGCGATCTCCATGGCGTGGACGTTAACCGCAACAAGCCCAATCGCTGGAAGCAGGACATCGCCCGCTCTGTGGACATGTACAACGGGTGGTTCCTTCAATTCGCCCCGGCGGCTTACAGAGATACACGTGTCCGCACGACCAAGGATGTCCAAGCGACACTCACTGCAACTCGATACCTCACAAACATCAGCGTGGCTGTGCTCAAGTCTAATCCGGCCATCCTGCCCACGCTGCGCATGTCGGCCTGTCCGCCGCTAGCCGTGGACCGCCTAGTTGGGCTATCCGGCGTATCGAAAACGTTGGTCAACTCGATGGAGAGAAAGCACCAGCTCCCGCCGCGAATGCCCAGCGAGCTAGTGGAGGACCAGCTTCGTAAGATTGGCGAGACCATCAGGGAGATGGCCGACCCTGACATCTTCGTCTGGTTGGGACGCGGCAAAAGGCCGCCAAGCACGCTGGAGCGGTATCGTGCAGCCACCATTGTGGCCGACCGGCTGTGCGGTGCCGTTGCCAACCCCATAATCCGCAACGCACAGGAGAAGCGCCAACTCTCGGCTATTGGATCGTGGCTCGACGCCAAGGGATACGAGCCGGCGCAAGACGGAATCACTTACGACCGCATGCGCCCCGGCACCTACTCATTTCGGCTGATTGTGCCCGTCGATCAAGAGGGCTCGAATCGAAAGATCAACATTCCAGTCGACGCCGTGGTCATGCCCAAGGCCGCCAAACCAAGCGACTTTCCCCTGCTTCTAGAAGCAAAGTCGGCAGGTGACTTCACGAATGTCAACAAGCGGCGCAAGGAGGAGGCGACCAAGATGGGCCAGTTGCGCCACACCCACGGTGACGCCGTTCGCTTTAGCCTCTTCCTCTGCGGCTATTTCGACAGCGGTTATCTCGGCTACGAGGCGGCTGAGGGCATCGACTGGGTGTGGGAGCACCGCATCGACGACCTTGCCGGTTTTGGCCTGTAAATGAACGAGCGCAAAGGACCCTCCATCGAAACGCGGCGGCTCGAGCTTCAGCAGAGTCTTGACGCTGCGAAGACCCAGACCGAGAGAAACCGCATGGGGCAATTTGCGACTCCGACGGCGCTCGCACGGGACATCCTCAGCTACGCGAACCAAGAGCTGGGCACTGCCACCAAAGTGCGCTTTTTGGATCCCGCCATTGGAACAGGATCTTTCTACTCGGCGCTTCTTGAGGTGTTTCCAAGCGAACGTATCGAAACCGCCGTCGGCTACGAAATCGATCCACAATATGCAAGGGCGGCTGCAGCGCTTTGGCAAGCCACGGGCCTCGACATCCGTCAAGGCGATTTCACCCGCGCTTTGGCACCGCCGCCAGCGGGGGCATTCAACCTGCTCATTTGCAACCCGCCCTATGTGCGCCACCACCACATCGTCAATAGTGACAAGCATCGGCTGCGCCAACTAGCCCGTTCGGCCAGCGGCCTTGATTTGAGCGGACTCGCCGGCCTGTACTGTTACTTTCTCGGTTTGAGTCATCGCTGGATAGCGGACGGGGGCCTCGCAGGCTGGCTAGTCCCCAGCGAATTCATGGATGTAAACTACGGACTTGCGATCAAGCAGTACCTTCTCGACACAGTGGATCTCCTGCACATCCATCGTTTTGATCCCAACGACGTGCAGTTCGCCGATGCCCTCGTCTCCTCAGCCGTGATCTGGTTGCGCAATACATCCCCCAATCCCTCCCGCGAAGTCCGCTTCACCTACGGAGGCTCCCTAGCCTTTCCGGCCATCGAGCGCTTCGTCCCCGCCGCCGCATTGCGCCGAGACCGCAAGTGGACCCGCTACCCCAAGGCGGCTAAAAGCTCAATCGCCGGCGTGCCGGTATTGTCCGACTACTTCACCATCAAGCGCGGCTTGGCGACCGGCGACAACAACTACTTCATTCTGTCTGCCGATGAGCTCGAACGCCGAAAACTGCCATATGAGACCTTCCGGCCCATCCTGCCGAGTCCACGCCACGTGACCGACGATGAGATAGCAGCCGATAGCGACGGCAACCCGCAGTTGAAGCGTCGGCTCTACCTGCTTGATTGCCGCCTGACGGAAAGCGAGATCAAGACCCAACACCCTTCGCTTTGGAGTTACCTCGAAGAGGGCAAGTCCAGACGCGTCACCAATCGCTATCTGTGCCGCCACCGGAGGCCTTGGTACGCCCAAGAGAACCGCCCCGCGGCACCGCTCGTCTGCACATACCTCGGCCGAAGCGACACGAAGCGAGGGCGGCCATTTCGGTTCATCTTGAACAACTCGCGCGCGACCGCCGCCAACGTTTACCTCATGCTGTACCCAAAGCCGCAGCTCGCCAAGGCCGCCGCCAAACGGCCAATTCTGATGCGGCAAGTCTGGGAGTATCTCAACGACATTCACCCCGCCTCCTTGCTCGGGGAGGGGCGCGTTTACGGTGGAGGTCTGCACAAGCTTGAGCCCAGAGAGCTGGGTAACGTTCCGGTCGAGGGTCTTGGAGAATTGGTCGGGATTCCTGCCGTGCGCTTTACCGGGGAGCAAGCCGAGCTGTTTGGGTTCGCAAACTAAAGACCACCGCCCCATCGGTCGAGTCGTAACCGACGGTCCGCGCACTCGATAGGTTCAGTTCGAAGAGTCGCCCAGATTCGCATTCCAAGACCTCTCCAGCCATGCGAAATCCATCCCCCAATGAACAACCCCGTTCACTTGAGAAACCGCGCAAACTCCGCCATGGCGGCACGTTGCTTCTCCACCTTTGAAGTTGAGACATGAACGACGAGATCCGTCACGCCTTCATCTTCATACGCCGTGATCGTCTCCGCATCCAGCCGGTTCATGTCAAGCCGCACTTGAACGGCTTGGGGCACGTGCTCGCGCCCGAGTTCGCGCGTCTGCTCGCGCAGCGTTTGCATTCTTCGCCGAACGCCGTCGGGTGCTACGTTCATGGGGTGCCAGCCATCTCCGTGGTTGGCCACCCTGGTGAGCGCTGCCGGGCGGTTGCCTCCCACGACAATCAGAGGATGAGGTTTTTGTAGAGGCTTAGGGGAAGAGCAGATGTTCTCGAAGGAGAAAAATTCTCCGGAAAAACTAGCATCGTCCTTGGTCCATAACTCGCGCAAAACCTGCAGAAACTCGTTGCAATATCGGCCTCGCGAGCCGTAGGGCACGCCAAGGGCTGCGTTTTCCTCAGGCAAGCTGCCGGCGCCAAGACCGACGATCAAACGCCCATTGCTCAGTTGGTCCAGAGTGGCAAGCTGCTTCGCAAGCGCCATCGGATGCAGGTAGGGCATGACCAGCACGCTTGTGCCAAGGCGCACGGTGGATGTGTTGGCTGCGAGCCACGTCAGGGTGATGAGCGCATCTTGGTACGGGTCCGTTCCCAGCCGCTCCTTCACGTAACCGACGTGCAGGATGTGGTGGTTGACCCACAGGGAGTCGAAGCCCAGCTCCTCTGCGAAGGTGCCAAGCTGAATCAGGTCTTGAGGATCCTTGATGCCGAGATTGTTGGGCACCACGTAACCGAAGCGCATGGGCTAGGCCTCCAATCCGACGAGCAATTGGCTTTCATTGCGAAGTCGCGCGGCCAATGCTTCATCTCTTGCGTTTGAATTGGGTGACCGCATGAGCCGGCTCCTTGTTGTAGCCACGTTTGGAAAAGTCCAACTCTCCGAAGTCGCAACTTGCTCAAAGGGTTCTTGTTTACATCTAATCGGCGGTTGCATGAATTCTCCCTGTCCGTTGAGTCTCGCTAACGGCTGAAACAAAGGATCGAAGCAGCCTTTCCCGGCCCTCTGTGGCTTTCACGCGGTGCCACGGATCACGCTCATCTGTTCGGCCAACGTCTGCTCAGACTTCCGTATATCCAGCGTCACTCGGTCGACGATGCCGTCGAACCGCTTTTTGATCAGCCTCGCTGCCGGTACGGGTTCGCCCACGGCAGCAAAGGTCTCCAACACCTCATCGCTGATCTCTTCGGCCAGCTCGTTCCACTTGCCTTCCTTGGTCATGCGGTTTAGAACCGGCTGAAGGTCACCCCAACCGTGCACGTCCAGCACGCCCTTGTAGGCTGGCGTGGAAGCGTAGTAGCCAATTCGGTAGCGAATGGCCTCACGGCTTTTGTTGAGTGCCTCCTCGGTGTCACCGGTTGCCATGAAAGCAGGGTACTGAATTTGAAAGTCATCCAGTGTTTTGCCTCTGGCGGTCAGTTCCTCTTCCAGCACCGGAAGAATGACTTGCTTTAAGTACGCCTCGGTGCAGAACGGATGAATGATGATGCCATCAGCCACCCTGGCAGCGGTTTTCACCATGAGCGGTCCCACCGCCGCCAACATCACCTTCGGCCGGCCGGCTGCCAGATTGGGCGGTGTGAACTCAGGCGTCATCAGCGTGTGCTGGTAGAACTCACCGGTGTACTTGAGCGGCTTGCCGTCATACCAGCAATCCCAGATTGCGTTGATGGCCTCGATCATCTCCCGCATCTGTTTGGCAGGCCCATGCCAGGGCATGGAGAACCTTTTCACTATATGCGGCCTGATCTGTGAGCCTAGCCCCAGCACAAAGCGGCCTTTGGATAGCGCATTCAGGTCGTGGCCGACGTTGGCCAGGTTCATGGGGCCCCGGGCGAAGGCGACCGCAATCGAAGTGCGCAGTTCAATTTTTGAAGTCTGGTGCGCGGCCAGCACCAGTGGCAGGAAAGGATCGTGAGTCACTTCCGCAATCTGCAGACCATCGTAGCCGAGTTCTTCCAATTGCTGCGCTCGCGCCACTATGGACGCCGTGGACTCCATGACGGGGCCCGCGCCAAACATGCCGTCAACTTTCACTGGCTTGCCTCCAATATCCTCAAGATGCGTTCGGTGTGCTCGCCCATGCCCGGAGATTCCTCGTAGATCCCGAGCGGGGTGTCTTCAAACTGGAACGGGAAGCCCTTCACCATCTTCCCGGAGCTGGTCTTGGCGAAAGCCGTGCCGGATTGGATGGCGGGCTCCTTGGCCGCTTCGGCACCCGTGTTGGCCTTGAACGCAGCCACGCCAATGCTCCGGAGCATTGCCATCGCATCGGCACTGTCTTCGCCAGACAGCCAACGGGCTAGCTCCGGCTCAATGTCATCGGGGCTGCACGCCAGCAGAGCCTCAAGCTCACGACCCTCGGCGTCTGTTGGTACGGTGGCGCACAACCAGCCGTCCTTTGTTGGATAGATGTCCTGCAAAAGCGCATTCAAGTTCGCGTTGCCGGGAAACTGGTCCGCACTGCCAAGCAAGCTTGCAGCAGCCAAGGTCTCACCGACGGCCAGCGTCGTCACCTCCCTCTGGGAAACGTCGATGTGCATGCCACGGCCGGTCTCACTCACCTTGAGCATCGCTGCCATCACGGCGCCGGCGCCGTAGAGGCACACAATTTGGTCGGGATAGTTCAAGTTTCTGCCGCTGATGTAACAGCTGCCATCGGGATAACCAGTCAACGCGGCGACGCCACCGATGGCCTCCAGCGTGGAGCCGAAGCTGACGTGCCCGGAACCCGGCCCGGAGGCGCCCTGGCCCGATATTGAAGCGAGCACGATCTTTGGATTGGCTGCCTTCAGCACGGGATAGTCGATGCCCAGACGCGCCAATACGCCGCGCCGAAAATTCTCCACCACCACATCAGCTTGAGCCACAAGCGCCAGGAAACGCGCTCTGCCTGCGCTGGTCTTCAGGTCCAGATTCAGGCCAAGCTTGTTGCGGTTTTTAAAGGTGAACAGCGGTGAGTCGCCCTTGATTCCGGGCCAGATCCGGAACGGATCAGAATAGGACTCGGATTCCACCTTGATGACGCAGGCGCCCAAGTCGGCCAGCAGCGTGGACGTGACGGAGCCGGCCGTGAAAATGCCCAAATCCAGCACCAGCTTGCCAGACAGGGGCAAGGCGGTTGGCGTGTTTTCCGAATACCGCACGGAACAGGCTGCCGATTGTGCATCACGTTCGGCGAGGGCTTCCACCGTGAGCGGCAAGCCAGGAACCTGCACCTCCCGTGTCCCTTCTTCAGTGACATGGGGCGTCGCTTCCAGGAAGTTCCGATGCTGATAAAGGGGGTCCTTGAGGAGTTCTCCCCCGCGCAGCACGGGACCGCCGGGAATCGCGCATCTCTGGCAAAACTCATACAAGCTCGCCCAAGTCTTTCCCGCAGCCCACTCGGACAGAATCTGGTTCAGCGACAGTGCGTTTTTGGCGCGGCGGCCCGAACTGGAAAACTGCTCGTCCAACAGCCGGGGGTCATTCACTTCCGCGCAGATGTCCGCCCAGTTTCTTGGTAGGTGCAGGAACGCGAAAAAGCCATCCGCACATCTGAGTACGGGCGCTTCCGCCCCCTTGCCGCCCCTAACCACCGGGAACTGCAAAGCACCGGCGGCGATACCCTTCCAATTGACCCAAGCCAAGGCATCAAGGGCATTGACGCGAGCCGTGTCGGCTTGATCCAGCAACCGCACCTTCGTCAGATTCGCCATCGATGCGCAAAACACGGCATAGCCCATGGCATAGGCGGTTTGATGGCCGCCCATCATGAGGGGCTGCTCCCCAGGCTCACCAAAGAGGTCCGTCAGCCCGACCAAACCCTGTATGCCCAGTTCGGAAGCCGCCACGCCGTTCAGGTCTGACTTCGAGTGAAACGCAGTGGCGGACACGCCAGCGATGCCCTTGCAGGCAGGCGGCAGGTCAGACGCACCGTAAAGCACCAAGTGCGGCCTCTCCTCACGCCCAACAAGCCCTTCCACGTCAGCAGGGGCGATGGCCGCTTTTTTTCGATTCAGATAGGTGGCGAGAAGGCTGGAGCTCGAGACTGGCTCGTTGAATGCGCTCTTGATTCTGCGGATGGGATCGTCCTCAGGAGTCACCCGGACCACCTCAGCGCCTAGATCAGAAAGGAGACGACCGGCAAATGCCACCGCGATGTGCACCAAGTCTGGCTGCCCCAAGGGCACCCACTCCAAAACCCGGTGACCGTTAAGAAGGTCTTCGGGCTTCGCTACGCTCGCCATCCGCTAGCCTCCCTAGCCCGACCCGTTTTCGAATGGACGTAGCGAGGCTGGCAGGAGCAGTGAATGCAAACGCAATTGACAGCATGCTGAGCGTGCGGCGGGAGCACGCACTGTGATTTCGCTGCTATTGTCGGCCACAGTAGTTCATTCGCGAATGGTTTGGGCGACATGTTCCTGCACGTAGCTCATCAATCTCTGGGCTTCTTCAGACGATATCATTCGCTGGTCCGTACTGGTCATCCAGTTGGTCCGCACCACAGGCGAGGAAGACACGCTCGCGGGCAAACCGCAGTTTTTCAGGGCGCCCTTGATTTGCGGCGTGAAGCACCTGCCTATTCGCTATAAGCTAAGCCCCGCTTCACGAAGAGGCAACGGAAATCGATGTGAAACTTGCAATTGAAATAGGAACGGCGCAGCCCGACACACTCAATCTGACCGTCGAATGGCTGCAGCTCGCGGAGCGGCTTGGCGTGGACATGGCGTTCTCCGCAGAAGCTTGGTGGAGCGATGCCGTCACCCCCTTGGCCTACCTGGCGGACAAGACCGAGCGCATCAAGCTCGGCACCGGCATCATGCAGGTGACCGCCCGCACCCCCGCCATGACTGCCATGACGGCGCTGACCCTGCATGACCTCACCGGCGGGCGGTTCGTTCTGGGTCTGGGCGCCAGCGGCCCCCAAGTGGTGGAGGGCCTGCACGGCGTGCGTTACACAACCCCGCTGACGCGGCTCAAGGAAACCGTTGACATCTGCCGCCTCATCTTCGCCGGCGAGAAAGTGCGCTATCAGGGCAAGGTGTTCCAACTGCCCCTGCCGGACAGCGAAGGCAAAGCCATCCGCATCGCGCACGCGCCCGCCGACGTTCCCATTTACCTGGCCACGCTGGGGCCGAACGCATTGCGCTTTACCGGGGCTCAGGCGAATGGTTGGCTCGGCACTTCCTTTTCCCCCGATCATCCCGAAGCGCATATGGATTACCTGACGGCGGGGGCCGAGAGCGTTGGGCGGCCATTGCAGGCGGTTGATCTGTGCGTGTCGGTGCGCGTGGAGATTGGCGAGAACGTGGATGAAATGATCGAACGGCGCAAACCAGGCGTTGCCTTTAACATGGGCGGCATGGGTTCGGCCACCACCAACTTCTACAACGACGCCTTCGTGCGGGCAGGCTACGCGGAGGACGCCAAGGCGATTCAAGCCCTGTGGCTTGACGGCAAGCGTGAGGAGGCCGCCAAACAAGTGCCGGACACCATGGTCACGGCGTTTCAAGTGCTGGGCACACGGGAGATGGTTCGTGACCGCTTGCGGAAGTACCGTGAAGTCGGCGTGACCACGCTGAAGCTCGGCCTTGACAGCGCCGGCCCAATCGGCCCGAAGCGCTTCGAACTGCTGGAGAACATTGTCGATCTCGTGGAGGAACTATGAAGCTCTACATGGTGCCCCTGGCGCCCAATCCAACCAAAGTCATGCTGTACATCGCTGAGCGGGAAGCGCTTGGCACGCAGATGAACATCGAACAGATCGTGGTCAACACCGTCAAGGGCCGCCACAAGGAGCCGGCGCATCTGGCGCGCAATCCGTTCGGCACGGTGCCCACCTTGGAACTCGATGACGGCAGCTTTCTCGTGGAGTCCCTGGCCATCATTCACTACCTGGAAGACAAATTCCCGGAAAACCCACTGCTATCCGGCACACCCGAACACCGCGGCCACGCCCTCGACGCCGAGCGCATTGTGGATTTGCGCCTGGCCGGCCCCATGGGCGCCTACGGTCACGCAGTCAACTCGCCGTTGGGGTATCCCAAGGACGATGCCAAGGCAGCGCAGATGGAGGCGGCCATGCAAACGCCGCTCGACTACTTGGAGCGCTTGCTCAGCGACGGGCGGCCGCTGCTGCTGGGCGACCGCGTGTCCATCGTGGACTGCACGCTGCAAGCATCCCTGCAGTTCATGCGCTACGTCGAGGCGGACGTGTTCGGCGACCGCCCGCTGCTGCGCGACTGGGACAAGCGCTACCGCGCGAGGCCGGCTGCGCAGGCGGTGCTCAGGTGGTGACAAGGGCGACGCGTTCCGCTACCCCGCGCATCTTTCCAATTTCATTGCGAGGGCGGCCCGCGCTCGATCGGGCCGTAACGGTCATGCTGTCCATCGAGCACTATGAGCGGCTGAAAGGCGCGGCTTGGGAGCGACGCTCAGCGACGATGGACGCAATGGGCCACGAAGCCTCGGCCAACGGCTTGACCGAAGCCCAGCTTGACGCGCTACTTGCGGATGAGAATTGAACGGGCGGTCTTCGACACGAACGTACTTGTCAGCACAGCGCTCAGATGATTCCTCATCCTCACGCCGCAGGCAGTAAGCGTAACCGTGTGTAACTCAAGGCATTGGCGTCGTACCGGGCGACCGGGGCTGCTCCTTCTTTTCGGCCTGCTGTTGAGCTGTCAAGCGGCCGCAAGCGAACTGCTGGCTCCGGAGAGGCTCAATGCCTTGCTCGATGAGCACGTGGAGATGGGTTCGCATCCGTTTCTCTACGCCCGGGTGGAGGATAGTGCAGGCCGGTTGATCTACGAGCATGGGGTGGTGAACGGCGAGTTGGCTGCGCAACAAGAAGCGGCCGGCGACACCTGGATGCGCATCTGGTCGATGACCAAGCTGGTCACCACCGTGCTGGCGCTGGACTTGGTTGAGGATGGGGTCTTGCGGCTGGATGACCCAGTTGGCCAGTTCATTCCGGAGTTCAGGCAACTCCGGGTGGCGACGGCGCCGGATGGCCGGAGCCTCGCGGACATCGCCGCCAGTGGAGAAGAACTTGATGCCGCCTGCCCCCTCAGATCGGTCGATCCGGCTTCGTCCATGACCGTGGAGGACCTGCTCAACCACAAAGCGGGCTTCTACTATGCAAAGACGGGCATCGCCTGCTTGGACGAGCCACTCGCCGAGCAAACAGTGACCGCCGCTGCTTCCACGGATGAGTTCATCGCCAAACTGGCCCGCCTGCCCCTCATCGAACAACCCGGGAAGCGCTATCACTACGGCCTTAACACCACGGTGCTCGGGTTCGTTGCCGAACGCGCGGCCGGCAGCAGCCTGAAAGCGCTGGTCGAGGAACGGATCACTGCCCCGTTTGCGATTCGCGGGCTTCGCTATGGCCTGCCGGAAGGCATGACGCTGCCGGGGCGCTTCACGGGCGCCGGCGGTCAGCTGCGGCCAGCCGCGGTCAGCGACCTTGACCTCATGGGCCCCGGCGTGCCGCGCTACGAGCCCCAAAGCAAGCTCTATCTCGGCGGCGAGGGCATGGTCGCCACGGCCGAAGGGTTCGCGGACTTCCTCCAGGTCCTTCTCGGCCGCGGTCAGTGGCAGGGCAGGCGTTTGCTGGAGGCGGAAACCGTTGCGGACATGACCTCGCCCAAGACCCAGCTCGACAACCCGTTCGGCTACAGCGGCTATACGCTCTGGATCAACAGCGGCCGCCTACCCGACGGCTCAACCGGGCCGGGCGGCCTCTGGATGGGAGGCGGCTACGAGGGCACCCACTATTGGATCGACCCAGCTCGCCGCATCATCGGCATCATCATGTCCCAAGTGCACCAGCCGCCAGAATCAGGCTGGGGGATGGCCGACCAGTTCCGGGCCGAGCTGTACCGGCAGATTGGCGATCAAGTTCTTGGCTACTAGGCTGATCCGTCGGGCTACTGGGTGCGGTAGGCGCACACTACTCTCCCCCCACCGCAATCAACAGGTCGTCGAGAACCTTGGGCGAGGTGGGCGGCGCGCCGCCGAAGGACCAGTCTGAAGGGGTTTCGTTGATCTCGGTGTATTCGCCTTCGGGGTTGTGTTCCCACGTCGTGACGTAGATGTTGGCGCCTTGCCAGTCGTTCACGCCGAAGCGTTCGCCTTCGTAGAAGAATGTGACGGTGCGGGCTTGCTTATCGCTGGTGATGCGCGGTGAAACGCCAAGCTTCTCCCCCTGTTCGTCGGCTGACGCGTTGCTGGTATCGTACAGGTAGCTGGCCCATCCGGAGGCCACATGCGCCAGGTTCCAGCGCAGCTTTGCCGGCATGTTCGCATTCAGCTTCGGCAATGTGCGCAAGCCCGCCCGTGCATCGGTGTCGATGAAGATGCTGAACACCACGTTGTCGAAGCCGTTCGCTGGCAGCCAGTTGTTGGAGACTTCGCCCATGGTCAGCTTCAGTTCCAGGTTTCTGCCGGCGGTGCGCACTCGCGCGCTTAAGATGTCCTTCTGGGTTCGGCTTAAGGGTTGCAGGGGCTTGATGTAGCGTCCACCCGGGCCGACGTCATCCCCCCTGGGGTCGCTGAAGGTTCGTTCCAGAGTCGCTTTGTTGACCTCGCTCGTATAGAAAAACCGTTTGGAAATCAGACCATTGCGGGCGTCGTAAACCTGAAGATGGTGCTCCGCTCGGCCGAAGTCAACCACCGGAACGTCGATCTGCCAGTTGCCGTCGCTGTCCGTTTGCAATGAGCGCCTGCGGTCCATGTTGCCGTTCGGGATGAGAAGGAGTTCGCCAGGGGCTTCCGCGTGCCCGGACAAGCGAAAGGTCTCGCTGAAGGTTCCGCCCGATGGCGGTGCTGTGATGGCGATCTCAGATTGAGAGCGGGACGCCCTCAAGCCGTCGGTGCTCGCCTCGTAAGGAACGCTGATGAAGACGGACCGTGGCGGTAGGGTTGCGGTCACTCGCCCGTCGCTGCCCGTTGCCAGCTGATCTTGGAAGTTCAGTGCGAGGCTGGCTGCCAACTCGCTGCCCGGTGGCGTTCCGACGGGCAGCTGGTGGGCCAGAACCGCATGGTTGGCCGTGTTCATCAGCACGGTGACCGTCCGTTCTCCCAGCGTGCGCTGATAGGCGAAAAGCCCCGGGCCGGCAGAATCCGAGGCGATGACCTTAAGGCTGCCGCGGGTCAGAACCGGGTTCGAGCGGCGGATTTCAGCCAGTGACCGGATCAGCCGGTATGGCGATGACGCGGCATCGAACGATCCGCTCTCGTTGTGGTGGCCGCCAGCGAACATCGCCATGCGCGTTTCCTTCAAGGCCTGTTCCGTGCCCTGATAGATGATCGGAATGCCCGGAATCGTGAACAGCAGCGCCAGCGCCTGCTCGAACGCGGCGGTGCTTCCCGTGGCGAGAAACCGCGGCGTGTCGTGGTTGTCAATGAAAGTGGGCATGCTGAACGGGTCTTCAAAGAGGGCCATGAACCGTTCTAGCCGGTGCTTGAGCTGGTTCGTCGCCTCCCCGCGCCCGATGACCCGCCTGATCTCGAAGTAGAGCGGGTAGTTCAGCATGGAGTTCACGTAGGGCCTTAGCGCCGACCCCATGTAGCCCTTGAGCTTTTGCTCTCCGCCCTCCTCAAACGGCGCGGAGTAGGCCACGGATTCGCCGAAGGTCAGAAAGTGGCTTTTGCCGAGGCGGCGTGCGTGGGCATAGATGCCGTCGCCATCCTGCAGGAAGCGATGCCAGAATTCGTGTTCAACCAGCGAGACCGTGTCGATGCGGAAGGCATCCACGCCGACCTCGCTGATCCAGTGCTTGTAGCTGTCCTTCAGCTCGGCAATGACCACTGGGTTTTCCGTGTTCAGGTCCGCCAGCTGGCCGAGCATGTAGTGGGTTTCCTGATGGCGGTCAGAGAAGTCCTGCAACGTCGGCGTCCAGTGGTAGATGTTGGCGGCGGCGTGCTCAGGGTTCAGCCGGTCGATCATGTGGAAGGGCGGCTGGGTTGGCGCTGGCTGGTGGGAGCCGGGCTCGAGAAGGCGAAAGTTCTTGGCGGTGTCGGCGGGGTCGTAGCCGCCGTCGTAGGTGAAGAAGTTGGCAGTGTGGTTGGCCACGATGTCCTGGATCAGGAACATGCCCCGGCAGTGCAGTTCGTGGGACAGGCGCTTGTAGTCCTGCAGATTGCCAAAGTGCGGGTCAATCTCGCGGAAGTTGATGGCCCAATAGCCGTGCCAGCCGGCGGCCTGGTAGGGCGTGCTCCACCACTGATTGGCCACCGGGGGCGTGATCCAGATCGCCGTGGCGCCCAGCGCTTTCAGGTAGTCAAGGCGGTCGACGATGCCTTGCAAATCGCCACCGCTGAAGTGGGCGCCACTCGTTGGGTCGTATTCGCCGTGGCCTTGGTCATTGTTGCTCGGATCGCCGTCCTGGAACCGGTCGATGAACAGCATGTAGATAACCTGATCCTGCCAATCGGGCGACGGCACCTGCAGCAGCAATTCGTCCGTCGCGCAGGCGTTGCCGCCCTCCGCAGAATCCGCGGATTCTGGGAAAGTCGCCGATTCCCATGAAGCCGCCGCTTCGTCGGAAGCTGCCGCCTCGTCGGAAGCTGTCGCTTTTTCGGAAGCTGCCGCTGCGTTGGAAGGTGCAGTTTTCGCTGACGCCACGGCTTTGGTTGAGACTGCGGCGACGAAGGATCCCACTGAAGCCACCAGCGCAGCCACCGTTGCGGCCAAGACTAGCCTATTCATAGATGTCGATGGCCTCCGGCATGCCGATGTCCTGCTTCCAAGCTTCGATTCGGCCTTTGAAATGGCTGACTAGACCAGGCCGTGATCGGCTCAGGTCACGGGTGCCTCGCGGATCGACGGTCACGTCGTAAAGCCGCATTTCATCGCTATCGGCGTACCAGAAGAAGTGCCAGCGATGGGTGCGCACGTAGTAGCCCTCCGAGCGCACGCCCATCGTCATGCCTTTAGCGCGGCGGTTGTCGCTGTAGCCGATCAGTTCGGAACGCTCCGTCATCGGCTCGCCGGTGCCCTCGAGCAGGGGTTTCAGGGAGTGGCCACGCAGGTCAGCGGGCACTTCGATGCCCGCAATGTCCAGCACGGTGGGCACGATATCCAGCGATGACACCAAGCTCGATTCGTTGAAAGACGCGGCGAGCCGGTCCTTCCAATAGAAGATGATGGGCGTGCGCACCGACAGGTCGTACAGGGCCCCCTTGCCCGTGAACCCGCCAGTGGCCAGCTCGTCGCTGATGGTTTCGCCGTCGGTGGAGCCCTCAGCCGGGGAGCGCGAGGGGGCACCCCTCGCAGGCAAGGAGCCCTCAGCTGGGGAGCGCGAGGGGGCACCCCTCGCAGGCAAGGAGCCCTCAGCTGGGGAGCGCGAGGGGGCACCCCTCGCAGGATGGAGATACTCCACGTTACCGTCCTGTTCGTAGCCATTGTCGCTGACGTAGATGAACAGCGTATTCTCCAGCAGCCCCTTGGATTCCACATGATCCATCAGGTCGCTGACCCCTTGGTCCCACCAAGTGATGTTGCTGTAGTAGAGCTTGGCGGACTCGGAGATGGGCTTGTCCGCGTAGAGCTTGCTGAAGCGATAGGGCGCATCAAGCGGCGTGTGGGGCAGCATGGGGCCGAACCAGATGAACATCGGCGCATCCTGGTGGCGGTCGATGAAATCGTAGAGGGGGTCCATGGTCTCCCGGACGAGATCGTTACCCTCAGCGCCCATCAGTTGCAGGAAGAAGTCGTGGGACTCAAATCGGGACATGTCCCAACCTTCGGTCATGCCTTCATCGAAGTGGCCGTTGCGATAGGCGTTCTCCCACCACTTGCCGCCCTGCCAGCTCACGTAGCCCTTGGTTCGGAGCAGCTTCGGCAGCGTATCGAAGGTGCGCATGCCGTTCGCCTTCTCCACCGTGGTCCATCGGCGCTGTTCGGCGGCGCTCATGGCCTGCCAGTCCGTTTGCTCCTTTAGGGCTGCGATGTGGTCGTTCAACCGGATCTGGTACTCGATGGGGTGCAGCCCGGTGGCCAGCGTGCGCAGGGACGGTCGGCAATAGGGCGCGGTGCTATGGCCCTGCGTAAAGGTGACGCCGCCGGCGGCAAGGGCGTCCATGGTCGGCGTGATCACGTTGTCGTCGCCCATGAAGCCGAAGTAGGGATAGCCGTGGTCGTCGCCGATCAGAAGCACGATGTTGGGCAAGCGTTCGGCGTGGGCCAGCACGGCCAAACCGAAAAGCGAAACGCTCAGCAGCAGCTTCATTGCGCTCATGGTGCGCTCTCCTCGTTGCGGTTGGGGTGGAGCGTCATCCTCAGCGCCTCATACCCCGTCTGGCGCCGGTAATCGGGCCATTGCTCAATCTTCGGCTCCCCGGACAGGAAGTCGATGCGGCACACCTTTTGGGAGACCTTTTCCAGGACCGTTCGCAGGATCAGCCGGGCCTGATGGGCGCCCAAGCAGGTGTGCGGCCCAACGCCGTAGGCAACGTGCGCGTTTCCCCGTCGGTCGAGGCGCACTGCATCGGCATCCGGAAACACGCTCTCGTCGCGGTTGGCCGAGGCCCAACACAGGGATGCGCGATGGCCCGGCGGAATTCGCAGCCCGTTGATTTCCGTGCCGCCGGGGCAGGTTCTGCCGATGTGGGTGAGCGGCGAGCAGACCCGCACGATCTCTTCGGCTGCGCTGCGTATCAGGCCCGGGTTGGCGCGCAGCCTCGCAAGGTCTTCCGGTTGGTCGGCAAGATGCGCCAACGCGAACGCGATCACCGAAACCACCGTGTCGCGCCCGCCCGCGAAGGTGAGGATGGCGAAGCCGAGAATCTCATCGGCGGTGAGCTTGCGCCCATCGAACTGGGCCGTGGACAGCGCCCCGAAGAGGTCATCGCCGGGGTTTGCGGCAGCCTCCGCCAACGCGCGGTTGAGGTATCGATAGAGCGCCTGTCGGGAGGCTTCGTCGTAGAGCAGATTGGTGTTCCATCTCTCCCACAGCAGGCCGTCCGCGGCTGGCCGCTTCAGCATCAGCGCCAGCGCTCGGGACTGCAGCTTGACGGCAAACTCCCGGATGACTTCGACGTCCTCGCGCCCCATGACGGCATCCAGCAGGGTGGCGGTCAACTCGCCGACCGCCTCAATGACCTCGGGCAGTTTGGGCCGTTCGAAGAAGGGCTGCGCCAAGGCCCGATAGGCCGTGTGTTCCGGGGGGTCGGTTTCGATGGGCAGTTCCCGCACGTCCCGAAAGGGTGCCTCGCCGGGAATGGGCACCCGGAACGGCGCATCGGAACTGAAGGCCCGGAAGTCCCGGGCCGCACGCCGCACGTCGCCATGGCGGAGAATCATGGGAATGGTCTCGCCTGCGAAATCCGCCGCCAGCAAGCCACTCGAGGCGCGGGCTGCCTTGAACGGGTCCGTCAGGTCCCAGGTGTTCACCGCAGCTCGCTCTGGCCGTCGCTGAACAAGCCCACATAGCCACTGAACGGCGGCAGGGAAGCCGGGCACTGCCCGCCTTGGGGCGCGCAGGCAATGTTGAGTTCGCGCTCCGCCCGGCCGTTCTGGGGCGGTGCCCAGTCGATTGGGCGGTCGGTCAGGTTAAAGGCGCACAGGGCCGACTGTCCCCCGCTGCTGCGCTCGAAGGCCAGCAAATCGTCGTCGGCCGCAAGAAAGCGCAAGTTGCCCGCCTTGAGTGCCTCGGAGGAGCGGCGCAGGTCGATGGCTTGGCGGAAGAAGCCGAGGGTGGAGTGGGGGTCGGCGGCTTGGGCGTCAACCGCCAGCGCTCGGTGCTCCTCCGGCAGCGGCAGCCAGGGATTGGCGCCCGTGAAACCGCCCCGCGCTTCGTCACGGCGCCAGGGCATGGGCGTGCGGGCGCCGTCCCGGCCGAAGGTCTGCGGCCAGTTGTTCTTCGCCTCCGGGTCCTGGATCTGCTCGAACGGAATATGCGCCTGGGTCAGCCCCAGTTCCTCGCCTTGGTAGATCAACGTGGTGCCGCGCAGGGCCATCTGCAGCAGCGCGAACAGTCGGGTTCGGTGAGCAGGGGCCGGCTCCTGGCACCAGCGGCTGGCAACCCGGGGCACGTCGTGGTTGGAGAATGCCCAAGACGGCCACCCCTCGCCTGGGTCGCCGTTCCAATTGCTCAGCACTTGCCTAACCCGACCCGCGGTCACTTCGCCCATGCTGAGAAACTCGAAGCCGTAGGCGCTGTGCAGGCGCTTTGCATGGGCCGTGTAGGCCTTCTGGGTCGGCAGCGGGTCTCCGGAACCCACTTCCGCCACCGTGAACACCTCGCCGTAGGAATCGGTCAGGCTGCGGAACCGCTCCAGCAGGGCGGGCATGTCCGGATGGTTCAAGGTGTAGCGCTGCTCCTGCATCAGGTAGGGCCTGGACTTGGTGAAGAACGGCGGCTTGGCCCTGGGATTGTCGCGCAGCCGCTGGTCGTGCATGCCGTGGTTGAGGGCATCAAGCCGGAAGCCGTCCACGCCCCGCTCCAACCAGAAGCGGGCAACGTCCAGCAAGGCCTCCTGAACCGCCGGATGGTGCAGGTTCAGGTGTGGCTGTTCAGGCAGGAAGTTGTGGTGGTAGTACTGCTCGCGCCGTGCATCCCAAGTCCAGCCGGGGCCGGTGAACACGGATTGCCAGTTGTTGGGCGGTGAACCGTCCGCCTTCGGATCTGCCCAGACGAACCAGTCCGCCTTGTCGTTGCCGCGGCCTGAGCGGCTCTCCGTGAACCAGGGATGCGCATCGGACGTGTGCGAATAGACCTGATCGATGATCACTTTCAAGTCGAGTCGATGGGCCTTTGCCAGCAGGGCGTCAAAGTCCTGCAGCGTGCCGAACACCGGGTCGACGTCGCGGTAGTCCGCCACGTCGTAGCCGAAGTCCTTCATCGGCGAGGTGAAGAAGGGCGAGATCCAGATGCCGTCCACGCCAAGGTCGGCCACGTACTCCAATCGGGAGGTGATGCCGGGAAGGTCGCCGATGCCGTCGTCGTTGGTGTCCAGAAAGCTGCGCGGGTAGATCTGGTAGATGACGGCGCCCCGCCACCACTCGCACTTGACGTCGTTCAATGCCTAACTCTCCAACAGAATCGCGGATGCATGGGTCAGTGAAACGGTCATTTGAGCGCTGCGGTCTGCCTCCGATGCGGCATCGAAGCGCTCCGACGCCGTGATGCGCTGGCCGAGCGCATCCAAGTGCATGACGGAGACGTTGCCTAGGTTCTCGCGGCCCAAGACCGTCACCGCAACGGCCTCGCCATGCTCGGCGTCATCAAGCCGCCGGACCTGCTCCGGCCTGATGCCGTAGAAGGCGTGGCCCGTTTGCGCCTTGAGGTGTTCCGGCAGCGGGAACGACAGCTCTCCGGCGTGAAATTGGCCTGACTTGGCCTCCCCCTCGATCAGGTTCATCGGCGGTGTGCCAACGAAGGACGCCACGAACGAGTTGGCCGGCCGATGATAGGCGTCCAAGGGCTGGGCGTGCTGCTGCAGCTGGCCTTGGTTCAGCACGGCGATGCGGTCCGCCAGCGTCATCGCCTCCACTTGGTCGTGGGTGACGTAAACGGTTGTTGTGCCGTGCCGTTCATGCAGCCGCCTGATTTCCAGCCGCATGCGGGTGCGCAGCTTGGCGTCGAGGTTGGACAGGGGCTCGTCCATCAGCAGCACCTTCGGCCGCCGGACTAGGGCCCGGCCGATGGCAACCCGCTGCTGCTGGCCGCCGGACAGCTCGCGGGGCCTTCTGTCGAGCACTTCGCCTAAGTCCAATAGCGCCACGGCGCTGTCCACGCGCTCGCCGATCTCCGCTTCGCTGATGGCTTGGCGCTGGTGGCCGCGGCGCAGCCCGAAGCTTAAGTTCTCCGCCACGCTCATGTGCGGATAGAGCGCGTAGGACTGAAAGACCATGCCGAGATCCCTTGCCCCGGGCGGCAGATCGTTGACGCGCTGGCCGCCAATGAGGATGTCTCCGGAGCTGGCCTCCTCCAGCCCGGCCAGAATTCGCAACGCCGTGGACTTGCCGCACCCGGACGGGCCGAGCAGCACCAGAAACTCCCCCTCCTCGACCTTCAGGCTCAGCGAATCCAGCGCGACAGTGCCGTCGTCGAAACGCTTGGTCACCTTTTGGAATTCAACCGTTGACATCAATGGCTAGCCCTTGACCGCACCGGCGCTCAATCCTTGCACCAAGGCCCTTTGGAAGGCGATGAAGAGAATCACCACGGGAATGCTCACCAAGATGCTGGCGGCGGCGAAGTCGCCCCACTGCTGGCCGGTGGCGGGAATCATGGACGCCAGCCCCACCGGCAGCGTGTACTGGTCGTTCGATGTGTTGAACACCAAGGCCAGCAGGAACTCATTCCACGCGGCGAGGAACGAGAACAGCGCCGTCACCGCCACGGCCGGCAACGACAGCGGCAGGATGATGTGGCGGAAGATCTGGAACTGGGTGCAGCCCTCGATGGCCGCCGCTTCCTCCACTTCCCTGGGAATCGAATCGAAGAAGCCCTTGAGCATCCAGACGCACAACGGCAGCGCGGTGACCGAATAGACGACAATCAGGCCGATGCTGGTGTTCAGCAGCCCGAGGGTCTTCATGATCATGAAGTAAGGCAGCAGGATGATGATGCCGGGAAACATCTGCACCAGGACGAACAGGAACATCGACGCGCGCCGGCCGGAAAACCGATGGCGGCTGAACGCATAACCCGCGGGGATGGCGAGCAGCAGGCCGACAATGGTGGTGCCCACGGCGACCACCAGGGAATTGACCGCCCAAGTGCCGAAGGCGGCGCTGGAGAGCACGGTGGCGAAGTGGTCCAGGGTGAAGGCATCGCCGATGGCGCCGCCCAGCACGTTGCCCGGCGACACTGCCACGTCGGCGATCCACACCAAGGGAATGACGACCGGCGCGCAGGCGTGGATCAGCAGCACTTGCGCCCCGGCCCGAGACAGCAAGGGCCCCAGGCGTCGATTGCGGCGCAGGCATTCGCTGACGAACGCGGCGTCGTCCGCTCCCGACGCCCAGGCCGACACCCGCGTCGAGAGCAGCCAATAGAGCGCCAGCGCACTGGGCACCGCAAGCCAAGCAATCGTCCAGAGGTCGTAGAGGCTCATCCCGCTGACGAGCAGAAGGTGCACGGCCATTGCGACGCCAACGCCCGCCAGGATCGCACCAAGGCGCTGCTTCCAAGCGCGCCGGTCGCCAGCTAGGCAGGCGCGGCAACCGACGAGCAGCAGCAAGCCACCAAGCAACCCCATCTGCCGCGGCCCATCGTCCCGCAGCCCCTCCAAGAGCGCAACGATGGCCAGAACCGCGGCGGCTGCGGGCAGCCAGCGCCTGAGCGCGCGGACCTCGGCGGGCACCACCCATTGGATGATCTCGGGCTTGCCGCTCATCGCGCAACCTCCATGACGCCGGAGCGTTTCACGTAAAGATAGGAGAAGGCGAGCAACAGCAGGAAGATGGCAACCGACCACGCGGCGGCGACGCCGTAGCGCCCATAGTCGAAGGCGACGCTGAACACGTAGGTGACCAGGGTGTCCGTCGCGCCGGGCTCGCCGAAGCCCACGTAGGGATTGCCCCGCGTCATCAGGTAGATGGTGTTGAAGGTGTTGAAGGTCCAGATGAAGCCGAGCAGCGAGACCGGCACCAGAGTTGCCTTCAGATTGGGCAGCGTCAGGTAAGCGAACTGGTTCCAGCCGGAGATGCCGTCAAGTTCGGCTGCTTCAAACATCTCGGTGGAGATGGCCTGCAGTGCGCCGCTCAGCACCATCATCATGAACGGAATCCCCAGCCAGATGTTGACCAGAATGACCGACGTGCGGGCCGCCAGCGGCGTGGCGGTGAAGTCCGTTGCGGTGCCCAGGATGGCATTGATCAACCCGTCAGGCTGCAGCATGCCGTTCCAGGCGAGCACGGAAATGTAGCCGGGGATGGCCCAAGGCAGCAGCAAGATGGTGCGGTAGAGCGTTCGCCCGCGGATGCCGGGGCGGGTCAACGTGTAGGCGAGCAGCAGCCCGATCACGACGTGTGCGGTCACGTTGACAAGGGTCCAGACGAGGGTGAACAGGGTGACGCGAACGATGCCGGGGCTGAAGAGGACCGTGGCGAAGTTGTCGAGCCCAATCCAGCGTTCCTCTCCCAGGTGGCTTTGGCTGGCATCGGTGAAGGCCAGCCACACCCCATAGGCCAGCGGATAAAAGGTGAGGGTGGCCAAGCCGATGAGGGCCGGCGCCACGTAAAGGTACGCGCGGCTTGACCGGGCATGGCCTCGCTGGATGTCCCGCCTGCGCAAGTGCCACAGCAGAACGATGGCGGACAGCACGATCGAGCCCAAGGTCAACGTGATGGGCAGGGTATCCGGCGGCGGCGGCCGCTGGTCCGGTAGGTCGGTGCGCGCCAGGATGGGTACCAAGGGCGCCAGCCCCCGGCCATCGGCATCAACCGGCAGCACGGCAATCCATTGATCCACGCCGGGTGCCATGCCGGAGAGCGAACAGGACCACTCCAAGGAGTCCGGGGCCAGCACCGGGATGTCATTGACGTTGCGGTGCACCGGCTGTCCCCCCGCCCAACAGTCCTGGGTGTCGAAGGCCGGGGCGGTGCGTTGGAGGCTATCGGTGCTTCCAATCACCAAGGTCGAGTGCAGTTCCGCATCGGCGACGCGGTCGAACGGCTGGTCAGCGAACCAGATTTGGTAGCCGCGGGCATCCAGCCCCGGACGATGTTGGACCTCGACATGGATGCGCCGATAGTCGTGCTGAGCCGGGTCCGCAACCAAGCGGGGAACCGCATCAGCTGGCACGGCCGCTTGCGTGAGCGAGGCCAAAAGCGAGGCCAGAAGAAGGCTGCCGACAAGAAGAAGGGGTTCGGGCGACCACCCACGGAGCGACGGCGTCCCGCCCTCGGATGGCGCGCAGCGCCGCGCTCGCATGCCGTGTTGGGGCAACCTGAGCACTGCCACGGCTACCACGCCAGCATCTTGGCCAGCTCCCGGTCCGCCGCCCTCAGGGCGGCTTGAGCGGTCAGCGTGCCATCGTGAGTGAGAGACAGCGCGGTGTCGAGCTGTTCGAAGAGCAGGGCGCTGGCCCGCGTGGCCGGCACGGAGGTCGCGAAGCCGGCTTGCGCCATGAAGCCACCCACCACCGGATGGCCGGTGACCGCAGGGTCGTCTTTCAGTGCCACCAAGGTCGGAAGGCTGTAGGTGCCCAAGGCGAAATCCACCTGCACCGCCGCGGAAGCCAACCACAGCCCTAGCTCCACGGCAGCTGCCTTCGCCGGGCTCTGCTTGGCCACGCTCCAGCCGAAATAGTCGATCATCGGCGCCATTCGCTTGCCCGTTGAGCCATCGTACGGCAGCAGCGATTGGCCCAAGGCAATCCCTGAATCGACGTAGCGGTCCCAGTTCCAAGCGCCATCGATCACCATGGCGGCGCGTCCGGTTTGAAACCGGGTGGACATCGCCTCGATGCTGTTGATTGCCCCGGTTACCCCATGGACGCGCTCCAGGTCCAGCACCCAATGCATCGCCGCCGCCGCACCGGCCGAGTCCAACACGGGGTTTCCTTCGGCATCGAAGAGCCTGCCGCCCGCGGCGGCGATGAACGGAATGAACCAGTAGGACCACTTGATGGGCAGGGCGATGCCGGCCACATCGTCCGTGGTGAGGGCGGTTGCGGCTTGCAGCAGATCTTCGGTTTGCCATTCGGCGTTCGGGTAAGGGTGGCCGGCGGCATCGAAAATGTCCCTGTTGTAGAGCAGCGTCATGCAGCTCTGGCTGGCGGGCAGCGCGTAAAGCGATGCGCCGTAGCTCATGCCGGCGAGCGCCGGGCGCAGGTATCGGGCCTTCTGCATTGGCGTGAGATGCGCCCGCAGGTCCTCGAGCAGCGGGAACCCCTCCACGGACACATCGCCGACCTTGCCCAGCTCCGTGGAGGACAGCCGAATAAGGTCCGGCGCCTCGCCGGCTTGGGCGGCATTGATGAACTGCTGCAGATTTTGCATATAGGGTATGCGCACGGCTTCCACCCGGACATCCGGGTGTTCCGCCAAGAACCCGTCCACGGCCTTGACAAACAGCCGCTCCTCCATCGAATCGACGCCAAAGGTGTGCCAAGCCTTCACCGTTACGGGCGATGGCCTTTCATCGGCAGGGAGAGGAGCGAACGCCAACAACAGCAAGACGCCAATGACGCCCTTGGCTTGCCGCAGTGCGCCAAGCCGATTGTGCGGAGGGGACAGCCATCCAGCCGGTAGGCTGTCTCCCTTTGGCTCATGGAAGTTGGCCAGAAGCGACATCGGGACGGCCAAGCAGTTTCCGGCCATATATACCCGCCAGTTCACCAGCCATGCAAACCAACACGCATGAATACGATTGCAAGGACTCGGTTACGTGCTGTGTAAGCCTCGCTTATCTCCCGGCCATGACGAAAAGGGTTACCGGTTCAGTCCCGTAACCCCACCTCAGCCTGCCGTCCCGCAAGATCGCCTGATCATGAGGTTGACGGGCAGTTCTTCCGGCTGGACGTCTTCGCCGGCAATCAGGCCGATCAGTTGCTCCACCAAGCGCTGGCCGGCCAGCTCGGTGTCTTGGCGCACGGTGGTGAGCGCGGGCCGCATGTACTGGGCGATGGGCAGGTCGTCGTAGCCGACCACGGCAATGTTGTCGGGCACCGACAGCCCATGGTCGTTCAGGGCGGCAATGGCGCCCACTGCGATGAGGTCGCTGGCGCAGACGATGGCATCGACTGTCGCGCCGGTTGAGAGCAGCGACCCCACGGCCTCATAGCCCTCGGCCTCCGATGAATTGGCGGGAATGTGCAAATCGGCTCCGGTCTGGATGCGACAGTCGGCCAGCGCCTGCAGAAAGCCTTGGTGTCGAAGCCGGAATTCCGGGTTGGCGGCGGACGTGCGGCCAATGAAGGCGAAATGGCGGTGGCCGAGATTGATGAGGTGGCTGGTGAGCGCCTTTGCACTGGCCTGATTCTGGCAGGTCACGTAGCTGGAGACGCCGGGCACCTGGTGCTCCAGGCCCCAGATCACGAACCTCGTGCCGCGCTCGGTCAGTTTGATCAGTTGGGCGTCGTAGCTGGCCCGGTCGCGGATGCCGAGCAAGATCAGCCCGTCGGCGCGGTGGGCGTCCTGGAAGTCTTCCACCCAGTTCTCGCTGAGTTGCTGAAAGGTCACCAACAGGTCGTAGCCGCGGCTGGCCGCCGTGCGCGCGGCGCTGCTCAGTATGGAGAGAAAGAACGGGTTGATGTGGGACTCCACCTCATCCTCACAGAACAGCAGCGCCAGGGTTTTGGTGGTCTGCGCCCGCAGCCGGCTGGCGTTGCGGTCCACGGTGTAGCGCATTTCCTTGGCGATGCGCTGAATGTGCCGACGCGTCTCGGCGCTTACTTCAGGGCTGTTGCGCAGCGCCCGGGAAACCGTGGACTGGGAGACCCCGGCGACAGCGGCAATGTCGAGGGATGTGGTTTTGGCGGCTTTCATGCTGTTGGCAAACGGCGCTTCTGTGCCGAGCGTGCTAAGTCTCGCAGCCCCACAAGTACATCGAATCACCAATATACAGACATGCCTTTGAACATGCTTCAGCCAACGATGATGGAGGAGCGCCGCGAGGCTGAGCCGTGGCTGGGCCAGCCCGCGGGGGAGGGCCTCAGGATCGCATGGCGTTCCCGACCGAGCCAGGCGCCCTATGCCTGTTCAAACCTGCCCCAGCACGCCATCCTCAACCGTGCCGACGAAGCCGCTGAATGGCGCCATCATTGTGGGGCAGCGCCCGTCGGGCACCGCGCAGCCAACGCTAAGGTGGCGTTCGGTGGTGGCTTGCGGCGGCGTCCACTGCGCCGGTTCCGAGGTGAGGTTGAATACGCATAGCGCCTGCTGACCTTCGACCTGCCTGACAAAGGCCAGCAGCTCCCCAGCGTCCAGGAACTGCAGCGCGCCTCGGCGCAGGGCGGCCGATGATTGGCGTAGGCCAATGGCTTGGCGGAAGAAGTGCAGGGTGGATTCAGGGTCGGCCAGTTGGCCGTCCACCGCCAGCGTTCTGTGCGCCTCGGGCATGGGCAGCCAGGGCTCCGCTTGGCTGAACCCGGCCCCGGTTTCGTGGCGCTGCCAGGGCATGGGCGTGCGGGCGCCGTCCCGGCCCAGGGTTTGCGGCCAGTTGTTCTTCGCCTCCGGGTCCTGAATGCGGTCAAAGGGTATTTCCGCTTGGGCCAGCCCAAGTTCCTCGCCCTGGTAGATGAGCGCGTTGCCGCGCAGGGCAACCAACAGCAGCGCCAGCAGCTTGGTGCGCTGGGATGCCTCCATTTGCTGGAACCAGCGGCTGGCCACCCGGGGCGCATCGTGGTTGGAAAACGCCCAAGACGGCCAGCCCTCTCCGGGGGCGCCGCTCCAGTTGCCCAGCACGCGCCGGATGTTGGCCGCGTCGGGTTCGTTTGGGCCCAGGAACTCAAACCCATAGGCGCTGTTCAGCCGCTTTGTGCCAGCGGTGTAGGCTTGCTGGATTTCCAGCGCCCGCCCGGACCCCACTTCCGCCAATGTGAAGATGTCGCCGAAAGTGTTGGCCAGCGCCCGGATGCGTTCCAGCAGGGCGGGCATGTCCGGGTGGTTCATCGAGTGCAGGTGATCCTGCATCAGGTAGGGCCTTGCTCGATTGAACATCGGCGGTTCAGCCACCGGGTTGTCACGCAGTTCCGGGTCGTGCATGCCGTGGTTGATCGCATCAAGCCGGAAGCCGTCCACGCCGCGCTCCAGCCAGAAGCGCGCCACGTCCAGCAGCGCCTGCTGGACCGCCGGGTTGTGCAGGTTGAGGTCCGGCTGTTGGGGCAGGAAGTTGTGCAGGTAGTACTGCTCGCGGCGGGCATCCCAAGTCCAGGCCGGACCGGTGAACACGGACTGCCAGTTGTTGGGCGGCGAGCCGTCGGGCTTCGGGTCTGCCCACACGTACCAGTCCGCCTTGTCGTTGGACCGGCTCGCCCGGCTCTCCGCAAACCAGCCGTGTTGGTCGGAGGTGTGCGAATAGACCTGATCGATGATGACCTTCAAGTTGCGGCGATGGGCCGCATCAAGCAGGTCGTCAAAGTCTTCAAGCGTGCCGAAGATTGGGTCCACGTCCCGGTAGTCGGCCACGTCGTAGCCAAA
The DNA here is from genome assembly GCA_965220835.1 of Candidatus Azophilus sp. Lineage (GTDB taxonomy): Bacteria > Pseudomonadota > Gammaproteobacteria > Pseudomonadales > Azotimanducaceae > Azophilus. Next base: position 3,129,708 of record OZ244842.1, on the reverse strand, counting down.
GTCCTTCATCGGCGACTTAAAGCAGGGCGAAATCCACACCCCATCGACGCCAAGGTCGGCGATGTGGTCGAGGCGCGAACGAATGCCCTTGAGGTCGCCGATGCCGTCGTTGTTGGAATCCTGATAGCTGCGGGGATAGATCTGGTAGATGACGGCGCCGCGCCACCACGGCTTGCCGGTTTCCTGAGTGCTTCGTTTCATTCACGCCTTGTACCTTGCTGTCACCGTGCGTTCCAGCGCTGCGCGACGGCGCAAAAAATGAATACGAATGCACGGCGTTGCTGCGCCCAAGGTGCTCACTTAGTATCCGTGCGTGGGGAGAATCGCTTGATCAGCAGTCAAGGCACCGGAACAACAAATGTTAGGCGTTTCCTCCCCAGCGCCCTGAGGCCACTCGCGCAACTGAACTGCAATGCGGTGGCAAGGGCGGGCTTGGAAGTGTCTTCAGACAAGGGCTTTTGCGTATGCGTGCAACAGGTGTGAACCCTCGGTTTCGAATCTCTTGGCTTATGGCCCTGCTGCTGCCGCTGGTGTTGGCCGGCTGTGGCGGCGGTGGCGGCACTGGGGGCAGCCAGGAACCCCTGCAAACCTGTGCCCCGGGCCAGGTCATTCTCGACAGCGGGCAGTGCGGACCGCCGCCGGACATTGAGTGCGAACCGCCCGAAATCGCCGTGGACGGGCGCTGCGTGGTGCCCGACAAGCCCGCCCCGAAGTACCAGCCCGGCCCCAATGAAGCGGTCATCTACTACAACCGCCGGGACAAAAACTTCGACGGCTGGGTGTTGCACCTTTGGAACAACGGCTGCGAGGCCGGCAGCTGGGATCCGAGTCGGGTCACGCTGCAGGGCCCCGGCGGCGGCGTTGACTACAGCTACGAAGGCACCGGCACCAGCTGGCCAAGCGGGCCGGCCACCAACCACCAGCACTACCTCGATGGTGAGCCGGACCCAATCTACGGCGCCTATTGGGTGCTGCAGCTTCAGGATGCTGCGGTGTGCGGCAACTTCATCATTCACGACCAACCCGGCGCCGTGCAGACTGAGGATCTGCGCATCAACTTCAGCGAGGACACCAGCAACCCCTATCGCAACAGCTACTGGGTGGTGGTTGATTCGACGGTTGCCGAATCCGAACTGAGGGAGGCCAGGGTGGCCGCCGAACCCCTCTGCATCAATGACGTTTGCGAGGAGTTCGAGCCGCCGCCGCTGGCCATCGAGGACCAGGCCGCGCATTGGATTGACGCGGGCACCATTCTTTGGAATCGCGACCTCGCCAATGTGGAACTGCACAGCTCGGCCACCGGCTCGCTTGATGTGGTTGGGGAGGACGCCGCCGATGGCACCGTGCGCGGCGTGGTTACCGGCGGCGAGCTGGCGGCCACGCTCACGCCGGCCGAGCTTTCCGATGCCCAGCGGGCGCGAGTTCCCCAGCTAGACGGCTATTCCGCCTATGCCACCGGACTTGATGCAGCGCAGGTCAAGGAACTGCTCAGGGGGCAGCTCTGGATCACGGGAACCGACGCGGACGGCAAGCAGTTCGGCACCCAGCTGCAGATTGACTGGGCCCTGGACAGCCTCTACGCCGCCGGTGCCAATGATGCGGACGAAGCCACGCTGGGGCCGGTTTACAGCGACGGGTCGATCACCGCATCGGTCTGGGCGCCCTCGGCGCAGGAAGTGGCGCTGCGCCTCTATGATGAGCGTGCCGACGGCCAGCTGGTGTTTGCCGGCGACACCCCCATGCAGCGCGATGACGAGACCGGCATCTGGAGCCTTTCCGGCTCGGAAGCGGATTGGGACCGGCGGTACTACCGATTCGTTGTGACCGCCTACCATCCAGCGGAGGGTGAAGTATTGGTTCGCGAGGCACGCGATCCCTACTCGGTCAGCGCCTACACGAACTCTCTGGCATCGCAGTTCGTCAACATCAACGACGACGACCTCAAGCCGCCGGGATGGGACGCCCACGTCCCACCACCCGCCGGCGCACCGGAAGAGGCGGTGATCTACGAGGGCCACATCCGGGATTTCAGTGCACGGGATGCGAGCACGGATGCGGCGCATCGAGGCAAGTACCTCGCCTTCACGGCCGCCGATTCAGCCCCGGTGCGCCATCTGCAAAGCCTAGCGGAGTCGGGCGTCACCCACTTCCACGTGCTGCCCGCCTTCGACATCCGTTCGATCAACGAGGATCCAGCGCGCCAGGTCAACCTTGACAACGCCATTCACGAGCTTTGCGCCATTGACGATTCAAGCGAGGAGCTTTGCCCGGGCGACGTGTTCGATCGCACGGAAATCCTCGAACGGCTCATGAGCCTGGACCCCACCACCGATGAAGCCAGAAAGGTGGTTGATGCCCTGAAGGACATCGACGGCTTTAACTGGGGCTACGACCCGGTGCTCTTCAACGTGCCGGAAGGCAGCTACGCCACCGAACCTCAAGGCCCTGCGCGCATTCGGGAAATGCGGGCCATGTTCCAGGCCCTGCACGAGATGGGCCTGCGCGTGGTGATGGACGTGGTGTACAACCACACGGCCGCGGAAGGCGCGGACGACGACCTGTCTGTGTTCGACCGCATCGTTCCTGGCTACTACCACCGCCGTCACCCCATCACTGGCGCAATCGAGCGTGCCAGCTGCTGCAGCGACACGGCTGCGGAACGGGCCATGATGGGGAAGTTCGTCAAGGACTCCACGGTATTTTGGGCCAGCAACTACAAGGTCGGCGGCTTTCGATTTGATTGGATGAGCCTGCATCCTGTCGCCTTGATGCGGGAAACCCTAGCGGCCGTGCAGGCAGTGGATCCCGGCACCTACATCTATGGCGAAGGCTGGGGGCCGAGCTCCGGCACTGCGACGGACAGCTTCGAGAGCGCCGTGCAAGCCAACATGGCCGGCACGGGCATTGGCACCTTCAATGACCGGATGCGGGATCCCGTTCGCAATCTGCACCTCTCCTCTGAAGGCGACCTGACGCGGATTCGCACTGGCTTGGCGGGCAACTTGTCGGCCTACTCGTTGGTGCTTGATTCCGGCGTCACGGTTGAAGCCGCCAGCCAAGGCGCATACACCGCCGACCCCCAGGAGAGCGTCAACTACGTTTCGGTGCATGACGGCCTCACCTTCTGGGACCACATCAATCAGGGCGGCATCCTGCCGGACGGGGCGGCCACGCCGACGGAGAGCCGCGTGCGCATGGCCGTGCAGGCGCAATCCCTCGCACTGCTCAGCCAAGGCGTGCCTTTCGTGCACATGGGCGGTGACCTGCTGCGTTCCAAGTCGCTCACGCACAACAGCTACAACTCGGGCGACTGGTTCAACACCGTCGATTTCACCAAGCAGCACAACAACTGGAACGTCGGGCTGCCGCTTGAGGGGCTGGCCGACGAAGCGGCGAGGGAGGCGATAGCAGACGCCAACGCCAAGCCGACCGCCGAGCAGATTGGCCTTGCCTCCACCCTGTTCAACGAATTCCTGAAGATCTCCGCAGGCAGCCCGCTGTTCAGCCTGCAAAGCGCGGCTGATGTGATTGATCGGGTCGGGTTTCACAATGTGGGCAAGGCGGCGGTTCCAAACCTGATCGTGATGAGCATCGACGACGGCGTGGGCGAAGTGACCAATTCCGATGCTGAGCCAAGGGCAGACCTAGACCCCAATGCCGATGCCCTTGTGGTGGTGTTCAACGGGTCCACCGAAGCGCAGTCCATCAGCGTCCGCACGGCCAGCGGCTTCGCGCTGCACGCCGTGCAGCAGGCTTCGGCCGATGCGGCCGTGCAGGGCGCAAGCTTCACTGAAGCCGAAGGGGGCGGCACTTTCAGCGTTCCTGGCCTCACCACCGCCGTGTTCACGAAAGCCCAGGGCGCCACCCAGGGCGAAGGCCTGTCGGCATTCGCCACCGCCGGCTTCGAGCCGCCCGTGCCCTACGGCGATACGGAGATTTTCCTGCGCGGCGCTTTCAACGGCTGGGGCACTGACCCCTTGAATTACATTGGCGGCGGCGTTTACGAGGGCTTCCTTGAAGTTGAGGCGGGCACCTACGCTTTCAAGATCGCCTCTGAAGACTGGAGCACGGTGGACATCTCCGCGCCGGCCGGGCAGTCGGAGGTCACCCTAGGTGAATCGGTGGCCTTATCGGCAGCAGGCGGGCAGCCCAACCTTGAGATCACCATCCCGGAAGCGGGGGAGTATCGATTCGCGCTTGATGCCATCGACAGCGCAGCGCCGGTGCTCAGGGTTGCCAATGCCGCCGCCTTTCCGGTTCAGGCCTATGTGCGCGGTGACTTCAATGGCTGGGGAACCGGCAGTCCCTTGGCCTACGTTGGCCAGGGCGTTTATCAGGTCAGCATCGCGGCCGATGCCGGCACCCACGGCTTCAAGGTGGCCTCGGAAGACTGGAGCACGGTTGACTTGAGCGTGGCGAGTGAGTCGGGGGACAACACCACGGTGGATCTCAACACCGCAACCGCCCTGAGCGGCCCCCGCAATCCGAACATGCAGCTGGTTTTGGCCGATGGCGGCGACTATCTGTTCACCCTCAATGCAGGCGGTTTCAGCGCCACGGAAGACGCCCAAGGCGGCGTGACGCTCTGGGTGGCGCCCGAGGAGCCCTTTGCAGGCGTGCCCTTCTACTTGCGCGGTGATTTCAACGGCTGGGGCACCGACAATGAAATGGCCTTTACCGGCGCAGCCAAATACCGGACGGATATTGAGCTGGAGGCCGGAACGTACTCGTTCAAGGTGGCCAGCGCGGACTGGTCCACGGTCAACATCGGCGTCGGGGACGTGGGGGAGCTTGTGCTCGGCAAGCCGCTGGCGGTGCTTGACGCTGCGGGCACGCCGAACCTCTCCACGACGATTGCGGAGGCTGGCGCCTACACCTTCACGCTGGACGTGAGCCGTTCCGGGCCGGAACTGCTGTTGCGCAAGACATCCGATGTGCCCGCAGGCTCGGGGTCCGGCAGCGTCGGCGAAGCGCCGCCTGCGGAAGCATCGATGACGGCGCCCATTGCGAGCGCGGGCTCCTTCATCCAAACCTTTGGCTTGGGCCGCTCCGGGCAGCAACTGCTGTTGCGCAGAACCTCGAACGTGCCCAGGGAAGGGGGGCTGGGCGGCTTCGGCGAAGCGCCTCCCCTGCGGGGGCTGTCGCCGACGGCGCCAATCAGCTTCGATGCGGTGGATGTGGCACCTGCCTTGGTGGATGATGCAGGCGTGGTGTCGCTGTTGTTTGCCGACCCGCTCGGCGGACCTGGCATGGCCGTGAGCACCACCAAGAGCGTTGGCGCCGCAGCGGAGGCTGGCACCTCCCTCGATCTGGGTGGCCCCATTGCGTTCAGCGATGAGCTCAACTTCCTGGCCCTCAACTTCTACCGTGAATCGGGCGGCGAGTTCAACGTGATGGTCACGCTGGAGAACTCAGCGAACGCAACCCAGGCCATTTCAGCCGCGGCCACTTACACCGAGCCCGGCGCATGGCAGACGCTGCACTTCGACTTCTCAAGGTTCCAGCGCAATGGCAGCTACGACACCTTCGTCGTGTCCTTCGCGCCTGACGCCGAGGGTGATGGCAGCACCTTTTTGTGGGATAGGGTCGCCCTCGGCGCGGCGCCGCATGAGGCCGCGCCACCCTACGGGAGCACGATCGTCTATCTGCGGGGCACCTTCAACGAGTGGGACACCGGCCTGCCGATGGCCTACGTGGACAATGGCACCTACCAGATCGACGTTGCGCTGGACGCGGGAGGTTACGAGTTCAAGGTGGCCTCTGAGGATTTGTCCACCGTCAAACTCGGCGGGGAGCATGCGCTCTTGGCGAGCTTGGGCGTGCCGAGCCAGGTGGTGGAAGGGGGCGTCAACCTCATGCTCGGCATCTTGGCTGCCGGCAACTACCGGTTTGCGCTGGATGCCAACAACATCCAACAGCCGGCGCTGACGGTCATCGACCTAGACGCGGCACCCGGCAGCCGTGGCGAGCCGGCCGAGCATTCGTTCGGGACGAATTCAACGCGTGAGGCACCGCCGGCCAGCTCCGGCACTGGGATTTGGGAAGCAAATGCAACGTCTCAGTGACCATGGCCAACAACATCCTGTACCGCTTCACCGTTGATGGTGCCAAGACCGTCTCACCGAGCTTGAAGGTGGAAAAGGTCGCAGGTGCTTGCGAGTGAGCACAAACATATAGTGAGGATTGGGAACATGCGATACGCACACAAAGGCCTCTTTGCAGCCTGCTTGGTGGCTGCAGTGGGTGCGGTGCCACCCGCCGCCGTTCACGCCCAGGAGGCGTCCGCGGAAGGGGACCAGCCGGCAGCCGAGGAGTACGTCATTGAGGAAGTGGTGGTCACCGGCTACCGGACTTCCTTGTTGAGTTCCATTCGCAGCAAGCGCAGTGCGGACTCCATCGTGGAGGTGATCACCGCGGAGGACATTGGCGGCCTGCCGGACTTCTCCATCGCCGACAGCCTCTCCCGGGTTCCCGGCCTCACCGCCACCCGGTCGGGCGGGCAGGCGTCGGACATCCAGATTCGCGGGCTGGGCGATGAGTTCGTGTTCGCCACCATGAAGGGCAGGGAGCAGGTGTCTCCGAACCTTCGGCGCACCATAGAATTCAACCAATATCCGTCCGAACTCATCAACCGCGTCACCATTCACAAGACGCCGAAGGCCTCGCTCATTGAAGGCGGCGTGGCGGGCAGCATCGATCTCGACATCGTCAATCCGCTGGACATGCGCGAGAAGCGCAAGGTGCATGCCGGCTACCGCCACACTTACAATGATCGCGCCAAGGGCGTGCACGGCAGCGATGAGGAAGGGTATCGGGTCAACCTGTCTTACCAGGAAGCCTTCCTGGAGGGAACGCTGGGCCTGTCGCTGGGCTATTCGAAACTGTCCCAGCCCAATGCCACCGTGCAGTATCACGGCGACACGCCCCAGGAGGCGCGCAACATCTATCCGGCGGTTGAGGAGCCGGTGTACGTGCCCCAGACCATTCAGTTCTTTCAGATTGGCGGCTTGGAGGAGCGCGACGCCTACTTGGGCTCCTTGCAGTTTGAGCCTAACGACCAGCTCAGCATTCAGGCGGATTACTTCCGCACCGAGTTTAAGACCGACACCTCGCGTGACGGCATATCCCTGCAGGGCGCCAACGCCTACGGCATTGCCAACCCGGTGCTTGAGGCCGGCAACTTCGCCACGGCAGCGCAATTCTACGATTCGAGCAACATCTACATCGTCTCGGGCGACACCAGCGACGATGACAAAGTCGAATCCGCCGGCATCAACTTCGAGTGGAACGCTGAGCGCTGGGTGGCGTCCATTGACCTGTCCCACTCGTCGTCCTCCGGCTACGAGGCGGATGGCTTTCACTACGCCAACCTCTACCGCGCCTGCACGGATGCCGACCCCATCTGCGGCCGCAGCGGCTACACGCGCCAAAACGGCCAGATCAATTGGCAAAGCGATGGCCTCAACGTTCCCAACGTCGCCTTTGCCGACCGCTTCGACGACTTCTCGACGCTGCGCCTGACGCAGTACGGCAAGTATCCGCGCATCAGCGACGACGAGGTTTCGGCGGTCAAGTTCGACTTCACCTATGAGCTGGAACTGGGCCCCATTTCGGCCTTGTCGTTCGGCGCCCGCTACTCCACCCGCGATTACGAGTACTCGCGGCAAGTGTTCCAATATGGCCCCGGGTCGGGCTACGTGCATGACGTGGACATGCCGATTTCCGGGCAAACCGGCGATGTGGTGTGCTGGAAGAAGGAGTTCTCCCACGTCCCTTGCTTCATATCCTTCAACGCCGAAGCCATTCTGGCTCAAGCAGTCAACCAGAACCTGGTGCGCGCCTGCGACCCCCAAGCGGTCTACAACTGCGATGAGTCGCAGCTTGGCCCCGACGGCCAGCCCTTGGCGAGATCGACCGAAGCCATCGCGCGTTGGGGGCTGCGCTCCGGGGACGGCACCTACCGGAGCGAGTGGTCGGTGCGCCAGCGGGGGGACGTGGGCGAGGACGTGTGGGCCTATTACTTCGAGGCGGATTTCGACACCACGCTGTTCTCCCGGGAGCTGTCGGGCAACGCGGGCGTTCGCATCGTGGAGAGCGACCAGCACTCCGTGGGCATCTACGACGTGTTTGGCAACCCGCAGCTGAATCCGGTGGAAATCTGTGACGGCGACGGCGTGTGCCGCGACAACTTCGCCTTCCTGAAGCTGGGGGACAAGTACACGGACGTGCTGCCGTCGCTCAACCTCAACTTCAAGATCACGCCCAACGACTACCTGCGCTTTGGCGCCGCAGTTGTGATTTCGCGCCCGCCGATAGATCGGCTCTCCAGCGACCAGCCCGTGGATGGCGGTGGCGGCAACAGCATTGACGACTCCACGGCGGCGGAGGGCTTTGTGACCTTCAACTACAGCAACACCAATTCCCCGTTCCTGCGGCCTTTCGAAGCCGTGCAGTTTGACCTTTCCTACGAGCGCTACTTTGGCGAGCAGGGGTTGTTCGCCATTGCCGCCTACTACAAGGACGTGAAGTCCTTCATTCAGACGCTCACCATCCCGCAGTTCGATTTTCGCGCCAACGGCTTCCTGCTGCCGGACACCTACGAAGCGGTGGTGGCGGACCAGGATTCCGGCGAGGCGGTGATTGTCCCCGTTGAAGTGCGCGATGGCAGCTACACCTTCGCCATCAACAACAAGGACGGCGGCTACATCCGCGGCTTGGAATTCTCCTGGACGCAAACCATGGACGGCATCCTGCCCCATCCGTGGAACGGCCTCGGCCTTTATGCCAGCCTCGCCTTCGTGGACAGCGAAATCACCATAGACAACCCCTTCTCCGATGCCCCCAGCCCCAGCGTGCCCTACCCGGGCATCTCCGATCGGTCGGGCAACCTAACGGTGTTCTACGAACTGGGCAATTTCGAAGCGCGGGTGTCATGGAACCACCAGGACGACAAGGTCAGCTCGTTCGGCGTCGCCTTCGCCAAAGACACGGTCTTCTACGCGGAAACCAAGCTGGACGCCCAGCTGTCCTACGCATTCGACAACGGCCTTGAGATCGTCCTGCAGGCGTACAACCTGACCGACACCCCCAGCCGCAGCTACTGGGGCGAACGCTACCTGCCCGGCTACCTGCAGAACTTCGGCCGAGAGTTCTTCCTGGGCGTAAGCTACTCGATGTAGGCCGCCTTCAACGCCCTGCGGCTGCTTGAGTTCGTTCACACAGCGCGCTTAGTGATCTCGATCCTGGACGGCACCCTGCAAATCGATGAGCCATTGCGCCTGGCCAAGGCAATGACCGCCTATGAAGACCTAAAGCACGTTGGCCGAAACCTGGACCTTGTTGATCTGCAGGAGCTCCGGGGTGCCGTGTAAGCCCGACACGTTCAACGAACTCGTCCAAAGATCCACCGCCGATCCGGGCTAGCACCGGCCCCGTGCTATCCTGTCGGCCATGGATTTGATCGACGAGGCGTATCGGGATAACGGAGTCCTGCGCGACCAGGATCGGGTCTCTGCGGAGGTCTTTGTGGCGGACCGCGACCGTGCGCAGATGACGGGCCGTGGCGTGCCGTTCTTCTCCGGTCGGGAGGCCGAGATAAGTGCCTTCCGCAAGGTTGCCAATGCGCTCCTCCTCGGGCGACAGGGCAACGCGACGATCGTCGTGGAAGGCCCACCTGGCGCGGGCAAGAGTGCGCTAATGGGCCAATTCATGGAGGAAATGCGGTCGTTCCCCCCCGCAGGCTCCGGGCGGCGCTGGCTGCCCGTGGAAATCGACGCCGAGGTCGCCGAGTCGCCCGCGGACATCGCGGACGAAATCGATCGAGCCATCGTTGCCAGGTTAGCGAAAGGTCTATTGGCCACCAGCGAGGGGCGGGAGGCGAGTGGCACGCTTGGGGCTGCGCTGCGGCGAGTTCGAGGAGCTCGCAAGGGAACTTGCTCCGTTCCTCAAAGAGCGTGCCGGAACGGCCCCGTACAGCAAAGTCCTCCATCGCGTCAACGAGATCATTCGGACGAACCCCTTGCTCTCCGGGGCAAGCGCAATGGAATTCATGCAAGACGCGGAACACGCGGGCCTTCTCGCCGTTTCCTCCAGCGCGGGTGGAAGAGCCTGCTCGATGCCTATTCGCACGTTCGCGGGATACCTTCTGGGTGAGCCGCTGCCCGACCTGAATGCGTAAGTGCCAACCCAACCGTACATTTCAAAAGACATTCGTTTGGCTTTGGGTTACCGCAGGGTTGAGAGTTGCATTAGCCTGTAGTTCATCCGTGTCATGCCTTCTTCCCCCAGTCGCTCATAACAGACGTCCCTCACAATCACCGCGCGCCTGCAAGTTGGCTCATGAAACTCATAAGCTAGAAAACCCAGTGTGGACGAGCAGTTCTGCCGAGCTGACCCCCAGATTGCCCAGCATGAAACCCACAAGCTAGGAAAACCCAATATGGACCGACCCGAACTGACCAACTTGGAACTCATGCGCATCCAGATGGAGTATGCCGTGCCACTCATCCGCGACCTGCAGCGCCAGCTGGGCGAGGAGACGGTGAATGAGGCTTTGGCGAACCGGCTGGCGCTTCAGGAGCAGCAGCAGGCGCAGCCCGGCGCCAAGGCGGACTTCAGCCGCATGGAGGCCTCCATGGACATCTACGCCCGCGGCGGCGCCCTGGACTACGAGGTCATCGCCTCAGACAGCGACCGGTTCGACGTCAACATCACCCGCTGCGAATACATGCGCATGATGGAAGACCTGGGCGCCCGAGACATCGGCCACCTGCTGATCTGCAATCTAGATTTCCCCATGGCCGCCCGGGCCGGCATGGCGCTGGCCCGTTCCCAGACGCAAATGCAGGGGGCGTCCTTCTGCGATTTTCGCTATCGGCGTAGGGGTTGAGTGGGTCCTACTGTCCCCTTAGGCCGCTTGGATAGCGTCAGGAAACTCCAACATATTCATGACGAGGCGGACCATGAGGCTCTTGTTGGCCGGTGCGCTTTCGGCGATCAAAAGAGTGAGTGCCGTTAACGCCCGCGGGTCTAGCCGGTGCCGGATGCTCTCCTGCTCCGTGTAAAGCAGAAACAAAAGGGTGCCGATGCGTTTGTTGCCATCGGTGAATGGGTGGTCCTTCACCACAAAGTAGAGCAAGTGAGCCGCCTTTTCCTCGCGGCTGCGGTAGAGCGGCTCGCCGAACATAGTCTGCTCAATGTTGCCAAGGATGCCCGCCAGCGCATCGCCGTGCGGATTGCCGAACAGGGCACTGGCCTCGCCCCGCTCCGCAAGGTCTTGCTTGAACGTGGCAATTGCGCCCACCGCCTGCTCGAAATCCAGCGCGCTTGTGGCCGGCCGCACGCCGGAGGGTGCTTTCAGTCGATCTTCATCGTACTCCCACAACAGGCGCCAGGTTTCGGCATAGCCGGAAATGAGGTCGAGCACGGCCTGCCCGGGCTCGTCCACCAGTGCTTGGCTCTTGACCGCCTGGGCAAGCAGGTCCAGCGCTTGGCGCGCCTCGTCTAGCCCGCGCTGGGCCAGCCTTTGCTCATTCGCCGTGAAGCCGCGCACCAGATGCTGGCGCAGCGTGCGCATCGCCCAAATGCGGAACCGGGTGCCTTGCAACGATTTCACCCGGTAGCCCACGGAGATGATCATGTCTAAGTTGTAATGTTCCACTTCCCGGGAGAGTGCCTTTCCACCCTCGTTTTGAACCTGCGTGAAAGTTGCGCAGGTTGCGTCCCGCTCCAGTTCCCCCTCCCGAAAAACGTTGCTCACATGACGAGCGATGACGGAGCGATCACAGCCGAACAGTTCCGCCATCTGCACTTTCGTCAGCCACACTGTGTCGTTTTCAAGGCCTAACTCCACGCGAATATCGCCGTCCGCGGCCGCATAAATGGCAATTCTGCCGCCGGCAGCTGGTTGCTGGACTTGGCCCGCTTCGGTGGGTTGGAGACAAGCTGCGGATTGAGTCATGGGACCTCCTGCACGGGCATTGGCTTGGCTGCCGTGGCGAATGAGCTGCTTGCGGGTACCGCAGGCCGCGTGTTGCCTATCGACAGCCGCCTCGGACACCACAAGGCGTAAGTGTCCACCAGCGGGAAAAGTGAACGGCCTGCCCGGTAGCGCCTCGTCATTGTGCCATTCCCCCGCGAATTGGAGCTAAGGCCCTGAATTATCAGGGACAGTCTGCCTTTCCTCAACTTCATTGGCGCACTTCCGGGGTTAGGGTGGAAGAGTTCAGGGAACTAAGGATAACCAATCGAAGGGTCGGCCCTTCTTGCGGGTTTGTCCAAGCCTATAGCGGCTTCGTGCCAAGAGGTTCCGGCGTTGGTCTTGAGGAATCTTGCGGCTAGGTACCACTCGCGTCCTCCTGAACTTGACAAGTTGTCCACCAACCACTGATTAAGGGACTTGGCTGGCTTCCCACCAAATTGCCGGAGCAGGCACCGAGTCAAGTGCCAATAGCGACAAGAGACGAACTGGCCAGTGGTGATACCATTCGAGGCGACTGATCTGGCGAAGCCGAATGCGACCCAACTCGACAAGAACACGGCGGTCTTTTGCGGGCCGGATCCCGCCCCATAACGGGATTAACCAGATGGGATTTCTCTTGAGCTGATGTGCGTATGACTGATCAGAATCTCATGCCGGAGCAGCAGGCTCGAGAGAACATCGACGCAATGCTTACGCGGGCTGGTTGGAAGGTCCAATCGAAAAGTCAGATTGACTTTAGCGCTGGCCTCGGGGTGGCTATTCGCGAGTACCAGACCGATGTCGGACCCGCTGACTACGCTCTTTTCATCGACAGGACGCCAGTCGGAATCATCGAGGCCAAGCCAGAGCATTACGGCCATAGGATTACCACAGTCGCGGAGCAATCCGGTGCCTACGCCAAAGCGAAATTGAAGTGGGTGGTGGACGAAGGGCCGCTGCCTTTCGTATACGAGAGCACCGGCGTCCTGACGCGTTTCACGGACAACCGGGACCCCAAACCGCGCTCCCGCGAAGTATTCTCCTTCTTTCGGCCTGAGACGCTGCAGAATTGGCGCAGGCAAGAAGGCACGCTCCGTGGCAGGCTTGAAGTCCTGCCGGGTTTGGACCCTACGGGGCTCAGGAATTGCCAAATCACCGCCATTGAGAAGTTGGAGGCTTCCTTCAAGGACGATCGCCCCCGCGCGCTGGTTCAGATGGCCACGGGCTCGGGCAAAACCTACACCGCCATCACTTCGATTTACCGGCTGCTGAAGCATGCCGATGCCAAGCGCATACTCTTTCTGGTGGATACCAAGAACTTGGGCGAGCAGGCCGAGCAGGAATTCATGGCCTACGTGCCGAGCGACGACAACCGCAAGTTCACCGAGCTTTACAACGTTCAGCGCCTGCAATCGTCCTTCATCGCCAGGGACAGCCAAGTCTGCATTAGCACCATCCAGCGCATGTACTCGCTCCTCAAAGACCAAGAGTTGGACGAGTCAGCCGAGGAGATCAACCCCGCGGAATTGTTGCAGCCGAAAGAGCCGCTGCCGGTGGTTTACAACGAAAAGACACCACCGGAGTTCTTCGACTTCATCATCATCGACGAGTGCCATCGCTCCATCTACAACCTATGGCGCCAGGTGCTGGAGTACTTCGACGCCCATCTCGTCGGCCTGACCGCCACGCCAGACAATCGCACTTATGGTTTCTTCAAGCAGAATGTTGTCAGTGAGTACACCCATGAGCAGGCTGTCGCCGATGGCGTGAATGTCGGCAACGAAATCTACATCATCGATACTGAAACCACCAAGCACGGCGGTGAACTTAAGGCGGAACAGCTTGTGGAGAAGCGCGAGCGTCTAAGCCGGCGAAAGCGCTGGCAAGTTCAGGATCAACGCGCCACCTATGACGCCGGGCAACTTGACCGCTCTGTGGTCAACCCGGACCAGATTCGCACGGTGATCCAGACGTTCCGAGACAAGCTACCGGAGATCTATCCCGGTCGTGGCGAAATCCCAAAAACGCTCGTGTTTGCCAAGTCCGACAGCCATGCGGACGACATCATCCAGACGGTACGCGAGGAGTTTGGCCAAGGCAATGAGTTCTGCAAGAAGGTGACGTACCGGACCGAGGAGGATCCAAAGTCGGTGCTCGCCCAATTCCGCAATGACTACCACCCCCGAATTGCCGTGACCGTGGACATGATCGCCACTGGCACCGACATCAGGCCACTCGAATGCCTGCTCTTCATGCGCGATGTCAAGAGCCGCAACTACTTTGAGCAGATGAAAGGCCGGGGTACGCGCACCCTGGAACACGACGACCTCAAGAAAGTCTCGCCGTCCGCAGCCAGTGCCAAAACCCACTATGTCATCGTTGATGCGGTGGGCGTGACGAAATCGCTCAAGACTGCGAGCCAGCCGCTCGATTCCAAGCCCACAGTACCGCTCAAAGACCTTGCCATGCGCGTGATGATGGGGTCGGGGGACGAGGAGACGATAAGTTCTCTTGCCGGCCGCCTCGCTCGGATGAACCAGCAGCTGGATGCAGAAGACAAAAGGAAAATCAAGGCGCAAGCCGAGGGGGTGGAACTCACGCAGATTGTCGGCAATCTATTGGCAGTATTCGACCCCGACCGGATCAAGGAAAAGGCACGTGAGAACGAGTCCCTTTCCGAAACAACCGAGCCATCGGCAGAGGCGCGCAGCAAGGCTCAACAAGAGCTGCTCGCGGAGGCGAGGGGGGTATTCAATGGTGAGTTGATCGAGTTGCTCGACTCGATTCGCCGCGACAAGGAACAGACCATCGACCATGACAGCCCGGATACGCTGCTGCGCGCGGAGTGGCAGGGCGACTCCCGTGAGAATGCGGAAGCTCTGGTGCAGAAGTTCGCCGAATACTTGGAAGCCCACCGGGATGAGATCGAAGCCCTGACCATTTTCTACAGCCAGCCTCATCGGCGTCGGGAGTTGACCCATGCGATGATCCGCGAGCTGTTCCACAAGCTGAAAAGAGATCGGCCGCAGTTGGCGCCAGTGCGTGTGTGGCAGGCTTATGCTGTGCTTGACAAACATCGGGGTTCACAGTCCCGAAACGAACTGACCACCCTCGTCGCCTTAGTCCGCCGTGCCTGCGGCGTTGATGCAAGCCTCTCCCCTTACGCGGATACTGTGCGCCGCAACTTCCAGAACTGGATCATGACCCACCACAGTGGTGCCGGAGAGAAGTTCAACGAAGAACAGATGGAGTGGCTGCGCATGATACGGGACCATGTGATCACGTCGTTCCACCTGGACCGTGAAGACCTAGACTTCGCCCCATTCGACGCCAAAGGCGGCATGGGGCGGATGTACAAGCTCTTCGGGGACCGAATGGATAGTGTGATCGAAGAGTTAAATGAGGCATTGGCGGCGTGAAGGCAGAAGGAAAAAAGGAAAAAAAAGATGTTGCGGATCTTCGGACTCCGACTAAAGAACTGGCCCTACGGATCACTCGTCGGCATCTAAGTCTTCCCAAGCGAACTAATGCCCAAGTAATAGGTAAGCAGTTTATTCGTTCCGAAATGTCCGTAGGGGCAAGTGGCCGGCAGGTATATCGTGTTAGGAGCAAGGCAGAGCTCAACGCAAAGGTAGGCAATTGTCGAAAGAAGATTGAGGAAACCGGTTATTGGCTCGAGTTGTTGGTCGATTCGGGAATCGTCTATAGGAGCCAACTTGCGGGCGTGAGAAACGAAGGTGGGGAACCAACTGCGATCTATATCACCTCCATTCGGAAAGCGAAGAGCAACAATCGATGCGGTGCATTGAAGTGATACCGATTGGAGAAGTGCTCACTTCGAGAAATGAAAAGGTTGCACCCGCCAACCATCCTGAGCTGCCTTACATTGGTCTTGACGCAATAGAAGCCCATTCCATGCGCTTGCTCGGGTCAAAGCCCTCTGCAGAAATGAAAAGTGCTGCCAAGCTTTTCTATCCTGGCGATGTGCTTTATTCACGACTACGTCCATATTTGAACAAGGTTTGGCGGTCGGACCGCGCCGGTATCTGTTCATCCGAATTTATCGTGATTCCCGGCAATCAGTTTGTAGACTCCGGATTTCTTGCACTTAGGCTCAACGCGCTCGATTTCGTTTCATTTGCAAGTGGCTTGAACACGGGCGACAGGCCGAGAATAGATTTCGATCAGATTTCTTCCTTCTGCCTTCCTCCCTATTCCTTGCCACATCAACGTCGCATCGTCACCAAAATCGAGGAACTGTTTTCCGAACTGGACAAGGGAGTCGAAAACCTGACAACAGCCCGAGCGCAACTTGAAACCTACCGCCAAGCCGTGCTCAAGCACGCCTTTGAAGGCAAGCTCACGGCGGATTGGCGCGAAAAGAACAAGGACAAGCTGGAGACACCCGAACAGTTGCTCGGTCGCATCAAGCGGGAGCGGAAGGTGCACCACGAGCGGCAACTTGGCGATTGGAAAGCGGCTATCAAAGCGTGGGAAGAAGGTGGGAAGGCAGGCATGAAGCCGGCGAGACCGAAAACGCCGAGTGAGCTGACTCGGCTGAACTATGACGAACTTATGAAACTTCCGCCTTCGCCGGATGGCTACTTTTACACTCATGTGGCGAACATAGGAGAACTTGGGCGTGGCAAGTCTAAGCATAGGCCGCGCAACGCGCCCGTGCTATTCGACGGGCCGTATCCGTTCATTCAAACGGGGGAAGTTAAAGCGGCTGGCCGTATCATCCGTGAATTCTCCAAAACTTACAGCGAAGTTGGCCTTAAGCAAAGCAAGCTCTGGCCAAAGGGGACACTGTGTATAACGATTGCGGCCAATATCGCTGAGACAGCCGTTCTCGGATTTGACGGTTGTTTTCCCGATAGCATCGTGGGATTTACTGCATTGCGGACGTTAGTCTTCCCCGAGTATGTGGAATTGTTCGTCAAGTCGATTCGTCTGCGGATAGAGGCATACGCACCAGCAACAGCGCAGAAAAACATCAATCTAGCCACGCTTGAGAATCTTGTCGTGCCCTTCTGTTCGTTGGAAGAGCAACGAGTAGTCATTGATCGGCTTGAGGCGATTCTCTCGGCAATAGAGAGGTATGAACGCGAGATCGCCAACCAGAATCTACAGGCCGAGGCACTCCGCCAATCTATCCTAAAGCAAGCCTTCTCCGGTCAACTCGTCCCCCAAGACCCCAACGACGAACCGGCGTCGATTCTGTTGGAACGCATCCGTGCCGAAAGAGCCGCACAGCCTCAAGACAAGACGCGCAAGCGACAGCGACGCAAAGCGGTAACAACATGAGTAACGAACTTCCCATCAATATCGAACACCTGCTGCATCCGCGCCAGATCGAGGGAGAACGGATCGAGTACAAGGCGGGATGGAATCCCCAGAGCGTGCTGCACACCATCTGCGCCTTCGCCAATGACTTCCACAATCTCGGCGGCGGCTATGTGGTGCTCGGCGTTGAAGAACGCAACGGCAAGCCGCTGCTGCCGCCCAAGGGACTCGACCCAGATACCATCGACGGGATTCAGAAGGAGTTATTGGACCTAGGCAACTCGGCGATTCGGCCTTACTATCACCCGCTCACAGCTACGTATGAGATCAATGGCCGGACGATCCTGGCGCTTTGGGTTTTTGGTGGCGAAACTCGCCCATACAAGGCCAAGGTCGGCTTGGGTAAGGCGCGCGCGGATTGGGCCTACTACATCCGCAAACTCAGCAGCACGGTGCGAGCCAGAGGCGAGGACGAGCGCGAGTTGCTCAGCCTGGCCGCGACCGTCCCCTTCGATGACCGCTACTGTCAAACGGCATCGCTCGATGATCTGTCGCATCGTCTCATCTGCGAGTACCTCCGCGACATCGGCAGCGATCTCGCCAAAGACGCGCTTGGGCTCTCCGTCGCAGAACTCGGGCAACGCCTGAACATCGTTGGCGGGCCGCCCGAAGCTCTTTTTCCCAAGAACGTCGGGCTACTGTTTTTCAACGACCACCCGCACAAGTTCTTCCCCGCAACCCAAATCGATGTAGTCTGGTTCCCCGACGGCCCCGGCGGCGACCGCTTTGAAGAGAAGGAGTTTCGCGGTCCGCTGTCGGTCATCTTGAGCGAAGCGATCAGCTATATCGAGCGCAACTACTTGAAGGAAACTGTCGTCAAAGTTCCCCACAAACCCCAAGCGGAGCGATTTTGGAACTTCCCCATCGGCGCCATTGAAGAAGCGCTGGTGAACGCCATCTACCACCGTTCCTACCAGGAACGCGAACCCGTGGAGGTGCGCATCACGGTAGAAGAACTAATGGTGCTGAGCTACCCCGGCGCGGACAGGTCCATCCGCATGGAGGATTTCAAGCGCGGGCAGGCCGTCAGCCGCCGCTACCGCAATCGCCGTATCGGCGAGTTCCTCAAGGAGCTGGACTTGGCCGAGGCGCGTTCAACCGGCGTCCCGAAGATTTTTCGGGCGATGCGGCGCAACGGCTCCCCAGACCCGGTTTTCGAAAGCGACGAAAATCGCACTTGGTTTCGGGTATGCCTGCCGGTGCATGAGCAGGCGTTGCTAGCGGCGACCAAACATGTGACAGAACATGTAACGGAACAAGAGACCCTACAAGATAACGCATTGAATAAACTAGAGATATATGATCATTCCCCTCAAGATGCCCCACAAGATACCCTACAAGTAACCGAACATGTAGAGCGGCTGATATTCACGCTCAGAACTGATATGAACCGTATGGAGTTGCAGGAGGCACTCCAACTGAAGGACCGACAGAATTTCCTCTCCGCCTACCTGAAACCTGCGCTTAGAGCAGCCTTGATCGAAATGACACTGCCCGAGAAGCCCACCAGCAAGAATCAGCGCTACCGTCTCACCCAAGCGGGCAAAGCACTCGCTCGCAAAATCGAGAGAAGGAACACGCGAAAATGAACACTGCCCCCATCATCTCCAAGGTGTGGAGCTTCTGTAGCACCCTGCGCGACGACGGCGTAGGCTATGGCGATTACTTGGAGCAACTCACATATCTGATCTTCCTGAAGATGGCTGACGAGTACGGCAAACCGCCCTACCACCGCGATGTGTGCATTCCAGCCGAATACGCTTGGCAGAGCCTGACATCGAAGAACGGAGCAGCGCTTGAGGGCCACTATGCCACGCTGCTTCGGGAATTGGGGACCAGACCGGGCATGCTCGGGCAGATATTCACCAAGGCGCAGAACAAAATTCAGGATCCGGCCAAACTCTACCGCCTGATTGCCATGGTCGATGACACTGAGTGGGTCACCATGGGCGCTGATATCAAGGGTGACATCTACGAGGGGCTGCTTGAGAAAAACGCCGAAGACACAAAATCAGGCGCCGGACAGTATTTCACGCCGCGCGCCCTGATCCGCGCCATGGTCGAGTGCGTTCGTCCCGAACCCGGCAAGCGGATAGCCGACCCGGCTTGCGGTACGGGCGGTTTCTTCCTGGCCGCCTATGACTTCATGACCAACACGGAAAACTACGACCTTGACCCCGATCAGAAGGTGTATCTGAAGCACGAGGCGTTTCACGGCAACGAGATCGTCGCCAACACGCGCCGCCTGTGCCTGATGAACATGTTCCTGCACAACATCGGCGAAATCGATGGCGGCGCGCCCGTCTCACCCAACGACTCACTGGTGGCGGATTCCGGAGAACGCTTCGACTACGTGCTGGCCAACCCGCCGTTCGGCAAGAAGAGTTCGATGACCTTCACCAACGAGGAGGGTGAGCAGGAAAAGGACGAACTGACCTACAACCGCCAGGACTTTTGGGCCAGCACTTCGAACAAGCAACTGAACTTCGTGCAGCACATCCGCACGATGCTCAAGACCACGGGCCGCGCCGCGGTTGTGGTGCCGGACAATGTGCTGTTCGAAGGTGGCGCAGGGGAGACGATTCGCCGGAAACTGCTGGAAAACACCGACCTGCACACCATCCTGCGCCTGCCCACCGGCGTGTTCTATGCTCAGGGCGTGAAGGCCAACGTGATCTTCTTCGACAACCATGAAGCTAGCCCCGATCCTTGGACCCGGCAAGTCTGGTACTACGACTACCGCACTAACATCCACCACACGCTCAAGAAGAAGCCCATGCGCTTCGATGATTTGGCGGACTTCGTCAAGTGCTACAATCCGAAAAACCGCTGGGAACGCAAGGCAACTTGGGATGAGAAGAACGCACCGGAAAGCCGATGGCGCAGCTACAGCCTTGAAGAGATCATGGCCCGCGACAAGACCAGCCTGGACATCTTCTGGCTCAAGGACAAGAACCTCACCGACTTGGACAACCTACCCGAGCCTGACGTGCTGGCAGCGGAAATCATCGAAAACCTTGAAGCCGGCCTCAACAGTTTCCGCGAGGTGCTCGCTGGGTTGAAGGCGCGATAGACTAGGTCAGCGCCCCCGGCTTGGCCTGCCCGGGCCGCTCCTGCCAGTCCCAGCCTTAAGTCGGCCCCGATCGCCCGTGTGCACGACCTTATCAGGAGATCAGGACTTCCGTTAGGATGAGTCAGGATCAGCTAGCAGTCGCGCTACCTTCTAGAAGCCGTTTCGAGGCGGCGAAAGGCAGGATCATTTGCACTTGCAGGCGAAACCACTCGGATTTGTTCGAGGGCAGCAGCTAGGTCATATGGAACCACTGATCCTTCCGCATGACCGACGGTTAGATCCAACAGACGCAAGAGTGCCTTTGCCTTCAGTTCGCTGTTAATAATGATGTCGAGCTTCGTCTTTTCGCCTACATTGCCAAAAAGCCTGTAGTCGAGCATAGACCAGCACTCGAACGGCACAAGAAACCGGGCTATGGTGTCCACGGCTTCGGCGAACGCTTCGCCTGAGGTAGCGGGAAGGTCAGCAAGCGCCCTGCTGACGCCCGGGGTCGTCAGAGACCGCTCCTGCGGCCAGACTTCTCGGAGGAACGGCGCTGCGGCAGCTCGAAAGAGTCCCGCTGCGGAGGCGGGGTCTTCTTGCTCTTCTCCACTATCTGGAGCGCTGGTTGCGGCCCCGGCAGAGAGATCACGAACAAATTTCTGGATCACACTCGCCGCTGATGCACGTAGTTCATCATCCAGAGTCCGCAACATCTGTTGAACGCGCTGGTTAGGAACTGCAGGCGTACGGCCCTCGCGGAAAGCGTGAAGGGATTCCACCACGAGACTGAAAACTAGCTGACTGCGTGTTTTCCGGCCCAGTCTTCGGTCATTTGCACGCTTGGCCATATCCGGGCCGATGCTCTGCAAGACTTTAGTAAAGTGTGTGCGCCTTGCAACGGCTCGCCAAAGCACGAAAGCAGCGCCGTCATCCCTGCGTAATGGTGTGATGAGGTGTTCCCGCGCCCAAACGGGATCAGCACCCAAGAAGTAGGGCAATTCCTCTATCGTTCGGTGTTTAGCTATCAGTCCGCTGCGGCCCTTCGCAGCAATGACGACATCGCGCATCTGCCTTTGCATTGAAGCGACAGGAAAACCGAGCGGCTCTGGCGTCAGAGTCGGGCATGCAGCCAAAAACACTCCGACTAGCTTGCCTGCAGGCGTGTTGAGCGTGTCGAGGTCCATGGGCTCACGATCATCGTCTACTACACCTTGGGTAATGCTCAGGCTCTCATCATCGACTCCTTCGGGCGTTCTGTTCGTGACTTCAACCGCGATAGGCCAGAGTCGAAGCCAAATCGGCAGAGTCTGCGGCAGCTTGACAGCGTGCTTCCTCCACGCATCAAGCCAGGCACAAACGCCCTCGATTGCCTTCGAAAGTGTTGAGCCGGATAGCTGGTTTAGCAAGCTGAGCACGGTGCCAGCCACTTCGTCCGGCATCGCGTCCTGTGCCGCGTCGCCATCCGGCTGGCGAGGCCGATGCGCCCAACCAAAGCGGTCCCACACCTTCGGGAAGTCGGTTCCACCGTTGTCTGTGGTCTCGAAGTCAGCAAGCACGTTCTCGACGTTGCTCTGCTGCTTGATCCAGGCGTCTGCACGTTGTGCAGGGTCATCTTCCCAGCTGCGACGCCCGGTCCCTAGTGCCGCTTCTAGCTCTTTCAGCCGTTCCACGCCTGAAATCGTGTCCAATGTCGGATCCGGGTTGGCCTCGCGAAGGTTGACAGTAACTCCTACTGCAAAACCTTCATCGATGGTCATCGCCGAAAGTTCGGGGAATTGCGGCAAGCGATCTTCAAGCCAAGCTTTGGCTCGATCCGGTAAGGTTGCTCCGCCGACTTCGATGCGCCTTAGTTCGCGTAGCCTCCAAAAGAACTTTGCGTCCTTTACTTTCGCGGTGTCCATTTTCCTATGCCAAAAGTGCCTAGGAGGCCCTTTCTTAATCCGAGCGATGACGGTGTTTTGCGCCTCTGCATTCATGTCGCTAAGTCTGACGGAGCGAAGCTCAGCAAATTCCGGGAACTTGTGCAGGTCCCAGAACCGTTCCTGATCGAGGGTCGTTAGGAAGGCCGCCACCTCGTCAGCGGCGGTAATCTGTTCTTGCCGAGACATCGCAGCCCACAAGCGAAGATGCACTGGCGAGCCATCCAGCTTCCATCGCCGGACGAATTTCTTCGCGGCGGCGGCATCAAGTTCCGCAAGTCTGGCGACGACGGCATGCAGCAGCTTCACCGATGGCGCGATTCCCTGATGGAACGCGTCTGGGTCACCATCCTCTACCGCTGTTGGAGCGTAAGCAACGTAGTAGGCCCGTTCGAGGCCTCCAATCCTCCAATGGCGCCCTTGTCCATCCCACCCCAGCCTGAGAGCAATATCTAGGCCGTAATTCACAGCGGCTTCCAGCGCTTTTGCCAGCGAAGTCAGGAAAGCGATGTGGTTGAGATTTGCCAGTTCGAGCTCATTCAGATCAACCAGATATCCGCTCGTAAGGCTGGCGGACAGAACATGCTCAACCTTTTTTGGTTTTCGGGGCTTCTTGGCGGCGTTCCAAGGCCACGCTTCAATTGACTTGACTTCGAGCCGTGGCGCGACAAGCCCAACAATGGCCGCCGCCGCTGCACCGGACCTATCTCCTGCCCTTAGTCGTTGCTGAATGCCGTAGATGGAAGTTCCGTTGCGTCCCTCCACCGGAGGCTTAGACCAGCTTTCTTCAATCAATCGCCACGCTGAAGCCCATGGTTCTTCAATGATGGGAGCATGTGGACCGGTGATCAACTCGGCAATAGCAATTCGCTCGATTCGCTGGTTAGGTTTGAGCTTTAACGCCCAGTCGATCGTCGCTTGCTCGGCAAGACGCTTTCTCAAAAAAGCTGTGGCTGTCCAGAAAGCCTGGCTGTTGCGCGGGTCAAGATAGGACGAAGCCGGAATCATGATTTCCGCGCCCGTTCGGTTTCTGAGCAAATCATGACGATCGCATCAAGCCAACTAATCTCTGCCTTGGCATCAGAAACCAAAGCCGAAAGTCGCTCGCGCTCTTTCGAATTGCACCTACGAAAAAAGTGGTCGAAAAGGTCTCGTTCTGAGTCTCCAGTCTCCGCCCTCGATGTCCTTACGATTGTTGTCAATTCCTTATCGACCAGACCTTTCCTTCCGTTGATCGCAGAAAGGGCCGCCCATCTTTCCAATGTCTTGGTGAGCACATTGTGGCCCTCCCGGCAGTCATAATGGATCGGCGTGATGCCGCGTCCAGACCAATCCGCAAGTGCGACGGGATCAGGCGAGTTGGTTCCAAAGAAGGTGAAGCGCTCCTTCAGATCGTCAAAGCGCGTAACATCGGCTGCGACCGCATTGAGCAGATAGCGCATTGGCGGATCGTTGGCGCTATAGCCAACGAGCACAAGATGATACAGGCGGGCAGCATCGTAAATGAAATCTGGAACAACGCGACGACGCAGATAGAATTCACCAAAGTCTTGATCCGACAAGACGAGCTCAGAAATTCTCGCCGGGTTCTTGTCGAGTACGCCGTGAATATGAAGTACGCCTCCGAATTCTGAGTGACGCGTTGGCCTTGGGATAGCGCCGAGAGCATAAGTCTCAACGGGTGCTCGAAGGCGTTTGGCCGCAGTTTGAAGCAGCAGATCGAAATTCGTCGTCACGATAGTTCTTGTCTCCCCACGATCGGCAAGCTTCATGAGTGCTTTGTGAATCGCGGCGGGGCTTGATGCACGCGAACGCAGTATATCTGCAACTTTCTGCCTAACTTGGCTGTCGCCACGTGTTTGATCGTCGAGGCGGCGTTCAAGTAGACCAAGAACCACATCGTAGTCGCCCAAGATGAAGCGCTTAACCTCGGCAGCCTGCTGATTGGTGAGCCCCGAACAATTGGGCTGCCACTGGTTGCACATCCCTTCTGGCAACGCTGCAAGGACGCGATGCGTAGGTGGGTCGAGTTGCTCATAAACATCAAGTACAAGCTGACGGAAATCCGGCAGTCCTGCAGGGCGCGAAATGCCCGCGCCGCAGACAAATAGTACTTCGCCGCGCGCATGTGCAAGTAGCAGCCGTTCGGGGATGTCGGCTAAACCTTGGCCCAAAGAAATAAGGCGTTCGGCAACACTCATAGAGCTACTATCAGACCTGGCTTATGGCGTGAGTGAATCTGGCCGCTTTCCTGCGGATGGTTTTGTGATCGGTTCCATCAACTGTGACCGGTTGCATCAACAAATATGGCTCTCTTTGAATTGGAGAGTGGTGCGGCCACGAGCCTGATGCCAGCCGCTATGCGGCCTCTATAGGGTCATGACGCGGAGGTTGCAGATTACTTGTTGAACGCCGTCTCCTCGCCAAAAAGGGCCATTGTTGAAACCCGATTAAGGCCAAGGCACGGACATGTAGTAACACCTTTGGTACCCGGTCAGTGTGTTCGGGCAGCTTACCGCATAGGAAGTTTCCGAACAATTTCCATGTTTCGGAAGCATACGTTCGCTCGCCGGGCCTTGGGTTAGCCTTGATGTTGCAAAGAAACTAGCCAGCCAGCGCTTGCTCAATGGTCTGGAAGCGGTCGCGAACGAGCCTGTTGTTGCCGACATCTAGTATCGAACGACCGTTTGGCTGAACGAGCAACCCCGCGCGATTGATGAACTCATGACGCAGCGTGTGGATCATCCGGAACGCCCGGATGGCCCGGCGCTTTCGGTTCGTGCGGCGCCGCTCGGCGGTGCGCGCCTGCAGCGCCCGCATCAGATTGAACGCGATGGTGCTCAACACCTGCCAAGCGCTGTTGGCCTGGTAGCGCTGGGTGGGCACGCGGTCGAACGCAAAGCTGGCCTTGAGCTCGCCGTGGACCTTCTCATGGGTGCCGCGCCCGCACATGAAGAACCACAGCGTGCGCCCGGTGACCGCCTTGTTCGTGACGGTCGCCGAGTACTCATAATGCCCATCGTCGGGATCGAACAGGTCCAGCTGGTAGTTCCTCGCCGTGCTTTGGCGCGCGCGCTTGCGGTAAGTCACCACTCGTATCGAACGCGACCACGCCGGCACCCTGAGGCGCTGCTCGAAAAGCGCTTCCACAAACCCCACCGAGGCCTTGCCGTCCTGGACGTTGCCCGCGCGGTTGCACACCCGCAGCACCTGACCGGTGTTCGACTCATGCGCCGTGATCGGGTAGTGGCCCGGTACCTTGCGCCGATGGGGTTTGAAGCCCCGACGCGCCCCCTCGACCCGCAAGCCCGTTGTGACCACCGAACCGTCGACGTCCAGCGTCAACCGCCGCAGGTCGCTGCGCCCGATCACCTCGCCAACCAACCGCTCGTTGACCTTGAGCAGCGCCGCGACGCCCCGTCCGTCAAACCCCCGCAGCCAACGGCCCAGGGTGTGCCATGTCGCAATCCGGCTCAGTCCGCACACCCGACAATACAAGCAGTGACGCCCATCTCGCCTCATTTCATTTCTCGATCAGCACTGGATTTCTGCAACATCAAGGCTAATACTGTATATTTGCACAAACTAAAAGTTGAGCAGCCAGGAGGCCCACCATGCAGCAATCCCGCACCAGCTTTCTCGAATGGACCGCCAAGTTCGCCACCGAGGACGCCTGCCTCGCCGAACTGGCGCGGCGCAAGTGGCCCGGCGAATTCATATGCCCACGATGCGGCCATGACCGGGAGCACGTGCTCGTGCGGCGTCAAACCCGCCAGTGCCTGGCCTGCCGGCACCAGTCCTCGCCGACCGCCGGGACGGTCATGGAGCACACCAAGCTGCCGCTGGCGAAGTGGTTCGCGGCGGTCTACCTGGCGGCCGCGGACAAGGGCGGCATCTCGGCGCTGCGGCTGTCGAAGATGATCGGCGTGTCCTGGCCGACGGCGCAGTCCATGCTGCGCAAGCTGCGGCGCGCCATGGGCGACCGGGACCGGGCCTACTGGCTGACCGAGCTGGTGGAGGTGGACGACGCCCTGGTGGGCCGCAAGCGACACGGCAAGCGCGGACGCGGCGCTCGGGGCAAGCAGCCGGTGCTGTTCGCGGTGGAGCGCAAGGGCGACCGGGCCGGGTTCCTGGCAGCCCAAGTGGTGGACGCCGTCAGCCACGAGCGGGTCGGCGAGTTCAGCCGGCGCCTCGGCGACGGCCTCACCGTCCGCAGCGACGCGTACAGCGGCCTGAACATCCTCGCGCGCGACCACGACCACCAGCCCCGGCCCACCCCGCCCGAGAAGGCCGACGAGTGGCTGCCCCTCGTGCATCTGTTGATCAGCAACTTCAAGCGCTTCCTGATGGGCACCTTCCACGGCGTCTCCCAGAAGCGGCTCCAGGAGTACCTCGACGAGTTCGTCTTCCGCTTCAACCGCCGGCACTGGGAGGACCAGCTCCCCGGGCGGCTGCTTGAGGCGACCGTCACCCATGTGCCAGTCCCGCTCAGGCTGAAGCATGTTTGGAGGCATGGTAAACCTAAACTGCAACGACGCAACACAGACAGCAAGAGCACGTTGGTATGACGACTACGGACATCGAATGGACCGACGCCACTTGGAATCCGGTCGCCGGATGCAGTCTTGCGAGCGCCGGATGCAAAAACTGCTATGCGATGCACATGGCCCGACGACTCGAAGCCATGGGCGTTGACAAGTACAACGGCCTGACCATTAAGCGGGGCAAACGCGTCACGTGGCGAGGGAACATCCGGGAGGACACCGAGGCGCTCAAGGCCCCGTATCGATGGCGGAAGCCACGCAAAGTCTTCGTGAACTCGATGAGCGACCTTTTCCACGAGGATGTTAGCAGTGCGTTCATTGAGAATGTTTGGAACGTGATGAGAGAAACGCCCCGGCATCACTACCAAATTCTTACCAAGCGACCAGCAGTGATGCGAGCATTTGTCGAATCGCTCAGCGGAGAAATCCTGCCCAACGTTTGGCTTGGGACGAGCATTGAAGACCATCGCGTCATTGATCGCATTAGTGAGCTGCGTAAGACGCCCGCAGCTATTCGATTCCTGTCTTTCGAGCCCCTGATCGGCCCTGTTGGTGACATCAGCTTGTCACAAATACACTGGGCGATTGTTGGTGGTGAGAGTGGGCATCGCGCGCGCCCAATCAAGGAAACTTGGATTGACGAGATCTACGAGCACTGCCAACGCGACGGATCTGTCTTTTTTTTCAAGCAATGGGGCGCTTGGGGCAAGGACAACAAGAAACGGTCCAAGAAAGCCAATGGTCGACAATATCGTGGCCGAACTTGGGATGACATGCCGCAACTTGCTGGCAACGACGCCGTGAATTGCCCATGACGAAGAAGGCATACGATTGGTTAAACGGCGCAGTTCTTGAAGACCATACAAGAAAAAAACACGCTGTTCTTCGAAATTATTTGCGCGACTACCTGATCACGCGCTGTCAGATTCCACACCAGCAAAAGTTTCGGCTGATCCTCGTGGACGGATTCGCCGGCGGTGGACTATATGCGGATGATAGCTATGGCTCGCCGTTACTGTTCGTGGACGAATTGGCCACGACCTCAGCAGAGATCAACGCGCTTCGTGCGACGAAAGATGTACAACCCGTCACCATTGAGTGTCTTCTCATATTGAATGATGCAGATCAGGAGGTAGTACAGCAGCTTAAGTCCAACATCGCGCCACTTCTGGCTCGGCTCAAGAAAGAAAATCCGCTTCTTCGCGTCGAAGTTGAATACTTCAATCGTCATTTCAATGACCTCTATACTGATATTATTGTTGGGAGAATTAACAACGCGCGCTGCCAAAATGTCATTTTTAACCTTGACCAATGTGGATACGCTGCCGTTACTGGTCGCGTCGTTGCAGACATTATCAGCCGATGGCGCTCGGCTGAAGTGTTCCTCACTTTTGCAATCAATAGCTTGCTGGCCTTTCTTTCTCCAAACAAGGGCTTTGGCAATCTAGCATTCGATCAAGATCTTATAGCAAGGATGGACGCATTGCGGGCCGACTCACAACGCCTCATTACCAAGAAAGAGTGGTTGGGTGATGCGGAGCTCATCGTCTACTCGCATTTCAAGCAGTGCGCACCGTACGTTAGCCCTTTCTCGATCAACAATCCTAATGGGTGGCAATACTGGCTTATGCACTTTGCAAACTCGCACCGCGCGCGGCAGGTATACAATGATATTCTTCACAAAGACAGTGCCGTCCAGGCCCACTATGGCCGACCTGGACTAAGCATGTTGTCCTATGATCCGAGCAAGGAAGGTCAATTGTACCTATTTGATGCTGATTCCCGCGAAAATGCTAGAAACGCGCTGGTCGATGAAATTCCATCGCTGATCGCCGAATCAGGCGATTCCATGCCCGTGGGTGATTTTTACGCAAGCGCTTACAGCGCAACTCCAGCACATACCGATGACATCCATGAGATGATCATGTTGAATCCGGACATCGATGTGATTACCGAGACGGGCGGTAAGCGCCGTACTCCGGGCACAATCCGTCAATCGGATACCTTGAAACTCAAGAATCAGCGCAGCCTATTCTTCATGTTTCCGGACGACGTGATTCGCAAGTAGTCGGAGTTAAGGATAGCCCAATCCGAATGTAGATCGGTGATGAGCACATAGACCGAATGATCAATCAAAAGAACTTTGTTTCCGATCGGCAAGACTTGTCCCAAAAAAGTACCACATCTTGTTTCCTAGTCAGACGACTTTCTGGTTTATGGGGATTACTACTTTTGGTACGAATTCGCGTAGGCATATCGGAAGCGGGGTTAAACAATACCGTGAGCACTTAGACGGGTAAACGGGTGAAAAAAGTTTCTGCACCATCGCATCTACCAATTGGTCCAAAGCGTCTTCTTTAATGTTTTGGCCGGTTACCGCCCAGTGCCAGTAGACGCTGCCAGTTTGGGCGGGGTTTAGACCAAGCCACGACTTTCTCTTCTAATGGCATGCGTAAGCCTCAAACGGATAAGGCGGCAAGAGGTGGATTCAGCAATTCCAAACTCAGAGTGCGTCGGCCTTTGATAGCCTTCTAGCCAGATTTCTTGCTTGACGTAATTCCCCGCGTCGGACAAAGGGCAAGAGATTACGCAGATAGACCAATACATCTCCTATTTGCTTGGATCTTGGCGTTTCAATATCGAAGTCTTCTTTCAAGATAATCGCTAGTTTCTCGAAGTCAATGCCGGTGTCGGTCCATAGGTTCAGCTTCGCGTCGAGTGTCGCGTAATGCGAGTCGCGTGGAAGGTCATGGAGCAGTTGCAAGATCAGGTATTCCAAGGCTTTCAAGCGCTCACTTTTCCGTCGAGGACGCCACCATGCCCATGCAATCTGAACGAGCCATAGAACAGCGAGGGCCGTTCCGACTAGGGAGATGATTGGCAACAGCGCCTCCAAGATCGGCCATATGGATGCAAGCTGCGATGCTGCTCCTCGAAAGTCGACGAGCAATCCGGTGAATGTTGCCAGCGCGCTTACGGACCAAGCCAGTTTTTTCTGCGCAGATGTGAAGTTCACGGCGGCCATCATGCAGTTGTGCGTTGCCCGGTTCAAGGAAATGTAGAGGTTCACGACGTTTCGGAATTTCGGCCCGCCGGATCAGGTAGCATCCTCGACCCCGACAAGGTGCTCGTTCGGCGTGCGGCAATCCAGCGCCCAGCAAGTGTCCGGGGCGTTAGCCCGCGGCGTTCTGCCGGCGGTGGCGCGGGAGAAGACGCGGCCGGCCACGAACTTGAAGACGGGGAGACGGCCGCACTCGAAGAGTCCGCCGGAACCTCCCTTGAGGGTCCGGCCGTCCTTGCTCTAGGTCATGTGGTCGACCTGGACGATCTGGCCGAGGCCCCAGGCCCTGTCGCCGAGTATCCGGCGCTGTGCCGAGGCGCCGATCAAGGGCCGGCGGCGCTTGGGCTTGAGGCGCCCTTCGCAGAAGGCCGCGGGCTTGATCCGGCCTTTGGCGATGGCCTTGCTGAGGATGCGCCTGACGGTGTACACGGACAGGCGGACACCGTCTTTGACCAGCATCGCCCGCAGCCTAGCCTTGTACATGTGGAAGCGCCTTCCCCATAGATTGGCCACGTGCGAGGCAGCGGCCTTCCTCGGGCCTTCGCCCCGGACACTGGACCGCAACAGCCACCAGCGAAGTCGCAACACCTAGCCCAGTTCCTTAGCATATGCGGCTAGTGGGCCTCGCGCTTGCGAAGGCGCGGTAACGGATAAGGCAGGTGACGAAATGACGAAACTAAATGCCCTGAAGGCACGCTTAATGCAGGACCCTGAGTTCCGCAAGGAATACGCCAGCGTGGACGATGATTATACGCTCTTCGAGGCGCTGGTCCAAGCCCGTGTAGCGGTTCAGGACCTTTCGGAATTTGGGCCTGCCGGATCAGGCAGCATCCTCGATTCCGACAAGGTACTCGTTCGGCGTTTGGCAATCCAGCGCCCAGTGCGGCCGCCGGTAGTTGTGGAAGAACTCGTGCTCGGCGAGCCTGGGCGCGACGTCGGCGACGGTGAGGGGGCCGTCGTAGAGGTTCCAGAACTCGATTCGGGCGGAGCGGTTGGCCCGCTCGACGCACCCGTTCCACTGGGGCTGTCTGGGCGGCAGGACGTGGAGGGGGAGGCGCATCGCCTCGCAGGCGCGCTCGAAGTCCCCCATGAACTCGCTGCCGCCGTCGACCTGTATGGAGGCGACCGGGAACGGCATGGCCTCGGCCACGGCGGCCAGGAAGCGCTTGGCGTTGCCGGCGGTGGCGCGGGAGAAGACCCGGCTGGCCATGAACCTGGAGACCGGGCAGACGGCCCGGAACTCCTTGAGGGTCCGGCCGTCCCTGCTGTAGGTCATGTGGTCGATCTGGACCATGTGGCCGGGGGCCTGGGCCCTGTCGCCTTGCCTCCAGCGCTGCGCCCAGGCGCCGTTGAAGGACCGGCGGCGCTTGGGCTTGAGGCGCCCTTCGCACGAGGCCGCGGGCCGGATCCGGCCGTCGG
This sequence comes from Candidatus Azophilus sp., assembly GCA_965220835.1. GTDB lineage: Bacteria > Pseudomonadota > Gammaproteobacteria > Pseudomonadales > Azotimanducaceae > Azophilus. The sequence goes on along the minus strand of OZ244842.1, from coordinate 3,098,405 downwards.
CGATGGCCCTGCTGATGATGCGCCCGACGGTGGACACGGACAGGCGGACGCCGTCCCTGGCCAGCATCGCCCGCAGCCTGGCCTTGCCCATGTAGGGGTGCCTCGCCCGCAGCTTGAGCACGGCTTGGTCGTCGGCGTCCGTCCAGCGCCGCCGTCGGACGCTGCGGGGACGCGTGCTCCTCGGCTCGAGGGCGCGCAAGCCGCCTCCGCGGAAGGCCCTGCGCCAGTCGTAGTAGGTGCTTTTGGCGAGGCCGACGGTGTCCAGGGCGTCGCCGCGGCGCATGCCGCCCTCGACCATCTCGTCGACCAGTTCGAGGACACGGTGGCGCTGCTGGGCGCGGATGGACTCGGTGTCGTCCACGCGCAGGCGCTTGCAGGAAGGTGGGCAGGCGTGCAACAGTCTCATGCTCAGGCTCCTTGTTCATTGGGTGAATCAAGCATGCCTGAGTCGGCGGCGCGCGTCAGCGCGCCGCCGGTCCTTGAGCTGCGGTCGCCTACGGCTCCCTCCGCTCAAGGACCGGCGCCACCCTCCCCATCCACTCAGTTCACGGGCCTAAGCCGCCGGGGAGAAAGTTCCGAAATGTTTCTGAGCCGGAACAGCCCGCACTGCGGCGAAGCTAACGCAGGCGCAGCTTGCCCAGAGGATCGGCACCACGCAGTCGGCGGTCGCACGTCTGGAAGGCGGCCGAGTGTCACCCTCCGTAGCAACCCTGCGCCGCTACGCGGAAGCAACTGGTACCTGGCTGACTGTCGGGTTCGTGCCGACGGACGGCTGACGGGCACCAGATGCTCCGGCGGCACCCACAAGACGGCAACGGGAAGCAGTAGCGAGAGAATCCGCCTGCTACACGGCGCCGGATTACGAGACGCCGATGAACTTAAACCCCCGCGGTCTCACGGACGATCGCGTCAGCGCGAAATGCACCCCAGTCCAACAACCCCTCACTCCGCCTGAAGATCATCAAGGTCTGCAGTCATCAAGTAGCCGGTCAGTTCGGTCATGGTGGCGGTTTGCGCCAAGTGCTGGTCCACGTCCCAGCGGCTGATGTCCGAGTGGATCGTGTAGTAGTAGCCGAGGAAGCTGCCGAAACCGAAAGCTGGCACGTCTAGGCAGTGCCAGACTTCGCAGTCCTCCTCCCAGCCCTGCTCGCCGTAGTAGGAGACATCCCGCAACGCGATTTCGCCCACGCCCCACCACAGTTGCTGCAAGCCACCGCGGATGCCTAGGCGCTCCGGTGCGGAGACCATGCCGCGGGTCCAGCCGTACTTCTTGATGGCGGCAATCGCCTTGTCGATCAACTGCTGGTTGTTGCGCACCCACAGGTAGGAGTGCTCCGCCAGCCCGGTGGGTTCAACCCGCCCGTCAACTTCACGGTGTTCCAGCTCACCGAGGTGCTCCATCTGAATGACGCCCACAATCTTCTCCCGCGCTTCCGGGTAGCGGTTCAGCCAAGTGTATTGCGTGTAGGGCCGCTCCCCGCCGGGCATGATGTGCCGGCAATCCAGGTAAATCGCCAACGTTCTTGGCCGGTGCGCCTGCGGGATGTGGGAGAAGTACTTGACGATGCCCAGCAAGCCCAGCGCGCCGTTGTCTTGGGTGATGGACATGCCGTCCGTGTGGTTGACTAGCACGATCTGCTCATCGGCTGCCGTGCCGTAATCCTTGCCGGGCAAGTAGGCGATCAATTGATAGGTCTCGGTGGTCTCAGTAGTGGATTCAAGGCGAAGGTTCGCCGTCTTGCCGGCCTTGGCAGCCGCGATGACCTTGGCGCCGTCCTCCCGCGAGAGAACCAAGGTGGGCGAATCGTAGTGTTCCGGCGTGGGGAACGTGTACATGCCTTTCACCAAGTCGAACGCCATGTCGTACACCACAATGACGCCGGCCGCGCCGCGCTTGGCAGGTTCCTCGTAAATCCCTTGGACGATTTGGTACCAAATGTCGAAAGTGAAGCTGAACGACGGGTCGACGTAGGTGAAGGGCGCCTTCAGCGTCCAAGGATCGGTTGCGTACTCGTAGTCGTTGAACGTGAAGTTGACGATGTAGTCCTCAGAGTACGGCGGCTCGGGATGGGGCATCGGCTGTATCACGACGATTTTGCCGGCAACCGACTCCGGGAGGTCGTTGTGGTCCCAGAACACCAGCTCCGCGGTAACGCCCTCTGGGCCGGTCGAACCGGAATAGGCGCCGTAGCTGGCCACGCGAACGGGCTTGCCATCCGCGGTCAGTGACCAATCGGTAGGCTCATCCGACGTGTCCCAGCGCTCGTACGCCCACTTGTTTCGCAAGAAGTCCACGGCGCCGTACTCGGCGAACTTGCCCTCCAGGAACGCCATGTAGTTGCGCCATTCCGGGCTTCCCGACAAGGTGGGCAGGTTGTCGGACTTCACCTTGCTCCATGCGTAGGCCTCCTCGCGGGTCACTCGCCAAGCTGGCTCAAGCTCTGCGAAGTGGCGGGTGTATTGGCCGTTTGCGTCCAAGCGCGCAGCGTTCCCGCTGATGCCCTCTGCGGCGGCTAGGTTGGTGACCAGCAGCAGGCACAGCAGAGCCACTTGGCGTTGCGGTGCTTTCCGTCTCATTGGCATGATTGTTGTCCTTGGGTGTCCTTTGGTTGTTCTGAGCCTGACCCGTTGGTCCGGGCGCAGCATCACGTGGGTGGAGAACGCCGTGCCGTGGGCCTTGCGGCACATTTGGCAGTGACAGTGCATGGCATTGAGGTGCTTGCGGTCAATCTCGTAGCGCATTCTCTCGCAAAGGCATCCACCGGCGAAAGGCATCGGCTAGGCCTAGCCCGATTGACATAGCCACAGGGTCCGCGTTACGTTACATGTAACGAAGGCGATAGCAGAGCGGAAAGCGTGGCAGACCAAGCTCATTCACCTAGCTCTCGGGACCGGGTGCGTAGCCACCGTGCTCGAATGCGCGCTGCGGGCTTGCGGCCGATCCAGATTTGGGTGCCAGATACGCGGTCGGCGCAGTTTGCTGCGCAAGCCCACCGCCAATCCTTAGCGGTTGCCGCAAGCCCCGCCGCCGAACGTGACCAAGCGTTTATCGATGCCGTGTCGGACAGTGATGCGCAATGAAACGCGGCGAAGTCTGGACGGTGTCCGGCGGTGGCTATGCCGGTAAGCCGAGGCCGGCTGTCATCTTACAAGACGACCGTTTCGACGGCACCGCTTCCGTTACGATCTGTGCCTTCACAACGGATGCCACGGAGGCGCCTCTGTTCCGTCTTGCCATCGAACCCGATGGCCACAATGGGCGGCGCCTGACATCGCGGCTAATGGTGGACAAGATCACCACGGTCCCCAAGAGTCGCCTAGGCGAGTGCATTGGTCGCTTGCCCGCTCCGGATCTGGTTCGGTTGAACCGGGCCATCGCCGTATTTCTCGGGCTCGCCTAAGTGCGCCGACGGCTCGCGTTCAGAATCAAATCGGAGTCTGCCCCGCTCTCAGTGCGCAGAGTTTCGCGCCAGCGAAGGTTCAACGAGCTTTGGCAGCCATCAGTTAGTTCCCTATAATCCCGCCACTCCTCAACCCCGGAAGTTTGATTGATCGTGAAGCGTAATCTGATGGCCGTAGTGGCATCCTTTGTTGTGGGCGCCGCCTTGCATGGCGGTGTTGCCGCCTCCAACCCCGACGACGAGATTCGGGCCCGGCTCAAGCCCTTTGGCGACGTTTGCCGGGTGGGGCAGGATTGCGGTGGCTTGGAAGGCGGTGACGGGGCGGCAGCCAGCGCCCCCGTGGTGGCAGCAGCCGGGGCCGCGGCGGGATTGAGCGGCCAGCAAATCTACGATCAGTTCTGCTTTGCTTGCCACAACACCGGCGTTGGGGAGGCGCCCCTGTTTGGCAGCCTGGAGCAGTGGCAGCCGCGCATCGACCAAGGCATGGAGCAGATGCTCGCCGTGTCGCTCACCGGCCGGGGCCTCATGCCGCCCAAGGGCACCTGCATCACTTGCTCCGATGCGGAGATGCGCGAGGCGATTCAGTACATGGTGGACAGCGCCCAATAGGCGAAGCGTCCTCTAACGGATAACGGAATTCGGTGATTCGGTGCGAGGGCAGAATGCCCTCAAGCCGGTGCGAACCTGCGGTTCGCAGTGTAGATTGGCTCACGCGAATCTCCTATTGACTTGAGCGGAACTCCTAAGTTCGACGGCGTCCCGCCCTCGCCTGGAAGCTGTTCCCGGTGCGGGAACCCATCAACGGTGCTTCAACTGCCTACCATTTTCTCCCAGTCTATGGCGCGGTAGCTCAGCGCTTCCGCCACTTCCTTCACGCCGATGGCCTCAGATTGATTGAGGTCGCTCACCGTCCAGGCCACCTTGATGATCTTGTGGTAGCTGCGGGCGGATAGACGGTAGGTGTCTATGGCTTGGGTGAGCAGCGCTTGGGCGGCCTTGCCGATGGGTGCCTGCTTGGCGGCGATGGGGCCGGCAAGCTGGCTGTTCAGGGCTCCTTGCCGGGCCAGTTGCCGTTGTCGCACGTTGGCCACGGCCGCAGCCAAGGCGGCGGTGTCCGTGGCCGGCTCGCTGTGGTTGGCCAGCACTTCCTTGGGCAGGTTGGGCAGCCAAAGCTGCATGTCAATGCGGTCCAGCAAGGGGCCGGCGATGCGCGCTTGGTACGCCTGCACCTGCCTCGGCTGGCAGCGGCAAGCGCCTTGGGTGCACACCCGGCCGGCCGGGCAAGGGTTCATGGCCGCAATCAATTGGAAGTTCGCGGGGTAGGTCACCCGGTAGTTGGCGCGCGCAAGGGTGGCCTGTTGGGATTCCAGCGGCTCCCGCAGCAGGTTCAGCACCCGGGGCTGGAAGTGCGGCATCTCATCCAGGAAGAGCACGCCATGATGGGCCAAGGACGCCTCGCCGGGGGAGACATGGCGGCCGCCGCCGATGATGGCCGGCGCAGTGGCCGAGTGGTGCGGGTCCCGCCAAGGGGTGGCTTCGTAGGCGTCGCGCATGAGGCCAGCGCTGGAATAGATGGCAGCCACCTCCAAGGCTTGGGTTTCCGTGAGCTCCGGCAGCAGATTGAGTAGGCTGCGGGCAAGCATGGTCTTGCCGGCGCCCGGCGGGCCAACCATCAGGAAGTGGTGGCCTCCGGCGGCGGCCACCTGCAAGGCCCGCTTGGCGGTGCGCTGGCCCTTCACCAAGCTCAGCAAGTCCATGGCCGCCTTGGGCTGCGGCCTTGGCGAAGTTTGGGCAGGCGGTGTTTTGCTGGGGTCGGCCAGCAACTCCAGCACGTCAGTCAGGTGGGCGCAGGGCACCACCGTGCGTGAGCGGACCAGCGCCGCTTCCGCCCGGTTGGCTTCCGGCACCACCAAAATGGCGTCTGGGTTGTTGATGGCCAATGCGGCGGGCAGCACGCCTCGCGTGTGCCGCAGGGTGCCGTAAAGGCCCAACTCGGCCAGAAACTCGAAGCGGTGCAGATGGGCGGCCGGCACTTGGTTGGTGGCCGCCAACAGGCTGATGGCGATGGCAAGGTCGAAGCGTCCGCCCTGCTTGGCAAGGTCCGCCGGCGCCAGGTTGACCACCACCCGGCCTTGGGGAAAGCGCAACTGGTTGTTCTCGATGGCGCTGCGCACCCGGTCGCGGGCTTCTCGCACCGTGGTTTCCGGCAGCCCCACCAAGTTGAAGCGCGGCAATCCGCCGCCGACATGGGCCTCCACCGTGACTTGGGGTGCGTCCATGCCCAATTGCGCCCTTGTGCGCACCGCCGCGTTTGACGGCGCCTCCTTCGATGCGGCGTTCATGGTGGTTGGCCTTGCGCGGTTGTCCCAATGGCGGGGTGGTTAAACGTATAACCATGCTAGGCAGCGGCTTCGGCGTTCTCTACGGCCAATCTCGCACCGGGATGTGCGAGATGTCGCAACTCAAAGCTCTATTTTGGTGCATCAAAATGCACCAGTGTTGTGCATAGGGCGGGATAATCGTGGGTGTGCAGGTTGGAGCGAAGTGCCCGAAGCCTTGGCGAATCGCGCAGGAGGTTCGCCCCAGGCAAAACTCCAACGCACCGCAGGTGCGCTGGCCTGTTATGGAGCGCCTTCCGCCCCCATCCAGCGCAGTCGTTCCGCGGGTGGGTTGGGCGGAAATTTGGCAATTGGCACGAATCCTGATTGAAGGGTTTGGCGTCCCAATGGACGTGGGGCCGCACAAGCGGCTCATCTTCAAACTACAACTAGGGGTTTATCCATGAAGAGATTACTCGTGACTTTGCTGGCCTTTGCTGCTGGTGCCGCCTCGGCTGCGGAGTTTTCCGGCAACGTGACCTACGCAACAGACTACCGCTTCCGCGGCATTTCCCAAGGGGACCGCTCCCAAGCCATTCAGGGCGGTTTCGACATTGAGCTGGAGAATGGCATGTACTTCGGCACCTGGGCCTCCAACGTGGGGGCGTGGTCGGCCGGCACCATAGAGACGGACTACTACGCCGGCTTCGCTAGCGCCTTCTCTGACAGCGTCTCCTACGACATCGGCGTGCTCTACTACGGCTACCCGGAAGACGACGAATCCCCGGACCTTGATTATGTTGAGGTTTACGGCAGCGTCAGCGTTCAGGACCTCACCGTCGGCGCCGCGTTCTCCCCGGACTACTTCGCCAGCACCGGTGATTTCTGGTACCTGTACGGCGACTACTCTCTGAGCCTTGTGGAGAACATTTCCCTCGACCTCCACCTGGGCTGGAACATCTTCGACGGCGATGCCGGAGGCTTGGCCTTTGGCATCGGCGACATCGGGGATCCAGAGACCGGCGACATCGGGGATCCAGAGAGCAGCTACATCGACTACTCCGTGGGCCTCGGCACCTCCGGCATGGGCTTGGACTTCGGCATTGCGCTCGTTGGCACCAACCTGAGCAAGAGCGAGTGCTTCAGTGGATTCGCGGGTTGCGACACCACGGTCGTGGTTTCGGTATCGAAAAGCCTGTAATTGAGCGAAAATCCTTTTGCGCTGCCAGTAGCTGACCTTTGGGCTAACTAGGCTATGCCTAAGGCCAACGCAGAATTGGTCCCCGGCGCAAGAGCCGCCTTGCTTGGCGCTCTTTGTTCGGGATCAAGTAACCTAGCGGCGGCGCTTAAGGATCTTCCACATCCATCAGGAGAAAAACTATGAAACTCATCACAGCCATCATCAAGCCCTTCAAGCTCGACGACGTGCGCGAAGCGCTTTCCGGCATTGGTGTCCAAGGCATGACGGTGACCGAAGTCAAGGGCTTCGGGCGCCAGAAGGGCCACACCGAGCTCTATCGCGGCGCGGAGTACGTCGTGGACTTCCTGCCCAAGGTCAAGGTCGAAGTCGCTGCTGACGACGGCCTGCTCGACCAGGTGTTGGAGGCCATCACCAGCTCCGCAAACACCGGCAAAGTGGGCGACGGAAAGATTTTCGTCACCTCTTTGGACGACGTGGTGCGCATCCGCACCGGGGAAACCGGGTCCGACGCGGTCTAGCGCCGAGCCCATTCAGAGAAAAAAGGAAACAAGATTGTGGAAGATCTGATTCAAACCAACTACGCACTCGACACCTTCTACTTTTTGGTAATGGGGGTGTTGGTGATGTTCATGGCGCCGGGCTTTGCCATGCTTGAAGCGGGCATGGTTCGCGCCAAGAACACCTCGGAAATACTCACCAAGAACGTCGCGCTGTTCGCGATTGCCTGCATCATGTACATGATTTGCGGCTACTACATCATGTACCCTGGCGGCGGCGAGGGCGCCTGGCTGCCCTTGTTGGGCTTGGGCATCGGCGAGGAGAACACCGCGGAGGCGGTGCTGGCCTCGGGTGGCGACACCTACTATTCCGTCCGTTCGGACTACTTCTTCCAAGTGGTGTTCGTGGCAACGGCGATGTCCATCGTCTCCGGTGCCGTGGCGGAACGCATGAAGCTCTGGGCGTTCCTGGCCTTTGCGGTAGTGATGACTGGCTTCATCTACCCCGTGCAGGGCTTCTGGAAGTGGGGCGGCGGGGCTTTGGACGCGCTCGGCTTTGTGGACTTTGCCGGTTCCGGCGTGGTTCACATGTGCGGCGCCACCGCGGCCTTGGCCGGCGTGTTGCTGCTCGGGCCCCGCAATGGCAAGTACGGCCCGGACGGCAAGGTTAACGCCCTGCCTGGCGCCAACATGCCGTTGGCCACGCTGGGCATGTTCATCCTCTGGTTCGGCTGGTTTGGCTTCAATGGCGGCTCTGAGCTGAAGGTCAGCAACGTCGATGAGGCCAATGCGGTGGCCCAGGTGTTTGTCAACACCAACATAGCGGCCTGCGCCGGCTTGTTGGCGGCGCTCATTCTGGCCCGGGTGATGTTCGGCAAGGCTGACCTCACCATGGCGTTGAACGGCGCATTGGCCGGCCTGGTCTCGATCACCGCGTCACCGCTGGCAGGCACCATTGAGTTGTCTGCGTTCGTCGGCGCAGTGGGCGGCCTGCTGGTGGTGTTCTCCATCACGCTGTTCGACAAGCTCAAGATCGATGACCCGGTGGGCGCCATATCGGTGCACGGCTCGGCCGGCATCTGGGGCCTGCTCGCAGCCTGCTTGACGGACCCGGAGGCCAGCCTGGGCGCCCAGCTGATCGGCATCGTGGCGATCTTCGCCTGGACCTTCATCACCAGCTTCATTGTCTGGTTCGTGCTCAAGAAGGCAATGGGCATCCGCATCTCCGAGGATGAGGAGTACACCGGCGCCGACCTAGCCGAAACCGGCATCGAAGCCTACCCAGAGTTCGTGAAGGCCTAAAGGATAATGTAGCAACAGGCACGGAGTTTTGCTTTAGCAAAACTCCAACGAACCGAAGGTTCGCTTTCGCTTTAGCGAAACTCCAACGAACCGAACGTTCGCTAGGGCAGTGGGCATCCGTGTTTCGGAAGATAACGATCACACGGGTGCCCACCCACTCAAAACCGGCATGGAAGCCTAAGCAAGTCCAGCTGCGGTAGGCGCCTCCATCGCGCACCGAGTTGCGAAGCAACTCGATCACCTAACCGGAGGCTGCGCGCCCGCGAATCGGGCGCGCAGCCTCCGGTTAGGCGTGGACAGCAAGCGCCTTGGGCGGGATACTGCCCAAGGCGCTTTCTTTTTTTGCGAACCCAGAAGGAGGGGCATGCGCTACATCAGCACCCGCGGGCAAACGGCGCCGCTCGCTTTCAGCGACGCGGTGATCACCGGTTTGGCGCCCGATGGCGGGCTGCTGGTCCCCGAGCGCATCCCAAACCTAGGCGGCGAGCTTGAGGCGCTGTCGAAGCTAAGCTTCACCGGCCTGGCGAAGGCGGTGCTGCCCCGCTTCGTCGATGACATACCGCCATCGGACCTGGGCAAGCTGGTCGATGCCGCCTACGCCCACTTCGACTGCGCCGACGTGGTGGAACTGCGCCAAGCCGGCGCCGTGCAGGTGCTGGAGCTCTTCCACGGCCCCACCCTGTCCTTCAAAGACGTGGCCTTGCAGTTCTTGGGCCGGCTGTTTGCCTACATCCTCAAGGCCCGAGGCGAGCGGCTCAATCTGCTTGGCGCCACCAGCGGCGACACCGGCAGCGCTGCCATCGCCGGCGTGCGCGGCCAGCCGGGCATCAACATCTTCGTCATGTATCCCTTGGGCCGCGTCAGCCGCCTGCAGGAACTGCAGATGACCACGGTCGCGGACGCCAACGTCCACTGCCTAGCCATCCAGGGCAGCTTTGACGACTGCCAAACGCTGCTCAAGGGCGTCTTTGGCGATCTTGAGTTCAAGCAAAGGCTGTCCCTCGGCGCGGTCAATTCCGTGAATTGGGCCCGCGTGCTCGCCCAAGTGCTGTACTACGGCTACGCCAGCCTGCGCAGCCCGGAGCCACCCTCCTTCTGCGTGCCCACGGGCAATTTCGGCAATGTCTTTGCCGGCTACATCGCCAAGCGCATGGGCTTTCCTATCGACAAGCTGATCGTCGCCACCAACGAGAACGACATCCTCTCGGTGTTCTTCGCCTCCGGCCTCTACCGCCGGGGCGAGGTTCGCTTCACCATCTCGCCAGCGATGGACATTCAGGTGGCCAGCAACTTCGAGCGTTTCCTGCACTACCACCTTGATGGCGACGCCGAAGCCTTGAGAACCTTCATGGCCAACTTCCAAGCCAAGGGCGAAGCGCGGCTGCCACCCCCGGGCGATGACGTGTTCATGGCCACCGCCATCGACGCCGGCACCACCCTCGATGCCATCCGCGACGTGCACCAAGCCACCGGCTACGTCGCAGACCCGCACACCGCCGTCGGCCTCGCCGCCGCCCGCCGCCTGTCGGTGCCCGGCCCAGTGATCTGCATGGGCGCCGCACATCCCGCCAAGTTCCCGGAAGCCGTGAACAAAGCCGTAGGCGAAGCAGTCGCCGTTCACCCAACCCTGGAATCCCTACGCGACCTCCCGGAACGCCGCACCGTGCTGAAGGCCGATGCGCAGGCGGTGAAGTCGTTTGTCAAGGCCAACGCAGGCTCCGCCTAAAGCGCCTCAATCTGCGCCACTGCGTCCGGCAGTTCATCGAGGTGGGTTATCTCCACTGTTGCTGGCGCGGTGGCGGGTGTGTCGCGCATCTCCTGCTGCACGGGGCCGTTGAACCAGACGGTGTGCAGACCCAAGTCGGCGGCGGCGGCGATGTCGTCAATGGGGTGGTCGCCGATGTGCGCCACCTCATGGGGTGCGGCGCCGGCGTGCCGCAACGTGGCTTCAAACATGTCCGGTGCCGGCTTGCTGGCGCCCACGTCGGCGGCGCAGAAACTGAAGGAGAAGTAGCGGTCCAGCTTCAGGCGCTTGGGGTCCGCGTTGCCGTTGGTGAGCGAGCCCAAGGTGTAGCGGCGCGACAGCTTGGCCAGTGCGCTCAGGGCGCCATCGAAATACTCGATGTCGTGGCGGGCCTCTAGGAACAAATCGAACGCTTGCGCTGCCAACTGCCGGGCTTGGGCCTTCCCGTATCCGGCCTCAAGCATCACATGCTGAAGAATGACCTGCCGCAGGCGGGAAATGTCATGCGCCAATTGGGGCTGCTCGGCCACCAACCGGCTGCGCAGGTCCATCAGGTCCGCGCTGTTCCGATAGACGGCAGCAGCCTCTGGCGTCTCGGCCTCCAGCCAAGCGACCAGGCGCCGTTCCGCCCCGCCAATGACCGTGCGCACGTTCCACAGCGTGTTGTCCAAGTCAAAGGTGATGACGCGCAGGCGGGGCATGGGCGGCGCCGTCAATCCGTCTGCTTTTCCGCTCGCGGGTGGGCTGCGTCATAGACCTTGGCGAGATGCTGAAAGTCCAGGTGGGTGTAGATTTGGGTGGTGGCGATGTCAGCGTGGCCGAGCATTTCCTGCACCGCGCGCAGGTCGCCGGATGATTCGAGCACGTGGCTGGCGAAGCTGTGCCGCAACAGGTGGGGATGCAGCACGTTGCTGCCGAGGCGGGCTTGCCCCCAGCGTTTGATGCGCTGCTGCACGGTGCGTGGGCTGATCCGCTTGCCGGACCGGGCGACGAACAAAGCCGCGCTCGGTTGAACGGCGGAGCGGGTGGCCAAGTAAGTTTGGATGGCCGCAATGCACTGGCTGCCAAGGGGCACGACGCGGGTCTTTTCGCCCTTGCCCGTCACCCGAACCATGCCGTTGGCGAGATCCACGTCCCCAATGTCGATGCGCACCAACTCGCTTAAGCGAATGCCGCTGCCGTAGAGCAGCTCAATCATCGCCAAGTCGCGCTTTTCCAGCGCCGTTCCGGCCTCGGTTTCGAACAGCTTGGCGGTCAGGTCCGCATCCAAGGTCTTGGGCAGGCGGTTGCCGCGCTTCGGTGAGCGCACGCCGGCCGCCGGATTCGCCTTCACAACCCCCTGTTTCTCCAAGTAGCGGAAGAAGCTGCGCAGGCTGGACAGGAAGCGCTGGCAGGTTCTGGGGCTGGCGCCGCGGCTGCGCAGCTTCGCAACCATTGAAGACACCTGATTGGGCGTCACCTCATCCCAAGTTGCCGGGCTGGCCGTGGCGAACTGCTCAATGTCCCGTTGATAAGCCTTCAGCGTATGGGCCGAGTAGCGCTTCTCGAAGGTCAGGTAGTCCAGAAAGCCGCGCAGATGCTCATCCATTGCGGCCACTAATCGAGATGATCGATGATTCGCGCCAGCACGTCGCCGATGTAGCTGATGAACAAGGTGTCCATGTCGGAATTGAAGTGGTCAGATCGGCGGCTGCCCACGGCCAAGCAACCCTCACCGTCTCTAAGCGCCAAAGGCAGCAGCACGGCGCTGCCGTCCTCCTGGTGGTCCTGAATGGGGAACACGGCCTTGAGCTCGCCCGCCCGCAGGGTCAGGCACAGTGGCTGCGAATTGGGCACCAGGCTGGCGGTGGGCAAGCTGCCGGCATGGCCGCGCAAGTGGTCTAGGTTCAGGTGCTCGCGCTGCAGATGGCAGCAAACGAAGTCCGCGTCGAAATCCACCAGCAAATGGGTGGCCAGCACCTCGTTCAACTCATGCCAACCGGAGACGTCCAGCAAGGCCAAGGTCAGGGCGCGGGTTTTGGCGAACAGGTCGTCGTTGGCGCGGGCGGTCTGCACCAGCTTGTTGAGGCGGCGGTGCAGGCGAATGTTGCGCTCCCGGAGCACTTCCACCTGCCGTTCGATGAGCGAGATCGCACCCCTGGACTTATGGGGCAGGGCCAGTTCGGAAAGCAGCGTGGGGTGGGTCTGGAAAAAGTCAGGGTAGCGCTTGAGGTAGTCGATGACTTGCTGTTCGACCAGTTCGACCAATTGCGGTTCGCTCACGATCTAAGGCTACCTTCGTAAACCAAGGTGGCGGCACCGGTCATTCTAACGGGCGCACCCTCGCCCTGCCAGTGGACCCACACTTTGCCGCCCGGCAAGGACACCTTGACGTTGGCATCCAGCCGGCCTTGCAGGCGCCCGGCCACCACCGCAGCGCAAGCGCCGGTGCCGCAGGCCCGGGTTTCCCCCACCCCCCGTTCATGCACGCGCAGCCGCACATAGGCCGGATCGACCACCTCGCAGAAGCCGATGTTGGCGCCCTCGGGGAAGCAGGGGTGGCGGCTGAGTTCGCTGCCCGCCTCGGCCACGGGAGCGGAGGCGATGCGGTCCACAAAGATGACGCCGTGGGGGTTGCCCACGGACAGTGGCATCAAGTCCAAGCTGCGCCCGGCCGCGTTGACGCGCCAAACGCCCTCCCGCCCGGCTGGGGAAACGTCCTCTTGAGTCGGCTTGAAGGGCACCGCATCCGCATCCGCGCAAGGGGGCTGCAGCTCGATTTCCACCTCGCGGCCGGCCAGTGCGCCGCTCACTTGGCCCCCATCGGAGCCCAGCTTCAGCCCGCGCTTGAAGCTCAGTTTGCGGTCGTGAATGAAGCGCACGATGCAGCGGGCGCCGTTGCCGCACTGCTCGGCCGGGGTGCCGTCGGCATTGAAGATGCGGTAGTCGAAGTCCACATCCGGGGCCGTTGGTGGCTCCACGGCAAGCAGTTGATCGAAGCCGATGCCGGTCTTGCGATCCGCCCAGCGGCGAATCTGCGGCGGCGTCAGCCGAAAGTCCTGGGTCACCAGGTCGATGACCATGAAGTCATTGCCGAGGCCGTGCATCTTGGCGAAGCGGAGCGGTTCACCCATCGGCCTCAAACCTCTCAAGGGCCAATTGGTCGTTGATGTGCTCACGGCGGCGCACCACGCGAAAGCGCTCGCCCTCCACCAGCACCTCCGCCGGCCGGCCCCGGGCGTTGTAGTTGGAGCTCTGCGCCATCCCGTAAGCCCCTGCCGAAGCCACGGCCAGCAGATCGCCCGGGGCCAAGGCCAGCGTGCGCTGCTTGGCCAGGAAGTCGCCGCTCTCGCAGATGGGGCCCACGATGTCCCAGCAGGCGGTCAAGGCGCCCTCGTCGGGCGGCAGCACCGGCTCCACCCGATGCCAGGATTGGTAGAGGGCCGGGCGCAACAGGTCGTTCATGGCGGCGTCCACCACGGCGAAGCTGTGCTGGCCTTCGTTGCGGCCGGGCTTAAGGTATTCGACCCTAGTGAGCAGAACGCCGGAGTTGGCGGTCAGGAAGCGGCCGGGTTCCAGCACCAGGGTTTGTGGCCGGCCTTCGAGACGTGCCTTGGCGGCGGTGGCCAGCTCCCTAGGCTCGAATGGCGTCTCATCCTGATAGGTGACGCCGAAGCCGCCGCCAATGTCGATGTGGTTGAGTTCAATGCCTGACGCCGCCAATGCGTCGAGCAGGTCGAGCAGCCGGTCCAACGCTTCCAGATAGGGACCAACCTGCTGCACCTGGGAGCCAATGTGGCAGGCTAGGCCCGAGGCTTCCAGCCAGCGGTGGCGGTCGGCCTCCATCAGCAGCTCAGCCGCTTCGCTGGCCTCGACGCCGAACTTGTTCTCCTTCAGCCCCGTGGCGATGTAGGGGTGGGTGCTGGCGTCCACGTCGGGATTGACGCGCAGGGCCACGGGCGCAACCCGCTTAAGCTGTTGGGCTTGGCGGGCGATGCGCTGCAGTTCCGCGGCACTTTCCACATTGAAGCAGCGGATGCCCAGCTTCAGGGCCAGGTTGATTTCCGCCTCGGACTTGCCCACGCCGGAAAACACCACGGTTTCAGGCGGCGCCCCGGCCGCGACCACGCGCTGCAGTTCGCCGCCGGACACGATGTCGAAGCCGGCGCCGAGTTCCTTCATCAGGCGCAGCACGGCGAGGTTAGAGTTGGCCTTGACCGCGTAGCAAATCTCCGCCGAAAGGTCAGCGAATGCCGCTTCCAGCAGCCGGTACTGGGCGCTGATGCCGTCCGCGGAATAAACGTAGGTGGGCGTGCCCACGGCTTCGGCAATGCGGGCCAGCGAGACCGGGCCAGCGCAGAGCGCGCCCGCTTGCCGCTGGAAGGCCACTAGATCTCGCCCAAGCGGTGCTCCGCCTGCACAAGCGCGGATTCCTCACCGGGCAAGTAGAGCGGGCCTTTCTGGCCGCAGGTGGCCACCAGCGACACCGCCAAGGCAAGCAGCAACCAACGCACGTCAAACCACCGGGGCGAATGGACAAACGGCGACTTTAATGGTCAGGGGCCTGATGGCGCAAGCGCGTGTAGCGGTTCAGGACCTTTCGGAATTTGGGCCTGCCGGATCAGGCAGCATCCTCGATTCCGACAAGGTACTCGTTCGGCGTTTGGCAATCCAGCGCCCAGTGCGGCCGCCGGTAGTTGTGGAAGAACTCGTGCTCGGCGAGCCTGGGCGCGACGTCGGCGACGGTGAGGGGGCCGTCGTAGAGGTTCCAGAACTCGATTCGGGCGGAGCGGTTGGCCCGCTCGACGCACCCGTTCCACTGGGGCTGTCTGGGCGGCAGGACGTGGAGGGGGAGGCGCATCGCCTCGCAGGCGCGCTCGAAGTCCCCCATGAACTCGCTGCCGCCGTCGACCTGTATGGAGGCGACCGGGAACGGCATGGCCTCGGCCACGGCGGCCAGGAAGCGCTTGGCGTTGCCGGCGGTGGCGCGGGAGAAGACCCGGCTGGCCATGAACCTGGAGACCGGGCAGACGGCCCGGAACTCCTTGAGGGTCCGGCCGTCCCTGCTGTAGGTCATGTGGTCGATCTGGACCATGTGGCCGGGGGCCTGGGCCCTGTCGCCTTGCCTCCAGCGCTGCGCCCAGGCGCCGTTGAAGGACCGGCGGCGCTTGGGCTTGAGGCGCCCTTCGCACGAGGCCGCGGGCCGGATCCGGCCGTCGGCGATGGCCCTGCTGATGATGCGCCCGACGGTGGACACGGACAGGCGGACGCCGTCCCTGGCCAGCATCGCCCGCAGCCTGGCCTTGCCCATGTAGGGGTGCCTCGCCCGCAGCTTGAGCACGGCTTGGTCGTCGGCGTCCGTCCAGCGCCGCCGTCGGACGCTGCGGGGACGCGTGCTCCTCGGCTCGAGGGCGCGCAAGCCGCCTCCGCGGAAGGCCCTGCGCCAGTCGTAGTAGGTGCTTTTGGCGAGGCCGACGGTGTCCAGGGCGTCGCCGCGGCGCATGCCGCCCTCGACCATCTCGTCGACCAGTTCGAGGACACGGTGGCGCTGCTGGGCGCGGATGGACTCGGTGTCGTCCACGCGCAGGCGCTTGCAGGAAGGTGGGCAGGCGTGCAACAGTCTCATGCTCAGGCTCCTTGTTCATTGGGTGAATCAAGCATGCCTGAGTCGGCGGCGCGCGTCAGCGCGCCGCCGGTCCTTGAGCTGCGGTCGCCTACGGCTCCCTCCGCTCAAGGACCGGCGCCACCCTCCCCATCCACTCAGTTCACGGGCCTAAGCCGCCGGGGAGAAAGTTCCGAAATGTTTCTGAGCCGGAACAGCGCGCACCGCCTTCTGTCACCGCCTTCAGGGCGTCGCAGGCCCGTTCGCGCCCCGCGCCGCCTCGCCCAGCAGGTGGTTGGCGAAGGACGGGATCGGCATGGAGCACCTTCCCTCGTCGTCAGTCTCCAGCAAGCCGTTGTGCTTTGCCTTGCGCAAAAAGCCTGCCGCCGCCTCAACGGGGACGCCATGCCTCTCCATGATGTTGCGGGTGACCTCTGATTCAAGTGGCGGACGGTCCGCCCCGCGAAGCGTCTTCGCCAGATCGGTCGCGTAGTCGCGGAATAGGGGATTGTCCCGCGTCAGGCTTTGAAGCCTCCGTCCATAGTACGCCTTCCGTCCCGTATCGCCCAAGGCGATGGCCTCGCTGAGCGGAGACCGCCGCGCATCACCCATGACCTCCGGCGAGTCGGCGTTGGTCTGTAGGACAGTCAATGCAGCATGCAGGTAGGTTGCCAAGTGCTGCGGCCATTGGCCGCTGCGTTCTAGGATGGCGGCCTGCCATGCCTCGCCATGGGTCACGCCGAAGCGTGTGAAGCAGCGGTCCACCGCCATGCGGGCGGCGCGGTGGTCCAGCCCAGCCAGCGGCAAATCGTGGCCCGCGGAGGTACGGGAGATGCCTGAGTCACCTAAGGCGTCCCAAGTGCCCGGCAGGCCGAAGGCGCAAAACGACAAGGGGGCGGAGACCATCCCTTGGTGGATGGAGGACAGGGTGCCCGGAACCGCCCCCGAAACCTGCCCGGAGATGCCCTGCGCCTCATCAATGAGCAGGATGATCTGCCAGTCGTTCCATTGATGGGAACGTTTGGCGGACAGGGTCTCGATGTCCTCCAACAGGCCGTTTGGGGCGGCGCCCAATTGAAAGCCCATCACGCTGAAACCCCGTTGAAGCATCGACTCAGCGATGGTCTTGATCCCCTGCTTGGCCTTCAGCGCAACTCCCTCGCCGAGAAACGCGCGGAACCGCTCCTCTTTCCCGGCGCTGTCTGCCCCTGTCGCGGACAGCAGGTCATGGGCTAGACGCTTGGCGATGGCTTCGTCCACGGCCTGCCCGATGGCCTGCGGGCATTCCGCACGGGCGCCGTTGAGAAGAACGGGAAGCCAGCGCCGCTCGCCGGAACCAGTGGGTGGCAGTGAGCGCATCTCTTCCTGGAACTGGGCCATCAAGGCGCTTTTGCCCGCCCCCGGGGGGCCTTCGATGACGAGGGTGGCGTTGCCCGACCGTCCAAGTAGGAGCGCATTGGCCATGGACCGGAAGGCGTTGATTTCCCCTTCGCGCCCGGAGAAGAAGGGCTGGCCCCGCCCCGTGAGCTGCGCCCGGTCCTTATCGGCAAGGAAAATCGCCAAGGGAACGCTATCCTGCTCCCGCAGAGCGCCGTCATCAACGTAACTGGCGTCCATAGCGTTCATGCGAATCATCCTAGCATGAACGAAAAAACGCACAGCGTCGGGTTGGGCCGTGGAGCCGTTCGATGGTTGCGCGGAGGTGCGGCCCCGGCAACAGATATAGCGTCGCCTAGCCGCTGCAGGTTGGTGGCGGGTTCCGATGCAGGGCTCTCGCGAGCGAGTAGGCCAGTCCTGTTGATAAGAAACTGATATCAAATTGATATCGTCATTGAGACAAGATCACCAATTGCTGTGCGAGATGTCTGTTGGTTTCTGTAAGACGGGTTCACAGCGCCCGGAGAGCTTCCAATAATGCGGGCTTAAGGCAACGCTGGGGAAAGCCTCAGCGCATCTTGGTTTCGTTGGAGGTTCGCTGGCTCGTAACTGGGAGCGTGTTGTTGAACCCGCACACGGAGGCGGCGATTACGGCGAGGCGCAACGGCATGGTCTTTTGGTCAGCCTTCCAAGCTTTCAATGCGCTCCAACGTGGTGCTGCCGGCAGGGTAGTGCGCTTGGGCCAGTGCCTTGGCCAGGGCGCGAATGCGGGGCAGCGCCAGGGGGCAGTAGCGAATGTGCTCAACGGACACATTGATGTGCGGGGAGCAAGTAACGGGGGAGGCGTGGGTGTGGCCGTGAACGTTCACCCAACCTTCGGGCACTTCGAACATCGGCATGTGCGTGAACAGCAGCGGCGGGTCCCCGGGGGCGTACAGCAAGGAGCAGATGTCATCGAAGCCATCCACCCGCAGCTCGCCGGAGCCGGTCAAGTCATGGTTGCCCACCACCAGCCGCTTGGTGCGCCCGGCGCTGTGGCGAATGCGCGACCACGTGGCCTCGCTGACCGCCCGGCTCATTGCCACGTCGCCGACGAACAGCAAGGCGTCCTGGGGCCCGACCGTGCTCGCCCAGTTGGCGTAGAGCTGAGCGTCCATGGCGGATGCGTCCGCGAATGGCCGGTTGGTGTAGCGAATGATGTTCTCATGGCCGAAGTGCAAGTCCGACCACACCCAAACGGTGCTTTGCTCGTTTTCCATGTCCGGGGCCATGCGGCGGGCGGGCAGGGCGTCCATGGCGCGCAGCATGGCGCGGAACACCTTGCGGCCGTGCCGGCCATCGCCGGCGCGGCCGGCGGCTGCGGCTTCAAGATGCGCTCGGTACGCGGCCTGTGCCACGGCCAAGTCGGCGTTGGGGTGTTCATTGGTCATGAGTGGTCCAGGCGGTTAGAGGCTGGCCGCCGCGATGCGTTCGCGGCCCGCCTTGATGGCTTGGGCGGTGGCCGCTGGGGCTGCGCCGCCGACATGGCCGCGGGCCGCCAAGGAGCCTTCCACCGTCAATACGTCAAACACGTCCGCCTGCACTCGCTCGCCGGCCAGCGTCTTGAGTTGCGCCAAGGGGATTTCGTCCAGTTCAATGCCGTGCTCCACGGCGTAGGCCACGGCCTTGCCCACGGCCGCGTGGGCGTCGCGGAAAGGTGCGCCCAGGCGCACGAGGTAGTCGGCGAAGTCCGTCGCCGTAGTGAACCCCTGCCGGGCGGCTTGAGCCATGGCATCGGTGTCCGCCTCGATGTGCGGCAGCAGGCCCAGCATCGCGGTGAGGCAGTCCTTCAGGGTGTCCACGGCGTCGAACAACGGTTCCTTGTCCTCTTGGTTGTCCTTGTTGTAGGCCAACGGCTGGCTCTTCATCAGGGTCAGCAAGGCGGTCAGGTCGCCGAACACGCGGCCGGCCTTGCCCCGCACCAGTTCCGGCACGTCCGGGTTCTTCTTTTGCGGCATGATGCTGGAACCGGTGCAAAACCGGTCCGGCAAGGACACGAAGGCGAACGGCTGGCTGGTCCAGAGCACCAGCTCCTCGCACCAGCGGCTCAAGTGCATCATGGTCAAGGCGGCGGCGGCGGTGAACTCAATGGCGAAGTCCCGGTCGCTCACCGCGTCCAGCGAGTTGGCGGCCACGCCTTCAAAGCCGAGCTCCCGGGCGGTGAAGTGCCGGTCGATGGGGAAGGTGGTGCCCGCCAAGGCGGCGGCGCCGAGCGGCATTTGGTTGACCCGGCGGCGGCAGTCCACAAGGCGGTCGCGGTCGCGCAGCAGCATCTCGAACCAAGCCAGCAGGTGGTGGCCGAAGCTGATGGGTTGCGCCGCCTGCAGATGGGTGTAGCCGGGCATCACGGCTTCGCGATAGCGTTCCGCAAGGTCGAGCAAGGCGCTGGCCAAGGCGTTCTCCAAGGCCAGCAGCCCATCGATCTCGTCACGCAGGTACAGGCGCAGGTCCGTGGCCACCTGGTCGTTGCGCGAACGGGCCGTGTGCAGCTTCTTGCCGGTCTCGCCGATCAGCTCGATCAGCCGGTGCTCGATGTTCATGTGCACGTCTTCAAGCCCGGTTTGCCACTGGAACTCGCCGCCCTCAATCTCGTTTTCAATCTGCGCAAGCCCGTCCTGTATCTGCTCAGCCTCGGCAGCGGACAGAACGCCCACATGGGCCAGCATGCGGCAATGAGCCACCGAGCCGCGAATGTCATGGCGGTAAAGGCGCTTGTCAAAAGACACCGAGGCCGTGAACGCCGCCACGAACTGATCGGTGTCTTCCAGAATGCGGCCGTGCAGCAGTTTGGCCCCACGGTCTTTAGATGAACGGGTCATGGATGAATTATAGCGGCAAGGGCTGGCCCGCGATGAAACAACCGTGAGCGCCATGCGCAGCCAAATCGCCGCCAAATCGATGCGTGGCATTGAGTTAGTGCCCGTTATGGATGTACGTTGCTTCCTAGCGCACCAAAAGTACGTCACAGCCTTCCACGGCAAGGGGGAAACCATCATTACCGATTCACTGCGCGACCTTGAGGCGGAGTTCGCCAACGCCTTTCTGCGCGTCCATCGCAACGCCTTGGTCAGCGTTGGGTTCATCGAGGGCTTGGAGCGCCAAGCATCGCGACGCTATCAGCTGCGCTTGGCCGGCGTCGAACGGCGCATCCCAGTGAGCCGGCGTCTGGTGCCAGGGGTGCGGCGCCGCATCGAAGCCTTGGCCGCATCAACGCGAAGTGGCGATGCCCTTGGGCTGCGCCAAGCGCGCCCGCTAGTCTCGCCCCCCGCGGGGGGAAAGCCCCAACCAAGGCGCGCGGAAGGCGGCCCGTCACACCCAAGCGGGCCTTCTCGGCGCATTGCTGCCCATGGCTGACGTTCGCATCGCCACCCGCAAGAGCAAGCTCGCCGTTTGGCAGGCGACCTTCATCAAGGGGGAGTTGGAGCGTGCCCACCCAGGGCTTGAAGTGGCGCTGGTGGGCCTGTCCACCGCCGGCGACCGCTGGCTTGACGCACCTTTGAGCGAAGCGGGCGGCAAGGGGCTGTTCGTCAATGAGCTGGAGGCCGCCCTGCTGCGCGGGGACGCGGACTTGGCCGTGCATTCCATGAAGGACGTGCCGGCGCTGTTGACGGAAGGCTTCGCCCTGCCCGTCATTGCCTATCGGCAGGACGTGCGCGACGCTTGGATCAGCCCCCACGGAGGCCTTGACCACATCCGTTCCGGGGCTGTGGTCGGCTCCTCAAGCCTGCGGCGGCAGGCGCAGATTCTGGCAACGCGTCCGGACTTGGAGGTGCGGCCCATTCGCGGCAATGTGGACACGCGGCTGGCCAAGCTCGATGCCGGCGACTATGACGCCATCATGCTGGCGATGGCCGGCCTAAGCCGATTGGGTTGGGCGGACCGGGCCGATGAGGCGATCAGCGTTGCCCGCTGCCTGCCGGCAGCGGGGCAGGGCGCACTGGGCATCGAGTGCTTGGAAGGCAACGAACGCATCATGAGTTTGCTCGCGCCGTTGCATGATCCGGCAACCGCCGCCTGCGTGACGGCGGAACGCGGTGTCAGCGCCGCCTTGGGTGCGGATTGCAGCCTGCCGATGGCGGCCTACGCGGAACTTCAAGAAGATCGAGTTTGGCTGCGCGCCCTGTTGGCTTCCGCGGACGGCAAAGCCCTGCTCAGGGCGGAGGCGTCGCACCCGTCGGTGGAGGCAGTGGTCGGCGCGGTGGTCGCTGACCTGAACGCCCTGGGCGCGGCGGATCTGTTGGAACAGCTGAGAGCTTGATGGAGCGCTAGTGGACTGTGCCGGAAACGCGCTTGGGCCTCGCGAAACACATGGTGGCCGAAATGCTGCTGGCAAGTTGAGAAGGGCCGTCCGCAAACGTGCAAACCGCAGCTTGTGGGCGAAGTCCGGCGTTCGCGAATTTCAATCCAATGGCAGCGCGGCGCCCTAGTGAGCATCTGGGTCACGCGCTCCGAACCGGGGGCTACGGCGTTGGCCGAAAGCCTTGAAGCGGCGGGCTTCAAGCCGTTCAAGGCACCGGTCCTTCACATCGAACCCTTGGCTTTCGCACCGCCCCCGGGTCGCTTCGACTTAGCCGTTTTCCTGTCCACCCACGGCGTGCGTTTGGCCGCGCAAACGGTGCAGGGACGTTTCCGGCGAGCCTTTGCCGTGGGCCGCCGCACCCGGCAAGCCCTGCTCGAATCCGGCATTGAATCGACTGCCGCGGTGGTGGAGTCCAGTGAGGGCCTGCTGGCCCACTTGCCGGACTTGGCGGCTCAGCGCGTGCTTCTGGTGAGTGGGGTGGGCGGGCGCAATGTTCTTGGCCCTGGCCTTGCGCGCCGCGGCGCTGACGTGACGCGCCTGGAGGTCTATCGGCGGGTGCCGGCCTTCCCTGCGGTGGATTGCGCGGCAATCAAGGCTGCGGTCGCATCAAGTGGCGATGGATTCCGGCAGGCGGCGAGAGTATGGTTCGCCGCAGGCGGCGCGCCGGAGCTGCCGGTCTTGGTGCCTTCGGCACGGGTCGGCGCACTCGGCGTGGAATTGGGCTTGGCCAACGTTATCGAATGCGCCGGCGCCGATGCAAAAGCCGTGCTCGCCGCCTTGCGCGCCGCACAACGGGATTGCTTGATTTAGGGTTGACAGAGCCTGATGTTTGGTCAGAAAACCGATGGCTGAGGCGGCCGATCAGCCAGCGGCTGTTGCCGAGCCGACACAAGCTGCCGCGCCCGTGGGCCCGCGGGTGCGCCCCCGGGCGGGCGGGCGCTTGCTGGCCGCATTTGCCTTTCTGTTCGCGTTGGGTGCGGTGGCGGCGGTGGGCTATCTCTACTTTCTGCTGGTCTATCTGGATCCGAACGCCGGGCTGGCCCGAGGCTTGGCCCAGGCGGCCGCTGAGCGGGCCGCCTTGGGCGATGGCCTGCAGCAGTTGGAGGAGCGCCTGCGGCTGACGGAGGAGAGTCTGCGGCTGTCCGAGGAGAGCCTGGGCCAAGCGCAGGCGGAATGGGCCGCGCAGGCCGATGAGCGGCTGGCGGCGGCAGACTTGGCGCTGACCGAGCGACTGAACCAACTCGCCCAAGCGGCCCCGCCGTCGGAGCGGGAGTGGAAGCTGGCCGAAGTGGAGTACCTGCTGCGCGTGGCCAACCACCGCCTGCTGATGGAGCAGGACGTGGCCACCGCTTCGGGCCTGCTGCAGGCGGCCGACGCCATCCTCGAGGTGCTTGACGATCTCGCTCTGCATCCCGTTCGCGCCGCGTTGGCCGATGAATTGCTCGCGCTGTCCGGGTCTGAGGGCGCCGATGTCCAAGGCCTCTACTTGCGCCTCGATGCGCTTAAGCGTCAGCTCGAGGCACTGGCCTTGGCCAGGCCGCAGTACCGTTTGGCGGAATCGGACGAAACTGCTGACGAGCCTAGCGGCCTTCTCGAGGCGGTGGCCGCGGAGTTCCGCCAGCTGCTGCAGTTTCGGCGCATCGACGCCACCGTCAAGCCGTTGTTGGCCCCGGAGGAGTCGGTTTACCTGGAATTGAACCTGCGCCTCATGCTGGAGCAGGCGCAGCTGGCGGCCCTGAAACGGGACCAGGTGGTCTTTGAATCAAGCCTCGGCTCGGCCCAGGAATGGGTGCGCAGCTATCTGGACCAAGATGACCCGGACGTGCAGGCCACGCTTGAGATGTTGGCGGAATTGGGCCAAGTGCAGCTCGACCTGCAGCTGCCGGATCTCTCCGCCTCCTTGAATGCGCTTGTTCAGGTGCGCAGAGGCGGCCCATGAAGGGCCGCGCGCTGCTGCTGTGCGCCATTCTCGTTGTAGGCGGCCTGCTCGGCCTGTTCATGGCGCGGGATCCCGGCTATCTGGTGCTCGCCTACGATGGCGCCGTGCTGGAAACCAGCCTGTGGTTCGGCCTGCTGTTGCTGGTGGCGGCTTACGTGGCAGTGCGCCTGCTGTTTTTTGTGTTGGGCCGCTTGGCGCGCGGCAGGGGCCTGTTCACGGCTTGGCGTGCCCGCAGTGCGCAACGGCAGACCAACCGTGCCCTGCTGCTGCTTGAGGAAGGCGACTGGCCCCAAGCGAAGCGCTTGCTGGTCAACGCCGCGGGGGATGTGGCCGCCCCGGCCATCAACTACTTGAACGCCGCCCGAGCCGCCCACCAGTCTGGCGCCTTTGAAGAGCGCGACGCACTGCTCAGCCAAGCGCGGCAGCAGGATTCGAAAGCCGTCCCGGCAGTGGGCTTGGCCGGAGCCGATTTGCGGATGGCGGCGGGGCAGTGGCGCGATGCGTTGGCGGTGTTGGGTGAACTGCAAGCGTTGGCCCCCAAGCATCCCAGGGTCTTGGAGCGTCTGTGGCGCTGCCATGAAGCCCTTGAGGACTGGCAGTCGCTGATCGAACTCGCCCCGGCGCTGCGCAAGGCCGGTGCGGCGGATGCCGAGGCGCTGAACGCCATGGAGCGGCAAGCTTGGCGCCGCCGGCTCGCCGCGGCCGATGGCCTGCAGGTTTGGGAGAAGCGCCCCAAGGCGCTTAAGGACGACCCGGACTTGGCGTTGGCCGCCGCCTTGGGCGGGCAGGCAGCGGGCGATGCCGCGGGCGCGGAGAGCCTGCTTCGAGAGGCTTTGGGCCGCACTTGGCGCGATGACTTGGTCAATCTCTATGGCCGAATCAAGTCGCCGTCGCCCGATCATCAGCTGGCCACCGCCGAAGGCTGGCTGGAAGACCGGCCCGATGACGGCGAGCTGTTGCTGGCCGCAGGCCGGCTGGCGCTGATGAATGCGTTCTGGCCGAAGGCGCAGCGGTATTTTGAGGCGAGCCTCAGCCGCAGGCCGAACGACGAAAGCCGTGCGGAACTCGGACGCCTGCTGATCGCCCTCGGCAAAACCCGGCGCGGCAGTGAACTGTTGGCCCAAGCGGCCAGCGCACCGAACGGCTTGCCGGACCTGCCGCTACCCCGCCGTTCCGGCTAAGCCTCAGCGGCAACGATTGGGCTTAAGCCTCCGGAGCGACGCCACGCCCCGAATCGACACCATTCCCCGAATCGACGCCACTCCCCGAATCGACACCATTCCCCGGAGCGAGGGCGTCCCGCCCTCTCGGACGGTGCGCAGCGCCTTGCTTTGACTGTCACTTACCCCGCATGGAGTTGAAGAACTCTTCGTTGGTGCGGGTGTCCTTGAGCTTGTTGATCAGCCACTCGATGGCGGCCAAGTCGTCCATGTCGTGCAGCAGCTTGCGCAGTATCCACACGCTTTGCAGCTCCTTCTCATCAACGATGAGCTCCTCCCGGCGGGTGCCGGAGCGGCGGATGTTGATGGCCGGATAAACGCGCTTTTCGGCGATTTTGCGTTCCAAGTGCAGTTCTTGGTTGCCGGTGCCCTTGAACTCCTCGTAGATCACTTCGTCCATCTTCGAGCCGGTGTCGATCAGGGACGTGGCGAGAATGGTGAGGCTGCCGCCCTCCTCGATGTTGCGGGCCGCGCCGAAGAAGCGCTTGGGCCGCTCCAGGGCGTGGGCGTCAACGCCGCCGGTCAGCACCTTGCCCGATGAGGGGACGATGGTGTTGTAAGCCCGGGCGAGGCGCGTCATCGAATCGAGCAGGATCACCACGTCCTTCTTGTGCTCCACCAGCCGCTTGGCCTTCTCGATCACCATTTCGGCCACCTGCACGTGCCGGGACGGCGGTTCGTCGAAGGTGCTGGCGACCACTTCGCCGCGCACCGAACGCTGCATTTCGGTCACTTCCTCGGGTCGTTCGTCGATCAGCAGCACAATCAGCACCACGTCCGGATCGTTGGCGGTGATGGACTGGGCGATGTTCTGCAGCACCAGCGTCTTGCCGGCCTTCGGCGGCGAGACGATCAGGCCCCGTTGCCCCTTGCCCACCGGGGCGATCAAATCGACGGTGCGGGCGGTCAGGTCCTCCGTGCTGCCGTTGCCGCGCTCGAGGGTGAAGCGTTCCGTCGGAAAGAGGGGAGTGAGGTTTTCGAAGAGGATCTTGTGCTTCTTGGAAGTCGGCTCGCTGAAGTTGATCTCGTCAACCTTGAGCATGGCGAAGTAGCGCTCGCCGTCCTTGGGGGGCCGAATCTTGCCGGCCAGGCTGTCGCCGGTGCGCAGGTTGAAGCGGCGAATTTGGCTGGGCGAGACGTAGATGTCGTCCGGGCCGGCCAGATAGGAACTGTCCGGGGAGCGCAGGAAGCCGAAGCCGTCCTGCAGGATTTCCAAGGTGCCCGCGCCGAAGATGTCCTCGCCCGCCTTGGCTTGCTTGCGCACGATGGATGCGATGACCTCCTGCTTGCGCGAGCGGGCCAGGTTCTCCAGGCCGAGTTCGCGGCCCATGTCCACAAGCTCGCTGACGGGCTTGGCCTTAAGGTCTTTCAGATACATCGCCATAGAGTGGGTTCTTTCTCAAACAGGTTGGGGTGTTGCCGCCTCGCGGCCTATTGCCTTAGGGGGGTGCTGGGGCGTTAGTTGCGCGGCCGCGGCGAGGATTGAATTGAGGAGGACGTCTCCGATTGTATTAGGTCAGGCACCGGCTGCATTCGAAGATGGGTTCAGTCGGCGCCTTGGCTTGCCATTTCGTGGCCCGTGAATTTTGTTGCCGGTAGGCTGGATTGGAATGCTGGGGGCTGGAAACGGCCGGGTGGAGTATTGCTGTTAACCTCCACCCGCTAGGCAGTTTAGTGCTTTGTTTGGCAACGTCAAGGCGAACTTTGGCCCTTGGGGGCCAAAGTTCGTTTGGAGTTTCGCTGGCGCGAAACTCCGCGCCCTTTGGCCGGAACGGTCTGCGATGCGTTGCTGAACCTGCATGGCGCGATGATGGGTCATTGACGGGGCAGGATCATCCCGCAGGGGGCCGCATCATCCCGCTTGGCGGCCGTTCTAGGGCTGTTTGACCCATCGGGCCAAAGTTCCAATGGCGTTTCGCTGGCGCGAAACTCCGCGCCCTTTGGCCGGGATGGTCTGCGATGCGTTGCTGAACCTGCATGGCGCGATGATGGGTCATTGACGGGGCAGGATCATCCCGGGTGGGGCGCGATCATCCCGCTTGTTGATTGGCGCCTTGGGATTGGATGTTGCTATCCAGGAAGGCTTCCAAGGCGGACTTGCTGAGCACGCCGACCTTGGTGGCTTCCACTTCACCGCCGTTGAACAGCATCAGGGTGGGGATGCCGCGAATGCCGTACTTGGCAGGGGTTTGCTGGTTGGAGTCTATGTCCAGCTTGCAGATCTTCACCCGGTCGCTGTAGTCGTTGGCCACTTCGTCGAGGATGGGCGCGATCATCTTGCAGGGGCCGCACCACTCCGCCCAGTAGTCCACCAGCACGGGCTTGTCGGATTGCAGCACGTCGGTTTCGAAGTCAGCGTCGGTCGTGTGAACGATGTTCTCGCTCATGCGTTGATTCTCCAGTGGTTGGTTGTTTGGTGATGGCCGGGGGCCGGAACAGGGAACGGAGTTTAGCACGAAGGCTCTGCCTTCGGCGAAAGGCGCGTCGAACGCACGCGGCGAACGGGTTTGCGGTGCAGGCATCCGGCACGCCAGGCGGGCGCGTTGTGGTGGAGTTTGAGGACATAGGCGTGCCTTAAAGGTGCCGGATGCCCCCACCGCACACCTGTTCTTGCAACTCCAACGGAAAACCAGTTGGTCCGTGGGCCGTCTCCGTGCTTTGGCTCACCTTCGATTCGGCGGACTGCGCAAAGGGCTATAGTAGGCCCTCTTCGTCTTGCTTCGGGTCCCGCATGATCGTTCTCGGCCTCTCCGGCGCATTGGGCCACGACCCATCCGCGGCGCTGCTCGTGGACGGCGAGTTGGTGGCGGCGGCGGAGGAGGAGCGCTTCGTGCGCGACAAGCACGCCAAGAACCGCATGGCCGTGGAGTCGGCCCGCTATTGCTTGGCGGCGGCCGGCCTCGGCCCGAAGGACGTGGATGTGGTTGCGTTTCCCTACGCGCCCATCAGCCTCGCCTGCGCGGCGCGATGGCGCTACGCCCGGCGGCACTGGTATGCGCCGGACCGGGCGCTCGATGCGCTGGCCAACGGCAACCGCCGCTTTCGGCGCAATCGCCGCCGGGTGATGGCGGCGGGGCAGCGTCTCGGCATTGACTGGTCGAAGACCGAGTTCGTGCCCGTTGAGCATCATCTTGCCCATGCCGCCAGCGCCTACCATTGCAGTGGATTTACGGACAAGACCGCCATCATGGGGGTGGACGGCAAGGGCGAGTACGCCACCACCTTCTTCGGCTACGGCGAGCACGGGCGCATCCACGGCATTCGGCAGTTCTACGATCCAGACTCCTTGAGTGGCGTCTACGGCGCGATGACCGAGTACCTCGGCTTCGAGATGCTGGACGGGGAATACAAGGTCATGGGCATGGCGCCCTACGGCGACCCGGAGCGCTTTGACCTCTCCCGGCTCATCCAGCCGCGCGGTGACGGCTTCAAGGTCAACGCCCGTTACGTCAACACGGTGGGGCTGCGGCGCTACAAGGAGAACGGCGTGGGCTACTACTTCAGCCCCAAGCTGGTGGGCTGGCTCGGGCCAAGGCGGCGCGATGACGCCGCTGATGAACCCTACATCCACTACGCCGCGGCCATGCAACAGCTGTTTGAGGACTGGTGCCTGAAGCTGCTCGAAGCCCACTTGGGCGGCGTGCTGCGGGAGACCGGCAAGCTGGCCTTCGCGGGCGGCGGGGCGCTGAACGTCAAGCTCAACCAGCGCATTGTGGCGCTGGAGCACGTCGATGAGCTGTTCGTGCAGCCGGCCGCCGGGGATTCGGGCACCTCCTTGGGCGCCGCTGCCTACGTCGCCGCGCAACGGGGAGAGCGGCTGTCCCGAATGACCCACGTCTTTCTGGGCCCCGCGTACAGCAACGACGACTGCCAGGCAACGCTGGACGCGAACGCCGATTCGGTGGCCTATCGCCCCTTGGACGACGTGCCCAACGACGCCGCCCAGCTGATCGCCGCCGGGCACCCGGTGGCTTGGTTTCAGGGCCGCATGGAGTTCGGCCCCCGCGCCCTGGGCGCCCGCAGCATTCTCGGCTGCCCCAGCGTTCCGGGAATGGCCGACCGCATCAATGAGCAAATCAAGTTCCGGGAGCGCTGGCGCCCGTTCTGCCCCAGCGTGCTCGACCGGGTGGCCCCGGAGGTCATCGGCAGCCACCACCCGGCGCCCTTCATGACCATCACCTTTGATGTGACGGCAGCTTGGAAGTCGCGCATCCCGGAGGTGGTGCATGAGGACGGCACCGCCCGGGTGCAGATCGTCGAATCCGAGGCCCACCCTCGCTACTACGCGTTGCTCGAAGCCTTGGAGCGGCTGACGGGCAATGCCGTGGTGCTGAACACCTCGCTCAACCGCCGCGGCGAACCGATGGTCTGTTCACCGGCGGACGCCTTGGACATGTTCCTCGGCTCCGGCTTGCAGTACTTGGTGATGGAGGATTTCCTGGTGACCAAACGCCGTGGCTGAAGGTGCCTTCAATCAGTTGATTCAGATCTGCCCCAACGACGGCCCGCCCTTCCTCGACATCATCCGCGTTTACCGCAAGGCGGCGACGAGCCTCGGGCTGGGCGGTGCCGACTTTTTCCTGAGCCCGCGCGAACCTTTGGTTCGCGATGGAGTTTCGCTGGGGCGAAACTCCCGTCGCACTCGGCAGGACGGCTCGTCACTGCATGGGAAGCACGACCTAGAGAGGAGGGCTTGGTCGCGGAACGACAGCGCCCTGGGCTTCCCTGGCGGTGAGGACCCACGCTACCTCAACTGCGAAAATCTCAAAGACACGGCTACCCTGGCCGCCCGGTTGCGCCAGTCTCTGCCGGAGACCAGCAACAGCCTCGTGCTCTGCCATCGTTACCGAGCCTACAAGGCCTTTTTGGCCACCGGACAGCTTGCTGTCCGCGAGCTGCTGCCAGCTCGCGGGTTGCTGCCAGCTCGCGGGCTGGGAACTGCCCGCGGGCCGGGAGCTGCCCGAGGTGTAGGAGCTGCCCGCACGCAGAGTGCTGCCCGCGTGGTCGCAATAGCCCACGAGTACGGCTTCTTCAGGCGCCGTCGGCGGCGTTGGGCGCAGCGTCTCTCCCGGCACGACGTAATCTTTGCCGGCGTTTCCCCCGGCGTGGCCCAGGAGCTTAAGCAAGCCACTGGCAGCGCCCTGTTCTGGCCCAACGCCTTGGACCTGGATGCCTGGAACCCCTTGGACCGCTCGGCCGCCCGCCACGCCCTCGGCCTGCCGCCAGAAGGCTTGGTGTTTGGCGTGGTCGGGCGCCTGCACTACAAAAAACGCCCGGAATTGGCCTTGCAAGCGTTCCGGCTGTTCCTGGCACGCACTGGCAGGAGGGACGCCCACTTGGCCTTCGTCGGCGATGGCGCCCTGCGCGAGCGCTTGCAACTGGCCAGCGCGAACCTGCCCGTGACCTTCACCGGCTTCACGCCTCTGGCGGCCGAACTCATGAAGGCCTTCGACGCCCTGCTGATGGCGTCCAGCAACGAACCCTTCGGCATGGTGCTGCTGGAAGCCATGGCGGCCGGCATTCCCGTGATCGCCCCCCGCCAACCGGGGCCACTCTGCATCCTCGCGGACCTCGGCCACTATTTCGAAGGCTCCGAACCCCAAGCCATCGCCGCCGCCATGCAAGCCGCCTTGGAAGCACCCGCGGGCAACGGCCCTGAGCGAGCCCAGCAGAAGTTCTCCGTCGCTGCCGTGGCGCAGCGGATTCAGGCGTTGCGACAGGATTTGGTTGAAACACACCCCATCTCCCCTGCCCAGTGATTGCGGAACCTGTCGCGTTGTATCAATATTTGACATCCACAGTGGCATGGAAGCTGACGTGGGAACGAATGTGAGTCTAACGCCCGAGCTTGAGTCCTTTGCGCGCGCATGCGTGAAGAGTGGCGACTTCGGCAATGTCAGCGAGGTGGTTCGCTCTGGTTTGCGGCTTTTGAAGGAGCAGGAGGACAGAAAACGGGCCTTTGACGCTATGGTAAAGGCAACGCTTGAAGAGGCTGGTGAACTAGGGACGCGCACCGCGGATGACGTCCTGGCGCGAATGGATGCCGTGATCGAGGCCGCGGAGCGCTGAACCGGGCGGGGCTCTCGCCCGCCGCCGAAAAAGACGTGCTTGGCATCGTCGAGTGGATAGCAGACGAGAATCCCACCGCGGCAAGGGCTTTTCGAGCGGCCTTCGACAGGCTAGCCACCACAGTCGCGGAACATCCGCGCATCGGAATGCTAAAGCCCAATATTGCTTCTCCTCCAATCCGCTTTCTGGCGATCAGGGGATTTCCCTATGTTGTGGTTTACACACCGGATCCCAGCCCGCCAGTGATTGTTCGTGTATTGCATGGTGCTCGGCACCTGCCCGACATTCTGCGGGACTTGTAGTCAGCGCAGTAGCCGAAGCGACGCTGCCCGCTCAGTCCTCCTCCTGCCGCCGGAACGCTTGATTCTTGGCGTGGCCGGGCGACTGACTTGAAAATCAAGTGCCTGACTCCGAGAATCGCGCCTCCGGGCAAACCCAATCAACTGCAATCAATTTCATGGAGACAGCGGTGGCTGAGCCAAACCAGGTCGCAAGCAGCGTTAACGAAAACGGATGGGGGCTGGTGGACTCCCAACGGGAGGAGGACGCCTTGCGGCAGCGGTTCATTGACGACCCGGGTGCCGCTCACGGTGAGATTGCGTCCGCGGAGATCCACTGGTACTGCCCGGACAGCCAGGCCTGGCTGACCCGCAATCCCGCAACGGACGCTTGGGACGGCGTGTGCGCGCGCGGCGGCGATGCGGTCAAGGGGGATCAATCCCCCGGCTGGCGACCCTGGCGGCGCGCGCTGAACGACACCGACGCGCCCTTCTATCGTTGGTTTGAAGGCGCCCAGACCAACGCCTGCTTCAATGAAGTGGACCGGCATGTCCTGGCTGGCCGCGGCGACCACATCGCAGCCATCTTTGAAGGAGACCGCTGGGACCCCTCCAAGAACGGCAGCCGAGGCGGCCCGGTGGTGGAACAGCAAATCGACTACCGCACCCTGCTGCTCGAAGCGGTCGTCCGGGCCGAAGTGCTCTCCTCACTCGGCCTCGGCAAAGGCGACCGGGTCGCCTTCAACTTGCCCAACATTCCCGAACAAGTCTTCTACACGTTGGCGGCCAAGCGGCTGGGCATTGTTTACACGCCGGTTTTCGGCGGGTTCTCCGCCAAGACCCTGTCCGACCGCATCCAGGACGCCGGCGCCAAGGTGATCGTGACTGCCGACGGCGGCTACCGCAATGCGGAAACCGTGCCTTACAAGGAAGCTTACACCGACGCCGCGCTGGACAATTACGTGCCTCTCGCCGCCGCGTTGGAGGGGTTGAGAGACACGTTGGCAAGCATTGCGCCGGATGACTTGGCCGAGCGGCTGCAAGCCCATGTGGAGAATGCCCTGGCCGGTGAGATCTCCATTGAGCGCAGCGATTTGATGCGTGAACTGGGCGTGGCGCTGGCGCGGGAAACCAGCCTGCCTCCGGAAAGCGCCGCGGAATTGCGCACCGCCGTCGCCAAGCGCCTGGCGGCCTGCGGCCATGCGGTGGAGGCTGTGATCGTGGTTCGCTACACCGGCCAAGAGGTTGTGGAACAGGTGCGGGACCGTTGGTCGGAGGCCCTTGTGGCTGAAGCCACAGAGCGGGTGCTGCAAAAGGCGGGCGTCGATAGCCTGGAGGCTCTACGCGGGCTGGACGACGTCGCCTATTGGCGTGCGCTCAACGCCGGCAACGCGGCCGTGCCGGTGGATGCGGACTGGCCCCTGTTCATCATTTACACGTCTGGATCCACCGGCAAGCCGAAAGGCGTGGTGCACACGCACGGCGGCTGGCTGGCCGGCGTCACCCACACCTTGCGGACCGTGTTCGGCGCCAAGGAAGACGACCGCATCTATGTGATCGCCGACCCAGGCTGGATCACCGGCCAAGCCTATTTGCTGGCCGCTCCGCTGTCGCTGGGCATGACCACCATCATCGCGGAAGGTTCGCCGCTGTTTCCCCACGCCGGGCGCTTCGCATCCATCATCGAGCGCTTCGGGGCCACCGTGTTCAAGGCCGGCTCAACCTTCCTCAAGGCCGTGATGACCGACCCCGCCAGCACCGGCGACATGGCCACGCACGACATGTCGTCGTTGCGCGTGGGAACCTTTTGCGCCGAACCGGTATCCCCGGCGGTGCAGAAGTTCGCCATGGACCGGATCTGCGGGCACTACATCAACTCCTACTGGGCCACCGAACACGGCGGCATGGTGTTCTCCTGCCCATGGGGCGGCTACAAACCGCTGGATGCCGACGCCAAGACCTGGCCCCTGCCCTGGATACAGGCCGAAGTGCGCATCGCCACCGGGTCCGGCGACGAGGGCCGCAACCTGGCATGGCGGCCCGCAGCGACCGGGGAAAAGGGCGAACTGGTCATCACCCAGCCCTATCCCTACCTGGCGCGCACCGTCTGGGGGGATGCGGACCGTCTGGGCACGCCGAGCTGGCGCGGCGATCTGGGCCGCTTCCAAGACACCTACTTCAGCCGCTGGGAAGGCGGCTTGGCCTACACGCAAGGCGACTACGCCCGCTCCCACGAAGACGGCGGCTTCACCCTGCACGGCCGCTCAGACGACGTCATCAACGTGTCCGGGCATCGCATCGGCACCGAGGAGATCGAGGGCGCCTTGCTGCGCGACAAAATCCTGCGCAAGGACTCGCCGTTGGGCAATGCGTTGGTCGTCGGCGCGCCCCACGAAGAGAAGGGTGAAACGCCCGTCGCCTTCCTGGTGCCGGCGCCCGGCAAGAAGCTCACCGATGACGACCTGTCCCGGTTGGGGCAACTGGTGCGCGCCGAAAAGGGCGCCACCGCGGCGCCGTCGGACTTTCTCGTGGTTCCGGCGTTCCCGGAAACCCGTTCCGGCAAGTACATGCGCAGGACGCTGCGGGCCATGCTGCTGGAAGAGCCGCTGGGCGATCTCTCCACCCTCAGAAACCCGGAAGCGGTGGAGGACATCCAACGCGCCGTGGAGCAGTGGCGGTCCTTTGGGCAATTGTCGGACGCCCGCCAGATGTTCCAGTCCCGGCGCTACCTGCGCGTGGAAGTCCACCCCCTGACGCCGAAGCACAACGTGGCCCTGCTGATTGTGGATTCGCCGCCGGTGAACTCCCTGAACGAGCGCTCACTCGATGAATTCACCACCGTGCTGCAGCATCTCTCCCAGCAAAGCAGCGTGGACGCCATCGTCGTCACCGGCGCCAGGGGCGTGTTCGTGGCCGGCGCCGACATCAAGCAGCTGCTCGAAGTGGGCGAGGCGGGCGATCTGGACAGCGCCCGAACCCTTCCCAACGCGGCGCACACCGCCTTCTCCTGCCTTGAAGACATCGGCAAACCCGTCATCGCCGCGGTCAATGGCCCGGCTCTGGGCGGCGGCAATGAACTGGTGTTGGCCTGCGCCTACGTCATTGCCGATAAGCACGCCACGTTCGGGCAACCGGAAATCAACCTGAACCTGCTGCCGGGCTATGGCGGCACCCAGCGCCTGCCGCGGCGGCTGTTTCACCGCAGCGGTGAGCGCGGCCTGCTCACGGCGGTGCGGATGATCGTCTCAGGAAGGGCCATTGACGCTGAGGAAGCCCAGGCGGCCGGGCTTGCGGACGAGGTGTCCGGAGACGGCGGGCACAGCCCGATCACCGTTGCGATGCAGCGCCTTAGGGAACACTTCGCCGGCACCGGTCCCTTGGCCACGGCGATGCAGTCGCGGGCGGACTACTTGGCGGCCAGGGCGCAATCACTGCCCCTTGCCGAGGACATTCTGGAGCGCCCGCAGTTGGCGGCGACTTTCGCCCAAGCCCGCGCCGGCGGCCGAAGCCTTGCGGTGGAGCGCATTGTCGAGGCGATTGGCGCCGGGGCCGGCGGCGGCCAGGCCGAGGGCCTTCGCCGGGAGGCCGAACTGTTCGCGCAAGCGGTCTGCGACCCGGACTCGGGGCCGGTGGGCATCCGCGCCTTCCTTGAACGACGCTCCGCCGCGCTGCCCATCAAGCACTGCGACGTGCCCCCCCGCGCCCCGGAGGAACTGCGCCAGGAATTGGAGGCCAGCGGTCGCCTGCTGCCCTTGGAAGCGAGCTTTTTCCCGGGCGTGACGCCGGTGCCCGAGTACCAGTACGGGCTCGGCATCGACCGGGATCCCGCCACCGGCGAGCCCGCTCATGGCGACCCTGCCGATGTGGAGCAAATGCTGGTGTTCAAGACGCCCCGGCCCGGGCCCAACGAGGCCTTGGTCTATGTGCTGGCGTCGGAGATGAACTTCAACGACATCTGGGCCATCACCGGGATCCCCGTCTCGCCCTTCGACGCCCGTGATGCGGACGTTCAAGTCACCGGGTCCGGCGGCGTTGGCCTGATCGCGGAACTGGGTGAGGAATTGGTGCGCGAAGGCAGGCTGTCCCAGGGCGATCTGGTGACCATCTACTCCGGGCAAAGCGAGCTGCTGTCCCCGGACCAGGGGCTTGATCCCATGTCGGCGGATTTCCGCATCCAGGGATACGAACGCAACGACGGCAGCCATGCCCAGTTCCTCGTGGCCCAAGGGCCGCAACTGCATCCCAAGCCGTCCGGCCTCACCATTGAGGAAGCGGGCTCGTTCGGGCTCACCTTGGGCACCATTCACCGCGCCCTGTTCACCACGCTGGACATCCAGCCGGGCCGCCGCCTGTTCGTGGAAGGCGCTGCCACCGGCACCGGCTTCGACTGCCTGCGCTACGCGCTGAATTCCGGTCTCAGCGCGGTGGGCATGGTGTCCAGCGAGGAACGGGCAGCGCGGGTCCGCGAACAGGGCGGGCAAGCCGTCAACCGCAAGGACCAGCGCTGGGCGGACATTTTCTCGCCGGTGCCGGACGACCCGGCGCAACAGGCCGACTGGGCGGCGGCCGGGCAGGAACTGGTTGACGCGGTCGAGGAACTTGCCGGCGGGCCGGTGGACTATGTGGTTTCCCATGCTGGCGAGCGGGCCTTTTCCCGCTCCTTTCAGTTGCTGGGCGAAGGCGGCGCGCTGACCTTCTATGGCGCATCCTCCGGCTACCGTCTTTCCTTCCTCGGCAAGCCGGGCGCATCGAGCCCCACGGAGATGTTCGCTCGGGCAAGGCTGCGGGCGGGCATGAACCTGCTGGTGATCTACGGGCCGGGCGCCCAGGACGGCATTGTGGACCCCGCCGCCATCGAGGCCATAGAAGCTGGCTGCCACCTTGGCGCGAACGCCGCGGTGCTGACCGACAGCTCCTCCCAGCGGGAGTTCGTCAATTCGCTCGGTTTTGGCGCCGGCCTCAAGGGCGTGGTCAGCTTGGAGGAAATCCAGCGCCGGCTGGGTGCGGAGTTCGACCCGCCCGGGCCGCTGGCGGTGATGCCGGATCCCTTCACCGAGTCGGCGGCCTTCAAGGAGGCCGTGCGCCGTTTCTCGGACCGCACACTCAAGCCCATCGGCTCCGCCATCGCGCCGCTGCTGCGCAACACGCTGGACCGGCGCGGCCTGCCGGATGTGGTGTTCGAACGCGCCGGCCGGGATGGCTTGGCGCTGAGCACCTCGCTGATCAAGCCCAACACCGGCAAGGTGGTCTATTCCGAAGATCTGGCCGGCCAGCGGTTCAGCTTTTACGCGCCGCAGGTTTGGATGCGTCAACGCCGCATCCTCATGCCGACCGCGGAGATTCGCGGCACCCACCTCAACACCGCGCGTGAGTTCACCGAGATGCAGGAACGCATCGCTGCCGGTATGATTGCGGTTGCCCCCCCGGTGCCGACGCCGATGGACGGCGTTGCCCAAGCCCATCAGGCCATGTGGGAAAACCGGCATGCGGGCGCCAACTACGTTGCGGTACACGCCTTGCCCCGGGCCGGGTTGAAGACCCGGGAGGAGCTGTATCGGGCGTGGGCGATCCGCAATATCCAAGAGCGGGGCGAAAACATTGAACGAGTCGACACCGGATCCGCGGGAGCGCTTCGATGAGTGAATCAACAGCAGTGGATGTCCTGACGGACACCGACAGCCGCAGCGGCAGGCGATTGGAAAACAAGTCCGTGATCCTGACCGGCGCTGCCGGTTCGATCGGGTCCCATGTGTCCCGCCACCTGTTGCGGGAAGGCGCCTTGGTGGTGCTCAACGGACGCAACGGCAAGAAGCTGAAAGCCTTCGAGCAGGAATTGGTCAGGGAAGGGTTCGATGCGGAGCGGATGATCACGGCGGTGGGCGACTGCGCCGATCCGGACGTGGGCCGGGAGATTGTCGCCGTCGCCATGGAGCGCTTCGGCCGGCTGGACGTCTTGATCAACAACGCCGGCGGCGCCGGGCCGAAGTATCCGCTGCGCGAAATTCCCTTCACCGAGGCGGAAATGCGCGCCTGCGGCGACGATCAGACGATGTTTGATTCCGCCATGAATCTACTGGCCGGGCCTTGGAACATGGCGCGGGCGGCCGCGCCGCACATGGCTGTGGGCGGCGCCATCATCAACGTGTCCACCATTTTCTCCCGCACGCACTATTTCGGACGCATTCCTTACGTGGTTCCCAAGAGCGGGCTTAACGCCCTGTCCAAGGGGCTGGCCATCGAACTGGGCGGGGACAAGGGCATCCGGGTGAACACGCTGTTTCCCGGCCCGGTCAAGTCCCAGCGCATCGACACCGTGTTCGCGCGCATGGATGAGCTGCAGAGCAAGTCGCCGGGGGCCACCGGCGAGGAGTTCCGCAACCTGATGATCACCGCGCGGGAGGAATCGGGCGATCTCGAATTTCGGTACCCGACGCCGTCGGACGTGGCGTCCACGCTGGTCTGGCTGGCGTCGGATGAGTCAGCCGCGCTTAGCGGCCACCACATCGAGGTCACCAACGGCATGCAGGTGCCGGCGCAAAGTCGCTCCAAGCTGGTGTCCTGGCCGGACAAGCGCCTGGAGGACCTCACCGGCCAAGCGGTGCTGGTGCTCGGCGGCGCCGACCATGTGGAAGCGCTGGCCTTCGCGGAGCGGCACCTGCACAGCGGCGCCAAGGTGCTGTTGGCGTTTCGAACCCTGGAGGCGTTGGGCCATGCGCGGGCGCTGACCGCCTCCCGCGGCATCGAGTCCATCCAGCTTTCGCACCTGGATCCGCTGCGGCGCGAGTCCGTGGACCGCGCGATGCAGCTGATCGAAGACCAGTACGGCCGCCTTGACGGCGTGATCGTGCTGCCTCGGGAGCCGAACGGCCAGCATGGCTACTCGCTGAGCTCGGCAACCGATGAGGACGTGGAGAGCTTCGTTCGCGACGAGATCGTCGCACCGGTTGCCTTCGCCTCCGCGCTGGCCCGAAATCTGGGCCACTGGTACGACAAGTGCGATGCCCCCGCCATCACCTACGTCACCAATCCCAGCGACCGGCACGGCAATCTCATGAACGAGGTCATCCGCGCCGCCATTGAAGCGCTGATTCGCATCTGGCGGGACGAGGACGAGACCCTGACCGCGCGCGGCGACATCGGCTGGGCGGTGCTGCCCAACCAGCTGGTGCGCTTTGACAGCGAAGGCGATGACAACCTCGCGTTCTCCGCGGACTGGGCCACGACGCTCACCAACCGCGTGCGCCGCATGGACCCGATCAACCTGTGGGTGCCTGAGAACATTCGGCGTCACACCGGAAAGTCCGCCATGCCCCTTTCCATACAGCGGGTGCTGCCCGGCCTGCACAAGGGCAAGAACGCCGTGATCACCGGCGGCAGCCTCGGCATCGGTCTACAGCTGGGCCGCTTCCTGGCGATCGCCGGCGCGCGCGTGCTGCTCAGCGCCCGCGGCGAAAGCCAGCTCAACGAAGCGCGCGAGGGCATTATCGAGGAGCTGCGCGGCCTCGGCTATTCCAACCCGGAAGACCGGGTGCAGGTCCTGGCCGGGATCGACGTCGGCGACAGCGCGGCTTGGGAGAAGCTCTTTCAGCATTCCCTGGAGCTGTTCGGGAGTGTCGATTTCCTGATCAACAATGCGGGCATTTCCGGGGCCGAGGAGATGGTGGTCGACATGACCATCGATGAGTGGAATCGAACCATGCAGGCCAACTTGATTTCCAACTACGCGCTGATACGCAAGTTTGCCCCGCACATGAAACGCAGGGGCAAGGGGTCGGTGCTCAACGTCTCCAGCTACTTCGGAGGCGAGAAGTACGTGGCGGTGGCCTATCCCAACCGCGCCGACTACGCGGTCAGCAAGGCGGGGCAGCGGGTTCTGGCGGAGATCATCTCCCGGCACTTAGGCCCCGAAATTCAAATCAACGCGCTGGCGCCGGGCCCCGTTGACGGTTCGCGGCTGCGCGGCCTCGAAGGCGCGCCGGGCCTGTTCTCCCGGCGCGGTCGGCTGGTGCTGGAGAACAAGCGTCTCAATCAGGTGCACGAGGCCATGTTGGCAGCGTTGGGCGAGGGCTTCTCCGTCGAGGAGACGATGGCCCTCGCCGACAATGAGCTGAGCCGGCTGCCGGCCGCCAGCAGCGTGCCGAAGTCGTTGGCGAAGCTCTTTGCCCAGGTTGGCGAATCCAACGATTCGGGCAGTTCGTCGAGCTTCCTGATGAACCGGGACGTGGCGGAAAAGCTGATGGCGCGCATGGTGCTCGGAGCGGTGTTCAGCCAGCAGCAGGCGGATGACTTCCTGGCCCGATTCGTGGATGCGCCCAGCCCCTTCATGGACCAGCAGTCCGTCGAGCGGGCGGCCGACCGCATCGAATCCGGCATACTCAACCGCCTGCACCTGCACAAGATGCCCACCGATGAGCAGGTGGGCCTTTCCACCGTGTTTCATCTCGCCGACGAAATTGTCAGCGGCGAGACCTTCCACCCGTCGGGGGGGCTGAAGTTCGAGCGCTCAGTCTCCGAAGGCGAGCTGCTGCTGCCGCCCGGCAAGGAGAACCTGGCCAAGCTGGAAGGCAAGCGCATTGTCATGATCGGGGACTGCATGCGGCGCGAGATGGTGGCGATTGCCCAAGGCTTCAGCGACCATTCCGTGGCCAGCCTGCGCATTCTGGTCCGTGGTGACGAGGCCTTCAACGAACTCAAGCACGCCATTGCCCTGCCGGGCTTGGACTGCGAGGTGCGCCAAATCGGGGACGACATTGAAGGCGCCTTGGATGCGTTGCGCCGGGAGGAGGGCGGCTACGATGTGGTGGTCAGCAGCCCGTTCGCGCGCTTGCCCATGAATGCGCTGGCCGCGGAGCGCGACGGGGACTGGGGCCGCGTGCTCTCGGAAGAGCAGTTCGCCGCGTTGGTCAACGATCAGATCACCTTCCATTTCCGCGTGGCCCGCTGCGCGGCGTTGGCGCCCCGCTGCCAAATCGTGCTGCTGACGCCGGATACGTCCTTGGCCTCATCCCGTGAGGAGTTCGCCCTCGCCCTGTTCGTCAAGAACTCGCTGCACGCCTTTACCGTCACGCTGGGGGTGGAGGGAGAGCGCTTGCCGACGGTGCCCGCGGTCAATCAAGTCCAGCTCACCCGCCGCGCCCGCACCGAGGAGCCAGCGTCGGATTCTGAGCTTGATGAAGAGATGGAACGCGTGGTCTATGCCGTGCTGCAATGCGCCGTCCCCGCGCCCAGCCCATCGGAAAGCCGGTACCTGTCAAGGATTTTCCGCGGCAACGCCGTCACGGTGTAAGCGCAGCACCACTCAGTGGAGGCCGTTGGCGGCGATTTGCCGTGGCGGCCCTTGGGATCGTCCCACACGAGCGAAACCGGCAACAGTTTCCGATCTCGAACTTCGGATGACTTCCAGGCGCCGATGCACACGGTGATCGAGGTCGTCCGGCGAAGGCGGATGCCGTGCGCTAGGCGTTTGCTCCCCGAAGCACTGACACTTCCTCCTGCAGTGCGGCGGCGGTTACGCCCTCCGGCTGCAGGGCCTCGCCGGCCACCACCTGCACGCGGCTCCAGAAGCGGCTGGGGTTGCGGAAGGCGCCGGCCTTGCGGCTGAAGAAGCTGCCCCAGAGGCCGCGCAGGGCCATGGGTATCACCGGCACCGGGGTTTCCTTCAGGATGCGCTCGATGCCGGGGCGGAAGCTGTCGATTTCGCCGTCCGTGGTGAGCCGGCCTTCAGGGAAGATGCACAGCAAGTCGCCGGCGGCCAGGGCCTCGCGAATCTCCCGGAAGGCGGCCTCAAGGGCGGCTTCGTCGGCGCTGCGGCTAGTGATGGGTATCGCGCGCCCGGTGCGGAAGATGAAGTTCAGCACCGGCAGTTCGTAGATGGACTTGAACATGACGAAGCGAATGGGACGGCGCACGGCCCCGGCGAGCAGCAGCGCATCCACGTAGCTCACGTGGTTGCAGACCAGCACCGCGGCGCCCCGGTCCGGCACCCGCTCCAGCCCCTCGTGGGCCACCCGGTACATGGTGTGCGAAAGCAGCCACACCAGAAAGCGCATGGCGAACTCCGGCACTTGGTGGAAGATGAAGCCGGCCACCACGACGTTGGCGATGGCCAAGGCCAGCAGCAGGGTGGGAATGGAGAAGTCGAACACCGTCAGCCAGACAATGGCGAGCCCGGCGCCCACCACCATGAACAGCGAGTTGAACACGTTGGCGGCGGCGATGACGCGCGCCCGCCGCGCCTCGGGCGTGCGGTGCTGGATCATGGCCTGCAGCGGAACCACGAACAAGCCGCCGAACAGGCCGAGCAGCAGCAAGTCAATGAGCAGGCGGGCGCTGCCGCTGCCGGCGATGAAGCCGGCTGCAGTGCGCAGGCCGTCGCCGTCGATGGCCTCGATGGCGAAGTAGGCGTCGATGCCGGCGAGGCTGATGCCCAGTGCGCCGAATGGCACCAGGCCAATCTCGATGCGCCGCCTGGAGAGCTTCTCGCAGGCCAGCGAGCCGAGCGCCACCGCCACGGTGAACACCGTGAGAATCAGCGTCACCACCGTTGGCCCGCCGGCCAAGTGCACGCGCACCAAGTTCGGAATTTGCGCCAAGTACACGCCGCCCAGCAGCCAGAACCAGGAGATGCCCAGTATCGAGAGGAACACGCTGCGCTGCAGCCTGGCCAACCGGATGAGGCCTAGGGTTTCCTTGATGGGATTCCAACCCACCTGCTGCTCAGGGTCGTTGGCGGGCGCTTCCGGTATCTGGCGGCTGGCCAAGTACCCCACCAGCGCAACGCCGGCCACCAAGACAAACAACCCCAGGGATATTCCCGTGCCCCCGCCGATCAGGCTGCCCACCAGGGTGCCGAGCAGGATGGCGACGAAGGTGCCCATCTCCACCAGCCCGTTGCCGCCCACCAATTCGGTTTCATGCAGGTGCTGCGGCAGGATCGAGAACTTCAACGGGCCGAAGAAGGTGGACTGCACGCCGAACAGGAACAGCACCGCCAGCATGGCGGCGGCGTTTTGCAGGTACAGGGACAATCCCGCCAGCAGGGCCACGGCGATCTCGAACACCTTGATGCGGCGGATCAGGCGGGACTTCTCGTACTTGTCGGCAATCTGCCCGGCGGTGGCGGAGAACAGGAAGAAGGGCAGCACGAACAGGCCGGCGGCGGCGTTCACGGCGAAGTCCGCGGACTCGGCGGCCACGATGCCGCCATACACGAACATCACCGAGAGGGCGGCCTTGAACAGGTTGTCGTTGAACGCGCCGAGGAACTGGGTGACGAACAGCGGCGCCATGCGACGCGTCGCAAACAACCGGAATTGCCCTTGCGGTTCGGCCATGTCCTTACCGTTTGCGGGGATGTGTCCACCATAACGCATAAGGCCCTTGGAGATTAAGGCCCTACGAGGCGATGCCGAGTGCCGGCTAGAGCGCGGTTGCCGGACGCAACCGTTGGTTCTTGTGGCAATCTTGTCCGGCGATCAAGACAACCAAGGAGGCCAAGCCGCAGCGCAACAGGCGCTCTGTCAGGCGGCAGCGGGAGACTTCAGGCCAGTCAGTGCGCTGGCTTGCACCAACGGAATCATCCGGTTCAAGTCAATCGCCTTGGGGTCGGCAAGCGCCTGCATGGTGACGCCGCGCAGGAGGGCCAGAATGAGTATGCCCGCCGCTTCCGGGTCCACCGCCGAGTTGAATTCACCGTTGTCCACCCCCCGCCGCACCAGATTGGCCAACCGCAGCCTGAACCCTTCGTTCAGATGGGCAATTTCGCCGCGCACCTCAGGCACTGCGCCGAGCGCTTCGCCCATGATCACATAGAGCGCGCGGATCCGGCTCTGTCGGATGGTGACTTCCCTGAGGTAGATTTCCACGGTGGATCGCAGTGCCTGCTCGGCGCTCGGCGCTTCCGTGGAGGGGCGCAACTGGTCTTCGAGGAAACGCTGGGAGATGTGCATCAGCACAGCTTTCAGCAAGCCCTTCTTGGAGCCGAAGCGGTGGCTGACCAAGCCGCCCGTGTAACCCGCC
Organism: Candidatus Azophilus sp.; assembly: GCA_965220835.1. Classification (GTDB taxonomy): domain Bacteria; phylum Pseudomonadota; class Gammaproteobacteria; order Pseudomonadales; family Azotimanducaceae; genus Azophilus. The sequence goes on along the minus strand of OZ244842.1, from coordinate 3,055,121 downwards.
GACTGGCCGACCTCATTCATGGTCGTCTGCAGATATCCTTGGGTCGCGAACAGCTCCATGGCGGCACGAATGATCCGGCGCTCTGACTGTGCCTTTCTCTCCACCTGGGTGCGTCGAGGCCGCACGCGTTGCGTTGTTTCCGTTGTTTCGGCCATTCAAACTCTTACCGGCTGCCAGCGCCAATTCTATTGGCTTGACAACCAATTAGTAAACAGGCAGCATTCATTTATTGGTTAACTGATAAGTGAATATGAGCGACCCAGATTTTTCCGAATTCGACCTCTGGCGACGGGGCCAGCAGTTTGAGGATTTCGCCCTAGGCCAAACGTTCACCCATCACTGGGGGCGCACGCTGACCGCCGGGGACGCCACGCTGTTCGCATCCGTGGCGCTGCGCTACTGTCCGCTCTACGTCAACGCGGAGTACGCGAAGGCGGCCGGGCACCGGGACCTGGTCGTCGATCCGTTGCTCGTCCTGTCAACCGTGATCGGGCTGTCGGTGGAGGATCTTTCGGAGGCCGGAGGGCCATTCCTGGGCGTGAACAAGGTCGAGTTCGGGGCGCCGGTGCATCCCGGCGACACCATCACGGCGGAGAGCACGGTCATCGACCTGCGTGAATCAGAGTCCCGGCCGGCGACGGGCATCGTCAGTTGGCGCACCGTCGGCACCAACCAGCATGGGGAGACCGTGGTGGAGTACGAACGCACCAACTTGGTGGCCAAACGGCTGGCCACCAAGCGGCAGCCCAAGGAGCAACCAAGCATGGGCAAACCAGCATGAGCGCGCTAACCAGCAACAACAACTACTTCGAGGACTTTCACGTCGGCCAGAAAATCCGCCACGCGCGGGGCACCACGATTGGCGAAGTGGAGAACCAACTGCTCACCAAGCTGGTGATGAACAGCGCCGACGGGCATTGGAACGAGGCCAAGATGGCGAAGACCCCATTCGGCCAACGGCTGGTCTTTGGGTTCATCACCGCGTCCATGGTCATGGGGCTGGCGACCCAGGACACAGCCGAAAACGCGGTCAAGGAAACCGGGCTCGACAAGATTCGTTTCAAGAAGCCCGTGTTTCACGGCGACACGGTCAGCGCCTTCACCGAGGTGCTGAGCATGCAGGATGGGGACAATCCCACCGAAGGGCTTGTTCGCTTCAAGCACTGGGGCGTCAACCAACGCGACGAAGTGGTCTTCGAGGGCGAGCGCGCGGTGGTGCTGAAGCGGCGCCCGTCCACTCAAAACCCGGTCACTGACAAGCCGGTCACTGACAAGCCGGTCACGCACAAGCCGGTCACGCACAAGCCGGTTACTCACAAATAGGAGGCCAGCCATGAAGGAACGCACCGGGCCGCTTTCAGACGTCACCGTCATCGACTGCACCATGGCGCTCGCCGGCCCATTCGGCACGGCCATGCTCGCCGACCTGGGCGCGGACGTGATCAAGGTTGAGCCACCCGCCGGTGACGGCTCCCGGGCCGTGCCGCCCTTGCCGCCGGACTACGCGAACGTCGCTTCGGAGGAATCCGGAGGGGTGGATTACGGGGGCTACTTCGCCAGCATCAATCGCAACAAGCGCAGCATCGTGCTTAACCTGAAGGACCCGGCTGACCGGGAAGTGCTGCTCCAGCTTTGCGAGCAGGCGGACGCCATAGTCGAGAACATGCGGGTCGGGGTCATGGACCGGCTTGGCCTGGGCTACGAGGCCATCAAGGCCCGGAACCCAAAAATCGTGTACGGCTGCATTCGCGGTTTTGGCGATCCGCGCACGGGCGAAAGCCCCTATGCGCACTGGCCCGCCTACGACATCGTCGCCCAGAGCATGAGCGGACATGTGGCCATCACCGGGCCCAAGGGCTCGGTCGGGCACCCGAGCGGCGTCAGCGTCGGCGACATATACCCAGGCACGCTAATGGCCATGGCGGTCATCGCCGGCATTCATCATGCGCGCGCCACCGGCGAGGGCCAGTTCTGCGATGTGGGCATGTACGACGGCATGCTCGCCTTCGCCGAGACGGTGCTGGTCAACTACGGCTACGCCCAGCAGGAGCTGCCAGCCCGGGGCCAGCACCATCCCAACCTGATGCCGTTCGGCCTGTTTCCCACCAAGGACGGCGGGGTGGCGATTGCAGCCCCCGGGCCCGGTCACTGGGCCCTGCTCTGCGAAGCCATGGAGCGCCCGGACCTGCTGGAGGACGAGCGCACCAAAAACACCTTCATCAGGCGCCGCAACCAAGACTACGTGGAAGGCGAAATCGCCGCTTGGACGGGGCAGCACACCAAGCAGGAAGTCTTCGAAGCGCTCGGGGGCAAGGTGCCCTGCGGGCCGGTGAACACGGCGGCCGACATTTTCGCGGACCCCCACGTGCAGAGCCGGGAAATGATCGCGGAGTTCGACCTTCCCGGCGACAACCCCAGGGTGTCCATCGTCGGCAGCCCGATCAAGTACACGCAAACGCCCACGGGCCTGTACCGAAGGCCACCCTTGCACGGTGAGCACACGGAAGAGGTCTTGGCGGAATTCAACATCAAGAGGAACCAGCCATGAATCAACCCAGACTGCGCCGGTCGGAGTTGGCCGTGCCCGCCTCCAGTGAGAGGTTCATCGAGAAGTCGGCGGCATCCGCAGCGGATCTCGTCTTTCTCGATCTCGAGGACGCCACCGCCCCGGATGCGAAGGAAGGGGCGCGCCAGACCGCGGTGGAGGCCCTCAATGGCCTTGATTGGGGCAGCAAGGTGCGGGCCGCTCGCGTCAATGACCACGAAACCGAGTGGGCCGTGTACGACATGGTCAGCATCCTTGAAGGCGCCGGGAACAACCTTGACGTGATCATCATCCCCAAGGTGAAGAAGCCCTCTGACCTCCTGTTCTTCGAGACCCTGCTGAAGTCCCTTGAAAGGAAGCTGAAGATCAAGAAGCCCATTGGCCTCGAAGTGCTGATTGAGGAGGCGGAAGGGCTCGGCAACGTGGAGGCCATTGCCCGTTGCTCAGACCGGCTGGAAGCGCTGATCCTCGGCTTTGGCGACTTGGCGGCGAGCATGGGCATGCGCTTCGGCCACGAGCGGGATGACTCGCTGCGCTATCCCGGTGACCTGTGGCACGCCCATCGGGTGCGCCTGATCGCTGCCTGTCGGGCCGCAGGCATCGACGCCATCGACGGCCCGTTCGGCAACTTCAAGAACGCCAATGCCTACCGGGCACAGGCCTCGTGGGCGGCCACCCTGGGCGCAGTGGGCAAGTGGTGCATTCATCCGAGCCAGATCGAGCACGCCAACGAGATTTTCGCGCCTTCGGAAAAGGAAATAGCCGTGGCCAAGAAGATGGTGGATGCCTACGAAGCATCGGTGCGGTCCGGCGACGGCGCCGCCGGTGCGGGCGGCATGCTGGTTGATGCTGCGACCGTGCGTCTCTATCAGCCGGTCATCGACCGGGCCCGGCAGATCGGCCTGCTTCAATGAGGAAGAGACATGGGTGAGTTTGATGGCAAGTGCGTGATCGTGACCGGTGCCGCATCCGGTTTTGGCGCCGCGATTGCCGAGAAGTTTGCCGGCCAAGGTGCTGGCGTGCCCCATCGCACGTCTCGCATGGTGGAGATGGCAACGGCGGACTTTGACCGCATGTTCGCCATTAACGTTCGCAGCGTGTTCCTCGCCGCCAAGTACTGCGTCCCGCACATGGGGGAAGGCTCCAGCATCATCAGCACCTCATCCATTGGCGCGAAAAGGCCAAGGCCGGGGCTGACGCCCTACAACGCCTCGAAGGGTGCGGTGAACACGCTGACCCGCGGGCTTGCTGGCGAGTTGGCCCCAAAAATCCGTGTCAATGCGGTTTGCCCCGTGTCCGCGCCGACCGGTTTCGACTTGAACGCGGTGGGCGTTGCTGAACTGCCGGAAGCAGCCAATCAGGCCGTCATCTCCGGCATACCCATGGGGCGCCGCGCAACCCCGCAGGACGTGGCGGACGCCGTGTTTTATCTGGCTTCGGACCAAGCCAGGTTCCTGACCGGCGTCTGCCTGGACGTGGATGGCGGCCGGTCCATCCAGTAACCGTCGGCCCAGCAGCAAAGTTCAAGTCATTAGCGCCATCGCTAATCGTTGAGGAGGACCATGGAAATCGAAGGAAAATCCGCAGTGGTGACCGGCGGCGGCAACGGCATCGGCCGGGCCATCTGCTTGGCCTTGGCCGCAAAAGGCGCCAATGTGGCGGTGGCGGACATCGAACGGGAAGCTGCCGAGGCGGTGGCGGCGGAGGTGGCGTCGAGCGGCGTCAAGAGCATCGCACGGCAGGTGGATGTCGCTGCGGAGGCAGAGGTCCAGGCGCTGGCGGATGCCGCTTGGGCCGCTTTCGGCAGCGTCGAGATCCTGGTCAACAATGCTGGCGTGATCCATGCCACCAAACCGCTGTGGGAAACCACCACCGATGAGTTTGATTGGTGCTTCGCCGTCAACGTCCGCGGCGTGTTGAACGGCACCCGCGCCTTCGTGCCGAGATTTGCCGCCAGCGGCCAACCGGCGTGGATTCTCAACACCGGGTCCGAGCACAGCTTGGGCGTGCCCCATCTGTTCGCCGGGCTCTACACCGCGACCAAGCACGCTCTGGTGGGCTTCTCGGATGTGTTGCGGCGCGAGTTGCCCGCCCATGTGGGCGTCACCGTACTCTGTCCTGGCCTAGTGGAGTCGAGCCTCTGGAGAGCTTCCGAACGACGCCAGGCCGCGTTCGGCGGCGCCGAAAGCCCAAGTGAGGGGGGTGCCGCCGCCATGAAGCTGGGTATGCCCGCCGAAGACGTGGCGAGCAAGGCGATAGCCGCGGTCGAAGCCGGCAGTTTCCTGGCGATCTCCCATGCCCACGTCATCGACTACGCCGAGGAACGCTGGACGGAGATCAAGGACGCCTGCGCCGCCCAAGCGCCACGCAGCCTGGGGGATGACCAGTACAAGCTCGATGTCGTCATCGAGAAGCTGACCAGCCGGAACAGGGGAGATGAAGCATGATCACGCTGTACCAGTTTGCGACTTCGCCATTCACCGAGAAAGTGCGCCGAGCGCTGAACTACAAGGGCATCGCCTTCGACGTGCACGAGGTGGCCCGGGCCAAAGTCGGAGAGGGAACCTACAAGGACGTTAGCCCCACGGGGAAGTTCCCGGCCATCGTCGATGACGGCCACGCGGTCTGGGACTCCACGGACATCGTTTTCCATCTGGAACGCAAACACCCTGGCCCCAGCCTGATACCGAGCGACCCCAGGGAGGCCGCCATCGCCCATGCCATCGAGGAGTGGGCGGACGAAAGCCTCTACTTCTACGAGATGACCATGCGGCTCTCCTGGGAGCACAACCTGGAGGCGGCACTGGACGAGTTTGCCGAGTCCATGCCCGGCGTGCCCAAGCCCCAATTGAAGACGATGATCCTGAACGGCGTGGGGCAGCTGACTCAAGCCCAAGGTGTCGGCAGGAAACCGCGCGACCAGATTGTCGGTGATGTGGAGCGCCACCTCGGCTCGTTGAACGCGCTCCTCAAAGATCGTGATTGGGTGGCCGGTGACGCCCTCTCCTACGCGGACCTGGCGGTGATCGGGCAGTTGAATGCCCTGCTGTACGCCGAAGAAGCCCGGGCGGCGCTCTCGGCGCTGCAAGATGACGACGACATCACACCCTGGATGCAGCGCCTCGACAGAGTCGCACCGAAATGACGAAGGCCAACCAGACGGAGAATCCAGCCATGGCGCCATCTGTGAAGCAACGGGAATCCCCTCGCGCTCCCCAGCTGAAGGCTCTACCCATCGACACCAATCTTGTGGATCCGGACCTGATTCCCGGTCTTGAAGGGCCGCCCCACGCGCTGTTCGATGCTTGGCGGGAGTCTGATCCCGTGCATTGGAACCCGCCTAACGAAAACTACCGGTCCCCGCTGCCGGACGGCCAACTCGATCAGGGGTTTTGGGTGCTGACGCGTTATCAGGACTCGTATGAGGTTTCCAGAAACCAGGACCTGTTTTCCTCCCATGAGGGTGGCCCGATCATCTGGGACCTGAAAGGCGATTCGCTCAAGCGCCAGCAGGCCAACCTGATGGGCATGGAGAAGCGGCAGCACCTGGCCATGAAGCGCTTGCTGCTGCCCCCATTCGCGCCGCGGCAGCTGGCGGCGTTTGAGCCTGAGATTCAGCAGGCGGCCAAGGAAATCATCGACGCCGTTGCCCCACGGGGTGAGTGCGAGTTCGTCTTTGACGTGGCATCGCGTCTGCCGGTGTACACCTTCTGCAAGCTGATGGGCATCCCCAATGAGATGCGCGAGCAGGTGTTCCGGCTCGGCAACTTGGCCGCCGACACGGAAAACCGGGTGGAGGGGGAGGAACCGGCGTTGTTCCAGCTGTTTGCCATCAGCGATGCGCTGTCCGCAGAGAAGCGGGAAAAGCCGGACGCCTCGCTGCTCAGCAGCCTCATTCACAATGAGGTGGATGGGGAAACCCTTGACCAGCTTTCGATCAACATGTTCTTCCTCACCATGTCGATCGCCGGCCACGAAACCACCCGCAGCACGGCCGTGCACTTCATACGGCTCATGCACGAGCACCCGGAGCAGTACGAACTGCTCAAGAGCGATCTGGACAAGCACCTGCCCAATGCCATCGACGAGGTGCTGCGCCACTCGCCGCCGGTCATCAAATTCCGCCGCACGGTCATGGAAGACACGGAGATTGGCGGGCAGCCCGTCAAAAAGGGCGACAAGGTCTATCTCTCCTATCCGGCGGCCAATCGGGATCCGGCGGTTTTCGAGGACCCGCACCGCTTCGACATCACCAGGCAAAACGCCAACAAGCACCTGGCCTTCGGCACCGGGCCCCATGTTTGCCTGGGCGCACGGCATGCCCACATGCAGCTGAAGGCGCTGCTCACAGAGATCGTCACCCGCATAGCGGACATTCATCCCGCGGGAGAGAAGGCCATGCTGCGCTCCATTTGGTTCAATGCCATCGTGCGGATGCCGGTCGCGTTCACGCCGGAGATGAAAAGCTAAGCGCCTCAGCCTGCGCAATTGCGGGCTGCAAATCCGCCCCCACTCGCCCCTTTGGACGTTCGATTTCGCCAAATGGGGCTCGATTTGCTCTTCATTCGCCTGCCCAAAGGGATGCGCCGGCGCGAATCGAGGTTCGCTTCGCGTGTTCGCGTTCGCGAATTCAGAAGGCAGAGGCTCCGAGCACCGTAATGGGCTAAGCTGGCGTTTCCTTTGCATTCAGGAGGTGCTGTGGTGGACAACCGTCAGATCGTCATCCAATCTTTGCCCGAAGGGCGGCTCGCTGAGGACAACTTCGCCATGCGGACCGAGGCCGCGCCCGCGCCGGGTGACGGCGAAGTGCTGTGCCGAACCTTGGCCCTGACCGTCGGCGCCGGGCAACGGGCCGGCCTGCAGGGCAGCGCCAGCTACGCAGGCGCGCCGAAAGCCGGCGTCGTCATGGGCGGCAGCGGCGTGGCGCGGGTGGAGGCCTCCAATGCGGACGGCATTGCGGTGGGTGATCTGGTCACCTGCCAAACCGGCTGGCAAGACTACTCCACCCATGCCGCCAAGGCCGTTCAGTCGGTTGAGCCCGCCGATGATCCGGCCCATCACCTGGGCGTGTACGGCACCAATGGGCTAACCGCCTATTTCGGCCTGTTCGACTTGGGGGCGCCCCAAGCGGGGCAAACCGTGCTGGTATCCGCAGCGGCCGGTTCCGTGGGCCACTTGGTCGGCCAAATGGCGAAGATCAGCGGCTGCCGAACCATCGGCGTCACCGGCAGCGACGATAAGTGCCAACGGCTCACGGATGAACTCGGCTTTGACGCCGCGGTGAACCACCGTTCGCCGGATTTCCGCCACCAGTTCAGGGACGCCTGCGCCGACGGCATCGACATCTACTTCGACAACACCGGCGGCGACATACTCGGTGCCGCCCTGCGGCGCATGAAGCGCGGCGGGCGCATCGTCTGCTGCGGCGTCGTATCCCAATACGACACCAACAACCCGGCACCAGGGCCGCGGGGCGTGCCGGGGCTGCTGATCAAAAACCGCGTGCGCATGGAAGGCTTTTTGGTCTTCGACTACATGGCCCGGTACGGGGAGGCGCGGGCCGAGATGAGAGGTTGGGTGGAATCCGGCGACCTCAAGCCCGTGCAGGACGAATTCCACGGGCTTGAAGAAGCGCCACGCGCCTTTGTCGATCTCTTGGCAGGCGGCAATGTGGGCACGCGCATCGTTCGGGTTGCGCAGTGAGGCACCGGTGTATCATTCACCAGCCCATAACTTCCGCCTCGCAGGGTTTGAGAACGTCGGCAACTGAACCGCATTGGAGCAACAGCCGTGGATTCGGTCAGACTCTTGCACGGTCTCCTGTTCGTCACCTTCGTCTTGGTTCAAACAGCCGCTGCCCAGGAACAAGATGCGGCCCGCGCAGCGCAGCGGCAGGTGCTGCCAATGGCGGTCTCCGCTGCTGCAGGGCGACGCCATGGATTGGTGCGAAATGCCAATCTTGAAGAACGCGATGCAACGGTGGCCATCCGCGCTCGGGACGTCCGCGGCGTGGGCTCGGAGCAGCTGGCCGAAAGCGTGGTGGTCAACCACCGGGGGCAGCCTGGCTTGGACGCCTTGGGCACCGACCCCTACCAACTGCGGGCGGCGGCCATCCATGACGACACGCTCGTGGCCACCGTTTCCCACGCGGGTGGATGCAAGGTCCACGCGTTCACGCTGGCGGTCGCCGACACCTTCAGGGAAACCGATCCCGTGCGCCTCCAAGCGCACCTCGCTCACAATGGCAACGGTGACCGGTGCGAAGCTTGGCTGAGCAAGGTGCTGCGTTTTGACCTAGGGCCGGTCAAAGCGCTGTATCAGCAGGCCTACGGCCAGGATCAGGGTACGATCGTGCTCGTCCTGGAGAACGCCCCGTCGGGCGAATTGACCTATCAATTCTGACGTTGGGCAGGCGCTCCTAAGCCCACTTGCATCTGCATGGCTCAATGGCAACCCGGCCAACAGGGCGAGATGCTAAGTGCCGGCCACCAAGGAAAGATGCTAAGCGCTCAATCACTCTGCTGCATGCGCTTCGAGTTGGCCTGGGCCAGCTGCGTCAGGCAGTCCACGGTGTCTTGCCAGCCGATGCAGGCGTCGGTGACGCTCTGGCCGTAAACCAGCTCGCTGGGCGCTTTGATCTTTTGGTTGCCCTCCACCAGATTGCTCTCGATCATCACGCCAAGAATGCGGGATTCGCCTTCCCCCAACTGCCGGCAGATGTCTTCGCAGACCAGCAGTTGGCGGCGGTGGTCCTTTTGGCTGTTGGCATGGCTCATGTCGACCATCACGCGGGGGCAGACGCCGGCGTTCTCCAAGAGGCGGCTGGTGTAGTGAACGGAGGCGTTGTCATAGTTGGTCTTGCCGCCGCCACCGCGCAGGATGACGTGGCAGTCCTCGTTGCCGGCGGTCTGGAAGATGGCGGACTGGCCGAGCTTGGTCACGGACAGGAAGATGTGCGAGTGCTCCGCTGAGCCCAGCGCGTCAACCGCCACCTGAATGGAGCCGTCCGTGCTGTTCTTGAAGCCGATGGGGCAGGACAGGCCGGAGGCCAGTTGACGGTGAATCTGGCTTTCGGTGGTGCGGGCGCCGATGGCGCCCCAACTGACGAAATCGCCAACGTATTGCGGGGAAATCGGGTCCAGGTACTCGGTGCCGCAGCCCACGCCGAGCTCCACAATGTCCCGCAGCAACGTACGGGCCACTTGCAGGCCGTTGTTGATGTCATAGGAGTTGTTCATGTGGGGGTCGTTGATCAACCCCTTCCAGCCGATGGTGGTGCGTGGCTTCTCGAAATACACGCGCATGATGACGTGCAGCTGGTCGCTGTGCTTCTGCGCCTCCTCGCACAGCCCTTGGGCGTATTCCAAGCCCGCCTTGGGGTCATGAATGGAGCAGGGACCGACCACCACCAGCAGCCGCTTGTCGCGGCCGTGGATGATGTCGCTGATCGCTTTGCGGTCATTGAACACCAATTCCGAAGCTCTTGGCGATACGGGCAAGTCGTTGATGAGGCTGGCTGGGGCAGCTACCTCCTGCATGCCGGTGATGCGCGTGTCGTCGGTCAGATATTGCATAAGTCACTGTGGCTTAAGCGGTGCGGGTGTAAAATGCTACCAGAATCCAAAAAGCGATAGGCTCGGAAGTTGGATTCCCGCCGCACTCAAATTCTCAACGACATGGGCATCGAGGCTTGGCTTCTGCGCAGCGCCGCGCCGGTGGCGCGCCAGTCGCGAACCGTGCCGGCCGCGCCCAAGGTGCCCGCCCAAGCCAGAGTGCAGCCGCCTTCAGCCCGCGGCGGCGCCCCTGTTGCGCCCGCTCCGCAGCCAGCGCGGCCCGCCGCGAAGGCACGTGCGGCTGAGGCCCCTGCGGCTGCGTCATCGGGGGCCAGCATGCCCGCGGCCGGGGCGCCCGACGCCACCGACGCGGAGGCCTTCACCCTGATCGCCTTCTGCACCGCCAGTGAAAGCGGCGGCGCCCTGTTGGCAACCAGCGGCTTGAGCGGGCGGGGCCAAGCGGCGTTGGCGGCGGACATCGTGCGCTGCCTCAGCCGCAACTGGTCAGCAGCCGTCAGGCGAATCGAATTCAACTGGCCCCTGCCGGGCGTCACGGGCGTGGCCGGGCCTGCGCTAAGCGCGTTCATGGACAAGCAAATCAACGACTTCTCGGTAACTCGCGCCTTGGCCACCGCGTCGGCAGCGGCTCGGCTGCCGGCTTTGGGCATAGGCGTTGCGACCATACCGGACTTGAACCAACTGGGCAGCCCGGACGCCAAGCGGGCGCTGTGGCAGCAATTGCAGGCCTCATGACGCCCAACAACGAAATCCTCAAACGGCGAACCTTCGCCATCATCTCGCACCCGGACGCGGGCAAGACGACAATGACCGAAAAGCTGCTGCTGTTCGGCAACGCCATCCAGTTGGCCGGCGCGGTGAAGTCGCGCAAGGCCGACCGCCACGCCACCTCGGACTGGATGGCGATGGAGCAGGAGCGGGGCATCTCGGTGACCACCTCGGTCATGCAGTTCCCCTATGGCGACAAGATCATGAACTTGCTGGACACCCCGGGCCACGAGGACTTCTCGGAAGACACCTACCGCACCCTGACGGCGGTGGATTCGGCGCTGATGGTCATCGACGGGGCCAAAGGGGTGGAACCGCGCACTATCAAGCTGATGGAGGTTTGCCGCTTGCGCGACACGCCCATCATCACCTTCATCAACAAGCTCGACCGGGCCATCCGAGACCCGTTGGAACTGCTGGACGAGATTGAGGACATCCTGCAAATTCAGTGCGCGCCCATCAACTGGCCGCTGGGCTCCGGCAGCCACTTTCGGGGCACCTATGACTTGGCCGCCGATGCGATTGAGGTCTATGAGCCTGGACGGGGCCAGCGGATTCATGCCTATCCCGTGATCCAAGCGCTTGACAGCCCCGAGGCCCGGGCGCTGCTCGCTGACGACTACGACGCGCTGGCCGAGGAGATCGAACTGGTGCGCGGCGCAACCCCAGATTTCGACCACGGCGACTTTCTTGGCGCCACGCAGACGCCCGTGTACTTCGGCACCGCGCTGGGCAACTTTGGCGTTCAGCGCCTGCTTGATGGCGTTGCCGCCTACGCGCCGCAGCCGCAGCCGCGCAGCACGGACAGCCGCTTGGTTGATCCCGATGAAGGCCGTTTCTCCGGGTTCGTGTTCAAGGTGCAGGCCAACATGGATCCCCGGCACCGGGACCGGATCGCCTTCCTGCGGGTCTGCTCCGGACGTTACGAACGGGGCATGCGGCTCAATCACGTGCGCTTGGGCAAGACGGTGAAGATCAGCGACGCCGTGACCTTCATGGCCGGCGACCGGGCCCAGGCCACCTGCGCTTGGCCCGGAGACATCATCGGCCTGCACAACCACGGCGCCATTCAGATCGGGGATTCGTTCAGCGAGGGCGAGAGCCTAGCGTTCATCGGCATCCCCAACTTCGCTCCGGAGCTGTTCCGCCGGGTGCGCACCCGTGACCCGCTCAAGGGCAAGCAGCTGGAAAAAGGCCTGCATCAGCTGGCTGAGGAAGGCGCCACCCAAGTGTTCAAGCCCATGAACCGCAACGAACTGGTGGTCGGCGCCGTGGGCGTGCTGCAGTTTGACGTGGTCGCCCACCGGCTGCGCGAGGAGTACCGGGCGGATTGCATTTACGAAGACAGCAACATCCACACGGCGCGCTGGATCCACAGCGAAGACGCCAGCGCCGTGGAAGCCTTCCGGCGCAAGCACGCCGACCACTTGGCCGTGGACGGCGGCGGCCACCTCGCCTATTTGGCGCCCTCCCGCACCAACCTGCAGCTCACGGAGGAACGCTGGCCGGAATTGGAGTTCAGGAAGACGCGGGAGCATTAGCCCGCCGCCAATGCGAAACGTGACAGCGGACATTCTCACTGGAGCCGTTGGCCTCGTGGGCGGTCAGCACCCTCGATTGGGAACTGCACGATGCACTGAAGCCAAATTGAGAGTTGCTGAATTTGGCAGCGACTCATAGGGTTGAGGGAACACTCAGAGTAAACTGCCCAACGTTAATCCGCTTTAAGCCCTGCCAAAGAGAGGTTGCACTGAGATGGCGGAAACCGCCTTTGAGGCTCAATTCAAGCAGCTTGCGGAGGATGCCTCCCAAGATGAGCTGTCCGCCGCCCTGCTGGTGAATCGCGTGCTCGATCCGGCCGTGGATGCCGATGCCCTGCGCCAGCGCATCGATGAGCTCGCCGATGCCTGCCCGTCCGGCGTGCCGCCTTGGGCGTTCATGCAGCAGCGGGGTTTTTCCGGCGATTGGGCGGAGCCGGTCTCGCTGGCCCATAGTTGCCTGGCAGATGTTCTGAAGACCGGCCATGGCATCCCCATCTCATTGGGCGTGCTGTTGCTGCACGTGGCGCGCCGGCGGGGATTTGATGCTGTCGGCGTCAATTTCCCGGGTCACTTCCTCACCCGCATTGGCGATGCGCTGATCGACCCAGTGACATTCCGCCCCGTCACCGAAGATGAATGCCTCCACGGGCTTCGCGAAGCCCGCGGGTTTAGTGAAGCCCGCGGGCGCGGTGAAGCGCGCGGTCTTAGCGAAGCCGCGGCCTTCCCCGATCCCTTCGCCACCGCCAGCAGCGCCATGATCGCGCTGCGCATGCTGAACAACGTCAAGGCGCAGTTGGTGGGCGGTTCCCTTTGGGACCAAGCGCTCGGCATCGTCGGCCACCAGCTCATTCTGTTGCCGGGCAACCCCGAACTGCTGTTCGAGCGGGCCCAGCTTTGGGAGCGGCTCGGTGCCCCGGATGCCGCACGGCAATCCTACGCTCAGGTGTTGCAGGACGGTGGCGAGGCCAAGCTGCGCTCCGCTGCCGAAGCCAAGTTGGCGGACTTGGAGGACGGCGACACCGTTTGGAACTAGCAGCCTGTCGGACTTATGTGCTGGGAACCCAATATTTGTTGAAACAACGACTAGTTAATCCGCCCGCCCCGCCGCATGCCGGGCGGCGATGTAGCCGAAGGTCATGGCGGGGCCGATGGTGCCCCCGGCGCCAGGATAGAAGTGGCCCATCACCGATGCCGAGGCGTTGCCGGCCGCATACAGCCCCGGCAAGGGGGCGCCCTCCGTGCCCATGACTTGGGCAAATTCGTTGGTCAGCAGCCCGCCCTTGGTGCCGAGGTCTCCGGCGTAGAGCTTCATGGCGTAGAACGGCGGCTTGTCGAGTGGCGCGAGGCAGGGGTTCGGTCCCACAGCCGGGTCACCGGAGAACCGGTCGAAGGCGCTTTCCCCGCGCTGGAAGTCCTCATCCTGGCCTTTGGCCGCCATGGCGTTGAAGCGGGCGACGGTGGCTGCCAAGCCGTCGGCGTTGATGCCCGCTTGACGGGCGAGGTCGCCGAGGGTGTCGGCCCGGATGACAAACCCGCTGTCGATGTGGCGTTGCGGCGTCACCCCCGGCAGCATGCCGCCGATGGGGTACTTGGTGCGGTAGGTATGGTCGAAGACCATGTGCGCGGGAATGGCCGCGGCCCCCGCTTGGTGGGCTTCCTGCATCTGCTTGACGAGTTCGTTGTAAGGGTCGGCTTCGTTGGCAAAGCGTTGGCCCGCGGCGTCAACGATGATGTTGCCGGGTTTGCCGCGCTCGAAAATGACGATCTGCGGCGCCCGTCCCGGCGGCATGAACGTCGGCGCCCACCAGGCGTCGTCCATCAGGTCCACGGCGGCGCCAATGGCCATGCCGGCTTGGATGGCATCTCCCGTGCTGCCTTCGGCGCCGGACGTGTAGCTCGTGTCCGGCTGCGCAGGCAGGTGCGTGCGGCGCATTTCCGCGTTGTGCTCAAAGCCCCCCGCCGCCAGCACAACGCCCTTGCGCGCCCGCACGTTGCGCCGCTGCCCGCCCACATCAACGCCCAGGCCGATGACACGGCCATCCTCCACCAACAGTTCGGCTAGGCTGGCGTTCAGCCACAAGGGCACTTGGCGTTCAAGCAGCGAAAGGCGCAGCCGGGCGATCAGTGCCGCCCCGTTGGCCAAGTGCTTGCGGCCCGCAACACGGTTCCAGAGGTTGCGCGGCAAGACGCGCCACGCCTTCAGAAGCTGCCCAGGATTGGCCCGCGCCGAAGCCAGCTGCCGCAGTTCGGCCATGGTGCCGACCAGGCCGGCCGGAACGATGGATCCACGGAGGCGCAGCTCGCGCAAGTGCTTGCCCAGCCGCCGCCCGGCCAAGACACGGGGTTCCACCGAACGGCCTTCTGCCAACGCGCCTGGGGAGTGGGGCCGGTAGTCGGGAAACCCGAAGAAGGTCTCCACATCGAGGTGGCTGTGGCGCAGCAGATGGTCCAGCATGCGCGGCGCTTCGGCGACGAAGGCACGCAGCTTTTCCGGCCCAACGCGGTTGCCCACATGGTGTTCAAGGTAAGTGAACGCTTGCTTCAAATCGTCCGCCACATCCTGCTGCGGCATGCGGGTATTGCTTGGAATCCACAGCACGCCCCCGGACAACGCCGTGGTGCCGCCGTAATGCGCGGTCTTCTCAACCACCAGCGCATCGAGCCCGTCAATGCTGGCCGTCAACGCCGCGGTGAGCCCCGCCGCGCCGGACCCAACGACGGCTAGGTCGGTCTCAACGGCCCAATCGCTCACGGGTGCCACTCAGGTTGCGGACAGCCCGCCGTCCACCACGAACTCCGTGCCCGTGCAGTAGGAGCTTTCCTCGCTGGCGAGGAACAGCGCCAAGCGGGCGACTTCGTCCGCTTCCGCGACCCGGCCCAGTGGCACCCGCCGCGTCATGCGGTCGCTGTCGGCATAGCCCGGCACTTGGTGCAGCATCTCGGTTTCAATCAGGCCGGGGTGGATGGAGTTGACGCGGATGCCGCGCCGGCCCAGTTCGACCGCCGCGGTCTTGGTCATGCCCCGCACGGCCCACTTGGACGCACCGTAGGCAAATGCGCCGTGGGCAGCGCTAAGGCCGGCCACGGAGGAGATGTTGACGATGGCGCCTTGGCCGGCTTCGCGCATGGCGGGCGCAACGGCCCTCATGCCCAGGAACACGCCGGTGCAGTTCACGTCCATGACCGCTTGGAACTCCTCGGGCTGGATTTCGAACAAACGTCCGCTGCGAAAGATGCCGGCGTTGTTGATGAGTGCGTCGATGCGCCCCGAAGCCTCAAGTAGGTCGGCCATCAGGGAATCCCAAGCGTCGGCGTCACGGACGTCAAGATGCCGGTACTGTCCACCAACTTCCGCTGCCAGTGCTTGGCCTTCGGCGTCCAGCACGTCCGTCAGCCACACTTGGGCCCCCTCTGCGGCGAACAGCCTTGCCTCGGCAGCGCCCTGGCCCCGGGCTGCGCCGGTGATCAGGCAAACCTTGTCTTGCAATCTTCCCACGATGGGCCTCCTAAGCTTTCATTGGGCATTGAACGCGGCGCTGGTGCGGGCCGCCATGATGAAGTCGTTCTCATGCAGGCCGCCGATGGCGTGCGTCCACCAGCGCACCTCCACCTTGCCCCATTCCACCACGATGCGCGGGTGGTGGTCGACGGCTTCCGCCAGTTCACCCACCTGATTGGCGAAGGCCAGCGCCGTGGCGAAATTGGCGAAGCTGAACTGGGCGCAAAGCTGGTCCATGCCGTCCGCTGGCTCGATGGACCAGCCTGTCAGTTGCGCCAGCAGGGCAGGCCGTGCCGAGGCCGCCACTGGCGGGGAGTCCGCCCGGCAGGGCTGGCAGTTGCGTTCGGCCAATTCACTCATGTTCGCTTCCTTGCTTGGCTCTGGAACTTGGCTTCAGGACCTTGCGCCCGCCTTGGTCGTTCGCTTGCCCCAAGCGTCCTGCAGCCGGTCAAGGTAGAGAAGCAGCAGCCAAAGGCCATAGGCGGTCACCTCCCCATAACCGTCCTTGGTCAGCCACCACAGGTGCAGCAGGCCCAAGGCGCTTGCAGGATATACGAGCCGATGCAGTTGCCGCCAGCGCTGCCGCAGGCGGCGTTGCCAGCCGCCGGTGGAGGTGACCGCCAGCGCCAACAGCATCAGCAACGCCGCAAAGCCCACGGTGATGTAGGGCCGGTCTGCAATGTCCTCCAAGACCAGGCGCCAATTGAATTCAGCGAAGAACACCAGGTAGCACAGAAAGTGCAGCGACAGATAGGCAAAGGCGAACAGCCCCACCAAGCGGCGGATGCGCAGCAGCGGCGCGTAGCCCAGCCGCCGCCGCAGCGTGGAGATGCTCAGGGCCAGCAACAAGGTGCGCATCCCCCACTCGCCGAGGAACAGCAGCACCGCCTCGCCGGGGTCCGCGCCCAAGGCCGAGCCCGGCGCCTGCGCCTCATGGTAGATGGCGAAGCCAAGCCACGCCAAGGGCAGGCTCAGCAGCGCCCAAGCGACAGGCTTCAGCAGGCGTTGCATCGCCACAGACTCAGTGCAGCCTCACACTCATGCCAAGCAGTCTATGGGAGCGTTGAAGAAAGGGTCAATGCGCGATCTGGCGGTCGCGTTGGCGTTTTGCTCACGCAAAAGCGAACCTTCGGTTCGTTGGAGTTTCGCTAGTGCGAAACTCTGTGCGGGTTGGTCGGGGAAATACTCGGGGCGGGTTGGTCGGGGAGATACTCGGGGCGGGTTGGTTGGGGAGATACTCGGGGTGGGTTGCGTTGGCACTTTGCTCTGGGGGGTGGGATGTGTTTCCGGCAACGGACACGCGCTAAACTGGTGGGGCAGCATTGCGTCGGCTTGCTCCAGAGGGAACGGAACCTATGACCGGCTTGCACTACGACAGCCTCTCCGCTACCTGCCGCCGCATCAAGAGCGGCGAGCTCACGTCGGTGCAGGTCACCGAGGCGTTGCTTGCCCGCATTGAGGCCTTGGAGGGCGAACTGCGGGCATTTGCCATGGTGACGGCGGATGAAGCGCTCGAAGCCGCTGAGGCGCAGGATCGCAAGCGACGCGGCGGGGCACCTTTGGGGCTTCTGCACGGCGTGCCTGTGGCGGTTAAGGACTTGCTGCAGACGGCGGGGCTGGCCACCGCCAGCGGTACCCAAGTCATGGCGGATTTCGTGCCGGAACAGGATGCGACGGCGGTGCGTCGCCTGCGCCAAGCGGGCGCGGTGATCATCGGCAAGACGCAGCTGACGGAGGGCGCGTTCAGCACCCACCATCCGCAAGTGGATCCGCCGCGCAACCCTTGGCGTCTGGACCATTGGCCGGGGGTCTCTTCCTCCGGTTCCGGAGTGGCGGTGGCGGCCGGCCTCGCGTTCGGCGCGCTGGGTTCGGACACCGGCGGCAGCATCCGCTTCCCTTGCGCGGCCTGCGGCTTGGTTGGCGTGAAGCCCACCTATGGCCGGGTCAGCCGCCACGGCGCCTTCCCGCTGGCGGAGTCGCTGGATCACATCGGTCCGATGACGCGCACTGTGGAGGATGCCGGCAGGATGCTGCAAGCCATTGCCGGGGCAGACCCGGAGGATCCCACCACCTTGCCCGATCCCGTTCCAAACTACGTCGCCGCGCTGGATGGGTCCATCGGCGGCTTGCGGATTGGCGTGGACTGGGACTACGTGGCCACCGGCGTGGATGAGGACGTGACGGCCGTTGTGCGCAGCGCGGTCGAGCGGTTTCGGGAACTCGGGGCTGAAGTGCGAGAGGTGCGCATGCCGTCCCGCTACGCTGGCCTTGTGGAGAACTGGATTCGCACCTGCGCCGCGGAGTGCGTCAAGGCCCATGCGCCTTGGTATCCGGAGCAGCGCGGCGCCTACGGCCCGGCTCTGGCGGAACTGCTGGACCTTGGTGCCAGCCTAAGCCCGGACGTGCATGCGGAGCTGGAAGGGGAGCGCAAAGCCTTCCGCAATGAACTCAATGAGGTGCTGACCGGCGTTGACATTCTAGTCGCCCCCGCCATGCCCACTCCGCCGCTGAGCCTTGCAGCCATTGAAGCGCAGATTCGGGGCGATGGGGAGCAGGCCGCCCTGATCACCTTCACAGCGCCTTTCGACTACTCCGGCCATCCCACCGTCAACCTGCCCGCAGGCCTGTTCGCCAACGGCCTGCCCAAATCCGTGCAGCTGGTTGGCCGTTGGCTTGATGAGGCAACGCTGCTCCGGGCGGCTTACGCCCTCGAGCAATCGCTGCGCTTCAACGAACGCCCCCTGCCCTGACGGGCAACCGCCGCCCATGGTGGGGTGCCTGTGAACGCCGAATCCACAGAGTCTGCGGCGGGCTGGCTGCCGGTCATCACTGCAGCGCTATGCGCCTTGGCCTGGCTGACGCCAACGCCGGCAGCAGGCGGCTGGCTCTGGGATTTCGGCAACGGCCTGGGCTTTGTGGCCCTCGCCCTCATTCTGGTCCTCAGCCTGGAGCCCGGACGCAGCCGCCTACATCGAGCCTTGGCTTGGCTGGCCGTGGGTGCGACTTTGCTGCACGGCGGCTACCTCTTGGCGTTGGACGCCACCCTGCTGGAGTACTTGAAGCCCACCATGCCGCCGTTCATGGCGGCGGGCTTGCTGGCGCTGGGGCTGCTGGCCTTAAGCGTGCTCACCGCCGGCAAGGTGCGGCGGCGCATCTACCCCAACCGGCAGGCGTTCCGCCGCGTGCACTGGGCGCTATCGGCCGTCATCATTGCCGGCGCGGGCTACCATGTGGCGGGCAGCGCGTTCTACGTCAACCAAGGCCATCAGATGGCGCTGCTGGGGGCGCTGCTCGCCGTGGCCGCGCTATGGCCCCTGCTTCCTGGGCCAAGGCGCTGGATGCTCAAGCCTTATGCGGTTTCGGGGGGCACCGGATTGCTGGGGCGCCAAGTCTTCGCGGCGCTGGCGGTGGTTTGCCTTACCCTCGTCGTGCTGAGAAATCTCTAGCGTGCGCGTGCTTGTCGCGGGAGTGCTGGCCGTCCTGTTCCTGACCGTTTGGTTCTGGACCTCGGAAACCCAGCGCCGCTGGGTGGCGCAGGCGCCGTTGCTGCCCGTGAGCTTTGCCCACACCGATCATCGCGCGGAGAACTGCGTCGATTGCCACCACAACTTCGTGGACCGCACCGGCACCGGCCTGTGCTTCGACTGCCACGAACGCTCAGCGGAGGTGGGCCACCTTCTCGAAACCCAGTTCCACGGCCTGTGCCGAGGCTGCCACATGGAAAGGCAGGTGGCCGGCGAACCCCATGGCCCCACCCGGCGCTGCCTCGACTGCCACGTGGCTGATTCGTTGCCTTAGCGTAGCGAATTGGGCCGCGAGATGCGCAAGAGCGCCAAGGCTTGCACGGACACCACAAGGCGGGGACCGGCACTACGAAGAACAGCCAGGCGCTTTCTGTCCCATCGCAGTGACTGGGATGCTGATGATGGCGATGGCAACCACCAAGGTGGTTTTCAATGCCGTGATCAAGAAGAGCTTCTTCGCCTGCGATTGCGCTCTAGAGCCGCTATCCACCAGAGCGTCAGGCCAGCGGCGGCCAACGAAGCGGCGGCCACCGGCGCAAGTTCCGCCCAGTCAGTCATCGCGTACAGGGCGCCGGGAAGCGCGGCAACCAGAAATCCGGCCAGCGCCCCGGCGATGCGCCTGCCCCTAGGCGCGATTAGGGCCGCCGCCCAGCCGCCACCGATGACAGCCAGCAGGACCACCGCATAGAAGGTGGCGCCCAAGGCGGTGATGTGACCCGCTGCCACGCATTGATCTCCGGCCATCCTATCCGGCGGGCAGGCTTGGTTGAGTTGACGCATGACCAGCAGCCCGGCCGCCAGCGCGGCAGCTGCGACGGCGATTGGCGCCAAGGGCGTTAGCAACCAGCGAATCCAAACCATGATTGAAGCAATCCTAAATCAACTCTGCGCTTGGTGGGAGAAACGCCGCTTGCGGCGATAGGGAAACACGTCCATGGCGCGGCCCTCGGCCACCGCCTGCTGCAAGCTGCGCCAGTACGCCGGGGTGAACAGGTTGCCGTGCAGGGCATCGAAGAGCTGTCTGATCTGCGGCTTGCCGAACAGGAAGCGGCGGAACTCCTCCGGGAAGACGTCGTTTGGGCCGACCGTGTACCAAGGCTCGGACGCCATTTCCTCCTCGGGCGTGCGCGGCTGCGGCACCGCGCGGAAGTTGATGTCGGTGAGGAAGCTGATTTCATCGTAGTCATAGAACACCACGCGCCGGTGACGGGTGACGCCGAAGTTCTTCAGCAGCATGTCGCCGGGGAAAATGTTGGCGGCCGCCAGCTGCTTGATCGCGTTGCCGTACTCATCGAGCGCCTCGGTCAGCTTGGTCATGTCGGCGTTCTCGATGTACAGGTTCAGCGGCGTCATCGCCCGTTCGGTGTAGAGGTGGCGGATGTGCAGTTGGCCGTCCTCGATGTGCAATGCCGAGGGGGCCGCCGCGCACAGTTCATCAATCAACGCCCCGTCGAAGCGCTCCAACGGCAGTCGCAGGTCCGTGAACTCCTGGGTGTCGGCCATGCGTCCGGCCCGGTCGTGGCGCTTGACGATGTGGTACTTCTCCCGCACTTCGGCGGCGGTCACCGCCTTTTGCGGCGGAAATTGGTCGCGAATGACCTTGAACACCGTCTGGTAGGACGGCAGCGTGAACACCGTCATCACCATGCCCTTGATGCCGGGCGCGGCGATGAAGGCATCATTGGATTGCCGCAGGTGCGCCATGAGGCCGCGGTGGAACTCGGTTTTGCCGTGCTTGCGCTGGCCGATGGCCGCATAGAGTTCAGAGCGCTTCTTGTTGGGCAGCAGTTCATTGAGAAAGCGCACCAAGCCGTAGGGGTAATGGCAGCGCACCATGAAGTAGGCGCGGGTGAAGCTGAACACGATGGACAGCTCGTCCTCATCGCAAATCAGCGTGTCCACATAGGCCTCTCCCTGCTCGCTGATCGCCAACGGCAGCGCGACGGGCTGCGCAGCGCCAGCGCCCAGCTGCAGCCTGCCGACAATGTAGGCGCCCTTGTTGCGGTAGAACAGGGCGTTAACCACCTCAACTCGAAAATCCGTCCCGGCGGCGACCTCGGGGCGCGACTCGATCAGCGAGCGGATGACGTTGCGGATGTCACGGGCTTGGTCCTGCCAAGGCGTGTCTGGCGCGCGCTCGTTAAGGATGCGCCGCACCATGTCGGCTAGCCCGGCGTCGGGCTGATAGCAGCTGGTCAAGCTCTCCCCGGCAGGTGGGGGCGGGCCGCATTTAAAGGACGTGGCGAGGAACATTCGCTCGTTGTTCAGCGCCAGTTCGCGATTGAGTCGCCGGTGCACGGAGTTGTAGAAGGTCTCCGCGAGTTCCCCGTCAGGCATGGCCAAAATGGCCTTGGCGAAGGCGCTTTTGACCGCCTGCCAATGAATGGGCTCCTGTCCCTCAGTGCCGGTGCCCCGGTCGCGGCCAACTTTCGCCGTCACCCGGTCGATGTGGGTCTTGTAGAGGTTTAGCCGCGTTTGGCTGGTGGCTTGCACATTGGGCCAGTCGGCATCCATGAAGCGTTGCCCAGCGCTCGCCGTGATGCGCTCGAAGTGCCGCCGATAGGCCCGAAACCCGGCTAGGATGGCCGCTGCCGCTTCCTGCTCCATGGCCGCAGTTCAGGCGGCGATCAACGGCCCGCCACGGCGAATCTCTCCCCGGTGCCGATGTGCCGGTCCAGAAAGTTCAGCAGCGCGTGAAAGAAGTCCGTGCGGTTTTGCGCTTTGACGAGGCCTTGGCCGTCGTTTTTCATTTCCAGGCATTTGGGGTCGATGCCGCGGGCCAGCAGGGGCTTGCGCATCGCCGCCAGATGGTCCCCGGTGGGAGAATTGAGGACATTGCGATTTTGTGGGTTGCGGGCAAAGTCTTCAGGTGTTGCGCCTGCCCAGCCGACGGTGGCAACGTTGCAGAGGGTCAAGGTTGCGATCGATTTTTTCATTGTGCGTTCCCCGCCTGCTGTCACTGCTGGTATTCCAGTGTGGAGTTCCCGATGGGTCGGTTCGGACCCCTAGCGGCGGCGTTCCTTGTGCAGGGCTGCCATTAGGCCGAACAGTTCAGTGATGTTGTTGGGTTCCGCGTCGTTGGCGAATTCCTTGTAGAGCGTTGCCACGTTGACCACGATGCGCTCCGCATCGCCCCAGGAATCGTAGTCCGTTAGGGCGATGTCCCGCGCCGCCTCCATCACGCCAAGGCCGGCATCGTAGCGCTTGCGAGCCTCCTCGGCCACGTATTGAAGGTAGTCGCGCATGGCGGTGACGCCGCGCTTGTCGGTCACCGGTCCGTGGCCGGGCACCACGCATTCCAAGTCCAGCGCCAGCATGTGGTCGCAGGCGGCAATCCAGTTGCCGATGGGCCCTTCCCAGATGATCGGGTGCCCTTCGATGAACAGGATGTCGCCGGTGAAAACCAGCTTGTCGTCGGGGACATGGGCAAGGATGTCGCCTGCCGTGTGGGCCGGGCCGACCTGCTTCAAGCGCACCGTTTTGTCGCCGACCGTCAGCGTCATTTCATCCTCAAAGGTGCGCGTGGGCAAGGTGCGGTTGATGCCCCGAAAGTCGAAGTCGCTGAAGCAGTAGAGGAAGAACTCGCCCACTTCCCCCATTGAAGGCGCCTGCTCCATCAAGTTCAGCAGCAGGTTTGGGTGTTCGCGGGCCAGCTCGTCAAAGCAGGCTTGGGAGGCGATGATCTCAGCTTCGGCCACCAGCTCGTTGCCGTTGCAGTGGTCGGCGTTGGCGTGGGTGTTGATCAGGAAGTCGAATGCCGCGGTGGCCTTGGGCTCGCTGGCGCGCATGGCCTTCAGCATATCCGCGGTCAGGGGCTTGTCGAACAGGGTGTCGACCAGGAGCGATTGATCCCCATCGACAATCAGCCCGGCGTTGCTCCACCCCCAGCCGCCATCCGGCTGCAGCCAAGCGTAGCCGCCATTGCCAAGGTCGAGCAATCCATGATCGTAAGGCCGTGTTGCCAATGTCATCGGTCCGCTCCGTCACCAAGCTGCACCGCCGATAGTAAGGCATTGCAAGCCCAAGTACAGGCGCACACCCCAATAGACAGGCACAGAGTTGCGCGCCAGCGCAACTCCAACGAACCTTGGCCCCCTAGGGCCAAGGCCCAGGCTCACACCCCAATAGACACGCACAGAGTTGCGCGCCAGCGCAACTCCAACAAACCTTGGCCCCCTAGGGCCAAGGCTCAGGCGCACTCCCCAATAGACAGGCACAGAGTTGCGCGCCAGCGCAACTCCAACGAACCTTGGCCCCCTAGGGCCAAGGTTCGCATGCGGTAACATGCCCCTCATGCATGACTTTGAGGGCATTCGCCCTTATCAGGACGAGGAGGTTCCGGGGGTTCTCGCGCGCTTGGCGCGGGATTCGGACCTGCAGTCGGTGGTGGGACGGTACCTGTTTCCCCGTGCCACGAAGCTGCTGCCGCCGCTTGGCCGCTTGCTCGGCGGCCGCTTGCTGCACCGTTTGGCCGGTCGCTTGCGCACGGTGCGCGACGTGCAGCTGTTCCTGTCCGGGCACATGGAGGCGCTGATTGAGAAGACCATTGTGGACTTCAGCGTCAGCGGCTTGGAGCGGCTGTCGCCGGGAACGCCCTATCTGTTCATTTCCACCCACCGCGACATCATCATGGACACCGGCTTGGTCAACTTCGCCATCCATCGTGCCGGACACGCCACGTCCCGCATTGCCATTGGCGACAATCTGCTGGGCAAGCCCTATGCGGCCGATCTCATGCGCCTGAACAAGAGTTTCGTGATTGAACGCAGCGTCACCGGCGCCAAGGCGGTGTATCGGGCGCTCAACCGCACCTCAGCCTTTATCCGGGCCTCCTTGGAAGGTGCGGAATCAGTCTGGATCGCGCAGCGGGAGGGCCGCGCCAAGGACGGCCTCGACCGCACCGACCCTGCGCTCATCAAGATGCTGACCCTCGCTTGGCGCAAGGAGGCGGACGATCGTGGCGGCCTGTGCGGCTGCATCAACATCGTGCCGGTGGCGATCACCTATGAACTCGACCCTTGCGCGTTGCGCAAGGCGCGGGAGCTGTGCATCACCGACCTGCACGGCAAGTATGACAAGCCGGATGGCGAAGACCTCTCGAGCATCGTCGAGGGCATGCTCGGCTTCAAGGGCCGGGTGCAGCTGCACTTCGGCGCGCCCATGGCGCCTCCAGAGGGCGGTTTTGACTCACCGGAAGCCTTGGCCGATGCCATCGACCTGGAGATCATCAAGGGCCTTGAGGTCTTCCCAACGCACGTCGAGGCGGCTCGCCGGCTCGGTGACGACTCCTTGCCGGATACGGTGTCGCCAGACGCCCAGGTCGAAACCGCCTTTCAGGCGCAGATTTCAGCCTGCCCGCCTGCCCAGCAGCCCTACTTCTTTCAGCAGTACGCCAACCTCGTCCGAAACAAACGGCGCTTTGGGATTGGGGCCGGAGAGCAAGCAGTGAGTTGATAATCTACGACTAACTGATGTAATTCCAGTCGTTGATGGGTGTGGTTGACTCGCCAGCCACCGAACGCAGTTGCGCCTTGAAGTTTGGTGTCAGCCGCAACTCAATTGCCGGGCCCCCGTCGCAAGATCCCTAGCAGGTCCAGGTCAACTCAGCGCAGCAAATCGGCGCGCGCCGTTGGGCGGGTGATGCCATGGGAGCGCCGGTGGCTTGCTATCGTGGGCCGAACCTTAGGATGTTTGAGCCCCTGGCCGGTTAGTGCGGCTTGCCGGTGGTTGAGGCGCAACGATGCTTTGGAAAGTTCGAGCAACGCCTCTTCAAGTCGCGCCAATTGAGGTGTCTGTTGCTGGGATCCTTAGCAAAGTCAGATTGGTGCGGCGATGGCGCCCGCTCTCAGTCGCTCCGGACATCCAACGCCACCGACTTCACCAAGGCGTGCAGCGCCATGCCGGGAGCGAGCCGCAGGTTTTCCTGGGACAGGCGCGTGATGCGTGCCCGCAAGGGCTGTCCGGCGCAGTCGAGCTCCGCGAACACCGCGCCGTCCGGGGTCGGGGCCAGGCTGGTGAGGGTAACCTCTAGGCAGTTCAGGATGCTGGTGCCCAGCGGACGTTCCAAGGCCAAGGCGACATCGCGGGCGGGGATCTGGACGCGCAAGGGTGATGGCGCTTGGCTCAGGTTGCCCCGCACCCGCAGCTTCTGGGCGCCGATGCGCAAGGTGCTGAGGTCGTGGGCTGCGTCGTAGGCGTCAAATTCAACGGCAAGGATGGCGCCGGTGTCGATCATCGGCGACAGGGGGTGGTCCAGTTCGGCGGCCACTTTGTTTGGCGGGCCCGCGCCGATCACCCGGCCAGCTTCCAGAATCACCAGATGGTCGGCGACTTGCACCACCTCACTGAGCGCGTG
This sequence comes from Candidatus Azophilus sp., assembly GCA_965220835.1. Taxonomy (GTDB): domain Bacteria; phylum Pseudomonadota; class Gammaproteobacteria; order Pseudomonadales; family Azotimanducaceae; genus Azophilus. Next base: position 3,029,318 of record OZ244842.1, on the reverse strand, counting down.
GGTGACGTAGATCACGGGCTTGCCCAAGGTTCGGCACAGTTCGCCGAGCATCGGCGCCAGCCGCGCCCGGGCCATGGCGTCAAGCGCCGAGAGGGGTTCGTCAAGCAGCCAGAGCGCGGCGGGCTTGAGATAGGCCCGAGCCAAGGCGGCCCGTTGCTGCTGGCCTCCGGAAAGCGCGGCGGGCTTGCGTTCCAGCAGGTCTTCCAAGCCAAAGCGGCGCACCGCTTCATCGAACCGGCTGCCGCCCGGCACGGCGCGCAAATTGCCGGCCACCGTCAAATGGGGGAAGAGCGCCGGTTGCTGCATCGTCATGCTGATTGGGCGGCGGTGGGCGGGCAGGGTGCTCCAATCCTGGCCGTCCAGCATCACTTGGAAGCCCGATGATTGGTTCAGCCCTGCGATCAACCGCAGCAGGGTGGACTTGCCGGAACCGGAGACGCCAATCACGCTGGTGACGCCGCTGCTGGGCAACTCCAGATCGACCTCCAGCTCAAAGCCGCCGGGTGGTGCGAAGCGGCCTTTCAGCGTCAAGCTCATGGCCGCCGCAAGGTGCCGTAGGTCAGGGTCAGGGCCGTGAGGGAGACCACCAGCAAAATGGCGGCGGTCAGATGGGCGCTCGCGTAGTCCAGCGATTCCACTTGGTCGAACAGCAGGATGGACAGCACGCGGGTTTCGCCGGGAATGTTGCCGCCGATCATCAGCACGATCCCGAATTCGCCAACGGTGTGGGCGAAACCGAGCACGCCAGCCGCCACTAACGCCCGCCGATGCAGGGGCAGCATGAAACGCAGAAAGCGGGCCGTTGGAGAAATGCCCATGACCGAGGCCGCGTCCAGCAACTCGGCGGGCGTGTTGCGAAAGCTGGCCGTCAGCGGCTGGGCCACAAAGGGCAGCGAGTAGACGATGGATGCCAGCACCAAGCCACTGAAGGTGAACGCCAAGGGTTGCCCGGTAAGCGTGCGCCAACCGGCGCCGAGCCAAGCGTCTTCCGTCATGGCCAGCAGCAGGTAGAAGCCGAGCACCGTGGGCGGCAGCACCAGGGGCAAGGCCACCAGCGCCTCCACCAGCGAGGCGCCGCGCCGTTGGGTGCGTGCCAGCCACCAAGCCAAGGGCGGCGTCAGGATCAGCAGCGCCACGCTTGTTGCCCCCGCCAAGGCCGCGGTGAGCAGGAGGCTCGCCAGCACGTCCTCAGCCATCGGTGCCATAGCCCAACTGCGTGAGGAGGGCTTGCTGGGCCGGTGCCGTGATGAAGTTCAGCAAAGTCTCGGCCGCGGCCGCCATGGGGCTGCGCCGCATCACCACGGCGCCCTGCTCGATGGGCCGGTGGGCATTTTCCGGGCAAACCCAAAAGCGCTCCGCTGGCGTATCAACCGCCATGAGCTGGCCGAGGGCGACAAATCCGGCGGGCAAGGAGCCTGCGGTGAGGAAATGCCCAACTTGAGCCACGTTGTTGCCGAACACCAACCGGTCCTGAACGCCCGCCCAAGCCCCCAGCGCCTGCATGCACTCCACGGCGGCTTGGCCGTACGGCGCCAGCTTGGGGTTCGGCAGGCCAATGCGGCCTGCTTCAAGGTCCGCCGGGCTGGCATTGCCCCCGGGCGTCCACAGCGCCACCCGGCCCCGCGCGTAAACGCGAACCGGGCCCTTGGCGAGCCCGTCGCGCACCAGTGCCGCGGGCCTGGCCATGTCTGCGGACAGGAAAGCCGCAAAGGGCGCGCCTTGGCGTATCTGTGTGGCCAGCAACCCGGAGGAGCCGAAAACCGGCGCAACCTCCAAGCCGTGAAGACGCTCGAAATCCGCACCCACTATGACGAACGCGGGGCGAAAATTCGCGGCCACCGCAACTTTCAGCGGCTCCCCAACGCTGCCCTGGGCCATACCGCAGCACAACGCCAGCAAAGCCCAAGCGAGGGGAGTGGGGATGGCCATTGGCGTAGTCTAGCCCAATCGGGCAAGCTCATTGGTTGCGCATGGAGCATTCGTTAGGGACTTGATCCGCTGGCAAGTTAGTCCTGCGACTCGGCTCGGAACTGCATGCGGCTGTCGCGTCAGCGGCAATGACCAAGCGCGTTAGCATCAACGGTTGGATTGTGCGGACCCTTCGACAAACCACTGGACTCGCGGGGCTAGGAACTGAGGTGAAAATGAGCGACTTTCAGGACGGCACAGGAAAATCCACAAAGATCGGTTACGTTAATCGCAACAATCAAAGATGCGAAGGGCACCGTGGCCGCGAGGGAACGGACTATAACCAGAAGGCCTATCTGATGAGGTGTTTGCAAGCCGGTTGCGGGTGGGTCTACGGCGCCAACGGGAGTGATGTGTTTCAGCGCAAGTGCCCCAAGTGTCAGGGAGGGAAGGAGGGAATACCGTATTGAAGTCTGCGGGTTCTCTTAGTAGCGCCGCGTTTTTTTTGAGTCCTGCATATGCCCGAGTCCTCGGTTTCCGATAGGCGCAAGCGCGCAAGCCACTCAAACCACCCGGGCCGCCGCCCAAACCACAACGTCATCGGCTCCTGCTTCCAGCAGTGTGCGGGCCAACTCCGCGGTGGTGGCTCCCGTCGTCATCACGTCATCGACGATGGCGATTTTGCCCGCCAGCGGCTGAGTCACCTTGAACGCCCCCCGCACGCTGCGGGCGCGGGCGGCGCGTGATTGGCCGCGTTGGGGCGGCGTGCGTCCGACCCGGCTTACGGCCCTGCGCTTGAGCGGGATGCCGAAGCGGCGGGCCAAGGGCGCGGCCAGCAGGATGGCTTGGTTGTGTCCGCGGCGCAGTATTCGCCCCATGGCCAGCGGCACGGGCACCAGCAAGTTGGGTAGAGGGTCCTCGGCCTGGGCGGCGGCATCGCCAAGCAGGTGGCTCAAGAGCTTGGCTTGGCTGTAGCCCTTGCCGAACTTGATGGCGTGAATGAGCCCCGGCACGGCGTCCTCGAACAACAAGGGGGCGATGGTGCGCTGAAACGGCGGGGGCTTCAGCGCGCACTGGCGACACAGCCCAGAACCGCCAGACAGCGGCGCGGCGCACCTCAGGCACGGCAGCCGGTTCCAGGGCAGGCTCTGCCAGCAGGGTGGGCAGAGGTCGAGGTCGGCGTTGATTGGGCTATCGCACAGCCGGCACACCCGCGGCAGGATCAGGTCGATGATTCCCATGGGCTTGTTTTGCCCCTTCGACGCGCCGGGCACCAGTGGCGATTGCCGCTTTGCGGTGTGGGAAATGCGCCATGCGTACTCCCATTGCGACAGGCTAGAATGAACATTGCGCCAATAAGGTCCATCTCCATGCTGCACTATCAAGCCCCCGAACAGGACTTGGAATTCCTGCTGTTCAACCTCTTCGATGTCACCAAGGAGTGGGCCGAGGTGCCGGAGTTTGCCGAGTTCAGCAAAGACGTGGTGCGGGCCGTGCTGCGCGAGGCGGGCAAGCTGGCTGGGGAGGTGATGGCGCCGATCAACCAGCTAGGGGATCAGGAGGGCTGCCGCTGGACGGAGGGCGTGGTGCAGGCCCCAGAGGCGTTCAGGCCCGCCTTCAAGGCGCTGACGGAGGGTGGTTGGCTGGGGGTTTCCGGCAACCCGGCCTATGGCGGCATGGGCATGCCCAAGCTCTTGGCCTGCCTGATTGAGGAGATGTTCTGGAGCGCCAATTCCGGCCTGTACCTGTATGGCACCCTGTCCTTGGGCGCATCCATATGCATCGACGCCCACGGCAGCGAGGCCCAGAAGGCGCTCTATCTGCCCAAGCTCTACAGCGGTGAGTGGACCGGCGCCATGGACCTCACCGAAGCCCATGCGGGCACGGACCTGGGCTTGCTGCGCACCCGTGCGGAAGACACCGGGGATGGCAGCTACCGCATCACCGGCACCAAGATCTTCATCACCAGCGGTGAGCACGACCTGGCGGAGAACATCGTTCACTTGGTGCTTGCCCGCGTGGCTGGCGCACCGGCCGGCACCCGGGGCATCAGCCTGTTCATTGTGCCGAAGTTCATTCCCAACCCGGACGGCTCCCTCGGCCCGCGCAATGCGGTGGCGAGCGGCTCCATCGAGCACAAGATGGGCGTGGTGGCCAGTTCCACCAACGTCATGAACTACGACAATGCCGTCGGCTACCGGGTGGGCGAGGAGAACGCTGGCCTCGCCTGCATGTTCACCATGATGAACTACGAGCGCCTGTCGGTGGGCCTGCAAGGCCTTGGCGCGGGCGAGCTGGCCTATCAGCAGGCTGTTGCCTACGCCAAGGACCGGCTCCAGGGCCGGGCGCCCGCCGGTCCCCAAAACGCCAGCGCCGAGGCGGACTCGCTGTTGGTGCACCCGGACGTGCGCCGCATGCTGCTCACGATTCGCGCCTTTACCGAAGCGGGCCGGGCGTTCGCCATGCTGGTGGGCCGCAGCCTGGATGCCGCCAAGCAGAAGAACGATGCCGAGAGCCTGGCCTTGGCGGAGTTGCTGACGCCAATCGCCAAGGCCTTTCTCAGCGACCGGGGCTTCGAGAGCGCAGTCATGGCCCAGCAGGTCTTCGGCGGCCACGGCTACATCAAGGAGTGGGGCATGGAGCAGATCGTGCGCGACACCCGCATCGCGCCCGTCTATGAGGGCACCAACGGCGTTCAGGCGCTGGACCTGATCGCCCGCAAGGTGCTCCGCGACGGCGGCGGCACCATGCGCCGCTTCATTGACCAAATGGCTGCCGAACCAGCGCCTGCGGCGTACGCGCCCGCTTTGCGCAGCGCGCTGGACCGGCTGGCCGGCGCCACCGACTGGGTGGTGGCCGAAGCACCCCAGGACGCCAACCTGCCGGGCGCCGTCTCAGCCGACTACCTGGAGCTGGCGGGCCTCACCATCTATGCTTGGCTCTGGGCGCGAATGGCCCAGGCGGCGGGGGATGACGCCTTCGGCCAAGCCAAGCGGCGCACGGCCACCTTCTTCTACCACAAGCTGCTGCCCAAAACCCAAGCCCTGGACCGCAGCATTCGTGCCGGCGCGCCATCCCTGATGGACATGCCCCACGAGTGGTTTTAAGGGCCGTTGGTTGAGTCATCTGGGCCGGGAGACGCCGCAAATCCGTCAATTCCTCGACAAGTTCAAGGTTCTGGGCCGGCTCCGGCAGGGCGTGTCGAGGCTCGATCAACTGCACTACGAGGATCTGCGCATTCTGGCGGTGTTGTTCATGGTCGTCGCCACCAGCTTCGCCATCATGATCGCCAGCTTGACGCTGCTGCCCGACTCAGCGGTGGCCATCGTTGTCTTCGACCGGCAAAGCCCCGTCTACCCGATCACGGTGCAGAATTTCCTGTTCCTGGCGTTCGGCATCGGCATCGGGGAGGTCTTCACTCGGCTCTATTGCGCGCGGGCGGCGGAACGGCAGATCGAGTCCGGCTTATTGGACGTGGCGCAGTCGCAACACTTGACCGATGCCGAACTTGAAGTGCTCGATGAGCGGGTCGTGACCGCCGGCGCCCAAGGCAACGACCTGCATCTGCACCGGCTCATACACCGGGTGGTCAGGCAGTATCAGGCCACTGGGTCGGTGGGCGACTCCCAGGCCGTGCTTGACTCCAGCGTGGAGTACTTCCAGCATGAGATTCAGCTTCGCTACACCGTCCTCAAGTACCTCACCTGGCTGCTGCCCACCGGCGGGTTCATTGGCACCCTCATTGGCATCAGCTTGGCCCTGAACGGCGCGGGCTCATTGCCCCAGCTGGACGACCCGGCGGCCCTGGAACGCTGGATCGAGAACCTCACCACCGACTTGGGCGTGGCCTTCTACACCACCTTGGTGGCGCTGTTTCTTGCGGCGATTCTCATGTTCGGCAGCAACATCGCGATGAGCAAGGAGCAACGCGCCCTGAACAGGACCGGCCAGCACTGCCTCGACCACCTGCTCAGCCGCCTCAGCAACAAGCCATCCTAGGGCCCAACTCAAAGCCAAGGGGCGTTGATGAAACCAGTTGCCGAAGATCAGGAATTCATCGGCATGTCGGCAATCGACCTGTTTGCGTCCGGCATGGGTGCCTTCATTCTCATCGCCATCATATTCATGGTGCTGTTCGCCGCGGTCCCCAAGACCGATAGCGAGACGCCACAAGCGCAGCCGGTGGTGGCGTGCCCGGAGTTGGAGACCCCCCAGTGCCCCGAGTGCCCCAGTGCGCCCACCCCCGAATGCCCGGTTGTTGAGGTTCCCCAGTGTCCTGCGTGCGAGCAGTGCGAGGCGTGTCCGGAACCGGCACCGGTGCCGCAATGCCCTCCCCTGCCGAGTTGCCCAGCAGTGCCTGAGTGCCCCATCTGTCCCGTTTGCGAGCCGATGCCGCAGCCCAGTGCCGTGGAGGCGCCGGAACCGGCCCCTCCGGTCGTCTGCCCTGAACCGGATGACAACACCGCGATGCTGCCCGACATGGACATCGTCTTCGTGCTCGACACCACGAACAGCATGTACAACGAGATCGATGCCCTCAAACGAGAGCTGCATCTGGTTGTTGAGGTGCTGAGCCGCATGATGCCAACGGTGGGGATTGGCGTCGTCACCTTCAATGACCGCGAGCAGCGGCCGGTCACCCGCCACCACCGGTTGCGAAAACTGACGGGCGACGAGGAGGCGCTCAAGGACATCCAGCGCTTTCTGCGGTCCATTGAGCCGGCCGATGCGCGCGGCAACAACCTGGACATACCCGAGGCGGTTTACCAAGGATTGAAGGACGCGGTCGGCACATCCTTCCGGGAGGGCGTCAGCAGCCGAGTGATCCTGGTGCTCACCGATGCGCCCGCCTACCCAGATGAAGTGTCCGCATCGCTGGCGTTGGTCGACCGTTATTCGAGCGTGCCGGGAAATCGGGTTTCCGCCATTCATGTCAGACAGGACGCAAACACCCAGAAGTACCTTCAGGCGCTCGCGGAAAAGGGGCGCGGCAGCTACATCATTGACCGGGGCACGATTCTGGCCAACGTGCTGCTCAGCGTGCTTGACGAAAGCCTCGATGACCGCCCGGGCGGTTGACTGGCCGATGCATGGCGCTACAGTGGAGAGCGTCGCTGCAACCAACATGGGTCTGGAAGAGGAGCGCCTGAGACCCCGCTCCAGTGTTGGCAGCTCGCCTAGCGCTTTACTCTCGGTTTCGGAGGACTACGTTCATGAGGCTTGCCATTGCATCTTTCAACGGGCCTTTGCGCCTGTTCCGAACCCGTGTGGCACTCGTCGTTGCGCTGGTTTTGGTGGGCTGCGCAACGACGAGCCCCATTACCCAAGTGAGGTTCACGCCACAATCGGCGCAAGGCTCGCCGCTTGAGGAGAACGCCCGGATTCGCCCCGGCTCCACCGCGCAGATGGGCGAGATCATGGGGCTCCAAGCGGACGGCAAGTCGGTTGACCTCAGCGGCGATCCGGGTGTTCAGGTGACGGTGAAGGGCGGCTCCTACGACCGCTCAACCGGACAAGTCACCTTCAGTGCTGACCGTGCAAGCATTCCGGATCTGACCTATGAAATCTCCGTCACCGCGCCGAACGGGGTGGAGTCCACCCAAAGTTTCATCGCCGACTTCGCCTTGGTTGATGGTCCGGAGCCGCAGGATGTGGCCGCCAGCTCCACCAAGCTCTTGTGGCACGAAGACGAGCGGGTCTTTGAGATTCCGCCCGGAACCGCACTGATTCCCGGTGCGGTCTATGAGCTTCGGGTGGACGTCACCGACACGCTTGGGCGCACGTTCTCCACGGCCGATGAGACCCTGAACCTACCCGCTCAACGCTTGAACGTCGAAGCGAACGGATTTGAGCGCGTTGACTCGGGCGCACTCAAGTTCAAGGCGTTGGACCCCGGCGCCGAGCAAGGGGCCGCGACGGCGGAGTATCAGATTTTCGCCCAGTATGAAGGCAACGAGCCTTCGGCCACGGAACTCTCGTACCGGTACGATGCAGCCATTCCGGGCGGGCCGGCGGCTGCCGAAGTTGCCGCCATCTACGCTGACAGTGACCTTGCCCAAGCCAGCTCGATCATTCCCGGCCAGTCGATTCCGCTCAACCTCGTGGTTGAGGACGTCCGCGGCCGAAAGTGGCGGCTCAACAAGCAGGGCGAAGGCTCCCATGCAACCAATGAGTTCGCCCTGCCTCGCGAGCGCATAGCAGTCTCCATTGAAAACGGGTCCTTTGACGGCCGGGAAGTGAAGTTCTCGGCCGATACCAAGAGCATGCTCGGCAAGCAGTACGTGGTTCGAGTGGAGTACCTCGATTTCGTGGAACTTGGCCCACCGGCAGCGGAAGGCGCAGCAGCCGATGCGCCGAGCGCAGATGCTGACACCAAGGCCGCCATCAGCGTTCTAAGCCCCCTTGAGTATGAGTTCGAGCCAGACTTCCTGGGCGCTGTGCCGCTCATGCAGGAGGACGCTCTCGAGTACGCGGGCAATCCGGGCGCCGATGGCAACAAGGGCCGCGACGGACGCGAGGGCTCACGCGGCGGCAACATGTCCGGCGCGTTGGGGCGCGGTGGGGATGGCCGGGCGGGAGGCAGCGGCACGGCCGGGCAAACGGGCGCGCGGGGCCAGCCGGGGCCTCGGCTGCGCATAGTTGCGCGGGAGGTGCGCACGGTCGATGCCAAGCACAGTCTCGTGCTGTTCGAAGTTCGGCAGCCCGGAGCTTCACCCTCGTACTACGTTCGCAAATTGGATGGCAACCCAGTCACCATCACTTCCAGTGGCGGACGGGGTGGGCATGGCGGCGGAGGTGGCGACGGCGGCGACGGCGGCGATGGCGGCAGCGCCTACTTTTCCGGCCACGGAGGAGATGGCGGCGACGCCGGGCCGGGCGGTGACGGCGGCGAGGGCGGCAATGGAGGCGGCATCACGCTCTTTTTGTCCTCCTACGACTTGGAGCAAGCCTTCATTCTCGACAGCGTTGGCGGGCTTGGGGGTGACGGCGGCGCTGAAGGCACGACGGGTTCACCGGGGATTCCCGGCTCGATTGCCCAGTGGGAAACTGAGGAGTCGCAAAAGATGCGCGAAGACGAGGACCTGCCCCTGCCGCAGGTTGGCGGCTACGGCAACGAGGGCAACATTGGTTACACGGGCAGGCGCGGTCACGACGGGATAGGTGGCGAAACTGAGATTGTTTTGGATCCGGACCAAGCCACTGGCATGGTTCGGCGGGTGCCGAGCGAACTGCGGGACGTGATACTGTTTTAGGCGGTGGTGGGCGAAATCTCGACGCGCTACTGCTTCAAACACTCCGATTTGCGTTGCCAGGCCTCCTCCACGTAGCGCCCGGAGGGGTGCTTGATGATGTACTGATCAAGCATTGCGCAGAAGTCGCGAACCTGAAGCCACAGCGTTCCTTCGTCGTCGGTGGGCAGGGGATTGGCGGTCAGTTGCGTCGCTTGCACGTCTTTCTGTTGGCCTTTTTCGATGCTTGCGGGCTGCTCGGCGCTCAAGCGTTCGAGCTCCAACAACCGCTCCTTGTCGCTCAACCGTTCCTTGAGCGGTTGAATCGCCACATGGTTGGCGTCCAGCGCTTCAAGCGAACTCAGGTGCTGCTTGGCCCTGGTTAGGCTGTTGTTGTTTATGGCGCTCCCAATCAGTTCAACGTAGCGATTGGCGACCTTCCGCATGCCATCAAGGGCTTCGGCATTGCCCGGGTCCATCGTCAACACCTCGCTGAAGGCATCACGAGCGCTCTTGCCCGCGGGCGTGGTCAGGAGATTGTCGCGCAGCCGCTCTTGGCCAAGGCTGATCAGTTCCCGAATCTCGATTCCTCTGTCGAGCTCACCCAGTTTGGACTTGATGTCCTGATCCAATGTCCCCAATCCCGCATCGTCCTGCCATAGCACTCGCGAAGCATCCAATAGCGCGCTCGCGCTTCGAATTTCGTCCTCCCGGGTTGCGGAGCGAGCGCCCACCGTCAGCAGATTTCGCAAGTTGGCGTTGATCTCCGAGTCACTCTTGAGGGTGGCATACTGATCAAGCAGCTCCTCGACCAAGCCAAGCGTGGCCCTGATGGCATCCAATGTTGAGGATTCACCCTCGACCTTTGACTGGGCCTCGTTCAGCTTGACGAGCAATTCTTCGCGCAGTTGCAACTCCTGCTGGCGTTGGTTGAGTTGCGTCGCCAATTGGCCGTAGCTCTTGAAGGCCTCTTCGTCTGGCCAAAGGACGTTCGCCTCGGCAAGCAAGGCCTCGGCGTCGTCGAGGGCGTCCAAGGCCAAGGCGCCAACGAGCTGCGCATGAAGCTGCCCCTTAAGCCGTTCCACCGCTGCTGCCGTCGCCTCTTCCTCGGGCGCAAGCTCGAGGGCTTCGCTGAGCCGCTTCGCGTGTTGCCGCAAGTCCAGCGGCCCCAGCGTCTGCCCGCTGAACTCATTGACGGTCTGCTCCACCATTTGCAAAGCGATTGAGCGATTGTCCGGCCCCTGCACCGCGAGGTAGATGAACGTGACAACGGCAACCAAGGCTGCGGCCGCGATTCCAGCAATGAGCTTTCGCCGCCGCCGGGGGGCGGTGAAGAACGCGGCGTTGCTTGGCGCCTGAGCAGGCTCAGCCTCTTCGTTCATGGATTTAAGGGGCGCTTGGAAAACTGAAAGCCAATGATAGACCAAGCCTCGGACTGTTGATTCCCGCGCGGCCGCTGGAAGCCGCAAACTCAAGAGGTGAAGCCGTTGCGGGATTGAATCCGGCCATCTGGCCCCGGCGCAATAGCCAGTCATGGGGTCCCGCGCTTCGGCCAAGCGCTTTAGGGAGCCTCTGCTGTTCGGCGCACCTTGCTAGCCCACCCGACGGGTGGCCCCGGACTTCCCGGACCTGACCGGAGGCTTCCTAATGCAGTTTGCTGATCATCCGAAACACGGCGATCAGGATGCCGAAGCCGACGTAGATGCCGAAGGTGGCCACGCCCAGGAGCACGGCCATTTGCGGTGTGACGATCTGCATTGAGGCCAGCCAGCCGACCACTGCCAGTATGGTCAGGAAGGAAGCGCCAATCCCGGCGGCGACCAGCTTCCCTCTGCCCTTGCGGCCGGCCACTAGCTGATGGGCCTTGCTGGCTGCACGGTGATGATCAACGAATCGCCACTGGATTGATCACCGCCTGCACGGCGCCTTCGAACCGCGGCACGCCGAGCACGAACAGGAACTCCGAGGCGCCGTCGGCGGCGAGTTCGCGGGTGTCCATGTTCTCAAGGATGTACACGCCGTTCTTGGCCAGCAGCTCGGGGTGCACGGGGAAGGCTTGTTCCGGATCTTCCGAGGGCAGCACTTCCAAGGCCCAAGTGTCGGCGCCAACCGCCACGACGCCCAAACCGGCCAGGTAGCGGGCGCCATCGACGCCGAGGCCCGGTTGGCCGCCCATGAAGCGTTCCGGGTCGGTGTCCATGACGTTCAGCCAGCCGGTGTGGAACAGCACCACGTCGCCGGCTTCGATTTGGACGCCCTGAGCGGCTTGGGCGGCTTGGATTTCCTTGCGATTGAAGGCCATGCCTTCGGGCATGGGGTTCTGGCCGGCCAGTTTGGCCATGTCCAGCAGCACGCCCCGGCTGACGATCGGCGGCAGGTCGTGAATGCTGAGCTTGGTCAGGCCGGTGGGGGCGACGAAGTCCCGGGCTTGGTTGCCGTTGTAGTACACGTGGTCAATGCCCATGTGGCCGAGGCCATCGAGCTGGCTGCCGATGCCCATCCACAGCATCATCAGGTCGTCGTTGCCAGTGGCGCGGTTGACGCCGAGCGGCGTGCCGGTGCCGTCATCAAGCTGCAGCACGGTCATGGCGTACTGACGGGGCGGATAGGCGGGGGAATCCGGCCCGGTGATCACCCCAAGGCGGTAGACCTTGCCGGCCTTCACCAGCCCGGCGGCCGCCACCACCTTTTCCGCGGAAAGGTTGTTGATCGCCCCTAGCGTGTCATCCGCGCCGTACTTGGACGGATGCCAAGCCTCGTCAGCCAATCCAGCCAACGGCGCGAGCAGCAGGGCGGCGGTTAGCCCGAGTGCAGTCTTCATGGTGCTTCTCCTTCCTCCTGAAATGGTGCTGGCTGGGAAGCCAGACAGCAACGCTCAGTTTAGCTGCCGCGCAAGGCGGTGGGGAGCTTTTCGTGAATGTTGCCAAAGTCGCCGTTGGACATGATCACCACGTGCCGCCGCTGCTTCGGCAGTTCGCACACTTGCTTGATGAGCTGCGTCAAGTCGGAGAAGTTCTTGGCGGGCACAACGCATTGTGCCGTCAGGGTGGCCAAGTCCCATTTGATGTTGGCGCTGCGGAACCAGAATGCCTGGTCCGCGGCGGCGCAGCAGTTTGCCAAAGCATCACGCAGGGTGCCCAGCGACATGGTGTGGGTGCGCGGTTCGATGATGGCCAGAATTTCCTCGCCGCCAACGCGGTTGCGCAGGCTCTGCAGGGTTTTGCGAATGGCGGTTGGATGGTGGGCGAAGTCGTCGTACAAGGTCGTTTGGCCGACTTCGGCAATCACCTCAAGGCGGCGTTTGACGCCGGCAAAATCGGCCAGGGCTTCAATGGCCAATTCGGGTGCCACCCCGGCGTGGCGGGCAGCGGCGATGGCGCCCAAGGCATTGCTGGCATTGTGGAGGCCGAGCAGTGGCCATGAGACGCGGCCCAAGGTGCGGTCATTCAAGGCGACGTCGAAGGCGCTGATTTCGGCGTTGGGGCAGATCGCCGTCCAGCGCTCGCCGTTGTCCATGGCCAGCTTTCGGGTGGGACCTGTTGCGCCAACACGGGCCACCGGCGTCCAGCAGCCGGCGCGGAGCAGGCTGTTGACATTGCCGTCATCCCCTGGCGCGATGACCAAGCCCTCTCCCGGCACTGTGCGAAGCAACTGGTGGAATTGTGCCTTGATGGCCTCCACATCCTCGAAGATGTCAGCGTGGTCGTGCTCCAAGTTGTTGATGATGAGCGTGCGCGGCTGGTAGTGGAGGAACTTCGAACGCCGGTCGAAGTACGAGGTGTCGTACTCGTCCGCCTCCACCACAAAGTAAGGTGCTTGGCCCAAGCGGGCGGACCGCTCGAAGTTCTTGGGCGCGCCACCGATCAGGTAGCCGGGTTGGAGCCCGGCGCAGTCCAAGATCCAAGCCAGCATGCTGGTGGTGGTGGTCTTCCCGTGGGTGCCCGACACCGCCAACACCCAGCGGTCCCGAAGCAGGTTGGTGCCCAGCCACTCGGCCCCCGAGACATAGCGCAGGCCGCTGTTGAGAATGTGCTCCACTGAGTCCACGCCCCTGGGCAGCCCGGCGTTGCCGATCACCACCAAGTCCGGGGACGGCTGCAGCTGGGCGGGCTCGAAGCCTTCGTGGACAGGGATGCCGTCGGCGGCCAACAGGTCGCTCATCGGCGGGTAGATGTGCTTGTCGGAGCCGCTCACCTGATGGCCCTGCTGCTTGGCCAGCAGCGCCAGGCTGCCCATCAGGGTGCCGCCAATGCCGAGGAAGTAAATCCTCACCCGCCGCTGGCCAAGCTGGCAATTCCAGTGCTGATCAACATCATGCTAAAGGCCAGGCCGACGCCGATGGCCATGTGGGACTGCAGGGACCGGGAAAGAATGAAGCCGAACACGGCCACCGACCAGATCATGAAGGTGAGGTAGGCGGCCAGCACGGCAAATTCGTTGAGCATCTGCGCCAAGGGCACAACCACCGCGAAGATCGCGGTCAGCACCATGTCGCAACCGAGCATAACGGACATGGTCCAGACGAAACGCTCGCTCGCGCCGCGCAGGCTGCAGATGAGATAAACGAGGGCAGCCAAAGTGGCGACGGAGACCAGAATGCCAGTGGCAATGCGCAGCGTTGGCTCTCCGGTGATCAGGATGGACAGCGTGATGCTGCACGCCAGATTGGCGATCAGCACCAGAAACAGGAAATAGGGGTGCTTGGGCACGATTTGGGGATCGTGACGCAGCAGGCAAACGCGCCAAAAGAAGTAGAGGACGATCAGCATAGGGGGTTACGACGGGGCCAAGCCCGGAGGGCTCTGGTTTCCTTGATTGCGGGAAAAGGCTGTTGAGTGACTCGCTCCGCGCCCGGCAACGTCTCAAGGGTTGGCCCGCGGCGTGAGCGCCTTAGTGTACTCGACTCCAGAGAAGCTGCGAAATCGCTTGCGCCTGCGGTGCACGCGCTGGGAGCTACTCTTTGCGGCGCACGTAGAGGACGAGTGCGTGATCGATTAGCTCAAAGCCGTGTTCGGCAGCAATTTCCTCCTGCAGGGCTTCTATGCGCTCGTTCACGAACTCGAGGACCTGGCCGGAATCCACATCCACCATGTGGTCGTGGTGCTCCTCGCTGGCCAGCTCGTAAACGGCGTGGCCGTCGTCGAAGTTGTGGCGCTCGACGATGCCAGCGGATTCGAACTGGGTGAGCACCCGGTACACGGTCGCCAGCCCCACGGATTCGTCCTGCTCGATCAGTCTTCGATAAACGTCCTCGGCGCTCATGTGATGGGGTTCGGCGTGTTCCAAAACCTCAAGCACCTTCAGGCGCGGCAAGGTGACCTTGAGCCCGGCTTTCTTCAGGTCGCTTCCCTTTGGCATTGAAGTTCAGGCTCCGAGCTGGATGGACATGTGGCAAGTTGGCTTCCGAGACCCAACTTAGCCCATGCCGTCGCGCCCGTCCAATCCAATTGTCTTCCCCGCGCGGGCCTATTCGTCTTTGGCGCCCGCCCGGGGATCGTGGAACATCTCCAGGTCCAATTGACCCTCGCTGCGCGCGACCGTGGTTGCCACCATGCCGTCGCCGGCGATGTTGACCGCGGTGCGCATCATGTCGAGCAGCCGGTCCACGCCGATGATGAGCATGATGCCCTCCACCGGCAGGCCGACTTGGGTCAGCACCATGGTCAGGGTGATCAGGCCCACGCCGGGCACTGCGGCGGTGCCCACCGAGGCGAGGGTGGCCGTGAGGATGACCATCAGGAAGTCCACTACGGTCAAGTCAATGCCGTAGAACTGGGCGATGAACACCGTGGCCACCCCTTGCATGATGGCGGTGCCGTCCATGTTGATGGTGGCGCCCAGGGGCACGGCGAAGGCGGCCACTTCGTTGCGCACGCCAACGCGGTGCTCAACGGTGCGCAACGTCACCGGCAGGGTGGCGCCACTGGACGAGGTGCTGAAGCCCACCAGCATGGGCTCGCGCATTTTGGCGAAGAAGGTGGTCGGCTTGAGCCGCCCCAGCAGCATCAGCAAAGCCGGGTAGATCAGCGTCAGGTGCAGGGCCAAGGTCGCTGCGACGGTGAGGAAGTAGCCCAAGAGCTTGAAGATCTCACGCCAACCCACTGCGGCGAACAGCGTCGTCATCAGGCAGAACACGCCATAAGGCGCCAATTGGATCAGCAGCGTGATCAGCTTCATCAGGGCTTCGTTGATGTCGTCGAACACGCCCCGGATGCGTTGGCCGGACTCTCCGCTCTTCGCCAAGGCGATGCCGAACAGCAGCGCGAATACGATCACCTGCAGCATGCGGCCTTCGGCCATCGCCGCCACCGGGTTGGTGGGGAAGATGTTGACCAGGGTTTCCTTGACGCTGGGGGCAGGCTTTGGTTGGTAGTCGATTTCGGCGGGTGGCGCATCAGCGCCGATGCCGGGCTCGACAATCAAGGCGGTGGTCAGCGCTAAAGTGACCGCCAAGGCAGTGGTCAAAAGGTACATGCCCAAGGTCTTGCCGCCGAGGCGGCCCATGCTGGCGCTGGCCCCCAGCCGGGCCGCCCCGCAGACCAAGGAGACGAACACCAGCGGCACCACCATGAGCTTGAGGCTGGCAATGAAGATCTGGCCACCGGCGTCGAGCACGCCATCGACCAGGAAGCCCCGCACCCAACCGGAGGGGTCAAGGTCCATTTGCTGCACGGTGATGCCGATCAGCAGGCCGGCGCCCATCCCGATGAGAATGCGGTAGGTGAGGTTCACGTTAGCCGACCTCGATCATTTCGAAATCCTCTTTGCTGACCCCGCATTCGGGGCACACAAAGTCGTCCGGAACATCCTCCCACTTCGTGCCGGGGGCGATGTCCTCCTCTTCGAAGCCCTCGGCTTCGTCGTAGATCCATCCGCAAACGATGCACTGCCACTTCTTCATCCGCCGCCCGCCTCCTTGCATGGGCATCAGCGCCGACCCAAGCATGGGGCGCCGGCACAGTGGGAAAAGTGGGCTAAGCTACTCGCGCACTCGCCAAAAATCAATCGGCGCAATAGACTTCCATCGCGGCGACGCCCCAAACCCACCCAACCCGCGATGAAGGAGCCCAAGGTGCATTTCGCGACCATCACTTGGCGGCCTTGGCTGTCCCTCATGCGCTTCGAGCGTCCCGTGGGCAGCCTGCTTCTGCTTTGGCCCACCTTGACCGCGCTCTGGATGGCTGCCGAAGGCGTGCCGCCGGTTGAGCTCATTGTCGTGTTCACCCTTGGCGTGTTCATCATGCGCGCTGCCGGCTGCGTCATCAATGACTTGGCGGACCGCCGCCTTGACCCGTTGGTGGCCCGCACGCGCAACCGGCCCTTGGCCACCGGCGCGGTCAGCGTGCGCGGCGCCTTGGCCTTGTTTGCCGGCCTGTGCCTGGCCGCCTTGGCTTTGCTGGCTTGGCTGAACGCCCTAACCCGCTGGTTGGCGGTGGCCGGGCTCGCCATCAGCGTGCTCTACCCCTTCATGAAACGCTGGACGCACCTGCCCCAAGTGGTGCTGGGGGCCGCCTTCAGTTGGGGCATCGTCATGGCCTTTGCGGCCGTCAGCGGCGAGGTGCCCGCCGCCGGCTGGCTGTTCTTCGTGGCCAGCCTGCTGTGGATCGTGGCCTACGACACCCTGTATGCCATGGTGGACCGAGAGGATGACCTCAAGGCGGGCATCAAGAGCACGGCCATCCTGTTCGGCGCTGCGGACCGCTTGATGGTGGGCGTTTTGCAAGCCGGCGCTTGGTTCGGCTTCGCCCTGTTGGGCTGGCGCGCTGGATTTGGCGCTGCCTATGGGGTTGGGCTGGCGGTGATGGGCGCCCTGTTCGTCTATCAGCAGGTCCTGATTCGGCAGCGCGAGCGGGACCGGTGCTTTCGAGCCTTTCTCAACAACACCTGGGTGGGCTTTGCCTTGTTTGCCGCCACTGCGGTCGAAAGCGCACCCTAGCGGGCGCGTCCTCCGTTTCGACCTCCGAAACGCCTTCGCCGTGCTAAACGCTATCGTTCTCCGAAACGCTTTCGTCTTGCGAAACGCCGGCGCTAACTCCTGCGGAGCCAGACGCACGCAATTCCATGTTGATTGACTGTGCTGGTGGCCTAAAATGCTGCGCCCATGCCCACACCCTACCGAGTGCTTGCTTTCGACCTCGACGGCACCTTGCTGATTGGCGAGCATCTGCCGCCAGCCAATCGCGATGCCTTGCGCGCCGCCAGTAAGGCTGGCTACAAAATCATCATCGCCACCGCCCGCTGGAAGGAGGCGGCATTGGCCATTGCCGCCGAGGCGGGCGTCAATGATCCCGTCATCGCCTGCTCCGGCGCTCAGGTGCACGATCCCGCATCGGGCGCAGACCTTTTTGATGAGCGGTTGCCCATGGACTTTGCCGAAGCGCTCTACGCCCTGTGCAATGAGGAGCGGTGCATCGCCACGGTGACGGTTGGCGAACGGGTCTGGATCAAGCTCGATGGCCAGCCGGACCCGGCCCTGATGTCCGACCCCATGCGCTGGACGCCGCGGCTGGAGCTGCAAGAGGCGGATTTGCCGCGCGTTGCCGCGGTCCAGGGCAGCCGCGCTGGAGCGCGGATCAAGGCCGAGCTTCAGGAGCCGTTCAGCGACCGGGTCAACATATTCGACTCCGTCGGCCCCTCCGGCAAGATCATCCTGACCATCACCGCCAAGGGTGCCACCAAGGGCACCGCCTTGGAGGCCGCCTGTGGCCATCTCGGCGTGCCCACTGCTGCTGCGGTGGCCTTTGGCGATGCGGAAAACGACTTGGCGATGTTCGCTGCCGCCGGCGCTGCGGTGGCCATGGGCCAAGCCAGCGCGGCAGTCAAGGCGGCGGCCACGTTCGTCAGCACGCCCCACGACCAAGGCGGCGTTGCCCATGCCATCAACATTTTGCTTGAACACGGGAGGCTGCCTTGAGCGTGGAGATCATCGACTTTCAAGGTGAGGACGGCAAGGCCATTCACCTGTGCCGCTGGATGCCGGCAGGGGCGCCCAAGGCCGCCGTGCAGATTGCCCACGGCATGGGTGAGCACATCGGCCGCTACCAGCCGGTGGCGGAGCGGCTCAATGCAGCAGGCTACGTGGTTTATGGCAATGACCATCGTGGCCACGGGCGCACCGACCCGGACCGGCTTGGCGACTTGGGCGACGGTGGTTGGGAGGCGGTGATTGCCGACGCCCGGCGCTTGAACGAGCGCATCGGCGAGGAGCACCCGGGGTGCAAGCGCATCCTGCTGGGTCACAGCATGGGCGCCATGCTCTCCCAGCAGTACATCTGCCGTCACGGCGCCACCCTGGATGCGGTGGTGTTGTCCGGCTCGCCGGGGTTCAACAGCTTCCTGGGGTCCATTCTGCCTCGCCTCCTCGCCCGTCTGGAAACCTGGCGGCTGGGTTCGGATGGTGACAGCGCGCTTATGGCCAACCTGCTGTTCGCGCAGGCCAACAAGGCGTTCGATGGGGAGGACGCGAGCGGCTTTGAGTGGCTGTCAAGGGACGCGGATGAAGTGCGCAAGTACGTGGACGACCCGTTCTGCGGCGCGGTTTTGCGGGCCGGCAGCCTGTGGGCGTTGTTCCGGGGCGCCAGGGAGGCCTCGTCGCCGGCCCACATCGCCGGCATACCCAAGGGCCTGCCCGTTCACGTCATTTCGGGCACGGCGGACCCGGTTCACAATGACCTGAAAAATCTCAACCGGCTATTCCAACGGTACCAACAGGCCTCGCTCACCGTCACCCGCAGGCTGTATGAGGACGGCCGGCATGAGTTGTTCAACGAGACCAACCGCCACCAAGTGCTCGATGATCTGGTCGACTGGCTGGATGGCGTGATTTGACGGTCCTTTAGCGACCCTTAACCGCCCTCAAACCGCCCTTGAACCATCCCTAGCCATCCCAATCAGGATGGGCGGCGGCGTCACCGTGTTCCAGCACCCGCTCGTGAATGGCCTGCATGGCGTGAAAGATGCGGTTGGTGGCCTCGGGCACCGATGTGCCGGGCTCGAAGTGAATGGGCTCGAGCACATGGGCGGCCACCGGCCCGGGTGTGGCTTCGCGCACGCCGGGCGGGCGGATTTTCTTCAGCCCGGCCATGTACACCGGGACCACAGGCACCCCTTTTTCCAAGGCCAGCAGGGAGACGCCGTGCTTGAACCGCGACAGGTGCCGGCCGCGGGAGCGGGTGCCTTCAGGGAACAGCATCAGGTTCGCCCCCTGATCAAGCAGCCACTTCGGATAGTCCAAGGTGCGCGAGCCGCCGCCGCGTTGGATGGGATAGAGGCCCATGACCAGTGACTGGTACCAAGGCCGGAGAGTGACTTCCTTGCGGCCTTTGAGAAACCAACGGTCCGCGGCGGCGCCGAAAAAGAGATTGGTGCGGATGCGCCAAGGCAAGGCCTTCATCAGGCAGTATTGGTCGTAGTGGCTGGCGTGGTTGGCGACCACGATGCAGGGGCCGGTGATGCGCTTGAACTTGTCCGTGCCGGTGACGATGTGCTCGGTGAAGTAGCGTCGCGCCCAGCGACCGTAGGCGTAGTCGTACATCAGCACCCGCGCCAATCGCGCCCACCAACGGGTTTGCCACTCGAACGGACCCTCGGTTTCCGTCGTTTGGGAGATCAGGCGCTGAAACAGCGGCAGATCGATGGCGGGCATGATCTGGGTGTTCGCCGTGGTGCTCAACTCCTGGGCCAGCGTGGCTTGGTAGGCCTTGAAGTTGTCCGGTGCGTCAATGATGGTGCACTGGTCCCATTCGCCGAGCAAGTGGAAGCTGCCCAGCACCTTGGCCTCCCGACGTTCGATGGCGTTCTGGACGCCAGTCAAGAAGCTGGGGTCCTGCTTGGCGGCTCGCAGGCCGTCGGAGTGGTACTTCATCAACAGGACGTAGTGGCCCATTTGCCCGCTGCCGATCGGTTATGTGCTGGTTGTGCCTCCGGCAGGCGGTGCGCCCTGCATCATCTCCACGAACTGATCGATGGGCATTCCCGGCAGGGTGGTCACCTTGATGGTGCCCCGTGAGCCAAGCTCCATGGCGATGCGCGCCATGACTTCGTTGGAAGGGGCCTCAATGACATTGACAAAGTCGTAGCCGCCAAGCACAGCGTACTGAGACGTCACCCGAGCACCCATGGACTCCACTTCCTTGTTGACCGCCTGCAGGCGTTCCGGACGCTCCTTCAAGGTCTTGCGGCCCTCGTCGGTGAGGGTGCTGAGCATGATGTAGGTGGCCATGGCGACTCCTTGTGCTTTGCCGCCATCATAGACCAAAAAAAGGCCCGCAACCCCGTGAGGAGTTGCGGGCCTTGTTGATCCGCTGTCAGGCTTTGCGCCCTAGGCGGTTGCCAAATCCCTTGAGGAGGAGAGAGGAGGGGGGATTGGCATTCAGGCAGCGGCGCTTGCCACTGCGGGTTTGGCGCTCTTCTTGGAGGTTTTGGGCGCCTTCGGTTCCTCAGTGGCAAAAGCGCCGCGCAGCAATTCGCCGGCGTTCTCGACGGCTTCCTTGAGCACTTCACCATTTGCCTTCATGCCTTCGGTGAAGCCGTTCCACATGGCTTCGCCGTACTCACGCTGGAGCTCCATGAAGGCAGTGATGTCCTTCACCTCGGGCAGCTTCTCCGCGAACGTGCGGTTGGTTTCGAAGACCTTCTGCACGCCTTCGGTCTGCACTTCCGCCAAACGGCGCAGGGTGCCCGTGTTGAGTTCAAACCACTCGCGGCCGAAAGCCGCTTGTCTTTCCATCGTGTTCATCAGCAGTTTCTCCTTTAAGTTTGGTCTGGATCAGTTTTGGTCTGGATGGTGGCAGTACATCGTGCCGCAGTTCGTGCGCCTTATATTGCTGCACCTATTGCCGCAACTTGCCGCTACTATTGCTGCAACGCACAAATGCCATTGTGCACGACACAATTGTGCATTGCAACAATTTTTTCGCGCTTTTTTTCATGTTTTTTTCATCGGCCCTTTGCCTTGCTTGGACTCAGTGTCTCTCAAGCCACCTGACGCAGCGCTTCGGTGGACGACGGTGCCGTCACCGCAAGCGGGAGCACATTGGTGGGTTGGGCGGGTTGAAGCGCGTCCTTGAGTTCGGTGAACTCGGCGAGCATCTCATCGCGCAGGCGGCCGGCGTCGGGCAGCGCCTTGGCGCAGGCCGTGATGCCCAAGTACAGGATGCCGTCATAGCTTTGCACCGTCAGGTTGACGCCCATGCCGTGGGCCGGGATGGACACTGGGTAGTGGGTGAGCATCCGTGCGCCGTTGGAGTAGAGCGTCTCCCGCGGGCCCGGGACGTTGGACACCACCACGTTGACGGCCTGCGGGCCCTCGCCGGCGCTGGTCTGCTCCGCCCAGAGCGCCGCGTTGCGCACCGCGCTGGGCAGGCCGGGCGCGGCGGCGTCCCCGGTCAGCAGCGGGGCCGCGTCGGCGGTGACCGCCTTTGCCGCCCGCGCCGAGGCGGCCACGGCGTCCACGCGCGCCTTGGGCTCACCGAAGTCGGTGCCCAAGGCCACTTGCATCATAGTGACCTGATTGTTCAGCGAGGTGTCACCGGGCTGGCGCAGCGAGACCGGGCAGCCCGCAATCAGCGAGGCCTCTGGCAGCTCGCCCTTGTCCAGGAAGTAACGGCGCAGGCCGCCGCCGCAAATGGCCAGAAAGACGTCGTTGAGCGTGGCGTTCAAGGCCTTGCCCACGGCCTTGATGTCCGCCACCGGGATTTCGCCGACCGCATAGGTTCGAGCGTTGCCCACGGGCCGGTTGAAGGCGGTCTTGGGTGCCGGTGCCTGCGCGGCCCCTTGAACTTGGCTGGTTTCCAGCGTGCGCTGCCACAGGCGCAGGCCGGCGTTGAGCCGCTCCGGCCAGCGCGTGAGCTGATCGATCTGCATGGTTGTGAAGTTCCGCCAAGCGTCCAGCATCAATGACAGTTCGTCGTGCTGCGCTGGCCGCTCCGTGAATTCCGGGGAAGGCGCTGGAATGGTGCGCGGTTCGGGGTCGGTGTCCATCAACGTCATGGTCGCCGCTTGGCCGGCCATGCCGTCAAGGCAGGCGTGATGCACCCGATTGTAGTAGGCCACCCTGCGGCGCCCGTCATCATCGTCGGTCGCAAGGCCGCAAAGCACGGCGATCTCCCACAGCGGGCGACTGCGGTCCATGGGCGTTGCGTGCAGCTCGGCGATGGTCTGCTCAAGCTCCGCTTGGCCGCCGGGGGCAGGCACGTCAACCCGGTAGATGTGCCGGCTGACGTCGAATTCGGGGTCACGCACCCAAAGGGGGTGGTCAAGGTCAAAGGGCGTGTCCTGCAAGCGGTTGGTGAGGTAGGGCACCAAATGGCTGCGCGCCGCAATGAACGGCTTGAGCTGTTCGATGAACTCATCCTCGCTGACGCCTTCGGGCAGTTCCATCACCTGCGCCGAGGCCACGTGCATGGGGCAAAGAGGGGTTTCTGCGTAAAGAAAACCCGCATCTGTAGCGCTTAACTTGTACATGATCCACTCCTCCTGAGTTGCGGGAAGACCAACTTGGGTCGCTTATGCAATTCGCCTATGCAATTCGCCTATGCAATTGGTTCAGGCAATTCGCGTGCCAACATCGATTCACGGCCGACTGATGCCGCAGCGCTGAGGGCGGCACACGAAAAGCGGCGATAGCAACTCGCGTGCCAGCATCGATTTAGCGCCGTTTTATGGCGCGGCGCTGAAGCCGGCACACGAAAAGTCGCGGGAATATAGGGGCTAAATTCGGAAAATCAAGCCCCGCTTTGTTTCGCCGACGGCCGATATTGCAGTGCAACAAAGTGATTGACCCAGGCACCGGAATTGGCGACACTTTGGTGCAATGTGACAAATTGAAGACAGCCCAATTCAGCTCCCGAATCAACTGAAGAAAAAGCGAGGAACTTAGCGTTGTACGAAAAACTAGACGTGGGGAGGCATAGAACCCAACCGCCGCCGTTTTGGTACTTGGCTGCGGAACTGCCAAGGTGGCTGGGCGAAGCTGCTTGGTTGCCAATGGCTTGGTCGGCCCTGACGGCCAATGCCCCCAAGGGCGATGGCCATCCGGTGCTGGTGCTGCCTGGCTTCACCGCCGGCGATGGCTCCACCTTGTTGCTGCGGCGCTTTCTCACTCGGCTTGGCTACAACAGCCTGCCTTGGCTGCTGGGCAACAATCGCGGCGCCCCGGCCCAGTTGCTGAGCCTCATGCGGCGCTTCTATCGGCTGACCCAAACCTATGATGAGCCAATCTCCATAGTCGGCCAGAGCTTGGGCGGCGTTTACGCCCGAGAAATTGCGCGAGAGTTCCCGGACGCCGTGCGCTTTGTCGTTACCCTAGGCAGCCCGTTTGGCGCCACCAGCCATCGCTCCACCAGCCCGCTGGTGGCGCGCCTGTTCGAATCGATGTCCGGCGTCACCGTGGAGCAAATGCGCACCGAGATGGCGCACCAGGACTCCCGCCTGCCGCCGCCGGTGCCGGTGAGCGCCCTGTACAGCCGCACCGATGGCGTGGTGAGTTGGCGCGCCTGCATGGAACGGGAATCGGAATTGACGGAGAACATTGAGGTGATTGGCAGCCACAGCGGCATGGCCATGCATCCGATGGTGCTGCATGTCGTCGCGGACCGGTTGGCGCAGCGCTTGGAGAGCTGGACGAAGTTCGACCGGCGCTGCGGCTTGCGGCCCTTTCTGTTCCCCAATCCCGCACCCCCGCCAGCGGCGTGAGGCACACCCCGGTCCCGAATCGACCACGCATGGTCACACCCACTCGCGGGACAGCCCACTACACTCGCGGGACAGCCCACTAAATGCACCGCCTCAAGAAATACCCGAATCGGCGCCTTTACGACACCACCGACAGCAAGTACGTCACCCTGCACGACCTGCGCCGACTCATCGTCGCCGGCGAGAGCATCAGCGTGGTTGACAGCCGTGACGGCAGCGACATCACCCGCACCGTGCTGATGCAGATTCTTGCAGAGCAGGAGGCGGAAGGGCACGAGCCGGTGCTCACCAACCGGGCACTTGAGCAGATCATCCGCTTCTACGGCGCCCGGCTTGGCAACGTGGCCTCCCGCTACATTGAGCAGTCCATGCTCACCCTGCTGGAGCATCAGGACCAATTCCGCTCCCGCATGCGGCAACTCAGTGAGCTGAACCCGCTCAACATCATGCGCCAGGCCTTGGACGGCGCCGCCCCCCGCAATCCGCCGCCTGAGAAGCCGGTGGCCGAGGAGCCCCCAGAAGCCGACCGGCCTTGAACGGCGTCAGGACCGCCGTCATGACCGGCTTAGCAGCCTGTCGAACTTGGAAAAAGCACGCCGGTAACCCTTCGCTTTTGTGACCCACATGCGCCACGGATTCTCTTTTGCATTATTGGGATAATCTTTTATTTCAATAAGTTATGAATTTTCAGGCACCCAAGTCCGACAGGCTGCTAGTCTGGCAAAGCGCCCGCCAGCAAGTGCAGGCCATTCGTGCCGGGGCGCTGTCCGCGGCCGAGTTGATGGCGGCCGCTTACGATCAAATCGAGCGGCTCAATCCCCAAGTCAATGCCATCGTCAACCTGCTGCCCCGGGACGAGGCGTTGGCAGCGGCGCAGACACAGGATCAAGCCCGCGCCCGCGGCGAAGCGGACGGCCCCTTGTCGGGGCTGCCGCTGGCGGTGAAGGATTTGGAGGACGCCAAGGGCTTGCCCACCACCTTCGGCTTTCGGCCCTTCGCTGGGGCCGTGGCCAAGGCCGATGGTGAACTCACCGCCCGCATGCGCCGAGCAGGCGCCATCGTCATCGGCAAGACCAACGTGCCGGAATTCGGCTTGGGCTCCAACACCTTCAACGCCATCTTTGGCGCCACCTGCAACCCTTACGATCTGCAGCGCACTGCGGGCGGCAGCAGCGGTGGCGCTGCCGCCGCCCTGGCCACTGGCATGCTGGCCATCGCCGACGGCAGCGACATGGGCGGCTCGCTGCGCAACCCGGCCTCATTCTGCAATGTGGTGGGCTTTCGCCCGTCCATCGGCCGGGTGCCGGACCAGCGCGCTTTCGGCTGGCTGGCCCGGTTGAGCACCAGCGGCCCCATGGCCCGCAACGTCGAAGATGCGGCCTTGCTGCTGGCCGTGCAATCCGGCTATTGCGCCAGCGATCCACTGTCTCGAATGGAGCCGGGCGCGGCGTTCGGCGGTTCGCTCCACTGCGACCCCCGAACCCTGCGCATCGCCGTAAGCGAAGACCTAGGCGGCTTGCCGGTGCAGCCTGAGGTACGGGCGCGAGTCAAGCAAGCGGCGTCCGTGTTTGCCGACCTCGGCGCCGCAGTGGAGACAGCCTGCCCAAACCTGGATGGCGCCATGGCCGTGTTTCAAGCGCAGCGGGCCGCAGGGTTGGCTGCCTTGGGCAAGCAGCTCGACCGGCAAGTGCCTGATTGGCGCCAGCACGCCAAGGACACGGCGGTTTGGAACATCGAAAAGGGTCTAAGCCTGACCGCCGATGAGCTGATCAACGCGGAGATCGAGCGCACCCAAATCTACCGCCGAGCGGCGCGGTTTTTCGAGCGCTACGACGCCCTGCTGTGCCCCGCCGCCCAAGTGGCGCCTTTCCCAATCGGCGAGCAATGGGTGCGCGAGATCAATGGCCAGCCGATGGCCACCTACATCGATTGGATGGCCGTTTGCTGCACCATCACGATTCTCGCCGCGCCCGCCATCTCCGTGCCCGCCGGCTTCACCCCAGACGGCCTGCCCGTAGGCCTGCAAATCGTCGGGCCGCCGGGCCAGGACCTCAAGGTGCTGCAGGCGGCACGTCTGTTCGAGCAAGCCACCGAACACGGCAAGACCCGACCCCCAGTGCTCGAGGAGCAGCCTTCGCCTTAGCCGGAGTGGGCGGTGCGCCGTTCCCGCTCGTCGGCCCCGCGAAGAGGGTAAACCGCGGCTGGTCAGTGGTATCGAAGGCCATTTAAGGAAACCTTATGCTGGCTGAACAACGCCATGACGGCATCCCGGTCATAAGGATCGGGCGTCGGTGTGTGTGACCCATCGGAGTGGTACAGCACTACTTTGCCGTCAAGCTCAATCACCCTGGAGATGCCCAACCGATCGCACTCTTCGTTGAACTTGCGTCCGCCCTCCTCGATTACCCCGATGAACTCGAAGGGGTCGAGCTCCTCCATGAACCGCTTCTTGGTTGCTTTCGCCGAATACCGTGACATCGACAGCCTCTCGGTCACCAAACTGAGGAGTAGGGGATGATAGCGCAGGCGGAATCGGTGCTGGCTTCCCCCGGGTGAGGAGGTGCGTGGTTACTCTAATGTTCTGAACGAACATTCCGTTTTGCGCCGCCCTCCGCTCCAGGGAATCGAATAACATGCCCTAAAGATTCGCCGCAAGCGAACGCTAGCTTAGGTGCCCTTGCTCATCTCGCTGATGCGCGCTTGAAACTCTGCCGTGCTGTTGACGCTGGGAAAGGGGCCGTCGGGCTGCGGGCAGCCAAGAAAATCGCACAGCGGCGGCCAGCCGTTGGCGGGGTTGAAGATCAGCAGTTGGCTGGCGGGCAGGAGCCGCTTCACCCGCTCATTGTGGGCGAGGTAGCGGTCAATCACGTGGGCCTTGTCGTTCATGCGGCCGTCAAACACGCCGTCCCAGATCACCTCGTAGACCATCGCGGCGCGTTCCTGGGCGGCTGGGTCGGACCCGCTGCGGGCCTTATCCCGAGCCGCTGCCGAAGTGGGGAAGATAGTGTTCATGACGCTGGCGTACCAAGCTTCCGGATCCCGTTCGGAGAGAATCACCTTGGCGCTTGGGAACGCCGCCAACTGCGCTTCCCAGTAGTTGCAGGAAGGCCAGTCCACGGTGGCTTGGTAGTTCTTGAACAGCGTTGGCCAGTCCACGGGCTCACCGGCCGCTGCTTGGCGCCACAGGGCCACGTGCCCCGGGTGCTGGCCCACTTCCAGCATGTGGTAGCAGGGGCCGAAGCCGAGTTGCTCCAGCGCCAGTTTGAGCGACAGGGTTCCCGTGCGCCCGAAGCCGGCACCGATGACTTTCAGGCTCATTCGTCTTTGGACACGGGGGAGCCCAGCCGGTACGCGGCGGCGGCGGCGTCATGAAACAGCCATGCCTTCTCCGTTTCGGAGGCGTCGGCCACCAGCTTCTTGAAGCTGTTCCACAGCACGGCGTAGGAACAGCTGGCCTTGTCCACAGGGAAGTTGCTCTCGAACATGCAGCGCTGGACGCCGAAGCAGTCGATGGCGTGGCGGTAGTAGCGTTCAGTGGCCGCCACAAGCTCATCGGACGTGGCCGGCCGCTCGCGATTGTGGAAGCCGAAGCCATTGATGGGCATCACCAACCCGCCGAGCTTGGCGTACACGTTCTCGCAGCTGGCCAGTTCCGCCACGTCCTGGCGCCACTGCGTGAAGATTGCCTCCCGCTGGCCGGCGTAGGGGCCGATGCCCAAGGGGCCGCCAAAGTGGTCGAAGATGATGGTGGTGTCCGGGAAGGCGCGGGCCAGCGCGGTCAGCTCCGGAATTTGAGGGTGGTACAACCAGGCATCGAACGACAGGCCGCGCCGGTGGAGTTCGGCGAACCCTTGGCGGAAGGTGGGGTCCGCCAGAAGCTGCTGGCTGGGATGGGTGTGCGAGTTGCGCACCGCGTCGCTGGCATCCCAGCCCGCCGCGTGGCGAATGCCGCGAAAGCGCGGGCTGGCGGCGATGTGGGCGTCCAGCACCTCACCGGCCGCGCTGCCCAGGGTCAAGTCTGCGTAGCTGACAATGCCTGCACAGGCGCGCATGGCCCCGTAGCCGCCGGACGCCGACATCGCCGCCACCCCGTTGACGAAGTCCGTTTCACCCACTGGCCGCAGCGCTTCAGCGCCGTCGGCCCGGTACATGCTGGCGCACTCCACGAACACGGTGCTGACCACGTTGTGGCCGCTGCCGGTGTCGGCGATGAGTTCATCGAGCAGGTAGCGGCTGTTCGGATGGTCCCAGAGATGGTGGTGCGGATCGCAGATCGGGCGGTCCGGCTCGATGATGTCTTCGCTGACCTGGGCCAGCCACTCGGCCTGGTTCACTCAGTACACCACAACGGAGCGGATGCTCTCGCCCTTGTGCATCAAGTCGAAGCCCTCGTTGATGTCCGGCAACGTCAGTTGGTGGGTGATGAGGTCGTCGATGTTGATCTTGCCGTCCATGTACCAATCCACGATGCGGGGCACCTCGGTGCGGCCCTTGGCCCCGCCGAAGGCCGTGCCCCGCCAAACCCGGCCGGTGACCAGCTGAAAGGGCCGCGTGCTGATTTCCTGCCCCGCGCCCGCCACGCCGATGATGATGCTCTCGCCCCAGCCCTTGTGGCAGCACTCCAAGGCTTGGCGCATCACCTCGACGTTGCCGATGCACTCGAAGGAATAGTCCACGCCGCCATCGGTGAGGTCGATGATCGCCGCCACCGCATCGTCCACCTCTTGGGGGTTGATGAAGTCGGTCATGCCGAACTTCTCCGCCAACTCGCGCTTGGCGGGGTTCAAATCCACGCCGATGATGCGGTCCGCCCCGGCGATGCGCGCGCCTTGAATCACGTTCAGGCCAATGCCGCCCAAGCCGAACACGGCCACGTTGGCCCCCGGCTCCACCTTGGCCGTGTTCATGACCGCGCCGAGCCCCGTGGTGACCCCGCAGCCGATGTAGCACACCTTATCGAAGGGGGCGTCTTCGCGAATCTTGGCCACGGCGATTTCCGGCAGCACGGTGTAGTTGGCGAAGGTGGAAGTGCCCATGTAGTGGTAGAGCCTGTTGCCGCCCAAGGAGAAGCGGCTGCTGCCATCGGGCATCACGCCACGGCCTTGGGTTTCGCGAATGGCCCCGCAAAGGTTGGTCTTGCCGGACAGGCAGAACTTGCACTGGCGGCATTCCGGCGTGTACAGCGGAATGACGTGATCGCCGGGTGCCAAGGATTGCACGTCCGCCCCGACCTCCACCACCACGCCGGCGCCCTCATGCCCCAGGATGGCGGGAAACAGGCCCTCCGGGTCGGCGCCGGAGAGCGTGTAGGCGTCGGTGTGGCAAAGCCCGGTGGCCTTAATCTCCACTAGCACCTCGCCCGCCTGCGGCCCCTCCAGTTGCACGGTCTCCATCTCCAGCGGCTGGCCCGCCTCGAATGCCACGGCTGCGCGCACGTCCATTGCTGTCCTCCCTGTTCCGCTTGTCCCGGCGAATCTGCTGAGGCTATAGCTTTGGCCACTTAGGCTCAAGGGTTTGGAGGAGCGAAGTTGGCGTCGCACAGGTAAGTGGCCGTGGGCCGTGGGTTGGCGATGACGGCCGCTGCTCCGTTCGGCGATAATCCCCTTTTATGACACTCACGCCAGAGCTGACGGTATCGCATGAACATCGGCGGCATCGACATTCCCCCATCCGCCATCGCTTGGAAGTTCGTGCGTTCCCGGGGGCCGGGTGGCCAAAACGTCAATAAGGTTGCGACGGCGGTGGAGTGCCGCCTGAATCTGGACGAAGCGGGAATCGATCCCAAGGTCTGCGAGAGGCTTAGGGCGTTAGCGGCCAGCCGCCTGACCGCGGCGGGCGAGATCGTCATCTTCGCCGACACCCACCGCACCCAGCAGCGCAATCGGGAGGCCGCCCTCGAACGCCTCGGCGCCCTGATCGAACAAGCCCGGCACGTGCCCAAACGCCGCATTCCCACGGCGCCCAGCGCCGGCGCCAAGGCACGACGCCGGGACGACAAGCAACGGCGAGCCAGCATCAAGGAGCTACGGGGCCGAGTGCGGCCGCCAAGCTAGCACACCTGCCAATTCACGCAGTGAAACACCAATCCACTGGGAGTTTGATGCAACACAGAGGGGCAACTGCGAGGCAGGTATGCGCGACTTCCCCTTTCACTCGTTCGCGGTGCGGCGCACGGTTTCCATGAGCCGGTTGGAGAGCCGATAACCTACGCCTTTCAAATCCTCAAGCACTGGGCTCACCGCAGTCAGTAATCCTTTTGACTTCGCTGCAAGCAAGATTCCCGCCACACCCACTATGGGCAGGCCCGCGCGGCGAGCCACCTTGCGACCCTTGGCATCATCGATCAATAGGAGTCTTCCCCGTCGCTGGTGACACAGAGCAATGGCCTCAGCCTCTCCGGCGTCAATTAGACTGAGAAGCTCCACGGCCAGTGCGTCGTCCTCGAGAGGGACGACTTGTAGCCAGCCGGCTGAGATTGCTTGTCGGATCCGTGCGGCTCCGGGTAGTCCCGATTCGGGTCGGATTTCCCGATGCACGGCCAGCGGAATGATGCCGTAACCGAATAGGTTTTGAAGCAAATGAAGCCGATCGATCTTGGCGAGTGCAATTAGGGGACCGGCGTCCGAGACAAATGGGAGTGGGTGGTCTGGATCAGCCTTCTCTATCGTTCCGGCCGCATGCCGCCCGGAATTGTTCACGAGACACTGTTCAACTCGTCTTCGAGTTCCGAAGGTGGGTAATCCACCGCCACGGTGCCTGTCTTTGCGAGCAGGCTCATGAAGTCCTCCACGCTCAAGTCGGCCACTTTGGCGGCTTGCGCCAAAGTTAACTGATGTTGTTCGAATAGTTGCAGAGCGAGCGATCGATGCACGCCGACATCAAGCAGGCGGTCATCGAAGGGAACGGCAAGGATGGTCGGTCGTCCGTGCTTGGTGACGATTGCCAACTGTCCTTCCTCGGCATTCCGAAGCAATTCGCCGGAACGCTGTCTCAATTCTCGAACGCTGAAGGTACTGGGAACGCCCACGATACTGCCCCCGATTTGTGTACTCCAATCGTAGCACATTGGATCATCGCTTTAGAGCGCACTTTTGTGGGATGCAAACTCGTTTCCCCACTAACCCCCTAAAGTCTTTGAGTTTTGGGGGCCAAAGGATTTACAGTGCCCACCCCCGCCGAACGGCGATTTGGGTGTCCCATGAGCAAACTGAATTGGCCTTTTTCCCGGGACGCGGCTTTGCACATCGTCAAGGCCGAGGGTGCCCATCTGTTCACCGAGTCAGGTCAGGCGGTGCTTGATGCCGCGGGCGGTGCGGTGGTGGCCAACGTGGGCCATGGCCGCAAGCGGGTGGTTGACGCTTTGGCCAAGGCCACGGCGGAGACCACCTACGTGGTGCCGCCGTGGATCACGCCGGGGCGCCGAGCCATAGTTGAGGCCTTGGAGCGGGATTGGCTGCCGGAGGGCATCACCCGCATGCACATCACCTCCGGCGGCTCCGAGGCGGTGGAGTCGGCGGTGAAGCTGGTGTTCATGCACCACGCCGCGCAGGGAGACTTGGCGCGCCGCAAGATCCTGTCTAGGGACATTTCCTACCACGGGGCAACCTTCATGACCACCGCGATCAGCGGCCATTGGGCACGGCGGCAGGGCTTGGAGCAGGCGCTGCCTGACCATCCCAAGGCGCCGACGGCACATCCGCTGCACTGCCCCTTGGGCGCGCACCACCCCGAGGCCGGCGACCACTATGTGGACGCCATGGCCGAGGTGATAGAGCGGGAGGGGCCGGAGAGCATCGCCGCCCTGTTCGTGGAACCCATCACCGGCGCGTCCGGG
Organism: Candidatus Azophilus sp.; assembly: GCA_965220835.1. Classification (GTDB taxonomy): domain Bacteria; phylum Pseudomonadota; class Gammaproteobacteria; order Pseudomonadales; family Azotimanducaceae; genus Azophilus. The sequence continues at coordinate 2,997,653 of OZ244842.1, read as the reverse complement.
GCAGCCATCGTGCCGCCAGAGGACTATTGGCCAAAGGTGCGCAGCCTCTGCGATGAGCATGGCATCCTGCTGGTTTTTGATGAAGTGATGAGCGGGTTCGGCCGCACTGGGCTGCCGTTTGCCCATCAACATTGGCCGGTGTCGCCGGACCTCTTGGTTGGCGGCAAGGGCATGGCCGGCGGCTATGCGCCCCTAGGCGGCGTTTTCACCACCGAAGCCATCGGCGCCTCGATTGACGCCGCCGGCTACAACGTCATGTTCCACACCTTCGGCGCCCATCCCGGAGCCTGCGCGGCGGCGGCGGAAGTGCTGTCGATCATGGTGGAGGAAAACCTGGTGGAGCGGGCGCGCCAGCTCGGCGACCGCTTGGCGATGCGTCTCCAGGAGGCTTTTTCCAACCATCCCCATGTCGCCGAATCCCGCGGGCGCGGCCTGCTGCAGGGCATTGAGATCGTGGCGGACCGCGGCACTCTGACGCCCTTTCCGAAGGCGGATCAGGTTGCCGCTCAGGTGGTTCAGGCGGCGCTCCGGCGCGGCGTGTTCTTCTACACGGGCGGCACTGGGGAGTTTCGCGATGCCGTCCTTTTGGGGCCGCCATTCATCGTGACGGACAGCGACATCGACACCATGGCCGCCGTGCTGCGCGAGGCGGTGGACGAGGTGGTTGGATGCTGAACGCCCTCTGAACGAGGCGTTGCGAGACCCTGGATGAGATTGCGGGCTACTGAACGCCCTCTTGGCTGGACGCTGAGAGGCCGCGGACGAGGTGGTGGGTGCTGAACGCCCTTCGGATGTGGCGCTGCAAGCCCCCCGGACAGCGCGCTACAACGTCGGCGGCGGCTCCGGGCGCGCCGCCAGGGTGCGCAGCTGGCTCTCTATGCTGGAGAGCCGGGTGTTGACTTGCACGCGGTAGGCGTCGATGGCGGCGATGGCCTGCTCGTTTTCGGCCACTCGGCTGTTTTGCGCCGCCGCGGTCTGCGTGGCGGCGTTCACCCGGTCCACCAGATCCCGCTGGCCTCTTAGCACTTGCTGAAGCTGCAGCTCAATGCTGGCCAGTTGATCGATCAGCGCCTGCTGTTGGTTGAAGGCCTTGTCGTGGCGGTCCACGGCGCTCTTTAGCGTGCGGTCGGAGCTTTGCAGGCTGGCGATCGCGTTCTTCTGCGTTTGCAGCAGCTTCTGGTTGTCCTGAATCCACTTCTTGTTGCGTTCGTTGGTGACGGCCCAGAGCTTGCGGACCTCGGATTCCCAGAAGTTGATCTCCTCGTCGGTCTCGGCCTCGGTTTCGCTCATGACCTGATCCGTCATGCGCAGGCGTTCCTCCAAAGCGTGCAGGCGGCCGTCGGCCTCGGCCGCCTTGCGTTGCTCCTCAATCAGCAACTGGTGCTGGTTGGCGATGAACCAGCCAGCAACGCCGAGGCCCGCCACGAGCGCGGCCACCACCAAATTGATGGCAATGGACCGGCCACCGCCCCCACCGCTGCTGCTGCCGCTTGGGCGCGGCCGGCCACCGCTGGTGGGGCGCCGCCGTGCGTCGTCCGGGGCGGTGGAAATACTCGAGGCGGGTGAAGGCTCCGGCATCTGCTTTTCCTAGAGCGCCGCTGGCGGCTAGCCGGTGACCACCAACAGGCCGAGCATCACGGCCCAGAGCACGAAGCTGGACGTGATGACGCCCTTGACGGTGGTCATGGGGCCTTGCTTGCCGAATATGGCGTTCAACTCCAAGGCCGCGATGATGACCAGAAGGATGATCAACGCGGTCATGTTGCCGCCGACGAAAGGCCCATTGGGCAGGTGGGCGCTGGACCCCATGAAGTAGAGCATGGGCACCGAAAACAGGGTGTTGGTGCGCGATGCCAAGGCTGCCTTGGGGGCGGCGCCAGCGGCCTCCGGCAGGGCCTCACCGCCCGCCTTGATTTGCTCATTGGAGGCAATGACGATTTTCTGGTTCGGCCAGATGATCAGCCAGACGTTCAGGAACATCAGTATGGCCATGACCGAGCCAATGAATATGTCCATGGTGAGCCCGGCGCCACGGATGCCGAGCATGACCAAGCCGGTAAGCAAGGTGAACATCGCACCCCAGCGGAACCACCACAGCGCCCTTGGGGCCAGCTTGGTGAAGGCATCCACCCGGGCATCCGGGTCGGCTTCCTTGAAGTACTCCGTCTGCACGAAGTTGAAGTAGTACAGCAGGCCGATCCACGTGATGCCGACGATGAAGTGCAGCCACTTCGCCAAATAATCGATGATCAACATTTCCTCGGACATGGTGCGCCCTCCCAATCAAGGTGTGTTTAGGTCACCCCGAAATATAGCCCGGCTGGACGGGAAATGCGAACCTTCAGCCGCTGGGGGTTGACGGTTCAGTTGCAGTTTGGCTGACGCCAATCTCCGCGGTGCGATGCAGCAAGGGGCACAGTCTGTTTCGGTCCGATCGGCTGGTGCCAAACCTCGCGTTGCGATGACGGAAAAGGCCTGGGTCGCATCGCTTCGTTGGCTTGGTGCCATTCATCGTGTATGCCGCCCACAAAAAACCCCGCCAAAAGGCAGGGTTTTTCGTTTCGCGCAAAGCACGGATTCGCGTTTGCGCAAGGCGCAAGGCCCCGCAGGCTCAAAGCCCGCGGAGCCCGCTTGCCCAGGCGGTTTACATCATGCCGCCCATGTCGGGCATGCCGCCGCCGCCGGGCATCGGAGGCGGGTTGTCCTCCGGCTGCTCGCTCACCATCGCTTCGGTGGTGATCATCAGGCCAGCCACGGAAGCGGCGGCCTGCAAGGCGGCGCGGGCCACCTTGGCCGGGTCGAGGATGCCCATCTTGAGCATGTCGCCATACTCGCCAGTGGCCGCGTTGTAGCCTTGGTTGCCGTCCAAGGCCGACACCTTGTCGAGCACCACCGCGCCTTCGACGCCGGCGTTGACGGCAATCTGGCGCAGCGGGGCGCTCATGGCGCGGGCGGCAATGGCGATGCCGACGTTCTGGTCCTCGTTGTCGCCGGAGACCTTGTTGACGGCCTCCAGCGCGCGGACCAAGGCGACGCCGCCGCCGGCCACCACGCCTTCCTCAACCGCAGCGCGGGTGGAGTGCAGCGCGTCCTCAACGCGGGCCTTCTTCTCCTTCATCTCCACCTCGGTGGGCGCACCCACCTTGATGACGGCCACGCCGCCGGCCAGCTTGGCCAGGCGCTCCTGCAGCTTCTCGCGGTCGTAGTCTGAGGTGGTGTCCTCAATCTCCTGGCGAATCTGCTTGATGCGGCCTTCGATCTCGGCCTTGGCACCGGCGCCATCGACGATGGTGGAGTTCTCCTTGGTCGAGGACACTCGCTTGGCGGTGCCGAGGTCGTCCAAGGTGGCCCCTTCAAGGGTGAGGCCCACTTCCTCGGAGATGACGGTGCCGCCGGTGAGGATGGCGATGTCCTGCAGCATGGCCTTGCGCCGGTCGCCGAAGCCGGGCGCCTTGGCGGCGGCCACCTTGACGATGCCGCGCATGTTGTTGACCACTAGGGTGGCCAGCGCCTCGCCCTCGATGTCCTCGGCAATCACCATCAGCGGCTTGCCGGACTTGGCGACGTTCTCCAGCACCGGCAGCATGTCGCGGATGTTGGAGATTTTCTTGTCGCACAGCAGGATGTAGGGCTCATCAAGGTCGGCGGACATGGAGTCTTGGTTGTTGATGAAGTACGGCGAGAGGTAGCCGCGGTCGAACTGCATGCCTTCCACGACATCAAGCTCGTTCTCCAGGCCGGAGCCTTCCTCCACGGTGATGACCCCTTCGCGGCCCACCTTGTCCATGGCCTCGGCGATGATCTGGCCCACGGCCGCATCGCTGTTGGCGGAAATGCTGCCCACTTGGGCGACGGAGGTGGAATCCTCGCAGGGCTGGGACATTCCGCTGATGGCGGCCACGGCAGCCGTCACTGCTTTGTCGATGCCGCGCTTCAGGTCCATCGGGTTCATGCCCGCGGCGACGGACTTGAGGCCCTCGGTGAGAATGGATTGCGCCAGCACGGTGGCGGTGGTGGTGCCGTCGCCGGCCTCGTCGGAGGTCTGGCTGGCCACTTCCTTGACCATCTGGGCGCCCATGTTCTCGAACTTGTCCTTCAGTTCGATTTCCTTGGCTACCGAGACGCCGTCCTTGGTGACGGTGGGCGCCCCGAAGGACTTGTCGAGCACCACGTTGCGGCCCTTGGGGCCCAAGGTGACCTTGACGGCGTCTGCCAGGGTGTTCACGCCCTTGAGCATGCGACCGCGCGCGTCATCTCCGAATTGTACGTCTTTCGCACTCATTGCCTGTTTCCTCGTGTTTCTGTCGGTTTCTGGTTACGTCGATTGTTGGGATGCGGAGCTTCGTTGGCTGGTTTGGGGACGTTAGCCTTCCAGCACGCCGAAGATTTCGCTTTCGCTGAGAATGAGCAGCTCCTCGCCGTCGATCTTGACCGTGCTGCCGCCGTACTGGCCGAAGATGATCTTGTCGCCGGCCTTCACGTCGGGCGCCCGCACGTCGCCGTTGTCCAGGGCCTTGCCGGGGCCAACGGCGAGCACCTCGCCTTGCGAGGGCTTCTCGGCGGCCGAATCCGGCAGCACGATGCCGCCGGCGGTGGTGGTCTCCTCTTCCAACCGGCGCACCACAACGCGGTCATGTAGGGGTCGAATGTTCATGGACTGGTTTCTCCCGTGTTCTGCTTGGCCGCCGTGCGGCAAGCGTCTGGTTGCATGGCTACCCTGCTGCACCGCCGCCCCGAGACCGGACAACGCCGCAACCCCGGCGTTAGCACTCCCCTCATGAGAGTGCTAACCCAAGGGCGGCTTATCATAGGGTCGTTCCAACCAGTTTCAAGGCCTGCTGGTAAAAAAAGCGCCATGTCGATGAAAAATGACCGGATTGAAGGTCAGCAAGGCGATGTTCCTAGCCCAAGGGAGCGCATCTGGCAGGTGGTGTCGATGATTCCACCGGGCACGGTGGCCACTTACGGCCAAGTGGCGGACTTGGCGGGGCTGCCGGGACGCGCCCGGTTTGTGGGGGCGGTGCTCGCTGCCCTGCCAAGGGGCAGCCGCCTGCCTTGGCAGCGGGTCGTCAATGCAGCAGGCCGCAGTTCGCTGCCTGGTGCAGCCGGACGCCGGCAACTGAAACTGCTGAAGGGCGAGAGCGTGATGGTCATCAACGGCCGGATCGACCTGCGGCGCTATCGCTGGTCGCCGGGTTGAGGAGCACCACGGGCGGGACGGGTAAGCCGGGCCTCAGATCACCTTGGTGGTTGCCCCGGCAAACAGCGGCGCCAAGGGCCTGCGCAGGACCATCAGCATGATGAGGCTGGGCAGCACCATGGCTGTGGTGAGCACAAAGAACAGCGGCCAGTTGCCGCCAAGCGCATCCACCACAATGCCGCTGGTTGCCGCGAGCGTTGTGCGCGAGAGGTTGCCCAGCGAGGCGAGCGCCGCGTATTGGGTGGCGGTGTGGGCGCGGTCGCACAATTGGGAGAGAAAGGCCACGAAGGCGACAGTCGATACGGCCGTGGTGAACTGGTCGGCGACCACCGCGAAGACGAACAGCCACTCCTCCGGATGCCAGGCCAAGGCCGCAAACAGCAGGTTGGTGACGGCCATGGCGATGCCGCCGAGCACGATGCCGCGAAACAGCCCGTAGCGGGCATTGACGAAGCTGCCGAGAATCGCGAAAACGCAGATCGTGAACGTGCCGAGGCCGCCGGACACCAACCCGATTTCGTTCTTGGAAAAGCCCACTTCCTGATAGAACACCAAAGACATGCGGCCCAGAAACGCCTCGCCGATTTTGAACAGGAAGATGATGGCGATCAGCAGGGCGCCAATGCGCAAACCGTAGCGGGCGGCAAACGCCACCACCGGTGCAATGTAGAGGCGGCCTGCGCGTTTGAGCGTCTCGCTCAAGCCGGATTGGAGGGGCGCCGCGACGCCGCCGTTGCCTCCCGGGGCAGCCGGGTGCCTTGCGGCCGGCAGCCCCACCTCCCGCACCCAGAAGATCAGCAAGGCAACGCAGGCGGCGATGACTGGCAGCGCGATCAGATAGCCCATCTGCCAGGCCCGCGCCACTTCGCCATCCTGCAGCCACTGCACCAGCGGCAGTGCCAGCGCCTTGCTGCCGCCCATGCCCAGCCACCAACCGGACGTGGCCATGGCGGAGCCGGCCCCCACCTTGGCGCCTTCCTCCGGGGCGATCATTTCAATTCTCAACGCGTCGATGGCGACGTCCTGGGTGGCGCTGGCCACGGCCACCACGAACAGGGCGCCGGCCAAGAACCAGAGGTGCCCGGTTGCGTCCGGCAATGCGGCAACGAACAGCACGGAGCCGGCAATGACGGCCTGCATGGCCAGAATCCAGCCGGTGCGGCGGCCAAAGCGCCGGCTGAGCCAGGGCACGCGAACGCCATCCACCACGGGTGCCCAGAGGGCGTTGACGGCATACACGGTGAACATCAGCGTGAACAGGCCGATGCTGGTGCGGCTGAAGCCCTCCTCCTTCAACCACAGCGTTAGCATGGCGCCGATCAGCAGCCAGGGGAAGCCGCTGACGAACCCCAGCAGCAGGATCTTGGCCATGCGCCAGTCCGCGTAAACGGAGAGGGCAGACTGCCAGTTGCCGGGTTGCGAACCGGAATCAGGCGCAGCCGCCGCTTTGGAGGGGTTCATTGGAGTGGGGGCTTGGCGCGCTGTCCGAAGACCACTGCGGCCCTGGACGATGGCGCGCGGTCAGTCCCGAAAATTGTCGAACTGCAGCGGAACGGCCAGTTCGGCATCCTTCAGCAGGGCGATCACCGCCTGCAGGTCGTCGCGCTTCTTGCCGGTGACCCGCACCTTCTCGCCGTTGATCTGGGCTTGCACCTTGCGCTTGGAGTCCTTCACCAGCTTGGTGATCCGCTTCGCTGAATCCCGGTCGATGCCTTGCTTGAGCCGGAACAGCTGGCGGCGCTGCTTGCCGGCGCCTTCAATGGGCTGCGGATCCAAGCTGGCAGCGTCAATTTTGCGGCTGGCCATCTTGGCGCGCAGCATGTCTTCCATCTGCTTGAGCTGGAAGTCTTCGAAGGCGGCCACCTGAATGCCTTGCTCGGAAAGCTCGAAGCTTGCGTCCACGCCGCGGAAGTCGAAACGGGAACGCAGCTCCCGGGACGCCTGATCCACGGCGTTGCGAACCTCCTGGAGGTCCACCTCGGAGACGACATCGAATGCGGGCATGGCTTCCCCTCCTATATATGCGTATATGCGGACGTTATCGGTACGTCGGCTCAATCACATTGCCCGGCAACGATGGCGGGCGGCGTATAATTGGCAGCCAGCATTATAGCGAGACCCCAGCGGGCGCCGCATCCCGCCCCATCCAGGCAGCCAGCCATGAACCAACGCAAATCCAAGCCCCGCCACCGCATCAGCCGCGTTGTCACCCGGCAGGGCGACGCCGGCGAGAGCCAGCTGGCCGACGGCAGCAAGCGGCCGAAGGGCGATGCCCTGTTCGCAGCCATCGGCGACGTCGATGAACTCAACAGCCAGTTCGGCGCCTTGCTCACCGAGGTTGCCGACGGCGACTTGGTGGCCCAACTGCGAGAAATCCAGCAGCAACTGTTCGACCTTGGCGCCCACTTGGCAACGGTTGGCGAATTGCCCGCGCCGGATGTGGAGCCCTTGGAGGAGGCCGTGGCAGCGCTGAACGAAGCCTTGCCGCCCCTCACTGAGTTCGTGCTGCCCGGCGGCAACCGCGCGGGAGCGGCCGCCCACGTCTGCCGCAGCGTCTGCCGCCGCGCCGAACGCAGCCTCTGGCGGGCCGAAATGCCCCGCGGCGGCCGCTACCTCAACCGCTTGGGCGACTACTGCTTCGTCCTGGCCCGCGCCCTGAACGCGGAGGACGAACTGCCGGAAGACCTTTGGCGCGGTGTTTAGGGGTCAGGAGGCGCTGATTCTGACTAACCGCGGGGGCGAACGAATGCAAACAAACCGGACGACTTACCGATGACACAAGAAGACCGCCGTAACTTGGAGTCGAAGATTGATGCCATAGAGGGGCAATGCGCCGCTTTGGAGTTGATATGCTCAATGGCGCTTGTGGAAGCGAGTAAGGGAGTGGCTCACGCCAACCGGCAAGAGCTAATCGACGCGCTTGTGACGTGCGCCGATCAACCATATCTTTCCGACAAGTCCAAAGTGTTTGTGGAGGCATTCACAGGTACGTTTGAACCAGTGATTCGCCATCTCCAATCGGCTCCCTGAGTTGTTTGCGGTTTACTCATTGTTTCTTCATCAAATTGACTCGCTGAATACAATCAACTCAGTTCCGAGAAGTCCCGCATCCACTGGCTATTTGACTTGACCAAGAGACAGACTAACGGACGCCGCCTCAAGGCAGTGCTGTTCCTTGCTGCTGTGTCAGTGCTGCAGGCAGGCTGGGCTCAGCAGGCCGGCGGGCTTGAGGACAGCTTGGCTGCGCAAGCTGAGTCCGATGCGGCGGCGGCTGCCAGCCAAGCCCGAATTGATGCGTTGGCGGACGCTGCCGCCTTGGATCTGCAGCGCTGGCGCGTGGCCAGCCAGCGGCGGGAGTCCTTGAGCATCTACAACGGGCAGCTTGAGCGGCTCATCGCCTCCCAGGAGGGGGAAATCACCTCCCTAGCCCGCCAGATTGACGAAATCGAGTCCATCGAAACCGGCAGCTTGCCCTTGATGATCGAGATGATCGACACCTTGTCGGAATTGGTGGCCGCGGATGTGCCCTTTCTGCTCGATGAGCGGGAGGCGCGAGTGGCCTTGCTTCGGGAGCTGATCGACCGCGCCGACGTAACCGCTGGCGAGAAGTTCCGCCGCATCATGGAGGCCTACTTGGTGGAGGTGGACTACGGGCGCACCATCGAGGCCTATCGTGGCGAGCTGCCCACCGGCAATGAAGTCCGAACCGTGGACTTTCTGCGCATCGGTCGCGTTGGCCTTTACTACCAGACGCTGGACGGCGCCGAGAGCGGCCGCTGGAACCCTTCGAGCCGAGCCTTCGAGACGCTCGAGGGCGATGCCCGCCGGCCGGTTCAGTCTGGCCTGCGAATCGCCCGCAAGCAGGCCCCGCCGGAATTGCTGCAGCTGCCCGTGCAGGGGCCGGGGGCGAGCCGATGAGGCCCGTTCTGGGGATGCTCTGCGGCTTGCTGTGGCTGAGCCATGCCGCTGCTTGGGCCGAGGAGCAGGGCGCGGAGCCAGGCGGCTTGATGGAACTCTATGACCGGGTGGCCCGGCAAGCGGGCCTAGAGGCCCAGCGCAGCAGCGAGCGCGAGCGGCAGTTCCAAGCCTCAGCCGCGGAACGGGCAAGCATGCTGGCGCAATTGCAGGCGGACATCGCCGGCCTTGAGCGGCAAAAGAACAACCTGCAACGGCAGTTCGACGGCAACGAGGACCGGCTGGCGGAACTCACTACCCAGCTCGACCGCCGCATTGGCGACCTTGGCGAGTTGTTCGGCGTTTTCCGCCAGACCGCCGATGACGTGCAAACCCTGTTGTTCGATTCGTTCATCACCTTGGAGTATCCGGAACGGCGCGGGGAGGCCGAGGCCTTGGCGGAAAGCGCCGAAGTGCCCACCATCCCCCAGATGCGCGCGCTCTGGCGGTTGCTGATGCAGGAGATTTCCCACTCCGGGCAGGTGAGCCGCTTCCCCGCCCAGATTGTCGAGCCGGCCGGAGGCACCTACGCGGCGCAAGCCGTTCGGGTGGGCCTGTTCAACGTAGTGGCGGATGGCAAGTATCTGAACTACCTGCCGGAGAGCAACCAGTTGGTGGAGTTGCCCCGGCAGCCGGCGGGCGCCGCCCGCAGCACTGCCGAGGCGTTGGGCGCTGCCAAGCCGGAGGATCTGGTGAACTTCGCCTTGGATCCCTCCCGGGGCGCCCTGCTGGGCTTGCTGGTGCAGTCGCCGAGCCTCATCGAGCGCATCCAGCAAGGTCGCTTGGTGGGTTACTTCATTTTGGCCATCACGGCCATCGGCCTGGCTCTGGTGGCGGAGCGGGCGCTGCGCTTGGCGGTGATCAATCGGCGCATCAAGCGGCAGCTTGAGGACTTGGACCAGGTCAATGACGACAATCCCGTGGGCCGCATCCTGTCCACCTACCACCAGCACGCCCATCTCAATGATTTGGAGCTCATATCGCGCCACTTGGAGAGTGTCGTCATCGCTGACGTGGCGGAGGTGCGCAAGGGCCTGCCCACCATCCGCGTGTTGGCCGCAGTGGCGCCCTTGATGGGCCTGCTTGGCACGGTGACCGGCATGATCGGCACCTTCCAAGCCATTACCCTGTTCGGGGCGGGCGATCCCAAGCTGATGGCGGGAGGCATTTCCCAAGCGTTGGTGACCACCGTGCTGGGCTTAAGCGCCGCCATTCCCCTGCTGCTCTCCCACAGTTTCCTTAGCAGCCGCTCGACCCACCTCAGCAAAGTCATCGGCGAGCAGGCGGCGGGCTTGATGGCGCAGAAGGCGGAAGCGCTGGCCCGCTCCCGGCAACCTGCCGCCGGCTCGGCTTGACTTGGGGTGGCCGGCCAATGGAGGGGCTGACAGTCGGGTTTTTCGATTTCATGGAGAGGGGCGGGCAGGTGCTCTGGGGCATTCTCGCCTTGACCGTGCTGCTCTGGTGGATGGTGCTGGAGCGGCTCTGGTTCTTCCGCTTTGGGTTGCCGGCGGTTCGGCAGCAGCGGCTGGACGCTTGGCGGTCCCGCCCGGAACGGGCGTCTTGGTACGCGATGCGGCAGCGTGCCCAGCTCATCTCGGAAGTCGATTGCGAGATGGCCAGCCACCTCAAGACCATCACGGCGTTCATCGCCCTGCTGCCGTTGATGGGCCTGCTGGGCACCGTTACCGGCATGATCCAAGTGTTCGACGTCATGGCCAGCCTCGGCTCCGGCAATCCCAGGGCCATGGCGGACGGCGTCAGCGCGGCCACCATTCCCACCTTGGCGGGGATGGTGGTGTCGATTTCAGCCATCCCCTTCGCCACCCATCTCCATCGCCGCCATAAGCGCGAACTGCGCCAGCTCGGCGAGCGCATGGCCCCCACCTAGGCCCGGGCACGGGACCGCAAAGGAGCACGCTGATGGCGGACAGTTCCCGTTTCTTCATCGATGAAGAGGAAGAGAGCCCCATCGACCTCACGCCCATGCTGGACGTGGTGTTCATCATGCTGATCTTCTTCATCGTCACCTCCACCTTCGTCAAGGAATCCGGGGTGGATGTCACCCGGCCCAATGCGGAGACCGCGGTGCCCACCGATGCCTCCAGCATCCAGGTGGGCATTGGCGCCAACAACCAGATTTGGATCGAGAAGCGCCAAGTCGACAAGCGGGCGGTGCGCGCCAACATCGAGCGGGGTTTGGCGGAAAGCCCTGGTGCGGCGGTCATCATCATCGCTGATGCGCTGTCCAACACCGAGACGCTGATCGATGTGCTGGACCAAGCCCGGCTGGCGGGCGCCACCAGCGTCTCGGTCGCGGCTGACGAGCCGTGAACTTAGCCGCATTGACGCGCCTGCGCCAGCTTGGGGCCGCCAGCTTGGCGGTGGGCGTGGCCTTGAGCCTGTTCACGCTCATGAACCAGCTGATTCGTTCCGACGGCATTCTGGAGAAGCCGGACCGGCAGCAGGCGTACCTCAACTTCGTGCGCATCGACCCGGCGGACACGGAGATCAACACCAAGGACCGGCGTTTGCCAGAGCCGCCGCCACCACCGGATGAGGTGCCGGAGACTCCCGACTTCTCCACCCAAATCAACAGCTTTGCCGCCCGTGACCTAGGCATGGACATGCCCAGCATCGGCCTGCCCATCAACGACGGCGGCGGCCCCTACCTCGGCACCCTCAGCGCTGGCCAAGGCTTGGCTGGCTTCGACACTGACGCCATCCCCGTGGTGCGCATCGCCCCGGTGTACCCACGGCGCGCCAAGCAGGCGCGCATTGAGGGCTGGGTGACGATGGAAGTGATCATCCGCCCGGACGGCTCGGTTTCCGACGCCAGGGTCATGGAATCCGACCCCACCCGCCTGTTCAACGAAGCGGCCTTGGCCGCCATGCAGCGCTGGAAGTTCCGCCCCAAGATCGTGGACGGCACCCCAGTGGCGCAGCGGGCCATGCAAACCATCGAGTTCGTGCTGGAGGGCCAGTAACCGTGCCAGCGCGCGTTCGCGTTGGCGTTTCGCTGGCGCGAAACTCCTGGCTAGATGGGCGAGATTTCGCGGAGCGGGTTTTGCTGGCGTGAGTTTCTTGGCTAAGCGGATGGGATCCCCCGTAGCGAGGGCATCTTGCTCTCGGACGGCACGTAGCGCCGTTGCCACACGCGATGGACGTCCCGCAGGGAAGCGCCGGCTCCTTGCTTTGGGTCGGCCGCTTGCCTTTCTCACGGCGCTGGCCCTTCTCGTTTGCGCCCCAGTCTTGGCCAATGCAGACTCGGTCACCGCCAAGACATACAACCGGCTCACCGAGGCCCAGGAATTGATGGCTTCGAACGACGTGGAAGGTGCGGTGGCGGTGCTCACGGCGCTGCTGAATGACGTGCAGGCTGACACCTTGGACCAAGCGCTGACCCTGCAAATGCTCGGCTATGCGGAAATGAGCGCGGAGCGCTTCGACCAAGCCATCACGCACCTGAAGAGAAGCTTGGCGCTCAACAAGCTGCCGGAAAAGGTGAAGTACAACGTCGGCTACATGGTGGCTCAGTTGCATGCCGCGCAGAACGACTTCGACGCCGCCTTGGCCTTCGCTGCGGAGTGGTTCGAGACCTTGGAGGCACCCTCGCCGGCACAGCTGATGTTCATGGCCAACATCTACGCCCAAACGCAGCGCCACGAGCAAGCCGTCCCATACGCGGAACGGGCGCTGGCGGCGGCCGAAAACCCGCGCGAATCCTGGTTTCAGCTACTGACGGCAGCCTACTTTGAGCTTGGGCGTTACCAAAAGGCCGCCGCCACCTTGCAGCGCATGCTGCGGCTGTGGCCGGACAAGCCCGGCTATTGGGAGCAACTGGCCAGCGTTTACCTCTTGCTGGAGGATGAAGGCCAGGCGCTCGCCACCCTGCGCGTGGCTTGGCTGAGCGGCACCTTGGAGAAGGGTTCGTCCATCCGTTCGATGGTGCAGCTGGCCGTGGCTCGGGGCGTGCCCGAGCACGCCGCACGGATGGTGGACGCGGCTTTCCAGGACGATCTGCTGGTGCCGGATGAAGACAATTTGGGCCTGCTGGCCAACGCCTGGGTGGCCGCCCGTGAGACCGATAGCGCAATCGCCGCGTTGACGCGCTTGGCTGAACTCGCTAAGGACGGCGCGCCCTTGGTCCGTGCCGCCAACCTGCACATCGAGGCAGGACGCTGGGCAAAAGCCGAGCAAGCGTTGCGCGACGCCTTGGATTTGGGCATGGAGAACCCAGGCAACGCTTGGTTGTTGCTGGCCATCGCCTGCGCGGAGCAGGAGAAGTTCGGTGAGGGCTTTGCCGCCCTGCGCAAGGCGCGGGCCTTCGAGGACAGCAAGCGAGCGGCGGGGCGCTGGCAGAGCTACATCGCCGACATGCGCAAGCAACACGAGTGGCAACAGAACTACGGAGGCTGACCGCTGTGACGACAGAGTCCTTCATACTTCAAAGCCAGCCCATAGCCGCCAATGGCTTGACCTTCACGGCTGATCTGGCCGGCCCGGCGGACGGTGAATTGGTGCTGTTTCTGCACGGCTACCCGCAGACCAAGCACACCTGGCGGCGCGAACTGCCGGCACTTGCGGAACGCGGCTACCGCGTCTGCGCACCGGACCAGCGCGGCTACTCCGCGGACGCCCGCCCGAGCGGCATCGACAGTTATCGGGTGGAAACCCTAGCGAGCGATGTGCTGGCCATCGCCGATGCCTTGGGTTGCGAGCACTTTCACTTGGTCGGCCACGATTGGGGCGGGCATCTGGCTTGGGTGGTGGCCGCGTTGCATCCGCATCGGGTGCGAACGCTGGCCGTCATCTCCCGGCCCCATCCTCAAGCCTTTGCACAAGCCATGAAAGAGGACCGGCGCCAGTCCGGGCGTTCCAGCCACCACAGGTCCTTCCAGAGAGCCGAAGCCACCGACGAACTGCTCGCCGACGATGCGGCAAAGTTGCGCGCCATCTTCAAGGGCAATGGCGTGCCCGACGCGGATGCCAGAGCCTACTTGGCCACCCTAGGGCACCGGGAGGCCCTGGACGCAGCGCTGAATTGGTATCGTGCGCTCGGCCAATCCCAAATCCAGTGGCGCGACGTGCCCGCAGTGACCGTGCCAACCCTTTACCTCTGGGGCAACGCCGACCAAGCCGTAGGCCGCATGGCCGCCGAAGGCACCCACGATTGGGTGGACGCCACATACAGATTCATCGAGCTGCCGGACGTCGGCCACTTCGTAACCGATGAGGCGCCCGGAGCCTTTGAGGTGGAACTGGTCGGGCACCTTGAACGAAACGCCTGATACCTTCATGGCAATTGGGCTAAGACATCAGACCAAAGAGTTGTAGGGGGCGAGCGAACTGGTCTTTGGCGGAATCTACTGCCATGCATCCAGCGGCGAGCAAATCGAGTGAGGTGAGATTGCTATCGAACGACCACGCCGACTTCAGTTAGCCGGAGCGCCATGGCTGAAGCGGAAACTCTGAACCGCTTGGCCAGCGAGTCAAAGTGCTCACCACCGAAACTGGTCGCTACGGCGAGAGAGCGGGCAAGCACCTGCGCTGCTAGCTGGGGCTCCACTAACTCATAGTGGTCTTGCGGAGTTTCTGCTCGCTCGGCCAAGTGCGCTTCCCAAACCCGCCGTCGGAGGTGTCGAGCCTGCTTTTCAATCCCGTCCCTTCTCTGTTGGCGGATCATCCCCAGTACCTATATGTTGGGTTTTTTGTTCTTCGGAACGGAACATATTGTGGTTTGTCGATCTGGCAGATGCAACCCGAATTCACTCTCGTTGGCCAATTCGGCGACGCAGAAATCGGCTAGTCCTTATCTTGCGACTCGGGCTTTGGCAACCTGCCTGCGCTCTAGGTTGCTTGGCAACTGCGGCTGGGAGGATCGAAGCAATGCAACTAAATTTAGTTGCTTCCGTCAGGGCGCAGCCTATACTGCAGGACTTGACGCCTGTTGGACGGAACCCGCATGGGACGCCGCGAGAAGTTGATTGCGCGCTTTCTCAATCACCCAAAGGACTTCACTTGGGACGAGTTGGTGCGCCTGCTTCACGGCGCGGGGTTCAAGGAAGCCAAGGGGGCGGGTTCCCGCCGCCGGTTTTCCCATCCGGAAGGGCCCGTTATCTTGTTGCATAGGCCCCATCCAGCCAGCATCGTTAAGCCATATGTGCTAAACGAAGTGCGTCGTTGCTTGATCGAGGAAAACCTAATATGAGCGATTTGCTGGAACACCGAGGCTATGTTGGTTCCGTCCACTACAGCAAAGAGGACGATGTCCTCCATGGTAGGCTGGAGTTCATTCGCGATCTTGTTACCTATGAGGCTCAGGACGTGACGGGTCTGAAGATTGCCTTTCAAGAATCAGTGGATGATTACCTGCAGTTTTGCCGGGAAGAAGGGCGTAACCCGGATATCCCCCTCAAGGGGAGCTTTAACGTGCGCCCAGGCCGCGAACTGCACAAACGCGCTGCGCTCTATGCCAAGCGCAATGGAGTCAGTCTGAATGCGGTTGTAGTGAATGCACTCCGTCAGGCGCTGGAAGCCGACCGCCAGTCGATAGATAGAACGGTTTAATTGACTATGGGAACGGTCACTTACCATGCCCGAGTGCCCTGCGAGGTTACAACGAGCGCGACTACAAGCGGGAGGGCCGCGGCCGACATGGCGCGGACCCCCTATTCCACCAACTCCATAGCCGCCAGGATGAAGGCGTACTCCTCCGCCACTTCGCGCAGCGAGTCGAAGCGCCCGGACTTGCCGCCGTGACCGGCGCCCATGTTGGTCTTGAGCAGCAGCAGGTTGTCGTCGGCTTTCAGGGTGCGCAGCTTGGCGACGTACTTGGCGGGCTCCCAGTAGGTCACCCGCGGGTCGTTCAGCCCGGCGGTGACCAGCATGGGCGGGTAGGCGCCGGGCTTGAGTTGGTCATAGGGGGAGTAGGAGCGGATCAGGCGGAACGCCTCGGCGTCCTCAATGGGGTTGCCCCACTCCGGCCACTCGATGGGGGTCAGCGGCAGGCTGTCGTCCAGCATGGTGTTGAGCACGTCCACGAAGGGCACGTGGGCAGCCACCGCGCCCCAGAGGTGCGGGGCTTGGTTGACCACGGCGCCCATGAGCGTGCCACCGGCGCTGCCGCCGGCAATGGCGATGCGGCCGGCCTTGGCGTGGCCGGTGTCGATCAGGTGCTGAGCCACGTCAACGAAGTCGTTGAAGGTGTTGGTCCGGTGCTTGAGCTTGCCCGCCTCGTACCAGTGGTAGCCCAGGTCGTCGCCGCCCCGGATGTGGGCTATGGCGGCGATGAAGCCGCGGTCCAGCAGAGACAGACGGGACGCGGAGAACGAGGGCGGGATGGCGTAGCCGTAGGCGCCGTAGGCATATAGGTAAAGCGGAGCGCTGCCGTCCGTCGGCGCGTTCTTGCGCCGCACGATGGAGACCGGAACCTGGGCGCCGTCCCGGGCTGGGGCGTTAAGCCGCTCCGTGACGTAGAGGCCGGCATCGTAGCCGCTGGGAATCTCCCGAACCTTGCGCGTCTCCAGTTCGCCGCTGTCCAGATGGTAGTCGTAGACCGTATCGGGGGACACCATCGAGGTGTAGTTCAGCCGCAGGGTGCGGGTTTGATACTCCGGGTTGCTGCCTAAGCTCACCGCGTAAGCGGCTTCCGGGAAGTCGATGTGGGTGCTTTGGCCGGCGCGGTCGATCAGGCGGATTTGGTCAAGGCCACCCACGCGCTCCTGCACGGCGATAAAGTCCGCGAACGGCTCAAAGCCGCGAATGTAGAGGGCGTCGGTGCCCTCCAGCAAGGACGTCCACGCGTCCTCGGACAAATCGTCCCCTGCGGCGGTGGCGAGGCGCGTGTTGCGGTGCCGGTCGTTGGTGCGGATGATGAAGCGGTCGCCCTGGTGATCCACGGCGTACTCATGGCCGGGCCGGCGCGGGGCGACCAGGCGGGGCTTGGCATCCAAGTCTTGGGCGGGAACCAGGTACACTTCCGAGGTCACGTGGTCGGCGGTGTGGATGATGACGTGCTGCTTGGATGCCGATGCTGAAATGCCGACGAAAAAGCCTGGATCGGGCTCTTCGTAAACGATGGCGTCCTTGGCGGCCGGCTCGCCCAGCCGATGGCGCCGCACTTGGTAGGGGCGCCAGTTCTCGTCAACCACCGTGTAGAGAAAGGCCGAGTCGTCCGCCGCCCACACCGGGGAGCCGATGGTTTCCTCAATGGCATCCTCAAGCAGTTCACCGCTGCGGAGATCCTTGACCACCAAGCGAAAGCGCTCCGCGCCGCTGGTGTCCGTGCTGTAGGCCATCAGTTGGCCGCCGTTGCTGACCGCCAAAGCCCCAAGGCGGAAATACGCCAAACCTTCCGCCAACGCGGGCTCGTCAAGAATTGTCTGGACATTGGCAGCGGCCACCGCTGCGCCCCCATCGGTGGCCGCTTCCACGGCGGCCGCTGCTCCTGCAGTGGTGGCTACGTCCGCAGGCGCAGTTGCTCCTGCAGCGGCAGGCCCAATCCGGGCGTTTTGGGCATCAGCCGGCCAGCGAGACCAGATGCGGTACTGCCCGTCCTGCTCATAGCGCCACTGGTAGAACCAAGCCCCTTCGCGCACGGGCACGCTGGCCTCGTCCGGCTGCTGGCGGGCCTTGATCTCCTCGAACAGGCTGTCCACCAGAGCCGCGTGCGGCGCCATTGCCGCCTCGAAGTAGCGGTTCTCCGCCTCGAGGTAGGCCAGCACGTCGGCATCGTCCACGGTGGGGTAGCTTGCGTCCTTCAGCCATTGAAAGGGATCCTCCACCGTGATGCCATGGTGGGTGTAGGCGTGGGGGCGCGTTTCCGCCTTGGGAGGCGGCGGCAACGAATTCGAGTTGGGCATGACGTCAGGTTGTTCGGCACAGCCGCCGACTATAACCGCGCACAGACCGCAGCCAACCAATGCGAGCAGTTTCCTAGGCACTGTCCGAGCTACGCAGATAACTGAAGTGCTAACGGCCTTAATCCACGCAGTGCATGATGCTCTGCATGGAGGGCAACTTTGGAAGCCCAATCTTAACACTAGCCCGCGTCCGGCACGCGGAACCATGCGTTGGTCATCGCCTCGTGCAGTTGGCCGAGGCGCACTTGGCATTCGTCAAGGAACCGATGCAAGGATTCGTCATCAAGGGCGCCCAAGTCGGATGAGGCGAGAAACTCGGCCGCTTGGTCGCAGGCGCGCAGCGGGGCTTCGTGGCGCGGCAGCGAGCGGATGTGGCGGCCCATGGCGGTCAGGCAGTAGGCGAAGGAGCGCGGCAGCCCGGGTTCGCGCAGCAGGAACTCAAGCACGAGGGAACGGCTGATGGGCGCGCCGACAACGGCTTGGTAGGACTGGCGGGCGTTCAGGGAGCCGAGCACGCTGCGCCATTGAATTTCCTGGAAGGGGGCCAGGTCGTGGCCCGGCGGCAGCAGGTCGGCCGAGCGCACGTCGATGATGCGGGTGGTCATGTCGGCCCGCTCGATGCGGTTGCCGAGGCGCAGCAGCTGCCATTGGGCGTCGTGCATCATGTTCTGCGACAGGAAGCCCTCCAAGCGCTGCACGCGGCTGTTGATGCCTTCGAGGGCGGCTTGGCGCTTGCCTCGGGAAAGGTTCGGCCCAAGGCTTGAGCGGGCGAACAGGTGCAAGTCGTTCACGAACTCGAAAGTGGGGCCGGGCATGGTCTCCCGAACGGTGCGGGCGTTCTCCCGGGCGGCTGCAATGGCGCTGGTGATGGCCGAGGGATGGCGCGGGTCGCTGGTGAGGAAGCGGCACACGTTGCGCTCGCTGGCCTCGCTGTAAAGGGCGTCGAACAGCGCCCCGGAACCGGTGATGTCGATCAGCGGCCGCCAGCCCAGCGGGCGGCGCGTGGGCAGGTCCATGAGCATGTTGGAATTGACGTTGATCAGCCGGGCCGTGTTGTCAGCTCGCTCCATGTAGCGCCCCAGCCAGTAGATGCGTTCGGCGACTCTGGAAAGCACGCTGTGGCTCATGGCGGCAGGTCCAATATCCAAGTGTCTTTGCTGCCTCCGCCTTGGGAGGAGTTCACCACCATGGAGCCCTTTTTCATGGCCACCCGGGTCAGGCCGCCCATGGTCACATAGGTTTCCGCTCCGGAAAGGATGAACGGGCGCAGGTCCAGATGGCGGGGCTGCATCCGGTCGGCGCTGCCTGGCGCGCCGGCGAGGGTGGGGGCTGTGGACAGGGTGAGCATCGGCTGCGCCATGTAGTTGCGCGGATTGGCGCGCACGGCGCGGGCGAACGCGTTGCGCTCGCGCTTGCTGGCCTTCGGGCCCATCAGCATGCCGTAGCCGCCGGACTCGTTGGCGGGCTTGACCACCAGCTTGTCGAGGTTGTCGAGCACGTAGTCCCGGTCGGCCTTCTCCACGCAACGGTAGGAGGGCACGTTGGCCAGCAGCGGCTCTTCGCCCAAGTAGTAGCGCACCATTTCCGGCACGTAGGTGTAGATCACCTTGTCGTCCGCCACGCCGCAGCCAGGTGCATTGGCCAGCGCCACGTTGCCCGCCTGCCAGGCGCGCATGAGGCCCGGCACGCCCAGCACGGAATCGGCCCGGAACGCCTTTGGGTCCAGGAACAAGTCGTCGATGCGCCGGTAGATCACGTCCACGCGCACCCGGCCGGCGATGGTCTTCATGTACACGCAATCATCGGCGCCCACTCGGAGGTCGGCGCCTTCGACCAGTTCGGCGCCCATGGCTTGGGCCAGATAGGCGTGCTCGAAGTAGGCGGCGTTGTAGATGCCGGGGGTCAGCACCGCAATCTGCGGGGCGTCATTGCGCTCCGGCGCCAAGGAGCGCAGGCAGGCCGCCAGCCGTTGCGGGTAGTCGTCCACCGGGTGGATGGCGTAGTCCTGGAACAGCTCCGGGAAGACGCGCTTCATCACGGCGCGGTTCTCCAGCATGTAGGACACGCCCGAAGGCACCCTTAGGTTGTCCTCCAGCACATAGAGGGCGCCATCCCGGTCGCGCACCAAGTCGGTGCCGCAAACATGGCACCACACGCCGTGGGGCGGGTCGATGCCCACGCAACGGGGCCGAAACTCGCGGGATTTCTCAATGTGGGGCGCGGGCACCACGCCATCGCGCAGGATGCGTTGATGGTGGTAGACGTCGTCAATGAAGGCGTTCAAGGCCCGCACTCGCTGGGTCAGCCCTTGGGCGATGACGTCCCATTCACGCTTGCGGATCAGGCGCGGCACGATGTCGAAGGGCCACTCCCGGTCGATGCCGCCGGGCTGGTCGCTGTCGTACACCGTGAAGGTGATTCCCATGGTGCGGATCGCCAGCTCGGCGGCGGCGGCCCGCTCGGAAAGCTCCTCGTCAGTTAGCCGCGAGAGCACCCTTAGCAACGGCCCGGCGCCCGGCCGGGCCCGGCCGGAGGGAGTGACCAGCTCATCCCACAGGCCGGCAGCATCATATTGCTTCCAGTCGATGGACATTGCCGTGGCTTCGCTTAATTCCCCGTCTTCGCCTTGTCGATGTCTGGCGCGGCATGGGCGGACAGCGCCGACTTGGCCATGCCGGTTTGCGGCCCCTTGAGCGCTTGGGCGGCGCGCTTGTTGGCCTTGATCTTGCTCATGATGGCCGCGGAGGCACGGTTCCAGGTTTCCCGGTTGGCGATGACGTAGGCGTTGGACTCCCGAAAGCCGTCCAACAGGCCGTTGACTTCCGGAATGACGTAGCGGGCCACCAAGTCCCAACTGCGCAGGGTGTCTTCCCGGTTGGCCCAATCGTGAACAAAGCCGATCACTGTGCCGAAGCCGCCGGAGATCTGCTCAAGCTCCCGAATCTTCGCCACCAGGTCGTCGGGGGTGCCAATCACGTTGGCGCTGTCGTCGCTGAACGCCGCCACATCCACGGCTTCGTCCGGCGTCTTGTAGATGGTGCCTTCGCCGGCGGCCAAGGTCCCGACGGTGTACTCGTTGTTGTGCCGAAACAGCCCGTCCCTGGCTTGCTCCCGCGCCGCTTGGCGGGTTTCCGCAATGTGCCAGCTCAGCACCAGGCGCCAGTTGAGGCGGTCCACCTGCTTGCCGTGCTTGGCGGCGGACTCCTCGGCGAAGCTCCATTGCAGCGGCAGCGCCTGAATGCCGGCCTTGGAGACCGAGCCGATGGACAGCACGCCCGCCTCATGCTTGCCGGCCAACGTCATCCCGGATGGGCTGACCAAGGAGGCGACCGCGAACTCCATGCGCTCCTGGGCCGGCTTCAACTGCAGCTTGGCGTCGCGAAGGGTGAACCAGTCCGACTCATGGGTGATGCGCTCATCGCTCTCCAGCAGGTGGCGGATGACCCCGATGGCTTCATCCTGACGGTCGCGCAGCAGCATCGGGTCGACGCCCAGCATGTGCGCATCGGACGGCAGGGCGCCCGGCCCGGAGCCGAAAATGACCCGTCCCCGGGACTGATGATCGAGCTGCACCAGGCGCTGGGCCACCATGAACGGATGGTGGTAAGGCAGCGAAATCACCCCAGTGCCGAGCTTGATGCGCGAAGTGCGCGCAGCGGCGGCAGCCAGGAACAGTTCCGGCGAAGCGATCACCTCCCAGCCGGTGGAGTGGTGCTCGCCGCACCAAAACTCGTCAAACCCGAGACGCTCCAAATGCTCCACAAGCGCCAAGTCACTCTGCAACTGCAGCGTGGGATGCTCGCCAATGGGATGATGCGGCGCCACGAAGGCGCCAAATTTGTAGGTTGCCATGCTCTTGTCCTTGCGTTGGGGTTGCTGCGCAACTGCGCGAGAGGTCTCGCGTTTGAGTTGCTTCGCAACTGCGCGAGAAGACTCGCGTTTGAGTTGCTTTGCAACTCGGTGCCGAATTGGGATGGGGCACTCCGTTGCACCCATCACTGGGTGCTCAGTGTACTTTGCCAGAAAGGCGCATGGTTTTCGCGCAACGCAACGCCTGTGGAACCCAGCGTGGTCCGTTGGATCGAGGGCGCGTGCGTCTCGCCCTCGAACGGGGCGCGCAGCGCCGCAGCTCAGTTTGATGTGGAGGCTTTACCCCCCGAATCTCCGGCTCAGCGTTAGCCGCCAGTTGCGTGGCAGGCTTGGCAGCACGACCAGATCGCCGAAGATTTGCGGGAAGTTGCCTTGAAAGTAGCGCTCATCGAGGGCGTTGTTGACGGCCAGGCTGGCTTGCCAAGCGCCGTGGGACCAAGAGAGGGAGGCGTTCACCAAGGTGTAGGCGGGCAGGCGCACGGTGCGGGCCACGCCGGACCACGCCTTGCCCACCCGGCTGGCGGTGAGGTTGAGGCCGAAGCTGCGGCGCGGTCCGAAACGCGTGCTGCCGCCGGCGCTGATCACGTATTCGGGCAAGGCGCCCCGCTGTCGAAAGCGCCGGTCCCCAGCGGGCAGCACCGTAACCAAGTTGCCGCCGTACTGGTCTTCCGGCGCGAAGCCGGTGACGGCGGCGGGGGCGAAGATGAAGCGGCCCGTCAGCGGCTGGCGGTAAATGCGCGAACGGGTGGCGGAGAGCAACAGCGCCAAGCGATCGTTGAACGCCGCCCGCAAGTCGAATTCCACGCCCTTGCCGCGCACTGCCAGGTTGCTGTCGGCCAACGCCGAGTAGTCGATGCGCTTTTGGTCATAGACGGCCAAGGCGGCCTGCAGGCGGCCGTCGAAGCCCGCGAACTTCAGCCCTGCCTCCTTGAGCTTCGATTTGCCCAAGGGACCGGCTTCGACGTTGTTCACCGAAACCTCCCCGGATTGCCCGCCCAACGTGAGCGCCTGCTCCGCGAAGGTGACGTAGGGGCGCCATGCGCCCAAGTCGAGGCTTGCGGAAAGACTCCAGGAGAATTCGCCTTGCGTTTTTGAGGCCTGGGCGTTGGGCGCTGCGAAGGCGAACACGTCCGGGCCGTTGCGCGAGCGCAGGTCGTAGTGGTCCCAACGGGCACCGGCCAGCAGCGCAAGGCGCTCAAGGAGCCTGAAGTCCGCGATGGCGGCGAGGCCCAGGTTCAGCCATTCAGTGCGGACATCGGTGGTGAAGGGGTCTGTGTCTTCGTTGCCGTAGGATGGCAACCGAAGATCCAAGGCGGAGGGCGGCTTGCTGATGTCCCGCCGGTTGAAGAACTCGAACGCCAGGTCTTGGCGGGCGCGAGTGTCGTAGTAGCGCAGGTTGGGGGCGATCACCAGATCCACTTCCAACGCATCGCCCAATTGGATGCCCTTGAACGCCGCTTCGATGCGCTCCTCCACCAGCAGGGTGCGATGGGTTTGGGAAAAGCCGTAGCTGGACACGATGTGGCGGTCAGCGAAGTCGATGAACAGCTTCTGGCGCAGCGAAACGGCCGCCAGCTCCGCCACCACGTCCACGTAAACGGCCAGCGAGTCCGCGGCGCCTTGGTCGTCCTCGGCGCACAGGCAGTCGTCAGCGCCGATCGGCACCCGTTGCAGGGTGGAGGGGTTGAGCTTCAGGGCGTCGCGTTCGGCGTCGCTGTCGAAGAAGCCGAAGCCCGAGTCGTAGGGGGTGAACACGTTCAACCGATTGTTGGGGCTGACTGCGAGGATTTCCGCTTGGCCGATGCGGCCGCTGCCGTCGGTGTCCAGATTCACCAGCGGCGCGCCCGACAGGTACAGGCCCTCGTCGATCAGGGTTTGGTCGATGCGGTTCCAGCCGCCGACTTCCGCGCCGCGCCAGCGCTGGTACTGGTGGCCCGCCTCGACCCAGACATTGTCCCGAACGTCCACTACGAGGGTCGCTTGGGTCATCAGCTGGCGGTTGCCTGGATGGTGGTTGTAGTAGCCGTCGGCGTCCTCCCAGAGTGCGAAGGCGTGGTAGCCCGCAGGCTTGCCCAGCAAAGTCATCGGGCCGCCCCGTTCCGCCTCCACGCCGAACCGGTTCCACGATGCCGCACTTAGCGTGAGCTCTCCGGTGGGCGCTTCGATGAACCGCCCTTCGTCGGCGCGGGCCGTTTTCGGCACCACGTTCAAGTACCCGGAAATGGACCCTGGTCCGTGGATGGGGGAGGCCGGGCCGCGCACGATGTCCACCCGGTGGGCGGCGCCGATCAAGGATTCCCAACCCCCGGAACTGGTCAGCCGCCGAATGCCCCGAAAGTGGGTGTCGGCAATGCTGCCGCGCAGGTCGATGCTGGCCGCCAGCCCGAAGAACGATGCCGTGAAGGCGCCTGGCGCAACGTTGGAAAAGTCCGTGACCCTTTCAACGCCATACAGCGAGAGCATGTCCGCACTCAAGGAGGCCGCGGCCCGCGGCGTTTCGTGCAGCGTCTTGCCAAGGCCGAACACCGTGTCCACCGGTGCGCTGGACAGGATGCCGAACGAATCCGCTGCGCCTCGGTCGATGCGCTCCGCTTCGACGATGACCTGCTCGATGTGCTCCGCCCCTTCCTTGCCGCCGCGAATAGCGGCGTCACCAATACCGCCGCCGTCAACAGCATCGCCCTCACCAGCGGCGTGCGCGTTTGCGGCCAGCAGGGTGGCTAGGGCGAGTGGGGCAGCAAGTCTGGCAAGTCGGCGCACTGGTTGGGCATCCCGGCAAAAAAAGCCGCGATTATACGGACTCGCCTCGGCTTCTAGCGGTCAGCGGAGGTTTCGGCAGAGCTTCTCGCAGGGCAGGCCGTCACGATCATGGTCCAGTGCGCGCACGCCGCAAGTTGTAAAGTGGAATTGGGCTTCGGCACAGGCAACCATTTCTCGGCACGTGCGCTTTCCGCCACATGAGAACGAATCACGATTGACCTCGGCTGCAGCTGCAGCCACGGCCGGGGGATTAGCATTAGACACCTGCTCGACCTCGGCGAACTTGCGGCGCCGCTCGCCACGCCGCCACTCCCAGGGAGGAACTGATGCGTCAACGCCCAGGGACCACAGCCCAAGCCCTGATTCCCGGGCGGCCGCCTCATCGGGCAGCCAGTTCTCGGTCGCGTAGCGGCGGTACACCCAAGCGTGTCCTTCGCGCACCATGTCCCGATTGACGTCTCGCTGTGTCAAACCGTCGCTGTCGGCCACATAAAGCCGCGCCAGCAGCCGGCCGTAGCGGTCCTCGCCGCTCGACGCCACCTGCACGGTTTGGCGGAACACCTTGTCGGCCAAGGCTTGCCTTGCGCGGGCCCCCCAAGGCTGGCCTCTTTCCGGGGCATCGATTTCCGTAAGCCGAACTCGCATTTGCCTAGGCCCGGCAGGGTCCTGGCGGAGCACGGTCACAGTGTCACCGTCGGCGACGGCCACCACTCTGGCCGCAAAGCACGAGAGTGCCGGGCAGGTTTGGGCACTCGCGGAAACCGCGAGGAAAGAACTAGCAAGGAGGAAGGTGGCGGCGAAGGCGAGGCAACGAACCATGGTCGATCTCGCACAAGCGGGAAGGGCGATATGTTACAACAGTCAGCGTCAAACAAGAGGCTTTGGGCGTCATCCATGGCGAACAGGGCTCCGTTTGGTTCTCAGGGTGCCATCCAAACCACGGTGGCCATGCGGCCGGTCGCGCCGTCCCGTCGGTGGGAGTAGAGGTGGGCGTTGGACCAAGTGCAAATGCGCTCACAGGCGATGTGCTTGACGTCGGCTTGGCGCAGCAGCCAGTCGGTCAGGGCGAAGAGGTCCAAGTGCCACTTGCCGGGCGCTTGGCCGTTGCGGAAGAACTGGCCTTCCAGGGATTGCGATGTGGCCGCGAGCACGGCGCCATGGACGTCCGCCCCCACTTCGTAGGCCTCCGGTCCGATGGCGGGGCCGACCCAGGCGATTAGCGGCTGCTTTGCACCGCCGCTGCGCATGGCTGCAACCAAGCTCTCGATCACGCCGTCGGTGAGCCCGCGCCAGCCGCCGTGGGCGGCGCCGATGCTTTGGCCATCCGCGGCGGCCAGCGCCACCGGGACGCAGTCCGCAGTCTGGATGACCAGCCCCACGCCCCTTTCATTGGTCCAAGCCGCGTCCGCTTGAGGCAATGACCGGCAGGAGCCGGCATCGGCACGAATGCAGCCATTGCCGTGCACCTGCTCCAGCCATTGCAGATGCCCGTCGTTGCCCAAGGTGGCGGCCTGGACCGCGCGCCGGGTCGCGTCCGCCGCAGTTTGGCCCTCATCATTTCGGTTGCCAACGTTGGTGCCTCGAGTGGTGGTGAGCGCTTGGACGCCAGCCGGTGCAGGCCAAGTGGCACGGATCCAGCCTGCACTGGCGTCCTGTTCCAGAGTTGCCGGATCAGTGCTCATTGCCGCGGGTCTCCGCGTCTAGGCTCAATACCGCCAGCAGTTCGGCCATGTCCTTAGGCACGGGTGAACGAAACTCGCAGCGTTCGCCGGTGGTTGGATGGTCGAACGCCAGCTCTGACGCATGCAGGGCTTGGCGTCCGAAGCCGCGAACGGTGAGCACCACTTCCGGGTGCGGCGCCCTTGGCAATCGCCCCCGCGCACCGTAGCGGCGATCGCCCACCAAGGGATGGCCGATGCTGGCCAGATGCACGCGGATCTGGTGCGTGCGCCCGGTTTCGAGCTCGGCGGAAATGTGAGTGTGCGCCCGAAAGCGCTGCCGGACCCCGATCCGCGTGCGGGCCGGACGGCCATCGTCCCGCACCCGTTGGCGCGTGCGGCGTTGCGGGTCGCGCCCGATGGGCCGGTCGATGGTCCGGCCGCCGGTCATCACGCCTTCAGCGACGCCCACGTACCGGCGCGCAATTCGATGCTGGGCGACGGCGTCGGCCAGTTGCCGTTGCGCTTTCCCGGTGGCGGCGACCACCAGCAGGCCGGAGGTGTCTTGGTCAAGGCGGTGCACTAGGCCGGCCCTAGGCAGTTCGATTTGCTCGGCGCGGTGATGCAGCAGGCCGTTGACCAGCGTGCCATCGGCGTTGCCGGCACCGGGATGGGTCACCAGCCCGGCGGGCTTGTCGATAACCAGCAATTGGTCGTCTTCGTAAACCACCTTGAATGCCACCGGCTGCGGGGTGGTCCAGTCTTCGTCGGGGGTGGCTTGTGGCGTTAGCGTGAGGCGCTGGCCGGCGCTGAGCTTGAGGTTCGGCTTGACCGCCTCGCCGTCCACCAACAGGGCGCCGCTCTTGATCCAACGGCTCAGCAGCGCCCTGGAGTGCTCGGCGAACAGCCGCGCGGCCACCCGATCGGCCCGCTCCCCGGCCAGCTCACCGGGCACTTCAGCCTCCAAGACCTCACCGCACGAAACCCCATCCATCATCCTTTTGCCCCCTGCCTTCTATCGGAAGCAGGTGCGGATGATACCGATCCAACCTTGGAAGTGTTGCGCCACTTGGGGAACAGCACGCTGGCTGCCCAGCATCGACCGCCTGCGCCTACTGCGGCTGCTGCAGCAGCGACATCCCGAGTTCGGTCACCCAAGCGTGTTCCGAAGACGAAGCAAGGATCACCCAGCCCTTCGACTGGGCGGGGTGCAGCGCCAGAAAGCTGGCATAGCCACCTGTGCCACCGTTGTGCCAATGAACCGCGTTGCCTTCGCTGTCCGACGTCATTTGCCATGCCAGACCCATGTCGCGCTCCCGCTGCCGTACTTGCGTCGCCGCGATGGCGGCATGCAAGGCGGACGCATCGGGCTCCAGGCTGGCGTGGATGAGCCGCATCAAGTCGTTTGTGGATGAAACCACCGCGCCAGCGCCCGCGATGGCGTCAAAGGTCCAGGCGGGCACCAAAGCGCCGTCGCTGTAGCCCGACGCCGCGTTGGGATCGGTGACGGGCGGATAGGCCGCGAACGAGCGCGCCATGCCGAGAGGCGCAAGGACGAATTGCTTGACCGCAGCTGGATAGTCCACCCCCGCCGCCGCGGCCGCAATGGAACCGAGCACGCCGAAACCCAAGTTGGAATAGACGAGTCTGCTGGAGAGCCAGAACGGATCGAACGTGCTCAGAAATGCGCTCAAGTGGCCATGGCCATAGTCCGCGTAGGGATCTTGCATGTCGCTCGGGGAGAAGTTTGAGGGTAGGTGGGGCAACCCCGACGAATGGGTCGCAAGCGAACGCAGAGTGATGGCGCCCACCGACTCGTTCTCAAACTGCAATTCCGTGAGGTAGCGGGAGATCGGCGCGTCCCAGTCGAGCTTGCCGTGTTCGACGAGGCGCTGGACCATTATGGCCGTGAACACTTTCGTGATGGAACCAATCTCGAACAGCGTCTCGCCATCCGGCTGCTGCGGCCGATCAATGCGCGTCTGGCCGTAGCCCTGAATGCTCACGTCGCCCCGCTCGTAGACGCCAACCACGGCAGCGCCCACCTTGCCGCCGCTCACGGCGCTCCGCATCTGCTCGTGTACGTCTCCCGAGTCAGCCCCTTGAGACGCGGTGCCGAAGAAGCCGGTGAGCGGACGCAGTGGTTTTGGCATCTGGCAAAAGTCCCTCTTCGGCCCTAGTCCCCAACAGCTGGCTTGTGCTGCACGGTTGCTGCAGCAACCGACGCTTCAGGATTGAGCTTACCAGTTCGTTCCGGTTGCGCTCCATGCACAGCAGGCATTCCGGAAGGGGAGCGACGAGATTCGAGAGCGCGGCCCCGAGGAAGCTGTGCGTTGCCAGCGCATTGAGGCGCACCTCTGCCAAGTGCCGCTTGCCGTGACGAGCTGCAGGGCGTTCGGAAATCACTTGAAAATGAGCTAAATTAGGCCTTTTGCGGAGCCGTCCATCACATGCTGGCCAGTACCCTCGATCACCGTCCAACAGCGGGCTTTTGGCGCTTTTTCGTCCTGGGCGCATTGCTAGTGGCCTTTGCGGGCTGCTCGTGGATGCCGTTCATCGGCGGCAAGGACAAAGATGAGGAAGACGAGGACGTCAACGCCACGGAGCAGATGCTCTACCGCAACGCCCAGCGCAGCCTGCGGGCGGGGAACTATGACCGCGCCATTGCGGCCCTGGAGCGCTTGGAGGCGCGCTTTCCGTTCGGGCGCTACGCTGAGCAGGCGCAGCTGGAGTTGGTCTATGCGCGCTACCAGTCCTCGGACCACGATACGGCCCGCTTGGCGGCGGACCGCTTCATTCGCCTGCACCCCCAGCACAGCAACATCGACTACGCCTACTACCTGAAGGGGTTGGCGGCCTACAACAAGAACCGCGGTCTGCTGGACCGGGTGTTCACCTCCGACATCTCCAAGCGGGACATGACGTCGGCCCAGGAAGCCTACGCGGACTTCGCCGAACTGTTGAGCCGCTATCCGCACAGTGACTACGCCAGCGATGCCAAGCAGCGGATGATTTACCTGCGCAACATGCTGGCCGCTTCGGAGCTCCACATCGCGGACTACTACATGCGCCGGGGCGCCTATGTGGCTGCCGCCAATCGGGCGCGCTTCGTGGTTGAGAACTATCCGCAGGCGGAGCCCATCCCCGAAGCGCTCATCCTGCTGGTTGAAGCCCAGTATAAGCTCGAGCTGCCCACGGCGGCCAACGACACCCTAAGGGTGTTGGCATTGAACTATCCCAATCACCCGGCTTTTGACGAAAACGGCGATCTGGTGCTCGACGAGCGCATCCGCGGCAGGGATAGGTCCTGGGCTAACCTCATGACCTTGGGCCTGCTCGATCGCCCGGAAACGCCGCCGCCGCTGCGTCTGCAGCACCCCGAAGGGTTCGAACCGCCGCCTGCGCCGCAGCGCACCGATGAAGAGCGGCAGGCTGTTGCGGAAAAGAAGAAAAAGGGCGGCTGGCGCCGCTGGGTTCCGTTCTTCTAGCCGGCGTGGCGCATCAAGCGCGGTGCAAGCACCCTTGGCTGGAGATTTGACATTGGAGGGCATCGAGCAGGAAAGGGTCACCGCTTGGCTGGTGGAGCACGTCGCCGGCCTGCAGCCGCCATTAGCGTTTTCGCTGATTGCCGGCGGCCATTCGAATCTCACCTATCGCTTCGTTGACCAAGCGGGCGCCGCCTACGTGCTGCGCCGGCCGCCACTGGGCAACGTGCTTGAAAGCGCCCATGACATGGGGCGCGAACACCGAATCATCGCTGCCCTGCAGGGTTCCGAGGTGCCTGTGGCGCCGGCATTGGGCCTGTGTGCCGATGCGGCGGTGAACGGCGCCCCCTTTTACGTCATGGGCTATGTCGAGGGTGCCGTGCTGCATGACGCCGAGGCTGCCGAATTGCTTCAGGCACCTGACCGGCACCAACTTGGCTTGCACGTCATCGATGTGCTCGCCCGCCTGCACGGCATAGACCCGGACCAAGTGGGCTTGGGCGATCTCGGGCGCAAGGAAGCCTACTTGGCCCGTCAGTTGAAACGGTGGAACCGGCAGTGGGAGGCCTCCAAGACCCACGAAATCCCGGAAATGGAGGAGACATCACGCATTTTGGCCGAAACCATGCCGGAACAGGTGGGTGCTGCCATCGTCCATGGCGACTATCGGCTGGGCAACATGATCGTCGGCGGCGGGGCGATTCAGGCGGTGCTCGATTGGGAGCTTTGCACCTTGGGGGACCCACTGGCGGATGTGGGCTACCTGCTGAATTCTTGGATTCAACCCGAGGAAGCGGCGGGTGACCCGGCGCCGCCAACTGCGCCAACGACGGTCGGCGGCTTCCCCTCACGGGAGGCCATCAGTGAACTCTACGAGCGGCGCACGGGCCGTTCCTTAAAGGCCATCAACTACTACCGCGCCTTCTCCCACTGGCGCTTGGGCGCCATCGGCCAAGGCGTCTACAAGCGCTATTTGGTGGGCGCCATGGGCAGGCAGGACGGCATCGACCTGGACTCGTACCGGGAGAGCGTGCGCACCCGTGCCCAAGCGGCGCTGGCTTTGTTGGCCTAAGAGACGGGGAGGGGGCGGGAAGAAAGGCGTGTCAGCGAGGACGAACTGCTGAATGCAACTTCATTGCTTTGGGGAAGGACACTTGAAGGGAGGATTGCCTCGAAGTTGCTTTCACGCCTAAAACCCTAAGCTGGCGCGATTATGTACAGTACAAATGGCTTGTCAAGCCCTTTTCGCCCCTTGTTGTAAAGGTTTTGTTCAGAAAAAGGGCATCATGGGGCCAGAAAAGCCTCTAGTGCATCCTCAAGGCGAGCGCGGGCTTGGGCGGCTTGGTGCTGGGTCTGCCGGTAAAGGGCGGCATTGGCCGCTATGGCGTCATCGGCTGCGCCGCAGTCCGCCGTGTAGTCGGCAAAGGCGTTCAACTGCGAAATCAGCTCCACGAGATGTTTTGGGCAGTGGCTGGGGTCCGTGCTCCCCGCCGCGATGGCGATCAGTTCCGCGTCGCTGAAGCGTCGTTCGGCCATGCCGGCAGCCGGCAGCGGCCGCCCGCGGGCGGCGCTGCACGCCTGTTCGATTTCAGGCCAGGCGACGGGCCACCGGAGCACCTCCACATTCGCCTCCGCCGCTCGTCGCAAGTACTTTTCCGCAGCAAACTGATAAACCACGACGACCCGGGCGTGGTTTAGTTTTACTTTAATTTCATCAATGGGTTGGGAAGTTAACGTAGGTAGCTGGACGGCGATGGCATCGAGCTTTGGCAGTTGGGTGGCAGCGCTGAAGGCGGCTATGTTGGCCCACTGCGCGGCCAGCTCCACGCGGGAATCCTCCCCCCGCTGATGGGCAAGAACGCACAGGTTGGGGCCAATGACGCCGATCTTGGGCAAGGGCGGGGCGGTGGCGGAGGATACGGTTTGCCGGGCGGCGAGTTGCTCGTCCGTCAGGCCCGCCAAGCTCGATATCGGCTGGCCTTGGTCAATCAGCCGCTTGATGCGCCGCAACCGTTCAAGCTGCTTGCCGCTGTAGTAGCGCGTGCGACCCGCACGATGCGCTGGGCTGAGGCCGTAGCGGCGCTCCCAAGCCCGCAGCCGCTCCACCGCAATGCCCGTTAGGCTGGCTACGCTGCCTATCCGGTACAGATCGTCTTGAGCGTCCACCCAATAGCGCCTTGGCCAAGTTTTGAACAGGACGAATTGTATACAAGACGCCCAATCTGTCTAGATGGTGTCCAGATCGCGGCATCCAGAAAGTGCCAGTGGGTTTGCGGTGCGCGCCCCGCGAAACCACTCCCACAGCCTTCAGCTTGAAAACGCCGTGGATGGCCCCACTTTACAGGCTTGTCAAATTCCGCAAGCAAACTTGAACGTCTGCCAAGCTAGCCCGCACGCCGAGTCGCGCAGCGCTAACGTGATAAGCCCGCGGCCTTGTACAACCCCAGATAAGCGTTAAAATACGCCGTTCACTTGGGCTTTCTGGATGCGCGCCTTTCCAGGGAGGTGGCCGCATCTTGGCAAAATCTCCATTCTGTCAATCTGTCGAGGGGCCATGAGCGACCAGATTTCAAAGCAGCCGTCACGCCTTAAGGAACTCATTGCCAAGGGCAAGGAGCAAGGTTATCTCACCTTTGCCGAGGTGAATGACCACCTGCCTGACGAACTGTCCGATTCGGATCAGATCGAAGACATCATCGGCACCATCAATGACATGGGCATCGAGGTGCACGAGAGCGCCCCCGATGCCGATGACCTGATGAGCGCCGAAGAGAACACGGTTGATGAGCTGGCAGCGGAAGAAGCCGCCGCGGCCTTGGCCGCCGTGGAGATCGAGGCGGGCCGCACAACCGACCCGGTGCGCATGTACATGCGTGAAATGGGCACGGTGGAACTGCTCACCCGGGAAGGTGAAATCGTCATCGCCAAGCGCATCGAAGAGGGCATTCGCGATGTGCTCGCCGCCCTGTCCGCATTCCCCGGCGTGGTGGAGTACATCCTCGATACCTACACGGAGGTGAGCCGGGAGGGCCAGCTCTCCACATTGCTCATCGGCTACCTTGACCCGGCCGAACATGTGCCAAGGGCGCCCCAAGTCGTTCCGGCGCCCAAGCCGGCCATCGTGCCGCAGGTTGCCGAGCAGGTTGCCGAGAAGGTCGAGGCGGCAGAGGGCGACAACGCTGATGCTGGTGGCACGGTCAAGGCGGATGGGGAAGGTGAGAGTCTCGATGTCGGGACGACGGAACCCGCGGATGCCAATGCTGCCGACGGCAAGGCCGCTGACAGCGCCGACAAAAAGCAGGCGGAATCCTCGGACAACGACAAGGGGCCGGACCCTGTGGTGGCCAAGCGGCGCTTCCAGGCGCTGAGGCGCCAGTACAACAAGACCCGCAAGCTCATTGATGAACGAGGCCGCAGCAGCCCGGAATCGCGCGCCCAGTTGGCGGCGCTTGGCAAGAAGTTCCACTCCTTTAAGCTGACGCCCAAGCACTACGATGAAATCGTCCGTAGGCCCCGGGAAGCGCTTGAGGAAGTGCGCCGCCATGAGCGGGCACTCCTAAACATCTGCGTGCGCGACGCCCGCGTGCCCCGGGATCTGTTCCGCAAGGTCTTCGTCGGCAAGGAGATCAGCGTCACTTGGCTGAACCGGCTGATTAAGGCGGATGAGCGCTATTCCAAAGTGCTTGCGGAGCGCAAGCCCGACATCGTGCGCACTCAGAAGAAGCTCAAGGCCGTATGCACGCGCACCGGCCTGTCGGTAACTGAACTCAAGGAGATCAACCGCGCCATGTCCTTGGGCGAGGCCAAGGCGCGGCGGGCCAAGAAAGACATGGTTGAGGCCAACTTGCGCCTCGTCATCTCCATCGCCAAGAAGTACACCAACCGCGGCCTGCAGTTTCTGGACCTGATCCAGGAAGGCAACATCGGCCTCATGAAGGCGGTGGACAAGTTCGAGTACCGGCGCGGCTACAAGTTCTCCACCTACGCCACTTGGTGGATTCGCCAGGCCATCACCCGCTCCATCGCAGATCAGGCGCGAACCATCCGCATTCCCGTGCACATGATCGAGACCATCAACAAGCTCAACCGGGTGTCCCGGCAAATGGTCCAGGAAATGGGGCGGGAGCCCAAGCCGGACGAGCTTGGCGAGCGCATGGAAATGGTGGAGGAAAAAGTGCGCCGGGTGCTCAAGATCGCCAAGGAGCCCATTTCCATGGAAACGCCGATCGGCGACGATGAAGACTCCCACATCGGCGACTTCATTGAGGATTCCACCGTCGGCCTGCCGGTGGATCTGGCCACCGAGGACGGCCTTAAGCAGTTGATCGGCAATGTCCTGGGCGGCCTCACCGCCCGCGAGGCCAAGGTGCTGCGCATGCGCTTCGGCATCGGCATGAACACCGACCACACCTTGGAGGAGGTCGGCAAGCAGTTCGACGTCACCAGGGAGCGCATTCGCCAGATCGAAGCCAAGGCGCTGCGCAAGCTGCGCCATCCCAGCCGTTCTGAGCACCTGCGCAGCTTCCTGGACGATAGGGTGTCGTCCAAGTCCTAGCCGGGGCCAGCTTAGCATCGGTGTGCGGGCGCGCTGCCTTGGCGGTGCTCGGAGGCGGGCGCATGAGTTGCGGTGCGTGGCAACCTGATGCCGCGTCAAGACCACCAGCGGTCATGATACAGTCGCCGCCGGCGGGCTCGCTCTCAGGGGCTCCAAGGGCCTATAGCTCAGTTGGTTAGAGCAGTGGACTCATAATCCATTGGTCCCAGGTTCGAGTCCTGGTGGGCCCACCATTCCGCTTGATCGACGGTCCGACATGACATCCGCCTTGAACGCCGCCATTTCCTTCGTTCGCGACCGCATTCGGTTGAACGCGTTGCTGATCGTGCTCTGCTTCGCGGGCGTGCTGCTGCTGGAATCCCAGAGTGCGGCAAGCTACCCAGCCTACTTGCTGGCGGTCGTGATGTTGGTGCGTTTGCGTCAATGGGCCGACGTCTTTGCCGTGCCGCTGATGTGGGTGGTTGTGGCCCTGCTCTCCTACTTGGTCTTGACCAGCCTGTGGTCCGAGGCCAGCCAACCCGGCGACGTGCTGTCCATGCTGTCGCGGGCGGCGCAGGTGCTGCTGTTTGCCGTTGCCTTTGCCGAATGCCAGATGCGCGGCGACCTGCAGCGCTGGCTGGGCCGGACGCTGGCGGTTGCGGGCGTGTTGGCCGCTTTGGCAGGCCTTGCCATGTTTCTGTGGGAAAGCTCAGAAAACGGCCGCCTGATCGGGTTGGGGCAACTTGACAACAACGTGGTCGCGGCGTTGATTTTTGGCGTGGTTCTCGTCTTGATCACTGCCGAGGCGCTGCATGAGCGGGCCGCCCTCTGGCGGCGCTTCGGCGCCCTCGGCATTGTGGTCATTGCTGCCGCTGTGCTGCTCTCCGATTCCCGCAACGGCCAGGTCAGCGCCATGCTGGGCGTTGCCACCTTGCTCATAGCCCATCGGGTGCGGGACCGGCAGCGCTTCGCGGTCGCCGTCTTGAGCATGGGCGTGATTCTGCTTGCCGGGCTCGTGGCGTTGATTGTCAATGACGCTGGCCGGAACCTCTTGCTGCCCCGGGGCGACAGCTTTCGCCCCGCCATCTGGCTGGCGACCCTCGGTGCCGTCGCGGACGGTGGCCTTTGGTTCGGGCGCGGCATCCTCACCGAGGACACCCTCGTCACTGCCGCCGGCCAGTTTCCCCATCCGCACAGCATGTACCTGTCGGTTCTCTTCCAAGGCGGCTTGGTGGGCGCGGCGCTGTTTGCCGGGTTGATTGCCGCCGTCCTGCGCACCCTGCTCAATCACTATGGCCATCGCGACGCCAAGCTGGCCGTGGGCATTCTCGGCTTGGCCCTGCCGGCTTGGCTGCTCGACGGCCACGAGTTGATCGATAAGGTGGGCATGACTTGGTTTCTGTTCTGGCTGCCAGTAGCCATCAGCCTGGGTCTGGCTTGGATGGGCCGGCTGGATGCCAAGCGTCTGCTGGATGAGCCGCGATGACCGGGCTGTCAGTCGGCTTTGTCACCTGGCGCACGCCGCAGGACATGCTCGCTGGCTTTTTCGACAGCCTGGTCGAAGCCGTGGCAATCCTGGCCCACCGCATGCCGATGCCCGTATCCATCTACGCCATCTGCAATGATGCGTCCCAAGACGCGCAAGCGGTGGAAGCAATGATCCAGCCCTACGCCCAAGGCCCCGACGGCATCTGTTGGCACTTTGTTGGGGGCCACGGGAACATCGGCTACGGCGCGGCGCAGAACTTGGCCGTCCGGCGCACGGACGCGGAGTTTCACCTCATGTGCAACCCGGATCTGATCTTGGCGCCCGATGTCCTGTTGGAGACGGTGCGCTATCTGCGGTCGAACCCTGATGCAGTTATGGCCGCCCCCCAAGGCTTTGACGCCCAAGGGCGTTACGCCCGGCTTGCCAAACGGCAACCCACGTTGCTGGTGCTGGCTTTGCGCGCCCTCTCGGTAAAGCCCTCCAACGGGCTGCTCGGACGCCGGGTGGCAACCTATGTGTACGGCGACGCGCTGCCGGCCGAGAGTCCCACATCCATAGAATTGGCAAGCGGCTGCTTCATGGTGGCCCGAACCTCGGCTCTAAAGGCGATAGGCGGCTTTGATGAGGGCTACTTCCTCTACTTCGAGGATTTTGATCTATGCTGCCGCCTCGCCCCCCACGGGGGCATTTACGAACTGCCCACGGCCAGCATCACCCACTACGGGGGCCACACCGCCCGTCGCGGCATAACCAGGACCTTGCACTTCCTGCGCTCCGGGCGCCACTACTTCAACCGCCACGGCTGGCGGTTGTGGTGAAATAAGCACATGAAAATCACTGTCACCGGCGGTGCCGGATTCATCGGTTCGGCCTTGGTGCGCCACTTGGTTCGGGAGCGGGGCGATCAGGTGCTCACCATTGACAAACTCACCTACGCCGGCAACCGGGCCAATCTTGCTGCGGTGGCCGCGTGCGCCCATCATCGCCTTGAGGTGTTGGACATTTGCGATGCCGAGCGGCTGCGTGAGGTGCTGTGCGACTTCGGCCCGCACGCCCTCATGCACTTGGCGGCGGAGTCTCACGTGGACCGCTCCATCGACGGGCCGGCGGACTTCATCCGCACCAACGTCTTGGGCACCAGTGCGTTGTTGGAGACCGTCAGGGCCTACAACGCCGGGCGGAGTGACGACCAGGCCTGCCGTTTTCTCCATGTATCCACCGACGAGGTGTACGGCACCCTAGGTGCTGAAGGCGCGTTTTCTGAGAGCAGCCCCTACCGCCCCAACTCACCCTATTCGGCGTCCAAAGCGGCCTCCGACCATCTTGTCCGGGCATGGCGGGCCACCTATGGGCTGCCGGCCATGCTCACCAATTGCTCCAACAACTACGGGCCCCACCAGCATGCGGAAAAGCTCATTCCGGTGATCATCCTAGCGGCGCTGCGCGGCGCGCCGGTGCCGCTGTACGGGGACGGCCAGCAGGTCCGTGACTGGCTGTACGTCGACGACCACGTTCGGGGCTTGGTGGCCGTGCTCGAAAACGGTGCCGTGGGGCGCACGTACAACATTGGCGGAGACTGCGAAAAGACCAATCTGGAAGTCGCCACCGAGGTTCTGACCGCGGTGGCCGAACAAACGGACGTCGACCGCGATGGCATGCTCGGGCTGATCGAGTTCGTCAACGATCGCCCAGGCCATGACCGCCGCTACGCCATAGACGCCAGCCGCATTCGTGAAGAGCTTGGTTGGCGGCCCCAGACTGGCTTTGCGGAGGGCATCCGCCAAACCGTCGCTTGGTATCTGGACAACAAGGACTGGTGGGCAGACGACGACGCCCAAGGAATCGGTTGATGGAAATCCATAAGACCAAGCTGCCCGGCGTGCTGATCGTTGAGCCGGACGTGCATAGCGACGAACGGGGCTTTTTCATGGAGCGCCATCACCGCCGCCGTTACGGGGAGCAGCCTGGGCTCGACGTGGACTTCGTGCAGGACAACCACTCCCACTCCCGGCGCGGCGTGCTGCGCGGCCTGCACTTTCAGCAGAGCCATCCCCAAGGCAAGCTGGTGAGCGTCATCAGCGGCGCGGTCTGGGACGTGGCGGCGGACATCGATCCTGCCTCGCCGACCTTTCGGCAGTGGGTGGGGATTGAACTGAACGCCGTCAATCACCGGCAGCTGTACATCCCACCGGGCTACGCTCATGGCTTTTGCGTGTTCTCGGCTTCGGCGGACCTGCTGTACAAGTGCACGGACTACCATCATCCGGAGGACGAGGCGGGGGTGATTTGGAACGATGCCGATCTGGCCATTGAATGGCCCATTGCGAACCCCACGCTCTCCCCCCGCGATGCGCGCAACCCCAGCCTACGGGACTACTTGCGGGGCTGAGCCCTGTTTACGCGCCTACTTGTCACCGGCGGCAGCGGCCAAGTGGGCACTGCCATCCAAGCCCTTGCGCCGGCGGCGGTGACGGTTCATGCGCCCCCATCAGCGCAGCTTGATGTCAGCGATGGCCGCAGCGTGGCGGGCGCCTTCGCGGATTTTCGGCCGGACGCTGTGATCAATGCCGCCGCCTACACCAAGGTGGATCAGGCTGAGGACGAGGCTGAGGCGGCGTTCGCCGTCAATGCGGAGGGTGCGCACCACCTTGCCAAGGCCTGTGCCGCGCGCGGTTGCCCGTTGCTGCATCTTTCCACGGACTACGTCTTTGATGGCGAAAAGCCCGGTTCCTATGTGGAAGACGACCCCACGGCGCCGATCAACGCCTACGGCCGCAGCAAGCTGGCGGGTGAGCAAGCGGTTGCGGAGACTCTGGATGCCCACCTGATCCTGCGTGTGGCCTGGGTGTTCAGCGCCACGGGCGCCAACTTCGTCAAGACCATGCTGAACTTGGCGGGCCGCGATGAACTCAGGGTGGTCAACGACCAACGGGGTGCGCCCACCGCCGCCCGCAGCATCGCCGCAGCCCTGTGGCGCATCCTCGAGCGCATGGCCACGGCACCGCGCTTTGGCGTCTATCATCTGGCCTCGAATCCCCCAACCACTTGGCACGGCTTCGCCAGCGCCATCTTTGCCGAAGTGGCCGAACGAGAGGGAGGACGTGCGCTGCCCAAGCTGGTGCCCATCTCCACGGCCGAATACCCGACCCCTGCAGCCCGCCCAAAGAACTCGCTCCTAAATGGCGCCCGTTTGCACCGCCACTACGGCATCGACCCCGTCGACTGGCGCGGAGAACTGGCCAAGGTGCTGGACGCCCTCTTGGGCAATGTCGGTCTGGAGCCCATCGATCCATGAGCCAAAGGGAGGGCGGGTAGCAAGGACGCCAAGCCGCCTTGAGCATCGCGCTGTGGATGGGTTTCTGCCCAGTGCCCGGCATATCGATGGCGAGAGCTGGCGTGACAATATACTGTGTTCCATTTGCGTTACAGCGCTTTACATCGATAGTCTTCTGTATATTAATCTAGTACTTGTGGGAGTTAAGTGGAAAGGATCACGCTATTCGCGAGCCAAATGAGTAAGAAATGCATCGCTTCTCGGCGCTCATGGCAAACTGATGCATCAGGCTGAGCCCGATGCGGGCACTGCGCCGTTTCAGGGTTTGCGGGTCCGCAGGCGGATCGTGGCGAACGTGGCTCCTACGAGAATGCTGGTTCGGATATGTTGCTTGTGCACCGCCAGAAAGTCGTTCAAGGCAAGCAGCGCGACACGCTGGCCTTCGCCTAGGCCTTACTAGAGGCCGCCAAGGCCCTCAACGCCGCACGGGACGAACTGTTCCGACGAATCGGCAAGGCTTGGGCCGCATGCCGCATGCCGCCTGCCGCTTGCGCGAAGGGAGGCCGCAGCCATCATCCACGCTCGAACAACCTCCCGGAAACCGGCCTGCCCACGCCTACCTCCATCCTCCTTCGTTCAGGCTCATCTTCCTATTGGAAAACACTCACTGCCAAGACCATCCCAAAATCGACCGCAACCCATTGCTTGAACTGGGAAAATTCGGGATCTGTTCAGGCTCACTTCACTCTGGAAATCGTCCCTTCCTTCAGGCTCACTTCTCGTTGGACAAGACTTAGTATGGCTTTACGGAGTGCGTAACAACCGGTAGAGTCCTTCCAAATGATTCGAAGCTTCAAGGGTCGTGATACCCGGCGCTTCTTTGAGGGACAGCGTGTCGTCGCGTTTCAGCGGTTCGCCGATCAGGCGGTGCGCAGGCTGACCTTGCTCGATAGCGCAGCGTCGCTTGGTGACCTTGCGGCGTTGCCCAGCAACCGGCTGGAAGCGCTGCGCGGTGACTGCGCCGGCCAGCATAGCATTCGGATTAACTCACAGTGGCGCATCTGCTTTCGCTAGACGGACGATGGGCCAAGTGAAGTGGAAATAGTGGCTTACCATTGAGGATGCAGTCTATGGAAGCGAGAAACGGAGTGAGGCCGGTGCATCCGGGCGAAATACTTCGCGAGGAAATCGAAGCGCTCGGCCTATCGGCCAATGTGCTGGCGAAGTATTTGGCTGTGCCCGCGAATCGCATCACCGCAATCCTCAACGGGCAGCGAGGGGTAAGCGCAGACACGGCGCTTCGATTGGCTCGGTACTTTGGCACGACGCCGCAGCTATGGCTGAATTTGCAAAAGACGTGGGAGCTTCGGCAAGCGGAGATCAAGACGGGTTCCACGATCAATGCCCGTGTGACGCCAAGGCAGTCTGCGGCTTAGCCGCTGCGCTGTGCGGCGCGAATTTGACGTCATGCCGCCACAGCCGGGGCGATGCGCTCGCCGAATTCGCTTAATCGATCCAAGCCGCCGGGGCCGGCGAAAAAGAACGCCGGCACCATGATGCGGCCAACGCCCAGTTCCGCCATCTGCTCGACGCCGCGCACGGGGTCCGCCATTTGGGTGCCGAATATGGCGTTGATCTCGATGCTGGCGGGGTCGCGGCCGGCTTGCTCGGCGGCACTGCGCAGGCGGCCAAGCAGGGCGCCTAGGCGTTCGGCATCGCCTTCGCCGGGGAAGTAGCCATCGGCGAGGCGGACCGCCCGCCGGATGGCGGCGTCCGTGTCCCCGCCCACGTGCACGGGAATGTTGCCGTTGACCGGCCTCGGGCTGCAGGTGGCGGGGGCGAAGTCCACGAACTCGCCGTGATACTCCGCGTGCGGCCCTGCCCAGAGGGCCCGCATGGCAGCGATGTACTCGTCGTTGCGCGCACCTCGCCGCTCCCAAGGCACGCCGAGCGCTTCAAACTCCTCCTTCAGCCAGCCGACGCCCAAACCGAGTTCCACCCGGCCGCCGGACAGCTGATCCAGGGTGGCCAGTTCCTTGGCCAGCACCAATGGATTGCGCTGCGGCACGATGAGAATGCAGGTGCCCAGGCGCAGCGTCGGTGCCGCGGCCGCGGCGAACGCCAGCCAGATCAGCGGATCCGGAATGGGCGTGTCGGGTTCCGCGGGAATCTTGCCGTCGGGCGTGTAGGGGTACTTGGAGGCAATCGCATCCGGCAGGATGACGTGTTCGCCACCCCACACGGATTCAAAGCCCGCGGTCTCAGCACGGCGGCAAATCTCCAGCGCCGTGGCGCCGTCAATGCCGACGCTGCTAGCGAAGGCGAGTCCCACTTTCATGCAGTCTCCTTGGGCTGGTTGGGGAAGGGAATCTTAGCTTGATTCGGGCCCGCGTACTCAGCGAACGCGTATCCGCGGGTCCGGCGCGCCGCGGCGGATGGTGCGCAGGAATTCATCAAGCGGCGCGGGGGGCGCCACCTCGGGTTCGTCCTCGGTGGGTGGATGCTTCCAGAAGGCTTCCCAGGAAGGGAACAGGTCGTGGAAGGCGCCTTCGTAGGGCGCGCGTCCGGGCCAGCGCATCTTGCGGTCGCCGATGGGCGGCTTGTTGAGGTCGGTGGCGTACCAGTAGCAGGGCAGCCGGCGGCGGAACAGCCAGCGGCCGTCGATGCGCTCATAGTCGTCCCAGTAGAGCATCTGCATGATCACCCACTCGCCGCCGGTCTCGTGCTCGTTCTTGGAGTACAGCGCCCCGTGGGCGTGGTCGGCGTCGTCAAACTCGATGACGTGGTTGCCGGTGTGGTGCGAGGTGCCGGTGAACTGCATGCGCAGGGTGTCGTCCAGCCAGCGCTTCAGGTGGCTGCGCCCGGTGCGGCCCCGGCCCACTTGGATGTCGGGCGCGAACAGATTGACGTGGGCGTCGAGGTCGCGCATGTCCAGCGACAGGGCGTACTTCGCAACCAGTTGGCGAATCTCCTCGATCGCCTCCAGCCGATCCAGTCTTTGCTCCAAGGAAACCTTCACGTCCTTATCCTGCTCCACCGACCAAGGTTCTGCGGCGCAATTCTATACACAAGTTTAGCGAAGCAGTTTCGGATCGCCCATGTGATGAGTGTGTCCCGGCAGTCGTGAGATACTCTGGTTATGCCAGATGCCGTCATTGCAGCCGACCTGCGCATCAGCAGGCAGCGAGGCTTTTCGCTTGCAGTGGACGATTTGGCGCTTCCCGCCGGGGAAGTGCATGCCTTTGTCGGCCACAACGGTTCCGGCAAGTCCACTTTTCTGGAAGCGGTGCTGGGGCTAATCGACCCGGACTCGGGCAGCGTTCGGGTGTTCGGCCGTTCAGTGGCGGAATTGCAATCCCGCGCATCGCTGCGGCGAAGGCTTGGAGCCCAGATACAGGGCGCCACTTGGAGCCCTAGGGTCCGCGTGGATGAGATTCTCGCCATTCACCGCACCCACTACCGGTCCTGGAGCGATGAGTGCGCGCAAGCGCTTGGCATCGGCGAGCTGATGAAGCTGACCTACCGTCAGCTTTCGACCGGCCAAAAGCGTCGGGTGGACTTGGCCGTTGCGCTCGCGCACCGGCCTGAGCTCGCCGTACTCGATGAACCAACCTCAGGCCTGGACCCCAACTTCGCCCACAACCTGACAGGTCTCATACGGAGTTTGCAAGTTGTGGGTTCCACCCTGCTCATCGCCACGCACAACGGTGCGGAACTCAGCAACGCAGACAACGTCGTATGGCTGAAGAGCGGTCGAGTGAAGGCAACGGGAGGATTGCGGTCACTGCTCAGCAAAGCGCTGGGCGAAGTCGCGGTTGCCTTAGTGGTCGATGAACCGCAATCGGTGGCCAGCCAAATCAAGCAGCAAGCCAGCAGCGTCGAATTGGCCGATAACCGGGTCATTGCCTACGGAGGGTCCGCACTGCGGCGCTTCGCCCTGTCCGACGCAGCACAATTGGAGCCGACCGAGCTGCCTGCCGAATTCGCGCCCTCAGCCGACAATCCGCAGGTGCTCACTCTGCGGTTGAAGGCTCAGCCGGACGCCAACAGCGGCAGCATGATATCCATGGTGGAAGCGGCGGTTGCGGATTTGAACGTGGAACTCGCAGGGGGAAGGCCCATCGTTGCTCTGCGTTACCTCATTGGCTCAGATGAGGATGCCTCGCCTGGATACTCCCAGAGCACCTACTACGTTATCGGCCTGAGCGTGCTTACCATTGTGTCAACCGCGCTGTTTGGATTCACAGGCCCGCTGATCGCACTGCGCGCCGAAGGTGGTCTGAAGCTGTTCCAAGCCATGCCCATCCACCGAGTCGCTTTCACGCTCGGCTATGCAGGCTGTCGAGTTCTGATTCTGCTGCTGTTCGCGTTTTTGTACATTT
Organism: Candidatus Azophilus sp.; assembly: GCA_965220835.1. GTDB lineage: Bacteria > Pseudomonadota > Gammaproteobacteria > Pseudomonadales > Azotimanducaceae > Azophilus. Next base: position 2,954,186 of record OZ244842.1, on the reverse strand, counting down.
ACATCGGCCTGTGGGTCTATGGTGCTGGTCAGTCGGTCTCGCCCGGCAACTGGCCGCTGCTCATGTTTCTGGTCGCGCTCTCGTCCGTGGCGTTTCTCAGTCTGGGCATGGCTGTTGCCGGTGTGGTGACGAAAATCAGCACCGCCAACGCCCTGATCAATCTTGTGAACATCCCGATCATGTTCCTGTCGGATCTGTTCATCCCGATCTCATTGATGCCGGAGTCGATTCAGCTGGTCGCGGGGTATTCGCCCATTTACATGCTAGCGGACGCCATGCGGCAGGTTGCCGCTGGCACGGCAGGCCTGGCGGAGTGCTGGCCGACCATCCTCTACCTCATCGTGCTTGCGGCGATTGGCGTCGTTGTCGCTGCCTTCAGTTTCCGCTGGAACGTACGGGCATAACCGTGCCTTGTCGCCGGCATGAGGCAAGCATTGGCGCCCTGTCCGGAATGGTAGCGACCGCAGGTTGCGCTGGGGGAGTTCGGGTCTGCGTTGGTTGCGTCAGGAAATCTCATGCCTGCTCCACCACAAACGAAACCAAGTTGCGTCGCTCACGGCTGAATTCCGCGGCGACTAGGTAGATTGGCTCGTTGGTCGCCTGGTACTTGTCCGCGTAGCCCTTTTCCCTGAGTTGCGCCATGGCTGTGCCTTGGCCGGAGAGTTCCACGACCTTGAACTCGAAAAGATAGATGATGCCGTTTGCGCGCACGACCATATCCACTCGGCCGCTGCTGCTGGCGTCCTCCACCCGCACTTCCAATCCGGTTGCGGCGAAGTGGGAGTAGAACACGCTGGCGTAGTAGCCTTCGTAGTGCGCAATCTCGTTCTTGACATGCCAGTTGTAGGGAATGCTGGCGAAGAGGGCGCGGATTGAAGCCTCAAGCCCGGCAAGATCATTGTCGGCGAGTTGTTGGACCAACTTGATGCTCTGGTCAAGGCGGCTTGATTCTTGGGGCAGCAAGCCGCCCAAAAGGGATTGGTTCAGGCTTTGGCGCACCTCCCGGTTCGGGTAGCCCAGCCGAAGGAGCGCGTCGCCTGCGCGGTCCTCAGCCTTTGTTATGGTCAGGTAGCCGGTCTGGAACAGCAGCGCTTCCGTGCCTATGTTGTCCACGTCAAAAGCCGATAGCAGGTTCTGTGTGCTGACCAAGCCATCAAGGGACGGAGTGGCGATGCCCCGCTTGAGAAGAGTGCCAACCAGAAACGCCGGGGTTCCGGTCTCGAACCAATAGGCTTTGAATCGGTGGCTGCGAAAGAGTTGGAGAATGTCGAAGGGATTGTAGACGCTTTCCTCGCCCAGCCAGTTGTAACCGTTGTACCAATCGCGAACCGCATCGCGGTCCAAGCCGGGCAACTCGGGGCCGAGCACTTCGTCCAAGTCCTCATCCGTGTAGCCGCAGATGGCGGAGTAAGGGGGATCCAAGGTCAAGTCAATGAGGTTGTTCAAGCCGGAAAAGACGCTCACCTTGGAGAACTGGCTTACGCCGGTCAGAAACACGAACTGGATGTGTTCATCGCAATCCTTGATCGTCGAGTACAGTGCCCGCAACGCATCCCGATTGGCGCGAGCCTGACTTCGCGCCTCCAGTGCGTCCAGCACGGGCTTGTCGTACTCATCCACCAATACGGCAACCCGCTGCCCAGTATGCTGATGGAGTGTGCGCAGGAGATGGCGGAAGCGCGATGGGGCTGTGTCGTAGCGCACCGGAACGCTGGCGTCCTCGCCAATCATCTCCAGTTGCGCCAAAGCCTCTTTGTCGACCTGCCCAGTTTCGGTGAAGTTGCCTCCGCCAAAGCTCAGCCGCACCACGGGATGGCGAACCGACCAATCCCAGTGGGGGTGGATGTCGAGACCCTCGAACAGCGCCTCGCTGCCTTGGAAGAGCTCCTTCAGTGTGTCCAAGAACAGACTTTTGCCGAATCGGCGAGGACGGGATAGGAAGTAGTGGGTGCCTTCGTCAACCAAACGCTGGATGAAGCCGGTCTTGTCCACATAGTAGTAGCCACCCTCGCGAATTGTGCGAAAGGTCTGGATGCCGATGGGCAGCTTGCGTTTGGTCATGGCGCATCCCGTGCAGGCGGGCTGGCTCCATTGCGTCGATGTCCTGCCAAGCCTAACTTAATTCAGGCCGGCGTTCTCAGCGAACGCGTATCCGCGGGCACGGCAGGCTTGGCAGAGTGCCGGCCGACCATTCTCTACCTCATCGCGCTAGCGGCGGCCGAGGGCGAATCTGTGAATGCGCATCTTCCTAGGTTAGCATCGGCTCGGACTCCTGCCCTGCCAAGGAGGCTTGGCGATGTCGTACATGCCGGACGAGCTCGACGAGGCCATCATCGCGCTGTTGCGCGAGGACGGCCGCATGTCCGCACGGGACATCGCCAAGGCGCTGGATTCCTCGTCCTCCACCGTTCGCAAACGCATCCGCAGCATGGAGCAGGCTGGCGTCATGCGGGTGGTGGCGGTCACCGACTTTGCGGCCGCGGGCTTCGATTTGCTGTTGGCCATCGGCATTGAGGTGGAGAACCGCAATGCGGAGGCAGTCGGCCGGGAACTGGCGGAGTTGCCTGAGGTGTTTTCCGTCAATCTCACCACCGGGCCCAACGATTTAGAAATTCTGGTGGCCGCGCAATCCTTCGAGCAGTTGGCCACCTTCCTGCACGAAGAGGTGTCCCAAGTGGATGGCATTGGCCGCTTGACGCCAGCGCTCACCGTCGAGGTGTACAAGTATCAGTCCGAGTACGTGCCCCAGCTATGACGCGGCACAGGCTCGACGACGTGGACCGGCGCATGCTCGCCTATCTGTCCGAGGATGCCCGGATGAGCAATCGGGAGGTTGCCCAGGCGCTGGGGTTGGCGGAGGGCACCGTGCGCGGGCGCATCAAGCGTCTGCAGGACCGCGGGATGATCAAAATCACCGCTGTGACCCGCTTCTCCGGCCTAGGTGCGCCCATCATGGCCTACATCGGCGTGCGCGCCGACCTGCACCGCATTGCCGAGACCGCCCAAGCCATCGCCCGGCTGCCCTTCGTCCGCTTTGCCGCCACCATATTGGGCCGCTACGACATCTTGGCGATCACCGTGGTGGAGGACGGCGCGGAGTTGGTGCGCTTGGTCAACGACGAAATCATGCCCTTGGCCGGCGTGCGCCACGCGGAAACGGCGCTGGCCGTCAAAAACCTGAAGTACGACTACCGCTGGGGCCGAATCATCGACCCCAACCCCTGAGCAGCTTCATCCTCAAGCCCTGAGTCCCCCCCCGCTGCACTTCCAAACGCTCCAGCACCGAGTTGCGAAGCAACTGCGCGAGAAAGCTCGCGTTTGAGTTGCTTCGCAACTCAGTTCCTTAGCCCTGGGTTAAGCGCGTCTTGGACATAAGTCAGAAAACTTGGTGGCTCGCCGCCGCCGAACACTTCAAGGGAGGCGCCGGAAACGTAAGCGGCGTCGTCTGACGCCAAGTAAAGGCAGGCATTGGCAATGTCTTCCGCGGTGCCCATGCGCTTGGCCGGCAGCTTGTCCTCGATGGCTGCCAGACCTTGCTTGCCGCCGTAGTGCTCGTCGGCCGCTTCTGCCGAAGTCTTGATGAGGCCGGCGACAATGGCATTGACGCGCACTTGTGGACCCCATTCCTGGGCGAGGGAGGCCGTGGCCGAAAGCAGGCCCGCCTTGGCCGCCCCATAGGCCACTGTGCCAGGCGACGGCCGGATGCCTGAGACGCTGGCGATGTTGATGATGCATCCCTTGGCGGCCGCAAGGGCGGTATAGGCCATTTGGCTGACCAGCAGCGGCGCCAGCAGGTTCAGCCGGATGATGGCTTCGGTGAAGCGCGGCGAGACGGTCGCCGCATCCGCCGCGGGGCTGCCGCCGGCGTTGTTGACCAAAATGTCCAGCTGCCCCGCGCGCCCAACCACGGCGTCGATCAGGCGTTGCACTTGGTCTGCATCGCGCACGTCCGCTTCGATGAACCCAGCGCCTTCAGGTGCGTCTTCGGGCACTTGGCGCGCGCAGGCAAAGACTTGGGCGCCACCGTCCAGGAAAGCCTTGACGATGCCGCGGCCGATGCCACGGCTGCCGCCGGTGATGAGCACAACCCTGTCGTCAAATCTGGGCACGTCGTTTCTGCAACCTCCAAGATGCCTTTGGCCCGTCCAGCATGGCAGGCTGCTTAGCGAAGGGCAACGGCGTGCGCCTGCGGCGCACGTGCGAGTTGCTGCGCAACTCGGGCGCGTCTTGGAGTTTGTGTGGAGGTCGCTGCGCAACTCGGCGCGTCTTGGAGTTGCGTTCGGTTTGCTGGGCGGTCTCTGACTGTGATGCTGGTGCATCAAGTGTGTTTCAGTATTGCTGATAGGGTAAGCAATTGGCATTTTCGTTTCTTGTTTGCGTAGAATGGCCTTGTTAGATTTGCGCAAGAGCGTCAAGCCGAAGGTGGACACTTCCCATCTACTGTGGGACCATCAAATCAATTCAGCGCCAGCTTCCAGAGGTTGAAATGTCTCAATCGGCCGCATCGGCTATCGGTGAGACCGAGCATCAAGGGCTCGACATCGAACCCCATCTGCCCTTGATTGCCGCGTTGGCAACCGAGGGGCGGGCCAACCGGCAAGTCAAACGGGATGCCATTGACGCGCTCATCGAGTCCGGCTTCATGCGCGCCCTGTTGCCGAAGCCTTGGGGCGGTTTGGAGGTCAGCCCACAAGCCTTCTTTCGGGCGCACTTGCGCATTGCCGAACAGGACATGAGCACCGCTTGGGTGGCGGGCATCATCGCCGTGCATGCCTACCAGCTGGCCATCATGAATCGCCAGGCGCTGGACGACGTGTACGCTGACGGGCCGAACACCTTGATTTCCAGTTCCTACAACCCGGTTGGGGCCAAGGTGGAGGTTGCCGATGGCGGCTTCGAGCTGAGCGGCCGCTGGGGTTGGAGCTCCGGCTCCGAGCACTGCACCTGGGTGTTGCTGGGCGGCATCGTGCCCGGGGAGGACTATCGCACCTTTCTGGTGCCGCGCACGGACTACGGAATTGAGGACACTTGGTTTGCCTACGGCCTGCAGGCCACCGGCTCCAACGACATCGTCATAGACCGGCCCGTATTCGTTCCCGAACACCGCACCCACAAGCGCATGGACGGCTTCAATTGCGTCCATTCCCAAGCCAACCCGATGTACGGCATCCCTTGGGCGCAGATGTTCGTGCGGGTGGTGTCCACCCCGGCCATCGGCGCCGCGCGCCATGCGGTGGCGGCTTTCGCCGGCAAAGCCGCCGGCAGCAGCACGGACCCGACCAAGCTGGCTGGCGATGCGGACATTACCCGGCGGGTGGCCGAAACCCTCAACGACATTGATCAGGCGGAGGCCGTGCTGTTCCGCAACTTCGACTGCATGATGGCGCACGTGCAGGCCGGTGAGTCGTTGGAACTGATGGACCGGGTGCGCTGGCGCTATCAGGCCAGCCTGATCATTGACGACATGACCCGCGCCGTGGACCGGCTCTTTGAGGTGGCCGGCGGCGGCAGCGTGTTCGACGGCTCCGCCATTCAAGAAATCTGGCGAGACATCCGGGTTGCACGCGCCCATGTCGCCAACAACCCAACCGCCTTCGCCCGCAACTTCGGGGCGATGGCCTTAGGTGCCGACAACGGCGATGCCTTCGTTTGAGAACCGTCATGGCGCGTGCTGAACAGGGCGGCCCACCCCGCGGCCAAACCGTCGAATCAGGCGAATTGACGCTGCACTATCACGACCACCAACCCGCCGACGGCAATGGCCGAACCCTGGTGTTCATCCATGGCAGCGGCCCCGGCGCCAGCGGCTACAGCAATTTCAAATTGAACGCCCCGGTGCTGGCGGGGGCGGGCTATCGGGTGCTGGTGCCTGACCTGCCTGGTTTCGGCTACTCCTCCAAGCCAGATGACATCGACTACACCACGGATTTCTTCGTCACCCACTTGATCGGCTTGCTGGATGCCATTGGCGTCGAGCAATGTGCGCTGGTGGGCAATTCGCTGGGTGGCGCGGTCTGCATGCGCGCCGCTTTGGATCATCCAGAGCGCGTGGAGAAGCTGGTGCTGATGGCGCCGGGCGGCATCGAGGAGCTCGACACCTACATGGCCATGCCGGCGATGGCGCGCATGATCGCCAACTTCACCAGCGGCGCTCTGGACCGCGACGGCTTGCGGCAAATTCTGCGCACCCTGGTGTTCGACCCGGCGGTGGTGACCGATGCGCTGGTCAATGAGCGTTACGCCGTCGCCCAAACCCAGCCGCCGGCAGTGCTCGGGCGCATGCGCATTCCCAACATGGAGGCGGAACTGGACCGCATCAACTGCCCCGTGTTGGCGTTTTGGGGCATGGATGACGAGATGCTGCCCCCGGGCGGTGGGCACAAGATTCTCAAGGCCTGTCGCCCCAGCCGGCTGATCGAGGTGGCGGAGTGCGGCCACTGGGTCATGGTGGAGCATGCCCGCATGTTCAACGCCGCCTGCCTGGATTTCCTGGACAATGACTGAATGACAGGATGCCGCGGGAAACGGCGCTTGGCGCTGTCCGAGGGCGCCCCGCCTTCAACTGAAACACTAAAATCACGGCTATGACCATTTCAGCACTCAGCTACGTGCGCCTTGAAATGCGCGATCCTTCCCAGTGGCAGCGCTTTGGCGAGCAGGTGCTGGGCTTCGCCAGCCGGCCCGCTGCCGAAGGCGCCGTGCCGGGCACACTTTGCTTGGCTATGGACGCCATGCCGTTCCGCTATCTCGTGGAACCGGGCGCTGCCGACCGGTTTGTCGCGGCAGGCTGGGAGTGTGCCGACGCAGGTGCCTACCGACGCTTGGTGGAAGCCCTTCGGACCGCCGGTGCGCTCACCCGCTTGGCTTCCGATGCCCAGGCCCAGTCTCGGGGCGCGGCCGGCTTGGCGTTTGGCGTGGACCCTTCCGGCAACGCCTTCGAGCTTTGCCACGGTCGCACCACCAGCGACGTCGCCTTCACCTCGCCCATCGACGGCCTGCGCTTCGTCACCGGCAACATGGGCCTAGGCCATGCGGTGCTGCCGGCGCCAAAATTCGAGGCCACCGACACCTTCTATCGCGACGTGCTGGGTTTCGGCATCAGCGACGAACTGACCCTGCCCCCGCCGGCGGAAGGCGCGCCACCGCAGCGCATTCATTTCCTGCACGCCAACAACCCGCGCCATCACAGCCTCGGCCTGTGCAACTTTCCCGTGCCAAGTGGGGTGGTGCATCTGATGGCGGAAGTGGAGACGCTGGACGATGTGGGCGCCTGCCTGGACCGCGCCAAGGCGGCTGAGGCGCCCATCGTGGCAAGCTTGGGCAGGCACCTCAACGACGGCATGGTGTCCTTTTACATGCTGGCCCCCGGCGGCATCCCGATGGAATACGGCTACGACGGGCGCCAGTTTGACTGGAGCAGCTTCCAGCCCACCCGCAGCACGGTGGGCGACATTTGGGGCCATGAGTACAACTTCCCAGGCTGAGATGGACAAGACCTGTGCCATAGCGGACATTGTGGGTGCCATTGAGTCCGGCATGACCTTGGGCATCGGCGGCTGGGGCGCTCGGCGCAAGCCCATGGCCGTGATTCGGGAGCTGCTCCAGACCGACGTGCGGGAATTGACCATCATCAGCTACGGCGGCCCGGACGTGGGCATGTTGGCTTCAGCGGGGAAGATCGCCAAGCTGGTGTTCGGCTTCGTGTCCATGGACTTGGTGCCCTTGGAACCGCACTTTCGCGCCGCCCGCCAAGCCGGCGCCTTCCAAGTAATGGAAATCGACGAAGGCATGCTGCAGCTCGGCCTCAAGGCGGCTGCCTCAAGGCTGCCGTTCCTGCCCACCCGGGTTGGGTTCGGCTCCGACGTGTTGACCGCCAATCCCGAGATCAAGACCATCACCTCGCCCTACGCCGACGGCGAGATCTTGGTGGCCATGCCGGCCCTGCCGATCGACGTGGCGATCTGCCACGTCAATGAAGCCGACGCGCTGGGCAACTCGCGCATCTCCGGGCCTGACCCCTTCTTTGACGAGTGGCTCTGCCGTGCTGCCGGCCAAGCCTTCCTCACCACCGAAGCGCTGGTCGATACGGAGGCGTTCAACGACCCCCTGGTGGCCCTGCAGATGCCGATCGAGCGCTCCTTGGTGGAAGGCGTCGCAGTGGCGCCTTGGGGTGCCCATCCCACGTCCTGCGGGCCAAAGTACGGCATGGACGTGGAGCATCTGCGCACCTACTCAGCAGCCGCCAAGGACGGCTGGGAGGACTATCTGGGACGCTACGTCGTGAACAAGGACCTGCCGGCCTACCTGCAGGAAGTCGGCGGCGCCGAAGCGGTCAGCGCCCTGCCGCTGCCCGTGTTTTGAGGCGCAGACCATGAGCCGGTACAGCTTGGCGGAACTCTGCATCTGCTCTGCGGCGGAGGCTTTCCGGGGCGACGGCGAGGTGTTGGCCACCAGCATCGGACTGGTGCCGCGCTTGGGCGCGGGATTGGCCAAGCTGACCTTCGAGCCGGGGCTCATGATCACCGATGGCGAGGCCTACCTGGTGCGGGAGCCGGTGCCGGTGGGGCCGCGCGGAGGCTACCGGCCGAAGATCGAAGGGTTGATGACTTACGAACGCGTGTTCGACCTCATCTACAAGGGCAAGCGCCACGCCATGGTGACGCCAGTGCAGGTGGACCGCTTTGGGCAGATGAACATCTCCATCATCGGCGACTACCACCGGCCGAAGACGGCGTTGCTGGGCGTTCGCGGCTATCCGGGCAACACCATCAGCAACGCCAATTCCATGTTCCTGCCCCAGCACACGAAGCGCGCCTTCGTGGCCGGGGAGGTGGATATGGTCGGCGGCATCGGCTACAACCCGGGCCGCTGGCCGGGTGGCCAGCAACCCCAGTTCCTGGACTTGCGCCGCATCGTCACCAATCTGGCGGTCATGGACTTTCAGGGGCCGAACCACGCCATCCGCGTCACCAGCCTGCATCCGGGCGTGAGCTTTGACGAGGTGCAGGAGAACACGGGCTTCGAGCTTGCTGCGGCACCAAGGCTTTCCACCACGCCCGCACCCACCGAGGCCCAGCTCAAGCTCATTCGCGAACGCTTGGATCCCCATGATCTGCGCGCCGGCGTCATTCCGGGAAACCCGCCGGGGGAGCGCTGAAGCGGACGCTGTGATGCGCCCCACAACGCCTGACACGCCTCTGGTCACGCCTGCAACGCAGCGGTTGGGTTGCCGTTACCCGATCGTGCAAACCGCCATGGGCTGGGTTTCCACCTCCGCCTTGGTCACCGCCAGCGTTCGCGCCGGGGCGTTCGCCTTCCTGGCTTGCGCGGTGATGACGCCGGAAGAGGCAGAGGCTGAGGTTCGCGCTGTCCTTGAGGCCGCTGAAGGGCCTTTTGGCGTCAATTTCCACGGCTTTCAGCCTGGCGCCGAGCGCATCGCCGATCTGGTCATCGATCACGGCGTCAAGGCGGTGAGCTACGGGCGGGCGCCGTCGCCGAAGCTGATTGACAAGCTAAAGGGCGCCGGCGTGCTCTGCGTGCCAACCATCGGTGCCGGCAAGCACGCCAAGAAGGCGGTTGAATTGGGGGCTGATCTCATCGTCTGCCAAGGTGGGGAGGGCGGTGGCCACACTGGAGTGACGCCAACCATGTTGCTGCTGGCCGAAACCTTGGATGCGGTGGAGGTGCCAGTCCTGGCCGCGGGCGGCTTTCGGGATGGACGGGGGCTGGCGGCAGCGCTCGCCTTCGGCGCGGACGGCATCGCCATGGGCACCCGCTTCATGCTGACCTCGGACAGCCCAACGCCCGCCGCCACCAAGGCGCGCTACCTAGCGGCTGATGTCAACCAGATTCCAGTCAGCGCCAAGCTTGATGGCTTGCCGCAACGCATGCTGATGAACGAGACGCTGGCGCGGCTCGAACGGGCCGGAAGCCTGTCGATGGCGGTTCGGGCGCTGGCCAACGGCTGGCGGTTTCGTGCGCAAACCGGCACCTCCTTAGCTTCGCTGGCAAAATCGGCTTGGGCAATGACGCGGCAAGGCGGGATTACGCTCTCCCAAGCAATGATGGCGGCCAATGCGCCCGTGATCATCAAAAAGGCCATGGTCGAGGGCGACCCAGCCCGGGGCGTGCTGCCCAGCGGCCAAGTGGCCGGCCTGATCGACGACCTGCCGAGCTGTGATGAACTGGTCGCGGGCATCGTTGCGGATGCCCGGCAGCGTATTGACTGCTTGGCCGGTGCCGCTTCAACCGAACGCAATAGGAAACTTCCGTGAAACATATTCCCAACCTCACGCGGCAAGCTGCATCCCAGTGTCCCAATCGAGGGCGCGGGCGCTGCGTCAACGGTAAGACGCTTGTTGCCCCGGCGGCAGCGGCACGCCTGGGTCGGACAAACCAGGGGCATTTCCATGCCGTTTGAAGTGGAGGTTAAAGAACGTATTGGCGAGATCGTCTTCAACCATCCGCCGGTCAATGCCTTCGACTCCCGGATGTGGCTGGAACTGCCTGGCATCATCCATGAATTGGCGGAGCGCCGGGATGTGAGCTGCCTGCTGGTTCGCGCTGAGGGCCGGGGTTTCTGCGCCGGGGTGGACATCAAGGAACTGCAGGCCAATCCGCAGCGCATCGTTGAGGTGAACCGGGGCAATTTCCTAAGCTACCAAGCGGTGCACCGCTGCGAAGTGCCGGTCGTGGCTGCGCCCCACGGCTTCGTGCTGGGCGGCGGCATCGGCGTTTGCGGTGCCAGCGACGCCATCATCGCCGCCGATGACGCCTATTTCGCGCTGCCGGAAATTGACCGGGGCGCCATGGGTGGGGCTGCGCACATGCAGCGCTTCCTGCCCCATGCCAAGGTCCGTGCCGCCTTCCTCACCGGCGGGCGGGTCTCCGCCGAGGAGGCTTGGCGGCTGGGCGGCGTGGAGCGGGTTGTGCCGCGCAACGAACACGCCGCCGCGGCCCGCGAGTTTGCTGCCCTGATCGCCTCCAAGAGCCGCGATGCGCTGCGCATCGCCAAGCAGGCGTTGAACGGCATAGAGGCCTTCGACGTGGACCGCGCCTACCGCTGGGAGCAGGGCTTCACCTTCGAGATGTACATGCACGAGGATTCACAGACGGCCCGGGACGCTTTCGTGGAAACCGGCGGTGCGGCCAAGTTCGACCGGGAGCCTGAACAAGCCAAACAGCACACGAACAAGGGGAAGGACCCATGAGTGAAGCCTACATCATTGATGCGCTGCGCACGCCGACGGGGCGCCGCCGGGGCGGATTGGCGGAAATGCACCCCGCGGACCTGGGCGGGCTGGCGCTGAAGGCGTTGGTTGCACGCAATGCCGTGCCAGCCGACGACTACGAGGACGTGCTGTTCGGCTGCGTGGACACCATAGGCCCCTTGGCCGGCGACATTGCCCGCACCTGCTGGCTGGCCGCCGGGCTGCCCTTGCACGTGCCTGGGGTGACCATCGACCGGCAATGCGGCTCCTCCCAGCAGGCGGTGCACTTTGCCGCCCAAGCGGTGCTGAGCGGCACCAACGACGTGGTGGTGGCGGGCGGTGTGCAGGCGATGTCCCAGATTCCCATCTCCGCCGCCATGCTGGCGGGCCAAGCCTACGGCTTCGGCGACCCCTTCACCGGCTCGCCGGGCTGGGTGGCGCGCTTCGGCGATGGCTTGGTCACCCAATTCAATTCGGCGGAGATGATCGCCGAGAAGTGGGGCTTCTCCCGCCGGGACATGGAGCGCTTCGCGCTGACCTCCAACGAACGCGCCTGCCACGCCATCGACACGGGCCGCTTTGAACGCGAAATCGTGCCGGTCAATGGGGTGGTGAGTGACGAAACGCCGCGCCGAGGCACCAGCTTGGAGGCCATGGCTGGGCTGGAGCCCTTGCAGCCCGGTGGCCGGATCACCGCGGCGGTGTCCAGCCAGACTTGCGATGCGGCGGCCGCGCTGCTGATCTGCTCGGAAGCCGCAGTGACCCGCTACGGGCTGAAGCCCCGGGCTCGCATTCACCACATCAGCGTGTTGGCCGACGACCCCATCTGGATGCTCACTGCGCCCATGCCGGCCACCGAGCGGGCGCTGCAAAAAACCGGCATGAAGATTAGTGACATCGACTGCGTCGAGATCAACGAGGCCTTCGCCCCGGTGGTCATGGCTTGGCTGGCGGAGACGGGTTGCGACCCGGAGCGCACCAACGTCAACGGCGGCGCCATCGCCTTGGGCCATCCGTTGGGCGCCACCGGAGCCAAGCTCATGACCACGCTGCTGCATGAACTGGAGCGCAGTGGCGGCCGCTTTGGCCTGCAGACGATGTGCGAAGGCGGCGGGCAGGCCAACGTCACCATCATCGAACGTCTTTGAGGGCCGCGTGGTGGCCGATCTGTCAGTGCCGCCCGACTATCCCCAGGGGCATGACCTGCTGCAAGGCCGCCGCGTCCTGATCACCGCGGCGGCGGGCACCGGCATCGGCTTTGCGGCGGCGAAACGCTGTTTGGAGGAGGGCGCCTCAGTGCTGGTCTCCGACAACCATGCCGCCCGCTTGGCTGGGGCGGCAACCCGTTTGAAGGCACTGGGGAAGGGGCGCGTGATGGCCCAGCGCTGCGACGTGACGGTTCAGGGCGACGTGGATGCGCTTTTTGAACTCGCGGAGACCGTCTTTGGCGCGGTGGACGTGCTGATCAACAACGCCGGCCTCGGCGGCACCGCCAACTTGGTGGACATGACCGACGCGCAATGGTCCAAGGTGCTGGACGTGACGCTGAACGGCACCTTCCGCATGACGCGTGCCGCGATGCAGGCCATGCGCGGCACCGGTGGCGGCGTCATCGTCAACAATGCCTCGGTGCTGGGCTGGCGGGCGCAGCGCGGACAGGCGCATTACGCCGCGGCCAAGGCGGGGGTGATGGCGCTGACGCGCTGTGCTGCCTTGGAGGGTGCGGAACTGGGCATCCGCGTCAACGCCGTCGCCCCCAGCTTGGCCATGCACCCGTTCCTCGCCAAGGTGACCACCGAGGAACTGCTCAGCGAACTGACGGCCCAGGAAGCCTACGGTCGACCCGCCGAAGTTTGGGAGGTGGCCAACGTCATGGTGTTCCTCGCCAGTGACTACGCCTCCTACATGACCGGCGAGACGGTCGCCGTCTCCAGCCAGCGGGCTTAGTTTCGCGAACTGGATCTCTTCAGCCTGCGATAGGCAATCTGCATCCCGCACTGGGATGAATTACAATGCGTTCATGCGAATCGTGGCGAAGCGGACATTGCGCATCTACTGGCAGTCCGAGCCGCGAGCGGAGCAGCCTCTGAAGGCATGGTATGCGGTGGCGGCCAAGGCTCGGTGGTCTTCGCCGATGGATGTGAAGGCGACCTACGGAAGCGCGAGCATAGTCGGCAATGATCGGGTTATCTTCAACATCGCGGGCAACAAGTACAGACTCGTGGTGCGCTTCGATTACGCAAACGGAATCGGGTTCGTGCGTTTTGTGGGAACGCACGCCCAGTACGACAGGATAGACGCTGCCAACGTCTGACTGGGAGCTTGGGATGGAAATCAAACCAATCAGGACCGAACTTGACTACGATGCAGCGCTGGCCCGCATCGATCAATTGATGGGGGCTATGCCGAACACGCCCGAATCAGACGAACTTGACGTGCTGGTCACGCTTGTCGAGGCGTACGAAGCCAAACGTTGGCCTATGGAGGCGCCCGACCCCATCTCTGTCGTTGAGCACGTCATGGAAGCGCGGGGGCTTCGGCAGAAAGACCTGGCGGCGCTAATAGGCTCCCAGCCACGTGCGTCGGAGGTGCTCTCCCGCCGCCGTGCCCTCACCCTGCCAATAATCCGCGCACTGTCCTCCGAATGGCAAGTGCCCGCAGACTTGCTCGTGCGCGAATATGATCTGGCCGCGCCCGGATAGGCACAAAAGCTCAGTAGTTCGCCTGACCAACGACAACCGCCGCCTTGCGGGCGCGCCCGCTGGACGGGCGGTTGTCGGTGTCAGTTGGAGCCTATTGGAAGTTCATCCTTAGGGTGGCGCCGACCATTCTTGGCGGAGCCAGGAAGGTGCTGAAGCTGCCGCCTTGCAGGACCGAGTTGAACACCAGGGTCTCAATGTGGTTGTCAAACAGGTTTCTGGCCCAGACCTGAAAGTCCCACCGATCGTCCGCGGCGCGCAGGCCCAGCTGCAGGTTCACCAGCACTTCGTCAGACACGTCCTTTTGGTTCTTGAGGTCGGAACCCGTGTTGTGCGCGCCCCGGAAGCCGACGTTCAGATTGCCATAGGCGAATAGGCGGTCGCTGACGGGCTGTTCGGCAAACAGGGACGTGCTGCCCTGCCAATAGGGGGCATGGGTGATCTGGCGACCCTCGATGCTCTCCAGTGAAGCCCAATCCTCCATCAAGGCGAACTCCTGATCGAGGAACAGTTCGGTTTCGGTTCGAGGGTCATTGAGGTCGTCACCGTACCGAGCATCCGCGTACGTGATGCCCAAGGACCAAAGGACGCCGTCCGTCAGTATCCAACTGCCCTCAAACTCCACGCCCTTGCTGATCATCTCGTTGGTGTTGCTGATCAGGAAGCCGGTGCCGGTGAAGGTGTTGAGCTGAAAGTCCTCAAAGTCGCTGTAGAACACGGCAATGTTGGTGGTCAGGCGGCCGTTCAGGAACTGGCCTTTCATGCCAACTTCGTAGGCGTCAACGAATTCTGGGTCAAACCGATGGTCGTCATCGAAGAAGGCACAATCCAGATGCGCGATGCTCGGGTTGGTGACCCCGCCCGCCGAGCCGCATTCAAACTGCGTCAGGCCGTTGCGGCCCTGGGGGTCGCCGGTGGCATCGATGACCGCTTGCGGCACGTCGCTGGCCAGCCCGCTGTCGGACAGGAAGCGCGCGTCCCCCCCGGTGGCCAGGAAGGTGGCGAAGGAATCCATCTCGATGGCTTGCTGATCGAGGTTGAAGCCGCCGGCCTTGTAGCCCCGTGAAACGCTGGCGTACAGGTTCACGTCATCGGTGACCGCCCAAGACAGGCTGACCGTGCCGGTCCACTCCTTTTCCGTCTCCTTGTCTTCCCAGGAGACGATGTTGCACAGGGAGCCGACAAAGACGATGCCCGTGCAGTGCGCCTCATTGAACTCGTCGCGCAGCATCGCCGCCAGAAGGTCGCGCTCCGTGCCCTGCACCGGCTCAACGCCGTTGATGCGCGTGATTGCGTCCTTGGTTTCCTTGGAGTAGCGTGCGCCCACCGTCAGCGTCAGCTTTTCGGTCAGGTCGAACGTGTTGTGGGTGAAGATCGACCAGCCGTCCGTCTCCTGGGCGTAGTCCGCTGCGTAGCCGTCGTGTTCCTGGAAGTTCGGCCGCGGCGTGTCGTCGCCCCCCAACGTGCGGGTGGCCGGATTGTAGGTGCCAAGCCCACTGCCGGTGGTGGTTCCAAAAGGCGGGGTGGGGGTGCCGGAGAGCAGGGCACCGGTTCCACCGTCAGCCAAACCCAAAATGTAGCGGCCTAGGAAAACCGCCCCGTCCGCGGCCAGACGAATCGCCTCATCGGTGACGATGTCCTCGGTGTAGATGTAGGCCCCCACCAGATAGCTGGCGCGGTCTGAATTGAACTGCAGTTGCAGCTCTTGGGAGAAATTCTCGAACGACTCATCGGTGTACTGGGGCTGCAGCAGGTCAGCGCCGGTGAAGTCGATGTCCTGACCGCGCTCGACGTCAAACTCCCGGTAGGACGTGATTGAGGATAGTGACCAGCGGTCATTGATGCTCCAGTTGAATTGGTTCTGGATGCCCCTGTCCTCCACCTCCTCGAAGGGGTCGAAATTGACGCCAACTTCCCAGGACTCGTCGTCATCGCCGCGTTCGGCAGGCCGGCCGGTTGCCGCCAGGAAGTCGTTGACGATGACCCCTGGGGCTTCGCCTAGGTTGAGGATGCCTCGCGTCGTGGAGCTGGGCCCCTGCTCATCGAAGTTGACCGAGTGAAACTTGGCGGGGCAGCAGTCCTCGTCCTTGTCCGTGTAGTCTAGGATCAGGCGGTTGTCCCAGGTGTCGCCCTGCCATTGCAGTTGACCCTTGATGGTGTAGCGGTCGCGGCGGTCGTAGGCATCGTCGGTGAAGTTGTCTTCGTAGTAGCCGTCTCGCTCGTGGTAGTTCACGCTCAGGCGATAGGCGAGGCGGTCATCGATCAGCGGGCCGGTGGCGGACGCTTGGACCTTGATCGTCCCAAAATCGCCAGCGCTCAGAGCCACCATGGAGGATTGCTCGAACTCCGGCTTCTTGGTGATGATCTGCAGCGCTCCGGCGCTGGTGTTCTTGCCGAACAGCGTGCCCTGAGGGCCACGCAGCACTTCCACGCGGTCGATGTCCACGAAATCGGAGAAGGCCTGGCCGGCCCGGCTGCGGTAGACGCCATCCACGAATGTGCCGACGGCTGCCTCCAAGCCCGGGTTGTTGCCGGTGGTGCCCACGCCGCGGATGCGCAAGGTGCCGCCATTGGATGTGGAGTTGGAGCTGTAGACGGAGATGGATGGCGACACCTCCTGCAAGCCGTACAGGTCCTGCACGCCCCGCGATTCCAAATCCTCGCCGGCAAAGGCCGACACCGCGACCGGGATGTCTTGGATCGATTCCTCTCGCCGTGTCGCGGTCACCAAGATCTCTTCGACTTCCTGACTGGTGGCCGTGCTGGACTGGGCCAACGCGGATGGCCCGAACAATGCGACGGATCCGGCGCAAAGCAACGCGATTGCGGTGCTGTTCCTGAGATTGATCACTTCGATTACTCCTCTCCAAGTTGGATTAAATCTGGCGACAAGCTATGGCCATGCGCAAAACAGCGCCTGCCTACCAAAGCGGTTTCGCCAATCCTCGGGTTGTTGGAAAACTCTAGCATAGAAGCCTGCAAGGCTAACCCCCCATTTTAGGAGGACTTTGGTTCTTGGCAGCCAGCGCCACGAGCGGCGCAACCGCTCGAAGAAAATCGGGCCAACGGGCTAGCCGATCTAGAGAAATCCGCAGCGAGGGCGGGATGCCCCCGCTGCGGCGGGGTTTAGCCTAGTTGCCCATCCGGTAAGTGACGCCGAACTTGAACATGCGTCCGAAGGGGTTATGTACAAACGGATCGTAATTCAAGTCGCGCCCGGCGAACGGTGGGTCTTCATCCGACAGGTTAATCACGGAAAGAGTCAAGTTCAGTTGGTCTTGCATCAGGCTGTAGTTCAGGTGCAGGTCGTGGGTGTCGTGGCTTTTCACCTTGAAAGGCACTGCACCGGACTCGTAGCCGTCCGTGAAGTTGAGCATGTACCTGAGGTTCAAGGGGCCCCAAGCGTAGTTTAGGAACCCCCGTGCCTTCCACTTGACCAAGGTGCGGGCCAAGGAGGTTTCATAGTTCATGTTGCCTAGCGCATCGTAGTCGTCGCCCAACTCCCATCCCGCGATGTCGTAGCTCAGAATTCGGGTTCCGCTGACGCCCGCGCTCGCCAGGCCCGGACCCATCGGAATGGCGTACCGGGCCGTGAAGTCGATGCCATCGGTTTCGGTGTCTGGCCCATTGACGATCGTGACGTCAATGATCTCCACGTCAGCCGCCGCAGGGTTGCCGCCGAAGGTCAGGCGGGAGAAGTAGGGGCTGGTCGAGTCGCAAGGGTCCGCCGCTGATTGGCCGGGGCAGGCAGCGGCCAGCACACTGTTGAATGGTTCCGTCACCAATGGCTTTTTGAAGTCATAAGACCAGTAGTCCACGGTAATGAACAGGTTGTCGCTGTCAGAAAGCAGGCCGTCATGATCCACCAGCAGGCCCACGTTGAAGGTGGTCGCCTCTTCCGGCTCCAAGCCCGGGTTGCCTTGGGTGTCAATCCGCTTGAATGCACCAGTGGCGCCGACAAACTGCAGCGAGTTTGAAGATGCGGAGGCGACGGTCTGATTCAAGGTTGGGCCCCGGAACGTGGTCCCCACGGAGGCTCGAAGTCCGACGCTCGGCAGCATCTGCCAACGAAGGGCGAGCTTGGGATCTATGCTCGAACCCGCCGAGCCGCCGTAGTCTTCAAAGCGTGCGGACAATTGGGCCTCCAGCGTTTCGGCCAGGGGCACCTGCAGCTCTCCAAACAGCGAGTAGATGTCCCGGTCCTCATCAATTTGGGATCCCGGGGGCAGGAAACCGAACAAGCCGTTTCGGTTGGTGGTGCAATCCTTGATCTCAGGGCCCGCCGCGCAGGGGAACAGCGCGAAGTCATTCATGTCATAGGGCCCCGACTCATAGGTCTCGCTGCGCCATTGGGCGCCCACCGCGAAGCCGATTTCACCGGCAGCCATGTCGAATGGCAGGGTGCCGGTTAGAATGCCTTCCAGCACCAGCAGAGAGGCCTCACCGTCCCCGCCGTGCTCGGTCATCATGTAATCAAACAACTCCTGATTGTTCAGAGCCGGGTTGAAGTCGGGGTTTTCTGCAATGCCTCCGGGCACTTGAGGGTGAGACCCGGGCATCGAGTTTGAGAAGGGAATCCAGTAACGGCAAGGGCCTTGGCCCGCGTTGGCCATTACGGTTTCTAAGGAGAACGCCAAGTTGCCGTTCTCGTCGTATTCATTGGGCACCATGGCTTCGCACTCATGGCCGCCGAGGCCTTGGCGGGCGCGTGCGTCTCGGTACACC
This sequence comes from Candidatus Azophilus sp., assembly GCA_965220835.1. Classification (GTDB taxonomy): domain Bacteria; phylum Pseudomonadota; class Gammaproteobacteria; order Pseudomonadales; family Azotimanducaceae; genus Azophilus. Next base: position 2,935,552 of record OZ244842.1, on the reverse strand, counting down.
ATGGTGTCTGCGCCGCCAAAATCCCGCTGTGCCTTGGAGTAAGTGGCGGAGGCTTGCCAGCCGTAGTCGCCGAAGCTGCCGTCCAGAGTGAAGTTCAGGCGCCACATGTCAGACTCTCGATGATGGTCGCGCAGAGGGCCATCCTGACCGTAGTAGCGGCCATAAAACCAAGCTACCTCTTGCCAAGCATCCGGAACGCCGGCGGCGGCTTGGGCGGGGTCGCCTTGGTAGCGGCAGTAGTCCGCATCACACCAAGCGTAGTCGCCGTAGATGTCGGGGTACTTGCTGGCCATGTCGACCAAACCCGGGTTGTTGGCACGGATGGTGCGGTTTTCGTCCACCAAGCGATTCGGTGGATAGGAGGGTGATGTGTTCCATGCGGGCACGTCGCTGTCCGTAAGGAGAAACTCGCTGGTCAGAGTGGTGCTGTCATTGATTTCCCAGGAAAACTCCGTGAACCACTGCCAGCGTTCCGCTTCTTCGGCCAGATTGTCGAAGGCCGTGTACTGGAATCGGCAGAACCCCCCAATGGAGTTTCCGGCAACGCCAACGTTGGTTCGGGAACCGCCCAACTTCTCGCAATTGGGGTCGGTGATGCCGCTAGCCAGCAAGCCGGCGAAACCGCCAAGCGCCGCAGTAACTGGCGCTGCGGCCGCCCACCGATCCAGTGGCACCACGACGGAAGGCCGGCCAACGCTGGACCATCCTCCGGGCGAGGGGTTCTCGGCGAAAGACCGCAATGCCCAGTCCCGCTCGGATATTTCGAGTTCACCGCGCTTGATGTAGCTGAAGGAGCTGACGATGTGGGCGCGGCCGTCCGCCAAATCGGTGCCGAAGATCACGCCGGCTTCGGTATCGCCGCTGGCATCCTCAATGGTCTTGTGATTTGCGGACGCCTCAAAGCCCGTGAAATCGCTGCGGGTGATGAAGTTCATCACCCCGGCGATGGCGTCCGAACCGTAGGTGGCTGCCGCGCCGTCACGCAAAATCTCGATTCGGTCCACCGCGATGGACGGCATCATGTTGACGTCCACCAGCAGTTGGGCTTGGGCGCCGATGGCGTGGGGCGACCAAGTGGTTCGCCGGCCGTTGATGAGCACCAAGGAGCGGCTTGGTCCGAGGCCGCGGATGTTGACGGTGGCTCGGTCGGCGCCGGCGCCGGCCTGGAACTGGTCCGTCTCGCCGTCAGCCCCTTGGCTGAACGACAGGTTCTTGATCAGGTCCAGCGTAGTGGGTGAACCCTCCAAGGCTAAGTCGTCCCGGCTAAGCGAGGTCACTGGCAAGGGCGCATCCTCCGGCGTGCCCTTGATGTAGGAGCCGGTCACTAAGATCTCCTCAATATCGTCGCTGCCCTCGGCGGCTAGCGCCGATAGCCCGGAAAACAGGAACGGAACGGCCAAGCAGGCGGCCAAACGCCTAACAGTGGTTTGGTTCATCACTCTCCCTCCAGAAGTGCAATTGTCCAATGGCATGTACTCCTGCGCGGAGCGCGCCGCGCAATCAAGGCCCAACATAACTCAACAAATGCAGGATGGCCACTGCCAGAATCAGCCTTCGGAGCGACCCCGCCGCTCCAATTCACGAATGCGGGCTTCGGTTGCTTGCAAGTCGCGGCGCTGCTCATCAATCAAGTCGCGCTGCTCATCAATCAAGTCGCGCTGCTCGTCAATCACTTCGCGCTGCTCACCGATCTCTTTGCGCTGCCCCTCGACCGCGGCCGCCAGCCTCGCGGCGACAGCGAGTCGCGTTGCGCCTGCGAGTCGCTTTGCACCTGCGAGTTGCTTTGCACCTGCGAGTTGCTTTGCACCTGCGAGTTGCTTTGCACCTGCGAGTTGCTTTGCAACTCGGAGGTCGTGCGGGCATCTTGGCGTCGGCGTCGAGGCATCGGTGCGGTGCGTTGGTTTTGGGGCCGCTGACGTTGGTCTCCCTCTTTCCATTGTTGGCCGTGCATCGCACAATGACGGTCTGAACCGGAGCGGATGGGCGATTGGACACTTCATTCAGCGACGAGCACGAGGCGTTTCGCGACGAGGCGCGGGCCTTTCTTGACGCCAACCTCCCGGAAGACCTGAAGCAAGCCCAGCGCCTGTGCCCGGGCATCTTCTTGGACTACGAGCACAACATTCGCTGGCACCGCATCCTGCATCGGCAGGGCTGGGTGGCGCCGGCTTGGCCCAAGGCGCACGGCGGGCCCGGTTGGGACTTGACCCGCCGCTATCTTTGGTCCGTTGAGGCCACTCGTGCGGAGGCCCCCAGTTTGGCGCCGATGGGCCTCGGCATGTGCGGCCCCATGTTGATCGGCTACGGCACCGAAGCGCAGCAGGGGGAGTTGCTGCCGCGCATTTTGTCCGGGGAGGACTACTGGTGTCAGGGCTACTCGGAACCCGGCTCCGGCTCCGACTTGGCCTCCTTGAAGCTAAAGGCGGTCTCCGACGGCCACTTCTACCGCCTTAGCGGTTCGAAGATCTGGACCACCCACGCCCACACCGCCAACAAGATGTTCTGCCTGGTGCGCACGCGCGAAGGGGAGCGCCCCCAGCAGGGCATCACCTTCCTGCTGCTCGACATGGATTCACCCGGCGTCCGGGTGGAGCCCATTGTCTTCGCTTCGGGCACCCACGAAGTCAACCAGGTGTTCTTCGACGACGTTCGGGTGCCCAAGGCCAACATCGTCGGCCAGGAGCATGAGGGCTGGACGGTGGCCAAGTACCTGCTGGAGTTTGAACGTGGCGGGGGCGGGGCGGCCGGTCACCAGACGGCGCTGGACCGCGTGCGCCGCTTGGCTGCCCAAGCGCCCCACGGAGGCGGCGCACTCATCGACGACCCAGACTACCGTCGGCGGCTGGATGCTGCCGACGTCAAGCTGCAAGCCATCAAGGCCACCGAATTCCGCATCATGGCGGCGCTCTCCAAGGGCCAAGCGCCGGGGCCGGAATCCTCCATCATGAAGAACTTTGGCGCGGACATGGGCCAAGCGCTGACGGAGCTGGCCTTGGAGGCGCTCGGCGCCCATGCCGCTCCGCACCAGCTAGAGGCGCTGGCGCCGGGCCGCAACGTGCCGCCCATCGGCCCGGCGAGCGGGGTGACGGTCTTTCCGCGCTACTTCAACCTGCGGGCGAGCTCCATCGCCGGCGGCACCAACGAAGTGCAGAAGAACATCGTCGCCAAGCTGGTGCTCGGCCTGTAGCCGGAAACCCACTTGCAGGAGAAATGAATGGACCAGCTCGTGCTGCGTGAAGACCGCGATGGCCTTTGCGTTTTGACCCTCAACCGGCCCGAAGCGCTTAACGCCTTAAGCCCGAACCTGTTCGTGGAATTGCGAAGCCACGTTGACGCCATTGCCGGGCAGACGGAATCCGTGGGCTGCGTGATCCTCTGTGGCAAAGGCCGTTCGTTCTCCGCCGGCAACGACTTGAAGGCCATTCAGGCGGGCGAGCGGGCCCCCAGCCGGCATTTTCAAGCGGAAACCTTGGAGGCCATTGAGGGATTGCCGCAGCCGGTCATCGCCGCCGTGCAGGGCCATTGCTACACCGGCTCGCTGGAACTGGCCTTGGCCTGTGACCTCTTGATCGCCGCTGATGATGCCCGTTTTGCCGACACCCACGGCAAGTGGGCCATGTCGCCGTCCTGGGGGATGACCCAGCGCCTGCCTCGCCGCGTGGGCTTGTTGAACGCCAAGGAGATGATGTTCAGCGGGCGGGTGGTTGGCGGTGCCGAAGCCGTCACCCTAGGCCTCGCCAACCGCTGCGTGCCGGCTGGCGAGCTGATGGATGCGGCCGAAGCCATGGCCCGTTCGTTCCTGGCCAATTCCTGGTTCACCCTGCGCGCCGACAAGATGCTGGTCAACGGCGGCCTGGATCGGGGCCTAAGCGAAGGCCTGCGCTTTGAACGAACCGAGGGCCCTGGCAGCGGGCCGGACATGGCCGAGCGCCTCAAGCAGTTTGGGCGCTAGGTGGCTGACCTCTTCAATCGGCGCTAGGGGCCTCGGCGGAGGATGCTAGCCCAACTCATCCACGCTGGCGATGATCTTGCCGACCAAGCCGTATTCGACGGATTCCTCAGCGCTCATCCAGTAGTCTCGGTCGGTGTCCTCGGCCACCTTGTCCAAGGGCTGCCCGGTGCGCTCGGCAATCACTCGGTTGATGCGCTCGCGGGTCTTGATGATCTCCCGGGCGTGGATTTCGATGTCCGAGGCGTCGCCGCCGAAGCCGCCCGCCGGCTGGTGGATCAGAAAGCGCGTGTTGGGCAGGCAGAGCCGGTCTTCCTTCTCCGGCGCCAAGTAGATGTGAGTGGCGATGCTGCCCACCCAGCCGGTGCCAACGATGCGCACCTTGGGCTTGATGTAGCCGATCATGTCGAAAATGGTGTCGCCGGACTCGACGTGGCCGCCGGGGGAGCCCAGATAGATGGTGATGGGGTCGTCCGATTCGAACGACAGGCTCAGCAGCTTCTCCGCCGTTCGCTGGGCGATTTTTTGGCTGATTTCGCCGAAGAGCGTTAGCGTGCGGTGCTTGAACAGTGCGCTTTCCAGCATGTTGAACTGCTTGGCGGCTTCGGTCAGGTCATTCTCGGCGTCCAAGTTGTGCATGGGGGCTCCTTCAATGGGACAGCGCACAGGTTGTGCGCTAGACTGAAAGGCCGCGAATTCTACACGAGGGAGACCCATGCCGTTAGTGCCGGAGTACCAAGCGATGCTGGAGGCGCTGGCCGCCGAACCCGGTCCGTCGATTCCCGAAATGTCGCTCGAGGAAGCCCGGGCGCTCTACCGGATGATGCGCCCCTTGAACGAGGATCTGGCCCTAGGCGAGGTGGTTGAGCGCGGCGTTTCCGGGCCGGCCGGGGAGGTGCCCCTGCGCATCTATCGGCCCCAGGCGTCAGGGCCGCATCCGCTGTTGGTGTACTTTCACGGCGGCGGCTGGGTCATTGGCGACCTGGACACCGCCGACGCCGCCTGCCGGGACCTGTGCGAGACGGCGGGCTGCGTGGTGGTGTCGGTGGATTACCGGTTGGCTCCGGAGCACCGCTTCCCCGCCGCGGTGGACGACTGCTACGCCGCCTTGGCATGGGTGGCCGCCAATCACCGGGAACTCGGTGGCAACGGACGCCTTGCGGTGGCCGGCGAAAGCGCCGGCGGCAACCTGGCGGCCGTCCTGTGCCTCAAGGCGCGCGACGAAGCGGCGTCGAACATCGACGCGCCGCACATCGACTTTCAACTGCTCCTCTACCCGGTGGTGGACCATGACTTGAGCCGGCGCTCGTACATCGATAACGGCACCGGCTACATCCTGGAAACCCCCACCATGCACTGGTTCTGGGATCACTACTGCCCTGACCCGGCCAGCCGCAGCCATCCTTACGCTTCACCGCTGCAGGCCGCCGACCACAGCGGCCTGCCGCCGGCCTTGGTGATGACCGCGGAGTTCGACCCGTTGCGCGATGAGGGCCACCTGTATGCAGAAGCCCTGGCCGCCGCCGGCGGCCAGGCTGAGGCCATTTGCTACGACGGCTTGGTGCATGACTTCTTCGCCACCGCGCAGCAGTTCAAGGCCAGCCGCGCCCCCTTCGAGGCCGCCTGCGCCGCGTTGCGCAAGGCGCTGCACTGATCTGGCCATCTGCTTAACGGGCCGACATGAGCGCTCTCACAGATCAGCAAGCGGCGGGGGAGGGCCGCTTGGAATCTTGGGGGCGGGAAACTGTTGCGCCTACGGATCCACCCGAGCCGATGCGTACCCTGACACCACCACCTTGCCGTCCTGGTTGGTGGTCTCCACCTTGAGCTTCACCACCGGGTCGCCGTCCTCCTCCGTGACCTCCTCCACGGTGGCCGTGGAGTTCAGGGTGTCTCCGGGCCAGACCTGATTGGTGAAGCGCACGCCGAAGGTCTTGAGCCGTCCGTCGCCAACGTAGTTGGTCAGCATCCGGCCGGTCATGCCCATGCTCAGCATGCCGTGGGCGAAGACGCTGGGGTAGCCTGCCACTTGGGTGGTGAAAATCTCATCGGTGTGCAGCGGGTTGTAGTCCCCCGAGGCGCCCGAGTACTGCACCAGCTGGGTGCGCTTGAGGTCCTCCACCAAGCATTCCTCATAGGTGTCGCCGATGTTCAGATTGCCTGCGCTTAGTGCCATGATCAATTGCTCCTACTGATCCACGGGGCGCTCGGTGCGCACGCCGACGCCCCGGGCGGTGATGACCAGTTCGCCGTTCTGGTCGCGGTACTCGGTCACGGTTTCGCTGAACGTCAGCTTGCCAGCGCGCTTGCTCTCCCGCTCCCAGGTCTTGCCCGGCTTGACCGTGGCGCTAAGCACGTCACCCGGGCTGATGTGGCGGTGGTACTCGAAGTGCTGCTCGGCGTGCAGGCCGCCGCCGCCACCACCCCCGCCGCCACCGCCACCGCCACCGGAGCTATCCCGCTTGATGCCGGTGGCCTCCTTGCCGGAGCCGAACCAAGGCTCGCCGATCTTCGGGCGGAGGAAGTAGTCGGGGTCGAATTGGGCGCTGGATTGCGCAAAGGTCGGCGGTGCGATGATCTTGCCTGGCTCCGTGCCGGCCGCGTACTCCTCGTCGTAGTAGATGGGATTGGCGTCCGCCACCGAGCGGGCGAACATCATGATGTGGCTTGCTTCCACGGGAAAGCGGTCAATGGCCATGGTTTCCCCTTCGTCTGTGTGTGTTTCCTGATCGCGTGGCTAAGGTTGCCAAGCGAATCAGCTTTGCGCCCGGCGACCGTCCACGCAACCGCTGGAGGCGTTGCCCCGTTGGTTGCTGGAGTTTCGAGGATGGTGCGTAAGCGAGTCAACTGCCTAGCTCAAGCCAATCCCCCAGTCACCCTTGGACAACGCCAGCGGGTTGTTTGGACCCATCGCGGCGTTGCCGACGGGAGTATCCCTCAGGGACGAATCGGGTTCAACGGCCCTTGAACTGCGGCGGCCGTTTCTCCAGGAAGGCGCTGATGCCCTCCGTCTTGTCCTCCGTCTGCACCAGCGCGCCCTGTGCGTACTTCTCCAGCATCAGGGCGCCCGCCAAGCTGGCCTCCATGCCGAAGTTGACCATCGCCTTCATGGTGCGCGGCACGAAGGGCGCGAAACTGGCGAGATGCTCCGCCATGCGCCGCGCCTCGGGCAGCAACTCACCGGCTTCCACGATGCGCGTGATCAGGCCGATGGCCAGCGCCCGTTCCGCGTCGATGGGTTCGCCCATCAGCAGCATTTCCATGCCCCAGCCACGGCCGACGATGCGCGGCAGGCGGGCGGTGGCGCCACCGCCGGGAATGATGCCCAGCTTGCCCTCCGGGGTGGCGAACCGGGCGTTGGGGGTGGCGATGCGCAGGTCACAGCCTAGCGCGACCTCCAGCCCGCCACCCATGCAGATGCCATTGATGGCGGCGATGGTCGGCTTGGGCGTTCGCTCCAAGCGGTCCGCCAAGCCTTGCACGATGGGCTCCAAGGCCTTCTTGAAATCCCGGTGCAGCACCTCGCCGAGGTCGGAGCCGGAGGCGAAGGCGCGCTCGCCAGCGCCGGTCAGGGTGATCACTCGTATGGCATCGTCGGCGGCCGACTGCCCGACGGCTTGGTGCAACTCCTCCAGAGTATCCAAGGAGATGGCGTTGTGCTTGTCGGCGCGGTCGATCGTGATGAGCGCCATGGGCCCTTGAATTTCGTATTGAACGTTCACGCGCTTGGGGCCGGGGGGATGCCTCGGAACCTCATTGCAAAAGCGTGCATGCATTCAACGCAATCGGCTGAATCCACCGGCGCTTGCAAGGTCTTTGGGTGGTTGATGGGCATTAACGGGGAAACAGTTGCAATGGCGGCGGATATTGCGCCAAGGGCTGGCCTTGGACAGGCAATACAAGGCCGCCAAGCCGCAATTCAGACCGCCTGTTCACTGGCTCAGCGAATGGCGGATGCTAAGTAACCGGAAGGCTTTTGTAAACCGGCGCGCGTCGGTGAAGCTTTTTGCGGACCCAAATAGAAAGCCGCCGGCCTGGAGAGGAAGCCGGCGGCTTGAGGCGGCCACAAGTGGCCTAGGGGATAGAGATTGCCTCTTTGTGGAACGGCCAATGGGCTGTTCCGAGGACATACTTTAGTGAGACGGTGTTTCTCGGCAATTTCATGAATCGGGTTTTTTGTGTCAGTTTGTAACTTTGATTGTCATTATGTTGATTCAATTCGCCAACAAAACCGCCAAAATTCAGGAGCGCTGGGGTTTAAGGGTGGATCAGACGCTCACGCACGCGTCGGTGCCGCCGCCAGGGTGGCCGTTGATGGTGATGCTCCAGCCGTGCGCTTCGCAAAGCTGATGCGCAATGGCCAGCCCCAAGCCGCTGCCGCCAGTGGCCGCGCTGCGTGAGGGGTCCAGACGAAAAAACGGCTGCAGCACGGCTTCCCGATGGGCTTCGGGAATGCCCGGCCCGTTATCGATGACATGCACCTGCCTGCCGCGCAGCCGCACCTGCGCATTCTGGCCGTGCTGCTGGGCATTGTTGATGAGATTGGTCAGCACCCGGGTGAGCGCCCCGGGGGCCACTTCCACGATGGTCTTGGCCGGCGTATCGCAGTAGAAGGGAATGGGCGGGTCCTGACGCCGCAACAGCTCAGCGACCAACGCCTGCAACTCAACCGGCTTGGTCGGCTCATTGGTGCCGCGGGCGAACTTGAGCGCATCGGTGATCAGCTCGTCCATGGACTCCAGGTTGCGCTCGAGACGGTTCACCAGAACCGGGTCCACGGTCTCCGGCAACAGTTCCACCGCCAAGCGCATTCGCGCCAACGGCGTTTTCAGATCATGGGAGATGCCGGCGAGCAGAGTGGTGCGGTTGGACAGCAAGGAGGATATCTCCCGAGCCATGGTGTTCATGTTGCGCGCCAGCACCACCAGTTCCTTGGGGCCCTTTTCCGGCAGGGGGTCGAAGTTGGCGCCGCCGCGGAATGCGTCCGCCCGCTCAGCGACCTGCACCAAGGGGCGGGTCACGCGCAGCACGATGATCGCCGAAGTGATGAGCACCACGCCGGCGCCGAGCCCGGCGATGATCAGGCCGACATACTGAGGCTGAATGTCCCGCCGGGTGCCGGAGAAGCCCACCTGCAGTTGATAGCCGCCCATCGGCAGCGTCGCCCACAACAACTCGTTGCCTTGGGTGATCGTCACCGGCTGGCCCAAGCGGGCGTTAAGCCGCTCTTCAAGTTGGGTCAGAAAGGGCGATTCGTCGTAGCTGGCCGGTGGATGCGCAACCACTTGGGCGCTGATGAAGAGGTCGTGCTGCTCCGCCAACTCCAGCTCGAAGTAGGGGCGCGACTGAGGGGGCAGTTCAACCCAGGTCTGCGCCGTCAACACCAACAGCGCCGCTTGGTCGTCCGCCGACTGCTCGGCGATCGGTTCCACGACGAAGGACTGCTGCGCCACCACGGCGATGGCGACGATGGTCAACGAACTGACCGCCAACGTCAGATTGGTGCGGACCAGCAGCGAGGTGGGCCTGGCCCGCATGGTTCAGTGCGCCGCTGGCTTAGGATGCACGTGCGGCGCTCTGGCTATTGGCCATCCGGGCAGAACATGTAGCCCTTGCCCCATACGGTCTTGATGTAGGTGGGTTCGGTGGCATCGGGCTCGATCTTGCTGCGTAGGCGGGTGACGCGCACGTCGATGCTGCGGTCGAAAGGCGAGCGTTCGGCGCCCGTCAACAGGTCCAGTATGCGGTCTCGATGCAACGCTTGGTTGGGGTGGGTGGCCAGAATGCGCAGCAGGTCGAACTCGCCGGAGGTGAGCGCCACGGTGTTTCCCCTGTTGCTCAAGCGATGCGCCGAAACGTCGAGCTTGAATGGGCCGAACCGAATGACGTCCGCCTCGTCGGCGGCAATGGGATGGCTGCGGCGCAGCACGGCCCGCACGCGGGCGAGCAGCTCCCGAGGGTTGAAGGGCTTGCCCAGATAGTCGTCGGCACCCACCTCCAAGCCGACGATGCGGTCCACATCCTCGCCTTGGGCGGAAACCATGATGATGGGCAGGCCCTGGTCTGCTTTCAGCCGCCGGGCAATGGACAGCCCGTGCTCACCGGGCAGCATCAAGTCAAGAATGACCAAGTCCGGCGTTGTATCCGCTAGGTAGGCGTCCATTGCGGCGCCGCTCTCGACGCAATCGACGTCGAAGCCCTGCTGGGACAAGTAGGCCTGGGTCAGTTCTGAAAGCTCCGGGTCGTCGTCCACGACGAGCAGCTTGGTGCCCTCGATTTCCACCAGTCAGCCGGGGTCGGACACCTGTTGGGCGCCGGCTTTTGTTGCTGGCCTAGGGGGCATCGGCCTCGGGGCTGACGGCTCTCGGGCCGCGGGCCTTGGGGCCGCCGGTTCGGAAGGTTCCGCGTCGGTGGGTTGCGGCTGGCTCTTGCGCTGTTCAAAGCCGACCCCAAACTCCTTCGCGGTGGGTGCCCCGGTTCCCACGCGAATGCTCAGCTGGCCTGCTGAATGGCCTTGGGGAACGGCACCGTAGCGCCGCGTCAGGCGGATGCTCAGGACGCCTTTGGTGCCCGCTTGGCGGCGAGCCATGCGCATCTTCACTTCGGAGAGCAGCGCCCGCCGCTCGGCGGCCGCCAATTCATCCCAGCGTGCCGCGAGAGCCGTAAGTTGCTTGTCGCTGGCGTCAGCGTAGCTGATGGGCGGGTTTTGGGCGTTGTTCGGCTCGGCTTCATTCGCAACGGCTGCAAACCCCACGTTGGCAGCGCAGCACAGCAGGACGCAGAGGCTGGCAAGCCGTTGTCGCACGCCGCCGAGGGGGCGGTTGCTCACTGGAAGGGAAGGTTGCAGGTTCACCGTCCTCGGGGTTCGAGCAAGCCTAGGGAGAAGCCGTGCGTCACGGACCGGACTCAGGCGGCCTCGAACAGGCCGGCAGCGCCTTGGCCGCCGCCGATGCACATGGTGACCACGCCGTACTTCTTGTTGCGCCGCTTGAGTTCGCGCAGGATCAGGCCGGTCATCCGCGAGCCGGTCATGCCGAACGGATGGCCGATGCTGATGCTGCCGCCGTTGACGTTGTAGATGTCATTGTCAAGGCCAAGCGCGTCGCGACAGTACACGCACTGGGAGGCAAAGGCTTCGTTGAGCTCCCACAGGTCGATGTCATCCTGCTCGAGGCCCGCGTTCTGCAGCAGGCGCGGAATGGCGAACACCGGGCCAATGCCCATTTCGTCGGGCTCGCAGCCGGCCACGGTGAAGCCGCGGTAGATGCCGAGGGGCTCAACGCCCAGCTGGCTGGCGCGCTCGCCGCTCATCAGCAGCGTCATGGACGCACCGTCGGAGAGCTGCGAAGCGTTGCCGGCGGTGACCGTGCCGTCCTCCTCAAAGGCGGGCGGCAGCCCGGCCAAGCCGTCCAAGGTGGTGGTTGGCCGGTTGCACTCGTCCTTGTCCACCAACACTTCCGCCAGGCTTTCCTCGCCGGTTTGCTTGTCCACCTTCTTCATGGTGGCCGTCATCGGCACGATCTCTTCGCCAACCCAGCCCGCCTGCTGGGCCTGGGCGTAGCGCTGCTGGCTTTGCAGCGCGTATTCGTCCTGCATTTCGCGGGTGACCTGGTAGCGCCGGGCCACCACTTCCGCGGTGTTGCCCATGGCCATGAAGATGTCGGGCTTCTCCTCCAGCAGGGTCTTGTTCATCTCGGCCTTGCCGGGGTCTTGGCGCGTGCGCATGGAGATGGAATCCACGCCGCCGGCGATGGCCACGTCGGTTTGCCCGGAGGCGATCTGGTTGGCGGCCATGGCGATGGACTGCAGGCCAGAGGAGCAGAAGCGGTTGATGGTGACGCCGGCCGTGGTGATGGGCAGCTTGGAAAGCACAACCGCCAAGCGGGCGAGGTTGCCGTCCTGCTCACCGGCGTGGCTGGCGGCGCCGACCACCACGTCCTCCACCTCATCCGGCGCCAGCTTCGGGTTGCGCTCCAACAGCGCGTCGATGCAATGCGCCAGCATGTCATCGGATCGAGTCAGGTTGAAGCTGCCGCGGAACGCTTTGGCCAGCCCCGTGCGCACGCTGTCAATGACGACGACGTCTCTCATGTGCCTTCCCTCAAGCAATGTCATTATTGGAGGCGCTTCTTGCCCAATAGGCCGAACGCCAATCAGCCCGGTATAGTAGCAAAAAACCACTCAAGGGTTGCAAGTCGGGAAACTGCAAGTCGGGGGACTGCAAGTCGGGGGACTGCAAGTCGGGAGACTGCAAGTCGGGAAACTTGGAGCCGTCCGAGGGGTGCTTCAGCAGCTTGGCGCGGCCGCCTCCAGGACCTTCCTGAGGTAGTGGCCGGTATGGGAGCCGCGCTTGGTCGCCAGCTGCTCCGGCGTGCCCACGGCGACGATGCGGCCGCCCCCGGAGCCGCCTTCCGGGCCCAAGTCGATGACCCAGTCCGCGGTCTTGATGACGTCCAGGTTGTGCTCGATCACCACCACTGTGTTGCCGTGGTCGCGCAGCCGGTGCAGCACCTCCAGCAGTTGGGCAATGTCGTGGAAATGCAGGCCGGTGGTCGGCTCGTCAAGGATGTAAAGCGTCTTGCCGGTGTCGCGTTTGGACAGCTCCCGGGACAGCTTGACCCGCTGCGCCTCGCCGCCGGACAACGTGGTGGCGCTCTGCCCCAGCTTGATGTAGGACAGCCCCACGTCCACCAAGGTCTGCAGCTTGCGGGCCAGCATCGGCACCGCATCGAAGAAGGTGCGCGCCTCCTCCACCGTCATGTCCAGCACTTCGTGGATGTTCTTGTTCTTGTAGCGCACGTCCAGGGTCTCGCGGTTGTAGCGCTTGCCCTTGCACTGGTCGCAGGCGACGTAGATGTCCGGCAGGAAGTGCATCTCCACCTTGATGACGCCATCGCCTTGGCAGGCCTCGCAGCGCCCGCCCTTGACGTTGAAGCTGAAGCGGCCCGGCTTGTAGCCCCGCGCCCGCGCCTCCTGGGTTTGGGCGAACAGCTCGCGTATCGGCGTGAACAGCCCGGTGTAGGTGGCCGGATTGGAGCGCGGCGTGCGGCCGATCGGGCTTTGGTCGATGTCGACCACCTTGTCCAAGTGCCCAAGCCCTTGGATGCCCGCATGCTCTTGGGGGGACAGGGCCGTGGCGCCGTTCAGCTCGGTGGCGGCAATCGGGTAGAGGGTCTGGTTGATCAGCGTGGACTTGCCAGAGCCCGACACGCCGGTGACGCAGGTCATCAACCCGCAGGGGATGTTGACCGTCAAGCCGTGCAGGTTGTTGCCTGCTGCGCCCTCCAGGCGCACCACGGCCTCCTTGTTGTAAGGCGTTCGCTGGGCCGGCACGGCAATCGACTTCCTGCCGGAGAGGTATTGCCCGGTGATGGACTTGCGCTCCCCCAAAATGCATTCGAGCCCGCCGCTGGCAACGATTTGGCCGCCGTGCACGCCGGCTCCCGGCCCGATGTCCACAATGTGGTCGGCGCTGCGAATGGCCTCCTCGTCGTGCTCCACCACCAGCACGGTGTTGCCGAGCTGCTTTAGGTGGGTGAGCGTGCGCAGCAGGCGGGCGTTGTCCCTTTGGTGCAGGCCGATGGAAGGCTCATCAAGGATGTACATGACGCCCACTAGGCCAGCGCCGATCTGGCTGGCCAAGCGAATGCGCTGCGCCTCGCCGCCGGACAGGGTTTCCGCGCTGCGGTCCAGGGTGAGGTAGTTCAGGCCCACATCCACCAGGAACTGCAGCCGCGCCCGAATCTCCTTGAGCACTTTCTCGGCAATCGCGCCCCGGCGCCCTTCGAGCTTGAGTTGGTCGAAATAAGCCAGCGTTTCCTCGATGGAGCCCCGGGACACCTGGGGTAGCGTGACGCCGCCCACGAACACGTTGCGTGACGCCTCCCGCAGGCGGGCGCCGCTGCAGTCCGGACAAGCCCGCACCCGCAGGTAGCGCTGCAGGTTCTCGCGCACCATGGAGGAGTCGGTTTCCTGGTAGCGGCGCTCCATGTTGGGGATCACGCCCTCAAACGGAAAGCGGCGCCGGATGCGGTCGCCCCGGTCATTGGTGTAGCTGAAGTCGATGCGCTCCCCGCCGCTGCCGTGCAGAATGGCTTGCTGGTGCTTGCGCTTGAGGCTCTTGAAAGGCGCTTCCACGTCGAAGTCGTAATGCTCCGCCAAGGACTGCACCATGTGGAAGTAGTAGACGTTGCGCCGGTCCCAACTGCGGATGGCTCCGTCGGCCAGGGACATGCCGGCGTCCTGCACCACCAGTTGCGGGTCGAAGTACTGCTTGACGCCAAGGCCGTCGCAGGTGGAGCAGGCGCCCGCCGGATTGTTGAAGGAGAACATGCGGGGTTCCAGCTCGCTGATGCTGTAGCCGCACACCGGGCAGGCGAAGCGCGCTGAAAACACCAGCTCCTTGGCCTTCCCATCGTCCAGGCTGGCCACCCGGGCGATGCCTTCGGAAAGGCCCAAGGCGGTCTCGAAGGACTCCGCCAAGCGCTGTTCCGCGCCGGGCTGAACGCGCAGCCGGTCCACCACGGCGTCGATGCTGTGCTTCTTGTTTTTCTCCAGCGTCGGCGGATGGTCGAGGTCGGTCACCAGCCCGTCGATGCGGGCGCGGATGAAGCCGCCGGCCAGCAGTTCCTTGAACACATGCACGTGCTCGCCCTTGCGTTCCACGATCACTGGCGCCAGCACCATGATGCGCGACCCCTCCGGCAAGGCCATGGCCTGATCCACCATCTGGCTGACGGTCTGCGCATCGAGTGGCTCGCTGTGGTGCGGGCAGCGGGGCTCGCCGGCCCTGGCGTAGAGCAGGCGCAGGTAGTCGTGGATTTCGGTGATGGTGCCCACCGTGGAGCGCGGATTGTGGGAGGTGGACTTCTGCTCGATGGAGATGGCCGGGGAAAGCCCTTCAATGTGATCGACATCGGGCTTCTCCATGGTGGAAAGAAACTGCCGCGCGTAGGCGGACAGCGACTCCACGTAACGCCGCTGCCCTTCCGCGTACAGCGTGTCGAAGGCCAGCGACGACTTGCCCGAGCCGGACAGCCCAGTGATCACGATCAACTGGTCGCGGGGCAGGTCAAGGTCGATGTTGTTGAGGTTGTGCGTGCGCGCGCCGCGAACGGAAATGGTGTCCAATGGTGGTCTGCAGGGGATCGGCAACGAAGCCGCTAACGTTATCGGCTATGGGGACCATAGGCAACTGCGAACGCGAACCCGCGAAGCGGGTTCGTTGGAGTTTCGCTGAAGCGAAACTCCGGGCGGCACGGCGGCACGGCGGCACGGCGGCACGGCGGCACGGCGGCACGGCGGCACGGCGGCACGGCGGCACGGCGGCACGGCGGCACGGCGGCACGGCGGCACGGCGGCACGGCGGCACGGCGGCACGGCGGCACGGCGGCACGGCGGCACGGCGGCACGGCGGCACGGCGGCACGGCGGCACGGCGGCACGGCGGCACGGCGGCACGGCGGCACGGCGGCACGGCGGCACGGCGGCACGGCGGCACGGCGGCACGGCGGCACGGCGGCACGGCGGCACGGCGGCACGGTGGTGGGTCTGGTATCGGTTGGGTTTGGCGGGCGTGGGATTCCGGGTCTATGGCATGCCGGGTGGTCGTTCGGGTCTAGGTGTGGGGGTTTTGCAGCTTGAAGGCCAGTGCGGCGGCGAAGTTGGGGTTGCCGAGATCCATCAATTGCCAGTTGTCCTGGGGGAGGTGGGGAAATTGAAATCGGGCTGAGCGTTCGCCGAGGAGCATGGGCTCGGGCACCTCGAAGGTGGCTGGGCTGAGCTTGAAGCCGGTGCCCAAGGCCTTGATCAGGGCTTCCTTCAAGGTCCACAGCCGATAGAAGAACGCTGCTTGGCGCGACCCGCTGGCCTGCGCCAACCCGCGGCGCTCGGCCGGGCCATAGACGCGTCTGCCAATGCCCTCGAAGTTACGCCCGGGCTTGCGTTCCTCCACATCAATGCCAAGTTGCTCTCGGTCCGCAAGGGCGATTAGCCCGTGCCCGCCGCTGTGGCTGAGGTTGAAGCCGATGGGGGCGCGCTGGCCATTGACTTCGGCAACGGGCTTGCCGTGCTCAAGGGCGCTGAATGAAAGCTGCTCGTTGCGGCAATCGAGCCGCTGGCAAAGGTTGACGCGCAGCGCCGCCCGGCACAGGGCGAAGCGGCGCCGGGGTGGCTCGACCAGGAATCGCTGCGCCCGCCGGGCCTCCTCCGCATCAAGCAAGGCGAAGGCGCGCGCCTCCCGGTCGGCGCAGGGGGTTAGGTCCACGTGCAGGATGGTCACGCCGTCCGCCTCCTGCCACAAGCGCCACCAACGATCCTTTTTTGCCATCACGGATTAGTGGCCTTGCACGCCTAACCGAAGGTTCGCGCCCTCGCCTTGAATCACAATCGTTCCATGAAAGTTCCGAACCCAGCGCGCTGGGACGAGGACGCGCAATGAACACCTTTCAAACGCTGGGAGAGAGCAGGTGTGCGGTGCGTGCATCCGGTGCGGTTGAGGCTCGTGCTTGCGCCCATCGTCGCGGTAAGCACCTCCGCCTGGTGCACCATTCGGCGAACCGGATGCACGCACCGCACACCTGCTCTCGGTGCCCGATCCAAGCCCCAGTTCGCCACGCTAAAGAGTTTTATAAAATCAATAGCTTGTGAGTTTTGTTCCATGCGAGCGAAACGCCGATGCGAACTGACAGGCATTGAAGCTGCGCGATTGCGCGTTGCTCTTATGTCTGTTCCAGATCCAAGGGCCGGTAGTAGTCCTTGCCTTGGCTGGCGTAGTCCATCACGACCTTTTGGAAGGTCTCGCCGCCCGAACCCTCCTCCGACAGCGTGAGATCCTGCCGTATGAAGTTGATGCTGTCGGGGTTCAGCGCACGCGCCATCTCCCAGTACTGTTCCGCCTTATCTTTCCAGCCGTGCGCCCGGAACAGGTTGGCGAGCCGGAATGCCGCATCCGCCTTGCGTTGATCAAAGCTGTGCTTGCGAATGTTCCCTGCAACCGTGGCCGCGGACTGCACGAACTTGCTGTCGTTGCCCTTTGCCACCCAGTCTTTGAGCGCTGGCGCGTAAACGTCATTGCCAAACACGAACTTCTCCTCCCCCGTGCCAAACTCGTGAATGGCCGCATAGGTGCCTTCATCTATGCGCACGATCCGGCCGGTCTCATCAATCCAGGCTGCGGAAGGCACGTTCACGAAATTGAACGCGCTGCTGATGGCATGGTCTTCGTCCACCACCTGAACATAGGTGGGGTTCGCCGCGTCGAAAATCGGCCCGGCCACGGCTTCTCCGCCCGTGTCCTGGGCGGCGCAAATCAGGATGAAGTTCGGATCGTTGATTTCTTCGTAAACACGTTGCCACACGGGCACGTCAAGCTGGCAGCCTCACCAGGATGACCAGGTCACAATCAGTGCCTTCCTGCCCTTGAGGTCGGCGGTTGTGACTGTGTTGCCCTGCCGGTCGGTCACTTCAAAGTCGGGCACCATGGCATCGGCCATCATGCGCTCTCGCGTTGCGGGCACTTCGCCAAAGCTCCAGACCCCGGCGGACCGGTCAGCCACGTAGGGCTGCCCGGTCAGGTCGGCAAATGCCGCTAGATCAAACCACTGCCCGTCAGGCCCGCTGATCAGCAGATCATCGTTAATCGGTATGCAAAGGCTGTCACGGCAGGCGCCTTCCGGCTTCAATTCGAAACCGTTCACCCGAGGGAGGTCCTTCGGCCGGATGAGCAGGCCATTGCCGTCACCCGTTTCAGCGAGGGTCACCGTTCTGCCTTCATGCAGGACGGTGGTGCTGCCGGGAGGATGTATCGGCGTCTCCTCGAATGGGTGACGCAATTCCGGATAGGCCATCACTGCTTCAGCCATGCGAAGCTCCTTTGGCTGGATTAAGAGAGGTTATCCTAGCGGATTGGGATTTAGATTACAGGGATACACCCGCGCCGGCTGGCAGCACGGAACGATTGCGTCGAGTGCAAATGAGGGCAACCGGTGAGTGTTGAGCCCCGAAACCGGTTCGGCTCAGCGCCAGCCATCATCGTCGAATGCAAATGGGGACGACCGGTGGTGTTGTTCTTAAGCCGGTTGCTCCGTGGCGGACCGCGCCGGGGCGACGGTCACTTCGCGCAGGTAGGCGCCGATGCCGAGTTTCTGGTTCCATTGGTCAGGGTAGCCCAGGGACACTTCCTGGAAGGGCACGCCGTCGAGCCAGCGGGTGCCGCGGATGTGCAGATGCCCGTAAACCGCGGCGCAGGCATTGAAGCGCCGGTGCCAGCCCTGCGTCAGCCGGGTGCCGCACCAAGGCGTGAAGCGCGGCACGCGGGGCAGCACGGCCAGCCGCTCCTCCAGCGGGAAGTGATTGATCAGCACCTTGGGGACGTCCTCGGGACAAGCGGCGAGCCGGGCCTCCGTCTCTTGGCAACGCACGGCGCACCAAGCGGGGCGGTTGGCAAAGGGGTCCGGGTGCAGCAGCCCCTCATCGGCGCAGGTGGACTTGGCTTCACGGGCCCACTGGACCACTTGGTCCAGCGGAACCTGGTCGGGCCGGAAGCTGTAGTCATAGAGCAGGAACAGCGGTGCGATCAGCAATGGACCGCGATCGTGCTCCATGATCGGATAAGGATCCTCCGGCGTCAGCACGCCGGACTTGCGCGCCACTTCCACCAGGCTCTGATACAGGGCGACGCCTCGAAGCCCGCCCGGGTCTCGCGGCAATGACCAGAGTTCATGGTTGCCGGGCACCCAGACGACCTGCCGAAACTTGCCCGCCACCTGGCGGAAGCACCCCTCAAGCCGCTTGGGGCCGTCAGTGATGTCACCAGCCAGGATCAGCCAATCGTCAGGATGGCTGGGGAGATCGTCCATCGCCTCCCGATTCCTCGGGTGGGAAAGGTGAAGGTCAGAAATCGCCCACAAACGCATGCACTCACCTTAGAACAACTGCAATCCTCCCAGCAATGCGAACTTTGGCCCCCTGTTGCCGAGGATCGCGCCATGGCGACGCGGAGGCGCCTCGGCTTCCCTGCCATCAACGCACGCAGAGTTTCGCGCAGCGAAACTCCAACGAACTTTGGCCCTCTGTTGCCGAGGGTCGCGCCATGGCGACGCGGAGGCGCCTCGGCTTCCTTGCCATCAACGCACGCAGAGTTTCGCGCAGCGAAACTCCAACGAACTTTGGCCCTCTGGGCCAAAGTTCGCATTGACAACCCCATTCCCCTGCCATTACATTGCGCGCCCGATTTCCAAAGCGGCCGCTTGCCAGAGCGGCCGCTTCCCGCCGAGGTGGTGAAATTGGTAGACACGCTAGCTTCAGGTGCTAGTGGGGGTAACCCCGTGGAGGTTCAAGTCCTCTCCTCGGCACCATTTTCTTTGTTCGGCTAGCGCCTTGGCCTGCTGGTCCCCTCGTCCCTCGACGCCCTTCCGCTCCGTTCGAACATCGTCTCAAGCCGCACAAAATATATTTGATAATCGTTATCATTTAGTTTACGGTGGCTGGCCATCGCGGTTTGCAGGAGTTCCCGATGGTTCGCAAGGCTTGGTGCATGGCCTTGGCTGGCTGGCTTTTTCTCCCCGGCCATTTTTGGCTGGCCGGCATTGCAGTGGCGGCCGGCTCGGCACGGCCGACGCCGGTTGAAGACCAAGCCTTCATCGAGGAGGTGTTGATTGTTGGGGAGCGGGTGCGGGCCAACCGCATTGCCGGCAGCGCCCATCACATCGGCACCGAGGAGCTGCGGCGTCTCGGCCATGCGGACATTCAGCGCATCATTCGCCAAGTGCCGGGCGTTTCCGTGCAGGTGGAGGATGGCTACGGGCTGCGTCCCAACATCAGCATCCGCGGGGTGGCCACTGAACGCAGCGGGCGCATCACCCTGTTGGAGGACAACGTGCTGATCGCGCCGGCCCCCTATTCCGCACCGAGCGCCTACTATTTCCCCACGTTGGGCCGCATGGCGGCCATCGAAGTGCTCACCGGGCCGGCCGCCATCAGCCAAGGCCCCTACACCATTGGCGGTGCGCTGAACATGCTCTCGACCCCCATCCCTGACGAGGCGGCCGGATACGCCATGCTTGAGGGCGCTGAAGACGCCACCTGGCGCTTGCACGGACACTACGGCGGCCGCAATGCGGCTGGATTCGGATTTCTGCTGGAAACCCACCAATGGCGTTCGGATGGCTTTCAGGACGTGGACCGGGGCGGCGATTCTGGCCTAGACCTAGAGGACTACACCCTCAAGCTGAGCTACGCACCAGAGGGTTCGGACCACGCCTTGGCACTGAAGCTGCAGTATGCTGACCAGGACTCGGAGCAGAGCTACCTCGGGCTCACGGATGCCGACTTCGCTCGCGACCCGTTCCGCCGCTATGGGTTGTCAAGCCTCGACAACATCGCCACCGAGCACGAGCAACTGATTGTCCGCTACCAGTGGACGCCCAGCGACTCGCTGGCAGCGTCGTTGATCTACTACAACAACCAGCACGAACGAAATTGGTTCAAAACCGAGGGCATCGACTTCGACGGCAGCGTCGATGCCCAATCCTTCTCCCGCACCAGTTGGTCAAGCGTGGTGCAGGCCATCAATCTTGGCCGGCCCATCGGAGGCGTCGGCCCCGGTCAATTGCAGGCCATATTGCACGGCACGCTCGACACCGCGCCTGGCAGCATCCAGATTCGCTCAAATGCACGAACCTACCTCTCCCGTGGCGTGCAGAGCAGCCTGTCCTGGTCTGCCACCACGGGCGACCTCAACCACCAGATCAGCTTTGCCGCCCGCTACCACGAGGACGAGGAGGACCGTCTGCAGCGCAACAGCACCTACCATCAAAGCGGCGGGCGCCTGCACCTTGACGACCAAGGCCTGCTCGGCAACGCCGGCAACCGCCTGCAGGAAGCGGAGGCCCTGTCGCTGCATCTGGTTGATGAAATCCAGTGGGGCCGCTGGACCTTCACGCCGGGCCTGCGCTACGAGGACATCGACCAGCGCCGCACCCGCTGGGAGACTCGGCCCGGACGCACGGCCAACCCAGCTTCCCGCGCCGCCGACAACCTGCGCAGCAGCCGCCGCAACCAGACTCGGGTGTGGCTGCCGGGTGGTGGCGCCATCTACAGCATCAATGACCGCCTGACCCTGTTCGGCGGTGTCCACAAAGGCTTCACCGCACCCACCAACGCCCCCGGCGTGGACGAGGAGACCGCGTGGAACTACGAGGCCGGCGCCCGCTTCAGCGGGGAACGGCTCAGCGCAGAAGCCACTTGGTTCCTCAGCGACTACGACAACCTGCTCGGCGAATGCACGGCCTCCTCAGGCGCGGACTGCGAAATTGGTGATGCCTTCAATGGCGACGCGGCGACCGTCGTCGGCTTGGAACTGCGCCTTGCCGCCGAGTTGCGGCCGGACGCCGCATTGAGCCTGCCGTTGGAGTTGGCGTACACGCACATCAACGGCGAGTTTGACACCGACATCGCGGACACCGACTTCTTCGGCGACGTCAGCAAGGGAGACCCCATTCCCTACATCCCGGAGCACCAACTCAACCTGACCCTCGGCTTGCAGCAGGCCCGCTGGTCAATGTTCCTATCCGCCAACTACATCGACGGCGTCTGCACGAGGGCCGCTTGCGGCGCCTTCGAGCGCACCAGCAGCACGCTGACCCTCGACTTCGCCGGCAACTACCACGTCACCGACAGCCTCGATCTCTTTGCCAGAGTCGAGAACCTGACGCGGCAGCAGGAGATTGTTGGCCGCCAACCCTACGGCGCCCGGCCCAACAAGGACCGCACCGCGTCGCTGGGCGTGCGCATCGCCTTTTAGGACGACCGACCCTTGCCCAAAGGCGAGCAACCGGCCAAGGCCGCCGCCGCACCCATCGCCGGCGTGTTCAGAACCACCGCACGGGGCGCGTACATCGAAGCGCTCGGTGGCGGCGTGCGCGGCCGCGTGGCCTTAAGCGATGCGTCTAGCTACGCCAAGGACGGCGACATTGTTCGCGCATCCGTCACGGGTGCGGGTCCCCGCGGCCTCATCGGGCGCATTGAGCAGGTCATCGGCAAGGACAGCGTTGCGGAGACCGCCACCGAAGCTGCCTTGGTGGCGTACTCCATTCCCGCGCGCTGGCCGCCGGGTGTGGGCCGCGCCGCCAAAGCTGCGCCGCGCCAAGTGCAGGCCGCCGACCGTGCGGGGCGCATCGACCTGCGGCACGTGCCGCTGGTCACCATCGACGGCCCCTCGGCCCGCGATTTTGATGACGCCGTCTATGCCGAAGCCGGGGGCGGTGGTTGGCGGCTGTTGGTGGCCATTGCCGACGTGGCCCACTACGTGGCTCCCGGCAGCGCCCTCGATGCTGCCGCCCGGGAGCGCGGCACGTCGGTTTACTTCCCGGAGCGGGTCATTCCCATGCTGCCGGAGGCGCTGTCCAACGGCATTTGCTCGCTGCGCCCGGATGAGGACCGGCTGGCCCTGGTCTGCGACATGCGGGTGAGCCGCAAAGGCCGAATCACTGGCTACAGCTTCCAGGAGGCCGTGATCCGCTCCCACGCTCGGCTCACCTATGGGGAGGTGGAGGCCTTGCGGGGCAACGGCCATGAACAACCGCAAGGTGTAGCCAAGTCTTTGGGCGCTTTGTTCCAAGCGTACGAGGCGCTGCGCCAAGCCCGCGAGAAGCGCGGCGCTTTGGACTTCGATGCCCACGAGGGCCTTCCGCAGCTTGAAGGCGGCGCGGTCACCGCCATCGAGCCGGTGTTGCGCCTGACCGCCCATCGCCTGATCGAGGAAGCGATGATTGCCGCCAACATCTGCGCTGCGGAGTTCCTGGATGCCCAAGGCCGGGCCGCATTGCATCGCGTCCACGAGCCGCCGGACGAAACTAAGCTGGGCCCGCTATCCCAAGCCTTTGCCAGCATCGGCGCACCCCTGCCCAAACAGGAGCCAATCAGCGCCAAGCGGCTGCAAAAGGCGCTAAGCGTCACCGGGCAGCGCACCGACGGCTGGCTGTTCGCCCTGCTGACCCTGCAGTCGATGCAAAGAGCGCACTACACGCCGAAGGCCGAAGGCCACTTTGCCTTGGCCTTGGATCGTTACGCCCACTTCACCTCGCCAATCCGCCGCTACCCGGACTTGACCGTGCATCGAGCCATCAAGGCCGTTCTGCATGGCCAGGCGGAGCACGCCGATGCGCGGCAGCTGCTGGACGAAGTGGGCAACCAAGCGTCACTCGCCGAGCGTCGCGCCGACGATGCCGCCCGCATGGTGGATGCTTGGCTGAAATGCAGTTTTTTGGCGCCGCGAATCGGCGAACGCTTTGCCGCCACCATCGCCGGCGTGACCGAGTTTGGCCTGTTCGCGGACCTTGACGGCTATTTCATTCAAGGCCTGCTGCACGTTTCCGCCCTCGGCGGCGACTACTTTCGCCATGCGCCCCCATTCCGGCTGGTGGGCGAGACCACGGGCGCAAGCTACGCGCTCGGCGATGCCCTTAATGTGCGCTTGGCAGGTGCGCGGCCGGAACTTGGCCGTCTGGACCTTGAACTGGCGGATGTCGGTCACCGCCGCGGCGGTCAGGCGGCGCGGCGTTCCGGCGGCCGGCGTCCCGGCGGCCGGCGCCACGGTCCGCGGCGGGGGCAGCGCCGGTGAGCGAAGTCAGCGGCATTCACGCCGTCGAAGCGCTGTTGCGCAATTCGCCGCAGCGCGTGCGGCTGCTGCTGTTGCAGCGCAATCGCCGGGATGCGCGCATCGATTCCCTGCTCAGCTTGGCCGCAGAGCACCAGGTGCGCCATGAATTCGTGGCCCGGCAACGGCTTGACCGCTTGGGCGGAACCGCCCACCAGGGGGCCGTCGCGCTCTGCCATGAACTGCGGCTCACCACCGAAGCCGAGTTCGAGGACCAGTTCGACCGCTGGCCGTCGCCAAAGCTCTTCCTGGTGCTGGACGGCATCGAAGACCCGCGCAACCTAGGCGCCTGCGTGCGCACGGCCGCGGCGGCAGGCGTTCACGCCATTCTCTGGCCCCGGCGCCGAAGCGCTCCTTTAAGTACTGCCGCCCTAAAGGCTGCGGCGGGCACCGCGGAGCAAGCCACTTTGGTTGAAGTGGCCAATCTCGTCCGTCGCTTGGAGTGGCTCAAGCGCCTCGGCGTCTGGCTGATCGGCGCTGACGGCACGGCTTCGCGCCCGTGGACCGCACCGGACTTCACCCGCAACGTCGCCATCGTGGTGGGCGGCGAGGGAGGGGGCATGCGCCAACTCACCCGCAAGACCTGCGACGAGCTGGCCGCCATCCCGATGGCCGGCGACGTGGGCAGCCTGAACGTGGCCGTCGCCACCGGCGTCATGCTTTTCGAAGCGGTGCGGCAGAGGACGCTCGCCGGCACCGCCGGTTGACATGTGCGCGCCAACACCTAGAATGCCGCTCCCTGTTTAAGCACTCCTTGCTTCACGCCGTCCCGGTTGGCGCGGCGGAGGCGAAACGACACCGAAGGGAGGCATTCAAGTGCGGCATTACGAAGTCGTGTTCCTGGTTCATCCTGATCAGAGCGATCAGGTGCCCGGAATGATCGAACGCTATCTCGGCCTCATCGAGCGCTGGGCCGGCAAAGTGCACCGGGTGGAGGACTGGGGGCGCAGGCAGCTGGCCTACCCCATCGCCAAGATCCACAAGGCCCATTACGTGCTGATCAACATGGAGGTCAGCCAAGAGGCTTTGTCCGAACTTGAGAGCGCCTTCAAGTTCAACGATGCCGTGCTGCGCAACCTCATCATCCGCCGCAAGGCCCCGGTGACCGGCAACTCCAAGATCTACGAGGAGGAGCTGCGCGAGAAGGAGCGGGAACGGGAGCAGGAAGCGCGCCGCCCGGCCACCCGCAGCGCGGACGGCGGCACCAAGCGCCGCAGCCCTGCGGATGAAGCTGCGGAAGGCGCCACCGAAGCCGCGGCCGCTGCCGAGGCCGACGAAACCGACGCGGCGCCCCAAGAAGCCACGGTGGATGCTGCCGCGGCAGATACTGCTGCCGCCGAAACTGCGGAGGAAGCCCAATGAGCCCGCGATTCCGTCACAAGAAGTTCGCCGCCAAGGCGGACCCTGCCCAACTGGACTACAAGGACCTTGACCTGCTGAAGCAGTTCCTGGGCGAAACCGGCAAGATCGTTCCAAGCCGCATCACCGGCACCAGCGCCAAGTTCCAGCGCCAGTTGGCCACCGAAATCAAGCGAGCGCGCTACCTGGCCTTGCTGCCCTACACCGACCAGCACAATTGAGGGCGCGCTCTTGAACGTCATCCTGCTCGAACCCATCAACCGCCTTGGCGACCTCGGCGACGAGGTGGCCGTCAAGCCGGGTTTCGCCAGAAACTTCCTGCTGCCCCAAGGCAAGGCCGTACGGGCCACCGCCGAGAACCGGGAGGTTTTCGAGCAGCGACGGGCCGAACTGCAGAAGCTCGCCGAAGCCCGCCTCGCCGAGGCAGGCGACCGCGGCAAGCAGTTGGCCGCAGCCAATGTCACCATCGTCGTCAAGGCGGGCGAGGAGGGCAAGCTGTACGGCTCGGTGGGCGCGCAGGAAATCGCCACCGCCCTGACCGAGCAGGGCATTGAGGTGCACAAGCGCGAGATCATCCTGTCGGAAGGCGCCTTCCGGACTGTGGGGGACTATGAAGTCACCGTGCGCATCCACTCGGAGGTGTCCGTCTCCGTGCCGATCTCCGTGGTGGCGGAGTAAGCCACGCCGCCGTCGGCCTACCTTAGGTAGGCCTCGATCACGTCCTCCGTCGGGCCCACCATCCGGCTTTCGCCGCCTTCAATCCAGACCAGCCGGTCGCAAAGCTCGCGGATGGTCGGCAGGTTGTGGGAAACCAGAACCACTGTGCGGTCCGATTTGATCAGTTCCTTGATGGCAGCGCTTGATTTCTGCTGAAACTCCTGGTCACCGACGCCGAGCACCTCATCAATCAGCAGCAGTTCCGGGGTGGTGTGGTAGGCCACCGAAAAGCCAAGGCGCGCCCTCATGCCTGAGGAGTAGGTGGCCAAGGGGTCGTCAATGCTATCCTCGAGGCCGGCAAACTCAATGATGGCCTCAAGGTTGCGCTTTGCCGCCATGCGATCCTCGCCGAGCAGCACACTGCTCAGCAGGGCGTTTTCCCGCCCGGATAGCTGCGGCAGGAACCCCACTTGCAGGGACAGCATGGAAATGCTCGCGTGGTTGCGTTGGATTTCCCCCCGGTCCAATTCGATGATGCCGGCAAGCACCTTCAACAGGGTGGTTTTGCCGGAGCCGTTGCGGCCGACAATGCCCACCGTCTCGCCGTTCATGACCTCAAAGCTCACATCGGAAAAGGCCCAATGGAGGCTGCTGCCGGTGGAGCGCAGGCTGCGGCGACGGCGGTAGCAAACGCCGGCGGAGGTCAAGCTGAGCAGGGGGCGGCGCCCCTCAGTAGGCGATCTTGGCATACCGAGATTCATTGACCCGCATGATGGCGTAGCCGGCGCCGCCAACGCACAGGGCACCGGCCAGAACGCCGCCAAGGCGCCACCAATCGGCATGCTCGCCGGCCAGCAGAATCGACCGCATGCTGTCGATCAGCACGGCGGCTGGGTTGGCTTGGAACACCGCCTTGTAGTTGGTTTCCAACGCATCGATGTCGAAGAAGATGCCGGACATGAAGAAAAGCAAGCGCAGCCCGTTGTCGATGAGCATTTGCAGGTCCGGGAAAAACGGGGTCAGGGCCGCGGCCAGATAAGCCGAACCCAGAATGAACAAGCCGCCGATGGCCAGCACCGGAATCACCTCCAGCCATAATGGCGAAGCCTCAAAGCCATAGGCGACCAGAAAAACCAGCAGCATCAAAAGCGCAAAGAGGAACTTGAGAGTGTTCTTAAGGAAGATCACGGTGGGAAACAGCACCTTGGGCACGAAGACCTGATTCAACAACCCGTGATTGGTGATGATGGCCGTGGCACCTTGAGCGATGGTTGCCTGGCCCCACAGCCACACCACCATGCCGACCAGCAGAAAGGGTATGAAGGCCTCCGGAGTGCGTCCGAGCAGCTTGCCGAACACGAAATAGAACACCAGCATGAAGAGGATGGGCTCGACCACCCACCACAGGAAGCCCAGGAAGTTGCGCTGCGCCTCCGCCTTCAGTTCGGCGTAGGTCTTGTACAACAGGATGTCCTTGGTGCGACGGGTTGGGATCATGTGCTCAACTGCTGGCAGTGACTCGACGGCGTATGGCGCATTTTACATGCTGCCGTGCGAGTTGGGTTTGGAATCACCGCCCGCGAGAGCCCGGCTAAACCCTGTGCGGCGGGGCTGCTCACCCCCAATTGGGCATGACTTCGCGGGAGAAGCGGTCCAGCGAGTCCTCGATTTGCTCCGGAGGGTGAATGCCGGCGGGCAGCAGCAGAAAGGTCTCGTCGATGGGCACGGCGTTGGCGATCTCCTCGATGCGGCGGTTGATGGTGTCCGGGGAGCCCACCAGCAGGTTCGGCATGCCTTGGCCGAAGGGAACCGCCCAGGTCTTCCAGAACCACGCCATGTCCTCGAACAGCGCCTGGGCCTTGGCGTCGGTTTCGGCGCAGATCATGATGCCGCCCCAGCAAGCCTCCTTGCCCGGCGCCACCGCGTGGCCGTGGGCCTCGGCCTCTTGGCGCCACTCTGACCACAGCAACTCCAGGAACTCCCGGTTGCTGGACATGATGATGGGCCGGCCCTTGTAGCGCGCCCAGAACTTGGCGGTGCGCAGGCTGGCGGAGAAGCCGCCGTACAACGGAATTTCATCCTGAAACGGGCGCGGGGCGATGCCCACCTCCCGCACGCGCATGTCCGCATCCACGCCCTGCCCGAATTGGGCGTAAACCGGATGCTCGTGGGGGTTGACGAAATCCGGCGGCGGGAAGCTCCAGAACTTGCCTTGGTGGGAGAAGGTCTCGCTGGCCAGCGCCTTGACCACGATCTCCACGAATTCAGCGAAGTACTCCCGGTTCAGCGCATCGTCCGCCGAGTCCTTGGTCCAAGGCCCCACCGCCTTGAGCTGCGGCTGCACCTTGAAGTTTTCCACCCAGCGGGCCTGGTAGCCGCGCACGAGGCCAACGCCGAACCGGCCTTCCAGCATGTGGTCCAAGGTGGCGATCTTCTCCGCCGTGGCCAGCGGGTTGTTGGCGGTGGAGACGAACCCGCAGGTGATGATCTTCATCTTGCGGGTGTGGCGCGCCAGCCAGCTGGCCATCAGGCAGGGGTCGTTGGAAGCCTCGAAGCCCTCGATCTGCAGATGGTGCTCCGGATGGCCGAAACCGAAGTAGCCGCGCTCCTCAGCGAAGCCCGCGTACCGGCCAAGCTCGTGAATCATGCGCTGGTAGAGCGCCGGATTGCGCCCCGCCATGCCGGCCTCCAGCTCTTGGCGCCGGCCCACCGTGCAGTAAACGAACAGCCCGAACTTCACGACGGCGCCAAGGCGTCACGCCCCGGATTGGCTCCGAGGGTGGGACGTCCTCGCTCCTGGAACCTCACCCGATGCTTGTTGGGTCGGCACTGGCTTGCCGGGGCCGCAGGGATCACGGTATGGACCGGGTTGCTGCTCAGCCGGCGCCCGTCGGCACTTCGTTGAACGGGATGCCCTTGTCCAGCCGCGGTTCCTGGGGCAGCCCCAGCACGCGCTCGGCGATGATGTTGGCCATGATCTCGTCGGTGCCGCCGGCGATGCGGAAGCCCGGAATGGCCATGAAGGTGGCTTGGAACAGTCCTGCTGCCGGGGAGTCCTCCTCGTCCCAGACGGCCCCGGACATCTCCATCAGGTCCATGGCGAAGGAGGCCATGTCTTGCGTCATGGGCGCTGCCACCAGCTTGCCGATGGAGTTCTCCGGCCCAGGCGTCTCCCCGCGGGACAGCGCGCTCAAGGAGCGGTAGCCCGTGTACTTCAGGCCGTTGCGCTTGCAGTGCCAGTCCGCCAGCTTGGCGCGCACGGCGGAATCCTCGATGGCCGGCTTGTCGTTGATGGTGACCGTCTGCGCCAGGTCCAGCAGGGCGCGGAAGTCGGAGCCGGCGCCGCCGGCGCCGATGGAGGCGCGCTCGTTCATCAGCGTGGTGATGGACACTTGCCAGCCTTGGCCAACCTCACCCAAGCGCTGGCTGTCGGGGATGCGCACGTCGGTGAAATAGACTTCGTTGAAGTTGGCGTCGCCGGACAACTGCTTGATGGGCTTGGTCTCGACGCCGGGGGATTTCATGTCCAGGAAGAAGTAGGACAGGCCCTTGTGCTTGGGCACGTTCGGGTCCGTGCGCACCACTAGGATGCCGTAGTCGGAGTAGTGGGCGCCGGAAGTCCAGATCTTCTGGCCGTTGACCACCCACTCATCGCCGTCCTTCTCCGCCTTGGTGCGCAGCGCTGCCAAGTCCGAACCGCCCGCCGGCTCGCTGAACAGCTGACACCAGATTTCCTCGCCGCTGGCGAGCTTCGGCAGGTAGCGCTGCTTGTGCTCCTCCTTGCCCCACGCCATCAGGGTGGGCGCGGCCATGCCTTGGCCAATGCTGAACACGCCACCCGGCAGCCCTCCGTACTTGGCCTCCTCCTGGTTCCAAATGACCTGCTCGATGGCGGTGGCGTCCCGTCCGCCGTACTCCTTGGGCCAGCGGATGCAGGCCCAGCCGGCGTCAAACTTGCGCTTTTGCCAGAGCTTGGCCTGCTGCATGAAGTTCAAGCCCGTAAGCTCCGCCTCGGTGGGCACGTTGTCTTTCAGCCAAGCCCGGGCCTCCTCGCGAAAGGCCGCCTCAGCAGGGGTGTCGTTGAAATCCATTCCCGGTCTCCTTGTGCTTTGCCGTCTTGTTCAGGCGCCGTTTCCCAACCCGCCGCTTAGGCCGCGTTGGCCTGTTCCAGGGCCGTCACCAGCTTGTCCTGCCACAGGCTCTCGCTGCCGATGTTCACTGACAGCAGCTTGGCCCGCCGATAGTGGAACTGGCAGTCGAACTCCCATGTGTAGCCCATGCCCCCGTGGGTTTGAATGTTCTCCTTGGAGGCGTAGTAATAGGCTTGGATGGCCGATACGCGCGCCGTGGCCGCCGCCAGCGGCAGTTCAGCGGCCGCGGTGTTCAGCGCCCAGGCGCCGTAGTAGCCGTTGGAGCGGGCCAGCGTGTTCTTGACGTAGGCCTGCGCCAGCTTGTGCTTGATGGCTTGGTAGGAGGCGATGGGGCGCCCGAAGGCGTAGCGGCCCATGGCGTATTCCTTGGCCATTTCCAGCGCCGCTTCAGCGCCGCCCACCTGCTCCCAGGCAAACAGCACGGCAGCCCGGTCGAACAGCTTTTCAGTGTGCGCCCAGCCTTCGCCGGGATGGCCCAGCGGTTCGCAAGGCGCGTTGGTGAACGTCAGGCGGGCGTGGCTGCGGGAGAAATCCAAGGTGCGCTGGGGCCGGATGCTGACCCCGTCCCCATCGAGCGCCACAAGCTGGAGGCCGACCCCGTCGCCGCCGTCGGCCTTGGCCACCACCACGGCGAAATCGGCGATGTCGCCATCGGGAACCGCAGCCTTGGTGCCGTTCAACGCGCCGCCTTGGGCAGTGGTTTGCAGATTGGCTGGTGTGGGGCGGCTGGGGCCCTCGCTGATGGCGAAGGTGCCGATGGCCTCGCCGCTGGCCAGCTTGGGCAGCCAGCGCTCCTTTTGCTCAGTGCTGCCTGCCATCAGCAGGGCTTCGGTGGCGAGGTAGACGGAGGAGGAGAACGGCGTTGGCGCAACGGCGCGGCCCAATTCCTCAGCGATGACCGCCAGCTCCAGATAGGACAGGCCCAAGCCCCCGAATTCCTCCGGGATGGTGGTGGCCGTCCAGCCCATTTCGGCAATCTTTTGCCAGAGCTCCAAATCGGCGGGCTGATCGCCGTCCAGCACGGCCCGCACCTTACTCATCGGGCAATGCTCGGCCAGGAAGCCATTGGCTTGCTCGCGCAGTAGATTCTGTTCGTCAGAGAACTCGAAGTTCATGAACTTCCCCCTCTTTATGGAGATTCAGTCTTATGGAGATTCAGTCTTGTGGATTCAGTCTTATGGAGATTGAGTATAGATAGTTAAGGAACCCGCCTCTCACCAAGCCTCCCGCGACGACGTTGCGCTGACCTGCGCGAGTTACTCCGCGCTGGGCGCTTCGCCAGCCGCCGCCACTTCCTGACGACGGTTTTGCATGTTGAAGATCTCCTGGGCGTCTAGGCCGCCGTCGCCATTGGTGTCCACGGCGGCGAAGCCCTGCACCAGCCGCTTCTTCATGCGCTCCGGCAGTTCGCTCCAGACCAGCTTGCCGTCCATGTTGCGGTCCATGAAGCCGACGAACTGATAGGTTTCATGCAATTCCTCGTTGTGGATGGGGTTGGCGGTGGACTCCTCGGCCCAAGTGAACTGCACCGCGCCGTAGAGCATTTCATCCCAGGATTGCAGGCCCCAAGGCACTTCGCGGTTGGGGTCCGGGTTGCCTGGGTTGCGGGCGGAATTGTCGTACACCGTTCGGTGCACCAGCTTGCTGCCGGCGGGCATGGCCACGGGCTCGGCGAATTCGTAGGTGCGCTGCCAGTTGAAGTCGTAGTTGGGCACTGAGAGCAGCATTTCGCGGCTGCCGTCCGGGCGCAGCAGCTCAAAGTGGGAGGCAATGCCCCGGTAGTGGGCGTGGGGCACCAGCGAGTGCAGCACGGCGTTCCGGTCGAAGGTCAGGTAGGCCTCCTCCTGATAGCGGGCATCGTTGGCCGGCACCCGAATGGTGGGGTCGACCACCACGGTCTGGCGCAGGTAGTTGGCGGGCGGCTCGTCGGCGAAGTAGAGGCCGAGCTTGCTCTCGTCCACCACTGCCCTGCCGTAGGGCGTGTAGTGCATCTGGAACTGGTAGTAGCCGCCGCCCTCCACCAGCACGCCGGTGCCTGCCGGCATGTGCGACCCCTCATTGCCCGGTGCGTAGCCGCCGATGTACTGCTCAAAGTCCAAACCGCGGTCCGAAGCCGCGATTTCCGACGTGGAAGACCCAAACAGCACGTGGTGCACCACGTTGCGGTCGCCGGGCAGGATGTCCGTGGCGACGATCCACACGGGTTCGTCCAAGGGGTTCTTCACCACCGGGAATTGGTAGTCCACCACGCCATTGGCGGGCACTTCATAGGCGGGGATGTCGATGATGAGGTCCGGCTCGCCCAAGGGCCACTCGGCGGCCTTGTTGTTGGCCAGCGCCAAGGGATCATCCCCGGCACCCCGCGGGGCGCCGGCCTCGGCCCATCGCACCAAGGTTTGCGCCTCTTCAACCGTGAGCCCGCGGCCGTTCTTGAACGTGCCGATGTGCGGGTCCGCATGCCAAGGCGGCATGCGCTTGGTGCGCACCACCTCGCGGATCATCGGCGCGAAGCCGCGCACCATGTTGTAGCCGTTCATTGCCCAAGGGCCGATGCCACCCTCCTGATGGCAGACCACGCAGTTCTGCTGCAGGATGGGCGCCACATCGGCGGCGTAGCTGATTGGCGCCTGCTGCGGCGTGCGGGCGGGGAAGTTGATGAGGCAGCCGATGGCGTCGCGCTGCGCCACCTTGATGGCCTGGCCATCGCCGGCAATCAGCGCTTCGATGGCATCCGCGGCGTAGTACTCGCTGGCCTTGGCGCGCTGGCGCTCAAAGTCGTTGATGCGGTCGTTCAGCGGCCCCCGGTAGGCAACCTGCCAGGTCTTGGGGTCGATCACCAGCACTTCCGCCGTGCGCACCAGCCCGAGGGATTCACCGATCAATTGCGTCTCGTCGTCAAGAATGGGGATGTCGATGTCCCATTCCGCGGCCTCCTTCTGCAGGGCCGCCCGGTCATCCTGCAGGTTGGCGTTGAGCAGGTAGAACTCAACGCCCTGCTTGCGGTAGCGGTCGCGCAGGGCCTTGTAGTCGTTCAGCGCGTTGCGCACCACGGGGCAGCCATTGCCCTGCACCATGATCACCACCGCCGGGGCATCCCGATAGTAGTACAGCTCGTGGGCGTCACCCTGGTGGTCGAGCAGCACGAAGTTGTCCACGCGGCCGGCTTGCGCCGAACCGGCGGCAAGGGCCAAGGCGAGGGGCAGGGCTAGGGAGACGTTGCGCAGGCGGTGCGGCATGGGGAAGTTCTCCGCGTCGAATTCGGGTAGAAAGGCAGTCGCGAACTATACAACGGGGCTTGGCTGAATCCAATGGAAGCGGTGGCAGCCGCTGCACTGTGAATTCCCGGTGGCATTCAGCGCCACGCGATTTGCACGAACCTCGAAGCCGTTTCTCAGGCGCAATGGTGAGATCGTTTCACTCCACGGCCAGCGCCGCGCCGGCCACCGCCAGCATGGCCAGCATCAGCGCAAGCCGTCTAGTACGATCTCAAGCGTCCTCCCTAGTAGTGGTCGACGGAGAGGTTGAGCAGCTTCGCCAGCCAGCGGCTCTGCCAGCCGGACAGCTTGTATTCGCCGCGGGCGAAGTGACCGTCGCTGCGCTTGCCCTTGCATCGGTGGGTGACCATGATGCGGTCGTCCGAGTGCTTGACGAGGTAGGTGGTCTCCCATCCGCCCTTGTTCCGGCAGGCGTCCCTGCGGTTGAACTGGTCATCGATGCCCCGGTGCAGCGCGTTGTCGAAGTCCGTCACGCGCCAGCTCACGGTGTCGACGTAGCGCGTCTCCTCCCAGTATCCGCCGCACGACTTAATGCGCAACTTGTGGGTCCACCTGCCGTCCTGCCCCCAAGTGTCCGTGCGGCTTATGGTGGCGGAGTGGAAGGTGTCGAGGTCGAACGACTGGATGCCCTCGAAGTAGGCGTAGTGCACATACTCCTCGTCGGCCATGGCCTTCTCGAACTGCTCGACCATGGTGTTCCACCTGGCCAAGCCGTCGCTGGGGTCCTCGTTGTGTTGGGTGAGGGAGTGGTCGTTGGCGTACGACGAGATGCGGTGCGTGACCCAGTCCAGCGGAAAGATGCCAGGGTATTGGTTGACGCGAACCTTGGTCTTCAGCCCCTCGTCCTTTCCGTTCGCCTCGTAGCGGTCCATCTTGTAGTACAGCAGGTCCGACCATGTGTCGAGGTAGTAGCCCCTGCCGTCGAGGTGCCGCCAAAGCCAATCAAGGAAGTTCTCCACCTGCTCCTCCGGCCAGCCGGGGTAGAACGCGGGAGCCTCGATCTTGATGCGGGCAGCGCAATGGCCCTCCGACTTCATCCAGATGTTGGGACTCTTGTCGTTCTCGATGTTCTTGTCGAGGTGCAGTCGGCGGATCTCCGCCGGGGAGTGGTCGCGGTACCACCGCAGTCCGCCCTCCTCAAAGGTGCCTGTGCCGGGACTGGCGTTCAGGGCTGCGGAAAGGGAAAGCGCAACCAGCGCGACAATGACTTTCTTCATGGCTCGTTCCTCCTGGCTCCTAGTCAGCGGCGTAACCTATGCCCCTTTCTCCGGGGGGTCAAGTTTGGCTGCGGCCGCAACGTGGAATTTGGCCGCATTCGACACCGCGTAGGCCAACTGTGGAGCCGGGGATAAAGTCGAACGGAGTCCGGTCCGCAGCCACCCCTGCGCTTGCTCGTTAAACGTGTTCATTGTGGCGGTTGAGAGCGGAAGCGGGCTAGGAGGCTTCAGCGCGTTGCCACCTGTGCCTCAGCATGTGAGGGGCGTCCGGGTGCCACCGTTCTACCGTCTAGAGACCACCGCTGGTAGAGTGGGCGCGTTTCTTGGAACCTATGGCTGGAGGGAGGAAGGGGAAGTGAATCTGCAATGCTATTCGCGACAGTGCGGCAGTCAGGCCTTCGCGATCTGTACCGATCTCGATATCGCCGTTGATGGCTCGTCATTGGCAGAGGCGAGGGCCTCCTTGGTGACTTGTGTCGAGCTTTATCTGGAGCGGGCGGAAGCGTTGTACGCTAAGGATAGGCATCGTTGGCTCACCCGAAGGGCACCTTGGCATGTTCGGGCGCACATGGCCCTGTTGAACGCGCTGCACCGGTTGCGAAGAGGCAGAGGGGCACCCTTGAGCTTTGTTCTTGAGTCGAATGAGTTGGCGGTGGGCCACGTTCAGCTTGGCTGAAAAAAGTCTATTGGGAGATGTGAGTATCGCCTGATTGACACAAACGAGAGATTGTTGACTGCGTCGCTTTCGCTCCGCGTCACCATCATTCCGAGAATTCGCCCGCTCGCGATGCCCTCAAAGCGTCGGATTCTGCCATTCGAGTATAAGAAGCTGAGGCTTTTACATCTTCAAAGGGAGCGATCCTCCAGAGCCTAGATAAGCCCAGAAATCCCCCTTCTTGCGACACTCCTCGTAAAGGGAATATCCCCGCCAGTGCGGGGAAACCTAGAGCATCCCTGGCCGTTCGTCGGCGTCGATAGGTCTATCCCCGCGGGCGCGGGGAACCCCAATTGGCCAAAGGGCAGCAGCAAATCGTCATGGGTCTATCCCCGCCAGCGCGGGGGTGTAGATGGCAACTTAAAGCTGCTCACTTTTGGCAACTTAAAGCTGCACACTTCTTCGGGAAGACCGCCTCGGGACTCGCATTGGATCCTGCTTGATTGCCGGCGGGCGTTGCGACTTGGAGTCCGGTCGCTCCGCTCCCTTTGTCCAAGTCGCAACGCCGGATCGACATCCATGGACAAGCGCTAACGGATTCCGGCGAGAATCTCGAGAAGCCCGCAGTATTCATTTGATAAAGCACTGCGGTTTTCGATTGACATTGACAACCCATGCAGCCCCGCCAATTGCCAGTACTCAACATGGTCTATCCCCGCGGGCGCGGGGGAACCCCAGCGACTTCTGAACGGAACTTCCCGCAAGCGGATCTATCCCCGCGGGCGCGGGGGAACCTCCGCAATGACCCGGTTGATCGACTCCTCCAAGGGTCTATCCCCGCGGGCGCGGGGGAACCGCGTCGTAGCCGTCGATCACGGCCACGATCACGGGTCTATCCCCGCGGGCGCGGGGGAACCTCTTGGCCTTCGAGCTCAAGTGTGAGAATAAGGGGTCTATCCCCGCGGGCGCGGGGGAACCACTCCGCTCCCGACGAATCAACCAAAGCCTCAGGGTCTATCCCCGCGGGCGCGGGGGAACCTGCGCGGCGGGTCCTGGAGGGTCCAGTGCTTCGGGTCTATCCCCGCGGGCGCGGGGGAACCTGCGCCAGCCCCTCGGAATTGACCCGCTTCAAGGGTCTATCCCCGCGGGCGCGGGGGAACCGCCGACATTCGGACCCTGACCACTGAGCGGGCGGGTCTATCCCCGCGGGCGCGGGGGAACCAGCCTGCCCGCGAACTGCTTGCCCTTGACGTGCGGTCTATCCCCGCGGGCGCGGGGGAACCTGCGGAGAGTTAATGCGAATCTCATAGGGGCAGGGTCTATCCCCGCGGGCGCGGGGGAACCCGACGACCACTGACTTTGCGGCGTGGACTGACGGGTCTATCCCCGCGGGCGCGGGGGAACCAGGAAATCGAGGCCGACCAAATGGGGGCCGCGGGGTCTATCCCCGCGGGCGCGGGGGAACCAGTGTTGCAACACTTTTCTGCAATTATTTTCAGGGTCTATCCCCGCGGGCGCGGGGGAACCCACCGGGGCGGCGGGATTTGGTCTCATGCTTGGGGTCTATCCCCGCGGGCGCGGGGGAACCGGGCGGCGCGTGAGCGACCTTGTTCGCGAGGCGGGTCTATCCCCGCGGGCGCGGGGGAACCGGCAAGGGAATTGCCTACCGCAAAAAACGTCAGGGTCTATCCCCGCGGGCGCGGGGGAACCGCGCTCGTCGTCGTCCAGCGACCACTCTATGGGGGTCTATCCCCGCGGGCGCGGGGGAACCCTGAGCCAAGGCGTCCCTGACGAGGGCAGCGAGGGTCTATCCCCGCGGGCGCGGGGGAACCATGAACGCGATCCCC
Organism: Candidatus Azophilus sp.; assembly: GCA_965220835.1. Lineage (GTDB taxonomy): Bacteria > Pseudomonadota > Gammaproteobacteria > Pseudomonadales > Azotimanducaceae > Azophilus. The sequence goes on along the minus strand of OZ244842.1, from coordinate 2,898,786 downwards.
GCGAACAGCCACTTCGCGGGTCTATCCCCGCGGGCGCGGGGGAACCGACCCTACAAAGATGGGAATGCGTGAGTATGAGGGTCTATCCCCGCGGGCGCGGGGGAACCAAGCCGTTCTCGACGATGTTGAGCGGGGCCGGGGGTCTATCCCCGCGGGCGCGGGGGAACCAGCTTCGGGGCCTTCGCGTCGCGCCAGAACGGGGGTCTATCCCCGCGGGCGCGGGGGAACCCGCCTGGACGGCGGCGTGAGCGCGCAGGACGAGGGTCTATCCCCGCGGGCGCGGGGGAACCCGACAATGCGTTATCCACAGCGTTGTAGGTAAGGGTCTATCCCCGCGGGCGCGGGGGAACCCAATCCAGCCCGGACGGGAGGTGAGCATGACGGGGTCTATCCCCGCGGGCGCGGGGGAACCTGCAAGTGCGGGAGCAACTCATCGACGGGAATGGGTCTATCCCCGCGGGCGCGGGGGAACCTCCGCGTTGAACTCGCCCTTGCCGCAGCTTGCGGGTCTATCCCCGCGGGCGCGGGGGAACCTCAACGTGGACCTTGACCATCATGGCCTTCTGGGGTCTATCCCCGCGGGCGCGGGGGAACCAACCAGACGCGGACTGACGTATGGCTAGACAGGGGTCTATCCCCGCGGGCGCGGGGGAACCTCAATCCCGGCTGCCCCATGCGCCACCTGGTGGGGTCTATCCCCGCGGGCGCGGGGGAACCGTCATATGGACGATGGTACCGCCCTTGAACTTGGGTCTATCCCCGCGGGCGCGGGGGAACCTCTAGGAACTAACACCTTGAAATTGCAGATTATATAAAGAACTGGAAACGAACCGGGGGGGCCTTACTTGCGTTTTACCAGCAGAACCCCGTCCGCGTCCACAATCTCCTTGGGGGGTTCACCCAGCGTTTCAATTTGGAGATTGCCCACTGCGTCCTTGTTTCGCCAAACCAACACGATAGAGCCGGTTCTGAGTGAGTCCCACCATTTTGAAAGCACCACCCACATTCGTTTCCTGACCGCTGCGGACATATCAGGAGCTACATAAACGCCGGGTGCCACTTCCAGCATGATGGAGGTTAGGAAACCGCGATAGCGGGACTCGACGTTGGTGGTCACAACCATTGCTATTGGCAAAGTTCAAGGCTCCTTGGCGGGCACGTCTTCAAACAGCGACTTGATTCGCTCAATCATGGATGGAATGACCTGTTCACGGGCCAAAGCCTTGCCCACCATCCTTCGGGTTACGCGCTCGATGTTGTCTAGGCGCTGGTCGGCGACGCGCTTCGCGGCGCGAAAGGCGCAGGGAATGGTTATGGTGTCGCGATAGAGGTCTGAAATGTCCAACACAAACGACTGTCCCGGGTCCTCGTGAATAAAGCCCAGTTGTGGAATCGTGCCGGTGGCTGACACGGCTATCGCAGCCGCTCCCTCAACTGCGCTTGAGGCATGGTTGAGCGCTTGGTTGGGTAGATCGCTGGCATGGGGGCTAGCGCGATCGTAGCGTCTGCCGCGCCACTCCACACCGACCTGCGTGGCGATAAGCCGATAACTTTCCTTCATTCGCGCCCCTTCAATTCCACGCAAGACCTCAAGCGTGCGGTGCGGAAGAACCTTCCCTAATCGCCATGCATACATTCGGCGGGCGATGTTCAGTCGCTTGTTCTCGTTGGCCCATTGCGTTGCCTGCTTGCGTGCCAAGCCAGATCGATCTGGGATGAGTGGTGGGGCGGTGTACATGCGAACACCGTCTTCCCCCACCGCAGCGAGGGCCGTTCGTGCGTGGGCCAGCAATCTCAGTGCGTCATGACTGACGGTAGAGCCGGGGCCGAGTAGGATCATGGAAACTCCCTGCAGCGGAATGGCGTAGTCCCCGGCCGCAAGAGCATCCGAGGCGGCCGCTTGCCCTTGCAGAAACGCTAGTGTGCCGTCCCTGGCAGTCAACGCTCCACGGGCAAGATAGAGCAATCCCGCGCGGTCTTTGTAGGGGACCTTTGCGCTATCGAGACCTAGTCGCCCCTTCAGCATTCAACTTGTCAGTGCGGTTTGATTGGGTGAGCGCAGTAGCAGCATTCCATATCCGTACGCTTTGTGGCGCCCCACGCCGCCTGAAAGCAGGGCCGCGAATGCGGCCACATCAGCTATCTTCAGTGTGCCGTGGATCGTAGCGTCGGGGCCTTCAGACCCGTGGTTGCCACGCGAAACGATGGAACGACGAAAGCGGGCCAATCTGCTTTTCGAGTGGTCAAGCGTCGCAGCTGGCTGGATGCGTTCAGCTAGCCAGTCGAGATAGACGCGTTCGCGGGTGCGCTTGTCTTTTGACATGCCTGAAGGGCTGTCGGGATGTTGGCGCAGGGCTTCCAGCAAGAAAGCGTCGATTTCCTTGCCCTTGCCAAGACGTCCCGTTTTAGTCTCTATGTCCCGTTGCAGCCGTCTAACGGGGCGCACTCGAAGGTCAAAGCCCAGTTGCTGCCCTTCGTGCCAATTGTCAGGCATTGCCTTACTTTCTATGCGGTCGGGGATGATGACGCTCAGCGCTTCAGGACAGGCCAGAGTTTGAGCCGCCGTGCGCAGCGCTTCCGCATCAAGGGTTGAGTAGGCATAGAGATTGCCGCTATGGCCACGGGGTGGCACCAGCAACCTGAAGGGCCGAAGTGCGCCAACTCCAAAGGTCTCATCAAGCAGGTGATGCAATGCTCGGCCTTCATCGAATGCCTCAACGCCTCGCTGCCGACGAACCCAGCCGCGGTCTGTCGCCCAACGGGCGAGAGCACGAGTTCCCAAGGGCACGCGAATGAGGTGAGGTGCCATCATTCGGCAGAGACTGGCGCAACCCAGCCCTCCACCACCCGTCGTGACCCGCTGTGGAATCCATTGCGCCAGTTGCGGACATCGGCCAATTCCACAACGCGGTCCACGTCTTGCCCGGATTTGGCGCCCTGTCCTGTTGGCCAAACCGCTCTGAGCCGACCATTGGGTCCGGGGATAGCCTGTAGCGCTTCATAGGCCGTTTCCGCTGTTAGCCATCGGCTCGTTTCGCCTGATAGCAAGGGTTTGGATGGTAGACAGGGTTTGCGGCCGATGAAGAGCGGACGTGCCGGTCGGTCAAGGGCTCTCGCCACTTGATCGAGCGTTGGTGCTTCTTGTTCCCGGTCCAAGCGCATTACGATATGAACTGAAGAGTCGGCGTGATAGTCCCGTACTCTCCGGTGGGGAGCTTTGTAGCTTGCCCCGTCCCGACCTTCTGGCGTTCCATGTGTCGTCCAGCCTTTGTCCGCCTTGGAAAGCTGGGCATTTTGCGTATCGGACAAAACCGAACCTTGGCGATCTTGGCGGCAAGCGAAAATCAGCCGATCCTGAACAGCTTGGTGCCTTGCATCATCAGACCATCGCCAGCCCAGCGCGTTGCCGATTAGGCCGACCAGCATTGAAGCTGCTGGGAAGTCTCGCGTAGGTCCTACTTGATCGATCAGGACACCGCCAAAGGCCATCAGAGGCGCTTCGAGCTTTATTGCAAGCCAGCGGTGGGTCACGACCGCAGAGACCGTGGCAGCCCTTTCGCCCAATTCGCCAGCTCAGCGATCGATCCGCGTTCGGCGTTCGGGATTTCTTCATTTGCCAGCGACATCACCCGCCGCACTTCTCCAGTGGCATAGGCTGCATCAAGTTCGGCGAGATGAGTGCACAGTGCGGAAACAGCGGGCCCAGTATGTCCGGCGCAAGGCGTTCGATAGGCTCCCGCCAAGCTTCGCGGCTGGCGGTCACCCGCTTCCAGAAGCATGAAGGAAGCGCGGCCATAGGGCGCAGTGGACCCAAGTTTGGCGCCTGGGGACACCTCCGCAATCAGGTAAATCAAGTTGTGGAGCACTTCGCCTGACATTTCCGCATCGTTGCCCAAGTTCTCCAAGAGCCCCGGCAAGTCCACCACAACATAGCCGTAGAATAGACCGGACGTTAGCTCCGTCTCCTGAATCGTGTCGGCGCCTGGTTCATCTCCTGACAGGTCGTCCACGGCGGTGAAATAGTCGCTCTCGGCCTCCTCCTCGTGGACTGTGAAGGCGTGTGCCACGTGCACGGGCGACGTAATGTTGGCTTCGGGGTCTGATGTCACCATGCGTCCGAACAGCGCTGCTGCCAAACCACCAGGCAGCGTAGTGCCGTCCCGCATGGCCTTGATGTTGGGGCGCATGTTCTTCCTCCACTCTTCGCCGGCAGTGTTGGCTACCTCTGCATCACCTCCCGCCTTTTCTGCCAATTGCTTCGCTTGGCTAGACAGCCAAGCAATCTCCGGTTGGCCAAACAGCAGCGTCTGCCGACTGCTCTTGGTTGTTCCCTTGTCGCCGTAAACGGCCATCTGCAATTGCGGCTCAAGGGCGTCAACCACGTCATCGGAGAACCTTCCGCGTAAGGGGTCAATCACCAGTTTGGTGACGAGCTCCCGTGAACGGTAGGCAGCTTCTGCGCCGTCGATGTTGTGCAACGCATGGGGGTCTTCGGTGATCCGCCAATGACGCTTGAGGCACTGGGACGACACCCTAGTGCGTAATGCACCGCCATAAGGCAGGCGCTTTGCCAACCCGCTGTCATCGCGGTTGAGCAGGGCTGCTGTGTACGAGGTCAGAGTATGGATCTGCAGGAAGCGTGGCGTTGTCATTGAGGAGTTCCTTCTTCTGATTGGTTAACGGAAGCCCTGTCCAGCCGTCGGTAGTAGTGTTCGGCTAGATGTCTGTCGTTTCCGGGCAAGAGCACTGCATAAGCGATGTCTGGCACGTTTACGCCACTACCGGGGGACATTGAACGGGCGATGGCGCGTGCGGCACGGGTCAGAAGGACGGTGCGCTGTTGCCCTCTTGCGGCCATGAGCATCATCAGTCGGTGTTCGCTCAGCGCCGGTCTTGGACCTGTCCAATCAGGATTGCCGCCATCGCACAACACTTGGCCGAGCCGTCGCTTCGGGTTGTGCAGCGAACTGCGGCTTTCCGGGTCGCCCTTGGGGGTAAGAACTGCAAGGATTCGGATGATGTTCAACCACTCTTGCTCTCGGTTGGGTTTTCCGATCGTTTCAGGGTGGCGGGCAACCAGCCGCCAGAAAGTGGGTGCGGCCGTTCCCGGTTCCATCCGACGTAATTCGGCCAAGGGTCCGGGTGCCAGGTGCTGCACCACTTTGGCGGCGGCAAGAGCAGCTTCTGCTGGGGATTCGCTAGGCTGCGTCATCAGTTTCTTCCGCAATAAAAAGTTCATTGCAAGCGTCGCTCTTATGGAGCGTAGCCACGAATGCGCGCCTTGCCCGCGCTTCTGCTCGGGGGCGAAATATTGTGGCGCAAGGCATGCTTGGCAACGCTGCATCAAGGACGGCTTCTGCTACTCGCTTTAGCTCTTTGAGAAACGCAAGTCGGGCCTCAAGTTCTGCATTCGGGGAACGTCCCGCAACAGCAAGTCGTTGCCACAGGTGGCGAAAGAAAATGCGGTCAGCAATACGGTCAAATTGTCTTCTCGCCGGGCGGGCAGGGGCATAGTATTCCTTCTTCTTCTTTTTGGCGTCGTGACTACCGCCTGCTGCGGCCAAGGCCAGTGCATCGCGTAAAGCTGAATCGAAGGCACTGATTTCCTCCAATTGTGCCTTATAGAGACTTGAGGCCAAGTCTGACGACAAAAGTGGCAGGACTTGGCCCGGCACCTTAATCACTCGCGACTTGAACCCTTCTGTCTTGCTGTTGCCGCGGGAAAGCGCTTCCGCGACGAGAAGCATGTTGTCGGCATCATTCTTCGCTGGTCTTGCGAGCTGCGGCACTGCCCACTCCCCGGAAAACAGCAGTTCGCACAGCTTGGGGTAGCCGAAGTCTCCCCCAGAAAGCGTAAGCGCCTTGGCTTCCGCTTGATGGACTGGCGCCCACGGGTCACCAACGTTTCCCTTGAACGCTTTGGCCTGAATCCGGGCTGCCTTTGACGTTGCTCGCTCAGCGCGGATTCCGCCCTCCGAGTCGAACAATCGCACTCGTCGGCACACTTCAACAAACCACGGGTCGAGAATTCGCAAGTCGAGTTGGTCGGCTTCTGCCCAGTCCAGACACCAAAGCAGCGATGGTCCGCCAAGCACGCCAATTTGGAGGTTCTCGCCCCGTTTGCGGCCGAAAAGGAGTTGATCCGTGTCTCTTCGCCACCAGGCCGACGGATCTACCGACAGGTCGCTACCTTGGCTCGGGGCAAGCCCCAGCATCGGGCGGCTGGAGGAGCCGCCATTCATCCGGGCGATGCCATGGTTTCCCTTTCCGCCATAGCCCTCACAAGTTTGCAGCGAAATTAGAGCGAAAACCCAGTCTTCTGGAGCGGCCTTGCGTGCTAGCGCTTGCTTCACGTCATGGTTTCGCGAAGTAATGAGCAAGTCCAATGCATCGGGAGTCGGCACAGGGGACCACTTCAGCTTGCCCGTGTCTGGTGGCTGCAGGAACGCCGGTTTGCCACGGTCCTCGACGACAAGCCGCCAAGGTTCATCGTCTGGGTAACTCGGCGTCAATCCACGCAGAGCTGAGGCCCAAGCCTCCGCATCGTCTGGCAACTGGTCATATTGGGCTGTCCAACTAGCCAATGCACCAACCTGAACAAGAAACATGTGCCACGCGGGTCGTTGGTGCGGCCGCAGGGCCGGAAAGTCCCGCACCTCACCCTTGACCATCTGGGCCAATAGCTCCGGGAGCGATGCAAGGGCGCCATCGGTAAGAGTAATCAGTGGATCTTCGATCAAGTTCATCGTGCTAGGCCTTGTGCTTTTCCAGCCCTGCTCGGGAGTAACAAAAGTGCTTTTCCGCGATAGCAAATTGTGTCATGGATTCTCCCAGCTCAACTACTTTGACTTCGTCCTCGCTGCCGATGCCACGGCACCAGTGAGCGGGCAGGGCAATCCGTGAAATCTTTGCGCCGAAAGGGCTGGACAGGGATTCGGGCAGCGTTAGTATCAACCCGTCATCACCCAACCTCGTTGCTATCTGCTCGTCCAAATCAGGAAAGCGCAGCTCCGCGTAGTCTTCGTCGCGGTTCAACGCGTTGAGTTGGGCAACCATTGCTCTTGCCGCTTCTGTACCGCCAACCTCCCTGTCATGGCGCTCCCAAGCCGCCCCTTTTTCCTCAATCAAGGCGGCTAGGCGCTCGGGGTGAAGTGCGCCCTCCACCAGTTCACGGTTCATTTCAGGAATTCGCCAAGGCCGCCGCTGTTCGATGAGACGTTTGGTGAGCTCTAGGCCAGCGACGTCGGAGTAAATGCCATTGAACCCGCGGTCCGCTGACTTCCAGCCCCCAAGACCATTGAAGAACGCGGGCTGAGTGAGCCGATCCAAGCCGCCTTCGGGGAGCAGAACCTGCGCGCGGCAGTCGCTGAAGTCGTGCGGACGATCCAGATCATGGCGGTGAAGTCTGCCGATTCGCTGCAGCAGCACGTCAATCGGGCAAAGGTCGGTGATCAGCAGATCTGCATCGATATCGAGCGACTGTTCCAAAGTCTGAGTGCCGATCACAATGGAGCCCTGAGCTTGACGACTGCGGTTGGGACCAAGCGCCTCCTCCACGGCTTGGTCGAGCAGGGCGCGATCCTCAGCAGCGAAGCGACTGTGATGCAGCGCCGGCCCTTGCCGCACTTGCATCAGTAGCGAACTCCCGCCCATTTTTTCAATTGTCCGCCATGCATCTGTGGCGGCTTGCACCGTGTTGCGGATTACCAAAACCCTTGCGCCAACTTCGGCAGCTTCAATAGCCAGTTTGGCAACAACAGTAGGGTCCATTGTCGGAATCGCTTCCAAATCAACAGTCTTGTTTTTGCCCGTGCCCGTTGCGAGCCGGGGTTTTGGCTCGCCCCTCACCCAGACAGCCGGATACGGCGTTTCCTCGGCCTCCACCGGCGCGGGGAGCATTTCGCCCGTCCAGTGAACTCTCGCCTTCGAACCCAAGGTTGCGGACATCAGCATCGCAAATCCCCCGGCTCCCAAATGACCGTCTAGCAAGTGCTTAAGCACCTCGGTCATGTAAGCGTCCGAAGCGTGCACTTCGTCCACTACCAGCAGGCTGCGGCTCAAGGCGCTGCCTCGCAGGTGGGCGTGCTTCACTTTCAATGCCGCGAGCAGGGCTTGGTCCACTGTGCCGACAGCCACAGAGGCCGCCAAGAAACGGGTTGCATGTTCGGCAGCCCATCTGTGCGGGACGGTAGCGGCTGAATCGTCCCATTTGACGCGCCAGTGGGGTAGGCGTTGACCCTCAAACTCACCTGCTTTTAGCATGCCGGGAATGGCGAGCACTGCTTCTGGGGCCGATTTGCCTAAGGCTCGCTTGAGCGCTTTGTCAATGCGCCCATGCAGCTGCTTGGCAGCCGCTCGCGTTGGAACTGCGAAGTACAATCCAGATACCTTTCCCTTGGCAAAGAGCTTGACGAACCGCCATAGGGCAGCCTCAGTTTTTCCTGACCCTGTTTCGGCCTCCAAAATGACCAAGCGGGCGTCAGACTCTACTCCCCCAACAGTCGCTTGAGCAGCGTTAGGGACGCTAAAGCCAGTCAATTGGCGAAAATCTGTTGATGGACTGCCCGAGAGATTGTCGATATCAAAGCCGATCGCGGATAGGGCCCGCTCGGCGTTCTTGTGCGCCGAGCCGTCATAGTCGAGCGAGAAGGGTTCTTGAAATTCGAAAAACTCCTTGTTGGAACCAATCCAATCGGCCAAGGCGGCGTACCCTGCGACCATGTGGTGAAACCGAGCGTTCTCTGGAAGAGGCGGCGCTCCTGTGGTGAAGGCACCCTCAAACCAAGTGTCAAGTGCTGTGCATATAACGTTTGCCTCGTTTCGCCAATCGTAATGTGGTGTTGGCGGCTTATCCCACCGCTCGAAGCTGAGCGTTGAAGGCGGCTCGACGGGTCTCCCGTGGTGCGCGAACATAGCGGCAAATAGCGAGGAAACGGCAGTTGGCCCCCACGCCATTACTTTCTTCAAGGTGGCGTGAAACGGGTGCTCCCGCCACTTGTGCGCGAGCAAAACGAACTCCCAACTTTCCTTGGAGTGTCCGTGAAGCTTCCTTTGCCGCAGCTCCACCGGCCATCCTTTGGCTTGGAACCCGGGATGCAACTTGCCAATGTCATGTAGGAAGGCGAGCGCGGCGAGGCGCTGGCAATCGACCTTGGTGAGCTTTGCGTTCGCCGCTGCCTCCAAGCGATTTCTCACGACCGGTAACCCCAAAAGCCTTAAGAGAACCGCAGCGACGTCCATCGAGTGATGAGCCAGCGGGTGGGTGCTTTCGCCATTGCCTTCCCGATCCGTCTTTCCCCAAGCGTGTCGCATCGGTGGTTGCCCGCTTCCCATTGAATGACCTGGCTACTTCTTTAAAGCATAGGCCGCTTAGTGGGCCTCACCAAGAAAGTGCTTTCTGACCCAAGTTGGAGCGGGTTGATCTCCTGACAATCGCTGCAGTAGGTTTGTCCAAGCAGTTTCCCGAACAGCCGGGCTATCGACTTCTCCCAGTCGTCGTGCCCAATCGTCCGAATTGTAGAGATGGTGCTCCCAGTCCGGCTGCTGTTTGCAATACGCGCTTTTTCCGGCTCCGGACGGCCCGGTCACAGCATTGAATGTCCGGATCAAAGGCTCGGTCCGCGCGGGCGGCGTGAAAGTTTGGGATCCAATCTCTCGCTAGGTTCCTTGGGCGGATGCAGAACAACCTCTGTCCCATCGGGAAACAACTCCACCACGGCGCCATCCGGGCGCCCGACGATCGCGCTCATGCCCAGTTGCAGCCGCCTGGCAGCGGGATTGACTCCTTGAGTACGGGCTATGCCTTCTTCATCGCGGTCCATCACTTAGTGACCCATGCCAAGAATCGCCCAATCAAAGGGCGCGCCGCAAGGCCAACAACGCGCACCTGCACCATTGCCCCAAGCCCTTGGTTCATTTTTCTGCCATCGCATCGTTCAGCCGAGCATCCTTCGCCTGCCACAACGCCTCGATGAACGCGCCGACTTGGGCCCGCTGCACCGCCGGGTCAGGGTCGCGCATGGCGTCGGTTAAGCGGTGGGCGTCCACGCGCATGCGGGCGCGGGGGCACTTGCCTTGCAGGAAATCCCAGAAGCCGGGCGGGTCGCCGGGATAGTGAATGGTCACATCAACTAGCGTGTCCAGTTCGTTCGCAAGGCCGCCGAGGACGGCGCTTAAGCCGCCGATTCGGGGGTTCAGCAGGTGTTGGAAGCGGCTGCTGCGGGCGTCTCGCTTGGCGGGCGTGAAGCGCGTGCCTTCCAGGAAGCTGAGCACCGCCGTGGGATGGTTGCGGAAGACGGCGCAGGCGGCTTTGATGGCATCCCGGTCCTTGCCAGCGGCTGCTTGGCCGTTGCCAGCCCCGGATTGGCGGGCGCGGCGCACGTAGGGAAAGCCGAGCAGCTTCATCGCCAAGCCCGCCAGCGGCAGCCAGATGAGTTCGCGCTTGGTGAAGAACTTCAGCGGCGGCAGCGCCGGGCGCAGCACCGATTGCAGCAGGATGATGTCCGTCCAGGTCTGGTGGTTGCTCACCACCATGTACCAGCGGTCGCGGCCCAAGGGCTCGGATGGCCACTCCACGTCGATGTCGATCAGCCTCAAGGCCTTGATGAGGCCGTTGTTGGCGCTCACCCATATGTCGATGATCAGGTCCATGCGCCGGGTCAGGGCGCTGCGCCAAGTGCCAGAGAGTGGCAGCCGCAAAACGGCCATTGGGTAGAGCAGGGCGCACACCGCCGCCGTGTTGAGGGTGATGAAAGTCGCCGAGAGGGAACCCTTGAGCCAAGCCATTGCGCACACATAGCACAGGCTGAGGGATGCTGCCAGCGCATGCGAGCCTTCGGCTCGTTGGAGTATTGCTATCGCAATACTCTGTGTGCTTTTTGACTGGGGACGTAAGGGTCGCTTAGCTGGTGATGGAGAGGGGTTGCGAAACCTTGTGCTTGTTGGTTTGGGTGGAATCCGATGGGCCTTTGAAACGCGATGGGGAGGGGTTGCGAAACGAGTCGGCGTTCTGGGCCGGGTGTACAATCTTGATTGAGGACCGGCATGAGATGTGAGGCTGGAAAATGGACGCCGAGGCGCCGGAGCAATGGAGGCCGCTTGCGGGCATGCCGGAAGGCGCGGAAGGCTGGGCTGCGCCCGGCTTCGCCGAGCTTGAAGCGGAGTGGGGCGATTGCCGGCGGCGGGTGAGGGCCGGCTCCCCGGAGTCCCGTTTTTTGGACGGGTGGCTTCGGGAGCGCGTGCGCGCCTTCGCCTTGGAGACCGGCCAGATCGAGGGCCTGTACACGCTGCGGCGTGGCGTCACCGAGCAACTCATCGCGGAGGGCTTTGCGGGTGCGGTGGGGGCGCACACCCTAGAGGGGCTTGAAGACCGAACCGTTCGGGGGCTGCTGGAGGACCAGGTAGCCGCCTATGACATGATGTTTGATGATGTCGCCAGCGGACGGCCTCTTTCCGCCTACATGATCAAGAGCTGGCACGCACTGCTGACGCGCCACCAGGACACGGTGACCGGCATAGACCCGCAAGGCCGGCGCGTTGAGGTTCCATTCCTAGGCAAGGGCGATTGGAAGACCAGGCCCAATAACCCCCGCCGGCCGGATGGCGTGATTCACGAGTACTGCCCGCCGGAGCAGGTGGAGCCGGAGATGGGCCGCTTTCTGGAACTGTACAACGACGAGATTCGCCCCCGAAACTACCCCGTCAACGCCGAGGCCGCTTGGCTGCACCACCGGTTCGTCCGCACCCATCCTTTTCAGGACGGTAACGGGCGAGTCTCCCGGCAGCTCATGGCCTGGGCTTACGTCAAGCGGAGCCTGCCGCCGCCGGTGATCGCCGCCGAAGCCAAGCTAACCTACATCCTCGCCCTTGAAGCGGCCGACGAGGGTGATCTGAAGGTGTTTTCTGACTACCTCAGCACCCTCGCAACCGGCAGCCTGCAAGGCGCGATACTCCTTGCCCAACGGGCTTTGGCGGGCAACTTAAGCCGCCCCAACGGCAACGGCGGACGTACCGTGGGCGACCAGTACCTGCCACCCGCAACCGACGATAAGAGCGACGGTCCATCCGGCGCTTAGCGTTCATCAAGCCAACTTCGCTGGCAGTTTCGTTGGCGCGATGCTCCGCGACGTTGTTGCTGGCGATGGCGCTTAGTGGCTGTGGCAGCCTCGGCTACTACGCCCAAGCGGTGGGAGGGCATTGGGGCGTGCTGCGGGCATCGCAGCCGGTCGAGGCGCTGCTGGCGGATCCCACCACGCCGGCGTCGCTCAAGGCGCGGCTGCGGCGGGCCGGGGAAATTCTCCAGTTCGCCGAATCTGAGATGGGCTTGGAGCCCGGCGGCAGCTACCGGCGCTTTGCCGACCTCAAGCGCAGCCATGTGCTGTGGAATCTCTTCGCAGCCCCGCCGTTTTCCTTGGAAGCGCGCCAATGGTGCCATCCGTTCGTGGGCTGCACGCCCTACCGCGGCTACTTCTCCCAAGAGGCCGCCCGCCGCGCCGCGCAACGTGTGGCCGGCGAAGGCTTGGAGACCTTCGTTGGCGGGGTTGCGGCCTACTCCACGCTTGGCTGGTTTGACGATCCGCTGCTCAGCACCTTCATCCATTGGCCGGAGGCGGAGCTGGCCGAACTGCTGATCCATGAAACCGCCCACCAGCGCCTCTGGGTGGCCAATGACGTGCCGCTGAATGAGGCCTTTGCCAGCTTCGTGGGCCGGGAAGGCGCCCGCCAATGGCTGGCCCGCCAAGGCCAATCCGATGAGTTCGCGGCGCACCTTCAGCGCCAAGCGGACTGGCGCCGGCTGAATGGCCTGCTCATGCGCGCCAAGGCTCAGCTGGCAGCGCTCTACGCCCAAAACGGCGCGACGGATCTGGGCCCTGGCAAGGCGCGTTTGCTGGACGCCATGCGCGCCTGCTATCAGGCCAACCGGCCCAAGCTTGGCGGCGGACGCTACGACCGGTTTGTGGAGCGGGTGAACAACGCCTACCTGGCCTCGCTGGCCACCTACCAAGACTGGCAGCCGGCGTTCGCCGCCCTGCATCGGCGGCATCCTAACTGGGGCGAGTTTTTCGCCGCCGTGGAGGAGTTGGCGGGGCTTCGGGCGGACGCACGCAAGGCGGCCTTCGCGGCGCTACGCAACCAGCAGGTAGCAGAGGCTGGCGATCACCACGGCGCCGATGAGGTTCAGTGCGAAGCCCTCGCGGGCCATGACTTCAACCGGAATTCGGCCGGTGCCGAACATGATGACGTTGGGGGCGGTGGCCACCGGCAGCATGAAGGCGCAGGAGGCGCTCATGGCGGCGGGAATCATCAGCAGGCGCGGGTCCATGCCAGCGCCCAGCGCCGCGGCGGCGAGGATGGGCATCAACAGCGTGGTGGTGGCGGTGTTGCTGGTGGTCTCGGTCAGGAACGTGACCGACAGGCAGATCAGCCCCATCACCGCCAGCACATGCCAAGCGGCGATGCCGCCCAAGGTGTTGCCAATGGCTTCGCTCAAGCCCGATGAGGTGAAGGCCCCGGCAATGGTGATGCCGGCGCCGAACAGAATCAGCATGCCCCAGGGAATCTTGTTGGCCGTCTCCCAGTCAAGCAGCCGCCCGCCCTTGCCGTCGGGCACCAGGAACATGGCGATGACCGCCAGAAAGGCGACCATGGCGTCGTTGGAGTAGGGTGCGCCGAGCCATTCGGTCCAACCGCCGAACGGCTCCTTGCGGGTGATCCAGGCCAAGGCGGTGGCGCCGAACACGATCACCACCCGCACCTCCGCGGTGCTCCAGGGGCCGGGGGCGGGCAGGCTGATCTCGCCCTTGTAGGACAATCTTCGGGTCAGCCACAGGCCGACCACCGGCACCATCACCGCCACCACCGGCAGGCCGATGGACATCCACTCCAGAAAGCTGAACTCGGTGCCCATGAAGTCGCTGTAAACGCCCATGAAGACCACGTTCGGCGGCGTGCCGATGGGCGTGCCCATGCCGCCGACGCTGGCCGCGTAGGCCACGCCGAGCAGCAACGGCCGGGCCAGCTTCGGGTCTTGGGACTTCTCCAGCACCGCCAGCGCCACTGGCAGCAACATCAGGGTGGTGGCGGTGTTGGAGATCCACATGCTCATCAGCGCCGATGCCGCCATGAAGCCGAACACCAGCCGCCGGCTGCTGCCGCCGCCCAAGGCCTGCACCAAGCTAAGGGCCATGCGCCGGTGGGCGCCGCTTTTCTCCAACGCGGTGGCCAGGATGAAGCCGCCGAGCAGCAGCAGCACCACCGGATGGCCGTAGGCGGCGCCGACCTCGGCGGCGCTCAGCACGCCGGTTAGCGGCAGTATGGCCAGCGGGGCCAAGGAGGTGGCGGGAATGGGGATGGGCTCGAACACCCACCAGACCACGCACAGCACGGTGACGCCCAGCGTGATGGCGGCGGGCGCACCAAAGCCCGCATGCAACATGAATAATCCAGCGAGAACTGCAAGAATGGGGCCTGCCGGACCGGCGAACTTCTTGAGGGGCGGCGACATTGCTTCGAGATTGCCGCAGCCTGCGGCGCTTTGCAACTTGAGGGCCTCCCGGACCGAAGGCTCGCGCCCTCGCTCGGAATCCGGGCGATTGCCTACCAGTGCAGGGTTCGTTTCGAAGAGGCTTGTCGACTGCGTGTTGGATGAAGGGGAAGGGGTCCTTGGCTGACAGTTTCTACTGGTACGATCTGGAAACCACCGGCACCGACCCGCGCTGGGACCGCATCCTGCAGTTCGCCGGCCTGCGCACCGGTGCGGACCTCGAACCGGCAGGGGATGAATTCGTCACCTACGTTCGCTTGCCGGACGACGTTCTGCCAGACCCGGAAGCCGCCTTGGTCACCGGCATCACGCCCCAGCGCACGCGGCAGGAGGGGGTTTCCGAGTGGCGCGCCCTGGCCCGCATCAATGCCCTGTTTTCGGTGGAGCGCACCTGCGTGGCGGGCTACAACAACCTGCGTTTCGATGACGAGTTCATTCGTTACGGCCTCTACCGCAACCTGATGGACCCCTATGCCCGGGAGTGGCAGAGTGGCAACTCACGCTGGGACCTCATGGACCTGGTGCGGGCGGCGGGCGCACTGCGTCCCGAGGGCATTGAGTGGCCCCAGGATGACAACGGCCTGCCGGTGTACAGCCTGTCTGCCATGACAGGCGCCAACGGCTTGGACCATGGGCAGGCCCACGACGCCCTGTCGGATGTCACCGCCACGGTGGCGTTGGCGCGCCTGATCAAGGCCAGGCAACCAAAGCTCTTCACCTACTTTCTCAGCTTGCGCTCCAAGCGCCGGGCCGGAGACCTGCTGTTGCCTGTGGGCGGCGAGGCGCTGGCGCACGTTTCCGGCAAGTACCCGCGCCGGCGCTACGGCTTTGCGCCGGTGGCGGCGCTCTGCCGGCATCCCACCAACGGCAACGCCGTGGTCGTTGCCGATTTGAGTGAAGATGTTGATGCGCTGATCGAATGGGACGTGGATCAAATCCGCGAATCCCTGTTCGGCAAAGACGTGGCCGTGCGGCCGCCGCTGAAGGAAATCCGGCTGAACAAGTGCCCGTTCATCGCGCCCCTGTCGGTGGTCAGGCCAGCCGACGCGGAGCGCTTGGGCTACGATGCCGCTCTGGTGGCCCAGCGGCTTGAGCGCCTGCGACAGGCCGGCGTGGAGCAAAAGATTGAGGACGTGTACCGGCGAGACCAACCACCAGAGGCCGCAGATCCCGAAGCGGCGCTCTACGACGGCTTTCTGGGCGACGATGATCGCCACCGTTGCCTCAGTTTCAACAAGGCCTTGGCCCAAGGCCGCTGGCTCGACTTGGACTACGACGATGCGCGCCTGCCGGAACTGGCCAGGCGCGTGAAGGCCCGCAGCTTTCCGAAACACCTAACCGACTTGGAGCGGGCCGAGTGGCGGGGCTGGGTGGCCGCCAAGCTCCAAGCGGATGAAGCCCCGTGGCGCACCCTAGCCCAAGTGCAGGCGCAGCTGGACAAACTGCAAGATCAGGGGGCGGATGGTGGCGGTGTCTTGCAGGCGATTCGCGCCCACCTCGAAGGGCTGCGGGGCGATCTTGGCTGCTGAGGCAGTTCAATTCGATGGCTTGGCCGAGGCCTTTGCCGACGTTCCCGTGCTGGATGGCGTCAATCTGAGCTTCCACCTCGACGGTCTGCGGGGTGATCTTGGCTGCTGAGGTGGTTCAATTTGATGGCGTGGCCAAGGCCTTCGCCGACGTTCCGGTGCTGGATGGCGTCAATCTGAGCTTCCCGGCGGGCTTGACCACCGCTGTGGTCGGCGAGAGCGGCAGCGGCAAGACCACGTTGCTGCAGCTCATCAACGGCGTGCTGCAGCCCGATGCTGGGGAGGTGCGCGTGTTCGGCGAAGCCGTGCCCCGCCAAGCGGTGGAGCGCTTCCGCCGCCGCATTGGCTATGCGGTGCAGGGCGCTGGGCTGTTTCCCCATCTCACCAACCGGCAAAATGTGGTGCTGCTGGCCCAGCTGGAGGGCTGGACGCAGGACGCCATCGATGCGCGCTATGCGGAGCTGCTGGAGGAAATGGACCTGCCGGAGGAAGTCTCCCAGCGCTATCCCCATCAGCTCTCAGGTGGGCAGCAGCAGCGGGTGGGCCTGTGCCGGGCCTTGATGCTGAAGCCCGGCCTGCTGTTGCTGGACGAGCCCTTTTCGGCGGTCGACCCCATTACCCGGGTCGGCATCTACGAACGCTTTGAGTTCGTGCAACGCCACGAAGGCGTCAGCACCGTGCTGGTCACCCACGACATGCGCGAAGCCGTGCATCTTGGCGATCGCTTGGTGATTCTCAGGGCGGGGGAGGTGGTTCGTTTCGGGGCCACGAACGAGGTGGTGAGCGCGCCTGGCGACGCCTACGTCGAACAACTCGTGAACCAACAGCTGTGAACGCGCGAACGTGTTAGCGCAGTTGCGCGGCTCGGCAGGCCGGAGTGGAAGCTCAAATCGGCGCGCTGGCCGTGGGTGGCTTGGTGTGGTGTTGGCCCTGATGCTGGGCGCGGCGGGCCATGCCGCCGAACCCATTCGCATTGCCAGCAAGAACAGCAATGAGTCTTACTTGCTGTCGGAAATCGCCGCGCAGCTGCTTGAATCCAAGGGCTTCGCGGTTGAGCGCCAGTTCGGCTTGGGCGGCACCCTGATTGCGTTTGACGCCTTGGTGGCAGGTGAAATCGATCTCTACATGGAGTACACGGGCACGCTGAGCCAAGCGATACTGAAGTTGGGCCACGATGCCCCGCGCGAGGCCATGAACCAACAACTCAAGGGTGATGGCCTGGGCCTGCTCAAGCCCTTCGGCTTCAACAACACCTACGCCATCGCCGTGCGGCGGGAGCAGGCCGAAGCGCTGGGCTTGGCCCAAATCGGCGATCTGGCGGCCCATCCCGGCTTGAAGGTGGTGTTCAGCCACGAGTTCCTGGAGCGGGAGGACGGCTGGCCCGGGCTCAAGCGGGCCTATGGGCTGCCCTTCAACGCCACGGGCATCGAACACGCGCTGGCCTACCAAGCCATCGCCGAGGGCGCGCTGGACGTCACCGACGCCTACTCCACCGATGGTGAGCTGTTGCGCCACGACCTCGTGCTGCTCCAGGACGACCGCCGCTTCTTCCCCCGCTACTTGGCAGCGCCCCTCGTGCGCCTTGAGCTGGGCGCTGCGGTCATTGAGGCGCTGGAAACCCTCGGCGGCACCTTAGACGATGTGTCGGCGCAGGCCATGAACGCTGCCGTGGTGGTGGATGGCAGGAGCTACGCGGCCGTGGCGGCGGGCTTTCTGGCCGAGCGCGGGCTGGTTGCCGAAGCCGACGCCCTAGCAGCCTCCGGAGCGGCCGCCGATGACCTTTGGCGCAGCCTGGCCGCAAACACGGTGCAGCACTTGAAACTGACCCTCACCGCACTGGTCGCGGCCGTGGCGGCGGGCCTCCTGCTAAGCCTGCTGATCTTCCGCCGGGCGGTCGCGGCGCGCTTGCTGGTTTATTTCTGCGGTCTTCTGCAGACCGTGCCAAGCATCGCCCTGCTGGCGCTGATGATTCCGTTGTTCGGCATCGGAGCCACCCCGGCGGTGGTGGCCTTGTTCTTGTATTCCCTGCTGCCGGTGGTGCGCAACACGGTTACCGCGCTGACCACCATCGACCCCACCCTGCTGCGCGTTGCGGACGCCATGGGCCTGTCCCGGCGGCAGCAGATTCGCCACGTGTACCTGCCGCTGTCCATGCCGAGCGTGTTGGCCGGCATCCGCACGGCGGCGGTCATCAACATCGGCACCGCCACCTTGGCGGCTTTCATCGGCGCCGGCGGGCTCGGCGACCCCATCGTCACCGGCTTGGCGCTGAACAACGTTACCCTCATTCTGCAGGGCGCCATCCCCGCCGCATTGCTGGCCATCGCCACGGAGCTTGTCTTCGAGGGCGTGGAGCGAATGGTGGTGCCCGGCCACTTGCGCACGAGCTAACGCGACCACGCCCCAAGTCAACTGAGCAGGTCCAGCAAGGCTTGTTGGCGGGTGCCGTCCAGGCGCCGGAAGACCTTGATCAACGCCTGCTCGCTCTCATTGAGCGTGCTGCGGAAGATGGCTTCAATGTGCGGATGCAACGGGGGTTCCACGCCCTCCTCCGTGGAGCTGCGCGGCAACACGCCGAACGACTGCTCCAGCCGCGCTACAATCTCCGAATTCATGCTGCGCCGGTAGTGGGCGGCGGCTTCGGCCACCTGATCGCGCATGGCCGCAGGCAGCCGCACGACGAATTTGTACGGTCGTTCTGTCATGACGTTGTTTTGATACTGCTTTTGTTGTGGGGTCAGGCAGAATGCCAAATCCGCATTGCCGCTTGAGGGCACCTAATGTACTCGTTGGCGCTTTGAGGAACAAATGAGCGCAATCCGCTTGGACCGCGTGCGCAAGGGTTACGGCGATGGGGCCAGCCATCGGCGGGTGATTGACGATTTAAGTCTGGAGGTGGCGGCTGGGGAGTCGGTGGCCTTGTGCGGGCCAAGCGGTTCCGGCAAATCCACGTTGCTCAACTTGATGGCCGGCATACTGCCAGTGGACGCCGGCACCCTCACGTTGCGCCACGATGGCCGCAGCCACGAATTGAGCCAGCTGGGCGAATCCGAGCGAACCGCGCTGCGCCGCTGTGCCGTCGGCTATGTGTTCCAGTTCTTCAATTTGGTGCCGACCCTCACCGTGCTGGAGAACGTCGCCTTGCCCTTGGCGCTCAACAAACTCGGCCAGCGCTTGCCCGAAGCCCAGCAGCGGCTCGCGGACTTGGGGCTGGGAGATCGAATGAACGCGTTTCCGGAAACGCTCTCCGGCGGCGAGCAGCAGCGGGTGGCCATCGCCCGGGCGCTGGTCCATGAGCCGGCCATCGTGCTGGCCGATGAGCCCACCGGCAATCTGGACGCCCGCCACAGCGGCCAAGTGGCCGATGCCCTGTTCACCCAAGCGCGGCAGCTTGGCAGCGCCTTGGTCGTCGCCACCCACAGCGCTGCCGTCGCCGACCGGGCGGACCGCATCGTTGAACTCGCTCATTGAAGCCCTTACCCCTTGAAAACTTGGCACAAGATAAAGGGTTTCGCGTTGGCGGCATGTTGAAGCCCTTACCCCGTGGGAGCTTGGCGCTGGAACAGGAGTTTCGCACCAGCAAAACTCCAACGCGAACCAAAGGTTCGCGCTTGCACAGTAGCCGGCCTAGGATTGGGCTAGCGCCATGCGCGGTGCAAGCAGAGTGTTAGGAACGGTCCCGCGCGCGCTGCTGCTGCGCGCCTTCGTCCGCTTCTTTGCGAAAACGCCTTGGGCCACCTTGACCGCGGGGCTGGGCATCGCCTTGGGCGTTGCCTCCACAGTGGCCACCCACTTGCTGGGGCTGGCGGTCAGCGACCAGCTCGACGCCCGCGCCGCGCCGCACCTCGCCGGCGTCACCCACATCGCGGAACGGGTGGACGCCACCATGGCGGACTACTTCAACCTGCGCCGCGAATGGCGCCGGGGCGAGCTGCCCCAGGTGGCGTGGATCACGCCCGTCGTTCAGGGCCAGTTGGTTGAATCGGGGCGGCGCTACCAGGTCGTCGGCGCGGACGGGTTTCGCTTGGCGGCACCGGACTCCAGCCCTGCGGAAAGCCGCAATTCGATCCGCGCCGATGCCAGCTTGGAACTCGCGCCAGGGGCCGTCGTGCAGCTTGCGGGCGAGTATTGGACGGTGGCGGAAGTGTTGGATGCGGGCCTTGAAGGCGCCCTGATTGCGGACATCGGCGACGCCTTGGCGCTGCTCGGCCGGCCTGCCGATCACTTGAGCTACGTCGCCCTGTCGATCAAGGCGCCCCTTGAGGGCGTGCGCGATGCCTTGGAGCGGCTGTTTCCGGGCCTTGCCGCTGGCCTGCCGGCAGACGCCGAGCAGATATCCGGCTGGACGGTTCGCCCGGTGTCGTCCATTCGTCCAGAGCAGCAGTTCGGCGACGCCGTGCTGTTCACGCGCGGCGCGTTGGGGCTGCTCGCCCTGGTGGTGGCCTGGTTCATCATCTATCAGATCTGCGTGCTCTCGCTGCGTCGCCAGCAACTGCTTATGGCCCGGCTTTCGGCATTGGGCGCCAGCCGGCGGGAGCTCGCCGCTGGCTTCCTGGGCGCCATCGGCGTGCTGGCGGGGTTGGCGACCTTGGTTGGCATCGCTGGCGGCCATGCATTGGCGGCGCTGTTGCTGCGCGTCTCGATGGCGGGCATTGCCGCGCCGCCGGTGATGGAGCTGTCGGCAGTCGTTGTGGCCAAGGCCCTTTTTTCTGGCTTCGCCGTCGCTTTGGTGGGCGCCGGCGTGGCCTTCATGCGCCGCGCACCGGGCTTTCTGCAGCCTCCGGTGGGCAGCAAGCGTGCGCCTTGGGGTGGCGCGGTGGTGGGGCTGGCACTGATCGCCGCTGGCGTGACCCTGGAGGACACGGGCCTCTACGGCGGCTTTCTGGCCGTGCTGGCGGGCAGCCTGATCGCCACCGCTTGGGTGGGTCCGTTGTTGCGGTGGCTGCGGCAATTCTTCGAGACGCGGGGAACTGGCGCTGCGCACGGCCCTGGCAGCGGAAATGGGAAACCGGCGATCACCCGCAACGGCCTGCTTTTGCGGCTGGCAATGCGTGAGGCCACTTGGCACGAAGCGGATTTGGGCGTGGCCGTTGGGGCGTTGGTCCTGGCGGTAGGCGCCAGCGTTGGCATTGGGCTCATGGTGGGCAGCTTCGAGCGTGACTTCATGCGCATGCTGGACCAACGCTTGGCCCACGACTTCTTTGTGGAGTTACGCGACCAAGATGGCGCAGCCTTGGCCCGCGCGTTGCGGGAGGCGCACCCCCGCGCCCTGGCCGTGCCCTCGGGCGAGCGCTCCGTGCGCCTGCAAGGCCACAATGTGCAAGTGGGCTATGCCGAGTTCTCGGTGGCGGAAACAGCCCGCTACGGCTATGCCCACGCTTTGGCGCCGGACGAAGCCTTGGCCAGCGAGGCACTGCTCAACGCCTTGGGGCTGTCGGTGGGGGACGCGCTGGCATTGGGCGGCAAGCCCCTGCGCATCGTCCATGAGTTTTCCGGCTTCGGCGACATAGCGCCGCGCCTGCTGGTAAATGCTGAGGCCGCTGCCGAGCGCTTCGGCGCCCTGCACTACGACCGGCTGGGCGTATCCGGCTTGCCAGAAGCCGATCTTGAACGCTGGCTTGCCGCTGCCGCTCCGAATATCGTGGTGCGTCAGCGGGCCGCGCTGCGGGCGGGCGCGCTGGATGTTTTTGACCGCACCTTCGCCATCACCCGGGCGCTCACCTTGGTTGCGCTGATCGTCGCCGTGGCCGGCCTCTACAATGCAATGATGGCACTGCGGCTCAACCAAAGGGCCAGCGTGGCCCTATTGCGCGCCCTCGGTTTAAGCACCGGTGAACAGCGTTGGGTGGCCCTCATGCGCGGCGGTGCGCTGGGCGTGTTCGCCGTGGTTCTGGCGCTGCCCTTGGGGCTGTTCATCGGCGTGGTGCTGTGCGACGTGATCAACCCCCGCGCCTTCGGCTGGAGCGTGGGGCTTTCCATTTCGATCGCCGACTGGGCGTTGCCCATGACCCTCGGCTTGGCCGCCGCGGTTGCCGCCA
The DNA here is from genome assembly GCA_965220835.1 of Candidatus Azophilus sp. Lineage (GTDB taxonomy): Bacteria > Pseudomonadota > Gammaproteobacteria > Pseudomonadales > Azotimanducaceae > Azophilus. The sequence continues at coordinate 2,876,680 of OZ244842.1, read as the reverse complement.
GCGTCCTGCCCGTTCCGGAGGAAAGCGCTTGAAGGCTCTAGGCTGGACGCTCTGGGTGGTGGTGGGCGTATCCCTCCTAGGTTGCGGCGGCGAGCCCGGGAATGGGGAGTCAGACGTCAGCGAAGGCTTGCAAGTCGGCCGAATGCTGGGTGGAGATGAGGATGCCGAGGGCTTCGCCCAAGCTGTGGCCCCCCGTCAGTTCCGTTTCCCGAAAGATCACGGCGCCCATCCGGCCTATCGCACTGAATGGTGGTACTTGACCTTCGCGTTGGAATCCACTGATGTCCCGGAAACGCTGTCCGAAAGCGTGGAGGGAGTGGGCGCGGGGTGCGGCCCTCCGGCACTGTTAAGGCTCCCCAGCACCCTCGAACTCCACCACAACGCGCCCGCCTGGCGTGCCGGAGGGCCGCACCCCGCGCCCACTCCCGGCGCCGAGCTCCCCAGCACCCTCGAACTCCACCACAACGCGCCCGCCTGGCGTGCCGGAGGGCCGCACCCCGCACCCGCTCCCGGCGCCCAGCTCCTCAGCACCCCAAGACTCAACCACAACTCAGCGGCTTGGCGCGCCGGGTTTCCGCACCGCGCAGACACTCTAGGTGCCCGCGAGTTTGGGGTTCAATTCACGCTCTTCCGCCGAGCGCTCTTCCCGGGTGGCGACCCGGCCGATCCGTGGCGCAACGGCCAAGCCTATCTGGCCCACTTTGCGCTGACGGACGTGCAGGCAAACACCCATCGCCATGCTGAGAGAATGGCACGGGGACATCCGGAGTTGGCGGGGGTTGAAGTGGCTGATGGGCAAGCTGCCGCTTGGCTTGAGGACTGGCGGTTGATAATGGCGCCGGATGGCTGGTCGCTGCGCGCCGCGGCGGATGGCTTTGCCGTGGATCTGGCCATGCAACCGGAAAAGGGCTTTGTGCCGCAGGGTGATGGCGGGCTCTCGGCCAAGGGGCCGGACGCCGCGTCGCACTACTATTCCGCGCCCAGCTTGCGGACTCGCGGCCATGTGGCGGTGGATGGCCAGCGCCATCCGGTCGCCGGCTGGGGCTGGTTGGATCGGGAGTGGAGCACCAGCGCCCTCAGTTCGGAGCAGGTTGGCTGGGATTGGTTTGCGTTGATGCTGCACAGCGGCGAGGATGTGATGGCGTTTCGGCTGCGGCGGCGGGACGGCGCCCGGGATCCTTACGATCACGGCGCTTGGATTGACCGCAGCGGCGCGGCGCGCACCCTCTCAGCCAGCGATTTCACGCTGACGCCAATCGGGCATTGGCAGGACGAGGAAGGCAGAAAATGGCCAGTACGCTGGCGGCTGGCGGTGGACGAAAACCAGTTTGAAATCACCGCCGTGCTGAACGACCAGCGCATGGACACCCTGCTGACCTATTGGGAAGGCTTGGTTCGGGTGACGGACGCCCAAGGCCGCGACGCCGGCCGGGGTTACATGGAATTGACGGGGTACTAAGGCGGTGTCAGGCACAGCGGAGACTGAACTGAATTGGAAGCGGCTGGGCAGCCGCCATCAAAGTGCCCAGGGCAATGACCTCATCCTGTTCCGCACGCGCTTTGACCGGATGCAGCATCCGCTGAGCGGCGAGGTACTGGAGCGGCTGGTGCTTGAGTCCGTTGACTGGGTGAACATGGTGGCAATCGATCCCGGTGGCGATGTGGTGATGGTGCGACAGTTTCGTTTTGGGGCGGGCTACGCGACGCTGGAAACCCCCGGCGGCATGGTGGACCCTGGAGAGGATTCGCTGACGGCGGCCCAGCGCGAGCTGCTTGAGGAAACCGGCTACGGCGGCGGGCAGTGGCGCTATCTTGGCGCCGTGGAGCCAAATCCGGCGATTCACGATCATTTGTGCCATCATTGGCTGGCCACGGATGTTGAGCGGGTTGCCGAACCCCGTCCGGGGCGCGGCGAGATGCTGGCCGTGGAGCGCATGAGCGAAGCGCAAGTGACCGAGGCCGTGCGCGGCGGCGTCATTCGCCATGCCTTGGCGCTTTCGGCCCTGTCACGGGTGTTTGAGCTTTGGCCGCGGCCCTTTGCTGAGGCCGGCGCCGTCCCAGGGGACGTTGAACTTCACCGCCGCCAACGAAACGAAACGGTTTGAGCGAATCCGCAATGCCCATCCAGTCGAGCCAAGCCGCTGCCCGCCGGCAATTGGAGGCGGAGCCCACCTTGGACGTCCTGAACCAAAGGCAGTGCCTGAGCCTCACGGCTGAGGCCTTCGCCGCCCTGCTTGACGACGCCGGCGCCTTGCATCGCTTCGTCCTGGACAGTTCGCCGGAACTGATCTACCTGCTCGACCGCGACGGCCGCATTCGCTTCATCAATCGGCGTGTGGAGACGCTGCTTGGCTTTCAGCAAGAGGCGTTGGTCGGCCAGCACTACGAGGCATTGGTGGATGAGAGCTTCCACGGTCTGGCCCGGCACGTTTTCGATGAACGGCGCACCGGCAGCCGCTCTGGCCAGCCGGTGGCGCTGAAGCTGGTCAGCCACCTCGGCGCGGATGGCCGCCCCGCCGCCCACCCGCGCGCGCTGTGGATGGAACTGCGGGCCGAAGGCATCTACGCAGACCCCAACGAACGCACGGCGGAGAACTTCTTGGGCACTTGCGGCGCCATTCGCAAGATCAGCGAGCGCCAAGGCCCGGAATCGGCCATTGACTCGCGGGCCTTCCATGACGCGGTGACCGGCCTGCCCAACCGCACCCTGTTCGACGACCGCTTGGGCCTGGCCATCACCCAAGCGGCGCGCAGCCGGCGCAAGCTTGCCGTCATGTTTGTGGACCTCAACCGCTTCAAGCGCGTCAACGACCGGCTTGGCCACAGCGTGGGCGATCGCCTGCTGCGCGCCGTTGCCCAACGGGTGCGGGCTTGCCTGCGCCAAGGCGACACCCTTTCGCGCTTCGGCGGCGATGAATTCACGCTGCTGGTGCCCAGCGTGCGCAGCCGCGGTGCGGTGGAGCGCATCGCCGGCAAGATTCTGGATTGCTTTGATGCGCCCTTCGTCATCGATGGGCGCAGGTTGAAAGTGGGTGCCAGCATCGGCATCGCCCTGTATCCCGAGGCCGGGGAGCGGGGCGATGCGCTAATCGATGCCGCCGACATCGCGATGTACCACGTCAAGAACCAGGGCGGCAATGGTTTCCGGCTGTACTCCGAAACCATGAACCGAGGTGTGATGCGGCGTTTGACCACCGCTCGGGAATTGCGCAAGGCGCTGTCCCGGCGTGAGTTTGTGGTCCACTACCAGCCCCAGGTGTCCCTCGCCACCGGCCAAGTCTGCGGCGTGGAGGCATTGGTTCGTTGGCGCCATCCGACGCGCGGGCTGTTGAAGCCGGACGACTTTCTGCTGGCCGCCGAAGATGCCGGCCTGCTGGGCGAGATCGATGCCCTCGTGCAGCAGCAGGCGTTTACGGAGGCAGCCCACTGGCGCCACAACGGCGCTCAAGACGTCCGAGTTTCCGTCAACGTGTCGGGGCTGGCGCTTGAGCAGGACGATTTCGCGGACAAGCTGCTGGCGCGGCTGCGCAAGGCGGGCCTTGAAGCGTCCGCGGTGCGGTTGGAAATTGACGAATACCGGCTGTCGCAAAGCCGGGAGCGGATCATGCCCAAGCTGCAGGCGCTGCACGAGGTGGGGGTGCGCATTGCCGCGGACCGCTTTGGCGCCGGTTACGCCGCCTTGGCCTATCTTCAGCATTCCCCGGTCAGCCAGCTCAATGTGGACGCCAGCATCATCCATGACATCCGCGCCGACGGCCCCGGCCGTGGCCACGGCATCGTCAAGGGCATTGCCGCCTTCGCCGGCGCCTTGGACGTGACGCTGCTGGCCGAAGGGGTGAGCAACCGGGTGCAGTTGCGCCGCCTGTGCGCCGAGGGCTACGACCAGGCGCAGGGCGTGCTGTTCTCCCCACCGCTGCCCGGGGCTGAGGTGGCCCGGTTTCTCGGTGGCGACGCTTTTGCCGGCCTGGTTCACCAAGCCCGCCTGCCGGCCGGGACTTAAGAGGCAAGCATGAAGGGCTTCACCAGCAAGATTGTGCACAGCGACCGCTTGAACGAGATTGAGCACGGCTCCCTGCACAAGCCCGTGCACGCCACCGTGGCCTACGGCTACGATGACGCTCGGGACTTGGCGGCCGTGTTCCAAGGCAAGCAAGCCGGCTTCACCTACGGGCGCCAAGTCAATCCGACGGTGGATGCGCTGCAGGTCAAGCTCTCCGCCATGGAGGGGGGGCTTGCCAGCGTCTGCTTCGGCACCGGCATGGCGGCCATCGGCACGCTGCTGTTCGCCCTGCTGCGGCGTGGCGACCACTTTGTCTCCAGCGCCTTTTTGTTCGGCAACACCAACAGCCTGTTCATGAGCTTCGCCAGCCACGGGCTGGACGTGACCTTCGTGGACGCCACCGATGCGGGCCAAGTGGCCGAAGCCATTCAGGACAACACTCGCCTAGTGTTCGTGGAGACCATCGCCAACCCCCGCACCCAAGTGGCCGCCCTGGCGGAAATCGGTGCGCTGTGCCGCGAGCGTGGCCTGGCCTACGTGGTGGACAACACCATGACCTCGCCCTATCTCTTCCAACCCAGCAAGGTGGAGGCGAGCCTGGTGGTCAACAGCCTCACCAAGTACATCGGCGGCCACGGCACCACGCTCGGCGGTGCGGTCACCGAAATGGGCGCTTACGACTGGCAGTCGTTCCCCAACATCTACGACAACTACAAGGGCGCTGACCCCCGGCTTTGGGCGCTGACCCAGATCAAGAAGAAGGGCTTGCGGGACTTTGGCGCGGCGCTGTCCCCGGAGGCTGCCCACGAGCTGGCGATCGGCGCGGAGACCTTGGCCCTGCGCCTGGAGCGGCAATGCGCCAACGCCCAAGCCGTGGCGGAGTTCCTTGACGGGCGCAGCGAGGTGCGCCGGGTCTATTACCCCGGCTTGCCGCAGCATCCGGAGTTCGATCGCGCCGCACAGCTGTTCCGGCATCCGGGTGCCCTGCTGAGCTTTGAACTGGACCCGGGCATCGACATCTGGGCCTTCATGAATGCCCTCAAGGTCATCATCAAGTCCAGCAATTTGGGCGATAATCGCACCTTGGCCATTCCGGTGGCCCATACCATCTACTATGAAATGGGCGCCGAACGCCGGGCCACCATGGGCATCGACGACTCGCTGATCCGCATTTCGCTGGGCATCGAGGACACCGAGGACCTGCTTGACGACTTCCGCCAAGCTTTGGAGCGTTCGACATGAAGGGTCTACTGAAGGTGATTCCTGACAAAAGGACGCGTTCCAACGGCCAATCGAGGGCGGGACGCCCTCGGCTTGGCGGGTTCATCGATCTCGACAGAAGGTTCGCGTCCGCGAAATTCCAACGAACCGAAGGGCCGTTGCTCCACTTCAATCCATGAACTAACGAGAAATCCATGAGAGACGCATTGCTCGAAACCAACCTGAACCTCCCCAACAAGCGCAGCGGCAAGGTGCGCGACCTCTATGATGTCACCTTGGACGATGGCGGCGAGGCGTTGCTGATCATTGCCAGCGATCGCATCAGCGCCTTCGACGTGGTGATGGCCAATGGCCTGCCCGGCAAAGGGGTGGTGCTCACCCAGATTTCCAAGTTCTGGTTTGATCTGTTCGCCGACGACACCCCTCACCACCTGATATCCACCGACACTGCCGATGTGCCCGGTCTCTCGGCGGCGGAGCGCGAGGCCTTGGCCGGGCGCATCATGCTTTGCCGCAAGACGGAGGTGGTGCCCATCGAGTGCATCGCCCGGGGCTACATCACCGGCAGCGGCTGGAAGGACTACCAAGCCAGCGGCTCAGTGTGCGGCATTGCCCTGCCGGCGGGCTTAAGGAACAGCGACCGGCTTGAGGAGCCCCTGTTCACCCCCTCAACCAAGGCCGAAACCGGCCACGACGAGAACATCAGCTTCGATCAAGGCGTGGACATCGTGGGCCGGGAGCTCATGGAGTGGCTTGGTGAAACCACGTTGCGCCTCTACCGCCGCGCCCGGGCCTACGCCTTGGAGCGGGGCATCATCCTCGCCGACACCAAGTTTGAGTTTGGGCGCCTGCCGGGTCAGGACACGCCCATCCTGATCGATGAGATATTCACCCCGGACAGCTCCCGGTTCTGGCCCGCGGACCAATGGGTGCCGGGCCAGGAGCAGGAGAGCTTCGACAAGCAGATTGTGCGCAATTACTTGGAAACCGTGGTGTCCGCCGGCGAATGGGACAAGACGCCGCCCGGCCCCACCCTGCCCGAAGAAGTGGTGGCCCGCAGCGTGGCCCGCTACGAGGAGGCCTACCGCCTCTTGACCGGCTCGTCCATTCAGTAGGCCAGCTCTGGACTGGGCCACCTACAAAGAACGCTGCGACCGGCCTGATGCTTGGTCGCGCTGGATGCTGCAGCAGACCGTGGAGCTGCTGGCCGGGCGGCCTGACTTGGCGGCGCCTTTGCGCGAAGCCTTGGCTAGTGCCCCATTGGCAAAGCCTCCGGGTCACAAGGGCGGTGCCGCGACGGACATGCTCCTGCTGCGCTTGGACGCGGCGGCAGCATGGGCCATTGTTGAGCAAGTTGAACGGGCGGTGGCCCAAGGCTCGGAGACCTCGGGCACTCGGGGGCGCGGGCTGGGCGGCTTTCGGGAGGCTTGGCGGGAATACGGTGCATTCATCAACCAACAGCAAGGAAAGGGAGCGCAAATGAGCGAAGCAAGGGAATTGGTTCTGGAATTGATCGATGCCTTCAACCGCATCGACCTCGACGCAGTCATCGACACCTTCACCGAAGATGCCGTTTACCACAACATCCCCATGGAAGCCGCCCAGGGCAAGGCCGCCATCCGCAGCGTGCTGACCCAGATCATGGGCGATTCCGAGGAGGTGCAATGGGACGTCCTCAACATCGCCGACGAGGGCCGCGTGGTGCTCACCGAGCGGCTGGACAAGTTCAAGGTCAACGGCGTCTGGGCCGAAATCCCCGTCATGGGCGTTTTCGAAGTCAGCGACGGCAAAATCGCCGCATGGCGCGACTACTTCGACCTAGGGCAAGTCCAAACCCAGTTCGCGGCGACGGCCCAGCCGGAAGGCAGTTAGCTGCCTCCGTCTTGGTCGCTGGCGCGAATGAGGGCCAGCAGATAAGTTACAAACCTTGAGTTTGTCCGGTCCGATGGCGATTATGTGGGCAGCTCGTCTGCCATGTGTAGAAGGAGTAACGAAGCCGTCCCTTGTGGCGGCTTCAGCCTCTCTGGCCTGTGTTCAGGTGACATTGGACGTCGCCGGGCCGCGAGTCCAACAACTCCAATAGACTCCCATTGCATGGACTTTGATCGATGAATCTGGCCTTTGGGGAATTGGCAGGCCAAATCGGCGCCCAGTTGGGGCCGACGGAGTGGCTGGTGATCGATCAGGCGCGCATTGACCGGTTCGCGGAGGCGACGGACGATCATCAGTGGATTCATGTGGATCCCGAAGCAGCGGCAGACGGCCCGTTCGGGGCCACCATCGCCCATGGTTATCTGACGCTGGCATTGGTGAACCGCTTCATGCCCGATCTGCTGACCGTCACCGATGCCTCCCTGGGCGTCAACTACGGCTGCGGGAGGGTCCGCTTTCCGAGCCCGGTGCGGGTTGGCTCGCGCATCCGCGGCAGGGGGGAGTTGATCAGCGCTGAGCCGGCAGGCGGCGGGCTGCAGGTTCTGGTGCGCGTGACCGTTGAGATTGAAGGCCAAGAGCGTCCGGCTTGCGTGGCCGACACCCTGAGCCGCTTCTTCCCCTAGGGGCCCCAAGGGCCGATTGATGGCGCGAAAGCGAACTTGGTCGGCTTGCCTTAGGCTCACTTCACGTTGGCAACCTCCTCGTTCAGGCTCACTTCTGGTTGGACAACGCTTAAGGCTGGCATTGCCCTTGTCCCTGTGGAATAGTCCAGGCTCGTTTTGTTGGGAAATCGCCGAAATGAGCTCACCGGATGCTTGACGCAGCGCGAATCGATGAAATACCCCAAGCGCTGTACCGCGCCCTGCGGCAGCGCCAGGCCATCGCGCCGCTGAGCGAGACGGACCCGGGCATTGAGGTTGATGACGCCTACCGAATCAGCCGGGCCTTCATGGCGCTGCGGGAAGCGGCGGGCGAGCGGGTGATCGGCAAGAAGATCGGCGTCACCAGCCCGGCGGTGCAGGAGATGCTGGGCATCGATCAGCCGGACTTCGGCTTTCTCACTGACGCCATGTGGTGCCGGGACGGGGTGGTGGACACCAAGACCCTCATTGCACCCCGCGCGGAAGCGGAGATCGGTTTCCGGTTGAGCAGCGATCTCAAGGGCCCAGGAGTGACGCCCGCGGACGTGCTGGCTGCCACTGAGTCCGTGATGGCCTGCTTCGAAATCGTCGATTCGCGCATTCAGGACTGGCGCATTCGCATTTGCGACACCATTGCCGACAACGCCTCCTGCGGCCTGTTCCTGCTGAGCGACAACGAAGTGCCGGCCAGCGGGCTGAGCCTGAAGGACATCCATGTCACAGTCACCAAGAACGGCGAGTTCCTCAGTGAAGGCTCTGGCGCGTCGGTGCAGGGTGCCCCGGAAAACGCCGTGGCTTGGCTGGCCAACACGTTGGGCGAATACGGCATCCCATTTCGAGCCGGAGAGATCATCCTGTCCGGCTCCTTGGTGCCGCTGGCGGAAGCCGTGGCGGGGGATGTCTTCCGGCTGTCCATGACGGGCTTGGGCGAACTCGAAGTGCGGTTCAAATGACCGTTTGTCGGGGACGGATGCAAGTTCGCTCCCTAGGGCGCTGAAGTGCCGCAAACACGATCAGTAGGCATGGAGGGTGTGGGCGCGGGGTGCGGCCCTCCGGCACTGTTAAGGCTCCTCAGCACCCTCAAGCGCCACCACAACGCGCCCGCCTGGTGTGCCGGAGGGCCGCACCCCGCGCCCACAACCGGCGCCCGGCCGAGAAACCTGTCCAACACGGCGATTCGTTTGGATGAGCGCGATGAACACGAGCAGCCGCGCACTTCCTTCATGGAACGGCAGCAGTTTCGTGGAACGGCAACAGGTCATGGAGTGGCAACAGTCTCATTGAAGGGCAGCAGTTTCATGGAAAGGCATCAATAGCGGGCCATGTGCAAGGAGGCGTCCATGGGCAAGCTTGAAGGAAAGGTCGGTTGCGCCATCTTGGGGTCGGGCAACATAGGCACCGATCTCATGATGAAGGTGCTCGAATCCTCCAACCGCCATTCGGCATCCCTCGAGTTGCGACTGCTAGTCGGCATCGATGCGGGTTCCGAGGGGCTCGCCATGGCCCGTGAGCGGGGGGTGGCCACTTGCGATGAGGGCATCAAAGCCGCCCGGGCGCTGCCGGAGTGGCAGCAGGTGCAAATCGTGTTCGACGCCACCTCCGCGGCCGCCCACGCCGAGCATCACGCCGCCTGCCAAGCGGACGGCAAGCAGTTGGTGGATCTGACGCCGGCGGCCATCGGCCCCTATTGCGTGCCCGTGGTCAACATGGCCGAGCACTTGAACGAAGGCAACGTGAACATGGTCTCCTGCGGCGGCCAGGCCACCATCCCCATGGTGCATGCCGTGCGCCGGGTGGCCGACCGGGTGCCCTATGCGGAAATCGTCGCCTCGGTGGCCTCCAAAAGCGCCGGGCCGGGCACCCGCGCCAACATCGACGAGTTCACCGAAACCACCGCCCGAGGTCTCGAAGTGGTGGGCGGTGCGGAGCGCGGCAAGGCCATCATCGTGCTGAACCCGGCGGAGCCGCCGATGATCATGCGCGACACCGTCTACACCCTGTCCATCGGTGCGGAGCTCGACGCCATTAGAGCCTCCGTGCAAGACATGGTGCGCCAAGTTCAGCAGTACGTGCCCGGCTACCGCCTCAAGCAGAAAGTGCAGTTCGAGCGCTTCGGCAGCAACGCGCCGTTGCGCATTCCTGGCATGGGTGAGTACGAGGGCGTCAAGTCCACCATTTTCTTGGAGGTTGAGGGTGCTGGCCACTACCTGCCGAAGTACGCCGGCAATCTGGACATCATGACTTCGGCGGCCTTGGCCACGGCGCAGCGCATTGCGGAGCTCAAGCTCAGGGCGGCGGCGTGAGCGGCAAGATCACCGACCCCACCCGGGAGAAAATCTACGTTCAGGACGTGACGCTCCGGGACGGCATGCACGCCATCCGCCATCTGTACGGCGTGGATCAGGTGGCCGCCATTGCCAAGGCGCTCGATGAAGCGGGGGTGGACGCCATCGAAATCGCCCACGGCGACGGCCTCAACGGCGGCAGCTTCAACTATGGCTTCGGCGCCCACACGGACTGGGAGTGGATCGAGGCGGTGGCCGAAGTCGTGCAGCGTGCGGTGGTCACCACCCTCATCCTGCCTGGCATCGCCACCAAGCAGGAGCTGAAGCGGGCCTACGCCGCCGGCGTGCGCTCGGTGCGGGTGGCCACCCATTGCACTGAGGCGGACGTGGCCAAGCAGCACATCGAAATCGCCCGGGAACTGGGCATGGACACCATCGGCTTCCTGATGATGAGCCACATGAGCGAGCCGGACGCGCTGGCGGAGCAGGCCGGGCTGATGGCCTCCTACGGCGCCCAGTGCGTGTATGTCACGGATTCCGGCGGGGCGCTGGACATGGACGGCTACCGCGAGCGGCTGGAAGCCTACGATGCGGTCCTGCCACCGGAGACCGAGCGCGGTGTGCATGCCCACCACAACCTCTCCTTGGGCGTGGCCAACTCGATGGTCGCGGTGCAGGCCGGCGCCCGGCGCGTGGACGCCTCCTTGGCCGGCATGGGTGCGGGGGCAGGCAATGCGCCGCTGGAAGTGTTCATCGCCGCGGCGGAGCGCAGGGGCTGGCAGCACGGCTGCGATTTGTACCGGCTGATGGATGCCGCGGAAGAACTGGTTCGCCCCCTGCAGGACCGCCCGGTGCGCGTGGACCGGGAGACCCTTTCCCTAGGCTACGCCGGCGTCTACTCCTCCTTCCTGCGCCACGCCGAGAAGGCGGCCATGGACTATGGCTTGGACGTGCGCGAGATTCTGGTCGAACTTGGGCGGCGGCGCATGGTGGGCGGCCAAGAGGACATGATCGTCGATGTGGCCCTTGATCTTGCCCAGCAGGCGGAGAAGCAGGGCTAGAGCAGTGGCCGCGGCCACGGCAAAGCGAGAGTGGAGTCAGCGTGCTCTCCCAAGGGCGGAGAGGCCGGGCTAGAGCAGTGGCCGCGGCCACGGCAAAGCGAGAGTGGAGTCACCGTGCTCTCCTAATGGCCTAAGGGCGGAGAGGCCAGGCTAGAGCTGTGGCCGGGGCGACGGGTCGCGGCAGCGTTCAAGGAAGTCGGGCGGCGCAAGGATTGGCTTGAACCCTTGACACATCATGCAGACGGGAGGGGGTGCAGTGGACGACCAAGCCCGCATAGTCATTGTCGGTGGCGGCATCATGGGCGCTGGGCTGCTCTACCATCTCGCCGAGCAGGGCTGCACCGACGCGCTGCTGATCGAGAAAGCGGAACTCACCTCGGGGTCCACTTGGCACGCGGCGGGCCAATGCCCACACTTGGTGGGCAACTACAACCTCGCCAAGATCCACGACTACAGCATTTCGCTCTACAAGCGCTTAGAGGAAATCACCGGCCAGTTCGTCAGTTGGCACACCTCGGGCAGCATTCGCTTCGCGTTGACGCAGCATGACCTGGATTGGTTCGAAACCGTGCGCGGCATCGCCGAGAGCGTGGGCTTCCCCATGGAGATCATTGACGTGGGCAAGATTCGCGAACTGCACCCGTTCGTGAACCTGGACGGCGTGCTGGCCGGTGCCTGGACCCCGGAAGACGGCCATGCGGACCCGGCAGGGCTCTGCCATGCCATGGCTCGCGGCGCCCGGCAGATGGGTGCGCGAATCCTGCGCCACAACCGGGTGACCGCCATCAACCCCCGCCCGTCCGGGGAGTGGGAGGTGATCACGGAGCAAGGGCGGGTGATTGCCGAACAGGTGGTCAACGCCGCCGGCTGCTACGCCCGGCAGGTGGCGCAGATGGTGGGGGCCGATGCGCCGATCTGCAACATCCAGCACCATTACTTGGTCTCCGGGCCGGTTGCGGAGTTTGCCGGCCGCGATGCGGAGGTGCCCGTCATTCGCGACCCCTACGCCTCCGCCTATCTGCGCCAGGAGCAGCAATCCGGCCTGATCGGCATCTATGAGCACGACAACCTGGCCGAGGCCTGGCCTCCGGAAGGGCTGCCGCCTTGGGATTCCGACAGCGAGCTCTTTTCCGACGACCTCGAGCGCCTGATGCCTTGGCTGGAACGCGCCATGGGCCGCATGCCGGTGTTCGAGGCCGCTGGCATCCGGCGCATCGTCAACGGCGCCATACCCCACAGTGCCGACGGCCCGCCGCTGCTCGGCCCGGTCGGGGCCTTGCGCAACTTCTGGTTCTGTTGCGGATCATCCTTCGGCATCGCCCAGGGCGCGGGCTGCGGCAAGTACTTGGCCCAGTGGATGCTGGAAGGCGCTGCGGAGATCAACATGACCGGCTTCGACCCCCGCCGCTTCGGGGCCTTCGCCGATGCCGGCTACATGAAGGCTAAGGGCCGCCAGGACTACGCCAGAACCTACTTCACGCCGATGCCGGGGGAGGAACTGCCCGCCGCACGCGAGGTCCGCACCAGTCCGCTGCATGGCAAGCTGCTCGCCCAGGGCGCCGTGCACACGGAAGCCTTCGGCTGGGAGCGGCCCCAGTGGTTCTCGTTGGACGGCCGGGAGGAGAACCTGAGCTTCCGCCACAACAATCTGTTTGAAGTGGTGCGGGCGGAGTGCCTCGCCGTGCGCGAACGCGCCGGCCTGCTCGACCTCTCCGGCTTCGCCAAGTATGACGTCACCGGCCCCGATGCCCGAGCTTTCCTGAACCGCATTTGCGCCAACCGAATGCCCCAAGGTGGCGGCATCGTGCTGACCCACCATCTGTCCGAGCAAGGCCGCATCGGTGGCGAATTGACCATCACCCACTTGGCCGACGATCACTTCTACGTGCTGTCCGCGGCTGCCGCCGAAGTGCGCGACTTTGACCACCTTTGCCATGCGCGACAGCCGGGCGAGCGCGTGCAGGTCGCCAACGTCACTGATGAGCGCGGGGTATTGGTGCTCGCTGGCCCTCGGTCTCGGGAGATTCTCTCAACGCTGACCGCAGCCCCCTTGGACAGCCAGGCGTTCCGGTGGCTCAGCGGGCAGGAGATTCATGTTGCGGGCAAGCCGGTGCGGGCCTTGCGCGTCAACTACGTCGGCGAACTGGGTTGGGAGCTGCACCCCATGATGGGCGATTTGGAAACCCTCTACGATGCGGTCATGGCATCCGGAGCGGCGTTCGACATCGCCAATTTTGGCCTCTATGCCGTCAACAGCTTGAGAATGGAGAAGGCCTATCGAAGCTGGGGTGCGGAACTGACCAACGAAGTGACGCTGATTGACGCCGACATGGCCCGCTTCGTCAAGCTCGACAAGGCGGATTTCATCGGCAAGGCGGCAACCGCGCGCGCCGCCCAAGCGGCCGCCTCGTCGCGGTCGCAAGCGGATGGACAACCTTTGCGGCTCATCTATTTCGAAGTCGATGCGGCGGATTCGGACGTGCGCGGCGGCGAGCCGATTTTCCATGGCGAACGCTGCGTCGGGGTCACCACGTCGGGCGCTTACGGCCATGTCGTGGGCAAGAGTTTGGGTTTTGGCTACGTGCCGCCGGCTCTGGCGGCCCCCGGCACGGATCTGCACGTTCGCCTGCTCGGCGACCGGCGCCGGGTCGGCATCCTCAATGCCCCAGCTTACGACCCGGCCAGCCAACGGCTCAGGGCTTGAAGCACGGTCGCTGAGCGATGGCCAGGGCGGATCAAAAGGCGGGTGCGCTGCCGCGTCAGCCGATGCTTCCGGATCGGGCAGAGGTGATTGTCATCGGCGGCGGCGTCATCGGTTGCTCCATCGCCTACCATCTCGGCCTTGCCAACCGCTCCGGCGTGCTGCTGCTGGAGCGGCAGCAGCTCACTTCCGGCACAACCTGGCACGCCGCCGGGCTGATCGGCCAGTTGCGGCCATCGGTCAACATGACCCACCTCGCCCGCTACACGCGGGAACTGTACGACCGGCTTGAAGCCGAAACCGGCCAAGCCACGGGTTATCGCCGTTGCGGATCAATCTCCTTGGCCACCAACGAGGAGCGGTTCGAGGAACTCAAACGCAGCGCCTCCATGGCCAAGGTGTTCGGGTTGGAAGTGGACGTGCTGACGCCCCAGGCGATCAAGGGCCGGGTTCCATTGCTGAACACGGGCGACGTGCTCGGCGGCATCCACATTCCGACGGACGGCTACGCCAACGCAGTGGACATCACCCAAGCGCTGGCCAAAGGCGCACGCAACGCCGGGGTGCGCATTGTTGAAAACGTGCCGGTGACCGCCATCCGCACCGCCGAAGGCCGAGTCACCGGCGTTGCCACGGCGCAGGGTGAAGTTGAAGCCGACTGCGTCGTCCTCTGCGCGGGCATGTGGACTCGGGACCTGGCGGCCTCCATTGGCGTCAACGTGCCGCTGCACGCCTGCGAGCACTACTACGCCCTGTTCGAGTCCGTCGAAGGGCTGGACTCGGGCTTTCCAGTGGTGCGGGACTACGACGCCTGCACGTACTACAAGTACGATGCCGGCAAGCTGCTGGTCGGCGCCTTTGAACCCGAAGCCCGGCCTTGGGGCGCGGACGGCATCCCGGAAGACTTCAGCTTTGATGAAATCGCCGGCAGCTTCGATCACTTCGAGCCGATTCTGCAAGGCGCCATGGCGCGCCTGCCAGCACTGGAGCGGGCCGGCATCCAGAAGTTCTTCTGCGGCCCGGAGAGCTTCACGCCGGACGTTCGCTACCACATCGGCCAAGCGCCCGAGTACGGCAACTGCTTCGTCGCCGCGGGCTTGAATTCCATCGGCCTGCAATCCGCCGGCGGCATCGGCAAGGTCGTCTCGGACTGGATGAGCGACGGCCATCCCCCGGCGGATCTGTGGGAAGTGGACGTGCGCCGCAACATGCCCTTCCAGCGCAACCGCAAGTACCTGCGCGAACGGGTTTCCGAGAGCTTGGGCCTGCTCTACGCCACGCACTTTCCCCACCGCCAGTTCGAAACCGCGCGCGGCGTGCGCCGTTCGCCCCTCTACGACCGATTGGTGGCGGCAGGGGCCTGCCACGGCGAAGCGGCGGGCTGGGAGCGGCCGAATTGGTACGGGCCGCCGAACACAACCCCGCGCTACGAATACAGCTACGGCCGCGGCAACTGGTTCGAGCGCACGGCCGCCGAACACCGGGCGGTGCGCACTGAAGTGGGCCTGTTCGACCAGTCCTCATTCGCCAAGTACCGCTTGGAGGGCAGGGATGCCGTGCGGGTGCTGAACCGGGTCTGCACCAACAACATTGACGTGCGCCCAGGACGCATCGTCTACACCCAATGGCTGAACGAGCGGGGCGGCATAGAGGCCGACCTGACGGTGACGCGCTTGGATGAGGGCAGTTTCTTGGTCGTCACCGCCGCTGCGACCGAAGTGCGGGACTTCCACTGGCTCAAGGGCCAGATCCCGGCCGATGCGCACTGCGTGCTGACCAACGTGACCTCAGGCTTGAGCGTGATCTCGCTGATGGGCCCCAACGCCCGGGCGTTGCTGCAATCCTTGACGCCGGCGGACCTGTCCAACGAGGCGTTTCGGTTCGCCACCAGCCGCGAGATTGAGCTGGGCCATGCGCTGGTTCGCGCTTCGCGCATCACCTACGTGGGGGAGTTGGGTTGGGAACTGTACATACCCACGGAATTTACAGTGGGCGTTTACGAGGCCATCGCCGCCGCGGGCGGCGCTTTCGGCTTGGTCCACGCCGGCTACCATGCGCTGGACTCGCTGCGCATCGAGAAGGCCTACCGGCACTGGGGCCACGACATCACCGACGAGGACTCGCCGCTGGAAGCCGGCCTCGACTTCACCCTCAAGTTCGACAAACCGGGCGGCTTCATCGGCCGCGAAGCGGTGCTTCAACAGCGGGAGCAGGGCCTTGCCAAGCGCCTCGTCCAGTTCCAGCTGCGCGACCCGGAACCCCTGCTGCACCACAATGAACCGATCTGGTGCGGCGAGGAAATCGCGGGCTACATCCGCTCCGGCAACTACGGCCACACCCTCGGCGGCGCCGTCGGTCTCGGCTACGTCACCGGTCCGCTGGCAGCGGATGCCGCCCAAATCGAAAACGCCGCCTTCGAGATTGAAGTGGCTGGCGTGCGGGTTCCAGCGCTGGCGTCGCTAACACCCTTGTACGATCCACAGAGCCGCCGCGTTCGCGGCTGACGAAGCGATGCCTCAGACCCACGAACTCTAGCTTGCTGTGGTCTCGAACAGCGAAAACCAAGATTCAAACTAAGGTTCGTTGCTGGTCCGCAGTCGCCTTTCGGAGATCAATGCCGTGGCGGTGGCCACTGCAACCGCCGCGTCCCTGCAGTAGGCATCCGCGCCGATTGCTTGACCGAACTCCTCGTTGAGCGGGGCGCCCCCCACCAGCACGATCAGGTCGTCACGAATGCCCTTCTCCACCAGCGTGTCGATGACCACCTTCATGTAGGGCATGGTGGTGGTCAGCAGCGCGGACATGCCGAGGATGTCCGGCTGGTGCTCCTCAATGGCTTCAAGGTAGTTCTCCACGGGGTTGTTGATGCCGATGTTGATCACCTCGAACCCGGCGCCCTCCATCATCATGCTGACCAGGTTCTTGCCGATGTCGTGAATGTCGCCCTTGACGGTGCCGATCACCATCTTGCCGATCGGCTTGGCGCCAGTTTCGGCTAGCAACGGGCGCAGGATCGCCATGCCGGCCTTCATGGCGTTGGCGGCCAGCAGCACCTCGGGCACGAACAGGATGCCATCGCGGAAGTCGATGCCGACGATGGTCATGCCGTCAACCAACGCTTCCTGCAGCACCTTGTCCGCCGGCCAGCCGCGCTGCAGCAGGATTTCGGTGCCCTCGACGATCTCATCGAGCAGCCCGTCGTACAGGTCATCGTGCATCTGCTCAACCAGCTCCGCGTCCGGCAGGGCGGCTAGGTCGATGTCTTCCTGATCGTTGGCTTCGTTAGAGATGGCGTCACTCATGTTTGTCATCCTCGGCCCACGGACTCGCGGGAAAGAAAGATGGGGAATTCAGACCGCACGCGCTCGTCGGCTGCGTCGGCGATGTGTTTTGGGTAATGGCTGGCGAGAATCGCCCGCTTTTTCTCGGCGGCCTCCCGCACCAGCTCCGGCTTGCCGTTCTCCTCCCACACTGTGGGGCTGGCACGGTCGCTGAACTCCGGGTAGATGTACTCGCTCTGCATGACCTTCAAGGTCTGGTTGGAACTGAGATAGTGACCCTCGCCGCCGGTGCACACCCGTTTGATTTCATCGAAGCTCAAGGTCTCCGGGGTCACTTCAATGCCCCGGGTGACGCGCATGGCCGAACCAAGCACGTCGTTGTCGAGCAGCAGGCTCTCGGGGCAGGTGCCGAGCAGGCTGGCGTACATGCCCGCGGCTTCGTAGATGATGTTGGCGCCGGACAGGGCCGCCGCCAGCAACGTGGAGGCTCGCTCGGCCCCGGCTTGGAAATCCGGCATTTTCGAGTCCGTCATGCCGCAGGCGGTGCCGAACGGCAGGTCGAAGGCCACACCCAGTTGCGCGCAGGCCGCCGACAGCAGGCCCTGCTCCGGGGAGCCGCCGCTCATGGCGCCGGTGCGCAGGTCCGAGACGAAGGGCCAAGCGCCGAGAATCGCCGGGGCGCCGGGCTGGATTGCGTTGACGTACACCAAGCCGCCGAGGCACTCCGCCCACGCTTGGGAGACGGCGCCCGCCAAGCAAGCCGGCGTAGTGGCCCCGGCCTGCCCAGCGGAGAGCAGCAACACCGGCATGCCGCCCTCCACCGCCACCCGCAGGCATTCCAGCGCGTCCTGCGCGAATTTCATCGGCGGCACCACGAAGCAGTTGGACTGGCTGACGAACGGCCGCGCCCGCCAATCGGCCTCGCCGCCGGCGAACAGGTGCAGCATCTGCAGGGTCCGCTCCACGTGGCTGGCATGCACCCAGCTGGAACCCACATGCTTGGACGTGCCCTGCACGGCGCAATAGGCGGTGTTCAAGTCCATGGCGTAGTTGTCTTCGATGTCGCGCAGCACGCAGGTGCGCTGGAACAGGTGGATGTGCTCGCAGGTATCGACAATGCGCGCCATGTCGTAGAGATCCTGGGCAGTTGAGTCGCGATAGCAGTTGCCTTCGGGTTCGGCGATCATCACCGCAGCGCCAGCGGTGGAGAAGTGCACTTTGCTGCCGCCGATGTGCAGGTCGTGGCGCGGGTCCTGCCCATGCAGCACGAGGTTGTGGGGCGCTTGGCCCATGGCCTGCTCGACCAAGCTGCGGGGCATGCGCAGGCGGCCATCATCGCCCAGCACGGCGCCGGCGGCGGTGCAGGTCTCGATGCAGTGGGGCGTGGCGTCGGCAAAGCCGACTTCCTCCAGGATGCGGAAGACGTTCTCGGTGACGGCGGCCACGTCGGTTTCCGACAACGGCTTGAACTGCCCGCCAGACTCGCCGGGATGGACGGGCTTGACGGCGTCCGCTAGGGGTGCGCTGCGCTGCGCCTTGCGCGCTTGTCTGCCTCCTGGGCGTCGAGCCATGTCAAGCTCCCGTCAATGCGCTTTGTGGGCTTTTTCATGCGAGGGGCAAGCCCCTCGCGCTCCCCGGCTGAGGGCTCCCACAGCACCGGACTCCGCAAGCGGATTATCCCACCCGAATGGGCCTTGAAGAACTCGTGGCTAGTGCGGAATGCGACAACCTCCGCACTGGAAGCGACCTCCCGGCAGAAGCGCTTGGAGGGAAGAGGGAAGAGGGAAGAGAGCGTTGGCGCCGGCGTTTTGAACGCGCCAGCGCCAAGCAGGCGCACGCCCTAGGAAAACGCGGGGGGCGCGGCGAAGCCGCCCAGCTCCGGCGCCATGAGGCGGGCGAACTCGATGGTTGTGTAGTCGTTGAATTCCGCGCTTACCGCCTGCAAGCCCATGGGCAGGCCGCCCTTCGACGGGCCGGTGGGGAACACCGTGCTCGGCAGGTGGGCGACGGTGATCATGCCCGCCCAAAACACCTGCTGAAAGTAGTTCTGGGATTGGTTGTCCACCATGATCCTCCGCTCCAGGTAGTCGCCGTGGTCGTGGGGGAAGGCGGTGGTCGCCACTTGGGGGCAGATGAGGATGTCCCAGTCCTGAAAGAACGCCTGCCAAGCCTTGCGCAGGCCGAAGCGGGCGTTGTCGAACTTAAGCCACTCGCCGTGCTCCTGAACGCCGAAGCGGGCCAATGAGGCGGGCACTTCCTCGCCGTGCGCTTCCGCCGCCCGGGCCTGCCTGAGCTCCGTTTTCTCCTCCTCGGAAAGGCCCGCCGCCATCACGCCCCAGAGCAGGCT
Source organism: Candidatus Azophilus sp. (assembly GCA_965220835.1). GTDB lineage: Bacteria > Pseudomonadota > Gammaproteobacteria > Pseudomonadales > Azotimanducaceae > Azophilus. The sequence continues at coordinate 2,857,211 of OZ244842.1, read as the reverse complement.
CAAGTAGGCTTCAAATGCGGCGTTGACATCGATGTTTGGGAAGGCGCTGTCTGACACCGTGGCGCCAAGCTTTGCCAAGCGGTCGCCCACCGCCTGCACCCGGTCGGCCATCTCCGCCGCCACGGGAGCGCGGTCGTGGTTGGGCAGAATGGCCACCTTGAAGTCGCTTAAGGCGCTCTTGGCGGGGCGCGGCAGGTTGAGTTGCCAACCGGCCCGGTCCGTGCGGCCCGCGCCTGCCACAATGTCCATGGACAGCGCCAAGTCCTCCGCGCTGCGCGCCATGGGGCCGACCACGGCGATGTCCGCCGGCGCCAGCTGTTCGGGCAGGGCGTGGCCTTCGTCGGAGACCACCCCCCAAGTGGGCTTGTGGCCATAGATGCCGCAGTAGTGGGCCGGATTGCGAATGGAGCCGCCAATGTCGGAGCCGGCCTCCAACGCGGTCAGCCCGGCCGCCAATGCCGCCGAGGAGCCGCCCGACGAACCACCGGGCGTGCGCGTCAAATCCCAAGGGTTGTTGGTGGTGCCGTAAATGTCGTTGAAGCTCTGGAAGTCGCCGAGATTGAGCGGCACATTGGTCTTGCCGAAGATCACGGCGCCCGCGCCCTTCAGGCGGCGGACGTACGCCGCATCCTCCGCGGCGATGTTGTCGCGCATTTCCGGTATGCCCCAGGTGGTGGGCAGCCCTTGAACGTTGAAGGCCTCCTTGACCGTCATCGGCACCCCGTGCAGCGGCCCGGACGCCTGCCCCCGGGCCAGGGCCGCGTCAGCGGCCTTGGCCGCCTCCCGGCCGCGCTCGAAGTCGTGCACCACCACGGCGTTGGTTTGGCTGTCGTAGCGTTCAATGCGCTCGATGTACATGTCGGTGAGTTCCAGGGAACTCGCCTCCTTGTTGCGAATGGCGGCAGCAATTTCCGTGGCTGTGGCGAATGGGCTGATCATGCTGGGGCTCCAGTGGCGGTGCTGTGCGCCAACATACGGAGTCTTGGATAGTTGGGCAAGGCGTGCGCCTTTAGCGTACGCGCGAACAGGTTCACGTGCGAGTTGCTGCGCAACTCGGCGTGGCTATTGCGCGGGTGTGCGGGTTGCCTGGCGGCTCGGCGTGCGGGTTGCGTGGGTTTGCGGGTTGATTCGCAGCTGGGCGCGCCTGCTGGCTTGGTGTGCTGGGAGTTTCGTTGGCGCGAAACGCGGCGCCGAGCGAGCGCTCCGCATCGGGCGGGTCTGCTCGTTGTGGGAGCCGGACGGGGCTGGGCGGTCGGGGGCGCCGTTCAGATGTCCGCACCAATCTCCGCCGCGATCTCGTAGGAGCGCAGGCGGGCGGCGTGGTCGTAGATGTGGGCGGAGAGGATCACTTCGTCCGCATCGGTGCGTTGCAAGAACGCGTTGAGCTGCTCGCGCACTTGGTCCGGGTTGCCAACTGCGGAGCAGGCGGTGATCTGCCCGAGCAGGTGGCGTTCGGCGGTGCCCAGCGTCGCCTCGAAATCCGCCTTGGGCGGCGGCAGCGGGCCGGGGGTGCCGGTGCGCAGTTTCAGGAACGACTGTTGCGAGGAGGTGCGCAGCAGGCGGGCTTCGTCCTCGGTGTCTGCCGCAAACATGTTGAATGCAGCCATGACGTAGGGTGCGTCCAGTTGCGGGGAGGCCACGAAGTGCTCCCGGTAGGTGGCCAGCGCCTCGTCCAGCGCGGCTGGCGCAAAGTGCGAAGCGAACGCGTACGGCAGCCCCAGCAGGGCCGCCAACTGGGCGCCGTAGAGGCTGGACCCCAGAATCCACAGCGGCACGCGCAGCCCCTCGCCGGGCACCGCGTGCACCTGCCGCTTCGAACCGGCCTCGGCGAAGTAGTCCCGCAGTTCCATCACGTCCCGCGGAAAATCGTTGATGTCCCCGTTCAAGGTCCGCCGCAGCGCGTGGGCGGTGACCTGATCGGTGCCCGGCGCCCGGCCGATGCCCAGGTCGATTCGCCCAAGGTGCAAGGACTCCAAGGTGCCAAACTGCTCGGCGATGACCAGCGGCGCATGGTTGGGCAGCATCACGCCACCGGCCCCCACGCGGATGGTTGAGGTGCCCCCCGCGATGTGGCCGATGACCACTGCAGTGGCAGCGCTGGCGATGCCACGCATGTTGTGGTGCTCCGCCACCCAATAGCGCCCGTAGCCCCAGCCTTCGGCATGCCGTGCAAGGTCCAGGGAGTTGGCCAATGCTTGGCCCGCATCCCCGCCTTCGATGATGGGCGCTAGGTCCAGAACGGCAAGCTTGATCGCCACGGCCTCGGGTCTCCTCAATGGACGTCCAGCGGACGGTGTTTGCAAGTGGGCAGTATGCCTGCCGCTGATGCGGACAGGTAGCGTGGAACGATCAGCAGGCTGCTTAGTTGGCCAACATAAGCTTTTTTGCACTTGCTCCCAAAGCGCAGAGGACAGGTGGCAATCGGCTCTAGCTTGCCCTTGACGCCAATGGCAAAGCGCTTGAGGCTACGGACGGCTGTAGCAATGCACTGCGCTCATCGAAAGACCCCGCCATGAAATGATCCAGCGGCGAGCGTTGCCGGAAGCGCAGAGTGGTCAAGAAAGTTGAGGCGTCCACTCAAGGATAGGCGCTGCGCCGGAATTTCCGGAACGCCGGGTGCCGACGGCTGATGTGCTCGAGTGACCAACCACGAAGTTCCGTTACCATTTGGGCGACGGTTTCACGAGGACGCGCCAATGAAAATCAAGGTCGTAGTTCACGAAGCGGAAGAGGGCGGATAAGGCCCTTAAGCGCGGGCTTCGGAGCCGTTTGATGAAGCTGGCTGGCATTTGTGAATCCGACCTGTTAAGGGGGCACATTGGCGAAGGAACCCACTCGTTCGAAGCACGAGTGAGTCGAGTCTTTTTTCCAAGACGGGACCCGGCGGCGAAGTCCAAAAACTCAGTTGAAGATCAGTCCGCGCGCCCAAGGGCATCCGGTGGCGGGCGACATAGGGAGTAAGGTGGGGTTCGTTGGCCCAGATAGTTGATCGCTGGCTGCGCCCGTGCCCGCCGCCAGCTAGAGCAGGTCGCAGTCGTAGTGGCGGAAGCGCTGGTCCTCACTCATCAGTTTGGTGTTCTGCGCCATGCTTTGGGCGATAAGCATCCGGTCGAAGGGGTCGCGGTGGTGAAAAGGGAGGTCCTTCAGGAGGACCGCATCCGTCGCCGAGAACTCCAAAAGGTCAAAGCTCAATTGTTCAGCGCAGGCAATTGGGTCGTGATCAAAACGCAACTTGTTGAGGGAAGCCTTGATCATGATCTCTGCTACAGAGATTGAGCTGAGGTAGATGGTGTTCGCGCGGCTTTCGAGCGCCGCTTTCTGTACCGAGGACAGCCGTTCAGGCGCGCTGAGCGCCCAGATGAAGACATGGGTATCGACTAGGACTCGCAATCATCATCTCCGTAAAACAGGCTCTCGATCTCTTCATCCACCTCAAACAACGCTTGGTCGGGCACATCAAGCTGACCTTTGAGAAACCCCAGTTTGCGCTTGCCACCGGGCCGATGCGGCACCAAGTCCGCAATGGGGAGGTTGTTTTTGGCGATGGTCACCTTCTCCCCGTGGTAAACGCGATCGATCAGATTGGAAAGTTGCGCTTTCGCTTCAGAGACGTTGACTATCATGGTTTGGCCTGCCTTGGCGCTTTCACATCCTGCCGAGGTGGTTGGTCAATCAGACCATATTAGGTCTGAATGGTCAACTTGCGCACGCTTGCGAATGGGTGCCTGTTCACGAAGGCTGCCTAGTCGTTCCAGGAAGGGAGCCACGCACATAACCCAAATGAATACCGTACCCCGGCATTGCCGACCTTGATGATCAGCGCTGGCCAGCAGCGTGGTTACGGGCCTTCCGCTAAAATGCGTCCATGACCGACGCTTTCCACCGATCCCCCATCCTTAACTCGTCATGCGAGGTTCCCGCCCGGCATTGGGTGCTGGACGAGGCGCGGCGGCCGACAGGCAACGTTGACGACGGGAGGCGAAACATGGTGCTCGAGAACTCACGCACTGCCAGCGCCCAACAAGCCGACAAGTGGGACCACATTAAACTCACCTCGCTCAGCCCTTGGCCGGGTACCCTCGTCTGCCCGGAAGGCCAACACGCAGAAGGCGCCGGTGGCAAAGCTGCCAAAGAGCACGGGGCAGGCATCTTCATCGGCCCAGAATTCGGCACCGTCTCCCGCGCCGACTTGGCGAGCGCCGTGCGCGAAGCCGCCTACGGCATCGCCGGCTGGTTCGTGGACACGGACTACAACGAAGAGAGCTTCTTCGTTCGTCAAGCCCTCTTCCTCGGCGCTGGCGACACCTGCGAATCCCTCAAGACAACCCTGAAAGCCGAAATCGACCCCGATGCCTGGGCAACGCTGAATAGCGACACGTCGCGAGCGTTCCCGAAGCCGTCAACCGGGCGGATAGCTGTGAAGGTGATCAATCACCGCGGGGATGAGGTGATGAAGGTGTTTGGGGTTTGAGGGTGGCTCAGAGAGGGGGACAGTCCGGGCCTTCAGAAGATGTGTCGCACATTTGGCCGGAGGGTATGATTCGGCTGTTCATCAGCCATCGAGACAATTACAAGCGCGAAGCCCGCGAACTTGCTGATGAACTAGAGGGATACGGCATCTCGTCGTTTGTTGCGCACGAATCGATTGAAGCGGGGAAGCAATGGCAGAACGAGATCATGCTCGGTTTGAAGACCATGGATGTAATGCTGGCCTTCATCACCGACGATTTCGCGGGCAGCGTCTTCTGCGATCAGGAAGTTGGCTTTGCCTTGGGTAGGGGAATCCCAGTTGTGTCAATCAAGTTGGAAGGGGCGGACCCGCCGGGGTTCATCTCAAATCTACAGGCGCTTGGAGGCGACATAAGCGAAACCGCTTCATATGCTGCGAAAGTGTTCAATCTAGTGGTCGACGCCGTTGGTCAGCGCGATAAAGTTACAGAGGGGTTGTTGGAGGCCTTCGTTGCCGCTCCGTCGTGGAGTGACGCTGAGTATCGTTTCGAACGAATGAATAGTTTTGTCACTCACCTTTCTGAGCAGCAAGAGCGTAGACTTGTGGGCGGATACAACAGGAACGATCAACTACAAAATTGCTGGCACATTTCCAGAAGCCCTTATCGTATCATTGGATTTCTCAAGAAGGTGTCGGGGAAATCGTATGCGCTTCATGAGCGACGCTTGGTGGAGGTAGGCTGAATGGAATCGGGGCTCGCTGCTTAATCCCAGTCTTTGTAGCCGTCCGGCACCATTACGCCTGCATAGTGCCCTCCTATACGGTCGCGTGCCTCGAAGACCTGCTGGCCATCGTATTGGAAAAGCGTCTTGTGAATTCGTATGGTCTTCATAGTTCAATATGGCACGACGAAAGGATGTCATAGTCTGCGAGTGGCCGCCAAGTGTGATGGGAGCGTCGCCCTGTTTGGCGAATATGGCCTGCTCCGGGAAGAAGTTGGACGCGGCATAGCAAGCGGTCTCGGAGGTTCGGAAGCAGATTCGCCCGCTCGGAGTCTCCACGCCTTCCGAAGATGGACACTCCGCGCACTTGATCCTCATCCACGCCGGAAAAGAACCGGCTGGGATTTTCGGCGCGCTGAAAGCGGAAGTCACAATTGGATGGCAGGTTGTTGGGACCAAGCGAGACATCTCCCGTGTGGAAGCTATCTCTCCCGCAGCATCAGGCGGGCATCCTGATGGGAGGGTTCTTTGTAGGGCATTGTGCTTCCGCTTCTCTATGCACGGGATTGCCAGCATCCAAGAGGTTTGCCCTACCCCCCAATCGCGACGCACCATAACCTAGAGCGGCATGGGGAGAGACCGAAAGAGCTTTTTCTGTTGCGAGTTTCGGCCCCCTCGGGGATGGTTGAGGTGCCAACGCCCGCAGCTTGGGAAACTTGGTCCCATTCCCTCGCAAGGATCCCGACAAACCCACAAGCGGAGTTTGAAGCGCCCTAGGCGCTGGTACAATCAAGTATGCAAGTCTCACTGTTTTACCATCATGGTCGGAGTTAAGGAAGTGTCTAAAGGTGAAGGGCGACAGGGAGCGGCAGAATTGCCAGTGGCGCGAGGTCGGATTCGCGGGTTCCGGCGAGATGGCTGCGCGGACGAGAGGGCTTAGGAGTGCTGCCCCTGCGTATCTTCATTAGCAGCGTGCAGGGCGAATTCGCTACAGAGCGAGCGGCTCTGCGCGACTACGTCCACGACGACCCATTGATCCGCCGCTTCTTTGAGGTGTTTTTGTTCGAGGATGTCCCTGCGTCCGATCAACGACCAGAGCAACTCTACCTTGATCAAGTGGAGCGATGCGATGTTTATGTAGCGCTCCTGGGTGCCGATTACGGCAATGAAGATGACACAGGTGTGTCGCCCACCGAACGCGAGTTTGAGTGCGCTACGGCCATTGGCGCGCATAGGCTGGTCTTCCTCAAGGCCGTTAACGGTAAGCGGCATCCCAAGATGCAAGCCTTGGTGCGGAGGGCGGAGGCGGGGTTGGTTCGCAAGCAATTCGCCACGCTGGCCGAGTTGGTCGCAGGCCTTTACGCAGCGTTGGTCGAGTTTCTGGAGAGCAAGGAGCTACTCCGATGGGGGCCGTTCGACGCATCGCCATGCGTTAAGGCAACGTTTGATGATCTGGACTTCGAGCGAATGGCGCAGTTTATTCGAACGGCTCGCTCGGTCAGGCAGTTCCCGCTCCAAGAAGGAACGCCAGCACCGCAGTTGCTTGCGCATATGAATCTACTCGATGACAATCAGCTTACCAATGCAGCGGTACTCTTGTTCGGGAAGGCACCTCAGCGATTTTTAATTTCGTCGGAGGTCCGGTGCGCCCACTTCCATGGAACTACCGTTTCCAAGCCGATTCCTTCCTATCAGGTTTACAAGGGCACGGCTTTCGAATTGGTTGATCAGGCGGTGGACTTTGTGCTCGGCAAGATCAATCGGCGCATCGGTGTCCGCACGGAAAGCGCCCGGGCGCCGAGAAGCTATGAGATTCCAGTGGAGGTCGTGACGGAGGCCATCGTCAACGCCGTTGCCCATAGGGACTACACTGACAATGGCAGCGTTCAGGTCATGTTGTTCGCTGACCGACTAGAAGTGCGCAATCCCGGGAGGCTTCCGCCGCCTCTAACCTTGGAGAAATTGCGCGAGGCGCATCGATCTGTACCCGGTAACCCGCTATTGGGCGAGGCGCTGTATCTGACGGAGTACATCGAACGCATGGGGACGGGCACGTTGGACATGATCCGTCGCTGCGTTGAAGTCGGACTTCCCGAGCCTGAATTCACGGTCACCGACGGATTTGTCACGACGATCTGGCGCCAAACTGGACAGGATCAGGGAGTAGTCCATGTTCATGGACCGGCCGTTAGTGGAGCCACACCGACGGATTCTGATGCTACGCAAGAGGGGAACCAGCAAAGGCGAGCAGTAGGTCGCGAAGGTGGGCAAGCAGGGGTGCAAGCAGGGGTGCAGGCAGGGGTGCAAGTTGATGCTCCATTCGGCTTGGTCAAGGAAGAAGTCGCCATGCTGACCGCGTGCGCTCAAGCAGATGTTTCGAGTAAGGCGTTACAGGTCGCTGCAGGCTACTCTGGCAGAACCCGAAGCTTCGAACAACGGCTGGGCAGATTGCTGTCCGAAGGTCTTTTGGCAATGACCGTGCCGGACAAACCCAATAGTCCTGTCCAGAGATACCGGCTTACCCATAGGGGGCACGGCATCCTTGAAGATGCCGTTCTCCAAGGGGTGCAAGTAGGGGTGCAAGCAGGGGTGCAAGCAGGGGTGCAAGTAGGGGTGCAAGCGGGCTTGGGCGAGGTGGATGTTGCCATGCTGAACGCCAGCGCTCAATCAGACATTCCAAGCAAGGAACTGCAAGCGGCTGGTGGCTATGGAGGCAGAACCCGCAGCTTCCAACAACGATTGCGTAGACTGCTGGATGAGGGGCTTCTGGCAATGACCAATCCGAACAAGCCGAGTAGTCCTGACCAGAAATACCGGCTCACTCGGAAAGGACGCAGCGCCCTAAATCAGGCTATTGCCCCAGACGAGGGGAGTTGATGCGCAAGCTTAGCAAGCCACACATTCACCTCACACCCACCCGCACCCAAGCCCCTACCCCAACGAAAACCGCACCCCCGCGTTGTTCGCCAGGCGCTCGATCAGGCTGGTGCCCACGGCGGATGCTGGGGTGCTGAAGCCGCCGGGGGCGTTGCTGCCGTCCTGGGCGAGGCAGACGGCGCTTTCGGCCAGCATTTTGGCGGTGGCGCCGTAGCCGGGGTCGCGGTCGCCTTGCACGTAGGCGAGCACGTTCTTGGCTTTGTCTTCGGGGTGGCGCGCTAGCAGTGCCACCTTGAAGTGGCCGTCGGCCATCTGTTGCTCGCTGGGGCCGCTGCCCGGTTGGGGCAGATAGCGGGTGGCGATCTCGCGCACCGGACGCAGGCTCATGGCGGCCATGGTGCCGGCCGATGCGGCGGCGGTGGCGGTGGCCCAGGCGCCGGGGGTGGGCAGCTTGGGGAAGGCGATGGCTTCGTCGTAACGAAAATCGGGGCCATAGGGTTTGCCCATCAGGGCGTGGCTGCGGCGCACGACGCGGGTGTTGATCGGCCCCATCATGAATGGCGCCGCCCAGGCGGCGAAGTCCTCGTCGTAGAAGGCGGTGAGGCGGTCCGGCCCATCCAGGCCGCGGTCTGCGTCGGGCGGGTTCAGCGAGTACGGGTCAGCCAGCAGTTCGCGAATGGTGGAATCTTGGCTGGCCTGCTCCATCAGTTCCATCATGCTGGCGATGGTGCCGCCGCTGAAGCCGCCCTTGAAGTCCAGCACCCGCAACTTCACGTGCTTGGCGTAGGTGCCGTGGCGCTCTTGCATCGCCCGCTGCACGTAAAGCACGCCGAGGTCGGAGGGGATGCAGTCGAACCCGCAGGTGTGCACGATGCGCGCCCCGCTGGCTTCGGCGGCTTCGCCGTGGGCATCCATCATGGCGCGCATCCACTGCACTTCGCCGGTCAGGTCGCAATAGTCTGTGCCCTGTTCGGCGCAGGCCTGCACCAGGTTGCTGCCGTAGCGGGCGTAGGGGCCGACGGCGCTGCACACCACCCGCGCTCGGCTCACCGCGTCACGCATGGCGGCAAGATCATTGGCGTCCGCCACCACGGGCGTCAGCTGCCCGTCGCCGGCGTTCAGCGCCTTGCGCAGCGCCTCCAGCTTCTCGGGGCTGCGGCCGCCGATGGTCCACCGCAGTTGCTCTCCGTCAACGCCGTAGCGCTGGGCCAAATGTTGGGCGGTTAGCCGTCCGGTGAAGCCGGTGGCACCCCACAGCAGCACATCGAGTTCTTTGTCCATCGTTTTCCTCCGTGGTTGCCTTGATGGCGAGGCAAAGCCGTTGCATGGGCCTGGTATAGCGCCCGAGGCCTGCCGAGTTGCACCGCAACTCGCTAGTCGCCGGCCAACGTAGAATTCGCCGGCCAACGCAAAAGTCGCCGGGCACTCGCCAGTCGCCGGGCAACTCACAAGTCGCAGGGCAACTCAGAAGCCGCCGAGCAACTCACAAGCCGCTGGGCACTAACGAGTTGCAGGGCAACTCACAACATGCCTTGCAGCTCGCTCGCGCTGCCGCAGGCCAGTGCGCCAGCACGCCGGTCTGGCGCACAGCCGCATGGTAGGCCAGCGCTACAGCAAGCGCAGTTGCCGATCATCGCCGATTACTTGCTCAAACTTAAGCCCCATGGTGGCGAGAATGGGCGCGGCCACCGGGCGCAGTTGCTTGTGCACGTAGTGCTCCCGGTCGGGCGGGGCGGTCTGGTTGTCCAAGGGCTCCGGGCCGGCCAAGGTGATGAGGTAGGCGATCACCCGGCCTGGCGGCGTCTTGGCTTTCTCCGCCGCGGCCACGTGCGGCGGCTTGCCGGCCCGATAGGCGCCCACCGCTTTGCGCAGGCCCTTGCGGTACACCAGTTGGTCGTCCAGGTCGCCGCTGCGCAGCGCGGCAGTGAGTTCGCGCAGGTAGCCGTCGACGGGTTCGCCGCGAAAGAAGCGCGCGTAGAGTTCCCGTTGCGCCCGCTTGGCGAATTCGGTCCAATCCCGGCGCACTACCTCCATGCCGATGAACTCGGGCGCGTCCTGGCCGCAAACCAGCCCAGCGTAGCGTTTACGCGCACCGTCGGCCCCGGAGCGCACGGGCGGCAGAAAGAGCTTCTCATAGAGCTTTTCGAACTCCAGCTCCAGGCGGCTGCGCACGCCGGATTCGGCGTTGATGAAGTCCGCCAAGTCCTGGGTGAGGCTGGCGGCCAGCGGCGGTCCTTCCGCTAAGGCGCGCTCGCTGTCGCTGTGCCCGGAGCCGACGAACAGGCTGTCCGTGTCTCCGTACAGCACCTGGAAGCCCCGCGCCTCGAACCAGCCCTTGGACCACAGCAGCAGGTGCCGCCCTTGGCCCGTGATGGCGTTGGCAATGTCCGGGTTGTAGAACCGGCAGCCGGACGCGCCGAGCACGCCGTAGAACGAGTTCATCAGGATTTTGATCGCTTGGGAGGCCACCCCATCGCCGTCGCGCTTGGCCTTGTCCCGCTGCGGGGCCAAACGGTCGAGCAGGCCGGGCAGGATGGCGCTCTCGCGGCGAAAGCGGGCGCCGGTGGCCAGCGTCACCGGATTTGGCTCTTTGTTGTCATCGTCCTGCTCGATAAAGCCGAGGGGGTCGATGTTGTAGGTGCGGATTAGGCTGGGGTAGAGGCTCTTGAAGTCGAATACCCACACGTTTTCGTGCAGCCCGGTGATCGGGCTCAAGACATGGCCGCCCGATTGGGGCTGGTGGGCTTGGCGTTCGTCCCGGTTCAGCGTTGGCGCCACCCGGCCCCGCCGGTTGAGTTCCGTCAAGTAGAGAAAGTCAAACGAGGCGATGCTGGCCGACACCCGGTCCGGTGGCATGCCAGTCAGCCGGCTGCGGGCCACGGCCAAGTTCACGAGGTCCAGCGCCTCGACGATTTCCAGCGCCAGACGGGCATCGGTGCGGGCATAAAGGGCGAACGCTTGCAGGTCGTTGGCGTAGTTGCTCAAGATCTCGCCAATCCGGTCCTTGACGTCGCCATCGAGGGCCTTGCCTTCGCCAAGCACGGTTCGCGCCACGGCGTCCAGGGAGTAGTCGTCCATGCGCACGAAGGCGCCGCGCAGCAGGGCGATGCCATCCAGCACCAAGCGGCCCGGAATGTCCGCCCGGCTGCTGCCGAAGTAGCCCGTGGCCTGGCGAAGGCGCGGCGCTCCGGGCCAGCGCCCAAGGTGGAAGGTGGCCTTGGTCCGGGCCGTCACCTTGGCCAGCACGCTAAGGTCAAAGTCGATGATGTTCCAGCCGGTGAGCACGTCGACGTCCAGCCCGCGCACCCGCTGGCAGAACGCCTCCAAGGCTGCCGCCTCAGTCCGGTGGCCGATGGCCCTTGGCGGCATGGGGCGGTTGCGCGGGTCAACCACGTGCACCTCGTCCGCACCGCATCCGTACAGGGAAATGGCCAGCAGGCGGTTTGCCTTGGGGTCCGTTTCGATGTCGAAGGCCAGCGTCCGGGGCGCGAAGTTGGCGTCGGCAGGTTCGATTTCCGGGTCGGTGAACAGCCATCCTCGGCCCGCCGCTGCGCTGTCCGGCTGCGGCTCCCCATGAATCCGGCAGCCACCCTTGATGCCCCGGTCGATCAGGTAGCGCTGTGCTGGGTCCAGATCCGCCTCGAAGGTGGGGATGTGGCGGTCGGCCAGCCGTTCAGCCAAAAGCCGGAGGGCGGCGGCAGCGGCGCGCACTTCGGTGACGGGTTCGCCGCCGAAGCTGGTCTTCGGTGATGGCGATAGGGTGGCGCCTCGCCAATCCGCGGCCTTGAGCGCGGCGGCATCTTGGTTGCGGACGTAAAGGCGCGCGGATTCGCGCCGTTCCCGCACCCGGAAGCCCTCACCGTTCTCCAAGCGCCCGCAAAGCTGCACTTCGCAGCTTCCGCCACGGGTTTGGCTGGCCGCTTGCAAGATGAACCCGCGATGGGCCATTTGCCGTTTCCTAGGGGTCGAACAGCACGCCGGGGTTCATCAAGCCCTTGGGGTCCACAGCGCGCTTGGCGGCGAGGTAGGCCGCCCCGAACAGATTCGGGCGCTGGCGGTCGTAGCCCGGGCGGTGCATTCGACCCACGGCGTGGTGATGGGTGATGGTGCCGCCGGCGGCAATCACCGCTTCGCTGGCGGCGGCCTTGAGTTCGGACCATTGCTCGAACTCGCCGCCGAGCGCGGCCGGGCCGGCGAAGCTGTAGTAGGGCGCGGGGCCGTCTGGATAAACATGCGTGAAGCGGCAGGAGAGGCTGGTGCCTTCACCGAGCACGCGGCGCAGCGCATCGCCTACGGCTTGGCGCACGGCGGCGTCGAACTCCGCGAACTGATCCCAAGTGATGGCGGTTTCGAAGGTGTCGGAGAGCAGGCCCAGGCCATTGGTCAAGCCGGCATTGACGCCGATGAAGGCATTGCGCCAAGCGCCCACCGCGCCGCCCCGGCCGGTGGCGCGGCCTTTGCCGTCGTCGATGCGGATGGCGTCATCGTCGATGCGGCCGCCGGCGCTGCGGGCGATGTCCACGGCGGTGCGGATGTTGGCGTCTTGGGCTGCGTCGGCGGATTCGAAGCCCACGATCAGCAGTGCCGAGCCATCCTCCACTCCGGCGCTCTGGCGTGCCTCCACCGGGTCGAGCAGGCGCAGGTTGGCCGGCCAGAGCTTGGCTTGCACGACGTGCCGCACCGCTTCGGCGCCTGCTGCCCAATTGGCGAAGGCAATGCCCGCCGTGGCCCGGAACGTTGGCCGCTTCTGCAGGCGCAGCCAGCACTCGCTGATGATGCCGAGAATGCCTTCGGAGCCGATCACCATGCGATCCGGGCTCGGGCCGGCGCCGCTGCCCGGCAGGCGGCGCGATTCCCACCAGCCTTGGGGCGTGAGCATGCGAACGCTCTCCACGAAGTCGTCGATGTGGGTGTGGTTGGTGGCGTAGTGGCCTCCGGAGCGGGTGGCCACCCAACCGCCCACCGTGGACCACGGAAAGCTCTGCGGAAAGTGGCGCAGGGTCAGGCCCTCCGGGCGCAAGGCGTCCTCCAGGTCCGGGCCCAGCAGGCCGGCCTGCACCCGGGCGGCGCGGGACACCGGGTCAAGTTCCAGCACCCGGTTGAGGCAGTCCAGATCGATGGTGACCACGCTGTCCGCCGCCGCTGGCGCATTGACGCCCCAGACCACCGAAGTGCCGCCGCCGTAGGGCACCACCGCATGGCCCTTGTCATGGGCCCAAGCCAAGGTGCGCTCCAGTTCCTCTTCGGTGGCGGGGTGGGCCACTGCGTCGGGCGGGTTCTCGAAGTGGCCGCGCAGTGCCGCCAGCAATTCCAGCGGGTGGCCGCCGTAAGTGTGCAGCAGGCGCTCTTCAGAATTCGTGCTCACCCAGCCCTGCAGGGCCGACGGCACCGTCAGGCGCGGTGCCCGAATGTCAATGTCGGCCAGGTTCGGCACCGGCGGTGGCGCCACTTCAACGCGCGTGCGCTTGGCGATGCGCTTTGCCGCCTCCCGCCGCTCGGCCAAGCTGGGTTCGTCAGCGGTGAAGCCCCAGGTCCAGAAACTGCGTTTTCTTGGGTTCTCGGCCACGATGCGCCTCCTCGCCTTGCATGATCACGGAACAAGGCCGTTGATTGAACCAAACCCTGAGCGCGACGGGCGTTCGCTCGCCGGTTCGGGGCACTGCCTCGTTGGTTCCCCGCCAGATGTTAACCCGGCTGGTCAATCAATGGCGTGGTGGCATTGGCTTGTTTAGGCAAGACGTGAGAAAGAGAGCCGGTGTGCGGTGCGTGCATGCGGCTTGCCGAGTGGCGCTGTTGAGGCTCGTGCCTGCGCCCATCGTCGCGGTAAGCGCCACCGCCTGGCGCGCCATTCGGCAAGCCGCATGCACGCACCGCACACCGGCTCTCGGAGCCCGATTAGAGGAGCGATTCTCCGCGCAAGTGCGTGTCGAAAAGTCGGTGCTTTGGAGATTGGTCTAATGCGAGGCGCTGAGCAACCCGCCTTCCACCGTCACCCGGTGCATCAGCCGCCGTTGTCCTGGGTAGTCGTTGAGGGCGTAGTGCCAAGTGGCTCGATTGTCCCAGAACGCGACGCTGCCGACCTCCCAGTGAAATCGGTAAACGTGCTCTTCCCGGGCGGCGACTTCGTAGAGGCGGGCCAGCAACGACTGTGACTCTTCGACCGTCCAACCATCGATGCGCACCGTGAAGCCCGGGTTCACGTACAGGGCTGGCCGGCCCGAACGGGGGTGGCTGATCACCACGGGATGCACGGCGTCTTGGGTGGCCTTTTCGGCGTTGTGGTAACGCTCGTCACCCGCCTTGGTGTAGGCGCCTTTGGCACCGAAAACATGGCGGCTGGAATGCACGGCGCGCAGTCCTTCAACCGCTTGCCGCAGTTCCGGGGAGAGTGCCTCGTAAGCTTTGTACATGCTCGCGAACAGCGTGTCCCCGCCGGAACTCGGCACTTCCAAGGCGTACAGCATGGAGCCCAACGCGGGCGCCCGGTCGTAGGAGTGATCGGTGTGCCAGCCACCGCCGACATTGACTTTGTGGTGGGGTTCCTTCAGCACCATGGCCACTGCCGGCTGCTCGGGGACTGACGTGAAGAACCGATTGACGTTGATTGGGCCGAAGCGCCGTGCGGCTGCGAGCTGCTCATCGGCGGTCAGCTTTTGATTGCGGAAGAACACCACGCCATAGGCCGCCTGCGCATCGGCGATGGCTTCCACGTCATCATCCGACATCGCATTCAGGTCAACGCCTTCAATCTCGGCACCGCAGCCGTTGTCCGTGGGGGTTATTTTCATGTCAATCTCTCAAGTTGCGCGCCAAGCTGAGCGCGGAAGTCTGCCATAGATGACGCTTCAATTGTTGGCCCACCGGCCCAGGGTCAATCGCCGCTGTGCAACGGCTCGGCGGGGAGTCAGCCTGGTTTTTTGCCTTACTGGCTGTGGGCCACATGGGCTTTGGCCACATTGCGGATTAAGCCTCTCAGCCTGCCTCCACTTCAAATCCCACAAGATTGCGGGCTTCGCGGCTGAACTCCACGGCGATCAGGTGGATGGGTGCGCCACGGCCCCGATGCTTGTCCGCGTATCCCCTAGCCTTGAGCTGGGCCATGGCGGTGCCTTGCGGTGCTGACTCGACCATCTTGAATTCGAAGAGGTAGATCTGGTCGTTGAAGCGCAGCGCCATATCCACTTGGCCGAGGTGGCTGGCGTCCTCCACGGTCACGTCGAGGCCCAAGGCAGCAAAGTGGGAGTAGAAGAGGCTCGCGTAGTAGCCTTCGTAGCGGGCGATGTCGTTGCGTCGGTGCCAATCGTGGGGGATGCTGGCGAAGAAGGCCTCGAACATGGCCCTCAAGCCGGGGAAGTCGTTGGCCATTAGCAACTGATGCAGCTGGATGTCCCTTGCGCCCTGCTGCGACGGGTCCGGTGTCATGGCACGCAACAGGCTTTCATTCAGGCTTTGGCGAACCTCGCGGTTGGGGTAGCCGAGCCGATAGAGCGTCTTGCCAGACAGGTTCGTCTCTTCCGTGATCGTGAGGTATCCGGTTTGGAAGAGCAGCGCTTCCGGCGCGATGTCTTGGATATCGAATGACGACAGCAACTCGCCGCTGCTGACCATGCCATCCAAGGAAATGGACCCGATGCCGCGGCTGAGCAGGGTTCGCACCAGAAACGTGGGGGTGCCCGTCTCAAACCAGTAGGCATTGAACTTGCGCCGGCTGAACAACAGCAGGATGTCGAAGGGGTTGTAAACCCGATGCTCGCCCAGCCAATGGTAGCCGTTGTACCAATCGCGTATGGCATCTCGGTCAAGCCCTTCAAGTTCCGGCTCGAACACGTTGTCCAAGTCGGCGTCCGTGTAGCCGCAGATGGCCGCATGCTTGGAACGCAGCGTGATGTCGTCCAGATTGTTGAGGCCGGAAAAGAGGCTTACTTTGGAGAACTTGCTGACGCCGGTTAGAAACGAAAACCGGATGTGCGCGTCCTGGGTCTTTATGGCTGCATAGAGCCCGCGCAGGAAGTCGCGATTAGCCTTGGCCACTTCGGGTGCTTCCAACGCGTCTAGGATGGGCTTGTCGTATTCGTCCACCAGCAGCGCAATGCCTGCCCCGGTCTGCTCGCTCAAGGCGCGGATCAGGTCGCCGAAGCGCTCCACAGGGCTTGATTGGGTGCCTTTCAAGCCGTTGCGGCTTTCGATGGCGTCCAGTTGCGCCATCAGATTGGTTTGCAGGTAACCCGGCTCCTTGAAATTGCCGCTGCCAAAATCAAGCCGCAGCACGGGGCTGGGTGTGGTCCAGTCCCAATGCGCGTGTATGTCCAAGCCTCGGAACAGCGGTTCATTGCATTCGAACAGTTCCTTGAGCGTGTCAAGAAACAAGCTCTTGCCGAAGCGGCGCGGACGGGAGAGGAAATAGTGCGTTCCCAATTCAACAAGCTGCCGAGCATAGGGTGTCTTATCTACGTAATAGAAATTGCCCTCCCGGATCTTGCGGAAGGTCTGAATGCCGATCGGCAGCTTTTTCCTCGCCATGACAGCACCTTAGACCATGTGCTTTGCAAGTCAATCAGCGCTTCGGTGGCGCTCTGCTAGCCGCCAATGCTGGCAATCGGCGTGCCTTCCGATTGGGCGGGCGGGGCGATGCCGAGCAGGCGGGCGACGGTGGCGGCGATGTCGGTTTGGTGGGCGGGGGGGAGCCTTGCGCCCGCTTGGACGCCGCGGCCGAGGGCCAGCAGGATGCCGCCCATGTCGGGATGCTCCGGCGGGTAGCCGTGGCCGCCGGCGGACAGGCAGCGGCTGGGCATCAAGGCGCACAAGGGGTTGGCCGGCGGGGACAGCACGAAGGGCGGCACGGTGGTGGCCACCAAGTCGCCGGTTCGGCCTTGGTGGCGCAAGCGCCAAGTGGCGGGGACGTCGGCCCGCTGGCGCACCTGCACGTTGTTCAAGCGGGCCAAGGCCAGAGTGGCCGCCTCGAGGTCCTGGACGTCTTCCAGATAGACGTTGGCCACCGCCGAGCCGAGCACGCGGGCCTTGACGCCTGCGTCGGCCAAGGCGGCGGCGGCATCAATCAACTCACCCGTCACCGTCATGCCGTGATCGCTGACCACCATCAGGGTCAGGCTGGGCCACAGGTCCATGGCGTCGATGCCGGCCAACAGTTGCCGGAGGGCGGCGTCCTGAAGGCGGAGCTGCGCGGCCACGGCAGGGTCGGCCGGCCCCTTGCGGTGGGCGACGGCGTCCACTCCCGCCCAGTAGCTCATGATCAGCCGCGGGCGCTCCGGTTCGGGCAGGCGCAGCCAGCGAAGCATTTGCGCAGCCTTCTCCGTCTCAGGCCGGTTCGAGTCGAACGGCGCCATTCGGTGGCGGGCGCCGATGCCGTTCCAATCCGTCTCTGAACCCACCCAGAAGTAGGCGGCGGCGGGCAACCCTTGGCGTTCGGCCGCCACCCACAGGGGTTCCGCCTTGATCCAGCTGGCGTCTGCCTCGTAGCGGTACACGCCCCGCTCCCGGTCCTCAAAGTGGTTGTCGATGACGCCGTGGACGTCGGGCCAGGTGCCGGTGGCGATGGAGATATGGCCAGGAAAGGTGTTGGACGGATAGACCGGGATCAGACGCTCCGCCCGCGCTCCTTGGCGCTGCATGCGTTGCAAGGCGGGGAGCCGGGCGAAGTCGAGAAAGTCGTGACGCACGCCGTCCATGGAGACCAGCAGCACGGTCCCGGTGGCGCTGGCCGTCCCGAAGGCGAGGATGCCCAATAGGGCCAGCACTGTCTGGCCAGCCCGCTTGGCGCGGCGCTTGGGGAGGGGTTTCATGGGAGTCTTCAGCTTGGCCTAGACTGGCATGCCGCCGCCATGGACTTGGCCGTGGCCGAAGGAACAACCGTTCGCCAGGAGACGGTTTCCACTTGTGGCATGAAAAGTAACCGGTGCGGTTTCCGTGCTATCTTATCCGGCAATCTGTTCCAGCGAATCCCCGACATGGCCACACCCACCACCCAGTTGCCCATCGACTACAAAGGCAAGCGCTATTCGGGCGTCTACTCCGTTTCCGGCACCCTGATGATCGCCCGCATTCCGGGCATCAGTTCCAAGAGCGGCGAAGTGGGCAAGGACGAAGGCGCCACCGCTCGCAGTCTGCTGACCGCCATCTTGGACGAGGCGGACAGCGCCGGGCGGCTTTAGGGAAAAGTCGCGCCCCCGCAGCGGGTCAAGCTGATTCGAGACGAGGGCAAGATGCCCTTGAGCCGGTGCGAACCGTAGGTTCGCATTGAAGTTTGGCTGGCGCGAAACTCCGGTTGAATCGGGAGGGCTCCTCGCCTTGGATTAGCGCAGGCCTCTACTACGCAGGTAGCGCCAGGTCTTCAAGCGGTAGCGCAGGTTGGTCTCCCAGCGCCGCCACGGGGTTGGGGGCGTTTCCTTGTAGGTTTGGCGGTAGGGGGCAACGCCTTCGAGCAGGGCGGTCCAGGCGTCGTTGTCTTCGTAGCCGAATTCGATCAGGCTCTGGGTCAGGTCGGGGTGGGCTTCCAGTTGGCCCTTGATGCGGGGCAGATGGCCGCGCCAACCGTCCAGGCGGGAGGCGTCGAACGGGCGTGCGCCGTTGAGCGACGCTTCAGCCAGGGGCGGCACGGCGGCCCCTTCGGGATACTCCGCAAAGGTGCGGGCCGTGCCACTCGGGCCGTCGCGGCGGCGGCTCAGGAAGGGCAGCCAAGTTTCGATGTCGGCCTGCACGGCGCTCGGTGCGGTGATCAGGGTCTCGAAGCGGATGAGCTTGAAGCGTGGATGGTCCTTTAGGCGCTTGATGGCGGCGGCGTAGGCTCGCCAGCGATGGAAACTGGCGAAGTACACGTCCGGACGGTTGCGGTGGCGGCTGGTGACCACCGCCCGCGGGTCGCGCAGCATGGCGATCAGGTAGGTTTCGCTGTCGCGCAGAAACGCGGGGATGATGCGCGTGGTGTCGGGGGGCTTCTTCGTCAGGTACAGGGTCTCGCCGGCTGGCACCGGCTCCAGCAGGGAGGTCTCGTGCTCGCCGCGGCCACTGAAGGCGTAGCGGTACCAGAGCAGCTCCATCATCAAGGTTGTGCCGCTGCGGCGGCAGCCGATGATGTGCACGCGTTGCGCGCACCCCGAGTGCGGTGCGGGTGGTGGCGGCTTCAAGCCCAAACCGGGTCGGCCTGATCCAAGTTCAGCCCGTGCCGGTTGGCGAAGTCCAAGGCCGCTTGCCCGGGCGCCCGGTTGTTCTGCGCCAAGGTGGACAGCGCCGCGAAGGCGATCCACTCCCCGGACACCTCGAAGTAGTCCCGCAGCCGGTCCCGCGCCTCGGACAGGCCAAAGCCATCGGTGCCGAGCACCGTGTAGGCGCCGGGGATCCAGGGGGCGATCATGCCCGGCAGCGCCTTCATGTAGTCCGATGCGGCGATGAAGACGCCGCTCTCTCCCTCCAGCAGCGCTTGCACGTAGGGCTTCTCCTCGGTGTCGCCGAGGCACAGCATCTGCTGGCGCTCCACGTGCCGGGCTTGGCGCGCGAGCTCGTTGTAGCTGGTGACGCTCCAGACATTGCTGCGCACGCCGTCGGCGCTGAGCAGGTCCCGCGCCCGCAGCACCTCGGCCATCACCGCGCCGCTGCCGAACAGATTGACCGTTGCTCCCTCGGCGCGGTCGAAGCAGTACATGCCCTGCAGCACGCCGTCCAAGGCGCCCTCAGGGCAAGGCGGCATGGGGTAGGCTTGGTTGGTCAGGGTGATGTAGTAGAAGACGTCCTGCCGCTCCTGGTACATGGCGCGGATGCCGTCGCGCACGATCAGCGCAATCTCGTAGGCGAAGGCCGGGTCGTAGCTCTTGAGGTTGGGCACCGTGCTGGCGATCAGTTGCGAGTGGCCGTCCTGGTGCTGCACGCCTTCGCCGTTCAGGGTGGTGCGCCCGGAGGTGCCGCCGAGCAGAAACCCCTTGCACATCATGTCGCCGCAGGCCCAAATCATGTCGCCGACCCGCTGAAAGCCGAAGATGGAATAGAAGATGTAGAACGGGATCATGGGCAGGCCGTAGTTGGCGTAGGCGGTGCCGGCGGCCAGGAAGGAGGCCATGGCGCCGG
This sequence comes from Candidatus Azophilus sp., assembly GCA_965220835.1. Taxonomy (GTDB): domain Bacteria; phylum Pseudomonadota; class Gammaproteobacteria; order Pseudomonadales; family Azotimanducaceae; genus Azophilus. The sequence goes on along the minus strand of OZ244842.1, from coordinate 2,837,087 downwards.
TCTCGCAGATGCCTTCCTGAAGAATCTGGCCGTCCTCAGACTCCTTGTAGGGGGCAATGGTGCCGAAATCCACCGGCTGGTAGCGCTGCCCCTCCGGCGAGTAGATGCCCGCTTGGGGAAACAGGCCGTCCATGCCGAAGGTGCGCGCCTCATCGGGCACGATGGGCACGATGTAGCGGCCGAGGCGCTTGTCGCGCAGCAGGCGGGAGAGCATGCGCACCACCACCATGGTGGTGGACGCCTCTCGCTCCGAGCCCTTCAATAAGTCTGCGAACAGCTCCAGATCCGGTGCGTCAAGTCGCTCGCAGCGCACCTCCCGCCTGGGCATGAAGCCGCCGAGCGCTTCGCGCCGCTCGCGCAGGTAGCGCAGCTCCTCGGAATCCTCCTCCGGGCGGTAGAAGGCGGCGCGCAGCACGTCCTCATCGGTGAGGGGGATGTCGAAGCGCTTGGCCAACTCCCGGCGTTCGTCCGGGCTGAGGTACTTCTTCTGATGCACCGTGTTGGCGCCTTCGGCGCCGGGACCCAAGCCATCGCCCTTGACCGTCTTCAGCAGCACCACGCAAGGCTTGCCGCGCACCTCGGCGGCTTGGCGGAAGGCGGCGTAGATCTTGCGGTGGTCCTGGCCGCCGCGCTGGATGGAGCGAACCTCCTCATCGGTGAGGGTCTTCATCAGCTCGCGCAGCTCCGGCGTGTGCTCCACCCAGTGCTCGCGCACCGCATCGCCAGGGGAGACGGTGTACATCTGGTAGTCTCCGTCCACGGCCTGCTCCATGCGCGCCTGCAGCACGCCGTGGTGGTCGCGGGCCAGGATCGGGTCCCAGCCGCCGCCCCAGATGACCTTGATGACATGCCAGTCCGCGCCCCGGAAGGAGCGCTCCAATTCCTGAATGATCTTGCCGTTGCCGCGCACGGGCCCGTCTAGGCGCTGCAAGTTGCAGTTGACCACCAGCACCAGGTTGTCGAGCTCCTCCCGGCTGGCGATGTTGATGGTGCCTAGCACTTCCGGCTCGTCCGCTTCGCCGTCGCCGATGAAGGCCCAGATCTTGCCGTCCCCGGACTTTTTGAGGCCGCGGCTTTCCAAGTATTTTGCGAACCGCGCCTGGTAGATGGCCGAGGGCGTGGACAGGCCCATGCTGGCGGTGGGCATGGTCCAGAACCACGGCAGGCGCCGGGGATGGGGATAGGACGGCAAGCCGCCGCCTTCACCGAGCTCCCGCCGGAAGTTGGTGAGCTGGGTTTCACTCAAGCGGCCTTCCAAAAAGGCCCTTGCGTAGATGCCCGGCGACGTATGGGCCTGGAAATGCACTTGGTCCCCTTCGCCGGGCTCGGTGCCGGCGCGGAACACGTGGTTCAAGCCCACCTCCATCATGGTGGCCGCGGACAAGTAGGTGGCGATGTGCCCGCCCACCCCGGAGCCGCTGTCGAAGGCCTGCAGCACCATGGCCACGGCGTTCCAGCGGATCACGTTGCCGATGCGCGTCTCGAGCTCGATGTCGCCGGGGTACTCCGGCTGGTCCTTCAGGTCGATGGTGTTCTTGTAGGGCGTGTTCAGCGCCGCTTCGGTCAACACGACGCCTTGGCGGCTGAGGCGTTGCTGAAGGCCGAGCAACAGGGCGCGGGTCTCCTCTTCGCCACGGTTTTCAAGCACATCGTCAAGGGCGTCGAACCACTCCTGCTGTTCCAGCCGCCATTCGTCGTCGATGGGCCGCTCGGAGGGTCGGGTGAGGGGCATCCGTTGGGCCCTAGCGCGGCGTCAGGGTCACCGCGACCGGCCGGTGATCCGACAGCTGGCAATCGAGCACGGCATGGTGTTCCACCCGGATGCCGGGGGTGACCAGCACATGATCCAAGGCCAAGGCGGGGCTCCAAGCCGGCCAAGTGGGCTCCGGCGCCGCCGCCGAACGCAGCAGCGAGTGCCGCAGCGGCGAGCGCCACAGCAGGCGCGCCAAGTGGCCGTTCATGTCGCCCATCACCACGGCGTGGTCTTCGCCGCTAATCAAGTCCCCAACGTAGCCCAATTGGGCTTGCCGGGAGACGCCGCCCAAGGACAGGTGCAGCAGCACCACGAGGATGTCCGCCCCTTGGCAGGGCAGGCGCGCGACGATGGCGCCCCGGCCCGGAATCAGGCCGGGCAGCTTGTGGTCCTCAAGGCTGAGCGGTTTCACCCGAGTCAGCAAGCCGTTGCCGTGCTGGGCCAGCAGGCCGAGGTCGCGATTCAATTGGGCGTACCAGTGGGGAAAGCCCGCCCTCGCCGCGAGGTACTCGACTTGGTTGACGAAGCCGCTGCGCAGGCTGCCGCCGTCCACCTCCTGCAGGGCCACGAAGTCGTAGCCCGCCACCACGTCGGCGATGCGCCGCAGGTTTTGCTGACGGCTGAGGTGGGGCAGGACGTGCTTCCAGCCCTTGGTGACGTACTGCCGGTAGCGGCTGGTCTTGATCCCGACTTGGATGTTGAAGCTGAGCAATCTCAGCGCCTCGCCTGCGGCGAGGCGATCGAGTTGCTGCGCGACTGGGTGCTTGGGCAACGTGGAGGAAGCCGGCTCCCTCGAGACCAAGCCTTGGGAGCTTGAACCGTCGCGTCTCGCGCCATCGGCGAGGTGATCGAGTTGCTGCGCAATTCGGCGCTTAGGCAACGTGGAGGAAGCCCGCTCCTCCGCGACTAACAGCTTGGACCTTGAACCATCACGGCCCGCGCCTTCGGCGCGGCGGTTGATCGTGGTGGTGCCAAGCTCGGGCATCGCCTTATGTGGGTTGACTGGGCACTAGTCAGCGCCTTCGCCGGGCAGGGCGCGTTCCGCATCGATCAGGAAGTTGGCCACGTCGAGCATCGCTTGGTAGCTGCCGCCCGCCATCCCGCTGTCGATGCGGAACTTGCCGTTGACCACCATGCTGGGGGTGCCGGTGATGCCGTAGGCCCTGCCGGCGGCAACGGCGCGCTGCACGTGGCCTTCCACGCTGAATGAGGTCAGCGCCGCCTCGAAGTCCTTGCCGTCGATGCCGGCCCTGTTGGCGAAGAAGCGGGTGGCGATGGCGCGGTCAAGGAGGTTCTGCCCGCGTTCGTGCAAGGCTTCGAAGATGTCGCCATGAACCTGTTCCAGAACCCCGAGCTGTTCGGCAGCGTAGAACAAGCGGGCGAATTCCGCCCATTGGGCGCTGAACACGGCGGGCACCCGCCGAAACGCCACGCCGTCGTCCAGTTTGGCGCGCCAGGCCTCGATGTATGGCTCGAAGGTGTAGCAATGGATGCAGGCGTAGCTGAACAGCTCGACCACTTCAACCCGGCTGGCATCGATGGTGTCCACCGGCACGGGCAGCCGTTCGTAGTGGACGCCCTCCTGAAAGGCCGCCCCAGCTTGGCAGATGCCGGCCGTCAGCGCGGCGGCGATGCCGAGCAGCCACTTGAATCGGCGCATGGCGTTCTCCTCTTCTCTGCTACCGGTCTCTGCTACCGGTCTCGTCCGCTAACGGGCTTACTCGGCCGAGCTGCTTTGGTCTGGGGCCGATGCCAGGGCGTGGTCAGCGGGCATCAGGCCTTGCAGGTAGTCGGCCAACAGGCTGATTTCCCGGTCGGTCAGGCCGCGCGCTGCGCCACGCATCATGCCGCCGTAGTCTTCGTCCGTCCGGCGCTCGCCTTCGCGGTAGGCCTTGAGTTGGGTTTCGGTGTAGGCGGCGGGCTGGCCTCTCAGGCGCGGAAAGCCGGCCGGTGCGTTGCCGCCTCCGGAGGGTGAGTGGCAGGCCATGCAGGCCGGCACCCGGCGCTCCAGGATGCCGCCACGATAGATGGCTTGGGCTTGGGCGATGGCCTCATCGTCGCCGGCCGCCTGCTTGATCTTGCCGGGCAGGGAGGCGTAGTAGGCGGCCAGATTCTTGAGGTCCTGCTCGGACTTGCCGGTGAGCTGGCCGGTCATCAGCAGGATGGGGCGTTCATTGGACTGGATCAGCTGCATTTGGCGCAGCAGGTATCTTTCGTTCTGCCCGGCCAAATCCGGGTAGGTGGGGTCCAGGCCGGTGGCGCCGTCCATGCCGTGGCAAGCCGAACAAGCCAAGGACAGTGCCTTGCCCGCCGCCGGGTCCCCTGCCCCGTGGGCGGCGGCTGCCAAGCCGAGGCAAAGCGCCACGGAAGCCGCCTGCATGGCCCGAATCCGGCGCGGCTTCAAGGTGCGCCTGAATGCCACGCTGCCGATGCCAAGGAAGCCACCGGCCAGCCGCTGGGTGGCCTCCGTTTGTTTCGCAAAAGACCCCATGAAACCTCGTACTCCCAACTTCGTTGAGCCTTGTCAGGCGCGTTGCGCCAACGCGTGCTGCGCGAACGCTTAGAATGCCCCGGTATTGGCCGGCTAAGCCGCCGGTGCCGAGGCCGAACGCGAATTATACCCAAACCGGAGCGCATGCAGTGACCGCATTGGACCATCGCCTGAACATGGAGTTTCTGGCCAGCGCGCCGGACTTGGCGCGCTGCCCGGCGGGGGATGGGCCCGAAGTGGCCTTCGCGGGCCGCTCCAATGCGGGCAAGTCCAGTGTGCTGAACCGCCTCACCGGCAGCCGGCAAACGGCCAAGGTGAGCAAGACCCCCGGCCGCACCCGCCTGCTCAACTTCTTCGCCTTGGCCGACGGCGGGCGCCTCGTCGACCTGCCCGGCTACGGCTATGCCAAGGCCTCCGCCCAATCCCAAGCCCAATGGCAGGCGGCGGTGAACGAGTATTTAAGCTTCCGGGATCAGCTGGTGGGCGTTGTCTTGGTCACCGACATCCGCCATCCTGGCATGACCTTTGATGAGCAGTTCATCGACTGGGCGCAGGCCTCCGAGATGCCGCTGCACGTGTTGCTGAACAAGGCGGACAAGCTCAAGCGCGGTGCCCAGGGGCGGGCTCTGGCCGCTTATCGCAGACGCTTGGGCAAGAGAGCGACAGCGCAGTTGTTCTCAGCGCTGCGCGGGGAGGGGACTGCTGAACTGTCATCGGTGCTGACGGCTTGGCTGGCCGATGCCGGCGTCGTTGCGCAGGACGAATCGACTCAACCCGGCTGAGCGGAGTTCGTGCGATTGCAGGGTTGTGGCTCGCCCAACTGTGAGGCTAGGGATCGTCCGGTTCAAGATTTCCGAAATCGAGACAACCAGGGAGCCTCTGATGAAGTTCCGCAAGTCCAGAGCGAGAAGCCGGGTGGGCTGGCAAGGCGCGCCGATGAGCAGTGGCAGGCCCCACGGCAAGAGGCGCAACGCTGGGCGAACGGGACTTGATCACAGGCTCCGGGGGACTGTCGCAGCCCGGGCCGAGGTCTATGAGGCTTCGATTCTGTCCACCCGGTTGGGGTAGAAGGCGAGATGGTCCTTGATTTGTGCGACTGCAGCGAACGGCGCTTCGTAGGTCCACACGGCGTTCTCGGCTGTCCGCTCGCCCACGGAGAGCGAAAAATAGGCGGCGTCACCCTTGTGCGGGCAGTGCGTCGAATGTGACGTGCGCTTAAAGAGCGCCATGCTGGCATCCGAGCGGGGAATGTAGAGCACCGGCGGGTATTGGCCCTCGTGCAGCGCCAGCGCGTGGCTGCTGTCGGCGACCACCGCCCCGGCAAACAGCACCCGCACCCTTCCGGGATGCGGGGCGATGGCGATATGTGGCATGGCATTCTCCGGCATGGATGGCGGGCAAGGATTGTAAGCCGGCGTCAGTCAGCGGTCACTTCAATCTGAAACAGCCTGGGCCATCGCTTGCCGGTCACGAACAAGCGCTTGCCAAGGGCGTCGTAGGCGATGCCGTTGAGCACGTCGGTGCGCGGGGTGCGGAACACGAGGGGCAGCAGGCCGGTCAGGTCAAGCCAGCCGTGCACTTGGCCGTTGGCCGGGTTGATGATGGCGATGCGGTCGCTGGGCCAGACGTTGGCGTAAAGTTCGCCTTCCACGTATTCGAGTTCGTTGAGGCCGGTCACCGGGTTGGCGCCGTCGCGCACCTGAAGGCGCCGAACCTCGGTCAAGTCGGCGGGGTCGAGAAAGCGCAGCTCGGCGCTGCCGTCGCTCATCACCAGGCTGGTCCCGTCGGCGGCCAGTCCCCAACCCTCGCCGCCGTAGCGAAACACGTCAACGGGCGCAAGGCTAGCTGGTTCATGGATGAATCCGATGCCGGCCCTCCAAGTCAACTGAAGGAGCCGCCCGCCGCTCAGCGCCAGGCCCTCCCCGAAGCGGTCGTCCGGCAACGGGCGCTGCCGCAGCACGCGGCCGCTGGTTAGATCGACGATGCGCAGGGACGATTCTCCGTAGCCGCCGGTGCTTTCATAGAGCTTGCCGTCGGCGAACAGGAGCCCTTGAGTGAACGCCTCGGGGTCGTGGGGATGGCTGGCGACGACCCGATAGGTGTAGCGGACGGAGGCGCCGGTGGCTTGCTCGTCTGCGGCCTTGGCGGGTTGTGCCAAGGTGGCCAGCAGGATCAGCAGCGCGATTGGCCTCATCGCACGCGAATCAGCCCTTCCTGGGTGGCTGATGCAACCAGCTCGCCGGCTTGGCTGTAGATCAGGCCCCGGGTGAGCCCGCGGGCGCCGCTGGAAGCCGGGCTGTCCTGAACGTAGAGCAGCCATTGGTCGGCGCGGAACGGGCGATGGAACCACATGGCATGGTCGAGGCTCGCCACTTGCATGTTGTCGTCGAAGTAGCTCACGGCGTGGGGCAGGGTGGCGGTGTCGAGCAGCGACCAGTCGGACAGGTAGGCCAGCACGCACTGGTGCAGGCGCGGGTCGTCCGGCAGCCGGTCCCGAGCCCGCATCCAGCACATTTGCCTGGGCGCTTCGGCGCTCGGTTGGAACATGTTGACGGGGTTGATGGGCCGAATCTCCATCGGCCGTCGCCGCGCGAATTGCTCCATCGCGTCCAAGCCCCGTTCCTTGGCTTGCCGTGTGCGCACCGTCTCCTCGTCCTCCAAGGTTTCCGGGTCGGGCGCATCCGGCATCTCGAACTGATGCGCCAGCCCGGCTTCGTCGATCTGGAAGGAGATGGACATGGCAAAGATGGCTTCGCCGTTCTGGATGGCCACCACTTGGCGGGTGGTGAAGCTCTTGCCATCCCTGATCCGGTCCACGGTGTAGAGGATGGGCGTGTTCATCTCCCCGGGGCGCAGGAAGTAGCCGTGCAGGGAGTGGGCGCTGCGATCCTCCGCCACCGTGCGGGAGGCAGCGACCAGCGCTTGGCCGATGACCTGCCCGCCGTAAACGCGCTGCCAGCCCTCGTTGGGGCTGGTGGCCCGATAGTGGTTGCGCTCTATCGTCTCCAGATCCAGCAGCCGGATGACGTCCTGAAGGCTTTGCTCCACGGCGGTGCGTCGCTGGGCTCAGTACTTGTAGTCGGCGGGCTTGTAGGGACCCTGCCGGTCAACGCCGATGTAGCTGGCCTGGTCGGCGGTCAGCTGGGTGAGCACGCCGCCGAAGCCCGCCACCATCAGCGCCGCCACCTCCTCATCCAGCTTCTTGGGCAGCACCTCCACCGTCACCGGGGCGCGCTGGTTCTCCGGCTGGTCTGCCCAGCGCTCGTGGTAGAGGTGCATTTGCGCCAGCACTTGGTTGGCGAAGGAGCCGTCCATGACCCGCGACGGATGGCCCATGGCGTTGCCGAGGTTCACCAGCCGCCCTTCGGACAGCAGGATGAGGTAGTCCGCTGCCGCGTCGCTGCGGAACACCTGATGCACTTGGTCCTTGACCTTCTCCCAACGCCAGTGCTCGCGCATGTAGGCGGTGTCGATCTCGTTGTCGAAGTGGCCGATGTTGCAGACCACGGCTCCCGCCTTGAGGCTTTTGAGCATGTTGGCGTCGCAGACGTTGCTGTTGCCGGTGCAGGTGACCACGAGGTCGGTATCCCCCAGCAGCGCCGCATCGACGTCTTCCAAGGCGCCGCTGTTGATGCCGTCCCGATAGGGGGAGACCACTTCAAAGCCATCCATGCACGCCTGCATGGCGCAAATGGGGTCGGCCTCCGCCACGCGCACGATCATGCCCTCTTGGCGCAGGCTTTGCGTGGAGCCCTTGCCCACGTCGCCGTAACCGATCACCAGCGCCCGCTTGCCGGCCAGCAGCATGTCGGTGCCGCGCTTGATGGCGTCGCTCAAGCTGTGGCGGCAGCCGTAGCGGTTGTCGTTCTTCGACTTGGTGACCGAGTCGTTGACGTTGATCGCCGGGGTCTTGAGCTCGCCCTTGCGCATCATTTCCAGCAGGCGGTGGACGCCTGTGGTGGTCTCCTCGCTGATGCCGTGGATTGACTTGAGCATGGCCGGGTAGCGCTCATGGACCATCAGCGTGAGGTCGCCGCCGTCGTCCAGCAGCAGGTTGGCGTTCCAGGGTGCCCCGTCCTTGAGGATGGTCTGCTCGATGCACCACTCGTACTCGGCCTCGGTCTCCCCTTTCCACGCGAACACCGGAATGCCCCGCGCGGCCATCGCGGCCGCCGCGTGGTCTTGGGTGGAGAAGATGTTGCAGGAGGACCAGCGCACTTCCGCGCCCAAGGCCACCAGGGTTTCGATCAGCACGGCGGTCTGCACGGTCATGTGGATGCAGCCGATGATGCGGGCGCCGGCCAGCGGCTGCTGCGCCGCGTAACGCCGCCGCAGGGCCATCAGGGCGGGCATCTCCGCCTCCGCCAAGGTGATTTCCTTGCGTCCGAAGTCGGCAAGCGTGAGGTCGGCGACCTTGCAGTCGCTAAAGGCAGGCTGGGACATGTTTGGGTGGGTCCTTTTGCTTTTTTTGGCGGTTTGAAACACCCTGATCCGCCAGTGCTGAGTGCGGAGCGGGCAGCGCGGGGCGCGAATGCTAACAACCCCAAGGGTTCTGGGCAAAACCTGCGATGAGCCACAGCCTCAATAAGGCCCGCTGGCTCGCCAAACGTGCGGGCTCACAAACATGTCAAATCTCGTCCCGTTCCCCGCACCCGCGGAGTTTCGCGCCAGCCAAACCCCAACCACACCCGCCACGAAGGCTCCCCCGAGTTGCAAAGCAACTCGCAGGTGCAAAGCAACTCGCAGGTGCAAAGCAACTCGCAGGTACAAAGCAACTCGAACGTGCGCCTTCGGCGCACGCATGCCCCTTCGGCACACGCGGAGTTTCGCTTAAGCGAAAAGTAACGCGCACGGGTATCGAAAGTTCGCCGAGTTGCTTTGCAACTCGCAGTTGCGCAGCAACTCGAACGTGCGCCTTCTGTGCACGCATGCGCCTTCGGCACACGCGGAGTTTCGCGCCAGCGAAAAGTAACGCGCACCGGTATCGAAAGTTCGCCGAGTTGCGCAGCAACTCGAACGTGCGCCTTCGGCGCACGCGTTGACTGACCCCCATTCAACGGCTTAACGTGCCGTGCATGGGCATCTCCACCGATTTGAACGCTTGATCTTGTCTGAATTTGCCCAACTCAGCCGGCAGCTCGCCGGGCTGGTGCCGCTCATTGGCACGGCTGAGAGCGTCTGTGGCCTAGTGGACTTGTTGCGGCAGTGGGTGCGCATCGACGAAGCCAGCCTGATTGTGTATCCCGGCGTTGCGCCTCCCTTTGTCGCCTACCGGGAAGGGGCGACGCCGGCGCCGCCCAATCTCGAAACCTTCATCACGGGTCCTTTTTTGCTGGACCCCTACTACGTGGCGGCGGCCCACGACGAGAAATTCGGCTTTTTTGCGCTTGCGGAGCTGGCCCCAAAAGGCTTCAGGCTCAGCGAGTACTACCGTGCCTTCTACCGGTTTAGCGGCATCATTGACGAGTGCGGTTACCTCGTGCCGGATGTGCTGGGTGGGTTTGCCAACTTGTCGCTGGCGCGAACCGGGGGGCGAAGGCCGTTTGCGCGCACCGACCTGCGCCGATTGGCCGATTTCACGCCGTTGGTGAACGCACTTCTCGGGGCGCAGTTCGCGCCGCTTCCCCAAGGAACGTTGGGCTCCAAACCCAAGGCCCCGCCGGTCAAAGCCTCAAACGCCATGCCTTCACCCGCCCCAGCCCAAGGGTTGGACAAAGGCGCGGAAACTGGCCTGCGACTGCGGTTGGAGCGTGCGCTATCGGAGTTCGGGCGGGTGCATTTGACCCGTCGGGAGCATCAGACCATTCGCGCGATCTTGCATGGGCACACCAGCAAGGCGATTGCCGTTGAGCTCGGCATCTCCGTGGAAACCGTCAAGCTGCATCGCCGGAATGCCTATCGCAAGCTGGGCATCCGCAATCAGGGCGAGTTGTTCTCCGCAGTCATCGATGCCCTCACCACAGGTAGCTGAACCGGATGCCGAAGGTGCGCGGACGCAGGGGGCCGAAGAAGTGGGAGGGCAGCACGCCGCCGTTGTTGTTCAGGCCGTCGAAGGTGTCCTCGTTGGTGAGGTTCTCAACGTAGAGATCAACTCCCCAGTCATTCCCCGCCTCATAGCCGATTCGTGCCGTCAGGTGGGTGAAGGCGTCGATTTCGGTGGATTCAAGCCCTTCGAAGCCACCGCCGCGTTTGGATTCCCAATACAGCTCCATGCTCGCGTTCAATTCGCCGCCATCGCTGCCCAGCGGGCGAAAGGCGTTCAGCACCAAGGAGCCGGTCCATTCGGGCGCCCAGAACAGGGATGAGCCCTCGCAAACTTCAGGGTTGTCCTCAATACCGCAAATGCCCTGCAGGCCGGTGGCTTCGGAGTCGAGATAGGACAAGCCGAGATAGACGTCGACATGGTCTCCGATCAGCGCTTTCAAGGTGCCTTCGATGCCCCAGCTCTCCACTTCGCCGACGTTCTCCACCGCGGCGGCGCCCCCGTCAGACACCACCACTTGGAGGTCTTGATACTCATAGTAGAAGCCGGTCAGGGCGACTTGGGCACGGCCCTGCGCGAAGTTTCCCTTGTAGCCGACCTCGTAGGAGTCGGTCACTTCCGGGTCGAAGGTGTTGGGCCGGAATCCATCGGTTTGGGCAGCGTCCGTGAAGCCCCTACCAACGGCTTTGCCAGCGGCATCGAGCAGGGCGAAGCTGCCGAAGCCCCCGGACTTGAAGCCCTCAGTGTAGCTGGCGAACACCATGGCGTCGTCGTTGATCCGATATCGGGTCACCAAGCGGATTTGGGTGTCGGTCCAGCTCTCGGTGCCGTTCACCGGCCCGTCGGTGGAAAAGGCGTAGGCCCAATAGGGGCCGAGATCGCTCTCCGGGGTCGGCACGTTGATGGAGAAATTCTTCTTGTCGTCGCTGTAGCGCGCGCCAAGGCTCCAGTCCCAACGGTCATTGACGGCATAGGTCAAATCGACGTAAGCCGCCCAGCCGGAGTAGTCCCCGACGATGCGGCCGGTCTCCACCAACTGCCCGTCGGCGCTCGGCGAGAACGGCGACCCGTAGTAGGCGAACAAGTCCGGGCAGCCGCTGAACGTCATGCCGTCGTTGTAGGCGTAGCCGTAGTATTGGCAGAAGATGTCCTCGCTGCCGGAGAAGCGGAATAGGGCGTCGATGTCCTCTTGGTAGTAGGAGGCGCCGGCGTACCAGGAAAGCGGCCCGTCGTCGGCTGAGGTCAGCCGCAACTCCTGCTGGAAGTAGTCGCCCTCCTGATCTTGGTTGTAGTTGCTGATGCTAAGGGGCGTGCCGTCGTAGTCTTCGGCGTAGTAGTACTCGTGATCCTTGTAGCCGGTGTTGGACGTCAGGGTGGCGAAGTCGAAGTCGTACTCCACCTTGAGGCCCAAGGTGAGGATCTCCGCATCGTCGGCATCACCGCCACGCTGGTCGGAGTCGGTGTCGTCCATGTCGCCACGGACCTCAACCTCGCCAACGGCCGTGGTGAACGTGTCCCAGATGTCGCCCTCCCGGATGGCTCGGTACACGCTGCCCGACTGGTCCCGATCTTCGTATTCGGCCATGGTTTGCACGGTGAACCGGTCGCCGTCCCAGGTTGTGGACAACCGCAAGCCCTGCTTGTCGTGCTCAATGAGCCGGTCGCCGCCGAATTGGTTTTTAACGAAGCCGTCCTCCTGGGAGCTGTAGGCCGCAATGCGCATGGCGAACTGGTCGCTGACCGGAACGTTGGCCGCCGCCTCAAGGACGAGGTGGTTGCGCTCCGCCAAGTCGATGTCGATGTAGCCGGAGGCCTCGCCGCCGGTTTCCGCCTTGGCCGTGTGCACGCTGAACGCGCCGCCGATGGAGTTGCGGCCAAACAGAAAGCCCTGCGGGCCGCGCAGTATTTCGGCGCGCTCCATGTCGTAGAGGCTGGTCACCGCTGAACCGTTGCGGCCTTCGTAAAGGTCGTTCTTGAAGAAGGCTGCGGAGGGGTCGCCGCCCACCCCGAAGTCCTGGGTGCGCACGCCGCGGATGCTGATGGCGTCGATGAAGCTGTCTTGGCTGTTGCCTGAAACGCCAGGCGTGAAGGAAACCAAGTCCTTGACGTCGTTCAGGTTGGCGGACCGCGTGAACTCCCCCGTCAGCACGGTGATGGCCAAGGGCACGTCCTGCTGCGACTCATCCCGCTTGGTGGCGGTGACCACCACTTCCTCAATGGTCTGTGCCTGCGCAAAGTGCGTGGCGCTGGCCAAGGCCACGGCCGCCGCCAGGGGCTTGAGCTCCAATCTCGTTTTGTTGCTGCCGTCGCGCATGTTTTCCCACCTCTGCCTTTCGATGTGCTGCCAAGATTCCGGGCACCGGCGCTACCCCGCCCGCACCGACGTTTTCAACCCTTAATGGTAGGGTCAATTGGTTCGCCACAACATACTACAAAGGGGTAGGTTTCGCCGCTGCGAGTGGCCGCTTCAGGTGGGTTCTGCAGTGGCGAGGGCGCCGGCCTTCGCCAGTTCGAGGCGCATCGGCTCCAGATGCGCCTCGTAACGTCGCCAACGCCCCACGGAACGGGTGTGGGCGGGCTCCCTGATTTGCGCCGCGCTGGCCGTGGAGACCGCGCCCTCCTGGGCGTGGAAGTCAAGGCAAGCCGCCTCGAAGGGCAGTTCCAGAAAGTCGAGCAAGCGGCGCACGTTGGCTTCGAAATCGTGCGTTGTCGCTTCGTAGGAAATGTCGAGGAAGCGATGCCCGAACCGCTGCCGCCAAGTGGCCATGAGCTTGCGGTAGCGGCCATGGTGACGAGCCATCTCCCGTTGGTCGTAGGAGTGCATGTAGGCGTCGGCGAACAGTTGCTTGAAGCTGGCGAAGCAGGCATCCATGGGGTCGCGCACCAAGTGGACGATCTTGGCGTTCGGCAAGGCCGCCAAAATGAGCGGGATGCAAAGGTAGTTCTGTGGCAGCTTGTCGACGAAACGCGGCGTATCACCCTGCACGCGGCTGGTGGTTTCGAGATAGGTGGTGCCAAGCGCGTGCGGCGCGATGTCCAAGGCGGCTTGGAACAGCGCGGCGGAGAATCGCTTCGGGTCGCGGTGCTCCGACAGCCGGCGGATCCCGAGGCTGAACTGCTGCAGCTCCCCGGCGGAGGTGACGGCGGAGTGGCTGGAGATGATGCGCTCGATCAAGGTGGTGCCCGTGCGCGGCTGCCCCAACACGAAGATGGGCGCCGTGCTTGGATGGCCTGGCGTTTGCGCAGCCAGCCAGTCTTCGTCAAAGTGTGCTTCGAGGAAGCTGAACATCTCGATTTCCGCCGGCTCGTCGTACTCCACGGTGCGTCGGCGAGCCTCCGCGCCTTGCGCGAAGGCTGCAAAGGCATCTTCCCACTGCCCCAAATCCTCGCATTCCTTGCCGATCGCGAAGTGGTAGAAGGCCTGCAGGCGCGGGTGCAGGCCAGGACGCTGCAGCATCTCCCGGCAGAGTTCGATGTGCGCATCGTCCGTTGCCTTGCGGGCGCTGGCCAGCGACCAATGGGCTTGGGGTGAGTTCGGCTCAACCTCGATGATGCGTTGGTACAGCGCCAGCGCCCGCTCGGTTTCGCCGAAGTAAACGTGGTTGTTGGCGAGGTTCAGCAAGTAGCCGGCATGGCGCGGCCGTTTTGCGCAGGCTTTTTCGAACCACTCCCGCGCCAAGCCGTGCTCGCCGAGCAGGGAGAGCACGGTGCCAATCAAGTCCTGCACCAACGGATCTTCCGGCTTGCCTTTGACCGCCTCCGCCAGCGCGGCATCGGCGCGATTGACCTGGCCCTCCCCCACAAACAGCTTGGCCAGCTGCGCCCAGCCAGCGCTGTGCTTCGGGTCCAGCGTGGTCACCGAGCCGAAGGCCTGGAAGGCGGTCTTGCGGTCCTTGGCCGCCAAGGCAACCAAGCCCACCAGAAAGTGGCCCTGCACCAGCTTGGGGGCGATTTTGAGAATGCGCCCGCACAGCGCCCCGGCCCGCTCCGTTTGGCCCGCCTGAAGTGCGGCAAATCCCTCATTCAACAGGTTGCGCAGTTGGTCCCGGTCCGTCACCCACGGTGCCCTGTGCGTCGAAAATGATCCGCAGTGCTGCGGTGCCGAAGCACCCTAAGCCATGGCAGCAGCTAAATCCACAGCAAGCGCCCGCATGTGGACATGGGACGGCCGTGCGACCATCATGGGGTTGGCTGCAGTTGCCAACGCGGCGGTGAGGACAGGCAGTTACTCATGAAAGAGCAGTTTATTTCGAATGGCCTCATGACGGCCGCTGATGCCTTGGGCGACGCCGTCTGCCGCTGGTTAACGGCTTGGCGTTGCGGCGCGAAGTGGGAGCGGGCGGCCCACTAAAGTGACGGAGCGTCGTCAATCCTTGGGCCGGCGTGACATCGTCATGTACACGGTGTCGGCGATATTGCTGCTCGAGACCCTGTCGGCCGCCGCTTCCATCGGCCCCGCGGCCATCTTTTGGTGGCTGTTCCTCGGTGTTGCGTTTCTGGTTCCGTTTGCCCTGATCTGCGCCGAAATGGGCTGCTCCTACCCGGAGCAGGGCGGCATCTACGCTTGGATACGCGATGCCTTCGGCGGTCGCTGGGGCGCGCGGGCAAGCTGGTGCTACTGGATCAACACCGCCGTCTGGTTGCCGGCCATCTATATCCTGTTTGCTGGCATTCTCGCGCAGCTGTTCCTGCCCGGGCTGTCGCTGGCTTGGCAAATCGCCATTGGCATCGCGCTCACCTGGGTCAGCATGGCGTTGAACCTCGTGCAGCTGGACATCGGCAAGTGGGTGCCAAATCTGGGTGCGGTAGTCAAGGTGCTGATCTTCGTGGTGATCATTGCTGCCGCAGCCGTGCATGTGCAGTCTGAGGGGTTCGCCAACCCCATCAACTTCGAGACGCTCAAACCGGACTGGAACAGCAGCCTGGCGTTCATTCCCGCCATCATCTACGGCATGCTGGGATTCGAGTTGGTCAGCGCCAGCAGCGAGGAGATGGTGGACCCTGGCCGTGACGTGCCGCGGGGGGTGCTGATCAGCGGGCTGCTCATTCTGCTGCTGTACACCTTCGCCACCACCGCCGTTCTGGCGGCCTTGCCCGCCGATGAGGTTGATCTGGTGGAGGGTCTGGTCGCCACGCTTCAGCAGTTGTTCGGCGATGGCGAGGCGGCCCGCATTGGGGTGGCCCTGCTCGGCATCGGCGCCCTCTACACGTTCTTCGCCAACGGCGTCACCTGGGCCATCGGCTGCAACCGGGCGGCTGCCGAGGCGGCCCGGGAAGGTGAATTGCCCCGTTGGTTGAGCATTGAGAGCCGCGCCGGCACGCCCAAGGGCGCTGCTCTGGTGATGGGCGCCTTCAGCACGCTCACGCTGCTGCTCTACGGGGTGATGGCCGGTTCCGGCGAGGAGCTGTTCTGGTCTTTGTTTGCGTTCAGCGCCGTGATCTTTCTGCTGCCCTATCTCGGCCTTATGCTGGCTTTCGTTCGCAGCCGAACGCGGGATCCAAATCGCCCGCGACCGTTCAAGCTGCCTGGTGGCACCTTGGTCGCGAAATCCACCGCCACGCTTTGCTTTCTGATGCTCGGCGCATCGCTCGCGCTGTTCGTTTACGTGCCGGAAGAAGGCGTTCAGCACGCCGTGCTCTGGGGCGCCCTCGGCACCCTAGCGATTGGGGAGTTGGCGATTCGGTCCAGCGAACGGCATGCAGCTCAGCCGGTGGACCATCGGCCTGTTTAAGTTTGCCGGGCACCACACGCAGCAGGCAGGGATTCGCAGCGCCATGGGGACTGACCTGCTGCAAAGCATGGCGCAACACGCAGGGCAGGCGCAGTTCCGATCCAGTCCGACAGCGCGCAAACGGCCTTAACCTTCAGCTTGAAGTTGAATTTCGACCACGGGGTGCGCCAGAATCCGCCGTCCCTCAGTTCGCGGTTGTCCATTGGCCACAGCAAATCAGGCCGCTGCGGGTGGCTTCGACAGCAAGCTGCCTGAAGTCGGCACCACCATCTTCACCGTGATGTCGGCCTTGGCTGCGGAAGAGGGTGCCCTCAACCTGTCCCAAGGCTTCCCCGATTTTGACGGGCCGCCGGAGTTGCTGGACCGGGTGCAGCACTATCTCACCCACGGCTACAACCAGTATCCGCCCATGGCGGGGGTGCAAAGCCTGCGCGAGGCGATCGCGGACAAGGTGCTTGACCTCTACGGCCTCCCGGTGGACCCCGAGACGCACGTGACGGTGACCTCCGGCGCTACGGAAGCGTTGTTCTGCGCGATTACGGCGGTGGTGCGGCCCGGCGACGAGGTCATCCTGTTTGATCCGGCCTACGACAGCTATGAGCCAGCGGTGCGGCTGTCCGGCGGCGTGGCGCGGCACCTTGCGCTTAAGCCCCCCGACTACGGCGTGGACTGGGATGCCGTGCGCGGAGCCATCACGCCGCGAACCCGGCTGGTGATCTTCAATACGCCCCACAACCCCACCGGCACGGTATGGTCTCGGGAGGATTTGCAATGCCTTGAGGCCTTGGCCCTTGAGCACGGCCTTCACGTGCTCTCCGACGAGGTTTACGAGCACATCATTTTCGATGGCCGGGCGCACCAGAGCGTCTGCCGCTTTCCTGACCTGTGGCAACGCAGCTTCGTGGTGTCCTCATTCGGCAAGACCTACCACACCACGGGCTGGAAAATTGGCTACTGCGTCGCCCCGGAGCATCTGACTGCGGAGCTGCGCAAGATTCACCAGTTCGTGACCTTCACCTCCAACACACCGGTGCAGCACGGCTTGGCGGATTTCCTTGCCGCACACCCGGAACACCACTTGGAGCTCGGCGCCTTCTATCAGCGCAAGCGTGACCTGTTCTGCGGACTGCTGGAGGGGACCCGGTTCAGCCTGACGCCCAGCGCCGGCACTTACTTCCAACTGCTCGGCTACGAAGGCATCAGCAACGAGCGCGACCGCGAGCTGGCCGTGCGCCTGACCCGTGAAGCCAAGATCGCCTCCATACCGGTATCGGTCTTTTGCGCCGACGGCGCTGACCATAAAATGCTGCGCTTCTGCTTCTGCAAGGATGACCGCACCTTGCGCCAAGGCGCCGAAATCCTGCACAGCCTTTGACCCATGGCCGAAGAACTTACCCTCTGCCTCGTGCAGACGCCGACCCACTGGCACGACCCGCCACGCAACCGGCGGCGCTTTGACGCCTTGCTTGAAGATGTGCCGCAGAACGCCGACGTGGCGCTGCTGCCGGAAATGTTCACCACCGGATTCACCATGTGCGCCGCCGAAGTGGCGGAGCCCATGGACGGGCCCACGGTAAGCTGGATGCGCGAGCGGGCGCAGGCGTTGGATTGCGCATTGTGCGGCAGCTTGGTCATTGAGGAAGGCGGCAAATTCTTCAACCGCATGGTCTGGGCGTCTGCCGACGGCGGCATCGCCACCTACGACAAGCGCCATCGGTTTCGCATGGCCGGCGAGCACCAACACTATGACGAAGGCACGGCACGCGTGGTGGTGGATTGCCGCGGCTGGCGGATCAACTTGGCGGTCTGCTACGACCTGCGTTTCCCGGTCTGGTTGCGCAATCGGGGGGACTACGATCTGCTGCTGTTCGCCGCCAACTGGCCGCAAGCGCGGCGCTTGGCTTGGGCGGCGCTGCTTCGAGCCCGAGCCATCGAGAACTTAAGTTTCGTGGCGGGCGTCAACGTGCTCGGCGAGGACGGCAACGGTGTGTGCTATGCGGGCGGCAGTGCGCTCTACGGCCCCGAGGGGGATGCCCTTTTGGAGGCTGACGAGGGTTGCGGCATCTTTACGGCCACGTTGGAGATGGCCGCCCTGAACGCTCACCGGGCCGCATTCCCCGCCTGGCGGGATGCCGACCAATTCACCATCGACGGGATGACGCCATGACCGCCAGAGACAGGGCGGGCAGGCTGAGGCTGCAGTGGCCTCGGGCTGGCGTTCTCCGCTGGCTGCTCTGCGCCGCCTGCCTTGGCTTGGCCGCGTGCGGGGAAGACGCGTCGCCGCCTGCAGCGGGTGGCGAAGCGGCCATCGAGGCGCATCGTTCCGGTGCGGCCATTTACCAACGCTATTGCTTCTCCTGCCATGCGGCTGGAGTGGCCGGAGCGCCCCGCACCGGTGATGCCGAGGCGTGGTCGCCGCGCATGGCCAAGGGCCGGGAGGCGTTGCTGCGCTCCACCATCGATGGCATGGTGGGCATGCCGGCCATGGGGCTGTGCTTTGACTGCTCAGAGCAGGAGCTCGTTGACGCCATCGCCCACATGAGCGGGACGGCGCTGGTGCCAGCGGCGTCGCCTTGAAAATGGGCCGGCATCGCTGCATCTGCAAACACGCTCACGAGGCCTGTGCGCTAGAATCGCCCATCCGCCGCGCCGAACAGGTCCGACCAAGATGCCACTAGCCCCGTTCGGTTTTCCGCTAATCCCGAGGCGCGAACCCGTTTGAAACCCCTCATGCCGGTGGTGCTGGCGGGTGGCGTTGGCAGCCGGCTTTGGCCGCTGTCGAGAGCGCAGCATCCCAAGCCCTTTCATGCCCTCTTCGGCGCGCACTCCCTGCTGCAGAACACGGTGTTGCGGGCAGCTCGGGTCACCAGCCGACCACCCATTGTGATCTGCAACGAGGCCAACCGCTTTCTGGTTGCTGAACAGCTCCGAGCGCTGGAGTTGCCTTGGCAGTGCATCGCCTTGGAGCCGGAGGGCCGCAACACCGCCCCGGCCATTGCGCTGGCCGCCCATCTGGCCATTGCCGAGGCGGCGGGCGCGCAATTGCTGGTGCTGCCTGCCGACCACCAAATTGAAGATGCCGAGGGCTTTGCGGAGGCGGTCAAGGCTGCCCAGAGAGCCAGCGAGGATGGCGCGGTGGTGACGTTCGGCGTGGTGCCGTCCCGAGCGGAAACCGGCTACGGCTACATTGAGCTGGCGGCCGCCCGCCAGCCGGGCGTTCAGCCCGTTAAGGCATTCGTCGAAAAACCAGATGCGGAGCGCGCCCGCGCCTTCGTGGCCTCTGGCCGCCATCTTTGGAACAGCGGCATGTTCCTGGTCGATGCGGAAGTGGCGTTGGCGGAGGTGGCGGCGCACAGCCCCGAAATGGCAGCCGCCGTAGCCGAGTCCGTTGAGAGGGGCCAAGCGGACCTCGACTTCTTTCGCCTGAATGATGCGTTTCTGCGCAGTCCCAACGTCTCATTTGATGTCGCAGTGATGGAGCGGACAAGCCGAGCCGCGGTGCTTCCGGTGGACTTGGGATGGAGCGACATCGGCTCTTGGGAGGCAATGCTGGAGACCGCTGGAGTGGATGAGCGCGGCAATCATTTCGTTGGCGACGTGCTGCCGGTGGATGTGGAACGCACCCTCGTGCATTCGAACCATCGCTTGGTGGGCGCCGTTGGCGTTGACCACTTGGTCATCGTGGAGACTGCGGATGCGGTGTTGGTCGCCGATCGAAGCCGAGCCCAAGACGTGGGCGACTTAGTGGCGCAGTTGCGGGCGTCGGGCCGTTCGGAACACAGCCTGCACACCGAGGTGTTCCGCCCGTGGGGCAGCTATGAAAGTGTTGGGCATGGCACGCGCTATCAAGTCAAGCGCATCAAGGTGAAGCCGGGCGCCAGCTTATCGCTGCAGTTGCATCACCGCCGCGCCGAGCACTGGGTGGTGGTGCGCGGCGTTGCTGAGGTCACTTGCGGCGAGGAGACCTTCACCCTTTCCGAAAACCAAAGCACTTACATACCCCAAGGCACGAGGCACCGGCTGCGAAACTTGGGCGAGCGGACTCTTGAGCTCATCGAGATTCAGGTGGGCGACTATCTCGGAGAGGACGATATCGTTCGCTTTGACGACCAATATGGACGGGTGCCGCGCTAGGCGAGGTTGCCTCACACGCGTTCCTGCAATGGTCACGGACTCCTGTTGCGAAAAAAGTGTTGGTGGCGAAAAAAGTGGTTGACAAGCTGCCACGCATCCATAAACTGCCGCGCCCACTGTTTTGAACATTGCGTGGCAAGGAACAACCCTGTGAACTCGACAAGAGCGAATACTGTGTTGAGCGAACGACGTCAGCGCGTCCGCGAAAGCGGCCGCGCCGCGTTATCGCTCGATTCGAGTTGGTTTTGCAAGTTTGCTGGCCTATCCGTGCACAACGGCGAGCCGGCAATGCGTTGAGCTTCCACAACGGACCTGGAAGCCAACGCGCATTGGCCTTCCAGGTGAGAGAAAGCCCTGGTCGGCCTGCCGCCCAGGGCTTTTTTTTGCGTTGACGAAAGCGGAGGCACCACCCGTTGGCCGGGGTGGTGCCAAGGACGAGGAACGTTGCCTCGTCCAAAGAGAGGCTGGGAGGCGTATGGCGCTCTTATGGTGCGGGTTCCTTGAATCCCGTCCGGCGCACCAACGCTACCCATCGCACGGTGTGTATCGAGCGGTTTGTATGCACCTGGCCTGTGCAGGGAATTAGCTCAATAGGGTAGAGCTCCAGTTTGGGAACTGGTTGTTGTCGGTTCGAGTCCGGCATTCCAACTAAGACTTCCTTGAAAGAGGTCTACACGGCTGATAACCGTGCCAAACGCTGGTGACGAGCGCTATGCGTCACATGGGCGCCCGTTCCCGGCGCTGCCAATGTTCGCCGCGCAAGTGGCGAACTCGGCAGAGCGGCAACTGCATTGCCGGCAGGTGGATGCCGATTGGGCTCACGCCCGGTCGGTGCGCCGGCCGGTCCGGCGTATCGCCCGCCGTCGTCGCACGGGTTTGCGGCTCTTTCGGGAGCGCGGAACCCTCCGGCGCCGGTGCGCGGTTCGTTCGAACGGTCGGCACCGCCGGTCCGCCGTGCGGTTGTGGGAACGGGCGCATTGCAAACTTGCGGAAGACCGATTCCGCAGAAGACAAGGGCAAGGAGAACGCGACATGTTGTTTTCTCAGAAGTTCATCGTGCTGAAGCACGAACGCGGGCTCCTGTTCAAGGACGGAGACTTCCTCCAGTTCCTCGAACCGGGGACCTATCGACGCCATGGGCTGCACGCGCGCTACGCGGTGGAGACCTTCGACCTTGCAAGCCCGCGGTTCGAGCACCGGCTGGTTGATTACTTGGTCGAGGCCCATCGAGAAATCGTTGAGCGGTTGTTCACCTTGGTGGATACCGGCGCCAATGAGGTGGCGGTGGTCTATCACAACGAGCGGGCGGCCGAGATCGTGGCGCCGTCCGAACGCCGTCTGTACTGGAAAGGTCCCGTGTCCACGCGCCTTGAGCGATTCGATCTCGATCGGGGGCTTGCCCTCGATGGGCAGCTCGCCAAGCGACTTCGGCCGCTCGACGCCTCGCTCGGCTTGGGCCAGCAACTCCTGTATTCGCGGGAGGTTGCGGACGGACATGTCGGGCTGCTGTATGTGGAGGGCAAGTTGACCGGCACCCTCGAGCCCGGCCTGCATGCGTTCTGGAACTGCGGCCCGAGCGTCAAGATCGACGTCATGGATCTGCGCGTCAAGACGCTGGAGGTTCAGGGCCAGGAAATCCTGACTCGGGACAAGGTCAGCCTGCGCGTGAACCTGACCGCCACCTACCGCTATGTTGACGCGGAGAAGGCGGTGCGCGCGGCGAAGGACCCGCTCGATCACCTGTACAAGGAGATCCAGTTCGGCCTGCGCGCGGCGGTGGGAACGCGCACCTTGGATGCGTTGCTGGAGGACAAGGCAGCCATCGACCGGGCGGTTGCCGAGCGCGTCGTGGACCGATTCGCCGGCATTGGCATCGCGGTCGAAGGCGTCGGCGTGAAGGACATCATCCTGCCGGGCGACATGAAGGTGCTGCTCGGCAAGGTGGTTGAGGCCGAAAAGGCCGCTCAGGCCAACGTGATCCGTCGTCGTGAGGAAACCAATGCGACCCGTTCGCTGCTCAACACGGCCAAGGTCATGGAGAGCAACGCGGTGGCGTTGCGCCTCAAGGAGCTGGAAACGCTGGAGAAAATCACCGAGAAAGTCGGCAAACTCTCCGTGTACGGCGGCCTCGACGGCGTGCTTAACGAAATGGTCCGCCTGAAAGCCTGACCTCGGGCGGCCTTGCGACTGGGGCGAACGGGTTGCCGTTCGCCCCAGTTCTCCCCTCTAAGCGCCGACCTGATTCAGAGCCTAGTCTGAAGCGTAGGCGCACTCGTGGCGGATCTCTTAGGCCTGTTTGGGCGTTGATGGAACTTTCAGCGGCCTTAAGTCACCTAGAAAGCGCTTGGGAGTCAAGTGGGCTTGTACCCCACGAACAGGTCGCGTCGAATCTGCTTCGTGCTCGCATTGAAGACCTCTATGCGCTCGAACCCGCCCTCGGCCGCCATGAACCGATGGATCCAGTCAGTGTCGTACTGCATCCCCAGCTCGCTGTAGTGGGCTTCCTTGGACTCGCCCATTTCCAGAAAGCAGATGCGGCGCGTCTTCCTGAACAGCCAGCGCATGCAGTCTAGGCCGTGCTCCGGCGTGTTTTGGATCATCACCCACTGAAAGACGCTGAACGCCGAAGTCACGTCGAAGGTCTCACGCTGCGACTCGGCGAGATAGGCGTGGGCGTCCGCAAGCACGAAGGACCCGTGGTCACGCCGAACGTAGACTCCCAATAGCCTCGCCACTTCGATGCTGTTCGCCGTGACGTCAACGCCTGTGGACAGAAATCCCAAGCGGGCCATGCGGCTGCAGAAGTAGCCCGTGTTGCACCCAACATCAAGATAGGTGGCGTGGGGCTGGGGCAGCCCCTGGTCTCGGCAGATGTCGCTCATCAGCTCGAGTCGGGTGTCGGAGTCGTCCCGAATCACCCTCCAGTCGGCACACTCCTCCAGCTCCACTGGCTGGTAGATGCGCTTCTCGCCAGGATAAGGATCTCCTCGCTCAAGGCGCTCGACCACCTCGCGCTTGGCGTCTGCGCGCGCAAGGTCGTGGCAGGTTGCGCACACGGACTCGGTGCGATCTTCATCGCGATGCACGAAAACCTCGGTCGCCTCGCGTTGCCCGCAGGCCTGGCAAATTCGCGGCAGCCGAGTCGCCGCGTAGCCGCGCCGGCCAAGCTCCTCGATTTGGGCCGTGCTTGGTGAGGCGATCATGACTTCCGCGCCCCGCTCGGCGGCGGCGCACCAAGCGTCTACCAGCCCGTCGCCAAAGTGCAGCGCCTCGTCGAACGCCAAAAGCGCATCATGCGGCGCCTCGCCGACCAGCGCGATGCCCCGGTCTGCCGACACGAAGTGGTCGATCTCAACCTTCAGCTTGGAGCGGCTGCCTATCATGCGGTGTTTCGCGATGTTTGGCCTCTCCCGCAGCAGGGGCGAATCGCTGCACATGAACACCAACGCGGTGCGGCCGGCTTGCCTCGCCTCGTTGACTCTGTTGATCAGGGCCTCTGTTTTACCCGCCCCGGGCAGCCCGGTCAGGATGGTGAGGTTTGCGCCGGGCAGCTCTCCTTCGCCTTGCTGCCCATCGGACCGGCGCACTGCTGTCGGCCTTTGGGAGACCGCGGGCCACCGGTCCTCCGCCTGGCCGAGATTGAGAACGCGCGCCAAAACCTCCATTCCCGCTTCCAGCGAGTGCTTCTCCCTCACCACGGCGAGGCCCTGTTGGGAGAGGCCCGTCCACAGATCCGCATCGCGATAGGCGCCCTTCAGGTGCTCAATCCACTCGGCCTGACTTCCGGCAATGAGAATGCTCCGGCCATGCTCGACATCGATGCCCTCAGCGGCGATGGGCGACGCGACGACGGGTACACCGTGGCAGAGGCTTGAAATCACCTTGCCTTTCGCACCAGCGCCGTAGCGCAGGGGCGCAATGCTCAACCGAACGGACTTGAAGAATTCGAACAGGTCCGGCACGTGGCCGACAACGCGGACGCCTTCGATGGCGTCGAGTGCCGCCACTTCCGGGGGCATTTGGCCGCCGGCGACCAGCAGCTCGGCATCCGGCAGCGTGGTGCGCACCTGCGGCCAGACTTGGTGGGCGAAGTGCCTTACGGCATCCAAGTTTGGCGGGTGCAGGTAGTTGCCCAAAAAGGCGATGCCGGAGCGCCTTTCGAAAGGCACGTCCCCGGCGCCAGGCGCTTCGCGAATCAACGGCAGGTGAAACACGGGCGCGTCCGGCACGGCCTCGCTGAGCAGCGCTGCTTCGGCATCGCTTACCACAATGGTGGCGGCGGCCTTGCGAACAAGCGCCAATTCCGCGCGCTTGGTCGCTTGGGCCTGCCTTCTGATTGGCTCGGAGCCCTCCGTTTCAGCCTGCCTGGCCTCCCGGATGTGATGGAGGTCAACCGTGTTGAAGACGATGCGGGCGCTCGGACAGTGCTTTGCCAGCTGCTCCGCCAAGTCCTTGAAGACGTTGACCCGATGCACGAAGACGTAATCCGCGTCCTTTCCGCACTCCTTCAAGTAGGCGGGCAGCGTGTCGCGGTAAGGCGCGTACAGCACCTCCGCCCCCAGCCGCTGCAAGGCGTCCGTGTAGCGTCCGTGGTACTTCAGGTCCCGGTGCGCCGCAAAGGTGGTCTTGATCCCCAAGCGCCCCAGCATGCGTATGAGGTTGAAGGTGTCGGCGGAGCCCGAATCGTGGTCGGGCATTGGAATTGCCCAATCGATGACCAGCGCACGGCCGGCGGCGGCGCGGTCCTTGGCGATTTGGGGCGCCGTTGCCGGGGCGTGGTGGCCGCCCCTCAGGACCGTCCGCCAGCGTTTGAGAAACCGCTTGCGGTTCTCCTCTTGGTAACGCTTTTCGCCCTTCGACGGGTCGGTGCCGGAGGTTGCGCCTTCGGTGTGCACGACTTTGGCGAACGGCTGGTAGAGCACGCGCAGGCCCGCTTGGCGCACCCGGAAGGCGAGGTCCGTGTCTTCGTAGTAGGCGCGCTCGTAGTAGCTGTCGAAGCCGCCCAGCCGCTTCCACAGCGCGACGGGCAGCATGATCGCGGCACCGCTGCAGTAGTCCGCGTCGCGCACGTAGTTGTACTCCGGCCTGCGGGGATCGTCGCCGCGGCCGTAGTTCATGGCGGAGCCGTCCGACCAAACGATGCCCCCCGCCTCCTGCAGGCGGCCGTCCTCGAAGTAGAGCTTGGCGCCGACCAGCCCGACGTTTTGGTGATCGTCGAAGGTGCCGGCTAGGGCGTCGATGGTACCGTCCTGAAGCATTGCGTCGTTATTCAGTAGCAAAATGTGGCGCCCTTGGGCGTGCGCCGCGCCGCGGTTGCAAGACAGCAAAAAGCCTTGGTTTTGGTCGTTGCGGAAGTAGCGGATGCCTAGGATTTCTGGAAGCACGTAAGGGCTTTCGTCGGTGGACGCGTCATCCACCAGGATGACCTCGAATGATCGCCGGTCGCTCAAGTCGCTCAGCGACTTGAGGCAGCGCAAGGTCAGATGGCACTTGCCATGGACGGGTATCACGACCGAGATGTCGGGGTGCTCGGGGCACGGCAGCCGAATGCCGCTCGCGGAAGCAGAGTGATTAGGGCCGACGGGAACCACTTGCTTTGCCGCCAGCCCATCGGCATGAGAATTCTGGGTTTCTCGCAAAGCGGGGTTCGAGCGCAGGGAGTCGCGGGGCATTTGAGCGACTTCTTCAATGACATCCCGAGTGGCTTGCAGGAAGGCGTAGCCGAACCGCTGGTCGGGTTCGAGATACGCCCCTTCCCCCCATTCGTTCCAAGCGTTGATGAACACCAACCGCTCATCCTTGGAGCGTTCCTGAGCCAACGTCCAATGTGTGGCTGAGCGCAACCAGCGGCCGTAACCCGAGGGCGAGTGGCCTTGGAATAGATGCGCTTCCGACTTTCGGCGCGGGGTGTTGTCCCAACCGGGCATCACCCCGCGCATCTGGGTCCAGGGTTGGTCGGGCTGTTCCTCGCACTGGGCGGCGTAATGCGGCCAATCGAATACGCAACCGCGAAATTCGGATTGGTCTGAAACGAGTTCGGTGGTGATGTCGTTAGGTAGCCCGGTATGCCAAGGGAATTCAATAGCGGCGTCGATGCCGTAAGGCATGGGGTCCAAGTCTTGGAAGGACTGCACCATCGCGACGTACAGTTCGCCAACGCCGTTTTCGCGGCACCACTGGCGCCATTGAGACACGGTTTGCGCCGCGTCGGGGAACAGCGCTGGTCGATAGACCAGCAGCAGCGGGCGGCCATCGATGCGGATGTAACGGGGATCTAACAGATATCGGGAGACGTACTTGATGAATGCCAAGTCGTCGTCTGGCGAGTGCTCTTGGCCGATCAGCAGGTCTTGTTCCCGGCCATCCCAGCGCCGAGTCCAGTTCTCATTGGCCCAGCACAGGCAAAACGGCAGGTCCATGGATGGATCTTCGAGGTAGTTGAGCAGCGGCGTTTCCAGCAGCCGACGGCCGGCGAACCAATAGAAGTAAAAGCAGAAGCCGCCGATGCCGTACCGCTTGGCGAGTTCGACTTGGCGGCGCTGCACTGCGGGATCGCGCAGGTCGTAGTAGCCGGTGTCGATGGGCACCCGGGGCTGGTAGTGGCCCGCAAACTGTGGTTTCGCGACCCGCACGTTGGTCCATTCAGTGAACCCTTGGCCCCACCAAGCGTCGTTTTCCGGTATGGGATGAAACTGCGGCAAGTAGAAGGCGATCAATCGCACGCCGCTTGATTGTGGGGGGGCGCCTCTGCTCTCTGGAACGAACAGAGCCCCTTCGGTCTGGCTGTCCGTGTCCAAAGTGGCTTTGGCGGCAGCGCTTGGTGTTGTCGTTGTTGATGACCGAAGCCAACGGCGCATTCGGTGGGGAATGAGCCGCGCCACCCAACGGGGAGCGTACCGACGGTAGATGGGCAAGGCGGCATGGGCCGCCCTGCGAAACTGGCCAGTGCAAATCCAGCCGCTGATTTGCGCCAAGAGCAAAGTCCTGCGAAGCAGCCGGCTCATGCTCAGCTTGAGCCGTCGCAAGGGTGCCGTAAGTCGCCAACTGGTGGACGCCAGCAAGCTGGCGATGCGTTGTTCCCGTTCGTTGACCGCCGCCATGAGGGTTGAAATCTCTTGCCGTGCGTTGGCAAGGCTGTCGCTCAGTGAGGCAAGCTCCCGTTCTTGGTCGTCGATCGTGGCCTGTTGCGCCGCGACTTTCTCAGCCTGCAGGGTTGCCTTTTCGGTGGCGGCCCGCTGCAGCTCGCTGGCCCTGGTGGTTTCGGCCTCCAGCTTCGCCGCAGCCTCGCTGGCTCTGTTGGTTTCGGCCTCCAGTTTCGCAGCGGTCTCACTGGCGGCGCGCTGCAGCTCGTTGGCCCTGCCGGTTTCGGCCTCCAGTTTCGCGGCCGTCTCGCTGGCGGCGCGCCTCGCCTCGCTGGCCCTGTTGGTTTCGGCCTCCAGTTTCGCGGCCGTCTCACTGGCGGCGCGCTGCAGCTCATTGGCCCTGCTGGTTTCCGCCTCCAGTTGTGCCGCCCGTTCGGTGGCGGCCTGCTGCAGCTCCTTGGCCCGTCCTGTTTCGGCCGCCAAGCGGCTGGCCAGCTCCCCGCGCTCCCCTTCCAGCCTTCGCGCATTGCGCATTGCCCGCCGCCCGAGCTCCAGCGGACGGCCAAACAGCGGGCCCAACGCATTCAAGCTGGAACGAATCTCGTCGAGGGTGGCGAGGTCCGATGGTCTTTCGTCGTCATCGCCCCATCTCTTCAGTATGTCATGGCATTCGGCGATCCAGCGGATGCTCTGGTCACTGGGCTCGATGGCATCCGCGGAGGCGGCGTGATGGCGCAGCTCCGGTGTCAGGAAGTCGTCGATGTCCAGTGCCGAAGCGCTCGACATCTTTGGCCACGACACCTCCAGCCGCTCGCCGATGCGCGTGACTTGGCCCCGCCAATCCTTCAGCAGGTCGTCGAACCTCGTGACGACCCGTTGGCAACCGCGGCTGCCCGCCTCGGCATCGAGCACGTGCCGAAGCCAAAGCAGCCGGCCTATGGATGGGTCAATGCGGTCCCGACTTTGCAGGGAAGCGGCGACCTCCAAGGGGTTTCTGATGGGCATGACCACCAGCGGCGCAATGTCCATTGACTCGATGGCTTGGACCCAGAACTCCATCAACCGGCAAAAGCGCGGATCCTTGATGACGAAGAGGCGGCTGGAGGCGAACTCGAGTTTGAGCACCTCTCGAGCCCTCTCGAAGCACTCGTCGCGCGCCGGGGATTGATGCCAGCCGGGACTGATGGGCTCCCAGTCATCCCAGCGCGAACCGGCGGAGGCGAGAATCCCCTCATTCAACTCGTTGATGCGCTGCGATTCCCAATGGCCGCGCTCGTTGCCCCGCTCGTTGCCGCCCACCAGATCCTCGGCCATCCCGCAGCCGATCAGGTTCAAGGTTCGGCTGAGGGCCGAAGTCCCGCTGCGGTGCATGCCAGCGATGACGATGGCTTTGGCTGGGTTGCTCTTATCCACGATACGGTTCCGTTAAGGCTCTGCCTTGGGCAGGCTTGAGTGCCTCGTTCATTCGGCGGCGCTCATATTCGGCGGCGCTCAGCGCGACCGCCGCATTTTCACGATTGCTTTTTCCTGTGGCCATGCCGCCTCCGATTCCAGCGGGTTCACGACCAACGCGCCGTGGCTCTTGACCTAAATTGCCTTGGCGGAAGTAGCGACTGGGCGGGATGGAAGGCGAAAGCCCCTTCAACATTTACAGTACCAGCCTTTGCCGCTGGGCCGCAAGCGCGAGTTGCTTCGCACCTTGGCGCGCACGCTGCGCGGGGGTGCTCCTGGAGGACTTGGGCTTTCTGGGTGGACGTGCAGTGCCTCATAAACCTGCGCGATTTTGCAGGTACAAGGCTTCTATCTGAAGTCGCTAAGCAGCGAGCCACGAATGGCGCCGTCCACTTCCGTCTCGCAGGTCATGGCCGGATGGCTGATGCCGAAGCGCAGGCGCGCGTCTTGGCGCAGGGCGTCCACCTGAGCGGCGCTGAGCTCAAAGCGCAGGAAGTGGACGGCGGCGGTCTTGTCCTCGTTTGAACGGTCGAGGTCCTCATTGGCGATGGCGGCAATTCGGTCTCCCTCGCCCACTTGCGCCCAGACTTTACGCTCGATGTCCTTGAGTTGCTCGAGCGCCCGGCGCCGCTCGGCAACGTCCGGGTACTCGATCATGAACGTTGCCTTCCAGTTGCTGCCGTCCGGAATGAGCGGGTTGTAGGCCTCGATTTCCGCCTCGATTTCGGCTGGCTCGAAAATGCGCTCCACCCGCAGCATCTCCTGCACTTGGTACTTCATGGTGAGGAAGTCCTCGAAGTACAGGGTGGCGTTGGCGTTCAAGCGCACCCGGCGATGGCGCTTGTGCGCAATGACCTGCTGCCGGAACGAAGCACGTTCCGTCGCATAAGCCTCAAGGCCCCATAGCTTGGAGCGGTCCAGTTTCTCCATGTTGGGCCTCAGATGCCGTAGGCGAACCGGGCCATGGAGATGGGGTGCTCCGCGGCGTCTGCGGACAGTTTGGCGTCCGCATCTTGAGCCAGCGCATGGCCGATCAGGCGCCCGGCCATGGGGCAGTCGGAGCCGAAGCGATCCGGCTTGGCTTGCTGCACTCGGTTGGCCACCGGACGGACGATTTTCATGGCCTTGGCGTAGGTCTCGGTCTTGGCGGCGTAAGTGCCGTCGTGGCCGGAGCACCGCTCTATTGCAGTGACCTCCGTGCCGTCGATCAGGTTGAGGAACTCCCGCGTCTTCAGGCCGATGTTCTGCACCCGCTGATGGCAGGCGACCTGATAGGCCACCTTGCCGAGCGGGTGCGTGAAATCCGTGTTGAGCAGCCCGGCGCGGTGGCGCAGCATCAGGTACTCGAACGGGTCGAAGAACGCCTGCTTCACCCGCTGCGCGTCCGCATCGTCAGGGAACATCAGCGGGATTTCCTGTTTGTACATCAACACGCAGGAGGGTATGACCGCCATCAGGTCATAGCCCTCGTCAATGGCGCTCAAAAAGGCGGGCAGGTTGGCTTCCTTGGCCACCGCCACCCGTTCCAGGTCGCCAAGTTCCAACTTTGGCATGCCGCAGCAACGGGCGTCCTTGAGCAGCTTGGCCGGGACGCCATTGTGGTTCAGCACGGCGATCAGGTCCTCCACCACTTCGGGACAGTTGTGCTCGCCGTAGCAGGTGGCGTAGATGGCCACCTTGCCCGTGGTGCGCTCCGATGGCTCTGCCGCCAAGCCGTTGCCCGCGATGCCCTTCACCCGCCGGCTGAGCGGCTTGGCCGCGAACTTCGGCAGCGGCGCTTCGGCGTGCAGGCCAATCACGGGCGCACCGGCCTTGCGCAGCGCCGGCACCGTGGCGGCGGCATTGGCCACTTGGGCGACGCCGGGCGTTGACAGCGCCTTGAACACGGGATCCGTGCTGGTGATCAGGCGGTCGCGCCAGCGGGTCTTGCCGGCCTTGAAGCGCTCAGCCTTGGCGCGCAGCATCAGGTGCGGAAAGTCCACCGCCCATTCGTGCGGCGGCAGGTAGGGGCACTTGGTCTGGGCGCAAAGGTCGCAGAGAAAGCACTGCTCCACCACCTTGGCGTAGTCTTCCGGGTCCACGCCGTCCACTTCCAGGGTATCCGACTCATCCACCAAGTCGAACAAGGTTGGGAAGGCATCGCACAGGCTCACGCAACGGCGGCAGCCGTGGCAGATGTCAAACACCCGCTCCAGTTCGGCGTTCAGCTCCGCCTTGTCGTAGAAGGCGTCGGAGCGCCAGTCAATGGGACGGCGCTCCGGTGCCTCCAGGCTGCCTTCTCGGACGGCCATTGGAGTGCTACGCCATGGCGTCCAAGGCTTTCTGGAAGCGATTGGCGTGGGAGCGTTCGGCCTTCGCCAAGGTCTCGAACCAGTCCGAGATCTCCTCGAAGCCCTCATCCCGGGCGGTCTTCGCCATGCCGGGATACATGTCAGTGTATTCGTGGGTCTCGCCCGCGATGGCCGCCTTGAGGTTGTCGCTGGTGGTGCCGATGGGCAGCCCGGTGGCCGGGTCGCCGACCGCCTCCATGTACTCAAGGTGGCCGTGGGCGTGGCCGGTTTCGCCTTCCGCCGTGGAACGGAAAACCGCGGCGACGTCGTTCTCGCCCTCAACGTCCGCCTTGGCGGCGAAATAGAGGTAGCGCCGGTTGGCTTGGGACTCGCCGGCGAAGGCGTCCTTGAGGTTTTGCAGGGTTTGGCTGTTGTTCAGATCCATGATGATTTGTCTCCTTCAGATGGTTTGGGCAAATGTCCGCAGGTGAGTGCCACGCCAGACTACAGGCGATGGCCTTACCTTCGCCACTCGAAAGTTTGAATCAACGCCATGGTCGTTGTCCATCACAAATGCCCAGTTCCGAAGTTCTTATATTTGAGAATCATTATCGTTAAGACGCATATTGGATGTGCCTCGCTGGGCAGGTTCATCAACCTATCGGAATCCACCCCACCCATCAGGCGCGAAGTTTTCGCTAAGGAATCTCCAACCGCACCGACGCAGCGGGTGCGCCAACTGTCCGGGGCGTTCCGGGCTAGAATGGCGGCCCTCCCCCTGATGTGCGTTTGCCGTGGTTCGACAGGAGTTGAGTCAGCTGGTGCGGCTGGCGTTGCCGATCATTCTGGCCCAGCTTTCGCAGATGGGCATGGGGGTGGCGGACACGGTCATGGCCGGCCGGCTGAGCGCTGCCGATTTAGCCGGTGTGGCCCTCGGCGGCAACCTGTTTTGGCCCGCCATGCTGTTCATTACTGGTCTCATCATGTCGATCACCCCATCGGTTTCGCAGCTGCATGGCCGGGGGCAAGGCACCCATGCCGGGGAGGTGGTGCGTCAGGCCCTCTGGATGGCGGTGGTGGGTGGCGGCGCGCTCATCGTGCTGCTGCGCAACGCGGAGCCAATTCTGCGTGCCATCGAGGTTGACCCGCTGGCCATCCCCATTGCCGGCGCCTACCTCAAGGCGCTGTCCTGGGGCGTCCTGCCGATGCTGGGCTTTTTCGCCATGCGCTACCTCTGCGACGCCATGTCCTGGACCCTGCCCGCCATGGCGGTGGCGCTGTCCGGGCTGGCGCTGAAGGTGCCGCTCAATGCCCTGTTCATCTATGGCGGGTTCGGCCTTCCGGGCCTCGGCGGCGCTGGTTGCGGCTACGCCAGCGCCATCGTGATGACCAGCCAGATGTTGGCCATGGCGGGCATAGTGGCCTTCTCGCGCATGCGCAGCGCCGGCCTGTTTGCCCGTTTCAGTTGGCCGGACTTCCGGGAAATCGGGCGCCTGTTTAGGCTCGGTGCCCCAATTGGCGCTTCCCACTTTCTGGAGATCAGCATGTTCTCGGCGGTCACGTTGCTGATTGGCCGCCTCGGCGTGGATGCGGTGGCGGCCCATCAAATCGCGGGCAATGTGGCTGGCCTGACCTTCATGGTGCCGCTGGCCTTGGGCATGGCCGCGTCCGTGCGGGTTGGCTTCAACGTGGGCCGCGAGGATTGGGCAGCGGCCTGCCGCAGCGGCAACGTCGCCCTGGGCGTCAGCATCGGTTTCGGCTTGGCCGCAGCCGTGGCCATCTACCTTTGCCGCGATCTCGTGCCGAGCTTCTACACCAAGGATCCCGCCGTGTTCGCCCTCGGCGCCAATCTCATGCTGTTCGTGGTGGCGATTCAGATCGTGGATGGCGCCCAAGGCACGGCCATGGGGGCGCTGCGGGGCTACAAGGACACCCAAGTGCCGATGTTGTTCGCCGGCTTGGCCTACTGGGGGGTAGGGCTGCCGCTGGCGGCTCTGCTGGGATTTGGGTTGCTCGGCGCACCCGCCTTGGGCGTCTATGGCTTCTGGACCGGCACGATCGGGAGCTTGACCTTGGCCGCAGTGGCGCTCATTGCCCGCCTCCAGTGGCTGTCCCGTCAGCCGCAGCGCATTCGCCAACTGGCGGGCGGTTAACGCCCATGCTCTGGGTGTGGCTGACCTTGGGCGCGGCCTTCATGCAGAATGTCCGCTCGCTGCTGCAGCGTCAGCTGTCCGCTGGCGAAGCGCGTCAACTGAGCGTTCTTGGCGCCACCTATGTCCGCTTCCTCTACGCCTTGCCCTTCGCTTGGCTGGGCGCTGCGCTGCTGTTTGCCAACCGGCCAGTTGCTGGCCAGCCGATCCCCGAGGCTGGCCCGGCATTCTGGCTCGGCGCCGCCTTGGGTGGCGTCGCCCAGATTGGCGGCACGGCTGCCTTGCTGGGATCCTTCCGGCAGCGCAGCTTCGCCGTGGGCACCGCGTTCTCCAAGACAGAAGCGATGCAGACCGCCGCCTTCGGTTTCGTGCTGTTGGGCGACGCGTTGTCTTGGCTGGCCTTGGCCGGCCTATTGGTCAGCCTGCTTGGGGTGGTCGTCATGACGGTTCGGGGCAATCCCAAGGACGGGACGCATTGGCAGGGCGGAGTTGGCTTGGGCTTGCTGGCAGGCGCTGGGTTCGCGATTGCCGCGGTGTGCTACAGGAGCGCTGCGCTGAGCTTGCCCCAGGGCGCCTTCTTTGAGCGGGCAATGGCGACCTTGGCGGTTGCCTTGGCAGTGCAGACCCTAACGATGGGCCTGCTGCTGCGCCTGCGGGAGCCAGGCACCCTCACTGCCGTGCTGGCCGCTTGGCGTCCGGGGGCTCAAGTGGGCGCGGCAGGCGCCTTGGCCTCAGCCGGCTGGTTCTCCGCCATGACGCTGCAGAACGCCGCCTTGGTGCGGGCCCTTGGCCAAGTGGAGTTGATCTTCGCCTTTCTCACCAGCGTTTGGCTGTTTCGGGAGCGCGTTCGGTGGCACGATGCCCTCGGTGGTGGGCTGCTGCTCCTGGGCGTGGCGCTGTTGATCTAAGCGTTCAGCACCTGTGGCCACTCCAAGTGCAGCCAAGGGGTGAA
The DNA here is from genome assembly GCA_965220835.1 of Candidatus Azophilus sp. Classification (GTDB taxonomy): domain Bacteria; phylum Pseudomonadota; class Gammaproteobacteria; order Pseudomonadales; family Azotimanducaceae; genus Azophilus. The sequence goes on along the minus strand of OZ244842.1, from coordinate 2,803,088 downwards.
TTGGCTGGCTTGTTCGGCCAGCCGCCGAGTCAGCTCCGCGGGGGCCACCCAGGCCCAGTCTTCGATTTCCGTCACGTTGACCACGGGTTCGCCGGCAATTCGCGCTTGGAAAACGGAGCAGAGTTCGTGCTCGCTGCCGGCCGCCCCGAAGGCCGCATGGTACTCAAACTTGTAGATGTAGCGCAGGTCCAGCACTTGGGTTGGGGGCAGGCCAAGCTCCTGGTGAAGGCGGCGGCGCACCGCGGTTTCCATGGCCTCGCCGCGCCGGGGATGTGAACAGCAGCTGTTGGACCAGTAGGACGGCCACAGGCGCTTGTCCGCAGCGCGCTTTTGGATCAGGACCTCGCCGCGTTCGTTGAACAGGAAAGCGGAAAAGGCGCGGTGCAGAATGCCTTTGCCGTCGTGGCAGGACGACTTGTCCAGAAAGCCGACAGGGGTGTCCGCCGCGTCCACCAGTATGAGGTCTTCGGCGTCGGAGGAGACGACTTCCGACTTGGTGGCGGGGGCTGGGCTGGCCATGGCGCTCCTTCAGTTGCTGGCCGGAGGGTTGAGGATTTTAACCTGAATTGCCGCGCGGCACGGTGCCCGTGGATCGGTAGGGCCACAGTCCGCTCTTGATCACGCCGATGCCAAAGATGACCAAGGAGATGGCCATGCCCGGCAGCAGGCCGGCCATCGGATCGAAGCGCTCCACCAGCACGCCAAGCAGGGTTGCGCTCACTGGGGCGGAAACCATGAAGCTCAAAATCAGCACGGAGAGGATTCGGGCGCCCTCTTCGGGGGGCGCCAGTTCCTGGACGATGGCGCGTGACAGCGTGGTGGTCATGCCTTGGTTGATGCCCCAGACGATGAGCGCGGCGTAGAACAGCATCAGCGTGGGCGCCAGCCATATGACGTAGAGGATCGCCACCCGCGTGAGCTGCAGGATGAGAAACAGGCGCCCGGGCCGCCGCAAGGGCATGAAGGGCAGCAAAGCCACGTTGGAGCCGATGGCGCCGATGGTGAAGATGATCAGCACGAACGCGAAGGTCTCCGCATCGCCCAAGTAGATTTCCTTGACAATGTAGGGAATCACGATGATGTAGGCGCCGGCGTTGAACAGGCTGCTGAGGAAGTTGAGCCCGATGACGTTGCGGACCAGCGGAATCCGCGTGACGGCCTTGAGGCCTGCGCCGATGTTGGGCCGCTCGGCCGAACGGACGCCCGGCAGCGAGGGCAGGCGCCAGACCGCCAATAGGCCCGTGAGAAACGTCAGCGATTGGATGACCAGCACCGTGGCCAAGCCCAGCCTTTCCAGTTGGCCACCCAAGTACATGCCGCCGATGCCCACCAGCGAGGTGGCGATGGTCATGATCGTCACCGCCCGCTGGATGTCGAAACGCGTCACCCGGGCGAGGGTGGATTGGCGAACCGGGTCGGACAGCGATTGGATGCCCGCCATCAGCACGCCGAAGGTCACCACCCACCAGTAGCTGAGCAGCCCGAGCTCGAACACCATGGCGATGGCGAGGGGCGGCAGGCACATGAGCAGGTGCATCACGGCCAGGTAGGAGCGCCCGTTGAAGCGGTCGCCGAGCACGCCGCCAACCAGCAATATCACCAGCGGCGGGAACTCGGCCAAGGAACGGGCGATGCCCGCTTGGTCCGCGGGAATCTCCAGCACGCCCACCAGCAGCCAAGTGAACAGGAACCCCTGCAGGCTCATGCCGGCCATCCACAGGCTGGAGCCCGCCAGATGCCAAGGGTAGGCGGAGCGGGCTGGAAAGGGTTCGGTTGTCATCGCCGCGCGCGCGAAACTCCGGTTCCTGTGGGTGGTTTGCGCCCCTTGTCGTGCCGTTGTTGATCGGGCGGGACACTTCGGGCGATGATACCCCGATGCGCCATCAGCCGGTCGGTGCGATCAGGCGCTGCAAGCCGCATGCCACTGAGGAGACAACCATGAAAATCGGCGTCGCCATGGCCTTCAACCACATTACGCCCCCCGCCTTCATCGGTGAGGCCGCCCAAGCGGTGGAGGCAGCCGGCTTCGATGCCATCTGGCTGCCGGAGCACGTCATCTTCTTTCCGGAGTACGAGTCACGCTATCCCTATTCGGCGAACGGCCGCATCCCGGGGGATCCGGAGGGCATTCTCGACCCCTTTGCGGCGCTGACCTACATTGCCGCGCACACCAAGCGCGTCCGGCTCGGCACCGGCATCTGCCTCGTGCCCCAACGCAACCCCGTGTACACCGCGCGCATGGTGGCAGACCTCGACTACCTCTCCGGCGGTCGGGTGGACTTCGGCGTCGGCATCGGTTGGCTGAAGGAGGAGTTTGACAACCTGCAGATGGACTTCGGCACCCGGGCACGGCGCACCGTGGAGTACATTGAGGTGATGCAGGCCCTCTGGAGCCCGGGGCTGGCCGCCTACGACGGCGAGACCTACCAGCTTGCGCCCTGCCACTTCAATCCCAAGCCGGTGCAATCGCCCCACCCCCCTATCTTCTTCGGCGGCGAAAGCGAACCGGCCCTGCGCCGCGTTGCCAGCCACGGCGACGGTTGGTACGGCTTCAATCTCAGCCCGGAGGTGCTCGCGGAACGGCTGGACCGCTTGGATGCCCTGCTCGCGGCAGCCGGCCGCAGCCGGGCGGACGCCCAAGTCTATGTCGGCCCCGGGCGCGACTTCCTGAACCCTGACGCCATTGCGGAGTTCAAGGCGCTGGGCGCCGACCAAGTCATCGTGCCGCTGATGGCCGGCAGCGTGGAAAAGCTCAAACCACGCATGGACGCGTTGTTGCAAGCCGTGGGTCGTTAGCTGACGGCTTCAAGATAGGCGCTAATCCGCTTCAAGTGCCCATCCACGTTGGTTGGGCCCGCATTGTGGGTGGCGACGGCGAGATGGGTTGCGCCCATGGCTTGCCACTTGTCGGCGTGGGTGCGCCAACGCTCGGGCGTGCCGCCGGCGAACTGGGCTTGGGCTTGAATGCCGAAACCGTCCCAGCTCTGGCCCGTTGCCTCGCGATGGGCGCGTAGCGCATCGATGCAGGCTTGGCTCTTGGCGTTCGGGCCGCCAAGCGGCATCCAGCCGTCGCCGAGTTCGGCGCAGCGCTTGAGCAGTGCGGGTGCGCCGCCACCGAACCAGATGGGCACCGATTGAGAGGGGCGTGGGTTGATCCCGGCTTGGGTGACGCGGTGGTAGTCGCCCTTGAAGCTGAAAGCGTCCTCGCTCCACAGGCGGCGCATTAGCTTGACCTGTTCCGCCTGGCGCTTGCCGCGGTTGCTGAAGTCCTCATTCAAGGCCTCGTACTCCACGGCGTTCCAACCGGTGCCGATGCCTAGGCGCAGCCGATTGCCGGACAGCAGCGCCACTTCCGCCGCCTGCTTGGCCACCAGGGCGGTTTGCCGCTGGGGCAGAATCAGCACGGTGGTGACCAGCTCCAGGCGGGTGGTCACGGCGGCGACGAAGGCGAAGAAGGTGAACGGCTCGTGAAAGGCGATGTCCTTGTCGTAGGGGCCGCTCCAGCCGCCAGGCCGGTCCGGGTCCGCGCCCAGCACGTGGTCGTAGATCAGCAGGTGGGTGATGCCGAGCGCCTCGAGGCCCTGCACGTAGGCCTTGATGGCTTCGGGATCCGTGCCGATTTCGTTGTGGGGCAGAACAGCGCCGATTTGCATGGTGGGTCTCCGCAATGGGTTTCGATCAACAAGGGGCGCAACCTACCACATCAACATGGCGGCGATAGGTGCGTCTGGGATCACGAAGCGTCAATTTCCCACAGTCGTGCAGGCTTCGACGTACAGATTTTGCGAACCCCAAGCGGGATGATGGCGCCGTGTTCCCCAAGCCCACATTCGCTGCCCAATCGGTTGTCGCCCGGCCCCATCGGCCCTGTGCTAAATTCTGGTCCGGCCTACACGGGCCTGAACCGCCAACAGGAGCCTGCCATGAGCGAAACGCAACCGCTGCTTGCCGACGGCCCACCGGACTACCGGCGTCCCTTGGTCAAGCCGCGCAAGCGCCCGGTTCTGACCCGGGACGACTACCCGGAATCGGATGGCAAGCCCGTGGGTGAAACCCGTCTTCATGTGCTGGTGACGTTTGACCTGTTCGGCGCACTCTTGCTTGCCTACAACGGCCGCGAGGACGTCTTTGTTGGGTGCGACCAGCTCATGTACTACCAACAGGACAATATCAAGGCGTTCTTGGTGCCTGACCTGTTTGTGGTGCTTGGCGTCGAGCCCCGTCCCGACGCGGAGCGCCAGACTTGGCGGATCTGGGAGGAGGGCGGCTACGGCCCGGACTTCGTGCTGGAGGTCACTTCAAGATCCACCCGCAAGGAGGACGAAGGGCGCAAGAAGGTGATCTACGAACAGCTCGGGGTTCGCGAGTACTGGCAGTATGACCCAACGGCAGACTACTTGAAGCCGGAGCTGAAGGGCCATCGCCTAGGCCCCGGTGGCAAGTTCGAGCCTGTGGCTCTCGAGCAGCGCGGCGAACTGCTTGCGGCGCCCAGCCTGCTGGGCTTCGAGCTTCACTTGCGGGACGGCAAGCTACGCCTGTTCAATCCGAACAGCGGCTACCTGCCCACGCAAAAGGAGATGCTTGAAGTTCAGCAAGCGGTGGAACGAACAAAGCGAGTGGCGGAGCGAGCTTGGCTGGAGGCGGACGAGGCGCGGCGCGTTGCGGAGGCGCGGATTGCCGAACTGGAGCGACAGCTGCGCGGAGACTGACCCCACCACCCGCCAAGTTGCTAACCAACTTCAAACCCGGCTCGCCGATGCCTTAGAATGCGTCCTCCCTCCCCGATCTCCAGAGCACCATGACGGAACCGGCGTCAGCGACGGGCACCTTCTCCTTTGTGCGGATGGAGCACGAAGTGCTTGAGCTTTGGGAGCGCTCCAAGGTCTTTGAGCGCTCCATGGATCAACGCAAAGGCAAAAAGCCTTACATCTTCTACGATGGCCCGCCCTTCGCCACCGGGCTGCCGCATCACGGCCACATCGTTGCCAGCACCATCAAGGACATCGTGCCGCGCTACTGGACCATGCGCGGGCGCCATGTGCTGCGCCGCTTCGGCTGGGACTGCCACGGCCTGCCCATTGAGCACGAGATCGACCAGCATTTGGGCATGTCCGCCCAGCAGGCGGTGGCGGAGCTTGGCGTGGCCGGCTACAACGACGAGTGCCGGGCCATCGTCGGGCGCTACGTCGCCCAGTGGCGGCGCACCATCACCCGCCTCGGGCGTTGGGTGGACTTCGACAACGACTACAAGACCATGGACGCTTGGTACATGGAGTCCCTGTGGTGGGTGGTCAAGGCGCTCTGGGACCGCGGGCTGATTTACCAAGGCCAGAAGATCATGCCGGTGTCCACCGCTTTGGAGACGCCTTTGTCGAACTTCGAGGCCAGCGCCAACTACATGGAGGTGCAGGATCCGGCGGTCACCGTGCTTCTGAAGCTGCGCGACGAGGACGCCTACCTGTCCGTCTGGACCACCACGCCTTGGACCCTGCCGTCCAATCTGGCCGTCTGCGTCAACGCCAGCCTTGGTTACGTGAAGGCTTGGGATGCGGCGGCCGCCAAGCACATCTACTTCGCCGAGCAGCGGCTTGAAGCCTACGAGGGCCTGGAGGTCAAAGGCCGGCTGCAGGGCAGCGATCTGGTGGGGCGATCCTACGAGCCCCTCTTCCCCTACTTTGCCGAGCAGCGGGCGCGGGGCGCCTTTCAGGTGGTGGCCGATGACTACGTCAGCGCCGATGAAGGCACCGGCCTCGTGCATCAAGCGCCGGCCTTTGGGGAGGACGATGCCCGGGTGCTGAAGGCAGCGGGCATCGAGGCCTTCGCCTGCCCGGTCAGCATGCAGGGCCGATTCACCGAGGAGGTCGGCGACTTCGCGGGCCTTTACGTCAAGGACGCCGACCGCGCCATCATCAATCACCTTCAGGATGCCGGCGCCCTGTACCGCGAGGACGCCTTGCGCCACGCCTATCCGTACTGCTACCGCTCCGACACCCCGCTGATCTACCGAGCGGTGCCCAGCTGGTACGTGCGGGTCACCGCCATTGTGGACAAGCTGCTCGCTGCCAACGCCGAGGTGCGTTGGGTGCCGGAGCACATCAAGGACGGCCGCTTCGGCAACTGGTTGAAAGGCGCGATGGACTGGGCCATTTCCCGCAACCGGGTGTGGGGCACGCCCATTCCCATCTGGATCAACGATGTGACTGGCGCGGCGGTTTGCATTGGCTCACTGGACGAGCTTGAGGCCCGCACCGGCGTGCGGCTTCAGGACCTGCACCGGGAGCACGTGGACCCGCTGACTTTTTCCATCGACGGCGAGGAGGGCACTTACCGCCGCATCCCGGAGGTGCTGGACTGCTGGTTCGAGTCCGGTTCCATGCCCTATGCGCAGCTGCACTACCCGTTCGAGAACCAGGACATCTTTGAGGCGGGCTTCCCGGCGGAGTTCATCGCCGAGGGCCTGGACCAAACCCGAGGCTGGTTCTACACCCTCACCGTGCTGGCCGCCGCACTCTACGAGAAGCCTGCGTTTCGCAACGTCATCGTCAACGGCATGGTGATGGCCCCGGACGGCCGAAAGATGTCCAAGCGGCTGCGGAACTACACGCCGCCGGACGAACTGATGGAGACCTTCGGTGCGGATGCCCTAAGGCTGTACCTCATCAACTCCGGCTTGGTGCGGGCGGAGGAGCAGCGTTTCTCGGACTCCGGCGTGCGCGACATGACCCGGCGCGCCTTGCTGCCTTGGGTCAATGCCTTCACCTTCCTCAAGACCTATGCGGAGATCGACGGCTGGTCGCCCGAGAAAGGCAGCCACCTTGGCGACAACGTTCTTGACCAGTGGATCCTGTCCCGGCTGCAGACCCTGAAGGCGGGCGTGGCCCGGGAAATGGACGCCTACCGGCTCTACAACGTCGTGCCCCGGCTCTTTGAGTTCATTGAGGACCTGACCAACTGGTACATCCGTCTCAACCGCAGCCGCTTCTGGGGCGAGGGGGTCACGGCCGACAAGATCGCCGCCTTCGCCACCCTGCACTCGGCGCTGCAGGAGCTCAGCTTGGTCATGGCCCCCTTCGCGCCCTTTCTCTCCGAGCACCTCTACCAAGCGCTTTGCCAGTTTGGCGGCGGCCAGCCGAAGCCGGAGTCCGTGCACCTGTGCGACTATCCCCAGGCGGAAGAGGGCTTCGTCAAGCCCGCCTTGGAAACCGCCGTGGCGCGCATGCGGCAGGTGATACTGCTCGGACGGGCGCAGCGCGAAGAGGCCAAGATTGGTCTGCGCACCCCTTTGCGGCAGCTCACCATCATTCACCGAGACCCGGACCTGCTCGACGAGATCGCCAAGCTCGGTGCCACCATCAAGGCGGAGTTGAACGTGCAGGCGCTGGCCTTCGACAGCGACGAAGGGCGTTACATCGAACTGGCCGCCAAGCCCAACTTCAGGGTGCTGGGCAAGCGCCTGGGCAAGCGCATGAAGGCCTTTGCCGCCGCCATCGGCTCACTCTCCGCAGAGCAGATCGCCGAGTATCAGGCCAATGGCGAGCTCATGCTCGAGAGCGAACGCTTCGCTGCAGAGGACATTGTCGTGCAACATCAGCCCCTGCCGGGCTCCGGTGCGGCGACGGATGGCCAAATCAGCGTGGTGTTGGATTGCGCCCTGACCGATGACCTGATTCGCGGCGGCCACGCCCGTGAGCTCGTCAACCGCGTGCAACGGGCGCGCAGGGAGCGTGGCTTCGAGGTGTCCGACCGCATCGTGCTGCGCTATGAGGCCGCCGATGCCTTGGCGCAGGCCGCCGATGAACATCGGGACTACATCATGGGCGAGACGCTGTGCACCACCTTGGAGCGGGTTGAGCTCGGTGAAGGCGACGCGCCCATCGAGGGGGAGATCGATGGCATGGCGCTGCGCTTTTCCATGACCCGCGCGGTGTACTACAAGTAGCGACCGGTCAATCGCCGGTGAAGGTGGGCGTGGTTTTGGCCAAGTAGGCCTCGATGGCGGTGCGCCGGTCCTTGCTGCTGGCGGCCAGCAGGTTCTGGTCAACGTCCATGTGCATGATCGCGGCATCGAGCGCGCTGGCGATCTGATTGACGCTTTGCTTGATCATCTGCGCAGCGATGGGCGGCTTGGCGGCGTAACGCTCGGCCATCTCCCGGGCTGCTTCCAGCAGACGGGCCCTCGGCACCCGCTCCTCAAGCACGCCCCAAGCCAGCAGGGTTTCGGCTGGGATGCGTTCGCCGCCGATCACCAGCCGCTTGGCGCGAGCGGCGCCCACCAAGCGCACCAACAGCGGCAGGCTGCGCCACATCAAGTTAACGCCAATGTCGATTTCCGGGTACTGCATGAAGCAGTCATCGGCACCGACGCGGAAATCAAGCGCTGTGGCGATGCAGGCGCCGCCGCCCATGGCCGCGCCGTTCCAAGCGGCGATGGTGATTTGGTCCATCTGCGTGAGCGCGCTGATGCAGCGTTCGCCGATGCGCATGCGACGGCGGCGCTGCACAAGGGGCACTCGGTAGGCCTCGCCAGCGTCGGTGAGGTCGGCTCCGGAGGAGAAGTGGGCGCCGGCGCCGGTGAAGATGACCGCCCGAGTCTCGGCGTCGTCACGAAAGGCCAGCGCAGCGGCCTCGATTTCCACCAAGTGCTCGTGGTGCAGGGCATTGGCTTTGGCCGGGCGGTTGAAAGTGACTGTCGCGATGGCAGGCGTTGTCCGCTCGACCTTGAGATGGCGGTAGTTCATGGCCGCAACCCTAATTCGACAGGCTTAGCCCCCGCAAGAGGCGTACGCGCATCACCGGTGCCATCGGAGTTTGGCTGGCGCGAAACTCCGCGCCCGTCAATTGGGAGGTTTGTTGGCGCATGACTGCGCACTGTGTCCACAAGGGGGGGATTCCGACTTGTTCCTGAACTTGGACGCAAGCACACGCAATAGGGGTGCGTGGGCCTCGGAAAGAGAAGGGGGAAAGAAGAGGGATACCCGTGGGAAGGGGGAGGGGAGGGAGGAAGCCGGGTATCCCTCATTTTCGGCGCCTATTCACTCAACCAGTGAATTCGAATCTTGCTTGGCTGCGCATCAGTGACCGCTTGCCCTGCGTCGCGTCCGATGTGCGTATGTTACTTTTGGTAACGCAAAATGCAACCGGAAGTAACGCAACAGACTGTTGCATTTATGCAACGCACTATCGCATGATGCCGATACGTCATGGACTGCCAAGGGTCGGAAAAGTTCAAGTTTACTGTGCAATCTTCGCTTGGTGAATGGTGAACTCTTCGCTTGGCAAAGCGCTGTGCGTGGCGGAATTCCGGGCTCCTTCAACGAAAGTAGCGGGGCAAACAAAGACAATGGACTGGGACGACTTCAAATTCTTCTCGGCAGTGGTGCGCAACGGCACGGTGCGCGCCGCCGCCAAGGCGCTCCGCGTCCATCCCTCCACCGTCACCCGCCGCTTGGAGCACTTGGAAGGCCGCTTGGGCGTCAAGCTCTTCAATCGCCGCGGTCAGGGTTTGACACTAACCGCCGCCGGCGAATCGGCTGCGGCTGGCTTGCAGCGCATTGAGGAGGACATCGCGGGCATCGAGCTTCTGCTCCGTCGCAGCGAGGGCGAGTTGGCCGGCCCGGTTCGGGTGGTGGTGCCTGGCTTCCTGTTGCTGGGTGGCTTGGCGGACGACTTGGGCCGCTTTGTCAGCGCTTACGGGGAAATCCAAATCGAATGGATGAGCGGCTTTGCGTCCTCGTCGTCCCCCGCCGCGTCCTTTGACGTGGCGCTGGAGCTGACTGCCGCCCCCGCCTTGGATCTCATTGGACGCGAGGTCGGTACGGTGGGGTGGTCGCTGTACGGCCATCGAGAGCTGCTTGCCGACGCCGCCTCAAGTCGCAAGTGGATCGAGGCGGATGGGCTGGCTTGCGGCAAGGCCACTGCCCTAGCCATCGACCGATTGAAGTCCGGCCACTTGGCGGAAGCGCCGATGGCCGCCCGGTGCCAGGGATTCACGCAGCTGCTGCCGCTGCTCCGCGCGGGGGTGGGCGTCTCGGCGCTGCCCTGCCTGCTCGGGGATGCGGATGCCGAGCTGCGGCGCCTGCCCGGCGTGGGCGTGGAGCCGGTGCCACTCTGGCTGCTTCGGGCGCCCGAAAGCCGGAGCACCCGCCGTGTCCGCGTGTTCGTGGAACATTTGCAGGCGGCGGTTCGGAGCAAGGCGGCCCGCCTGAGTGGCGCTCGCCTCGATGGCAGCCGCCCGGAAGGCAGCCGCCAGGAAGGCGGGTGATGATATGCTGGCGGAACATCGGCACGTTGTTCGGGAACCGGAGATTTTGCAGTGAACAAAGCCACCCCTTGGATCGGCGTTTTGGGCGCAGCGGGCCTTGGCGCACTGATGGCGCTGGCCGGCAGCGACGGCGGCGCGCAAGTGGCTGGCGTTCCCGTGTTCGCGCTCTGCGTTGCGCTGGCCTTTGCCATCCAGTGGTTGGCCTTCGTGCCGGCGTACCTGGCCCAGAGCGACCGCTTCTACGACCTGACCGGCTCCATCACCTTCCTGAGCTTGGCGCTGTTGGCGCTGGCCGCTTCCGGGCAGCCGGACGCCAGGGCGGTCATCATCGCGGTGCTGGTGGCCGCATGGGCGTTGCGCTTGGGCTGGTTCCTCAGTGCCCGCATCCACCGGGACGGCTTTGATCGCCGCCTCAGCCGAATCAAGAAGGACTTTGCCGCCTTTCTGATGACGTGGAGCCTGCAAGGGGCTTGGGTGACGGTCTCTTTCGCACCGGGTCTTGCCGCCATCACTGCTTCAACTCGGGTGCCCGCTGACGGCTTTCTGGTTGCCGGCGTCGCGCTCTGGGCGCTTGGCTTCGCCATCGAAGTGGCGGCGGACGAACAAAAACGGCGGTTTCGCCGCCAAGCCGCCAACGCGGAGCGGTTCATCACCAGCGGCCTTTGGGCTTGGTGCCGGCATCCCAACTACTTTGGCGAGATTCTGCTTTGGGCGGGCATCGCGGTGGCCGCATGGCCCGCACTCCAAGGTTGGGCCCTGGCAACGCTGGCGTCACCGCTGTTCATCGTCTTGCTGCTGACGCAAATCAGCGGTGTGCGCATGCTGGAGGAAAGCGGTAAGCGGCGTTGGGGCGAAGATCCGCAATACCAGGACTATCTGGCCCGTACCCCAATTCTCGTGCCGCGCCCTCCCAAGCGGAGGCCCGCGTCGGCGGCGTGACCCCCGCACAACATCTCAAGGCCCTCGCCGCCCTGGTGGCGGTTTCCCTCAATCTGCTGTTTTGGTGTGCGCCGCTGCTGGGGGTGCTGGCGGTGCGCCTGTTGGTGCCCAAGGCCCGGCCCGCCGCCCACCGCGTGAGCGCCGGAATCTACCGCAGTGCGGTGGCGTTTGACGACTGGTGGCTGAAGCGCATGTCCGGTGCGCGTTGGCACTGTCCGCCCATGGAACTCGATCCGGATGCGGCCTGCATCCTGATCGCCAACCACCAGTCGTGGGCGGATGTCTTCCTTTTGCAGAGCGCCATCGCCCGGCGTGGCCCGCTCATCAAGTTCCTTTGCAAGCGGGAACTCGCCTACATTCCGGTGTTGGGGCTCATCATGCTGGCATTCAACTTTCCCATCATGCGCCGCCGAGGGCGCGTGGGCGGCTCCGTCGAGGATCGTCGGCGCCAGGACCGGGAGCGGGTCAGCCAGGCCTGCGCGGTGTTGCGCGAGGCGCCGGCGGCAATGCTCACCTTCGCCGAGGGCACCCGCTTTACCGAGGCCAAGCGGCGGCTTTCGAAGAGTCCCCACCGGCACTTGCTGCGCCCGCGGGCAGGCGGCTTCACGGCCATCGTCGAGGCTTTGGCGGAAGGCAGCCCGCCGGTGGTGGACGTCACCATCCACTACGGCCGCTCCAGCGCCTTTTGGGCGTTCCTGGGCGGCGCCAGCGGGCCGGTGACCCTGTCGATAGGCCAGTATCCCGTCCGTGAAGTGCTCGATGCAGGCCCCTTGGAGTGGCTTGAGGAGCGTTGGCGGCTGAAGGACGAGCGACTTGGCGCTCAAGGATGCCCGTGATGGAGAACCTGAGCATTCTGCTGGTTGAGGACCATCACGAACTGGCGGAGACCACCGGTGCCTATTTGGAGGCCTGCGGCCATGACGTGGACTTTGCCGCCAATGGCTTGCTGGCGCTGCACCTGGCCGTCACCGAAAGCTACGACGTGGTGGTTTTGGACATCCGGCTGCCGGGCTTGGACGGCTTTTCGATCTGCCGGCGCCTGCGCGAAGACGCCAAGATCGACACGCCCATCATCATGCTGACCGCCCGTGACGAACTCACGGACAAGTTGACCGGCTTCGGTGCCGGTGCCGACGACTACCTCGTCAAGCCGTTCGCCATGCCGGAACTGGCCGCCCGCATCGAGGCGCTGGCACGGCGGGTCAAGGGCTTGGCGTCCAAGTACGAGATTGGCGAACTCGCGCTGGACGCGGACGCTCTGCAAGTCAGCCGCGCCGGCGTGCCGATCAGCTTATCGCGAACCGCCTTTGAGTTGCTCAGGGTGCTGATGCGGGAGTATCCGCGCGTGGTGCCCCGGCGCGATCTGCAGCGGGAGCTGTGGCGCGGGGACCCACCGGAAAGCGACGCCCTGCGCAGCCACCTCTACAATCTGCGCCAAGCCCTGGACCGGCCCTTCGACCATGCCCTGGTGACCACCGTGCCGGGGCGCGGCTACTGCCTGCGCTTTCCGGGCGACGAACGCGATGCCGTCAAAGACTAGCGCCGTGCTCCGCAGCCGGCCACGCGCGGTCATGCTGGCTTGCGGGATGATTCTAGAACCTGACCGTGACCGACGTGCCGCGTCCGGGTTGGCTGCTGGCGTCAACGGTCCAGCCGTAGTTGCGGGCCAGACGGCGGACAATGGACAGGCCGAGCCCGTGCCCGTCCGCCGCCTTGCGGCAGGGGTCGGAGCGGAAGAAGGGCTCGAAGGCTCTGGCAAGCTCTTCGGGCGACATGCCGGTTCCGGTGTCCGCAACGCTTACGCCGGCGTTGAAGACCACCACCTCCACCTGCCCATCCTGCGTGTAGGTCAGGGCATTGCGCAGCAAATTGCCGACCACGATGCGAATCACCTGAGCGGGGGCCTCAACCCTTAGATCGACGTCGCAACGCAGCTTGAGGCGGTTGCCGCGTTGGTCCGCAAGGGCCTGCATGGCCGCCACCTCATCTTGGATCAGGGCGCAGATCTCGGTTGCCTTGCCGCTGAAGGCGGCGCTTTCCTCGCGCGCCAGCAGCAGCAGCGTCTCCAGCAGAGATTCCATGTCCTGCACCGTACGGCGCATGCGCGCCAAAGCCAGGCGATCCTGCCGCGGGCGTTTGGCATCGCGTTCAAGCAGGTCGAGGGAGCCCTTGAACACAGCCACCGGCGTGCGCAGCTCGTGGCCGGCGTCCCGCGTGAACACACGCTCCCGCTCCAAGGCCGCATCGAGGCGTTCGGTGAACTCGGTGAGCGCATCGATCATGGTGGCCACTTCCCCGTCAACGCGGTCGCCCAAGGCCTCGAGATCCAGCTTGATGCTCCCGGGCCGATCCAGATCGATCGCTTCCAGTTGCCTTGCCAAGCGGACGATGGGCGAAAGCGCCGCTTGTGACCAACGATAGGCAATGAACAGCGCCGCGTAGATCAACAGCAGCACGATGGACAGCGGCACGGTGCCGAAGTAGAAGGCCAGATCGGACACTCGAGCTGCGTCGAACACGAGGTATAGGCGCGCTGCCCCGCGATCCGACACATGGATGATGCGGCTGCGTTGGTCGAGTTCGATGCGCCTGAACCCGGGCGTTTGGTCAAGCAGGGCGGCGGGCATACCAAGCGGGCCGGCGCTCGCCGCTGATCCCTCGCCACTTGTTTCGTGGGGCGCAAGGCTCAAGTAGCCGCGCATGTTGGCGGTGTCGGGCAGGGGTTGATCCGGATTGACCTCGTGCCGCATCCAGAAGTGCGCAGCCTCCAGCACCAGCGCCCGCCGGGTGAGCAGGTCCTCAACCACCAGTTGGGTGATGTAGATGCCGATCAGCGTGGCAATGCCGATGACGGTCAGTTGCAGTGCGAACAGCCGGCCGAGCCGGGCGCTCAGGCCGCGGTGGTCAGCCACGCTTTTCAAACAGGTAGTGGCAGACCAGCCAATCGTTGCCGTTGTTCCACCCGAACAGCTCCTCGCAGGCCATGAAGAACAGGCGCCAACGTTGCCGTTGGATGCGGCTGTTGGGCGTGGCCGCAGCACTTGCCGCAAGGGCCGGCTCCAGCGCCGCGCCCACGGCCTTGCGGTTGGCGTCAAGATTGCGCAGCCAAGCACGGGCGGTCTTCTCGTAGTGGCGACCGGACAGCAGCCAGCGCCGCTCAATGCGGAGGCAATCCTGAAAATGCAACAGGGTGTCCTGGGCCGGCATCAGGCCCCCGGTAAAGAAGTGACGGCCCATCCAGTTGGCACTGCCTTCGGTTTCGAAAGGGTACATGAGTTGCCGGTGGCCGAAAATGTGCACGAACAGTTTGCCCTCGGGCTTCAGCCATTGGGCGACGCTGGCCAGCAAGGTTGCGTAGTTGCGCACATGCTCGAACATCTCCACCGACACGATGCGGTCGAAGCGGCCGGTGAGATCGTCCGCCATGCCGCTTGGTGACGCCTCGCCGACGGCAGGCGCGCTTTCGCTGCGCGTGCTGCTTGGGCCTTGGGCGAGTTGGTTGATGTCGGCGGTGCGAACCGCCAGGTTGTCAAGGCCCAGCTCCAGCGCGCGGCGATCGATGAACGCCTTTTGGGAGCTTGAGTTGGAGATCGCCAAAACCCGCGAGCGCGGGTAGCGGGCCGCCGCCCAGAGCGAGAAGGCGCCCCAGCCGCAACCGAGGTCCAAGATGCTCTGACCGTCCTCCAAGTCGGCCCGCTCCGCGTACAGCGACAGCATCCGGTCTTCGGCATCGGCGAGGCTTTGGGTGCGCTCGGGCCAGTAGCAGGCGCTGTACTTCATGTGCGGCCCGAGCACTTGGGCGAAAAAACCCGTGGGGGCTTCGTAGTGCTGCTCGTTGGCCTCTTGGGTGTTGATGGCGACGGGTTCCCGCCGCAGTTGTTCGAGCACTTCGGCGTAGCGGTTGGAGGCCGCTTCCACATTGTCGGCGCCCTCTTCGCGCAGGCGGGCCCTCAATAGCTGCCGGATGCCGACGCGGATCAGCGCATCCGGCAGGAAGCCGCTCTCAGCAGCTTGCACAAGCGCCTTCACGGCTTGTCCATGGGCAGGCGCCAGACCCGACCGCGTCGGCCTGGCATGGTGAACAACATCTGCACGTCGCTGATGGCGCGCTCCATGAAGCCGCCTTCGCAGTAGGCGAAATAGAAGCGCCACAGCCGCACAAAGCGCTCATCGAAGCCGAGCGCCTCGGCGCGCGCCGCGTTGGCATCCAGCCGGCAGCGCCACTCGCGCAGGGTCAGGGCGTAGTCGCTGGCGAAGTCCTCAAGGTTGGCCAGCGACAGGTCGGCCTTTGCCGCGGCGGCCGTCAGCACCGACACCGAGGGTATGAAACCGCCCGGAAAGATGTGCTTCTTGATGAAATCCGCCTGGCGGAGCGCTCGACGGTAGGTGCTGTCGCGAATCACGATGGCCTGCAGGGCCATCAGGCCATCGGGGCGCAACAGTCTGGCGCAGGCGCGGAAGTAGGCGTCCAGGTATTCGTGGCCGACCGCTTCGACCATTTCCACGGACACCAGTTTGTCGTAGCGCCCGCGCAGGTCCCGGTAGTCGCACAGCTTGATCTCCACCTGGCCGTCAAGGCCATGATCGGCCACCAGCCGGCAGGCGTGCTGGCGCTGTGCTTCGGAGATGGTGATCGCGGTCACGCGGCAGTCGAAGCGCTCGGCGGCGAACAGGGCGAGGCCGCCCCAACCGCAGCCGATGTCCAGCAGATGGTCGCCGGGCTTCAGTTCAAGTTTGCGGCACAGGCGGGTCAGCTTCGCCTTGCTGGCCTGCTCAAGGGTCTCGTCGCCCCGGTCGAACACCGCTGCGGAGTAAATCATGCGCTCGTCCAGGAACAGCTGGAAGAGGTCATTGCCGAGGTCGTAGTGGGCGCCGATGTTGCGGCGGCTGCCGCGCTTGCTGTTGCGCCGCCGCCAGTGGGCCAAAGCGTTGGCCAAGGCCAGGGGCGCCGCGGTCCAGCCGTCCAGCCGTTCCAAGGCAGGCCGATTGCGGGCCATGATGCGCACCAAGGCGACCAAATCGTCGCAGTCCCAGTGCCCATCCATGTAGCTCTCGCCGGCGCCGACGGAGCCTTGCAGGGCCAACTGGCGGAAAAACGCCGGGTTGTGAACGCTCAGCTGGACTTCCGGGTCGCCTTGGCCGTAGGTCCGCGCTTGGCCGGATGTCGAGATGCTGAGCGTGCCTCCCTCAACCGCGCCGAGGGCGCGTTGCACCAAACGCTGGGTCAGCGGTTCGCTGGCAGGCTTCACGCGGGCACCTTGCGCCCGGGTCTGTGGTCCGCGGGTCCGTGACGCGCTGGTATGGAATCCGCCGGCTCCTCAGCCGCGGGCTCCTCAGCCGCCGGCTCCTTGACGGCCGGCTCCTTGCCAGTCGCATTGGCCGCATGGGGCTTGAGGCTGCTTCGGCGCAGCGCAGTGCCGCTCGCAGGTGGGTGTTGCTGCTCAGCAGGGGCGGCTGGAACGCGCGCGCTCGGCAGCGGCTCATCCGTTATTGGGTGCGGGTGAAAGGGCGTGCGCTTCGCGAACAGCAACGCCGCCTGCCAGTAGATGCGCGCCAAGGTCAGCGCATTCTGGGCCGGCCAACGCACGGCGCCCCATATTGCCTGCGCCCGAGTGAGCGGGCGGGTGCGCAAGGATAGGTGGGCGAACATCGGCCCTGCGCTGTTGGCAAAGCGCATGGCGATGCGCAGCCGGCCCGGGGAGAACCGCAGCCGCAGCCGATAGTGCCCGTCCATGGGCAGGAACGGCGAGACGTGCAGGCGCTTGGCGAAGCGGAAGTCGTAGCGCCCTTCGGCCTTCCGTGCCGCTTGGGCATCAAGCACGTAGCAGTGGCGCTCGTCCCAAGGGGTGTTGTTCACATCGGCCAGCAGAGCGACCAGTTGGTCACCGCTGAAGCAAAAGTAGAAGTTCACCGGGTTGAAGGAGAAGCCCATTGAACGAGGCTGGGTCAGAGCGAAGATCCGGTCCACCGTGCTGCCCTTGTTGCCCGGGTTCTGCGCGGCGAGCCGCTGGCGGATGTCGGCAGCGCTGATGAGGTGGCCCCGATGGGCGGACAGGGGCAGCCAGCGGCTTGAGAGCGCCGGGTGGCCGGCGCCTTCGGCGTCCAAGTACAGCATCCAAACCGGATAGCGGAACGCGTGCCTGCGGGGTCGCTGCCGAACGTGGACCACCGTGCCGGGGCAGCTTAACTCACAGAGCATGGGCTTTGGCCGTTCCCAGGCTGACTCCGTCAGCCCCTTCGTGTTGGCATTGCTCGCGCAGTAGCCGAGCGGCCTCAACGCCGCTGCGGAAGCCATCCTCGTGAAAGCCCCAGCCCCAGTACGCGCCGCCGTAGAACGTGCGGTTGCGGCCGCTGATTTCGCCAAGGCGCGCTTTGGCTGCTTGGGCGGCAGCGTTGAACACTGGGTGGCGGTACTGGCACTCCAGCCAAGTGTCGCGCAATGGCCGAGCGGGATTCAAAGTGACGAGGAACGGCCGCGGCGCAGCCAGGCTTTGCAGACGGTTCATCCAATAGGTGAACGCCAAGCTGCCATCGGCATCGGCGCGCACGTTCCAACTCGACCAGGCTGCCCGGCGCTGGGGCATGACCGAGGCGTCGGAGTGCAGCACCGCGCGATTGGCTTGGTAGCCAATCGCGCCAAGCACCGAGCGCTCTGCGGGCGTTGCGTCGAGCAGGGTCAACGCTTCGTCGCTGTGGCAAGCCAAGATCACTTGATCGAAGCGCCCGCTGCCGCTTGCGGTGGCCACCGTGACGCCGCTGGCATCACGGCGCACTGCGTCAACCCCGTGCCCCGTGCGGATGCTGCCTTTGAAGCTGCGGCGAAAAGCGTTGACGTAGGCTTGTGAGCCTCCGCTGATCACCTCCCACTGAGGGCGGTTGCGCAGTTGCGTCAAGCCATGGTGGGTCATGAATGCCGCGACGTGGCCGATGGGAATCTCCCGCGCGCGCTCAGCCGGCGCTGACCAGAGGGCGGCGCACATGGGCAGCAGGTGATTGTCCGCAAAGGCCCTTGAATAGCGGCCGGCGCTTAGGAAGTCGGTGAGCGGCCGCGGATCTGAGCCGGCAATGGCTGGGGCCTCCCGGTAGAAGCGCACCGTGTCAGAGAGCATCCGCAGGAACGCCGGTCGGAATTGATTGCGGCGTTGACAGAACAGGGCGCCGAGGCTGGAGGTGCCATACTCCAGGCCGCTGGCGGTTGCCACCCCGAATGACATTTCCGTGGGCTGGGTGGGCACGCCGAGCGCATCCAACCAACCGGAAAACAAGGGGTAGTGGCGTCGATTGAAGACGATGAATCCCGAGTCCACCGCGTGGGCCTGGCCATCCACCAGCAGGACGTGGGTGTTGGCGTGGCCACCCAAGCGGCTGTTGGACTCAAACAGCGTGACCTCGGCAAAGTCTTGGCAGGCGTGGGCCGCCGCGATCCCCGACACGCCGCCGCCGATGACCGCGACGCGCACTAGCTCCCCTCGGACAGAACTTGCTTCGATGGCGTGTTCAAATCCCGCACCAGCCCCAGCGCGGCCAGCAGCCGCAGGCCAAGCCAGCCGAGGTCGAGTTGCCACCAATAGAAGCCCAGGCGTGCGGACGTCGGCTGGCGGTGGTGGTTGTTGTGCCACCCCTCACCCATGGTGAGCAGCGCCAACCAACCGTTGTTGCGGCTCTCGTCGGCGGTGGCGAAGCGACGGTTGCCAAAGCGGTGCGCCATGGAATTGATCATGAAGGTGGTGTGCATCAACGCCACGGTGGAGATGACGTAGCCCCACACCAGCATCTGCCAGCCGTTGGTCTCTGGCACCGCTGGATGCAGCGCTTCTCCCAAGCCGAACATGGCCGCGGCGAAGGCAATGGGCACCACCAAGTCGAAGCGGTTCAGCCAGCGTAGCTCCGGGAACCGCGCCAGGTCGCGGACCCGGTGCATGGGCGTTCGATAGTTGGCGTCGCAAAGAAACCAGCCCATGTGCGACCACCAAAAGCCGCGCTGGGGCGAATGCGGGTCGTCGGGGGTGTCTGTGTGGGCGTGATGCTGGCGATGGTGCGCCGCCCACCAAAGCGGCCCGCGCTGGGTGGCCGAAGCGCCTAGGACGGCAAAGACGAATTGCACCGTGCGATTGGTGCGAAAGGCTCGGTGGGCGAAGCAGCGGTGGTAGAAGGCGGTGATGGCGAACAGCCTAGCCACGTAGGACAGCGCGGCAACGGTGGCGGCCGCCGCACTGATCCCCACCCAGATTGCCGCCAAGCAGGCCAAGTGCAGGCCGATGAACGGCGTGACGCGCAACCACGACACGGATTCTTCATTGGCCGCGGACGTCGCGGTGGAGAACCAGCTGACTCGGTCCCTTGGCCTCGTGATGGGCCGGTCGCCTGAGTCAACTTTCGCGCCACGCTCGGCGCGGCGCTCCGACGCAGCGCGCCCGTTGACTGTTGTGGCGCTTCGCCCCCTAAGGATTTGCGTCATGCATCCCCCGTGAAATTGCTGAGTTGGAGAGTATGGGGAGGGCCCCGTGAAGGTGCCGTGAGCTTAAGCGGCGAGCGAATTCACGCTACCTTCACGCGGCACCCTGAAGAAAGGCTGCCACCTCGGACCGGCCGCCGCGAAACACCACGCGCCGCTGCTTGGCCTTGAGCTGGTAGTCGTACATTGGGTCATAGTACCAAGTCAGCAGTCTCTCAATCCATGCCTCATGGCTGCCGGTGCCGAAGCCCGCTTGAAGCGCGTCGGCCACTTCGGTGTGCCGATTGTCGCCCAGCCGTTTCTTGATGCGGTCCAGCGCCGCCAAGTGCCGGTTGAGCAGCGCCTGCTGGGAGGTGCCGTTGGCCAAGGGTTCATCAACGTACTCGGCTCGGATGTGGGCGATGCGCTCTGGCAAAGGCGCTTCGAGCAGCACGACGGGCGCTTGCTGCATACGGGCGTGCCAAGGCTGGGGCAGGGCCAGACGCCCAATGGTGCGGCTTTCGTCCTCGACGATCAGGCGCGGGCCGCGATGCTTCAGGTAGGCGATGGCCAGGGCGTTCTCGAAGGCAATGGGCGTGGGTTGCGGGCCGCCGTGGCCGCCGAAGGCGGAGCCGCGATGTCGAGCCAAGGCTTCGAGGTCGATCGCCTCGGGCAGCTTTTCGATGACTTTGGTTTTGCCAACGCCGGTGCGCCCGGACAACACCAGCCAGTGCTTGGTTGAGACTGACTCGCCGGCATCCGTGGATGCCGCTGAATCCGTGGATGCCGCTGAATCCGCAGATACCGCCGATTCCATAGATGCCGCTGAATCCATAGATGCCGATGAATCGGCCGGTGACGCTGAGTCGGCCGGTGCGGGCGAGTCAGCTGGCACCACGCTGTCGAACAGGTCGAGGCAGGTCTGGCGCAGCCGCTTGTAGCCCCCCTCCACCCGCGGCACGTTCCAGCCGCATTCCCGCAGCCAGGACTGGGCAATGGCGGAGCGCAAGCCACCGCGCCAGCAGTAAATGACCGCTTCGGGATGCTTTGTGAGAAAGTCCGTCCAGCTCTTCACGCGGGCGTCGCGGACCTCCCCGGCGACCAATTCGTGTCCCCTGCGAATGGCCGCTTCGCGCCCGCGGCGCTTGTGCAGGGTGCCAATCTCCGCTCGCTCGGCGTCAGTCAGCAGCGGTCGGTTGACGGCGCATGGAAAGGCACCACGAGAAAACTCCGCCGGCGCGCGCAGGTCAATCAGGGGGACGTCGTTGGCCAGCAGGTCGGAGGGGCTCATGGACCGCTAGCTTAAGGCACCGCCTCAGTCACCGTCTTGCCGGCCCGGAAGAGCTCAAGGTGCTTCTGCAGGATGTCCAGCACGTCTTCCCGTTCGGCTTGCACGGCCTCCTGCAAGGCCAGTTCCTGCAGACGCACCGCCTCGCGGAAGTTGCCGGTGGCGGCGTAGGTGGCTGCCCAAGTGTCCAGGTACTCGGGTTGCGAGCGAGCCCGCTCGTTGCCCTTCATCATTTTAGTCATGATGCGGTTGGCGTAGCGCGCGCGGCGCAATCGCTCAAGGTCCGACACCGCCAGCGTCCACGCCACCTCGTTGACGATGTGGGCGTCGTCAGCGGCTGCCTTGGCCGCGTCCCGGTACCACCGATACGCCACACGCAGGTTCTGCTTGGTGGCAACGCCTCGGGCGTGAAGATTGCCGAGCATCAGCATGGCTTCCGGGTTGGCCGTGTCCTCGACCGTCTCCTCAAGCCAAGCCACTGTGCGGGAATCCCCAGTGCCGCGCTCGCGCATGAGATAGCGGGCGTAGCTCAGCCTGGCTGCCTCGTTGTTGAGGGCGGCGGCGCGAACGAAGTAGTCTTCAGCTTGCTGGCGGTCCTGCGCCACCCGGTTTCCCGAGTAGTGCAGATGGGCCAGGTAGAGCAGGGCGTCGCTGTTGTCGAGTTCGGCGGCCTGCTGGAGGAGCGGGATGGCGGACGCCGCGTTGTCGCCGCCGAAAGCGCCGCTCAGATACAGCGCACCAAGCGCGTACATGGCCTCTGAAGAGCCGAGTGCGATGGCCTGCAGGTAGTTTTCGAGCGATTCGTCGAGCGCCGCCTGCCGCTCCTCTCCGGCGTCCGGCTGATTGGCCCGGTTCCAATGCACGCGGGCCAGGATGTTGTTGGCGATGACGTTGTCAATGCGCGACCCGGCCTGCAGCCAGCCGATTGCGTCTTCCGTGCGGTTACGGCTGAGCAGTAGCGCACCCACCGCGGTTTGCGCCGCCGGGTCGCCTTGACGCGCCAGCAAACCCATGAGTTGCAGCGACGAGAACGCGTCCTCGCCCACCACTTCCGCAAAACCGTGCCCAATGGCACGGAACATGCCGAGCAGGGAGAAATGAAGAACTTGGAGTGGTCCCTGCTCGGGCCGGCCCTGCACCATCATTATCAGCGGCGCGGCGTCAGTGGACTGATAGATGGCGCCCACCGGAGTCAGGCCTTCCGTTTGCAGGTAAACCTGCGCCTCAATGGGCGTCACGGCAACAAAGGGAGCGTCCTTGGCGCCCGTCGCGCCTGCCGCCATGGCCGCCTTGACCGCATCCGCCCAAGCGCCGTGCTCGCGGGCGGTCTCCGCCGCGTCCACGTGATCATAGAAGCGCTGCAGAGCATGGTGGCCGACCAGGCTCCCGGGATTGAGATCAAGAATGGCGCTGCCAATGGCGCCGAGCTTCAGCGGCTCGTACTCCAAGAGCTTGATGGCGTCGCTTTCCAGTTCAATCAGCCGGTCCATGCGTTGGGGCAGGTCGTCGGCGGCCATGAACTCAGCGCGAATTCGGCCCGGTGCGAATGGCTCCGGGCGCTCGTCCACGGCAGCGCTCGCCGCCATTGGGGGTGCCGATTGGCATCCAAACAGCAGCGCCAGCAGACCAAGCGCCAATCCGAGGGTGGGTGAAGGCATGGGTGCTTTATAGCACCTTTTGCGCCGTTTGCGCCGCTTGCGTGGGAAGGATTGCGGCCTGTCTTTGATGTCGCAGTTCCGGCCAGCCATGAACTGTCGCCCGGAGTCTTATATGATGCTGCCAATCCAACTCAGGGAGTATGGCTCATGCTCTTCCAACGCAAACTGCGGCTGCCGGCTGCGGAGCGGGCGCTGCCGGGCCGCGCCGAGCCCATGCCGGTGCCCCGCGAGCACTTCGTCAATGGCCATCCTCTGGTTGGCCCTTACCCAGACGGCTTGCGCCAAGCCGTGTTCGGCATGGGCTGCTTCTGGGGGGCGGAGCGCCTGTTCTGGCAGACCAAGGGCGTGTTCACCACCGCTGTGGGCTACGCCGGCGGCTTTACTCCCAACCCCACCTATGAGGAGGTCTGTTCAGGGCTCACTGGGCATACCGAGGCCGTGCTCGTGGTCCACGACCCTCAAGTAGTGGGGCTCGACGATCTGCTGAAGGTGTTTTGGGAGGGCCACGACCCCACCCAAGGCATGCGGCAGGGCAACGATGTGGGCACGCAGTACCGATCCGCCATCTTTCTGGACGAGGGGCTTGAAGCCGCCTTGGCCTCCCGGGACCAGTATCAGGAGGCACTGACGGCAGCGGGTTACGGTTCGATTACCACGGAAATCAAGGCCGCACCGCCCTTCTACTTCGCCGAACACTATCATCAGCAATACTTGGCGAAGGTGCCCAATGGCTACTGCGGCCTCGGCGGCACGGGCGTTGCCTGCGCCGGGATGGCCGCTGTCGGGTGAGCGATGCGCCTTGGCGTTGGGATTGATTTCGGCACCACCAACTCCACCGCTGCGGTTTTTGACGGGGAGCGGCTTGAATTCGTCGGCCTGGAAGCTGGGTCGCCGATCATGCCGTCGGCCACCTACATCAACCGGGACCTGCAGTCCTGCGTCGGCCAGCAGGCCATCGACCGCTACCTGGCCGGCAACACGGGCCGCACCGTGGAGTTCATCCCTGAGGTCATCGGCACGGAGTCTGAATTCGTCCAGCACGGCGACTCGGACAATCCAGCGCCGCTGGAGACGTCGAGCAAGGCGATTTACGGCCAGCCGCTGATCGACAGCGGCCTGCAGGGCCGGCTGTTCCGTGGCTTGAAACGCCTGTTGGGCGATGAGCGGACCCGACGGCTGATGGTGTTCGATCACCCGTTCCGCGTGGTCGCGCTGATCACCCCGATTCTGCTGCACATCCGCAAGCGCATCCGGCAAGCTGGCGTGGAGAGCTGCGTCCGTGCCCACGTCGGCCACCCGGTCAACTTCGAAGGGCGCGATCCGCATCGCAACCGCACCGCCTTGGCCCGCTTGAGCGAAGCATGCCGCCATGCGGGCATCAGCGATCTACGTCCCTACGCCGAGCCCGTCGCTGCCGCCGTGCGCTACCTGCACGGCCAGCCCGGCCGCGATGGGGAATGCCTGCTGACGGTGGATTTCGGTGGCGGCACGCTGGACTTCTGCGTGCTGCATCGGCGAGGAGGCCGGTTTGACGTGGCCACCACGCACGGCATCGCGCTCGGCGGCGATCACATCGACCAGATGCTGTTTCGGGAACTGCTCTTTCCCCTGCTCGGCAAGGGCGAGGTCTGGCGCCGACGCGGCATGAGCCGCGACATCGAGACTCGCTTCCCCTTCGAGGACTACGAGCAATTGCTGCTCAACTGGACCGTGGGCTACACGCTCAACCAGAACCGCTACACCACGGCGGTGATGGACTGCATCGCCCAGGGCGGGCCGGGCGGGCGCAAGTTCGGCCGCCTGCACGAACTCATCCGGCGCAACCTCGGCTATCTGGTGTTTCAGGCCATCAAGCTCTTCAAGTCGGAGCTGTCCGAGATGCCGAAGGCGGTGCTGGACATTCCCGAGATTGACGTGCGGGTGGAGTTGACCCGTTCGCGATTTGAGGCGCTGATCGCCGAGCCGCTGGCGGCTTTCGCCACGGCCCTCGACGAAACCTTGGCCCGGGCCGGCATCGCGGCGGCGGATGTGGACGTCGTGCTGCGCACGGGGGGCTCCAACCTGATTCCCGCCGTGCGGCGCATGCTCGATGAGCGCTTTCCCGGGCGCGTGGTGGAGCAGGACCCCTTCACCAGCGTTGCCGCCGGGCTGGCCATCGCGGACTATTGCTCAGCGGACTGACTGGCGTGCCGTCCCGCGCACAGCCAAGCTAGCTGACTTCCGCCGGCGGCGGCCAATCGGGGTTGAGCGTGAGGAAGAAGTCCTTAAGCATGCGGTAAGTCAACCCCCAGACGAAGTGGCCTCCGCTGAGCCGGTAGCCATTGAACACCGTGGGCTTGCCGGCAATGGGCAGGGTTTCGGTGTCGTGCAGGCCATTGGCCGCCAGCGAATCGAGGGGCGCCCAGACCACTTCCGCCACCTCGTAGTTCAGGCTAAAGGGCGGATCGCCTTCAAGCACAAAGACATGGGGCGCGATCAGCATGTCCAAGCGCGGTCCGCGGGGCGCGGCATAGTGGTGGTCCAGGGCGCCGAGGTACTCGCTGGCGGCGAGGTCAAGGCCGATCTCCTCATGGGTTTCGCGGATCGCCGCCGCCTTGAGGTCGGCGTCGGATCGTTCTCGGTGGCCGCCGGGAAAGGCCATTTGGCCGGACCAAGGATCGCCCGCCTTCTCCGCCCGCTTGATGAACAGCACTTCGGTCCGACCCTTAAGCTCACGCAGAATGACGGCCACCGCCGCTTGCCGAGTGCGGCGTCCGGGGGTGACGGTTGCGCCTTGATGGTCAGCGAGGCGGCGACGTATGCTCGGCAGATCAATCACGGGAAGGGGATGTTAACCTAGACCGCCAACATGCCCAGAACCTCTCAAAACGCGCCCGCGCCCCGAGTTCGCCAAGGCAACCAGTGTTTTGTGTGCGGCCCCGACAACCCCATCGGCCTCAAGGTCCGCTTCCGGTTGCAGGACGATCTGTGCTTGGCGGAGTTCACCCCGGACCAGCGGCACGCGGGCTACCGCAACGTCACCCATGGCGGCATCGTCTTCAGCCTGCTCGATGACGTCATGGCCAATTGGCTCTGGCTGAAAGGCATCGTCTGCTTCACGGCCAAAGCGGACATCCGCTACCGAGCGGAATTGCCGATCGGCGCACCGGTGCGCTTGGAGGGCCGTTGCCTGAAGCGCAAGGGCCGCCTCGCGCAGATGGAGGGGCGCATCATCCGCCAGGACATTGGCGACTTGGTCGCCCAGGCCACGGCGAGCTTCATGATCGCCCGTTGAAGCCGCCGGACCGAAACGGCGCTTGGCGCCCCGCTCCGGAGGCCCTTGCGCACAGTCTTCAATAGCTAAAGGCCTGGTTGCAGGCCAAGTCGCGCCACTCGCGGCGCACCGCAAAGCGCATTTTGTGGGGAATGTCGCACATCGGGTTGCCCAGATCACTCAAGTTTTGCCGGGATGGTGGATGACGAGAATTGGGGAAATTGCCCGCAGATTTGGGCGATTGGAGTTGGTACGTTGGCCATCCACTTTACTGACGGAGAAACCTCATGACCCACTTCACCCACACATCCGCCTCGACCGCCCTGCGCGAACTGTCCGCTGCCGAATCCTTGGCGGTCAGTGGCGGCGCGCATGGCCATTACCCCGGTCCGGACGGCACCGGCGGCAGGCCGCGCGCACCCTCGGCAACTTACGGCGTGCCGCTCGCGCCGCCACTGTGGCTGGGTGCCCCGCCGAGCCAGCACGATTGGCACAACGGCCAGTTCTAGGCCTGCACCGTTGCGGCCCTCTTGCCGAGGCTCCATGGATCGCCATGGGGCCTCGGCCCTGCAAAGGTCTGTGCTACCATGACGCACATGGCCCGGCATGCGCGGATCATCACCAGCCAGCGCGTCGCTTTCGCGCCGGTGGCCGCGCCCCCAGCGCCAAGCTGAGATCATCGGAGCGCGGCGAACCATGAGCGACCACAAGGGCCCCGCGTCCATCGGCTTCGACACCCTCTCCCTGCATGCCGGGCAAGCGCCCGATCCCGCCACCGGGGCCCGGGCGACGCCCATCTACCAATCCGCCTCCTTCGTGTTCCCGGATTCGGACTTTGCGGCGGGTCTGTTCAACATCGAACGGGCCGGCCATGTCTATTCGCGCCTGTCCAACCCCACCAACGCCGTGCTTGAGGAGCGCATCGCGGCGCTCGATGGCGGCGTGGGGGCCATTGCCGCCGCCAGCGGCCAAGCCGCCATGCACCTGGCCGTGGCAACCATCTGCTCCGCCGGTGACCACATCGTCTCCAGCCGGTCGCTGTATGGCGGCACCCACAACCTGCTCGAATACACCCTGCCGCGCTTTGGCATCGAAACCACCTTCGTCGATCCGCGGAATCCCGCCGCCTTTGCCGCCGCCATTCGGCCGGAGACCCGGCTGGTGTTTGGCGAAATACTCGGCAACCCGGGCCTTGAAGTGCTCAATGTGCCGGCGGTGGCCGAGGTGGCGCACCAGCACGGCCTGCCGTTGCTGGTTGACGCCACCTTCGCCACCCCCTACCTGTGCCAGCCCATACGGCTGGGCGCGGACCTGGTCATGCACTCGGCCACCAAATTCCTCAGTGGCCATGGGGTGGTGATTGGCGGCTTGCTCGTCGATGGCGGCGGGTTCGATTGGGAGAGCGGTCCGTTTCCCACCATCAACGACCCCTACGTTGGGTTTCACGATCTGGTGTTTGGCGAGGAATTCGGCCCCGCGGCCTTCATCACGCGGGCGCGCAAGGAGGGCATTCGGGACTTTGGCGCCTGCATGGCGCCGATGACGGCCTTTCAGATCCTGCAGGGGCTGGAAACCCTGCCGTTGCGCATGGCCCGGCACGTGTCCAACGCCCTGCGCGTGGCCGAGTTCCTCGCCAGCCACCCGTTGGTGGAGTCCGTCAGCCATCCGGGGTTGCCGGACCACCCGGACCACGCGCTGGCCCGCGAGCTGCTGCCCAAGGGTGCGGGGGCGGTGTTTGGCTTCACCGTGGCGGGTGGCCGGGAAGCGGGCAAGACCTTGATCGAATCCCTTGACCTCTTCTCCCACTTGGCCAACGTCGGCGACGCCAAGTCCTTGGTGATTCACCCGGCAAGCACCACCCATCACCGCATGGACGCCAAGGCGCTGCAGGCGGCTGGCATCGGCGAGGGCTTGATTCGCCTGTCGATTGGTCTTGAGGATGCCAACGACTTGGTGAGCGACTTGGGCCGCGCCCTGAAGCGGGTGGGCAGGGGGCAGCACGGGTGAGGCTGGAAGTGGATGGCAAGACGGCGTTCGCGGCCACTGGCAGCGCTGCCCATGTGCCGGGGCAGCGGGCGGCGGTGTTCATCCACGGTGCCGGCATGGACCACAGCGTTTGGGTGATGCCGGCCCGCCACTTCGCCCGGACCGGATTGAATGTGCTGGCCGTGGACCTCCCGGGCCACGGGCGCAGCGAGGGCCCGGGGCTCAATTCCATTGCCGCGATGGCGCAATGGGTGGTGCGGGCCATGGATGCGGCGCAGTTGCACACCGCGGCCGTGGTGGGCCACAGCATGGGCTCGCTCGTCGCCTACGTGCTGGCAGCGCAGCATCCCGACCGCTGCCGAGCGCTGGCCCTGCTGGGCGCATCGGCGCCCATGCCCGTGACCGACGCGCTGCTCAATGCCGCACGGGACAACGACCACGCCGCCATCGACATGGCCAACACTTGGAGCCACAGCCCGCGCGCCAAGCTCGGTGCCTGCCCCAATCCCGGCATGTGGATGCTCGGTGGCGGGGAACGCTTGCTGGAAACCGTCGCGCCAGGCGTCTTCCATGCCGACCTCGCCGCCTGCAACGGCTTCGACCCGGAAGCGGACGCTGGGCCAGTGCGCTGCTCGGCGTTGGTCGTGGTCGGCGAGGCGGACCAGATGACCCCGGCGCGAGCCGGCATCCGGGTCCGCGAACGCCTGCAGGATGCCCGCTTGGAACGCTTGCCTGGCTGTGGCCACGCCATGCTCTCCGAGCAGCCCAATGCGGTGCTTGACGCCCTAACGGCCATCGTGCCTTGAATTGGAGGAATTGACGATGATTGAACTTGTGTTTGCCGGCATTGTGTTTGTTGCCACCCATCTCCTGATCAGCAATTCGCGCTTGCGCCCCATGTTGATGGGCCGGTTCAGCAAAGGGGGTTATGCGGCGTTCTTTTCGGTGATCGCTCTGGTCACGCTGGTTTACTTCGTGAGGGCCTACAACGATGCGCCTCGGTTGGATTACTTTTGGCCGCTGGACCCGATGCTCTACTGGGTGCCCAAGCTGCTGATGCCCATTGCCTGCATTTTTCTGGCGGGCGCTGTCTTTGGGTCAGCGGCAACCAATGATGCCCTTGCCGGCTGCGCCAAGGACGATGCGGCGCTTGCCCGGCTGACTGGCGGCATTAGCCGCATCACCCGCCACCCGGTGCAGTGGGCCATCGCCCTTTGGGCGGCCTCCCATCTGGCCGCCAACGGCGACAACGCCTCGGTGGCGTTCTTCGCAGGATTCCTGGCGCTGTCCTTGGCGGGCAATTGGTTTACCGACCGCAAGAAAGCGGCGGCCTTGGGCGACGATTGGCAGGCTTTCGCCGCTGCCACCTCCAACTTCCCGTTCGCGGCCATCGCTGCGGGCCGCAACCGCTTCGCTGGGCGGGAATTGGCCCTCCCGACCGTGGTTGGTTTGGCGCTATACCTTGCGTTTTTCTGGGGGCACGGCTGGATTTCCGGGGCGGACATTTATTGGTAGCCCGTATTGATCGACCGCCGCCGGCAAGCCTGCGGTCGGCAAGGTCAGTGGGGTGTTGCCGCCAGATCGTCCGGCAGCTTGTGGCCGGCTCGCCAATAGTGGAAGGCCGCCCACAGATTGACGAAGCCCCAAGTGAACAGGCTGTAGCGCAAGGCGTCCGCACCGAAGGAGCCGGCCAGCAGGTCGGACAGCATGCCAACGGCGGGCGGCCCGAACACGAAGCCGATGAAGTTCAAGATGAACAGCAGGATGGCGGCGGCCACGGCGCGCATGCGCACCGGCGCGAGGCCTTGGGTCTGGGCGAACGTTGTGCCTTGGTAGAAGTTGCCCAGCATGACGGGAACTGAGAGCAGCAGCAGCGACAGCCACCAGCTATCCGCCAAAAAGGCGGCGGCGCTAAGGGGCACCGACGCGCCAAGCGCCCAAGCGACTATCCAGAGGTACCAGCGGGTGTCCCGTGCGCCCAAGCGGTCGGAAAGCCAGCCGCCGAGCACGATGCCCAAGCCCCCGGGGATGCCGAGCACCAGCCCCAACCAAAAGCCTGCCTCGGTCAAGGTCATGCCGTGGCTGCGCAGGAAAAACGTGGGTGCCCAGGTGACCAACCCGTAGCCCACAAAGGCCGTCAAGCCGCCGCCAGCCACCATGTGGACGAAGGAGCGGCGCTCAAGAAGATACTGGAACACCTCCAGAATGGAGGGGTGCTCGGCACTGTCCTTGCTGGCGACGTGGCCATCGGCGTGACCTCTGGGGGGTTCCTTGACCGTCGCAAAGACGAACAGGGAAAGGAGGAGCCCCGGAATTCCGACAATGAAGAAAGCCATTCGCCAGCCGTACATGTCGGCGATGGCGCCGCCGGCGAACAGGCCGAACATGACGCCGAACGGAATGCCCAAGGCGTAGATGCCGAGCGCGGTGGCACGCTCCTTGGCCGGATAGAGATCCGCCAGCATGGAGTGCGCCGCGGGGCTGCAGCCCGCCTCGCCGATGCCAACGCCGATGCGCGCTGCAGCCAAATGCCAGAAGTTCATGGCCAAGCCGGACAAGGCCGTCATGCCGCTCCACACGGCCAGGCACACGCCGATCAGATTGCGCCGGTTCCAGCGGTCGGCGATCAGCGCCAAGGGCATGCCGAGGGTGGCGTAGAAGAGCGCAAACGCCGTGCCGGACAGCAGGCCCATGCCGAAGTCGGACACGTCGAGATCGTTCTTGATGGGTTCGATGAGAATCGACAGGATCTGCCGGTCGATGAAGTTGAAGGTGTACACCACCACCAAGACGCCGAGCGTGTAGCGCTTCACGGCGTCGCTGATCAACGGGGGGCTTTGGGGATTTTGCAATGTGCGGTTCTTGTTGTTTGCTGCACCCATCATAACGCACCTGCGCTGACGTGCTCCTTTGGGTGCGTTCGGTTGGCGTTGGAGCTTCGCTGAAGCATAAGTTCGCGTTTGTGGAGGGGCGCGACTCCTTCATGTTTCTGAACTTGGGCTCGCAGAGCAGCTGGGATTAGATTCGGTGCCTTGCTCGATGGCGCGAGTTGCGCTAAAACAGCGTTACCCCACTGCCATGGTGCATCATCATGTTCAATACGCGTGGCGACCGTGCTTCGGATAGCGACCTGCGGACCGAGTACCGCACCTTTGAGGTCAACTCGCTCACCCCCCACATCGGGGCCGAGGTGCGCGGCGTGGACTTGGCGAAACCACTGTCCAACGAGCAGGCCCAGGATGTCAACGACGCTTGGTTGGACTGGAAGCTGCTTGTGTTCCGCGACCAGCACCTCGACCGTGAGCAGCACAAGGCGTTTGCGCGCCGCTTCGGCGCATTGCACACCCATCCAATGCAGCACACTTACGGTGGCGACCCGGAGATTCTCCCGGTCAAGACCACTGCTGACTCCCCCTACACCGCAGGCGATGGCTGGCACACTGACGTCACCTGCGATGAGGTGCCGCCGCTCGGCTCCTTGCTCTACGTCACCGAGACCCCGGCCTCAGGGGGCGGTGATACGCTGTTTGCGGACATGTACATGGCATACGAGTTGCTGTCGGAGCCCATGCGTGAGTTTCTCGACGGCCTGACGGCGGTGCACGACGGCGCGATCCCCTACATCGGCTCGTACAAGTCCACGCCTCCTGAAGGTGGCTATCCGCGCAATGAGCATCCCGTGGTCATCCGCCATCCGCAGACCGGGCGCAAGGTGCTTTACGTCAACCAAGGCTTCACGTCGCACATCGTCGGGCTCAGTGGCGCGGAAAGCACGGCCCTGCTCAAGATGCTGTACCGTCACATCGACTCCACCCCGCGCCTTTGGTGCCGCGTGCAGTGGGAGCCCAACACGCTCACCTTCTGGGACAACCGCTGCACCCAGCACCACGCGGTGTGGGACTACTATCCGCACAGCCGCTACGGAGAACGGGTTTCCGTGGTAGGGGACGCACGGCCCGCGAGATAGCCTCGTCGGCTACTAGACCGACATTAATGCAAAGCCCGACGCATCGCGCTCAACAATGACCCGGCGCTGCCGCTGAAGAAGTGGTCCGCGCCAGCGATGAGGTGCGTCTGGGCACCCGGCCAGCGGCTTAGGGCCGTCTGGTCCACATATTCATCGCCGTCGCCAACAAACACATCCAACGGGCAGGGCGGGCTTGGCATGGCAACCTCCATGACCGCGGTCGGCGGGGCCACCAGCAGCAGCCGGGTTGGCTCGGGTGCCTGCGCCAGCGCCCGGCAGACGATGTGGGCGCCGAAGGAGTAGCCGGCCAGCCAGATGGCGCCGGCGCCCTCTCCTTGCGCCCAGCCGATGACGGCGAGCAGGTCGTCCACTTCGCCCCGGCCTTCATCGAAGCTCCCTTGGCTTTCGCCAACGCCGCGAAAGTTGAAGCGAAGCGAGTTAACGCCGGCATCGGCCAAAGCCTCCATCACCAGGCCTAGCACGGCGTCGTGCAGGCTGCCGCCGTATAACGGATGGGGGTGGCAGAGGATGGCGACGGTGCTGCCCGGTTCGATAGGCTTCTCCAGCACGGCTTCGAGCCGCCCCGCCGGGCCGTCAATGAGTGAGTTATCCATCAGCAAGCAGCGATTTCCATTGTAAAGTCAAGCCAAGCGCCCGGCTCCGAGAACCGTTGTGCGGTGCGTGCATCCGGTTTGCCGAATGGCGCACCAGGCGGAGGCGCTTACCGGGACGATGGGCGCAGGCAAGAGCCTTAACAGCGCCACTCGGCAAACCGGATGCACGCACCGCACAACGGTTCTCTTCCAGTGGGCTTTGTTATCCTGCCCTTCCGAGCTCCGGTGGCCGGGGTGGAAGCGCACATGTTTCATCAACGAATCAAGCTGCCTTCACTTCGGTTCAGCTATCCAGCGAAGTTAAAATCGCAGTCATAATCGGATTCAGGGTTGAAATTTGAAGCCAAAACCCTATTTTGCGCTATCTCGGGGCCGAGATGACAGTGGGCTGGCTCTCTTGATCACGGGTTGAGGTTGTCAAGTGACTCCGGTTTGCGCATGGCTGCGCCCATGCGCCGGTCCGAGGTATCGCGACTTTTGGTTGTTTGACTCGCGTCAATAGGGATATGGGATGATTGAAGCGGATCGGCTCACCCGTCGCTACGGCGATTTCGTGGCCGTCGATGAGGTGTCGTTTGCCATTGAACCGGGCGAGGTCGTTGGCCTCTTGGGGCCCAACGGGGCGGGCAAGACCACCATCATGAAGATGTTGACCGGCTTTCTGGAGCCGAGCAGCGGCCGAGTGGTGGTCGATGGGGAAGAGCTTGAGGGCGACCCCCGTGCCGTGCAGCAGCGGCTGGGCTACCTGCCGGAAAGCCTGCCGCTCTATCCTGAGCTGCTGGTTGCTGACTACTTGGCCTACGCGGCGGACCTGCGGGCGGTGGATGATCCGCGCCAAGCGGTGGTGGAGGCCATCGCGGCCACCGATTTGGGCGACAAGGCGCTGGAGCCGATCGGCACCCTGTCCCGCGGCTTCAAGCAGCGTGTGGGCGTGGCTCAGGCCATCCTGCACAAGCCCCGCTTTCTGATTCTTGATGAGCCGACCAACGGCCTCGACCCGGGCCAGACGCAGCACATGCGCGAATTGGTGCGGGAGCTGGCCAGCTCCGCCACCGTCATTCTCTCCACCCACATCATGCAGGAGGTCAATGCCATCTGCGACCGGGCCCTGATCCTGCGCAACGGCGCCCTGGTGCTGGATGAACGGCTCAAGGACTTGCAGCGCGGCGACGCATTGCGGCTGCGCACGACGCCTGAAGCGAAGGTGACCGCGCCGCCGGGGACCAGCGCTTCCAGCCTGGGCGACGGCCGTTGGCGGCTGACGGTGGAAGGCGACCTTGATGCGGCCGCCCGCGCCATCGCCGAGTCCTTGGTGCGGAGCGGCGCCCCCATTTATGAACTCGCCGCTGAGCAGCGGGACTTGGAGACGCTGTTTCGGGAAGTGAGCGAAGCCGGGGAGGTGTCCTGATGAACCTGCAAGTCATGCGCCGAATCGCTGCCAAGGAACTCACCCTGTTCTTCGCCTCGCCCACCGGTTATCTGTTCCTGGCGGCATTTCTGGCGGTCACCTTGTTTGTTTTCTTCTGGGTGGAGGCCTACTTCGCCCGCAACGTGGCGGACGTCCGGCCCATGTTCGAGTGGATGCCGGTGATGCTTATCTTCCTGGCTTCGGCGCTGACCATGCGCCTGTGGAGCGAGGAGCGGCGCACCGGCACCATGGAGTTTGTCTTCACCGTGCCGGCGCGCACTTGGGAGTTCGTGCTGGGCAAGTTCGGCGCCTGCCTGTGCCTGCTTGGCATTGCCCTGCTGCTCACCCTGCCGCTGCCGATCAGCATCGCCTTCCATGCCGATCTTGATTGGGGGCCGGTGTTCGCCGGCTACGCCGCCGCCTTCCTGCTCGGTGGCGCCTACGTGGCCATCGGCCTGTTCGTCAGCGCCCGCACCGACAGCCAGATCGTCAGCCTCATCATGGCGAGCTTTGCCTGCGGCCTGTTTTATCTGGTGGGCAGCCCGGTGCTCACTGATCTGGTATCCGGCGGCGTTGCCGACTTCCTGCGCGCTCTGGGCGCCGGCGCTCGCTTCGAGTCCATCACCCGTGGCGTGGTGGACCTGCGCGACCTCTACTACTACCTCTCCCTGGCCGGCGTCTTCCTGGCGCTGAACGTCTATGGCCTGGAGGTGCAGCGTTGGGCCAGGGACGGCGAACGAACCCGGCATCGGAATTGGTTGCTCGGCACATCGCTGCTGGCCGCCAACCTGCTGGCCGCCAATGTTTGGCTGGCGAGCTTCTCGGGGCTGCGCATCGACGTCACCGAAGGGCGCATCTACTCCATTTCCGAAGCCACCCGCGGCTATCTGGCCCAGTTGCGGGAGCCGCTGCTGATCCAAGGCTACTTCAGCGCCAAGACCCACCCGCTGCTGGCGCCCTTGGTGCCGCGCATGCGCGACCTGCTGGCTGAGTACGAGATCGCCGGCGGCGGCAACGTCAAGGTGCTCATCATCGATCCGGCCGACGACCCGGAATTGGAGGACGAGGCCAACACCAAGTACGGCATCCGGCCAGTGCCCTTTCAGGTGGCCGACCGCTATCAATCGAGCTTGGTCAACTCCTACTTCGACGTGCTGGTGAGCTACGGGGACGAATATGAAGTGCTTGGCTTCCGGGACCTGATCGAGGTCAAGGTGGCGGGTGAAGCGGATCTCGACGTGCAGCTGCGCAACCCGGAGTACGACATCACCCGCAGCATCAAGAAGGTGCTTTACGGCTTCCAGGGCGGCAGCAGCGTGTTCGCCAACATCCAAGCTCCGGTGACCTTCACCGGCTATGTGTCCGCGGACGATAAACTGCCCGAGGCGCTGGTGGAGTTCCGCACCGTGGTCAGCGGCGTGCTCGAAGAGCTGCAAGCCGAAAGCGCAGGCAAGCTCAGCGTTGAGTTCATTGACCCGGATGCCAACGACGGCGCGGTGGGCGCTGAAATCGCCCAGAACTACGGCTTTCAGCCCATGGCCACCAGCCTGTTCGACACCAATGCCTTCTACTTTTACTTGACCCTGGCCGACGACGAAACCTTGGTGCAGGTACCTTTGCCGGAAGCCCTGTCCGCGGAGGCCGCCAAGCGCGGCATCGAGGAGGGCCTGAAACGCTTCGCCACCGGTCTGCTGCGCACGGTGGCCTTGGTGACCCCGCCCGCGCCGCCGCCCTACATGGCCCAGCAGGGTATGGGCATGCCGGGCAATCAATTCAGCCAGCTTCAAGGGTTGCTCAGCAACGACTTCAACGTCGAGACCACGGAGCTCGCCGAGGGCGTGGTGCCGGAGGCCGCCGATCTGCTGGTGGTGGTGGATCCCAAGGACCTGTCGGACAAGCAGGTCTTCGCCATCGATCAATTCCTGATGAAGGGCGGCACCGTGGCCGTCGCGGCCAGCGCCTTTGAGGCCAGCTTCTCGGCGCAGACGCTGACCGCGGCGCCGCGCGTCACCGGCCTTGAGGATTGGCTTGGCCACCTCGGCGTGGGCATCGGCGAGTCGCTGGTGCTGGACCCCGCCAACGCCGCCTTTCCGGTGCCGGTGACCCGCAACGTCGGCGGCTTCAGCTTCCAGGAACTGGTGATGCTGGACTACCCCTACTTCCCGGACATCCGCGCCCCCAGCCTCAACCCCGATTCGATCATGACAGCCGGGCTGCCCCAGGTGACCATGGCTTGGGCCTCACCCATCGAACTTGACGCGGAGAAGAACGCCGAGCGGGAGGTGGTGGAATTGCTGCGCACGTCGCCGGGCAGTTGGCTGTCCACGTCCACCGACGTGCTGCCTCGCATCAACGAACAAGGCTTGAGCGCCTTCACGCCCGACGGCGACCAGCAAAGCCGCTTGGTGGGCGTGATGTTGAGCGGACGCTTCGATTCGTTCTTCAAGGGCAAAACGTCGCCGCTGCTCGAAGAGGAGACTTCCGAAGAGGAAGAGGCCGATTCAGCCGAGGCACTGGACCAGACGGAAACGGAGGACGAAGCCAGTGAGGACGACCTTGGCGTGGTGACCTCGGTGATCGAGCGCTCTCCGGAGTCGGCCCGCCTGTTCGTGTTCGCCTCCAACGGCTTCCTCGCGGATCAGACCTTGCGCATGCTCGGCTCGGCCGATGGCACCATCTACGGCAACTCGGTGCAGTTGATGGTGAACGTCGCCGATTGGTCGCTGGAGGACCAGACCCTGCTGGGCATCCGCGCCCGGGGCAATTTCAATCGCACGCTGCCGCCGTTGGATGCGGACCAGCAGGCGCTCACCGAGTATCTGAACTACGGCTTTGCCTTGGCGGGCATCGGCGTGGTGTTTGCCCTGCAGCGGCGGCGCTCGGCCAAGGCCAGGCAAACCTACGGCAGCTGGTTGGCGGGAGAGTCAGCATGAGTGAACGAATTGGCCTGCTGGGCGGGCTGCTGGCGGCGCAATTGGCCATCATCGCAGGCCTGCTGCTGGGCAGCGGCTTGGGGTCGGACGCCGGTTCGCCGCAACTGCTGTCCTTTGACCCAGCCAACGTCACCAAGCTTGCGGTCTCCGGGGAGGAGGGCGCCGTGCAGTTGGTGCGGGACGGCGAGGACTGGCAATTGGAGCTTGAATCAGAACAAGATGCCAACCGGCTGCCAGCCGATGGCGGCAAAATCCGCGATCTGCTGGCTGACCTCGCCGACCTCGACGCCCCTTGGCCCGTGGCCACCAGCGACGACAGCGCGGAGCGCTTCGAGGTGACCGAAGACAACCACCAGAGACGGCTGATCATCGAGGATGGGGACGGCTTGGTGGCGGACTTGCTGCTCGGCACCTCCCCGGGATACCGCCGGGTGCATGCCCGCGTCAGCGGCGAAGGCGACGTGTACAGCATTGACTTCTCCAACTTCGAAGCGCCCACGGACGCCGACCAGTGGCTCGACAAGGCCTTGCTCGCAGCCAAGGGCGAGGTGTCCAGCGTGGTGCTTGAGGACGCTTGGCGGCTGGAACGGCCGGACGGCGCTTGGCAAATTGACGGTGCGCCCGCCGATGCGGAAGCCGCGGATGATCTGGCCCGGCGCTTCACCAACCTGCGCGTGCTCGGCATGTTGGATGACGAGGGCGCCATTGCGGGAGACAGCGATGCGGCTGAAGATCCAGCGGGCGTTTTCCGGGTGACCGACGAAGACGGCGAACACCGCCTAACGCTGTTCCACGAAGCGGAAGAGGACGACTACAGCCTGATGTCGGATCGAGTGCCCGGGCGCTTTGAACTAGCCACCTACATTGCGGAACAGATGCTCGCCGACCCCGCGGACCTGCAGGCGGATGTGGCGGACGACGCTGCGGGGGACGCGGCTGAGGCGCCGAACATCGTGCTCGAAGAGGGTGCCCCAGCGGACCAGGAAAGCTGAGTGCGGCCCGTCTTGGCCCGGCTCATCGGCCTCGCAGTGCTTGCGGCCGTGGCGGGCTGTGCCTCATCGCCGCCCCGTATCGGAGAAGCGGCACTGGCTGCCGCCAAATCGCCGCGGACTTGGGTGCCCTTGGCGGGCGCTGCGGTGCTGTCGGTGGGCGATCTCGACAATTCCGTGTCGGACTGGGCGGCGGATGAACGGCCTGTTTTTGGCGGCGGCGCCCAAGGTGCCAGCGATGACTTGCGCAACGCCGCCGTGGCCGGCTTCTTGGTCACTGTCCTCGCCACCCCGGCCGACCAAGGGCGCTGGCGGCGCATCGGCTGGGGGGTGACCGCCCTGTATGCCCAGGGCGGCGTCGTGGACGGTCTCAAGGACGTCGTGGGGCGGCAGCGGCCTGACGGCAGCAACGATCTCAGTTTCCCTTCCGGACACACCGGGTTGGCCGCCAGCGCCGCCACCTTGGGGCAACGCAACCTGCACGCCTTGGACATGGCACCCCGCTGGCGGCGCACGGCGTCCCTTGGCTTCGATGCGTTGGCGGTGAGCGTTGGCTGGGCTCGCATGGAGGCCGAGAAGCACCATGCCGCCGATGTGCTGGCGGGCTACGCCATCGGCCATTTCTTTGCTGCCTTCCTTTCGGAAGCCTTCATAGAGCGGGGCTTGCCGGCTGCGGAGTTGAGCTTCCAAGGCTTCGGCAACGGCGGCGCCTTGCGCTTGACCGTCCCCTTGAGCCCGGGCCGATGAAGCGGGCGTTCTCCGACTATCTGGCTGAACTGGGTTCTGCTCCCCAAGGGCCACAGACGGCCGCCTGCTTCGATCTGGACCGCACGCTCATCAGGGACTACTCCGTCAAGGCGTTCTTCCTTGAAGGGGCCAAGTCCCGGACGCTGTCCGTCAAGGGGCTGGCGGCGCAGCTTGTGGCGCTGTTCAGATACCGCTTTGGACGTTTGGACTACCACAGCGCCATGAGCGTGATGCTCAAGGACATGGCCAACCTGCTGGAAGCGGACCTGATGGCGCTGGGCGAGCGGGCGTTCAAGCGCCGCGTGGCGGCAACGATTTTCGCGGAAGCACGAGCCTTGGTCGCCGAACACCGGCGTCTCGGCCATCAACTGTTGCTGGTCACCTCTGCCACCCGCGCGCAATCCGCCCCGGTGGCAGCAAGCCTATCGATAGCGGAGTTGCGCTGCACGGAGCTGGAGGTGGCGAACGGCTGCCTGACCGGGACATTCCAGCCTTGTTATGGCGACGGCAAGCGCGATGCCGTGCTGGATTGGCTGGCCGAGCAGGGCATGGATGCATCACGCGCCTACTTCTACTCCGACAGCGACGACGACCTGCCCCTGCTGGAAGCCGTGGGCAAGCCGGTGGCGGTGAATGCCAAGCCGCGCTTGGCGGAGATTGCCGCGGAGCGCCGCTGGCCGGAGCTGGCATTTGTTGACACCGGCTCCAGAGGTTCGCCGCCCCGCCGGCAGGCCGCATGATCGACCTCTACACTTGGCCCACGCCCAATGGCCGCAAGGTCTCCATTGCCTTGGAGGAGTTTGGCCTCGACTACCGCGCCCATCCGGTCAACATCCTCAAGAACGAGCAGTTCGATCCGGAATTCCTCAAGATCAGCCCCAACAACAAGATTCCGGCCATCGTCGACCACGCCGCGAACCGGACAATGATGGAGTCCGGCGCCATCCTGCTGTACTTGGCCGAAACCCACGGTCGCTTCCAGGGCGATGACCGATGGCAGACCTTGGAGTGGCTGATGCTGCAAATGGGCGGCATCGGCCCCATGCTTGGCCAAGCCCATCACTTCCTGCGCTTCAACCCCGGCAAGGCGCCCTACGCGGAGCAGCGCTACGCCGCGGAGGCCAAGCGCCTCTACGCCGTGCTCGACAAGCGCCTGGCCAACCGTGAGTACTTGAGCGGCACCTACTCCATCGCCGACATGGCCACTTGGCCTTGGATCTCCCGCTACGAGTGGCAGGGCATCAATTGGGCCGACCACCCCAACCTCAAGCGCTGGTACCTCACCATCGCCGACCGCCCCGCCGTGCAGCGGGGCTACGACGTGCCCATGCATGTGAACGCGATTCCACGGCCCTGAGCGAGTTGTGGTTCCCGCTCGGGCGTTGGTTTGAAGTGGAGATCTCCAGCGGCGCACTGCTGTGGCCTTGAGCGCGAAGAGGCAGAAGTGGCCATTCGTCGGGCTGAGCGGAGGCGATGTCCGCAACGGCTTTAGTCGGATAGCGTAATCCGGGTTGGAACACGGAGCGAGAGAGGGCATGAGCAACTCGTTCGGCGACTACATCGTATATGTGGATGAGAGTGGGGATCACGGACTGGAGTCCGTTGACCCGCACTACCCGATTTTCGTGCTGGCTTTCTGCGTGTTCAGCAAGGAGTTTTACGTGGACTCTCTCACCCCAGCCATACAGCGATTCAAGTTCCGCCACTTTGGGCACGACATGGTGATCTTGCATGAGACAGACATCCGCAAAGACAGGGGCGATTTCCGGTTTCTGAAGTCAAGAGAACTAAAAGAGACTTTTCTTGATGAATTGTCGGATATCCTAGCCGATGCGCAGTTCACACTGATTTGTACGGTGGTCGACAAGCTGTCGTTGAAGCGGCGCTATAGCAACCCGCTAAATCCCTATCATGTCGCGCTCCGCTACGGACTTGAACGAGTGCACTCTCACCTTAGGAGAATGGTGCAAAGCGAGTCCTTGACCCATGTGATTGTGGAGAAGCGGGGCAAGCGCGAGGACCGTGAACTGGAGTTAGAGTTTCGGAGGATAGTTGATGGT
Organism: Candidatus Azophilus sp.; assembly: GCA_965220835.1. Classification (GTDB taxonomy): domain Bacteria; phylum Pseudomonadota; class Gammaproteobacteria; order Pseudomonadales; family Azotimanducaceae; genus Azophilus. Next base: position 2,762,551 of record OZ244842.1, on the reverse strand, counting down.
GACAACTATCCTTCCCAACACATGCCGTTGAAGGTCGTCTTCGCGGACAAGAAGAGCAATTCCTCTGGACTACAGTTGGCGGATCTCGTGGCGAGGCCGGTCGGATTGTCCTTGTTGCGGCCAGAGCAGTCCAATCGGGCTTACGAAATCTTGAAGGAGAAATTCGATCGTAACGACCAGGGAGATATAGAGGGATGGGGTCTGAAGCGCATCCCATAAAACAAAAGGCCCCGGTGATCCACCGGGGCCTTTTGTCGACCGAGAATCCCCAGTCCTTTGTGGACATTGTGAATGAACTCGGTCGGAATATCAACACTTTCAATCGCAGTGTTGGCATTCCCTGCTGAAGCCGCACTCAAATTCCCATATCGTCACCGTCTCGCCACCGTCGGTATCTTGTCGGCAAAACACCTTCTCGGCCCAGCTCTTGTCCGGCGAGCGGTCGAAGATCACCAAGTGGCCCTCTGCCGCGGCGCAGCGGCCCATGTAGGCGCCGGTTTGCTCAAGGCCCTCCCCCTCGGTGCGTTCCGTGCTTTGGCGCAGAGTCTTGCATTCAATGACGGCCTTTCGAACGACGTTGCGTTCCGCCGTCGGCCAAACCATTAACATGCCGGTGACCGAGGTATTGCCTTCCCGGATTCCCTCGACGTCGGCAACCACCGCTTCACATCTTCGGCTGCCTCGCCGCCCGGCGCAAAGCGCAGCGGCGGCTTGAACAGGTACTTGCCCTGGATCGTTAAGGGGTCGGGGAAGGTGACCGCGCAATCCTTCAGCCTATCGGCACGAGCAAGGTAGAGGCAGACGTAGACGGAACAGTCGATTTGCGCGGCCAAGGCGGCTGCCTTGATGACAAGCTCGGTCGAGGGCTGCAGTGCAACGGCATCCTTGAGGTTCGCCAACTCCTTGATGTAGGGCGTGGGCGATGGAATGTCCTTGCGGCGGGCTTTCTTCCATATGACGTTGGCGACTTCCGTTAGGATGAAGTCAGGCGCATCGAGGTCGATCCGTGGGGCGAGGAGTCGCCGTGATTCGTGTGAATGAGGCTCCGTGAAGAGCCACTTGACGGCAATGCTTGCGTCGACGATGAGCTTCAACGGTCGCGGTCTTCCCGGATGAGGGGAACGCTATCGGCTTGAGAGAAATCTTCGGTGAGGGAAAGGAGCTGTGCCGTACGTTCCCGGAACTCCTAAACTCTTGCTGAGCGGAGTGCCTGTTGACCGAGAACGTGGCGAATCTCGCCCTCAAGAGAGCGGTTGTTGGCCTGCGCCTTCAATGAGGCGATGATCCTGTCGTCTATGTTGCGGACAGTTACGTTGCCCATAGTCGTTTTTCCTATTTGGGGCATTATCACTGGATACTGCAAGCGACTTCACCAACCCGCCCTATGACTAGATTCAGCGGATCAGCTTGACCGGTGTTCCAAGCCGGTGCATGTTGGGGTTGGTAGATTGACTCTGGCTGGGGAGTCCATGGACGAGCAATTCGCAATCAGTGTTTCGATAGTGCCGCTGCTTGCGGCTGGCCTGATCACGCCCGGCTACATATTTTTGTTCGTTTTTTCCAGGTTCACCACGGGGCGGCCTTCGTTCGCTCCAAGCATTGCGGTTTCCAGCGTGTACTACGTGGTCGTATGGGCAATATGCGATTTCGGATCCGTCGTGGACATTGGGGAGCGCGTAATCTACACCGACGTCAACTGGCTGGTTTTGATGATCGTGGTCGTGTTTCCGGTCGCAATCGGAGTGTTCGCGGGGCACGCCTTTGAAAAGGGGTGGTTGTACCGCTCGGCTCGGCACGCCAAACTAAATCCGGTCCACGGTATCCCGTCCGCTTGGGATTGGAAGTTCATGGATCCCAACGACCAACGGATCACGGTGCACCTGAAGGATGGAACGCATATACTGGCCCTGTGGGACAAGGAGTGCTTCGCGTCGACCGACCCGAACGAGCGCGATCTGTACCTGAGCAACAGGTACACAAGGGCTGAGAACGGTGCCCCGGTCCGGGACGATCGAGTCAAGGGTCTGCTGCTCAAAGCCGACAGCATCGACCGTATCGAATTCCATGAGGACACAGATGCCACCACGAATAGTGAGGAATAGCATCGAGTGACGGAAAGAAAAAGTCATGGCCATCGAGCAACCGCTGGCTGCCAGCCCACGACAGGTGCAGCGCCCGCACCACCGACTCCGCCCCAGAACTGTGGCGGCTCCAAGAAGTTAGGCACTAGGACGTAAGCGTGGCTAGCGGAAACCGAAATCGAGGACAATTCGGCCGACCGCAGGATGGACGTCAGCCTCGGGGGCCGAAGAAGACTGAGCCTTCACCGCAACCCGCTCCAAAGCCGCCCGCTTCCCCTGAAAAGAAGTAGAAGTCGATGGTCGAAGCCGTGTCTCACACGAGGCTGATTGCCCGGAGTTGGGCTCAGAGAACGGTCTTGTAGTTCGTGCGCCTGTCCTGGAACGAGGTCCGTGCTCGGGCCGCGGCCTTCGCGGATGAGTGGCAGGACGCGGCCTACGAGAGGGGCGAGGCGCAGAGCTTTTACAACGCCTTCTTCCGGGTGTTCGGCGTTCAGCGGCGCAGCGTTGCACGCTACGAGGAGCACGTCGAGAAGCTGGACAACCGCTCTGGTTTCATCGACCTGTTCTGGCCCGGCGTGCTCATCGTGGAACAGAAGAGCGCCGGGCGCGACCTTAAGGCGGCTTACGAACAGGCGGGGGACTACTTTGACGCGCTGCCGGAGCGCGACCGCCCGCGCCACATCCTTGTCAGCGACTTCCAGACCTTCGAGCTTCACGACCTGAGCGAGCGGCGCAGGACCGCCTTCGCGCTGGCGGACCTGCCCGCCCACGTGGAGGATTTCGGCTTCATCCTCGGTCGCGAGCGCCGGACGTTCCGCGACCAGGACCCCGCCAACATCGAGGCGGCCGAACTGGTCGGCCGGCTGCACGACGCGCTGACTGAGGCTGGGTACCAAGGGCACGATCTTGAACGCTTTCTCGTGCGCATCGTGTTCTGCCTGTTCGCGGACGACACCGGGGTGTTCGAGCCCCGCGACATTTTCCTTGACTTCATCGAGACCCGCACGGGCGAGGACGGCGCGGACCTGGGCGCGCTGCTGATGCAGCTGTTCCAAGTGCTGGACACGCCCTTGGAGAATCGGCTGGCGACGCTGGACGAGGACCTCGCCCGCTTCCCTTACGTCAACGGCGACCTGTTCAAAGGACCGCTGCGCATCCCCGCCTTCGACTCCGGCATGCGCGAGAGGCTGCTGGACCTCTGCCGCTTCGACTGGTCGAACATCTCCCCAGCCATCTTCGGCTCCCTGTTCCAGTCCGTGATGGACCCGAAGGAGCGCTGGGCGAAGGGCGCGCACTACACGACCGAGAGGAACATCCTCAAGGCCATCGAGCCGCTGTTCATGGATGATCTACGCGCGGAGTTCGAGCGCTTGAAGTCCCGCAGGGACAGCCGGCGCCTGCCGGAGCTTCGGGCGTTCCAGGCGAGGCTCGGACAGCTCAAGTTCCTCGACCCGGCCTGCGGCTGCGGGAACTTCCTCATCATCGCCTACCGGGAGCTGCGGCTGCTGGAAATCGAGGTGGTCCGGGAGATTCGCGACGCAACCGCTGAATCAACGCAGGAGGTGCTCGACACCGGATGGCAGTCGGTGGTGGACGTGGACCAGTTCCACGGAATAGAGCTCGGTGAGTTCGCGGCCCGCATCGCGGAGACCGCGCTCTGGATGATGGACCACATCATGAACAACCGGCTGAGCCTGCAGTTCGGCCAGGCCTTCGCCCGCATCCCGCTTGAGAAGTCGCCGCAAATCGTCAGCGGCGACGCGCTTGAGATCGACTGGTCCAGCCTGCTGGCGCCCGGCGACTGCGCCTACGTGCTCGGCAATCCGCCGTTCGTGGGCGCCAAGTTCCAGACGGCGGAGCAGCGCGCCCAGGTGCGGGGAATCGCTGCGCTCGGCAAGAGCGGCGGCACCCTCGACTACGTCGCCGCGTGGTTCATCAAGGCGGGGGAGTACGTGAGGGGCAGCAGCGCGCGGATCGGCTTCGTCGCGACCAACTCGATCACCCAGGGCGAACAGGTCGCGCAGCTTTGGCCGGTTCTGTTTCAGCGCTGCGGGCTGGAGATCGCCTTCGCGCACCGGACGTTCGCTTGGGGGTCGGACGCGCGAGGCAAGGCGCATGTGCATGTCGTCATTCTCGGCCTAGACCGGCGCGAGGCGGCACGGTCGGACAAGCGGCTGTTCAGCTATCCCGACGTTAACGGCGATCCGGAGGAAAGCAGCCATGCGGCGCTGTCGCCCTATCTGTTTGACGTGGGAGAGCTGTCGGAGCCCCATCTGGTTGTGCGGGAGGAAAGCAGGCCGATCAACGGGATGAAGAGGCTGATGATCGGCTCCAAGCCCATTGACGGCGGCAAATTCATCTTCAACAAGGCTGAGCGCGAGAAGTTCTTGGATGCGGAGCCGGAGGCCGCAAGATGGCTCCGGCCGTTCATCGGAGCCCGCGAATACTTGCAGGGTGGCGAGCGATGGATACTGGCGCTGCACGGCGCACCGCCCGGAGTGCTGGCGCGGCTGCCGAAGGTTCGGGAACGGATTGCCGCCGTGCGTGCCTACCGAGAGAAGAGCAATAGCAGGCCAACACGGAAGCTCGCGGAGATTCCAACCCTGTATCACATCAACGTGCTGCCCGAAGCCCCCTTTCTGTTGGTGCCACGAGTCAGTTCCGAACGACGGCAATATGCGCCGCTGGGATGGGTGGAGCCTCCTGCCATTCCCAGCGATGCGACGCTCGTGCTCCCCGACGCTACGCTTGCTGACTTCGCGATACTGACCTCGGCGATGCACATGGCATGGCTTCGCCATATCGGTGGGCGGCTCAAGAGCGACTATCGCTACTCCATCGGCCTCGTTTACAACACCTTCCCGCGACCACCTGATGGCGCCGATCCAGCAAAGCTGGAACCGCTTGCCCAGGCCGTGCTCGATGCTCGTTCGGCCCACTCGGATGCGACTCTCGCCGACCTCTACGATCCGGACCTGATGCCGCCGAACCTCCGCCGGGCGCATCAAACGCTCGACCGGGCGGTGGATCGTCTCTACCGATGTGTTGGGTTTGAATCGGAGCGCGAGCGCGTAGAACACCTGTTCATGCTTTACGAGAGGATTCACACGCTGCTGGAAGCCAAGCCGAAGACGAAGGCCGGTCTTCGAAAACGAAGCTAGATCACGCGACCTGATCAGGCCGTGCTTAGCGGGCAAGCGTTGCCGTGGGCAGGGTTACAGGATTTCCACAACCCTACGCGGAACCGCACTGAGGAGATCAGTGCCAAGACGACGGCGTGTTCGGGTACGAGACAAGCGGAAGCAGCGTGGCCATCCGCAGTACAGGCCAACCCGACCATGGATTCTAGACGGATGCCTTATCTGCAGTGGCACCCCATCGAATCATTTGCGTAGTGCTCCGACCAATGCGCCGGGCCATTGCGCCGAAGTGATTGAGCCAGCCTAAGAACAGATTCAAGGAATCGGAATCCGAAAGGAACTCGAGGATGTCGGTGCTTGTAGCCTCTTCGTAGATTTGAGACAAGCTTATGCCGTCTAGTTCCAGATGGCGCCATAGGCGACTTAGACTGACAAACATTGGGTGAATGGGCATTTCACCTGCAGGGCGAAGGAGCGACCGGCTAGGCGATCAGTGCGCAATTGTCAGAGGCGAGATCTCGAGAAATCAGCTCAAGGTAGATTGGGTTAGCGATGGCGAGCGGGCCTTGCTCAGTCACTAAACCCAGATCCCGCACATATTGGATGTCTTCGTTGGTGATCGGTTCGTGGGTGACGGTGTTGGTCAGCAAGGGTTTGATCACACGCCGCACCCGCGCTTCTTGGAGTTCGTCGGCGAGCTGGTCAAGGTGGGCATCGCGGCGACAGATCAACTGTTCGCAAACTTCTTGGATGGCTTGTGCCACAATGGGGCGCTGGCGGCCCTGTCCTGCCTTGGATTCGAAGCAAGCGTGTTGGGCCAGTGCGTTCACAAGCCAAGGCTGGCCTTTGGTCAGGCTCCAGATGGCTCTATGCGCTGCTTTCGTGAAGGCTTGCCCCGTGGCTTCGGTGTGTTGGCGCAACAGCGACTCGACCTCCCGTTTGGAGAGATTGCCCAAGCGCAGTGACTTAGAGCTGATGCTAGACAGTCCGCCGCCGAGCGCGTTGGTTCCGTCGTGGACGGAATGGACGTGGTGGTGGCTCACATCCTGAACCCCGCATAGGATTATGCTTTGCGGAAAGCTGTGCGGACGGCCGACGTAGCCGGCGCGCAATTGGTGCAGCACTGCCAGCAAGGCGTCTCCGATCAGCGCGTCGATGTCGTCAATCATCAGCACGATAGGTTTTGGTTCTGCCCGCGACCAAAGGGTCAGTGTCTGTTGCAAAGCGAAGTAGGGGCCGGCTGTAACCATCGCCTTCCGCCAAGCCTGGTCCAAGGAGTCATCGTCGGCCTCTGACGCGATGGAATGCAGGATGGTGTGCATGACGGCATTAACGTCTTGTCGAGCCGACTGACCCACTTCGACGTTGATGTACACGCATTGGTACTCGCCACGCTTTTTCAGTTCGCCCCGTAACGCTAGGAGTGCCGAAGTCTTTCCCGTTTGGTGGGGAGCGTGCAGTACGAAGTACCTCTGCTGCCGAATGAGCGTTAGCAGACGATTGATATCTAGCCGAGCAAGAGGCGGAATCTGGTAATGCAGTTCCGCATCCATGGGCCCCAGGGTATTGAAGAAACGCATGGCCGAAGTATGGCACGGTGCGGCGGCTTAGGCCTAGACCTCCGCCGCCGCGTTCTTCAGCCGTGTCTTTTCATCTGCTCCTTGGTCACCATCTCACTTGGCAGGAGATGTCCTCAAACACCCGGTTACACTGGCGCTGCGTTCCTCCATCGGGTGGATTTGCACACCACCAGCGGCGGGAGCAACTTGCGCTCATGATCGCGGACACCGCCAACATTCGCACACGACTTGAGGAATTGCAGGACCCCCCCACGCCCGTGCGCTCCTGGCTCGTGGAAGAGGGCATCGATGCCACGGACGATCCGGCCGTCTGGGTCTGGGCCTTGGTCGAGCGAGACGACGCGAACCCGGAATGGCTAGATCGCCTCAAAGTCATCGCTCGCGAAGTGGTCCGCTGTGCAACTGGGTTGTGGGCTTACGTCCTCATTCACGGTGCTGACGAGATCGAAGCCGCCTCGTGAGTCGGTTCCGCGATCATCCTCGCCTAGGCCAAGCTCCTTGCAACAGTATGAATATCCAATTGGTATCTGTTTGCCCATCGGACGATTAGCCGAGCATCATCACGAAAAGAATTCGACAAGAAAGTAGCTTTGATACGCATTGTTATATCGGGGCAAGTGGGATTATCTGGCTTGATCATCGGCTTCGCCTGTTCCCCAATTTCTTATCGGATTTGTGTCAGCCCACTTTTGTGGGTCGTTTTCCTTGCGAAAGTGATCCAAGTTCATCAGGGTCACACTCGGCTTGCCATTGATACTGAAGTGTAAGTGGATGATGCCGCTTGGAATACGCCAGATTCTCCTCTTGACGTACTCGAAAAACTTAATCACAGCATCCCTTTCATTGTCAGCCCGAAACCTGCGGCATAGCCGCAGCTTCAATGCACCTCCAAGGTACAGGACCTGGACGCCATCTGCCGCAACTGCATAGCAGCGTTTTCTTGCGGACCAGCGTTGTCGAATCAACCTGAACAGTCGCCCGAGGCTAGACGACAAGAGGTTTTCGACAAATGCAAGTACGCCGGTGCATGAACTGACAAACAACGATATCAGCGCATTTGCAATATCGGCCACATCACCTTTAGCTTGGGAAAGCGCTATGCCAAACACGTTCTGCTTGAACCTGTCCCTCACTGCTGCCTTATGGTTGGCATCCCTGAACTGCTTAAAATCGCGCGTAGGGTCGCTGTTGCCGTCCAATTCGGTGAGCTCCGCGTGGAACGTGATGGTGATCGAGTCGGTGGTGGAGCACTTTGTAATCTCCCCTTCAGCCGAGAAGATCCGCTGCAGCACTTCACCGCTTTCAGTCAATGCGCAGATGATCACTTGGAGATTACGCCCCACAAAGTAGCCATGCACCAATGCCTCGCCCAGTTTCCTGTCCAAGGGGACAGTCACATCAGCCACCTGATTGCTGGCGGATTTGCCAACTGGGCTTATCGCCGTGGGTATTGGCCACGGGATATTCAGGTCATCACTCATCCCCTTCCACTTGTGACCACCCCACTCCACCGTATCAATCCCATCATGGACGTGCATCGGGAAGTACAGCAGATCAATGTGGACGAATCGGCCTATCCGATTTGCCTCAATTGCTGCTTTCACTTGATGGCTGAACTCTTTCATATACCTACTCTGCAGGGCCGGATGCTTCACCTTCGCAGACTAAAGACCTGCCATGGATGAACTTGATATGGCGGAGCCGTCTCCGAGAGCGTTGCTCTCAAGTTCCTTTCTCGTCATAAGTGGTCGCACTGCGGTCGAGCGCAATGGCTTCCTCGCTGGCCGAACAGCTGCGGGAATAGAGCACCTCCAGAACTCGGCTTAGATTGAAAACAGGTGGAAGTGCTCCGGGGAATCGGCTTACATCGAGTACCCGTTCATCGTCACCACGGTCTTGCCCACCACTTCGCGGTTCTCCAGCAGGCGCATGGCGTCCACGGCCTGCTGCAGGGGAAAGCCGCGGCAGACGTAGGGGTCGATCTGGCCGTTGGATGCCATTTGGTGGATCGCCTCCGTGTTGGCCCGGCCCTTTTCCGGGTTTCGGCGGCCGTACTCCCCGGCGCGCACGCCGATGACGGCGATTTGCTTGATGAGGATGTGGTTGACCGGCGCTTGGGGCCAGCGGCCGCTGGTGAAGCCGATGGTGAGGATGCGGCCATCCCAGTTGATGCAGCGCATGGATTCGTCGAACACGTCGCCGCCCACCGGGTCGTAGATGACGTCGGCGCCGCGCCCGTCCGTGAGCGCCTTGACCGCTTCCCGGAAACCGCCCAGACGGCCGTCCTTCAAGGTGTAGTTCAGAACGTGATCAGCGCCGCGGCGCTTGACGACGGCCAGCTTGTCGTCGCGGCCGCCGGTGGCGATGACGGTGGCGCCCAGTTGCTTGCCCAAGTCCACCGCCGCCATGCCAACGCCGCCGGTGGCGCCATGCACCAACAGGGTTTCGCCGGGCTGCAGGCTGCCCCGGCGCACCAGTGCGACGTAGGCGGTGAGATACGCGGTCTGGTAGGAGGCGGCCTTGGCGTAGGACAGGCGTTCGGGTTTTGGCCGCACGGCGCTGGCTGGGATGTTGACGCGTTCGCAAAAGCCGCCGTAGCGCATGCCAGTGACCACGGCATCGCCTTCGCGGACTTCTTCAACGCCGGCACCCACCGCCTCCACATCGCCGGCCGCCTCGCCGCCCGGCGCAAAGGGCAGCGGCGGCTTGAACTGGTAATTGCCTTGGATCATCAAGAGGTCGGGGAAGTTGACCGCGCATGCCTTCAGCCGAATGCGCACTTCGCCGCGCCCCGGCTCCGGCACCTCGACCTCAGCCAGCCGAACGCTGCCGATGTCCTGCGACAGCGCTTCGCAAAGAACGGTTTGGGCTAAGGCCAATTCAGTATGTCCGGTTGAAGCACCAGCGGTTTTCCAAGTCGTTGGTGGTTGTGGCGCGCCGCTAGAAACGGCGCTCTATCGAGGGCCGAATCAAGGGCGGGATGCCCTCGCTCCGCAGGGCTCCCGTGGCAATGGAGCGCCCTCCGAATCGCCTGCCGTCGGGACGAGGCGACCTCCCCCCGCAGGGCTCCCGGAGCGAGGGCGTCCCGCCCTCGATTGGAATCCTGGGACCTACCTGCATCGGCACGACGCCCGTTTTTCAACCGGATTGTGCAACCAGGCGGGCGGTGGCGCGTTGCGCCATCACGCGCACCAAGTGGGCGCGGTACTCAGCGGAGGCGTGCAGGTCGCTGTTGTAGTCGATGGCTGGCAGTTCGGCGCTCTCCAGAGCCGCTGGGTCAAGGTTGGCGCTCAAGGCCGCCTCAAAGGCCGGGGCGCGGCAGGCGCAGGGGCCGGCGCCGGTGACGGCCACGCGCACGGCGCCGTTGAAGTCCGCCACCATGACGCCGACGGTGGCGTAGCGGGAGGCCGGGTTGGGAAACTTCTCATAGGCCGCGCGGCTGGGAATGGGGAAATCGATGCGGGTGATGACTTCGTCGGCTTCCAAGGCGGTATCGAAAAGGCCCTGGAAGTAGTCATCGGCCGCAATGTGCCGCCGGTCAGTGTTGATGATGGCGTTCAGGCCAAGCACCGCCGCCGGATAGTCCGCCGAGGGGTCGCTGTTGGCCAGCGAGCCGCCGATGGTGCCCCGGTTGCGCACTTGGGCGTCGCCGATGCCCTCCGCCAAATCGGCCAGCGCTGGCAGGTTGGTGCGCACTTCACCCGCCGCGGCGACTTCGGCGTGGCGGGTGAAGGCGCCGACGCTCAAGCGCCCGTCCTGCACGGTGATGCCAGCCAGCTCGGTAAGCCCCTGCAGATCGATCAGATCGCTCGGTGCGGCCAAGCGCTGGGTCATGGTCGGCAGCAGTGTGTGGCCGCCGGAAAGATAGGCCGGGTCCTCGGCGCCGCGGTGCAGGGCCACGGCCTCCGCAAGGCTGGCCGGCTTGTGGTAGTTGAATGCTTCCAATGTCGTTTCCTCAGTGGGGGCTGGTGCCTGAACGTGCGCTGCAGCCCGTGTATGTCAGCCCGCGTGCGTCAGCCTGCGTGCCCACAGCCCGCGGGCTACAGCCCGCCGGCTACAGCCGGCCGGCTAAAGCCGGTGCAGCTTTCTCCAAACTTGCTCCGGGGTGGCCGGCATGGCGATGTCCTCGGTGCCTAAGGCGTCGGTGACGGCGTTGATGATCGCTGCCGGCGAACCGATGGCGCCGGCCTCCCCGCAGCCTTTGACGCCCAGCGGGTTATGCGTGCAAGGGGTCACCGTGGTGTCCACCGTGAAGTCCGGCATGTCGTCGGCGCGTGGCATGCAGTAGTCCATGTAGGAGCCAGTGGTGAGTTGGCCGTCGGCGTCGTAGATGCCGTGCTCCAACAGCGCTTGGCCAGCACCTTGGGCCAGGCCGCCGTGCACCTGGCCATCGACGATCATCGGGTTGATCACATGGCCGAAGTCGTCCACCGCCACGAAGTTGACCAGTTGCACCACGCCGGTGGCTTCATCAACCTCCACTTCGGCGATGTGGGCGCCGGCCGGGTAGGTGAAGTTCTGCGGGTCGTAGAACGCCTTTTCCGACAGCCCTGGTTCCAAGTCCGGCGGATAGTCTGCGGGAACGTAGGAGGCGAACGCCACCTCCTGCAGCGTCAGGCGCTGGTTGCCGCTGATGAACGCGCCCGCCTCAAAGGCCACGTTGTCCGGTTCGGCTTGCATCATGTGCGCCGCAATCTTGGTGCCCTTGGCAATGATCTTGTCCGAGGCGCTGATGAGGGCTGAGCCGCCCACCGCCAAGGAGCGGGAGCCGTAGGTGCCAAGGCCGAACTCCACCCGCCCAGTGTCGCCATGCACCACTTCCACGTCCTCGAAGGGCACGCCGAGCTTGTCGGACACCACTTGGGCGAACGTGGTCTCGTGGCCTTGGCCGTGGCTGTGGGAGCCGGTGAACACGGTGACCGAGCCGGTGGGGTTGATGCGGATCTCGCCGCTCTCGTAGAGGCCCACCCCGGCACCCAATTGAATGGCGAGTTGCGACGGGGCCAGGCCGCAGGCTTCTATGTAGCAGGAGAAGCCGATGCCGCGCCGCTTGCCCGCCGCTTGCGATGCCGCCCGGCGCTGCTCGAAGCCGGCATAGTCCGCCAGTTGCAGGGCTTTGTCCAGGCTGGCTTGGTAGTTGCCGGTGTCATAGACCAAGGCCACCGGCGTCTCGTAGGGGAAATCCTCGGGTTCGATCATGTTGATGCGGCGCAAGTCGGCCGGGTCCCGGCCGGTCTCCCGGGCCGCCGCTTCGACAATGCGCTCCACCACAAAGGTGGCCTCCGGGCGTCCGGCGCCCCGGTAGGCATCCACCGGCGCCGTGTTGGTGTAAACGCCCAAGGTCTGCACGTGAATGTTGGGGGTCTTGTACTGGCCGGCCAGCAGGGTGCCATAGAGGTAGGTGGGCACCGATGAGCCGAAGGTGGATAGATAGGCCCCCAAGTTGGCCGTGGTGCGCACCTTCAGCGCCGTGAAGTGGCCTGCCTCGTCCAGGCCCAGCTCGGCGTGGGTGACGTGGTCGCGGCCGTGGGCATCGGCCAAGAAGGATTCGCTGCGCTGGGCCGTCCACTTGATGGGCCGGCCCACCTTGGCCGCGGCCCAGGTGACCACGGTTTCCTCGGCGTACACGAAAATCTTGGAGCCAAAGCCGCCGCCCACATCGGGGGCTATAACGCGCAGCTTGTGCTCTGGGGCAATCTGCACGAAGGCGGAGAGCACCAGCCGCTCCAAGTGCGGATTCTGGCTGGTGGTGCGCAGTTGGTACTCGCCGCTGGCTGCATCGAAGCTGGCCAGCGCCGCCCGCGGCTCAATGGCGTTGGGGATCAGGCGGTTGTTGGTCAGGTCCAACCGCGTCACATGGGCGGCCGTCGCCAGCGCCGCATCGGTGGCCGCCTCGTCGCCCAGTTCCCAGTCATAGGCTAGGTTCGCCTCAAGGCCCTCGTGAATGGGGCTGGCCTCGGCCGCCTTGGCAGTGGCCACCACGGGGGGCAGCTCCTCAAAGTCCGCCGCCACCAGATCAGCCGCCTCCCGGGCCGCGGCCAAGCTCTCGGCCACCACCAAGCCGTAGGGTTCGCCAACGTAGTTCACCTGGCTCACGGCCAGCGGCGGATGCGGCGCGGAGACCATGTCCGAGCCGTCCTTCGACTTGACCAGCCAGCCGCAGGGCAGGTCGCCCAAGCCGTCGGCCGCTGTGTCCTGGCCGGTGAACACGGCCAATGCGCCGCTCACTTGCAGCGCGTCGGCGGCGTCTATGGCGTTGATCTTGGCGCGGGCATAGGGCGAGCGCAGAAACACGCCGTAGGCCTGCCCGGGCAAGTTGAGATCGTCGGTGTAGGTGCCTTGGCCGGTGATGAACCGAAGGTCTTCGCGGCGCTTGACGGCGGCGCCGATGCCGGTTTCCGCACTCATTGGGCTTGCTCCTGCATGGTGTCGCTGGCGGTCAGCACTGCCTTGACGATGTTGTGGTAGCCGGTGCAGCGGCAGATGTTTCCCTCCAAGGCCTCCCGCACGCTGCGGTTGTCGAGGCTCTCGCCGCTCTCCACCAGTTCGATGGCGCGCATGATCATGCCCGGCGTGCAGAAGCCGCATTGCAGGGCGTGGCAGTCACGAAACGCGGCCTGCATGGGATGCAGGCTGTCCGGTGACCCGATGCCTTCGATGGTGGTCACGGAACAGCCATCGGCTTGGGCGGCCAGCACGGTGCAGGCCTTGACGGAGCGGCCGTCCAAATGCACCGTGCAGGCGCCGCACTGGCTGGTGTCGCAGCCGACATGGGTGCCGGTCAGCCGCAGCTGATTGCGCAGCAGGTCTGCGAGCAGGGTGTTGGCCGGGACGTCGACGTTATGCTCAACGCCGTTTACGGTCAGGGTCAGGTTCATGGGGCTTCCTATGATGGGTTGGGACTTGGCGCGGGCCGCGTTCGGCGAGCAGGTGTCAGGTGTGGGTTCATGGGGCTTCCTATGAGGCGTTCGTTGCCGGCGCCCGATCCTTTGCAGGGCTCACCGCTTGGTGAAAGGCGGAGAAGAAGTCGTCCGCCATCTTGCGGGCGGCGCTGTCGATTAGGCGGGCGCCAATCTGCGCCAGCTTGCCCCCAACTCGCCCGGCCACGCGGTAGCTCAGCAGGGTGGCGCTTTCCCCGGCGTCCGCGAGGGTGACCTCGGCCGACCCCTTGCCGAAGCCGGCGGTCTTGCCCTTCACTTCGGCCTGCAGGACGTAGCTCTCCGGCGGGCGCATGTCCGTGAGGGTCAGGGCGACCTGGAAGGTGGCGCGAACCGGGCCGACGCGTGCCTTGACGGTGGCGGCGAAGCGGTCGTCGGCGAGCTGCTCCATGGACTGGCAGCCTTGGATGCAGCGCGCCAGCACGGCCGGGTCATTCAATGAACGCCACACCATGGCCCGTTCCGCTGGGATTCGATATTCGCCGGATTGCTCCATGCGTCCCCGCCTTGGCGGCCAGCACGGGCCGCGTCTCGATTCAGACAGCCAAATTACAACTTGCGGCCACCCAAGTTCAACTGCGAACTTCGGCCCCTTCCCGGACGAAGCTCGAATGGCGTTTCGCTGGCGCAAAACCCCGCGCCCATCTTGCGAAGACTTTTGTGAATCCTTCGCTTGACCTTCGACTCAGGCTTCCAGCGGCGGCCCACCCCAGCGTTCGCGCATGGCGAAGTCATCCACCGGTTTGCGCTTCAGGCGGGTGAGTTGCTTCACTGGCTCACCAATGGGCAGCATGGCGGCGAAGGCCAGCTGCTCGGGCACGCCGAGGAGGTTCTTGAGCGCATCCTCCTGGGCGCCGACGAAGGTCGTCAGGGTGCCGCCCAAGCCCTCGTTGCGGGCCGCCAGCAGGATGTTCCAGACGAAGGGGTAGATGGAGCCGCCGGCGATGACGCCCACGCGGTCGAGGCCGCTGTCAAATGCAGCCACCACGCTGAGGTCAACGAACACCAGCAACACCACCGGTGCTTGGGTGACCTGGCTGATTATGCCCGCCGGCAGCTCCACCGCCTCGATGTCGGCCTCCGTCACGCGGGTGGGGTTGACGGTGTTGTAGGGTGCCTCTCCGGCCTGCATCTGCGCCACGTAGCGTTTGAAGGTGGGCTCAATCAGCGCCGCCAGCTGGGCGCGGGTGGCGGCTTCGCGCACCGCAATCAGTTTCCAGCCTTGGCGGTTGCCGCCGCTGGGCGCAAAGCGCGCGTTGTCCAGCAGCTTGCGCAGGGTTTGGTCGCTGACGGGCTTGTTGGTGAAGTTTCGGGCCGCGAAGGTAGTGCGCATCACTTGGAAAAGCTCCATGGGTTGCTCCTTGAATGGGGGTTGAAGTCAGTTGAATTCAGCATTTCTCATTGGGTCAGAGCCAAGGCATCTTGCCCTTGAAATGAACCGGGGAATTCCATCGAGGGCGGGACGCCCTCGCTCCTGAGAGCTTCGCATGGCGCAACGAAAAAGCCAAAATGAGAACTGCTGAGTTGACATGGGACATTTTGACAGGAACCTTGAATATGCAATACTTGGCCGATTGGAACGGTAACTGAAGCGCGGCAACTGGCAGAGGTTTTTTGGCGTTGGAAGTTGTTCGATAACGGCTGGCGTCACCCCTCTCGCTGCCGCTATGGTGGGAGCTGCATGTGAAAATCGACCGAGAAGTAGCTGAAGAAAAGGCCGAGGACAATCCGGACGGCCTGCTCATATTGGGCCTTCTGCGGGCCTACCGCTGGATGGATGAAAGCTTGCTCAACGGCCTGCGTGAAGGCGGCTATGCGCCGCGCACCCGCACGCAGAGGATGATTCTCATGAATCTGTTCAACGGCATCACTCGGGGTGCGTCCCTGGCGCGCGCCTTGGGGGTTTCCCGGCAGGCCATTCAATTGCAAATCAATGAACTGCGAGAGGATGGCATCGTCACCCAGATGCCGGACCCCTTTGACCGGCGCGCCAATCGCATCGTCTTTACGGACGAAGGGTTGAAGATGATCCGCGCGGCGCGGGACGCCCTGCGCGGCACCGAAGAGATTCTGGCCATGCGGCTCGGCCGCCGCGCCATCGGCAATCTTCGGCGGTTGGTGGAGACGGACTGGGGAACCGTGGTCGGCGGGCAGCCGGATACGGTCCGGGCCCGCAGTCTGCCGATGGAGTGACGGGTTAGCCTTTGAACTCCCCCACCACCGCTGAAATCGAGGCCTTCGCATCGCCGAACAGCATGCGCGTGTTCTCGCCGAAGAACAGCGGGTTGTCCACGCCGGCGAATCCAGAGGCCATGGAGCGCTTCAGCACGAACACGGTGCGGGCCTGATCCACGTTGATGATCGGCATGCCGTAGATCGGGCTGTTCTCGTCCTCCCGCGCCGCCGGGTTGACCACGTCGTTGGCGCCGATCACCACCGCCACGTCAACGTTCTCAATGCGCGGATTGATGTCTTCCATCTCGATCAATTGGTCGTACGGCACGTTGGCCTCCGCCAGCAGCACGTTCATGTGCCCGGGCATGCGTCCAGCCACCGGATGGATGGCGTAGGACACCTCGGCCCCGTTGCCCTCCAGGAGTTCGCCCAGTTCCCGCACCACATGCTGCGCCTGCGCCACGGCCATGCCATAGCCCGGCACGAAGGCCACGGAAGAGGCCGCTTCCAGGATTAGGAAGGCGTCCTCGGCGTTGATGGGCTTGACCTCGCCCTCCACCTTGCTGGCCGTTTTCACCGCGCCGAACCCAGAGAACAGCACGTTGGCCAAGGAGCGGTTCATTGCCTTGCACATGATGTTGGTGAGGATGATGCCGGCGGCGCCCACCAAGGAGCCGGCCACGATGAGGATGTTGTTCTGGATTGCGAAGCCGGCGGCGCAGGCCGCCAAACCGGAATAGGAGTTGAGCAGCGAAATGACCACCGGCATGTCCGCCCCGCCGATGGGAATGACCACCATCACGCCAAACAACAGGCTTAAGGCGACCACCGCGTAGAGGTAGGGCGAGTCCAGCGCTGGATCCATGCAGAAGAGCACGCCGCAGGCGAGCAGGGCGATCAGGATCAAGGCGTTGACCGCCCGCTGGGCGCCGAACACCAGCGCGCGGCTGGTCATCACTTCCGAGAGCTTGCCCCAGGCGATGATGCTGCCGGAAAAGGTGACGCCGCCGATCAGCACTGAGAGCAGGATGGTGATGTAGGTGAAGGCCGTGTTGCCGGTGTTGTACAGCGCGGCCCAGCCGACCAGCAGGCTGGCCACGCCCCCGGAGCCGTTGAACAGGGCCACCATCTCCGGCATGGCGGTCATGGCCACTTTCTGGGCCGCCACCGCGCCAATCAGCGCGCCCACTGCGGCCGCTACCAGAATCCACTGGAATTCCAGGATGCCCTTGGAAAACAGCGTGACCACAATGGCAATCAGCATGCCCGTGGCCGACAGCAGGTTGCCGCGCACGGCCGTGGCCGGTGAGCCGAGCTGCTTCAGGCCAAAAACGAACAGCGCCGCCGCCGCGATGTAGCAAACGTTGATGAACTCCGCGCTCACGAGGATGCTCCCGGCTGGCCGGTGGACTGGGGCGGCTCTTCCTTCTTCTTGAACATGCTGAGCATTCGGTTGGTGACCAAGTAGCCGCCGACCACGTTGATGGTGGCGAAGCCCACAGCCGCGGCGCCGAGGGCTGTGGCCATCATCTCGATGCCCGCGCCGGCGGACGTCAGGGCGCCGACCAAGGTGATGCCGGAGATGGCGTTGGCCCCGGACATCAAGGGCGTGTGCAGGGTGGCGGGCACCTTGGAGATGAGTTCGAAGCCCAGGAAGATGGACAGCATCAACACAAAGGCGAGAAACACTGCTTCCATAGTCAGGCTCCTTCAGTTGTTCTCGTAGAGGGATTTGATGGTCGGATTGACGATGCCGCCGTCTTGGGTGATTACGCAGCCGGCGGCAATTTCGTTGCCCTGATCGAGATTAAGCACCGCGTTCTCCCCATCCCAGAACTCGTCGAGCAGGTTCACTAGGTTGGCGGCGTACATGTCGCTGGCGTGACGGCAGACTTCCGAGGGCAGGTTGCCGAGACCGACGATCTTGACGCCCCCCGCATCGACCACCTCATTGGGCACTGAGCCTTCCACGTTGCCGCCGCTCTCCGCCGCCATGTCCACCACCACGCTGCCCGGCGCCATGCCGGCAACCATGTCGGCGGTGACGATGCGCGGCGCGGGGCGGCCGAACACCTGCGCGGTGGTGATCACCACGTCGGATTGGGCGATGATCTTCTTCTGGCCCTCGCGCTGCATGTCCAGCTGCTCTGGCGTCAGCTCCTTGGCGTAGCCCTGCTCAGTTTGGCCGATCTCGCCCAAGTCGATTTCGACGAATTTCGCGCCCAGGGAGCGCACCTGTTCCGCCACCACGGGCCGGGTGTCGAAGGCCTCCACCCGGGCGCCAAGCCGCTTGGCGGTGGCGATGGCCTGCAGGCCGGCCACTCCGGCGCCGATGACGAACACGCGGCTTGGGGCGATGGTGCCCGCCGGCGTCATCATCATCGGGAAGATTTTGCGGCTTTGGGAGGCGGCAAGGATCACGGTGACGTAGCCGGCAAGGCTGGCTTGGGAAGACAGCGCATCCATCTTTTGCGCTGTAGTGGTGCGGGGAATCATCTCCATGGAGATGGCGGTGACCCCCTGCGCGGCGAGCTTCTCGACAAGTGCCCGTTCGTTGAACGGATCCAGGAAGCTGACGTGAACCGCGCCGGGCTTCAGCAGCGCCAGTTCATCGTCCGCGGGCTTGCGCACCCGCAGCACGATCTCGGATGCGCCCAATAGAGCGGCCCGATCCTCCGCCACCGTCGCGCCAGCGTCGGCGTACTCGGCGTCGAGGTAGCCAGCGGCCACGCCGAGGCCGGCCTCAACCGCCACCTCAAAGCCAGCCGACTTGAGTTTCTTGACCCCAGCGGGCGTTAACGCCGCGCGCAGCTCGCCCGGCCAGGTTTCCTTGGGTGCCCCGATCTGCATAGTTTGCCCTTGCCCCTAAGTGTTCGCGGAACCGCGGAGGCCCCCGCCACTGGTGCCCCGCAAAAAAAGGGTGCGACTTTACTAGATTTGCGCGCTGTATGGAAATGGGGTGGTTTTCCCGAGGCAGTGCTTATTCCTGCCCCTTAACGTGCGTCACCCAAAGATGTTGCGTGGAGTTCCGCGGTGCCGGAGGATCGAGGCAATCTGGACCCTGGACTCCCCATTCATGATTGAGGGGTCGATCAATCCGTCCGCCTTTAAAAAACTCGGCATCGACGAAGAGGACGAACAGAGTGAACGCGCGGCCATCTGCAAAGCGCTCTCAGAGATCCGGTAGTGCTTCTGCGGCCCATGCGTCCTCTAACGCCTTTGGCATAATGCGACCGTTTCCTCGGAGGCGTGCCATGCTGGACCATGAGATATATGAACCACGGGGTGGCGGCGTTCCGGTCAAGGCTTGGGTCAGGGGCGTTCCGCTGGAGCCGCAGGCGCTTGAGCAGGCGTTGAACGTTGCCGCCATGCCTTGCGTGCAGGGCCACGTCGCGCTCATGCCGGACGTGCACTTCGGGATGGGAGCCACGGTCGGCTCTGTCATCCCCACGGTCGGGGCGGTCATACCGGCGGCGGTGGGCGTGGACATCGGCTGCGGCATGGTGGCCGCCCGCACAAGCCTTCAATCCTCCGACCTGCCTGACTCCCTGTCTCCGTTGCGCTCGGCCATTGAAGGGGCCGTGCCCCACGGGGTCAAGGGGTCTGACTCTTGGTACGACACGCCGCCCAAGGCAAGCCGCAGCGCGTGGCAATCGCTCGAAAAAAGCCTGCCGCGCATCGTCGAAGGTGCGCCGCGGATAGACCGCGCCGCCAAGCGCGCGCCGCTGCAATTGGGCACGCTGGGCGGCGGCAACCACTTCATAGAGGTTTGCCTGGATGAGGAGGAGCGCGTTTGGGTCATGCTGCACAGCGGCAGCCGGGGCATCGGCAACGCCATCGGAACCCACTTCATCAGCTTGGCGCAGCAGGACATGGGGCGCCACATGGCGAACCTGCCGGACCGCAACCTGGCCTACCTTCGCGAAGGCGCAAAGCACTTCGACGACTATTGGTTTGCAGTGCAGTGGGCGCAACAATACGCCGCCGCCAACCGGGAGGTCATGCTCGACCGGACGCTCAACGCCCTGCGCGCCTTCGTAAAGCCCTTCCAGCTCGACGGGCGGGCCGTTAACTGCCACCACAACTACGTGGCGCGGGAGCGCCATGGCGGGCAGGACTTGCTGCTGACCCGCAAGGGCGCCGTGCGTGCGGGCGCCGGGGAGCTTGGCATCATTCCCGGCTCCATGGGCGCAAGGTCCTACATCGTCCGCGGCAAGGGCAACCCGGAGTCATACGAATCCTGCTCGCACGGTGCGGGTCGGCGGATGTCGCGCCACGCCGCCAAGGAGCGCTTCAGCCTTGATGACCACGCCACCGCCACGGAAGGGGTCGAGTGCCGCAAGGACCAAGGCGTCATCGACGAGACGCCCGGCGCCTACAAGGACATCGACGCGGTGATGCGGGCGCAGCAAAGCTTGGTCGAGACGGTCCACACCCTGCGCCAAGTGGTCTGCTGCAAGGGCTGAAGCCCGTGGATGACACCGAGCCTGAGCGTCAAAGTGCAGCACAGGTGCGCAAAGAGCTTTCTCGTAGTGCAGGAGAACTGACCTTAATGTTCACTCCCAAGCAGCGGCTCGTTCTGGTAATCGCGCCCGAGTTGGTTCATCCTCCCGGGGTCGATGTCAGTGGCTTGTGCCGCGAATGCGGGCTTCACTTGAACGCGAGCAATATCGGACTCGAAGTGGATGAGAAAACCAATGGACTGCAAAGATGAAATGGCTGGTCCCGCTTGCGCTTGTTACGTCGCTGGTTAGCGCCGATGCCCACGCTCGGATAGCGGCCATGCCCTTTTCGCGGCAAGTCACTTGTGAATGCGTGGATACTTACATACGGTTCAGTTTTGTGGTCGAGAACAAGGCTTTAACTGATATCCGTGTAACCGACGGCACTTCAAATGCAAGGTGTGACGAATATCACGTTTGGACGCTAAGTGACGCGGTCACTGCGATGCACCCGGACGGGGTCACGGGTGTTGGTGTGACTGGCTATTCGATAGAGAATGCATCGCTGGACTATGAGACGTGCATGAATCTGAAGGAGATTGAGCTCGACAGCTACTTCTTTATTGAGGATATCAGCATCGATCTGGATCGGATTTCACGAGCGGTGCAGTGAAGAGTGAGGCCGATTGCAGCATGCTACAGGCCCAAGTGCGCTCCGCAGGCGGACCGAGAAGCCGGGTCAATCACTGTGAGCAAAGGTAAGGGAGGCCCTGTGGCAACGAGTGGTGCGGAAGCAAGCGGTGTTCCATTGCTTGCGCTTAGAGGCCAGCGCGCTATGTGGCGGCCGGATCGGCCACGGGTTCGTGAACGCCGGCCCCGTCACTGGGTTCGGGTCCCGCTGGGCCACCGGCTTGTCGAGCAGAGCCTAGGCGAGGTGGCGGCTGGGAGCATTGCGGCAGCGTTGATCAGCGAGACGTTCACGAGGGTGCGGGCGGGAAGTTCGCTCACGGAGCGTCTACTGCCTCTCTATCCTATGGGCATGGTCTCACCAATCCTACGTAGCGGCGGAACGCCCAAAAGAAACCTATTGGAGCTAGGGCTTGAGCAAAGTGCTGGGCGCTGGCTTTGGAAATAGCCTATGAACTCTCATCACCTTGCCTTTAGGTTTCTTTTTTTTGCTGTGCTGCTTGCTTTCTTGACGGGATGTCCGAGGCTTGCGTACATAGATGTGTACAACAACACCACGTCTGTTTTTCGGCTCAATAGTCATGGAGAAATACACACAATCAAACCTGCTCACTCAGTTCGAGTGAATTTGGGGTGTTCTCTGCAAATTGAATCTGAACTAGGAGTTTGGAAATATCTGCGAGCTGTACCCCATGGTGGAGACGATGGACCATATTTCGACGGGATACTGAGGACACAGATTGACGTTGATGGTGTGATGTATGCCTTAAGGCGAGGTCAACACCCTCCCATATCCGGTTTTTTTGAGCAACCTTATGGCTTTCCTGTTCACGCA
The DNA here is from genome assembly GCA_965220835.1 of Candidatus Azophilus sp. Taxonomy (GTDB): domain Bacteria; phylum Pseudomonadota; class Gammaproteobacteria; order Pseudomonadales; family Azotimanducaceae; genus Azophilus. Next base: position 2,740,673 of record OZ244842.1, on the reverse strand, counting down.
AACCAATTTGCATACATGGAGGTGTACAACAATACGGCATCTGCTTTCCTGCTCAACAGTGACGGAGGAATACACACAGTTGACCCGGCTCAATCAGTTCGGGTTATTTCGGGGCCGTGTCTGCAAATTGAATCTGAGCTAGGAATTTGGCGTTATCAACAAGCCGTGCCGCATGGTGGAGACGATGGTCCATATTTCGACGGAACGCTGAGAGTACAGATTAACGTTGACGGTGCGATGTATGCCCTAAAGGCTGGCGCTCACCCTCCGATATTCGACCTTTCTGAGCAACCTCATGGCTTTCCCAATCGTCCAACGGGACCCATGAGAAAATGAAGGCCACGCCTTGGTTTAGTTTGCTATTGTTTTTTCTTGGGAGTCGTCACAGTGGGCGGTCGGGGAAGCCAGGCTCTGAATCCACTTAGATTGGCCTTAGAGCATTTCACCTGCTTTGTGAGTTCTTCACGCACCGAGGTAACGGCTCGTGATGTGGCGGAGGGCTAATGTGTTGTTGCAATTGAGTCTGGTGGTTTCATTGTTGGCGGGCTGCTTTGGGCTGGGATGCGTTCATACCACTGACCCCGGTTACGACACAGTAGCGCATGAAAGCGGCACTTCGCAGTTTTCAGATGCGCCACCCAATTGGCGTGACTTGACCGAAATCTAGAATGAGTGCGTGGTGGAGTAGGCCTCAGGTCAGGCAGTTTTTGGAGGGTCGGAGTCATGGGATACTCGTTCGCTTCGAGTAAACGGGGCCGTGGAAGCTCTTTCGATATCGAGCAATGGCGCTTCGCATGGGCGTTGGTGCCACTTTGCGTAATCTCCGTGTTCAGCGGCGGGCTTGGACCGCCACGGAGTGTGCGGCGACGGGCTGTCGAATCCGGTGTGCGCATTCGGGAGTTACTCATTATGCGCGTGATTTGTTTGCTTTTGTGTATTGTGGGGAGCCTTGCCGGTTGCCAGTCCCAAGGGATTGACTGGGAGGGTTTGGAGGCAGGGCAGCGGGCGCGCGACGAGAGGGCGCGCCAGGAAGTCCCGATGTTCATGTCGTTGGAGACGATGTTTCCGGATAAGCGGGTGCGGGCGCTGGCCAAGGCGGCAGGCGAGGGCCGGGTCGAGGACGTCGAGCGGTTGGCCGCCGAAGGCGTCGACGTCAACACGGGCGGCAAAAGTGGGTCAACGCCGCTGTTCTGGGCGCTGCGTGAAAGCAGCTTCGAGGGCTATCGCAGGTTGCTGGAGCTGGGTGCTGATCCCAACGTCGTTTTCGGCGATAGCTCGGTGTTGCATTGGGCTGCCCGGCACATCGACTCCGCCTTCGTGAAGGCGGCGCTGGAGCACGGCGGCGACCCGGACCTGAGGGCCGGCCCTTTAGGTGAGACGCCGCTGTTCAAAACGGTGGGTCTTTCCGCCGAGGACATGAGGGACGCCATGCTCCTGCTGCTGGAGTACGGCGCCGATATCAATGCCCAGACAATCCATGCTGAAGCGATTCCCCGCCTGTCATTAGGCGGGTCTACGGCTGTCATGAAGGCCGCGAGGGTCGGCAGCTTCCCCACGGTTTACCAGTTGTTGGAGTTGGGGGCAGACTACGAAATCAAGGACGACATGGGAAACGACTTGGCGGTTTGGGTTTCCACATCCATAGGCAGGTACATTCCTAGTAGCCCCCAAGAGCGGGACCTGCGCAAGGTCATCGACTGGCTGACGGCCCGCGGCGTCGAGATTCCGCCTCGCGAGTAGCGGCGATTGCGGTTGCGGGGCATGTTGGCGCATCGACCGGGAATTCCCTCGGCGCCCGCCGAGCGGCGAGAATTGATGACGAGGTTGTGTTGACATTAACCGAGTCAATGGCATGCTTGTGGATTACTCACGGAACAAACTGAACGTACACCAATCTCAGATTGAGCTGAAGGTGAGTCTTGGCATGACGGGCAATTCTGGCCCTTTGTTCAACATGGTGGCTGGCCATGTTTGGGGTGTCCGACTGTGATGCGCATCTAAGGTCTTGTAGTTGGAAATCAGGGAGGTGACTTGCATGTGTCGTCGAACGATTTTAGTGCGGCTTGCATGCGTTAGCTTCGCGCTGATTGCGGGTATTTCTCTGGCCTATGTGAGTGACAACGTAGGGCCTCCTTCGGCAGACCAACCCGTTGGGAGTCAGTTGGCGTCGATTGTAGAGAATGCGGCGGCTTCAGCGGGCTTAAATGTCCATATCAAAAGCACAAATCAGGCGGCCAACTGTGCGAAGGCTGTGAGTAATCACTGCCAAGTGCATGCGTATGACATAGACCGAGTCAATGGCAAGCGTGTTGGTGATCCACGGAACGTTCAGAAGGTGGATGGACTACATTATGCGATGCAGGCGATACCCGGCATACCAGGGAACAGTGGCTCGCTGTTGAACCTGACTGCTTTCAGGTTTGGTGTGATCCAGAGCGAGGTGAAAGCTCAATCAGCAGTGGCTTCCGCGGGCTCAAAAGTGAATAGCAACAGCACAAATCGGGCGGCTGGCTGTGCGGAAGCCCCTAGCAATCACTGCCACAAGAACGCGGTTGACATAAACAAAATCGATGGCATGCGTGTTGATGATCCACGGAACCTTGAGAAGGTAGAACGGCTACAGCAAGAGATGCAGCTAGACCCTCGCATACGGGAGAACTATGGCCCTGTGTTGAACCTAAAGACTCTAAGGTCTGGTTTGGTCCAAAGTAAAGCGCATGTGCGGTCGATTGTTGAAGGTCACAGAGATCATGTGCATGTGTCTGCGAACTAGATTGGAGTGGCTTCTTTCCTTGGTCTTTGCGCTGGTCGCAGGGAATTCCCTAGCGAGTGAGGTCGAGTCGATGTCAACAATGGCAGCGGAGAGTGTAGACTTCCCCAGATTTGTGGCCAGATTCGGGATATTGTATGAGGATGAAATTCCAAACTCCTTTACCCGATTTCGTGCGGTTTCTGTAGTAAACCACGCGGACACTTGTGAGTGGCTGTCGGCTAATGACGAAACAATGTATGTGTCAAGTGAACTGGCCGAACACTGTCAGCCTAGTCGTTTGTTCGTTGGTGTTTGGCGTTGGGAGCCTGGCGGTGAGAGCGCAACATATGATTTGGGTGAGGGATATGGTTGGCAGTTTGAGTCTTCAGAACTCGTGGGAACGAGTTTGGAGGAGTCGGCTTCGTTCGCAGCACGGTTTTCAAAAAGGAAGGCTCCTCACACGTTTGATAGAGAGATGGTTTGCTTTACTTTGTCAATGCGCGTGACAGTCCGCGATGAAGAATTCTCCGCAACCGTTGAGCCCTGTAGTTGAGCTATGCGAGCGTTGGTAGCTGTAGTGCGCCTCGAAGAGACTGTCTGCTCTTGGGCAAATGGGGCTGCGTTCGCTGCGTTTGCTCCCAACCGCCGTTCGCATTCGAGGGCGGGACGCCCTCGAGCCGGGGATGATGCCCGGTTCAGGCCTGAGCCCTTGGAGCAAGGGCATAACGAACCGTAGGTTCCAGTTTGCATTTTCATGGCAGCGTTCGCCCCAACGCCGGGCTCTGCGCCTAGCCCGATTTACACCGAGTCACCGCCCTTGATTGGGCGCGCGATGTAGATGGCATGGAGATTGACGAGCATCCAACCGTTCATTGATCTAGCCTGATTCCCGCATGATCGCGGTTGCTCGGGCCATGGATATGCCCTTGGCTCTGCTCGAATTGACCCGATGCGCTTGCTGATTTGCAGGAGTGCTACGCTATGAGTGGAAGCCGAATCACCAACGCCTCGGCGATGGTGGCCGTATACTAGCGGCAGCGTTAGAAGCCAGTTTCGGCCAATGATCCGCTAGGGATGAACCCAACCGCCTACATTGAGACGTCTTTCGTTAGCTACCTCGCGGCGCGCCCCTCCAAGGATGTCGCGGTTGCCGCGTATCAGGAGGTGACGCGGGAATGGTGGCGGGATGCCGGTGCCGCGCACATTGCCATTGCTGCGGCCAACGGTGTCGAATACTTGGTGACGTGGAGTTTCCGGCATATTGCCAACGCCGTGATGAGAACACGAATCGAACACGCATGCAGGCAGGCGGGATACGAACCGCCGGTCATCTGCACACCCAACGAACTCTTGGAGACTAATCATGCAGAAGACGCGGACTGACCCCATCATTGCTGAAGTCCGGGCCGTTCGGGACCGATTCGCTGCGCAGGCTGACTATGATGTGGCAGCGATTTTCAGAAGGATTCGAGAGATGCAACGCGAGTCAGGGCGTGAGTACGTCAGCTATCCACCCCGTCGAGTGGTTGAAGGCTCCAATCGGTCGCAGGCCATCTAAGTCGCCCCATTTGGGAGGAGTGCCACGCTATGAGCGCAAGCCGAATCACCAATGCCTCGGCGCTGGTCGCCGTGTTGACGGCCTTCCTGGTCGGCGGTTTGGCCTCGTTGGCCATCAGGCCGCCGGGGGGTGAGGCGGCCGCAGACCAGGGGCAGGCCGCGGACGCAGTGGCGCGGCGCATTCACTGGCGTTTGCCCTTGTCTTTCCAGACCACCATGCCGGTGCTGGGCGACAACCCCATCTACGTCACCGACATGCTGCGGGCGTCTTCCGCTGGCGCGGTGGACATCCGCATCTTCGAGCCGGGTGAGGTGGTGCCGGCCCTCGCCATCACCGAGGCGGTGCGGGAGGGCAAGGTGGAGGCGGGGTACACCTGGCTCGGCTACGACCAGGGGCGCATTCCCTCGGCGGCGCTGGTCGCCGCGGTGCCGTTCGGCATGGAACCTTGGGAATTCGCGGCTTGGTGGTTTGAAGGCGGTGGCCGCGCGCTTGGCGAGGCCCTCTACGCCAAGCAGAACATCCACATTGTCTTCTGCGGCTTGACCGGCCCGGAAACGGCGGGCTGGTTTCGGGAGCCCATCACCAGCTTGGACGACGTGCAAGGGCTCAAAATCCGCTTTGCCGGCATCGGCGGCAAGGTGATGGAGCGGGCGGGCGCATCGGTCACCATGCTGCCGGGCGGGGAGATCTTCCAAGCGCTCGAAAAGGGTGCCATCGATGCCACGGAGTACGCCCTGCCCATTGTCGATCAGTCCTTGGGCTTCAACCGGGTGGCCACCTACAACTACTATCCGGGCTGGCACCAGCCTGCCACCTCATCGCACATGGTGGTCAACATGGATGTCTGGAACCAAACCGCCCCAGCGGACCAAAAACTGATCGAGGCCGCCTGCACGGCGGGCGTGCTGCGCAATCTCGCCCGCAGCGAGGCCTTGCAGGGCGAGATCATCGCCGGATTCCCGGAGGTGGGCGTGGAAGCCCACACGCTGCCGGACGACGTGCTGCGTGAACTCGAGCGGGTGACCGAGGAAGTGCTTCAGGAAGAGGCGGCCAACGATGTGGACTTCGCCGCCATCCTGGAATCCCAGCAGCGCTTTCGCGCAAGCTACGCCCACTGGAAGGCCCGCGCCTACCTGCCGAGGGATTTCTGAGCCGCCCCATGGAGCTTCCCGCCACCCGCTTTTCCCGGCTGGTTGATCCTTGGCTGGAACGAATCGGCCAGTGGGCATCCTGGCTGTGGGTGCTGCTGCTGGCGGTCATCGTCGCCAACGTGGTGCTGCGCTATGTCTTCGGCGAGGGCCGCATCGAGTTTGAGGAAGTGCAGTGGCACCTCTACGCCACTGGCTTTTTGCTGGGGCTGGGCTACGCGCTGCAGGCGGACGCCCACATCCGGGTGGACGTGCTGCATGAGCGCTTTTCTCCCACCTTGGCGGCGTGGGTGGAGTTGTACGGCATCCTATTGTTGCTGCTGCCGTTCATCGCCGTGGTGCTGATCTTCTCCGTGCCCTTCGTGCGCACCAGCTACGCCTTCGGCGAGATCTCCTCATCCCCGGGCGGGCTGCCCTACCGCTGGGCCATCAAGGCGATGCTGCCGCTGGGTTTCCTGTTGCTGCTGGTGGCGGCCCTGTCGCGTTTGTCGCGGGTCTGGGCTTTGTTGTTCCTCGGCGCCCCAAGCACCCCCGATGCCAACGAAACCCAAGACGACGTCTCGGCGAAACAGGTGTCTGCGCAAGACGCCGCTTCGCATCAGCCAGCAGGAGCGGGCCGTGGCGCCGAATGAAGCACTGGCGCTGCTCATGTTTGCCAGCTTCATCGGCCTGGTCTTCACTGGCTTTCCGGTGGCTTGGATTCTGGGTGGGCTGGCGGTGCTGTTCACCGCTCTGGCCATCGTCCTGAACCTGGACTTCAACTTCCCCTTCGCCATTGATTGGAGCTACACGTCGCTGGTGGTGGACCGCTCCTGGAACGTGATGGAGAACTGGGTGATGGTGGCCCTGCCCATGTTCATCTTCATGGGCCTGCTGCTGGACCGCTCCGGCATCGCCAACCAACTGATGGTCAGCTTCTCCCGCCTGTTCGGCGGGGTGCGCGGGGGGCTGGCCGTCACCGTCACCCTCATCGGCCTGCTGCTGGCGGCCACCACCGGCATCATTGGCGCCTCCGTTGTGCTGCTGGCGCTGTTGGGGTTGCCGGTGATGCTCAACCAAGGCTATGACAAGGCGCTGGCCTCCGGCACGGTGTGCGCGGTGGGCACCTTGGGCATCCTCATTCCGCCAAGCATCATGTTGGTGCTGATGGCGGACCGCATGGCCATGAGCGTCGGCGACCTGTTTCTGGGTGCCGTTTTTCCCGGCGCCCTGCTCGGCGGGCTCTATGTCGCCTACTTGCTTGGCGTTGGGTGGCTGAAGCCGGATGCCGCCCCGGCTGGCGAGCGAGAGCCCGTCAACTGGGCCACAGTCCGAGACCTGTTCGTCGCCATTCTGCCGCCCGCGTTTTTAATCCTGGCCGTGCTCGGCAGCATTTTCCTGGGCCTCGCAACCCCCACCGAAGCTGCCGGGGTGGGCGCCGCCGGAGCGCTGCTGCTGGCCGCGCTTAAGCGCCGCTTGGATGGCGGCGTTCTTCGGGAGGTGCTCTACGAGACCACCCGCACCACCGCCTTCATCTTTGGCGTGCTGCTGGGCGCCACGGCCTTCGCCCTGGTGCTGCGCGGCTTGGGCGGAGATGAGCTGATTGAGCGTGCGCTGCTCAACCTGCCGCTCAGCCCGTCGGGCATCATCATCACCATCCTGTTCGCGACTTTCCTGCTTGGCTTTTTCCTGGATTGGATTGAACTTACGCTCATCATCCTGCCCTTGGTCTCCCCGGTGGTGGTGGGCCTCGGCTTCGACCCGGTTTGGTTCACGGTGCTGTTCGCCGTCTGCCTGCAAACCAGCTTCCTCACCCCGCCGGTGGGCTTCGCCATCTTCTACTTGAAGGGCGTGGCGCCGCCGGGCGTGGAGGTGCGCACCATCTACAAGGGTGTCGCACCCTTCATCGTGCTGCAATTGATCGGCTTGGTCGTGATCTTCAACTGGGATGCCTTGGTGACTTGGCTGCCGGCGCAGGCTTACCGGTAAGGTGCGGTTGGGGCGATATAGAATGGCGGCAAGCAACCGCTTGGATGGCGCCATGTCCAGCTACGAAGTCACTGCCCGCAACCACTCCTCCGCCAATGAGAACCGCATCCACAACGATGATGTGGCGCAAAAGTACGGCTTCAAGGGCGCCTTGGTGCCGGGCGTGGCGGTCTATGGACATCTCACCCGGCCGTTGGCGGAGCGGTGTGGGCGGGAGTTCTTAAGCCGCTCGATCGCGGCGCTGCGCTTGATCAAGCCGGCCTACGATGGGGACCGTTTGCGCATCGGCTTGAGCGAGGACGACGGCGGGCACTTGGCCGAGTGCCGCAACGCGGAGGGCACGCTGCTGGCGGACCTGCGCGTTCGCATGCCGGACCAAATGCCCCATGCGGAGACGCCGCTGTCGCTCAGCAAACGGCCTAAGCAGCGCGAGCGGGCGGAGATCAATTGGGCGGTGGTCGAGGAAGGGGAACCGTATCCGGCTTGGCGTTGGGAGATCACTGCGGCTGAAAACCAGCGCTATTGCGAGCAGATTGCCGACGATATGGACCTCTATCACGTCCACGTGCATCCGCACGCAATTCTGAGCATCGCCAACCAGGCGCTAACCCGGGAGTTCGTGATGCCGGCATGGATTCACACGGCCTCCGAAGTCCGCCATCACCAAGCCCTTCAGGTGGATGACAGCGTGGCCGTGCGCGCGGTGCCGTTGGAGAAGTGGCGCCGCAAGGGCCACGAGTTCGTGCGCCTTTACATCGACGTGCATCGGGGACAGGCGCTGACCACTGAGATGTTCCACACCGCCATATTCCAGGTTGCGGCGTGACCCGCATCGCCGTGCTGGCTTCCCACGGCGGCTCCGTCCTCCAAGCGGTGATGGATGCCTGCGGCAGCGGCACGCTGAATGCCGCAGTGGTGGCAGTCATCAGCAACAACAGCGGCTCTATGGCTTTGCGCCGGGCACAAGATGCGGGCATTGGCACTTGGCACTTGAGCGGGCACACCCATCCGGCTCCAGCCGCCTTGGATGCGGCCATCTGCACCACGTTGCAGGACGCTCGGCCGGATTGGGTGCTGCTGGCCGGGTACATGAAAAAGCTGGGGCCGCGCACGCTTGGCGCGTTCCAAGGCCGAATTCTCAACGTCCATCCGGCGCTGCTGCCCAAGCACGGCGGCCGTGGCTTCTATGGCCGCCGGGTGCATCAGGCGGTGGTGGACGCCGGCGACGCGGAGACCGGCGCCACCGTCCATCTGGTGGATGCGGATTACGACACCGGCCCGGTGCTCGCCCAGGTTCGGGTGTCGGTTGCAGCCGGGGACCGCGTTGAAGACGTTGAGCAGCGGGTGCAGCGCGCCGAGCGCCAGTTGGTGGTGGACACCCTTGCCGGCCTGATTTGCGGACGGCTCAAAGCCGCGGGCGGCGCGTTATGATGCAAGCCTCACTTGAATTGGAGTTGTGCCATGCCCCGCGACGTCATCGTCCCTGAGGAGGACCGCGCCAGCTACGACAGCTTTCACTTCGCCCCAGCGGTGCGCGCCGGTGGCTTGGTGTTCCTATCCGGCCAGATTGGCGCCTCCGGAGGCGGCGTGCCCGACAGCGCCGAAGACGAGTTCCGCCTCGCCTGGCAGAACGTGGCCCGGGTCTTGGCCGCGGCGGGGCTGGGCTTCGAGGACGTTGTTGAGCTCACCACCTACCACGTAAACCTCCAGCAGCACCTCGGCACCTTCATGAAAGTGAAGGACGAGTTCTTAAGCGATCCTTGGCCCGCGTGGACCGCCATCGGCATCACCGAGCTGGCCATCGCCGGCGCACGGGTGGAGATTCGGGTGACTGCGGCTGGGTAGGGATCCCGACACGAGTCGTGACAAGGGCGCTTCGGCTAGGCGCGGGCCCATTCGGCATGCACCGTGCAGACACCAAGTTGGATTTTGCGCACGGTTATCTTCGCATCGGATCGGTCCAGCGCGACCTCGGCTAAGGCCTGACCAGCCGCGTCCCGGCATGGAATGACGGAGGCCTCGCGCTGGAAGGTGGCGAGCGGTTCCCGTTGGATCGAGTCGAACAAGGCTCCGGGAATCTCGACCAACTGGTAGAGCCGCGGAGCTTGGTTGTCTTGTTCCGCACGGAATGCCCGCAGCTGGACAATGGAGGTTACGGCATGCTGGTAGTTGGCAAAGAGCTCCAGCGTGGCCCGCCGTCGAGCCGTGGGGGTGCGGGCGTCCTGTATCCATGCCGCTTCGGTGAGCTTCGAAATGTGAAGGCTCTTTGGAGAAATCCTCTGGGCAGCAGTGGATTTCAGCGAAAGGTGCCTTGCGCGACCGGAGCCGGCGCGCACCGATAGGTCCACAAAGCGCTGGGTGGCCGAACTGGGCGGCGTCACCGACCATCCAACATGGGAGCACGCGTTGCGGAAGACTGTCTCGAACGCAGTGAGGCCAAGGGGAACCGTAGTCGCCGCGTGATGGACGGAGAGTGCGAGTCCGAAGTACTCGATCCACTCAGGGACTCCGGTGAGCCAGGTGCCTCGAGAGCGGATGTTGGCTTGGGACGGGTTGGACAACGACTCGACGACGGTCGCGACAAAGGCGATCTTGGCCGGGGAGAACGAATCGAGCCTCGCCTTGAGTTCATCGAGCGTCACAAGCCAAGCCGCCGTTCGATGAGATCCACGAAAGACGGGTTGAGTTCGATGCCGACCCACCGGCGTCCAAGCCCTTGGGCGGCAATCAGCGTTGTGCCGGATCCCGCATACGGATCAAGCACGACATCATTGGTCCTGCTGGTGACTGCCACGCACTGCTGCGCGAGCGACCGTGGCATCATGGCAGGATGATCGTCGTCCCGACCGTTTGCCCGTTTCAGCGGCTCAGTCGGAATCTCCCATACGTCGCGCAGTCGCCGGCCGTTGGGGCCGGTAACGGCGGCGACGTCGTAGTAGTAGTCTTGCTCCTTGGAGAGCAAGAACACGGTCTCATGCGCTTTTGTGGGCCGGTCCCGAACGGACTCGGGGTGTGCGTTGGGCTTGTGCCATATGACCTCGCTGCGAATCCACCAGCCGGCATCCTGCAGCGCGAATGCCAAGCGCCATGGCACTCCAATAAGATCCTTGGGTTTGAGTCCTTTGGGCGTTTGGGGTCTGACTTGCATGGCGCGTGCACGGTTCTTGCGATCCGGAGCCCGGTAGCGCCTGTTGCCAGAGGTGTAAGAATCGCCGACGTTGAGCCAAACGGTGCCGTCCGGGCGAAGCACGCGCCGAATTTCTTCAAAGGCGCTGACCAAGCTGCTGATGTACGAGCCCAAGCTGTCGTCGCAGCCAATTTGGTCTGCCACCTGGTAGTCCCTCAACGACCAGTAAGGCGGCGAGGTCACGACAGTCTGGACGGATTCTGCAGGCAGCAGGCGAAGTGCTCGCCGGGCGTCGCCGCAGATCAGCAGCGGATCGACGATTGCAGAAACGCGGCGAGCGGAGTCCGAGAGCCGAAGATAGGGGACTGGTGGAATGAGGTGCTTCTGGCGAGTCACATCGCTGTAACCCGCGTCGGGCGACGGCGGTGCCAAGGCTTGATTGTCGAGCGGTGGCTGGTCCGCGACCGCGGTGGGGGTCGGTTCGCTCATTCTGGTCTGTAGTGTGATGTACCGGTCGTTTGAGGGCAAGTATGGGTGTGATCCGTGTGGGTTTGATCGGAGGCCTGTTTGTGCCCGCCACGAGAAACGCCTTTGGACGCGCGAATTGGCGTGGATGCGGCGCGCCGTTCAGACGCACGATTCACCAAAAACAAATCATATATCAGTATGTTAAGTTGATTTTAGATGAGCCCACTAGGTGCGCTGGAACCCCGGGATTAGTTTCGAACGATACCGAGGCTCCGCGTGGTTTGACGCCAGTATTGGGAAAGCTCGCGTAAGCTAGCACCCATGGCGCAGCACGACCTCACTCAAGGCTCCGTGCGGCTCTCGCTCTATCGGCTGACGGCGCCGATGATTCTGGGGGTCGCTTCCAGCATCCTGGTGCAGACGTTGGAGATGGGCTTCATCGGCCAGCTTTCCACCGAGCACGTGGCGGCGCTGACCTTCACCTTCCCCATCACCATGGTGCTGACCAGCATTGCGCTGGGCGTCAGCATCGGCACCTCGTCGGTGATCGCCCGCAGCGCCGGGGCGGGCAACCGCCGCGACATGCGCCGCCTCGGGTCTCACGCCATATTGCTCATCGGTGGCTTGATGGCGCTGCTGTCGCTGGTGGGTTGGGCCACCATTGACCCGGTGTTCCTGGCCTTGGGCGCCCGCCCGGAGATGCTGCCGCTGATCCACAGCTATCTGGACATCTACTATCCCGGAACCGTGCTGTTCACCATCACCATGATCGCCAGCAGTATTCTGCGGGCGTCCGGCAATGCCAACACGCCGGGGTTGGCGATGACCGCCGGGGCGCTGTTTAACCTGGCCTTGGACCCCATCTTGATCTTCGGCTGGTTTGGTTTCCCGCGCATGGAGTTGGCCGGCGCGGCGACCGCCATGACGGTAACGCGCGTGTTGACCGCGGCCTGGCTGCTGCACCGTGTGCGCCGGGATGGGCTCATCAAGACTCGGACGCCGTTGGCCGGCTTCAAGGTGTCGGCCGTCCGCATCCTGCGCGTGGGGATACCCGCGGCCGCCACCCAGTTGATCGGCCCGCTCTCCGGGGCCCTGATCACCCGCTTGGTCGCCGCCCATGGCGAGGTGGTCATCGCCGGCTTTGGCGTCGCCACCCGCATCGAGGCTGTCGCGGCGATGACGCTATTCGCCCTCTCCGGCAGCATCGGGCCGTTCGTCGGGCAGAACGCCGGGGCCAAGAACATGGTTCGGGTCCAGGCTGGCATGCGGGCGGCCTGCCAGTTCAGCCTGCTTTGGGGCCTGGGTGCCGGGCTGCTGATGGCCGTTTGGGGCGGTCAGTTCGCGGCTTGGCTGAGTGGCGATGCGGGGGTCGTTGCCGTCGCGGCGCTCTACCTGCTGATCGTGCCGCTCAGCTACGGGCCTTGGGGCGTGCTGATGATGGCTTCCGCCTCCTTCAACAGCTTGGGCAGGCCGCTGCCCTCCACCGTGCTGTCCTTCACCCGCATGTTCGTGGTTTACGTTCCGTTGGCGATGGCGCTGAACCAGTGGCAGGGCTACGGCGGCATCTTCGCCGCCACCGCGGCCAGCAACGTCTTGATGGGGTGGGTGGGCTACTGGTGGTTTCAGCGGACGTTCTTTCGAAACCAAGCCGGCCAGTTGGCATAGAATTCCCGGACGGCTTGGGAGCGGGAAACTGCCAGGGGGAGGCATTGAGCATGAAGAGAAGGGCATTCCTGTGGTCGGGTGGGGCCGCGCTGGGCGTGGCTTCACTGGCTTGGTGGCAGCGCAACGAAGTGGTCGGCGCGCTGGCCCGCTTGCCGCGCAACGACGATGTCCGCCTTTCACTGGCCCCCGGTGTCGACCAGCATCTGTGCTTGCTGACGCCGGAGCAGACCGAAGGGCCATTCTTCTTTCAATCCCCCATCCGCAGCGACATCCGCGAGGACCGCTCCGGATTGCCTCTAGACTTGCGGCTCCAAGTTGTCCGGGCGGACGGCTGCCAACCCCTTGCGGGCGCGTTGGTGGAGGTGTGGCACTGCGATGCGGCAGGCCAGTACAGCGGCTACCCCGAAACCCTGAGTCGCCGGCCCCTCGACACGCTGATGTTGGTGGGCGGCCCGAACGACTCCGTGGAGCCGGTTAACGGCAAGACCTATCTCCGCGGCGCGCAGGCCAGTGACGAGTCGGGCTTAGTGAGTTTCCAAACCATATTGCCCGGATGGTATGAACCGCGCGTGCCGCACATCCACGTCCGGGTCTCAGCCGGGAGCGTCCGCTACTTGGCGAGCCAGCTCTACTTCCCTGATGAACTCGTTCGAGCCGTTTTTTCCGACCATCCCGACTACGCGCCCCACGGCACCTCGCCCTACACCCATGCCAACGACGGAGTTCTCGGCATGAGCCCGGATAGTGAGGGGTTGCTCCTGCAGCCCATTGCAACCGAGGACGGGTTGGTGGCGAACTGTAAACTGGGCGTCGTGTAGGAGCGGAGCCCGCTGAACAAAGTGAATCAGAGCGAGGACGGGAAGCCCTCAAGCCGGCGCGAAACGCCGTGACCGCATGCCCAATGATGACCCGCTGGCACAAGTTTCTCCCAATGGTGTGAGCGCATCGAACGTCGACTTAGCGACCGACAAAGTTGCCTGGGCGGCGTTCCGCCACCGCGCGAACGCCCTCCTTGTGGTCCTCGGTTTGCTGCAGGCGGTGCTGCTCCACAAACTCAATGTCGGTTTGCCGCTTCACGGCCTCGGCGATGCCTTGGCGCATGGTGGCCCGCACTGAGAGCAGGGCGAGAGGTGCGTTTTCGGCAATCTCCTCCGCCAATGTCAGGGCTCGGCGCCGCAGGTCTTCCCGCTTGACCAGCACGTCCGCCAAGCCCCATTCATGGGCAGTGGTGCCGTCAATGCGCCGGCCGGTCAGGAACATGAGGTTGGCCCGCTGCTGGCCGATCAGCTTCGGGAGGGTGTGGGTCAGCCCAAAGCCGGGGTGGAAGCCGAGTTTGACGAAGTTGGCCGTGAACCGGGCTTCAGGGCAGACCACGCGGAAGTCTGGCATTACCGCCAGCCCGAAACCGCCGCCCACTGCTGCGCCCTGAATGGCGCCGATGACGGGTTTTTTGCAGGCGAACAGGCGCACCGCGGCGCTGTATAGCGGATTGCCGTCCTGCTCCCGCCGGGCGCTCCGTTCCGCCTGCTGGCTGCGGTCGCCGAAATTGGCCCCGGCACAGAAGTGCTTGCCTTGGGCGGCCAGCACCAAGGCGCGAACGTTGGCATCGGCGTCAAGGGATTCGAAGGCGTCCCCCAAGGCGTTGATCAGCCGAACATCAAAGAAGTTGTTCGGCGGACGCTGGATTTCCACCACCGCCACATGGCCAGTGCGGGTCACTTCCAAATCTTCAAACGACAATGCTCTTCCCTCCCTCAGTTCACCCAAGCACCGCATGGCCTCAACCATCGGCAACCCATGTTAACCGACTTCAGCCGAGTCGCCCCAACAGTTGAACACCTCCCCCGTTTTCCGCTTCCCAAACCCGAGTTTCGCGATAGCGAAACTCGATCACGCCGCCGAAGGCGGCGCGTTGACTAGCTGTCGGCCTTTTGCAACGCTTGGGCGGCTGGGCCAATGGAGCAGTGCATGTTGAAGTGGCAAATCGGTGACGTGAATATCACCCAGATCGTGGAGTTGACCACCGCGTCGTTGGGGCCGTATCTGCTGCCCCAAGCGACACCCGAACAGATGGAGCGGTTGCCTTGGATCAATCCCTTCGTGGATGAGCGGCAGCGGCTAGTTCTGAGCATTCACGCCTTGGTTATCGAATCCGACGGCGAGATCTTGGTGGTGGACACCTGCATCGGCAACGGCAAGGAGCGGACCTATCCCGCTTGGAACCGCATGCAGCGCAGCTTTCTCGATGACTTCACCGCTGCCGGCTTCGCCGTTGAGCGGGTGGACAAGGTGATGTGCACGCACATGCACGTTGATCACGTCGGTTGGAACACGCGCCTGGTCGATGACCGCTGGGTGCCCACCTTCGAGAACGCCGACTATCTCTTTGCCGAGGAGGAGTGGAACCACTGGCGCGTGGAGGAGCAGGAGTACGGGCCGGTCATTGAAGATTCGGTGCAGCCCATTTTTGATGCAGGCAAGGCGGTGCTGGTGGCCCAAAACCACCGCGTGAACGACGCGATTTGGTTTGAACCCACCCCGGGTCACACGCCGGGGCATGTGAGCGTTCACATCGCCTCCCGCGGCGAGGAGGCGGTGATAACCGGCGACATGATTCACCATCCCTGCCAAATCGCCCACCCGCACTGGTCTAGCGTGGCGGATACCAATCCCGACCAAAGCGCCGCCACCCGTCACGAGTTCCTGCAGCGCTACGCCGACCGTCCGGTGCTGGTGATTGGCACCCACTTCGCCGCACCCACGGCAGGCCGCATCGTTCGGGATGGGGAGGCCTTCCGGCTGGACTATTGAGTTGCATGGCCAGTTGGGCTGTTACACTGCCCGGCCATTGATTGGCGGCAACCATTGAGGAAGGTCAGCTTGCGCATCAACAGAGGTCTCTGCCTGATCGTGCTGTGCGCCGTGGCGGCGCCAACTGCGTGGGCCCATGACGTCCCTCGCAGGCCGGATGGCAAGCCAGACCTGAACGGGGTTTGGCAGGTGCTGAACACCGCCAACTACAATTTGCTGGCCCGCTCCGCCAGCGCGGCAATGGCCACCGTCGAAGGCCCCTTTGGGCCAGTGCCGGCACCGGAGGTGGTTGCCCTTGGCGCAGTGGGGGCCGTGCCGGGCGGCAGTGGCGTGGTGGAAGGCGGCGAGATTCCCTACACGGAGGCGGCCCGCGCCGTCCAGCAGGAAAATCATGCCCACTGGCTGGAGCGGGACCCGGAAATCAAGTGCTATCTGCCCGGCGTGCCCCGAGCCACCTACCTGCCGCACCCGTTTCAGATCTTCCACAGCGAGAGCGCCATCTTCTTCGCCTACGCCTTCGCCGGGGCGACGCGCAACATCTATCTGGAAGACCCCGGCGAACCGCCAGCGGAGTCCTGGATGGGGCAGTCGTTCGGCTATTGGGAGGATGACACCTTGGTGGTGGAGGTCACCGGCCAGAACGACCGGACGTGGTTTGACCGCAGCGGCAACCATCACAGCGAGGCGCTCAAGGTGACGGAGCGCTACCGCTTCGACGGCCCCGACGTGCTGCTCTATGAAGCGCTCATTGAAGACCCCAAGGTATTCACACGCCCTTGGAAGATCAGCATGCCCCTCTACCGGCGCGTCGGGCCGGATGCGCGGATTCACCAATTCAAGTGCGTGGAGTTCGTTGAGGAGCTGATGTACGGCCACCTGCGCAAGGAACCCATTCGGGAACCCGCAGGGAAGCCCCCTCGCTGACCCGCGACTGCTGACTGCGAGGGGTAGCCCCCTCGCACTCCCTTAGCTGAAGGCTCCTTGGTGCAACCGGAGGGTAGCGGTATATTGCGTTTCTTTTGTTGATGGACGGGGTTCATGGATCAATTTGATGGCCGCGAGTTTCGGGATGCGTTGGGGCAGTTCGCCACTGGGGTGGTGATTGCCACCGGCTGCCTGGAGGGAACGCCGGCCGGGTTTGCGGCGCAGTCCTTCACCTCGCTGTCTTTGGACCCGCCCTTGGTGGCGCTGTGCCCGTCCAAAACCAGCACCAGTTGGCCGAAGCTGCGTGAGAGCGGCCACTTCTGCATCAACATCCTCAGCAGCGGCCAGCAAGACATCAGCGATCTCTTCGCGCAAACCGGCGTTGACAAATTCGCCAGCCTCGCTTGGCAGCCGGGGCAGACCGGTTCGCCGGTGCTGGCGGGCGTTCTCGCCTACATTGACTGCGAGCTGGCCGATGAGCTCGACGGCGGCGATCACACCATCGCCATTGGTCGGGTGCGGGATTTGGGAATACTGGATGAACAAGGGTCGCCGCTGCTGTATTGGCGCGGTGCCTACGGCACCTTTGGAGGCATTTGAACCATGGCTGCGTTGAATGAAACGGGGCGGTCGGCAGCGTCCGCTGCCCGCAAGTTGGGCAATCGCGTTTGCGAGATTCTGGAAATCGAACAGCCCATCGTGCTGGCCGGCATGGGCGGGGCGAGTTGCCCGGCCTTGGCGGCGGCCGTGTCCAATGCGGGCGGGCTGGGCGTGCTTGGCGCTGCCGGTTGCGGGCCCAAGCTGCTGCGCCGCTGGATTCGGGAGACCCGCGAGCTCACGGACAAGCCCTTCGGCGTTGATACGCTGCTGCCCGCATCGGTGCGGCGGGCCAAGTATGACGGCACCGAAGGCCCAACCCCTCAAGAGCTGTTGCCGGAAATGCAGGCGTTTGCGGACGCCTTCATGGAACGGGAGGGCATGGCGCCGGCCGAAGGCGACCTGCTTGGCCGGCGGGTGGACGCCGATGAGCCGGCCTTGTTTACCAAAGCGTTCTTCGAAGCGCAGATGGAAGTTGTGGTGCAGGAGCGGGTGCCGGTGTACGCCTCGGGGCTCGGCAACCCTGGGCCTTGGATGCAGGAACTGCGGGCCGGGGGCACCAAGGTCATGGCCGTCATCGGCGCGGTTCGTCACGCCATTCAAGTGAAGTCTTCGGGGCTGGACATCATCGTCGCCCAAGGCCACGACGGCGGCGGCCACAACTCGCCCATCGGCACCCTCGCCCTCATTCCCCAAGTGGTGGATGCGGTGGGCGATACGCCCGTGCTGGGCGCGGGCGGCATCGTCGATGGGCGCGGCATTGCGGCGGCGATGATGCTGGGTGCCCAAGGCGCTTGGATCGGCTCCGCATTCCTGGCTTCCGAAGAGGCCAACATCTTCGGCTTCCAGAAGCAGGCGATTGTCGATGCCAACGAGGAGGGCACCACCATTTCCCGCTCCGTCACCGGCAAGCCGGCGCGCATCATCCGCAGCAAGTGGACCGACTATTGGGCGCGGGAGGGCAAGGAACCGCTGCCCATGCCTTATCAGGGCACCATCTCCGGCCCGGTCATGGCCGCCGCCAACCGGGACGGCCGCGGCGACGTCAACCCCGGCTTCGCCGGTCAGGGCATCGGCATGATCAAGGCCGTGCGCCCGGCCAAGCAAATCTTCGACGAATTGGTGCTGGGCACCCAGGAAGCCTTGGCCCGCGTGCGCTGACGGGCGCGCCTGAGCCATGGAACCTGCCCGGATTGCATCTGCCGGGAGTGGCTTCGAAGGGAGCTGGGCTGGAGGGCGTCCGCCCATGCTTGGAGTCAAGTGAGTTCCACCTGCGGGCGGAGCGCTCCGGATCTGGTGCCAAACTTCTGCTCAATCCCCCCGGTTGATTGTCTCCAGGACGCCTTGCCCTTTCATTGCCTTGGGCTGTTATTGGGGCGCCAGAGCCTCCAAGGCTGCCCAGTCCAAGTCACCGAATTCGCCGTCGGCCTTGATTGGTTGGATGCAGACGTGGTCGGCGCCGGCATCGAAGTGGGCTTGGATGCGGGCCTCGATGGCTTCGGCGGTGCCCCAGGCGACGGTGGCGTCGATGAAGCGGTCGGAGCCGCCGCCGTCGAGGTCGGATTCGTCCAAGCCCATGCGCAGCCAGTTGTTCCGGTAGTTGGGCAGGCCCATGTACATTTGCGCTACGGCGCGAGCCGCAGTTCTGGCCCTGGGCGGATGCTGCTCCAATACGACCTTCTGTTCCACGCAGAGCCAGCCGTCCGGCCCGAGGATTTCCCGCGCCATCGCCGTGTGGTCCGGCGACGTGAAATACGGGTGGGCGCCCTGGCAGGCTTCTGCCGCCAGGCCCAACATCTTCGGCCCCAAGGCGGCGATGACGGTGGGCGGGTCTTCGGACGGGCGTACGCCTTGGTACGGCGAGGCCGCCATCTTGGCAAGATAGTCCCGCATGGTGGCCACCGGCGCGCCGTAGGTGAGGCCGCGCACGCCTTCCACCAATGGCTTGTGCGAGACGCCGAGACCGAGCAGGAAGCGGTTGTCGGACTGCTCGGCCAAGGTCATCTGCGTGGCCAGCGTGACGCCTGGCTCCCGGTGGTAGATGTTGGCGATGCCGGTGGCAAGGACCAGCTTGCTGGTGTTGGCCAACAGCAGCGAAGCCAGCACGAAGGGGTTCTTGCCGATGGTTTCCGGCAGCCAGATGGCGGCGTAGCCCAACTCTTCAATTCGCCTTGCCGTGCGCAAGGTCTCCTCGGTGGGCAGCCCGTCGAAAAAGTACCAGACGCCCCGCTTCCCTAGTTTCATAGCATGCCTCTTAACGTTTTTCAGCCCACGTCGCCTTTGCGCACAAGCGCGTCTTGTTGTCCCTGGAACATTCCTTTAACGCTTTCCTATCCTACGGTCATCAAGCGCCGACGAAGTTCCCTGGACGCCGTTCTGAAACTGCGCGGATGCCCTCGCTGGCGTCTTGGGTGGCGCGGAGCCACTGCTGCTCCGCAAGCTCGTGCTCAGTGGCCTCCGCCACTGCGTCGGCCAGCCCGGCGCGCATCGTGGCGCGCACGGAGACAATCGCCAAGGGTGCGTTTTCGGCGATTTCCTGGGCCAGCTCTTCGGCTTTGGCGCGCAGGTTCTCCGGTTCGACCAAAACGTCCACCAAGCCAATCTCCAGGGCCTGCTCGCCGTTCAGCCGTCGTCCGGTGTAGAGCATCAGGTTGGCAGCTTGCTGGCCCACCAAGCGCGGCAGGGTGACCGAGATGCCGAACCCTTGATGGATGCCCAGCTTGACGAAGTTGGCGCCGAACCGGGCTTGGGGGGAGGCCACTCGAAAGTCCGGCACCAAGGAGAGGCCGAGGCCACCGCCGATGGCCGCGCCCTGGATGGCGCCGACGATGGGTTTCTTGTTGCCGTAAAGGCGAGCGGCTTCCCGGTACAGCTTGCCGGTGGTGTTCCTAAAGCCCTCCTCGGTAAAGTCAGAGCTGCCGCCGCCGCCGGGTTGGCCGCTGCCGAAATTGGCGCCGGCGCAGAATGACTTGCCTTGGGCGGCCAGCACGATGGCCCGGCACTCGGGATCTTCATCAAGGCCATCGAAGGCGTCGGCGATCTGCCCGATCAGGCTGTGGTCGAAGAAGTTGTGCGGCGGCCGCTGGATTTCGACGGTGGCCACATGGCCGCTCCGTGTCACGGCGATGTCATCGTAACGGCGTTGTTCACTCATCGGGCGTCCCTCATCAAGCAAAACCCGCATGTTAGCCTATCGGGTCAGGCAGTATGCAATGCTGGGTAGTGGCTCAGTTTGATTCAGCTTGCCGCTAGGATTCAGCGGAGGGCAGGCTGGGCCGAACCTTCGGTTCGCACCCGCTCCGGGGGAGGACACTGGGATGGGCGTGGCGCGTTGGAGAGCGGGCCCCACTAACCGACACGCACCCAAGGTGCGGGTTGGCGCCCTCGAAACGGCACTGGGCAGGGCGCCGGATTCTAAGCCTGACCCGGATCGAACGGAGCCGATGGCCAATCGTGTCTAAATCGAAAGTGATGCCTGAACAAGCAGGCCAGCCGCCGCCAGGTGTCTGGGCGTTGGCTTTTCCATCCATTCTCGGAAACCTGGCCTTCAGCGGCGTGGCCTTGGTGCAGACCAAGTTCGTCGGCGTGCTGGGCCCGGAGGCACTGGCCGCGGTCGGCGCGGGCCAACGGGTGTTCTTCGCCATGCAGGCAATCCTGATTGCCGTCAGCGCCGGCACCACCGCCCTCGTCGCCCGGGCTTGGGGCGCTGGGGACTACAAGGAGGCCAGCCGCGTAACCATGGCGTCGCTGGCACTGGCGGGGCTGTTTGCCTTGGTGGTGATGGTGATTGGGGTCACTGCCGCACGGCCGGTTGCCAGCCTCTTCGGCTTGGACCCGGTGACCTTAGACTTGGCGGCGTCCAACATTCGCATGTTCAGCTGGTTCAACCTGGCCTTTGCCGTCAACTTCATTTTGAGCGCTGCGTTGCGCGCCTCCGGCGATGCTTGGTCGCCCTTGTGGATCGGCGTTGGCGTCAACCTGCTGAACCTGCCCCTGCTCTATGTGCTGATCTTCGGCCACTACGGTTTCCCGGCCTTGGGGGTGGCGGGCGTGGCTGCGGCGGCGGGCATTTCCTTCAGCGTTGGCGGTGCGGTTTTGCTTTTTCTGTGGCTGAACCAAAAGTTCCGCGTTCGCCACGTTGGCGGTGGCTGGTGGCGGCGCGCCCGGCTGCGCCGCCTGCTGGACATTGGCTATCCGGCTGCGGCGGAGCAGGTGGTCTTCCAGGTCGGCTTCTTCATTTTTCTGATGCTGATCGGCAACTTCTACGGCACCGAGGCCTTCGCCGCCTACAACGTGGGCGGCAACCTGCTCATGGTCTGCATCACCGTGGGGTTTGGCTTCTCCATCGCCGGCTCCACCTTGGTGGGCCAGCATCTGGGCGCTGGCGACTATCCGGGCGCGGTGCGCAGCGGCTGGCGGGCCTGTGCTCTGGCTACCCTGACCATGGGCGGCTTGGGCTTTCTGGTGGCGCTGTTCGCGGGGGACTTGGCCGCTTACTTCATTGGCGATGAGCCCTTGACCGTGCGCTACACCATCATCTTGATTTACGTGTTGGGTGCCATGATGCCCATGCTGGCGGTGGAGTTTGCGCTGGGCGGCGCCCTGCGCGGTGCAGGTGACACGCGCTTTCCGCTAGTCGCCACCTTCTGCGGCTTGGTGGGCATGCGTTGCGGCTTGGCTGCGCTGTTCACCTATCTGGAGCTTCCGGTGGTTTGGGTGTACTCGGCCATGGTAGGCGACTATCTGCTCAAGACCCTGATGCTGGTGGTGCGTTTCCGCCGCGGCCGCTGGCGCACGGCCGTGTCCATGGAGGATCTGCAGCGTGCCTGAGATGCCGGATCTAACGGTCTACTTGGAGCACCTTGAAACCCGGCTGGCGGGCGCCACCTTGGACGACGTGCGCCTGGTCAGCCCTTTCGTGCTGCGTTCAGTGACGCCCAGCGTGGATGAAGTGCGCGGGCTGCGGGTGCAGGGCGTCAGCCGCTTGGCGAAGCAGATCGTGCTAGAGTTGGAAGGCGGCTGCTTCATGGTCATGCACCTGATGGTCTCCGGCCGCCTGCAATGGCACGGGGAAGCCCCGAGCACGCCCCGGAGTGGTGCGCAGCCCGGGTTGAAGGCGCATTCTGGCCGTGGCGGGGCCGTCTCCAATAGTCCAAGGAAGACCGTGCGCAAGCCCAGCCGCAACGCGCTGGCGCTGTTCGACTTCTCCACCGGCACGCTGGTCTTCACGGAGGCCAGCAAGAAGAAGCGCGCCGCCCTGCGATTCGTGCGGGGGCGGGACGGGTTGGCGGCCTTGAATCCGGGCGGGCTGGAGGTGCTGCAAGTTGATCTGGGGGCGTTTGCGGAGCGCCTGCGCAACGCCAACCACACCCTTAAGCGGGCGCTGACTGACCAGCGCGTGCTGGCGGGCATCGGCAACGCCTATTCCGATGAAATCCTGCTCACAGCCGGCTTGTCGCCGTTTAAGCGGGCCGGCGCCCTCAGCGATGAGGAGGCCGAACGGCTGTTCAACGCCTGCCGGTCGGTGCTGACGGAATGGACTGAACGCCTGCGCCTAGAGGCGGGGGACCGGTTCCCCGCCAAGGTCACCGCCTTCCACGAGGCCATGGCCGTGCATGGCAAGTACCGCCAGCCTTGCCCGCGTTGTGGCTCCCCCGTGCAGCGCATCGTCTATGCGGAGAACGAAGCCAACTACTGCGCCCGTTGCCAGACCGATGGCCGTTTGCTGGCCGACCGCTCGCTCTCCCGCCTGCTGAAGGACAACTGGCCCAAGCGGCTGGAGGATCTGGAGTAAGGGCGTCCCGCCCTCTCGGAAGGAGCGAAGCGCCGTTCCTCCCCAAAGTGGAGATCTGGCCGGGCAATGTGGCCCAACTCCGATTAACCCAAGGTTCGCCGACGTAGCTCTGTGGAGGATAGGTCGGTGCGGAACTCGTCCTCGGTGACTTCCGCGCAGGCGCCGTTGAGGGCGGCCGGCAATGTGGCCCGGCTTAAGCCCTGGAAGGTGCCGCCAACGAGGCGTCCAAAGACCAAAAACGACACGCCGGCTTCGAGCATGGCGGCCACTGCTTCGTCGCGTTGGGCTTCGCCGCCGTAGTAGCGTGGGTCGGCAATGCGCAGCAGGGTGTCGATGCCGACGGCGAAGGTGGCGCCCGAAAACTCGGATGCCTTGTCGCGGAAGGTAGGCAGCCGGGTGAGGCGAACATTGCCTTGGAACTGCGTCAGCCGTTGATGAATCTCGATGTAGTCCAGCAGCGGCTTGTCCGGGTTTTCCACCGAGAGTTCGAAGACGCCCGCCTGTCCCAGCCGGGATTCAGCAATCGCCATCATGCGCCGATGGCCATCATGCAGGGGGTTGAAGGAACCGGACAGAATGAGCGACGGAGTTTGCGGGGCAGGCGTGGAACGGCGGCTTCCGTCGATCAGGGCTTGCCATTCACTCGGGGCAGCCACCTGCTCCAGCGTGGTCTGTGGGGGGTTGCTTAGCGCCAGGGCGTCCAGCAGGGTGTGCCATGCGAAGTCCACCAAGGTCGCCTCCTGTTCGCCGCGCGTGCCTTGCAGTGCGATCTTCGTCTGTGCCGTGTGGCCTAGGGTCTGCACCGCGAGATGGGCGCGGCAAGGGCCCCGCTTCAGCCGGTCGGTGGCGAGGCTGGCGGTGATGCCAAAGCCGAAGGCAGGCCGGGCCCCGAAGCGCAGCGAACGCTGGAAGGCGGCCATGGCCAGGGCCCGGGCGGTTGGCGCGCTGCAGGCTTGGTCGGGCCGGCCGCCGAGCAGGGCCTCCAGGCTGCCTTCAGCGTAGGGCACCCGGGCTTCGATGAGGGTGCGCGAGGCACCGGCTTCGGCGAGCAGCTCGCTGAGCAGGCCGGCGCCGCCGCCGGTCAAGTGCACGGTCCCCTGCCACGGGCTGTCGTGCAGCAGCCGGGCCCGCTCAGTCAAGAGTCAGCCCGCCAGAAAGTCCCGGGTGATCCTGAGGAACTCATCAAGCTGGTCATGGTGAACCCAATGCCCGGCATTGGCCACGCTGGCCACTTGGGCGTTTTGGAAATTCTTGACCCGGCCGTCCTCCGCTGGGTTGGAGGCCCAGCTTTCCTGGCCATGGAACAGCAGCGTGGGGCAGCTGATGCGACCGTGCAGTTGCTGCTGCTCCTCATAGGGCAGCCCGACTGGCGGAAAGGCGCGAACGTAGTTGTCGAACTTCCAGCTGTAGGTGCCGTCCTCGTTTTGGTTGCTGCCGTGAATGGTGAGGTGGCGGGCTTGGGTCTCGGTGAGGTGCGGGTTTTCGGTTTGCATCCGCTCGTAGGCCTCCTCCAAGGACTTGTAGCGGCGCGGAATGCGCCCGGCGATGCGGCGCAGGTCCGCTATCCAATGGGTGAGACGATCGGCGGCGGGCTGATTGATGCGCTCCTCCACGATGCTCGGCGGCGGCCCCATGCCTTCGATTGACACCAAGCGGGCAACCGTTTCCGGATACAGGCCGGTGTAGAGCAGTGAAATGGAGCCGCCCAAGGAGTGGCTGATGATGGTCACCGGGGTGTGCTGGCGTTGGTGCAGGAGTTGGGCGATGTCGTAAACGTAGTCCACGTGGTCGTAGCTGCCGCCCAGCAGCCATTGGGAATCCCCGTGTCCGCGCAGGTCCGGCGCAATGATGTGGTAGTCATCGCGGAAGGCTTGGGCCACCCAGTCCCAGTTTCGGCAGTGGTCGCGGCCGCCATGCACCAGCAGCATGGGCGGCGCACCTTCGTTGCCCCAATCCACGTAGTGCAGCCGCAGCCGTTGCGAGAAGTAGATGTGCGATGTGGGTCCTTCCATGGGTCGTTGCGATTGTCCTCGTTTTGGTTGGTTTTGGCTCATTTTGCAGTCTACGGCCGCGTCGCTTGGCGCAGGCGCCGTTCGTAGCTGATCAGCTCGCGGCGAATCACCGGGGCCATCAGGTAGAGGCCCAACAGGTTGGGGATGGCCACCACGAACACCAAGGCGTCCGACAGGTCGACCAAGGCACCGAGTTGAATGCTGCTGCCAAGCACCACGAAAGTCAAAAAGAACAGCTTGAAGCCCAATTCGGCGCCGCGGCGCTCGCCCACCAAGTAGGTGAACGCCTTCAAGCCATAGTAGGACCAGGCCAGCATGGTGGAGTAGGCGAACAGGATGGCGGCGATGGACAGCGGAATCGGCGACCAGGACAGGGTGCTTGCGAACGCCCGGGTGGTGAGTTCAATGCCGCTGACGCCGCTGCCCGCCAGCGCTGGGTCGTACACGGTGGTGATGATCACCAGCGCCGTCAGGGTGCAGATCACCACGGTGTCGATGAAGGGCTCCAGCAGGGCGACGAATCCCTCGCTTGCCGGCGCTGCCGTGCGCGCGGCGGCGTGGGCGATGGCCGCCGAGCCCAAGCCCGCCTCGTTGGAGAACACCGCCCGGCGAAAACCGAGGATCATCACGCCCAAGGCGCCGCCGGCCACCCCTTGGGGAGAGAAGGCGCCGTTCCATATGGCGGCGAATGCGCCCGGCAGCGCCTCGGCGTTCAGCGCGATGATGGTGAGCGCGCTGAGCACGTAGAGCATGGCCATGGCGGGCACCAGCTTGGCGGTGGTGTTGGCGATGGTGCGAATGCCGCCGATGATCACCAACCCCACGCCGGCCGCCAGCAGCAGTCCCACCAGCCAGGCGCGGCCGGCGAAGACGCTGTTGGCGCCGCCGGTGACGTCGATGAGGATGGCGGTGGCCTGGTTGGACTGAAACATGTTGCCGATGCCAAGGCAGCCGATGACCATGGCGGCGGCGTAGAACAGGCCCAGGGCATGGCCCACTTTGGGCCAGTTGCGGGCTGCGAGGCCGCGCTCCAGATAGTACATGGGGCCACCTGACACTTGCCCGTCCCGCTCGCGGCGGTACATGACCGCCAAGGTGCATTCCGCGAGCTTGGTGGACATGCCCAGGAATCCGGCGACGATGAGCCACAGGGTGGCGCCGGGGCCGCCCAAGGAAATGGCGACGGCGACGCCGGCGATGTTGCCGATGCCGACGGTGCCGGACACTGCGGTGGTCAGCGCTTGAAACTGGCTGATTTCGCCCGGGTCGCCGGGCGCCTTGTGCTTGCCGCGCACCAGGTCCACGGCGTGCTTGAAGCCGCGGATGTTCACCAGCCGCAGGTAGACGGTGAAGAACACGCCAGCCCAGATCAGCCAGACGACGATCAACGGCAGGTCGGCGCCGGCGACTGGCACGGTGAAGAAGATGAACCCCGACACGGCATCAGCCAAGGGGCGCATGGCGGCGTCTATGGCTGCATCAATGCCGGTGGAAATGAGCTACTCCCTAACGCAAGGGTCAGCAATAATGGCCAATCACGGCGTTCTGGCGCCCAAGGCTCATCCCATTGAGCGCCATAGCCCGCAATCAGGAATCATGCATGCTGAAGTTGGTGCACGTCATATTAGCCTATGCCACGGTGGTCGGCTTCATCCTGCGCGCGTTCTGGGCGCTGTCGTCCAACCAAACGAGCCAGGACTTGCTCAAGGCCAGGGCGGTGCGCGTGTTGCCCCACGTCATTGACTCGGCACTGCTTGCCATGGGGGTTGGCTTGGCGGTAATGGCGCAGATTTCGCTGCTGGAGGGCTGGCTGGGCGCCAAGCTGGCCGGCCTTGCCGCCTACATCGGTTTCGGCGTCCTGACCCTCAGGGGCCGTTCAACCGCCCTCAAGTCCGTTGGCCTGATTGGCGCCCTGCTGAGCGTCGGCTACATCTTCGCCGTGGCCTTCACCCGCCAAGCGGCGCCTTGGTGAGGCCTGGTCTACAACGTTCGGCTGATCAGCTCCTTCATGATCTCGTTGGTCCCGCCGTAGATTTTCTGCACTCTGGCGTCGGCGTACATTCGGGAGATCTCGTATTCGTCCATGTAGCCCGCGCCGCCATGCAGTTGCACGCACTCGTCGATGACTTCGCATTGCCGGTCCGTGCACCAGTACTTGGCCATTGATGCGGTGGCGGCGTCGAGCTCGCCTTGCAGGTGCCGCACTAGGCATTGATCGACGAAGGTGCGGGCAATCAGGGATTGGGTCTTGCATTCGGCCAGCTTGAACTTGGAGTTCTGGAAGTCCAGCACGCGCTGGCCAAACGCTTGGCGTTCCTTCACGAAGCCCAGCGTGAGCTCGATGGCCCGCTCCATGGCCACCACCCCGGCTTGGGCGATGTTCAGCCGTTCCTGGGGCAGTTGCTGCATCAGTTGGATGAACCCTTTGCCCTCCTCGTCGCCAAGCCGATTGGTGGCCGGCACCCGGCAGTCGGCGAAGGCCATCTCGGAGGTGTCGGCCGCTTGGAGACCCATTTTCTTCAGGTTGCGCCCGCGCTGGAACCCGGGGTTGTCGGTCTCCACGACGATCAGGGAGATGCCCTTCGCGCCTTGGCTGGGATCCGTCTTGGCCACCACGATCACCAGATCGGCATGCTGGCCGTTGGTGATGTAGGTTTTGGCGCCGTTGATGATGTAGTCGTCGCCTTCGCGTAGGGCCGTGGTGCGCACGCTCTGCAGGTCCGAGCCGGTGTGTGGTTCGGTCATGGCGATGGCGCCGACCAGTTCGCCGGTGGCCATCTTGGGCAGCCACCGTTGGCGCTGCGCCTCATCGCCGTAATGCAGGATGTAGGGGGCGACGATGCTGCTGTGCACTTGGTAGCCGAAGCCGGTGAGACCGAGCCGCAAAAACTCTTCCATTACCACGGTTTCGTGTCGGTAGTCGCCGCCGGCACCGCCGTAGCGTTCCGGCATCTCCGCGCACAGCAGGCCGGCTTCGCCCGCCTTGTTCCACGCGTCCCGGTCGATTTCGCCTTGGGTCAGCCAGCGTTCGTTGTGCGGCTTGAACTCCCGTTCGAAGAATTTGCGGGCAGCGTCCCTGAGCATGTCGAGCTCTTCGTTCAGCCAAGGTGAACGGTAGTTTTGGTATAGGGTGGTCATTGGCCTAACTCACGGAAAACCGGCACCTGCGTAGGGAGCCTCCACCACCTCAACGCGCCCGGAGCGCTTTTTCCGGCAGACATCCGGATCGGAGCTGGAGCACGTGAGGATGTGCAGGGTCGTGCCGCCCAGCATGCAGGCGAAGGCGCCTTGGTCCGTGGACACGCGATGGGTCACCTCGCCGCCCTCGACCAAGCGCAGGCATTCGTTGGTGGAGGGGGAGGCCACCCAGATGCCGCCGGCCTCATCCAGGCAGATGCCGTCGGGAACCCCGCCATCGGCGAGGGTGGCCCAGACCCGGCGGTTGGACAGGTTGCCTTCGGCGTCCAGGTCGAACGCCGTCAGCCGTGCGCCCCAGGACTCAGCAACGATGAGCTGGCTGCCATCCGGGGTGATGACAGTGCCGTTGGGAAACAGCATCTCGTCCGCAGCAACCCGGGCACCGCCATCGGGCTCCACCACGATGATTTTGGCCGGTTTCGGCTTCTTTTGGGCGTGCAGGTCGAAGCCGAAATTGCCCACATAGGCCCGCCCGGCGGCATCCACCACCATGTCGTTGAGGTGGAACTGGGCCATGTCCCACAGGTCGGCGTGGAGGCGCAAGGCCTCGCCGTCCCAAGCCAGCAGGCGGCGGTCCGTCATTGAGACCACCAGCAGGTCGCCGTTCGGCAGCCAGCCGAGGCCGGATGGGTCGTTGGCCACCTCAAGGACGGACGTGACGGTGCCGTCGGCATCCACGGTGACCACCTCGCCGGCATGCATGTCGGAGCACCAGAGCTTGCCGTCGCGCCAGCGCGGACCCTCGGGGAAGCACAGCCCTTGGGCGAGAACTTCAGTTTGCATGCTGTCAGTGTACCTGAGACCCGGCGTTGTAGCCCACAGCCAAGAATGACCCTAGGCGGGACCGCAACACTGCGTGATGGGCTCCATGTACCGGCGAGGGCGCGTTTGGGGGACGCAGGGTGGGGAGGGGATGCAGGGGTGGGGAGGGGATGCAGGCGCGGGGAGCGGATGCAGGGCAGGGGTGGGGAGGGAAATGGCTGCGTCGCGGCTCGTTTCGCCGCGCCGCAGCCCTCGTTCTAGCAGGTTCCGAGCCTAGTAGGTTCTGAGCACGTAGCCCTTTGTGAGCATGCAGTTGTGATAGCCCTCGAACGACAGTGAGTCTTTCGCCATTGGCTCCGTCGTGGCGATTTCGTGGGCCTCGGAACATTGGGCTTGGTCGAGCTTGTAGTCCCGTTCGGTCTTGGCTTCCTTCGCGTACCAAGCGTGGGTGGCCTGTTGCTCAGCCGCATCGAAGCCGGTGCTGGCACAGGCAGCCATGCCAAGAGCCAAGGGCAGGAGTATCGCAAAGTTGCGGATTGTGCGGAGTTTCATGTTCAGGGTTCCTTTATGTGCCTGTTCGATTGTTGTGCCTGTGCAGTTGTTGTGCCCGTGCAGTTAGTTGTGCCGAGTTAGCTGTTGTGTCGGTGCAGTTGTGGCTGTGCAGTTCGGCTTAAAGTAACTAGGTCTATAGTTCCTAGGGATGAATGTACCTATGTGAATTGGGCTTTGCAACCCCTCTTTTCCCGCCTTGAAGTTCGTTCCGAACGGAGCGATGCAGTTTTTTCTCAGGTATCAAACCTGACCGAGGGAATTCGCCGCGGGCGGGGTCAGCCCAACCGCGCCACTCAATCTGTCATGGATTTGTCATCAAGCCGTCACAATCTCTTCAAATTGAGGCAGTAGCGTGCCGGCGTGGCTGGGGTTTAAGACCACTTGCGGTGCATCGGGGCAGTCAGTCGCACCACCGTTTAGCTTAGAGGGTTATGTATTGTGGAAGATTTGTGGCGGATCGCTTGGCTATCCATCGCCGCACTGCTGCTGTCCGCTTGCGGCGGCTCATCGGACAATGTCTCGCCGGGTTCCGTCGTGGTGGAGGTGCCGGTGCAGCCACCCCCCGACCCGGATCCAGAACCGGACCCGGATCCGGACCCCGATCCGCAACCCGGGGGTGGTTCGACCGTCGCCACTGTGATACCCGCTCACCTGGAAGCCGCCATTGCGGACTCGGGCACGACGGCCGATGCAGGCTTTGGTGGCAAGCCGATCTACACCATCGACGTTTCGGCCTTGCCGGGCGGCGCCCTCGACCCGGCCGGTCTTGTGCTCGGCAATGACGCCATTTTTGAGATTTCCGGTGGAGCGGCTCGCATTACCCCTCCACAAGGCGCCTCGCCAAGCAGCGGTGGCAGCTTGCCGGGCTGCCAACTCGAAATCGCGCCAGGTGGCGTAATCGTCGGCAGCAGTTCAACGGATTTTCTGGTCATCAACCGCGGTTGCGCGCTAGTGGCTGACGGGACGGCCGATCAACCGATCCTGTTGACGGCCAAGGAAGAGGTGCTTGGCACTGCGGAGGACAATGATCGAGGCCTCTGGGGCGGTTTGGTCATCAACGGCTATGCGCCCATCAATGACTGCCCGGAAGGCGCCGACGGCGGCACGGACGGCTGCATCAAGGAGGGCGAAGCCAATTCCGGACAATTCGGCGGCTCCAACGGCAACGACAACTCCGGCGTATTGCGCTACGTCAGCGTCCGCTTCGCCGGCTCCAACGTGGACCCGGAAAACCAGTTGAACGGGATCGCCTTTCAAGGGGTCGGCGACGCCACCGTGGTGGACTACGTTCAGGTGCACAACAACCTCGACGACGGCATCGAGTTCTTTGGCGGCACGGTGAACGCCAAGCACGTGGTGCTGACCGGCAACGCCGACGACTCCTTGGATTGGACGGACGGCTGGACCGGGCGCATTCAGTACCTCTACATCGAACAAACCGACTCGGCGGACAATGCCATTGAGGCGGACAACCGCGAGGGCGACGAGGGCGCCATGCCCAGATCCAACCCGTCCATCGCCAATATGAGCGTTTATGGCAAGTCGGACGAGCGGGCTCTGCGCATCCGCCGGGGCACCGGGCTTGCGCTGCGCAACAGCTTCATCGACGGCTCCGAGCGCTGCCTGCGGGTGGACGGCGGCAGCCGTGCCCTGCTGGGCACCAATCTCACCTTCGAAGGCGTGAGCTTTGCCTGCGCCCAGACCCACGACCGGGACGACGACGGCGCCGTGAAGTCCTATCTGGACAGCGCCCCCAACGTGTCCCAGAACGGTGAGAAGGTCGATCCGGTCTCGCTGAGCGACACCTTCTTCGACAACACGGACTTCATCGGCGCATTCGGGGCCGAGAATTGGACGGCAGGCTGGACTTATTCCGGCTCCGTGAGCCATTCCTCGCAGCCGGACTTCGGCTGCCCGGACGGCACTACGACTTCCAGCCGCATGCTAAACGGCACCCGGGTGTGCCAGCTTTCGGGCACCATCACCGACGACCTGCTGCTGACCAGCAACAACTATTACGAACTAGTCGGCAAGGTGGTGGTCGGCGGCGACAACGAAGACTCGGCTGACCTGACCGTTCAGGCCGGCACCACCATCTACGGCGGCACTGATGTGGACTTCCTGGTCATCTCCCGGGGCTCCAAGATCATCGCCAACGGCACCCGCACCGCGCCGGTCACGCTAACCAGCCAGTCGGACCTCACTGGCGGGGCGGACATCGCCACCGCGCGCGGCCTTTGGGGTGGCTTGGTCATCAACGGCAACGCGCCGATCAACGATTGCCCGGAAGGCGCCGCAGGCGGCACCGCTGGCTGCACCAAGGAAGGCGAAGCCAGCTCCGGCCTCTTCGGCGGCGACGATCCCAACGACTCCAGCGGCGTGCTGAACTACGTGGTGGTCAAGTTCGCCGGCGCCAACGTGGATCCTGAAAACCAGCTCAACGGCATCGCCTTCCAAGGCGTGGGTTCCGGCACGGAGGTCGATTACGTCCAAGTCCACAACAACCTCGATGATGGCATCGAGTTCTTCGGCGGCACCGTGAACGCCAAGCACATTGTGCTGACCGGCAATGCCGATGACTCGCTGGACTGGACCGACGGCTGGCAGGGCAGCATTCAGTACCTGATCATTGACCAGCCCGAATCCTTGACCGCTGACAACGGCATTGAGGCGGACAACCGTGAGGGTGACGAGGCGGCCACCCCGCGTTCGCTGCCGCGCATCGCCAACATGACCATCAACGGCCGCTCTGGCGAGCGGGCCATTCGCTTGCGCCGAGGCACGGGCCTTAAGCTCTACAACTCGGTGGTTGCGGGCAGCGACAATTGCTTGCGAGTGCAGGGCGACTCCTTGAACCAGCTCGGCAGCGGCATTACGTTCGATGGCGTCAGCTTCGATTGCGGCACCGCGGTTGAGGGCGACGACGTGGCTGCCATCCAAGGCCTGCTCGACCGCAGCAATGTGTCCGACAGCGGACAAGCGGTGGTGGCGGCAGACCTGTCCGGCGACCGCTTCTTCGAGGCCACGGACTTCATCGGTGCGGTGGAGAACGACGACGAGGACTGGACTTCGGGCTGGACCGTTGGCATGCCGGACGCAGCCGTCGACTTGGGCTGCCCCGCAGGCGCCACGGAGCAGACCGCCAGCATTCGCGGCAAAGGCGTCTGCCAACTCTCCGGAACCTACACCAGCGACATGGCGCTGACCCGCAGCCGCCACTATGTCTTGGACGGCAAAGTGGTCATCGGCGGCGACAACCAGGATTCCGCCGTGCTGGACATCGAATCCGGCACCACCGTCTTCGGCGACGACCCGGAGGACTTCTTGGTGATCTCCCGCGGCTCGCAGATTCGCGCCCGAGGCACCAAGAACGCCCCGATCACGCTGACCGCCGAGGCGGACTTGCTGGGCACGGGCAATGCCGACACCGACCGCGGCCTGTGGGGCGGCTTGGTCATCAATGGCAACGCGCCGATCAACGACTGCCCAGAGGGCGCCGAGGGCGGCGCCGCGGGCTGCGTCAAGGAGGGCGAAGCCAACTCCGGCCTCTTTGGCGGGGACGATCCCAACGACTCCAGCGGCATGCTGAACTACGTGGTGGTCAAGTTCGCCGGCTCCAATGTGGACCCGGAAAACCAGCTCAACGGCATCGCCTTCCAAGGCATCGGCGATGGCACCGTGGTGGATTACATTCAGGTGTACAACAACCTCGACGACGGCATCGAGTTCTTCGGCGGCACCGTCAACGCCAGCCATGTGGTGCTGGTGGGCAATGCCGACGACAGCCTCGACTGGACCGACGGCTGGACCGGCGGCATCCAGTACCTGCACATCGTCCAACCTGAGTCGTTGACCGCCGACAACGGCATTGAGGCCGACAACCGAGAGGGTGATGAGGCCGCCACGCCGATCTCCGAGCCGTGGATCGCCAACATGACCCTAGTCGGCCGCTCCGGCGAACGGGCCATCCGCCTGCGCCGAGGCACTGGGCTGCACCTTTACAATTCGATGATTTCCGGCTCTGACAGCTGCCTGCGCATCCAAGGTGAATCCTTGAATTTGCTCGGCACTCGCATCGAATTCTCCGGGGTCGGCCTAGACTGTGCCACGGTGAACGAGGGCGACGACCAAGCGGCGGTGCAGACGTTCCTGGACGGCTCCGCCAATGTGGTGGAGGGCGAAGGCACGCCGACGCCCATTGCCTTGCCTGCCCCGTTTGACAACGCTGGCTCCACCGTTGTCGGTTCGGACGTCAGCAACTGGGGTGCCGGTTGGACCGTTGGCGTCAATTGACGCCAACGGCTCACGGCCTTGACTCACGGCGGATAGACGAATGAAGCGATACCAGAACAAGCTGCTCATCGCAGCGTTCCTTGCGGCTGTCGCCTCCGGCGCGAAAGGCCAATCTGATGAAGAGCTCGCTCCGGTGGCGCCCCCCCTCGGCCTGGTGGAAGAAGTGGTGGTGCTCGGCAAGTTCATACCGGACGAAAAGCGCACCACGTCGGAGGTGTCCAACGTGCTCGACACCGAGGCGCTTTCGCTGCTCGCCGACACCAGCGTCGGCGATGCGCTCTCGCGCGTGACCGGCCTGAGCTTGGTGGGCGGGAAATACGTTTACGTGCGCGGGCTTGGCGAGCGCTATTCGTCCACGGTGCTGGACGGCGCGCGCATCTCTTCGCCAGTGCCGTTCCAGAAAACCGTGCCGCTGGACATCGTGCCGAACAGCATCGTGCGCAGCCTTTTGGTGCAGAAGACCTTCTCGCCCGACTACTCCGGAGATTTCAGCGGCGGCGTGGTGATGATTCGCACCAAGGCGACTCCGGAGGACAACTACCTGTCGGTCAAGGCCCAGATCGGCGGCAACTCCGAGACCACCGGCGGGGACGGCCTGTCCTATCACGGCGGCGGCGACGACAACTGGGGCTTCGACGACGGCACGCGCAACATCCCGGACAACATCAAGCTGCTTTCCAGTGAACAGTTCGAGGACACGCCTTGGCCCGAAAGCGCTGCCTTGGGGGCGAGCTTCTACAATTTCTGGCACATCCGCGAGAAAGACCGGCTAAAGCCCAACTGGACCGGTGACGCCGAGGCGGGCTACCGTCACGACCTAGACAACGGCGCCTCCGTCGGCCTGCTGCTGGCCGGCAAATACGCCAACAACTACAACAACCGCGATAAGGACTTTCGCCGCTACGAATTCACCGGCGTGGACGGCGGCAGCACCCAGACGGTCGACTACCAACAGCTCACAACCCGTCAGACCATCAACTGGAGCGGCTTCGTCAACTTCGGCGTGGAGTTCAACAACGACCATTCGGTGCAGCTCTCGCAGGTGATCCTGCGCCAGACGGACGACGAAACCCAGCAGTTCCGTGGCCTGTCCAGCGAGGACGACGTCAGCACCGGCACCGAAGTGGTGAGCTACCGCCTGCAGTGGACGGAGAACTACATCCGCTCCACCCAGCTTAAAGGCGAGCACTACTTCAACGTTGGCAGCGTGGACCAGCTCAGCGTCAACTGGCGGGTGGTTGACGGCGCGGCCACGCGGGATGCCCCGGACAACCGCACCTACACCTATGCCACCAACGCCCAAGGCCTTGAAGAGGTGGTCACGCCCAACCGCCAGGCGGCCGGCGACCTGCGCGAAGTCTTCCAAGCGCCGGACCGGCAGTTCGCCAAGCTCAGGGATGAGATCGAGGAGTACGGCGTGGATGCGGAGCTGCCCCTGTTCCTAGGCAGCGTGGACGTGATCTTCAAGGGTGGCTGGGCGGACTACCAACGGGTTCGGGCCAGCCGCGAACGCCTGTTCCGGTTCGACCTGACTTCAACCGCGCCAAGCCACATCGCCTTGATGACCCCGCAGCAGTTGTTCGGCTTGGACAATTGGGGCAAGGGCTATCTGGACGTCCGGGACTTCTCAGCCGGTGCCGCCAACGCCAGCGGCATCTTCCCGTTCGCCGACTCCGGGGAGGACACCAGCGCATGGTACGTGGGGTTGGATGCCCAACTCACCCAGCGCATCCGTGCGGCTCTTGGCCTGCGCGAGGAGCGGACCATCCTGTTCGCCGACGCCTACGGCGGCAATACGGAAGCGGGCAGCAGCAACGCGGTCCGCCGCAAGTACCAGGACAGCCTGCCAGCGGCTTCGCTGACCTTCGAGTTCGTCAATGACATGCAGGTGCGCTTGGCCTATTCGGAAACGGTGAACCGGCCGAGCCTGCTGGAGATCACCGGCACCACCATCCGCAACCCCGAGGATTCCAACCTCTATCGGGGCAACGTGTTCCTGAAGCCCGCCATCCTAACCAACTGGGACGCCCGCTGGGAGTGGTACTTCGGCTTTGCGGACAGCCTGTCGGTCGGCGTCTTCCGCAAGACGTTCGACGACCCCATCGAGATCGGCAAGGTGCAGGCCCAGAATGACATCTTCACTTGGTTCAACGGCGAGGACGCGGAACTCGAGGGCATTGAAGTGGAACTGCGCAAAGACCTGTCCTTTGACGAGTGGTTTGGCTGGGGCGAGGCGTGGAACCACTTCACGGTCAACGCCAACATCTCCTTCATCAGCTCCGAAGTGACGCTGTTCGGTGAAGGTAAGACCGCCGCCGACGTGCCGGTGACCGGCTCGCGCCGCATCGCCCGCCTCTATGAGAACGAGCGCGACATCACCGGCCAATCCGACATCTTGGGCAACCTGATTCTGGCCTACTCAGACTATGTGGGTGGCATTGAGAGCTCCTTGGCCTACAACTACACCGGCGAGCGCATCATTTTGGTTGGTGCTGAGAATGCGCCCAACATCGTCGAGAAGTCCCGCGGTCAGATCGACTTCCTGCTCCGCTACAGCTTCATGCGTTTCGGCAGCGACCTGGAAGTGGAACTGAAGATCAAGAACCTGCTCGACGAGAAAGTGGATTGGACCCAAGGCGGCCTGCTCTACGAAAGCTACGACCCCGGCATCAGCTACAGCTTGGGCGTTCGGGTGAGGATCTAGCGCCCGGGCCGGGGAGCGCGAAGTTTTGCGCCAGCGAAACTCTAACGGACCTTAAGGTCGCCGTGACCGTAAGGTCGCCGTGACCGTAAGGTCGCGCCTGCTGCCCCACACCGTTCTGTGTTAACTTGTCCGCTTGCGGAGAGACAAGACCTAAGCCGCCCGAGGCGGGGAGTAAGCTCGCCTTCGTGCCTGCGGCGACGGAACGCCTTGAGCAATGCTCAAGGATCACCAATCACAACCCGAGGATCCACTATGGGGGATGCCATGCTTGGAGAAACACGTTTAACGTCAACAACTGGAATCAAGGGCGCGGTGCTCGCTGTCGCGGCCTTGGGCCTGCTGCCGCTGGCGCCGGGCCTGCGCTGGGCCAGGCGCAGCTGGAGGAGGTTCTGGTCACCGCCACCCGCCGCGGGGAGACCGACATCCAGATCACGCCGATCTCGGTGACGGCGCTTGACGACGAAGACCTGGACCAAATGCTGATGCGCGACATCGGCGACATGACCGCCGCGGTGCCGAACCTGGTCACCGGCAATGCCCCAGCCTTCAACTCCTTCAACCCCAGCCTGCGGGGTGTGGGCAAGGACGGCATCATCCTCTACGTTGAGTCGCCGGTGGGCGTCTCAGTGGATGACTTCGTGATGATGTCCACCCAGACGCAGATGCTGGAACCCTTCGACATCGCCTCCATTGAGGTGCTGCGCGGCCCCCAAGGCACCTTGTTCGGCAAGAACACCACCGCCGGCGTCATCAACGTCAAGACCAAGAAGCCGGAACTGGGCAGCCAAAGCCTGGAGGTCTCCACGTCTTACGCAGAGTTCGATAGCTGGGACACCAAGTTTGCCGTGAACTTCGGCAGCGAGACCCTGGCGCTGCGGGCGGCGGGCATCTACCAGAAGAGTGACGGCTACTACAAGAACGGCTCCTCGGCCACCAGCTTTGATCCGATAACGCTCTTCGGGACGGGCGAACTGGTGCCCCAGACCTTTGAGGGCGACGGGCGCAGCCTCGGTGGCGACGATGTCTTCTCAGGGCGCCTCAAGCTGCTCTGGGCGCCCCAAGACGGCGTCGAGGTGCGCCTGACCTACGAGATGATCCGCGACAACATGGACTCGCCGCCCATCGTCGCCCAAAACGCTGCGACCTCGGTTTTCACCTCATTGGGATATCCCGGCAGCTTCGACGGCGATCCCATTGACCACGCCGCCGTATCGGAGCGCGACGACTTCTTTTCCATTGCCGACGGCCACCAAGTGGATGTGGATGGCATCTACGGGCACGTGGATTGGGACCTTAACGAGCGCTTCACCCTGCGCTCGGTGACCGGCTACCGGGAGCAGGAGTCGCGGCTGCCGAGCACCTACGTCGGCCACACCCGTGCCTCGCTGTTCGACGCCACCCGCGACGATGACCGGGAGACCTTCCAACAGGAAATCCGCATTGAATCGAGCTTCGACGGCCCGGTGAACTTCGTGGCGGGCGGCTTCTACCAGAAGGACGACAACAAGTTCTGCGTCACCCAGATTCTGGGGTTCTTGGACTACTTCTTCTCATCGCCAACGCCGCTGAACGACCAGCTCACCGACCTCGGCTACCCGGCGCTGGCTTCAGGCACGTACAACGACAACGCCTCGGTGCTCTGCAATGAGCAGAACGCCAAGGCGGTGGCCGGTTTTGCGGACGCCACCTACCAAGTCACCGAGCGGCTGGAGCTGGGCGGCGGCGTGCGCCTCACTTACGAGAAGAAGAAGTGGACTGGACGGCCGCAGATTCTCTATCAGTACTTGGACGGCACGGACACCGCCAACGAAGGCCTGTTCGCCACTTTGGACGAGCCCCTCGACGCGGCGGACTTCGACCGCTTCCCGATCAACGTGGCCCGGGAGCGGGAGTCATGGACCGAGCCGAGCTTCCGGCTCACTGCAGGCTACCTTTTCCAGGACAACGTCTTCGGTTGGGCCACCTATTCGCGCAGCGTCAAGTCCGGCGCCTTCAATGACCAGACCGGCACCTTCACCGTGGGCCAGCCGTTGCCGTTCGGCAACCCGCTGCAACTGCAGCCCATCGACCCGGAGTTCGCCAAGAGCATTGAGGTGGGCCTGAAGACCGATCTGCTGGACAACACCCTGCGCTTGAACATCGTCTATTTCAACGTCCGCTACGACGACGCCCAGCGCCAGCTCAACGCCACCTTTGACCTGCCTGGCGGCGGCTCCTTTCAGGAAACCCTGTTTTTCAACGCCGCCAAGCTCGATGCCCAGGGCATCGAGTTTGAGGGCAGTTGGGTGGTCAACGAATACCTCACTCTCAGTGGGAACTTCAGCTACCAGGATGCGGAATTCGCCGCCTATGAAGCCGACACCAATTTCGACGGCACCATCGACGTGGACTTCAGCGACCGGCCCGTGAACCGCTCCCCCGATTGGACCGCCTACCTCATGGCCACATTCGAGCACTCCGCGGGTGCCATGGGTGACCTCTCCCACGCGTTGAGCTGGTCGTTCGTCGATGATTCGGTGTTCACCTACTCCGACCTCGGCCCGGAGTACGACGCCATCTCCAACAGCCGCAACCTGCTGAACTGGAGTTCCACCTTCACCACCAAGGACGGCGCCTACTACTTCCGAGTGTTCGGCCGCAACCTGGCCGACGAGCGCTACCGCACGGGCAACCTGGCCGTGGCCGCCCTCTGGACGATGGCCTCCTATGGCCTGCCCCGGCAGTTCGGCGTGGAAGTGGGCGCTCGGTTTGGAGGGTTCTAGAGTTGGCCGGGTTTGAACAACAAGGCTTACCGCTCAGCCCTAGTCGCAAGATATTTGGGCTCAATGGCTGCGAAGCAGGCCTGACGATGCCGAATCCATGAGCGAGCGGCGGCACAGGATTTTGGGAAGCGACTTGAACGTGCTTCTGGCATTTCCCCCCCTAGCGAGGGCGTCCCGTCTTGGATGGGACACCTCGCCGAGACAAGAAAAAGGAGGCCCGCCATGACCGAACCGACGGTCAATCGCCAATGGCTGATCAACGGCAATCCCCGTGGACGGGCATTGGCCTTGTCCGACTTCAAGGCCCACGAGGCCGAGGTGGACCCTTTGGCGGACGGTCAGGTTCGGGTGCGGGTCGAAGTCTTGAGCTTTGACCCCTCCCAAAAGGGCCAGATGGAGAACATCTCAGGTTACACCAGCGGTGCCGAGGTGGGGCAGGTCATGTCGGCGCGGGGCATTGGCGAAGTGG
This sequence comes from Candidatus Azophilus sp., assembly GCA_965220835.1. Taxonomy (GTDB): domain Bacteria; phylum Pseudomonadota; class Gammaproteobacteria; order Pseudomonadales; family Azotimanducaceae; genus Azophilus. The sequence continues at coordinate 2,701,109 of OZ244842.1, read as the reverse complement.
TGGCGTCCCGGCATTCGGCCATCGCCGTTGGCGAGAAGGTCGCTGGCGCCGTCGGCTGGCAGGAGTACGCAGACCTTGACGGCGCTTCGGTGGAGGTGTTGCCCGATGACGATCTGCTGGCGGCCCATCTCGGCCCCCTTGGCGGCACTGGCCTCACCGCCTACTTCGGCTTGCTGCGCATTGGCCAGCCCGAGCCGGGGGACACCATCGTGGTGTCCGGGGCCGCCGGGGCAGTGGGCTCCGTGGCGGTGCAGATCGGCCAGATCCTCGGCGGGCGCGTTATCGGCATCGCCGGTGGCCCGGAAAAGTGCGCTTGGCTCACGGAGGAGCTCGGCTGCGATGGCGCCATCGATTACAAGAACGAGAACATCAAGCAACGGCTCACCGAACTTTGCCCCGGCGGCATTAACGTCTTCTTTGACAATGTGGGTGGCGTTGCGCTGAATGCGGCACTGGCCCGCATTGCGCCCCACGCCCGAGTGGTGATCTGCGGCGGCATTTCCCGCTATGAGCAGGAGACCCTGCCACCGGGCCCCGCCAACTACTTCAACGTTGTCTTCCGCCAAGCCCGCATCGAGGGCTTTCTGCTGAGCGGCTATGAGCGCGAATACGCCGTGGCGCGCCGGCGCATCACCGAGTGGATGCGCGCTGGACGAATTCTGCACAAGGAGGACATCCAGCACGGCTTCGACAACATTCCGGCCACGCTGCTGCGCCTCTTCTCCGGCAAGAACTTCGGCAAGCAGTTACTGCGCTTGGCTTAGGAACCATCAGCGCCCCAAGTAAGCATTGCCCTGCGTTTAAGTGGGGCGCACGGGCTGCGACGACCTATCGTGGCTGCCGCCTCAACTCGGCAATCAGGGCCTCTGCGGCTTGGCGCCTGCGGATTTCTTCGTCCCGCTGAGCCTCGGCTAGGTGGCGGGCTTCAATGGCTGCCTGTCTTTCCTTTTCAGCGTTCAATCGGGCGCCGATGTTCTCCTCGTGGGTCAGTAGGTAGGCGTTTTCTGACGGATCGAATAATCGCAGCCGAGTGCCCTCAAGCCGAAGGTCCAAGCCCAGGGCATGCGAATGGTGGCCAAGGCCGTTTTGCCGGGCCTCCAAGTGCAGCGGCTCGTACCTGCCGTTCCGTCCCAAGCGGTGGCCCTTCAAAATGGGGTCCAGATAGTCACCGGTCGGGTCGAACTGCCAGTACTCCGACACGCCCAAGGTTTCGTAAACGCCCCTCTTGCCGAACTCGTCTTCATCCCGCGTGGACTTGGAGGTGACTTCCAGAACGAAGGCGGGCGCGACGCCTTCCTGCCACAGCTTCCAAGTGTCGCGCAACGGCTCCTTCGGTGCCCCGAAGGCAACAAACACATCCGGCGACACCACCGCGCTCGGATCGCCCTCCCGGAAGTACATGAACATGTCGCTGCCCACGTAGGCGTCGGGCCGGTCCAACATGAAGACGTGCAGGGGCTTGGCGAAGTCCACCGTGGCATGCCAGTGCCGGCCAGTCTCCGACATGGGCCTACCGTCCGATTCCGGGTAGTGAACGGCTTCCGGTGCGCTGAGTCTGGACCGTGCCGGTTGAGCGGGCGACCTCTGCAGCCTGGGCTGGGCCGGGAAACGAGGCGCTTCGGCTTCGGACATGGCGGGCTCCTAAGATATGCCAGTCTGCGATGAGCCCGACGTTAGCACAGCGCCGGTGCCGCGGTAAGGGGCGGGCGCTTGGGCGGGTTCGGCAGCCCTCGGCAGGCATCGCAAGGCTCGGCGCGTGGAAAACCCATACACGTTCTCACAGGCCGCGAGGTCGCGGGTATATGGTGATTTGCACTGAGATTTGTACGACATCACTGTAGCGCTGTGCGACTTTGGCTCTTTTGCCGTTCGGCGCTCCGCCAGTGGAGCCAGAATGCATGAGCGATCCCTTGCGCTCGGCGGCTGAGGCTTTTTTCAACGGTCGAACCCTTCGCGCTTTCGGGCTGAGGCTTTCCTATGCGAGGGGTAAGCCCCTTTGCGCTTCTTAGCTGAGGGTTCCGCCATGCTGGGTTGACGTATGGCAGAATGCGTTGAGGGTGTCTGCCGCGCTGCTGAGCGTGCTTGGATGGGCTGACACGCACGTTTTGGGTTGCTAGAGGACCACGGAGGGAGATGGATGACGGGGAGCTGCCCTTATCGCACCGCAGCGAAGATTGACCTGATGGACCCGGTGGTGCAGGAGAATTGGTTCGAGGCCTACGATGTCCTGCGCGCGGAGTCTCCCGTGTACTTCATGCCGCAACTCGGCATGTACGTGCTCACGCGCTATGAGGACATCGAATACGTGCTGCGCCGCCCCGAGTTGTTCTCTGGTGGGCCGGACATTCAGGACGTCGAGCCGCTGGTCAAGTTCCCGGAAGCCCGGGCGCTCTACGACAAGAAGGGTTGGACCCGTTACACCCCGCTGAGCGAAAACCTGCCCATGCACCGCCACTATCGCGGCTTGGTGGATCCGAAGCTCAGCGCCGCAGAGATCCGTCGGCGTGAGCCTTTCGTGCGCGGCGTCATCAACGAACTCATCGACACCTGGATTGATGAGCGCGAAATCGAATTCATGAAGGCGTTCGCCGAGCCGCTGCCGATGATCGTCATCGCCGAACTGCTCGGCTTCCCGCGCATGGACCTGCCGCAACTCAAGGTGTGGTCCGCGGCTTGGGTGCTGCCGTTTTCCCGGGGCCTGACGCTCGCCCAGGAACTTGATGCGGTGGAAAAGCACATCGAACTGCAGCACTACATCTTTGATGCCATGCAGCACAAGCGCAAGCAGCCCGGCGATGACATCTTGAGCCACCTGCTGCAAGTGGACATGGAAGACGCCAAGACCGGCCAGCGCCGCAAGCTCACCGACACCGAGATCATCGGCATCACCGACCACTTGCTGATCGGCGGCAACGAAACCACTGCCTTCGCCATCGCCAACGGCCTGTGGCTGCTGTTCCGCCACCCGGAGATGGAAGCGGCCTTGCGCGCCAACCCGGCCAGGATCAAGAACTTCGTCGAGGAGACCCTGCGCATCGAATCCCCCACCCAAGGCCTGTTCCGCTACGTCTCTGAAGACACCGAGCTGGCCGGTGTGCCCCTGCCAAAGGGCGCCGTGCTCAGCATTCGCTACGGTGCCGGCAACCACGACACGGCCCGCTTTCCGGACCCGAACCAGCCGGACCTCGCCCGCAAGAATGCCGGCCGGCACTTGGCCTTCGGCCTCGGCGAGCGGGTCTGCCCCGGCGCCACCCTATCCCGCATGGAGCAGAACTGGGCTTGGGAGGCCCTGCTGCAACGCATCGCCAAGTTTCACCCCGTGCCGGAAAAGGACACCTACGAACACATCAAGGGCATGTGGATGCGGGCCTTGGGGCAGATTCACCTGCGCTTTGAGGCTGCCTAGGCGTGGTTTCAGCCGGGAACCCTAATCTATAGCCCCCACGGTTCTGCCGCATCTCGTTGTGTTGTTTGATATTATTGACGGCTAGTATACTTCGCGTCTGATAGCAGGAGGTCGAATGGCTGGGGTCGAGTACACGCCAGACTACTTGGAAGCTAGGGGAATATCGGGCCCAGAGGCCGTTTCACGTGCTCTGCACCGAATCCTTGGCAGCATGGAACCCATGGTGTACGACGCGCCTGAGTGTGGATTCTCTGAGCACGAGCAAGCCCTTCTGCGTGAAGGCGGGCTCCGGCTTCGGCTTACGGATAGTGCGGATTTGGTTGCGGAAGGCGCGGTTCGATTCGCAGCGCTGGTTGAAAGCAGCTTAACCGTGGATGAAGTGGCCAAACAGCTCGGAGTTACGCCAGGGCGGGTTCATCAACTGGTTTCGAGCCAGGCGCTTTACAGCTTTCGCTTGGATGGAAAGCGATTGGTGCCTGGTTTCCAGATTCGCGATGGCAAGCCCGTGCCGAACATCACCCAAGTCAACAAGGTGCTGCCCAAGTCGATGCACCCTTTGGGGGTATTCAACTGGTATCACTTGGAAAACGTTGATTTGTTTGTGGACGAAGAACAGGCTGAGTTGCGCTCGCCGCTTGCTTGGCTCTTGGAAGGTCGCGATCCACAGTCCGTGACTTTCATGGCTCGGCACTTGTGAACTCGTGCCCAAGCTACCTATCGCGCCTGACCCCGCGCTGCTGCGCGCTATCGAGCCTGTGCGCAAAACGCTCGATACCCGCCAGCTCTGGCACCGCATCTACAGACGGGGTGGGGAGCACCCGAATCAGTGGAATGCTGCGAGGCACTATGGGCCCACCGATTCGCGCTTTGATCACCACATCCTCAATGATGAGGGAAATGCCCACGTTCAGCGGCGAGGCATTCTGTATCTCGCTAGCGACATTCCAACGGCCTTAGCGGAAGCATTCCAAGCCAACCGGGAAGTTGACACGATTGATCGGCTGCCGTGGCTCGTGTCTTTTCGCTTGGTTTCGCCCTTGACGACCTTGGACCTCACAGACAGTTTTCTGATTCGGGCCGGGGGATCGATGAAGTTGGTTAGCGGGCCGCGGGCCCACGCAAGGAACTGGGCACGAGCGTTCTACGAGACGTACTCAGACATCGATGGGCTTTACTTTCCCTCGTCCATGACCAATCGACCGACACTGGCGTTGTTCGAACGCGCGTTGCACAGGTCGCCGCTACCGGATACGCCCTTGTTGCACCGGAGCCTGGGCTCTCCTCTCATGCTCGTTCCGCTGCAGGAGGCCTGCAAGGATATTGGCTATCGGCTCTCGCCGAGAACGCCGTTTTGAAAGGCGCATCGATCAGTGCGCCGATTCTGCGCGGGCCAAGCGTTTCCCAAGCATCAATGCCAAGAGGCCAGTTTCCGCAAGAATACCAACTCTTTGACGTGATGGATTCCCGTCACGTTCATCTCTCAAGCTAAGACTATGATGAATGGAGAACGCCGGCAGGCGATAGGTACCGAAGGCTCAGCGTTCGCTAGGTTGCGTTACCATGACCCACCATGGGAATAGAGGCCATCTCGGGCGGCTTGTTCGCGCCAGACTTTCTCCAATCCGGTGAGTCCCTCGCCGCGTTGCCGGAGTGGTCAGCCTTCGACGACGCAGAGATTGACGACTTCGAAGCGAGGCTTCGGCGAATCTTCGAGCGCTTTGCGACGGACGGCTCTCCCAACGAGGCTGAGACCGAAGACGACCTGATTTGGCCGGTTCTCTATGATTTGGGCTGGACCGCCTACCTGCGCCAGCAGAACCTGAGCGCCAAGGGCCGCTTGGATGTTCCGGACGGCCTATTGTTCACCGATGATGCCGCCAAGGCCCGGGCGTCGGGCGTGGCTGAAGGGCCGGCGCGTTATGCCATCGGCACGGCGCTCGTGGAGGCCAAGCGCTGGCTTCGGCCTCTCGACAGGGCGGGGGAAGGCCAAACGGAGAAACTAGCGCCCTCCAGCAAAATGCTGCGCTATCTGCGCCACGCGGACGACCTCACGGAAGGGCGGCATCGCTGGGGCATACTCTCAAACGGCAAGCAATGGCGGCTTTACTATCAGGGTGCCCGCTCGGTGTCTGAGGGATTCCTCGAGATCGACTTGCCCGCGGTTCTCGACTTGCCCGGCCACAATGAGGGATTGTTCGCTCTTTCGCGTAACGAGCGCCGCCACTGCTTAAAGCTGTTTCGCCTGTTCTTTGGAAAAGCGGCCTTCGCCGGCGCCCGGGTTGACGGACTGTCATTGCACCAGCGGGCACTGAAGGAGGGCCTGCACTACGAAGAGCGCGTTGCCGCCAACATCTCCGACTTGGTGTTTAAGCAGGTTTTTCCAGACTTGGTGCGCAGCATTGCGGAGGCCGCACCGAAAGCCCCGCTGCCCGAAGTGCGGGACTCGGCCTTAGTACTTCTCTACCGCCTGCTGTTCATACTCTACGCGGAGGACCGTGCGCTGCTACCGGTGCATGACGACCGCTACGCAAAAATCGGCCTAAGGGTTCGAGTGCGCGAGGACATTGGCAAGCGCAAAGATGCCAATGAAGCCTTCTCCAACAAAGCGACCAGCTACTGGAACGCGCTGGATGATCTCGGCAGGATCATCGATCAGGGCGATGTGGCTTTTGGCCTGCCGCCATACAATGGCGGGCTTTTCCTCGAATCCAAAACGCCGCTACTGACCCAGATTAGCCTGCCAAACTCGGTCATGGCGGATGCCATCGACGCGCTTTCCTTCCAGCAAACCGGCGCTGGGCGCCGCTACATCAATTATCGAAGCCTCTCGGTGCAGCAGCTTGGTTCCATTTACGAACGGCTGTTGGAGCATGAGACCGTCCGCGAAGCCGAAGGCATAGTCATCCGCCCCAACGTATTTGCCCGCAAAGGCTCGGGGAGCTACTACACGCCCGAGCGTTTGGTCGCGCTAATTCTCAAGGAAACCGTGGAGCCGCTCATCGACGCCAAGCTCGAAGCCTTCCGCGCCGAAGCGCACGAGCATGCGCAAGCCGCACAGGCCGCGCCATCGCAAGAAGAACAGCCAAAAGCGGATGTCCTGGAAGGGCTTCATGCACTCGACCCTGCGACGTCCATCCTTGACTTGAAGGTCTGCGACCCGGCCATGGGCTCCGGCCATTTCCTCGTCTCCTTGGTGGACCTGCTCAGTGACCGGGCCATCGCCGCCATTGCGGAGTGCGAAGACATGGCGCCCGGCTATGCTTCACCGCTGGTGGAGCGGATCGCTGGCATCCGGCGCACCATACTTGACAACACCGAATTGCAAGGCTGGTCCTTGGATCCAGCTCAACTCGACGACCGGCACATTGTGCGCCGCATGGTGCTCAAGCGCTGCGTTTATGGTGTGGACAAGAACCCCATGGCGGTGGAGTTGGCCAAGGTGGCCCTGTGGCTGCACACTTTCACGGTTGGCGCACCCTTGAGCTTTCTGGACCACCATCTACGATGCGGAGACAGTTTGTTTGGCTATTGGGTGGACCGGGTCGATGAGAAGTTGCAGGCCGGGGGTGGCCGGCTGTTCATGGAAGATCCGCTCAATCAGGCCCGCAAGGCCGCAGCCCCCATGCAAGCCATAGAGGCGGCGTCCGATGCGGACATCGGCGAAGCGGAGCGTTCCAGTCACTTGTTCAGCGAGGTCGAAGGGGGCACCGCGCCCATGACGGCCTTTCTGTCGTTGTTGCTGGCCTGTGACTGGGTCGAGAAGAGTGACGCCGAGACGGAGGCTGTCAGCGCTTGGCTGACCGGCCGCTTTGGCGACCCCATTCGTATCGCACAGGGAGAGGTCGGTTTAGAAGGCGAAAGCGAGGACGCAAGAGCCTTCAGCACCCTGCTCCCCCGTGCCCGCCGTCTAGCGGATGAGGAGCGTTTCCTGCATTGGCAGGTGGCATTTCCAGGGGTATGGCAGGATTGGCAAAGCGCAGAACGCGAAGGTGGCTTCGACGCCGTGATCGGCAATCCGCCGTGGGATCGCATCAAGCTGCAGCAAGTCGAGTGGTTCGCCGCCCGCCGCCCGGAAATCGCCATGGCTCAGCGGGCTGCAGAGCGCAAGCGAATGATCCGAGCCTTGGAGGAGGCGAACGACCCCATGGCGGCGACGTTTGCCGAAGCAAGCGCACGGGCACTGACCGCGGCGCGCATGGCTCGGGAGTGCAGCGACTATCCCTTGATGGCCCGTGGTGATATCAACCTCTATTCTCTATTTGTGGAGCGGGCGCTCTCGCTAGTGAAGCGAAAAGGCGCCGTGGGTTTGCTCACGCCCATCGGCATTGCTACGGATAAGACCTCGGCACCGTTCTTTTGCGAACACGCACGTGCCCAGTCAATCAAAGTGTTCTACGCATTTGAAAACCGGCGCGGTTGGTTGTTCCCGGATATTCACTTTGAAGAACAGCCGTCGATCACAGTTTTCTCTCGACAAAGGGGTGCTTTTGCTAGTTTGGACTACGGTGTACGCGTCCGTTCTTGGGATGAATTCAACGATCCGCAACGCAGGTTCAATATCGATGTCCAAGCGTTGGCAGCGGTTAATCCTAATACAAAAACAGCAGCGCTTTTCCGCTCTCGCCGCGATGCCGAACTCGTAACCAACGTCTACTTGCGGCTTCCCGTGCTAACAGATCGCTCGACAGGTGATGAGTCCAAAACTTGGCCCGTTAAGTATCTGCGGATGTTTGATATGACCATCGACTCCGACAAATTCCGCACTCGCCAAGATTTAGAGGATCGGGAAGGGGCTTGGCCAGTCGGCTGTGGCCGTTACGACAGCTCGACAGGAATTTGGCTGCCGCTTTATGAGGGAAAAATGGTTCAAATCTACAATCATCGTTATGCTAGCGTTCGTGTGAACCCGAACAATGTCAGTGGACAAGGGTTCGCGGAAAAACTCACATTGGACGCACTTAGTGATCCTAGAACTCTGCCCGTTCCCAGATATTGGGTTAGCAGCGCCGAGATAACCGATGAAAGACGACGCGGCTGGTCGATCGGCTTCAATGACGTGTGCAATGTGAATAACGCTAGGACACTAATCGCCGCGGCTGTTCCTGGCACTGCTGCGTTCGGAAACACGCTTCCTGTGCTTCAAGTCGAATCTGGATCCGAATCCGTTCCGTTGGTGCTTCTGCTTGCTAACTTCTGCTCCGTTGTTTGCGACTTCGTAGCGCGTCAAAAGGTACAGTCGCGACATCTAAACAAATATATCGCTGAGCAACTCCCTGTCGTACCGCCGAAAGCGTACGACGACATCCGCTTTGGCCCCAGAACCGCCGCCGAAGTCATCCTTGAAGCAGTCCTGGAGCTCACCTACACTGCCCACGACATGGCCCCTTTCGCGGTTGATCTGGGCTACGTGGAAGAATCCGGCCAGCCCATGTCCCCTTTCCCATGGGATGAAGGGCGCCGCTTATACCTCAAAGCCAAGCTCGACGCGGTCTTTTTCCACCTCTACGGCATTCAAGACCGTGATGACATCCGCCACATCTACGCCAGCTTTCCCCTCGTCGAACGCCAGGAAACCACTGCCTACGGCCATTACCGCACCCGGGACCTCTGCCTTGCTTGGATGAACGCCCTTGAAGCGGGTAGGCCTGACGCGGAGATCGAGTTGTGATTTGGGGAATCGCTAGCATGGTTTTGCCGCGAACCCACCGCCCCTGACCTACCTAGAATGGCTTGAGGAACCGCTAAACGAAATCGCGTTCAGTCAAGGAAGTGCTGTTCGCCTCGGAGCTAAGGGTGCCGAATGTCATGGTTGTGTCATAAGCCATGCCGACGCGAATATTCCATGAGTCGGACATAGCGCGGGTCACTGCCAAGGCTCGGCGTCGATTTGACTATGCCGTCCAAGCACGCGGCCAATTCAGGCAGGGGCCACTGCGTCGGGCCTCCGATCACCCGGTCCAGCAAGTCTAGGGTCGGTTCAGGGAACTGCTCGCAAGCGCCTGACTTGTGAAGCCGTTTCACCAGAGGCGCCGGGTCCTCGAAGTGCCCAAGCCAAGGCTTGAGGACGGAGATCGCGTCCGGGAACGCGTCCCCCGCCGCCACGCACAGGAGGGCGAAGCTCTTGGCCACCTCGGGCGAGCGTGCGGCTTTGCTCTTGGGCCAGACGTTGCGGATGTACGGGGCGACCCGGTTGTTCCAGTTTTCGGCGCTCTGATCGCCCGCACCCTCGAGCGCGCGCACCAGCGTTTGCGCTGAGTTGTGCAATCCATCCTCCGGCAACGAGTCAGTGGCGCTCGCCAGCTCGGAGACCGTGAAGACTTCCCCCCGGTCAAGGGCGGCGAACGTCAGCAGCGAAGCGTATTGGTGGCCGTGCTCGCCCAGTTCGGCGTAGTGGCTCGCGGTATCGAGGAAGGCGGGCTTGAGCGCTACCATCAAAGGGGCGTGCAAGCGTGGTGACCAGAGGAAGCCTCGCCAGGCCTTGCTCGCCTCCCCCTCGGAGTGTTGCCAGTCAAACAACGGCAACAGGCTTTGCATCGCCCATTCATGATCAACGCGGAACAACGGGACGGCACGGGCCGCCAGCGCCACTCGGCCATGCCACAGGCGGCCACTCCCGGCATCACAAAGCTCAGTGAAGATGGCCTTGACCTCTCCCGGCAGGCCTTGCCGGTCCTCCAGCGGACGACGGTAGGCCCAATAAAGCAATGCCTCCGTGATCATGCCGACGGGGTGATTGATGGCGCGAACGACTGGATCGTCAGCGCTGATGTCGACGGCATTGGCACCATGATCCAGTGCCAGAATCCGGCGAGCCAGCGTGAAGAAGTGGGCTTCGTGCCCTTCAAGCGATCCGGCGAGTTTGCGCAGCCACCAACTGACGCCGTGGGCGAGGTGTTGCATAGCCTCTTCGGGTGCGTCGGCCAACACTGGGGCCATGTAGCGCCAGGAGCGCTCTCGGTGCTGCTTTTCCGACCAGGCATGAAGGGCGTCCCGCCAGCGATCCGTGGGCCAGACGCCTTCCTTCGCCAAGGTGCACAGGGCGTAGGCTGCGGTTGGGAAGCTGTCGCGACTGCGCTCTGGCCACTGGTCGTCCTCCAGCCAGAAATCCGCGGTAGGGTGTTTTCTGAGCCACTCGATGAGCATGCGACGGCGACGTGGCAAGGCGACGTTCTTTCGCACATCATCGCCATCGCCATCGCCAGTCCAGATGGGAAACTCGTCGCGTTGATCCGCAGCCAGCTCCCACTCGGGATGGTCGCTAGAAAGCTGGGCCAGCCGTTCCGTGCTCGTCGAACCCATTGCCGCACCGGCCTCGCGCATCTTCGCCAGCCTCAGCCAAGTTTCTCGGTTCGAAATCCGGATCCATTCCTCGCGGTCGATGTCCTGCTTGAACATTTCTCGGGGAGGGCCGGCGAGCACGGCTTGTTCCAGTTCTCTGAGCATCGGTCGATCAAGGCGCGGCGCCAAGGAAACCAGCAAGCGCATGGCTTCGCGCTGGGTCTCTACCGACCAAAGCCACCACCCCCCATCGTCCAGCAGCCACTCCAGTGCGCGGCGCTCGGGCAACACGTCGGGATGTTCCGCTGCGAAAAAGGCGAGACGTCGGAAAAGCGGATAGGGAGCACGCCACCAAGTTTCCGCCGCAAGCGCCGCCTGCGCTGGCGAGTTCTCCGCCGTTGCGAGCCAGGCATCACGGGTCAGGTCGATCAGGGCCGTCCAGTCCTTGTAAGGCCTATTCTGCCGGTGCTTGCTGATCGAGGGCTGGTACAAGGGGGACCGATCGCTTCTGCCATCGGCGCCGCCGAGCGCGCGCTTCAAGTCGAGCGCGTCGCGCAGCAGCGCAGTGAAGTCTGACAGCAACTCCGGCAGCGCGGCCGCCCAGCGCGCGTCCCCGGAGATGTCTTCCAAGGCGGAGTGAACGTAATCCGCCGAGAGCACGATGTCCCATTCCACAAGGTCGTTGATGCGCTCCGTCCTGCCCCGCTCGCCACCTTCGGCTGGCCAGCGGTACGGCGCACCCAACGACACGCGGGGCGCCAGCAAGTCGCGCAGCTCCATACGTAGAGGTGCGGTGAGCCCGTCCAGATTGAAGCGGTGGAGCCAGTCATTGAGGCGCTTGTCGCTTCGTCCCGATTTGACGAGGCCGGCCAGCAGAATTCGCCAAAGCGTGCGCATCGGCGGGCCGGGGACCGCCTTGGGGGCCGCTTCGCGAATGCGCGCCAGCTCCGACTCCTTGCCGTCGCGTTCCAGTTTGGCCAGCTCCTGCAGGCGACGTTCGATCAACCAGGCGAGGTTGCCGTCAAGCCGGTCGCCGCTTGCGACTAGCCACAGGAGCAGCGCGGGGTCATCCAAGTGCCGGACCAGCCAGTGGCCCAAGCGCCACATGACGTCGTCCCAGCCTCCGTAGCGCGACGCCGAGCCAACGAAGCGCATCGGTGGCGCCAACAAGTAGGGCCATGGCCGGCGGGTGAGGCTGAAGGCGAGACCGTCGTCCGCGTTCGCATTGGGCGGGACGCCGAACCGCTTCAGGTCGGCGTGGCCGTAGCGTGCCTCGCCAAAGGGCTCCAGCCAATCCAGCGACGGCACCGGGTCCAGTTCGGCGAAGCGCTTTGCCGGCAAACCGCTCGGGTCGCTGACCGCCCAAAGCAGGCGACTGACGAAGTCGTCCTGCTTGGTGCTCGCCAGCGGGCGTGCTGCGCCGTACTCGACCACAATGCGCTCCTTGCCGCGCACGCCGTCGCGATGGGTTTCCGCCCAAGCGTTTAGGGTCTCGTGCAGGAGCGCGTGGCAGTTGTCGTCACGGTAGAGGATGGGCGTTACGTTCTTGGCTTGCCACTCGGCAGCTTGCGCGGCCTCCTCGCCCATGGAGAAGCTTCCGAACGCGAACGTCTCAGGCGGTGACTCGCCGAGCAAGCGGTCGGCGGCCAGCGCATCCATCATGTAGCGCAGCACAGGGTCGTTGATCCTGTAACCCACGAAGCAGACGGTGTGGTTGCGAAACAGCTCGCTGACGAAGCGCGCCGCCCAGCGCTCAGTGAGATAGGCCAAGCCGAAGTCGCCGCTGGAGACCACCAGTTCGTCAAGCTCGCAGGCGGTCGGCTTGGCGCCGAGCAGGCCGTGCAGATACACTAAGCCGTTCCAGCGCTTCTTCGGCACCCGCAGCAGCGGGGCCTGAAAGCGCTTGACGTCCAATTCCTTTGCCGCAACGACCTCCTCGAAAAGGCGGTCGAAATTTGTGGTGACGAGCCTTGTGCTTCCGTCTCGACTCCTTGCGAGCGTCAGCAAGGCCTCGTGGGTTCCGGTGGCCCCTGGGGCATCCAGGTCCGGGGACAGGACTTTCGCCAGCGCTCGGCGGACGGCCTCGCGGCCGCCGACATGGTCCGCCTCCAATAGGCCGATGGCCGTGTCGAACTGCCCTGCATTGATTGCGGCCTCCTGTTGCGCGTTGGGGGAAACGCCGAGACTAGAGAACAGCCCATCGACCAAGCCTTTGAAGTCTGGCAGGTCGGCCGGTCGCGAAATGCCCGCGCCGCAGAAGAAGACCACGCGACCCTCCTCGTGCGCCTGCAGAAGGCGTTCGGGTACTTCAGGGCCGTTTCGAACGAACTGCACCTATGCGGGCCCTTGCGGGGTTGCACAACTGATCATGGCGGTCCCCAGAACTTTTTCTCGTGGCAGTCACGCGAGCACCCAAGCTGCCATCCATGCCGCATTCTATTGGAGATGGACGAACTCCAGTAGCGACCGCTTCCCGTTGACTTCACTCCCTGAAAACACCCGGTCGAAAGCCCTCTGACCATCTGTATTTGCGCTCGATTGTCAGCTGCTCCCCCAGCTTGGAGGGCGGGGGTTTTTGGGGTACGAGAATCAGGATTGCCTTTGTGGATGACTCTAGCGAGCCGAAGCCTCCATCCCATTGGGACGAGGACTGCCGCCTACGCGTTAAGGCCGAGCTTGATGCCGTCTTCTTCCACCTCTACGGCCTACAGGACCGCGACCTCTGCCTTGTCTGGATGAACGCCTTAGCTGCTGGCCACTTCAGCGCTAAGGTTAGTCCGTGAGGCGGGCAGCCGTCAGTAGGAATTGTCGCCGAACCGCACTGCCCCTTGCCGCCCATGGGCAGCATTGAATGATACTCATGAAGGCTACGTGCTGGACGGCTATTGACAAACACATTAGCCGCTGGCTACTGGCTTGCAGTCCAAAAGAGACCCGCGGTGACTTTTGGGCTTAGAACCACCGAAGCCGCGCTGACGCCTTGCGCAAACGCCCGTTTGTCCGGTATAGCTGGACGGGGCCATGGGTGTTGCTATCCACGGCTGCATCCAGTATTGTCATCTTTAACCGCCCCCTTGCGAAGTTGGTTCAATGGAACTCGGGGAGAAAAAACCGCCCTTCGGGCGGTTTTTTCATGTTTGATGCGCGTCAATGCGCCAATCGAGGCCCGCGACCGGAACAATGGCCTAGATTGGTGGATTCAATTTGTACTTCGGCAGCCTGCAGGGTACGCCCTATCGCTAGCTCGATGCCCGCGCGTTGGCGACACGGCCGTGTTCTGAGCAGAACCCGGCGTGCGTTCTGGTATGCATCAAGTACTTCACGACGGATGTCACGGCCAAGTTCTCACCCCGTGGCTCTCCTCGCCAAAAGGCCCAGCGAAGACATCGACCGGTTCGGCTTGATTTGATGCCTCGGAAATCTTGCGTCCCTTGCAACCAAAGTTCGCCGTGGCGCAATATGCTTTCAATTCTAGGGGGGTAAAGCCAGTGCCTTTTTCGGCCCGCAGGGCCCTTTTTGCCCTGCTTTGGGTTGCGCAGACCGGTTTTGGCCAAGTCGCCGCAGAAGCGGACCGGCCGAACATACTGCTGATTGTCGCGGAAGACATGAGCAGTCGCGTCGGGGCGTTTGGCGACTTGGTGGCGAAAACGCCGGCGATTGATGCCTTGGCCGCGGAAGGGGTGCGGTTCGTCAATGCGTTCACCGCGTCGGGGGTGTGCGCGCCGAGCCGCTCCGCTCTCATCACTGGCGTGTACCCGCAGAGCATGGGCACGCACCAGATGCGCACCACGAATCTGGGTTATCTTGCGGTGCCCCCGGCAGACGTCAAAGCCTTCCCGGAGCTCTTGCGCCGGGCCGGGTACGCCACGGCCAACACCGTCAAGACCGACTATCAGTTCGGTGAGCCCTTTACCGTCTGGGATGCCAATGTCGGCGATTACTCCAGCGCTGAGGACCTCGCTCTTTGGCGGCACTTGCCTGGCGACAGGCCTTGGTTTGCGATGGTCAATCTGATCAACACCCACGAAAGCCGGCTGGTATCACCCAACACCCGCGGTGAGGGCCAATGGCAGGGCTTCGTGGAGGACGTGCGCAAGTTCCGCGCCGCAAACATCTTGCCGGTCACCGATCCCGCCGACGTGGCGGTGCCGCCGTACTATCCGGATGTGCCTGCGGTGCGGGCCAGCATTGCCCAGCATTACGACAATATCCACTTTGTGGACGGTCAGGTCGGGCAGATTCTGGCCAACCTCGAAGCCGACGGCTTGGCCAACCGCACTGTTGTGCTGTGGACCACGGATCATGGAGACGGTTTCCCGCGTGCCAAGCGCTCGGTTTACGACAGCGGCCTGCGCGTGCCCCTCGTTGTTCGTTATCCTGACGGCCGCGACCGGGGCCGGGTGGATCAGCGCATGGTGTCGTTCGTGGATCTGGCCCCGACCCTATTGCATCTCGCCGGCGTCGAGGCGCCGGCTTTCATGCAAGGGCGCAACTTCCTTTCCGCCGAAGCACCGCGGGAGTATGTGTTTGCGGCGCGGGACAGAATGGACCGCGTTCCCGATCGGGTGCGTGCGGCGCGGGACGCGCGCTTTAAGTACATTCGCAACTACATGCCGGAGTTGGCTTACTTTCGCCCGCTGACGTTTCGGGACATGTTCCCAATGATGCGAACGCTTTGGTCCGGCCACCGACAGGGCACGTTGAATGGGGTGCAAAATGCCTATTTCACAACGCCCAGGCCGGCGGAGGAGTTGTACGACACGGTGGCGGATCCCCATGAGGTTCACAACTTGGCTGGCGAGAAGGACTACGCCCCGGTGCTCACGCGCATGCGCGCTGCGATGGACGCCTGGCTTGGGCGGGTTGGCGACCAGGCGGATGGGCCCGAATCGGAGATGATCGCCCGGATGTGGCCGGGCGGCACCCAACCTGTCACCGCACCGCCGGAACCGAAGGGGCCATCCGTGGCAGGGCGCTTAGTCACCTTGACCAGCGCGACCCGCGGAGCGTCGATTGGCTATCGCATCGAGTCCGACGCCGGCTGGCCCGCGGGTTGGTCCCTTTACACCGGCCCTGTAGCGATACCCGGCGGTGCCCGGCTAGAGGCCAAGGCGGTGCGGTATGGCTATGCGGAGAGCGCGGTGATTCGCATTGGTGGATGACGTGCTGGCGATCAACCGTCCGCGCTGTCCAGCAATTCCGGTCCCCATGCGGGTCTTGTCAGTGGTTGGCCAGCGCAATGATGGGCTTTTGGCAATGGCATCCCTGAGGGGTGTCGGCACACTGGCGTTAACCACTGGGCTTAATCGGAGGTTCGGGTGACAGCGTACGAAGGTTCCGCGGGCATAGCGGGCAAGCACAATGAAGCGGCGGCTTTGGTTGCTCAGATGACCGTGCAGGAGAAGGCGGCCTGCGGGTCGGGCAGCAGCTTCTGGCAACTGCAGCCTTGCGAGCGGCTTGGTTTGCCGCCGGTCATGATCACGGACGGCCCCCACGGATTGCGCAAGCAGCAAACCGAAGGTGACCACGTGGGTTTGAGTGCTTCCGTCCCCGCCACCTGTTTCCCGACGGCCAGCGCGCTGGCTGCGTCCTGGGACATTGAGCTTCTGCGCCAAGTGGGCGTGGCTTTGGGCGAACAATGCGTGGCGGAAAAAGTGACCGTGCTGCTGGGCCCGGGCATGAACATCAAGCGCCATCCGTTGTGCGGCCGCAACTTCGAGTACTTCAGCGAAGATCCGCTGCTGAGCGGTGAGATGGCGGCTGCCATGGTTTTGGGCGTTCAATCCCAAGGCGTGGGCACCAGCCTTAAGCACTTTGCGGTCAACAACCAGGAATGCGCCCGCATGTACGTCGATGCCATCGTGGACGAACGCACGCTAAGGGAGATCTATCTGCGCGGTTTCGAAATCGCCGTCAAAAAAGCCCAGCCTTGGACGGTGATGTGCGCCTACAACCGCATCAACGGCGAGTATTGCAGTGAGCACCATTGGCTGTTGAACCAAGTGCTGCGTGACGAGTGGGGTTTCCAAGGGTTGGTCATGACCGACTGGGGCGCGGCCAATGATCGCGTGCATGGCGTCAAGTCCGGCCTCGATCTGGAAATGCCGAGCAGCGGCGGCGTCAACGACGCCCGGTTGGAGCTGGCGCTGCGGCGCGGCGAGCTGTCGGAAGCGGTGCTGGACCGGGCGGTGGTGCGCAATGTCAGCCTGACGTTGTGCGGTGCTGAGCTTGAAGAACGAGAGATCGATCTGGATCAGGAGGTCCATCACGCGTTGGCGCGGCGGGCGGCGGCAGAGTCCGCTGTGCTTCTCAAAAACGATGGGGGAATTCTGCCGCTCTCCGCTGAGCCGCCGCCGGCCACTGAGCCGCCGCTGTCCACTGAGCCGGAACTGGCCACTGAGCCCACACTGGTCACTGAGCCCGCACATTTCACTTCGCCAAGTATTACGGTGATTGGTGCGTTTGCCAAACAGCCGCGGTATCAGGGTACCGGCAGCTCTCAGGTGAATCCTACCCGTCTCGATTGTGCGTTTGATGCCATTGCCCAACTCATGGGGGGAGAGGAGCGCCTGAGTTATGCAGCGGGTTACGAGCCGGTCTTCTCCAACTTGGACGACTCGCTGCTGGAGGAAGCGGTCAGAACTGCTGGCCAAGCTGAGGTTGCCATTGTGTTTGCCGGGCTGCCCGTCACCTATGAATCCGAAGGATTCGACCGGCCGCACATGCGCCTTCCGGATCAGCACAACAGGCTGATCGAAGCGGTGTGCGAGGCCAACGCCAACACGGTTGTGGTGCTGTCCAACGGCGCTCCCGTGGAAATGCCCTGGGTGAAGCGGCCCAAGGTGATCTTGGAGAGCTATCTGGCAGGCCAGGCTGGCGGCGGTGCCGTGGCCGACCTGCTGTTCGGCAAGGTCAATCCCAGCGGCAAGCTGGCGGAATCGTTTCCTCTCAAGCAAAGTGACGTACCGGCCGACCGCTGGTTTCCAGGCGAGGGCCGTCAGGTTCAATACCGCGAGGGGCTCTACGTCGGTTACCGGTACTTCGACAGCGCCAGCGTCCCGGTGCTGTTTCCCTTTGGGCATGGCCTCAGCTACACCGAATTCACCTATGCCAACCTGCGTGTTGCCGCCGAGGATAGCGGTTTTCGCATCAGCGTCGACGTCACCAACGTCGGCTCGCTCAGGGGTTCCGAGGTGGTGCAAGTGTACGTCCACGATGTTGAGTGCAACGCCTACCGGCCCGAGCACGAGCTTAAGGGTTTTGCCAAGATCGCGCTTGAGCCGGGCGAAACGGGCACTGTTGACATCCATCTGGCCCGCGATGCATTTGCCCTGTTCGATCCCGAGGCGCAATCCTGGGTGGTGGAGGGCGGCGCCTTCGAGGTGCGTGTCGGCGCATCCAGCCGAGACATTCGCCTGGCCACGCGTGTGGATGTCGCGTCGCAGGACAGGCTTTCGGAACGTGCGCAGGCAGCAGGTCCGCGCCTCGTGAGCGGCGCTCTGGAGGTCTCCAATGAGGCGTTTGCTTCCCTATTGGGCCGGGCGTTGCCGACGCCCGAAGCACTGCGGCCATTGCATCTCAATTCGGCGTTGCTGGAGCTGCGGGGCAGCTGGTTGGGCCGGCGCATCAGGGCCCAAGTAGTGAAGCAATTCAAACGCAACATCGGCGGGCAGGGCACTGAAGATTCCGATCCCACCTTGGCCAAAATGTTCGAGGAGATGGCGAATCACATGCCCTTGCGGTCGTTTGCCTTGTTCAGCGGCGGTCGCATGAGCTTCAAGTCGCTGCAGATTCTCATAGCGCTTTTGAATCACAGGTACCTTGAGGCCGTTCGGTTGTTGTGCGGCGGCGAAGCGAGATGGCAATGAGCCTGTAGTCTCCACTTCTTGCGTGCCAAAAGAGGGGCCATCAATCGAATTCCCGAGGCTTGGTCAGGTGAGCATGCCCGCCATCGGCAACCACCAAGTGTTCGGTTGCGGTGTCGGCGACCTTGCGATGGATCTGGGTCTCCGGCATTCGGCTTGCAGATTGCCCCCTTTGTCGAAGTTCGCTCCCAGGGCCGGGCCGTCGTTGCGTTCCAGCACGGTGACCAAGGCCCCGGCCTTGGCGAGGTATTAGGCTGGCCAGAGGCCCTGCAGGCCAGCGCCGATGATTGCGACCTTCACGATTGACGGGTCCTAATTCTGCCTAGGACTTTAATTGACCATTTCGCTCAGATGGCTGGCGGAACCTGTCAATTCGACTTGCCAAGGAGCTGTTCGGTTGAATTTGCGTCTAAGGCGCACCATCCCGGTCGAAACGGGCGTCTGTCGGATGTTCATGCCACCTTCCTTGAGCGTTCGTTGCACTGCGTGATTGCGGCGGCGCGCCTGACTACTGGGCATTTGCGTAGATGCCGTCGCGTAAGCACTGCGGGTGAGTGACAGGATGCGTTTGACATCGGTGACCTTTGGTAGTGAGTGGCCGCCTCTATGCCAAGGCGTTAACGCGGCTGTTGCGTCGGTATCAAGCATCTTCTGCCACACCATGGGTTCGTGCGCATTTGCTGACCCGTGATGCGGAATCTTGAATACGGCAGCCTTGCCGGAGGGCCGTGCGGTGGACTGAAGGATCTCGATCCAACCTGTCCGCTCAAGGTCTGATCCGAGAAGTATGGCGGTGCCATTGACCGATACCCAACACACAACCGCAGCGTCGTTGGGATTTAGAGGAGAAACCCGCTCCCTAGCTTTGCCCAATTCGGGCACTAGTTGACCAATGTTGGTGAGAAACTTGGCAAATGAAGAATCACTGGGGGACAACGACCAAATCTCACTCGTTCTTGCCATGAAAATGCGGCGGTCCGCGGCGGCGAATATGGGCTTTGAACGACGCTCTCGAAGGCAGGACAAGACATGGTGAATTTCCCGTGCGCCATAGCTGATACCGGGCTGTGCACGGCCTTCCAAGCTATTCACGATGGTTAGAAATTCGCTCTTCAGCATTGCGCTGGCACAACAAAACTGAGTGCTTTCGCAGGCTTCGACTAGACGCCCCATGCCTCGGATGTGGTCGTCGTGCCAATGCGTCGCCATGATCAGTTTCACAGCCACGCTAGGTTCTATGCCAATGCTTGTTAGATATTCCAGTGGTCTTGGTGTGCCGTGGGAAGTTACGCAGGAATCCACCACGGCCCAAGTGCCGCCACCAAGGTGAAGAACGATGCTCTCTCCGTATCCCGGACCGAGCAGCGTCACCTCCATCTCGTCCGCAGTTGGCGCAGTGTCTGCGATCAAAGGCCCAGCAGT
Organism: Candidatus Azophilus sp.; assembly: GCA_965220835.1. Classification (GTDB taxonomy): domain Bacteria; phylum Pseudomonadota; class Gammaproteobacteria; order Pseudomonadales; family Azotimanducaceae; genus Azophilus. Next base: position 2,681,138 of record OZ244842.1, on the reverse strand, counting down.
TGTCGCGTTTCCTCTGCCCATGCTCGGCCTTCCTGTAACTCCCTTTCCGTTATGGCCGGAAGGTCGCGAAACACAATCACCGAAACGCGCTTGCGCACCCCTGAAGTGGAACGTTCGTAGCCGATGACCCAGCGAAAATCGCGCCAGATTGGATCCGAGGGCGGTCCCGCTCGGAGATTTCCTGTATGGGAATTTCAGCTTCCTCTTCTTCATGGGTTGATCCCGCCGTCAGATCCAGGAGCCGTGCCGTGAAACTCTCTGGGCCGACGCCGAGTACATAGCCTTCCCATTCCTGCAAGGGATGCAAGTAGGGGGAGGAGTGGCGTTGATCTCTCACCGGCCGCGGCGGCAGCTCCAAAAGGGAATCTGTCAACGGTTCGTTTGTGAAGTTGGGCGAAACGGGTTCGGCATCCCCTTCCTGAATTTTAGTCGATGTCGGCGGAGAGCCATGATGCAAGCGTTTCAATTGATCGGCTACGGATTTCTCTCGCCAGTTCTCCATGCCCGCAAGCGTTTTGCCCAAACTCTCGTTTTTAGAAGCTTGCGTCGATCTATCGACCTCGTTCCCGAAACTCGCGAACGGTCCCAAACTTAAAGTCAACTTACTTCTCCCCCAATGACATAATATGATCGACAATAGCGTCGCTGCGCTGGATTGACTCGTCAAAGCAGGATTCCACTTGTCCAATGAGTTGGCTGTTGGAATCACGGCCTTCGGCAGCAGTATAGTGGTCATTGACTCGGACATATACGCCCGTTAAGCGATTGCCGACACGAGTGGATGGCTCGATCGTGGCGGTGATGGCATCGTCTTCGGGTCGGTCTGAATGAGCGGCTCCAGTCATGGTGAGTGACTTCAGGCCACAGAGTTTTCCGTCTAAGCTCAATTCCCGCTCCCAGTCTCCCCAGGCCGCCGTGGGCGCCAGAGCTCGGCCGATTCGATCTCTGCGCTGCGCTGAGCTGACGGTGAAGTGAACATAGCGATTGATTCCGATAGCGCGTAACGGCGTGTGCGGCAGGTGTTCTCGAATTAGGCGCACGACAAGGTCACGGAGCCGCACGTAGGGCGCTTGGCTCGAATCCACTGACAAGTGATCCGATGTCGCCTCTAAGGACAGCCAGTCCGACCTGAATGATGAAATCTCGGGGTGCGCAAGCGAAAGCTCAGCATTCTCGGCTGCGTCTTCGGGCAGAAGACCGTGCAGGGCGAACCAAGCCGGGGTGAGTATTGCGGGATTAAAACTGCCTACCAGAACGAGCGTCACACCACCGATTTCCGGCTCGATCCTCATATTGCTCCGCTGTTCAACGGCCCACCCCCGCTATCCTTAGACGGATTTTAGGTGAGTTTGGACGTTACCGGCAAGTAAGCAGGAGTCTCGGTATTGTCTCAGTTTGATTTTCCTCGTTTGGCTGCGATGCTACTGATACTGGATGTTTGCAGGTGCCTCTTAAGTGAATGCTCAAGACGTTCTAGACTACTTGCGGGAGCAGGCGAACTTAGCTATCGCCGAAATCTGAGCGCTCAGGCATAGGCCCATGCGGCCAGCCCGAGGAAAACGAAGAAGCCTGTCACGTCGGTGATGGTGGTCAGGATCACGCCGCCGGCGATGGCGGGGTCGATGGACAGGCGGTTGAGAATGCTCGGCAGAACGCTGCCCGAGACCACGGCGACCACTAGGTTGATGACCAAGGCGACGGCGATGACCATGCCGAGCAGCGGGTCCTGGAAGGCCACCAGCGCCGCCACTGCCACGAAGCTCGCCCAGAGCAGGCCGTTCAGCAGGGCGACGGCGAACTCCCGGTTCATGAGCCACAGGAGGTTGGCGCGGTTGACGTGGCCCAGGACGATGCCTCGGATCATCAGGGTGAGGGTCTGGGTGCCGGCGATGCCGCCCATGCTGGCGACGATGGGCAGCAGCACGGCCAAGGCCACCACCTTGCCGATGGTCGCCTCGAAGACGTTGATGACCGCTGCCGCCAGGAAGGCGGTGATGAGGTTGATGCCAAGCCAGATGGCGCGCCGGCGGGCCGACTTCATCACCGGTGCGAAGGTGTCCTCGTCGGGGTCGAGGCCAGCCCGGGCCAGCACGGCTTCGTCAGCGTCTTCGGCAATGACGTCCACCACGTCGTCGATGGTGATGCGGCCGAGCAGCTTGCGCTCATGGTCCAAGACCGGGGCGGAGACCAAGTCCTCCTCGCTGAAGATGGCGGCCACTTCCCGGTCCGGCATGTCCACCGGAATGGCTTGGGAATCGGCTTCCATCACCTCGCGCACCGTAACGCTGGTGTCCGAAGTCAGAATGCGGGACAGCGGCAAGGTGCCAACAAATTCATTGCGGCTGTTGACGACGATCAGCGCATCAGTGTTCTTGGGCAGTTCCTTGCGCAGGCGCAGGTAGCGCAGAACGATCTCAAGGGCATGGCGCGGGTGCACCGTCACCACATCCATGTCCATCAGGCCACCGGCGCTGTCCTCCGCATAGGACAGCACCGACTCCAACCGCTGCCGGGCCGCCGAGTCCATGGAATTGAGCACTTGGGCGGCGATTGCATCGGGCAACTGCTGCAGCAGGTCGGCTTGGTCGTCCACGTCGAGGTCATCGGCGGCGGCCACCAGCTGGGCGGTGTCCATGCCTTCGACGATCTCGCCAAGCACGTCGTCGCCCAAGTGCTGCAGCACCTGACCGGCCGCGTCGTCATCGATGAGGTCCCAGATGTAGCGCCGCACCTTGGGCGGCGTGGCCTCCAGCAGGTTGGCCACTTCCGGCGCCTTGAGTGAGCGCAGCAAGTGGCGCTGATCGCCCAAGGTGCCGGCCCCATAGGACTTCAGCACCTCCCCGAATCGCTGTTCAAATTGCACGGACATGGGTTTCTCGGGTGTGTCCGTCTCTCAAGCTAGACGGAAGGCGGCGCGCTCATCCATCAGGCCTCTTCGCCGAACCGGTCGTCGATCAGTTGCCGGATGGCGGCGAACGCCTCCTCCTCGTCTTCGCCGTCCACGCGCAGCTCCAGCGTGGTGCCCACCGGGGCGGCGAGCAGCAGAACGCTCATGATGCTCTTGGCATCCACTAAGGTGCCGTCCTTGCCCAGTTGGATGTCGCCGGTGAAGGTCTTGGCCAGATGCACCAGCTTGGACGCAGCGCGGGCGTGCAGCCCCAATTGGTTGCTTAAGGTGACTTGAGTTCGCTTCATGCCGATTCCCTTTCCGCGCCTTAAGCCCTGAGGCTTCTAGCTGACTTCCCGGTGACGCACCAGAACATTGGCGTAGTGCTGCGCGAAGTGGGCGCCGAGTTGCTCCGCCATGTGGACGCTGCGGTGTTGCCCGCCGGTGCAGCCGACTGCCACGGTCATGTAGGTGCGACGGTTGGCCTCGAAGCGGGGCAGCCAAGCCTCCAGGAAGCCGATGATGTCGCCCCGCATTTTGCACACGGCATCGTCCTTGGCCAGAAACTCCCGCACTGGGCGGTCCAGACCCGTCAGCGGCCGTAGCGCTTCCACCCAATAGGGGTTGGGCAGGCAACGCACATCGAACACCAGATCCGCGTCCACGGGCACGCCGAATTTAAAGCCAAAGGAGCGAAACAGGAGGTTCAAGCCCACTGGCTGCTGCACAGCGACGCGCTCCTTGATGAGGCCCGCCAAGGCGGGGCCCTCCAGTTGGGTGGTGTCGATGGTCAGGTCCGCCAAGGCCGCGATGTCATTCAGCAAGCGGCTCTCGGCGTCGATAGCTTGGCGCAGATCCATCTCGCCGTTGGTCAGTGGATGCCGTCGGCGGGTTTCGCTGAAGCGCTTGACCAAAGTTGGGCTGGAGGCGTCCAAGTAGATGATCTCGCATTTAACCTGCGCATCTTGGTCGAGCCCGGCGCGGATTTCCGGCAGTTGGGCGATGCCGGCGCTGCGGGCGTCGATGCCAATGGCCAGGTCACGCTGGCGCAGCATGGGATCCACCGTTGCCTCGCTGATTAGCGACCGCAGCAGGGCCACCGGAAAGTTGTCGATGCAGTGATAGCCAGCGTCTTCCAAGGCACGCAACGCCGTGCTTTTGCCGGAACCGGAACGGCCGCTGATGATGATGAGCTTCATGGCAAGGCTTCCCGTGCGTCGGATTCAGGCGCAAGCCTCTGGGCAGCCTCAATGAACTGTTGCTTGAGCGCTTCCGCTGTGCCGGCGCAGCGCAGCCGGGCTCGCTCGGTTGGGTCGCCGAAGACCCGGGCCACTGTGGCAAGCGCCTCAAGGTGAGCGCTCGGCTCATCCTGAGGGGCGATGAGTATGAACAGCAGGTCCACGGGCTCACCGTCGGGGGCGTCGAAGTTCACCGGACGGCTCAGTGAGATCAGTGCGCCCATCAGCTGCGGACAGCCCAAGCGGCAGTGGGGAACGGCAACGCCCTCTCCCAGGCCGGTGCTGCCCAAGCGTTCGCGCTCCATGAGGGCGTTGAACAAAGAGCGCGAGGAAGTGCCGGGGTGGGCCATCGCCAAGCGGTCGGCAACCCACTCAATAGCCGCCTTGCGGCTGTTGGCGATGACGCCTGAATGCACGCAGCCGGCGGGCAGAAGGTCATTCAAATCGATCACGGGACGAGCCTAGCCGCGGCCGTGGTGCCGCTCGATGACCTTTTCCTTGTGCTTGATCACCTGACGATCCAGCTTGTCAAGCAGCATGTCTATGGCGGCGTAAAGGTCATCGGCCACCGCATCGGCGAAAAGCTCCGCGCCGCTCACGTGTGCGGTGGCTTCAGCCTTTTGGCTCAGCTTCTCGACGCTCAGCACCACATGCAAGTTGGTGATTTGGTCGTAGTGCCGTTCAAGTTTGCTCAGTTTGCCAGTGACGTAGTCCCGTAAGGCGTTGCTGACGTCGATGTGGTGTCCGGAGATGCTCAACTGCATAAATTACCTCCAATCAGTCTCTTTGGTTGGTTCGCAAACGCGAGCTTGCCCACGCCAACTCATGCCAAGCGCTTGCGCATGTTCGATGGCGGAATCGATATCGACTCCCGGTACTTGGCCACGGTGCGCCTTGCAACCTTGATGTTCCGGTCTGCCAGTATTGCCGCGATTTTGCTGTCGCTCAACGGTTTTCGGGGATCCTCCGCGGCGGTCAGCTTGCGGATCAACGCTCGTATGGCCGTGCTGGAGATTTCGCCGCCGCTGCTGGTGCTGACATGGCTGGAAAAGAAGTACTTGAGCTCGAACAGGCCCCGAGGGGTGTGCATGTACTTGCGGCTGGTCACGCGGGAGATGGTGGACTCATGCATCTCCACTGCCTCGGCGATGTCGTTCAACACCAAGGGCTTCATGGCCTCCTCGCCGTGGTTCAGGAAGTCCTGCTGCACCTCGACGATCTTCGTGGCCACCTTGAGCAGGGTGTCATGGCGGCTTTGCAGGCACTTGAGAAACCAGCGGGCCTCGGTCAAGTTGTCGCGCAGATAGACATTGTCCGGGCTGTTGTCGGCGCGCTTCACCAAGCCTGCGTAGCTTGGGTTGATGCGCAGCCTGGGCAGGGCGTCGGGATTCAACTCCACCCGCCAGCGCCCGTTGATCTTCTTGACCACCACTTCGGGCACCACGTACAGGGTGGGCTCCGCGGAGTAAGCGGCGCCCGGGCGGGGGTTGAGCTGCCCGATGAGGTCTGCGATTTGCGCCAGTTCGCGTTCTCCGAGCTGCGTGCGGCGCTTGAGCGTTGCGAAGTCCTTCGCGGCCAACAGGTCCAGGTGCGCTTCAACCAAGTCGATGGCTTCCTCTCGCCAAGGGGTGTCGGGGTCGAGCTGCTGCAGCTGCAGGCTCAAGGCTTCGGCCAAGGTGCGGGCCGCCACGCCTGGTGGGTCGAAGTGCTGCAGGCGACACAGCACCTCGGTGACTTGGGCCTCGGAGACCGCCAAGCGGCCTTCGAAACTGCTGGCGATGTCGTCCACGCTGGCGGTCACCATGCCGCTGTCGTCAATGGCGTCAATGATGACGGTGGCAATGAGATGGTCCAGCGGCGGCAAGGCGGCCAAGTTGAGTTGCCACAGCAGATGATCCTGAAGGGAGTAACCGGAATGGGCGCGTTCGAAAGGGTCGCGGTCGTCGGTGGTGGGGGTTGAGGAGGGCGGGGCGGCATACAGATCCTCCCAGCGCGTGTCGATGGGCAGGTCCTCGGGAATGGCGTCACTGCCTTCCAGATCAAGTTCCGGCGCTTCCGAGGCGGTTTCCTCGGCTGCCTCGGCGGCTTCCTCCTCGCTTGCCTCCGGCGTGGCTTCGTCGCTTTCCAGCATGGGGTTGGACTCCAGGGCCTCTTGAACCTCCAGATCCAGTTCCTGGGTGGATAGCTGCAGCATGCGAATGGCTTGGCTGAGCTGCGGGGTAATGACCTGCTGCTGCCCGAGGCGCAGCGTGAGGGACTGCTTCATAGGGGCGCGGACGTCAAAGCCGAAAACTCTCGCCGAGATAGACGTCGCGTACCGTCTCGTGGCCCAGGATGGCCTCGGCGTCGCCTTCCGCGATCAGCTGGCCTTCATTGACGATGTAGGCCCGGTCGCAGATGTCGAGGGTGTCGCGGACGTTGTGATCGGTGATGAGAATGCCAATGTCGCGGGCGGCGAGGTCACGGATCTCGCTTTTGATGTCGGCGACGGAAATCGGGTCCACGCCGGCGAAGGGCTCATCGAGCAGCATGAAGCGCGGCTCGCTGGCCAATGCCCGGGCAATCTCCAGCCGCCGCCGCTCGCCGCCCGACAGGCGCTCGCTCAGGGAATTGCGCACGCCGCCCAAGCGGAATTCGGCCAACAATTGCTCCACTCGCTCCTTTTGCTCCGCCTTGTCGAGGTCGCGGCGAAGTTCCAGAATGGCCCTCAGGTTGTCTTCAGTGGTGAGCTTGCGGAACACGCTGGCTTCCTGGGGCAGGTAGCCGATGCCGGCTCGCGCCCGAATGTGCATGGGTGCCTTGGTGAGCGGCTGGCCATCGAGCGCCACCTCACCACCTTCGGCTTGCAGCAAGCCGACAATCATGTAGAAGCACGTGGTTTTGCCGGCACCGTTCGGGCCGAGCAGGCCGACGATCTCGCCGCTTGAGACGGCAAGGCTCACGTCATCCACCGCGATCTTCTTGCGATAGGCCTTGCGCAGATGGCGGGCCTCAAGTGTGGCCATGCCTAGTCGCCGCTGGCCGGGCGCAGGATCACTCGGACCGGGCCTTGGCCAGTGGCTTCGGCGTCCACGGTTCCGGAGGCGATGTCGTAGTGGATGATCTCGCCGGCCACGTCGTTCTTCGCCTGCACCAAGCGCGCTTCTCCGGCAAGCTCGATGCGCGCCTCCCCGGGATGGTAGGTGATCAGGGATGCGCTCGCCCGCACCAAGCCACCCTCCGGTGCCAAGGCTTGCTGATAGCGGGCCGGTTCGCCGCTGGCCGTGACGCGCACAAGACGCGCGTCGAGGTATTGGATGGTCATGCGTTCGCCAGTGACCTGCAATGTGCCCTGCCGCACCTCAACTTCGCCGAGGTAAACGGCGCGGCCGTTCGAATGGTCGAACTCGGCAGCTTGGGCGCGAATGTGCATGGGCTGCTCGGCGTCTATCGGCAGGGCGAAGGCAGGTGCGCACAGCAATGCCAGGAGCGCCGCCCCGAGGGCGCCAGCAGGCGCGCTAGCGCCCAATTTGCTCCGGCAAGACAATGGTGTGGACCGGTCCATCGGCATCTGCTTGAAGGTTGAGAATCCTGCGCTCCAAATCCGCTCGGAGCCCTTGGGCGAACGTGCGGCCCGCCTCGGATTCGATCATAACATCCCGCTCCGTTTCAGCGTATTGCGGCTCTGGATGAACCCTCAATTCGGCGGTGCGCACGGTGGTGAACCCGCGCTCAGGATCGGTTTGGTGGAGCACCACTTCGCCGCTCAGCAGCAATACGCCATCACCCTGACCGCCCCCATCGCCGAAGCCGTGGAGATCCCCTCGGTGGGCGCTGACGCGCCATGGCGGCGCTGTGGGGCTGTACAAGGTGAAGTCGGGGCCGACCAGGACGGTGTGCCGGTCGGCGTCGAAAGTGCGCACTTGCTGCGCGACCAAGCGGTAGTGGAGAGAGCCATCTGCCTGGAATTGACTGATGACCGCGCTTTCCATGTAGATGTCGGGCTCCCCGGCAAGCTCTGGAGGCGGCGCTCCCGGCGGCACGGCGCCGCGCCAAGGCGCCAAGTAGAAAGCCAACAGCAGCAGGCCCACGGCGAGCAGAACGCCGGCGGCCAGCTGCTTCATGGTTTGCGCGATTCGAGCAACAAGCGGCCGACTTCCGCGGCAACGCCCTCGCCACCGGCGGCGGAGGTGACCAATTCGGCGGCGGCACGCGCTTCGGGCTGGGCGCTGGCCGGGGCGATGGGCAGGCCCACCCAGCCGAGCACTTCGAGGTCGGGCCAGTTGTCGCCGACGTAGGCGCATTGCGCAGCGCTGAGCCCCAGATCAGCGGCGAGACCCTCCAGCGTGCCAAGCTTGTCTTCGACGTTTTGAAAGACGTGCCGGATGCCCAGTTCCCGGGCGCGCTTGCCAACCATGGGCGATTCGCGCCCGGTGATCAGCGCCACCTCGATGCCGTGCCCAAGCAACCGCTTGATGGCTGCCCCGTCATGGACGTGAAAGGACAGCATCTCCGTGCCGTCGGAGAGATAGTGAATGCGTCCGTCAGTGAGCACGCCGTCCACATCGAAGGCGACCAATCTAATGGGCGGATCGTCAAGCCACCGCATGGCTAACCAGCAAGCTGTTGTAGCCCAACCAGCACAGCAGCATCACGGCGCCTTCGAAGCGGGTGATGACCGACCTGGAGTTCACCGCGTAGGCGAATAGCGCCAGCAGCAGGGTCAGCGCCAGCATGGCGCCGCCGTCGCGCCAGAACGCCACTCTTTCAATTTCGGTAGTGGCCATGAGGCTCGGCACCGCCAGCACGGCCAGAATGTTGAGAATGTTGGAGCCAACCACGTTGCCGATGGCGATGTCGGTATGGCCCTTGACGGCAGCCCCCACGCTGGCGGCCAACTCCGGCAGGCTGGTGCCGATGGCGACCACGGTCAGGCCGATGATGAGGTCGCTGACGCCGAGGCGCAGGGCGATGTCGTGGGCCGCCCACACCAGCAGTTCCGCGCTGGCCACCAGCAGGGCCAAGCCACCCACCAACCAAGCGATGCCGTGCAAGGTCCGCATCTGTGGCAGTTCATCGAGCTCATCTTGAATGCTCTCCGCAAAGTCCGGTTGGCCGGAGCCTTTGCCGAACACCAGCAGATAGAGAATCAGTGCCAAGCCGGCGAGCAGGATGAAGCCATCAAGAGGGGCCAATTGCCGATCGAACATCAGCACCAAGGCGAGCAGGGTGGCGCCCAACAGCCAAGGCAGCTCCGAGCGCTGCACGCGCTTGGAGAATGGCAGCGGCGCAACGATGGCGGTGACGCCCAACACCAAGCCGATGTTGGCAATGTTGGAGCCGACCGCGTTGCCCACTGCCAACAGCGGATTTCCCTGAATGGAGGCTGCCATGGCCACTAGGATTTCCGGGGCGGAAGTGCCGACTGAAACGATGGTCAGCCCAATGACCATCTTGGACACACCTAGGTTGGTGGCCGTGGCGCCCGCGCCAGACAGGAATTTGTCGGCGCTCCAGATGAGCGCGACGAAACCAGCGATTAGTGCGATCAACGACAGCCACATTCGATTTGGCAGGCCCCTATGCGAGGAAGCTCAACTTTAGTCGGTGTTTGCCCAATAGTCAGCAAGAGACGGCCTGCTGCCAGCTCGCCGGCAGCTAGGGCCGGGCGTGGCGAAAGCAGAGGCCGAGGGTGGGGGTGGAGTGGCGGCAAAGGCTGTCGCAAACGTGTAATCTTCGCCACCGTTCGCCGGTTTCACTTGATCGAGGATTCACAGCCTCATGCTGCAGTGGGGAATCTGGTTGGTCAAGAGCAGGCCGAGAGCAGGCCAAGAGCAGGTAAAGAGCAGGTAAAGAGCAGGTAAAGAGCAGGTAAAGAGCAGGCCAAGAGCAGGCCAAGAGCAGGCCGAGAGCAGGCCGAGAGCAGGCCGAGAGCAGGCCGAGAGTAGGCCAAGAGTAGGTAAAGAGCAGGTAAAGAGCAGGTAAAGAACTGGAATAGACGGTATGTCCTTCAAAATCAAGAGCATTGAACTCGCCCGATTGGCCGGATTGGCGGTCTGCATAGGCGCACTGGCGCTGGCTGCTGGCGTGGCGCGGGCCGCGCAATTCGAGTCCGCTCCCCATCAACTGGTCGCCGAGACGGCCACCGACCTGCTGCGGCTCATCGAGGAGGGTCGCGGCTACGCAGACTCGGACCCCGAGCGGTTCTATTCCGCAGTGGAAGCGCTGTTGGCGCCGGTAGTGGATTTCGAGGGCTTTGCCCGCCGCGTCATGTCGGCCCACTACAAGGCGGCCACCGCGGAACAGCGGCAGCGCTTTGCGGAAACCTTCAAATGGGGCTTGGTGCGCACCTATTCGCTCACGCTGACCGATTTCACCGGGGGGGAGGTCATCGTGGTGCCGCCGGATGGCCCCCCACGCCACCCGCGGCGGCGCAACGTGAAGATGGAAATCCACCACGGCGGTGAAGTCTATCCGGTGCTCTATGCCATGACCCAGAGCGCGGACGGTGGCTGGCGCATTGGCAACATCGTCATTGCGGGCGTCAACATTGGCCTGACCTACCGCAGCCAGTTCAAAAGCGTGGCAGCGGACGCCCGCTACGGCGGCGACCTTGACCAAGTGATTGACGCTTGGGTGCGCTTCGTCTCCGGCGAGAAGTCGGACGAGGAAGCGGCGGGCAGCGGTTAATCCACCAAGTGCGAGCAGGCCAAGTAGTCGTGCGACTGCATCTCCAGCAGGCGGCTGCGGGTGCGTTCAAATTCAAAGCTGTGCCGCTCCCCAGCGTAGAGGTCCGCGATGGGCGCTTCGGCGGATAGGATCAGCTTGACCTTGCGGTCGTAGAACTCGTCAACCAGGCTGATGAAGCGGCGGGCGGCGTCCTCATTGGCCGTCGTGAACTGCCTGACGTTGGAGACCAGCACGGTGTGGAAGCACCGGGCAAGTTCGATGTAGTCGTTTTGGCTGCGCGGGCCTTCACAGAGTTCGCTGAATTCGAACCAAGCCACGTCGGCGGCCAGCTGGCGGGCGCGGATGACGCGGTTTTCCACTTCCAAGGGCGCATCGCTTTCGACAGGCTCCTTGGTCAAGTCGGCAAAGCTGGCGGTCAAGGAGGCCTCAGCGTCTTCGTCCAAGGGCGCATGGTAAATCTCCGCCCGCTCCAGCACGCGCAGCCGGTAGTCCGTTGGGCCATCCAAGTGGTGAACAAGGGTATGGCGCTTCAAGGCCTCGATGGCGGGCAGGAAGCGCCGCCGCTGCAGGCCGTTTTCGTAGAGCTGGTCCGGGGCGACGTTGGAGGTGGCCACCAAGGTCAGGCCCCTCTGAAAGAGCGCTTGCATCAGTTCGCCGAGAATCATCGCATCGCCAATGTCGGTGACGAAGAACTCGTCGAAGCAGAGGATGCGCGTGTGTTTGGCGAAGTCGTCGGCAAAGCCCTGCAGCGGATTGGCGCTGCCCGCGCGGCGGTTGAGTTCGTTGTGAACCCGCTGCATGAAGCGGTGAAAGTGCATCCTGAGTTTGTCGCCCGGGGGCAGCGTGTCGTGGAACAGATCCATCAGCAGCGTTTTGCCTCGGCCGACGCCGCCCCACAGATAGAGGCCGGTTTCGGCTTTAGGGCGCGCCAGCCAGCGCTTGATCAACGGCCTGCGCTGTTGCCGCCCAAGCCGTTGGTGCAGGTCGTCGAGCAGTTCCACCGCTTGGCGCTGGAACGGATCCTCCGTCAATTGCCCGGAGGCTATGAGTGCTCGATGGCGCTCGGCGGGCCACATGGCGCGACCTTTGGTCGCATTCGAGTCTCGCTGGCGCAATACTCGACGCGGAGCCAAGGGGTAGCCTTAGAGTCAAGGGTGCCCCGCCCTCGTTCGGCAAGGTGGCGGGCCAAGTGCTGTTCAGGCTGATGCACTGGCGCGCAGGGCTTTGAGCGCTGCCTTGTTGGCGTTGCGGATGGTGTCCATGTCCGGCGCCGCTTGGCTGATGTCGCCGATTTCGGCGAGCACCACATGCACGGCGTCGTGGCCTTCGACTTGGCGCATGTCCTCAAGCCAGCGCTGGACGTTGGGGAAGGGCGAGAAGTCAAAGAGATTGGTAAAGCAGGGCTGCAGCTGCCCGATTTCCACGTAGGCGGCGAAGTCCGCAATGCTGAGGTCGCTGCCGGTCAAGTAGCGGTCCTGTGCCAGCCAGCCGCTGTCAATGGCGCCAAGCGCCGCCGTGAAGGTGTTGCGCGCGGCCTGCTGCGCTGCTTCGGGAATGTTAAGGTCCTTGCGAATCTTCGGCGCCACCAAGCCCGAAGCCTCGCGCACGTTGCGGTGGTGGAAGTGCAGGTACCAGTCCACTTTGGCGCGTTGTTTCGGGCTGGTGGGATAGAGGTCGCTCCAACCGTGCTGGTTGCACAGGTAGCAGAGGATGGCGTGCGCCTCACCCAAGGCGAAGCCCGAATCCGGCTCGCGAATCGTCGGAATGGTGCCGCCGGGATTGAAGGCCAAGTAGGCGGGGTTGCGGCTGCCGGACTCGCCCTTGGAGCCGGGATTTGTCAGGACCATTTCAAACGGCAGGCGCTTGTGGAGAAGCAGCCACATGACTGCCCGAACGGGCTGCGAAAACGGCACCCCGTGCAGCGTGAGCGGCGAGTTGGATTCGGGCATAAGCGGAAGACTCCAAGCGTTGGCCAAGCACCCTTGGGCGCCTAGGTTTGAATCAGGCGCGGATTTTACACTGGGGCTCGAAGGTGCCGCGCGAACCTCTTGTCATTGAGTAATAGGCCGGATTCTATTACTCATGCGCCGTCACCAGGAGCGGGTCATCGCGCAACTCGGATGGTGCAGGTTGTAAGCCGCGACCCAATTCTTCCATCAGACTGTTCAGCGACGGCAGGCGCAGCCAATAGCGGGTGTGCCGCCGCTCTCCCTGTCGGGTCAATATGCCCATGTCAACCATTGCCGCCAATTCTCTAGTTATGCTTGACGTGGGCGCTTTGGTGATCTTGCGGTAATTGTCGGCGCTCAGCCCGCCTTTAAGTCCCTCTGGTTCGGCGTCGAATAGCTTTCTGAGCACCTTGCGCTGTCGTCACTCCCAAAATGGACTTTGCCGGTTGGATCCCAGTCGCCCGGTTGAACCATTCCACAAATCGGTGCATCTCTTCGGGCACATCTTGAGCGGGTGGCGCTTGGTAGTGAATGGTCTCGCTGCCGACCAGTCACTTGCTTGACTTGGCAGGGAAGTCTTGTGTGGGGCCTTGATACGCGTGGGCAACACGCCAGCCAAATCGTCGCATATCGCGTGACGCTGGTTGCTTTACAAACTGGACATTATGGGCAATGATTGGGCGGTGAGTGAGACGATGGACATCGCATGATGGCGAGTGCTGCTGGAACATTCTTGGATTTCCTCACGGAGAGAGCCCCCAAGCTCTCGAACGGGGCTAGGGAGTTCATCCGGGAACACCCTGAGGAAGCGCGGATGGCCATTGCGGTGGCGCTGGAGACTGCGGCGGCGCAGTCGGAAGCCGAAGCTGCAAGGTTGGTCCAGTATGTGCCTGAGCAGCTACAGGCGTTCGTGTCCGACAGGGCGGACAAGGAGATCCTTGGGGTCACTGAAGCGGCGGCTCGCTTGGGAGTTTCGCGGACCACGGTGTACGAGTGGTCGGAGCGGCACACGTTGATTGCTTGGCGGGGAACGAAGCGGGGATTAAACATCCCCGCAGCGCAGATCTTGGGTCCGGGCAGGGTTGTCGCCGGGTTGGCGGATGTGGTGGATGCCATCGGGGATCCCGAATTGGCTTGGGCCTTCCTGAGCCAGGAATGGCCTTTCGAAGAGGCTGCGGTGCGACCGCTCGACAGATTGAAAGAAGGGGGGCTCGAAGCGGTATTGTCGGCCGCTGCGGGGTTCGGCGCGACATTTGCATGAGTGGAGATCGCTATCCGCAGCGACTCTTGGAACCCCTGCTGATCCAGATAGCAATCATGGAGAGCTACCGGATCATGCCACGTCGGCACTTCGATTCTCCGTTGGGAACGGGTGCGGCCGACTCGCGATTCGTGTCGCGCGGAGCAGGATACACGGTCCTGTACTCGGCGCCGGAGTTTGCAACCGCCTTCGTGGAAACGGTCGTCCGCGACCGGCTGGTTGGGCGGAGAGGCAGAGAAGTAGCGCTTAAGGAGGTGACGGAGCGCATCTGGGTGCGCCTGTCAGGACGTGCCGGGCAAGCGATGATGCTGTTGGACCTCCGCGAGGACGGTTGCGTGCGGATCGGGGCACCCACGGATGTGGTGCAGGCGCGGAGTCACGCCGCCGGCCGTGCATTTGGGAAAGCGATCCATGGCGAGCACGAGTACATTGACGGGTTGTTGTACGAGTCCCGGCTGACGGGAAAGGATGCATACGCGATTTTCGATCGCGGGATCAAGAAGCTCGAAGCGGCGGATTCTGGAAGGCTGCATGAGCATCCGGCACTGCCGGCGCTGTTGAAACACCATGCGATTAGGCTTGTGCGTTGACAGCTTTGGGAGTTGGAACCGTGCGCATTTTGGTCTGGGAGGGATTGCTGCCGTCGGGAATGGGTGAACGCGGGGAGTGGGTCTGTGGGTAGTCCCGCCGACCACCAAACCGCCAAGCCGGGAGCACGGCGCTTGCCTGCCGCTTGGCTGCGTCGGCGCCTTATGGTCCGGTTGCTAGAGTTCTTGTTGCCCGTACTCGTGGCAGGGGGCGTGTTGTTGGGGGCAAAGCTCGGCCAGTGGGTACCAATGCTGTACCTGAATCTTGCCGCTGCATCGGTCATCGGAGCGGCGTACGCGGGTCTGCGTCTGAAGTGGCGATGGTCGCTCGCAAACATCGAACGCGGAATGCAAGCCGAATACCGCATTGGACAGGTGATCGACTAGCCCGTTAGAGGCCGATGGTTGCGGACGAGTACCTTTTCGCCTTGGTGCTTGGCAGACAATGGAGGCACAGTTAAGAACACTGCGAGAGGATTGCCTAAGCGGCCCGGCCTTTCACGCAAGTGCGCACGCCTGCTGAGTGTGGTCCACGGTAAGCGCTGGGATTGTCGACCCGCAATCCCACCGAGCAACCCATGCTGACACATTGCTGACATGGACGGCATCGTTGCGACCACGAATTCCATAACCCATTGATTTTATTGGTGCCGGAACGCGGAATCGAACCGCGGACCTACTGATTACGAATCAGTCGCTCTACCGACTGAGCTATTCCGGCATTGGTTGGCGAGGCAGTGGCGCCCCAGCGCCCTTGGTTGAAACGGCGGGGCGCTAGTTTACTCGACCGTGCGGGAATCGAACAACGCCGGCGCGTGAAGGTGGCCCAAGGCGCCTAACAGCGAACGCGCCCCGAGGCGCCTAACAGCGAACGCGCTGAGGCATCTTGAGGCACACCTCCGTGCCGTTTGGGTCCTTGGCGGTGACTTGGTAGGTGCCGTTGCCGCCATCGGCAATGCGGTAGGCGGCCCGGTCGGATGCGCCGGGGCGCCAGTTGATGGTGGCCGTGATCTCTGCGGTGGAGGCCGCCTCCAGCAGATAGGTGCCGCGGCGCAGCTTGTGGTGCTCCTGAAACAAGGCCAAAGTGGCAATGTTGCTCACCAGTGCGCCTTCCTTGGCGGTCTCCACGTAGCCACGATAGAGCGGCAGGGCAAGCGCCGCCAGGCTGGCGACGATGGCCAAGGCGACCAGCAGCTCCAGCAGGCTCAAGCCCCTCGTTTTCTTGATCGCGGGATAGGGTTGCTTCATGAACCACCAGTGGCGCCCGGCGGCCGCTTGGTCGTTGGTCCGTGGCATGGCCTCGTGGGTCAAATGTCTGTCCAATTGGCTGCCTTGGTGGCGGCTTGGGCAAAGCCGTAGATGGCCGGCCGTTCAAACGTCGCGATCCAGTCGCCGCTGGCAAAAGTGCCGGTCACGGTGACGCCGATGGCGCCGGTGACGGTGCTGCCGGCTCCCGCAACGTAAGCGGGCCCGCCACCCGGCGCCGTGCCGCCTTCGGCGTTGAGCAAGCTCACCAGCCCGGCTTGGGTGTAGTTCCCGGTGCCGTCCGCTTGGGCGAGGTTGGCGATGCGCCCGAGGGCGGCATCCGCCTGCACCTTGCGCATCTCGCTCTCGGCAAAGCGGGTGCCTTCCGCAAAGTGGTGGGCAATCTTCGACATGTTCGCGTTCTCAATGTAGTCCTGGTAGGCCGGCACTGCGACCGCACCCAGAATGCCGATGATGGCGATGACGATCATCAATTCGATCAGGGTGAATCCCCGTTGCAGCATGACTTTCATTTTCGATGAGCCTCCGTGGCGTGGTTGTGGGTTGTTGAGCGTCGGGGCACCTTGCCGTTGATGGGCCTGTAGCTTGCCCCAGCGCGGCACATGGCTGCCGCCGAAGGAACAATTGGCCAGCCAGTGCGCTGTGCCCGTTCGCTGCATGAGGGTGAACCTTAACCCCCAACCTCGCTTCGCGGGAATGGACAAATGTCCTTTTGCGTTACAGTTTTTGCAGTTTGGTTTTGTGCGCTTTCTACCTTCGTGTTGTGCGCCTTTGCCCAAGGCGGATAGGCGCTGGCGCACATTTTCAAACGCCAATCTCCGGTATGCGGATGGGGCGATCTCCACTTTCCGAAGGGCGCCGCAGGCCGGATACTCCAAGGCCATGGAAACCTTCAATCAAAGTCATGCCGCGCATCCGCTGGTGCGCCAAGTGATGGAGCGGGGGCTGCTTGATGGGGCGGCTTTGGAGCGCGTTGCCGCCGATGTTCGGGAACGGAATCTGTCCTGGGCCGATGGCTTGGTCGCTGGCGGCGGCATCGAGGCCGCCGCGGTGGCGTCCTGCGCGATGGCGGCTTGGCGCTTGCCTCTGCTGGACCTCGACGCCTTCGAACTCGACACCCTGCCCAAGGCGCTCATTGATGACGGCATTCTGCGGCGTGGGGTGGCCTTGCCGTTGCGCCAATGCGGCAGTCGGTTGTTTGCCGCCGTGGCGGACCCCGACGACCTCAGGGCATTGGAGGGCCTCCAAAGGTCTGCGGGCTTGGTCGTCGAGCCGGTGCTGGTCGAGGCGGACAAGCTCAAGGCGGCCATGGAAAAGCTGCGCCAATCCCACCGCGCTAAAGGCCGCTTGGAGGGCTTCGGCACAGCTTTGGGGAGCGGGTTGGAGACTCTAGAGAGCGGCGTTCTGGCCGTGGAGCCCGAGCGCGACGAAGCCGACGAAACACTCGATGCGTCCGGTGCCAATGAGGCGCCCGTCGTGCGGTTCGTCAATCAAGTGCTGCTCGATGCCGTGGACGGCGGAGTCTCGGACATTCACTTTGAGCCCTTCGAAGCCACCTACCGAATTCGCTTCCGCACCGATGGCCTGCTGGCCGAAGTGGCCAAGCCGCCGCGCAGCATTGGCCGCCGGTTGGCGGCCCGCCTGAAGGTCATGGCTGAGCTCGACATCGCCGAACGCCGCGTTCCCCAAGACGGCCGCATCAAGATCCGGCTGTCCCAGTCGCGCGCCTTGGACCTGCGCGTGAACACCCTGCCCACCCTTTGGGGCGAAAAGGTGGTGTTGCGCATCCTGGACCCGGCCAGCGCCGGTTTGGGTCTGGATGCCCTAGGCTTTGCGGCGGAGCAGAAGGCGCTGTTCACCGACGCCTTGGAACGTCCCGAGGGCATGATCCTGGTTACCGGACCCACCGGCAGCGGCAAGACGGTGACCCTCTACACGGCGCTCAACCGGCTCAACACCCCGGAACGCAACATCGCCACGGCGGAGGATCCGGTGGAGATCAACTTGGCCGGCATCAACCAAGTCAACGTCAATCCCAAGGTGGGCCTTGATTTCGCGGCTGCATTGCGTGCCTTTTTGCGCCAAGACCCGGATGTGCTGATGGTGGGCGAGATTCGCGATCTCACCACCGCTGAAATCGCCGTCAAGGCGGCGCAGACGGGGCACTTGGTGCTGTCCACCCTGCACACCAACTCCGCGGCCGAAACCCTGACCCGAATGCGCAACATTGGCGTGCCCGCCTTCAACCTAGCCACTTCAGTGCGGCTGATCATCGCCCAGCGCCTGGCGCGGCGGCTATGCGAGGCCTGCAAAACGCCGTTTGCCACCACTGCGGATGCGCTGTTGCGGCAAGGCTTCACTGCGGAGTTGATCGACAACAGCGGGCCGCTGTTCCAAGCTCGGGCGGAGGGCTGCCCCGCTTGCCGCAAGGGCTACAGGGGGCGCATTGGCATCTACGAAGTGGTGCAAGTCACGCCCTCCATCGCCAGCCTTGTCATGGAAGGGGGCACCAGCCTGCAGCTTGCCGAAGAGGCTCGCCGTCAGGGCTTCATGGACCTTCGAACAGCTTGCCTGGCCAAGGTGGCCGAAGGATGCACGAGCTTGGTCGAAGCCAATCGGGTCACCGGCCGTGGCGGCTGAGACCACGTACGTTTGGGCGGGGGAGGCGCCGGATGGCCAACCCTGCCACGGCGAGCTTCAGTGCCGCAGCGTCGCCGTCGCCAAGGCCATGTTGCGACGGGACGGCATCCGTTCGTTTCAGGTGCGCGTCAAGCGGCCCGGGACCTTGACCGGTCGGCGCCCAACGGACGGAGTTC
This sequence comes from Candidatus Azophilus sp., assembly GCA_965220835.1. Lineage (GTDB taxonomy): Bacteria > Pseudomonadota > Gammaproteobacteria > Pseudomonadales > Azotimanducaceae > Azophilus. Next base: position 2,662,465 of record OZ244842.1, on the reverse strand, counting down.
CAGCCAGCCAGCGCATCCGGGAACGCACCAGCCTGCTCAGGGGGGGCGGCGGCCGGCCCCACGCCGGGGACATCGCCTTGTTCACCCGCCAAGTGGCGACCATGCTGCGTGCGGGAGCGCCCTTGGTGCGCGCATTTGGGATGGTTGCCGATGGCTCCGGCAAGCGGCGAATGCGGGATCTGGTGCGGGCCGTTCAGGACCAAGTGGCTGGGGGCGACAGTTTTGCGGCGGCCTTGCGCAAGCACCCGCAGCACTTCGATGCGCTGTTTTGCAGCTTGGTTGAGGCGGGTGAGCAGGCCGGTGCGCTCGATGCCATGCTGGAGCAAATTGCGGGCTACCAGGAAAAGGCGCAGTCCCTGAAGGGCAAGGTGAAGAAGGCCTTGACCTATCCTCTGGCGGTGGTGGCGGTGGCATTGGTCGTCTCCAGCATCCTGCTGATTGAGGTAGTGCCGCGCTTTGAGGAGGTCTTCAGTGGATTCGGCGCGGAGTTGCCCGCCTTCACCCGTTGGATCATCGCGCTTTCGGAGTGGGCGCAGGATGCGTGGCTGCCGATGGTGGCCATCGCTGGCGCCGGCGCGGCTGGCGTTTGGTTGGCCGTTCGGCGCAGTCCGGCGGTGCGCCGCGTCTTCGATGTTTGCGCCTTGAAGGCGCCGGTTGCGGGCGGCATCATCAGGATGGCGGTGGTCGCCCGTTGCGCCAGAACCCTTTCCACCACCTTTGCGGCCGGCGTGCCCCTGATCGAGGCGCTCGATTCGGTGGCGGGGGCCGCAGGCAATCGGCTGTATGAGGAGGCCTTCGTGACTGTTCGTGACGACGTATCGACCGGGCGGCAACTCCATCAGGCCATGGATGCAAGCGGCCTGTTCCCGGCCATGATGGTGCAAATGGTGATGATTGGTGAGGAGGCCGGCGCGGTGGACGAGCTGCTTGACCGCGCCGCCAGCTACTACGAAGAGCAGGTGGACAACCGGGTGGACAACCTCACTGCCCTGATGGAGCCGTTGATCATGTCGGTGCTCGGCGTGCTGATCGGCGGCCTCGTGATCGCCATGTACTTGCCCATATTCCAGCTGGGCACCGTGGTTGGGGGCTGAATCGGTGCATCTCGAACCCACGGGCCTTGGCCTTTCGGTGCTCGGCAGCCTGTTCCTGGCGGGCCTTGTCGTCGGCAGCTTCCTGAACGTGGTGATTCACCGGCTGCCGATCATGCTGACGCGCGTTTGGCGGCGCGAGGCGGCGGCCGAGCTCGATGTTGCCGGGGATGACCGAGCCCAGGAGCGCTTCAACCTCGCCGTGCCGCTCTCCCATTGCCCGGCCTGCGGTGCGCGGGTGAGGCCCGCGGACAACGTTCCCATCCTGAGCTGGATTCGCTTGCGGGGCCGTTGTGCGAGTTGCGCCGCGCCCATCAGCCCGCGCTATCCGCTCGTGGAACTGCTTGGGGGGCTGGCGGCGCTGGCGGCGGTGTGGGTCTTCGGCCTGACTTGGATTGCCTTGGCAGCAGCCCTGTATCTGTGGATTTTGATCGCCTTGGCGTGCATCGATTCCGAAACCGGTCTGCTGCCGGATCAGCTCACCTTGGCGCTGCTTTGGTGCGGCTTGCTGGCCAACGTGCCGGGGTCTTTCACGCCCTTGGCCTCAGCGGTGGTTGGCGCAGCGGCGGGCTATCTGCTCTTGTGGGCCACGTTTTGGGGTTTCAAGCTGGTCACTGGCAAGGAGGGCATGGGCTATGGGGACTTCAAGCTCTGCGCCGCCATTGGCGCTTGGCTGGGTTGGCAGGCGCTGCCAGGGGTTGCCCTGCTGGCCGCTGTTGCCGGCATCCTCTACGCCCTGCCCCCCATCCTGCTCGGCCGGCGGGACCGCACCGCGCCGATTCGCTTTGGCCCTTTCCTGGCCGCTGCAGGCAGCTTGGCGCTGGTCTTTCGCTCTGAGTTCACTGGCTTCTTCGGCATGTGACCGCCGCGTCCTGAAGTGCGTAAGGGGCATTAGGTTCGGTATTCCGCATTGATGCGCACGTATTCGTAGGATAGGTCGCTGGTCCAAACGCTCTGTTCGCAGGGGCCGCGGTTGAGGTTAATGCCAATGGTGAATTCAGGTTCTGCCATCACGGCCGCGGCCGCCGCCTCGTCGTAGCCCTTGGCCAAGAGCCCGGCCTCGGCGACGTTCACGTCGCCGAGGCTGAGCGATACCTTCGCCGGGTCGAGTTCGGCGATGCCCGCGCGGCCGATGGCCATGCAGAAGCGGCCCCAGTTGGGGTCGCCGGCGAACAGGGCGGTCTTCACCAAGGGGGATTCCGCCACCGTGTAGGCCACTTGCAGGCACTCGGCCTGCGTGGCTCCGCCGGCCACATGGACGGTCACGAACTTGCTGGCGCCTTCGGCGTCGCGCACGATGCGCTCGGCAAGCCCGGCGGCGAGCTCGGACACTCCGTTGAGCAGGGCATCAAAGTGCGCGCCTGGCCCGTCGATCAGCGGGTGGTTGGCCTTGGACGTCGCGCCGACCAGGAAGGCGTCGTTGGTGGACGTGTCGCCATCAACCGTGACGCGGTTGAAGGAACGCTCGGCGGCGCTGCGGACGATGCGTTGCAGAGCCGTTTGGGTGACCTGCGCATCGCAGCATATGAACGCCAGCATGGTGGCCATGTTCGGCTTGATCATGCCCGCGCCCTTGGCGATTCCGGTCAGGGTGACGGCCTGATCGCCGATCTCGATTCGCTTGCTGAGTCCCTTGGCGCCGGTGTCGGTGGTGAGGATGGCTTTAGCGGCGTTGGCCCAGCCGTTCGCCGTCAGGGCTTGCTGGGCTTTGTTGATGGCGGAGCGCATGGCCGCAACCGGCAGCCGCTCGCCGATGACGCCGGTGGAAAACGGCAGCACTTGATCGGGCCCGATGCCTTGGGCGCCGCTCTGGGCGGCGTGCCGGCATAGGCTCTCGGCGTCCTCAAAGCCGGCTTGGCCCGTGGCGGCGTTGGCGTTGCCGCTGTTGATCAGCAACAGCCTTGGCGCCTTACGTGCAAGGCGGGCTTCGGCAAGCGCCACGGGCGGTGCCCGAAACCGGTTTTGGGTGAAGACGGCGGCAGCGGTGGCGTCTTCGGCGAGTTCGATCAGCGCTAGGTCGTCGCGCTCATGCTGCTTGATGCCGGCGCAGGCGGTGCCGATGCGAACTCCGGGAACCGGCAGCAGGGTGCCCAACGGCGGTAGATTGACCGCCACCTCAAGCCACTTTGCCGCAGCATTGCTTGTACTTGCGCCCGGAACCGCAGGGACAGGGTTCGTTGCGCCCCACCTTGCGCTCGCCGCGCACGAAGGGCGCCGCCTTGGATGATGGCGCTGCCCGGTTCTGAGACCCTGCTTCGCCGTCCGCCCTGGGTTTGGCGGGTCCTTCAAGGGCGGAGGCGGCTTGGTGCGAAAAACGCATTCGCTTTTCGGCTTCCTCCCGGCGGCGGCGCTCGGCCTGCTCCACGGCGCTGGGCGCCTCGATCTGCACGCGGGAGAGCAGCTTCACCACATCGAGCTTGATGTTGTACAGCAATTCCTGAAAAAGCTCGAAGGACTCGCGCTTGTACTCCTGCTTGGGCTGCTTCTGCGCGTAGGCGCGTAGTTGGATGCTTTGGCGCAGGTAGTCCATGCCGGCCAAGTGCTCCTTCCAGCGCACATCGAGCACTTGCAGCATGATCCGCTTTTCGACCGCGCGCATGTCCAAGCCCTGTCGCTGCCAGGCCTGCTCCTTGGCTCGATACTCCGCCTCCACCTGCTTGAGGACTCTCTCGCGCAAACCCTCCTCGGCCAGCGCATCGTCCTCGCTCAGCCACTTGCGCACCGGCTGGGTGCTGGCGAATTCGGTTTGCAGGGCTTGCTCCAGGCCTTCCACGTCCCACTGCTCCTCAAGGCTTTGCGGTGGGATGTACTCGCTGATCACGTCGGCGACGATTTCTGCGCGGATTTCGGTGATGGTGTCGGAGATGTCGTCCTCGCCCATGAGGTCGCGACGCTGCTGGTAGATGACTTGGCGCTGATCGTTGGAGACGTCGTCGAATTCGAGCAGGTTCTTGCGGATGTCGAAGTTGTGCCCCTCCACTTTGCGCTGCGCCTTCTCGATGGCGTTGTTGACCATGCGGTGCTCGATGGCCTCGCCGTTCTCCAAACCGATGGACTGCATCCAGCCGCGCATCCGCGGGGATGCGAAGATGCGCATCAGGTTGTCCTCCATGGACAGGAAGAAGCGCGACGAGCCCGGGTCGCCTTGGCGCCCGGAACGCCCCCGAAGTTGGTTGTCGATGCGCCGGCTTTCGTGGCGCTCGGTGCCGATGATGTGCAGGCCACCCGCCTCGATCACTTGGTCATGGCGCACTTGCCAATCGCGCTTGATGCGCTCAATGTCCGATTCGGTGGCTGGGGAACCTGCCGTTTCGAGCTTGGCGACCTCCGCCTCCCAGTTGCCGCCGAGCACGATGTCGGTGCCGCGCCCGGCCATGTTGGTGGCGATGGTGACCGCACCGGGCGTTCCGGCTTGGGCAACGATGTCCGCCTCTCGCTCGTGCTGCTTGGCGTTGAGTACGTTGTGGGCGATCTTGCGCTTGTTCAACTCCGCCGACAGGCGTTCCGAGGATTCGATGGATGCGGTGCCCACCAGCACGGGCTGCCCGCGTTCCATGCAGTCGGTGATGTCCTCGACGATGGCGTCGTACTTCTCGTCGATGGTGAAGTACACCAAGTCGTTGTGGTCTTCGCGAATCATCGGCATGTGGGTGGGAATCACCACCACATCCAAGCTGTAGATCTGCCGGAATTCGAAGGCTTCCGTGTCGGCGGTGCCGGTCATGCCGGCCAGCTTTTGGTAAAGGCGAAAGTAGTTTTGGAACGTGGTGGAGGCCAGGGTTTGGCTCTCGTTCTGAATGGGCAGGCCTTCCTTGGCCTCGACGGCCTGGTGGATGCCCTCGGACCAACGCCGTCCCGGCATGGCCCGCCCCGTGTGCTCATCAACGATGACCACTTCCCCATTGGCGGCCATGTAGTGCACGTCGCGCTTGAACAGCGCATGGGCCTTAAGCGCGGCGTGAACGTGGTGCAGCAGGTTGAGGTTGCTGGCCGCGTAGAGGCTGTCGTCCTCTTCCAGCAGCCCCATCCGCACCAACTGCTCCTCCACCTTGGCGTGGCCCCGCTCGGTGAGCTCCACTTGGCGGTTCTTCTCATCCACGGTGAAGTCACCGGCCACCTGGGGTGGCGCGTCGATGCCCTCGCCAGGCACCTCCCGCTTCAGTTTCGGGGCTAGTCGGTTGATCTTTTGGTAGAGCTCCGTGGTCTGTTCGGCCGGCCCGGAGATGATCAGCGGGGTGCGCGCTTCGTCAATCAGAATCGAGTCCACCTCATCGACGATGGCGTAGTGCAGGTCGCGTTGGTACTTGTCGGCCAATGAGAAGGCCATGTTGTCGCGCAGGTAGTCGAAGCCGAATTCGTTGTTGGTGCCGTAGGTGATGTCGGCCTGGTAAGCGCTGCGTTTCTCATCCGCAGCCTGGCCCGATTGAATGACGCCGACGGTCAATCCCAAGGCTTCGTAGATGGGCCCCATCCAATTGGCGTCCCGGCGGGCCAAGTAGTCGTTGACCGTGACGATGTGGACGCCGCGGCCAGTGATGGCATTGAGCGTGGCTGGCAGGGTGGCTGCCAAGGTCTTGCCCTCACCGGTGCGCATCTCGGCGATGCGGCCTTCATGCAGGGCGATGCCGCCCACCAGCTGGACATCGAAAGGGCGCATGCCTCTGGCCCGCTTGGCCGCCTCGCGAACGGCTGCGAAGGCTTCCGGCAGCAGTTCATCAATGTCGGCGCCGCCAGCGTGACGCTCGCGCAGTTCGCTGAAGCGATCCTTCAGCGCTTGGTCGGAAAGCGCCTCGAAGCTCGGCTCCAAGGCGTTGATCGCATCGACGATCTTGCCCATGCGCTTGAGCTCGCGGCTGTTCTTGGTGCCGAAGACGGATTGGAACGGCTTGATCATGGGAGTTTGACAAAACGGCGCGATGCGGTGCAGCCGATTTTACAACGAACGATGCGCCTCTGCGTTCGGAAGCCGCGAAACGCAAGCGCGACGCCAACCCTTGGGCTCCGTCAGCTGCCTTGTTCCTTCAGGTACTTCAGTGGGTTGCGGTGGCGTCCGTTCTTGAGCACTTCGAAATGGACGTGGGGGCCTGTGGACCGTCCAGTGACGCCCATCGCGCCGAGAACCTGGCCTTGGCTGACGATGTCGCCGCGGCGGACGGCAACGCTGCTCTGATGGCCGTAGCGGGTGACGTGGCCGTCGAGATGGGCGAGTTCCACAAGATTGCCGTAACCGGGCCGGTAGCCGGCGAAAACCACGATGCCTCGGTCAACGGCGACCACATCGGAACCTTTGCGGCCGGCAAAATCAACCCCGGTATGCCAAGCCATCTTGCCGCTGAAGGGGTCGATGCGGTGCCCGTAAGGCGAGGACATCCAGCCCCACTTGACGGGACGCACTTTGACGTCACGCCCGGACGCGTCGGCGGGCGCCTTGAGCAACGCTTCGAACAGCTCGAACTCCTCTTCCCGCTGGCGAATCTGGCCAGCCAGCTCCGCAAGGCGGGCGTTCAGGTCAGTGCGCTGCAGCAGGCCATTCGCACATTGCGCAGGCGTTGCAGCGGGCGAACTGCGCATTCCTTGGACGGATTGGTCCGCCTCGGCGCAGGCGCCAGGCACTTCGCTGAGAGGGCCGCCCTGGGCCGGGGGTGCTTCGAAGTCGAAATTGCCGGTGTCCAAGCCGGTGGATTCAGTGACCCATTGGCCGAGCGCCTCCATGCGCCACAGCCGTCCTTGCATGTTGGCCAGCTGCTTGCTGATGGCTTCGTTCTCGGCCGCTTGCTGTTGCTGCAGTTGGGTGACGGCGGCCTGCTGCTCAATGACCCCAGCCTGCCAATCAGCCAGCGCTTGGGTGACTTGGCGGTGATGCAAAAGGCGCTGATGGAGTTGGATTGCCGTCACCGCGATGGCGAGCACGGCCAAGCCAAGGACGGCAAACAGCGTCAATGGCGTCAGCCGCAGCGTCCTCGGGCCGCCCAAGTCTGTCAACAGGACGATCTTCATGGCATCAGCAATTCCAACTGAAGCCCGCCCAGGGCTGGCCTGCGCCAAGCCTGGCGGCTATGGTTGCTTGCTATAGGCGAGTTTTGCGTATTCATGAGTGTTTCAAAGATAGACCAATTGCTCCAAGAGCGCCACCGCCGGTTTTCGCCGCTCCAAAGGCTGCTTGGCCGGGCGGCCGAGCAGCGTGCTTGGACCGCCGAACTGCGCTCCGTGCTGCCGGCCGGGCTGCAAGCGGCGTGCCAAGTGCGGGCGTTGCGGGCCGGAGAGCTGATCGTGGTCTGCCTCGATAGCGCGGCCGCGACCCGGCTGCGGCTAATGGCCCCCGGCCTCGTTGACCAGCTGCGGGCGTTGCCGCACTTTGCAGGGGTGAAGCGCATCCGTGTGAAGGTGTCTCCAGAATAGCGGAACTCGGGTGGAGCGCATCAGCGTGAGGGTTTCGCACACCTAACCGCTCGTAAGCGGCCTAATCGAGGTATTCGAACACCCGGACGATTTTCTGAACGCCGTAGGCGGTTTTGGCGACTTCGACCGCTTGGTCGGCCTCCTCGCGGGTCAGCATGCCCATCAAGTAAACCACGCCGTTCTCGGTCTGCACCTTGATTTTGCGACCGGGCGTGTTCTTGGCGGTGATCAGCTTGCGCTTGACCTTGGTCGTGAGATTGCCGTCATTGAGCCGGGCCATGTAGGAAATGGGGCCGCTGACGGCGAGTTCGTTATGCACGCGCCTTACCTTGGCGATGTCTTGAGTGACTTCCTGGGCTCGCGCCTTGAGCGCCTCAGACTCCACTTGACCGAGCAGCAGGACAATGCTGTTGTAGCTGACAATCACCAGATGGGCGGAGTCGAAGTCGGGGTCGGAGCGGCGTATCTGCCGCTCCACGATTTTCTCAAGCGCTTCATCATCCAGCATGACGCCGGGCGTGCGCACCCGCGGGTCACCGGAAAAGGTGGCGCACGCGGACAGCGCGAGGCACAGGGCCACAACGAGCGGCTGGGCCAACGGGTGGGTCTTAGTAGCCTGCGCTGTCATCAAGCTGGAACGCGTCTTGAATCCAATCAATTCGTGGCCGGTAGTTTGGCCCGGTAATCGTCACCACGTCAAATCGCGCCGGTTGGCGCCCGTAGCGCGGGTGGGTGGCGAGGAACCTGCCTGCGGCCATGGCCAAACGCCGTTGCTTGTGGGCATCCACGTTTTCCGCCGGATGCATGAAGGCAGCGGAGCGGCGATGCTTGACTTCAACAAAGACGATCACCCCGCCATCGCTCATGATGAGATCCACCTCGCCGAATCGGCCCCGATAGTTGCGGGCGATTAGCTTCAAGCCGTGGGCGCGGAGGTGGCCGGCGGCTTCACGCTCTGCCCAACGGCCCTTGTCCTGCGCCTCAGTCAAGGCAATTCCTTGAGCTTGCCGCGCTCCACCAAGGCCCAGCCCAAGGTGCGCCGGATGCAGCCGTCATTGCCCAGCGTCAGGGTGCCGGTGGCCCCGCGCAATGGGTCGCTGGGGCTCAGCAGGCGCCAATGGTCGAACAACCGGTAGGCGTCGATGCCGAGTGCGAACAGGGCCGTCATGCTCGCATCAGGCGCGTCAAATGCCTCAGAAAACGCTTGGTGCAAAGGTCCGGGGTTAAGCCGGAACGGCAGTTCAGCGACCTGAAAGCCCGCTAGGTCGCCAAGCTGCCCGGCCCCGCGGACGCTTTGGGAACTGGCGTACACGGGAAGTTCCTCCGCAAAGTGGAACTTAAGCGCAGGCGCCAAGGCGAGGGCTTGCAGATGATCGACGAAGGCGACGATGCCATCGATGTCCTGCCGGGCTCGGGGCAGGAACTCCAGAGGCGCACCCAGTGCTTCCGCCAATTGGTCGTGCCGGGCTTGGCTGGCGGCGACCTGCAGTGCGTCACCCACTGACTCGGTCATTGTCTTGATGTCGCCGAAGGCATGCTGCTCCAAGTGGTGCGGCCAAGACCTTGCCAATTGGGACGTGCCGCGGGTCGCCCAGCTGCGGCCGTTGCGGATCACCAACACGCGCTCTCGGCCGTCGGCCTGCAGGCGCTCGACGATGAGCGCCGCTTCATCCTCAATGGCCAACCCCAGTGCCGCAAAGCCGCCCCCAGCCTCCAAACGCGCCTGCGCTTCGCCGCAGGCGCCGCCGTCCGTCGGCGTGTTCGGGTAGTTGAGAGCCAGCATTGGAATCCGTGGCCGCAACTCAATCAAGCTTTCCAGCGCCGGTTTGCTCAAGGGGCCGATGATGAACTCGATGCCCATTGCGCGGCTGGCTTGGAGAAGGGTGGCCATGGATTGGTCCGCAGTGTTGAAGATTCGCACTTCCGGCCTGACGGCGGCGGAGTCTTGCAGGTAGGCGCTGACGAAGCCGTCCCGAACCGTCTTGCCCGCAGCCGCCAGCGGGCCGTTCAAGGGAATGAACAAGCCCACCCGCTGAACCGGCGGCGGGCGATGCCGCAGGCTAGCCAGAGGCTCTGGCAACGCCATGCTGAGCCTGTGCCCGGGATGCTGACGGAGCCACTCGTCGAGTTGATTCGCTTTATCAGTGGTGGAAAAGCTCTTCGTGATGGCTGCTCGAAGCGCCCAAATCTCTGCCGATGGCCCTTGCATGGCCCATGCTGCGGCCTGTTGCGGGGATGCCGTGGCGGTTAGCCGCCAAAGCTCAGTGTTAAGCGTGTGAAGACGGGGGTTGGGCGCTTCGATGCTTGCCAAAGCGTTCACCGCATCGGCGATCCGCCCTTGGCGTTGGCGAAGCTCGCTCAGCAACAGCAGGACCGACTCTGCGTGCTTTTGGCCTTCAAGCTCTTGCGCCAACGAACGCCACGCAGCGTCGGCAAGCTGCAAATCGTCAAGACCCAAGGCGATGGCCAAGGCCGCCTGATGGAATCGGTTGCGGTCGGGGTTGCTGAGGTGGCCAACATCGACTTGGGCGAGCAGCCGCTCGGCCGCGGCCCAAGCCGAAGTGGCCACTGCGGCCTCGGCGGCCTGCAGCTGCTCGAGCGCTACGGCCGCACGGGTGCCTTGGGGAGCTACCGGTGCTGTTTGCTGAGGGTCCGGCTGCGTGCTTGGCGTCGTTTGCGGTACTTGGGTTTGGCAGGCAGCCAGACCAGCGGCCAGCAGCAGGGCCAAAACAAAGCGGGCTGAGTTGGCGTCCGGTTGCGGAAGCCAGTATGTTGACCAGCCGTGTGTTGAGCAACGTTTGGATTGCGGACGGGGAAAGGCCATGCCGGGCACTTTGCACGTGGTTGCTACGCCGATAGGGAACTTGGAGGACATCACGCGTCGAGCGGCGCAGGTGCTTGCCGAGGTTGGAACCATCGCCGCGGAGGATACCAGACGCACCGGAATCCTGCTGCGGCATCTCGGGGTTTCGGGCGCAAATGTGACCGCGCTTCACGACCACAACGAGGCGGCGGTCACCGAGCGCCTCATCGAGCAGCTGAAGGCCGGCGAGGACGTTGCCTTGGTCTCAGACGCAGGCGTGCCGCTGGTCGCCGACCCGGGCTTTCCCTTGATCCAACGCTGCTGGTCTGAGCGCCTTGCGGTGGTGCCCATCCCAGGCGCCAGCGCCCTGACCGCCTTGCTATCGGTCTGCCCGATTCCGGCGCACCAGCCGCGGTTTGCGGGCTTCCTGCCCGCCAAGCCCCACGCCCGGCAGGCCGTGCTTGAGGACGCCTGCCGCCGGTCATCGGCGACCCTGTTCCTGGAGGCGCCCCACCGCCTGCGCGAAACCTTGCAGGCCATCGCCGCCTTGGCCCCGCAGCGGCCGCTGTTCATTGGCCGGGAGATGACCAAGAAGTTTGAAAGCTATTACTGCGGCTGCGCCGGCGAGCTGGCCGCGGAACTGGAGGCAGCCGATGCGCTGCGCGGGGAGTTCACCTTGCTTTTGAGCAGCACTAACGCGGCACCGGCCCAAGCGCCATTGGATCAACAGCGCGTGCTGGCCGCCTTGGCGGAGGAACTGCCCCCCGCCAAGGTGGCGCGGGTGATGACGCACCTGTTCGGTGGCCAAAGGGCCGACCACTACGCCCAGGCCTTGGCAGCCCAATCCCCAAACCGCGACCACCGAGGCGCTTAAACCCCACTTCCCAACAAAACCCCGAAAAGCAGCCAGCACCCCCCCCCTCCCAACGAATCTTGGCCCCCAAGGGCCAAGACACGGGCTGGCATCCCGGGTCGACCGCACCGCCTCCAGCGCTCGGAGTTTGGCGCCAGCCAAACTCCCAACGAATCTTGGCCCCCAAGGGCCAAGATTCGCGTTGACAAACAAGCGTCCACAGGCGCAGGCTGAATGCAGAGCTGGCCAGGCAGCCGCTGGCGGCAGGCGCTTGCGCCTTGGCCGCGAGAGGAAAGTCCGGGCTCCATAGGACAGGGCGCCAGGTAACTCCTGGGAAGCGTGAGCTTACGGAAAGTGCAGCAGAGAGCAGACCGCCTCGAAGTCGGCGCCTAGGCGCCAATGGCTTCGCGGTAAGGGTGAAAGGGTGCGGTAAGAGCGCACCGCGCGGGTGGTAACACCGGTGGCTAGGCAAACCCCGCCCGGAGCAAGGCCAAATAGGAATCCCAAGGTATGGTCCGTACCGGATTCGGGTAGGCTGCTGGAGGCCGCCGGTGACGACGGCCCTAGATGAATGGCTGCCCGCCGGAATCATCCGGCGACAGAACCCGGCTTACCGGCCAGCTCGCTCCCTCCTTCCTCGCCATCTCCCTCTCCAACCGAATCTGCGGCCCCAAGATCGCTCAGCCCATTTGCCGTCCCACTTGCGCTGCCCCTTGGATTCCGCGGAGTTTGGCGCAGCCAAACCCAAACGAACCTGTGGCCCAAAGGCCAAGCGGAGCCCGCAGAGTTTGGCCCAGCCAAACTCCAACGAGTCTGTGGCCCAAGAGCCAAGCGGATTCCGCGGAGTTTGGCGCAGCCAAACCCAAACGAACTTGTGGCCCTTGGGCCAAGGGGAGTCCGCGGAGTTTGGCGTAGCCAAACTCCAACGAGTCTGTGGCCCTCGGGCCAAGGGGAGCCCGCGGAGTTTGGCGCAGCCAAACTCCAACGAACTTGTGGCCCTCGGGCCAAGGGGAGCCCGCGGAGTTTGGCGCAGCCAAACTCCAACGAACTTGTGGCCCAAAGGCCACAAGTTCGCCTTGACAGAAAAAAGCGAAAAAAGTAGTGTCGCCAGTTGGGAAAAAGTGCGGTAAAGTGGGGAATGGTGGGAAAAAAGGGCTAGAGCGAGACTTCCTGTGTCGGCGACTGTCGGACTTCGCGGAATATCCAGCGCCACGTTGGACGCCAAAGGACGCATGGCCCTGCCATCGCGCTATCGTGAGATTGTGTCCGCGGTATCCCAAGGTCAGGTGGTGGTCACCATCGACCGGGCGGAGCCGTGTCTGCTGCTCTATCCACGAACGGAATGGGATGCGGTGCAGGAGCAGCTGGAAGCCCTGCCCAACATCCGGCCTGGGGTGCGGCAGCTGCAGCGCCTGCTGATCGGGCACGCCACCGACCTGGACCTCGATGGCAGCGGCCGGCTGTTGCTGCCAGCGCAGTTGCGCGACCACGCCGGTCTTGACAAGAAGCTGACGCTGGCGGGCCAAGGCAACAAGATCGAGATCTGGGACCATGCCAAATGGTCTTCGGGCGTTGCCCAGTGGCTCTCCGAAGAGAACGGCGAACTGGCCGCCGAGTTTGAAGGCATGGGGCTGTCGGTATGAGCGGCCTGCACGAGCCCGTTTTGCGCCGCGAGGTCATCGATCACATCGCCGAGCGGGGGGTGGCAGGCAACTTCGTTGACGCCACCTTCGGCCGCGGGGGCCACAGCCGGGCGCTGCTTGAGCGCGCTGGTCCCGACGCCCGGTTGCTGGTGCTCGATCGAGACGCCGAGGCCTTTGCGTGCGCCAAAGAGTTGGCCGCCGAGGATTCCCGCGTCGTTGCCCGCCGGTCAGCCTTTGGCCGCGTCGCCGAGATTCTGCCTACCGTGGGCATGGACGACGTGCAGGGCGCGGTGATGGATCTCGGCCTCTCCTCCGCCCAGCTCGATGATCCGGAGCGCGGCTTCAGCTTTCGCGCCGATGGCCCGCTCGACATGCGCATGGACCAGCGCACCGCCACCACGGCCGCCGATTGGCTGAACGAAGCGTCGGTGGCGGACATCGCCAGCGTCATTCGGCGCTACGGCGAGGAGCGTTCCGCCGGCCGCATCAGCCGCGCCATCATCGCTGCCCGTCCGCTGCAGACAACGGGAGAGCTGGCCGGCTTGGTCGCGGCCAACCAAGCGCGCCGGACGCCGGGCAAGCACCCAGCCACGCGGGTGTTTCAGGCCATCCGCATCTTCATCAATCAAGAGCTTGACGAACTGCAATCGGGCTTGGCAGGCCTGTTCAACGCCTTGAGCTTAGGCGGCCGCTTGGCGGTGATAAGCTTTCATTCCCTGGAGGACCGGATCGTCAAGCGGTTTTGCAAGGCGCGCAGCTCTCCGCCGCCGGTGCCGAGGCATGTGCCCATTCGTGCGGCCGAGGCGCGCGTCGAGGCACGTATCGTCGCCGGCCCCGTGCGCCCAACGGCTGCTGAGGTGCGCCGCAACGCTCGCGCTCGAAGCGCCGTGCTGCGCGTGCTGGAGCGCATCGCATGAAGTGGGGCGCCGCCATCCTAGCGACCATCCTGCTGGCCGGCGTCGTTGCCTCCGCAGTGCAGGTGGTGGAGCGCACCCACGAAGTGCGGCGGCTTCACCAAGCCTTGGAGGCCTCCCGGCACCACCAGGATCGGCTGGCAGCCGAGCACAGCCGCCTGCTGCTCGAGCGGGGCGCCCGCTCCGCCTACTACAACGTTGAGCAGATGGCCGCCACCAGGCTGGGAATGCGCTTCCCGGAACGCGTCGAGCGGGTGCCCAGGTGAAGGTCTGGCGCCACCATGCCGTGCTCTGCCTGTTCTTCGCGGGCTGCGCGGCGCTCGCTGCCCGAGTGGTCTATCTGGCCCTGCTGGACAAGGAGTTCCTGCAGGATCAGGGAGACGCCCGCTCGGTGCGGGAAGTGGTCATCCCTTCCCGCCGGGGCGTCATCTACGACCGGCTGGACGAGCCATTGGCGATCAGCACGCCGGTGGTGGCCGTGTGGGCCGATCCGAGCCAAAAGCGGCTGAGCCGTGCCGACATCAACCGCTTGGCGCCCCTGCTGGGCCGGGATGCGGAGCAGCTGGCGGACCATCTGGACCGCCATGCAGACCGGGCTTTCGTCTACTTGAAGCGGCGGCTGTCCTGGACAGCGGCGGAGCGCGTGCGCGCCTTGCGGATTGAAGGCCTGCACTTCAGCGAGGAGTACCGCCGCTACTACTTGGGTGCCGAGACCACCGCCCACGTGGTGGGCGTCACCAACATCGACGACCGCGGCCTTGAAGGGGTCGAGCTGGCTTTCGATGACCTGCTTAGCGGCGAGCATGGGCGCAAGGTCGTGCTCAAGGACCGGCTTGGCGCGACCATCCGTGATTTGGAGTACATCGACGCGCCGCGGCTTGGTCAGGACATCGCGCTCAGCATTGACTTGCGCCTGCAGTACTTTGCCTATCGGGAGCTCAAGGATGCGGTGGCCGGGCACCGGGCGGCCTCGGGGTCCATCGTCATTCTCGATGCCCGCAGCGGTGAAATTCTCGCCTTGGTGAACTCCCCGTCCTACAACCCCAACGAATCCCTGGAACTGGGGTTTGCCGGAATGCGCAACCGAGCCGTGACCGACGCCTACGAACCGGGCTCCACGATCAAGCCCTTTGCCGTGCTGGCGGCGCTGGAAACGGGCGACTACCAGCCGGACACGGTGGTGAACACCGCGCCGGGCTACTGGGCCGTGCGCCGCAAGCTCATAGAGGATCCGGTCAACTACGGAGAGCTGACGTTGGCGGGCATCGTGCGCAAGTCCAGCCAGGTTGGCATTTCCAAGGTGGCCCTGGACCTGCCGGAACGGTCCGTGTTTGAGGTGCTGCAACGGGCAGGTGTGGGCGACTTCGTTGGCAGCGGGCTGCCTGGCGAAGCGATCGGCACCTTCGACGACTCGGGGCTGCGCAGCGAGATCGTGCGCGCCACCCTCGCCTATGGCTACGGCTTAAGCGTCTCGCCCTTGCAGCTTGCCCAAGCCTATTTGTCCATCGCCAACGATGGCGTTCGCCTGCCGCTCAGCATCATCAAGCTCGGCCAGCCGCCCCAAGGCGAACGGGTTTTCGCGGCGGCCATGACGCGGCAATTGCTGTCTATGATGGAAGGGGTCACCGAACGCACCGGCACGGCACCGGGCGCCCGCGTGCCCGGCTATCGCGTGGCCGGCAAGACTGGCACCGCACGGGTGGTGGGCAGCGCTGGCTACACGGACCAGCGCCACGTGGCGCTGTTTGCCGGGGTGGTTCCCATGACGGATCCGCGCATCGTCATGGTGGTTGTGATCAACCAGCCCAGCGGCCCGGACATCAGCGGCGGCGCTGTTGCCGCGCCGGTTTTTGCTCGGGTTGCGGAGCGGGCTTTGCGCCTGCTCGGGGTGGCGCCCGATGCGCAGCATTTGATCGCCGCCGTCGATGGGAGCAAGCCATGAGGCTCGCGAACCTGCGTCAGCTGATGGATGGGCCTGGCGTGCCGGACTTGGAAATCGCCGGGCTGTCCGAAGACTCCCGGCAGGTTCAGCCCGGTGAAGCCTTCATCGCCACTCAGGGCGCGACCTTTGATGGCCACGACCACGCGGCTGAGGCGGTTGGCCGGGGTGCGGCTTGCGTGCTTGCGGAACGCCCGCTGCTGGGCCTAGGCGCGCCCGTGGTGCAGGTGAAGAACCTGCGGGCCCGGCGTGGCGCGCTGGCCGACAAACTCTACGGCTCGCCCAGCCGTGCGCTGACTTGCGTGGGCGTCACTGGTACCAACGGCAAGACCACCATCGCCCATCAGGTGGCTGGCCTCGCCAGATTGCTGGGCCTGGACGCGGCCTATCTAGGCACCATCGGATGGGGACGGCCAAGCGAGTTGGCGCCTTCGCGCCTGACCACGGAAAGCGCCATCGTCACCCACAAGCGTCTGGCTTGCCTTCGTCACGGCGGCTGCTCCTGGGCGGCGCTGGAGGTGAGCTCCCATGCCTTGGCCCAAGGCCGCGCCGATGCGGTGGCCTTCGATTACGCGGTTTTTTCCAATCTCACGCGGGACCATCTGGATTACCACGCCGACTTTGAAGCCTATGGCGCGGCCAAACGGCGGTTGTTTGAATTCCCCACCCTGCGCTGTGCGGTCATCAACATCGGCGACGAGTTCGGCGCCGGCATTGCCAACGGGCTCCTGGCCCGCGGGCTGAAGCGCAGTTCGCCGCAGGTGGACGTGCTGACCTACGGTGCAGCGCATGCGGACATCGCTTGGGCAGACGTCGAGCATGGCGCCGACGGTCTGCGGGCTCGGCTCAGCACGCCTTGGGGCAGCGCTTGGGTTTTGGCGCCCGTGTGCGGTGACTTCGGCTTGGCCAATCTGGCCGCCGCCATCGGCGTGATGGCGGCTGCCGAACAGCCGTTGCCAGCGGTTTGCCAAGCAGCGGGCGCCTTGCCCCCGGTGCCGGGGCGCATGGAGTTCTTCCGCGTGGCCGGGCGTCCCACCGTGGTGGTGGATTACGCCCATACGCCGGATGCGCTGGCCAAGGCGCTCGCGGCGGCCCGGCGCCATGCCGAGGGGGCCCTGCTGTGCGTGGTGGGCTGCGGTGGGGATCGAGACGCCGGCAAGCGGCCGATGATGGGGCGCGTCGCTGCGAGCCTGGCCGACCGCGTGTGGCTGACCAGCGACAACCCGCGCTCCGAGGATCCGCTGGCCATCATACGCGACATGGCGGCGGGGGTTGAGGATGCGTCGCCGCTGGCACTTGAAGCTGATCGAGGCATGGCCATCGAGCAGGCCATCGCCGCAGCCGAACCCGGGGATTTGGTCATCGTCGCGGGCAAGGGCCACGAGGACTATCAGGAGATCGACGGCCGTCGGCACCCGTTCAGCGACCGAGAAGCCGTGCGCCAGGCCTTGGGCCTGCCGGGAGGGGATGCCTGATGCTGCTTTGGCTCACCGACTATCTCTCACAGTTCATCAGCGGCTTCACGGTCTTTCAGTACTTGACCTTCCGCACGATGGTTAGCGTGGTGACGGCGTTGTCGCTGTCGTTGCTCATAGGCCCCTGGGTGATCGACCGCCTCAGCCGCCACCAGATCGGCCAGCCGGTGCGCCACGACGGCCCGGAAAGCCACTTCAGCAAGGCCGGCACCCCGACCATGGGCGGGGCCTTGATCCTGATCGTCATTTTCTTCACCACCTTGATGTGGGGCGATCTGGGCAACCGTTACGTATGGACGGTGCTGCTGGTGACCTTGGCCTTTGGTGGCATTGGTTGGGTGGATGACTACCTCAAGATTCGGCGCCAGAGCTCCGATGGCTTGGCGGCCCGCACCAAGTACGCTTGGCAGTCGCTGTTCGGTCTGGCCGCGGCGCTGTTCCTTTATGTCAGTGCCGAGCTGCCGGCCGAAACGGACTTGATCGTGCCCTTCTTCAAGTCCGTCGCCATTCCCTTGGGCGCGGGCTTCGTGGTGGTGGCCTACCTCATGATCGTCGGCATGAGCAACGCCGTCAATCTGACTGATGGCTTGGACGGGTTGGCGATTCTGCCCACGGTGATGGTGGGGGCGGCCTTGGGGCTGATCGCCTACTTGGCCGGCCATGTGGAGTTCTCCAGCTACTTGCAGATTCCCCACATCCCCCATGCGGGTGAACTGGCGGTGTTCTGCGGCGCGTTGATCGGCGCTGGCCTGGGCTTCCTATGGTTCAACGCCTATCCCGCCGACGTGATCATGGGCGATGTGGGCGCCTTGGCCCTGGGAGCGGCCTTGGCAGTGGTGGCCATCATCGTGCGCCATGAGATCGTGCTGCTGGTCATGGGTGGGCTGTTCGTGATCGAGACCGCCTCGGTCATCATTCAGGTGGCCTCCTTCCGTCTCACCGGGCGGCGCATCTTCCGCATGGCGCCCATTCACCACCACTTTGAGCTCAAGGGTTGGCCGGAGCCGCGCGTGATCGTGCGCTTTTGGATCCTGACGCTGGTGCTGGTGCTGGTGGGCCTGTCCACGTTGAAGCTGAGGTAGGCGTGACGCAGCGGACCTTAATTGTTGGCCTTGGCGTGACCGGCGTCTCCTGCGTGAAGCACTTGGCCGGGCGTGACGAACTGACCGTGCTCGATACCCGGGAACAGCCACCGGGGCTGGCCGAAGCGCGCGCCCAGCATCCTGACATCGACTATCGGTTGGGCGCTTGCGACATCGACTTCGCGCCTTTCGACCGGGTGATCCTGAGCCCCGGCTTGAAGCTGCAGAGCCCCCTGGGCAGGCGCATCCTGGCGTCAGGCCTGCCCGTGTTGAGCGACATCGACCTGTTTTGTCGGGCGGTGGACGAACCCATCTACGCGATCACCGGCACCAACGGCAAGAGCACGGTGACCGCTTGGGTGGGGCACGCGCTGGCAAAACTCAACCACCGCCCCGGGGTGGGCGGCAACCTGGGCGAAGCCGCGCTGGACATCATCGGCGCCGATCGGGACTGCTATGTGCTGGAGCTGTCCAGCTTCCAACTGGAGCGCATGCAAACCTATCCCTATCGGGCGGCCACCGTTCTCAACGTCAGTGCCGATCACTTGGATCACCATGACAGCTTGGCGGTCTACGCGGCTGCCAAGCGCCGCATCTACCGCCAAGCGGAGCGGCTGGTCGTTAATCGGGATGACCCCTTGAGCCAGCCGGACCCCGGTGTTGGAGGCAGCACAGTCACCTTTGGCGCCGACCCGCCCGAGCCCGGCCACTGGGGCGTTCGCACCTTGGGCGGCAAGCGCTGGCTGGCCAAGGGCATGGAGGGTGTGGTGGAAGCCGGTAGGCTGCCGCTGGCTGGTGGCCACAACCAATGCAACGCGCTGGCGGTGATGGCCTTGATCAACGGCAGCGAAAACGAAGGTGGGCTGGCGGCCCTCGGCGCATCCGTCCTCGGTTATCGAGGTCTGCCCCACCGTTGCGAATTGGTGGGCGTGGTCGATGGCGTCACTTACATCAATGACTCCAAGGCGACCAACCCTGGCGCCACCCTGGCAGCGTTGAGCAGTTTATCGGGACAGCCCGGCCGCATCGTGCTGATTGCTGGCGGCGACGGCAAGGGCGCTGACTTTGCGGCCTTGGGCCGAGCCATCTCCGCACGTGCCCATAGCCTGATCCCCATCGGCCAGGACGGGCCGGCGATTGCCGCGGCGGCAGGCCTTGACCCGCGGGGCGGTCCACCCCGCCGCTTGGCCCAAGCTGTGCGCCAAGCCGCCAAGTGCGCCCGTCCGGGGGACACGGTGCTGCTTTCCCCTGCCTGCGCCAGCTTCGATCAATTCAGCGACTTCCGCGCCCGGGGGGATGCGTTTCGCGCGTTGGTCAAGGAGCTTGGGTCATGATTCGCCTTGATGCGCCGCTCATGGTCTCCTGGGGCCTGGTGCTTGGCTTTGGCTTGGTCATGGTGGCCTCTGCTTCAGTGGCCATGGAGATGCCATTTCTGGCCCGGCACGGCATTTATTTGGCCTTGGGGCTGATCGCCTTTCTGCTGATGTTGTGCGTGCCCCTCAAGGTCTGGAACCACACCTATCAGATGGCCCTGCTCGGCGCGTTGACGCTCTGCGCCCTGGTTCTGGTTCCCGGCGTCACTGAGGAGATCAAGGGCGCTCGGCGCTGGATCGACTTCGGCAGCTTCACCCTGCAGCCGGCGGAAATCGCCAAGGCCGCCATGATTGTGTATTGGGCTGGGTTTCTGGCCCGCCAAGACGAGGCCCTGCGCCAATCGCCAAGGCCGGCCCTGCTGCCGCTGACCTGGTTCGCGGCCTTGGTGGCGCTGCTGATCCTGCAGCGGGACTTTGGCAACGTCGTGGTGCTGAGCGCCGTGCTCGGCGCCATGCTTTTCCTGGGGGGGCTGCGGCTGCGTTACTTCGTCCTGTTGGCGCTGGCTGGCGCGGCGGGGTTGGCGGCGCTGATCTGGATGGAGCCCTACCGGGTGGAGCGGCTGGTCAGCTTCAGCGACCCTTGGGCGTCGGCCTTTGACAGCGGCTATCAACTGACCCACTCGCTGATCGCCTTCGGCCGGGGCGAAGTGTTCGGCTTGGGCCTTGGCGAGGGCATCCAGAAGCTTTGGTACCTGCCCGAGGCCCACCACGATTTCATATTCGCCGTGGTTGCGGAAGAGCTCGGTTTGGTTGGTGCCTTGGCGCTCATGGGGTTGTTGGGGCTGATCGTCCTGCGCATCCTGCACACCGCCCGAAAGGCCATCGGCAGTGGCGACAAATTCGCCGGCTACCTCTGTTACGGCGTGGCGCTGCTGTTGGGCGTGCAGACGCTGATCAACGTTGGCGTGGCCACCGGCAGCCTGCCCACCAAGGGGCTGACCATGCCCTTCATAAGCTACGGCGGCAACAGCCTCATCGTGTGCGCGGCGCTGGTCGGCTTAGTCGGCCGGGCGCAGTTGGAGCGGGACTCCTGATGAGCGGCAGGAACGGCCAGCCAGTGGCGGATGGGGAAGTCCCAGGGATGGGACGCGTGCGCCGCGTCCATTTCGTCGGCATCGGCGGCGCTGGCATGTCGGGCATCGCCGAAGTGATGAGCAATCTCGGCTATGCGGTGTCCGGCTCGGACCTGCACCCGTCAGCGGCGACCGAGCGGCTGGCCGCGCTGGGTGCAACGGTCTATGAGGGCCATGTCGCCGAGCAGGTGGCCGGCGCCGATGTGGTGGTGCGGTCCAGCGCCGTCGATGAGTCCAATCCGGAGATCGCCAGCGCCCATGAGCGGCGCATACCGGTGGTGGCCCGAGCGGAAATGCTGGGCGAACTGATGCGCTACCGCCACGGCATTGCGATCGCGGGAACCCACGGCAAGACCACCACCACCAGCCTGCTGACTGCCATCTACCAGGCGGCCGGGCTGGATCCAACGTTCGTCATCGGCGGGCTGCTGGAAAGCGCGGGCGTCAACGCCCGTTTGGGGGCCAGCCGCTTCATCATCGTGGAAGCCGACGAGTCCGACGCCTCCTTTCTGCACTTGCAGCCCATGCTGGCCGTGATCACCAACATCGATGAAGACCACATGGCGACCTACGGCCACGACTTCGAGCGCCTGTGCGCAACCTTCCTCGAGTTCATCCACCGCCTGCCCTTCTACGGCACCGTGTTCCTGTGCATCGATGACCCGGTGCTGCGCAACCTGCTGCCCAAGGTGTCGCGGCCCATGTTGACCTACGGTTTTGCGCCGGACGCGGACTACCGGGTCAGCGGGATGGTGGCCAACGGCCGCACTTGGCGCTTTCGGGCGCACCGGCCGGACGGGCGCCCGCCCTTGGACATCAGCTTGGCGGCGCCCGGTGAGCACAATGTGCGCAACGCCTTGGCGGCCATTGCCGTGGCCACCCATGAGGGCGTGGCCGATGCGGCCATCGGCGAAGGCTTGGCCGAGTTTGCCGGCGTCGGCCGCCGCTTTCAGATCTTTGATGACATAGAAATCGGCGGGGCCACGGTCACCTTGGTGGATGACTACGGCCACCACCCCACGGAAATTGACTCGGTGCTGCGCACGGCCCGCACGGTGTGGCCGGGCCGCCGTTTCGTGATGGCTTACCAGCCCCATCGTTACAGCCGGACCCGAGACCAATTCGATCAGTTCGTGCGGGTGCTTGCGGGTGTGGACCAGTTGATCCTGCTCGACGTCTATGCGGCTGGCGAGTCGCCCATCCCAGGCGCCGATGGCCACGCCCTGTGCCAAGGCATCCGCAGCCGCGGCGGCACGCCGCCGGTCTTTGCCATCGACCCGAACGAAGCCTTGGCGTTGCTGTCACGCATCGCCCGAGACGGCGATGTCGTGCTGGTGCAGGGCGCGGGCAACGTCAGCGAAGTGTCCAACCTGCTGCGGGGCGGACATGTTGGGTAGGATCGGCGCAATTGTCGCTCTGCTGGGGTTCGCGGCAGTGGCGGCGTGGATCTACGAGTCCCTCGACCGGCCGGTGCGCAACGTCGAAGTGATCGGCTCCTTGGCGCCTGCCGAAGCGGCGGAAGTGCAACGGCGGCTCAGCGAACTGAAGCCGCAGCGATTGCTGTCAACCGATCTCGGCGCTTTGCGTGAACATCTCATGGCGCTGTCTTGGCCGCGGTTGGTGCACGTGCGCAGGATCTGGCCAGACACCATATCGATCCGCATTGAGCGCCAGTTGGTGGTGGCCAAGTGGGGCAGCGAGGGTTACCTGACGGCGGGTGGCGAGCTGATCAGCAGCGTTGATCGGGCGGCGAGCTTGCCCTTGCTCGAATGCGAAGTGACCAGCCCGCAAAAGGCGCTGGAGGTCTATCGATACCTGCAGGACATCGCTGCCCAGGACGGCCTTGAGATCCGTTCGTTGGCGGAGAATGCGCTGGGCGAGTGGCGGCTGGAGCTGGCCAACGGCGTGCGCGCCCACCTTGGCGCCGATTCCCTGCGCAGCCGCATGGCGCGATTCATGCGAGTCCACCGTCACCTCGCCCAAGTGAACGCGCAGCCTGTGCGTTACTTGGACCTGCGCTACGCCAACGGCGCTGCGGCGCGCTTTGAAGAACCGGAAATGCTGGCGGCGAGATCAGGATGAGGGCGGCCAAGTGACAACGGAAAGCGAAGCGGGACAGATGATCGTGGGGCTGGACATCGGCACCAGCAAGGTGGCCGCCATCGTCGGCGAGGTGACGGCGGACAACGAGTTGGAAATCAAGGGCATCGGCACCCAAGCCTCCCGGGGGCTGCGCAAGGGCGTGGTGGTGAACATCGAGTCCACCGTGCACGCCATTCAGCGCGCCGTGGAGGAAGCCGAGCTGATGGCCGGCTGCAACATCGAATCGGTGTACGCGGGCATCGCCGGCAGCCACGTCAAAAGCACCAATTCCCACGGCGTCGTCGCCGTGCCGGACCGGGAAGTGCTGGCCCACGACGTGGAGCGCGTCATCGATGCCGCTGAGGCGATGGCCATTCCGACCGACCAGAAGATGCTCCATGTCCTGCCCCAAGAGTACATCATCGATCATCAGGACGGCGTGAGCGACCCGTTGGGCATGTCCGGCGTGCGCCTCGAAGCCAAAGTGCACTTGGTCAGTTGCGCGGCCAACGCGCTGCAGAACATCGAGAAGTGCATTGAGCGGTGTGGCTTGAAAGTCAACGGCATCATCTTGGAGCAGTTGGCGTCGAGCTACTCGGTGCTCTCGGACGATGAACGCCAGCTCGGCGTTTGCCTGGTGGACATCGGCGGCGGCACCTCGGACATCGCCGTGTTCACCGGTGGCGCCATTCGCCACACGGCCGTCATCCCCATTGCCGGCGACCAAGTGACCAACGACATCGCCATGGCCCTGCGCACGCCCACCCCCAATGCCGAGGAAATCAAGATTCGCTATGGACGCGCACTGTCCCAGCTCGCCCGGGCCGACCAAATGATTGAAGTGCCTGGCGCCGGCGACCGGCCGCCTCGCGAGCTGTCCCAGCAGACCTTGGCCGATGTGGTGGAGCCGCGCTACGACGAACTGTTCGGCCTCATCCAAGCGGAGCTGCGCCGCAGCGGCTTCGAGGAGCTGATTGCCGCGGGTGTCGTGCTCACCGGCGGTGCTTCGAAGATGGAGGGCGTGATCGAACTTGCCGAGGAGATCTTCCACATGCCGGTCAGCCTTGGGAAGCCGAAGGCGGTCTCGGGCCTCAAGGACATCGTGCGCAACCCGGTGCATGCCACCGGCGTCGGCTTGATGCTCTACGGCAAGGAGCAACGGCACAGCGCTTCGGGCGCTGGCCAAGGCGGCGGCCGCGGGCGAATGAGCCGATTGAGGAAATGGCTTGCGGACAATCTCTGATTGAAGCGCACGCAGTCAGCCTGATCATCAGCGGAGAGACCACAAAGGCGACCATGAACACAACCGAACCCAAACCCCAGGACCCCAACCACCAGCAACCTTCAACTGGAGACAAGCCCATGTTTACACTCGAGGAAACCGATCCGCGCAACGCCGTCATCAAGGTGGTCGGCGTGGGCGGCGGCGGTGGCAATGCCGTCCAGCACATGGTGAACAACAGCCTGCCTGGCGTGGAGTTCATCGCCATGAACACCGACATGCAGGCGCTCAGGGCGTTGAACGTGCCGATCAAGCTGGCCATTGGCACCTCGGTGACCAAGGGGCTTGGTGCGGGCGCCAACCCGGAAACTGGGCGTCAGGCGGCCTTGGAGGAGGCGGCGCGCATCAGCGAGGTGCTTGAGGGCTCCAACATGGTGTTCATCGCTGCAGGCATGGGAGGCGGCACCGGTACCGGAGCGGCGCCGGTGGTGGCGAAACTGGCGCGGGAGAAGAACATATTGACGGTGGCCGTGGTCACCCGGCCGTTTGCCCACGAACGGCGTGATGCCCAAGCCGATGCGGGCCTCGACCAACTGGCCGAGTACGTCGATTCCCTGATCACGATCTCCAACGACAAGCTCAAGGACGCCGATCCGAACTTCACGCTCATGAACGCCTTTGCGGCCGCCAACGACGTGCTGCTGGGCGCGGTTGAAGGCATTTCGGACCTGATCGTGAGCCACGGCATCATGAACGTTGACTTCGCCGACGTGCAAACGGTGATGGGCATCAAGGGCACGGCCATGATGGGCACCGGCCGGGCGTCCGGGGAGAGCCGCGCGCGCCGCGCCGCGGAGGCCGCCATCGATTGCCCGTTGCTGGACGACATCGACATGCGCGACGCTCGGGGCGTGTTGCTGAACGTCACGGCCGGTCCGTCATTCGTGCTGGATGAGTACTACGAAATCAACGGCATGATCAACGAAATCGCTTCGGAAAAGGCCACATTCATCGGCGGCTTGGTGATTGACGAGTCGATGGAGGAGGAGGTCAAAGTGACCATCGTGGCCACTGGCTTGGCGGACCAGGTGCGTGGCACGGCGGCAAGACCGCGCGCCGTGGCGGTTGAGCTTGGCAGCGACTACAGCGAATATGACCAGCCGCCTTCCCGACGAGGCATCCATGACTACCGGCATCGGGAGCCCGCGCGGAATTCGGTGGGCAACACGGACCCGGAGTTCCTCGACCTGCCGACCTTTCTGCGCCGCCAAGCGGACTAGGAGGCTAGAAGGCCTTAAGTGACCAGCTTCAGAGTTGGGCTGCGCTTGGCCTTAGGGGCTTCAGCGGGCGCTTCGGCGTCTTCGTTGAACAGCGTGCCCTCGCCGGTCTCCTTGGCGTAGATGGCCATCACGCTGGATGTGGGCGCCGAAACCTGAAAGGCCCGCCCGGCGAAACGCCCGTCGAAGGTCAGGGTGTCGTTGCCGATGGTGAGGCCGCGCACGGCCGTCGGAGAAACGTTGAGCACAATGCGGCCGTCGGCGACGTACTCCCGTGGCACAACCACCCCATCGGCGGCGGCATCGAGCAGCAGATGGGGCGTGTGGCCGCTGTCCACCATCCAATCATAGAGCGCCCGCAACAGGTAGGGTCGTTTGCTGGTTATTCGCCCATCTCCTGTTCGGCTTCGCTGAGGCTCTTTTGGAACGAGTCGCGCTCGAACATCCGCTGCATGTAGTTTCTCAAGGGCCGGGTCCGGCGGTCGCGCAGCACGATGCCAGCCGCCTTCAGACGCCACAGGACCGGCGCCACGCAGCAGTCCACCAAGGTGAACTCCTCGTTCATGAAGAAGGGTTTCTGGCTGAAGATGGGTGCAGTGTCGGTCAGGCTGGCGCGCAGGTTGGCCTTGGCCTGCTGCTGAAAGGCCTCGGAGCCTTGGCCGGCCATCAGCGGGTCCAGCTGGCTGCTCCATTCCTTTTCGATGCGGTGGATCCACAGCCTTGAGAGCGCCCTTTGCACCGGGTACACCGGCAGCAGCGGCGGATGGGGAAAGCGTTCATCAAGGTACTCCATGATGATGTTGGCATCGTAGAGCACCAAGTCCCGGTCGGTGAGCGTGGGTACCGTGTTGTAAGGGTTGTGGTTGGCCAGCTCCGCCGGCGGGCTGCCCGCATCGACGTCCACCAAGTCCACGATGACGCCCTTCTCCGCCAGCATCATGCGCACCCGGTGAGAGTATTGGTCCCGGGGGTCGGAGTAGAGCAGCATCGAAGACTGGCGGTCCCCCAAGTTCATCGGCCCGCCTCCATTAACGCGCTCCGAGCTTCTCGGCCGAGCTTGCCCGCCAACGGCCCAAGCGAGGGCGCGCACCTTCGGTGCGATGTCGTGCAAGAACGCGCAACGCCTTTCCAGCCGGCGGCACCCGTGGGAGCCAGGATGATCCTCGCCCCAGGCCAGCACCCTGTGCCGAACGATAGGCCTTAGTGGACATCCTTCCAGAACTCCCGGTTGAGCAGGTAGGTGAAAATGCCCAGGAAGGCCAGAAAGCCGAGCACGTACAGGCCCAAACGCTCGCGGACAAGCCGGGTGGGCTCGCCAACGTAGTGCAGAAAGTTGGCGATGTCATAGGCAGCCTGATCGTACTGTTCTGCGGTCATCAGGCCGCTGCCTGGGTCTATGGCCAGTTGCCGGCAGCCTTCCACGCCTTCCGGGCAGGCATCCCGCTGGACGCCCTGCAGGTCGATCAGCGCGTGGGGCATGCCGACGTTTTCGAACACCTTGTTGTTGACTCCGAAGGGCCGGGTCTCATCCACGTAGAAGGTCTTGAGGTAGTTGTAGATCCACTCCGGGCTGCGCACTCGCGTGACCATCGTGAGATCGGGGGGTGGTCCGCCGAACCAGGCCTTGGCGCTTTCCGGGTCCATGGCGGTGGTCATCAATTCGCCGATCTTCTGGCCCGTGAAGATGAGTTCGTCCGCCACCACATCGTGGGGAATGCCGAGATCATCGGCAGTGCGCTCGTAGCGTTGGAACTGCAGCGAGTGGCAGCCAAGGCAGTAGTTGGCGTACAGCTGCAAGCCCCGTTGCAGGGAGGGCTGATCATTGAGGTCCGGCGACATGGGCGCCATGGGCCAGTCACTCGCCGCCGACCAAGCCCCACCGGAGGCGCAGGCCAGCAGTGCGAGCAGGGGCAGCAGGCGCGTCTGAAGACGCCAGGGCAGGCGCGTGCGAGCACGCCAAGGCAGGCTGGCGGTCATCGCATGGTCACCCGGTCGGGCGGCGGCTTGGTTTTCTCCACCCGCGTGTACCAAGGCATCAGCACGAAGTAGGCGAAGTACAGCACCGTGCAGACTTGGGACATCGCCGTCGCCAGCGGCGAGGGCGGCGTGATGCCCAGATAGCCGAGAATGAAGAAACTCACCACGAACAGGCCCAGCATCCACTTGGAGGCCAAGCCCTTGGAGCGGATGGAGGACACGGGGCTGCGGTCAAGCCAAGGCAGCAGCGCGGGTATGATGATGGCGCCAACCATCACCACCAGCCCCCAGAACTTGGCGGACACGCCGAACAGCGGATAGGTGGCGGCCCGCAGCATGGCGTAAAAGGGTGTGTAGTACCAGACCGGCGCGATGTGTTCCGGGGTCTTGAGCGGATTGGCCATCTCGAAGTTGGGCTTCTCCAGGAAGTAGCCGCCCATCTCCGGGGCGAAGAACACCGCCGCGCAGAAGATGAACAGGAACACCACGGTGGCATGCACGTCGTGGGTGACGGTGTAGGGCCAGAAGGGAATGCCGTCCAAGGGCTTGCCGGTGGCGTCCTTGTGCTTCTTGATGTCCACGCCGTCCGGCGCTGTGGAGCCAACGTGGTGCAGGGCCACGAGGTGCAGGAACACCAGCCCAACAAGAACCAGCGGCAGGGCCACCACGTGCAGCGCGAAGAAGCGGTTCAGGGTGATTTCCGACATCAGGAAGTCGCCCCGGATCCACTCCATCAGGCCCGGGCCGATGTAGGGGATGGCCCCGAACAGGGAGACGATGACTTGCGCCCCCCAATACGACATGTTGCCCCAAGGCAGCAGGTAGCCGAAGAAGCCCTCGGCCATCAAGGCGAGGTAGATGGCCATGCCAATCAGCCACAGCAGCTCCCGCGGCTTGCGGTAGGAGCCGTACATGAGGCCGCGGAACATGTGCAGGTAAACGATGACGAAGAAGGCCGAGGCGCCGGTGGAGTGGAGGTAGCGCAGCAGCCAGCCGAACTCCACGTCGCGCATGATGTACTCGACCGAGGCAAACGCGCCGTCGCCGCTCGGCACGTAGCTCATGGTCAGCCAGATGCCGGTGACAAGCTGGTTGACCAGGATGACCATGGCCAGCCAGCCCATCAGGTACCAGAAGTTGTGGTTCTTGGGCGCGTAGTACTTCGCCAGATGGTAGTTCCAGGTCTCGGTGGCCGGGAAGCGGTCGTCCACCCAATCCACCAACTCGCCCCAAAGCCGGGGGATCGCGCGCTTAGCTTGCTGCGTCTGTTCCACTACGCGGTTTCCTCGTCTTCGCCGATCACTATGGTGTTTTCGGTGGCGAACCGGTAGGGCGGCACTTCCAGGTTGTCCGGAGCGGGCACCGCCTGGACCACTCGCCCGGCCAAGTCGAAGCGGGAGCCGTGGCAGGGGCAGAAGAAGCCGCCCTGCCAGTTGGCGTCGAAGGTTTCGGGCTGCACGATGCCGTAGAACTTTGGCGAGCATCCGAGATGCGTGCACAGGCCCAGGTAGACGCCGATTTCAGGCCGTCGGGAGCGCCATGCGTTGCGCGCGTATTCGGGCTGCATTTCCAAGTTGTCGGAATCCGGGTCCGCCAGGTTGGCGTTGGCCTGCTCCAGATGGGCTACCGCCGCTTCGCTGCGGCGGACCACGAACACCGGCTTGCCCCGCCAAGCGGGAATGGGGCCGAGCATCTCGCCGGGCCGCAGCTTGCTGATGTCCAGCGTCACCGGGGCGCCGGCCGCCCGGGCCTTGGCGCTGGGCATCCAGGACTGCACGAAGGGGATGGCCGCGCCCACCACGCCAACGCCGCCGACCGTGGCCGTGGCGCCAATCAGGAAGTAGCGACGTTCGCGATTGACCGGGCTGGGCGCGGTGGAGGGCGTATCCCCACCGACCGCTGATTCCGTGCTCAAGGCTAGAAGGCTCCTTATCGCTTGGAGTACTGAGGCCGTTTGCGGGCCTTGCGCAGCCCCACCTTCTTGCGCTCCACGGCGCGGGCGTCGCGGGTGAGGAAACCGGCCCGGCGCAGCGGCGTGCGCAGGGATTCGTCGCGGGCCACCAAGGCCCTGGCGATGCCATGGCGAATGGCGCCGGCTTGGCCGGAGGTGCCGCCGCCGCGAACGCTGACCCGTATGTCCACCTTGTCGCCCAATTCCGCCACGTCGAGGGGTTGGCGGACGATCATCCGCGCGGTCTCCCGCCCGAAGTACTCATCCAGGGGCTGGGCGTTGACCATGATGTTGCCGGTGCCGCTGGTGATGAACACACGGGCCGCTGACGTCTTGCGCCGGCCCGTGCCGTAGTCGGATTGCCCTGCCGCTGTTGCCGCTATTGCCATTGGCCGTCAAATGCTCCTTGAAGTGGGGTGGGGTCAGAGGTTGAGGGGTTCCGGCTGCTGTGCAGCGTGGGGGTGGCTGGGGCCGGCATAGACCTTGAGCTTGCGGAACACGGCCCGTCCCAGCGGGTTTCTCGGCAGCATGCCCTTGACCGCCTTCTCGATGATGCGCTCCGGATGGGTGGCGCGCAGCTTGCCCAAGGTGGTGCTCTTGATGCCGCCGGGGTAGCCGCTGTGGCGATGGTAAACCTTGCCGGTTTCCTTGTTGCCGGTTACGTGCACCTTGTCTGCGTTGATCACGATGACATAGTCGCCCGTGTCCACATGGGGCGTGTACTCGGGCTTGTGCTTGCCGCGCAGGCGAACGGCGATGGCGGAAGCCAGCCGGCCCAGCGTCTTGTTTTCGGCGTCCACAACATACCAAGCGCGCCGCACATCCTGAGCGCGCATGCTCAAAGTCTTCATAGCCCTTGGAGTGCCCGATTTGGGGAGCGCGAATCTTAGCGAAGGGGTTGGGGATTTACAATGGGTGCTGCCCGTCCTTGGTCGACAAGTCAACGAGTAGCCGTTTGCCGAAATTCACCAACCCTCCAGAGCGCTGCCGGATGGGGAAACGGCGCTTTCCGTAGTCCCGCAGGCGTGTCTGAATGGTCATCGGGGTGAGGCCTAGCCAGAGCTTTCCATGCGAAATTCGCCAGACTTGGCTATGTGCGCTATGTTGGGCGTCGGCGTCCATTGAGGCGCTGGCGTTCACGTAATGGCGGAGGGGAAATGTCCGAGCGCTTGATGTTGGCTTGGTTGCTGGTGCTGCTGGCCCTACCCGCGGCCGTGATGGCGGGTGCAGCGGCGGAGAATCTGGATGACAGTGGCGTGGGATCAGAGGCTTCGGATCCTTGGTTGGTGGAGTTTGCCCCGCGGCCGGCCCAGAGCGATCTTGATCCGCAAAACGATGCTGAACGCGAGGCCAACATCGTTGTTCTGGATCAGCGCATCGCGATCAGCTCCCGGCTAGAAGTGCTGACCGCGCGCACCACCAAGCTGACGCGGCAACAGGTGCGCTATTTGGTGCGCAACCATGCGGGCGTTGAAGCCCTTAAGCAGCACACCTTTTTTGGTGACGAGACCGGCATTGAGATTCTGGGCATCCAAGGCCGCACGCTGAGCGCCGATGGCGGTGTCCACGCGATTGACCCGCAGAAGGACATTCAGGAACTCGATGCCACGTTGGGCAGCCGGCGCAAACTGCCGCTGCGCACCGTTACCTTTCCGCGCGTGGAACCCGGCGCGGTGCTTGATCTGGCTTGGACCAGCAGAAGCAGGTCCGTCGACCTGCTGGACACATTTGCCGTTCACTCCAAGTTTCCGATTCGCCGATTCAGCCTCAAATCCCAAGGACGGCTGGCCGGCGAAGGAAAACCCACACTGACGATTATGGGGGGTTGGTATCGAGTGCCCTTCCTGCTTTCGCGCATGCCGCAACATGGCGAAATCCGCGTATCCACCCTGAACGATCTGGAACTCACTGCCACCGATGTTTTGCCCAACACCGAAGAACCCTTCGCGCCTCCACGCTTTAGAACCGGCACCACGCTGGGGCTGTTGACCAGGCAGTTTGGCCATCAACAATGGCGCAAACACGCATACGTGCTGGATTCGGAGCAAATCATGCCCGCGGGGGCGCGCTTCGACCTCGCTTGGGCCACGCGCTCCGTGGACCAACTGGAACCGCTGGCCCCGACGGATGAACTGGGGCTGCAGGTTCTGCCGCTTACCAAAACCAATGCCCGGGACTTTCAAGTGCTGCAAAGTGGACTGCGGGCGCGCAGTGGCAACTACCTCAATTTCGCCCGGCGCAGCAAGACCGGCGAGACGCCCGCTGACCTTGAAGCCATTGCGCCGCTGACGTTATCGGTGGATCAGCGAATAGATCGCATCCTGCGCTACGCCAAGGAGCAGGTGGAGTTGGATCTGGATGGCAAGAACTGGCGAAGCCTGGACAAACTGAAACGCAAGGGCACGGCGGCAGGGGGCGCCTTCGCACACTACGTTCGCTACCTGCTCGACCAGGCAGGTTTGGAAACCAGCGAAGTGTTGGTGCTGAGCCGCTTCGGGCTCCCCTTTGTGACGCTGTTCCAAAGCTGGCGACCCTTCGGCAGGCAACTGTTATTGGAAGTGAGCCGCCCCTCAGGCATGCCGCGATACCTCCGGCCCGACGATCCGCTCTCGGATGGCTGGTCTTTGGGTTCCGCAAGTCTCGGC
Source organism: Candidatus Azophilus sp. (assembly GCA_965220835.1). GTDB lineage: Bacteria > Pseudomonadota > Gammaproteobacteria > Pseudomonadales > Azotimanducaceae > Azophilus. The sequence continues at coordinate 2,630,666 of OZ244842.1, read as the reverse complement.
GCCCTCATGTTTCGTGACCCCGGCGAGCGACGCACCGATTGGTCCTTGCACCGCGTGCCCATCGACACGCCGATCAGCGAGCAGATTCGCGCACGCTTCGAATCCGACGCTCTGACTGCCGCCGGTCCCGACCGATCACTCCAGGTCGCGCTCACGTTCGAGGGAGCGGATGCCAACCGGGCCCGTTGGTCCATGGGCCTTGCGGGCAAGGACACGGATCTTGAGAGCTTAAGCGAGCGCCGAGCCGCTCGGGTGCGCGGATTGGTCGATCGATGGACCGGCATTGAGCTTGACGAGGACTTTGACGTGCAACCGCCAGATCCGGACGCCGACATCTGGGCACCGTACCGCCTAGAAACCAGCGTTGATTGGCAACCCAACGTGCAGACAATGGCCGGGAGCGCCGTGCTGCCCGCTTTCCCGGATGTGTACCTGTTCGAAAACCCCTTTGTGGCGGAGCAGCGCCAACATCCGCTCTGGCTGGAAGGTGGCCGCTTCGAGGTGAGCATGGTCTGGAATCTGCCGCCGGGCATGGCTCCCGCCACACTTGAAGACCGTGAACGGGACGGCCCAAGCGGGCTGGGCTTTCGGCTCAAGCAAACCTGGAACCCGTCGACGCGCCAATTGACATCCACGCTGAACATGCGTCAACCCTACATTCTGCCGGCTTCCGACTACCAAGCGGTGCGAGGCGTGTTCGAGGCCCTGCAGCAGGCCACCAGCCGGCCGATATTGATCGAGCCAAGCCCGTGAGGCGGAGCAGCGGCTATCGATTGCTCACTGCGGCGTTCGCAATCGCCGCACTGGTGCTGCCGTTTGACAGCGAGTCAGCCTCATCGCGCGCGCCACGGTGGGCGCGTGACCTGGCCGACGCCGAACTCCTTCCCGGAGCCTACGTGCACGAGGACGACGGTTGGGTGACCGTGCAACAAGAACTCACCGGAGGGCTGGGGGCGGAAGGCAGGCTCAGCCTGACATGGGTGAACGTCTGGGAACACATAGGCGAAGACAAGCAGAGCTTGCAATTCCACATTCCCTTTGATGATGCCCTGGAAACACTTGAGGCCCTCAAAGTGTCTGTGCAGAAGGGCAGCGTGCACAGGGCATTGCGAGTGCAAAGCTCCGCTGTGGAGTTTGCCAATTCGACGGCGGGCTTGGTGACTTCTGAGCGTGTCAGAACGATCGAAACCCCTTCGCTGCGGCCGGGGGATAGGGTATTCGCCACCTGGACGCTGGTCAGCAAGAGCGATTTTCCGGGCGAGCACTTGATTGCGCCCGGCGATTCGCGGCCAGTCAGCCGCTTGAAGGTTCGGGCGCGGGACGGCGTGGAGCTTGACCTCGTCTCACCGGAGGGCGGGGTGATGCCGGTTGCGAGTGAAGGCGCTCTGCTGACGGAGATTCCAGCGATTCACCGTCTGCGCGACACCGAGGATGTCTGGCGCGCCTCACCGCTAATGACTTCTCCGTACTTCGTTTTTTCAACCTACCCTGCCGCGCAGCGCACTTGGTCCCATGCCTCGGCACGCAATCGGGCCCTCTACGATGCCGTCCTGGACGGCGAGCGGGCCGCGGACGCCACACCCGCCCATGTGCTCAAAGCCAGAGAACTGACCGATGGCTTGGCGACGGAGTACGAGAAGATCGGCGCGCTGGTGAAGTTCGCCCAGTCCTTGGTGTATCGCAACATCGCTTGGGGAAAAGGCGCGTACGAACCGGAGCCGCCATCGGAAGCCCTGCGAACGATGAGTGGCGACTGCAAGGCCAAGACCTTGCTGTTGAGCGCCATGCTGGAAGAGATCGGCGTGGAGTCCACACCGGTGCTGGCGCGGCTGAGCCTGCCGTACATCGATTATCGAGGCCCTGCCAGTACCGGCATCTTCAATCATGTGCTGCTGGCCATTCGAACAGCGGACGAGCGGGCGCGCCGAGGACGGCTGATGTCCGGGCCCGGCAAAGGTTGGGTGCTGTTCGACCCTACCGACTCCTTGGCCGCGTTCGGCGTGCCGCCCAATGGCCTGCAGGGCACCACGGCACTTTGGTTGGGCGAGCCCGGGGCGCCCTTCACAATCGACTTCGCCGAGACCGCTGACCGCTTTGGCGTGCGCCTGGATTTTGAGCTGGCGGGCTCCGATGCGGCACGATTCCATTTGACGGTTGAGGGTGCCAGCGTGTTCGCGCTGGCTGCCAGGCAGGCCAGCCATGCGAGCGGCTTGGCGCCGCAGATCCGCCGCCACGCGGAAGAGGGCATCCGCTACGAAATTCCGAACGTGGCGGTGGATGCCTTCCGGTTCCAGCCCCCGGACCACACCATGGCGCAAAGCGCTCTGGTGGAAATCTCCGGCACCGTGCCGCGGGCGGCCATGCCGCTGAGCGATTCCCTGATGCTGGTGGATGCGCCAACCAAGATCATCCGGCTGGCGTTGGGCCTGCCCGATGCCGTTAGACGACCCCCCGTGCCGATCGTGGAACCGGAGCAGAGCGCTTGGCACACGCCAGCCTGCTGTTCGGCCCACCCGTTCTGGCGGCAGGCTGAAATCAAGCTGCGTCTACCCGAGGGCTGGTCGATTGAACAGCAACCCGACATGGAAGCCATCGATGCCCCATGGATGGAGGCCGGCATCACAGCAGGCGAGGAGGCATGGCGCCTTTCAATGCGCGGCTATCGGGGCAACTTTGCAGGCGAAACCGCCCCGCAACGAGTGGCGGATTTCAACTCTGTGCTAACCATGCTCGATCGCGGTTTCATCGTGCGAAGGGATGCCGCAGCTGCTGTTGCGGCTGGTTCCGCGTCGTCTTCAGGACCAGTGGAGGTCGGGGCGGGCGAGTAAGGCGGGTAAATCGTCGCTAGGCAACCGGGCCTGGTTCAGGTTAGACCCGAGCGAAAAAGCCAAGAAAATCGGTAGCCAGTGATGTAAGTGTTGCGGGTCGTGATTTAGGAAGTCGGTGGGGGCAAGGACGTTGATGAGATACGAGCTGGCTGCCTTTGCCCCAGCATCGGGAAATTCTAGCCCTCAATACTTCCAGTGCGCATGAGCGAGTGGTGCATGGTTCAGTGTATCCCTGTGCAATCGCCACTGAGGCATATGCCTGTCCATGAGTTCCCGAAATCGCTCATTATGCCGACGCTCGACTAAGTGCACCAATTCGTGTACTAGGACGTACTCAAGGCATGACACTGGCTTTTTCGCCAACTCTAGGTTCAGCCAGATTCGACCGGCAACGCTGTTGCACGAACCCCAGCGGGTCTTCATCATTCTAATACGGACTTCATTGGCTCTAACTGCGATCCGGGGTTCCCATTTTGAAACAAGCGAGGGCAGGCGGCCGCGAAGTTGTGCACGATACCACCCGTTTAGCACGGCCTCTCGAGTTGCTCTGTCTGAACCGGGACGCACTCCGAGCGTTATCGTGCGTTTGTTCCTCAAGGAAACGAATGGTCGACCGCTGCCCTCAATCACTTCGAGCAGGTAGCGCTGTCCTTCGAAGTAGTGACTCTCACCGCTGACGAACTCGCGCTGAGACTGCCGTTCCTGTTGAGCAAACTCCAACTGCTTCCTGCGAATCCATCCCAAGCGTTCAATAACTGCAATGCGCACAGTGTTGTCATCCATTCGAAGTGGCGCCGCCACTCGCACGCGCCCATTTGGCGGATAAACTCCCACATGTAAGTGCTTGATATCTCTTCGGACGACCTGTACGAATGTGCTGCCTAGGTCCATGCGGAAGCTGTTGGCCTCAATAGTCACTGTGGGCCTTTACGATCTGGAGTACTGAGTCGACTAGGGCCGCGTTGTCGCCTAGCTTCGACTTGATGGCGTTGCGAACCTCTCGTTCCTTGATTTGGTGACCTCGCCAATCCGCCTTCTTGGCGCTACGAATGGCTTGATCCAAGGCCAGCACTTTGCCCTCCCTGCTGTCGGCCGAAGGTTTGTTGTTGTAGGAAGGTCTGGATTCCCGAACCCCTTCAGCGAAGTAACCCTCCAAGTTGTCGTAGAGCGCCCTCAACGAGCCTTTGTTGATGCTAGGAGGGTAAGCCGACCCGGTTTCAGGTTTGCTCGCACGCCTAGTCAGCTCAATGACTATCTCCAAGTATTCCTTGTAATCTATAGCTCCTTGCCTCCGTTGGACGATCAGGTCATCCAGCAATTCGGACATCTTTTCATAGTACTTGGGATTGAGAGCCGACTCATCTACGATGAGCCGCCGCACGTTGTTTTCGATAGTCTCGGCCACCGCTTCCTCGCTGCCGCGAACACCTTCCGGCAAAGCTGCGAGCGCTTTTTCTCCCCGTTCAACGATAAGTTTCACCAAAGACAAGTCGTCGAAGCCTGACAGTTTCTCGCTTTCTTCCGCCCGGATGTAGGTGTCAAGCAGATGCCGCATCGCTGGTTCGTACATCTTCAGGTCTATGTAGTCGCCGCTCGCGAGCTTGATCTCCGAGCGCACCTTTTCGAAGTGATCCACTTCGCTTTTGATGGTTTGGGCCTCTGCTTGAGAGTAACCGGCCGCCGCCATCTCGCCCGCCAATGCGGCGTAGGCGCGCAGGTATTTGACGGTGCGCTTGTAGAGCGCAAGACGTTTCGATTCGTTGTTCTTGAGTTGTTCCGCGTTGCCGCTTTCACGCGCGCAAAAATAACGCAGATAAGCCGGGGTGTCTTGAGGTGGCTCAACAAGCTCGCACAGCGCCTTCACCGCCTCGCGCGCTTCTTCGAGGCGTTCGCGGCCCTGCCGCAATCGGTTCTTGAGCAGGCCCTTCACGTCGTCTTCGTCGTAAGCGTCGAAGGCTTCGCCGGTATAGTCTGAAATCGACTGCTCCAGCGACCGGAACAAGTCCTTGTAGTCGATGATGTAGCCGTATTCCTTGTCCTCGCCGTCAAGGCGGTTGACGCGGCAAATGGCCTGAAAGAGACCGTGGTCTTGCATCGACTTGTCAATGTAAAGATAGGTTGCCGGCGGGGCGTCGAAGCCGGTGAGCAGCTTGTCGACGACAATAAGGAGTTTCATTTGCCCCGGCTCCTTGATGAAGCGCTTCTTGACCTCCTGTTCAAAGTCTTCGACCTTGCCCATCGCCGAACCTTCCGGTTCATTAAAGTGTGCCGAGAGCATCCTGCGGTAGATTTCGTACTTGCGCAGTTTTTCGGTGAGCCCGTCGCCGGTTTCTTCCCCTTTGATATCCGCCGGGGTTGGTCGGTAGGAAGTGACGATAGCGGATTTGTTCGCGAGTTCCCCTTGTTGAAACATCTCATAAAGCCTGCACGCAGAATGGATGCTGTCGGAGACGAGCAGGGCGTTGCCGCGGCCACTCTTCAAGCGGTCTCGGATTCCCATGTCGAATTCGATGTCTGCGACGATCTTCCGCAGGCGGTCTTCAGCGCTGAGGACGCCGCGCATGGTGCCCCAACGCTGCCGGAGTTGCGCCTTGGCGAGGTCCGTCAGGCCGCGTGTCTTAACCTCAAACCATTGGTCGATCTTAGCCTGGGAAGTCAGTGTCTGATCGATGTCGCGCGCTTCGTAACGCAAGTCCAGCACTACGCCGTCTGCTACCGCTTGGTCGTACCTGTAGGTGTGGATGTACGGTCCAAAGGTCTCGATGCTGCGCTGCTTATCGGCCTTCAGCAGTGGCGTGCCCGTGAACCCGATGAGCGTCGCCTCGGGAAGAAGCACTTTCATGGCTTGGTGAAGTTTGCCTGACTGTGTGCGGTGGCACTCGTCGACAAGTACAAACATCTCGCCGTTGGCGTGGAATCCCTCGGGCAGGCTCGCCTTGATTTCGTCGACAAAGGCGTTTATGTCTTGGTCACTTGGCTCATCGCGCGCGCCGAATTTGTGAATCAACGAGCAGATGAGCCATTCCTCGGCGGCACTGAGCACACGCACTAGATCGGCACCGCTGTCCGTGCGGTGGATATCCTCGTCGACGCCCTTGAAGACTTGCTCGATCTGGGCGTCCAACTCGGTTCGGTCGGTGACGACCAGGACACGGCCGCCGGGGATATTTTCGCGAATCCACTTTGCGAGCCAGACCATAGTCAGGCTCTTGCCGCTGCCTTGAGTATGCCAGATGATGCCGCCTTCGCGGCGGCTCGCGCGCTCCCGCGCCGCCCGCACCCCGAAATACTGGTTGGGGCGGCAGATTTTCTTGGTGCCAGCATCGAACACCAGGAAATCGTGGATGATTTCGAGCAGCCTTTCCCTGCCGCAAAGTTGGCCGAGCTCCCGCAGAAGGGGATTGTCGCCGGCATCGGGATGGGCATCGGCTTCCTTCCAGCGCAGCCAGTATTTCTCCGGCGTTTCGATCACGCCGTAGCGCAAGCCTTCAGTCTCGCTGCCGGCCAGCACGAATTGCACGGTGGCGAAGAATGGGCGGATGAAGTCCGTCTTCTGGTTGTCGAGATTCTGGCGGATGCCTTCAGACACCGAAACGATGGAGCGCTTCAATTCCAGCACGCCCAAGGCGATGCCGTTGACATAGAGCACTATGTCGGGCCGCTTGGTGTTGTGCCCTTTTACAGTAACTTCTTCGGCGAAGGCGAAGTCGTTTTCGAGGGGATTTTCCCAGTCGATCAACCAGATGGTTTCGGTTTGCGCGCTGATCTCGGGTTGCAGCTTCACGCCATAACGCAGCAGGCCATAGGTTTCGCGGTTGGCGTCGTAAAGGGTCTTGCTGCCGCTGAGCGCCACCGCCTTGCCCAGGCGGTCCAGCACTTTGGTGACGACTGCGGCGCTATGCCCACGGCGCTTGAGCCAGTCGCCAAGCAGCGCCTGTTCGATGTTTTTGTTTCCGACGCGGTCCTGCCAGTTGCCCAGATACTGGTAGCCCAAAGCATCCTGGACGAACGCCACGACGCGTTGCTGTGTGTGGATTTCGCGTTGGCCGACGGTGCTCATGTGTCCGTTCGACCCGACTGTAAACCCGAAAGCGCGGCGCGGCCCGTGGCCGTGGGCCGATACATCTGCAGCGGACTGCGCGGTTTCTCAGGTACAGTCATTTACAGTAATCCTCTATCCAGGAGCTGGTCGAGCGATTTTCTGAAATTTCCCGAGCGAGTTGCATACCCGGCGGTGGTCAGCAGCACTTCGCTCGAAACCGAGTCTTGGATACATGCCTGCAACATGGCGGATTGTCTAGGCGACAATGCAGCTTGGCCCCCAGCTTGCACCCCTGCCTTCTGGCTAGTGATTTGTTTCCGATTGCCTAGCCTCTGCTTCGCTGTTGGTTCGATTTTCTCCCTAGGCGCCACATCTTTCTCCCTAGTTTTCTCCCTAGTTTCCCGAGAGGCGGTCGCAGCTTGCTCCCCAGCATGACCCTCAACTTGCACCCCTGCTTTCCGGGCAGTAGCGCCCCAGCCTGCGCCGCGGGCTTCAGTGTCAGCGGAACCCGTCGAAGGCGCGCCCGTCCAATTCCTTCAGGCCGACGCCCGGCAGCGGCACATCGTCCCAGGTCCGCCCGTACTTTTGCAGTAGAAAACGGCTGAGCGCCGCGCCCGTGAGCAATTGCTTGGTGCTGCCGCTTCGATAGTGGAATTCGCCCTTGTAGCTGATCGCGTTGGGGTAGGGATCGACCGCGATTTCCAGGTATTCGCCGCCGGCTTCCGATTTCAGATTCACGTCCACCACGATGCCGAGCAGCGACAGCGCCTTGTTGGGGTTTTCCTCAAGCAGCCGTAAAGGATTCTTTACGCCAACGATTTCGCCTCGGTCGTTCTTGCCGATTTCGAGCACGCCGCCTTGGGCGTTGGCGAAGCCGCAAATCCATTTCAGGTATTCGTCTCGCCAAGACGACTTCCACTCGATGTTCTGGGTTTCAGACGGCATGGGACTTTTCGACCTGCGAATGTGAATCGGTCAGCGGCAGGCGAATCCGCCCCGTGAGCAGTTGCTGCATCATGCCCTGTTTGATCGCCCACGTCTTGTCGCGGCGTTGTTCGAGCGCGGTTATTTCGGTGTCCATGTCTGAAAGAATTTTGGCGATGGCGCGTTGTTCTGTGGCAGGCGGCACTTGAATTTGCCGAGAGTGGGCAGTTTCCCGATTTAGTCCAGGCACAGCGCTATCTGAAATCATCTCACCCAATTTTAGGTTCGTTAACTTATAGAAGATGAACTTCAAAATATCGGGATCCCTATCTGCTACAAAAATGTGGTATCTATCGGCCAACAAGCGACGTTAGAATAGTGCACACACCCCGCAGTACCTTTCCTTCCAATGACAACAGTCGGCCCATTTGTGAAAGCTTGGTCATGGCGTCCGACAACTCCGTTGGAGCCGTAAACGGGAACATCAGCCTCTAACTGTCGGTTAGCTTCTGCCAAATTCTTTCCATAACTAAACGGACACAACACACCCAGTCGAATAGTTGCCCACTCCCCGCTGAAGCCCGGCAGGCGGATTTTGCCGGTGAGCAGCTGTTGCATGGTGGCTTGTTTGATGTCCCGCTTCTTGGCGATTAACGCCTCCTGCGACGCAAGCAATTCATCCACGTCTGCGAGAGCCTCGGCGATGGCGCGTTGTTCGGAGAGTGGAGGGAACGGTAAGTAATACCTTGCTACTTGAGGGGCGGTAAGTTGAGGAACTCCCGTGCTCTCAGCTGCAAAATTGACACCATGATTGATAAAGTTGCAAAAGTACCTAGCTTCCAACCTTACGTTAGATTCGAGTACTAGTAGCCTTCCGATCGCAACAAACTTTGTTTCTCTATGGAACGCTTTTCCAAGTGTACCTCGTGCCGTAATAGTAATTGAATCAGGTCGATGATTTGCTTTGGAGCAATATCCATATAGGCCCTGTTGCGAAAGGCTGTTCGCATAGATCGGATATTGATACGTTTCATTTCGCGTGTCGCTGGATAGGTTGGGATCAAAGTCTCCACCGGCCCTTGCCTGAAACAGTTCGCCGATTTTTCTTATTTTCCACTCATCTGGTATTACCCCGACTTCGGAGTGCCTGTAGCCGGCGGGTATGTCTTCCACATTACTGGGGTAGTCTAGTGCGACGGGCACAAGGTTTGGCTCCAAGCCAGGCATTGGGTTGGGTCTGGCCTTGTGGTTCATTCGCTTCGCCTCAGACGCGCTTTCAGTTCCTCCCCCTTGGGGGTCAGACGGTATTTTTGCTTGCTGCTGCGGGGTTTTTCGGGGTTGGTCATCTCAAGCCATCCGGTGTCCATCAAGGGCTTTAGGACTTGGTCCCGGAACTTGGTACGATTGCTTCTGCCGACCATATGCATCAAATCTCCGATCATGTTTTCTGTTAGGCAGTTACGCAGAATTTTGACTTGGTCCGAACTTAGTCCCAACTTGGTCCCGACTTGGTCCCAACTTGGTCCCGACTTGCCCGGTTCTTGTCCGGTAATCGCTTCCGTCTGGTCAGAATCCCTTCGAGTAGCAAGATCCGCTTCCTGCTGAACCTGCCGCGGAAAAGTTGTCGTCACCCAATCCTCGGACACTTCGATTCGCGATTCGACTACCCCGTATTCGCGGCACAATTCCTGGATGCGGCGGATGCCGCTGCCGATCTGCTCGACCAGTCCCATGCGGTAGAACATGCCAAAAAGAAGCGGGTTTCGGGGAACGCTTTTGGTTCCCAATAACTCTTCACGCATGCCCGCGGGTAGGCCGCCCGGCGTGACGATCTCCACGCGGTCATGGAAGATATGTACCTGCACGTTGGCAGTGGATCGATAGTCCCGGTGAGCGATGGCGTTCACCAGCGCCTCGCGCAAGGCGTCTTCCGGCAACTCGAGCCGTTCGTCCCGTCCGCGCGCATGGGGGATCAACGCTGTATTCAGCTTGGCCTGCAGATAAGCGAAGCAATCTTCGAAGATGGAATACAGGTCGCCGGTGAAGTCTTTGCGGTCAATGATGTGAACATTTGTGGTTCCGCGAAACAAGGCACAGGTCACACCGGCGCGAAGCGTGTAGCGCGTGATGTCGTCCGCAAGCAACCATGCGCCGGCATGTGTCATTTGGCCGTCCTTGACCAGATGCTGGTTTTGGAGTGTTGCTAATGGCTCGTGGCTCGAAGGCAGCCGCGCTCGACGGGCAAACCGCTGCCAGCATTCGTCCGTCAGATACTTCTCCAAATCAAACGCGGTGCAAGGCGTTTCATCGAATCGGATCAAGCCTTCCCTGAAGAAGAACTCGCGAATCTCCCCGCGTGTCATCTGCTGGCTGCTTGCACCTTCACGGAGATAAAACTTGCCGCCAAAAGAATAGGGTTTGCTTTGCTGGGCCGGTACTTGCAAGCAAAGCACTTGACCGACACTTTCAATTTCCACCGCGATCGGAGGCTCGGCGGACCGGGCGATGGATTGCACTTCGGACTTCACCCGGTTGTGTTCGGTTATACCGCACACTTTTCCGTCGTCTGTTACCCCCAGAAGAATTACTCCGCCGGTTGCGTTCGCGAATGCGCAAAGTTCGCGTCCCAAGTCCTTTGAACGGGACTGTTTAAACTCCGTGGTAAATCCTTCGCCGAGGGCGACGATATCCGCCAGCCCCTCCTGATTCATGCCGGCAGCCCCATGCGCCGCAGGTGTTCCGCTACTTTGGCGCTGTATTCGGCTACGCGGTTCTCCAGTTCTGGCAGCGGGTCTGAGTAACGTTCCTCGAGCGCCTGGATTCGGGAGGCAAGCTGTTGGGACAGGCGTTGCACTTCGGCTTGGATGGTGGCGACGACGCTGGCGAGCCATTTGTCCTCCACGACCAGTGTTTTGATCTGGATTTCGGTCAAGTTGGTGTACAGGGACAATACCCGCTGATCCAGCGCGGCCTGAGCGCCTTTGGTCGCCTTGTTTGCGCCGGCTTCCGCCGCAAGCAAGTCGCGGCAGCGCTCAAGCACATCGCGTTCTTCGTCGTCTTCCGCACAACCGGCTTGCCTGATGGCCTTCAGCCGACTTTGCACGCTGGCCTTGGTCGCCTTGCCCTTGTCGTTCAATCCGTCTTCCAGCAGGCCGCCTTCGTCGCCGTGTTCCTCGACGTACTCCTCCAGCGCCCGCGCGGCCGATTTATGCGCGATGCGTTGCTCTTCGATGGTCTGTTGTTCGGCCTCGAAGTGGCGGGCAATGACCAAGTGTGGCGGCAGCATGTCGAGCTTGTACTTCCTGCGATTGACGGTCAAATCCGGCGTTTCCTTGATCTTCTTTTGCTTGTCCTCGATGATCCCGCGCGGCTGGGCGGCGGCACACCAATCATCGGTGATGATCAGATGCACGTCGTCCTGCATAGTCTCGCTCCAGTAGTCCATCAAGCGCTGATACACGTCGTATGGGTTGATCAATGGCAGACTTGCGAAGCATTTGAGCAGGTCTTCGGCGAGGCTGTCGATTAGCCAAGCCGGATCGGTGTAGGAGTCGATTTCGCGCAAGTTTTGCGTGTGCCTCCGAAGCCAAGCATTGAGCACCTCGCCAACTCTTGCTCGATAGGTTTTGAACTCGGCGTGTTCCTCGATGGCGGATCTAACCTGCCGCGCTTCAAGAAGGGGATCACTGTACCCCGTGCGGCAATTGTCTTTGAACAAGGTTTGCCGCAGTGACGGAAACACGTCCCAATATTCGCCGAACGCATCGATGTCACAGTTGGGGATACCGCCGCGCAGGTGCGCGTCCAAGTCGTGCAGGTCTTCCGGGTCGCTGGAGTCTATATAACGGGGGATGTTGAGGTTGTAATCATTCGCGGATGCCGCGATCTCTTCGGTGGGCACCATTCGCGCATAACCCGGCTCATCGCTTTGCCTCTCGAATACGTCCACTATGCGGTGAATGTCCTGTTCGCGAAGGCGGTTCTTGGCGCCGTTCTTGGTGAATCCACGGCTCGCGTCAATCATGAAGATGCCCTTGCGGGTGGCGGCTTGCTCCTTATCGATGACCAGGATGCACGCCGGGATGCCAGTCCCGTAGAACAGGTTGGCGGGCAAGCCGATGATGCCCTTGATGTACCCACGCTCAATGAGCTTGCGACGGATATCGGCTTCTCGGTTGCCGCGGAACAGCACGCCGTGAGGCAGAATGATGGCACCCTTGCCGCGGCTCTTGAGCGATGTGATCAGGTGCAGCAGGAAGGCGTAATCACCATTCTTGGCCGGGGGTACGCCGTAGGCGAAACGCCGGAACTCATCGTTTTCAGGGTCCAAGCCATTGGACCAAGACTTTGCGGAGAATGGCGGATTGGCGACGGCGAAATCGAAAGTTTTCAGACTGTCGTCCGGGTTCTTAAAGTATGGGGCAGCGAGGGTGTTGCCGCGCCAGACTTCGGCCGTCTCGTGGCCGTGGAGTATTAGGTTCATGCGCGCCAGCGACCAAGTGGCGTTGTCCATTTCCTGCCCGTAAATGGTCATGCCGCGGGGCGCTTCGTCGGCGGCCTTCAGCAGCAGGGAACCCGAGCCGCAGGTGGGGTCGTAGATGGTTTGATCCTGGCGGGTTTCGGCGTCGATTCCCACAACTCGGGCCATGATTCGGGAAACTTCCGCCGGGGTGTAGAACTGGCCTTTGCTCTTGCCGGATTCCGTGGCGAAGTGGCGCATCAGGTATTCGTATGCGTCACCGAGCAGATCGTCACCGCCGGCGCGGTTGGAGCGGAAATCGAGCCCTTCGAAAATCGCAACGAGCTTGGAGAGCCGGTCTTGCATTTCCTTGCCGGCGCCAAGCTTGCTTTCGTCGTTGAAGTCGGCTTGGTCGACAACTCCCTTTAGGTCGTTGGCTTCGGCGAAGCGGCCGATGATCTTGTTAATTTTGTCGCCAATCTCCTTGTCGCCCTTGAGCCTGGCCATGTCGGCGAAGCCGCCGCCTGCGGGCACTTCGATAAGCGCGTCCGGGTCGCCGGCATGCTTGTCCGAGACGTACTTCATGAACAGCAGCGTCAGCACGTAGTCTTTGTACTGGGAGGCGTCCATGCCGCCGCGCAGTTCGTCGCAGCTTTGCCACAGCGAGGAATAGAGTTGCGATTTCTTGAGGGCCATCAGTGTTCCGGGCTGGCGATGGGCGATTTCGTGTCGTCGCCAAGGGTTTGGAGATCGTAGAGCGTGCCTCACTGTACTGGCGCTGCTGTGAAGACTCAACCTCGCCCGCTTGCATCGGCTGGTTAACTGGGACTGCGCCCGCCCCGGGAGAATCACGCTTGGAACCAAGCCAGAACGACTATTGCCGGCCCAACCGCCTGCCCCAGCCGGTGATTCCGGCAAGTGGCGTGACGGCGAACCCGCTGGTAACCTGCCAACTTGTTGGCCTCGGGCACACTTTCACGCCGTAGCGACCATGAAGCGCACGCAGCCAGACACATCATTGCGACGGAGTCAGCCAGCATGAAGGCCAAAATCGGGGCCGTCACCATCGCGCTGTTGACGGCGGCTGTTTTTGGCGCAGCGTCCGCACACGCGCTCGAATCCCGAATCGACTCGGTCACCGTTTATCCCTCCGGGGCGGAGGTCACTCGTGTTGTCCCCGTTTCGCTTGCCGAGGGCGCCAGCGTTGTCACTCTGGAGGGCTTCCCCGGTGACATCGAATTGGACGGGGTGACGGCCGGGGCGGAGGATGCGAGGGTTGAAGTTCGGTTCGTGCAGCTGGACGTGCAGGAGCAGCGCGACGCCTACGATGCGGAAGTCCGGCGTCTGGAGGCCGCCAAGACGGAAGTGGAGGATGCCATCCAGGAGATTGACGACCGCATTGCCGCTGCCGAACTGCAGCTTAAGTTTCTTGAGGCGCTCGCTCAGGAACACGCAAGCAAGGAGCGCAGCGAAGCGGCGTCGGGGCGAGCTGACGTTGCTTCCTGGCAGCAAGCCGTGGATGCTGTCGGCAGCGGTGCTGGCGCCGTGATGGGCGAGATGCGCGCTTCCCGCCAGCTCAAGCGGGAGCGGCAGAAAGACCTCTCGGTGCTGCAGCGGGAGCTCGATAGCAAGCGCCGGCAGAGTGCCGACTCGGCGTCGTTGAGGCTGTCGCTGGTTTCGGAGACCGCGATCGAAACCACGCTGCGGGTCAGTTACTGGCAGTGGTCGGCCGAGTGGGAACCTTCCTATTCCGCGTATCTGGATTCGGCCGCTTCCCAATTGCGGCTGTTGCACCAGGCGCAGGTGGTTCAAACGACCGGCGAGGAGTGGCGGGATGTGCAACTCCGGTTTTCCACCTTCGAACTAGATGAAAGCATACAGGCGCCTGATCAGGAAACTAGGTTCTTGGACTTGGAGGACCCGGCAGTAGCTTATGCTAGGAGACAAGCGCCTTTGGATCCGCGCTTGTTTGAATTCGGTAGCGAAGTGGCAGATATCCAAGTTAGGGACGAGCGTGAAGCTTGGAACCGCTACGCAGTGGTTTTCCGCGCCAGTGATCGCACGGACGTGATCAACAGCACCGATCAGGAACAGACGGTGCCGCTCGGGGCATATCGCTTTGGGGTCTCGCTGGTGACACGGGTCACGCCGAGACAGGACCCTCGCGCATTCCTGACTGCGAGAGTCACAAACGAGGGCGAGACCCCGCTGTTCGCAGGGCCGATGCGCGTTTTCGTGGACGGCACCTTTGCCGGCGTTGCTGAATTGCCGGATCTGCTGCCGCAGAGCGAGGCCGCCCTTCCCATGGGGCCGGACCGGCAGGTGGAGGTAACCGTCGTCGATCAGGGCGGTGAGAAGGGTCGCGGCGGCCTGCTGAACGCCCGGAACACGCGGCTGGCCGATTTCCTGTTCGACTTCGCCAACCGCCACGCGCATCCAATCGACCTAGAGGTGGTTGATTTCTATCCCGTGCCGCGGGACGAACGCATCAAGGTCTCGATTCCCCGCAGCGCCACCCGGGCGGATGAGCAGGACTTGGAGGACCGCCCCGGCGTCGTGGTCTGGCGCAAGGCGCTCGGCCCTGGCGAACGCTGGCGAATCCTTCACCAATACGAAGTGAACTACCCGACCGGCACAGCACTTGTTGGAGACCACTGGCTACGCTGATGTGCAGTGGGGTACGACGCGTTCGCGCACCTCCCCATGCCCCGAATCCGGTTCTGGCTGTCCGCATGACAAAACTGAGCGAGGAGGCGCCCACAGCATCCCGGGGCGCCGCGATCTCGATCCTCGGAGGCACGGAGGCACCCAACGCCTCACGATGCCCAGCCCCTGCTTCGATTCCTAACCCCAACCCGGCTTGCCAAGGAGGCTGGCTTCGGAGGCCAACGCTTGGTGCCTTGCTACCGACTAGCAAACCGCCGACTACGAACCCGAAACGCCGATGCCAAGCCTGCGGGGGGAGGTTGGCCAGCCGCGCCAGCGAAGTTAGCTTAGCCGGCGCTGGCTCCGGCAACCGAAGCTTGGTTGCCCCGCTGCCAAGCTCTCGTGTAAGTTGAGGGCGTACATCGACCGCACCATGAGCTATCTTGGGGTCGGAGCGCCAGCACGCCTCCCGGCGGTGCCGGCACCGCGTTCACTTGGGAGGAGATCAAGCAAATGGGTATTCGCATTCCCGCCCTGTTAGTGGGGCTGTTCGTAGCATCCGCCACCGTCATGCCCGTTGCCGCCGCCACCGGCGTCATCGAGGAGATTGTGGTAACCGCCCGCCAACGGGCCGAATCCCTGCAGGAGGCGCCGGTGACGTTAACGGCCGTTTCCGGTGAGGAGATCGAGCGCTTGGCGCTCAACAACCTGGACCAACTTTCCGACCTGGTGCCCAACCTGTATGTCAGCTACGGCTCCTCCGGGGGCACGGCCACGGTGACCTTGCGCGGCATCGGCACTGGCTCATCGAGCGCGGGCTTTTCCTCCGCAGTCGGCCTGCTCATTGACGACCTCCACTTTGAGCGGGGCCGCTGGGTGCAGGGCGGCATGGTCGATCTTGAGCAAGTGGAGGTGCTGAAGGGCCCGCAGGCGCTCTATTTCGGCAAGAACAACACCTCCGGGCTCATCATCCTGCGCACGCGGGACCCGGTGCCCGGCGCCGAGCCGGAAGCCCACTTCAAGGCGGGCTATGAGTTTGATGCCGCGGAATACTTGGCTGAAGCGGGCGTATCGGCGTCCCTTTCGGACACCTTTGCGATTCGCCTTGCCGGGCGCTACACCGAACAGACCGACGGCTGGATCAAGAATGACGCCCAACCGCAAGTCGACCCCATTTTCGGGTTCAACATACCGGGGGCGGGCAGCAATGACGAAATGCCGAAGCTCAAGGATCGCATGGCTCGGTTCACGGCGCTGTGGACACCCAATGATCGGTTCACTGCGAAATTCAAGTCGAGCCTGACGTCAACCGAGGATGCCGGGCCGATCTTTCACGACCAGATCGTCAAGTGCAACGGCCCCAATGGCCAGGCGCGGGACGTGTTCGGCGTGCCCTCACCGGGCACCGATTGCGAGGCCAACCACATCAACAGCAAAAGCAACATTCCGGCCGGGATGATGGCGGGGGAACCGGACGAGTTTGGCAACGGCGACACCTTCAACGAGTACGATGCCTGGCGCGTGTCGTTGCGGCTCGATTACGACCTGGGCCCGGCGGTGATCTCCTCAGTCACCGGCTTCGCGCACTATGATTCCGACCTTCTGGACAACGCAACCTTCGCCACGGACGCCCAGGTGCCCTTCTTCGAGCGCACGGATCACGACAGCTTCAGCCAAGAGGTCCGGGTGCAGACCCAGTTGGACGGCGCCCTCAACTTCCTTGGCGGCTTTCTGTACACCGACAAGGACCTCTACTTCCGCAACTCGGCCCGAATCGCGCCCCTGCCGCCGGACAGCCGCAACGGCCGGCAGTGGACCTGGGACAAGGTGGCTGACCAGGGCAGCGAATCCTGGTCCGTCTTCGGCGAGTTGATTTGGGACATCACCGACCGGCTGGAGCTGGCTGGCGGTGCCCGGTACACGGACGAGCAGCGGAACTTCCTCTTCACGGTGCCGCATCTGCACGAGGTGTTTGACGTGTTTCTGCCCGGCATACTCTCCTCGCAGACGCTGGAAGGCGTGTTCAAGGACGACGACACCTCTCCGCAGATCACGCTCACCTTCACGCCCAACGAGCGTTTGATGCTGTTCGGCGCCTATCGAGAAGGCTTTAAGTCCGGCGGTTTCGATGCCAGCCACACCTTGGCGCCCGGCCCGGTTGAACAGGTTCTGCAGAACATTCGCTTCGAGAGCGAAAAGGCCGACGGGTTCGAATTCGGCCTGAAGTCCCAATGGCTGGACGGCTCCGTGCGGCTGAACGCCACGGCCTACTTCTTCGACTACGACGAGTTGCAGCTATCCACCTTGGACACCGAGACCACCCAGTTTCGCATTCAGAACGTCGCCGCAGCCTCGACGGATGGCGTGGAAATCGAGATGGCTTGGGCACCGAGTGCGGATGTGACGCTGCGGGGCTTCCTGAACCTGAACAACGCCAAGTACGACGACTTCCTCACCAGCTGCTACGGCGGCCAGTCCATCGAGGCCGGTTGCAACCAGGGATTCAATCCCGCCACCGGGCGCTACACGTCCCAGGATGTGGGCGGCTCCCGCGTGCCGGTGGCGCCCAAGTGGTCCGCCACACTGGGCTTCACCTACGCAACGGAACTTGGCGGCTCGGGCTGGCGCGCCACCTTGGACCTGGATGCCCGCCACTCCGGCGCCTACAGCAACAGCTTGGAAGGCATACCGGACAGCCGCGAACCGAGCTACACCATTCTCGACGGCAGCCTGCGGGTCACCTCACCGGATGACCACTGGGAGTTGACGCTAATCGGCCGCAACCTGTTCGACAACCTCGTTAGCGCGGGCCGCTTCGACCGTCCACTCTGCGGCGAGGTCTGCGGCCAGGGCCTGCCTGCAGGCGACCCGGCTCTTGGCTACGCCGACACCATCGGCCGCGTGCTGCGCGGCCGGCAGATCTGGCTGCAGGCGACCTATCGGCTTTGATGGGGCGGCGCTTCACCACTCAATCGGCAGCTCCTTGAGCCCCCGCATGAGCGGCGTGTCCCTGAACACGCATCCCTCCTCGATAACCCGTACGGACGGATGCTCGGTGAGCAGCGTTTTGAATGCGATCTCGAATTCCTGCCGGGCCAGATTGCGCCCGACGCACAAATGGGCGCCGCCACCGAAAGTCAGCGGCCTTGTCCTGGTGAGATCTCGCTGGAAGTCCAGTGCATCGGGCGAATCGAAGATGCGTGGATCCCTGTTTGCCGCGCCGATATAGCCCAGCACGACGCTTCCGGGCTCAAGCTTGTGATCGCCAAACGAAGTGTCCTGCATGATCACCCGAGCCGTCCCTTGCCCGGGCGTGTCGTATCGCAGAAGTTCATCGATGGCGCCGGGAATAGAACTCGGGTCTTGTTTCAGATAGGTGAGCTGGTCTGGATTGTTGTGCAGCGAATGCAGAGCCAGTGACGTGCCGCCAGCAGTGGTCTCGTGCCCAGCGACGTAAAGAAGAATCGCATTGGCGATCAACTCCTCGTTTGACAGCGCGTCGCCGTCTTCCGTGGCATGGACCAAGGCGGAGAACAGATCCTCGGTTGGGTTTTTTCGCCGTTCCTCAGCAAGGTTCACGAAGTACTCAGCAAGCACTTCAACCGCTTGGTTGGCGCGGGCCAGCACATCCGGCGTCATGGGCAGGAACTCAAGCACCGGATTCAACGCGGTGGCGTGCTCGCCGATCTCCACATGGTCGGCATCCGGTATGCCCAACATGCTGCCGATGACCCTTAGCGGAAAGGGCAGTGCGAACTCGGCGACGAAATCCATGCCGCCGTTCTTTGCGCCCGCGGCATAGAGCTCAGAGGCAATCCGCTCTGCCTTGTGGCGCAAGTCAGTGAGCTGCCGAGGGGTGAAGGCTTTGGCGACCAGCTTTCGCAACCGTCGGTGATGTTCGCCGTCCGAGACGAAGATCATGCGCCGGAAGTAGTCGAAATAGGGTTCATCTGCAACGTGCTCACCGCCCCGTTGCTTCTGCTGCGCGACGTACTGATGCTGGAACGTGCTGCCGTCGTTCAGCATCCGCTTCACGTCCTCATAGTGCGTGAGGACATGAGCGCCTATGGCGGAGAGGTGCACGCGGTCGCGTTCGCGAAGATTGGCGTAAGCGGGATAGGGGTTAATCGCTAGGGCCGGATCCAATGGGTTGAAGGGTTCCACTTGGCTAAGTCCTCATCGGATGGTGGCATCCAAGATCACGACCGGAATCTCCCGGCTGGTTCGCGCCTGGTAGTTTCCATAGTCCGGCCAGAACCGGACCATTCTCTCCCAGTATGGCCCGCGTTCCTCGGAGCTCAGCACCCGGGCCGTGGCCGTGTAGCCGAACCGGCCAACCTGCACCTCGCAAGCTGCGTTGGCGAGCAGGTTCAAGTACCAAGCCGGGTGGTGATCGGAGCCGCCCCGGCTCGCCACCACGATGAAGCCTGTGCCGGTGGGTTGGTAGAGCAGGGGCGTGGGGCGTCGCTCACCGGATTGCCGCCCAATCGTGGTGAGCAGCAGCGTCGGCACGAGCCCAGTGCCACCCACGGGCGTGGCGTCCCAGTCATGCGCACGCTCCGGGTCCTTCAAATACGTCGCCGTGTGCTCGCGAAGCCACGAGTAGTCTCTCAACTCAGACATCATTCCCCTCGGTTGTTGCTAAAGTCACTTTCATGCTGGTCTGGTGTGCACGGGGTAGGCTGGTATACGTTTCAACCTCCACGGATTCACCAATGCCCATGACACCCCCTAGCATTGAACATCAAAACACAGATCGTAGAGAAGGACGAAGTACAGGTCATCCTAGCCAATGACGCAGGACCGCTCTCGGTGGACATTCAAGCGCGTGGAAACGACCGGCCATCCATCTGACCCGCTGAGCTACCCAGCCAAGCTGGCTCCCCGCCACGGACTCGAACCGCGATCTCCCGGGTCAAAGCCGGGTGTCCTTCCATTGAACGAGCGGGGAAGTGTGGTGATCCGGACGGGATTCGAAGCCGCATTCCCCACGTTGAAAGAGCCCTCAGCTGGGGAGCGCGAGGGGATACCCCCTCATGAAGCGTGGTGACTTAGCCGTTTGTCCACCGGATCGTGGAATTAGTCTGGCTGGCAGGATTTGAACCTGCGGCCACGCGGTCCCCAACCGCGCGCCCTTCCAAGCCGAGCTACAGCCAGAGGCAATTGGCTGGCCTGGCTGGACTCGAACCAGCAACCGCCCGATTAACAGTCGAACGCTCTGCCATTGAGCTACAGGCCAAATTCAAGACGAGGCCAGCCCGCCCATGCGGGGTGCATCGCCAAGACCACTCTAGTTGTCAAAGAGCAGGCCACAGGCGCAAGGGCGCTGGGCCGTTGGGCCTGCCGGAACGATGCTTGGATTCTTTGGGGGAGGTTCCGGAAGGCCGATGCCTTCCGAACGCGCGGGAAGGCTTACCGCAGGTTCTGCGGGTTCTCCATCTCAGCGGGCTGAGGCTGGCCTTTTGGGCGAGCGGCAACGCCGCCCAAGCCGGTTGGGGTAGAAATCAAGGTTGCCAAAATGTGGACTGTCGAGGTCATGGCCGCAATTATGCCATGAACTCACGTTCCGCAGTCAACAGAGCCGCTGTTCTCCTGTTGCCGCAGCTCTCCCGTCCAGCCTTCCTGTTGCAACGCGGCTAGCGTATAGTTGCATTGCGTTGTTCATTGAGACATCGACATTCACGAAGCTGCTTCCCCGACATCTGGACGATGATGGTTACGCCGCGCTGCAGGCGTTCTTGAGCGCACACCCCGATGCTGGCGACGTGATCCGAGAAACCGGCGGCGTGCGCAAGATTCGCTGGGCCATGCCCGGACGTGGAAAGCGCGGCGGCAGCCGCATCATCTACTACTGGTTGACGCAGGAGGACCACATCTATCTGCTCACGGTTTACGCCAAGGGCACGAAGGACGACTTGACCGCCGCCGAGCCCACCGCATGGCGCAGGGCCGTGGAGGAAATCGAAAATGACTGAACGCAATGTCGCTGCCGAGGTTCTCGACGGGCTGCGCGAAGCCCGCGAACATCGCGTCGGCAAGCGCACCCTCAGGACGGTTCGCGTCCAACCGCGGCCCCTACCCGAACTCACGCCGGAAGCCATCCGCGGCATTCGGAGCCGCCTTGATGTCTCTAGGGCAGTCTTCGCGCACATGATCCGTGTTCCCGTGCGCACCGTGGAGCGCTGGGAGCAGGGGCGGTCCAGCCCTCCGGAGTCCGCCGCGGCCCTCATTCTTTTGGCGCAGAAGTATCCGGACACGATTGATCGCCTCGCCTCGCTGTAGCCGCGTCAAACCCGAGGTCTCGAGCATTGTCCCTGTTCAAATCAGCCGGATATTGCACGAGTGTAGCCAATAAGTGACGCAATGCCCCTGCTGCTTGGATCTAAGTTCCTGACCGTTTGCGCATCACAAGCCTGTCACGTCAGCTCGTGATTCGTAGCTTTGAAACTTCGCAACGTCAATCAAACAGCTTCTCAGCCTTGGCGAAAACGACGTAAACCACCAGACCGATGGCTAGCACGCCTCCTGCGGTTTGAAAAACCAAAGTCCAGGAACCGGTGGCCTGCAGAATCATGCCGCTGACATACACGCCGATGATGCCGGGGAGCGTTCCGGCCGTGTTGGACAACCCCATGATGACGCCTGCGCCCCGCGGCGCGATGTCGAGGTGGTTGACGCCAAAGCCACCGGCCATCGCGCCACCAAAGACATTGCCAAGTGACATCAGCGCTATGGCCATCGCCGTGCTTTCCACATAGCCGACCACGGCAAGCACCGCTGCGGAACCGCCAAACCCAACCGTCTGCATGGCTTTGCGCACCCGCGTCTTTTCAAAGCCCCGGCGGAGGAAGTAGTCAGCCAGCCAACCACCGGCGTTCAGGGCCAAAAACGAAAACAGTGCGGGGATCATGGTGAATATGCCGACCGCGGCGAAGTCAACGCCAAGCCCTTGATTGATGTAGGTGGGCATCCAAGCAAGGAGCACGTAACCACCCCAGTTCGCACAGAAGTGACACACAACAATTGCCCACACAGCAGGCGTGCGGAGCAGTGCGGCCATCGGCGGCGGCAACGCATCGGCCTTTTCGCCGTCACTTTGTATGAGTGCCAGTTCCGCTGATGAAATGCGCGGATGTTGCTCAGGGCTTGGCGTTGCATGTTTCTGCCAAAAGAGCCACCAGACCAACCCTACGGCACCGAAGGCATAGAAGCCCATCTCCCATCCGTAATGGGTCACGATCCAAGGCGTTGCCAGCAGTGCAAAAACGCTTCCGAGTGGGATGGTGGAGAACAGGATGCCAACTGATCTCGATCGTTCGCTTTCCGGGATCCACCTGCCGAACATGGCGTAGATTGAAGGGAAGGTGATGCCCTCACCAACACCCATGAGCACTCTCGCAATCAGAAGTGCGGTGAGCCCACCTGCTGCTGCCACCGGCGTGAGCATGGTGAAGAGTGACCAGAAGACAACGCCACCGCCCAAAACAACCTTTCCGCCATAGCGCTCGGCCAACCAACCGCCAGCGATCTGCGTCAGCAAATAGCCCACAAAGAATGCTGAAAGCACGCGGCCCTGCTCTTCGGGCGTCCATCCGTAATCTGCCGACATGGGAATTATGGCGATCGAGATGATCACCCGGTCCATGTAGCAGATAAAGACGGCAGCTGCCGCTAAGGCAACGACGCCGTAACGCGTCGGCCAGCGGTGAGAGTCGTTTTGTGAAGGCTGTTCCAAATCGGGTTCCGTCAGGGTCTAACGCGCCAGTCCCAAGGTTCGGCGCGTAAGTCGGAAAGCGACGCCGTACCAGTTGAACAAACGCGTGCGGAGCGGCCGCGGACCTACAACCGTAACAAACTTGAGGTCGTTGCGGCAGGCTAACTGGTAGGCGTTGCGTTGGAACTTCGCCTGGCGCCTAAAGTAAAGCGCTGGCAGCTCCTCAAGGGAAGAGACCGCTTGCAGGCACGTTTTCAAGATCCCTGCATCTCCGGCGGCAACAGACATGCCCTGACCCATGTTGGGGTTGAACACACAGGTCGCGGCCGACATGGCGATGAATGCGGAAGGAGCTTCGTTCCATCGCTCATAGTATTTCCAGCGGTTTTTCGGCAGACGATAAGTGGTGAGTCTATCTTGTGCCTCAAAGTAAGGCAGCATGTCGTGGATCAGAGGCGAGCGCATGCGCCCCAGGAATTCGGCAACCTCGTCTGGGTCTTTGGGAATTTCGTTGCCGTCACCGGCAACCAAGGTTAGAAGCCAAAGGTCGCCCTCCTGGCGAATCAAGTGCGCCGCCACATTGTCTGCGGGAGGCACACGCTGAATGAAGGCGCCGTGGGTCCACCACCAGTCCTTGGGAAATCGGACGCCTTCCTTCATTTTGTATAGTTGCCCGCCATAAGTCAGCAGGGGATCGAGCTCGTGCTCATCGGGTGGGTTGATTCCTAGTCTCTTGAACCATTGGGTGGCCTTGGAGCTGGCACCTGAGGCATCGATGACCAGATCGGCTGCCAGCGCTTTGAGTTCCGAATTCCCACGCATCTTGTAGGTAACGCCCGTCACGGCCTTGCACGGCCTTGAATCATCCACGAGCAGGTTGTTCACCGTGGCTTCTTCGATCAGCTCTATCTTCGGTTCTGCCATAAAGAGATCACGGATGGTCGCTTCCAGCATGTCTCTTGTGCAGAAGAGCGAACGCTGAATCGGCACAGGCAAATTCCGCCCCCAACCGTGCGGGGTCATCAACGCGCAATTGAAGCCAAAAGCGACCTTCGGCATCTTTCGCTCATCGAGCAATTTGTGGAACCCGGGATAGATGTCCTCGCCGGAAGGCACGGGCTTGAACCGGGGATTGTCCGACGTATATGCCTTGACCATCAGTATCTCACCGCGGTTGGTGCCAGCGGCATGCACCCGCACGAGAACCTGGCCGCCCTCAGCATTAGGTTTTTTCGTTTTCCGATACTCATGGACGCCCCCTTCCTTGGTGGGCACGAGGTACACGGCGTCCACTTTTTTTCGTCAAACATCACCCTTCTCCAAGGGAATTCACCCCATCATTCTCCTTCAGGCCAGACTTCGTTGAGAACGCGAAGTGCGGCCATAGAGTTTGGCCAGCCCGCGTAGTGCGCACCGTGCGCGATCACCCCGAGCAGCTTGGTTCGATCGACACCAACGTTTTTCGCGCCGGTGAAGTGAATGCGCATTTCCTCGGGGCGATTCAGCGCAAAGAGCATGGTGCAAGTGGCCAGCGAGCGTTCCTGTAGGGTGAGATCGTCTTGCTGCCACACGTCCCCAAACAGGTGTTCAACGGTGTAGCGCTCCAATGGCTGCGGCTGCGCAACGCCGTTCGAGGCAGGCGCTCCAAACAGCTTGCCGATCATCTCCATGCCCTTTTTTCGGCTCTCTTCACTCATGTTCCCTCTCTTTGTTGGTTGATTTGGTGACACTGACCAAAGGCTTTCCTCCTAGGATTGAGCATAGGAGAAAACCCTGCCTCGTGCCAACGTGAGATTTGTGACATAAAGGCGCTCCCGACTTGGCTTGCCCACATGAAAACGGCCATAGGGCTACCCAGCGAGTTGGTGCGCAAAGTCGGCTGCGTGGCTCGGAATGAGGACCCCGCGCTCCGTGGACTGGTCGTGGAAATCTTGGAAAGCAGTCTAGTGGCTAACCGCAGCGAAATGGGGAAGTCTGTGGCAACTTCGCAATCGATCACCACGAGGAAGGTGCCAAGGTCCCCCAGAGTTGGGTGAGATGCGTATTCCCGCTGCCTCTTAGTCAGTGTTCTTTAGTATGAAATCGATACTAGAGTAAGGGTCTGTCTTGTGCGTCAACAGGAGATCTAGTTGGCGAGAAAACTCGTTGCTCGTGGCAATTTGATGTCGTTCTCTTGACTTAGCCTCCCTGTGCAGGTCTAAGAGCCAGTGTTTCAGTTTTTCTCGTGCACGAGCCTTGGCGGCATCAGGGTGAGATTTGAGAAAGTTAGCGTGTGCACCAATTGCGTCCGCGAGGTCCTGCAGACCCTCAGTTGTCGTTGCGTTGGTCTCAAGTACTGCGTTCGGAGGCTCAGCTGCGTCAGCGTGAACGGATTCGCGAAGTGCTCTAGACATCTGGGACGCATTGGGAAGGTCCGACTTGTTGACGACGTAAATGTCTGCGACTTCCATTATTCCCGCTTTACTGGTCTGAATGATATCGCCTGACTCGGGAGTTATTGTCAAAACCACGGTAGATGCGTGACGGACCACGTCGATCTCGTTCTGGCCGACACCAACTGTCTCCAGCAACACCACATCCCAGCTCATCGCGCCAAGGACAAGAAGCGCTTCGGCAGTGGCTCGAGCCACTCCACCGAGGCTTCCTCGGCTTGCCATGCTGCGGATAAAAACCCCGTCGTCAGCGTCATGTGCACTCATTCGGACCCGGTCCCCAAGAATTGAGCCGCCGCTGTATGGACTCGAAGGATCCACAGCCAGTACGGCCACTGTCTTGCCGGAAGCGCGATACTTGTGAATGAGACCATCCACGATCGTGCTTTTTCCGGAGCCGGGAGGGCCTGTAATCCCAACGAAGTGCGATGCTTGACCGAGTAGATAGAGTCTTTTCAGAACCTCTCGAGACTCAGGGAGTTGATTTTCGACTGCGGTAATCAGCTTTGCAGCTACTCTTATGGACCCTTGCCGAATTTGGTGCACAATTTCGTCAGGCTGAAGATTGAAAACCGTCACGACTTGATGGCTAGCGAGCCTTGCCCCTCACTGACTGAATAAAATCCAGCACTTCATCGAGTGAAGAACCCGGCCCGAAAATCCCGCCGACTCCCATTCCTCGTAGCTGCTCATGATCTTCACCATGGATAATGCCGCCCAACATGATGGGCGTATCATCGACCCCTTGGTTTTGCATTTCAGCCATTAGTTGTTCGGTGTAGTCCAAGTAGTTTGAAGACAAAAAGCTCAGACCCACAACGTCCACGTCCTCAACAACTATTGACCTAACCATGCCAGGAACCGTGTTGTGTTCCCCAATGTAAATCACTTCTATCCCCGCATCTCGGAGCAATTGAGCGAGAGTACGGATTCCCTTGCTGTGGACGTCAGTACCGAGCATGCCTAACAAGCAGCGAATTTTTCGTTGCTCAGACATGGTGCTCACTCGAAGGAAAATGGGTGATTGATGACATTGAATGGGTCATACGAGAGGCCGTTTGCGAGTCGTACGGTACCCCAGACTTCGCCAATGGTGCCATCTGCCACGAACGCGTCGATCATTGCTTGGTGAAAGTTGGTGTTGCCCGCGGCGGCCTGATAGAGGTGCCTTAGCCTTGATTCGAGTTCGGCATTGTTTCGGTCCTTCTTCATTTGGACGAACTTTTCGACGTGCCGTTTCACGCGTTCCCTAGAAAATGAGAAGCGCCTTGGTTGAGGCTCATCCTTAGATATGAATTCGTTAAGCCCGACAACGATTCGCTCGCGGTTGTTGATTTCACGCTCTTTGACCAAATTGTTTTCGTCCATAGCCGATTCAATGCGGCCATCACTGACGGCATTGACAATGCCCACCTCTTCGAGTTGGCTGAGCAAGTTCATGGCTCGATTCTCAATTTCATCGGTAAGCGCCTCAACGTAGTAACTACCTCCCAATGGATCTACTGTGCGTGCTGCGCCTACCTCGTGCGCAAGAATCTGTTGGGTTCGAGTGGCGAGCTCTCGTGCCTCGGGCGTGGGGATGCATATTGGTTCATCAAATGTGCACGACTCAAGTGACTGAACTCCGCCACACAATGCAGCGAATGACTGAATAGCAACTCTGGTGAGATTGTTCAGAGGCTGATTGTACATAAGCGACTTTCCAGCCGTGTGACATGCGATGCGCACCGATAGCGACCTTGGGTCTCTTGCGCCAAATCGCTCTTTCATGGTTCGAGCCCATACTCTTCGAATCACTCGAAACTTGGCGACTTCTTCAAAGAAATCGATATCCGAAGTCGATACCCAAGCTAGGCTAGGCGCGATGTCGTCAACTTTACATCCGCGCCCGATTAGATCCGACATAGTTTGGTTCATTATCGCCATGCCGTAAGCAACTTCACCCCACGGCGAGGCACCGCGCTCTCGAAGATCATAGGCTTGGGGAATCGCAAGCGCCCATAGAGGACTGTGCTTTGTCGCGAATTCAACACAGTCGAGTGTGGCTTTGTGAGCAAACTCTGCTGGCAACAGATGCTGTCCCCAGCCTGAGAGTGAATAGGATAGGTGATCTGGCATTGACGACCCGCGCATCTTGTGAAGCTCAATGCCGCGTCGCTTGGCTGTCGCAGCCGACACTGCGTATGCCAGCATTCCGTAGTGGTACGCGACACCGGTTTTAGTGATGTTGATATCCTCAGTTAACTGTTCCATGTCGCTTGCGCAGGCAATGGAACAGCCCTCGGAACCAACTTCCACGCCAAAAGCGGGGTGGTCTGGATCGATCGCCTGTTGAGTCAGTGCGTCTGGAACGACGTTTATGCCAGCGGTGCCAGCCGCTAAGGCTGTTCGAATCCCTTCCACTGTATCTTTGGGTGAGCCGTATCCAACGATGTTCCTAAGAGTCCACATACGCTCACGATAACCGGACGGTGAAATGCCTCTCGTGTAGGGAAATGAACCGGGGTCGCTCAACTCAGAGTTATATGTGTCATCTGACGTCCTAGGTCTATAGAACTCATTGACGTCGAGACCCCCCCAAGAGCGGGTTCTAGATAGCTCGACTTTCACCCGCTCTATGGCTTCCTTCTGTTTGTCTTTCACTGTGGAGCTTCCTGAGTTCGGAAGTGTCTATCGGGACGTTCGAAACAGCATTGTTGCCGCGAAGAAAATGGTTTTGATGTCCATGACCCCGATGGCCTTTCGCAATTCAGCTGGTTTGACTGTTGCGCGGATCGGCATCGAACCCATAATCGTACCTTCAACGATAAGGTTTTTGCCTTCTCTCGTAATCCGCTCCACTTCCATTAGATCGGAGTTGTCTGATGCATAGAGTTTCATAGTTCTTCCCGCTAAATGAATTCGAAAACTCTGTGTAGATCGATGTCCATGTCCTGGCACATCTTTATGGCGGTCGCTCGACCGCCAAAGAGCACGGTCCCACCTGGATGCATGAAGGGGCCGGCCAAGTACAGTTTCTTCAAGCCTGGAATTGTGTAGTTGGCGAGCTCGGGGATGGGTCGTTGTCCCATTAGCTGCCCAATCGTGGTGCCTAACCCGATAATGTCGCCGTTCACCATGCTGTTTGAGTGACGGTGGTGTTCCAGTGGAGTTTCGATGAGTCGAGCTATTACTTTGTCTTGATCCATGTTTGTGGTGAAACTGGCAAACGCTCGCCATATTGCATCTGCGAAGGTCTCTCGCTGTTGGGACCACGCCTCGATACCCCCTTCCTTCAATTCCAGCGGTGCGAAGTGGTATAGATACATCGCACATTGTCCTTCTGGAGCACGGGAAGGGTCCTTTAGCGAATGCAGCATCGTCATAGGGCTGACGCAGCGCTTTGGGATTTCACCGAATCGGTACTGATCGAATGTCTTCCTGACGCCGTCTAGATCCAGCGGCACGTATTCGACGCACATCGCGTCTCGGTACTCGGATCCGGCCTTAAACTCTGGAAGCTCAGTGAGTGCGATCTGTTGGTTGAGTGCGCCGTGCCCGCTTAGTTTGGTTTGGCGTGCTCTGGCGGCAATGTTTGGATCTACCTCAGGTACGACGTCGCCCAAGCGCCAAGGGTGAATGCAGCCCACGATAGCATCGCTAGCGGCGATACGCTCACCCGTAGCGAGGGTTACCCCGGTCGCCTGGCCGGACTCGATATCTACCTTGGCGACTTCACTATTGAGACGAACCTCACCACCATAGTGCTCAATGCATCGGACTAAGGCGTTCGTGAGGTTTTTTGATCCGCCAGTGATTCCCAATGCCTCATAGGTGTGCGCTAACCCGCAAAGTTGGTACATGACGATGCCAGTGCCGTTGGTTTCAGGATTCTCCATCACCTCAGCGCACCACTTTAGGTAGTGCAGCTTGACTTCCACGGATTCGAATAGACTCTCGATCACGTCATATGCGCTCCTGAACATAGCGCTTTGCAGCTCGCGGCCGATTTCACTTTGCTCCAGAAGCGAAAAGAAACGCCCGGTTGGCAGGGGCGGCGTGGACGATCCTCGGCCTAGGATAGGAAGTACCTGTATTGCCTTGGCAACGAAGGCTCTGTAGCTGTCAGCGTCCTTCTGCGAGTACTTAGCGATACCCTCGCAAGACCGATCGATATCCGTATAGGTGATTAGACCCTCGCCCGATTCGAAAATGGACGCAAAGCTAGCCTCGTATGTGAAAGTGTCGAGACCGAACCTGCCAAAGAGACCGAGTTCATCATCCTTGATTGCAGGATTCGCTTGGAACGATATATAGCCTGTTGCGTGTGGATCATGGGTAAACCCCGGCGCGATTTCCACTGAAACAACTCCGCCCCCGGCTTGGTCGTTCTTTTCCAACAGCAAAACGCTCTTGCCTGCCTTCGCCATGTAGGCTGCGAGGATGAGCGTATTGCTGCCGGCACCAACGCATACAATATCATGTGAGTTAGTCACGGAGAGGGTCCCTTGGATTTACTTAGGCTTTACATATAATTGTCTAGACGAAGAATATGTCAAGCTACCTCAAGCAAACCGATTGGTCAATTGGGGTGCTTCATCTTCAATATCGTCTTCAGTCGTAGCGACGTGTAAACACTTATACTCAAGGTATCGAAGCGAATGAGCAATAGTCCAGAGTACGACTACAGAGAAGGTTATGTTTCCTATCCCTCGAGGGCGTCTGCAGGGAACATCGAGCAAAAGGCAGAATATATCGATTATGGAACTGAGCGTCCGAGCAAGGACAGATACCTGTCGAGCGAAGAATGGGTGTTGGAATGGGAGCACGTATTCCGCAAGACTTGGCTTGTGGCGGGTGTCACCATGGATTTGCCCTCCAAAGGCAGCTTCCTTAAGTACGACATCGGTCCCGAGTCCTTTGTCGTTGTGCAGACAGGTGAAACAGAGGCGGACCTCAAGGCCTACTTCAATGTCTGCCCGCACCGGGGAAATCAACTCGTCAGAGAAGACTTTGGCACCATGGGTGAGAACTTCTATTGCACCTTTCATGGCTGGAAGTTCGACCTTGACGGCAACAACATCAAAGTAAAGAACAGGGAAATCTTCAGGGAGGAGGTGCTGTCCGGCCCCTTGTGCCTAAAAAGCGTGCGATGCGAAGTTTGGAATTCCATTATCTTCATCAACATCGATGGCCAGGCGCGTCCGTTGGTCGAGTATCTTGATGTGATCCCCGACCACCTAAAAGCCTACCCATTTGGTGAGTTTCGTGTCCTGCGTGATTTCGAGGCGGATTGGCCGGCGAACTGGAAGACCGCGATGGACGCATTCATTGAGTTCTACCACTCCGAAGACGTGCATCCCGAATTGCGTCCCGTCATGACGACAATCAACGACGTTCAATACGACCTGTATAAGAACGGAATGAGTCGCATGTTTCTTGAACTCGGCAATGCGCCTTTGTGCTGGCCAGACCGTGAAACTGTCAATGACGCACAGAAGGCATTCATCGAGCTTTATGGTGGCAATCCCGAAGAGTATGAAGGTCTGAAAGGGACCGAGTACAAGCCAGCCTTGGTGGAGACCAAGAGAGCGTGGGGTAGGAAGCACGGCTATACGTTTTTCGACGATCTGACCGATGATCAGATTACTGACGATTGGAACTATCACTTGTTTCCAAACGTCACGTTGAACTGTTTTTCGGATGGGCTGCTGATCCAGCAGTGGAAGCCTCATCCAACAGATCCCAATTTGAGCTATTACTGGGCATTGACCTTATGCTTACCAGTGAGTGATCCAGAGATTCGAGTCATGGACATCAATAATTTTGGACCGGATAGCTTCGGCCCGCCGGGCTGGGACGGCTCCGAGCGACCAGATAGGGACAAACCAAAGTGGGGTGTGCCCGAAGAGTGTAACTCGCAGGTATGGGGGCACGTCCTCTGGCAAGACGCCGAACGCGTACCCAATGTCCACAAAGGCATGCTGTCGGAAGCTTTCGAAGGGCCGCTCCTGTCGGAGGCCGAGGTTCGTATCAGGCACTATCAGGCAGAGATAGACAGACTAATCGGACGGGCGACGTAGATCGGCTTACGGACCATGGTATGAGGCATTCTGCGGAACGATCCGTCCTCAGCTTAGAGAGATTCACAATGGATGTGGAGTATGGCGGGAGTTATGGGGAAAAATAGACACTTTGGTGAGCTGCGCTTTTGCGCTTGCATGGGTCCTGCCTTTCTCGTTGTTTTCCTGGTTTCGTGGGGTGCCTTTGGTGGCTTTGTGCCTCCTTTTGCCGGAAACACGCCTGCCGAAGTCGTCGCTGAGAATTTCCGAACTGAGGTGAATTCAATTCGGTTTGGCATGGCGATGGCCATGATATTTTCTTTCCTCTATCTTATCTGGGCTTTGGCCGTCTCTCGAGTAATGGACTATTGCCTAGACGAAAGCGACAGTCTGATTTCGCGCCTACAAGTCTGGGGTGCAGGGTTTACGGCCATTTCGCTAATTGTGTTTTGCTCCATAATTCTTGGAGCGGCGTATCGACCCGAGGCCGTTGATTCCAGCGACTTGCAATTGTTCTATGATTTCGCATGGGCATTCTTGGATCTTACTTTCTTTCCGACAACTGTTCAGATGTGTGCGATGAGCATTGCGTTCCTTCGTGACCCGCGGACTCCGAAGCTCGTTCCTAAATGGTTGTCTTGGTATGGGATATGGGTAGGCTTGATGTTCTTCGCGGAGATAGCGATGCCATTCGTTAAGTCGGGGCCCTTTGATCGAGCTGGCTTACTCAATTTTTGGATTGAGTTCCCGATTTGGTTTGTCTGGATTCTGTGTCTGTCCTACTTCCTGATGAAGGCGATTGGAAGAATCGAGTCGGAACCACTCCCTAAGAGCCTCCGCGAATAGACATGGCTGTGGTTGAGCAGCGCCGTCTAGCGGGTGACGACGGCGTTTGGTTTTTTGTCGTTGCCGATATGTCTATGTTTGCCGTGTTCTTTGCGCTGTTCATGGACGCAAGATTTGATGCACCAACACTGTTTGAACAAGGGCGCCAAACCCTGAGTGTCAGCGTTGGCTTCTTCAATACCCTTGTTCTCATTACGAGCTCCTTCCTGATGGCTTTAGCGGTAGGTGCAGCTAGGCGGAATGAGCCAAATCACTTGATGAAGCTTCTACGATGGACGTTAGCGGTAGGATCGCTGTTTGCGGTTTCAAAGTTCTTCGAATACGGCGAAAAATTTGATGTAGGCATTGTGATCAATACGAGTGAGTTCTACACCTACTACTATTTTCTAACGGGGATGCACTTTTTTCACTACCTTGGTGGCATGTTCTTTATTTCCTTGTGCTTACATAGGGCGAGGCAGCAGGCGTCGCTTGATGGCCGTTATGTCGTTTGGATTGAATCCAGTGGCTGCTATTGGCACATGGTCGATCTGCTCTGGATCATGCTGTTTCCTATGCTTTACCTGTTGGTGTTGCCTCAGTGATGAGGGTTGATAGGAAAAATTCCGTAACTTGGCTAGCGCTCGTTGTGGCGACATGCGTGAGTTCTGCCTTTGTAGAAGGTTATTCAGTGAAGCAGATAGCCGTGCCGGTCGCGCTCATGTTTGCTTGGTTCAAGATTCGGATGGTCGTTTTGCATTTTATGGAGTTGAGAGACGCTCCAATTGGGTGGCGTCTGTTGTTGGAAGGCTGGATTATGCTTGTCACCGCGATTGTGTTGACGAGCTATGTTCTTACGCCGACTAGCCTTTGAAGACACTTATTTGATGGAGGAGTGGACTACATGAGCAACCGACCTTTTAAATTAGGCGTGTCCATGCCTGGGGTGAATCAACCCATGCATCGATTCGGGGAAATGGCAAAGTTGGCCGAGAACTCGGGATTCGACTCTGTTTGGGGTTACGAGGCCTACCGCAATGGTTTCGTTCAACAAGCAACAGCCGCGGTTGCTACTAGCAAGATTGATTTGGCCATTGGTTTGGCGGCTGCCGCGCAGCGGTCTCCATTCGAAATGTCCAATGCAGCGATGGACGTTAACGAGTTGTCGGACGGGCGGCTAAGGTTGGTCATTGGCCCCGGGGGTGCGAGCTTTAACGAGTACTTCAACGGGGTTGAAATTGATCGGCCAGCAACGCGAATGCGCGAGTACATAAAGATCATGAAGATGTACTTCGATCATGCCCGTAGTGGAGCGCAGCGTGAATTTGAAGGCGAATTCTACAAATTTAGCATCCCCCCGATGAACCCGTTTGGTCAACGACCGTTTCCCATGCCAGACTTCCCGCTTTACTTGGGAGCAATTCAACCTGCGATGCTGAGGCTGGCAGGGGAGCTGTGTGACGGGATTATGGGGTTCCTGCCAACTCCTGAGCTGATGAGTAATCACCTGATTCCCACGCTTGCAGAGGGAGCAGCCCGAGCCAATCGAGCCGAGGAAGAAGTGGACATTGTCCAGTACATTATTTGCAGCCCCCATGAGGACCGCGAAACAGCTCTTTACAGGGCGCGTATTCAGGTCGGCACATACGTATGCCATCCACTTGGTGATTTTGTGCTGGAAAGGGACGGATTGCTGGCTGAGCGAGCCAAGGTCATGGCGGGTCTGATGGAGGGTGGTCCACCTGCATTAGCCGAATGTGTGCCTGACGTTTTACTGCAGCGATATGCAGTCGTTGGAACCCCTGATGAGTGTCGTGAACAGTTTAAGCGCTATGAGGAATTCGTCCCACATGCAGTTCTCCATACACCTTATGTGCCGCCGTTGAAGGAAGAAGAGAGCTACGATACCTATGTGCAGATATGTAATACCTTCGCTCGGTGAAACTTCGCAAATGGTGAGCATGTGGACAATTTCTGCAACCAGCACAGTGCAGATATCGAGGAGTTTCGGGAGAGCAGATAATGTCAAGCAACAAAACCTTTTTTGTAACCAACTATGATCAAAAAACATTCGGCGCCTTCAGTGAGGCTGATGATTTCCTTCATCCAAAAGTGAATGCGCTGATAGAGTCGGATGATGCAACTGAAACCCAGTATTTTGGGTTTAGCGTTCCGGAGGAGAAGATCCACGCGGTTCTCTATTTGTGGCATCATCCGAACCTGGGCACCGTCAGTGGTGGAGTGATGGTCTGGAGGGGGGTTAAGCCGCAACCGCTCGCTGCAGAACTCTTCGATTG
The DNA here is from genome assembly GCA_965220835.1 of Candidatus Azophilus sp. Lineage (GTDB taxonomy): Bacteria > Pseudomonadota > Gammaproteobacteria > Pseudomonadales > Azotimanducaceae > Azophilus. Next base: position 2,596,458 of record OZ244842.1, on the reverse strand, counting down.
GCGCCAACATATGAGTAATCGTGTGCTAAATGACGATCTGCATCGCGTAGAGCTCGTCAACGGCTACCACATCGAGGTTGTTGAGCCGCTGAAGACCATTCGCGCTCACTACAACGACGAAAGTCGAGGCAACAGCTTTGATGTGACGTTTACAGCGCTTATAGACCCGGTGATGTTGCCTAGCAATGCGCATTTTGAACAAGCGATGAGGGCGCAAGGAGAACTCACGCTGCGGGGCAAGTTGCATAAGGTAGATTGCTTCAACATCAGAGACCGCTCCTGGGGGGAAGCTCGATCAGAGGATCTGTTGCCCATCCCCCCCGTCACATGGATGACAGCCGTATTTGATGAGAACTTCATCTTTAGCTGCAACGCCATGGATCACCCGGACAGGAACCCCATTTGGAAGGATGCGTTTGACATAGATCCCGACACTGCATTGAAGCAAGGCTGGATATACAAGGACGGGGCGCTCTCACATATCGTCACTGCCGAAAAGCTCACTCACTATAGACACGATACGTTAGTACCGATGCGCTGTGAGCTTGTGCTCAAAGACGAGCACGGTCGCCACTATGAAATCGAAGCGGAAACCATTGCCTCATGCAACTGTAACCTGTGGCCGAACATGTCAGCGCCGGTTGCTTCCGTTCGGTGGCAGTGCGGTGGAAAAGTTGCCTATGGGGACTTCATGGATGCGCAGTGGGGAGACTTCGTCAGTCGATTTTCCGAGTATCAGTAGCCAGTTTCAGGGGGCGCTTGGTTACAACATAGGGATAGGGAGGCGCTAATGAGGCCTACGTACGACCAGCTACTAAGAAGTGCTCGATTTTTGTTGGCTGAAGGAGTAGCGCCTGAGTTGTCCGATCCGGGTGCTAAAGCGAAGCTTGACATGGTTTTTTCAATGCTTAACGAGCTGCAAGGCCAGCTAGCCCCAGATCAGGAGTTGCTAAGGAATATCGTTGACAAAGGTTGTTCCATTGACGCTGACTCTCACTACTCCCCGGATGTTAGTGACTGGTCTGGAGTGCAGAGTTTTGTCGAAAACCTTACTCGTTCATTAGGTGAACGAATTCGCAACTGCGAAGCTGACTTGAATTTAAATTCGCTCGCGGACATTTTTTCTTTGGAAACTGATCTCTGGAAATTCTGGATCCTCAAAGAAGATAAGCATGGGGCGGCTGATTCTGGTGCTATTCAGATACCTGATGAATCGAAATTTTCGGAGTATCTCAACAAAGTGGGTGTATTCGAAGCCGAAGTATCCGTGCTCGGGATTCGGCCGCTATCAGGTGGGTTTTCACGGCGCGTGTTCGCAGTGGATGCGGAGAAGGCAGGCGCGCCCTTTGAGTTCATAGCTCGATGTGCAGTGCCCGGTGGGCTACTCGAAGGCGGATTTGCCGAGTTAGAAGACGAGTACCACGCTATGAATACTGCTCATCTTCAGGGTCTTCCTTGCCCGCAGATCTATCACTACGAGCCAGACCCGCAGTGGTTCGGAGGTGATTGCCTTCTGATGGAGTTCAAACCCGGAAAAATACTGGGTAGTGCATTGGGAAGCCAAGACGAGATACCGCAAGAAAGACTGGAACAGATCTGCACGCTGCTGGCACAGCAACATCAGCTCCGTTGGTGGGATGTGCCGAATCCCTCCAGTAGTGCCTTCTGGCCAAAGAAGGACGAGGTTTCGCTATCCGGAGCGGTGGCTCAACAGCTGGGTGCGTTAGAGCGATATTGGCGTACCAATACCGACGAGCCGTCTGCATTGCTAGAATACAGTCTGAACTGGTTAAGGCAGAATGCGCATCGGCTTAGCGGCTTGCCAGTAATCGTTCACGGCGACGTGGGTTTTCACAATCTTCTGTACGACGGTGATGAGATTTCGGCATTGATAGATTGGGAAACCGCTCACATCGGTTGTGCCGCTGAAGACATCACCTATGTCCTCACATCGCTTAAGGGGCAGGTGACAAGAAGGCAGTTTTTGAGTCTTTACGAAGAGAAAGGGGGTCACGCCCTAGATGAAGCTACATTGAACTATTGCAATGTGCTTAACATGGCCCGGAACACAATTGTCTGCCACGTTGGCCTAGCTAAATATCTGCAGGAGCCAATAGCCAAAGCCGGTCTCTACACTTTGGGTTCCCAGTATCGAGTGCACTTTCAGACAGCGCTAATCGAGGCATTGCTATGACAGCTAGAGATGTTAAAAGCGGTAGCTCGCAGTAACAGCATAGTGGCGTGGACGTGCTTGGTTGGTCATCTGAAAAAGACCGCCAGAGTCGAAGCCACCCGCCATATACTCTTCATCAGTTAGGTTGTTGACGTATCCTCTGAGCAGCCACCTGTCGTCTGCCGAACGATAGGTGATGCTTGCCTTGGCGACCGTGAACGAGTCGTCCTCGTCACCGTCATGACCGCTGCCAAGTAGGTTGGATTGGTCGTAGAACTGCCCCGAGTTGTAGTTGGCGGATAGATTCAGTGACAACTCACCAAAGCTGAGGGGGATCGTATAGCGCAAGCCGGCCACTAAGTTGATATCCGGAGAATAGGGCAGAACATTTCCCGTGATTTGCTGAATCTGACCAGTTGCAACGACCAGAGCATCCTCAGTGTATTCAGAGTCAAGGAGCGTGACAGCGCCGAACAGAGTGGTCTGCTCGCCGATCAAGGCTTCGATGTCTAGCTCAAATCCCAAGACTTCAGCCTCCGAGTCATTGGCAACCCTAGTTGAACCATCGATGGCGTCTAGCACGTTCAACTGTATGTTCTCATAGTCATAGAAGAATGCAGCGCCATTTAATCGCACTCTGTTGTCGGCGAGGCTCGCTTTGAAACCCACTTCATAGGAAGTAATGTCTTCGGGTTCCGCGGGGTCTGAGTTGGGGTCCCCGGTATTGAAAATACCAGCTTTGTAACCTGTGGTGATGCCCCCATAGTACGTCGCAATCTTGCCAATGTACGTGAGCTTAGCCGTATAGGTGAACTCGTCATTGTCGTTGCTCCTCGTCCGCGGACCGACAACTGGTAAGCCCACCTCGGCGTTTCGGTTAGTCAGGTCATTTTGGTCATCGGTGTACCGAATCCCAAGTGTGGTCGATAACGTGTCCGTTAACGGTACTGTGCTCTCGCCGAATACCGCTATGGATTCAGCTTCCATCGCCGAAAAGGAACTTGGTACGTTTAAGCCGAAGAGATCATTCGTTACCCCGGCTGCATCAAACTCTTCCTTGAAGTAGTAGATGCCTGCGATCCACTCCACCGCGCTCTCGGTTGAGGCAACATAGACCTCCTGTGAGCGAAAATCGGAATCTGTGGAACCGGAAAATCCGATGTTGCCCTGATTGAATAAGGTCAGTAAGGGTAGAGAAGCGGCCGGATTGCCTGCGAGTGGCGCTAAAACGGTTAGATCCGGGAGAGTCTCTGGCAGGGCGCGGAACACATCGAGAGTCGATGATTGATCGAAATCGCCGTACGCAGTCACGGAAACGAGGTCAAATCGCTCGAAATTGAACGTTGCGCGCAGTGATAGCTGGGTGTTTTCAGAAACTTGTCCGGTGTTGTTGTCACCCATACTTGGACCAGCTCCGATCCCTAAAGAGTCGCGGCCGCCAACCTGATGCCCTGACCTGTTGTTTTCAACGTTTCCATCACCCGCACCTCCTGGGAATCGAATGCCTGCAATCTGTGGCAGCACAGCACCGATAACCGCAGGATTGGTAGGATCCACGCCAGCTACCGGCAAGAGCTGTGTGAGGGCACCAAAGTAGCCGACCTGAGCATTGTTTAGTCCAAACCCCGGTAGTAGTGCGTTTGCAAGTTCGTTATCCGTTTGGCCCACTTGGTGGACGAGGAAGGATCGATTGTCATCTTCTGCGACGAACGCAGAAAACTCAAAGCTGGCGCTCTCAGTTGGTTCAAAAAGAACTTTGGTAGAGGCGGTCCATCCGTCTTTGCTATCAAAATCGTCACCTGCACGAATGTTTTCAACGAATCCGTCGTTTTCGTAGTCCATGTATGACACGGTCGCTGCCAGTGTGTCAGACAAGCTGCCACTAAGCCGAACAGCGAATTCTCGCTGCCCGTAGTCGCCGATTGAAACGGTAGCGCCGCCGCTGAACCCCTCTCCCATGACAGGCGAAAATGTTTCGATTACGATTGCGCCCCCCGTGGCATTGCGACCGTATAGGGTCCCTTGAGGACCCTTGAGAATCTCCACGGACTCGAAGTCGTTAACCTCTCCTATGCCCGTTAAAAGAGCGTAGCTTCTTGGAACAAAGACACCATCGACATATAGGCTGACGATTGAATCAACGCTGTTGCCGTTGATGCCCGATCCAACTCCTCGTATATAGGGCTGGTTGCCTGCACCGCTGGCGTTAATGGCGTAACTTGGGGAGATATTATGAAGTTCAGACAAATCTGAGATACCAGAATTGTCAAGCCTATCACCTGAAATCACCTCGATAGCTGCCGGGACGTCCTGAAGATTTTGTGAGCGCTTTTGCGCGACAACAACAATCTCTTCTAGCTCTTGCGCAGCAACATTTCCGCTAGCGATTAAGGTAACGATGGCCATGATCGTTACGGCCTGTATGGAGTTCTTCATAGGAAACTACCTGTTTGGACTCTGGAAGGTGCTCTTCAAAAGGTTGGGGCGGCACATCGCCTCTTGTTGGTAGACGAATCAGTCGCTAAGTCACCCCACGCCAAAGGCAGAGTAGCTACTTCCCCCTTCCCCTGATTGGAGGCATTTGCGTTCCCGGGGACGCCATCAGGTTGGTGGCGTTGCCGTTATGGGTGACCTGGATGGCGGCTATGGGTGTCACCTTGCAGCGGCGTTGGCATGGCCTGGGGGAATTGGCCCATAACGCTGGGGCGCGGGCAATCTTGTCAACCTCCGTTTGGGAGCTCGGCAGGCCGGAGTTCCCTTCGACCGGGAAGACCGCTGGCTGCACAACGTCGGTGCCGGGAGCCAGACGGTGAAGCGCGTCGCTCGAATGCGCGGCCGAGAGGCTATCGACGACATCGGCATCATCCCCGCTGCGGCGGTGTCCTTTTCCACGACCGGTGGGCCAGCCACTTTGCCCACGAAAACGCCTCCACGCGTTGTGCGGCGCCCAACTGCCGTGCGGCCTCGCCTTCGTCAAGGACAACCACGGTCACGCTTGGGCAAAGCGAATGGCCAAGCTACTGCGCGAGTTCTGCCGAAAGGTCAGTGAACTCGACGCCGAGGCCCACTGCCGATTTTCAAGCTACCTCTAGTCCATGACCCACCAAGTCTACAACCCCCTTGCCGCCATCTAGATCGCCTTCAACGGCGATGCTGCTGAAATGATAGAGCCCCCAACACAGGAACCCCGGTCTGCTGAAAGCAGGGGAGCGAGTAGTTACATGGCTTCTCAAAAGGCGCTCGCCAACTCCGGCTACACCACCCCTCAATTTCGCAGACGAATCAGATGGATAGCTACCCACCGAGGTGGCCCCTATTTGTGGCGTGACAAACAGTGCTCATTGTCCCGTCCACTATCTTCGTTGTTTGGTGGGGCAACTGAGAGATTGCTTCGTCTTCTCTTTAACAGCCTCTATTGGATCCAACTCAGATGAACACACTCACTGTCAACTTTCCCGTTCCCCCAGCAGCCGTTATGCCTGAACCGCTGCAGACCATAGTATTTTGGGTGACGGTGATCGGTGCTCTAGTGGTCTTATCCTATAGCCTGCTTATGGCTAAGAAACATGGATCGGCGGTTCCTGTATTGATGGTCGTTGCAGCAGGTGCAGCGATTCCCCTGGAAGCGATCGTTACGTTTCTTGGTCACGTGATACATCCGCCAGAAGAAGCCATGATCCTAATGGAGGCTGTCGATCGAACCATCCCCTGGCATATGTTGTTCATTTACGTCATAGGCTTTGGCGTCATGTATTTGGTCCTATTCTCAAAGTCGCAAAGTGGTCCAATTCCGACGAGTTTTGTCTGGAAGACCTGGGGCGTCGGTGTGGTGTTTTACATCTTGATGGAGATCTATCCTGTTCAAGCAGGTTTATGGGTGTATTACGATGACCAACCGCTATGGTTGTGGAAAGGAATGGCCCCTCTAACTTGGTCCTTCTTGAACTCCACATGCGAGCTAATGGGTGCAACACTTATTCTTTTAATAGTGTCTAAGCTCAAAGGCTGGAAACAAATACTACTAATTCCTCTTGCCCCAATTGGATCTTTGATGGGTCATATGGGAGCCGGGTGGCCCATGTATTCGGTAATGAATTCTAGTGCATCGACCGATTTCTTGATATTGCAAGCTTCGGGAGTTGCTACGATCGCTTGTGCATTCGCTATCGTGTGGATCGCCGCAACGATTCTTGGTCAGCCACGTCCCGAGTAGTTTTCAATATGATATCAGATCATCAGAAAGTCATCGTAGTAGGTGGGGGTCTGGCAGGCTTAGCTGCGGCATATCGACTAAAGCAAGCTGGAAAGCAAGTGAAGGTCATAGAAGCCAACGATTATCCAGGAGGCCGTGCCGCAAGTGTTCATAAGAACGGATATCTGGTTGATACCGGTGCCACAGCGGTGGGCGCAGGCTATAAGGAGTATTTGGATCTTATTCGGGAGCTAGGCTTGGGGGATAGAATTGTCCAGGCGAGCCCGATTACTGGAACTTTGCGCCGTGGCAAGGTCTATGAAATCAATGGAAAGTGGCCCCTACTTGGTGGCGCGCTCTCGTCGTTGTTTTCTTGGCGAAGTAAACTGATCTTTCCTCTCATGTTCCTCGACCTAAAGCGAATGGGGAACAAAATGAACTTTCAGGATGTCAGTATCGGGCACGAGTGGGATGATGAAAGCGCTGAAACTTACGCTTTGCGTCGCCTCAACCAGGAGATTCTGGACTACTTCGTCGATCCGATCTTGCGCGCCTTGGTGGTTGTACGCGCAAAGTACGTGTCCAAGTTGGAGTTTATGAACGCAATCAGCGGATTGTTCAGTAAGAGGATTGTTGGAATTGAAGGCGGAATCGGCTTACTTCCCAATGAACTTGCTAAACACCTCGAGGTTGAATATAGCAGCCAAGCTACAAGAGTCATTGACCATGGCGACTCTGTAGAAGTTTTATACACCGACGCTCAGGGTCAACAACGAACCGAAACGGCTGATGGGTGCGTTTTGTCTACTTTACTGCCCCAAGCGGTGAGTTTGTTTCCAGATTGTGAATCTTGGGTGAAAGCAATGAATGATCAGTTGCACTATGTGCCTGGTATCTGTGTTCACTTGGGCTACAAAAAGCAAACGGACAGCAAAGCCGTAATGATTATGATACCGTCCAAAGAGATACCAGACATCACTTTGTTGTGGCTGGATCACAACAAATGCTCGGACCGAGCACCTGAAGGGCACAGTCTTATCTACTTCTACTATGACGATGAGGTTGCTGATGAAGCGGCTGCGCGATCCGATCGAGAGTTGATCGATCAATGCCAAGAAGTTATCGAGTCGCTCTGTCCAGAGTTATGCGATCAACGAGACTTGAGTTTTGTTAGTCGCTGGGTTGCCGCGGTTCCTGCTCCTTTTACAGGCATGTATAAGAGAATGCGAGAAGTAAGGCTCAATCTTGATAGTGAAAATCAGACTCGAGTGCAACTCGCTGGTGACTACCTTTCGTGTGTGGGACAAAACACTGCGATTAACTACGGCAATGTAGCTGCTCGCAAGCTTGAGTGTATATTGGAAAGTTAGTTTTCGCCAATGCTGGCCAAATTTAGATGTTGGTCCAGAAAAGGCACTAGCGTTGTTGTGTATGTAAGCTAGAATAGTGGAGCCTGGCTGAGATTATCGCCCATCACATGGTTTATAGAGTAAGCGGTCATACTGAGGCGTCATTGCCGGCTGGCTGAGCTTCCCGTTTCCTTCGTTGTTCCGTGACGGAGACGCAAACAAGGCAACTTCAACATGGAATCGAATAGTCACATCCCTCCGACGCCATTGGCAGTGATGCCCATGGAAGTCCAAGAGTTCGCGATCTGGCTGTTTGGAGCAATTGCTGCTGTTGTGCTACTTTATGGACTCCGCATGGCCTGCAAAAGCCGTTCACTTCTGCCGGTTTATCTGGTGGTTGGTGCGGCAGCGGCAAGTTTTCTAGAACCGATAATCGGATATCTCGGGCACCTGATTCATCCACCTGTTGGAGCGACCGTTGTGTTCTCGGCAGTTGATAGAGTGCTACCGCTGCACATGCTTTTCGCCTACGTCATTGCTTTTGGCGTGACTTACCTCATATTCCTGCCGAAGGTAGAAGGCGGGAGCGTTAGCACGCGATATGTTTGGGCTTACAGCTTGGCATCTGTTGCGGTCTATGTGCTGTTTGAGATATATCCGGTTGTCGCTGGCCTCTGGGTTTACTATGAACCCCAGCCCCTGTGGCCATTCGCATTTCTAGCACCGTTCACGTGGCCGTTCTTGAATACAACCGCAGCCTTGGTGGGGATTACACTGATCGCGCTCCTGCTCCCCAACTTGAGGGGATTGACGAAGCTTGTGGTTATCCCACTTGCACCGATTGGTGCAGTGATGGGTCATCTGGGAAGTGGTTGGCCGATGTACCTCGTAATGAATTCACCCAACAGTGGCTCCAGTGTCCTGCTGCATCTCTCGGGAATGGCCGCAGTTCTTTGTTGCCTAGCTGTCATTTGGGTCTGCAGTGTTGTACTCTCTCGCCAGCATTGGCCAGAGAGCGCTCATTCGGCAAAGGGCTAGGAGGTTAAGCGATGTCAGTAAATAGAATAGTCGGCTGAATCTCTGTGAAGTTTGGAATGTCTCCGACAAACAACTCAAGCTCACGTTGAATGTGCTTGTGCCAGGTTTCGATGTCGTGGGTTTGCAGGCGACAAATGGCGACAAACGAGGGCTTTGCCCCGGGCCTTCCACCTTCAACCCCTCGCTCGACTTCGATATTCCATGCATCTTCACCGAAAATCCTGCGCACAAGGCCCATGTGATGGGCTTTGTAGTAATCAAAATCAAAGGTCTTGCCTTCAACTCGGGGATAGAGAACGGTTACTTGAATCACGATGTGCTACCTTGGTTCATGGCCCACTTCACAATTGATGACGAATTTGGGCTTTGACAACCCCCAAACGAAAAGAGAATCTACTTCTGAGCATGAAAACCAAAGATAAAATAGTCGCTGCGAGCATTGACCTCTTTAACAGGTACGGTGTGCAAAACGTGCCGGTCAATCGAATTGCAGCTGAATTGGGGATAAGCCCGGGCAATCTGAACTATCACTTCAAGTCGAAGGATATGATCCTGCAGAGCATTTTCCCCATGATCGAGGCGGAGATGCGCGTAACCCTTACGCCAAGTAAAACTGAGCCAAGGCCATTGAGTGCGTCCTATGTAGCTCAGTTTCAAATTGGCATTGGAAGAAATCTATGGAAGTATCGCTTCTTCTTTTGCTCACTCCAGAACATACTTGACAAGAACGAACAGCTGGACATGCAGTACTTCGAGTTTCATGACTGGGCTGTGGGTCAATTTCAACAACTACTTGACGACGAAGTGGCAGCGAAGGCGATGATGCCCCCGCGCCCTCCACACTCAACAGCGATTATTGCCGCTAATCAGTGGTATCTATGGCAATCGTGGCTGTATTTCGAAACCCATCGATCCAAGGAAAGTGACCTGGTCGAAGATTTAGCCATTTATCATGGCGTTGTTCAGAACTTTAGCCTTCTTTTTGGAATGTGTGCGGATCGCTTCAATGAAGCCTTTGTTGAAGAGTGCCGAACGCAACTTCACGTCGAGACCGAAGCAAGCAGGGAGAGTTTTGATCGATATCGTAGGATCCCCCTGTCCATCGGGGGGTGGGGTGGTACTCTGTCGAAATCGTCCTAAATCTAAACACCGGAGACTTCGCGTAAACAAAATGACAGATATTGGGACTAATCCGCTGCTAGCAGAGCACGTAGGCAAAATTGAGTCCAGTAAAGTACCTTGGCTTCCTTGGGGGCTGGTGGACGGTGCTGAGTTCCGTATTCTGAAAGCCGATGAAGAGCACAACATCTGCGTACTCAATTTTCGGATGGGACCGCATACGATCACCCAGAACCATGATCACTTCAGTGTGGCGATGGCCTACACAGTCAGCGGTGAGTGGCAGTATGGGGACAAAGTCTTTAAGCAGGGCGATATTGCCTATGAACATCCGGGCGAAGTCCATCAGCCCGTCACGAAGGATCACAGTATGGAGTTACTAACCATATTCATAGGCACACCTACGGACGACCGGTTTTTACACAACTTCGAAGAAGACGGTAGTAGCTACATCATCGGCATGAAGTACATGAAAGCCTTTGAAGGCCTCACACCAGAGGAAGCTGCCAAAATTGACCCGATGGATTTGATTGACCCGACGTCGTAGTTTAGGTGAGGTTGTTTCTGACGTATTGATCCCTGAGTTCAAACTTCTTTACTTTTCCGGAGGCGGTGACCGGAAACGCATCCATTCTCATCCAGACACGAGGAATCTTGTGACGCGCTAGTTTGTGGCGCAGATAATCTGCGAACGCCTGATCCGTGCTTGTTGCCCCTGGGGCTACGCGAACGGCGGCTGCAACTTGCTCACCCCATCTTTTGTCGGGAATCCCGAACACGGAGATATCAAGCACATCTGGATGTTCTATGAGTACGTCTTCGATTTCGCGAGGGAATATGTTCTCGCCGCCCCGGATGATCATGTCCTTGATGCGTCCTGTGATCGCGCAGTACCCGTCGGCTGCCATGACACCTAGGTCGCCTGTGTGCAGCCAGCCATCTTGATCGATCGCAGCCTCGGTCGCGTCTGGCCTTTGATGATAGCCGATCATGACAGATGGGCTACGCACGCATATTTCTCCAACCTCACCTACTGGCAGTGGATCTCCTGTTTCGGGGTTGGCGATCTTTAGCTCGGTATGAGGCATGGCTTTACCTACGGTACGAGACTTGTGTTCAAGTGTGTCGCCTCGCGTAGTCTGACATATCATCCCGCATTCGGTTTGCCCGAATAGCATGATGAATTCGCCGGTAAAGTGAGTTTCAAGGCGAGTGACCAGTTCAGGAGGCACTGTCGTGGCACCCGAAGCGACGACAACCAGTGAAGACTTGTCATACTGTTTAAAGTTCGGATGCTCGAACATAGTGAAGTACATGGTTGGCACACACCAAAGGAAGTGAGCGCGATGCGCTTCTATCAACTGCAGTGTATACTCTGCTTCGAAAGAGTCCACTAGTAGATGGACGCCATTGTTCCACAGACAACCTAAGGCCATGTAGATGCAGCCCCCGGTGTGGAACATGGGCATGAAATTGACCCATTTTGATCCTTTGGGTAGTTCCAGTCCGAGTTCCGCAAACTTTGCGTAATTCACTACCGCCGCGTGTCCCAGGGTTGCTCCTTTCGGAGTACCCGTTGTGCCCGATGTGTACTGAATCATGCAGGGTGAGTGGGGGCTCACCTCTGGCAGCGCAATGGCTTGTGTGTCGGCCCTATCGACTAGGGAAGGAACTTCGTTCAAATCTAGAACGTTCGTGAGGGTGGCCGAGTTGTTCGCAATGTCTTGAGCGATTTTAGTGAGCGCCACACCCCGATAGTCGGGCACGGTAATCACGGTTTTACAACCAGAGTGGTTAAGTACGTAATCGGCTTCTTGCTTCAAAAAAGCTGGGTTGATCGTCACCAGGGTTATGCCTGCCAAGCTAAAACCTAGCTGCAAGAGGTACCAATCAAGAGAGTTGGGTGCCCAGATTCCAATGTGGTCACCCGTTTCATGGGACAGAAGCGCCCACCTTCCAATTGCTTCCGCGGATTCCAGCAACTGCTGATAGTTGAGCGTTCGTTCCGTGGTCTTGCCCACACGGCACTCTACAACTGCGACTTGATGGGGCGTCTGAACCGCAACCCTAGCTAGCAGCGCACCTACGGTAACATTCTCCACTTCAGCGGTCGGGTCAGCTGCCGTGTGGGAGGTGGATAGGTTCATGATCTCTTCATCCTTCCAGAATCAACTGATGGAGCACGTTGCCGTTGGCGGAGGTGGGTGCGTGGCGGGTGAGCGGGTGCCAGTGTCACTAAGCTTGGCCGATTGCGCCGAGGGGCAGGCAATCTGTGACCTGCGAAAAATCCGTGCTTTCGGCTCACATTCAGCGCCCCTCGGCGACAAGAACTCCGAGAAAGGCCGTTTTGACGGGCTTGCGTTCAAGTTGGAGATACCCAGCTCATCTGTAATTTACTGCAATACAGGGAGAAACTCCCACTAGTCTGAACATTGGTTGATCGGGACCAAACCTTACCTAACCATAGACGAAATGGGTCAGCGCTTTCCCCAGATCAAGTGAACAAGCCCTGTACTAGGGTGAACGGCAAGAAAGATCGTCTACAACCTTGTGGATCAAGCTATTCCGTTTTGGAGAACAATTAAGTGGATTTAGACGTACCCCCGGAGGATCTCCTGTTCGCTGACCAAGTCCGTAAGTTCGTCGACGAGAAACTGTCAGCTACGCTACGTCGGGCTGGAGAGCTAACCACGAGTATATTCTCGGACTTTGATGCATCAATGGAATGGCAGAAAGTTCTCAACGCCCAAGGATGGGCTGCTCCAGATTGGCCGGAGGAGTACGGGGGGCCTGGGTGGAGCTATACCCAACGAATGATCTTCAAGGAGATACTGGTGGAGTCGGGTGCACCGACTCTGCAAATGTCAGGACTACTGTTGCTCGGTCCAGTCTTAATGAAGTACGGCAGCGAGGGGCAAAAAGAGTTACTGCCTAGAATATTGGATGGGCAGGATGTCTGGGCCCAGGGTTTCTCCGAACCCAACTCGGGTTCAGATTTGGCGTCATTGCGAACGAGAGCGGTAAAGCAAGGAGATGAGTACGTCATAGATGGCACCAAGATCTGGACGAGCTACGCTCATCGCTCCAACAAGATCTTCTGCCTCGTGAGAACATCCCCCGAAGGTAGGCCGCAGGCTGGGATCAGCTTTGTTTTGGTTGATCTTGACGCCCCGGGCGTTACCCGGAAGGAGATTTTGGGGCTGGACGGAGAAGTTGAACAGTGCCAGGTGTTCTTTGACAGCGTTCGGATTCCCGCAAGCAACTTGGTGGGTGAAGAAAACCAAGGGTGGGAAATAGCGAGGTTTCTCTTGGAGTTTGAGCGGGGACTGATTAGCCAGTATGCGATCATAAACAAGCGCGTGAAAGTCGTTCGAAAAAACGCACACCTCTTTCGACATCATTCTGGGTGCTTATACATCGAGGAGCCGAAGTTTCGCGCTAGCTTGGGTCTATTAGAAATAGATTCACTCGCCTTGCAGCAGACCGAGAACAGGATGAGTGCAACCCTTAGAGTCGGTGATAACCCTGGTGTGCTTTCATCACTAGTCAAGCTAGTCGGGACCGAGCTGGGGCAACGGGTAGACGAGTTGGCGCTGCAGACTGTCGGCACCGGGCTTTCGGTTTCTCAGAACCACGTGTTAGGTCCGAGCTATGTGGGTGAACATATCGGTGATGAAGCTTCGCTCACCATTCCAAACTACTACCTAAACAATCGCGCAGCCACGATCTACGGAGGGTCAGCGCAAATCCAGAGAAACATCATCGCCAAAACTATTCTTAGGAACTAGGCTCAACCAATGAACTTTGAGTTTTCAGAATATCAAATTGTCCTTCGTACTAGCATAGATAAGTACTTGCGCGGCTGTTACGAGTTCTCCGATCGGGCAGAGTCGCGAGTAAGTGGTGATGGATTCGATACGGCCATGTGGAGCGAAGTGTCAGAACTGGGCTACCTCTCAGTACCATTTAGCGTTGAATTTGGGGGCTACTCGGGTGATCCCATAGATTCCTTGATACTGTTTGAGCTACTCGGATACTACAGAGTGACTGAACCATTTCTCGAGTCTTTGGCCCTTGGAGCTCAGGTGTTGGATATCTTGCACGACGACCGATTCAAAGGCTTGGTCGAGAGCACTGTTTCCGGTTCTGTTCATATTGCTCTTGCTCACGAGGAACGCGGCACCTCATACAGTCTAGAGGCGGTTTCCACGCAAGCTGAGACATGTGAGGGCGGATACAAAATCCAAGGTTCAAAGAGTGTTGTCTACAATGCTGCTGCGGCAGATAAGATTGTGCTATCTGCCATGATTGACGGTGAGCGACTAGCACTTTTTCTCGTCGATTGCGAAGCGTTGGAGCTTTTTAGCTATCGCACGTTCGACGGCAGTAACGCCGCAGAAGTTTCTGCCAATCAAGTGCTTGTGGGCGCTGATGCATTGCTGACGCAGTCGGAAAGCACTTCGATCCTGGAAAAGGTCACCAATATGGCTATTCTAGCTGCGTGTTCAGAACAGGTAGGCATGATGCGCCGGCTGAAAGAGCTAACTATCGCCTACACTCGGCAGCGGCGTCAGTTCGGCAGCGCGCTGAGTGATTTTCAGGTGCTGCAACACAAAATGGCTGACATGCATGTCGCGTTCGAACTAGCAACTTCATTGCTCTACGCGGCGGCTATTCACTTAAGAGATGGAAATCCGGTGGCGTCGGAGTACTTGTCAGCCTTAAAGGTACGCTGTGATCGAAGTGCCCGGGAAATAGCCCACTCAGCTTTTCAGCTTCATGGTGCTATTGCAACAACTGACGAGTGCGAAGTGGGTCATCACCTAAAGCGCATTGTGGTGCTCGCGCAAAAGTTTGGTGGCACTGACTTCCATTTGGACCGATTCTGCAGACTTCGGGACAACAGAATCGATAACGCGGCTTAAGGACTAGGCAGAATTGGTTTGACGAACGTGGGTCAACGCTTGAGACATGTACTTTTCTACCATGCTGACGCTGATACCCAGAGTCTCGGCTGTCTGTTTGTAGCTCAGTTCACCAAACTTGTGGATTTGAAACACCCGTCGGCACTTTGGCGTGAGGGAAGTAAGTGATGCCTGAACATCAGCTACTCGTTGCGTGGCGTCCAGACAAGCTTCGATTCGCGGATCAGTCGATGTGGCGGCTTCAATTTCTTGGTCAAGCTCGGTCCGGCCTTGATCAGGGCCCAGTGTGGTAAATGGTACGAATGCCAGCCGCGCGCTTTCGATCTTTGACTTGCGGTAGTGATCGATTGCGATATTCGTTGCAACGCGAAACAGGAACGCGCGGCCGTGTTCAATGTCGTATCCGCCTCTTATCTTCTCAATCAGCTTTATGTAGGCCAGTTGTGCAACGTCTTCGGCGTCGAACCTGTCCTTGACGATCCGTTGCACTTTTCGTATCAGGCTATCGTGTTCGGACTCAAAAAGAGTGCCAACATCCTCTTCACCGATTGCCATGAATCACCCCCTCTAGTAATTAGGCTCTAAAGACTAATTTTGGCGATGGTATAGGGGCTTTGGCTGCGAATCAATAGTTTTTAGTGCCTAGATACCAATTTTTTGTAGAATTGGATTTTCTGCGAATTTAGGGGCGTGACCGTGAAACCAGTCATAAATCGCAGCCTGCAGCCATGGATAGTCCGGCACCTGACTGAGTACATACAGTCAGGTGGCAGGACGGGCCATATGTGGGACTCTAGACCCGTTGGGGGTGACAAGGTGGTGCCCACACTATTGCTCACAACTAGGGGGAGGAAGTCCGGCAAGCCTTCTACTACCCCACTGATTTATGCGCAGGATGACAAGAGCTTTGTGGTCGTTGGGTCTAAAGGCGGCGCTCCCGATCATCCGAATTGGTACCTAAACCTCATGTCGGAAGGCAAAGGGTGGATCCAGGTGGCGCAAGATCACTCAGCGATAGTGCCTGAACTAATCGAGGGGATGGACCGAGAACCGATTTGGAGCCAGCTTGTTGAGCTCTTTCCCCCTTACCGGGACTACGAAGTCAGATCGGAGGGTGTTCGTGAGATACCCGTTGTTCGACTTGTGCCCACTGGCCGTCCCGGGAATTCCAACTGTCGTTAGCTGGCGTTCCCAAACTAGCGGATATGACTTCGCCTTTTGCCGACAATGGCCGAAAGCAGGCTAGCTGCTATGTCGCCGGAGTGTAGCTTAAGTGTTCTGAAATACCGCTTTATAATCAAATTCTTAGCACACATCCATCAAAGGCTTCAGGGGTTGAAGGCTTCCAAGATCGCGACCGAAGTCACCCTGCTTGTTCGAGCCTGGTGGTTTCCGGTGGTCAGGCCAGAACCGGTCCGTTCCGTCCACTCAAGCCCGCATTTTTTCGAGCTCTGCACCCGGGCCAAAGTGGTTGTCACTAACACCACCCTCATGCCGGGCAGGCCTGCAAGGAATAGGCGGGCAGGCGCTTCAGCATCCACAGGTTCACCAGCGCCCATGACACCCCCATGGCGGTGAACATCAGGAAATAGGGCGAACGGAAGAACGGGTCGATGAACCACAGGGCGCCTTGGAAGGAGCCGACGATGAACACGCTGCATATGGGCAATATGGTTGACTGCCCCCTTTGTGAGTTCCGCCTGAGCATCAATGCGGTGCTGAAGGGCACGGCCCAGAAGGCGGTGATGGGAAAGGAAATCAGGAACAGGGGGTCGTCGAGCGAAGCCTTGACCAGCAGCCATAGAGCGCCAATGGCCACCGTGCCCAAGGCGATCAAGCCGAAGAATTGCCTGTTGGAGGCCCAGGGCGCGAGTTCCTTGCGGCCGTACTTGATGATCATGCCGACCAAGGCAAACTCGATCAGGGTTGTGAAAACCAGCGCTACCCACCAAGCCTTCACCCACCAATGGTCGTAAACGTCAAACCACAGGTCGTAAAGCAGCACGAAGTGCAGGTCATGAACGGCGAACCAGCCGACGGCGGGCAGAGGGGAGGAGTAAGCCTCATGGTCACGGGCCAATTTGAAGGACTGTAGGAGATAGACAAAGGTCGCCGCGGCCGCAACCGCGAAAAAGGCCAGCACCCAGACGACGTTGTCGTCGATTGCGTTCAGCGCAGCGTCAGCGTCGTAGGTGCCCATGCCATTGCTCCCATGATTTCGGCCCGTGCGTTGTCGATGCCGGCCAGCAACGGGGTTCCCCGCGCAGCCTCGGCTCGGTAATCTCGCATTGGGCGAGGCAACGATCAACTAAGGCAGAGCAAGAGTATATGGCAGACATCATAGAGGGCTACGCATCCAAGGAGAGCCCGCTGTTTCCGGACATGCTGGCCAATGACGCAGGCCCGCTCTCGGCGGCCATTCAAGCGCGTGGCAACCACCGGCCATCCATCGCTGAGATTCCCTTCAGCACCTACACGGACCGTGGGTACGCGTCCCGCGAGATGGCACACGTATGGGGCAAGACTTGGCAGTACGCCTGCCGCGAGGAGGACATTCCTGAGGTGGGGGACCGCATTCCCTACGATGTCGGGCCCCGGTCCTTCATCATCATTCGAACGGCGGAAGATGAGTTCAAGGCGTTCTACAACGCTTGCCTGCACCGGGGAACGCGCCTTTGCTCGGCCAGCGAAGGCGGCGATGAGATCAAGTGCCCCTTCCATGGCTGGCGTTGGCGCATTGACGGCAAACTGAAGCGAGTGCCCAGCAAGTGGGACTTTCCGGGCGTTGACGACTCATACGCATTGCCGGAGGTCAACATCGGGCGCTGGGGCGGTTGCCTCTTCGTCAATCCAGACCCGAACGCGGGCCCCCTTGAGGATGCGCTCGGCGTGCTGGTCGAACACTTTGCGCACTTTGACCTGGCCAATCGATTCACGCTGGTGCGCACCGCCAAGAAGATCCGGGCCAATTGGAAGACGGTGTGGGCGGCGTTCCTGGAGGCCTACCACGTGGAGGAAACGCACTTCGATGCGATGGAATTCACCGGTGATGCCAATACCCAGTACGACGCCTTTCAGTCCGAAGGGGCCGTCATCAGCCGGTTGATCACCCCTGCGGCGGTCCCCAGCCCCTTGCTGCAGGATAGAGTGAGCGCACGGGATGCGGCGGTCATGGCGGTGCGCAGCTTTGCGGCCGCGTTTGGCCCGGATGCGCCAGTCGCGTTGCCGAATCATGAAGAGATGGCGCAATTCGGACGCCGCGAGGTCGCCGCTTGGCGCCGCGAGAGCATGAGCGCGATGATGGGCGCGGATTTCAGCCAACTCTGTGATGCCGAAATGATCGACAGCATCCAATACGCCATGTTTCCGAATTTCGGGCCTTGGCTGGGCGAGGGGTTGCCGCTCCTCTATCAGTTCCTGCCGCTGGGTGACAATCCGGACGAATCCCTGTTCACGGTGCGGCTCATGGCGCCAGTTCCACAAGGCGCCCCGCGCCCGCCATGCCCGCCTTTGACCAGGCTCGACTTTGACGAGTACTTTGAGTCGCTGCCGGAGTGGGGCCGAATTGCCCACGTGTTCGACCAAGACATGGCGAACCTGCCCAACATCCAGCGCGGCATGCACTCAGCGGCGGCCTCGCGCAGCCGGTTGACCTTGGGCCGCTACCAGGAGCAACGCATCGCGCTGATGCATGAGTTTGTCGAAACCTGCCTGGCCGGTCAGGACCAAACAGGCGTGCCGGCCTAAGGTCATGCACAGGTCATGATCGCTTGCGCAAATCTCGAAGCGCTGCGGGCCGTTAAGCCTCGGCCACGTCAAGGGCGCTGAGGTTGCGCGTCGCCTCGCTGAATTCGATGCCGACCAAGCGGATTGGCTCGCCGAGATGGCGGTACTTGTCGGCGTAGCCGCGCGTCCTCAACTGCTCAAGGGCCGTGCACTTCCCGGCGCGCTCCACCACCTTGAACTCGAACAGATACACGCGCCCGTTGAAGCGCATCGCCAAGTCCAGCCGGCCCGCTGAAGAGGCATCCTCCACACTGAGCGCCATGCCCAAGGCCGCGAGAGCGGCGTACAAGACGCTGGCGTAATAGCCTTCAAACCGCGCGATGTTGTTGCGCCGGTGCCAGTCCGTGGGGATGCCCGCGAACAGCGCCCGGAACTCGGCCTCCACAGCGGCCATATCGTCGGCGAGGAAGTGGTCGTATAGACGCCCCCCACGCAGCGAGCGGTTCTCGCCACCGCCGGCCAGCCGCTCCAGCAGCACGTCGTTGAGGCTCTGGCGCACTTCGCGGTTTGGGTAGCCGAGCCGGTAGCGCATGCGGCCGCCGCGATGCGCGGACTCCTCGATCGTGAGATAGCCGGTCTGGAACAGGAGCGCTTCCACGGCGATCTCGTCCACATCAAAGCTGGACAGCAGGCGCTCGTCGGCCTCCATGCCCTGCAGCTCGAATGTGTTGACCTCGCGCCGCGTGAGCATGTCCACGAGGAAAGTGGGGGTGCCGGTCTCGAACCACCAAGCGCCGAACTCGCGCCGCCGGCACAGCAGCAACACGTCGAAGGGGTTGTAGACCCGCTCCCCGCCCCGCCAGCTGTAGCCGTTGTACCACTCGCGCACCTCGCCGCGGTCAAGGCCCGCCATCTCCGGGGCGAACACCGTGTCCAAGTCCGCCTCCGTGTAGCCGCAGATGGTGGCAAACTCAGGGTCGAGGGTGATGTCGATGAGGTTGTTCAGGCCCGAAAAGAGGCTCACCTTGGAGAACTTGCTCACCCCGGTGAGCAGCGTGAAGCGCACGTGGGCGTCGCAGTCCTTGATTACGGAATAAAGGCCGCGCAGGAAATCGCGGTTGGCGCGGGCCACCTCGGGCTGGCCAAGCGCGTCCAGGATCGGTTTGTCGTACTCGTCCACCAGCACCACGACGCGCTCGCCGGATCTTCGATGCAGTTCCTCCAGCAAAAAGCCGAACCGCTCCGGCCCCGTAGCGTAGTCTGAAGCAATCTCGGTGCGCCGCTCCTCGGAGTCCAGTTGCGCCATCAGGTTAGTGTGCAGGTAGTCCGGCACCGTGAAATCGCCTCGGCCAAAACTGAGCCGCACCACGGGATAGCGTCGGCTCCATTCCCAGTCTCCGTGGATGGCAAGGCCACGGAACAGTTCCTCGGAGCCTTCGAACAGCTCCTTGATGGTGTCCAGCAGCAGGCTCTTGCCGAATCGCCGGGGGCGAGACAAGAAGAAGTGGGTGCCTTCCCTCAGGAGCCGCCGAACATGTTCGGTTTTGTCAGCGTAGTAATACCCCTCCTCCCGAATCGTGCGGAAGGTCTGTATGCCGATTGGCAGCTTGCGCCGCTCTGACTCCATTCTATTTGCCGGTCCACCCGAAGTTGGGCAAGAAGCCTAGCAGCAATGATACCGGCCTGCTAATCGGCGTCTGGCCTGACCCCCGCTGCCCCATCCCCCCATCTCCAGTTGGTTGACGGGGGCGGCAACTGCGCGTAAAGTGGCAAGGTGGCCTGACCAATTTTGGGTCTTCAGCTTGCCGACCTGCGGTGCGTAGCTTGGGCCGCAGGAACGGCTCGCAACCCGGGGGTGGCGCCAGCCGGTTCAGTTGGAGGAGCCATCGGCGCGGGCCACCCATCGATAGGGAACAGACAACAGGGGATCACTTATGGGCAACGGAGTCCGGTGCACGGGTTTGGCGTTGGTTGCGGCGATGCTGGCATCGCCCGTGCTGGCCAGCGAGGCGGTTATTGAGGAAATCCTGGTGACAGCCACGAAGCGCGCGGAAAGCGTGCAGGATGTGGCGGTTGCGGTGAATGCGGTGGATCAGGCAACCATCGAGGCCATGCGCATCGATGAGTTCACCGACATCACCCGCATCTCACCGTCGTTGACGGTCAACCGGGGGGACTGGGCCACCAACAGCGGCTTCAGCCTGCGGGGCATTGGCACCAACGTGTTCAGCATCAACATTGAACCCAGCGTCGCCATCGTGGTGGACGACGTGCCCTTGGTGCGGTCCTCCCAGGCCTTCAGCGACCTGCTGGACATCGAGCGCATCGAAGTGCTGCGCGGGCCGCAGAGCACGCTGTTCGGCAAGAACGCTTCGGCCGGCGTGGTGAACGTGGTCACCCAAGCACCGGGCGAGGAGTTCGACTTCCGGTTCCGCGGCGGTTACACCACCGACGACGAGTTCAACGTGGGGCTGACCGCGGGCGGCCCGTTGAGCGACTCCGTCGGCTTCAGGCTGAGCGCCTTCGTCAAGGATCGGGAGGACGGGCACATCGACAACATCACCACCGGCGAGGAGGTGGACGGCAACGAATCCTGGGGCGTGCGCGGCAAGCTGGTGTTCGATGTCAGCGACCGCGTCACGGCGACGGTCTTTGCGGAGCGCAGCGAGAGCGAATCGACCTGCTGCAACGCCACCATGCGCGCAGTGCGCGCCGATGCCGCCTTTCTGGGCCGTGTGCCGGCGCCTGCGGTGCTGGCAGGCATTGATCCCGCGCCGGACAACACCAATATCGCCAGCGACGATCTCACAGCGGATGACTCCGAGGCTTGGAATGCCGGCTTGCGGCTGAGCATTGACGTTGGGCAGCATGAACTGCTGTCCGTGACCGCCTACAACGAATGGGACTATCAGGTCACGCGGGACGTGGACGGCACGGCCTTCGATGTGCTGGCCGCCTTCACCGGCGGCGCGGCATCGGGTGGCCTTTTGCAGGGCAGCGGCTTCCAACTGCAATCCCTCTCCCAGGAATTCAGGCTGATCTCCCCCGCATCGGAAACCCTCGAGTACGTTGCCGGCCTCTACTACTCCGATGTGGACTACGGCCGGGGCTTTCAGCGGGGCCCGCTGTTCGCCGCGGACTGGGTGGCGGACACCGGCACGGAAATGCTGGCCCTGTACGGTCAGGGCACCCTGTCCATCACGGACGCAACCGCCCTGATCCTCGGCGCCCGCGTGCAGGATGAGGAAATCTCCCACGGCTTTGACAACGCGTTAAACGGCACGTCCCTATCCGGATCAGACAGCGAAACCGCCGCCACCTTCAAGCTGGGCGTGCAGCACTTCTTGAATGACGAGGTCATGGTCTTTGCCACGGCCTCCACGGGCTACAAGGGCCAAGGCTACGACATCTCCAGCAGCTTCAACCAGCAGACGTCCGACAATCCGGTGGGCAACGAGGACTCGTTGGCTTTTGAGGTGGGCATGAAAGGCACTTTCCTCGGTGGTCGGCTGCAGCTCAACCCAACCCTCTTTTTCGCGACTTACGACGACTTTCAGGCGCAGCAGACCCGCGTCATCAACAACAACATCGAGCTGGGCATTGCCAATGTCGGCGAACTGGAAACCTATGGCCTCGAAATCGACTTCCAGGCCGCGTTGACCGAGAACCTGCGCTTGGTCGGCGGCATCGCCTACGTCAATGCGGAGATCAAGGAGTATCCGGGTGCGGACTGCTGGTCGGGGCAGACCTCAGGCTGCGTTGAAATTCTGGACAGCTCGGGCATGGGCACCGGCCGCTCGGCGCAAGATCTCGGCGGCGAGGACCTCAACAACAGCCCGGAACTCAAGTTCACCGTCAGCGCGGAGTACTTGGTGCCCTTGGAAAGCCTGCCGTTCGACGGCTTTCTGAATCTCTCCTACCAGTGGCAGGACGACGTGAACTTCTCGCTGCTCGGCGACCCCGGCACTGAACAGAATGCCTACGGCGTCGCCAACCTGAGCCTCGGCATCATTGACAGCGTCGATGAGCGCTACACCGTCACCCTGTTCGTGAACAACCTCTTCGATGAGGATTACGTGAGCAGCATCGGCAACTTCGGCGCGCTGTGGGGAAGCATGCCCACCTACATCCAGAACTTCCCCAGAGATGCTGAACGCTACGCTGGCATAGAATTGGGCATCCGCTTTTGATGCGCCATTGACGGAGGCACGGCGTGCGCAGACGGGAACTACTGCAGTTTGGAGGGGCGGCCCTGGTCCCGGTGGCGCTGCTGGCCCATGGCTCGTCGTCAGCTGCTGAATCGGCCATGCAGCCAGCTCGCCGTCGGCTGACCCAAATCGGCCTGCAGCTGTCCACCGTCACCCGGCTGATGATGCAGGACTTTGAGGGCACGCTTAAGCAGGTGGCCAGCATCGGCTACTCGCAGGTGGAGTTCTCGGCCATGGGCCTCTTGGGACGCCCGGTGGAGCAGGTGAAGCAGCTCATGTCTGAAATCGGCCTGCAGGCGCCGATTGGGCGTGTGTCGCCGAAGCTGCCGGCCGATGCCATGCAAATGCCCCGTGCGGAGGCGATGCGCTTGTTCATGGAGCGCGGCCGGGCCAAGTACTTGGTGCAGAACGTGAAGCATGCGCTGGAGGATGCAGAGGCCTTTGGGCAAAAAGTCATCAACCTGCCGGCGCTGCCGCCAACGGAGTTCGCCTCGCTCGATCAAGTGAAGCAGAGCATTGCCGCCATCAACGCCGCCGGTGAGGTCTGCGCCGCCCAAGGCGTCCAATTCGGCTACCACAACCACGATTGGGAGCTAACGCCGATTGACGGCATCATCCCCTACGACCTGATGATCGAGCAGACCGATCCCGAGAACGTCAGCTTTCAGCTGGATTCCTACTGGATCGTCAAGGGCGGTGGCAATCTGAGCGACTACCTCGGCCGCTACGCAGGCCGCTTCAACAGCACGCATCTGAAGGACATCGACGCGAACGGCAATTTCGAGGACGTGGGCCACGGCACCATCGACTTTCCCCGCTTCGTCGCCGAGGCCGAGGCAACCGGCGTCGCCCACCACTTCGTGGAACGGGACAACCCGCCAGACCCGCTCAACGCCATCCAGCGCAGCTACAGCTACCTCCGCAACATGACCTATTGATGAGCGGAGCTCCCACGCTGTGCCGCCCTCGAAGGGGCCGTTGGAACGCGCGTGTCATCAGCAAGGCCGGGACTAGTTCCTTGCGAGCGATGCGCCGAGTATTGGGCGCCATTGCCTTGGGTTGGGGGCTGCTTGCTCACGCACAATCCCAAGCCCCCGAGCCGGCACTTCCGCCCCACAAGGCGTTTGAAACACCGCCGGCCCCGGCGTTGACCCCCGCCGAGGCGCTCGGCAGCTTCGCCTTGGCCCCTGGATTCGTCGTCGAACCCGTTGCGGTGGAACCCCTTGTTGAAGACCCAGTGGCCATCACTTGGGACGAGGCCGGCAATCTGTACGCTGCGGAGATGCGGGGGTTCATGCCAGACACCTACGGCACCGGCCAGGATGCCGCCGTCGGTGCGGTGGTTCGGCTTTCAGACTCGGACGGGGACGGCGCCTACGACCGCCGCGAAGTGCTCGCGGATCAATTGGTTCTGCCGCGGGCCGTGGCCATCGTCAACCAGGGTCTGTTGATTGCGGAGCCGCCAAAGCTGTGGCTGTGCCCCAACAGGGACGGCAGCGCCGCGACCATTGACTGCGATGCTCGGGTGTCTCTCGGTGCCTATGGCGATCAGCCGGGCTCTGTGGAGCATGCGGAGAACGGGCTGCTGATGGGATTGGACAATTGGCTCTACAGCGCCAAGTCCACCCGCCGGCTGCGCATCGTTGGCGGCGAATTGGTTTCGGAACCCACGCTGTTTCGCGGCCAGTGGGGCATCAGCAAGGACAATGCGGGCCGGCTCTACTACAACACCAATTCCGTCCTGCTGCTGGGCGACAGCTACGATGCCCAAGCCGTGGTGAGGGCGGGCAACGTCGGCGCGCCGGGGTTGAACGCCCGCATCAGCGGGCCGGACCACATGTTTGCCGTGCGCGTCAACACCGGCGTCAATCGAGCCTACGTGCCGGGCGTCTTGCGGGAGGATGGCCGTCTCGACCAGCCCACCTCCGCCAGCGGCATGGCCGTGTACCGAGGGGATCAGTTCGGGCCGGACCACGCCGATGACGTGTTCGTGGCGGAACCGGCCGCCAATGCCGTGGCCCAGCTGCGCCTGAGTCGAAATGGCTTGAAGGTCAGCGCCGAGCATGTGCTTTACCCCGATGAAACCTGGACGCAGCGAGAGTTCCTGGCTTCGACCGACGAGCGGTTTCGGCCCGTGGACGTCAAGGTGGGCCCGGATGGTGCCCTCTACGTCGTGGACTTCTACCGCGGCGTGATTCAGGACCATTTCTTCATTAGCGAGGAGCTTCGCGCCCAAGCCAAGGAGCGCGGGCTGGAGCGGCCATTGGGCATGGGGCGCATCTGGCGCGTTTCCCGTCAGGATGACGAGCGCCCGCAGCCGGAATTCGTGGCAGCAACCCATCCCGGCGCCCTGTTGGCGTGGCTCGGCCACCCCAATGGCTGGCGGCGCGACACGGCCCAGCGCCTGCTGATCGCGCATCGGAGCGGGGCGGTTCGGGAGCAATTGACCAAGATCGCACAAGGGCGCCAGCCGTTGGCGGCCGTTCACGCCCTGTGGACGCTCCAAGGCCGTGGCGAACTCACCAAGGCGGTTGTTCTTATCGCCTTGGAGCATCGCGATGCCCGCGTGCGCCTGGCCGGCTTGGAAGCGGGTGCGCAACTCCTGTCCGAAGCGGAGTTGCTGAAGCTTACATCCGCGCCGCAGGATCAGGTCTTCCTGCAGCACCTGGTCCTGGCGCTTGCGCCCCATGCGGCATCGCCAGCTGTCAGGGCGCAGTTGATTGGCCAGCTTGTCGCGGACCCGGCCAACGCCTACCAGCGCGCGGCCATCCAAGCGGCGGCTTTCGGCGAGGAGTTGAACTGGCTTAAGGCACTGCTGGCCACTGGCGCTTGGCGTGCCGAAACGGAAGCGGCCACCGCCTTCGTGGCCAACCTGGTCAGCCAGGGCCTGCGCGGTGACAGCCGCCAAGCCGGGCCTTGGCTGGACCTGGCCGCGGACAGTCAACGTTGGCCTTGGCTGGCACCAGCCATTCTGGACGGCTTCTTTGCGCTGACGCGGGACGAGGGCTTCGCCCGCCTGCAGCTTGCCGAACCCCATCCGGTCTTTTCCGGCGAGGACACTGAGCTGTGGCCCGCCATTGGCCGAGCCCGGCGCAGCGTCACGTGGCTGGGTGACGATCTGCCTGCCAGTGCCAAGCCACTCACGCCCTTGCAGCAACGGCACCGCGCACGGGGCGCCCAGTACTACGAGGCACAGTGCGCCGTCTGTCACGGCGCCGATGGCGCGGGCCTCGAGTCCTTGGGTCCCCCGCTGGGCGGTTCCTCCTGGGTGACTGGGCCAAGCGAGGTGTTGGCGCGCATCGTGTTGCACGGGCTTGCCGGCCCGATTGAAGTGAACGGCGAGGCTTGGAACGGCGTCATGCCAGGGCACGCCGGCATGCCGGGCTTCGACGACGAGACTGCGGCGGGGCTGCTCACTCATCTGAATCGGTCCTGGGGGCATGCAGGCCGTGCCATCGATCCGGGGTTCGTAGCCCGCCTGCGTCGGGAAACCCAAGGCCGAACGCAACTCTGGACGGCCGAGGAACTGGCGGCGGTGCCCGTCAACACGCACTATGCCCAATACCAAGGTCGCTACGGCGGCGGTGGCTTTGAGCTGCAGTTCGTGTACAACGGCAGTGAACTGGAAGTGAAGAGCGGCATCTTCAACGGACCGTTGGTGGAAGAGCGGGAGGATCACTTCGTTTTCGAACCCCGTCAGCTGCGGCTGGAGTTTGTCTTGGCGGATGACGGCAGCGTGACCGGCGTGCGCATGGCCACGCCCGAGGGCGGGGTGGTGCTGCCGAAGGCAGGCGGTCCGTGAGCGCCGTTCGGATCGGCCTCGTGGGCCTTGGCAACATTGGCCGGCAGCATGCCCAGCTGCTGGGTGGCGGCGGCGTCGAAGGCGCGACGCTGAGCGCGGTCTGCGCACGGGGCGGGGATCTGGGGGCGCAATTCGGCGAGGCTTCGGGAGTGCCTCACGGCGAGCCTTCCGGCCAGCCTTACGGCGAACCTTACGGCGTGCCTTGCTTTCCGGACCATCAGACGCTGATCGCCAGCGGCCTGGTCGATGCGGTGCTGATCGCCACGCCGACTCAAAGCCATCCGGAAATTGGCCGGGCCGCACTGGCGCAGGGCCTGCACGTCTTGATGGAAAAACCCTTGGCCATGTCCATCGGTGAGGCACAAGGCTTGGTTTCAGCCGCGCCGGAACAGAGCCGGTTTGCCGTGATGCTCAACCAGCGGTTTCATCCTGCCTACGCCAGAATCAAGGCCGTTCTTGATGAAGGGCGTCTTGGCCCCCTGCAACGATTCGCCTGGACCATGACCAGCTGGTATCGCCCGGACGTGTACTACAACGTGAGCCGGTGGCGGGGCACCTGGCCGGGGGAGGGCGGCGGCTTGCTGATCAATCAGTGCATCCACAACTTGGACGTCCTGCAGTGGCTGGTGGGCCAACCCGGCGAAGTGTTCGCCGTTGCCGGTTTCGGCAGGTACCACAAGATCGACGTGGAGGACGAAGTCACGGCCACCCTGCGCTTCGCCAACGGGCTGACCGGCACGGTCACCGCCTCGAGCGGGGAGGCGCCGGGCATCAATCAGCTGGACCTTGTGGGTGACTTGGGCACGCTCCGGTTCGACGGCGAGCGGATAAGCGTGCACGCGGCGGCGCAGAGCGTGGCCGATCATTGTGCGAACACGCTCGACATGTTCGGCATGCCTGAATTCACCGAACAAACCATGGAGCCGGCCGAGCCCGTGGATCAGCATGCGGCCGTGCTGCGAAACTTCGTGCAGGCAATTGCCCAAGGCGAGCCGCTGGCCACGCCGGCTGCCGCCGGGCTGGCCTCCATCGAACTGGCCAACGCCATGCTGCTGTCCGCATGGCGCGGCCAGATTGTCTCGCTGCCCTTGGACGCAGAGGCCTATGAGTCTGCCCTGCAGCAAAGGATCGCCTCCTCCAGCCTGCGGGAACCGGCTGCCATTGAGGCGAACATCGACATGGCCAAGTCGTTTCGATAATGATCCGGCCTGATTCAAACCGCCAGCGGGGCTTCGTTGAGGGCGAGACGGCGCAATTCCGCGGTTCGCATCGAAGTTTTCTTGGCGCGACACACGTTTCCAGCCGTTCGGAGGCCCCGGACCGACGGCGTCCCGCCCACGAACCGACGCTCGCCAGAGCGTCGGTCCCCGCGCTTAGCCAAAGTCAAACTGGGTCACCACCGTCCTGCCGATGAGTTTGCTGGCCCAAATCCGAGAGGGTGGCCCGGGGTGGCTGCAGGGAGCCATGACCTTGGGCGGCGGGTCCGCCGTGACGTCGCTGACCATTGGTTCGGTGTTCGGCTATGAGTTCCTCTGGGTGCAGCCGGTTTCCATGCTGGTGGGCTGCATCATGCTTTTTGCCTTGGCGCACCAAACCTTGTCCACCGGCGAGCGGCCTTTCGCGGCCATGAAGCAGCACTTTTCGCAGCTGCTCGCTTGGCTGTGGGCGATCGCCGCGCTCGGCTCAAGCATCATCTGGGGGTTCTCCCACTATCCCTTAAGCGCCGGCATGCTGGAGGAGGCCATTCTCGTGGTGACTGGGTTCGGGCTGGCCAATGAGGCGTCCCGGGTGGCCCGCGAGCTTTACCTGTTTGCCTTGGCGGTGCTGGTCTGGGCCGGCTGTGCCTACACGGTCTGGAACTACGACAAGGGGCAGCGCGCGGTGCGGCTTTTTGAGAATGGCATCAAGGTGCTGAGCGCCTTGGTGGTTCTAAGCTTCGCTTGGGTGGTGGTCATGGCCAGCCTGCAGGGCAATGTGGACTGGGCGGCCGTCCTTTGGGGGTTCGTGCCCCATTCCCTGCCGGGCGATGCCTTCGGCGTCACCACCATGATGGCGGCCCTAGGCACTGCGGTGGGCATCAACATGACCTTCGTGTACGGCTACACGCTGCTGCGCCGCGGCTGGGGCCGAGAGCACCGCAGCCTGGCGCGCACTGACATCCTCATCGGCTTGGTGGTGCCCTATCTGTTGGTCACTGGGCTCATATCCATCGCTGCCGCGGCCGCCCTGCACGGCGGCGACGGCGATCTGCAAACCCGCCTGAGCCCCGCCCGGGCTGGGCAAATGTTCAGCGCCGCGGGTTTCGGTGACCTGGTCGCGCGCTTGGTGTTTCCCCTCGGCGTGCTGGGCATGGCCGTGGGGTCGCTGGTGATGCACATGCTCACCTGTGGCGCCGCGGCCCGGGAGATGTTCGATCTCAAGGAAGGCGCCACCGCCTATCGGCTGGCCTGCCTGGCGCCGACGCCGGCGGTGCTCGGCGTGTTCCTGTGGACCACCATGGGGCCCTATGTGATCCTGCCCACTTCCGCCTTCTGCGGGCTGCTGCTGCCCATTGCCTACGTCGGCTGGCTGGCCCTGAACAACCGAGCGTCTTATTTGGGGACGGACCGCCCGCAAGGCGGCAAGGCGGCGCTCTACAACAGCGCCATGGTGCTGTGCATCCTGACGGTGGTGGCCAGTGCCCTTTACAGTACGCTGGTGGGCTTGGGGTGGCTGTGAGAATCGGCGATGGCGCAACCTACGCGCCCCAAGGGAAGCCGGCGCCCGTGGTGGCACCGGGTGAATTCGAATTTGCCGCGGCCTACCTGGACCACGGCCACATTTACGGCCAAACCAATGGCCTGATTGAAGCCGGCGCAACGCTGACGCACGTTTACGACCCGAGCCCGGAACGCCTTCGGGCCTATCAAGCCCGTTATCCCCAGGCCCAGGCTGTCGCCAGCTTCACGGACCTGCTGGAAAACGACCGCCTGCAACTGATCGCCGCAGCCGCGGTCCCGGACCGGCGGGCGGCGATTGGCGCCCGCGTGATCGAGGCGGGCAAGCACTACTTCACCGACAAATCGCCCTTCACCACCTTGGCGCAACTGGAAACGTTGCGCGGAATCGTGGCGGAGCATCAACGCCGTTACTTTGTCTATTACGCGGAACGCCTGCACAACGAGGCGGCTTGGCATGCCGGTGAGCTGATCGCCCAAGGCGCGATTGGCCGCGTGCTGCACGTGCTCAACCTGGCACCCCATCGGTTGTCCATGGAGACGCGGCCGGCGTGGTTCTTCGACAAGGCGCGATACGGCGGCATCATCACCGACATCGGTTCGCACCAAGTGGAGCAGTTCCTCGCCTACGCGGGTTGTGAGGGCGCAACGGTGGCCCATGCGCGGGCCTGCAATCTCAATCACCCGGAACTGCCCGGCCTGGAGGACTTTGGCGAATTCGCTCTAGTGGGCGACAATGGCGCATCCGGTTACGCCCGGCTCGATTGGTTCACGCCGGACGGGCTGCCCGTGTGGGGTGATGGACGCACCTTCATCACCGGAACGAACGGCACCTTGGAGTTGCGCAAGTACGTGGACCCGGCGCGACAGGCGCCGGCCTCCGTCATCCTCAAGGCGGACGGCCACTCGGTGGAGGAGATCGACTGCCTCGGCAAGGTGGGCTTTCCGTTTTTCGGACGGCTCATTCTCGACGCCCTGAACGGAACGGAAACCGCCATG
The DNA here is from genome assembly GCA_965220835.1 of Candidatus Azophilus sp. GTDB lineage: Bacteria > Pseudomonadota > Gammaproteobacteria > Pseudomonadales > Azotimanducaceae > Azophilus. The sequence goes on along the minus strand of OZ244842.1, from coordinate 2,566,210 downwards.
ACCCAAGCGCACGCATTTCGGGCAGCGGAGCTGAGCCTGCGGGCACAGGCACTGGCGGACCAGCGCCGGCAGATAAGCGAACCATGAAGCTGGCCCCCATCGAGAGCCAGCAACGGCTCTATGTGCGGGTGGCGCAGCGCATCGCGGAGCTGGTGGCCAGTGGCGAGGTGAAGCCTGGCGAAAAGCTGCCCGCGGAGCGGCGCCTTGCGGAGATGCTGCAGGTCTCCCGCCCGACCATTCGTGAAGCCATGATTGCCTTGGAAGTGTCCGGCCTCATCGACGTGCGCACCGGTTCTGGCATTTACGTCACCCAGCAAGGCCATCCCCAGCGCATCACGCTGGATGATGAGGGCATCGGGCCCTTCGAACTGCTGGAACTGCGCCTCATTTTGGAACCCGAGGCCAGCGCCCTGGCGGCGGAGCGCATTACGGACTCAGAACTTGCAGCGCTTGAGGACATCTTTGAGGAGATGCGCCAGTTTGCCGGCACCCCACGCATCGAGGAGGTGGATGCGCGCTTTCACGTCGCCATCGCCGAGGCGACCGAGAACGCCGCCATCACCCAAGCAGTGCAGTGGCTGTGGACGCTGCGCAACCAGAGCGTGCTGTCGAGCGGCTTTCACCGACGCATTTTGCAGGAAGGCATCTACCCCGCCGTGGATCAGCACAAGGACATTCTTGACGCCCTCAAGGTCCGCAGCGCCGACGCTGCCCGAACGGCCATGCGCACCCACCTGATCGCCGCCACCGAGGCCGCGGCCAGGCACTTTGGCGGCGAACCCTGAGGAGGATTGGCCGGAACTCCCTTGTTCCGCACTTTATTCGGAGTCGGGTTTGACCCGCTTCAGCCACTGGTCATAGGCGGCGGACAATCGAGCCACGACTTGCGGGTGGCGCTTGGCGACATCGGTGGTTTCCGTGCGATCGACGTTCATGTCGTAGAGCTGCCAGTCGCCGTGTTCCACTGGCGGCGGGGCGGGCGGTGTCGATGGTTCGGACGCCGCGGCCTGCTGCGCCCGCCAGCGCAGAAATCGCTGCAAGCCGCTTGCCTCCGCCGTGCCTTGGGAGAGCAGCTTCCAGCGGTCGGTGCGCACGGACCGTCCGAGACCCCAGCGTTGGAACACCGGTTGCGCCCGCGGGATCGCCTCGGAGGATTGGAAGTAGGCGCTGAGGTCGATGCCTTCCAGCCGCGGACTTGCAGCAAGCAGGTCCACCGCTCCAGCCGTGCTGGCACCGGTCACGGACAGCAGCGTGGGGAAGAGGTCGATCAGGTGCGCATTGGCCGCGACCACCCGGCCGGGCGCTCGGATGCCATCGGGCCAGTGCACGATGAGCGGAGAGGCCGCACCGCCTTCGAAAGGGTGGTTCTTGTAGAAGCGAAACGGCGTGTTGGCGACGTTGGCCCAGTGGGCGCCGAGGGTCGCCCAACGCCCCACCGAGCCGATCGGGTGTTGTTCGCCGATCTCCCCCTCCCCGGTTTCGGCGGGCACGAACTCAGCCGAGGCGCCATTGTCGGAAGTGAACAGGATCATCGTGCGGTTGAGTTCCCCTGAGCCTTGGAGATGGGCGATAAGCCGGCCCAGGCTCCGGTCAATCTGGGCGATCATGGCGGCATAGACGGCCATGCGTCTGGCTTCCTCTCGTCGTTGATCTGGGGTCAAGCGGGTCCAGTCCCCATAGGTCGGCGTAGAGCGGGGGTAACGACCGTCAATCAGGCCAGTCTCAAGCATGCGCCGGTAGCGAGCATCGGCGATCGCCCCGTAGCCCGCATCGTAACGGGCCAAGTAGCGCGCGATGTCGGCGGGCCAGGCTTGCAGCGGATCGTGAGGCGCTTGGTAGGCGAGGTAGAGGAAGAAAGGCGATGCATCCCCTGAGTGTTGTTGCAGAAAATCGAGCGCCCAATCGGTGTAGGCATCGGTGGTGTGGAAGTCCTTGCGCTGCGGCGCATAGCCTTGAACGCACTCCCGGTCGAAGCACCACCACCGTCCCTTTGGCGCCATGTAAGTCTTGCGCGCCGGCTCCGGTTCGCCGGGCCGTGCGGCAACCCCGGGGTTGAAGTGGTTCGAAGCCCCGCCACGCAACCCTGCGTAGCGCTCAAACCCTAGATCCAAGGGGTGGTCGCCGCCGTGGTGCTTGCCCACCATGAGCATCCGATAGCCCGCCGCGCCGAGCGCTTGGGCGATGGTGACGCTGTCGCCAATGACGCCAGTGGGCGACTCAGCCATGCCCACTTGTTCGGGATATCGACCGGTCAGCAAGGCGGCCCGCGACGGGAAGCACTTGGCCGTGGTGTGGAATTGCGTAAAGCGCAACCCACCTGCGGCGAGCCGGTCGATGTGCGGAGTCTCGATCTCCCCGCCAAACGCCCCCACGTCCGACCACCCCATGTCGTCAACGAGCACCAAGATCACGTTGGGTGGGCCGTGAACCTGCCCGTGGCCCAACGACGTCCAAACGCAGAGCGCAATCGCCCCAATGAGTGAAGCCAGCCTCATCGATGTGCTTGCGCAGGTTTCGGCTTAAGCGTAATCAGGCTCAATGACGTCGTGAGGAGCCCTCGTTGCAATGGTAAGATGTTGTACAGTTTCAGGAACGTGTATCGGGCATCCGGCGTCTGCACTGCCCGCCGAGCCGCCTTAATCTCCAGGATAACCCTACACTCAAGTCGCCGAAGAGCGCCACTCGACAAACCAGCACTCGCCGGGGCGGTGCCAAGAAGGGTAGTTTGAAATGCAGAACTTCAAGCCGTACCTGTCCGCAAATGCATCGAGCCCGTCAACATCCCGGTTCAGCATCCAAGGGTAAGGTTGTGACACTGCAATTGTCGGCTTGCCGTCGCGCACCCAGATGGAGTCATGATCCCAAGCAGGTGGATCTTTTGGAAATTCGTCCTTAAGATCTTGCTCTGGCTTTATCTTCCGACCCACAACATCCCACCATCTGAACTGCCCAGAATTCGCGATTTCCACTCCTAGTGGATCAGCCCAATGAGACTGCAATTTTAATCGCAGACGATCAACTGAGTCCGCTTCCCATCCGTCCAAGATCGCCGCGTACCTCAAGTGAAGCTGATCCCTGCTCAATCGCTGGTCGCTCAATACCCGCCCCCCATTGCTATCGGAGAAGGAGAGCAAGAGTCGTCTTTCATCGACCGAAAGCGGTGACTCAGCGAAAAAACGCTCTCCGGTTCGGTTCATGCCAGTCGTCCTTGTGATCCAGTTGATAACACGCACCGTACCATAACGTACTGACTACCTCATCGGCTTACTTCCAGCCGATGGCAAGTGCGCGCTCCTACACTGGTTTGCGGGTCACTAGGGAGGTGAGGGCCGCGCTGATTCCAGTGTTAGATCTTCGAGAGGGTTACTGACATCATCGCGAAGCAACCCGGCGAGGGCAATATGCCCGTGTTCCAAGCGTGATCCTTAGTCGTCCCGCCCAGTTGTAAGCTCTACCCTTTTTGGGGCTCTTTGGAGCAAAGCAGAGGGAGGCTGTTCAAGCATACGCAAGGTGCGAGATGTCCGCTTTTGCCGTGGGACATCTCCCGCCAAGCGCGGCAATCTCGCACAAATGCTAGTGTCGTTGACTGAACGATTTTCCTTGGCTTTGCTGGCATGGTGACTCTTTCCGAACCGCCCGAGTCACGCCGTGCCGACCGCCACCCAACCTGCACCAAGCCCAGTTCCGCGACCACAGCGCGTGCGGCGCTGTGCTATGGTGGGCGGCGCTAGGCAACGGCCCGCCCAAGGAGCGCCACATGCCCTCAGTCGAACCCGTTCCGGCCGGCCGGCCGGCCCATCGGGCGCCACCCGCCAAACCGCCGAGGCGGCAGGTGCCGGCCGCCGTCGACTATCCTGAATCGGACGGCAAGCCCATGTCCGAGACCCCCATCCACTGGCATGCCACGGTCGATTTCGCGCATCCGCTCATGGACCGCTACGCCGCCCGCCCGGACGCCTACGTGGGCAGCGACATGCTGATGTACTGGCAGGAGGGCGACCCTGCCAAGCGGGTGTCGCCGGACGTGTTCGTGGCCTTCGGGCCGGACAAGGTGCCGGAGCGGCGCACCTGGAGGGTCTGGGAAGAGGGCGTGGCGGCCGACTTCGTGCTGGAAGTGACGTCGGCGAGCACGCGGCACCGGGACGAGGGGTTCAAGGCGGCGCTGTATGAGCGGCTGGGAGTCACGGAGTACTGGCAGTTCGACCCCACGGAGGATTATCTAAGCCCCAGTCTGAAGGGCCGTCGCTTGGGTCCCGACGGCACCTACGAGGCGATCCCGCTGGAGCCGCGGGACGGCGGGGTTTCGGGATGGTCGGAGGTGCTTGGCTTGGAGATTCGCCCGGAGGGCCATGCGCTGCGCCTGTTCGACCCGGCGCTTGGCGAGTTCCTCCCCACGTCCGGGGAGAAGAGCCGGATTATGGGGAACCAGACGCAAACCATTGAGGCGCAGGCCCAAACCATCGGGGCCGTGGAAGCGGAGCGTGACGCCGTGAAGGCGAAGCTCAGTGAATCGGAAGGAGCCCGGCGCGCCGCCGAGGCCCGGATTGCGGAACTCGAGCGGCGGCTTGCCGGGGCCGATTAGTGACGCCGCTGGATGGCCATCGCCCGAAAGGTCAGCCCCGAAGAATCACGACACCCGCCGTGAAGTGAATCCGATTGCCGTTAGCCGTGGGCGCGCTGGCGCCTACGGGGACCCGATGGCGCGAACGCCCGACGTTGAGTCGCTGGGCTAGCGGTACGTGGGTGCGCCGTCCCTCGCATGGTAGCTGGGATCGGTCAGCGGGTCAGCAGTGGGGTGAGGGCTGCGCTGATTCCAGTGTTCGTGAGCTTGGCTAAAGTCTTGCCCATCCGCAGCAGGGCACTTTGGGGGAACGCGGGCCATAAGTTTGTGTCTCGGGCTACGGCTTGGACCAAGGCCTCGGGGTCTTCGTGGGTCTTGAGCAATTCCCGAACCGGCATCGCTCCTGGGTCGTCGTAGGTGAAGGAGGTTCCGTCTTCCGCTTTTCCCTTCAGCGTCTGCAGCCAGGCGCAGAGCGCAAGTTCCAGGCGCAGGGCAGGTTCGCCTGCGGCCCAAGCCGCCTGCAGTGTGGGGAACAGGCGCTGGGGCAGCTTGTGGCTGCCGTCGCTGGCGACCTGGGCCGTTCGATAGGGCACGGCATGGTTGCCGAAGCGGCGCAGGATTGAAGTGATGTAGGCATTGACGTCCATGCCCGCAGGCGCTGCGAGATGGGGCACGACTTCAACATGAAGCGCTTGCAGCACGAAGGCGCGCAGCTGCGCATCGTTGACGGCCGCATGGATGCTCTCGTAGCCCTTCAGCAGCCCAAGATAGGCCAACAGGCTGTGGCTTAGGTTCAACAGCCGAAGCTTGGCATGCTCGTAGGGGGTCACATCCTTGACCAACAGGGCGCCGCCAGCCTCCCATTCCGGGCGGTCGGCGCGGAAGTCGTCCTCAATGACCCATTGGGTGAAGGTCTCGCACACCACGGGCGCGGCATCGGCGTAGCCGGCCACCGCGCTGAGCCACTGGCCGTCGGCAGCCGAAGCCTGCGGCGTGATGCGGTCCACCATGGAGTTGGGAAACGCCACTTGGTCGCCCACCCAAGAGGCCAATCCAGGCGCTTGGCACAAGGCCAGCACGCATTTGCGGAGAACCCGGCCGTTGCCGGTGAGGTTGTCGCAACTCAGGATCGACAGCGGCGCTCGGCTTGCCATGCGCCGGGCGAGTGCCGAGGCTAGGATGCCGGGCACGCTCCCGTCCCGGTTGACGTCTTGGTACCCCTTTTCCGTGATGGTCAGCGTCACCACTTGGACTTGCGGGTCGGCGATTGCCGCGATCAACGCGTCGGCGTCCGTCAGGATGTTGACCAGCCCACCGGGGATGTGCAGCTCGAACCCATCCTGGTCCCGGGCGCAGACGGTGTAGAGGAAGTCTTGGGGTGCCAAGGCATCGTGTGCCCTTGTGCTGCGCAGGCTGGCGCCGACGGTGCCCCAGCGCAGGTCGCCGCCATTCAGCACCCGTTCGGTGTACAGCGCTTGGTGGGCGCGGTGGAAGGCGCCCACGCCGATGTGCACCAATCCGGTTTGCAACCGGTCACGGTCGTATTTCGGGACCCTGACGTGATCGATTTGCGCCAGCATGGACGCGTTGAGCCGCGGCAGTTCGGTCACAGGCGGTAGGCTGCCTTCGCCGCCTCGTAGGCAAGGAAGCGCGCCACTTCGACCGCTTCGGGCTCAGTCATTCGATGTTCGGCCACCAACCGGGCCAGGAAGCCGCAGTCGATTCGGCGGGCCATGTCATGGCGAGCGGGGATGGACAGAAACGCTCGGGTGTCGTCGTTGAAGCCCACGGTGTTGTAGAAGCCGGCGGTCTCCGTGGTCTGCTCGCGAAATCGGCGCATGCCTTCGGGGCTGTCGTGGAACCACCAAGCGGGGCCGAGGCGCAGGCAGGGATAGTGCCCGGCCAACGGCGCCAGTTCGCGGCTGTAGGTGGTCTCGTCCAGGGTGAACAGGATGATCCGCAGCCCAGGTTCGTTGCCGAAGCGGTCCAGCAGCGGCTTCAAGCCGGCCACGTAGCTGGTGCGCGTCGGGATGTCCGCCCCGCGGTCACGGCCGAACTGCTTGAACAGCTTGAGGTTGTGGTTGCGCCAGGAGCCGGGATGAATCTGCATGACCATGCCGTCGGCCAGGCTCATGCGCGCCATCTCCGTCAACATCTGGCCGCGAAAGAGGTCGGCTTCGTCGGCGCTGAGACGGCCGCTGAGAGCCCGGCGGAAGAGGTCTGCGGCCTCATTGGCGCTCAGGTCGGCAGTGCGGGCGCTGGGGTGGCCGTGGTCGGTGGCGGTGGCGCCGTGCTCGCGAAAGAAGGCGCGCCGGGCTTCCAGGGCCTGCAGATAACCGGCGAAGTCGCTGGTGTCCGCGCCGGTCAGGCGACCCAGTTCAATGACGTTTTCGGCAAAGCCCTCGTACTCCGGATCGACCACCGGGTCGGGCCTGAACGTGGTGATGACGCGGCCCTTCCAGCCGCTGGACTGGATTGTCGCGTGATGGGAGAGCGGGTCCAGCGGGGATTCCGTGGTGGCCAGCACTTCAATGCGAAAGCGCTCGAACAGCGCCCGAGGCCGGTACTCCGGCGTCTGAAGCGCGGTTTGGATGTGCCGATAGAAGCCGTCCGCAGTGGCCGGACCGAACGGCTCGTCCAGGCCGAACACCTCCTCGAACACATGGTCGAGCCAGATTCGGGTGGGCGTGCCCCGAAACAGGTGGTAGTGCTCCGCAAACCGTCGCCAAACCACTTCGGGATCCGCCTCCACGGCGGTTCGATCGCCGTCTTCGGGCGCGATGCCAAGTTCTGGCAGCGTCACGCCTTGGCTGTACAGCATGCGGTAAACGTAGTGATCGGGCGTGATCAACAGTTCCGCCGGATTGCCGAAGGGTGCATTGTCGGCGAACCAAGCGGGGTCGGTGTGGCCGTGGGGGCTGACAATGGGGAGCTCGGCAACCGTCTCATAGAGGGATCGGGCAAGGTGCCTAATCTCAGGCTCCGCTGGGAACAGGCGGTCCGGGTGCAAGGCGTTGCCCGCCGTCAGCCGCGAACCTGCCGCAGGGCGTAGATCGCCCCGCGAAGCTCCGCTAGACCCTTCATGCGCCCGGCATAGGAATAGCCAGGCCGCACGTTGGGATCATCGCGCTCATCGCCCATGGCATGGCCGTGGTCCGGGCGCATGGCGATTTCCGGGAATCGGCTGCCGGATGATCGGCGGTCGAACTCCTCATCTAGGAGCGCATTGATCAGGCCGACCATGTCAATGTCCCCATCGAGGTGCTCGGATTCGAAGAAGGATCCATCCGGCTCGCGGCAGACGTTGCGCAGATGGACGAACTCGATGCGGTCCCCAAACTCCCGCACCATGGCCGTCAAGTCGTTGTCCGAGCGGGCCCCGTAGGAACCGGCGCAGAGCGTCAGGGCGTTGCTCCGGCTCGGCACGGCAGCCAGCAGCGCCCGCGCATCATCGGCGGTGGACACCACCCGGGGCAACCCGAACAGCGAAAACGGCGGATCGTCAGGATGCACGCACAGGACCACGCCGGCTTCGTCCGCCACCGGAATCACGTCCTCGAGAAAGGCGAACAGGTTGGCCCGGTAGCGTTCCGTTCCGCACGCGCTGAATCGCGCGATCTCCGCACGGACGCCCTCTCGATCATAGGAGCCTTCGCCGCCGGGCAGCCCGGCGATGATGTTGCGCTCCAGCGCTTGCCGCTCAACGCCCGTCAAGGCCGCAAACCTCTGCCGGGCCATTTGGAGAAGGGCGTCGCTGTAGCAATCCTCGGCGCCTTCCCGTTTGAGCACGTGGACGTCGTAAGCCACGAAATCGGTCATTTCGAAGCGCAGTGCGCCGGACGTGTTGGGCAGTTCGTAGTCTAGGTTGGTGCGGGTCCAGTCGACCACGGGCATGAAGTTGTAGCAAACCCGGTTGATGCCCAGTTGCCCCAGATTCCTGAGCGTTTGGCAATAGTTGTCGATCAGGCGCTGGTAGTTGCCGGCCCGCAGCTTGATGTCATTGTGCACCGGCACGCTCTCCACCACGGCCCAGACCAAGCCTTGGTCGGCGATGAGTTGCCGGCGCGCGTGGATGTCAGCCACGGGCCAGGTTTCTCCAGTGGGGATGTGGTCAAGGGCGGTGACGACGCCTTGAGCGCCAGCTTGGCGAATCTGCGCCAATGACACCGTGTCGTCCGGCCCGAACCAACGCCAAGTTTCCAGCATGAGCGCCTCGCTGGGGCATGAGTGCATCGGGGGTAACTGGGCCAATGGTAAAATGGTCAGGCCAATTCATCAATGCGAACTTTGGCCTAGGGCAAAGAAGTTCGTTGGCGTTTCTCTGGCGCTAAACTCTGAACCCGGACAGGACAAGGAGCTCTCTTATGCTGCTACCCATTACGGCGCTTTACGCAGCCCTCATGGTGGCCATCATGGTTTGGCTCGGTTGGGGCATTGGCCAGCTGCGCGGCAAAACCCAGATATCCATTGGCTACGGCGACAGCAAGGAGTTGGCGGAAGCGGGGCGCCGCTACGGCAACTTCACCGAACACGTGCCATTGGCCTTGGTGCTGATGGCCATCGTTGAGCTGAACGGCGGCCACGGCATGTTCCTGCACATCGTCGGCGCCCTGTTGGTGCTGTGCCGCATTGCGCACCCACTTGGGCTCCACAACGACAACATCACTCACCCATTGCGCATGGTGGGCGCAGGCGGCAGCCTGTTGCTGACCGTGGTGTTGGGCGTCACCGCAGCTTGGCAGGGCATCACTGCGCTTTGACCCGCTGCCATTTGGCGAGCATCCGTGCGATGGAGGTCTCGCGCGTGTAGCCCGCTAAGTCGGCAAAGCCCACCCAGGCCAAGGCGTGGGATTCCTCGCTGACGGCGAAGTCGTCGCTCTTGGCGCGCAAGGCATAGCGCACGTCGTAGTGGAAGTGGGCCGGTTCGGCGGCGCGGGCGGGCCCCGCTTTGCGGGCTGGAATGGCATGGATGTCGATGTCCAGGGGCACATCGGAGCAAGCCTCAACGGCAACGCCGGATTCCTCCGCGGCTTCGCGCAGGGCCGTGCGCAGGGTGTCCGGGTCACCATCGCAGTGGCCGCCGGGCTGCAGCCAGCGGTTCAGCTTGCGGTGGTGGGTGAGCAGCACGCGGCCGCCGTTGGGGTCGATCAGCCAAGCGCTGCCGGTGACGTGCCCAGGCAGGCAGTCCCGATGGAAGCAGCGTTCATGGCGGCGGACGAACTCGAGAAATCGGTTGGCGGTCGCCGTCTCGTCTGGATGGCGCTCGCGGTAGGCTTCGAGATCGCCGATCAGTTTGTTTCGGTGCATGGTGTTGTTATTCTGACCGATTCGCCAAAACCCAAACCACCTAGGAGAATGCCATGATCGCGGTTATCGCCAAGCTCAACGTTGCCGAAGGCAAGGGCGCGGAGTTCGAAAAGGCCATGCTGGCGCTGGCCAGCCAAGTGCGCGCCAAGGAAGAGGGCAACCACCTTTACACGCTGTGCCAGGACGACCAAGGCAACTACATCGTGCTGGAGCTCTATGACGACGAGGAAGCCTTGGCCGCCCATGGTCAATCGGAGCACTTCAAGGCCTCCGGCGCCAGCTTCAAGGGCCTGATGTCCGGCCCGCCGGAGATTCAGCGGCTCAAAGTGGTGGGTTGATCCGCCCATCCTCGGCACTTCCTCTGCGCTTCCAAAGCATCAATATCAAGAGCGGCGGCAGCCAAGGCACGGCCCGCTCGAAGGGGTCGCCGGGCAGGTGCGCGGCTTGGGACAGCACGCCGTCGGTCACCGGTGCCGCGCCTAGCGCGTAGAACAGCAGCGTTGTGCCAAATCCCGCCAGCATGCAGGCCAAGGCCGTCGGCGCGGGCACTAGGCGCCCCATCACCCGCCACACCACGATGGGGCCGAAGGCGGCGCCAAGCGCGGACCAGGCAAACAGCACCCGGTTGAATATGGTGTCGGGCAGCGACAGCGTCAGCGTCACCGCCAGCGCCGCGACGGCGAAAGTGACGGTGCGCGAAATCAGCAGTTGGCGCTGCGGAAAGCGCCGGTTGACGCCTAAGTCGTGAGCCACTGCTCCGGAGGCGGCCAGCAGAATCGAATCCACCGTGGACATCACCGCCGACAGGGTGGCGGCAACCACGACGCCGGCCAGCACGGCGGGCAGGTAGTCGGTGGCGGCGCGGTAGAACAGCGTTTCACCGCTGGTCAGATCCGGCATTAGCGCCCGCCCGGAAAGCCCGAGTACGATCATGCCGAGATACACCACCACGCCCCAGCCAATGACGATGGCGAAGCCGCGCAGCCGCTCTCGCTCACCCCGGATTGCCATCAGGCGGCTGAGCAGGTGCGGTTGTCCGAAGGTGCCGAGCGACATGCCAAACACGCCGACCACGAAACCGATGAAGATCAGCGTTGAGTGGCCGCCGGTGATCTGCAGGTAAGCCGGCGGCATCTGCGCCGCCAATGCGCCCAACACCGCCGCAGGTCCGCCAGCGGCGGCCAGTGCTGCCAAGGGCACGCCAATGGCGACCAACATCATGATGACGGCTTGCAACGTGTCGGTGACCGACACGGCCCAATAGCCGCCCAGCATCGAATAGATCGCCACGATCAAGGCCCCGAGCACCACCGCCTCCGCCAGGGACAGCGCGAAGTGCTCCGCCAAGGCCTTGCCGGCGGCGTCGAACTGCGCCGCGATGTAGAACACGAAGCAGCCAATCACCAGCGCAGCGGCCAGCGCTGCCGCGGTTGCCCGCTGCCGGGGGGCGGCGTCCTGCAGCAGGAAATCGGTCAGGGTCAATTGATCATGGGCGAGGGACTCCTCCCGCAGCCGCCGCCCGAAGTACAGCCACACCACCCCATAGCCCGCCCAAATGCCAGGCACCATCCACAGGGCGCTAAGCCCCGTGGCATAAACAAACCCGGAAAACCCAAGGATGACCCAGGCTGAGGAGGTGCTTGCCGCGTAGGACAACCCCGCCACCCAAGGTCCCAAGCCCCGGCCGCCGAGGAAGAAGTCCGCCTCGTTGCGATTGCGCGACCGGGCCCACAAGCCGATGCCAATCAGCACCAGCTTGTAGGCGACCAAGGTGGTGAGCACGACGGTGGAAGTGGACATGGGCTGGGATGGAGTGCCGGCTTAGCGGGGCGGTTTGCGATGCAGCCCGTTCAAGGCGCTTGGTTCGCGCCCGTGCGGCGCAGGCATCGCCGCTGGCTTGCCGTGCTTGGTGAAGATTGGCGGTTCGCTGGTGTGCGCCACCTCATCCATCAGGGGCATTTGCCTTGAATTCCGAAGCCTTGATGCTCTTCACGAAATTGATCCCCCAACGGATGTTAATGAAAAGCTACTGATTTGTTTGCAAAGCCCGACGAGAAGGCCATGCGGCTCCAGCCTCTTCGAACCACGGTCACTACCATAGTTGAATTGGAGCAACCGTCAAATCCCACGGATTGCCCCTTCCTATGTCGCTGTTGGCTTGCTCGGAAGCGCCTAGCCGTCGCCGCGGAGGTTGCCAAGGAGGATGCCAGGCACAAGAGCAGGCGCCCATGTGGCGATGGGATGAAGGAAGCGGCTAAAGTAGCGGCGCACAAAACAGGGCTAGTTGATGAACCGGACTGAGTTGCTTGAACTAATCCGCAACGGCGAGGACTCCGCGTTGGAGTTCAAGCGGGAAGGCGTGCGGAACCACGATCTCGCCAAGACTCTGGTCGCCTTTCTGAACTTGGAAGGCGGCACGGTTTTGATGGGCGTTGACGATGATGGGCGCCCGTCTGGCGTCACGGGGGAAGACTTGGAGGAGTGGGTCGTTGAACTCTGCCGCGCCAAGATCGAGCCCCCCGTAGTCCCCTTGCTTTCGTGGACGAGGAATGTGGAGCAGACCGGCCGCGACGTGCTTGCGGTTCGGGTCACCCAAGGCCCGGACAAACCCTATGCCCGCCTCCACAATGGCCGCAAGACCTATTACCTGCGGGTTGGCAACACCTCCCGGGAAGCCAGCCGTGAGGAGTTGGGACGCATGTACCAGGCTTCCGGCTGGTTGCGCTATGGCCTGAAGCCGGCGCCAGGCGCCGGTCTCGACACATTGGACGTCCGCCGTCTGCGTGACTACCTCAGCCGCGTTTTGGGCGGTGAAGCGCCTAGCGAGGACGATGTGAAGGAATGGGAGTCACTGCTCCAAAACCTAGAACAGATGACCATATCCGCTGGGCAGGTTGTTGCCACCATTGATGGGATGTTGCTGTTCGGGCACAAGCCGAACCGATTCGTTCCGCAGTCCGGGGTGCGGGCGATTTGCTATCCGGGCGCCGAAGCCGACTATGCCACGCGTGCGGATGAAGATCTGCGCGGCCCCCTCGTTCCGTTGGGCGCGGCGGACGGCTCCTTGGTTGAGATTGGGTTGGTGGATCAGGCTTGGGACTTCGTTCGCCGCAACACCACGCCAACCGCGCATCTCGATGGTCCCCGGCGAGTGGACCGGTGGGAGTATCCGGAGAGCGTGATTCGGGAAGCGGTGGTCAATGCCCTCGTCCACCGGGACTACAGCATCGCTGGCACCGACATCATGCTGTCGATCTACTCCGACCGTTTGGAGATCCAAAGTCCGGGGCGCCTGCCCAACACCGTGACGCCCCAGAGCATGAAGCTGGGCATGCGCTACGCCCGCAACCAGACGCTGGTGAACATCATGCGCGACTACGGCTACGTTGACGCGCGCGGCATGGGCGTGAGAAATAAGATCATTCCCGGCATGTTGGCGCACAACGGCACCGAACCGGAGTTCATTGAGGACGAAAACCGGTTCACGGTGCGGCTGTGGAAGGCCCCACCGAAAGGTTGACGGCGTTTTGCATCGCGCGAACTTTCGGTTCGTTAGGCCCGCGCATACTAGACTTTTTGAGTGCGAATTATGTTTGCAGTCAGGTTGCATGTCCAAAAAATAAGTAAAAGAATCAAAATGATAGACCTTGGATCACATGCCGCGTCGGTCTGACGCAGAGTCTCACCAGGTTCGTGGACGGCTCTTCCGCCCCAAGTTGGCTGACTGCCCATGAGGGCGACGGCTAGAGTGAGAATTGCTGCTACAAACAAGGAGGGTATCCCACCATGAAAACTCGATTCTTGTGCTTTTTGTTGCTTTTGGGGATGGTGCTGTCCATCCCTGCCGGCGCGAACTCGCGAGCGGGTTCGCCCCAAGCGCGCTGCGATGGGCTGTACCAGCTCACGGACGCAAGCCAAGCGGTAAACCCAGGGGTATTGGTCGAGGCGACAGGCGAGACGCCGGCTCACTGCCAAGTGAGCGGCGCCATTGACGGCACCATACGGTTTCAGGTCAGCATGCCCATCAAGGGTTGGACGGGACGGCTGATGTTCAACGCGCCCGGTGGCCTTGCCGGAGTGATTGGCGACACCACCAGCCTGCTCGACGAGGGCTTTGCCATGGCGACGACTGACTCCGGGCACGAAGGGCCGAATGACCCCAGCTTCTATCGGGATGACAACGCCAAGATTAACTTCGGCTTTCGGTCCAACCATCTGACGGCCGTGCTGGCCAAGCGGATCATTGCCGAGTTCTATGGCCGCGACGTGGAGCACGCCTACCTTTGGGGCTGTTCCAAGGGCGGCCATGGCGCGTTGATGGAGGCCCTGCGCTTCCCGGATGACTTCGACGGCATCATCGCTGGCGCGCCGGCAGTTGACCTGGTCACCGGCCTGCTCGTCTCGTCAATCGAAAACGCCCGCCGGCAGCAGCGCAATCCGTTGACGTTGGACGCCGTCGCGGTGCTGGAAGCCAACACCCGGCGGGCTTGCGACAGGCTCGATGGCTTGGCCGACGGCCTGATCGGCGACCCGCGCCAATGCACGGTCGAGCTTTTGGAACTCCACAAACTCGAATGCCAGGCAGGCCAGACCGCAGGCTGCCTCACCGCCGGTCAGATCAAAACGGCGCACGGAATCTACACCGGGGTTACCGATGAGTCGGGCGAGTTGGTGGTGCCCGGCGTGTATCCCGGCGCGGAGCTCGGCGGCGACCTTCAACTCTGGGTCACCGGCCCGGTGGACTTCCTGGACAGCACCGCCAACGAGCTGACGGGGGAGGTTGCGGCAAACATCCTGCACCGGCAGCCGGGCTTCAGCTTGGCTTCGTTCGATGCCGTGGCCGGCATGGCGGACTTGGCGGCGGCCGCGGCGGCCGTGCACCTCCCGCCGCCGGATTTCAGCCGCTTCATGGCGAGCGGCGGCAAGCTGATCGTTTACAACGGCTGGCACGACGTGCCTTGCCGGGCCAAGGCGCTTGAGAACTTCTACGAGGAGGCCCAGCGGCTGAACGGCGCCGAGTCGCTCGATGAGTTCTTGCGCGTGTTCATGGTGCCGGGCATGGTCCACTGCTTTGGCGGGCCGGGCGCTTGGGCCGCGGACTACATTCAAGCCATCGTGGATTGGGTGGAAAAGGACGCCGCACCTGACCGCATCATCGCCCAACATCCCGGCAACTTCACGTTCATAGAAGCTCAGGTGGCGATTGGCGGGGCGGAGGTGAACTGGAGCCAAGCCATCCTGAAGGCCGGCGCGGAGGCGGCCGCCAACGCCTTCACCCGGCCGCTTTGCCCTTATCCCCAACATGCAAGGTACCGCGGCTCAGGCGATCCTGACGACGCGGCCAACTTCGACTGCGTGCAGGACTAGCAACCGCAATGCAGGACGGCAAACAGGGAAAGGAGCAGGACATCCAGCCTAGGGCGCTTGGCATTGCTCTTGACGGGCATAGGGCGCACAACTGTTCGTGAGATACTGGCTCCTTGACGTTCGATCAACAAGGAGTCAGCCATGAAAATCTCGATCAGCGCGCACTACTCGCGTGGCAACATCGCGGAGCAGGCCGATGAGCTGCGGGAGCTCGAAAAAGCCGGTGCCGACATCATCTGGGTGGCGGAGTCCTACTCGTTTGATTCAATCAGCGCCTTGGGCTACCTGGCAGCGGTAACGGAAAGAGCCACCTTGGCATCGGGCATCGTCAACATCTACAGCCGCACGCCTGCGCTGCTGGCCATGACCGCCGCAGGCCTCGATGCGATCTCGAAAGGGCGCTTCATGCTCGGGCTCGGCGCTTCCGGTCCACAGGTGGTGGAAGGGTTTCATGGCGTTCCCTACGATGCGCCCTTGACGCGCATGCGGGAGGTCATGGACATCTGCCGGGTGGTGTGGAAGCGGGAGGACAAGCTCAGCTACCAAGGCAACAAGTACAGGGTGCCGCTCCCTGCGGACCAAGGCACAGGTCTTGGCAAGGCGCTGAAGATCATCAACCGTCCGCTGCGGGAAACGGTGCCGATCGCCTTGGCAACGCTGGGCGCCAAGAGCGTTGAGATGACGGCGGAGAAGGCCGAAGCCTGGCTCCCCGCCTTCTTCAATCCGCAGCATGCCAACAAGGTCTGGGGCAACGCGCTCAAGGCGGGGCTGAAGAAGCGGGATCCAGAGCTGCCGGCGTTGGAAGTGTTTGCGGGCGGTGCCGTCGGCATCGGTGACGGCCTGGAGGCGTACCGGGACTTGGCCCGGCCGAACACGGCGCTCTACGTGGGCGGCATGGGGGCGAAGGACAAGAACTTCTACAACCAGATCTTTCGCCAGTACGGCTACGAGGAAGAAGCGGAGACGATTCAAGAGCTTTACCTTTCGGGGCGCAAATCCGAAGCGGAAGCCCAAGTTCCGCAGCGCTACTTGGACGAGACCTCGCTCATCGGCCCGGAAGGCTATGTGCGGGATCAGATTCAGGCCTACCGAGAGGCGGGCGTCACCTGCCTCTCCGCTTCATTCATCGGCACGACCACTGCGGAACGGGTGCGGCAATGTGACGAACTGAGAAACCTTCTGGAGAAGGTTTGACCAATGAGGCGATGCTTCAGACCTGCAAGATCGCACACCGCCTGCGCGAACAAGTTCGCGTTCGATTTGCTACCCAACTCGGTGGTGGTGGTTGAGGGCACTAGGTGGTAAGGGCGTTGACTTAGGCGACATCCTTGGCCTGCGGTTGGGAAAACTAGCGGGCGATGTCCGCCCAGGGCTCGGCCCCCTCTTCGCCGCCGTGCGGTTCGGGGTCGAGCAAGAACCAGAACATTGAAACGTTCACGCTTTCAAGTGCGTGGCGTAGCCTGCCTCGCGCAGCCGTCTTGGTGCTGCGGCTCACGCCCTTTACTCAATGGGTTGCAGGATGCCCGGCGGCAATGGCTCTTCGGGCCCTTTGTGCCCCCAGATGCTCAACTGATCATAGTGTCCTGCTGGCTCTGCCGCGTCCAAGTCCAGCCGCCGCCCGCCGGCGCCGTACTCAATTTCGAAACCGGAAGGCGAGCGCACGTAGAAGGAGGTCATCCCATCGTTGGGATGCCGGCCAAGCGTCATTGCCAGGGGCACGCCAGCGGCGTTCGCCCGGTCGTAGGCAAGGCCCACATCGTCCATGTGGTTCACCTCCAGCATCAGGTGGTGCAGGCCCCGATGGCCAGGCACTTGCGAAATCGCCACGGTGTGGTGGCGGGGATTGCAGTGCAGGAAACGCACCTTGATGCCGGCTTCAATGTCGTCTGAGTGCCTGAAGCCAAGCACGTTCACATAGAATTTGGTTGCAGCCTCAAGGTCCGGGATCATCAGCACCATGTGGCCCAGGCCCTGTTCCCCGGTGACAAATCCGGAGATGCCGTGTCCTGCCTCGAACGGCTCCGCACCAGCGTCCTGGCCAAAGGTCAGTTCGTGACGGAACCCAAACGGATCGTTGAACCAGGCGATTCCTCCGACGTTTCTGGCTGCCGCCAGACGATCATCGCCGAACTGCACCTCAGTGCCGTGGTCTGCAAGGCGTTTCGCCGCCTCGGCCAGCAAGGCTTCGCTGCCCACATCCCAGCCGATGCTCTCGATGTCATTGGTTTCGCCCGGCGCGATGGCGATGCGCCACGCGGCCTCGTCGATCCTTAGGCGCACAACCGCTTCGTCCGAGGACGAAACAACGCCAAGGCCAAGTATGTCGGGGCCGAAGGTTCGCCAGGAGTCCGCCTCGGGTGACGAAAAGCAGACATAGCTGAGTGATTTGATCATGGTGTGCGCTCTCCCGTTAGTGCAGTAGAAAATGCTGGACGCCGGTTTTGAATTTGTGGTCCGCCCAAGCCCGATAAACCACTTCAGGCGTGTCGCAGATGTGGGTGCCCGCGGTTCTGAGATCCCGCCAGTAGCGTTCGAGGGGCCGGGTTGACCAGATGGCGGCGGAGCCGGCCCTTGCCATCAGCTTGTCGATGCCGAACAGAACCCGCTGCACGGCGCGAACCTGATTGCGGCGGAACTCCAGCCGCTGCGCTTTGCTGATGGGTTGGGCGTTCGGCGCGCCGTGCAGTCGGTCCATCCATTGCATCAGCGTCAGGTCGATGTGGGCGATGCCCGCAGCCAGGTCAGACTCGACTTCCGCGAGCGCTTCCAGCTGATAAGGGTCGTGCTTGCCGACCACGCCAGACGCGGAAACCCGCGTTTGCAGATACTCGCGATAGTGCGCAACGGCGCCGGATGCGATGCCCAGCGTCGCTGCGGCGATGGCGGCGGAGAAGATGCAGCCAAAGGGCAGGTGATAAAGGGGTGTCTCGGCGCGGCGGCCGGCGTGCTCCCCCTCCGACAGAGGGCCGTGCCCAATCGTTCGGTAGGCCGGGACGAAGGCGTCCTCAACCCGAACGTCCTTGCTGCCGGTGCCGCTGAGCCCCATCACGTGCCAGGAGTCTTCGACGATTTCGTAGTCGCCCCTGGGCAGAAAGAAGTGCCGCCACTCCGGAGGGCCGCCGGCGTTGCCGGTCTCATCGACGACGACACCGCCCAGAACCACCCAGTCGCAGTGGTCGGTTCCGGTGGAGTACTGCCATTGGCCGGAGAACCGAAACCCGTCGCCTTCGCGAACGGCCCGTCCTTGGGGTGCGTAGGGCGAGGCGACCCAGGTGTCTGGTTTGCCGCCATAGATTTCGTCCTGCAGCCGTTCATCGACCAAGGCCACTTCCCAAGGGTGCACGCCGACCACCCCCGCAATCCACCCGGCGGAGGGGTTGTGCTGCGCCACGGCGCGCACCCAAGCCAGGAAGTCCGTGGGCGACGCCTCGAAACCGCCGTGGCTCTTGGCCTGCAGGAGCCGCATGCCGCCAGATTGTTCCAGCACCGCCCGGGCCGGCTCTGCCAAAAGGCCGAGCTCATCGCTGGCAACGTGGGTGTCGCGAAGCACCTGAGCGTGCTCGTGAATGTGTTTGATTGCCTTGTGCATATTCTCCCCTGTGGCCGCGGAGAAGCCTGAGACCGCGCACACTTTAGCGCTCCGAGGCGAAACTGGTCTATCGTATTGTCAGATATGAGCTGTAAGAAGTGCCACCCGCGGATCAAGCGCGGCTCATCGAAGTGGTGGAGACTGAGATCATGAGCCTCCACGAAGGCAACATCGCACGCTATCGCCTGCTGCCCTACGAATACCAAGCTGGGCGGCAGGGCTGGCGTTAGCGGAAGCCGAGGGTGCCGTTGGCTCAGCGCAACATCTGGTTCTGAATCACTATCTGCTGATCGCTACCCGGACCCTGCGGCGTCTATGGCGGCGGTGAATCGCGCCAAGCCCTCTTCGAGCAGTGAGCGCGGGCAACCGAAGTTGAAGCGCACAAAGCCGGGCCCGCCGAAGGCGTCGCCGTCGGATAGGCCGATGCCGAAGCGTTCGAAGTGCGCGTCGGGCTCCGCCAAGCCGAAGTCGCGCACGTCCACCCAAGCGAGGTAGGTGCCTTCAACCGGCGTCATGCGCTGGCCAGCCACCGCCAGCACCCGTTCATGGTTGCCGCGCAGATAGGCGAGCAGGCGGTCGAGCCAGCCGCTTTGGTCGTTGAACACCGCTTCGGAGGCCGTGTACGCCAAGGGCCCAATCAGCGGCGTCAAGCCGCTGCGGGCCTTGTTGAAGCGCCGTCTCAAGTCCGCATCCGGTATCACCGCCACGGCACAGGAAAGGCCGGGCACGTTGTACGCCTTGGTGGCGGCGTAGAGCGAGATGCTGCGCGCAGCGATCTCCGCGCCGAAGCTGGCGATGGGCCGGTGGATGGCTTGCTGGTCCAGCAGAATGGGGCAGTGAATCTCGTCGGAGCAGATCACCAAGTCGTGCCGCAGCGCGAATGCCGCCAATTCCTGCAGTTCGGTTTCGTCATAAACCCGCCCGGTGGGGTTTTGCGGATTGGCGATCATCAGGATGCGGGTGTCCGCATCGGTGGCGGCTTCCAAGGCGTCGATGTCCATCACCCAGCGGCGCCCATCCCGCGCCAACGGCACCTCGATGGCGCGCTGGCCGGCGTGGGCGGGCACGGCGCGGAAGGGGTAGTACACCGGGGTGGGAATGAGCACGCCGCCGCCGGGCTGCGCGGTGGCCATGGCGGCGAGATTGAGGCCCGTGACCACGCCGGGGATCCAAACCAGCCACTCCTCGGGCACCTGCCATTGGTAGTTTCGCTCAAGCCAGCCCTGGAATGCGGCGACCAAGCCGTCGGGAACCCGCGTGTAGCCGAAGATGCGGTGCTCAAGCCGGGCGCGGAGCGCGTCAAGCAGGAAGCCCGGCGCCTCGAAGTCCATGTCAGCCACCCAGAACGGCAGCACGTCCTGGCCTTGGTACTTGTCCCACTTGGCGCTGTCGGTGCCACTGCGGTCCACGCGCCGGTCAAATTCGCTCATTTGGGACCCTGTGCCCAATTGCCGTACAATGCCCGCCAATCCAATCCGCGAGGTAAGGGCAATTATGGCTGATGCAACCCCGGATCCGGTGGTCGCCACCATCCAGCAGCAGATTGAGGAAAACCCCATCATCCTGTACATGAAGGGGTCGCCGGGTGCGCCCCAGTGCGGGTTTTCGGCGCAGACGGTGCAGTGCCTGGTGGCCTGCGGTGAGCGCTTTGCCTATGTGGACATCCTGAGCAATCCGGAAATCCGCGCCACCCTGCCAAGCTACGCGGACTGGCCCACCTTCCCGCAGCTTTACATCAAGGGCGAACTGATCGGCGGCTGCGACATCGTCACCGAGATGTTCGAGAGCGGCGAGCTTGAGCCGTTGATCAAGGAAGCGGCTGCCTAAGCGCCTAAGCACTGGCGGCGTTCAACCAAGCGGCGCGCTCGCCGAGCGCGTCGCCCCAGCCATTGACGATCTCGCAAAACAGCGTGGCGCATCGCTCGGCGTCGTACAGGGCGCCGTGGGCTTGGTCTTTGTCGTAGTCGATGCCGGCCCGGGCACAGGCCTCGCGCAGCACTGTGTGACCGTACGCCACCGCGCCCAGGGCGGCGGTGTCGATGGTGCTGAAGGGATGAAAAGGGTTGCGCTTGACGCCCGCCCGCTTGGCGGCGCTGCGCACGAAGCCGGCGTCGAAGGATGCGTTGTGGCCCACCAGAATGCCGCGGTGGCAACCGTGGCGCTTGATGCTGGCGCGGGCCATCTTAAACAGCTGCTTGATGGCTTCGGTCTCCGGGATGGCCCGCCGCGCCGGGTCGTTCAGGTCAATTCCGGTCACGCGCAGGGAGTCGGGGTTGATCAGCGCTTCCGGAAACGGCCGCACCGGCCACCGGTGGCGGCCATCGATCACCAATTTGCCATCGTCGAAGCGCAGCGTCAGGGCCGCGACTTCCAGCAGGCCGTGGCGGTCCGGGTCGAACCCACTGGTCTCCACGTCCACCACCACGGGCAGAAAGCCTCGGAACCGTTGGGCCATGGTGACATCGTTCATGTGGCGACCTAAACAGTTTCCCGCCAATAACTCAAGCGGGCCGCTTTAGGCCCGGCAATTCTCAGTGTGCATGGCGTGGCTGAGCCGGTCGATTTGGATTTTGTGTTTCTCCAATAGCCACCCGCTGGCCGCCTTGGGTATCATGCGCGGCCTTTCCCAGACTGGCGTTCGCGGCACCGCAGATGACAACTAAAACCATTGACAAGATCGTATTGGCTTACTCGGGGGGGTTGGACACCTCGGTCATCTGCCGCTGGCTGCAGGAGACCTACGACGCTGAGGTCGTGACCTTCACCGCTGACATCGGCCAGGGCGAGGAGGTGGAGCCGGCCCGCGCCAAGGCCGAGGCGATGGGCGTGCGGGAGATCTACATCGAGGATCTGCAGGAGACCTTCGTCCGCGACTACGTGTTTCCCATGTTTCGCGCCAACACGCTCTACGAAGGGGAGTACCTGCTCGGCACCGCCATCGCCCGCCCGCTGATCGCCCGGCGATTGGTGGAGATTGCCGAACTGACCGGCGCCGACGCCATCGCCCACGGTGCCACGGGCAAGGGCAACGACCAAGTGCGCTTCGAGTTGGGCGCCTACGCCTTGAACCCAGACATCCAAGTGATCGCGCCTTGGCGGGAGTGGGACTTGAACTCCCGGGAAGCGCTGATGGCCTTCTGCGAGCGGCACCAGATACCGGTGGACTACCAACGGGGCGAACGATCGCCTTACTCCATGGATGCCAACCTGCTGCACATCTCCTACGAAGGCGGCGGGTTGGAAGACCCATGGAATGCCCCCGACGAAGCCATGTGGCGCTGGACCGTCGCCCCGGAGGATGCCCCGGACACCCCAGCGGTGATGGAGCTGAACTTTGCTGAAGGCAATGCGACGGCGCTGGATGGTGAGGCGCTGACCCCGGCAGCACTGCTGGCGCGGCTCAACGAAATCGGCGGCGCCCACGGCATTGGACGCGACGACATCGTGGAGAACCGGTCGGTGGGCATGAAGTCCCGCGGCTGCTACGAAACCCCCGGCGGCACCATCCTGCTCAGAGCGCACCGCGCCATGGAATCCCTCACCTTGGACCGCGAAGTGGCGCACCTGAAGGATGAACTCATGCCGCGCTACGCCAACCTGATCTACAACGGCTACTGGTGGTCCCCGGAGCGCAAGGTGCTGCAGGCTCTGATCGATGCCTCCCAGCAGCCGGTCAGCGGCACTGTCAGGCTGAAGCTCTACAAAGGCACCGTCTCCGTGCTTGGCCGCCGTTCCGACGAAAGCCTCTATGACGAAGACGTGGTGACCTTCGAGGATGATCGCGGCGCCTACAGCCAAGCGGACGCCGAGGGCTTCATCCGCCTAAACGCCCTGCGCCTGCGGCTGGGGGCTAAGCTGGGGCGGGATTTGGCACGCTAAGGATTGACGGCTCTAAGATGCGGTCGTGCGCGAGCTAAGCTCGCTTGCAGCGGGTGGCAACCCGTGCCAAGGTTGTGCGCGTGAAGCGCAGCGGATTTTTGGAGCGAATTCGAAAGATCAACGTGTGGCACGCTAATGGTAAGTGGGCACCGCACAAACCTTTGTTGTTGCTGCTCGCCCTTGGTCGAGTCCAGCGTGGCAAGAGTCGGCTTGCACTGTTCGAGGATATCGAGAAGTCGTTGGCCCCTTTGCTGCAGCGATTTGGACCGCCTCTTAAGGGTAATGCCCTCCGTGTGCACTACCCCTTTTGGCGACTTTGCAAAGACGACCTTTGGGAGGTTCCCAAGGCCGATCGCGTGCCTCGCACCGCGTCTGACGACTTCGAGATTACGGCGGTGAGGGGCCATTGGATAGAGGGAGGACTCCCAGAAGCGGACTATCGGCAGTTGCTAGGCAACCCTGAACTCGTCGCGCAGGCGGCGCAGCTTCTGCTGCAAGGTCATTTCCCCGAATCGCTCCATGATGAGATTCGCGATGCCGTCGGGCTGCGGGCGGAATGGATGGTGCGAGACGCACGAGCCCCGGCACGCGATCCGGCCTTCCGCAGCGCGGTGTTGCGCGCCTACGAGCGCCGATGCGCCGTGTGCGACTATGACATTCGCCTGGGTGATCAACCGTTGGGCTTGGAGGCCGCCCACATTAAGTGGCACGCAGCCGGAGGCCCGGATGAGGTCAACAACGGGCTGGCGCTCTGCGGGCTTCATCACAAGGCCCTCGACCGCGGGGCCTGGGGGCTGGAACCGCTCAGTCAAGGGTTCCGGATCTTGGTTTCAGGAGAGGTCTATGGACAGAGCGAGGCCTTGCGGTTGCTCCGCGACTTCCATGGCAGGCCACTGCGACAACCGCTGATCACTGACGAGTCGCCCTCGGCCGAGTACGCACGGTGGCATCGCGAGCAGGTGTTTCGGCCTCCGGCATTGACCATGTCCGCAACATGAGGAATGAGAATGGATGAGAAGCTGAACGAGGTCGTTGAGTCAGTCGCTCTTGGCGGGCACAACCTAGACTGTAAAGATGCCTGTTTCTTGGACGGCACCACGCATCGGCAAGCTGCCATCCGAAACTGCAAGTTCGCGCTCAAAAACATCGATTGGCTCGTGAGTTCGGTTGAGTATCATGTCGAAAGATCAGTCGACTTCAACGTGGTCATCACGATTCTGGTTAGGCGGCTTTTGGATGCGGGCTTAGAGCTCACGGTTATAGAGAGTGAAAGGGTCCAGGTCGCCTAGGTGGCGATGGATGACGGCAAGTTTTGTTGCGTGAATTCCCTTGTGTTGTCCCGCTAGCTCCTTGCCATGGTACGGCAGCGCCTTTCACGAAGCCGCAGACTCGGCGAGTGTTTCGGCTTTGGGCCTTGGGAGCGGCCTACCTAGTCCTCTAACCCGGCGACCATTTCGTTCTGCAGGCTGGTTCGATGACGTGTCGCAGCCTCTTTCAGTTGTTGATGCAAGGCTGGGGGAGCGCATTTGATCGTGGTGCATGACATGGGATCTTCCAATTTGGTTGTATTGGAATTGGTTGAAGAAGCGTTGGATTTCGGTGGCTTTGTTCCGCGGTCAGCCGAGCCGAGCGCCCAAGGTACGACCAAGATGCCAAGTCTGAGCCTTTGGAACTAATCACCGCGGCCAAGCCGGCCTTTGGGGCCGGCCAATGTCTGCACCCAGACTGCCCAATTCGTCCAAGCTGCCCGGCGGCAATCTCGCACAGTGGACAGGGCGGATCTCGCTTTCGCACCCGCCCCCCGATCCTCTACCGTTTCCCCAACGACAGCCACCGGATACCGAACGGTGAACATTCCCGAAGGCCACGACAGGGCCGCCAAGCGCCTGCTCGGCAACCTGCGCGCCTTCGTGCCCGGCGATTGGGTCGCGGACCTCGACCTCGACACCCTGCGCCCCCTGCCCGCCGAGCACGTGGGCGCCGAGCTTCGGCGGCGGCGCGGCGACCTGCTCTGGACGGCCGGGCTCAAGGGCGGCGGCGCCGTCGTCATCGCCCTGGAGGCCCAGTCCGCGCCGGACCTGGGGATGGCCGCCCGCATGATGACCCTCACCGGGCTGATCTGCGAAGGCCATGCTGCCGACGCACTTGGCCCGAAGGGACGGCTGCCTGCAGTGCTGCCCATCGTCGTGTACACGGGCCGGCGCCGCTGGACGCCGGCACGGGACTTGGTCGAACGGGTGGGGCCGCCTTCAGAGCTGGCGCCCTATGTCGCGGGGCCGCGCTACCTTCTTATTGACGTAGGCGTGCTGGCGGAGCAGGATTTGCCGCAAGACAACCTGATGTCGGCGCTGGTTCGGCTGGAGACGGCGGGTTCAGCGGAGGGCCTTGTGCGGACATTGGGCGACATCTTGGCGTGGCTCGGCGATGATGAGCTGGCGCCCGTGTTCCTGGACTGGGTGAGCGAAGTGCTGATGCCGCTGCGCTTTCCCGACGCGGGCCAGGGTGCGATTGATCTACTGAAGGAGGGCAAGACGATGCTAGCGGAACGAGCGAAGGAATGGACCGAGCAATGGTTCGCGGAGGGCCACGAGAAGGGCCTGCGTGAAGGACTGGAACAGGGACGAGAACTCGGACTGGAGCAGGGATTGGAGCAGGGCCAGCGCAACATGGTGGCGCGGCAGGCCCGGCTCAAGTTCGGCAACGCGGCTGCCGAGCGGCTGTCGGGGCTTCTCGAGCGCATCTCGGATCCTGACGTGCTGGCCGAGGCAGGCGACTGGGTGATTCAAAGCAACGACGCTGCGGAACTGCTGGCCCGAGCGGAGAACGCCGCAAGCTTCGGTAACGGCCCGACGAAGTCCTGAAATCCGCGAAGGGTGTCAATTCGGACCAGTCTCCGAAACCACTTAACGCTCATAAGCAAGATGCACTGGCTTTGGGGGCAAGATTTGGTCAGCCGAATCCCCCCGCAGCGCGACTAGCTCAAGATTGGGGTCGGGATGTTCGGATTCTATTCCGAAGCGAGCATTGCCGCTTGCCGACGCGGCCCGAGGTGCGATTGATCAACTGAAGGAGGGCAAGACGATGCTGGCGGAACGAGCGAAGGAATGGACCGAGCAATGGTTCGCGGAGGGCCACGAGAAGGGCCTGCGTGAAGGACTGGAACAGGGACGAGAACTGGGACTGGAGCAGGGACTGGAGCAGGGCCAGCGCAACATGGTGGCACGGCAAGCCCGGCTTAAGTTCGGCAACGCGGCCGCCGAGCGGCTGGCGCCGATTCTCGAGCGCATCTCGGAACCTGACGTGCTGGCCGAGGCAGGCGACTGGGTGATTCAAAGCAACGACGCTGCGGAACTGCTGGCCAGGGCGGAGAACGCCGCAAGCTCCGGCAATGGCCGCAGCGGCCATTGAAGTCTGCGGCGGACCGGACCCAGCATCAGGGTAACGCTCACCGGCAAGATGCCCCTAAGGCCCGTCTGGAACCGGCGTCTCGTCCGCAACATCTCGCCCTTGGAGGGTGCCTAGCTGCATTTCTTCCTGCAGCGGTCTGGTGATTTCCTTGCAGCGGTCTGGTGACGCTATCAGCCGGGCTGCGCGCAGCCAGCCTGCACGATCGCCTTGCCAGGAATCCTGATGGTCAGGAAAGCCCCCTCAGGGGAGTGTGGCCCCGGCCGGGTGGTCCGCTGCCGGGCCACTTTCAGCATCTCGCGCCGATCGGCCGCACCGGGCTTGCGCGTCCTTCGGCGGACTGACGGGGCGTGGCCTTCGGCCGGGTGCAACTGTGCCTCAATTGGGCCGGAATCCCGCCAAAGTTCGCGCATTGAATCGTTGATTTGTTTGCGGTAGAACACGCAAAACCACTGTTGGGGGAACATTTTGAAGTCCAAAAGTCTGCTGATTGGCTGTGCCGCTGCATTTGCTGCCGGCGGCGCAGGGGGTCCGTCAGCGCTCGCCCAAAGCGGCTATTCCTACGCGGGCATCATCGAGGAAATCATCGTCACGGCCCGCCGGCGGGAGGATGCGCTGCAGCAAGTGCCCTTGTCCGTCAGCGCCATCACCGGCGATGAGTTGCGGCGCCGCGGCTTTCAAGACTTGCAGGACATCTCCCAGGAAACCTCGGGGCTGGTCTACGAGAACTTCGTGACCGCGGGGCTGTCAACGGCGGCGGTCATCCGCGGCATGGGGCAGACCTTCACCACCGCCCGCATTCAGAACACCGCGGTGTTCCTGGATGGCATCTATCTGCAGCGGCAGTCCATGGTCAACCCGGGCCTCATGAACCTGGAACGGGTGGAAGTGATCAAGGGGCCGCAGAATGCCCAATTCGGCCGCAGCGCCTTTTCCGGGGTGGTCAACTACGTCTCGCGCCGGCCTGGCGAGGAACTGGCCGGCGATGTCAGCGCCACCTATGGCGACGGCGGCCGATTCGACGCACGGGGCAGCGTGTCGGTGCCCTTGGTGCCAAGCGCCTTGCATCTGCGCCTCGCCGCCGGCCACTCGCAGTTTGACGGCCACACCAAAAACCACCATCCGTTTGCCGACGATGGCCCCAGCGGCCGCCGCTCCACGGACGACCGGGTCGGCGGCTGGGACGACCAATACTATTCCGCAACCTTGGCGTGGTCACCCACCGATGACCTGCAAACGGAGTTGAGCTACTACCAGACGGACGCCATTCGCGAACCCCAACCCTTCTACAGCCTCAACGGCGCCCGCTACCTGTACGACAACTTCGAGGTGGGGCCGCCGCCCAGCTTCCCCTACCTGGCTCCGCTCGGCGCCAACTGCAACAACACCGTCACCTTCGACAACAACGTGCCGGCGCCGGCTGCGGGGCCCCACTCGTACTGCGGCAAGTTGCCGAGCGCGCCGCCGGACTTACCGGATGCCGCGTTGGAGGCGGCAGGCTTCGGCGACACTTCCGGGCGGGTTGCCGTTGATCCGCGCTCGCTGGCGCTCGATGCCCAGTCCAAGATCACCCGGTTCAGCCTTCACTACAACCTCACGGAGGCGCTGAGCCTTGACTACCAGTTCGGCTACGTGGATCACGAAGCCGTCAATTTCGGTGCAGCGGAGGGACGCATCAGCTTGCTCGGCTCCACGGTGCCTTACCTGCCCGTCGAACAAACGCCGTTCCCGCCGTTCATCAGGGCACTCGGGCCACCGGGCAGCTTTGGGGCCACGGCTCAATCGACGCTCATCAATGCCAACCCGCTTGAGGACTTGGAGGCGACCAGCCACGAAATCCGGCTCACCCGCACCACCGAGGGGCTGACCATGCGGGCGGGGTTGTATCTGTCAGACAACGACCACTCCGACGTCAACGTCTTCTATTTCCTGCCGCCGTGCAACGGGCCGGCGGCCTGCGGCACACCCGCACCGGAGTCGGTCAATCCGTTTGAGGGCACCTATGTGGCGGTGGTGGAGGCTGTGCCCGGCGTCTTGAACATCGGCATACCCAGCCCCTTCGACACGGGCAACCGGGCGCTTGGCAACCAGGTGCTTTATGAAGACAAGGTCACCGCGGTGTTTGGCGACCTGGAGTGGCGCATCTCCGATCAGTTCACGTTGGCCTTGGAGGGCCGCTACACCTGGGAGGAGCAACACTTCGAGCAGCTGACCAGGCTGTTCGGCGCCCCGATGCCTGACAACGTGAATTCCGTTTACGATGAGCAGTTCACGCTGTTCACGCCGCGCGCGATCCTGGAGTGGTCCCTCACCGACAGGAACATGGCCTATGCCCTGGTCGCCAAGGGCGCCAAGTGGGGCGGCTACAACCCAGTGGATCCCACGGTGAACCCGGAGCAGGCCGTGTACGATGAGGAAACCAACATCACCTATGAGCTGGGCACCAAGAATAGGTTGCTCGAAAACCGGCTGACGCTCAATGCCGCCGCCTTTTTCATTGACTGGAAGGACGTTCAAGGCACCGAGGCGGCGTCCAGCCCGGAGGCTTGGGCAACCAACGTGATTGGCAACATCGGCGATGCCGAGGTTCTCGGCTTTGAGATCGATGGGTCGCTAATTGCGTCTGAGAGCGTTTGGCTGGACTTTCACATGGCCTACAGCGATGCGGAGTACAAGGACGCCGTCTATCAGAGCGCGGTGGCCGGGCGCTCCTCGTCCTGGGGCTGCAATGGCACCGTTTGCCCGGCTGACGGGCGGGTGGATGGCAACCAGGTGGAGCGAACGTCGAAGTGGCAGTACGGCGCGGGCCTGAATTTCGGCCGCAGCCTGGGCGGTGAGTGGCGGCTTGGCGCCCGCTTTGACTTCAACCACCGCAGCAAGATGTACGCATCGCCCCTGAACCTGGCGCACAACGGCGGCCGAACGCTGGCCAACGCCAATGTCAATCTCAGCAGCGACCATTGGAACGTCACGGTCTGGGGGCGGAACGTTTTTGACAAAGAGTACGTGGCCAACTCAATCGTGCTGGCGCAGTTCACCCGCTATGTGGTGGGGCTTGGCGCCCGGCGCACCCTCGGCTTGACAGTGAGCTACAGCCTTTAGGGGGCGGATTTGGCGAGCGGCACGGACAGCATGGCATCGCCCCGGTCAACTTTGCCGCTGTACACGCCGGAACAGCGCGCGCGCCGCGATGCGTCCCGGTGGACGGTGGTCCAAGGCGTGCTGGCGCCAGCCCAGTTTCTGGTTTGCGTGGTCAGTGCCGTGCTGGTGGTTCGCTATTTGCTCACCGGAGCCGGCCAGGACGCGGCAACCCTGTCGATCATCTTGAAGACGCTCCTGCTTTACGCGATTATGGTCACCGGGTCGATATGGGAGAAGGATGTGTTCGGGCGCTATCTGTTTGCGTCGGCGTTCTTTTGGGAGGATGCGGTGAGCATGGTCGTGCTCGCCCTGCACACTGCTTACCTCGTGGGCTTGCTGTTCGACTTGCTGCCGGTCAGGGAGCTGATGCTGCTGGCGCTGGCGGCCTACGTCACCTATGTCATCAACGCCGGGCAGTTCCTGCTCAAGCTGCGGGCCGCGCGCAAGGAAGGCAGCCGCCATCCGGGCTCCAAGCATGCCGCAGCCCAGGATTCGGCCAGTCCCAACCAGGAGCTTCCCACCCCATGACCCAAGCAACTGAGGCCGTTCGAATTCCCACCGTCGGATGTGACGATGTCCCAACGTCGCAGCCGGAGATTCTCAAGCAGCGGGGCCAGCGGGAGGTGTTCTGCGGGCTGACCGGCATTGTCTGGTTGCACCGCAAGATCCAAGACGCCTTTTTTCTGGTGGTCGGCTCCCGCACCTGCGCCCATCTCATCCAGTCCGCGGCCGGCGTCATGATCTTCGCGGAGCCGCGCTTCGCCACGGCCATCATCGAGGAGCGCGATCTGGCCGGGGCTGCGGACATGAACGACGAGCTTGACCGCGTGGTGCGCGAATTGCTTGATCGGCGGCCAGACATCAAGCTGCTGTTCCTGGTCGGCTCCTGCCCCTCGGAAGTCATCAAGCTGGATCTGTCGCGCACGGCGGAGCGGCTCTCGCGCGAACTCCCCCCGGGCGTTCGGGTGCTGAACTACTCCGGCAGCGGCATTGAAACCACCTTCACCCAAGGCGAGGACGCCTGTCTGGCTTCGCTGGTGCCGGAACTGCCGCCCGAGGCCGAGGGCGCTGAGCCCAGCCTGCTGATCGTCGGTGCCCTGCCAGAGCCCGTGGAGGAGCAGTTCAAGCGCATCTTCGACCAGCTCGAACTTGGCCCGGTGCGGATGCTGCCGCCAAGGTCGGCCACCAACCTCCCGCCGGTGGGGGCGCAAACCCGTTTCCTGTTGGCGCAGCCCTTTCTCGCCGACACCGCCCAAGCGCTGGAGGACCGCGGCGCGCAGCGGCTGGCCGCACCCTTCCCCTTGGGTTGCGAAGGCACCACGGAGTGGCTGCTGGCCGGCGCATCGGTCTGGAACTGCCCGCAGGACAAGCTCATGGAGGCGACGGCGTCCGCGCGCCGCCGCGCCGAGGCGTCCTTGGTCCGGCACCGGGAGTTGCTGGCCGGCAAGCGCGTGTTCTTCTTCCCAGACTCCCAGCTTGAGGTTCCGCTGGCGAGGTTTCTCGCCCGAGAGCTGTCCATGGAGCTGGTCGAAGTCGGCTCGCCCCACATTCACAAGGACCACTTGGCCGCCGAATTGGAACGATTGCCGGCCGGCACCCAACTCAGCGAAGGCCAGGACGTGGAAAAGCAGCTTGACCGGTGCCGCGCCAGCCAGCCCGACTTGGTGGTGTGCGGCATGGGGCTGGCCAACCCGCTCGAGGCGGAAGGGTTCACCACCAAATGGTCCATCGAGCTGGTGTTCTCGCCCGTGCACGGCTATGAGCAGGCCGGGGATCTGGCCGGGCTGTTCGCGCGGCCGCTGCTCCGCAACGCGGGGCTGGAGGTCTAGCATGCAGCTCACGCTCTGGACCTACGAGGGCCCGCCGCATGTCGGCGCGATGCGCATCGCCACCGCCATGAAGGGCGTCCACTACGTGCTGCACGCACCCCAGGGAGACACCTACGCGGACCTCCTGTTCACCATGATCGAGCGCTCGTCCCAGCGGCCACCGGTTTCCTATTCCACCTTCCAGGCCCGTGACTTGGGGGCGGACACCGCGGAACTGTTCAAGCGAACCGTACAGGACGCTTACGAGCGGTTCGAGCCGCAAGCCATGCTGGTGGGCGCCTCCTGCACGGCGGAACTCATCCAGGATGATCCGGGCGGGCTGGCCGACGCCCTTCAGCTGCCGATCCCGGTGGTGCCCCTGGAGCTTCCAGCCTACCAGCGCAAGGAGAACTGGGGTGCCAGCGAGACCTTCTACCACCTGGTGCGCGCCGTGGCCAAAGGCCGAGGCGGCAGCGGCGCTGAACGCCCCAAGGTCGCTGGCCGCCGGCCCACCTGCAATCTTCTCGGCCCAACCGCGCTCGGCTTCCGGCATCGGGATGACGTGCGTGAAGTGACCTCACTGCTGACTGACGTCGGCGTGGATGTTGCCTTGGTGGCACCGCTCGGCGCTTCGGCCATCGACCTGACCCGCATTGGCGAAGCGGACTTCAATGTGGTGCTCTATCCGGAAATCGCCGATACCGCGGCTCGCTGGCTGAAGCGCGAGTATGGCCAACCGTACACCAAGACGGTGCCGATCGGCGTTGGCGCCACCAAGGACTTCCTCAACGAAGTGGCGGCCTTGGTGGAGACCGCGCCGGTGGAGGAGTCGCCCGCCCTGCGCTTCCCGTGGTACTCCCGGTCCGTGGACTCCACCTATCTCACTGGCAAGCGCGTCTTCATTTTCGGCGATGCCACGCATGCCCTTGCGGCCGCTAGGGTGGCCGCCAAGGAGCTCTGCTTCGAGGTGGTCGGGTTGGGCACCTACACTCGGGAGCGCGGCCGGGAGGTGCGCGCGGCAGCCGAGGAGTACGGGGTCGAGCCGCTGGTCACGGACGACTACTTGGCGGTGGAGAAGCGCGTCGAGGAGCTGCAGCCGGAGCTGGTGCTCGGCACCCAGATGGAACGGCACATTGCCAAGCGGTTGGGCATACCCTGCGCGGTCATCTCAGCACCCGTGCACGTGCAGGACTTTCCCGCCCGGTACGCCCCGCAAATGGGGCACGAAGGCGCCAACAACCTGTTCGACACTTGGGTTCAGCCGCTGACCATGGGTTTGGAGGAGCATCTTCTGGCGATGTTCCGCGACGATTTCGAGTTTCACGAGGACGCCGGGCCCTCGCACTTGGGCAGTGCTGGCCGGGTGGCCGGCGGCCCCAGCGCAAGCCCGGCAGGGGAGGCCGTGCGCGATGCCGGTTCGTCGGCTATATTATGGGCGGTCGAAGCGGAGCGGGAACTCAAGAAGATACCCTTCTTTGTTCGGGGCAAGGCCCGTCAGAACACGGAAGCCTACGCACGCGAACGCGGCGTGGAAACAATAACCGTTGATACGCTATACGATGCAAAATGCCACTTCAGCAAGTGACGAGGCGCCTCGCGTCGTCATCATAACCCTGGATGGCCATCTGTCCGGGGCAGCCAGGTTGGCGCAACGCAAGTTGCGCCGCCAAATGCCCGGCTTTGACCTGAAGTTCCACGCCGCCACGAACTGGCGCATGGATGCGGACGCGCTGGCCCGCTGCCGCCAGGACATTGCCGAGGCCCACATCGTCATTGCCACGATGCTGTTCGTCGACGAGCACATCCAGGCCATCCTGCCGGACTTGGAGGCCAACCGGGACAAATGCAGCGCCATGATCGCCTGCATGTGCGCCCCGGAAGTCATGCGCCTCACGCGGATGGGCCGGTTCACCATGAACGGGCGGCGCCCTCGGTTCAGCAAGATGGGTGGGGGCAAGGGGAAATCCGCGCCCGGCGCTCGGCAGATGGCCATGCTCAAGCGCATTCCCAAGATCCTGCGGCTGATTCCAGGCAAGTCACAGGACCTGCGCGCCTATCTGCTGACCATGCAGTACTGGACCTCTGGCTCCCAAGAGAACCTGGTCAACATGGTGCGTTTCCTGGTCAACCGCTATTTGGCGGAGAACGGCAACCGCAGCGGCAAGCTTCCGGACGCTTTTTTTACCGCCAAGCCACCCACGGAATACCGCGACATCGGCATCTACCATCCAGACATCCCGGGCGGCATCGCCGAAGACGTCAGCGCGTTGCCGCAGGTTGCCCAACAGCCCCGGGGCACGGTCGGGCTGCTGCTCCTGCGCTCCTACATCCTCGCTGGCGACACCGGCCACTACGACGGCGTCATCCGGGCGCTGGAATCGAGCGGGCTGCGGGTGGTTCCAGTCTTTGCCTCCGGGCTCGATGCGCGCCCGGCGGTGGAGCGCTACTTTCTGGCCCATCAGCGCGGCAACGGCAAGCCTGCGCCCGAAGGCGTCATGATCGACGCCATGGTGTCGCTGACGGGTTTCTCGCTCGTGGGCGGCCCCGCCTACAACGACTCGGCGGCGGCCGTGGCGCTGTTGCGAACGCTGGACGTGCCTTACATGGCCGCGCACCCGGTGGAGTTTCAAACCATAGAGGAATGGGCGGAGAGCCCGCGCGGCCATCTGCCCATTGAAGCCACCTTGATGGTGGCGCTGCCGGAACTCGATGGGGCCACCAATCCCATGGTGATTGGCGGCCGCACAGGGGCCCATGACGAAGCGGGCGCGGACGGCGGGGGCGAAATGCGCGTCCAGGAGGAGCGCGCCACCACGCTGGCCGAGCGGGTGGCCAACATCGTGACCTTGCGCCGCACGCCGGTGGCGGAACGCAAGATCGCAATCGTCGTTTTCGACTATCCGCCGAACGGCGGCAACATGGGCACCGCCGCCTATCTTTCGGTGTTTGAGTCCATTCACCGGACGCTGCGCGCCTTGGCGGCCGAGGGCTACAGCGTGGAAGTTCCCGAGAGCGCCGCTGCCCTGCGGGAGGGGCTGCTCGGCGGCAATTCGGCGCAGTTTGGCACGGACGCCAACGTCCATGCCCGGATACCGGTGGACGACCACGTCGTGCGGGAGCCATGGCTTGAGGAGATCGAGGCGCAGTGGGGCCCGGCACCGGGTCGGCAGCTGTCTGACGGCGGCGCCCTGTTCGTCCTGGGCGAGCAATACGGCAACGTCTTCGTCGGCATTCAGCCGGCTTTTGGCTATGAAGGCGATCCGATGCGCCTGCTGTTCGAACGGGGCTTCGCGCCCACCCACGCGTTTTCCGCCTTCTACCGCTACCTCGCGCAAGACTTCAGCGCCAACGCGGTGCTGCACTTCGGCACCCACGGCGCCTTGGAATTCATGCCCGGCAAGCAATGCGGCATGCAGGGGGCCTGCTGGCCGGATCGCCTGATCGGCGCGCTGCCGAACTTCTATCTATATGCCTCCAACAACCCGTCCGAGGGAACCATCGCCAAGCGACGCTCCGCGGCCACGCTCATCAGCTACCTGACGCCGCCCGTGTCCCAGGCCGGCCTGCTGCAGGGCTTTCAGGACATCAAGGCGACCATCCAGCGTTGGCGCACCCTGCCGGAGGATGCCTCCGAGCAGGAGCGCAAGGGCCTGTTGGAGCTGATCCGTTCCCAAGCGGATGCGATGGACGTCGATTGCGGCAGCTTTGGCGACGGGGATGATGCGTCACTGGTCGCCGGGCTCCGCACGGCGCTCGACGAGCTTGAGCAGACCTTGATTCCGTGCGGCCTGCATGTGCTTGGGCAGGCGCCGTCCGCCGAGCAACGCACGGAGCTGTTGATGGCCATCGCCCAAGCCTCCGAACGCGGCGATGCGCTGGGCAGGGACGCGGTGGAGGTGCTTGCCCGCGGCGGCACCGCAGCTGACGCATTGCGCCAGTGTCGGGGTGCTGTGGATGACCAGCTTCGTTCGGTGGTCGAGGAGCTGGCGTCAACGGCCGGGCTGCTGGCGGAGAACAAAGAGATGTCCGCGCTGTTGCGGGCGCTTGACGGTCGCTTCATCCCGCCCGTTTCCGGCGCGGACCTCCTGCAGAACCCAGACGTGCTGCCCACCGGGCGCAATCTGCACGGTTTCGATCCCCTGCGGCTGCCGAGCCCCTTCGCTGTTGAGCAGGGCGCCCGCCAAGCGGCGCATCTGCTGGAACGTCACCAAGGCGATGGCAACAGCCTTCCGGAGACCGTCGCCTCGGTGCTGTGGGGCTCGGACAACATCAAGACGGAGGGCGAACCCATTGCCCAAGTGCTGGCGCTGATCGGCGCCAAGCCCCGCTTTGACAGTTACGGCCGGCTGGCGGGCGCGCAACTCGTGCCCCTTGAGGAACTCGGGCGGCCGCGCATCGACGTGGTGGTGACCTTGTCGGGCATTTTCAGGGATTTGCTGCCCAAGCAAACGCAGATGCTTGCCGAGGCCGCGTTCCTGGCCGCCACGGCAAACGAGCCCGAAGATCGCAACTACGTGCGCCGCAACGCCCTCGCCTATCGGGACAAGCACGGCTGCGACATGGAAACCGCGGCCTTGCGGGTGTTCAGCAACGCCGACGGCGCATACGGGTCCAACGTCAACAACCTCATCAACAGCAGCCGCTGGGACAGCGGCGACGACTTGGCGGACACCTACTTGGCGCGCAAGTCGTTCGCCTACTCCCGAACCGGCGACATCAGCAGCCAGCGCGAATTGCTGTCCAGCGCCTTGGGCGACGTCGCCCTCGCCCACCAGAACCTCGATTCGGTGGAGCTGGGCGTCACCACGGTGGATCAGTACTTCGACATACTCGGCGGCATAAGCAGCGCCGTGCAACGGGCCAAGGGCAGCGCCGCTTCGGTTTACGTCAGCGACCAGACGCAGGGTCGCCACACGGTTCGCACGCTTGGCGAGCAAGTCAACCTCGAAACCCGCACCCGGGCGCTGAACCCCAAGTGGTACGAGGCCATGCTCGGGCACGGCTTCGAAGGCGTGCGCCAGATCGAGACCCACCTGACCAACACCTTGGGCTGGTCGGCCACCACGGACGGCGTGGAACCTTGGGTTTACCAAGGATTCTCGGAAACCTATCTGCTCGACCGTGAAATGTGCGAGCGGCTGGCCGAGTTGAATCCAAAATCCGCAGCCAAGATCGCTGGGCGGCTGCTGGAGGCCCACGAACGCAATTTCTGGTCTGCGGACGAGTCCACGCTGGAAGGGCTGCGACGCACGGCGGACGAGCTCGAAGACCGCATTGAAGGAATTCTGGAGGAAAAAACCGCATGAGCATGAGCATGAACGCGACGCGCATATCGGCGCGCACCATTGATGGCCCCCCCGACGACGGCGAGGGCAGCCTGCAGGTGCATCTCGATCCGGATGTGGCGATCGACAAGGCCCAGGTGTTCGCGATTTACGGCAAGGGCGGGATCGGCAAGAGCACCACGGCGTCGAATTTGTCCGTGGCGTTCTCCAAACTTGGCAAACGCGTGCTGCAGATTGGCTGCGATCCCAAGCACGACTCGACCTTTACCCTGACCAAGAGGCTGGTTCCCACGGTCATCGACATCCTGGAGACCGTGGACTTCCACCAAGAGGAGCTGCAGCCCGACGACTACGTTTACGAGGGCTACAACGGCGTGATGTGCGTTGAGGCGGGAGGCCCGCCAGCGGGCACCGGCTGCGGCGGCTACGTGGTCGGCCAGACCGTCAAGCTGCTGAAGTCCCATCACCTGCTCGAGGACACCGACATCGTCATTTTCGACGTCTTGGGCGATGTCGTCTGCGGCGGCTTCGCATCACCCCTGCAGCATGCGGAGCGGGCGCTGATCGTGACCGCCAACGACTTCGACTCCATCTTCGCCATGAACCGAATCGTCGCGGCGATCACCGCCAAGTCGAGGAACTACGCGGTTCGCTTGGGCGGCGTCATCGCCAATCGCAGTGCCGGCACGGATCAGATCGACCGGTTCAACGAGGCCATCGGCCTCGAACGGGTGGCCCATTTCCCGGACCTGGACATCATTCGGCAGAGCCGGCTGAAGAAGAGCACGCTGTTCGAGATGGTGGAGTCCGTGCCTTCGGAGGAGCTTGAGGCGGTTCGGGACGAGTACCTGAGGTTGGCTTCGAGCCTGCTGGCCAACAAGGAGCCGCAAACGGCGGAGCCGATGAAGGATAGGGACATATTTGATTTCCTAGGCTTCGAGTAATGCAGGCGACGTCCTACGAGGAGCGGCGCGCGGAGCTGCAGACTTACTTCGACAGGACGGCTTCCCAGAACTGGATTCGTTTGAGCTCTGACGCCGCGGTTGGCCGAGTTCGCGAAAAAGTTCGCCAAGGCCGTGCGCTCATGCGGGATACGCTGCTCGGATGGCTGCCCGAAGATCTGTCCGGCCGCCAAGTGCTCGATGCCGGCTGCGGCACCGGGCTGCTGGCCTTTGAGGCCGTTCGCCGCGGTGCCCGCGTGACGGCCGTGGACCTGTCGCCCGCGCTGGTTGGCCACGCTCAGGAAGACTTGCCGGAAGACATCGACCGGGGTGCCATCGACTTTCGGGTGGGCGACATGCTGGATGTGTCCGGCGAGGCGTTCGACCATGTGGTGGCCATGGACTCGCTCATCCACTACCCGCCCGAGGTCATCGCCGACATGCTCGCGCGCTTGGCCGGCAGCGTGCGCGTCTCCATGCTGTTCACCTTTGTGCCGCGAACCGTGCCCTTGGCGTTGGCCCATACCCTGGGGCGGCTGTTTCCGCGCCGCAACCGAGCCCCGGACGTGCAACCCGTTGACCGCCGCCAAATGCGCGCCCTGCTGGACGGCGAAACGCGGCTCGGTGCCTGGCGGCTGGCCCGTCAGCAGCGGGTGCAGGTCGGCTTCTACGCATCCGAGGCGGTGGAGTTGAGCCGGGAATGAACCCGGGCGGGAGCAGCTTTGCCCAAGGCTGGTCGCGGATCAGCGCCCGCTATCTCCCCTTTGCCGATGCGGCCAGCGCCGACCTGCCCTTGGGGCGGTTGATCCGGCTGTCGCTCTTCCAAGTCTCCGTCGGCATGGCCATCGTGCTGCTGAACGGCACCCTGAACCGGGTGATGATCGTCGAACTCGGAATTGGCGCTGCGGTGGTCGCGGCCATGGTGTCCCTGCCCGTGCTGTTCGCCCCGCTACGGGTGCTCATCGGCTTCCGGTCGGACACCCACCGTTCGGCGCTCGGCTGGCGACGGGTGCCCTACATTTGGATGGGCTCCATGCTGCAGTTCGGCGGTTTCGCGTTCATGCCGTTTGCGCTGTTCGTGCTTTCCGGCGACACCCACGGACCCATATGGATCGGCACCGCTGGCGCCGCGCTGGCGTTTCTGCTGGTCGGCGCCGGCATGCACACCACCCAAACCGCCGGGCTGGCGCTGGCCACCGACTTGGCGCCCGAGGACGCCCGCCCGCGCGTCGTCGCCCTGCTCTACGTGATGCTCTTGGTGGGGATGATTCTCAGTGCGCTGGTGTTCGGCTACCTGCTTAAGGACTTCGAGCAGATCAAGCTGATCCGCGTGGTGCAGGGCGCGGCGGTGTTGACGATGGTCTTGAACGTGGCCGCGCTCTGGAAGCAGGAAACCAGAAAACCGCGGCGCGCGGCGCCGCGTCCCCCGTTTCGCGCCGCTTGGCAGGCGTTCGTCCGGCACGACCAAGCCATCCGGTTTCTCGCCGCCGTGGCATTGGGCACGGCGGCGTTCGCCTTGCAGGACATCCTTCTGGAGCCCTACGGCGGCGAAGTCCTGGCACTGAGCGTCAGCGCCACCACCACGCTGACGGCGCTGTTGGCGGCGGGCGCTTTGGCGGCGTTGGCGTTCTCGGCCCACCGCCTGCGCCGGGGTGCGGACCCGCAGCGAATCGCGGCCCATGGCGCGCTCCTGGGCATCGCTGCCTTCTCGGCCGTGATCTTCGCGGCCCCATTGGATTCGCCAACGCTGTTCAGGGCCGGCACCACGCTGATCGGCTGCGGGGCCGGCATGTTCGCGGTCGGCACGCTGACGGCTGCCATGAACCTGACCGCCGGTGGTCAGGCCGGCTTGGCGTTGGGCACCTGGGGCGCGGTGCAGGCCTTTGCGTCGGGGGTCGGCATCGCGCTGGGCGGCGCGTTGCGGGATGTCGCGGGCAATCTTGCCGAACGGGGCGCCCTCGGGCCGGCCATGGTTGGCGAGGCAACGGCCTACGGCGTGGTTTACTTTCTGGAGATCGTGCTCCTGTTTGTGACCTTGGTCATCCTCGGGCCACTGGTCAAGCATCGGCGAGCCGCATCACGCATTCCGCAGCCGCTTGGCCTTGCACGATTTCCGGGTTAATGTAAGCACGATAGCAGGAGAGTGCCATGGAATCAGGATCCCTTACTGGCTACGTCGATGTGGCGCAAATGGTGCTGTATGCGTTCTGGATATTCTTCGCCGGGCTGATCATCTACCTCAGGCGAGAAGACAAGCGCGAAGGCTATCCGCTGGAGTCCGATGCGCAGAGAAACGTGCGTGTGCAGGGCTTCCCCGCCGTGCCCGCCCCGAAGTACTTCCGGCTGCCGGACGGCCAAACCCGGCAAGCGCCCCGGGCGGAGGAGGCGCGGTCGCCAAACGCGGAACCAGCGGCCGATTGGCCGGGAGCGCCTTTGCAGCCGGTTGGGGACGCCATGGCCGCTGCTGTCGGCCCGGGTGCCTACGCCGAGCGGGACGACGAGCCGGATTTGACCTTTGAGGGAGAGCCGAAGATCGTGCCGCTCAGAGTGGCTTCCGACTTCTCCGTTGAGCGCAGGGACCCCGACCCGCGGGGCATGACCGTGGTTGGCGCGGATGCTAAGCCCGCCGGCACGGTCGTGGACGTCTGGGTGGATCGCTCGGAGCCGATGGCGCGCTACCTCGAAATGGAAGTGACGGCGGATGGGCAAAGGGCGCTGATACCCATGGGGTTCGCAAGGGTCGCTGCCCGCCAAGGCCGAGTTCAGGTTCAGGAGCTGCTCGCTGCGCAGTTTGCCGGCATTCCAAGGCTTCGTTCGCCGGATCAGGTGACGCGCCTGGAGGAGGACAAGATCACGGCCTACTTCGCCGCCGGCTCCCTGTATGCGACGGAGTCCCGGCAGGAACCGGTGATCTAAGCGGCGCTTGATGGATCGGTTCTGATGCACGACGACTTCGCGGTCGAACCCGTCCCTGGCCTGCCCGAGCCGCTGCCCGCAGGGGAGGATCTCCTCTGGCAAGGCGCCCCCGAATGGCGGCGGGCGGCTTGGACGATTTTTCCCTCGCGGCTGGTCAGCATCTACTTTCTGATCATCGCCGCTTGGCGTTGTCTCGACGCAGTCAACGGCTCGGTGCCCGTCGGCGATGTCTTCATCTCGATTCTCTGGCTCGGCGTCCCGGCGGGCGCGACGTTCGCGATCTTCCTCGTTCTGGGCTGGCTGGTCAGCCGAACCACCGTTTACACCATTACCTCCCGCCGGGTGGTGATCCGGGCGGGCATCGCCTTGCCCATCACCACAAACGTGCCCTTTGATGTGGTGCAGGGCGCCGCGCTTAGATCCTACCGGGACGGCTCCGGGGATGTGGTGCTTTCGCTGCTGCCAACGGCACGCGTCGGCTACTTGGTGCTCTGGCCGCACGTTCGACCTTGGCGGTTCACGCCGCCGCGGCCCATGTTCCGGGCGGTTGCGGATGCCGCGCGGGTTGCGGACCTGTTGGGAGCCGCGCTGCGCGGATACGCCAAGACGGGCTCGCAAGGGGCGGCGGACAGTGCCGACGGCAGCGCCCAGCAAGGCGTGGCGGCGGGCGCATCCTGATGGGCCCATGAGCGGTGCATCGCACAATCGCTGGCTGCCCCGCGGCGTCGTGCTCGGCACCGCGCTTCTGCTGACGTTCGCGCTGCTGTCCGTGCTGTTCTCCCAGACCAGCGGGGTCGGTGCCACCCGCATGCCGGACTCGGCGCCCTTCGTGACTTTGGACCTGCGTTTCGTGGACGGGGCGGACGGGGCAGTGGAAGTCTATTACGCCGATGAGGAGCATCCCCTCAAGGTCTTTCCGCCCGGGACCCAAGGGTTCCTGAGGGGCACGCTGCGGGGTCTGGCGCGTTATCGAAAGCCCTACGAAGTGGATTCGACGGTGCCTTTCAGGCTCACGCGCTGGGCGGACGGCAGGCTCTCGCTCAGCGATCCGGTCAGCGGTGAGTCCGTGGATCTCGAGGCGTTCGGTCCGGACAATGCCGGCGTGTTCGTCGAGCTGGTGGCGGCGGCGCAATCGGCGGGTAAAATCGAAGCACAGCAGACGCTGGAGGAGCGTCCTCATGATCGTGGAAAAGACCGTGGAAAAGACCGTGGAAAAGACCGTGGACAAAACCGTGGCTAAGGCCGTGGACAAGACCGTGGACAAGACCGTGGACAAGACCGTGGACAAAAGCGCGGACAAAAACGCGGACAAAAGCGTGGAAAAAAGCGCGGAAAAAAGCGCGGACAAAAGCGCGGACAAACCAGAGACCACCCTCAACGAAGCCACCCGGCAGGCCGTCGAGGACACCATGCTAAGTCCAAGGTTCTACACCACGGACTTCAAGGCCATGGACCGGCTCGACGTCAGCCCCGTCAGGCGCGAATGGGACCAAATCCTCTCGGAGTTCGAGACCGACGCCAATAAAGACCACTTCAAGGGCGTCTCGCACTTCCCGAACAGGCTCGACGAGATGCCGGAAACCCTAAAGAGCGATTTCCTCGACTTCCTGGTCAGTTCCATCACTGCGGAGTTCTCCGGCCGCGTGCTCTATGCCGACATCAGCAAGTCGGTGGAGAATCCGGACGTCAAGTCGCTGATGGCCTACATGTCCCGGGACGAATCACGCCACGCAGGGTTCATCAACCAGGTTCTCAAGGACCTCGGCGTCGCCGTGAACCTCGGTTTCTTGATGCAGGCGAAGAAGTACACGCACTTCCGGCCCAAGTTCATCTTCTATGCCACCTATCTCTCGGAGAAGATCGGCTACGCGCGCTACATCACCATCTATCGGCATCTGGAGCGCCATCCAGAGCACAAGTTCCACCCGATCTTCGACTGGTTCGAGCACTGGTGCAACGATGAGTTTCGTCATGGCGAAGCCTTCGCCCTGATGATGCGGGCCAATCCCCACCTGCTGCGCGGGCACAATCGGTTGTGGATTCGCTTCTTCCTGCTGGCCGTGTTCGCCACGATGTACGTCCGCGACCACACCCGCCCCGCCCTCTACCAGGCGCTGGGCATGGACCCCACGGCGTTCGACTACACCGTTTTCAACATCACCACCGAGATCTCCCGGCAGGTGTTTCCCATCACCCTGGACATCGATTCGCCGAGGTTCAAGGCCGGATTGGAACGGCTCCGCCGGATCAACGAAGCCGCCACGGCCGCCCGTTCGCGCGGTGGCGTGCTGGGCTTGGCCAAGCGATTGGCGCTTGCGCCGATGGCCGCCGTGACGCTCTTGGGGCTGTTCCTGCTGCCGACGCAATCCAACGAGATTCCCGCCGCCGTGAGAGTGGCGCCGGTTTGGTAGCGCCCGGCGTCCCATGAGCTTGCAGATCGCCGCGGTCATCTACGCAATCTTTCTGTGGTGGATCGGCACGGGCGCCGTCCTCGCCTTGGTCAACCGGCCCAGCCGGACGTTTCGATTGAGCTTGGCCGTCGCCTCACTGGCCTTGGTCGCGGCACTTGCCACCTTGGCGTTCAGCGCCCGTCAGCCCACGGTCATGGGCGCCTTCATCGGCTTCACCTCGGCACTGGTGATCTGGGGTTGGCACGAGATCAGCTTCCTGACCGGCTTCGTGACCGGCCCGCGCACGCGCGGCCGGGAGGCGGACAGCGGCGGTTGGCGGCATTTCCTGCACGCCAGCCAAGCCGTGCTGCATCACGAGCTGGCCTTGGTGGCCACGGTCTTGGCCTTGGCCGCGCTGACTTGGGGGCAGCCCAACCAAGTGGGCTTTTGGACCTTTGTCGCACTTTGGGGAATGCGGCTCAGCGCCAAGCTGAACGTGTTCCTGGGCGTGCGCAACTTGGCGGAGGATTGGCTTCCCGAAAACCTGGCCTATCTCAAGACCTACTTTCGCAAGCGCAGCATGAATCCGCTGTTCCCAGTTTCCATGCTCACTTCGGTGGCGCTGCTGGCGATGCTCATCCAAGGGGCGGGCGGGTTCGCGGATTTGGGCGGGGCCGGTTCGCTGGGACTCACTTTGCTGGCCACGCTGGTTGGTCTGGCCATTCTTGAACACGTGCTATTGATGGTGCCTCTGGGCGACACGGGATTGTGGCAGTGGGCCAATCACGGCCCGTCCCCCGCCAGAGACCGCGACGACTAGCCCGGAGCGGTAGCGGACGCGCATGGGGCTGGCATATCCCTTTTCGGCCTTGGTTGGCCAGGACGAGATGCGGCTGGCGCTGCTCATTGCCGCCGTGGAACCCGCAATCGGCGGTGTGCTGGTGTTCGGCGACCGCGGCACGGGGAAGTCCACGGCCGTTCGGGGCTTGGCCGGTCTGCTGCCCATGATGGAGACCGTCGCCGATTGCCCCTACCGATGTGATCCGGCGGTCAATGACGTAAAGCTCTGCGCGGATTGCCCCAAGCGCAGGGCAAAGGACAGCCTGCGCGTGCGCAAGCAGCCGGTGCCGGTGGTCGATTTGCCGCTCGGCGCCACGGAGGACCGCATTGTCGGGGCCCTGAACCTTGAGGCCGCGCTCACCGAAGGGGTGCGCAAGTTTGAGCCAGGGCTGCTGGCCAGCGCCAACCGCGGATTCCTCTACATTGACGAGGTCAACCTGCTTGAGGACCACTTGGTGGATCTGCTGCTGGACGTTGCGGCATCCGGCGAGAACGTTGTGGAGCGGGAGGGGATGAGCGTACGGCACCCGGCGGAGTTCGTGCTGGTCGGCAGCGGCAACCCCGAGGAGGGCGAGTTGCGGCCCCAGCTTCTCGACCGCTTCGGCTTGTCCGTCGAGGTGCGCACGCCCTCCGACCTCGATGTGCGCATCGAGGTGGTGCGCCGCAGAGACGCCTTCGAGCAGGATCCGTCCGCCTTCGTCCGGCGCTGGCGAAGCCGGGACGGCAAGATCAGAAGACAGGTCACCGAAGCGCGATCGGCCTTGCCTGCCGTCGAGGTTCCGGAGGAGATGCTGAGGACCACTGCGGACCTTTGCGTGAAGCTCGGCACCGACGGCCTGCGCGGGGAGCTGACTTTGATCAGGGCCGCGCGCGCCGTCGCTGCTTTGGAGGGCGA
This sequence comes from Candidatus Azophilus sp., assembly GCA_965220835.1. GTDB lineage: Bacteria > Pseudomonadota > Gammaproteobacteria > Pseudomonadales > Azotimanducaceae > Azophilus. The sequence continues at coordinate 2,521,886 of OZ244842.1, read as the reverse complement.
CGCCAAGGTGGCTGTGCAGCACCTGCGGCAGGTCGCGGAACCGGCGCTGCGGCACCGGCTGCGCCGCGACCCGCTTGATGAGGTGGGCTCCACCCTAAGGGTGCGCCGGGCGGTGGCGCAGCTCCTTGGCGAGTGATCGCCGACACCCGCAATCCGCTGTGGCGCGACGCCTTGCTCGCGGCCGCCGTGTTCGGCGTCGATCCCCAAGGCGTGGGTGGCATTGCGGTGCGCACCGGTCCAGGCCCTGTCCGTGACCGCTGGCTGGAAGCGCTGCGTGGGGGCTTCCCGAACCCGTCGGCCATGCGCCGCGTGCCGCTGAACATCGGCGAGGAACGGCTGCTGGGCGGCCTCAACCTGACGGCCAGCCTGCGTGCGGGGCGGCCGGTCGCGGATGCGGGCATCTTGGCGGACGCGGACGGCGGCGCGCTGATACTGAGCATGGCGGAACGAATCGAACCCTCAGTGGCGGCGCACCTGACGGCCGCCATGGACACCCACGAAGTGCAGCTGCAAAGGGACGGCCTGTCGCGCGCCACGCCCACCGCATTCGGCATCGTTGCGATCGATGAAGGCATCAGCCCGGATGAACGTCCACCCGCCGCGCTGCTCGACCGGCTGGGCATGCACTTGGATCTGTCGCCCCTGACTTGGCGCGAAGTTGAGGGGAAGATCGATGCGAGCGCGGGCATTGCCGAGGCCCGTTGCGTCTTGGCAAGCGTGGCCGACCCGCCGGACCTCCTGAACGCGTTATCCACCGCGGCATGGACACTGGGCATCCCGTCCTTGCGGGCGGTGTTGTTCGCGGCGCGAGCGGCCCGCGCCTCGGCAGCGCTGGCCGGGCGCGATACGGTTGAGCAGGCCGACGTGGAGTTTGCCGCGCGGACCGTGCTCGCGCCCCGCGCCCCGGCCCAGCGGGAGCCCGAGCCGGCCAGCCAAGAGCCGGCCGGCGAACCGCTGCCCGAGGAAGCTGCCCAACAATCCGCTCCCAGCGATCAGCCCCAGTCCGACGACCGTGACGAGACGTCGGCGCTCGAACCCTCGCTTGAGGACATCGTGGTCGCTGTCTGCCGGGCGGCGCTGTCGCTGCCGGTCGCGTCCTTAGCCACTGAACGCCACCGAGCTGCCCGCCTCCCGCCGCCGACTGGGGGTGGCCGCATCAGCGCCCGAACGCCTGTCATGAATGGACGCGGCCGCCCAGCGGGCGCGCGCCCCGGCGAGCCCAGCCGTGGTGGGCGCATCAACTTGATGGAAACGCTGCGTGCCGCGGCGCCCTACCAGCGCCTGCGCGCCCGGGAGAGGCAGGCGGCCGGTGGGCGCTCGCGACGCCGCATCGAAATTGTCCCCGATGACCTGCGCATCACGCGCCGCAAGCCAAGGCGCATCCACACCACCGTGTTCGCGGTGGATGCCTCGGGTTCTTCGGCCCTGAACCGGCTTGGCGAGGTCAAGGGCGCCATTGAACTGCTGCTGGCGGAGTCCTACGTGCGGCGCGACCAGGTGGCGTTGATCGCGTTTCGGCAGACCCAGGCGGAGACCATTCTGCCGCCGACCCGGTCGCTGGCGCGCGCCCGACGGATGCTCGCCAGCCTGCCGGGCGGCGGGGGCACGCCGTTGGCGGCGGGCATCGATGCCGCCGCGTCGCTGGCCGAATCGCTGGTGCGCAGGGGCCAGGATCCGCTCAACGTCATCATGACCGATGGGCGCGCCAACGTCGCCTTGGACGGCAGCCCAGGACGGGCGCAGGCCTGGTCCGACTCGCTATTGGCCGCTCGCCGACTGCGGGCGTCGGAACTGGCCGCCGTTTTGGTGGACACATCGCCTCGGCCGCGGGCCGCGATGCAGGAGCTGGCCGAGGCAATGAACGCCCACCATGTCGCCTTGCCACACGCGGACGCACGGAATCTGCTGGGCATGGTGCGCGAATTGGGGGAGTCGCGCACCGAGAGCGGGGCGCTCGCGTGAGCGCGCCGGCAGGCCCGTTGCGCTCGTCGCCGCCAGTGGAGGAGAGGCCGGCGGGGAAAGGGGTGAAGGGGAAGGGGCTCAGGGGGAAGGTGAATTGCACCGCTTCGGGCCAGTTCGTCCGCGTTGGCAATCACCATTGGTATGTTGAGCAATCCGGCAGCGGCCCCGAGGTGCTGCTCATTCACGGGACGGGTGCCTCCTCCCATTCCTGGCGGGGTCTGATGCCGTTGCTGGCGCCGCACTTTCGGTTGTTGGCCGTGGACCTTCCTGGGCATGGGTTGACCACGTCGCCAACCGCCTTGCGGCTCACCCTGCCGGCAATGTCGGAAGCTGTGGACGGATTGCTGGCCCACTTGGAATGCCGGCCACGCCTGGCCGTCGGGCACTCCGCCGGCGCCGCCATCCTCGCCCGGATGTGCCTCGACCAGCGCATCGATCCGGCGGCGGTTGTCAGCATCAACGGCGCGCTGTTGCCGCTGCGCGGCATGCCCGGCCTGCTGTTCTCGCCAGCGGCGAGGTTGCTGGCGTCGAGCGGCATCCCGTCCCGCCTGTTCGCTTGGCAGGCTGCCCGGACCGACCTGGCTGAGCGGCTGATCGACGGCACCGGCTCGAAGCTGCCCGATGATGCCCTGTCCGACTACCGGCGGCTGCTCCAGAACCCCAGCCACGTGGCGGGGGCGCTCAACATGATGGCCAACTGGCGCCTTGACCTCTTGGCCCGCGACCTGCCCCGGCTGTCCACGCCGCTGTTGCTCATAGCCGCCCAAGGGGACACCACGGTGCCCCCCCAGCAGGCGGATCGCGTTCAGGCGATTTGTCCCCAAGCGCAGGTTGTTCGCCTGCCTTCGCTCGGCCACCTTGCCCACGAAGAGCGGCCCAGAACCGCTGCGGCGCTGCTGTTGCGCGCCGCCAGGAACGCGGGCGTGGGCGGCGGATCAAGACTGTCGGCGGTCACCTGAGCGTCGGATGCGCTCTGATCGGAAACCTTCAGCGGTGGTTGTCGGCAGCGGGTTCGGCGGCCTCGCGGCGGCGATCCGGCTCGGCGCCCGAGGTTGGCAGGTCACTGTCGTCGAGCAGCTCGATCGCCCCGGCGGCCGGGCCTACGTGCACCGGCAGGATGGCTTCACCTTCGATGCCGGGCCGACCATCATCACGGCGCCCTTCCTGCTTGAGGAGTTGTGGGCGCTCGGCGGACGCGCGTTGGCTGAGGACGTCGAGCTTCGGCGGCTATCCCCTGGTTACGTCATTCAGTTCAGCAACGGAGAAACCCTGGAGTGGTTCGATGACCGCGACCATATGGCCGCGCAAATTGCCGAGCTCTCGCCGGGTGACGTGGAGGGCTATCGTCAATTCATGCGCTTTGCGGACGAATGCTGCCGCATCGGCTTCGAGGAGCTTGGGGACTTTCACTTCGGGCGCTGGCGCGACATGCTGCGCACTCTGCCTGACTTGCTGCGGCTGCGCGCCTATCGGAGCCTGCACAGCGTTGTGTGCAGCCACATGAAGGACCCTCGGTTGCGTTTCGCCTGCAGCTTCCACCCGCTTTTCATCGGCGGCAACCCCCTTGATGTGGCGGCCATTTATGGCCTGATTCCTTCGCTGGAGCAACGTTGGGGCGTTCACTACGCGATGGGCGGCACGGGGCGCATTGTCGAGGGCATGGTGGGCCTGATCGAGCGCCAAGGCGGAACCGTTCGCTTGGGCGCGGAAGTCTCCGAGATTCAGGTGCGTGACGGCCACGCGACCGGCGTTCGGCTGGCGTCGGGCGAAGTGCTTGAGGCCAACGTGACGGTGTCCAACGCGGATGCGGCCTGGACCTACCAGCAGTTGGTTCCGGCCAGCGCCCGCCGCCGGTGGACGGACGCGCGCTTGAGCAAGGCCAGATACTCCATGAGCCTGTTCGTTTGGTACTTCGGAACCCGGCGCCAGTACCCGGAGGTGGGCCACCACACGATCCTGCTGTCCGAGCGCTACGAAGAGCTGCTCCGCGACATCTTCAACCGCAAGATATTGCCTAGCGACTTCAGTCTCTATCTGCATCGGCCAACCGCCACCGATCCCACGATGGCGCCTGCTGGCTGTGATGCGTTCTATGTGCTGTCTCCCGTGCCCAACCTGGCAGCTGGGGTAGACTGGGCTGCCCGGGGGGAGGAATACCGCCGTGCCATATCGAGACACTTGAGTGATTCGCTGTTGCCGGACTTGGAGGACAACTTGATCACGTCGCGGATTGCCACGCCGCAGGACTTCCAAGATCGGTTGCTGTCGGTGAACGGCGCCGCGTTCAGCCTCGAGCCGGTGTTGCTGCAAAGCGCGTGGTTCAGGCCGCACAACAGGAGTGAAGACGTGCGCGGCCTCTATCTGGTGGGATCGGGCACGCATCCGGGCGCTGGCGTGCCGGGCGTGCTATCTTCCGCTAAAGTTTTGGAGTCACTGATTCCCCATGCCCATGCTTTTTCAGAACACTGACATCATCAGCCCTGAGCAGCTTGATCGCTGCACGGAGAAACTGCGAGCCGGGTCCAAGTCGTTCTACGTCGCCTCCCGCCTGCTTCCGACAAGGGTCCGCGAACCGGCATCCGCCCTGTATGCCTTCTGCCGCGTTGCGGACGACCTGATCGACCTGAGCGATGCCAGCGAGGATGGTCTGGCGGAAGTCCGCGAGCGGCTGGACGCCGCCTATCGTGGCACGCCGGGCGAGAACAGCATCGACGCTGCGTTTTCCAACGTGGTGAGGGCCTTCGCCATACCTCGGGAGCTGCCCGAAGCGCTGGTGGAAGGATTCGAGTGGGACGCATCGGGCCGGCGTTACCCGGACCTGCCGAGCCTGTGCGCCTACGGGGCTAGGGTGGCCGGTTCCGTGGGGGCCATGTGCGCCCTGCTGATGGGCGTGCGCGCGCCGGAGGTCTTGGTCCGCGCCTGTGAGCTCGGCGTGGCCATGCAGTTGACCAACATCGCCCGCGACGTGGGCGAGGACGCGGCCGCCGGGCGCTTGTACCTGCCCGAAGACTGGATGCGCGAGGCTGGCATCGACCCCGACGCTTGGCTCGCCCGGCCCGAGTTCAGCCCGGCGCTCGGCGCCGTGGTCGAACGCCTGCTCGCCGCCGCGGAGCACCTCTACGGCCGCGCCGAAGCAGGCATTGCGGCGTTGCCGCCGTCGTGCAGGCTCGGCATCGGCACGGCGCGTTTCGTGTACGCGGAGATTGGCCGGGAAGTTGAACGCCACGGCTGCGACTCCGTCTCCCGCCGCGCGGCGGTTGGCTCAATGCGCAAGGCCTCGGCGGTCTTGCGCACGCTGGCTCGGTCGCACTGGCTCGACTTGTCGGGGCCGCCCTTGGCCCAGGTGCGTTTTCTTGTGGAGGCGGTTCAAAACACCGCTCCGCCAAGACCCCGCCGTGCCCCGGCCTCCGACGGCTTCGACCCCATCGGCAAAATCGTCTGGACCATGGAGCTGTTCGACAAGCTGAAGCGGCGCGAATACGGGGAGTCGCTGCGCCAAGACGGCAGGACGGCGCGCGTGGCAGGTTAGCCGCGGCGGGGCATTCTGAACGGCAGCAGGCCTTGAACCCAGGCTTGCTTGAATCGCTGCAAGCTCAAGCTCTCATGCATCGACACGAGCTGTTCGCCTCGCAATTGGGTGGCCAGCAAGGAGCGGGCGTAAAAGGGTGTGTCTTCCAGCGTCCTTTGGACCTTGGCGCGTCCGTTGTCGGCGTAGGTTGTTCGCGAGACCCGCCACAGCGTTTTCGGAAGCGGGGCCTGGGCCTGTGCCGGGAACGTCTTCGGTGCGCCATCGGGCCCGAATTCCAGCGCCAAGAGGCTTTGCTCGCCGCTGATTGTCTCGCGATCATAGAGTATCAGGGCATTGCCGCGGGCATTGTGCGCCCGGGACCAGTTCCATTGCAGGAAGGCATCCTCCAGCGGCGCCCCTCCCCAGTTGGTGTCCAGGTAGCCCCGCCCGCTCCAGCGCAATCGAGGTTGCTCGAATTCGACCTCAATTCTGGCGACCGGGGCTATCGGGCTCCAGTGGTGGATGCCGGCCGGATCTAATGCGGCTGTGAAAGTGGCGGGAAAGCTGGGGCTTAAGCGCACCTTGCCGCGGAGGCGCGAGGGGAGGGGCACCGTGACCTCGTCAATGTCCACAATCAAGCCGCTGCCGCCCCACCGCATGGCGCTCGGGCCAATGCTCAAGCTGTCGCCCGAGCGGCTTAAGGACTGGCTGCTCCTTTCGGTCATGGACCAGCGTCCGCGGCGCGGCCCGTAAAGCACGGCGTTGAAGGCGCAGTGCGCTTCAGGGTCGGTTGGTCCGGTTCGGCGCGCCCAAGCGTAGTAGGGCGAGAACACGCTGCCCACGAAGCCGATGATGGTGATGCCGTAGCGCGTATCGTCGCTCAGGCCGTCTAGGTACCACCACGCATAGCCGTTGTTCGGGAGGCGGACGTCGAAGCGAGGTCCGCCATCAAGCATGCTGCTGCTTGGCGCCCGGAGAGCGCTGCCATGGGCACGCCCGGGCCCGGATGCGCGCTGCCCCCGGCTAGGTAGAGGCCCGCCACCGCCGTGCGCGACCCCGGACGCAGAAAGCTGGCCCGCCAGCCGTGGGATGCTCGGCCGTAGAGCGCCCCACCGGTTGCCGGGAAGCGCTGGGCGAAATCCACCGGCGTGGTGACCACCTGCTCGGCGGAGCCACCCAACGCCAAGCCGCATCGATTGAGCAGCTCGAACGCTGCCCTTTCGCATTTGGAGAGCGCGCATTTGGAGAGCGCGCATCTTGAGAGTTCGCATTTTGAAAGCTCCGGTTTGCCAGGCGGATGAGAGTCGCCTGTAGCGGGGGCGTTCACCAAGCAGAACAGCCGCTCCCTGGCGTTGGCGCCGATTCCACCGTCGTCTCGATCCTGTGCGCAGACATAGACCGTCGGCGAGGTCGGCAGGCGTCCGTGGCTGAAAATGTCGTGGAATTCGCTGCCCGGACGGTCCGAAAAGAACACATTGTGCCGGATCAGCGGGAAGCCGCTCGGCTTGGCCCGCATGGCCCAGGTCAGGGCGGACAGAGAACGGCTCTGGCGCGGCACCCGGCGTGTGGCGTGCATTGTTGCCGGGCCAAACAAGCCTTCCCCCAACGCCGCCACGTCGGCGTTCAGCACCACGGCATCCGTGGCCAGCCGCCGGTCCCCGGAGTACTCCACCGCGGCCACGCGCCCGCCTTTGAGAACGATGCGCTGGACCTCAGCGCGGTACTCGAACTGCACGTTGCGCTGCTCGGCCAATTGGACGAGGCAGTCCACGATCCGCACCATCCCGCCTTCAACCAACCACACGCCTTGCTGCTCCACGTGGGCGATCAGCATCAGGGTCGCCGGGGCCAAGTGCGGGGACGAGCCGCAATAGGTGGCGTAGCGGCCGAACAGCTGCCGCAGGCGTGGGTCCTTGAAGTCCCTCGCCAGAACCGAGGCCATCCGCAGGAAGGGCTGAATGTGCCATAGGTTGCGAAAGCCGTTGCGCCCGTGGTGCGTCAACAATTTGCCTAAGCTCGGCCGGCTGGCGCGGATGAACGGCTCTTGCAGGGCGTCGTAGGTTTGTTGTGCCCGTCGGCAAAAGCGCAGCAGGCGCTGGGCTTCCCGGGTGCCGCAGACCGTCCCCACGGCATCCGCGGAGCGTTCGATGTCAGCGAACAGATCCAGGTTCGGGCTGCCGGGCCAAGCGTGCCGGGCCAGACGTTCCGCGCGCCTCAAGGTGAGACGTTGGTCCAACGATTCGCCGATGTCGTCGAACAGCGCCCCAAAGACCCAACGCATGGTAAACACGGTGGGCCCCGCATCGATGGACACGCCGCCCACCGGCTCGCCGCGCACTTTGCCGCCGGGCCGCCCCGCCCGTTCCAGAACCCGCACCTCAAAGCCCTGGTGCGCCAACTCCAAAGCAGCGACCAAACCGCCGATGCCCGCACCAACAACAGCAACTCGCGCCAAGTTAAAACCCCCGCTCGACCCCCACTTTACGCCTCACAGTCTCCCGCCCCCTTCTCCGTCGAGAAGCACCCAGCGTCCCGCCAGCCAAACCAAAACCCGACCACCAGCTCGCGCAGCTCTCCAGCCAGCAATCGCGCCTAGTTTCGCGCCAGCGAAACTAGAACGCGACCGCAAGGTCGCGCAGGTTCCCGCCAGCCAAACCAAAACCCGACCACCAGCTCGCGCAGCTCTCCAGCCAGCAATCGCGCCTAGTTTCGCGCCAGCGAAACTAGAACGCGAACCGCAGGTTCGCGCCTTGACATGCCCGCAACTCACGTCTAGTGTCGATTGCCCATCTGCGAATGCAGTTTACTCTCATTCAGGAGTTCGAGGTTGTCCCTTAGCAAGCGGATTGAAGAGGCCCTTGAGAATGCCTTGGCCTTGACCCAGAAGGAGCTGTCCCCGCCCGCTTTGGCTGACGCAGTCAGGTACGCTGTATTCCCGGGTGGGGCGCGGGTGCGGCCGCGGCTTTGCATGGCCGTTGCCGAGGCCTGTGGGGGGGATCAGCCGGAAATCGCGAATTGCGCGGCTGCCGCCATCGAACTGCTGCACTGCGCTTCCTTGGTGCATGACGACCTTCCCTGTTTCGACGATGCCGAGACCCGTCGGGGCAAGCCGTCGGTGCACAAGGCATATGGCGAACAGGTGGCGTTGCTCGCCGGCGATGCCCTGATCGTGCTGGGCTTTCAGAACCTGATCAGGACGATCCCAATCAACCCGTCACGGGCTGCGACTGTCTTTGAAGTCCTGAGTCATTCAACGGGGTTGCCGTCGGGGATTGTTGCGGGCCAAGCTTGGGAAACCGAGCCAAACGTGCCACTCGAACGTTATCAAAGCGCGAAGACGGGTTCGCTGTTCGCGGCCGCCACCATGGCCGGGGCCGCTTCGGCAGGAATGGACCCAGCGCCTTGGCAGGCGGTTGGGCAAGCGGTGGGTGAAGCCTACCAAGTTGCGGACGATCTGCTCGATGTGGCCGCCGACCCCGCCGCCGCGGGCAAGGACGTAGGCCAGGACTTGAAGCATGATCGGCCCAACGCCGCCCATGCGCTTGGCGTCGCCGGTGCCGGAAAGAAGCTTGAAGGGCTGATTGCAGCCGCCATGGATGCAATTCCTCAGTGTTCCGGCGAAGCTGCGCTGCGCGAACTCATGGTGGCAGAGGCGGAGGCCTTGCTGTCCAAGCGGCTTTCCGCATTGGCTGCCTAGCCGGCGGGCGATCCGCCGAAGCGCTGCCGCATCCTTGGAAACCGGGAACGAAAGCGGACAGCCGCAACGGAGTTCCGTGCGTCTGCTGACCCGTTGGCTGGCCAGCGCCAAAATGCAGCGCTGGGCGTTGCGTTTACCGGTTTTGAATCGCATCGCCAACGCCCGGGCACGGGCGCTGTTCGATCTCTGCGCGGGGTTCGTGTACTCCCAGGTGTTGCTGGCCTGCGTGCAAACGCGAGTCTTGGAGCGGCTCTATGCGCATCCGACGACGTCGGCCGCGCTCAGCGCCGAGTTGGGCTTGGAGCCACCGGCGGTGGAACGGCTGCTGCGTGCCGCCGCGGCATTGCGGCTTGTCAAGCCTGACCGGCTCGGCCGCTATCACGTCGGTGCGCTAGGTGCGCCGTTGATCGCCAATCCGGGGCTATGCCGGATGATCGAACACCATGCGCTCGTTTATCGGGATCTGGCTGATCCCGTGGCCTTGCTGGGTGCGCAATCACCTGAGACCGAACTGGCCCGTTACTGGCCCTATGCCCTGTCCAGGGACCCGCGTGCGGTCGAGGCGGCCGGCGTCGGTTCCTACACGGCCCTCATGGCAGCGAGCCAAAACCTGATTGCGTTCAACGTGCTCGACAGCTACAGCCTGCGAAAACACCGTGCTTTGCTGGACGTCGGCGGTGGCGATGGCACCTTTCTGATGCAGGCGGCTGCCGCCAATCCCCGCCTTGAACTCATGCTCTTCGAACTGCCGGCCGTTGCTGAATTGGCGGCGAACAACATGGGCAGGTTGATCGAGGGCGGACGCGCCCGGATTTTCGAAGGGGACTTCCTGCGCGAATCCTTGCCTGCTGGCGCCGACCTCATCTCGCTGGTGCGCATCGTGCATGACCACGACGACGAGGCCGCCCTGACCCTGCTTCGGGCAGCCAAGGCCGCTTTGCCTCCGGGAGGCACCCTGCTCATTGCCGAACCCCTTGCCGGGTCATCCAAGGCAGGGCGAGTCGGCGACGCCTATTTCGGATTCTATCTGCTGGCCATGGGCCAGGGCCGCGCCCGGACCCATTCGGAGTTGAAGGCCCTGCTCAGGCGCGCCGGGTTCGACCGAATTCGGCAAGTCAGGACGCGTCAGCCCTTGGCTGGCGGCTTGATTCTCGCCCGAGTTCGCGGGTGATTCGCGGGCTGATGTTGGCTTCCTGGACCCGCCTTGCGCGACCTTGCCGAGCGCTCCACCAACCCGCCGCAACGCACTTGCCAAGCCGGAAAAAACTGATCGGAAAAAACCCAAAAAAACCTGTTGACAAGTGGCAATTGGAGCCTTTATGGTCGAGTCGTTGCTGGGTTATCGGCTTGGCCGAAAGCGTGGCAACACAGTGATTGAACTGATAGGTCTGACAGGGAGAATGAAAGATGGCCGATCTTGACGATCCGAATCGCGTTTGGCCCACCGGCTTGACGATCGGTGAATCTGAGGAACTGCACAAGCACGTCATTGACGGTGCCCGCGTGTTCTTCGTAATTTCCGCAATTGCCCACCTGCTGGCGTATCTCTATACGCCGTGGCTCGGGTAGAGGGAGGAGAAATCCATGAATCAAGGCAGAATCTGGTGCGTAGTTAAGCCCACGGTTGGGTTGCCTCTGTTCCTTGGAGGAGTGGCGACCATTTCGTTGTTGGTGCATTACTCGGTAATGTCCAACACAACGTGGTTCCCCGCCTTCTTCGGCGGCTGACCATTTAGTATCTGGCACTTTCAGCCCCTGGGGCCTAGGCTGTCCCGAGGCAGGCGGTGCCTACTTTAGTTGGGTGACGCCACGCCTTCGTGGCGTCGGCCAGCCATTATCGGGGGGTCAAAATGGCACCAATCGTTCGGTTTTTCGAAACCGGCGCGGCCGCTAACGCCGCCGCGGAAGGTTTAGGGCAGGCTGGTTTCCGTAGCAGCGAGGTGCAGGTGCTGTCGCCCTCGGGGGGAAGCAGCGCAGAGGCGGTGAGCTCCGCCATTGGTGATGGGTTCCTGCGGTCGGGCAGCTTGGAGGAATGCTGCGTCAGCGCGTTGGATAGAGGCTTGAGCGTCGTCGCGGTCAAGGCGCAGTTCGGGCGGGGCCAGCGTGCCTTGGCGGCTTTGCACGCGCACGGCCCGGTGGAATCCGCAAGCATTCCGGTTTACGAGTCTGCCGAACCCGCGCCGTTGTCTGAGTTGCTAGGGCTGCCTGTGCTCAGCCAGCGCAGCCGTTCGGGCGGGGACTTGGCGGATTCCAAATTTACGCTGTCGGGCATGTTCGGCATTCGGGTGCTGAGCCGCAGCGGCAGGCTCTGGTTGGGCATGAAGGCCCTGTCTTCCAAGGGGTCGAAGAACCGCAGTTTTGGGTTGCCGTTGCTGTCTAGCAATCCAGCGCCGCTGTCCAAGCTGATCATGTGGAAGCCACTATCGGCCAACAAGGGGCGTTGGACAACCAGCTTCGGGTTTCCGCTCCTATCAAGCAATCCCACGCCGATGTCGTCAATTTGGGGAATCTCGCCGCTGACTCGGGACAGCGCCTCCAAGTAACGCTCCCGGGCGCCGGTTCGACTTCGCGGCTTCGGGCACCCTGATCGGCGCAGCTTGTGGCGTTTGCGGTCGTGTTGGAGAAGCCTCTGTTGCCGCGGCTGCATTCTTTCGCGTTACACCCTCACGCGTTACAGTCTTGTGCGTTGCTGCCTGCGCACCACTTTAGGCAGCGCCTGCGGGCCGGCAAGTCATTAGCCTGGCGGCGCGTCCTCCCATGAGCCGCTTTGCCAAAAGCCTGACTGGCAAGTGGCTGGCGCTCGGCCCGCGCTACATGCCGTTTGCGGACATCGCCACCCCGGACCTCCCGCTGGGCCGGCTGCTGCGGCTCTCCCTGTTTCAAGTTTCCGTTGGCATGGCCATGGTGCTGCTGGTCGGCACCCTGAACCGCGTCATGATCGTTGAACTGCAGGTTCCCGCCTCATTGGTGGGTGTCATGCTCGCACTGCCGCTCGTGTTCGCGCCCTTTCGGGCATTGATTGGCTTCAATTCGGACATTCACCGCAGTGAATTGGGTTGGCGGCGGGTGCCGTTCATATGGAAGGGCACCCTCTGGCAGTTTGGCGGGTTTGCCATCATGCCATTCGCGCTGCTCGTTCTGGCCGGCAAAGGGCAGTCCGGCTCGGCCCCGCTTTGGATTGGGCAGGCCTCGGCGGCGGCTGCCTTTCTCATGGTTGGCGCCGGCGTGCACACCGTGCAAACGGCCGGCCTTGCCCTCGCAACGGACCTCACCCGCCAAGAATCCCACGCCAAGGTCGTCGGCCTAATGTACGTCATGCTGTTGGTTGGCATGATGGCTGCCGCCCTTGCCTTTGGCGCCGCGCTGGAGAACTTCTCCCACGGCCGCTTGGTGCAAGTGATTCAAAGCGCGGCGTTGATCACCATGCTCCTTAACGCCGTCTCGATGTGGAAGCAAGAGACCCGGCGACCGCGGCGGACGCTTCCGGCGGCCGCACCCGACCCCACGTTTCGCGAATCCTGGGCCAATTTCTGCCAAGGGGAGCAGACGGTGCGCCGCCTCGTGCTTGTGGGCATTGGCACCATGGCCTTCGGCATGGCCGACATACTGCTCGAACCCTTCGGCGGCCAGGTGCTGCGCATGAGCGTAGCTGAAACCACCAAGCTGACGGCCTTGCTGGCGCTCGGCGGCTTACTTGGGTTCGTGTTTGCGTCCCATGCCCCCAGCGATGGCGCTGATTCCTATCGCTTGGCGCGAACCGGTGCATTGGTGGGCGTTCCGGCGTTCGCATTGGTCATATTCGCTGCGCCGTTGCAGTCCACCGGCTTGTTTCTGGTTGGCAACCTGCTGGTGGGTTTCGGCGGCGCCGTCTTCATGCACGCCACGCTAACGGCCACCATGAATCGGGCCCCGCCTAACCAAGCTGGCCTTGCTTTGGGTGCTTGGGGCGCTGTGCAAGCCACGGCACTCGGGGTGGGCATGGCTTTGAGCGGTGTCGTCAGGGACGCGGTCAACGCCATGACCACGGCAGCGGCGGAACTCTGGATCTTTGCGGGCGCGGCGATCGGCTATGTGGCCGTGTACTCGCTCGAAATCGCCCTGCTGATCGTTGCCGTGGTCGCGGCCATGCCTTTGATTCGAGAGTCTCGCCATCTGCCGCCAGCCAAGGCAAGCACTTAGCCGAGTAGGCGTCCTATGGCTGCATTGGAGGTTCTGGAGTATCCGGACGAACGCTTGCGTTTGACTTCCGTGCCGGTGCGTGAGTTCGACGAGACGCTCGCTCGGTTGGTCGACGACCTATTTGAAACGCTGTACGGCACCGAAGGCATGGCGCTCAGTGCGCCGCAAGTGAACATCCAGCAGGAGGTTCTGGTCATGGACCTGTCTGCAGACCGCACCGCGCCCGAGGCGTACATCAATCCGCAAATCCTGGCCAAGTCCGCCCCCGGATTTGTCCAGGAGAGCTGCCTCTCAGTGCCTGGCCAAACGGTAAACGTGATCCGGGCCACCGAGGTGCAAGTGAGTGCCAAGTCCGTTGAAGGCGCGACCTTCGAAAGGGCGCTCAGCGGCATGCAAGCCGTCTGCCTGCAGCACGAGATGGATCACTTCGCCGGCAAGCTTCTCGTTGACCGGATGTCCCTGTTTCGGCGTGTTCGCTTCCGCGCCGCCATGCGTAGGCAAGCCAGCCGCAAGCCGGGCGGTTAGTCGTGCGCCAGACGCGGAGGCCCGCATGCATGCCCAAGCCGTAGTCCTAACGGAACCCAAGTCCATCAAGCTGGAGACGCTTGAGCTCGCGCAAGCCAGTGACGAGGACGTCATCGTCGATATGGAGTGGACGGGAATCAGTGGCGGCACTGAGCGGCTCCTGTGGTCTGGGACCATGCCGCCGTTCCCCGGCATGGGCTACCCGCTGGTGCCGGGCTACGAGTCGGTCGGCCGCGTCCGGGTCGCCGGCGCCAACTCCGGACGGGCTGTGGGTCAGCGCGTTTTCGTGGGTGGCGCCAACTGCTTCAAGGGTGTTCGCGGGCTGTTCGGGGGCGCTGCCTCCCGCGTGATTGTGCCGGGCAACAAGGCGGTGCCGCTTAACGACCAACTCGCCGAGAGCGGCATTCTGCTGGCTTTGGCGGCCACCGCCGAACATGCCATCGCCATCGCCGATTCGCCCCCGGAGCTCATCGTCGGGCATGGTGCATTGGGCCGCATACTCGCACGGCTGGCGCGGTTGCGGGGCACCCATCCCAGGGTCTGGGAACGCGACCCAGAACGGATGTCCGGCGCGCAAGGCTACGACTTGGTGTCCCCCAAGGACGATGGCAACCAGTACCAGTCGGTGTTCGATGCCAGCGGCGATGCCGCCATCGTCGATCAGTTGGTCGAGCGCCTAAAGCCAGGCGGGGAGATTGTGCTCGCGGGGTTCTACACCGATCGCATCGCCTTCGACTTCGCACCGGCTTTCATGAAGGAGGCGCACATGCGCATTGCCGCGCAATGGCAGCCGGAAGACCTCGCCGCCGTGGCCGCGCAGGCCGGGAGTGGCGCGCTGGAGCTGGGCGACTTGATCACGCACCGGTTTGCCGCAGGCGATGCCGAAGCCGCCTATCGGACCGCTTTTGAAGATCCGTCCTGCCTCAAGATGATTTTGGAGTGGTGATCGAGACCCAGCCGCTCAGGGCCGCACCAGCCGGAACAGGTGCGCGAGGTCCTTGAAGAAGATCTTGACGTGCGCCATGGGCTTGGCGCGCACCAGCTCCTTGTTCATGTAGGCAGTCCAGGTCAGTTCCTGAACGTTGGGGTCGCGGCAGATGCTGACGAATCGCTCGCGCCGGGCGTCACTTGAATACCAGAAGCGCTGCATGATGGCGAGAATCCAGAAGGTTCTGCCGTTTTTTCGCTTGAACCGCTTGCGGGCCGTGCGCAGCGCCTGAGGATCGCCCGTTCGGCAGAACTCATCCACCGCATCGGCCACGTAGCGCCCGCTGACCATCGCGTAGTAGATGCCTTCGCCCGAGGCGGGCGACACCACCCCGGCGGCATCCCCGGCGAGGATCACATCGCGGCCGTTGTCCCAACGCCGCATTGCCCGCAAGGGAATCGGCGCGCCCTCGTGGCGCAAGGTGGTCTGGCCCGTCAGCCCCGTGAGCCGGCGCAGCTCGGTGGTTGCGCCACGCAGCGGAAAGCCCTTGCGGGCGCTGCCGACGCCGACGCTGGTCTGCGCCCCGTGCGGAAACACCCAGCCGTAGAAGTCCGGGGAAACCTCGCCCTTGAAGTAAACTTCGCACCGCTCGGGGGCGAAATTTGGCGCACCGCCCTCCGGTGACTCAATAACCTCATGGTAAGCGGCAACAAACGGAATTCTATCGGCACCCTTGACGCATTGCTTGCCCACTTGGGAATTTGCGCCATCGGCCCCGATGATCGCTTGGGCGCGATAGACCTTGTCGCTGGTCGCCCCGTCGGCATACCGTTCGACGCAATGCACCAACGGCCTGCCTTGCTGATCCCGCGATAGCCGTTCAAAAGTGCCCGTTCGCCGCGTGGCGCCCGAGCGTTCGGCGCGGTCGCGCAGCCACTCGTCGAAGTCCTCCCGATCCACCATGCCGACGAAGCCGTTGATGGTCATATCCACTTTGCGCAGGCTCGGAGAGATCACCCGGGCGGTGGTTGATCGAGCCACCAAGAGGGATTCGGGTATCTCGAAGTCGCGCAGCAGGCGTGGCGGGACAGCGCCGCCACAAGGCTTGATTCGCCCTGCCCGCTCCAGCAGCAGGACGTTGCGGCCGAGCCGGGCCAAGTCATCGGCAGCCGTGGCGCCGGCCGGCCCGCCGCCGACCACGATCACGTCATAGGATGCATCAATACTGTCTTCCGCCATGTGCGCCTCGCTGTTGCTATTGCCGTGTGGCTTCCATCGCCATTGTCGTATGGCTGCTATCGCCGCATGACCGGCACCGGTTCGGCCACCATGCCGCCGACGTTCGCCGTTGCGGCGGAGAAGGTTTGGCGATGCCTCACCGCCAGCGTTGTGGCGAGCAGGAACAGCGCGCCTTGGCCGATGAACACGCTGGCGTAGGCGACCTCCGTGGAGGGCATGAGGTAGCGCGTCAGGTCGACGGCTGCCGTGCCCAGGAATCCGCCGAGGCCAAAAGCCACCGCCTGCGCGGCGCCCCAAAGGCCCATGCGCACGCCCTCTCTCCGCTCGGCGCCGGCCCCCACCAACGCCATCATTGAACCGATTGCCGCTACCGCGAACATTCCGTTGGACGCGCCTAGGGCGAACACGTTGGCGTGCAGGGGCCAGCCGGGGCCGACCAAGCCGCCTACGGCGAGACAGACAAGCGCCACCGCGGAGAGCAGGCATCCGGCGCAGGTCCATCGCCTTAAGGTGTCGAATGAGCCCGAACCGAGCTGGGTTGCGGCAAAGCCCACCAGCAGCATGCCAATGAGCACGCCGCCGTTTTGCAGCCCGGACAATTGCGTGGATTCCCCTGGAGTCAACCCGAAGACCAAGCCCGCGAACGGCTCCAGAATCAGATCCTGGGCGCTGTAGGCGAGCATGGAGATGAACACGAACAGCGAGAACCGACGCGCCGCCGGCTCACCCCAGACTTGCCGCAGCGCTTCGCGGAACGTGGTGTTGCCCGCTCCCGGGCCTTCGGCGGGGTGCGCGGCGGGGTCGCGCTCGAGCCCGCGAATGGCGAGCACGGTCACCAGCGTGGCGATCACGGCAACAGCGGCCGTGACCCAAACCAAGCGCGGCATGGAGAACGGGTCGAGGAAGTGGCCGGCAATGGACGCCGTGAGCACGAACCCGAGGATCATCATCGTCCACATCATGGTCGCGGCTGCCGCTCGGCGTTGGGGCGCCACCCCCTTGGCCATCAGCACCAAGAGCGTGGTGCCGCAAGCGCCGACGCCCATGCCGATCATCAGAAAACCGACCAAGGCCAGCACAATGCCCTCAAGCTGGGCTGACGCCATGAGCGCCGTGGCCAAGGCAGCGAGGACGCCGCCGAGGGCCAGCACGCCCATGCCGCCAACGATCCAAGGTGTGCGGCGGCCGCCGACGTCGGAGCCGTAGCCCATGCGCGGCCGGGTGAGTTGAACGGCGTAGTGCAGGCCCACCAGAATTCCGGGCAGCATGGCGGGCAAGGCCAGTTCAACCACCATGACCCGGTTCAACGTGGATGTGGTGAGCACCACAATGGATCCCAAGGCCGTTTGGACCAACGCCATGCGGAAGATTTCGGACCAACGGAAATAGTCTGGCGCCGGCGTCATGATCGCGCTGCGGAAGATCTGGCAAAAGGGGATGAGCGGCCTGGCGCGACCGATTGGAGCCGTTTCAGCATGACCCTAGCGGAGCCTCCCTTAGACCAACCCGGAAGTTGCAGTTTGCCACATCCGGGCGGGAAACGGTCAACTGGACAGGCCAGCGGCGGAGCGCAGGGCCAGGGCGCTGACCAGCATGCCCAGCACGTAGAGGCTGACGCCGAGGCCGCTGAACCATCGGTCACGCTCCATGGGCGCGCGCAGGAAGGTTCTCATCAGGACCAATTGCGCGGCCAGCAAAGCACCGACGATGGCCGCATGAATGCCTTGGCCCAACCAGGCGAGGAACAGCAACACGGCCACTTGCGGCAAGGCCATGGTGACGCAGGCGACAACGGCGGCCCGCTGAACGCCAAGTTGAACGGGCAGCGAACGCACGCCGGCCTCGTGATCACCGCGCAACGCCTTGAAGTCGTTCAAGGTCATGATCCCATGGGCGCCCACGCTGTAGAGGACGGCAACAATCATGACCGGAACGCTGGGCATGGCCGAAGTCATGACGGCAGCGCCGGTGAACCAAGGCAGCCCCTCATAGCTGGCCCCCACCGCGGCGTTGCCGAACCAACCGTTGCGCTTGAGCCGCAGCGGCGGTGCGCTGTAGGCCCACGCCATGGCCACGCCCACGCAAGCGGCAGCCAGGATCAGCGGGCCGAGCAGGGCCGCCACCAGCAAGGACAGCAGGCTCCAACCGATGGCAAACCACAGCCCCCAGGAGCCCGGAACGCGGCCCGAGGGTATGGGGCGCCCGGGCTCGTTGATCGCATCGACCTTCCGATCAAACCAGTCGTTCACGGCTTGGCTGGCCCCGCAGACCAGCGGCCCGGCGAGCAGGATGCCGGCCACGGCAAACGGCCATCGGCTGAGCGGGTTTTGGCTGGCGCTGAGGACGCCGCAGCCGAAAGCCCACATCGGCGGGAACCACGTGATTGGCTTCAGAAGTTCCAGTAACGAGCCGACCCGCGGAACCCTGCCGGAGCCTAAACTAGCCGAAGCGTGAGCCATGCCGCTACCTTATGCATTGCCAATGGGCAGGTCAACAAACCCGCAAGCCGGCCGCACCCTCGGCAAACTCAGTTGTTCCAGCAAGAAAAACGAGAAAAAAGTGAAAAGAAAAAAAACAGCAGGCATGAGCAGCAAGTGGGCAGCAAATGGGCAGGAATTGAGCGGTAGAGAAAAGCAAAAGAAAGCCTTGACAAGTTGATGATGGGGGTCTTAGCTTAGACCCTGAGCTCACTCGGAGGGAGGTTTAATGTCTGAAGCGCAGGCCGTGCCGGCAAAGATTCCATTGGTTGAGATGCGGGACCGGCTTCGCGAAGAGGCCGCCATTGAGCCGGATCCCGTCTCCTCGTCTCCGCCGACCAAGGAGACCCAGATCATCGCTATTTACGGCAAAGGCGGCATCGGCAAGAGCTTCACGCTTGCCAACCTGTCCTACATGATGGCCCAGCAAGGCAAGAAGACCCTGTTGATCGGCTGCGATCCCAAAAGCGACACAACCTCACTGCTGTTCGGGGGCCGTGCCTGTCCTGCCATTATTGAGACTTCCTCGCAGAAGAAGCAGGCTGGCGATGAAGTGGCCATCGGTGACGTCTGCTTCAAGCGCGACGGCGTCTTCGCCATGGAGTTGGGCGGCCCCGAAGTGGGGCGAGGTTGCGGCGGACGCGGCATCATCCACGGTTTCGAAACGCTGGAGAAGCTCGGCTTCCATGATTGGGGCTTCGACTACGTGCTGCTGGATTTCCTCGGCGACGTGGTGTGCGGCGGCTTCGGCCTGCCGATTGCCAGGGACATGTGCCAGAAAGTCATCGTTGTCGCCTCCAACGACCTGCAGTCGCTGTACGTGGCCAACAACGTCTGCTCGGCGGTGGAGTACTTCAAGAAGCTCGGCGGCAATGTCGGGGTCGCCGGCATGGTCGTCAACAAGGACGACGGCAGCGGCGAAGCCCAGGCATTTGCGGAGTCGGTTGGCATCCCCGTGCTCGCCGCGATTCCTGCGGATGAGGACATCCGCCGCAAGAGCGCGAACTACCACATCATCGGCATCCCCGGCGGACGCTGGGGCCCACTGTTCGAAACCCTTGCCCAGAACGTGGTGGAAGCGCCCCCCGTTCATCCCCGGCCGCTGACCCAGGAAGGGCTGCTGGGACTGTTCGACGGCGATGAGACCGGCCGTGACGTGGTCCTGCAGCCAGCCACGATCGAAGACATGTGCGGCAGATCAGTGATTGAAAAACCGAGCTTGGAGGTGGTGTACGACGCCGTGTGAAGCGGCGTGGAGGCTTGTGCCATGAGCGGCAAACGCAAAGCGTCTGCAAAACCTGCCCAGAGCGCGGAGGTGCACTACGAGGGGCCGCCCCAGTCTGGTGGCGGGGAGATTCCCGTCGCTGAAGTCGCTGAAACCCCAGTTCTGAACACGGTGGAACTCAACACCGAGAATGCCGATGCGCGGGATCTCAGCGGGGTGTCCTGCCACGGCGGCGCTGAGGAGCTGCGGCGTGCCGCCCAGGCAGCCGGCAGCGGCGAGCAGCTCGAACAGTACGCCCGGGATTACCCGGTTGGCCCCCACGACCAACCGCAGAGCATGTGCCCGGCGTTTGGCTCCCTGCGCGTGGGCCTGCGCATGCGCCGCACCGCCACCGTGCTTTCCGGCTCGGCTTGCTGCGTGTACGGCCTGACCTTCACCTCTCACTTTTATGGCGCGCGCCGCACGGTTGGCTACGTGCCCTTCAATTCGGAGACCTTGGTCACCGGCAAGCTGTTCGAGGACATCCGCGAATCGGTGTTCAAGTTGGCTGATCCTGACCTGTACGATGCGGTGGTGATCATCAATCTGTGCGTGCCCACTGCTTCGGGGGTGCCGCTCAGGCTGCTGCCCAAGGAAATCAACGGCGTTAGGATCATCGGCATCGACGTGCCGGGCTTTGGCGTGCCGACCCATGCGGAAGCCAAGGACGTGCTGGCCGGCGCAATGCTCAACTACGCCCGCGCAGAGGCCGAGGACGGTCCTGTTCAGGCACCGCGGGGCGGGCGCGCGGAATTGCCGACGGTGACCCTGCTTGGCGAGATGTTCCCCGCGGACCCGGTGGGCATTGGCATGATGCTGGCCCCGCTGGGGCTTGCGGCCGGGCCCACCGTGCCCACCAGGGAGTGGCGGGAGCTCTACGCCGCCCTCGACTGCGCCGCTGTCGCCGCGGTGCATCCCTTCTACGCGGCAGCCATCCGCGAGTTTGAGGCCGCGGGCCGCACCATCATCGGTTCAGCGCCCGTGGGCCGGGAGGGAACCGCGGCTTGGCTGGAGGCGGTGGCTGACGCCTGTGCGGTGCCATCGAGCAAGCTGCAAGCGGCCAAGAACGGGTTGCTCCCCGCCATTGACGAGGCGTTCGGCAATGCCCCGGTGCAAGGGCGGCTGACGATATCAGGCTACGAAGGGTCGGAGTTGCTGGTGGCGCGGGTGCTGGTCGAGAGCGGCGCGGACGTGCGCTACGTGGGCACCGCCTGCCCCCGCACCCGATGGTCGGCAAGCGATCAGGATTGGCTGGAGTCGAAGGGTGTCCAGGTTCAGTTTCGGGCCTCGCTGGAGCAGGACATTGCAGCCTTTGACGAATACCAGCCCGACGTTGTGGTGGGCACCACGCCGGTCGTGCAGAAGGCCAAGGCCCAAGGCACGCCGGCCTTGTATTTCACCAACCTCATCTCCGCTCGCCCGCTGATGGGCGCCGCCGGGGCTGGCTCGCTGGCCCAGGTCATCAATGCCGCCCGAGACGGCAAGGATCGCTTTGACGAAATGAAGGCGTTCTTCGATGGCGTGGGCGAGGGCCACGCCAGCGGCATCTGGGAGGAAGTGCCCAAGGACAGGCCCGAATTCCGCGCCAGCCACACCAAGAAACTGGCGCGCCAAGCGGCCAAGCGAAGCACCGCGCAGGCTGGCTGATGTTGGTGCTGGACCATGATCGCGCCGGGGGGTATTGGGGCTCGGTCTATGTGTTCACGGCGATCAAGGGCCTGCAGGTCGTGATCGATGGCCCGGTGGGTTGCGAGAACCTGCCGGTCACCTCGGTGCTGCACTACACGGATGCGCTGCCGCCGCACGAATTGCCCATTGTGGTCACCGGGCTGGCGGAGGAGGAGCTTGGCCAAAGCGGCACCGAAGAAGCGATGAAGCGGGCGCACGGCACGCTGGATCCAAGCCTGCCAAGCGTCGTGGTGACCGGGTCCATCGCGGAGATGATCGGTGGCGGCGTCGCTCCCGAAGGCACGGGATTGCACCGGTTCCTGCCGCGCACCATTGACGAGGACCAATGGCAAAGCGCGGATCGGGCCATGTACTGGCTGTGGTCCGAGTACGGCGCCAAGTCGCGGCCTCGCAAGAGCGCAAAGGCGAAGCAGTCTGCCCGCAAGTCCGGCGACAAGACGGGCGGCAAACCGAAAGTCAACATCATCGGCCCCATCTACGGGTACTTCAACACATGGTCCGATCTGGCGGAGATTCGGCGCTTGGTCGAAGGCATTGGCGCGGAGGTCAACCTGACCTTTCCGCTGGGCGCCCACTTGGCGGACGTGCCCCGTCTGCTGGATGCCGACGTGAACATCTGCATGTACCGGGAGTTCGGCCGCGGCCTGTGCGAAGCGCTTGATCGCCCCTACCTCCAAGCCCCCATCGGGCTAACGAGCACCACCAAGTTTCTCAACAAGCTCGGCGAGTTGCTTGAACTCGATCCGGAGCCCTTCATGGAACGGGAACGACACACCACCATCAAGCCTTTGTGGGATCTGTGGCGTTCGGTGACCCAGGATTTTTTCGCAACCGCGAACTTCGGCATTGTCGCCAACGAGACCCACGTGCGCGGCATCCGCAACTTCCTTGAAAACGACATGGGCATCCCTTGCGCCTTTGCTTACGCCCGTTCCGCCGGCAAAAAGCCGGATAACGAGAAGGTGCGCCAAGCCGTTCAAACCCATGCGCCGCTCATTCTCTTCGGCAGCTACAACGAGCGCATGTACTTGGCCGAAACCGGTGCCAGCAGCATCTACATTCCGGCGTCGTTTCCCGGCGCAATCGTGCGTCGGCACACGGGAACGCCCTTCATGGGCTACGGCGGCGCCACTTATTTGGTTCAGGAAGTTTGCAACGCGCTGTTTGACGCCCTGTTCAACATACTCCCGTTGGGCAACGACCTGGACAAGGTGGACCCGACCCCGGCGCGGGCCTTGCGGGAGCTGCCATGGAACACCGACGCCAAGGCGCTGCTCGATGAACTGCTTGAGTCGCAGCCCGTGCTCACGCGCATTTCGGCCACCAAGCGCCTGCGCGACGCAGCGGAGCGCCAAGCCCGTCTGGCCGGCGAAGAGCGCGTTGGCGCCGAGCACGTCTCGCTTGCGCAGCAAGCCGTTGCGGGGGGCTTGGCGGCATGAGCCACTTGACCCCCTCGCCCGGCAGCCGTCCTGCTGCGTCGAGCCACACCCCTATCGGGTTCGAGCCGAGCCATCCTGGGCTTGGCTTGGCCCCACCGAATTCGCCTGCTTGCCAATGCGAGTGGAGCGATGCCTGGTTCCGGGAGCCTCTTGCGAAGCACGCTCAAAAGGCGCAAGCTGCGCTCGGAAACACTGACAATTGCAATACCGGAGGTTAGCTAAATGGCTGATATCGATGGACCCAGCAGCTCCATTTCGGGGCTAACGGAACAGGAGGCGAGGGAGTTCCACAAGATCTTCATTTCCAGCTTCATCATCTTTGTGTTGGTGGCGATAGTCGCCCACGTACTGGCTTGGCAGTGGCGCCCTTGGCTGCCGGGTGCGGAAGGGTACGCACTGATTACAGATGGGTTGCAGGGCGTCGCCACGCAAATTAAGTCTTACTTCGCTTAAGGAGAAACCAACATGTGGAGATTGTGGCTAGTTTTCGACCCCCGGCGGTTGCTGATCTTCCTCGGGACGTTCTTGTTTGCCTTGGCGGTGCTCATTCACTTCATCCTGTTGAGCACTGGCCGCTTCAACTGGCTTGAGGGGCCCACTGCCGCGCAAGCACCGGTTGCCATGGAGAGCGAGCAAGCCGTCGCCAGTCGCGAGCTGCAATAGGCGCTAGCAGGAATTCGGTCCAACCGGAGCGGCGGGCCAACCGTCGTTTCGATTGGCGCCTGACTGAACGCTCCTGACTGAACGCTAAGGAGTTCGATCATGGCGATGCTCAGCTTCGAGAGAAGGTACCGTGTGCGCGGAGGCACCCTAGTCGGCGGGGATCTGTTCGACTTTTGGTTTGGCCCCTTCTACGTGGGCTTCTTCGGCGTCACGACGCTGTTCTTCTCGTTCATTGGCACGGGCTTGATAATCTGGGGCGCATCCCAAGGCCCCACTTGGAACATTTGGCAAATCAACATCGCCCCGCCGGACTTGAGCTACGGGCTTGCCTTGGCGCCATTGGCCGAGGGCGGGCTGTGGCAGTGGATCACGATTTGCGCGCTGGGCGCCTTCGTTTCCTGGGCGTTGCGAGAGGCTGAAATCTGCCGCAAGCTTGGTATCGGCTACCACGTTCCCATTGCCTTCGGAGTGGCCATCTTCGCTTACTTCAGCCTCGTTGTGATCCGCCCCGTGCTCATGGGCGCGTGGGGGCATGGCTTCCCGTACGGCATCTTGAGCCACTTGGACTGGGTTTCCAACGTGGGCTATCAGTACTTGCACTTTCACTACAACCCGGCGCACATGATCGCCGTGTCGTTTTTCTTCACCACCTGTTTGGCGCTGTCGTTGCACGGCGGCGTGATCCTCTCCGCGGCCAATCCGCCGAATGGCGAAGTGGTGAAGGGCGCTGCCGAGGAAAACACCTTTTTCCGGGACACCATCGGGTACTCGATTGGCGCGTTGGGCATTCACCGGCTGGGCCTTTTCCTGGCGCTTAGTTCAGGGTTTTGGAGTGCGGTTTGCATCGTCATCAGCGGGCCGTTTTGGACCCGCGGATGGCCGGAGTGGTGGGGTTGGTGGCTAGACCTCCCCATCTGGCGCTGACAGGAGGCGCGGGAACAGGGCATGGCCAGTTACCAGACAATCTACAATCAAGTTCAAGTCCGCAATCCGGCCGAGATGGGCGTTCCCCTTCCGGCTGGGCCTTGGGTGCGCAGCTTGCGGCCCTTTTTCTCCTATTGGCTCGGCAAGATCGGCGATGCGCAGATCGGCCCGGTTTATCTAGGCTGGACGGGCATCGCCTCACTGCTCTGCGGCATTATCGCCATTGAGATCATCGGCCTGAACATGTGGGCCTCGGTCAATTGGGATCCCGTCCAATTCGTGCGCCAGCTGCCTTGGTTGGCGCTCGAGCCGCCGCCGCCCCAGTACGGGCTGCAGCTGCCGCCGCTGCAGGACGGGGGCTGGTGGCTGCTTGCTGGCTTCTTTCTCACCACGTCGATTTTCCTTTGGCTGGTGCGCACCTACCGGCGCGCTCGAGCGCTGGGCATGGGCACCCACGTCACTTGGGCGTTCGCCTCCGCCATCTGGCTTTACTTGGTGCTCGGCTTCATTCGCCCGGTGATGATGGGCAGCTGGAGCGAGGCGGTGCCCTTCGGCATCTTTCCGCACTTGGATTGGACAGCGGCCTTTTCGCTGCGCTATGGCAATCTGTTCTACAACCCGTTCCACATGCTCTCCATCGCCTTTCTTTATGGCTCCGCGCTGTTGTTTGCGATGCACGGCGCCACCATCCTGGCCGTGACGCGATTTGGCGGGGACCGGGAGGTGGAGCAGATCGTGGACCGGGGGACGGCTTCGGAGCGGGCAGCCCTGTTTTGGCGCTGGACGATGGGCTTCAACGCCACCATGGAGTCGATTCATCGCTGGGCTTGGTGGTTTGCCGTGCTCTGTCCGTTGACTGGCGGCATCGGGATACTCCTGTCCGGCACGGTCGTGGACAATTGGTACCTGTGGGCGGTCAAGCACGGCGTGGCGCCGTCCTATCCGATCGTCTTCCCCGCTGTCACTGACCCAGCGGCAGTGCCCTGACGCAAACGCGAGGCAACAGGTCTTGACCACTCAGTGGGCAAAGAAGGCAGTATTGGCAAAGCAGGCGACTATGAACAGGCGACTATGAACAGGCAACAATGAACAGGCAACAATGAAAAAGACGGCAAAGACGGTGCGGGTGCCCTTGGTCTTGGCGGCGTTGGCGTTGGCAATGGCCGGCTGCGAGGTGCCGCCTGTGGACTCTGACCAAACCGGCTATCGCGGGCTCGGCATGGTCGAGGTCGATAACCGACGGACCATGCGCCGCACAATGAATGCGGTCCAAGTGCCGGATCCGCAACCGCCGGTTCCCGCTGGCACGCCACCCGCTTCGATGCAGTATGCGAACCTGCAAGTATTGGGTGACTTGGGCATCGCTGAATTCACCCGCCTGATGGTCGCGATCACCGAATGGGTTTCCCCTGAGGAAGGCTGCAACTACTGCCACGTTCCCGGGGATTTGGCCTCCGATGACATCTACACGAAAGTGGTGTCTCGGCGAATGATCGAAATGACCCAGCACATCAACGAGAACTGGACCGACCATGTGGGCTCGACCGGCGTGACCTGCTGGACCTGCCACCAAGGTGAGCCGGTGCCCCAAGAGGTTTGGTTCGATTTCTCTGATTTTCAGCGCACGGCAGGGCTGACAGCACGATCCGCCGGCCAGAACATTGCGGCAGAGACGGCGGGGCTCACGTCGATGCACCAGGATCCGTTCAGCCCCTTCCTGGTTGAGGAGAATGAGATTCGAATCCAACCCACCGCTGCGCTGCCCCGTGGCCCGGGGCGGTCGATTCAGGACACGGAAGAGACCTACGCCCTGATGATGCACATGTCTGACGCGCTCGGCGTTTCATGCACCTTCTGCCACAACAGCCAAACTTTTCAGAACTGGGAGTGGAGCACGCCGGAACGCTTGACGGCTTGGCACGGCATTCGTCTCGCCCGGGAGATCAACAACAATTACCTGATCCCGCTCACCGATCAGTTGCCGCCGCAGCGCCTCGGCCCCTTGGGTGATGTGCCGAAGGTCAACTGCGCCACCTGCCACCAAGGCTTGAGCAAGCCGCTCAATGGCATCTCCATGCTCGGCGACTATCCGGAGCTGGCTTCCGCAACATCGCCCTAACGCTCGGTGCGCCCGCGGTAGCGCGATGGAGCGGGCAAACCGACGTGCCGGGGACGGGGAGCGTAGTCAGGGCTTCGTTTCGCTGGAGGCAAGCCGGCGCCGCACGGATCGCACCACAACCCACACGGTGCCGAACACTAGCGGTGCCGCAATGCCCGTGCCGATGGTCTCCCCAAACGGCAGCATGCCCATCGTCCTGAGGGCCGAGAATCCGTAGGCCAGAAGCCCCACCGCGTAGTAGCTGATGGCGAAAATGGAGAACCCCTCAACGGCCTGCTGCAGGCGCAGCTGCATCCGGGAGCGTTCCGCCACGGATTGCAGCAGTTCCTGGTTTTGCTTCTTTTGCACCATGTCAACCATGGTGTCGAGCAGGTTCGCCGCTCTGGCAACTTGCTGAGCCAGTTCGTTGAGGCGCTTCTCCGTGGCATCGCAGGTGCGCATGGCGGGGGATAAGGAGCGCATCAGGAAGCTCGTGTAGCGTTGTTGTCCTTCCAGTGGCCGTTCGTCCACGTCCGCAACGCGCCGTTCGACGATGTCGGAGTAGGCCCGGGCAGCGGCGAAGCGATAGGCATGCGTCGATGCGATCCTCTCCACCTTGGCGGCAATGCCCGTGATGTGCATCAGGGCTTCCTCCTGACGCTCCTCGCTGTGGTCGCGTTCCAGTTCGTCCATGATCCGGTTGAGCTCCGGCTCCAGACTGTCCAAGGACGCCATCGCCTCACGGGCCCGTGGCAGCGCCATCATGGCCATCATGCGGTAGGTTTCCATCTCCAACAACCGTTGCAGCAACTGCGACAGGCGCTCTTCGGGCAGCCCTAAGTCCATCACCAGAATGCGCAGAAAGCCGCTGGCGTCCAGTTTGAAGGAGGACCAGACAGCTGCATCCTCGGACATCAAGCCGCCATAGAGCGTGTCTGACCCCAACAGGGACTTTGCCATGGCGTGGCCGTGGGGGTCCTCTGAACCAAAGGGCTGCAGCACTTCAATGGTCACGCCGACAAACATGCTGTCCACCAGCTTCCGGCTCTTTTCCCGGTCCAGGAAGTCCAGCGCCGTTTCGCTGAAGGCTGGCTGGCCATTGCCGGGCACCATGACGGTGTGGCTGACGGTTTCCGTATGGCCTTCCCACTTCACTTGGCAGCTGCCCACGCTCACCCGGTGTTGCCTGGCGCCTTCCGCAGGCGGGCTGGCGCCGTGCTTTCGGCAGAAAGCGGCAAATGCCGCCCGGGAGTGCTCCACCGTGGTGTCGCTGCGCAGGGACACCACATGGCTGCAGCGCATCGGCGACGATTGGCGAATGCCCACACGGGCATGCCACTCGTTGCTGAGCAGGATGCGCTCCGCGTAGGCGCGGGCGTGAAACTCACGTTCGCTGCCAGCCAAACTCATGCAAAGGTCTCCACCGTCGCCGTCCGTCGCGAGGCGCTTAGTTTGTCGCGGCGGCGGGATTTCTTCGCCACACGGAAAAGTTCAACGCCGCTGCGATGGTGACCCAGAGCAAATAGGGGGCGAACAGGGCGCCTGCAAGCACGTCCAGCTGCCAGAAACTGACCAGGGTGGCGGCGACAGCGAGCCAAAGGCTCAAGACGACGACAAAGGCGGCGTCCAGCTTCCTGAGACCAAAAAAGATCGGCGACCAAATGGTGTTCAAGGCAATCTGCAAGGCAAAGAAGGCCATCGCGTAGTGGCTGCCCTCGATGGGAGCCACCCGAGCCGCCGCAACGGCAATGAGAATGTAGAGGATTGACCAGACCGTGGGAAACACCCAGTCAGGCGGGTTCCAGCGGGGTTTTTCCAGTGACCGGTACCAAGGCCCGGGGCCAAAGTACCGGCCGCCCGAACTTGCGGCGACGCAAGTGGCCAGAAAAATGGCGAAGAGCAGCCAGTTCATGGCTGCTCCAAGCGCTCGCGCAGCCACAACAGCAGGGGCATGGCGCAGGCCCACGCAATCGCCACTGCCAGCCACCCGAACGGTGCCGCCTCGACGGAGATGGCATTGAGCGCTTGGCCCGCTCGATAGGCCAGCGGGCCGAATACGGCCCCGGCGGCCGCACCGAGCAGGTAGCGGCCCCGCAGCCAGTCCATGCTGTGGCGAAGCGTTGCTGCGAAGCCGACCCAAAGCGTGATCATCCAAGGGGTGGTGGGCAGGGCGGGACCGACCTGTGCGGGAAACGACAAGGCGCCGCCGAGCGCCAGCAAGCTGTCGCAGAGGTAGCCGGTCAACGCGGCGGCGAGCAGCAAGCGAATCTCCACCGAGCGGCTGGCCCGAGCCAGCGGCGCCTGTGGTGAATGCCCGTCGAGCCTCGCCAGATGCAGGCCCAGCCAAGGAATGCCGACCAGGGGCCCGAGCAGGGGATAACCTACCCCGGCACCGCCGACGCAAGCAAACCAAGTGGCTTGGAAGCCCAAGAAGTTGCCGCCCAGGCGGCGCAACCGTGCCAGGTTCATCGTCTTCAAGCCTGCCTTGGGTGGGTGACGCAGTGCATCAGTTGCGCTCGGCGTCCGCGGGGATTGTCGCCAAGGGGATCATCACCTCGTTGCGGCGCAGGAAGGGCGGTGTGAAGGGCCCGTTGTAAACGGCGGAGAGAGGCTCGCCGCTAGCTTCAAGCCCATCACGCGCAAGGGCTTGGCGCAGCACGTCGACCTGCTCCGCAAAGCGCGTTTCAGCGATCCGGCCGCGGTACTTGAGCACGGCAACGGGCCCTCCAGGAACCTCATGGAGCGTTATCGCGTCGTCGTTGGGCACCGGCAGGTCGTCAAGGCCATAGGCCCGCTCCATCACGAAACGGTACACGGTGCGTTGGCCGTTCTCGTCAATGCGGTGGCGAGTGACGGGCACGGTCATTTTCATGCGCATGGACTCCGCCTGCTCCGAATCACCCTCGCGGCGCTGGTTGTCTCCGAAGATGTAGCCCGCCAGCCGCCTGAAGGCGATGTTGCCGGTTGCCCTGAAGCCGCCAGCGACGGAGGTTTCGGCCACCAGATAGGGTTCGTAGTCGCGAATCTCGTAGTCGTCGTTGCGGGTGACCACGCTGTAGGCCGGCTCTTCATAGGCGTGTGCGCCCGCTCCGAGCAGCCATGTGAGGGGCAGCAGCCATCGCTTTTTCATGAATGCACCCGTATTTGGAGTTTGGCCACAGTATGACGGTTGGCGTGAAGGGTTTGTGAATGCGCGAACCTTCGGTTCGCGTTGGAGTTTCGCGTAGCGAAACTCCGCGCTCGCCTGGCGCGCCGAGCCGCTGAAGCGCAGGAAACATAAGGCTCGCTGGAAGAGAACCGGCGTGCGGTGCGCGCATCCGTCTTGCCGAACGGCGCACCAGGCGGGGGCGCTTACCGCAACGATGGGCGCAGGCACAAGCCTTAACCGCGCCGTTCGGCAAGACGGATGCACGCACCGCACGCCGGTTCTCGGAGCCCGAACGGAGGAACCACACTCCGCGGAATTGAGTGCTTAAGAATCAGTAGTTTGAAGATTCGGTTCATGGAAACTGGCGCGGTGAAGCTTGCTCCAAAAGTGGCCGGGTCAGCTCACTAGGTCATGGGTTGCTGGAGCAGTTGCAGCAGCTCTTGGGCGTTGAGCCGCGCGGGGGCGTCGGCGTCTTGCAGAAGGCGGTCGGCCAAGTCCTTCTTGGTCCGGTGAAGTTCGACAATCTGGTCTTCAATGGTGCCTTTGGCGACCAAGCGGTAGATGGTTACCGGGCGGGTCTGGCCGATGCGGTGGGCGCGGTCCGAGGCTTGGTCCTCCACCGCCGGGTTCCACCAAGGGTCCATGTGGATGACGTAGTCGGCGGCGGTCAGGTTCAGGCCGGTGCCGCCGGCCTTTAAGGAAATCAGGAACAGGTCGCCCTCGCCGGCTTGAAACGCCGCAACCCGCTCCGCTCGGGCCTTGGCCGGCGTGCTGCCGTCGAGGTACTGGTAGGGGATGCCGGCTTCGCGCACGGCTTCCTCCAAGAGCTTCAAGTGGGTGACGAACTGGGAGAACACCAGCACCTTGTGGCGGTTCTCGCGCAGTTCATCGACCATCTCCCGAAACATCTTAAGCTTGGAGCTGTCCGGCGCACCGGCTTCGCGCACCAGCTTCGGGTTGCAGCAGGCCAAGCGCAGGCGGGTGAGGTGGGCCAGCACTTCCAAGCGGCGCGCCCCTTCGCCCTGGCCGTTGCGCGGCGCGGTCTCCAGATCCTCCACGGCCCGCTGCCGCAGCGCTTCGTAGAGGGCCGCCTCCTGGGGCGACATCTCCACGTGCAGGGTGATCTCGGTGCGTTCCGGCAGCTCGTTGAGCACATCGGCCTTCAGGCGGCGCAGCATGAACGGCGCAATCAACCGTCGCAGTCGGCTGCGGGCGTCGGCGTTCCCGCCGCGTTCGATGGGCGATGCGAAGTGGCGCCGGTAGTGCTCCAAGGAGCCGAGCAGGCCCGGATTGATGAAGCTGAACAGCGAGTGCAGGTCGATCAGGTTGTTCTGAATGGGCGTGCCGGTGGTGATTAGGCGGAAGTCCGCTTTCAGCAACCGTGCCGCCTTGGCGCGCTTGGTGGCCGGGTTCTTGATGGCTTGGGCCTCGTCGAGGACGGCGCTGCGCCAAGGCAGTTCGGCCAGCTTGCCGATGTCGTTCTGCAGCAGGCCGTAGCTGGTCACCACGAGGTCAAAGGGTCCGAGGCCGTCCAGTTGCCCGTCACGGGACGCAGCGGTGCCCCCGTACAGGGTCACGTTCAAGGTGGGCGCGAAACGGCGCGCCTCATCCACCCAATTGGCCACCACCGACGTCGGCGCCACCACCAGCGCCGGGCCTTCTGGAGCCCGGTGCAGCAGCAGGGCCAAGGTCTGCACTGTCTTGCCAAGCCCCATGTCGTCGGCTAGGCAAGCGCCCGCGCCCCATTGGCTGAGGCGCGCCAGCCATTCGTAGCCTTCCCGTTGGTAGGGGCGAAGGTCCGCTTGCAAGGTGCTGGGCAGGGGTGGATCGAACGCTTGGGCTTCGTTAAGCCGCTGGCGCTGCTCCCGCCAGGCGGCATCCGTGTTCACTTGCGCGTCGGCGATCAGCTCGTCCAGGGCCAGCGTCGCCAAGGGATGCATGCGCAACGCTTCGCCGGCGGCCGGTGTGGAGAGGCTGCGCAGGTCCTCAAGCTGGCGGCGGAAGGCGCTGCTCAGCGCCAGGAACCCGTCCTCGCCCAGCTTAAGAAACCGTGATCCGGGATTTTCGTCCAGCAGGGCGAAAATCTGGCGCAGGGTCAGCGCCTCCCGCTCGTCAAAGCGCACCTCTCCGGAGGCCGAGAACCAGTCCGCGGCCCGCTTGACGGACAGATTCAAGGAGGCGGTGGTGGCGCGCGCGGCGATCTTGAACGGCTCGCCCTTGGGCCACAGGCAGCGCGCCCCGACGGCGTCAAGCTGCTCCAGCAGCGTCAGGCAGTCCAGGGGCTCGCTGAGCACCAGGCTCCAATCGCCGACCTCCCCAGCGTCGATGCCCCGCAGCATGGGGCAGGCGTCGATCAGTGCATGGGCCGCTTGCCGCTCCGCGGCCAGATCGCGGTGCGCCTGCACGGTGGTGTTGTCCCGCACCGCAAACACGGTGGCGCCACCCACCCCGGGAATCAGGTGAATGGCCGAACCGGGGATCGGCTCCACCAGCAGGTCCACCGCCAAGCCGTCGCCGCTGGGCTCCAGGCGCAGCCAAGGCTTGGAATCCGCATCCACTTGGGGCGCGTCGGCGTGCTCCCCGGCGGTGCTTTGCACGCGCAGGTCGCCGGCGAGCGCCGATATGGCCTCGAAAAACCGGCCGCGCGCGCCGACCGGCAGGTGCAAGCCATCCTTGGGAATCAAGTTCTGCAATCGCCGTTGGCCTTCGGAGAGCTTCCACACCTCATAGCGCGTGGCGCTCAGCCTGCGGCCCATATACTTGGCGTCGCCCTCCAGGAATTTGGGCTGCAAGCGCACCAGCGCACCGCCTTCGGACGCTTCGTCGATGATCAATTCCGGCTCTCGGCACACGACCTGCACGGGTGACTTGCCCCGAACCAAGTGGGGGTGCCCAGCGAGCGCGTACAAGGTGCCCCAGCCGGTGCGGTACTCCGTTCGGTCCCAGTACAGGCTCTGTTCGAATGCGCCGATGGCTGCGCGATCCTGATCCGTCAGGCAGTCAAAGCTGTGGGCGTCGCTGCGCAGGTGCCGCAGCGGCACCACCCGGCCCTTGGACCAATTGCCGCTTTTGCCCAAACGCTGTTCCCGGGGCACCAGATGGGGCAACCCGTCGCGATCCGGCCCCTCCAGGCTCCACACCAGCCGGCGCGGCTTGACTTCACCTTGGGTTGCCGCGTTGCGCGACTCATCGGCCAACTCCTCCAAGGCCTTGAGCGTGTACTCCCAAGCGGGCAGCGGTTCGCCAGCCGTGCATAGGCTCAGCGTGTTCAGTTGGCTGTGCAGCTCCTCGGCCAGCTTGCCAGCCTCTTCGGCCGCCTCGGGGTTGAGGGCGCCCCGATGCCGGTGCAGTGAGGTCAGGCACTCAGCCTCCACCCAAGCGTAACCGTTGGTCGCGGCCAGATCGGTCAGGTAGCCCGAGTCTTCGAGTTTGTATCCGTAGGCGAAATCCTCCGGGTCGCTCCACATGTTCAGCAGGGCAGCGCAGAATTGGTCGATGGGGAGATGGCCGCCCAATGCGGGGCCCTTGATGGACTGCCGCAGCCGCGATGCTGCAGCGCCCGCTACAACGGCGCAGAAGTTGACGTGCTCGGTGAGCCGATCGCAGATGCGCAACAGGCGCTCGAGTTCCCCCGGTGGCGCCAACTCGTGGCTGCGCACCCAAGCGAGCAGGGCCAGCGGGAAGGCCCGGTGCGGCGGAAACAGGTTGCGTTTGCGGGTGCCGATCCGTTCGGCGGCCAATGCGGCGGCGATGCCGCGGCTGGCGGCCTCATCGTCGCCGCGAATCGTGGCGGCCAGCGCCGCAACGCTCGCTTCGGCCGTGGCGATGGGCTTGCGGTCTCGGGACTCGGCAGGCAGTTCATCGAACAGGCGGCAGGCATCGTCCAAGCGGCCTTGGAGAATTTGAATGAAGGCCAGTTCCGCAGCATGTTGGGCGAGGTCCTTGGTCAGTTCGCGGCAGGCGGCAACCGCGTCCAGGGGATCTTGCAAGGTGTCGATGATCTCGCCGAGGGTGCCGGCGATGGCCTGCTCGGCGTGCTTGCTGGGAATCTGCGCCAGAAGCGGGATGCCGAGCGGGTGGCCCAGAAAGTTCCAGTACCCCGGGCGGTCGACTTGCAGGCCGTCGATCAATTGAAACTCCCCGGCGACCACGCACCAGCGCAAGCGGGTCTGCTTCCAGGCCGTGATGCTGGCATAGGCGTAGTGGCCGGGTCGCTCGAAGTGCTTCACCAAGGGGCCCAAGCGGTTGTCGTGGTGGGCGGCCAAGGTGAGTTCGAGGTAGTGGTCCGGGTGGGCGACGATCTCGCGATACGGGGTTTGCATCGCGAGGTTCCGCTCAAGCAGCTCCCGGTTGGCCCGGTGGATGGTCGCGTTGCCCAGCTCGCGGCCGTTCAAACGAATTCCCGCACGGCGCAGCAGGGCCGTCACAAACTCCGTCCTCATCTCGTAGGGGTAGGCCACGCCGTAAACCTGCGCGGCCAACCGAGCTTCAGGCGACAGTTCTTCGTAGGCTAGGCTGGGCTGGAAATCGGACGGCACAGTGGCGGCAGTTTACCTTTCAGGGGTGCGATGGCGGAAGGCGCAGGTCCGCTCGTGGCCAACTAAGGCAGCTTCGCCTTGAACTCACATAGATCCTCAATCACGCAGGCCCCGCACCTTGGCTTGCGGGCCGTGCAGACGTAGCGGCCGTGCAGGATCAGCCAGTGGTGGGCGTTCTTGAGGTACGGCTTGGGAATCCAACGCACCAGCTTGTCCTCCACTTGGCGCACGTTCTTGCCGGGTGCGATGCGGGTGCGGTTGGCGACGCGGAAGATGTGGGTGTCCACGGCCATGGTCGGTTGCCCGAAGGCCGTGTTGAGCACCACGTTGGCGGTTTTGCGGCCCACGCCGGGTAGCGCTTCCAAGGCCGCTCGGTCGGCGGGCACTTCGCCGCCGTGGCGTTCGATGAGCGTCCTGCAGGTCTTGATGACGTTCTCGGCCTTGTTGTTGAACAGGCCGATGCGCTTGATGTAGCCCTTCAGGCGTTCGACGCCGAGGGCTGCCAGGGCGGTTGGCGTGTTGGCCACTTGGAAGAGGGGGCCGGTCGCCTGATTGACGCTGACGTCCGTGGCTTGGGCGGACAGCATCACGGCGATCAACAGCTCAAAGGGCGTGCCGTAGTTGAGCTCCGTGGTGGGCTCCGGGTTCTCAGCTTTCAGCCTTTCGAAGATCTGGGTTCGTTTTTCCTTGTTCATCGAATTCCGTGCCTGGTGGTGATTCGGGCGATAGCCGGTTGCGCAGGCCGTTGCCGAGCCCGAGCAGCAGGCCGGCGATCAGGAAGGCGCCGGGCGGCAGCAGGGCGATCAGCAAGGGCGCGTTGCCGAAGCCGAGATCGATGCGCCAAGCCGCGGCCCCCGCGCCAAACAGGTGCTCCATGCCAGCCAGCAGGCTACCTTGGCCAACGGCTTCGCGCACGCCGCCGAGTGCAATCAGGGCGATGGCAAAGCCGGCAGCCGTGCCCAGCGCATCCATGCAGGCTCGCCAAGGTGGCTGGCGGCTGGCGAAGGCCTCCATCCGGCCGAGAATCATGCAGTTGGAAACGATGATCTGCACGAACAGCGCCACGCGCAGATAAAGCTCGAAGGCGTAGGCCTCCAGCAACAGGACGCTCACGGTGGTGAATGTGGCGATCACCAGCACGAAGCAGGGTAGCCGGACGCGATTCGGAATCCAGCTGCGCAACGTGGAGATGGCCAAAGCCGAGCCCAACAGCACGAAACCGCTAGCCAAGGCGAGGCCGACGGCGTTGACCAAGCTGTTGCTGACCGCCAGCAGCGGGCATAGGCCGAGCAGTTGAATCCACGCCGGGTTGCGCCTGATCGCGTCGGCAAACGCGCCGCCCGAGGCGGCGTTCGCGCCACCTGCGGTGGCGTTCGCGCCGCCCAAGACGGCGTTCGTGCCACCTGCGGTGGCGTCCGCGCCGCCGGCTTCGGCGCCAGTGCCACCAGCGATGGTTTCCTTACCGCTCATGGTGCACGCTCCACCGCTAGTGGCGCGACCGCCGAGTCGAGCATTTGCTGGATGCCGCGCCGCACCGCTTGGCTGGTGATGGTGGCGCCAGTCACGGCATCCACCTCAAGCGGTGGGGTGGTGGCGAATTGGAGCATCCAAGGGCTCTTGTCCACGTCGATGAAGTCGCCGAGACCGGGCGTCTCTCCGTGCGCAGCCACCCGTGCGCCCAGCAGCCGCCCATCGTTGCCAAAGGCGGCCAGCAACTGGATTTCCCCAGCATAGCCTTGAATGGTGGATCGCTTGAGCCAGATGCCGCCCGGCAGATCGACCTGATCGCCCTGCCACGCGAGGCCCGTGGGGTCGAACCCCTCGCCCAACATATCGAACGCGAGTTGCCAGACATGGCGAGACCTGTTGGCCTCGATGGCCGGTTCAGTCAAGACGTGGACGCCGCCCAGCAGCAGGCCGCAGCAGAGGCCTATTGCCCCGATGCCAAGCAGCGGGCGCAGCTTTTTCACGGTGACTTCCACAAGGACTGGCCGCTCAGCCCTTGTCGAAAGGCCCGGTCGATCAGCGGCGTTGCGGCGTTGGCGATCAGCACGGCGAAGGCGATGCCGTCCGGGTAGCCTCCCCAAGCCCTGATCACGAAGGTGATGGCTGCGGTGCAGGCGCCGAACAGCCACTGCCCAGGCCGGCTGCCGGGGTGGGTCACGGGGTCGGTGATGACGAAGAAGGCGGCCAGCAGGACCCCGCCCGACAGCAGGTGGAACAACGGCGGCCCGGCGCTGGTAGAGCTGCCGCCGTCATTGAAGATCAAAGCCAAAGCGCCCAAGGTGATGAGAAAGGCCGCGACCACCCGCCAAGCGATCAGGCCGCGCAGCAACAGCCACAGGCCACCTGCCGCAAAGGCCATGTTGGCCCACTCCCAAGCCCGGCCGCCGAAGTGGCCGAAGGCGGGGTTGTTGCGGAAGGCCTCGGCCACGGTCAGGCCGTCCCGGTACTTGAGCGCCGTCAGCGCCGTCGCGCCCGTGTGTCCATCGACAAGTGGCGGCCAAGCGCTCATGGCCAGCGGATAGGAGACCAGCGCGATCGCGTAGCCGGCCATGGCCGGGTTGAAAATGTTGTGGCCCAGTCCGCCATACAGCTGCCGGGCCAGCAAAACCGCGCCAACTGTGGCGACGGCCACCACATGCCAAGCTGCAGCGGGTGGTAAGGTCAACGCTAGGATCAAGGCCGTTAGGGTCACCGAGCCATCGGCCAGGTTAGCGGGCCGTCCTCGGGCTTTGGCCGCAGCCCAGTCCAGCGCACAGGCCAGTGGCCAAGCGATGGCGATGTTGCGCAGATAGCCGCTGCCGAAGTGCAGGCTCAGCACGGCCAGGCCCGGCAGCAGGGCGGCGTTGACCGACCACATGATGCGGCCGGTGCCGGTCACCATTGGCGTTCGCTCGTGGTGGCCAGGCGTTGCCGCCGCCGGGTCCTGGCATCGGCTTCGGTGGTGGCCAAACGGGCGCTGCGCGCGTCGAAGCGTGCTTTGGCCTTAGCCGCTTGGGTTTGACGGTCGGCTCGGTTGCGCGCCTCGTCCTTGGCGGCGCGGAAAAGATGCGCCAAGGGGATGCCGCTTGGGCAGGCGCGGTCGCAGAGACGGCACTCGATGCAGCGATCCAAGCCGGTGTCCGCAGCGCTCTGCAATTGCCCTGCCCGGATCAGCCGCAACAGATGCTGCGGCGCCAGGGATTCGGGGCACAGGGGTTCGCAGCGATTGCAGCCGATGCAGGGCGCATCCGCGCCTAGGGGTGGGCTGCTGGTGACGGTGCTTGGCCTGTGCGAAGCGCTGCCTTGCGTTAAGACGAGGGCGGGACGCCCTCGAGCCAAAGACCCGCTGTCCTTGGAGCCCTCGGTTCGAGGGCGTCCCGCCCTCGCAGCTTTGACGACCGAGGACACCGGCATCGTCACCAGTTCAATGCAATCCACCGGACACGCCGGCAAGCAGAGTTCGCAGCCGGTGCACTGATCCTCGATGACCGTGTGCATGAAGCCAGCTGCGCCGACAATGGCATCCACCGGGCAGGGCGCCAAGCAGAGGGCGCAGCCGATGCACTCCGGCTCTCGAATGCGGGCGATGGCGGGTTGGGGCTCAACGGGAGCCAAGCCATCGTCCCGGCCCAACAGGTTCTTGAGCGCTTGAAAGGTGTCTTGGCCACCGGGCGGGCAGAGGTCCATGGGCGCGCCCTTGGCCAGCGCCTCGGCGTAGGGACGGCAGCCGGGATGGCCGCACTGCCCGCATTGCGTCTGCGGCAGCAGCGCGTCGATGGCATCGATCAAGCCGTCGTCTTTGGCTGGCAATCGGGAGTGCGCCCAATTCAAGGCGAGGCCGGCGATCAGGGTCAGGCCGGCCAGCGACCCGGCAGCGATGAGAATGGCGGTCAATCGAGTCCCACAAAGCCGAGAAAGCCGAGGCTCATGAGTCCCGCCGTCACCAAGGCGATGGGCGCTCCGGCGAAGGCCCGGGGCAGGTCGGCGCCCTCAAGGCGCTCGCGGATGGCGCTGAACATCATCATCACCAAGCTGAACCCAGCGGCCGCGCCGATGGCGAAGACCATGGTGCCGGGCAGGGACAGGCCTTCCCCGGCCACCAGCAGCGCCACTCCGAGCACGGCGCAGTTGGTGGTGATGAGTGGCAGATAGAGGCCCAGGCTTCGATGCAGCAACGGGCTGGCGGAGCGCAGGTAGAGTTCGGTGAACTGCACCACGCTGGCGATCACTACGATGAACACGATGATGCGCAGCCACTCCAGGCCGAGCGGCACCAGCAGGGCTTGGTGGATGAGGTGGCAGGCAATCGCCGCCAAGGTCAGCACGAAGGTCGTGGCCAAACCCATCGCCAGCGCCGGGGCAAAGCTCTTGGTCACCCCCATAAACGGGCACAGCCCGAGGAACTGGGCCAGCACGAAGTTGTTGACCAACAGAGCGCCAACGAGGATCAGGGCAAGGTCAGCCATGAGAGAACTGACGCAGCACGGGAATTACTTGACGTCCATGCCCGGCTTGGCGCCAGCGTCGGGGCTGAGCAGGAAGATGTCCTTGCCGCCGGGGCCGGCGGCTAGAATCATGCCTTCGGAGGTGCCGAAGCGC
The DNA here is from genome assembly GCA_965220835.1 of Candidatus Azophilus sp. GTDB lineage: Bacteria > Pseudomonadota > Gammaproteobacteria > Pseudomonadales > Azotimanducaceae > Azophilus. The sequence goes on along the minus strand of OZ244842.1, from coordinate 2,483,024 downwards.
ATCTTGCGGGGCGCCAAGTTGGCCACCACGACCACCAGCCGGTCGATGAGGCTGGCCGGGTCGTAGGCGGACTTGATGCCCGCCATCACCTGGCGGCGGCCATCGCCCAGATCGAGTTGCAGGCGCAGCAGCTTGTTGGCTTCCGGCACCGCCTCGGCTTCGGCGATGCGTGCCACCTTCAGCTGCACCTTGGCGAAGTCGTCGATGGTGATAAGCGCGGGCGCTTGGCCCTCGCCATCGGCCGCTGCGGCGGATTCCGCTTCCGGCGGTTCCTGGGCGGGTTCGATGAGACGATCGACCTGCTTTTTTTCCATGCGGGTCAGCAGCGCCCGGTAGGCATTGATGCGGCCGCCAAGCAGCGGTTGATCGATGTCGGACCAGCGCAACGGGCCGACGTTGAGGAACGTGGACACTGCCTTTGACAGGGCGGGCAGGATCGGCGTCAGGTAGATGGCGAGGACGCGGAACAGGTTGATCCCCAAGCTGCAAACCGCCTGCACATCGGCTTGGGCACCTTCTTGCTTGACCAGTTTCCAAGGTTCGCGCTCGGCGATGTACTGGTTGGCGAGGTCGGCCAAGGCAGTGATCTCCCGCACCGCCCTTGAGACCTGTCCTGCCTCGAAGCGCTCGGCGATTGAATCGGCGGCCTCGACAAACTGCCGCCACAGGGTCTCGTCGGCCAGCTCAGGGGCCAGTTCGCCATCGAAGTTGCGGGTGATGAACCCGGCGCAGCGGCTGGCGATGTTGACCACCTTGCCCACCAGGTCGGCGTTCACCCGCTGCACGAAGTCCTCGAAGTTGATGTCGTAGTCGTCAACGGTGCCGTTGAGCTTGGTGGCGAAGTAGTAGCGCAAATACTCCGGGTTTAAGTGCTCAAGGTAGGTGGAGGCCTTGATGAGGGTGCCGCGGGACTTGGACATTTTCGCCCCCTCGACGGTGACGAAGCCGTGGGTGTGGATTCGCGTCGGCTTGCGGAAGCCGGCCCCTTCAAGCACCGCTGGCCAAAACAGCGCATGGAAGTTAACGATGTCCTTGCCGATGAAATGGTGCACCTCGGTGCGGGCATCGGCGCCCCAGAAGGCGTCGAAGTCCAGGTCGTCGCGGGTGTCGGCCAGGTTCTTGAAGCTGGCCATGTAGCCCACCGGCGCATCCATCCACACATAGAAGTACTTGTCCTTGGTGCCGGGAATGAGGAAGCCGAAGTAAGGGGCGTCCCTGGAGATGTCCCAGGGCTTGAGGCCGTCCTCCAGCCACTCGGCGAGCTTGTTGGCCACTTCCGGCTGCACGGCGCCGCTGCGCGTCCAGCCCTTGAGCATGTCGCTGAATCGCGGCAGGTCGAAGAAGTAGTGCTCGGACTGCCGAACCTCCGGCGCCGCCCCGGAAAACACCGAACGGGGCCGGCCGAGTTCGGTGGCGTCATAGGTGGCTCCGCAGGCATCGCAGTTGTCGCCATACTGGTCCGGCGCACCGCAACGGGGGCAATCGCCCTGAACGAAGCGGTCGGCCAGAAACAGGCCACGTTCCGGGTCGTAGAGCTGAGCCACGTCCCGGGTGAAGATGATGCCCCGTTCGCGCAGCCGGGTGTAGATCAGCTCCGAGAGTGCGCGGTTTTCCTCGGAGTGGGTGGAGTGGTAGTTGTCGTGCTCTATGCCGAAGCCGGCGAAGTCCCGCATGTGCTCCAGGCGCATCGATTCAATGAGCTCCTCCGTGGACACGCCGGCCTGCTCCGCGTGCAGCATGGTGCCGGTGCCGTGGGTGTCGTCGGCGCACACGTAGAGGCACTCGTGGCCGCGCATTTTCTGGAAGCGCACCCAGATGTCCGTCTGGATGTGCTCGAGCATGTTTCCCAGGTGGATGGAGCCGGTGATGTAGGGCAGGGCGCTGGTGACCAGAATGCGGCGGTTCATGGGCAGGGATGCGGCAAAGTGCGGTGGCGCAATATACCGCAAGCCTTCTTCCATGTCTGAGAAAGGAGCCCGCGGGTAAGGAGCCCGCGGGTAAGGAACCCGCGGGTAAGGAATCCGCGGGTAAGGAACTAGGGAAAGCAGCTCCGGAAAAGAGGCCAGGAGAAGATTCCGGGAAAGCAGGGTGGGCAAGGCATTCGGGGAAGCAGTCTGGGAAAGCAGTGTGGGAAAAGCGTCCGGGCAGGCAATCCGGGAAATGAGCCCGGATGTGGAGTCCGACCATGGAGTCCGGCATATAATGCTTGGCCGAAGTGGAGCTTCCGCGCAATGCCCCTTGGCCGATGAGAATTGAGCAATTCACAGACCCTTACCTGAACCGCACTTGGGGGGAATTGGGCGTTCGCGCCCTGTCCAGCGGAAATCGGGCGTCCGTAACCCTAGGCTATCCGTCAGCCGGCTTGGCAGCGTCCTTGGCAAGTGACCTGGCCGGCTTTCTGGGCGTGGCGGACATCGACTTGGACCTGAACTTCAAAGCGCCGGCCGGCCGCGGCTTTGGCCAAGTCAAGCACCTCATCGCCGTCGCTTCCGGCAAGGGCGGGGTTGGGAAATCCACCACCGCGGTCAATCTGGCCTTGGCCTTGGCGCGGGAAGGCGCCGCGGTGGGCTTGCTGGACGCCGACATCTACGGGCCGAGCCAGGGCATGATGCTTGGCGTGGCCTCCGGCAAGCGCCCGGAGGTGAAGGACGGCAAGTTCTTCGTGCCCATCAAGGCTTGGGGCTTGAAGGCCATGTCCATGAGCTTTCTGGTCGACGAAAACACCCCCATGGTCTGGCGCGGCCCCATGGCGACCGGCGCCCTGCAGCAGCTGTTGGGGCAGACGGAGTGGGGTGCGCTCGACTACTTGGTGGTCGATATGCCGCCGGGCACCGGCGACATTCAACTCACGCTGTCGCAAAAGGCCCCAGTCAGCGGCGCGGTGATTGTCACCACTCCCCAGGACATCGCCCTGCTCGATGCGCGCAAGGGGATTGAAATGTTCCGCAAGGTCGACATTCCCGTGCTGGGGGTGGTGGAGAACATGAGCTTCTTCGCCTGCCCGGAGTGCGGTGCCAAAAGCGAGGTGTTCGGCGGCGGTGGCGGCGAGCGGGTGGCGTCCGAGTTCGCCGTGCCCCTGTTGGGCCAACTGCCCTTGGCGCCGGACATTCGCGAGCAGGCCGATGGCGGCCGGCCCACAGTGGCGGCGGACGCGGAGTGCGCCACCGCCATGCTCTACCGGGACTTGGCCCGCCATGCAGCGGCCCGCATCTGGGCGCTTGACGCCGGCGGCGCACCCACCATCAGCATGGCGGACGACTGATGTCCATCAAGTCTGATCGCTGGATCAAGGCCATGGCCGCCAAGGGCATGATCGATCCCTTTGAGCCGGCGCAGGTGCGCGCGGGCGAAGGGGGCAAGGTGATCTCCTACGGCGTTTCAAGCTACGGCTACGACGTGCGCTGCGCGCCCCGCTTCAAGGTGTTCACCAACATCAATTCCGCCACCGTGGACCCCAAGGCGTTTGATGAGCGCAGCTTCGTCGATGTGGAAGGGCCGGTCTGCATCATTCCGCCCAACTCCTTTGCCTTGGCCTCCACGGTGGAGTACTTCCGCATTCCGGCGGACGTGCTGACCATTTGCCTGGGCAAGTCCACCTACGCGCGCTGCGGCATCATCGTCAACGTGACGCCCTTGGAGCCGGAGTGGGAGGGCAACGTCACCTTGGAGTTCTCCAACACCACCACCCTGCCGGCCAAGATCTACGCCAACGAGGGCGCGGCGCAGATGCTGTTCCTGCAATCGGACGAACGCTGCGAGGTCTCCTACAAGGACCGGGCGGGAAAGTACCAAGGCCAGCGCGGGGTGACGCTGCCGCGGCCCTAGAATCCTCGTTGCTCTTTTGCGTGACGCTCGGCAACCGGCGTGCTGTGCCGGAAACACGCTTGGTCTTTGCGAAGGACTTTGCGGCTCATCATGGATTCAGGAACCGGTCGCTTTCCCGGCGCTTAGCCATGAACCGCATGGGTGGCCTAACGGCAGCTAGTGTGCTGTCCCACAAATAAGTGGGTTTTAGTCGCGAGGCCATTTTGGCTCCCGTGCAAGGGCCTTTCCGTTACCGGAAAGGGCGACGACGCGGTGTGGCAGGCCCCACACAAGGAGGAGCAACGCAGCCGGGGGCCAAAAGGGCCACGAATAATCACACTTATTTGTGGGACAGTGCACTAGGCCAGGATCAACTCCCCAAGCTGCGGTTGGGATTCGGCGGGCACGATCTCGCCGATGCGGAACACGCGCTCGCCCTCGGCCTCAAGCTGCTGCATGGCAGTTTCGGCCTGGTCCGCTGGCACGCAGAGCACGAAGCCGATGCCGCAGTTGAACGTGCGCAGCATTTCCGCCTCCTCGATGCCGCCGGCTTGCTGCAGCCAATTGAAGATGTCGGGCCTTGGCCAGGCGTCGAGGCGGATCCGTGCCGCCAGACGGTCGTTTGCCAGCATGCGGGGCAGGTTCTCCAGGAAGCCGCCGCCGGTGATGTGGGCCATGCCGCGGACGTCGGCTTCGTTAAGCAGGGCCAGCACTGGACGGGCGTAGATGCGGGTCGGCGCCAGCAGGGCCTTGGTGAGGGCCGCATCGGTGGCCAGCCCCTTGGTTTGCAGGATGTGCCGGATCAGCGAGTAGCCGTTGGCGTGCGGCCCGCTTGAGGCAAGGCCCAGCAAGGCGTCGCCAACGCCGATGGCGGTGCCGTCAATGATGCGCTCCCGCTCAACCACGCCGACGCAAAAGCCGGCTAGGTCGTAGTCGCCGTCCTGATAGAAGCCAGGCATTTCCGCCGTCTCACCGCCGGCCAGCGCGCAGCCAGCCAGCTGGCACCCAGCGGCGATGCCCTTGATGACGGCCTCGGCCACGTCCACGTCCAGTTTGCCCGTGGCATAGTAGTCTAGGAACAGAACAGGCTCCGCACCGCAGACCAACACATCGTTGGCACACATGGCCACCAAGTCCTGTCCGACGCCATCGTGGTGCCCAGAGTCGATGGCGAGCTTGAGCTTGGTGCCCACCCCATCAGTGCCGCTGACTAGCACTGGGCGTCGGTAGCCTGCCGGCAGCTCGCTGAGCGCGGCGAAGCCGCCGAGATGGCTCAATGTTTCCGGGCGGTGGGTGGCGCGGCAGGCAGGGGCGATGCGCTGCACCAGTTCGTTGCCGGCATCAATGTCCACGCCTGCGGCGCGATAGGTCAGCCCCTTGCTCATGGCCACAGTTTACCCGGATTGCCCAGCGTATTCGGTTAGAATTGGCGGCTTGCGCAGCCCGCGCAACCTGCGCAGACCGCGTAGCCTACGAAAAGAGGTGCGCCTTCAATGCAGTATCGATTTCTTATGGCAGTGGCTGCCGTGTTCGGTTCAGTCGTGTGGGCAGGCGTTGCCCTAGCCACCGCACCGGGCTTCTACGAGGCCGAAGTCGAAGTGGAGGATCAAACCGCGGCCACCCGGCGCGGCGCGGCGCGGCTGGGGCTGGAGCAGGTGTTGATCCGCCTGAGCGGCACCGCGCCCTTGTCGGCGGGGCCCGTGCTGCGGGAAGCGCTCAGCCAACCGCAGCGCTACTACGACCGCTTTCTTTTCGTGGCGGACGATCGCCTCAAGCTGTTTTTCACGCCATCCGCCCTGCTGGAATTGATAGACCAAGCCAAGCTGCCGCTGTGGCCCTTTCGTCGCCCGCCCGCCATCGCCTGGTTGGCCTTGGAGGCAAACGGCGTGCGGCAGATCGTTCGCGGCGGCCATCCCTTGGCTGTGGCGCTAGTGGCCGACGGCCACCGGCGGGGGTTCGAGTTGCGCTTGCCGCTGATGGATCTGCGCGATCAACTGCGCGTCCAGCCATCGGTGGTTTGGGGGCGGTCCAGTTTGGTTCTGGCTGAAGCGTCGCGCCGTTACGGTGCCGAAGCGGTGCTGATCGGCCGCTTGCGGCAGGGCGCAGGCGAGACTTGGACAGGCGAGTTTGCGTATTGGCATGGCAGTGATGAATTCACGCTGCAAGTCCGCGACTTGGACTTTGTCCAAGCGGGTGCTGCCGGTGCCGACTTCCTCGCCAACGCCATGGCCAGCCACGACGCCATCCCCTGGCGCCCGACGCAGCGGAGTTCACTGGTGGTGGCGGGCATTGCTTCGCCGCTGCACTATGGTGACCTGTTGCGTTACCTCGCTGGCTTGGAGTACCTCAAGGATGTGGCGGTGGTTGGCTTGGACCAAGACCGGTTGGACATCCAAGTGAGCAGCAGAGCGGAAACTGGCCGCCTGCTTGGGCTCCTCCAAGGGGATAGCCGTTTGGCGGGGCCGGCGCCAGGTGATCCGCCCAACCAATTGACTTGGCTTGGCGCAGGCCTCGATCGTCCGCTGGCCGGCCAGCAGCGGACACCCGACGCTTTCGCCAAGCGGCTCCCCGGCCCAGCCAGCCTAGGCGATGACGACCCGCTCAGCCAGCCCTCCGACACGCCGTGAAGCTCTCCTATCTTCCCAACGGCATCACCCTGCTGCGCATCCTGCTGGTGGTGCCCATCGTATGGCTGCTGTGGCAGAGGCGCTACCCGGAAGCGCTGTTGCTCATGGCCATCGCCGGGGCTTCGGATGCCGTGGACGGCCTTTTGGCGCGGCGCTTCGACTGGGGCACCGAATTCGGCGCTCTGGTGGACCCATTGGCGGACAAGGTGATGGTGGTGGCCGTGTTTGTGACGCTCACCCTGCAAGGCGTGATCCCCCTGTGGTTGGCCGCCGTGGTCGTCGGCCGAGACGCCGTGATCTTGGCGGGCGCGGGCGTCTATCGGCTCTGGTTCCATGAGATTTCCATGTCGCCAACCTTCATCAGCAAGGCCAACACGGCCCTGCAAATCGTGGTTCTGTTGCTGGTGCTGTTTGGACTGGGCGATTTCGGTGCGCCCAGCGAACTGGCCTTGCGGCTCGTGGACCCTTGGTGCCTGTACATGGTGGCAGTCCTAAGCGTGGCTTCCGGCGTGGACTACGTGGTCACTTGGAGCCTGAAGGCTTGGCGCAACAAGCATCCCGCCTTGTAGTGAACCAGCAGCTCCTGCCTTTCACCACCCAGGAGGGGCGCACGTTCGCCAACTACGTCGTCGGTGACAACGGCGATCTGGTTGACCGGCTGGTGCGGCCTGACGAAGGCTTCGCGGCGCTCTGGCTGTGGGGGCCGCCGGCGTCGGGCAAATCCCACTTGGCTCATGCAGCCTGTCATTGGCAGGTGGGCCTGGGCGCCAAAGTGGCCTATGTGCCCTTGGCCGCAACTCCGGAGGATCCGGAAGTGCTGCACGGTCTTGCCAGCTACGATTGGGTGGCGCTTGACGATTTGCCGCACTGGCTGGGGCGCGTCGAGTTGGAGCGGGCGCTGATGGGCCTCTATCAGGGGTTGCTGGCCAGCGGGCATTGCCTGCTGATGGTGGCGGAGCGGCCCGCCGCTGCTGTGGGCTTCGCCTTGGAGGACTTGGGCTCGCGGTTGCGTGCGGCACCTGCCTGGGAAGTGCGCGAGCTGGACGACGCCGGCAAGGGGCTGGTGCTGGCTGACCGGGCGCGGCGGCGTGGGCTGGAAGTGCCCGCGTCGGTGCTGGATTTCTGGTTCGCGCGGCGGGAGCGCTCGCTGTCCCACTTGCTGGACGATTTCGAACGTCTGGATCGGGCGGCTTGGACCGAACAACGTCGTTTGACGGTGCCCCTGCTGAAGAAGGTGCTGCACTTGTGATGAAGGCGGTCTTCACCGGCGGTGGCTCCGCCGGGCACGTTCTGCCCGCCGTGCCGGTGATGCGCGCCTTGCGGGCTCGGGGCGCCGAGCTGGCCTACATTGGCCAAGCGAGCGGCGCCGAGGCGAACTACTTGGCGGGCGAGGACGTGCCCTACTACGGCATTGCCTCAGGCAAGCTGCGGCGCTACTTTTCCTGGCGCAACGCCACCGATGCGTTCTCGGTGCTGCGCGGCCTGTGGCAAAGCCACCGCCTGCTCGGCCGGTTGCGGCCGGACGTGATCTTTTCCAAGGGCGGCTTCGTCAGCTTCCCGGTGGTGCTGGCGGGTTGGCTGCGGCGGATACCCGTGGTCGCCCACGAGTCGGATTTCTCGCCGGGTCTCGCCAACCGTCTGGCCATGCCCTTCATCAGCGTCCTCGGCACCAGCTTTCCGATTGAGCGGCCGCGCGGGCTGCGCGGAGAGCTCATCCACTGCGGCTCGCCGGTGCGCCCCGAATTGCTGAACGGCGACCCGGCCCTCGGGCGCGAGCGGGCTGGCGCATCGGCTGGCGTCCCGCTGGTGCTGGTGACCGGTGGCAGCCTCGGTGCTGAGTCATTGAATGCCGTGGTTCGCCAAGCCGCCCCGCAACTGGTGGAGCACTGCCACTTGGTGCACGTCTGCGGTCCCGGCAAGGTCTTGCCCTTGGACTTGCCCGGCTACCGGGCGTTGGAGTTCGTGGCCGAGGGCTGGGGCGACCTGCTGGCGGCGGCCGATGTGGTGGTCTCCCGGGCCGGGTCCAACGCCCTTTTCGAACTGCTCAGCTTGGGCAAGCCGAACATCTTGGTCCCACTGCCGAAGGCGGCCAGCCGCGGCGACCAAATCGAGAATGCCGCCTACGCCGAGCGGGCCGGCTACAGCTTGGTGATTGCGGAAGAGGCATTGGATGCCGGCCGGCTGACGGAGGCGATCCAAAGCCTGCTGGCCGAGCGTGACCAATGGACCGACCGGCTTGCCGGATTTGTGTCCCTGCCGACGGTGGACATTCTGGCTGATGCCATTTGCCGCGTGGGCAAACCGCGGAGCTAGTGCGCTGTCCCGCAAGCAAGTGCGGATTTTCGTGGCTCTTGGCCCCCGGACGCTCTGGCCCGGCCGGACGCTCTGGCCCGACCGGACGCTCTGGCCCGACCGGACGCTCTGGTCCAACCGGTTGCGCCGAGCTAGTCCGTCTCGATCAGTTCGTTGATCGTCGATAGATTGGCAAGCTGCCCCGCTCAACTTTGCGGCGTAGAGCAACGTTTGGCAGCGTTTTGCGCCCGTGCAGCAAGCGACGGCCTTAAGCAGCCCGACGGATCACGGGGTCGCTCCGGCTCTGCGAGCGCTGCCCCACCCGAAGAGACCCGCGGCTGAGGGCCCGTGGATTGCAGATGTGCGCCACCACCAAGCCCAATGCGGCAAGCGCTTGGTTGCTGGGCGGAGTGACTTCCGAGCCCAGTATGAGTGCGAAAACCACTGCTTGGGGTGTAAGCCATCACCCCCTCTGCGCGTCAATGTCTTACGGCTCATGCAGAGAATCGCCGTAGGTTTCGCCCAATCATTGATATAGACTCCCCAGCCTGACTTAATCCTGAACACAACTGCGAGACTCTCATGGCGCGAGGAATCAACAAGGTCATTCTCATCGGCAATCTGGGCCGGGATCCGGAGACCCGCTACACCCAGTCCGGGTCGCCAGTCACCAACTTCAGCGTGGCGACTTCCGAAAGCTGGAACGATCGCCAGACCAACGAGCGGCAGGAGCGAACGGAGTGGCATAACGTGGTCTGCTTCGCCCGCTTGGCGGAAATTGCGGGGGAATACCTGCACAAGGGCTCCAAGGTGTACATTGAGGGTCGCCTGAGCACCTCCAGCTGGGAGAAGGAGGGGCAGACCCACTACCGCACCGAGGTCATAGCCCGGGACATGCAGATGCTCGACAGCCGCGGCGGCGGCCAGGACGGCTACCGGGGCGGCGGCCAAGACAGCTATCAATCGGGCGGGCGGGACGCCGGGGGCGCTGGCCCATTGCCCAGCCGCCGCAACGAGCCCACCGTGGTGGACGGCACTGACGACGACCTGGAAGACGACATCCCCTTCTAGATTGACCGCGGGGCAAGGCTGTAACCGGAGCCAACCTTTGTGCTCGGCGACTGTCTTCCTGTCGGCCTAAGCTGCGGCTTCGTCAGCGCTTGATGAGCAATGACACGGATGCCCTGACCGACGCCACCACCGCGCTGGTGCCGGCATTGCTGACCGCCTTGGATGCGCTCGGCTTCGTGGGGCGGCGGCTGCATCCGCCGGACATTGCGGACGTGGCAACGGAAGTGCAACGCTGGCGCGGGCCATTGGCACAGGGGCGCGAGGCCTTTCAGGCGGTGCGGTGGCCCGACCGCCTTGAGCGCTTCGCGGCCCACTGCATTGACGCCGCAAGCCATGCGCTCACGGCCTTTGATGGCCTGAAGCAGGCAGCGGAGTCGCCGAACCCGGCGCTGGCCGCGTACCGTGCGCTGGGCAACCTGACCCGCGCCTTGGAAGCCCTCTACCCGGTGACCCTGATGCTGCCGCCGGTGAGCCGCTTCTTCACCCATCCGGACCGGCGCGACGATGAGCCGCTAGCGGCCAAAATGGCGGCCGCGGATGCATCGCGAGACAACGTCGGCATCATGCACGCCAGCAATCAGGTTACTGAGCGGGGCGGATTTTCCCTCTACGTCCCGGAATACCACGACGGCGAAACCCGCCCGCTGATCGTTGCCCTGCACGGCGGCAGCGGCCATGGCCGCAACTTTCTGTGGTCTTGGCTGCGCGATGCCCGCACCAGGGGTGCCGTGCTCGCCACCCCCACGTCCGTCGACCGCACTTGGGGGCTGATGAACCCGGAGCCCGACTGCGACAACCTGGCCGCCATCGTCGCCCACGTCAAATCAGAGTGGCCCATTGATGAGGGCCGCGTGCTGCTCACCGGCATGTCCGATGGCGGCACCTTCACCTACTTGGCCGGTTTGCGCGACGGCGCGCCCTTCACCCATCTGGCGCCTTGCTCCGCCTCCTTTCACCCATTGCTGCTGGAAGCGGTCAGCGGCGAGCGTCTTAAGGGCCTGCCCATCTACCTAATCCACGGCGCGCTCGACTGGATGTTTCCGGTCAAGGTGGCGCAAGCCGCGCACGACGCCTTGGTGGCGGGAGGCGCTCAGGTCGAGTACCGAGAGATCGCTGACCTCTCCCACACGTACCCGAACGACGAGAATGGTCGGATCATTGATTGGCTAGCGAGGCGATAACTCAGACCGACAAGTGGACGGGCGTCGGGCGCAAAAAAGTTGATTCCTGTGACAGCCTTGTTCCGCGGTCAAGAAAACCAGCGGGTTAGCGCCCGTCGGGCGTTATGGAGAAGTTGAGCTTTGCCGCAGACTTGTAGGCGGCGCGGCTGGTCATGCGGCGGGTGTAGCTCTTGAGGCTTGGCGGCAGTTCAATGCCGCAGGCTTGGCCCCAGGTGAGGCAGCTGGTGAGCATGATGTCGGCGCCGGTGAAGCCCTCGCCCACCAAGTGTTCGTGGTCCGCAAGGCGGCCGGCGGCGAAGCCGAGCTGCTTCTTGAACCCCTCGATGGCGGCTTCCACTGCAGTTGGCGCCTCCCCGTAGAGCGCGGCGAGGTCGATGTGCTTGCGCAGGATGTACAGGGTGTGGGCGTCCAACTCCATCTGCACGTAGGAGAGCCACTCGTTGTACTGCGCCCGCAACTGGGTATGGGGCGGCGGAACCAAGCCGGTTTCAGGGCCGTAAGTGTCGGCCAAGTAGGTCACGATGGCGGCGCTCTCGGTCAGCACGAAGCCGTCATCGACCAGCACGGGCACCTTTTCCTTGACGTTCAGCGCCCGGAACTCGGCGCGCTGGGTCTCGCCGGTGCGCGGGCCGATGAGCTTGGCTTGGTACTCCAGCGCCAGCTCGTGGGCCATCCAGTGGGCGCGCTGCGTGCGGGTGGTGGCGCCGCCCCAGATTTGCATCATAGCCCCATGTCCATTTCAGGCGCCTCGACGCCCGGCAATTGGCGCGTCATAGCCCCATGTCCATTTCGGTCGCCTCGACGCCCGGCAATCGGCATCATAGCCCCATGTCGATTTCGGTCGCCTCATAAAAGTAGGCGTTCACCGACTTCGGCGGATGGGCCTGCATGGCGGCTTGAAAGGCGGCCATGTGCGGGGTGGCGAAGTGCGCCTGCAAGGCGGCCTTGGTGGTCCACCGCTCCGTGATGCGGATGGCGCCGGGATTGGCGAGCTCCACGCTGAAGGTGTAGTCCTCGCAACCTTGCTCCTCCAACGTGGCGCTTTGCATGGTGAGTATGGCGTCTTTGAGAGCGGCCACCGTCTCCGGCGTTGCCTCGATTTGAGCATTGACGACGATCATGATGGGTCTCCCTGTGGCTGGTGTGGTTGACGTGAAGCAAGGTTAACGGATTGTGGGGGAAATGTGCGGAGAACTGCACGGGGCCTGCGCGGTTGTTGACGCTGATACTGTTATTAAATACAGTATCAAGCGTCTGAACATTCTTCAGTTGATGGTGCAAAGCGATGCGCGTCGGATCGAGGGAGTCCCGCCCTTGAAGGAACTCCTTAGGCACAACCCAGTGGGTTTGTGGGCGAAGGCGGCACGGGCGCGGGCACGTCAAGATGCATGTACAGCATTTGCTTCAATCGGAGGCACGTCATGGCTGGTGGGGATGGCAAGGAATCGCAGCCGGGGTCGGTGGTTCACAAAGGCCGCGGCGCCACCCTGAATCCAGAAAGCCGCTACTTGGAGACCACGTCGGCGCCGGTGGACGATGGTTGGAGCCTGCAGCAAGAGGCTGATCCTGCACCCACTACGGAGTTCTTCCCGGACCGCACGGTGCGCCTGATCACCCGCAACGTATCACCGGACGTGCCCTTCGATCGCTCCATCAACGCCTACAAGGGCTGCGAGCACGGTTGCGTGTACTGCTTCGCCCGGCCCACCCATGCCTATCTGGACCTCTCCCCGGGGCTCGATTTCGAAACCAAGATCTTCTACAAGACCAACGTGCGGGAGCGGCTCATCGAGGAGCTCAGCGCCCGCTCCTACCGCTGCCGCACCATCGCCATGGGCACCAACACCGACCCCTACCAACCGGTGGAGAAGCGGCTGCGCATCACGCGCACGGTGCTGGAGGTTGCCGCGGAATGCCGGCACCCGGTGAGCATCGTCACCAAGAACGCCTTGGTGCTCCGGGACCTTGATGTATTGGCAGAGCTGGCGGGCAACGGCTTGGTGTCTGTCATGCTCAGCATCACCACCCTGTCGAACGCGCTCAAGGTGAAACTGGAACCGCGCACCGCCAGCCCGTCAGCGCGCCTTAGGGCGGTGGCCGGCTTGCATCGGCGGGGCGTGCCAGTGGGCGTCATGGTGGCGCCCATCATCCCGTTCATCAATGACCATGAAATCGAGGCAATCGTGGAGCGCGCCGCGGCTGCCGGGGCCAGGTCGGCGGGCCACACGATGATTCGCCTGCCCTTGGAAATCAAGGCGCTGTTCGAGGCGTGGCTGGCGGAGCACTACCCCATGAAGGCCAAGCGCGTCATGGCCGCCATCCATGACGCCCACGGCGGCAAGGCCTACAATTCGGCTTGGGGAGAGCGCATGCGTGGCAAGGGTCCGTTGGCCGACCTGCTCGTGGCGCGCATGGCGGCGGCGCGAAAACGGCATGGCTTGGCCGGCAAGCGCCTGCCACCGCTGCGCACCGACTTGTTCAGGCCACCTCAAGGCGGGCAACTGTCGCTCTGGTAAGCTGCCCTGCTGGGCTGGCAGGGTTCGGTTGCCGGAATGGCGTCGGCCGCAAAGGAGGGATTGATGGATCTGACCAGTTGGTCTTGGTTTTTCTTGGTCTTTTACATCGGCTTGATGATCGCCTTCGGCGTGCTGGGCCGGGCGCGGGTGAAGAGCGCGGACGACTTCGCCACCGCCCGCAGCGCCTACGGCCCGGTGTTCCTGGCCTTTGCCTTCGCTGCCACCACGGCCAGCGGCGCCACCTTCGTTGGCTTTCCGGGCATCGCCTACGACAATGGCACGGCGGCCATCTGGTCGGTGTTTCTCTACCCCATTGGCGTCTATCTGGGCGTGCTGGTGTGCCTCAAGTTGGTCAGCAACAGCGGCCATGAGTTCGGCAACCGCTCCATCCCCGAATACTTGGGCAGCCGCTACCTCTCCGATGGCGTGCGCATCATGGTGTCCCTGTTCTCACTGCTGCTGTTCTTCTACTTGGCGGGGCAGTTGGTGTCCGGCATCGTGATGTTCGAGTTGATGCTGGGCGTGCCCTCGGAATGGGCGCTGGGCATCACCGCTGCCGTGCTCATGGCCTACGTGGTGCTCGGCGGCGCCCATGCCGACATCCTCACCGACGGGGTGCAAGGGCTGCTCATGGTGGTCATCGCCGCCGTGCTGGTGGTCATGTTCCTCACCGGCTTCGGCGTTGAAGGTGGCTTCGGTGGCATGGTGGACAATCTGCGTGCCCAGGATGCCAACCTGGTGGGTTGGCTCAACGAGGACTCGGTGCTCTACCACTCCTGGTGGTCGGTGCTGGCCGTGCTCCTGGCCCACGTCCCGTTGGGCATGCTGCCGCACATCGGCAACAAGCTCTGGGCCCTTGAGAAGCCGAGCGAGCGCCGCCGGTTCATCAGCTTGGCGTTCACCTTCGGCCTCACCTTAGGCATGCTCGGCTTGGGCGGCCTCTTGGCACGGGCCATTCTCGGCGATGCGCTCACCGCGCCGGACGCCACCAGCAACAGTGCCTTGGCTTTGCTCTTCATTGAGCTGTTTCCGGCTTGGCTGGCCGCGCTACTCGGCGTCGGCATTCTCGCTGCGGTCATGTCCACGGCCGATGGCTTGGTGGTGTCGAGTTCGCAAATCATCGCCAACGACCTCTATCGGCTCAGCTACGTGCCCCGGTTTCAGAAAAGCCTCAGCGAAGCGGCGGTGGACCGCCGGGTGCTGGCCATCAGCCGCATCGCCACCGTGGCGGTCATGGTGATCTGCACCCTCATGGCGTGGTTGCTGATGGACCGCAACGTGGCGCTGATCGTCTGGATCGGCACCGGTGGCATGATGGCGGCGTTCGCCGGGCCGCTGGTGGTGGGCGCCGTCTGGCGGGGGGTGACGCGAGCCGGCGCCTTGGCCGGCCTGATTGGCGGCGCCGCAGTTTTTTCCATCACCCACGGCGCCTTCATCGACCCGGATTGGTTTGGCCCAGGGCCGTTGCGTCACGCGGCCCTGTGGCTGGAACGGGAGGCGGGCAACCCTTGGTCCTGCGCCACCATGGGCGAAATCGTTTCCGTGGCATTGACCTGGGGCGTCTCCAGGCTGACCCGGCCCCTGCCTGGTGAGCATCTTGATCGCTTGTTTGGAGCGCCCGCCGATTGAGTGTGGCCATGTGAGCACAAGTCTGATCGGATTTTTCGAGGTAAAGCCGTGTGTTTTTCGTGCTTGTGACCCACGTTTCTTGCTTGAGGTAAGTCCTCAACATATTGATGTGCAATCACTTTTGTGCTCGGAGATTCGTTCCTCCGATCCCGCTCCAAGAACCGGTGTGCGGTGCGTGCATCCGGCGCACCAGGCGGAGGCGCTTACAACGACGATGGGCGCAGGCACGAGCCCAAACAGCACCGGATGCACGCACCCCACACCGGTTCTCTCCCAGTTGGCTTTTGTATCCTGCGCGGCCGCTCCCCGGCGCACCGGAGTGGAAGCTCGAATTGGCGACGCATGTTTCTCGCACTAAGAGGTTGTATTTCTCGTGGTAAGGGTCAGAGCAAAGCGCCTTGCTGGCCTCGCTATTGAGCGTCAAGCGGGCCGTCTTGCACCCCTTGGGTGATCAGCGGTTTACAGCCGCCGGC
Source organism: Candidatus Azophilus sp. (assembly GCA_965220835.1). GTDB lineage: Bacteria > Pseudomonadota > Gammaproteobacteria > Pseudomonadales > Azotimanducaceae > Azophilus. The sequence goes on along the minus strand of OZ244842.1, from coordinate 2,467,431 downwards.
TCGAACTCCTGATTCGATGACTACTCGCCGCGCTCCGACCGTTCGAAGTACGGGCATAGCCGGGTGTCATGCCAGCGTTTGGGAGGGCGCTTACGGGCTCTGCCCATTGGGAAGCTGATGTGGGCGGCGGGTTAAACTAGGGTATGGACAGCACGGTTGACTTTGCTGAACTCGGTTTTCTGCGGGCTGCCGCGATGGCGCCCAGGGTGCGCATTGCTGACCCCTTGGCCAACGCACGGGAGGTGGTTGGCCATCTGGAAGCGCTGCATGAGGCTGACGTCTCGGTGGCCTTGTTTCCGGAGTTGAGCTTGACCGGCTACACGGCCGAAGACCTCTTTTTTGATGCCAGCTTGCTTAAGGGCGCCCTTGAGGCATTGGCCCTGATTGTCGAGGCCCAGGTTCCCGTGGTCGCAGTCGTGGGCCTGCCTTGGCGCAGCCCGGACGGACGCCTGTTCAACTGCGCGGCCGTTGTTGGCGGTCGCGAAGTCGCTGGCTTGGTGCCCAAGACCGCGTTGCCCAACCACGGCGAATTCTACGAGCGGCGCTGGTTCGCCTCCGGCCGGGGCATTGACCTGGAGGTCGACTCCAGCTTTGGCCCGCTGCGGCTGTGCCCCAACCAACTCTTCCGGCTTGGCGGCCACCGCTTTGCTGTGGAGCTTTGCGAAGACCTCTGGTCGCCGCAGCCGCCGGGTGCTGCCCACAGCCTTGCCGGTGCGGAGCTGGTGCTGAACCTCTCGGCGAGCAATGAACTGGTCAGCAAGGCGGACTATCGCCGCGACCTCGTGCGCATGGCCAGCGGTGCTTGGGTGTGCGGCTACCTCTATGCCGGTGCCGGCGTGACGGAATCCACCAAGGACTTGGTCTTTGGCGGCCATCTGCTGGCGGCTGAGAACGGCGTGCTGCTCGCTGAGAGCGAACGCTTCGGCTTGAACGGCGCTGAACTGATCGTTGATTTCGACTTGGCGAAGCTGCGACACGATCGGATGCAGAACAAGACATTTGCCGACTCGCCGCGGCCGCAAGGCCACCGTCTGACCGCCTTGGCTGTCGCGCCACCGCGCTTGAATCGATTGCGGCGCACGCCGGATCCGCACCCTTTCGTGCCCAAGGACGAGGCCGTCTTCGATGCCCGCGCCCGGGAAGTGCTGGCCATTCAAAGCGCGGGCTTAAGCCGCCGCATGCGGGGTGCGGGCGTGGAAACGCTGGTGCTCGGCACATCGGGCGGGCTCGACTCCACCTTGGCGCTTTTGGTGTGCTTGGATGCCCTTGAGCAATTGGGCCTGCCCGCGAAGAACCTCAAGGCCTTGTCGTTGCCCGGCCCCGGCACATCGCAGCACACGCGCAAGACAGTGGCGCAGCTGGCCGCCGCCACTGCCATGAGTTGGTCCGAAATCCCCATTTCCGAGATGGTTGCCCAGCAGTTGAGGCACCTGGCTCACGAGGCGCGGGACGATGTGGTGTTTGAAAACGTCCAGGCCCGGCAGCGCACCCAGTTGCTGTTCAACACCGCCAACAAGGTTGGCGGCTTGCTGGTCGGCACCGGCGACCTATCCGAATTGGCGCTCGGCTGGTGTACCTACAACGCGGATCACATGGCAGGTTACAACGTCAACGCCGGCGTGCCTAAGACCTTGGTTTCCTACTTGATTCGCTGGTACGCCAGCCACCGCGCAAGCGAAGCCCTTGCTGAGGCGCTGCAGCGCGTGTTGGACACGCCGATCTCTCCCGAACTGCTGCCCCCAGAGGATGCGGACGGCGGCATCAGCCAAAAGACCGAGTCCATCATCGGCCCTTTCGAACTGCACGATTTCTTCCTTTACCACTATGTCCGGGGCGGCGCCGCACCGGAAAAGATCACCGCCATGGCGGGCTTGGCCTTCGCCGGGCGCTATGAGCGTTCGGAAGTGAAGCATTGGTTGAAGGTCTTCTTTCAGCGGTTCTTTGCCCAGCAGTTCAAGCGCACCACCCTGCCCGCCGGCCCGAAAGTGGGCACCGTCAGCCTCTCGCCGCGGGGTGACTGGCGGATGCCCGACGAAGCGGAAGCGACAAGGCTGATCGCCGCCATTGACCGGCTGGAATGAAGCCAAGAGCCTGCCAACGCCCCAATCGAAGGCGGCAGGTGCAAACGCGTGCATTCGCTGAGTATCGGTTCGCATTGGTGCATGGCCAACGCTAAACTCCCGTCCAGTCAGCCGAGTCTCCTGGAGCGAGGGCCTAACGAACCGACACGCACCGACGGTGCACGCACTAACAGAGCGCGTTCGCCCCCTTGTACGGCGAAGCGCCGTTCCTCCACGCGGAGGACGCCGCAAGGAAATTGCCTGTTCCCTGGGCGTCAGAGAACCGGCGCACTGGCGTGGAAGTTCGCATGGGCTTGAAGACGGCCAGCTAGCAGGGTGGATTTTCCCCAGACGTCTGCGTTTTGGTGGATTGTGGCAAGCTAGGGGCTCCCGGACACCCATTTGCCCTGTGTTGACAACTTTTTTGGAAGCCGCCATGCGCCACTCGATCACTTTTGCCAGCTTGCTCTTTTGTGCGCCCATGACCCTTGCGTCGGAGGCGCCGTATTGCGGGGACGAAGGCGTTTGGATTCAGATACTCGGGGCCGGTGGCCCTGAGTTGCACGATGGCGCCGCCGGGCCCAGCTACCTGCTGTGGATCGACAATCAGGCGCGTCTTCTGATCGATGCGGCACCCGGGGCGTCGGCGCGCTTTGACGAGGCCGGTGCTGCGTTCGAAGACCTCGACGCCATTGCCTTCAGCCAATTGAGCGCCAACCACGCCGGTGACTTCCCGGCGTTTCTCGACGGCTCGCGGTTTCACAGCCGCACCCGTTCCCTGCCAGTGCTCGGGCCGGAGGGCGGCGCTTCAATCGGCGTTTCGGCTTTTATTGAACGGCTGATCGGCCCTGATGGCGCCTACCCTGAACTGGCGGACTTCCTAACGGTCAAGTCAAGGGGCGGCTACCGGCTGAGCGTGCGCGGCGTGCCCGCCACGGGGCGGCGGCGCTGGGCACGGTTTGGCAACGAAACGCTGCAACTTTCCGCCATTCCAGTGCATCACGGCAGCGTGCCCGCCTTGGCCTGGCGGGTGGAGACCCAAGGACTCTCCGTGGTCTTTGCAGGGGACTTCTCCAACCGCAAGAACGTGGTCGCTGAGTTTGCCGCCGCCGCCGACGCCCTGGTGGTATCCCATGCGGAGCCGGAGCATGCCCGCGGCGAAGCGCGTGAGCGCCACGTCACGCCAAGCCAAATCGGCCGTATCGCCGAACAGGCCGCCGCCCGCATGGTGATCCTGGGCCATCGCATGAACCGCACCCGGGGCAGGGAAAGCCAAAGCCGGGAAGCCATCGAAGCCCACTACAGCGGCGCGGTGATTTTTGCGGACGACTTGGAGTGCTGGGGGCTATAATCCGGCGCCTTCCACCAACGGGGCAATGCCTCAGGCTAGTGGAATGCCAGCGGGGTGGACGGGTTAGCGCGTTCGGCGGGCCCTTCCCGCGATCAAGAACAGCAAAAGGCAATTGGCAATGAGCAGGGGCAGCAACCATGGGTAAGGGCGATCAGCGCACTCGGCGCGGCAAGATCGTGCGCGGCACCTTCGGTGTGAGGCGACCGAAGAAGCGCAAGCGCACCGAGCAGCAAGACGAACGGCGGGGCCGCTAGCTCGCCCCGACCGAAAACGCGCTGGAATTGGAACAGGGCTAGCGCGAACGCAAACATCCGGTTCACCTTCGGTGCAGGCCGTGACGAACTTGGCTTTCGACGACCTGACGCAGACCACGCAGTACGCGGCACCCTAGGGCTAGCCTGATGACACCTGCGGCTTGCACTGCGAGACATCAAGCGGCAAAACACCTCTAACGACTGTGGAATTCGGAGCTTCAAAGTGCGCAAACGAGATGGTTCAATACTGACAGCACTAGCGTTTGCGCCTTGGTGGGTCGGTGTCATACTCGCCGGAACGTTGTATTTCGCGCTTGCAGTTGCCATTCCTTCCTACTTTCAGTGCGACGAGTCTTGTACGCTGGCCTCTCAGGTTATCGCCAAAATGGCTTCCTCGGTATCCAATTATGCTTGGATTGCCTTCGTCTTTCTCGTGCCGGCACTTGTGTCCGCAATTCGATCCTGGAGAGAACACAGACGACGCTAAGTCATTCGCCACAGGCCTTCCGATTGAACTGATCGACGGGATGACGCTGCATCGCATTGCCAGAGAGTGACAACAGGCCAACAAGCGTCTCTTTATTGGTTGCTGACCGGTGGAAAATCACTTCGCCAATTCTGGATTGCTGAAGTCGATGACTTCATTCGCCTGTGACTGGTGGTAGACGGTTTCGCCGCGAACAACCGTCTGCACCACTTTGGTTTCGTGTACTTGGTGGATGGGGATCGAGAAGATGTCCTGATCAAGCACAATGAAGTCTGCCTGCTTGCCTGGTTCGATAGAACCCACCCGGTGCTCCCGGCCTTGTGCGAAGGCGCCACCCATGGTGTACAACTCGACGGCTTCATCAAGCGTGACCCCTTGCGCGGGGATGAGTGCAGGCCCCTCGGTGAGGCCTGGGCCACGCCGTGTCACTAGCGTTTCCAAGGCAAACCAGGGATTGGCCGGTGTCACGATCCAATCGCTGCCCACTGACATGCGGGCGCCGCTGTTCCAAAGCGAACGAGTGGGATAGAGCCAATCAAGGCGCTCGCCAATGTCATCCTGGATCACCGCCACCGCCGGCGTGTGGTACCAGAAAACTGGAGACAGCTCGGCGATGACGCCAAGCTGCGCAAACCGGTGAATGTCGGCCGGGTTCAATATCGCGGTATGGGCGATGCCATGCCGAAGCGTGCTGCCGTGGTCTTTCCTCACCCGCTCAAACGCATCGAGCGCCCAACGTATGGCACCGTCGCCTGCTGCATGCGCCCTTACGGTCAGTCCCATTCGGTCGAGCTCAATCACACGCCGCAAAAAGTAGTCCGGATCGTTGCGCCATGGCCCGGTATGGTCGGTGCCTTCAAAGGGCTCGGTCATGACGGCAGTTTGCCCTGCAGCCCCGCCATCAAGGACGAATTTCACGCCTCTGACGTCAAGGTTGGCGCTGCTGTACTTTTCGGGGTGGTCGATGACGCGCACGGCTGCGTCCTTCATCCAATCGTTGATCCACTCTATGGGATCACCGACATAGGCGGCGACGTGCATCGGCAACTTGCCCTGTCCATCCAGGGCCTGATAGGCGAGCAGCATCGACTCGCGTGTCCAGACATCGCTGATGGACGTCAGCCCCAAGCTGCTGAGATAGCGCAAGATTGGCAGGAGCTGCCTCTGAGCCAGCTCTGCAGGCGGCAACTCATCGCGCATGAACGCCTCCCAGAAAAGATGCGCCGCCGTTTCGCGCACCACGCCCGTAAGCTCGCCGTGGGCGTCTTTGACGAAGTGACCGCCGTCTGGGTCGGGTGTGTCCTTCGTGATGCCCAACTCCTTGAAGGCCCTGGAGTTTACCAATGCTGCATGACCGCTGACCTCCCAAAGAAAAACGGGCCTATCGGGGACCAGGTCATCTAGCCATGCGTTGTGGCTCGGCATGTCAAACATCCGAATGTTGCTGCCGTCATCCCAGAGATAGTCGATGGCGCTGCCTAACACCCAAGGCGCATTCGGTCTTCGCTCCACGAAACGCGCCAGTCGCCGTTTGAACTCCGCGAAGTCAGTGCGCTCCGCATCAATGGTTAGGTTGAAGTAGCTCTCCACTGCCAGATCCGGGTGAATGTGGTCGTCAATGAGGCCCGGCAATACCCTACGGCCCTCTAGGTCATGCACTTGGGTGCGTTTGCCGGCCAGCCGCTCAACACTCTCTGAGGTGCCCACGGCCACGAACTGACCGTTGGAGACGGCAAAGGCCCGAGCCTCTGGTGCGCGCGGATTGACGGTGTGGACCGAGCCGTTGATGTAGAGGTCGTCCACCCCTTGCGCAACGGCGTGGAGTGATGACCACAGGATGATCAGCCCTGTCAGCATCTTCATCTCTTCTCTCCAGCGGACCCCACTATGGGCGGTCTGGCTTCAAGTAGTTGCGCGCCAGTTCCAAGGCTGCCGCGATCATCACGGGCGTCATCTCCTTTGCGGTTTCGGTTTCCCGGCGCGTGTGCGCCCAACCGACGTAGGTCAGGCCACGCAACAAAAGGAAAAGGTCGAAACGCTCTTCAAATTCCGGCGGGAGGTCGCGATGCTGCGCATATCCGTCAGTTAAGGCCCCGAACAATGCGTCGAAGTGAGGTTCGCCCAAGTGGAAGAACATCGCCGTGACAAAATCGAAGAGGTACCAGCCAAAGCCACCGTCGTCGAAATCGATGACGTAGATTTGACCGTCAGGCGTGGCCAAGAAATTCTCGGGCAAGGTGTCCGCATGAATCAGACCATAGCGGTCCCGACCTTTACCGTAGTCTTGGAGGTCTAACCTAGCCGCGTTGGCCGCGTCAGCCAGCAAGGCGCGATCGTCCTCGCTCAGCCCCTCTAGTTCTAGGTAATTGCCCCAGAACGGGTCTGGCCCCACAAGGCCATCTTCGTCCCAAGCATGGCGCTTGAAGTGGTCCGGCACACTCCACGTGGCGGAGTGATTGTGCATCTGAGCGACGATGGCGCCCACTTGGTTGTAGGCTTGACTGAGCTTCTCGACATCAGGGCTTTTGTCTTCGATCGCCCCGATGGGGTCACCGTCGATCCACTCGAGAAGGTCAACCTGATGCTGCCCAACCACTTTGAACAGGTCGCCGTCTTGCGTGGGAATCACATCCGCGGTCCTCACGCCATGCGCCTTCAGCGTTCGCATCCAGTCAATTTCCGAGCGGAGTTCCGCGTCTGTGTGGTAACCCGCTCGATGTACACGGAGGGCAAACCGCTTGCCCGTTGACGTGCTGACACTGAAAACGGCGTTTTCCCGCTGCTTGACCAAAGTCAGCTCAGCAACGTCGACAGCCCAAGACGGCAGTGCGGCCGCTGCCAGTTGCTCGAAATCAGGCGGTATCATGTTGGTTTGTTGTTCGATGTTGACCAGCCTCCACCACTCGCTCCCGCCTCAGAATACCCTGCTTTTCGTGCTCAGGAACCAAAGCCCAAGGGCTGGAAGGCTACTGCAAGTTCTCGGGGCCAGTGAGGCTCAATGTGTCTTTTCGACCAGACGGTGGGGGTCCGCCGGCTGTCATTGCCTGTGCTGCATCAGGTAGTCGAAAGCCAAGTTCGTCATGGCCCGCACTCCCGGTTCGAGGGCGGCTTCATCGATGTAGAAGAACGGCGAGTGGTTGGGAATGGCCTTTTCGGCCGGGATGTCGGTTGGCCGTCCGCCGATGAAGAAGAACAAGCCCGGCACCTGTTCCTGATAGACGGAGAAGTCCTCCGCGCCTGTGATGCGGTCCGCTATCGATACGTTGTCTTCACCGTAGACGCGCACCAGCGTCGGCGCCATGGCCGCGGTAAGGTCCGGGTCGTTGTAGGTGACGGGCACCCCTTCATCGATGAACACCTCCACTTCCGCACCCATGCTGGCGGCGGTGTGGGCGGCGATGTCGCGGATTTTCTGGTGGATGTCGGCGCGCATGTCCGCATCGTAAGTGCGGATGGTGCCGGAAAGATGCGCCGTGTCCGGGATGATGTTGTTGCGCACGCCGCCGTGGAAGGTGGCCAGGGTCACCACTGCCGGTGCCTTGGTGATGTCCACTTGGCGGCTGACGATGGTTTGCAGCGCATTGACGATGGCCGCGCCAGCCATGATGGGATCAACCCCCGCCCAAGGCCTGGCACCGTGGGTTTGGCTGCCCTTGACGGTGATCTCCAGCCTTTGGGCGCTGGCCATGGCGCCCTTGGGCCGGTAGTTGGCGGTGCCGGCGATGCCCCCTTGGGAGATGTGCAAGCCGAAGATGGCGTCCACGTCCGGGTTTTTCAGCACTCCTTGTTGAACCATCATCCTCGCCCCGCCGTTCTCGCCCTTGGGCGGGCCTTCCTCCGCGGGCTGAAAGATGAACTTGACGGTGCCGGGCAACTGGTCGCGCAGGCTGGTTAGCACCGTGGCCGCGCCCATGAGAATGGCCACATGGGTGTCGTGGCCGCAGGCGTGCATCACGCCGACCTCCTGGCCGTTGTAGGTGCTCATCACCTTGGAGGCGTAGGGCAGCCCGGTTTGCTCGACCACCGGCAAGGCGTCCATGTCGGCGCGCAGGGCCACCACCGGGCCGTCCTGAGTGCCGCGCAGCAGGCCGACCACGCCGGTGTGGGCGATGCCGGTTTGGACCTCCAACCCGAGGCTTTCAAGGTGCTCGGCAACCAGTTCCGCGGTCTGGTACTCGCGGTTGGACAGTTCGGGGTGCTCGTGGATGTGCCGCCGCCAAGCGACCACCTGGTCTGCCACCGCGGCGGCGCCTTCATCAATGGCGCTGCGCAGGTCGCCACGGACGGCGGTTGCTGCCAAGGCCAAGCCGAGACCCCAAATGGAGATCCAAGCGAATCGGCGTGTTCGTTGCATGGCGTCCTCTCCCGTTGCCGGCCACTTGCGTGGGTGCGTATAGGATACACTGGCTTTTCCCATTGCATCGCCCACAAGGAGCCCGGATGAAATTCGACACCGCCATGACCGATGAACTGCTGGCCACCACGCGCGCCGTGCGCAAGCGGCTGGATTTTTCGCGAGCCGTTCCTCGGGAAATCATCAACGAGTGCCTGGAACTTGCCGTGCAGGCGCCAACCGGCTCCAATTCGCAAACTTGGCGCTGGGTGGTGGTCGATGATGCGGACAAGCGGGCAGCGCTGGCGGCCATCTACCGCAAGGCCGCCGAAGGCTACCTGAGCAGCGCTGCCGAACAAGCGCCCACGGGCCAGACCAAGCGGGTATTCGATTCCGCCCTGTACTTGATGGAAAACCTCGAAAAGGCGCCCGTGCACGTGATTCCCTGCGTCAAGGGCCGGCCTCCGGAGGGTTCGCCCACGATGGCCTTGGGCGGCCTGTTCGGCTCCATCTTTCCCGCCGTCTGGAGTTTCCAACTGGCGCTGCGGTCCAGAGGCTTGGGCTCAACGCTCACCACGCTGCACGTCGTGCACGAAGGAGAGGCGGCGGACCTGCTCGGCATCCCGGACGACGTGATGCAAGTGGCGCTGCTGCCGGTGGCCTACACCCTAGGTACGGACTTCAAGCGGGCCAGCCGTCCGCCGGTGGCGAACATCACCCACTGGAACGGGTGGTGAGCGGTCAATAGCCTTCGTATCGCTCCGCGGCCCCAAGTTCAAAGCGCAGGGTACTGACCACCCCGGAGACGGCGCTCGGCGCGCCATCGATGACTGGAGCCCGGTAGCGCCACTGCGCCACTGCCGCCATGGCAGCGGCGTCAAACACGCCGGGCGGAGAGGATTCAACCACCCTAAGGTTCTCCACCCGCCCGTCGCTGGCAATGTCGTAGCGCAGCCGCACCCAACCCTCAATGCCTTGGGTCTTGGCCGCTTCCGGATACACCGGTCCAGCATCCTGGATGAGCTGCATCGGTTGTTGCAGGGCGCCGACGCAGCCAGTGAGCAGCGCGGCGGCCAATGCGACGCACAGGCAACGGTGTCGATGGGAGAGGGCGGTTAGCATGGCGCCAGTGTACTCTTTGGTGGGGCGATTGGGTGGTTCTTAACCATGAAGGGTTGCTGGAAGCTCGATGGGCACGAAGTTTCGCGACAGCGAAACTTCCGACGAATCTCGGCCCTTAAGGGCCGAGATTCGCGATTGGCGCACCGGTGGAAGCAGCGTTTACACTAACGCCGCCCAGTTGGTTTTCAGGAGACATCGGTCATGGCGTTGCAGCACTCGGAGAGCCTTTTCCCAGAATATGCAGTGTCGCGCGGCCAGTCCGGCAAGCGAATGGTGCGCAATGGCGAGGCCACCAATGACCTAGTGTTCAGCGCCTACGCCAATACCAACGCCGAGGTATTCCCCAAGATATTGGATCTGTACCTGCGCCCCGGTTGCGTGGTGGCTGATGTCACTTACGGCAAAGGCGCGTTCTGGAAGCGGGTTCCCGATGGTCGCTACAGGCTCCGGGCCACCGACATATTGGATGGCGTGGATTGCCGCGGTCTGCCCTACGCGGATGGCGAAATCGACTGTGTTGTCCTAGACCCGCCCTACATGCATTCCCCGGGTGGCACAGCGCACACCGGTCACACCGCCTTCGAGAGCCACTACAAGAACAACGAAACCGGGAACTTAACGGCTAGCAAATACCACGAGGCCGTTTTGGACCTTTACGTCGAGGCTGGTCAGGAAGCGTATCGAGTATTGCGGGAGCGCGGGGTGTTGATTGTCAAGTGTCAGGACGAAGTTTGCTCCAACCGTCAGCGCTTTACCCATGTTGAAATCATGACGGCTTATGGGCAAATCGGATTCGTCGCCGAGGATCTGTTTGTGGTGGTTCGCAACAACCGCCCGGGGGTCAGCCGAGCCGTGCGGCAGGTTCATGCCCGCAAAAACCACTCCTACTTCCTCGTGTTCTGGAAGCGAGGTGGGAGTGGACCACTTTGGCAGCCGTCCGGCTGCAATTGTTTTCGACGCTTGGCGCAAGGGCGCGGTGGCTGAAAGCAAGGCAGGGAGCCTTGTGCGAATGGCGGAGGGGCAATCAGTTACGTTCAAGCTAACCAAAAAGGCCGACGAGCTTCGCCACATCGGCGAACTGGCGGACTGGATTCGGGCGGAATTGGACCTCGAAGCCTGAACACCGATCATGCCTGAGCGCGGTCTTCGGGTTTTGGCCGTACCACTGTCGTAGCGTTGCTCGTTCAGAGCGGCGTGCCTTCCGCGTTTGCACACCGAACCCTGTGGCCTCGAAAGTTCGTCAAGCAATGGATTCAGTCTACAAGAATCCGGTTTTGCACTGCGCTGAGCTTCCCTGGTTCCAGTCGAAGGCAGAACGCCCGTCAGCCAGCAGACACGGTCGAACAGATCTTGGACAAGCGTCTTCCTACCTCATCCAAGTTCGGCTCTACGGGTTCTTCAGCCCCGTCTCAAGCTTATTGCGCACTTCCCGCTTGACTCGGGGCGCCAAGGCTTGGTCGTGTTGTTCAAGGAAGTCCGCCACGGCGGTGGGGTCCCAGAAGATCAGTTCGCGCAGGGCCCAGGACAGGGCCTTGACCACCATGTCGTCGCGGTCGGCCACCAGCCGTTCGGCGGTCATCAGGGTGCGGTGCGTATCGCCGGTGCCGCCTCGAGTGCGCACGTTGAGGGCGGTGGTGGCCACGAGGGCGGCGCGGCGCCACCAGCGGTCATGGTGCTCGGACCACTGCGCGATGGCGTCGTCGTCGATTTGGCCCTTGGTCCAACAGGGGCCGGCGACGTAAGCGCAGAAGGTGTCCACTTCGCTCCATGAGGACATGCCGGCGCCCAGGGCTTCAACCTCGGCGAGGCCCAGGGAGGCGAGAGTGCTCGGATGGTGGTGGATGAGTTCGTAGCCGAGCCAGCGACGGTTGTTGTCGATCAGCGTTCTAGCGACGGCGAGCACGGTGCTGGGGGTGGCATTCTGCAAACGCTTTGAGGCCGCTCTCCGCAGCTGCCGGAGGCTTGGCGTGTTGCGCGTCGGGAGGGCTTCGATCTCCGACAGCAGCCTGTCGGCCTCTTGGGCTGCCTTGTTCAACTGCCCAGCCTTGGTTGTGGCAGCGCTATAATCGCCATCGTGAGCGGGCCGCGTGACAATCGAAGTGAGGACGAGCCGAGTCGGAAGCCGGGCAGCCCCTGGCGATACATCATCATGTGGACGACGTTTGGCGTCACGCTAGTGGTCACGGTGATCATCGTCGTTCAGGCCATCCTCAAGACCACGGGTTTCGACTAACGCGGCAGCGCTGTCCCTGAAGGCGCGTTCGGCGGCTTCCAGCTTCTCTAGAAACCGGAAACGGTCCAGCGCCCGCTGCCAGTTCTCGCCTTGGGCGCTCACCTTGAAGTAGCGGTCGCCGTTCAGATGGTCGATGAGGTAGCGCAGGCCGATCATGAAGGTGACGTAGCGGGGGGCCATCACCAACTCATCAACGCTGGCCTGAACATGGGCCTCGCCCAAGTACCCGCGAGCCACCGCCGCAAAGCGCTTCGGCGCTGCTTGGCCGCCCAACGCGGAGCGCACTAGGTCCCCGAAGTCCCACGCCCAGTGGCCCCACATGACGGTGTCGAGATCAAGCACGGCGGCAATGTGGCCGTCCTCGCTGAACAGGATGTTGTCGAGGTGGCCGTCACCGTGGATGTAGCCGTTGCGCTCCCGGAAGCGCTCGGCCAAGTGTCGGCGAGCGTCGATGAAGTCGTGCAGTTCAGGCTCGGCGTTGGGGCCGGCATCGAAGGCCGCCAAGTAGTGATCCAGTTGCAAATGCCCGCCAATGGCCTCAATCAGGCGCGGGCCGGGCAGATCCTGGAGCCAGCAGCGGGTCAAGCCGACGGCCCGTCCGGCGGCTTCGGCCTGTTGGTCATTGTCCAGCTGTGCGAGGGCGCGCCCAGCGGCGTGGGACCAAAGCCGCCAGACGCCGCTGTCCAAGTGGATGTGGCTGGCGCCTGCCCGGGTGGGAATCAGGGCAGGCGTCCAGCCTGGACGCTTGGCGTTGAGGTGGGCGGACGCTCGGTTGACGTTAGCCATTAGCAGCTTGGGATTGGGAAAGACGAACGGGTTGACGCGCTGCAGCACCGAACGGTTGCTTCCCTGCAGCGATTGTGGGCCGCCGGCCAACTGGCTGGTTGTTCCTTCGGCTTCGACGGTGTTCCGTTCTGGAGCGAGCTGAGGGCTTGTGCCTTGCACCAAGTAGCTGTCGTTGATGCGCCCGCTACCCAAGGGGGAAAGGGCCGCGTCGATGCCCCAGCCTTCGGCGAGGGCGATTGCGGCGGCGCTCATGGCCGGCGTAGCCAAGCCTGCACGGGCGGGCCGATGGCAACCAGGTACTCGCCCGCCGGTTGGCTGGCATCGGCCACCCGCTGGCTCGCTTGGGCTTTCGGGAGTTGCCCCGTGGACACATCGACGACCGTTTGCAGGATCAGTCTCAGATTGGCAATCGGTGACCTGAGTTCGGGCATGAGGCCCTCGGCCGCGCAGGCCTCCAGCAACCGGGCGCATTCGTCGAGCAGCGGTGCGCCGCCTTCGGCCAGCAATTCCCCGAACCGGCGGGCGGCCAGGCTTTCCGGCAGCAACGCATCCACCGGGCGGTTCAGAGGCGTTTGCGTGTCGTAAGGCCTGGACTGGGGCATTTCCTGCCCGCCCATACGGGCTTCCAAAGCGGTTTGTCCCAACAGCCGTCCGTACCATTTGATGGGCTCCAGCAGGGACACGGCGGGCAAGTGGCTCTCCTTGACCCCGAAGTGCTGCAACAAGGTGCGGCTGCTTTGCGGGACATCGACTATGCCAGCGGCGGAGAGTTGTCGCACAGACGCTTCCAGCCAGCGGCCGAATTCGTTGGGCGCTGGCTGGTTGGACCAGAAGCGGTCCGCAATCAAGGGCAGGCGCGACCACAGCCGCACCGGCAGCAACTCCTCGCTCACCAGTTCCGACCACAGGCAGGCTTCCCCGCCCAACACCTTGCCGGTGCCGGCCCAGGACGCCGGCTGACGCCACCCTTGGGTCCACTGCAAGCCTTTTGCAATGTGATTGAAGCGTGAATCCATCAACAAGGCGTCCTCAAGGGCCAGCAGCTCCTCCTCGGGTGCGTCCGGTGCGTAGGCGTGATGCACGTCGGCCGGATAGAACAGGTCCAAGTAGTACCCGGAGGACACCACGCAGTCATGGCCGGCAGCCAACGCCCGGCCTCGGGCAGTGGCGCCGCGCCAGCTCTGCACCACCATGCCCGCTGGCGCTCCGCCATCGAGGGCCTCGTCCCAGCCGATGATTCGCTTGCCGTGCCGGGCGGCTGCGGCGGCGAGAAGCGACCTGAAGTGGGCCTGCAAGGCAAGCGGGCCGTTGAGGTTGCGATGGGCCATGTAGGCTGCGATTTCGTGACTTTCGTTCCACCAAGCCGCATTCACCTCATCGCCGCCGAGGTGGATGAATGAATCGGGAAAAACACCGGCCAGTTCACCGATTAGGGTGTCGACCGCCTTCTGGCAGGCGGGGTCGATGGGGTTGAGAACCGCTTCATGGGGGCCAAACCGCTGGCTCGGTGGCACCGGCGTGCGCCGAGGCCCCCATTCGGGATGGGCGCACAGCCAGCTGGTCGCATGGCCCGGCAAGTCAAGTTCCGGGATGACGCGAATGCCGCGCTCGGCCGCCGCCCTCACCAAGGTGCGCAACTCGGCTTGGCTGTAGCGCTCGGCGCTGGCCAGCTGGGGGTAGGCGCGGCTCTGGAAGCGAAAGCCCTGATCGTCGGTCAGGTGCAGGTGCAGCACGTTCAACTTGCACAGCGCCATCGCCTCCAGCGTGACCAGCAGCGCGTCCAGGCTAAGGAAACGCCGGGCTGGGTCCAGCATCAGGCCGCGCCAGGGAAAGCTCGGCGCATCTTCGATCTGTCCAAATGGCAGGTAGCCACAGCAGTTGACCAGCTGAACCAGCGTGGTCAACGCGTGCCGGGCACCGGCCAAGCGCGGGGCGCTGATGCGCACACCCTCGCTTGACACCGTTAGCTGGTAGCTTTCGTCGTCGTCCAGGGTGGGCGGGGCCTCGCTGGGGTCGCCCACCTCAAATCGAACCGCCAGGGTGGCCTCACTTGATTCCTTAAGCCAGCCATTGGCCCGCTCAACGGCGGATGACAGCGGCGCGCTGGCGCCCCCCTCGACACGCAATTGCCCAGCTTGCGCCTGTTCATTGGAGAGTTGGGCCCGCCGGGGCCTAGGCACAAGCAGCAACGTCTCCGTGGCGTTAGATCTCTTGATGACGGTGTCGGATTGTCGCATGGGTTGACTGTTGGGCTCGGCGCCCGTTCGCGCCCCCGCTCAAGACATGGATTCGTTAGCCTAGTGCACGGAGTTGCATTCCTCCACCTTCATGACACCATGGGGCCATGAACGTTCAGGAACGCGTGCGCGCCGTGCTGCAGGCGGAGGCTGACGCCATCCGTGCCGTCGCTGTGGGCGAGGAGTTTGTCCAAGCCGTGCAGGCCTTGGCGGCTTGCCGGGGCAAGGTGCTGACCACCGGCATCGGCAAGGCCGGGCACATCGCCCGCAAGTTCGCTGCCACCCTCTGCTCCACGGCTACGCCCGCGGATTTCATTCATCCAGCGGAGGCGGCGCATGGCGATCTCGGCCTGGTTGGCGCCAATGATGTCATGGTCGCCCTTTCCACCAGCGGCAAGAGCCGCGAGGTGCTGGAGATGCTGGAGCTGTCGCGCCATCTGGGCGTGGCCACCGTCATCGGCATCACCTCGCATCCAGACTCCGATCTGCGCGCGCTTGCCGACCTGATCCTGGACATGGGCGTGATCGACGAGCCCTGCCCCTTGGGCCTGACGCCGAGCGCCAGCACTGCGGTCATGCTGGCCATCACCGACGCCTTGGCGCTGGCGCTGCTGGAAGTGAAGGGCGTAACCCGCGAGGACTATGGCCTGCGTCATCACGGTGGCTACCTCGGCCGCCGGGCGCGTACGGACAATATGCCGCATTAGCAGGCACCGAGGCCCGCCTTGGGCGGAGAGTGAGTGATGAACCTGGATGAGTTGCCGGTCGAAAAGGGCTTCCGCCTGCGCGGCGCCTCGATGACGCGGCTGGAGACCTTTGCCGATGCGGCCTTCGCCTTTGCGGTCACTCTGCTGGTCATTTCCGTAGACGACGTGCCCTCGAGCTACGCGGAGTTTCAATCCGCGCTCAAGTCGGTGCCGGTGTTTTTCGCCTGCCTGGGGCAGATGATCATGTTCTGGATCGGCCATCACAAGTGGAGCCGCCTCTACGGCTTGGACGATCTGGTGTCCCTGTGGCTCACCGTGTTCTTGATTGCCGGCATACTGGTGCTGGTCTATCCCCTGCGGGTGATCATGTCGTTGGGCTTCAGCTTGATATCGGGTGGCTGGCTGCCAGCCGCCTTCGAAGTGACCGTGGAACAGGTTTCCGCCATCTTCGTGTTCTACGGCCTGGCATTCGCATCCCTCTCGGGGATCATCTTGGGGCTGTTTGCTTACGCTTGGCGGCGGCGCGACGTGCTGGAACTCAACGAGCTGGAACGCTTTGTGACCGTGCAGAGCATGACTTGGTGGGCTTTGGTGAGTTGCATCGGGCTGGTGTCCAGCTTGATTGCGTTGCTTAACCCAACCGACGAATACGGCATCGCCGGGTGGTTCTACTGGTCGCTGTTCTTGGCTTATTTTTGGTTGAGTTGGCGAAGGCGTAGAGTACAGCCCGCGTTGTCGCGGATATAATCGCGCCGCTATGAATTCCGCCCGCACCGCTAAAGTCACCCGCAACACCCAGGAAACCCGCATCGAGCTGGCCCTCAACCTGGATGGGGAGGGCCGTTGCGAGCTGGCCACCGGGCTGCCGTTCTTCGAGCACATGCTGGCCCAAGTGGCGCGCCACGGGCGAATCGATCTGACGGTGCGCGCCGAAGGGGACTTGGAGGTGGACGCGCACCACACGGTGGAGGATGTGGGCATCGTGTTTGGCCAGGCCCTTGCCCAAGCAATTGGGGAGAAGCAGGGCGTGTGGCGCTACGGCCACGCCTATGTGCCCCTTGATGAAGCCTTGTCTCGGGCAGTGGTGGATCTCTCCGGGCGGCCGGGGCTTGAGTACCACTGCGCCTTTGTGCGGCCCCGCATCGGCAACTTCGACGTGGACCTGCTGCGGGAGTTCTTTCAGGGTTTCGTCAACCATGGCCAGGTCACCCTGCATCTGGACAATCTGCGCGGCGCCAACGCCCACCATCAGGCGGAGACCCTGTTCAAGGCCTTTGGCCGGGCGTTGCGCATGGCGGTTGCTCTCGATTCCCGCAGCGCAGGCGAAGTGCCGTCCACCAAGGGTTCGCTCTAGCCTTGCCGAGCGCTGCCTCGCCGTGTTGTTGATTCCGGCCATCGATCTCAAGGACGGGCAATGCGTGCGTCTCAAGCAGGGGCGCATGGACGACGCCACCCGCTATTCGGACGACCCCGCGGCCATGGCCGCGCACTGGCTGGCGGCGGGCTGCCGACGGCTGCACGTGGTGGATCTCGATGCGGCCTTTGCCGGCGAGCCGCGCAACCAGGGCTGCATCGCGGAAATCGTTCGCCGGGCGGGTGCGGTGCCGGTTCAAGTTGGTGGTGGCATCCGCTCCATCGAGACGGCTGCCGCCTATCTTGAGGCTGGGGTGGAGGCGGTCATCGTCGGCACCGCGGCGGTGCGGGACTTCGATTTCCTTGAACGCTTGGCCGTGCGCTATCCGCACCAAGTGCTGTTCGGGCTTGATGCCCGCGGGGAGCAGGTGGCGACGGATGGCTGGGATGTCACCACCGACTCCTCGGTATTCGAGTTGGCCCAGGCGGCGCAGGCCCTGCCCCTGGCGGGCATCGTCTATACGGACATAGAGCGCGACGGCATGCAAAGCGGCATCAACGCCGTCGCCACGCTGCGGCTGGCTGCCGCCCTGTCCACCCCGGTGATTGCCTCCGGTGGCCTCAATGACCTCGACGACCTGGCAGCGTTGAAGGCCGCTGACGCCCAGGCCGGCCACCTGCTGTTCGGTGCCATAACGGGCCGCGCCATCTACGCCGGCACGTTGGACTTCCAGCAAGGCCAAGCGTTGCTTGATGCGTGAAGGCTCACCTTGCTGACAGCGATGGCTGGTGGGCCGCAGAGGGGTCCTTAAGCAATTCAAGTGCCTGCGCCAGCAGTGCTTCGCTGTCGGCGGGGTTGGCGGTCACGTCCGGCTCGATGCCCGCCTCATGGATGGACTTGCCGCTCGGGGTGAGATAGCGGCCCGTGGTCAGCTTCAGCCCTTGGGCACCGGACAGGGGCACCAAGGACTGCACGGTGCCCTTGCCGAAACTGGTCTCGCCGAGCAGGATGGCCCGTTCATGGTCTTTAAGCGCCCCCGCCACGATCTCCGAGGCAGAGGCGGCCTTCCGGTCAATCAGCAGCACCACCGGAGCGCCGACCAGCGCGTCGCCAGGCGGGGCGCGGTAGACTTGGCGGGCAGCGGGAGGGCGGCTCTGCAGGGTGGCGACCACGTCGCCGTCGAGCAGGGCGCCTGCCACTTCCACTGAGGCGGGGAGGATGCCTCCGGTGTTGCCGCGCACGTCAAGCACCAGCCCGGCGATTGGGCGTTCCGCAGCCAAGCTGTCCAGGGCGCCTTGAAAATCGCCGCCGGTCCGCTTGTTGAAACGGACGATTTGGATATAGGCGTAGCCCGCCTCTAGCCAGTGCCAACGCACGCTGGGCGCGGCAATCAAGGCTCGTGTGAGGGTGAGGCCGAGTCGCTCGCTGCCGCGCTTGACCCGCAGATGCACTGCCGTGCTGGGCGGTCCGCGCAGGCTTGCGGAGACCCAGTTCAGACGCTTGCCCCGCAACGAGGTGCCGTCGATGGCCGTGATCCGGTCGCCGGGCCGCATTCTGGCCTGGGCGGCGGGGGAACCATCAAGCGTGGCTGCGACCGTGAAATAGCCGTCGGTCAGGCCCAACTCAATGCCGATGCCGCCGAACCAGCCATCGGCATCCGCTTGCACGCTCTCGAAGGCGTCTTTGTCCAGATACCGGGAATGGCGGTCCAGCCCACGCAGCATGCCGCGCAGGGCGTCGTTGGCGAGCTGTTCATTCGACACCTCTTCGACGTAGTTGGCTTTGACCTGTCGAACGGCTTCGGCCACCAGCCGGTTGGGCAGAAGGTCGGTGCCGGAGAGTTTGCGATAGGCGACCACGCCGAGCGCCACCCCGGTGACGATGCTGACCAGAACGCCGAAGTGCACCAGCGGGCGCATCACCGTGGCGCCAGCCATTGCCGCGGGTCAACGGCCTGGCCCTTATGGCGCAATTCAAAGTAGATGCCGCTGGCCGTGGTGCCGCCGCTGCGCCCGGCATGGGCGATGACTTCGCCGGTTTCCACCAGGTCATCGACCTTTTTGGTCAGTTGGTCGGCGTGGGCGTAGAGGGTCATGTAGCCGTCGCCGTGGTCGATGATGGCCAAGTGCCCAAAGCCGCGCAGCCAATCGGCGAACACCACCCGCCCGGCATGAACCGCAGCCACGTCGGTGCCGGTGGGCGCGCTCAGCAGCAGCCCGCGCCAAGCCGTGCCGCCATCGGCCCGCGGCTGGCCGAAGCGTCCGGCCAGCTCACCTTGCAAAGGCCAGGCCAGGCTGCCCTTGCGGGTGGTGAACCGGCCGACGCCGGGGATGGTGCGCTGTTCAATCTGATCGATCAGTGCTTGCAGCCGCTGGCGGTCGGCCAGCAGGCGCGTGCGGCGGTTTTCCTTGTCTTCAAATTCTTGGTCGAGGGCGGCGATCAGGTCATCGCGGGCTTGGCGCTCGGTCCGCAGCGATTGCTGGCGAGTGCGCAGCTTTTCCAAGTCCCGGCGCTCGACCACTCGCTGGGCCCTTAAGGCCTCGGCGTTGCGCTCGATGTCCACCGCCAGCTGGCGAAAGGCGTCCAGCGCCTGCATGCGTGCGTCGGTGATGAAGCGGTGGTACACCAGCATGCGCTCCAAGGATCCGGCGGACTCTTGGTTGAACAGCAGCTTCACGAATTGCTCGCCGCTCAACCGATAGGCGGCGGCCAGGTGATCGGCCAACCGTCGCACCTCCTCTTCACGCTGCGCGTTCAGGAGCTGTTGCTCTTCCTGCAGGTTGGCCAGCTCCTCCCGGATGTTGGCCAAGGCCGCTTCGGCTTCTCGGACGGCCGCGCTCAATCGAGCCACCGCGCCGTCCCGGGCCTGCACTTCCTTGAGCCAACGCAGGCGGCGGCGCTCCGCGTCGGACAGCCAGGTTTCAAGGTCGTTGAGCTCAGCCAGAATCGACTCCAGCCTAATCTTGGCTTGGCTGCCCTCATCGGCGGCCACTGCGGTATTGATCGCCAAAGCGAGCAGCAGCGCCTGGGTTAGTGCGCCGAGTGGGCGGCTCTCTGGCGAGCGCCGTTTAGAGGGCGGAGTGCCCCCACTTCGGAATCTCGTTGGCAACGGGCGCTCCACCTTGGAGCGAGGACGTCCCGCCCTCGATTGGGCTGTTGGAACGCGCAATCCATCGGGAGGCTGTGAACCCTGTCCATGCAACGGCAGGAAGCCCTTGCGCCGAAGGAGCCGTTTCATCCCCGTATCAGCGTGCGGCCCGTCATTTCCGGGGGAGGGTCGAGGCCCATGAGGGCCAGAGCGGTGGGCGCGACGTCGGCCAAGGTGCCGCCGTCGGCCAGTGATGTCGCCCCATTGCCGACCACCACCAAGGGCACTGGTTCGGTGGTGTGGGCGGTGTGCGGCTGGGCCGTTGCGGTATCGCGCATGCGCTCCACGTTGCCGTGGTCGGCGGTGATCAGCACGCGCCAACCCCGCTCGTCGGCCGTGGCCGCCAAGCGGCCGAGGCATTGGTCCAAGGTCTCAACCGCGGCCACTGCGGCATCGAATTGACCGGTGTGCCCCACCATGTCCCCATTGGCGTAGTTGCAGACGATGGCATCAAAGCGGTCTGAGCATAGCGCATCGATCAGGGCGTCGGTCAGCTCCGCGGCGCTCATTTCCGGCTTCAAGTCATAGGTGGCGACCTTCGGGCTGGGCACCAGCAGGCGTTCCTCGCCGGGAAAGGCCTGCTCGCGACCCCCGGAGAAGAAGAAGGTCACATGGGCGTACTTTTCGGTTTCGGCGGCCCGCAGTTGCCGTTTGCCCAGTTTCGAGAGGTGCTCACCGAAAGTGTTGGTCAGCACGGCCGGCTCGAACACGCAGGGGGCCTCAAGGTCCTCCGCGTAGCGGGTCAGGGTGGCGGCGTTGCCGACTGGGGTGAACCGGGGGCGTGGGAATTCGTCGAAATCCGCTTGCAGCAGCGCACGGCTTAACTGCCGAGCCCGGTCGGCACGGAAGTTGGTGAACAGGATGGCGTCGTTTTCCTTGAGCACGGGCACTGGCCCGTCGGGGGCGCGCACGGCCGTGGGCTGCACGAACTCATCGGTTTCGCCGCGCTGGTAGGCAAGTTGCAGGGCGCTTTGGCCATCCGCTGCACAAAAAGGGCCCTCACCGCGAACCACCAGGTTGAACGCCCGCTCCGTTCGCTCCCAGCGCTGGTCC
The DNA here is from genome assembly GCA_965220835.1 of Candidatus Azophilus sp. GTDB lineage: Bacteria > Pseudomonadota > Gammaproteobacteria > Pseudomonadales > Azotimanducaceae > Azophilus. Next base: position 2,446,306 of record OZ244842.1, on the reverse strand, counting down.
CGGTCCATGGCGAAATAGCGGCCGCAGACCGAGGCCACTCCGCCGGCGCCGAGTTCACGGAACAGGGCATCGGCCTGCGCCAAGGAAGCGGCCGCGCTGGCCGGCGGCGTGTCCCGCCCGTCGAGAAAGGCATGCAGGTGGATGGGCCCCACCCCTTGCTCATGCGCGGTGCGGATGAGCTGGAGTATCTGCCGCTCGTGGGAGTGGACGCCGCCGGGCGACAGCAGGCCGAGAACGTGCAAGGCGCCGCCGGATTGCCGCAGCTTCGCAATGAGTGCGCCGAGGCGGGCGTTGCTTTTGAATTCGCCGCACGCCATGGCTTGGTTGATGCGCGCGAGGTCTTGGTGAACGACCCGCCCGGCCCCGATGACCATGTGCCCGACTTCGGAATTGCCCATCTGGCCTTCGGGGAGCCCCACATCCACCCCGGAGCCGGAAATCAGGGTGTGCGGACAGCGGGCCAGCAAGCCGTCCCAATTCGGCGTGCGTGCCGCGGCGATGGCGTTGTCCGCCGCATCCTCGCGATGGCCGAAGCCGTCAAGAATGACCAGCGTCAGTTTGTGGGATCGGTTGTCTGGCGCGGTGTTCATGGGCAGGCCGCATGATATCCGCGAGCGGCTTTGGTTGAAACTTGCCTGTATAATGCCGCGTTTGCCATCCCCCGGCCCCATCCCGACTGTCATGGACCAAGTCTTCGAGTTCATTGCCAACCATCCGCTTTTGTGCGGCGCTTTTGTGGTGCTGCTGGTTTTGTTCGTGCGCAATGAGGTGCGCCGGGGCGGTCGTTCCGTTTCCGTGCAGCAACTGGTGGACATGGTGAACCGTGAAGGCGCGCTGGTGCTGGACGTGCGGGACAAGAAGGAGTTTGACGCCGGGCATATCGTGGATGCGATCAACATTCCCTTCTCGGCGTTGGACAATCGCGTGGATGAACTCAACAAGCACAAGGACCGGCCCCTAGTAGTGGCCTGCAAGATGGGTCAGCACTCGGGCTCCGCCGGGGTGGTGCTGCGCAAGCATGGGTTTCAGAACGTCGTGCGGCTCACGGGCGGGGTGGCCGAATGGCGCAATCAAAGCCTGCCATTGGTGAAGTCATGAGCGAACAGCCAACGGCGCAAGTGCGCTTGGAACGCATCTACCTGAAGGACGCCTCCTGGGAATCGCCCAAGAGCCCCGGTGTCTTCGCGGAGAACTGGGCACCGGAGGTTCAGGCGGACATCAACACCAAGTCCAATCGCGTGGACGAAACCCGCTTTGAGGTGGTGCTCACCATCGCCCTGAAAGCCCAGCTTGGGGAAGAGGCCACCGCCTTCATCGTGGAGGTGCAGCAGGCGGGCCTGTTCAACATTGAAGGCGTGGAAGGCGAGACCTTGAGACGGGTGTTGGGCACGCTCTGCCCCACCACTTTGTATCCCTATGCCCGTGAGGCGATCGACAACCTAACGCTCAAGGGTGGGTTCCCGGCCCTGCACTTGGCGCCGGTGAACTTCGAGGCGCTTTATGCTGAGGCGGTTCGCCAGCAGGAACAGCAAACCGCCCATTGACACATCGAAAGGCAAGAAGCGCTAACCCGGGCACTTCAGCGCGGGCCGCGTAGATGCGGGCCGCGCCATTTGGCACGCCGTTGGCGAACCGATGGCGAACCTTTGGTAAACCGTTGATGAACCGTTGGTAAACCGTTGGTGAACCGAAAGCCGGGCCAAAATGCAAGCGAGGGCAAGCGTCCGCCGCGCTCTCCGGGCGCAGTTTGCTACTCACAGCAACCTGTGCAATACAAAGCAACTCAATGAAAAGAAGAGTCCTGATGCCTGTCAACGCCAATGCCCCGCTCCCCGGTTACGACGCCGAGGCCCCGGAACAGGTGCGCACGCGCCTGTGAGTCGGCACAAACTTCTTTTCTGCGCCCTCACGCTCCTCCCGGCTCTCCCAGCGCTTGCGATGGCGCAGCAATCTGACCAGGACACGCGGTTGGAGCAGTCCACCTGTCTGCTTGAGGTGCCCGGGACTTCCAGGCGCCACGCGCAATGCGCGACGCTGGCCGTTCCGCTGGATCCTGAATCTGCCGACGGAGACCGTTTCGATCTCTTCGTTGCGCGAATTCCCTCGCAGGTCGCGAAGGCCCTGCCAGACCCCTTGCTCCTGATCACCGGCGGTCCGGGTCAGAGCACCGTCGACTTCTACATGCAGCACCGGGGCGCGTTTGCGCCCGTGCGGTGCAACCGCGACCTGATTCTCGTCGACCAGCGCGGAACCGGGCGGTCTGCGGCTGGGTTTCAATGCGAGGTGCCCGCCGATTTCGATGTTCAGATCCCCCAGCAGGAAGGCTTGGTCGAACGTCTGACGGCCGACTGCTTGGGGGAACTGGAACAGGATCCCGGGTTCTTCACCACGTCCGTCGCCGTTCGGGACCTGGAGGCCGTGAGGCGCGCGCTGGGCGTCGAGCAGTGGAACATCTACGGCGTATCCTATGGCACCCGCGTGGCCCAACACTACCTGCGACGCTTTCCGGAGCGCGTCCGCTCGATCGTCCTCGACGGCGTGGTTCCCACGACGCTGGGGTTGGGGCCCGAGATGGCGGCCAACGCCCAGGCCGCGCTGGACCGATTGTTCGAGCGTTGCGCCCAAAACGGCCCATGCAGCGCCCGGTTCGTCGATCTCGCCTCGGTGTTCGCGGACCTGATGGCGCGGATTCAGGAAACGCCGGTCTCTGTCACGACAAGGGATGCGGCAACGGGTGAAACCGAGGAAACGCTGGTCACCGAGGAATACCTGATGGGCGTCACGCGCCTGTTCAGCTATTCCGACACAACTGCGGCACTTCTGCCGTTGATCATCCACGAAGCCGCGAACGGCCGGTTCGAAATGCTGCTTGCGCAGGCCGAGATGATCACTAGGAACATCGAACGGCAGATCAGCTTTCCGATGCACAACTCGGTGATCTGCAGCGAGGACTACCCGTTCGAATCGGCTGGTCGACCCGGTGCGCCCGCCGAAGCCTATCTAGGCACATCCATCGTCGATGCCTTGACCGCCATCTGCGAAGTCTGGCCCCAAGGCATTGTCGACGCCGATTTCAAGGAACCCTTGGCGAGCACGCACCCCATCCTGCTGTTGTCCGGCGAGAATGATCCGGCGACGCCAGCCCGATACGGTGAGCGGGCCATCGCCGACGGGTTCAGCAACGCACTGCACGTGATTGGGCCCGGAAAGGGGCACGGCATGGCGCCCATCGGCTGCGTGCCCGAGTTGATGCGGGAGTTCATCGATGCGGCGGCGACAGAGGGGCTCGATGCGGGCTGCGTGGACAACCTGATTCCCATGCCAATCTTTCTCAGCGCGGCCGGCCCCGGCTCCTGAGCTGACGTGGCGCTGAACGGTTCGAGGTTGCGGTGATCGAAGTCGATTCGCTCAGCAAGTCATTTGGCGGGTTTGACGCATTGTCGGATGTCAGCTTTCGCGCCCGCGACGGCGTGATCACCGGCTTGCTGGGCCCGAACGGCGCCGGCAAGTCCACCTGCCTGCGGATCCTCTCCACCATATTGCGGCCCAGTCGGGGCACTGCGAGCGTCGGTGGCGTCGATGTGGCGGGCGATCCCTTGGCCGTGCGCCGGATGATCGGCACCTTGCCGCACGGTGCGGGCCTTTATCCCCATCTGACGGCGGTGGAGAACATCCGCTATTACGGCCTGCTCTGCGGCATGGAGCGCGCGGCGCTCTCGATACGGATCGACCGACTCGTCGAGCGGCTCGACCTCACGGACATTGCCGGCCGCAAGGCCGACGGATTCTCCCAAGGCGAGCGGACCAAGGTGGCGCTCGCCCGCGCCTTGGTGCACGAACCGCCCCACCTGCTGCTCGACGAGCCGGCCAACGGACTCGACGTGATGGCCGTTCGCCAGCTTCGCTCATGGTTGCGCGAGCTCGCCAAGGACGGCCACTGCATCCTGCTGTCCAGCCACGTCATGCAGGAAATCGCGGCGCTTGCCGACGACCTGGTGATCATCGCCCACGGCAGGGTGGCGGCATCGGGAACGCCGGACGAATTGGCGAATCGGTTCGGAATTCAAGATCTGGAGGAGATTTTCGTCTCCGCAGTGGGAGGCGAGCGATCGTGATGTCGGCGATACTCACGGTGTGCCGCAAGGAAATCCTTGACACTTCGCGGGACCGGCGCACGCTGTTGACGGCCACCCTCTTCGGCCCATTGATGGGGCCGATACTCTTCGTGATCATCTTCAACGTCTCCATTTCCCGTGCCACATCTTCAGCCGAAGGGGAGATCCCGGTGCCGATGATCGGTGCCGAACACGCCGAAAACCTGGTGGCATTTCTGGCTAGCCGGGGCATAGTGGCCTCCGAAGGGCACGGCCTTGCCGATATCGACGAGGGCATTCGTGCGGTTCGCGACGGCGAGCGGCAAGTCATCGTCGCCGTGGATGCTGCCTTCGGCGACGACTTGGCCAACGAGGCCGGCGCCCATGTCTCCCTCATCTATGACGAGTCGGACACGGCCTCGAACCAGCGCGTCGCCCGGGTCCGCGAGGCGATCAGGGCCTACTCGCAACAGATCGGATCCTTGCGGTTGCTGGCCCGGGGCATTGATCCCTCGCTGGCGCGCCCGTTGATCATCGACAACTTCGATGTCTCCACCGCGGAGGAACGCTCCTCCCTGATCCTCGGCATGTTGACCTACTTCCTGCTGTTCGCAACGCTCATGGGCGGGCTGCACGTGGCGACCGACACCACTGCCGGCGAACGCGAGCGAAAGTCGCTTGAGCCGCTTCTGGCGACACCCGTTTCGCGCTCGAGCCTGATACTGGGAAAGATGTGCGCGACGGCCGCCTACATGCTGCTGTCGCTTGGGTTGACGCTGACCTTCTTCACGGTGGCGATACCCTTCCTGTCGATTGACGACCTTGGCATGAGCACGTCGTTCGGCCCTTGGACGGCTTTGAACGCCTTCTTGGTGCTCGCGCCCGTCGCGCCGCTCGGCGCGGCGTTGATGACCGCGGTGGTGTCCTTCACGAAGAGCTACAGGGAAGCCCAGAGCTACCTGGGTTTCGTCATCCTCGTTCCAACGCTGCCGCTGATCCTGGCATTGATGCTGGACGTTCAGCCGTCAATGGCCCTCATGGCGGTTCCAAGCCTGAGCCAGCATCTGCTCATCACCAACCTGATCCGGGCGGAACCCATCGAGGCGCCCATGCTGGCCATTTCCATGGCAACCACGCTCCTACTGGGCGCGCTGCTGGCGTTCGTCGCTGTTCGCCTCTACCAACGGGAGCGCATTCTCGGCTAGGGAGCCGCCGATTAACTCACGAAAGCGCAGAGGCTTCCTAGAGCTCGGTCAAGCGGAGTTCGGCGATCTTTCGGGTCAGCGTGTTGCGGCCCCAGCCAAGGCGCTCCGCCGCTTCCACGCGCCGACCGCCGGTACGGGCCAGGGCGGCCTTGATCAAGATGCGCTCGAAGGTGGGCAAGGCGTGCTTCAGCAGGGGCCGCCCATCCTCTTCGGCGAGCGCCTTGTTGGCCCACTTGGCCAGCAAGTCCTCCCAATTGCCAGCCTCGGAAGTTGGTGGCGCCGCCTTCAGCTCCGGCGGCAGGTCATCGACCAGCACCACGGGGCCTGCCACCATCACCGCCAACCAGCGGCAGGTGTTCTCCAGCTGCCGCACATTGCCGGGCCACGGCAATGCCGCCAAGGCTTCCAGGGTGGTGGCGTCAAACACCTTGGGCGCTTCGCCGAGTTCGTTGGTGGCCCGCTGCAGAAAGTGGTTGGCGAGCAGAGGTATGTCTTCCCGGCGCTCCGCCAGCGGAGGGACATGCACGCGGATGACGTTCAAGCGGTGGAAGAGATCCTCCCGGAAGGTGCCGTCCTCCACCCGCCGCTCCAAGTGCTGGTGAGTGGCGGTGATGATGCGCACATCCACCTGCACGGGGTTGTGGCCGCCGACCCGGTAGAACTCACCCTCGGCAATCACCCGCAGCAGGCGAATCTGGCTGTCTGCGGGCATGTCGCCGATCTCGTCCAGGAACAGGGTGCCGCCGTTGGCCTGTTCGAAGCGGCCAACCCTGCGGCTGGCGGCGCCGGTGAAGGCGCCCTTTTCGTGCCCAAACAGCTCTGATTCGACCAGTTCATTGGGGATGGCGGAGACGTTCAACGCCACGAACGGCTGTTTGGAACGGGGGCCGTGTCGATGCAGTGCATTGGCCACCAGTTCCTTGCCGGAGCCCGAAGGACCGTTGATCAACACGGTGACATTGGAGCCGGACAGCCTGCCGATGGCGCGAAAAACCTCCTGCATGGCGGGCGCCTGGCCAAGGATTTCATGGTCGGCCGAGGCCACTTGGGGGCTGCGAACCTCATCACGCTCGGCCCCCGCCACCGCCCGCTGCACCACGGCCACCGCCTCATCAATGTCGAAGGGTTTGGGCAGGTATTCGAAAGCCCCCCGATGATAGGAGGCGACGGCGCTGTCGAGATCGGAGTGGGCGGTCATGATGATGACCGGCAGCTCCGGCTCCTTTTCGCGCAGCTTGTCGAGAAACTCGAGCCCGTCAGTGCCGGGCATGCGAATGTCGCTGATCACCGCCACTGGAACCTGCCTCGAGGCCAAGGCCTCGTCGGCGCTGGCGAATGAAGAGTTGGCGATGCCGGCCCGGGTCAGGGCCTTTTCCAGCACCCAACGGATCGATCGGTCGTCATCGACAATCCATACGGTTGGCGGTCTGCCGCTGTTCACGCGCTGCTCTCCTCTTCGTAGGCCAGAGGCAGAATGACGGCGAAGAACGTCTTGCCGGGGCGGCTCTCGCATTCCACCATGCCTTGGTGGCGCCGCACGATGGCTTGGGTGATGGCGAGACCCAGACCGGAGCCACTGGCCCGGCCGCTGATCATCGGATAGAACATGCGGTCCACGAGTTCATCGGGTATGCCCGGCCCGTTGTCCTGTACCTCAATGCTGACCACCAAGCGATGCAGCCGTCCGTGTATGGTGAATTGGCGCAGCGGCCGGGTGCGCAGCGTGATCTCGGCGCCTTTCACGTCATCAAGGGCAATGCAAGCGTTATTGACGATATTGAGCAAGGCTTGAATGAGTTGGTCCTCGTCGGCGTCAATCATCGGCAGGCTGGGGTCGTAGTCCCGCTTCAGATGCACTTGATGGTTGGCAACGCTTTCCACGGCGACGCAGGCCACGTGCTCCAAAGCCCGATGCACGTTGACTTGGCGGATGTTGAGGGGTCGGCTCGGGCCCAGCATGCGGTCCACCAATTCCGTCAGGCGATCACACTCGCGAATGATCACTTCCGTGTACTCGGTAAGTTCAGGCTGCTGCAATTCGTGGCCAAGCAATTGCGCCGCGCCGCGAATGCCGCCCAAGGGGTTTTTCACTTCGTGGGCCAAGCCGCGGACCAAGCTGGCGGTGGTTTCCTGAATGTTGATCAGCCGGTCGTCGTGGTTGATGCGCCGCAGACGATCAAGGGGCTGAACCTCAATCACCCAGTCCGTGCCGTGGTCGAAGGCGGCGCAGGTCAGATCGACCATGAGCGTGCTGCCACTGGCCAAATGCAGGCTTTGCTGGCGTAAAGTGAATGATTGCGCCGGTGCCTCAGATGCCTCAAGGACCTCCAGCAGCGCCTCGGTGTTGCGAATCAGCGCATGCAGGGGCTTGCCCAGCACGCGCCCGCCACTGACGCCGAACAGGGCTTCGGCAGCGGGATTGAGCAGCTTGAGCACTTGCGCAGACGAAATCACCAACACGGCGCTGGTCTGGTGCTCCAGCGCCTTGTATGCAAGTTCCGCTTGGGCGGCAGCCGATGTTTCCGCAATCAAAGAGTTCACACCCGTTCGTAGAGCAAGATTCGGTCCAGTTTTTCGGCTGGTCGAACGCCGTTTTCAGCCCATGTTGCACCAAAACAGTGCATAAGGCCACCGTGCGACCTTGCGGTCGCGTTACCGTGCGACCTTGCGGTCGCGTTACCGTGCGACCTTGCGGTCGCGTTGTGGTTTTGCTGGCACGAAATCCCGCACTCCTTGGCCGGGACAGACTGCGATGCCGTCCTGAACTGGGATTTTTCGCCAACCCGGTTCTCTCAGGGCGAGACGGGGCGTGGGTGCAGTATGGAGTGTCTCAATAGGTGGAAGGTGGTGGGCTCGCCTTCGAACAGAATGCCGCCGTTCTCATCGACGATTTGCAGCTGCAGTTGGTGCTGGCCGCGTTCGACGTTGGTCAGCGGAAAGGTCGATGAGGCTTGGGCGGTGCCTTGAGCGCTGCCGTTGAGCAGCAACCGCAGGCGATGGCCTTGACGGAGTTCGGGCTCGACTTGCGCCTGCACGACGAAGTCGCCCGAGTTAGCGCGCAGTCCTTCGCCGTCGGCGGGTGACAGGATGCCCGCGCGGTCGTAGAGGCTTGCGGAGGGTTCAGCCACGCTGAGGGGTGGCGATGCGATCAGCAATGCCGCCGCGAAAGCGATGATGGGTCTTGGGTTCATGCTTAGGGCCTCAAGTGGGTTGGGATCATCTTGAGGCTTTCGGCGGGCCGCGTCTGTAGGAAATTGACCTTATGGACGAGCCATTTCCTGGCGGGAAGTCCACGGAATCAAGAACTGGCGCCTCGAGCCTTCCGAGGGCGTGCACGCGAACGTCCGGTTTGGGTCGGTTCGCGTCACCCCGCAGCGAAGCAGCGCGCTGGAACCCAGCGTATTCTCGTGGAGTGAGGGCATAATGAATCGAACGCACGCGCCCTCGGCCGGGCAGCGTGCGTCCGGCTAGGCTCAAGTGGGAAGCGGCTGCCCGCCGACTTCCCACTCTTTGCGCTAGGCCTTCCCTTCGCTAGACCGAGTAGTACATGTCGAACTCCACCGGATGGGTGGTGGCGTTCAGGTAGTCCACCTCTTCCTGCTTGAGCTCCAGGTATCCGTCGATCATCGAGTCGGTGAAGACGTCTCCGGCGCGCAGGAAATCCCGGTCGGCATCGAGGGCGGCCAATGCCTGTTCCAAGGAGCTGGCCACGGTGGGCACGCCTTCGAGCTCCTCCGGGGGCAGGTCGTAGAGGTCCTTATCGAACGACTCGCCCGGGTGGATTTCGTTGGTGATGCCGTCCAAGCCCGCCATCAGCATCGCCGCAAAGGTGAGGTAGGGGTTGCCGGTGCTGTCCGGGAAGCGCACCTCCACCCGGTAGGCATTGGGATTGCCGCCCTGAATGTAGGGGATGCGCACCGAGGCCGAGCGGTTGCGCGCTGAGTAGGCCAGCAGCACCGGCGCCTCAAAGCCGGGCACGAGCCGCTTGTAGGAGTTGGTGCTGGCATTGGAGAAGGCGTTGATGGCGCGGGCGTGCTTGATGATGCCGCCGATGTAGAACAGGGCGGTCTCGGAGAGCCCGGCGTAGCCGTCGCCGTGGAACGTGTTGGTGCCTCCAGCGAAAATCGACTGGTGCACGTGCATGCCATTGCCGTTGTCGCCGACCAGGGGCTTGGGCATGAAGGTGGCCGTCTTGCCGTAGGCGTCGGCGACGTTGTGGACGCAGTACTTGTAGATTTGGGTCTCGTCGGCCTTCTTCACCAAGGTGTTGAAGCGAACGCCAATTTCGTTCTGGCAGGCCGTGCCCACCTCGTGGTGGTGCACTTCAACCTTGAGGCCCATGGACTGCATGGCCGCGCAGATGGCCGAGCGCAGGTCGGCCGCGGAATCCACCGGGGGCACGGGAAAGTAGCCGCCCTTGACGCCGGGACGGTGGCCGAGGTTGCCGCCCTCGAAATCGCTGCCCGACTCCCAAGCGGCCTCTTCGGCGCTGATGGCGTAGGAGGCGCCGCTCATGTCGATCTTGTACTTGACGTCGTCGAAGACGAAAAACTCGCACTCCGGCCCGAAAAAGGCGGCGTCGCCGACGCCGGTGGAGGCGAGATAGGCCTCCGCTTTCTTGGCCACCGACCGCGGGTCCCGCTCGTAGGGCTGCATGGTGGAGGGCTCGACGATGTCGCAACGCAAGTTGAGGGTCGGCTCGTCCCTGAACGGGTCCATCACCGGCGTTTCGTCGTCCGGCATGAGGATCATGTCGGACTCATTGATCGACTTCCAGCCGGAGATCGATGAACCGTCGAACATGACGCCGTCGGCCAGGCTGTCGGCATCAATGCGGTCCGCCGGCAGGGTGGTGTGCTGCTCTTTACCGCGTGGGTCCGTAAAGCGCATATCCACCCACTTCACGTCGTTGTCGCTGATCATTTTCAGTGTGTTGTCAGACATCGTTTTCCTCGTTGCTCCTTGTTGGGCCCTTGATTGGCCCTTGCTTGGCAGTGTTTCAGTTACGACTCGGCTTGCACCGCCGAGCCCGCTTCCCGATCCGTCGAACGCGGCTGGGCGCGATTCCGTCAACGCACCTATTCGGCACTCGACCGCTCCCACCGCACCATATTGGGCGAAGCAACAAATATGCCATGCCTGATACCCAAGGGATAGGGGTATTTCAGCCACGCAGCCCACGATTTACGCACCAAAACAGTGCCAAGTCGGAGCAATGCGCACCAAACTAGGGAATCAGTCCCCCCCTCACCTCAGGAATACCCTCAGCTAGCTCCCAGAGTTTTGCCTTAGCAAAACTCCAACGAACCGAAGGTTCGCTTTTGCCTTAGCAAAACTCCAACGGACCGAAGGTCCGCTTTTGCGTTAGCAAAACTCCAACGAGCCGAAGGTTCGCCGGACCGAAGGTCTGCCGGGCCAAATAACCGCAGCGCTTCAATTGACTTTAATCCGAATGCGGATTTCATGGTTGGATTCCGCCGTCTCAACGACCTCGTGGCCGTGCACGCGGCACCAAGCCGGCACATCGGCGAGCGTTCCCGGGTCGGTGGCCCAGACTTCAAGCACCGTTCCGGGGCGCAAGCCAGCGATTCGGTCCTGGGCCCGGATCACAGGCATCGGACAGAGCAAGCCCCGGGCATCCAGGGTTTCAACGGGGCTGGATTCAGACATGCCAAGCCGAGGGCAGCTCCGTTGGCGCCAAGGGGGCCACCGTCAGCTCACGGCGTTCGCCGTCCGGGCCTTCGGCGGCTATGATCACGGCCGCCGCCTCCCGTCCCTGGCTGTAGCGGGCCACGATCCGGGCGGCGAGCTCCAAGTCCGCCGGCTGGGGCTGGCCATCAACCAGGCAAAGTGGACCTTGGTGGCTGATGGGCTGCAGGTTGAGGAAGCGCCTGCGGTAACCTTCCAGGTAGCGGTTTTCCCCTTCCTCCCGGCTGACGATCAGCTTGAAGTGGGGTGCTGGGCGGATGTGGCGTCCCACCTTGAGCAGCATGATGTCGTCGAGCTCGTAGTCCTTGCGCCCTTGCGCCGTCCACAGGTCGGTGAGCTTGCGGCTGTATTGCGCATCGGTCAGGAAGCAGCAGCCCCCTGCAGGCTGCGCCCACTCGGTAAAGCCCAGGCGCTGAGCGAGTTCGATTTGCGGCTTGCGGTTGCGCCCTTGGAAGCCGAACAGCGCATCGCGGTTCACCCAGCCGGCCCGTTCCGGCAGGGTGGGGGGCAGGTTTTGGGCGCACAGGGGCCGCAGCAAGCGGTCATCGGCCCCGGATTCCTTGGCAATCACCGGCATCGCCGCCTTGCGTTGGCTCTTGGGCCGTTGGCCGATCACCTCGCCAGTGACGATGAAGTCAAAGCCATGCTCCGCCATGAAGCCCCAAGCCAAGGCCTTGCGGACCATGAAGATCTTGCAATCCATGCAGGGGTTGAGGTGCTGTCCGTAGCCGTGCTTGGGGCGGAGCAGCACCTTCTTGTACTCCTCAATGACGTCGATGATGTGCAGCTTGATGCCGAGCTGCTCCGCCACCCAGAGGGCGTTGTTGCGCTTCGGCGCACGGTTGCGGACCCCGCCATGGCGGGACCGGATGGCATGGGTGTGGCCCTCCACGCAAAAGCCGGTGAAGAAGTTGATGCCCTCCACGTGAACGCCCTGGTCCATGACGACCTTGGCCGCCAGCATGGAGTCCAGCCCACCGGAGATGAGTGCAACGGCTTTGATCGGTTCGGTCATGGCCCTAGGCCCTCGCGGGGGCGGGAAGTTTAGTGTGGGGGGTTGGAGGCTGCAAATGCGCGACCTTACGGTCGCGTATGGAGTTTCGCTGGGGCGAAACTCCGCGCGTGGTGGTGGTGGTGTTGGTGGTTTCGCTGGGGCGGAACTCCGCGCGTGGTGGTGTTGGTGGTTTCGCTGGGGCGAAACTCCGTGCGTGGTGGTGGTGTTGGTGGTGGTTTCGCTGGGCGGAACTCCGCGCTTGTGCGCGTTGCTGCGTAACTTGGCGCGGTTGTGCTGGTTGTTTTGCTGGCGCGAATCTTCGTGCACGTGCCAAGTGCCGCCCCACTTGCCGCGCGGTGGTGCTGTTGCGTTCGCTGGCACACAGCTCCGTATGCATGCCGAGTTGCGCAGCAACTCGAACATGCGCCACAGGCGCATGCATGCGCCAATGGCGCATGCAGGCTGGACAGGGGGGTTGGATGTGGGCTTTGATGGGGCTTGATGAGAGTTTTGCTGCAACGGGTGGCCGAGGCGTCGGTGGTGGTGGCGTCCCGGACGATTGCCGAGATTGGGCCGGGGCTGCTCGCCTTGGTTGGCGTCTTCCCGGATGACGGAATGGCCGAAGTGAATTGGCTGGTGGACAAAACCCTGGGCCTGCGCATCTTCCCCGATGAGCGCAAGCCGATGAATAGGTCGGTGCTTGACGCGGGCGGCGCCATTTTGGTCGTCTCGCAGTTCACCTTGGCTGCCGACCTGAGCCGCGGCAAGCGGCCGAGTTTTGGCGGTGCCGCGCCCGCGGACCAAGCCGAACGGCTGGTGGAGGCCTACGCTGCCGGCCTTGGAGCCTCATGCACCGATGTTCAAACCGGACGCTTTGGCGCGCAAATGCAAGTCGCCTTGGTCAATGAAGGCCCCGCCACCTTCCTCTTGGAGCGTTGAGCAAAACAATTCAATCGAAAACGAACTTTAGCAACTGGCAGCGCACTCAAACCCCGTGTTTAGCCCTTCTATGCTGTGCGCATGGACTAAGAGAACCACCCAAGTCTTTCCGGCCAGCTGGGCGCGGAGTTTCGCGCCAGCGAAACTCCAACGCACTCGCGCAGCGAGTGCGCGTTGTCACTGGGAGAACCAACTAGGTCTTTCCGGCCAGCAGTGCGCGGAGTTTCGCGCCAGCGAAACTCCAACGCACTCGCGCAGCGAGTGCGCGTTGTCATGTCGCCGTCAGAGCACTAGAATTGTCTCGGCTTCGCTGAACAGAGGATCTGGGACGATGACCGAACAGGCCAGCGTCGAGCAGTCCACCGCGTTGGCCTTGAGCATGTTCGTTGATCGCCTGCGGGAAGCGGACCTGCCGCCGATTAGCCGAGTTCTGCTCTTCGGAAGTCAAGCCCGGGGTGACCATCACGAAGACAGCGACATTGACGTAGCGGTGGTTTTCAGCGATCCGCCGCCCGACCAATACCCCTGGGACCTTCTCCATCGCCTAACGGATTTGGCTTACGGCGTGGACTACAGCCGTAACTTTGATGTCCAGCTTTCGCCCCGGCCCGTCTTCGAACGTCAACTGCAGGAGACGGCAGCCACTCGAAACCCCGAGTTCTACCGGAGCATCCTGCAGGATGGCATCGAGTGGGTTGGCGGCGGGTCCCATGCGAGCTAAAGAGCATCTGCATCGTGCGATTCGAAATCTCCAAGCTGCCCGGTCCAACATCGACTCCGGCTTTTTTGAAGTGGCGGTGAATCGCTGCTACTACGCAGCGCTCGAAGCGGCGCGTGGCGCCTTGCTCGCTCGCGGTCTCTCATTGCCCAAGACGCACCGGGGGCTGGCGTCCCAGTTTGGCCGGTATGTTGTCAAAGAAGGGCTCGTTCATGAAGACGTTGGGCAGCTACTGAGGAGGTTGGAGCAAGACCGGCTGGTTGCGGACTACGAAGGTGCAATTCCCAGCAGCGAAGACGTCCAGGAGAGCTTGGCGATGGCAGAATCCTTGGTCGATTCCGTCCGGAACGCCCTGTTCGTCGAAGCGGGGGACGCTCGCAATGGGTGATGCCTACAGACCGACAGGTAGCTGCGAATCGGTTGCATTGCGCCATTTCCCAAGACAGAGGCCAATGAATGCTTGAGCTTTACCACAATGCGCTTTCCACCTGCTCCCAGAAAGTGCGCTTGGCGCTGGCCTACAAGGGGCTTGAATTCACCTCCCATGAAGTTGACTTGCTCGGTGGCGGCCAGCATGCGCCCGAGTACGTCAAGCTCAACCCCAATCACGTCGTGCCCACCTTGGTCCATGAGGGTGCGGTGCTGATCGAGTCCAGCCTGATCAACGAATACGTCAACGACGCCTTTCCCGAACCGGCCATGCTGCCCGCGGACCCGGCGGCGAGGCACGGGGCGCGGCTGTGGCCAAAGCTGCTTGACGACAAGATTCATCCCGCAACCGGCGTGGTCACCTTCGCCATCGGCCCCCGCTCGGTCCTGCTGCGCCAGCCCGAGGAAGTGCGTGAGGCCAACGTCAACGCCATCCCGGACCCAGCGCGCCGCGCCGTTCGCCGCAGCGTCATCGAGCACGGCGTCAAGGCGCCGGAATTCGCCGGCGCTTTGCGTACCTTGGTCGGCTTGCTGGACCGAATGGAGGCGGCCTTGCCGGCGTCAGCCGGCTGGCTGTCCGGCGACGCCTTCGGGCTTGCTGACGCGGGTGTTCTGCCCTACGTCCTGCGCTTGGACCACTTGTTCATCACCTCGGCCATTGAGGCGCGGCCCAAGGTGCTCGATTGGTACCAGCGCGTTCAAGCCCTGCCGGCCTTCGCCACCGCGGTAGCCGACTGGCTGACGCCGCCCATGGTTGCCATGATGCGTGGCAATGGTGAGGCGGTTTGGAATGAGGTGGCTCCGCTGGTGGAAGCCGTCGCGGCGGGGGAGTAGCCAGCCTCTTTGCCAGCAGGCCTCACTGACCCTAGTTATCGCCTTCCACCCCCAACGCCTCCACCACCAGAGCCATGGCCGCATCCGCATCGATGGTGTGGGCCACGTGCGCCGTCGGCGCATCCGCGCCCCGTTTCGCGGCACTGCCATCCGGTGGCTGGGGCCGTTGGTCCACGACCGTCATGCCCCGGGTCAGCGTTCCCGCCAGTTCCACGGAGACGGCTCTAGGTTGGGTTTCGATCAACTCCGGATGAGTGACCGCCAACACCGCACAGGGGTCGTGGAGCGCGGCTTCACGCACGCCGGTCAGGCCTTCAATGCGATCGTGCAAGTCGTCGAAGGACTGGGCGGCGAATTGCGCCAGAGGGGAATCGGTGCGCCGCAGCCGTTCGGCCAAGGCGTCGTTGGAGCACAGTTGACGGGTGAGGTTGAGGCCGCACATGGTGAGCTGGGCGCCGCAGCCGAACACCCGTGCGGCGGCTTCCGGGTCGGCGAAGATGTTGAACTCGGCAACTCGGGTGACATTGCCGATGTCGGTGCTGCCCCCCATGATGGAAACGCCGGCCAAGCGGCGGCCCCAGGTTGGATCCCGCTCCAGCGCCAAGGCGAGGTTGGTGAGCGGGCCCACCGCCACCACCCAAAGCGCCTCATCGGCAGCGTCAAGCAGGAAGCCCACGGCGTCGTCGCTGGCTGCCCTGCGCTGATGGGCGATTCGTGCCACTCCGCCGAGCCCCGATTCGCCATGCACGGCGGCGGCGTGGGCCGGTTCGCCGACTAGGGGTTGGGCAGCTCCCCGATGCACGGGCGTGTCGCTGCCGAGCAGCGCCGTCACCATCAACGCATTGGCGGTGGTGGCGTCCAAGGGCGCGTTGCCGCTCACCGTCGTGATGCCAACCACGTCGGCATGGCGATGGGCCAGGATCAGGGCGATGGCATCATCGTGGCCGGGGTCGCAGTCGATGATCAGGCGTGGTTTCGGCACGGTTCAACCGGTTGGGCCTGAAGCGGCGGCGTTGGCGCGCAGGGCTCAAGCCACCTCATTGCGCTTCTCAGCAAGGCGTGCGAACAGAATTCCGATTTCAAACAGCACCCAGGTGGGCAGGGCCAGCAGCAGTTGGGAGATCACGTCAGGCGGGGTCAGCAGCATGCCGGCGGCGAAGCAGCCCACGATCACGTAGGGGCGCTTGTTGGCGATGCCTTGGGCAGTGCTGATGCCGGACCAAACCAGCAGCAGCGTGGCAATGGGTATCTCGAAGGCAAAGCCGAAGGCGAAGAACATGGTCAGGACGAAGTCGAGATAGCGGTTGATGTCGGTCATCATGGTGACGCCGATGGGCGTCACCGCGGCCATGAACTGGAAGACCAAGGGGAAGACGGCAAAGTAGGCGAAGGCCATGCCCAAGTAGAACAGGCCGATGCTGGACAGCAGCAGCGGCAGGGCGAAGCGCTTTTCGTGCTTGTACAGGCCGGGTGCCACAAACGACCAAGCCTGGTGCAGGATGACGGGCATGCCGACGAATATGGCGGCGTAGATGGCCAGCTTGAAGGGGGTGAGGAAGGGCGAGGCCACCTCGGTGGCGATCATGGTGCCGTCGCCCGGCAGGTGGGCCATCAAGGGCGCGGCCACCAGCACATAGAGTTCGTTGGCGAAGAAGTAGATCGGCAGAAACAGCACCACGACGGCAAACAGGCCCTTGAGCATGCGCTGGCGCAGCTCGATCAAGTGCGACAGGAACGGCATCTCGGCGCTGTCCACCAGCGCGTCGTGGGCTTCCGCCTCTGGGTCGCGGGCGCTTTGCTCAGGGGTTTGGCTGTTCGCCGCTTCGGCTTCCGTGGGCTTGGGGCCGTCAGTCATCGTTCACCTTGGACGGCGGCACGGCAGGGCTGTCCGGCTTGGGCGGCGGCTCGATGCGGGCCGCTTGGCCGGCGTCCTTCACCTCCCGCTCGATGCGCTTCATTTCGTCCATGACGGCTTCGTTGTGCAGCTGTCGGCGCACCTCGTCCATGCCGACCTCCTTTTCAATCTCGGCCTTCACGGTATTGAAGCTGCGCCGCATGCGCCCCAGCCAAAGGCCCAAGGTGCGCAAGGCTTCGGGCAGCCGATTGGGGCCGATGACCAAGAGGCCAACGATGGCCACCAGCATCAATTCAGGAAAGCCGATGTCAAACACGGCTTTGCTGGTGGCTCTGCTCTTTCTGCGACGTTGGTGATTCCTGCGACGCCTGGGAGGCGACTTCGCCTTCGATCACGTTGGGGTCGCTTTGCGCTTGCGCCGCGGATTTGGCCGCCGCCGCAGCCTCGGCCTCCTCATCGGTGACCGCCTTGCGGAAGCCCTTGATGGCGTTGCCCAAGTCCGAGCCGATGTTCTTCAAGCGCTTGGGGCCGAAGATCAGCAGCACGATGGCCAGAACGATCAGAAGCTCAGTGACGCCGAAACCGCCGAACATGGTTAGTCTCCCGGCTGATCCTGTTGGGTGGCCCTCATTATAGGCATTTGCGGGGCCTTTGCCGGGCGAATTCGATTAACTCTTGGCCAGCAGCAGGTAGGCGCCGACCAACGCGCTGGCGACGCCCGCCACGGTGCCGACGGAGACGCCCAATAGCTGGCTCGCGGGCTCCCAGAGCAGGGCGGTGGCGAGCAGGATGAGCGCAGCGCCGGCCAAGCGATGGCGGCGGCGCCGTCTTTGTTGATGGGAAAGTTCCGCCTCAAGCTTGGCGGTGACCGCCTGTTGCTCCTTCAGCCCAGACTCAAGACGTCGCAGGGAACGGCTGGTTTCCGTGATCAGTTCCGGCAGGCGCGGCAAATGCTCGATGATCTCCGGCGCCCGGTCGGCAAAGCTGCGCAACGTGGCCAGTGGGCCGACCCGTTCCGCCATCCAGCGCTCCATGAAAGGCTTGGCGGTCTCCCAGAGGTCGAGTTGCGGATAGAGCGTTCGGCCGACGCCCTCGATGTAGAGCAGGGTCTTCTGCAGCAGCACCAGTTGCGGCTGGATCTCGATGTTGAAGTCAGCGGCGGTGCGGAACAACGTGATCAAGAAGTGGCCAAAGGAGATTTCGCTGAGCGGCTTGGCGAAGATCGGATCGCACACTTCGCGAATCACGGCTTCGAATTGCGCTTCGTCGGTCTGCTGCGGAATCCAGCCGGACTCGAAGTGCAGGCGCGCCACTTGGCGGTAGTCCCGGTTGAAGAAGGCCAGCAGATTGCGGGCCAGATAGTCTTGGTCGCGCGCCGTGAGCTGGCCGATGATGGCGCAGTCGAGGGCGATGTAGCGCGGGCTTTCCGGGTCGGTCACGTCCACGAAAATGTTGCCGGGGTGCATGTCGGCGTGGAAGAAGTTGTGCACGAACACTTGGGTGAAGAAGGTCTCCACCCCGCGTTGGGCAAGCACTTCGAGATTGGTGCCTTGGGCCATGAGCCGATCAAGGTCACCCACCGGTATGCCGTCGATGCGCTCCATCGCCAGCACGTTGGGGCGCGTGAGCTGGTGGTGGACTTGGGGAACGTAGAGCAACACCGACGCGGCGAAATTCTCCCGCAGCCGTTGGGTGTTGGCCGCCTCCCGAACCATGTCGAGTTCCTTGAGCACCGTATCCGCGTAGTCCCTGACCACCTCGGGCAGATGCAGGCGCTGGGTGGCCGCAACATGACGGTCAATCCAGCTCGCCAACCGGGTTAGCACGTCAAGATCGGCGCGAATGGTGCCCTCGATGTCCGGCCTAACCACCTTGATCACGATGCGTTCGCCGCTGTTGAGCGTTGCCCCGTGGACTTGGGCGATGGACGCCGAGGCGATGGGCTCAAGGTCGAATTGATTGATTTCCTTCGAAAAATCCTCCCCTAACGCGTCGGCCACGATAGCTTGCGCGCGCTCACCAGCAAACGGCGCCACATGGTCCTGCAGCAGGGCCAGTTCGTTGGCGTAGTCGGCGGTGAGCAGGTCGCGGCGGGTGGACAGCAGTTGACCGAACTTGATGAACACCGGCCCGAGCTCTTCCAAGGCGAGCCGCAGCCGCACGGCATGTTCCTTGCGCGGCGCTGGCAGCCAGCGTCCGGGCCAGGCCATCAGCGCCCAGCGGAGGACACGGGGCACGCCGCTGGCGATCAGCGCATCGGTGGGCAGCGCGGCGTCAAGGCGGTGCCGAACGGCGCTGCGAGCGATGGCGAACAGCCGGCCCCGCACTGGGCGCCGCCGACCGGGGGCCTTCACGGCGGGTCGCCGCGGGTTGGCTTGGCCAGTTCCTGAGCTTTGAGGGCGAGGTCCAAGACGCCCTCGCGCAGTAGCTCAAGCGCTGGGGTGAGCGGGGCCAAGGGGCTCACGCCATCTTGGGAAGGCTTAAGCCCTTGCTCCATCGCATGCGCCGCGCCTTCCGCGGCCGAGCGCAGCCCTGCGGCGGCCAGTTCAAGCGCGCCGAGCGCGCTTTCACCGGGGCCGTTGGACAGATTGCCATACAGCTGGTTGATGAGACTTGGGGTGATCGCCGCCGTGACTTCGGCCAGCGCGCCTGGGTCGCCTTCAATGCGCACCGCCGTGCTCTCGGCCGACGCTCCGCTCAGGAACCAAGCGATGAGGTCCGCCATCGAGCCCTGCACCACGGCATCTGCTGCCTCAATGGCCTCCGCGGAAACCGCGATGCGTGAGCGCTGCACTTTCAGCGTGGCCGACGCGTTCGGCAGCGTGCATTCGATGCGAATGCACCGGCCCTCAAGGTCGGCAAGGCGTTGCTTGGCGTCGGCGTCCAAGTTCAACAGCGCGTTGCCGAGGGTTTCGGCCAGGTCGGCGAGCAGGGCGGTGAGTGGGTTCATGCCACGGCGCGGTGGATGGCGGCGATGCCGCCGAGCAGGTTGTGATGCTCGACCTCGCTGAAGCCGCCATCGGCCAGCATCAGCTTGAGCGTCTCTTGGTCCGGGTGCATGCGGATGGATTCGATGAGGTAACGGTAGCTTGCCGCGTCGCCCGCCACCAGCCGGCCAAGGGCCGGCCAAGTGCTTTGGAAGCCTTGGTAGGCGGCCTCAAGCCAAGGGTTGGCAGGTTTGGAGAACTCCAGCACCAACAGGACGCCACCAGGCTTGAGTACGCGCTTCAACTCTCGCAGCGCTTCGTGCTTGGCCGTGAAGTTGCGCAGGCCGAAGCCGATGGTGGCGCTGTTGAACAGGTCGTCCGCGAAGGGCAGGGCTTCGGCCTTGGCGCAGCAGCACTGCACTTGGGCCAGGCCTGAGTCGAGCGTTCGGTCCTGCCCGATGGCCAGCATGTCGGGGTTCATGTCGGCCAGCACCACCCGGCCGGCCTGGGTCACCACAGGTGCCAACAAGCGGGCAATGTCGCCCGTGCCGCCGGCCAGATCGAGCACTTGATGGCCGGGTCGGGCGCCGGACATCTCCACCAGCATGCGCTTCATCAGGCGGTGGCTGCCCAGCGACATGAGATCGTTCATCAGGTCGTAGCGGCCGGCCACTGAGGTGAACACCTCGCCGACCAGCCGCGTCTTCTCCTGGGCTTCAACCTCCCTGAAGCCGAAGCTCACCCGCTCATCGGTCTTGGCCATGGGGCCAGTTTAGCTCGGCTTGGGCGTGAAGTGGCGCACCGGAATGCTCGGCAGGCGCGAGGCGTTGGCGGCCTTGAGTTCGGCCAAGTACTCCTGCCAATAGCGCTCTTGGTTGTCCGCGAGGTCACGCAGGTAGTCCCAAGCGTAGATGCCGGTGTCGTGGCCATCGTCGAAGCTGATGCGAATGCCGTAGTTGCCGACCGGTTCCAAGGCGCTGATCTGCACCTGCTTCTTGCCCGTCTGCAGTTGACGTTCGTTGGCGTTGTGGCCACGCACCTCCGCGGATGGGGAATAGACCCTAAGCAACTCCGCCGGCAGGCTGGCGCTTTCGCCGTCGAACTTCAGTTCCAGAAGGCGGCTGCGCTTGCGGTAGGTGATGTGGGTTGGCCGCATGGCAATTGAGCGTTGGTTAGAGGATGTACCTCGACAGGTCCTGGTCCTTCACCAGTTCCTCCAAGTGCCGGTCCACGTACTCGGCGTTGACCAAAACGTCACCGCCCTCGTTTTCCGAGGCGTTGAACGAGATGTCGTCAAGCAGACGCTCCATGAGGGTGTGCAGCCTTCTTGCGCCGATGTTCTCCGTGCTTTCGTTGACCCGCCATGCCAGTTCCGCGATGCGCTGCAGGCCGCCTTCATCAAAGCGGATGGCAAAGCCCTCAGTTTTCATCAGTGCCTCGTACTGCTCGGTGAGCGATGCGTCCGGCTCCACCAGGATGCGCTGAAAGTCGCCGGGGGTGAGTGCCGCCAACTCCACCCGGATGGGTAGGCGGCCTTGAAGCTCGGGGATCAGGTCCGACGGCTTGGCCAGATGGAAGGCGCCGGAGGCGATGAACAGAATGTGGTCGGTGCGCACCATGCCGTAGCGGGTGGAAATGGTGCAGCCTTCGATGAGCGGCAGCAGATCCCGTTGCACCCCCTCCCGGGAAACGTCGGCCCCCAGGGTTTCGGAGCGCCTGGTGACCTTGTCGATTTCGTCGAGGAACACGATGCCGGTCTGCTCCACCGCCGTGATGGCTTGCGCCTTCACCTCGTCCTCGTTGATGAGCTTGGCGGCTTCCTGCTCGCTCAGCCGCCGGTAGGCGTCCTTGATCTTCAGGCGCATGCGGCGGGTTCGCTCGGAGCCCAGGTTGCTGAACATGCTCTGCAGCTGCTGGGTCATCTCCTCCATGCCCGGCGGCGCCATGATCTCGACGCCCACCGGGGCGGCGTCCACCTCGATTTCGATTTCCTTGTCGTCGAGTTCGCCCTCGCGCAGCTTCTTGCGGAACACTTGGCGGGTGGATGAGTCCGGCGGGCTTGGGCTTTCGCCAACCTGCCGGGGCACCGGCAGCAGCGCGTCCAGGATGCGCTCTTCAGCGGCGTCATCCGCCCGGTGCCGCACGCGAATCACCTGCGCTTCCCGTTGTTGCTTGACGGCAACGTCGGCTAGGTCGCGGATGATGGATTCCACATCCCGCCCCACGTAGCCGACCTCGGTGAACTTGGTGGCTTCCACCTTGATGAACGGCGCGCCCGCCAATCGGGCGAGACGGCGGGCAATCTCGGTCTTGCCGACGCCGGTGGGGCCGATCATCAAGATGTTCTTGGGGGTGATCTCGTCGCGCATCTCCTCATCAAGCTGCATGCGCCGCCAGCGATTGCGCAAGGCGATGGCCACGGCCCGCTTGGCGGCGTCCTGGCCGATGATGTGCTTGTCCAGCTCATGCACGATTTCCCTGGGGGTCATCATTGTGGTCGTTCCCTGCGCTTGAAGCCCGTGTTGGAAGTTCGCCTCGACGTGAGGCCGTCAGCCCGCCGACGCCGAAGCCACAGCCAGCCAGCCGGCGGGCTGTGGCCGTGCGTTTCGCGAATGGCGGCGGGGGCGTCCATCATTGCCCAACGCTGGCCAGAACTTCAATGCTCCGATTGTGGTTGGTGTACACGCAGATGTCGGCGGCGATGGTCAGTGCCCGCTCGACGATGTCGCGGGCGCCCAAGTCGGTGTTCTCCAGCAACGCCCGGGCGGCGGCCTGGGCGTAAGGCCCCCCGGAGCCAATGGCAATCACGCCCGATTCCGGCTCGATCACGTCGCCGGTGCCGCTCACCATCAAGGTGCTGCCTTGGTCAGCGACGATCAGCATCGCTTCGAGGCGACGCAGCGCCCGGTCCGACCGCCAGTCCTTGGCCAGCTCAACCGCGCTGCGGGTCAAGTTGCCGGAGAACTTGTCCAGCGCGGCCTCAAAGCGCTCAAACAAGGTGAAGGCATCGGCGGTGCCGCCCGCGAAGCCGGCCAGCACCCGGTCTTGGTGCAGGCGCCGCACCTTGATGGCGTTGCCCTTCATGATGGTCTGCCCGGCGCTCACTTGACCGTCGCCGCCAAGGGCGACCTCACCGGCACTACGGACGCCGAGAATGGTGGTTGCGTGAAAGGGTTGCATGGTTGCGGAACGGTTTCCTTGGGATGGTTGGCTTGAAGAGCAATGCTAGCGAGATGGTGCCCCAGGCCATCGAGACAGGTGTTCGTCCCGAAGGCACTCGTGATTCAGTTCAAGGCTCTTTCTGCGATCAGGCTCTCGCGATCAGGCTTTGGGTCAGGTTTCCTCGATCAAGGCGCCTAGCTGCGCTTAATCCATATGGCTTCGAGCTTTTGCTCGCGCAGGTTGCTCATGACGCTGCGGGCTTCGGATGCCGACTCGATGGGGCCAACGGTGACCCGATACCAAGCGCCGCTGTTGAGGTCCACCCGCGCGGTGGCGGCTGCCAGGCCCTGCAGGATGAGCTGCGCTCTCAGGCTTTCAGCGTCGGCCAAATCGCGAAAGGACGCCGCTTGAATGTAGATGGGCTGGCCTTCATCGGCATCGACCGGTGGCTCGGCGCCGGCGGATGCGAGCTCACCGGCTGGCTCGGGCTCCAGCGGCTGCGCAGGGCCGTACTTGTCCGGGTCGGCAGGCACTTCGCTGCCTTCGAGCAGGTCGGTGAACCGGAACTCGAGCTGCTCGGTCTCGTCCCCGCCGACTACGGCGCCCGAGGCAGGCAACTTGGCGGTGTTTTCCGAAATGTAATCCGGTGCTTGGGTCCACAATATGAAGCCGGCTGCGGCGCAGAGGATGCCCGCTACGAAGCTGGGCGTGTGCCAATGCGCTTGCGTGCGGCGGGCTGCGGTGCGCGGCTTGCGGTTGGCGGTATGGGTGCGCTTAGCCATGATTTCGTATTAAAGCGCATCCGCGGGGTCAACGTCGATTTCCCAGCGTACGCCAGGTGGCGCTGCGATGCCTGCCACTGCCCTGATACCTCGATGCAACGGGCCGCGCCGGTCGGCAAGCAGCATCAGTTGAAAGCGGTGCTGGTTGGCCAGCCGTTGCATCTGCGCCGGGGCCGGGCCGAGAACTTCCAGGTTGCTGGGCAGCTTGGCCTTGAGTTTGGTGAGGAAGGCCGCCGGGGCTGCGGGGTCCGGGGCGGCAGCGCGCAGCAGGGCCATGGGCCGTGCCGGAGGCAGCCCCGCCCGGTGGCGAATGGACAGTTCGTGGTCGGCAAAACCGGCGTAGCCTGCCTCGATCAGCCGCCGTAGCGCAGGGTTTGCGGGCTGCAGGGTCTGTATCCACACCTCGCCGGGGCGGTTCGCCCGTCCGGCCCGTCCGGCAACCTGAATGAGCAATTGGGCGGTGCGCTCGGGCGCCTTGAAGTCGGCGCTAAGGAAGCCGGCATCGGCGTTGACGATGGCCACCATCGTGATGTTGGGGAAGTCGTGGCCTTTGGCAAGCATTTGGGTGCCGATCAGAATGCCCGGCTCACCGCGCCCGATTTCCGCCAGCCCCTGCTCAAGGCGGCGTTGGGAGCGGGCCGTGTCCCGGTCGATGCGGATGAGGGAGGCTTTGGGGAAGCGTTCCCGCAGCCCCCCTTCGGTGCGTTCGGTGCCGACCCCGAGCGCCAGCAGATGCGCACTGCCGCAGGACGGGCAGGCTTCGGTGACGGGGCGCTCGGAACCGCAGTGGTGGCAGGCTAGGCGCTTGCGGCCTTGGTGCAGGGTCAGCCTGGCGTCGCAATGGCTGCAGACCGCTTGCCAGCCGCAGTCGGCACAAAGGTAAACGGGCGCGTAGCCACGGCGGTTGAGGAACACCAGCACTTGTCCGCCGGCGTTGAGGTGGCGTTCGATGTGCGCCGTCAGTGGGTGGCTCAAGCCTTCGCGCAGGGCATGGCCGCGGATGTCGAGAATGTGCATGCTCGGCATGGGTGCACCGGTGGCGCGCTGGCGCAGAAGCTGGTGTCGGTAGCGTCCGCGACGGACGTTTTCAAGGGATTCCAGTGACGGCGTCGCACTGCCCAGAATTAGCGGAATGCCGAGCTCCCGGGCGCGCTTGACGGCCACGTCGCGCGCCGAATAGCGCAGCCGGTCCTGCTGCTTGAACGAGGTGTCGTGCTCCTCGTCCACCACGATCAGGCCAAGCTGCTTGAAGGGCGTGAAGACCGCCGATCGGGTGCCGATGAGTATCCGCGCTTGGCCATCGCGGCAACGCAGCCAAGCGTTCAGCCGCTCTTGATCGTTGAGGCCCGAGTGCATGACTTCGGTGGCGCCGTAGCGCCGCCTGAAGCGGTCCAGGGTCTGGGGTGTCAGGGCGATTTCGGGCACCAGCACCATCACTTGGCGGCCGCGGTGCAGCGCATCGGCAATGGTGCGCAGATAGACTTCGGTCTTGCCGCTGCCGGTGACGCCCTCCAGCAGGTTCGGAGAAAAGCCATCCAGCGTCCTTCGATAATCCCTGACGGCTGCTTCCTGATCGGCGGTCAGTTGCGGGGGCTGCTCTTGATCGAAGCGGCGCTCACCCGCCTCAATGGCGCCTTTGCGAACCAGCGCGGCGATCATGGCGGACGTGAAACCCGCAGCCCGAATGGCCTTGCCGCTGGCCCAGCCGCCATTGCGGTCCAGGAAGGCCAGCAGTGCCCGCTGCCGCTCGGCGCGGGATAGATCCGGTGCGGCTATGCCGCTGCGCCGCCAGATGTCCTCGGCACGAACGCGCAGCGGCATCCCCTTCAGGGCGGCGTTGGGCAGCAGGGCGGCGAACACCTCGCCAAGGGGATAGTGGTAGTAGCTGGCCAACCAAAGCGCTAGCTGCTGCACATCCTCTGGCAGGATGCTCTGCTCGTCGAGCACCTCAAGCAGCGGCTTGAGATCCGCGTAGGCATTCTGCGGATCCCGCTCGATGCAGATGCCCACCAAGGTTCGGCTGCCGAATGGCACCCGTACCCTCGCGCCCACCGCTGGCGGCTGGCAGGCGGCAGGAACGGCGTAGTCGAACCCCTGCGCAAGAGGAACGGGAACAGCAATGCGAACGACTGACGTCATGGCGAGCCTAGTGTGGTGCGCGCTGCTATGGGTTGCAATCGCGAACCCACCGCGCGCGTTCGTCCGCCTGTTGATTGCGGAAAAAGGGGTGCAACGCGGTGGTCAGCGAGCTTGCCGATGGCCGCCCCTCTGCTAAACTACGCGCTTTTTCCCCACCGGAAAAGTCTCATGAAGAACGGCATCCACCCGCCCTATCAAGCCATCAAGGCCACGTGCAGTTGCGGCAACGTCATTGAGACCCACTCCACTTTGGCCGAAGACATCCACATCGACGTCTGCTCGGCCTGCCACCCCTTCTACACCGGCAAGCAAAAGATCCTGGATTCCAGAGGCCGCGTGGAACGCTTCCACCGACGCTTCGGCAAACGCACCGTCACCCGCTAACCCACCTTAGGCGCCTAACGCACCCAGAGTTTCGCGATAGCGAAACTCCAACGAACCCGCCCAGCGGGTTCGCCGACCCCAGTTCGCAGAGTTTCGCGCCAGCGAAACTCCAACGAACCCGCGCAGCGGATTCGCATTCATCACGCGTTCATCCAATTCCCGTTAGAATCGGCGTTCTAAACGTGATCAGGACTTCAAGGGGTAAATCATGCACAAGCTCATACTCCCCGCGTGGTCGCAATCGCGCACGGTTGCGCCAGCGAAACACCAACGGTTGCCACTAGCAGGGTTGATCCTCGTATTCGCGGCCGGCAGTGCATTCGGTGCCGGTCCCGGCGAGAAGATGTACAACGACCTGCGCGAAAAGGAGGCGTTGTATCGGAATGTGGAATTGCAGGACTACGTCACCGCAATAGGCGAGCGCCTGTTGGCGGTCTCGCCGGACGCTGGCAAGGACTACACCTTTGTGGTGGTTGACAGCCCGAAAGTCAACGCCGCCGCCACTCCGGACGGCTACATTTTCATCTATCGCGGCATCATCGCCTATTGCCGCAGCGAAGACGAACTGGCGGGCATCATTGGCCATGAGATAGGCCATGTGGTGGCGCGCCACTCCAAACGCTCGAAGGAGCTCAACCGTCTTGGCGGCTTGCTCGGCTGGGTCGGCGCCATCGGCACCTCCAGTTGGGGCATGAAGGACTTGGGGGACACCTTGACGGCCACCGCGGTGAGCCGGGAGGCCCGCGAGCACGAGTTGGAAGCGGACGCCATCGGCGCCGAGCTCTTGGCGCGGGCGGGCTACGACCCCTTGGCCATGATCAATGCGATCTACGTGCTTAAGGAGGCAGAGCTGTTCGCCAAGACGGTCTCCAAGCAGCCCAGCGTTTACCATGGCTTGTTCGGCAGCCACCCACGCAATGACAAGCGCCTGCACGATGTAGTGGCGGAGGCCGTTCCCTTGGCCGGCGACGAGATTCGTCCACCGGAGCGCGACTTCTGGGCCATGCTGAATGGCTTGACGTATGGCGACGAAGCAGCCAAGGGGCTGGTGCAGGGCAGCACTTACTACCACAGTGGCTTGCGCATCGTGGTGCGCTTCCCGGAGGGCTGGGATCTGGGCAATACGGCCACGGAGTTGTTTGGCCGGGACCTCAGCGGCGCAGCGAACGCCAGCATCGTCGTGCAGCGGCACAGGCCACCCACCAAGGGGCAGACGCCGGAAGGCTACCTGCGCGACGTCCTCAAGCGTGACGACATCGAAAACGGTCGAGCCATTGACGTCAACGGCAATGCCGCTTACGTCGCGGACGTGACCATTCTGGGGGGCGACGCCCAACGGCAGAAGTTGGCGGTGGTGTTCAAGGACGACGCTGTGTATCTGTTCAAGGGCGACCTCGGCCCGGTGGGCGACCCGGCGCGTTTTGAGCGTGACTTCAACGATACCCTCGCTTCGTTCCGGGCGATGACCGCCAGCGATCTCGACGCCGCCAACCGGCAGCGCATTCACGTGGTCATGGCCAATCCAGGGGACACCTATGCGAAACTGGCGCAAAAGTCCTCTCTGGCGGCCTTTCCTGAAGAGACCCTGCGGGTCATCAACGGGCACTATCCGCACGGCGAGCCCCGGGCTGGGGACTACATCAAGCTGGTGCGTTAACGCGTCGAGCCTGCGGCCCAATGCGGGAGCAAGCTCCCGTTCGAGTTGCTGCGCAACTGCGTGCGTGCGGGAGCAAGCTCCCGTTCGAGTTGCTGCGCAACTGCGTGCGTGCGGGAGCAAGCTCCCGTTCGAGTTGCTGCGCAACTGCGTGCGTGCGGGAGCAAGCTCCCGTTCGAGTTGCTGCGCAACTGCGTGCGTGCGGGAGCAAGCTCCCGTTCGAGTTGCTGCTCAACTGCGTGCGGGAGCAAGCTTCCGTTTGAGTCGCTGCGCAACGGCTTGCGGGAGCAAGCTCGGGGGGAGATCAAAAAAGGTCTTCTGGCCTGATGTTGGGGGCGCCCTCATCGCTGTCCCCGTCCAAGCGTTGTGGCTCGGGTGCGTGCTCCGCCAAGAAGTACTCGAAGATGGCGTCCTCCTGCGAACCGGCAGCCAAGGCCCCGGTTCGGGCGTCAATCTTCATGCTCAGCACCCCGGGCGGCTGCGCGGGATGGGACTCCGGCAGGCCATCCAGGGCGGTGCGCATGTAGTCGATCCAGATCGGCAGGGGGTTGTTGGATCCGTACTCCCGCTCGCCCAAGGGCTCATGGTCGGGAAAGCCCACCCAGACGCTGGTGACCACATCCGGGCTGTAGCCGTTGAACCAAGTGTCGGCGGCGTTGTCCGTGGTGCCCGTCTTGCCGGCGATGTCGGCGCGCTCCAGCACCCGAGCGCGCCGCCCGGTGCCGCGATTGATCACGTCCTTGAGCATTTGGTGCATGATGAAGGCGTTGCGTTCGTCGATGGCAGGCTCCGCTGGCGGGGCGGGGGATTGGGCCAGAAGATCCTCCAGGTTGACAGGCTCCTCGTCGGGCAGCGCTAGGGGCTCTTCCTCGCCGCAAGAGCGGCAAACCGCGGCATATTGCGGCTCGAAGACAATGGCGCCGTCAATGTCCGCCACTTTGCCTATGATGTGCGGCTCCACTTGGTATCCGCCGTTGGCGAACACCGCGTAGGCCGCGGCCATGTCGATGGGTGTCACTGCCATGGTGCCGCCGCCAATGGCCAGCTGGGTGTTGCGGGGAAACGAGCCGGTGTCGAAGCCAAAGCGCTGGGCATGGGTGAGCACGTTGCCTGCCCCAACCCGCATCAGCACCCGCATCGACACCAGGTTGATGGAGCGGTACAGCGCCTCCCGCAGCCGGGTGGGGCCGTTGTAGCGGTTGTTGTCGTTTCTTGGACGATACTGGGACTCCATATTCGCGTCGTCATGCACCAAGGGCGCGTCCATGAAGATCGAAGCGGGCGTTGTGCCGCTTTGCAGGGCAGCCGAATAGACGAAGGGCTTGAACCCGGAGCCTGGCTGGCGGGCCGCCTGCAAGGCATGGTTGTACTGGCTGATGCCGAAGTCGAAGCCCCCCTCAAGGGCCAGCACTGCACCGGTGTTGGGGTCGAGGGATACCAAGGCGCCTTGGACCTGGGGCAGCTGGGCCAGCCGCCAGCCTTCCTCATGGGCCTGAACGCGAATCAAGTCACCGGGCTGCACCACGTCCTTCGGGCGCTTCGGCGCCGCCCCGAGAATGTCCGTGTCGATGTGCGGACGCCAGCGGAGCGCGGCCATCTCCAAGGTGATCGATGCGCCGTCCGCCAAGGTGGCGGTGGCTTGGTCATGGCTGACGTCGGTCACCAGCGCAGGCACCAAGCCGCCCAATATGTTCAGGTCCGGAAGCGCCGCTAGGCCCTGCTCCAGGTCGTCGAAGCGAGCCTCTGGGCCGCGGTAGCCATGGCGACGGTCATAGGCGATCAGCCCCTTGCGCAGCGCCCGGGTGGCTGCGGCTTGGTT
Organism: Candidatus Azophilus sp.; assembly: GCA_965220835.1. Classification (GTDB taxonomy): domain Bacteria; phylum Pseudomonadota; class Gammaproteobacteria; order Pseudomonadales; family Azotimanducaceae; genus Azophilus. The sequence goes on along the minus strand of OZ244842.1, from coordinate 2,416,662 downwards.
GCGGCCGTTCAGCGTCGTGTAGGCGGCGTAGCCGCCCGTGTAGAGGTCGGGGAAGCGTTCGAGCAGTTGTTGGCGCACCCACTCCGCCGGAAAGGGCGCCGGCACGTCGAGGTCCCGTCCGTGCAACGCCGCGGTGATGGGCGCTGCCACGGCGTCATTGTATTCGGCGTCGGTGATGGAGCCTTGGGCGCGCATTCGGGACAACACCAGGTTGCGGCGCCTGAGCGCCCGTTCCGGGCCGTTGATGGGGTTGCCGGCGGTTGGCGCCTGCAGCACGCCCGCCAGCATGGCGAGTTGGGGAATGTTCAGTTCACCCAAGGGCTTGCCGTAGTAGGTGCGGGCCGCTGCCTCTGCCCCGTAGGCCCGCTTCCCGAACGGCATCTCGTTGATGTAGAGCTCCAGTATCTCGTCCTTCTCAAGCTCGGTTTCGATCTTCAGCGCCAGCAGCATCTCCTTGAACTTGCGCAGGAAGCGCCGCTCCAAGGTGAACGAGATGTTGCGCGCCAACTGCATGGTGATGGTGCTGGCACCGGGCCCCAACGACCCTTCGAGCAGCAGGCTCTTGGCCAGCCCGAAGGTGTCGTTGGTCAAGGAGATGAAGTCGATGCCGCTGTGTTGGTAGAAGCGCTTGTCCTCGGTGTCAAGAAGCGCGTTGATGAAGTGGGGCGGCACTTGATCGAAGCGGATGGGGATGCGGCGGCGCTCGCCGAACTCCGCGATGAGCGCCTCATCGGCGGTGAACACCCGCAGCGGGGTCTCCAGCTTGACGTACCGATAGGACTCCGCATCGGGGATTTGCGGATTCAAATAGAGATAAACGGCGGCCAATGTAAGAGATAACGTACAGATTCCGGTGAACGCCATCCAGATAATGGTGCGCATCAGCGTTCTTTTGCGAGGTTGGGCCGTGTTGCGGGGGTTGAGGTTGTTCAAGGGAAAGCCTGCCGGTTTGCTCGGTGTGGACATCTGCCCGGCATCCATCAAGCTGGTTGAGCTCACGAAGCAAGCGCATGGATGGCGGGTTGAAGCCTATGGGACGGAGCCACTGCCTCCCAACACCTTGGTTGACGGCCAGTTTAGTGATGTGGAGCGCATTGGTGAAGCCATTCGGGCACTTAAGCGCCATTGCGGCTGCCGGTCGAATCGGGCGGCCCTGGCACTCAGCGGACCACAGGCGGTCATCAAGACCTTTGCGGTCGATGCCGCCTTGGCGGATGCGGACGTGGCAGCCACCATTGAGGTGGAGGCGGCGCGCCACCTGCCCGGTCCACCCGATGAAGTGGCCTATGACTTTGAGATCCAAGGGCTGTCGACGCTCGACCCCAAGCGGGCGGACGCGGTGTTGGCGGCCTGTCCAAAGGCGCAATTGTTGCAGGGCGTGGCCGTGCTGCGGGCGGGCCGGCTATCGCCCGTCGTCATCGAAATCCAAGACTTGGCGTTGGCGCGGGGTTTGGCCGCGGCGCGAACTGCCTTGGGCGGGCACGTCGAAGGCCTCACCGCGCTGCTTGACGTTGGCTCCAGCGCGGCCCATCTCAAGGTGTTCGAAAACGGTCTTTGCGTTCACCGCTCAAGCGAGGCGTATGACGGGGCGGATGGTGTAGCGATTGGTGCGCCGGAAGCGCTGGTCGGTGAGGCCGTGCAGGCTACCATTGATCCCGACGCTTTGGCACGGGTGGTTGCCCGGGCTCTTGAGCGCTTTGCGGCGTCCGCAGCCCCAGCCCGGGTTGGCGTGGCGCTTTTCGCTGGTGTCGATGCGGCCAATGCCATCTATGGCCAAGCCAGAGCCAACCGAGGCCAGGGCAGCGCCCTACATGGCCAGGGCAGCGCCGAGAACGGCCAGGGCAGCGCAACGAATAGCCAGGGTAGTCCCGTGCATGCCCAAGGCATTGTCACTAGTGGCCAGTGCAGTGAAGTGAATGACAGGGGCGTTGCCTTGGTGGAGGCCCTGAACGAACGCCTGCCGGTGCGCGCTGCCGTTGCCAATCCGTTTCTGGGCATGGCCTTGGCACCGACCATCGACCGCCAAGTGCTGTTCCAGGAGGCCCCCAGCCTGCTCACGGCCTGCGGCTTGGCGCTGCGGGGCGGGTTGTGATTCCGGCCGTCAACCTGCTGCCGTGGCGGGACGGCCAGCGTCGCCGCCGCAACCGACTGTTCGGCCTGCAGCTGGGCGGCGTTTTCGCCGGGGCTTTGGCGCTGGTCGTGATGCTTGCCCTGCACCAAGGGGCCGTTGCGGACGGGCAAGGCAAACGCAATGGCATTCTGCAACGGAAACTTGCTGAGTTTGACCGGCGGATTGAGGAGGTCGAGCGGCTTCGGCAACGCCAGCGTGAGATGGGCGTTCGCATTGAAGCCATTCGAGCGCTTGAGGCTCGACGCGGCACGGTGGCGCGCATGTTGGAGGAGGTGGCCAACACATTGCCCATGGGCGTGCACTTCCAAGCGATGGACCGGCGCGGGGATGTGCTTGCCCTGCGCGGCGTGGCGTCGAGCAGCCAAGACGTGTCGGCGCTTTTGAGAAACTTGCAGGAGTGCCACTGGTTTTCGGAGCCGCGGCTGCTCAACATCAAGGACAGCCTGCCAGGCAGTTTGCCGGGTGGCGGTGCCATTCATGGCCAGGGCGGCGCCATGCATGGCCAAGGCCGCGCTTTCAGCATGACCGTTGTTCAGGTGCCGTTGCGCGAAAGCCCCCGTTGCGCCTCAGCCCCGGATGCGGGCCCACCCGCAGCCGCGGTTGTCGACTCGGCCCCGGCCCCGCCCCCGGCCGTGGTCGCGGATGCCACTGCGGCCCCGGCCATCGTCGGAGCTTGGGCCGTTGCGTTGGTTGGGAACCCTTGACCATGGAATACCGCGAATGGCTGGGCATTGACCTAGCTGAGCTCGACTGGAAAGACGTGGGCACGTGGCCGACATCAGTGAGAGTGGGGTTCTTGACGGGGCTGTTTGCTTTGGTCCTAGCGGTTGGCGTTTGGGGCCTGATCGGCGGCTTGGCCTCTCGGAATGAGGCGCTTGAGGCAGAGGAGTTCAGGTTGCGGGACCGACTCGCTGCCAGCGCCGCGCAGGTGGCCAATCTCGGTCAAGTCCGGTCTCAGACGGAGGCGCTTGAGGCGCTCTTGGCGCACTGGCAGGCACGGCTTGCCACCGCTTCCGAAACCGCCGAGTTGATCGAGGACATCACGGCAGCGGCCGAGGACCACCACTTGACCATTGCGGGCATCGAGTTCACGGACAGTCACCGCCACGACCACTACGCCGAACTGCCAGTCAGCCTTCGCCTCTTGGGAACCTATCACCAACTCGGCGCATTCGCTGGCAGCTTGGCCAACCTGCCCCAGATTCTCACGCTGCACGACTTTGAAATTGAATCCGGTGGGCCAGGGAATGACCTCAACGTGCGCATTGACCTGAAAACCTACTTGCTTTTGGAGGAGCCATGAAACCCATGCCAACAGCCTGCGTCCCATGGGTCGTCTTCTTGGCGGCTTGCGGCGGCCACCAGATTGAAGATGTGGAGCGCTACGTCGCCGAACTGGAAGCGGAGTCCGGCCCAGTGCTCGAAGCTTCGCCGGAGTTTGCCCCGCCAGCGCCCACCACCTATCAGGCGGGAGCTAGGCGCAGCCCGTTTGATCCGCCGGCGCTCGCAGCCAACTCAGGCGCGCAGCAGGGCAGAGGTGGAATCGCGCCGGACTTCAGCCGCCCCCGCCAGCCGTTGGAGGCCTTTCCGGTGTCTGATTTGGGCTTGGTGGGCACCATCGGCAAGGGCGCAGTTCGCCGCGCGTTGGTGGTCGATAGCGACGGCGGCGTCCACGAGCTGCGCGCCGGGGACCATTTGGGCCAGAATCACGGCCGCATCCGACAAATTGGGGAAGCGGCCATCCAATTCGTGGAGATACTGCCGGACGGCGGTGGCGCCTGGGTGGAGCGAAACCGCAAGTTGACGTTGGTTGAGACTGTGCCACCGATGGCTGGGGCGGTGGAAGTAACCGCTAAGGCAGCGCCACTAGTGGCCAGGGCAGCGCCATGAATGGCCAGGGCAGCGCCACCAGTGGCCAGGGCAGCGCCATGAATGGCCAGGGCGGCGCCACCAGTGGCCAGGGCGGCGCCATGAATGGGCAGGGTAGCGCCGTGAGTGGTCAGGGCAGCGCCATTCAAAGCCAAGGCAGCGCCACTCATGGCCAAGGTTGGACATTGACGATGAACGGTGCCGGCCGGCGCGGATGCAGGTTTGGCGCTTTGCTCGTGCTGTTGCTCGTGCCGTTAGCCATGGTGGTTATGGCACCAGCCGACGCCGCACCCACGGCGGTTGCCGATGCCGAATCCGTGTCGCTCAACTTCCAAGACATCGATGTCCGCGCTGCGCTGCGTGTCATTGCCAACACTGCGGACTTCAATCTAGTGGCCAGCGAAGCGGTTTCGGGCCGAGTGACGCTGCGCTTGGAGGATGTTCCCTGGCAGCAGGCCCTTGATTTGGTGCTGCAGGTTGCCGGGCTCGACCAGCGGCGTCTGGGCGATGTGGTTTACGTGGCCCCGGCGGCTGAAATCGCCGCCGCCGAGCAGTTCCGCCTGCAGGCAGAGCAGCAGTCCGCGGCGCTGGCGCCAGTGCGCACGGAACACATCCAGATCGGCTACGCCAAGGCGGCGGACATTTGGTCCTTGTTCAATGAGGGTGCGCAACGGCAAGGCGGTTTCCCTGATTCGGGCCACGCCGTAGGTGGCCAGGTCCGCGCCATGAATGGCCAGGGCCATGCCATGATCGACGAGCGCACCAACGCCATTCTCTACACCGGCACCGACGCCCAAATTGAGGGCTTCCGGCGCATCGTTGCGGCTCTTGACGTGCCCGTTCGCCAAGTGCTCATCGAGTCCCGAATCATCACCGTCAACAACAATCTGTCGGAGCAGTTCGGTATTCGCTGGGGCGGCGGCGGCATTGAAAGCGGGGACAGCCGTGCCCTCCGCTTCGGCGGCTCCTTGAAGACCTTGGCGGAGTTGCAAAACGCCTTGGCCGACCCGGCCGGTGTTGGGGAGATATCAAGCCCGGACGATCTGGTGGTTGACTTGGGCGTGTTGAGCGAAGGCGCATCGAGCTTTGGAGTAGGCATCACGGGCAACAGCTACCTGATCGACATGGAAATCTCCGCACTGGCTGCAGAAGGAAAGGCCGAAATCATGGCCCGGCCCAAGGTCATCACCGCGGACAAATCCCGGGCCCGAATCGAGTCCGGCGTCGAGATCCCCTACCAGGAAGCCAGCAGCAGCGGCGCCACTTCCACTTCCTTCAAGGACGCGGTGCTGTCCTTGGACGTGACGCCACGCATTACCCCCAAGAGCCGCATCATCCTGGAAATCAACGTCAAGCAGGACAATGTCGGGCGCATATTCAATGGCGTGCCCTCGATCAACACCAACGAAATCGAGACCGAAGTGCTGATCGACAATGGCGAAACGGTGGTGCTTGGCGGCATCTTCCAGACCGACCGCAACTTCGCCACTGAAAAGACGCCCCTGCTGGGCAACCTGCCCCTGCTCGGCCGCCTGTTCAGCCGCACCTACGAGCGGGACGACAAGCAGGAACTGCTGATCTTCATCACTCCGCGCATCCTCGCGCCCCCCACGGCCAGCAGCGGGGGTACGCAAGCGCCCAAGAGTTGAACGGACAAAGCAATTGCCGGACACAGTTTGCAGCCCCGGCATCCGGGCTACAATCTGGCGATGGCGCAGAGCATCTACTTCGTCGGCTTGATGGCCGTGGGCAAGACGTCGGTCGGCAAGCACCTCGCTGCTTCCCTAGGACGGGAGTTCTTCGATTCCGACCAGGTCATTGAAGAGCGGGCCGGGGTGCCGATCGCTTGGATATTTGATGTGGAGGGCGAGCGGGCTTTTCGCGACCGGGAGCAGGCGGTCATCGATGAACTCACGGGCATGGAGAGCATTGTGCTCGCCACCGGTGGTGGTGCCGTGCTGCGTCCGGCCAATCGGCGGGCGCTGCGCGGCCGCGGCTGTGCGGTGCACCTTTACAGCCCCATCGACCGGCTTGTGGACCGCGCCGCCAAGGACAAGCGGCGTCCCTTGCTGCAGCAGGGCGACCCCCAGGAGACCTTGGAGCGGCTCTGGCAGGATCGCAAGCCCCTCTATGACGAGGTGGCCGACTATCGGTTTCTCACCGCCGGCCAAGGTGCCCAGGCACTCGCTGAAGACGTGGAGCGCATCCTGCGCAGCGAGGGTGTGATTCGTGATTGAACTCAAGGTTGATCTCGGGGCTCGCAGCTATCCCATTCTCATTGGCGACGGCCTGCTTGGCACGCCTGACGTGCTTGTGCCGTACATCGGCGGCCACCAAGCGGCGGTCATCACCAACACCACGGTCGGCCCGCTGTTCCTCGACAAGCTGCGTGCCAGCTTAGGCGGCGTCGCCGCTGACGTGATCGAGCTGCAGGACGGCGAGCGCTTTAAGACCCTAGACACCTACGCCAGCGTCATCGACGCGCTCATGCACAAACGCCACAACCGCACCACCACGCTGATTGCGCTCGGCGGCGGCGTCATCGGCGACCTCGCCGGCTTCGCCGCCGCCACCTTCCAACGGGGCGTGGCCTTCGTGCAAGTGCCGACCACGTTGCTGGCGCAGGTGGATGCCTCGGTGGGCGGCAAGACCGCGGTGAACCATCCGGGCGGCAAGAACATGATCGGCGCCTTTCACCAACCTCGCTGCGTCTTGGCGGATACGGCTACGCTGGCCACGCTGCCGATGCGCGAGTATCGGGCAGGTCTGGCCGAAGTGCTGAAGTACGGCGTCATTTGGAGCGCCCGGTTCTTCGCCAGGCTTGAACGAAACACGCAAGCGTTGATTGAACGCGATGCCGCGCTGCTGGCCGAAGTGATTCGTGAGTCCTGCGCCATCAAGGCGGCGGTGGTGGCCGAGGACGAGCGCGAACAAGGCCGGCGCGCCATCCTCAACTACGGCCACACGTTTGGCCATGCCTTGGAGAGCCTGACGGGATACGGCCAATTGCTGCACGGCGAAGCGGTTGCCATCGGCATGGTCCTGGCCGCGGACTGCGCCTGCCGCCACGGCCTGCTGGACGAGGCATCCGCGCAACGCATCCGTGACCTGGTGGGCGCCTTGGGCCTGCCGACGGCAATGCCCGCCGCCATAGACCCCTCCGCCGCGCTCGAAGCCATGGGGATGGACAAGAAGGTGGTGGATGGCCGGCTGCGGCTGGTGCTCCCGGAGCGCATCGGTGCGGTGCGCGTGACCGACCAAGTGGCGCAGGCCGACGTGCTGGCAACGCTGGCGGCGCCCTAGAAGCGGCGGGCCAAGAACTTCGCAGCTGTCAATTCGCTCTCACGATTGCCGAGGGCAGAGCTCGCTAACCGTCAAGAAACCTTTGGATCCGCTCCTCAAGTGCCTCCAAGTCCTTGGTTTCGCACTCCCAAACCACCAAGACCTCCCAACCGAGCGCCCGTAGCTGGGCTTGGTTCTCGCCGTCGCGCTGCACGTTTCGCCGCAGCTTGTAGGCCCAGTAGGCGCGGTTGGCCTTGGGCGTTCGATTGCCCTTGACGCAATCGTGCTGATGCCAGAAGCAGCCGTGCACGAAGATCACCTTGCGCCGCGGCCGAAACACCAGATCAGGCCTGCCGGGCAGCCCCCGCCCATGCAGGCGGTAGCGAAACCCCATCCCATGGGTCAAGCGCCGCACGCGCATTTCCGGCCCCGTGTCCTTCCCCTTGATCGCCCGCATGATGCGGCTGCGGGTCTCGCTGGGCCGCTCGGTCATTTTTGGAGGGCTGGCTTCAGACACGGCAGGGCTGTGAGACGGCAATCAAAGGCTCGCGAGCTGCTTGACGTGCCAGCGCAGTCGAGTCAGCTGCGGGCCGACTTCACGAGCGCCGCACGCCATCAACCGTCCGTCGCTCATGCTTCATGGTCGAGACTGCCGCTCAGCACGAAGACATCCGTGAGCACGGTGCGCAGGTGGATGGAGACGTTGAGGTTGTCCACGGCTTCGGAGCTTAGGGGTGGGGCGTTCAGCACGAAGCCGATGAGGGCTCGCGCCTTGTCGATGTCGTCGTGGAGCACGGCGTGGAAGGGGTCGGCGTTCGGGTCCAAGGCGGATTTCAGGCCGGCGAGTGCCGTCTGCATGGCTTGAAGGGTATCGCTGGGGTAGGGGCCGGGGAGATTGCGGTCTTCCTCGCTGCGGCCTTGGGCAGCGTAGGCGAGCAGGAACTCGTAGCCTGCTTCGATGGTTTCGATGTGTTCCTGCAGTGGACGGCTCAACGCGCATCAGCGCCTAGGCCGGAGGAGGCTTGGGCGGCTGCGTCTTCGCTGGCCAGCGCTTCCGGCGTCCATCTGGCGGGGTCGTGATGGGCTGCCAATTCCGGGCGGCTGACCCAGCCCTTGATCATGGCGCGCAGGTAGAACTGCTTTTCCGGGCGCGCCGCGAAGTACAGGTGCAAAGCGGCAAAGCCAATCAGGGCTAGGGTGGAAAGGCCGTGCAGGAAGAACATCCAGCCCAGTGCACCTTCGCTCAAGAAGTTGTTGCGCGCCCAAAACGGCGTGTCGATGAGCGCCAGCAAGACGATGCCCGTGCCCGCGGCCACCAGCACGAGCACCGCCATGGCCAAGTGCATGCCCTTTTGGGCCAGGGAGTACTTGCCCGGCAGGGACGCCGCGGAACCGCCGGTGAGTTCGGCAAGGTCGCTGGGCTTGATCCAGATGGCGGCCCGATCCTTGCGGAACAGGGAGCGGACGATGTGGAAGACGATGGCGGCGCAGAGCGCGATGCCGGCCACCCAATGTGCCGTCAGCCACGGAAACTTGACGCCGACGATGGGCAGCACGCCGGTGGCCAGCAGCACGAAAAAAGCCACGGCAATGATCCAGTGGCACCAACGGTCCGGGGCGGCATGACGACTGAGCCGCTCCCCGTCCGCTGATGGGCGTGGGCTGGATTTGCGCGCCAGCATGACTGCCGCGTGCACCATGATGACGATGAAGGCGACGGCGATGACCCCCCACAACAGGTCCCAAGACACCCCCAAGAGCACCTCACGGCCCCAAACGTCCTCGCGGTATCGGGCAATCTCCATGGATGCCTATGCCTCCTGTTGCACGCAGCGGCGGCCCGGCCACGGAACATTGGAATCCCCGGCCGGATGGTGCTCTCTAGCGATCCGATCAAGGGCGCGGACCTTCGGTTCCGGACGCTTTCGCGGCTTCGGGCAACGCCGGGGCCGGGCGTGTCCTTGATTCGCTTCCACCTTAGGCGGCTCCCCGCAACGCCCGGCGGACCAGGTTTTCCATCAGCGGCAGCTTGAATGCGTTGTGGTTGAGGGGCTTGGCGCCCTGGCTGGCCAAGGGCGCGGCCTGTTCGCCCGTGCTTTCGGAGCGGGGCTTGCCAACCACCGCTCGCTCGACTTCGGGCAGCCGGTAAGGCACGCAGGCCACCCCGCCGCAAGCGAAGCGGGCGCTTGCAATGCGGCCATTGCGCAGTCGCAGGGCGGCGGCGACGCTGACCAGCGCGAAATCCCACACATTGCGGTCGGCGACCTTCTCGAAGTGATGCTCGGCGTTCGCCCAGCGGTCGGGCAGGCGCACTGACGCCAGCACTTCGTCTGCCGCCAAGGCCGTCATGTTGAGGATGTCCACGTCAGGGCCGACAAAGAAGGCGTCCACGGGGATTTCTCGGCTGCCGCGCCGGCTGGTGGCGATCATGGTTGCTTCCAAGGCGCTCAAGGCAATGGCGGTGTCCGATGGGGAGACGGCCACGCAACGGCTGGCGCTGAACAGGGCGTGTTCCCGGTTCATGCCGGCCGGGCTGTCGGCATAGCAGATGTTGCCGCCGGCGCGGTAGCAGGACAGCCCCCGCCGGTAGTACCAGCAACGGGTGTCCTGGCAGAGATTGCCGCCCAAGGTGCCCATGTTGCGGATTTGCGGGCTGGCGACCACGGCCGCCGCCTCCCGCAGCAGCGGGTAGCGTTCGCCGATCAGTGGATGCTGGACGATTTCGGTCAGGGTGGTGAGCGCGCCGATCTCGACGCCGCCGGGTGTTTCGCGAATGCCCTTGAGCGCATCGATGCCCTTGAGGTCGATCATCGCCCCCACGGTTTTGGCGCGGTCCTTGAGCCAGCCGTAAGTGTCCTGACCGCCCGCCAGCAGCCAGGCTGTGCCTTTCAGCCGCGCCGCCAGCTCGGTGGCATCCTCCACCGTGGCGGGTCGGTAGAGCTCGATGTCCGGCATCACGTCGTAGGCAGCCACTCCTTTACCTCCCGACCTTGGCGATGCAAATCCGTAGGCATTGCGGTTTGGCGTGGGGCGATGTGTCCTTGGCTGTCATGGCTCTGCCCCGGATCAGAACGTATTGATGTCGAGCGGACCCGAGGTCGGCGGCAGCCCGGCGATGTGGCTCAGGATGACATCCGGCGTGACGGGGGTGCGATTGAACAGATGCCCGCCCAAGGCGTCGGAGAGGGCGCACATCACCGCGGCCACGGCGCAGCCCATGGCCGGCTCACCGATGCCGCGGGCGCCGACCGGGTTGTCCGGGTCGGCGATGTCGGCAGCGGCCCAGTCTGTTTTGCTGGGCACGTCGAGGTAGGTGGGGGGCTTGCATTGGTAGAAGCCCACGTTGGCGGGCAAGCCGTTTTGCGGGTCGTACACGTGGCGTTCGGTGGTGGCCATGCCGAACCCCCAGACGCCGCCGCCGCGCAGTTGATTGGCCAGGCCCAACGGGTGCACCACGGTGCCGCATTCACCCACCGCCAGGTAGTCGATGATTTCGTGCTTGCCGGTTTCCACGTCCAGTTCGATCTCCACAAAGCCGATGGCGAACCCAGGCACCGTGCCGCGCATCGGCAGGGTGTCCTTGGCGACGCCGACCAAGCCAGTGCCGGCGATGCCCGCCACCGCCCGCTTGGTGACCTCGTGGATGTCGTCGGGCACTTCGACGCCGCTGTAGATGCCGCCCAGCTCGATGGCTTTGGCCGCCGCCTCGCCGTAGGAGAGGGCCTGGGAGGGGCGGCTGCGGTGCAAGACCCGCTGGCCGTCGATGTCGTAGTCCTCGGCTTGACCGCCGAGCGTGGCGGCGGCAACGGCCTTCAGCTTGGCCACGGCGTCCAGCGCGGCAACGTGATTGGCCCGAGTGTGGGTGAACATGGTGACGCTGCCGGCTTGGTAGCTGCTCCAAGGCAGATGCGCGGCCGACCGGCCATGCACAATCTCGCATTGGCTCCAGTCGCACTTCAGGGCTTCGGCTGCCGCCCGAGTGGTGGAGGCGTAGGAATAGGTGCCAAGGTTGCCGACGCCGCTGTGCAGGTGGATCTTGCCGTCCGGCGCAATGCGCACCAAGCCGTCGAAACCGGCGGTGCCGGCGGCGTGGTAGCCTTGGCCGACGCCGATGCCGGTGACCTTGCTGCCCTTGCGGCGGCCGCTGCGCTTGACCTTTTCCGCCCAGTTCCACCGCCGGGCGCCCAACTCCAAGGCCTCGGCCATGTAGGCGCTGGTCACCGGGCCTTGGTCGGCGTCCAGCTTGGCGTTGGAGTCAGGCGCATTGATGCGGCGGATGGCCAGCCGGTCCAGCCCCAGTTGCTGGGCGGCCTTGTCCATCATGGGCTCGAAAATGGCGGCGATCTGGTTCTGTCCGGGCCCGCGCTGGGCGCCCCGGGGCGTGGTGTTGGTGAGCACCGGCACTGAGCGCAGGCGCAACGCTTCAGGTTGATAGAGGATGCTGACTGCGCCGCCGGCGGCGGAGGCGTCTCCCCCGGCGCGCTTTGGCCCCAAGTCCTGCACGATGTAGAGGTCCACGGCGGCGACCCGGCCATCGGCGGCGAAGCCCGCCTTGATCCAGCCTTGGAAGCCCACTCGGGCCGAGCCGATGTAGTACTCCTCCTCTCGGGTGATGCGCAGCATGACGGGCCGGCCGAGCTTCTTGGCGAAATGCGCGGGCAGCGCCATGGTGGGGTAGGGGAAGATCTTGGAGCCGAAGCCGCCGCCGCAGTATTCGCTGACGTACACCAGATCCTCCGGGGCGACGCCGACCATGGGCGCCAGAAAGGGCATGATGAAACTCTGGCTCTGGGTGGAGCCGTACACGAAGCACTTGCCGTTCTCCCAGTAGCTCATCACCGAGCGCGGCTCCATGGACATATGCGCGTAGCCGGTGGTGACGAAACTCTCCGTGAGAATGACCGCGGCGTTGTCGAAGCTGGCTTCAAGGTCCCCGTACTGCCACTCGATGGGCGCTTCGGCAGGCGGCGGACCGCCGGCTAGGAAGCGCTCAACCTCGCCCTCGCGCCAGTGCAGCTCGCCGACCTCAGGCGGGCTGCCGGCGTAAATGTTGCCTTCCTGGCGCGCGTTGGGGCCGGACGGCCTCAAGCTGTCGGTGGGGTTGACGGTGAAGGGCAGGGGCTCCAGCTCGATTTCGATGGCACCGATGGCATCCTCCGCCGTCTTCTCGTCCACCGCTGCCACCGCCAGGATCGGGTCGCCGATGAAAACCGGCTCGTTGGTGAGGATGCCGCCATTGGGCGCTTCAACCTCAGGCAGGTCGTCGGCGGTGAGCACCCCGAAGACGCCGTCCATGGCCAGCGCCGGCGCCAAGTTCAGCTTCTTCACCCGGGCGTGAGGCATGGGGCTGACCAGCAGGCGTGCGTAGGCCATGCCGTCGGCGGTGAAGTCCTCCGCGTACTTGGCCTGGCCGGTGACCTTGCCGTGTATGTCGGGCGGCGTGAAGTCCTTGCCGATGTGCTTGTAGGTCATGTGGACTGCCCCGCGGCCCGCATCACCGCGTTGAGGTAGTGGTCGTAAGCGCCGCAGCGGCACAGGTTGCCGGACAGGCCGTGCCGCACCTGCTCACGGGTGGGCTGCGGATTGGCCCGCAGCAGGCCCACGGCGGCCATGACCTGCCCGGGCGTGCAGAAGCCGCATTGGGGCGCCAGCTCATCCACAAAGGCCTGCTGCACGGGATGGAGGGTGTCGTCCGCATTCTGCAAGCCCTCCACGGTGAGCACCGCCTTGCCCCGGGCGTTGTGGGTGAGCATCGAGCAGGCGTAGTGGGGCACGTCGTCAACCAGCACCGTGCAGGCGCCGCACTCGCCTCGGTTGCAGCCGAGCTTGGTGCCCGTCAACCTAAGCTTGTGGCGCAAGGTGTCGGCCAAGGTCTCTTGGGGCAGCACGTCCACGCGCCGGGTGCGGCCGTTGATGTTGAGGGACAGCAACCGGTCCACCGCCTGGGCGGGGCGGGTGCCGACCGCCCCGGCGTGGCTGCGGCCCGCGGCGTGGGCGGCAATGCCGGAAGCGATCACGCCCTTGATGAACCGGCGCCGATTCAGCTTGACGTTCATGCTCTCCCCAATGCGCTACTCAGTTGAGCATAGCACAGGCCCTAGAAGACGACCCGCACCCCGCCTTCGATGGTCCGGCCTGGTTGCGGAGCCACTTCCTTGATGTAGGAGGTGTGGTAGCGCTGCTCCGCGTCGGTGAGGTTGCGGCCCTCCACGAATAGGCTGACTGCGGTGGCGCCGACGGCGAATTGCCAGCCCATGTAGGCCCGCAGGTCATCGTAGCCGCTGGTGGCCAGCTCGTAGTCGGTGGTGTCATCCTGCTTGAAGGCGCGCAGGTAGTCCACGGCGAAGCTGAATCGGCGATGGGTGACCTCAAAGCCCGCTCCCAACCGGCTGGGCGGAATTCGGGGCAGATTGTCGTTGCCGGAGGTGTCCAATTCTGCCGAAACGCTGTCGGCAAAGGCGGAGAGTGCAAACTGCCCGCCGTTCCAGACCATGGCCACGACGGATCCCTCCAATTCGAAGCCCGTGAAGGTGGCGTCGTCTTGAGCGAACCGCCGTACGGGCAGGCCGTGCTCTTCCATTCCGGTGTCCTCTTGGTAAATGAAGTCGGAGAACGCACTCCAGTAGAGAGTGCCGGTCAGCGACCAGCGCTCACCGGCGTATTTCAACGTGGCGTTCAAGTCGAAAGCCGTCTCTTCGTTGAGGTCGGGATCACCGATCTCAAAACTCTGGGTCGCGAAGTGCGGCCCGTTGGAGTACAGCTCCTCGCTGATCGGCATGCGGGTGGCGTAGCTGCCGAGCAGGGTGCCCGTCCAGCCGTCCGCCAAGGGCACCACGGCGCCGAGGGATGCCGACACGCCGCTGAACGTCTCGCTGCTTCCGGAGTCGGGGTCGTGCTTGGCGCGTTCGTACCGCAGCCCGGCCTCCAGTTGTAGGGATTCGAAGTTGCGCTGGCCCATCCAGAACAGGCCCAGCGAGTCCGTGTTCGTTGGCGGAGAGAAGGCCTCCTCGCCGGTTGGCGTGTACTTTCGGTCGCCAAGTTGAGCACCGATGACGCCGTCCCAGCCAGCGATGGGGTTATGGGCCAACTCCAAGCGCGCCTCCCAAGCTTCGTTTTCGAACAGAGTGCCCACCTCGCCGGACGTTTCGATCTCGGCATGTTCGTAATCGTTGATGCCGACGTGGAGGTTCAAGCTGCGAAATCCGGGCAGGGGCTGTTCCAAGCCCGCCTCAAGGTCGATGCGAGTCTGCTGAAGTTCAATGACTGGCGATCCCTCAGCCTCTTCGCCGTGCTCCTCTTCGCCTTCATGGTCCTCCTCGCCCTCGTGCTCCTCCTCGTCTTCATGTTCGTCATGATCATCGTCGTGGCCGAAGCCGGGCAAACCGTAGTCGGATTCCAAGCGGCTCACCGCTGCGCCGACAAAGCCGCGCTCGCCAACGAATGCAAAGCCAACGGCGCCGCCCTTGGCCTCAAGGTCGCTGTTCGGCAGGGTGCCGCGCACCTCCTCGGCCTCTTCCTCCTCATGCTCCTCTTCTTCGTGCTCTTCTTCCTCCTCTTCGAGAGCGGCGCGAAATCGGGAGGATCGAACGAAGCCCGGAATGTCGACGTCGTCGGCGTCTCGCGCGAAGCCGTCGACGTGCCAAGCGAAGGCTCCGGCGCTGCCGTCCAAGCGAACGGCGCCGCGCAAGGCGTCGCCGTTGTCCGCGGCCCGCACATCCAGTTTGCCGTTCACGGCGTCGCGCAGTTCGTGGGGCACCCGTCCGGTGTGCACGTCAATGACGCCGCCGATCGCCCCAGAACCATACAGCAGGGTACTTGGGCCTTTGAGGATGTCGATTCCGTCAGCCAGGAAGGGATCCACCGAGACCGCGTGGTCGCCGCTGGTGACGGACACGTCCAGGGTGTCCACATGGTCCTCCATGATGCGCACCCGGGCGCCGTCCAGGCCGTGAATGACCGGCCGGCCCACGGCGGGGCCAAAGGAGGTGGAATGGATGCCCGGCTCCCGGGCGACAGTGGCGCCAATGGTGTCCGCCATCTTGCGGTTGAGTTCCTCGTCCCGCAGAACTTCCACGGGCTGCGCCAGCCCATCGGCGGACAAGGGATGGGCGATGACAATGACTTCCTCGATTTGCCGGTCATCGGCAGGCTGGTCGGCAAATCCATTGAGCGCGGCGAGGCACAAAACGACTGTTAGTGGCAGCCGATAGGCAGTATTCATGTTTCCTCCGGGCAACCATCCATGGTTGCAGCGAAATTGCGCGTAGAGCGCGTTGAACCCAGTTCTGACGAGGGAATGCCGCGGACTGACGGGCCAACTTTGGCTATGCGACTGAACCCCAGTTGTTTGCGGGACAGCACACGAATGACGCGTTTGTCAGTACGCGAGTGTTTTGGTCAGGCTGGTGGTGGCGCTCGCGGCTGAATGGAGGAGCCGGCCTGCTTTTCGACGAAAGCGCTGCTGGCCAAGGGCCGCTTGAGGCGGGGGTGAGACCGGACCATCGCCGGGGCGGAAGCGGTTGCCGACTGCTGTTCGTCATGGGCGAATGCGCAGGCCGCGCAAACGGCTTCCGGCGATTCTTCGGGCTCGGTTGAGTCGTGACTGTGCGTGATCAGCAGGATTTGCGCTAGGCTGAATGCCAGCAGGCCCAGCCCAGCCGCGACCCGATGGCGCAGGGGGCGGTGGTACAGTGGCGTCGCTATGGCAGTTGCGCGTGACATGCTGTCGAATTCGCAGGCTGGCGTGAGGGCTGATGTTAGGGAAAATGCCAGCCCACTGCCAGCCCGTGGGCCGTTGGCGCACGGGGGCTTTGCTTCGCAATTCGGCGCACGCGCTGACGCGAAACTCGGCGCACTGAGAGCGGCACAGACTCGGGTATGCTTCTGAATCCGCACAGTGCTTAGCAGATCCGCTTTTTTGGCATTCTGCTGTTTGAGGGAGGTTGGCCATGACCCAGGCGGCGCCCAGTGAGCCCGTCCGTCTTGAAGACCGCACGGCAATCACCTACGCGGCAATTCGCGTGCGCCTGTCCCTTGGCGAGTTGGCTCCCGCGTTGGCGAAGCTCTGGCCGCAGGTGTCCGCTTGGCTCGATGAACAGGGCATCGTGCCCGCTGGCTGCCCGCTGATTCGCTACCATGTCGTTGACATGCCCGATGTCGAAATTGCCGTTGGCCTGCAGATTGAATCGGGCCCCGTTGGCGACGGGCGCGTTGCAATCGGCGCACTGCCTGCGGGGCGCTATGCGGTGCTGGCGCATTCGGGCCCCTACGAGAACCTCGTTCAGGCCAACGCCGAACTGCAGCATTGGGCCGCGCAAAACGACGTGGCGTTGGACGGCTGCGACGGTGCGCTTGGGTGGGCTGGGCGCGTGGAGTTCTACCTCACCGATCCGAGCGATGACCCGGACCCTCTGACTTGGCGAACCGAGGTGGCCTACTTGACGCTGCCATAGGGCGGGTGCGGATCGCCCGGCAATGGAATGGCTTTGCTGGCCCTGCGACGCATTGCTGCGCCAAGCGCAAGCCCTCCCGACGGCTCCCATGGGCCGCCCGCGAAAACAGGCCCGTGAAAACAGGGCTTGCGAAGCGGGCTGCGGCGCACTAATTTAATTGGTCTTTGGCAATGGGAAGGCTTGTGCGTTACGTCGGCGACATTTTGCAGGAGAAATCCGGGGAAGTGGTTTGGATCGGTCCGCTGGAGTCCGTGTTTGACGCGCTCAAGCTGATGAACGAGAAGAACGTCGGCTGCGTGTTGGTGCAAATCGAAGGGTACTTGGTGGGCATCCTCTCTGAGCGGGACTACGTCCGCAAGGTCATTCTGAACATTCACGCCTCGAAGAACACCAAGGTTTCGGAAGTGATGACCCGCGATGTGGTCACCGTGACCCGGGAGGACACCATCGTCCACTGCATCGCTCTCTCCCACAAGCACCACATTCGCCATCTGCCAGTGGTGGAGGAGGGCAAGGCCATCGGCATGATTTCCCTGCGGGATCTGTTCCTTGACGTTATCCACCACAAAGTCGGTGAAATCCGCGAAGACGAGTGAGCTCGGGCAATTTGCCGCCTCGGGCTGCATCCTTGCGACCTAGGGTGAAAGGGTCGGCGAGATCCGCGAAGACGAGTGAGCTAGGGCAATGTGCCGCCCAGAGCTGCAACGTTGCGCCCTAGGGTGAGAGGGTCGGCGAGATCCGGGAAGGCGAGTGAGCTTGCGATTCAAGGTGGCGCCAGCCACTGCGGGGCCGTGGCCAGTGGCCCGTCAAGGGTGTTCAGGAACGCCTCCAAGCGCTTTAGTTCGTAAGGCAGCAGGCCCAGCGGCTTGGCTTCGTTATGGCCGACGATGGCGTTGCGCGCCCGGTTGTAGTGGTCCAACGCTTCGGCCAAGGTGCCAATCTGCCCGGCGTGCATGTAGGGCGCGGTGCCCTTGAGGTTGCGCAGGGAGGGCGTCTTCTGCGCCGCAACCAGATCGTCTCCGGTGCGCATGAAGCGCAATTCCGCGCAGCTTTTGGCGGGGTCGTCGCTATGGGCGCTCAGGCAGTTGAATGGGTCTTCGAGAACCAGCCGGACACCCTCGGCGCGGCCCTTGTCCGGCAGGGCGCCGATGGCGGGCAGCACGCCGGTGTTGTGGAATTCGTGATTGGTGAGCAACGGCCCATTGTGGCAGTTGATGCACTGCGCCTTGCCAATGAACAGCCGCAGCCCTTCCGCTTCCTGGTGGGTGAGCTGCGCATCGGCGGCCGTTGCCCCACCTCGCTCCAAGCTGGCTGCGTAGCGGTCGAAGCGCGTTTCACCGGGCAGCAGCAAGCGTTGGTAGGCGGCGATGGCCTTGACGATGTTGACGAAGGCTTCGGTCACCGCTGCTTGCTCCAATTCGCTGGTCGGTGCCTTGCCGGCCGCCGGAGGCAATGGCCCGAACAGCGCCTCGTAGGCGGCTCGGTAAGCCGGGTCGTTGGCGATCAGCCCTGTGGCTTGAGCGTGCGTCAAGCCTTGCTCGATGGGGCTGGTCAACGGTGAGGTGGCCTGTGCCCAAAGGCTGTCTTGGCGGCCGTTCCAAAACAACCAAGGGCTGTACGCCACGCCAACCAGGCTCATGGTGTTAAAGCGGCCGATGCCGAGTCCCACCGCCCGCGGCAGGCCGTCGGTGAAGCGCAGCGAGGGTTGGTGGCAGGTGGCGCAGGAGACCGCGCCGTTGGCGCTCAGCCGATGGTCGAAGAACAACCGGTGGCCCAAACGCTGGGCCATGGGGTGGTCGGCGACGGCGTTGCTGGGGTCGCTCGGCAGGGGCGGCAGGGCGTCAAGGCTTAAGGATTGAATGGCCCTGAGTTCGGCTTCGCTCCACGGTGTTGGCGGTGGCGCGTTCAGGTAGAAGGTTGTGGCCCCAGCCAAAGCTAGAAGCAGGACCATCAGCCTGGTCAATTCCTTGCCCATGGGCAACCGTCGGCAGTCGGTTGGGAATCAAAGATCCAGCGGGATGGACAGCGAGTCCTCGCCCTGGCTGGACTTGACGTTGAGCACCACTTCCCAGTTGCCGCCCATGTGAAACTTCATGCCTTCGATCAGGTAGCGCCCCTCGCCAAGATCAGTGGTGGCTTGGGGCTCGGTGGGCATGCCGTGATCGTGTTCGGGCATGCCGCCGGTGATGCTGAGGGTGGCGCCTGTTACTGGATGGCCGTCGGCATCCATCACCAGCGCCACCCAAGCGTGCATGCGGTTGATCTCGATGGGCTGCAATGTGGCTGCGTAGCTGACCCGGTAACGGCCGAGTCGCGTGGATTGGGCGCTAGCCGGGTCGGGCGACGGCCAAACCCCCTCAGCGGAGGCTGTGGCGGCGGGCTGGGCGGCGGAAAGCGCAAGAATGAGCAGCGGAAGCAGGGCGTTCATCGCGGCGACAGTCTATCATGGCGGCCTCACCGAAAGGCAGGATCAAGCCATGGACTATCGCACTCTGGGCCGCACCGGCATCCGCGTGTCGCCCCTGTGCCTGGGCACCATGAACTTCGGCGGCCCCACTTCGGAAGCCGAGAGCATCGACATCTTTCAAGCCGCCTTGGCCGCCGGCATCAACTTCATCGACACCGCCGACGTGTACAGCCGCGGCGTCAGCGAGCAAATCGTCGGCAAGGCCATCGCCGCCAGCGGGCAACGGGACCGGTTGGTGGTCGCCACCAAGGTCTACAGCCCCATGAGCCGGGAAGTGAACGACCGGGGTGGCTCCCGAGACCACATCATCAAGTCCTGCGAAGCCTCCCTCAAGCGTCTCGGCATCGACTGCATCGACCTGTACCAGCTCCATCGCCCGGACCTTGACGTGCCTCAAGACGAAACCCTGCGCGCCTTCGACGACCTCATTCGGGCCGGCAAGGTGCGCTACATCGGCTGCTCCACCCATCCCGCATGGAAGGTCATGGAGGCGCTGGCCCTTAGCGAGCGCTATAGCCTGCACCGCTATGTCAGCGAACAGCCGCCCTACAACCTGCTGGACCGGCGCATTGAAAACGAACTGATCCCCATGTGCGAAGCCTACGACATGGCGGTGTTGCCGTGGTCGCCGGTGGCCGGCGGCGTGCTGACGGGCCGCTACACCCTTGAGGCCAAGGCCCCGGAAGGCTCCCGAGCCGCCAACTGGGGCGCCCGCTTCGCCACCCGAGTGACCGACCGTGGCCTTGAGGTCGCCGGGGCAGTGGCCCGCATGGCCGCCGAACGCGGCTTGAGCGCCTCCCAACTGGCGCTGCTCTGGGTCAAGGACCAGCCGCAGGTGACCGCCCCCATCTACGGCCCGCGCACCTTGGCCCACATGGAGGATGCACTGCCCGTGCTGGAAATGACGTTGGCTGATGAGGACCGTCCCCTGTTCGATGAACTGGTGCCGCCGGGCAACGCCGTGGCCGACTTCCACGACAGCAACAACTGGATGAAGAGCCGGGTCGTCACCGAGGCCGGATAGCCAGAAGTGGGTGCCGCCACCGGCTGCCAGGCTCCATTTATAGAGGCAGCCGGTATAGAGGCAGCCGGCCAAATGAGGGGGGGAGTGAAGCGCTAGGTCAGTATGCCGTCGGGCACCGTGGGCTTGAGCTCGGGCAGGAAGGTGGGCGCGCCGCCGTCCGCCGAGCAGGCTGACAGCGTGGTTTGGCGGAAGTGATTGTCGATGTCGTCGTCGGCGGGGATGAGCTTGCCGTGCTCCAAGCCGCCGAAGCAGATGTTGCCGCGGCTCGGGTCGGTGCGGGTCATGGATTCGTCCCCGGACATAGGTTCTGCGGACTCATAGTCCACGGACTGATCAGCCAGCGCGGTGCCGCTGAGCGCTAAAGCCAAGGTTGCCGATAGGGCGAGCCGCAAGCAGCGGTTCAGTTGGGCCAAGAACCCCTTGGGCCTGTGCCCGTGCTGGATGCCTTGGCTGGCGAAGGAGAGGCCGGTTGGCAGCGAGGGCGTCTGGGTTCCCTTCATGACAGCGCTCAGTGAACGAGTTGACGGCCACTGTATGAAGGGAAAGTTACATTTTGATGACAGTTAGTCGATTAAATTCTCCCCGCCATCATCCATCTGCTCGGGCCGCTGCCAGTAGCGGTACTGGGGCGTCCACTCCCCCTCACCCAGCCCGGCCAGCCCCAGCAGGCTCCACATCGCGCAGTAGAGGTCGCCAGGGCCGAACACGCAGCTGTTCTTGCGCAGCACCTGATCGCCGCTTCGCTCGTAAACGACGGCGCCGGGCATGTTGTCCGCATCCTTCATCACGGTTTGCTCACGAATGTAGTCACCGCCACCGTGGGAGGCGAGGCGCAAGCGCCAGTTGCGCGAGTTGGCAAAGTCGCGCTGCAGGGCGGGCGCGTCCTTGGACAGCAGCACCACGGCCATGGCGTCCTCCAAGTGGCCGAGCAGGCCGTTGAAGCCGTCCGCCCAAAGCGTGCAGTAGCGGCAGCCTTGGCCCATGTTGTGAATGGCCAGCAACCTGTCTCGGCCCGCGAACAGATCCAGCAACGTGACTTCTCCGGAGAGAGTTTTGAACTGGTAGTTGGGCACGGGCCGGCTAGGCGCTTGCCGGCGCAGCTCGTTGAGCCTGCCGACAAGGCCGGCAATCTGCCGCTCTAGTTCAGCGATTTCGGGATTGGCCATCAGTGCTTCCTATTGGCTGCTATGGGCGGACGCAACGCCCTGCCCAAGCCTGGCGTTCCATCTAACCGCAACCGTACCATAGGAGAATGCGTCGAGCGTCGCGAAGGGTTGTCATCAAGGCGTCTTGGCAAGATTCCCCGGCAGGGATGCTGAACCACGCTCGGGACAAAGGGGCTTACCTTGCCTGGGCAGCGGCGTCGCGCATGTCGCTATAGGCCCCAAGGGCCGCGCTTCTCGCTTGGCGATGATCGACGATGGGGTTCGGGTAGGTTGCGCCCAAGCGCACGCCCGCCGCCTTGAGCACCGCTTCCGGCGCGCTGGCCGGTGCGTGCAGGTGACGGTTCGGCAAGCCGGCAAGTTCCGGCACCCAGCGACGCACGTAGTGGCCTTCCGGGTCGAAGCGCTCGCCTTGCAAGGTTGGGTTGAAGATGCGGAAGTAGGGCGCGGCATCGGCGCCGCTGCCGGCCACCCACTGCCAGCTCGCCGCGTTGTTGGCCAGATCGGCATCCACTAGGGCGTCCCAGAACCAGCGCTCGCCCGCCTGCCACGGCTGCAGCAGATGCTTGGTCAGGAAGGAGGCCGTGACCATGCGCACGCGATTGTGCATGTAGCCGGTTTGGTCGAGTTCCCGCATCCCGGCGTCCACCAAGGGATAGCCGGTGCGTCCCTCGCGCCATGCGGCCAAGGCTGCGGCGTTCTCGGCCCACGGAAAGTGGTGGTAGGCGCTGTCGAAGGGGGCATTGGGCAGCGCCGGGAAGTGGTGCAGCAGATGGTGGGAGAAGTCCCGCCAGCCGAGTTGGGTGAGAAAGCGGTCCCGATGCACGGCTAGGTTCATGTCGTGTGGGTCGTGGGTCTTGATCGCCCGCCACAGTTGGCGCGGGGAGATCTCTCCGAAATGGAGGTGCGGCGAGAGGTGGGAGGTGCCAGGTTGACCCGGCAGCTCCCGGCCAGTGTGGTAGCCGTCCAGGCTTTGATCCAAAAAACGGTGCAACGCAGCCGTGGCGCCCGCTTCGCCGGGCTGCCACAGACTGTGCCAGCGCGTTTTTTTCGCTGCGTGCGTTTCTTGCGCTGTGCGCAAATCGTGCGCTGTCGATGGCGGTGGATGGGCCGTTAGCCGCAAGTCCTCAAGCGCCATGTCATCAGGTGCCGGGTGCCAGCGAACCTGCGTTGGTGCCGGCTGTGGCGGCGCGGGTTGGGGTTGTTGCCGGCAGGCCTTCCAGAAGGGCGTGAAGGTCCGATAGAAGCTGCCGCTCTGAGTGCGTATCTGCTCCGGCTCGAACAGGAGGCTGCCGGCAAAGCGTTCGAACGCCAGCCCCGCCTCCTGGGCGCGGCGCTGCACGTCCCGCTCCTGCTGCACCGCCCAAGGCTCAAAGGCCCGGCTGCAATAGATGCCGCGGGCGTCCGTCTCGGCGGCCAGCGCCATGAGCCGGTCTGCCGCGGGCCCAACGCGCAAAGTCAGGCTGCCGCGCTGGTTGCGAATCGATGTGGCCAGGGACTCCAGGCTGTGATGCAGCCACCAGCGGCTGGCGGAGCCGGGCACCCACTCGCCCGCCGCGGCATCGTCCAGCACGTAAGCAGGCACCACTGGAGCACCGGTGGACACGGCCTCGGCCAGGCCGGGGAGGTCGGCCAGCCGCAGGTCTTGGCGGAACCAATAGATGACAGGTGGTGGGTTCATGGCCCCAAAGGACGCTGGACGCTCAACTCAAAGCACTTCCTCGGCCATGAAGCGCAGGGTTTCGGGGTCTGACGAGCCAACCGTCAGCATGGTCACCGGGCTGTCCCGCCACGCTTGCAGGCGTTCGCGGATGCGCGCCTTGGGGCCGATCAGCGCGATTTCGTCGCAAAGCTGGTCCGGCACCGCGGCAATGGCCTGGTCGCGCTTGCCCGACAGAAACAGTTCCTGAATGCGCTCCGCCTCCGCCCCGAAGCCGAGCCGGGTGACGTGGTCCTTGTGGACGTTGAAGTTCTTGGCGCCCATGCCGCCGACGTAGAAGCCGACGTCCCGCTTCACCATCGTCATGGCTCGGTCGAGATCGTCATCGACGATGACTGGCACCACGGCGGCGATCTCGAAGCCCTTGGCACGGCGGGCCATGGCGTCTTGGTACACGTCCATCATGCGGTAGGGCGAAAGGAACATCGGAATCCAGCCGTCGCAGTGCTCCACGCCGAGCCGCACGTTTTTTGGCCCCTCGGCACCGAGGTAGAGGGGGATGTGCTCGCGCACCGGATGCAGAATCAGCTTCAACGGCTTGCCGAGCCCGGTGCCGCCGGGCAGCGGCAGTTGGTAGTGCTCGCCGTCAAAGGCGACCGGCTCCTTGCGGGCGACGATCTTGCGGAAAATCTCGATCCACTCCCTAGTGCGGGCCAAGGGCTTGGGATAGGGCTGGCCGTACCAGCCTTCCACCACTTGCGGGCCGGAGACGCCGATGCCGAGAATCAACCGGCCTTGGGACAAATAGTCCAAGGCCACCGCATGCATGGCGGCGCTGGCCGGCGTGCGGGCGGAAATCTGCATGATCGAGGTGCCGAGGTTGATGCGCTCGGTTTGCGCGCCGATCCAGGCCAGCGGCGTGAAGCAGTCTGCGCCGTAGATTTCCGGGCACCAGATGGTGTCGTAGCCGAGGGATTCGGCCTCCTTGGCCGCCGCCACGATGTTGGTGCCGCCGGGAGGGCCCAAGGGGCCAATGCCAATGCCGAGCTTCATGAACTGTCCTTTGCTTGTTGTTTGAGGGGCCAGTTTACCCTGAACGTGCGCGAACCAAAGGTTCGCGAACCCCTGGTTCGAAACGCCTTCTTCAGCGGGCACGATCCACATCCCTAGGGCGACCTGCCCAAGAAACGCCTGGCTCGCCGCGCCAGCCGCCTAGCAGTGTTCCCCGGGCTGTTTTCCCACAAGGATTGCAGAGATTGGCGATTTCGCCCCGGCTTCCAGAGGGTTAGCGTAGCCATCCAAAGGACGCGGCTTGCGGCTTTGAACGCCAGCCGTGAGTGGAGAATCGAACGTGATAGGATGAAACCATGTCAAAGGACACCTTGACCATCGGCGGAATGCTGCTTACTGGCATCATCGGGCTGGCCGGGCTGATGCTGCACCAAAGCGGCACCATTTCCGAATTGCGCACGGAGATGCGCGAGAGCATCGGCGAGCTGCGCACCGAAGTGCGCAAGGACATCGGCGAGCTGCGCGCTGAAGTGCGTGAGGACATTGGCGAACTGCGCACCGAAGTGCGTGAAGACATTGGCGAACTGCGTGTGGAAATGCGGTCTGAGATCAGAGAGTTGCGTTCCGAGGGTCGAGCTCGGTCGGCGCAAATCAAGGAGCTGCACCAGAGGGTGGCGCACGTAGAGGGCAGGGTTGCGCGGGTTGAGGGCCTGCTCGAGGGGCTGCGGCCCAATCTGGCCGCGGTGCCGGTTGAGTAGCCGCCGGGGGCGGCACACTAGGCCACTGCTGTTCTGCGTTGGATTCTTGCGTGAGCATGACGTTTAGCGACCTGATGACGTTGCAGCCCCAGGGGGAAGATCGATTTTTGGGTCCGCCCGCGCCGGACAAGGGCGAGGCGCTGTTTGGCGGGCAGTTCTTGGCGCAATGCCTGATGGCAGCCCAAGCGACCGCTGGCGATGACCGCGCCTGCCACGCCCTGCACGGGGCTTTTCTGCGCCCCGGCGATGTCGATGCACCGGTGGAAATTGTCGTTGAGCGGGTGCGTGACGGCCGTTCCTTCTCCTCGCGGCAAGCCAGGGCGTTCCAGCACGGCAAGGAGTGCTTCCGCATGCTGGCGTCCTTCCAAGTGCCTGCTGAGAGCCCGGCCTATTGCGGGGCTGTCATGCCGCATGCACCACCGCCGGAGAGCCTTACCACAAGCTATGACGACTTCACGCTGGCCCAGACCGGGGAGCCAAGCTGGTACGGCTCTGATCGGCCCATGGACATTCGTTACGTCAATCCGCCGACGGCGCCCCGCGGCGAGCCGGTGACCGAGCCGCAGCTGATGTGGATGCGAGTCCGGGACAGGCTGCCAGCAGCGGCCGACGTCTCTCGCCTTGCGGACCCGCACCTTGCGGACGCGCACCTTGCGGGCCTGCATCGTGCCGGCTTGGTCTATCTCTCCGACGCCACCTTGGTGGATCACGTCATGCTGCCGCACGGCCTGCGCTGGCAGGACGAAGACTTCCTGGGCACCAGCCTCGACCACGGCATGTGGCTGCATCGCCCGGCCGCCGCGGACCAATGGCTGCTGTTCGAGCAAAGCGTGGTGGTGACTGGCAACGGCCGCGGCTTGGCCCATGGCCGGTTCTTCGAGCGCGGCGGGCAACTGGTCGCCACCTGCGTCCAGGAAGGCCTGATGCGCTGGGCCTAGTGTGCTGTCCCACAAATAAGTGGGTTTTAGTCGCTAGGCCATTTTGGCTCCCGGAAAGGCGCGACGACGCAGTGTGGCAGGCCCCACATAAGGAGGAGCAACGCATCCGGGGGCCAAAAGGGCCACGAGTAATCACGCTTATTTGTGGGACAGTACACTGGTTGCCAACTTGCCATCCTTGTCGCAACATCAGCCCTGACCAAGCCGGAGCGTCGTTGCGCCCCAATTCTCATGCCGGAAGTTGTTGACAAGGAAGGTCTGGAGCCAAAGCTCGCCGATTTGCTTGAGGATGAACAGCAGCACAAGAAGGACTACATCTATTGCGCGGTCTGCTCCACGGTCATCGGCCGGCGCAGCGACCGGGCGGAAGTCAACGGCAGCCATGACCACAACTTCACCAATCCCTACGGGCTGCAGTTCCATGTGGGCTGCTTCAGCCAGGCGCTCGGCTGCGAAATCGCCGGCTCGCCGCAACGGGCGGACACCTGGTTCATGGGCTTTCAGTGGCGCATCGCCAACTGCGCGGACTGCCGCCGCCACCTCGGTTGGTACTTTGATCGCATCGCCCCGCCCGGCGGGGACTTCTTCTACGGCTTGATCTTGGACCGCATCCAGCATGACGGCGATTGACCCCAGCAAGTACGCCACCCTCACCTTCGACTGCTACGGCACGCTGATCGATTGGGAGAGCGGCATCACCGGCTACCTGCAGCCGCTGCTCGAACGCTACGACGTCCACGTCATCGATGAATTCGTGCTGGAGGCATTCAGCCAGCTGGAGCCCGAACTGCAGGCCGAGGGCGGGGCCTACACCGACGTGCTGGCGCGTCTGCTTGAGCGGCTGGGCGAGCGCTTGGCCTTTGCGCCGAAGCCGGAGGAACTGGCGGGCTTCGGTGCGAGCATCGCCCATTGGCCAGCCTTCGCGGACACCGTGGCTGCCCTTGAGACCCTCGCCACACACTTTGAGCTGGCGATCGTCTCCAACATTGACGATCGCCTTTTCGAATTGTCGGCGAAGCACTTGCGCCTTCCCTTCGACCACGTCATCACCGCCGAGCAGGTGGGCGTGTACAAGCCGGACCCGAAGATGTTTGAAGCCGCCTTGGGCCGAGTGAAGGGGCCAGTGCTGCACGTGGCCCAGAGCCGCTTTCACGACATTGTGCCGGCCACGGCGGCGGGCTTGGACACGGTGTGGATCAATCGCCCCTCAAAAGGGGCAGCCAAGCCGGTGGCCGCCACCCCCACCTGGACCTTCAGCAGCATGGGCGAGTTCGCTGCGGCAGTGCGCGAAGGCGCGGCCTAGAAGCCGTTCGGGTGGAAAGGGTGCCGCGTACCGTCATCGAAGTCACCAAGGAGGCGCTGCACTTTGCTGCCGCGCACTTCACGCTGTTCTCCGCCACCGAGCGCGAGAACCTGCATGGGCACAATTTCTTTGTCGCGCTGGAAATCGAAGCCGAAGTGGGCGAGGACGGCTTGGCCTTCGACTACAACATCGTCAAGACCGCGCTCAAGGCCCTCTGCGATGGCTTGGACGAGCGCACCTTGCTGCCGGAGCGCTCGCCGCATCTCAGCATTGAGCGCGACGGCGGCTACGTGGTGGCACTGTTCAACGGGGAGCGCATCCCCTTCCTGCCACGCGACGTGCGCACCCTGCCGGTGGCCAACATCACGGTGGAGGCGCTGGCCGCTTGGTTCCTGGAGCAGCTCAAGGCGGAACCGGCCGTCAAGCCGCTGCAGATCCACCGGTTGGTGGCCAAGGTGTCGTCGGGGCCCGGCCAATGGGCGCGGGCCGAGGGCTAACTGCAAGCCTAGAATGGCGCGCATGCTCTTCGCGTGTGGCCGCGCAGCAAGGCGCCGCCTGCGGATCGGGGCCAGGGCGGCCCCTATCCAAGCGCCTTGCCGCAATCCACGGATTCCGGTTCTGTTGCGGCTTTCTCAATTCAAAAGTTGGGTGCCGGGGTTTGGCGGCGGCGGGGCGGGTTCCAAATCGGTCCGTCAATGATCCGGCAGCGGGCCTCGACGCGCGTCCAGCGCAGTTCCCGGCTGAAGTAGATTTCGGCGTACAGCTCATCCTGGGAACGGCCCCAAGGCATCTCCAAGGAGGCCAGCGCCACGTTGCGCTTGGCCGAGGGGCACCAAGCGGCGGAGGTGGCATGGCCGACCGTTTGGCCCCGCTGATTGAGGATGAAGGATTCCGAGGCCGGCTTGTTGCCCGCCACGTCCAGGCGAGCGAAGCGAAAGCGCGAGCCTTGCGCCCGCTCCCGAAGCAGGGCGCCGCGCCCCGTGAAGTGACCTTTGTCGAAGTCCACCAACCAGCCCAAGCCCAGCTCAAAGGGTGAGCGCGCCCGTCCGTTGCGCACAACCTGCTCGGCTGGCACGAAGTCCACGCCCGCTTGGATGAAGCCCGCCTCGATGCGGGCCAAGTCCAAGGCGGCGGAACCCATGGGCCGGATGAGGTGGTTGCGGCCGGCGGCAAACAAGGCGTCCCACAGGGCTTCGGCGTGAGCCGGGGCCACCCAGAGTTCGTAACCCAGATCCCCCGTGAACCCGGTTCGGGACACCATCAGCTCGCCGCCATCGAAGGGGTAGTGGCGCAGGCCGAAGGGGCGTAGGGTTTCAAGGCCCGCAAGGCCCATGGCGCGCAAGGCGGCGCAGGACGTGGGCCCTTGCACGGCCAGTGCGGCCACCTCGGCGGTTTCATCGACGATGGTCACGTCCAGGCCCAATGCGGAGGTCAGCAGCCAATCCAGGCAACGTTCCTCGGCGCACAGGCGATAGTCGCCTTGGCTTAGGTGAAACAGGGTGCCGTCGTCGAGCACCATGCCGGCGTCGTTGCACCATACGGCGTAGCCCACCCGGCCTGGACCAATCTTGCCCACGTCCCGCGTCACTAGGCGGTTCAGAAACGGCGCCGCGTCCGGCCCGCTGATGCGGTACTTGGTCATCGGGGTGAGATCGAACACGCCCGTGGCATTGCGCACGGCGAAGTACTCCAGCTCCATGTCCTCAAAGGCAACCGGCGAGGCGTAGCCCTTCCAAGACGCCCACGCCTGAAGTTCGCAAGCCGCCCGCACCCTCGGCCCAAAAGGCGTCTCCAGCAGCATGCGGTCGTCGTGGGGCGTCATGATGGGCCCGTCCGCAGCATGGCCTTGGCGGCGTTGCGCCCAGCCAGGCCCAGCAGGCCGCCGCCAGGATGGGCGCTGGCCCCGCACAAATAAAGGCCCGGCACCGGTGAGGCGTAGTGGTTGGCGCCGGGCACGGGGCGGGTGAACAGGGCTTGGTCCAAGGCGATCTCCCCGTGGTGCCAATGCCCGCCGCGCAGCCCGAACTCGGTCTCCAAGTCCGGTGGCGCCAGCAGCTCGGCGGCGGTTACCTGGTCGCCGATGCCGGGCGCGATGGCCTCCAGCCGTTCCAGGCAGCTGCGCATGAAGACCTCGCGGCCGGTTCGCCATCCGGCCTTGAGCGTGTAGGGCGCGTATTGCGCCACGGCGGATAGAACGTGCTTGCCGGGTGGCGCCAAGCTGTCGTCATGCAGCGTGGGAATGGAAATCTCCATCACTGGCTGCGGCGAGCAGGCACCGTACTTGGCGTGGTTGAACGCCCCCTCGATGCCGTCCAAGGAGGTGGCGGCCAGCAGCCGGGCACCGGCATCCGCGGCATTCAGGCCCGGGAACTCGGGCCGGCCGTCGAGCGCCAAGTGCAGCTTGGCGGTGACGCCGCGCGCCCGGAAGTTATGGATCCGGCGCACGAAGCCGGCATCCAGGTTGAGTGGCCCCACCAGCCGGAAGGTGCTCTTCAGGTCGGCGTTGGAGGCCACCAACGGCGCGGCGATGGCGGAGCCGTCCTCAAGCGTGACGCCGGCCGCGCGGCCATTCGCCAAGTCGATGCTGGAAACGCGCGCGCCGTAGCGCAGGGTGGCACCTGCAGCCTCGGCGGCGGCGGCGAAGGCGGCACCCAATGCGCCCATGCCGCCCTTGACCAAGGCGGGGCCTTGGCCGCGATCGTTCAGATGCCGGTGCAGGTAGGCGAAAACGGTGTTGGGCGAGCGTGGCCCCATGTGCGATCCCAAGACCGCGTCCATGCCGAGTGCTGCCTTGAGCAGGGGGCTTTCGAACCGCTCCTCGGCGACATCACGGATGTTGATGGCGCCGATGCGCAGCAGTTCGCGCAGGTTCGCCTTGCCGAGCGTGCGCAGGTCCCAAGCGAGTTTCGCCAACAGCCAGTTGTCCCGCCCCCGGCGTTCGGCAAGCCGGGGAAAAGGGCGCTGGCAGAAGCGGTTGAGCACCTCGGCGAAGCGCTGCATTTGCCCATGAAACGCAGTGTAGGCGGCTTGATCGGCGGCCGACGCGCCCTCCAAGCGGTCACCGTCAATGGCCAGCTGCCGCCCGTCGCCGGGCAGGACAATGGTTTTCAGGTTGCGCGCGGCGTAGGCCAGCCCATGCCGTTTCAAGGCCAGGTCCTTAGCCACTTCCGGGCTGAGCATGTTCAGCAGATGCGCCGCCGCGGACACCCGAAAGCCGTCGGCGAATTCCCGGGTGGCCGCCAAGCCGCCGGGATGCTGGCGGGCCTCCAACACCAGCACCTTGCGGCCGCCTTGGGCAAGGTAGGCCGCGCAGGCCAGGCCGTTGTGTCCGGCGCCAACCACCAAGGCGTCGTAGGCGGCATCAGTCATTGGGGTAGCCGGCAGGCGTCACGTCGGGACGCTTCAGGTCGGCCAGTATCTCCCGGGCGGCGTTGGCGCCAGGGGCGGCCATGACGCCGCCGCCGGGGTGGGTGCCGGAGCCGCACAAGTAGAAGCTGCGCAGCGGACCCCGGTACTGGGCGCAGCCGGGAAAGGGGCGGTTGAAGAGCAGTTGGTCGAAGGTCAACTCCCCGTGGAAGATGTTGCCCTCGGTGAGGCCCACTTCGTCTTCCAACACCTGCGGAGTGCGAACTTCGCAGTCCAGAATCAGGTCCTTGAAGTTGGGGCTGTGCTTGGCCAGCTGATCGATCACCGTCTGGCCGAAGGCGTCGCGCGCTTGCGGCGTCCAAGGGCCCTCGGCGAGGGTCGGCGGGCAGTATTGGACGAACACGGTCATCATGTGCTTGCCGGGTGGGGCCATGGTGGGATCCACGGTGGTGGGAATCAGCATGTCCACGTAGGGATCCTTCGACCAAGTGCCGGCCTTCCAGTCGTCATAGGCCCGCTCCATGCGCTCCAGGGAGTCGGTGCAGTGCATGTCGCTGAGCATCAGGGAACTGTCCGGCGCCAGCCCGTTGAAGCTGGGCAGGCCATCCAGGGCGATGTTGAGCTTGCCCGATGAACCGCGAATCTTGAAGTTCTTGGCCTGCTCGACCACTTCAGCGGGCAGGTCGCTGGCGTCGAAGCAGTGCAGGAAGGTGCGCTTTGGATCCAGGTTGGAGACCACCAGCCTAGCCCTGAACTCGGTGCCGTTGGCCAGCGCCACCCCGGCGGCGCGGCCCCGCTCGACGATCACGCGATGCACGTCCGCATTGCAGATGATTTCGCCACCAAAGGCCCGGAAACTGCTGGCGAGGGCTTCGGCGACCGCGCCCATGCCACCCCGGGCCAAGCCCCAGGCGCCGACGTTGCCATCGACCTCGCCCATGTAGTGGTGCAGCAGTACGTAAGCGGTGCCTGGCGAATAGACGCCCAAGGCAGTGCCAATGATGCCGCTGCCCGACAGATGCGCCTTGATGACGTCCGATTCAAAGTACTCGTCCAGGAAGTCGCCGATGCTCATGGTCCAAAAGCGCACCGAGTCGAGCAGGCCCTCTTCGCCCATCTCCGTGAAGGCGTTGGCCCATTCGAGGAGGCCCTTCAAGTCCCTGGCCTTGAACGAAGTGGGATCCGGCGGGGTCGCCAACAGAAACTGACGGATCAGGCGGGTCTGCTTGGTCACGTCAGCCTCAAAACGCTCATAGGCACTGGCGTCGCGCAGGGAATGCCGCGCCATTTCCCCGTACCGGCGCTCAGGCTGCGGATAGTTGCCGAAGTAGTCGCCGTCTTGGGTGAAGGTCACGCCGCCGTGGTACGGCACCACCTGCAGGCCGTGCCGCGCCAACTCCAGGTCGCGGGAGATTTCCGGCCGCAGCAGGGAGCACACGTAGGAGCAGTTGGAGTAGGTCCAGCCAGGATACAGCTCGCGGCTGACGCTGGCCCCGCCGATGTGCGGATTGCGCTCCAACACCAGCACGTCCAAGCCGGCCTTGGCCAGATAGGCGGCGTTGCACAGGCCGTTGTGGCCCGCGCCAATGACAATGGCATCGTATGTCTTCATGAGCTTGCGCCGGGTCTTCGGGAGGGATGGGCGGTGCATCTCCACGAAAGTCAGAGCAGTGGCTCATTGTCCACGTTCCCGGTGTGCCGTGCACGATTGAAGTTCGTTGGGGCGAAACTCTGCGCACTTTAGCGGCAACAGACTTTGATGTGATTTTGAAACTGCACAGTGCGGACTTGCAGTTCGTGAGAGAATTCCCGGTAAGCCGATGTTCGATTGAGCGTTGCGCTGCCGTTCGGTGAAATCGGTTTGGCGTTGCGAAGGAGGTTTCATGCACATCCGGGTTGGTTTTTGGTTGGCCGTCGCCGTCTTGCTCGGCGGCTGCGAGACGAGCCCCACGGGGCGCAGCCAGTTCTTGCTGGTGTCGCCAGACGCGGCCATTGCGGAGTCCCGTGTGGCCTACTTGGCCACGGTGCGGCAGTTGGAGCGCGAAGACAAACTGTTGGACGACCCGCTGTTGGCGGAGCGGGTGGCCGAGGTCACTGGCCGGGTGGTGGCAGCGACGGTGGCGGGCTATCCGCGCACGGCCAATTGGAATTGGAGCGTCGCGCTCATCGATGGCCCGGAAACGGTCAATGCCTGGTGCATGGCGGGTGGGCGCATGGCGATTTACAGCGGTCTCGTCTACCAGCTGGATCTCACCGACGATGAACTGGCGCAGATCATGGGGCACGAGATTTCCCACGCAGTGGCCAACCACACTGCGGAGCGGATGTCGGTCGCCATCGCCTCGGGACTGGGCTTGGCGGCCATTGGAGCCAGCGCCGACAATCCGCGCACCCTGCAGGGTGCCGCCCTAGCGGCATCGCTGGCCGTCAACCTACCGAACAGCCGGGTGAGCGAGTCCGAGGCGGACGTTATGGGCATTGAACTGGCCACACGGGCGGGCTACGAACCCAGTGCCGCGGTCACCCTCTGGCGCAAGATGGCGGCCCACGGCGGTGGACGCCTGCCGGAGTTCCTCAGCACTCATCCCAGCCCCGGCAATCGCGGCGCAAGGCTGGCCGCCTTGGGAGAGCGGATGAATGAGCTGAAGCCGCCCTTGCCATTGGAACCCCATCCCGTCGAGATTCTGCCCTAGAGCCTGACGTTGCCGCTCGGTAGAGGGGGATGGCCGCCAAATGGTGCGCCGCGAGCCGGCCTCCTTGAAAGCTATAATCGCCCAGCAAGCGAAAATCGCCCAGCAAGCGAACGGGGAAATCACTGAAATGGCCAAGCGCCTTGGCCTTGGGAAATTGGCCTGCGGAGTGTGGCCCTGAAGGCGCAGGCTCGGGTGCCTGCTCCACTGCGCCCCCGCCGAGCGCGGCTGCGCCTGGCGATGATTGTCGGCTTGCTTGCCGCACCACCCTTGGCTGGGGCGGAGGAGCCGGTGGTCAACGTTTACAACTGGGCGGACTACATCGGCCAGACCACCTTGTCCGACTTCGAGCGCGAGTACGGCATCAAGGTCAACTACGACGTCTATGACGCTTCGCCGACGGTGGATGCCAAGCTGATGGCCGGGCGCTCCGGATACGATGTGGTGGTGCACTCGGCGGGCTATTCCAGCCGCTTGCAGGAGGTGGGCATCTACCGACCGCTGGACCGCAGCCAGCTCACCAATTGGCACCACTTGGATGCGGATCTGCTGGATCAATTCGCCCTGTTCGACCCCGGCAACCGCTACGGCGTGCCCTACATGTGGGGCACCACGGGCTTCGCCTACAACGAAGCGATGATTCTCTCGCGCATGCCGGACGCCCCCGTCGGCAGCGCCCGGATGCTGTTCGATCCCGAAGTGGCCAGCCGCTTCGCGGACTGCGGCATCTCCATCCTGGAGGCACCCACCGAAGTCATCCCCATGGCGTTGATGTACCTGGGCCGTGACCCCAACTCCTTGGCGCCGGAGGACCTGAAGGCCGCGGAAGGCGTTCTGCAGGCGGTGCGGCCCTACATCAAGTACTTCAGCGCCACGAAGTTTCTGCTCGACCTGCCGGCGGGCGAGCTGTGCTTGGCGGGCAGTTGGTCCGGCGACTATGCGGTGGCGGCCACACGCGCCCGGGAGGCGGGCTTGGATCTGACCTTGAAGTACTCGGTGCCGAGCGAAGGCGGTGCCATTTGGTTTGACGCAGCCTACATTCCCGCGGATGCGCCCCATCCCGGCAACGCCCACCTGTTCCTCAACTACCTGCTGCGTCCGGAAGTGATCGCCGCCATCACCAATGACACCGGCTACGCCAACGCCAACCGAAGCGCCTTTGCCTTGGTCGCCCCGGAATATGCCACGGACCCGGCCATCTACCCGGATGAGGAGGTCAAGCAACGCTTGCGGGTCACCTTCCTGGCCGGGCCGAAGGCCGAGCGCCGCCGCACGCGGGCTTGGACTCGGGCGAAATCCGGGCTTTAGGCACATGTCTGGCAGCTTGGAGGCGGGGAGCGGCAAGAGGTCCATGAAACCTTGGGAGAATCCGGCCGCCGAGCCCTTCATCCGCATCGAAAACCTGCGCAAGACCTTCAACGGCTTTGCGGCGGTTGACGGGGTGAGCCTCGACATATACCGAGGCGAGCTGTTCGCCATTCTTGGCGGCTCCGGTTGCGGCAAATCCACCTTGCTGCGCTTGCTGGCGGGCTTTGAAACCCCCACTGCCGGACAGGTGTTCATCGATGGGGTGGACATGGCGGGCCAGCCACCCTACGAACGCCCCACCAACATGATGTTCCAGTCCTACGCCCTGTTTCCGCACTACACGGTGGCGGAGAACGTGGGATATGGATTGAAAAAGGAGGGTTTGGGCAAAGCGGAGATCAAGGACCGCGTGGCGCAGTTGCTGGAGCTGGTTCAATTGCAGGACTTCGCCCGGCGCAAGCCGCGGCAACTCTCCGGTGGCCAGCAGCAACGCGTGGCGCTGGCTCGCGCCTTGGCCAAGCGGCCCAAGGTGCTGCTGCTTGACGAGCCCTTGGCCGCGCTCGACCGCAACCTGCGCGAGCGCACCCAGTTCGAGTTAACGAACATTCAGGAACAGCTCGGCATCACCTTCATCGTGGTCACCCACGATCAGGAGGAGGCGATGACGCTGGCCACCCGCATCGCCGTGATGGATGCCGGCCGGTTTGTGCAGGTTGGCACCCCGACGGAAATCTACGAATACCCCAACAGCCGCTTTGTGGCGGACTTCTTTGGCGCCGTCAACCTGTTCAAAGGCCGTGCCGATGCCGATGTTCCCAGCCGCATCATCTGCGCTGAAACGGGCGCAGTGATTCACACCGAGCCCGTCGCCGGGCAGGCGCCGTCGAACCTGCTGTACGTGGCGGTGCGCCCGGAGAAAATCCGCCTCAGCCGCGAGGCCCCCGCGGTTGACTCACCCGGTGGCGAGGCGGTGACGGTCATGCACGGGACCGTGGAGGATCTGGCCTATTACGGCAATCACTCCGTCTATCGGGTGCGCACCGACCAAGGCAAGCTGGTGCAGGTGTCGAGCCAAAACGCGCAGCGTTCCTCCGAGTTGGCGCTGGCGTTGAATGAAGCCATCCATCTGTCCTGGCCTCGGGGCTGCAGCGTGGTGCTGACCGAATGACGGTTGAGGGGCGAGCGCCGGCGGAGCGAGTTTGGCGGCGCACGGTGGCTGGGGTGCCCTATCTATGGCTGCTGGTGTTCTTCATGGCGCCGTTCGCCATCGTGCTGCGGATCAGCTTTGCCGACCCGCTGATTGGGCAGCCGCCGTTCACGCCCCTCTACGACGAGGCCCGAGGCATTCATCTGACCGCCGACAACTACCGTTTCCTGGCCGAGGACGACCTGTATTGGGTGAGCTACCTGAGGTCGTTGCGCATCGCCGCCGTCGCCACCCTGCTGTGCCTGTTGATCGGCTATCCCATGGCTTACGGCATCGCCCGGGCGCGGCCCGTTTGGCGCAACGTGCTGCTGTTGCTGGTGATTCTGCCGTTCTGGACCTCCTTCCTGCTGCGCGTCTATGCGTGGATGGGCATGCTGTCCGGCCAAGGCGTGGTCAACAAGGCGCTGCTGGCGCTGGGCTTGGTTGATCAGCCGGTGCAAATTCTCTACACGGACCTGGCGGTCTATCTCGGCATCGTGTATGCCTACCTGCCGTTCATGATCCTGCCGCTCTACGCCACGCTGGAACGTCTGGACAACAACCTGCTCGATGCCGCGGCGGACTTGGGCGGCCGGCCCCGGCAGGCATTCCTGAACATCACCCTGCCGCTGTCGATGCCAGGGGTGGTGGCGGGCTCGATGCTGGTGTTCATACCCGCGCTGGGGGAGTTCGTGATCCCGTCGCTGCTTGGCGGCATCGACACCCTGATGATTGGCCGCACGCTCTACGATGAGTTCTTCGTCAATCGGGATTGGCCCCTGGCCAGCGCGGTGGCCAGCGTGCTGGTGCTGATCTTGGTGCTGCCCATCGTCGTCTTTCAGCGCTTCTCCCAAATGGACCGGGAGGCGGCGCGATGAGGCGGGGTGGCCGCTCGCCAACCTTCCTGTTCAGCTGCCTGTGCTTTGGCTTCGCTTTCCTGTACGTCCCCATCCTGGTGATGGTGGCCTACTCCTTCAACGACTCGCGGCTGCTGTCGGTGTGGACGGGCTTTTCGCTGCGCTGGTATGGCGCACTTTGGGAGAACGAGCAGATCATCGACGCCGCCCTGTTGAGCCTGCGCATTGCCTTCGTCAGCGCCACCTTGGCCACCGCCTTGGGCACCTTGGCGGCGCTGGCCATCACCCGCATGGGCCGCTTTCGGGGGCGGACGCTGTTCTCCGGCATGCTGGCGGCGCCGCTGGTGATGCCGGAAGTGATCACCGGCCTGTCCCTGTTGATGCTGTTCGTGAGCTTGGAGGGCGCGATTGGCTGGCCCTTGGGGCGCGGTGCGGACACCATCACCATCGCCCACATCACCTTCTCCATGGCCTATGTGGCGGTGGTGGTGCAGGCGCGCCTGACGGCCATGGACCGCGCTCTGGAGGAAGCCGCCATGGACTTGGGCTGCCGCCCCATGGGCGTGACCTTCGACATCATCCTGCCGTTGATCGCCCCCGCCATGCTGTCCGGCTGGCTGCTGGCCTTCACCCTCTCCCTGGACGATCTGGTCATCGCCAGCTTCGTTTCCGGCCCCGAGTCCAGCACCCTGCCCATGGTCATCTATTCCAAGGTTCGGCTGGGCGTCACCCCGGACGTCAATGCCCTGGCGGCGGTTATCGTGGTGATTGTCGGCATCGGCGTAGCCGTCGCCGGCTGGTTGATGGCGCGTATGGCCCGGTCCGCCGCCAGCGCCCACCGTTAGCTGGCGTCAGAACCAACGTTTGTCGTCATCTGAACGGCGTGGCTGGCGCTGGCTGCGGGCGGTTGGGTAGCCCCGGCGCTTGAACAGATGGATCAAGGCCAAGCCGGCCACGAAGCCGCCGATGTGGGCCCAGAAGGCGACGCCGCCCTCGCTGGACCCCAGGGCCGGCAGGCCGCCGAGTATTTGCAGCAGGAACCAGTAGCCAAGCATCACGAAGGCCGGCACGCCAATGGTGGTGACGTAGAAGCCGAGGATCAGCAGGGTCTGCACCCGGGCACGGGGGAACAGCAGCGCGTAGGCGCCCATCACGCCGCCAATGGCGCCGGAAGCGCCGACCATGGGAATGGCGCTGCCCGGATCTGAAGCGATCTGCGCGAAGGCCGCTGCCAGCCCGCAGAGCAGGTAGAAGACCACGAACCGAACGGGCCCCATCACGTCTTCGATGTTGTCGCCGAACACCCAGAGGAACCAAAGATTGCCCAATATATGGAACCAGCCACCGTGCAGGAACATGGAGG
Source organism: Candidatus Azophilus sp. (assembly GCA_965220835.1). Classification (GTDB taxonomy): domain Bacteria; phylum Pseudomonadota; class Gammaproteobacteria; order Pseudomonadales; family Azotimanducaceae; genus Azophilus. Next base: position 2,378,834 of record OZ244842.1, on the reverse strand, counting down.
TGAACAGGGTGGCGGGGCTGGCGTTGCCGTCCAAAGTGCAGACTAGGTTGCGGCCCATCGGCAGTTGATGGCCGACGTCCACCAGGCCGAGCAGTTCGCCGGGGATCAGGCCATGCAGGCACAGCGACTCCGCTAGAGGGTAGTCTCCGCCGAAGCCCTGCACGAACCCCCACGTGAGTGCGTTGAGCACGATGATCGCGATGACTGCGATCGGCTTGCGGGCTGTGGGGTTTTCATCGCGCAGCGGAAACATGGCTGAGCAAGCCGTCCAGCGCCTCAATGAGGCGTCGGTTTTGGGCCGGGGTGCCGATGCTGATTCTCAGGCATCCGCCAAGGCGGGGTGTGTCGAAGTGTCGCACCAGAATGCCCTGTGCCTTGAGCCCTTCATAGAGGGCCTTGGCGGTGCGCTTGGCGCCTGCGGGCACTTGGGCCAGCAGGAAGTTGGCTTGGGACGGCGGGCACGACAAGCCGCGCCGGGCCAGTTCATGGCTTAGCCGCGAGCGTTCCTCGCGCACGCGCCGCCAAGTGCCTTTGGCGTAGTCCTGGTCCTTGAGCGCGGCAAGGCCGAGCCGTTGGCTGATGGCGTCGATGTTGTAGCTGTCCCGGGTTTTGGTAAGCAGCGGATCAATCAAGGCCTCTTGGCCGATCAGGTAGCCGAGGCGCAGGCCCGCCAAGCCGTAGCCCTTGGAAAAGGAGCGCAGGATCAACAGGTTGTCATGGGCCTTGACCAGCGGTGCGCTGTCGTAGCCGAGTTCGGGATCGATGAAATCCGCGTAGGCTTCGTCAAGCAGCAGAACGCCGTCCAGTTCCGTGGCCAGCCGTGCGCAGTCCTCGGTGCTCATCAGCCGCCCCGAGGGCGCGTGGGGGTTGACCACGCACGTCAGCCGCGCCCCGGCCGCGTTGGCCCGTTTGGCGAAATCGGCCGGCAGCGTCCAGTCCTCCCCATAATCCACCTGCAGCACAGGCGCGTTCTGGATGTGCGCCAGCACCGGGTAGAGCGAATAGCTGGGATTGGCGCAGCCGAGCGGCGAGCCGGGTTCGACAAAGGTGGTGACGGCCAAGCGCAGCGCCTCGTCGCCGCCGCGGGTGATGAGCGTGTTTTCCGTGGCCAGCTTGTGGTGTTCGGCAACTATCGCTCTTAATGGCGCTGCCGTTGGTTGCGGATAGGTCCGCAAGCCTGCCGCGTCGAAGCCGCTCAGCGCTGCCGCGACGCCCGGGGCAGGCGGGTAGGGGTTTTCGTTGGTGTTCAGCTTGCAGGTGTCGGGGTCCTGGGGCTGCTCCCCCCAAGTGTAGCCCGCCATTCGGCGAATGTTGGCGCGTTCATAAGCCATGGCGCCGGCCTGGTTCAGGCTTGTTCCGCCGGTTCGGGCGGGTTGGCCTCAGCCTTCTGCACGCCGTCAGCGGGGCCGAGCAGCCGGGCCAGCCACTCGGTGGCGGGGTTGGCCTCCAAGGCGATCTTGGCGGTCATGGTCAAGGGCACCGACAGCAGCATGCCCACCGGCCCAAAGACCCAGCCCCAGAGCACGAGTGATAGAAAGACGACCAAGGTGGACAGCCCCAAGCCGCGCCCCATGAAGCGCGGCTCGATGAAGTTGCCGAAGAAAATGTTGAGCGCCACGTAGCCCGAAGCGGCCAGCAGCGCGGACAGCGGGCCAAGCTCCACCAGCGCCAGTAGCACGGCCGGCACGGCGGCAATGATCGAGCCGATGGTGGGGACGAAGTTGAGCATGAAAGCGAGAATGCCCCAGAGCACGGGAAAGTCGACGCCCAGAACGGCCAGCATTGCGGTGACGGCCAGTCCGGTGGAAACGCTGACCGTGGTCTTGATCGCCATGTAGCGGTTGACGTTCTCGGCGAAGCGCACGAAGTGGGGCATGGACCGCTCTGGGCTGCTCAGCACGTCCTTGAGCTTGCGCGGAAAGCTGGTCGCCTCCGCCAGAATGAAGATGACCGTCAGCAGTATCAGAAAGCTGTTCGACAGCGCCGCGCCGAGGCCGGCCAAGGCGTTCCCCGCCAAGGTGAAGGCGGTGCCCGGGTTGAAGTTCTCGATCAGCAGGTCGCGCGACAGGACGACGCCTAAGGGTTCCAGCCAGGCCAAGGCGGCGCTGAACATCTGCGTCAGGCGTTCTTGGTAGAACGGCAGCTTGGTGGTGAAGGCGTTGGCGGACTGAACCACCAAGGCGCCCACCCCCAACAGCGCCACCAGAATGGCCACCATCACCAGCGTGATGGCCAGCCAGCCGGGCGTGCCCCGCCGCTCCAGCCAGTACATGGGCGTGGCGGCGATGGTGGCGATGAAGGCGGCCAGCAGGAAGGGCACGGCGAGGTCCGCGGCCGCCTTCAGCCCGGCGGTGATGATGATCAACGCCGCAACGATGACGATGCCCTTGCCGGCGCCCAAGTTATCCACCGTTCGAAGGGCTGGCGCCGCTTGGCGGTTGCTGCAGGGCGGACATCGCCACCCGATGGTTGAGGCACGGCAACTGCTTGCGAACTTCGGCCACCCGCGCCGGGTCGATGAGGGCCATCGCGAAACCGTCGCCGCCCGCGCATTCCGCGATCACCTCGCCCCAGGGGTCGACGATCAGCGAGTGGCCGTAGGAGCGCCGCCGGTCGTTGTGCCGGCCATGCTGGGCGGGTGCGATGACGTAGCACTGACACTCGATGGCGCGGGCGCGCAGCAGGGTGTGCCAGTGGGCGGCGCCGGTGGTTGCGGTGAAGGCGGAGGGCACGGTCAGGGCCACTGCGCCTTGGTCGGCCAGCGCTTGGTACAGATAGGGGAAGCGCAAGTCATAGCAGATGGTCAAGCCCAGCAGGCCAAACGGCAGCCGGGTGGTGGCCAGCGCATCACCCGGCGCAGTGCGTCGCGATTCATGCAGTTCCGTGCCGTCGTCCAACTGGATGTCGAACAAGTGGATCTTGCGGTACAGGGCCGCCACATCGCCTTGGGCATCAAGATGCACGCAGGTGTTGTAGGCCTTGCCCGGTTCGGGGGCGGCCTCATGAAAGCCGCCCAGCACTAGGTCGCAGCCGAGGCGGCGGGCCAGCTCTTGGCAGCGGTCCAGTATGGGGCCGCCGGACGGCAGCGGTTCTAGCAGGTCGCGCCTGCCCCGGTCCGGGCCGATGTAGGCGAACGCCTCGGCGACCGTCACCACTTCGGCGCCGGCCTCCCTGGCTGCCAAGGCCAACCGCTCCACCGCTTCTAGGTTGTTCTCCACATCAGTGGTTGCGCAATGTTGCAGGGCCGCCACTTGAACGGCCCGAACGTCATCGCGAAAATCCTCGGTCGTCATCACATCCGCACGGGGCATCGATCGCGCAAACGAACGGCGCTACACGCCGCCCCGCGTGCCGGATGCCCGCGCATAGCGTCCACGCTCGGAGCCAGAGCGAAGAGTCGGTTCCAAACGCCAGTTCTTGTAATTAAACCTAATGAAAACAAGCGATTGAGCGATGCTTCCCCGGAAGGCGCGAGCATGGTTCAAGACTTCTCGCGGCCATCCAGGCGCGGTTGGACGCACTTTACGGGGGCGCCCAAATACTCCTCGATGGCGGGCAGGTTGAAGGCGTCGTCTTCGGAGACGAAGCTGATGCTCACCCCGGAGGCGCCGGCCCGGCCTGTGCGCCCGATGCGATGCACGTAGTCCTCCGCGTCCTCCGGCAGGTCGTAGTTGATGACGTGGCTGATGCCATCCACGTGAATGCCGCGCCCGGCCACGTCGGTGGCCACCACGTAGCGAATCCTGCCCTCCTTGAATCGGCTTAAGGTGCGCGTGCGCTTGTTCTGGGGCACGTCGCCGGCCAAGGCTTCGCTGTCGATGCCCTTGTTGTTCAGCCACTGGTTCAAGAGATGGGTTTGGTCGCGCCGATTGGTGAAGATGAGGGCGCGGTCCGGCTGCTCGACCTTGAGGAAGTCGCGCAGCAGTTGCCGCTTGCCCTCCCGGCTGGTCAACCAGAACAGCTGTTCCACCGTATCCACCGCCACCTGTTCGGGGGCGATGGCGATGTGCTCCGGCTCCAAGGTCCAGGATTGCGCCAAGCGCATCACGTCGTCGTTGAAGGTGGCGCTGAAGAACAGCGTTTGCCGCCGATGCTTGTGCGGCGTCCGGTACACGATGCGCCGCACGTCGGGAATGAAGCCCATGTCCAGCATGCGATCGGCTTCGTCAATGACCAGGATTTCGACGCCGCCGATGTCCACCCAACCCCGCTGCAGCAGGTCGATCAGCCGGCCGGGGGTGGCGATGAGAATGTTCGGACGGTCGGCATTGAGCCGCTTGACTTGCTTTTGAATGTCCATGCCGCCGACCACGCACAGAGCGTGTTGGTCCATGTGCCGGGCCAATTCCTTGCCGTCGGCCTCGATCTGCATGGCCAGCTCCCGGGTCGGCGCCAGCACCAGCGACCTGGGGGCGGGCAGCTGGCCGCTGGGCGCGTGCTTGCGCGGTTGCTCCCAGAGGTGGGTGAGGATGGTGATCAGGAAGGCGGCGGTCTTGCCGGTGCCGGTCTGCGCTTGGCCGGTGATGTCGTAGTCGGCCAAGCTTAAGGGCAGCACCTGGCTTTGAATCGGCGTGCAGCGCTGATAGCCGAGCTCGTCGATCGCTTGCATGAGGGGTTCAGGCAGGGCGTACTCGGAAAAGCGGGGCAGCTCCTCGCCTTCGGGGTTCGGTGCCGCATCGTGCGGTTCGGCCATGGGCGTCATTCAGCCTCCGTTTGAGCGCTCTATGGGATCATGATCGACTTGGTCTATGGCGACCAGCTTCACGCAGTTGGCCAGCACTCGCATGGCGGCCTCCAGTTCGTTCTGTGGTGCGAAGCTGGGGGCAATGCGGATGTTGCTGTCGTCGGGGTCTCGTCCGTAGGGGAAAGTGGCCCCGGCCGGCGTCAGCTTGAGCCCCACGTCAGCAGCCTGGTTGATGATGCGGGCAGCGGTTCCGGGGGGTGTGGTCAGGGAGACGAAGTACCCGCCCTTGGGCCGCGTCCAGTGCGCTAGCCCCAAGCCGCCTAGCTCCTCCTCAAGCACGCTGTCAACAATGGCAAACTTCGGCTTGAGCAAGGCCGCGTGGCGGGCCATGTGCGCTTCGATGCGGCCGGACAGGAAACGGGCGTGTCGCAGTTGGGTGACCTTGTCTGGGCCGATGCTCATTACGCTCAGCGTTCCTTCCAAGGCCTTAAGCAGTGCGTCGGAGCCGCCGAAAAAGCCGAGCCCGCCGCTGGCGTAGGTCATTTTCGACGTGGACGAGAACAAGGCCACGTGGTCGGCGGTGCCTGCTGCCACGGCCAAGTTGTAGAGGTTGGCCAAGGGTGCGGCCGGAAACTCGAAGTCGTGCACCGCGTAGGCGTTGTCCCAAAAGACGACGAAATCGTCCGCCGCCGCGTCCTGCGGCAGCTTGGCCAAGGCCGCCACCGTCTCGTCAGCGTAAATGCAGCCCGTGGGGTTGGAGTACTTGGGCACGCACCAAATGCCCTTGATGGAGGCGTCCTCCGCCGCGAGCCGCCGGGCCTGCGCCATGTCCGGCCCTTGGTCAAGCATGGCGACGTTGACCATATCTATGCCGAGCGATTCACAGATCGTGAAGTGCCGGTCATAGCCGGGCACGGGGGTCAGCATTTTCGGGGTGGTGGGGGCGCCCTCGGCGCGTTCCCCGGCGGATGCGCTCGCGTTTGCGGCCCGTTCGCGTGCGGTTGCGCTCTCGCCGGCCAGTTGTGGCGTTCGGGACCAGCAACGGCCGTCTCCCCACAGGCCACGCTGCAGGGCGGTTGCGGCCACTTGGTACATCAGGAACAGGCTGGAGCTGCCGGCTGCCAACACGCGGTCCGCGGCCACGTTCATGAGTTCGCCGCCCAAGGCCCGCGCTTCGGGGATGCCGCGCGGAGCGCCGTAGTTGCGGGTGTCGGTGCCGTCATCGGCGATGAAGTTGGCCAATGGCGCGTTGAGTTCAGTGCTCAAGTCAAGCTGTTCCGGGCTTGGCTTGCCGCGGCTCAGGTCCAAGGCCAGCTTGTTGGCGCCCTGCAGGGCCAGCTCCCGTTCGACCTGCTGGCGCAGTTGGCCGAGTTCGGTTGCAGTCAGCTCTTTGAGGGCCTTCACGCCAGGCCCCGGGTTGCTTCGCAGCCGAGCATCAGGTTGAGGTTTTGCACAGCGGCCCCGGAAGCGCCCTTGCCGAGATTGTCATAGCGGGCGGCGAGCAGCAGTTGCCGCTCGTTGCCAAACAGGCTGATCTCCATGCGGTTGGTGCCGTTGCAGCCGCCAGGGCTCAAGTAACCGCCATCCAAGCCGTGGCAATCGCCGTGAGGCGACACCGTCACGAAGGGGCTGTCCCGGTAGGCGCGGGCCAAGGCATCGACCACGTCCGCAGCTTGGGCGTCGCCTTCGAGCTGGTCGCCAAACAGGGGCACCAAGGTGACCATGCCTTGGCGAAAGGTGCCCACGGTGGGCGTGAACAGCGGGGGGGCGGACAAACCGGAGTAGCGCTGCATCTCCGGCAGGTGCTTGTGGCCAAGGCTGAGGGCGTAGGGGCGGGTGCCCCACTTCTCCCGTTGCTCTAGGTCTGCCGCCTCGTAGGCTTCAATCATCTTGCGGCCGCCCCCGGAGTAGCCGGACAGCGCGTGCAGTGACAGGTTTGCCTCGGGCGAAAGCAGGCCGGCGTCAATCAGCGGGCGAATGCACAAAATGAAGCCTTGCGGATAGCAGCCCGGATTGCTGACCCGATCGGCCCCAGCGATGGCGTCGGCTTGGTTGGGTGTCAGCTCCGGCAATCCGTAGGTCCACCCGTCTGCGGTGCGGTGGGCGGTGCTGGCGTCGAGTAAGCGGCAGCGCCCCTCAGCCAGGGCCACGGCCTCCCGGGCGGCCTCGTCCGGCAAGCAAAGAACGGCGATGTCCGCTCGGTCGAACAGGCGAGCGCGCGCCTTTGGGTCCTTGCGCTGCGCCTCATCCACCGACAGCAGCTCAATGTCACGCCGCTGGCGCAGCCGCTGAAAAATCTCAATGCCGGTCGTGCCAGCCTGGCCGTCAATGAAAACCCTTGCCGCCAATGCGATAACTCTCCTTAAACACGCCATTCTATTGTACCGCCCACAAAATAGCCGCAGGCACGACGAACCAGCCACCGACCCCCGCGCAGAGTTTCGCGCCAGCGAAACTCCAACGCGGCCGCAGGCCGCGCCGTTGCTTCCCTTCTCCCAAGCTGGAACAATTCGCCGCCGCGGCGATGGCTGCACGACACACTGAACGGGAGATTGAAGTGAAAGTAGATGGTGGAATTGGTTGGGATTTGGACAAGGTGGGTGAACAAGCGCGGGCGCTGGAGGAACTTGGCTATTCAGGCCTGATGACGGCGGAAACCGCCCACGACCCGTTTTTCCCGCTGGCCATTGCCGCACAACACACCGAGCGCGTGGAGTTGATGACGTCAATTGCGGTCGCCTTTGGCCGCTCACCGATGACCTTGGCCAACATTGGCCACGATCTGAATGCTGCCTCCAAGGGGCGTTTCGTGCTGGGCATCGGTTCGCAGATTCGCGCCCACATCACCAAGCGCTTCAGCATGCCGTGGTCGAATCCGGCGGCGCGGATGCGGGAGTTCATCTTGGCCATGCGGGCCATTTGGGCCAATTGGCACGAAGGCGAGCCGCTGCAGTTCGCCGGGCGCTTTTACCAGCATACGCTGATGACGCCCTTCTTCACCCCCACCAACAATGAGTACGGCCCGCCGAAGGTGTTTCTTGCCGCGGTGGGGCCGCGCATGACGGAAGTGGCCGGCGAGGTGGCCGATGGAGTGATCGTTCATGCGTTCACGACCGAACGCTACCTACGGGAAACCACGTTGCCGGCCTTGGAGCGGGGCTTCGCCAAGGCGGGCAAGCAGCGCGCGGACTTTGAGATCAGCTATCCGGTGTTTGTGGTGACCGGCAACAATGAGGAGGAATTCGCCAAGGCCGAGGCAGCTACCCGGCAGCAGATTGCCTTCTACGGCTCAACGCCGGCCTACAAGCCCGTGCTGGACAGCATCGGCGCCGGCGACTTGCAGCCGGAACTGAACCGCATGTCCAAGCAGGGGCGCTGGGTGGAGATGGGTGGCTTGATCACCGATGACATGCTCGGCGCCTTTGCAGTGAGCGGCGAGCCCGCCGCCATCCCGGGGCAGATCAAGGCCCGCTACGGCGACTTGGTGGATCGCACTGCCGCCGCATACGGGGGCATTCCGGAGGACGAGCAGCGGCGGCTCATCGCAGAATTGACGGCGGCTTAAGCCCCCGGCGGGCCTTAAGTCCGTTCTTCATTTTTGCTTCATATTTCGTCCCATTAATTCATATTGCTTCACTTTTTCGGATTTTTATGTAGAATTCGCGCCCCACTTGTTTGGAACCTTGTATCCATGTCCATTGTTCTGGGGCGATGTCGCGCTTTTGCCGCATCCATTCGATGCCTTGGCGAGCGCTTTGACCGGAAGCAGCGACGGTTGACGGCCTTGGTTGGCTGCTTGGCCTTGTCGGCTGCGTTGGTCGTCTTTGATGTGAGGATGGGGCAACTCAAAGCGGTGCCCATCGCCAAGCCCACTCACGCCAGCGAGACTTGGGAGGAGCGCACGGAAGCGTTCGGTTGGCGCGTGCATGAGGCCTTTGGCATCAACCTTGATCGCGCGCAAGAGTTCGCCGGTTGGATACTGGAAGCCGCAGACCGCCAACAACTGGCACCGGAGTTGATTGCCAGCCTGGTGTTCACGGAGAGTTCCTTCCGCAAGCAGGCCCGCTCCTCGGCGGGCGCCATCGGCCCGGCGCAGGTCAAGCCCCACTACTGGGCGCAGTTCTGCGGCGTGCGCGACCTGCACGATCCGGAGCAAAACATCTACTGCGGCGCGCAAGTGCTGGCCCACTTTGTGGAGCGCTGTGGCGGCTTGGAGTGCGCCTTGGCCAGCTACAACGTGGGCTTCAATGCCTGGCAGCGCCCGGCCGGTGCCCGCTACGTCTCCCGAATCGAACGCCACCTCTCAAAACTCGACCGGATCTAGAGCCCTCAGCCGGGGAGCGCGAGGGGCCTGCCCCTCGCACAAGAGAGCCTTCAGCCGGGAAGCGTGCGAGTGCCCCTCGCTTCGCGAGGGGCCTGCCCCTCGCACAAGAGAGCCCTCAGCCGGGGAGCAGGCGAGGGTCCCTCGCTTCGCGAGTGCCCCTCGCTTCGCGAGGGGGGGCACCCCTGTGAGGGAAGTCGTTCCTCCGATCCGGCTCCGAGAACCGGTGTGCGGTGCGTGCATCCGGCTTGCCGAATGGCGCACCAGGCGGAGGCGCTTGCCGCGACGAAGAGCGCAGGCACGAGCCTTAACAGCGCCATTCAGCAAGCCGGATGCACGCACCGCACACCGGTTCTCTCCCAGTTAGCCTTCGGCTTGCCGAATGGCGCACCAGGCGGCGGCGCTTACCGCGACGAAGAGCGCGGGCACGAGCCTTAACAGCGCCATTCAGCAAGCCGGATGCACGCACCGCACACCGGTTCTCTCCCAGTTAGCCTTTTGTTTACTGCGCGTCCGTGCCCCAGCCGCCAGGGTGGAAACTTGCACGAAAGACCGGTCAGCCGCCTTGAGCAGCCGGCGTGGGGCGCCAAGAGTCCCTCAGCGTCGTTATTCGGTTGAAGTTGCTCGGCAGTTCGGGGTCCCGGTGGAAGTAGCCAACGCGCTCGAACTGAAAGTGGGTTTGGTCACTCGCTGCGGCGGCGGGCTCGAGGAATCCGGACGCGGTCACCAAGGAAGCTGGATTGAGGTCATCCATCAACGAGTCCCCGTTCGGATTGCGCACCTTGAACAGGCGGTCGTAAAGGCGCAATTGCGCGGGCTCGGCCGTTGCGGCGGCCACCCAGTGGATCACGCCGGCGGGCTTCACGCCGCTGGTGTCGCTGCCGCTTTTCGAATCGGGCAGATAGGTGCACAGCAGTTCCGACACTTCGCCATCCGCGCCAGTGACCACCTCGTCGCAACGGATGATGTAGGCGTAGCGCAGGCGCACGTGGGCGCCCGGCGAGAGCCGCTTCCACTTCGGAGGGGGCGAAAACGCGAAATCGTCCCGGTCAATGTACAGTTCCGGGCCGAAGGGCAGCTGGCGCGTGCCCATCTCGGGCCGGCGCTGATGCCAAGGGGCCGCTAACGTCTCCCCGGAATCGGGGTAGTTGGTCAGCCGCACTTTGAGTGGCTTGACCACCGCCAAGGCTCGGGGCGCTGAGTCTTCGAGGTCGCGGCGAATGCAGAACTCCAGCAGCTCGATCTCCAGTTGGTTCTTCTGCTTGGTGACGCCGGCGCGGCGGCAGAAGTCCCTGATCGCGCCCGGGGTGACGCCGCGGCGGCGCATGCCGGCCAAGGTCGGCAGCCGCGGATCGTCCCAGCCTTCCACCACGCCCTCGGCCACCAGCCGCTGCAGCTGCCGCTTGCTCATCAGGGTGTGCTCAAGCTCCAGCCGGGAAAACTCGATTTGCCGCGGGCGGGCGTTCAGGCTCAAGTTGTCCAACACCCAGTCGTAGAGTGGCCGGTGGTCTTCGAATTCCAGCGTGCACAGGGAATGGGTGATGTTCTCCAAGGCGTCGCAGATGCAGTGCGTGAAGTCGTAGGTCGGGTAGATCACCCAAGCCTCGCCGACATTATGGTGGGCGGCGTGGCGGATGCGGTACAGCACCGGATCGCGCATGTTCAGATTGGGCGAGGCCATGTCGATTCGGGCGCGCAGCACGTGGGCGCCGTCAGGGAATTCGCCGGCCCGCATGCGGGCGAACAGGTCTAGGCTTTCATCGACCGGGCGATTTCGGTACGGGCTGTTGGTGCCGGGCTCGGTCAACGTGCCGCGGGTGGCGCGAATCTCCGTTTGGGAGAGGCTGCAAACGAACGCCTTGCCCTTGTGAATCAACTCCACGGCGCTGTCGTAGAGCACCTCGAAGTAGTCTGAAGCGAAGGTCACGCGGCCGGCGACGTCGAAACCCAGCCAAGCCACGTCCCGTTCAATTGCTTCGACATACTCCTTGTTCTCGGCCAGCGGGTTGGTGTCGTCAAAGCGCAGGTAGGCGTGGCCGCCATACTCCTCGGCGATGCCGAAGTTCACGCAGATGCTTTTGGCGTGGCCGATGTGCAAATAGCCGTTCGGCTCCGGAGGAAACCGGGTGATGACATCCTTGGACCCTTCGGGATTGGCGATGTCCCGGTCTATGCGTTGTCGAATGAAGTCGGTCGGGGTTTCAGCCATGGTGGACTGGGCGCTCTGCTGCAAACCGACATTCTATTGCAATGTGCTAGTGTGCTGTCCCGCAGTTAAGGGGGTTTTAGCCGCTAGGCCAATTTGGGTTCCGTGCAAGGGCGTTTCCTTTACCGGAAAGGCCTTCCCGTTACCGGACAGGGCTTCCGCTGCCAGAAAGGCCTTTGCGTTGCCGGAAAGGGCAACGACGCGGTGTGGCAGGCCCCTCGGGCTCCTTGGCTGAGGGCGCCGAGGAGCAACGCGGCCGACAGTGCCGGAGCGTTCGGGGCCACCGGGGCCACGAGTGGTCCCACCAATTTGTGGGACAGCCCACAAGGTTTATGGTGGGCTCCTGCGGGCCCAAGGTGGCTGACCGCCCACGAGACCAACCGCCAATGGAGAGGCGCTGGGCACAAGCGTTTAGGTGGACAGCATCCTTGAGGTTGTGGAAACTGAGCACTTGCTTGCCGCAGGCGTCTCGCGTGGCACTTTTTTCAGCCCCTTGTTTTCACCGGGTTTACATGGCGCTTAACATGCCCCGGCCAATGGCGGTGCGCCGCGTTCCTCGGAGCGAGGGCGTCCCGGCCTCGATGGGCATCCGCGGGGATCGCTGAGGTCTGGCCGTGCTGTTGCGTCTTTCAGCCGGCGTTTTGGCTCTGGCGCTGATCCTTGCCTTGGCCCGATGGCTTGAGGTAGCCCGTCCTGCGGCGGTGCAGCGGGCCGATGCCCTCTCCGGTGCGCATTGGTACCAACTCAGCATGGGCGCCACCCCGGTGGGCTACCTCGCTACTGAGGCGGGGCGCGATTTGCGCGGTGCCTGGCGGTTTCAGTCTTTCATGCTCTTCTCCCTCGAAAACGGGATGCCGGTGAGCGTCAGCGAATCCCTGACCTTCGATCCGCTGCCGCCCTATCGCTTGACCCGTGCTGAACATTGGAGTGACGGGTCCGGCTCGGCCACCGAAGGCGTTGTTTTGGAGTGGTCCGCCGATGGCGGACGAGCGAGATTCAGGCGCGGGGATGTGGTTCAGGAGCGCTCCATCGACTGGCGTTTTTCGCTGGACGACTACTTGGCGCTGGAAACCTGGCTGGCCGCTGAACAGCCTCCAAGCGGTGCTCGTTTCCGGGTCAAGAGCCTGGACTTCAACGAAGCCAAGCTGGTCAACAAGCCCTTCAGGATCTTGGAGAGAAACGAAGTCGGCTATCGCTTCTCAAGCCCCGCGCCGTTGCAGGCGACGGAGATTCAACTCGACAGCCGTTACGTGCCAGTGGCGTTCTCCATGTCGGGCCTGTTCTCCCTGCAGCGCACAACCCAGGCCCAGGCCCTCAAGGTGCGCCCGCCGCTGCACTTGACCAACCATCGGGTTGCCTTGGATCGGCACCTGCCCAACCATGGCGACATTGAGCGTTTGGTGCTGGTTGCCGAGGATGCGCAAGCGCTGGATGCCATCTGGCCCCAGGCGCGCCGGGGCCTTGGCGGTTGGCGGCTGGAACTCGAATCCAATCCCGTGGCTGCGGTCGACACGGCCGCATTCCTTGGCGAGACGTTGCGTTTTCCCGTCCATCATGAACAGGTCGCGCGCCTAGCCAACCGGGCAGTGGCATCCGCTGAGACCGACGAGGACCGGCTGGCCGCCTTGGTGGCCTTCGTCCACGCCTATGTGGACTACCGGCCTGATGCGCCGCCAACCAGCGTCCTTGAGACCATCGACGGCCGAACCGGCGACTGCACTGAGTACGCGGACTTGCTCACCACGTTGGCGCGGGCTTTGGGCTGGCCCGCTCGAACGGTGGTGGGCTTGGCGTACTCGGGAGACCGCGAGCCGGGCCTGGCTTTCCACGCTTGGAATGAAGTGGCCTTGGGTGGCACCTGGCATGCGGTTGACCCCACATGGAACCAGCCTCGCGCCGACGCCAGCCACATTCCTCTGCGCGGTGACGCAACCGCTTTGCTGCGCCTCATGCAAGATGCTGACGGGCTTCGGTTTCAGGTGGCGGACGTACGCTACGCCAGCCGCAATTAAGGCCCTGCTGGGTCTGCTATGGAGCCGCCGAGCGAGCTATCATTGGCTGCAAGATTAGCTTTGTGTTGGGGATGCCATGGAAACGCCGGTGCTTGTGGGAGTCGCTCAGGTCAGCCAGCGAACCCAAGGGCTCGATGAAGGAAAGGAGCCCATCGAACTGATGATCGAAGCCAGCCGGGCGGCGGCGGCGGATGCCGGCTGCCCGCGCCTGTTGGCGGAGGCAGGCTCAATTCGGGTCATTCGAGGTTACTGGCCCTACCAAAATCCAGCCCAGGCCGTCGCGGAAGCGTTCGGCAATGCGGGCGCTGAGACCGCCATCACCCCTTACGGCGGCAACTTTGTGCAAACGGTGGTCAACCGTTCGGTGCTCGACATTCAAGCCGGTGTCCATGAGGCCATCCTCATCACCGGAGCGGAGTGCGGCCACAGCCGGGCTAGGCTGCGCCGGGCCGGGTCCAAGCCGGTTTGGCGCAACATCGACGGCACGCCCGATCTGCACATCGGCAAAGACGTGGCCATGGGGCATCCTGCGGAGCTGGCTCTGGGCATTGATCGGCCGATCCGCATGTACCCCATCATGGAGACCGCCCGCCGGCACCATCTTGGCGAAGGCGTTGATGCCCACTTGCAGCGCATATCGCAACTGTGGGCGGATTTTTCCGCGGTGGCTGCGGGCAACCCCCATGCTTGGCTGCGCGACGCCAAGACCGCCGATGAGATTCGCACGCCCTCGGCGGCCAATCGGCCGGTTTCATTCCCTTACCCTAAGTTCATGAATTCGAACAGCAATGTGGACCAAGGCGCCGCGCTGCTCCTTTGTTCGGAGCGCAAGGCCCGAGCCTTGGGCATTCCCCGCGAAAACTGGGTCTATCCTTGGGCTGGCGCAGATGCCCACGACCACTACCTGGTCTCCAACCGAGACAACCTGCACAGTTCCCCGGCCATCCGGCTGGCGGCCCGCCGAGCGCTTGAATGGGCTGGCTGGCAGCCCGCGGAGCTCGATCACGTGGACCTCTACAGCTGCTTTCCCATCGCGGTTCAGGTGGCGGCGGCGGAAATCGGCTTGCATGGCTCCAATGGCTCGAATGGCTCCAATGGCAAGCTGCCCCTCACGGTGACCGGCGGCCTCACCTTTGCCGGCGGGCCGCTCAACAACTACGTGATGCACGCGATCGCCCGCATGGTGGAAGTGCTGCGCGGTGCCCCAGGCAAGAAGGGCTTGGTGTCCGCCAATGGCGGCTACCTCACCAAGCACGCCATTGGCCTCTACTGCACGGAGCCGCCCCCGCGACCCTTCCGGCATGAGGAGCCCCAAGCGGAGGTGGATGCCTTGCCGGCCCGTGAGGTGGTCACCGACCACAACGGCCGGGCCACCGTTGAGGGTTACTCGGTGATGTACGGCACCGATGGCCCCGAAGTGGCCCACATTGCCGGGCGCCTGGACGGCGGTGAGCGCACCTGGGCCAACTGCCGGGACGCAGACACCCTAGGCGCCATGATCCAACAGGAGTTCTGCGGCCGTTCGATGAACTTGGATGCCGGCGAAGCCCGCTTCTGAACCGCACCGGGCGAGTCTGCTCCGTCGCCTGGGTGCGATGCTCTATGACGCCCTGCTGATCCTGGCGATCTGGATGATCACGCTGCTGGTGATGGTGATTGCCAACGGCGGCGAGGCGGTGTTCGGCGCCGCCGTGCAATCCCTGCTCTTTCTCGAGGCTTTTGCGTTCTTCGCCTACTTCTGGACGGCAGCCGGCCAAACGGCGGGCATGCGGGCATGGCGGCTGCGCGTGGTGTCCAACCAAGGCGGGCGCATCAGCCTGCATCAGGCGACGCTGCGCTTTGCGGTGGCTCTGGTCGCGTTGGGGGCTTTCGGCATCGGCTACCTCTGGGCGCTGATTGATCGCCAAGGCCGAACGTGGCCGGACCTTGCCAGCAACTCCCGGGTGGTGCGTTTTGGGTAGTTGGCTTTGGCAGCACGCGGCGATGCTGGGCGTGGCGCTGTTCCTCGGGGTGGCCAGCGCCGCCACCGAGTTGCACCCGCCCAAGGCAATGGACGACCTTCGCGCACTGCCCGAAGCTGAACTGGTCGCCTGGATGGAGCAGGCCGACACGCCGGACTATGAAGCCCGTTTGATGAGATATCGATTCGGCGGCCTAACGCAGCATGCCTTGGTGGCCACGCCGCACGGCCAAGCACCAGCAGGTGGCTATCCGGTGCTGCTAGCCAATCACGGCACCCACCCCAACCCGCCGCGTTACGGAATAGGCGCTGATGGCACGGATTCACGGCCGGGAGACTACTACCGGGGGGTTCCCTCCGCCTATGCGCGACAAGGCTTCCTTGTGGTCATGCCGGACTATCGCGGCCACAACGTCTCCGAAGGCACCGAGTACGCCCGCGGCCTGCTGGCGACGCACTACTACACCGAAGACGTGCTGGGCACCTTGAGTCTCGTCAAGGAGGTGGCAGGCGCCGATGAGCGCAACGTCTTTCTCTGGGGGCACTCGCTGGGTGGGGAGGTCACGCTGCGCGCGTTACTGGCGGCCGACGGAATCCGGGCGGCCTCGTTGTGGTCCTCGGTTGGTGGTTCGCTTTGGGATCAGGCCTACTACTACGCTCGATATCAGCAGCCCCTTGCCGACGATCGCATGGGTCTTCCCAAGGCCGCAGTGGACGGCCTTCGAGCGGACCTGCGGCGATTCGAACCCACGTTCGATTGGCGCTCCGGCGAGCCGCTGCGCCACTTGGACCGCTTGGCCTCGCCGGTCATCCTGCATCATGCGATTGGCGATCAGGGGGCCGCCTACGATTGGACGCGCTCGCTGGCGGCGGAACTGGCCCGGCTGCGCAAGCCCTACCAATTCCACAGCTACGCGGGGGATGACCATATGTTTGCTGGCGCGCAGTTCGAAGCTGCGGTCAGGCGGGACGTTGACTTTTTCTCCCGCCACATGGCGCGCTAGAACAGCTGCCTCAAAATGGCGCGCCAGATAGAGTGCGCGAGAAACAGCACGCTAGAAACAGCGCTCAATGTAACGTGCGCAAGAAAAGGAGCGCTAGAAGCTTGCGGCGCCCGCTAGAACCAGCTCTGAAACCACCACAGCGCGGCCACTGTCGCGGCGAAGAACACCAGCAGAAGATAGGACACGGGGTCCACGCGGCCCGGCAGCTTGTACCAGCCGTCTTCTCGCTGCGCGAGGCCGTTCGCTTCGAAGTGCTGGCGTTGGCCGCGAATGGTGTATGGGGAGTGCTCCGGCTGGCGCCCATCAAGGATCAGGCTTGCCGTCAACGACACGGCCACGTTCACGACGCCGCCAATTAGGCAGTACCACGGCCAGGCGATGTCGGTCTCAGTGGCGACCAGCCAAATGACCACGAAGCCCACGGCCACGCCGATGAGCACGCCCTTTTCGGTGGCGTGCTTTGAAAAGAAGCCAAGGCCGAACATGCTGAGCTTGGCGCCGACGAAGTAGGATCCCACTTGGCTCAGGGTTTGCAAAATGGACCCTTCGCTGCGCGCGTACAGCAGCGCCGGCAGGACGATGGCCACCGCCCAGAGCACCGTGAACAGCCGGCTGGCCTTGAGGTAGTGCTCGGGTGATTCCGAGGGCCTGAAGAAGCGTTCGTAGAAGTCCACCGTGGTCACGGTGGACAGGGAGTTCAGCGAGGAGTCCAGGCTGGACATGGAGGCGGCGATCACGGCGGCGGCGAGCACGCCCATCAGGCCCGGCAAGCCATAGTCCGAGGCGAACTCCAGAATGATGGTGTTGCCGTTGTCGAACTCGCGGCCACCGTAGTAGGCGTAGAACAGCACGCCGAGGAACATGAACAGAAAGTAGATGAAAAAGGCGGCAAAGCCCATCATCAGGAACGACTTCTTGGCATCGCCAATGCTCTTGGCTGCCAGCGTGCGCTGCACCATCATTTGATTGGCGCCGTACACCGTCGTGTGAAACAGAGTCATGGCGATGACGCCGGACCAGACCGTTGCTTCCTTGGTGACATCCAATGAGAAGTCCAGGGTCATGGTCTTGCCGGAGGCGGCGAGCGTGGCGAGGGTTTCCTGCAGCGGCTGCGGCAGTTCGCCGATCAGCGCCACCGTGATGATGGCTGCGCCCACAAGCAGCACGCTGGCCTGAATGACATCGGTCCAGATCACCGCCGCGATGCCCCCCAGCAGGGTGTAGGTGAGCGCAATCACGCCGACGATGAGGATCGAGACGTTGACGTTCACGCCGGTGATGAACTCCACCACCAGCGCCGTGGCGTACAGGATGGCAGCGGACGTGAGTGCTTGGGAGATCATGAAAATGCCGGACATCACGCAGCGCGAACTCGGCCCGAAGCGGCGTTCCTGGTATTCGTAGATGGAGGGCACGCCGGAGTTGTAGAAGAACGGCAGGAAGTAGGTGATGACCAGAAAGATCACCAAGGGGTAGTTCAGGTGAATGGCGATCACGGCGAGGCTTTCGCTGTAGGCCCAAGCAGGCCCGCCGAGGAAGGACAGCGCGCTCACGTAGGTGGCGATCACCGAGATGCCGATGGCCCACCATGGCATTGAGCGGCGGCCGAGGAAGAAGTCCTGCGCCGTCTCCACCTTTTTGCTCAAGGCGAAGCCGAGATAGAGATTGGCCCCGAGGTAGGCGGCCAAAATGGTCCAGTTAAGGCCGCCGAACTCGCTCATTTCAGTTCCCCGTGCAGCCGCACTGGCCACGGATTGGGACCGCAGTTGTTCCCCTTCCGCCCCCGCTTGCAGCCTAGTGCGCGGCGGCTCAGTTGAGAGTGTAGGTCGCGCTGATGCCCCAAGTTCTGGGATTGTTCCAGTTCGCCTGCAAGGATGCGAGGTCGCTGGTGCCACCCGGATTGAACACCACCACTCGGTTCAGAACCTCCTCGTCCTCGATGTTGAGCACGAACGCCTGCACCTGAACGCGGCTGTCCGCCGATGTCCAGATGAGACGAAAGTCCGACTTGGTGTGCGCTTCCTGGTCAGTGCCGTCCACGTTCACATCCGCTGCATAGTACTTGCCGGTGTAGGTGGTTTGCAGGTAGGGCGTCAGCACGCTGCCGCCAGCCAAGGGAATGTCGTAGCCCACCTGCAGCCCCATGGAGAATTCCGGTGACAGGGCGGGCTCCCAACCCTTGAGGGACAGCAGTGGACGGCTCGGATCGTTGAGGTCCTGCCTGCCGCCGGCAGTGCCGAGGCCAGCAAGCCGTGAGATGTTGTAATTGCCAAACTCGGCATCAAGGAAGGACACAAAGCCGCCGATGTCCAAGTTTGTGTTGGGGGGCAGCCACTTGAATTCCACCTCAATGCCTTGGGCATCCACCTCGCCGCCGTTCTCGGTGAACTCGCTAACGCCGCCGCCGCCGAGGAAGATGAACGACTGCGCATGCATGTCTGTGTATTCGTTGCGGAACGCAGCAACGTTCAGCACCAGGCCACCGTCTTGGAACGCGCCCTTCATGCCCAGTTCATAGGCGATGACTTCTTCAGGGTTGTAGGTCAGCGGCACATTGGGTGCCACGAAGTTAATGCCACCAGCGCGATAGCCCGTGGAGGCCGTGCCGTACAGCATGATGTCGTTGTTCGCATCCCACTCAGCGCCCGCCTTCCACAGGGTCTTTTTCCAGTCGCCTTCGTTGCCGGCGTTGGGAATCGGCACCGGCGGGAAGACGCTCCAATCCAGCGGGTCGCGCTGCTGCTTGGTGTCCTCCGCACGGCGGACGCCGCCCAAGATCCTGAAGTCATCGGTCACTGAGTAAGTGGCGTTGGCGAAGTAGCCCGTGGAGTCCGATTCGTAGTCGCCTTGGTTGTCCCAATGCGGCTCGATCCAAGCGCCATCGCTTAGCGCGTTCCAGTTCCAGTTGGAGGTCTGCTCGTAATAGTAGTAGCCAAGCATCCACTCCAAGGGACCGTCGCCGTTGGAGATGAGCTGCAGTTCGGTGGACCAGGTCTCTTGGTTCGAATCCCAACCGGTGAAGCCGTTGTTGCGCGGGTCACCACCATCCGAGTAGTCGGAGTCGTATTGCTGGGTGCCTTCAAAGTCCGTCAGGTTGCCGATCAGCTTCAGGGTCGCGAAACCAATGTCCCAGTTCAGGGTTAACGTGGTTGAGACGGACTCAAGGTCCGCCAGCGACTCTTGGTTGCGGCGCACGTCCCACGGCCCCTCGTCGAAGTTGTCGCTGGCATCGTCAGGCGCGTACTGATGGCCAGGCCGCAACACGCCGCTGACATAGCCACCGACCTGCTGGTAGCCCCAGATTGCGGAGCCGTTGTTGCTGACGTCGGAAACCGCCACGCGCAAGGTGGCGTCGAACGCATCGATGGGCGCCCACTGGGCCGTGACCCGGAACATCTGCTGATCCTGGTCGTTCAAGTCGTCGGACTTGCCCGGCTGAAAGTGGTTCTTGATGTAGCCGTCGTGCTGCTCGGTGACGCCGGCCAGGCGCAGGGCAAAGGTCTCATGCAGCGGCACGTTGGCCACCGCCTCCAAGCGTCGTCGGTCATAATCGCCGTACAAGCCACTGACCAACAAGTCGAATTGCTCGAAATCGGGCTCGTTGGTGACCACGTTGATGGTGCCGCCGAAGGTGTTGCGACCGTAGAGCGTGCCTTGGGGGCCGCGCAGCACTTCGACCCGCTGCACGTCGAGGTAGGCGCCAAGGGCTTGGGTGGTGGTGGGCACGTACACGCCGTCTTCAAAGATGCCGATCACCTGCTCGGCCTCGGTGCCGACGTTGTTGGTTCGGGTGCCCCGCATGGCCAGCCGAACCTCGTTGCCAGACTGCCCGAAACGCATTCCCGGCACCAAGTGCTCAAGGCGCGACACGTCCTCGATGCCGCCCTTGTCGAGCATGTCCTCGCCGATTGCAGTCACCGAAACCGACACGTCCTGAATGCTTTGGGAGCGCTTTTGGGCGGTCACGACGATCTCCTCGATGGCCCTTTCCCCAGCTTCCTCCGCTGCCGCGGGCGCCACCATCTGGCTTAACGCCACAGCCACGCCGGCCGATATTGCGTTCAGACGAAAGAGAGGTCTTGCAGACATATGAGTTCTCCTAGTGTGTTGGTGTCCCGAGCATGGAGTTCGCCGCCGACAGTGCCTTCCATGCGGAACTTCTGCCCCAACGCACTTTGTACTTCGAATGCACTTTCCAGTCAACAAGGTAAGGAATACTCGGAGTGCGAACTAGGCACTCAACCTTTTCGTTAAAGTGAACGCAAACCCACAAGATACAATAACCTATTGTTTTGCAGCTATATTGTAGTAATCTCTCGGAAGAATCGGCGCAGAAGAGATGAAGCGGGTTTGTTTGGCGTCGAAGTACCCCAATGGGCTGGTTGAGGGGCAAACCCGGAACAAAAGCATGAGTGGAACTGCGAGTCCATCAAAGGCGCTCACAGCCGGATTGCGTCGCTGCATCAGCGATCTGCATCAAGGGCGCGTCAACGGCGCTGCTCGGCGGCTCGAGAAGCTGCGCAAGCAGCATGGCGCCGTTCCTGAGCTGTTGAATGTCCAAGGCTTGGTCCATCTTCAGTCAGGCCAACCCCAGCGCGCATTGCGCATGATGGACCAGGGCCTGCGCCGAAAGCCGAACGACGCCCAAGCGCTGTACAACAGCGGCATGGCGCTCGTGGCCATGCAACGTTGGCCGGAAGCGGCGGTGCGCTTCGAGCGCGCCATCAGCGCTGGCCTAGCCAGTGCCGAGGCCCACAGTGCGCTTGGCAGCGCCCGCCGCTTGGCTGGCGATGCGGCTGGCGCTCTGGCGCCGCTTCAACGGGCTGTGCAACTGGCGCCGAGCCATCCCGACATGCTTGCCAGTCTGGCCACGGCCCAGCTTGATCTCGGGTCCCTTGAAGATTGTGAGGCGACCTTGAAGCGCGTGTTCCACTGTGCACCGGCGCATCCTTCAGCGGTGAACATCCAAGCCCGCCTGCTGTTGCGCCTTGACCAGCCGGGGGTGGCCGCGGAATTGCTCCAAACCCACCTGCTCAATGCGTCTCCGAGCGCGGAAACGCTCAACAACCTTGCCGTGGCGCTCACCCGAACCGGCGACGTGAACGGTGCTGCCGAGTACTTGCGCAGCGCTGTTGCCTTAGACCCAAAGCACAGTGAGGCGCACCTTAACTTAGGTATTGCCAGCGAGCAGTTAGGCCTGCTCAAGGATGCGGAACAGCACCTGAAGAAGGCCGTCAAGCTGCGGCCGAAAAGTGGTCGCGCTCTGTACCATCTTCTGCAGCTTCGGGGTTACGAACCGACCGCCGAAGAGCGGGGCGCCATGCGCGGGATTGCGGACGCGGCAGAACTGCCGGAAGAGCAGCGGGCCTTTGCGCTGTTTGCACTGGGGCGCGCCGAGGAAAGGTCAGAGCGCTTTGAATACGCCTTTGCAGCTTGGGCGGCCGCCCATGAGCTGCGGGCCGCTGAGGCTCCTTACGATGAGCGGGCCGCGGAGGCGTTGTTTGATGGCCTTGAGTCAGTCGAGGCGGCCGTCGATGGGAGCCACGGCGAGGGCCTCGTGTTCATCCTCGGCATGCCGCGCAGCGGCACGACCTTGGCGGAGCAGATGCTGGCAGCGCACAGTGCCACGGTGGCTTTGGGGGAGCGGCCTGAAGCAGGTCTTGCAGCGCGCACGCTGGCGCGGGCTACCAACCAGCCCTACCCCGCCTGCCTGCAGGCCGATTCGGCTGTGGTGGACAGGGTCCGAACTCAATGGCTCAGCGATTTGCCGAACCTAGAGGGCCGCGCCACCCGGGTTATTGACACCACGCCGGGCAACTTCCTTAATGTCGGGTTGATCGCGCTGCTGTTTCCTAAGGCTCGCTTTGTGCACTGCCGACGCGATGCGAGGGACACTTGCCTTTCCATCTACCAGCATCCGCTGAGCAGAGCGCATGGTTATTCGCATGACTTGCGGACGATGGGACGCTACTACCGACGCTACCTCGACCTCATGGCGCATTGGCATCGGTCGCTGCCCCACCAAGTCTACGATGTCGAGTACGAGTCCCTCGTGCAGCGCCCGAAGCGAGAAATCACCGCGCTGCTGTCGTTCCTAGGGCTTCCCTATGAGCCGGCATGCCTTGAGTTTCACGCGGTTCGCAGGGCAGTGCGCACACCGAGCGCCAGCCAAGTCCGCGCGCCCCTGTACCAATCCTCCATCGGTCGCTGGCGGCGCTATGAGCGCCAGCTTGGGCCCTTGGTGGCCGCCTTGGCCGATGGACATTGAATCGCGATGCGCCACCCAATACCCTCAAAGTCAGCTCCCCGTTGCCGGATCCACCCATGAGCAAACGATCACGCAAGGCGACGTCCTATGACGTGGCGCGCATTGCCGGGGTCTCCCAGTCGGCGGTTTCGCGAGTGTTCAAGCAGGGTGCCAGCGCATCGGATGCCATGCGCAAGCGCGTTTTAGCGGCTGCCGCGCAGGTGGGCTACCAGCCCAACGCGATTGCCCGCGGGCTGATCACCCAACGCTCCAACATGGTGGCCGTGCTCATCTCGCGGATGACCAATCTCAACTATCCCGAAGTGCTTGTGCAGCTCACCCAGGCGTTCTCCGAGCGGGGCATTCGCGTGCTGTTGTTCACCATCGAGCGGGAAAGTGAAACACCATCGGTGGTGGAGCAATTGCTCCAATACCAAGTGGACGGGGTCGTCACCGCCGCCACGCTGCAGAGGCCGCAACTGGAGTGGCTGGATGGCGCCGGAATTCCAGTGGTCTTCTACAACCGCTCATTGCGAGACGGTCGCGTCAGTGCCGTTCGCTGCGACCAGGAACAGGGCGAACGCTGGCTGGTGGGTGAGCTGGGGGCCGCCGGCCACCGGTCGTTTGCCATCATCAGCGGCCCGGCGGACAGCGCCGTCAGCGTTGAGCGCACCTCGGGCGCGCTGCGCCGGCTCAAGGAGCTCGGCATCACCAACACCCCGGTCGTGCAGGGCGACTACTCCTATGAATCGGGGCGCCAGGGATTTGCTGAGCTCATGAGGATGGGTGCGCGCGCCCCGGATGCCGTCATCGCCGCCAACGACGTCATGGCCATCGGCTGCATCGACGAAGCGCGGGAGGCGTTTGGGCTGGCGGTGCCGGCGGACGTATCCGTGGTTGGCTTCGACGGTGCCGGCCCCGCAGCCTTTGCGGCTTATCGGCTCACGACCGTCCGCCAGCCCCTGGAGCGCATGACCCACGCCACGGTGCAGATGCTTTTGGAGCGCATTGAAGACCCGGACCTCCCCACCGAGGAACGGGTGTTCGCTGGCACAGGGGTGCCCGGCGCGTCCGCCAAGCTCCCAATGGCCTGAAGAACTAAGGACACACCCATGAAGCACAGCACTGATCGCATTCTGACCACCCATGTTGGGTCGCTGCCGAGGTCGAAAGCCGTCACCGATGTGGTGTTCGCCCTGGAGAACGGCGAGCCGCGGCCAGAGGCGGGGCAGGTGTTCAGGGACGCGGTGGCGGCAGTGGTGGACCAGCAGGTCCGGGCTGGCATTGACGTCGTCTCGGACGGGGAGATGAGCAAGATCAGCTACGCCACCTACATCAAGGACCGCATCACCGGCTTTGCGGGCGACAGCGAACGTCAGCCGCCTGCGGATCTTGAGGACTATCCGGGCTTCCTAGAGCGCCAAGCCCGCTCCGGGGGCACGCCCTCCTACCGGCGTCCCTGTTGCGTCGGCGACATCCGGGTGAAGGACTTGGGGCCGGTGCGGGAGGACATCAGCAACTTCAACCGGGCGCTTGAGATCAGCAAGCCGGAGGAGGGGTTCATGAACGCCGCTTCACCCGGCGTGATCGCCTTGTTTCAGCCCAACCGCCACTACGGCAGCCATGAGGCCTATCTTTATGCGCTGGCCGATGCCATGGCGGCCGAATACCGGGCCATTACGGAAGCTGGCCTGATTCTGCAGCTTGACTCCCCGGATTTGGGGCTGGGCCGGCACATGATGTTCAAGGGCCGTCCTGACGAGGAGTATCGGCAATTGGCGGGGCTGCATGTTGAAGCGCTGAACCATGCGCTGGCGGGCATACCGAAGGAGCGCGTGCGCATGCACATTTGCTGGGGCAACTACGAAGGCCCCCACCACTTGGACGCGCCCATGGAGATTGTGCTGCCCATCGCGCTTGCGGCCCATGTGGGGGCGTTGCTGTTTGAGTCCGCCAACCCGCGCCACGCGCACGAGTGGGCGGTGTTCAAGAACACGGTCTTGCCGGAGGATCTGATTCTGATTCCCGGCGTCATCGACTCCACCACCAACTTCATCGAGCATCCAAGGCTGGTGGCCGAGCGCATCGGCCGCTTCGCGGACATCGTGGGACGCGAGCGCGTCATTGCAGGCACCGACTGCGGATTCTCCACCTTCGCGGGCTTCGGCGCGGTGGATCAGGACATTGTCTACGCCAAGCTCGCCGCCTTGGCGGAAGGCGCCCGCATCGCCAGCGACCGGCTCTGGCGCTGACGCACAGGCCGTACCCCATCGGACGGTCTCATAGACACTGGGCCAGTACAGCGACCTGGTCGAATTGGGTCCAGTCCGCCACCATGCGCCCGCCTAGCACGCGCCAGTGGGAGGTGCCCAGCACATAGACATCGCGCCCGCTGGCGGCGACCCCGAGGTAGTCGTCCCTGTGACGGGCCACCAAGCTCCAGCGCACGGCCACGTCGTGGCCCGACCCTGCCCAGGGCTGCGCGGCGATGTGGTCGAGGCGCAGTCTGGCGTCTCGAAACGGTGCCCGGCGCGCATGGTAGTGTGCGCTTATCCTGGTGGCGCCGGACACCGTTTCCAAGGGTGATGGATAGGCCACGGCATAGGGTGCAACCAGCTTGCTGATGTGCTCTTGGTCACCACTCACCCAGAGTGCCCGCAGCAGGTCAGCGGCAAACGCTGCCCACGGGTGATCCACATCCTTGGCGCTTGCGGTGCGTTGTGCTGCCCGGGTGAGCCAGGCTTGGGTCTCGGCATCCCGGTTACGGGCCAGGGTCTCGGCGGCGGCGATCGCATCGAATCCCAGCTGCCGCAGCAGCGGCAGGGTGTCGCGCACCAGCCATTCCTCGGTCACCCGACCCTGTTGCACCAAGCACTCCGCGACAGTGCGCAGCTGCCCCTTGCGGTGGGTGGCGGGCCCCCAGGCGCTGTCGCCGCTGTTGGTCATGGTGCTTAGGATGCGGTGCGAGGAGAGCTTGCCGTCACCCTCGTCGGACCATATGACGTTCTCGCCAAGCAGCAGCCGATCCGGAAATGCAGCCAGCATCGCGTAGGTGTCGTCCACCACCTGCTTGGCGCCGCTCACCAAGCCGCTGAGCGCATACACTTGAACGTCGTCCGCGTAGTAGCGTCGAATCAGCTCGACGCCCCGCTGCTCCCAGATTTCGTGGGTGATGCCCAAGATGAAATCCACCAGCTCGCTGTCTGCTCCGAACCGGCCTGGCGATTGCTGCATGACGATGCCCTAGCGGATTGCGCGGGATTGTACTTCGAATGCACCTTGGGACAAGAGAGTTGGGAATCGGACCAAGGAGGGACATTGAGGGAGAGATTGGCGCTTGGCGGCGTTTTATTGACCAATATCTGCATACGAAGTACATTGCCTCGCCGCTGATTTGGGCTTGGAGGACATGGCCGAGGCGCTACTGAACCCGATGGATCTGCTTGCGCGCCGAGTGCGCTACGACGACCTTGTGCCCTGCACAACCGCCTTCATTGACACCCGCACGCCGGGCAGCGACCTGAAGGAGAACTTCACCATCATCGGGCCGGGCGTCTCGGAGAGCCCGGATCAGCATGTGCACATCAACGTTCCCCACGGCTTCAACATTGGCGGCGCCCGGCAGCCGCCGCACTGCGTCAACTCCCAGCACAGCCACGAGACCGCGGAGGTCTTCGTCGTCCACTCGGGGACTTGGGCGTTTCGCACGGGGGAGCATGGCGCGGACGGCGAAGCCATCCTGAAGCCCGGTGACGTGATCTCGATCCCGACCCACGCGTTTCGCGGTTTCGAGAACATCGGCCAGGACACCGGCTTTCTGTTCGCCATTCTGGGTGGCGACGACCCGGGACGGGTTCTGTGGGCGCCCCATGTGCTCCAATCTGCCCGGCAGCACGGGCTGGTGCTGCTGGAGAGCGGCAGCCTGGTTGACACGGCCATGGGCGAGCAAGTGCCGAACGGCGCCAAGCCGATGCCGGTGCCGACGGAGGAACAGCTGGCGAAGCTCCAAGTCCTGAACGATGCGGCGCTTGCGGGCTGCGTGCTGCGGCGGGATGCGTTCCGCCCTGCGCCAGCCTCACTGCTGGCCGCCGACGGCATTTCCGAGACGCCGATCATCGGGGCCCCGCAGCCAAGTGGCGAAGATCCGGTGGGCCCCGGAAAGCTCAAGTGGCCGCATGGCTTCCAACTGCGGCATCTGCGCATTGCCCCGGGCATCGCGTCAGAACGCTACCTGCGCCATCAGGAGGAGGTTCTGTTCGTGCATGAGGGCCAACTTGCGGTGGAGACGCTCGATGCCGTGGTTGAGCTTGGCGCCGGTGACCTGTTCACGTCGCCAATCAACGCCGCGCGCCGCATCCGCAATGCCGGCAACGCGCCGGCGGAAGTGTTCGCCGTGCTCGGCAGCGACGCGCCCACCGCGGAGCGGGTCCGAGACCCGTCCGAATCGTAGCTAAGCTAGGGGACCGGAGATGATCCGCCAAGTGAAGTCCGGAATCACCGCCGATGCGCAGAGATCGCTCGCCGACCGAGTGAAGTCGACGGTGGAGGGCATTCTCGCCGACATTGAGGATCGGGGTGACGCCGCCGTGCGCGAGCTGTCCGATAAGTTCGATCGCTGGCAGCCGGAGCGGTTTCGCCTGAGCCCAGCTGAGATCGACGCCTCGGTGGCGGCGCTGCCGAAGCGGACCATCGATGACATTCGCTTTGCCCAGGCGCAGATTCGCCGCTTCGCGGAGATTCAGCGCGCCGCACTGCAGGATGTGGAGGAGGAGACGTTTCCCGGCGTGATCCTCGGCCACAGAAACATTCCGGTCGCCAGCGTCGGCTGCTACGTGCCGGGCGGCAAGTACCCGATGGTTGCCTCCGCGCACATGAGCGTGCTCACCGCCAAGGTGGCGGGGGTCGCCCGGGTCATCGCCTGCGCCCCACCCCACGGCGGTCGCCATAACGACGCCATCGTCGCGGCAATGCACTTGGCCGGAGCTGACGAGATCTATTGCCTGGGCGGTGTGCAGGCAGTGGGCGCCATGGCCATCGGCACCGAGACCATTGAGCCCGTTGACATGCTGGTCGGCCCGGGCAATGCCTATGTCGCGGAGGCCAAGCGCCAGCTCTTTGGCCGGGTGGGAATCGACCTGCTGGCGGGCCCCACGGAAACGCTGGTGATCGCGGACGACTCCTGCGATGGAGAGTTGGTGGCCACGGATCTGCTTGGCCAGGCGGAGCACGGCCCCACCTCGCCGGCCATTCTGCTCACCACCAGCCAGGCGCTGGTCGATGAAACAATGACGGAGATCGACCGGCAGTTGCAGACCTTGGAAACCGCGGAAGTCGCCGGTCATGCATGGCGGGACTATGGGCAGGTCATTCTTTGCGATACGGAAGCGGAAATGCTCGCGGAAGCGGATCGTTTGGCGAGCGAGCACGTTCAGGTCATGACCAGGAATCCGGATTACTTCCTGGAAAACCTGACCAACTACGGCGCACTGTTTCTCGGCCAGGAGACCAATGTCTCGTACGGG
The DNA here is from genome assembly GCA_965220835.1 of Candidatus Azophilus sp. Lineage (GTDB taxonomy): Bacteria > Pseudomonadota > Gammaproteobacteria > Pseudomonadales > Azotimanducaceae > Azophilus. Next base: position 2,350,878 of record OZ244842.1, on the reverse strand, counting down.
GACAAGGTCATCGGCACCAACCACACCTTGCCCACCCAACGCGCGGCGCGCTACACCGGAGGCCTTTGGGTAGGCAAGTTCATCAAGACCTGCACCTACCAGAAGGTCAGCCCGGAAGCCACTGCCACCATCGGCGAGTACTGTTCGCGCCTGTGCGCCTTGGAGGGGTTTGCGGGGCACAAGGCGCAGGCGGACGTGCGCGTGGCGCGCTACGGCAACCGCTAAGCAAGTGTCGGCGAAAGACCCAAGTGCCAAGACGGCGCGCAACCGGCAGCTCGTGGAGGACCTGTACGCCACGCTGAACGAAAACGTGCTGGGGTTGATGGACCGGCACTGGAAGCCCGACATGGTTTGGGACGGGCCGGCGGGCATCGGCGTCAAGCGCGGTGTTGAAGAGTTCGAGAACGACTACCGGGCCGCCTTCATCCGCGCCTTTCCCGATAAGTCCGCGGCCGATGTGGTGCGCGTCGCCGAGGGCGATTGGGTGGCGGGCACGGGCTTCCAGGATGCGACCTTCGCCCAGGACTGGCTCGGCATACCGGCCACCGGCAAGCCCGTGCGCGTTCGCTACATGGACTTCTGGCGCATTGAGGACGACGGCAACGGCAACCCGAAGCTTGCCGAAAACCTGGTGCTGATCGACATCCTCGGCGTCCTCGAGCAAGCCGGCTACGACGTCAACGCCGTGCTGCGCTACGTGGGCTCCAAACCCCCAGAGCACTTCGAGGAGAACGCTGGCGACGAGGGCCTTGGCGATTAGCATCCTGGAGGCCAACCAACGCAACAAGCAGTGCATCTGGCAGTTTTGGTCGGCGCTCGCTGGGGCTACTGACTCGGAGTTGGCCGCGCTCATCGATGGGGCCACGGCAGGTCAGGCCCGCTGGTTCGGCCCGGCGCCGATCGGCGACCTGCCGAGCAACTCGGCCTACTTGCGCCACTACCTGCTGCCGCTGCGCCACTCGTTCCCGAACCTGCAGCGTCAGACCCATATTTTCATGGCTGGGGAATCCAACGGCAAAGCGGACGGCGCCCCGGATGGACGGCTGTGGGTCGGTGGCACGGGCCTGCTGACGGGGGTCTTTGCCCAGGACTACTTGGGCGTGCCGGCCACGGCCGGGCGGGTGTCCATCCGGTGGGGCGAGTTCTTTCTCATGGAAGACGGCAGGATCGCCGAGGCCTACTTTCTGCTGGACCTGATTGACCTGATGCAGCAGGCCGGATTGAACCGGTTGCCGCCCGCCCAAGGCAAGGATCACGTCTATCCGGCGCCAGGAGGCGGCGATGCCGTCTTTCTGGCGCCCCAGGATGCGGAAGCGACCGGCCAATCGATGGACCTGATCCGGTCTTTCCTGTTCGACAGCCTGAACAGCTACGACCAGCGGGCTCTCTCCAGCATGGGTGTGGCGGACTACTTCTCGAAGAACGTGCGCTGGTACGGCCCTGGCGGCATTGGCGCTTGCCTCGGCCTCAACGAGTTCGAGCAGTTGCACCAGCAGCCCTGGTTGATCGCGTTCCCGGACCGCAAGGTGCAGGACTTGGACAGCCTGTTCGCGGAGGGCGATTTCGCTGCGTCATCGGGATGGGGAGCAGTCAGCGCAACCCATGCCGGGCCCTATCTTGGCCATCCGGCGAGCGGCCGCGCGATCACCACCAACGGCATCGACTTTTGGCGTCGACAAGGCGACCTGTACGTCGAGAACTGGGTGTTCGTGGACATGATCCACCTGTTTCGGCAGTTCGACGTCGATCTCCTGGCGAAGGTGTCGCGCTAAGGCGCCCGGCCCAACCCCGCGGTCCTCTCCAACACGTCCACGCCTTGTTGCTTCAGCCAGTGGGGCAGGTCGATGAACACCCAGTTTTCCATGAGCTTGTCTCCTTCCCGCCGGTAGACGTCAACCACCCGCATGCCGGCCGGGCGGTCGCTCGCCGGCAGGCCGAGAAAGCCGCCTGCCGCCCGGTTGGTGAGATTCGGCCAGCCGAAGAACGCGGCGTAGCGACCCTCGGCGATGCGGCACACATGGCCGTTGAAGCGCTTGTCCCGCAAGCCCTCCCGGAACGGGTACTGGTGCTGCTGCTGGTATCGTGGAATGGTCATGGTCGCGCCGATGCCGGCTGGGCCGTACCAGATCATGTCCTCTTGCCAGCAGCGCGCCAGAAATTCCGGCGGGCAGCGATCCTCCCCGGAGCGGTTCAGTGTGTCCAGGTCGTCGATCATGCGGTCCAGCACCTCGTGGGTGCGTGCGGTTTCCTCGGGATCCTGATCGAGCGACAGGATGCCATCGTGGGTTCTCGGGCCAGGGTAGGCGAAGTGCTGGCCGGTGGCTTGGGGCAGCGGGCGCAGCCCGACCCACTCCATCAGCCCGATCAAGTCGATAAAGAAGCCGCTTTCGACGATCTGCCCGTGGGCGACTCGGTTGAACTCAGCGTAGCGCAGCATGGCCATCCGGCCAGTGGCTGGCAGGCCGAGCCAGGGCCGGTCGAACAAGCCCATGAAGTGGCCCATGCTCACCACCCAAACGCCGCTGCCGACGCGGTTCTCACCGGCAAAGAAGATGTCCTGGCGGCGCTGCACTGACCGCCAGGCGGCCCGAAAGGGCGCCCAGAAGGTCTCGTGGACCTGCTTCGGCCCGGTGAGTTCGTTGAAGGGGTGCACGGCCTTCCAGGAGGCGCTTGGCGACAGATGCCGGTTCAAGACGTCGGCAACGCCGCTCTCGGAGGCGGTGTCCAGCCTGTCGAAGTAGCCTTGCACAAGGTCCTTTGCTGCGCTCAGTTCACTCACGGGTTCGGTTTGGCTTGCTTTGCTTTTGGGGGTGGCTTGAATGGACATTGTACGGTTGGCAAGCCGGCGGCGTAGGAAGTCGACCGCAGCGGGTGCTGCGCTACGCCGCTCGCCGCAGCCCGACGATCGCCAACGCCCAGCAGAGCGCAATGGGTGCCGCCACCGCTAGGGGCGGGGCCAGATCATAGACCGCGGCCATCGGCGCAAACAGATCCTGCAGGTACTTGAACGAAAGGCCGACCACGATCCCGGCGCTGATCCGCACGCCGATGCCGACGTCGCGCAGCGGGCCGAGCACGGAGGCCAAGGCCAGCAGGACCAAGCCGAGCAAGGCGGCCGGCTGCAGGCACTTGCTCCAGAAGGCGATGCGTGGGGAGGTAGCGTCCAAGCCCTCGCGCTGCAGGTAGCCGATCTGACGGCGCAGATCGAGCAGGGACAGCTTGCGGGCATCGACCAACAACCGTTCGTTGATCAGGCCGGGATCGATCTGGCCGCGCCAAACCAGTTCCGAGAACGGCTGCGCCCGGAGCCGATCATCGCTAAGGTGGGTTTCCAGGCCGTCGCGCAGCATCCAGTCTTCACCAGCATCGGCTGGGCCTAGGTACTCGGCGCGTGCGGCCTCCCTAGCCAGTGACAGGCGTCCGCGGTCGTTGAGCCAGTATTGGCGCACGCCCAGCAAGTCGCCATTGTCATCCAAGGCCTCGACATGCATGAAGAGCGAGCCCTCCCGGTACCAGTAGCCGCCCTTGAACTCGATGCCCGCGCGGCCCGGCAGGCCCGCGCTATCGCGTAGGGTGCGCGCCTTGTGCGCTTCCGCCGCGGTTTCGGCGGCCGGGGCGATCCACTCGCCGGCGGCCAGGCCAAGCGCCCAAGCCAAGGCCACCGCCCAGGCTGTGGCGCCCGCCAAGCGGCCCACTGACAGGCCGGCAGCCCGCAGCGCCACCAGCTCCGACTGGCTGGCCAGCTTGCCCAAGCCGATCAAGCAACCGAGAAACAGCGCATAGGGCAGCAGTTCCCAAGCCCGCCGGGGCAGGGTGAGGAAGACGTACCAAGCCGCATCAACCGGTCCGTAGGCGCTGCGCCCTTCGCCAAGTTCCTCAATCAGGGCGAAGATCGCGACCAAGGCAGTGAGCGCCAGCAGCACAACGCCTGCGGCGCCCAGCACGGTCTTGCACAGATAGCGGTCGATTCGGGACAGGGCATTCATTGGCGGGCTGGCTTGGCGCTATGCGCCAACGCCGCTGCGGCAAAGGCGGCGAACAGGGCATGGGTGGGCCACAGGCCGACAACGGCGGGCAGGTGGCCGGCAAGCACCGCGTTCTGGCTCACCAACAGGGCGAGGTAATAGGCCACTAGCGCTGCCATTCCCGGCAGCACGCGGCCGAATCGGCCTTGGCGGGGCTTGACCGGCGCCAGGCCCACGGCCATGAAAACGCTGATGAGCGTGAACGCAGGCAGGGCGATGCGCCAGTGCAGTTCCGCCGCCGCTGCGGGGTCCGTTCTATTCCACAAGGCGGCTGAGGCCAGGGCTTCGGGCTTCACGCGTCTGGAAGCCGCCACGTCGGTGTCGATCTTCTGGCTCAGGGTGGAGAATTCGATCACTTGCCGCCGGAGGCCTTGGGCGCGAGGGCTTGCGTTGGTGGGACGCTCTTGGCTGTGCCTGGCGCCGTCCTCAAGCACGAGGAATTGGCTGCCCGTGCGCGCATCCACGTGTCGTGAGGCTTGATCGGCCCAGATTTTGACGAGTGGTTCGTTCTGGCCGTACTCAAAGATGAACACGCCGCCCAGGGTTTGGCCGTCGTCGCTGACGGTCTCGGCGTAAAGCGTGCGCTGGCCCCGGCCGAAGGCGTTGAAAGTGCCGGCGCTCAATCGGTCGAAACTGGCTTGCGCACGCTGCTCGATGAGAAAGCGCTCCAAGGCGGCGTTGCGGTCGGGCGTAATCCAAAGCGAAAGCGTGCCGATTCCGGCAGCCAACAGGGTTGCGGACGGCAGAATCCAAGCCAGCAGCCGCCAGCTGCCCGCTCCGCTGCTGCGCAGAACCGCCATCTCCTGCTCGGCGTGCAGTCTGCCCACGGTCAGCAGCACGGCGATGTAGAAGGCAAATGGGGCGATCAGCTGCGTGAAGCCGGGCAGCCGCAGCGCCATGATGGTCATCAGATCGCCAGCCGCAAATTTGCCGGCGGCCGCATCCTGCAAGTAGCCAATGAAGCGCCCGCCCACCGCCACCGCAAACAGCACCAGCAGCGTTGCCACGAAAACGGCGAGCAATTCCCGGTTGATGTGCCTAGCAGCAACCATCGAGCAATTATGGCTGAGTTTCGCGCCAGCGAAACTCGAACGTGCGCCAAAGGCGCACGCGTTGCCATGAACATCGCGAGCCCCCCGAGTTTCGCGCCCGCGAAACTCGAACGTGCGCCGAAGGCGCAAGCGTTGCCATGAACGTCGCGAGCCCCCCGAGTTTCGCGCCAGCGAAACTCGAACGTGCGCCGAAGGCGCACGCGTTGACTTGATCCCATCGAGCGCGTATATCTCCGCCATGACTTATTGCGTGGCCGTCGCCGTCGACACGGGCTTGGTATTCGCATCGGATTCGCGCACTCACGCTGGCGTGGACCAGATCAGCACCTACAGCAAGATGCATCGGTTCCATCTGGGCCGAGACCGCTATTTCGTGTTGATGAGCGCTGGCAATTTGGCGACCACCCAAGCGGTTCTCGCCCAGATCCAGCGGGACATCGACAGTTCAGCGCGTCCTGGCCTAAGCCAAGCCGAAGGCCTTGGCCGGGCCGCGGAATACATCGGCGCGCTGTCGGTTGCCCAGCAGATCAAGCATCAGCAGTCCCGTCAGGACAAGGACTTCATGCCCGAGGCCTCCTTCATACTCGGCGGCCAAATTGGTGAGGGTGAGCCGGGCATTGTCCACATCTACCCGGAGGGCAACTTCGTTCGCGCCAGTGCGGCGACGCCCTACCTGCAGATCGGCGAAGTCAAGTACGGACGGCCGATTTTGGACCGCATCATTGAGCCGACCACCCCGCTGGATGCGGCCTTGATGTGCGCCCTGGTCTCCATGGATTCGACCATGCGCAGCAACGCTGCGGTGGGCCCGCCGATCGAGTACCTCATTCAGCCTGCCGGCGTGTTTGGCCCTGGGCTCTACAATTGCCTGGCTGAGGATGATGACTACCTCGTTGAACTGAGGCGGTCCTGGGCGAAAAACGTGCGCGCGGCGTTCGACGCCCTGCCGGAAGCGCCGGGCATTCGTGAGGCGAGGGCGACCGTCACCCGTCTCGGCGTCTCCTAGCACTGTCTGCGGCTCCGTGATGCGCCTTGACTTCTATATCCTGCAGGATGTGGAGCGCCAAGCCATGCTGCGCTTCGCCTGCCGGCTGGCGGCCAAGGCCGTAGGCGCTGGCAAGCCGATCTACGTCCATGCGCAAAGCGGCGCTGAAGCCGAGGAGTTTGACGAATTGCTTTGGTGCTACCCGCCCAACCGGATGATTCCCCACGGCCTGGCCGGCCAACCCGCCGCGGCAGGTGCACCGGTGGTGGTGGGCAGCGCGCCGGAACTGACGGAGGACATGGATTGGGCCGCCCAAGGGCTGCTGATCAACCTGTGCGATGAGGCGCCGGCTTTTGTGGACCGTTTCGAGCGGGCCGCCGAGATCATCGTCGGCGAGAACCGAACGTCCGGGCGCGCTCGCTACCGCTTTTACCGAGACCGTGGCTACCAGCTGTCCACCCACGAGCTGGAGGACTGGGAGGGCACATGAGCACTGAGCGGAGGTTTTGAGTGGAGGCGAGCTTCGATCCCCACGCCATCGAGACGGCCATCTACCAAGGGTGGGAGGCTGCGGGCCACTTCGCGCCAAAGCCGTCGGGGGAGGGCTACTGCATCGTCATTCCGCCCCCCAACGTCACCGGCAGCCTGCACATGGGGCATGCCTTCCAACACACCCTGATGGACGCGCTGATTCGCTATCAGCGGATGAGAGGCCGCGCCGCACTCTGGCAAATGGGCACCGACCATGCGGGCATCTCCACCCAGATGCTGGTGGAGCGGCAACTGAATGCCGAAGGCAAGACCCGCCACGAACTCGGCCGCGAACGGTTCATCGAGCGGGTCTGGCAGTGGAAGGCGGAGTCTGGCGGCAACATTTCCCAGCAACTGCGGCGCATGGGCTCCTCCCTTGATTGGTCGCGGGAGCGCTTCACGTTGGACGCCGGGTTTTCCCGTGCCGTGGTCGAGGTGTTCGTTCGCCTGCACGAGGAGGGCCTGATTTACCGCGGTCAGCGGCTGGTCAACTGGGATCCCGCTCTGGGCACCGCCGTCTCCGACTTGGAGGTGATCAATGCGGAGGAAAAAGGCAGCCTGTGGCACTTCCGCTACCCCCTTTGCGACGGGGCCCGAACCGCTGACGGCCAGCCCCACTTGGTGGTGGCGACCACCCGCCCGGAGACCATGCTCGGCGACACCGCGGTGGCCGTGCATCCCGAGGATGAGCGGTTCCGAAGCCTGATTGGCCAACGAGTGCGCCTGCCCTTGGTGGAAAGGGAGTTGCCGATCATCGCCGACGCCGCCGTGGATCCGGACTTTGGTTCCGGCTGCGTCAAGATCACCCCCGCCCACGATTTCAACGACTACGAAATGGGCCTGCGGCACAACTTGGCGATGATCAACGTGCTGACCGCCGAGGCGGCCATCAACGACAACGCCCCCGCCCCCTACCGGGGCTTGGACCGCTTCGCCGCGCGGCAACGCATCGTCGCCGATCTGGATGCCCTGGGCCTGCTGGAACGGGTTCAGGAGCACAGCCTCATGGCGCCGCGGGGCGACCGCTCCGAGACCATCATCGAACCCCGGCTCACCGATCAGTGGTTCGTGCGCATTGCCCCGCTGGCGGAGTCGGCCATCAGGGCCGTGGAGGAGGGCCGGATTGAATTCGTTCCCAAGCAATATGAGAACACCTACTTCGCTTGGATGCGCGACATCAAGGACTGGTGCATCAGCCGCCAGCAGTGGTGGGGCCATCGCATCCCGGCTTGGTACGGCCCCGATGGCGCCATCCATGTGGGCCAGGACGAGGCCGACGCCCGCCGCCGAGGTGGCTTGGCTTTGGACGTGCCGCTCCGGCAGGAGGAGGATGTGCTGGAAACCTGGTTCTCCTCGGCGCTGTGGAGCTTCGCCACGCTCGGCTGGCCGGAGCAGACCCCTGCGCTGGCGCGCTTCCACCCGACCGACGTGCTGGTGACCGGCCACGACATCATTTTCTTCTGGGTCGCCCGCATGATCATGATGGCGCTTAAATTCACCGGCGAAGTGCCCTTTCGGCAGGTTTACATTCACGGCTTGGTGCGCGACGCGGAAGGCCAAAAGATGTCCAAGACCAAGGGCAACGGATTGGATCCGTTGGACCTCATCGATGGCATCGGCCTGGAGGAGCTGGTGGCCAAGCGCACCGGCAACCTCACGCAGCCGCACTTGGCACCGGGCATTGAGAAGGCGACGCGGCGGGACTACCCCAACGGCATTCCGTCCTATGGCACCGATGCCTTGCGCTTCACGTTCTGCGCCCTTGCATCCACCGGCCGCGACGTGCGCTTCGACCTCGGCCGCACCGAGGGCTACCGGAATTTCTGCAACAAGCTCTGGAACGCGGCGCGGTTTGTGTTGATGAACACCCAAGGCGAGGACTTGTCGGCAGCTGGGGAGCCCGGCCTGCCCGATCGTTGGATTCGCGCCCGGGCCCGGCAGATGGTGGCCGCTGCGACCGAGGCGTTGGACACCTACCGGTTCGATCTTTACGCGGGCGCAATCCATGAGTTCGCTTGGCGCGAGTACTGCGACTGGTATCTGGAGCTGGCCAAGCCGCTGCTCTGGGACGAGGGCGCGGACCCTGCCCGCCAGGCGGCCGTGCGCCACACCTTGCTGGAAGTGCTGGAGTTGCTGCTGCGCGCCGCCCATCCGGTGATGCCCTTCATCACCGAGGCGATTTGGCGGGAGGTGTCGCCGTTGCTGGGCATCAATGGCGACACCATCATGCTGCGCCCGTTCCCGGAGGCTGATGACTGGCCCGAGGACGCGGAGGCTGACGCCGCCATCGACTGGCTCAAAGGCGTGGTTTTGGCCTTGCGCAACATCCGCGGCGAGGCCGGCATCAAGCCCAGCCAAACCGTGCGTGTGCTGCTTGCGGGCGGCGAGGCCCGGGACCGGGAGCTGGCGGCGCTGTCCGGCCCGTTGGTGCAGCGTTTGGCCAAGGTTGACACCATCGAGTGGCTGGCCGAAGCCGATGCGGTGCCCGGCTGCGCCTTGGGCCTGGTGGGCGATCTGCGCATCATGGTGCCCTTGGCCGGCCTGATCGACCTTGATGCCGAACGCGCCCGGCTGCAAAAGTCCATCGACCGCAAGCGCAAGGAACTCAAGGGCTTGCATGCCAAACTGGCCAACGACAAGTTCCTCGCCAACGCGCCGACGCAGGTGGTGGAGAACGAACGCACCAAGGCCAGCGACGCCGAAGCCCGCGTGCAGGTGCTGAACGCCCAGCTCGAAGCCTTGGGGAGCCTTTGATCCCCCCGCTCTTCTTCCAGCGCGTGCGCGCCTAATCCCACGCGCCCGATCCCAATTGCCGGGGCCGGGCCGGAATCAGGTCAACGCCCCGCCCCAACCATCTGTCTCGGCCGTGCACTGAACAGTTCGTTTTCGGGCGTGCGGCCTGCATGGGCCTTGCCGCCTATCGACAGGCCCGGCCATTGTCGGCACACTATTGGGTTGGAAGCACCACAACACAGGGGGATCCGCGATGGCGGAACAAACACCCAACAATCCCTTCGGCTTGCCCGGGATGGACCTTGGCGAGATGCTGCAGCGCTTGCAGCCGCCCGGCGTTGATCTGGGCGCGGTCATGGAGCGGGGCGCCAAGGACATCGAGGCGCTGCGCCAAGCCAACCAGGCGATGGTGGACGGCTTCACGGCGTTGGCGCAGAAGCAGGGCGAGATCTTCCAACGCACCTTAGAGGCTTGGCGCGACGCCGCTGCCGAAGGGCGCCTGGCCTCGCCGCAGGAAGGCTTCCAGACGGCGCTCGGCAACATGCGGGAGTTGGCTGAGATTGCCGCCCAGTCCCAAGCCCAAGCGGCGGATGTCATTCGCGAGCGGATCGAGGCCAACTTGGCGGGCTTGTTCAATCCGCCGGATGGCGGCAAGCCGGACAGCTAGGCCCAGTTGTGGAACAGCTTGGCGGCCAGGACGCCTCCTTTCTCTATTTCGAGACCCCCACCACCCACATGCACATCGGGTCGGTGGCGCTCTACGATCAGTCAACCGCACCCGGTGGACGGGTGCGTTTTCGCGATCTCGTTGACAACGTGCGCAAGCGCCTGCACATGGCCAAGTGCTTCCGCCGCCGGGTGGTGGAAGTGCCCCTGCAGCTTGACCACCCCTATTGGCTGGAGGATCGTCATTTCGACCTCGAGTTCCACATTCGCCACATCGCCCTGCCGCCACCGGGGGACTGGCGCCAGCTTTGCCGCCAGGCGGCTCGCCTGCATTCCTATCCCCTAGATCGCACCCGCCCGCTGTGGGAGATGACCGTCATCAGCGGCCTGAAGGACCTCGGGGCAGTAGAGCGGCTTGCCACGCGCACAAGCGAAGGCTCCGCTGAGGACCAGGAGGGGGCGCCTCCCCTAGGGGAAAGGGTGCCGGAAGGGGCCTTTGCCCTGCTGCTGAAAGTCCACCACGCCGCCATCGACGGCGCCTCCGGGGCCGCCCTGACCGAGGTGATCCACGACGAGTCACCGAAGCCAGGCCCGTTGCCATTGCCGGATGAGATTTGGGTGGGGCAGCCGGAGCCTTCGGCGCCGGAGTTGATGGCCCGAACCTTCGGCAACAACGTGCTGCAGCCATTCCGCTTTGCGGAAGTGCTGTCGCGAACCGTGCCGGCCATGCAAAGGGTGTCGGCCTCGCTGCGCAACACCGAGCTTGCCGGTCATGCGGCCAGCCAAATGAACGTGCCGCGCACGCGCTTCAATGCGCCGGTGACCGCCCATCGGGTCATGGATGGCCGCAGCTATTCCCTGGACGCGATGCGCCGCATCAAGCGGGCGGTGGAGGGCGCCACCATCAACGATGCGGTGTTGGCGGTGATTGGCGGGGCGCTTCGTCGCTATCTGCAAGCCCACGATGAGCTGCCGGACGAAGGCCTGTCCGCCATGGCGCCCATTAACGTTCGCAATGCGGATGAGTCCGCTGCGGAAAGCAATCGGGTCGCCGCCATGACCGCCGGCCTCGGCACCGAGATTGACGATCCGCTGCAACGCCTTGCCGCCGTGCGCGACAGCACCCGCCAGAGCAAGGCCCTGACGGATGCCATCGGCGCCCGCCTGATGACGGATTACTCGCGTTTCATCCCCGCCCAACTGGCGTCATTGGCAGCGCGCCTCTACACCAGCTACGGCATGGCGGAGCGCGCCTTGCCGGCGTTCAACTGCGTGGTCACCAACGTGCCGGGGCCGCAGAAGCCCCTCTACCTCTCGGGTGCCAAGCTGCTGCGCACTCATGGCCTCGGCCCGCTGTTCGACGGCATGGGCCTGATCTTCCCCGTGTTCAGCTACGATGGCGGCATCACCCTCTCGTTCACCTCGTGCCGGGAGATGCTGCCGGACGCGGAACGGCTGGCGGAGGCGCTCGATGAGTCGTTTCACGCCCTGGAATCGGCAACGGCCTAGGTAAGCACGTCATGCTGCAGCAGTTAAGCGCCCAGGACGCTTCCTTCGTGTACCAGGACACGCCGGCCACGCCGATGCACGTGGCCTCGGTTGCCATCCTGGATCCGTCCACGTCTCCCTACGGCCCGCTGACCCAGGAAGCGGTGATGGGCTTCTATGAGGAGCGCCTGCACCTCATGCCGGCCGCTCGGCGGCGGCTGGTCAATGTGCCCTTCGGCCTGGATCATCCCTACTGGATCGAGGACAAGGGCTTCGATCTGGAATACCACATTCGCGAGATCGGCCTGCCCGCCCCCCAGGACTGGCCGGCGCTCTACACGCTGGCCGCGCGCATTCTCAGCCGCCCGTTGGACATGACCCGCCCGCCCTGGGAGGTTTACCTCATCCACGGCCTCGACCGGCTTGACGGCGTGCCGGAGGGTTGCGTCGGCTTGCTGTTCAAGACCCATCACTGCGCCATTGACGGCGCTTCCGGCCTGGAGATGGCCTTGGCCCTGGCGGACTTGGCGCCGGAGATGGCGCCAGTGCCGCCACCCTCGGAGCCGTGGCGCGCCGATCCGGTGCCGGATGATGGGGAACTGCTGTTCCGCACGTGGGGCAACGCGCTGCTGCAGCCGTTTCGCATGGCGGAATTCATGGCCCAAACGGCCACCGCGGCGCCGGTGCTGCCCGATTCCCTGCGCCAGGAACTGCCCGAAGCCACACCGGTGCCCAGAACGCGCTTCAACGCACCGGTCACCGCCCATCGGGTGGTGGGTTTTGAGCGCTTTCCCTTGGACGACGTGCGGGCAGTGAAGAACGAAGTCACGGGGGCCACGGTGAACGACGTGGCCTTGACGCTCTGCGGCGGCGCCCTGCGGCGTTACCTGGAGGAGAAGATCGAGCTGCCGGAAGACTCGCTGCTGGCCATGGCGCCCATCAGCGTGCGCAAGCCAGATGCGGAATATGGGCAGGGCAATGCGGTCTCAGCCATGTTCGTCACCATCGGCACCCACATCGAAGACCCGGTGGAACGGCTTGAGCATGTGCGCGACGCCACCTCGGCGGCCAAGCAGATGGTCAATGCGGTGGGCGCGGACACCATGCTGCGCTACAACGAGTTCATGCCGGCCGCGGTGTCCAACCTCGCCCAACGCCTCACCACTGAGTTTGCCCGCGCCAATCAGGCAGCGCCGGCGTTCAACTGCTCCATCACCAACGTGCCTGGCCCGCAGGTGCCGCTCTACACCATGGGCTGCCGCACCGTAACCACCATCGGCTACGGCCCGGTCACGCACAACATGGGGCTCATCATCCCCATCAGCAGCTACTGCGGTGAGTTCACCATCAGCTTCACCTCATGCCGGGAGATGATCCCGGACCCGGACTTCTTCATGGCCTGCATCCGGCAGAGCTTCGAGGAGACCCGCACCGCGGCCCTCGGCCCCAAAGCGGAAGCGGACGCCAAGGTGGCGGCCATTGCCAAGAACTACAGCCACATGGCCGAAGCCGCACTAGAGGAGGTTCGCGCCGCCCGCGCCAAGGCGTCCGGGCACTGAGTCGGCCGCAAGTGTCGGCACAAGTGTCGGCAAAAGGTGATCCGCGCTTAACGGAGGCTTCTCCAAGTCCGTGCAGCCAAGCCCGGCATGGACCGCGAATCCGCAAAATCGCGGTGTTGTCCCGATGGCCGCTAATGTTCGTCGAGCGGGTGAGCAGGCAGTTGGCTTAAGCCCATTGAGAAAACGCACGCCGGTTTGGCACCCGAATTCAGTCGCCGGGGGATGGGCCCGTCGCGCTAGTAAGACCGCGGCAACTCCAGCACGTGCTCGGTGACGTAGTTCAGGATCATCTCCTGTGAAATCGGCGCGATGCGCATCAGCCGCGCCTCCCGCCAGTAGCGCTCCACTTGGTACTCCTTGGCGTAGCCGAAGCCGCCGTGGGTCTGCATGGCTTGGTCGGCGGCTTGGAAGGCGGCGTCCGCCGCCAGCCACTTGGCCATGTTGGCTTCGGCGCCGCAGGGCTCGCCGTTGTCGAGCAGCCAACTGGCCTTGCGAATCATCAATTCGGCGGCGTCCAGCCGAATGCGGGCTTCGCCGAGCGGGAATGAGACGCCTTGGTTCTGACCGATGGGCCGGTTGAACACCACCCGTTGGTTGGCATAGTCCACGGCGCGGCGCAGCGCCGCCCGGCCGATGCCCAAGGCTTCCGAGGCCACTAGGATCCGCTCCGCATTCAGGCCGTCGAGCAGGTAGCGGAAGCCCTTGCCTTCCTCGCCCACCCGGTCGGTCGCCGCCACGGGCAGGTCGTCATAAACCACTTCGCAGGAGGCCACGGCGTTGCGGCCGGTCTTGGGAATCGGCGAGATGGTCACTTCCGGGCGCTGCAGCTCGGCCAGCAGCAGGGTCAGCCCATCCGTGCGGCGCGCAGCCTGCTCCGGAGGCGTTGTGCGCACCAGCAGCAGGACGCGTTCGGAGTCGAGCGCCTTGGTGGTCCACACCTTGCGGCCCTTGACCAAGTAATGGTCGCCGTCCCGGCGCGCGGCGGTTTTCAGCGCAGTGGTGTCGGTGCCCGCATCCGGCTCCGTGACGCCAAAGGCGACATGCAGGTCGCCGCTCACCACGCGCGGCAGGTAGCGCTGCTTCATCGCCTCGCTGCCGTGCTTCACCACGGGATGCATGCCGAATATGGAGAGATGCAGGCTGCTGCAGCCGTTCATGGCGGCTCCGGAGGCGGCAACCTCCTCCAGCACGATGCTGGCTTCGGTGATGCCGCGCCCGCTGCCGCCATAGGCTTCGGGAATGGCGATGCCGACGAAGCCGGCGGCCGCCATGGCGTTGTAGAAGTCCCAAGGAAACTCGTGCGCTTCGTCCTTCTCGGACCAGTACTCGTCGGGAAAACCCGCGCAGAGCTTGCGCACGCTGTCGCGGATCAACTGGTGTTCCTCGGTGCCTGAAAACTCCATGACCTGCTCCATGGGCTGGTGCACTGGTTCGATTCAGGTTAGGCGCAGCCTCAGTTTGAAGTGAGTCCAACCAATGCGCCGGCCATCAGCGATTGCAGAGCGCGGAGTGTAACCGACTTGGCAAGTGGGCACGGGACGGCTACTGTTCCGCTTTCGCACCAACCGGCATGAGGCCAACCCTTGAAAACGTTGCCACTGAACACCGAAAGAATGCTGGCGCATAGTGATGCGGGCGTCGGCTGGATGATCTTCAACCATCCGGCACGCCACAATGCGCTGTCGCTGGAGATGTGGGAGGGCATTGCCGACACCTTAGGCGCCTTCGCTGAAGACGATGCCGTGCGGGTGGTCATCATGCGCGGCGCCGGCGGCAAGGCGTTCGTGTCCGGAGCGGACATCTCCGAATTCGACAGCCAGCGGGCCAACGCCACCCAGAAGGATGCCTACGACCGGGTGGCGGGCCGCGCCAACCTGGCACTTGCGACGTTCCCAAAGCCCTTGGTGGGACTCATTGAGGGCTACTGCATCGGCGGCGGCTTGGCCACGGCCTTGGCCGCCGACGTCCGCCTCGCCACGCCGGATTCCAAGTTCGGCATCCCCGCCGCCCGCTTGGGGCTGGGCTATGCCTATGATGGCCTCGCCAAGCTGGCCCGCGTGGTGGGCCCGGCCCAGGCCCGCGACATCCTGCTCTCCGCCCGCTTCATGAACGCCGATGAAGCAGCGGCGATGGGCTTGGTCAACTTCATCCATGAACGGGACCGCATCGAAGCGGAAGCCATCGCCTACGCCCGCCTGATCGCCGGCAACGCACCGCTCACCGTCAAGGCCGCCAAGGCGGCCCTGGACGCTTGGGAGCGCGGCGGCCGGCCGGAAGAGGTGGCAGCGGCCAATGCCATGGTGGATGCCTGCTTCGACAGCGAGGACTACCAGGAGGGCCGACAGGCCTTCGCGGAAAAGCGCCGGGCCGTGTTTCGGGGAAAGTAAGGGTCGTCTTAGGGCGTAGCTGGGATTACGCTCGGACTTGTTCGTCGGGTCGATTAAAGCCAGCCCCAGTTGGACTTTCGGCGTCAAACTGCAGCCGTTCTCATTTTGGTCTCACTTTGGCTTTTTCGTTGGGTCAAGCGGAGCTTTCCGGAGCGAGGGCGTCCCTAACCTACGGCTTGTAGTGCCCTCGCTCCGACAAATGGGAATTGCTGACCAAACCCTGACGCTGGACAGCACACTAACGTGCAGGATGGTAGCATTATTGTTTACGTGCCCTTTTTCTCGGGCGCGTCGCTTTTACCAACCGAGGCATTGGTCGCCATGCAGCTTTCTGACGCCGTTACCGCTTCCGCTCTGATCATCGGCAATGAAATTCTCTCCGGGCGCACGCCGGACACCAACCTGAACTACTTGGCTTTGACGCTGGGTGGCTGGGGCATTCAATTGCGCGAAGCCCGGGTCATACCGGACATCGAGGCGGAGATCGTCACGGCGGTGAACGAGGCGCGTCGGCGCTTTAACTACGTGTTCACCACCGGCGGCATTGGTCCCACCCATGACGACATCACCGCTGAGTGCATTGCCAAGGCATTTGGCGTGCCCTTGAAGATCCATCCGGAGATCGCCGAACGCATCCGCCAGCGGCCGGCGCCGCCGGCGGTGATGGAATCGCGCATGCTCATGGCGCGGGTGCCGGAAGGGGCGGTGTTGGTCGATAACGCCACCGGTGGTCCGCCGGGGTTTCGGGTGGACAACGTGATCGTGATGGCCGGCATCCCGGCGGTGATGCGGGCCATGCTGTCCACCTTGGAAGGCAAGCTGGATCGCGGGCCGATCATTAAGTCGCGCAGCGTGAAGGCCTATCTCGGCGAAAGCCAGATTGCGGCTGGGTTGGGGGAGATCCAGGCACGCTACCCCGACGTTGATCTCGGCAGCTACCCGTTTTTCCGCGACAATCGCTATGGCGCTTCCCTGGTGATGCGCGGGCCAGATGATGCACGGCTTGAGCAGATGTTGGCCGAAGTGTGCGCCGTGATTGTCGAGGCGGGCGAGACGCCCCACGTGGAGGACGCCGATTGATGGATTGTCAGCGAATTGGCGAAGGCCATTGATTCTCAACGCTGTGAACGAGGCGAAATGATGAAACTGCAGGGCAGGAAGGCGCTGGTGTTCGGCGGCGCCACGGGCATTGGCTTGGCGGCGGTGCGCCGCTTGGCGGAAGGCGGTGCCCAAGTGGTGGCGCTCAGCCGCAATCCAGAGCGGGCGGCCAGCGACCTGCCGGCGGGCGTGGCGATGGAGAGCGTCGATGTGCTGGATCGGCAGGCCCTCGCCGAGACCTTCGCCCGCCATGCGCCAATCGACGTGCTGGTCAACGCCGCCACCGGGGGCGAGCGGGCTTCCGGCCCCTTCCTGCAAATGGACTTGGATGCCTTTCAGGGTTCGTTCCGCAAGCTGTGGGGCTACACCAATTCGGTTCGGTTGGCCGCCGAGCACTTGAGCGATGACGCCGCCGTTGTGCTGGTCAGCGGTTATCCGGCGCGCAACCCGGGGCCGGGCGCGCTGGCCCTGTCCACGGTGGGCAATGCCGTGGAGGGCTTCGTCCGTGCCGTGGCCCCGGAGCTGGCCCCACGGCGCATCAACGTGGTGTCTCCGGGGCTGATCGACACGCCCATGTTCCCCGTGCAGGGCGACGCCCGGCAGAAGATGTTCACCCAAGCCACCGCCAAGCACCTGATTCCCCGCGTCGGCACCGCCGACGAAGTGGCCGCTGGTATCCTGTTCGTGATCGAGAACGACTTCGTCACCGGCACCACGGTGGACGTGGACGGCGGTGCGTTGCTGTCCTGAACCAGCGGCAGCGCACGCGGAGCCGATGCCGCTGCAAGCCCCGAAACGTAAGCCCCGAAATCGAGCGGCAGCAGAATTGCTGCCGTGAAGATCGCCGACCCAGGCGCCTAAGTGCCGGCCAAGGTCTGGCGCACGGCGCGGCGCCAACCCTCCAACAGCGCCGTGCGCTTGGCTGGCGCCAGGTTGGGGGTAAAGGCGTGGCCTTGGCCCCACGCTTCGTGGACGCCGCTGAGGTCACCCTGGGGGCCTGCTGCGGCCAGCATTGCGGCGCCGAGCGCGGTGGTTTCTATGGTGTTCGGGCGGTTCACGGGGCGGTCGAGCACGTCGGCCAGGAATTGGCACAGCCAGTCATTGGCCACCATGCCGCCATCCACGCCGAGCCGCGTCACCGCTGCGCCGTCGGCTGCCATGGCATCAAGCAGCTCGGCGGTCTGAAAGCCGACGCTCTGCAGGGCGGCAGTGACGATGTGCGCCGGCTGCGTGTCTGATGTCAGCCCGGTGATTGTGCCGCGGGCGTTCGGGCTCCAGTGCGGAGCCCCGAGGCCAGTGAAGGCCGGCACGAAGTAAACGCCTTGGGCATCGCCGTCCGCCAGCCGTGCCAAGTGTTCAGTCTGCGCGGCGTCATCGATGAGCCCGAGTTGGTCGCGCAGCCACTTCACGGCCACCCCGGCTACGAAGATGCTGCCCTCCAGGGCATAGGTCGCTTGGCCTTGCAGGCGGTAGGCTAGGGTGGTCAGCAGGCCATTGCCGCTGGGCCTCGGTTCGGCCCCGGTGTTGGTCATGACGAAACAGCCCGTGCCGTAGGTGCTCTTGCAGGCGCCCTCGGTCAAGCAGCCTTGGCCGATCAACGCCGCCTGTTGGTCGCCCGCCATGCCGGTGATCGGGATTTCGGCACCGAACCACTCGGCATCGGCTGTGCCGAAGGCATGGGCGCTGTCGCAGACTTCGGGCAGCAGGGAATCGGGAATGTCGAGGTAGTCCAACAGCTCCCGATCCCACTGCTGCCGATTGATGTCGAACAGCTGGGTTCGCGAGGCGTTGGTGGCGTCGGTCAGGTGGGCACGGCCGGCGGTCAGCCGCCACAGCAGGAAGCTGTCCACCGTGCCGAAGCACAGTTCGCCGGCAGCCGCCCGGCGGCGCAAGCCCGGCACTCGGTCCAGCAGCCAAGCGAGTTTGGTGCCGGAAAAGTAGGGGTCCAGCACCAGGCCGGTCTTGGCCTGCACGCGCTCGGCCATGCCGTCGGCCGCCATGCGCTGGCAACGCTCGGCCGTGCGCCGGTCTTGCCAGACGATGGCCTTGTGCACGCACTCGCCGCTGGCGCGGTCCCAGACCAAGGTGGTCTCCCGCTGGTTGGTGATGCCGATGGCGCTGATTTCTTGGGCCGTCACGCCCGCCGAGGCGATGGCGGCGCGACCGGCCTCGATGCTGGTCCACCAGAGCACTTCGGGGTCCTGTTCCACCCACCCGTCGCGTGGAAAGCTCATGTCGAAAGCCTGTTGGTCAACGCCAACGATGCGGCCGTCGGCCATGTCGAAAACGATGCCGCGCGAACTTGAAGTGCCTTGGTCAATGGCCAGAATCAGGCTCATGAACCCTCCCTTGCCGGTGCTGAAACAAAATGCCTGAGTGGTGTTGCAAAACGACGTTCATCCCATTATGTTGTGTCCGGTGTCGATTTGAACCCAATATGTTGGGGTTTCTGAAATTGCCATTGGGCAAGCCGTTCGGCCAGCCTTCCGGCCAGCCAGTCGCCTAGCCCAGCGGTAGTTTCGGCGCGGAAACGAGCCGCTGCAAGGGTTTCGAGGGGTCCATGCCGCAAGTCCGATTTTTGTGCTGATTCAGCCTCATGGCGCCGGCGCGCAGCGTAGCGCAACGGCGCTTCGCCTGCATCGGCCGAGTGCGGTTGGCCAGTGGGCCAACGCCCCCCATGGCGCCGCCGGTCCGGTTCGCCCATCGCCATCGTCACCAACTGCCCGCCAAACCCAAGTTCAAGAGCGAGAAAGCCAGCCACATGGAAAATAGAGTCACAGAGTCCACCCGGGATCCGCTGCTTCAACCACCACCCAGCATCGCCGCCACTGCCCCAGGCCAGCTGAAGGTCATCAAGCGCACTGGCGAGGTCGTGCCCTACAACGACGACAAGATCGCCATCGCCATGACCAAGGCGTTCCTTGCCGTGGAAGGTGGCAGCGGCGCCGCGTCGCCGCGCATCCGCGAGTTGGTTGCCACGCTGACGGCCCAGGTCAGCGGCATATTCCAGCGCCGTTTCCCCTCCGGGGCCACGCTGCACATCGAGGACATTCAGGACCAGGTTGAACTGGCGCTGATGCGCTCCGGGGAGCACCAGGTGGCGCGCTCCTACATCATCTACCGCGAGGCGCGGCGCAGCGAGCGCCAAGCTGGCCAAGCGGAAGCGCAGGGCGAGCAGCATCGCGACATCGAGGTGACTTGGCCGGACGGCCACCGGGCGCCGTTGGACATCGGCCGCATTCGCACCTTGACCACGGAGGCCTGCGCCGGCCTTGAGGATGTGGACGCCAATCGCATCATTGAGGAAAGCCTGCCCAACCTCTATGACGGCATCAGCGCGGATGGCGTGGCCACTGCCCTGGTGATGACGGCGCGCACCTTGGTGGAGGAGGAGCCCAACTACTCCTACGTCACCGCCCGGCTGCTGCTCGATCAACTGCGCGCGGAGGCCTTAGGCTTTCTCGGCGTGCAGGCCCAAGGCGCTGACGCCGGCGACTTCGCGGCCACCCAGTCGCAAATGGCCGAAGCCTATCCAAGGGCCTTCCGGCGCTTCATTGAACGCGGCGTCGAGCTGGAATTGCTGTCCCCCGACCTGCTCGGTTTCGATCTTGACGCCTTGGGCGCGGCCATAGTCCCGGAGCGGGACCTGCAGTTCACCTACTTGGGTTTGCAAACCCTCTACGATCGCTACTTCCTGCACAACGACGACGTGCGCTTTGAGTTGCCCCAGGCATTCTTCATGCGGGTGGC
Source organism: Candidatus Azophilus sp. (assembly GCA_965220835.1). Lineage (GTDB taxonomy): Bacteria > Pseudomonadota > Gammaproteobacteria > Pseudomonadales > Azotimanducaceae > Azophilus. Next base: position 2,330,604 of record OZ244842.1, on the reverse strand, counting down.
CATGGGGCTGGCGGTGCAGGAGAGCGACCGCAACAAGCGGGCGGCCGAGTTCTACAACCTGTTGTCGAGCTTCGACTACATGAGCTCCACGCCGACCCTGTTCAACTCCGGCACGCTGCGCTCCCAGCTCTCCTCCTGCTTCCTGACCAGCGTGCCGGACGACCTCGACGGCATCTACAGCGCCATTCGCGACAACGCCCTGCTCTCCAAGTGGGCCGGCGGCCTCGGCAACGACTGGACGCCGGTGCGTGCGCTGGGCTCCTACATCAAGGGCACCAACGGCAAGTCCCAGGGCGTGGTGCCGTTCCTCAAGGTGGTCAACGACACCGCCGTAGCGGTCAACCAGGGGGGAAAGCGCAAGGGCGCGGTCTGCTCCTACCTTGAAACCTGGCATCTGGACATCGAGGAGTTCCTGGAACTGCGCAAGAACACCGGCGACGACCGGCGCCGCACCCATGACATGAACACCGCCAACTGGATTCCGGACCTGTTCATGAAGCGGGTGACCGACGATGGGGACTGGACGCTGTTTTCGCCCAACGAGGTGCCGGACCTGCACGACCTCTACGGCAAGGCCTTCGAGATGCGCTACGAGGCCTACGAGGAGCAGACCCGCACCGGCGAACTGACCCTCTTCAAGTCCATCAAGGCCCGCGACCTGTGGCGCAAGATGCTCTCCATGCTGTTCGAGACCGGCCATCCGTGGATGACGTTCAAGGACAGCTGCAACCTGCGCTCGCCCCAGCAGCACGTGGGGGTGGTGCATTCCTCGAACCTCTGCACGGAGATCACGCTGAACACCGGCGCCGAGGAAATTGCCGTGTGCAACCTCGGCAGCGTCAATCTGGCGCAGCATGTGATCGATGGCGAGCTTGATTTGAAGAAGCTGAAGAAAACCGTCCGCACCGCCGTGCGCATGCTCGACAACGTCATCGACATCAACTTCTACTCAGTGCCCCAGGCGCGCGCCTCGAACATGCGCCACCGGCCGGTCGGGCTGGGCGTCATGGGCTTTCAGGACGCGCTCTACAAACTGCGCCTGCCCTACGGCTCCGATGCGGCGGTGGAATTCGCCGACCGCTCCATGGAGGCGGTCAGCTACTTCGCCATTGAGGCCTCGTCAAAGCTGGCCAGCAAGCGGGGCGCCTACGCCACTTTCTCTGGCTCCTTGTGGAGCCGGGGCATTCTGCCCATCGATTCGCTCAAGCTGCTGGGCAACGAACGGGGCAAGGCCTACCTGGATGCCGACTTGAGCACCACCATGGACTGGGACGCCCTGCGCGGCCAGGTGCAGATCAACGGCATGCGCAACTCCAACGTGCTGGCCATCGCACCCACCGCCACCATCGCCAACATCACCGGCGTTTCCCAGTCCATCGAGCCGACCTATCAGAACCTGCACGTGAAGTCGAATCTCTCGGGCGAGTTCACGGTGGTCAACCCCTACATGGTGCGCGACCTCAAGCGGCTCGGCCTCTGGGACAACGTGATGGTCGCCGACCTGAAGTACTACGATGGCTCGCTCAAGGCGATGGACCGCATCCCGGAAGACCTGAAGGCGCTGTACGCCACTGCCTTTGAAGTGGAGCCGCGCTGGTTGGTCGATGCCGCCAGCCGCCGGCAGAAGTGGATCGACCAGTCCCAGTCCCTGAACCTCTACATCGCCGAGGCCTCGGGCAAAAAGCTGGACGTGACCTACCGCATGGCGTGGCTGCGGGGGCTGAAAACGACTTATTACCTGCGCACCTTGAGCGCCACGGGCACGGAGAAGTCCACCCTTGCCCAAGGCACGATGAACGCCGTTGCGCCGACCGCTGAAGTGACAGCGGGCGCGGCCTGCTCGATTGACGACCCGGAATGCGAGGCCTGCCAGTAGCCGCCGCCAAGGCAGGCGCATCGCGCGACACAAGGAGATAACGCATGCTCAGTTGGGACGACTACGATGAAGGGCTGGATCAGTCCGGGCCAGCCCGCGGCCGTGGGGCAACGGCGGCGCAGCTCGATTCACCAAACCACCCCGAACCAGCCGAGGGCGGGGTGCCCTCGCTCCGGGAGAACGCGCCAACTGGCAAGGAGATTCGCGCCAGCGAACCTGCCATGCGAACCGAACGCACCGAAGGTGCGCGTTCGCGCCACGCCGACCTCGAACCGGCGGTTGCCAAGGCACCGAGCGCCGCTCCGGGCGTCAATCAGGCTGAGCAGCCCGCGGTGCCCGAGCCCGCCGCGGAGCCGCCGGCTCCGGCATCGGTGGCGCCGGAGACTGCGCCGCCGGCCGCGCCTTCGGCAGAGATTGACGCGCCTGCCGCCTCGGCGGTTGTGGCGGACCTCGACGAGCGCCGGCGTCTCGACGCCGACCAGTCCGCGGCCGCCGCTATGGAAAGCCACGAGCGGGTCACCGTGGATCAGAAGGCCATGATCAACTGCCGGGCGGACCTCAACCAGTTGGTGCCCTTCAAGTACGACTGGGCGTGGCAAAAGTACCTCAATGGCTGCGCCAACCACTGGATGCCCCAGGAGATCAACATGACCGCGGACATCGCGCTGTGGAAGAACCCGGAGGGCTTAAGCGAGGATGAGCGCATCATTGTCAAGCGCAGCCTCGGCTTCTTCTCCACCGCCGACTCCTTGGTGGCCAACAACCTGGTGCTGGCCATCTATCGGCTGATCACCAACCCCGAGTGCCGGCAGTACCTGCTGCGCCAAGCCTTTGAGGAGGCGATCCACACCCACGCCTACCAGTACTGCATCGAGTCCTTGGGCATGGACGAAGGCGAGATCTTCAACATGTACCACGAAGTGCCGTCGGTGGCCCGCAAGGCCGAGTGGGCCTTGAAGTACACGCGGGAGATCGCCGACCCGGCCTTTGCCACCGGCACCCCGGAGACCGACCAGGCGCTGCTGAAGAACCTCATCGCCTACTACTGCGTGCTGGAGGGCATCTTCTTCTATTGCGGCTTCACCCAGATTCTCTCCATGGGGCGGCGCAACAAGATGACCGCCACCGCTGAACAGTTCCAGTACATCCTTCGCGATGAGTCCATGCACGTCAATTTCGGCATCGACGTCATCAACCAGATCAAGCTGGAGAACGCGCACCTGTGGGACCAGCCGATGCAGGAGCTCGCGCGGGACATGATCCTTGAAGGCACCCAACTGGAAATCGACTACGCCCGGGACACCATGCCCCGCGGCGTGCTGGGCATGAACGCCACCATGATGGCGGAGTACCTGCAGTTCATCGCCAACCGGCGCTTAGCCCAGATTGGCCTAGGCGAACCCTTCACCGGCGTCAAGAACCCGTTCCCCTGGATGAGCGAGATGATGGACCTCAAGAAGGAGAAGAACTTCTTCGAGACCCGCGTGGTCGACTATCAAGGGGCCGCGTCGCTTAGCTGGGATTGACGGCAGACCCATGCAGATACCCCTCTTTGTCGATGAGGATTCGGAGCCGTCCGCTTCCTTTCCGGAGGCTGACGCCCGCCCGCCGAGCGATTCGACAATGGGCGATTCGGCAACCCTTGCCTGCCAGGACAACCTTGCCTTCATGGGAGCTCTGCCTGATGGCCAGTTCAAGCTGATCGTTACTTCGCCGCCCTACAACATCGGCAAGGACTACGAGTCCAAGACTTCCTTGAATGCTTGGCTTGAAGGCCAGAAGCGGGTCATTGCCGAATGCGCCCGCCTGCTGCATCCGCGAGGCTCCATCTGCTGGCAGGTGGGCAACTATGTCAAGCAGGGTGAGATCGTTCCTCTGGACGTCGTGCTCTATCCGGTTTTCGCGGAGCTCGGCCTCAAGCTGCGCAACAGAATTGTCTGGCACTTTGGCCACGGCCTGCACTGCGCCAAGCGTTTGTCGGGGCGCTATGAGACCATCAACTGGTGGACGCTGAGTGAGGATTACACTTGGAATCTGGACGCTATCCGTGTGCCCGCGAAGTACCCGGGCAAGCGGCACTTCAAGGGTCCGAACATCGGCAAGCTATCGGGCAACCCCAAGGGCAAAAATCCCAGCGATGTCTGGACCTTCCCCAATGTCAAGAACAACCACCCGGAAAAGACCGATCATCCCTGCCAGTTCCCGGTGGAATTGGTGGAGCGCTTGGTGCTCGCCATGACCGAGGCAGAGGACGCCGTATTCGATCCCTATATGGGCGTCGGTTCATCGATCATCGCTGCGCTCAAGCACGGCCGAACCGCTTGGGGTTGCGACTTGATCCCGGAGTACGTGGAAATCGCCAGAGACCGGGTCCGCAAACTGAGCGCTGGTACCTTGCGCACTCGTCCCATGAACAAGCCGGTCTATGACCCCAGCCTGCCCAAAGGTGGGCATTGATGCGGGTAAAGGCGAAGTACTCGCATTTGAATGGTGAGGAGTACCTGCTGGTTCATCACAAGGCTCTGTGGGAGGAAGTCCAGGATGTGATCTCTTGCATCGATGCTGAAGCTTGCAGAACCAAAGTGTCGAAGGAGAAAACCATGCCTGGGAAAATGTTGTTTTCTCCGACAGAAATGAACAAGGCGTTCAAGTCCGGGCTTGAGGCCTTGGGGTGGTCGGAGCGGCGCAACGCCTTTTGGGTCACCGCGGACGACAAGCTTCTTCGCGGAGTTTACGGATTGCCACCCGAGGATCAGAAAAGGGCGATTGAATCCGCAGGTCACGAACCGATCGGGTCATACAACCAAACGGACTTTGTGAAGGACCGCATTTCCGTGGAAGTTCAGTTCGGAAAGTATGCCTTCGTGGCGCATGACCTCTTCGTCAAGCACTTGAGCTTCTACGTTTCGGACATTATTGACGTTGGCATCGAAATTCTTCCGATGAAGGAACTGGAAAAGGACATGTCTTCCGGCGTCCCCTACTTTGAGCGAGATCTGTTGAACCTGATTCGCCAAGGTAGAGGAGTGCCGGCCGTTCCACTGTTGTTGATTGGAATCGCGCCGTAGGTTTTTTGTGTTACTCGTTAGCATCTTTCTTCTGGCTTTCATCGAGATCAGCTTGCCATTGCCGATAGTATTGGTCATGGACGGTTCCGTCGATGCCGCCTTCTTGGTCATCGGCGTTGCGGGTTCACTGGGCAGCCTCTTCTTCATCTACCTGTCTAGGCCGATTCGGCGTTGGGTGGTGAGGCGTTATGGCATGGACAGCTTGGTCTTCCGGCGCACGGAGCGGTTCATGGTTCGGTATGGGGCAGCGGGCGTTGGGCTGCTTGCGCCGCTCATTCTCGGGCACGCGCTCACTGCCATTGGGGCCGTGGTTCTTGGGGCGCCGGCCCGAAAGCTGGCCATTTGGATGATTGCCGGCGTGTTGCTGTGGACGCTGATCTACTACGTCGCTGTTCTGATGGGCGGGTCGATTCTGGGTTGGCAGCTTCGCTAGTCGCAAAGCTTGGCGTGACGGCCGTTTTGGCGGCTCTGCTAACGCGAAAGCCCAGCCAGAGCGCCGCGTTGGCACTTTCGCTTGCACTAAAGTGCTGTGCGCGTTAGGTGGAGTAGCGTCCCTAGTGGCTGCGGCCTAGTGGTAGTGATTCTGGGACTCCGGCTGCTCGATGGGTGGGTCACCGTTAGCCAATCGTGATCCGGTGCAGTTCACGGCGATGTCCTTCATAGCCTGCGGTGGCACGGTGCAGGACGCTGCGGTTGTCCCACATGACCAACATGTTGTTTTCCCATTTGTGCCGGTAGATGAACCTTTCCTGGGTTTGCCAAGCGAGAAGTTCCTGCAATAGCGGCATAGCCTCCGAGTCAGACATGCCTTCGAATCCCAATATGTAGGCAAAGGGGGCGCTGAATATCCCCGGTTGCCCGGTCTCCGGGTGGTTCCTGAACAGCGGATGCGGTTGGCGCTTGTAGGCCTCCTCCGATGGCCGAATGTTCATGCTGCCCATGCCCTGCTTGGTGGCATAAGCGCCGGTGTTGGGCGCATAACCCAGCTTCGCCGAGTGAATGGCCGTCTTGCCCTCAAACTTGGCTCGCAGATGGCTTGGCATTTCCGACAAGGCGAGGTGCTGATTGGCGAACAGGGTGTGGCCCCCAACGGGAGGAATGTCAACGCCGTACAAAACCGTCGCCGAAGGCGGAGATTTCTGGTAGCTCCAATCGGAGTGCCACACGTCCGCGAAGAGCGGGCTCGTGTCCTCCGCTTCGCGGACAATGGCTGCGATGTGCTCCCGGCCTTCAATGGGCGCGAAGAAGCCATCGTCGCCAAAGTCGCCAAAGTAGAGCGCGAAGCGTTCGAGATCATCATCGGTGATGGCTTGGTTGGGAAAGGAGACCACATGGTGCTGAAGCCAGGCGGCCCGAATCTCTCGAACAACATGCGCTTCAAGGGGCGCGCGCAGGTCAATCCCAGTGATTTCAGCGCCACAGGCTTGGCCGCTGGGCCTTACGTCGATTGTGCTCATTGTCCGGCTCCTTGGTGGGCTTGTGCGCATTTTGGGCTTGGCGATGCGTCTGGCAAGGTGATATTGTGCCAAGAATGAAGTGATTTTGTGCCAGCACCCTCAAGCGTGCGCCAACTACGCCCGCCGCTGGCCAATTGGCCAGCCAGTGGGGTTTCTCCTCAATTTCTTGGGAAGTTGGTTGACGACGTCATCGTTCAAGCAGCTGGAGCTGACATCTCCGCTACGCTACGGATTTGCGGCATTGTTCGAGGATCTGGAAAGGCAAGGGGTCTCCCAGCAGGCTGTGCTGAATCTGTCCGGCCTTGGCAGCTTGGAAGGGGACATGGGCTTTCACGAAAGGGCTGCGCTCTTTCGGGCGGCCCAAGAGCTGGCCATTGATTCGGAAACGGCGCTGCGTGCGGGCCAGCGTCAACAGATAAGCAACTATGGTGCCTACGGATACGCATTGGCGAGCAGCGAAACGCTCGCCGATGCGTGGCGTGTGGGTCGTGACTTCTTCAGCCTGTCGGGGGCGATGTTCAAGATAACCCTTGAGGTTGAAGGCGATGTGGGCGTCTGGCGTTCCCATGATCCGGATTCGCTCGGCATGGTCTTGCCCTTTGTTGCGGAATACTGGCGCAGTTCGCAATCAAAACTCTTCTCGCTGGTCCTCGGTCGACGGTTCCCGACGCTGCGCATGGCCTTTCCCTATCCGGCACCATCCCATGCAAGGCTGTATCAGCAGGTATTCCGCTGTCCCGTGAGTTTCGGCAGCGGCAGGATGGAGTGGCACTTTGATGCCAACGTTCTGTCGGAACGTTGCGTTTCCGCAGACCCCGATGCGGCGGCGCTTTGCGAACGCTACTGTGCCCACCTCGTCGATCGCAGCGGAGGAGCGAGCGCGCTGCAGCGTGACGTCATGCGGGCTTGCGTCGGGAATCTTGCAACCTCCCGGGTGCGGGCGCCTTGGGTTGCGCGCTCGTTGAACATGTCGGTGCGAACCCTTTACCGCCGGCTGCAGGACGAGGGCATCAGCTTCCAAGCCCTGTTGGACCGGCTTCGGCTCAGCTTGGCACTGGAGTACTTGAGGAACACGGACATACCGGTGGAGGAAATCGGCGCGCGCTGCGGTTATCGGGACGCATCGAACTTCAGGAAGGCGTTCAAGCGCTGGACCGGCAGAGCACCCTCGTCGTATCGGCATGCGAGCATGGACGTCCTTGGCGGTGCGATCAGTGAGCCTTGAGGTAGCGGTCGCGGCACTCCAGCAGCACATCCACGAACAGCCGAACCAGCGGAGTCTCCAAGGCTTCAGTTCGAAAAAGGCAGGCGCTTCGCCACTCAAGCGATGGCGTGTTCGGAATCTCACGCATCGCACCGCTTTCCAGTTCCGCCCTGAAAATCTCCTTTGGACCGCCACAGATGGTGTCCGTGGCCAATGCCACCGCCTTTAGCAGCGTGTAGTTGTCGCAGGACAACCGCCGCCGACCGAGCCCGTGCGGGGCCCTTGACTGCATCGAGCCTTGCAACGGCGGTGCGGCGTAGGCGTACGAAGAGAATTCGCCACCACCATCGCCAAAGATGGGGTGGCCGGCCCTAGCGACGTTGATGGTTCGTTCCTGAATCAGGTCAATTGACGAAATTCCCTCATCGGCCAGATAGGACTCCGGTCCACCGAACGGGCCGGCAATGACATCCAAATGGCCGGACAGAAGTTGATCGATCAACACCGTTGCCTTGTCCGTGAGCACTGAAAACCGGACGGTTCCGGTCTGCTCGGTGAGCCTTATCAGCACTTCGGGCAGCAGCACTTGCTCGATGATGGGGCCGACGCCAATGCGCACCTCGCCCTCTTCGTGGGCCAGAATGCGCTCCACTTGGCGCTCGATACTTGAAACCCGCGCCTTGATGGGGCTTGCGCTGTCAATCAAGTAGTTGGCGATAGTCGTCGGCTTCAGGCCCGTGGGCGCTCGATGGAAGAGCTTCGCACCGAGTCGCTCCTCCAAGCGGGCGAGCCTCTTGCTGAGGGTGGGTTGCGAAACGAATAGCGCGCCGGCCGCCTTGGTGAGGCTGCCGGTGGCGTTGATGGTCTCCACCATGTGGAATTCGGATATGTCGATCATTTTGGTCGGGAATCCTGTGCTTTGAGCGCGTTGCCGCTGAGCCGAAAAAGTCGGGGGTTGCTTAACCGGACTCCGCCGAAAGGTCAGTTGGCGCTAGGCGGATTCGGCGCAAGTCCCAGACGAAATGGCGATCAAGCTATTCGATAATTTTACATCTACACGCAAATAAATTCATTTTATTTCTCACTGAATGACGTTTACCTTCCTCTTCCAAGTCGTCGCAAACCGTGGAATTGATGCTGTCACAAGCAGTCGGAAGAGGAGCCCATGAATAGCCGCCCTTCAATCACGCTCTGGGGAGCCGGCACCCCACGCACCTTTCGGCCCCTCTGGGTCGCGGAGGAATTGGGCCTTGACTATGAGCATCGAGCCATCGGCCCAAGAACCGGCGAGACCCAAACCGCTGACTACACGCGCCTGAACCCCAAGCAGAAGGTGCCTTATTTCGTTGATGGCAGTGTGCGGCTCTCTGAGAGCGTGGCCATCAGCCGCTACCTGATTGAGCGTTACGGTGATGAGTCGACGTTGTCCGCAGCCAATGGCCTCGAAGCGCGTGCCAAGGAAGACGAATGGGTCTGCTATGTCTATGGGGAGCTGGACGAGACCAGTCTCTATGTCATGCGCCGTCACGGAGACTTGAAGGCAATCTTTGGCGAGGCGCCGCAAGCGATTGCATCCGCCAAGGCCTACGCCACAAGGCACCTCAACCTGATTGCGGATCACCTCGAAGACCGGGAATATGTGCTTGATGGTCGTTTCGGCTTGGCAGACATCATCTTGGTGTCCTGCCTGGACTGGGCGGCGCACTACGGTCTTGATCTGCCTCGGCCGCTGACGCGGTATCGGGAAGCTCTAAGCCGAAGGGCAAGCTATCAAAGGGCGTTCACCGCGAATTACTCAGGACTTTTGTAGGAGGGTTGGTCATGGGACCGTTACAAGGCGTCAAGGTCATCGATCTCACCAGCATGGTCTCTGGCCCGGTGGCGGCGGCGATGCTCGCCGATCAAGGTGCTGGCGTCATCAAGGTCGAACCGTTGCATGGCGAGCAAATGCGCTTCCTGGGCCCTCCGCGCAACGGCTTGCCGCCCACCTTCTTCTCGTGCAACCGAGGCAAGCAGTCCATCGCGTTGGATCTGAAAAGTGAAGCCGGTCAGGGGATTCTGTGGCAACTCATTGCGGAAGCGGACGTTCTGCTGCAGAACTTTCGTCCCGGCGCGATGGACCGCATGGGTTTTGGTGAGGAAGCGGTGCGGGCCAGGAATGACCGCATCATCTATCTCTCCATCAGCGGTTTTGGCGACTCCGGCCCCTATTCGGGCCAGCGGGTGTATGACCCGGTGATCCAAGCATTGTCAGGAGCCACGGACATTCAAGCCAATCGTCAAACGCGGGATCCCGAGATGTTCCGCGTCATCATTGCCGACAAAGTTGCGGCCTTGACTGCGGCGCAAGCGATTTCCAGCGCTCTCTACCACCGTGAGCGCACGGGCGAAGGTCAGCACATCAAGCTCTCCATGTTGGACGCCATGCTCGCGTTCCTCTGGCCGGAAGGCATGGGCGGAATCACCTATGCCGATGCGGAGTTTGACTCCGCATCCACTTCGGGAACCATGGATCTCATCTACCCAACCCAGGATGGATTCATCACCGCCGGGGTGATTTCGGATAAGGAATGGGCAGGCATGTGCCGGGCTCTGGCTCGCGAGGATCTCATTGAAGATGAGCGCTTCGCGAGTGCGGGCGCCCGAGTCAAGCATGCCCAAGAGCGCAAGGACATCACGCTCAAGGAAATCGCGAAGTGGCCGACAAAGGAAATCCTGGCCCGTTTGAATGCGCAGGACGTCCCCAATGCGCCACTCCTGAGACGAACGGAACTTCTGAGCGACGAGCAAATCGTCGCCAGCGGCTCCATCGAACGCACCGACCATGACGGATTTGGCGAAGTGCGCCAAGCCCGTCCGGCTGCGCAATTCGACAAGTCCCCAAGCGAAATCAGCCGCCCAGCACCGCAACTCGGCCAGCACTCCCAGGAGATTCTCAGGCAGCTCGGTCACACAGATGCAGAAGTCCAAGCGCTTGCCAAGGCAGGCGTGATTGTCAATGGCTGACCGGTGGACTCAATAGCTCAAATGCCCTGCAGTTTTCACGGCGACAGTGGTTGGGACCATCCGCAGAATGCCGATGTTCAGCATCCCCACAAAGCGCACGCGGGACCTTGGGGCTAGCTGACAGGGCGCAGGTTCCAATTTCACAATTCAGAGGAAGAACGATGAAACCAGTATGCATGGTCATGGGTGCCGGGGCCGGCATTGGCGGCACGGTCGGCAGGAAGTTTGCGCGGGAAGGCTATCACTCGGTGCTCTGTCGGCGGAGCGATGAAGCGGGCTTGCGCAAGCTAGTGTCTGAGATCCGGGATGACGGCGGGGAAGCGACCGGATTCCTGCTGAACGCCGTTGAGGAAAACGCCTTGGAAGAGCGCATTGGGCGCGTCGAGAGTGAGATTGGGCCGATCGAAGTGGTGCTGTTCAACTTGGGTGCCCAAATTGGCGATCGTGCCTTGGAGGATGTGACGCACAAGCAGTTTGAGTTGGGCTGGCGCATGGCCACATTTGCCTTGTTCAGGATGGCGAAGGCGCTCTTTCCGCGGATGGCGGCGCGGGGCGGCGGCACTTTCCTGGTGACCTCAGCAACGGCCGCCGTAAGAGGCAACGCAGGCCAGCACTCCCACGCCGCAGCGATGGGCGGGCGCCGCATGCTCTGCCAGACCTTGAACGCGGAGTACGCGCCGAAAGGCATTCACGTCGCGCACATTTTGATCGACGGCGCGGTGGATGCGCCAGACACCCTTGGCAAGATGTTGGGGGAAGAGGCGTTCCAAAAGCTGCGCGCGGAGCGGGGCTTGGAGAACGATGGCCTGATGCTCCCGGAAAAGATGGCGGAGACCTACTACCACCTATCCCAACAGCATCGATCCGCTTGGACGCATGAACTGGACCTGCGCGCGTTCTCTGATACGGCTTGGTGGAACCATCGCTAACGGCGCGCGCCCTGCGCGGGCAGCACGCCCGGCTCTTTAGCCGCCCAAGCCCTGATAGATGAGCGCGATCGCGGTGCCGAGCATCACGCCCCAAGTGCCGAAATTGCCCGTAACCCTGGTCTTGGGCAGCGGGTCGAACTGCTGTATGCCGTGCGCGTGGAGCAGCCGCGAGGCGAACAGCGCGGCGCCCAGGCCGTGAACCCAGGCAGCCGTGCTGCCAAAAGCGACCAGCAGGGCGATGCAAAACAGGATGATGGGCACGTACTCGATGTTGTTGCCATGCGCCCGTATGGCTTTTTCCAAGCGCCGCTCATCGTACCCTTCCTTTTGCGCCATTAGACGGTGCCGGGTCACGTTCAGCGCGAGGGCCAACATGAGCATGACGTGCAGGCCGGTCCAGACCAAAAGGGCGGCAATTGCTGAATCGTTCATTTGGATTCCTTTGCAGATCCGTGATGGCTAGCCGACGTTTACCCGGCACAGCGTCTGCCGAGGGCCACCGCTGGCCGTTCCCGCCTACATTCGCTCCAGGATCGTCGCCGTGCCCATGCCGCCGCCGGTGCACATGGCGACCAAGGCGGTCTCCTTGTCCAGCCGGTGCAGCTGCTCCACGGCGGTGCCGATCAGCATGCCGCCAGTGGCGCCGATGGGGTGGCCCAAGGCGATGGCGCCACCATCGACGTTGACCACGTCGTGATCCACTTCCATCTCCTTCATGAACTTGAGCACCACGGAGGCGAAGGCCTCGTTGATCTCGAACAGGTCGATGTCGTCGGTGGTCATGCCGGCTTTGTCCAGGCAGCGCTGGGCGGCAGGTGCTGGGGCGGTGAGCATGATGAGCGGCTCGGTGCCCGCGGTGGCGGTCATGCGGATGCGGGCCTTGGGCTTGAGGCCGTGCGCCTTGGCGTAGTCCGGGCTCACCACCAGCACGGCGCTGGCGCCATCCACCACCCCGGATGAATTGCCGGCATGGTGCATGTGCTCGATTTCCGCCACATCCGGATACACCTCCCGCACCATGTCCTTGAAGGGCCGGTCAAAACCGTCGAACTGGGCGTCCGCCATGGCGGCAAAGCTGGGTTTCAAGTCCTTGAGGCTCTCAAGGGTGGTGCCGGGCCGAGGATGCTCATCCCGGTCGAGCGCCAAGCTGCCGTCTTCGTTGTGGATGGGCACCAGTGCGGGCTTGAAGCGCCCCTCCTCGATGGAGCGGGCCGCCCGGGTCTGGCTCTCCACCGCATAGGCGTCCACGTCGTCGCGGGAGAAGCCCTCCAAAGTGGAGATGAGGTCCGCGGAGATGCCTTGGGGCACTTGGGGATGTCGCTGGCGCAGGTGCTCGTTGTTGGCGTGGAAGCCCGCCGCATGGACCGGCGCATAGCGGGACATGAACTCCACGCCGCCGCCGATCACCGCCTCCTGCTGGCCGGACATCACGCCCATGGCAGCGAACGAAACCGCCTGCTGGCCGCTGCCGCAGAAGCGGTGCAGGGTGACGCCAGTCACCGACAACGGCCAGCCGGCATCCAGCACCGACATGCGGGCGATGTCATGGGCATGGTCGCCGCTGCCGGCGCCGCAGCCCGCCACCACGTCTTCAATGTCCGCCGGGTCGAACCCCACCCGTTCCTGAAGGCCATTCAGGACCTGGGCCAAGCAGCGTTGGGGATGGAGATGGCTCAGGGAGCCGACGCCGGGCTTGCCCCGGCCTCGGGGCGAGCGGGCATGATCGATGATCCAAGCTTCGCGCATGGGGTGTCCTCAGTGTTGGGTTGGCAAAAAGGGCATTCTAACCGGCTCGTTCGCGCCTGTCGCCAAGGCCGGTTCGGATTCAGCAATTCCAAATTTGGCTTCTTCGTCAACGCCTTAGTGGGATTCGCTGCGAACCACAGGACAGGTTTGGACTTATGCCCATAGCGGACCCCGCGCCCAATGTCCCCGGAGCTGCCCGGCGTTCACTCCGACGGAAATGGCAAAATGAAAACTGCTGGTGTGGATGCAGTGCCCCCGCATCAGCACCTCATCAAACTCGTTCGGTTGGCCGGAGGTAGCGCCCAAACCAGCAATCGGCGGTCAGCATGATAGTCTTCTCCCACGCACGTCACATTTGGGCTCGGATGCATCGGGCAGGGGGTTGATGGGATGGAAAGGACAGCGTTCGTGCTTTTGGCGCTCGCGGGCATGGTCGTTGCCAATGGCTGTGGCGCGCCGCTAGACCCGTCCTCGTCACCAAGCGTTCAGCCGCCGGTGACGGACACTGCCCGCATTGCGGCGGCGGATGGCGAGCCCGGTCAATGGCTCACCCACGGCGGCACCTATCTGGAACAGCGCTTTTCGGCGCTGGATGCCATCAACAAGGACAACGTCTCCGAGTTGGGGCTGGCTTGGTTCTTCGATTTCGACACCCACCGTGGCCAGGAGTCCACGCCCTTGATGGTCGATGGCGTGATTTACGTCACCAGCGCTTGGAGCAAGGTGTTCGCTTTGGACGCCGCCACGGGCCAGGAGCTGTGGCGCTTCGACCCGAAGGTGCCCGGCGAGGCGGGTTATGACGCGTGTTGCGACGTGGTCAACCGGGGCGCCGCGTTCTATGAGGGCAAGGTGTTCATCGGCACCATCGACGGGCGCTTGATTGCCTTGGATGCGGCGAACGGCGAGCCGCTTTGGTCCGTGGCCACCACCGACCCTGGCCAGCCCTACACCATCACCGGGGCGCCCCGGGCTGCCAAGGGTAAGGTGTTCATTGGCAATGGCGGCGCGGAGTACGGCGTGCGCGGCTACGTCAGCGCCTACGATGCCACCACCGGCGACATGGCATGGCGGTTCTACATGGTGCCGGGTGATCCCAACGGGCCGGCGGACGGCGCGGCGTCGGATGAGGCACTGAAAACCCTCGCGGCGGCCACTTGGCACGGGCGGGCCTATCTGGACTACGGGGGTGGCGGCGGCACCGTCTGGGACGCCATCGTCTATGACCCGGAATTGGACCAACTCTACGTCGGCACCGGCAACGGCTCGCCTTGGAACCTCGTGGATCGATCCGAGGGGCGGGGCGACAATCTGTTTCTTGCCTCGATTCTGGCTCTGAATCCCGACACTGGCGCTTATCTCTGGCACTATCAGGAGGTTCCGGGTGAGACTTGGGACTACACCGCCACCCAGCAGATCACGCTCGCGACGCTGATGATCGGCGGCCAACCCACCCAGGTGATTCTGCATGCGCCGAAGAACGGGTTTTTCTATGTCATTGAACGGCGCACGGGTCGCCTGCTTTCGGCGGAGAAGTTCGTCCCCGTCAACTGGGCGCAACGCATCGACTTGACCACCGGACGCCCGCAGGAAACACCGGGCGCCCGATTCGAAACCGAACCCTTCCCAGCCACCGTCGGCGCGGCCGGCGCGCACAACTGGCAGCCCATGTCGTACAGCCCGTTGACCGGGCTGGTTTACATTCCCGCGCAGCAGGTGCCCTTCCTCTACGAGAGGGACGAGCAGTTTGCCTATCGCCCCGGCGAGTGGAACCTTGGCGTCAGGCTCAACGATGTGCCCCTGCCGGTTGCACCTGAAGCGCGAGAGGCAATCAAGGACAGCCTGCAGGGTCGGCTGTTGGCGTGGGATCCCGTTCGGCAGGCGGAAGCTTGGCGGGTGGAGCATGAAGCCCCTTGGAACGGCGGCACCTTGGCCACGGCCGGCAACCTCGTGTTTCAGGGCTTGACTGATCACAGCTTTCGCGCCTACCGGGCCGAGGACGGCGAGCCGCTCTGGTCCTACGCCTTGCAGAACGCCATCATCACCGCGCCGATCGCCTATGCGGTTGGCGGCGAACAGTACATTGCCGTGACCGCCGGCAACGGTGGGGGCCTGCCGCTCAGCTTGGCTGCCATGGACGGGCCCAAGCTAACGCCCAATGGCCGGCTGTTGGTCTTCAAGCTGGGTGGAAGCGCTCGGTTGCCACGCTTTGAAGCCGAGGCCCGCACCCCAGTGACGCTGGAGCGAGCCGGGTTGACGCCGTCGCCTACGGAGCTCGAGGCCGGCTTCGCGCTGTTTGGCCGGCATTGCTCGGCTTGTCACGGCACCGAAGCGCTCAGTGCCGGTGTTCTGCCCGATCTGCGCACCGCGCCGGCCCTGGCGGACGCGTCGCTGTGGCGGGCCATTGTGCTTGATGGCGCCCTCACGGCCAAGGGCATGGTGGGCTTCGCCGGCAAGCTGGACGCCGCTGAGGCGGAAATTCTGCGGGGCTACCTGGCCAAGCAAGCCGAGCGGCTGGTCATGAACTGAGGTAGCGCTCCTGCAGCCGGCGCATGCCGTGCAGCCAGCGGTCATAGTCGGTGGTCTTGCGGCGGATGTACTCCGCCACTTCCGGGTGCGGCAGCACCAGAAAGCGCTCCTCCCGGAGGGCCTCAATCACCGCATCGGCCGCCTGTTCCGGTTCGATCATGCCGTCAACGCCGGCCACACCGGGGCCGCCCGCCGTCATGGGCGTGCGCACCGCCTGCGGGCAGAGCACGGACACCTTGATGCCGTCCCGGCCGTGGGTGATGGAAATCCACTCGGCCAAGGCCACCGCGGCGTGCTTGGTGACGGCATAGGTGACCGAGCCGATTTGGGTGAGCAGGCCAGCCGCGGAGGCGGTGTTCAACAGGTATCCTCCACCGCGGGCGGTCATTTTGGGCACCAAGTGGCGAGCGGCCCAGACGTGCGACTGCGTGTTGACGCGCCAGATGGTGTCCCACACCTCGTCGGGCTCATCAAGGCCATTGCCGATGCCGATGCCGGCGTTCGAGCAAAACAAGTCGATGGGGCCGGCGCCGCTTTCGGTGTCTTCGATCAGGTCGATCAACTCTGCCTCAACGCCCACATCGACTTGGCGGGCACTGGCGCCGGCTTTGCCGGCGGCCTGAATGCGTTGGGCCACGGCTTCAGCGCCGTCGCCGTTCAGGTCCGCCACCACGATGTGGCGCGCCCCCTCAGCGGCGAACCGCTCGCACATCGCTTGGCCGATGCCGCTGGCACCGCCAGTGACGACGATGATCTTGTCTTGAACTTCCATAAGGACTCCTAGGATGCGGACACACACTTTCAATCAGAGTGCGGACACACGCTTTCAATCAGAGTGCAGACACACACACATTAGACGGATCGATGGTTCGATTCTATAGTGCCCTGCATATTGCCTTTGATGGTTCTCAACGGAAACCCGATGTTTGATTTAGCCGGTCTCGAGCAGGCGCGGTCCGTGGTCGCGGCCGCCATGCCGCCAACGCCGCAGTACTGTTGGCCGGGGCTGTGCCGGCAGCTTGGCAGCGAAGTTTGGGTGAAGCACGAGAACCACACCCCAATCGGTGCGTTCAAGGTGCGCGGCGGCTTGGTCCTGTTGGATGAGCTGAACCGCGCCGGCCAGCTGCCGAATCGCATCATCACCGCCACCCGGGGCAATCACGGGCAGAGCATCCCCTTCGCCGCTTGCCGCCACGGAGTGCCGGTGACGGTGTTTGTGCCCAAGGGCAACAGCGTGGAGAAGAACCAAGCAATGCTGGGCTGGGGCGCGGAGCTTGTTGAGTTCGGCAACGACTTTGAAGACGCCCGCTTGGAGGCGGTGCGCCGCGCTGAAGCGGAAGGGGCGTTGATCGTGCAGCCCTTCCATTCGGCCTTGGTGCGGGGAGTGGCCACCTACGCCCTGGAGCTGTTCAGCGCGGTTGCGGCGCTCGATGCGGTCTATGTGCCCATCGGCATGGGTTCGGGCATCTGCGGCCTGATTCGCACGCGGGATCTCCTAGGGCTGAAGACGGACATCATCGGCGTGGTCGCTGCCAACGCCCCAGCCATGGCGCGCAGTTTGGCCGCGGGGCAGGTGGTGGCCACGGACTCCGCCGACACCTTCGCCGACGGCTTGGCCTGCCGGTTGCCGATGGCGGAACCCCTGGCCATCGTCCGGCAGGGCGCCGCCCGGGTGGTGGAGGTTGGCGAAGCGGAGATCGCCGAGGCCATGCGCACTTTGTTCCGCGTGACCCACAATGTCGCCGAAGGTGCCGGTGCCGCCGCCCTGGCCGCGCTCATGCAGGAACGGACGCAGCAGGCGGGCAAGCGGGTGGGCGTCATTCTGTCCGGCGGCAATGTGGATGCGGCGGTGTTCCAAGCGGTGCTTGCCGGCGAGGTGCCCCGAGCCGCGGTTGCGCCCGAGCAGCGTCCTTGCAACTAGGCATTCCGTTGCGGGCTTTTCCTAGCCCGGTGGCATCCCGCTCTCGTTGAGCAATTGCGGTTGCGGTGCGGGCATCCGGCACCTTTAAGGCTCCCCAACTCCTTGGAACTCAAGGACAGTTCGCCCGCCTGGCGTGCCGGATGCCCGCACCGCAACCGCAATTTGACAGCCGGTCAGTCGGCCAGCTTTTCCAGCCGCTTGCGTTGCTTGTTGGACAGGCCAAGGGCATTGAGCCCCTCGCGCAGGCGCACGCGGGTGACGTCGGCGCCGAGAAAGGCCATGGAGTCGAACAGCGGCAAGGCCACTGCCCGCCCGCTGATGGCAATGAACAGGGGCGCAAGAAAGTCCCGCAGGCTTAAGCCCATGCGCTCGGCATTGGCTTTGCACAGGGCGAGCAGCTTGTCTTGGTGCCACTCGGCCAGCGCATCGTAGTCCCGAGCGGTGCGGAAGAGCACTTCCACCACTTGCTCCCGGCCGAGCTTCTTGTGCGTGAAGTCCTGCTCGCTTAAGGGCCGCCGGTCGCCGAGCAGATAGTCCACTTGGGCGGCGATATCGGCAAAGCGTTCCGTGCGCGTCTGAATGAGCGGTGTGAGCTCTGCCAAGCGCTGGCGGTTGAGTGCCCAGCTCTCCAACCGGTCCATGAAGGCCTCGGCGCTGAGCCCGCGTATGTGCTGCCCATTCAGCCAATTCAGCTTCTCAAAGTCGAAGATCGGTGCGCCGAGGGAAACGCGGCTCAAGGAAAAGGCCTGCAGGAACTCCGCCTTGGAGAATATCTCCCGCTCGTCGGGCATGGAAAAGCCCATCAGGGCCAAGTAGTTGGTGAGCGCTTCGGGCAGGTATCCCACGTCGCGAAAGTAGTCGATGCTGGTTGGGTTGCGGCGCTTGGACAGCTTGCTCTGGTCGGGATTGCGCAGCAGGGGCAAATGGACGAGAGCCGGCATCGGCCAGCCAAAGTAGTCAAACAGCAGTTTGTGCTTGGGCGTGGAGTTGATCCACTCCTCCCCGCGCAGGATGTGGGTGATGCCCATGAGGTGGTCATCCACCACCACCGCGAGATGATAGGTGGGGAAGCCGTCCGCCTTCAGCAGCACCTGCATGTCGATCTGGCTGCAGGGAATGGCGATTTCGCCGCGCAGCTCATCGCGAAAGCGGCACTCCCCGTTGGCGGGCACTCGCATGCGCACCACCGAAGGCACGCCGGCGGCCTGCTGGGCGGACACCTCGTCCGCGGAGAGGTGCAGGCAGCGGCCGTCATAACCCACCGGTGCGCCCGCCGCCCGCTGCTCGGCGCGCATTTTGGCCAAGCGCTCGGCGGTGCAAAAGCAGTGGAAGGCGTGGCCTTGGTCGATCAGCTGCTGGGCATGCTGCTGGTAGATGGCCGTGCGTTCGCTCTGCCGGTAGGGGCCGTGGGCGCCCCCGATGTCGGGCCCCTCGTCCCAAGGGACGCCCAACCAAGCCAGTGCCCCCAGAATGCGTGCTTCGGAGGCTGCGCTGCTGCGGGCTTGGTCGGTGTCCTCGATGCGCAGCACGAACTCGCCGCCTTGGCTCTTGGCGAACGCCCAGTTGAACAACGCCATGTAGGCGGTGCCGACGTGGGGGTCACCAGTCGGCGATGGGGCGACCCGGGTGCGTATGGGCATCGGCACCGACCCGAACGCTGGCTGCCTGTCGGTTCCTTAGGCTTGGGTGGCCGCCGGCGGCATGATGGACCGCTCTTGGCTGCTGTCGCGCCCGACCGTGCAAATCTCCCAAGCGTCAATGCAGCGCAACAGTGCCCGGGCGAGCTTGTTGTTCAACGCGTGGCCCGACATGTGGCCGGCAAATGCGCCGAGGATGGGCCGCCCGAGCAAGTAGAGGTCGCCAATGGCGTCCAGCACCTTGTGCTTGACGAACTCGTCCCGATAGCGCAGCCCGCTGCTGTTGATTATGCTGAAGTCGTCGATGCCCACCGCGTTCTCAAGGCTGGAGCCCAAGCACTTGTTGATCGCTTGGGCTTGGCTGAGCTCGCTGAGCAGGCCAAACGAACGGGCGCGGCTGACGTCCTCCACGTAGGACACTCGGGAGAAGTCCAAGCAGGCGTGCTTGGGAAAGCGGTTGTAAACCGGGTGGTCTGCCACGAAGGTGTAGGCGGCTTTGAATCCTGGGTGGGGGCTGAGCGCTGCGAAGGCCTCCCCTTGAGTGACGCGGACCTCCCGCTTGATGCGGATGAACTCCTTGACCGCGCTTTGCTCCACTAGGCCCACGGAGTTGATCATGTCGACGAACGGCGCGGCGCTGCCATCCATGATGGGCACTTCCTCGGCGTTGAGTTCAACGATCAGGTTGTCGACGCCAAGGCCCCAAAGCGCCGACAGCAAGTGCTCCACCGTGGCAACCTGCACGCCGCCGTCGGCGATGCTGGTGGCCAGCGTGGTGTCGGATACGTGCTGCGCGCAAGCCTGAACGCTGCCGTGACCGGGCAGGTCGGTGCGGACAAAAAGCACGCCGTTGTTCTCGCCGGCAGGGCGCAAGGTCATGCGGACCTTTTGTCCTGAATGCACGCCGATGCCGATGGCGTGCACAGGTTGTTTGATCGTGCGCTGTGGAATCATGCGGTTGTCCCCGAAGCCCATTAGCAAAGGCGGTTGCGACTATACCGCATTGAGGCGATAAAATGAAGGAAAAGTGGAGAAATTAAGGACGGACTGGATTGCCGGCCGAGTTGCGCTGAGTAAGCCAATTTATTGTTTTTTTTCAATGGGTTAACTTATCCATCCGCATTGGAGAGGCGGCTTTTGAAACACACTGATACAAAATACGTGCAGAAATCTAGCGCACCTCTGCTGGACAGCGTCCTCAGCCCCCTCCTGAGCTCACTCGATTGGCCCGCCCGCAGCGCTCACTTGACGCATGCTTCGGCTGAATGCCTCGTCAAGTACAATAACGCGCATAATGCTTGACATGCAACAGGAAACGCAGCAACGGATGCAGCTTCCGGGGCCGAGGCAGCTGCTTGCGGTGGCGCCGATGATGGCTTGCACCGACACGCATTGCCGCACCCTGCACCGCTTGTTTAGCCCCAACGCCCTGTTGTTCACCGAAATGGTCACTTCAGGGGCCGTGGTTCACGGCCCGCGGGAGCGCCTGCTGCGTTTCCAACCTGCCGAGGCTCCGGTGGCCTGCCAACTGGGCGGCAGCGAGCCCAGCCTGTTGGCGGAGGCGGCGAAGATCGCGGCCGACGCCGGCTTTGCGGAGATCAACCTCAACGTGGGCTGTCCTTCGCCGCGGGTGCGCCAGGGCGCCTTTGGTGCGGCGCTGATGGCCGAGCCACAGCGCGTGGCGGACTGTGTGGCAGCCATGGCCGCTAAAGTTAAGGTGCCGGTTACGGTCAAGTGCCGCCTCGGCCTGTGCTTGGATAGGTGGCCTCCTCGCGGATCCCAAGCTGAAGGCCCCGACGGGCCGGAATCCGATGCCTTTCTCCATGAGTTCATCGCCGCGGTCTCGGAGGCGGGTTGCGAAACCGTGTACGTACATGCCCGAGTAGCCGTCCTGCATGGGCTGAACCCGGCCCAGAACCGCAGCATCCCGCCCTTGCAGCCGGAGCGCGTGCACGCCCTCAAGGCGCGCTTCCCGGAGTTGCGCATCATCGCCAACGGCGGCATCGACACGCTGGCAGCGGCAGCGGCGTACTTGGCGCGCGTCGATGGCGTGATGATTGGCCGCGCGGCTTGGCGTGAGCCTCGCTTCATGAGCCGCTTGGACAGCATGATGTTTGGCACGCCGCTGGTGTCGGAGCGCGATGCGCTGGATGCCTATCTCGGCCACGTGCGCGGCCAACTGGCCCAAGGCGAGCGGCTGGCAGACTTGGTGCGGCCCATCCTCGGCCTGTTCAAGGGGCTGCCGGGGGCGCGGCGCTATCGGCAAAGGCTGTCCTCGGCCAAAGCCCTGCGCAGCAATCGCCTAGACGTGGTGCTGGACGCCATCGACGAATTGGATTTCAGAGGGGCGGCGCGGGGCTCGTCCCACTGGCGCGCACCGCTGGTGCCGGAGGAACAACCGGGCGGCGAGGATGCCGTTCCCCAGGATTCCGCGAATGCGCCCGGGAGCCGGGCGGATCCCTCCCCAGAGCCAGGCGCAACACACAGGCAAAGAGCGGCCTGATGCTGGCTCGCTTGCTGGAGCGGATTCAATCGCCGGCCATTGATGACAGCCCGGAGACCACGGTCGAGCTGGCGGCGGCCGTGCTCTTGGTTGAAGTGGCCTGCGCCGACCATCACGTGGCCGAAAGCGAACTCCAAGCGATTGGGCGGTCACTGGAAGCCGTGTTTCAAATCAGCGCCGATGACGTGCGCGCCTTAATCGATGAGTCCCGTAGGGCCCAGCGGGAAAGCGTTGGCCTGCATCGGTTCACGCGGGCCATCGTCGACGCTTGGAGCGCGGAGCAGCGATTCGAGCTTGTGGTGCAGCTGTGGCGCTTGGCCTACTGCGATGCGGGCCTCGACAAGTACGAGGAGGCAACCATCCGCAAGATTGCCGACCTGCTGTACGTGGACCATGCCCGGTTCATCGCCGCCAAGCTCAAAGCGAAGCAGCTGGTGGCGGTGAGCTAATGCGCTTGATGGCCTAACTGATTGCGCAAAAGGGGTCGCGACTTAAGTCAACTCTTGCGCCCGGCGACCGCCCATTCATTGGCTTGGGGCATCGCCTCGTTAGAATCCTCGACATCGGCCTCCAGGACGGCCATCAGATCCTTGAAGGTGTCCTCGTTGCGGGCGTTCATCGACATCAGCGTGCGGTGGGCGTCGATGACTTGGCTGCGCAGCACGTCCTCCGGGGTGTTGGCAAGGCGCGGCAACTCAGTCAGTTGGGCGGTCTCGCTGAGCGGCGAATCAATGATGTGGAAGACGTCCTCAAAACCCATGGTGAGCAGGATGCGGGTCACGCCAGGCCGGGTGGAGACCAAGGTGGGCACGTAGTCGAAGCGGCGCCCAGCCTCGATGGAGAGCTTGGCCAGCAAGCCCAGCGAGGTGCTGTCGATGGCCACGATTTCGGAGAGGTCCACCAGCACGGACTTGAACTCGGCGTCGCTGAACATGCGCTCCAGAAAGCCGTCGATGGCGCCGCTGAGGGTGAGCCGCACGTCGCCGATGAACTTCAGTTCATACACGCCGTCGTAAGCGGCGGCCATTATCTTTCCCGACACTTCAGAACTCCTGGGAAACCATCAGGCAGGTCACGTCGTCGGGCCCGTGGGCGTCGTCGCCGTCAGCGAGCTCCAGCGCCTGCCACAGGCCGCTCAAGGAGTCGTTTTCCTGCATCGCCTGCAGCAACAACCGCTCCTTGGCCGCCAGGTCGCTGTCGGGCAGTAGATCAAGCACGCCGTCGGTGAAGGTCACCAGCCGGTCGCCAGCAGCGGGATTGAGGGTGAGGCTGTCATAACTGACCGTGTCGAACAGGCCAATCGGCTTGCCCGTCAGTTCCAGAAAGCGGGCCTCGCCGCTGCTGACGAAGGCCATGGGCGGGTAGTGGCCCGCATTGGCGATGCGGATGCTATTGTCCTTGAGGTCACCGACGGCAATCAGCAGTGCCACGTGCTTGTCCATGTGCTGGTCCAGCAATTCGTTGTTCAGCCATTCCAGAATCTGCCCCGGGTTCCTCATCATGGCCGGCCGGTACTCGCGCCTCAGCCGCCGGGAGAAGTTTTTCAACAGTACGGTGACGAAGGCTGACGACGCGCCATGGCCAGAGACGTCGGCGACGTAGAAGGCGAAGTAGCGCTCGCCAATGCGGAAGTAGTCCACGAAGTCGCCGCTGAGAATGAGCGACGGCACGATGCGGTGGCGCAGCCGGTAGCGGTCGATGGCCATGGGATTGGGCGGCAGCATGCCCAATTGGACGTGCCGCCCGGCGCGCTGGTCCCGCTTGAGGTCGCGCACGAACTGGTCAAGCCGGGTCTCCAACTGGCCGGCGACCGCCTTGAAGCGGCCGAGGACGATGGCTACGCGCTCGGCGAAGTCCGCCGCCTCGCCGGGCAGTTGCCAGACATCAGCCAACCCCGCCTGGAGCGCCTTGAACAGCAGGTCCGGCGACAGCTCGCTGGCCGCCAAGGCAACCGGAATGTAGCGGAACTGGCTGGCCAACTCCTCGGACCACTCGAAACGGTTGCAGATGATGAGCTCAGGGTGCGCGTGGTCGCAGATGCGAACGGCTGCGCTGAGGTTCGATGCGCACAGCAGCGGATACCCCAGTTCATTGAACTGATCCGCTAGCGAAGGCGCTGCCCCTGGATCAGTTTCGACTACCAGCAGGCTCATATTCTCTCGGCAAGGCAAACAGTCACGCAGAAGCGTGAAGGAACTTTACTCCCATTTCACGGGCCTTTACAAGGCGAACCCGCTGACGCGGGTTCGTTGGAGTTTCGCTGCGCGAAACTCTGCGTGCGCAGTGGCGCACTTGCGAACTCGCTGATGCGGGTTCGTTGGGGTTTCGCTGCGCGAAACTCTGCGTGCGCAGTGGCGCACTTGCGAACTCGCTGACGCGAGTTCGTTGGAGTTTCGCTGGCGCGAAACTCTGCGTGCGCCTTGGCGCACTTGCGAACTCGCTAACGCGAGATCGTTGGAGTTTTGCTGCGCGAAACTCTGTGAAGTGTTCTGAGTCTTGGGGATTGGGGTGCGATTAAGGGCTTTCCCAATCAGGCATTTTTGCGTTTGGCGGCCGCCAATCCGTTATTCGGAGATGGCGTTTGGGTGTAGGTCTTTGAAGTTTCCATGAAAAAACAGGCTTCGCTCGCTTTCTGACAGCGCTGCGGTGGTGCGTTCGAAGCGTCCTATGGGGTCGCGTCCGCCTTCGGCGTGGGGGTAGTCGGAAGAGAATAGGTACAGCTCCGGGAAGGATTCGCTGACCATCTGCGCCACGTTCTCGAAGGGGTAGGGCGTGAACCGCAGTTGGGCGCGGATTTGCTCGCTTGGCGTGCGCGTCATCTCCTGAAGATGGGGTTCGGACTTCGCCCAGATCGCCGCCGCGTGGTCGAGCCTTCGGATCATGTCCGGCACCCAGCCGGCGCCCAGCTCGATGACGCCGCCGCGCAGCATGGGATGGCGCTCCAGCACGCCGTCCAGTACCAGCACGGAGATGAACCGGTGGGCGCTGTGGTGAATCACCGTCAGGTCCTTGGAGCCGATCACTTCCGCGCCGCCCCGGGCGCTGCGGTGGTCGGGGTGGCCGTCGTTCATCCAAGGTTCGGGAATCGAGAGATCGGCGCTGCCGACGTGCAGGATGAAGGGAACGCGGCGTTCCGCCAAGGTGGCCCAGATGGGTTCATGGAGCGGATGGCCCGGGGATCGCCCACCCGGCGCCTCCGCTGATATCCATACTGCGCCGAGACCGAGGGCCAGTGCCCGCTCGATCTCCTCAAGGGCCCGCTGCGGATCGTCCAGCGGCACGATGGCGACGCCGATCAGTCGCGCATCGGCGTCGCAGAATTCGGCCATCGCTCGGTTGTGGGCCCGCGCCGCGCCGTAGCGCAGGTCGGCGTTGGGCGCGGTGAAGATGGGGCGGGCGCAAAAGGAGGAGAAGACCACCTGCCGCTGGAAGCCGAGCAGGTTCAACGCTTGGCCGCGCTCCTCGCCGCTGAACGCGCCCAAAGCATCGTGCCACTTGGGGCCGCGGGCGAGGTTGTCGCCAAGAGCAGCCAGTTCCGCCCGCCGGCTGGCGCTGTGGCCGCGCTTCCCGGCATGAGCCGTTGCGTCGAAGATGCCCTTCAACGCTTTCAACATCGGGGCCAGTTGGTCGCGGACGTCCGGTTCGGCGTGAGCGATCAGAAAGTCCGGCAACTCCATCAAGTGGCTGTCGGCATCATTGATCAATCGCGTTCCAGCGTAGGACATGAACGTAGCCTCCTATTCGATTGGCACGGCATCCCACTCGGAGATTACCAAACGAAAGCACCGCCGCAACGCCCAGCGCACAACCAATGCAACGGGAAGCGCGGAGTTTTGCGCACCATCGTTGGCTAAAGTGTGTTGAGAGGCAGACTGGGAGAGTGCCAGACAACCAAGCTGCCACTACATTCCGCCAACAATCAGCGAAAGCGCCGAGTTCGCTTAGCAATACTGAGATTCTGCCGGCGTTAGCCGGCGCGCAGCCAACCCAAGAGGGTCGCCGTGATGGCCGCCGTGACCGCCAAGGGCTCATCGAACATCAGGTGGTGATAGGCGCCGGGAATCCGGAACACCGGCACTTCAGGTCCCTTCAGTCCGGCCGTGTAGTCGCCGTGCAGCGCCGCCTCATCGGTGCTGTTTTCGCCAAGCACCACCGCGGTGGGGCAGGGCAGTGCGAGGAACTTGTCGCGCTGGTCAGCGCCCATTTCCAGATAGTCAAACAGGGTCGGGTCGAACTTCCAGGCCCAGCCGCCCTCCACCTGCCGGATGCCCCGGTTCACCATGTGCTGAAGCACGCCGGGATAGACGTTGGGCTGTTCCGGAATGAGGCGAAAGCGGCTCGCTATGGTCTCCCGGTCTGGGTAAACGCGTGGCTTGCGGCCCGCCTTGACGCCATCGCGCTTGGCCCGCAATCCCCACTCCAAGTGCGCCTCCGGCGGGCCGACGGTGAAGTCCAGAAAGAGGATGCCGCCCAGCGCATCGCCGTGCCGGTGCCCGGTTTCGAGCGCCACGAAGCCGCCGAAGCTGTGGCCAACCACAAATGGCTTGGGCCCCAAGGCAGCGGCTTCGCACACCGCCCACACTTCGTCGGCCAAGACCTGCCCACTGTAGCGCGGCCGCCAACCGCTGTCGCCGTTGCCGGACGAGTCCAGCGCCGCCACCCGAAAGTTGTCGGCCAAGAAGGGCGCCACGAAGCGCCACCAATCGAGATGGGCGTTGCTGCCATGCACCAGCACCACTCCCGGCCGGCCCGCCTCCCCCCAGGTTTCAAAGTGGATGTTGGTGCCTTCAACGACCACGTCACTAGGTTCCGAGGGTGCGTCAAGCGCCCGCTGAAACCAGTGGGGTGCATCCATGAACGAGTCCTTTTGCTGCCAAGGCGGGTGGCGCAATTTAGCAGAAAACGCAATTTGGGATTTGCTGGCATTAGACGTACATTGGACGGGTCATGATGCTGAGAAACTTGCTGCTGCTGTCGGCCTTGTCCGTCTCCTTCGACGTGGCGGCGGGGCCGCCACAACCACCGGAGTTCCAACCGGCGGCTGCGTTCGCCGCAGTGCAGCGCCAGCATCGCCGCCTGCCGTCGGACGACATCTGGTGGACCGTCAACGGGCCGGACATGGCGTGGAACTTCAAAAACCTGCATCAGCTTTTCCCGACGGTCAACGTCTATCGCAACGGGCCGGTGGCCGAGTTGGCCTCCGCGCCGATGGCGGAAATCGCAAACTTCCCGATCGATACTCCGCGAGGCACGTTGGCCTTCGGGGACTTCATCGCCAGCGATCAATCCACCACTTTGGGGCTAGTGATCCTGCACCGGGGCCAGATCGCCTTCGAGCGCTATCCGCGCATGCAGCCCTACGAGATGCCGGTGGTCTGGTCGGTGGCCAAGGTGCTGCCAGCCACCGTCATCCGCATCTTGGAGGAACGTGGCTTGGTTGACGTAAGCCAACCGATTGAGGCGTACCTTCCCGAAGTGGCGAAGTCGAGCTTGGCCGGCACCTCAGTGCGGGACGTTTTGGACATGGCCACCGGCCTCGACTGCGCGGACGAATATGAGGACCGCACCTCCTGCTACTACCGCTACTCAATGGCCATCGGCGACGGCTTTCGCACCCCGGACGCGCCTGACAATCCCTACGATTTCGTCGCTTCACTCAATGCCGGCCGCCATGCACCGCCCGGCGAGCGGTTTTCCTATTCGGGCTTGAACACCTTCGTGCTGGCTTGGTTGGTGGAGAAGCTGACCGGCATGCCGTTTCAGGACGCCCTGAGCAAGGAACTCTGGTTCCACATCGGTGCGGAGTCGAACGCCTCCTACATCGCCCCGCGCTATGGCGTGGCGGTCACTCATGGCGGCTTCATGGCGCGCCTGCGCGACCTGGCCCGCTTCGGGCTCCTGTTCACGCCAAGCTACGCCAAGGTGAGCGGCCGGCGCCTCATCAGCGAAGCCCATGTGGCCTTCCTGCTCAATGCGGGCGACCCAAGGCTGTTGGCCAACGCCGGTGCGGCGATGCCGGGCGTCAAGCACAACATCTACCAGTGGGACGCGGTGTTCGCGGACGGCACCCTGTTCAAGGGCGGCTGGGCCGGCCAGGGCTTGGTCATCAACCCCGGTTGGGACGTGGTGGCAGTGTTCACCGGGTACTTCAAGGATGACGAGTCAAGCGAAGTTGCCTTGGGCCCCAAGCTGCTTGAAGTGCTGCGTGGGGTGTTCGGCGGATCGTCGCCGGACAACCCGCCTTAACGCCCAAAATCCGGGGGATGACGCCGGCTTCGGGCCCACGACACCTTCGGCACCAGCGCTGGCTGGCAAGCGCATTGCGCCGTAGCACTCCAATCTCTTAGGCTTAAACTCACGCACATTGGGAAGGGGTCTCGAAACTGACCGATGATTCGGTGATAGACAACGGTACCGCTCGCGGTAGCCGGAAGTTGCGTGCCTGAGTCGGCCACAGCGGTCGCCGAATCGCTGCGCGTCAGCGTGTCCGAAGCGGCGGACGCCAACGATGCCAACCGGGCCCTGGCGGCGGACTTGGTGCGGCAGCTTAAGGCGGCCGGCGTTTTCCGGCTGTTGATCCCAAAGCGCTATGGCGGGCTGGAAGCGCCGTTTCTGGACTTTCTCAACGCCCTGCAGGTCTATGCCGAAGCCGATGCCAGCACGGCTTGGTGCATCAGCCAAGGCGCGGTCATCGGCACCACCAGCGTATGGTTGGCCGAGCCGGAGATTCGCGCCATTTGGTCGGATCCCGAGGCCAGCATCGCCAATGGTCCACCGGGCGTGTGCGAGGCGGCGCGGCGCGGCGATGCCTGGACCCTTAGCGGCCGTTGGGGATTCTCCAGCGGCTGCCAACACGCCACTTGGATGACCGGCGCGCTGCGGGAGCGGGGCAGCAAGCGTTGGGTCTGCGCCTTCGTGCCCCAAAGCGCGGTTTGCTTTCATGACACTTGGGACGTGCAGGGCTTGCGCGGCACCGGCAGCTTGGAGTTTTCCGTCGAGAATCTGGCGGTTGAGGACGCTTGGATGGCCGACTTGGCGGGCCGTCCCAACCACGATGGCCTGTTCTATCGGCTGCCAACCGGCTTGGCCTTTGCCGCCAGCTTCGCCGCCGTCGCCCTCGGCGTGGCCCGTGGGGGCCTTGATGCCGTCTTCGAGTTGGCCGCCGACAAGGTGCCGAACATGAGCGCCGGCTCCGTTAAGGACGACCCCCAAGCGCAACAGACACTGGGCGAGGCCGAAACCCGCTGGCGGGCGGGGCGCGCGTTCCTGCACGACACGGTGTCCGGCGTGCTGGCTGAACTTGCGCACCAAGCATCCATCACGGATGACCAACGCATTGCGCTGCGCATGGCGGGCACCCACGTCATTCGGGAGGCTGCGGCGGCGCTCAACCTCGCCTATTCGGCGGCCGGCAGCACCGGCATCTACCGACGCCACCCACTGCATCGGCGCTTCCAGGACATGAACGTGATCACCCAGCACATACAAGCGCGGATGTCCTACTACGGCTTCGTTGGCCGCCACTTGCTCGGCCATCCCTTTGTTCCCGGCCCGATGAACTGATTGAGCACTCAGACTGCCGATGCGCCTTCGCTCCAACTTCGACCAAATCGTACACGTCACGCCGGACCAGCACGTCTGGACCCCCTCGCCACTGCCCGGCGTGGAGCGGGTGATGCTCGACCGCATCGGCGGTGAACGGGCCGTGGCCACGTCGTTGGTTCGCTATGCGGCGGGCGCGGGATACAGCCCCCACGAACACGGCGCCGGTGAGGAGTTCATCGTCCTCCACGGCGAGTTCGCTGACGAACAGGGCCGCTACCCGCCGCTGACCTATGTGCGCAATCCCCCCGGCTCGGTCCATCGCCCGTTCAGCGACCCCGGCTGCACGCTGTTCGTCAAGCTGCGCCAGTTCCATCCGGAGGACCAGCGCCGCTGCGTGCTGCCCATCGGCGAGCGCTGCCCAAACGACGGCTGGCGAACGGAACTACTGCATGAGCACCGGGGCGAGCAAGCCGCCATCGTGCGGGCGGCGGCTGGCGCCAACGTGCGCCTGCGCGCCAGCCACTACTGCCGCGAACTGCTGGTGCTGCGCGGCCTGATCACTTGGCAGACGGAGCAAACCCGCACCTTGGCACCGCAAAGCTGGTTCCGCTTGGCGCCGGGGCATCCGCTACGCGTGGTCTGCTTGGAACCCAGCCTGCTGTTCGTAAAGACCCGTCCGCATTTCGACAATGAGGCTTAGGCAATTCCCCGTTTGCGGTTAAACTGTGTGACCACCGCGGAGAGGTGCCGGAGCTTGGCCGAACGGGCTTGACTCGAAATCAAGAGATCCCGCAAGGGATCCGTGGGTTCGAATCCCACCCTCTCCGCCAAATGCCCAACCGCCTTGAGGTGCCGGCACAGACTTGGGCGAAGATCCCGAATGGGACAGGCCGATGGCGAACCTGCAAGGAGAGCTCGGCCTCGTCTACTTCTGAGGGCATCGCGAACCGGCACGCATCCGCAGTGTCCGCACGAAAAGCACGCATTTGCTTTCTTAAGGCATTCAGCCGTTCAACGCGGTGACCCGCTTATATCAATGTGCTTGCAAGCCGCTCGACCTCTTCCTGCGTCAGCATCGGCATGTGACGGCTCGGTTCCCAATAGCAGGCGACCTTCGACAGGTCGCTCGGGGTG
Organism: Candidatus Azophilus sp.; assembly: GCA_965220835.1. Lineage (GTDB taxonomy): Bacteria > Pseudomonadota > Gammaproteobacteria > Pseudomonadales > Azotimanducaceae > Azophilus. Next base: position 2,300,052 of record OZ244842.1, on the reverse strand, counting down.
CTGTATCCCATGGCGAGTTGATTGATCCAGTCGGATAGGAAGCCCGTGTCAATGCGGGCGTTTCTCAATGCCCTGGCCAGCTCGAAAACCGTTGCCCCCATGTTGTAGCGCAACAGCTTTCGCTCCACCGGATGCATCTGTAGGAACACCTCCCGTACGTAGCCCCGCTGGAGGCTGTCCTGTTGAGACTGGGTGACAAACTCACAGAATTCGGTAAACGAAGGGCGAAACGCGCTGCCAGCCATGGTGCGGGACGCGACGCCGTCGTGTATGTGCTTGCCGAGCGCCGTGCGCGGTGGGCGGACATGATTGCTTGGGCAATCAAATGCCTCGTCCGGGAGTATTCGGATGGGTCGCCGCCATGCAAGAAACTCAGACCACAGCGTCATGTCCGGTTCCGCGCCATGCGCTTCGACACTTTTTCCTTTTCCCAGTCCGGTCATGGCGGAGGCTCTTGCGGGGAACTGCTGCTGGGTTTGCGTCCAACTCTTCGGACAGTACCCGTCAACACATCGAACAGCCGATTTAGGAGATGCTCTGAGTCTTGGAACTCGGCGTGAGCTGGATCAATCAGTGGTTGCTTGGAGTCCAACTCCAAGCGATTGCTTTCGGAATCATACTTCAATGCGGCCCGCTCTCCGTATGTCAGAGCCCCTAGGGCTTCGTTGAGTGCTTGGGGTTCGTACTCCAAGCAGCACACAACGTCGTAAGCATCCCGAACGACGTAGCTTCCGCGGTTGATCATTCGCGCCCGGATCTTGCGCGCAATGATCTCTCCGGTTGATTGCAGCCGCACCCCAGTGGCCGCTTCACGTTCATTTGACAACGGGCGAAGAGTCACGTTGTCGCTGCCTGCAATTGAGAACTCCAAGCCGTCTGACATATGGCAATGGACAACACTGGGATGTATGCGAACCTCGAAAAAAGTGGTGTTTGCCTTCCATGTCTCAGCCCTGCGATCGAGTGCTGGCTTGAAGCGCTTGTAGTTGGCTTCGGACGTGAACAGGTCAATGTCCACGCTCAGTCGGTGATTCCAGCGTGCGGCGAGCGCGGTGCCGCCCCCCAACACGCAATCATCCGGCGTGGCGATTCCATCGAGGCATTGCAGGGCACGACGGAGCAATTCCCCCTGCTGGTCGGGAAGTCGAAGCTGAGTGCCAGTGGGAGAACCAACCACGAAACGGCCCTAGCCCAAGGCATCTGAGATTGCTGATGTTTGCCGCGGCTCCAAATTCCCCTCCTCGTATCTGCGAATGCCCAGTTCCTCGCGTAGGTCGGCGCTTAGGGCGTCCATGGGGGCGTCGAGCGGGATGCCGGTGCCGTCGGCAATGCGCACCATGCGCTGAAAGTTGGCGATGACGCCGGCGGCGTCGATCACTGCTGGCTCACCCAGTTCCTTGTGCACCTGCTGCCGCGCTTGGGTGATGGCCTCGGCATCGTCGCCGAGGCTGGTTTCGGCGAAGGCTAGCAGGGCTTGGTCGCCGGGCACGCTGGTGGGGGCCGCTGCGCCTTCAACGATGGCGGCCAAGTCCACATCCTCGCCACTGGTCTGGGCGCTCGCACGGAGCATCATGGCATGGGCGCTGGTTCAGTAGAAACACTCGCTCAAAGAGGACACGCGTGCGGCCAGCAATTCGATCTGGCAACGGGAGAGGGTGCGGTCCGCATTGTCGTTGGTAGTGCGGATGCTGTTCATGGGCAGGTACTGGGCGTCGCTCAGACGGAGCAGCATGCGCACCGAGTCAGGCACCAGGCTCATGGCGGAGATTACGTTGCCGGCGCGCCGTCCCGGGTAAAGCTCGGCCTCCGCCTCGCCGGCGTGCTCAGGCTGCACGGTCTGCACCCAGGCGCCGGAATCGGCGGCGCCAGGCGGACGGTAGCCGCTCGGCAAGCCGGCAATGGCGGCAGGCAGCGGCTCCAGAGGCAAGCCCAGCGCGCGATGGAAGGCATCGATGCTGATGGCCGCCACCACCACGCCCAAGAGTTCGACGTATTGCTCGTCGGTCACCCCGGCGGCGTTGACGCCATCAAGCCAGTTGCGCGACAAGCGGGCCGGGTCCGTGGTCACCCGGTGCACCGTATCGACCACCACATCCGTCAGATGGGTGGTTCGCAGGTGTGGGCCGCAATCCACATTCGGGGACAGGGCCTCCCGCCGTCTTTGGCACGCTTCGCAGGAGCGGGCGTTGCGCGCCTCGGCCACAAACGCGACCCGATCCTCGCCGCGCCACCAGCAGCCAGGCTTGGCGATGATCTGCCAGACCGTCCGGTGCGCATCAGGGATGTCGTCGCGAATCGCGTAGCCGCTGTTTGCGTAATCGAATGACATTGCGCCTCTGCCCGACCGTTCCATAGATTGGCAATGGTGGCGATTTGCGGCGGGATTGGCAATGCACGGCCGTCAAGTCGGGGCCTTCCTCTTCCCCAATCGGCTAGAATCCCTTGATGCACGAATTGCTCCCGTCACTTCACCTCGCCACTTGGATCTGGATTGCGTTCGCTCCGCCTGCTTTCATCCTGTTGGTGTTGGGCTGGGATCCAGTTGGGCGCGTCGGCGGCGGGGGTTTGGGCGTTCGCGTGGAAAGCCGGCTGGCCTGGGTGCTCATGGAACTGCCGGCGCTGGCCACGTTCCCGCTGATCTACTTCTCAAGCGGCAACCTCCATTGGGTGGGCAACGTGGCGGTGGTGCTCTGGTTGGCGCACTATGGGCACCGCACCCTGGTCTGGCCTTGGTTCGTGCCCAAGAAGGGCGCCACGGTGCCGATTACGATGATCGCGTTGGCCCTGCTCTTCAACCTGATCACCGGTGGCCTGATCGGCTGGCACATGGGCTACCACGCCGACTATGCGGCGGGTTGGCTATCCGACCCCCGGTTCTTGGTAGGGCTGGCGCTGATGTTCGGGGGCGCGGCGCTCAACGTCTGGGCGGACTATCGGCTGCTGCGCCTGCGCAAAGCAAGCGGCGGAGGGCGCGTCATGCCTCGGGGCGGGGCGTTTGAATACGTCGCCTGCCCCAACCTGGCGGGTGAAATCCTTGAGTGGATCGGGTTTGCGCTGCTGACTTGGTGCTTTCCCGCCTTGGCCTTCGCCATCTGGACACTCGCCAACCTGGCGCCTCGGGCGTTCTGGCGCCGCAACCAGTACCGGGAGAGCTTTGCCGACTATCCCAAGGGCCGGGCAGCACTGATCCCTAGGTTGTTGTAGCCACCGCGCCCGCCGTCACCAGGTGAGCCGTTCAGCCGTTGGCATCTCCGGCATCTCGTCGGCCAGCAGCCAGCGAATGAAAATGATGGCTTCGTCGTAGCCTGCCGTGCTGATCCAGTTGTGCTCGGTGGGCCGGTGGCTGACATGGACCACGTAGCTGCCGTCGGGCTCCGGGACGGCGGTCTCCTTGTTGATGCAGACCGGATAGTCCCGAAAATTGGTGGACTGCATCACGAAATTCCAGGTTTGCAGCCCCCAGTAGCAGGCTTCCGGCGAGCGGAAACGCACCTTGAGGTACTCGTTTTCCTTAAGCCGATAGCGGCAGAAGCAATAGATGTTGTCCACGGTGCCCCAGCCGCCTTGGTCCGCATCGAACTCGAAGGGCGGCAGGAAGACGTTGATGGGGAACTCGACGGGCAGGGGCGCGATCCAGGTGGTGCATTGGAAGAACATCGCCATGGTGCGGATGCGCCGGGCCAACTGCTCGTCGGTCAGCGGCAGCGCCTTGGGCTGAGCAGCCACGTTTTCGATGCTGAGCCGGCTTTCCCGTGAATTGGGCCGGTCGAAGAAGTACTCCCGGGTGAACAGCGTCACGGCGTCCGGGTCAATGCGGAACTCGTTGGGGCCGCTGGGGTTCGGGGTGAGCTTGATCTCGAAGGAGCCGTCGTCCGCGAAGGCGATGTCGCGCTGGTTGACGTTCAGCGTCACCCGGTCGGCCAGTTCGCCGTGCGGGTCGCCGCCGTACAGGCAAAAGCTCAGGTAGCAACTGTCGAAGCGCTGCCCCTTGATCAGGTACTCCTGGTCACCCCGCACCTGGGTGAAGTAATAGACGGCATCGACGTTGTCGCCGTACAGCTTGCGGTTGCCGTCCGAGAGCAGCATGAGCTCGGGCCGCAGCGGGTCGTTGTGCAGGTAGAAGTCCACGGCGGTCTGCAACAGGTGGAAGATGTGCTGGTAGCCATCGACCTGGCCTTGGTGGTCCAGCCCTTTCTCGGGGTCCAGGAAGGTCTGGTCCGCGTCCCGGATGATGTCCAGGAACTCGTTCAGGGCTGCCTTGCTTTGCAACATGGGGTGCCTCTCGTGCCTCGGGTTTTGGTCGTGTTTCAGGCGAGCTTGCGTTGGGACGTTGCGTTCAGGCCGCCCAGGAATTCGAGGTAACTGCCGTAACTGGCTTCCACTTCGTGGTCCTGGACGCCGATCATCTCCAGCGAATAGTCGTGCTTGCCGTGCTTGTCCTTGGCCTCTTGGCGCAGGAAGGCTTCCATGCGGCCGGCGCTGCCCGCATCGAGGCGCCAGCCGAAGCGGTCGTAGATCTGCCTCACCACGGCCATCTGGTCGTCCACGAAGTCGTCGAACAGCACATCGATGATCTGATCCTCTCGGTTGAGCCGCTGGCGGTCTTCAAGGAATCGATCAAAGTAGCGCGCCCAGAGCCGAAGCTGCTCGCGGCCCGATCGTTCGACCTTCTCGTCATTGGAATACAGGGAGCGCGTTGAGGAGATCAAGCTGGCTGCGGAGGGCACGACGTAGGCCGGGTGCCTGTGGGTCATGATGATCCGCGCGTCGGGATAGACCTCGAACAGCGCTTTCAGGCGCATGAGGTGCACGGGGGACTTCAACAGCCACCGCGAAGTGCGCACGCCGCCGGATTGCAGGAACTGCAGGAACCGCCGGTGCCAGCGGAAGTTGGCGGCTTGGTCAGCTGTCTCGAAAAACCACTCGCTGTAGTCGGCGAGATAAGCTTGGGCCATGAACTGAAAGCTGGTGAAGTTCAGCGCCATCACCCCGATGCACTCCTGGGGTGAATCCGCCTCCATGTAGTGCTTTCTGCGGAAGTCGGGAACCAGCTTGAAGAGCTGTTCGAATTCAGTGCGAATCGTGTCGATGCGGTCGTTGTGGCGATAGCTGTCGGGCGTCGGCGCGGGATGCGGCAGCAGGCACTCCCAACACAGCGGCGAACGGTGGGCTGCGTCCTGGTTGAGCACCGCCTGCAGTATGGTGGTGCCGGAACGCGGCATGCCGATGATGAACAGGGGTTCGGTGATCGGATCGTCGAGAATTTCCGGCTGTTCGGCGATGGCCTTCTCCACCTTGAAGCGGACGTCGGCCATTCTCTGCAGCAGGGTCTTGAAGGCGAACTTGCCGAAGGCGTTCAGCCGGGCGTCGGCCTTGATGGATGCGATCAGCCGATCCAGCCCCTCGGTCAAGCCGTCGTCGGCATAGGCGTGGCCGGCTGCCTTGGCGGCCTTGGCCAGTATCCGGCGCCGGTCCAGCTCGAACAGCGGGATGCCGCATCCTTCAATCAAGGCGCCCAAGGCGTTGACGGCCTTGAGCGTCGTCGAATGCTCAATGGCGATTGGGGAGCTGTACATCGCTAACGAGGCAAAGCCTTAGACAAAAGGGTGGGTGGTCGTCGGGCGCAAACAAGTGATTCATCGATAGCCTTTCCCCGCGATCAAAGAAATCACATCAGCTTTTTCAGCTTGGTGGCGATCGACATGTCCCCCTTGACCTTGATCTTGCCGGAAGCGACGGCCATGAAAGGCTTGATCTCCCGCCTTTGCAGCTTGCCGTAGGTGTCGAGGGACATCCGCACGGTGCACTCCGCCTCGACGTCCTGGCCGGTGACGATGGCCACTTCGTTGCGGTTTCCGGAACCGTCGATCAGCATGCGCTCATCGTCGAGGAAGAACATCAGGCTCTTGCCGAGCGGATCGATTTGGCTGGCCTTCTCGCTCATGTCGGCGCAGATTTCCTCAATGGTCATGGTGCAACTCCCTTTCTTGGTTAGCTGTCGTTCAAGGCGCGCCATTGTTCAGGGAGCGGCGTTTGCCCCTCGACGCGGGCGCTGAGCGCGCCGTCGTGAAAGTTGACTTGGATGCCGTCGCCGGGAGCTGCCTGCGCGGCCTTGGTGAGCGCGCCCGCTGGTCCGGTGACAATGGCGAACCCCCGGGCCAAGGCCTGCAGCGGGCTAACCGCCTCCAAGGTGCGGGCCAAGGCGCTGAGCTGCTCCGCGTTTTGCGCCAGCCGGGCCGCCATGCGTTGTTCAGCGCGGCCTTGCAACGCGGCCACCGTGGCGGTCAAAGCGGCGATGCGCGGCTCCGGGCGATGCCGCACCAGCTCGCGCTGCAGGTTCGCAAACCGGGCTTGGGTGCGCGCCACGCTGTTCCCCAAGCCCAAGCGCAGGCGCGTTTCGAGGTCGTCGGCCCGCTGCATCAGTTGCAGCAAACGGTCGCGCGGGTTCTGCAGCCGGGAGCGCAGCGCCGCCTGCCGGTGGCGAAGCAATTCCAGCCGGCTGGTTAGCACAGCGGTGAGGCGCTGACGCCAGCGGTCGAGGTCCTGGTTCAGGGCGGCGGCATCCGGCGTGATCAATTCGGCCGCCGCCGACGGCGTGGGCGCCCGAACGTCGGCGGCGAAGTCGGCGATGGTGAAGTCGGTCTCGTGGCCGATGGCGGATACCGTGGGCACCGGGCAGCGGGCGATGGCGCGCGCCACCGCTTCGGCGTTGAACGTGAACAGGTCCTCCAGGCTGCCGCCGCCCCGGGTCAGCAACACTAGGTCGGGAGACAGCGCCGGAACCCGGTTCAGGGCATTGAGAATCTGCGGCTCGGCGTTCACGCCTTGCACGGAAACCGGCAGCAGGGTGACCTTGAGCATCGGAAAGCGGCGCCCAATGACGCTCAGCACATCCCGAAGCGCGGCCCCGGAGGGAGAGGAGACCACGGCCAAGTGCTGCGGATAAGCCGGCAGCGCGCGCTTGCCGTCCTCGGCAAACAGGCCTTCGGCGGCGAGACGCGCCTTAAGCGCCTCATAGGCGGCGCGCAAAGCGCCTTCCCCGGCCGCTTCCATGTGCTCGACGATGACCTGGAATTCGCCCCGGTTCTCGTACAGGCTCACCCGCCCGCGCAGCAGCACCTCGCCGCCGTCGCTGGGTTGCATGCGGCACAGACGATTGCGGTTGACGAACATGGCGCAGCGCACCTGCGCGGCGTCGTCCTTCAGGGTGAAGTACCAATGGCCGGAGCGGGGCCGGGCGAAGTTGGAAATCTCGCCGCGAATCCAGACGAGGTTGAAGCGCTCCTCAAGCAGCCGCCGAGCGCTTTGGTTCAGGTCGCTGACCGAAAGTACGGTGGGTTCAGGCATCCAGGCAAAACGACCAGGCTAAAAGGTGCGGCCCAATTCAAACTGAAAGCGCTCTTCCTCGTCGATTTCACTGGTGTTGAAGGGCTTGGCGATGCCGAAGGTCATTGGCCCCATGCCGGTCAGCCAAGTGATGCCGAAGCCGACCGAGTAGCGGAATTCATCCAAGCTGAAGCCGAAGCAGTTTTCGCTCGCTTGGGGGCAATTGGTGTTGAAGACGTTGCCCGCATCGACAAACATCACCGACCGGAACTGGCGGTTGTCCTCCACGAATGGCAGCGAGAAGATGATTTCCGCTGAGGCCTCCACCAGCAGGTTGCCGCCAAAGGGATCGCCGCGGTCGCGGAAAAAGCCAGCAGGCAGCGGGTTGCCGTCGGTGTCGGTTTCCGGGTTGGTGGTTCTCGGGCCCAAGGTGGATTGCTCGAAGCCACGGATGGAGCCGAAGCCGCCGGCAAAGAAGTGCTCGTAGAACGGCAGTCCCTTGGTGCCGCCATAGCCGCCGCCGTACCCTATTTCCGTGCGGAAGCGCAGCGCCATGTCGCCGATGAAGGGGAAGTACTGCTCGCCCCGGTAGGTGAGCTTCCAGAACTGCAGGTCGCTGCCTGGGACGGACGCCTGCAGGCCAAGGGTCTGGGAACGGCCCCGGGTGGGGAACAGGCCGCGGTTGAGCGTGGAGCCCTGCCACGCGAGGTTGAGCTTGAGGTTGAGGAACTCGTCGCCGTTGGTTTCTAGGAATTCGGTGATTTCCAAGGCTGGGAAGCGGCCCTCGGTGAGTTGGGTTTGCTCTATGGTGCCGCCGAAATTGATGCGCTGGGTCTCGCCGATGGGGAATCCAAAGGAGACGCCCAGCCCGATGGCATCCGTGCTGTAGCGGGCGATGTTGCGCTCGTCGAAGTCCAAGCGCCGGTAGTAGGCGTTGTAGCCGCGGCTGATGCCGTCCAGCGTGTAGTAGGGGTTGAAGTAGTTGAAGCTGGCGGACTTTTGGTAGCTGGAGAACGACAGGCCGACGCCCAAGCTGTTGCCCGTGCCGAGCACGTTGTTCTCCTGGTAGTTGCCGCCGAGCACCAGCCCCCAGCCCTGGCTGTAGCCGAGGGTGGCGGAGATGCTGCCGGAGGGCTGCTCCTCCACTTCAAAGGCCACGTCCACTTGGTCGTCGGTGCCGGGCACCGGCGGCGTCTCGACGTTCACCTCGCGGAAGTAACCCAAGCGCTCCAGCCGCACTTTGGAGAGGTCGATCTGCGCCGTGGATGCCCAACCGCCCTCCATCTGGCGCATTTCCCGGCGCATCACTTCGTCTTGGGTGACTCGGTTGCCAGCGAAGCTGATGCGGCGCACGTAGGCGCGCTTGCCCGCATCGATCATGAAGTCCACATCGACGTTGCCGGTCTCCTCGTCCACCAAGGGCACCCCGGAGGCGGATGCGAAGGTGTAGCCGGCGTTGCCGAGCGCCGCTTCCAGGCGGTCTTCCGTGGCGGTCAGCAATTGCTGGGAGAACACTTGGCCGGGGGCCACCAGAAACAGGCGGCGCAAGTCCTCGGGCTTCACGTCGTTGAGCTGGCCGAGGAGATTGACCTCATCAACCACGTACTTGTTGCCTTCGTCGACGTTCATCGAGATGTAGACCTGCTGCTTGTCAGGGGTGATGCTGACTTGGGTGGAGTTGATGTCGAACTCGACGAAGCCCCGGTCTTTGTAGTGGGACTCCAGCTTCTCCAGGTCGCCGGAGAGCTTCTCCCGGCTGTACTTGTCGTTGTTGCGAAAAAAGGAGAACAACGTGGGATGCTGAAGCTCCATCACGTCCAGCAGCTCCTCCTCGGAAAAGGCGTTGGCACCGACAATGTTGATGTGCCGGATGCCCGAGGTCTTGCCTTCCTCGATGTCGATGCGGATGGCAACCCGGTTGCGGGCAAGCTCCTCCACTTCCGTTTCAATGGCGGCGCCGTAGCGGCCTTGGGCCACGTACTGGCGCTCCAGCTCCAACCCCACCCGCTCCAAGGTCGCCTGCTTGAAGATCTCGCCTTCGCTCAAGCCTTGATCGGTCAGCCCCTCCAGCAACGCATCGGTCTTGATGGCCTTGTTGCCCTCGATTTCAATGGACTCGATGGCCGGCCGCTCCACCACGGTCACCACCAGCACGCGGCCGTCCCGCGCCATGCGGATGTCATCGAAGTAGCCGGAGGCGAACAGCAGACGGATGAGCTGGCGAATGGCCACTTCGTCCACCTGGTCGCCGACGTTGATCGGCAGCGCGTTGAACACCGTGCCGGCGGAAACCCGCTGCAGCCCTTGGAGGCGGATGTCGGCGATGGTGAAGGCGTCGTAGGCGCGGGCTGGCGCCGCAGCGCTGAGGGCTGCGACCAATGCCAACGCGCTCAGCAGGCCGCGCAGCAGCGTGAATCCCGGCCGGGGCTTTGTCATCAAAAGAACCTCATAAAGTCGTTGACGAACACCAGCACCATCAGGCCGCCGATCAACACCACGCCGACCTGGCCACCCAAGGCTTGGACGCGCTCCGAAACCGGGCGCCGGGAGACGATTTCCGCCAGGCAGTAGACCACGTGGCCGCCGTCCAACATGGGAATGGGCAACAGGTTCAGAATGCCTAAGGAGATGCTCAAAAGCGCCAGCATGCCGACGTAGACCTGCCAGCCGGCGGTGGCCGAGTCTCCAGCCACCTTGGCAATGGTGATCGGGCCGCCGAGATTGCGGGGCGACATCTGCCCGAACAGCAGCTTGCCCAAGTGGTCGAGCATCAGCGCCGACATGGCCCAGGTTTTCTCAATGCCGTGCTGCAAGGCATCCACTGGCCCGTAGCGCAAGGTGAATACTGGTTGCTCAACGCCGAGAAAGCCGATGGCCCTGCCCTTCCGGTCGGGGAGCGAGCCAGGGGTGACCACCAACTCCCGCTCGTTGCCGTCTCGCAGGACCGTCCAGCGCATGGGCTGCCCCGGTGCCGCTTGCGACGCCTTGGCCATTTGCTCCCAAGTGTCGATGGCTTTACCGTCGATGGATAGGACCCGATCCCAAGCCTTGAGCCTGGCTCGGTCCGCGGCGTCGCCGTTCCGCACGTGGCCGAAAACCGCCAAGGAGGATCGGTTGAGGCCGAGGGCAGCAAGAATGTTGGGGTCCACCGCATCATGCAGCCAGTCGGTCACTGGCACGTCCACCTGATGCACGGCCGAAGCGCCGGGCGTGCGCGTGGTGATGCCGATTTCGCCTGTCTCACCGATTCGCTCCGCCAGCGTGTTCACGACCTCCTCCCAGCTATTGACCGCTTGACCATCTATGGCAACGATCTGCTGGTAGCTTTCAAGCCCCGCCGCGCCAGCCGGGCTGCGCGCATCGACCTTCCCCACCATGGGCAGCAGGTTGGGAATGCCGATCACGGCCAGTGCGCTGTAGATGACGATGGCCAGCAGGAAGTTGGCGAACGGGCCGGCCACCGCGATGGCGAGGCGCCACCAAACGCTGAGCCGGTTGAAGCTGACCTCATCGGGGCCGACGGGCTCTTTCTGCTGGGCATCCCGCTCGTCCAGCATGCGCACAAAGCCGCCTAAGGGCAGAGCGCCAATGGCAAACTCCGTGCCGTGCCGGTTGGTGCGCGACCAGAGTGTCCTGCCGAAGCCGACCGAGAACTTGAGAATGCGCACGCCTGACCAACGGGCCACGACGTAGTGGCCGAATTCGTGAAAGGTCACCAACACGCCCAAGGTGACGATGAATGCGAGGGGATAGATCAGCATGGCGGCTTTGGCAGTGAATTGCCTTGCATGTTAAACGATTGAGCATCAGGATTCTGCGAACTTTGGCCCTTGGGGGCTACAGTTCGATTGCAGTATCGCAAGGGCGCGGGTTGCAACTCGCCAACGGCGTTTGGTCCCCGAAGCGATTGGCAAAGCCAAGCTTTGTTTTGGCCACGCAGGCTGGGATTGGAAACGGGATTTGGCTTGGCCCGGCTGCGTAGATGGCCGTGCCAACTAAACCGATGAACGAGCCTTAGGCGGCGTGGGAGAGCTGGTTGGCCCGGCAGGCGTCGAAGATGGACTCGGCCATCTCCAGGCAGGTGCCGCAGCCCGCGCCGATGCCCAACACTTCGGTGAGATGCTCAATGTCCGCCGTGCCGGTTTCCGCCGCTTCGCGGATGTCCGCATCGGTGATGGCTTTGCAGATGCAAACGTACATGGCGGCAAGTCTAAGTGATAGGTATTTGCAATTGCAACAGTGGTCGCGTTGCAATTCATGTTTTCGGATGAAACTAGCTTCTATTTATAAAACAACAAGTTAGGCTTGTTATTCCGTGGCGGATGGCGCATCATGGCGAAAACGCTCGCAAGGAAGTGCCATGCAACCGATCGAAAAAGACGTCATCGTTCACCTGAACCGGGTTCTGAAGAATGAGCTGACTGCCATCAACCAGTACTTCCTGCATGCCAAGATGTACGGGGATTGGGGCATGCACCGCTTGGCGGAAAAGGAGCGCGAGGAATCCATCGATGAGATGAAGCATGCCGATGCCCTGATGGAGCGGATTCTGTTCTTGGAGGGGCTGCCCAACCTGCAGGATCTCGGCAAGCTGCGAATCGGCCAATCCACCCAGGAAATGCTGGAGTGCGACCTCGCCCTGGAAATGGATGCCATGCCCATGCTGCGCGAGGCCATCGCCTACTGCGAAAGCATCGGCGACTACATATCCAGGCAGCTGTTCCGGGACATTCTCGATTCCGAGGAGGACCACGTGGACTGGCTGGAAACCCAACTGCAGCTGATCGGCAAAGTCGGCATCGAAAACTACATCCAGTCCCAAATGCACGACGGCTAACCAGCAGCAACCCCCGCACCCGCGAATCGGGTGCGCGGGCTTGCATAGCACTACCATTTAGGCGATTGTGTGGCCTTCGGGTGGCTACGTGGGAGGTGGGCCACCCTCACAGGCCGACTGCCTTGGGCCGCTCGCCGTTGCAGCGGGCGCGGGCGGCGGTTGGGAATCGAGGAGGGCAATCTCATGGCAGCAGCACGCATGGCCGCGTTGTTGGCGCCTGCGGTCCTTTGGGGACTGTCAGCAGCGAACGCGCAGGAGGACGGTGACGGCAGCCGCCGCATCGAGGAAGTTCTGGTGACGGCGGAGAAGCGGGAGTCCACCGTATCCGACACGTCCATCTCCATTACCGCCTTCGGCGAGCAGATGATCGCCGATTATGGCATCCAGACTCCGGATGAGTTGGTCAATTTCATCCCGGCCACCACCCGGGACCCTTACGACATCCGCATTCGGGGCGTTGGGCGCAACTTTCGCGCCTTGGGCGGCGACCCGGGCGTGGCCACCTACTACAACGGCATCTACTCCGAGGACTTCGGCATTGCCGCCACGGAGAACGCCCTCTACGACATCGCCCGGGTGGAGGTGCTGCGCGGCCCTCAAGGCACGCTGTACGGGCGCAACTCCATCGGCGGCGCGCTGAACTACATTACAAGGGAGCCGACGTTCGATTGGACGGGCGAGCTGCGCGGCCAGTTTGGCGACCTCGACACCCAGGAGTACTACGCCATTGTTTCCGGCCCAATCATTGACGATGTGCTGGCGTTCCGCTTCAACGGCTCCAAGCGCAAGCGGGACGGCTCCAAGGAAGGGCAGTTCGGCTCCCCGGACGTGGACTCCATCAACGACCAGAACGCCTCCATGGCGTTTCTGTTCCAGCCCAGCGACCGTTTGCGGATCAAGACCCGCTACAACGACCGGCGCTCGCTGCGCGACCTCGACCGCCCGGTGATCATCAACGAGGGCTTCGGCGACTTCCGCGGCACGCGCAGCACGGACAAGTTTGCCTACGGCATCTTGGCGGTGCCGGAGGGAACGCCAGGCGCCTCCCGGTTCACCGACCCGGACACCGGTGCCGTTGCTTGGGGCGCGCCGCCCCGGCCGGGCGTGGATGCGGCGCAATCCATGCCGGTGCATGCGTTTGGGGGCACCCCTTACCTGAACGGGGCGGGCGACCTGGACGACGTGAAGGCTGAGGCCTTGACCAACGGCTACAACCGGGAGGAGTTCGACCACCAATCGGTGAGCTTCGATGCGGCTTTCGACATCAATGACCAGATGCAGATTCGCTACCTGTTCGGCTACTCCAATTTCGAGTACACCTTCGACTTCGACGAAGACCTCTCCGACGGCACCCTCTCCCAATCCACCCTGACGGTGCTGGAGGACGTCTACACCTACTCCCACGAGCTGCAGCTGCTCTGGGATGTCAACGAGGCCCTAAGCGTCACTGCCGGGGCCTACAACTTCTACAGCAACCGGCTGCAGGACTACACCATCACCAACACCGCCGCCCAAGGCCGGGTGACCGATCCGGCAAACTACGGCTTCCTCGATTTGCCTTTGGCGGCACTCGGCGGCCTGTCGATGCTGCAGGCGGCGGGCATTGGCCCGGCGGTGGGCCTTGATGAGGTGCCGATCGGTGTCATTTTGAGTGGCCGCTGGGACGGCGGCGACGGCTCCGGAGACCTCTACCGGCACAAGAACAAGAGCGACACGGACCAGTACGCCCTGTTTGGCCAAGCCACCTATCAGTTCAACGACCAATGGGCGCTGACCTTGGGCATCCGTTGGGCGGAGGACGACAAGGCCGTGTTTGAGAACCGCGGCGGCTACGTGGAAGTTGACTTCCTGGGCGCCTTCGCTGCCCTCTACCCCTTCCTGCTGCCTTCGCCGGCCCTGCTGGCCGGGCAAACCGACCTCAGCATGACCAACATCCTCATGGGGGCGGCCGTTCCCACGGGCAACCCGGCGCAGCCGATCCTGCCCACCTGCGCCTATGATGACGCGAACTGCGCCACGCCCCTGCGCCTGACGGGCATCCCCTTGAGCTGGGCCGGGCGCGCCGAGGACAGCAACACTTGGGACGCCGTGACCTGGCGCGTGAACGTGGACTGGACGCCCAATGACGACACCCTGGTCTATCTCTCCGCCACCACTGGCTACCGGGCGGGCGGCTACGGCTTGGGCATTGCCGATGCGCGGACGGGCGTTCCGGGCCAGATCAAGCCGCTGGCCTACGACCAAGAGGACGTGATCGCCTACGAACTCGGCTACAAGGGCACCTTGGTCGACGGCACCCTGCAGTTGAACGCCTCCATCTACACCTACGACTATGAGAACTACCAAGACCAGATTGACGTGTTCGACCCCTTGCAGCAGGGCTTCCGGGACATTCCCACCAACACGGGCGACGCCCGCAACACCGGCTTTGAGGTGGAGGTCACTTGGCTGGCGACGGACCAGCTCACCATCAACGGCAACTACTCGCTGACTGACACCGAGTACAAAGGCGAATTCCTCATCGCGGAGGACGATGACCCGGCCCGCCCCGCGCCGCTGTTCGGGCTGCGGCTGATTGACTTGAACGGCAATCAGCTCAAGCGCATTCCCAAGCACAAGGGCACGGTCTGGGCCAACTACCAGTGGTTCACGGACATCGGCAAGTTTGTTGCCTCAGGCGCCTTGGCCTACACCGGCACTTACTACACGACGCCCTTGGAACGGTCGTTGGACAAGGTGCCGGACCGCTGGCGCACCGACCTGAGCATCGCTTGGATGAACCAGAGCGAGTCGCTCAGGGTGCGGGCGTTCGTGGACAACGTTTTTGACGAGGGCAACCTGCGCGGCATCGGCACCGGCAACCACACCAACTTCTACCGCATGACGGGCACCTACCTGTATCCCCGCTATTGGGGCATCGACATTCGGTGGTCCTTTGGGAGTTAGGTTTGGGCGGGAACCCCGTTGGGCGTTTGGTGAGCGGCACCGTGCAACGGTGAGTTCGCGAGGTGACGGGCCGGCCTTGTGAAGCACTGGCCCGTGTTTTTCGTCTG
The DNA here is from genome assembly GCA_965220835.1 of Candidatus Azophilus sp. Taxonomy (GTDB): domain Bacteria; phylum Pseudomonadota; class Gammaproteobacteria; order Pseudomonadales; family Azotimanducaceae; genus Azophilus. Next base: position 2,284,836 of record OZ244842.1, on the reverse strand, counting down.
CTTGCTCACAGCGCTGCTGGCGCATGCTGAAAGCAAGCCCAACTTCGTCATCTTCTTTGCGGATGACCTGGGCTACGGCGACTTGGGCAGCTACGGCCATCCCTACATTCGAACACCGAACCTGGATCGGTTGGCGCGGGAAGGCCAACGCTGGACCGACTTCTATGCCCCGGCACCGGTCTGCTCGCCAAGCCGGGGCGCGCTGCTGACGGGCAAACTGCCCAACCGGACAGGGCTTTATGGCCGGCTGTTGGCGGTGCTGTTTCCCAATGATGATGCCGGCATGCCTGCGCAAGAGGTAACCGTGGCGGAGGCGCTTCGCGAAGCCGGCTATCGGACGGGCATGGTCGGCAAGTGGCATTTGGGCGACGCGCCGGACAGGCTGCCCACACGCCATGGTTTCGACTACTGGTACGGCGTGCCTTACTCCAATGACATGAACTGGACCAACGAGCCGGACTTCAACGCAATCCTGCAGATGCAGGCTGCGGGCCAAGCGGAGGAACTCGGCCAGCTCATGCAAGGGCGAATGGCCAAATGGCTCAGTCCCAAGCAAGGGTACTGGGCGGTGCCCGTCATGCGCTCCACCCGAACCGCGCAAGGTTATGAGGATGAAACGCAGCAGCATCCCGCGGTTCAGAAACACCTGACGAAGAACACCACCCAAGAGGCGCTGGACTTTATCGAAAGCAGCAAGGCGCGGCCGTTTTTTCTCTATGTGCCCTACAGCATGCCGCACACGCCCATCTTTAGAAGCGAGCAGTTTGAGGACAAGAGCTTGGCAGGCCGCTACGGCGATGTGATCGAAGAGCTGGACTGGAGTGTTGGGGCAATCGTTGAAAAACTGAAGGCGCTCAAGCTGGCTGACAACACCTTGGTGGTGTTCACCAGTGACAATGGCCCATGGTTGCTGATGCAAACCCACGGTGGAACGGCCGGTTTGTTGAGCAACGGCAAGGGCACGACATTCGAAGGGGGCATGCGTGTGCCGGGCATATTCTGGTGGCCAGGCCAGGTGGAGCCTGGCGTGGTCAGCGGCATAGGCTCTGCCATGGACCTCTTTGCCACCGTGCTGTCGCTGGCTGGCGTGGATGCCAGCCGCGGCACGGATTCTGTGGACCTTTCGCCCACATTGCTAAACGGTGCGCCCAGTCCGCGGGAATCACTGTTCTATTACCGAGCGGGCGAACTGCAGGCCGTGCGCAAGGGCCCCCATAAGCTCAGGTTTGTATCGGAAGGCGCCTACGGCATGCCGCCCGAGCGGCAGGAACATGAAGAGCCCTTGCTGCACGACCTGCTCGAAGACCCCGGCGAGCGGTTCGACATTGCTCGGCAGCATCCGGACGTGGTCGCTGCTCTGCTCAAGATGGTTGCCGAACATAAGGAAGGGCTTGATGAAAAACCCCCAATCTTCGATCGGCGGTTAGCGCGTTTGGCCGACTGAGCACGACCGGTGAACCTAGGCTAAACTGGCCTATTGCACCGTAGCCAAGTAGTCGTCATGCAGTCCTTCATCGTGGATGCGTTCACAAACTCCGCCTTCAAGGGAAACCCCGCGGGCGTGTGCATTGTTGAACACGGGTTAGGTGATGAGACGATGCTCGATATCGCCGCTGAGCTGAACCTCTCCGAAACCGCGTTCCTGCAATTTACCGGACAACCAGACACCTATTCGATCCGCTACTTCTCCCCCAAGAAGGAGATTCCCCTGTGCGGCCATGCCACCCTCGCATCGGCCAGGGTGGTCCACGAGCTGCATCAACTCCGACACGTGAATTTCGTGAACATCCAGCAGATTACGCTGCCCGCCAGCGTCTCCGGGGACGAGATCACCATGACCTTCCCCTGTTACGCCACGGCTCCGGCTGAGGCGCCGCCAAGGCTATTGGCGGCGCTGGGCATTGAGGCCATCGAACACGCCGCCTACAACCCAGAAACGAACATACTGATGCTGGAGATTGCCGACCCCGAGGCACTCGTCAACTTGGCACCGGACTTTGAGGCGCTGTACCGCTCCCATGATTCGATTGACGGCGTGCTGGTCACCGCTCCGGGCGCTGGCGATTACGACTTCCACTCCCGCTACTTCTGGCCTTGGGCCGGCACCAACGAAGACCCCGTGACCGGCGGCACCCATACGTTCCTCGCGCCCTACTGGTCGAAAAAGCTGGGCAAGACGAAGATGAAGTCATTCCAGTGTTCCCGCCGCTCCGGATTCATGGAAGTTGAGATCCTGGGTGATGACGTACGCATCACCAGCCAGGCGGTGATCGTATTTGCGGGGCGGATGCGCGTTTAGCGGAATGCTATTCCAGAGTTAGCCGAGTTCGGCCTACCGCCCCGTGGCCTGTTGGGCACGAGTCAGGAACTCCGCCTCGGTGCCGCAGTCAATAATCCAGTCGCCCACTTCCGCCAATCGGTCAGGATCGGTCACCCCGTCGATTTGGGCGGAAAGGCGCTCCGCCACCCTTCTGCCGAACTTCCGGCCAGCCATCTGACATAGTCGCGCCCGCTCGTCCGCCCGGGCTCTCGCCACGCCTTCGTTGACGCCGCGCTCCATGCCTTCGGCCAGCCAGTAGTCCACCATGGACTTCAACACCAATGACTTCATTTCCTGGTACTCCCCAAGCTCTGCTATTTCCTTAAGCCTGCCCTTCAGCTTCGGCACCTTCGGCAAGCCCTGCGCCAGCGACAAGTCAGCGCTTGCAACAGCTAGCCCTCCGGCAACGCAAACGCCACCAAGTGATCCCCAGGCGGGTTGAGGCCTGCCCAGTGGCCGCCGGCGGCGATTACCACGAATTGCCGACCATCGGGCAGCTGGTAGGTCATGGGGGTGGCGTTGGCCGCGGTGGGCAGGTCGTGGCGCCAGAGTTCGGTGCCGGTCTTGGCATCGAAGGCGCGGAAGAAGTGGTCCATGGCGGCGCCGATGAAGATCAGGCCGGATGCGGTGGCGGCCGGGCCGCCCACCGCCGGCACCCCCTTGATCCACCAAAAGGGGAAGGGCGCGATGTTGCGGGTGGTGCCGAGGGGCATGCTCCAGAGCACCTTGCCAGCGGCAAGGTCGATGGCGTCCAGCGTGCTCCAGGGCGGCGCCGTGCAGGGCACCCCCAGGGGTGAGGTGAGGTTTCGGGTTTGCACGCAGTAGGGGGTGCCCAGTTGCGCGCCGCCGCCGCCACCGGCACGGCATTTGTCGCGGGCGGTTAGGCGGACGCTGGACGGCGCCCGATTGGTCACCACGAACATGGTTTGGCTGTTGGGGTCGATGGCGGGGGAGCCCCAGTTGTTGCCGCCGGCGTTGCTGGGGTAGAAAAGCGTGCCCTCCAAGCTCGGCGGCGTGTAGATGCCTTCGTTGCGCAACGCGGCAATTCGGTCCTTGCAGACGCCCCGGTCCCAAAAGGTCAGGCCCCAAGCACCGTCCGGGGTGATGGGCGTGCTGATGAGCGCGGGCACGTGGGTGGGAAACGGCTGCGTGGGGGAAAGGTACTCTCCGGCCACCGGCTGCTGCGGCACTGGCCGTTCCTCCACGGGCCAAACCGGGTGCCCGGTTTCGCGGTTCAGCACGAAGGTTAGGCCCATCTTGGTGACTTGCGCCACCGCCGGCACGGTGCGCTCGCCAACCCGCAGGTCCACTAGGGTGGGCTGGGCCGGCACGTCATAGTCCCAGATGTCGTGGTGCACCGTTTGGAAGTGCCACTCGCGCTCGCCGGTGCTGGCGTTCAGCGCCACGACGGAGCTTGAGTACTCGTCAAGGCCGTCGCGCATGCCGCCGAAGTAATCCGGGGAGGTGTTGCCGGTGGGTGCGAAGACCAGGTTGCGCTCGGCATCCACGGAGAGCAAGGACCACACGTTGGCGGTGCCCCGGCGGTAGCTCCCGTCTTCGTCGTGGCCGGCCATGCCGGGCGGCACCGGGTTCCATGCCCAGCGCAGGGCGCCGCTGCGCACGTCATAGGCGCGCACCACGCCGCTGGGCACGTCCAGGCTGACGTTGTCCAAGACCATGGAACCGGTGATGGCCAGGCTGCCCAGAATCGCGGGCGGCGAAGTGATGGAATACTCCCAAGGGTCGTGCTCGGACAGCCCGTGGGAGGCATCCACCTCGCCGCTCGCTCCGAAGTCCGGGCATGGCTTGCCGGTGGCGCCATCAAGGGCGATCAAGCGTCCGTCCAGGGTGCCTTGGATGATGCGGTGCTCGCAAAAGCCGGCCTCGCCGGAGCGCCAACTGCTCACGCCGCGGCAGTTGGGCAGCGCATCGGCGGTCTTGTCCACCTTGGGGTCGAAGCGCCAGCGCTCGGCGCCGGTGCGGGCGTCCAAGGCGAAGACGATGTTGAACGGTGAGCAGTAGTAGAGCGTCTCATCCACCAGAATGGGCGTCGCCTGAAACGAGCTTTGGGAGAACACGCCCGCCTCGAAGTCCCGTTCGCGGATGTCGCCGGAGTTGTGGGTCCAAGCGATCTTGAGGCGGCTGACGTTGTCGGGAGTGATTTCGTCGGCGAGGGAATAGTGGCCTCCACCCGGCTCGCCGCCATAGCTGGGCCAGCCCGCCCCGGCGTCTTGGTTGGCCGCAAGCGCAGCGCCCGCCGAAACCCATAGCGCCACCCCGACACCCCAAGCCATAGGCCGATTCAGCAATCTCAAGGGACCTCCGCCAGCCGCAAAACACCAGATGTTAACCCGTAACATCCGCAACGGTGCTGGAATTCTCGCCAGGTTTACGGGTGGGCTTGGCGGCGCAGGGCTTTGACCCGCGGCGGCAATGCCTATTTCAGGCGATAGCGAATGGGCAGGCTCTTCAACCCGCCGACGAAGGTGGACTGGATGTAGCGCGGTTCGCCGTTCAGTTCGATGGCGTCCACGCGCCGCAGCAACTCCGCCAGGAAGGCGCCCATCTCCATGCGCGCCAGATGCTGGCCGAGGCAGACGTGGGCGCCGAAGCCGAAGGCCAAGTGGTTGGCGCCGCCGCGGTCAATGCGAAAGTCAAAGGGCGCCTCGAACACCGCCTCGTCCCGATTGGCCGATGGATACCAGAGCACGCAGGCCTCCCCGGCGGCGATGTCCGTGCCGCCCACGGTGCAGTCGGCGGTGGCGGTGCGCATGAATTGCCGCACCGGCGAGACCCAGCGAATGATCTCATTGAGGGCGCCGGGCATGTGCCGGCTGGGGTCGGCGCGCAGCTTGGCCATTTCGTCGGGGTGTTGGATGAGCGCCAAGAGACCGCCGGCGATGGACGAACTGGTGGTGTCATGGCCGGCGGTGGCGATGATCTGGTAGTAGCCGTTGGCTTCCAGATCCGCAATGGGCGCCCCGTCGATGCGCGCGTTGGCGATCACGCTGGCCACGTCGTCCGTGGGGTGGGCGCGGCGTTCGCGGCTCAGCGCGCTGAAGTAGGCCTCGAAGTCCCGCACCGTGTCCACCAGTGCGCTCGGCTCGAAGGAGCGCTGGTTGTCAGGGTCCGTGGAGCCGAACAACTCCTGGGTGAGCTTCATCATCAGCGGCTCATCCTCCTCCGGCACCCCCAGGATTGACATGATCACCCGCAGCGGATACCAGATGGCCACGTCCTTAACGAAGTCGCACTCGCCGCCGAGGCCCGCCAGCCGGTCCACGTACTCGGCAGCCAGCTGGTCGATGCGGCCTTGCAGTTGGCGCAGGTTCTCGCCCCGGAACCAGGCTTGGGTCAGCATTCGGTAGCGGCTGTGATCCGGATCGTCCATGGTCACTAGGGACCGGACGAGGTGCCGGCGCCCGAACAGCTGCTCCGTGATCGCAGGCAGCATTTTTGCGCTCAACAGCGGCCTCGGGTCGTTGATGAACAGCGCCTTGTTGCCCTCTATGGCCTTCACGTCGTCGTAGCGGGTGATGCACCAGAACGGGTCGTAGCCGTTCGGTTCCATCCGCTGAATGGGCGCGTGCTGGCGCAGCCACGTGAATTGCTCGTGCATCCAGGCTTCGTCCGCCCAGCGGCGGTGGTCAACCAAAGCTTCGTCCAGCGCGGGAAACTCGGTAACGATCGGTAGAGTCATGGAAGCCCCTGAAACCTGCCCTCGCTCGGAGCACCGAGCCGCTGATGCACAGGAAACCAAAGCTCTCTCTGGGAGGGAACCGGTGCGCGGTGCATGCGTCCGGCTTGCCGAATGGCGCTGTTTAGGCTCGTGCCTGCGCCCATCGTCACGGTAAGCGCCTCCGCCTGGTGCGCCATTCGGCAAGCCGGATGCATGCACCGCACTCCGGTTTTCGGAGCCGGATCGGAGCAACGAGTCTCCGCGAAAGTGAGTGCTTTATAACCAATAGGTGGAAGATTTGTTTCATGCGAGCACATTGCCAGACCGTTACCGCAGCAGCTCCTCGGCGATGATCATCTTGCGCACCTCGGTGGTGCCGGCGCCGATTTCGAGCAGTTTGGTGGCGCGGAACAGGCGGTTGACCTCAGACTCCCAGATGTAGCCGCTGCCGCCGTGAATCTGCACCGCGTTGTCCAGCACGCGGTTGCAGTTGTCGGCGCAGTAGAGCACCGAGGCGGCGGTGCGGGCGTGAATTTCGCCGCGCCCGGCTTGGGTCTCGTCGGTCCGGTCGATTTCGGCCAGCACCTGGTGGCAGAAGCTGCGCATGGTCTGCACCGAGACGTACATGTCGGCCAACCGAGATTGCACCATCTGGAAGCGGCCAATCGGCTGGCCGAATTGCTCCCGGCTGTTGGCGTACTCCACGGACAGATCCAGCGCCCGCTCCGCGATGCCGACACTGATGGCGGCGATGGCGGCCCGTTCAACGTCCAGCCCGCTCATCACCACTTGGTGGCCTTGGTGCTCAGCGCCGATGATCTGGGTCAGGGGCACGGGCAGGTCATTGAACACCAACTCCCCGGTGGGGCTGCCGCGAAAGCCCATCTTGACCAGCTTCTGCGCCACGTCAAAGCCCGGCGAAGCCGTTTCCACGGCGAAGGCGGTGATGCCCTTGGAGCCCTTGTCGCGCTCGGTCTTGGCATACAGCAGGCACAGATCCGCCACCGGGCCGTTGGTGATGTAGAGCTTGGTGCCGTTGATGAGGTAGTGGTCGCCGTCGCGCTCGGCGCGGCAGCGCATGGCGCCCAAGGCGTCGGAGCCGGCCCCGGGCTCGGTGAGGCCCAAGCAGCCGATCCACTCGCCGGCGCAAAGCTTGGGCAGGTACTTTTCCCGCACGGCCTCGGAGCCGTTGTGGTAGAGGTTGTTGGCGCAAAGGTTGTCATGCGCCAGCCAAGACAGCGCCAAGGCGTGGTTCCAGCGGGCGAACGCCTGCGCCACCAAGCCCGTTTCCACCAAGCCCAAGCCCACTCCGCCGTAGCGCTCCGGGATGGTGATGCCCAGGAATCCGAGTTCGCCCAGCTCCGGGAACAGGTCGTCCGGCCACCATTCCTCCTGATCCATGCGCGGCGCGAGCGGCGCGAGCCGCTCCCGGCCGTAGCGGTCGGCGTGCTCAAGCAGGGCCTGCTGATCGGGCGTTAGCGCGAATTGTTCGGCCATTGGCGTCTCCTCAGAGCCTCAGCACCCCGTAGCGGGGCTCGCCGAAAGGTGCGTTCAAGGCGGCTTCGATGCCGATGCCGAGGGCGTTGCGCGTGTCCACTGGGTCCAGCACGCCGTCGTCCCAGATTTCGGAGGTGGCGTAGTAGGCGCTGGTGGTGTTTTCGTAGTTGGCCAGCACGTCGGCGCGGATTTGCGCAAGCTCCGCTTCGTCGGGAGTGAGGCCTTCGCGCTTGAGTTGGGCGACCTTGATGGTCACCAAGGTGTTGGCGGCCTGCTCCTCGCCCATCACCGAGATGCGGCTGTGCGGCCAGCTGAACAGCAGCCGGGCATCGAACGAGCGCCCGCACATGCCGTAGTTGCCGGCGCCGTAGGAGCCGTTGGTCATCACCGTGAACTTGGGCACCTCGGAGCAGGCTTGCACCATGATCATCTTGGCGCCGTCCTTGGTGATGCCGCGCCGCTCGTACTCGCGGCCCACCATGTAGCCGGTGATGTTCTGCAGGAAGATCAGCGGCACCCGGTTCTGGTTGCACAGCTCCATGAAGTGGGCGGCCTTCAGCGAGCTGTCGTTGAACAGCACGCCGTTGTTGCCGAGCACGCCCACCTTGTAGCCCCACAGGTTGGCGAAGCCGCACACCAAGGTCTCGCCATAGTCCGGCTGGTATTCAGCCAAGCGGCTGCCATCGACGATGCGGGCGATCACTTCGCGCATGTCGAATTGCTTGCGCCCATCGTCGGGAATGATGCCGTAGAGCTCCTCCGGGTCGTACCAAGGCGCCTCGGGCGTTTCCCGCTGCAGCGGGAACTTGGCTGGCTGCTCCCACTGCATCACCACTTCGCGGCCGATGGCGATGGCTTCGGCTTCATTGGCGGCATAGAAGTCGCAGGTGCCGGAAACGCTGGTGTGCATGCGGGCGCCGCCCAGTTCATCCACCGTCACCTCCTCCCCGGTGGCGGCCTTCACCAAGGGCGGCCCGCCGAGAAACACCGCGCCGGTGCCTTCCACGATCACCGAGTAGTCGGACAGGGTGGGAATGTAGGCGCCGCCGGCGGTGCAATGGCCGAACACCAAGGCGAGCTGCTTGCAGCCCAGCTTGGACAGCAGGCATTGGTTGCGGAAGATGCGCCCGGCCATGGTCTTGTCTGCGAACAGGTCCGATTGCAGGGGCAGGAAGGCGCCGGCGCTGTCGCACAGGTGCACCACGGGCAGCTGGTTCTCGATGGCGATGTCGAGCGCGCGAATGATCTTCTTGACGGTCAGTGGATACCAAGCGCCGCCCTTCACCGAAGGGTCGCTGCAGTTGATGACCACTTCCCGGCCGCCAATCACGCCGATGCCGGTGATGCAGCTCGCCGAAGGCGCACCGCCGTCATAGGCCATGTTGGCGGCTAGGGAGGAAAACTCCAGGAAGGGCGTGCCGGGGTCCAGCAATTGCTCGAGACGTTGCCGGGGCATTTGCTTGTCCTGGCGGGCGAGGCGTTGTCGGTCGCGGTCCGGACGGTCAAAGCGGGCGGCCTCCTGGCGGGTGCGAAACTCCTCCACCACCTTGAGGTTGTGCGCCCGATTGGCTTGGAAGGAGGCGCTGCTCGGCGTGATTCGCGTGGCTATTCGGCGCATTCGGCGCTCCGTTCCACGGCAATCAGCACGGCGCCCCGGTCGAAGCTCTCGCCGGGCGCCACCGGCACGGCGGTCACCACGCCGGACACCGGGGCGGTGATCTCGGTTTGCATCTTCATGCTCTCGATCAGCGCCAGCCGCTGGTTCGCGGCGACCTGATCGCCAACGCTGACCTCAATCTCGACCACCACGCCGGGCATGGGCGCCCGGATGCCGCCATCGGCGCCGGCGCCATCGGTTCGGTCGGCAAAGCCTTGGATGGACTCAATGCGCCAGGTTCGGCCATCCAAGTGCACGAACAGCACCGGGCCGTCTTGGGCGGCGGCGACCGAATGGGGCTGGCCGTCGATGGTCAGAACGCCTTCGTGGTCGCCAGTCCAGTGCAGGCTTGCTTCGAAAAGGCTGCCGTCGATCTGCAGCCGTTGGCAAGCGCCCCGGCGCAGTGGCCGCACTTGGTGATCCCGGCCCTCGATGCGGTGGGTGCCGTTCATCAGTTCATCCAAGCGCCCATGGTGGCGTGCAAGCTGGGCATGGCGGCGTCGATCAAGCGGTTTTGGCGGTCCGCGAGGTGGGCTGCGGCCAACGCCTTGGCCACGGCATCCGCCGGCGGGGCGGCCAGCAGTTCCGCTTGGTGGCGGTCCAGAAAGCCGGTGTCCGTGGCGCCTTGGGCAAACGCCGGGTGGGCCAGAATCGCTGCCAAGTAGTTGGCATTGGTGCCAACGCCGAGAACCACCGTGTCACGCAGGGCGCCAAGGGCGCGGTCGATGGCGGCTTGCCGGATGGGGCCGTGGGCCACCACCTTGGCCAGCAGGGGGTCGAATGCGGCGGTGATCTCCTGGCCGGCATGCAGGCCGCTGTCCACGCGCACGCCCTCGCCCTCGGCCTCCTTCAAGTACAGGATGCGGCCCGTCTCCGGCAGGAAGCCGCTGGCTGCATCCTCCGCGCAAAGCCGGCATTCGATGGCGTGGCCGTGGGGCCGCAGCTCTTCCTGCCGCAGGCTTAGGGGCTGGCCGGCCGCGATGCGCACCTGCTCGGCCACCAGATCGACGCCGTAAACCAGCTCCGTCACCGGATGCTCCACCTGAATGCGGGTGTTCATTTCCAGGAAGAAGAACTCGCCCTCCGGCGTGTGCAGGAACTCCGCGGTGCCCGACCCCTGGTAGGCGGCAGCGGTAGCGATGCCGACCGCTGCCTCGCCAAGCCGCTCGCGCATGGCGTCGTCAACGGCGGGCGAGGGCGCCTCCTCCACCACCTTCTGAAAGCGCCGCTGCACCGAGCACTCCCGTTCGCCGAGGTGCACGGCCCGTTCGCCGTCGCCGAGCACCTGCACCTCGATGTGCCGGATGTTAGTGAAGTACCGCTCCACGTAGATGCGCCCGTCGCCGAAGTAGCGTTCCGCCTCGGAGGCGGCGACGCGCATCGCGCTGGTCAGCTCATCGGCGCTGGTGACGATGTTCATGCCCTTGCCGCCGCCGCCGGCGGAGGCCTTGACCACCAGCGGGAAGCCGAGCGCCGCTGCGGCCTCGCCAAAGCCCGCATCCGTGGCCGCCAACTCCACGGACGGCGGCACCGGAAAGCCGTGCTCGGCGACGAACTGACGGGCAGCGATCTTGTCGCCCATCAGCTCCATGACCTCCGCGCTGGGGCCGATGAAGGTGATGCCGGCGTCCGCCAGCGCCTGGGCGAAGGCGGCGTTCTCGGACAGGAAGCCATAGCCCGGATGCACCGCGTCCACGCCCAAGCGCGTGCCGGCGGCAACGATCTGCTCGATGTCCAGGTAGGCGGAGGCCGGGCTTGGGCCGCTGATCTCCACGGCTTCGTCCGCTTCGGCCACGGCCGGGGAGCGGCGGTCCGCAGCGTGGTAAACCAACGCGGAGGGGATGCCCATCTCCTCCAGGCAGCGCAGGACGCGCCGGGCGATTTCGCCTCGGTTGGCGACCAGCACTTTGCCGAACAACGGTGGCGGCGCCGCGCTCATTCGTCGTTAAGCGCCAACCCAAGGATTACGGCGGTGGAGCAGTGGTAGGCTGCGGACTGGGTGCCCATGCACCAGTTGATGTCGTTGTTGGCCGGCGGGCGATAGACGGGCCGGTCGTCCTCGTTGCGGTTGCACAGGCACCGGCCGCAACTGCTCTTGCCGCAGCAGTCGTTGTAGGAGATGACGTAGTTCTTGCCGTCCGCCGGATTCAGGCAGGTGCCGATCCAGGTGATGGGCGACATCTCCGTGCCCGGGGGGCAGGCGTTCTGGGTGCCGCCGCAGCAGGCGCACAGAAAGCCGTCGATGCCGCAGTAGCGCCAGTAGCTGCATTCAGTTGGGTCGCCGGGATCTTGAGGGTTGCCGGTGCTTTGGGCCGGCACGTCGCCAACGGCTGTGCCGGCGTCCGCCGCCCCACCGGCACTGCCCCGAGCCACCGGTAGCAGCGGCAGCGACCCCGCGCCAGCCAAGACGGCGCCAACGGTGGCGATGAAGCTGCGCCTGGAGCTCCGCTGGGCGATGCTGCGCAGGTTGCGCTCGGTGAGTTTGTCCAACCAATTCATGGGCCTTCTCCGGTGCAATGGGCTAAGAGGCTATGCCCGAGACGGACGGGAGCACGGTGGCCGGGCGCAGTTGACTCATGCTGCATGCTTGTCCCGCCATCGAGAGGAATAGCGCTCTGCTCACTATTGTAGGGCGTGAACCATGTAGGGGGTTTCGCCCAAGGCGCCGATGGTGCGCAGGTAGGCGCCGCTTTTGCCGTCGTAGATGTCCAGCTGGCCTTCGATGTTCACCACCAGCAGGCGTGGTTCCTCGTGGGCGGATGCGCCGATGCTCAACGCCGGCACCCGAAGGTTGAAACGCGCCAAGCGAGCCTGGGCCTCGACGTCGAACAGCCAGATCTCCGGTGCCGGGTCCTTGTGGCTGCCGGGATAGCCGTTCGGCGTCATGCCCACCCACAGCAGGCCAGAGTCATGGCCGGCTGTGCCGTGCCAGCCCGCCGGGCGCCAGTTTTGCGCCCGTTCCCGGGTGCTGGCGAGCCACCAACGGCTGCCGATCACCGCTTCGGCACCTTGGGCATCCACCGGCTGAACTTCGCCGGCGTAGGTGACGAAGTGCCAAATGCCATTGACCTTGCTGGCTTTTTCGGAAAGAGGGTCAGCGTCTATGTCGTTGAAGGGGGCACTGGATTCCGTGCTGGCGGGCTGGCCGTCCGCGTCAAGCTTGACGTTCAGCAAGGCACCGTTGCCGCACAGCATCATGAAGCCCCGGGCGGCGTCTGGATAGACCAATGCGCAACCTGGCGTTGGCACTTCGTTGACAATTTCGCGGCGGTCGAGGTCGATGACGGTCACGGAGGTGCCGGGGTTCTGATTCCAGACCAGCAGAAACCGCTCGTCGCCGGTCACTGCGGCATTGGCCTTGTTGATCACGGTGTTGGCGCGGTTGGGCCGCAGGTCGACCTCCGCCACCAAGGCGAGGTTGGCGAAATCGTAAATCGCGACGATGTCCTGGCGCTGGCCGCGGGTTCCCCGAGTGTGAATGGTCTCCCCCACGTAGAACTCCTGGCGACCCAAGGCATAGTTGACGGTGGCGAACTGGCCGGCGCTGAGCATGCCGATGAAGCGACGGGTCTCGGTGTCCACCAAGCTGAACTTGGAGTCGATGAGGCTGCCGAAGGCGAAGTCATGGACCATCGCGTAGGTGCTCGGATAGGGCGTGGCGATGGTTTGGACGTTGGGGATGGGCTCCGGCGGCAGGTCGGCCAAGCCCGGGTTGGCGCCGCCAAGGCCAAGGGCAAGCAGCGCCGGGGCGGCGGCCAGCGCGCGCCAAGAGTGCCGCCGAGAGAGTGAGGGGCCGTTCAAGAGCCGTTCTCCTTTATTCGGTTGACATCGAGCCTTTCGAGTCGTGCAATATACACCATTGAAGCCAGCCGCTTGGCGTCGCTGATGCAGCAGGTTCGGGCGGAGTCATTCGCCACCTGCGCACCATGGGTGAGGTGGCCGGCTACGATGCTGAAGAGCAGTTCCCTGCGGTGCTGGCCTCTGCCTTCGCGGGCTTGGCCACTTGGCAGGGCACGCTGTTCGTTGCGGAACTTGAGGTGCCGGCACACCAAGGTGCTTGACCGTCCGGCAGATGGAGAGGATCAGATTGGAGAGGAGAGCCCCATGCAGGCAAGAACAGTGATTTGGGCCTTGGCTGGCGCAGCGATTGCGCTGCCTGTCCAGGCGTCCGTGATCGAGGAGATCGTGGTCACGGCGCAAAAGCGCGAGCAGAACGTCCAGGACGTGGGCATTGCCATCAGCGCCCTGACCGGCGAGCAGATGCGCCAGCTGGGCTACGGCAACGCCCAGCAGGTGACCGCCATGGCACCGGGAGTGCAGACGGTGCAGCCCAATGGCGAAGCCAACTACGCCATCGCCATGCGCGGCGTTGCCGCCAACGACTTCACCACCAACGTCGAAAGCCCGGTGGCCATCTATCTGGACGAGGTCTACATCAGCCAGATGTCCGGCAGTGGCTTCATGCTCTTCGACATGGAGCGGGTGGAGATGCTGCGCGGCCCCCAAGGCACGCTTTATGGGCGCAACGCCACTGGCGGGTTGGCCCACTTCGTCACCGTCAAGCCCTCCCAGGAGGCCTCCGGCTACGGCCAGTTCACGGTGGGCCGCTACGACCAGATCAAGTTTGAGGGCGCGGTCGGCGGGCCGTTGTCGGACACCCTGTCCGCCCGGCTGTCGCTGTCCACCCACAACAACGACGGCTACGTCAAAAACCGCCTGCTCGACAAGCGGCTGAACAACGCCAACGATTCCGCGTTGCGCGGCCAACTGCTGTTCGAGCCAACCGACAGCTTTTCCTTGCTGCTCAACGCCCGCCGTTCGGAGCAGGACATCGACACCGGCTTCTTCGAGCACGTCAGCGCCAACACGGTAGGCGCGTTCACCCCCAACGAAGTCAACCAAGTGCTCGGCTACATCGACAATGACGGTGACGTCTACGAAGGGGACTACGACAGGGACGGCCACAACAAGCTCGATACCGAGGGTTACACCGCCACCCTTAAGTGGGATGCGGAGCGCTTCACTGTGACCTCCATCACGGACTACTCCACCGTGGAGCGAGACTACATCGAGGACTCCGACGCGTCGCCAACTCCGTTCTTCAACTTCTTTCTCTCCACGGATGCGGAGCAGTTCTCCCAAGAAGTGCGTGTGAACGGCTCGACCGATGAAATGGACTGGGTGGCTGGGGTGTATTACCTCGACATCACCGTCAAAGATGCCAATGGCGCGGAGACGGAACCCTTCATAACTTATGTGTTCGAGATTCCGTCGCCCGCCCTTTCGGGCCTCGACAACCCGTATGAGACCAACACCGAATCCTGGTCGATCTTTGGCCAAGTCGAGCAGCGTCTGACCGACCGGTTGACGGGCATTCTTGGGTTGCGTTGGATTCGCGATGAAAAGGACCACGACTTCTCGATCAATGTCGTGGACTTCATACCCGGCACCGTGCAGCGCAACGGCAACCCGAACATCCTCGCAACCGTCGGCTCTTACTACGGCGAACGCACGGATGACGAATTCGCAGTGCGCTTGGCGGCCAACTACGACCTGAGCGACAACCTGATGCTCTACGGGAGCTGGAACCGGGGCGTTAAGGGCGGCGGTTACAACGCAACGATATTCCCTCTCGGCGGCGGCAACTACGACGACGAGACCATGAGCTACGACCCGGAGCAGCTCGACGCCCTCGAAGTGGGCTTCAAGTCCCGCCAGCTGGATGGCCGGATGATCTTAAACGGCGCCTTTTACTACTACGACTACAAGGACTACCAAGCCTTCCAGATCGTCGGTGTCGACACCCTCACCACCAATGCGGACGCCGACTCGTACGGCGGCGAAATCGAGCTGCAGGTCACCCCAGCCGCCGGGCTGGACATCATTTTTGGTGCGGCCTACAACGACATTGAGGTGGACTTGGGCGGCGGGGGGCCGAAAACCACGTCGGTGCAGTCGCCGAAGTGGAACCTGAACGGCTTGGTGCGCTACGAATGGCCCATGCTCGGCGGCGCCTTGGCAGCGCAGTGGGACTTCCTGTACCGCTCCAAGCACTACTTCTCCCTGACGGGCCTGCCGACGGTGGAGGAGAACGGCTACACGCTCATGAATGCCTCGCTGATGTACACCAGTGGGGACGGCCGCTGGTCGCTCAATGCCTTCGTGGAAAACCTCGGCGATGAAGAGCACTTGGTGCAAACCTTCGACCTGTCCGGTCCGGACGTGTTCGGCATGGTGGAGCAGTACTACAACCGGCCCCGTTGGTGGGGCATCAGCGCCGCCGTTTACTTCTAGGCGGGCCGAGGGCAGCGGGCAAGGGCTTGGGCTGCTGGTCCGCCGTCGCCCGCCGCCGTGAACGAAGGGCAACACAGCGGCCGGGAATTCGGCTTCCACACCCGGGCCGTCCACGCCGGGGCGCGCCCGGAGCCCGGCACCGGCGCCCGGGCCGTTCCCATCTACCAGACCTCAAGCTACGTCTTTGAGGATCCGGAGTCGGCCGCCGCCTACTTCAACCTGCAGGAGTACGGCAACACCTATTCGCGGATCATGAACCCCACCGTGGCCGCCCTGGAGGAGCGGCTGGCCAATCTGGAGGGCGGGATCGGCGCGGTGGCCTTCGCCAGCGGCTTGGCGGCGCAGTCTTCGGCGCTGTTCACCCTGCTGACGCCGGGCGACCATGTGCTGGCCTCCGCGGCGCTTTACGGCGGCACGGTGACGCAGCTGAAGCACTTGGCCCGCAAACTGTCCTTGGGCCTGACCTTCATCGACCCGGACGACCCAGCAGGCTGGCGCGCCGGGCTGCGCGACGAAACCCGCGTCCTGTTCGCCGAGACCATCGGCAACCCCGGCGGCAACGTGCTGGACATCGAAGCGGTGGCGGCGGTGGCGGCCGAGGCGGGGGTGCCCCTGATGGTGGACAACACGTTTGCCACCCCGTACCTCTGCCGCCCCATCGAATGGGGTGCGGACATCGTGGTGCACTCGGCCACCAAGTTCATCGGCGGCCACGGCACCAGCATCGGCGGCGCGGTGGTGGATTCGGGAACGTTCGACTGGTCGAACGGCAAGTTCGGCATCGTCGCCGACCCATCTCCGGCCTATCACGGCCTAGCATTTCACGAGACCTTCGGCAGCTACGGCTACCTCATGAAGCTGCGCTCGGAAACCCTGCGCGACCTCGGCGGCGCCATGGCCCCGGTCAACGCCTTTCTGTTCATGCAGGGCTTGGAGACGCTGCCTTTGCGCATGGAGCGGCATGTGGCCAATGCCCGCGCCGTTGCCGAATGGCTGGCGGGGCGCGATGACGTGGCCGGCGTGCGCCACTCGGGCTTGGCGGGCAGCCCCTATGCCGGGCTGGCCGCAAAGTATCTGCCCAAGGGCGCGGGCGCGGTGTTCTGCTTCGACCTCAACGGCGGCCGGGAGGCCGGCCAAGCGTTCATTCGCGCGGTGCAGCTTTTCTCGCACCTCGCCAACGTCGGCGATGCCAAGAGCCTGATCATTCATCCGGCCAGCACCACCCACCGGCAACTCGCGGACGACGAACTGGCCGCCGCAGGCATCGGACCGGGCACCATTCGTCTGTCCATCGGCATTGAAGACCCGGAGGACCTGATCTGGGACCTCGAACAGGCCTTCGCCGCATTGCGCCATGGCTGAACCCGCCAACTACCAGGACCCCGCCGTTGTGCAGCGCGTGCTGCGCCGGACCAAGACGGTGGCGATCGTGGGGTTGTCCTCCAACCCGTTGCGGGCCAGCCACTTCGTCGGCTTTTACGCCATGCGCCACGGCTACCGGGTGATCCCGGTGAACCCCCGGGAGGAGGCGGTGCTTGGCCAGCGTTGCTATCCGGCCTTGTCCGACATCCCGGAGCCGGTGGACTTGGTGGATGTGTTTCGGGCCCCGGCGGCGGTGCCGGCCATTGCCCAGGACGCGGTGGCCATCGGCGCAAAGGCCCTCTGGCTGCAGTTTGAAGTGATCAGCCCCGTTGGCGCCGGCTTGGCTGCCGAAGCCGGCCTCGATGTGGTCATGGACCGCTGCTTCAAGATCGAGCACGCCCGCTACCTAGGCCGCATGCACGTGCTCGGCTTCAACACCGGCGTGGTCTCCGCCCGCCGGGAAGTGCGCTAGCAGCCTGCACGATTGGTGCAAGGGAGCGCTTGCTGTCCGCTGGCCTGTGCAATGTCGTTTCGGCATGGTCAGCAATGACAGAGAGATCACACCAGCACCTCAAATGCGAGCTTTCGGCCGCTACCGTAGCGGAACACAGCGAAGTCTCTGTCAAATGATATGGCTCGGGAGATGCCAAGACGCACCATGAGTGCGAACGAAGTGCGGTCTACAACGGCGAAGTCTTGGTCCGGAAACGTCTCGCCAATGGCCCATGCCGATTCCAAATCGGCGCTTGTTGTTTGCTCAATAGTCGCGACGCCGCTACGCAGCCCGTCCCAGAACCTATGTGCAGCGACGGGCGAAAGGCAATGGTGTAACAGACGCCATGACTCAATGAGGACATGATCGCTCGTGACCAGAGGTTCTTCGGTGCTCAAGAGCGCTATCGCGCGGGCATTGTGCCGGTCATCACTGTCTGCCGCTGCGTACCAAGCCGAAGTATCCACAAAGATGCTCATCACGCTTTGGGTGTCCGAGACCTGCCAGCCCGCGTGGCCTCGCCGATCAGGTGGTCCTTGTCTTTGGAAATGTCTGCGCCACCCGAAGCGCCAAGGTGAAAGACAATCGAACGATCAACGCTTTTGGGTGATTCTGCTAAGTCTTGGTTTGCAAGCCTGCGAAAATACTCCGCGAGCGAAATGTTCAGGGCGGATGCTCGTGCCCGGATTCGTGCTAGCAATTCCGCGTCGATTGATATCTGAGTGCGTGACATCATTGTGGCGCCATTATAACGCCAACACAGACTGACTCAAGCGCAGGTTTGGGTTGGCGCACACCAGCCCGCAACAGGCTCCCGTCGAGGTGGGCAGCAGGCAGCGGGCGCAACTGATACTTTGTCAACTACTTGGCCAACCAAGTGCTGCTTCGCGTGCGGTCGGCGCTACAATCGGCTGATCTGCCCGCAAAGGGGTGTTGTGCAGCATGGACGCGCAATTCGCAGTCCAGCAATTGTTGTTGGAACAAGGGGCGTACTCGCCGGTGGAGTTGCTGTTGGCCACCGGCTTGCTGACCTACGGTGACTATCTCGCTTGGCGGCGGGGCGAAATCGGCCGCTTGGACGAGGCCTTTGAAGATAGGCCGGCGGTTCGGGGCATGCTGGAATCCGCCCGAGCCTTGGCCGTCAAGCTCGGCCTTGGGGCAGAGCGAGTGACCTATGAAGGCTGGGAAGCCAGCGCCGGGTTGGATCTGTTGGCCTCGTCCGATCGGAGCTTGAACGCGCTGCTGCGCATGCACTACTTCCGTGTACCGGTCGAGGGCTCAGAGCAGCTCGATCTGTTCTTGGACAGCGGCGCGGCTTTGGCGCTCAGTGACTTGCAGGGCGCCCTCTTGAGGCGCAGACCCGACGACGCCAGTGATGCCTTGGATCGGCTCGCCCGAATGAGCCCCGATCAAGACTATGGGCCGATGGCCAAGCCTTTGATCGAGGCGCTGCGAACGCCACCGCCGGCGGACCACAAAGCGGCCCTTGGACAACTTGAGCGCATGAAGGCGCAGTGGGTGCCGTTGGCGTCCCAATTGCTAGCCCACCGTGCCCAGAACTTCCTGCGGCCGCTTTGGCGAGGCATCGCGTCGGGGCTCGACCCTTCGCGGTTCGAGACTGAGGATCCCGAGCGGCATGTGAGCTGGATTCACCGCCAATGCTTGGATTGGGAAAGCGTCAGGACCTCCATTCTTGCGGTGCCGAACCACTTGGATGCACCGGTTTTGGTGGAGCGGCTGGCGGAAGCGGAATGGTGGCTGCGCGATCGCATCGCCGCAGTGGCCAATTGGTTTAGGCTGTGCCGGTTGGCCCCGGAGCGCTTCCGGGCCGCGCTTGAAGCCCCGCGCTTTCCAGACGCCGCGTTGCTTGCAGGGTGGCAGGCCGCAAGGGCTTCGGACATCGAACCGGAAGTGACCATCGCTTGGTTTCCGGCTTGGATGCTGCTGCGGGAGCCAGGTCTGGCGCGGGTTCTCGACTCTGCGGACGGCCGGCAGCCAGCCGATCGAGCCTTCAATTTGCTAAAGGCGCTGCTGACCACGGACCCCGACAACATCGAGCGTCGCGCCGCATTGGCCAGCATTCATCGCGGCTTGTTGGACAGGTTTCTGGAGCTGCGAAGCTGAATGCGGTTGCGGGGAATTCAAGTGAGCACTTTGATGCCTCAGTCTTAAGCGGCACAGCGGCAATCAAGGCGTCGTAGATCTTTCACTCCGTTTACCCTGCCTTCATGCGTCGCGAAGCGAACGCAACGGCCGCTTCCAGCAGCGGGCGCCGTCCGAGTTCTTTGCCGAGCAGTTTCGTACCATCCGTATTCACGGTGCCGCGACCAGCTGGGCTGTGTCGAACAGCTTGCGCACTTAGACAATGTCGCGAGCAATGCGTGTGCCTCGTGTCTTGCGCTCGGCGCGGACGAACTCTCCGATGTCCAGCGAGTTGCGCACTAAGCCGTGATGGACGAGAAGGCCTTGCTTGCGAACCAGCGTCGGCTGTTCATCAGCCCGGCGAAGCGTGATGCCATTGGTGGCAGCCTCGATTTCAAGTTCACACCCGGGCGTCAGGTTGAACCGCTCCCTAAGGGCCTTCGGCACGACCAACCTGCCCGCGCTGTCAATGGTAACGACCATGCCGAAATGGTATTGCACGTGTCAGGGAACATCAACCGATCCGCTTGCACCAATCGTGCTGCCTCCAACCTAGCGCAAGGGCTGCCGGCCGAGCTGGAGTGGCGCACGCCGGTCACGTCATCGCGCCTCAACAGCAACTCGGCGACGGCGCGGGCATTGGCCACGTGCCGCTCCATGCGCAACGGCAGCGTCTCCAAGCCTCGCATGAAAAGAAAGGGCATGAAGGGAAAGGGCATGAACGGAAAGGCGTTCATCGGGGCCATGGCTCTCCGGGGCGCGGCCAGATTCGCCCTTTGCCCGTGGTCAATGGGCATGTTGAGGGTGGCGCTGGCAAAAGCGGTTAGAATGCGGCGCGTTCCGGCTTCAAGAGTGCTTTTGTGGAGGTCATTCAGCTTCTCATCAGCGGCGTTTCCCAAGGCTGCGTCTATGGGCTGATCGCGCTTGGGTTCGTGCTCATCTACAAGGCCACCGAGATGGTCAACTTCGCCCAAGGCGACATCATGATGATCGGCGCCTTCATCGCCTTCACCTTCATCAACCTGCTCGGCTGGCCGTTCGTTTGGGGCTTTTTGGCGGCCTTGGGTGTCATGGCGCTGCTCGGTGCCCTGACCGAGCGGTTGCTGCTGCGGCCCATGATCGGTGAGCCGCACTTTGCGGTGCTGATGCTGACCATCGGCCTCGGCTTCGTGCTGCGCACCATCGCCGGGGAGCGCTGGGGCAGTGAGCCCAAGACCTTGGACCTGCCTTGGGGTTCGGCGGTTTGGCGCTTTGGCGATGTCACCGTGGGCGGCGATGACCTGGCGGTGGTGGGCGGCACCTTGGCGCTTTGCGCGCTGCTGTACCTGTTCTTCCGCTTCACCCGCCTCGGCATCGCCATGCAGGCGGCCTCCCAGAATCAACTGGCCGCCTTCTACGTGGGCATTCCGGTCAAGCGGGTGTTCGGCTTGGTCTGGGCGCTGGCTGCCGTGCTGGCCGCCTGTGCGGGGGTGCTGGCGCCCGGCGGGGTGATCGATCCGAACATCGGGTTCATCGGCATCAAGGCCTTCGCCGCGGCCATTGTGGGCGGCTTGGGCAGCCTGCCGGGCGCCATCATCGGCGGCTTGCTGGTGGGCCTTTCGGAGCAGTTCGCGGGCCGCTACCTGTGGCCGGGGTTCTCTGACGTCAGCGCCTACGTGCTGCTGCTGGCCATGCTGATGATTCGCCCGGAAGGGCTGTTTGCCGCCATGCAGCAGAAGAAGGTCTAACGCCGCTTAGCCGCAAGCTGACGACAAGCTGACAACAAGCTGACAATAAAGCGCCCCGGGCGTAAAAGGTTGATTCATGTGAAAACCCTGTTCCGCGATCAAGACCATCAGGAAACCTAGGCGAGGCGATGCGTTTCATCCGCAAGACGTCCTACGCCCAGGACATCGACCTGTTCAAGCACAACGGCCAGCGGTTCTGGTACGGCCTGCTGGCCCTTGCGGTGCTGCTCGCGCCCTTGGGGCTTGATCGGTTTCTGTTGGGTGAAATGGCGTTGGTGTTCATCTACGCCATTGCCGGCGTCGGGCTGATGCTGCTGGTCGGCTACACCGGCCAAGTGAGCCTCGGCCACGCCGCCTTTCTGGCCATCGGCGCCTACTGCCATGCCTGGCTGTTGAACCAGGGCTGGCCCTTTCCGCTGGCCTTGGCGGCGGCGACCGGGTTCTCCGGAGTGGTGGGCGTTGCGGTCGGGATTCCGGCGCTGCGCATGACGGGCATTTACCTCGCAGTGGCCACGCTGGCCTTCTTGGTGATCGTGGAGCAGGTGCTGTCCCATTGGGTGTCGGTCACCGGCGGCTTTCGGGGCATGCCAGTGCCTAGGGCAGAACTGGGTATCGACCTTTCGGCGCCGGTCGCCTTCTATTATCTCTGCCTGCTGGCGCTGTTCCTGTCCATGGTGGCGGCGCTCAACTGGCTGCGCAGCCCCACTGGCCGAGCCATGGCGGCGGTGCGGGATTCGGAGACCTCGGCGGAGAGCATGGGCATTCACATCGCCTACACCAAGACCCTGGCGTTCGGCGTCTCCGCCGCCTTCACCGGCTTGGCTGGCGGCCTGTTTGCTCACAAGATCGGCTACTTGGCACCCGATGCCTTCACCCTGGCGACCTCCATCCAGTTGCTGCTGATGGTGGTGGTGGGCGGCCTCGGCTCCATGCACGGGGTGATCTACGGGGCCGTGTTCATCGGCCTGCTGCCCCAGGGCATCGCCTTGCTGCGCGACGCGGCCCCGCCCGCCGTGAGCCAGATTCCCGGTCTTGAGGCCGGCGTCTTCGGCTTGGTTCTGGTGCTGTTCCTGATCTACGAGCCGGACGGCCTGTACGGGCGCTGGCGCAAGATCCGGCTGTTCTTCGAGGAGTTTCCGCTCTATCGCCGGGCCACCTACAAGCGCCAGAAGACCTACTTGCGCACGGAGCGGCTGCGATGAGCTTGCTTGTGGCTGAGAAGCTGTCGGTGAGCTTCGGCGGCGTCAAGGCGGTGCGGGAGCTGTCGTTCGCGGTCGAGCCCGGCGAGGTCTTCAGCATCGTCGGTCCGAACGGGGCGGGCAAGACCACGGTGTTCAACCTCATCAGCCGCATCTATGACCTGGACGAAGGCGCCATCGCCTTTGATGGCCAGGACATCACCGGGCTGCCAGCTCACGCCATCGCCGAAAAAGGCATCGCCCGCACCTTTCAGAACACGGAGCTGTTCGAGCGGGAGACGGTGCTCAAGAACCTGCTCATCGGCTGCCACATCCACCGGCAAAGCAACCTGCTCTCGGAGTTGTTCTTCCTGCCGTCGGTGCGGCGCGGCGAAATCGCCTTGCGCGAATCGGTGGAGGACGTGATCGACCTGCTGGACCTGCAAAGCTACCGCGACAAGCCGATCAGCGAACTGCCCTTCGGCGCCCGCAAAATGGTCGAGATCGCTCGGGCGCTGTGCCTGCGGCCGAGGCTGCTGCTGCTCGATGAGCCTTCCTCGGGCCTGAACCCGGAGGAGACCGAGGATTTGTCGTTCTGGCTGGAGGACATCAATGAAGCGCTCGGCGTGACGGTCATGATGGTGGAGCACGACATGAACCTGGTCAGCCGGGCGTCCAACCGCGTGCTGGCGATGGCGGACGGGGCGCTGCTCACCATCGGCACCCCATCGGAGGTGCAAAGCCACCCCGAAGTGCAACGCGCTTACTTGGGGGACTGACCCGACCATGCCGCAAACCGCCCTGCTCGCGCTGCGCAACATAGAGACCTATTACGGCCCGATCATGGCCATTCGCGGGGTCAGCATGACGGTGCGGGAAGGGCAGATCGTCAGCCTGCTTGGCGCCAACGGAGCGGGCAAGACCACGGTGCTCAAGACCATCAGCGGCGCGATGGAACCGCAGAAGGGCGTGGTCGAGTACCGAGGCGAGGCCATCCAGGCGCGGGACCCGGATTGGGTGGCCCGGCGCGGCATTGGCCATGTGCCCGAGGGGCGGGAGGTGTTTCCCTTCCTGACCGTGGAGGAGAACCTGCGCATGGGCGCGTACTCACGGCGGGACGGGGAAATAGACGCGGACATCGAGCAGGTTTACGGCTACTTCCCGGTGCTTAAGGGCTTTGGCAGGCAGCCGGCCCAGGTGCTTTCCGGCGGCCAGCAGCAGATGTTGGCCATTGGCCGCGCCCTGATGCTGCGCCCGCACCTCATGCTGCTTGACGAGCCTTCCTTGGGCCTTTCGCCCCGGCTGGTGCATGAGATCGCGGAGATCATCGTGCGGCTGAACAAGGAGCGCAACGTCACCATGCTCCTGGTGGAGCAGAACGCCAAGATGGCGCTGGACATCGGCGACTACGGCTATGTCATGGAGAATGGCCGCATCGTCATGGAGGACACCTGCGAACGGCTCCGGAACGCCCCGGACATCCAGGAGTTCTACTTGGGCATGAAGGATGAAGGCGTGCGCGGCCGCCGCCGTTGGAAGCAGAGGAAGACCTGGCGATGAGCACGGCATTGACCATTGACGGCTGCGCCACCGTGCCGCAGCTGTTCTGGAAGCGGGTGACGGACTGGGGCGCCAACGTGGCGCTCCGGGAGAAGGACTTCGGCATCTGGAACGAGACCACTTGGGCGGACTACGGCGAGCAGGCCCGGCTGGTGGGCTTGGGGCTGAAGTCCCTGGGACTTGAGCGGGGCGACGTGTGCTCCATCGCCGGCGAAGTCTGCAAGGAATGGCTGTTCGCGGACCTCGGCGTCAACTGCATTGGCGGCGTCTCCAACGGCGTCTATCCCACGGACTCCCCGGAGCAGGTGGCCTACCTGATCAACGACAGCGGCACCCGCTTCTACTTTGCCGAGGACGAGGAGCAGCTCGACAAGGTGCTCGAAGTCCGGGAGCGCACGCCGACCCTTGAGAAAGTCATCATTTTTGACATGGAGGGCCTGCGCAACTTCAGCGATCCGCAGTGCATGAGCTATGCGGAGCTGATCGAGCGCGGCGCCGCCTACGGCGAGGAGCACGGGGCGGATTGGCAGGCCGCCATCGACGCCGCCAAGCCCGAGGACCTGATGATCCTCACCTACACCTCCGGCACCACCGGCCCGCCCAAGGGCGCCATGATCAGCCAAGGCAACATGATCTTCATGATGCGCAACCTGCAGCGCATCTACGGCGTTTACGACACCGACGAGCAAATCGGCTTTCTGCCCTTGGCCCATGTGGCCGGGCGCATGTTCTACACCTTCTGCGGCATCGAATCGGGCTGCGTCGTCAATCTCGTGGAGGAGCCGGAAACCTTCGTCCAGGACCAGCAGGAGGTGGCGCCCACGGTGGCCTTCGCGGTGCCACGGGTGTGGGAGAAGCAGCATTCCACCATCACCATCAAGCTGAAGGACGGCACCGCCTTGGGCCGCTTTGCGTACGGCTTGGCGCTGAAGGCCGGGCTCAAGCGGGCGGCCTTCACCAAGGCCGGCCAATCCGTGCCTTGGCTGTTGCGCCTGACCTGCGCGGCGGCCGACTATCTGGTGTTCAAGAACATTCTGGTTTTCCTGGGGCTGGACCGCTGCCGCTGGCTTTCCACCGGCGCGGCGCCCATCGCCCCGGAGCTCATCGATTGGTTCTGGGCCATGAACAAGCCCATGTTCGAGGTCTATGGGCAGACCGAGTGCTCAGGGCTGGCCACCGCCAACCTGCCCGGCGAGACCCGCATTGGCAGCGTCGGCAAGGCCAACGCGGAGGTGGAGGTAACGCTCTCCGCGGAGGGGGAAATCCTCATCCGCAGCGCCGGCGTGATACGGGGCTATTGGAACAAGCCGGAGAAGACCGCCGAGACCTTCCGCCAAGGCTGGCTGCACACCGGTGACGTGGGGCGCATTGACGATGACGGCTACGTGTACATCGTCGATCGCATGAAGGACATCATCATCACCGCCGGCGGCAAGAACATCACGCCTAGCGAAATCGAGAACCAGCTCAAGTTCTCCCCCTACGTCACCGATGCGGTGGTGGTGGGCGACCGCCGCCCCTACCTGACCTGCCTGGTGATGATTGACCATGAGAACGTCACCAAGTTCGCCCAGGACCATGACGTGCCGTTCACCAACTACACCAGCCTGTGCCACACCCAAGCGGTGCAGGACCTGATCGGCGGGGAAATCGAGGCGGTCAACGCCAAGTTCGCCCGGGTGGAGACCATCAAGAAGTTCAAGCTGATCGACCAACTGCTCGATCCGGAGGACGATGAGTTGACGCCCACCCAAAAGCTCAAGCGCAAGGTGGTGCACGAGAAGTACGCGGACTTGATCGAGGCGATGTACTAGCGGGGTTGGAGGTAGGGTGTTGGCGTCAGTGTTTCAATCCCGACAATCATTGTGTAGAGTTGTCAAGCACATGCGATTGGGGAAGGGGATTATGGGCAACAAGAAACGAAATGCGGCAGGACAACCGCGCTCAGACAGGGTTGGTTTGGGACGACTTAACCCATTGAGCGTGGCAGTTTCCGCGGCCATCGCCGCCACGGCGTCCGCTACTGTCACCGCAGGCGAGGGGCAGCCGGCCAGGGCGATTGAGGAAATCGTGGTCACTGCCACCAAGCGGGCGGCAACCGCCCAGGACGTGCCGCTGTCGGTGCAAGCCGTCACCGGCGACACCCTGCGCGAGTACCGGGTGGAGACCTTCGACAAGTACGTGGATTACCTGCCGAACGTGATCAACACCGGCAACGGCCCCGGCAAGAAGGAGCTGTACATCCGGGGCAGCGCCACCGAGCAGACCAGTGTCACCATCGGTCCGGCCAATGGCTCAGCCCCGGGCGTGGCCCTCTATCTGGACGAACAACCGGTTTCATTCGGTGCGCGAAATCTGGATGTCTATGCGGCCGATTTGGAACGCATTGAGCTGCTCTCGGGCCCTCAGGGCACCCTGTTTGGCGCCAGTTCCCAATCCGGCAACCTGCGTCTGATCACCAACAAGCCGAGAACCGATAAGTTCGAGGCCGGCTTCAACGCCAAGTACGGCAACACCCACGGCGGCGACGACAGCGCCTCGGCGGACGCCTACTTCAACATTCCCCTGTCTGATCAGCTGGCCTTGCGCGCCGTGGTGTACAGCGACACCCAAGGTGGCTGGGTGGACAATGTGCCGGCCACCTTCACCCCCAACGGGGTGGTGGTGGACCGGAACAGCAAGGGGTTCGGGCCGCCCCTGACCGGTGCCGATTCGGTAGCGCGCACGGACAACTACCACTTGGCAAAAAACGATTGGAACGAAGCCACCTACCGTGGGGGGCGCTTGGGCCTTGCCTTCGACATCAATGAAGACTGGGACCTGTTGCTGCAGCACTCGGCGCAGACGCTGAAGGTGGACGGCAGCTTCTTGGTAGCGCCGGAACTTGGGGCGGATGATGATTCGGCCCGGTTTTCGCCGGAAACCAACAAGGATGAATTCGGGCTGACCCAGTGGACGCTCAACGGCCGCCTGGCCAATTTGGACTTGATCTACACGGGCGGCTATCTCAACCGCGACGTGGAGAGTGTGATCGACTACACCCACTACAACAACGGTGGCGGCTACATCACCTACTACCTGTGCAGCGGCAACATTTACGACAGCACTGGCCTCGACCCCAACAACTGCTACGACCCCACGAAGCAGTACACGGAAGACACCCAGAACGAGCGCATGACCCACGAGTTGCGAATCACCGCGGACGTCGGGGAAAGGGTGCGCGTTTTGGCGGGGGCTTACTACAACGATGTGGAGACCAACCACGTTGGCGAGTTCCAGTACGCTTCCGCCAACGAAGCCTTTGGCGAGCACATCAGCAGCTACTACAACGACAACTCCGGCGCTGGCTTCCTGCTCGGCAACACCACTGTGCCGACCGCGGGCGTCAATACGGCCGGGCCGAGGTCGCCCTTCACGGTGTTCTTCAACGACTTCACCCGCACCGAGGAGGAGTGGGCCATGTTTGGAGAAGTCGCCTTCGACCTGACCGATCAGGTGTCGGCGTCCGTCAGTGCCCGCTACTACGACCTGACCTCGCAATTGCAGGGCGCGTCCAACTTCTCCTTCGGCTGTCGCTACGGCATCGAGCCCCAGGGCTTCGGCAACTCAGAGAGAACTGCGGATGGCCGCTGCAACAGTCACGCATTCAGCAACGATGTTACGGCTCGCCTGTTGACCTTGGGCCAATACAACGACAGTGGTGACGACAGCGTCGTGTTGGGAGCGCGCAGTCCCAACGGGGCCAGGGACATGTTCCGGGGCGGCGGCAGCAATGCGGAGACCCTGCGGTTGATTGAGTCCGGCCAAATCAACCTATCGGGCTTGAAGTCTGACGGTTCCCTCAAGGAGGACGACATCATCCTGCGGGCGACGCTGAATTGGTCGCCCACCGACGATCTAATGGTGTTCGCCAACTTTGCCCAGGGCTACCGGCCAGCCACCCAGAACCGGAATGCCGGCCAGTTGTCACAAAACCAAACAGGCGTGTATCAAGACTACGCCGTGCCGGCGGTCGCCCGCACCGACGAGCTGACCAGCTATGAGCTCGGCGTGAAGAGCTACTGGCTTGACCGCACGGTGCGGCTCAACGCCACCTTCTTCTTCTCGGAGATTGAGGAGCTGCAAGTCTCCCGGTTCGACCCATCGAACGTAGCCTTCCTGTTCTTCATCGAAAATGTGGGCGATGCGGAAAGCATGGGCTTGGATGTGGACTTTCAGTGGGCCGCCACCGAATCGCTCACCCTGTCCGGTGCGTTCACCATCTTGGATACGGAACTGACGCGCCTCAATGACCAGTTGCAGGGCATCGCAGTGCCCGTGGGCAGCGAGCTGCCCTTCGCCAGTTCCTTCGCCGGTCATCTGCGGGCGCGCTACGAGTTTCCAATTCAGGCCTTGGATGCGCGCGCCTTCGTCACCGCCAGCGTACACCATCGGGGCAAGAACGTGACGGGCCTTATCGGCAGCGCCGAGTTCATGGAGGACACGCTGCAGCTCGTCACAGGCAGCGGCTCGGGGCTGGAGATCGAGCATTATGACGGCACCTTCGGCACGGTCGAAATCTCCGACGGGGCTGGCGGTTCGCGCCTGCCGAGCAACTCCCGCTACGTGAATGAGGCATCCACTACCCTGAACCTGGGCCTCGGTCTTGAAAGGGACACTTGGGCGGCGGAGATATTCATTGACAACGTCAACAACGAAGCGGCGCCCGTGGCGCAAGTGGCCGGTTTCTTCACGCCGCATATGACCGTTCAGCGCCCGCGCACCCTTGGCATTAGAGTATCCTACGACTTCGAGTAGGCATCCGCGTTGGTGGATGGGTTCGTGGATGGAAGGCCGGTTGGTCTGCGTGTCGGAGCCCGTGGAAGCGATCCGCAATAGCCGGAGGCGTTACATGATGTTTCAGGGCGTCTGGGTTGATCGTGCGAGCGCTTTGCCGCCGTCGGAGGCAGGCTAGGCCATTGAAGCCAGATCGGACATTGGAAGATTCCGCAATACGCCAACCGACCTCCTGACAAATGCTGATATCCCGGCTGGTGGAGTGTGGCCGATAGCCAGTTGCCCCATTTGCTGACCCCGGAAGTGCTCGAGGCGCAGCGGCTGCTTCGGGAAGGCTTGCCCGAGTCAGCGGAACGGGTCCTTCGAGGCCGGTTGCAGGAAGCGCCGGACGACGTTGAAGCGCGCTACGCCTTGGCGGTCGCCCAAAGGCAACAGCGTCAGTGGGTAGTTGCACTCAAGACGCTAGGTGCCCTCGCTGCGGATAAGCCGGGCTTCGGCCGGGCCTACCAAGAGGCTGGTTACAACCATGCGGCGTTGCGCGACTTCGAGCAAGCCCAAGTCGCCTTCGAGCAGGCCACCGCCTTCGACCCAGGCCTGATCAACAGTTGGAAGAGCCTGAAGCGGTTGTATGAGGAGCGGGGCGAGACCGATCGCCTGCGCTCCGTGCAGGAGCAGATCACTTTTCTTGAGGCCCTGCCGCCCGAGTTGATTGCGGTGGTCAGTTACTTGTCTGAAGGGCGTCTGGCGGAGGCGGAGGCGCAGTGCAAGAGCTTTCTCCGCCACCACAAAACCCATGTGGAAGGCATGCGCTTGCTGGCGGAGATCGCCACCCGCGCCAAGGTCTACGAGGACGCTGAATTCCTGCTGGAGACCTGCTTGGAACTTGAGCCCGACCACCAGGCTGCCCGTGTGCAGTACGGCAATCTGCTGGTCAAGATGCAGAAGTTCAGCCAGGCCGCCAAGGTGGCCGACGCCCTCCTGGCGAAGACCGAGAATCCAATCACCGCCATTCGACTGCTGCATGCACAAGCCAGCAGCGGTGCCGGCCACAACCAGGCGGCGCGCGCCAGCTATCGGGCATTGATGCGGGAGCAGCCCAAAGAGCCCCGGCATCCGGTGGGGCTGGGCCACGTTCTGAAGACCGATGGCGAACTGGATCAGGCGGTGGCGCTCTATCATCAGGCTTGTGCGCTGAGACCGAATCACGGCGACGCTTGGTGGAGCCTGGCCAACACCAAGTCCTACGAATTCACAACAGCGGAACTCGCTGAAATGGAAGCCCAGGAAAACGCGGAGGGCACAGGGGACTTGGACCGTGCGCAATTGTGCTTCGCGCTGGGCAGCGGCCACGAGCAGCGGCAGGCCTATGAAAGCGCCTTTCACTGGTATGAGCGCGGCAATGCCCTCAAGCGGGCGAGCACCCACTACAGCCCGGTCCACCTAGAGGCGCGCGTGCAAGGCCAGATCGATGTCTGCACGGCGGAGTTCTTCGCCCGCCGGGATGGGCTCGGCCTGCCGGCGCCGGACCCTGTTTTCATCGTCGGTTTGCCACGAGCCGGCTCCACTCTGCTGGAACAGATACTGTCGTCCCATTCCCAGGTGGACGGCACCATGGAGCTGCACAACATTCTCAATCTCGCCAAGCGCCTGCGAGGCCGAGACGAGTCCCCGGGCCCGCCGCGCTATCCGAGAATCCTGCGCGAGCTGGAGGATGACTACTTCCGCCGTTTTGGGCAGCAGTTCATCGACGACACTCGCCCCTACCGGGGGGATGCGCCCTTTTTCATCGACAAGATGCCCAACAACTTCTTTCACGTCGGCCTCATCAAGTTGGTCCTGCCCAATGCCAAGGTCATCGATGCGCGCCGCCACCCCATGGCCTGCTGCTTCAGCGGCTTCAAGCAGCTCTTCGGCGAGGGCCAGGACTTCTCCTATGGCCTTGCCGACATCGGCCACTACTACCGTGAGTACGTTCGTCTGATGGACCACTGGGACGCCGTGCTGCCCGGCTTTGTGCTGCGCGTGGACCATGAGGACGTGGTGGCCGACCTCGAAGGCCAGGTGCGTCGCCTGCTTGACTTCTGCAACCTGCCTTTCGAGCCTGCCTGCCTTGAGTTCCATCGCACGGAGCGCAGTGTGCGCACCCCTTCATCGGCACAGGTGCGGCAGCCCATCTACACTTCCGGCTTGGAGCAGTGGCGGCACTTCGAGCCTTGGCTGAACCCCTTGAAGGAAGCCCTTGGCCCCGAGGTGCGCCACCGATACGGCATTGCCTGATGGCCCGAACGCCGTGATCGTCTCCCACGCCCACCGCTTCATCTTCTTCGCCGTGCCGAAGACGGGCACCCAAGCCGTGCGCCAAGCCCTGTCCGCACACCTCGAACCCGGCGATTGGCAGCAGCACGCGCTCTACGGCCAAGCCCGTTTGCCCATTCCGGCCTTGGCGGCCAAGGGGCACGGCCATCTATCGGTGCGGGAAGTCGCCCCCCGATTGGATCGGGACACTTGGGACAGCTACTTCAAGTTCGGCTTTGTGCGCAACCCCTTCGAGCGCTTCGTCTCCGCCTACCTGTTCCTGTTCCGCAACGCACCGGCAGCGCAGGCGCGCGAACCCAAACACATCACCGAGGGCATGAAAGCCGCCCTGAACCACCCGAAGTTCCGTCGTCGCGTGCTCATCGTCCCCCAAATCGAACTGCTCACCGACGCCGACGGCCGCGTGCCCCTCGACCACCTAGGCCGACACGAACGCCTGCAAGCCGACTTCGATGAGATTGCGCAGCGCTTGGGATTGCCCGCGACGCGCTTGCCCGTGCGCAACGCCACTGAGCACAAGCACTACTCGCACTACTACGACGAAGAACTCAAGGAAATGGTGGGGACGCTTTATGAGGAGGACTTGAGCCGCTTCAGTTACCGGTTTGAGCCTGTCAGAGGGGCGTCCTGCTCTTCGGCACACGCAAGGTAGACGCGGTCTTAGACGGTATGGTCGATTTGCGTGGCCAAAGGGGCTGCCTTGAACACAAGCCCCACGAAAGAAGAAGTCGCGGTGCTTTCGTTCAGCAAGAGTGCCTTGCGAGAAGGTGGGATGACAACCTCTCTGAGCCTCAAGTTCCAATTGAACGTTGCAACTCAACAATTGTTTGCCGACAACTAAGGCTGAACGCGACGACGAATTCATGTTCCGGCCGACTTTTCCACTCTATCGCCGTTCTGTAGATTACGCCGAGATAAACTCTACAGTCATTCGTGTTTTCTAGTAGAGGCACATCTTCGTGAAACAAAACTACCTTGCGGCTGTTAACGCCATACAAACATCCAAGGCTGTCGTTCAAGGCATCCCAATTGCGTCCAAATCCATCTGGAAAACTCAGAGACTCGTGAAACCACCGCATTAGCTCAGATTTGCTCGGGAGGTGACTAGGCACTCGACATAAGATCGTGTCCTTGTCATTGAAAACACTCAAGTCATCGACAAACAAAAAGGCGCCATGGTCGAATACGCCTGAAGGTACGTGATCAGTGGCTGAACTCACGGCAGGCGCGACTGGGGGATGCGGCAAAAGGTGTCATAGTGATCCGGAGTATAGTACACCTCTCCGCCTCTTCCTGTGACGATGCGCTGCATTCCCGCATGGTTCAATCCGGGGGTGGGGTGCACGTACTCTCGGTAGTAGCCCCGTGGCCGTGCGGGCAAGTCGCCTGCTTCGTTTCTGAACACTGACCCATCATGACGGTGTGGATGCTTGATTCTAGCCTCGACCCTGCGAAGCGCATCACCAATGTTGGCAGACACTGGATCACGAGGAGCAATCCCAGGCCGGCGGGCGCCCACAGCCGGCCAGCTCGATTGCCTTGCGGCTCGTCCGATGCCTTTGAATGGGATGCCGCCAAGGCCGCCGGTAACCGGCGCAAGCACGGTGTCAGTTTTGATCTGGCGGCCGCGGTATTCCGTGATCCCTTGATGATCTCGATCTCGGATGAGGAACACAGCGAGACAGAAGAACGCTGGATCACCCTGGGCCAGGCGGAGAACAGCAAGCTATTGCTGGTCGTGCATACTTACCTGGAGATCAGCACCAACGCGGCCAATGTGCGGATCATCTCCGCACGACCCGCCACCAAACATGAACAGCGCCAATATGAGGCAGAGTTATGAAAGAGGAATATGACTTTTCAAAAGGCGAACGCGGGAAGTTCTTCCATGAGAACGCCAAGCTGAACCTGCCGGTTTATCTAGATGATGAGATACAGAGCTACCTTCAGGAACGGGCCAGATCAAAGGGCGTGGAAGTCGCCCAACTCGTCAATGAGATGCTCAGGCAGGATATCAAGTTGATTGAGGCGGTGAAGTAGAAAGCCCGGCGAATGCCGGGCTTTCGTTAGGCTGTCAAATCATCTTGATACTCAGGAAATATCTTTTCGTCTAAGAAATCCAATCGCGTCTTGAGCATTTTTGCATTTTCTTTTGTCGCCGGCACATTGACAGGTATGAGATCAGCAACTGACTCGCCTTTTTGCGCAGCATCAACCCACTCCAGCATCGCACCAATGTAGCCATCAAGCGCACTGGCAGGATTAGGACACTCATCAGTGGTCAGGTATGTCGGTGGAAGATCGCCAACAACCACCCATATCCACTCATCTACATCCTGTCTGGATGGAGCAATTCTAAACAGAAAGACCGCCACAATCCCTGGGTAAAGCATGCCGATGTACGACTCCTCAATCCTTGAGCACCAGTCATAAAATTCCAGGAACTCCTTTGCTTCTTGATGCATGGAGTTCATTTCGGCAACGTCCTCTTTTTGGGCTGCTAAATGCTTAGACCATTGCACGACTTTGGAAATATCAGGCAAAACACTCATCGTTATCTTTTTCGCCTCTTAGCCCCCCGAGAAAAGTCCCCGGCATCCCGATGACGCTGCATATGTTCAGCATGCGGACGGGGTTTAACATTAGAAACATGATCTGGACCACCATCAGCAAGCGGAATTTCATGAGAAACGTCCTGATTACGCCCTGTTTTTGAGTCCTTTGGCCAGGACTGTCCGGTTTGACTTTCCCAGTCTTTTCTTAGCTTTGGAGTAACTACTCGCCCCCCTGCCCCTGATTGGACGGGGTTTCGGTTGGCGGAGACTCTATCATGCTGGCGGCGTTGCCGTTGAGGGCGATCTGGATTGCGGCGAGGGGGTTGTAGCCTTGTTGGGCCATGGACTGGAGGTAGGAGGAGATTCTGCAGTGCGCCTGTGCGTGCCGGAGGGTTCGGAAGCAGCCGGAGACCTTCTGCCTGACCTTGGCCATTCGGATGTCGCGCTCGGCGCGGTTGTTGGTGAAGGGGACGTCGGGGTCCCTGGCGAAGCGGAGGGCCTCGTCCTCGTGCTTGGTTAGGGCCTCGTGCAGGTTCTGGGCGTCGGACTTGGCGACGCGCCCGCGCTTTCCGTCGACGCGGGCGGGCGTCGGGGGGAGTTCCCTTTTGGCTTGGGTGAGGATGGTGCGGTAGCGCCTGCGGGCGGCCTTGAAGTCCTTTTCGTCGAGGGCCTTGGCGTCGAGTTCGCTGACCTTTCGGCAGGTTTCGCTCAGAAGCCTCGCCATGCGCCTGGCCCAGGCGTGGCCGTGGGCGTCCTCGACGAACTTGAGGTCGCGCAGCAGATGGGCGCCGCAAAGCGCGTGGCGGCAGCCTTCGTAGGCGAAGTGGCTGGCCCACCGGTCGTGGACGAGGACGCCGCCGTAGTGGGGGATGATGCCGATGTCGTCGATCGCCTCGCAGCCGCGCCCGCGGCGCACGGACTTGACGGTGAGGCCGCCGGCGCCGACGGCGTGCAGCCAGTGGTTTTTCCGGTCGATGCGCATGCCGGTCTCGTCGGCGTGCAGGGCGGGCATGGCCAGCAGCCGCTCAATGGCCCTGGCCTCCCAGCCGGCCAGGGCCTCGTGCAGGCGCAGGGTCCAGGCCAGCAGGGTGGCCTCGGCGACGGCGCGCCCGGTCATGGCCTTGAGGGTCTGCGCGGCGCGCTTGAGCGGCACCATCTGGGCGGCCATCAGGTGGACGGCGAAGGCCACGACGCCGTGGCCGTACTGCAGCGGCCCCGGCATGTCGTCGGGGAAGGCGCCGCGGGTCTCGGCCCGGCAGCGCGGGCAGGTCTTGACCTCGGCCTCGACGGTGGTCTCGCGGGTCTCGAAGACGATGTCCACCAGCACCCGCCGCTCGTGGCCGTGCGGGGTGTCAATACCGGATCAATACTCCCCAAAAGTGCCAAAGTAAAAGTCCCCACTTCGGGTTGACGCCAGCGCCTGTAGCGCGTCAATCATTATGAGAAGACGCATTGCCTCACCTGAAACGCTCCCTTGGCTTGGGGTGTTGCCTCATTTGAAATGTTCCCCTGGAATATCAGCAGGAGACTGTTTCAATGAGGAAGGTGAGCATGACGGCACGGGACGAACTCGTTAACGCCTTGGCACGAAGATACGCAATCGGAAGCCGCCAGGAGAAGACCCGTGTTCTCGACGAATTTGTGGCCATCACGGGCTTTCATCGAAAGCATGCGATGCGCTTGTTGAGGTCTGGCCCGTCGGTTCGGGATTCGGCGCCCAGGCACTCCCGACGGATTTACAGTGATGCGGTCCGCGAGGCATTGGTGGTGCTTTGGGAGGCCTCGGATCGAATTTGCGGCAAACGGCTTAAGGCGTTGATTCCGACCCTGATTGAGGCAATGGAGCGGCACGGTCACTTGCAGCTCGGAGCGGACGTCCGCGCCGGATTGGTTGCCATGAGCGCTGCGACCATCGATCGGTCGCTTCGCACCGTCCGGGAGCAGGCGGGTGGCCGAAAGCGGCGTGGGGCGGCTGCGCCTTCATCGGTTCGGCGCAGCATACCGGTTCGGACCTTCTCGGACTGGAACGACCCGCCGCCCGGCTTCGTGGAAGCCGACCTCGTCGCGCACAGCGGCCCGGTGGCGAGGGGCAGTTTCATTCAGACGCTGGTGGTCACTGACATCGCAACGGGTTGGACGGAATGCGCGCCGCTGTTGTATCGGGAGCAGACCCTGCTGCGGGAGGTCCTTGGCGAGATCCGCAAGCTTCTGCCGTTCGATTTGCGTGGCTTCGACACGGACAACGACAGCGTTTTCGTGAACGAAACGGTGCGCGACTACTGCAGGGACGCGGGAATTCTCTTCACCCGCTGCCGGCCGTACCGCAAGAACGATCAGGCATTCGTTGAGCAGAAAAACGGCGCGGTCGTGCGGCGTCTGGTTGGCTACCGCCGCCTTGAGGGGCTGGCGGCCGCGGCGGCGCTGTCCCGCTTGTACGTGAGCGCGCGATTGTTCGTGAACTTCTTTCAGCCTTCGTTCAAGCTGGCCGAGAAGCGGCGGGACGGCGCGCGCGTGAGCAAGCGCTACCATCCCCCAGCCACGCCATGCCAAAGGCTGCTCGCGGACCCCAGAACGCCGCAGGCGGTGCGGAACAAGGCTGCTGACCTGTCGGCAACGCTTGACCCAATCCGGCTGTTGAGACAGATGCGAACTCAGCAGCAGCGCATCGTCGATGTCGCAGACGAGCCTGTTGTGGAACCCGGCGAGGCAAGCGTGCCTCCGCTGGAGCAGTTTCTTGCGGGGTTGCGGACGGCATGGTCGGAGGGCGAAGCTCGGCCGACGGCCAAGTCAGCTGAAAAACCGAAACGAGGTCGGCGTCGGCCGGACCCGCTGGCAAAGGTCACCGAGCAACTGCACGCCTGGTTTGAGTCTGAGCCGTGGCGCAGCAGCCGTGAACTGCTCGAAAAACTGCAGGCTGCGCATCCGGGGGAGTGCCCTGACAACCTGTTGCGCACGGTGCAGCGGCGGGTGAAGGTCTGGCGAAAGGAGAAGGCGTTGTCCATGGTGTTCGGCGACCTGCCAGAGGAGGAGTCGCTCGTCGGCGAGGCCGGCGGTCATTAATGACCGCCGGCCTCGCCGATTCTCGGAATCAATGGCCCAGAAAGGAACAATTGGGTGAGGCAACAGGTCAGCAGCTCGGGAGCATCTTCAAATGAGGCAACACGGCCTGTCATCTTGATTGTCGCTAGACAAACCGGTAGTGGCCGTGCCAGTGGCGCCCCTCCTGCATCCCGTGCAGGTCTGCATGGGATGCACCGCGATGTCGGTGGCGTCGAAGTCCAGCACGATGCGCCTGGGCGGCTTCGGGTGCGCCTTCACGAACTGCTCGAACAGCACCCCGTGGCTTGAGCGCCTCCCAGGGCGTGGACTTGCGCTCGAACCGGCACAGCGTCGACGGGCTGGCCATCGCCCCGTCCCGCATGACCGCCGCCTGCGGGAAGCGTAGCTTCCCGTTGGCGAACCTTCGGTTCGCCTGCAGCGCCGGGTCCAGCCGCAGCCTGCCGTGGTCGTTGAGGTCCTCATGACCAAGGAGGAGGCCGTAAACCCGCTGCCGGATGATGTCACGGGTGGCGTGGACAACGCTTTTGCGGCGCCGGTCGTCGCCGATCGCGTCGGCCGCCGCCTGGGTCAGCCCCATCCGGCGGTCGGCCTCCGCCAGCAGCATCGCGCCGCCGTTCGAGATGACCTCCGCGCCCGTGAACTCGGCCTCGACGGCGCGTCTTTTTGAGCGTGAAAAGCGGGTCGCGTTCTGGTAACGTTTCGTCACGGCGGGTGTCCTCTTAAGATGGAACGTAACACCCTGATTATCTAGGGCATTCCGCCGTTCCTCAACTACATTCTTGCAATATCCGGGCTAAGCCACCAGTCCGGGAACCCTTCGTACTCAATGCTCAGCCCCTCATGACGGTCCTTCATGACGTAGACTTTCATTCGGCCCCGCGGCTTTTTCGTCTGGTTTTCCACCAACAGCTCGGTTGGAGAGATCCAACGAAGCGAGAGGTCCAACTGCCCTTGGTAAATCAGCACCGTTTCCTCGCCCTGAGCCGACCTGATCACAACATCATAGCCAACGGCGGTAGTGGCGCCGCAGCTTCCCTCCGATAGCACGGCAGTGTAGGAACCTCCGGGCGCGGCGCTTTCCTTGAGAACGGAATCGGAGCAGGGGTGCGTCAGGTGCAGCGTGGTGATCAACGCCACCCACCAAATCACGAGCAGCAGTGGTGCGGAAACCAACAGGATCAAGAGTTTTGCGCCCCTGCTCATTGAAACTCACCCCCCACATTCAGGTCACTCCGGTGATGCCAGTTCTCGGGATTGCGACGGAAGTCAATGCCCTGCTTGATCCGGAATTGGTCCTGGGGGTCGTCACCATAGGGAGGCGTTCCTCCCGGCAGACTGGTTGCCAGCGAAGGCTCGCCCCATCCAGCTTGGGACCTCCCTTTGCCAACTTGGTATCTGCCTGGTTCGTTGAGCAACGTGTACTCTGGAAATAGTCCAGACGCGGACCCCACCGCGCCGTAGTGGAAGTTCCCGAAACTCTCGAAAACCCCATCACTTCGCTTGCAGTCCCACGGCCCCCCGTCCACTACCTGATCGTAAAACAACTTCGCGGCCAACGCACCACCCGCAACACTGAGACTTCCGAGTTTTCCTGCAATTGCCGTCTCTCTCATGTTCTCATAGATGTCGACGCCAGCCGGCGCCAAGGGCGGGTGCTACCTCAACGATCCGTCCCAATCCCCCGTGTAGCACAAGAGCTTGGAGGCGCATGGATAAACGTAGTGCTCCATCGCACTCCCATCGGAGGGACCGCCGGCGCCCCCGGAGCTGCTCGCCGGCCGGTCCCCCGGCCGCTTTTCCGCCGGCACGGCGACGTCGGTTGGCGTCCGTTCGGTCCCTGCCGGATAGACGTAGGGTATTGACACCACGCGGAAGCCCATCCAGCCGCCGTCGAAGCCCCAGCTGCGCCAGACCGAAACCGCAGAAACTCCGACTTCCGTAGACCCGCACGCCTTCGACCCGCGCCGCGCCCGCCCCGCCGCCGATGCGTTTCTCGAACGCGCCGACGTAGAGCCGGTGCTCCACCGGATGGGTCGGGGCGCCCTCGCCGCCGTCGTCCCGCCACGCGCTGCCATTCCGGCGTTCAACTGCCGGGCTGGCAAACACCGGGCTTCAGGCCCCGACAGGCAAGATCCCCTCTCTCACGCCTTTCCCGCAATGCCTGCCGGGTTTGGCCAATGCCGCGCAACGACCAACCCGCCATGGGCCAGATCATCCCCCATTCCCCGGCTCAGCGCGCTGCCCTTTGCCGGGAACAGCTCATTCCGCACTCGCCCCTTCGGCCGGCGCCCCGTTGCTGAGCGCTGCGCCGGCCCCGCACAGGCCGGTCGCAAAGTCCACGCGGCAGAACGGCGAGCCGAACCGGGCCTCCAGCGCGTCGATGGCCTCCTGCGCCAGGCGGTGCATGTCCGCGGCGGACTGGCCCCCCACCTGGTAGGCCTCCAGCTTCGCGATGTGCTGATTGTCCCCGTTGCCGACCTTGAGCGCCTTCCGCCAACGACCCCCGGGGGACTCCCGGAAGAGCAGCGCCTCGAAGGCGTGCGGCCAGCTGGTCATCCCCTCCACGACCTCCGTGTGGTCCCGCGCGCGCAGGCCCGGCCAGCGGGCGGCAACCGCCCGCAGCGCGTCTCCCGCCCCGTCCGCCATCGGCGGCACGAAGCGCGACTTGAACAGCAGGTCCGGCGCCCGCGGCTCGTCGCAGTACCCCTTGCGAACATCCTCCCGGCAAACCTCCGCGCCGGTCACGCGCTCAAGGCCCGCCTCGACCTCCAGCGCAAAGCCGTCCAGCTCCTTCAGCGGCGTGTCGTCGTGGTCGTGGAACCGCGCCAGCAGGTGGGACTGCGCGGCACGCACCCGAAGGATCGCCTTGCCTTCCCGGACGGCCTCGGGCTCCGGGAAGACCGCCATCGAAAAAAGGGCCGCCTCCCCGGAACCTTCGGCGGGATCGCCCTCCTCGCGGCGAACGTACCAGCCGCGCGCCTTCGCCAGCCTCGAAATCGTCCCGCTCGCGGCCTCCGCCATCTCGGCCTCGAACTCGACGCGGTACTGCAGGTACGGCGCCTCCGGCGGTTCGCCGCACGATGACAGCAGGACAATCAGGACGCAGCGGGCGAGCTTGGGCGGCGCGAACGGCCGCCGGCGCTCAAGCGCCGGGCGCTTGGCCGGGGGCGTTGCCGCGCTCACGGGCGCACGGCCCCGGCCGGGGGAAGGGCCTCTCGGCACCCTTCGCCGTCACCCCCCATTGCCGCAGTCCCCGTTCCGGGCGGGCGCGGGGCCGCACAGGCCCGTCTGCGGGTCCACGCGGCAGAACGGCGAGCCGAAGCGCGCCTCCAGCGCGTCGATGGCCTGCTCCGCCAGCCCTTGGAGGTCGCCCTTGGACATTCCGTCGGCCTCAAACAGCTCCAGCATCGCGAAGCGGCCCTCATCGCCGCTGCGGAACTTCAGCACCCTCTTCCAAGGGCTGTCCGGATGGTCCATGAACAGCAGCGCCTCGAAGGCGCCGGCGCGCCCCGTTATCTCGGGCATGGCGTCGCTCCAGTCGTAACTGCGCAGGTTCGGCCAGGAGCGGCCGACCCGGTCCAGCAGGCGGCCAGCCCCCGTCTTCATCCCCGGCGCCACGCGCGCCTTGTAGCGCAGCAGCGGCTCGCCGGGCTCGTCGCAGTACCCCCGGCGCGGGAGCACGCGGCAAACCTTGTGGCCGGTAACCCGCTCCAGCCCGGCCTCGACCTCCAGCGCGAAGGCGTCGAGTTCCTGCAGGGGGACATCGCCGTGGTCATACAAGTGCACGTAAAGTGAGGTTGGGATGCTGCCAGCTGAGAGAATTACCCTGCTCTCTCGAACCGCTTCCTCGTCGTTCGGAAACACGGCAATCCATAGCTGGGCCACACCGTCTGAGTTTCTTTTGGATGCAAAATCGCTCTTGTCACTGACTAGCCAGCCTCGGCTGTCGGCCGCATCCGAAATCAGCCGCGCAACGGCACTGACCATCGCCGGGTCGAAGTCGAGGTCCAGATTCAGGTACGGCGGCATGTAGCTGCCGCAGGAACCCAGGCACAGGAGCAGGGCGCAGCCGACGCCCGCTTGCGCCCGCACTCGGAACCGGTGCCAGCGCTCCCAAAAGCGACGGACACTCCGTCCCGCTCCGTTTCCTGCCATGACCAACTCAAGGAAATGGCATCGGCATCATGGGCCCGGAGGGCCAAAGAGGCCTGCGGTTTGGGGGATCGCCGTAGCGATCCACCACGCGACTGACGGTATCGCCAAATGCCCCAACCCCGATGGCATTGTTGAGCCTCGGGTGGTCGTTGACGCCGGATGCGTCCACCTCGTAGAGCAAGTCACCGTTATCGAAGTACACCTTGTGCTCAACCCGGTTGTCCTCGCCCTTCTTGTACAACAAATGCCCCTCATCCGCTACGTTCACGCTCCGCCTCTCGGTCACATACTCTTCATGAATGATGGGGTTGTTTCCCCACAAAACGTACCTGCCCGGACCCGTTTTACTTCCACTATAGAAAGGCACGTCGTTCCGGTTTACGTGCTCGAATACTTTGTTGGCCCATTCCTCGTTGCATTCCGGGTTCGTGCTGCGACTGCAGATGAACCCGATGATTCGGTAGTGGTGCTCCCCCTTCTTCGCGTCCGCTCCCGGGAAATAGATGCCAACCTGCCCCGGGCGCGCCGGCCGGTCCGCCGGCCGCTTCTCCGCCGGCACGGCGACATCGGTGAAGGTTCGCGCCAATCCGAAGGAGATGTTCAATCTCGGAATCCACTCGAAGCCAATCACGTCTCGGTCGTAGCCTGTCGGAAGGAGGACCCACGAAACCCAGACGTTCAGGTAGCCCCGGACGCCCTGGTCGCGCGCGGTGCCCGAGCCGAAGCCGCCCCCGCCGCCGCCGCCGTTGAGGTTCAGGCATCCCGAGACCCGGGAGCAGGGGTCGCGCTCCCAGGGCATCGGCGCCCGAACCAGGCCGGTCGGGTCGGTGAAGCTCATCGGGCTGTTGCCCACGTAGCTGTAGGCGTGCCAGGACTGGCTGCTGCCCGGGTCGCCGACCACCGGGTCCGGGCTCAGGAACCGCCCCAGCCGCGGGTCGTGTACGCGCCCGCCCATGTGCACCAGGCCGAGCCGGTCGAGCTGCTCGTGGCCAGTGAACCCGCGCGCCGGGTCCAGCGCTGCGTCCCCGGCCGCGGCCGCACGCTCCGCCTCCCCGGCCTCCCGCGTGCCGTCCGGCAGGCGCCGGCCGCCGAACGGGTCGTAGGCGGCCCGTGCGACCACCGTCCCGTCGGCGTCCGTCACCGCCCGCACCGAACCCAGGTGGTCACGGTGCAGGTAGCGGATGGATTCCCGCACGCTCGCCGGGCCCGCCGTGCCGTCGGCGGCGGCGGTCGTGCCCGTGTGCAGCACCGCGCCGGCGATGCGCACGGTCTCCACCCGCGGCGACGTCGGTGAACGTTCGCTCCAGTGCGAAGGAGATGTTCAATCTCGGAACCCACTTGTAGCCATTCACGTCGCGGTCGTGGCCTGTCTGAAGGAGGACTGCGCGTCAGGCCGTGGGCGTCATAGGCGGTGCCCCGCACGCCACCACCGTCCATTGCTTGTGACATGACCGGCGCGGAACGACAAATGCAACCGGGTTCGCTCGCCCCGGACCGGAAGGCCGCGGGACGGCCGCTCACTCCCTTAGAGAGTGAAACGCCCAGATCAATGCCCCAATCCAGCCCAGAACCGTCCAGCCAAGCAACACGTTCACCAACGCTATCGGGTACCTTTCGTCTAGGCTGCAGCCGAAGGCGACAATGGATGGAAGCAGGTAGAGCAGGATCACTGACAGCAAGATCGGCATAGCCACCAGCATCATGGGGTGGAACACTACTTCGATGATGGCTTCCATAAGGCGTGACTCACACTCCAAGTAAGCTACGACTCAACAGCTCTCAAGGTGGGGCGGCGATGGCAGGGCGTCCTGAGACGGCGTCCAATGGCTGGCGCCTCGGCTTTGGCATTGGTCGCGGGCTTGCCGAGGGCACGTGATTGCCGACCAAAACAGCTTGCATGAGACCGTGCGCCGCGCAGCCTGCGCCTGCGATTTCGCACGTTTGAACCGTGAGGAGTGGTTCGTGATACGCCAGTGCGACGTTGCTGGTCGTTGATGGCTGACTGGATCAGATCGCACTTCTCACCCCCAAGCGCTCAGGACTATGGCATTAATCCACATGAAACCAGAGACAAGCAGCGACAGTGCTATGGCAACCACCAGGGAAGCTATCTTGTACCCTTGGCGCGCCCTTCCCCGACGCGGGTCGAAGAGGTGGGTCCCGAAAGCCAGGAGCCCGTACACGTACATTGGCATGAACCCGACTAACGCTACAGAAGCATGGAGCCCAATGGACTCAACCAAGCACACTAATGACAAATCGAACACCTCAAGGAGAATGCCAAATCCTTGGCTTTCGACTTCGAAGTAGCACATCCAGTCCGGCCTCAAAACTCGTCGATCACCAGTTGATCGAGTTCCCCCCAAACTTGCTCTTTACGTACCACGTTTTGCCTAGGCCACCAACCACCTCCTTTCCCGACAGTGTGAATGCGATAAAACCCCTCGTGCGCGACACCCGTCCTGCTTACCGTACCTGGGCGCAGCGCGTGATCGCCCAGCGCCGTATTCAACACGCCGATCTGAAGTCCATTGTCGGCTCGAATGGGTTCAACCCGCACTGAGTCCTTGCCTGAGTAGGGGATGGGAAGGTCCACGTCCGCTTCGTAGATCACATCTGAGTCTGGATCGAAGGGCTCCACTTGCTTGGGGTGCACCGCCTTTTCGTTCAGCACTTTGATCACCTCATTGTAGTCGCACTCCGACACTGCGCAAATCCGCGCCGACAGAACCTCGTAACAGTGTTCGCCAGGGAAAACGGGCCATTCCCAATAGTCGGGTCGAGCTGGCCCTCTGTACGTCGGAACGCCCGGTGGAGGTTCACTGTCCGCCGGACGGTCGGCAGGCTGCTTCTCCGCCGGCACGGCGACGTCGGTGAAGCTCCGCTCCAATCCGAAGGATATGTTCAATCTCGGAATCCACTCGAAGCCAATCACGTCTCGGTCGTAGCCTGTCGGAAGGAGGACCCACGAAACCCAGACGTTCAGGTAGCCCCGCGCGCCGTCGACGCGCGCAGTTCCCGTTCCGAAGCCGCCGCCGCCGTTGAGGTTCCTGCACCTCGTGCCCCCGGCGCACATGTCGCGCTCCCAGGGCATCGGCGACCGAATCAGGCCGGTCGGGTCACTGAAGCTCATCGGGCTGTTGCCCACGTAGCTGTAGGCGTGCCAGGACTGGCTGCTCCCCGGGTTGCAGACCACCGGGTCCGGGCTCAGGAACCGCCTACTTGGTCGATGTCCTCCAGCGCGTCGGCCAGCACCCTTCAAAGCGGGCCGTCGAGCTGACGCCAAGGGTGTGGAAAACGCTGTTCGCGGACCGCCCCCTGCGATCCGACCTCGACTACACCAAGGATCCGCCACTTCAATAAGCGGCGGAGTCCAGAACGGCCTAGAATGACCGCTTACGGGCTGCATATCAACCAGATCAAGCGGTATGAAACAGGATCGGCACAACAAACCCTGGAAGGGCTAGTCAAGCTAGCCAAGGCCTTGCACGTTGGGATCGACGAGATGGTCTTCGACGAGAGCGAGCGCGGCCCCAGTGACAAGATGAAGCTGTTGTTTGAAGCCGTGGAGCGGCTAAACGAGGATGAGCAGGCGATTATCCGGGAGCTACTCGAAGGGATGATCGTGAAGTATGACGCCCGGCGCTGGACGGGAACCGCAACCGGATAGATGAGGCCCCGCAATGCGAGGCTTAATCTATTTGTGAGAGACAAAAAGATCGACTGAGGGAGTCACGAACGAGTTCTATTTTGCTTTCTGAATAACTATCATCCTCGGAAACCAAATCGTGAGGTACACGAACTAGTGCAGATCACTTACATTGTTACCCTTCACTTTCAAAAAATAAGGGCCTCCAGAAACAGCCAAACAGGCAGCAATTGGCAAACAA
Source organism: Candidatus Azophilus sp. (assembly GCA_965220835.1). Lineage (GTDB taxonomy): Bacteria > Pseudomonadota > Gammaproteobacteria > Pseudomonadales > Azotimanducaceae > Azophilus. The sequence goes on along the minus strand of OZ244842.1, from coordinate 2,240,175 downwards.
CCAAGGTCTAAAACCGCATTGCCAGGATAAGCAGTTAGCGCCTCCTCGGCTATTTGTTTCACATCAAACCACTTTAAATCGGCACCTAGACCAGATTCATCATTTTCTTCATCAAGCGAAAAGCAAACACCAGACAGAGAGTAGTTCTGTAAGACTTCCATCAACCACGCTGGCAACAATTCTGGCGTCAAATTCTTAGCCAGTTCATCAGTATCGGATTTAGTTGCCTTTGAACCATTAAGAGACGATTCTATTTTCTGAAACTCTGCTGAAACGGTCATTAACACTCCAAGACTTTAGCAAGAGGGCCGTTCTTTGCAGCCAGAATAGACCACCCTGGTTTTTCTCCTTCAACTAGAGAAGCAAAGAGATCATCACGAATAAAAACACTCGCCTTTACTGCTCCATCACCAGATATCCCCCACTGCACCCTGACTTCTGAAATGTCATTAACAGGGATGAACTTTTTGCTGTCTTTCGCAAATCCAATTGGATTTGCAAACGGTATCTTTTCTGGAGTTTTCCACTCTGGCTCTGAGGGAGGAGCGCAACGATTGTATAGCCAGACATCGCTAACAATCGTCTCACTTTCGTTGAGAAGATAGGCGTAAGCCACACGTCCATCATCATCAAAGATTACTGAAAACCCAGATTCCGCGTCCTTATATTTGCCATCACAAGTCATCGAATCGCCCGCTATCCCATTCGCCTTTCCATTAGTCCTTTTGCTCCTTACGCCAAGAACTTCTGTCTATCTGAAGTGGTCCTGGTTCGTTGAAAACTCCGAGGGCGAAAACAAGGTGTACTCGGATTGGATTTGAGCCCTCGATAAACCATGGTTTCCCACCAGTTGGATCAATGTCAACCGCGCTCCGAAATCGCCGCGGGATCTGGTGGTCGGAAGCCCGGCATGCGGGTGTCTCCCAGCCCTCACCCGGCCTCCAGGAGGACACCGCGGTAGGCTTCATCCGGCGTGCGGCCACCAAGCGCCGAGTGCATCCTCAGTTTGTTGTGGAAATCGATCCAAGAGCCGACGATGCGCCCGTCGGCAAGCTCGCGCAGGCACGCCGCCTCGTGCTTCAGCTACCGCCATAGGCGCTCGACGAAGATGTTGTCGAGATAGCGGCCGCGGCCGTCCATGGAGCAGCGGGCGCCGCTCGCAAGCACCCGTTCGGTGAAGGCGAGGTTGGTGGATTGGGCACGCTGGTCCGTGTTGCCGATCTCCGGGACACCCAAGCGCAGCGGCGCGCTCAGCCCGTCCACGCAAAAGGCGCTGTCCATCGTGTTCGACAAGTGCCACGCCAGGACCCGGCGGCTGGCCCAGTCCATCACGGCAATCAGGTAGAAATGCCCTTGGGGAAACAGGAACGTAGGTGATGTAAGCGCACCTCATCTGGTCCGGCCGGCCGATCGCCAGATCGCGTAAGAGGTACCGGTGCACCCGGTAGCTGGGTTGGCAACACGGGTGCGTGGCTTGCGGTAGATCGCCTCCAGGCCCTTCAGCCGCATCAGCCGGCGCATCCGGCGCCGCCCGACAACCGTGCCCTCGCGGCGTAGATGGCGTCCCATCTGCCGACTGCCGTAGAAGGGGTGCGCCAAGTGCAACCGGTCCAGGCGCCGCATAAGCGCCAGGTTCTCAGCACTTTCACCGGGTGCCGCGTAGTACTGCGACGAGTGACTCACCCCAAGCAACTCACACTTCCGGGCCAGCGCCGGCGGACCGTCGCGCTCAACCATCGCGACCCGCTCCGAGCGGCTCAACGTGCCAACCCGCGCGGGAAAAACCCCGCTCCACCGTCAACTCCCCGATCTTCGCTTGCAGGTCTTGGACCGTCGCCTCCCGTTCCCTGCCGCGCTTGGAAGCGGGACTCGATAACACGTCGCCCAAGCCCTCCACCGCCTGCCGCTTGGCCTATGGCATTTCCTGTCTGCTGACGCGCAACACCAAGGATTTTGAACGGTTTGGGGAAGTCATCAGGATCGAGGGGATTGATTAGCTCGCTATTTCAGAGAGTCAGTCTGTAATCTCATCAAACTTAATCCCTCTGAACTTTTGCGCAGCCAGTAGTTTTTTCCACGCCACGCCCACAAAAAATAGTGGAAACTTACTCTTGCCACTGGCAAACGCAATATCCGATCTATGAAAACCAGGGCCAATTGGCTCATCAATGCGCAGAAAAGCAGGACGTGCACCAACTATTGCTTCATAGCCGCCACATACTTCACAGGGTTTCTCAAAACGAGTTTTTCTCCTTTTTGCATCGAACTCCAACACACGTTCAGGAAACATATAGAACAAATCCTTGCTTTCGGATTTTATTGGCTTGAATTCGTCATCGCAGCGGAGCTCATCCTTACAGAAGGCCGCAAACTTTGAAGAAAACAAGTCGCGCAAGTCATGCGTATATGAAACGTCGTAATTCTTCGAAGGATGCACATCGATTGTTGATGGCGTGTATTGATAATCTAAACACATCCCGCAGCTAGGACATAATACGCCTTTCGGTTCGTTACCATTGAAGAACAAACCTTCATTACAATTCTTTCCAGAGAGCACATACCCAAGAACCATGCCTTACTTCCCGGATGCTGTTTAAAGAAATCACGAGCTGCATCTTCGTACTTTGCCCCTGGACCGCGATAAAAATCGCACAGCGCACCAATACAGTGATCACGTGTGAAGTTTCTTAGCTGGCGCTCGTGCCCGTGGTCGTGCCCGTCAGCAAGATACCGCCGACCCCGTCGTTGCGGCGCAGGTACCAGTCGTAGCTGATCGGCGCCGTCCCGGACGAGGCGCTCCAGCTGCCGCCGGAGGCGTCCGCGGCCAAGCCGGCCGGCTTCGACGGCGCTAAGTCGGCGGTAGCCGCCGGCGCATGTGCAGCAACACCGATCAGCAACGCGCCAAGAACAAGAATCGGCCTGACAAGGGCACCAAACCGACCATGGGCGGGAGACGCCGAGAGCTGGCCCAGCGACGGGTAAGGACGAATGAAACCGTGACGGGGCGCGCCACAACGGCCCCGAAGCAGCCATGCAGTCATCCGTTCACGCAATTGACAGTCCCACTGCTGCAGCGCAGTCCCCCGTCGGTTTCTCAGCGACCATACTACGCAGGACTTTGTTGCAGAGCAAACGCGTGCGCCTAAGGCCAGCTGCGCTTCAGTTTGAGTTTGCCGTTGGCCTTGTGGGCGATCAGCCACCTTGGGACCGAAAGGAACCTCCATGAGCCTAGGCTTCGAGGGCGCGGACCTTCGAACTCGGAACTTGGTCAGGGCGCCGCCCCAACCTGCTACCAAGCGCTGACAGAAACAACAAAGTCCCGGAGAGTGCGGGCTTTTTCTGGATCAATCGGACGTAATGGGTCAATCTAGACCGTACTGGACTTTCACCGCGAAAGGACAACACGGTATCCAACGAGGGCGATGAACCAACACGAAAGCAATCCTTAGCTTTGCCCTCAAACTGTCCAAACGCACCCGACCACTTCAGCCAACGTTCACAATCGCCGCGCCTGCGGCATGACTTCCTCAAGGTAAGCGTCCAAGGCGTCGCTGTGCCAAGGGGCGCGCAGGGCGACGTTGATTTCCTGGGCGCCGGCTGCTTTGTATTGCGCCAGCCGCTCCACGGCTTGGTCGGGCGTGCAGAGCAGGCTGCCGCCGGAAATGCGGCCGGCCAAGGCGCCCCAGTCGGCGGCGATTTGCTCTCGCTGGTGGTCCACGTCCTCTTCGTCAACACCCAAATTGAACGTCAGGTTGACGGAGCGCCGGATGGTGGATGGATCCCGGTTCTCCTCCTCGCACCATTGGTTGAGGACGCCGTTCAGGCGGGAGAACTCCTCCGGTGACAGGTAGGCGGCATTCCAGCCGTCCGCATGGTCGGCGACGATCTTCAAGGTGCGCTTTTCCCCCAAGCCGCCGATCCAGATGGGCAGGCGCGCCTGCACGGGCGGTGGCAGGCAGCTGGCGTCCACCACTTGGAAGTGCTTGCCGTTGAAGTTGGTGCGTTCGCTGGTGAGCATGCCGCGAACCACTTGGATGGCCTCGTCCAGCATGTCCAGCCGGGTGCCGATGTCAGGGAAGGCGTAGCCGTAGGCGGTGGCCTCCCAGATGTGCCAGCCGGCGCCCAAGCCGAGCTCGAAGCGGCCGCCGGTGATGTGGTCCAAGGTGGTGGCCGCCTTCGCCAGCAGGCTGGGGTTGCGGTAGCCCACGTAGAACACCAAGCAGCCGATGCGGGCTTGGCGGGTCTCCGCGGCCAGCGCGCCAAGGGTGGTGAGCGCCTCGAAGTGCGGTTCGGTGCCGTTCTTTGGCGGTGCCTCGTAAAAGTGGTCCCAAGCGGAGATCCAGTCCACGCCGCCTTGGTCGAGCTTGCGCCAGAGCTGGCGCAATTCGTCCATGGGCAGGTTCTGTTGGCCGACATGCACGCCGAGAGAGAGAGCCATGCTGTGGGAGGTCCTTACGGGGTTTGGGGAACGGCCAGTGGCCGGAATCGGCGCTTATTTTGCATTCAAGACGCCGGTGGCGCCAGTTGATTTTCCGCAGCTTAGGCCTCGACGGCCGCGGTTTGCCCTCGGCGCCACTTGCGCTGCCGCAAGGATTCGGCCAAGGCGCTGAGCTGATGGGGCAGGGCCAGCATGGCGGGGGTGGCCACCAAGGTGAGCAGGGTGGCGAAGGTCAGGCCGGAGACGATGGCTTGGGAAAGGGGCACCCAGAACGACGACAGCATGCCGCCGTAGTGGATGTTGCGGTTGATCAGGTCCACGCTCAGGTTGCTGGCCAGCGGCAGCAGGCCGAAGACGGTGGTGACCGTGGTCAGCATCACCGGGCGCAGGCGTTGGGCGCCGGTGCGCACGATCAAGGCGATGGGGTCCAGCTCCGGGTGTTCCCGGCGCAGGTGGTTGTAGGTGTCGATGAGCACGATGTTGTTGTTCACCACGATGCCCGCCAAGGCCACGATGCCGACGCCGGTGAGGACCGCGCTGAACGGGCTGCCGGTGACCATCAGGCCGAGCAGCACGCCAGCGGTGGAGAGCACCACGGCAAACAGGATCAGGGTTGATTGGTAGAAGCTGTTGAACTGGGTCACCAGCAGAATGAACATCAGCAGCAGCGACAGGGAGAAGGCCACGCCGACGAATGCGGTGGCCTCGTTTTGCTCCTCATTGGTGCCGCGGAAGCGGACTTCCAGGCCGGGGTCGAAGACTTGATCGTCCAGCCAGGCTTGGATTTCCTTCACTTTGTCGTCCGCCAGCACCCCAGGTGCCACGTCGGCAAGAATGTACTTGACCGGAATGCCGTTGAAGCGCTCGATGGTGTTGACTTGGGGTGCCGCCTCGCGGCGCACGAAGTTGGAGATGGGCACCAGGCCGTTGGCTGTGTTGATCTTCAATTCGTCCAGCATGCCGAGCCGCCGCCATTCAGACGGATAGCGCACGCGGATGTCCACCGCGTCGTCGGACTTGTCCGGCCGGTACTCACCCACCTTGATGCCGTTGGTCACCAACTGCACGGCGATGCCCACTTGCAGCACGTCCGCGCCGTACAGCGCGGCCTGCGCCCGGTCCACGGTCAGGTTCCATTCAATGCCCGGCAGGGAGCGGGTGTCCTCCACGTCCCGCAAGCCGGGTACGTTTTGGTCCATGTACTCGCGCACGCGGGCCACTGCCGGTTCCAGCAGCGTCTTGTCGTAGGCGGCAAACTCGATTTCCAAGGGCTTGCCGGAGCGCGGCCCCTGCTCCATGGAGCGCGCTTCGACGGTAATGCCTGACAGCACTCGGGTGCGTTCGCGAATTTCCTCAAGCACGTCCTGGGGCCTGCGGTCCACGTCGTTGCGGTCGTGCAGTTCGATGAACATCGTGCCGATGACGTCCTGGCCGCGGCCGCCGGCGGGGGAGGCGTAGGTGTTCATGTCCTTGACCGCGTCGATTTGCATCACTTGGTCCTCGACCTCCCGAACCAACCGGTCCGCCTCCAAAGCGGAGAGGTTGCCTCTGGCCCGGACCTTGACCACGGCCCAAGGGGTGAAGGAGTCGGAGAAGAACACCATGCCCGTGCCGAATTGGCTGTACGCGGCAATGGTTCCGAAAACGGCTGTGAGCGTGATGGCCAATGTGGCCCATGCATAGCGCGTCGCCACCTTCAACAGGCGCGCGTACCACCCGGTGATGGACTTGAGTTGGGTGGGGTCGCCGTCCTCAAGCTGCTTGAGGGTCTCCACGGCGGCGGCGTCCCGGGAACCGACGCGGCCGAACAGCGAGCCGAGCACGGGCCCGAACACCAAGGCGTAGAGCAAGGAGCCGCTCAGCACCAGAAAAACCGTCACCGGCAGATAGCGCATGAACTCGCCGGAAATGCCGGGCCAGAAAATCAGTGGCAGGAAGGCCGCCAGGGTGGTGGCCACGGAGGCGGCCACGGGCCACAGCATGCGCTTGGCGGCCAGCGCATAAGCGCTGCGGCGGTCGAAGCCCTCGGTCATCTTGCGGTCAGCGTATTCGGTGACCACGATGGCGCCGTCGATCAGCATGCCGAGGCCCAGCAGCATGCCGAACATGACCATGAAGTTAAAGGTGTAGCCCAGCAGGTAGATGAAGATCAGCGAGAACAGCAGCGAGACCGGAATGCCCATGCCGACGATCAGGCCGCTGCGGATGCCCATGGCGGCCACTACGATGACCATCACCAGGGCAAGGGCGGTGAAGATGTTGCCTTGCAGCTCGGTGACCTGCTGCAGGGCCATGGGCGCTTGGTCCTGGGAGTAGAACAGGTCGACGCTGGGCGGCAGTTCCGGCCGCATTCTCTCCACCGTTTCCTTCACTTGGCTGACCACGTCCACCACGTTGGCGTTGGCCCGCTTTAGGATGTTCAGCGAGATGCCTTGGGCGCCGTTGACGCGAGCGTGGCTGACCCGGTCCTTGAAGGTCTTGCGCAGGGTGGCGACGTCGCCCAAGGTCACCACGGTGTCGCCGTTCACCTTCACGGGCAGGTCGAAGACGTCCCGGGCCTCCTCGATGAGGCTTGGCACCTTCACCGAGAAGCGGCCTTCGCCGGTGTCGAGGCTGCCGGCGGCAATCAGCCGGTTGTTGCGCATCAACGTGGAAACCAGCTGATCGTTGGAGATTTGGTAGGCCTCCAGCGCATCGGGGTCGATGATGGCTTCCAGCAGTTCCTCGCGGTGCCCCTGGATTTCCGCATCAAGGACTTCAGGAATGATCTCGATGCGGTCGCGCAGCTCAAGGGCCACCTCGTACAGGGTGCGCTCGGGAACCTCGTCACCGGCTAGGTTGACCTGCAGGATGGGGAAGTCCTCCGTGGTGGACTCCTGGATGATCGGCTCCTCAATGGTGTCCGGCATTTCCGGGCGGGCGCGGTCAACCGCCTCGCGCAAGTCCAGCAGGGCGAGGTCGAGGTCCAGGTCGGCCTCGAACTCGGTCATGATCGTGGCTGAGCCCTCGGAGGCGTAGGCCTTGAACTCCTTGACTCCCTCCAACGAGCGCAGCTCAATTTCCAAGGGCATCACCAACAGGCGCTCCGCATCCTCCGGCGAGATGCCCTCGTGGATGACGGTGACGATGAAGAAGGGCACTTGGATGTTCGGGTCGCTGGCCACGGGGATGGCGACCCGCGCCGCGAGCCCGGCCAGCACCACCATCAGCAGCACCAGCATCGTGGTCTTGGCCCGGTTTATGGCGGCATCGATGATGGCGCTCATGCGCTCTTGACCTTCTCGGCCGGCGCTGCGGTTTGCGGCGGCGCCGAGGCTGGCATCTCCTCGACGGGCTCAAAGTCCACTTCGACGCTTTGTCCGGGCACCACGAGCTCCTGGCCGACGGTGATCAGCGTGGCCACCTCCGGCAGGCCGGTGACCCACACGCCGTCGGCGTCGTCGCGGACGATCTCAATCGGGTTGAAGGCCACCCGACCGTCGGCGTCCACAGTGCGAACGCCAATGACGCCATCGTCGTCCAAGGCGAACAGTGCCGGGCTGACCTTTTGCGCCATGACCTCCGCCACGGGGATCACGATGTCTGTGGACACGCCGCTGCGCAGCAGGTAGCCGGAGTTGGGAACCTCCACTTCCAAGGCGTAGGAGCGGGTTTCGGGATCGCTTTGCTGGCCGACGAATTGAATCTGGCCAGTCACTTGGGTGCCGTCGCTCAGCAGGCCGGTGGCCGGCCGCCCCGGCAGCACGCGCAAGACATCGCGTTCGGGCACGCGGCCCACCAGCAGCATCGGGTCAAGGTCCACCAAGGTGGCGCACTGCGCCCCGGGCGTTACGTAGTCGCCAACCTCCAAGTGCACGTCCTCAACAATGCCGGCGAACGGTGCCTTGACAATCGTGCGGGCCAGGTTGAGTTGGCTGCGCTTGAGCTTGGCCTCGGCCTCCGCCAGCCGTGCTTGGGCCTGCGCCACCAAGGTGTCCGACTGAAAGCCGCTGGCGCGCAGCTTGAGGCTGCCTTGGTACTCGATTTGCGCGCGCTTGAGGCCCGCCTCGGATTCCAGCAGCCCGGCGCGGCGGTCGTCCACGGAGATTTGGCACAGCGGGTCTCCCATGTCCACTTGGCTGCCGCGCTCCACTGGACGGTTCGTGACGGTGCCGGTGATCTCCGCCCGCACCGCCACTGTGCGCTTGTTCTCGGTCTTGCCGCGAATGCGCAAGTGCTCCACTTGGGGCGAGGCGTAGTTGACCCGCGCGCGCACGCGGATGGGGACGGCGTCGGCCTGCTGGGCGTCGCGCAGCTCGGACTGCTCGGCCAAGGTCAGCGGCACCGGGGACTCCTCAACCCCGAGTTGCCCGCTGATCAGCCAGATGCCGATCAGTATGGCAATGACAATCGCTGTGAGGTAGGTCGAGCGCATATCAAGTTCCTGTGGCTCGGCTTAAAGCCGCGGCTTACAAGCCGATGCCCTTTGCTGCTGGTTGCGGAGCGCCCAACCGATCGAGCAGCCGTAGCGCAGCCTTGAGAATTGATACGAAAAGTAACACATTGAACCGGGAGTGGCTAGCCCGTTTTTGCGTACGGTTGCCGCCAATCGACGCCTACCAAGTGCCGGTGTTGGGCATCTCGGCCCAAGGCGCGGCGGGCGTCAGCGGCTCGCCCCTTTGCAGCAACTCGATGGACACGCCGTCCGGTGAGCGCACGAAGGCCATCCAACCGTCCCGGGGCGGCCGATTGATGGTGACGCCGCCATCCATCAACCGCTGGCAGGTGGCGTAGATGTCGTCCACCTGATAGGCGAGGTGGCCGAAGTTGCGGCCCCCCGACAGGCTTTCCGGGTCCCAGTTGTACGTCAGCTCCACCTGCGCCGATTCATCCCCAGGTGCGGCCAGGAACACCAGCGTGAAGCGTCCCGCTTCGTTGTCGATGCGCCGCAGTTCGGTCAAGCCGAGCTTGTCGCAGTAGAAATCCAGTGAGGCGTCGATATCGGTGACGCGGACCATGGTGTGCAGGTATTTCACGATGGCGTCCTCTTCGGGAAGGGAGTTGATGTCGGGCTAAGATAGTTTACTTGATGGCAAATGCGAACTTTGGCCCGGAGGGCCAAAGTTCGTTGGAGTTTCGCTGGCGCGAAACTCTGTGCGCTTTGGGCTTGGGCGCTGAAGTTCGTTGGAGCTTCGCTGGGGCGATACTCTGCGCACTTTGGCTTCGGGCACTGAAGTTCGTTGGCGATTTGCTGTCGCGAAACTTGGCGCGCTTGGAGCGGGACAGACTTTGATGTGTTTCGGCACTCGCACGGCATCCGCGCCCTAAGAGCGAACAGGCGCGGATGGGCGGGCTGGCTATGGCGTGACTCGATAGACCACGATTCCGGGCTTGCCTTGAAAGTAGGCGGCCAGGTCCTCCTCCACCACTTCGCGCTTGCCGCGGGCTGCTGACGCATGGCGAAAGGCCACGCCGTCCGGCCGTTTGATGACGATGCCGGTGTGGGTCACGTCCAGCCAAGGCGCTTCGGCATAGACGCCGACGTAGTCCCCGGTGCGCAGTCGCTCGGTCTGCGCCGGGCCAAGGCGTTCGGACGGGATGTGATTGATGCGCCGAACCCGGACGTCAACGCCCTCGAGCACAGCGGCACCTTCGGCATTGCGATTCAGGTGCTTGAGGGTCTCTACCGCCGCATCGCCGCCGATCTCAGCGGTGACGTCCCGGATCGGCCCGCCTTGGGCCACCCAGTCGGAAAAAAAGTGGTGCCGGGACCGCCAAGCCACCTGCCCCTGCGCATAACGAACGGCAGCCACCTGGCCCCTGAAATCCCTATAGCCCGTTGAGCGCCTGAGCGCCTCCACGTAGTCCAGATAGGTGTAGCAGTCCAGCGCCGCCAAGTTGACGGTCAGCGTTTCCGGCGTCCCTGCATCACCGACCAGCCTGTTCTCGCCATAGGGCACGCCCAGAAACTGCCGCGACAAAAACTCAATCTCACTGCCCGGCACCTTCAGCCGGTGTGACTCGGCGATGATCCCCTCCAAGGAAGCCGGTGCGAACCTGCCAAGCTCAAAGGCGGGCTTCGGGCTCCGCGCATCGCAGGCCCCTAGCAGCGCGGCCATTAGGCAGAGGATGCTTAGCGCACGCCATGAACCTTGGGCGGTTTTCCGGGCTAGCTCGGTGACTTTCATGTTCACACCTGCGAACCAATTGAACAGGGCAGTGTAAAGCGATGGGCTGGCCGATGGATAAATCCTCGGCCAATCTCGGTAACAGTTCTGCGTACACCAATGCGCGCCGTTTCCAATATCTGGTACAGTCGCGCCCCCATCCAGCAATTGCAAAGGAACGCGCATGACCACGCCCTATCCAGACCATCCGCAGCTCAGCGGCAATTTCGCGCCGATTCGCATGGAGTGCGACATCGACGACGTGATTGTCCGCGGGGAGCTGCCGGCCGACCTGGACATCACCTATTTCCGCAACGGCCCCGACCCGCAGTTTCCGCCGCGCGCGGACCACCACTGGTTCGCCGGCGACGGCATGGTGCACATGTTTCACGTTCAAAACGGCCGGGTGCGCTATCGCAACCGCTGGGTGCGCACCGCCAAGTGGGCCTTGGAGCGGCGGGAGGGCCGCAGCCTCTACAGCCCGTTCAACCCGATGCAGAACGACCCGATCACCCAGGAAGCGGCCGACGAGGGCTTGGCCAACACCAACGTGGTTTGGCACGGCGGCAAGCTGCTGGCCCTTGAGGAAGGGCATCCGCCGTTCGAAATTGACCCCGACACCCTGGAATCGAAAGGCACATGGCGCTATGACGACCAGTTTGAAGGCCCGATGACGGCCCATCCCAAGATTGACCCCAAGACCGGTGAGATGCTGTTCTTCGGCTACATGGTCTCGGGCCCGTTCAGCGCCGGCATGAGCTATCAGACTGTGGATGCCAACGGCAACCTCACCCGGTCGGAGCGTTTCGATGCCCCCTTTGCCAGCATGGTGCACGACTTCATCATCACCGATGAGCACGTGATTTTTCCCATCTTCCCGGCCACCGGCAGCATGGAGCGGGCCATGAAGGGCGAGCCGGCCTTGGCGTGGGAGCCGGAGAAGGGCACTCACATTGGCGTGATGCGCCGGGACGGCTCAGTGGCGGACATGCGCTGGTTCGAGACCGACCCTTGCTACGTGTTCCATCCGATGAACGCCTACACTGAGGGCAACCGCATCGTTGCCCACGTGATGCAGTTTGAGGAAGTGCCCCTGTTTCCCCACGCCGACGGCAGCCCGCCGGACCCGGCAAAGGCGCAGGCGCGGCTCTGCGAATGGGTGTTCGACCTGGCCGACAACTCGAACGGCGTGCAGCGCCGCTACCTGGATGACATCAGCGGCGAGTTTCCGCGTTTGGATGAGCGCTTCACGGGCAACAACTACCGCCACGGCTACTACGGCGCGTCAATTGGCGGCCCCGGAGGCCTCGGTTTCAACGCAGTGGCCCATCAGGACTTCGCCACCGGCCAACGCAGCCAATACGTGCTGCCGGAGGGCGACGCCACCGGCGAGCCCGTGTTCGTGCCCCGGTCAGCGGATGCCGAGGAAGGTGACGGCTATCTGCTGAGCGTGGTTTACCGGGCCAATCAGAACCGCAGCGACCTGATTTTCCTGGATGCCAATGATGTGGCCGCTGGCCCCATCGCCTGCGCCGAGCTGCCCCATCGCGTGCCCTACGGGTTTCACGGCAACTGGAAGCACAACGCATAGGCTGATTGGCCTGTTTGGACCAATCGGCAGCGGCCCGTCAGCTCGCTAGGCGGTTCCGCGGCAGCGGCAGTGCACTTTTTTGGGATGAGCTAAGGGCTTCTTTGGGATGAGCTAAGGGCTTCTTTGGGATGCGCTAAGGGCTTCGCCGCAGAACGCCGACGCTTATGCCTTCGATGGCGAAGTCATCCTGGCTTAGATCCACATCGATGGGATCGTAAGCGTCGTTTTCCGGCAGCAACTGCAGTTGCCGGCTGCGGCGGTTGGGACGGCGCAGCCGCTTGACCGTTACCTCGTCGTTGATGCGCGCCACGACGATTTGGCCATTGCGCGCCTCCGGGGTGTTGTGCACGGCGAGCAGGTCGCCGTTGAGAATGCCGGCATCGGTCATGCTGTCGCCCTTGACCCGGAGCAGGAAGTGGGCCTCCGGCCGAAAGAAGCTGGACGGAAGCTGGATGCGCTCTTCAATGTGCTCAGTGGCAAGAATGGGTGCGCCGGCCGCCACCCGTCCGACCAGCGGCAGCCCGTCGGGCTCCGGCAGGCGAATGCCTCGCGAGGCGCCGGGCACCATCTGGATGGCGCCCTTGCGGGCCAAGGCCTTCAAGTGCTCCTCGGCGGCGTTGGCGGACTTGAAGCCCAGCACTTGGGCAATCTCCGCGCGGGTGGGCGGATAGCCGCTGTCGCGCAATGACTGCCGGATGACGTTGAGCACGTCGGCTTGCCTTTTGGTGAGTCCGTCCATCGGGGCCTCCTAGTTGGCGGCTGGCCAACACCACACCAAGGACGTTCTTGGAGCAGTGTTCAAACAACCAGTCAATGGGGTTTTATACAGCAAGGCGTGACGAATGCCAACCTGCTGGCCCGCAGCTGTCGGCCAGCAGCACTTTCAGTTTGGCATTTCCGTCGGAGTGGACGCAGGGCAGGCTTGGGCGCATTGGGCGCTGGCCTGCTGCCGGCACAGGTCCAAGTGCGTCCCGCGGTTCGAAGCCAGGGCCCGGCGGTGCGAACGCGCACATGCCTGTGCTATCCGCCAACCAATCCGGTTAGAATTTTTTGGCCATGGAACTTCTTGAGAATCTTCTGGCGCGGGTTGCCGATTACCGGCTGACGGTGCAGTCGTTCGCCGTTTTGGCGGTGGCCGCGTTCGCCCACTACGCCGGCCAGCGGGTCTTGGCGCACTTGAGGCGGCGCACGGAACTCACGCGCAATCGCTATGACGACGCGCTGATCGTCGCCATCGGCAAGCCCTTTGCTTGGTTCGTCTGGGTGGTGGGCGCCTCCTGGGCGCTGGAACTTGCCGATGGCGCGTTTGAGGCAGGCTTGGTTGACGAGGTCCACCGGCTGCGGGAGGTGGCGTTGGTCTGGGTGCTGGCTTGGTTTGCCGTGCGCTTCATCCGCGAGGTTGAATCCCAAGTCATCCACGCCGCCCCCGGCGACGGGCACATGGATGTGGCCACCGCGGCGGCCATCGCCAAGATACTGCGCATCGTTGTCTTGGTGATCGCCGTTTTGCTGGCCATGCAGGCCTTTGGCTTCTCCATCGCCAGCGTGCTCGCCTTCGGTGGCCTCGGTGGCATCGCCGTTGGTTTCGCGGCCCGTGACCTGCTTGCCAACTTCTTTGGCGCCCTGATGATCTTCCTGGACCGGCCGTTTTCCGTGGGTGATTGGATCCGGTCGCCGGACCAGGAAATTGAAGGCACCGTGGAGGACATCGGCTGGCGTCTGACGCGCATTCGCACCTTCGACCAACGACCGCTGTACGTACCCAATGCCACCTTCACCAAGCTGACGGTGGAGAACCCGTCGAAGATGCTGAACCGGCGCATCTATGAGACCATCGGCTTGCGCTACGACGACCTCGCCGTCCTGCCGGCCATCGTCGCCGACGTGGAGAGCATGCTGCGTGCGCACTCCGACATCGATCAAGAGCGCACCCTGATGGTCAACTTCGTCACTTTCGGCGCCTCCTCCTTGGACTTTTTTGTGTACACGTTCACCAAGACCACGGACTGGCAGACCTTCCACGCCGTCAAGCAGGACGTGCTGTTCAAGATCGCGGAGGTCATTCGGTCCCACGGTGCGGAGATCGCCTTCCCCACCCAGGTCATGCATCTGGAGGGGCCCACGCGGTGACCCGGGTAGCCGAGGATGTGCTGGCCGCGTGGCAGCGTTCCGAAGTCATCGTCGATGCCGAGGCGGTGACCCGGGCGGTGGATCAGACCGCGGTGCGCATCAGCTTGGCCCTGCAGCAGGCCAATCCGCTGCTGCTGTGCGTGATGCACGGCGGGCTGCCCTACTGCGGCAGGCTGCTTGACCGCCTCCACTTTCCCCTTGAATTGGGCTACGTCCATGTGGCGCGGTACCGAGACAGCACGGCGGGCGGCGCCTTGGACTGGATCGCCTCGCCCGTCCAAAGCGTCACGGGCCGGCAGGTGCTGATTGTCGATGACGTGCTCGATCACGGGGACACCTTGGCCGCGGTGTGCGAGTGGGCGGCAGCGGCCGGTGCTGAGCGGGTCTGGTCCACGGTGCTCAGCCGCAAGGACGTGCCTGGCAACCGTGCGGTGGAGGTGGACTTTGCCGCCCTGCAATGCCCCAATCGCTATCTGTTGGGCTGCGGCATGGACTACAAGGGCTATTGGCGCAACCTGCCGGACATCCGCGCGTTGCCGGAAGACATGGAGGACCAGGCTTGATGACCACCGGACTCATCATTGGTTCCGGCGAGGTTTCCCTGCCCGGCGGTTTCGAACGCATCGGCGGGCTCGACACCCCTTATGGGCCGGCTGCGGATGGCTTCTTTGAGGGGCGCGTGGGCGGCCATGGGCTTGTGGTGTCCTATCGTCACGGCGAGCCGCGCCAGCTTGCGCCCCATGTCATCAACTACCGGGCCAACCTCTGGCTGCTCAAGAAGCTGGGCGCGGAGCGCCTGATTGCCGTGTACGCCGTGGGCGGCATCGACCGGGCGCTGCGGCCGGGGGACTTGGCCGCTCCCCGCCAAATCATCGACTACACTTGGGGCCGGGCGCACACATTCGATGAAACCGGTGCCACCCACGTTGACTTCACCCGCCCCTATGACGATGACCTCAACAGCGCCCTGGCAGAGGCCGCCCGTGTGGCTGGCGTGGATTTGGTGGCGGGGGGCGTTTATGGCGCCACCCAAGGGCCGCGGCTGGAGTCCGCTGCCGAAATCGACCGCCTGGACCGGGATGGCTGCACGGTGGTGGGCATGACCGGGATGCCGGAAGCGGGTTTGGCCCGGGAGCTCGGGCTGCCCATGGCAAGCCTGTGCATCGTCGTCAACGCCGCCGCCGGCCGCGGCGATGACCCGAGTCAAATCGACATGGACGGCTTCGAGCGCGCCGCCGAGCGCGGTTTCGCCGCGGTCATGCGGCTGCTGGAGGCTCTGCTGATTCAAGCGTAGGGGCAGCGTGCGCGGATTTTCGCGCCAGCCAACCTGAGGGCTTGGAAACCCACCTGAATCTACACACCCCAGACCAGCCATGCTAGGCTGGCCGTGCGGGCCTCCGGCCAGCTATGGCGTTGAACTCCCCTCCGCCTTTGAATGAGGCGTCAACCGAAGGTGAAAATGACATGCCAGCCACCCTAGTAAACCGCATAGAGTCCGACTTGGATCCAGGCGACCACCCCTACCTCACCGGCGCCTGGACCCCGAACTACGATGAGTATGATGCCGCCGACATGGCGGTGGTCGGCGAAATACCCGATGACATTGACGGCGTGTACCTGCGCAACACGGAGAACCCGATCCACGAACCCATTGGCCGCTATCATCCGTTCGATGGCGACGGCATGCTGCACGCCATGAGCTTTGCCCAGGGCCGTGCGGCGTACCGCAACCGCTTCGTGCGCACAGCGGGCTTTGCGGCGGAGCAGGCTGCGGGCCGCTCGCTCTGGGCCGGGCTAATGGAGCCGCCATCGCGCTCGGAGCGGCCGGGATGGGGCGCCCAAGGCGGGCTCAAGGACGCCTCGTCCACCGATGTCATCGTGCATGCCGGCATGGCCCTTTCGACGTTCTATCAATGCGGCGAGGGCTACCGCCTCGACCCGTACACGCTGGAGCAGCTCGGCACCGAGCAGTGGGTGCCGGAACAGGGCATATCGGCGCATCCGAAGCTGGACGAGCACAGCGGCGAGCTGCTGTTCTTCAACTACAGCAAACAGGCGCCCCACATGCACTACGGCGTGGTCGGCGCGGACAACCGGCTCAAGCACTTGGTGCCGATTCCCCTGCCCGGGCCGCGCCTGCCCCACGACATGGCGTTCACCGAAAACTACGCCATCTTCAACGATCTGCCGCTCTTCTGGGACGCGGAACGCCTGAAGCAAGGCCACCATGTGGTGCGCATGCACCGGGACTTGCCCAGCCGCTTCGGCATCCTCCCCCGCCTGGGGCAGCCGGAGGAGATTCGCTGGTTTGAGGCCGAACCCACCTACGTGCTGCATTGGGTCAATGCTTGGGAGGACGGCCAAGAGGTCATCCTGGACGGCTACTTCCAGGAGCATCCGGAACCGCGCAGCCACCCCACG
Organism: Candidatus Azophilus sp.; assembly: GCA_965220835.1. GTDB lineage: Bacteria > Pseudomonadota > Gammaproteobacteria > Pseudomonadales > Azotimanducaceae > Azophilus. The sequence continues at coordinate 2,223,449 of OZ244842.1, read as the reverse complement.
GCACCGCCGGGCTACGCGCGCATGATGGCTTACCTCGACGTGGGCCTGATGGCGCCGCGGCTGCATCGCTGGCGCTTCAACCTGCAAACCGGTGCCACCGTGGAAGAGCGCTTGGACGACCGCACGCTGGAATTCGGCACCATCAACCAGCGTCACGCGGGGCGCGCTTACCGCTACGCCTACAGCACGTTCAACGAACCCGGCTGGTTCCTCTTCAACGGCTTCATCAAGCACGATCTCCAGTCCGGGAGCACGGCGTCGGTTTCCTTCGGCGAAGGCCGCTACGGCAGTGAAGGCGGCTTCGCCCCGCGCGTTGGCGCAACTGCAGAGGACGAGGGCTACCTAGTGACCTTCATCACCGACATGAACGAAGACCGTTCCGAATGCGTGCTGTACGATGCCAGCACCATGGCGGCTGAACCGGTGTGCCGCATTATGCTGCCGCACCGCATCTCCAGCGGCACCCACGCCACTTGGGCGCATGGCGTGGATATCCGCAGCAAGCGCGAGCCGGCCTAGAACAGCGCCGCTGCGCAGTAACGAACCGCCGGGAGCGGTTTGCAGCCGGTGGTCGCCGGGCGGTCTTCCGGCATGGTGGCAGGGCTGTGCCCCAAGACCAAAAGCGCCATCATGGAGGCGCTGATTAAGGGGCGGTCTTCAGACATGGCAGCGGGGCTGTGCCGCGATGGGCGGCAATAGCTAAAGCAGCCTAGAGTGCCATTATCGACTGGCGCCAGGTCTCCAGCGCCTCCTCCAAGGCGGCGGAGGCCGGTATCGGGTCGACGCGCACCAAAACGCCCATTCGGGGGTGGTCAATGTAGTGCAATTCACCGCTGCGCATGGTGCGGGTCTGGTCGAGGCGCATGTAGGGGATGGCGGCTGCTTCGCCCTCTAGCTGCCGAGATCGCGGGTCAGGGTTGTCACATGACGCAACTTCCGCCCTCGGCGGCTGCCCTTCCGGTGGCTTGGGGCATGGCTTCCCGATGGCCTGTTCCAGCCACAGTTTGGCGCCGAAGTGGAGGAAGCGGCCAAGGGTGATTTGCAGCGTCCCGGACAGGCGGCCTTGGCTTGGCGTGGCTTGCGCGGCCAGCATCAGGGGTTCGCCGGCTGCGCGGCTTGGCACGGGCTGCAGCCACCTCCCGTGCCAGATGATGTCCAGCCCTGGCGTGTTGCGCAGGCGCCGCGCGTGGGCCCCCAGCGTGTGGGTTCGCTGCGGCAACCAACGGTAGCTCTGGCGGCGCAGCGCCTCTTGCTGGCGGGCGGCGGTGCTGAGCAGGTCGAGCAAGGGGTGCGGCGCAAGGCGTGGATCGATGGCTGGCGGCGGATTGAGAACTGCCGCGATCGGCTCTGGCAGGGCCGAGCCGCCCTCGCGCTCCCCAGGCCGAGGCTCATTCATGCGAGGGGCGAACCCCTCGCGCTCCCCGGGCTGAGGCTCATTCATGCGAGGGGCGAACCCCTCGCGCTCCCCAGGCTGAGGCTCCTTCAATGCCAGTTCAAGACGGGGAAACTCAAGGCAGGCGCGGGTCAGCGGGTCGAGGCTGGCAATGCGCCAAGGCTCGGGCTCTTGGAAGGCGCGCGTCGTGGCGGGCCAAGCGCGCCCGCCTTCCCAGACCAAGGCCTCTGGACCTGGATCGGCGGGTTGGGCGCGCTCAAAGATGATCACTTCGGTGGCGTACCAGCGCCCGTGGATCAGGTCGTTCGGGTCATCGACCTTGGCGGCGACGGGCAGGGCGGCCAACACCGCCAGCCCGCTTAGCCAAACGCGGGGGCGCTTCATCCGCCGGCTGCCGCTGCGTTGACGATGGGTGTTTCCGGCGCCAGCGCGGCCAACAGCTCATCGGCGAACGCCAAGCGGGCTGCCAAGTCCGCCATGCCGTGCGTGATGCGCAGCACGGTGCCGCCCGTCAGCTTGTAGGTGGAGGGGCTGCCTTGCACCAGCGCGATGACGCTTGCCGGGTTGACTGGGGTGGTGTCGCTGAATTCAACCTTGCCGCCCCGCTCGCCGAGTTCGAACCGGGTGATGCCCAGTGGCGTCAGCCGCAGCTTCAGGGCAGTCACCTGAAACAGTTGCGCCAGTGGCGGCGGCAAGCGCCCGAAGCGGTCGATCATCTCCGCGCGCAGTTCATCGAGTTGGCCTTGGCTGGCGGCGGCGCTGATGCGCTTGTACATGATCAGCCGCAGGTGCACGTCGGGCAGGTAGTCCTCGGGGATCAGCGTGCCGCAGTGCAGGTTGACCTCCCGGCTGACCGGCGTGAAGGGCTGCGCCATGTCCGGCGGATTGCCCGCCTGAATGGCCTTGACGGCGCGGTCGAGCATTTGCATGTAGAGGCTGAACCCCACGGATTCGATCTGCCCGGACTGCTCGGCGCCGAGCAGCTCGCCGGCACCGCGAATTTCCAGATCCTGGGTGGCCAGCGTGAAGCCAACCCCCAACTCACCCGCGGCCTCGATGGCCAGCAGCCGCTTGGCCGCATCCGGCGTCATGGCGGTCGGGTGGGGCGTCAGCAGATAGGCGTAGGCTTGCCGGTGGGAGCGCCCCACCCGCCCGCGCAGTTGGTGCAGTTGGGCAAGTCCGAACTTGTCCGCCCGCTCGATGATGATGGTGTTGGCGTTGGGGATGTCGATGCCGTTCTCGATGATGGTGGTGCAGACCAGCACGTTGACCCGGCGGTGGTGGAAGTCGTTCATCACCCCTTCGAGCTGCCGCTTGCCCATCTGGCCGTGGCCGACGCCCACTCGGGCATCCGGGACCAGCGCCTGCACCGCGTCCGCGGCTTGGTGGATGGTGCGCACTTGGTTGTGGACGTAGAAGACCTGGCCGCCGCGCATCAACTCCCGGTTCAGCGCTTCGCGAATGATGTGGTTGCGCTTCTCATGCACAAAGGTGTTGATGGACAGCCGCTTGGCCGGTGGTGTGGCGATGATCGACAGGTCGCGCAAGCCCCCCAAGGCCAGGTTCAAGGTGCGTGGGATGGGGGTGGCAGTGAGGGTGACCACGTCCACTTCAGCGCGCAGCGCCCGCAAGCGCTCCTTCTGGCGGACCCCGAACCGGTGCTCCTCGTCAATGACGATCAGCCCCAGGTTCTTGAAGTCCAGCCCGGCGCCGAGCAGCCGATGGGTGCCGATCAGAATGTCGATCTGGCCAGCGGACAGGCGTTTGCCGATGTCCTTGACTTCGCCGCCACTGCGCAGCCGGGAAACCACTTCGATGTGCACTGGCCAGTCGGCGAAGCGGTCTTGGAAGGTGTCGAAGTGCTGCTGCGCCAGCAAGGTGGTGGGCGTGAGCACGGCCACTTGGCGGCCGCTTTGCACCGCCACGAACGCCGCCCGCATGGCGACTTCGGTCTTGCCGAAGCCCACGTCGCCGCAGATCAGCCGGTCCGTGGACTTTTCCGAACCGATGTCCGCCAACACCGCATCGATGGCGTCAGCTTGGTCGGCGGTGAGGTCGAAGGGAAACTGGCGGGCAAAGCGCTCGTACTCCGCCGCCTCGCAACGCAGCGCCGGCGCCACCCGGGCGGCGCGCCGGGCGGACAGGTCGAGCAGCTCGGCGGCCACGTCCACCGCCTTCTCCGCAGCCTTGCGCCGCACCTTCTCCCACTGGTCCGAACCCAAGCGGTGCAGGGGCGCCAACTCCTCGTCCGCCCCGGCGTAGCGGGAGATGAGGTGCAGCGCGGTGACCGGCACGTAGAGCTTGGCGCCGTCGGCGTACTCCAAGGTGAGGAACTCGCTTTGCGCGCCGTCCACGTCCAACGTTTGCAGGCCTCGGTAGCGGCCGATGCCGTGCTCCTCGTGAACCACTGGCGAGCCGATGGACAATTCGGTGAGGTTGCGGATCACCTGCTCCGGGTCCACCGTGCGCGTGCCGCTGGCGCGGTCGGTGGCGGGCCCATGCCCGAAGATCTGGCTCTCGGTGATGACCAGTGCACCGCCCAGGCCGCGTGACTGCGGGATGAAGCTGTCGCTAAAGCCGTCTTCGGCGCCGGTGGGCTGGCTGGTCGGCTTGAGGTAATCCCCATTTAGCCGCAGACCGCGGTCGATGGGGGCCACGGCCAGGCCGAATTGACAGTCACGGGCGCAAAAGTCCAGCCAGCCCGCGCAGTCCTGGGTGCGGATGCCGGCGTGGGCCAGGAACTCCTCCAGCAAGGTGCGTCGGCCAGCGCTCTCCGCGGTGAACAGAAACCGCGCATCAGCCTGCTCCGCGACCAAGCCCAGCAGTGCTTGGGCAGGCTCCTTCATTCGGGCGTTGGCCTCCAGCGGCGGCAACGGCGGACAGTCGAATTGCAGGCGATGCTTGAAGTCCGGCCCCAAGGCGATTCTCGGCTTCTGGTTGAGGTGCTGGTTAAGCCCCTCCGGGTTCAGAAACAGGGCCTCGGGCGCCAGCAGGGGCCGCTCGATGTCATGGGCCAGGCTTTGGTGGCGGCTGGAGACGAGGCTCCAGAACTGCTCCACGGCGTCAGCCATCCCCGCTTGCTGCAGGATGAGGGTGTTGGCCGGCAGATAGTCGAACAGGGTGGCCAGCCCGTCGCGGCCAAAAAACAGCGGCAGGTAGCACTCCACCCCATTCGGCGACAGGTTGGCGGAGACGTCCTGGTAGACGCTGCAGCGACGCACGTCCACGTCGAAGGCCTCGTGCCAGTTGTTGCGGAAGCGGGCGATGCTGGCGGCGTCGAAGGGAAACTCCTTGGCCGGCAGCACGTCGATGCTCGGCACCTGTTCGATGGTCATTTGGGTTTCGACATCGAAGGTGCGCAAGGTGTCGATTTCCATGTCAAAGAGGTCGATGCGCACCGGGTTGCCCAGCCCCATGGGAAAGATGTCCATCAGCGACCCGCGAACGGCGAACTCGCCGCGATGGGCCACCGTATCCACCGCCAGGTAGCCCGCTGCCTCCAGCCGCGCCCGCTCAGCGTGCAGGTCGAAGTGCGCCCCGACCTTGAGGGAAAGGGCTTGACCGTCGATGAAGGCCCGTGGCGGCAGCCGCTGCATGAGCGTGGCCGCCGGCACCACCAAGATGCCCTGTTCGATGGCGGGCAGCCGGCGCAGGGTGGCCAGCCGTTCGGAAATGATGTCTTGATGCGGCGAGAAGGCATCGTAAGGCAGCGTCTCCCAAGCGGGAAAATGCAGGATGTCCAGGCCGGGCGGCGCGTAGAAGCGCACTTCCTCAAGGCATCGAACCGCCGCCGCGGCATTGTTGGTGGCAATCAGCGTCAAGCCGGCGTGCGCTGCCCCGGCCAGGGCCGCAAAGTAGCTGGCCGCCCCATCCGCCAAGCCGGCCCACGACAGGCGTTCGCCAGGCTTAACGGCCAGCGCGTCGGCGGGCAGGATTGCATTTGCGGAGAAGCTCATTGCAGTTGGCTAGTGGTGAGTGAAGGTGAAGTGGCAATTCGAAGGGCATTGTACTCCGATGTCGAGCCAATCCCGTTTTGCAAGACGCCCCTTCACCTTGGCAAACACCCCTGCCCCCTGAGTTTCGCTTTAGCGAAACTCCAACGCGCCCGCCCCGCGGGCGCGCACGCACGCAGTTCGGCCCAGCCTGGCAAACACGCAGGGAGTTTCGCTTTAGCGAAACTCCAATGCACCCGCCCCGCGGGTGCGCACGCACACCGGTAACTGTTTCCAACTGCTGCGCAAAGGGGTAGAGTGCGCGCGTGCGAAAACGCGTGCTAGAACAAGCTGCCATCGAAGTGTCTTGAAACTTCCTTTGCCGGGACTGCCTTGGCGCAGCCCTTGCGTGGCCGGTTGATGCCATGAAGCCCACCAACATTCAGGATCCCAACTACTTCCACAAGGTGGTGGACTGCCAGTGGGCCTGCCCGGCGCATACCCCCGTGCCGGAGTACATTCGCCTGATCGCCCAGGAGCGCTACACCGAAGCCTACATGCTCAACTGGGACAGCAACGTCTTCCCGGGCATTCTCGGCCGCACCTGCGACCGGCCCTGCGAACCGGCCTGCCGCCGGGTGCGCACCGAGGAGAAACCGGTGGCCATCTGTCGCCTGAAGCGGGTGGCTGCGGACCACAAGGGCGACATCCGTCCCTACCTGCCCCGGGTGCCCACCGCCAAGAACGGCAAGCGCATTGCGCTGCTCGGGGCGGGGCCGGCGTCGCTGGCGGTGGCGCGAGACCTGCTGCCCCTCGGCTACGAAGTGCACATGTTCGAGAAGGACCCGGCCGGCGGCGGCATGATGCGCAGCCAGATACCGGCCTTCCGCCTGCCCGCGGACGTGCTCGAGGAGGAGGTGGACCTGATCCTCGACATGGGCGTCGAGTGCCACTTCGGCCACGAGATCACCAGCATGAAGGAGATGCTGGAGATGGACTTCGACGCCTACTTCGTCGGCACCGGCGCTCCACGGGGGCGGGATCTTCAACTGCCGGGCCGCGACGAGGTGGACGAGCACATCTCAATCGGCATCGATTGGCTGTCCAGCGTCGCCTTCGGCCACACCGATGCCATAGCCGGCAACGTCATCGTCATGGGCGGCGGCAACACCGCCATGGATTGCTGCCGCACCTCCAAGCGGCTCGGCGCGGACAGCGTCACGGTGGTGGTGCGCTCCGCCTTCGAGGTGATGAAGGCCTCGGATTGGGAGAAGGAGGATGCCATGAGCGAGGGCATCCCCATCATCAACAACCGCCCGCCCAAGGCGTTCACCCACCAGAACGGCAAGCTGACCGGCGTCCTGTTCGGCTGCGTCAAGCCGGTCGAGGGCGCCGACGGGCGCCTGCGCTATGAACCAAGCGGCGAGGACGACGTGTTCCTGCCGGCCGACCACATACTTATGGCCATCGGCCAGGAGAACCACTGCCCGTGGATTGAACGGGACCTCGGCATCCAGTTCGACAAGTGGGATTGCCCGGTGCTCGACGAGGTGACCTTCCAATCAACCCACCCCAAGGTCTTCTTCGGCGGGGACTCGGCATTTGGCCCGGAGAACATCATCTGGGCATCGGCCCATGCGCACCAAGCCGCCATTTCCATTCACCTGTTCTGTCAGGGCAAGGACCTGAAAGCCGACCGCCCCCCGGAGGGCGTCAACCTGATCAGCACCAAGATGGGCATTCATGAGTGGAGCTACGACAGCGAGCACGACCCCGCCGCGCGCTATCTGGTGCCCCATGCGGACAAGCGCCAAGCCTTGGGCAACATCAAGATTGAAGTGGAACTCGGCTTCGACAAGCGTTTGGGGGCCAAGGAGGCGCAACGCTGCCTGAACTGCGACGTGCAGACGGTGTTCACGGACCGGCTGTGCATCGAATGCGACGCCTGCGTGGACATCTGCCCCATGGACTGCATCTCCTTCACCGAAAACGGCGAGGAGGCGGAGCTGCGTCAGCGGCTGATGGCCCCGGCCGTCAACGGCGAGCAGGACCTCTATGTGTCCGGCCACCTGCCCACGGGCCGGGTGATGGTCAAGGACGAGGACGTCTGCCTGCACTGCGGCCTGTGCGCGGAGCGGTGTCCGACCAACGCCTGGGACATGCAGCGCTCCGTGGTGCACATTCCGCAATTGGGGTCCTACGCCCAATGAAGGTCACCTACAACGACTTTGTCATCCGCTTCGCCAACGTCAACGGCTCGGGCTCGGCAAGCGCCAACGGCATGTTCGCCAAGGCGTTGTTCCGCATGGGCATTCCGGTGGCGGCGCGCAACATCTTCCCCTCCAACATCCAGGGGCTGCCCACCTGGTTCGAGGTGCGCGTGAGCGAGCGCGGCCATCTTGGCCGGCGGGAGGGCGTGGACATCATGGTGGCCATGAACGCGGAGACCTACGCGGAGGACATCGCCGACATCAAGCCGGGCGGCTACCTGTTCTACGACAACTCCAAGCCGTTGGCCGCGCACCTCCAGCGCAGCGACATCCATGAAATCGGCATGCCCATCGCCACGCTGCTGCTGCCGGAGTTCGCGGACTTGAAGCAGCGGGGGCTGTTCAAGAACATCGTCTATCTCGGCGCACTGTCCGCCCTGCTGAACATTGAGTTCGAGGTCATCACCGGCATGGTGGCCAAGCAGTACCGGGGCAAGGACGATCTGATCGCACCCAACATTCACGCCTTGGAGCTGGGCCGCAGCTATGCCTTGGAATACCTGAACGGCCCCATCGAATACCAAGTGCGGCGTTCAAGCGCCAACGGCGACAAGATTCTCATTGATGGCAACACGGCCGCAGCCTTGGGCGCCCTGTACGGCGGGGCCACGGTCTGCGCTTGGTATCCGATCACGCCGTCCACCTCCATGGCGGAGTCCTTTGAGCGCCACGCCAACACCTTGCGCAAGGATCCGTCCACCGGCGCCAACAAGTTCGCCGTCATCCAGGCGGAGGACGAGCTGGCCGCCATCGGCATCGTCATTGGCGCCGGTTGGAACGGCGCCCGCGCCTTCACCGCCACCAGCGGCCCCGGCATTTCCCTGATGTCGGAATTTCTCGGCCTTGCCTACTTTGCGGAGATTCCGGCGGTGGTTTTTGACATTCAGCGGGCCGGCCCCTCCACCGGCATGCCCACCCGCACCCAGCAAAGCGACCTGACCGCCGCCGCCTACGCCTCCCACGGCGACACCCGGCACGTGCTGCTGTTCCCGTCGTCGCCGAAGGAGTGCTTCGACTTTGCCGCCGAAGCGCTCGATCTGGCGGACCGACTGCAAACGCCGATCATGGTCATGAGCGACTTGGAACTGGGCATGAACGACAACGTCTCCGAGCCTTTCGCTTGGAGCGACGAGCGGCGCTACGACCGGGGCAAGGTGCTGGATGCGGCGGCACTGGACGCCACTGAGGATTTCGGACGCTACCTCGACGTGGATGGCGATGGCATCGGCCAGCGCACGCTGCCGGGTGCGCACCCGGAGAAGGGCGCGTTCTTCACGCGCGGCACCTCGCGCGACGAGTATGCCCACTACACCGAAAGCCCGGAGGCCTACCAGCGCAACATGGAGCGGCTGGAGCGCAAGTGGGCCACTGCGGCGGGGCTCACGCCCAAGGCCGAAATCGCCGATGATGGCGGCAGAAACGGCATTCTCTACTACGGCACCAGCGCCATGCCGATGACTGAGGCGCTGGAGCTGCTGCAGAAGGAGGGCATAGCCTTAGATCGCATTCGCGTGCGCGGCTTTCCGTTTGGGCAGGAGGTGTTCGACTTCATTGGCCGCCACGAGCGCGTGTTCGTGGTGGACCAGAACCGGGACGGGCAGATGCGCACGCTGCTGATCAACGAAGGGGTGGCCGACCCCGCCAAACTGGTTTCGGTGCGCTACTACGCTGGGCTGTCGATTTCCGCCGACACCATTCGCGACCAAGTGCTAGAGCACTATCAGGCCGAGCGGCTTCCAAGGCTGACGGGGGTGGGCTCATGACCTTCGTCGTCAAGCCCCGCATCCGCCATCCGCAACTGCCGGCCAACGACCTCGGCCTCACCCGACGGGACTACGAAGGCGTCGTCTCCACGCTCTGCGCCGGTTGCGGGCATGATTCGGTCAGCGCCGCCATCGTTGCCGCCTGCGCCGAGCTCTCCCTGCCGCCGCACCGATTCGCCAAGATCTCCGGCATCGGTTGCTCTTCGAAAACGCCGAGCTACTTCCTCAGCAAGTCGCACGGCTTCAATTCAGTGCATGGCCGCATGCCGTCGGTGGCCACCGGCGCCAACTTGGCCAACCGGTCGCTTTACTGCGTGGGCGTCTCCGGCGATGGGGACAGCGCCTCCATCGGGTTGGGCCAGTTTGCGCACATCGTTCGCCGTCGCATCAACATGGTTTACATCGTTGACAACAACGGCACCTACGGGCTGACCAAGGGCCAGTTCTCCGCCACCAATGACCGCGGCTCAACCAGCAAGAAGGGCGTGCCCAACCTCTATGAGCCCATCGATTTAATCAGCATGGCGCTGCAGATTGGGGCGAGCTTCGTGGCCCGCAGCTTCTCCGGCGACAAGAAGCAGCTCGTGCCGCTGATCAAGGCTGCACTGGTGCATCCGGGCATGGCGTTCCTGGACGTGATCTCGCCCTGCGTGGCCTTCAACAACCACAACGGCTCCACCAAGAGCTTCGACTACGTGCGCGGCCACAGCGAACGGATGGTGGAGGCGGACTTCGTGCCGGCTTCCGCGGAAATCACCGCCGACTACGATCCAGGCACCACTGAGGACGTGCCCATGCCGGACGGCTCCATCCTGCGCCTCTCCAAGGTAGCCAAGGATTTTGACGTCCACGACCGAATCGGCGCCTTGGAGCACGTGCTGCGCAGCCAGGAACGCGGTGAAGTGGCCACCGGCCTGCTCTACGTGGAGCCCGACGCCCCCGAATGCCACGACATTCTAGGCACCGTGGAAACCCCCTTGAACGCCCTGACCGAGAACGACCTTTGCCCCGGCGAAGCGGCCCTTGAACAACTGAACGAGAGCTTCCGCTAACCGCTCCAACCTACCACTCTCGACACCAGCGCCATGACTTGCTGCGACGGTGCAGCCTTTGCGTCTTTTGACATGAGCTGGCCGACAGTCTAAAAGTGTGGCCGAGAGCCTCAGCCTTGGCGCCCAAAGCTGAGTTGACTGCCGCTGCACTCACGGCCTCGTTCGCCCTCTCGCGTTACCCGCCGTTCTGCCGCCACAGAAGGAGACCGAAATGCCCACCCACAGAAATCTGCCCTCGGCCCTCGTTTCCTTGGCCCTGCTCGTCGCTGGTTGCGGGGGGGGGGGGGCAGTGGTGGTAACGGCACCGGCACCGGCACCACGCAGCCATCCGGCCCCGCGTTCAGCGTTTCCACCAACGCCATCGAGGGGTCCGGCCAGCTGGGCGGCCTCGCAGTAGACGGCACCGAGGTCCGCGTCACCAACCGCAGGGACTCCCAGCTCACCGTCTCCCTGAGCAGCGGGGCCGACTGGGCGACCGTTGAGCCCACCAGCCTTGACGTGCCAGCAAACGGCAGCGCGGCCTTCGCCGTGGACGCCAGCTGCGGCGAGGCCGGCGAGGCCACCGCCGAGGTCACCGCCACCGGGGGCGGCCACACCGAGACCGTCTCCGTCAGCATCGAGTGCGTCTACCCCGACGTCGAGGTCACCGTCGGAACAAAGCCCGACCAAGCCACCGGCGGAGCCCTCGATCCGCCCAAGGCCTCCTTGGAGTTCACCGCAGCCTCCGACTGGGCCGACCCGCCCAAGCTCGACTACAGGATCACGCCCGACAACGACGGCGTTACTGCCGGCTCCGTGCTGGCCTCACCGGAGTCCGGGGAGCTGACGGTCGGCGAGGCGGTTGCCATCGAACTGAGCGTGGAGAACTGCCTGCACGGCACCCGGGAGCCGGTCGCGACCTCCATCGCCATCGAGGTCGAGCACGCCGACGACATCGAGGCCGAATGGGTGTGGGAGTGCGATGCGGGCAATCCCACGATCACGCTGGTTGAGACCTACCAAGGGCCGCTGGTGTCGCGCCACGTCGTGGGGACCGGCGAGACGGACAACCGCGGCGGCGTGGACGTGCACCCGCAGGCCGGCCGATTCGCAATCGTCTCCGTGCACGTCGAGCACGGCTACGAGACCGTACCGGAGGTCGCCGCGCGCCTTGTCGCCCGCGACGGCTCCGGCGACGTGGCAGGCCTTGAGCAGGCCGGCGATGAGCCCAATCGGCTTGAGACCCCGGAGGTCTACGGCGAATCCCCGTTCGTCTCCGAACTGCTGTACCGCGTCCCCCCGGAGCGCTACCGGGCGGGCCGTGACGTGCGCCTTGAGATCGACCCCGAGGACCGGCTCAAGGAGTCTGACGAGGAGGACAACGTCGTCTCGGTTCCACTTCCCGATGCGGGGATGCACCGAACGCGTCCCTTGGAGCTCGTGGTGGTGCCCGTTCACCGCGAGCCTGCGGCCGGAGAGACGGCGCCGCCGAGCGGCTTCATTCGCCCTGAGGACGTACCCTCCGACGCCGAGTTCGCGGCGCTGGCGGATGCGTTCTGGCCGGCTCCCACAGTTGCCGTCCGAAATCACGAGAACGCCCCCGGCGAGCCTGACGTCTTCGCTCTACGCGGCATTAGCGAGGAGGCTGGGCTGGGCGCTTGGGAGGACGCGCTGGAGGAGCTCACGGTCTACCGCGAGTCGCAGGCCATGGAAGGCCCCCACGAGGTCTGGGTCGGCTACGTGGACTGGCCTGAGGGTTCTGATGCCGCGCGTGAAGCATGTGGCCTTGCTTTTCGCCTCAAGCGCCGCAATCCCGACGACATAATGACCGAGAACCGCTCCGTGCTCATCAGCGGAGACTGCGACGACGGCGCCCTCCCCCACGAGTTGGGTCACAACCTAGGCATGTACCACGTGGACGCCGGCTGCGGATCCTCGGCGCCCCATGAGGTGTTCCCGCACGCAAACGGAGGGCTCGGCCCCAACCGAGTTTGGGACGCACGCCTCAACAACGGGGTTGGCGGGTTTGTGCCCGGCGTTCCCGGCAGCGGCGACGAGGTTGCTAAGGACATTATGAGTTACTGCTGGCCTTCATTCACCTCCGATCACAGCTACCGGGAGGTGCAGCGCTGGCGCATCCGCCATGATCCGCTACCGGCCAGCTCCGCGTATCGTAGCGCGCTGTCCAAGGCCACGGCGGCCGCTGACCCCATCACAAAGTCCCTGCTCCTTGCAGGCCGTGTGGACGAGCACGGGCGTTACAGCCTCACGCGCCACCGGCTGCTCGACAAGGCGCCGAAGCCAGCGGTGGCCGATGGCCAAGGACGCCACCGGCTGGTCGTCGAGGTGCCGAGCGAAGGGACCCGCTTCGAGCGCCCTCTGGTCCCCTCCTATCCCGCCCACGACTTGGACGGCGTCAACGACGGCTTCTGGATCGACCGTGTGCCGGCCCCTTCCGGGCGGCAGCCAACGTCAGTGACGATCGTGGACCCGGAGGGCCGGGCCGTCTGGCAGGAATGGCTGTTCGCAAAGTGAGCGACCTAGGGCCGGCGGCTTCGCCATTCAAGGAGGCGGGCCATGCCGGCCTCGCGATACCAACATCTCCCATCCGCTCGACAAGCCTCAATAGGAGACCAAGATGCCCAACCACGCGGAACTGACGACCTCAGCATTGCTTGGCCTGGCCCTGCTCGCCGCAGGCAGGCTTCGAGTTCACCGCCGCCTCGGACTCGGCCGGCGTGCCGAGGCTGGACTTCCAGGTCACGCCCGGCAGCCAGGGCGCGGCCTCCGGCGCGGTGCTCGCCGCCCCCGCGTCCGGGCAGCTCACGGTCGGCGAGCCGGTGGCCGTCGAGCTGCGCGTCGAGGACTGCCTCAAGGGCACCGCGGAGCCGGTGACGACCGCCATCGGCATCACCGTGGAGCACGCCGACCGGATCGAGACCGCCTGGACCTGGGAGTGCGACGAGGGCAACCCGCGCATCGTGCAGGTCGAGACCTACCAAGGCCCGCTGGTGTCGCGGCTGCTGGTCGAGAGCGGCGACACGGACGGCCGCGGCGGCGTGGCCGTGCACCCGCAGGCGGGCCGCTTCGCGGTCGTCTCGGTGCACGTGGAGCACGACTCCGAGACCGTCCCGGAGGTCGCCGCCCGGCTGGCCGGGCGCGACGGACAGGGCGACGGGCAGGGCCTTGACCCCATCGGCTCCGGGGCCGTCCGGCTGGAGACCCCGGACAGCTACGGGGAGTCCCCGTTCCGCTCGGAGCTGCTCTACCGGGTGCCCGCCGGGGACTACCGCGCGGGCCTTGACGTGCAGCTGGCCATCGACCCCAACGGGCGCCTCAGGGAGTCGGACGAGGGCGACAACGAGGTGGCGGTCCCGCTGCCCGACGAGGGCATCCACCGGACCCGCCCACTGGAGGTGGTGGTGGTGCCCGCGCACCGCGAGCCCGGACCCGGGGAGACCGCGCCGACGGGCGGGGTCATCCCTCCGGAGGGCGTGCCGGCGGATGCGCAAATACAGGCGGTGGTGAACGCGCACTGGCCCGCCCCGGCCGTGACCGTGCGCAACCACGAGAGCGCCCCGGATGAGCCGGAGCCCTTCGCGCTGCGCGCGGTCGACTACGGGGCCGGGCTGGGCGCCTGGGAGGACGCACTCGAGGAGCTCGTGATCTACCGTACGTCGCAGGCCACGGAGAGCCCGCACGAGTTCTGGGTCGGCTACGTCGAATGGCCCGAGGGATCGGAGCCGGCCAACGCGGCTTGCGGCCTCGGCTACAACCTCAGGGGCGACGGTGCGGTTCTGAGCCCGTATCGGGCAGCCCTCATCAACGTGGGCTGCACCGACTTCGCTCTGGCCCACGAGCTGGGCCACAACCTCGGACTGAACCACGTCGACGCGGGCTGCGGCTCGACGCCGCCGCACCAGGAATTCCCGCATGCGGACGGCGGGCTTGGCCCCAACCGGGTCTGGGACGCCCGCCGCAACGAGGGCGCGGGCGGCTTCGTGCCCGGGGTGCCGGGAACCGGCGTCGACGCCCCGAAGGACGTCATGAGCTACTGCGATGCTTTCTTCACCTCGGACCACAGCTACCGTGAGGCGCAGCGGCGGCGCATCAGCCTCGACGGGCTGCCGGCGGCGTCCGCCTACCGGAGCCTGGAGCCGCGGCCAGCGGCGTCCGGCGGGGGCGCGAGGTCACTGCTGCTGGCCGGACGGGTGGACGAGCGCGGGCGGTTCAGCCTCACCCGCCACCGGCTGCTCGACAAGGCGCCGAAGCGCGCCGCCCCGGCTGGCGGGGGACGCCTCCGGCTGGTCGTCGAGGTGCCCGGACAAGGGCTGCGGCTCGAGCGTCCGCTGCTCCCCGCCTACCCCGCGCACGACCTCGACGGCGTGCACGACGGCATCTGGGTGGACCGGGTGCCGGCCCCCGTCGGACGGTCGCCCACCTTGGTGACCATCGTGGACCCGGAGGGCCGCGCCCTGCTGCGGGAATGGCTGTTCGCGGAGTGACCGCCCCCTGGTGTCTAGCGACAACCACGATGAGAAGCCGTTCTCTCACAATGATTGACGCGCTAGCCCTTAGGGCGGACCGCGGCCGCGGGCGTCAACCCGAAGTGGGGTTTTTACTTTGGCACTTTTGGGGAGCATTAACCCGGTATTGACACTTGCCACGCCGAAGAAGTCCCTAAGCAGAGTGTCTCTTAAACGAAACTCCAACGAACCGAAGGTTCGCATTCGCGCAGCGAAACCCCACACGAGTTCCGGCCCAATCAACACTCGCGGAGTTTCGCGAAGCGAAACTCCAAACGAGTTCCGGCCCCGCAGGGGCCGGAACTCGCGTTGACGCCCCCCAAGCCGGACAGTATCATCCGCCCGCCATTTCGGTTCGGGCAGTTCACGGGGTATGGCGCAGTCTGGTAGCGCGCCTGCTTTGGGAGCAGGATGTCGGGAGTTCAAATCTCTCTACCCCGACCATTGCCGCCTTGCTTCGTTGCGCTCGTAGCTCAACTGGATAGAGCATCTGCCTTCTAAGCAGGCGGTTGAAGGTTCGAGTCCTTCCGGGCGCGCCACACGTTGAATTGCTGCCGCAAGCCGGTGGAGGTGGCCGGGCGGTTGCGAACGGTTGATGGTGGGCGTAGCTCAGTTGGTAGAGCTCCGGGTTGTGATCCCGGCGGTCGTGGGTTCGAATCCCATCGTCCACCCCATGTGATTTGCGGGAACCCCTTAAGCGACCATGCAAGTATCAGTGGAAGTCCTCTCCGGCGTGGAACGCCGGCTCACCATTGTGGTTCCCTCCGAAGAGTTTGAGGACCGCGTTGCCGGCAAGCTGGTCGACTTGAAACACAACGTTCGCCTGCCGGGCTTCCGGCCGGGCAAGGTGCCCCTGAAGGAAGTGCGGCGGCGGTTTGGGACCGCCGTGCGGGCTGATGCCGCGGAAGAAACCATGCGTGCCAGCTATGAAGAGGCCGTGCTGCAGGAATCGCTCAACCCGGTCAGCGTTCCCCGCCTGGAGGTGGTTCAGCTCGAGCCCGGCGCGGACCTTGAGTTCACGGCCAGCATCGAAGTCCTGCCGGAGGTTGAGCTCGCTGACTTGGCCGCCGTCGAGGTGCAGCGGCCGGAGGCTGAAATCAGCGATGCCGACGTGGATGCCATGCTGGAGAACCTGCGCGAGCAGCAGCGCACTTGGCATGCCGTGGAACGGGCGTCCGCCGCAGGCGACCGCGTACAGGTGGACTTCGAAGGCCGCTTGGACGGCGAACCATTTGATGGCGGCACCGGTGAGAACGCGCAGTTGGTGTTGGGCGCGGGCCAGATGGGTGCGGAGTTCGACACTGCCCTGACCGGCCTTGCAGCGGGGGCGGAGACGGCGTTTGACGTGGCCTTTGCGGATGACCATCCGAACGAGACGCTGCACGGACGGACAGTCCACTTCGAAGCCACCGTGAAGGGTGTGGAGCAGCCGCTGCTGCCCGAGCTCGATGAGGCCTTTTTTGAATCCATGGGGGTCAAGGAGGGTGGCCTGCCGGCCTTCCGGGAGGAAGTCACGGGCAACATGCGCCGGGAGATGGAAGACCGCATTCAACGCCTGATCGTCACCCAGGTGATGGACGAACTTAACCGCCTGCACAGCGTTCAGTTGCCGCCGGCCATGGTGGACCGGGAAATTCAGGCCCGCAAGCAGGCGATGCTGAACCAGTTTGCGCCCCAAGGGCGCCGTCCCATGGATGCCTCAGCATTGCCGGACGAACTGTTCCGGGAGCAAGTGGAGAAAGAGGTTGCCGTTAGCTTGGTGATCCGCCAAATCCGCAAAGCCCATGCTCTTGAGCTTGATGACCAAGCCATCCGCGCAGAGATTGAGCGCATCGCGGAGTCTTACGCGGAGCCGGAGGCGGTGGCCCGCTCCATCTATCAGGATGAGGGCTACCTGAACCGCATTGAGGAGCGCGTGGCCGAAAACCAGGTGGTCGCCTTCATCTTGGATCAGGCCAAGGTAAATGTGCTAAAAAGCACCTATCAGGACATCGTGACGGGCCAGGCCCTGCCGCCGCCGGAGGACGCGTCTTCGGCTGCCTCCGCCAGTGCGCAGGATGATGGCAGCGCTGGCGCAACCAAGGACGGTTCCTCCGTCTGAGCGTCAGGCACCGCCACCTGCAAAGCAACAGGAGAAGGCAATGACCCAACACAGCAGCGTTCCGGAGACCACCGGCCTCGGCTTGGTGCCCATGGTGGTGGAGCAATCGTCCCGCGGTGAGCGCTCCTATGACATCTACTCGCGCCTGCTCAAGGACCGCATCATCTTCATGGTCGGCCCGGTGGAGGACCAAGTGGCCAACTTGGTCATTGCCCAGATTCTGTTCCTGGAGTCGGAGAATCCAGACAAGGACATCCACCTCTACATCAATTCCCCAGGCGGTGCCGTGACGTCCGGCATGGCCATCTACGACACCATGCAATTCGTGCGCTGCGACGTCAGCACCCTGTGCATCGGCCAAGCGGCCAGCATGGGCGCCTTCCTGCTCGCCGCCGGCCAGCCGGGCAAGCGCTACGCCCTGCCCAATTCGCGGATGATGCTGCACCAGCCCGCGGTGGGCGGCATGCGGGGGGTGGCGTCTGACATCGAAATACAGGCCAACGAAATTCTCGCCATGCGGGAGCGGCTGAACGGCCTGCTCGCCCAGCACACCGGGCAACCGATCGAGCGCATCCGGGCGGATTCCGACCGGGACTTTTGGATGAACGCCAGCGAGGCAGAGGCCTATGGTCTGGTCGATCTCGTCCAGCAGCCGCGCCAACAGCTAGCCAAAGCAGTAGGACAGTGAAGCCGAGCGGTGGCCGTCTCCGTTCAGAGTGATGCGGCACTGCCCGGCACAGTCGTCGCCCGGCACAGAGTTTTGCGTAAGCAAAACTCCAACGCACCGAAGGTGCGCTTTCGCATTAGCGAAACTCCAACGCGCCTTGGCCCCCTGGGCCAAGGCGCGCTTGCAAAGCAGGCGTTCATGAAACATAGTGGCGTGCC
The DNA here is from genome assembly GCA_965220835.1 of Candidatus Azophilus sp. GTDB lineage: Bacteria > Pseudomonadota > Gammaproteobacteria > Pseudomonadales > Azotimanducaceae > Azophilus. Next base: position 2,205,548 of record OZ244842.1, on the reverse strand, counting down.
GTGCGAATGACACTTTTGACAGATTGCCGCCTTGGCGTTAGCGGCCAAGGGCCCAGCCACGCCGGTCAGGCTCCGGGCGCTCAGGTCGGCAAGGCGTCGATGGCGAAGGAGATGAGGTAACCATGTCGGACAAAGGCAGCCGGGGCGACGAAGCAGGCAAGCTGCTGTATTGCTCCTTTTGCGGCAAAAGCCAGCACGAAGTGCGCAAGCTCATCGCCGGCCCCTCGGTGTTCATCTGCGACGAATGCGTGGAGCTGTGCAACGACATCATTCGCGAGGAAGCGTCTGATGCCAACCAAGGCGACGAGAGCAGCCAGCTGCCCATCCCGTCGGAGATCAACGACATTCTCGATCAGTACGTCATCGGCCAAGACTACGCCAAGAAGGTGCTCTCGGTCTCGGTTTACAACCACTACAAGCGGCTGAACTACAAGGGCAAGAAGGACGATGTCGAGTTGTCCAAGTCCAACATTCTGCTGATCGGCCCCACCGGTTGCGGCAAGACGCTGCTCGCGGAAACCTTGGCCCGCCTGCTTGACGTGCCCTTCACCATCGCCGATGCCACCACCCTCACCGAGGCCGGGTACGTGGGCGAGGATGTGGAGAACATCATTCAAAAGCTGCTGCAGAAGTGCGACTACGAAGTGGAGCGGGCCCAGGTGGGCATCGTGTACATTGACGAAATCGACAAGATCTCGCGCAAGTCCGACAACCCCTCCATCACCCGAGACGTTTCCGGGGAAGGCGTGCAGCAGGCCTTGTTGAAGCTCATTGAGGGGACGATTGCCTCGGTGCCGCCGCAAGGGGGGCGCAAGCACCCGCAGCAGGAGTTTCTGCAGGTCGATACCAGCAACATCCTCTTCATCTGCGGCGGCGCGTTCTCCGGCCTCGACAAGATCATTCTTGACCGGTCGGACAAATCCGGCATTGGCTTCAGCGCTGAGGTGAAAGGCGAGGAGTCGCGCGGGCAAATCGGCGAAACCCTGCGCCAAGTGGAGCCCGAGGACCTGATCCGTTACGGCCTCATCCCGGAGTTCGTCGGCAGGCTGCCCGTCGTGGCCACCATTGATGAACTCGATTCGGACGCCTTGGTGCGCATTCTGACCGAGCCGCGCAATTCGCTGACCAAGCAGTACGGCAAGCTGTTCGAGATGGAGAACGTGGAAGTGGACTTCCGCGACGATGCCCTGCAGGCCATCGCGGAGAAAGCCATGGAGCGCAAGACCGGCGCCCGCGGCCTGCGCTCCATACTGGAATCGGTGCTGCTCGAAACCATGTACGACCTGCCCTCATCGGAGTCGGTTGCCAAGGTCATCATCGATGAAGGCGTGATCAACGGCGACAGCGAGCCGATGCTGATGTACGAGAACAAGGAGCAGGCCAAGGCCGCCCAAGAGGACTAAGGCTCGCCGAAGGCACGCCAAAGGCGCGGCAAAGGTATGCCAAAGGTACGCCAAAGGCACGCCGAAGGCTCGCCGAAGGCACGCTGAAACCTCGTCGAAACCTTGCCGAAGACTTGCCAAAGGCACGCCCCAACCCCGCGCCGATTCCCTACCCCCCGTGAAGGTCGTCAAAACCATTCCCGTTCTGCCGTTGCGCGCCATGGTTGTCTATCCCCATGGCGTGCAGCCGTTGCTGGTGGGCACGGAAAGCTCCATCAAGGCCATCGAGACGGCCATGAGCGGCGATCAGCAAGTGCTGCTGGTGGCCAAGCGGGAGGCTGGCAGCGAGCCCGCCGAGGCTTCGGACCTATGTTCAGTGGGCACGTTGGCCACGGTTCTGCAGTCGCTCAAGTCGCCCCCTGGCGGCACGGTGAAAATCCTGGTGGAAGGCCAGGCGCGGGCCAGGATCGAGCAACTTGACTTCACCGGCACCCACATCACCGCCGCGGCCGTTCCGCTGGCCGATGCGGAACTGGAGGATGAGCCCGCCGAAGCGCTGCGCCGCGAAGCGTTGTCGCAGTTTGAGCGTTACGCCCAAGACAGCCGCAAGGTGCCCCAGGAGATATTGGCTTCCCTGTCCAGCCTGACGGATGTGAGTCGGCTGCTGGATGCCGTCGCGGCGCAAATCGACGTCCCCGCGGAGCGCAAGCAGGCGCTGCTCGAGGAGCTTGACCTCAGCAAGCGGGGTGAGCTGCTGATGAGTCTCTTGGCCGGGCAGCTCGGCCAAAGCGAGATGGACAAGGCGATCCGCGGGCGCGTCAACAAGCAAATGGAAAAGAGCCAGCGCGAGTACTACCTCAACGAGCAGATGAAGGCGATTCAGAAGGAACTGGGGAAAATCCAGGAGTCGCCGGACGAATTGGAGACCTTGGCTACGTCCATTGAAGAGGCCGGCTTGCCCAAGGAGGCCAAGGAAAAAGCCCTTGCCGAGCTTGGCAAGCTCCGGCAGATGCCGACCATGTCGGCGGAAAGCACGGTGGTGCGCACCTACATCGACTGGATGGTGCGCATTCCCTGGAAAAAGCGCAGCCGCTTGGCTAGGGACATGGCGCGCGCCGAGCGTGTTTTGAATGAGGACCACTACGGGCTTGATGAGGTCAAGGAGCGCGTGCTGGAGTGCCTCGCCGTTCAGGCGCGCACCAAGCGCACCGCTGGCCCGATCCTCTGCCTGGTGGGGCCCCCTGGCGTCGGCAAGACCTCACTTGGCGAGAGCATCGCCCGCGCCACCGGCCGCCGCTTCGCCCGCATGGCCTTGGGCGGCGTGCGCGATGAAGCCGAGATTCGCGGCCACCGCCGCACCTACATCGGCTCACTGCCGGGCAAGGTGCTGCAGAAGATGGCCAAGGTGGGGGTGCGCAATCCGCTCTTCCTGCTCGATGAAGTCGATAAGCTGGGCATGGACTATCGAGGCGACCCGGCCAGCGCCCTGCTCGAAGTGCTGGACCCGGAGCAGAACAACCGCTTCAACGACCACTATCTGGAAGTGGACTACGACCTCTCCGACGTGTTCTTCATCTGCACGTCCAACTCGTTGGACATTCCGGCGCCGCTGCTGGACCGCATGGAGGTGATCCGGCTGCCCGGCTACATGGAGGAGGAGAAGCTCAACATCGCCCGGCGCTTCCTGCTGCCCAAGCAAATGGCGGCGGCGGGGCTGGCGCCCGACGAGCTGGCCGTTGACGACGACGCCTTGATCCACTTGGTCCGCCACTACACCCGTGAGGCGGGCGTGCGCGGCTTGGAACGGGAGCTGGCCAAGCTCGCCCGCAAGGTGGTCCGGGAACGGGTCGCCAACGGCGACGGCGATGGCGCCACCATCGGCGTGGACGATTTGGAGCGCTACAACGGGGTGCGCAAGTTCACCTACGGATTGGCCGAGGAGCAAAGCCGGGTGGGCGTTGCCACCGGCTTGGCGTGGACGGAGGCCGGCGGCGAGCTGCTCAACATCGAAGCCGTGGCGGTGCCCGGCAAAGGCCGGCAGACGCGCACCGGCTCCTTGGGCGACGTCATGCAGGAGAGCATTCAGGCGGCGCTGACCTTCGTCCGCAGCCGCAGCGAGTCCTTGGGCGTGCCTGGGGACTTCCACCAAAAGTACGATTTGCACGTGCATGTGCCCGCCGGGGCCACGCCCAAGGACGGTCCCAGCGCGGGCATTGGCATGTGCGCGGCGCTGGTTTCCGTGGCGACTGGCGTGCCAGTCAAGGCCAGCGTGGCCATGACCGGCGAGATCACCTTGCGCGGACGGCTGCTCCGCATCGGCGGGCTCAAGGAAAAGCTGCTGGCGGCCCATCGTGGCGGCATCCGGGAGGTCATCATCCCAGCGGAGAATGAACGCGACCTCAAGGAAATCCCGGACGGCGTCAAGGCGGGGCTGACCATACATCCGGTGGAATGGATGGACCAAGTGCTTGACCAAGCCCTTGAACCCCATCCGGCGTCGGCCCTGCCATTGGTCAACGAAACGGCGCCGCCCGCGGCGCTTCCGGTGGAGCCCGATCTGCCGGCTGACCCGCACTGACTTCGGGCGCGCTTTCAAGCCGCTCTTGCAGGAGCCGCGTGCCAAAGGCAGCGGGCACAGGCAAACAAGCGGTTCACAAGCAGGTTGTTCTTGCAGGCATAGCACGGCGCTGGTATAAGTTCCGCGGTCAATTTGGTTCGTCGGATTGAGGCGCATTGCGGCTCGGGCTGGCGTCTTTTCAATGGATGTGGCTGTGGGCCGGCAACTGCCGGGTGCGCGGCTGCGCTGACATACTCAGGGGAGCATAAGCACAGTGAATAAATCCGAACTCATTGATCAGGTTGCGAACGCTGCGGATCTATCCAAGGCTGATGCCGGGCGTGCGGTTGACGCAGCGCTTGAGGCCATCACCGGGGCGCTTAAGCAATCTGAACCGGTGGCCTTGGTTGGCTTCGGCACTTTCCTGGTGCGGGAGCGGGCGGCCCGCAACGGGCGCAATCCCCAAACGGGTGAGAACATCTTCATCGCCGCCTCCCGGGCTGCCGCGTTCAAGCCGGGCAAGGCGCTTAAAGATGCCTTGAACTAAACTCGCCGGATGCCCCCGGCTTTCGCGAGGCGTTGCTTAAGAACCGACTGACGATCCAGCTGAGTGGGTCGATGCCAAGGCACGCCGCCCTTGGGGTGGTGCTGACCCGTTGCAAGGTTTAAGGGTTGAAGGGTTTTAGGGCGCGTCTCGCTGATCGCTTCGCTGGATATGCTGCAGAAACTTCGCGACCAAACCCAAAGCACGGGCTTCAAGATCATTGTGGCCATGCTGGTCTTTGCGCTGGCCTTCTTCGGCTTCGGCGCCTTCAATGTCTTTGCGCCGGGCGACCCGAGCGTGGCCAGCGTCAATGGAGACGACATCACCCAAGGGGAACTGCTCGCTGAGACGGAGCGGGAAAAGCGCTTTTTGTTGGTTGAGGGCGGCGATGCCGCCAACCTTGATCCGCTTGAGATGCAGACCCGGGCGCTGGAGCGGCTGATCAACCGAACCCTGCTGCAGCAGATTGTCGAAGATCTGGATTTGACGGCAGCCCCCGCCCGAGTGGATGCGGCGGTGGTTGCCGACGCCGGCTTTCAGATCGATGGGCAGTTCAACAGCGACATCTATCGCCGCGCTCTCTCGGCCATGGGTTTCACCCCAACGGAGTACTTGGCGGCGCTCGGCAAGCAGATGAGCAGCGAGCAGCTGCAGCGCGCCATCGCCGGCACTGTGTTCGCGACGGATTGGGAAACGCGCTCCTTTGCGCGCTTGATGGGCCAAAAGCGGGATCTCGCCTGGCTGCCGTTCACGGTTACCCACTTCAGCGAGGGCGTGGCCGTGGATGCCGCGGCGGTGGAGACCTACTATCAGGAGCACCAGTCGGAGTTGATGACCGAGGAGACGGTGGACGCCGTCTATGTGGAGCTGGCTTGGGATCAAATGCTGGACGATCCCTCGATTGAAATCACCGAGGCCGACATTGAGCGCGAGTACGCGGCGGACAAGGCGGCGGCGGAAGCCGACGAGCAGCGCCGCAGTTCGCACATTCTGCTGCGCACCGGCGACGAGCGCACCGAGGCGCAAGCCATCGCGCTGCTGGAGGACATCAGTGCGCGCATCGCCGCTGGCGCGTCCTTTGCGGAGCTGGCGGAAACCTATTCGGAGGACCCCGGCTCCGCCCAACTCGGCGGCGATCTCGGTGCCGTGGGCCGGGGCATCTTCGATCCGGATTTCGAGGCCGCCTTGTGGGCCTTGGAGGTTGGCGAGCTCTCGTCACCCGTCAAGTCGGCGTTTGGCTACCATCTGATTCGCTTGGATGGCATTGAAACCATCGAGTTTCCCGCCTTGTCCGAGCAAAGGGCGGCCATTGAGGAGCGCCTGCGCCGCGTTGCCGCGGAGGAGTTGTTCATCGAGCGGATGCGTGATTTGGACCGCCGCGCCTTCGAGAGCATTGACTCCTTGGACCCCGTTGCTGAGGCGTTTGGCTTGGATATCCAGCGGGTGGAGGGCGTCAGCCGCACCGCCGGCGAAGCGGTTTTTGCCGAAGCGGACCTTCGCGAAGCGCTTTTTGATGCCAAAGTGCTGCTTCAGGGGGAGAACACCGCGGCCCTTGAGTATGGCACCAACCGCGCCATTGTCGCTCGGGTGGATCAGCACCATGTGGCCGAACTTAAGGCCTTGGACGACGTGCGCCCGGAAATCGAGGCGTTGCTGGTCGTCAGGGAGGCGGAGTCCCGGCTGGCTGAAGCCCAGGCAGCGGCGTTGGCTAGGGTGCGGGCGGGCGATAGCGTGGCCGCGGTGGCTGATGAGTACGGCTTGGCTTGGGAAACGCTGGAGGAGGCGGGCCGCAACGACCCGCGTCCACCGCCTGGGGTGGTGGAGGCCGCCTTTGCCCTGAATCGGCCGGGAGAGGGTGGCAAGAGCGTTGGCGTGGCGGATTTGGGCGCCGAAGGAAAAGCCATCGTCACCGTCACGCGAGTGCTGGAAGGCGATGTCTCCACCTTGGCGGATTCGGAATTGGACGGCTTGCGCCAGCTATTCGTTGCCCGAAGCGAAACCTTGGACTACGAGGCCCTCTATCAGGGCTACTTGGCCGATGCCGATGTCTCGCGGCGCGTGCTGCAGTCGGACTGAGGGCAAGTTGGCGATTGGCCATCGAATCGGTTAGTTCGGGAATGGAATCGCCGGCCGTGGAATGGTCTCGCACGAAGTTTGGAGAGCGTCTGCTGGCCGAGGAGCAGCCGCGGCTCGATGAGTTGGTGCGCAGGCTGCATGGCGATGTCCTGGTTTGGTCGGGCCCTTTCGCGGAGTCGGCGCGCGGCGTCAGGCGCTGCATGGCGCGCCGCTGCCTCTACCTCTCCAACGGGCAATCCAAAGCTCGCGAGGAGCTGGGCATGGTCAACTTTGCCTCACGCTTGGACGCGCTGCCGTTGCCGAACAACAGCGTGGAGGGGTTCGTCCTGCACCACAGTTTGGAGCTTGAAGGCGACCCGCGCCGGGCCTTGCGCGAAGTGGGCCGGGTGCTCGCTCCAGGTGGCCGCATCGGCATTTGCGCGTTCAACTGCTTCAGCGCTTGGGGCTTGCGCCGTCTCTACGGCCGTGTCCGTGCCGACGTGTTTTCGGATGTGAAGTTCGTCAATCCGCTGCGGCTGTTTGATTGGTTGGCGCTGCTCGGCTTGGAGCTTGACCAGCCTGCGGAATACTTGGGTTTCGGCGCGCCCGTGAATCTTGGCCAAGACCTTGAGACCGGCGTTCGGCGTTTTGGTGGAAGGCGGTTCGCGGGTTGGCTCGGCAGTGTCAGGCCGCCGTTGGGGGCCGTGCTGTTCGCCTCGGCGGTGAAGCAGACCCAAGGGGCAAGCCTTGCCCAACCGCGGCCCCCGTTGCGGGGCCGCAAGCTTGCCGCCGCCAGCTATTCGCGCACGTCGGCAACCAGTCTCCGCCGCCATGGTTGAGATCTACACGGACGGCTCCTGCTTGGGCAATCCCGGGCCGGGCGGTTGGGCGGCCCTGCTGCGGCACCGGAATTCGGAGAAGCTGCTGTCCGGCGCCGAGCCAGACACCACCAACAACCGCATGGAACTCATGGCCGCCATCGAGGGGCTCGAGCAGCTCAAGATTGCCAGCCAAGTGCGGCTGACCACGGATTCGGAGTACGTGCGCCAGGGCATCACCACTTGGATTGCAGGATGGCGGGCCAACGGCTGGCGCACCGCGAGCAGGAAGCCGGTCAAGAACCAGGATCTATGGCGCCGCCTGGACGCTGCCGTCGCGCAGCATGACGTGCAGTGGCGATGGGTGAAGGGCCACAGCGGCCACCCGGAGAACGAACGGGTTGACGCCGCGGCCCGGGCGGCCATCGACACCCTGAATGCCCAACGCGGCGATGCCTAAGGTTGATGGGCGGGCGCATGGCCGCAGGCAATTCGGCTGTCGCCGGGCGCAGCAGGCCCTAAGGCCATTGACTCATTTGACAGCCTTGCCCCGCGAGCAATCCCGCGACCAAGAGAGCTAGAGGAACCGCATGCGTCAGATTGTGCTGGACACCGAGACCACGGGTTTGGAGCCTGATCAGGGCCACCGGATCATCGAGATTGGGGCCGTGGAACTCATTGACCGTCAACTCACGGGCAAGACGTTCCATACCTTTCTCAATCCACAACGCGAAATCGACCAAGGCGCCTTGCAGGTGCATGGCATCGATGCGGACTTCCTGTTGGACAAGCCCCTCTTCAAGGACATCTGCGAGGACTTCGTCGCCTTCATTAGGGATGCGGAGGTGGTCATTCACAACGCGCCCTTCGACGTCGCTTTTCTGGATGGCGAGCTTGCACGCCTGCCCGGTTCCGCGTCCCGCATCGGCGAGCTTTGCAAGGTGACCGACTCCTTGGCCCTGGCGAGGCACAAGTACCCAGGCCAGAAGAACAGCCTGGATGCCTTGTGCCGCCGCTTCAACGTGGACAACAGCGCCCGGGAACTGCACGGCGCCTTGTTGGATTCACAAATCCTGGCGGAAGTGTACTTGGCCATGACGGGCGGCCAGACTGCCCTGTTCGCCAGCCCGCAGGAGCAGGAGATGGAAGGCGGTGCCGGGCTGAAGTTCGAGCCCTTGCCGGCCAACCGTCCGCGGCTGAAGGTGGTTCAAGCCAGCGCCCAGGAACTGGCCGAGCACGACCGCATGATGGCGGTGATTGCGGCGGGGACAGCCCACTAGCTCTAAAACCCGCCCGCCAAGCCCTCCTTGCGATGGTCGGAGCCGCCGACGTAGCCGTCTGCCGTCTTGACGATGAGCTGGGCTCCGCCAAAGATGAACTCCCGGGGTTCGAATCGCACCTTATGGCCGCGAGCGCTGAGTTCTTCGGCCACGCGTGGGTCGAAGCCCGTCTCCAAGCCCACGCTGAAGTCCGGGTACACGTGCCAGCGCGGCGCATCGCTAGCGGCTTGGGGATTCTGCCCGTGGTCGAACAGGCGCCGCACCATCTGCAGGTGGCCTTGGTGCTGCATGTGCCCACCCATCACGCCGAAGCTGGCTAGGGGTTCGCCTGCGCCGGTGACAAAGCCGGGAATGATGGTGTGGTAGGGGCGCTTGCCGGGCGCCACGCAATTCGGGTGGCTGGGGTCGAGCACGAAGCCCGCGCCGCGGTTCTGCATGGCGATGCCGGTGCCGGGAATCACGATGCCGGAGCCGAACCCGTAATAGTTCGATTGGATGAAGGACACCATCATGCCAGCGGCGTCGGCGGCGGTCAGATAGACGGTGTCCTGGCTGGCGGGCAACGCCGCCGGCGGCAGGGCGCAGGCGCGGTCGGTGATGCCCGCCGCGGCTCGCGCTAGGCTCTCCTCGTCCAGCAACTCGGACACGCCAATGCGCATGGCCTCGGGGTCGGCAAAGTGGTCGAAGGCGGCGCGTATGGCGATCTTCATGGCCTCGATGCCCAGATGCGTCTCTTCGGCCGAGTCCAAGGGCGCACTGTCCCGGTGAGCAAGCAGGCCGAGGGCGATCTGTGCGGCGAGCCCTTGGCCATTGGGGGGCAGTTCGTGCAGCCTGACTTGGCGGTAGTCCTGGCCGACTGGCTCCACCCAGTCCGCCTGGTGGTTTTCCAAGTCGGCCTTGCGCAAGGCCCCGCCAGCAGCGGCCGCGGTGGCGTCGATGCGCTCAGCCAGCGCGCCTTGGTAGAAGGATGCGCCATGGGTATCGGCGATGTCCCGCAGGCTCGCAGCCAGCTCCGGGCGTCGAAAGCGCTCGCCAGCCCCCGGCGCGGGAAGAAAGTGGTCGGCGAAGCCCGGAAACTTGCCCAAGGACTTGGCGGCTTGCCGCCAATACCAAGCCGTCTTCGGCCCCACCTGAAAGCCCTCTTCGGCATAGCCGATTGCCGCGTCGAACAAGCCCGCAAAGGGCAGGCGCCCGAAACGGTCTGACAGCGCCACCCAAGCGCTCGCCGCCCCGGGCACCGTGACCGCGTCCCAACCCGTCAGCGGCATCGACTTGCGGCTGGAGAATCGGCTCAACGCCCAGCCGGCGGGCGCGCGTCCGGACGCATTGAGGCCCGCCAACCGCTCGCCATCCCAAACGATGGCGAAGGCGTCGCCGCCCACGCCGTTGTTGGTGGGCTCAACCACGGTCAGGGTGATCGCCGCAGCCAGTGCTGCGTCCACCGCATTGCCGCCCCGCCGCAGCGCATCAAGCCCCGCTTGAACCGCCAAGGGCTGCGATGTCGCCACTAGGTTGGCCGCGTAAACCGGCGAGCGCACCGAGGCATAGGGCTGATCAAAGTTCATCACCGTTCCATCTTAGCGCGTCGCTTAGCGGTGTCAGAAACATATCGGAGTCCATCCCAGCCAAAGTTCGCCTTGAGAGCCCTTGTCCTTTTGCCCATACTCGCATCCCGATCGCGCTAGGAGGCACCCATGAAAATTGAAATCGACATTGAGCCGGAGGAGGTTCGGGAGCTGTTTGGCTTGCCGGACACCAAGGCCGTCCAGCAGCTGTTTCTTGAGCGGGTGACGAATTGGGCGAACCAGCAGCAAAATGACGCTGAAGCCACGCAGCAGTGGCTGAACGCCATGATCCAAGGCGGCCGGCAGTCCTTCGATGCGTATCAGGCGTTCCTCAGAAGCTTCACCGGCACCGGGAAGTCCAAGGCCACCACCACCGGCAACTAGGCAACGATTCGTGGCAAGCAGCGGCGCGTCGGTTCAGTGGTCCACGCGTTTTGGCTTTTTCATGGCCTCGGTCGGCTTCGCCGTCGGCCTTGGCAACATCTGGCGGTTCCCTTACGTCACGGGGGAGAACGGCGGCGGCGCCTTCGTCGCCGTGTACTTGATCTGCGTGGCAACCATCGCCCTTCCCATCTTGATGGCGGAGCTGTTGATCGGCCGTCGGGGCCGGCTGAACCCGGCCGGCGCCATGGCCGCGGTGGCCGCCTCCGAAGGCCGCAGCCGGCGCTGGGGTTGGGTCGGTGGGCTGAACCTGGCCGCCGCCTTTCTGATCCAAGTGGTGTACTGCGTGGTGGCGGGCTGGGTGCTGCACTACCTCTGGCAGGCGCTGGCCACTGGCTTCAGCGGCATCGGGCCGGTTGAGGCGAAGGCACAGTTCAGCGGCCTCTTGGGCCGCTTTTCCAGCTTGCTGCTGTGGACGCTGATCGCCTTGGGCGCAACCACCTTGATCATCTACGGCGGCGTGCGCAAAGGCATTGAGCGGGCAGTGAACAGTCTCATGCCCTTCCTGTTTGGCTTGTTGCTCTTGCTGGCCGCGCACAACCTTTTGGCCGGTGGATTCGGCGAGGCTCTCGGTTATCTCTTTGCGCCCGACTTCTCAAAGGTCAGCGGGCCAATGATTCTTGCTGCGGTGGGGCAGGCGTTCTTCTCCATCGGCGTCGCCATGGCGGGCATGATGGGCTTTGCCGCCTACCTGCCGAGCACCGTCTCCATCGGCAAAAGCGCTGTGGCGATTGTCAGCGTCGACACCTTGGTGGCGCTGGTTGCCGGCTTGGTCATCTTTCCGGCGGTGTTCCGTTTTGGCATGGATCCCGCAGCCGGCGCTGGCCTGATTTTTGAGACCCTGCCCGTGGCCTTCGCGCAAATGGCCGGGGGGCAGTGGGTGGCGGTGCTGTTCTTCCTGCTGCTGTCGGTGGCGGCGGTCACCTCCATGGTGGGCTTGCAGGAACCGCTCACGGCTTGGGTTGAGCAGCGCTTTGGCATTTCCCGCCGGCGTGGCGCCTTGCTGGTCACCTTGGCCGTGGGTGTGCTGAGCGTCGTCTCAATGCTGTCGCACAGCCATTGGGCGGAGATTGAGCTGTTTGGCGCCAACCTCGCCGCCGCCATGGACTACCTGCCCAACCAAGTCATGCTGCCGTTGGGCGGTTTGCTGATTGCCCTCTTTGCCGCTTGGTTTATCCGGCCCGATTCCGCTCGGGCGGAGTTGGCCTTGGCCAAGCCTTGGCAGTTTCGCGCTTGGCTGACGCTCACTCGCTTTGTGGCGCCACCAGCCGTGCTGCTGATCCTTGCGTTTGGCTTATGGGGCTAGCCCGCACGGCGGGCGTGTGCCGGTCCAAGTGACGCTGCAGCCAGGCGGCGGCCACAATCGCAATTAATAGGTTGGCCAAGGCCCCGGCGCCGTAGATGCCGACAAAGCCGAACAGGTGGTCCCCGGCCAACGCCAGCGGCAAGTAGAGCACCACCATCCTGCCGAGGGAAAGCAGCAGGGTGGGGATGGGCTTGCCGAGGGCCGTGAAGGTGGCCCCGGCAATCATGCTGACACCGAGCAAGCCGTAGGTGACAGGCACGATGAGCAAGTAAGCGTAGGTGGCGTCCACCACGGCCTCATCGTCAATGATGAGGGCGGTCAGGGGTTGGCCCCACAGGGCCAGAACGACGCAAACGGCCACGCCGTAGCCCAAGGCGAAGCGATAGGCGAGCCGATGCGCCTCATGGATGCGTCCGTAGCGGCCAGCCCCCCAGTTTTGGCCAACGAAGGGGCCGGTGCTTGCGGACAGCGCCATCAGCACCATGGTCGCCAAGGACTCCATGCGCGACGCCACGCCAAAGCCGGCCACCACCGCATGGCTATGACCGGCCAGGAGGGCGACGGTGATGGCCAGGGAAGCCGGACTGATGAGGTTGTTCATCGCGCTGGGGATGCCGATGGCCAGCACTTCCCGCCAGGAAGCCCGGATGGCGCCCACGCTCATTGTTCGGAAGTTGAGCAGGCGCATCCTCAGCAGCAGCTTTAGGGCCACCAGGAAGGTCATCCCCCTCGAACTGACGAAGGCCCAGGCGGCGCCCGCCAGGCCCAGCCCTTCCCAGTGGCCGGGCAAGCCAAAAATCAACGCCGGTGCCAAGCCAACCTGCAAAATGGCACTGCCACCCATCACCCAAGCCGGCGCGCGGGCGTGGCCCACGGCCCGCAAGATCATGGTGGCCACCATGGGCAGGGTGAACAGGGGCTGCCCGATGATCCAGATGCTCATGTATTCGATGATCAGCGGCAAAACCGCCTCGTCGGCACCCAGCAAGCGAAAGATTGGCGCTTGAAAGGCGTACATCAAGGCAGAGAGCGCCGCCACCAGCAGCGTGGCCAGCAGCAAGGCGTGCGTGGCCAGCCCGGAAATCCCGCCCGCTTTCGCCGCCAGGGCGTCGAGGCGCCGGCTTGCGTGGTCGTGCGGGGCGCCGGGCGCGGCCGGCGAGCTGGGCGGTTCGACAAGACGTTCGGCGGGAACGCGGCCGGGCAGGGCGAGCACATCGGCGTCCGCGGCAGCAAGTTGCTGGGATGCTAGGGCTGATGGCCGCACTTGGCGATGATCGCCTTGGCCGGCCAAGCGGGCGATGATCGAGGCGGCGCCGACGCCGACGCCCATCGACAGCGTCACCAACCCCATGACCAGTGGGAAGGTGAAGCTGATCGCTGCCAGTTCCAGGCTGCCGAGCCAGCCGATGTAGATGATGTCGATCATCGACGCGACGATCATCGATGAGATGCCCACGAACATCGGCAAGGTCATCCGCACCAGATGCTTGGCGGTTGAGCCGGTTGTCAGTTGCGGATTGTTCATGTGGTCGATCACTGTGCCTCGGGCCGCTGCGGGGCCATCACCTGCCCGGCGGCGATCAGCAGCCTCCGAGAGCCCTGAACCCGTCCCGCGCTGCCGCCTCACTCAGCCTTGTATCAAGGCAGACCAAGCCAACGCTTGCGGAATCGTCTTCGGCAATGGCCATACTAGCCTTTAATCGGGGCGGAATGTTGCGAAACTGGACGGCGATGGGCATAGTGCGCGCCCGCGGGTGCCGTTTGCGCCCCTAAGGATTGACGCCATGAGGCTTTCAGATCACGACGCGGCCTTTCTGTACGGAGAGACCGCCAGCGGCCCTATGCACGGTGCCAACATCGTGGTGCTGGAGGGCGAACTGTCCGCGCCAGCGGTGCGGGCGCATATCGCCCGCCGCCTGCACTTGGTGCCGCGGCTGCGCCAGCGGCTGGTTTTCGCGCCCTTCAATCTGGCCCACCCGAAGTGGGTGGACGATCCCGATTTCGACATTGCCCATCACGTCAAGGGGCACTCGCTGGAAGCGGGCGCCACCGTCGATGAGGCGCTGGCCGCCGCAGCCACGCTGGCAGAGCCCCTGCTGCCCCGGGACCGGCCTTTGTGGCTGACCTACGTGATCGAAGGTGTCAAGGATCGCACCGTGCTCCTGCAGTTGGGGCATCACGCCATGGCGGACGGCGCTTCGGGCGTGGACATTTCCCTCGCGTTATTTGACCTTCAGGCCAATGCGCCGGAACCTCCAAAGGAGCCGGCGCAGTGGTCCCCCGCGCCCTTGCCCAGCCCTGCTGAGCTGGCCACCGAAGCCCTGCGGGAGCAGGTTGAGTCGATGCTGGATCGCAACCCCTTTGCAGCCATGCAGCTTGACGGCGGGCGCATGGAGATGCTGCGCCGGGCGGGTGAATCCGTTACCCGGTTTGTGGCTGAGCCGGTGCTGACCGCGCCTTGGAATGCCGGATTGGTGGGCCCGAAGCGCGAACTGGCTTGGCGGCGCCACGAGTTTGGTGAGTTTCGGGAAATTCGGCGCCGCTTCGGCGGCACCATCAACGACGTTGTGCTGGCGGCGGCCGCGGAAGGTGCGGCCCGCTATCTGGCGGACGGCCGCGAGGTGGCGTCGGGCACGAACCTGCGCATCATGTGCCCGGTCAACGTCCGGCAGGAGGACGAGAAGGGCGCCTTGGGCAACCGGGTTTCAGGCATTTTCCCCATGTTCCCGGCAGCGCCGATGGGCGTGGTGGAGCGCTTGCGCAAAGTTCGCCAGGAAATGGAGCAGATCAAGCAGAACCGGGAAGCCCAAGCCCTGCAGGAGCTGATGGAATCGATGCCGTCGCCACCCCCGCTGGCCATGGCGCCCACCCAATTGGTGGGCGGCCCCTTCGACCCCACGGCGCTTGCCGCCCGCATGCCGTCGCCGGTGCCCCCTTGGGGCACGTCATTGCCCATGGCGGGCTTCAACTTCACCTGCACCAACGTGCCCGGCGTCCAGGTGCCCCAGTACATTGCCGGTCATGAAGTGCTCGATGCGCTGGCGATGTTGATGCTGGGCGGCGTGTTGGGCTACGGGCTCGCGGTGACCAGCTACAACAAGCGGCTTTACTTCACCTTGGTGTGCGACCCGCGGCTGATGCCGGACGTGGAGCGCATGGCGGACTGCGTGGACGGTGCTTTCAAGGAACTGCTTGCGGCAGCACGTAGTGAGCAGGCGCCGCAAACGGCGGCGGCTGAAACGGCGGCCCCGGAAGCGAGGGCGGTCGAAACGGAGGCTGCGAAGGCACAGGCTTCGGAGCAAGCGGCATCGGAATCAAATGCACTGGAACCAAGTGGATCGGAACCAGAGGCACCGGAACCAGAAGCACCGGAACCAGAAGCACCAGAACAAAGGGCGACCGCACAACAACCACGAACAACACCAACGGAACATACGCAATGAACAAACCCGCAACCCAGTCTGCTGATGGGCTTGCAGAAGTGGCGGACGGCTACCCGAAAACCATCAGCCTGTCCGATCATGAAGTGGAGATCCGCGTCTTTGGCACCGAAGACCGAACGCAGGTGCTGGCATTCGCCGAGTCCCTGCCGGAGCAGGACCTGCTCTTCCTGCGGCTGGACATCACCGAGCCAGACAACGTGGACTCTTGGCTGGCCAACATCAGCAGTGGCGCCACCTTTTCGCTGTGCGCCTATGCGGGTGGTGAGTTTGTCGGCTACGCCACCGTGGAGCGCAATCCCGCCCGTTGGACGCGCCGGGTTGGCGAGCTGCGGGTCAATGTCGCGCCCAGCTTGCGCTCCCAAGGCTTGGGCCGCAGCCTCACCTCGCAGATTTTCGACATCGCACGGGCCATGGGCTTGAAGAAGCTGGTGGCGCACATGACGCCTGACCAAGCGGGTGCCCAGGCCGCGTTCAAGCGGCTCGGCTTCGTGCCGGAAGCGCTGCTGGCGGACCATGTGGAGGACCGCCACGGCGACGCCCATGACCTGATCATCATGTCCTACGACGTGGACGGCCACTCCGGGCACATGGACGACCCCCTGTGATGGGACAGCACACTAGCTCATCGGGCGGCTAGCCATAGCTCACGCCCATGCCGGCGCGAACGTCGTTGTTCACCCCGTAGGGAGCGATGGGGTAGCGCAGGCCGTTGCGGGACAGCGCTTCCAAGCCGGCGATGATCTTGGGCAGGAAGCGCGGCGGCAGCGCCATCAGCAGCTCGTCCTCCATCACCCCGCCGTAACGTCGTTCGGCGAAGCAGGGTATTGAAAGGCTCGGCTCGCCGGTGGCCAAGGCCCGGCCCCAGGAATCCGCGCAGGCGGATTCGCCCACGCAGCCCCACTCCAGCTTCTTGTAGCCAGTCCACTGCAGCCCGTTGATGAACAGGATCATCTGCGCGGGCGTGGCGTAGATCAGGCAAATGTCCGGCGGATTCAGCCGGCCGCTGGCCAACGGGCTCACCGCCATGGCTTGGTAGGTGCCGTAGGGCACCACGTCCATGGCTTCCTGATGGGCCTTGGCGTTGTCTTGGTCGGCGTACCAGACGCCGGCCATGCGGTCTCCGGAAAGCCACTCCGGGCTGCGTGGATGCAGGCCGATCACCGTGCTGCACTGGGCGCCGACCAGATCGTCCGCGGTGATGCCCACGGTCCAGCCGTTGCGGCAAGCCTGGCCGACGATCTGGTCGGTGGCGTGAATCGCCTTGGGCCGCCGCAGGCGGGGGATGGCCATCATCTCCTCCTCGGTGGCGAACAGCTTCATGCCCACGGGCGTGGCGCGCAGCCGCAGGTAGCGATTTAGGCCGTTAACCAATTCCGGCCAGTCGTAGGTTTCGAGATCGGTGGCGATCACTTCAGACATGGGCGCTCTCCTTACAACGACAGGCGTTTTACAGCGAAAGGCGTTTGAAGGCCGGCGGCCGGCGCTCGATGAAGGAGCGCACGCCCTCCTTGAAATCCTCGCGCTTCAGGCTCTCCGCCATCCACTCATTGGTCTCGGCCATGGCCTCGCCCAAGGGCATGTTGAGGTGCCGGTACACCTGCGCCTTCATCACCTTGAGGCTGGTGGGGGAAGCGGACGCCGCCAGTTCGGCAATGTAGCCCTTGGCGGCCTCGACGCTTTCCCCGGCGTCCACCAAGCGTTCCGCCAGGCCCAAGCGCTCGGCTTCCTCGCCGTTGAACTTGCGGGCGCTCCACAAGAGGTCCAGTGCCCGCCCGGCGCCGATCAGACGCGGCAGCACCCAGCTCACGCCGTGTTCGGCAATCAGCCCGCGTTGCGAAAAGGACGTGGCGAACTTCGCTTGACGCTCGACGATGCGCAAGTCCGCCAGCGTGGCGAAGACGAAGCCAAGCCCGGCGCAGGCGCCATTGACGGCGGCGATCAAGGGCTTGCGGATGGATAGCAGGTAAGAGAAGGTCACCTTGAAGTTGGCGCCCAGTTCCGGATCCCCGGGCGAGGCCTCAAGGGCGGACAAATCCTCCCGTTCGGCGCTGCCGGTGGAGAGGTTGTCGAGGCTGCCCATGTCCATGCCGGCGCAAAACCCGCGCCCAGCCCCGGTCAGCACGATGCCGACCACCGCCGCATCCTGCTCCGCAGCGGCCAGCGCGTGCCGAATCTCCGCCAGCATCCTGTTTGTGAATGCGTTCAAGCGATCCGGCCGGTTCATCGTGATGACCGCCACCGGATCCTCCACTGCGTAGGTGATGTCTTTGTACATGTCGCTCCTTGACGTGAATGAGTTGAGGATAGATGAACAACAAAGGTTATCGAAAAAGGCTGGCTGATGGCAGCAGCGTTCAGCTTTCGCGCAAGGCGCTCCAATGGCTCGCCGCCTCCCAGAACGCGGCCCAGCGCTCGATGCATGACTCATCCAAGGTTGCTTTGGCAGTCAGAATGGCTTCGATTTCGGCTACGGGTGACGCTCGCTTCCCTGGCACTCCGCCGCACCCGTCGGCAGGCGGCTAGGAACGCCAAGTGGGATTGCAGATCGCCTTCGCCCTTGGCGGATGAAACGGGCAGCGGTGGCATGGTGGCAAGGCTGTTTTGGCTCGACAAAGCAGTGCGAGTCTGGTTTATTTCGCGTTTCGCCTTGATCATGAGGAAAGCCAAAGCCATGGCGATGATTCTCAATGAAGAGCAGACGATGCTCAAGGACAGCGCTCGGGACTTTTGCGCCAACAGCGCCCCAATCGCCCAGTTGCGCAGGCTGCGCGACGAGAATTCGGATCTGGGCTATGACCAAGCCACTTGGCAGGCCATGGCGGAACTGGGCTGGGCGGCGGTGCCCTTCCCGGAAGCCCACGGTGGCCTGGATTTCGGCTACAAGGGCCTCGGGGTGGTCACCGAGGAGACCGGGCGCAACCTGGTGGCCAGCCCGCTGTTCGCCAGCGTTTGGCTGTGCGGCACCGCCATCAACGTCGGCGGCAGCGACGCGCAAAAGGCGGAAATGCTGCCGCGAATCGCCGCAGGCGAACTGCTCATGGCCTTGGCGCTGGAGGAATCCCACCGCCATAGTCCCCACGCCGTGTCCACCACGGCGGAAGCCACCTCCGGCGGTTTCGTCATCAACGGGCGCAAGACCTTTGTGCTCGATGGCCACGTGGCCGAGCAACTGCTGGTGGTGACGCGCACGTCCGGCGGCGCCGCGGAGCGCGATGGCATCAGCCTGTTTTTGGTGGGCCGCGAGGCGGCTGGCGTGGCCGTCACCAGGCTGCGCATGGCCGATTCTCGCAACGTGGCGAACATTGAGTTCGACGGGGTTGAGGTGGGCCAGGATGCGCTGGTCGGCGAGTTGGGCCGCGGCGCCGAGGTGCTGGACCCAACCTTGGACATCGGCCGCATCGGCATGGCCGCGGAAATGCTCGGCGGCATTCAGGAGTGCTTCGAGCGCACCGTCGCCTACCTGAAGGAGCGTGAGCAGTTCGGCGTTCCCATTGGCTCCTTTCAAGCGCTCAAGCACCGGGCGGCCAACATGTTCTGCGAAGTGGAGCTGTCGAAGTCCTGCGTCCTGGAGGCGCTCACCGCCTTGGACGAAGGCCGGGATGCCGATGAAGTGGCCAAGCTGGCCAGCCTCGCCAAGGCCAAGGTGGGGGAGACCTACAACCTAGTGTCCCGCGAAGGCATCCAGATGCACGGCGGCATTGGCATGACCGACGAATTCGACATTGGCTTCTTCATCAAGCGGGCCGCGGTCAGTGAACAGACCTTGGGCGACGTCAACTTCCACCGCAACCGCTACGGGGAGTTGGAGGGGTATTAGCGTCCGCCGCATTCCGCTGGCTCGGCAGCCTGCTCGCAACAAGCTCTGACATGCAAATCAACGTATTGAAAAATGGAGATTTTTCAATATCGAAGAAGCGGCTTGGCGAGTGATCCGGGCGAGACTTCTGATGAGACCCTAGAGCACGCCCAGCGCTCGGTCGATGGTCCAGTAGGCGGCTAGGGCGCCGATGCCGTAGATCAGGACCAAGTCGACCGAAGCCAACTTGCCGATCGTCGCACCGCCCTTTTGCGCGACGCCCTGCAGCACTGCGGTGGACGGGCGGAACCCCACCCAGCGCAGCGCCCCCAACATAACCAGCAGCGCGCCGATGATCATGAGCTGGCCCACTTCAATGCCGACGTTGAACAGCAGCAGGGCGGTTGCGAGCTGATCCCGGGGCAGGCCGATGTCCGCCAGCGTGCCAGCGAAGCCAAAGCCGTGCAGCAGGCCGAACAGCAACGCCATGATCCAGGGCCGCTTGCCGGTGAGCTGGGAGCGTTGTTCGGCGGGCAGCAGCAGCTCCCGTGCCAGGAACACGATTGACAGGGCGATCACCGCCTCCACTGGCCCTTGGGGAACCCGCACCAGCTCCAACACCGACAGCGCCAGCGTGATGCTGTGGGCGAGGGTGAAGGCGGTCACCGTTTTCAACAGCGCCCAGCGGCTGGGAATCAGATAGACCAGGCCGATGACGAACAGCACATGGTCGATGCCGAACACCAGGTGCTCAATGCCGAGCCATAGGTAGGCGGCCACTTGGGGCGTGGGGTCCGCAAGGTCCAGCGACGGCGAATTGGGGCGCAGCAGGGCCGTCAGCCCCTCGCCATCCAAGCGCTCAATCTCCACCATCACGTCGGTCATGGTCCGTGCCAAGCCGCTGATGTGGATGGCGCCTTGATCCAGCGGGCAGGCCACTTCCCACTGCTGCACCAGTGCGGCACCGACCACTTCCGGCACCTGGTCGCCCTGCGGCGGGCATTCGTTGGGCAGCACCGGGTCAATCGCCAAGCGACGATTCTGCACAATCGGTTGCTTCCACAGCACCCGGAAGCGCTCCGGGGCGGTTTCGACGATCTGCAGGTAAGCCGGGCGAACTTCATGCGCCGCCACCGGCGCGCAGAGAAACAGCGCCAAAGCCACAAGGCTCCATCGGAGGTGCGTCATGGCCGGCGCACTTCGTAGCGGCTGCGCAGCGCTTCGTAGTAGGCGGCGTTGGCTTGCTCACGGCGCTCCGCCGCCCAGTCCGTCGCCACCCGGCCGGCAACCTCGCCAAACGGCGGCTGCGCCTCGGGCAGCGCCTGCTCGAGCTGCACCAAGTGCCAGCCGTAGGCGGAGCGCAAGGGGCCCTGCCAATCCGGGCTGGGGCTGAGTTGCGCGAGGGCCTTGGCGAACGCCCTGCCGAACAGATCGCCGATGGCGCGTTCGGAACGTTCGGCATAGGCCCGCTGCAGCATGAAGGGGTCGCCCTTGGCCTCTGGGTTGAGAAGCGCCGCCTCGGCGTCCGCCTTGGCGTCTGCGCGGCGGTCGGTGGAGAAGTACCGGTGGCGGAAGCTGTAGCGCGCCGGCAGGCGGTAACGCTCGGCGTTGGCGTCGTGGAAAGCCTGCAGCTCGGCATCGGTTGGGGCTTGGCTGGCGGCAATGTCCTCGGTCAGGAAATTGAGCTTCTGCACCAAACGGCGGCGCACGATGATGTCGCCCTGGTCCAAAGACAGGCGCAAGGCTTCACGAAAGTAGATTTCCTCTTGTATGAAGCTCTCGATCAGGCCCTCAAGCTCCTCGGCGGTTGGCGAACGGCCCATCTGGGCGTTCCACTGTTGGGTGAGCCGGTTCATTTCCGCGTCGTCCACGTTGATGACCGTGTCCGAGGCGTCGCCCTCCAACAGGATCGCGGCCGCGAACAGGGCGGCGCCGAGACCGAGGAAGGCGATCAGGGGGTCTTTCAGAAGATGGGTCACTTTGTCTTGGCGTCCGAAGTGTTGGGCTGGTCAGTGCGTCAGTTGGGTGCAGCGGAAGTTCAGTGAGCGTTTCGCAGCCGGTTGGAGAGGTTTATGCCGTCGCGGCAAGCGCGCGCCTTGCCGCAGGTGTGGATTGTAACGGGTCGCCAAGAGCTTGCCGACAGCGCATCGTGCGTGCGTGTCCTGATTTCGCTGGCGCGAAACCCGGCGAGCCTCGACTGGGTTAGAATCCGATATGCTTCTGAGTCCGCGCAAAGCCTGCGGACCCAGCGGCAGCATTCCTGCAGCGAATCAACTGAGCCATTCAACGGCAGCGAACGGAGCCGGCCATGAGTTTTGAAACCCTGAACTACGAGGTTGCCGGCCAGGTGGCGACCATCACCTTCAACCGCCCGGAATCGGCCAACGCCATGGGGCCGCTGATGGCCAAGGAGTTTGGCGCCGCCGCCATCGACGCGGACGACGACCCGGCGGTTCGCGCCGTCGTGCTCACCGGCGCCGGCAAAATGTTCTGCGCGGGCGGCGACTTAGGCGCCTTCGCCGAGGCCGGGGCCGGGGCGCGCAAGCTGATCATGCAGATGACCGGCGACCTGCATCTTGGCCTTTCCCGGCTGGCCCGCAGCAAGGCGCCGGTGATCGCCGCCGTCAACGGCACCGCGGCGGGCGCGGGCTTCAGCCTGGTGATGGCCTGCGACCTCGCCATCGCGGCCGAATCGGCCGTCTTCACCATGGCTTACACCCGCGCCGGGCTGTCGCCGGACGGCAGCTCCACCTACTACATGCCGCGCAAGATCGGCGACCGCCGCACCCGCGAGCTGATGCTCACCAACCGGCTGCTCACCAGCCAAGAGGCCTTGGACTGGGGCATTGTCAACCAAGTGGTGGCGGATGCGGACGTGCTGCAGGAGGCCCAAGGGCTGGCGCAGCGATTGGCCAGCGGCCCCACCGCCGCCTTTGCGGCCGTAAAATCCCTGCTGAACGGCTCCTTCGACCAGACCTTGGAATCGCAAATGGAGTTGGAGGCCCGCGCCATTGCCGGCCTAGTGAGAAGCGGCGATGGCCAGGAAGGCATGCAGGCGTTCCTGGAGAAGCGCAAGCCCGTGTTCAAAGGCGCCTGACGCCAATCACGCTAACCACGCTAACGAGGAAAATCCCATGAACGCCAACGAACTGCCCAAGCAACGCATCGAGGTGCTTGGCAAGCAAATGGCCTACGCCGAAATGGGCGAGGGCGATCCGATTCTGTTCCTGCACGGCAATCCCACCTCATCCTACCTGTGGCGCAACATCATGCCGGCAGTGGCCAGCTTTGGGCGTTGCCTGGCACCGGACCTGATCGGCATGGGCGACTCGGACAAGCTGGAGGGATCTGGCCCAGAGCGTTACACCTTCGCCGAGCACGCCCGCTACCTGGATGCCCTGCTCGATGCGCTTGGGGTCAAGGAGAATGCCGTGTTCGTCATTCACGATTGGGGTTCGGCGCTGGGCTTTCACTGGGCCAACCGGCATCGCAATGCCGTCAAGGGCATTTGCTACATGGAAGCCATCGTCCGCCCCGTTTCCTGGGACGAGTTTCCGGAGGATGCGCGGGGCGTGTTTCAGGGCTTCCGTTCGCCAGCGGGGGAAGCCATGGTGCTGGAAAACAACGTCTTCGTGGAGCGGGTGCTGCCGGGTTCGATTCTGCGCCAACTCACCGAAGAGGAAATGGCCGTGTACCGCCGTCCCTTCCTCGAACCCGGTGAATCCCGGCGTCCCACGCTCACTTGGCCGCGGCAGATTCCCATTGACGGGGAGCCGGAGGATGTCGTTGCGGTCGCCCAAGCCTATTCGGAGTGGCTGTCCGAAGCCGACGTGCCGAAACTCTTCGTCAACGCCGAACCAGGAGCCTTGGTCAGGGGCGCCACCCGAGAATTCTGCCGCGCCTGGCCCAACCAAACTGAGGTGACGGTGAAGGGCAGCCACTTCATCCAAGAGGACTCGCCGGCCGAAATTGCCGCCGCGCTCGCGGACTGGCTGCCGACGCTCTAGCGATTGGCCACCGCCAGCCCGGCAATGATGATGCCTAGGCCGGCTATTGATGCGGGGTGAATGGCCTCGCCAAGCACCAAGGCGATCAGCCCCAAGGACAGCAGCGGGGAGAGGTAGATCAACTGCCCAATGCGGGCGGCGTTGGCGGTCAGCGCCAAGGCGTAGCGCCACAGCAGGAAGGCCACGCCCATTTCCACCAGCCCCACCCAAGCGCCGAAAATCAGCGTACGCGCCGACAGCGGCGGCCAGCCAGGCCCAAGGGCGCAAAGAACTGCGGTGGCCGCCAAGCCGAATGGAAAGCTCCAGGCCAGCAGGCCGATGGGGTCGATGTTGGAGCGCGCTTGGAACAGCCAGTAGCCGGCCCACAGCAGCGTGCTGCCAAGCGCCAACGCGACCCCTGCCCAATTGAGCGACGAGGAGGCATCCACATCCCAAGGCCGCAGCACGATCAGCACGCCGCCGTAGCTCAAGACAATGCCCAACAGTACCGGCCGCGTTGGCCGCTGCCCCAGTATCGGCCATGCCAGCAGCGCCATGGCGATGGACCAGGTGTAGTTCAGCGGCTGCGCAACCTGCGCTGGCAGCCGGTCGTAGGCGGCGAACAGCACCACGTAGTAGGCAAAGGGGTTGAGCAGGCCGAACAGCGCCGCTTGGCCGACGGCTTTGGCCGGCAGCCGCAGCCGCCCCAGCCAGCCGGCGACAGCCCAGAAGAAGAGGGTGGACACCAAGGCGCCGGCCAGCAGCAACTGCACGGGCTCAAGCGTGCGCAACCCCAGCTTGAAGCCGGTCGCCACTGTGGACCACAGTGCCACCGCCAGCAAGGCGAACAGCACCGCCCGCCGTTCCGATTTCGCCATCACGTTCCGTGCGCCCGAGTTCCTGATCCCGCAAAGCCGCTCACCAGACTTGCATGGTACCCAGCTCAAGTCGAGTTCTGCCAAGGCGCACCTGTGGTGTGCAGTCGTTCAAGTTTCTTGGAGTGAACGCCGTCTGAAGTTCTGCCAAAACCTGCATAGCTTCAACCGCACCATTGCGCGTATGCTTCACCGATGCTCTGCGACGACCAACTTAAGGCCAGCATCACGGCCAACTTAGCGGCCTTCGATGTCATTGAAAACAAGGTGGACGACGCCCATCACGCGGCGGTGGCCATCACCGTGACGGACGCTGCCTTCGGCGCCGACCTGCCCGGTTTGGAACGCTTCAAGGCTTGGCGCCCGGAGGCGGCGCTGATTCTCACCCGGCGCTCTTCGAAGCTGCGCAATCATCCGGGCCAGTGGGCCTTTCCGGGCGGGCGCCTGGACCCTGGCGAGGCGCCCGTGCAAACGGCGTTGCGCGAGCTGCGCGAGGAAGTGGACGTGCACGCGGATCAAGGGGCGGTGCTCGGCGCCTTGGACGATTTCGTCACCCGCTCCGGATTCGTCATGAGCCCAGTGGTCGTGTGGGGCGGGCCGGGCCTTGCGACCAACCACAACCCCGCCGAAGTGGCGTCCGTGCATCGCATTCCCCTGACCGAGTTCATGCGCGAGGACGCGCCCCTGCTCGACCAGGTTGCCAGCAGCGAGCACCCCATGCTGCGCATGCCGGTCGGCGACGACTGGATCGCCGCGCCCACGGCCGCCCTGATCTACCAATTCCGGGAAGTCTGCCTGTTGGGCCGCCACACCCGAGTGGCCCACTACGAACAACCCGCTTTCGCCTGGCGCTGACCAACCGGTTGAACACCCAGCTCATCCAGCAGTTCTCGATTTTGGCTTTTCTTCACAGCACCCAAGCCCGACCCGGCGTTCTCTCCGACGGAATTGTCAAAGTGAGATGGGCTGAAAATCGCCAGGCCATGCAAGGTGAATGTCGCGTCTTACTGTAAACTTGGCGTTTTCACGCACGGTTTCGTGCGCAAACTGAACGATACCTACTTGACCACTAGGAGGACAAAACATGGCGATCAAAGCAGGCGACAAGCTCCCCGAAGCAACGATGCACATCATGAGCGATAAAGGCCCCAAGGCGGTGACAACAGCGGACCTCTTCGCCGGCAAGAAGGTGGTGGCGTTCGCGGTGCCGGGCGCCTTTACGCCGGGCTGCTCCCAAGTTCATCTGCCGGGTTACGTAGTGAACGCCGACAAGCTCAAGGCCAAGGGCGTGGACAGCATCGTCTGCATCTCGGTCAATGATGCCTTCGTGATGGACAGTTGGGGCAAGGCCCAAAACGCCGATGAACTGGTGATGGCCGGCGACGGCAATGGCGACTTCACCCGGGCGCTGGGCTTGGAGATGGATGGCAGCGGCTTCGGCTTGGGCACCCGTTCCCAGCGCTACGCCATGATCGTGGATGACGGCACGGTCACCGCCTTGGCGGTGGAAGCGCCGGGCGCCATAGAGGCCAGCACGGCCGAAGCCATGCTGGAGGCGCTCTAAACCCAAGGGTTGTGCGTAGGGCCGATCTTCGGCTCTACGCTGGCCATCACCTTCGGTTGCTACGGCGCAGGCTCTCCGGGTGCTGGGCGATCGTCCGCCAGCGCATCACCCGCCAGCACGGCGTCTTGCAGGGAGCCGAGCGACCGTATCCACAGTTCCATGGTGTTGAGCGGTTGCGGCAGGTTGGCCAAGGCCGCCTCGGCGGCCCGCCGGGAGTCGTGAGTCTGCAGAATCAGCACATGGAACAGGCGTTCGTTGCTGGCCAGGCGCACTCGGTAGGCCGGCGACATGCCGTATTGATCGATGTGCTCTTGCAGCGCTTCGGGGTTGGGGAAGGCGCCCGCCTGGATGGCGAAATGGTCTGGTGGCAGGGCCATCAGCCGGCTTCTTTCATCAGCTAGGTTAGCGGATGCACTCGGTTCTGCCTTTGCCGGCGAAGGTGCTGCCGAAGGCGTTTGCTGGGCTGGCGCTGAGACTTGATTGGGCGGACGCGCCGATTCGTCAACTGCCGCATCGGGCGCGTTTCTTTTTTCCTCTGCGGCTCTTTCCTCCGCGACTCTTTCCTGTGCGGCTCTTTCCTCTGCGACGATTTCCTCCGCAGCTCGTTCCTCCGCAGCTTTTTCCTCCGCGACTTTTTGCTCCGAAACTTTGTCCTCCGAGACTTTTCCCTCGGGAACTTTTTGCTCCGAAACTTTGTCTTCCGAGAGTTTCTCCTCCGGGGCTTTGTCGTCTGGGACCGGTCTAGCAGGTGGCAAGGCGGGCTTGGGTTGGGCCTCAGCCGTCTCTGGGCCGGCTTGTTGTTGGGGCGGGGGCGTGCTGGCAGGCGTGGATTCGGGGGCTGGTGCTGAGGGGGCGGCAGCTGGTTCAGGCTCCCCCCCTTCGCGCCGGCACTGCCAGCGGTCTTTGTTGTGGGACAGCCCACAGACCCAAGGCGGATAGCTGCTCGGCTCATTACCCCCGCCAGGTGCGTTGGAAGCGCATCCCATCAACGCCAAGCAGAGCACCACGGGCCAGCCGGCCAGCCAAGGTCGCTGCCCCGCAGGGCGCCCATTCCGCAAGATTTGATCGATCATCTGGAAATCGTCACGAAATCATCGAATTACGGCGTTGAACCTGATCGTGGCTTTGTTCATTATACGCGCCCATCGCTAAGTGGGCCGGTTTGGTTTCAAATGCTGGCCCAGAGTTGGAAAGCTGCCATGGTCGCCACCATCGATGCCTATGATCGAATACCGCACATTCTGCGGCTCGACATCAGCGGCCGCCCGGTGGATTGGGTGCGCTGGCAGGAAGCGGTTTGCCTTTACGCCCGGGACATCGTGGTCTGGACCTTGGGCGAACCCATCCTGCGCCTGCGCGGGGGACATTCCCGCCTTGACGGCAGCCAGAGCATCATTGACGTCAACAGCATCATCGCCTGCGATGGCGAAGTGGCGCCACCCCGAGTGGGCGTTCCGCCGCTCACCAACGCGGCGTTGTTCAGCCGCGACCGCCACACCTGCCTGTATTGCGGTGGCGAGTTTCCTGAGGGCAAGCTCAGCCGGGACCACGTGGTGCCCACGTCCCGGGGCGGCAAGGACATTTGGGACAACTGCGTGGCGGCCTGCAAGCGCTGCAACCACGCCAAGGGCGATAAGCTGATGCACGAATGGGGGCGGGAGCTGCTGGCGCTGCCCTACGCGCCCAACTTCGCGGAGTATCTGGCGTTGATCAACAGCGGCCGGATTCTGGGCGACCAGATGGACTTCCTGCGGCGCAGCTTTGGTGCGTCCAGCCGGGCGAACGCGCGATCCGCTTTGGAGTTCCGCTAGCGCGGGACTGCGGTTCGGTTGGCTGGCGCCGCAGGGCCTTGGTCAGCGCCCGCTCGCTTAACCTGCAAGTTTCGCATGTTTCACCAAGGGCCGCGAAGAGGCGCGCCCTGATGTGCGCGTTGCCGGATTTTGGCGGCGTGGGCGTGCGTGCTCGCGAGCGAAAGCCTGCAGCGCTAGAGGCGCAAGCGAACGCCGAAGTAGGCGGCGCGCCCTGGTGTCTGGTAGCCAAGCACGTCCTCATAGCTGTCGTCCAGCCCGTTTTCCAGCCGTCCGGAAATTGCCAGCCGGTCAGTGAGTTGGAGCGATGCGCTTAAGCGCAGCAGCTGGTAGCCGCCAAGACGCACGCGAGCGGCCGGCCAGGAGGCGAAGCTGAGGTCATCGCGGCTGCCGACGAGATAAGCGGCCCCGTGCAGCAGCCAGCGGCCGCGTTGGTGGGTTGCGCTGAGGTGCCCGGAGTGGGACGGGCGACGAATTTCTCGGCCGCCGTTGTCCTCCTCGGCGTCCAGGTAGCCCCAACCGCCAGCCAGCCGCGTGTTGCCAAACTGAGCCTCGGCAGTCAACTCCGCGCCTTGCCGCCTGCTTTTGCCCTCTCGATTCACGGCGGTGAAGCCACTGAGCGCCGGGTCGAATTGAAAGCCGTTGATTTCGTTCTGCAGACGGTCCCGGAACAGCGTGAGCGCCCAAGTGGCTGGCCCGAGAACGCCCCGGGCACCGAGGGATAGATGCTTGTTGGTCTCCGGCTCTAGGTTGGGGTTGCCGACAAACGTGTCCGGCGTGTAGCCGAATCGCTCGATGAATGAGGGGTTCTTGATGCCTTCCCCAACGTTCAGCCAGAATTCTCCATACCCGGTTCGGTAGCGCAGCGCGAGCCGGTGGGTGGTGGCGTTGCCGAAGTCGCTGTTGTCGTCCTGACGCAGCGATGCGGACCAGGCAAGGCGGTTGCCAACCTGGCCGATCAGCTCAAGCCCGGCGCTCAAGGCCTCCACGCGTTGGCGTTGATTCGGGTCGCCGAATAGAGTGGCGGCGGCGCGCTGCTTGAAGGACTGCGCCTCGTGCTCCGCGAAACCTTGGGCTTGCAGGCTTGGGCTCCAGCGGAACCCGGCCGCGTAGCTGACTTTGGTGCGCTCCCCCTCGGTGGCTACGGTGCGTTCGGCCTCGGCGAAGTCACGGTTGTCGGTGCGCAGGTGGTTCAACGTGAATTGATGTTGCCATCGCTGGTCCTCCAACCGGACGTCCACGCCGGCCAGCAGGTCGTCGTGCTCGGACGCATTGTCGGCGTCTGTGGGCAGGTAGCTGGGGAAGGCGCTGGGGTCATACTCTGAATGGGTGTCGGCGCCGCGCAGCAGGGCCCGCACTGCCCAGCGGTCGCCCAGCCACCCGCCGCTAGCCTGCCAGCCAACATGCTCGTAGCCGTCTTTTTCAAAGCCTTGGCGGGCAACATTGACGCCGTCGGTCTCGGTGCTCAGCGCTGCCAAGTTGTAGTAACCGCCGTCAAGCCGGTCGGCCAGTTGAATGCGGGCCGTTCGTCCCCCGAAAGCGCCGCCCTCCAGCCCGATGGCGCGGGTGGCTTCATTGGGCGCCGTGGATAGATGAATCACCCCGGCCAAGGCGTCGCTGCCCCAGATGGCGCTCTGCGCGCCGGGCAGAACCTCGATGGCGGTGCTGGCGAAAGGCATGAGATGGGCAAAGTTGTATTCCGATCCGTTGGCGGGGTCGTTGACCTCGATGCCATCGATGAGCACCAAGGCATGGTTGGCTTCGGAACCGCGCAAGCGCACTTGCGCAATCCCGCCGAAACTTCCGGACTGGGCGATGGCCAAGTTGGGAACGGGGCGCAGGGCATCCACGCCAACCGGCGCTTCAAGCCCGGGTTGCAAGTGGGTGACCGGCAAGATGGGGTCTTCGGTGGGCAGCCGATGGGCAGTGACCACTAGAGTCTCGATTGCATCCGCCGTTTGGACGGGAGCGGCGCTGGCGAGTAGGAAAATGGCAACAGAGAGACGAGGGAGAAGGGGTTGGTTGCGCATGGCAAGCTCCATCGGTCCGTCCACACCCGGACGGATGAAACGACTTGAAGCCGAGCCGGTCTTCGGGCTTGGGAGCGGTTTGGCCATCGCCTTCCCATGCTGAAGTGCGCTGTTCCGCCAGCAATCAGGTTGATCTGCGGCTCAGTTCACCCAGCACAGTGGCTGGACGCGGTCCAGATGGCGTCTTCTCCGTTACCGTTGCGGGGGCAGCGCCGGAATTGCACCGGACTTCCCGATCACTCAGTTCCACCCCGCAACCCTTGCGGGGCGCGCGGATTATAGCCTCAGGCTGGCTCGAAGGTGACTCTTAAGGCTTGCAGCCCGCGCAGGATCATGGACGGGTGGTGGGCGAAGTCGTTGTCCGGGGCGAGTGCCAGGCGGCGCAGGCGTTGGGCTAGGGCGGCGAAGGCCGCTTGCATCTCCATGCGGGCCAAGCCGGCGCCGATGCAGTGATGGATGCCTGCCCCGAAGGCGACGTGGGTGCCGCCGTTGGCTCGATGCAGGTCAATCCGCTCCGGATTGGCGTACTTGCGGCCGTCCCGGTTGGCTGCCGCGAAGCGCAGCATGATGCGCGCCCCCTTGGGCAGGCGCACGCCGGCAAGTTCGGTGTCCTTGCGCACCACGCGGAACAACCCTTGAACAGGAGACTCCAGCCGCAGCACTTCATTGGCGAAATTCAGGGCGAGGCGGGGCTTAAGCCTGATGGCTCGCAGCAGGGCCGGCTGCTCCGCCAGCAGGCGCACGCCGGCGGCGATGCCGTTGGTGGTGGTTTCGTTGCCGGCGACCAAGAACTGCTGGGTCAGGGACAGCATTTCCGCCATGGTGAAGCCCTCGCCTTGGGCATCCCGGGCCTGCACCAAGTGAGTCAGCAGGTCGTCTTGGGGCTTGGCTCGCCTTGCCTC
Organism: Candidatus Azophilus sp.; assembly: GCA_965220835.1. Classification (GTDB taxonomy): domain Bacteria; phylum Pseudomonadota; class Gammaproteobacteria; order Pseudomonadales; family Azotimanducaceae; genus Azophilus. The sequence continues at coordinate 2,175,196 of OZ244842.1, read as the reverse complement.
CAGCGCCGTGACAATGAAGTCTTGAAACGCCTTGATGAGCTCGGCGCATTCAATCAGGCGTTGGTCGCTCACCATCATGCCCAAGGGCTCCACGGAAGCGTCGGACCAAGCCTTGATGCGGGGCGCCAGCGCCGGATCCAAGCCGAGCATCTCGGCGATCACCCGCACGGGAATGGGCACCGCGAAACGGGACACCATCTCACAGGAGTGCCCATCGGAATCCCCGCGGGTGCCCGCATCATCGATGAAGTCATCGATGGTGTCATGCACGATGTCCGTTACGCGGCTTTTGAGCTTGTCCAAGCTGCGGGTTCGGAACGGGGCATCCACCATCTTGCGGATGCGCGTGTGGGACGGCGGATCATTGGTGACCAAGGTGTTGACCACGGGGTGGCAGGTCTTGCGGATCGCAATGGCTTCGGGCGGTGGTGGCCGCATGCCGTCGACGGTCTGGCTGTCGATGCTGGAGAACGTCTCCGTGTCGCGCAGCACTTGGCGCATCAGCGCATAGCGCCCGCAAACAAAGATGCCGAGCCGTTCGTCGAAGTGCACCGGGCGCTCCCGCAGTGCGGCGTGGTAGGCGTCAGGCTCTTGCTGAACATCCGCGTCCGCCAAGGACAGGGCCTGCGAGTGGTCCCCCCCTCGCGAAGCGAGGGGCACTCGCTCGCTCCCCGGCTGTGGGCTGTTTTCTTGCGAGGGGCATCCCCTCGCGCTCCCCGGCTGAAGGCTCTTTTCTTGCGAGGGGTTGCCCCTCGCGCTCCCCGGCTGAGGGCTCTTTTCCCGCGACTGTGACATGGTTTTAGTGTGTGCCTGTCTGAGTGGTCGCGTCAAGTGGTTGGGCTTGCGCTTGTCGCAAGCGCCTAGAGGACATCTTATACATGACATTCTCCTTCAAAACAGCCATTCCCCTCTTCCCTGGCAGTGGACTGGGGGCCATCCAACTCGAAGGGGAGGCTCTTACTTCGACACTGTCGGGAATATCAGCCCGGTATTGACAGCGTTTCTGATCTCCCTCGGCCACGCGTCTGAAGACTCCTCGCACTCGATGCTTAACCCATCATGACGATCCTTCTCAAGAGTAGCTCCCGAAGTTCTCTCTACCGGAGCTTTCAAACTATCGTAAAGCAGCTATAGGCCCGAATATTCCATTTGATACTCTATTTGCTCTACCTTATCCTCAGCATCTAGCTGTATTCGAATTAGCAAACTAGAATCATAGATGATCCTAAACCGACCAACTTTGCGGACAATCGCATAGAATTTTTTTTTACTTTCAACATAACTATGTTCGAGCCCCAGTTTGACCAGACAACTTTCCACTTCTTCTTTGGAGCTACCAACCGCCAACTCACTATTAAGAACTGACTTGAATTCCTCGACTTTTTTCATAGTTACACTACTACAACCAGCCGCTGCAAAGCCGACGACAAGAAGAGACAAGTAACTCAAAACAAGCGCCTTTCCAAGCAACTTCACGACCGGTCCACCTTCAGAACCCTTTTCCGCGCTGCGGAAACCGCTGTCATTCTTCATCCAATCACCTGATGCTAGCCCAACCTTCAGCTTGGCTCAACGGTCATCCACGTAAGCAGCAAGTGCTCCTTCGTCATGGAGCGACGAAGGGAACCGCAAGTCCAGCCAATCGGCGACGATGCCTCAAATTGACCGCTTACAACGGATCGGCACTCTACTCGACCTTCTAGCTCAATCATGTCACTCTTTTCCATGGTTGCGTATCTTTTTTGTTCCTTGACTTTGTTGCGATGACCCATCAACCAGATACGCCGCCTCTTTCTAATCCTCAAGGACCAGACTCAGTTGTAACTCGGAAACAAACCACCCCGACGCTTCGCTGCAATCAGCGGTGCTTCGGGCAACCGCGCTTTAGCACAATCACATCATCAGTACTCCCGGTTCGCCTATATATCTCCAACTCTTCTTCAGCAGTAAACTGTGCGTAAATGATTGTACTAAAGGTCCGTATACGGAAATATTCATCTGGTGGAATTATCGGCTGGAACTCCAAGAGCTTCTGCCCAGCCTTCATCCGAAAACAATCATGCGTGTTGTATAGCACTTCGTTGGTTTCCCCGGGCAAGATTTTCGATTCATAGCCCGTTAAGTAGAGAATTCTGATTTCCGATTCTGACTTGTTAGTGAGTCCCATCTTGACAGTAGCAGGACAGCCAGTCAGCACTAAGCAACAAGCAACAATCAAAGATCTACAACGAGTCCAAGATTTCATGTCTAGACTACTCTGTCTTGTATCGGGCTAGTTTCCATAAAGCTGTCGCTGTGTCAGGGACCCACTGGTCGGAGCAAGCTTGAGCAAGGCCGACGGGTTCATTGTTCCTTCAAGCATCAACGGGGAGTCTTCGACCCAGATTGCCTCGGCTCTCTGCCTCAGGGTCTCCAGTTCGGGATTTAGCGTTTTCATTGATATCAGGTAGCCCCAATCTTTGGACGAAATGCTCCCGTCGAGAAGTGATTCCAAGGTTTTGATGAGTCCCTCGGGCGACGTGTCTGCACCTGAGCGGAATTTCGTCTTCAACCACTTCATATCCACTGTTTCCTATACTTGGGAGGCGGCTTAGTGGAGATGGGAATAAAGTACTTGTCGGAGTGGCATTCGCTTATCCTCAAGCTGAAGTTGAGCCCATCGTTTCGCCTATTGAAACGCTTTCCCAGTCTAATGCCTCCGTGATTCAATGTCCCGGAATTGCCCTTGCCCGGATAGCAGGTGTTGCCAAAAAACGATCCCCGCTGCCCAAGAACCCTCGCTGCAGCCGAGCGTGCCACAATGAATGCTTGCTCGCCCCCACATCGGGAAGCCCAGCTCCGACGATTTCAGCCATCAGTTCCAGAGACTCACGCTGCGACTTTTGCCTAAGAATAACAAAGGCCGCCTGCTGAGAGGACCTTCCGCCGGGTGGTGGCGCGGCATGCAGGGACCGCAGCGAGGGCGCGCTGTCCTGCGCCGAGCAGTCGCCAAACCGACCTTGGCAATGGTCCAGGACGACGTGGAAGCCGGATTGAATCTCGCCAAGGCGTCTGAAGGCGACGAAGACATAAGAACGCCCGCTTGCGTCGGTAGCCCTGCTGGCGTCATGGACTGGCTGCTGCGTGCCTTGGCCCAGTACTTGGAGACGCGGAGCGGGATCAAGCTTGACGAGTGCTTCATCGACAGCAGCCTCAGCGCGGCCAAAAGGGGCGGCCGGGGTCGGCAATACCAAGCGGGGCGAGGGCTGCAAGGTCATGGCAATTGCAGACCGCCCAGCATAAGCGCAACCGCGTCAAGCCGAGCACCCAGGACGGGCGGCCACCGCGGCGCTGCAAACGACGCTGGAAGGTGGAGCGCCTGTTCGCATGGCTGCAGAACCGTCGCCGGCTGATCACGAGGTTCGAGTGCTATTCCGAGAACTTTCGAGCCTTCCCGCAGCTCACCGCCTTCATGATACTGGCCAAGAGTCATTTGCGAGATGGCTTCTAGCGTATATTGTCCGCCGTGCGTTCGGGCGAGGAGAAGCCATGCAGGATTCCAAGGAATCACCGGAGACGGCATCACAGCCACAAGGGGAGCCGTTGGGAACCCACGGTTCGTTAACCCAGGACAAGCTGAAGGCTGTCGGCACCGTCAAGGTTTGGGATCTTCCCCTCAGAATCTGGCACTGGGCCTTTGCCGCCTGCTTGGCGGCCTTGCTCTACACCGGTCTGTCTGGGGACTTGTCGCTGTTGAGGTGGCACATGCGCCTAGGCGCCCTGATGGTGGGCCTGCTGCTGTTTCGGCTGCTGTGGGGGCTGTGGGGAGGCATTCATGCCCGCTGGAGGGGCTATGTGCCGAGCTTGCGGCAGTTCGTGGCCCACTTTCGCGGCGGGCGCGTGGACGACCCGCACACCGCACCGGGCCGGCTGTTGGCCATTGGCTTAGTCGCCTTGGCAGCGGTACAGGCCACCACGGGCCTGTTCGCCAACGACGACATCTTCACCGAGGGGCCGCTGGCGCGCAACGTGAGCGATGACCTGTCGGACAGCTTGACCTGGGTGCACAACCGCGTCTTCATGGGGATCATCGCCTTGATCGCCGTTCACCTGACTGCCCATGTGGTGTATGGGATCAAGCGGGACCCAACGCCGCTGGCGATGTTCACCGGCCGCAAGCGGGTGACTTTGCCGCCGGCCGCAAACCATTGGCTGCGCGCCGCGCTCACCGCGGCGGTGGCGGCGGGGGCCGTTTGGGCGGGAGAACTGATGCCCTAAGAGCCCGTGCCCGAGGCCCTGACGCACGCCAAAAGCACTAAGCGCGCGCCGGACATCCTAGGTGCGCTCACTCAAGCCCCTGAGCGTGCGCCTGAGGCCTTTGGCGCGCCCGCCCTAGTCCTTTGGCCGTAAGCGCGCCCGCCCGAGGCCTTTAGCGCGGTTGCGTTGCTATTCGTCCTTGAAGTCGTCGTGGCAGCCTTTGCAGGCTTGGCCCAAGGCTTGGGCAGCGGGGCCGATATCGCCGCCGCTGACAACCGCATCACGGAAGGCTGGCGCGGCTTCCTCAAAGGCCTGCATGCGTTCTGCGAATGCCTCTGGTTCCTCCCAGATGGCTGCTTTGGCATTGCCGCCCATGGACCCCTCCGGAAACAGCGTATCGGCAATGGCCGCCAGATCCGCAATGGCGCTGGCATGCACGGCCAAATGGTCGCCATGGGGCACCTTGCCCTGCAGGATGTCGAACACGGCGGTGGTGTGGCCGCCGATAGCCTCCATGGTGTGGTGGCGGTAGTCCGCGGCGCCTTCGTCAGCCAAGGCTGCCGTGGACGTTGATAGAGCTGACGCCAATAAAAGGGATGTTCCAAGAAGTGCTTTCATGCGCATTTGCAGGTGCCTAGACTGATGAACACGGTCGCCATTAAAGCCCTCCGGCGGTGGTCTCGCAACCCCTGTCTGGCATAGACTTGAATTCTGTGCAACATTTACGCCCGTGCAACACTTTGACCTGTGCAGCATTTGAGCCTGTTCAGGCGCACCTGTTCAGGCGTACCTGTTCAGGCGCAAATGCTGGACAACACTTAAACCTGAACAATAGCTGCACAACACTTAAACCTGAACAGTAAAGGAGGGTTGAGCTGTGGCGGAGGAACAAGACATCAGCGCTGACTTGGGCGTCGGCGCGGCTGACGCGGCGGAGCCTGCGCTCGGCGGGCAGTTGACCCAGGATGCCGCCCTCGTTCTGGCGGGCTTGGCGCTCTTTGGCGGCGCCGAGGCCTGGGCCGCTGCCAGCGGCTTGATCTTGGCCCAAGTGGCCGCCGTGGGCAATGCGTTGGTGGCCGGCTGGCTCATCACCAGCGTGTTCCATGAGTGGGGCCACTACGCCGGGGCCAAGCTGGCCGGTGCCGTGGCGCCTCGGGTCAAGCCGCCGGGCTTTTCGCTATTTCGCTATCGCTTCGACCTGGAACGAAACTCCCTATGGCAGTTCACCGCCATGAGCCTCGGCGGCAACGTGGCGCATTGGGGCGTGTTCGCCGCCGCCTTCCTGCTGCTGCCCATGGCCACCTTGGCGCAATCGGGATTCGTCGCGGCCACCTTCGCCTTCGCCGTGTTTGCCAGCGTCATTGAGTGGCCCATCATCGCCCGCACCAACTGGGGCGGTTTGCAGCCGTCAAAGGCGTTCACCCACATTAACCGCTCCTTCATCCGCGGCCGCTATGTGGTCGGCGGTGTGGGCGGGCTGGTCTTTCTGGCATTCGCCTAGCGCCGGTATCACTGATCGTCAGACCAAGGAGGGGCAATGTCCAAGGCGCGACTCATCGAACTGGCCAGGAACGACTTGGCGCACGGCAAGAACGGCACCATCGCCCAAGCCAACGACATCCTGCGGGTGCCGGTGGAAAACTACTTTGCGCAGGACCGCTGGAACGCGGAAATGCGGCAGGTCTTTCGCAGAATGCCCCTGATGCTGGCGACGACCGCGGAACTTCGCGAAGTGGGGGCCTACAAGGCCATGGAGGCGGCGGGCGTGCAGGTGCTGATCACCCGCACCCAAGGCGGCCAGATCAAGGCGTTCGTCAACATGTGCAGCCATCGCGGGGCGCGCCTTATGCCGGAGGGCACGGGAACGGCGCACCGGTTCACCTGCCCCTACCACGCCTGGACCTACAGCCAGGAGGGCGACTTGGTGGCGGTGTACTCGGCTGACGACTTTGGCACCATCGACAAAGGCTGCCACGGGTTGACCGAGCTGCCGTCGCTTGAACAGGCGGGCCTGATTTGGGTGACGCTGGACCCCAATTCCACCTTGGACATCAACCTGTTCCTGTGCGGCTACGACGGGATGCTCGCCCAGTTTGGGTTCGACTCCTGGCACCACCAAGCCTCGCAAGTGGTCCAGGGGCCGAACTGGAAGGTGGCCTACGACGGCTATCTCGACTACTACCACCTGCCCATCCTGCACAAGGACAGCTTCGGCACTGACATTGGCAACCAAGCCAATTACTACAGTTGGGGCCCGCATCAACATCTGGGCCGCCCAGACGCGGGCTGGGCTGAGTTTGAAGGCGGCGCCGAGGAAGACTGGCCCACCGAAAAGCTGCTGATGGGCGTGTGGACCATTTTCCCCCACGTTTCCATCGCCAGCTTCGACGGCGGCGGCCGTTCGGTGATGATCTCCCAGTTGTTTCCGGGTGATGCGCCGGAGGCCTCGTATACGGTGCAGAACTACCTGATGGAGCAGGCGCCCAGTTCGGACGAAGCCGTTGCCGAGGCCAAGGCGCAGTTCGACCTGCTCAAGTACGTGGTTCAGGAAGAGGACTACGCCACTGGCATTGCCCTGCAGAAGAACCTGCCGACGGGGGCCAAGAGCCATGTGCTGTTTGGCCGCAACGAAGGCGGCGGCCAGAACTTCCACCGTTGGGTGGATGCCATCCTGGAGACGCCCGACGCTGACCTGCCGAAGTTGTTCCAAACCGGCTGACCTGGCGGGGCCGCCAAATCTGGCCTCCCCCCTTTTTGCTACAGCATGACCACTACATCATGACCACTACAGCATGACTACTACAGCATGACTACTACAGCATGACTACTACAGCATGACATTGGCGTGGAAATCCGTCCGTTCCCCTAGAGCCCCTTCAAAGCCCCTGCAACGCCCCTTCAACTGAGCCACTCGGCAGGAATGTTGTCCTCAACCAGCTGCCGAATGCTGAAGGAGTTGATGTCGTGCTCCGCGCCGACCTCAAGGGCAAGCTGGGAGGCGTCGGTGGTGCGCGAAAACACCAAGGCGTTGGGGTGATGGCCTTTGATCCAGAGCGCCGCGCGCAGGTTCTCCTCAATGTTGCCCGTTCCGAGAATGATCGTCGGCGAGCCAACTGAGAGGTCCATGACCTTGCTGAGCTTGTGCCAGACCTCGGGATGGGAGATGTCGCCTTCCAGAATCTCCCGGCGGTAGCTGCCGCCGATTCGACGCTGCTCCTCCGCAACCAGCAGGCGACGGGTCGCATCGGAGTCGATCAGCGCCACCGTGGAGATTTCCCGTTGGGCGTGGGCTTGCAGCTCCTCCAGCGTTGTCTGGCCGAAGCGACCAAACCCGGCAATGACCACGGCATCGCGCTCGCTGGTTTGATGGAAGTGATCGATGAGGTGGTCGCGAACCAACCCGGCGGCGGCCAGTTGATAGGAATTGAAGGTCAGGCACTGCCGGGCGATGGCCGTTTCCTGGAGTGCCCGCATGAAGCGTAGGTTGTGGCAGCGCAGGACGATGCGCCCGGCGAGCCGGGGATGCTTTGCGAGCATGCGGCTGGCCGCCTCGTAGGACTGGAAGTCGCTTTCGCCGAGCAGCACCACCTTGCTGGCTCGATGCAACCGCAGGGCGGTGATCAGGAATTCGTGGGTGATGTCGCCCGTGACCACGGTGGCGTTGAAGGTCTGCTGCAGTTCCTGCCGCCGAATCACCTCGATGCGTTCATCGACCACCACCACCGGCTGACGCGGTTTGTGGCGGCGCAGAATCCGCAAGTAGCTGTCCGTCATGGCACCGGTGCCGACGATGACCACATGCTGATGGATGCGTCGCAGTTGCCACGGCCGGGGCGAGAGGATTCTGGCCAGGGCTTCGAACACGGCGGATGCAGTCAGAATCGGTGCCCCGAAGTAGGCCACCCAGAGCAGGCAGCGCGCGAGCAGCGGCCCGCCCACCGGTGTGCCGATGTCCATGCCGCCGACCACGAACAACCCGAGGCTGTAGTAGGCCTTGGTGAGCAGGCTGGAGTGCGCGACGTCGGGCCTCTCGGTGAGCGTCACGCCGGACAGCAAACCGCCGAAGGCGAACAGAAACAGCGCCAGTGCCGCGCCCCAGCGCCAATCCGCCGGGGATCTGCCGAGCTGCCCCCGAGCCAAACGCATCAGGGAGCCCGGGCTGTCGCTGCCCATATTGCTCACGTCAAACGCCGAATCGGTATCTGAGCTTGACCACCAGCATGTCAACCACGGGGTTCTTGAACGCCTCCTGGAACAGGTCCGCGAAACCATCGGTGCCGGTGGCGCCGTCCGCACCAAGGGCGCCGTCAATGCGGCCATCGAGATTGCTGCCGCGCGTGTACACCACGAACAGGTCGGACAGCGGGCCGATTTCCCAGCGGTAGCGCAGCTGGCCAACCATGCGCGACAGCGTGAAGTCGTCGCTGGCATCGCCTGGCTGCTTGGCGATTGGAATCAACGCCCCGGGCCGTTCCGGGATCAGCCAGCGGTGCTGCTCGTCGGCTTGGGCGCCCGCCCACTGCAACGTCAGCCGCAATTGCTGGCGAGCGCTCAGGAACAGGTCAACGGCCATGCGCGGACGCCACTCAGTGGCGGCAAATGTGGTCATGCGGCGGCCCTCCTGATGCAGCAGCCAGCCGTCCCGCCGGTAGTACTCCGCATCGAACACCAAGGAGAATCGATCATTGGGCTTTAAGGTGACGCCCGCCGTGGCCCGATAGGTGCGCCCGCCCAGGCTCTCATGGCGCACGCCCGCCAGGAGGCTGACGCTTAGGGGCTTTCCGGTGTCGGTGCCCAAGGCCAGCTCCCCCGTCCAGCGGTCCTTGATCCAGAACGTGCCGTTGCCAAAACTGTTGCGATCGTCCCACTGGGCCGGGAAGTAGTCCAGTTCCGTGCGCAGTTCGCTGCTGTTGGGGAACACCCATGCGGTGCGCAGGAAAGCCGCCGCGCGGACCATGCGCCCCGCGCCGTTCTCCTCATGGGTCAGCAACAGGCTGGCCGTGCGGTTGCGGAAGTAGGTCAGCCCTTGGGAGCGGCTGAACTGCGCTCGGTAGAACAGGTTTAGGTAGTCATTGCGGCGTATGAAGCCGAGGTCGGAGATGTCCAGCCCAGCGTCAACGTAGTCGACTGAGGCGCTGTGCCGCCATTCCCGGCTGGGCACGTAAGCCAGGTCCATGAAGCCGCCGTAACCCCGGCTGCCGTCCACGTCGCTGGCCATGAACTGGCCATCCCAAGTGATCTTGCCGTTGGCGCTCAGCAGGTGCGCATCAAGGCCGTGAACCACGGCGTCACCCCTGTGGCGCCGAGCCAGGGTGCCGATGTAGCCCGCCGACCAACGGCCGTCGCCGCTCGACTCATAGAGCAGGCGGGCCACCCCGAATTCCCGGCCGTCCTGGGTAAGCCGAATGGGGGTGCCGTCGTCCAGCTCCGCCACCCGGCGCACGTCGTCCTCGAACGCGGTCAACAGGCCGTAGCGCCAATTGCCGGCTTGGCCGGTCACCTTGACGGCCCCGAGCAGGTCGGTGGGGCGGCCGAGTTCGGCGCCTTCCGCAACAATGCCGTCCGGCACCTCGATGCCCGGCGGCCCGCCGATGCGGCGGGTGTTGAGCAGCGTGGTGGGCGTGGGCGTGTAAGTGGTTTGGGTGGGCCTCCCGAAGCCGCCCGGGCCGCGGGAGCGGACCCGGGACCGGGGCGTGGTGATGAAGACCTCGTTGCCCTCCAGGAAGAACAGCCGCTTCTCCGGAAAGAAGGTCTCGAAGGCGGTCAAGTTCACCACCACGTCGTCGCTTTCCACAGCGCCAAAGTCGGGGTTGGCGGTGGCGGCGACCTGAAAGTTGGTGGTGGGGCGCCAGAACAGGTCAAGGCCCGCTCGGTAGCGGTCTTCGCCGCGAATCTCATCTTGGGTGGCGCTGAGGTAGGGGTAGAAGTCGAGCTGCCGTCGCGGGCGGACATCGCCCAATTGCAGCTGGCCGAGGGTGGACATGAAGCGGGCGGACGTGAACGGCAACGGCGGCACCGCCCAGCGCTCATCAAGGTAGGTGACCTTGCGGTTGGTGAAGAAGCCCATGCGCCGCGGTCCATCGGTTTGCGGCATGGCCATCATCGACCAAGGCAGGAACATCTCCACGCTCCAGCCATCCGCCAGCTCCGCGGTGCCGTGCAGCCAAGGACCGTCCCACTCGTTGGAGTAGCGGCGCTCCGGAGCCACCTTGCCGTCCATCACCGCGCCGCCGAGATTCACCGTGAACCAGTAGCCGTACAGGCCTTCGCCGGAGGTGTCCAGGGTGATGCCGAAGCTGTCCCGGTTAATGAACTGATCGCGCCCGGACAGCCGCGCGACCAGGGTTTCCGGCGGCTGCGCAAGCTTCGCCCCAACGTACAGGCCGCGGTCGGTGTGGAAGTAGCGCACCAGAGTCGCGTGGCCGGTTGCCGCCAAGGTGTCGGGCGAGATCACCTGCATGCCGTCATGGGCTTGCAGCTCGGACCAGATGCCTTCGTCAAGCTGGCCGTCGATGCGGATTTCTAAGTCGCCCTCATCAAAGTGCGGCACGTCGATGAGCAGGACGCGTTCCGCGTTGCGCTGCTCAGCTAGCGAAGCATCTGGCGTGGCCCCTTGGAGGCTGGGTGGAAGGAGCCAGAGCAGCGCAGCGGCAAGCCAGCAGAGTGTGCAGCGCATGGTGGGGCCAATACGCAAAGGTACGAATTATAGGCGGTTCGGACCTTGAGCCGCTGCTGTGGTTTCGCGCTGTGCGATTGTGTCTAGTAGGCTCCGTCGCGCCGAAGCACCCTGAGCACTTGAATCTCCCGCGCTTCGCTAATGTACCGGAAGAAAAGGCGGCGGTCGCCCACGCGGAGCCGCCACTCCGATGGTGTGACGTCCTTGAGCTTCACAACGTCGCCGCGGCCACTTTCAGCGAGCTCCACCAGAGCCTGCCGAATCCGCCGCGCTAATCGAGAATCGAGCTTTTTCATGTCCCTTAGTGCCGCTGAGGTCCAAACCAGCGTCCAAGTCATATGTTCAGTTCGTTGCGCAGTTCCTGGTCGGAAACGACTTGGCCTGCCTCCAAGTCCACCCTAGCCTCGTGGAGCGCGGCGTGTTCGCCGTCCGTCAGCGGTTCGTCCAACTCGGTTGCCTCCGCGAGCGCCGCTGTAAGCGGATCGCCCAAGTGGCACAAATACGCCATGAACCGCTCCGCTGTATGGCGCTCATGCTCGGGAATCGCCTCGACGAGTTGATGCAACCTAGCGGTGGCTGTTGAGTGTGTGGGGTCCATAAGCGATTGTCAGTCTCAAAGGTCAAAGCTAAGATTAACGCGACGCTTCGGCAAACGCTACTCGTAGAAGTTCGGATCCATCGCTTACTGTCTGACGGGTTGAACTGGGAGTTCCCGGACGACTTGCCGAGAGTGACTAGCAGTGGATTAAAGGATGTCGCCTTGCCACATGGCAAAGGTTGGACGGGGCAAGATTCGCAAAGGTCAGCCTGCACTTTTGTCAGAGCTGCCTTGCTTAGCGCCCGAGCGCTGCTCAGGCACTAGGAGAGGAAGAAAAGGAAAAGGGAAAGGGAGGAGAAAAGGAAAGCTAGATGGCTTTGTTCGGCCTATTGCGGTTGCTCGTAATTGTGCCATTGGCCTTGACGCTGTTCGCGCTCGGCTCTTGCGCCGGACGCGAAAGCGTTTCCGTCGCCGCCTCTCCGTCACCGGGCATGCTGCTCGACGGCGCCATCAGCAACTTCCAAGGAGGGAATCTGGAGGCCGCTTGGAACGATTTTCGGGCCTTCTTCTCCCACCCAGGAAACGCTGATGTCGAAGTGGATGCGTATCTGCGGTGCTTTGGCTACAACCTCTGTCCGGAGTTTGGAGTGCTGGGGTTCATTCTGGGGAAGGGCATTGCCGATGCGGGCGACTTCCAAGCGTTTTGTCCCGATTGGGAGAATTCCTTCGACCCGGAAATCTATCTCGAACGGGCTGACGAGTTTCTCCAGCTGCGCAACATCTTGATCGGCCGTGCTTTGGGCTCTTGCTCCGAATGGACGCAGCGCAACGCCTTCGCGTTGCAAGGTCCACCTCGTGAAGAAAGGCCGCCAAGCCAAACGCTGGTGCTGCTGAGCAGGCGGCAAAGCGCGGATGCTGCCGAGAGGGCGGGGTTGCTTGGGGCCGACCCAACTCCCCGTACGACCATCCGGGCGCTTGGCGGGCAACTCATTGCCTGGGTGGACACTGGCGCGACTTTGAACTTGTTTAGCCGCCTGGTGGCGGCGAATTCCCCACATTCGGTGGAGACGTACGGGGATGTATTCACCTATGTCCTTACTGGCAGTGAAGTGATGACGCTGGCCCGCATCGACGAGATCCGCTTGGCGGCATTCAGCCTTCGCCATCAGCTTGCGATGCTTTCTGACAGGTATCGCAAAGGCGGCCGTGAGCTGGTGTTTCCTGAGGTGGGCAACATATTGGGCATGGGTCTTTTGCTGCAGTACGGCTCGGTGTGTTTCGACTGGAGCGCGAACCTGCTGCACTTGGGGGAACTTGGCCCCTGCAAGGCTGGCCTGCCGCCTCGACGAGCTTGGCTGAGCGGTAGCCTTAGTCTGTTTCTTGAAGTGTCAGCCAAGGGACTAGGCGCTATGCCAGCGCTCGTTGACACGGGCTTGGACGAGACGTTCTGCTCAAAGTTGTTTCTCGAAAGCAATGACGGGATTGGCGCGTTTTCGTTCGGGCTTGATCCCTCAATGTCTGGTCAGTGTCGCTACAACCCTCGGGTGCGATTCAACGATGCCGAGGTGGAAGATGAACAGGTCACCCCCCAAGTTAAACTGGGCATGGACGTTCTCGGGAACTTCGCCGCATTCGGCTGGCAGCTGAATCCCCTTCGAGTGTACTTCGTGCCGAAACCAGACGATCAGGCTCCTGCTGTGAGCTCCCTTTAGCAGAGACAGGGCCGGCAAGAGGTGGAGTGAAGAGCAACTCATCAGCCATCGGCGTGAGCCGTTGCGCTCGTGGCGCATGAGGGCGGCAGGGCGGTTTGGCTGGCTTTAGCTGTCTGAAGCAACGTCCATTGGCACAGTTCATCGAAAACACTCTTTTCCGCGAGGAGGCGCGAACGCGGTTTCGGGCTGAGCCTTGGCAGCCTCCGCTGACGGGATTGATCGCTCCCAAACCGTGGAGCGGGAGCTCTTGGACAGAGCGGCCGAGCGGCGGACGGCCTTGCAGAACCAACTGCACATGATCGACTCACAGTACGAACTGGACCAGCGGCTCCACTTGGCGGAGCAGCGCCGGAGCGAGCGTCAACACGCTCGGCTGCAGCGAGAACTGGAGTCGCATAAGTCGCGGTTGGACACTGCGAGGCAGCGGCTTAGATCCGGCCAACGCCTGTTGGCTGCGGGATTGCTGGCCAAGGCTGACGTCATGACGCTAAAAGATGAGTTGCGCGCCCGTTCTCTGACCCTTTCCGAGACACGAAGCAAGATCGACCAAGTTGCATTTGCCTTCGGGCATTACGCCAACTGCGGACCTCGTGCGAGATCGAAGCACGCTCGTGAGCTGAATCTTGGAGCCTCTTCAAGGGGTGGCGGGAAGGCTCTGATTCCGGCTTCTTTCCGGGCAGGGGAAGCATGCGGATTCCACTCGTTTTGCGAGCCGACCACGCCGATTCGCGATTGCGGGCGCGGGTTGGCTATTGGAAGCTTGGAATGGTGGCTGGCGCCGCCGCAGCCGATTCCATTGCCTCGGGCTCCTGGCGCCGTTCCGCCGCCAGCAGGCAGTAGATGCTGGGCAGCACGAACAGGGTGAACAGGGTGCCGAGCAGCATGCCGGCCACCAGCACGATGCCGATGCTGTTGCGGGCTTCGGCGCCTGGGCCGGTGACGAACACCAGCGGCATGTGGCCCATCACGGTGGCGCCGGCGGTCATCAACACCGGGCGCAGGCGCGTCTCGGCGGCGCCCTTTATGGCTTCCAGCTTCGCCAGCCCCTGCGCTTGCAACTGGCGGGCGAACTCGACGATCAGGATGGCGTTCTTGGAGATCAGCCCCACTAGGGTGATGAAGCCGATCTGGGTGTAGGTGTTGATGGTGGTCAGGTCCAGGTAAGTGAACAGCAAGGCGCTCGACAGGGCCAACGGGGCGGAGCCGAGCAGCACCACCAAGGGGTCGCGGAAGCTGTTGAACTGCACGGCCAACGCCATGAACACGAAGGCCAGCGAGATGCCCAGCACGCCGAGCAGCGTGCTGCCCTCCTGGCGCAATTGGCGGGACTCGCCGGCGTAGTCGATGGCGTAGTGGGGCGGCAGCAGCTCGGCGGCCAACGCCTCCATCGCCTGCAGCCCCTCCTCCTTGGTGCGGCCGGGAATCAGGCCACCGCGAATGCGGAAGGCGTTTTTCTGCTGGAACTTGGCCAGCACCCGGGGGGCGACGGTCTCGTCAAGGCGGGCGAGGGCGGCCAGAGGCACCTGCTCGCCGCTTGGCGTGCGGAGCTTGATGTCCAGCAGGGCGTCGGGGTCCGGGCGACCGGCGCGCTCGATCATGGGAATGACCCGGTAGGCGGTGCCGTCGAGGTCAAAGCGGTTGACGTAGTTGGCGGAGAGATAGGCGCCGAGCTGGCGGCTCACCTCGGCTAAGTCCATGCCGAGGTCCGCCACCCGCTCCCGGTCCACCAAGAAGCGGCCTTGGGGCAGGTCGATGCGCAGGTCGGTATCCACGAACAGGAAAATGCCCGTCTGCCGTGCCCGGTCCATGAGTTGGTCGGCGTAGGGGAGCATTTCCCCGGCGCTGTCCGATGACAGCACCACGAACTCCATGTCGAAGCGCCCGGCGCTCGGCAGGGCGGACGGCAGCACCGGAAAGGCGGTCAGGCCCCTCACTTGGGAAAGCTCGCCGAACGCCATCGGCAGCATTTCCTGGGTGCTCAGCTCGCGCTCATCGAAATCGTCGAACTTCATGCCGCCGAAGGCGAAGTTGGTCATCACCATCTGCCACATCAGGCCGCTGCCCGGCAGGCTTTCCATGGCGTCCACCACCTCGGTCATGTAGCGCTCGGTGTACTCTAGGGAAGCCTCGGGCGGGGCGGTGATGGCCACGTTGATCTCGCCCTGGTCTTCAGTGGGCGCCAGCTCCTTTTGCGAGAGCAAGAAGAAGGGCGCGCTCAGCAAGGCGAAGAAGACGGCGGTGAACAGCACTGGCCCGTTGTTGGCCAGCAGCCCGTCGAGCAGGCGGCGATACAGCCGTCGGGTGGCATCGAACAGGTGGTTGACGCGGCGCGTCATGGGCGCTTCACGGCCCTTCTCGGGCGCCACCCAAGCGCTCATGATGGGCGAGAGCGTGAGCGCCACCATGCCGGAGATGAGCACCGCCACGGCCAGCGTGAAGGCGAACTCCTTGAACAGCACGCCGGTCAGGCCGGACAGAAAGCCGATGGGCGCATAGACCGTGGCCAAGGTCAGGGTCATGGCGATGATCGGCGACACGAGTTGTCGGGAGCTGGCCAGCGCCGCCTGGGTGCGCGAGGCGCCTTCGCGCATGTGGCGGGCGACGTTCTCCACCATGACGATGGCGTCATCCACCACCAGGCCCACCGACAGCACGATGGCCAGCACGGTGAGCAGGTTGAAGGAGAACCCCATCATGGCCATGGCGGCCACCGCGCCGAGCAGCGAAATGGGGATGGTCACCAAGGGCACCAGCGCGGTGCGCACCGAACCCATCAGCACCACCACCACGAGGCCCACCAACAACACGGTCTCCGCCAAGGTGGTGAAGATTTCCGCCAGCGCCTTGCGCATGTAGGCGGTCACGTCCTCGCCGATCTCCAGCACGAGGCCTGCCGGCATGGTGGCGTTGATCTCGTCGAGGGCCACGTAGAGGGCGTCGGCGATGTCGATTTCGTTGGCGCCGGGCAGCGGATAGATGCCGAGAAACACGGTGGTGCGCTGGTTCAGCCGGCCAAGGTTGGTGCCTTCCTCCTCGCCGAGCTCGATGCGCGCCACGTCGCGCATGCGGATCAGGGTGCCGGGCGCCTCGCGCACCACCATGCGCTCGAACTCCTCAACTCGGGTGAGCGAGGTGTTCACCAGCAGGTCGATGCGCTGATCGGCGTTTTCGGCCTGGCCGATGGTGGCGATGATGTTGTTGCGCCGCAGCGCCGCCTCCACGTCCTGGGTGCTGACGTTGAACATCGTCATGCGGTCCGGATCGAGCCAGATGCGCATCGCCGGCAGGCGCCCGCCGCCGATCCAGACCTGCTGAACGCCGGGGATCGAAGCGAGCTGGGGCGCCACCTCCCGGCGCAGGTAGTCGGTCAGTTCAGCGCGGCTCATGCGCTCATTGAGCTTGACGCCCAAGTACCACCCGGCTTGGGGCCGGTCGGCGCGCTGCACTTCCACTGCCGGGTCCTCCGCGCCTTGGGGCAGTTCAAAGCGAATCTGGCCGAGCCGGGTGGACAGCTCGGCCAAGGCGTCGGCGCTGTCTTCGTTGAGCTTCAGGAACACGGTGACTTGGCTCATCCCGGCCCGGGTTTCGGAGGCGATGAAGTCAACGCCGGGAATGGTGGCGGCCACCCGTTCGATGGGGTCGGTGATGAAGCCCTGCACCACCTCGGCGGACGCGCCCACATAGGGGGTGCTGATCACCAGCGAGGCGCTTTCGATGGTTGGGTATTGCTGCACCGGCATGTCCATGGCGACGCGCACGCCGATCAGCGCCAAGCTCAGCGAGATGACCACCGCCAATACCGGGCGGCGCACGAAGAGGTCGGTGAAGCGGGGCCGGCTGGCGCCCAAGGCGGGAGACGCGGCCCCACCTGCGGCAGGGCCCGCTTCAGCGCCAGGGCTGTGACCGGCTTCAACCGCCACTGGCCGTGCCTTGCAGGCCGCGCGGGTTCCAAGAACCGGCGTTGACCAAGGCCCCGTCGCGCAGCTTGAAGGCGCCGTCCGCGGCCACGCGCTCGCCGGGGCGCAGGCCGGTTGCGATCACCACCAAGCCGCCGCGCTGGGGCCCAAGGGTGACCGCGCGCTGCTCGGCCCGTTCCGGGGCGGGGGCGCCTTCCTCCGCTTCCCGCAGCACGAACACCTTGGCGCCAAAGGCATCCCGGCGAACGGCGTTGGCGGGCGCCATGGCGGCGGTCTGGGGATCGCCCAAGGGCGCCAGCACGGTGACCAAGGCGCCCGGCGAAGCGCCCAGCGTTCGGTTCTCTGCCAGTGCCCGATAGCGCACGCTGCGCGATAGCTCATTCACGAAACTGTCCTTGGCAATGACTTCGGCCTGGGTGATGGCCGCCGCCGTTTGGTTGCGGGCGACCTCCACGGTCTCGCCAATCGCCAGGTTGGCCTGCTCTTGGGGCAGCGTGAAATCGACCCAGATGCGCTCATTGGTGCCGATCAGGCGGGCCACCACGTCGCCCTTGTCCAAAAACTGCCCAACGTTGAGTTCATGCAGCCCGGCGGCGGCGTCGAACGGCGCCCGCAGGGTCTTCTTGGCGATGACCGCCTGCAATCGGCGGATGGCGGCGGTGGCGGCGTCCAAGCGCGCTTCCGCCCGGTCCTGATCCTCGACCACGCCAAGCCCGGCCGCCAGGAGCTTGCGGCTGCGCTCCAGCTCCAGGCGGGCGATCTTCGCCTCGGCCTCGGCGGCTTGCAGTTGGGCGCGCTCCTCGCTGGTGTCCAGCCGGGCCAGCAGTTGGCCGCCTTGGACGGTGGCGCCAGGCGTGAAGCCGACCTCGGCGATGGTGCCGGCGAATTCGGCCTTGACGGTCACCGAGCGAATGGCAACCGCCTCGCCGATCACTTGGGTGGTGGGCTGCCAGCGCTCTTCCAGCACGGTGAACGCCTCCACCGCTTCAACTCGCTCCGGGAAGGCCGCAGCAAAGGCGATGCCGGCTTGGATGCGCTGGTACTTGTACCATCCCAAGGTGCCGGCGACCGCCAGACAAGCGACGATGACGGTCAGCCAAACTCGCAACTCACCCTCTCATGCACGCGTCGAGCTGGTTGTGGAAGTGCTGGACGCGCAGCTCGTCGTCGTTCAGCCAAACGCTGTCGAAACCCGCCGAGCGCATGCCGGCCTGAACGCCGCCGAGCAGTTCGATGTCTTGGTCGATGGTGTCGGTCATGGTCTTCTCGCCGCTCAGTATGGCGTGGTGCTCGAACTGGTCGCGCTGGGGGCGGACGTAGTCGGCGGGCTTTTGGCCATCGGTGAGGTTGTGCCCGTGCCGCGCCGGGCCGCCGATGCCGCGCGTCTGCCCGCTTAAGCTTGGATCGGCGTGCAGCACCAGGCTCATCTTGTCGAACCAGCATTGCTGCGGGTCCGTGGCGTGGGGGCGGGGACGGAGGATCCACAGGTGCTCCGGGGTGAAGGAGAAGATGGTGTTCGGGAACAGGTTGTACTGCCAGACGTCGGACAGCTGGTCGTCGGAGAAGCGGCTGTAGTCGTAGCCGCTGTCCCAGCCCACCTCGCGCTTGCGCCGCTGCACGGCCTCGCGGACTTCCAGCACGCGCCCGCGGAACTCGGCCGGGTCCAGGCCCAGGCTCTGCAGCTGGGCGGACTGGATGTCGGTGGGCTCCTCGGGAATCGGGAAGCGCGGGTTGACGGTGGCCCCCCGCACCGCCAAGCCGGTATGCCCTTCGGGAAACAGGTGCACCCTGTCGTTGCAGCAGTCCACCATGCGCTTGTGCTGGGGATGCAGGAAATCCACGTGGTAGAGCTCGCTGAAGTTGTCCACCACGGCCTTCCAGTTGCAGTGGTGGTGAACGGTCTGGTCCTCCACCAAGGTCATGTTGCGAAACCGATAGGGGGCCAGCCAATCGGTCACCGGGCCCAGGAAGTCCAACAGCGGCATGGGGTTCTCGGCCATGCAGATGAACACGAAGCCGTCCCAAACAGCCACCTCAACGGGCCGCAGGGCCCGCTCCTGGCGAGGAACGCCTTGGGGAAAGCGGTCTTCGCAGGGGATGGCGTTCAAGGCCCCGTCCAGGCCGTAGGTCCAAGCGTGGTACGCGCAGCGGAAGTTGCTGACGTTGCCGCGCTCCTCGGCCACCAGCCGATTGCCGCGATGCTGGCACACGTTGTAGAAGGCCCGCAACTGCCCATCGGCCGCCCGGGTGACGAGAATCTGCTCGCGTCCCAAGTCAAACACGAAAAAGTCGCCCGGCGTGGCAAGGTCGCTCTCCAGCCCCGCCAAAAGCCAAGACCGCCGCCAAACGCGCTCCCATTCCCGGTCCATGAAGGCCGGGCACAGGTAGCGCTCCTTGGAGAAGTTGGCGATGGCCACTTCCCGCCCAGTGTGGTTGACCACTTCAATGGTCATGCCGCAGCCTCCGGATGCGCTCGATCACGAGTTCGATTGTTTCACATTGAAGGAGTGCTTTCGAGGGATGCCAAAGTCTCGCCGAAGGCTTGCCGAAGGCTGCGGGAGGCTGGGCACTGATGGCTGGGGTTTTGGGGTGGCCGCTCTGCGGCTGTTTCCCGGTTTCGCCGCAGCCTTTACCCATGAGTGGAACGGTGTGAAGATGCCGCCATGGGTAATGTCCTACGCTTGCGTTGGTTGCTGTTGATGTTGCTGGGCTGGCTCCCTTGGTGCCCGGTGCAGGCGGCTGAGGTGGCGGTGCCGGAGGCGCTGCGGGATTGGCAGCAGTGGGTGCTTGAGGGCAAGGCCTATCGCCAGTGTCCGTTCTTCTTTGACCGCGGCGCATCGCGGGAAGCCGATTTCGCTTGCGTATGGCCTGGGGAGCTTGACCTGAAGGCCGATGCGGACGGGGCTCGGTTCGATCAGGTCTGGACGCTGTACGGCGGTGAACAGTGGCTGCCGCTGCCGGGCAGCACGGCGCATTGGCCGGAGCAGGTGACCGCGAACGACCGGCCGGTGCGCGTGGTGCTGCGCGAGGGCGCGCCCAGCTTGTGGCTTGGGCCAGGCCGGCACCGGGTTGCCGGGCGCTTCGCTTGGGCGGAGCGGCCGGGGGTCTTGGCCTTGCCGGCACTCAGCGGGCTGTTGTCCCTGCAAGTGGATGGGCAACGGGTGGCGCGCCCCTTGCGAACCGCACAGGGGGTGTTTCTCGGCGAGGCGCGGCCGGACAATTTGCAACGCAACGCCGTGCGCACGGAAATCTACCGGCTGGTGGAAGACGACGTGCCCACCCGCCTCACCACCATCCTGTTCGCCGACGTGTCCGGCGAGATTCGCGAGGAGCTCTTTGGTCCGCTGTTGCCGACGGGTTTCGTGCCGCTGTCGCTCAATGCCGAACTGCCCGCCCGGTTCGAAGCGGATGGCCAATTGCGCGTGCAGGTGCGGCCAGGCGAGTGGCGAATCGTTGTGCGGGCGAGAGCCGAGAACACGCTGGATGTGGTTGGCTTGGAAGCCGGCGTTGCGAATCTTCCCGACAGCGAGATCTGGAGCTACCGCCCGAACGTTCAACAGCGTTTGACGCAAACCGAAGGGCCGGCCTCCGTGCAGCCTGAACAAGCCGGCGTGCCGGAAGACTGGCGGCAGCTAGCTGCGTTCCGCATTCGCCCGGGAGAGCAGCTGCGCATCACGGAACGCAGCCGCGGCGTCGGCGCCGCTGACAACAAACTGTGGCTTGACCGGGAGCTGTGGCTGGATTTCGAAGGGGCGAACCTTTTGGCTGCTGACGAGGTCCTCGGCAGTATGCGCCGCGGTTGGCGGCTGGACATGGCCCCGCCCTACCGACTGTTGAGCGCCCGTGACTGGGAGGACCAGCTGCTGGTCACCGAGGGCGCCGAAGAAGGCCAAACCGGCGTCGAGCTACGGCATCCCTATGTCGAGTTGCAAGCGCTGGCCAGCATTGAGCGCAACGGCCGGATGCCCGTCACGGGATGGAACACGCGCTTTGACGACGCGAGCATTAGCCTCAACCTGCCGCCGGGCTACAAGCTCTTGGCTGCGCCAGGTGCTGATCTCGCCCAAGGCAGTTGGGTGAGTGGGTGGCGATTGCTGGATTTTTTTCTGATCTCCATCGTCACGGTTGCCGCTTGGCGTCTGCTCGGGCCGGTGGCGGGCGTGGTGGCCCTGCTGGCCGTTGGCTTGAGCTACCAGGAAGCCAACGCGTCGGCATGGCTGTGGCTTAACATGCTGATCGCCATGGCCTTGCTGCGCGTCGCCCCGGAGGGCCGGTTGCGGCGCTCGGCCTTGGTGTATCAGGCGCTGAGCGGGGCGGCGCTGGTCTTGTGGCTGGTGCCCTTTGTGGCCGGGCAATTGCGCATCGCCGTCTATCCCCAGCTTGAACCGCAGCTGGAAGATCGGGTGCCGGTGACGGCTGCGGAAATTGAACGAGGCGCGTCCATCACGCTAAGTGCCCCGGAGCCCGCGGACAAGGCGGATTTGCCAAGTCCCTTGTCCAACCTACCGCCAGCCGCGCCGCTGATTGAAGAACTTGTCGCCACGGAATCCGCGCAGAGCTTTCCGCGCTACCGGCCTGATGCGATGCTGCAGACCGGGCCCGGCGTTCCAGCGTGGCGCTGGAACCGGTATGAGCTCTCCTGGAACGGGCCGGTGGATGCCGGCCAGACCGTGCGGCTGGTGGTCGCGCCCCGATGGCTGGTTGCCGTGCTGCGCATCTTGGCGGTGTTGCTGGTGCTGGCGTTCGCCGCCTTGTTGGCCGCTGCGGCGCTTAAGCAGCGGTTGAGCCTGCCCAAGCCATGGTGGCGCTGGCTGGCCGGCGGGGCCAAGACGGGCGGTTTGCTGATGGTGGCGTCGTGGGGCGCGTTGCTGGCCAGTGCGCCGCCAGCCCAGGCCAGCCTGCCGGACCCGCAGCTCTTGTCTGAATTGGAGCAACGCCTCCTCGAGCCTCCTGAATGCGCGCCAAGGTGTGCCGAAGTGGTTCATGCTCGCATCAACGCGGCTGCTGAAGCGGTGTCCATGAGGCTTGCGGTGCATGCCTTGGCTGATGTGGCGGTTCCCCTGCCGGGGTCCGAGGCGGGCTGGCGCCCCGTCGCGGTGCTGCTTGGCGACTCCCAGGCTGGCGAGGTGCTGCGCGGGCCGGATGGCACGCTCTGGGTGTTGGTGAAGGCCGGCCGCCGCAGCATCGAGCTCGAGGGTCCCGCGCCGCCCGCCGACAGCTTGGAAATACCCTTTCCCGCAGTCCCGCGGGTGATTGAGGCGCACGCCACCGGCTGGGCCTTGGCTGGCATTGAGAACCGGCGCTTGCTGTCGGGCTCGTTGCTCCTCGCCCGGTTGGGCGAAGGGGAGGGCTCGCAAGGCGTGCAGCCGAGATGGGAGACCAGCCGTTTTCCGACCTTCGTGCGCGTCGAGCGCATCTTGAGGTTTGGCCTCGACTGGCGGGTGACGACCAGGATTAGCCGCATTGCCCCGGCGGAGGGCGCATTGACGCTGAATGTCCCGTTGATGGAGGGCGAAACCGTCACCACCCCGGGCTTGCGCCGTGACGGGAACAGCTTGTTGGTCTCGATGGCTGCCGACGAGCACCGTGTTTCCTGGGCATCCATCCTGCCCCAGCAGTCGCCGCTGTCAATCAAATTGGCCCGTGGGCAGCCGTGGCAGGAGGTCTGGCGGGCCTTGGTCGGCAGTGCCTGGCGCGCCCAGTTCACCGGGGTTCCCGAGAGCATCGGTTCGGATGATGCTGCCCAAGTGCATGTCGCCGAATTCCACCCGCGCCCTGGGGAGCGCCTGACCATCGATGTGCACCGGCCGGAACCAAGCGCCGGTCCAACGCTGGCGTTCGATGCCGTGTCCGTTGAGGTCGCCCTGGGCAAGCTGTCCAGCACATCCAGCATGACGTTGGAATACCGCAGCACCCAAGGCGGTCAGCACGTTGTGCGCCTGCCCGAGGGCGCGCAGATGCTTGGTTTGCAAATCGATGGTGAGCAAGAGCCGCATCAAGCGGACAACAACGAGCTTAGCCTGCCCATCCTGCCGGGAAGGCACCGTATTGAACTGGATTGGCGCACCTCCCGGGAACTGGGCCTGCGCGCCGAAACGCCAGCCGTTGATTTGAATGCGCCGGCCAGCAACATCAGCCTGCAAATGCGCTTGCCGGAGAGCCGCTGGCTGCTCGCCACCCAAGGCCCGCCTCTGGGCCCGGCGGTG
This sequence comes from Candidatus Azophilus sp., assembly GCA_965220835.1. Classification (GTDB taxonomy): domain Bacteria; phylum Pseudomonadota; class Gammaproteobacteria; order Pseudomonadales; family Azotimanducaceae; genus Azophilus. The sequence continues at coordinate 2,151,911 of OZ244842.1, read as the reverse complement.
CTGTATTGGTCGGAACTTGCCGTCTTGGTGCTGCTCGCCTTTATCCTTGGACGCCTCGCGGTAACGCCGCTGCAAACCCGCCACTGGCTGCTGCTGGGGCTGGGGCTGAGCACCTACAGTTGGCCGGTGCTGGGCTTGGTGGCCGCGTGGCTTTTGGCCTGTGGCGCGCGCAAGCGCTGGCCTGCCGAGGACGCGCCGCCAATGCTGTTCAATGGCGTTCAGATCGTCATCGCAGCGCTCACCGTGGCCGCGTTGGCCGCGCTTGTGACCACCTTGCCGGACGGTCTGTTGGGCACGCCGGACATGCACGTCTCCGGCGCCGACTCCGCGGGCAACAGCCTGCACTGGTTTGCCAGCCACAGCAAGTCGGCACTGCCGGTGGCCACCGCGTGGTCCGTGCCGCTGTGGCTCTACCAAGCGCTTATCTTGGCTTGGGCGCTCTGGCTGAGCTTCGCTCTGCTGCGCTGGCTGCCTTGGGCATGGCAGTGCTTCTCCTTGGACGGCTTGTGGCGGCGGCGTCAGCCGCGTTCTGAAGCAGATGTTTAGCGATTCACTGATCCGCTTGGAATCGCTGGTCGGCAGTGCAAGCACCAAGCTGAATTGAGTCCAGAAATCGACCCCTCACTAAGGAATTGGCGCTGCCTTCAAGGCATTGATGCGGTCGTCCAGCGGCGGGTGGGAGGAGAACATTGCCTTCAGGCCGCGCCGGGCGCCGCTGGAAATGCCGAACGCCACGAGGGTGTCCGGCATGCTGTTGGGCAGTTCCTGGCCGCGCTTCAGGCGTTCCAGGGCGGCGATCATCTTGCTGCGCCCGGCCAGCCGGGCGCCGGCTTCGTCGGCCCGGAACTCCCGGCGCCGGGAGAACCACATGACCACGGCGCTGGCGAGGATGGCGAGCACGATCTCCGCGATGATGGTGGTGATCCAGTAGCCGATGCCCAAGCCGCGTTCGTTCCTGAGCACCACGCGATCCACCACGAAGCCGATCACCCGCGCCAGGAACATCACAAAGGTGTTCACCACCCCTTGGATCAGGGTCAGGGTCACCATGTCGCCATTGGCGACATGGCCGATTTCGTGGCCGAGCACGGCTTCGACCTCATCTTGGTTCATGGCGTTCAACAGACCGGCGCTGACCGCCACCAAGGCCTTGTTGCGGTTGGCCCCGGTGGCGAAGGCGTTCGGTTCCTGAGCCGGGAAAATGGCCACCTCCGGCATGCCGATGCCAGCCTTGCTCGCTTGGGCTGACACGGTATCGAGCAGCCAGCGCTCGGTGGCGTTGCTGGGCCGTTCGATGGTTTGGGCCTTGGTGGACCACTTGGCGATCCGCTTTGACATGAGCAGCGAAACGAACGCCCCGCCGAAGCCGAACAGGGCGCAAAACACCAGCAAGGCGCCGAGGTCGAGATCGACGCCGTTGGCGGCCAGGATGCTCTCAAAGCCGAGCAGGCGGAAGGTGATGCTGGCCACCACGATGATGGCTAGGTTGGTGGCTAGGAAGAGTAGGATGCGCATGGAATGTCCTTTAGCGGGTTGAACTAGCTGGTTAAGGTGACATGGGCGCTCGGCCCTCATGCAACGTCACGCAGTCTACACCATGGCCAAGGCACAACGCCTCAATCAGGGTGTCTGCCGAGTGCACCGACATCCCGGCTGAATCTGAGCGGGGCTTTCCGGCTTTGCCTCGCCGCGGCTCCGCAGGTGTTGCCGCATGGAAGCCGTCCAGCCAGTTGCCTGATGGCGGCTTGCCTCGAACGGGAGGGTTGGGCCGCTAAGTGGCCGGCGCGTTGGCCAGCGTGGGACGCATGCCCTCAAGCAGCCCTTCGATGCGCGCCACCCGCTGCTGAAGTGCCTTGATTTGGTCCGATTGCGCCTTGATTTCGGTGCGCATCTCGATGCGCAGCCCGCCAATTTCATGGCGCAATTCCGTGCGCAATTCGGCGATGTCCGTGTGCAATTCCGTGCGCAATTCGGCGATGTCCGTTTGCACCTCCGTGCGCAGTTCGGCAATGTCCGTGCGCACCTCCGTGCGCAGCTCGGAAATGTTCCCGCTTTGGTGCAGCATCAATCCAGCCAGCCCGATGATGCCGGTCACGAGCATCCCGCCAATGGTGAGGGTGTCCTTCGACATGTCGCCATCCTATCACGTCCGGTTAGGTTTCCAGGGGCGGCAGCGGCCACCCCATCCTTGCCAAAGTACGTTATGGGTTGGCGGAGCTCGGCGCTATGGTCAATCTCTGCAATGCTTGTGGGAAATCAGCCCTTTAGCATGGGGATCAGGTGGATGGGGCTTCGCTGCCTAGCGCGAGGGATTCATCGAACTACCAAGTGTCCACATTGGGTCGCTTCTTGTGCGTTCTTGGCGGCCGTGGCGGCATGGAACGCAGGCCGGCGCTGATCCACTTGCGGGAATCCGCCGGGTCGATGACGTCGTCAAGTTCGAAGTGGGAGGCGGTGTTGACCGCCTTGCCGCGCTCGTACATGTCGGCCACCATCTGTTCGTAGGCGGTCGCGCGTTCGGCAGGGTCTTCGATGGCCTGCAGTTCCTTGCGGTAGCCCAGCTTCACCGCGCCCTCAAGGCCCATGCCGCCGAACTCGCCGGTCGGCCAGGTGACGGTGAACAGCGGTGCCTTGAAACTGCCGCCGGCCATGGCTTGGGCGCCCAAGCCGTAAGCCTTGCGGGTGACGATGGTCATCAGCGGCACATCGATGTTGGCGCCAACCACGAACATGCGTCCGGCGTGACGCACCAGTGCGGTCTTTTCCGACTCGGGGCCAACCATGATTCCGGGGCAGTCGCACAGGCTGAGCACGGGGATGTCGAAGGCGTCGCAGAGCTGCAGGAAGCGCGCGCCCTTGTCGGCGCCGTCGGAGTCGACGGCGCCGGACAGGTGGCCGGGGTTGTTGGCGATCACCCCCAAGGGATGGCCCTCCACGCGGATGAAGGCGGTGTGGATGCCCGGGCCCCAGTCCTTGCGGATCTCAAGCACGGAGCCCACGTCGGCGATGCCCTCGATCACCTCCCGCATGTCGTAGTAGCGCAGGCGGTTTTCCGGCACGATGAAGCGCAGCCGGCGTTCATCCGGGGCCTCCCACTCGGTCACCGGCCCTTGGAAGTAGGAGAGGTACTGCTTGGTGACGGCCACCGCTTCCGCCTCGTCGGCGACGGCGATGTCCACCACGCCGTTGGGCCGCTGCACCGACATGGGACCCACTTCCTCGGGCTTGAAGATGCCCAAGCCGCCGCCTTCGATCATGGCGGGGCCGCCGATGCCGATGTTGGCGTCCTCGGTGGCGATGATGACGTCGCAACAGGCCAGCAGCACCGCGTTGCCGGCAAAGCAGCGGCCGGTGGTGATGCCAACGATGGGCACCAGCCCCGATAGCCGGGCGAAGTAGGTGAAGGCCCAGCAGTCGAGGCCCGCCACACCGGTGCCGTCGGTGTCCCCGGGGCGCCCGCCGCCGCCTTCGGCGAACAGCACGGTGGGCAGTCGGAACTGCTCGGCCACCTCAAACAGGCGGTCCTTCTTGGCGTGGTTCTTCATGCCTTGGGTGCCGGCCAGCACCATGTAGTCATAGGACATCAGCATGGCCCGGGCGCGCTCCGGCCCGAACAGGTGGCCGTTGACTTGGCCGAGGCCACAGACCATGCCGTCGCCAGTGGTGTTCTTGATGAGGTCCGCCATGCTGCGCCGCCGCCGCTGCCCGGCCACCACCACGGAGCCGTACTCGATGAAGGTGCCCGCATCGCAGAGGTCGGCAATGTTCTCCCGGGCCGTGCGATGGCCGGTTTTTCTCCGCTTGGCCACTGCTTCGGGGCGGTTCTCGTCGTAGCCTGCGGCCCGGCGCTCGAGGACTTCGGCGAGGTCGTCGCGCACATGGTCCAAATCCAGGGTTTCGCTGCCGCCTGCGGTGGGCGCGTCGATTTCCGCCTCGTCGAGGTAGATCAGCGGGTGGCCTTCGAACACGGTGTCGCCAGCGTTGACGCCGAGCCGCTGCACGGTGCCGCTGGCCTCGGCATGCACCACGTGCTCCATCTTCATGGCTTCCATCACCAGCACCTGCCGGCCCCGCCAAACCGCATCGCCCGGGCCGACTTCGAAGGCGACGATGGTGCCCTGCATGGGCGCCGCCACGGTGACCACGCCCGGCGGCAGCTCCTCCTCCACCAGCGCCAGCGCCTCGGGCGCGGCGCTGACGCTCGCCCCGCCGGACTTGCCGTGGTCAAGCACGGCCAGCGGGTCCAACGCATCGACTTGGGCGCCGGCCAGCGCCTTGGTGGCGGCTGCCGTTGCCTCGCCGCCGTCAGGGCGGCCTTGGCGTTGGGCCAGCGTGCCGTGCTCGGCGGCCTGGGCCAGACGGGCGAGGTTGGCATCGACGAAGCCGGTGTCGAACGCCGCATCGCTGAATTGCCGGTCCGCGAAGAGGTTGCGCAGGAAGCCCAGATTGGTGGCCACCCCCTCGATGCGCGCCTCGCACAGCGCCCGGTAGCCCTTGCGCACGGCCGCGGCGTAACCGCCTTGGCGGGCGTGGACCACCAGCTTGGCGAGCAGGGAATCGAAGGCGGGACTGGTGGCGTAGCCCGTGTAGCCGAAGCTGTCCGTGCGCAATCCGGATCCCGTGGGCAGCTCAAACAGGCGCAGCGTGCCGCCTGCTGGCTTGACGCTGCCATCCTCGCCGAGGGTTTCCATGTTGATGCGCGCCTGAATGGCGAAGCCTTGGGGGGATGGGATGCTGGCTTGCTCCAGGCCCAGCTCGGCGAGCGTGCGGCCATCGGCGATCTCCAACTGGGCGCGCACCAAGTCGATGCCGGTCACTTCCTCGGTGACGGTGTGCTCCACCTGCAGGCGGGCATTGGCTTCGATGAAGGCAAAGTGCTGCGCCGAACGGCCCTCGGACACCAGAAACTCCACCGTGCCGGCGCTGCGGTAACTGACGGCTTGGGCCAAGCGCATTGCAGCATCGGTGAGGCGAATGCGCAGCGTCTCATCAAGCCCCGGGCAGGGGGCGATTTCCACCAGCTTCTGGCGGCGCCGCTGAATGCTGCACTCCCGCTCCCAGAGATGGCTGACTGCGCCGCCGCCGTCGCCGATGATCTGCACTTCAATGTGGCGGGCGCTGGAGAGGTACTCCTCCACGTACAGCGCCGGGCTGCCGAAGGCCAGCTCCGCTTCGGAGGCGCAGCGGGAGAACGCCGCCTCGAGCGCATTGCCATCCTCAACCACCCGCATGCCCCGTCCGCCGCCGCCGGACACCGCCTTGATGATGAGCGGCGCGCCTTCAAGCCCCTCCAGGAAGGCGCGGGCTTCGGCAAGGGTGACCGGCCCGTCGCTGCCGCGTGGCAGGGGGAGGTCGCACTGCGCCGCCAACGCGCGCGCCCGGGCTTTGTCGCCCAGCGTTGCCAGGGTTGCCGAGTCCGGGCCCACAAAGTTGATGCCCGCGGCTTCCAACCGGGCAGCAAATTGGGCGTTTTCGCTCAGGAATCCATAGCCTGGGTGCACCGCGTCGCAGCCGTGCTCGGCGGCCAAGGCAACCAGTTGCTCGATGTCCAGATAGGCGGCCGCGCCCCGCCCGTCCAAGGCCACTGCCTCGTCGGCTTGCCATCGATGCAGGGAGGCGGCGTCCTCGGGCGCGTAAGCCGCGAGGCTGGCAACGCCGAGGTCCGCGGCGGCCCGAGCGATGCGAATGGCGATTTCGCCCCGGTTGGCGATCAGCAGTCTTTGCATGTTGAGAGACCCTTTTAGAATGCGGCAAAGCGCTCCGCCGGGTAGGCGGCGCAGCCCAAGCTCTGGTACTCGCCGTCGTCGAACAGGTCCTGCCCCCGGAACAGGCGCACGTAAAGTTCACAGCGCTGCCGGCCTTCGGGCAATGCGGCGTCGGCCATCAGTTCCGCTTTGAGGCTGGCGCTGGTGACCAGCTCGTCGTCCATGCGGATGCCGCCGTCGGTGGGGGTGTCCAGCAGCATGGAGGTCTTGCCGTCCTCGCCCCAGGCCAGCCAAGGCACTTCGGCCCCATCCCGTCCGCGCCCCGGTGCGCCGTTGTAGGCGAACTCCGTCCAGTAGGACATCATGCTTCGGGAGAGCGCCGCTTGGTTTTCGTCGTTGGGATAGATGTAGCCCAAGGCGGCGATGCCTCCTTCGAAGTCATTGAACACGAAGGCGATTTCCAGCGCGTGGGCCGCACCGAGGGCAACGCTCAGGTCGAAGCCCAAGGCGCTCGGCTCCTCGTCCCAGTCCCAACGATAGGCATAGACGTTGGGATTGCCGGAGGCGGTCATGAACTGCGCCAGCTCATCCACGCCGCGGGCCTTCCAGGCGCGGGCGCCGTAGCGGACCTCCTGGCGGTAGGCGTCCTCGTCCTTGAGCGAGTAGAAAATGCCGAACAGGTTGTCCACGTAGCGCGGGTCACGGGACATGAACAGTGTGGGCTCATCCCGGTTGGTGCCCAGTATCACCGGCACGGCGTTGTAGTTGCGGGTGTCGGAGAACACGGCTTCGGCGTCCTCGGTGGGCAGCACGTGCCCGTCTTGGAAATTGTCCGGCAGGTTGACCATGCCGAATCCGCCCCCATCGAGCAGGGCGTAGATTTCCGCTGGCGTCTTGGCGTAGAGGTAGTCGCGCACTTCGCCACGTGTCCAGCCCTCCTGAATGGCGCGGGCGGCGGCGGTGTCGGCAGCTTGGCCGTCGGCGACCAGCAGCCCGCTGAGAATTTCCGGGGCGCTGTGCCGGTGCCCGCCGTCGTCCTGGTGGTTTTGGCCGCTGGCCAGGTTGGTCACGCCGTAGCCGCCGCTCTGGACGACGGCTCGATGGAAGAGCCCTTCGGCCAAGGGGGAGGCCATCAGCGCCAAGGTGTTGGCGGCGCCGGCGGACTCGCCGAACACGGTGACGTTGCCCGGGTCGCCGCCGAATGCCGCGATGTTGTCCCGCGTCCATTCCAAGGCCCGAATCATGTCCAGGATGCCGTAGTTGCCGGAGTCGTTGACCGGGTCGCCGGTGTGCAGGCCCAGGTGGTTGAACCAGCCGAATAGGCCTAGCCGGTAGTTGATGGAGACCACCACCACGTTGCCGCTCACGGCGAGGTTGCCGCCGTTGACGTTGCCGCCGTGGCCGATGCTGTTGCCGCCGCCGTGGATCCAGAGCATGACCGGCAAGCCACTGGCGTTGGGCGGTGACCAAATGTTGAGCGTCAGGCAGTCTTCGCTGCCCGCTATGGCGGCTGCTTCAGCGCTTTCAGGCGATTGGCCGGCGCTGCTCAATAGCGATGGCAGCTGCGGGCACATATCCCCAAAGTCCAGCGCCTCGATGGTGCCATCGGCGGGCACTGGCGGCTGTGGCGCCTGCCAGCGCAGTGCGCCCACCGGCGGGCGGGCGAAGGGGACGCCGAGCCAGCCCCGGGCGCCGCTGCTGTCAATGAACCCCACCACGTCACCGGACGTCGTGCCTCTAAGCGTGGTGCCTTCGGCCTCGTTCGGCTCGGGCGGGGAGGGCAGGCTGCTGATGTACCAATTGGCGCCCACGATGACGGCAATGGCGACGATGATCAGGACAACGGCGAGCTTGCGCATGGGGCTTGGGCCTCAAGTGGGTTTGCGGCTAAGTTTAGCAGTGCCCGGATGTCGCGAGTGGTAGCATTTCCACTTTGCCCAATCCGGCTCGTTGGTATGCGAACCCAGCTTTTGCCCACGCCATGCCTTGTGTTGACACTAGGGTTGTTGGAGCCTGCGCGCCGGGCATGAGCCCCACAATCGGCATAGTGGCTGGGGAGGCGTCCGGGGACCGGCTTGGTGCGGGGTTGATGGGCGCGTTGTCTCGGCGCATCGAGGGCGTTCGCTTCGTCGGCGTTGGCGGCGAGGCCATGCGCGCAGCGGGGCTTGAGCCGCTGGCCAACATGGACGCGCTGGCCGTGAACGGATTCACGGAACCCCTCGTCAGGCTGCCCGGCTTGGTGCGCCTGCTGCTTGACCTGCGCCGGCGTTTGTTGGCCGAGCGCCCAGCGGCCTTCATCGGCGTGGACTTCAATGTGTTCAATCTGCTGTTGGAAGGGCAGTTGAAGCGCCGCGGCGTGCCCACGGTTCACTACGTGAGCCCATCGGTGTACGCATGGCGGCAGGGTCGGGTCCGGCGCATCGGCCGGTCGGCAGATCTGCTGCTGGCGCTGTTTCCCTTCGAACCCGCTTACTACCGAAACACCGGCCTTGAAGTGGCTTTCGTCGGCCATCCGTTGGCGGACGCCATTGGCTTTGATGACAGCGCAGCGGCCTCTCGCAGCGCCGCTCGTGCTGCCCTCGGCATTGGCGAGGCGCAGCGGGTCATTGCGCTGCTGCCAGGCAGCCGCGCCGGTGAGCTCAAGCAGCACCTCGAGCTCTTCCTCGACGCGGCCGCGCTGCTCGCGGATCGCTTGGGTCGCGCCACGTTCCTGATGCCCTGCGCGCGGGCCGATTTCCTGCCGCGCCTTGAGCAGGCGGCTCGGGCGCGGCCGGGGCTTGCCATCAGGATTTGCCAAGGCGGTGCGCGCCAAGCGCTGACCGCCTGCGATGGCGCCATCGTCAAGTCAGGAACCGCCACCCTGGAGGCGATGTTGCTGCGCCGGCCCATGGTGGTGGCCTATCGGCTCGGGCGCATAAGCTATGCATTGGCCCGCCTGCTGGTGCGCACCGAGTTCGTCGCCTTGCCCAACCTGCTGGCCGGGCGCGGCTTGGTGCCGGAACGGCTGCAAGGCGAAGCGACACCGGAGCAACTGGCCGATGCGCTGTGGAATCAACTCGACAAACCCGCCGTGCAGGCGGAAACTCTGGAGGCGTTTTCCATGCTGCATCTCGAACTGCGCCGAGACGCCGATGAACGGGCCGCGGAGGCGGTGATGAAACTGCTGGGGGATGTCTCAGGCTAACGCGGTTTGCCACTCGCGAAAACCTCCAAAGGCAAACTAATTGATTGAAAAAAAGAGATTTCAGGATTGGATGAGCGGCTTGGTGAATCGTCCGGGCGAGAATTGAACGCTGCGCAACGCTGCTCTGAGCGTGGCGCCCTGAGTGCCCCGTCCCGCCGGGCTTGGGATGCGCGTGCGGCGGGCGTTGATGAGGCGGGCCGCGGGCCGTTGGCCGGCCCGGTAGTTGCGGGCGCGGTGATGCTTGACCCCGAGCGGCCGATCGACGGTCTCAAGGATTCCAAGCAGCTGTCCGCCCAGCGCCGGGACGAACTCGCGGAATTGATCCGGGAGCGCGCCGTCGCCCATGCCCTGGGCCGGGCCGAGGTCGCGGAGATCGATCGGCTCAACATTCTGCAAGCCACCCTGCTCGCCATGCGCCGGGCGGTGGCCGCCTTGGCCGTGCGGCCTGAACGGGTGTTCATTGACGGCAACCGCTGCCCGGAGCTGGACGTGCCCACGGTGGCGGTGGTTGGCGGTGATGCTTGGCTGGCGCCGATCAGCGCCGGCGCCATCTTGGCCAAGACCGCCCGGGATGCGGAGATGGCCGCCTTGGCCGCCCAGTACCCCGGCTACGGCTTCGAACGCCACAAAGGCTACGGCACCCAAGCGCACCTCGCCGCGCTGAAGGCGCTTGGCCCCTGCCCGATTCATCGCTTGAGCTTTGCGCCGGTGCGGGCTGCTGCTAAATTGTTGCAAGATCAGCCCATCAGCCAAGGTAGACCAAGCAGGTTGCAATCCGATGAGTGCTGCTGAATTCGTCCATCTGCGCACGCACAGCGAGTACTCCATTGTGGATGGCCTTGCTGGCGTCGAAGGCTTGGCCAACCGCGCTGCCGAACTGGGCATGGGCGCCATTGGCCTCACCGACCACGGCAACCTGTTCGGCTTGATCAAGTTCTATCGCGCTTGCCTCAAGGCGGGCGTCAAGCCGATTGTCGGCGTGGACTTGCCGCACCAGGTCGCCGAGGCAGCGGAGCCGCTGCGCTTGACGGTGCTCGCCTGCGGCCCGATGGGCTACCGCAACCTGATTCAGCTGGCCTCGCTGGCCTACGTGGGCGGCGAACACCAGGGTGCGGTGACCACTGCCGAGGTGCTGGACCGCAGCGACGGCCTCATCGCGCTGTCCGGCGCGCGGGACACCGAGGTTGGCCGGGCGCTCCTGCGGGAAGATGAAGAGGGCGCCGTGCAGGCCGCCGGAACATTGGCGGAGCGATTCGGCGATCGCCTCTACCTGGAGGCCCAGCGCACCGGCCGCGAGGACGAGGAAGCCTGCCTGCGGGGGGCTGTTGCGCTCGCCGAGCGGCTTGACCTGCCCATGGTGGCCACCAACGAAGCCTGCTTTCTGGCCGCTGAGGACTTTGAGGCCCACGAAACCCGCGTCTGCATCCACCAAGGCAAGGTGGTCAACGACCCCCGCCGGCCGCGGCGCTACTCCGCGGAACAGCACTTGAAGGGCGCTGGCGAGATGGCGCAGCTGTTCGCCGACCTGCCCGAGGCGTTGGCCAACAGCGTGGAGATCGCCAAGCGCTGCACCCTGGAGCTTGAACTCGACCAGCCCCAACTGCCGGACTATCCGGTGCCCGAGGGCGAGACTCTGGAGAGCTTCCTAGCCAAGGCCGCCGAGCAAGGCCTTGCCGAGCGCTTGCAAGAGCTGCGGGCCTTGGACGCCTATGCCCTTGATGAGCCGGCCTATCGGGCGCGCTTGGCCGATGAGCTGCGCATCATCAACCAGACGGGCTTCCCGGGCTATTTCCTGGTGGTCATGGAGTTCATCGCTTGGGCCAAGCAACAGGGCATCCCGGTGGGGCCCGGCCGCGGCTCCGGTGCCGGGTCGCTGGTGGCCTACGCGCTGCGCATCACCGACTTGGACCCCGTCCACTACGATCTGCTGTTTGAGCGCTTCCTCAATCCGGAGCGCGTCTCCATGCCGGATTTCGACGTGGACTTCTGCGTGGAAGGCCGGGACCGGGTCATTCACCACGTCAGTGAGCGCTACGGCAAGGATGCGGTCAGCCAGATTGCCACCTTCGGCACCATGGCCGCCAAGGCGGTGGTGCGTGACGTGGCCCGCGCCCAAGGCAAGCCTTACGCCTTGGGGGATAAGCTCTCCAAGCTGATTCCCAACGAACTCAACATCAAGCTGCGCGACGCCGTGGCCAAGAGCCCGGAACTGCGGGACTTCATCAGCGGCGACGAGGAAGCCGCCGAGATCATGGACATGGGTTACAAGCTCGAAGGCATCGTGCGCAACGTCGGGCGGCACGCCGGCGGGGTGGTGATCGCGCCGTCGCGGCTGACCGACTTCGTGCCGCTCTACGTCGATGAACGCAGCGACAGCCTGATTTCGCAGTACGACAAGGACGACGTGGAGAAGGCGGGCTTGGTGAAGTTCGACTTCCTCGGTTTGACCACCTTGACCATCATCGACTGGGCCGTGCAGGCCATCAATCGGTCCATTGCAGCCCGTGGCGGCGGCACGCCGGTGGACATCAACCGCGTGCCCCTGAACGATGCCGCCACTTTCGACCTGCTCAAGCGTGCCGAGACCACTGCCGTGTTCCAGCTGGAATCCCGGGGCATGAAGGACTTGGTGCGCCGCCTGCTGCCCGACCGCATCGACGACATCCTGGCGCTGGTCGCGCTGTTCCGGCCCGGCCCGTTGGACAACGGCACCCACAACGACTACATCCATCGCAAGCACGGCAAGGAGCAGGTCGCCTATCCCCATCCGGATTTGGAGCCGGTGCTGAGCAGCACCTTCGGCACCATCATCTACCAGGAGCAGGTGATGCAGATCGCCCGGCGGCTGGCCGGGTTCAGCCTTGGCCAAGCGGACATCCTGCGCAAGGCCATGGGCAAGAAGAACCCGGTGGAGATGGCCAAGGTGCGCAGCGACTTCATGGCTGGCGCCGAGGCCAACGGCGTGCAGAGCAAGCTGGCCAAGAACCTGTTCGACGAGATGGAGACCTTCGCCGGATACGCCTTCAACAAGTCCCACTCCGCTACCTACGGCCTGATCGCCTACCAGACCGCGTGGCTCAAGGCCCACCACCCGGCGGAGTTCATGGCCGCCAACCTGTCCGCCGCCATGGACCACACCGACAAGGTGGTCACCCTGATCAACGAGGTGCGTCGCATGGGCCTTAAGCTGCGGCCGCCCAGCGTCAACTTGAGCGAGTTCCGCTTCTCGGTCATCGACGGCGACATCATCTACGGCTTGGGCGCCGTGCGCGGCGTCGGCTGGATGCCGGTGGAGAGCATTGTGGAAGCCCGCAAAGCGGGGGCCGAACCCCGCCAAGCGAGGGCTCAGGCGGGCCAAGCGAGGATTCAAGCGGCCCAAGCAGGGGTTCAAGAGGCCCAAGCAGGGGTTCAAGCGGGCCAAGCGGGGGTTCAAGCGGGCCAAGCGGGGGTTCAAGGGGGCCAAGCAGGGGCTCAAGCGGCCCAAGCGGCGGACCAAGGGCGCCAGGACGGTGGCTTTGAGAGCTTGGCCGCGTTCTGCCTGCGGGTTGACGTCAAGCGGGCCAACAAGCGCGTGATCGAAGCCTTGATCCATGCCGGCGCCATGGATGAGTTCGGCGCGCCGGACGAGGACTTGGGCCTGGTCCGCGCCAAGCTGCTTGGCGAACTCGATCAGGCGCTGCAGGCGGCGGACCAGCAGTCTCGCGACGCGGCGCTCGGCATCGGCGACCTGTTCGGCGGCGTCGGCGAAGACCGCCAGCCGGCCCCGCGTACGGCCGTCAAGCCGCAGCCCTTCCATGAGCGCATGGAGTTGGAGCGGGCCGCGCTCGGTCTGTATCTCACCGGCCACCCCGTGCAGCCTCATGTCGCCGAATTCAAAGATCGCTGCCGACGCCTGAATCAGTTGCGGCCTAGGGACACCGAGCGGGTTTTCGGCCTGCTGGTTGATTTGCGCAGGATGCGTGGCAACCGGGGCCGCAACGCCGGCCAGGAGTGGGCGGTGGCCGTGATTGACGACAGCACTGCCCGAATTGAGGCCATGGTTTACGCCAAGCCCTACGAGCGAGTCGGGCACAAGCTGGAGAAGGGGCAAGTCCTCGTCCTGGAGGGCGAGGTGCAGCCGGACGAATACAACGGCGCGCACAAGCTCATCGTGGAGGAGGCCTACACCATCGACGAATGGCGCGAGGAGAACCGCTCGATCCTGCGCATTGGCATGAGCCACAAGGACGCCCCCGCCGACTTCCCCAGCCGTCTGGCGGCCAGCTTGCAGCCTTATCGAGTGGCTGAGGGCGGCTCGCCGGTGTTCGTGGACTACCAGGCGCTGAAGACCGCCGGCAGCATCCGCTTGGGCTGGCGGGTCAAGGCCAGTGAAGCCTTGGTGACGCACTTGAAGTCCGAGTATGGCGATGATCGCGTCAGGGTGGGCATGGACAGTCGGTGAGGGATCTCGTCCGCGACCTGCGCCTTGAACTGGCGGGCATGGACCACCAGCGCTTGGCGGTGGCCCTGTCCGGTGGCCTCGACTCGACCGTGCTCCTGCACGCCGCCGTCAGTGTTGGCGGCGCCGGTGCCAGCGCCGCCGTGGCGGCCCCGCTGGTGGCCGTGCACGTCAATCACGGCCTGCATCCCAGCGCCGACCAATGGCAAGCGCATTGCGCAGCGGCCTGCCGGAAGCTCGGCATCGAACTGCTCAGCCAGCGCGTTGCGGTGGCCCCCGGCAACGTCGAGGCGCAAGCCCGGCGCGCCCGCTACCAGGCCTTTGATGACCTGTTGAGCACCGGCGATCTCCTGTTGTTGGCCCATCACCAGGACGACCAAGCGGAAACGGTGCTGATGCGGCTCGCCCAGGGGCGGGGCACGGCGGCCATGCCCCGCACCCGGCCGTTGCCCGGCGGCGCCGTGCTGCTGCGTCCGTTCCTCCGCATCCCGAAGCACCGGCTGCGGGCCGCCGCGGAACAGCTGGGCCTGGACTGGTTGGAAGACCCGAGCAACGCCGACGCCGCCTTCGACCGCAACTTCCTGCGCCATCAGGTTCTTCCCGGCCTAGCCGAACGCTGGCCCGGCGTGACTGCCGCCGTGGCGCGCGCCGGCAAGGCCCAGGCGGACACCGAAGCCTTGCTGCGCCATCTGCTGAATCGCGACGCGCTGCTGTTGGGCGATGTGCCCGCCCACTTGCGGCCCAAGGCGCTGCGCGCTTGGCTGGCTCGCTTCGATGAACAAGGCGTCAGCGAGCGGGCTTTGGTTGAGTTCGCCGCCCAGTTCGACGCCCCCACCGACGCCCAACCGGAACTGCGCTTGCGCCCGCACTCTTTGGACGCCGCCTCCCTGCGCCGCTGGCGGGGCGCCGTGTACTACGCACCGCCGCCGCCAGCCTTGGCCGCCAGCTACCAAGTGCAGCCGCCCGGTGCGCTGCGGCTGCCCCACGGCGAATTGGTGATTGAACAATGGTCGGTTGACGAATTGGCGGTTGAACAGGGGGCGGCAAGGCACGGCAGCGCCGGCTTTTCCCCGAGGGGGGGCGTTTTCGTGGCGGGCCGCTTCTGCGCGGTAAGCGGCGTTTGCGCGGCAGGCGCACTCACGGTCCGATTCCGCCGCGGTGGGGAGCGGGTTCGGTCAGCCCAAGGGACGCGGTCGCTCAAGCGGCTCATGCAGGATGCCGGCCTGCCGCCCTGGCTCAGGCCCAGCTATCCGTTGCTGTACAGCGGCGATGCGTTGGTCGCCGTTCCAGGCATTGCTGAGGCGCATTGGGAAGGGGAAGCGGCGGGAGGCACCAAGGCCCCGCCGCGCTGGCGGGTCAGGTGGACGCCGGCGTCCTAGGGATGACCTTGGTGCAGGTCGGTTAGAATAATTCGTTTGTTTGCGTCTTCAGTTCCGGAATCACCATGCCATCAGAGCGGGATTCGCCACCGAGGAAGGTCACCATTTTCGATGTGGCCGAGCGGGCGGGCGTTTCCATCAAAACCGTCTCGCGGGTGGTGAACGACGAAGCCAACGTGCGCGATGCGACCCGCGAAAAGGTGCTCATCGCCATCCGTGAACTGCGCTACAAGCCCAACGCAGCCGCTCGGGAGCTGTCCGGCAAGCGTTCGCGCATGTTGGGGTTGGTTTACGAGAACGCCCAGGAATTCAACTACCTTGAGAACGTGCTCAACGGCACGCTTGATGCTTGCGAGGCGCGGGGCTATGCGCTGCTGCTTTGCCCCCTAACTTTGCCGAACCCCCAGATTGCAGCGCGGGTCAGGGAGTTCGCCACCCAGGCCCGGGTTGAGGGCATGGTGCTGCCCGCCCCGTTGGCGGACGTGGCGGCCGTCACGGGGCTGCTGCAAAAGCTGCGCATTCCCGTTGCGGCGATTGCGCCCAAGGAGTCGCGGCCCGGGCGGATCAACGTCAGCTGCAATGACGGCGGGGCAACCTGCGCCCTTGCGGAGTACCTCATTGACCAGGGGCATCGGGCCATCGGCTTCATCAAGGGGCATCCCAGCCACGGCGCCAGCGCCTTGCGGTTTGCCGGCTACCAGCGCGCCTTGGAACGGCATGGCATAGCCTTCTCAGCGGCCTTGGTTCGGCAGGGGTACTTCGATTTCGACTCCGGCAAGGCCGCGACCAGCGAACTGCTGGATCTGCCGAGCCCGCCCAGCGCCATCGTCGCCAGCAACGACGACATGGCCGCGGGCGTGCTGTTCGAAGCCCGCGAGCGGGGCCTGTCCGTGCCTGGCGAGCTGTCCGTGGTCGGCTTTGACGACACCCAGATCGCCTCCCGCATGTGGCCGCCGCTCACCACGGTGCGCCAACCCATCATGCAGATGGCCGAAACCGCGGCCACGCTGCTGATCGGCGAACTGAACGGGGAGGCGGTGCAATTGCCCCAGGAGCCGTTTGAGTGCGAAGTGGTGATTCGCAACTCCACCGCCCCGGTCGCGGTCACCCCGCCGGCTATTGACAACGCTGTCACTCAGTTGGTAAAACGCACTGCCAGTTAACTCTCAAGGGGGCTTGGGGGAGGCTATGGATTTAGGATCATCTGCCCTTCGAGTGGTGCTGCGGCGGGCATACGCGTCGCTGATGAGCGCCGCCCCGCTGGCTGTGCGCTTTGCGTGTGCGCTTCGATGGGCGTTGCGGCTGGCCTGCGGGTCGCTGCTGGGCGCCGCCGCACTGGCTGTGTCCGCTCCGGTGACCGTGGAAATCCGCGGGGAGGCCGGCAGCTACCAGCTGTATCGGGGCGGTGAACCCTACGCGGTGCGAGGCGCTGGCGCCCAGTCCATTGACGATCTCGAATCGCTGGCGCGTCATGGCGCCAACTCGGTGCGCACCTGGGCGGTGGGCGACGGCAGTGTCCTCGATCGTGCCCAAACGCTGGGCCTCACGGTGGCGCTGTGCCTGAACCTCGAACGGGAACGGCACGGCTTTGACTACAGTGACGCAGCGGCGGTGCGCGAGCAGTTCAATCGCGCGCGTGCCCAGGTGCTGGCCCATCGCCACCATCCGGCGCTGCTGGTCTGGATCATCGGCAACGAGCTCAACCACGACTACCGAAACCCCGCCGTTTACGATGCCGTGAACGACGTCGCCAAGATGATCCATGAACTTGACCCCCATCACCCCACCACCACCGCCACGGCGGGCATTGACCGGTCATTGGCAAACGTCATTCAGGCGCGGGCGCCGGACCTCGACTTCCTCAGCATTCAGGTCTATGGGGGCTTGTTCGGCCTGCCGGAAGCACTGTCCAACCTGGGTTTGACGATGCCGCTGATGGTGACGGAGTGGGGCACCAAGGGCCACTGGGAAGTGTCGAGCACGGCTTGGGGAGCGCCCCTTGAGCCCACCAGCACGGCAAAGGCGCAGCGCTTTTGGGACGGCTATCAGCAGGTGCTGGCGCCCATGGCCGGCCAGTTGATTGGCAACTACGCCTTCCTCTGGGGGCAGAAACAGGAACGCACGCCCACTTGGTACGGCGTGTTCACGCCGGACGGCCGGCGCACCGAGGCGGCCGACGTGCTGCAGCGCATTTGGACC
The DNA here is from genome assembly GCA_965220835.1 of Candidatus Azophilus sp. GTDB lineage: Bacteria > Pseudomonadota > Gammaproteobacteria > Pseudomonadales > Azotimanducaceae > Azophilus. Next base: position 2,135,006 of record OZ244842.1, on the reverse strand, counting down.
GGCCGCTGGCCCGCCAATCGGGCGCCGCAGCTGCACGGCCTGCGGCTGGACGGCAAAAGCGCCGCGGACAACGTGCGCCTGGCCCCCGGCGGCGCCTATGTGGCATCCGCGCAGGCCGCGGACCCGGACCAGGACCGGCTGACCTATGACTGGCGCCTGATGCGGGAAAGCGATGCCACCCAGGTGGGCGGCGATGTGGAGGACGTGCCGGAGGAGCTCCGGCTGTCGAACCCCGACAGCCAGCATGGCGAGATTTCCTGGCGTGCGCCGGAACGGCCCGGCGCCTACCGGCTCTATGTGTACGTGGGTGACGGCAAGGGCGGTGCGGCCCACGCCAACGTCCCGTTTCTGGTTGTTGAAGGCTGAGCGCGCCATTGCGCCAGCGTGTTTGTGTTAAGGGAGAACTCGATGTTGAACGCGGACCACGAAGCCACCATCACCAAGCTGATGGAGAAGATGGACCTCCGGCGGAAAATCGGCCAGATGACCATGGCGGAACGCCTGTCGGTGGAGCCGGAGGACGTCAAGCGCCACGGCCTCGGCGCGGTGCTTTCCGGCGGCGGCTCCCATCCGGGTGACAACACGCCCGCTGACTGGGTGCAATTGAACGATGCCTTCTGGCAGGCGGCGGCCGGCGATGCGGGAAGCCCAGGCATCCCCATCCTCTACGGCTGCGATGCCGTGCATGGCCACAACAACGTGCAGGGGGCCACCATATTCCCCCATAACATCGGCTTCGGCGCCGCCGGCGATGCCGGGCTGGTGGCGGAAGCCGCCCGCGTCACCGCGCGGGAGATGCTGGACAGCGGCTTGGACTGGAACTTCGCGCCCACCCTGGCCGTGGTCCAGGACTGCCGTTGGGGGCGCACTTACGAAAGCTTCGGCAACCAGCCGCAGCGCGCCGCCGCCTTCGGGCGCCGCTACGTCGAGGCCCTGCAGGGTGAGGGCATCATCGGCTGCGTCAAGCACTGGGCCGGGGACGGCGGCACCGGGCACGGCATCGACCAGGGCGAGACCACCCTGCCTTGGGAGGAGCTGGAACGAACCCACATCGCGCCCTACTACCCGGCCCTGGAGGCGGGCGTGCTGACGCTGATGGTGTCCTTCAACAGCTGGAACGGCGAAAAGTGCCACGGCAACCGCTTTCTGGTCACGGAGTTGCTCAAGGAGCGGCTCGGCTTCGACGGCCTGGTGGTGTCCGACTGGGACGGCATCAACTACTTGGATGAGGACTACGGCACCGCCATCCGCCGGTCGGTGAACGCCGGGCTGGACATGTTCATGGTGCCGGAGCGCTGGCGGGAGTTCATCGACGAACTGGAGGCCCAGGTGCGGCACGGGCAAGTGAGTGCCGCGCGCATCGACGATGCCGTGCGGCGCATCCTGCGCACCAAGCTGCGCTACGGCCTGTTCGACATGCCGCGGCCCGCGGAGCGCCCCGGCGCGGGCGTTGGCTGCACCGGCAGCCGCGAGCACCGCAAGGTCGCCCGGCGGGCGGTGCGGGAATCCTTGGTGCTGCTGAAGAACGAAGGCGGCCTGCTGCCCCTTGCGCCCCACCAGCGCATCTTGGTGGCTGGCAAGAGCGCCCACAACCTAGGCCATCAATGCGGCGGCTGGACGCGCAGCTGGCAGGGCGAAACCGGCAACGACACCATTGAGGGCACGTCCGTCTGGGAGGGCATCCGCCAGCTGGCGCCCAATGCTCAACTGAGCGCCGGCTGCAGCGGTGAGGATGCGGACCCCAGCCAGCATGACGTCGCCGTGGTCGTGATTGGCGAAACGCCCTATGCGGAGGGCTTTGGGGACATCCGCGTGGGCGACCACCTGCTGGTGGAGGCCGGCTCCATGATCAACGGGCTCATGAATCCCTTGGAGGCCTACGCGCATTCGCTGGAGCTTGCCCAATCCCATCCCGAAGACCTGGCTTGCATCCGCCGCATCGCCGAACGGGGCGTGCCGGTGGTTGCCTTGCTGGTCTCCGGCCGGCCCTTGGTGGTCACCCCGGAATTGGCCGCCAGCACGGCGTTCGTGGCCGCCTGGCTGCCCGGCACCGAAGGTGGCGGCATTGCCGACGTGCTGATGGGCATCGCGGACTTCAAGGGCCGGCTGCCCCTGCCGTGGCCGAGCGACGCCAACCCCCATCGCGCCCGGCCGCTGTTCCCGGCCGGGCATGGCTTGAGTTACGAACTGGGCGGCTGCTACCGGCCGGCGGCTTGAGTGTCCAACTGGCTTGACAGCACGGAGCTGGCCCCCCAACCGAGGCCCGGCCCCGGCGCTCGCGCTGCCGTCGCCCAGCTCGGCGGCGCCACGGCCCAGCTTGGTGTCGCCGGCACCCAGATTGGCGCTGCCGCCACCCCCAGTGGTGCCGCGGGCCCCCAGCGTGGTGGCACCGGTAGCCTGCTTGGCGCTGCCAGCACCCATCGAGGTCCCGTCGGCACCCAGATTGGTGCTGCCGACACCCAACTTGGCACCGCCGGCGCCGAGCTTTGGTCGGCGCGGCAATGGTGGGCCTTGCAACTGTTCTTCTGGCTGTGCCTGTCCGCCATCACCTTCCTGACATTGACCGTCTGGTATGCAACCGTCGAATGGCCCCACGTGCTGCACACGCTGCTGCAGGGCTTGCTCGGTCTGCTGTTCTCCTGGCCGCTGCACCGCATCCTCAACGCCATCGGTGAGCCCAGAACCCTGGCCCGGGTGCTGACCGCGTTCGCCGCCTTGGCGGGCACGGCCCTGCTGTGGACCCTGCTGCGCATGGTGACGTTCACGTGGATGACCGGCATCACCGGCCTGTGGGCCGACTTCGGCGGTTGGTACTTTGGGGCGATATTCATCTTTCTTTGCTGGGCGGGCCTGCACTACGTCACCCACTACCACCGCCTGCTGCAAGCCGAGCACCGCAAGGCGACGGCCGCTTCGGCCAGGTCCCTGCAGGCGGAGGCGCTGGCCAAGGAGGCGCAGCTCAAGATGCTGCGCTACCAGTTGAACCCCCACTTCCTGTTCAACACGCTCAACGCGGTCAGCGCGCTGGTGCGCTTGGGCAATGCGCAAGGCTGCCAAGAGACCATCGCCAAGCTTGGCCTGCTGCTGCGCCACTCTTTGGATGCGGACCCCTTGGAGATGGTGCCCTTGGAGAAGGAGATGGAGGTTTTGGCACTCTATCTGGACATCGAGAAGACGCGCTTCGGCGAACGCTTGCGGGTGGATGTGGACATTGACGACGCGGCGCTCCGGGCACTGGTGCCCGGGTTTTTCCTGCAGCCCTTGGTGGAGAACGCCATCCAGCACGCCATCGCGCCCAGCGAGGAGGGCGGCTTCCTGGGGGTCAAGGCGCGGGTGGCCGACGGCCGGCTTTGCCTTGAGGTGGCCGACTCCGGCGCGGGGTTGGACGCGGCCGACCTGCACAACGGCGGCGGGGTGGGGCTCAGCAACACCGTTGAGCGGCTGGAGGCCCTGTACCCCAACCGCTACCAACTGGATTTCGGCACGGCCCGCGAGGGCTTCGCCGTGCGCGTTTGCTTCCCGTTCGAGACCGCCGCCAGCCGGCCGGCGCCAGCGGGAGCCCCGGCATGAAGCGCCCCTTGCGCACCGTGGTGGCGGACGATGAGCCGCTGGCCCTGGGGCTGCTCTGCGCCGCCCTGGACGCCTGCGGCGGCGTCAATGTGGTGCGCCGCTGCGAGAACGGGCGCGAGGTGCTGGCCGCGGTGCACGAACTGGAGCCGGATTTGCTGGTGCTGGACGTGGAAATGCCCGGCATGAACGGCTTCGATGCCGTGCGCGCCATGCAGTCGGACACCTTGCCGCTGGTGGTCTTCGTCACGGCCTACTCAGAGTATGCGGTGGATGCCTTTGCAGTGAACGCCGTCGATTACGTGCTCAAGCCCATTGACGATCAGCGCTTGGCCCAAGCGCTGCAGCGGGTCCGGGCACGGCTGGGCGACCGCGCCCGCCGCCACCGGGCGGAGGGCAAGGGCCGCGTGATGAAGGCGATCGTGGGCATGGACAACGGCGAATCCGTGGCCGGCTGGCACAGCAACCACCGCATTGCGCTGCGCGACGGCGCGCACGTGGAACTGCTGGACCAAGGCGACATCGTCTGGGTGGACGCCGCCGGCGACTACATGTGCCTGCACGACCTCCAGGAGCGGACCCATGTGATCCGCTCAACCATGAACGACCTGCTCAAGCGGCTGGACGATCCGCGCTTCGTCCGCGTGCACCGCTCCACGGCCGTCAACCTCGAGCGCATCGAAAGCGTGGACTCGCTGGCCAAGGGCGAGTACCTGCTCGGCTTGCAGGGCGGCAGCTTGGTCAAGGTCAGCCGCAACTACAGCAGCACGGTGCGTCGCTACCTCAACCGTGCGTCGGTGTAACCCGGAATCGGCGTGCTGGGCAGCGGGCGCAACCATGGCGGGATCGTTGCGGTTCCATCTTGTCTCGCGCCAGAACCGCCTTATCGAGTTTGCGTTGCAACGGCGGTGGCGGTGCAATAATAGGGTTAAGGTTAGTCTCAAATTCAACCACATAGGTTACGGAAAATGCGCAATCCACTCGAAGGTCGTCTTCCGAAGTTGATGTTGTTCAGCCTGCTGTCGGCCCTGATGGTTGGGTGTTCGGATCGGGATTCCGCCGAAACGGAACCCTTCTATCCGGTCGCAACTGAGGAATGGGAGCTGGTCTGGAGCGACGAGTTCAACGGCGACAGCCTTGATTCGTCGGCTTGGAACATCCAGCTTGGGGACGGCTCCGACGTGGGGCTGACCCGTTGGGGCAACAACGAACAGCAATGGTACAGCGCCGACAACATTGCGGTGGGGGATGGCAACCTGACCATCACCGCCAAGGCCGATGCCCCGCGGGAAGGCTTTTGCTGCACCTCCGCAAGGCTGCGCAGCCTCGGCAAGTTCGACCTCAAGTACGGGCGCATCGAAGCCCGCATCCAGGCGGCCTCCGGCCAAGGCCTGTGGAACGCCTTCTGGATGCTGCCGTCTTCCGACACCTACGGCGGCTGGGCGTCCAGCGGCGAAATCGACATCATGGAGGTGATTAACGCCGGCACCATGAATGAGGACGTGTGGCTCTCCCTGCACTACGGCTTCTTCTGGCCGCTGAACCAGTACACCAGCAAGTCCGTCGAGGGCGACGTCGACCCCAGCAGGTTCAATGTCTATGCCGTGGAGTGGGACGAAGAGAAGATCCGCTGGTACATCAATGACACCCACTTCATGACCATTGATGCAGACCACTGGTACAGCTACTTTTTTGGCGGCCGCAACAACGGCTACCAGCTGGGCGAAGGCGCTGCGCCCTTTGATACCGAATTTCACCTGCTGCTGAACCTGGCGGTGGGCGGCACCGGCCCGGGGCCGGTTGACGCCGCGGCGCTGCCCAGCGAAATGGTCGTGGACTACGTGCGCGTCTATGAGTGCGGCTTCGACCAGGCCAACGGCGCCGGCTGCAACTCCAACGCAGACCGCACCCTGGACAGCCCGGCGGCCCAAACGCCATTCGTGACCAGCACGCCCATCTACACCGACGGCCCCGGCCCGCTGCGCTGGACCGTTTCCGGGGAAACCGTGGAACGGGCCCTGCAGGTCAACGCCTGGGATAACGAAGGCACGCTGTCCTTTGCCGAAGTCGCGGAGGAAGGCCGGGGCATGGTGATAGACGTTACGTCCAGCGGCTTGGGCAACATCTCCATCAGCGCCGAAGACGGCGAAGGCACCACCTTGTTCGGCATGGGCAACAACCCCAACTGGTGGATGCTCGGTGCTGGGGAGTTGAAGTTCGACCTCTACGTCAACAGCGCCAACACGGATTCGGAAGGCACGCTGCGCATCAAGATGGACAGCGGCTGGCCGGCCCTGGGCTCCGTAGACTTGGCCGTGTCCGGCTTGCCCATGGATGAGTGGACCAGCCTCAGCGTGCCCATCAACGACCTGCTGCATCCGGACAACAGCGGTTCAGACCCCTTGGACACAGACGCCATCGTCAGCTTCTTCGTGCTGGAAACCACCCATGAAGCCCATGTGAAGGTGGACAACATCGAGCTGAAGTGCGCGCATCCAACGCGCAATGGCTGCGGCATTCGCCCCCCAGGCGGGGAGGTGACCGGAGACACCGCCAACGTCTTCATCAACGACGTGGACTCAGTCTGGAACAACGGCATCGGCGCTTGGGACACCGTAGCGGGCCAAGACTATTCCGATGGCGCCAGCGGCAACCATGTCACCTGGAGCGTTGCGGCCTCGGGGGACCCAGCGCGCGAGAACATCCTGAGCGTCAACTTCAGCGGCAGCGACGCCTTCGGCCTGATCTTCATTCAGTCCGCGGGCGACATCGACCTCAGCCGGTTCGCCACCGGCAAGCTGATCTTCGATCTGCGCCTGCAGGCCGGCTCGACCCACGGCATCACCTACAAGGTGGATTGCACGTACCCCTGCACTTCCGGGGAGTTCGACCTTGACCTTGCCGGGCACCAGCGCGGTGAATGGCAAACGTTCGAAGTGCCCGTCGCCAACTTGGTGGCCGGTGGCCGTGGTGATTCGGCCAACCCCAGCCCCAGTCTTGACTTGACCAAGGTGAACACCGGCCTCGTGATTTTCCCGACAACGGGTCAACAGAGCGGGGTGTCCTTTGATCTGGACAACATCCGTTGGGAGCTCCCCGCAACCGGCGGCGGCGGTGGCGGCACCACCCAGGACTTGTCCGTGCTGGACAACGGCGTGCCGGCAGCCATCTGGAACAATGGCATCGGCGCCTTCGACGAAGCGATCGGCTGGGGTTCGTGCGATGGCAACGGCGAAGGCTGCCCCAGCGTCAGTTGGGCCGTGGCTAACGACAGCGAGCGCGGCAACGTGCTCGAAGTCACCTACGCAACCAGTGGGGCGGATACCGGAAGTGCGGGCTTGTTCGTGCAGTCCGATCCAGGCATGGACCTGTCCGCCTACGCCGAAGGGGAAGTGAGCTTCGACATCCACGTGGTTGACGCGGGCAGCAACGCCAGCGGCTTTGTCATGAAGGTGGATTGCGTCTTTCCCTGCACCTCGGGCGATCAAACCATTGGCGTGGTGGGCGCAAGCGGTTGGGAAACGGTCACGGTTGCCGTTTCGAAGCTTGTCGAAGGCGGGCTTGACCTGACCAAAGTGAACACAGGCATCGTCATCTGGCCGGCGTTTGGCGAACAGTCGGACGTCAAGTTCCGCTTGGATAACGTCAAGTGGACGCCGCCCATCACCGATGGCGATGGCGATGGCGATGGTGACGGCGATGGAGATGGAGATGGAGATGGCAATGGCGGCGGTGGCGCTGTCTGCGTCACGGGCGAAGATGGCACCACTCCGGACTGCCCAGTGTTGGACAACGGCGTGCCGGCCGCCATCTGGAACAGCGGCATCGGCGCATTTGACGAAGCGATTAGCTGGAATTCGTGCTTTGGCAACGGCGAAGGCTGCCCCAGCGTCAGTTGGGCCTTGGCTAACGACAGCGAGCGTGGCAACGTGCTGGAAGTCACCTATGCGACTAGCGTGATGGGCACCACCGGAAATGCGGGCGTGTTCGTGCAGTCCGATCCAAGCATGGACCTGTCCGCCTACGCCCAAGGGGAAGTGAGCTTCGACATCCACGTGGTTAACGCGGGCAACAATGCCGCTGGCTTCCTCATGAAGGTGGATTGCGTCTTTCCCTGCACCTCGGGCGATCAGTCCATTGGCGTGGTGGGCGCAAGCGGTTGGGAAACGGTCACAGTGGCTGTTTCGGAGCTTGTCACAGGCGGGCTCAACCTAGCCGAAGTGAACACAGGCATCGTGATCTGGCCGGCGTTTGGCGAGCAGTCGGAAGTCAAGTTCCGCCTGGATAACGTCAAGTGGACGCCGACCGTCAGCGATAGCGGTGACGGCGGCACCGGCGGCGATGACGATGTCTGTGTCGCCGGTGACGATGGCACCACTCCGGATTGCGCGGTGCTGGACGACGGCGCGCCAGCGGAAATCTGGGAACAAGGCATCGGCGCATTCGATGAAGGCAAGAATTGGGGCTCGTGCTTCGGCGATGACGAAGATTGCCCGAACATCGACTGGGCCGTGGTTAACGACGACGAGCGGGGCAACGTGCTCGAAGTCGAGTTCTTGAGTGTAAATGGAGACGCGGGCTTGTTTGTGCAATCCGAGGAGGGTAAGGACCTGTCCGCCTACGCCCAAGGCGCATTGACCTTCGATGTCAAAATGGTTGCCGGTGCAGGCCCGGCTGACAACCTTAGACCCTTCTTCATAAAGGCGGACTGCGTGTGGCCCTGCACATCGGGTGATCACAACATTGGCCCCAAGGGCCAGGACGGTTGGGAAACGGTGACATTTCCCGTTTGGAAGCTGGTCAACGGGACCAGTGACGAAAACGGGCTTGACATCACCAAAGTGAACACGGGCATCGTGATCTGGCCGGAGTTTAACCGCCAGAGGACCTTTAAGTTCCGCTTGGACAACGTCAAGTGGACGGCCACCTATCCGTCTTCCTCCTTCAGCGGGACCGTGTTTTCGGACAGGGCGGAGGATCAATGGCAGCTTTGGGACTGCTGCGGCGGAGCCACCGTGTCCGCGGAGACCTTGACTGGTGATCCTTCTAGCAGCGCGGCTGCAGATCCTAGTGGCGCGGTGGCCCAGCTGTCCTACGGTGCCACACCGACCGTGGCGGGCTTCCTCTACGGCAATGACCCGGATGGCGATGCGTCCGTGGACGTCAGCGGCTACACCAAGCTTGAGTTCGATGCGTTTGTGGTCTCCTATCCCCCTGCGGGCGGCGCTGTATGGAAATTGAAAGTTGAATCCGCCGATGGCGCTAAGTTCGCGGAGGTGGATATAGTTATCGCCACCGCCGGAGAACGCCTCTCTGACAGACAATGGCGGCACTTCACCGTAAACTTGGCTGATCTGACCACTGCGGGCACAAACCTGGATTGGACCACCTTGCAGATCATCTTGGTCTTCCCCCCTTGGGGGCAGGCTGAGGGTGGCGTGGTGCAAATCGACAATCTGAAGTTCACCAAGTAGCCGCGCGGCTTCAAGGGCCGAGCTGTCGCTCAAGAGCCTGCGGGCTCACGAGTTGAGCCTCGGCCCTTTTTTCTCTTGTCTCTCACGAAGGGGAGAGCGGAGGGGGCCTTCAGGGCGGGCTGGCAAGGCCTCTGCTGGCTAGCCCGCCCTGTTGGCAATAGCGGGTCACGAACTCGGCGTGGGGCGGCAGCTTGGCCACCAGCTGCCGGACGCTGTCCCGATAGCCGCTGAGCAGGGCGCGGAGCTCATCTTCACTCATCATGTCCACGATGGGGTGGTACTGCCGCGGCAGGATGCCTTGGCCCATCATCACCTGAACCCACGAGTTTTCGGCGAACACGTCATCCTGGGGCTTGAACACCCGGCCGGATTCCCCAAACAGCGCCAGCCGGTGGCTGAGGCTGTCCGGAATGGACATGTTGCGGCAGTGGTTCCAAAACGCACCGTCCCGCTCCGTGAGGTGGTAGTGCATGATGATGAAATCCCGGATGTTGGCCGCCTCCCGCTTCAGCACGGCGTTGTACTCGGCCACTATCGGCGCGGTGATGCCTTGCCGGGGGAACATCAGCAACAGCCAGAGAATGCTGTTCTGGATGAAGTGGATGCTGGTGGATTCCAGTGGCTCCACGAATCCGCTGGACAGCCCCACCGCGATGCAGTTGCGGTTCCAGTACTGCTTGCGCTGGCCGGTGCGGTACTTGATCAGCCGAGGCTCAAGCAGCCGCTCGCCGTCGATGTTCGCCAGCAGCGTGGCGGCCGCCTCGTCGTCGGACATGAAGTCCGTGCAATAGACCAAGCCGCTGCCCACCCGGTGCTGCAGGGGTATCTTCCACTGCCACCCGGCGCGCCGCGCAATGGCCCGCGTGTAGGGCACCGCCGGCTCGGTGCTGGTGGCCTGCACCGCCTGGGCGGCGTTGCAGGGCAGCCAATGGGACCAGTCATCAAACCCGGTTTGCAGCGTCTGCTCAATCAGCAGCGCCCGGAAGCCCGTGCAGTCCAGGAACAGGTCACCTGCCACGAACTGGCCGGATTCCAGGCCCAGGCTCTGGATCCAGCCGCTCTCCGGGTCGCAGTTCACCGAGGCGATCTTGCCCTCGATGCGAACGGCGCCGGCGGCTTCGGCCAGGCGGCGCAGGTAGCCGGCATAGCGCCCTGCGTCAAGATGGTAGGCGTAGTTGAGCTTTGGCTTTGACAGCACCGCAAATCGTCCCTGTTGGGCGGCCTGCAGTTCGGTGCAGTAGCTTCCGTAACCCCGGCTCAGCCCGCACTTGAGGCCCCTCAGCCAGAAGTGGTGGAAGCCGGCAGCCCAGCAGCCTTGGCCGGTTTCGCCGAAGGAGTGAATGTAGGAGTGGTTTTCCCTGCGCCAGCCTTCGAACTGAATGCCCAGCTTGAAGGTGCCCTTGACCGCCTCCAGAAACTCAGGCTCTGGGATTTGCAGCAGGCGGTTGATGGTCAGCAGGGTGGGAATGGTCGCCTCGCCCACGCCAATGGTGGGCACGGCGTCGGATTCAATCAGCGTGACCTCAAGGTCTCTGCCAATCAGTTTGGCGATGGCCGCCGCCGCCATCCAGCCGGCGGTGCCGCCGCCGGCAATCACCACGCGGCGCACGGGCCGGGCCTGTGTTGCGTTGCTGAAGTTCACCCCATTCCTTCCTATCGGTTCAGTCTGTTCAAAAGCTCCGCCCGCAAGCTGCGCGCGGCCCGCTGGTCGATGGCGCCAAGACGGCCTTGGGCACCTTCCGGTATGTGGTCAAGCCGTTCGCCGGAATCACCGAACACATAGTATTGGAAGTGCGCGCGCCAAGCTTGCCGTTGCTCAGCCGGCAGGTCCTTGACGGCCATGATGGCATGGGTGAGGGCATCCGCCGGCGCCCCCAGATGCCGAGGTGCGGGCGTCATCCAATAGTTCACCAGCACGTTCAGGCTGTCCAGCGCTTCCACGTGATGCCACCACATGCCGGGCATGAACAGCGCATCGCCCGGGGCAAGCTCCGCCACCTGGGCGTTTTCCAACGCTTGCGCAAACCTGGGATGGGCGTCGAAGTCCGGCCGGGCGAAATCCACCAGGCTGATCTGCTGGCCGGCGGGGGTCAGGTCCAAGGGGCCTGGGTAGAGGTTGGCGAGCTGCTCCGGCGGAAACAGCGTGAAGCGCCGCCGGCCGGCCACGCAACAGGCCAGGTTGTTCGGAAAATCAAAGTGCGCGGCCACTCGGGTGCGGTTGCCAATCCAGATGCTGACCAAGGCGTCTTCCGTGGGCAGGGCCAGGTCGTTCTCCGACCGAAAGCCCGGCAGCCAGCCATCCACCGCGGTGGAGCCGATGTAGAGGGCCGGCGGTTGCTGCGCATCGCCACAGGCCAGCAGTTTGTCCAGCACCTTGGTCAGGTTGGCGTTCACTTGGTGGAAGTTGAAGCCGGTCAGCGCCTCGTTGTAGAAGAAGCGGCCGTCGATTTCCGGGGCGCCCACGAAGGTGGACACCGGCTTGCCTTGGTAGAAGTTCCCCAGGTAGGACACCAAGTGCGCGTTGGACCGCTTGGCTTGGCGCACCACGGGCCAATCCGCCACCAAGCCGCGCAGCACCAGCGGTTCGGTGGCGGTTAGCGCGGAATCGGGCCAGGCGCTTGGGTCCGCGGCTGGGACCGCCTTCACCTTGCATTGCACGTCCATCGCCAGCCAAGCTCAGCCGTGGGCCAAACGGGCATTGCGCATTTCAACCAGCCGGCCGAGCTGCGATTGCGAGGCCAGCATCATGTAGGCCGGCAGCAGGAAGCCGGCGCGGTTCAGCTCGCCAAGGGCTGCCCCGCCCAGCCCCTGCAGCCGTTCGTCGTTGAGGGCGAACATGCCGCGCAACTGGTTCTCGGATCGGTCATCCAAGGTGATGTTCAGCGTGACCGCCTCGATCAGCTCCAGCTCCAGCAGGGCGTCCATGAGCGCTGCGTTTTGGGCATGGCCTTGGTGAATGGCCTCCAGCATGGCGGCCATGGCCTCGAGGTACTCGCTGTTGCCGCCCTGCGGCAGGAAGAGCGCGGTGCCCTCCCGCTCGCTGACCCTGGGGTTGTCCAAGTCGATGGTGATCACCCGCTCCTGCTCAGCGCCCGGGTTGCGTTGCTGGAAGCCGATGAGAAACGGCTGCCGCCGGACCATCATGGGGACGTAGGCGGCGCGCCAGCAGTCACCGTCCAGAAACAGGTTCTCGCCCTCCTCAAAACCGAACAGTGCCACCGGCATGAAGCGCCCGGACTCCGGCTGCTTGTGCAGCAGGATCGGATAGTGGGCCTGCACGCTGCGCATCTCCGCCGGGAAGGTGGGCACGAACATCACTTGGTCGCCGTACTGCGCCCCCCGCCCGGTGATCACGCGCAGCGAGCCGTGGTCGACGTTGTTCAATAGCTGGTAGTTGGCCACGGCCTAGTGCCTGCTGAAACCGCTTTGCTTGACCCTATTGACCAACTCCCGATTGGTGGGCAGGTTTTGCAGCAGCTTGTCGGCTTTCGCCGCCGTGCCGGAAAACAGCGCCCGCGCCCGCTTGCTTTCGCCTGCGAATGCCCGGCGCCGGGTCAGCAGCGGTTCCGTCGCGTAGTTCATGCCGTATAGGATGTACTGATAGCTGGCGGAAGGGAACATTTCATCCACGTGGGTTTCATCCCGGTGCCAAGGGGCGCGGTGCTGCCAAAGCGCCAGCGAATCAGCCAGGTCATCGGGAACTGAGTTGGGGGATTTGTTTTCCTGCCAGTAGTCCGTGTCGGTTCGCTGGGACAGCGCGTAGTGCAGCTTCAGGAAGGCGATCACCTGCCGCCAGCGGGACAGAAAGCGCGCGTTGTAGCGCCGGCTTAGGGCGTCCATCTCGCTGCGCCTGTGCGGCATCCGGTCCGCCAACAGGCGCGCGCCGAGTTCCACCAGAACCAGGGCCGAGGCTTCCAAGGGTTCCACAAAGCCTGCCGAGTTGCCGATGGCCACGCAATTTCGGTGCCAGAAGCTGGTGCGATAGCCGGCCTTGATGGTGATTTTCCGCACGTCCAGTTGGTCGAGCGCGGCGGGCGCGCCGGTGCGGGCCAAGTAGTTGCCCAGCTCGGCGTAGGCTTGGCACTCGCCGATGAAGCTGCTGGCGTACACGTGGCCCACGCCCCGGCGCCCGGGCAAGCCGATGTCCCAGATCCAGCCGGCGGTGCCAGCGGTGGCCAGGGTGGTGGAGGCAATGGGCGCCTCGGCTTCGGGGTAGGGCACTTGCACGGCCAGCGCCGTGTCGTTGAAAAGGACCTTGTCCGTCTCCACACGCCCAATGCCGTAGTGTTGGCCGAGCAATAGGGAGGCAAAGCCACTGCAATCCACGAACAGGTCGGCAGCCAGCTCGCCGGTGCGCCGACAGCGCAGCGCGGCTATGTCCCCGTTTGGATGGGCGGCCACGGAAGAGACGTGGTCCACCACATGCGCCACCCCCAGTTGCGCGGTCGCATGGGCCTTGAGCAGGGCGGCAAACTGCGCGGCGTCGAGGTGGTAGCCGTAGTTCAGGTTGCCGGCGTACTCCGGCGTGGCCAGTTGCTTGGGTGCCTTGTGCGCCTCGCAGACCGGAACCTGCGGCGTCACCGCGTCGGCGAAGGGAACGTTGTGCCGATGGGGCAGCCAGTGCTCGGCAAGGTTCAGTTCGCTATAGGCTTCCGGCAGGGAGAACGGATGGTAGTAGGTGTCGCCTTGGCCGTGCAGCCAGCCGGAGAATTTCGTGCCCTGCTTGAACGACGCGCCGCACTGGGCGATGAAGTCCGTTTCGGAAATGCCGATCTTGAGCAGGGTGGAGCGCATGGAGGGCCAAGTGCCTTCGCCCACGCCGATGGTCTGCACATCGGGGGATTCCACCAAGGTGACGGCGATGCCATCCTCGCCGGAATGAAACTCCGCGGCCAGAACCGCTGCCGCCAGCCAGCCGGCCGTGCCGCCGCCGACCACCACGACCCGTTGAACGCGGTCTTCCATCGAGTTGTTGCTGGCGCCCTCGCACCGAATGGCCAGCCGGGAGACTACTTAAAACGTGAAGCGGAATCCAACTTGGTAGCGCTCGCCGTTCAAGCCCACTCTGTTGGACTGCAGTTGGCTTCTGGCGTAGGCGGAGAAAGTCTCGTTGGTGATGTTGATGCCCTCCACGAAGACCACGAGGCCATCCCAGATTTCGTAGCTCGCGTTGACATCCCACTGCTCGTATTCGTCCGTGTAGCTCGGCTGGGTGACACCGCCGGTGAAGAACGAGTCTCGCCAGTTGTAGGCCACGCGCACCTGCAGGCCGTACCTGTCGAAGTAGGCGATGACGTTGCGGGTGTCGCTCAGGCCGGGCAGCGCGAACTGCGCGTCGTCCGAGAACCTGTTGAACTTGGCGCTGCCGTCCGCGAAGGTGGCGTTGGCGATGAACCCAAAGCCGGTGTCGCCGAACTCGTGCTGGATGGTGATCTCAAAGCCGTCTATGTCGGCCTCGTCGTCGGAGTTGATTCGCGTTTCCAAGTCAAAGAAGGCGGCGCCGTCTCGGCCCTCAACCCCCGAGATGACTTGGTTTGCCACATCCACGCCAGGTTCATTGGGGAGGTTGGTGAAGATGTAGTTCCGCAGGTCCGCGTTGGATGCCGTGGCGCCGAGCGCGGCGACGGCTTGGTCGTACAGCGGCCCGAGGGCGGGGTGGGCCAAGTTGGGGAACAGCACGACGTCTTCCAGCTCCGCGGCGGTGACGAAGTTCTTCACCGACTTGTCGAAGTACCCCACCGAGATGTAGCTGGCCTCCCCGTAGTACCACTCCAAGGACAGGTCGAAGTTGTCCGATTCGTGGGGCTTCAAGCCCGGATTGCCCAAGGTGCCGTCGGCGATGTGCCTTCCCTCCACAACCCGCAGTATTTCGCCGACGGTGAGGTTGCCACGCAGGTCGCCGTAGCCGGCCCTGGATATGGTCTCGCTGTAGGAGAAGCGGAACTTGACGTTGTCGATGATCTCCACGTCAAAGTCGAAGCTTGGCAGCCAGACGTCGTAAGTGGCCTCCAGCCCGGATGGAATGAGGCCGTCCGCCTCGATTGCGGTGAACTCGTTGGTTGAGGCCCAATCGATGCGCAGATAGTTCACGGACTCCGCGCTGGCCGTGACGTCGGTTTCCTCGTACCTCAAACCGGCCCGCAGGTTGTAGGGCTGGTCGAACATTCTGCCGCCGTGGTTGAACTGCACGTAGGCGGCTATGGAATCCTCCTCGAACTGGTTGCCGAAGCCCGGGTCGCCATCGGCGCAGAAGCCCGTGCCGCAGTCGCCACCAGCCAATGCCGTTGGTAGGTGCAGGGTATTCCCGGCCGGGAGGCCCTGCAGGAATTCGGCGCGTTCGGCGACCTGCTTCATGTCGAACAGGAAGTAACTGTTGGTGACCTGGTCCCCGCCGGAGATTTCGTCAAACACGCCGTCCAGCGAGGCGGGCACCATCAGGTCCGTGATGGAGCCGAACGCCGAGGCTTGGTTTTGGCCCCAAGTGTTGCGCTGCACGTTGCTGCCGGATTCGAAGTTGTCCACCTCGGTGAGGGTGGCGCCGAAGTCGATGCTGGTGCTCTCGCTGAACATCCAATTGGCCCGCAACTGGGCCTGTTCGATGTCCATCTTCGCCCAGCTGTTGCCGAACACCGAGCCGGTGATCTGCATGTCGTCCGGAGACAGCGGGTCGCTGGTGGTGATGGTGGTCACCGGGATGTCGTTGCGGTAGTCGACGGTGGCCGCTTGCCGGGCGAAGCTGGCCACGGTGATCAGCGCCGAGCTGCCGAACGGGCTGTTGGGCGAGCGCTCCGAGGTGGAGTCGTGGTAGTCGAGCTCCATGGTCAGACGGTCGGTCACGTCCCACTGCAGGTTGAAGCCCACGGAGTCGATCTCGTTCTGGGAGGCATCAACCCCAGCGCCCATGGGCATGTCTGGCTGGTTGTTGCTTTCCGTGTAGACCGTGGGCGAGACGATGGGGCCGTTGGACCAAGTGCCGGATTGGCCCGTGGGGCTGAACCAGATGGACATGTTGTTGTAGCGATGGTCCAGTTCCAGATCCGCCATCGTGTAGTCCAAGGTGGCCGTCAGCCTGGGTGAGGGGCGCCATTGCAAGGTGGCTTGGCCGTTGACGCGCTCCCGCTCCCACTCATCCATCTGATAGACGATTTGCTGGGGCAAGGCGACGATGTCGCCGGCAGATGGCGCGTTGGTTTGTTGGCCGTTATCCGGAATGTTGGCCCCGTCC
The DNA here is from genome assembly GCA_965220835.1 of Candidatus Azophilus sp. Taxonomy (GTDB): domain Bacteria; phylum Pseudomonadota; class Gammaproteobacteria; order Pseudomonadales; family Azotimanducaceae; genus Azophilus. The sequence goes on along the minus strand of OZ244842.1, from coordinate 2,118,740 downwards.
CGCTCCAGCCAGCTCGTGTTGAATGCGGAGGCCTCGCCGGAGTGCCGCTCTTGGTAGCTGGCCGACACGGCCACGCCCACGGTGTTGTCGAAGAACGTTTGGCTGAAGATGCCGGAGACTTCCGGCGTGTAGTCGTCACCGTCCACGGTGGAGCTGTCAAAGACGGCCTTGCTGCTGATGTTGGCGATCAGGCCCGGGTTTTCCAGCGGCCGCAAGGTCTTGATGTTGATGGTTGAACCGATGCCGCCGGTTGGCACGTCGGCTTGGCCGGTTTTGTAGATTTCCACGCCGGAGACGCTTTCCGACGCCAGGTCCGCAAAGTCGAAGGAACGGCCGAAGCCGCTGTGGGTGGGCAGCTGGCGGCCGTTCAGCGTCACGAGGTTGAAGTCTGGCCCGAACCCTCTGACGGTGACGCGGGCGCCTTCGCCCCGCGCCCGGTCAATGGAGACGCCGGTGATGCGTTGCAGCGATTCGGCGAGGTTGGTGTCCGGGAACTTGCCGATGTCCTCCGAGGTGATGGCGTCCACCACCCCCAGCGAATCCCGCTTGGTGTCCATCGCCGCCCGCAGGCTGGAACGGATGCCCTTGACGACAATCTCCTCGATGATGACCTCATCCGCCGGCTGCGCACTTGCGGGCAGGCCCATCATGCTGCCGATTGCCAGCGACACACCAGCCGATATTTGTTTCTTAGCAAACTGATTTACGCGCATGATTAGCTGCCACCCCGTCCCTGCTCTGTGGTTGGTTGGAAGAATGCGAAGCTAAACATGTCACAGACACTGGCTGAACAAAACGGGCTTGCGGCAAGTGGGACTCGCCTTGCGACGAGCGGGAAGAATTCGCCCCCAATTCGCCCGCCGAGGCTTGTGCGGGGCCGCGGCTCCGAGTATAAGTGTCTTTAGATCAAACAGTTACAGATTTCTGGGCGGGGATCGGCCGGCCCGGCCAGCGGCGGCCAGCGAGGTGTTGCCGGTGGTTTCGTCAGCCCATTTGCGGCGCATTGGCGCTGCTTGGAGGGCTTTGGCGAGGTGGCGCCGGATCAGTTGCCGGGCAGATTGCCCGGCTTTGCTGCATTGCCGGCTTTGCTGCATTGAATGCAGGGCTTTGCCGGGCAAGGCCTGCGCCACGCTCTTCAACCTGACCAACTAGGAACACGGCATGAACGCAGCCAGCACCGCGCCGAACCAGCCTGCGGCCTCGCCAGCGGCCCCAGCAGCGGAGAAATTGAAGTTCTCGGAGAAGCTCGGCTATGGCCTGGGCGATGCGGCGTCCAACTTCTACTTTCAAGTGTTCAACCTGTTCCTGCTGTACTACTACACCGACGTGTTCGGCTTGGCGCCGGCGTTGGTGGGCGTGATGTTTCTGGCCACCAAGCTGGTGGATGCCCTGAGCGACCCCGCCATGGGCGTGATCGCGGACCGCACCAACACGCGCTGGGGCAAGTACCGGCCCTACCTGCTGACCATGGCGGTTCCCTATGGCCTGCTGGGATACGTCATGTTCCTGGGCCCGGACCTGTCGCCCACCGGCAAGCTGATCTATGCCTATGTCACCTACTCCTTGATGATGCTGGCCTACACGGCGATCAACATTCCTTATTCGGCGCTGATGGGCGTGATCTCGCCGTCATCGGACGAGCGGGTGAAGGTGTCCGCCTATCGGTTCGTTTGCGCCTTTGCCGCCGCCTGGCTGATCGGCACCTTCGTTACGCCGCTGAAGAACCTGCTCGGCGGCGGCGACGAGGCGGAGGGCTTCCGCCTGACCATGATGATCTTTGCGGTGTTTTCCATCGCCCTGTTCTGGCTGACCTTCGCCGCCACCAAGGAACGGGTGCAGGCCGCGGACTCCGTGAAGCCCGACCTCAAGGAGGAACTCAAGGCACTGGCCCGCAACCTGCCTTGGATCGCCCTGTTCGTGTCCGGCGTCTTCGCCCTGATGCAGGTGGCCGTGCGCAACGGGGCCATCATGTACTACTTCAAGTACTTCGTCGGCGATGACGGCAGCCGGGTGTTTTGGATCTTCGACCAAACCGCGATCTTTCTTTCCCTGGGCACGCTGTCGGTGATTGCCGGCGTGACCCTGACCCGCCCGCTGACCCAGCGTTTCGAGAAGCGCAACCTGATGATCGCGCTGACGGCGCTGAGCGCGGTGATCTCCGGCCTGTTCTTCTTCCTGCCGCCGGATCAGTTCCTGCTGATGGTGGCAGTCAACTGCGTGGCCTCCTTCATTTCCGGGCCGCTGGCGCCCTTGGTGTTTGCGATGAACGCGGACTGCGCGGACTACGGCGAATGGCGCAGCGGCCGGCGCACCACCGGCCTCATCTACTCCGGCGGCGGCTTCGCGGCCAAGCTGGGCCTGGCGGTGGGGGCTGGGCTGGCCGGCTTCATCCTGGCCCTGTTCGGCTTCGAGGCCAACCAGGAGCAGTCCGAATCCGCCCTGCTGGGCATCCGCCTAATGTTCACCTTTTTCCCGGCCGCGCTTTCCCTGCTGGGGGCTGCGGCCATCCTGTTCTACCGGCTGGACCGGGCCTTGGTCAGCCGCATAGAGCATGAATTGGCCGAGCGGCGCTTGGCCGCGGGGAACGCCTGACGGCCAGCCGTGGATTGCGGCCAGCCGCTCAACGGCCCTTCCAAACGGGGTTGCGCTTCTCGGCGAAGGCGGTCGCGCCTTCCCGCTGGTCTTCGCTGTCGTAGAGCCGGTCCACGGTGGGGAATTGCCGCTTGCCCGTCCGGCTGAGGGCGTCCTGGGCGCGCAGGCTCTCCGCTTCGCGCACCACTTCCTTAATGGCCGCGAACACCAGCGGCGGGCCGCTGGCCAGCTTCGTGGCCAGCTCCCAAGCCCTGTCCAGAAGGGAATCGGGTTCGAGCACTTGGTTGACGACGCCCCAGCGGGCGGCCTCCTCGGCGTCCATCCAACGGCCGGTCAGCAGCAGGTCCATGGCCACGTGGTAGGGCATGCGCTTGGGCAGCTTGATGGTGGCGGCGTCGGCCAAGGTGCCGGCGTTGATTTCCGGCAGGGCGAAGGTGGCGTTGCTGGCGGCTAGGATCAGGTCGCAGGACAGCGCCAGCTCGAAGCCGCCGCCCACCGCCATGCCGTTGACGGCGGCAATCAGCGGCTTGTTGAGCCCGGGCAATTCCTGGATGCCGCCGAAGCCGCCGACGCCGTAGTCGCCATCCACCGCATCGCCTTCGGCAGCGGCCTTGAGGTCCCAGCCGGCGCAGAAGAACTTGCCGCTGCCGGTGACGATGGCCACCCGCAGTGCCGGGTCGTCGCGGAAGGCCTTGAAGGTCTCGCCAAGGCGCCGGCTGGTGGCGAGGTCAATGGCATTGGCCTTGGGACGGTCAAGGGTGACCTGCAGCACGCCGTCGCGTCGCTCGGTCTTGATGGTGCCCTCAGCCGGGGAGCCTGCGAGTGTCCCTGCGCCTCGTGAACGATCGTTCAAGCTGTTTCCTCCGTCAGTCGAATCAAGGCATCCAGGGCCAGGGCGCCGTGGCCCCGCTCGAGCACGGCCAAGGGATTGATGTCCAACTCCTGCAGCCGGGCTTGGTGCGCGATGGCGAATTCGGCGACGTGCATGATGGCGGCCACTGCGGCGTCGATGTCGGCCGGGGGCTGGCCGCGGTGCCCGGTGAGCAGGGGCGCGCACCGCAGTGCCGCCAAAGCGCTGCGCACCTGCGCCTCGTTCACGGGCAGCAGCAGGGTGACGCTGTCGCCAAGCAACTCGACCAGCACGCCGCCTGACCCCAAGGTCAGCATCAGGCCCAGCTCGGGGTCGCGGTGCAGGCCGACAATTAGTTCGGCCACGATGCCGTCGGTGAATCGCTCGACCAGCAGGCGGTCGCTTAGCGTCAGCAGCTCTTCCGCCGCGATGCGGATCTCGCTGGCTTGGGAGAGGCCCAGCCGCAGGGCGCGTTGCTCGGTCTTGTGGGCGAGGCCCAAGGCCTTCAGGGCAACGGCGCCGCCCAGCGACCGGGCGGCATTCAGCGCCTCGTCGGGGGTGCCAACCACTTGGCTGGGCGGCACCTCGATGCCAAAGGCCGCCAGGCGGGCCTTGGCGTCGGCCTCGTTCAATATCGCTGGTTTGCCGGTGGCTGGCTCGACGCTGATCAGCGGCGCGCCAATCTCTGCCCGCCAAGCCGCGGCAATGGTGGCGGCGCACTCGATGGCGGCCAGCGCCTCGCGGATGCCGCACAGCGGTGCGACGCCGCGTTCGACCAGCCAAGCCGCCTGGTTTTCGGGCATGTTCTCGCCCAAGGTGGCAACGATCACGCCGCTTGATCCGGTTGCCACCATCGCCCCCTGAAAGGCACTCAGCGTGGTTTGCCAATCGGCCGCATCGCAGCGGTCCGGGCGGGGGAAATCGAGCACCAACAGGGTGGCGTCAAAGGTGGCTGGGTTGGCGAATGCGGCGAAGATGGCGCCCAGAGCCTCCTGATCGCCCCAACTGAAGGTGTGGTAGTCCAGCGGATTGGCCACATCGACCAACGCGTGCACCTGGGCGCGCACCGCGGCGGCCTGTTCGCCTGCCAGTTCCGGCAGCACCAAGGCGCTGTCTTCCACGGCGTCGGCCATCACGCTGGCTTCGCCGCCAGAACAGCACAGGACGCCGATGCGCGGGCCATTGATGGGGCCGTGGACGTGCAGCACTTTGAGGGCTTCCAGGAATTCGGGAATGCCGGTGGCGCGGGCGAAGCCCAGCCGTTTGAGCAGGGCGCCGGCGCCAGCATCGGAGCCGGCGATGGAGGCGGTGTGGCTGAGCGTTGCCCGTTGGCCCTGGGCCGAGCGGCCAGCCTTCATCACCACCACCGGCACCCGCCGCTCGCGGGCGATGCGGGCCAGCGCCTCGAAGCCGGCGACGCTGTCGAACCCTTCAACGTGCAGGCCTAGGGCGCTGACGCGCTCGTCTTCCAGCAGGGCGGCGGCCAAGGCCGAGATGCCGAGCTGCGCTTGGTTGCCGGCGGTTGCCACGTAGGCGATGGGCAGCGCCCGCTGCTGCATGGTCAGGCTGATGGCGATGTTGGAGGACTGGGTGATGATGGCAACCCCCCGGCCCTCCGGCGGCAAGCGCTGGCCGCCGTGCTGGTCGGGCCACAGCGGCACGCCGTCAGCCAGGTTGAGCAGGCCGTAGCAGTTGGGGCCCAGCAGCGGCATTGCGGCGGCCGCCTGCAGCAGTTGCTGTTGCAGCGCGGCGCCGTCGCTGGCTTCCTGAAAGCCGGACGCGTAGCAGATCGCCCCGCCTGCGCCCAGCTTGGCAAGCGCGGCCACGGCGTCGATTGCGGCGTGGCGGTTGACGCCCACAAAGGCCGCGTCCGGCGCTTGGGGCAGGTCTTTAATGGCGCGGAAGGCGGGCCGTCCGGCAACTTCCTCACGGTGCGGGTGAACCGGCCAGACATCGCCCGGAAAGGCCATGCGATCGCACTGCGCCGCAACCCGTTCCGCAGCGAGGCCACCGATGACGGCAATGCTGCTCGGGCGCAGCAGGCGTTGCAGGTCTGCCGGCGCGGCCATGGATCAGGAACCGAGGGGCCTTAACAGGTCGCGGCCAATGATGTGGCGTTGAATCTCCGAGGTGCCGTCCCAGATGCGCTCCACCCGGGCGTCGCGCCAAAAGCGCTCCAAGGGCAGATCGTCCATCAGCCCCATGCCGCCGTGGATCTGCAGGGCCTCGTCCGCCACCCGGGCCAGCATCTCCGAGGCGTAGAGCTTGGCCGAGGCGATTTCGCGGTTGGCCGGCAGGCCCGCATCCAGGCGCCAAGCGGCGGCCAGGGTCAGCCAGTCGGCGGCGTCCATCTCGGTGATCATGTCGGCCAGCTTGAAGGAAACCCCTTGAAAGCGCCCGATGGGCTGGCCGAATTGACGCCGTTCGGCCGCATGGCTGAGCGCCATGTCGAAGATGCGCCGAGCCCGGCCCGTGCACATGGCGGCCACCGTCAGCCGGCTGGCGTAGAGCCACTGGTCGGCCAGCTCGAAGCCGCGGTGGGGTTCGCCGAGCACCTGTGCCGACGGCAGCCGGCAGTCGTCGAAGGCGAGAATGCAGTTGTGGTAGCCCCGGTGGGAGACGGCGGCGTAGCCACGGCGGATTTCGAAGCCCGGCGTGCCCCGGTCCACCAGGAAGCAGGTGATGCGCTTCTTGGGGCCGCTGGCGGTCTGCTCCTCGCCGGTGGCGACGAAGACCACGACGAAGTCGGCGATGTCGGCGTGGGAGATGAAGTGCTTGGTGCCGTTGACAATCCAGTCATCGCCGTCGGCGCGGGCAGAGCATTGCATGCCGCGCACGTCGGAGCCGGCGCCAGGCTCGGTCATCGCCAGCGCATCGTAGCGTTCCCCACGGGCCGCGGGCAGCAGGTAGCGCTGCCGCTGCTCGGCATTGCAGCCCATGAGGATGCCGGATGGCCGGCCCCAGAACACGGACAGCGCCATGGAGGCCCGGCCCAGTTCGCGCTCCAGCAAGGTGAGGCTGAGATGGTCCAAGCCCCCGCCGCCCACCTCCGCAGGCAGGTTCGGGGCAAAGAAGCCGAGTTCAATCACCTTGCGCTTGATGCTCTCCCCGAGCTCGGGCGGCACCTCGCCGGCGCGCTCCACGGCCTGCTCGTGGGGGTAAAGCTCCCGCTCCACGAAGCTGCGCACCGTATCCACCACCAGTTGCTGCTCGGTTGTCAGTGCGAAGTCCAAGTGCCAACCCCCTCAACTGCACTGGGCTAGAGTACCCCCATCCCACCATGTGGGCCATACACTGGGCTCGGCCCCCTGGCCAGCGTTGTGGTCGGGGGTTTCTGCCTTTGGCGGGGCTTCGTTGGCGCCGCAGACTCAGTACTTGATGGGCTTGGCTGACGATGGCTCCTCCACTGGCACGAACGAGATGTTCGTCAGCCGGTGCCGCTTGGCGCACTGCAGCACCCGCTCCGTGCAGTAGAAGGCCATCCGCGATGCGTCCGCGGTGAACAGGTCCAGACCCGACGAGGCGTCGTGAACGAACACACTTGGCGCGTCAAAGTCAGACTTCTTGATGTCGTACTTGATCCTGCCGCATCGCGGGCAGCGTCGCACCACCACGTAGCCGCTGGCGGCGAAGTTCAACTTCGCCGCCTGGAGGCGCTCGCCGTCCACCCACCGGTAGTCCGGCACGTCCGCCAGCGACAGCCGGTTGCGCAACGGCTCCACGACCTCCACCCGGCCGCCCAGCTCCACCCGCATGCCGTCGCCCCGCAGCGCGTCCACGAAGCGCATCGAGACCACGCGCAATCCGGGAACGTGACCATTGCCGACCATGTCCGGCCAGAACCGCGCGCGGTTCGGCTTCATCACGGCCTTCAGGTGGTCCGACAGCTGGCTCCGACGTCCCCGCCCGCAATGCCCGCACTCGGGTTCATATTCGACGCCCTCCGCAAACTCCTGGATCCACGGCATGCCGCGGCTGTCGAAGGTCCGATCACCAATTCTGTAGAAACTATTCAATCGTACCTCCCCTGCCCTGATTTGAGCGCGAACTGCTGGCGGTATGTTTCCGCCTCGTCAATTTCGCTTTCGTTCGAGGCTTGCACATGCTCTCTCGTGTTCAGGAACACCCGATTTAGCCCGTGAGAGCCCAGACTCGACTGCAGCCACTTTGCGCAATTGCGGGTGATTTCACGGATGGTCGGTGGTGGTTTCGTGCTGCTTGGGTGAATGTCAGCTTCAGTCCTTCCGCCTCAAGCGAAACGTTACAGTTGCCTTGAAACAGTCGAAGCAGGTATCTCGCCTTCTGGAGAATGGCGCCGCCAAGGGCGGGAGGAAGCGATGGCCTGGCGAGACTGTTGTTCATGGTCTCGGGCGTTCCAGTTGTTGCCTTCAGAGTAGGGCCGGTTTCTTGCTTCTGCAAGCTGAGGTCGACTGTTTCTGCGCGTATCCGTTCCGGCTCTATCCGTTTCGGCTCTAGCGTGGCTGAGGTGAATCACGTGTGGCTGCCGACTCCTGTGCCATCCCGCCGTCGGTTGAGTCGCCACACCACAAAGGTTGAGTGGCCACACCACAAAGAAGGTGCGGATCGCTCACCGATTAACGGATTCGACAGCTTGCCGCCAAGCGACTTCGCTGCAGCGCATAAGTTGAAAAGTCAGCACTTAGTGTTATAGATTCCGGCTCATGAAGCGCGTTCGCGAGGCACTTTGCAGACATTCAAGACCAAGGCGTTCTCCCGGTTCGCCGCGCGTGCCAAGCTGGATGACGCTGCGTTGTGCGAGGCCGTGGAGCGTGCTGGTGCGGGGCTGGTCGACGCTGATCTGGGCGGCGGTGTCATCAAGCAGCGCATCGCCCGGAAGGGCGGCGGTCGGTCCAGCGGATTCCGCACGATCGTGCTGTTGCGCCGTGGCGAACTGGCCCTCTTCGTATACGGGTTTGCGAAGAGTGATCGGGAAAACCTGCGACCTGACGAACTGATGGCGTTTCGGATGTTGGCAGACGAGTATCTTGGCCTAGACCGTGCAGCTCTTGCGGTGGCGCAAGCGGCTGGAGCAATTGTCGAGGTGAAATGCAATGGCTAAGCAGTACAAGAGTGAGGCGCTGGCGGCTGCGCATGAGGCCGCGCTTGGGCTTGCAGAGGCGGGGCTAATGCCAAAGCGCACCTTGCGAGCGTTCGACGAGCTGTGCCTGACGCCAGTGCAGCAGATGGCGCCGGAGGAAATCCGTGCGCTTCGGCTTCGGGAAAACGCGAGCCAAGCGGTGTTCGCCCGTTACCTCAACGTAACGACGGGCTTGGTGAGCCAGTGGGAGCGCGGCGAGAAGCGCCCGCGGGGCGCTTCTTTGAAGCTGTTGACGCTGGTCCAGAAAAACGGGTTGAGCGCTGTGGCGTGACGACCCCCACAAACCAGTGGTCAAACCACCGAACTTGATCCGCAGGTTGCTTCCAGCCAATCCAGGAGTTGGTTGAGGTTTGGGGCTTCCCCCTCGCTCGATGAGCCGGCGGCTGCCAAGGGCGCTGTCGGCGATCAGGCCGCAGCGGAACGGCGCCGCCGCTTGGCGGGCTTTTTCGTCGGGGGTTCCTGTCACTGACGGGGCTTCGTTGGCGCCGCAGACTCAGTACTTGATGGGCTTGGCTGACGACGGCTCCTCCACGGGCACGAACGAGATGTTCGTCAGCCGGTGCCGCTTGGCGCACTGCAGCACCCGCTCCGTGCAGTAGAAGGCCATCCGCGATGCGTCCGCGGTGAACAGGTCCAGACCCGACGAGGCGTCGTGAACGAACACACTTGGCGCGTCAAAGTCAGACTTCTTGATGTCGAACTTGATCCTGCCGCATTGCGGGCAGCGTCGCACCACCACGTAGCCGCTGGCGGCGAAGTTCAACTTCGCCGCCTGGAGGCGCTCGCCGTCCACCCACCGGTAGTCCGGCACGTCCGCCAGCGACAGCCGGTTGCGCAACGGCTCCACGGCCTCCACCCGGCCGCCCAGCTCCACCCGCATGCCGTCGCCCCGCAGCGCGTCCACGAAGCGCATCGAGACCACCAGCAACCCGGGAACGTGACCATTGCCGACCATGTCCGGCCAGAACCGCGCGCGGTTCGGCTTCATCACGGCCTTCAGGTGGTCGGAAAGCTGGCTCCGACGCCCGCCGCAACGCGAACACTCAAGACCATACGCGACGCCCTCCGCAAACTCCTGGATCCAAGGCATGCCGCGGCTGTCGAAGGTCCGATGACGAATTCTGTAGAAACTACTCAATAGTAAATCCCCAGCCCTCGCAACTCGCGCATGAACTCAAGGACTGCCTCTTGGTCCGCAAGCTTAGTCAGAAGCCCAGTATCACTGGCGAGGGCCCCACCACCGACATGTCTCACTAAAGCACTCAACTCTTCGACTGCCTTGGCAAAGCCTTCCCGTTCGTTAGTCATCGCGTACCAAACATCGACCCCTTCCAAGGAGAGTGAGTGCCGGTGCGCCGTCCGCACGGTGCGGTTAGAATCCTGCCCTCACCAATCTCAACGCAAAGGAAAATACCATGAACGAGGTGGTCATCGTCGATGCGGCCCGCTCCGCGGTCGGCAGGAAGGCGGGCTCGCTGGGCTGGGTGCATCCGTCGGACACCCTGGGCCCGGTCATGATGGGCCTGCTGGCGCGCAACGGGCTGCAATCCAGCCAAGTCGACCAAGTGGTGGGCGGCTGCATCAACAAGCTCGGCGCCCAGGGCATGAACGTCATTCGCACCGCCTGGCTCGCCCACGGCGGCGTCACCGAGACGCCGTGCATCACCATCGACGCCCAGTGCGGCTCCTCCCAGGAAGCCGCCATGCTGGCCCACAGCCTGATCAGGTCGGGCATGGCCGATGCGGTGATGGCCTGCGGCGTGGAGAACATGACGCGGCTCAGGATCGGCTCGGACTCCATTGGCCTGCCCAAGTCCTACGGCAAGCCGGTGGCGCGCAGCTACTTTGAGCACTTCGAGTTCACCAGCCAGTTCGAGGGCGCGGAACGCATGGCGGAGCACTACCAAGTGACCCGCGACGACGCCGACCGCTTTGGCCTCGCCTCCCAGGAACGGGCGGCCAAGGCCCAGGACGAGGGCCGCTTCAAGGCGCAGATCATCCCCTTGGAGGTGCCGGTGTTCGACGACGAGGGCGAAAAGACCGGGGAGACCCAAGTCTTCGACACCGACGAAATCCCCCGTGACACCAGCTTGGAAGCCCTTGCCGGCTTGAAGCCGGTGGCCCGCGAAGACGGCATCCACACCGCCGGCACCTCGTCGCAGATCGCCGACGGGGCCGCAGCGGTGCTGATGATGAGCGCCGCCCACGCCGAGTCCTTGGGCCTCAAGCCCATGGCGCGGGTGGTGGAGACGGCCTTGGTGGGCTGCGACCCCGTGCTGATGCTGGAAGGCCCGATCCCCGCCACCGAAAAGCTGCTGGCCGCCAGCGGCCTCGGCATCGACGACATCGACGTCTTCGAGGTCAACGAAGCCTTCGCCTCGGTGGTGCTGTCTTGGGCCAAGACCGTCGGCGCGGACCTCGCCAAGGTGAATGCCAACGGCGGCGCCATCGCGCTCGGCCATCCACTGGGCGCCACTGGCTGCTTCCTCATCACCAAGGCGGTGCATGAACTCAAGCGCTCAGGCGGCGACTACGGCTTGATCAGCATGTGCTGCGGCGGCGGCTTGGGCACGGGGACGTTGGTGCAGCGGGTTTAGGGGGCTGCCAGGGGCGTGGCCTGTAGGGAGTGCGCGACTGATCGGATACCGGCGATGAGGACATTGCGTTGAACCGGCAAGAGATGGACGAGAGAACCGTGAAGGCCATCGACGCTTTCGTGTCGGCCCTTCCCCCTGCCTGCCCGCGTCCTGCTCTACGGCAGCGGAGTTCGACTATTTCTGCGTTTGTCCACTCCGGCTCAAGCGGGGCTGCGGCGCATGACGTGTGGCTGCTGCCTCCAGCCAGTCCATGAGTCGATTGACGTTGGTGGCGTCCTCGGTTTGCGGCGCCGTGGCGGTTAGGGTGAGGCGACGGCGCTCATCGGCAGACAGTCCGTTCTGATCGTCTGTGTAGCCCTTGTCGGCCAGCCAATGCTCGAGTTCGTTGGTTTTGGTTGTGAGGAAGCGCCGCAGGCGACCTTGGCGCAGCGCGTTGATGAGAGCGGTGCCGTCGCCTTGCAGTTCATCGGCCAGTTCGGCAGCCCGGTCGATGAAGTTGGCGGATACGGCGCCAGACCGCTCAAGGACAGCTCGGTTGACGGGGCGGCCGCGGCCTTGGCGCCAGAGGTCAACCCAGGCTCTCGTGGCGTTGCAGCGTTGCTTTAGGCGCTTGCGGGCAGCGGCGTCGGGCAGGGCGCCCTCGGCGGCATTGCTGGTGAGCAGGTGTTCGAGTTGCCCCAAGGTGGTGATCCGCCAAGTGGCCATGAGGCGGTGCAGCATAGGGAGATCGTCGCGGAGCAAGTGGAACAGGTGCATGCCGCCTGGCTCAAGGATTGGGTCGAAGTGCGGAACGCCCAGCAACGCCGCGTAGCTGGCCGCATCGTGGACGGCCGGGGGCGGCGGTGGGGGTGGGGTTTCCACCTCGAAATCCTTGGGTTGGAGGTGCTTCGTGCCGAAACGGACTTCCGCAAGATCAATCACCGGCGGTCGAGTGCCCGTTGCCCGCTCCCATAGGGCGCTCTCAAGGCGGCGGGCGGAGAGGTAGAAGATCTGCCGGTCGCCGGCTTCGGCCAAGCGCGTTAACGTGTTGGCCATCACGGCGAAGCGGTTTTCGTCGCTGGTGGTCAGCGCCTCGTCGAGAAACAGCGGCAGGGTCTCTCCGCCTTGCTCCTGGGCCTCCGTCCATGCCAGGCGCAGGGCCAGCAGCAGTTGCATGCGGGTGCCGGAAGAGAGTTCCTCCAAGTTCCTGAGCTGTCCCTGTTTGAGGTCGCGGGCGGCGAAGTGTTTGGTGTTGTGCAGTTCGAGCGAAAACTCGTGCGCGGTGACCTGCTCGAATCGCGTCTTGGCGCGGCGCAGCAGGTCGGGTTCGTGTTCGCTCCTGAATTGGCTCTCAATGTCGCCGAGCAAGGTCTGCGTGGCTTGGCTGCGCAGCGCTGCTTCGCGCTTGTCTTCCAGGGCCGCGGTGGCGGCGTCTAGTTCCCCTGCTGCTTGTTCCAAGTCATGCTGCTTGCCAGCCTCGTTGAGCTGGGTCTCGATGCTTTGCCGTTCCTTGACCAGATCCGTGTATGTCCCCGCCATGCTTCGGGTGCGTTCCAATTCGGCTTGCAGCCACTCCAATTGGCCGCTCTCAACGGCTTCGATGAGGTCAGTGCGCTCGTCGAGCGGGTCGGCGAGCTGGTCGGCTGGCCGGTTCGCGAGCCGTTCGGCAAGACCTTCGGCAAGCCGGGAGCGGAGGTTGCTCTCGTCCCGTTGGGCATCCTTCAGTTGCTCGATGGCTTGCTGCCAAGGCCCAAGGCGAGCGATTCGGCCCTCAAGTTCGGTGCGCTGGTCGGGTTCAAGCGCGGTCTCGGCAAACAGCGTTTGAACGTCCTTTTCGACCTGCTTGATCTGACGTTCGAGCGACCGTGACTCCTGCTCGCAGGCCTTGATCCTGGCTTGCGCATCTTTTGCGGCGTCCAAGCGCCCCTTTAGGTGATTCAAGGCGATTCGCAGTTCCTTGGCGGCCGCGTTGGTGCCTGTGGCGTCAAGGGGCGGTGCATCGGCGGTCCGCCACTGGTCCAGAAAGCGACGCACCGCCGCGGTTTCGGCGGCTATCTCACTATCGAGCTGCAGCAACGCTGATTGGCGTGCCTCAGAGTTTTGGTGCGCCAGGTTCCAATTGCTGGCCACCTCGGCCAACCGGTAGAAGGTCGGCCCGGCCAAATCCGGATCGAACCCAATCGCCTCGGCGAGCTCGGCCTTCGCCGCGTTCAGGGTCTCGACCTCGGATTGGGCTTCCTCGATCCGCACACGCAGCATGGCCGCGCCCGAGGCTCTTTCCCTTTGTAGGGTCAGCTCGTTCAGACGAGGCTCAACAGCGCGCCGCAAATGCTCGCCCACCACAGCCGACGTCCATGCCTTGGGGGGCTCAAGTTCGGTGTCAATGAAGGCCTTCCTAGCGTCATTGGCCTGAGACGCGCCTTGAGCGTTGCGCTTGGTTTGCTGCACCAGCGCTAATAGCAAACCCAGCCCGGCGACGGCAATCGCAGCCAAGCCGCTCCAAGCCTGCTCGATGAAAGCCATCACCGCGGCCACGGCGAACAGGGCCGTGGCGGTGAACCATAGCGTGCCCGTCGTGCCCTGATCGGGCGGCTCGGCGTGCGCGATGGCGGCCAACCAAGTGCGCAGCGCATGGACGCCCGTTCTGAGTTGCTCGATCTCGGCGTCCTCCGGCGGTTCGCCGGCCAGCTTAAGTTGCTGCTGAAGGTCGCGAAGACGGTATTGGCCATCGACCAGCGGCTCGACGATCTTTCTCGCTTGTTCCAGGGTGTTTGGGCTGAGGTTGGGCGCCTCACCGCCGCCTTGGAATTGGGCTTGGGCCACCTTCAACGCCGCTGCGGCCTCGTTGGCGTCCTTTGCGGCATGCGCTCGCGCGCTGACGTGGTTGTCCAAGGCACTCAAGTGCGCCTCTATTCGGTCCACCGCCTCGGCTTCGGGGGCCGAGTCTGCCAACCCGCTGGCCTGCAGCTGTGCCACGGCGGCTTGGCGCTTGATTTGTTCGTCCTGAGCCCTGGTGCGAAGGTCCTGCAGAGTTGCCTCACTGTCGTCAAGCCGCTTAAGTTCGTTGCCCTTCAGCTTGTCCATGTCAGGCGGATACTGGTTGGCTGCCTCTTGCAGGGCTTGCCGCCGGTCAATGGCTTCGTGCAGTTCCATTGCCAGTTCCAGCTGTTTGAGGCGCTCAGCGGCTTGCCGGGCGGCTTGGATCTCGTCGTCCAAGCTCGCCAACTTCGCCTCATCGTTGCGCAGGGCCGTATACCGCCCCTTCACGGCGCGCAACTGGCGGAGCGCCTTCGACACGGCGGCTTCCTCCTTTCGCCCCCAACGGCTGCCTAGATCAATGCGCGGCGCGTCCAAGTCGAACCCGCCACGCAAGGCTCGCCAGATTTCCTCCGCCAGCGCTTGGTCGCCGGGGTCTTCAAGCAACAGGCTTTCCATCGACAGCCGGTACAGATTAAACTGATCGCTGGACGGCAGCGATGGCGCCGTGGTGGCCTCTCCATTGCGCAGCCACTGAATCTGGCTGCCGTTGCGGCTGACTCGCCAAGCCGCGTCATCGCTGTCGAACGCCGCCTCCAGGGACAGCGCGGGTGGATCCGTTTTCTGGTCAGGTGCCAGCAGGTGCTTTAGCGCGCGAGGCAGGCTGCTTTTGCCGATGGCGTTCGGGCCGACCACCAGCACGATTCCCGTGCCCGGCGGCTCGAACGTGAACCCTGGCGAGATGCCTGGCAGGGCATTGATGGTCAGGTGGCGAAGGCGCATCAGCCGTGTTCGGCGGATTGCGCCAGCAGTTGGTCCAGCGCTCGGTATCCGGCCTCCGTCAGCCACGCCGCCGGGTCGGGGTCGATCGGTGCCAAGGCGCTCCAGACGGGCTTCTCGGCCTCCTTGGCAAGCCGCTCCTTCGCCATGGCCACCAGACGGTCCCGTTGTGGATGGCCTTCGCCCTGCTGCAGCCAAAGCAACCGCTGCGCCAGCAGGCCGAGTGGATTGTTTTGCTCAGCGAGCTGCTCCAGTTCGACTTCCGGGCGAGTCTGGCTGCTGGCGGCATCGATGAAATACTGTCGGTTGTCAGAGCCGGTGTAGATGGCGTCGCGGTCCTCTGGGCTGAGCGCCGCAAGCGCCGCTTGGCCAAACCGCGTGCGCCCGGTGAAGCGCAGGTGCAGCGCCACCGCTTCGGGCGCCAGGTTGCCATCCGTGAAGGCCTCATCGAACTGGCGGATGCTGGCGATGAGCCTGCTCTTGGCATCGGCTGGTTCGTCGATGCCTTCAATGTCCACCGCCAAAGGCTCCCATCGCATGGGTGCTAGGTGCAGATGGGTCACTTTGGCGATGTTGCCGCGATTGATGTCCATGAGCCAAGGGCCGTGCGGCCCCGTCTCCTTGCTGCTCAGCCCCGTCAGGCTGCCGAGATAGCCGCTGGGCGTGGCGGCAGTGATGTCATCGGGCTTGTGGATGTGGCCAAGCAGCCAGCCGTCCAGTCCCGCCCGCACCAACGCCGCGCTGGCCACCGGGGCGTAGGCGCTTGTCCCGGCGTCCCGGTCGCAGTGCAGCAGCCCCAAGTTCAGGCCGGCCCGGCGCTCAAAGGGCGCCTTCGGCAGGGGGCTTTGCCGCACCTGGGCCTGGGGAAACGACCAACCCCAAAGCGTGAGGGCATCGGAGCCGTCCTCAAGCGTCCACGGCTCCCATTGGCCGTTCTTGCCGAGCAGCTTGAACGCGGGGATGTCATCCGCCAGCCGGGGCAGCACTTTGACATCGTGATTGCCGGCGACCCCCACCACGTTGATGTGCGCCTCGGTGAGAACTTTGACGCCACGGGCCAACTCCCGGTAGGCCTCAAAGAAGTCGTCCGCCTTGTCAACAACGTCACCGGCCAGCGCCACCGCCCGCACCTTGGCTTGCAACGCCGCGGCGACCGTGCGCTTCCAGGCACCAGCTGGGCCCAGTTCGCGCCCGCGCTCGACGAGTTGCTCCGGCAGGCGCGTCGGCCTGCGCCCCAAATGCATGTCGCCAACGGCGAGAATTTTCATTTTGTTGGATTTCGGATTCTAGGCGTTAGGCCCCTAGGCAGCCTGGGTTGAGACCGTGAGCTGCTGTCCCAATGCGTGAAGCGCTTTTTCAATCTGACCGATGTGCGAACGGTGATCAAGGTCGATCAATCGCCGTACCGCGCCCTCGGAAAGGCCGAGCCGGACGGCCAAAGCTGTGTTGCCGACTCGCTCAGTGCGCATTGTGACGTAGAGCGCAACCTTCGCCGCGGCAAGCGCCGGCAGCGCGATCATGGGCCGTCCGCGTGCCTGGGCGGGCCGGGGGATGGGGCGCCGAGCCGTGACATAGCCACCAAGGGCGGCGAGCAGGCAGTCTTGAGCCTGCGCCATCGCTTCATCCTCCGTCTCCCCTTCCGTCAACGCCTCCGGGATATCCGGAAAGGACACAAGGATCATGCCATCCTCCTGCCGAGCCATTTCCGCCGGCCAAGCCAGCTTCTGTTTCATCCTATGTTCCTTTGTCCAGATCTTCGCGATCGAGTCCGAGTTGCCGAAGCATCGCCGCCAGCAGCCCCTTTCCGATCTCTTTGCGCCGGTCCTTCACTGTGGTGAAGCGATCTCCGTAGTAGAGCCTTCCATGGCTTCCTTTGCCTGCACGGGGCTCGAATCGCACCGCCACCCCGCGCTCGCGACCGTTTTTTCGAACTGGGCGCACGAACGCCTCACCGGTCATAGTAGTCGTACAGATATGTGCGACGCAAGGCGGTTGAGCGGGCAGCGGGCCTGCATCTTCCCGATCGTGAAATCCCTCACGCCGCCATTGCCTTCTGGCAGCCCGGCCGACTCTCCAAGGCCGCCAGATAGCGCCAGGCGGCGGGGGCGCTTGCCTCGGTCAGCAAGCCCAGCAGCTTGGCGACCATGAGGGTCCAAGCCATGATGATGTCGGCGTTGGTGAATTCGTCGCCCAGCAGGTAGGCGTTGTCCGTCAGTTGGCGGTCGGTTGCAGCCAGGCAGGGTTCGGCGCGCAGCCGGGCGTCGGCCACCACGCCGGGAATGCGCTGCTCCGGGGGGCGCAGGCGTTCGTGGTGCACCCAGTCGCCCAGGGGGCGGGCGAAGCTTGATTCGGCGAACCAGCACCATTGCTGGTAGCGGGCCGCTTCGGCGGTGCCGGCAGGCGGTTGCAGGCGGCCTGCGCCGTAGCGGTCGAGCAGGTACTGGTTGATGGCGCAGGATTCAAAGATGGTGAGGTCGCCGTCGGTCATCACCGGCACCTTGCCTTGGGGATGCTTGGCGCGCCACTGAGGGCCTTGCCGGTAGGCGGGGGAGAAGTCGATGGCGAGCGCCTCGTAGGGCAGGGCGAGCTCTTCGCACAGCCAGATGTTGCGCACCGAGCGGGTGCCCTTGGCATGGTAGATTCGGATCATGGTGATGGTTCTCAAGGCATTTGCCGATCCCGCCGCTATACTAGCCCGCTTTCCCCTTGGGTGGGCAATCCAGCACGGCTGGGCCGCAAAACAAAGAGCGGCAGGCTGGCGCCAACGTTGGCGCACTGGGACAAGCTCAGGGTTGACCGCAAACAGGAACACGGAAACAGGAACACAAGGAGGATCGATGACGGCAAGGGTGGTACGCGGCGGCTTGCAGGTGGCCGCGCAACTCGACCGGTTGGTGGCCGAACGCATGCTGCCGGGCACGGGCGTGGAGGGCGATGCCTTTTGGGCGGGTTTTGCGGGCGCCCTCGATGAATTGGGGCCGCTTAACCGTTCGCTGCTGGCCAAGCGCGAGGCCTTGCAGGAGCAGATTGACGCTTGGCATCTGCAGCGCAAGGGCCAGCCGCTGGATGCGGGTGCGTACCGAGCCTTCCTTGAGGAGATTGGCTATCTCGTTCCCCAGCCCGGCGCCTTCACCATCGCCACGGACAACGTGGATGCGGAAATCGCGGCTCTGGCGGGGCCCCAACTGGTGGTGCCGGTAATGAATGCCCGCTATGCGCTGAATGCGGCCAACGCCCGCTGGGGCAGCCTCTACGATGCCCTGTACGGCACCGACGTGCTGGCGGAAACGCCGGGGCGCGAAAAGGGCAGCAGCTACAACCCGGCGCGGGGCGAGCTGGTCATCGAGCGGGCGGCTGAGTTTCTGGACCACACCGTGCCCCTGGACGGTGCCAGCCACAAGGACGTGCGCCTGTACGGCATCGGCCAAGGGGAGGGTGGCAATGGCCTGCGCGCGGTGTTGGCGGATGGCGGCAACACCGGCCTTAAGGACCCCAGCCAGTTCCGTGGCCATGTGGGGGAGGAAGAGCCCAGCGTCATCCTGCTGCGCCACAACGGCCTGCACATCGAGATTCAGATAGACCGCAGCCACGAAGTGGGCGCGGCCCATCCGGCCGGCGTCAAGGACGTGGTGCTGGAGTCGGCCATCACCACCATTCAGGACTGCGAGGACTCGGTGGCGGCGGTGGACGCGGAGGATAAGTGCCTGGTTTACGGCAATTGGCTGGGCCTGATGAAGGGCGACCTCGAAGAGCGCCTGGACAAGGGCGGGCGAAGCATCGTGCGGCGGCTGAATCCGGATCGAACCTACACGGGCAGCGACGGCAAACCGCTGACCCTGCCCGGCCGCAGCCTGATGCTGGTGCGCAACGTCGGCCATCTGATGACTTCCGATGCGGTGCTTGACGGCGCCGGCGACGAGGTGCCGGAGGGTTTCTTGGATGCGTTCCTCACCGCCTTGGCGGCGCTGCACGACCTGCGCGGCGATGGACCGGTGCGCAACTCCCGCACCGGCAGCGTTTACATCGTCAAGCCGAAGATGCACGGGCCGGAGGAAGTGGCGCTCACGGCCGCGCTGTTCAGCCGGGTTGAGGGCACTTTGGGGATGGAGCCAAACACGTTGAAGATCGGCGTGATGGACGAGGAGCGGCGCACCACCGTCAACCTGGCCGCCTGCGTCTTCGAGGCGCGGGAGCGCATCGTGTTCATCAACACCGGCTTTCTGGACCGCACCGGCGACGAAATCCACACCAGCATGCAGGCCGGCCCCTTCCTGCCCAAGGAGACCATCAAGGCGCAGCCCTGGATCGCGGCCTATGAGGACGCCAACGTCGATGTCGGCTTGGCCAGCGGCTTTCGCGGCCGTGCCCAGATCGGCAAGGGCATGTGGCCGAAGCCGGATGAGATGGCGGAGATGCTCACGGCCAAGGTTGGCCATCCCAACGCGGGCGCCAACACGGCCTGGGTGCCGTCGCCCACCGCGGCCACCCTGCATGCGATGCACTACCACCAGGTTGACGTGGGCCAGCGGCAGGCGGAACTGGAATCCCGAGCGCCGGCCAGCCTTGATGACATCCTGCGCATACCCTTGCTGGCCGGGGAGAACCTCTCCGCGGAACAGGTGCAGGCGGAGCTGGACAACAACGCCCAAGGCATTCTCGGCTACGTTGTGCGCTGGGTCGATCAAGGCGTCGGCTGCTCCAAGGTGCCTGACATCAACAACGTGGGGCTGATGGAGGACCGCGCCACCTGCCGGATCTCCAGCCAGCACATGGCCAACTGGCTGCACCACGGCGTTTGCACTGAGGCCCAGGTGCAGGAGACCTTTGAGCGCATGGCCGCCGTGGTCGATGCCCAGAACGCGGACGACCCCGCCTACCGCAACATGGCGCCGAACTTCGCGGACAGCATTGCCTTTCAGGCGGCCAAGGATCTGGTGTTCAAGGGGCTGGCCCAGCCGAGCGGCTACACTGAGCCGATACTGCACGCCCGGCGGCGGGAGGCCAAGGCCCGGACGAGCCATGATTAAGCTCTACGTCTTTCTGGCCGCGGCGCCCGGCAGCGACCCCTTCCGCCACCGGGGCGCAGCCGCCTTGAACGAACTGCATCGCGTGGCGCCCACTGCCGTGGAGTACGTGCAGACCCGCAGCCTGGGCCGGCAGCTCTCCGACGACCCGCCGCCCTTCGCCGGTGCCGCCGAACTGCGCTTCGACTACGCGGCCCCCGCCGTTGACGCCGCCGCCAACGCGGCGGCGCTGGCCAACCTTTGGTCGGACGGCGCCAGCGTCGCCGGGGTTGTGGTCGGCCACGAGCGCACCATCATGCGCCTGCCCGCCCACGCCCACGGCCAAGGCATCAAGGGGGTGTTTCCCTTCAACCGCAAGCCTGGCCTCAGCATCGACTACTTCCAGAGATATTGGTGGCGCACCCACGGGCCCATCGCCGCCCTCACGGAGGGCGCGCTCGCCTACTTCCAGTGCCATCCCCTGCGCCAGCTCTACGAAGACGGCGCCCCGGCCTTCGACGGCGTCACCGAACTGCACTGGCCCGACTTCGCCGCCGCCGAAGCCGCCATGGCATCGCGCCAAATGCGCGAGGACCAGTCCCAGGACGCCCAGAACTTCGCCGACCCCGGCTCCGTGCAGCTGTTCCTGGCGGAAGAGGAAGTCGTTCAGCCGTAGCTAGCGCGGCTGGACTCCCCGTGCGAGTAGAGCACCCAGCGCCGTCCGTTTCTGGAGCCCCCTCAGGGGCAGTGGCTTTTTCTGAGAAGTGCGCGACGGTGGCGGGTAAAGCGCGTGTTCTTGGATGTTGAGTAGATTTTGCCCCGACGCTCCGAAATCAGTTGGAAGTTCCTGAAATCCTTGTGGAGCAACTTGTCGTTCGAGTACAGCAGCCTAGCTCCGCTAATCTGAGCAAGGGCGATGATGTGGGCGTCGTTGGACTGGCAAGCGCCGCTCGACTCAAGTTGGCTCTGCAATTGGGTGACCTTCTTGTTGTCGACCTCCACGACTCTGCCCGCTAGCGTCGCTTGCTGCCACCAAGACTGGAACTTAGTGTTGCCGTCCAGTTCACGCTTGTTTTGGCCCCCGGACACTAAACGCCCGTGTTCCTTGTCCAGCCAATCGAGAAAGCCCTCACCAGCGGGATTGGGCTTGCTGCCAAACACTTCCGCGCAAACGTCGTTGTCGAGGATGGCGCACATCAGAGGTTGATGGACCTGCGGGTCTCCGCCATGAAGAACTGCCGATAGCTCGGCGGTGCGCCGAGAATGTTGCCTTGTGGATCAATCCCCAGCGAGTGGATTTGGACGTCGATGTTGCCGCGCTCGAAGTACAGGATGGACACGTCCTTGGGCTTGAGCTTGGTGGTTCCGTCGCGGACGTCCATGCGGATGCGGTCGATCAGGTGGTCGCTGTGAGTCTCCACTAGCAGTTGACGGCCTTGGCTGGCGAGTTGACAAAACAGGGTGCCCAAGGCGGCTTGGGCGCTCGGGTGCAGATGCACTTCCGGCTGCTGCAGTAGAAAGGTTCCGGCCGAGTCCTTGCGGAAAAGCTCGGTCAGGATGGGCAGTGCTTGGCTGACGCCGTAGCCCACGTCGATGAAGTTCCTTTTTGGGCCCTTGGCCGCTGTAGAAGTCTTTCTGATTTGTACTTGGAACGGTTCGCTCTCCCGTCTTCCGAGTGGCTTGATGGAGATTTCGTCGAACAAGCCTGAATCCTTCCCAAACCTCTCCAAGTTTGCCTTCATCGATTCCCAGCCCTCGCGCTGCCGGAAAAAGATGTCCGCCAAGTACATTGGGACGTAGCTGCCCTCGGAGTCGAAGGCATACGGTGAGGGATCATAGGTTCGGTGCGGTTTGGATCGCACCGGGGCAGCGGCAAACAGCCGGTTTCCACCTGGTTGGGGCGGACGACCGCCAAGTCTTGCCGTACGGGCTAGGTGGTAGATGTGGCCAAGCTGCTTTTTGTTTGGTGGCGACTGGCCTCCGCGCAGGAGCCAGATGACTTCTCCTCTCTCAACGTCTCCACTCTCAACGTCCCGCAAGAACCTGTCCAAGTATGAGACAAAGGGGCGTGGCCGCCGGTCGTCGGCAACTCCCAGGCCGGCGAATTCGTCTCGCCAACTCCAAGCATCTGAATCCAAACCGAAATCCACTCTTTCTTCGTCAATTCGCTCATCGATCCACGCTGCTTGGCTCTCCCAACGGCGGCAGCTCAAGACGGGCGCTGAGCCGTCTCGTTCAAAGGTCACATCCATTGTGTAGGTGTGCTGCGCGCCGCTAAGGCCGGCGGTGAACTCAGTTGCTCTTCCGCCTCGGCCACCTCGGTGGTGGGCAATCTCGTCGAAGCTCCCCAAGTCGTAGGGCGTTTCCTTGAAATTGTTGTCCCAACGTCCGCTGAGAATGGCGTTCAGAACACGGACCATTGCCAAAAAAGAAGTCTTACCGGTGCTGTTTTCCCCCACAAGCAGCGTGAGCGGTGCCAAACGGGCGGCCTGCTGCTCGCGGAAGCACCGGTAGTTTTTCAGTCGGACCTCATCCATGACTCGTATAACTCCGCTGGAGGCGAATTTGCTGCTGCCCGATCGACGACACTGGCACGTGGGCAGGGCATCAAAGGTGTTGCAGGAACGTCCATGCTACGCCCGCCATAATGCGTCGGCAATCGCGTACGCCGTTGGCGCACGTGCGAGTTGCTTCGCAACTCGGCGCACACTCTTCGTGGTCGTGTTTGGGGTTTCGCTGGCGAACACTGCGCGCCTTCTTTTTGGCGTGGTATCCGAGATTGGTCTGAACCTGCACATCGCCAAGGCTCCGTCACTCGATTGCCTTCAATTCAAACAGCGCCTCCAGCGCCTGCATCGGGGTGAGGTTTTGTGGGTCGATGGCTTCCAAGCGGGCCCTCAGGGGATCTGCGGGTGCCTCGTCAATCGGGGGGTGAACGAACAGGTCGCCTTGGTTGGCGTTGGCGGCCGGTTGGGATTCCAGCTCCCGTAGCCGGGCCCGGGCCTGGTTGAGCACGGCGGTGGGCACGCCGGCCAGGCGCGCCACCTGGATGCCGTAGCTTTGGCTGGCGGGGCCGGGGCGGACCTCGTGCAGGAACACCACCTGGTCCTTGTACTCGGCGGCGGTGAGGTGCACGTTGGCGGTGGCCGGCAGGCTGGCGGCCAAGCCGGTCAGTTCGAAGTAGTGGGTGGCGAACAGCGTGAAGGCGCGGCGCGATTCGGCTAGGTGCTGGGCGGTGGCGGCGGCCAGCGCCAAGCCGTCGTAGGTGCTGGTGCCGCGGCCGATTTCGTCGAGCAGGACCAGGCTTCGGTCGGTGGCGCTGTGCAGTATGTTGGCCGTCTCGGTCATCTCCACCATGAACGTGGAGCGTCCGCCGCTGAGATCGTCGGCCGCACCGATGCGGGTGAAGATCTGGTCCACCGGCCCGATGGTGGCCGCCGCCGCCGGCACGTAGCTGCCCGTGCAGGCGAGCAGCACGATCAGCGCGGTTTGGCGCATGTAGGTGGATTTGCCGCCCATGTTGGGGCCGGTGATGATCAGCATGCGCTGGCGGTCGGTCAGGTCGAGATCGTTGGGCACGAAGGGTTCGCTCAGCGCCTCGCGCACCATCGGGTGCCAACCGCCGCTGATGGAGAAGCCGGGTTGGCGGGCGAAGGTCGGGGCCGCAAGGCCCAAACGCTCCGCCCGTTCGGCGAAGGTGGTCAGCACGTCCAGCTCGGCGAGTGCCTCGGCGGCACGGCGCAGCGCTGCAGCTTCGGTGGCGAGTTCCGCCAGCAGGTCGTCGTAGAGCGACCTTTCCAGCTGCAGGGCGCGGGCGCGGCTGGTCAAGGCCCGGTCCTCGAAGGACTTCAGCGCCGGGGTGATGTAGCGTTCGGCGTTCTTCAGCGTTTGACGGCGAACGTAGTCGGCCGGAATCGCGTCGGCGGCGGCCTTGGACGTCTCAATGTAGTAGCCGTGCACGCGGTTGTAGCCCACCTTGAGCGTGGCGATGCCGGTGCGCTCGCGTTCGCCGGCCTCCAGCTCCCGCAGCCAGTCGGCAGCCCGTTCGGTGAGGCTGCGCAGTTCGTCGAGCTCGGCGTGGTAGCCGCTGGCGATCACGCCGCCATCGCGGATGGTGGCCGGCGGCGTTTCGACCACCGCTCGAACAAGCAGCGCCTGCACCGCTGGCAGTTCCGGCATGCGCTCCGCCAGTTCCGCCAAGTGAGGCGCCACGGGTGTTCTTGGTTGACGGTTTGGGGTGTTGCTCGCGCCAACTGTTGCGCCTGGCGACCTTTCTGCCTCCGTGTTTAGGCTTCGCCGTGTCAGAGATTCAATCACTGCCCTGATGCCAGGTATCTGCTGCAGGGCGGTGCGCAATCGCGACAGGTCCCGGGGCGGTGCCGTCTGCAGGGCGATGCGGGAGACGATGCGCTCCATGTCCCCCACCTGCTCCAGTTGCGTGCGCAGACCGTCCCTTCGGTCCGCCCCAAGCAGGGCGGTGACGGCGTCTTGGCGCTGGCGGATGACCGCCTCAACGGTGGACGGCGCGTTCAGCCAGCGCCGCAGCAGGCGCGCGCCCATGGCGGTTCGCGTGCTGTTCATCAGCGCGAACAGGGTGCCGGATTCGCTGCCGTCCGTGCGCCGGTCAATCTCCAGGTTGCGGCGGCTGTGCGGGTCGAGCTTGAGGATCTCGCCCTTCGCCACGGGGGTGATGCGATCAATGTAGGTCAGGCTTTGGCAGTGGGTGGCTTGGGCGTACTTCAGCACGGCGGCGGCGGCGCCGATGGCTGGGTCGTCGGGCGCCAAGCCGAAGCCGCGCAGGTCCGCGGTGCCGAAGTGCTCGCACAGAAAGCGCAAGCCGAGGTCCGCATCGAAGCGCAGCCCGTCCAGTGCCTGTTGGGGCAGGCCGTGCAACGCCTCAAGCTCCGCCGGCGTGAGGATTTCCGCCGGTTCCAGCCGGGCGATTTCGGCCCGCAGCTCGTCTTCGCCGTCGATGGTTTGGGTAGCCAGTTCGCCGCGGCCCAGGTTGAGGATGGCCATGCCATAGCGCATTGGCCGGCCCCGGCCCACAGGGGCCAGGCCCAGCAGCGTGCTGTCGCTGGCGTTTTCCAGCAGCGCCTCCTCGGTGACGGTGCCGGGCGTCACGATGCGCTGCACGCGGCGTTCCACCGGCCCCTTGGCGGTTGCCGGGTCGCCGATCTGCTCGCAGATGGCGATCGACACGCCGAGGCGCACCAGTTTGGCAAGGTAGCTTTCGACGGCATGAAAGGGCACGCCGCACATGGGAATCGGCGCGCCGTTGGAGTGGCCGCGGCTAGTCAGGGTGATGTCCAGGAGCTGCGCTGCCCGCTTGGCGTCATCGTAGAACAGTTCGTAGAAATCGCCCATGCGGTAGAACAGCAGGTGTTCGGCGTGTTCAGCCTTGATGCGCAGGTACTGCTGCATCATGGGCGTGTGGCGGGCGCGGTCCATGGCCGCCATTCTCGCCCAAAGGGCGGATAGTGGCGAATCTTTGGAGCGCGTGGGTGCGGCGTGCGGGCAACCGGCGCTGTTAAGGCTCCTGGTAAGCCCATAGCTCCGTGAGCCAACCCCGCCAGATGTGCCGGATGCCCGCACCCCGCATCCACCCCCGGAGAGCGCCCAGCCCCCGAGTGTGCCCATCGTCAAGTGGTGACCACTTGCCGTTGTCGGCTAGAATCCTGGCATGGCAAAACCAAGAAGAAGCGCGCTGGCGGGTGTGCCGGTGAGGTATCCGCGCAAGGCGCTCTCGCGGAAGGGAGCAGGCGCGGCACGGCCCATCGAGTTTCCGGGTTGTCACCCCGTGCGTCTGCATGGGGCAGACGCGCTGCTGCAAAAGTGACGCGGCCCGGGTGGTGTGCGTGATGGCTGTGGGACTTTGGCTCACAGGCTTGTGGGCGATCACCTTTTTCGCCCGAGCGCCGCTTTAGGTGTTGCCTTTGGCGCTTGCGGCATATACGGTCGAACCCTCTTTTCAACGGCTTGGAAATCGCCATGGCGAAGGTAACTTCCGCGAACGCAGACTCGGCGCGCGGCAATCGGGAACGGGCGTTGAGCGCCGCCCTCACTCAGATCGAACGCCAGTTCGGCAAGGGCTCCATGATGCGGCTCGGGGACCGCGAGCGTGTGGCCATCCCCTCCATATCCACCGGTTCCTTGGGGTTGGACGTGGCCTTGGGCATCGGCGGGCTGCCCCGGGGCCGGGTGGTTGAGATCTACGGGCCGGAGTCATCCGGCAAGACCACCCTTACCTTGCAGGTGATCGCCGAGGCCCAAAAGGTCGGTGGCGTGTGCGCCTTCATCGACGCGGAGCACGCCTTGGACCCCATCTATGCGGAGTCCTTGGGCGTGGATACGGAAGACCTGCTCGTCTCCCAGCCGGACACCGGCGAGCAGGCGCTCGAAATCGCCGACATGATCGTTCGCTCGGGCGCCGTGGACGTGGTGGTGATCGACTCGGTGGCAGCGCTCACCCCCAAGGCGGAGATTGAGGGTGAGATGGGCGACTCCCACGTGGGCTTGCAGGCCCGCCTGATGAGCCAGGCTTTGCGCAAGATGACCGGTTCCATCAAGCACTCCAACACGCTGGTGATCTTCATCAACCAGATTCGCATGAAAATCGGCGTGATGTTCGGTTCACCGGAAACCACCACCGGCGGCAACGCGCTGAAGTTCTACTCCTCCGTCCGCTTGGACATCCGCCGCATCGGCGCCGTCAAGGACGGCGATGAGGTCATCGGCAACGAAACCCGGGTCAAGGTGGTCAAGAACAAGGTGGCGCCGCCGTTCCGCCAAACCGAATTCCAAATCCTCTACGCCAAGGGCATTAACCGCATGGGGGAAATCCTGGAGCTTGGCGTGCAGCAGGGCATCGTCGAAAAGTCCGGCGCTTGGTACGCCTGCAACGGGGAGCGCATTGGCCAAGGCCGCAAGAACGCCGCTGACTTCCTGGAGGCCCATCCGGAGATCTGCTCCGAGGTGGAGGCTGCCATACGCCGCCAGCTGCTGCCGGAGCAGGGCGCTGACGAAGCCGCCGGCCAAGCCACCGACGAAGCGGACGCCCTAACCGGCGCCGCCAGCTGAAGGGGCGGCGTTCAAGCAACCCATGGCCGCTGCCGAGGCCGCAGAGCGTGATCAGGCGCTGGATCAGGCCTTGCGCCTGTTGGGGCGGCGTGAGCATGGCCGCGCGGAGCTGCAGGCCAAGCTGACCGCCAAGGGGTGCCCAGCGGCGGTGGCCGCCGAAGTGCTGGAGAGCCTGCGGGAAAACGGTGCCCAAAGCGATGAGCGCTTTGCCGCCGCGCTGGCCCGCCGCCGGGTTGAGCGGGGCTATGGGCCCTTGTACATTCGCGCGGAGCTGAAAAACCGCCAAGTGGACGAAGGCTTGGCGGAAGATGCGTTGAACCAGCCGTCGGCCTACTGGCTGGAAGTGGCGGCCCGCGCCTTGGCCAAGAAGTTTCCCAACCGCGATGAAGACCGCTTGGCCGGCACCGACAAGGGCTCCAGCTACGCCGCGCAAGCCCGCTTTCTCTCCCGCCGCGGGTTCCCCCCCGAGTTGATCTACCGCCTGCTCGACTCACGGGATCCGCTTTAGAGGCACTGCGCCCCAAGCTATACTTGCCGCCTTTTTCGCAGGCGATTTCCCATGAAGACCGCAGAGGTGCGTCAGGCGTACCTGTCCTACTTTGAAGGCAAGGGCCATCGGGTGGTTCCGTCGAGCACGTTGGTGCCCCGTGAGGACCCGACGCTGCTGTTCACCAACGCCGGCATGAACCAATTCAAGGATGCCCTGTTGGGGCGGGAGGATCCGGGCTACAAGCGGGCCGTCTCCTCGCAACGCTGCGTGCGGGCCGGCGGCAAGCACAATGATCTCGAAAACGTGGGCTACACGGCCCGCCACCTGACTTTTTTCGAGATGCTGGGCAATTTCAGCTTTGGCGACTACTTCAAGGAGGAGACCATCGCTTGGGCTTGGGCGTTCGTCACCGAGGCGCTCAAGCTGCCGAAGGAGCGCCTCTGGGTCACCGTGCACCCAACGGACGAGGAAAGCCGCCGCCTGTGGCAGGACAAGATCGGCGTTCGGCCGGAGCGCGTGGTGGACCATGGCGACAACTTTTGGGCGATGGGCGACACCGGCCCTTGCGGCCCCTGCACGGAGATCTTCTACGACCACGGCCCCGAAGTGCCCGGTGGCCCGCCGGGCTCAGCGGATGAGGATGGCGACCGCTACATCGAGGTCTGGAACCTGGTCTTCCCGCAATTCGACCGCGCCGCCGACGGCGAGCTTGAGCCCCTGCCCGCGCCAGGCGTCGATACCGGCATGGGGCTGGAGCGCATGGCCACCGTGCTGCAGGGCGTGCACAGCAACTTCGAGATCGATCTCTTTGCCGGCCTCATGCGGCGGGCCGGTGAATTTGCCGGCATCCGCGGCCGGGCTGAAGTCCTCGCCAATCCCTCCCTGCGGGTGATTGCCGACCACCTTCGCTCCAGCGCCTTTCTCATCGCCGATGGCGTCACGCCAGGCAACGAGGACCGGGCCTACGTGCTGCGCCGCATCATCCGCCGAGGATTGCGCCACGGCTACAAGCTGAAGATTCAAGAGCGCTTCTTTCACCAACTGGCCGACGATCTGGCCGCGGAAATGGGCGAAGCCTATCCGCTGTTGGTGGAGAAGCTGCCGGACATCAAGCGCACGTTGCTGGCCGAGGAGGAGCGCTTTGCCGAAACGCTCAGCCAAGGCATGGCCTTGCTCGAAGGCACATTGCCGAGCTTGGAGGATGGTTGCATTCCGGGGGCAGTGCTCTTCAAGCTTTACGACACCTACGGCTTTCCCACCGACCTCACCGCCGACATCGCCCGCGAACGGGGCTTGGCCGTTGACATGCCCGGTTTCGAGGCCGAAATGGAGCGCCAGCGGCAGCGGGGCCGGGCGTCGGCGCGCTTCGACTTTGCCTTGGGTCAGAAGGTTCGGGTCGGCTCCAAGGTCGATTTCCTGGGCTACGAGGGCTGTTCGGGCCGGGGCAAGGTGGTGGCCCTCTTCGACCCGGCGGGGGATGCGGTGGAATCCATCGGCGAGGGCGCCCAAGGCATTGCCGTGCTCGACCAAACGCCGTTCTACGCCGAAGCCGGTGGCCAGGTGGGCGATACCGGCAAGCTCGGCAACGGCAGCGTCCAATTTGATGTTTCGGACACCATTGTCGCCGGTGACCAGCACCTGCACATTGGCACGATGGCCCAAGGCGAGCTGCGCGTGGGCGACCGCGTGGCGGCGGAAGTGGACGCCGAACGGCGCCGGCTGATCCGCGCCAACCACTCCGCCACCCACCTTTTGCATGCGGCCCTGCGGCGCGAGCTCGGCAGTCACGTGCAGCAACGCGGCTCCTTGGTGGACGCCGACCGGCTGCGTTTCGACTTCTCCCATGGCCAGCCGGTCAGCGCCGCCGAGATCAACGCCATAGAGCGTCTGGTGAATGACCAGATCCAGGCCAACAGCGAAGTGGCGACCCGCCACATGAGCTACCCGGAGGCGATCGAAAGCGGCGCCGTGGCGCTGTTTGGCGAGAAGTACGGCGACCAAGTGCGGGTTCTGGCCATGGGTGGCGACTACTCGGTGGAGCTTTGCGGCGGCACCCATGTGGCCCGAACCGGCGACATCGGCCTGTGCAAGGTCACCAGCGAGTCTGGCATTGCCGCCGGCGTGCGCCGCATCGAGGCGGTCACGGGCAATGCCGCCTTGGCCCGCATGGCCGATGCGGAGCAACGCCTAAGCCATTTGGCCGAGGCCCTTAAGACCACGCCTGCGGGCTTGCAGGAACGGCTGCTCGCCGTGCTGGACGAAAACCAGGCCTTGAAAAAGGCGCTGCAAGCGGCCACCGACCGGCTGGCGCGGGACGAGGGCAGTGGCCTGGCCGAGCGGGCCCAGGACGTCAACGGCGTCAAGGTGGTCGCCGCCGAAGCGCCGGGTGACGCCAAGGCGTTGATGAAAACCCTGGATTTGCTCAAGTCTGAGTTCGACCGCTACGTGATCGTGCTCGGCCAAGCCAACGGCGGCAAGGTGAGCTTGGTGGCCGCCCTGTCCGCGGACCTCACCGACGTCATTCAGGCGCCGGACTTGATCAATGCCATCGGTGCCGAAGTGGGCGCCCGTGGCGGCGGCCGGCCGGAACTGGCGCGCGCCGGCGGTGGCGACAAGGCCGACCGGCTGCCTGAAGCTTTGGCTGGCGTTGCCGGCTGGGTCGAACAGCGGGTGGCCTGACATGGCGGTAATCGTGCAAAAGTACGGCGGCACTAGCGTGGGCAGCATCGAGAAGATCCACGCGGTTGCCAAACGAGTGGGCGCGGCCCGTGATGCGGGGAATGAGGTGATCGTGGTGCTTTCGGCGATGGCCGGCGAAACGGATCGCCTGCAGGATCTCGGTTCGGCGGTTTCGGCGCGGCCGGCGCCGGAGGAGATGGACGTGCTGCTGGCCGCCGGGGAGCAGGCGTCAATCGCCTTGCTCGCCATGGCCCTCAAGGATTTGGGCCATCCCAGCCGTTCCTTCTTGGCCCACCAAGTGGGCATCCGCACGGACGCCGACCACCAGCGGGCGCGGATCGAAAGGATCGACACAGCCGCCTTGCGCGAATCCCTCGCGGCGGGGGTGACGCCGGTAGTGGCGGGATTTCAAGGCATTGACGGGTGCTCGGGCCGGTTGACCACCCTGGGCCGCGGCGGTTCGGACACCACCGCGGTGGCCGTGGCGGCGGCGGTTGCGGCGGACGAGTGCCAAATCTGCACCGACGTGGACGGCGTGCACACGGCCGACCCAAGGATTGTGGCGGACGCCCGCCGCCTGGAGCACATCACCTTTGAAGAGATGTTCGAATTGGCCAGCCTCGGCTCCAAGGTGCTGCATCCGCGCTCGGTTGAGTTCGCCGGCAAGTACGCGGTGCCGCTGCGCGTGCTGTCGAGCTTCGCGGACGGCGGCGGCACCCTCATCACCGTGGAGAGCGAATCTATGGAACAGCCCATTGTGTCCGGCATTGCCCATGCGCACGATGAAGCCAAGATCACCATGTCCGGGGTGCCGGACGTGCCCGGCGTGGCCTCGAAGATCATCGGCGCAGTGGGTCGGGCGGCCATTGAAGTGGACATGATCGTGCAGAACGCCGGCGCCGACGGCTTGACCGACTTCACCTTCACCGTGAAGCGCGGCGACTATGCGAGGACTTTGGACTTGGTGCAGCCGGTCGGCGCCGAACTCGGCGCCCGCTCGGTTTCCGGGGATGACCAAATCGCCAAGGTGTCGGTGGTGGGCGTCGGCATGCGTTCCCACGCCGGCGTGGCGATGCGCGTGTTCGACTCCCTGGCCGCGGAAAACATCAACATTCAGATGATCTCCACCTCGGAGATCAAGATTTCGGTAGTGGTCGCCGAGCGATACATGGAACTGGCTGTGCGGGCCCTGCACGAGGCTTTCGAACTGGGAGTGTCCGATGCCGACGGCTGAAGCAGGAGCCGTTGCCGAACGCTGCATGGAGCTTGCGGTGCGGGCCTTGCATGCGGCTTTGGAACGCGACGAGCCCTAACCGTGCCGGATGCCCGCACTTCGCAGCCACTCCCTCCACTTGTTTGGCTCGGGTTTTCCGCTCTCCCGAAGGATGTGAACCATGCCCTATGATGCGAGGCTGGTGGGCCAATCCACGGAACCCATCCGCCACGAGGTGGACGCCCGTTGGATCATGGCCTATGCCGCAGGGCTGAACGACTTCAACCCAGCCTACCTGGGCACCGACCAAGCCAAGGTGGTGGCCCATCCGCTGTTTCCCGTCTGCCTGGAGTGGCCCACCATCCTGAGCAGCCGGCACATGCCGGGCTACGATACCTTGACGCCTGCGGAGGCGGCCCGCGGCGTCCATGCGGCGCATGACCTGCACATCCTGCGGCCCATTGCCGAAGGCGAGACGCTTACCACCCAAGCGACCGTCACCGGCATGGAGGCCATCAAGCCGGGGGTTGCCCTCACCACCCGGCTCGACACCTGCAGCGCGGACGGCGAATTGGTGGCCCGCACCTGGCAACTCGGCATCGCGAGGGGTGTTGCCCTCAACGGCGAAGGCAAGGCAGCCCAGGCGCCGCCGCCCCGCCCAGCACCGCCGTCGCCTTGGCGCGAAACCCAGCGTTTCCCGATCCCGGTTGCGGCCAACGCGGCCCATGTTTACACGGAGTGCGCGCGCATCTGGAACCCCATCCACACCGACCGACGGGTGGCGTTGGAGGCTGGCCTGCCGGACATCATCCTGCACGGCACGGCCACCTTGGCACTGGCGGTCTCCAAGCTGGTGGATGAGTTCCTTGATGGCGAGCCCCGCCGGGTGCGACGCATCGGCGGCCACTTCAGGGCCATGGTGCTGATGCCTTCAACCATTGTCCTGGAAGTGCTCGCACAATCCGCGGACACCCTGTTTTTCCAGGTGTTGACCGCCAAATCGGAGCCTGCGGTCAGCGAAGGCTTCTTGAGCTACGGGGAGGCATGATGCCCATGACGGGCCTATCGGCGCTGGCGTTCGACAATCGATTCACCCGCGAACTGCCTGCCGACCCCATCACGGGCAGCGCTCGTCGGCAGGTTCGCGAAGCGCTTTACTCGCGGGTATCGCCGACGCCGGTGGTGGCGCCGGAGTTGCTTGCCTACGCCACCGAAGTGGCCGAGTTGCTTGGCCTTGCGGAGCAGGACTGCACATCGGAGGCCTTTGTGCAGGTGTTCTCCGGCAATCAAGTGCTGGCCGGCATGGACCCCCACGCCACCTGCTATGGCGGTCACCAGTTCGGCAACTGGGCGGGCCAGCTTGGCGATGGCCGGGCCATTAATCTGGGCGAGGTGATCGGGCCCGAGGGCCGCCAAACCCTGCAGCTCAAGGGCGCCGGGCCAACCCCTTACGCGCGCATGGCCGACGGCTTGGCGGTGCTGCGCTCCTCCGTGCGCGAATTCCTGTGCAGCGAGGCCATGCACCACTTGGGCGTTCCCACCACGCGGGCGCTGAGCTTGGCGTTGACTGGCGAAAGCGTCATGCGGGACATCCTATACGATGGGCACCCGGCACTGGAGCCCGGGGCGGTGGTCTGCCGCGTGGCGCCGTCGTTCACCCGCTTCGGCCACTTCCAAATGCTGGCCGCCCGCGGCGAGACGGACCTGTTGCGGGCATTCTTCGACTACACGGTGGCGGCGGATTTTCCCCATCTGGTGGAGGGCGGCGCAGCCGACGACGCGGCGCTGCCCGTGGCCTGGTTCGCCGAAGTCTGTGAACGCACCGCACTGATGGTGGCGCATTGGATGCGGGTGGGCTTCGTCCACGGGGTGATGAACACGGACAACATGTCGGTGCTGGGCCTGACCATCGACTACGGCCCCTACGGCTGGCTGGAGGACTACGACCCCAACTGGACCCCGAACACCACCGATGCCGGCGGGCGCCGCTACCGTTTCGCCCACCAGCCGGCCATCGCCCAATGGAACCTGCTGCAGCTGGCCAATGCCATCTATCCCCTGGTCGGCGAGGCGGCGCCGTTGGAGCAGGCGCTCAAGGACTTCGAGGCCCGCTACATGGCCCATTGGCGCGCCATGATGAGCGCCAAGCTTGGCTTCGCTTCCCTTGGGGAGGCGGACAACGGCCTGCTGGAGGAACTCGATGCCATCCTCCAGCTGACCGAAACCGACATGACGTTGTTCCATCGCGACTTGGCTGACCTGTCGCCCGACCTTTTGGAAGGCGATGATCCGCACAATGGCGGTGCGCTGGTGGATCAGCTGCTGCACGTTTACTACCGCCCCGATGAAGTGGTTGGCGAGCGCCGCGAACGCATCAACGCTTGGCTGCGCGCCTACTTGATGCGCACCCGGCAGGAAGGCCGCGCCCCCGAAGAGCGCCGGGCGGCCATGAACGCGGCCAACCCGCGCTACGTGTTGCGCAACTACTTGGCCCAACTGGCCATCGACAAGGCGGAAGCGGGCGATGCGTCCTTGATCCACGAACTCCAGGACGTGCTGCGCAATCCCTACGCGCAGCAACCCGGCAAGGACCAATATGCGGAAAAGCGCCCGGAATGGGCCCGCACCCGGGTCGGCTGCTCCCAACTGTCCTGCAGTTCGTAAGCCAAAGCCGAACGAGATGATGCCTTAGACCGACAAGCGGGCGGTCGCCGGGCACAACAGCCCGCAAGACCCTGACTCGCTTGATAACCTTGTCCCGCGATCAAGAAAACCAAGGAAACACCATGACCACTCTCAATGAAATCGCCCCAGCCTTCATCGACATGGCGCACCGCATCGTTTGGTGCTCCGCGGCAACGGTCGATGCCCAAGGCCGTCCGCGCTCGCGCGTGCTGCACCCCATATGGGAGTGGGACGGCACCGAGCTGACCGGCTGGATCGCCACCGGCCCAACGCCGATCAAGCGCGCGCACTTGGCGGCGAGCCCGCACCTCTCCTGCAACTACTGGGCGCCGGACCAGGACACCTGCGTCGCCGAATGCCACGCGGAGTGGGCCTTCGACGATGCCACCCGGCAAAGGGTGTGGGACCTGTTCGCCAATGGCCCGGCCCCGGTCGGCTACGACCCATCCATCATCCCCGGTTGGGACAACGCCGCCTCCCCCAGCTTCGCCGCCCTCAAGCTGCGCCCTTGGCGCATCCGCGTAATGGCCGGCGCCGTGATGATGAAGGGCGAAGGCGCGCCCTTGGTTTGGCAGGAGTGAACCTGGGTATGGCCACTCAGCCATCTGCCGAGTCATCAGGCCATATTCCGCAAACCGCTTGAGACATTGGCTCTAGGGCGTCATCCAAGCCGATGCTAGAATGGATCGTGCCTTGCAATTAAACGTTGGCATTGACGTGAAGCGGCCAAAACCCATTCCACAGCCGAGCCGGGGCCAGTCCGATTTGGACTTGGCAGCGAGTTCGGCGGTCTATGTCGGAAGTAAGGAGCACAAGGCCAAGCGCTGGTGGGGTGGATTGCCCGGTGCGCGCAAGCGCAAGGATGGCCGGATTCAACGGCCGAAGAAGCAACGCACTACGGTTTGTCATCTGATAAGGGAAGAAGACCAGGAAAAGGCCACCCTCTGGATCAGGGAGGCGATCCGCAATGGGCAGTGCCGATTTGTGGACGGCGATCGCCTATTCCCCAAGCACGTCTGGCATACCGACAGCGACGGAGCGCACTGGCGGGGCCTTTGCGTGAACCCGGAAAAGGGCGAATACAAGGGATGGCCCGTTACGCGGGAGGAGATGCCGTGAGGTTCTCCCTCAAATGGCATGAAGGCGCGCCCAATGCATCGGCGGAGGAACGGGCGACCATTGCGGATCTGCAGTTATTCGTGGGTGAAGTGAACGTCTGTGAGCACTTCAGCGGGCCGGCTTCTGATGTGCGCCAACCGTCGGACGAAGCAACTGTGTCCGCTTACCCCATTGCAGAAGCCTTGGCTTTCGACTGGTGGCGTCTGTTTGGTCGTCGCGACGACGAGTTTCGGCTGTTCAATCATCGTTGCGGTTATGCCTTTCCCGATTTGCGCATGAGCTATGACGGGGAGCGGTTCACGGCAACGTGCAAAGCGAGGGAGTACTTCAATCCCCCGGTGTTCTTCTATCGTAGTGCAAGGCAGGTGCTGTCCAAGGACCGGGCCGAGTCGGAAAATGGCGGTTTGATTGACCAAGTGTTGGAGCGCCTGCAGGCATCCGATGTGCCAAGGTCGGCACTCACATTGCGTTGGGAACGGGTTCGCGCCTCGATTGAGGATGCTGATGAGCGAGCGTTTTGCGAGGCTGCAGGGGCGATGGGCCTTGATCCTTATGCTCTGCCGGATCAAGCCGCCAACTTCATTGAGCAGGCTGGTGCCTTGTTGGAAGGGGAAGCCCTGTTGGAGTTCCTTTCGGGTTTGCCCGTGGGAGGAGCAAAGGCGAACCGGCTCAACGACGTACTGAAATGGATCGGAGTTTGTGAAGCTCGCCCTCGCTACAAATCTCGGCTACCCCTAGTCGAGGACTTGCGCCAAAATCCAAGCGCGTCAAAGGAGCGTTCGGAACCTAATGCACCATGGGCGAGGGGCTATCGTTGCGCTCGCCGGGTGCGCTCTGCGATCAACGCTGGTCTCGCCGAGCGTTTTCGTTCAGTAAGCGCCTTGGCTCGTCGCTTGGGGGCACCCAATTTCAGTTCGGCGGCACCAATTTCAGGTGTTCGCGCGCTTGTGCAATCTGACCAAGGCGATGTGCGGGTCCATCTAGGTGGTGGTCATCGAGCGAGACAGCGCCCCGATAGCGCCTTGTTTGCGTTTGGTCGAGCAGTGGGTGACGCCATTGGCGGTCCCCTGGCGGCTCGATCAGTTGTCAACGATCTCCACGACGCCTCGCGCCAAGCTCTAGGGAGGGCCTTCGCTGCCGAATTGCTAGCTCCGATTGAGGAAATCCTCTCAATGCGGGAAGACGGTAAGGACACTGCTTCCATTGCCGCGGAGTTCGGCGTTTCTGAGGAAGTCGTCGAACGGCAATGGCAGAACCGCGACCGCATAGAGTTGGCTTGCGCGGCCTAAACTGAGTCAGCAGGTCTCCGAGGCTAAAACCGCTCGCCCTTGGCTAGGCCGGCTGCCAACGCCGCCGGGTCCAGGGTGACGGGCTCGCCCCGGGCGAGGATGTGCTCCAGTCGGGACCTGAGGAAATCGTCCCACGCGGGGTGGGGCAGGATGTAGAGCCGATCCTCTTTCATGGATTGCAGCACGGCCTCAGCGATTTCGGCGGGTGCCTTGCCCTGCTTGAGCAGGGCCTCGACGGCGGCCATGGCTTCCGAGGGGGCCTCGGACCCATCGCCAGGCAGCTCCGACGGGCGGTTGCGCTCGGCATCGAAGATGCGGGTGTTGACCAAGCCGGGGCAGAGCACCGAGGCGCCGATGGCGGCGTCTCTGGCCTTGAGATCCCTGTAGAGGGTTTCGGTGAGGGCCAGAACCCCGTGCTTGCTGACGCCGTAGGTGCCACCGCCCGGCGTCAACGCGGCCAGCGACGCGGTATTGACGATGTGGCCGCTTTCGCCGTGCGCCAGCATGTGCGGCACGAAGGCCTGCAAGCCGTACAGCACGCCATGGAGGTTGACGCCGAGCACCCAGTCCCAGTCTGATTTCGGCACTTCCCAAACCCCCGCGGTGCCGCTGGAGGTGCTGGCCACCCCGGCGTTGTTGCACAGCACGTGCACCTTGCCGTAGGCGTCAATGGCCCGCTCGGCCAGCTGCAAAACGCTCTCCCGAACCATGGTGTTGACCGGCACGCCAATGACGTCGGCTTGGCGCTGCTCAAGCTGCTCTACCGCTTGGCGTAAGGCGTCTTCCTCAATGTCGGCGAGCACCACCCGCATGCGGGCGGCGGCGAAGCGTTCCGCCAAGGCGAGGCCAATGCCGCTGGCGGCGCCAGTCACCACGGCAGTCTTGCCTTCGAAGTCCTGCATGAATTCGTTCTCCTGTGAGTGGCTAGGCGCCTTGAGGAGGCGCGCGAGCGGCGTCAGTATAGTGCGCCATTTTCAGGAACGCCTGCATGCGCATCTTGAGTTGGAACGTCAATGGCCTGCGCGCCTGCACGCGCAAGGGCTTTCGCGGTTTTTTGGCCGATTGCGGCGCCGACGTGCTGGCCCTGCAGGAAGTGCGCGCCTTTCCCGAGCAGCTTGATGCCGATGTGCGGGCGCCGGCGGGCTGGCAGGCGGCATTTGCCCCGGCGGAGCGTGCGGGCTACAGCGGCGTGGCGCTGTACAGCCGCCAAGCGCCGGACCGCATTGAAACCAAGCTCGAGCCGCGCTTCGATGTTGAGGGCCGCTTCATCGCCGCCCACTTCGGGCGCTTGGTGGTGGCGAGCGTCTATTTCCCCAAGGGCAGCGGCCGGGAGCGGGACAACAGCCGCGTGCCGTACAAGCTGGACTTCTACCGCGCCGTGTTTGATCGCGTTGAGCGCCTGCGCCGCCGAGGGCCGGTGTTCGTCGCCGGCGACTACAACACCGCCCACCAAGCCATCGACTTGGCTCGGCCCAAGGGCAACGTCAAGAACAGCGGCTTCCTGCCGGAGGAGCGGGCGGAGATCAGCCGATGGCTCCACGCCGGCTGGGTGGACACCTTCCGCGCCCGCCACCCGGATGCGCCTGGCCACTACACGTGGTGGCGGCAGTTCGGCGGCGCTCGGGAGCGCAACGTCGGCTGGCGCATCGATTACGTGCTGGCCTCGCCATCGGCGGACAAACGGGTGCAAAGCGCCTTCATCTGGCCCGAAGCCACCGGCTCCGACCACTGCCCGGTGGGCGTGGACATCACCTAGCTCGGTTGGCAAATCAAGATTCAATCGAGTCGGGATGCCGGTCCCCGTATTGGCGCGGTTAGCCCTCGAATTGGATGCGAAAACTCGTTAAGTTGAGCCTGGCACTTACAAGGAGGCTGGTTCATGGATGTGCGCACGTTGATGCGGCGAGCGGCGGATCACTACAGCGGCTTGGAGGCCGTGGTGCACGGCGAACGCCGCCTGACCTTTGCGGAGTCCTGGCGCCGCTCCGTGCGGCTGGCCAACGCCATGCTCGGCGCCGGCCTCAATCCGGGCGATCGAGTCGGCGTGCTGGAGGACAACTCCATCGAGGCGGCGGACCTCTTCGGCGGCGCCGCCGCAGCCAATCTCGTGCGGGTGCCGCTGTACCCGCGCAACGGGCGGGACGCGCATCAGCACATGCTGGGCCATACGGGTTGCCGGATGTTGATCGTCAGCGAGGCCCATCGGGATGAAGTGGCGGGCCTGGAGGATGAGCTGCCCGATCTGGCCCACGTCTGGGTGCGCGACGCCAACTACGAAAGCTGGCTGGCCGGCCAATCGGATGCCGACCCGAACCCGGACATCGGCGAGGACGACCTGTTCATCATCCGCCACACGGGCGGCACCACCGGCAAGTCCAAGGGCGTCGCCTACACGCACCGGGCTTGGCTGGCGGCGGGGCGGGATTGGTTCTATGCGTTTCCTCCGGTGGAGCCGGGCGACAAGTGCCTGCACTTGGGCCCCATCTCCCACGGCTCCGGATACCAGTACCTGCCCATGTGGCTGGCTGGCGGCTGCAACCACATGCTCGACCACTTCGACGTGGGGGAGACCTTGGAAGTGATTGAGCGCGAGGGCATTGCCTTCGGCTTCATGGTGCCAACCATGGTCAACGCCATCGTGCAGGACAACACCGCCCGTGGCCGGGACTTCTCCGGCCTGAAGTGCCTGCTGATTGGCGCGGCGCCGATCCAGGACGCCACCGCCCTGGCGGCCCGTGAGGTGTTTGGCGACGTGCTCTACCAAGGCTATGGCCAGACGGAGGTGCTGCCGGTGTCGATGATGGGGCCGCGCCAGTGGTTTCGTGAGGTCGAGGGCTCAACGCCGCTGCGGGCCTGCGGGCTGCCGCTGCCCTTTGCCGAGGTGGCGATCTGGGATGAGGACAACCAGCCGCTGCCGGCCAACGAGGTGGGTGAGATCGTCGCCAAGTCCGACGGCATGATGACCGGCTTCTGGAACAACGAGCAGGCGACCCAAGAGCGCTTGGTCGACGGCTGGGTGAAGACCGGCGACCTCGGCCGCATCGATGCCAACGGCTACCTTTACGTCGTGGACCGGGCCGATGACATGATCATCTCTGGGGGCTTCAACATCTGGCCGGCGGAAATCGAGAACGCCATCGCCCACCACCCAGCGGTGCTGGAGGTGGCGGTTTTCGGCGTCCCCCACCCCAAGTGGGGCGAAACGCCCCATGCCGTCTGCGTGGTCAAGGATGAAGGCGACCTGACCGCCGATGACGTGATCGACTTGGCAGCGCAGGAACTCGGCTCCTACAAGAAGCCCGGCGGCGTCACCATCACCACGGCGCCGCTGCCAAAAAGCCCAGTGGGCAAGATCAAGCGCAAGGACCTGCGCGAGCCCTTTTGGGCCGGGCAGGACCGTCGCGTCTCGGGCAGCTAGCGTCCTGCGCCGGGTACCCGCAATTCTCGATCGTGCCTTTCAATCTGCTTCAGCCAACCCCGATGCACGGACTGCCTCGGACCAAGGGCCTTCCGTCTTCAATGGCAATCCGAACACTGGGCTGGAGTCCAAAAAAGAGGATTTCGGCCCGCGAACGCAGATCCCCGCCACCGCGAGCTGTTTTGCTAAGATGCCCTCTCAATTCCGCGTTTCGAATCTAAGGGGGACTGGGAACCATGGCTCATGAACTGATAGTGCGGGGCGGGCAGCTCGTTGATGGCGCCGGGGGTGAGCCCCGGCTTGGCGATCTGGCCATTGATGACGGGCTGATCACGGCGGTCGGCGAGGTCTC
Source organism: Candidatus Azophilus sp. (assembly GCA_965220835.1). Lineage (GTDB taxonomy): Bacteria > Pseudomonadota > Gammaproteobacteria > Pseudomonadales > Azotimanducaceae > Azophilus. The sequence continues at coordinate 2,078,519 of OZ244842.1, read as the reverse complement.
GGGGCGCGGCAGACGGGAAATCGATGCCGAAGGGCACATGGTGACGCCCGGCTTTGTCGATATCCACACCCATCTGGACGCGCAAATTGGCTGGGACCCGAACCTCACGCCGGTGAGCTGGCATGGCGTCACCACGGCGCTGATGGGCAACTGCGGGGTTACGTTCGCGCCCTGCAAGCCCGCCGACAAGGAACTGCTGGCGGGCATGATGGAGACCGTGGAAGACATCCCCAAGCAGGCCATTCTGAGCGGCCTGTCTTGGGACTGGGAGGACTACGGCGGCTACCTCGATGCCATCGACCGCCTTAATCCCGCCATCAACATCGCTGGCATGGTCGGCCACTGCGCCGTGCGCTTCTACGTCATGGGTGAGCGGGCGGTGGAGGAGCAGGCCAGCGACGACGAAAAGCGGCAAATGGCGGACATCGTCGCCCACTCCATCGACCAAGGGGCGGTGGGCTTCTCCACCAACCGCTATCCGCCCCATGTGCTGCCGGATGGCCGCTCCATCCCGGGCACCTTCGCGGAGCCCGATGAGCTGATGCAGATCGCCAAAGCCATTGCGCCGCGCAATGCGCTGATGCAGAACGTGCTGGACTTCTCCGACCGGGCGTTCAGCGCCAGCCTGCTGCGCGACATGGCCCGCACCACCGGCGGCCGAGTGCTGTTCAGCTTCGGGGTGTCCGCCAATCCGCAGTCCGGCAAGAAGGCGGCCCGGTTCGTTGAAGGGCTGTGTGAAGGCGGCTTGGACATCACCGCCATTTCCCAGCCCCGGAGTTCCGGCTTCGTCCTGTCGCTGCAGTCCATGCTGCCGGTCAAGGGGCCGACCTGGAAAAAACTCTCGGCCTTGGACCTGGGCGGCCGTTTGGCGGCCATTGAGGACGCCGAGACCCATGCCGCCTTGGTTGCGGAGGCCAAGGCCCCCGACGCAACGCGCATTGCGATGGACCAGGTCTTCTTCATGGGCACCGGCGAGGTGCCGGACTACACCGCCAAGGACGAGGACAACCTGCTGGCGATGGCGGACGCCGCTGGCGAGCACTGGTCGGAGACCTTCCTGCGGCTGTCCAAGGAGACCAACGGCCTTGGGCTGTTCACCTTCCGCATGTTCAACCGCAGCCTTGCGGCCTTGGCCGATTTCTTCAGGAGCGAACGCGTGTTTCCGAGCCTTGGCGATGCCGGCGCCCACGTCTCGCAGATCATGGATGCCGGCTGGGCCACGTTCGTGCTCTCCCACTGGGTGCGGGAAACTGGCCTCTACAGCATGGGTGAAGCGGTGCGCCGCCTCACTTCGGCGCCGGCCCGCATCGTCGGCCTGAAGGACCGGGGCCTGTTGGCGCCGGGCCTGCGTGCGGACGTGAACGTCTTTGACGCCGATGCCGTGGCTGAGTGCCAGCCGCAGCTGGTGCATGACTTCCCCGGCGGCGCCCCGCGGTTCATTCAGCGCGCCAAGGGCTACCGCGCCACCATCGTCAACGGCGAGGTCAGCGTTGTTGAGGGCGAGCACACCGGTACCCGAGCCGGCCGCGTCCTGCGCCACTCGCCCTAGCCGAAGCGCAGTCAGCGGAGCCGGGCATGGCGGGGTTGAACGATGAGTTGACCGCAGCGCTGCAGCGCTTGGACACGCCCACCGTTTGCAATGCCTTGGAGTTGGTCGCACCGGAACGGCGCGGCCACGGCTACACCACCGCACCCTTGGTCTGCCTTCGGCCGCAGCTGGGCGCGCTGGTGGCCGTCGCCCGCACAGCGACCATCCGGGCCGCCCATCCCGGCCAAGGCGCCCGTGGCAGCGGCACCGCCATGGACTACTACGCCTACATCGACCAAGGGCCGAAGCCCTGCGTGACGGTGATCCAGGACCTCGACGGTTCGCAACGTGCCTACGGTTCCTTCTGGGGTGAGGTCAACAGCAACGTTCACCAGGGCTTGGGCTGCATCGGCGTCATCACCGACGGCAGCGTGCGCGACCTCCCGGACATCGCCGAGGGCTTTCAAATGCTGGCCGACCGCGTGGGGCCGTCACACGCCCACGTGCATGTGGTGGACTTCGCCTGCCCAGTGACGGTGGCCGGCATGGCGGTGGCGGACGGCGACCTCATTCATGCCGACCAGCACGGCGCGGTGGTGATTCCTTGGGGGGTGGCTGGCCAAGTGCCGGAAGCCGCTGCCCAAATCGCGCGCCGCGAAGCCGTCATCATCGGCGCTGCCCAGCAGCCGAACTTCAACATCGAAAAGCTGCGCAAGGCGTTTGGAGAAGCGGCTAAGGTGGGTTGATTGCTGGCGAACCACTCTGTGGATTGTGGTTGATCGCTGCCCGATTGCTAGCCGCGAGACTTCGGAGACGCCACCCACTTCAACGCGTTTTCAAGCAGCTTTCTGAAGTTTGGGTTGCCAAAGGCAGCTGGGCCGTCGCCTAGGTCCGAGGCGACCACCGGGCTGGCCTCCACGGTGTGTGTCCAGACCATTAGGTCGCTGCCGGGGGGGTGGTTCCAGTTGGCTTGCTCCTCGGGCGGGGCCAAGGGCGGGGGAGTGAAGTTTTCGGCGATGAAGTCGTATTCGCCGCGCAGCAGAGGGGTTACTGTTTTCTCGAAGCCGGCGGTCTTCAGGTAGATTTCGTCGGTGATCTCGAAGCCGTCCGCAAGCCCCTCCAGCACCGGGTGTTGGCATTGCGGAACCAGCTTAACGGTGGGGTTGGGGTGTGGGCCGTGGCCACCCCGGTATCCGGAACCGGGCACGGTTTGGCCGTTGAGCTCGCCCGATTGCAGCATGAAGGAAGAGCCGGAGATGCGCCGCCACAGGGGCCAGAGCGGCCAGGACACGGTGGCGTGATTGAGCAGCACCATGCCGGTGCCGCGCTCGATCAGCGCTTCGATGCTGGCGCGGTAGTCGTCCGGGGGCAGGCCGGTGTCTTCGGCGCCGTCGTGCAGCAGGCCGATGCCGGGGATGCCGGACATGTCGTAGAACAGCACGCTGTCGTAGGCATCGGCGTGCTCGGGCTTCAGCACCACTTGGGCGGCGGGCTGCTCCACCAAGGTGGCGGTGAGGCCGGGCATGTCCGCGAACATCGCCAGGAAGGCGTTGTGGTCGTAGTCGTGGCCCTTGCTGACGATGAGAACGTTGACGCTATCCATGGCCGGTTTCCTTGTTAGCATACGGTGGGATCAACGAGCATAACCCAAGGGAGGAAAACATGGACCCGATGCAGGAACTGGCCGAGATCGAGGCCATCAAGAACTTGCGCATCCAGTACTCGCACTTTTTCGATGGCCAGCACGTGGTGGCGCTGGCGGACCTGTTCACGGAGGATGCGGTCTGCGAGTTTGGGCCGGACTACGGGGGCGATTGGGTGGGCAAGGCGCAGATTCGCGAAAACTTCCAGCAATGGTCATTGGGCGAGGGCGATCCTTACAGCGTCCTGCACGCGGTGACCAACCCACTCATCCGCCTGATCGACGAGACCACCGCCCACGGCCGTTGGTACTTGCTGGACCTGCGCACCACGGAAGGGGTGGACAACCCGCTGATCCTGTTCGGCATCTACGACGACGTCTATCGCAAGGTGGACGGCAACTGGCTAATACACCGCACGCGCATCGACTTTCTATGGCCGAAGCGCCATGTGGGCGAACCCCGGAGCCTGTGAGCGGCTAGTTCGGCTGCCCGCCTGCCACGTCGATGAACTGGCCGGTGGTCCACTCCGCTGCGGGCGAGGCGAAGAACACCGCTGCGGCGGCGCAGTCCTCCGGCCGGCCGGTGCGGCCCAGGGGAATGACCGGGCCAAAGTTGTCCACGGCCTCCTGCTCGCTGATGTTCATCGTCTCCACCAGCATTTCGGTGACGATGATGCCCGGGGCGAGGCAGTTGACGGTGATGCCCTTGGGTGCCAGCTCCACGGCCAGCGTGCGCGTCATGCTGATCATGCCCATGTTGGCCGCCGAATAAACGCCGAAGCCCGGCGAGGGCTTGTGGGCGGCGATGGAGATGATGTTGATGATGCGCCCGCCATCAGTCATGCGCTTGGCGGCCTGCTGGGAGCCCCACCACTTGGTCTTCATGTTCAGCGCCAGCTGCTCGTCAAACTTCTCAATGGAGATGTCCGGCAGCGCGTACATCTTGCGGTCAAGGTTGCCGCCGGCGTTGTTGACCATGATGTCGAGGCGCCCCAACTCATCGACCACCTGGTCGAGCACCTTGGGGATGGCGGTGAAATCCATCACGTCCGCGGAGATGCCCAAGCCCCGTTGGCCGCGCTCCTCGATCTCCTTGGCAACCGCGTCCACGTCGTGCTGGCGCCGCGCCACAACGGCCACGTCCGCGCCGCACTCAGCGAAAGCCAAGGCGATGCCGCGGCCAATGCCGCGCCCGCCGCCGGTCACCACGGCCACCTTGCCGTCAAGTCGAAACAGTTCGTGCATGCCCATCAGCGTCCTCCCCAATAAAAACGCAAGCCTAGCTTGATGTGCGGATTTGGGGCAATAGCGCACTTTGGCCCTTGGGGGCCAAAGTTCGTTTGGAAATTGGCTGGCGCAGAACTCTGCGCGAGCTGCGGTCGCGTTGCAAATTGGCTAGCGCCAAATTCTGCGCTCATTGGGTGGGATAGGCTGGATCCGAGGGCCAAGGGCAAAGTGAGGTGCGGAGCGAGTTGCGGATGTGGGCCAGGGCGCCCTTATGTGCAAAGATGTCGGCGCTTCTAACCGGTTGGAGCTGACTTGACCGCTGCCCACAAACCCATTCCAAGACGCAGGCTGGTGCTTTTTGCGTTGCCGGAGTATGCGGTTTATCTCGGCAGCATCCCGGTTACGCTGTATCTGCCCTTCGTTTACGCCAAGGACTTTGGCCTGGAACTGGCAGACGTGGGGCTGATTTTGATGCTCGCCCGGGTGTCGGACGTGATCACCGATCCGTTGATCGGCTACCTCAGCGACCGCACCGGCGGCCGCTTTGGGCGGCGCAAGCCGTGGATGGCGGCGGGCTGCGCACTGATGACCGCCTCGGCCTTCATGCTCTTCAATCCACCGGGTGCGGTGTCCAATGCCTACCTGCTGGTCGGCTCGGTCTGCCTGTGGCTGGGCTGGACGCTGATCAACATTCCCTACTACGCTTGGGGCGCTGAACTCTCCGACAGCTACCACGAGCGCACGCGCATCACTGGCTGGCGCCAAGCGTTCGCCTTTTTCGGCAATGTCAGCGTGCTGGCGGTGCCGGTGATTGCGGGGCAAATGACCGGCTACGGCAGCCTGCCCCGGGAGGGGCTGACCATCATCGGCTTCATGGCGCTGATTGCGCTGCCGGTGATGATCACGGCCACGCTGGTGGGCGTGCGGGAGCGCGCCGACGTGCGCCCGGTTCGCTCGCCCTTGATCGGCAATCTGCGCCTCATGCTGCGCAACGGCTCGTTCCTGCTGCTGTTCTTCGGCTTCCTGCTGCAGTCCTTGGGCACCGGCTGGGGCGGGGCCACCTTCATGCTGTTCGCCACCTACGTCATTGAGGCGGAGGCCCAAACCCAAGCCATCCTGCTGGGCTACTACGGCTTCAACGTGGTCTCCCTGCCTTTCTGGGTGGCCATCGCCCAACGCATCGGCAAGAAGCCCACTTGGGTGGCCGGCGGCGTGCTGTTCGTCTTCGTCACGCCCCTGTTCCTGTTGCTGGGCGCCGGCGATCTCGGCTGGTTTTTCGTAGTGCTCGCGCTCTACGGCATTGCCGGCGGCAACTTCGCGGCCCTGTCCATGTCGATGAAGGCGGACGTGATCGAGATCGCCTCGCGGCGCTCCGGGGAGGACATCGCCGCCTCCTACATCGCCGTTTGGTCCTTGGGCCAGAAGCTGGTCGGTGCCATGGCCTTGGGCATGGCGCTGCCGCTGCTTCAGGCCCTGGGTTTCTCGGCGGATGGCGGCAACAGCCCGGAGGACATTCGCATGCTGTCCTATGTTTATGTGCTGCCCCCATGGCTCTTCTACGCGTTGGCGGTGGTGGTGATCTGGCGCTATCCCATCTCCGCGACGCGGTTGGCGCGAATCCGCGAACGATTCGACCGGCGTGACGCGCGCCGGTCGCCCGCGGCTTGAACGGTGTCGAGTTGCTGGCCCAAGACCCGGCCGCGCCCTGCTTCGCTTGCGAGGTAGCCCCAACTCGGCCATTCTTGGTTCTTTGAGTAGGAGGGCATAGCCAATGAAGACCCCAAATCACGAACTCAGCCCCATGCAGTGTCCGATGTCGCTTGCCGATGTGGACTTGTTCGGTCCGGGCGCCCCGGAGCACTGGTACGAGGCCTACGAAATCCTGCACCGCGAGGCCCCCGTGCACCGCCTGCCCGGCGAAGGCCCCACCCCGGACAAGGACGCCTACATTTTGTCCAAGTACGAAGACATCGCCTTGGTGGTGCGGGACCCGGTGCGCTTTCCGCCGCTGATGTCACTGGGGCTGAGGCAACTCAACGAATCGGGCGCCGAACCGGAGAGCATCCCCAACATCAACACCATGATGGCGTCGATGATGACGCTGCGCCCGACCAACGAGCTGTACCGCTCCCACCGTCAGGAATTGACCGACCCGTGGGTGGGGCCGGGCGCCTCCCGCAACGCGGAGATGATCACCGGCCACGTGAACGACCTGATCGCCAATTGGATCGACAACGACCCCGGGGAGGTGGAGTTCATCTCCGAATTCGCCCGTCCGCTGCCGCAGCGGGTGATGAACAGCATCCTCGGCTTTCCCCAGGAGGACATCGCCATGGTGGAGAAGTGGGGCGCGGCCCAGGTGGCGCCCTTCGTCTATGGCGAGGGGCACCGCAACATCCTGAACGAGGAGCAGACCCGCGAGCAGTTCGAAGCGCTCAATGAGTTTGCCGACTACGTGCAGGAACACATCGAAGATCGCCGCCGCCGCCCCAAGGACGACATGATCACCTTCCTGACCCAAGTGACCTATGAGGCCTTGGGCCGCAAGCTGAGTGACCTGGAGGTTAATGGCATCGTCTACGCGATGGTGATTGGCGGGCTGGAGACCACCCAATACGCCATCGAGGAGCAGGCGCAACTGCTGTGCGAGCGGGACGGCGTGTTCGAGGCCATCAAGCAAGACCGCAGCAAGCTGCGGCACTTCACGGAGGAGGGCATGCGCTTGCGTTCGCCCACCCAAGGGCTCTCAACCCGCATCACCACCCAGGATGAGGTCTTCCAAGGCGTCACCGTGCCCGAGGGCTCCCAACTGCACCTGCGCTGGGCGGCTGGCAACATTGATGAGGACGAGTTTGAGTGCCCGCACGAGCTGCAGCTGGACCGCAAGGCCGTCAGCCGCCACCTGACGTTCTCCCAAGGCCCGCGCGTGTGCCCGGGCGCGCATCTCTCCCGGCTGGAGCAAGTGATCGCTTGGGATAGGCTGCTGGACAGCATCGACCACCTGGAGTACGCACCGGGCAACAGCTTCCTGCACCAGCCGGGCATCATGCTGGGCACGCTGGAACTGAAGCTTAAGTTCACTAAGGCGGCGTAGGCAATTGGGGAAGCAGCTGGCAGGCCTGACGGCGGCGGTAACCGGGGGCACGGCAGGCATTGGCCGCGGCATCGCGGAGGCCTTTCTGGGGGAGGGCGCCAAGGTTGCGCTCATGGCCCGCAACGCAGACAAAGCCCGGCGGGCGCTTCAGGAAATCAACGCCGGCGATGCGGCGGTGTTCATTCCCGGTGACGCCACCGTGCAGGCCGACATCGAAGGCTTCATCGACCAAGCCGCCAAGCAGCTGGGTCAGGTGGACGTGCTGGTCAACAACGCCGGCGGCGCTGGGGACCTGCAACCGCTGGTGGAACTCTCCGACGAGGCCTTTGACCTGGCCATCAAGTGGAACCTGTACTCCACCTTCTGGGCCAGCCGCCGGGTGCTGCCCGGCATGCTGGAGCGCGGCTTCGGACGCATCATCAACATCTCCTCCGTGGAGGGCAAGATCGGCAAGCCCGTGTTCTCGGCCTACACAGCGGCCAAGCACGCCGTCAACGGCTTGACCAAATCGCTGGCGCAGGAGGTCAGCGCCCAAGGCGTCACCGTCAATGCCATCTGCCCGGGCCTGGTCATCACCGACATCGTCAAGGACAACGGACCGGCCACGGCCAAGGCCATGGGCCTGACCTTTGAGGAGATGGTGGACCTGTTCGCCCAGGAGTCCGCCATCAAGCGGCCCAACCGGGTTGAGGAGGTGGCCGCCGCCGCCGTGCTGCTGGCCAGTGAGGCGGGTGGCGGCATCACCGGCACCACCCTGAGCGTGGATGGCGGAACTGCCCCATACTGAGGCCGTTGAAGCCATCGAACTGCGCGGTGGCAGGGTTCGCTATGTGCAGCGGCTCTTCTCCCGCGCCGAAAGCGAGCGCTTGTTTGCCGTATTGCGCGCAGCGACCGGCTGGCGGCAGGAGGAGATTCAGCTCTTTGGCCGCAAACGGCTCCAGCCCCGCCTGACCGCTTGGCATGGCGACCCCCGCGCCGTTTACCAATACTCCGGCATTCGGCTTGAGCCCCAGCCTTGGTCCGCTAGCTTGGCCGTCATCAAGGCGCGGGTGGAGGCGGTTTCCGGGGCCAAGTTCAACAGCGTGCTGCTGAACTACTACCGTGACGGCCGGGACAGCATGGGCTGGCACAGCGATGACGAACCCGAACTGGGCGACAACCCGTTGATCGGCTCCGTCAGCCTAGGCGCCACCCGGCGCTTTCGCATGCAGCACAAGGCCGACCCCAGCCTGCAAATGGCTTGGAACTTGCCGGACGGCAGCTACCTGGAGATGGACGGCGCCCTGCAAAGGCACTGGCGGCACTGCGTGCCCAAGGTGTTGGCCAAAGCCGGCGTCGGCCCGCGCATCAACCTAACCTTCCGCTGGATCAGGCCTAACGGGGCGAGGCTTCAGACCAACAAGAGGAGGGTTGCCCAGCGCGCCCATCCCGCGATCAGGCACGTTAAAGCGACGCCATCACCTTCAGGGTGCGTTCGGCCAGCTCGTCCAAGCTGAGTTCGCTTTGGCCGGCGAGGTTGACGCCAACCCGGCCCTGCCAAGGGGTTAGCCATGGGTCTGGAATGGGTTTTCCCTGCAACCCCCAGAGGCCGCCGACGGTGGCGCCGTTGCAGTCGGTGTCGAGGCCGGCGGCCACCGCCTCGCCGATGGCTGCGCCGAAGTCATCCGGATGGGACAGCAAGGACCAGACCACGATGGCGAGGTTGTTGAGCGTGTGGACCGGCGAAAGCGCCGCATAGTGGGCGCGAATGCAGGCGCCGCCCTCGGGGTTGTTGCGCCACGCGATGCCCAGCTCGACAGCTTCCCGGGCACCGGAGCGGGGCGCTAGGAAGGGCAGCGTTTGCGCGACCGCCTCATCGAGGGAGGCGCAAACCGGAATCTGCGAACCGGCCACGGCCACGAACACCGCGCCGCCAACGCCGTCGCCGCGGTGGGAGAGTGCGGCATCCGCCGTTGCCAGCTGGGCGGCGAGTTCAGGGTCGCCGGGCGCAACCCAACCGTAAACGTCGGCGCGGATTTGCGCGCCAATCCAGTCGTTGTAGGGGTTGTCAGCGCATTCGGCGAGGTCAAACCCAGGCTCGCCGCGTTCGGCGAACCACTCGTCGCCCTTGGCCAGCAGGATGCGGTAGGCGGCCCGTTCGGCGGTGTAGGTGGCTGCGGCGGGCAGGTTGCGCAGCCAAGCCCGGGCGACATGCACGGTGCTGAGATCCCGGCCGTGCCGTTCCAGCGTCATCAGGGCAAGCACGGAGTAGTGGATGTCGTCGTCCGGCTCGCTGCGCGTCAGCCACTGTCGGCAGCAGGCCTTGGACGGGGCCACCAGCGGCTCCCGTTCGTCAAATGGCACGTAGTCGCGCAGTGGCAGGGCGCCAGCTTCCTCCAGATAGGCGGTGAGCGCTTCGTGTCCTTCGCGCATCGACAGCAACTCGATCGGCTTGCCGAGCATGCAACCGGAAATGCGCCCCTGCCAAGCGCCGCGAATTCTCGCCTCCGTTTCCATAGGCGCATTCTACCCCGGTAGCCTTAGGTGGCGCGGCCCGTCGCTGCCCAAACCTGCTGCGTAAGTTGGCAATCCCAAACGCCAATGCGAGTTCCGCGGATGCGAAACTCGAACAGGCCAGAGCCCCGCGCCCGCGTTAGCTTTCCTCGGACTTCAGGATGTCGTACACGCGCTTTTGGAAGTACCAGCGGCCATCCACCTTGACGTAGTCGTCCTCGTAACGGCCGACCACGAAGCGTTTGCCGCCTTCCTTGTCGTGCAGCTCCTCCTGCTGGTACCAAGTGCCGTGGGCGGTGTCCCCGTCAACGACGATTGGCCCTGCTGACGCGAAGAAACCGACAAAGGAGAAGCCGGCCATCGCCCCCTGCCACACGGGGAAGAAGTTGGCCTTGCCGGTGATGTCGCCGGCACCGGGCAGGCACCAAGTGGCGTCGTCACGCCAGTTGGCTTGCCAAGCATCGCCGTCAAAGCGCATGACGGCGTCGTTGTAGGATTCCACAAGTTCGCGGATGGCGAGGCGGTCTTCAACCGGTCCACTGCTGATCATGTTCTGTCCTCCCTGGGACCCTGATGGTGGAAGCCGCATCTAAGCATGTTGCGGCCGCAAAAACGAGACGCCTTCGCTGTTGCGGGCGCAAAAGCTAGACGCTTTGCCCGAAGGCAGCAGTTGTCGCCTTGGCTTAAGCGGATCGCACAGTTTTCAATCGAGGGCGTCCCGCCCACGCTCCGCAGCGGAATCCATCGCAGCGAGGGCGTCCCGCCCTCGACTGCCATGCGGACGCTTGGCTTAGGATCATGATGAGAAGTGCTGGGCTGCAGCGCTCCATTCCAGCGGTGCCCGATGATCAGTGGGATGGCGCACGCGCGCGGCCGCTTATACTGGGCCGAATCCACCCACCTGTTAAGGATCTGCCATGTCTAAACCCAAGCTTTACGGCATTGCCGGATCGCGGGCCATTCGCTCGCTCTGGGCCATCGAGGAAACCGGCATCGATTACGAACACGTGCCGGTGGGGTTCGGTGAAGATTCCAAGACCGCGGAGTACCTCGCCATCAACCCGAATGGCCGAGTGCCCGCCCTTCAGGATGGGAGCCTCATCCTGTTTGAGTCCATGGCCATCAACCTCTATCTGGCCAAGACTTACGGCCAAGGCCTCTATCCGGACGATCCGGCGGCGCAGGCGTTGGCCGTCCAATGGTCCTTTTGGGGAATCAGCGAGATCGAGCATCTGCAGGTCGGCATCGCCATGCAAAAGTTCTTCACCCCGGACGCGGAGCGGGACCTCGCGGCCATCGCCGATGCCGAGACCCGCTTGGCGAGGCCCTTCAAGGTGCTGGACGAACACTTGAACGGCAGGAGTTGGCTGGTGGGCGACGCCTTCAGCATTGCGGACTTGAACTTAGCGTCCGTGATGTCCCTGCTGCAGATGATCGAAGTGGACGTTTCCGCCTACGCCAACCTGTCCCGCTGGGCCGAATCCTGCTACGCCCGGCCTGCATTCGACCGGGCCCAGCGCGTCGGCGGGTAGTGGGCAGGAAGTGGTGTCGAGTTGACTCGACAATGGGAGAATTGTCGATTGGACTCGACAACCCTCATACGTCCAACCGCATCGCGGTGGTGATTCAGGGCGTTGACGGTTACGGCCGGTCAACGCTGCTGGCCTAGCTGATTGGCCACCATGAGCTGGAGCAGCGCGACCGACCCTTCATGGGCTTTGCAGATCCTCGCTTGGCGGGCAGCTTGACCTTCGAAACGCTTGAATTGCTGTGCCGCGCGGTCGGCAAATCCCGGCCTGCTGCGGCTTCGGAGAGGTCTTTTTGCGGTTTGATTGATGGCCTCAGGAGAATTCATGCGAAGACGCGGCGCAGGTCGCCAGCTAGGGAGTACAGCACCGGCACCACGAACAAGGTCACCAAGGTGGACATCGCCAAGCCCCAGCCCACCGCTAGGGAGATGATGCTGACGATGGGGTCGTAGCCGCCGATGCCGTAGGCGGTGGGCAGCACGCCGCCCAAGGTGGTCAGGGTGGTCACGATGATGGGACGCAGCCGCTCGGTGACCGCCTCGATGATGCGGCTGTTCCGGTCGCCGTCCCCATCGCCCGTTCGGACGCGTCGGTGGATGGAGTCCACCATCACGATTGAGGCGTTGACCACCACGCCGGCCAGCCCTACCGCGCCCATCATGGCAAACATGCTCATCGGCAGGCCGTGCACGAAGAAAATGAGGAACACGCCGGCAACGGCGAAGGGGATCACCAGCATCACGAACACGGCCTCCAGCAAGGAGCCCAACATCAGCCAGATGACAATGCCGATGCCCAGCACGGCCAAGGCCGCAGCCACGGCGATGCCGGCGGTGGTTTCCTCGGTGGCTTCCGCCTCGCCGCCGTTGAACACGTAGAGGTCAGGCAGGCCCGCGAAGCGGGGAAACAGCTCCTGCTCCAATTGCTGGGCAAAACTGAGCGCCGTCAGCCCGCTGTCTTGGGAAAAGCTGGCGCGAATGGTGGCGGAGCGAAAACCGTCCCGATGATGAATGCGCGTCACCGCCGGCAATTGCATGGGCTCCACCACGTCGCGCAGGCGCGCCAGCTGGCCCGACGCGGCGCGCACGGGCGTCTCCAGCAGCGCTTCAAGGTCAAGCCGCGCCCCTGGGTCGAACTGCACGCGCAGTTCGGTGGTGTCGTCGAGGTCGCGGTGCTCGCTGGCCTCGATGCCATAGAAGGCGGCTGCCAGCGTGGTGCCCACGTCCTGGGCGCTCAAGCCCAGCCGAGCCAGCTTCTCGTAGTTCAGGTTCAGCTGCAGCTGCGGGGTGCCGGGGCGTTCATCCACCTCCACTTCAATCACCCCGGGGATGCTGCGCAGATGGCTTTCGATCTCAAAGGCGACGCCGCGGCGCATGGCGTCGTCGTTGGACAGCACGTGCACGGTGACTGGCTGGTCCGTGGGGGGGCCGAAGTACTCGGACTGATAAACCAAGTCCACGCCGGCGGGCACCTGCAGCCGGGGCGGGATCCGTTCGATCCACTCAACGTTGGTGTGGCTGCGTCCGAAGCGTATGAACTGCAGGATGATCAGCGCCTCGTTGTCCGCATCGCCAAAGGCCTTGTCCAGCGAGTTGGTGTTCTGGTGGCCGATGCGGGCGGTCACCGTTTCCACGTCGCTGGCGGCGATTTCCATCAGCTGCCGCTCCAGATCGGCGGTAATGGCCTCCGTGCGCTCCAAGGCGGTGCCGTGGGGCGTGGTGACTTTGATGAACAGCCGGTCCGCGTCGTCTTGGGGAAACAGCGTGAAGGGCACCAGCGGGCGGATGACGCCCATGATGACGGCGAAGCTGGCGAAGGCCACCACCAGCGTCACAGCGCGATGTTCAAGCACCCAGGCCAGCGCCCGTTGGTAGCGGCGCTCCAAGGTGCGCATGAACTGGCGGCTCTGCAGCCGGGCGCCGGCTTTCAGGGTTGACATGTGGGCGGGCAGGATCAGGAACGATTCGATCAGGGAGAACACCAGCACGATGATGACCACCGCGGGAATCTGCCAGACGATGTTGCCGGGCAGCCCGCCCAAGGCCGCCAAGGGCGCGAAGGCGAGCACGGTGGTCAGGGCTGCGGCGGTCACCGGCGCCAGCATTTCCCGGGCGCCGGACAGGGCGGCCTCCGCGGGCGCCAAGCCCTGGGCATGCTTGACCACGATGCGCTCGGAGACCACCACGGCGTCGTCCACCACCATGCCCAGCACGATGACCAAGCCCGTCAACGCCATCATGTTCATGGTCATGCCGAACGCCGGGAACAGCGTCAAGGCGGCAAGAAACACGATCGGGATGCCGACGATGATCCACACCGCGGGGCCGGGGCGGACAAAGGTGAACAGCACGGCCGTCACCAGCACCAAGCCGATCAGGCCGTTGGTGGCCATCAGTTCCAGGCGGTTGTCCACGATCACCGATTCGTCGTTGGTCAGCGTCAGGCGAACGCCCTCAGGCATGTCCATGGACGCCACCTCCGCCCGCACTTGCGCAACCGCATCCACGATGTCCGCCGTCTCGCGCTTTTGGACCAGCAGGGTGACGCCGCGCTGCCCGTTGGTGTGGGCGATCATGCCGGTGTCCTCACGGCCGGATTCGATGCGGGCGATGTCGGCGATGCGCAGCGCGCCACCTTGGGCATCGAAACGCAGTATGGTCTCGCCCACCTCATCCGGTTCATCGAAGCGGCTCCACATCACCACTTGCCGGCGCTCTTCGGGGCTTTCCAGCATGCCTCCGGTGCTGGAGACATTGCGGTTGCGCACGGCGGCGATGACGTCGGTGAGGGTGATGCCGTGCTCCCGGGCGCGCACCGGATCGACCAGCACGCGCACCTCCGGGTCCGGCAGGCCCACAGGGTGAACGCTGGCGATCAGCGGCAGGCGTTCCAAGCGTTCCTCAACCGTCCTTGCCGCTTGCGCAAGCGCATCCTCCGGGCCTTCAAGGGCGATCTCCAGCACCGTCATGCGGGCCGGGTTGAACTGCTTCAGGACCGGCTCATCCTCCATCTCGCTGGGGAAGTCGGTAATCGCCTCCAAGGCTGCGCGCAGATCAGTTTCGGCAGACTCGGTCTGCGTCCGGTTGTAGTCGTCGTACAGTTCAATGGTGGTGAAGGAAGTGTTGTCCGCGATGATGGTGGTGAACTCGTCGATGCCCTCCACCTCCTCAAGGGCTTCTTCGATGGGAATGGTCACCTTGGCCTCCACATCCTGGGCGGAGGCGCCGGGCAGCATGGCGGTGAGCCAGAAAATGGGCGTATCCACCGTAGGTATGAACTCACGGGGCATGGTGGTTGCCGAGAGATAGCCCATTACAACCAAGCCGGCGGCGATGACGTTGACCAGCAAGTGCCGGCTGATGAAAAAGCGCAGCAGGGCTTCCAAGGCCGTTAGCTCCCGCGCACGATGGTGACCGGAGCGCCGTCCCGCAACGCAAATTGGCCGTCAACCACAACGGTTTCGCCGGTGGCCAGCCCGTCGATGATCTCCACTTGGCCGCCGCCGGTTCGTCCCGTGCGCACCGGTCTTAGTTGCGCCCGTTGCTGCTCCACTACGAACACGTGCATGGCCCCGCCGCGCCGGAACACCGCTTCGGCAGGCACGGACGCCGGGCTGTCCACCGCAGCGTAGGGCACGTGAACCGTGGCCACCATGCCTTCGCGCAGCAGGCCCTCGGCATCCTCCACCCAAATCTCCAACGGGTAGGTGCCCGAGCCCGGTTCGCTGAGACGGGCGACGCTCTGGATGCGGCCGCTCAACCGGCGCCCGCCGAGGGCGTCCAACGTCAATTCAGCGGTTTCCGCGCCAGCCAGCCGGCTGGCCTCGCTGGCGGTGACGCCCGCCCGCACCCGAGCCGAGGAAAAGTCGGTGACCGTGGCGACCGCAGCGCCGCGCTTGAGGTAGTCGCCGACCTGCACGTGAATCTGCTCAGCGGTGCCGGCAAAGGGCGCCCGTACGGTGGTGTCTGCCAACGCCCGTTGCGCCGCAGCCAATTGCGCTTGGGCTGCCACCGCTTGCGCCCGGTTGCGCCGCACGGCGAAACGCAGGGCGTCCAATCGGTCCTCGCTGATGAACTGGAGGGCGAACAATTCACGCCCGCGGACCAGCTCGCTGTCCGCTTGGTCCGCCGTGGCCTCGCTGCGGCGCAGTTCCGCCGCGGCTTGGTCACGGGCGATGCGGGCGCGCTCATCGTCAAGCACCAGCAAGGGCTGGCCCGCTTCGACCGAATCCCCAGGCTCCACGGAGCGGATGACCACGCGGCCGTCCGCCTCAGCCGCCACCACCGCCTTGCGGAAGGCCTCGATGACCCCCGGCACGGACGCCTGCCAGTGCAGCTGGGCGCTTTGCACGGGCGCGATGCGAACCTGCACCGGCGTGGACAGCGCTGTGGGACGGGGCTCGCCGTCAGCCGCAAGGGCTTGCCCTGCTGCTGCTTGCTCTTCAACGGGCGAGCAAGCAGCCGCAAGCAAGCCGAGCCCAATGACAAGTGATTGTCGGTGCATGTCAGGCGCCCATCAGCGCTTGCAGCGGGCGCGGTGCGAAGTGCTGCCTGATGGGGCATCTCCTGAAGGTGAAGCGAGCGCGAACTGCGCCCGATTTTAGGCGCATTGGTATTGGCAAGCCACTGCCGGACCCAGCTGCCGGAGCAGGGCACCAGTCGGGCGGAGTATCATGGCTGCTCTTAGGGTGCCGTGGCAGAACGCACAGGCAGACAGGCGGATGAAACAAGACCCGGCGCATGGCACCGTTGTTGGCTTGCTGGTTCAGCTGGCCGCTACGACGTTTCTGCTGGGCGTTTTGCTTCTGTGGGCTTGGACCTACGAACAGAACTGCTTGGCGCTTGTCTCGCCGGGGCTCATCTACGTTGCGGTGTTCTGGGGCCTGCTGCAATACCGGCTTGAGCGACGGCGCTTCGCCATCGACTACTATCTGGACGGCAACTCGCCATGGCGCCGGCGCTTGCGGCGAGCGTGGTTGCCGGTGGCGATAAGCATGATCGCCGCGTTGCCGCTTGCCGTCTTTCTTGCGGCCTTCGCCGCGCTGGGGAACCATACGGATTGGCTGTTCTTGACCGGCGCCGCAGTGCTTGCGCCGTTGCTGTTCAACCGAGTGTCCGTCTGGCCGGGGCGCCACTTCAGGGGTGCCGCCAGTGGGGCTGCACCCACCGCGCCAGCGGGGGTTCTGACCTCGCGGGTTGCCGGGCATGTGCTCCTGGCACTGGTCGTCATCGCGTACGTCACTGTCAACGCTTCGACCTTCACCGTGCCGGCCTTCATCAACCCCAGTTTTCCCGAGCTCAGCGTTGAGGCGTTCGCCGCGCCGGTGCGCTCGGATTGCGCCCTCGTGGAAACGGGGCTTCGCGCTGGGGCTGCGTTCGACGGAGCCGGGTGGTTCCTCATGACCACTGCGGGGCGCGAGCCTTGGGCGACGGAGGCGCTCATGGTGGTTGCATGGGCCGCCTTCTTCCTAAACGCGGCTTTGGCAATGACCGGATTGGTTCGCGGGCTGGAAGGGGCCATGCTGGCGACCGCTCGAATTGCATCAATGGTGCGAGCGCCTGCCAAAACGGGCCGCGCGGTCGAATCAAGCCCAAGACGATGGGCGACGGGGGTAGGGCGAGCGGCCCTCCTGCTCATTCCCTTGGCCGTGTTGACAGGTGCTTTGACGCACGTGCTCCAGCAGCGGGCGGTGGAGCGATGGTCGGCCGAGCTTCGCCGCGTCGATAGCGCGGAAACTCGGCGGATCATTGAGGACGCAGTGGACCAAGCCTTCGCGCCGGCCTACGCGGCGATCCCCGAGATCGTGGAAAACTCCGTTTCTCTTGCCGGCCTTTGGGATCAAGTGCGGTCGGCCTTCGGCGAGGACGCATCGCCTGCCGCTGAACTGCGCTCCAAGGTCATCAACGCCCGCGAAGCGGCTGCCAAAAGCGTGCACCGCATGTTGCGCGAGAGGGACCTCGCCCGGCTCGTAGGCCTTTTCAACCAAGACGTTGCGGCGCTCCCACCATGGCTGCGGGGCGCCTATGAGTGGGCGCTGGAACCGGTGCTCAGCAGGTCGAGGGGTCGATTGGCCCAAGCCGTTGCCACAGACCAAACTGCCATGCTGGCCGAGATGCAACGCAAGGCGGATGCAGCCGACATCGCAACGCGTGCCTGGGAACGCTTGGTGTGGGTTGTCGCCTCAGCCGTTGGTTCGGATCGCTACCGAGAGCTTCTCCAGCAATGGGCAACTGCCGTCTTGGACGAGGAGCGGGCCCTTGCCAAGGCGCATTTGTTGAGAGCCGTGGGGCGCGTGCCGGCGCCGGACGAGGTTGTTCCTTAGCCGTTGCGTCCTGCCGGCTTGTGAGTGGTAGCGGCAAAGTCGATCGAGCAGGGCGCACCGCGACGTTGCTGGCGGCGTTCTGGAGAGCAGTGCGCCAACACACGTGACACCCAGGGCAATACACCCCGCCCCAACGCAAATCCCGGCAGCAGGTTGACTAGCGCAAAAGCCTCCTTATGATGGGGCTATCCGAATTGGCGGATTTGGGGAAGTACCGCCGAGCCGGTCCATTCTGTACTTTGGGGAGAGAATTCGATGAGAATCAAAGCACTTGGTGCCATGATTGGCTTGGCACCTCTAGCGGCAGCAGCGCTAGTGAACTTGGGTCTGAGCAGCTCTTCGGTAGCCGCCGAGTCTGAACTGGTTATCGAGGAAGTAATCGTCACGGCGCGGAAACGCGAGGAATCGGCGCAGGAGGTGCCGGTGGCAATCACGGCGCTAACCGGCGAGCTTCGGGACGCAACCGTTCGGAATTTGGCGGATCTCAATGGATACGCACCAAACGTAAGTATCCGGGAGAACTCGGGCCGAGCGCGGGGCACAAACATATCAATCCGCGGAGTGGCTGCGGCAGAGGTTACCGACAAGTCTCATGATTCGCCTATCGCCGTTTCGATTGATGGGGTCTTCATGGGCACGACGTCGGGGCGCAACGTTGAGAACTTCGATATTGAGAGAATCGAGGTTTTGCGGGGGCCTCAAGGCACGTTGTTCGGGAAGAACACCGTTGGAGGCGTGATCAATGTGGTTCGTACCAAGCCCACCGGTGAGTTCGGGGGCAAGGCGAGAGTGACTTTTGGGCGCTATGGCCAGCAGGAGATACGCTCCTTAATAAACTTCCCGATCACTGAATCGCTGGCGGCGAAGTTGTTTTACACCAGCGTCAATGCTGATGGGCATATGAAAAACACCTTCTTGGATGAGCGAGGGCCAGAGAAGGACTATGCGAATTTTGGCCTCACCTTGTTTTTCACGCCCACAGAGAATTTCGATGCTCTGTTGACAGTGGAGAGGTACAACGACAAAAGCGATCTTGGAGCCTTCTCCAGCTACAACTTTGGGGCCGGGTTCTTTGATCCTCCCCCAGCCGGTTCAGTGGGCCTACAAGACCTCAGCCCAGGGTTTTCGGTATGCAACGCGTTCAATGATTGCCGAACTACCCTTGACATACCGGATACCTATAGCACGAGCACCACCAATCAGGGCCGATATCGCAACGACGCCTACTCGCTGAACATGAATTTGGCCATCAACGACAACCTGCGCGTCGTGTCAGTTACCGGCTATCACGACACACCCTATGAAGACTCCATTGCCGAATTGGATGGATCGCACCTGCCCTTTATCTGGATCGACAATGACAACGTCTATGACCAGTTTACGCAAGAACTGCGGCTGGAGGGATCATTCGCGGATGATCGCTTGGATTTTGTGGCGGGCGTTTACTACTTGGATAGCCACTACGAGCAGGACTGGATTACATATGGGTCGTTCTGGGACTTCGTAACAACAGCTCCCGTTGGAGGCGGGTCTGTAGAAGATCAGCGAGCAGCCTTAGCTGCGGTGGAGAGTGGTAACGGTGTGTTTGCATCCAATGGCGGCGTGATTGCCGCATGCTTGGCTGGATTGTTGGGTACGCTTCGTTGCGACACTGGAATTCCTGCGGGTTCCGCATTGGGCCCCAATTTCGTGCAAAAGCTCTTCCAAGAACAAGACACTAGCTCTTTGGCCTTGTTTTTTCAGGCGGATTACGCAGTGACAGATCGGCTTTCGGTTACGGCGGGAATTCGATACACAGATGAAGAAAAGGAGTTCATCGGGTGGCAATCCTATCTGGCACCTCTAGCCCGCGCCCGAGTGTTCAACTTTGTGGATGCGGCTGAGCTGGGAAATGAATGGAAGGAAACCTCGATAAAGCTGGGATTCGACTACCAACTGCGTGAAGATATGATGTTTTACGCATCATACTCGGAGGGGTTCAAGAGCGGGGGCTTTTTCGGGCGCAATCAGAACCTATCGGACTTTGAGCGCAATCAATACGACCCAGAGTACGCGGAGTCTTGGGAAGCCGGGTTGAAGAGCCAGTTCCTCAACAACCGCCTGCAGTTGAATTTGGCGGCGTTCTTCAACGATTTCACGGACAAGCAAGACTCCAATGTCGTTCTCGACCCGTCTTCCAACACGGTCGCCACGGTTTGGGAGAACATTGGCGGGATAGAGTATTGGGGAGCCGAGGCGGACTTGAGGTTCGTCGCAACCGAGAATCTCGATGTCTTTGCGACTTTGGGGTGGCTCGATGCGGAATACAACGGATTCGAGTCGACGCGGTTTGTTCCCTTGGACGATATGGGTAGGGTCACCGCTCCGCCACAGAATGTTGATTTCCTGACACCCAAATTGGCGCCTGAATGGACCATAGGCTTGGGCGGCACTTACGTCGTGCGAGTGGGTCCAGGCGACCTGTCAATTGGTGCTAGGTGGAACTTTGTCGATGAAGTGGAAACTGATACCTATAACGGCCCTGGAACGGCCATAGGCTCCCAGAATTTCATCAATGCCCGAGTCGCTTACGAGTGGAACAACATGAGAGTTAGCGCGTATGGGGATAACTTAACCGATGAGATCAACGAGATTGCTGCAACAGCGGTGTTTCCTTGGTTCGGCTACAGCATCGTTGACCGGGGCAGAACCTATGGCGTCGAGTTAGAAGTGCAGTTTTAGCTTGGCGGAATGGGCGGATTGGGTCGGCATGACGCCAATCTGCCCACTGCGCAGCGCTGTCCGGGCGAATCGCACGTGGGAGCCTATCGCACACGCTTTTGCTTCGCGAGCATGTTCTGCGTATCGTAGTCGCTGAGAAACCGACGGGGAACTGCGCTGCAGCAGTAGGACTGTCAATTGCGTGAGCGGATGATTGCATGGCTGCTTCGGGGCCGTTGTGGCGCGCCCCGTCACAGTGCCATGCGTCCTCACCCGTCGCTGGGCCGGCTCTCGGCGTCTCCCGCCCATGGTCGGTAAGTAAGAGATGCGGCTGGGAAGCAGACTGGAACTCGAATAGACGCAGGTCATAATCCGAAGGGGCATTCTGACCCACGAGCCCAGCAACCCCATGGCCATGTTCCTGGAGTTACGAATCCGGATGGAACGCCTTGGCTACCTATTAACCAGTGAGGTTCAGGTATGGATGCCTACAGAAGTGAATTGGTTAATGCGCTTGAGAGGGCTACGTCGCTGGTCAACCGCCTTGCAAATAAAGCGATGTCTATCAAGCAGTTTGTTAGCGAATACGACAATTTTTTCTACTACGAAGCGCTTGATGGCCATGAGGCCGATGAACCACGGAGGTTGCTGCTGGGTGAGTTTGCTGAATTGATTTCGTTACACGAGAAGATCCAAATGAGAGTTATTGATTTGGTTTTTCTCGGAAGTAAGGAGCAGAAACAGCAGTATTTGGATACAGGACGAATATCCCCAGAGGCAGCTAAACAAGAGGTTCAATCTCTAGCAAACGAATACGATGTCACAGGACTGTTAAGGCGTTTAAACCAGATGAAAGAAAATGCAGGGTAAAAGGCTACTCCCCAACCCTGCGCAACGCCTCATCCACGACCTTCCTTGAAAGATAAAGTCCGGCGGCCATCATGTCCTCAATGACAGGCCGGGCTTTCGGTATCAGTCCGCGCTTCTTAGCGACCAGCACGATACCCAGAGTTCCCCGGACAGGAATACTCAGGCTGGCAGCGCACTTTCTACCGGCCAGATCGTCGATGATGACTTCGGTGCCAGGATGCTCAGAAGCCAGCGCCAATACACTTGACTCACCGGCACCCAAGCGCCACTCGGTAACGGCGGTTGGAATGCGGGAAATGGGCTGGGTAATGAGCCATTCGGTTTGCTCAATGGCTTGGGCGGTGATGTCATACCGACCCCGGTGTAAAATCTCCGTAGCCACCGGCTCCGGCATCCAGACTTCATTGGCGAAGGCTTGCAACAAATCCAGATGCCGACTGCGTGAAAGAAAGATCAGCGGCGAGGCATTGATGATTGCCTGATCAGCCACGGGCCAGCTCATCGTCCAGATCGTCGAAATCTACCACGAACGAATCCTTACCCATGCGGGCTAGCGCCAGCAGGAAATCAGTGCGATCCATACCCGCTATCTTGGCGGCCCATTCCTGCGAAATACGCCCTTGCTGATACCAATGGGCGGAAGCCGCCAAACGTAGCTCCCTATCCAGTTCGCCGGGGCTGCAATGCAACACGGAATAAACCGTTTCCGGCAGTTCAACGCTTACTTGGGCCATTGTCTTGTCCTCTTTAGCGGCATCCGGTTCAAATTCTCAGGCCGCCGATCATGTGCTTTGTCTGATGTTTACCGATCATGCCTTCGAGCAACGCCTGAATAATCTTCTTTTCTTCCGTTGGCATGTGCGAGACGGTTTCGAACTGAAATCTCAGTTCTTCATCTGGCCCGCGCTCGTCCTTATCGAAAACCAGCAAATCCGCGCTAACCGATAGCGCAATAGCCAACCGGCGTATGACATCCAAGGTTGGCTGGATAGAGCCGTTCTCGTAGCGCTGAATCTGGTTGAAATATAGCAAATCCTTAAGTCCCTGATAAGGATTCGAGGGACTCGCCGGAGGAGCCGGTCGGACGGCGCTTTGCGTGGGAAAATCGCGTTCTCGGAATTTCACTTGGGGGGTGAACCTTGGCGAAGCGCAGGCGGCGGTCCCGGAAGGTGGCTGGGAAGCGGCGGATCCGCCCGCCGAAGGTGGAGTTCGAGTTCACGGACCCGGACCTGACGGCGTTCGGGGGCGCGTCTGACGCGCAGACGCTGTGGGCCATCATCGCGTCCTTGGCCCGGGGCCAGGGGTCGCTGTCCGACCTCGACGCGCTGCGCGCCGACGGGGTGGCCAGCGCGCTTCTCGACCGCCTCCTCCACCACGCCGTCGTCATCAACATCGAGGGCGCCAGCCACCGCCTCCGCCAGCACACCGACCTGGTCCTCGAGCACGTCCGCGCCAACGCGCCCATCGCCCCGCCGCCACCGTCCAAGGGACGCGGCAGGCCGCCCGCAAACAAGCGAAAGGACACCAATGCCGCGAACTGACCACAACGCCAAAACCGGGGAATTCTACTTAGGCACTTTGGGGGGAACTTTCATTCGGCATTGACACCTCGACGGCCGTGCGGATGACGGCGCGCACCGACCAGGCCGGGTTGCCGGCCTTCAGCGCGTTGCGCACGAGCCGCACCCGGCGGTCCACCCAGCGCAGGGCGCCGGCCAGCTCGACGGCGTCGCGGCGGATGGCGTCGGCCGCGGCCGCCAGGCTGGGCGCCCGCTCGGCGGCGGCCGCCGCCTCCTCCAGCGCGTCGAGCGTGCCCGGCAGCCGCGCCGCCAGGCAGTCCGGCAGAAGGCTGAAGGTCGTACGGCTCTCGGGACAGTACCAGCGGGCGATGCGCGCGCCTCTCGTCGTCTTGCGCCCGTAGGTGCCGTGCCGCGCCAGCGAGCAGCCGCCGCGCGGGTGGTTCGGGCACCGCTCAAGCCTTGCCCCGCCCATGCCTCGGCGGTAACGTACCGCTCGCCGGAAAGCCCCGTCTTGAAGCGAAGCTGCACCGGCGCCGGCCCGGCGGCGGACCTCCCCGCCGCCTGGGCCCCTCCTCAGTTGGTTGGGAACAAGGCTAGGGTCTCAGCGCCGAA
Source organism: Candidatus Azophilus sp. (assembly GCA_965220835.1). Classification (GTDB taxonomy): domain Bacteria; phylum Pseudomonadota; class Gammaproteobacteria; order Pseudomonadales; family Azotimanducaceae; genus Azophilus. Next base: position 2,054,982 of record OZ244842.1, on the reverse strand, counting down.
CAGTGAAGCCGCCGACGCACTCCCGCCCCCTGCCCGAACTGATCCAGCAACACCGGAAATCGAGCAACGGAACAATCCGGGGAAAAACGGGGTCCGCCTAACGAACTAATGAGGGAAACAACACCCGCGGCTGGGGCTGGGGCTGGGGCGGTTCCTGAGCCCGGACCCGGTGGTCGGCGACCCGGGCAGCAGCCAGTCCTGGCACGCCTACAGCTACGTGGGCAACAGCCCGATGATCTTCACGGACCCGACCGGCCTCCGGTCGCTCCGCTCCCTGCGTCCGGCCCGCAACGCCAAACGAACTCAAGCAGGAACCAATGCGAAACCCGAGGCGGTCCTCCCGGAGAAGTGTGCAATTTCAAGTTGCCAAAAGTGAGCAGTCTTAAGTTGCCATTGACACTTGGACAGAAAGCCCACAAAAGCAGTCAAGTGGGGACGATACGACTGTAGCGGCCAAGGCCGGCAATGCTCATTTGTCGGGCCAGGTAAAGGAAAAAATCTTTACGGTGTTTTGGAGTACACCGAAATGAAGTATAAGTATGGGGATTTCAACCATTACCCTGTGCATGAAATCAAGCAATTTGAAGTCGATCCGAACAATTGGTTTGATCGATTGTGGTTCGGTCGGGAGTTCTTTGAGGCACTGGAAAACGACCTTCAAGATTGCAGATCATTGGGCGCATGCCAATGACTCGAAGTTGTGGTTCTCTCCCAGCATTGCTTTGTCACGTATGGCGGGGCTGCACTACGCCAGCGCGCCTTCAACATTCTGCGCACACCGGCATGATGGACTTTCGGGAAGAAGCAGGCACGGCGACCAAGCGAGCCACTGGAGTGCCGGCCGTGCGTCGAAAGAAGCTCACGCAGTGACCGGAGAAAGCACCATCGGTGCGCGGTTTGCCGGAGTTGTCAATTCCGTTCCACCGAAGAAGACCAAGCGCCTTGCAACATGGGCCGCTTGCTCAGCAGCACTGGTGTTGTGCACGTCTTGGATCCACCTGTCCGTTGCAGCGGATTGCCGGAATTGGGACTCGCAGGAGCTCTTGCGGGCGCCGACCGCCTCGAAGGTCCGCGACTGCCTGATTGGGGGATCCGACCCGAGTGCGCACCACGAGTCGACAGGAGCAGCGCCACTCCACTTGGCGGCTGGATTGAAACCGGACCCCAGTGTCACCACGGCACTGATGGAGGGTGGGGCCGACACGACTGCGCCGTTCGTGCAACAAGCGCTCGGGGGTCTGAGCCCACTGCACGTTGCCGTTCTGCTCGACGGCAACCCTGCCGTTGCCGGCGCATTGATCGCAGCGGGGGCCAATCCGAACGCGCGGGGCGAGCACGGCGTCACGCTTCTGCATCTTGCGGCGATGGAGATCCAGGACCCGGCCATGTTCATGGCCCTGACGCGGGCCGGCGCCGATCCGAATGCCCGAGCGAAGGACGGCTCGACTCCATTGCACATTGCGTCAAAGTACAATGAGTACCTTGCTGTCGCCGCCTTGATCAAGGGCGGGAGCGACCCCAACGCACGGGATCAGGACGGCAACACGCCGCTGCACATGGCCACGAAGCACAACCACGACCCTGCGGTCGCCGCTGCGCTGGTCAAAGCCGGTGCCGACATGCAGGCGCGGAACAAGGAAGGGTTGACTCCCCATGAACACCTGCGGCAATTCGCAGTGCGATACGACACGGCCCCCAGCACCATCGCGGCGCTGATGAGCAGCGGCGCGAACTTCGTGCTGTCGGGCCTTCCCAATGTGGGGCCAAGGCCCGTGGCGTCCGGCGACGACGGTCTTCGATTGGCCATCGCCCTTATGGCAGGAGGAGGCGACCCCAATGCGCCAGGCAAGCATGGCGCCACGCCGCTTCACTTTGCGGCTCTGCCCGATCGCAGTCTTTCGGTGATTGTGGCCCTGATCGAAGGCGGCGCCGACCCGAACGCGCAGCTGGACAACGGCGCGACGCCCTTGCACGTCGCTGCGGTGTTCAATGACTTTCTTGCCGTCGTTGCCCTGCTTGCAGGCGGGGCTGACCCGAACAAGCGGGATCGGGAAGGCGCCACACCGCTACACAAGGCCTTAAAGTACAACAATGAACCTGCAATCGTCGCTGCGCTCTTGGACGCGGGAGCCGATTGGGAAGCAAGGAACGAACGCGGCTTTACGCCCATGGACAAGCTGGACGAAAATCCGAGCCTCGGAGTGGCCGATGTGCGTTGGTTGATTGAAGAGGCGGGAAGTCGGCGAAAGTAGGATCAGCGCATTGCGGGAGGGCGTTTGTCAGTGGCTGTTGGACTAGGGGGTTGGTTGCTCTGGGAAATGACGTTCCGCAATGCGGGATCGGCCATGATCGCGATTGTGGTTGTGGTCTTCGTTGCTTGGGCTCGTCCGTCATTCGCTGCGGATTGCTGGAACTGGACCTCGCGGGACTTTTGGCGCGGCTTGACGCCACTGCAGGTTGTCGATTGCCTAGCTGCCGGCTCCAACCCGAACTCGCGCAGCGAATCGACGGGGGCGACTCCGCTGGAAATGGCCATCGAGCACAACGACGACCCGGCCGTGATTGGTGCCTTGGTGGCTGCTGGGGCGGCCCTGAACGCACGCGGCGAGAACGGCGCCACGCCGCTGCATCTTGCGGCGGTGCGCATCAACGACCCCGCAACATTTTCCGCTTTGATGGCAGCTGGGGCCGATCCGAATGCCCGAACGGAGGACGGAATGACCCCCCTGCACATCGCGGTGGCCAACAACCGGAGTGCCGGTGTGGTTGCAGCGCTGATCGAAGGTGGGGCGGATCCTAACGTTCGAAACAACGAGGATTACACGCCGCTGCATCTGGCAACGATGAAAGCGGACGACGCTGAGATCATTGAGTGGCTGCTTCGGGGCGGCATCATTGGCGAAAAGGACAACGAGTGATTTTTTGCCTTTGGGTGGACGGCATGGGCGAACAGAGGTGTCGAAGGGGCTGGCTCAAGGGCAGGCGCACCACTGCGCCCCTCATCGACGACCCAGACGGCGGGGCCGACCCGGTGGCCACGCAGACGACCTCCATCCGCTACCTGCACCGCGACCACCTGGGTTCGGTGCGGGCGGTGACGAACGCCGACGGGAAGGTGGTCTCGAGGACCGCCTACGACCCGTTCGGCGGCCGGCGCCTGCCGGACGGCACGCGGGAGGCCGGGGATGCGGAGCGTGTGTCCGCGGCCGGGGACGCGGCGCTCGACCCGGCGCGCGGGTTCACGGGCCACGAGCAGCTCGACCGGCTCGGCCTGGTGCACATGGGCGGGCGCGTCCACGACCCGCGGCTGGGGCGGTTCCTGAGCCCGGACCCGGTGGTCGGCGACCCGGGCAGCAGCCAGTCCTGGCACGCCTACAGCTAAGTGGGCAACAGCCCGATGAGCTTCACGGACCCGACCGGCCTGATTCGGGCGCCGATGCCCTGGGAGCGCGACCCCTGCTCCCGGGTCTCGGGATGCCTGAACCTCAACGGCGGCGGCTTCGGCTCGGGCACCGCGCGCGTCCAGGGCGTGCGGGGCTACCTGAACGTCTGGGTTTCGTGGGTCCTCCTTCCGACAGGCTACGACCGAGACGTGATTGGCTTCGAGTGGATTCCAAGATTGAACATCTCCTTCGGATTGGAGCGGACCTTCACCGAAGTCGCCGTGCCAGCGGAGAAGCAGCCGGGGGACCGGCCCGTGGCACCTGCACCACGAGGTCCCGGTGATGTGGCGGAGAGTTTCGAATCAGGAAACGGTCACCACTACCGGATACGAGGTTGGATTTGCAGTCGTGAGTTGAATCCCCACTGCAATGAGGAGTGGGCAAAAAGAGTATTCGAGCATGTGAATCGGAATGACATACCTTACAATAGCGGCAATGACCTAGAAACAGGTACGCACGAGCTGATTCTCAACAACCCCATCGACCATTCTCACGATGAAGAAGGACTATGGAGCGAAAACGTAGCATTGGAAGAGCACTGGTTATACCCTGGCAGGGTTAAGCACAGAGTGTTTTTCGAGGACGGCAACCTCTACTACGACGTCCAAGGCACGGGGACGGGAGGATGGGATCCGCTGGTCAACACCGTTGGAAGTTGGACTTTTCGGCCGGGTGTCAAAAGCGTGGTTCAGAAATTTGGTGATCCTCCAAGGATTAGGTACGGTGAATTTGACCCCTTCTACCCTTGACAAGGAAAGCGCACATGGCACAAGCGGCATCGGGTCGATCCTTTCTTGCCAGGAATTTCTGCAAAGTCGATCAATCGGACTGTTCTGAAGTGGAAGCGGCATTCAAGTGCTTGACTAAGGGACGCTCCGGAGTCCAGCAGTTGATCAAGCCCTTTTGTTGCGCTCTTGTTGCAGCATTTTGTTCCTGCGGTGGCTACGTGGAGCCCTATTTGCGATACAGGGCCAGCCTTAGCCCCGCCATGGTCGATGAAATCCAAGTCTTCCTTCGCGAAGCGGTTGAACGGCGGGGGTTTACCTATTATGGGCTTTCGGCCAAGGAAGCCGATTCACCTGACAATGCGCCAAGGGACCTGTTCGTAGCGGCTTTCCGCGATGAAGTAGCTTACCGCCAAAGTCGGTGGTTTTTTACAGCAGCTGACGTAGGCTCCTTGCTTTCCTTGCATTTCTATCACGAGGCTGGACTGTCCATTCCCGAGCTGGATGCGTTTGTTCTGGAGATAAAGCAAGGCTTGGAGTCCCGGCTTGGCGTTCAGCTCTGCCAGCAAACACGCACCGGTTTCTGCAAGGATCCGAGGGAGCCTGATCGGCGTTACAAGGCTGGATTCGAGGCATCCATGCCGCTCAAGGCGGCTGACACGATCAGAGATGTGGCCAAGCGGTGGCCACGCCTTGGGGTGCAGGATGTCACTTCAATAGCGCAGAGAATTGCCGGACACAAGGACACGCTAAACGTAGTGGTCCTCTACGATGCCCATCCAAAAGAGCCATGGAAGAAAGTGCTCTCCGTGGGCAGCGGGGCGGATGAGAGGCTGGTTTTTCTTGACGTGTTCGAAGGCAGCGGGATGCCGGCGGCGGACCTCCGCCAGTTTGCAGACGAACTCAGGGGAGCGCTGGAGCAGAAGCACGGCTCACCATTTTGCCGCACGAGTTTGGTTTCCGGTCTGTGCGAACCGAATTCTCGGTAGAGGGATGGGTTGAAGTCGTCCGCAGCGCAGGTCGAACACGCGTGACGAGCGCCAACCGGGCCCCGGTGACGTTCCGCCACACGGCGCTGGGGGAGTTGCACCAGAGCCTGGACGACAAGGGCACGACCACTTGGACCTACGACCGGCTCGGCCGCACCGTGAAGCGCGCCGACGCGGACGGCGTCTCGGAGTGGCAGTGGGACGCGCCGAACGCCAAGGGCGCGCTGCACCGGCGCTGCCGGGAGGACTCGGCGGCCGCGACGCGGTGCCTGTTCACGGCGGCGCCCGGGCCGACGGCGGCGACGACGGTCACAGTGGGCGCTTCGACCCACACGCTGAGCTACGACGCGGGCGGCCGGGTGACGCGGGACGACGAGGGCGGCGCGGACGGGACGGACCGGCACTTCGAGTGGAACGCGCGCGGGCTGCTCAAGAGGGCGGTGGCCGGGGCGTCGCTGGCGGACCCGGCGCCGGAGTCCGCGGAGGAGTACGCCTACGGGCCGGACGGCGAGCGCTATTACCGCATGAGCGCGTGGCGGGACGACGGCGGCGACGGCGGTCCGACCCATCCGGTGGAGCACTGGTTCTACGTGGGTTCGTTCGAGGAGCGCATCGGCGGCGGGGCCGGCGCGCCGCGGGTGGAGACCGTGCGCATCGCCGGCGCGGTGCTGCACACGCGCACGACCGCCGCTGCCGACGGCACGGCGGGCGCGGTGAGCGTGCGGGAATCCATCCGCTACCTGCACCGCGACCACCTGGGATCGGTGCGGGCGGTGACGGACGCCGACGGGACGGTGGTCGCAAGGGCCGCCTACGACCCGTTCGGCGGCCGGCGCCTGCCGGACGGCACGCAGGAGGCCGGGGAGGCGGAGCGTGAGGCCGCGGCCGGGGACGCGGCGCTGGACCCGGCGCGCGGGTTCACGGGCCACGAGCAGCTCGACCGGCTCGGCCTGGTGCACATGGGCGGCCGCGTACACGACCCGCGGCTGGGGCGGTTCCTGAGCCCGGACCCGGTGGTCGGCAACCCGGGCAGCAGCCAGTCCTGGCACGCCTACAGCTACGTGGGCAACAGCCCGATGAGCTTCACGGACCCGACCGGCCTGATTCGGGCGCCGATGCCCTGGGAGCGCGACCCCTGCTCCCGGGTCTCGGGATGCCTGAACCTCACCGGCGGAGGCGGCGGGGGCGGAGGCGGCGGCTTCGGCTCGGGCACGGCGCTGGTCGAGGGCGTGCGGGGCCACCTGAACATTTGGGTGTCGTGGGTCCTCTTTCAGACAGGCCACGACCGAGACGTGATTGGCTACCAGTGGATTCCGAGATTGAACATCTCCTTCGCGCTGGAGCGGACCTTCACCAACGTCGCCGTGCCGGCGAAGAAGCGGCCGGGGGACCGGCCTACGGACAGCGGAGGTCCGCCGGGCGTTTCTACGCACGAAGGGCCAGCCGCACCCGACAGTCGGCAATGGCCCACTTTCGCGAATTGGGCAACACAAGCAGAGCGCAATTCTGAAATGATGGCTGCACTGAAACCCTATGTGGACGAAGGTGACTACATAGGGTTCTGGGAGACCGCTCTCCACTACGGGGACCCTTTGGCGCAACTCTCATTGGACCTGCACGGTAGCTTATATGGGGAGACTTTTGCTACCAGAGTGGCGATTTCAAAGCTTGAATTGGCATACACAGGTGGAAATGTGCGATTGAGCCGGACCGATTTGGCGGCGTTAAAGCAGAGAGTTGGCAAAGGGTTGATAGATGCTCATTATGGAGCGCTTGAACAGGACATACGCGAACAGGTTGGCATGCCCGGTGTGCTTAGCGTCCGGCAAACAGACGAGTACCACTATGAATACTTCAAGTCCATAGGCCTCCCGAAGAACGCATACGGCGGTCTTGGAGTTCCAGGCTGGATGTATTGCCCGCGTTGTGATCCGGTGTCGCCATGAGGGTGCCAGCTCCGGTTGTATTGTTGCTCTCGGTTTACTTCACGGCTGCATGTTCGGAGAGATATGGCGAGGATGTGTGCGTCGTGACGGGCAGGGACTTCATCTACGAGATACCTCGGCGGTACGACAGGTTGCCGAAGTCGTTTTTGTATCCAGGCGGGATTTCCGGGGACGATGGCGAAGTGATCTCGCTTCTGTTGACGCACAACGATGTTGAGGATAGTGACTTGGGTGATTCGTGGGAATTGTCCATGTTGCTGTTCTGGGATCGCGATTACGGGCAAGGCGAAGAGCTTGCCAAGTCTGCTAGGGGGTTGTTGGACGATGCCGCATTTCAAGGGGCGTCAAATGGGTTTTATCAGTATCGAAGCTCACTTGGTGAGTATCAAAGAGATTACTATTTGAACTTTGATCCTTTTGGTGGCGACCTCCCCAGTTCAGACGGCAACTATATCGTTCGGACAAAAAGCTCCCCTGCATTTGAAATAGGCGGAATAAAGACAGTCCCGAAAGAGACTTGTGCTTTGCATGCGAGGACTGATGGAATCTTGGTTCAATTGGGCGCGATAGGGCATTTGTGCAGTGTTGATAAGTTTGATTCGCTTTATGCGTTTATGGAAGGGAGCATGCGGAAGTGGGCCAGGCCGAAGCAAGATCAATGGAAGTAGCGTATTTTGATCCTCGCCCAGAATTGCCCCATCCAATCATTCCCTGTCAGTCTCGGACAGCTTCCCCATCACCCTGACGGTCTGGCGTTGCTCCGGGGCAGCGATGAGTGGCTTGAGCAACGAGGGCTTGGCCAGCCCTGCCGCTTGCCCGCTGTCGGCGGCCCGAGGGCCTGTCACTGCTCCTCGGGATCCTGAAGTGCCCGCCGACATTGGTGAGGCGCTTCGCAGGATAGAGGCTGGAATCAAGCATCCATACCGTCATGATGGAACAGCGTTCAGCAATATGATTGATGACATGCCGTTCCGGCCAATGGGATACTACCGAGACTTTATGCATCCCACGCTTGCATTGAACCATATGGAAATGCAACGCGTCGTCAGGGGAAGAGGCGGCAAAGTGCACCACTCTCCCGACCACTATCACACCTTTCGCCCAGTCCCACAATCGAGCCTGCCATGAGTTCACGCACAGTTCGCATGCCTGCGGTCATTTTCGATCATGATGCCTTTTTGTTTGTCGATGACCCGGCTGTGCTTTTTGACGGAAACACACTTTTGTGTCGAGTGCCGAAGCAAATGACGAGAGAGCCCGTGCTAATGCAGTGGTTCTATGAAAATCTTAGCTTCCCTCACTATTTTGGGCGAAACTGGAACGCGTTAAACGATTGCCTTATGTGTTTAGAAGGAATTGATGAACTCAAGGTCATATTGTTTCACGAAGATGTGCCGCTACTGGACAGCGTGCATGATTGTGCGATTTATCTTGCCATACTAAACGAGGTATCAAAAGACTGGCGAAGGTCGCCAGAGCATGAGTTCGTGGTCGCGTTCAGCCCTAGTTGCCGTCCAAAGATTGTTGAGTTGCACGTTCAATTCGAACTTTGAGCGGCGGAGGCGACGCTGCGGGCTGACGGTGGGTCATGAGTGCAACGCACGCGGCTACCTTTGGCGGCTGACCGACAACGCCGACCAGTCGAGCCTGGTGACCTACGCGAAGGCCAACGCCCGCGGCCAGGCGACGGAGGAGGCCTACGGCAACGGCACGAGGACTCGACGGTCGTACGATGCCAGGTCCGGCCGCCTGACCGGCATCGGCCCGGCCCTCGGCGCGGCCACGGCTGGGGTCGCGCCGCTCGACCCGGCGCGCGGGTTCACGGGCCACGAGCAGCTCGACCGGCTCGGCCTGGTGCACATGGGCGGCCGCGTCCACGACCCGCGGCTGGGGCGGTTCCTGAGCCCGGACCCGGTGGTCGGCAACCCGGGCAGCAGCCAGTCCTGGCACGCCTACAGCTAAGTGGGCAACAGCCCGATGAGCTTCACGGACCCGACCGGCCTGATTCGGGCGCCGATGCCCTGGGAGCGCGACCCCTGCTCCCGGGTCTCGGGATGCCTGAACCTCAACGGCGGCGGCTTCGGCTCGGGCACCGCGCGCGTCCAGGGCGTGGGGGGCTACCTGAACATTCGAGTGTCGTGGGTCCTCTTCCAGACCCGCCACGACCGCGACGTGGTTGGCTACCATTGGATTCCGAGATTGAACATCTCCTTCGCGCTGGAGCGGACCTTCACCGATGTCGCCGTGCCGGCGAAGAAGCGGCCGGCGGAGCGGCCGGCGCGCCCGGGGCAGGTTGGCATCTGTTTTCCGCGCGCAAAGAAGGGGGAGCACCACTACCGAATCATCGGGTTCATCTGCAGCCGCAGCACGAACCCGGAATCCAACGAGGATTGGGCCAACAAGGTTTTCGAATACGTCAACCGGAAGGACGTGCCCTTCTATAGTGGAAGTCAGACGGGTTCGGGCAAGTACGTTTTGTGGGAAAACATCCCCATCATTCATGAAGAGCATGTGAACGAGAGGCGGAGCGAGAACGTAGCGGATGAGGGGCATTTGTTGTACAAGAAGGGCGAGGATAACCGGGTTAAGCACAAGGTGTACTTCGATAACGGTGACTTGCTCTACGAGGTGGACGCATCCGGCGTCAACGACCACCCGAGGCTCAACAATGCCATCGGGGTTCTGGCATTTGGCGATACCGTCAGTCGCGTGGTGGATCGCTACGGCGATCCCCCAAACCGCAGGCATCATTGGTCCGGAGGGCCCATGATGCCGATGCCATTTCCTTGAGTTGGTCATGGCAGGAAACGGAGCGGGACGGAGTGTCCGTCGCTTTTGGGAGCGCTGGCGCCGGTTCCGAGTGCGGGCGCCCGCTTGTTTGGGAATGCTTGTCTGCTTGTGTTCCTGCAGCACCTTCAAAGATCTGTACTTGCATTTGCACGTAGCCTTCGATCCCGCCAAAGTCGATGCCGTTAAAGAGCTCATCTCGGAAGCAGCCGGTAGCCGAGGGTGGCTGGTAAGCGACAACAGCGATCTTCTATCGAGTTTCTCAGACGGAGTGGCCAGGCTATCGATTACCGTGTTCCCGAACGACGAGGACGCGACTCGAAATGGAAGAGGCACTCTCTGGGCGATTAGCACTCCACAGTCGCTTGCGGTTCAGTTGGTCGATTGGGGCTACGTCCCCCTGCAGGAACTCGACGCCTTCGCGCTGGAGGTCGAGGCCGGGCTGGAGCGGGTAACGGGCTCCGAGGTTTGCCGCGTGCTGCCGCGCCGGGGGTACTGCGACGAGCCCGGCGAGCCGCTGCTGCGCTACAAGGCGCGCGCGGCGCCGGGGATGAAGACGGGGGCTGGCCGCCTGCTGGACCGGGTCGGCCGCTCCTGGCCGAACCTGCGCAGTTCCGACTGGAGCGACGCCATGCCCGAGATAACGGGTCGCGCCGGCGCCTTCGAGGCGCTGCTGTTCATGGACCATCCGGACAGCCCTTGGAAGAGGGTGCTGAAGTTCCGCAGCGGCGATGAGGGCCGCTTCGCGATGCTGGAGCTGTTTGAGGCCGACGGAATGTCCAAGGGCGACCTGCAACGGCTGGCGGAGCAGGCCATCGACGCCTTGGAGGCGCGCTTCGGCTCGCCGTTCTGCCGCGTGGACCCGCAGACGGGCCTGTGCGGCCCCGCGCCCGTCCGGAACGGGGACTGCGGCAATGCGGGGTGACGGCGAAGGGTGCCGAAAGGCCCGTCCCCTGCGGGCCGGGGCCGTGCGCCCTTGAGCGCGGCAACGCCCCCCGGCCAAGCGCCCGGCGCTTGAGTGCCGGCGGCCGTTCGCGCCGCCCAAGCTCGCCTGCTGCGTCCTGATTGTCCTGCTGTCATCGTGCGGCGAACCGCCGGAGGCGCCGTACCTGCAGTACCGCGTCGAGTTCGAGGCCGAGATGGCGGAGGCCGCGAGCGGGATGATTTCGAGGCTGGCGAAGGCGCGCGGCTGGTACGTTCGCCGCGAGGAGGGCGTTCCCGCGGAAGGTTCCGAGGAAGCGGCCCTTTTTTCGATGGCGGTCTTCCCGGAGCCCAAGGCCCTCCGGGAAGGCAAGGCGATCCTTCGGGTGCGTGCCGCGCAGTCCCACCTGCTGGCGCGGTTCCACGACCACGACGACACGCCGCTGAAGGAGCTGGACGGCTTTGCGCTGGAGGTCGAGGCGGGCCTTGAGTGCGTGACCGGCGCGGAGGTTTGCCGGGACCACGTTCGCAAGGGGTACTGCGACGAGCCGCGTGCGCCGAGCCTGCTGTTCAAGGCGCGCTTCGTGCCGCCGATGGCGGACGGGGCGGCAGACGCGCTGCGGGCGGTTGCGGCCCGCTGGCCCGGCCTGCGCGCGCGGGACCACACGGAGGTCGTGAAGGGGATGACCAGCTGGCCGCACGCCTTCGAGGCGCTGCTCTTCCGGGAGTCCCCGCGGGGTGGTTGGCGGAAGGCGCTCAAGGTCGGCAACGGGGACAATCAGCACATCGCGAAGCTGGAGGCCTACCAGATCGAGGGCCAGTCCGCCGCGGACATGCACCGCTTGGCGCAGGAGGCCATCGAGGCGCTGGAGGCCCGGTTCGGCTCGCCGTTCTGCCGTGTGGACTTTGCGACCGGCCTGTGCGGGGCCGGCGCAGCGCCCAGCAACAGGGGGCCCGCTGAGGGGGCGAGTGCGGAATGAGGCGCCCTCAGCAAAGAGGAGCCCGCCGAGCTGGCGAGTGCGGAATGAACTGCCCCAGCAAAGGGGCGCGCGCTGAGCTGGCGAGTGGGTCGCGACGGACGTGGTTCTGGCGCAGCGGAAAGCCGCCGTTCAAGGGAGCGCACCACTGTGACTTTGCGAACCAAAGACCTTCTGAATCCGTGGAAATTGAGGGAAGGGAAGCGTTCATTGCCGGCTCTCTTACGGGAACAAGGACGTGCCAAGGCAAGCTGGAAGCAGGATTCCAGCGTGCTTCGGCAGGAGGTGCGCAAAGGAAGGCCAACCCGGGATGTCTCTCCGGATGACTATTGGGCTGCGAGTGTCGAGCGTCGAGAGCAGCCCCAAAGGTGGGGAGACTACTCCGTGTTTCCTGAATTGAACCATCGCGCCCGTTTGATCACCGTCACGGCAGCGGAAACACCGGCTGAACTGTCCAAACTCCGGTAGGCGCTAGCCATCCCGGTGCGGAGTGCTGCCGGACAGTCGCCGCTTGCGGCATAATCCCGCCACGCGGCCAAAGTGGCGCGGCCATTGCCGGAGTTCCCCAATGAGACTTGTAAAGCTTCATGCCAACCATTTCCGAAGCCTGCGGGAAGTCACCATCGGCTTTTACGGGCTCAATCTGTTCATCGGGGCGAACGCTTCGGGCAAGAGCACAGTCTTGGACGCCCTTCGGTTTCTGCATGAGGGGGCGAAAGGCCGTGAGTTTGGTGCGGCGGTTCGGGGGCGCGGGGGCATCATCCATTTGGCTTGGAAGGGAGAATCGGCAGGCGGGACGGAACTGCGTGTTGAGATAGAAGATGGTGTCGACCGCTATGAATGGCTTGTGCGGCTGATTCGGGATGGCTACGAATTCCATGTGGAGGAGACCGTCAATAAGTTGCCCCCTCAAGCGCCGCCCGTTCAGTTGCTTGATGCTCGCAAGGGCGAAGGCTGGTGGTGGTCTGGGGAGCAAGGTGAGCGGGTGGATCTCAAGCAATCTGCAACTATGTGCGCACTTGCTGCGGCTGCCGCCGACGCATCCTTTCCGGCCCGCAACATGGCGGAGTTCGTGAGCAGTTGGGGGTTCTTCGACCCGCACCCCTATCTCCTTCGTCGCGACTGGGCGGGGGTGAACTTCGGCGGATTTGATCCCTATGGGCGGAATCTGGCCGAAACGCTTCACGGCCTCCGGTGCTCCGCCCCGGAATTGTTCCAGAGTATCGTGGACGCAACCCAGGACGTGCTGGGGCTCCCATCAAAGATCGAAACACGTGAGTCTGATGACCGCTTCTACTTCGTGCAGGCCGAACCGGGGCTTCAGTACCCAGTTCATCAGATGGGCATCTCAAGCGGCACACTGCGCGTGCTTGCGCTAATGACGGCGCTCTTCGCGGCGCCAGAGGCCAACTTGATTGGGATTGAGGAACCGGAGAACTACGTGCATCCGACTGCGATAGCGTCTTTTGTCGAGTATCTCCGAGGTGCCTCAGATCGAATTCAGTTCATGGTTACAACACATTCTCCACTGTTGTTGGACTACCTTGACGAACCTTCAGCGGTGCGAATCGTGCGGCGCAACCAAGAGGGCGAGACTGAAGTTGACGAGGAGCACAGTGGTGACCGTATCCGGCGGGCCTTGAAGGAATCAGGATTCAGTTTAGGTGCCTTCTACGAGACGCAGGGCTTTGGAGCCAACTAGGATGGCCAAAAGCGTGATTGCCATCGCGTCCGGAGAAACCGAAAGAAGGGCGCTGCCACATCTGGTGGCGCACCTTCGGCCGCTCGGATATGAGTTGGCTGATGTGCGCATTCCGCCACGGGGCTCGGCATTAGACATCAGCATGGCGGAGAAGCTGATAAAGGCAGCTTGGTTTGCTCGTCAGTCTGAGTCCGTACGCAAATTCGTCGTCCTGGTCGACACGGATCGAGCCGAACCGAAGCTCGTTGTGCGGCAGTTTGAGGAAGAGTTGCCACAACGTCTGCGAAGCGTGGAAGCGGACGTTCTATGTGCTTACGCTCAGCCACACCTTGAGGCTTGGTACTTCGCCAATTCGGAAATTCTTAGAACCTTCATTGGCAGAGATCTCGGCACAGTTGATGCGTCGAAGCCGGACGAGATTCAAAACCCCAAACTTCACCTAAAGCACTTGCTGGGAAAACGGGTCTATACCGCTCGCGTGTCCGAGCAAATTGCCCGCGCGCTTGAAGCGACGACTGTTGCGGAAAGGAGTCCTAGCTTCAGTAACTTCCTTGCCGCGTTCATGAATGGAGGTAGAGCATGACGATGGGAGATTTAGGGCGATCAGCATGCCCCCTTCAAACAAACGCCTGATCGTCTGCTGCGACGGCACTTGGAACAGCCCCGAGCAGCGCCATGTCACCAACGTGGTGCGCACGGCCCGCGCGGTACGCCCCGCAGACGACGCCGGCGGGCCGCAGATCGTCTACTACGACTGGGGCATCGGCGCCTTCCGCGGCAAGCTGCGGGGCGGCATGCTCGGCAAGGGCATCGACAAGAACATTCAGGATGCCTATCGGTTCCTGGTGCACAACTACCTGCCCGGCGATGAGGTCTTTCTGTTTGGCTTCAGCCGCGGCGCCTACACCGCCAGAAGCTTGGTCGGCCTCATTCGCAATGCCGGTTTGCTGAGTAAGACCCGCGCCGATCTGATACCCGAGGCGTATGGCTTGTACCGGCATCCCACGGGGCCGGATGCGCCTTCCGCAGTTCAGTTCAGGGCGAGCCACTCGCGGCGGATTCGCATCGCCTTCATCGGCGTTTGGGATACGGTTGGCGCGCTCGGCATTCCCAGCCGAATCGTTCGAAAGCTGGGCGACAACCGGCGCTACGCCTTCCACGACACCTCGCTGAGCGGCATCATCGACCGCGCCCGCCATGCGGTGGCCATCGACGAGCAGCGCATTGATTTCCAGCCAGCGTTGTGGACGCGCCCGCCCAAGCCCGGCCAAGTCATTGAACAGCAGTGGTTTGCCGGCGTTCACGGTGATGTGGGTGGCGGCAACCGCGATTCCGGACTGTCCGACACGGCACTGGAGTGGATCTGGTCAGGTGCGGAATCTGCAGGGCTGAAGTTCGACGAGAGCTACCGGCGGGAAACGGCGCAACCGAACCCGTTGGGCAAGCTGCACCCGTCCTGGACTGGCATGTACCGCATCAAGGGCCGCCGCCGCCGCCCCTTGGGCAAGTTGCCGCCGGAACTGGAGGGCATCCACCCCAGCGTCCGGCAGCGCTATGACGACATGCCCAGCTACCGGCCACCGAACCTCGTGGCCTACATCGAAAACGGCGGCGGCTGGAAAGAGCCAGCCTGACGCCAAGCCGCGGCTCGAATGGCCGCTTGGGGCAGGTTAGCCGCCGGGGAATGCCCCAGTCACGTGTCTAGTGCACAGTGCCTAGTGCGCAATTGCTCCTGAACCGCGCAGGGCCTGCGGACACACTCCGGGTTTTCGTGCTTGAGAAAGATATGAACGAATAGCTTCTGCGACGCTCAATAGTGATAGCGCGCAGCGAGGAAGGTGACGCGACTGCCGTCAACTTGGTACACGAGGCGGTGTTCTTGGTCAATGCGGCGCGACCACTTGCCGGATAGTGTGCCCCGCAAGCGCTCAGGTTTGCCTGTTCCCTCGAATGGGTCGCGCAGCACTTCCTCAACGAGCCGTAGCGTTCGCAAGGCGCGGCGGCGGTCCGTTCGGGTCCAGTGCTCAAGATCGCTTAGAAAGTTCCGATCCATGACCGCTTGCCAGCGTTCGCTGTCGCTCACTCGCGGGCCAAATCAAGACGTTGCCATAGCTCTGCTAAATCAACCTTTTCGCCCTCTCCCCGGGCGGCTCGTTCGCTCGCTTCAATGAGGCGTTGGGCATTCTTTGGCGAGCGCAAGAGATCGGCCGTCTCAAGCCAACCGGTGAGTTCCTCTGCAGCGATAAGGGCAACCGCCTCTTTGCCTTGGCGACGAATCAACACCGGTTCTCGGGTATCTGTGGCTTGGTCCATCAGCATGGCCAAGCGCTTTTTTGCCTGCGTGTAGTTGGTCTCGTGAATCATGCAGCCCACCGTGTTGCGCTGAGGGAATGTAGGAGCCTACGCAAGTGGAGTCAACCTTCACAGCCCCCCGCCTGACGCCAAGCCGCGGCTCGAATGGCCGCTTTGGGCACCTCACCCGGTGCCGAAAATCTCAGTCACGTGCTCGGTGTCCATGTACTCCCGAACCGCGCAGATCTTGCCGTCGCGCAAATCGTGCATGAAGTGGTAGATGTTCTTGTATTCCTTGCCGTCCTTCATCAGGCCGTAGGAGGTGGCCTCCATGGAAACGCGGCCCGCTTCCGCCGTCATTTGCGTGGGCGTTACCTGAATGCCGCCCTCGGTGCCCTCCGCAACGCCTGCCACCAAGTCGGCAAATTGCGCCTTGGTGTAGGAACCGGAGATGCTGGTGGTGCCCGCCACCCACCAAGTGGCGTCGTCGGACAGCAGCCCCAAGGCTTCATCGAATCGGCTGGCTGAAAACGCCGCCCAAAAGTCCTTCACAATCTGCTTGTTGGTGTCGGTTTGGCTCATTGCCGGCCCTCCTCGCATGGAGCGGCATCCCGCGAGGGGTTGCCTTCGTTCTTATGCCCAGGCGGCGCTCAAACGGCAGCGCTCGCCCCACGGACTTCGAGTGGCACTATAGTGAGCGCGAAGCGGGCAAGCAACGCGTGCGGATTGCACGCTTGGGTCCTTAGCGCACGCGAGACCTTGCGGTCACGGGCGATTCGCTTCGCAATTCGGCATACGCGCTTGTCGGGTCAAACTGGCGTTTCACTGGCGCATGAGTTCGCGCCAATTGATCGCCGTGGATGGCGGCCAGACCAGCGTGCGTTAGCCGGATGACCCCAAGACCGTCTCATCCCGCAGCAGCACGCCCGCGGAGGTGAGTGCTTGCGCGTCCTCTCGGGAGCGGCCCAGCCACTCAGCCAGGACCGCTTCGTTGTGCTCGCCGCGATGGGGGGCCGGGCCGCGCACGCCGTGCTTGGCGTTGGAGAAGCGCCAGGGTGCTTGCACCACCGGGCGTTGTCCGCCGGCGCGGTCGTCCATGGCGCGGATCAAGCCGTGGGCGGCGAGGGTCGGTTGCTCGGCGAGTTCGGCGGGTTCCCGAACCTGGCCCCAGGCCAGGTTCAGTCGGGCCATGGCGGCCTCCACCGCCTCCCACGTCTCCAGGCCGGCGAAGAAGGCCTGCATGCGCTCACGGCGCAGGCGTATCTTCTCCGGCAGCGGCATGCTCTTGTGGGTGGGGTCGGTGAGGCCGAATTCGCCGGCCAGCATCCGCCACAGGTAGCGGAAGTCGGCGGACACCAGAATCCAGCCGGCGCCGCTTTCCCAGGTTTCGCTGGTCAGGGGCCCGGTTGACTCGGAGTCTTCCAAATCGTAGTGCAGCTGGTCGTCCGTGGCGACGGTGGCGTCGATCATGGCGATGTCGATGTGTTGGCCGGCCCCGGTGCGCTCCCGGTGGATGATGGCGCTGAGCAGGCCAATCAGGCCGTGCATGGAGGCGTTGGTGTCCGCCACGGACAGCGGCAGGTCTCGGTAGGGAATGCCGCCCCGCCGGGCTTGGCGGGCCAGCAGCCCCGCTTCGGCGTGGATGATGGGCGCATAGGCCGGCCGATGGGATTCCGGGCCGCCTTGCCCGAAGCCGGATATGGAGAGCATCACGAGCCGTGGATTGACGGTGCGCAGCTGCTCATAGCCAAGCCCCAAGCGCGGCATCACGTCCGGGCGGAAGTTCTCGATCAGGATGTCGGCTTCGGCGGCCAAGTCCAGGGCCAACTGCCGTCCGCCCTCGGTGCGCAAGTCGATGCAGATGTCGCGCTTGCCGGCGTTTTGCTGGTGATAGTAGCCGGGGAGGTTGCCAACCACGCGCCCCCAGAGCCGCGTCACGTCACCGTCCGGGGGCTCCACCTTTACCACATCGGCGCCGAGGTCGCAGAGCAGGCGGCCGGCAAAGGGGCCGGCCAGCACGCGGGAGAAGTCCAGCACCTTGAGATGGGCGAGGGGGTAGCCTGCCGCTGATGGGGAATCCGTCACCTAAACCTCCGTTTCATGTCGATTGGAGACGCGCTGATTTGCGCGGGGGGCCAAATCCTCGTCACACACCCCATTGCGCAGCAGGCCGATTTCGGGCACCTCAACTTCCACGATGTCCCCGGGCGCCAAGTACTGGGGCGGGTCCAAGCGCGCCCCGGCGCCGGTTGGCGTTCCGGTGGCAATCAGGTCACCGGGCTGCAAGCGCATGAAGGTGGAGAGGTAGCTTACCAAGCGTTCAAAGGAGAAGAACAGGTTGCCGGTGTGGTCGTTTTGGCGCGTTTCGCCATTGACCTTGGTGGTCAGGCGCAGATCATTGAAGCCGGGCAGCGCGTCCTCGGTCACCAGCCAAGGCCCGGCCGAGCCGGAGCGTTCGAAGTTCTTCCCTTGGGTGACGTTGAACTTGGAGTGCCGCAGCCAGTCGCGGATGGAGCCTTCGTTCATCAGCGTCAGCCCGGCGATGTGCTCGCGCGCCCTTGATTCGGGAATGCGCCGCCCCTCTCGGCCGATCACCATGGCAATCTCGCCCTCGTAGTCCAGTTGCGTGGATTCCGGGGGCCTCACGAGCGGTTCGAGATGCCCAGTCAGGGACTCGCGGCTGCGCATGAACACGCTCGGATAGGCCGGTGCCGGTGCGGCGTCCTTGTACTCCGCGTTGCGATTGCCGTAGTTCACGCCGATGCAGATGATCTTCTCGGCGTTTGGCACTGGCGGCAGCCAACGGATGTCGCTGAGCGCGCAGTCGGCGTCCGCACCGTTGACGATGTCGTGCGCCTCAGCCAAGGCGTTGGCGGCCAGCAGGGCTTTCAGGCTGTTGAGTTCAGGCAACCGGCGGCTCAGATCCACCACCTTTGAACCCACGGCGGCCCCAAAGCGAACCTTTCCCTGGTGGCAGTAGGTCAGCAGCCGCATGGCCTGCGCCCTCCGTGGCATCCGTTGCAAATGGCATGGGTGCCGCCCGTTCGCACATTCGCGCCGAACCTCGGCATCCCATTCGAAAGCGCCGCCCCAACCTCGCTGACGCAATGCCCCTCATGTTACCGTTTGCCTTTGAGGAAAGAAGCCCTATGAACCCACATGCTGGCGCATCCGTCAGCCGCCTTGGCGTTGGCGCGGTCGTCGGCCGCCTTGGCAACGCCCTGCGGGATATCGCGCCCATCATTGGCGTGATCGTCTTTTTCCAAGTGGTCGTTCTGCAGCAGCCCTTCCCGGACCTCGGCCGGGTCCTGGTGGGCTTGGTGTGCGTGGTGGCGGGCCTCGTCATGTTCGTTCAGGGCTTGGAAATGGGGCTGTTTCCGCTCGGTGAGGCGATGGCCAGGGCCTTCGCCCGCAAGGGCAGCTTGGTGGCGCTGCTGACCTTCGCCTTCGCTTTGGGCTTCGGCACCACCGTCGCGGAGCCGGCGTTGATCGCCATTGCCGCCGAAGCTGCCAGGGTGGCCGCCGAAGCCGGGGTGATCGCCGCCGAAGAAGTCGCCGAGCAGGATTACGCGCTTAGCTTGCGCATGGTGGTGGCGGTGTCCGTGGGCGCGGCGATCGTGCTCGGCGTGCTGCGCATCATCAAGGGATGGCCAATCCATCACTTCATCATTTCCGGATACCTCCTGGTCACCATCATGACGGCCTTCGCGCCGGACGAGATCATTGCCGTCGCCTATGACTCGGGCGGCGTGACCACCAGCACCATCACCGTTCCACTGGTCACCGCTTTGGGCGTGGGCCTGGCGCAGTCGATCCGCGGCCGCAACCCCATGGTTGATGGCTTCGGCCTGATCGCCTTTGCGAGCCTTTTGCCGATCATCTTCGTGCTCCTTTACGGCATGGTCGCCTGATGCGGGACTTTCTGGCCGTGCTCGGCGACACGGTGTGGACCACCACGTTCGATGTGGCGCCCATTCTGGCCACCCTGATCGTCTTTCAAACTCTGGTGCTGCGCCGCAACGTACCCCAATTGCGCCGCATTGTGGTTGGCTTTGCGCTGGTGCTGGTGGGTTTGGCGCTGTTCTTGATTGGCTTGCAGGAGGCCTTGTTTCCCATTGGCGAGACCATGGCCCGGCAACTCACGGCGCCGGCCGCCATCGGTGCCGAACGGCTGGCGGATGGGGTGCATTGGGCTGACTATCTGTTGATCTACGCCTTTGCCGCGGCAATCGGCTTTTCCACCACGGTCGCGGAACCGGCGTTGATTGCGGTGGCGCTGAAGGCGCAAGCGGTTTCCGGGGGTGCGGTGCGGGCTTGGGGCCTGCGCATCGCCGTGGCGTCAGGCGTGGCCGTTGGCGTGGCGCTCGGCTGCTTGCGCATCGTCACCGGCACGCCGCTGCCTTGGTACATCATCGCCGCTTATGGGGTGGTCATTGCCCAGACCTTCGCATCGAGCCGCGCCATCATTCCCTTGGCCTACGACAGCGGCGGGGTCACCACCTCCACGGTCACTGTGCCGGTGGTGGCGGCCTTGGGGCTTGGGTTGGCGGCCAGCGTGCCCGGGCGCAGCCCGCTGATCGATGGCTTCGGCCTGATTGCCTTTGCCAGCGTCTTTCCGATCATGTCGGTGTTGGGCTACGCTATGCTCACGTCCCGCATCAACCGTCACCGCACTGTCGTGCCCGAATAGTCTCGCTCATGAAGCTTAAGCTCATTGCCGCCTTGGCCGGAGAGGACAGGACCGATGCGTTGGTCACCGCCGCCCGGCAGGCAGGCGCCACCGGCGTCACCATCGTCGGCAGCGCCCGCGGCGAGGGCCTTCGGCCGGCCAAGACCTTTTTCGGGCTGGATTTCAACGCGCCCTGCGATCTGCTGCTGTTCCTGGTGGCGGACACCCGGGCGCGGGAAATCCTGGAGTGCCTGCGCGAGGCGGGGCGGTTTGATGAGGAGCCCGGCGCCGGCATCGCCTTTCAACTCAACATTGAGGATGCCGTCGGCCTCGGCAGCCAGATGCGCAGCATTCTTGAGGGAGGAGGCGAAGGGTAGATGCCGCACCTGATCGTTGAGTATTCGGCCAATCTTGAATCCCGCCTGGAGCTGGATGTGCTGATGGCCAAGCTGCGTGACGCAGCCGCTGCGGGCGGCGTCTTCCCCTTGGCCGGCATTCGCGTTCGCGCCGCGCGGCGGGATCGCTACTTGATCGCCGACGGCAGCCCGGCCCACGGCTTCGTGCACGTCATGGCGCGCATTGGCCAAGGCCGCGAGGAAGCGGTGCGCCGCGCTCAGGCCCAAGCGTTGTTCGATGCGCTGTGCGCCCACCTCGAACTGCTGCGCGGGGATCAGAACGGGGGGCTGGCGCTGTCCCTGGAGATGGTGGAAATCGATTCGGTCGGCAGCCTCAAGTTGAACAATCTGCACGAACGGTTGTGCGGATGAAGCGGGCCAGCGCTTGCCTGCAGGGCATGGCCGTGGCGGCTGCGTTGGCGGTGGCGGGCCAGGTTGGGGCCGCCGCCACCATCGATGCCTGGGAGTTGATCTCCCCCGCCCACTTCAATTGGCAGGAGCGTTCCCATCGCCGCGCGGTGGCGCAGGATCTTCTGCTGCGGCTGAACCTGCTGGCCGATGTCATTCCGCCGCTCTCACCACAGCAGGAAGCCCAGGTGGCCAATGAGATGGCGGAACTGCAGCGCATGGATCCCGGCGCGGACGCCCGGCGGCGCAGCCGGCTGTATATGTCCCGCCGCTATCAGCACTTCCGCTTGCTGGAGCTGCTCGAAGACACTCGCCGCAACCTGCAATGCGTCATCGATGCTGGCCCCATCAGCGAGGAGATGCGCTGCTGGAGCCTGGCCAGCGTCAATTTCGGGGATGAGGCGAAGCTCGATCTCGCCCTGTCCATGCTGCGCAGCGCCCGGCTGATCCCCAAGGACGGCGCCATGCCGGTGAAGGCCCAGGACCCGTCGGTTTGGTACGGTGAGTACGGCCGCGGCATCCTCAAGCACATCCTCACGCCCTATCTGGCGGAGCGGGCGGCGGAAGGCGCGGCCAGCCACGAACGGCTTGAATCCGAACGTCGTTAGGTGTAAACCCAACCTATGCAAGCTTGCACCCCGGTGCGCCGAATCGCCGACGCGCAGGAAACAAGGGCTCGCTGGGAGAGAGCCGGTGTGCGGTGCGTGCATACGGTTCGCCGAATGGCGCTGTTAAGGCTCGTGCCTGCGCCCATCGTCGCGGTAAGCGCCTCCGCCTGGCGCGCCATTCGGCGAACCGCATGCACGCACCGCACACCGGTTTTCGGAGCCGGAACCGAGCAGCCATTCTCCGCGCAAGCGAGTGCGTAGAGATCAGTAAGTTGAAGATTTGTTTCATGAACGTGCTCTCCAATTCACCCCAAGCTGCGCCGATATGGGCGTGCGTCGTCTGCGCCGTCCTGCTCAGTTCCGCGGCGTCGGCCAGGGAGACGGTGCTGCTCAACACATCCCCCGCCCGGGATTGCTACAGGGCTGCGGCGGACCGCGGCACCTCCATGGACATCGAAACCTGCACCTTGGCCATTGAGCATCAGATGCTGGTGCCGGAGGACTTGGCGGCAACCTACTCCAACCGGGGCATCCTGCACGTGCGCACCGGGGATTTGGCGGCCGGCCTGAAGGACCACGACCGGGCGGTGGCCTTGGCGCCGGACTTGGCCAGCGTGTACATCAACCGCTCCAATGCCTTTGTGGCGGCCAAGCGCTACCGTGACGCGATGGCGGATCTGGAGCGGGCCATCGCCAACGCCGGCGAACACTTGGCGGTCGCCCACTACAACCGGGCGCTGATGTTCAACCGCTTGGGTGACCGCCAAGCCGCCCGTGCCGACGCGGAGCGGGCGGCGGAATTGGCGCCGGAAACGCTTGCCTATCGGGAGTTCATCCAAGCCTTGGCGCAATGAGCCCATGAACGGCAACTTCGCCGCCGACCTGCAGGCCGTTTTCGCGGCCCATGGCAGCCGGCCCGCCCTGCGCATGGCTGATGGGGCGGTGTGGACCTATTCGGACTTGGCCGAACGCACCGCCCGCTTGGCCACGGTGCTCGTCGAGGCCGGCGTGGCGCCGGGTGACCGGGTGCTCGCCCAGGTCGGCAAGCTACCCGAAACCGTGGCCCTGTACTTGGCGACGCTGCAGGCCGGCGGCGTCTATGTGCCACTCAATACGGCCTACACCGCCGCTGAAGTGGCGTACTTCGTTGCCGATGCACAACCGCGGCTGTTTGTGCGGGATGCTGACCGCACGGGCCTGGCGGATGAGCACGGCGGCGCGGCCGTGCTGACGTTGGGCAGCGGCGGCGGCAGCCTGGTGCAGGCCATGGACGCCGCCGAACCCCGCCCTGATGTGGCGAAACGAGATGGCGATGACTTGGCCGCCTTGGTGTACACCTCCGGCACCACGGGCCGCTCCAAGGGCGCAATGCTGACCCACGACAACATTCGCTCCAACGCCCGGGCCCTGCGGCAGTGCTGGAGCTGGCGGGACGACGACGTGCTGCTGCACGCCCTGCCGCTGTTCCACGTGCATGGCCTGTTCATCGCCCTGCACTGTGCCTTGCTCGGTGGCACCCCAACGATTTTCCTGCCCCGTTTCGATGTGGGAACGGTCAAGCAACACTTGCCCGAATCCACGGTGATGATGGGGGTGCCGACCTTCTACACGCGCCTGCTGCAGGATGCGGATTTCGGCCGCAGCCAATGCCGTGGGGTGCGGGTGTTCATCAGCGGCTCCGCGCCCCTGACGGAAGCCACCTTCAACGCTTGGCAGGCTCGCACGGGGCACCGCATTCTGGAGCGTTACGGCATGTCGGAAACCATCATCAACACCTCCAACCCGCTGCAGGGCGAACGGGTTGCGGGCAGCGTCGGCTTTGCCCTGCCGGGCGTGGCGGTGCGGGTCACGGGGGAGGATGGCGAGCCGTTGCCACCGGACCAAGTGGGCGCCATCGAGGTGCGTGGCGAAAACGTCTTCAAGGGCTACTGGCGCCGCCCCGAAAAGACCGCCGAGGAATTCCGCACCGACGGCTACTTCATCACGGGAGACCTAGGCGTCATGGACGCCGAAGGGCGGTTGTCGATTGTCGGGCGGGCGCGGGACCTGGTCATTTCCGGTGGCTACAACGTCTATCCCAAGGAAGTGGAGTCGCTCATCGACCAGCTTGATGCGGTGGCTGAATCCGCCGTCATCGGCGTGCCCCACCCGGACTTCGGCGAAGGCGTGGTGGCCGTGGTGGTGCCCGCCGGCGATCCGGTCTCCACCGACCAAGTGGCCGCCTTCCTAAACGGCCGTCTGGCCCGCTTCAAGCAGCCCAAGCAGGTGGTCAATGTGCAAGCCCTGCCCCGTAACAGCATGGGCAAAGTGCAGAAGAACCGGCTGCGGGAGGCGTATGAGGGGCTGTTTGGGGACCAGCGCGACGCAGGCGTCCAGTAGCGTCAAGCCATCGCCGCCGGGTCGCTGACCCAGCCGCCGTCTTGCCTGCAATTCCGTTGGGCGGCTCGCTCGCCGTTGCCTCGGAGCCTGGGCAAGCCATCTACACCACGGCTTCGAAGGTGCGGCCATTCATCGCCATTTCCACCCGCTCCGCAAGGCTCGGTGCGAACAGCTCCAAGGCTTCGATGGCCTTGAGGCGTTGGCCGAGGCCGGAGCCGTTGGCGATTTGGATGCCGAGGCCGGGACGGGCATTCATTTCCAGCAGCAGGGGGCCTTTGTCGGCGTCGATGACGATGTCGCAGCCAAGGTAGCCAAGGCCGGTCACGTCGTGGCAGCGTGCGGCCAAGGTCAGCAGGTCCCGCCAGTTGGGGATGGCGATGCCTTGCAGCGGCTCGCCGGTGTCCGGGTGCGCGGTCAGCGGCCGATTGCGCTGCACCGCGCTGGTGCCTTGGCCGGTCTCGATGTCGATGCCGACGCCGATGGCACCTTGGTGCAGGTTGGCCTTGCCGTCGGAGGCATGGGTGCCGAGACGCAGCATGGCCATGACCGGAAAGCCCTTGAAGACGATCACCCGGATGTCCGGCACGCCGTCGATGCTGAGCTTGCTGAACATGGGGTGGGTTCGAACCAAGGACTCGATGATCGCGTCGTCCGACCGTCCGCCCAGCGAATAGAGGCCGCTGATGATGTTGGTGAGCAGATGCTTGATGTGGTTCAGGTCAACGCGTTCCCCGTTGCTTTTGACGAAGGCGTCCCGGTCGCGATTGGCGATGACCAGGATGCCCTTGCCGCCACTGCCGTGCGCCGGCTTGATGACGAATTTGTCCAGCTGGCTTAAGTCCTGTTCGATGGCCTCAATCTGATGCTGCCGGGACACTTCATGCAGCAGGTCGGGCATGGGAATGCCGGCTTTCTTCGCCAGCCGCTTGGTGCGCAGCTTGTTGTCCACCAGCGGATAGGCCTGACGGGGGTTGTAGCGGCTGACGAAATGGAGGTTGCGTTGGTTCATGCCCATGACGCCTTGACGGCGCAGGGTGCGAGGGCTGACGAGCCAACTCATGGCGAGCGCTTGAGAAAGGGCGTGAAGCGATGCAGCTCCAACAACCGGTAGCCCGTGTAGCGGCCGAGCAGCAGGATGGCCGCCAGCACGCACAGGTGCAGCTCGGGAAAGTTGAAGGCCAAGTGGCGCACCGTCGCCAAGCTCATGACCAAGTAGGCGAGCACGGCAACCAGCAGGCTGCCCGCGCCCTGAACCAGCGCTTCGAGCGGGCCTTCCTCCTCCCAGAGAATGGACATGCGCTCCACCGTCCAAGCCAAGATGACCATGGGGAAGAAGGTGATCGCCAGCCCGCTGATCAGCCCCAAGCGGTAGCTGACCACCGCCAGCACGGTGACCAGGGCGATCACCAGCACGACGATGGTGGCGATGCGCGCCACCAGCAGCAGGTTCAGGGCGGATAGGTAGAAGCGCAGCAGCAATCCGGCGCCAACCACCAGCACCAGGCCGATCAAGCCAGCGAGCAGTTCGGTCTGCAGAAAAGCCAAGGCGATCAGCACCGGCATGAAGGTGCCGGAGGTGCGCACGCCCACCAGCAGGCGCATGAGGACCACCACCAAGGCGCCCACCGGCAAGGTCATGATGAGCTTGAACATGCCCTGTTCCGCAATGGGCAGGCTTTGCAGCGACAGATCGAAGGGGTTGTAGCGCTCCCGCGCCAGCCCCAAGGCGGCATGGGTTTGGCTGACGATGGAGAAGGTCACTCGGCTGCGGCTGCCGCCGATCACTTCCAGGACCGCGGGATTGCCGGTCTGCCAAACGAGAATGTTGGCTGTGTCCTCGATCAGACCGCGCTGGGGGTCGAAGAGCAGCCAGCCGTCCTCATGCCAGACCTGCAGGTAGTCGCGCAGGCGCTGGCGGCGGCGGCCGTCCCGCAGGCGCAACGCCTTCACGGTTCGGGCCGTGACTTCGGCCCGGCTCAGCAATGCGCCGGTTAGGCGCACGGGGGAGTAGCGCTGCAGCAGCAGGCTCATGTTCTGATCCAAGGGCTCGGTGTTGATCTCCTGAATCAGTTGCTCGGCCAGCGACTTGGCGTTGGCCGACTTGGGCATGAGCTCGCTCAGAATCTCATTGGCGGCGGTGGCGTAAGCGCCGTCGAAGGACTCCGTGCGGCGGCGTTTGGGCTTTTCCTCAGTGACGCGCCGTCCCCGGTCCTGCACCAAGTCCAGCTTGTAGAACAGCGTTTGGCTGCCCTCCACGTTGCGCTTGGCCCAGTGGGCGCGGCGTTGCGGGCCAGCCCGGTCGATGGCAAAGCCGAAGCCGGGGGAGGCTCCGGTTTCGCTCAGCATCTCAAAGCCGTTCTGGTCCGGGGGCAGGGTCAGCAAGGCCTCGGCGGCACCGCCGTCGGCGTTGAACGCGATGCGCGCCTCGATTTGCCAAACCACCCTTTCCTGGCCGGGCAGCAGCGGCATGCCGGTGTCGAGGTAGCGGTAGGTGGCGATGCCAAGTCCGGTCAGGAACAACAACGCCACAGCCAGGATGAAGGGCCAACGCTGCATCAAGCCACCTAGGATCCAGGATCGGGCAAGGGCTGCAGGAATTCCTGTCCAACATCAACCAGCATCAGGTCGGCGAGGAACTCCCGGCCCAGAATGACCGGGTGCTTCAAGTGCGAGCGGTCGGTCAGGTTGAACTCGAAATTGCCCAGTACGTTGCCGAGACGCACGCGCAGATAGACCATGGGCCGCCGGGAGCCATCGGGGTCCGATTGCTGGATGACGCGAACGTGGCGCTGCACTTCGCGCTCCATCTGACTGACTTGGCCATCGTCAGTGCGGATGTCGAAACGCACCCAGTCGTCGCCATCGCGCTCGAAGTAAACCAGATTTTCGGCGCTGAGCGAATTGGAATTGGCGCCGGTGTCGATGCGGGCGGTCAGCACCGCCCCCTGCGGCTCAATGCGAATGCGCTCCAACTGGCCGACCGTTATCTTCCCTTCGCTTTCCACAATGGCCGGAACGAGGGACGGCTCGCAAGACTCGGGCGTTTGCAAAACGACGGGCGCGGGCGCCTCGCACATGGGGGTTGGCACCTCGATGGGTTGCGCCATCTCATGCTCGATGGCCTCTAGGCGGAGGCTGAAGCGGGCATCCTGATCCTTGACCAAGCTGGCGAGCTCGGCCACGGCGTGCGCAGCAGCCGCCACTTCGTTGCGCACGCCCTGCACATCGCCGCGCAAGTCCGCATAGGGCGTTGGCCGTTGCTCCACGCCCGCGCAGCCGCCAAGCAGCGACAGGGTCGTTGCGGCCACATAACCTCTCATTGCTGCAAAGGCTTGGTGCAAGAGCTCCCTCGAATCCGCGCTCACCCGCCATCCCGTAGTTTACTTGCCAATGAAATTGCCCTAATACTGTTGATATTAACAGTTCCGGCGCCGTCATGCCGGGCGCTTTTGCCGCAATGAGGCTGCTTGTTCAAACATCGGCCAAGCCAAGGGGTGAAAACAACACGTAGATGCCCACCACGGCCACACCCAGTGCCACGGCGACCCAAGGCGTCCAGCGCCAAGGGGTCAGGTCCACCGGCCCGGTTCCCTCGCCAACCGCAAGGGGCGCAGGCACCGGGCGAAGCCGCCCCCCGGCCCACATGATCGCCACCTCAATGGCAAAGAGAATGGCGTAAAGATGAATGAAGTGGATGCCGGTGTCCCAGACGAACGTCGCCAGCGGATAGGCGATCAGGTGGAAGACCATGGCTTGGAGGGCGGCTGAGGCCGGCGCCTTGGGCAGGCAGAGGGCGGCGGTCATGATGGCGATGATGGGAATGTTGTAGAAGCCGGTGAATTTGCGCACCACCTGCCAAAGGCCCTCGTCCGCAAAGTGCAGCAGCGGCGCGATCGACAGCGCCGCCACCGCTGCGGCGAAGCCGGTCCAGCGGGCCAGGCGGATCATCTGCGCATCGCTCAGGGGCTTTTTGCGGGCCTCCCACAGGGGTCCGATCACATCCACGCACAGTAGGGTGGCGGCGCTGTTGAGCAGTGAGTTGAAAGAGCTGAACACCGCACCGAGCAGCACGGCAAGGAACAAGCCGCCCAAGGCGGCGGGCAGCACGTCGGCCGCGAGGCGGGGATAGGCTTGGTCCATGCTGCCGAGGCTGGCGCCATAGAGGTGGAAGGCGATGACGCCCGGAATCATCATGAACAGCGGGATCAGCAGCTTGAACAAGCCGCTCAACAGCACGCCCTTCTGGCCTTCGGCCAGGCTCTTGGCGCCAAGCGTGCGCTGAACGACGTATTGGTTGGTGCCCCAATAGAAGAGATTGGCCAATATCATGCCCGTGAAGAGAGTGGCGAAGGGGGTGGGGTCGGTGGCCGCGCCGACCGCGTTCAGCTTGTGGGTGTGTTGCGTCAGCAAGGTCTCGAGCCCGGCCGCAAAGCTGCCCTCGCCGAGCTTGATGAGGCCAAGCACCGGCACCAGGGCGCCAATGATCAGCAGCCCGATGCCGTTCAAGGTATCCGAGACAGCCACTGCCTTGAGGCCTCCGACGATGGCGTACAGCCCCCCCACCAGCGCAATCAGGCCGATGGTGAGTATTAGTGCGGTGGTTGGGCGCAGGGCCAGCAGCCCCGCCAAGTCGAACAGCTGCAGCACGGCCAGCGCTCCGGAATAGAGCACTGCGGGCATGGTGACCAGACCATAGCCCAGAATGAACAGGGCCACCGTGAAGCGGCGCACGCGCTGGTCGAAGCGTCGGCCGAGAAACTCCGGCATCGTGGTGAAGCCGCCGGTCAGGTAGCGGGGCAGCAGCACCATGGCCATGAAGATCATTGCGAACACGGCCGTCACTTCCCAAGCCATGCTCGATAGATTAAAGGCGAAGGCGGAGCCGTTCAGCCCGATGAGCTGTTCGGCGGATAGATTGGTCAGCAGCAATGAGCCGGCGATGAAGGTGCCCGTCAAGCCGCGCCCCGCCAGAAAGTAGCCCGTTGCCGTTTCTGTTCCGCCTCTGGACTTGAGGTAGGAAACCCAGGCGATCAGCGCCATCACGGCAGCGCAGGAACCCAAGGTGGCCAGCATGGGGCAGGGAGGTGCGTTCAGGCCAGCCAGTAGCTGGCCAGTTGGTGGAGCATGAAGGTGAACCCGGCCACCAGGATGGCCCAATTGGCCAAGGCTGCCTGCTGCGTGAAGCCGGCGCTGGTTCGCCACAGGCTGAGCAGGGTGAGCAGCAGTCCCAGAGCGGTGAGCTGGCCGAGCTCGACACCGATGTTGAACGCGATGATGTTGCCGAGCAAGCCCTCGGGCGCGATCTGCGTCTCCTGCAGCTTGGTGGCCAGCCCGAAGCCGTGGAACAGCCCGAAGACGAACACCGCCAATGCCGGGTTCGGCGCCAAGTCCCGCGATTGCGGGATAGCGTTGGCCTGCAAGTCGGCCGTTGCGGCCAGCGCCTGCCGGTCGGGTGGTTTTCGGCACGGCGTGGTTTGTTCCCAGACCTTGAAGCCGCCGAGGTTCTCAAACGCCTTGTAGGCCACCGAGAGGCCGATGACCGCGTCGATCAGATGCGGATTGGCCTCAATGCCCGCCAAGACGCCAACCAGCAGGGTGAGGCTGTGGCCCAAGGCGAACAAGGTCACATAGGTGGCCACGTCCCTGGGCCGGCGCAGAAAGAAGACCACGCCCGCCAGGAACAGCAGATGGTCGTAGCCAGTGACCATGTGCTTGGCCCCCAAATAGGCATAAGGCGTGACGGCGAGGCCCACATTGCCTGCAATGAACCCTTGGTCCGCGCCGGCGACGCCGTGGCACCAGGCCTGGGGCGCGGCGACGGCCAGCAACGCAAGGCCAATGGCCCGCATCGGCGTGCGTTTGGAGACAGCCCTGTTGGTGGAAGCGATGGTGGGACACACGTCGGCTGAGTCAATGGCTGGTAATACTCCAGCATCCGGCGGGGGAAGGGAAGGCGAATCCGCTTCGCGGATTCGTTGGAGTTTCGCTGGCGCGAAACTCGGCGTCCGCTTCGCGGATTCGTTGGAGTATCGCTGGCGCGAACTCGGCGTCCGCTGCGCGGATTCGTTGGAGTTTGGCTGGCGCGAAACTCGGTAGCCACTTCGAATTGGGAAAATCCAGGGAATTCTGAACGCGGGAAGGTAGTCTCAGGCTGGTCCTGCTGACACTAGGATTCCGGTTTCCTTATGCGTTAGACTAGCCTTCCAATGAGTGGCAAGGGCTGCGTTGCGTCGCGCTGCCGCTCTTGGGCTCGCGTCGGTAAGCGTGGTGGGGTGCTTCCCCTGAAGGGCGGTTGCGGACGTGAGATAGTGTTGTTGAATGAGCGTTCCTTGGCGTAGCCGGGCAGCTCGTGGAATGCAATGCGCCTTAAGCAGATCAAGCTGGCAGGCTTCAAGTCCTTTGTCGATTCGACAACGGTGCGCTTCCCCGGCAATCGCTGCGCCGTGGTCGGCCCCAACGGCTGCGGCAAATCCAACATCATCGACGCCGTGCGTTGGGTCATGGGCGAATCCTCCGCCCGCCAACTGCGTGGCGAGGAGCAGGGCGACCTCATTTTCGACGGCGCCGCCAACCGCAAAGCCGCGGGAATCGCCATCGTTGAACTGTTGTTCGACAATTCCGATGGCCGCATCGGCGGCCAGTTCGCATCCTACACGGAAATCGCAATTCGCCGGGAGGTCACGCGAGACGCCGGCTCCCAGTACTACCTGAACGGCACGCGCTGCCGCCGGCGCGACATCCAAGACGTTTTCCATGGCACCGGCTTCGGGCCACGCAGCTACTCGATCATCGGCCAGGGCATGATCAGCGACTTGGTCAAGGCCCGGCCGGAGGAGTTGCGCCTCCATCTTGAGGAGGCCGCCGGCATCTCCAAATACAAGGAGCGGCGCCGCGAAACCGAGAACCGAATCAAGCACACCCAGGAGAATCTCGACCGGGTGCAGGACATCCGCGAGGAGTTGGCCGGGCAGCTGGCCCGGCTGCAGCGCCAGGCCAAGGCAGCGCAACGCTATCGAAAGCTCAAGGAAGAGGAGCGCCAAGTGGGCGCGGAGCTGCGTGCCATCCAGAGCCGCAGCCTCTCGGAGCGGTTGGACGCCATGGATGGCGACATCAGCCGCCGGGATGCGGCGCTTGAAGGCAAACGGGCCGAACAGCGGCGCATCGAGGCGGAAATCGAGCGGCTTCGCGCCGATCAAGCCAAGGCGGGGGATGCGCTCGGCCAGACCCAAGGGCGTTACTACAAGCTCGGCGCCGACATCGAGCGGGATGAGGAGAGCATGCGCTTCCATCGGGAGCGCCTTGAGCAACTGCGCGCCGAGCTCGCCCAAGTGGTGCAGCAAGGCGAGGAGGCGGCCCATCAACTGGCCCTTGACCAGTCGGAAATCAAGACCCTTGACGAGGCCATCGCGGAATTGGGGCCCGCCGTTGAAGCGGCCGAGGCGGCCGACAATCAAGCGCTGACCGCCTTGCGGGGCATGCAGGAAGGCTACCGGCAGTGGCAGGCGGACTGGGATGCGTTCAACCAGCAGGCGGCCCGCCATGAGCGCGATGCCGGCATTCAGGCGGCGCGCATCGATCAGTTCAGCCAAGGCATGGCGCGCATTGAGGCTCGCTTGGCCGAGGTTGAAGAGGAGGGGCTGGCGCCGGCGGAGGACGGTGAAGTTGATGGTCTGTCACAGCGCATTGAGGGCCTTGAACGGCAGCGCAGCCAGCTCGACGACGCCACTGGGCGCTGTCTCGCCGAGCACGTTGCGGCGCAGGAGGCGCTGGCGGAACGCCAGGAAGGCCTGGAGCGCGCACGCGCTGAAGTGCAGCGCCTGCGCCATGACCTCGCCCGTTTGCAAGCCGTGCAGGAGGCCGCCTTGGGGCGTTCCGATGCGGGCGTCCAAGCATGGCTTGAGGAAATGGGCCTGGACCACTCCCAGCGGCTCGGCGAGACGCTCAGCGTGGCGCCGGGCTGGGAGCACGCGGTGGAGGTGGTGTTGGGCGACTTCGTGCAGGCCCTGCAGGTCAAGGAATTGGACCGCTACGCCGTTGGGCTGGACGCGCTTGGGGACGGTCGGCTGGCCTTGGTGGAGGGTCGGCTGGAAGCGCAGAGAGAGAGTGAGCTGCCCAGCTTGCTGTCCTTGGTGCGCCACTCGGACTTCAAGCTCGACTCCCTTCTCTATGGCGTTTTTGCCGCCGAATCCAACGCGGTCGCCCTGCAGCACCGCGTCCGCCTCAAGCCCGGCGAGAGCATCGTCACTCGCGATGGCCTGTGGGTGGGCCGCGATTGGCTGCGCCACATGCCCAGCCTCGAGCAGGATGCCGGCATTATCGAAAGGGCGCAGGACTTGGAGGCCTTGGAGCTGCAATCGGCCCAAGCTGATCAGGCTCTTGCCGTCTGCAAACGGCAGGTGGACGAGGCTTTCGAGCACATCCGCGCATTGGAGGCGGAGCGTGAACGCTTGCGCCACGAGACCGATGAAGTGAAGGGGCAGCTTGGCGAGTTGAAGGCCGACCACGGCGTTCGGCGGGTGCGGTTGGAGGAGGCGTTGGCCCGACGCAACCGATCGCAGCAGGAGCGGCAGCAGGCCGCGCAACAACTGGACCAGGAGCGGCAGAGGCTGGCGCAGGCGCAAGCCGCCTTGCAGGCCATTGAGCAGGCCCGCAGCGGCGAAAGCGAGGCCAGGCGCACTTTGGCTGCGGACAAGGCGCGTCTTGCCGCTGGCTTGGAGCAGGCCCAAGCCACGGCCCGCGCAGCCCATGATCGCTTTCACGCCTGCCAAGCGGAGCATCAGGGGCTGCTGTCGCGTCTGGCGGCCAGCCAGACCGCCCGTCGCCGCCTGCAGGCGCAAGCCGAGGCATTGGCGGAGCGCCGTCGCCAGATTGAAGCGGATCAATTGGCCAGCGAGGGCCCGCTGCCCGAGTTGGAGCGCAGCTTGCAGGCCAATCTCGAGGCCCGGGTGGCCGTGGAGGCGGAGCTTGGGCAGCTGCGGCAGCGCAGCGATGCCGTGGATGCCCGCCTGCGGGAGCTTCAAACGCAGCGAAACCGCGCCGAGGAGGCTGTCAACGACGTTCGTGAGGGCCTAGAGGCGGTGCGCTTGGAGCGCCAAGGGCTGCGGGTGCAGGCCACCCACCTAGCCGAGCAGGTCGCTGCCGCTGGCTTCGAGCTGACGGCCTTGGTGGCGGAGCTGCCGGAAGAAGCGGCCGAAGCGGCTTGGTCGGAGCGCCTTGAGGGGGTGGACCGGCGCATTCGCAGGCTCGGCCCCATCAACTTGGCGGCTATCGACGAGTACGATGCGCAAGCGGCGCGCAAGGCCCATCTCGATGCCCAGCACGAGGACTTGAGCAAGGCGCTGCAGACGCTGTTTCAGGCCATCCACAAGATCGACCGGGTGACTCGGGAGCGGTTCAAGGACACCTTCGAGCGGGTCAACGCCCACTTCGGTGAACTGTTCCCTAGGGTGTTCGGCGGCGGGCAAGCCTATCTTGAGTTGACCGGCAGGGATCTCCTGGACACTGGCGTTGCGGTCATGGCGCGGCCGCTCGGCAAGCGCAACACCAGCGTCAACCTGCTGTCCGGTGGCGAAAAGGCCTTGACCGCGATCGCGCTGATCTTCTCGATCTTTCAGCTCAACCCCAGCCCCGTGTGCCTGCTTGATGAGGTGGATGCCCCATTGGACGATTCCAACGTTGGCCGCTTTGCCGAGCTCATCGGCGACATGTCCCGCGAGGTGCAGTTTGTGGTGGTGACCCACAACAAACTCACCATGGAAACGGCCGACTACCTCATGGGCGTCACCATGGGCGAACCGGGCGTGTCGCGCGTGGTGTCGGTGGACGTGGTTGAGGCGGCGGCGATGGCGGCGGCATGATGGCTAGGCGCTTTGATTGAGGGTGCGCAAATGGACATGAGAGAGTGGATCATCATCGGCGGCGGAGCGTTGATTGGGCTGATCGTGCTGCGCGGCCTGTTCAACGCTTGGTGGCGCAGCCGGAACCCGCTGCGCATGAAAATCCAACCTGGGTTGCTGCCGGAAGACGTGGAGGACGATGCTTTGCTGCCTTCCGAATTCCCCAATGGGGGCGCCCGAGTGGTTGCGGTGGAGTCCTCGGGCCATGATGAGGCGGACGGCAGTGATGCCGATGACGGCATCCCGGTGCTGCTCGAAACCGCCGACCCCCACGGCGAGGAACGTGCCGCTGTGGCCTCAGATCCGGAGCTTGCGGTCCAGGCGGAGGTCTCGTCGGCAACCACCGGCAGTACGCCGCCGGCCGGCAACCCTCTGCCGGCCGGCAATCCTCTGCCGGCCTTCGGCCCCATCGTGCCGGAGCGCCGATTGCGCTCCGTTGTTGAAGACGCGCCATCGCCGTCGATTCAAGTCGAAGAGGGTCAGGAATCGGATCACGGCACTGAACCCGAAGCGGAGCCCGCCAATGCGGATGTCGCCGACGATCTCTTGGTCATTCATCTCCTGGCGCCGGCGGGTGCAACCTTCGGTGGCGATGAACTGGTCTGTGCCCTGCGCGCCCAGGACTTGCGGTTCGGGGAAATGGACATTTTCCATCGCATCGATGCCGCCACCGGCAAAGCCGTCTTTAGCGTGGCCCGCGCCGTCGAGCCGGGCAGCTTCGACCTGACCCGCATCGAGAGCTGCGCGTCACCGGGCGTGATTGCGTTTCTGCGCTTGTCCAGCCATGACGACGCCCGACCAGCGCTTGAGGACATGATCAGCACCGCCGAGGCGATCGCCGACGACCTAGGCGGTGAGCTGTTCGACGGCAACCGCAAACCCTTCACGCCGCTTTGCGCCGAGGGCTACCGCAGCCGCGCCATGGGCCGCACCGACCGGCAAGCGTTGCGCGAAGCGCGGTAGAACGGCGTGAGCGACGCGGTTCAAGCCCGCTTGGATGGGTTGCGCACCCTGCTCGATCACCACAACTACTGCTACCACGTGCTCGACGCGCCGGAGATAGCGGACGCCGAGTACGATGCCCTCTTTGATGAGTTGATCGCATTGGAGGCGGCGCACCCAGCCTTGGTCACGCCGGAATCGCCCTCGCAACGGGTGGGCGCCTCGCCCTTGGCCGAGTTTGCCGCCGTCACCCATGAAGTGGCGATGCTGTCCCTGGAAAAGACCGCCGCCCCCACTGAGTTGCGGGATTGGGCCAATCGCTGCGGCACGCGCCTTGGCGATGAGCCGATGGCGTTTTGCTGCGAACCCAAGATCGATGGCGTGGCTGTGGCCTTGACCTATGAAGCCGGCCGCCTGGCATTGGCGGCGACGCGGGGCGATGGCCAGACCGGGGAGGACATCACTGCCAACGTGCGCACCATCCCGGCGGTGCCGTTGCGCCTGCGCGGGGACGACGTGCCGCCGCGGTTCGAGGTGCGCGGCGAAATCTACATGGCCAAGCGGGACTTCGCTGCCTTCAATGAGCGCGCGCGGGCTCGGGGCGAACGCACCTTGGTCAATCCGCGCAATGGCGCCGCGGGCAGCCTGCGCCAGCTCGACCCAAAGCTCACGGCCAGCCGTCCGCTGACGATGTACTGCTACAGCTTGGGCTGGATCGAGGGCGACTGGCGTCCGCAGACGCAGATGGAAGCCCTTGAACGCTTGGCGTCCTGGGGCCTGCGCACCAACCCGGAGGCCAAGCTGGCCGCGGACCTCGACGCTTGCCAAGCCTACATTGACGACATCGCCCGACGCCGCGACGCCCTCGCCTACGACATCGACGGGGTGGTGGTGAAGGTGAACGCCTTGGAGCAGCAGCAACGGCTCGGCGCGATGACCCGCAAGCCGCGTTGGGCGGTGGCCTACAAGTATCCGGCGGAGGAAGCCACCACCGAGGTGCAGGGCGTTGAGTTCCAAGTTGGGCGCACGGGGGCGATCACCCCGGTGGCCAAGCTGGCGCCGGTGTTTGTCGGCGGCGTCACGGTCAGCAACGCCACGCTGCACAACATGGATGAGGTTGACCGCTTGGGCCTGCGCATCGGCGACCGGGTGATGGTCCGCCGTGCCGGGGACGTGATTCCGCAGGTCGCTTCAGTGATTCTCGAACGCCGCCCGGAGGATGCGCCAGCCATTGCCTTGCCGCAGTCCTGCCCGGCCTGCGGCAGCCCGGTGATTCGCCCGGAAGGAGAGGCGGTGGCCCGCTGCAGCGCGGCACCGACCCTGTGTCCGGCACAGCGCAAGGAGGGCCTGCGCCACTTCGCCTCCCGCCTGGCCATGGACATCGAGGGCTTGGGGGA
Source organism: Candidatus Azophilus sp. (assembly GCA_965220835.1). GTDB lineage: Bacteria > Pseudomonadota > Gammaproteobacteria > Pseudomonadales > Azotimanducaceae > Azophilus. The sequence continues at coordinate 2,018,506 of OZ244842.1, read as the reverse complement.
AAAGCTGATCGATCAATTGGTGGAGAACGGCTTGGTGCGCACGCCGGCGGATCTCTATCGGCTTTCAGGGGAGAATTTAAGCGAACTGCCGCGCATGGGGGAGAAATCGGCGCAGAATCTGCTGGATGCCCTGCAGGCGAGCAAGTCAACCACCCTCGCCCGCTTCATCTATGCCTTGGGCATCCGCGAAGTGGGCGAGGCCACCGCCCAGAGCCTGGCCAACCACTTCGGGGGCTTGGCGCCCTTGCGCGCCGCCACGCCGGAGGCCTTGGAAGTGGTGCCCGACGTCGGCCCCATCGTTGCCGAGAAGATCGCCGCGTACTTCGACAACCCTGACAACGCCAAGGCCGTGGATGAGTTGGTTGCGGTGGGGATTGCTTGGCCGGCCATTGAGGCGGTGGCCGACAGCCTGCCGCTGGCCGGGCAAACTTGGGTGCTGACCGGCACCCTTGAGCAATTGTCCCGCAACGAGGCCAAGCAGAAGCTCACTGGCCTTGGCGCCAAGGTCGCCGGCTCGGTATCGGGCAAGACCGCCCAGGTGGTGGCCGGGCCCGGCGCCGGCAGCAAGCTGGCCAAGGCCGAGCAGCTCAAGGTGCCGGTCATGGATGAAGCCGAGTTCATGGAGGTGTTGAGTGGGTTCGATGCGCTTTAGTCTCAGTGGGATGGCGTTGGCCGGCGTGCTGTTGGCGGGGTGCGCCACCGCCCCGCCGCAGCGGCCGGACAATCTGTGCGCGATCTTTCAGGAGAAGGGTTCCTGGTACAAGGCGGCCCGAAACGCGCGCCAGAAGTGGGGCTTGCCAGTGCCGGTGGGCATGGCCTTCATTCACCGGGAGTCCAGCTTCCGTTCCGACGTCCGGCCGGAGCGTCAGCGCTTGCTCGGCATCGTGCCGTGGCGGCGGCCGTCCGACGCCTTCGGCTACGCCCAAGCCACCGATGCGGCCTGGGCCGACTACAAGAAGGCCACTGGCGCGCGCTTTGTGGAGCGCGACGAAATTGACGACGCCTTGGACTTCATCGGCTGGTACAACGACCGCTCCCACCGCCAGCTGGGGATTGCCAAGTCCGACGCCTACCGCCTCTACCTCGCCTATTACTCCGGACCCACCGGCTACGCCAAGGGCACTTGGCGAAACAATGGCGCCGTGCTCTCCTATGCGCAGAAGGTTGCCGACCGCACTGCCCGCTACCGCGACCAGCTCAACCGTTGCGAAAAACGTCTGGACAAAAAGTGGTGGTTCTTTTAGCGGCGGTTCTTTTAGCGGCGGTTCTTTTGGCGGTGGTCTTTTGGCAATGGTGATTGAGCGGCGGTGCGTTTGGGACTGGCTCCTTTGGCGATTGTGGATTTGGCGGCGGCGGGTTTGCCGTGACTTTTAGGCGGCGACTGTTCAGCGGGCCGGCTGCCAGCGCACTTGATAGATCGCTCCCTGCTGGTCGTCTGACACCAGCAAGCTGCCGTCCGGGGCGGCCAGCACGTCCACTGGCCGTCCCCACTGGCGCTCCCCCTCCAGCCAGCCGGTGATGAAGGGCGCATAGCGGGGTTCGCCGTCTTCGAAGGTCACCACGCTGACTTGGTAGCCCACCTTGGAGGAGCGGTTCCAGGAGCCGTGCTCCGCGATGAACAGCGCGCCGCGATAGCGGGGCGGGAACTGTGGGTGGGTGTGGAAGTCCAGGCCCAGTGCGGCTGCGTGGGCTTGAATCTCCAACCGCGGCGGCGTGAACGCCAAGTCTGGCGCATCAGCGCCGAACCTTGGGTCCACAATGTCCCTGCCGTGGACGAACGGGTAGCCGAAGTGCTGGCCCGGCCGGCTGGCAACGTTGATTTCCTCCGGCGGAACGTCGTCGCCCATCATGTCCCTGCCGTTGTCGCTGAACCACAGTTCGCCGCTATCCGGGTGCCAAGCGAAGCCGACCGTGTTGCGGATGCCGCTGGCGTAGATGATGGCGCTGCCGGTGTGCGGGTCCATGCGCAGCAGGGCGGCAAATCGGGGGTCTTCAGAGAGGCAGATGTTGCACGGTGCGCCCACCGGCACGTAGAGCTGTCCATCGGGCCCAAACTTGATGTACTTCCAGCCGTGGTGGGTTTTGTCGGGCAGCTGGTCGGTGACCACTGCATAGGGCGCTTGGCCTGGGCTGCCGCCCCCCACCGAGGCCGCGATGTTCGGAAACCTCAGTATTCGGCTCACTTCAGCCACATAGAGGTCATCATTGGCGATGGCCACCCCGTTGGGCATCTTGAGCCCTTTGGCCAAGGTCAACACCTCAGGCGACTGGGCGCTCAAGGCGTTGGGGATGGCGTACAGGGTGCCGCGGCGGCGGGTGCCCACGAAGAGCGTGCCATTGCCGGCCAAGGCCATCTGCCGCGCGTCGGGCGCCTCAAGCGTGAGTGCGCGAATGGAAAACCCCTCGGGCAGCGTCAGCCGTGAAAGGTCCGCTCCCCAAGCCCCTGTTGGCACCATCGTCAACAGCGCCAGCCCAAAGAGTGCGAGAACCAAACCTGCGTAGTTTCGTGCCAGCACAGAGAGTGGCGGCGCTGGATTCGCTGAGAATCGCGTTAGCACAGAGAGTGGCGGCACAAGGCTCGCGGAGTTTCGCGCCAGCGAAACTCCAATCGAGCCTCGGCCCTTAGGGCCGAGGCTCGCGGGTGGCCCCAAGGCGTGGCTGGCGCGTAACATCTGTCCCATGAGTGACTTGACCGTTGAATTGAAAGCGCGGATTCAGGAGGCCTACAGCGCTTGGCTGCAGTCGCGGGGCTTTCGTGCCCGGCGTGGCCAGCGGGAAATGATAGCCCACATCGCCCGCAACTGCGCGGGCGAGCCGCCGCGCCTGGTCGCCATTGAAGCCGGCACCGGCACGGGCAAGACGGTCGCCTACTGCTTGGCTGCCATCCCCATTGCCCAGGCGCTGGACAAGACCTTGGTCATCGCCAGCGCCACGGTCGCCCTGCAGGAGCAAATCGTGGAGCGGGACCTGCCGGACCTGGCCGACGGGTCCGGCCTCGATTTCAGTTTCGTCTTGGCCAAGGGCCGGGGCCGCTACCTGTGCGTGAAGCGCCTGGATCAGATTCTGAACGGTGGCCAGCAGCAGGAGCTGGTGCTGTCCGACGCCTCGGTGGTCGATCACAGCCTGGTGTGGCGGCAGATGATGCGCGATTTTGGCGAAGGCCGCTGGAACGGCGAACTCGACACCTGGGAGGCCGGGGTCGAGGATGCCGCCTGGCGCAGCCTGACCACGGACCACCGGGGCTGCGCCAACCGCAAGTGCGTGTTTTATGCCGAGTGCCCGTTCTTCAAGGCGCGCCATGCCTTGAGCGATGCGGACGTGATCGTCGCCAACCACGACCTGCTGTTGGCTGACTACGCCTTCGGCGGGGGCGTGGTGCTGCCCGCTCCGGAGTCGTCCATTCTGGTCATCGATGAGGCCCATCATCTGCCGGACAAGACCCAGCGCCATTTCGCCCTCAGTGCGCGCCTGGGCGCCACGGCCGTTTGGGCGGACCAAGTGAACGCCTTGGCCGGCACATTGGCCCAGCGGATGGGGCGTCCGGCGGCGTTGGAGCGCATCGCCAAAGGCCTGGTTGAGGAGTGCCAATCGCTCAAGCAGGCGCTCGAGGCGTTGGGCGTCGTGGCGGGGCAGTTGCCCTTCGCTGAGCGATTCAAGGGCGCCGACTCCGTCACCGAAGTCTGCCGCTTTATGCATGGGCAAATCGATCCCGTGCTGAGCGAAGCGGCGGCGCTGGCAGCCACCCCGCTGGCACGAATCCACAGCGCCTTGATCGATCTGCAGGATTTGCTGCGCAAGGCGCTGGATGACGGCTCGGATTGGCCCAATCCGATGGAGGCGGAGGATTGGCTGGCCCCGGTTGGCCAGGCCGAAGCGCGGGCCGCGGCGGTGCATGCCTTGCTTGAAGACTATGCGCAAGCATCGGACGGCGTGGCTGCGCCAGGCCGAATGGCGCGTTGGGCGAGCCGCTCGGAACAGGATTTGGAGTTGCTGAGCACGCCCATCGAGCCGGGCCAGCTGTTGGGCGAACACCTTTGGTCGCGCTGCCATGCCGCCGTGGCCACCTCCGCCACGTTGACGGCCTTGGGCCGTTTTGACCGCTTCTTTGAAAGGTCCGGCTTAAGCGAGGCGCAGGGCGTCAGCATTTCCAGCCCCTTCGACTACCCGAGCATCGCCGTGCTGTCGGTGCCGCAGATGGACGCCGACCCCAAGGATGTGGCGGCGCACACGGCGGAGGTGGCCGGCTTGCTGCCGGAACTGCTGGCGGTGGAGCCGAGCGCCTTGGTGCTGTTCACCTCCTGGCGGCAAATGAACGAGGTGCGTGATGCCTTGGCGGGCCGCACCCTCATGGAGGCTGCGCAGTTTCAGGGCGAACGCTCAAAGCAGGCCATGCTCAGGCGCCATCGGCAGCGGGTCGATGCGGGTGAGCCCAGCTACCTGATGGGACTTGCCAGCTTCGCCGAAGGCATGGACCTGCCGGGCGATTACTGCCTGCACGTCATCGTCGTCAAGCTGCCCTTTGCGGTGCCCGATGATCCAGTGGACCAAGCCATCGCTGAATTGGCCGAATCCCAAGGCCGCAACGCCTTCATGGAGATCACCGTCCCCGACGCCGCCCTGAAGCTGGTGCAGGCCTGCGGGCGCTTGATTCGTGACGACAATGACCGTGGCCGCATCACCCTGCTGGACAAGCGCGTGCTCACCAAGCGCTATGGGCAGGCGCTGCTGGACGCCCTGCCGCCGTTTCGGCGGGAATTCGCAAGCTCCGGTCGCGCACCGGCAGTAATGTCAAATGCGCTTGCAAGGAGCGAGGGGACGCCGTAAGCGTGCAGGAATTCTCATTCAACGCCTTCAACATGCTTCAGCCAACGCTGCTGCACTGAGTTCCCAAGTTCAGTTCGAGGGCGGGACGCACTCGCTCCGGGGATTGACGCCGTGTCCGAAGGCACCCCCTTGAGCCAAGTCAAGTCCTCGACCAGTTGCCCCTCAGCGGGCGCTTCCTGGAACTTGCCCAAGCTGTAGATGATGAGCCTTTGGCTTCTTGCTCGTTGCCGAAGTTCTTCCAGGAAATCCACCATCTCGCCCTTGCTTAGGCCCGCCACCGCATCGGCGAGCTGTTGGTTGGCGTCGAAGTTGGTGTAACCGAGATCAAGATCCAGCCACAGGCGCTGGCTGCGCTGACCCAGGTTCTTGTCCCGCTCGGTCAGGTCGCTGACCAAGCCGGATTTTTGTTGGGCGAAGGCCTCGTCGGGCAGTTGCCGGGCGACGTCGGGGCGCGTGTCCAGGAAGGCTAGGATGGCTTGCTCCAAGGCGGCCGGGGAAGCCACTGGGCTTTGCACGATGAAGCTCAGCCCGCCTTGGTCCCGAAACGGCGTGGCTTGGGCAAACACGGCGTAGCCGAGCTGCTGTTCGGTGCGCAGCTCGGTGAAGAAGGCCTGCTTGATCAGCTGGGCGGCCAGCGCGCTTTGCGCGCGGGCTTGGATACCGGTGGCGTCATCCTGAACGTAGAGCGCTACGGCGGCGTCCGCGTGGTCGATGGCCAAGGGCACTCGGTAGCTGTCCGCCACCTTGGCGACTTCAACTTGGAAGGCAGACACCGCCCGCAGGGGGAGCCGTTCCCGAACGGAGGCGACGATGTCCATGGCCTCGGCCTCATTCAAGTTGCCATGCAGCAGGGCCACCAAGCCGAACTGGTTCAGCCGTTCATCTCGCCAGGTCTCAAGCGCCTCGACGGTCAGCCCATTGGCCGCCTCGGCCAGCGTTTCGGCGGGCCAAGCGCTGTTGTAGAGCGCCTTGCGCAGCGCCGTGAAGGTTTGGGAGAAGGGCCGCTCGAGCGCCTCGTTGCGCCAGTCGCGCACCCGCTCATCGCGGAAGCGCTCGAATGTCTGCGGCTCGATTGCCGCCCCTGACAGAGCCTCAAGAACCCTCGGCAGCAAGACGTCCTGCTTGTCGGTGTAGCCTCCGATTTCGACCAGATAGCCCTTGGCCGTCAAGCGGATGTTGAAGGAGAGCCCGGCCAGCCAAGCGGGATAGGCGTAGGCGTTGAGCTGGTCCACCACTAGGTCGCGGTAGATGCTGGCAGCCACTTCGTCGTCCACGGACGCGAAGCCGCCGTCGGGCACCGTCAACAGCAGGCGCAGATTGGCCCGCGGGGCGCCGAACTCGAGATCGCGGTCCAGCCAGACCTCAATGCCCGCCGCGGCTGCCAAGCGTCTTGGCGGGGCTGGGTCATCCGGCAGGGCAGTGAGGTTGTCCGGAATGAAGGGGTTTTCCGCGGGCAAATGAAACGCAAACGGGGCGTTGCCCGCTGGCGACTCCATGGCAATGGGGCCGCGTTCCAGGGCGTAGGGGACTTGGAACCAAGGCTCAACCTGGTCGGTGGCCGCGTCGGGCTTAACGATGGTCATGAGCACGTTTTGCGGCGTCAGCTGGGAGAGGTGCCGGTCAATCAGCTCGGCGTCGAAGCGGGCCATCAGATAGGGCGCCCGCAGCAGGTCCGCGGGTGGCAGGTGCGCCAGCTTGGGCCCCATCTGGTACACGAAGCCCATGGCGCTCGATGGCTCCTGAAAGCGGAAGTGCGTCTCGGCAAGCTGCGCCTGCTCCTGATAGCGCCATTCGCTCGCCCCCTCGCTGCGCAGCAGATCCATGTAGGCAAACAGCGCCGCCGTAATGGCTTCGATCCGCTCGCTGCCGGCAGGGGTCAGGCCGATGGACACCTCGATGGTGCTGTGCGCATCGTCGATGTGGCTGCTCGAGGCGTTCAGGGTCTCGATCCAGCCCCGGTCCTTAAGCACGGCGTACAGGCTGCCTTCCCCCTCGTGGCCGAGCAGGTTGCTGATGTAGCTGTCGGGCTTGGCCCGGTAGTGGGGGCGCAGCGACGGCACCGGAAACTGGTAGGACACCGAGCGGATTTCCTTTTGCGGTTGAACGCGCAGCGTGGCCGGCAAGCCGTCTGCCGAATAGGGCGGCACGGCGATCGGCGCCGCGCCCCGCTGCCGGTTGGCAATGCCTTCGAACAGCGGCGCAATCCAAGCCTGCAGGTCGTCCAGGCTTTCGTTGCTGAGCGCCACCAAGGCCATCTGGTCGGCGGAGTAATGGGCCTCGAAAAAGGCCTTGAGATCGCCGTAGGTGCCTTCGCCGAGCGTTTCCAGGCTGCCGATGTTGAAGCGCGAGAGGGGGTGGTCCGGGTTCAGCGCCATCTTGCTGGCCGAGAAGGTCCGCCAGCCGTCGTCCTTGAACTGCATTTGGTATTCCGAATGCACGGCGTTGCGCTCCCGCTCCACATACGCGGGGTCGAGCAGGGGGGCGATGAAGAACTGCGCGAAGCGGTCCATGCCCGCCTGGAAGTGCGCTGGGTCGATGTCGAAGAAGTAGTTGGTGTGGTCACCGGCGGTGTAGGCGTTGGAACTGCCGCCGTTGGCGGAGATGAAGGCTTGGTAGCCATCCACCTCCGGGTACTTTTCGGTGCCGATGAACAACATGTGCTCCAGAAAGTGGGCAACCCCGGGGCGCTCGGCAGGTTCGTGGAAGGAGCCCCTGAACACCGTCAGCGAGGCCGCCGCCTTGTCGGCGCCAGGGTCCGACGCGAGCAGCACCTTGAGGCCGTTGGCCAGCTCGATGTAGCGATACGCCCGCTGGTCGTTGGGGCTCTTGACCACCGTCGGCTCCGCGTCCGGAGCCGCCATCTGGGCGGCATCGCAGCCCCACAGTCCGGCCCCAGCCAAGCAAGCCGCAAGGGTCGCGCCTGCCAAACGGCCCAACGTCCAATTCCGATTCCACATCAAAACAACTCCCAATGAGGCGATAACCAAGACCGGCGCCAGCGCCGTCGCTGAGGGCATTCTACAAATGCCCACCCAGCAGCGCACTGCACTTTGGCGCCTCAACTGGCGCCGTCGCGCACTCAGTGCTAAAAGACGGGGAATGAACAGGGCAACCTTGACCCTCACCGCCATTGCCGACCAACTTGCTCCCGAGCTGGACCGGCGCCGGTTGGCGGACTTGCACCAGCGCTTGCCGGCCGATGCACCCATGGATTGGCGGGCCGTCGCCGCCGTGGCCGCCCTCGCACTGCCCAATAAACGCTGCGTCGGCCTGAGCGGCGGGCAGGGTGCCGGCAAATCGACGTTGGCCGCCCTCATTGCCCAAGCTGTGGCCTTGGCCGGGCGCACGGCCGCCGTCTGCTCGCTGGACGACTTCTATCTCGACGGGCGCCAACGCTCGAAGCTGGCGCGCCAGATTCACCCGCTGCTGGCCACCCGGGGGCCGCCGGGCACCCATGACGTGGCGTTAGCGCTGGCCGTGCTCGACGACGTGCTGGCGGGCCGCCGCACCCGCTTGCCAAGATTTGACAAGGGCCGTGACGAGCCCCGTGCACGAGCCCAGTGGCCGACGGCGGAAGCGGTTGACACGCTCATCCTTGAGGGCTGGTGCCTGGGCGTAGCGCCGCAGCCGGAGGCCATGCTGCGCCAGCCCGTGAATCGGCTGGAGGCCACTGAAGATCGTGACGGACTCTGGCGCGCCCATGTGAACGCCGCCTGTGCTGACTACGCGCCGTTGTGGCAGCGGGTGGATTGGTGGATCTACATCGAAGTGCCCGGCATGGAGGCGGTTCGGCGTTGGCGCATGGCCCAGGAACAGACCCTTGCACCGCACCGGCGCATGTCCAAGGCGCAGCTCGACCGCTTCATCGCCCACTATGAGCGCCTCACCCAATGGCAGCAGGTGAGCTTCGCCGCTCGCGCCGATTGGCGCCTGCGCTTGGGCCAAGACCATCGCCTGATCGGCCTTTGACGCATTCATGCCCGGTTCAGGCAGGCGGGGCTAGCCTCGTGGTCATCCACATCGCAATGGAGTGCGGATCATGACGATGCAGAACTTTGGTTGGTGCCGGCTTATGTCCTTGGTGGTGCTTTTTCCCGCTTCGGCAGTGGCGGCGGACTATCAGTGGGCCGAGGTGTTGAACGTTGAGCCGGTCTACGAGACCGTGCGGCGCATCGAGCCGGTTGAGGCGTGCCGCGAGGAGCAGGTGTGGCACCGCTCGGGCGGCCGCTCCGCCACGCCGCCGATCCTCGGTGCCATCATCGGCGCGGCGCTCGGCAACGCGGTGGGCCACAAGAAAGTCAACAAGCGGGTCGGCGCGGTGGCCGGGGCCATACTTGGCGGCAGCATCGGCGCCGACATCGGCCGCAGCGGCCGGCAAGGCAGCTACCGGACGGAAACCGTTTGCGACCGGTTTGAGGAAATCCACGAGGAGGACCGCCTTGCCGGCTACCGCGTTCGCTACCAGTACAACGGCACGGTGTACGCCACCCGAATGCGCAACCACCCCGGCGAGCGAATCCGCGTCAGAGTGCGGGTCACCCCCGTCTCCTAACGCAGATTACGCGCGCCGACAGCGCCCACCGCCCCGAGTTGCTGCGCAACCGCGCAGCCCCTGGCGGCTCGATAGCGTTAGAATGGGGCGCGGTGCAGCGAATCGGAGTGACTCATGAACAGCGTTCGGCGACGGCTCGTGATGCGGCGTGGCCGGCACCGCTTGGGAATCCGGGGCGCTGTCCGCAACGCACTGTGGGCGTTTTGGTTGGTGTGCCTTCCGGTAGCCGCCATGTCGGCGGAACGGGAGCCGGAACAGCGCAATTTCGCCCCCCAGCCCAGCGTTTCCCAGGATCGTGCCCTAGACTTAGTGCGTCAGGCGGTGGACGGCCGAGTGCTGTCGGTGATTCCCATTGAAGGCGGCCGGCGAGGCTACGAAGTGCGGGTTCTGCTCGAAGGCGGTCGCATCCAGACGATTCGAGTGAATCCGCGGGGTCGCATCGAACGGCGCTGACCGCCGCTGCCATCGTGCGCATACTGGTTGTGGAGGACGAGCCGGCGCTCAGGGGCCAGCTCACCGAGCACCTGAAGGCAGCCGGCCACGTGGTGGATGCTGCCGCCGATGGCGAGGAGGGCCTCTACTACGGCCAGGAGTTCGACTATGAGGCGGCCATTGTGGACCTGGGCCTGCCGCGCCTGGACGGCCGCGCGCTGATCGCGGCGCTGCGCGCCAGCGAGCGCGTTTTTCCCGTCCTGATTCTGACGGCGCGGGACCGCTGGCAGGACAAGGTCCTTGCCTTGGAAGCCGGGGCGGATGACTACCTCACCAAGCCCTTTCACATGGAGGAGCTTAAAGCCCGTCTGAACGCCTTGGTTCGCCGCGCCGCCGGCTACGCCTCGCCGGTGATTCGTGGCGGGCCAATCAGCTTGAACACGGTCCGCAAGGAGGTGCGGGTCGCCGACGAAGCGGTGTCGTTGACGGCCTTCGAGTACCGGGTTCTGGAGCACCTCATGCTCAATCAAGGACGCGTGGTTTCCAAAGCGGAATTGACCGAGCACCTCTACGACCAGGACTTCGACCGCGACAGCAACGTCATCGAAGTGTTCGTCGGCCGCCTGCGCAAGAAGCTCGGGCCGCACAACGCCATCCTCACCTTGCGGGGGCAGGGCTACAAGTTTGCCCTTGAAGACGCCTAGATCGAGTCACCAACCGTCCGCCAAGGTCCGCTGGCCCTTGCGCGGCGGCATCCAGTTCCGCTTGGCGACGGTCACCACGTTAGTGTTGATTGGCATCCTCACCTTGGCCGGCTGGGTTTTGGACCGCTCCTTTCGGGCCAGCACGCTCGCCGGGGTCGAGGAGCAGTTGCGGCTGGTGGTTTATTCGCTCATGGGCGTGGCCCATGCGGACGCTTTGGGCATTCGCGTGGATGAGCTGCCCGAACCGCGCCTGTCGCAGCCGGAATCCGGCCTCTACGCTGAGGTTTGGGAGCCCGGCACCGGGCGCGAGTGGCGTTCGCCTTCGGCGCTGACCACCAATGTGGACCAAGTGCGCCTTGAGGCGGCCCTCGGTGAGTTCCGCTTTGCCGAAACCGATGCCGGCGGGGTGCCCCGGTTCCTGCTGGCCTATCTGGTGATTTGGGATGATGCGGACGAGTCGCAGCTCATCTTCCAGGTGGCCGCCGATCAAGCCCCAACCCAGGCCATCATCGACAGCTTTCGCCGCAACTTGGCGTCGGGGTTGGCGTTGGTGACGCTGTTGGTCATCGGTGCGCAGTTCCTGGCCATCCGTTGGGGGTTGACGCCGCTGCGGGTCATGGCCGAAGAGGTCAGGGCGCTTGAGGAGGGGCGGCGGGACAATCTATCGGACCACTACCCCAAGGAGCTGACCGGACTGCGCCAGAACCTGGCCCGCTTCATTGCCCACGAGCATCGGCGGCGCACGCGCTATCGGCATGCCTTGGAGGACTTGGCGCACAGCCTGAAAACGCCCTTGGCGGTCATCCGCAACGCCTTGGGCGGGTCCGTTCCGGCGGATGGCGCGCCGCATGGGGAGCGGGGGCTGATCGCCGAGCAGCTTGATCGCATGGAGGGCGTGGTGACCCATCAGCTGTCCCGCGCCACGGTGGCCGGGCCGGTTGTGGTAGGGCGGCCGGTGGACGTCTCCCGCCTCGCGGAACGGCTGATTAGGGCGCTTGAGACCGCCTACTCTGATCGCGAACTTAACGTGGACGTGCGCCTGCCGCCGGCCTTGAACGTGCGCGGCGACGAGCGCGACCTGATGGACATTTTCGGCAATCTTCTCGAAAACGCCTTCAAGTACACGCATTCCCAAGTGCGGATTAGCGGCCAAGCCGGCGCGGTGGCCGTCATGCGCATTGAGGATGACGGGCCGGGCGTTGACCGGACGATGCGCGACGACATCCTCAACCGGGGGGCGCGCGGCGACCAAGTGCAGCCGGGGCAAGGCATTGGCCTGTCCGTGGTGTCCGAGCTTGTCCAGCTGTACGGCGGCGCCTTGGACATCGGCCGAAGCCCCTTGGGGGGCGCCAGCATAGAGGTCAGGCTGCCTCGCTGAGCACGCGTGCTCAGCAAAGCACCCGCAAGGCGGCGAAGAAACGCCTCCGAAGCGGGTCGCAGGCCGGTGCCTTGGGGCCGATGCGGCACCACTCGGCGGCCAACTCCTTGGCGGCTTTGCGCTGCGCGCCGCGATTCATGCTGTCGTTGAGAATGCGCACCTGCAATTGCAGGCGCAGTTCGGCATCTTGCCTTGGGGATTCAATGCCGGCTTGGATTTCGGCCGCCACCGTGAGTTCCAGCAGAGCTTGCTCGCCCTTGGCCCCGCCTTGTCCGCGGCCCGCGAATTCCGGGGCGGGCGCTTCCACTGGGCGGCCGGCCGCCTCGGCTTGACTGACCTCCAGATCCCAGGCCTCCAGTTGCTCAAGATCGGCCAGCAGGGTCTTCTGCTTAGCGATGCGCAGCACCGTGCCGTACTCCCGGGCCAATTCCTCGAAGCGGCGCAATGCCGCACGGCGCTGACGGTCCGGCAGCGCCAAGTCATCGAGTTCGGCCCGCAGCCGGTGCACCAGTCCCGGGTCAGGCTGCTCCGAGGCCGATGCCTCCAGCGCCTGCTGAAGCGCGAGGCAGATGTCCTCGGCGGTGGCCAGCGCTTCATCCACGCGTTGTGCGGCCTGCTGGCGATGGGCGTCCCGATTGCTGAAGATGCGGTCGCAGTGCCCGCGAAACGCTTTCCAGAGCTTTTGGTCGGCGCTGCGCGGGGTGACGCCCACGGCGCGCCAGCGTTGCTGCAGACGCTTGACTTCGGCCACCTTGGCCGCCACTTCGGCATCGCCCTGCGCCGACGCTTCGGCGGCCGCCCGCGTGTCGGCGGCCGCCAGCGCCTCGGCGGCTGCCACGATCTCACGCTTCTTGGCGAGGTTGGCTTCCCAAGCCTGCTTCACGGCCGCGTGAATGCGTTCCTGGGAGCGCTCAAAGCGGGCCTCGATGGCCCTGCTCTGCTTCCGGTCAACCGGATGCAGGGATCGCCACTCGTCACGCGCCGTGCGCATGATTTGCTCGGCCGCCTTCATGTCCGCAGTGGACCAGTCGACACTGGCGAGATAGGCCTCGAGCTGCTCGCAGATGCGCTGGCGCCCGGCCAAGTTGCGGCTGCGAAGCTCAGCTTGTTCGGCATAGTAGGCGCGGCAGGGCTCGAAGGCGCGCTCCGCAGCGCGGTTGAATTGATCGTGCAGGCTGCGCTCGCTGCTGTTGGAAGGGTTGCCCAGCGCCCGCCATTCGTTGCGCAGCGCCTTGATGCGATCGGACTGCTCCTGCGGTGGCTCGGGCTGTTCGGCCAAGGCGTTCATGGCCTGCACCAAACGTTCCCGCTTGGGCGCCGTGGCGAAGGTTTGCCAATCGCGCAATTCATCCACTTGGGCGGCGCGCCGGGAGATGGCCTTGCGGTGCGCGGCCGCCAAGCGGTCAGGCAACGATTTCTCCAAGCGCCGGGCGAGGCCCAGGGCTGAGGCGGCGCCTTGCAGGCGGCCCGCTTCGATGGCGGTGCCGACCTCTTGGACGGCGCCCTCCAGCTGCTCGGCGAGCCGCTCTTGCTCTGCCCTTGCCGCATCCTCAAAGCTCTTCAGCACAGCCATTCGAGCCGTGGCCTGCCGCAGCGGCTCAGGGGGCTTTGCCCAATCGGGCCACCGGAGGCGGGCCAGTTCGCGCTCCAGCGTCTTGCGTTGCTGCCCCGCCGTGCGCGCGTGCGTCCAGAGCGCCTGCAAGGCCTCCGGTTCCTTGGGCCACTCGGTGATTTCCGGCGGGCCGTCGTCGGTGGGCATGGCGAGGCTTTGGCATCGCGTCACTGCCTCCGCGAGCTCTTGATACTGGTGGCTGACCGATTCAAACAGGCGATGCTGGGCGTCATCCGGCTGCGCTTGGTCGGCTAGGGTCAGCCACTCGGCCGTAAGCGCGTCGCGCTGCTCCTTCACGGTGTCGAATGGGGCGCCTGCAGCCATTTGCCCCGCCAGCTCCTCGAAGGCTTGGCCAAGCGTTTGGAACGTTGCGCTGGTCGCCTGCACCTTGAGTGCGGGGGCAGGGTCGGGTGGTTCGTCATACTCGGCGGCAGTGCGCCAAGCGGATAGATCCGGAGCTTCGGCGCCGTACTCAGCCAGCTCAGCCATCTTGGATTGGATGGACTGGCAGCAACCCTGCAGTTCTCTTTTGAGGTGGATGATGCGCGGCGTCAGATCCTCATCTTCCGTCTTGCTCAGCACCGCCGCGAGCTCCTCTGCCCGCTTGCAAGTGTCGCCGACCGATTTGACGAGGCTGCGCAGTTGCTCCAGTTCGGCCCGAGCGCTGCGATTGGATGCCTTGTCCCGGCCCCGGGAGCGTTTTTCCAAGGCGGATAGACCGGCTTCGCCAGCTTTGCGCAGCGCAGCCATCACCGTTGGCCTGAAGGCTTCGGGGCAGCAAAGGTAGAGTGCGGCCAGTTCCTCCACTGCCTTTGCCTCGGCGGCGATGCCCAGCGCCGCTTCCGGGCTTGACGCGGCCTGCATGCGGGCTTGGCGAACGGCGGAGTGGTCCACGGGGCTGTCGTTGCCGCCCAGCCGTTGCGCGGCGGCGGCGCCCACGGCTGGATCGTCCAGCAAGGCGGAAAGCGCGTCTTCGTCTCGCAGGTGGTCGATAGCCGCGCGACGCACCCGAGCGTCCGAGTCATGGGCGGCCAGCTCCGCCAGCCGGCGCTGCTCGGTTGCGGCGTCTGACTCGGTTAGGGCTGCAAGCGCAGCGAGGCGCTCCTCGGCCAGGGACGAGGCCAAGGGATCCTTGCCCTTGAGCAGCCGCGATAGAAAACCTTGAGAAGACATGGCTTTAGGTCCAACACCACTGGAGTCACTCTGGTTGTTGATCGCGGGCTGAGATTGCCGCAAGAATCAACTCTTGCGCCCAGCGACCGTCCATGAATAGCCCTGAGGTACCGCTTCGTTAGAGTTGATTATGGGAGCCGTCGCACAGCGGAGGGCCGCCGGTGCGCTTGCAGCCGCAGAAGTACAGTGTCTTGTCCTCCTCCGCCGACCACGGCACCGGCACGAGGCCGGTGTCCTTATGCGACCCGTCGCAGAACGGCTGGTTGGCGCTTCGTCCGCAGGCGCACCAGAAGTACTTCTCCCCTTGGGTCACCGCGACGGGGTAGGGTGCCTTTTGGGCGATTTCCGGTTCGGTCATGGTTGTCTCCTTACGAAAAGCTCCGCTTTTCCCACCAAGGGAAGAACTCCGGCATGTCCTCGCTCACCCGGCCTTGGAATTGCGCAGGCCGCTTCTCCAAGAAGGCTTCGACGCCCTCCTTGGCGTCAGCCCCCCGGCCGAGGTGGTAGATGGCTCGCGAATCGACGTTGTGCGCCTCCACGGGATGGTCGGCGCCGAGCATGCGCCACATCATGTGCCGGATCATGGTCACTGACAGCGGCGAGCTGTGCGCGCTGAATTCACTGGCGATGTTCCGCGCCGCGGCCAACAGATCGGCCTTGTCATGCAGGCTGCGCACCAAGCCGCCCCGTAGTGCCTCTTGGGCGTCAAACACGCGCCCGCTGTAGCACCACTCCAAGGCTTGGCTGATGCCCACCACACGGGGCAGGAAGTAACTTGAGCAGGCTTCGGGCACGATGCCCCGGCGGGCGAAGACGAAGCCAAGGCGGGCCTGGTTGGCGGCGATGCGAATGTCCATGGGCAGGGTCATGGTGACGCCGACACCGACCGCTGGGCCATTGATGGCGGCGATCACTGGCTTGCGGCACTCATAGATGCGCAGCGTCAGCACGCCGCCGCCATCGGCTTTGAGCCCGCCTTCCCGGTCTGGCCGGGCGTCCGCGTCAAAGGTGTTGCCGCCGGAGGAGAGATCGGCTCCGGCACAGAAGGCGCGGCCGGCGCCGGTGACGATGACGGCGCGCACCTGGTCGTCATCGTCGGCGGCGTCGAAGGCGTCGATCATCTCGGCCTGCATTTCCCCGGTGAAGGCGTTGAGCTTTTCCGGGCGATTGAGCGTCAGGGTGAGGACGCCATCGTCCAAGTCGGTCAAAATAGTGTTGTATGGCATGGGTTTGGGCTGTGCGGCAATGAAGTCGCTATCTTGCACTAGTTTTGTTGATCGCGGAACAAGGTTGTCTCACGAGTCAGCTTCTGCGCCCGGGGACCGGATACTTGTCGGTTTGGGGTCTCGCATCGTTGGTTTTGTTGATCGCGGAACAAGGTTGTCTCATGAACGGCAATTCACGGTCTGTCTCAAGAGGATCACACAGTGCCCAATCGAAGGCGCGAACCCACGCCTTCAATGCGTGCCGGGTGGTTATGGCCTCGCTGCGTTGCGGGATCCTCGGAGCGAGGGCATCTTGCCCTCGCATCCTGGGCTCACGCAGGGCCTTTCCGCCTCGGAGTTGGCTGACCGTCCAGCGGTCGGACTGGAGCGTTGCCTCGTCAGATGGACTTGTCTACCCATAGGGGTTGGCCGGGTTGAGGACCGGTTGCGGCATCCTTTGCAGTGAGGCAGCTGAATTGACGCCGGACATCCAGTCGGATTTCGCCGCTGAAACAAAGCGCTTTCTGGGCGAGCATTGGCCCATTGCGCCGTTTCGCCCAGTCCCGGCGGCCGTTTGGGAGGCGGCTGCCAAGCGTTGGTTTGCGGCGCTGTGCCGCCAGGGCTGGTCGGTGCCGGCATGGCCTGAAGCCCACGGCGGAACGGGCTGGTCCCTGGAGCAGCGCTTCATTTGGGAGCGGGCGCTGGCCTTGGCGGGGGCGCCCGCCATGGATCCAGTGGGCGTCGGCTTGGTGGGGCCCTTGGTGCAGGCGCATGGCAGTGCCGTCCTTGGTGTGCGTTACCTGGATGACATCCGCGCCGTCCGCAGCCGCTGGGCCGCCGGATTGGCGGGGCTGTCCCTGGACGACGCAGGTTTGCGCGCTGTGCCCAGTGGTTCGCACCATGCGTTGCAGGGCACCCTGACCGGAATCTCGGACCTCGGCCGGGCCACCCACGCCTTGTGCTTGGCAGCCATGGAGGGCGGCGGCTCAGGCCTCTTCGCGGTGTCCTTGGCGGCCGCCGGGGTTAGTCCTGTCGATGCCCAAACCTTGGCTTTTGCCCAGGCAGCGGCGGACTTGTTGAGCCCACCGGGCGATGGCTTGGACGCACTGGACGCCGCGCTGGGTGGGCCACAAGCGCCTCTAGCCGTCACCGCAAGTGCCGAGGCGCAGCTTGCCCGGCTGAAGCTGGATCTTGCGGACATTGCCGATGGCCGCGGAGGGCTTTTGGCCCGCGATGCGGGGTTCAGGCGCCGGCTGGCGGACCTTGAAGTGCGGTTTGAGTCCTTGCAGGCGCTTGAAGCCCGAAGCCTGGCCGACCGTTCCGCAGGCCGCCAGGGTCTTGGCCCGTGCGGCGCCAAGGCGGACCTGCTTGCCTTGGGCGCCGCGGACTTGGACCGTGAACTCGGCCAACTGAGGATGGAGGCTGCGGGCTACTATGCCTTGGCGCAGCCCGATCCCACCTTGACGGACAACGAGGGTTCCGTTGGTCCAGGCTACGCCTTGCCGCCCCTAGAAGGTATGCTAAGGCCCCTTTGGGTGCTTGATGCCCATCGGCGGCGCTTGACCGCCCGGTTGACGGGTTGATCGCATCCACCAACAACGCGAGAGGCATTGATGGATTTTTCGTTTTCGGAGGAGCAAACGCTTCTCAAGGAGAGCATTGAGCGCTTCGTTCAAAATGACTACGGCTTCAACGAACGGCAGCAGACCGTCAAGTCGGAAGCGGACTTCAACGCCGGCCACTGGCAGACCTTTGCCGAACTCGGCTGGCTGGCGGTGCCCTTTGCCGAGGAGGACGGCGGCTTCGGCGGCGGCCCCGTGGAGAGCATCGCCATGTGGGAGCAGTTCGGCAAGGGGCTGGTCATCGAACCGCTGCTGGCCACCGTGGTGCTGGCGGGCGGCGCCCTGCGGCTGGCCGGCACCAAGGCGCAGAAGCAGGCCGCCTTGGCGGGCATCATCAGCGGGGAAAGCCAGGCGGCGCTGGCCTTTGCGGAGCCCCAAGGACGCTACAACCTGGCCGATCTCACCACCAATGCCGTGCGGCGCAACGGCGGTTGGCGCCTGAACGGCTACAAGGCGGTGACGCTCAACGGCCCGTCGGCGGACTGGCTGGTGGTCTCAGCGCGAAGTGGCGGTGCGCAGCGCGATGCAGCGGGGGTTTCCCTCTTTCTGATATCCGCCAACTCTGGCGGCGTCAGCCGGCGGGACTATCCCACCGTGGACGGCTTCACCGCCTCGGAAGTGACCTTGGCGGACGTGGACGTCGATGCCGATGCGCTACTCGGGGAGGAGGGCGGCGGCCTGCCCGTTCTCGAGCAGGTGATCGACGAAGGCATCCTGGCCGTGGGCGCCGAGGCGGTGGGCTGCATGGAGGTGCTTTACAAGGACACGGTGGAGTACTGCAAGACCCGCAAGCAGTTCGGCCAGCCGATCGGCAAGTTCCAAGTGCTCCAGCATCGCATGGTGGACATGTTCATGGAGTACGAGCAAGCCAAGTCCCTCATGTACATGGCGGCCATGCGCATGGCCGAAGGCTACGGGCCGGAGGCGCAAAAGGCCGTTTCCGCCTTTAAGGTGCAGGTGGGCAAGTCCGGCCGCTTCGTCGGCCAGAACGCCGTGCAACTGCACGGCGGCATGGGCATGACCGACGAACTCAACATCGGCCACTACTTCAAGCGCCTGACCATGATCGACGCCCTGTTCGGCAACGTCGACTACCACCTGAAGCGCTTCGGGTCGCTCTGACCATGGCCCGCTGGGACCAAAGCCAGCCCGCCGCCATCCCGGAGTGGTTTTTCGAGGCGGTGGAGACGCCGAGTGAGTCCGCTGCGGTTGAAGTTGAAGAGTGCGACGTGGTCTGGCGCACTTGGGGCGGGCCTTCGAAGAAGCGCGGACTGCTGCTGATCCACGGCATGAACGCCCACTCCCGCTGGTGGGACTTCATCGCCCCGGCACTGGCCCAGGACTATCGCGTGGTGGCCATGGACCTCACCGGCATGGGTGATTCCGACTACCGTTACGAGTACCAATCAGCCACCTACGCCAAGGAGATCGTGGCCGTTTGCGATGCGGCGGACCTCGGCACGGACGTCATCATTGTGGGCCACAGCTTCGGCGGCAACATGGCCACCAAGGCAGCCAACCTGCACCCGGACCGCTTCGGCGCGTTGATTCTGGCCGACTCTGGCCTGCGCCATCCCGACGAGCCCGTCCCGGACATGCCTTCCATGGGCGGGCGGGCCAAGGCCTACCCGGACAAGCGCACGGCACTGGCCCGCTTTCGCCTGCAGCCTCCGCAGCCCTGCGCCAACGCCTACATTCTGGAGTACATCGCCCGCCACTCGCTGATGCCGATCGATGGCGGCGGTTGGGCTTGGAAGTTCGATGAAGACCTGCCCAACGTCCTCAAGGACGCCGAACGCCAACCCCAGGACTACGCCAACCTGCGCCTGCCGGTGGGCCTGATCTATGGTGCCGAGAGCAAGCTGTTCAGCGAACGCACCCGCCAGCACATGCAGTCGCTGATCCCCGGCGAGGTGCCCGCCGTGGCCATCCCGGACGCCCAGCACCACCTATTCCTGGACCAGCCGCTGGCGTTCATCGAGGCGCTGAAGGAGATGTGCCGGGAGATGGGTTGAGGTCTGGTTCGCCTTGGTCAGTTCACCACGAACGACTTCAGCTGGCTGGCCAGGCTTGAGCAGGCCGAGGAGCGGACTCGGGCGATGAACGGGATCGGGACGATGACGGCGGGCATGTAGCTCATGCCGGTGGCCTCGGAGCTGATCTTGCCGGCCGCTTGGCCGGTCTCCACGTCCCAGACGGAGGCTTCGTAGGCGGAGTCGTTCTCCCAGGAAAGGAATCCGAAGCAGCCCCCGCCGCCGGGGGCGACCACGCAGCTCATGGTCCCACCCTCGTCGATGCGCTCCGTGGAGCCCTCGATCCAGATCAAGTACTTCAACCCCATTTCGTCCAATCGCTCGGCCAAGGGCGTTTGCTTGATGATGGTGGGCAGGTCAGTGTGGTTGAGCGGTGCGATGCGCGGCTCGAACCACGGGAAGGTGGCGTCCAGAAACTGCTGCTCATTGACCACGTTGAGCGCGTTTTGGCCGCGGCCCATGTTGTCCGCCACGCAGGAGATGAAGTCGAGCTCGGTTTCGGCGCCGGTGGGTTCACTGCGCCGCCCGAGCACCACGATGGA
Organism: Candidatus Azophilus sp.; assembly: GCA_965220835.1. GTDB lineage: Bacteria > Pseudomonadota > Gammaproteobacteria > Pseudomonadales > Azotimanducaceae > Azophilus. The sequence continues at coordinate 1,998,429 of OZ244842.1, read as the reverse complement.
GTCTCCGGTGCCCATGGCGGTGGCCGTCTCCCGCACCTCCTGCACGGTGGCGGTGACGCAACCGGCCAAGGCCGCGCCGGCGAGCAGGAAGGCAATGCCGCGCGCTGCGCTCATGCTGAACCTCCCAATTCGCTGTTCAGCCAGGACCGCACCACTGGCACTCGGACGAATTGCTGGGTGAAGAAGGCCATGGCGTCGCGGCAGGCCACCAAAGCCGCACTTTGCAGGGCGCCTGAGGCGCCAGCGTGATTCTGCTGATGGGCCTTGCCGTAGGCGGTGAGATGCCACTGCCCCAGCTTTTCGCCGCTGTTGGCATGCAGTTCGAAGCGATAGCGAATCCAGACCTCATAGTAGTCAGTGCGGGTCTGCTCCGGGGTGGCAAACTGCAGCTCCTCGATGGCGGGCGCCAGCACGCCGGCAATGTCGTCGTGGCTGCCGCCGAGCTGTGAGACCCTGCGGTGGCCGATGAAGAGGCCACTCAGCAGGTTGTCGAACATCGGCTGCTGGGCGGAGCCCAGCTCAATCTCCCAGTCGCCGCGCTGCTCCAAGGACTCCCGGTGGACGTAGGACAGCAGCGCCTCGTCCAAGTAGAGGCCCACCGGCAGCGGCACCTTGGCCACCTGGGGCACCGGAAACCCGGTGGGCACCGCCACCTTGGCGCCCGCGCAGCCAACGGCCGCTAGGGCCAAGGCCAACATCAAGGTGCGCTTCACTTGGGTTTGCAGCATGTTAAAGCTCGTGCGTTCTCTAGCCCCAAGACTACTGGATTTCCGACAATCCGACAAAGGTGCCGTCGTTGCGGTAGGCCAGCTCCCGCATCAGCGCGGCGAAGCGGTAAATGCGGTTGTTGCTCCGGCCTTGCAGGTACACTGGGAAGCCGACCGCGTTGATGCGCACCCGGCGGCGCCCGGTTTCGTCGGCGACGTTGATGCGGTCCACCGTGTCCACCACCTCCTCCACGGAATCGCCGCTGTAGTCGTCACCGAACACGTAGATGCCGATGCGCTTGTCGGGCGCGTAGTAGGTGTCGATGGCCGCCTGAATGCCCTCCACCGGACTTGAGTTGCTGAAGGGGTTCCAGCTGCTTAGGGTGTTGATGATGGATTCGCGGCGGGCGGGCGTGTCGGGTATCCACTGGCCCCGGTAGCCGGAGAACATGTACTCGCCCATGTCGTTCATCACTTGGATGCCCTTGACCGTGGGATAGACGTCCAGGGTTTCGGTGACCTTGCGCAGCACTTGCGGCCAAGCGCCGTTGAACATGCTGCCGGAGGTGTCGATAACAAAGATGATGTACTCGCTGTCAACGGCGATGCCGCCCACCAATTCAGTCTGGCGCCGGAAGTCGAGGCCGAGCAGGCGCTCCATCTCTTCGGTCAAGGACTGGCGGGCCGCGGCGAGCTTTAGGCTTTGCCTGCGCATCTGCTCCTGGTCCTCGGTGGTGGCCGTGAACTGGCCGAGGATGCGGGTCAGCTCCTGCTCCATGCGGGCCAGGGCCAGCAGATTGTCGTCAAGCTGCCCGCTGGCATCGGCCAATTGCCGACGCAGTTCCCGAATTTGCCCTTGGATGTCGTAGAGCGCGTCTTCTCGGCTCGCCACTTGACCTTCCAAGCTGACCACGGACCGCTCCAGCAGGATCGGCTCCACGGTTTTGGTGATCATCAGCAGCAGGATGATGGCGCCGAAGCCGCAGCAGATCACGTCCAGGAAGGAGACGCTGAACTCCTCGATCATTCTTCGGTTGCGCGTGCTCATGGGCTAACCGCCTTAGGGCCAGTCCCTGGAAGGGGATAGGTAGGCGCCGCCGCTGGTGCGCGCTAGGTTCCAGTAGGCCGCTGAGGCGAGGTAATCACCCTCCATGGGGAAGAGGATGACGTTGATCGGCACCTGCAGGGGCATTTGCCGCAGCGCATCACGAAACAGGTCGAGGCGATCGGCCCCGGATATGGTTGCCCGGCGGGGCGTGCGAAGGCCTTGGGTGGGCAGGGAGTCGGTCACGAGGTAGACGTTGTCCGGCAAGGGATTCAGATCGCGCAGCTTGATCACCAGCCGCTGCAGGCTGGTGCCGCCGCTGGGCACCATGTCGCGCAGGTCTTCAATAGCCGCCCCCAAGGCGCTGCCGTCACCGAGCGGCGCCCACTGATCGTCACTGTCGGGCACCAGGGAGCGGGCCTGCTCGTTGAAGGCGAACAGCTGAAAGTCCGCATCCAAGGGCAGTTGGGCGGCCAGCCACTCCACGGTGCGCACCGCTCGCTGCCACTTGGGCGCTTGCCGACGACGCTCCTCCGACATGTTGCGGCGACGCAGCACGTTGACAATGGTGCGGTCGAGCATGCTCGCCGAGGCATCGACGGCGATCAGTATGTGGCTGCCACCCACCTTCAGGCCAGTCAGGTACTGGCGGTCTCCCTCGCCGGCGAACGCCCGCCCCCGGTCGCCTTGGTTGGCCTCCTCGACCTGCCGCAAGCGGGCCACTTCCTCTTCGCGGGCTTCAATGTCGCTCTTGAGCCGTTCCACGGATTCCAGCTCCGCCGACGACGCGGCATCGAGTTCATCAAAGTCGCGGCGCACCTGTTGCAGGTCGGCGTCAGTGCTGACCAGCTTTCGCCGGGAATCGCTGAGCCGCTGCAGCACGTCCTCCAACCGCTCCTTCAGCTCAAACAGGTCCCGTTCGCCGTTCTGCACCTGGTAGTCGAGCAGCCTGATTTCCGCCAACCGGTCCTTGTTGACGATGCTGGCGTCCTCCTCGGTTTCGTGGTTGATGATCAGGAAGATCAACACCACTGCGCCGAAGCCGCAGGACATCACGTCCAGGAAGGAGAGCGAGAAGACGCTTAAGGAACGCCGCCTAGCCATGCCGCCTACCCACCCGGGGCGCGGTTGGCGCCCTCCACGGCAATCAGCTCAAAGCGCTGCCCGTTGCGCTCGATGACCTCGCCGATGTGGCCGCGCTCAGGCAGGCCCAAGGCGTTGCCGGCCAAGGGCCAAGCGCGGTGGCCGCAGAGGGCGTGGCTGGCCGCTTGCGGGCTCAGGGGGCTGGTCGGTGCCGATGGGAACGACCGTTCACTGTCCATCGCCGCCGCCGGCAGCGCGGTGACCCATTTCAAGCCGTCCACAACCCCGAGCCGCTCGGCCATGGCCCGCGCCATGATGTCCGGTGGCAAGGGGTGCGCGTCAATGCCGAGCGCCTCCAAGCCGTCGACCAAGCCCGGCAAGCCAGCGCTGCGCGGCGCGACCAAGAGGCGGGCGCCGGCGGGCACCTTGTCTGCCACTGGCCCCAGCCTTTGGGTCAGCTTGTCGCCCAAGGCCGTGGCACCCACCCGCACCAGCCGGGTGGCTTCGCCTTGGCGCACTTCCACAGCCAGCTCGGCGAGGGTTCGGCGTTCGGCCCAAGCGTGCAGCTGGTCGTAGATTTGCTGCTCGGAGTCGGCGGCGTGCAAGGGGTCGAAGCGCGTTTCCTGCACGAACCGGTCGGCCACCAGATTGGCCCAGCCATCCATGCAGGCGTTGCGCCCAAAGCCCGTGATGTCCTCCACTGCGCCTTGGCTGACCGCTTGGCCATCGACGTCGCTGGCTTGCAGCTCCGTCAGGCAGCAGCGGGTGGCGTGCAGGTCGAGCAGCCAGGTGTTGGGGCGCAGCTCGGCCACGCTGCCCATCAGCACCGCGCTGTCCACGAAGCCGCGAATGCGGATGCCGGCCTCCTCGGCAATGCCGAGCAGCACGCCGAGCTGGTCCCCGGTCAGAAACCCCGGCACCGCCACGGCCAAGGGTTCATCCGCCAAGGCCTTGATCTCCAGCAAGTGCCGGTAAATCAGGTCGGCATGGTTGACGAACCCTTCGCTGGGCCGTGGCAGCGGATCGGCATTGAGCCGGGAGAGGTACTGCTGGTTGACCTGCTGGGGCTGCAGGCGGGCTCTTTGCAGCGCCTCGACGCCGAAGGCGGCCCCTTGGGCGCCGATCAGGGCGATGGCCGGCTGCTGGTAGATGGGTTCGCCGTTCCGATACAGGCTAAGCGCAGCGTCGTTAAGCTCCAGCAACAGACTCACTAGCGCACCTGCAGATGGGCCAGCAAGCGCTGGTCGCAATAGGTCTGGGCATCAAGCACCAAGCGCTCTTGAAGCAACTGCAGTTGATGCATCAGAAACATGATGATGATGCTGATGACCAAGGCGATGAAAGTGGAGTTGAAGGCCACGCCCAAGCTGGCCGTCACGCCCGCGATGTCTCCTTCAACGGCCTTGTAGGCTTGGCCCAAGGCTTGGCTGATGCCGCGCACGGTGCCGATGAAACCGATGCTGGGGATCGCCCAGGCGATGTAGCGCACCATGGCCAATTCACTGTCAAGCCGGTCGGATTCCGTGTCGCAGATGGCCTTGACCGCCACCGAGACGTCCTGCACGTTGCGGGTGGAGGCGAAGCGCTGCAGCGCGGACAGCAGCGCCCGGGGCAGCAGGCAGCTTTGGATGTTGGCAGGCAGCGCCTGGATCGGGCGCGTGTACTCCCGCGTGTCCTCGGGCAGGATGCTCATGCCTTCGTGAAGCCTGATCAGGTCCCGGTCGAGCAGCTTGCGCTCGCGCAGGGCGGCGCGGCCCTTGTAGCCCATGATGGCCATGGCCCAGAGCATCAGCACGAAACAGGCCTCCTGCTCGAAGTCCTTAAGCATGACGTAGATTGACTGCTCTTCGTCCCCCGCTTGGCCGGCTGCCGACAGTTCAGCGCGCACCTCAAGAATGGCCTCGGCGTTGGGGCGCACCACGGTGATGTACACCAGATGCACTAGGATCAACGCCACCACCAAGGCGGCGATTTGGTAAATCAGCTCTACGGGCAATTGGCGCTTCATGGGTCCACTGGGGTTCAGATGTCCACCGGAAAGGGAACGGCGAAGTCCTCGGAGATTTCCTCGGTTGGCAGAAAGACCTCCGGGGACTCAGGCTGACCCTCGTTGTTTTGCGGGTCCTCATCGGCCGCTTGTTCCGCGTCCGCCTCAGCGTTGCCGACCCGCGGTTGGGCCTCATTGGCGGCCGGCTCGGTCTGTGCCAACGTGGCAAGGCCACCGCCGATGGCGAGCAACGCGCCAGCCAGCAGCGTGATTGCCAGCCTACCCATTGCCGCGCTCATGGCTCAGCTTCCGCAAAGCGGGCCAGGCGGAAGCCGAGGTCGCGCCGGCCGTCGATGCCGTAGTCGCGAAAGGACAGCCGCAGTTCCGTGGTGGTTCCATGCATCCAACTCGATCCACGAATCACATGATACTCCCCGGTGGCGGGGCCGAGGGGCGGGGTGCCTTCGGTCGCCGGGTGCTCGTAGAAGTCGTTGACCCACTCCGCCACGTTGCCGCCAAGATCGTAAATGCCCTTGGCGTTGGCCGCAAAGGTGCCGACCGGGGCCGCTGTGGCGTGGTTGTCGTTGTAGCCGAAGATGATGCGTCCCACCAAGTGGCCCGCGGACCGGTCCGCGTAGTTGCCGTGCCGGTTGGGCGGTGGCAGCGCGTCGCCCCAAGGGAAGCGGAGCAACTCGCCACTCTCCTGATGGCGGGCGGCCCAGGCCCACTCCGCTTCGCTGGGCAGCCGGTAGCCCGTGGCGGCAGCGTTGAAGCCCGTCACCTTGCCAAACTCCTCCGCATAGAACGTGGGCAGGTTCTCCTGGCGCGACAGCCAATTGCAGTAGCGGGCGGCGTCGTGCCAAGTGATCATGGCCACCGGCTGGTCGTCCTTGTTGAGCGGCCGTTCCGCATAGGTGCCGGAGTCGTGGCCGCTGGCAAAGGCCTTGAACTCAGCATTGGTCACCTCCTTGACGCCCAAGTAGAACAACCGCTCCAAGGCCACCTCGCGCAGCGTCTCATTGGCCCGCCGGCCCGGTTCGCGGCGTGATGCGCCCAGCCGAATGGGGTTCGGCTTGAACAGCTTCAGCACTTGCCCTTGGGGGGTTGTGATCTCTGGGCGCAACGCGGCCAGCCGGGCCTGGGCCAAGGTGAGCAGCTTGACGCGCACCTCTTGGGTGAGGCCTTTACGGGGCCGGATTTCAGTGCGGTAGCCCGCGTAGCCGTCCGCTTGAATCTCCAGCTGGTGGGGGCGGGTGGGCAGTTCGAGCACTTGGTTGGCGGTGCCTTGGGCCTTGCCGTCCACAAGCAGCAGCGCCCCGGCAGGTTCGGCCTGCACCGACACCAAGCCGGTCAAGGGTTCGAGTTCAAAGGACAGGCGGCGGTTCTCACCGGCCTTCAGGGTGACCGTTGCGCTGTGCGCCGCATAACCTGCCTTGAAGATCTGCACGCGGTAGGCCTTACCCGACCGCAATTCCGCGCTGACGGGCGACTCGCCCCGGTATTGGCCGTCGATGGTCACGCCCGCTTGGTTCGGCCGGGTGCTCACCTGGAGCTGGGCATCGGACTGGCGCAGCCGGATCAGCGGCGGCTCGCGCTGCTCCAAAGGCGCGATCAGGATGCGCTCGCGGTGGCTCTGGTGGCCGGCCAATGCCAGCGCCACCTCGTGCTCGCCGGCGAGTATCTCCGCCGTCGCCGGCGTGGTCAGGCCGGTGTCCTCGCCATTGATGAGTATGCGCGCTCCCGGCGGTTCGGTGAGGTAGCGCACCTCCCCCCAGTTGGGCAGCAGTTCGGCATCAATGCGCTGTCGCTCGCTGCGCCCGACGACTTCCACGCTCATGTCCAAGGCCTGATAGCGGGGGTGGGTGAAGCGCAACGCCCGCCTGCCCGCGTCTACAGGCTCGTCGGCCAAAGGCGTCGCGCCGAGCGGACGGCCATCCGCCGTCACCCGCGCCCCGGCAGGGATGGCGGCTATGGTCACTAGGCCGGGCAGGGGCGCAAACTTGAACTCGAAGGCTTGATTGCGCTGGCCATCAACAGTCAATGGCGCTGCAATGGGGTAGTAGCCCTCAAGTTCCGCTTGCACCTGATAGGTGCCGCTCAGCAGCAGATGGACGCCGCCGAACTCGATGGCAGGCCCGCCGAGAATGCTGATTTGGCTGGCCTGTGGCGTGAACTCCAGGGCCACGGAGCGGGCCATGAACAGGAACGCCAGCACGGCCGCGGCGATCAACGCTGCGATCAGCAGCGCGATGCGCGTCGGTGACAGACGCAGACGTCGGGTGCCGTCCTCGCCGGGAGGCTGGTAGCGAACCGGCTTGATGACGGTGTCGGCGCTCATCGTTGCAGCAGTTCCACGCAGCGAATCTCAATCGGCGCCATGGCCGGTTGCACGCTGATCTCGGTGCGCACGTCCCGGCAGCCGTCCCGGCTGCCGATTAGCGTGTAGGCGCCGGGGCGCAACTCCAGGCGCTTTTCCGCAAAGCGCCCCAAGGGGCCGACGTTGGAGAGCAGCACGTCGGTGGCGTTGTCTGAGCGCAACAGCACGGGCACCGGGGTGCCGTGGCGGCGGAGCAGGGCATCCATCGCCTCGATGGCCGCAGCGAGGATCGGGCCTCTTGGCGAGAGCGTTTTGGCGTCGGCGAGAATGCTCTGGGCCTCTGCAAAGAGCGCATCGGATGACAGCCGTTCGGCGCCGTCGGCGATCTGCTTCAGGCTGCTCAAGGCTTGGCTCTGCGCCTCGGCTTGCTCCAGCCCCAAACGGGCGAATTGAATGTTGGCGTCCAAGGCCAGGATGCGTCGATTGGCCTCGGCCGCCTCGGCCCACTGCTCGGCTCCCGCGTGGCGCTCGGCCTGGGCCCGAAGCTCGGCAATCCTCACCAGTTCGGACTGATCGGCGATTTGCTGCAGCCCACCTTCGGCGGTGGCATTGCCGGGGTTGATCCGCAGGGCTTGCTGGAAGGCGTCTTCCGCCTGCTCGAACCGGCCTTGCTCCAGCGCCTCGAAGCCGGCGGACAGCCGTTCGCGAAGCATTTGCTCGGCGCGCCCGGCGCGGGCGGCAGCGATGGCGGCGTCGAGGCCGGGCGTGTCGCTGTCCAAGGCGCGAATCGTTTGGTAGGCGGTCACGGCTTGTTCCCAGCGACCGGCCAGCTCGTGGTTGCGGGCCGTGCGAAACTGGGCGATGACTTCGGGCAGATGGCTTGCCCGCTGCAGGGCGTTCAGCAGGCCCGGACTTTCCGGCTTGATGTCCGCAGCTTGGCTGAGCCAAGCCTCGGCAGTGGTGAGGTCGCGCTCATCAATGGCTGCCAGCCCGTTGTTCAGCGCATCCTCAAATTGGGCGTGGCCTCGGTCGATCAGCGCCGCCAGCGCGTCAGCCGCTTGGCGGTACTGGTCAATGGCGGCATCGAACCGCTCCGCGATGAAGGCCTCATCACCGGCTTGGGCGAGGCTGCGGGCGGCGTCGTATTGGGTTTGCGCCCAAGCGCCGGTCTTGAGTTCCTCGCGCAGCTTCAACTCCAACTCCACGAAGCGCGCCAAACTCCCGCCGGCTTCAACTCGCGCCTGCTCCTTTCGTAACGCCTGGAAGGGCGGCAGTGGGTTGTCTTGGACCGGCTGGGAGGCTGCCGCCGGTGGCGGAGGCTCGGTGTCGCGCACTGGCCCCGGCGAGACCACCTGCAAGGGCTCCACCCAGCTCGGCACCACGGTGAACAGGACGGCGGTGGCCGCTACCGCACCTGCCACCACCAGCAACAGCAGCCAGCGGCGGCTGGACGTGCCTTTCGTGCCAGCCGCTTTTCCTTTGGTGTGACTGAGTGGAACTGCGCGCGGCTTGATGACGCCTGAGTTTTCGGGCATTGCCTATGAACTGGTTTCCGGCCCCTCGGGCGCTGGCGGCGTGGGCATGCCGAGGTCCTCAAAGTAGAGTTGGCGCAGTATTCGTCGCAATTCCTGGTATTGCTCATCCACGGTGCCCTGCAGCCGCACGGTCTCGTTTTCGAGATCCATTGTGTGCGGCATGATTTCGGCTTCCGCCGCCACGCCCAGCTCCTGCAGCGCCTCTGCCTGCATGGCAGCTTCGTTGCGCTTGGCAACTGCGCTTTTGATGAGGCTGGCGCCAGCGGCGATGGTGACCAAGCCCGTGGCGTCAACGTAGCGATTCTTGCTCTCGTAAATCCCGGCGATGCCCGCGCCGATGGCGGCGACGCCTGCCCAAGTGCGGGTACGCGCTTGGGCTTCGAGCTCCCGCAGCGAGGCGGCTTCGGAGTAGGTGGCTTCGCGCCAGTTTTGGTAGGTGCCGTACATTTGGCGATGGTAGTTGGCGTAGTAGTCGTCCAAAGTGTCGATGAAGACGTACTCCCGCTCCCGAACTTGGCGCACCCGCGCCAGCATCGGGTCGTCCTCCGCGGGTAGCCGCAGCAGCTCGAAGCCGCCGTCGGGCTTAGGCTGCACATGGGTGGCGAAGGCGTCGGGGGCGAAGTCCCGGGCGAACTTCATTTCGGCGGTGGCGCGAATGGTGCGCAATTCGTCCTCATCCAAGGATTCGCGATAGGCCAGCATGTCGTCCGCCAACTGCTTGTAGTTGGCTTGAAAGGGGTCGATGTCCGGCGGCACCGTGGGCGAGTAGGCGTACTTGCTGGCCTCGGTGCGGTAGGTCTTGGTGAACCAGACGGTGCCGCGGGCATCGGTGACGGTGAACTCTTGGATCAGGAGTTCGCCATCGGACTGCAGAATCTTGCCGGTCACCGTGACGTCGACGGCGTGGGTGGCCCGCGGCACCACCCGCACCGCGCCCCAATTGCCGGTGCTTTGCAGCAGATTCTTGGCGAAGTAGGGCATGTACTGGGCCTCGGCGCGACGAATGTCCGGGTTCACCAGTTGCTCGATTTGCTCATCGAAGGTCTCGGGGATGTTCGGGTCCAGCACGGCGACGCCCACGTCGAGCAGCAGGGCTTCGTCATGAACTTTGCTTAGCTGCTTGGGCGGCGTCAAGTCCACGGTGCGCACGGATTCAGACACGCAGCCTGCCAGGGCCAGCGCCAAGCAAAGGGTGAATGCAGGGTGGGGCATTTGCATGCTCAGCTTCCTTTGTAGCGGCGGTACTCGTCCCAGAGCTTTTCGCGCAATTCGGGATCCGGCTCTGCCATCGCGGCCTCGCGCAGTTGGCGGGCAATGATGTCGTCGTCCTTGGCGTCGCGGCGGTCGCGTTGATCTCCACCGCCCTTGCCCCAGCCGGGCATGGCGGGCGCTGGTCGCGGTTGCGTTGACACGGTCGCCCAAGGTTCGGACCCGTTGTTGTCTGAGGACCCGGCGGGAGCATTATTGGCCCGTTCGGAGAGCACTTCGCGCTCAGAGAGAATTTCGCCATCGAAAGTTCCCAGAGCTTCCTCGAACGCACCTTTGCCTTGCGTGCCTTGGGTGCCTTGCGTGCCTTGGCCGGAGCCGCCTATTGGTTTTGGCGGGTTTGGAATTCGGGGGACGTCACCTGGAACGCCTGCGGGGCCGCCGCTTGGGATGCCTTTGCCGTTGCTGTTCGGGCTCGCGCTGCCGCTCGGACCCGGGCCGCCGCCACCGCCGCTAGGAAATGGATTGGGAACGCCGCCTGCCGGCAGCGGATCGCTGGGCCCTTGCCCGCCCCCGCCACTGCTGGAGTCGCCCCCGGTTTCACGGCCTCCACCGCTCTGACCACTTGGCGAGCCGGGATCGCTTGGGACGCCCGGGCTACCGGGGCTTGGAACACCCGGGAGGCCGGGAGTGCCCGGCAGGCCAGTGGTGCCTGTTTTCGGCCCGGTGTTCTGCGGAAACATCGGCGTGATGGGCGCGCAGGCCCACAGCAGGGCCACGGCGGCGATTAACATCAGTCTCAGCAATGCGACCATTTGTCTATCCTTCACAGGGAAGCCCGTGAACTGGGGCGTACTTGAGCGGGTCCAGTGTGGCTTAGGCTGCATGAACGGAAGCTGTACGGCCCTCCGCGCAGCGCTCCGCCATCTTCACGCATCGCTTGCCTCATCCTCATGGGTCTTTTCCGAACGCGGGAAGAAATTGAATTCATGGCGGAAGACTTGCCCTTCGTAGGGCACCGCCTTGCCGTCGACCATCGCTGGCCGGTAGCGGGCGTGGCGCAGGCTGCGGCGCACCGGAAAGTCCATCAACCCTTCCGGTTCTGAGGCGACCACTTTCATGTTCCTAACGCTGCCGTTCATCGAGACTTGGAATTGCACTTCGACGAACCCTTCAGCTTGCTCCTCCCTTTTCCCGGGGGGCGGCGAACGAGGATCCCTGGGCATCGCAAAGTGCAGCAGCACCGGTTCGGCGAAAAAACTGTTGGGATCGACGGTGCCCACTTTCTGGAAGCGTTCGTACACGTGCTCGTATAGAGTGTGCGCCTTGCGGAAGTGCTCCCACATGAGATGCCAATCCGCGAGGTCCAAAATCGCCTCCGAAACCGGCGTCGGGCCCGTGTTGGCATCCTGCTGACGAATGCGGATCACTTCTTGCAGGGCCCGTTCGGCGACTGGAAAGCTGTTGATCTGCAGCGGCACGTCGTAGTTGGCGAATTGCCCGCCTGAGCGGGTTGCCACGAGGGAGGTCGACTCCCGGTCATCGACGTAGAACGGCGGAAAGCGCTCCATCCGGTAGGTTTCCACCAGGCCCTGCAAGGCCGGAATTGCCTGCGACGTGCTCGCCTTGCCATTGGCGCCGTAGATCTTCAGCGCTTGCTGGTACAGGGCGCGGGCGGCAAAGACGTTGTAGGCGTCCTTGTACCAACGGGCGAGGCGGAAGACGCCGGGCAGCATGGCTTCGTTCTCCGTGCCGTAGGCTCGCGCGAGCACCTCGTACGCATACTCCTCGCGACGAGTGGCGGCCTTGCCGTCGCCGAGCCTTTGCAGGGCTTCGGATTGCTTGTACACCGCTTCGACTTGGTTGGGGGTGAACAGCCCGTCGCTCACCCGGCTGACTTGCACGGCTTGGCTGTAGCTGTCCAGGGCGCCGGGATAGTTGCCTTGGCCGAACTGGGCGTCGCCGAGCAGCAGCAGCGGCCGCAAGAGATCCGGGTGATAGCGGTGGCGGGCCGCCTCAACGGCTCTCAAGTAGGGTGCGAGGAAAGCCTCCGCCTTGGCGTATTCAGCATTCTCGACATCCACAGCCACGGCATCCAATGGGGAGCCCGCATCACCGAGCGCGTCGCCCAGCGCGTCGCCAATGGACGGCGGTGCCGGGGGCGTGGGGGCAGCGCCCAGTTCTTCGGAAGTCGCTTCAGGCGCTGGCTGTGCATCATCGGCCCAGCCGGGCCTGGCAAACAGCAGAGCCGTCACGGCCAAGATGATCACCGAGGCCGGTTGGCGCCAACCCCATTGGAGTGGCGCCCTGCATCCTGCTGGATTTAACTGCATGGTCCTTTCGACATCTCTTTGCCGTCTGCGTTCGAGTGTGGAACTGCTGTTGGGGCAAGTCAAGGCGAACCTTGGCCCAAAGGGCCAAGGTTCGTCGGGAGTTTCGCTAACGCGAAACTCCGCGCTCATTTGGAGCGCCGGCAGGCGCACGTTCGAGTTGCTTCGCAACTCGGCGCGGTTTCGGGCCTCAGGGCCAAGGTTCGTTGGGAGTTTCGCTAACGCGAAACTCCGTGCCCAATTGGAGAGCTTGCCGGCGCACGTTCGAGTTGCTTCACAACTCGGCGCAGTTTCGGGCCTCAGGGCCAAGGTTCGTTGGGAGTTTCGCTAACGCGAAACTCCGTGCCCAATTGGAGAGCTTGCCACCCCTTGCCGCAGCGGCGGCCCTGGGCTAGGGTGCCGGGCACGGTCTTTGACCACTCCCAAGGAGCCCGCCATGCGTCGAGCCCAACGCGCCTCAGGCCCCGCCCAGCCGGTCGGCGCCGCGCCGCGCAACGTGCCGCGGGCTGCGCGCCCGGTCCGCTACCCGGAGTCGGACGGCAAGCCCATGTCGGAGACCCCGGTGCATTGGCACGCCATGGTGGACTTCGCCAGCCCCCTGCACGGCTTCCTCAAGGACCGCCCCGACGCCTATGTGGGCAGCAACATGCTCATGTACCACCAAGAGGGCGACAACAGGCGCCGGGTGTCGCCGGACGTGTTCGTGGCCTTCGGCGTGCCCAAGCTGCCGGAGCGGCGGGTCTGGTTGGTCTGAGAAGAGGGCAAGGCGGCGGACTTCGTTCTGGAGGTGACCTCCCGTTCCACGCGCAGGGAGGACGAGGTGGGCAAGAAGGCGCTTTACCAGCGGCTGGGCGTTCGCGAGTACTGGCAGTTCGACCCGCTGGGGGAGTATCTGGACCCGCGGTTGCGAGGCTACGTGCTGGGCGCGGACGGAAAGTGCCAAGGGCTGGCACTCGAGGAGCGGAACGGCGGGCTCTGCCACGACAGCCTGCTGGGCCTGACCCTGCGGCTGGAGGGTGAGCGGCTGCGGCTGTTCGACCCGCAGCGCGGCGAGTACCTGCTGACCCACGCCGAAGAGCGCCAAGCCCGACAGGCGGTCGAGGCGGAACGAGACCAGGCGCTGGAAGCCCGGCGCATCGCCGAGGCGCGGTTGGCGGCGCTTGAGCGGCGTCTGCGCGGTGATTGAGCGCGCTAGGAACGCACGCTTCAAGACCGGCAATAGCGGCGCTTGTGCCACATCCCTAAACGTCAACCAGCTTGATCCCAAGCGCAACAAGGACAATCAGATCTAGACCCAACGCCCGGATATCGACGTAAGGACCCCGCAGTCCTGCTTGCTGGCAGGCCAGTCCGCCACTTGCGCTATGATTTGGTCGCAAGCCCGCGAACGCCGAAAGTCCCACATGCACGCTTATGAACCCGTCATTGAGGGTCGCTGGCGGCCGCCCAAACGTTGAAGGAGACCCGCAATGCAGCCGCTCGATGGAACGAAAGTCCTGGAATTCTCCACCATGATCACCGCGTCGCTTGCCGCCATGATGATGGGCGAGCAGGGCGCCTCAGTCATCAAGGTGGAACCCGTTGAACTGGGCGACCCCATGCGCCACCTCGGCAGCAGCAAGGGCGGCATCTCGGCGCTGTTTGCGAACTGCAATCGGGGCAAGCAGTCCTTAAGCATGGACATCAAGTCCGCCGAGGCCCGGGCCGTGGTTGAGCAGCTGGCGGCCGAGGCGGACGTGCTGCTGTGCAACTATCGGCCCGGCGTCATGGATAAGCTCGGCTTTGGCAGCGAGCATCTGCGCACGCTGAATCCGCGGCTCATCTACTGCGCCATATCCGGGTTCGGCACTGAGGGGCCGGATCGCGGCCTGCCGGCCTACGACCCCATTGTCCAGGCGCAGTCGGGCTTTGCGGCGGTTCAGGGCGCCGGCCAGGGGGCGCCGGAATTCGTGCGCAATCTGACTTGCGACAAGATCACCGCCTACACCGCCTTTCAAGCCGTGACCGCCGCGCTGCTTGTGCGGGAGAAGACCGGCGAGGGTCAGCACATCGATCTTTCCATGATGGATGCGGGCCTTGCCTTCCTGTTTCCCGACGGCTTCATGCACAAGACCCTGCTCGACGACGATGCGGCGCACAACCCGCCCCTGAGCGAGCTGCTCTACGATCTCACGGTGACCGAAGATGGCGCGCTCACCCTGTCCGCCGCCAATCAAGCGCAGCAGTTTGGCCTGTTGGCGGCCATTGACCAGCTGCATCTGCTGGCCGATGAACGGTTCAACAGCCAGGAAAAGCTATTCGCCAACATTGACGAATTCAGGGAGATTTTGCGCGGCGAGTTCAGCAAGCACCAAACCGACGACTTGCTGCAAAAGCTGAAGGAACATGACGTTCCGGCGGCCAAGTGCCTAGGCTACGAAGAGGTGCTGGCGCATCCGCAGTACCAGGCCAACGACAGCATCGACCGCTTTGAGCATCCCCGCATGGGCAACATGATCCGAGTCAAGCCACCGGCCCGCTTCGCTGGCGAACGGACCGAACCGGGTGCCGCCAGCCCCGCCCACGGCGAGCACACCGTGGAGATTTTGCAGCGCCTCGGCGTTGACGATGCGGAAATCGAGCGTCTGCTCGCCGATGGTCTGGCGTCGGGTAGCAAGGCTTAGGCAGTGACCGCCCGAGCTTGATTCCGCTAACCGCGCAGCGCTTGACTGCCTTCGTTGGCCCTCCTATGCTCACTGGCTGAATTTCGGGAACTGAAATGGGGGCCAAGGCATGACCGTCTATCGGAAAATAGAGCGTTTTGCTGATCCGCAGACATCCAAGACGCCGGCGCAGAAGGAGCCGGATCCGGATCTGGGCTACGACTTCATTCCCAAGGAGCGCTACACCTCGCCGGAGTTCATGCGCCAGGAGTGGGAGCGGATGTGGACGAAGGTCTGGTTGATGGGCGCTTGGGAAGGTGACCTGCGCAACCCCGGGGACTACGTCACCACCAAGATCGGCAACGAGAACATCGTCATCACCAAGGACGAGAACCACCAGTACAACGCCTTCTACAACGTGTGCTCGCACCGGGGCAACCAGGTGGCCTACGGCACTTCGGGCAACACCGAGACCTTCCGCTGCTCCTATCACCTGTGGGAGTACAACCTGCGCGGCGAGCTGATCCACGTGCCCGACGCAGAGACCTTCCCCCAGGGCGCGCCCTGCGACAAGCTCTCCATCGTCCGCCTGCCCTGCGACAGCTGGGGCGGCTGGGTCTGGTTCAGCATGAACCCCAACGTGGAGCCCTTGCGGGACTTTCTGGGCATGATTCCGCAGCATCTGGACCCCTACCACTTCGACCGCATGACCCTCGTGAACGACGTGACCGTGGAGTGGGACTGCAACTGGAAGACCTCGGTGGACGCCTTCAACGAGACCTACCACGTGTTCGGCACCCATCCCCAGCTCACCACCATGCTGGAAGACATGGACGTGCAGATCGACTGCTACGAGCGGCACAACCGCTACCTCATACCCTTCGGCTGCGTCAGCACCCACATCCAGGACGGCACCATCATTACCGAGGAGCTCAAGGACTTCATGCGCATGAACCTGCTGGACCCGGACAGCTACCAAGGCGATGGCTTGGGCGTGCGCCGGGCGGTGCAGCAGAACTGGCGCAAGATCGCCGGCGGCATGGGCTACGACTTCGACGACCTGAACGACGATCAGCTCTCGGACGACTACCACTACCTGATCTTCCCCAACATCACCATGAACATCCACTGCAACAGCGTGATGATCTTCCGGCAGCGGCCGCACGAGACCGACCCCAACAAGATGTACTACGACCTGCAGAACTACAGCCTGTTTCCGGCTGGGCAGGAGCCGCCGCCGCGTCCGGTGCACGAGCAGTTCAAGCATGGCGAGCAGTCCATCGGCGAGGTGCTCGACCAAGACGCCTCCAACTTGGCCATGGTGCAGGCGGGGATGAACTCAGCCGGCTACCGGGGGCTTTGGATTTCCACCCAGGAGCTGCGCATCCGCCACTTCCACAAGACCATCGACGACTACCTGCACCGCCAGCCCATCAAGTGGATGTAGGCTGAAGTGAGGCCCGAGTGACGCCCGTTTGCAGCATCGCCGCAGTCGGCGAGGGGGAGATGGCGGCCTGTGAAGTGGATGGCGTCAAGGTGTTGGTGTGCCAAGTGGAAGGCCAGTTCCACGCCCTGCAGGACCAATGCAGCCACGCCCGGCAGGCGTTGCATGTGGGCACCCTGCGGGGCCACCGGCTGCGCTGCCCGCTGCACGGCGGCCTGTTCGACGTGCGCAGTGGCGCCTGCTTGGGGCCGCCGGCCACCCGCCCACTCACCACCTTTCCGGTCCTGCTTGAGGCGGGCAAGGTGCACGTGGACGTCAGCGGTGCCAAGGAGCGGCCCAAGCCCCGGTTCGGCCCGCTCAATTGAAAGCGGCCACCGGTGCCGCTTATAGTCCCCCATTCCCGAAGCGAGCATTTCCCAAGCAGACATTCTTGGAGCAGACATTCCCAAGCTAAAACTGATGACCGGAACTGAACAGCGGAACTGATCAGCGGAATTGATTAGCGGAATTGATGACCGAAAAAGATGACCGAAATTGATGACCGAAATCGATGACCGAACTTGACGGCCGAAATTGATGGCTAAGTTTGATGGCCGAACGCGATGAAAAGCACTGCTGAACACCATTTTCGACAACCCCAAACGCATTGATTGGAACCACTGAGGAGTACACACCATGGATTTGCAACTGAAAGGCAACAAGGCGCTCATCACCGGCGGCAGCCGCGGCATCGGCCGGGCCATCGCGGACGCGCTGGCGGACGAGGGCTGCAACGTGGCCATCTGCGCCCGCAATGAAGACCAGGTGAACGAGGCCGTTTCGGCGCTCTCCGCCAAGGGCGTGACAGCCTTTGGCCAGGCGGTGGACGTTGGCGACGGCAATGCGCTGAAAGGCTGGGTGGAGGCGTCCGCCGAGGCCTTGGGCGGCATCGACAACATCGTCTCCAACGTCTCCGGAGGCAATGGCCGAACGGAAGCGGATTGGCGCTCGAACTTCGAGCACGACATGCTCGGCACGGTGCGCATGGTGGAGGCGGCCATGCCCCACTTGGAGAATTCCAACAACGGCAGCATCCTGGTGATCTCCACCACGGCGGCGCTGGAAGCCTTCATCGGGCCCCACTCGTACAACGCCATCAAGGCGGCGCTGCTGAACTACTCAGGCGCGCTGGCCCAGGAGGCCGGTGCCAAGGGCATCCGCGTCAACGCCATCTCCCCCGGCCCGATCATGATCGAGGGGGGCGCTTGGGACAACATCAAGCAGCACATGACGCCCTTCTATGAGTCCACCGTGGCCGGCATTCCGGTGGGGCGCATGGGCCGGGCCGAGGAAGTGGCCGCCCAGGCTGTCTTGCTGGCGAGCCCCTTGGGTGCCTACACCAACGGCACCAACATCGTCATCGACGGTGGCTTCACCAAGCGCATCCAGTTCTGACGATGAGCGAGCACCGAACCGTCAACGTGTACATGGTGGCGGCGGGCAAGTACCACGACATCGACTACGCCCGCTTGGAGTTGCTGAAGCTGCTGGCGGAGGATGAGCGGGTGCGGGTGCAGGTGGCCCCGGACTACCACGACGTGGACGGCATCCAAGCCTCGGACTTCCTGATCACCTACACCTGCGACTTGGTGCCGGAGGAGGATGAGCAGGTTGCCTTGCGCGACTTCATCGCCTCCGGCAAGCGCTGGTTTGCGCTGCACGGCACCAATGCCATCCTGAAGTTCCTGGAGGACGGCCGGGTGGATGCGCCGGAGACGGCGCCGGTGTTGATGGAGACCTTGGGCACGCAGTTCCTGGCCCATCCGCCCATCCATCCGTTCAAGGTGACGGTGTCCGATCCGGAGCATGAGTTGGTCAAGGGCATCAGCGAGTTCGAAACGGACGATGAGCTCTACCTGTGCCGCGTGCACGGTGACCTGCACCGGTTGCTGGAAACCCGCTTCCACGGCGAGTGCCAAGGCTGGGTCCACGACCAATGGCCCGTTGATGAGCCGCGCCCGGTGTACTACATCAACCGGGTGGGCGAGGGCGAGGTGCTTTACCTCAATCTCGGCCACTGCCGGGGCCACTACGACATGCAGCCCATCGTGGACTACTACCCGGAGGTCGAGCGCGGCAGTTGGCAGCGGGAGGAGTACTACGAACTGCTCCGCCGCGGCATCCGCTACTGCGCGGACCGGGTGGCGGCTTGAGCATGGGTGCGGCCCATGCCCGCTAAGCCGTTCCGCTTCGGCGTTCAGTCCTTCAACGCCGAGACCGGCGCCGACTGGGCCAAGCAGGCGCAGGGTGCGGAGCGCCTGGGCTATTCCGCCTTCCACTTGGCGGACCACCTGCTCGGCCCTGGCCCCGCGCTGGAGAAGACCAACCACCCGGTGCAAAACCTCGCGGCCATTCCGGCGATGGCCTATGCGGCGGCGGTGACTGAGCGCATCCACATCGGCTGCCGGGTGTTTTGCATCGACTACCACAACCCGGTGGTGTTGGTGAAATCCGCCATGACCATCGACATGCTGTCCTCGGGCCGCCTGGAGTTCGGGTTGGGCGCCGGCTGGCTGCAGGAGGAGTACGCGGCGGTGGGCCTCACCTTCGACCCCCCGAAGACGCGCATCGACCGTTTGGCGGACGTCATCGAGGGCGTCAAGGCGTTCCGCGGCGAAGGCCACGCCAACGTCGCCAACGGCACGCTCGCCTGGCGCGACTTCGACGGCTTGCCCAAGCCGGTCTCCAAGCCGCCGATCATGGTCGGCGGCGGTAGCCCGCGCGTGCTGCGCCTGGCCGGCCGGGAGGCGGACATCGTCAGCCTCAATTTCAACAACCGCGCCGGCGTCATCGGCCCGGACGGGGTGCAGACCTCCACCGAGGAGGAGACCCGCCGCAAGCTGGCTTGGGTCAAGGAGGGGGCCGGCGAGCGCTTCGATGACCTGGAAATCGAGATTGGCGCCTACTTCACCATGGTGATGGACGACCCCTCTCCGGTGTTGGCCGGGTTTGCGCAAATGTTCGGCCTGCCCGAGGAGGACATGGCGCGCCACCCCCATGCGCTGTTTGGCGGCGTGGACGCCATCTGCGACGAGCTCGAACGACGCCGGGAGCAGTTCGGCATCTCCTACTTCACCATCGGCGCCGATGTCATGGAGGCGTTCGCACCGGTGGTGGACCGCTTGGCGGGCAAGTAGGCCGCGTTCCTTGGCACACGCCGGGCAGTGTCTCAGTTCGATTGAGGCTGGCAGCCTGCGGGACTTAGAAGAATGACGCTTGTAACCCCTTGTTTTTGTTGCATTCGTGTTCTGTGGAGTCACTTATGCATCATTGGAACTAGTCGTTGTTTCAATAAGTCATGAGTTTTCCAGCACCTAAGTCAGACAATCTGCTTGGCTTGCGATGGCGGTCGCGTGGCTCTGACTGAAGCCCCGCGCACCGTTGCCGAGGCACGGGCGGAGCTGCTGGCCAAAACGCCCGCCTCCCAGCGCATCTCCGAGCAGCGGGCGGAGATCCTCAACTCCGGATTGGCCGCCAATCTGGAGATGCCGCATCCCATTTTCATTGAGCGGGGGGAGGGCCCATGCGTCTTTGACGCGGACGGCAACCGCTACATCGACACCTCGGTCGGCTTCGGTTTGCACATGCTTGGCCACCGGCATCCGGCCATCGAGGCAGCCATCAAGGGCCGCGCCGAACTCGGCTGGATGTTTGGCATCCACACCACCAGCCAGATGAAGCTGGCCGAACTGCTCCATGAGGCCAGCCCCTGCGCGGAGCGGGTGGTGTTCTGCAACACCGGCACCGAAGCCACCTTGTACGCCATACGGGCGGCGCGGGGCTTCTCCGGCAAGGAGCGCATCGCCCTGTTCGACGGCTGCTACCACGGCGCCCACGACTACGGCATGTGGGTGGCGGACCCGGCCAGCCCCGTGGATGCGCCCGCCCACCTGCCCATGGGCCACGGCATCCCCAAGGCGCTCAAAAGCTTGAACCTGATGCTCCCCTATCGCCGCCGCGCCGCCTTCGACCTCGTGCGCGAGCACCGCGATGAGCTGGCCTTGGTGATGGTTGAAGGGGTGCAAAGCTCCAACCCCCAACCGGAAGCGGGCGAGTTCCTGCGCGAACTGGCGGACGTTTGCCGCGCCAACGGCGTCTTGTTGTGCATCGACGAGGTGATCACCGGCTTCCGGGTGGCCTACGGCGGCGCTCAACAGCGCTTTGGCGTCACCCCGGACCTGGCCACTTACGGCAAGGTGCTCGGCGGCGGCTTGGCCGTCGGCGCCATCGCCGGACGCGCCGACCTGATGAACGTGTTCTCCGGCTTGGCAGCGGAGCGGGGCATCTTCTCCGGGGGCACGTTCTCCGGCAATCCCCTCACCATGGAGGCGGGCGCTGCGGCGGTGGGCTGGCTTAAGGACCATCCGCAGATCTACGATGACTTGGAAGCGGCGGGCGACCGGCTGGCCGGAGCGGTCAACGCCTTCGCCGAAGCGCACCAGATTCCGGCCCAGGTGAAGCACGTGGGCAGCATGTTCCACCTGTTCTTCCAGCGTGAGCCGCTCGAATCCATGCGCGACGTCAAGTCCATCGGCAGCGCGGCGGAGAAGGCCTTCTACCTGCACGCCCTGAATCGCGGCGTGCTGGTGCCCGGCACCCAGCGGGCCTTCCTGTCCAGCGCCCACGGCGAGGCGGAGATCGACCGCCTGATCGAGGTGTTCCAGCAATCGCTGGCCGACGTGCAGGCGGAGGGCCTGTTCGACGCCGCCTGACGCGGCGTTTTCGGACGCAGTCACAAGCCATTTTCCCGTCTTCTTTCCCGTTTTTTTGCAGCCTTCCGTCCCGTGTTGCAGCCTTCTCTCCTGTGTTGCAGCCTGATGTCCGGCCTTCGCTGCATGGTCTTGCATCCTTGCCCATGCGGTTCCATCGATGGCGCTGAGCTGAGGGTTGAACGGCTGCACGCCAAAATGGGGGCTGTCGGCACTGCGCCGACTTTGGCAAGATGACCGCTTAATTCGCCTTTTTGGAGCTATTCCCATGACAGGACGTGTTGCAGGCAAGGTTGCGCTGGTCACCGGCGGTGCCAAGGGTCTTGGCGAGGCTGATGCCCGGGCGCTGGCCGCGGAAGGGGCCAAGGTGGTGCTCACCGACGTGGACGACAACGCCGGCCAAGCGGTGGCCGAGGACATCGGCGGCCTCTTCAAGCGTCAGGACGTCACGGACGAGGCGCGTTGGCGGCAGCTCATCGCAGAGATCAAGGCGGAGTTCGGCGCCCTGCACGTGCTGGTCAACAACGCGGGCATCGTGCTGCCGGGCTCGATTGAAGGCCAGACCTACGCGGACTACCGGGCGCAGGTTGCGGTCAGCGCGGACGCCACCTTCCTCGGCAGCCAGTGCGCCATCCCGCTGATGGCGGAAAGTGGCGGCGGCTCGATCATCAACATGGCTTCGGTGGCCTCCAAGCTGGCCTACAGCGGCATTGTGGGCTACGCGGCGGCCAAGGGCGCAGTGGAGGGCATCACCCGCTCAATCGCCGCCCATTGCCTGGAATCGGGTTACAGGATTCGCTGCAATTCAATTCATCCCGGCAGCATCGACACGCCCATGGTGCGCAACGTCGGCCGCCAACTGGAGGAAGCAGGGCTGGCCGGGTCCAGCGGTGCCCAAGTGCCTGATCCTGTCGAGGCACCGGTGCTCGGCGTCGCCGGCAACATCGCCGACGTGGTGGTGTTCCTGGCCTCCGACGAGTCCGCCTTCATCACCGCCCAGGAATTCGTGGTGGACGGCGGCATGTCCATGCTGCCGGCACCCTTAGTGCACGAGATTCAGTAGCGCTAGGCACAGATCATTCCAACTGGCCATCGACGTTCATGCTTTCATGCAGCACGCGGACAACTTTGATGCCATCATCTAGTGTGCTGCCCCACAAATAAGTGGGTTTTAGTCGCTAGGCCATTTTGGCTCCCGGCAAGGCGCGACGACGCGGTGTGGCAGGCCCCACACAAGGAGGAGCAACGCAGCCGGGGGCCAAAAGGGCCACGAATAATCACACTTATTTGTGGGGCAGTACACTAGGGCTAGGTAGACAATCAAATGATGAGCGTGATGGTGGATTCGCACGGGAGGGGAGAACTCCAATCGCTCTCGACAGATCAGTGGTTGCTCGGCCAACAATGAGATAGCCTCAGATAGATCATCCAAGTACGCGTCAGCTTGTTGTGCGCCCCACGCTTGGAAAGTGTACAGCCAGATGTCAAGCAGGTCTTGCTCGGCTTGGGCCTGCTTTGTTGTGCGAGGCACTAGGACGAGTCAATCCCCGCCATTAGCCTGGATTTCCTCTTAATGGCCTCGATGTCCAGCTCTCCAGAATCACCGCTTTCAAGACCCAAGGTTATGGCGGCCTGCAGGGCTCTGAGCTTGTCCTTTTGGTCTTGATCCTTCCGAATCAAGTCCCGTACATAGTCGCTTGAACTCGCGTATTTTCCTTCATCGATCTGAACCTGCACCCAGTCTTTCATTGGGTCGGGAACGGAGATGTTCATGGTTGCCATCGCAACCCTCCTTAAGTCTTTGCGGCAGGTACAGCATGACAATATATGACAGATATTGTCAATCAATCGGTCGCGCGCGGAGGTGCAGACTCGTCCGTGCGCGCACTTTCAGTGAATGGCAAATCTCTCGGCCGCGGATCCTCCAATCCAGCTTCCCGGTCCTTCTCAACGGCATTAGGGTCCCGCGCACCCGCATCGCCCATCCCGCCGCCGCCAGGGGTTTCCAGCACCAGGACGGCGCCCGCGGGCACTAGATCCTTGCCCTTGCCGGGCAGGTCCGGGCCGTCCTTGAGGTACACGCGTCCCGGCTGGCCCGGCTCGCCGCCGGCTCGGCCCCGGGCGGGGAAGCGGATGCGGTCGAACATCTTGGAGATGTGGAAGGGGGCGCCGTCGCGGTGGGCGATTTCGATGATCTGGCCGTGGCCGCCGCGATACTGGCCGGCGCCCCCGGAGCCGGGGCGGTACTCCTTGCGCCAAATCACCAAGGGGGAAGTGGCCTCATTGACTTCGGTGGGCGTGGTGCGCACGCCGCTGGGGAAAGCGGTGGTCGATAGGCCGTCCTTGGCGGGGCGGGCGCCGGCGCCGCCGTTGAAGATGGGGTTGATGACGAAGTCTTCGCCGGGGGCATTGTTCCCTTGCGTGCCTTGGGCGGCGCCAAGAAACACCGGGTTCCAGATGCAGGAGGCGCCTTCCGCCGGCGTCTGGCCGGGCAGCGCCTGCTCCAGGCAGCCGAGCACCACGTCCGGCAGCATTTGGCCAATGGCATGGCGGGCGGAGACCGCTGCCGGAGGCAGGGCGTTGAGGATGCAGCCGGGCGGTGCGCTCACGTCAATGCAGCGGAGCGAACCGGCGTTGTTGGGGACGTCGTTGCCGACGATGCAGCGGACGCCGAAGGAGGCGTAGGCTTGGGTGTAGGCCAAGGGCACGTTGATGCCGAACGGCGAGAGGCCCGAGGTGCCGGCGAAGTCGATGCGCAGGGCGTCCCCGACGATGCTCAGCGAGGCGCGCAAGTCCACCGGCACGTCGTAGCCGTCCACCCGCATCTCGTAGTGGTGGCGGCCGTCGGGGAGGGCGGCGATCTCGCGGCGCATGGCCCGTTCGGAAGTCTCAAGAATGGCGCGGCCCACGCTGTCGAGATCCGGCAGTTCAAAGTCGTCGAGGGTGTTCAGCAACTGGCGCCCGCCCGCATCGTTGCAAGCGGCCAGGGAGTACAGGTCGCCTTGGGCGACCACCGGATCGCGGACGTTGGCGGCGAGGATCGACAGCAGGGTTTCGTTCGCCGCCCCGGCCCGAAAGAGGAAGCCAATGGGGATGTTCAGGCCCTCCTCGAACACTTGCGAAGCGTCCGGCCCGAAGCCTCGACCGCCGACGTCGGCGATGTGGCTGGTGCTGGCGAACAAGCCCACCGGTTGGCCCGAGCGGAACACGGGGGTCACCACGGTGAAGTCGTTCAGGTGGCCGGTGCCGTCCCAAGGGTCGTTGGTCAGCAGCACGTCGCCCGGCTCCAAACTCGCCAACGGATGGCGCTTGAGGAACTTGCCCACCGAAGCCGCCATGGCGTTGACGTGGCCGGGCGTGCCCGTGACCGCTTGGGCCAGCATTTCGCCTTGGGTGTTGAACACCCCGGCGGATAGATCCCCAGCCTCCCGCACGACGGTGGAGAAGGCGGTGCGCATCAAGGTTTGCGCCTGCTCCTCGACGATGGCCAGCAGCCGGTTCCAGACCAGCTGGATGCGAATGGCGTCCGGCGCGTCAGTCATTGGCGGATTTCCGCTCCAAGATGAGGTGGCCTTGGGCGTTGACCACACCGCAGAAACCCCTACCGACTACCGTGGTGGTCTGATCCTCCACGATCAGGGCGGGCCCGTGGAAGTGGTCGCCGGGGCGCAACCCCTCGCGTTGGTAGAGCGCCGCCGCCTCCATGCCGCTGGAGGCCGCATCGAACAGCTCGACGCTGCCTTGGGGCATGGCCTGGCGCAAGCGTTGCGGCGCGGGCACGGGTTCCTGAGCAGAGGGCCCGGTGCCTAAGGCCAAGGTCCAACTGAGGATTTCGATTTCCTGCCCGGGAATGGTTCGGCCGTAGAGTGCTCGGTAGGCGTCGGCGAAGGCGTCTCCGAGTTGGTCCGCAAAGTCATCGGCGTCTTGGGGCGGGGCGTTGACGGCGATTTCAAACCCTTGACCCGCGTAGCGCATGTAGGCCCGAAGCGTCTCCTTGAGCGGTTGGTCGGTTGCCGCTTCGACCACGGCGGCGGCCTCGTCGCGCAGCTCATCGATCAGGCCGCGGATTTCCGGCAACGCAAGGCTGCGCAGGGTCATGAAGCGGCTGCGCACCACCTCAAAGCTGATTGGCGCCAGCAGAAAGCCCAAGGCGGAGCCGACGCCCGCGCCTTGAGGAATCAGGATGCGATCGATTCGAAGCTTGTCCGCCACCCGGCAGGCATGCAGCGGGGCCGCCCCGCCGTAGGCGATCAGCGTGCGGCCGCCGGTGTCCTTGCCCCACTCGACCGCGTGGGCGCGGGCCGCGGCGGCCATGTTCTCGTCAATGACTTCACTGATGCCCGCCGCCGCGGCCAAGGCGTCGAGCTGAAGCGGTTTGGCCACGTCGCCATCGATGGCGCAGCGGCTGGCCTCGGCGTCAAGCCGCATGGCGCCGCCGGCGAACAACTCGGGCCGCAGGCGGCCGAGCAGGGTGTCCGCATCCGTCACCGTAGGCAGCATGCCGCCCCGTCCGTAGGCGGCAGGCCCCGGTTCGGAACCGGCGCTGGCCGGGCCCACGGCGATGCGGCCGAGGCTGTCCACTGCCGCGATGGAACCGCCGCCGGCGCCGATTTCCACCATTTCGATCACTGGAATGCGCACCGGCAGCCCGGAGCCCTTCTTGAACCGGTAGGCGCGGTCCACTTCGAAGGCTCGGGAGAGCAGCGCTTGGGCGTCGTCGATCAGGCAGATCTTGGCAGTGGTGCCGCCCATGTCGAAGGACAGGGCGCGATCATGGCCGCATCGCCGGGCGATGTTTTGGGCGAGCAGGGCGCCGCCGGCCGGTCCGGACTCCACCAGGCGGATGGGGAAGCGGCTGGCGGTGGCGATGTCGGTCAGGCCGCCGCCAGAGGTCATCAGCAAGAGCGGGCATTGCACGCCGGCCGCCCGCAGCTGCCTTTGCAAGCTGTCCAAATAGGCGGCCATCAGCGGCTGCACGTAAGCGTTGGCGCAGGTGGTGGACAGGCGCTCGTATTCGCGAATCTCCGGGCAGACTTCGCTGGACAGGGTGATGCGAACGCTCGGCAGGCGCTTGCGCACGGCCGCCGCCGCCCGCTGCTCGTGTTCGGGGTTGCGATAGGCGTGCAGGAAGCCAATGGCCACGCTCTCAACCTGACGCTCCGCTAGTTCGTCGATGGCACGGTTCAGCGAAGCCTCGTCAAGGGGCTTCAGCACGCTGCCGTCGGCCGCCATGCGTTCGCGCACCGGGATGCGCAACGGCCGGGGCACCAAGGGCGCGGGCCGGTCGATGTTGATGTCGTACTGCTCAAAGCGGTTCTCGAAGGCCATCTCCAGCGCGTCGCGGTGGCCCTCGGTGGTGAGCAGGGCGGTCACTGCGCCGCGCCGCTCAATCAAGGCATTGGTTGCCAGGGTGGTGCCATGCAGGAACAGGTTCAGCGCTGCGGGTTGGCAGCCCGCCGAGTCCATCACCTGCCCAAGACCCCGGAGCACGGCGTCGGCCGGGTCGGCGTGGCTGGTCAGCACCTTGGCGGTGTGCTGGCGCGCCCCGTCATCCAACACCAAGTCGGTAAAGGTGCCGCCGATGTCGGCGGCGATGCGCACCGCCGTCACGGAGACGCCTTCATGTGCCAGCCTTCATGTTCCACAGGGAAGAGCGAAATCCTATCACCAGCATCACACCCAACATGCCGGTGGCGCTGATGCCTAGGGCGGCTTGGGCGCCGAACTGGTCCACCAGGTAGCCGCTGCCCAAGGCGCCCAAAGGGCCTGCCCCCATAAAGGAGAAGGAGTGGAATCCCATCACCCGCCCCTGTTGTCCGTCCGGGGCCTGCTCCTGCATGATGGTGCGCGACATGGTCATGGCGACGCCGCCGCAGGCGCCCCAGACGAAAACCATGAGCAGGAGGGTGGCGAAGCTCGGCGCCAAGGCCACCGCGCCGAGCACGATGGCGCCCACGAACTGGGCCAGAATCAGCGCGCGGCCTTGACGGCCCACGTCGCCCCGGCGCAGCAGCGCAAAGATGGCCAGCACCAAGCCGATGGAGTTGCACACGTTCATCAGGCCGAGGTCGGTTGCGGAGCCATCGAACACCTCGCGCAGGAGCAGGGGCAAGGTGACGATGTAGGAGCCCATGAAGAACAGCGCCATGGCGACGTTCTGCAAAGCCACCAAGCGCAGTTGCCGATGCTGCAGCACGGTCTTGGCCCCTTCGATGACCGATGCCAGCAAAGTGGAGGCCGGGTCGTCGCTGAGCGTGCGGCGGGGTTGGGCAATGCTGCGGAAGCCGGCCACGCCTGCGGCGAGAATCAGCACTTGGATGCCCAGAATCAGCGCCGGTCCCACCACATCCGCCGACGAGGCGATCAGGAAGCCGAGGATCGAGGTGCCGAACTGGGCGATGCTGGCCAGCATGACGGTGCGTTGGATGCGCCCATCCGCCACATGGTTCAGCAGCCCGTCCCGGGCGGGCGTCACAAACGCTTGGGCGCAGCCCATCACCCAGGCGTAGGCCAGCAGGCCGGCGAAGGTCATCTGGTCGGTCAGCACCAGCGCCAGCAGCATGAGCGGTGCCAGCGTCGCCGCCGACTGCGCCCAAGCCGCCACCCGTCGGCCGCCGTAGCGGTCCGCCACGCTGCCGCCGGCGAGGATCAGCAGGGTGCCGGGCAGCAGCAGCGTCATCTGCGCGATGCCCACCCGGCTGGGCGATTCGCGCAGCACCATGGTGACCAGCCAGGCAAACATCACGCCCTGAATGCCCACGGACAGGAACCAACTGCCCGTGCCGAGCAGGTAGTAGTGCAGCGGCCTCATGGGCGCCTGTGGCCTGCCGCTCTCGGCTGGCCGCTTGCCAGTGCCTTGATCACCCTGTCGTCCACGGGTCAAACCGGCATGATAACCGTTGGCGCCTCGGCCAGGCGGCTAGTCGTAGAGCCGCGGTTGGCCGGGGGGGCGGGTCTTGAACCGCCGGTGCAGCCACAGGTACTGTTCGGGGCAGCGGCGCACGGCTTGTTCGATGGCTTGGTTGACGCGGACGGCATCAATTTGCGCATCCCCGCTGGGAAAGCCCGTCAGGGGCGGTTCAAAGCGGATGGTCCAAGTCCGCTCGGCGGGATTGCGATGCTGGCTCATGAACAGCACGGGCGATCCGTTGTGCCGGGCCAGCTGGGCGGTGGCGGTGATGGTCGCCGCCAAGGTTCCGAAGAAGGGCGCGAACACGGAGTGCTTCGCCCCGTAGTCCTGGTCCGCCGCGTACCAGATGGCGCGCCCCGCCTGCAAGGCGCGCAGGGTGGGGCGCAGCGCCTTGCGCTCCAGCACGCCTTGGAAATAGTGACGGCGCCCGCGCACCTGCAGCCACTCCCAAACCGGATTGCGGTTGCGGCGGTACATGACTTCCACCGGCCCCAGATTGGCCAGTGCGGCGGCGATGATGTCCATCACCGCGAAGTGGCCGCCGAGCAGGATCAGGCCGCGTCCTTCGGCCAAGGCCGCATGAAAGTGCTCGGCGCCCTCGACCTGAACCGGGTGGCAGCGGCCGCGCTTGGGGTTGAGCCAAGCCACGCAAAGCTCCAACGTGCCCAGCGCCACGGCCTCGAACACGCGCCGCGCCATGGCGCGCCGCTGCGCTGCGTCAAGTTCGGGAAAGCACAGGCGCAGATTGGTTTCGGTGATTCGGCGCCGGGCGCCGCCGAGGTGAAACGCCAAGCCCCCTAGGTGCGTGCCCAACGGAAAGAGCAGCGCCCACGGCAGCCGGGCGATTAGCCACCCGAACCCCACGAGGCACCAAGTGGGCCAAACCCGGGGCGAGGCAATGTGAACGGAGCGTGAGCGATTGGACATTGGGGGCTTGGGCCATGGGCCAATGGGAAGCGCTGAGTTTAACCCGGACGCCGTGGCGCCCTTCTCTTACAGGCCCGCTTACTTTGCCCCAAGACCGCCATCGCCAGAGCATCGCAGTTTGGGGATTCGCTGGAAGTTGGACCTCAGGTGTTGAGCATTCCATGGCCATGCGTCACCTTGGTCCTCCGATATTCAACAACTCCAAAGGAGAAACCCATGCGCACTCTTGATCAGACCGAAATGCAACTCGCCAGCGGCGGCCGTCATTGGCCCTTTCCCGGCATCTTGCCGCGCCTGCCGGTCATTCCGCCGCCACCGGATGGTCCCGGCAGCCCCCGCTGCCAGCCACCCGTGCCACTGCCCTATCCGTGGTGTCCGCCGATGCCGATCAGCCTCTAAGCCACGATTGCGGCTTGCGGGCCCTACAGCGGCTAGCCCAACGGGCCAACGGGCCGTTCCTCGGGGCAGCTTGATTCTGGATAGAGTCAGGCTGCCCCGACCTAGGAGGCACCCAGCGGGCAACTTGGGGGCACGTTGGCGCTGTCGCGTTCTTTTCCGCCCAACCGAGAATTGCCGTAGGGCTTGCCGCAAGGCCCGCCGCAAGGCTCGCCGTAAGGCCCGCCGCAAGACCATCAAAGGCCTAGATTGACGACCAACAATTGCCGACAATTGGCCATTTGCAAGACGACGCACCATGACTGCATCAATTCGAATCTTGGCCGCGCTCTTCCCGCTGCTGCTCATGGCCTGCGATCAGCCGGCGCCCACGGAAGTTCCTTCGCCAAAGACCTATTCCGCGGCGGCGTTTCATGAGACCACGACCTACCGTCTGCCTCCGGGCTACGCTTGGTCGGCGGATGGGGAGCGGCTGCTGATTGGCGCCGATGGCCAGGGTGCGCTCAATGCCTATGCGTTGCCGGTGTCCGGCGCGTCGGCCACCGCATTGACCCGCTCCACGGACAATCCCCACCGTCCGTTGTCTTGGTTTCCCAGCGATGACCGGCTTGTGTATGCCGCGGACAACCAAGGCGATGAGCTGGACCACGTGTACGTGCTTGAGCCGGGCGGGGGGACTGTTGACCTGACCCCAGGCGAGGGTTTGAAAGCCCTGTTCTTGGGCTGGTCGCAGGCCAATGATGCCTTTTTCGTGGCCACCAACGAGCGCGACGCCGCCGTGTTCGACCTTTACCGGTACGCTGCCGAAGGCTATGAGCGGGAGCTGCTGTTCGAGAACGACGCCAACTGGGGGCTGGGCGCGGTCTCCCCGGACGGGCGCTACGTGGCGTTGTTGCGCGAGAACTCCAGCGCCGACAACGACATCTACGTGGTGGACCGCAATGCTGCGGGCATGCCGCCAACCCATCTTACGCCCCATGAGGGCAACATCAGCCACGCGGTGCACGAGTTCACGCCGGACAGCAGCGCACTGCTCTACGGCTCGAACGAAGGCAGCGAGTTCATGGCCGTTTGGCGTTGGGATGTCGCCGAGGGGGAGAAGGCGCCGTTGATTCAGGCGGAGTGGGACGTAGCGTTCGCCTTCCATTCCCGTTCCGGCCGATACCTCGTGCAGGGCGTCAACGAGGACGCCCGCATGGTGGTGCGCATCAAGGACACCGCCAAGGGGGATTGGCTGGCGCTGCCGGGCCTACCGGACGGCAACCCGGGCCAAATCCGCTTCTCGCGGGATGAGTCGAAAGTCGCCCTGCTGCTGAGCACCGACACCTCGCCGAACGACATCTACGTGGTGGACCTGGACGCAGGGCAAAGTCGCCGCCTCACCGAAGCGCCCAACCCGGAGATTGACGAGGGCGACTTGGTGCCGAGCGCAGTGGTGCGTTACCAGAGCTTCGACGGCCTGGAGATTCCTGCCATTGTGTACCGGCCCAAGGCAGCCTCCGCCGCCAACCCGGCACCGGCCTTGGTTTGGGTTCATGGGGGCCCGGGCGGCCAAAGCCGGCGCGGCTATTCGGCGATGATCCAGCATCTGGTCAACCACGGCTACGCTGTTCTCGCCGCCAACAACCGGGGCTCATCGGGCTACGGCAAGACCTTCTTTCACATGGACGACCGCCGTCACGGCGAAGTGGATCTGGATGACATCGTCTATGGCCAGCGCTACCTGGCGAGCCTTGATTGGGTGGATGAGGCGCGCATCGGCATCATCGGCGGCTCCTACGGCGGCTACATGGTCGGCGCTGCCTTGGCCTTCCGCCCCGGCGTGTTCCAGGCGGGCATCAACATCTTTGGCGTCATGAACTGGGTGCGCACGCTGGAGTCCATTCCCCCTTGGTGGGGCGCCAATCGCAAGGCGCTGTTCGACGAACTGGGCGATCCGGCGGTTGACGGCGAGCGCCTGCGCCGTATCTCGCCCCTCTTTCACGCCGAGAACATCAAGACCCCGTTGCTGGTGATTCAAGGCGCCAACGACCCCCGCGTGCTGCAGGTTGAAAGCGACGAGATCGTGGCGGCGGTGAAGGCCAACGGCGTCCCGGTGGAGTACATCGTCTTCCCCGACGAGGGCCACGGCTTTTCCCGCCGGGAAAACCGCATCGCCGCCTCAGAGGCCTTCGTTGAGTTCCTGAACGTTCACTTGTAGGCGCTGAGACCGCCACCGGGTCGCTGGCCCAGCGTGCGGCTTACGTTCCAGGTTGGAAAGTGGGAGTGGGGTGCGGGCATCCGGCACGCCAAGCGGGCGCTTGGCCTGAGTTCGAAACGAGAACAGCTGAGCTTGGACCGGCTATCCTGCTCTCGCCGGGCGGGGCCGGCTCAGTCCACGCTGGCCCAGCATTCGACTTCCACCTTGGCGCCAAAGGCGAGGCCAGCGGCGGCGAAGGCGCTGCGGGCGGGCTTGGGGCCGGGGAAGTAGGTGACATAGACGTCGTTGAAGGCGGGCCACTCGGCGATGTCCGTGAGCATGACGGTGCACTTCACCACCTTGTCCATGGCGGAGCCGTTGCGCGTCAGTATCGCCTTGATGTTCTCCATAGCTTGGCGCGCCTCTCCAGCCATGCCGCCGGCAGCGAGTTCCGTGGTGCCGGGCAGGTTGCCCAGCTGACCGGAGAGCACCAGCAGATTGCCCACCCGCACGGCGTCTGAGAACGGCAGATTCAGTGCCTTGGCCTCCTCGCTGACCAGATAGTCGGCGCTTTGGGCCGACGCTGCGGCTAGAATTAGGCTCAAGATGACGATGCGCTTTCCAAGCATGGCGGTTCTCCCTGCAAATGGCCGTTCATGGTACACGGCCGGATGGGGCTGCGCTGCGCATTTGCGGTTGCCGCCGGCCTGCTGATGAGCGACCAGCAACTGCCGGATGACAGCTGGGTGGTGCTGCGCTCCGCGCTCGACCGCCGCGTCATCACCGAGGCGGCGCTGGTGCTGGCCGCCATGGAGATACCTCACCGCACCCAATGGCGCGACCACGTCTGGGCACTGCTGACTCCGGCCCATGCGCTGCAGCGGGCGGAGGCGGAGCTGCACTCGTTCGAGGCGGAGAACCGGCGTCGGGAGGGCCCGGTGCCGAGGATTCACACCTTCGACCGGGGCTGGGCGGGCGCCTTGGTCTTCCTCACCATCATCTGGCTGCTGCCCAATCTGGAGGATTGGGGCACCTTCGGCTGGAACTGGCGGGAGTCCGGCATGATGAACGCCGGGCTCGTGCAGAACGGCGAGTGGTGGCGGACGTTCACGGCCTTGACCCTGCATGCCGACCTCGGCCACATCGTGGGCAATTCGGCGTTTGGGGCGGTGTTGGGTGTCTTCGTGGGCCGCTACCTGGGGTCCGGGTTCGGTTGGCTGTTGATTCTGCTCGGTGGTGCGGCCGGCAACATGGCGAACGCCCTCATTCAGCCCGCCGCCTTTCTCTCACTGGGCGCGTCCACTGCCAATTTCGCCGCTCTGGGCCTGACCGGCGCCTTCATGTGGCAGCGCAGCCGGGTGGAGGCGCGCAGCTGGAAGCGCAACTTCGCGCCGCTGTTCGCGGCCGTGGCGCTGCTCGCCTACACTGGCGTGGGCGGCGAGCGCACCGACGTGCTGGCGCACTTCACGGGCTTTGCGGCCGGGGTGGCCGCGGGCTTGGGCGCAGCCACCTTTGACATCCGGCGGCTTGGCAAGAGCGGCCAAGCCATCGCTGGCGCCTTGGCGCTGGCGCTGCTGGCCTACGCTTGGCTGCGCGCGGGCACGGCAGCGTGAGCCGTCCGTTCGGCTGGTGGCCTTGCTTGGCTGCGGTTCTTGTGGCTGCGCTTTGGGCGGTGCCGCAGATCGGCCAAGCGCACGGCGGCGTGGTGGCGGAGGAGGACGTGTGCCTGCTGCGCATGGGCTTCCTGCAGGCCCACTTCACCCTGTACCTGCCGGACAGCCGTGGCGCTGAGGAGTTTTGCGAAGAGCTGCCGGATGTGGGGCCGAGCCTGTTCGTGATCGAGTACCTCCACGAGATGATGAAGGAAATGCCGGTGTCGTTTCGCGTGATCACGGACGACCAAGGCTTCGGCACTTTTGCCAACTGGGACGACGTGCAGTCCATTGGCAACTTGGCGGCGCAGACCGTGTTCCACCGGCCCTTGGTCGCGGAGCCCACCGGCGTGGTGGCGCTGCGCCATGAGTTTACCGAGGCGGGGGGCTACATCGGCATCGTCGAAGCGGAGAATCCCGTCAACGGCAAGGCCTACAACGCCGTGTTCTACTTTGAGGTGGGCAACGTGGGCTACGGCCTGATCCCGCTGTTCGTCGGCCTCATCGCCGCTGCCCAAATCGGCTTCTGGCTCAGCACCGGCACTTTGCAGCGCTTCCTGCGGCGGTTGCCGAAGCGGCAGGCGGCCCAAGCGGCCTCCAAGTGATGCAGGCTGCCGCGCCGTCCGAAGGCAAGATGCCCCAAGCTGTTCCGCCAACTGGAAAGGAGAATTGCGCCAGCGAAACTGCAATGCGAACCGAACGCACCGAAGGTGCGCGTTCGCGCCGTCCCGCCCTCGATTGAGAAACGGCGCTCGACACCGCGCCGGGGGCAAGATGCCTGCGCTCTGCAGGCCTTGCCTGCCGGCTAACGGCCGCTGGACTTGCCTGCGGACTTGCCTTGCTGGGCCAACGCATCGCTCTCCAGCACCCGAGCGCCGCGCAGGATGCCGCCCAGGGCGTAGTTGCCTTCGTGGCAGGCGTACTCATACACCCGATCGTCCGTGGCCGGCCAAGGGTACTCGCCGGTCCACGCCGTGGTCCAAGTGGGGTCCTCAACGGTGAAGCGGTAGCGCAGGGTGTCGGCGTCGATGCGAGAGAAGCGCTCCTCAACGCGCAGGTCCTCCGAACCGAGCATCAGCCCGGTGGTCTCCCGGAAATTTCGGGTTCTGACCACCAATTCGTCGCCCTCCCAGTGGCCCACGGAATCGCCCATCCACTTGCGCACGCTATCCGGCTCATGCTGCCCGTCAATGCGGATGATGCGGGCGTCATGGTTCATCTCCGCCAGGATCATCACGCTGTCTTCGGTCTGTACGATGCGCTTGAGGTTGTTGTACATCACCGGCAGCATCGGCGGGCCGGAGGTGGAGCCGAAGCCGAGCAAGCAGCGCTCTCCCAACGGGCGCATCTCCGGGTCGTCATAGGGGCCGGTTTCCTCATTCACCCACCAGGCCGTGCCCGTGTTCTCCTGCATGCGTTCGCGGCTTGAGGCCAGGCGCGCCATCCCCCCCTCGGAGAGGGGCGGCAACCGGCCATCGGGCGGATCGACGATGATGGAGGTGCGCCACGCGCCGTCGAGCTTGAAGCTGCTGTTGCCGATATCGACGAAGAAGGCGTTGTAGCCGCCAACGCCGCCCGCGGCGCCCTCGTACTCCGGGATATAGAACTCGGTGCCTCCGGCAGGTGGCGCGCCACGGTTCGGATCGCTCGGTGCCGCGTCCTTGGCCATGTAGTCGCGCCAGCGCTCGGCGATGGCCTCGGCCTCCGCGTCGGTGAGACTGGCCTTGCCCTCAAACTGCTTAGGCCGCTGCAACGGCGTGAGGGTGGCCACGTTGTAGACGCCGCTGAGGTCCGGCCGTCCGGATGCGGTGCGCGGGATGTCGCCGCCATCGCCAAGGGCGGGCGTTGCGGCCAAGCACAGCGCCGCCAATGAGAGCCAAACCGGTCGTTGCATGAGTGTTCTCCTCTACTCGTCCATTCGTTCGCTATTCGTTCGCTATTCGTTCGAGACTGCGATTTCCTTGTCAGTGATGAACTCCAGCAGCGCCGGCTGGCCGTTCTCGGTGGCCTCGATGCCGCGTCGCAGGGCCGCTTGAATGTCGTTCGGGTCGCTGACCCGCTCGCCGTAGCCGCCGAAGGCCTTGGCCATGTTGGCGTAGTGGCCGGATATGTTGGTGGCGCCGAACTTCTCCTGGGAGACGGGCATGATCGGGATTTCGATGGCCATGGAGAAATTGTTGAACAGGATGGACAGAATGGGGATGCGCTCCCGGGCGGCCGTCTCGAAGTCCATGCCGGTGAAGCCGATGGCGGCATCGCCCCAGACATTGATGCACAGCTTCTCCGGGTGCGCCAGTTTGGCGCCCATGGCCAGCCCCAAGCCGTAGCCGAGCTGGGTGGTCTTGCCCCAGCCGATGTAGCTTAAAGGGGCCGTGGCCTCCCAAAAGGGCGTGATCTGGTCCCTGGGGCTGCCGGCGTCGTGGGTGATGATGACGTTGGCCTTATCCACCAAGGCGTTCAACTCCCAAAGCACCCGGTAGGGGTTGATCGGCGCCTGGTTGCTGGTCAGCTTGGGCAGCCATTCGCCAAGCCAGGCCTGGCGCAGGCTTGCGATGCGGGCGGGAACCTCGGCGCGGGCTTCGGCCGGTGCAAGGCTGTGGCCTGCCATGGCGTCGGCCAAGGCTGACAAAGTGAGCTTGGCGTCGCCGATCAGCCCGTATTGGGCGGGCACGTCCTTGTTCAGGTCCATCGGGTCCAAGGTGGCGTGAATGATGGTCTTGCCCCTGGGCATGGGCACGCCGAAGCCGGTCAGGGCAAAGCTGCAGCCGATGCCGAGAATGACGTCGGCCTCGTTGAGAAACGCCTTGACCGGCCGCGGGTTGGACCGGCCTCCGGAGCCGAGTGACAGCGGATGGTTTTCCGGGAAGGCGCTCTTGCCCTCGATGCTGGTGGTGACCGGAATGTTCCAAGCCTGGGCCAATGCCTTGAGTTCTTCCCAAGCGCGGGCGTAATGAACGCCTTGGCCTGCGTAAATCACCGGCCGTTCGGCGTTCGCCAAGACTGAGGCGGCCTCGGCGACGGCGCTCGGATCCGGGCCGGAGCGGGTCTTGTAGCTCGGCTCGTAAGTCCAGTTGTCCGGCACCTCCTCGCGAAACACGTCCACCGGCACTTCGATCAGCACTGGCCCGGGCCGGCCGTTGCGCAGCTGGAAGAAGGCCCGGCGCATCACCTCCGGCAACGCCTTGCCCATGGTCAGAGGCTCTGCCCACTTGGTGACCCCGCGCATGTTCTGGGTGGAATTGAAGTTGGGGTAGTAGTTGGCGATGCGGCGCGGGTAGCCGCCAGGCATCACCAGGATGGGCACGGACTCCGAGTAGGCTTGGGCCACCCCGCCGAAGGCGTTTTCGGCGCCGGGGCCGTGCTGCATGCAGAACACGCCGATCTTGTCCCCGGAAGACAGCCGCGAGTAGGCATCCGCCATGTGCAGGCCGATGCGCTCCTGGCGCACGATGACGGTGCGGATGTCCTGGGCCGCAGCCGCCTCGATGATTGGGTTGACCGGATAGGCGAAGAGCACTTCCACCCCTTCGGCCTTCAGCACCTTGCCGATGGCTTCGTTGACGTTCATGGCCTTCCTTGGTTCCGTTCAGTCCGATGATAGCTCGCGTCGGCGCGCAGGAACACTCTCACCCGTCAGGCCCCCGGAACTGGCCCCGGAACTAGGACACACACCAATTCAGCCTCACAAACGCCATCAAACTGATATCGCTGTCCCTCTCACATGGAACTAGGACACACACCATTTCGGCCTCACAAACGCCATCAAACTGATATCGCTGCCTTTCCGGCACAAACCTTCAGGAACACATGCAGGGGAGGCATTCGGCCAGGGAATTGGCCTGAATTGACAAGCAATCACCCGCGCCTACACTGGCTACATGGTGTCGGATGCGTCCAGAGGCCCTTTCCAGCCATGTACGGGCGTCAGCCCGCCTGTGTTGGCCGTTTGCGGGAGCGAACAGGCATTCTCATCCGTTCAGTCGATGAGGGGCGCCCCGCCGTTTCCTAAGTGGCATGCCATATCTGCGACCACCATCGGTTGGATTGACGGCTGATGGACGCAGTTGACCTCATCGATTTCCGTCAAGAAGTCCGCGGCTGGCTCGAAGCCAACTGCCCGCCGGGTGCCCGGGGGCCGGGGCAAGTGGCTTGGGGCAGCCGAAGGATCGAGCTTGAGCCGGACGTGCGCCTCTGGCTGGAGCGCATGGCTGAGAAGGGCTGGACAGTGCCGACTTGGCCGACGCAGTACGGAGGTGCGGCGCTTGATCGCGGCCAGTACCGCGTGCTGATCGATGAGCTCAAGCGCATCCGGGCGCGCACGCCGCTGACCGGACGAGGCGTCAATTACATCGGCCCCACGTTGCTGGAGTACGGCGATGAGGCCCAGAAGTCCCGCTGGCTGCCGGGCATCGCCCGCGGCGAAGGCGGCTGGGCAATGGGCTACTCCGAGCCGGGGGCAGGCTCCGACCTTGCCAGCCTCGGCCTGAAGGCGGTGCGCAACGGCGACCACTTCGTGCTCAACGGCAGCAAGGTCTGGACTTCCGACGCCATGGACTGCGACTACATCTTCGTCCTCGCCCGCACCAGCCCCGACAAACCCAAGCACCAAGGCATCAGCCTGATCTTGGTGGACATGGACCAACCCGGCGTGCAGGTGCACCCCATCCGCCTGATCTCCGGCTCATCGCCCTTCAATGAGACGGTCTTTGCAGATGCGATCGCCCCGGTGACGGACGTGGTGGGCGGCATCGACAACGGCTGGACCGTGGGCAAGCGCCTGCTGCAATTCGAGCGCTCCACCCACGCGGGCATCAACGTCTCCGGCTCCCAAGGCGGGCGAACGGCGGACCGCCGGCTGCCGCAGACCGTCAAGCGCTATGCGCCCATGGTCGATGGCCGCATTGCGGATGCCGACCTGCGCGATCGGCTGATCCGCATTGAGCAGAACGGCCATGCCCAGCGCTTGACGCAGCAACGGGTGATTGAGGAAACTCAAGCACGGGCGCCCGGCTTCGCCTCCTCCGCGGTGAAGCTCACCGGCGCCCTCAACACCCAGGAAGGCGACGAGCTCATCCTTTCCGCCATGGGCCTGCGAGGCGTCGGCTGGGCCGGGAAGGGCTTTGCCGCCGAGGAACTCGAAAGCACCCGCGAATGGCTGCGCCAAAAGGCCTTGACCATTGCCGGCGGCACCAAGGAAATCCAGCTCAACATCATCGCCAAGCGGGTGTTGGGGCTGCCGGACTAGCGCTCTCAGCGAGGCGATTGCGGCTGCGGCGCTACTGCTGCGAGAGGGGAGGGCGCTACTAGCGAGCAGTTAGCCCAAAGCCCAATCCTTGATGAGGTGGTGGGCGATGGCCATGGCCCCAGGCACCTTCAGCGTGGAACTGGCTTCGTCAAGCGCCTCGGCCACCTCGCCGCGCTCGAACCAGCGCACGTCAGCCATTTCCTCGGGGTCGATGCGAATGTCCGTGTCGAGCGCCTCGCCGTGGCAGCCGATCATCAACGAGGAGGGGAAGGGCCAAGGCTGCGATGAGTGGTAGCGCACCTCGCCCACGCTGATGCCGGCTTCCTCGCGCACTTCGCGTCGCACGGCCTCCTCGATGGACTCGCCTTGGTCCATGAACCCGGCCAGCGCCGAGTACATTCCGGTGCGCACCAAGGGGCCGTGGGGTTGGCCGAGCAGGCAGCGGTCCCCATCGGTGATGAGCATGATCACCACCGGATCGGTGCGCGGGAAATGCTCCGCCCCGCAGGCGCCGCACTTGCGGACGTGGCCGCCCTTGGCGATGGCGGTGGGTGCGCCGCACACGCTGCAGTGGCGATGCCGGTCATGCCAGCCGAGTTGGGCGCGGGCTTGGGCGACGATGCCGGTTTCGTCCGTTGCCATGCGCATGGCGGCGAAGCGGCAGTCCTCGAATCGCCAGCCTCCGTCCAGGCCCAGCCGCGCCAAGGGATCACCGTCGCCGGACACATCGACGGCAAAGTGGGCCACTTGGTCCTGAAGGCCCAGCAGAACCAAATCCCCGCTGTTGCCCGCTGCCTCGACTTCCATTGCGGACACCCAGCCCAAGGCATTGCCGTGCAGCAGCACGTTGAGGTCGGCGAAGGGCAGGAAGCGGCTGGAGAAGCTGCGCTCGGCCGCCGCCAGCCAGTCCGCATCGCGCCGCTCGACGTCGGCACGGTCCAGCGGGTTGCCGCTGAAGGTGTGGATCAGGCTCATGAACGGGTTTTGGCTTGCATGTCAGTGAGTCCTCATGGCGCCGGGAACTGCGTTTCTGCCATTGGCCATGCGCCCCCTCCGGTCTGCGTGCATCATAGCTCAAGATGCGTGGCGCCAATCAGGGCTCAAACACCATGGCACGAACGCCTGTGCGGGCGGGTGTCGTTTGGCAACCGCCAACGAATGAACCAGACACCGAGACCCGTGCTCTGAAGAAGCAGGCGTTTGAGCCGTTTTCGTGAGGTTCCGCCTGCCGTTGCCGAAGCGCAAGCAGGGGTTAAACTAGGGGTCTCAATCAGGAGACTGGAGGAGCGCTCGTGGACCAGCAAGACATCGCCCAGCTACGCGATTTGATGGAGTTTGAAGCCGGGCGCCGGGAGCCGCCGGCAGGCTTTCCCGCACTGCCCGACCTACCCGGCGGACGCTACACGGACCCACGTTTCTTTGAACTGGAGAAAGCCCACATTTGGCGCCGCTCCTGGCTGCTGGCCGGCCACATTGACGAAGTGCCGGAGCCAGGCTGCTTCCGCCTTTGGGAGAACGCCGGCCAACCGGTTGTGATCGTTCATGCGGACAGCGGCAGCATCAATGCCTTCTACAACACCTGCAGCCATCGCGGGGCGCCCATCGTCACCCAGCAGTCCGGCCAGCGCCCGCGCTTGATTTGCAAGTACCACGGCTGGACCTACAGCCACGATGGGGAACTTCTGGCCATCCGCGACCCGGAGGATTTCCGCGGCTTGGATTTCTCCTGCCGCGGTTTGCAGCGCATCCGCTGCGAACGCTTCGGCAACCTGATCTTCGTCAATTTCGACGACGACGCCCCCAGCCTGCTCGAATGGCTGGGACCCATCGCCAAGGAGTGGGAGGAGTTCCAATTCGGCGAGTGCCGATTGGCGGCACGCCATTCGTTTGACCTGAATTGCAACTGGAAGATCGCCATGGAGGCCAACACCGAGGTCTATCACGTGCGCAGCATCCATCCAAAGACCGTGGCACCCATCCTGGACGACCGCCGCAACGTCAACACCCTGTATCCCAACGGCCACGGCCGCATGGTTGCCCCGGCGCCTAAGGGCGTTGATGACCCGCGCGCTTTGCGTATGCCGTTCGGTGCGGAGATCGAGACCGTTGGCGAGATCGGCCGCACCTGCACCCAGTCCTACGGGGTGTTCCCCAACTGGGTGTCACCCTTGAGCCAGCGGGCGCTGCCGCCCCTGCTGTTCTGGCCGAACGGCATCAACAAATGCCGGTTGGAGACTTGGACCATGGCGCCGGACTGGGGCGACGGCGAGAAGCCGGACTCCTGGACCGTGAACGACGGCGAGCGCCTTTGCGACGTGCTGCTGGAGGACACCGAGTTCGGCGAGTGGATCCAAAAGTCCGTGGAGTCCTACGGCTTCAAAGGGGTGCCGCTCAGCTATCAGGAGGCGCGCATCTACCACTGGAACCAAGCCGCCGACCGCATGATCGGCATCGACAACATCCCGGAGGAGCTGCGCGTCGCCCAAGTCATCGGCGACGAGTGGATCTACCCCAACGACCCGCGCCTGGAGCAGATGGCGGCGCTGGAATCCCGGCGGCGGTCGGCGTAGAGCCTTCCATGGCGAACTGCGCCAGCGGTTCGAGGTGGCGAACGCACAGGCTCCTAGCGTTTCAGTTCATCATGCCTGCCCTCCGAGGGGACTCCTTTGGGCCACGGCGTTGCGCCATAGCGCTGGCATGACACACTCCAAAAGGGCGCCCCAATGGGAGGGCGCCCCGCCCTAGATTGACAATCTGGCGTTGCTGCGGAGCTCGGCGGGTGCTTAGGGTCCGAAGCGGTTTTCCAAGTAGTGGAACACCGCCCGCATTGCCATGGCTTCGCCGCCTTGGGGGCGGCCGGGGCGGTGGCGAATGTTGTAGCCCATGATGTCAAAGTGCGCCCAAGGGATGCCCTTGACGAACTTTTCCAAGAACAGCGCCGCGGTGATGGCCCCGGCGTAGGGTGAGGCGGCGGAGTTCAGGGTGTCGGCCACATTGCTCTTCAGCAAGTAGTTGTAGTCGCCGTGCAATGGCATCCGCCAGAGGGGGTCGTCCACTGCGCGCCCTGCGGCGAGCAGGCCGTCGGCTAGGCTGTCGTCGTTGCAGAACATCGCGGAAAGCTCCGCGCCCACGGCCGAGCGTGCCGAGCCGGTCAGAGTGGCGAAATCGATCATCAGTTCGGGCGCATCCTCGGCGGCTAGTGCCAGTGCGTCGCACATTATCAGCCGGCCCTCCGCGTCCGTGTTGTCGATTTCCACCCGCAGCCCGAGGTAGGTGTTGAGGATGTCACCGGGACGGTAGGCGTTGCCGGCGACGGCGTTCTCCACAGCCGGGATCAGCAGCCGCAGGCGCACGGGCAGCGCCTCGGCCATGATGAGCTGGGCGAGCCCCAAGGCAGCTGCGGCGCCCCCCATGTCCTTCTTCATCAGTCGCATGCCTTGGGCGGGCTTCAAGTTCAGCCCGCCGCTGTCAAAGCAGACGCCCTTGCCCACCAGCGTGATGAGCGGGTTCCCCGGTTCGCCCCAAGTGATGTCGATCAGGCGTGGCGCGTCCGTTGCCGCCCGCCCAACCGAGTGAATGGCCTCGTAGCCTTCGGCGAGCAGGTCGTCGCCCACCACGATGCGGCAATCGGCGCCTTGCGCGCCCGCTACCTGAGCCGCCTCCTCGGCCAGCACGCTGGGCGGCAGGTCGCCGGCCGGCGTGTTGATGAGGTCGCGGACCAATTGCACGGCGGAGACGAAGTTGCCGAGGCGCTCCCGGTCCGCCGAGTTGGGCAGCACCAACTGGGCCACCGGCCGAGCCTCGCTTCGATAGCGCGTGAACTGGTAGCAGCCGAGCCCCCATCCGAGCCATTGAATCTCGTCCGCGGGTTCGGACAGCCGATAGGCGCCTTCGCCTAGGGTCAAGGGCAATCCGCCGAGGGCGGCGATGGCGGAAGCGCCGTCCCAGCCGGCCGCCACGCGCAGGTTGTCGGTGCCTTGGCCCAGCCAGCAAACCTGCCCGGTCTTGCCTTGGAAGCGGTGGCGCTGGGCTTGCTCGCGGTCAGCGGCGGGCAAGGCGTCCCGCCAACTTTCGAAGCTGTGGCTGGGCACCAACTCGATGGGAGTGGCGCCTGCAGCGCTCGCAACATAGGGATCGGCCATGCGCAGCGAGGCTACGCGCTGAGTCGCACTCACGCAAGGGCTGGGGAACATGGGTGGGGGGACATCGGGCGAAGCAGGTGCGCCGCCGCCAGGAACCGGGACACACAGCCAGGCTACGAACCGGGACACACGCCCACCCGGACTCGCGACTCCCGTACCGGGACACACACCTACTCGGTCACGCGGCTGTCTACCGGGACACACATTCCCGCACCGGGACACACGCCCACTTGCTAGGACACACATTCCTGCACCGGGACACACGCCCCCTCACCGGCACACACGCTTGAATCCCCGGCTGTAACCTCCGCATAATCGCCGCCCCTTGCATCGAAATCAGGGAGGCTGCGTGGCCACCGAAGCACTTGAACAGGGCCTTGAGGCGCTCAGGGCCAAGATCGGCCAGCCGTCGGAACCGACGGACTGGTTTGAAATGACGCAGGATCGCATCAACACTTTTGCGGACGCCACCTTGGATCATCAGTGGATCCACGTGGAGCCGGAGCGGGCCAAGGCGGGTCCGTTCGGCGCACCCGTGGCCCACGGCCAGTTGACCATGTCGCTGATGAGCTTTTTGCCCGGCAGCGCAGACATCGGCCTGCCCGACTTGCCGGGCATGAAGCTCGGCATCAACTACGGCTGGAACAAGGTGCGCTTTCCGGCGCCGGTGCCGGTGGGCGCCCGCATCCGCACGCGCAGCGAAATCCTCAGCGTGGAGCCCAAGGGCGGCATGATCGAGGTGGTCAACCAGCTCACCGTGGAGGTGGAAGGCCAAGCCAAGCCCGCCTGCGTCGGGGAGAGCGTGCTGCGGCTTGCCTTTTGAGCTCGCGCTAGTGGTGGGCGGGCCGTTCGCGCCCACGGTTGCGCCATGAAACGCCGTCGGCTGGCTGCGACTGTTGCGGTCTTGGCAGTGTTGTGGGCGGTGGCGGACTGGACGACGCTCGAAGTTGGCGTGCTCAAGCCCTGGGTGTTGGGCGCCGGCAGCCTGCGCGTGGAGGCCAACGCTGAAAGCGCTCAAGTGCGTATCGACGGGTTGCTGCGCGGCGAGACCCCGCTCACTTTGGCGCCCGTGCTCGCCGGTCGCTACCGGCTGCTGGTGGAGCACCGCTTCCATCCGCCCGCCGCTTCGGAAATCGAGATTCAGCGTGGCAAGCGTCTCGTGGTGCCGGTGGAGCTGGCGCCGGCCTATGGCAAGCTCTTGGTCGCCTCCAACCCGGCGGGAGCGTCGGTGACCTTCAGCGGCGAGCGCCTAGAGGGCCTCACGCCGCTGGCGCTTGATTCGGTTCAGTCCGGAAGCTACGAGGTGGTTCTGGAGAAGTTGGGCTGGCAGACGGTTAGGGAGACCATTGCAGTGCTGCCGGGTGAGCGCCGGGAATTGATCGTAGAGTTGAATCGGGTGGCCATGAGCGAGCTGCGCGTGCGCACGGTGCCTGCTTCCGCCCGGGTTCGGTTGGTTGACGGTCCGCTGCCCTACAGTCCGGGCGTGCGCCTGCCCGTTGGCGTTTACGGCATTGAAGTGGCCGCCGACGGCTATCGAACCAAAACCCGCAGCCACCGCTTGCACAAGGGCGTCAACCTTGTCGATGTCACCCTAGAGCGTTTGCTGGGTCTGCTGGACGTGCAGGCGACCCCAGCGGACGCCCAAGTGACCGTGCGCGCCGGCGGCGGTGGTTTCCAGCCTTTCCAGCCGAATGTGCCGCTGCCCACTGGCCCGGTGGAAGTCCGGGTTCGCAAGGCTGGCTACCGTTCGGCGCTCCTGCAGTTGCCCTTGCCGGAGGCGGGCCGGACCGTGCGCGTGGTTCTGGAGCGCTACCAGGTCAGCGGCGGCGAAACACTGCAAGACGCCTTGGCCAGTGGCGGCAAGGCGCCACGGCTGGTGGTGGTGCCGGCTGGCAGCGCCAACATCGGCGCCGTTGACGGCGATGGCATGCGGGCGCTGCCGGCCCAGGAGGTGCTGATTGACGAACCCTTCGCCTTGGCCGTCCACGAGGTGAGCCTTGGTGACTACCGGCGTTATGCCGAAGCCATGAACCTGAGTTTGCCCACGGCCAAGGGCATGGACACGGACCGTCACCCCGTGGTCAAGGTGAGTTGGCGCGAAGCGGTGGGCTACGCCGATTGGTTGAGCCGCGAGACCGGCAAGCTCTATCGCCTGCCCAACGAACGGGAATGGGCCTATGTGGCAAGCCGCTGGGCGTTGTCGTC
The DNA here is from genome assembly GCA_965220835.1 of Candidatus Azophilus sp. Classification (GTDB taxonomy): domain Bacteria; phylum Pseudomonadota; class Gammaproteobacteria; order Pseudomonadales; family Azotimanducaceae; genus Azophilus. The sequence goes on along the minus strand of OZ244842.1, from coordinate 1,953,729 downwards.
TGCGCCTTGCCAGCGAGGCAACATCGCCGACCGCTCCCTGGGCCAAGTGTTTCGGCAGTGGCAAGTGGTCGGCTGTGACGACGGCTTCGTCCGCAGCGCCCCAGTGGGCTCCTTCCAGGCCAATGGCCTCGGCGTGCATGACTTGTTCGGCAACGTCGCGGAGTGGGTCAATGACTGCGGCCCCAGCGGCTGCGGCAACCACATCGCCCGTGGCAGTGCCTGGGACTCCGCAGGCGATGAGCTTAAGCCCTGGTTCCGGGAGAGCTACGACCGCCCCTCGGACACACGCGGGTTCCGGGTGGTGCGGGCGTTGTAGGCAGCGGGGCGCTGCGGCGCTGGTGCTTCAGGTCAGCGCCAGCCTCATGATAAGTTCACCGTCTTGCTGCGCCCCGGTGTGCGCAAAGCCCAGCTTTCGATAGAAGCCTTCCGGGCTGCCGGCGCCCGGCACATGGCTCAAGGTCAGTTCTGTGGCGTTCGGTTGCCCCTGCACATGCCGAATCAACAATTCCAAGGCTTGGCGACCATAGCCCCTGCCTTGATGCTGGGCGTCAATCATGAACCGCCACAGGAAGTACTCCCCCTGCTCTGGCTGCATTGAGAGCATCAGAAACCCGACTGGCGATTCCCCAGCATAGACCGCGCGAAACCAAGCCTGCGGGGAGAAGTGGGCTTGGGCGATGGAGACCGCGTTGGAAGCGACGAACCGTTCCTGCGCTTTGGTGACGCGGAGATTCAAGACCTCGTTTACGGTTTGCTGCGTGATCTCGCGCAGGCTGACTGTGCCTGGAAGCGCGTCGGTCGTCTCATTGTCTGGCATTTCGTGACCCGAATTTCTGCACAGTGCGGTGCTTCGGCAATGGTCTGATGTTCCCGGTGCCAAGTCCAGGCGCCAGGCTGCGGTTGCGGCAAACCAAGGGCTCGTTGCAGTTTCACCGGCGCCAAACGTCGCATCCATTGCCGGTCACGGATTCCGCGACATGTTTCTAAACCCGCGCAGCAACGTCGGGTGGTGCTTGGCATTGCTGCTGAGCGTTCCGATCCCGGCGTTATACTTTGGCCGGAATCAGCGATTGGGGGATAAGTCCGTGCAGCTTGACGTTTCCATTCCCGGCTTGGACCGGCAGTTCATCGGCGGCGCTTGGCTGGCCGGTGGGAGCAACGAGATGGCGCCGGTGGTGTCGCCGGCCACCGAGGACGTGTTGGCCGCCGTGGCCAAGCCGACCGTTGCCGATGCCGACCGGGCCGTTGCCGCCGCCCGCCAAGCCTTCGACTCCGGGCCTTGGCCGCGCCTGCCGGTGGCGGAGCGGGTGGCCGTCTGCGGGCGCCTGTGCGATGCCTTGGAGCGGCGCTTGGACGATCTGAATCGGGCTTGGGCGTTTGAGTCCGGCGCCACCATCGCCCACGGGGAGATGATCAATTCCGGTGCCGGCGTGGCGGTTTGGCGCGGCGCCCTCGAAGCGGCGCAAACGCTGGCCTTTGAGGAGGAGCGCGACGAGGCGCTCATCGTTCGCGAACCGGCCGGCGTTGTGCTGGGCATCCTCACGTTCAACGGCCCGGTGGTGCTGATGGGCATGAAGATCATTCCCGCCCTGCTGGCTGGATGCACCGTGGTGGTCAAGCATGCTCCGGAGTCGCCGCTCACCTCCCGTTTGATCGCGGAGGCGGTGCGGGAGGCGGACTTTCCCGAAGGGGCCGTGAGCGTCTTGGCCGCGGACACGCCAGTCACCCAGCACTTGGTCTCCCACGCGGATGTGGACTTGGTGGCCCTGACCGGCGGCACGGCGATCGGCATTGACGTGGTGCGCCGCACCGCGCCGCGCTTGGCCCGCACCCTGCTTGAACTGGGTGGCAAATCACCCGCCATCATTGCCGAGGATGTGGACCTCGACGCCGTCATGGGCACCCTCTGCGATGGCGCATCGGGCTTCATGGGCCAAGTCTGCGTCAGCCTGTCCCGCATTTTGGCGCCGCGGTCCCGATATGGCGAAGTGGTCGATGCCTTGGCCGAGCGCTATTCGGCGCTCAAGGTCGGGGACCCCTTCGACCCGGGCACCGACCGCGGCCCCCTGGCCGTGGAGCGGGGGCGCGACCGGGCGGAGCGAGCGGTGGCCGCAGCCACCCAAGAGGGGGCCAAGGTGGTCACCGGCGGCCGTCGCCCGCCGCATCTCGAACGGGGTTGGTACTACGAACCAACGCTCTTGGCCGAGGTGGACAATGGCCACGCCGTGGCTCGCGAGGAAGTGTTCGGCCCGGTGACCTGCGTGATTCCCTACGAGGGCCTTGAGGAGGCGGTGGCCATCGCCAACGACACGCCCTATGGATTGGCGGCTTCGGTGTACAGCGCCGATGAGGCGCTGGCCCTGCGCACCGCCCGTGCCATCCGCGCCGGCAGTGTCGCCATCAACCAGGCAGGCGTCTCGCTGACCCAGCCCTTCGGCGGCTTCAAGCAGTCCGGTTGGGGCCGCGAGTGCGGCCCGGAGGGCATCCTGGAGTTCACCGGCATCAAGCAGATCGTCCGCGGCGGCAGCTACTTGGAAGCGTCCGCCCCAAGATGACCGCAACGCTGTCCTTGCTGCACCGGACCCACTATGCCTACCAACTGCCGGTCACCCAATCGCGCCAGCTGCTGCGCCTGACGCCGCGTCAGGTTCCCGGCCAGCGCGTCCTATCCACGCGCATCGAAGTTTCGCCGCACCCTCAGGAATTGGACACGCGCTTGGATGCGTTTGGCAACCCGCTCACCGCGCTGCTGATTCTTGAAGAGCACCAGGCGCTTGACATCGAAGCCCACGCCGAGATCGAGCTTAAGCCCATCGACTGCATCGACCTGCAAGCCGGCCCAAGCTGGGAAGGCGCCGTGGAGCGCCTGCATTCGCCCCTTGACGGGCCAAGTTGGGAAGCGGCCCAGTTTTGCTATCCCTCGCCCCGGATGACCCTTGACGGCGCCTTGGACTTTTGCCGCGACCTGTTCGCACCGCGTCGTTCCGTGCTGGACGTCAGCTGGCGGCTGTGCGAGCGCATCTTCAATTCCATTGAGTACCGTGAAGGCGTCACCAACGTGAGCACGCCGGTGGCGGAGGTCTTCAGGCATCGTCAGGGCGTGTGCCAAGACTTCGCCCACGCCGCCATTGCCTGCTTGCGCACCCACGGCTTGGCCGCCCGTTACGTCAGCGGCTACGTGCGCAGCTTGCGCGGTCAGGGCGCCGCGGAAGGCGCTGCCTCCGACGCCTCCCACGCATGGTTCTCCGTCTGGTGCCCGAAGTTCGGTTGGACCGACTTCGACCCCACCAACAATCAGCAGCCGAACCAATCCCACGTCACCTTGGCGTGGGGCCGAGACTACGGCGACGTCAGCCCCACCATCGGTTTCATTCAGGGCGGCGGCGAGCAAACGCTCAAGGTGGCCGTGCAGGTCACGGAACGGACTTCAAGCGACTCGACGCCCTAACAGCCGCGCTGCCGCCTTGGCAATCTGGCAGCCCGACACTTCGGAGCGCGGACTTGCAGCAACCAAGAATGCTGCCCACAGGTCAGCGGTCTCATGAAGCAACGGCGCTACGCGCGCCGTCCGAGGCAGCGAACCTTCGGTTCGGGACGCCTTCGCTCCGAAGGAGGCGCCTTCGAACGGAGTTCGGCTCGGGGTCGTCCCGCCCTCACTCCGAATCAAACGCGTGCCACGGAGGGGACGGGACAATTGCGCATCCCAAAGGAGGGCTTACGCCGTCGCCGCCTGCGGCATCTCCGAAGCGTCTTGGTGGGTTTGGCGCAGCCGTTCAAGCTCCTCCCAGCCGAGATAGCTGGTAAAGCCTGCCTCGTCGTCGAAAAACAGCACCGGACCGTCGCACATGAACAGGTACTCGGTGTCTTCCAGGGCGGTGGTGGCGCCATGCACCATGCCGTTTGGCTCATACACGAAATCACCGGCATCGAGCGTGCCGTCCCGCACCTGCAGCTTGCCCTTCAAGATGAAAGTGTAAGCGGCGCTCAGATGCTTGTGCTGGGGGGCGACAAAGCCCTTGTCCCACTTGAACAGGACGGCCCAGCGGCCGGATTCCGCGCCCAGCCAGAGTATTTTCATCTTCGCGCCGGGCTGGCCGTAGTCCATCCACGCCATCTTGGAGGCGGCGGCCAAGCCGTCCATGAGTTCGCTGTTTACCGGTGATATGTCCTGTGGCAACGCCATAAGGTCTCTCCTCATCAGTTTTGAAATCTGCGGCGAACGCGCCTTCGCTCGTTACTGTACTCTTATGGGCTCATTCCGCCAAACTGGGAAGCGAGCGGTTTGCAATGTGAGCGGAGTGTCAGGCAACGAGCGGCCAACCAGCACCGGCCCGCCCGCCGAGCGGGGCTTTGAAGTGGTGCTCGCACGGTCCGGACTCAACCTGCGGGTTGCAGCCGGACAGTCCATTCTTGAAGCGGTGGAGGCCGCCGGGGTGGACGCGCCCAATTCCTGCATCAGCGGCATCTGCGGCGCTTGCGAGACGCGCGTGCTGGCCGGCCTGCCAGACCACCAGGACGACATCCTCACCGACGAGGAGCGCCGGCGCAACGATCTGATGATGATCTGCTGCTCGCGGGCGCGCACGCCGTGGCTGGTCCTCGACCTGTGACAGCGGTTACCGGCATCATCCTCTGCGGCGGGGGCGGAAGCCGGCTTGGGGGTGCGGACAAGCCCCTGCAGCTCTGGCATGGACAATCGCTGGTGGCACGCATTGCCGAACGCCTGCGCCCGCAGGTCAGCGCGCTGTTGATCAGCGCCAACCGCAACCTCGACGCCTACCGCCGGCTGGCGCCCGTGGTGGCCGATGAGCTGCCGCCCCACCAAGGCCCGCTGGCAGGCGTTGCGGCGGCGCTGCAGCGTTGCGCAACGCCCTTGGCCTTGGTGTGCACGGGCGATGCGCCCCTGATTCCACTCGATCTGGCCAAATGCCTGCGCACCGCGTTGGAAGCGCATCCCGCTGACTCCGGGCCGTTGGTTGCGGCAGCTCACGATGGGCAGCGCCGTCACCCGCTGCACTGCCTAGTGCGCATCGAGGCGCTTGGCGCCTTGGATCGCTACCTCGCTGGCGGCGGGCGCGCGGCCCATGGCTGGCTTGACTCGATGGGCGCAATGGATGTGCAATTCGAGGGACAAGAGGACGCCTTCCGCAATTTCAATTCGAGGCAGGACTTTGAGCAAGTCCCTGCCCCGACCACGGAGAAGCTGCCATGAATCGGAATCCGGGGACGCTCGCCGCCACGCTCTGTGCCGCAATCCTCAGCGCCACGGCGCACGCCAAGCCCTTTGAGGCACCGCGCACCGACTTCGGCCACCCCGACCTGCAGGGCACCTGGACCAACGCCACCATCACCGCCTTGGAGCGCCCCGCCCAGTTTGACCGCCTGGTGCTGACCGAAGCCGAGGCGGCGGCGTGGGAGCGGCGGACGGCGGGGTTCTTTGAAGCCATCGACAACGTCCCGGAAGGCGGGCTTCAGGCCGGGGAGGACGTGGGCGGCTACAACGCCTTTTGGATGGACCCCGGCACCCGAGCCTTGCGGGTGGACGGCGAGCCGCGCAGCTCGATCATCACTTCGCCGGACAGCGGCAAACTGCCGTACCGCCTCGGTGCCCGCATCAAGCTCATCAACTTCATGGGCAATGTCATCAACGCCTTCGACGGACCGGAGCAGCGTCCCTTGGGGGAGCGCTGCGTGGTCGGCTTCGGCTCCACCGGCGGGCCGCCGATGCTGCCGGTGCTCTACAACAACAACTACCAGATCGTGCAAACCCGCGATCACGTCATGATCCACGTGGAAATGAACCACGACGCCCGCATCATCCGCCTCGGCGGTGAGCATGCGCCCGCCCAAGTGCGGCCTTGGATGGGCGACTCCATCGGCCATTGGGAGGATGATGCCTTGGTGGTGGAAACCACCAACTTCCATCCCGGCCAGACCTTCCGCGCCGCCGTTAAGCACCAACTGCTGCTTAGCCCCGAGGGGGTGGTCACCGAGCGGCTGCGTCGGGTGGGGGAGGCGGAAATCAAGTACAGCTTCGAGGTGCAGGACCCGGCCCTGTACAGCGAGCCTTGGCGCGGCGAAATCTCCTTGCGGCCCGCCGACGGGCGCATCTACGAATACGCCTGCCACGAGGGCAACTACGCCCTGCCTGGCATCCTCGCCGGAGCCCGCCGCGAGGAAGCGGAAGCGGCTGGCGGCCGATAGTGTCCTGCCCCCTTGCTGCCCGCCGTCACCTGGAGCACGAACATGAGCGCACTAAGAGTTCCCAACCCCCGCCGGCTGCCGTCCGCAGCTGGCCGCCTGCTTGCCATCCTCATCGTCGCCCAGGCCAGCCTCATGGGCGCTGAGTCCGCTGAGTCCGCTGAGCCCGCTGAATCCGCTGACCCCTATCTTTGGCTTGAGGACGTCGAGGGCGAACGGGCGCTGGCTTGGGTGGCGGCGCAAAACCGCGAGTCCGAGGCGCGGCTGACCGCTGACCCGCGCTTTGCCGCTGTGCAGACCGCCGCCTACGCGGTGTACGCGGCGGCTGACCGCATCCCCTATGCCGCCCAGGCGGGCCAGCGGATGCTGAACTTCTGGCAGGATCAAGCCCACGTGCGCGGCCTGCTGCGCAGCGCTGAACGAGAGGCCTACTTGGCTGGGGAACCGGCGTGGGAGACGCTGCTGGACCTTGACCAACTGGCCGAAGCCGAGGGCGAGAACTGGGTGTACAAAGGCGTTCAGTGCCTGCAGCCGGAGGCCCGCCGCTGCCTGCTCAGGCTCTCCCGAGGCGGCGGCGATGCGGTTACGGTGCGGGAGTTCGATCTTGACGCCAAGCGCTTCGTCACGGACGGTTTCGTCAGTTCCGAGGCCAAGCAATCCGCCGCTTGGCTGGACGCCGACCGGCTGCTGATCGCCAAGGCCGGCGACGGCTTTAGGGTTACAGATTCCGGGTACGCTGCCGAGTTGCGGCTCTGGCGCCGTGGCGAACCGTTGCAGGGGAGCCAACTGCTGCTCAGCGTGCCTGCGGATCACGTGGCGGTGAGCGGCGCGGTGCTGAAGAACGCGCTTGGCACCTTCCCGTTTGCCGTTGATTCGCCGACCTTTTTTGAAGAGGACGTGTACTACCTCGGAAACGCTTTGGGAGACCCGTTGGGCAACACGTTGAGCGACGCGTCCAACGATGCCGCTGAGCCCGGTCTTCCTGGTCGCGGGGCAGGGCTTGCAGACGAGTCAACTATTGCGCCCGGCGACCGCCGACTCGTCGGGCTAGGGCATCCCATCGTTAGAAAGCTGCCGCTGCCGCCGGATGTGGACTGGCGTGGCCTGTTTCAGGATCGCGTGGTCGGCCTCACCCGCAGCGAATGGCATCCCGCCCTGGGGGCAGCCACCCCGGCGGGGAGTGCCCCAAGGACGGCCGCCCCAACCGTAGTCGCCGCAGAGTCTTCCGCCGCAGGCGCAGCCGGCAAGACGGCTGGCGAGCCAGTCGGCGAGCCATCCAGCTTGCCAATAGGCGAGCCGTCCAGTGCGCCCATAAGCGAGACGCCCGGCACGCCAACGGGCGAGGCAATCGGCCAGCCATTCGGCGAGCCATTGGGCGAGCCAGCCGGCCAGTCGCTTGGCCAGCCATTCGGCGAACCATCCGGCAACTCATCCGGCGAACCATTCGGCAAACCATTCGGCAAACCAATTCCGGCGGGTGCCTTGTTCTCCATTCCATTGAGCGACCTTCTGGCTGGCCAACTGGCGAGCTTGGAAGTGTTGGTGCGCCCCACGGCACGGCGGGCGGTCACGGGCGTGCAGGCGGGCCGCTCAAGCCTATACGTCAGCGTCACCGAGGATGTGGTGATGCAACTGCTGGAGCTTCGCCCGCAAGAGACGGGTTGGGGCCGCCAAACCGTGCCGCTGCCGGCAAACGGCTCGTTGAGCATCGTCTCCGCCAGCCCCCACAGCGATCTGGCGCTGGTGAACTTCGAAGCCTTCCTGAAGCCGGACACGCTCTACGCCATAACGCCCGGCAAGGCCCCAAAAGCGGTGGCGCAGCTGCCGGCGCGCTTCGACGCCGCCGAGCTCAGCGTGCGGCAGACCTTTGCCACGTCCAGCGATGGCGTCAAGGTGCCTTGCTTCATCATCGAGCCGAAACGGCTCAGCGGCCCGCTGCCTACGCTGTTGTACGGCTATGGCGGCTTCGAGATCGCCTTGACGCCCAGCTACCTTTCGCCCTTGGCCACGGCCTGGCTGCAAGCGGGCGGCGTGTTCGCCATTGCCAACATCCGCGGTGGCGGCGAGTACGGGCCGCGGTGGCATCAGGCGGCGCTGGGCCCCAATCGCCAACGGGCCTACGACGACTTCGCCGCGGTCGCCGAGCATTTGGCCGCAACGGGCGTCACCCGCCCGCAACAGCTTGGCATCTATGGCGGTTCCAACGGCGGCCTGCTGGTGGGCGTGGCATTCACCCAACGCCCGGAACTCTTTGGGGCTGCGGTGTCGGCAGTGCCGCTGCTGGACATGCTGCGTTACGACAAGCTGCTGGCCGGCGCCTCCTGGACCGGCGAGTATGGCGACCCGGACGACCCCGAGGCCCGCCGATGGCTGGCCGCCTACTCGCCCTACCAAAACACGCGGCCCGACGCGGCCTACCCGCCCATGTTTCTGACCACGTCGACCAAGGACGACCGGGTGCATCCCGGCCATGCCCGCAAGATGGCAGCCCGGCTCAAGGCCCAAGGCCATGCAGCCCTCTACTACGAAAACACCGAAGGCGGCCACAGCGCTGCCGCCAACTTGGCTCAACTCGCCCGTCGCGATGCCTTGGTGGCCACCTTCCTGATGCAGGAACTGATGGCGGAGCCGAATTTCTCGGAATGACCTGCCGTTTCGTCACCACTCAAAATCCGGTGTGGACGGCACGTGGTGATCACCCCGTGTCGCCATCAAGTATGGAGGCAAGCTTTGCTGCCAATTCCTCCATGTGGGCGATTAGTTCCGACCTGATGAGTTCCAGTGTGTCGGAGTCCAGACTTTTGATGTCGGCGGGTGCAGCGTGCGGCCATGGCTTCGAGTTGATTCCACTCGGTCTATTGCCGTCGATCTCGAGAAACTGCACCCAAGGGCGTGTCTCCGTGATGTCGGCGGGAGGTTCCACGAGCAACGCGGTGACATCGAAAGCGAACGCCAGAAAGAAACTCCGGAGCAGCCCGAGTTTACCCCGACTCTCCAGTCCGTAGCCACGCGCATATTGGTAAACGCAGCCGTACATGCCGCAGGAGCTAAGTGTCTGCATGCTATCCAGTGGACTGACGGCGATCACGGCCGAGACTTCCTCGTTCTGAAGCCGCTGCAGCACATCGGGCTTGGCAACGCTCCAGCCCGCGCCCTCAAACGCCAGCAGGCCGTCCAGATCATCGGCAACGAATCCGGCCCGCTCCAGGTCCACAGGTTCCATGCCCCGGGCTGCTAGGGTTTTCTCCAGCACTCGGGTGAAATCCTCCCGCAGATCCCAGTCTTGGGGATACTCCTTGCCGAAGTTATTGAAAATCGTCGTTCCATTGTGGGTGTGCGTGGGGTCGCCGATCCATGCCACAAACACGCCCACCCGCTCGACGCTTTGGCTGTCGAATTCGGGAAGCGGTGGTGCGGTAACGCATCCTGAGATGCCAAGCAAGCCGATAGCCGACAAGACCGTTGCCCTTAAGGTATTGAAATTCATGCTGTGCTCCCCTCGCTTTGGGCGTAAACCCAATCTAAACCGCGAACGGGGCTGCACCCGTTCACTCCGATTATGGTGACGGAGACGACTGCTGCTCCGCAAACACACCGTGACTTTGCAAGTCCTTAACCACGTGTGAGGCGATGCTGAAGGCCAAATCCCGGTCGCCTCGACTATACATGTTCGACACAGCAAACTTTGAAGTAAAGGGAAGCACGTACGAAAACCGCCTCAATACTTCGCCGTGCCTCAACACGGTGGCTTCAACCCGCGCCTCTAGTGTGAATTTCACAGGCAATATCAGCAGAGAAGCGCCTGCTGCGGCCGCGCTGGCCAAGTCTGGCAGATTGGTTCGATGGTACACCGCCGTCGCAAGCGCAATCGAATAGTCCAAGCCTTCCCGTTCGACCAGAACGCCTTCGAACACTCCCGTGGTGTGAAATGCCCAAGCGAAATCGTTGAGATCGACATAGTCCGTCGCGCATGCACGCCATACTTCCGTTGATTGCAGCTTCAGGCACTCCTGATGGAGTTCGGCGTCGCGTCCTTCGCGGGACAGGGACACAGCAGGCATTGTTGCGACGCCCTCGCCTGCGGCAAAGTCGGCAACGATGTACTCGTTTGCGGTGGCGCAACCTTGCGCTAGGCAGATGGCGATTATCCCGGCAACGATTCGAATCGCGCTTGGCATTTACGATCTCTCGCCCTTCATCGAATTCTCCGTTCCGGCCGCTTCGGGCGGCGGCTGTTGGTTGGCCTCAATACCCACATCCTTTTAAATCAGCCATTGGATGCGGTCAACTGACGGGTGGCGGGCTTGTCTGGGCCAGGTGGGCAAACTTGGTTGATTCCATCAGCGGGGTCTCGTCATTGAAATTCCACCCCGCGCTGTGGGCCACGAAGGGCCGCTTCCCGCCATCGTTGCCGATGCAGATCAGTTGCATGGCGTTTCCGGGGCTTCGACCAACGCGGCGTCACGTTTGGAAGTGAAAAACCGGTGGCGCCTTGGTTGCCTCAGTTGGCGTCAAAACCTGCCAGCAGTCCCTCATCACGCCAAGCCTGCATTTTGGCGAAGAAGCGGTTGGGCCCTTTGCCGTAGGCACTGTTCTGCCGGCTGGCCGCACTGGGCTGACCTTCATTGTTGTAGTAGCCGGGCGTGCACGCTTCCAGAAAGCTGTCGTTGACTCGGGAAAGATCGATGATCTCCTGAACCCAGGCATCCTCTGCGGCTTGGGCCGGTTGGATGGTTTTGATCCCCCGCGCTTGGCAGGTTGTGAGGATGTAGCCGATGTGCCGGGCCTGTTCATCCATGTAGTGGGGGAAGTTGGTCGTAAAGGCGGCCTGGCCGCTCTGGATGAAGAACAGGTTCGGGAAGTCCCGCGACTGCACGCCGTGCAGCGTGCGCAGCCCTGCCTGCCACTTCTCAGCCAGTGAGGTGCCGTTCTGACCGATGACGTCGCAGCCGGCGCGGCGCGTGTAGCTGGTGCCGACTTCGAAACCCGTCGCAAAGACGATGCAGTCCACCTGGTACTCGGTGCCATTGGCCACCACCCCCGTCTCAGTCATCCGTTCAACGCCTTTGCCTTGGGTGTCGATGAGGTGAACGTTGGGCCGGTTGAAGGCGGGCAGGTACTCGTCATGAAAACAGGGCCGTTTGCAGAACTGCCGGTAGTAGGGCTTTAGCGCTTCAGCCGTTGCTGGGTCGTCAACGAAGCTGTCAACGCGGTCGCGGATCTGGTTCATCTTCTGGAAGTCGGCGATCTCCATCAACTGCGGCACGATGGACCAGTCCGTGTCCTTGCCTCGGTAGTTCGCCATTGAGATCAGGTTGCGGATGATCTCGGTCCAGCCATCCTGGACTAGGTCTTTTTCAACAATGCCGCCGGAACACAGGGTGTTGAAGTTGTCCATCCGCTCACGCTGCCAACCGGGCCGCAGGCTGTTCGCCCATTCCGGGTCGGTACGCAGGTTGTCTCGGACATCGATGGAGGAAGGCGTTCGTTGGAAGACATAAAGCGCTTGAGCGGATGCCCCCAAGTGCGGGATGCATTGCACGCCCGTGGCACCGGTGCCGATGACGGCGACGGTCTTGTCGCTGAGATTGGACAAGTTGCCCGTGGTGTCCCCACCGGTGTAGTTGTAGTCCCAGCGGCTGGTGTGAAACCTGTGGCCGCGGTAGTCATCAATGCCTGGAATGCCGGGCAGCTTGGGCCGGTTGAGCGGGCCATTCGACATAATGACGTACCGCGCCCGCATGGCATCGCCCCGGTCAGTTTCAATCACCCAGTGGGTTGTGGACTCGTCCCAGTGCACGTGGGTGACTTGGGTCTGCAGGCAGGCTTTGTCGTAGAGCCGGTAGCGTTGCGCAATGCGCTGGCTGTGCTGTCTTATCTCGGGCCCTTGGGCGTACTTTTGCGTGGGCACATAACCCAGTTCCTCGCAGAGCGGCAGATAGATGTAGGCTTCGGTGTCGCATGCCGCACCCGGATAGCGGTTCCAGTACCAGGTGCCGCCGAAGTCACCGCCTTTTTCAATGATGCGGATGTCATCGAAGCCGGCTTCCTTGAGCCTGGCACCGGCTATCAAGCCGCCGAAACCGCCACCGATGATGATGATTTCGGTTTCATCGGCAAGCGGTGCGCGCTCAAGCGGCTCATCGATGTATGGGTCGTCAATGTAATTGGCGAAGTCGCCGGTCACTTCGATGTACTGTTCGTTGCCATCGTCACGTAAGCGCTTATCGCGTTCCCGACGGTACTTGTCTCGGAGCGCATCTGGGTCGAAGCCCAGTTCTTCTTTTGTCGGAACCGTTTGGGTCATGGGGTGGGTCTCTTTGGGTGTTCGTGCCCTCAACGCAACTCAGTTTGCGGGCTGCTGTGCGTTCCTCAGGGTCATCATTGCCCGAAAAGCGTCTAGCACCATCTTTGGCGTTGAAATCCGCAAGAGGCCTCGCTACGCGATCGTAATTCGAGAATCAAGTGGGCATGGAGATACACAAGCACTGTTCCGAAACATCGTCTCGTTGCTTCGATCACTCAACGGTGCGCTGTGCTTCGCTGGACTGCCGGTTTGCTACTCCGAAACGAGTATAGAGAATCGCGGGCTAATCCGACATTCTCTCCGTGAGCCCACTGCTGGTGATTGCCAACCGGCCGAACGCCAGGTAGGAGGCAAGCGCGGCAACGGCAGTGGCGGCATACAGCCAGCCGAAGCCGCCCCCCGTGACGAGTTGACCCGCCAAGCCTGGCCCTATCATGCTTGCGAAGGCCAAACAGGCGGCCACGAGTGAAGTTGCCCGTCCGGTCGAATCCGATGCCGCCACCGCGGCCGTCATGTAGGGGAGCGCAAACAGCCAGGCGAACATGAAGAGATTGAGGGCGGCGACATAGGCGGCAAAGCCACCCGCCGCCGCGAACAGCGCAAGGGCCAGCCCCTGCATCAGCGCAGCGGCCAGCAATGGCTTGATGCGGCCACGGCGCTCCGCAAGCCAAGCTGCGGCCAGTGAACCTAGGCCGCCGGACAAGGCGGAAACCGAAAGAGCCGCCCCGATGGCGGCGGCGTCGAAGCCGGCCGCGCTGGCGCGCCGCTCCGCAAAGGACCAGAGGGCGCTCCGGGGCGCTTTTGCTTCAGTCTTCCTGTTCCGCTGTGCGTGGCCGTAAGCTGGCTGGGAGTGGTGCCCGCCGTCCGCCGAATGGCGGTGGCCCATAGTGGCGGGACAGGTAGGTTAGCAGCTGATCTTCGGTGCGCGGGTCGAGCTGCCAGAGGTTTTCGTTGGCTTGCATGTTGCGAATGGCTTGGGTCCAGAAGTTGCGGTCACCCCTTTGCGCCGTGACCAAGGCCAAGCCGTGGCAGCCGCTGCAATGGGCGTGAACCAACTGCCAGCCCGGTGCCTGTGTCAACTCGGTGCCGGATTTAGCCGCCGCGCTCCCCCCAAGGGCCAGCGCCGCAGCCAAGCCAATCAGACTACCTGCACGGCGATGCGGTGGCATGCGTTGTTCAGGTAGCCCTTGGGGTTCCAGCCCGGCACCAGCATTGGTTGGGCGACGCCTTGGTCATCCTCGGCCCGCGCCCAGACTTCGTGGTAGCCGGAGCGGGCGAAGCGCACGTCGCCGCTGAAGCGCTGCCATGCCAAGCGGTTGACGGGTGGGTCGAGCACCGCCTGCTGCCAGGTTTGCCCGTAGTCCTGGGACAGGAACATGCGAGCCACGGCCCGTTCCCCCGCCCAAGCATGGCCGCGCACGGCCAAGGGTGCAGCGAGTGGATGGCGAACCCCGGATGCGGGATGGGTGATCAACGACTTCACCGGCATGGACTCGATGATGCACATTCCTCCGGCGGGCACTTGGGCGCCCGGTTGCACCGGCTGGCAGGGCACCCGGTAGGAGTGGCCGCCCATTTTCGGGCCGTCGTGCACCCGATCGCGAACGGCAAGCCGGTGCAGCCACTTGCCGCAAACCGAACCCGGCCAGCCGCCTGCCACCAAGCGCAGGGGGCCGCCGTGCAACGCAGGGATGGGCGCATCGTTCATCGCCCAAGCGACCAGGGTTTCCGGTTGCTGCGCCTTCGCCAAAGGCACGCCTCTGGAGATGACCACCTTGGCGGGATCGCCGGACAGGTGCCGGTCTTTGCCGTAGTAGGCGACGTATTCCGCTTCAGAGGTGATGCCCACCGCATCGAGCAGATCGCTTAAGCGAACGCCCGTCCAGCGGGCGCAGCTGACCGCGCCGGTGGTCCATTGGTTGCCGGGCACCGGTGGATGGAACTCGGCGCGGCCGTTGCCGCCGCATTCGATGGTCAGCGCGTAGGTGTGGGCCTCAAACTGAATGCGCAGTTCGGCGAGCGAGAAGCGGCGCGGCTGGCGGCAGGCCTCGCCGTCGATGGTCAACGCCCAACTTGACGGATCGGTGCTCGCTGGCAGCAGGCCGTTGTTGCGCACGAACATGCGCTCCGCCGAGGTGAACGGCTCATCGAGCAGGTGCGCGGGGGTCTCCGCGTTCAGGGGCAAGGTGCTGAGTGCGCGCAAGTGCGGCTTGGCTGCCGGCTGAATTGGGGAGTGGCTTGGGGCCGCCAGAACCGACCCGGCGCCCAGCGCCGCCAAGCTGGCGAAGCTGCGGCGGGTCAGCATCGCGGGTTAGTCCTCGACCAAGATGGCGCCGGCCGGGCAGACTTCCGCGGCCTGTTCGGCGTGCAGGCGCATTCCGGCATCCGCTAGGTCCGTCACCTTGAGGGCCGGATCGCCATCGTCGCTCATCTCGAACAGTTCCGGATGGTTGTAGTAGCACTCGCCCGAGCGGTAGCACTTCTCTAGGTCGATGCGAACCTTCATGGCGGTGGGGCTACGCCGGGTTGAAGGTCAGCACCAACTCCTGGGGCGAACGGAAGCCGCCGGAGTCGATGGACGGGGAACTGATGCCGGGGTGGTGGTCGAACTTCGGCTCCGGCGTGCCCATGGCGGCCATTAGCTTGGTGCAGGCAATCATGGCCTCTTGGCGGGCCATGGCGTAGCCCATGCAGAAGTGCTGGCCGATGCCGAAGCCCAAATGGCCCGGCTTGCCGTCCTTGTAGCGCCCGGAGCGGTTCTCGCGCCCCATGTGCAGGTCGCTGCGGTGGATGTCGAAGGTGTCTGGGTCCTTGAACACCCGCTCGTCCCGGTTGCCGGCGCCGAGGTAGAGAATGATGCCGGCCCGTTCGGGGATCACCCGGCCATGCAGCTCCACTTCCCTGGTGGTGTGGCGGAATTGGGCATGCACCACGGGGTCGTAGCGCATCATCTCGGTGAAGACGTCGTCCCAGAGGTTGGGGTCGGCCTGCAAGTCGGCGTATTGGTCTGGGCGCGTGTACATCATGTGGAACCACATGTTGGCGATCGCCTTGTCCGTGGTGTCGCCGCCGGCGGCGAGCAGCAGGGCGACGAAGCCCTTCACCTCATCGGGGCTCATGCGGGCGCCATCGAGCTCGGCGCTGACGATGCGTGACAGCAGATCTTCGCCAGGTGCCTTGGAGCGTTCTGCGATCAGCGGATCCAGGTAGTCCCACATCTCGTTGCGCGCCTGAATGCCCCGGGCCAGATGCTCGCCGCCGAAGCCGAGGCCGGCGATGAGCGCTTGGTACCAGCCCACGAAGGTGTCCTCATCCCGCCGAGGCAAGCCCAGCATGTTGGAGATGACGCGGATGGGCACTTGGCTGGAGAACTGGCTGACCAGCTCCACTTCGCCCGCCTCCTTAAAGGTGGCGATCACTTCATCGCAGATCTGGGCCACCATGGGCAGGAACACCTGCAGCCGGTTGCCTACGAACTGCCCGGCGACGATGTTGCGCAGCCAGCGATGCTGGGGGCTGTTGCCGTACTCCAGGATGTTCGGCCCGAAAACGTGGGTGGAGCCGAATTGGTAAGGGCCGTCCGGCTTGTATACGGCGCGGTCGTAGCTGGCATTGTCCTGGAAGGCGCCGTCAATGTCCGAGTAGCGGGTCAACACCCAACGGTTGTGAAAGCGGTCGTGAAACAGGGGGTGATGGTCGCGCAGCCGCTTGTACAGCGGGAAGGGGTCGCGCTGAAACGCGGGGCCATCGAACTCCCGGGGATCGATTTCGTTGGGAAGCGAGGGCGCCTGCTGCTCCTGCAAGGCTTCGGCCATGGTTTTCCTCCCGATTGGGTCTGGGTTTTGCGGCCAAGTATCACACAGAACTGGGACACAGAACTGGGACACACATAACTCACAGAACTGGGACACACATAGAACCGGGACACACACAGAACCGGGACACACACACAGAACCGGGACACACACAAAACCGAGACAAGAACCTGGACACACACAATTGGGTCACACAGAACGGGACACACGGCCACAGGACGGGACACACGCGGTTTCCGACCTTCACCATGGTGGAGAACTCGCACACTGCGTTGCCGAAAACGTGGCGGTGACGGTGGGCTGATGTCATGCAAGCTCTGCAGAGTTTGCCACTGGACGTAAACCTGACCCGCACGGCAGCCTATCCCCATGGCCATTCCTCGAAGCAAACTGGTGGATTCCGAGCGCGCCCTGAGCTACCACTTAGTGTCGCGATGCGTCCGCGGTGCCTTCCTCTGCGGGCGCGACCCTGTCACAGGCCGCGACTGCTCCCACCGTCGCCGCTGGCTCATTGAGCGCCTGCTGTTCCTAGCCCAGTTCTTCGCGGTTGAGATCGACAGCTACTCGGTGCTAAGCAACCACTTTCACGTGGCAGCCTACTATGACCCGAAGGCTTGCCTTGGTTGGAGCGAGAACGAAGTGGCGCGGCGTTGGGTGGAGGCGTTCCCGCCAACAGAGGATGGAGTTGTGGCTGAGGATCGCAAGCCCCTGGAGCGCGAGCGCTTGCTGGGAGACCCAAAGCGGCTGGCCCGGGCTCGTGCGACCTTGGGCTCTCTGTCGTCTTTCATGAAGCATCTGAAGCAGCCGATCGCTCGTCGGGCGAACCAAGAGGACGACGTGAAGGGGCACTTCTTCGAGCAGCGCTTCTACTCGGGTGCCCTTTTGGACGAAGAGGCGGTTTTGGCAGCGATGGCCTACATCGACTTGAATCCGGTTCGTGCCAAGCTGGCGGCCCGCCTTTCGGAATGCCAGGACGCAGCGATCGGCGAGCGCCTGCGGGTTAATCGGGAGGACGCGCTGGACGAGTTCTTAGCACCGCTGGCGTCGGGTCTTGGAGATACGCAGGATTCGGAGGACAAAGCGACGGACGCCTCGGTGGGCGACGTTAAGGATTTGGAGGGAACGGCCGCGGGCACGAGCCAGCCGACTCCCGCACCCCGCATCCAGATGACGCTGAAAGGCTACGTCGAGCTTCTTGAGGGCATCATGGCGGCCGACTCAGCCGGAGCGGCAGGCCAGGAACCGGACCCGGCTGCCCGCTGGCGGGCCCGGGTGGCGTCGATGCGCAAACGTCAGCGAGCCCACGGGCGGGAGGATACTCTCGCGCAGTGGATGGCCCAAAGAGGCATGAGGTGTTGGGAGGTGCCTCTGCCAGCCTGACCGAAGCGTCACACCTGACGCCGCATAGAGTCGAATTCGCTTCGGCTTTGCCGCCAAGGCAAACCCCGCTTAGCTGCACGGTCCCGATCTTGGGGTTCGGCGCGCAGATTTGCCCTGATTTCGCTGCAATCCGCACCGATGGGTGTACCTGTGCGCAGTGCCTGCACCTTGGTGGTCTCGAGTGCCCAAAAAAACATGGGCGCTATGAAGCCATTGACCAAATGGGTGAAGCCCGACATTGCCTTACTGCGTGTTCCAGTCCGCAAGATCTGTGTCCCGATCCGCATGTGATCGGAAAACGTGTGTCTTAGTTCGGTCATGGGTCTTGGATCGGTCAAAAAACGTGTGTCTCAGACTTTCATCGAGTCGCCACAGTGCGACCTGCCGCCGACGCTCAGTCAACGTTCCTTTGCCGCACGGCTAGGATTGACGGTTTGGGGAAAGCGCGGGAGCCTGAGCGGCGAGCCGGCCGGTCTTCGTCAACGCGCCCGAAAGCGCACTGGCAATTGCCAGCAGGCGTGCATCTCCCCGAGCCGGCGGCAGACGGCGCCGGGCGGTTTGGCCGCATCAGCCAACCTGATTTCGTCCAGCGCCTCCAGCAATGCCATGGATGCAGTGACCGAGGTGTCTCGGGTCAGCGCGTACAAGGACCGGGGGCGGTCCTCCGGAACCGCCGGGTGCTTGGTCGGCGGGCCGAGCCCTGGCGTCATGCCCATCGCTAAGCCATCCGCCCGGTACTGGCCGCGCGCCTCCCGGTGACAAATGTCCTTGCGGCCGGCGATGAAACGATCCGGGTCCGCAAAGACGCGTGGATCTCGATTGGCGGCTGCCGCCGAACACAACAGCAAACCGCCTTTTGGAATCAGGCGACCGAAACGTTCCACTTCATGCCGGGCAAAGCGGGGCGCGGCAATCACTGGCGTCGAGTGACGAAAGGTCTCCAATACCGCCAACTTCACGTAACGCGGGTCGGTGCGCACCTTTTCGTACTCGTCGAGATCAGTCACCAACGCCAGCCACAGATTGGCGAGTGTCCCGTGCAGGGTCTCGAAGTCCATTTCAAGTAGCGTCGCCACCAAATCTTTCGGCTGGGCCGGGCCATCATCCAGTTCCAATCCGGCCAACGCTGAGATCAGGTCGTCCCCGGGCTGCCGCCGCCGCGCCTCAAGCAGGGGCGCCAGGCAATTGGCGAGTTCCGCCGCCGCTGCGGCCCCTTCCAGACGAACGCGGGGATCCCAACGTGCGCCTTGGTGCAGCCGCCATAGGAGGGCGGCAACCTGCGGTGAGTTCTCTGCAGGCACGTCAAGCATTGTCAGCCAAAGCTGCATGTTCAAGCGCGCCGCGAACTCGATGGCGAGATCCGCCTCTCCGCGCGGGGCAAAATCAGCGATGGCGGCCTCTGCCAAGCGTTCGATGTTGGCGTCCCATGACTTGGCTTGGGCGGCCAGCACGGGCACCGCAGATTGCAGATCCCTGCCAAACTCGTCGATGCCCAAATGCCAAGCCTTGGAGCGGGTCTCGAAATTGGCGTTGTCGGTGAACACCGAAGTGGCGTCGTTGTAGCGGGTGATCCAAAAGCAGTTGTTGAGCCAGTCCCTGTAGGACGGGTAGTGTTCGCGCAGGATCGCCAGTAGGGGATAGGGGTCGTCCGCGAAATCCCGCGATACCAACTGCGCGGGTTTGATCTTGGCTGTGGATTGCCCCACCCGCTCTCGCTGGAACACCTCGTAGGTGCGAAAGCCCGCATCGCCATGGGTGCCTTCCGGGATAGCGACCCCATTGGCGCCAACGAAAGTCAAGTCGCTGTCCGTCACGACTGCTCCTTCACCACGGCCAGTCAGGCGATGTCATAGTCCAGATGCAGTTCGCGCACCGAAACGATGCCCGTGGGCTTCAAGCTTACGCCATCGATGTCCTTTGGCATTCGCTCCACGTTAATGCGCGGATTTTTTAGATATTTCAAAAGGATGCGGGATCCTTCCACCGCTTCTTGGTGGGAAATCCAGGCGCCGGGACACAGATGCGGACCAACGCCGAAAGCCATGTGGTTGCGGCGGCCATTCTTGTTGTAGCCGCTGCGCAGGATCTTGCCGGTGTAGAGGTCGTCGCGAAAGATGTTGAAGGTCTCCGGATCCTTGAACACCCGCTCATCATGGTTGGCGGAGAAGTCCACCATCTCCATGAGCGAACCCGCCGGCACCTTAACACCGTGCATCACCACGTCGTAGGTGTTGTGTCGGGGCTGGCCGCCGATGGACGAGGAATGGCGCAGCGTCTCGTGAAAGGCCGCATCCCAGAGCGAGTCGTCCTTGCGCACTGCTTCGAACTGTTCCGGGTTCTGCAGCAGCAAGTACCACATGTTGAGGATGGCGCCGCGGGTCGTCTCGCCGCCGCCACCGACCACCAAGGCGATGTTGGAGGTGATTTCCTCGGTGGAGAGGTAGTCGCCGTCCACCTTGGTTTCGCAGAGCTTGGAGATGATGTCCTTGCTGATCGGATTGCCGGCTTCATCGTGCAAGTAGGTGGGCTGCTTGCGGCGTGCCTCGACGATGCCCTCCACGTAGTCCTCCAGATGCTGGCGGGCCTCAAGACCCTGCTGGTGGGTCTCCGAACCGCCCAGACCGGACATCATGGAGTTGTACCAGTAGTAGAAGTCGTCTTGCGCCTCCTTGGGAAAGCCGAGCACTTCGCAGACCACCCGGATGGGGAATTCGTTGGCGAAGGCCATGCCCAACTCCACGGTGCGCACCCCATCGGCCGCTGAGACCACCGATTGGTCCTTGATGTCGTCCCATGCCTCGATCATCTCCCTTGCTTGGCGCTGAATGGCGGGAATCCGGTTCTTGAGCGACTGGCCGACCAAGTGCTGCCCGTACAGGTTGCGTCGCCGTCGGTGCTCAACGCCGGAAAGCTCCAATTGAGTGTTGCCGAGCACGCCGCTGGAGCTGCCCTTGGGAATGGTGTTGAAGCCCTCGTCGTCGAAGTAGCAGCGCGTGATGTCCTCGTAACGGGTGACGTAGTAGGTGTTGTGCAGCCGGTCGTGGTAAACCGGGTAGTGGTCCCGCAGAATTCGGTAGTAGGGGTAGGGGTTGCGGAAGAACTCGGCGGATTGGAGGATGCGCGGATCGAACAGCGGCGTGCCGTCCGGCGCATGGCCCATGTCATAGGCTTGGCCCTCCGGCATCAAGGGGAAGTCGAATTGAGCGCCGGGGTCTTTGGCGCGATCCACCGATTCAGCAAAGATATCCAAGGCAAAGGGGCACCCAGTGGCCATGCTTCTCTCCCGCGCTTGCGCGCTGTTTGCAATTCGCTGTGGTGTGCTGCGGCTCAGGCATTAAATTAACGCGAACGCGGCACTGTCCACAATCCCCTCTGCGTTCTCGACGTCTCCTCAGGTTCCTTTGGCTCTCTCGCCTACCCGTGTGCGTCTCAGTTGGGCGCGCGTGTGTCCCACGTGAAAGGTGTGTGTCCCGCCCCAAGCACCTGTGTGTCCCGCTCAACGACCTGCGTGTTCCTATCGAGTGAGCGTCGCCCTCGATGTGTGTGTCCCACTCAACGATGTGCGTGTCCGGCTCAACGTGCAACGTGTGTGTCCCGCTCAACGTGTGTGTCCGGCTCAACGACCAAACGTGTGTGTCCCGCTCAACGTCCCGCTCAACGACCACGACTTAATGTGTGTCCCACCCCAAGCGTGTTCCAATCCAAGCAGCCGCCAGTGCTATCCTGCGCGTCCACTGAACCTGTGTGTCCAGCCCAATAAGTCAGCCCAATAACCCCAATTGCAACCAGAGGAAAAAGCCATGCCTCGTTTCATTCTCATCGGCCTGTGCGAACCGCCGGATGCCGCGAGCCAAGCGCCTTTCGAGGAGTGGTTCATCGATCAGCACATTGAGGACACCGCCAAGTGCCCCAACTTCGTTCGCGGCAGCGTGTTCAAGCTAAGCGGGCCGCACTTGGATGGCGAGACGGTCTCCGAGTACCTGTCGCTGTATGAGGTCGAAGCGCCCAGCTACGAGGAGGCGGAGCGCGTCCTCAACGCATGGCAGCGCGACCCGGACGCTTGGGCGGGCCGCAAGAGGCATATTGAGACCGGCGAGCGGTTGGGCGGGATTCCGTTGCGGGTTAAGGGCTCTGGGTGGTACGAACACATCAAGTCCTTCGACGGCCCCAAAGCTTGAACGGCGGGCGTTAAGGCAGCCTCCACCCGCGGGCAATTGGCAGGGCTCGCGCACCACCGGCAAAACCAGCGGCCCAGCGGCGGGGCCCGCGGGCCGTCGGCAGGCCCGTGGGCAAGTGGCAAGGTCCGCGCAGTCGGCAGCGCCCGCGCGCCGTCGGCAAGGCCCTCGTGCCATTCACAAGGCCCGCGGCCCATTGGCAAGGCCCGGCATTTTGGCTAGCCTATCGGCTTACTGACGGAAACGGCCAACTGCAGTGACTTTCGTAATCACCAATGCCTGCATCGATGTGCAGGATCAGTCGTGCATCGAAGTCTGCCCGGTGGATTGCATCTACTTTGATGAGGGCGACGACCGCATGTGCTATGTGCATCCGGTGGAGTGCATCGACTGCGCCGCCTGCGAGTCCGCCTGCCCGGTTGGTGCCATCTTTGCGGATGCCCAAGTGCCGTCGGAGGCGGCTGAGTTCACTGCCATCAATGCGCAGTGGTTTGAGGACAAGGCTGGCACCCGGCAAAGAGTCGACGAGATAGCCGGCCAGGGCCTGTCAGTGATGTAGTGCCCTGCCCGGGTTACACCCCAAGCCGCAGGGCGCGGCCTGGGGCGAATCGGGCACGTTGCACGCCGCTCCAGCCGCGTGGAACGGCCTAGCGGGGATTGCTAATGCCTGACCAATACCCGACTAATTCAGTTGGGTATTCCACGCCGCCGCAGTACAATTCACGCCCCCGGATTTCTTGAACTCGGAATGAGGCTGACAACCACGTCAACTGCTGCGCCCGACGACGGCCCGCCCGCCAACTGGGGCATCGCCTCCCCGGGGGCTGCACGAGGAACGGCACTAGGAACCACACCAGGAACCGCATTAGGAACCACACCGGAAACCACACCGGGAACCACACCAGGAACCGCATGAAGCACCGCACGAAGAACCGCATGAGGCACACCATGGGGAGCCGCCTGAAGAGAGACTTGCCATGAGCGAATCGCCCATCGACATCGTTGGCCAGGAATACAGCGCCGGGTTCGTCACGGAGGTGGCTTCAGACACGCTGCCGCCGGGGCTCAGCGAGGCGGTGGTTCGCCACATCTCCGCCAAGAAGCGCGAACCGGCGTGGATGGCGGACTGGCGGCTGGCAGCCTACGGAAAGTGGCGCGCCATGACGCCTCCGGATTGGGCGCACGTGCGCTTTCCGCCCATCGACTTCGAGGCCATCTCCTACTATTCCGCGCCCAAGAGTCTGGCGGACGCCCCTGCCTCCTTGGACGAGGTGGACCCGGAGCTGCTGCGCACCTATGAGAAGCTCGGCATTCCCCTGCATGAGCGCGAAGCCCTGGCCGGGGTGGTGAAGGCGCCCAACGTCGCCGTGGACGCCGTGTTCGACAGCGTGTCCATCGCCACCACCTTCAAGGACAAGCTGGCCGAAGCCGGCGTGATCTTCTGCCCCATCTCCGAAGCCGTCCACAGCCATCCGGAGCTGGTGCGCAAGTACCTCGGCTCCGTGGTGCCGCAGCAAGACAACTTCTACGCCGCCCTCAACTCCGCCGTGTTCAGCGACGGCTCGTTCGTCTACGTGCCCGAGGGCGTGCGCTGCCCGATGGAGCTATCCACCTATTTCCGCATCAACGAACGCAACACCGGCCAGTTCGAGCGCACCCTCATCATTGCCGATGCCGGCGCCTACGTCAGCTATCTGGAAGGCTGCACGGCGCCCATGCGGGACGAGAACCAACTGCACGCGGCGGTGGTGGAGCTGGTCGCCCTGGACAACGCTGAAATCAAGTACTCCACGGTGCAAAACTGGTATCCGGGGGATGCCGAGGGCAAGGGCGGCATCTACAACTTCGTCACCAAGCGGGGCGCGTGCCTAGGCGCCAACTCGAAGATCTCCTGGACCCAAGTGGAGACCGGCTCGGCCATCACTTGGAAGTACCCCAGCGTGGTGCTGCGCGGGGCCAACAGCGTCGGTGAGTTCCATTCGGTGGCGCTCACCAACAACCACCAGCAAGCGGACACCGGCACCAAGATGATCCACTTGGGTCCCGGCACGCGCAGCACGATCATCTCCAAGGGCATCAGCGCCGGGCAAAGCCAAAACAGCTACCGGGGGTTGGTGCGCACCTCGCCAGCCGCCAAGGGCGCGCGCAACTACACCCAATGCGATTCGCTGCTGCTCGGCGACGCTTGCGGCGCCCACACCTTCCCCTACATTGAGAACAAGTCGCCCACCGCCACCATCGAGCACGAAGCCACCACCTCCAAGGTCAGCGATGATCAGCTTTTCCTCTGCCAGCAGCGGGGCATCGACCCGGAAAAGGCCATCAGCATGATCGTCAACGGCTTCTGCAAGGACGTGTTCCGCGAACTGCCCATGGAATTCGCCGTGGAGGCGGGCAAGCTGCTTGAAGTGTCCCTTGAAGGAGCGGTCGGTTGAGCCTGCTTGAGGTCGATGGCCTGCACGTCAGCGTCAACGGGGAACCGATTCTCAAGAACTTGAGCCTGCGCCTCGAAGCCGGTGAAGTCCATGCCATCATGGGCCCCAACGGCTCCGGCAAAAGCACTTTGGCCAACGTGCTGGCCGGACGGCCCGGTTACGAGCTGACTGCCGGTCAGTTGTCATTCAACCAATCCAGCTTGATTGACCTTGCGCCGGAGGCGCGGGCCCAAGCCGGTTTGTTTCTGGCCTTTCAATACCCGGTGGAGATTCCCGGCGTCAGCAACATGGAGTTTCTCAAGGCCGCGTGGGACAGCCACCTTGCTGCCCAAGGCGCGCAGCCTGAATCGACGGTCGGTTTCATGAAGCGGGCCCGCACCTTGGCAACCAGCTTGGGGCTGAACCCGGACTTTCTCAAGCGCGGCGTCAACGAGGGCTTTAGCGGCGGCGAGAAGAAGCGCAATGAAATCCTGCAGCTGCTGCTGCTCGAACCCAAGCTTGCCGTGCTTGATGAAACCGACTCCGGCCTCGACATCGATGCCCTGCAGACCGTCGCCGCCGGCGTCAACCGGTTTCGCAGCGCCGACAACGGCGTGCTGCTGATCACCCACTACCAGCGGCTGCTCAACCACATCGTCCCGGACCGCGTGCACGTGCTCAGCGAAGGCTGCATCGTCGCCTCCGGCGACAAGCATCTGGCCGAGAAGCTGGAGGCCGAAGGCTACGCATGGCTGTCGAATTAGCCGGGTTGGAAGCCCTGCACGCGCTCCAGGCGCCGCCGTGGCTCGGCGCTGAGCGCCTGGCGCGCTGTCGGCACGCTCTCAGCGGCAAGTTGGTGCGGGAAACCTGGAAGTACTCGCCGCTGCCGAAGGTCACCCGCGCGTTGCTCGACGCCGACCCGCAGCAAGAGCCGCCCGCCCTGGCACTGCCGCGCCATGCGGTCCTGCAGCGCTTCGATGAACTGGATGCGCCGCCGCAGTTCGGCATTGACGTCAACCGCTATCCGCTGGCGGGCATTGCCGCCGCCCGTGCCGGAGCCGGCTGGCTCCTCGACGTCCAGCAAACGCCAAGCCAGCCCATTCGCATTCCGGCTCCCGGCCTCGGGGTCAGCGCCCCGCTGCTGGTGCGGGTGGCGCCGGGCTGCCGGGTCGATGTGGAACAGGAGGCCCCAAGTTCGCCCCGGAACGGCCGGCCACCAACGCCCAAGGCGCAACAGGGCCCCGGCCCCGGCCGCGGCCGCGGCCGCGGCCGGGCGGCGCAAACGCCAAGCGAGGCGGGGATGTGCGCACAGGTCCTGCTGCTGTCCTTGGCTGAGGGTTCGCAGGTCAACTGGGCGGCGGCGGACCTTGGGCCGGCGGCCGACAAGTGGTCCTTGCTGCAGGCTCACTTGCAGCGCGACGCGGCGCTCACGCTCCACCATCAGGGCACCGTGGGCCGCTTTCTGCGCCAGGACGTCAACGTGGTTCTCGGCGGCCAAGGCGCCCGGCTCACCAGTGTTGGAGCGGCCTTGGTTGAGGATGGCGGACGCTTGGATCAACAGCTGGTGATTGAACACGCCGGCCAAGGCAGCGTCAGCCGCATCAAACAGCATAACCTGGCCGCAGGCCGGAGCCGTTGCACCTTCAACGGCCGCATCCACATTCACGCTGGCGCAGCCGGGGCCGATGCGGACCTCTCCAACCGCAATTTGGCCCTCGACCCCAGTGCCGAGGTCAACACCAAGCCGGAATTGGAGATCTACAACGACGACGTGCGCTGCGCCCACGGCGCGACTGTCGGGCAGCTGGACGCCGAAGCGCTGTTCTACCTGCTTAGCCGGGGCTTGGAACCCCAGCAGGCCCGGCGCCTGCTGAGCCTCGGCTTTCTGCGCGACGGCCTCGCCGGGCCATTCGCGGAGCGGGCCGCGGAGGCCTTCGCCGCGCACTTCACGAGCGCCTGACGTGGCTCATTCGCTAGACATCAGCGGCGATTTCCCGATCCTCGCGCGGCAAGTCAACGGCCAGCCGCTCATCTACCTCGACAGCGCCGCCACCACGCAAAAGCCGCAGGCGGTCATCGACGCCGTCCGCCACTACTACGAGCGCTGCAACGCCAACGTGCACCGCGCCGCCCATGCGCTGGCGGAGGAGGCCACTGCGGCCATGGAGGCGGCCCGGGCCAAGGTCGCCGCCTTGGTCGGCGCGGCCAACCCCCGCGAGCTCATCTTCACGCGAGGCACCACCGAGGGCATCAACCTGGCTGCTGCCTGCCTGACCGGTCGGTTCGGGCCCGGTGATGAAGTGCTCATCACGGAAATGGAGCACCACTCCAACATCGTGCCCTGGCAAATGCTCTGCCAACGCAGCGGCGCGGCGCTGGCCGCCTGTCGGGTGACGGCCTCCGGGGAGATTGACCTGGAGGACTTCCACGCCAAGCTCGGCCCACAGACCAAGCTGGTTGCCATCGGCCATGTGAGCAATGCGCTCGGCACCGTTAATCCGGTTGCGGAATTAACCGATGCGGCCCATCGCCACGGCGCTCTGGTCTTGATCGACGGCGCCCAGGCGGTGCAGCACGTTGACGTCGACGTGCAGCGCCTGGGCTGCGATTTCTATGCCTTCTCAGCCCACAAGCTGTTCGGCCCCACGGGCATTGGCGCACTCTACGGCAGGGAAGCCCTGCTGGAAGACCTGCCGCCCTACCAAGGCGGGGGCGAAATGATCGAGCACGTCAGCATCGAGCGCACGACCTACAACCAACTGCCCTACAAGTTCGAGGCGGGCACGCCGAACATCGCCGGCGCCATCGGCTTCGGCGCGGCGGTGGACTATCTCGAAGGCCTGCCGCGCCAAGCGCTGCGCGAACGGGAGGCGGCGCTGGTCAACCAAGCCGTCAGCCACCTCAAGCAGATTCCCGGCGTGCGGATGGTGGGTGAGGCCCGTGAGCGCGTGTCGGTGGTGTCCTTTCTGGTCGACCGCGGCCACCCCCACGACTTCGGCACCCTGCTCGACCAGCAGGGCGTTGCCCTGCGCACCGGCCACCACTGCGCCATGCCGCTGATGGAGCGGCTTGGCATTCCCGGCACCATTCGCGCCTCATTCGCGTTGTATAATTCGGCCGCCGACGTCGAGCGTCTGGTCGCCGGCGTCGAAAAGGCCATTGAGTTTGTTTGATTCACGGATACGGAGGCTGCCGCATGAGCGTTGCCACCTTCAATCCCGCCGAAGCTGCCGCGATCACCGCCACCGAGGCCGCGGTGGCTCACATCACCCGCCAAGTTGCCCGCTCCGGGCGCTCCTGCCTGCGCTTGGGCCTCAAGGAAAGCGGCTGCAACGGCTACATGTACGTGCTCGACTACATCGACCAGCCCCAGGCGGACGACCGCGCCTTTGAAATAGCCGAAGGCTTGGCCTTGTACGTTCGCCAGGATGAGTTGCGCTTGGTGCAGGGCACGGAGGTGGACTTGGTCACTGAAGGCTTAAACAGCAGCCTGCAGTTCAAGAACCCCAACGCAACCAGCCAGTGCGGCTGCGGCGAGAGCTTCTCCCTGGGCCAAGCCGAAGAGGGTTGACCCGTGGAGCGGCGGATCATTCCCACCGCCCGGCCAGTGCAGGGCAAGCTGGTGCCCACTGGCGATCCGGTCAGCATTCCCGGCGGCACCTTCGTCACCCTCACCCAAGCGTTGGGCGGCAGCTACACCGTCATCTTCAACGGCAACATGGCGCGCATTGACGGTGCCGATGGCGACGCCCTGGGCCTAACCCCGGAAACGCTGACGTTCGAGCCGCCGGCCGACGGGGCCGTGGATGCGGCGCAGGTTGACGTCGCGCTGTCGAGCGTGTTTGACCCGGAAATTCCGGTCAACATCGTTGATCTGGGGCTGATCTACGCACGCCGCATCGAGGATGGCCAGGTCCACATCGACATGACCCTCACGGCGCCGGGCTGCGGGATGGGGCCGGTGCTGGTCGATGAGGTCAAGGCCCGCGTCGCCCAAGTGCCGTTCGTCACCGGGGTGGAGGTTGAACTGGTGTTCGACCCGCCATGGTCCCGGGAGCGCATGAGCGAGGAAGCCCAACTCGAACTGGGCCTTTTCTAGGGCTGAACGGATGGACCTTGACGAGATCCGCGAGGCCTTCGCCTTCTTCGACGGCTGGGAGGACAAGTACCGTTTCGTCATAGACCTCGGCAAGGAGTTGCCCCATCTGGACGATGCGCACAAAACCCAAGCCAATTTGGTGCGCGGCTGCCAAAGCCAAGTCTGGCTGGTGACCGAGCAGCGCGACGGTCGAATGCGCTTCGCCATCGACAGCGACGCGCAGATCGTGCGCGGGCTGATTGCCATCATCCTCACCGTCTTCCAAGACCGAACGCCGGACGAGGTGCGCGCCTTCGACATCGAAGGCCTGTTCGCGGAACTGGCGCTCATCAAGCACCTGACGCCGACCCGCGGCAACGGCCTGCGGGCCATGGTGGCGCGCATTCATGAGGAAGCGGAAAGCGCCAAGAACCGCTGCCAGCCTTCGATCTCGTCCACGTCCCAAGTGGTTGGCAATTCGGCCACGCTGAGACGCAACTGACTGGCCCGGTTGCGGGTTTCAGCCAAGACGGCCGGCGTGCTCCAGCACATGCCGCTGAACAGGCGC
This sequence comes from Candidatus Azophilus sp., assembly GCA_965220835.1. Classification (GTDB taxonomy): domain Bacteria; phylum Pseudomonadota; class Gammaproteobacteria; order Pseudomonadales; family Azotimanducaceae; genus Azophilus. Next base: position 1,924,791 of record OZ244842.1, on the reverse strand, counting down.
GGCGCTGGCGCCTTGAGCCCGACCAAGCCGTAGCCACCATCCTCCACCGGGCCGAGAACCAAGTCGTGGGCGGCGAGAAGGGCCATCGCCCGCTCAATGTAGGCGGCGTCGATTTCCGGCAGGTCCGAGCCAACGATCAAGGCCCATTGGCCGGCGGCGCAGCAATCGGCCACGGCTGCGTGCATCTTGGCGCCCAAGTCACCCGGGGGCTGCACGCGCACCGCGGCGCCAAGGCGCGCAGACCAATCCACCACCTGCGGGTGGCCGGCATCCCCCGCCACCCACAATTCCTTGGCCAACGGGCAGCCCGCCAAGCGGTCGACCACATGCGTCACCAGCCTTGCATGGGCCCGGCAAGCCGCGGCGTCGCCCAGGTGCCGGGCCAAGCGGGTCTTGACTCGGCCGAGCTCCGGCGCTTTGGCAAACACGCACAGGCGTGCGTCAGCCGCCATAGTATTGTCGATAGAGTTCATCGGGCGCAGCGCCGAGCGCGTAGCGGGCCCGCAGCCACCACATGGTCGCAATGGTCCGTGCTGCGCCCTGGCGCCGCCAGCGCCGGCCGGAGGCGCCCAAGAGGCTGCTGGCCCTGGAGGGGCGGGCCAATCGCCGCAGCCGCTTGCAGAGCTCGATGTCCTCCATGAGCGGCTGGCGCGGCACGCCGCCAATGGCGTCGAGCAGTTGGCGGTGCGCAAACAGGCCCTGGTCGCCAGTGCAGATGCCGGTCAGGGCAGAGCGGCGGTTCATCAGCCAAGCCACCAATGGCAGCGGGGCGCCGCCGTCGAGGCGCACGCCAAAGGCGCCCCATCCGGGCGGCATCGACTGCCAGCCTGCGGCCTCGGCCAAATTGGCTGGCGAAGGCACCGCGTCGGCGTGCAGCATCCAAACCCAGTCCCCGGAAGCCGCTCGATAGCCTTTGTCCAACTGCAGCCCGCGGCTGGCCGCGCTTTGAATCACCCGCGCACCGGCCCGTTCCGCCGCTTCGGCGCTGCCGTCCCGGCTGCCGCCATCGACCACCAGAACCTCAACATCCGCCCCAGCCAATGCGCCCAGCAAGGTGCGCAGCGCGGGTGCGTCGTCGAGCACCGGCACGATTACGCTCACTGAACTGGCTGCGGCGGGCATGGCCGCTCTCCTTGGGTCTTGCTTGGTGGTTTTGGAGGCAGGGCCTGAGGACGCAATGCGTCGATCTATGCGAACGCCCTATAATACAGCGCCCTGTTGAGGAATGATGGCCCGCTTGGTCGCCGCCAGAGCCCAAGGCCCGCCTTTGCCAAAACCATGACGACGCCCACTGCGGACCGCAACCGCTGGCCCAATCCACTTTACGGCTGGTACGTCACTTTCGCCCTGTTGCTGGCCTACACGTTCTCCTTTGTGGACCGCCAGGTGCTCAACCTGCTGGTGGAGCCCATACAGGCGGACCTCGGCCTGTCCGACACCCAAATCAGCCTGCTGCAGGGCTTGGCCTTCGTGTTCACCTACGTGGCGCTGAGCGTGCCCATCGGGCGCATGGTGGACCGCTTCAACCGCATCGCCATCATGATCGGCGGGGTTCTGGTCTGGAGTGCGACCACGGTGGCCTGCGGCCTGTCCCGCAGCTTCGAGCAGTTGTTCGCCGCCCGCCTCGGCGTGGGGGCCGGCGAAGCCACTGTCACCCCGGCCTCGTGGTCCCTGCTGTCGGACTACTTTCCCCCGGAACGCCTGTCGCGCCCCATCAGCGTCTACTTGATGGGCCCCTACATCGGCGGCGGCTTGGCGATGATCGCCGGGGCCACCGTGCTGGATTGGACGGCGCAAGCGGGCGAGATCGCGCTGCCCTTGGTGGGGGCGCTGGCCCCGTGGCAGTTCACCTTCATCGCCGTCGGCTTGCCCGGCCTATTGATCGCCGCGCTGCTGCTGACCGTGCGTGAACCGGCACGCAAGAACCGCGAGCGGGTTGAGGCACCGCCTTGGCCCGAGGTCCTTGAGTTTCTGCGCCGCCACTGGCGCATCTATGTGTCGCTGCACTTGGGCGTGCCCTGCATCGTCGTCATGCTCTACGGCCTGCAGGGCTGGGTGCCGACCGTCATGGTGCGCGTTTACGGGTGGGAGCTGGCCGAAGTCGGGCGCATCTACGGGATCGTCGCCCTCGTTGCGGGTTCCGCGGGCGTGCTCACCGGGCCGACCGTCGCCCGCCTGCTCGAGCGCCTTGGCCACGCGGATCAAGCACTGCCCATCGCCGCCTTCAGCGCCATTGCGGCGGCGGCCAGCTTGGCATTGCTGCCCTTGCAGGCCAGCCCTCATGCCGCCCTAGGCTGCGTGTTCGCCGCCAGCTTCTTCGTCACCTTGCCGTTGGCCCTGATGACCTCCGCCATCCAGCTGGCCACGCCCAACGACATGCGCGGCGTGGTGTCGGGCCTTTACGTCGTCACCACCAACATCATCGGCTTGGCCCTTGGCCCAACGCTGGTGGCCGGCGCCACGGACTACATCTTCGCCGACCCCCAAGCGGTCGCCCATTCCCTGGCCCTGGTGTCCTGCGTCATGGGGCCGTTGGCGGCCGGCTTGCTGCTCAGCGGCCACCGAGCCTACCGCCAGCGCCTGCGGGTGGTCCGCAACCAATAGCCGCCACTGGCGAAGTTCAGCACCTTGACGCAGGGGAATGATTGAAGGACACTTTAACCTGGCGCCCGTTCAGCGAACTGCCCCTCAGCCGACCTCAGCCCAAGATCTAGCGCTGTGTGCCTCCGATCAGGGCGGAACTCCAACTAGGCGTGTTCGACGACTTGCGAACACGACTCTAGGCGGTTTGAGTTTGGATCCACAACGCGGAGACCAGTGCGGAGATTTCCGTGGCGCGGGCGCTTGCCGAACTGAGCAGCGCCTGCGATTGGTTGCCTTTGCCGTCTTCTTGGGAATCGCAGGCATTGGCCAAGTCATCGGTCAAGGCGCTGGCGCACTGGCGGGCTTCGGCCAGGCTGGCAGGCGAGTTCTGGAGCGACAGCCGTTCCAGGCACTGGTCGATGCGCACCGCCTGGTGGCGCATGGAACGGGGGTGGTCGGCATCGCCCACCAGTCGATGCCAAACCGTGCCGGGGTCAGCGGCCCAAGTGGCTTGGGCTTCGGCCAGATTGTGCAGTTGCAGCAGCAAGTGCAGCCGGTTCGGGTCCACCGGGGCTGGCGTCACGCCAAACTCAATGTTGATGGCGGCCAGCAGGCGCAGGCGTTCGATGTGCTTGCCGAGCCGTTGCAGCCAATAGCCTTGGACTTGGGGCTGCGTTGCGTCCAGCAGCCCACCGACCGCCGACAGCCTTAGCGTTAAGCCGTCCAGCAAGCGCAGGGCATCGGCCAAGGTTCGCGTCCGCCAGCGGGACTGCAGCGCTTGGTGGATGCCCTCCATCGCCTGCCAAGCGGCTATGGGCAGAATGCCGCGCCGGCGCACGGCGGTCAGGCGCAAGCGCTTCAAAAGGTTGGTCAGCCCGTCCTCACCGGCCGTATCAAGGAGCAGGCGGCAAAACCCCGCTTCGTCAAGGGCTCCGGCTGAGCGCTCGTCAGCGGGGTCGGTGAAGCCCAAGGTCAACAACAGCTGCAGCAGGCCCTGTGCGGCCTCCAGTTGCAGCGGGCGTCCATGGGTAATGCGCTGCCCCAGGGTCGTGAAGATTCGCACTGAGGTCTCCGCCCGTTCGAGGTAGCGGCCAAGCCAGAACAGGTCATCGCCCAAGCGCCGGGTGAGAATGGCCGAATCGGCACCGCCACTGGCCGGTGCATCGGCCACCCTTGGTTTAGGGGCGCCCGGTGAAGCGGCGGTGCGCAACAAGCGTGCTGAGCTGGTGCCCGCGAGCCCCACGCCCGCGGGCTCCATGCCCGGTGGCGGTCGATCATCACCGGCGGCTTGGTGGGCTTGCGCCGGGCCCGTTTCGGCGATCCAAACGTCCTTGACGAGAACGCCCAAGCCATTTGCCGTTCGCGCCAGCCCCCCAGGCAGCACGCGAAAGCCGCTCGGCGTGGCGGCGGCAAAGAGCCGCAAGGTCACGGGCGCTGGCTTGAGCTTGCCCTCAGACGTCAGCCAAGGCGCGGTGGAGGCACAGAAAGGCTCCCGGGCCACATATCGGTAGGGTTGGGCTTGCATCGCCCCTCGCAGCGCCGCGCCGGCTGCCGGATCTGGCTTGGCGGGCATGGGATCGCCGTCGAGCCCGCCGGGACTGCCGAAGGCTTCACCCACGGCCAGTTCATCGAGCCGCTCCAGAACCTGGGCCGCTTCCCGACGCTGGCCGCACCACCAGGTGGCTGGGCTGGGCAGCAGCAGCGGCTCATCGAGCAGGATTTCGCACAGCGCCGGCAGGAAAGGCGTGAGCGCCTCGCTGTCCACGGCGCCGCTGCCGATCGGATTGATCACGGACACACGCTTTTGGGTGGCTGCGTTTAGCAGCCCGGGCGTGCCCACAAGGGATGTGGGCGACAGGGTCAACGGATCACAGCCATCCGACTCCACCAAGCGCAGCACGGCTGCCACGGGTTTGAGGCCGCCGAGGGTTTTGGCGAAAACGGCACCGCCGCGCACGGCAAGGTCATTGCCTTCCAGCAAAGGAAATCCAAGATGCTCGCTCAAGGCGACCCAGTCCGCATGGTCGGAATGGGTGGCATCCTCAGCCAGCAGGACGCAAAGGCTGTTGCTGGGCGTTCCCGTGGCCTGTCCCCTTTGGCGCACTGCGGCGCTGAAGCCTTCGAGCACCTCATGCAAGGACGCTAAGCCCGCCTCTTGGGCGGCATCCGCCAAGGCGCTGGCGGCGTGGATTCGGCTGTCCAGGGCCAGGCCCAATCCGGTGGGCGCTTCAGTGCGACTGGCGAGCACGCGCCAACCCCCGTCGGCAGCGCGGGCGAGATCAAAGGCGAGCAGGCCAAGGGTTCCGACGCTGGTGGAGAAGCCGGGCCGGCAGGCGGGCAGATACCGGCGGTTGGCGAACGCCAGAGCCGGTGGGAAGCCCCGTTCGCGCAGCAGTCTCTGTTCGCCGTAGAAGTCCAGGTTGATGGCGTTCAGCAGCCGGGCGCGTTGCTCAAGGCCGGCTTCAATGGACCGCCATTCCTCGGCCGCAATGAGGAAGGGGAGCGCATCCCGGCGCAGCGCAGGGGAGCCATCGGCAGCGCCCGGCGCGGCGCGCGCATCCTCAAGCGGTTGCCGAAGCAAGGGCAGCCAGTGCGCGCGCACTTCGCCCTCGTTCAGCAGTTCATCATGCGCCGATGGGCTGGCGCCGTAGTGGGCAAGCGCATCGACCCACTGTGAGTGGATGCCGGTCAAGCCGGGTGGGCTGGTTTGGCTAGAATGCAGCGTCATCGGGCACGTCTCACTTGGGGCCATTAGGAAATTGCCTGTCACTAAGAGTAGTTGGCTGGTCCGGCGGCATCAATGGCAGGTCTCGCCCGCCAAGGCGCGCGCCATTCAGCACCGGCTGGCTGCCGAGGTCCGCCTTGCGCCACTGCAGCGGGTGGCCAGGGTTGCGGGGTTGGACTGCGCTTTTTCCGGAGACCGGGTGTTCGCCGCCGTGGTGGCCTGGGACGTGGAGCGCCGCCAAGTCATCGAACGCCGCGCCCGGAGCCTGCCGCTGCGGTTCCCCTATGTGCCCGGGTTGCTGTCGTTTCGGGAGGCCCCGGCGTTGCTGGCGGCGCTGCGCGGGCTGCGCACGCCGGTGGACGCCTTGCTTTGCGATGGCCAAGGCATTGCCCATCCGCGCCGGTTCGGTTTGGCCTGCCACTTGGGCGTGCTCCTGGGCCTGCCCGCCGTGGGCTGTGCCAAGTCGCGCTTGGTCGGCGATTGGGTTGAGCCGGGCTGGGCGCGTGGCGAGCGTGCGCCGTTGACGCTCGGCGCGCAGCGCATCGGCACAGTGTTGCGCACGCGCAACGGCGTGAAGCCGTTGTTCGTGAGCCCAGGCCACCTGTGCGATTTCGCGGGCGCGGAGGCCTTGGTGCTGCGCTGCGGCGACGGCCTACGTCTGCCGGAACCCGTGCGTCTGGCTGACCGGCATGTGGGTCAGTTTAAGCGCGCGGCTCTTTAGCCTAGTGGTCAATATGGACAGTGTCCTCGTTAGCCCTTCAGGGTGGCGAAGTAGTCCTTGGCGGCGGCCTTCACCTTGGGGGCCAGAATCAAGGCGGACACCATGGTTGGGATGGCCATCATGGCGAAGGCGCCGTCGACGATGCTGATCGCGGCCTGGGGCGTGATCAGCGCCGCGACCACGATGAACGCCAGCAGCAACCAGCGGTAGTAGCGCTGCGCGCCGGTGCCGAACAGAAAGCTGGCGCACTGGGAGCCGTAGAAGGCGTAGGTGAACAGGGTGGTGGTGGCGAAGCACAGCACCGCCACGAACACCACCGCCAGCCCGGGTGCGCCGAGCAGGGCGCCAAAGGCATCGGCGGTGAGCGTGACGCCATCGGATTCGCCGGATTGCCAGACTCCCGCCAGCAGGATCATGAAGGCGGTGGCCGAGCAGATCAGCAGGGTGTCGATGATGGGGCCGAGCATGGCCACCAAGCCCTCCCGAACCGGCACCCGGGTGCGGGCCGCACCGTGGGCCAAGGCCTCGGTGCCGATGCCTGCCTCGTTGGAGTAGGCGCCGCGCTGCACGCCGTAGAGGATCACCGCCAGCAGGCCCCCGCCGGCGGCGGCTTCGCCGGTGAAGGCATCGCGCAGGATCAAGGCCACCACGCCGGGCAGCCGCTCCGCGTTCAGCGCGATGGCGACCAAGGCAGTGCCCAGATAGAGCGCGGCCATCAGCGGCACCAGCGCTGCGGCGACCCGGGCGATGCGCTTGAGGCCGCCGAGGATCACCGCGCCCGCCGCCGCGCAGAGCAGCATGCCGACGCTGAGATTGAAGGGCAGGGGGTCGGCAGCCGGGTCCAGCCAGCCGTTGCCCACGAACAGCACTTCGCGCAGCACCTGCGTCAATTGGTTGGCCTGAAACACCGGCAGCGCACCGATCATGCCGAAGGCGGCGAACAGATAGGCCAGGAATCGCCAGCGGCGGTGCAGGCCTTCGCGGATCACGTACATCGGCCCGCCCTGCAGGGTGCCGTCGCTGTCCCGGCCCCGGTACATCACCGCCAGCGAGCAGGTGAAGAACTTGGTGGCGATGCCGAGCAGGGCGGTCATCCACATCCAGAAGATCGCGCCGGGGCCGCCAATGCCGATGGCCAGCGCCACGCCGCCGATGTTGCCCATGCCTATCGTGCCGGCCAAGGCCGAGGAGAGCGCTTGGAAGTGACTGATTTGGCCCGGGTCGGCCGGGTCGTCATAGCGGCCCCGCAAGAGCTGCCACGCATGGCCCAGATGTCGGAACGGCACCCCACCTGAGAAGACCATAAAGAAAAGCCCGCCGCCGAGCAGCAGCACCAGCAGCCAGGGCCCCCAAGCGAGTTCCGCAAACAGGGTCGCGGCTTGTTGCAGCTGGTCCAGCATGGCTAACGAAGCGCCGCCAGCTTCAGGTCGGCGAGCGGGCGCATTGCTGGAGGCAACCGGGCCGCCGGTAGCCAGACTGGGCCATGTGACACCCTAACTCCGGGATCAAGAGAGGCGGATATTGTAGAGTGTCGCCGACTTAAGAGCGCCAGCCTGCCGTGTCGTCAAACAAAATGCCCCTCGGGCGTCATTCGCCGCCGGTCTCGGGCCACTGCCCGGAGGCCCTGTACCCGATTGCACGGGCGGACGCCCGGCGCCGGCTCGGCATTGTAGACCTCGCCCTGCCGTTCGAGGGCGAGGACCGCTGGACGGGCTACGAGCTGTCTTGGTTGGACCCAAGCGGCAAGCCCCAAGTGGGCGCCCTGCATGTGCGGGTTCCCTGCACGTCACCGAACATGGTGGAGAGCAAGTCTCTTAAGCTGTACCTGAACGGGTTGGCGCAAGTGCGTTTCAGCCGGCGCAGCGAATTGGCCGAGCTGCTGGCGACGGATCTCGGCGCTGCCTGCGGCGCGGAGGTTTCGGTGCGCGTGTCGGGGCTTTCTGAGCTCACGCTTGCACCGGAAGCGCTCGGCTCGTCTCATGGCGGTGCGTCGCCGACACTGAACGATCCCTCTGACCGCCACCGGGCGGCCCCAAGCCCAGCCTCGCAAGCGCAGCCCGGCCGGAGCCTTGATGAGCTTGCCCCGGCTCGATTTGAGTACTGCTACAACCCAGCGCTGCTGCAGCCAGCGCCGTCGCGAGAGCCGGTTTCGGAAACTTGGCACACCGACCTGTTCCGCAGCCTTTGTCCCGTGACCGGCCAGCCGGACTGGGCCTCCATGCGGGTCTCTTACACGGGCAGGCCCATTTTGGCGGAGTCGCTGCTGGCCTATCTGGTCTCGTTCCGCGAGCACGCCTGCTTCCACGAAGACGCCATCGAACGCATCTTCATGGACATCCAGCAGCGCTGCCAGCCGGCCCGGCTCACGGTCTCCGGCCACTTCCTGCGCCGCGGTGGCCTGGACATCAACCCCTACCGATCCAACGAGAACCCCAAGGCCCCGCAGCGCCGGCTGCTGAGGCAGTAGGCCAAAGCGGCCGGCGAGCGACGAGTATCCCACCTTCAGACTGAGCCCGGCCGTTCTTCCTGCAGCACGGGCAGCGCACCGTACGGGTTCGAGCCCACCGGGCCAAGCTTGCGGCGAACATTGTTCGAACCCTCGCCCCACCTGTTTTTGCCTGCCAACTTCCGCTAGACTGCGCCGCCCGGATGGCCGGATCGATGGCGGTCCAGTCCGGTCCTCCCGCAACGTCAGGTTGTGAACCCCGCCAGGCCCGGAAGGGAGCAACGGTAGCAGCCAAAGCGTGTGCCGGGATGCGGCTGGGCCGGATCGCCGCCCGGCCAAGTTTGGCTGGGGACCCGTGGCCGGCCAGCCAGCGCCAACCCGGAGAGGTGTCCGAGCGGTCGAAGGAGCACGCCTGGAAAGTGTGTATGCGGCAACGCATCGAGGGTTCGAATCCCTCCCTCTCCGCCAAAGCCGTTACCTTTTTGGGGTGGTATCTGCCGCCAAAAGTGGTAAGCGGGGATGGTTGCTAGTGATTGCAAACACCCCCACTTAACTGGTCACTGACTCGCCACGCTCCAGTCAGCCCGCCCCAGCCGGAGTAGGCGGCGGCGACAGCCAAAGAGGAGATGCAGGATGGATCCCACCGAAATACGGGCGATCTGCGCCCTTCAACGGGAGCTTCCCACCATCAGCGACGTTCAATGCGAACCCGAAGGCCGGGACAAGTTTCCCGACTTTGGCCTGCGCATAAGAGACAAGCGTGTGGCGCTGGAGGTCTCTTCGTGCCAGCGCGACGAGGTGGACAGGTACGTGGAGAATTTCTTTAAGCGCGAGAAGGGCGAATCGCTTTGCAAGTGGGGCATCAAAGTCCCTGTTTTCCTTAATGTGACGGTTAAGGGCTTAGTAAAACTCGTCAAAGAACAGCCCAGCAAAAGGCGCGCGAGACTCCGCATGCTGGAGGCGTTCTGGGAGGCACTGCTCCCATACGCGCAATCCATAGATGAGGATTCAGTCCTGCTAGATTCGGGGCTCCGTGTCTATCGGCAGTCTTGTGAAGACGTTGAGTTTAAGTTCGACAAAAGGGAATTCACTGTTCGTGTGGAGCTACAACCGTATCAGCAGAGCTATGCCGAGGGCCAATGCGTTGTCGTTGAGTTTGATGGCGCTTACCTCGACGGAGACCACGCGCAGGCCGTTTTCGATGCGCTGCAGAAAAAGCACGATAAGTATAGGGGCGGAGCCTCTCCCGACGTTGCCTGTGTTCGAAAGAAGTACGACGAACTGTGGATATTGCTTGAGGACCATTTGGCCGAAGCGCCCTTCTTTAACTTGCAGGATCGCGAAAGCATGAGCCGGATGCAGAAGCAGATCGGCGTGCATTCGACGGGTGATGGGGACAATCCAAGTCGCATGTGGGACAGGATCGGCCTGTTTTCCGAAGAGCGGCATGATGTGGGGCGGCAAATTGTCTGGGTGAAGGGAAACGGAGAATCCTAACGGGCTGCGCGGGTTAAGCCTTCCCACGAACGCCTCCGCCGAGCAAGCCAGCGCGCGGACGAGCGCGTGATCGACGTTTCAAGCTTGGATGCGCCTCGGCACCTTGACCTTCCGCCCCCGTCTCCCTTCCGCCCCGGACCTGGGCACCTACTTCCCAAGTAACAGGACGTCCTAGTAGCGCAGCGGCTCGTTGGTGAACCCCAGCCGCATGGCGGGTGTTCGCCGTCGTCGCCGACGCGGGGAGCGCGACACACATCACGCGGGGAGCGGGACACACATCAATCGACGACCGGGACGACGACCGGGACACACATCAATCGGCGACCGGGACAAATCGGCGACCGGGACACACGGCGACCGGGACACACATCGGAATCGGTCCCAGCCAAATGGCGGACCGGGACACACATCGGAATCCGTCCCAGCCAATAGGCGCGGAGCAACTCGCCCGCGAGTCCCAGCCGCACGCCATGACCCGCGCCGGAAACTGTTCTACTATGGCCGGCAGCGGCTTTTTTTCAGGGCGTCCGCAGTTATGGGCGATTTCCGCAGCGGGGTGGTTCAAAGCAGGGTGTTGGTCGGCCTCGGGTCGCACGCACCCGAATGCAGCCAAGACCAGGCAGCTATCGCCGACTGGGCGCATGATCTTTGCCAACACCATTCGCGCCTTGACGAGGCGGCGATTCGGGCGGCCGCCAGCCAACTGAGCGAGGATGCCCTTCAGGCCCACCTCGGTGCCGCTTTGGAATTGGCGTTCTTGGTGGCCAGCATGGAGATGGACACCGCCTCGGTGTTGGCGGCGCTGTTCCACGGCCCGGTGCGTCGTGGCGCCGTCGACAAAGCGGACTTGAACGCCCGCATTGGCGATGCGGCGGCGGCGTTGGCGGCGTCGGTGATCGAAATGGCCGACACCAGCATCCTCGACCTTACCAGCTCGCGCCTGCTGGCCAGCGAGGCTAAGGATCAGACCGCCAACATCCGCCGCATGCTGGTGGCGGTCATCGATGACGGCCGCGTGGCGGTGCTGAAGCTGGCCGAGCGGGTGGTTGCGCTGCGGCGGGCCAAGGCGAGTTCGGAGGAGCGCAAGGCGCGCATTGCCACTGAGGCGATGACCGTGTTCGTGCCGCTGGCGGACCGGCTCGGCATCTGGCAGCTCAAGTGGGAGCTTGAGGACCTGTCGCTGCGCTACTTGGAGCCGGACGCCTACATGCGCATCGCCAAGCAGCTCGACGGCCGCCGGGCAGAGCGCGAACGGCGCGTCAACGCCTTGGTGGCCCAGCTCAGGGCAGCCTTTGAGTCCCGCGGCATCAAGGCGGAAATTGGCGGCCGGGCGAAGCACATCTACAGCATTTGGCGCAAGATGCGCACCAAGAACATTCCCTTCGACGAGGTCTATGACGCCCAGGCGGTGCGCATCATCGTCGACAATGTGGCGGCCTGTTACGCCGCCTTGGGCATTGTCCATGCGCTGTGGCGGCCCATGCCCGATGAGCTTGACGACTACATCGCCGCACCCAAGGAGAATGGCTACCGGTCCATCCACACGGCCGTCGTGGGCGCTTCCGGCAGGGTTTTCGAGGTACAGATCCGCACCGAGGAAATGCACCGGGACGCGGAGCTTGGCGTCTGCGCCCATTGGTCCTACAAGGGCATGGACGCGGAGGATGACTACTACGCCAACAAGGTGGCGTGGCTGCGGCAGGCCTTGGACGCCCATGATCGGGAGGGCGTGGGCTTGGCCGGTGAGTTGATCGACCAGGTTCGCGAGCAGCGGGTGTTCGTGTACACGCCCAAGGGCCATGTGCTGGACCTGATGGCCGGTGCCACGGCGGTGGATTTCGCCTATCGCGTGCATACCGAAGTTGGTCAGCGTTGCGTGGGCGCGCGCATCGACGGCGTGCCGGCGCCCCTCAATGCCACCCTGCAATCCGGTCAACGGGTGCGCATATTGACGGCTCCGGGCGCCACCCCGCAGCGGGCGTGGCTGGACCCGGAACTGGGCTACGTGCGCACCTCGCGGGCCATGAGCAAGATCCGCGCTTGGTTCCACGATCGGGATCCAGCGGAGAACGTCGCCGCCGGCCGAAGCCTCTTTCTGGCGATGGTCGAAGGGTTGGCCTTGCCGAAGCCGGACCCAGTGGCGCTCCGGGACTTTGCGCAGGCGTTGAAGCGGCCGGGACCTGACGGACTGTTCCTCGCGCTCGGCGTGGGCGAGGTGGCGCCGTTGGAAGCGCTGCGCCTATACCTTGCCGCCCATGGGGAGAATCCGGCCCAACGCAGCCTGTTGCCCGAATGGGTGACCGAAGCAGGGCCGTCACGCTATCGGTTGCGAATCGAGGGCCGGGACCGCGAGGGCCTGCTGCGCGATCTCACGGAAACCGTTAGCCGCTTCGGCCTATCGATGCTGGCCAACACCGGCCATGTGGACCCGCTCACCGGCGCCGCCTGGATTGACATGGACCTTGAGCTGGAAGGTCTGTATGAAGCGGCGCGCATCATGCATCATTTGCGCCACGTGCCGGATGTTCGGCAGGTGCGTCGGCTGGCCATCAGCGCCGCCTGACCGGGCTGCCACCGCTTATCGAGTCAACAAGGAGCAACCATGCGAATCATACTGCTCGGGCCGCCGGGGGCGGGCAAGGGCACCCAAGCGCGGTTCATTTGCAGCGCCTTCTCGATCCCGCAGATCTCCACGGGCGACATGCTGCGGGCGGCCATGAAGGCCGGCACGCCGCTGGGCAAGCAAGTCCAAGAGGTGGTGGACGGCGGCGCCCTGGTCTCCGACGACATCATCGTCGCCTTGGTTCAGGAACGCATCGCTGAGGCCGATTGCGATGGCGGATTTCTATTCGATGGCTTTCCCCGCACCATTCCCCAGGCCGAAGCCCTGCAGGCAGCCGGCGTGGCCGTGGACGCGGTGGTCGAGATCACCGTGCCGGATGCCGAAATCATCAAGCGCATGAGCGGTCGCCGCATCCATCCGGGCAGCGGCCGGGTCTATCACGTCGCCTTTAACCCGCCGGCCAAGCCGGGCCTTGACGATGAAACCGGCGAACCCTTGATACAGCGCGAAGACGACGCCGAAGACCGGGTGCGCTACCGGCTGGACGTCTATCGCCAGCAGACCCAGCCACTCATCGCCTTCTACCAAGACGTGGCTGAGCGCACTGAGCTGCGCTACCTGGCAGTCTCCGGTTCCGGCACCGTGGAGGCCATCCAAGGCAAGCTGGCAACCGCCTTGGCCATCACGCCTGCTCCTTGATCAGAGGCTTCGGACGGGCCGCTGAGTCGAATCCTCCGGCGCCTTTCCGTCATCCTCCCTTCCTAGGAGTCGCTTGGTGCTGCCTGCCAGTCGCCGCCGCAGAGTTCATGCTGGCTCGCCGGCGATGATCGCGGCGATTAGCTTGTGGCAAAACCCGTCGTAGGGCTCTCCGAGGCTGATGGTCAGATGGCACGAACCCAGTTGGTAGGTGCCGTTGAGCTTTCTGAGGTAGTCTCGTTCATGTTTCGGATCAGTCACCCAGAGCTCATAACGTTGGCCGGCGTGCTCGAAGTGGCCTTGCACTCGGCGCTTGGCGTTGCCGAACGCCTCTCCGGGCGCGAACACCGACAACGTGAGCTGTTCAACCTGAATCAGCCGCAAGGAACTTGATAGCGATGCGGCCTGTTCCGTTGGGATTTTGTCGTTCATGCCGTCGTAGGTGCTGTGCCCGTCAATCCATAGGCCATCTACGGGGTCCACCAAGTTCCCCAAGTCAAAACGCGGATAGGTTCCCATCTTGCGCCAGTAATACTTGTCGTCCAGCAACCAATTCTCGGTCTGGTAGCGGTCTGGTTGGTGCTGCAACACCGGTATGGCAACAATGTCTAGCGGCACGGGGTCGCTGCCGTCCTCGTACTGGCGCTCGTACTCGGACACCTCTCGACCATCTCTCGCGCTTACAGGTCGAATCCACTCGCCGGAAGGCGATCCCGCGCCCCACTCGCGACCCGCAATGCTCCGGCCCGACAATTTGCGCGAGTTTGCGAGGCAGATGATCTGCTTGGTGTTCACAATCGCCACCCGGCTCGCCGCTACGATGCCGCCCAGATGACCAGACGCAATTCTTCTTCGTCAATGAGGCTGTACTCCGGCAGCCGTCCACACAGGATTTCGCACTCTTTGCGGATTATCGGCACGCCGTCCCCACGCCTGTCCATCAACCACGTGCGCCCCAAACCGGATGGCGCTTCGCAACGCGCCAGCAGGGAGACGACCAGTTCGTTGCGATTCGCTTGGCGGAGGTGAAGGCTATCCGGGGTCAGCGTGTTGACCAGCCCGCCAGGCACCAACAATTCGAGGCGGTCGCCAAACAGATGCAGCCGCACTCGGGCGCCGGCCATCGAATAGTCTCGGTGCGCCACGGCATTGACCAGCGCCTCAAAGACGGCTCGCTCGCTGAACTGGGGCCGTTCGGAACGCGCCGTTTGCTTGTTCGCGCGCACCAACATGTTGCGGCGCACAAAATGCAACGCTTCGGCCACTTGCTGGTCAATGGGGCCGACGATGTCCCGGGCGTCCGTTTGGTAGTCGGTGTCCGTACGCTCCCCCGCGTAGCCGACCGCCTGAATGTAGGCATGGGGAAGCCACTGCTGCGGCGCTTCAGTGCAGAGCAAGGTGCCCGCCAAGGTCAGGCGTGCGGCTCCATCGTCGTTGCGCGTCAAGATGCGGAGCTTGCGCAACAGTTCGTCTTCGGCAGCGGCACTTGGCGCCTCCCCGCCTGTGGCTGGCTCGGTGGCATCCCGGCGCAGGAATCGTTGAGTTAACGCGTAGTTCAAGTCTTCTCGCGTGGTGCCCGGGACTGGCGACTCATCGAAGCGGATGACTCGGCTTTGGCTGCGCTCCTGAAACAGTCTCGCGAGGGCTTCCGGGGGTACTTTGCGTTTGGAGCTGCCAATTCTGCGGAAGTATCCGTGCGGTCCCTCGTGGACATGCAGGCTGCGCTCGACGTCAATGCGCAGCAGGGGCACGGGTTGATGGTGCTCGTCCACCAGTTCCAGCTTGAGGATGTGGGCGTCCAGCGCTGGACGGATTGAGTCGTTGCACAGGTCACGAACCCAAGTTTCCACCGCGTCCAGTTCGCTAAGTGGAATGCCTAGAATTCGGCGGGTGCCGTCTTCCACCCCCAAAAGGACCGTCCCGCCCCGGCTATTGGCAAAAGCGGCAAGCTCGTCCGCCAAGTCACGTTTGTCAGGAGCCTTGACTCGCCCGCGATCCACCTTGACGCTCTTGAGTTCCAAGGCGGAGTCCTCGCCCAAGCGAATTTGGCGCACTAGTTCCGCTTCGGTCATTGCAGACGCCATGGGTTGGTGGGCTAATCATAAGGCAATTCCAACTTCCCATCGCTGCATTTGGCCTGCGTCCGCCAACGCGAGCCAGCCTCCCTCAAGGCCGAAACTGCAGAACCCGTGGCTTCAGACGCGCGGGCTGCGCGACGATCCGGTAGGCGGTGCGCACCCACTCGCAGATCATTCGGCGGGTGTCCCGAGGGTCGATCAGCTCCTCGATTTGGAACTTGGACAAGGGCCCGATCGGGCCGCGGGCGCTTTCGATGCGGGCCATGAGTTCGTCGCGCAGGGCCTTGGGGTCCTCGGCCTCGGCCAGCTGGCGCTTGTAGGCGGCTTCGATGCCGCCTTCCGGGGGGATGCCGCCGACATCGGCCGCTGGCCAGGCGACGCGCATGGAGGGCCTCGAGCGGGGCGAAGCGAAGTTGTTGCCGGCGACGCCGAAGCTGCGGCGCATGAGCACGGTGAAGATCGGCACGGTGGCTTGGGCGGAGGCGATCATCCACTCACCGCCGCGGCGAATGGTGCCGGCGGTCTCGTGCTCCAAGCCGACGGCGAACCCAGGGTTGTCCACCAGGTTCAGGATGGGCAAGTGAAACAGGTCGCAGAGATCCTGGTGGCGGGTGAGCTTGCGGCAGCCGTCGGCGGTCAGGGCGCCGCCGTTGACGTGCTGGCTGTCGGAGGCGAGCACGCCGATCGGGTGGCCGTTCATGCGGGCCAAGCCGGTGATCTGATCGGTGCCCCACAACGGGCCGATCTCGAGGAACGAGCCGCGGTCGACCAACAGCCCGATTGCCTTGCGCATGTCGAAAGTGGTGGTGCGCTTGCGCGGGATGAGGGTGAACAGCGCCTCGTCCCGGCGGTCCGGCGGATCCTCCGGGTCGGGCGCCTGCACCGGTGGCGGCTCGTACACGCTGGAGGGCAAGTAGGACAGGAAGCGCTTGGTCAGCGCCACCGCTTCCTCCTCGGTCTCGGCCAGGTTGTCCACCGAGCCGTTGCGGCAGTGCACCTGCCAGCCGCCAAGCGCCTCCTTGGTGATGTCGTAGCCCATGGCGTGGCTGACCACCGGCGGCCCGGCAACGAACAGCTGGGCGATGTCGCGCACCATGACCGAGAAGTGGCCCAGCACCGCCTTGGCGGCGCCGATGCCGACGACGCTGCCGAGCAGCACGTTGACCACGGGCACGGTCGATAGGTGCTCGGCAAACATGGAACTGCCCAGATGCGGCGGCAGGAAGGAGCCGCCGCCGCCCGCCACCCGGGGCCGACCGGCCTTGATGGCCCCGGAGCTTTCCTTGGCCGCGCTTTCCCCCGCACGCCTTTGCTGCGGCACCATGGCGGCAACGCTGCCGCCCCCGGAGGAGCCGTCCAGCAGGCGCACCGCCGGGGTGCGCATTTCCAGCGACAGCCGGTCCAGATAGGTGCTCTTGGCGCCTATGGCGCCGTCGGCGTGGCCGCCTCGGGAGGTGAAGTCGTCCGCGCACACGACGGCCGAACGCCCGTCGATGCGTCCCCAGCCGCCAACGTGGTTGGCGGGCGTGAAGGCGCTGATGTTGCCGTCCTCGTCGTAGGAAGGAAATCCGGCAAGGCTGCCCACCTCCTGAAAGGAGCCTTCGTCAAGCAGCAGGTCTATGCGCTCCCGGCAGGTGAGCTTGCCTCGGCGACGTTGACGCATCACGCCGGGGTCTTCGGAACCGGGCTGCAGCCGTTCATGGGCGAGCCTTCGGATGGCGGCGACCTCGGCCATTAGCGGTGCCCAGGTTTCGGCCTCGGGCCGTTGCTCGCGGGACGGCGCCTTGCCGTCCGTCGGCGTGATGGCGGCCAGCACTTGTCCGGCAGAGACGCCGTCGCCGGGCTGCAGGGCCAGTGCCCGGGTCACCGTGCCGGAGCAGGGGGCTTGAACTTCAGACTCCATCTTCATGGCGGTGACCACCAGCAAGGTGTCCCCGGCGGCAACGGTTGCGCCTTCAACGGCACGCATCTCAACCACGGCACCGGTCATCGGGCACTCGACGGCGCTTTGGCCTGCCTCAACCGTCAACGCAGGCGCTTGCGCAGCGGTGTTGGCTGCCGATGCGGTTGCCAGGGTCGGGGTGCCGGCCCCCAGCCCAAGCTGCGCCTGTTCAAGCAGTGCCAGCGCACCGTTCTGGCGGGAAACGTCGGGGGGCGGGGACAGCAGGCTTGGATGCTCCATCAACAGCGTGGTCCGGGCGTCGCCGCCGAGCACGTCGGGATGCGCCAGAATGGCCTGCAAGGCGGAGAGATTGGTGGGCAGCCCGGCGATGTGGAACTCCGCCAAGGCGCGGCGGGCGCGTTCGGCGGCGTCCGTGAAGGGCGCCCCAAAGTTGGCGGTGCCGACCACCTTGGCCAGCAGCGGGTCGAACTCAGGCGGTGGCGCATAGCCCAGGTAGCCGGCCGCATCGACCCGCACCCCGGGCCCGCTGGGTTCCTTGTAGGCGCTGATGGTGCCCGCGCCCTGCACGGTCACCCGAGCCTGCACCGCGAATCCCCGTGGGGCTCCGACCGCGGCTTGGTCCGCCAGCCCCAAGTCCGCCAGCGATGCGCCGCCCGCGATCTTGAACTGGGCTTCAACGAGATCGACGCCGGTCACCTGCTCGGTCACCGTATGCTCAACTTGGATGCGCGGATTGCATTCAATGAAGTAGTGCTCGTCCGCCTCCGGCGCGACCAGGAACTCCACCGTGCCGGCATTGAGGTAGCTGGCGGCCTCGGCCAGCTTGATGGCGTCGCTGAGCAGCCGCTGGCGCAGCGCCTCGTCAAGGCCGGGCGCGGGTGCCGTTTCGATGAGCTTTTGGTTGCGCAGCTGCACTGAGCAGTCGCGCTCCTGCAGGTGAACCACCGCACCCTGTGAATCCGCCAAGACTTGCACTTCAATGTGCCGCGGTCGCCGCACCAGCTTTTCAACGAACAGGCTGGGGTCGCCGAAGGCCGCTTGGGCTTCGCTTTGGCAGCGGTCGAAAGCGGCGGCCATCTGGTCCGCGGAATCGACGATGCGCATGCCCCGCCCGCCGCCCCCCGCGGTGGCCTTGAGCATCACCGGGTAGCCAATCGCCTCAGCGGCTTGCGCAGCGGCTGCTGCGTTCGCCAGCGGCTCGCCGCTGCCCGGCACGACCGGGATGCCCAGCGAACCCGCCAGCGCCCGTGCCCGCATCTTGTCGCCGAACAGCGCCAGCGCCTCCGGCTGCGGGCCCACGAAAGTCAGCCCCTTGGCCGCGCAGAGCGCCGCGAATGGCGCGTTTTCGGCCAAAAAGCCATAGCCCGGATGAACGCAGTCGCAACCGGTCTCCAGCGCGACCTGCACCAATGCCTCGGCGTCCAGATAGGCCTGCACCGGGCCTTGGCTGCTGGTCAGCTCGCGGGCTTGGGTCGTGCAGCGGGCGTGCAGCCCAAGCGCGTCAACCGGCGCGTAAACCCCCACCGACTCCATGCCCAGCCCGGCCGCCGCCTTGGCAATGCGGATGGCGATCTCGCCTCGGTTGGCGATCAGTACCCGTTTCAATGCGCCCACTTGCCGCTCCCTTGGTCAGATGTGCTCGCCCTTTCAGTCTCGCCAACCGAGCGAGGCGGTCGTCAGTGCACCACGCCACCCTTCATCACGGTGAGCTTGTCGTGGTCCTGCAGCACGCGGATGTCCGCCAGCGGGTCGCCGTCGACCATCACCACGTCCGCGCTGGTGCCGGCTTGCAGGGTGCCGAGGGCGCCGGATGGGTCCATCGCGATGCCGCCGTTGCGGGTGGCGCAGATGAGGGCTTCGGCCGGGCGCATGCCGAACAGGTCGACGAAGTACTCCAAGTCCTTGGCGTAGGTGCCGTGGGGCGCGATGCTGATGCCGTAGTCGCCGCCAACCACCAGCTTGACGCCTGCCTCGCGCAGCAGGCCCACGGTCTTCACGGTGGCCTCGATCTCGTCTTCGTAGCCTTGGGCGCGCACGGTCTCCGGGCTGACGCCCAAGGATTCGCACTGGGCGACGTACTGCACCTCCCAGGCGATGGCCGGGCCCACGTACACGCTGTCGTTGCGGGCAGCTAGGAGATCCACGGCCTCCCGGTCCAAGTAGTTGGCGTGGCCGACGAAGTCCACGCCCGCCCGCACCGCTTGCTTCACGGCGGCGGCGCTGCGGGCGTGGCAGGCCACGCGCAGGCCGTGGCGGTGGGCCTCATCCACCACGGCATTGACCTCCTCGTCGCAGAAGGCGAGCTCGCCCGGCGGGTTGACTTCGTTGATCGCCTCGCCGTCGATGAAGATCTTGACCACGTCGACGCGATCCCGGCGCTGCTCCCGTACCGCCTTGCGCAAGGCCCAAGGGCCGTCGGCGATTTGGCTCAAGCCGCCGGGGGAGTCCACGTTGCTGGCGGTGGCGCCGAGATCGCGGCCGGCAGCGAGCAGGCGGGGGCCGTTGATGCGCCCGGCCTCGATGGCGTCGCGCAGGGCCACGTCGATCTTGTAGGTGGAGCCGAAGCTGATGGCGGACGTGAACCCGGACGCCAGCATCAGGTTGGCGTTGCGCACCGCCGTGATCGTCGCCTGTTCAACGGGGGTGGCGCCGATGGCGAAGGGGCTGGCGTCGGCGAACGACAGATGGGCGTGGGTCTCGGTCATGCCGGGCATCACGAAGGCGCCGCCGACGTCCTGAACCCGGGCGCCGTTGCTTGGGCCCGGCAGCTCCGCTGCAGGCCCCGCGTACTCGATGACGCCGTCGTCGATCAGCAGGGCGCCGTCTTCGATGACCTGCTCATCGACGGCGGTGAAGAGCCGGGCATTGGTGATCAAAGTGGCCATGTTGTGTCCTCCATGAGCGTCAATGGTCAAAGCGCCCCGTCATCCTCCCGCCACTGCGTCCTCAGCGGGGCGGATCAGCCCTGTGCGGCTTGCGTCCAGCGCCGGTGGGACGGGCCGGTGGGGCCGCGGGCTTCGCCAGCGTGCTCCGGATAAACCGAAGCCGTGTACAGATCGCCATGGACGTCCATGGCCAGCTGATGGATGTAGATCGCAATGTCATCCACGCGGCTGAGCACGCGGCCGGAGTCCTCGTCGAGAATGGCGAGGTTGCTCATCTTGTCGCTAGCATAAATCCGATTGCCGTAGGTGGCCAAGCTCAGCGGCATGATGTGCGTCCACTCATCGATGTAGCCCCCTTCCGGGTTCAGGCGCTGAATGCGGTGCCCCCAGCCGGGCTCGGTGCGCGTGCGCTCGGGGGCGATCTGGCCCGGCACCGTCATGTAGTCGTGGAAGTTGCCGCCGCAGAGGTCCGCCACCAGCAGCCGTCCTTGGGAATCCAAGGTGAGCGCATGGGGGGTGTTGAACTCCCCCGGCCCGCGGCCCCACTGGCCGATGGACTTGATGAACTCGCCATTCGGGGCAAAGAACGCCAGCCGGGAATTCCAGTAGCCGTCGGCCACCACGATGGTGCCGTCCTCCTGCACGACCACGGCGGTCGGCCCATTGAAGTGGCTTTCGTCACAGCCCCACTCGGCGAAGGTGCCGAGCTGCAGCAGCATTTCGCCATCGGGCGTGAACTTCCTGACCGTGTGTCCGTCCCGGTCGGTGGTCCAGAAGAAGCCGTCCTTCTCGATGTGGATGGTGTGGGCGCCGAGCGCGAACCCCGGCTCGTCCGAGTGGCCCCACTTGCCCAAGTAGTCGCCGTCACGGTTGAACATCGACACCGTGCTCTTGCCCATCTTGGCGCTCATGGCCAGCGGGTGGGCCGCCCAGTGCTCCAGGTCGCGGGTGAACAGGTAGATGATGCCCTGCGCATCGACGGCAACGCCGCTGCCCATCTCGAAGTGCATGTCCGGCGGGTATCGCGGCCAGTCCTTGGCCAGCACGTAGCCGCTGCGTGGGTCGCCGTTGCCGGTGTTGTCCTCGACGTCATGTGAAGTGCACAAGATCAAATCCTCCCCTCAAAAATCCTCGCCCGGCAGAACCGACCGCGCTGGTCAGGAGACTAGCCCGGTGAACGGCAACACTTCAACCCAAGCGCCCGCGGCCAGGTCGCCCTCACCCTTGGGTATGCGGATCAGGCAGTTGGCCGCGGCGAAGGTGCTCATGCGGTTGGAGCTTTGGTCGCCGGTTGGCGTCACCTCGGCGGTGCCCTGCGCCGTTGCGGCCGTGCCGCGCAGATACTCCTCCCGGCCCGGCTTGTGGCGCACGGCTTGGGTGAGCCGGCAACGCAGGGTCAGGGGCTTTTGGGGCACCATGCCGCAGAGGGCCTCCACGGCCGGCTTGGCCAGCAGCAGATAGGTGACGATGGTGGAGACCGGGTTGCCGGGCAGGCCCATCAAGCGGGCTTGGCCGATGCGCCCAAAGGCCAGCGGCTTGCCGGGCTTTAGGTTGAGGCGCCAAAAGCCCAGTTCGCCAAGGCGCTCCAAGGTGGTCTTCACCAAGTCCGCATCGCCCACGGAGACGCCGCCGCTGGTCAGAATCAGCGCGCACTCAGTGCTGGCCTGGGTCAAGGCGTTGGCGATGGTGTCGGCATCGTCCGCCAGTACGCCCAAGTTGCGCACCACCACCGGCAGTTGGCTGAGCATTCCGGCCACAGCGTAGCGGTTGGAGTCGTAGATGTTGCCCTGCGTCAGGGGCGTGCCCGGCCGTTGCAGCTCATCGCCGCTGGAGAAGACGGCGATGCCGGGGCGGGCGAAGACGCTGGCGGCATCGATGCCGGCGGCCGCCAATGTGCCGATGTCGAAGGCGTTCAGCCGCCGCCCACGGGCTGCCACAATGTTGCCTTCGCGCAGGTCGTGGCCCTGCAAGCGCACGTTGCCGCCACGGCTGGGAACGCTGTTCAAGCGCAGCGCAGTGCCACTTAGCGCGCAGTCCTCCTGAATGACCACCGTGTCGCAATCGCTGGGCAGGGCGGCCCCGGTGGTGATGCGCACCGCTGCGCCGTCCGCCACCGTGCCGTTGAACGGATGCCCGGCCAGGCTGGCGCCGACCACCCGCAGGCGGGTCAAGCCGGGTCGCCACTGGAAGGCGTAGCCGTCCATCGCGGAGGCGTTGAAGGGCGGCAGGTCGGTGCGGGCGCGGCAGTCCTCGGCGGCGACGCGGCCCAAGGCCTGGTCCAAGGGTACGCGTTCGGCGGCCTGGGGCGGGGGAATCTCGGCCAGAATGCGCTGGCGCGCGGCGTCAAGATCCAGTGGGGTGGGCAGGCTCATTTTCGGCGCCGGCGGGGTGGTAACATCGCGCCATGGCCTGCGTTCTCGGCATAGAAACCTCCCGCCAACTTTGCTCCGCCGCCCTGCTTCTCGATGACACCGTTCGGGAGGATACGCGAAAGATGGCGCGGGCGCACAATGAGCACATTCTTGGCCTGATCGATGGCTTGGTCGCAGCGGCGAGCATCACGCCCCAGGATTTGGACGGCGTTGCCTTCGGCTGCGGCCCCGGCTCATTCACCGGCGTTCGCATCGCCGCCGCCGTGGCTCAGGCCCTGGCCCTTGGCGCAGGCGCCCGCGTGGCGCCGGTATCCTCCACCTTGGCCTTGGCGGTGGCCGCCATCGAGCAGCTGTCCGTTGAGGATGGGGTGGTGGTCAGCATTCGCTCGCGCCGGGACGCCTTCTACCTAGCCAGCTTCAGCATCGCCGATGGCCAACCGGCCGCCAGGCAGCCAGACCAATTGCTCACCGCTTGTCCAAAATGGGCGCAGTTCGCCAACGGCTGGCCGCTGGTCGGCGATCCCCCCCCCTGGCTGCCCGCCGACGCCGCGGTTCTGTCGGAGGTGACGGTGGGCGCCGGCCTCATTGCCCGGCTCGGCGCCCGGTCGCTCGCCGAGGGCGGCGGCCTTGCCCCGGAACTCGGCCTGCCGGCCTATGTCCAAGGCGACAGCCCCTGGCGCAAGGCGGCAATCCGGCCCAGTTGATCTCGCATGAAACAAATGCCCAAAGCACCGACTCTTCAGCACTCACTGGCGCGGAGAATCGCTTCTCCGATCCGGGCCCGAGAACCGGTGCGCGGTGCCTGCATGGGGCTTGCCGAATGGCGCACCAGGCCTAGGCGCTTACCGCGACGATGGGCGCAGGCACAAGCCTAAACAGCGCCATTCGGCAAGCCCCATGCAGGCACCGCGCACCAGTTCTCTCCCAGTGAACTTTTGCTTCCCGCGGTCAGCGCTCCGGCACGCGGAGCAGCGGTGGTGGCTCACATGTTGGGGTCGGAGCGTTTAGTGCGGCGGAAACGAACGCGTTAGACGTATAACCTAAGCAGATGCGTGCGATGCGAAAACCCATCATCCTGGCTGCCGTTTTGCTGGCTGCCGCCTGCGCAGGGACGCCGCCCGAGCCGCCGAGTGCCAGCGATGCGCCTGCGGCCTGGCAACTCGGATCAGGTGGCGCAGTGGCTGCCGATGGGCTGGCCACCTTTGAGGCGCCCTTTCTGGGCGAGTTGGTGGCCGTGGCGATTGCGGAAAACCACGCGCTGGCCCAACAGCGGCATGGGTTGGAAATCGCTCGCCAGCGGGTGCGGTTGGCCCGCGCATCGCGCCTGCCGAGCCTCAACGCCGCCCTGTCGGGCCAGCGTGGCCGTGCGGATGGTTCGCTGCCCATTGTCGAACAGTTCGATCTCAGCGCCTCGGCCGACTTCACGGTTGACCTATGGGGCGCCTTGGGCGACGCGGAGCGGGAAGCGCTGCGGGCCTTGGGCGCTGAGCAGGCGCGCTACCGCGGCGCCGAGCAGCGGCTGGTGGCCAGCGTCGTGGGCGCCGCCTTTGAGGCCGCCGCCGCTATCCAACTGCAGACGCTGTACGAACAGCGCCTGGACAACCTGGCCCAGTCCCTTGACGTCATCGACCGCGGCTATCGAAGCGGTTTGAACTCCGCCCTGGACGTGTACTTGGCGCGCAACACCTTGGAGCAGGAACGGGCCAACGTGGCCAATCAGCGCCAGCAGCGCATGCGCGCCACGGTGGCCCTGGAACTGTTGTTGGCGGACTATCCGGACGGCCGCTTGGGCGTCGGCGAGGGCTTGCCGGAGCCGGCCGAGCCAGTGGCTGCCGGGGTGCCTTCGGAGTTGCTGCAGCGCCGCCCGGACATCCAGCAAGCCTGGCTCGAACTGCTCGCTGCCGATGCCGGCCTGGCCGTGGCCCACAAGAACCGCTTCCCCAGCTTCGCCCTGAGCGCCAACGCCCGGGACAGCAGCGGCGCTTTCGGTGATTTGCTGAACGGCGGCGCCCTGGCTTGGTCCGTCGCGGCCAGCCTGATTCAGCCCCTCTATCAGGGCGGGCGCCTAGAAGCCCTGCGCGAGCAGGCCCGGTTGCGGCTTTCCCAAGCGGAGCGGGCCTATCTGGAGACGGTTTACCGGGCTTTTTCGGAAGTGGAGGTGGAGCTCAGCCGAACCCTGAGCCTGCAGGCCCGCCACGCCGCGTTCGGCAATGCCAAGGCCAACGCGGAAGCGGCCTTGACCTTGGCATTCGATCAATACCAGCGCGGATTGGTGGGCTACACTGCGGTACTTGAGTCCCAACGCCGGGCCTTTGATGCCCAAACCGCCGTCATTGAGTTGCGCAACCAACTGCTGCAAAGCCGGGTGGCGCTGTTGCTGGCCTTGGGGAGCCTTTGAGTGATGATCCGGCGCCTCGCCCCGCTGTTGATCCTGGCCATCCTGGCCGGCATCGGCCTGCTGCTGCTGGCCAACCCCCCGGAGCTGCAGCGGGGCGGCCCGCCCCCCGGTCCGCAGACGGTGGTGGAAACGCTGACGGTTCTGCCGCAGGACTACCAGATTCAAGTCGGCAGCTTCGGCACCGTGCAACCGCGCACGCGCAGCGTGCTGGTCGCCCAGGTCAGGGGCCAGATCGTGGCCATCCAACCCAGTTTTCGCCCCGGCGGCTTTTTCTCCCAAGGCGACATCCTCGTCACCTTGGACCGGCGGGACTACGAAGCCGACGTCAAGATCGCCGAGGCGGCGCTGATGGATGCCCTGCAGGCTGAAGCCCAGGAGGCGGCGCGGGCTGAGCAGGCGCGCCTCGATTGGCGGCGGCTCGGCGCGGCAGGGGAGGCCCCAACCGACCTGGTGCTGCGCAAGCCCCAGTTGCAGGCGGCCCGGGCCCGGGTGATATCCGCCCGTTCCGCCTTGGCCAAGGCGGAGCTGGACTTGGAGCGCACCCAAGTGCGGGCGCCCTTCGACGGGCGCGTTCTCGCCCAGCAGGTGGATGTGGGTCAGGTGGTGACCGTGGGCGCTGCCTTGGCCGAAGTGTTCGCCACCGACTACGTGGAGGTGCGCCTGCCGTTGCGCAATGCGGACCTTGCCTTCGTCAACCTGCCGGAGGCCACCGGCTCCGCGCCGCTGCCGGTAACCCTGCACTCCAGCTTGGGCGAGCCACGATCCTGGCGCGGGCAGATCGTGCGCACCGAAGGCGCCATTGACGAAACCGCGCGCCAACTGCATGTCGTGGCGCAGATCGACGACCCGTTCGGCATTGCCGAGGCGCAGGCTCCGGAGTCCGGCGGGCGGCCGCTCAAGATCGGCGAGTACGTCACCGCGCAGGTGACG
Source organism: Candidatus Azophilus sp. (assembly GCA_965220835.1). Taxonomy (GTDB): domain Bacteria; phylum Pseudomonadota; class Gammaproteobacteria; order Pseudomonadales; family Azotimanducaceae; genus Azophilus. The sequence continues at coordinate 1,898,994 of OZ244842.1, read as the reverse complement.
GGCAAGCGGGTGCCCAACGCCTTGGTCATCCCCAGCGAGGCCATCTACCAGAACGCCTACGTATACGTCGTTGAACAGGGCCGGCTGCAGCGGCGGCCCATCGAGATCGCTTGGCAGAACGGCGTGGACAGCCTGGTGGCCGCCGGGCTGGCGGCCGGAGACGCCTTGGTGATGACGCCCTTGGGGCAGGTGGTTTCCGGCACCGCCGTGCGCATCGCCAACGCCGAGGCCAGTCCGGCACGGCGCCAGCCGGGCATGGGGAGCGCCCAATGATTGCGTGGTTTGCCCGCAACGACGTGGCCGCCAACCTGTTGATGGTCACCATCATCTTCGTCGGCGCCTATGCGCTGTTCAACGAAATCGCGGTGGAGATCTTCCCCACCACCGATCCCGACGTCATCGGCGTCACCGTGCCGCTCCGGGGCGCCACCCCGGAGGATGCGGAGCTCGGCTTGGCGGTGCGCATCGAGGATGCCCTTGAGGGCCTTGAAGGCGTTGACCAAGTGACCAGCTTCTCGGTGGAGGGCAGCGCCACGGTCTACGTGGAGGTGGCTGACGGCGCCGACCCCCGCGAGCTGCTCGACGACGTCAAAACCCGCGTCGATGCCATCAACACCTTCCCCGCCGAAGCGGAGAAGCCCGTGATCAGCCTGCCGCAGCGCACTTTTGAGGTCATCACCGCAGTGGTTGCCGGGGCCCATTCCGAAGGCGAGATTCGGCTGTATGCCGAGCGGGTGCGGGACGACCTGTTGCGCATTGACGGCATCTCCCAAGTGGCCTTGGATGCGGTGCGGCGCTACGAGGTGGCCATCGAAGCCTCCCAGGACCGCTTGCGCGAGTACGGCCTAAGCCTGGCCGACATTGCCCGGGCCATCCGCTCAAGCTCGGTGGACCTCTCGGCGGGCAACGTGCGCACCCAAGGGGGCGATGTGCTCATCCGCTCCAAGGGGCAGGCTTACCGGCGCTCCGACTTCGAGTCCATTGTGGTCAAGACCAACGCCGATGGCACCATCGTGCGGGTGGCGGACGTGGCGGCGGTGCATGACGGCTTTCAGGAGGATGCGCTCAAGACCACCTTTGACGGCGACTACGCCGCCTTGATCGAGGTGCGCCGCGTGGGCAGCGAAAGCGCCTTGCAGGTGTCCGAAAAGGTGCGCGCCTACATTGCCGACCGGCAAGCGGACCTGCCCGCCGGGATGACCCTGACCTACTGGGACGACAACGCCCAGCAGCTCAAGAACCGGCTCGGCGTGCTCGGTTCCAGCGCCATTCAGGGCACCGTGCTGGTGATCGCCCTGCTCGCCTTGTTCCTGCGCCCGAAGATCGCCATTTGGGTGTTCATCGGCATACCCATCAGCTTTCTGGGCGCCTTCAGCATCATGGGCCTGCTGGACATCAGCCTCAACCTGATGAGCGCCTTCGGCTTCATCGTGGTGCTGGGCATCGTCGTCGATGATGCCATCGTCACCGGGGAGAGCGTCTACCGGCGTCTGCGGTCCGGCGATTCGGGCCTTGAGGCGTCCGTGGGCGGCACCTTGGACGTGGCCATGCCGGTCACTTTCGGCGTGCTCACCACCATGGCCGCCTTCGCGCCGTTGGCCTTCGTGGAAGGGCATTTGGGCGCGGTCATGGCGCCGGTCGCGGCGGTGGTGATCAGCGTGCTGCTGTTCTCCTTGGTGGAATCCAAGCTGGTGCTGCCGGCCCACCTGAAGGGCATGGGCGCTGGCTACGAAAAGCCCAAGGAGGGTCGCTTGGCGGTCTGGCAGCGCGCCTTCGCCGATGGCTTTGAGGCCTTCATCCTGAACAGGTACCGGCCGGCGCTCGGCTTTCTGCTGCATCATCGCTATGCCACCTTGATGGCGTTCGTCGGCGTGCTGTTGGTCATGCTGGCGCTGATCGCCAGCGGTTGGACGCGCTTCTCCTTCATGCCGCGCATCGAGGGCGAGACCGCCACCGCCAACCTGACCATGCCAGTGGGCACCCAGTTCTCGGTGACCGACCGCTACGTGACCCGCATGTTCGAGGCCGCTGAGCAGTTGCGGGCGGAAGTGGTGGATGAGGAGACCGGCCGCAGCGTGATCCGCCACATCCTGGCCAGCACGGGCTCCCAGCGCGGTTCCTCCGGTGCGCAGTACGGGCGGGTGCAAATCGAATTGACGCCCCGGGAGGAGCGCGCCAACGCCATCTCCGCCTCCGAGGTGGTGAACCGGTGGCGGCGGCTGATCGGGCCGGTGCCGGGGGCGGAGTCGCTGACCTTTCGCACCGACTTCTTTCGCGCCGGCGACCCCATCGACGTGCAGCTCAGCGGCAACTCCCTGGATGACTTGGCGGCGGCGGCCGAAGCCGTGAAGGCGCGCCTGGCCACCTACCCCACGGTCTATGAAATCGCCGACAGCCTGTCCGACGGCAAGGAGGAGCTGCGCATCGAGCTCAAGCCCCAAGGCCATGTGCTGGGGCTGACGCGCAACGACCTGGTCGGCCAGGTCAGCCAGGCGTTCAAGGGCTTCCAAGCGCAGCGCATCCAGCGCGGGCGGGACGACATCCGCGTGCTGGTGCGCCTGCCGGCCGCGGAGCGGGCGGACTTCGCCACCTTGGACGAAATGCTGATCCGCACGCCCGCCGGACGGGCGGTGCCCCTGTCCCACGTGGCGGCCTTCATCCCCGGCAAGGGCCCGTTGCGCATCAAGCGCATCGATGGCCATCGCACGGTCAACGTCACCGCCGAGGTGGAGAAGGCCAACACCAACATGACCGTGCTGCAGGACGACCTGCGCGCCTACGTGGACGGCTTGGTGGCCCAGTACCCGGGGGTCGCCTACGTCATGGAGGGGGAGGCGCGCGACCAGCGCGAGTCTTTCGGCAGCCTCGGCCGGCACATGCTGGTTGCCCTGTTCGTCATGTACTGCCTGCTGGCGCTGCCGTTGAAGTCCTACGCCCAACCGCTGATCGTGATGTCGGTGATTCCGTTCGGGCTGATCGGTGCGGTGGCGGGCCACTGGCTGATGGGCTACACGCTGTCCATGCTCAGCATCAACGGGCTGCTGGCGCTGTCCGGCGTGGTGGTCAACGACAGCCTCGTGCTGGTCCATGCCGTCAACCGGCAGCGCGAGCTTGGCCAAAGCCTGCGCGCGGCGGTGCAGAACGCCGGCGTCATTCGCTTCCGGCCCATCGTGCTCACGTCGGTGACCACCTTCTTTGGCTTGGTGCCGTTGCTGATGGAGAAATCCACCACCGCCCAGTTCCTGATTCCCATGGGCATATCGCTGGGCTTTGGCATTCTGTTCGCCACAGCCATCACCCTGGTGCTGGTGCCGGTCAACATCCTGATCGGGCGCGACCTGGCGCTGTTGGCGCGCCGCTTGGGGCGTTGGCTCGGGGGCGCTCGGCCGCAAGATCGGCAAGCCGCCTGATTGGAGGCCTGCCTTGAGCGTCAAGCCGGTGCTCTACCACCGGGTGTCCGTCCCGCGCTACGCCCGTGCGTTCTCACTGCACCCAGTGGATCGCCCGCCGCAGCTGCCCGGCGTCCAGCTGTACTGTGACGGCGACGGCATGGCCTTGGTGCACGGCGGCGGCCGGTTGTTTCGGCTGCGCTTGGACCGAATCAGGGCCCGCGCCGCCCAGTCGCTGTTGCTGGCCCGGGCCTGCGGTGCCGGCAAGCATCCGAGCGTTGCCGATCTGTTCGCCGGCTGGGGCACCGACGGACTCTGCTTGGCGCTGAAAGGGTGTGCGGTCACCTTGGTGGAGCGCTCGCCCTTGGTTTGGGCCTTGTTGGATGACTTGGTCGCCCGCCACGCCCTGCCCGCCACCGTGGTTTGCGGCGAGGCCGGCGCTTGGTGCCTGGCGCACCGCAAGGAGGTCGATGTCGCCTACCTGGACCCCATGTTCCCGCCACGCCGCAAGCAGGCCCTGCCGGATCAGTCCATGCAACTGCTGCGCGAGCTGGCGGCGCCGGACGGCTTGGACTTGGCCGAGCGTCTGGAGCAGGCGCGGGCCGCCGCCCGGCAGCGCGTCGTCGTCAAGCGGCGCATTCATGACCCCCCGTCAGGCCGGCCCGCTTGGCAGTTGCGCGGCGGTCGCATTCGCTTCGACGTGTACAGGGCATGAGCATGGCAACCGGGGGCCAATGGAGGCAGGAACCAGCAGTCAGGCTCACTTGGGGGCAGCGCTGCACGGATCAAGCAAGCGCGAGTGTGTAAGTGGCACGGCACCAGCCAGATCGCCCTGCGGATGGGGATTTAGACGGGGAGCACGGCTGCTTCAGTCGTTTCGCACCGCGTGCCGGAAATCGTCATCGATGACGCGAACGGAGGCGCGCATCACTTGGTCGAGCACGGGGCTGTAGCTCAACGGGCGGTTCTCGCCCGCACTCGCCTCAACCACCAAACCGTCGTCGATGAGCTTGTCGATGAAGCCATCGAACAGGCGCTGGTCGAAGAACTCCGGCGCGTTGATGCCGCACAAGCGCGCCGCCTTGTGGGCGATGCGCTGGCTTTGCGCCTTGAGCTCCTGGCGGGTCGGCGCCTCGGCGTCGGTTCGCGTCAGCAGGCTCAATACAATGTACTGGCGCTCCATGGTCTGGCGGATGATGCCCGCCAACAGGTGCAGGCGCCGGCTTTCCGGGCTGTCCGCGGGTGGCGGCCGCAGCCCGGTGGGGCTGTCCAAGATGAGGCCGCAGGCGGCCAAGTGGTCGATCCATCGCAACGTGTCGCCGGGCGCGAAGCGAATGTGCAGCTCCCAAGCGGGATACGGAAAAATGGTCGCCACCATGCGTTCCAGCCGTTCGGTGCGCAACGGCGTGCGGCGGTTCTCCATCAGGAACGCGATCAGTGACGGCAGGGCCAGCACATGGGCGGTGTTGTTGCGGTACCAAGTCATCAGCACCGCGGCGGCCGGTTCGATGGCCACCACTTCGCCGAAGGGTTCGGCGTCCTTGGACAGCAGGCGGAAACGAGCCAGCCGGTCCACCACTTGGGCGCCGTTCAACGGCGTGATGCGGTAGTCCTGCTGCGCCGCGTCGCGCCGCAGCAGCGCAAGGCAGCAGTCGATTTGGGCGGCCAGTTCGCCGGCCGGCATCGCCAGGTGCGGAGTGCAGAGCAAGGTCAAGGCGGCGAGGTTGACGGGGTTGACCGATGCCGAGCGGTTGATGCGCGTCAGCAGCTCCCGGCCGAGTGCCGCTGGGGCGTCGTTCGCGGTGGGCGACGCCCCCCACTCGTCGAGGCGCAGGGGCTCGCCGATGTTCACTTCGACCCGGCCGTAGCGCTGGCGGACGAAGCGCAGGCCACGGACGATGTCGCCAAAGGACTCCCGGCGCTTGGCCAAGCCGCGCAGCTCATCGACGTAGGTTCGGCCTTCAATGAGCCGCTCGTAGCCCAGGTAAACGGGCACGAAGGCGATCGGCCGCGGCAGGTCGCGCTCGGCGTGTTCCAGCGTCATGCGCAGCAAGCCGGTGCGGGCCGGCAGCAACCGCCCGGTGCGGCTGCGCCCGCCTTCCGGGAAGAACTCAACGCAATGCCCTTGCCGATAGACCTGGTGAAGGTACTCGGAGAAGACCGCTGCGTAGATGGGGTCGCCCTGGAAGCTGCGGCGCATGAAGAAGGCGCCGCTGCGGCGCAGCAGGCCGCCGACCACCGGCAGGTTCAAATTGTCCCCTGAGGCGATGTGCGGCAGCATCAGCCCGCGGTCGAACAGCAGCAAGGAGAGCAGCAGGTAGTCCATGTGGCTGCGGTGGGAAGGCACATAGACCAACGTGTGTGTCTGGGCGAGCTCGGTGAGCCGCTCCAAGCCGTTCAGCGCCACGTCTTCGTAAAGGCGCCTGAAGAAGGCGCGAACCAAGATCGCCAAGGCGAGGATGGTGGGATAGGACATGTCCGATGCGATGCCCAGAGCTGCCTTGCGGGCGCGGTGGTGCAGGCGCTTGGCGCGCTTGTCGGCGTCGCCCTCGGTCCGCCTCAAGGCTTGGCGCAGCCGCCGCCAGCGGGCGCCTTGATCGCTCGGTGCCGCCGCCGATTGGACGGCGAGGGCTTGCTCGATCGCCGCCTGCACGGGGTGGCTGTTGACCACCTGGTCAACCAAGGTGCGCCGATGGGAGAAGTCCGGGCCCAAGGTGGCCAGCTTTAAGCCGTGCAGGCGCACGCGCAACAGCCGGGCGAAACGCCGGAAGCGGCGGTTGGCATCATCGCCGCCGGCGTCGGCCAGTGGCAGGGGAGTGCCCAAGTGCACGACGATGCGGCGGCGGGCGATCAGCAGGTTGATCAGGCGCCGCAGGCGGGTGGTGGCCGCCCAGTTCTCGGAGAACAGCTGGGCAACCAGCGAGTTTTCGCGCCCCGTGGTGTGCCCCCAGAACACCTGCACGGGCAGCAGCTCCACGTTGGCCACGGCGGCTTCGGGAGCGGCCGTCAGCCGCATCAACCGCGCCGAGTACCGGTGCATGGTGTTGCGCCGCAGCCAGCCGGCGGGGCGCGCCAGGAACGCGAAGCGGCGCTTTTCCCGGGTTTCCCCAATGTCGATGGCGCTCAAGGGGGCAGGGTAGCCATGCGCCGCGCAGACCATGTCCAGGATGATCAGGTCCGACAGCGAGCGCCGGGGCAGCACGTAAACCGTAGCGGGCGGCAGCGATTGCGGGATGGCCCCGGCGATTCGGGGACGAACGATCCAGCGGAGCAAGCGGCGGGTGATGCGGTAGCGCAGCGGTCGCAGGGTTTGTGCGCCTGAGAGCTGCTTGCGACGGCTAAGCCAGCGCCTGCCGGTGGAGGATTCGGGGCCGCTAGCTTGCCGGTGCGCTTTCCGCTGTGCCGGATTCGCTGCGGTGCTTGCCTTCGAAGAGGCCTTCGATCTGGCCTTTGACGGGGCTGGTGATTTCGACTTCCCAGATATCCCGGTACTTGCGCTCTGCGGATGACTCGACATCTTGCACGGTCTTGATCACCGTTGGCCGCAAGAATACCAGCAAGTTGGTCTTGGTGCGGGTGTCCGCGGTGGATCGGAAGAAGAAGCCGAGGCCCGGAATGTCCCCCAGCAGCGGCACCTTGCGTCGGGTTTTGGTCACGTCATCCTGAATCAGGCCGCCGAGGACGATGATTTGCTGGTCCTCCGCCAGAATGGTGGTGGTGATTTGCCGCTTGGAGGTGACCACATCGGCGAAGCCCGCATCGCCGATGGGTGTTTCGACGATGTTGGTGATCTCTTGGTCCACCGCCATGCGCACCGAGGTGCCTTCGTGGACGTGGGGGGTGACCTTCAAGGTCAGGCCCACGTCCTCGCGCTGCACAGTGGTGAAGGGGTTCGAGGAGCCGTCTCCGGTGGTGGTGAAGCTGCCAGTGCGAAACGGCACCTGCTGGCCCACGACGATGACCGCTTCCTGGTTGTCCAAGGCCATGATGCTGGGCGTGGACAGCAGGTTGGCGTCCGAGGAGCTGGCCAGTGCGGTGATGATGCCGCCGAACGAGATGCCATCCGGGTTGACGCGCGCGGCTGCCAACGTGGGGCTGGAGACGCTGGCCAGCCCGGCGAGCACGTCAATGCTGACCGGTTCGCCGTCCGCGCCCGGGGTGGCCAGGTTGTTGAGCAGCTGGGAGACCACGCCGCTCAGCGACGTGCTGGCCAGAGGCACCGTGTCCCCGTCGCCGTCGGCGATGGCGGTTTCCACGCCGATGTCCTCACGGGCGGAGATCTTGACCTCCACCACCGCGGCTTCGATCAGCACTTGGGTGCGGCGCACGTCCAGCTTGGCGAGGATTTCGCGCAGTTCGTTGATGGTGCCCGGATTGGCCCTGGCGACGATGGCGTTCAAGGACTCGTCCGCCTGGATGGTGGTGGCTTGGGACCCATCGCGGTCGTTGTTGGTGAGCAGGGCGGAGAGGATGCTGGCGACATCCGCCGCATCGGCGTGGTTCAGGCGGAACACCTGGGCGCCGCCGGTGGTGGTCGCGGGCTGGTCGAGCTTTTCGATCAGCTTGAGTATCTCCGCCGTGGGCCTTGGTTTGCCGCGCACCACGATGCTGTTGTTGCGCTCGTTGGCGATTAACTGAATGCGTTGCGGCCCGCTGGCACCCTGCCCGATCTGCTCGGGGGCCAGCATTTCCAGCAGCGCCACCACGGTGCCCACCCATGCCTCGCGCAGCGGCACCATGGTGATTTCGTCCTCATCGGCCACGTCGATCTGCTCGATCATCCGGGCCAGGCGGGTGATGTTGTTGGCGTGGTCGCTGATGATGACGATGTTCGGCTGCGAAACGGCGGCGATGTGGCCGTACTGCGGGATCAATGGGCGAAGGATCTTGACCAGTTCTCCGGATTCCACGTTCTGGGCGGCGATCACCCGGGTGATGAGTTCCTCCGGGGGCAGTTCCTGCACTTGGCCGTCGGGGCCCGGCCCCTGCTTGCCAGTGGCCGTGGTTTGAATGCGGATCACGTCGCCGGAGGGCGAGGCGGTGAAGTTGTGCACCCGCAGTACCGAGAGGAACAGTTCGTAAACCGCATCGGCGTCCATGGGCACGCTGGACACGACCGTGACATTGCCCTTCAGCCGCGGGTCGATGACGAAGGTCTTGCCGGTGATCTGCGCCACCTGGGAGACGAACTCATGAATGTCGGCCTCCTTGATGTTGACCACCCAGGTGTCGTCGGCCAATTGCTCGGCGCCGTGGGCTGGCGCGCCACCCAGCAGCAGGCCCAGCGCCAGTGCCAAGGCGGTGGCCGAGGAACGCGCGGCGCCCTTGCAGCCGGCGCTTGCCACGCGGCGCGGTGACGACGGAGAAGGGCAGGGCAATCGTTGCCCGAGTGACTGACGCATTGGCTTAACTATCCCCTTGGGCTCGGTAGCGATGTGGTCACGAAGAAGCGACGCTCGCCGCGCTGCACCTCGATGCGCACCGAGCCGCTGGCCAGCAGGTCGTCAAACGCTGACCTGTCGGCCTGCACATCGCCCACTGGGCGACCGTTGACGGACAGGATCAGGTCGCCGGCCAGCAAGCCCGATTGGCTCATGTAGGGCAAGTTGGCCAGACTGCCGACTCGGTAGCCCGCCGCCTCGCCGCTTCTGACCGGCGCCATCGCCAACTCATCGAGCACTTGCTCTGGATTGTCGCTCACGCGCTCCCGATAGCGCTCAACCAGTTCATCGGCACTTGCGGTCGCGCCTTCCTGCTCGATGGCGGGGTTGATCGACGGCGCGTGCGATCGGCGATTGCCGGCCGTTGCGCTGAGGTCCGGGACGCTTACCCGGCGGAACGACTCGACTACAGGAAAGGTCAGGGTTTCGTGCTGGCCGGCGCGCAGCAGAATCACCTGCTCCGCTTGCACCGCCCGCAGCGTGGCGTTGCCGGGCAGTTCGTCGCCGATGGCATAGAGCTGGCCGGGTTTGCCCTTTGTGGCGATGATGGCGGCGGAGTCAGAGGCTGGCTCGGTCACAAACACGCCTTGCAGCGTCAGGGGCAGGCGGGTTTCCGCCGTTGGCTGCAAGGCCGTCGCGTCTTGGTCCTCGGGAGCGTGGCCAAACAAACCGGCTTTGAGAATGAGGCCGAGATCAACGCTGGCTGCTGCCTTGACGCTCTCAGTGCCTATTGAAACCGCTGGCGCCGTGGAGGTGGCGGGCGACCCGGAAGCGAACAGCATTGCCGTGCTTGCCAACGTGTAGGCGATGCCGACCACTAATGCCCAGCGCACGGGCTGCACGGCCTTGGCCATCCAAGCGTTGATGTCGATGTCCTTCATCCGACTGACTGTCTACCTAAAACACCGCCCGTTCCACGGCAACGACGATCTCGTCATCAGCGCCGCTGCCCACCCAAGGCCGGTTGAGCAGTTGCAGCAAGCGCCTCGTTAGGCCGATTTTCACATATCCGCCGTCCATGATCTCGGCCTGCATGAGCAGCGCGTTCCCGGCTTCGGCGAACGCCATTGCCCTGACCGGCGCCGATTGCGCCTCGGCTCGCATCGGCGGCAACAGCGCAGTGTGGGATCGGCCACCCAAACCATAGCTTACCACGCCACCGCTCCAGCTCGCGCCGCCATCGAGGCGTTCGAAGCCCCCAGCCGTCACGGTGGCGTCGAGGCGCTCGATGTTGAATCCCCCACCGAGGCGGATGTCGTAGGCCGCCAGTCCGGCGTTGACCGCGGCGTTGGCCAGCACACCCTTGGCGGAAAGCTCGATGGCGTCGCCTCGGAAGGCCATGCGCCCGTGCAGATCGACGCCCTCGCCAGCCAGCCGCCACGTGTATCCGGGGGCAAGTTGCGCCACGGTGACAGGTTCGAACGACCAGTGCAGGCGGCCTAGGCCGAAGCCTTGCAGACGCAGCGTGCCGCTGCCGGACCAGATGGTGCCTGCCGTTGCCGTCAATGACACCCCGCCGAGCCGTTCGACCAGCAGGCCAAGCAGCCCGGCCGGCGCCAATGCGACGCAGAACAGGACAAAGACCAGGATGCCGATATAGATGGTTTTCACGGGGTCAGCAAAGCCACCAGAATGCGCTCATACACGCGTGCCAGCCGGTCGAGGTCGGCCACGGCCACGCACTCATCGACTTTGTGAATGGTGGCGTTCACCGGGCCGAGCTCGACCAGTTCGCAACCGAGCGGGGCGATGAAGCGGCCGTCGGAGGTGCCTCCGGAGGTGGACAGCGCACAGTCAAGGCCGAGTTCATCGAACACCGCTTGGCGCACGCAAGAGGTCAAGCGCCCGGGCTTGGTCAGGAAGGGCTCGCCGGAGAGGTGCCAATTCAGCGTGGCGTCGAGCCCGTGCTGCGCAACCAGCTTGGCGATGCGGTCCTTGAGGCCCTCCGCGGTCTGCTCCGTTGAGTAGCGGATGTTGAAGTCCATGGCCAACTCGCCCGGAATGACGTTGACGGCGCCCGCACCGGCGCGGATGTTGGCGACTTGCAGGCTGGTTGGCGGGTAATGGGCGTTGCCTTGGTCGAAGGCCTCCTCGCACAGGGCCTTGAGCAAGGGCGCGGCCTCGTGGATGGGGTTGCGCGCCGCGTTCGGATAGGCCACGTGGCCTTGGATGCCGTGCACGTTGAGGGTGCCGGTGAGCGAACCGCGGCGGCCGTTGCGCAAGGTGTCCCCCAATGCCTCGCTGGATGAGGGTTCGCCGACGACGCAGTAGTCAAGGCCGATGCGGCGGTGGCGCAGGTGCTCGACGATGTGGCGGGTGCCGTGGCGGGCCTCGCCCTCCTCGTCGCTTGTGATCAAAAAGGCGATGCGTCCAGAGGGCGTTGGCTGGCGGGCGAGAAAGCGCTCGGTGGCGACGATCATGGCGGCGAGGCTGGCCTTCATGTCCGCCGCGCCGCGCCCGAACAGCAGGCCGTTGCGGATCACCGGCTCGAACGGCGGGCTCTGCCAAGCGGCAAGTTCCCCCGGCGGCACCACGTCCGTGTGTCCGGCGAAGGCTAGGCAGGGGCGTCCGGAGCCGAGTTCGGCATAGAAGTTGCGCACGCCGCCGGCGTCCAGAATGGTGACCGCGAACCCGAGGCGCTCCAGGCGCTCAATCAGCAGCGCTTGGCAGCCGGCATCCTCCGGGGTGACCGAGGGCCGGCGAATCAAGTTCTGGGTGAGGTCGAGAACGGGGTTGCCGTCGCGCCTTGGGGCCTCGTGCCGGTTGGCCATGGCGCCTCCCTGACTCCTGCGGGGGTTGATGGAAGTTCAGTTGTGGGCGTGCAACTGCTCGTTGAGGGCGATGGCCTTGCGGTTGACGCGGCACTGCACTTCCCCGGTTTCGCTGTGGCGGATGAACAGCAGGTCGGAACGGCCGGCCAGCTCCCGCGCCTTCACCGAGCCGGTGCGGTTGCCGCCCTCGTCGAGCAGCGCCACCCGGGTGCCGGCGGTGATGTACAGGCCGGCCTCGATGGTGCAGCGGTCTCCCAAGGGGATGCCGGTGCCGCCATTGGCGCCAATCAGGCATTGGCGGCCGATGCTGATGACGATCTCGCCGCCGCCGGCCAAGGTGCCCATGGTGCTGGCGGCGCCGCCGAGATCCGAGCCGTGCCCGAGCACCACGCCTTGGGAAACCCGGCCCTCCACCATGTTGGGGCCGAGCGCGCCGGCGTTGAAATTGATGGACCCGGACGGCATCACCGTGGTGCCGTCGCCGAGATAGGCGCCGAGCCGGATGCGGCTCGAATCCGCGATGCGCACGCCGCTCGGCACGACGTAGTTGACCATCTTCGGGAATTTGTCCACCGAGAGCACTTCAAAGTAGCGGCCCTGCGCCCGCGCCGCAATTTGCCGGGCGGCCAGCTCCTCCAGCGCCACTGCGCCCTCGGTGGTCCAGGCCACGGTTTGCAGGTGGGCGAAGATGCCGTCCAGGTTGAGGGTGTTGGGCAGGGCCAGGCGATGGGAGAGCAGGTGCAGCTTCAGGAAGGCTTCGGCGGTTGAGCCGATGGGCTCGTCGGCGGCCAGCAAAACCGCGAGCAAGGGCCGGTCCGCTTCCAGCAGGGGGGTGGCCTGCGGTTGATGGGCGTTGATGAAGGCGCTGGCCGCCTCCGGGTCGACCAGCGCCTCGCCGGGCGCGAACTGATCGCCGATGGCTGCCTCCAACTCGCCTTCCGGCGCTTTCAGCGGCGCCGGAAAGAAGCAGTCGATGCAGTGGCCGGCTCGGCTTAGGGTCGGCAGGCCTAGGGCGAAGGCAAATGTTGGCATGAAAACTCCTTTGGCAGAAAGCTAGCAGCCCGTGCGCTGCCAATCAACGATGCGCTCGATGGCTTCGACGCATTCCGCTTGGGGCGCCACCAAGGCCATGCGCACGTGATTGGCGCCCGGGTTGCCGGTGGCGGTCTCCCGGCCGAGGAACGAACCGGGCAGTACGCTGATGTGCAGATGCTGGTAGAGGTCGCGCGCGAACGCTTGGTCGTCCTTCCCCGTGGGCAGCCAGAAGTAGAACCCGCCGTCCGGGGCGGTGGCGTCGAAGACGGTGTTCAACAGCGGCGTGGCGGCCTCGAACTTGGCTCGATACAGAGCCCGGTTGTGCCGCACGTAGGCCTCGTCGCGCCACGCCAGGGCGCTGGCGCGCTGCACGTGCAGGGGCAGCGCGGCGCCTTGGTAGGTGCGGTGCTGGTGGTAGCGTGCCAGCACCTCGGCATCGCCGGCCACGAACCCGGAGCGCAGCCCGGGCAGGCTGGATCGCTTGCTCAAGGAGTGGAAGACGATGCACCGGGCGTAGCCGGGGTTGCCCAAGGCGTCGCTCTCGCGCAGCAGGCCGGTGGGCGGCTGGCCTTCGTCGAGGTGGATTTCCGAGTAGCACTCGTCGGCGGCGATCACGAAGTCGAACCGGTGCGCCTGCTCGATCAGCCAGCGCTGGGTGGCGGGGGCAACCACCTTGCCGGACGGGTTGCCGGGTGAGCACAGGTACAGCACCTCGGTTTGCGCCCAGATGGCCTGGGGCACCGACTCGAAGTCCTGTTGGTAGCCGTTGGCGGCCTCGGCGTTAAGGTAGTAGGGCTTGGCACCGCTGAGAATCGCCGCCCCCTCGTAGATTTGGTAAAACGGGTTGGGCAGCACCACCAGCGGGTTGGCCTTGGCGCCGACTGCCGCCTGGGCGAAGGAGAACAGCGCCTCCCGGGTGCCGGACACCGGCAGCACGCCGCGTTCGGGATCCAGCGCCGCACCGAAGCGGCGCTGCAGCCAAGTGCAGATCGCCTCGCGCAGCTCCAGGATTCCGCGCGTGGCGGGGTAGGCCCCCAAGCCCTCCGTCAGGCCTTGGCGGTCGGCCAGAAACTCAACGACGGCGGCGGGTGGCGCGTGCTTGGGCTCGCCGATGGACAGGCTCACGTGGGGCTGGCGCGCCTCCGGCGTGATGCCGTCCAGCAATGCGGCGAGGCGCTGGAAGGGATAGTCGTGCAGTTGCTGAAGGCGCGGATTCACCTGGGCACGCTGTCCAGGTTTTGGCGCAACGTGTTCTCCAGCCGGTAGATGGCTTCCGGGTCGGTGATGGGCTCGCCGGATCGGGTTTGGATGTGGAACACGTCCTCCACCCGCTCCCCCAACGTGACAATGCGCGCCTCCAGCAGGGCGGTTTCCAACTCGAAGAACAACGCCCCGATGCGGGCCAGCAGCCCGGGCCGGTCGGTGGTGTGGACCGATAGCGTGGAGTAGGGCCGGCCGGCGCCATTGGCCAAGCGGACCTCGGTGGGCCGATGCAGTTGCCGGTGCTGGCGCGGCAGGCGCTGGTGGCGGAAGGGCTTGATGCGCGGTTCGCTGATTGCTTGGGTCAGCGACTCGGCCACCGCGCCGCCGTCGCCGCGAACCGGCTGGCGGTGCTCGTCGAGCACGATGAAGCTGTTGAAGCACTGGCCGTTGTCCGCCGTGTGGATGTGCGCTTCATAGACCTGCAGGCGCAGCCGGTTGATGGCCGTCACCGTGGCGGCGAATAGATGGGCTTGGTCCAAGGCGTAGATGAACAGTTCCGTGGCGCTCTCCTCGGAGCCCTCGCCGACCAGCCGCCGCAGCAGCACCAAGGGGCCGTTTGCCAAGTCGTGGTTGGCCACCGCCACGGTGATTTCCGCTACGTCCCGGGCCGGGTGGCGGAGCATGAAGTCGTCGCCCATGGCATCCCAGAGGGCCTGCGCCCGGTCGGCCGGCAGGCCGAGGGCGGCGGCCTGCTCGGCCGCGCTTTCCCGGCAGGCGCGCACGGTGGCCTGGCGGTCCACGGGTGATTCGATGCCTTGCCGCAGCAGCTTGCGGGTGTTGGCGTACAGCTGGCGCATGAGCGTCGCCCGCCAACTGTTCCACAGCGTCGGGTTGGTGGCCGTGATGTCCGCCACGGTCAGCGCGTAGAGGTAGTCCAAGCGCCGCTCGGACTTGACGAAACGGGCGAACTCCAGCGCCACTTGGGGGTCGTGAATGTCGCGCCGCTGGGCGGTGTCGGACATGACCAGATGCTCCGCCACCAGCCACTCGACCAATTCGGTGTCGTCCTCGTTCAAGCCCATGCGGCGGCAGAACTCCACGGCGAAGCGGGCGCCGATCTGGGAATGGTCGCCGCCCCGGCCCTTGCCGATGTCGTGGTAGAAGCCGGCGATGTAGAGCAGCTCCACCTTGGGAACGGTCTTCACGCAACGGTGGGCCAACGGAAAGCGCTCGGCTTGCGCCCGGTAGCGGAACAGGCGCATGTTGCGGATCACCATCATGGTGTGGGCGTCCACCGTGTAGATGTGGAACAGGTCGTGCTGCATCTGGCCGACCACTTGGCCGAACTCGGGGATGTAGCGCCCGAGAATGCCGTAGCGGCGCATGCGGGTGAGCTGCGTGGTGAGGCTGTGGGGGGCCTTGAGCAGGTCCAGGAACAGGCGGCTGTTGTGCGGGTCGTTGCGGAAGCCGTCATCGATCAAGTGGAGATGTTCGCGGATCAGGCGGATGGTGGCGGCGCGCACGCCGTCGATGTCGCGCCGGTTGGCGAGGATGACGAACATTTCCAGCAAGGCGCTTGGGGTTTCGGCGAACACCCGGTCGTGGACCGCTTCGATGGTCTCCGCATTGATCTGGAATCGCTCGTTGATGCGCTCGCGCTTGGGCTGGGCCGGCGCGAATGACTCATCGAGGCTCTGCAGCACGATGTCGTTGACTTCCCTCAGGTACAGCACCCAGCGGTAGTACTCGTGCATGAAGCGTTCCACGCCCAGCCGGGCGGTGGTGTCGGCGTAGCCCAGCTGCTGGGCGAGGGTGCGCTGGTGCTCGAACTGCAGGCGGTCGTCCTTGCGCTGGGCCACCAGATGCAGGCCGTAGCGCACCCACCACAGGTAGCGCTGGCCATCGGTCAGCCAGCCCCGCTCCTGGGCGGTGAGCACGCCCAGGCGCTCCAGCTCGGCGGGGTCCGCCGTGCCGTACTTGCGCCGGCACACCCAGAGCACGGTCTGCAGGTCGCGCAGGCCGCCGGGAGCGTCCTTGATGTTGGGCTCAAGGTCGGACTCGACGTCCTCGAAGCGCGCATGGCGCCGCTCCTGCTCATCCCGCTTGGCCCGGAAGTAGCGGTCGGCAGGCCAGGTGCGGGGATGGTCGATGAAGGCATCGAGCTTGGTGATCACCCGCCGCAGCGCCGCGCCTTCCGGTTCGGTGATCAAGCGCCGTTCGAACAGGGCCGTGGCCGCGGTGAGGTCGGCCTTGATGGCGGCCTTGCACTCCGCCAGGTTTCTGACGCTGTGGCCGATTTCCAGGTTCAGGTCGAACAGCGCCCGCACGAAGGGCTCTATTTCGGCCCGGTGCTTCGACGGCTTCACGCCCAGGATGAGCAGGTCGATGTCGGAGCCCGGGTGCAACTCCCCGCGCCCGTAGCCGCCCACCGCGAACAGCGCCAGATCCTGCTGGGCGGCGGCGCTGAAGTGGGTGCGCCACATCTCCAACAGCAGGCCGTCAACGAAGGCCGCGCGTTCGCTGACGATGCGGCCAATGTCCTCGCCGGCCCAGTAGCGCGTGGCCAGCGCCGCATCGGCGTCGCTCAAGCGCTGGCGCAGTTGCGCGATGGACGCGGCGTTCACGCCGTTGGATTCAAGCCGGTGCGCCGGCGGAGTGGCCGGCGGTTTGCCCGAAGGCCTCCTCGGCCCGCCGCGTCAGCACTTCGGCACCGTCGCGGTTGACCAGAATGGTGTGCTCCCACTGAGCGGACAGCTTGTGGTCGCGCGTCACCACCGTCCAGCAGTCGGGCAGAATCTTGATGTGCCGCCGCCCGGCGTTGAGCATCGGCTCCACCGTGAAGGTCATGCCCTCTTCGATGGCCAGGCCGGTGCCGGGGCGGCCGTAGTGCATGACGTGGGGGTCGTCGTGGAACACCTTGCCGATGCCGTGGCCGCCGAACTCCTCCACCACCGAGAAGCGGTTGGCCTTGGCGTGGGTCTCGATGGCGTGGCCGATGTCGCCCAAGGTGGCGCCGGGGCGGATGGCTTCGATGCCGAGGTAGAGGCACTCCTGCGTGACCCGCACCAGCCGTTCGGCGAACGCTTGGATCTTGCCCACCATGAACATTTTGCTGGTGTCGCCGTGGTAGCCGTCCTTGATGACGGTGACGTCGATGTTGAGGATGTCGCCGTTCCTGAGCTTTTTCTTGCTGGAGGGAATGCCGTGGCACACCACATGGTTGACCGAGGTGCAGATGGAACGCGGGAAGGGCGGCACGCCTTGGCCGGTGGTGTAGTTCAGCGGCGCCGGCACGCAGTTGATCTCATCGACGATGTAACGATGGCAGAGGTCGTTGAGCGCGTCGGTGCTCACGCCCGGCTTGACGTGCTCGCCGATCATCTCCAGCACGCTGGCTGCCAAGCGCCCGGCGCGGCGCATGCCTTCGATGTCGGCGTCGGTGGTGGCTTTGGCGGACATGGGAATCTATGGTATAAAGCCCGCCGCTTGGGGGCAACGGCTGCGCCAACACCCATTTGCGCCGCAACCTTGCCCAATCAGGCTCATTTTGGCCGGTGCCACGGCACTTGGCCGGAAAACACAACGCACGCAGCTCGTCGCAAATTCACGGGTGCCGTTGACCAAGGGTCCGGTCTGAATTGAAGGGGCTGCGGAGGCTCAACCCGGAGACTAGCTTGAACATCAATATGCGCGACATGTTGGCCGCGGGCGTCCACTTCGGCCATCGCACCCGGTACTGGAACCCGAAAATGGCTCCCTTCATTTTCGGTGCCAGAAACAAGATCCACATCATCAATCTCGAACGGACCGTGCCGGCCTTTGAGCAGGCGCTGGCTGAGATTCGCAGCCTGTCCACCTTGGGCAAGAAGATTCTGTTCGTGGGCACCAAGCGGGCGGCCGCCAAGGTCATTCGCGAGCAGGCCATCCGAGTGGAGATGCCCTTCATCGACCAGCGCTGGCTGGGCGGCATGCTCACCAACTACAAGACCATCCGCCAGTCCATCGAGCGGCTCAAGGAACTGGAGCAGCAGGCCGAGGACGGCACCTTGGACATGCTCACCAAGAAGGAGGCCCTGCACAAGCACCGCCTGATGGGCAAGCTGGAGCGCAGCCTCGGCGGCATCAAGGACATGGGCGGGCTGCCCGACGCGGTGTTCGTGGTTGACGTCCAGCATGAGCGCATCGCCGTCACCGAAGCGCAAAAGCTCGGCATTCCCGTGTTTGCCATTGTCGACACCAACAGCGACCCGGACGGCATCGACTACGTCATTCCGGGCAATGATGACGCCATACGCGCCATTCGCCTGTACGTCACCGCAGTGGCGGATGCGATCGCCGAAGGGCGCGAAAATGCCGGCGGCGCCGTCCGGATCGATGAGTTTCTGGAGGCTGAGCAAGGGGCGTCCATCGCCGCTGCCGCAGCGCCGGCGCAGGCTGCGACCGCATCTGACTCGGCGACCGCATCGGAGCCCGTGGCCCCATCCGAGTCTCCCGCCGCGTCCGAGTCTACGGCCACCGCGGAGTCCCCGGCCGCGTCCGAGGCTGCGGCCACGGTTGAGGTTGCGGCCACAGAGGTGTCCACAGCCACGGAAGTGTCCGGGGCCACAGAACTGGCCGATGCCGACGAGCCGGCCGCAACCACCAGCGCCACGCCAGCCCGGGAGTAAGCCATGGCCATTACCGCCAAACAAGTCAAGGAACTGCGCGACCGCACTGGCCTTGGCATGATGGATTGCAAGGCCGCCTTGCAGGAGGCTAACGGCGATCTCGAGCAGGCCATCGACGCCTTGCGCCGCAAGAGTGCGCTGAAGGCCGCGAAAAAAGCCTCCCGCACCGCAGCGCAAGGCTTGCTGGGCCTGAAGGTGTCCACCGACGGCAAGCGCGCCGCCTTGGTGGAGGTCAACATCGAGACCGATTTCGCCGCCCGCAACCCCAAGTTCATCGCGTTCGTGGAACGGGTTGCCGGTGCCGCCTTGGAAACCGGCGCCGGTGGCGCCGAGCTGGCCAGCGCCTTCGCCGAGGAGCGCGAAGCCTTGGTGCAGGAAATCGGCGAGAACATCAACGTGCGCCGGGCCGAGTCCCTGTCCACCGAAACCGGTTGCATCGGCAGCTACCTGCACAATGACGGCCGCAAGGGCGCGCTGGTTGAGCTGTCCGTCGCCGATGCGGACCTCGGCCGGGATCTGGCCATGCACATCACCGCCCATGACCCCACCCCCTTGGTGGTGCGCAGCGCTGACCTCGATGCGGCGTTGATCGAGAAGGAGCGGGAGATCTTCGCCGCCCAAGCCGCCGACAGCGGCAAGCCGCCGAACATCGTGGAGAAGATGGTTGAAGGCCGGGTGCGCAAGTTCCTCGCTGAAGCGAGCCTGATCGACCAAGCCTTCATCAAGGACGGTGAGCAGAAGGTCGGCAAGCTGCTCAGCGCCAAGGGCGCCGAGGCGCACCGTTTCGCCCGCCTTGAAGTGGGGGAGGGCATCGCCGTGGCGGAGGAGGACTTTGCCGCCGAGGTGGCCGCCCAAGCGGCTGGAGGAAGCTGATTGACGAGGCTGCTCCTAAAGCTGTCCGGCGAAGCGTTGGCCGGCGAGCCCGGCTTCGGCATCGACCCCGGCGTGTTGGACCGCGTCTGCCGGGAGTTGCGCGATGCCCATCGCTTAGGCGCTGAGGTCGCATTGGTGTGCGGCGGCGGCAACCTGTTTCGCGGCGCAGCCCTGGCGCGGGCGGGCATGGACCGGGTGGTGGCTGACCAAATGGGCATGCTGGCCACCTGCATGAATGGCCTGGCCATTGGCGACGCCTTGGCCCGAGCCGGCGTTCCCGCCCGCTTGTTCGGTGCCCTCGCCGTGCCCGGCGTGTTGCCGGCTTACAGCGTGCCCGAAGCTCGCGCTGCGCTCGGCAACGGCGAGGTGGCCATTCTGGCCGGAGGCACCGGCAACCCGTTCTTCACCACCGACACCGCCGCATGCCTGCGCGCCGTGGAGCTTGACGCGGACTGCGTGCTCAAGGCCACCAAGGTCGATGGCGTCTATTCCGCCGATCCGATGCTCGACGGCACTGCCGAACGCTTTGACGCCCTGTCCTTTGACGACGTGCTGCAGCGGAACCTAACGGTGATGGACCTCACCGCCATTTGCCTATGCCGTGACAACGCCTTGCCGGTGGTGGTTTTCGACTTGGCCGAGCCCGGCGCGTTGACCCGGTTGGTCAAGGGTGAGAAGGTTGGCACTCGCATCGCGTCCGAAGCGCGTTGAGCCTCGTTGCCTGGTAGCGGAGCACGGGTCAATCCCCTGACATGAATGCAGCACAGCGATGATTGAGGAATTCACCGCCGATGCCGATGAGCGCATGGGCAAGACCATTGAGGCCATGCAAGCCGCCTTTGCGCGCATTCGCACGGGCCGGGCCCATCCCAGCCTTTTGGACGGCATCGAAGTGCCGTACTACGGCAGCGATGCGCCGCTCCACCAAGTGGCGAGCATCAGCGTTGAGGACGCCCGCACCTTGCTGGTTTCGCCTTGGGAGAAGAGCCTGGTCCCGGCCATCCAAAAGGCCATCTTGAAGAGCGACCTTGGCATTACCCCAGCCGCCACCCAAGACGTTGTGCGTTTGCCGCTGCCGGCCCTGACCGAAGAGAATCGCCGGGAGCTCGCCCGTCAGGCGCGCCAGGAGGCGGAATCGGCCCGCATCGCCATCCGCAACATTCGCCGCGACGCCATTTCCGACATTCGCGAGTTGCTGCGGGAAAAGGAGGTGGCCCAAGACGATGCGCGGCGCGGCGAGGAGGCGGTGCAACAGGTCACCGACCGTCGCATCAAGGCAGTGGACCAAGCCCTTGAAGCGAAGGAGTCCGACCTCATGGCGGTTTGAGCCGCCTGCAGCGAAGTTTTCGTCTAAATCTGACGGGGCGCTGGGAAGGTGAAGCGCGCCATCTGGGAGATCAGCCAATCTTGAACGATCGCCATGTCAGAACTGCCGCTTAGCGCCGCCGACCGGGAGCCGGGTGGGGCGCCCTTTCACGTCGCGATCATCATGGACGGCAACCACCGCTGGGCGCGGCGTCGGCGTCTGCCCGGCGCTGCGGGGCATCGGGCCGGCGCCAAGAACGTCCGTCCCATCGCCGAGGCCTGTTCCGACTACGGCGTTCAATGCCTGACGCTGTTCGCCTTCAGCACGGAAAACTGGCAGCGTCCCAAGCGGGAAGTGAACCTGCTGCTTGACCTCATGCGCGGCCTGCTGGAACGCGATCTCGCGGACCTTAACGAACGCAACGTGCGGCTGAACATCATCGGCGACCGCTCCCGCTTTCCGGCTGATCTGCAGATGCGCATGAATCGGGCGGAAGCGCTGACCCGCGCCAACACCCGCATGACCCTCAACATCGCTGCCAACTACGGTGGCCGCTGGGACATCGCCGCTGCGGCCCGGGAGTTGGCTCGCCAGGTGGCCGATGGCCGCATCGCCATCGACGACATCGACGAGGACGCGTTTGCCGCGGCCCTTTCCCTGGGCCAACTGCCGCCGCCGGATCTGTGCATCCGCACCGGCGGCGACCAGCGCATCAGCAACTTCCTGCTGTGGGACTTGGCCTACACCGAATTGCACTTTGTTGACGCGTTCTGGCCGGAGTTTCAGCCCGCGGACCTGTTGGAGGCCTTCTCGGCCTTCGAAGAGCGTCGGCGGCGCTTCGGTTGCCGGAGCGCGAGGCCTTAACCGGCAAGAATATGCTCAGGAGCCGTGTCATAACGGCGTGTGGCTTGGCCTTGGCCGCGCTGGCGGTGATCTATCTGCTGCCGCCCTTGGCGTTTGCCTTGGCCATTGGGTTGGTGGCGCTGCTGGCAGCTTGGGAGTGGGCGCGCTTTGCCGGGTTGAATGCGGGATGGCGGCGCCTGCTCTACCCAGCCGCCATTGCCGCGTTGGGCGTGGCCGCGTTGGCTTGGCCCGGCTTGCAAGCGGTCGCGCTGTGGATTGGCGCCGCTGCTTGGGCCGCCGCCATCGTCGGCATACTGGTTCGAGGGGCGGGCTCCCCGGCCGAAGGCTCTTTTTTGCGAGGGGCACTCGCACGCACCCCGGCTGAGGGCTCTGTCTTGCGAGGGGCAAGCCCCCTCGCGAAGCGAGGGACACTCGCACGCACCCCGGCTGAAGGCTCTGATTTGCGAGGGGCAAGCCCCTCGCGCACCCCGGCTGAAGGCTCTGATTTGCGAGGGGCAAGCCCCTCGCGCACCCCGGCTGAAGGCTCTCTTTTGCGAGGGGCGCGCCCCTCGCGCACCCCGGCTGAGGGCTCTCTAACCCCCCCGATGGGCCGCTCGGTCAGGCGGTGGCAGTGGGTTGCTGCCTTGCTGGGCGTTGCCATCATCTGGTCGGCGTGGGTGGGTGCCGTGGTCGTGCATACGGCGCCGAACGGCGATCACTGGCTGGTTTGGCTCTTTTTCCTGGTTTCGGCAGTGGACATCGGCGCCTACTTTGCCGGAACGGCTTGGGGCCGCCGCAAGCTGGCGCCGTCCTTGAGCCCGGCCAAGACTTGGGAAGGCGTGGCCGGCGGCGCGGCGCTCAGCATCTTGGTTTGCGGCGGCGCACTGGCGGCGCTGGGCCGCTTGGACGCGGCCGCCGGCGCGGTTATCGTCTTGCTGATTGCCGTGTCGGTGTTTGGCGATTTGCTGGAAAGCCTGCTCAAGCGCCAATCGGGCGTCAAGGACTCCGGCACCTTGCTGCCCGGCCACGGCGGCCTGCTCGACCGGGTAGACTCCGAGTTGGCGGCGCTGCCGGCGTTTGCGCTGCTGATGCCGTTGGTGTGACCCTCATTGCGGAGTGATGGATGAATGCTCTAGGCGAAAACCTGCCGGACGCGTTGCCCAGCCGGGCGGCAGCGCCGAACAACCCCGTTGACTACATCGCCCGCACCCGCGAGCAATACGACCAGCTCGGCTATCCGCCCTATCGGTGGGTGCGCAATGAGGGGCAGCCGCCATTTGCACCGCTGGCCAAGCCCCTCAGCGAGGCGAGGGTCGGTCTGGTGGCCTCCGGGGGCATCTACCGAAGCGGCCAAGTGGCATTCCACTACCGGGACGATTTCAGCTTGCGCGAGATTCCCGCCGACACTCCGGTCAGTGCGCTGCGCGCCACCCATTTCGCCTATGACCTGACGGACGCCCGCCGCGACCCCAACACGGTCTTTCCCCTGCAAACCCTGCGCAACTTGGCGGATGAGGGCCGCATCGGCGGCTTGGGCGCCCAAGCCTACGCGTTCATGGGCGGCATCTATTCGGCCCGCAAGGTTCGCGATGCACTCGCCCCGGCCATCGCCGAACGGTTGCTGCGCGACGAGGTCGATCTCGCCATACTGGTGCCGGTGTGACCCGTCTGCCATCAGTCCGTCGGACTGATCGCCCGGGTGCTTGAAAGCCGCGGCCTGCCCACCGTTTGCCTGTCAAGCGCCTACTCCATCACCCAATCCGTCAATCCGCCCCGCGCCATCTACCTCGATTTCCCCCTGGGGCGCACGGCCGGCAAGCCGAACGACCCCGCCCAGCAGCGGCAGATCATGATCGCGGCCTTGGGTGCCTTCGAGACCGTCCGTCAACCCGGCGAGATCATCACGCTGCCGCACCGCTGGAGCGACGACGACAGCTGGAAGGACCACGCCATGCGCCCCAAGCCAAGTTCCGACGGGCAGGCCGGCGATGACCGCGTGGCGCGCTTCGACCAGCCCCAGTACCAGAGCGAGGCGGACCGTGCGGCGGCGCAAGCCAACTTGGCGGCGGGGGAGTGTCCGGGCTGCGTGTTTTTGGAGCAGCCTTAGTTCATCCGGCGTCGCCGCGGACTGCGAAATCCGCAGGCTGGCGAAAAGACTGTCGCATGGAGTTCATGTTTCCGCGTGATAAGGCGGAATACTCAGCATGGTTCGTAATCGGGGAGCGTGGCCAAAAGCCGTGGAGTCGGTCACTTCCCCTCATGCGGTAGTTGGGCTGCCGGTTGCCGAAGCTACCTCAGCCGCACCGCCGTGCCGGTGGCGACGAGCAGCACCATGCCCTTGCCGCCGCCGCTGATCTCGCTGTAGTCGAGGTCGATGCCCACCACGGCGTCGGCGCCGAGGGCTGATGCTTGCTCGGCCAGTTCGTCCAGGCAGGTTTCGCGGGCCTCGCGCAGCGCCTTCTGGTGGGTGCCGCTGCGCCCGCCAACGATGTCCCGCAGGCCGCCCAGGACGTCGCGGAAGATGTTGATGCCGAGCACGCATTCGGCGCTGACAATGCCCAAGGCCTCGCGGGTTTCGCGGCCGGGCACGGCGTGGGTGGTGACCAACTGGGCGAGGGATACGGACATGCGTGCTCCTGTGGATGAAGTGACGCCGGCGGCGTGAAGGCGGCACTATAACCGAACCCGCCGCTCAACAGGCGTTAGCGCAGACTTGCCGCGGCAAAACGGGCTTGCTGCGGCAAAACGGGCTTGCCGCGGCAATACGGGCTTGCCGCGGGAAAACAGGCCTGCTGCGGCCAAAAGTGCCCCCGGTGGTCGCCGTGGGTTCGGTTTGGTGTGCGCCGGGGCAGCGTGTACGATACGGGAATGGCTGCGGAAACGGCGTCGGGAAGCTTATCGAAGCCTAGACAAACGGCGCGGCGACATACGGCACGGCAGCCGATAGCCGTGCTGTTCCCATGTCTGCCATGACGGTGGATTTGCCGAGGCGTCTGGTTGCGGAAGCCTTGGGCACCGCGTTGCTGCTGGCCGTGGTGGTGGGCAGCGGCATCATGGGGGAGCGCTTGGCGGGCGGCAACGACGCCATCGCGCTATTGGGCAACACCATCGCCACCGGTGCCGCGCTGGTGGTGCTGATTCTAGTGTTTGGGCCGCTGTCTGGTGCCCATTTCAATCCGGCGGTCACCTTGGCGTTCTGGCTGCGGCGGGAGCTGACGCGGGGCGATGCCGCCTGCTATGTGCTGGCCCAGGTCGGCGGCGGCATGCTCGGCGTGATAGCCGCGCACGCGATGTTTGGCGAACCGCTTCTGGTGGAAGGCGTCAAGGCGCGCACCGGCACCGGCCAGTGGCTCGGTGAGTTCGTGGCCACCTTTGCGCTGCTGGCCGCCATTTTGGGCTGCCTGCGCACTCGTCCGGAGGCCGTGCCCTACGCCGTGGGGCTGATCATCACCGCCGGCTACTGGTTCACCTCATCAACGTCCTTCGCCAATCCGGCGGTCACGGTGGCCCGTTCGTTCACCGACACCTTTGCCGGCATCGCGCCGGCCCATGCACCGGCGTTCATTGCTGCACAGCTGGCCGGCGCCGTTGCCGCCACCGTGCTGTTTCGATGGCTGGCGCGCGATGCCGCGTCAGGCTTGCAGCCTTCAGCAGGCCAAGACCTGCCATGATGCCGCTGGCGCACATCCGCGTTCTGGACCTGACCCACGCTCGGGCCGGCCCCACCGCAGTTCGCCTGCTCGCGGATTGGGGGGCGGACGTGATCAAGATTGAGGCGCCGCGGTCCGCCTCGGGAACGGGCCGTGCGGTCACCGGCGCGCGGCGGGGGCCGGATGAGCAGAACCTGCACCGCAACAAGCGCGGGCTGGCGCTCAACCTCAAGGAC
This sequence comes from Candidatus Azophilus sp., assembly GCA_965220835.1. Lineage (GTDB taxonomy): Bacteria > Pseudomonadota > Gammaproteobacteria > Pseudomonadales > Azotimanducaceae > Azophilus. The sequence goes on along the minus strand of OZ244842.1, from coordinate 1,873,580 downwards.
GCCAAGGGCCATGCGCTGTTCATGCGCTTGGCCCGCAACGCTGACGTGGTGGTGGAGAACTTCAAGGCCGAGGTCAAGCACCGGCTGAAGGTGGACTACGAATCCGTCAAGGCGGTCAATCCGGCCATCATCTACGCCAGCATCTCCGGCTTCGGCCAGGATGGCCCCTATGGCGGCAGGGCCGGGGTCGACCAGATCGTTCAGGGCATGAGCGGTCTGATGTCCATCACTGGCGAGCCGGGCAGCGGCCCGTGGCGGGTGGGCATCGCCATCAGCGACACGTCCGCCGGGATGTTCCTGGGCCAAGGCATCCTGCTTGCCCTGCTGCACCGGGAGCGCACCGGGGAGGGCCAATGGGTGCACACCTCGCTGCTCGAAGCCATGCTGTGCAAACTGGATTTTCAAGCCGCCCGCTACACCATGGGCGGCGAAGTGCCGGGCCAGGAGGGCAACGACCACCCCTACCAGACGCCGATGGGCACCTTTGCGGCCAGTGATGGCTTGGTGAACATCGCCGCGCCCAGCCAGCGCCTTTGGGAGCGCTTTTGCCAGGCGCTGGGGGCCGATGCGCTCTTCAACCGGCCCGATTACCGCCGCGCCAGTGAGCGCAAGCGCTTGAAAGCCGCGTTGAATGCGGACATCAATGCGCTCACGGCGCGCTTCACCACCGCTGAACTGGTGCGTAGGCTTAATCATGCGGGGGTGCCCTGCGGCCCAATCAACGACATCGGCCAGGCCTTTGAGGATGAGCAGGTCCGTCACTTGGAGATGGCCAAGCCTGCGGCGCACTCGGAGTTGGGGGCAGTGCGCCTGATCCGTTCGCCCATAAACCTGAGCGCCCATCCCCAAGGCGAGCAGTTTGAGCGCGCCGCGCCGGATCTTGGGCAGGACTCGGAGGCCATCCTTGCCGAGCTGGGCTGTGCCCCGTCGGAAATTGAAGCGTTGCGCCGGGCCGGCGTGATTTGAGGGAAGAAGATGGGAGGTGTTAGGGGATGTGACGGAGCGCAAAAAAAGGGGAGTGTGCGTCAGGCTTCATCTGGTGTACTCTCGCCCTTGGCAATCCGGAGCTTCAATCCGACTTCATGTACATACCGCTAGTCTCTTTCTTTCTACTGGCGCTGGCGTTTTCATTCCTCTGCTCCTTGTGGGAGGCCGTGCTCCTCAGCATCTCGCCGAGCCATGCGCGCGTGCTCGCCCAAAAGGGCACCCGCGTCGGGCGAACGCTGGAGGAATTCAAAGCCAACATTGACCGGCCACTGGCCGCCATTCTCACGCTCAACACCATAGCGCACACCGTGGGCGCCATCGGCGTGGGCGCCCAAGCGGCACTGATCTGGGCGGACGCCAGCCCGTGGATCACGCGCATCGCCGTGCCGGCGATCATGACCATCGCCATACTGGTGTTCTCGGAGATCGTGCCCAAGACCATCGGGGCCTTGCACTGGCAGCGCTTCGCCACCTTCACTGTGCATGCACTGCGGGTGTTGATCACCGCCCTCGCGCCCTTGGTTTGGATGAGCCAGACCATCACCAAGTACCTGAAGCGGGACACGGCCCAGCCCGTCTTGACGCGCACCGACTTCCTGGCCATGGCGGAACTCGGCGCTGAGGAAGGCGTGTTCGAGGCTGAGGAAAGCAAGATGATCAGCAACTTGATCCGCTTCCAGACCATTCAGGCCCGGGATGTCATGACGCCGCGAACCGTGGTGGCCATGGCCTCCGAAGGCGAGACCATCGCCGCCTACTACGGCAGCGCCAAGCGCCAGCACTTCTCCCGCATCCCCCTGTACAACGAATCCAAGGACCACGTCACCGGCTACGTGCTCAAGGACGACATGCTCACGGCCTTGGTGGAAGGGCGTGGCAGCGAGCTGCTCAAGGTCCTGCGCCGGGAGATTGTCGCGGTGGGCGAAACCTACGCCATCACGGATCTCTTCACCGTTCTGCGCACCCGCCAGGAGCATTTGGCGGTGGTGATGGACGACTTTGGCGGCATGGCGGGCATCGTCACCATGGAGGACGTCATCGAGACCCTGCTGGGCCTTGAAATCGTCGATGAAACGGACGCCACCACCGACATGCGCGAATTGGCGCGCCGCCACCGAGTGCGGCGCGCCAAGGCGCTCAGCGCCTTGGATGGTCCCGCCGCCCCGGCACAAACTGAGCCTGGGCTTTCCGCGAGTTAAAGCGCGTTCGACTAGAACGCGTTCTCCGTCTCAAGGCCCAACAGATGGCGGCCGATTTGCTCCGTCACGCGGTCCCGGTGGGCGTTGATGTGCAGGGGCATGGCCTGAAAGTCGCGGTAGCGCCGCTCGAAGCTGCCACCTTCGCGCAGGCCGTTGCCGCCGAGCACGCGCAGGATCAGGCGCATCGCATCGTCGCAGCAGGCCAGCGACTGCATGGATGCGCCCAGTTGGCGCAGGTAGTCCGTTTCGGTGGGCACGGTGGCGGCTTCGATGCGGGCATCGGTTTCGGCGCAGGCCATCAGCACCGCATCGCTGGCGGTCTTGATGAGCGCGCCTGCCTGCCCGAGGTTCACATGGATGGTTGGGCGCTCCACCATCTTCACCCCAGCGATGGCGACCCGCTCACGAATGCCGTGGGCCGCTTCCGCCAACGCCGCACCGGCCAGCCCCACAGCCATGGCCCCCAGCCAGAGATCCGAAAGGGCCACCCAGTCCTCCCGATAGCGGTGGTGAATGACCGGAAAGTCCGCTGCGCGAAACACTTCGCGAAACTTGTCAGGAAAGGGCACATGGCGAGCAGCCGGCACCGTTGCGTCCTGGTACCGCACATGGTCCGTGGCGGAGGCGCGCAGGCTCATGGCCTTCCAAGTGGGGTCCACCGTCACACCAGAACCGCGCAGATCCACCAACGTGAACCGCCGTGCGTTCTGAATGTCGGGGGGCTCCTCACCTAAGGTGTTGGCGAGTGCCCCGCGCAGGATGAAGACCACCCCGGCAAACTCGCCGTAGCGGGCGCCTGAACCGAAGGCGGCACTGCCGTTCAGCGCAATCTGATCATTTTCCAGCACGCCGCTGATGCGCGTGCTTGCCCCCGCCGGAAAGCAGACCCAGTGCCGGTTGGCGGTGATGCTGCCGAGCAGCTCGCTGTGTTCAGGCCCCATCAGGGCGCAGAAGAAGTGGTAGGTGCAAAGGTGGTTCCACAGGCACCAGGCGGTGGACGAGCAGCAGGCGGCCACGGCGGCCAGTTCCCGCGCCACGGCGGTGACGCTGCTGTTCAGGCCGCCAAGCTCGGGGCTCGCCGTCATGCCCATCACCGGGTTGGCCTTGAGCAGCGCAATCACCTCGCTGCTGACGCTGCGGCTGGCATCCGCTTCGCCCGCTTGGGCGGCGATGGCGGGCAGCAGGGGCTCAGTCAGCAGGCCGTCCGTGGGCCAGCCCATGAAATTCAGCGTTTCCTTCAATTCTTTCAATGGTGGCTGGTAGCCGATGGTTGAAGTTGGCCTTGGGTCGCTATTCGCCGGGATACTGCCAAGGCGCGGCCGGTTGTTCCGCTTCGTTATCGAGGGTCCACAAGGGCAGGGCGATGCCGCCACCCATGTCCTTGAACACGACTTTGAGGCGGCTGCCGATGCCGACTTTGCGCACCAACGCTTCGCTGGCAAGTTCACCCTCTGTGCTCGCCAAGTTTCCGTTCAGGCGCAGCGCCTCGTGCACCGTGGGTTGGCCAGCCTGCTCGTCGAGTTCCACGAGCAGGATCAGGTAGGGCGTGAAGGTTCGAAAGCCCGGATCGATGGCGTGGTGGACTTCGGTGTAGGAGTACAGCGTGCCCTTGCCGGACACGGGCTTCCAGCCATAGTCCGGCCCGGCACACCAGGGGCAGGCGGTCGTGGTGGGATAGCGCATCAGATCGCAGGCGGGACAATGCTGGAGATGCAGCGTGCCGCTTGCGCAATGGCGGTAGAAGGCTTGGTTGGCCGTGTCGAGGTCGTTGATGGCCACGGGGCGGCCAAGGTATTCGCCGTTGAGTGGCATGTTCAATTTCCCCTTTGCATGACCAACGCGCTGCCGGTGTTGGGGGTCGCCCAACCGAGGTTGGCAGTCAGTTCCACGTCGCGCACCTGGCGGCAGCCGCCTTCCGAATAGTCGAAGCTGTGCTGCCGCTTGCCGTCCGGTCCGATGGGGCAACTGTCGTCCACGTCGTGGCGCAGTTGCCGGACGTTCTCTATGACCATGGCGATGCCGTGGGTGTAACCCTCGCAGAGGTGCCCGCCGCTGGTGTTGTTGGGGCGTGCGCCGCCTAACCGCATGATTCCGGAACTGACGTAGTGGCCGCCCTCGCCCTTGGCGCAGAAGCCGTAGTCCTCGAGCTGCATGAGTGTGGTGAAAGTGAAGGCGTCGTAGGAGCCGGTGACCTGGATGTCATCTGGGCCGACACCTGCGTTGGGCCACAGGATGCGCTTGGCGTAGTGTCCAGCGACCGTGGTGATGGGGCCGGCCTGGAAGTGGTTGTCCATGCGCGGCTTGGAGCAGCGGCCTACCACGGACAGGATTGTCGCAGGGGTGTGGCGGCAGTCCTTCGCGCGGTCCGTGGAGGTGACGATGATGCAGTTGGCGTTGTCAGTCTCAACGCAGCAGTCAAGCAGGCGCAACGGCTTGCAGATCATGCGGCTGGATAGCACGTCGTCCACCGTGACCCGATTGCGGTAGTAGGCCTTTGGGTTGTTGGAGGCGTGTTCGGAGTGGATCACCTTGACGTGCGCCACTTGCGCCGGGGTGGTGCCGAACTCGTGCATGTGGCGCATGAAGCTCGGTGCAAACATCTGTCCGGCGCTAACTTGGCCGTAGGCGCGCCCAAACAAGGCATCGCCGCTCAGCGCGGATCGTCCCATTGAGCGTCCGGTGCCACCGATTCGCATTTGCGAGTAGCCGTTCATGGCCCGGAAGATGGCGACCGTTCGGCACAACCCAGCCTCAATCACCCCCATGGCGATGCCCACCAAGGCTTCGGTTGAGGAGCCGCCGCCGATGCAGTCCATGTAGAAGTTCAATCGCATGCCGAGGTCGCCGGCCATGGCTGGGGAGGGCGTGGAATCGTTGGCGCTGTAGGAAAGCATGCCGTCAATGTCACTTGGCCTGAGCCCGGCGTCCGTCACCGCCGCGCGGATGGCAGCTGTGCCCAAGGCTCGGGTGGTCATCCCCGACCCCCGCGTGTACGCCGTCTCGCCAACCCCGACTATGGCGTACTTGCCGCGCAGATGCCGCCCAGTTGTGGCGTCCAAATCGGTCATTGCCCTGTCCCTAAAGCGCGACACCATATCATGAGTGGGCTGGCTTGCCGTCGAAGCTTGATGCAGTTGGGCTGGTGTAAGCTCTTTGCCACCCATGAGCCATTCCGTTCGCCAACACTTGCAGCTCGACATCGAGGCCTACGATGCGTCGATTCGTACTTTCATTCCGGGCTACGAAGCCATGCTGCGGCGGGCTGCGGAGGTCGTTGCCGGGGTCAAGCCCGAGAGGGTGCTTGACTTGGGTGCGGGGACCGGTGCCTTGGCCGAGGCGATTTTGGAAGGTTCGGATGCGGCCGTCGTTGAGTTGGTGGATGTGGACGGGGAAATGCTGGAGCGGGCCGAGGCGCGGTTGCGACGTTTTGGGGCGCGGGCCCGCTTGCGGCAGCAGTCGTTCAACGAGCCGCTGCCGGACTGCGATGCGGTGGCCGCCTCCCTTGCCCTGCACCATGTGCCGGACATCGGTGACAAGACCGCCCTGTTCGCCCGCATTGCCCGGGCGCTTCGTCCCGGCGGGCTGTTCGTCAATGCCGACGTGACCATGCCCCAGGCCGGCCCGGAATGCCTTGCGGACTACGCCACTTGGGCCGCGCACCTGGTCGCTTGCGGCATCCCCGAGGCGCGGGCCTATCAGCACTTTGAGGATTGGTCGGACGAGGACACTTACTTCCCCCTCGGCCGGGAGCTTCAGGCGATGGGCGAGGCGGGGTTTGACGCCGAGTGCGTTTGGCGCCAAACCCCAAGCACGGTGCTGGTTGGCCGCAAGCCGGCTACATGGCGTAGCTGATCTTGGCGTAGACCAAGGCGCCGTTGTGGCCAGCCGGGGAGTAGCGCGGGTACTTGCGTCCGTTGCCGGTGTTGATGGCCTTGTCCGGGTACTCGTTGAGCGCGTTTTCCGCCCCCACCGCAATGGCCAGGCCGCTGGCGAAGTTGTACTGGGCCAGCAAGTCCACAAGGCCGTAGCCGTCGAACTCAGCGGCGCTGTGGTCGTCGTACCACTCCCCGAAGTAGCTGTAGCGGCCCACCAGGTACCAGTTGTTGATGCTGTGGGTCAGCGTCAGGTTGAAGCGCGTCTCGGGCGCGCCGCGCTCCAGGTTGTCGATGGTGTCGCCGCCGGCGATTGTCGAGCCGGGCCGAAAGTTCTTCACCTTGGTGGTGGTGTGGTTGAAGGACGCCAGCAGGTCGGTGCTGCCGAGGTCGGTTTCCCAGCCGTAGGTCAGCACCACGTCCACGCCCTCGGTCTTGGTGTCGAAGTCGTTGGTGAAGTAACGCACGGAGGTGAACTCCGCGGCCTCCGGCACGCCGTCCGCGATCAGCGCCTGCTTGATGGCGTCAGTCACGTCGAACAGGCCTGAGAGCGCGATGCGGTCATCCACGTCGATGCGGAAGTAGTCCACCGTCAGGCTCAAGCCGTTGTCCAGCGCGAGCACCGCGCCCAAGGTGAAGTTCTCCGACTCCTCGGGTTCCAGCTCCCTGCCGCCCAAGGCCATGGCCACCGGATGGGTGGAGCCGATGGTGCCGCGCTCCTCGAACGCGTTGGTGGCGGCATTGACCACGGTGGAGACGTTGCGGGCGTTGGACTGGCCCGGCGTCGGGGCGCGGAAGCCGGTGCCGTAGGAGGCGCGCAGGGCCAGGGCGTCGGCCACCTGCAGGTGGGTGGCGAACTTGAAGTTGGTGGTGCTGCCGAAGCCGTCGAAATCCTCCCAGCGCAGGGCGCCGCCGATGCGCCAGTTGTCGGTGGCGTTCACCTCCATGTCGAGGTAGGTGGCGATGTTGGCCCGATCCCAAGTGCCCGAGGAGGCGGGGTTGAAGCCGCCGAACCCGTTGGAGCCGGTGCCGAACCCGTACTGCTGGTACGGGCCGATTTCCCAGGAGGCGGGCTCGCCGGTGGTGATCTTGAACTCCTCCTCCCGCCATTCAAAGCCACCCGCGATGTTCAGGTCCGAAGCCAGGCCCACGTCCACGGGGTAGGACAGGTCGATGTTGAAGTTGGTGTCTTGCTGGGTGTACTCGCCGATGTCGAAGTCCCGCGGCGAATTGGCGCCCAGGGACGGGTTCAGCGAGTTGTTGAGGAAGCCGTCCATGTTGTTTTCGCCCATGCTGGCGGAGACGTCGTACAGCAGGCCGTTGGACAAGCCGCCCTTGACGCCGGCAAACAGCGAGTAGTCGGTCATTTCCGCGCCGAAGACGGGCGTGAAACCCTCCGGATAGAGCTCCACGAACGAAAAGCAGCCCGGGTCCGCCGCCACCGCATCGCGGTAGGCCAGCAGGTTGTCGGCGGTGGAGGGCACGCCGTGCTTCTCCTGGCAGCCGTCCCCCGCGGTCAGGAAGATGTTGTCCCCGGTTTTGTACACGCCGGTGCGGTTCATGGGGCTGCGGAAGAAGAAGGGCGTTTCCACCTCACGGCTGGCGAAGTTGCCAAAGGCGTAGAGCTCGGTGCTGTCGTTGATGTCGATGCCGAAGTTGGCCACCGCCTTGATGCTGTCGCTCACCTTGGGCGAGCCCCAGGGCTTGGCCGGGTCTGCCACGTTGGGAATGCCCAAGCCAATCAGGGCCGCGGCGTCTTGGTGCTGCACGCTGCGCTCAGTGTCCGAGGACTGGCCGAGCTCCAGGCTCAAGTTGAGGAAGCCGGACCCGCCCAGGGCCAAGCCGGCATTGCCGGCAATGGTGGTCAGGTCTTCGCCGCTGTCCTTGGTGTAAAAGCCGTGCTTGGCTTCGACGGAGAAACCCTCGGCGGCATCCTTGAGCACGAAGTTCAGCACGCCGGCGATGGCGTCGGAGCCGTATTGGGCAGCGGCGCCGTCGCGCAGCACCTCCATGCGCTTGATGGCGATAGCGGGAATGGCGGAGATGTCGGGCCCTTGGGCGCCATTGGATGCGCCATTGGAAATCCATTGAATGACCGAGCCGCGGTGTCGGCGCTTGTTGTTCATCAGCACCAGGGTGTGGTCCGGCGCCAAGCCGCGCAAGTTGACGGGCCGCAGCAGGGCGGCAAGGTCGCGGGACGGATTGTCGTTGACGTGGAACGAGGGCACCAGGGCGCGAATCAGGTTGGACATGTCGCTGCCGCCCTGGTTTTCAAAGTCCTCGCTGCTGATGGTGTCCACCGGAACGGAGGAGTCTTCCACCGAACGGGGGGCGCCGCGGGTGCCGATGACCACCACTTCCTCAATGGCCTCGGCGCTCGCCGCTGCCGCGCTGGCGCCGACCGGCAGGGCGGCGAAGGCGATCAGCGAGGCGGCAGCCGCCCACTGGTGCCGCCATGGATTTCGGTGTTGGGTTGGTGTCTTGCTCATGTCGGATGCCGTCCTCCTCGCGGACTGTGTGGTTGAAGCTGGAACATTTGCGCACCCTTGGAAAGGGCGTCAGCACGCTGCTTTCGACCTAGTGAAGCTCACCCAAAAGCAGTGGCGTTCCAAAGGCGGCATGATAGTCCAAGGCAGTGGCCAAACGATAGGCCTTGCTGGCCCGCGGGCAGCCAAATGGACAACGTCAACTCAAGCATAGTAGGGTGCTTTTTGATGCGGGTCGGCGGCAGCCGCAGGAGCGCAGTGGTGACTTGGATAAGGCTTGTTGCACTCTCAATGCTCGCAACGGCTTGCAGCAGCCAGCGGGACGTTCAGACGGGTGTGGTGAACGTCGACATGCGCCCTCTGGACTGCGGCTACAAGTGGTTCCAGACAGGTCGGTCGCCCGCTCTGCAACGCAGCTGCGAACTGGCTCGTGGGGAGGGCTTGAAGGCGCAGCAGACGCAACTTGCCGTTGCGCACGCTTGGTCAATTGCCAAGGAACGGTGCCCATCGGCGTGCCCGCCAATTGAATTGAACGACCCCTCAGAGTGGGAGGAGCCGTATCCCAATGGGATGTGCCGGGAGAATCAGGTCTACTACACGGCGCGCGTCTTCTTCCAATGCGCTTACCCTCGATGATCACCGTGCAAGGTCGGGATGACGGCTGCTCTGCGCCAAATTGGGGCTGGAGCCGGCCGATGTGGTCTGTGCGAGCCGGGCATGGACGCGGAGGAGCGGCGCGGTGCAGCAGTGAGCGGAGTGGATAACGTCAACATGGGCAACGTAAGGTGTTCGTCATGAGGGTGGGAATCGTGCCTGTCTCGAGATTCGCGGAGAAATGCTCTGAATACCTGATCTTCGACACGCAAGGGATCGACGCAGGGCCCATCGCTACGATTGAGCTGCCCGTGCAGATCGGCTGGACGCCGCACGGACATTACATGGAGTATGCCTAGCGCGCCGCCTTGAACTCGATGTGCAGTTCCTTCAGGGCACGCAGGGCGAAGTTGGGCGCGATGGTGAAGTCGTTTTTGCCGGGCGCGAACCACAGCTCGTCAACGCGGTCCACCAGCGCCTTGAAGGACCAGTACATCTCCCGCCGGGCCAGGGGCGCGCCCAGGCAGTGGTGGATGCCGGAGCCGAAGGCCAGGTGCCGCCCGGGCTTGTCCCGGTTGAGGTCCAGCTGCTCCGGGCATTCGAACTCCCGCTCGTCGCGGTTGGCGGCGGCGTAGCGGATGTTCAGCATGGCGCCCTGCGGTATGGTGACGCCGTGCAGATCGATGTCTTTGGCGGCGGTGCGGAACAGGCCCTGCACGGGCCCCTCCAGGCGCAGCACCTCCTCGCAGAAGGTGCGCAGGTGCTTTTCCGGCTCCGCCTTGAGCATGGCCCAGGCGTCCGGGTTTTCGATCAGCAGCTTGACGCCGTAGCCGATGGCATTGGTGGAGGTCTCCGAGCCGCCGACGAAGGTGTCCGCCATCATTTCCGCATGCAGTTCGTTGTCGTTGAGCGAGCGGCCCCACTCCGGGATGACGCGGTTCACCAAATCCGATAGCAGGGTGTCGTCGGGTTCCTGGCGCAGGCGTTCAAAGATGGGTTGGAAGTAGTGTTGGGCCTCGATTTCCATCTCCACTGACCACTTTTCCTCCGCTTCGGTCTGCATCATGCCCAAGCGCTGCACCCAAGCGTCGGTCCAGGCCTTGATTTGCCAGATGTCCTCCTCCGGCACGCCCATTTGGCGGCCGATGATGATCAACGGCAGGGGCACGGCGAACTGCTTGACCCAGTCGCAGCGGCCATCGTCGATGAAGGCGTCGATCAGCTTGTAGGCGGTCTCCTCCACGAAGGGATCCATGGCGTTGATCTTCTTGGGGCGGAAGGCCTCATTGAACATCGCCCGCATCTGCTTGTGATTGGGGTCGTCGCGCCCGGCCAAGGTGGGTGCCGGCACCCAGCCTTCGTCCTCGTAGAGCTTGAGCATGCGCTGGGCCCGCTCTGCGTCAATGCGACCGCGCCCGCCGCCTTGGCCGCCGCGCATGCCGCTGACGTAGGCCTCGGTGTCGAGCAGAATGTTGCGCAAATCCTCAAAGCGGGTGATGACGTAAAAGCCGGTCAGCGGGTCCTTCCACACGGGCGCTTCGTCACGCAGCTTATCGTAGGCGGGGTAGGGGCAGTTCTGCAGCTCCGCATTGAGCAGGTTGATCTCGTCAACGGTTTCCGGGGTGACGGTTTGGTAGGGCTGCTTGGGTTGCGCTTCACTCATGGCGCCCGCCCTCAGCCTGCTTCCCGGATCAGGTCCGTCACGCCGTCCCACTCCTCGTGGTCGCGCTTCCAGCCGTTGAACAGGTCCACGATGATGGGCGCATCGCCGTGCAGCTCCACGTAGCAGCCCATGTCCTTGCGGCAGTCCATGTAGGCGACGTAATCGCCGCCCCACAGGGTGCAGGCGGTCTCGTAGCCGGCCTGGTTGAAGCGCTTGATTTCGCCGCTGACGTCGTGAATCAGCAAGCCGATGTGGTGAAAGCCCTGCTCGCCTTCGGCGTACATCTCACGGTAGATGGACGGCGTGTCGTCGTGTTGGGCAATGAACTGAACGTGGGCCGGCCCCGCTTGTCCGAAGGCGTAGCTGACATCGGCCTCCACCGGCTCGCCCCGGTAGCGAAAGCTCTCCGCGATGTGGTGGCGCACCACGTGAAACGGCCCGGCGCCGACCATCTTGTTCCACTTGTGGCACGCCTCGTCGATGTCATTGACGAAGTAGGCGTATTGCCATATCGGGTGTCGAATGATGCTCATCAAGCCCTCCAAGTGCCATGTTCCCGTTGCGGTAGGAGCGAAAAGATAGCAGAAAGAAGCGGGCGAGGGGCACTTGCTTGCTTCCCGGCTGAGGGCTGTCTTCACGCGAGCTTCCACCCCGGTGCGCCGAGCCGCTGACCAGCAAGAAACAATCGTTCACTGGTAGAGAGCCGGTGCGCGGTGCGCGCGTGCGGCTTGCCGAATGGCGCTGTTGAGGCTCGTGCCTGCGCCCATCGTCACGGTAAGCGCCTCCGCCTGGCGCGCCATTCGGCAAGCCGCATGCGCGCACCGCGCACCGGCTCTCGGTGCCGTACCGGAGGAGCGATTCTCCGCGCAAATGAGTGCTTAAATGTCGGCGGTTTGGAGATTTGCTTCACGCGAGGGGCCCTCGCTCGCTCCCCGGCTGAGGGCTGTCTTCATGCGAGGGGATGCCCCCCTCGCGCTCCCCGGCTGAGGGCTCTCCCAACATCCGCAAGAATTTATTGGGCAGCGCTTTATAATGCGGTCCGATTGGGACTTTTGATCAGTAGGAGGGGCGATGTCCATCGAAAATGGTGAGCGCTTCATTCGGGCGTTGCAGGCGGATGCCGCGTTGCGGGACAAGGTCAAGGCCGAAGGCCGGGACAACTTCACCGCCATCAGCGCCGCGGCAGGCGCATCCTGCGATGCGTTTGACGTGGTGGCAGCGCTGCTGAGGCAGATTGAGGGCGCGGAAACCCTGCCGGAGTGGGAGAAGTAGTCAGGGCCTGTTAACACTATCTCTGCTGGCGCTGTTGCACCGCACCAAGGGGCCGGGCAATCAGCACTTCAAGCCGAGTGGCACCTCAATTCGGCCCCTTGGCGCGGCGCAACCCTTTGGGCCGGCCCCGTTTCCCCCCGGACTGCGTTGTCGCTCGCTCATGTGGAGCGGGCCACACCACGCTCGCTCCGCCTTGCCCGGCGAAAAACGGGACTCGGCAGCGACACCATACATAGTGTTAACAGGCCCTAGCTTAATGCCCGCCGCGGCCGAACGATGCCCACTTCCGAATTCTCCACGGAGGCCACCAGGCGCTCGATTTCCGGGCAATTGGCGTGTGCCTTGCGCAGTTGTTGGCAGGCCTCTTCCGCTGTGAGGCCGGAGCGGTACAGGGTTTTGAAGGCGCCGCGCAGGAGGGCGATGAGTTCCGGGCCGTAGCCCCGCCGGCGCATCCCCTCCACGTTCATGCCCACCGCCGCGGCCGGGTTGCCGGCCACGGTGACGTAGGCGGGCACGTCCTTGAGCACCAAGCTCATTCCCGCGATGTGGGCGTGGGCGCCGATGGCGCGGAACTGCGGCACTCCGGCGTAGCCGCCGAAGTTGGCGTGGTCGCCCACGGTGCAATGGCCGGACACCGAGGCGTTGTTGGCCATGATGACGTGGTCGCCCACCGTGCAGTCATGGCCGATGTGCACATAGGCCATGAACAGCCCATGGCTGCCGATGATGGTGGCACCTTGGCCCTGCTCCATCCCCCGATGCACGGTGACGCCTTCACGGAAGACGTTGCCGTCGCCAATCTCCAAGCGGGTGGGCTCGCCGTGGTAAGCCAAGGCCGGGGTGTCTTCGCCGATGGTGGCGAACTGAAAGACGCGGTTGCCCGCCCCCATGCGCGTGGGCCCCTTGATGACCGCGTGCGGCCCGACCACGCAGCCGTCGCCAATCACCACGTCCGGCCCGATGAGGGTCCAAGGCCCGACTTCCACGCCCTCGCCGAGTTCGGCGGAGGGGTCGATGATGGCGCGGGCGTCAATCACCGGGACGTCATGGCTTGCGGCCGGCGCAGAGAATCTCCGAAGCGCAGGCCAGTTCGCCGTCCACATATGCCCGGCAGGCGAACTTCATCAGCGTGCGGCGCTCGACGAGGATTTCGCTCTCCATGTCGAGCCGGTCGCCCGGCACCACCGGTCGCTTGAAGCGGGTGTTGTCGGTGCCCGCCAAGTAGAAGATCAGATCCTTCGCCTCCTGGTCCTTCGTTGTCATCGCCAGCACGCCGGACACCTGCGCCATGGCCTCGACGATCAGCACCCCCGGCATGATCGGGTGGTTGGGGAAGTGGCCGCTGAAGAAGGGTTCGTTAATGGTGACGTTCTTGTAGCCCTTGACGCTTTCGCCGGGCGTCAGCGCCGTGATGCGGTCAACCAGCAGAAAGGGGTAGCGGTGCGGCAGGTACTTGAACAGGTCGTTCAGGCTTACGAGGGAGTTGCTCATCAGTTGGTTTTTTCCAGTTCGGTGATTCGCCGGTCCAGCTTGGCGGCCAGGCGGGCCAGTTCGTCAAGGCGTTGAAAGCGCAGGGCGTTGCGCTTCCAAGCGGTTGCGCGGTTGTGCAGGACGCCGCCGGCATAGGTGCCGGGCTTGGTGATTGACCGCGACACATGGGTGCAGCCGCTGACGGTCACGCCATCGCAGATGCGGATTGGCCGATCACCGCCAACCCCAACCATGCCGGCCAGCACGCAGCCCCGGCCGATGTCGGTGCTGCCAACAATGCCCACGCAGCCGCAGATCACGCTGTGGGCGCCAATGCGGCAGTTGTGGCCAATCTGCACTTGGTTGTCGATCTTGACGCCGTCCTCGATCAGGGTGTCCTCGATGGCCCCCCGATCAACGGTGCTGGCCGCGCCGATGCTGACGTCCTGGCCCACCGTCACGCCGCCGAGTTGGGCGATGGGCGCCAAGGCGCCGTCGCTGCCGCGGGCGAATCCGAAGCCGTCGGCGCCCAGCACGGCGTTGGCATGCACCACGGAGCGCGCGCCGATCTTGACGTCATCGTAGAGAGTGGCGTTGGCCATGATGCGCACGCCCTCGTCGAGCCGGCAGCGGTCGCCGACCACGGCATTGGCGTGAATGGCCACGTTGCCGGCAACAACGGTGGCCGACCCGATGGCGACTCCGGGACCGATGCGCGCCGTCTCGTGGATGACGGCGCTGGCGTCAACTCGGGCGCTGGCGTGAATGCCGGCGTTGAGCTGCGGCGGGCGCTCCCAAAGGCGTGAGGCCGAGGCGAATGCGAAATAGGGTTCAGCAACCACGATCGCATTGGTGGGGCAGAGGGCCAGGTCCCGTCGCCGGAGAATGACGGCGGACGCTTGGGTTTTCGGCAGGTCCCGCCGATAAGCCGGGTTGGAGAGGTGGGTGAGTTGGCCGGGCACAGCCGAGGGCAGGGCCCCTAGGCCGGAAATGGCAACATCCGCATCGCCGACAACCTGGCCGCCCAAACGCTCGGCCAGTTCACCGAGGCGGTAGCTGCCGGTCACGAACTCGGCGCGTCGCGCTTCTCGTTCAGCCGTTCCGTCACCCGGCGCGTGATGTCGTGCTTGGGGTTGACGTAGCGGAGGTTGGCACGCTCCATGATGAAGTCGTAGCCTTCCAGCTCAATGAGGTCCTTGAGCACGGCATCCACCTTCGGCACCATCACTTGGAGCAGGTCCTGGCGGCGGTCCTGCAGGGCCTTTTGCAGCTTGTTGACCATGAATTCGTAGTCGATGCGCTTGTCTTCGATGTCCTTCTGCGCCCGGCGCTGCTCGGTGGGGCTCATCACCTCGCCATCCGTTTGCAGCTTTTCCTGCAAGGCCTGAATCTCGGCACCCAGCGCATTGACCTCTTCCTCCTCCTTCTGGAGCTCACTCTGCGCCTGCTCCAGAAGGGCTTTGGCCTCCTCGCTGGACACCAACGCCCGTTGGGTGTCCAAGACGGCGATTTTCAGTTGCGCACTGGCCATGGCAGCTGCGCCCAAGCCCAAGGCCAACACGGACAACTGGGCGATCCTCTTCATCTTGAAACGCTTGATCACGGCAGGGTTGATCACGAAACGGCTCCTTGCTGGTGTTGCTCACGGCGGCCCACTGAGCATGGCCAAGCCGCGATGCCAATTCATATCGGCGCGCATTCTACATCAGACGGAAGGAAAGGCCATCGGCTCGCGGATGATGGTCAACCCCCAACCCAACTAGGACACACGCAAGAAACCAAACTTAACCCAACTAGGACACACGCAAATCGGAACTCACAACCGCCATCACGGCGATATCATCGGCCAGACCATGTTGAGAAGCATGAATGAGGGTTGCGGTGGCCGCGTGCGGGCAGTGTTTACAGCCATCCGCCGGGTCAGTAACATGCTGCTTTTGCGGGGTTGCCCAAATGTTGCGAATCGCTCAGGATGCGCTCACCTTTGACGATGTACTGCTGCTCCCTGCCCACTCCCGCCTCCTGCCTTCAGAAGTTGACCTGAAGACCCGCCTCACCCGAGAGATAGACCTCAACATTCCGCTGGTTTCGTCCGCCATGGACACGGTGACCGAGGCGCGGCTGGCCATCGCCATCGCTCAGGAGGGCGGCATCGGCGTGGTGCACAAGAACATGAGCATCGAGGCTCAGGCGCACGAGGTGCGGGCGGTCAAGAAGTTTGAGACCGGCATCATTCGTGACCCAATCACCATCACCCCGGGCAGCACGGTGGCCGATCTCATCGCCTTGACCCAAGAGCACCGCATTTCCGGCGTGCCGGTGGTGGAAGGCGATCGGTTGCTCGGCATCGTCACCGCCCGGGACGTGCGTTTTGAGAAACGCTTGGATGCAAAGGTGCACCAGGTCATGACCCCCAAAGAGCGGCTGGTCACGGCGCCGGAAAACGCCAGCTTCGACGAAATCACCAAGCTGCTGCACCAGCATCGCATCGAGAAGGTTCTGTTGGTCAACGACGCCTTCGAGTTGAAGGGCATGGTGACGGTCAAGGACATCCACAAGTCCCAAGCCTACCCCAACGCCTGCAAGGACGAAGCCGGCCAACTGCGGGTTGGGGCCGGGGTGGGCACCGCCGCGGAAACCGACGACCGGGTCGATGCGCTCATTGAAGCGGGTGCCGACGTGATCGTGGTCGATACCGCCCACGGCCACGCCCAGTCCGTTCTCGATCGGGTCAGCCTCATCAAGCAGCGTTACCCGAAGATGCAGGTGATTGGCGGCAACGTCGCCACCCGGGCTGGGGCGGCGGCCCTGCTGGCAGCCGGTGCGGACGCCATCAAGGTGGGCATTGGCCCGGGTTCCATCTGCACGACTCGGGTGGTGGCAGGCATCGGCGTGCCGCAGATCACGGCGGTTTCCGAAGCGGTGGCGGCAGCCAGCGAAGTGGACGTGCCAGTCATCGCGGACGGCGGCATTCGCTACTCCGGGGACTTGGCCAAGGCGATTGCCGCGGGCGCCAGTTCGGTGATGGTGGGCAGCCTGCTCGCCGGCACGGACGAGGCGCCCGGCGAAGTGGAACTCTACCAAGGCCGAACCTACAAGTCCTATCGGGGCATGGGCTCCCTAGGCGCCATGGGCGAGCGCTACGGCTCCAGCGATCGCTATTTCCAGGAGGTGGAGGGCGATGGCCGCAAGCTGGTGCCGGAGGGCATTGAGGGCCGGGTGCCCTACCGCGGTCCGGTGGGGCCGATCATCCACCAACTGATCGGCGGCCTGCAGGCTTCAATGGGCTACACGGGCTCCGCCAACATAGAAACCATGCGCGCCAGCCCGGAGTTCGTTCGCATCAGCGCGGCGAGCGTGGCCGAGAGTCATGTTCACGACGTGACGATCACCAAGGAAGCGCCGAATTACCCGCTCCGTTAGTCGCTGATGCCAGCGCCCCGCCAAGCCGCCCCGCCGGCGGCCGGCCGGCTAAGGGAGCAACGGCTGCTCATAGTCGATTTCGGTTCCCAATACACCCAACTCATCGCCCGGCGGGTGCGTGAAGCGGGCGTCTACTCGGAAATCCTCTCCTACGACGCGGGCATCGAGGCCATCACCGCCTTCGGCGCCCAAGGCATCATCCTGTCCGGCGGGCCGGAATCGGTTACGGAAGCCGCAGCGCCGCCCATTCCTGAAGGCCTGTTTGACCTCGGCGTGCCGGTGCTGGGCATTTGCTACGGCATGCAAGCCATGGCCCGGCACTTCGGCGGACAAGTGGCGGCGTCCGCCAAGCGGGAGTTTGGCCCGGCGGAGATCCGCATGCGCGGCCCGTCGCGGCTGCTTTCCGCGCTTGAACTCAATGCCCAGGGCGGCTTGGCGGTCTGGATGAGCCATGGGGACAAGGTGGTGGCAACGCCGCCGGGCTTTTGGGTCACGGCATCGACCGACAGCGCCCCGGTGGCCGCCATGGAACATGAGCAGGCGCCTTGGTACGGCCTGCAGTTCCATCCGGAAGTCACCCACACGGATCAGGGCGAGGCCATCTACCGCCACTTCGTTCACGGCATCTGCGGTTGCGCAAGCGCTTGGACGCCGGACAACATCATCGATGATGGGATGGCACGGGTGCGGCGGCAGGTGGGCGGCGATGGGGTGGTGCTCGGCCTCTCAGGCGGCGTGGACTCCAGCGTGGTGGCCGCCCTGCTGGCCCGCGCCATCGGCGACCAGCTCACCTGCGTGTTCGTGGACAACGGCTTGTTGCGCAAGAACGAGCGGGCCGAAGTGGAGGCCGCCTTCGCCCCCGGCGCGGCGCCCTCCAACGCCCCCAACCTCAACTTGGTCACCGTCGACGCCCGTCAGGAGTTTTACGCTCGCTTGGCCGGCGTCCATGATCCCGAAGCCAAGCGCCGGGCCATTGGCGAGACGTTCATCGACGTCTTCGAGCGGGTGGCGAAGGGGATTGACGGCGTCGCTTGGCTCGCCCAGGGCACCATCTACCCTGACGTGATCGAATCCGCGGCCAGCGCCCACGGCAATGCCCACGTCATCAAATCCCACCACAACGTGGGCGGGCTGCCGGAACGCATGGCGCTCAAGTTGGTGGAGCCCCTGCGGGAACTGTTCAAGGACGAAGTGCGCCGCGTGGGCGCCCGGCTCGGCCTGCCGGACAGCCTGATCAACCGCCACCCGTTTCCCGGGCCGGGGCTGGCGGTGCGCGTGCTCGGCGAGGTGAAGCCGCACTATGCGGACGTGTTGCGGGAGGCGGACGCCATCTTTCTGGAGGCGCTGCGCGCGGCCGGCCTCTACGATCAGGTCAGCCAAGCATTCGCCGTCCATTTGCCAGTGAAGTCCGTCGGCGTGGTCGGCGACGCCCGCCGCTACGAACGCGTCATCGCGCTGCGGGCGGTGGAGACGGTGGACTTCATGACCGCCCGTTGGGCTCGGCTGCCCTTCGACTTCCTGGAACAGGTCTCGGCCCGCATCATCAACGAGTTGCCGCAAGTCTCCCGGGTGGTTTACGACATCTCCAGCAAACCGCCGGCGACCATCGAGTGGGAGTAGCGGCAACGGATCTGGCTTGGATGGGGCAGGCGCTGCAGCTTGCCGAGGAGGCGGCTGGCTGCGGCGAAGTGCCGGTGGGGGCCGTGGTGGTGGATTTGGCCGACGGGGTTCTGCTCGGCCAGGGCCGCAACCGGGTCATCGAAGACCGCGACCCAAGCGCTCACGCGGAGATCGTGGCCTTGCGCGCGGCAGGTGCGGCGCGGGGCAACTACCGGCTGCCGGGCGCCACCCTCTACGTCACCGTGGAGCCCTGCACCATGTGCGCCGGCGCCCTCGTTCACGCCCGCATCGAGCGGCTGGTGTTTGGCACGCCGGAGCCTCGCGCAGGAGCCATTCAGAGCCGCGGCCGGGTGCTGGAGAACCCCGCCCACAACCATCGGGTGGTCGCCCAAGGCGGCGTCATGGCGGCGGAGTGCGGCGCCTTGATGCGCAGGTTCTTCGAGGCGCGGCGGTCGTGACCGGCGTGCTTGCGTTGCCGGGGCCGCCGGCGCTGTCCGAATTCGCGCTGCAGAAGCTCCGGGAGCCGCTGGGGCTCGATGCCCTGTACGCGGAGTTCGTGCACGTCCTTAAGCTTGCCGAGCCGCTTGACGCAGCCGAGATGGAGCGGGCGCAAAGCCTCCTGCAGTATGGTCCCCAGCGGGGCCTCCCAGCGTCCTTGGCGGCTCATCCAGGTGCCGTGCAGGTTGCCACCGTCATGCCGCGAGCGGGGCTGATCTCGCCTTGGTCCAGCAAGGCCACGGACATTTTCCACATTTGCGGGCTTGGCAAGGTGGTTCGCGTGGAGCGGGGCGTGCGCTGGTTTGCCGCTCCCCGGCTGGATGCGTCCCTCGTTGGGCGCCTTTACGACAGAATGACGGAGGCACCGGTCGATGAGGCGGCGCTCAAGGGGCTGTTTGCAACCCAGCCGCCGCGCCCGTTGGCGCACATTCCAGTGCTAAGCGGCGGTCAGGTAGCGCTGGAGGCGGCCAATCGGGAACTCGGCTTGGCATTGGCGCCAGCCGAAATCCGCTACTTGGCCGGTGCCTTCGCTGCACTCGAGCGCGAGCCGACGGATGTGGAGCTGATGATGTTCGCCCAAGCGAACTCGGAACACTGCCGTCACAAGATCTTCAACGCCAGCTGGACCATCGATCAGCGGGCCATGGATCACTCCCTGTTCGACATGATCCGCAACACCCATCGGGCGACCGGCGGCTTCGGCATCCTGAGCGCCTATGCGGACAACGCCGCGGTGATCGCCGGCCCGCGCAACCAGCGCTTCATGGCCGACCCCCGCTCCCATCAGTACCGTTACGTCACTGAGCAAGCGCCCGTGTTGATGAAGGTCGAGACACACAACCATCCCACCGGCATTGCGCCCTATCCGGGGGCGGCCACCGGCAGCGGCGGTGAGATTCGCGATGAAGGCGCGGTGGGGCGCGGCTCCAAGCCGAAGGCGGGGCTCACCGGGTTCACCACCTCGCACCTCAACATCCCTGGCCATCCGGAGCCTTGGGAAATCGCCACGGGCAAGCCAGACACCATGGCCTCGGCGCTGGACATCATGTTGGAGGGGCCGATTGGCGCGGCGGCCTTCAACAACGAATACGGCCGGCCTGGGCTGTGCGGTTACTTCCGCACGTTCGAGCAGGCCGATGCCAAGCATCCGCAAACAGTGCGCGGCTACCACAAGCCAGTGATGATCGCCGGCGGGCTCGGCACCGTCCGGCCCGGCCATGTGCAGGCCGAGGGCTTCGCGCCGGGCACCCAAATCGTCGTGCTGGGCGGGCCAGCCATGCTGATCGGCTTAGGTGGCGGCGCCGCCTCCAGCATGGCGTCGGGAGCGAGTTCATCAGAGCTGGATTTCGCGTCAGTGCAGCGCGACAACGCGGAGATGCAGCGCCGTTGCCAGGAAGTCATCGACGCCTGCACGGCCTTGGGCGACGAGAATCCAATTTTGCTGATTCATGACGTGGGAGCAGGTGGGTTGTCGAACGCCCTGCCGGAACTGGTCAAGGACGCCGGCACCGGCGGACGCTTCGAACTGCGCCAGGTGCCGAACGCCGATCCGGGCATGTCGCCGGCGGAGATTTGGTGCAACGAAGCCCAGGAGCGCTATGTGTTGGGCGTTGCCAAGGCGCGCTTGGACGAGTTCGCGGCGCTTTGCGAGCGGGAGCGGTGCCCTTGGGCGGTCGTCGGTGAGGCCTGCGCGGAACAGTCGCTTTTGGTGCATGACAGCGCCTTTGACAACAGCCCGGTGGACATGCCGCTCTCGATGTTGTTTGGCAGCTCGCCGGCACTGCATCGTTCCATCAAGCGGTCGGCGCCCGCCAACCCGCCCTTGGACTTGACCGACGTGCGCCTGGACGATGCCATTCATCGCGTGCTCGGGTTCCCGGCCGTGGCGAGCAAGCAGTACTTGATCACCATTGGCGACCGCAGCATCACCGGCCTGGTGGCGCGCGAGCAGATGGTTGGCCCCTGGCAGGTGCCGGTCAGCGATGTGGCAGTGACCTTGGCCGGTTATCGCACCTGCCGCGGCGAGGCGATGGCAATGGGGGAACGGTCGCCCGTGGCCCTGATCGATCCGGCAGCCTCCGCGCGCCTGGCCGTTGGGGAGGCGCTGACCAACCTCATGGCGGCGGACGTTGAGGCGCTGCAACGGGTGGTGCTGTCCGCCAACTGGATGGCGGCGGCGGGCCGGGACGCCGAAGAGCAGGCGCTGTTCGATGCGGTGCGGTCAGTGGGGCTGGAGCTTTGTCCGCAGCTTGGCATTGCCATTCCGGTGGGCAAGGACAGCCTGTCCATGGCGACCCGCTGGCGGCAGCAGGGTGCCGAGCGCAGCGTGGTCTCGCCCATGACGCTGATCGTGTCGGCGTTTGCGCCGGTGGTTGATGCGCGGCGCACGCTCACCCCGGTGCTGCGGCGCACGCCTTCGCGCCTGCTGCTGGTGGACTTGGGGATGGGGCGGGGGCGTCTCGGCGGCAGCGCGCTGGCCCAGTGCTTCGGGCAATTGGGGGATCTGTGTCCCGATTTGGATGACGCCAAGGTGCTGGCGGGCGCCTGGCGGGCCACCGCAGCGCTCAATCGGGCCGGCGCCCTGCTGGCCTATCACGACCGTTCCGATGGCGGCTTGCTGGTGACCTTGGGGGAAATGGCCTTCGCCGGGCGCCTCGGATGGGAGGTCGAAATCGCCGCGGAGAACCTGCTGGGTGCGCTTTTCGCGGAGGAGCTGGGCTGGGTAGTGCAGGTCGCGGAGACGGAAGTCGCCCAGGTCAAGGCCGCATACAGGGATGTCGGGGCGTCGGTGATCGACTTAGGTGCGGTGCGCAGCGACGAACGGCTGCGCATCCACCACCGGGGCACCCTTGTGGTGGATGAGGAGCGCGCTGATTGGCAAAGCCGATGGGCCGAGCCGAGCCACCGAATGCAGCGCCTGAGGGACAATCCCCAAGCGGCGGACGAAGAGCACGCCGGCATCCGGGAAGCCAATCCCGGGCTATCGGCCAAACTGGCGTTCGATCCGGCAGAGCCGCGGGCGGCCTTCGCCATTGGCGAGGCCCGGCCCCGGGTGGCCGTGCTGCGGGAGCAGGGCGTCAACGGCCACCTGGAAATGGCCGCGGCCTTCGACCGGGCTGGCTTCACGGCGGTGGACGTACACATGACGGATCTGATTTCCGGCGCCGTGCCGCTGCTGGACTTCCCGGTGCTGGCCGCTTGCGGCGGCTTTTCCTACGGCGACGTGCTCGGCGGCGGCGGCGGCTGGGCGAAGAGCATTCTCCATCACGGCGCCGTGCGCGACGCCTTTGCCGCCTTCTTCGCCGCCGACCGGCTGGCGCTCGGCGTCTGCAACGGCTGCCAGATGATGGCCCACCTCAAGGCGTTGATTCCCGGCGCTGAATCCTGGCCGCGGTTCGTGCGCAACCGTTCGGAGCAGTTCGAGGGGCGCAACGTTCTGGTGCGGATCAATGCAAGCGCTTCGCCCTGGCTGGCCGGCATGGCCGGCAGCGTTCTGCCGGTGCCGGTCGCCCATGGCGAGGGCCGCGCCGAATTCGCTGATGCGGGCGATAGGGGGCTTCTCGCCTCATCGGGCTTGGTTGCGGTGCAATACGTGAATGCCCATCACAGCGTGGCCGAAGCCTACCCGGCCAATCCCAACGGCTCCCAGGACGGCTTGGCGGGCGTCAGCGCCGCGGACGGACGGGTGCTGATTCTGATGCCGCATCCGGAGCGCGTGTTCCGCACCGTCCAAAACGCCTGGTCGGACCCGTCCTGGGGCGAGGATGGCCCTTGGCTGCGGTTGTTCCGCAATGCGCGGCGGGAAGTGGGCTAGACCCCTTGACAACCCCGCGTGACACCGGGATAGTGCGCGGCGTGAACAAGCTCTTCCACCAAGTCCTTTCCTTGCGTCCGCAAGCCCTGCGCCTGCTCCTGCTGCCGGCGTAGCCGGCACACCTATCCCCAAAAAGGGCAACCGCCCGCCTCAACCAAAAGCCCCCATCCACTCAGCAGGAGTCTTGGCCATGAGCGAGTCTGCCGCAGCCAGCGAACCGCAGTCACCACCCCATCAACCGCGCAGCCGTGCCGGCGGCGCGATGCCGTTCCACAAGTACCGCCCGTTTGCCCCCATCGACCTGCCCGGCCGGCAATGGCCGAGCCGCACCTTGGAGCGTGCGCCGCGCTGGTGCAGCGTGGACCTGCGGGACGGCAACCAAGCCTTGATCGACCCCATGAACGTGCAGGAGAAGCTGCGCATGTTCGACCTGTTGCTGGAGGTGGGCTTTGCGGAGATCGAGGTCGGCTTCCCGGCGGCCTCGCAGCCGGACTTCGACTTCATTCGCCGCATCATCGATGAGGGCCGCATTCCCGATGGCGTTGCCATCCAAGTGCTGTGCCAAGCGCGCGAGGAGCTCATTGAGCGCACCGTGGAAGCCTTGAGCGGCGCGCCCAAGGTCATCTTCCATCTGTACAACTCCACGTCGGAGCTGCAGCGGCGGGTGGTGTTCGGCATGGACCGCCAAGGCATCATCGACCTCGCGGTCAAGGGCGTCTCCTTGGTCAAGGCGGGCCTTGCGGGCTTGGATTCCGACATCACCTTCGAGTACTCGCCGGAGAGCTTCACCGGCACGGAGCTCGATTTCGCCGTGGACATTTGCACCGCGGTGGCGGAACAGTGGGGCGCGACCGCGGAGCGGCCGATGATCGTCAACCTCCCGTCCACCGTGGAGATGGCCACCCCCAACGTCTATGCGGACCAGATCGAGTGGTTCGCCAGCCACTTCCCGCACCGCGACAAGGCGGTGATCAGCCTGCACACCCACAACGACCGGGGCACCGGCATCGCCGCCACGGAGTTGGCGCTGCTCGCCGGCGCCGAGCGGGTTGAAGGCACCCTGTTCGGCAACGGCGAGCGCACCGGCAACTGCGACATCGTCACCATGGCGATGAACCTTTTCAGCCAAGGCGTGGACCCGGAGCTGGACTTCCGCAACATGCCGCGCATCCGCAAGACCGTTGAGGCCATCAACAAGCTGCCCGTGCACGAGCGCCACCCCTACGCGGGGGACTTGGTGTTCACGGCCTTCTCCGGCTCCCACCAGGACGCCATCAAGAAGGGCATGGCGCAGGTTGATCCGGACCATTGGGAGGTGCCCTACCTGCCCATCGATCCGGGCGACGTGGGTTCTTCCTACAAGGAAACGGTGCGCGTCAACAGCCAGTCCGGCAAGGGCGGCGTCGGCTTCCTGCTCGAGGAGTTCTACGGCATCATTCTGCCCCGGGAGATGCTCAAGGAGTTCAGCGGCGTCGTCCAAAAGCTGACCGAGACCCTCGACCGGGAGGTCAAGGTTCAGGAAATCCACCAGGCGCTGCTTGATGAGTACGCCGTGGAGAGCGGCCCCTACCGGCTCATCGACTTTGACGTGCTGACCGGGCGTCGCGCCGAGCAACGCTGCGTTGCCCGCATCGAGGCGTCCGAGCAGCTGGTCACCATAGACGGTGAGGGGGGCGGTCCCATCGAGGCCTTCGTCAACGGCCTTGAGGAGACCTTCAACGAGCCCGTCAACATCGTCGAGTACCACGAGCATGCGCTGACCACCGGCAGTGACGCCCAAGCGATCTGCCTGCTGGCCATCGAGGATGCCGATGGCGGGCGGTGCTATGGCGTGGGCGTCAGCCGCAACACCATCACGGCCTCCTTCAACGGGGTGGTTGCCGCGCTGAACCGCCGTTGGCGCGTCGCCTGAGGCTGCCCGCCGGCTCTTGGGGCTTTAGCCCGGTTCCAGCAGCATCTCAAGCACGAACTTGCTGCCGAAGTAGCCCAGCAGCAGGAAGTTGAAGGCGATGATGGTCCAGCGCACGGCGGATGCGCCACGCCAGCCAAGCCACAGGCGGCCGGCCAGCAGGCCGCCGTAGATCAGCCAGGAGAGGGACGACAGGACCGTGTGATGCACCACGCGCTGGGCGAACATGTCCTCTAGGTAGAGAAAGCCGCTGCCGATGGCGGCGGTCAGGGCGGCGAAACCGGCCCAGATCATGGCGAACAGCAAGCGTTCCATGGTCTCCAAGGGCGGCAGTATGCGCAGCATCAAAATGTGGTTGCGCAGGCGTATGCTGCGTTCGACAAAGCCGAACACAAGGGACTGGATGGCCGCCATCATCAGAATGCTGTTGGCTAGGATGGAGACGAAGATGTGGGCTCGAAGCCCGGCATCCGACGCCTGCACAGCCTTGGGTGTGGGCTCCGCAACCAAAGACGCGGTCAGGGCCAAGGCGGATAGCGGGTAGAGCACCACCAGCAGGCTGCGAACCGGTTGCACGGTGCTGAGGACCATCACCAAGGCGACCACGATCAAGGCCGTAAGGCTGGCCACGGGGAAAAGCCCGAGGTTGATGCCGCCGGGCGTGTGCATCTGCGCCTGAACGGCCAAGGCATGCGCCGCAACGGCCGGCACCGTCAACGCGGCCAGCCAAGGCACGGATAGCTTGGCCCTGCGCGCCAGCGTGCTGGCCTGCAGCCCGGTGCCTGCCAAGTAAAGAACGATGGCGATCAGGCCCGGCAGAAGCGGGCTGGCGGCGACGGGAATGAGCGGCATGGCCTGATGGGTTGGGGTGGCGAAGTTCGCTGGACAGCCAGTTTCGCACAGCCGGCGCGCATCCGCTACACTGCACGACCTTGCGGTCTCGGCGAACCTGAGGTTCGTTGTAGTTTCGCTGGCGCGAAACTCTGCGACCTTGCGGTCTCTGCGAACCTGGGGTTCGTTGTAGTTTCGCTGGCGCGAAACTATGCGACCTTGCGGTCTCTGCGAACCCGAGGTTCGTTTGCATTTCCAAGCCTAGGCACTAAATGACATGTTCGAAAGGCTCTCTGATCGTTTGAGTGGCGCCCTCAAGGGCCTGTCCGGCAAGGCACGGCTGACCGAGGACAACGTCGCCGGCGCCATGCGCGAGGTGCGCGCCGCCTTGCTTGAGGCGGATGTCGCCTTGTCGGTGGTCCGGTCGTTCACCGAAAACGTCAGGCGGCGGGCGCTGGGCCAGTCGGTCGCCGCGGCCTTGGATCCGGGGGAAGCCCTGATCAAGATCGTTCACGAGGAGCTCGTGGAGGTCATGGGCCAGGCCAACGATGCGCTGAACCTGGCCACGGTGCCGCCCGCCATCATCCTCATGGCGGGCTTGCAGGGGGCGGGCAAGACCACCACTGCCGCCAAGCTGGCGCTGTTTGTCAAGGAACGGCTCAAGAAGCGGGCGGCGCTGGTCAGCGCCGACGTGTACCGGCCCGCAGCCATTGAGCAACTGGAGGCCCTAGCCGGCCAAGTGGGCGCCCAGTTCATTGCCTCAAGCCCGTCGGAGACGCCCATCGCCATCGTCGAGCGGGCGTTGGCCGAAGCGCAAAGCAAGGTTGCCGACGTGCTGATCGTCGATACCGCCGGCCGTTTGGCCGTGGATGCGGCCATGATGGAGGAAATCGCCGCCCTGCAGAAGCGCCTCAATCCCATCGAGACCCTGTTCGTGGTCGATGCCATGACCGGCCAGGACGCGGCGGAGACCGCCAAGGCGTTCAATGACGCCTTGGACCTGACCGGCGTGATTCTCGCCAAGGCCGATGGCGACGCCCGGGGCGGGGCGGCGTTGTCGGTGCGCTTCCTTACCGGGAAGCCGATCAAGTTCCTGGGCATGGGCGAAAAACCCGAAGCGCTCGAACCCTTCCATCCGGATCGCCTCGCCTCGCGCATCCTCGGCATGGGTGATGTGCTTTCGCTGATCGAGGAAGCGGAGCGCAAGGTCGATCAGCGCAAGGCCGCGCGCTTGGCCAAGAAGGTCACCCGGCGGCAGAAGTTTGACTTGGCGGACTTTCGCGATCAGCTGGAGAGCATGGCCAGCATGGGCGGCGTCGGCAGCATGCTGGACAAACTGCCTGGCATGAACCAGGTGCCGGCCTCGGCTCGAGCCCAGCTGGACGACGGCCAATTCCGCCGCATGGCGGTGATCATCGATTCCATGACCTCCCATGAGCGCCGCTTCCCGGATGTCGTCAACAGCTCCCGCAAGCAGCGCATCGCCCAAGGCAGCGGCACTTCAGTCATCGACGTCAACCGCATGCTCAAACAGCACCGGCAGATGCAAAAGATGATGAAGAAGTTCGGCCGCAAGGGCGGCATGCAGAACATGATGCGCGGACTACAGGGCGCTACGGCCGCGCGCCGTCCTCCTGGGCTGCGTCGCTGACCTCGGTTGCCGGGTTTGCGAGACTGCCGGGGACTTCCGCCAAAGGTGCAGTTCGGCTAACTTTGAAAACAGCTGAACCGATGCGCAAGTCCAGCCAGGGAAGCGGCGGTTCAGTGGCGGAAACGGGGGCGTCCTGCCACTTGGAGGTATCGGCTTGGCCACCTAATCGCTGTCTCAGGGGCCACGAGTCCCATGCGTCTTCGTTCTGCACGTAGTACCTGCCAAACTTGCCATCAATCGTCTCCCCATTGCGGCCCCATTGGAACACCGCATAGCCCGGTTCACCGCTTCGCGTGAGATCGATGCGCACGATCATCCGCGTCCTGTAGTCCATCCCGTACGTCATGTAGTAGCTGCTGCGCTTGCGCAGTTCCTGCTCCAGGCCCGTTGGGATTTGAAAGAACTCAGGGCGCAGGATCAAGTTGGCAAAGGGGTCTTGGCGTTTGCAGTTGTATGAAAGCTCGGCACCGCAGTTCAGCAGGTCGGAAAGCGCCGCCGTCAGGGCTGGGTCCTTGGCCTCAGGATCTTCCAGCAGCGCCTGCATGGCGACATGGCCGGGCCGGGCGAGGTGGTCCTTCACGTAGCTCAGGTCGAAGTCCTCCCATGCGATCTGACCGGTGGCGGCGCGACCAATCTGGCTGGCAGTGGATATCTTGCGGAAGTCGAGCAGAGGTGAGTTCACTAGCAGCATCAACACGCCAATCAATACTGCGCCTGCGACGTTGATGCGCCGCAGTACAGCCGTCCATCCCCGCCAATGTCGGACCACGCCAGCCGCGTAGCCGCTTGAGAACAGCGCTAACAGCAGGGCGATGGTCAGTGCCCAACACCGTTCAACGGTCCATCCATATTGATTGATGCGCAGGAACAGTCCGTACAGGGCCAGTGCTGATATGATCGGCAGAAGCGTCAATGCGGAACTAATGTAGCGGTCCACGGGCGCCGGATAGGGAGCCGTCTCCCCGGTCTGGTAGGCGGCATTGAGGAAGAACAGCGCCAAGGCGTTCAAGGCCATCAGCAAAGCCGTGCCATTGCCCGTGCTCCACAGCGGGGTGAGGCCGGTGAACGGCAGCGCCGCCAGGAAGACCGCGACAACCGCCAGCACCAAGGGCAGCAGCAGGCGCATCAAGCCCTCCAGCAGGGCGGTGATACCGTCTATCGTGCGCGTCAGGTTGCGGAACACCGACACGCCGAAGCCGAAGGCCAACGCAAGTACGGGAAAGAGAAACCAGTCCTTGGCAAAGAGGTCCGCAAAAAACTTGATGCCGATGACCTTGAACAATGCCGCCCAAAGCCAGAGCAGCAAGCCGATGGCCAGCGTTTGCGCCGCTGCCAGCCCAGCCACCAGAAAGTTTCGCCATGAGCTGCGAAACAGGGTGCTGTAGTTGATTGGCGTGCGCAAAGCGAGGGGGCCGGCGAACATCAGCACCATGAAGCCGGCCACCAACCAGGTGGCAATGCCAACCGCCACAAGGGAATTCGCGGGAAAGGCGCCGCTGGGGGAAGCCTGCCAGCCGACATAGAGGGCACAAAGCACAAGCAGGGCGCTCGCCCCGCTGGCCAACGCCAAGGCCCGGCGGACGTTGCCGGCCTCCAGGGTGAACAGCAGCAGGGTGGGCCAGCTCAGCGCAAAAGTGATCAGCGCGAAGTTCAGCGTCGGCGTTTGGCTCGGCCAAGCTTCAGCCTCCAAAACCCGCCACAGGCCAAGCAGCATCAGCCCCTGCGCAAAGGACAGCGCCAGCATGAGCGTGCGCGGTGGCCGGTTGGCGAGGTCCGTCAAGGCAGCCTCCAGACTGCGTCCTTCGTTACCGCTCTATCAGACGCCCTTGCCCAACCGATTGCAAGCCAAGGGGGACATTTCTACTTTGCACATCTACTTTGCACATCTACTTTGCATAAAGGCGAGCGTTTCTACTTTGCGTTGACAATAGCGCGTTACCGGTTTCATTGCAGCACCCGCTCCATTAGAATGCGCTCCCTTTCCATCTAGGGGCTGCAAGGCATGGTGACGATTCGCTTGGCGCGGCATGGCGCCAAGAAAAATCCCTTCTATCACGTTACGGTGGCGGATCGCCGCGCCAAGCGGGACGGGCGCTTCATTGAGCGGGTGGGCTTCTTCAATCCTCTGGCCCGGGGTCAGGAGGAGCCGTTGCGAATTGACCTTGAGCGAGTCGATCACTGGCTGGCCGAGGGTGCCCAGCCTTCGGAACGGGTGCGCCAGCTCATCAAGCAGGCGCGCAAGCAGGCGCTCGCCCAACCTGAGGCGCCGCCTGCCGCGGAGGAGTCACCGGCGGCCGAAGCCGCTGAGGACCAGGCCTCGCCCGAGGAACCGGCAGCAGCGGAACCGTCAGCAGCGGAACCTGCAGGAAAGAAACCTGCCGGAGCATCTCCGGCGGCAGCGGAAGCCGCAGGCGGCCA
The DNA here is from genome assembly GCA_965220835.1 of Candidatus Azophilus sp. GTDB lineage: Bacteria > Pseudomonadota > Gammaproteobacteria > Pseudomonadales > Azotimanducaceae > Azophilus. Next base: position 1,843,873 of record OZ244842.1, on the reverse strand, counting down.
AACCACTGAGGCCAGCGAAGCCTGACCGTTCGGGACGGCGCCGGCATGGTGACCGTCGGACGAGTTGGCGGCGCTTATGGCGTTCAGGGCTGGGTGCGCATCGTTTCCTACACAGATCCGCCGTCCAATCTGCTCAACTATCAACCGTGGCACTTGCGCGTGCAGGGGCTGAAGGCGCGGGAAGCCCGCGTGCGGGAACCCCGCGGCCAGGAACCCTGTTGGCGGCCCTGTCCCACCCTGGCGGTCAAGCCCTACCGCGACGGCTTTGTGGCCCGCTTTGCGGAGGTCGCTGACCGCGATGCGGCAATGCAGCTTGCTGGGGCTGAAATCGCGGTATTGGAGGAATGCCTGCCCACGCCCGATGACGGCGAATTCTATTGGCGGGATCTCATCGGGCTTCGGGTCGTGGACCAGCACGGGGTGCAGCTCGGCGTGGTGGAGCAGCTGATGCCGACCGGCGTTCATGACGTGCTGGTCATTCAGGGCGGCGGGGAGGGCGGCAAAGAGGGCGGCGGCGAAGAGGGCGGTGGCAAAGAGGTGTTGATTCCTTTTGTGAACGCCCATGTGCAGGCGGTGCGCATCCGGGATGGCGTCATGGACGTCCGTTGGGAGGAACCCCAGTGAATCTCTGGGTCGGCATGATCTGCCTGTTTCCGGAGATGGTTTCGGCCATTGCGTCCGCGGGCATCCTCGGCCGGGCGATTCGGCGGGGTGAGATGGGTCTTGAGGTGTTCACGCCACGCGACCATGCCAGCGACCGTCGCCGGACCGTGGATGACCGGCCTTATGGCGGCGGCCCGGGCATGGTCATGATGGCGGAGCCCCTCGTGGGGGCCATCGAGGAGGCCCGCGAACGGGCGCCGTCGCCGCCCCGAGTGGTCTATCTGTCACCGCAAGGCACCCGGCTCGATCAACCTGGGGTGGAGCGCCTTGCCCGGCTGCGCAGCTTGGTGCTGATTGCCGGACGCTACGAGGGCATCGATGAGCGGGTTGTCGAACTGGCGGTGGACGAGGAGCTTTCCATAGGCGACTACATCCTAAGCGGCGGCGAACTGCCCGCCATGGTGCTGGCCGATGCCCTGTGCCGGCTGCTGCCCGGCGCCCTGAACAACGAAGAGTCAATTCAAACCGAATCCCTGCTTGATGGATTGCTCGAATACCCTCAATATACGCGCCCGGAGCAGGTGGGGCCGCTTCGGGTGCCTGCCGTTTTGCTGGGCGGTGACCACGGTGCCGTGCGCCGCTGGCGGCGCACGCAGGCCCTGCTGCGCACTTGGCGCCGGCGCCCGGACTTGCTGACCTCAAGGGCGCTTTCGGATTCTGACTCGGCCCTGCTGCAAGCAGGCCTGCTGAAAGCAGGCCTGCAAAGCGCAGACGCACACAAGGCAGGGCAGTAAAAGGCAGGGCAGCAACAGGCCGGCTCGCAAAAGGCCGGCGTAGCGCCGGAAGCGTCGGCACCAACGCAAGGGTCGAACGGCGGTGGCATTGAAGGAGATTGAGAATGCGCAGGAACAAAGTGCTTGAAGCCTTGGAAAACGAACAACTGAAGGATGGCCTGCCGGAGTTCTCCCCGGGCGACACCGTGGTGGTGCAGGTGAAGGTGCGCGAGGGCAGCCGGGAGCGGCTGCAAGCCTTTGAAGGCGTGGTGATCGGCAAGCGCAACCGCGGCCTCAACTCTGCCTTCACCGTGCGCAAGATGTCCCATGGGGTGGGCGTGGAGCGCACCTTCCAGACGCACAGCCCTTTGATCGCCTCGGTCACGGTGAAGCGTCGCGGCGACGTGCGCAAGGCCAAGCTCTACTACCTGCGCCAACGCTCTGGCCGGGCAGCCCGCATCAAGGAAAAGGTCTAGAAGGAAAAGTTCTAGAAGGAATAGGTCTAGCCAGGCAATCCCTCAACCCCAATGCTGGGCGCCTGGCGTTGGGCGAATCAGGGCGCTGGACACCAGAATTGACGCCTTTGGCGACCGTGCCAAAGACAGTTTGAAGTCCATCAAGCTTGCTTCGGGGGTGTGCCTTGAGCGCCGCCATTGACCAGTATCTTGAGGAAGTCTGGCTGGCCAAGGGATTGAGCGAAAACACCTTGGCCGCCTACCGGCGGGATCTTGCCGCCTTGGAGTCGAGCTTGGGCAAGGCGTTGCTCGATGCAAGCGCCGCCGACCTGATGGCCGTCATGGCCAGCCGCTACGATCAAGGCTACCGGGCGGCGAGTTCCGCCCGCTGGCTGTCCTGCATCAAGGGCTTCTACCGCCGTAGCCTTGAGCAGGGCCGCATCAGCACCGACCCCGCCGCTCACTTGGAGTACCCCAAGCTGGGACGGCCCTTGCCCGCATCCCTTTCCGAAGCCCAAGTGGAGCAGTTGCTGCAGGCGCCGGACGCCGGCACGGCCGTTGGCCTGCGGGATCGCGCCATGCTGGAGCTGCTGTACGCCACGGGCTTGCGCGTCTCCGAACTGGTGAACTTGGAAGTGGGTTCGCTGAACTTGCGCCAAGGGGTGATCCGCGTGGTCGGCAAGGGCGGCAAGGAGCGCTTGGTGCCGGTCGGCCAGGAGGCGCTCGCTTGGGTGCGGCGCTTCGTTGCCGAAGGACGCAGCCAGCTCGGCGGGCAGGGCACCAAGGCACTGTTCCCCAGCAATCGGGGCCGCGCCATGGTCCGGCAAACCTTCTGGCACGCCATCAAGCGCTATGCGGCAGCTGCGGGCATTGCGCACGACCTGTCGCCCCACGGCCTACGCCACGCCTTCGCCACCCATCTGCTGAACCATGGCGCGGATTTGCGGGCGGTGCAGATGATGCTTGGCCACGCCGACCTGTCCACCACCCAGATCTACACCCACGTCGCCCAAGCGCGCCTGAAGTCCCTCCACCAAACCCACCACCCCAGGGGCTGACCGGCGCTCCGCCTGTCTCCCACGGGCGCATGAGGCCCCTCGGATGGCCGGCGCGACGAGTTGCTGCGCTTCGCCGGAGGCCAAGCGCAGCATCACACGCTGTTTTCAACTATCATGCATCGTTTAGCGTTTCGGCGCGGCCCCACAAACGTCTTTGAGGAACATCGATGCCCATCTACGAGTATCGCTGCGAAAACTGCGGCCATGAGATGGAGGCCATCCAGAAGATCAGCGACGCACCCTTGGTGGACTGCCCGGTGTGCCAGACCGCTGGATTGAAGAAGAGGATCTCCCCGGTGGCCTTTCGCCTGAAGGGCAGCGGCTGGTACGAGACGGACTTCAAGTCCGGCCAGCAGAAAAACCTGGCCGGCGAAGACCGTGGCTCCGGCAAGGAGGCGGCCAGCGGCAATGCCGGCGAGGCCGCTGCATCCGCCTCCGGTGACGCTGGCAAGGACGCCAAGAAAGACGGCAAAGACGCCAAGAAGGACGGTAAAAGAGCTGAGAAGGCGGTCGGCAAGGATCGCGGCCAAGCCAGCGGCGGCGCCGCCAAGACGGCTTCGTCAACCGCGGCGCCCGCCGCCTCATCGGACTAGGCGCAAGCCATGCGCAGCCACCCCTGTGGGGCGCTCAACAGCACCCACATCGGTGAGACCGTGGCGCTGACCGGTTGGGTGCATCGACGGCGCGACCACGGCGGCGTCATCTTCCTGGACGTGCGCGACCGCACCGGCATCGTGCAGGTGGTTTACGACCCAGACGCCCAAGAGAGCTTCCAAGCAGCCGACCGGGTGCGCAGCGAATATGTGCTGCGCATGACCGGCCGGGTGCGCCGCCGCCAAGCCGGCGCGGAAAATCCCAACATGACCACCGGCGAGATCGAAGTGCTGGGCGCGGAGCTCGAAGTGCTCAACCCATCGGTCACGCCCCCCTTTGGTCTTGATGAACACTCCGACGCCGGCGAGGACGTGCGGCTGCGTTACCGCTATCTTGACCTGCGCCGCCCGGAGATGCAGCAGCGCCTGCGGATTCGGGCGCAAGCCGCCAGCGTGGTGCGCGGCTACTTGGAGGAGCAGGGGTATTGGGAGATCGAGACACCCACCTTAAGCCGCCCGACGCCGGAGGGTGCCAGAGACTACCTGGTGCCGAGCCGCACCCATCCCGGCCAGTTCTTCGCCCTGCCCCAGTCACCGCAAATCTACAAGCAGCTGCTGATGATGTCCGGGATGGACCGCTACTACCAGATCGCCCGCTGCTACCGGGACGAGGATCTGCGCCACGATCGGCAGCCGGAGTTCACGCAGATCGACATCGAGGCCTCCTTCGTCCGCGAGCAGGACGTCATGGACCTCACGGAGGGCATGATCAAGCGCCTGTTCCAATCAGTGAAGGGCGTCGAGCTTGGTGATTTTCCGGTGCTGACCTTCGATGAGGCCATGAGCCGCTATGGCAGCGACAAGCCGGACCTGCGCAATCCCTTGGAACTGACCGACATCGCCGATCTCATGGCCGCCGTCGAGTTTAAGGTGTTCAACGGCCCGGCGCGGGATCCCCAAGGCCGGGTGGTGGCCCTGAACGCCCGTGGCGGCAGCCTTTCGCGCAAGGCCATCGATGACCTCACCGAGTTCGTGGGCCGCTATGGCGCCAAGGGGCTGGCCTACATCAAGGTCAATGACCTCAATGCGGGGATGGCGGGCCTGCAGTCGCCGATTCTCAAGTTCCTGCCGGATGACGTCGTGCGCCAAGTACTCGAACGCTGCGCTGCCGGCACCGGCGACATCGTCTTCTTCGGTGCTGGACCAGCCGCTGTGGTCAACGACTCCATGGGCGCCTTGCGGGTGGAGTTGGGTCGCCTGCTCGGCTTGAACCGTGCGGGGTTTGCGCCGCTTTGGGTGGTGGACTGGCCGCTGTTCGAGGTGGCCGCGGACGGCGGCATCGCCGCCGTGCACCACCCGTTCACGCGGCCCACCTGCGGCATTGACGAGCTGTTGGCAGCGCCGCACCAAGCCCGCGCCGCCGCCTATGACTTGGTTCTCAATGGGTATGAAGTGGGCGGCGGTTCGCTGCGGATTCACACGGAGGCGATGCAGAGGGCCGTGTTCGAGGCCATGGGCATCGCCCAGGAGGGGGCGGTCAAGTTCGGCTTCCTGCTCGATGCGTTGCGTTACGGCTGCCCGCCCCATGGCGGCATCGCCTTGGGCTTCGACCGCTTGGTCATGCTGCTCGCCGATGCCGCAGCCATCCGCGACGTGATCGCCTTCCCCAAAACGCAGTCCGCCGCTTGTCTGATGATGGCGGCGCCCGCCGAGGCCGATGAGCGCCAACTGCGCGAACTGCACATTCGCCGGCGTGGCAAGGCAACGGGGTAGGCCGTGGCCGGGCACAGCAAGTGGGCCAACATCAAGCACCGCAAAGCCGCCCAGGACGCCAAGCGCGGTAAGCTATGGACCAAGATTCTGCGTGAAGTGGCCGTTGCCGCCCGGCTGGGCGGAGGCGTCGTGGAGGATAATCCGCGCTTGCGCACGGCCGTGGACAAGGCGTTGGGCGCCAACGTGCCCAAGGACACGATCCAAAAGGCCATCAACCGGGGCGCGGGCGGCGGCGAGGGCGCGGACCTTGAGGAGCTGACCTACGAGGGTTATGCCGCCGGCGGGGTGGCGCTCTTGATTGAAGCGATGACCGACAACCGCAATCGCACCGTGGCCGAAGTGCGGTACGCCTTTGGCAAGCACGGCGGCAGCCTTGGCGCCGACGGTTCGGTGGCGTACCTGTTCAAGCGCCAAGGCGTGATCACCTTCCCCCCTGGCGCCGACGAGGAGCGGGTCTTGGAAGTGGCGCTGGACGCTGGCGCCGAGGACTTGGAAGCCGATGACGATGGTGCCTTGGCGGTAATCACCCCTTGGGAGGCCTTGGGCGCGGTTGCCGACGCCTTGGTGACTGCCGACTTGGAGCCAGACCACCAGGAAGTGGCCATGGTTCCTGCCACCCTGCAAGACTGCGACGAGGCCCAAGCGGCAACCCTGCTGCGGCTGATCGACGCGCTTGAGGAACTCGATGATGTGCAGAACGTGTACAGCAACGCCCGCCTGCCCGAAGGCGCTGCCTAGGCGGACCACGTGGGCGCTGTGATCAGCGCTGTGAAGGTGCTCGGCATTGATCCAGGCACGCGCTCAACCGGCTACGGCTTGGTTGAGGCGGCCGAGGGCCGAATCATCTACATCGCTTCCGGCTGCATTCGCCCGGCCGCTGGGGCCATGGCGCAACGCCTCGGCGAGATTCAAGGCGGCATCAGCGAGCTGATCGCCGCCCACGGCGCCAGCCAATTGGCCATTGAGGAGGTCTTCATGTCGCGCAACCCCCAAGCGGCCTTGAAGCTCGGCCAAGCCCGCGGCGTGGCCATGGCCACAGCCGTCGCCGCCGGTTTGGAGGTTTTCGAGTACGCGCCGCGCACGGTCAAGAAGGCGGTGGTGGGCACCGGCGGAGCCACCAAGGCGCAAGTGCAGCACATGGTGCGCATCCTGCTGAATCTGCGCGGCGGCCGGTTGGCCGCGGATGCGGCGGATGCCCTTGCGATTGCCATTTGTCACGTCAATACCGCCTCACAGCGCCTTGGCATGGCGGACCGATCGCGCATGGCGCCTTCAGCCCCGTGATCGGACGTCTGGCAGGCCGCTTTGTGGAGGCCGTTGAGCAGGTGGCGCTGATTGACGTCGGCGGCGTGGCTTACGAAGTGGAGCTGTCCGCAGGCGCCCGCACGGGCCTGCCCCCGCCCGGCGGCGATGTTGCGCTCTACACCCACTTTCTGGTGCGCGAGGACGTGCAGCAACTGTACGGCTTCGCCGACCGTTCGGAGCGGGAGCTGTTCCGGGCAGTGCTGCGCATCTCCGGGGTGGGCCCGAAACTGGCCTTGGCGCTGATTTCCGCCTTTGACGTGGACCAACTCGCCCAAGCCGTGGCCGACGGCGATGCTGGGCGCTTGACGCGGGTGCCCGGCATCGGCCGCAAGACGGCCGAGCGCATGCTGCTTGAGTTGAAGGACCGGCTGGCGGAGATCGCCGTCGTGCCGGCCGCCGGGCGCTCGGCCGCCGATGCCTCCGCTGCCGCCGAAGCGGAGCATGCGCTGATCGCCTTGGGCTACAAGTCCCAGGACGCCGCGCAATTGGTTCGCGACGTGGGCGATGAGGACATGGCGGTGGAGGCGATTGTTCGCGAGGCCCTGCGGGCCGTGGGACGTCGGTCGGCCTCATGAGCGTGGTGCCTGACCGCTTGGTCAACCCGGCCACCGAAGGGGCTGCGGAAGGTCGCCTCGACCGCAGCCTGCGCCCGACCACTTTGGATGAGTACGTCGGCCAGAGCGCGGTGCGCGAGCAGATGGCCATTTTCATCGAGGCGGCCCGGCGGCGCGGCGAGCCGCTGGACCATACGCTGATCTTTGGCCCGCCCGGGCTTGGCAAGACCACCATGGCCCACATCGTGGCCCATGAGATGGGCGTGGCCATCAAGTCCACCTCCGGCCCGGTGATGGAACGGGCCGGGGACTTGGCGGCCCTGCTCACCAACTTGGAGGAGGGCGACGTGCTCTTCGTCGATGAAATCCACCGGCTCTCGCCAGTGGTGGAGGAAATCCTGTACCCGGCGATGGAGGACTTTCAGATTGACATCCTGATCGGCGAAGGCCCGGCCGCGCGTTCCTTGAAGCTTGACCTGCCGCGCTTCACGCTGGTGGGCGCCACCACCCGGGCGGGGCTTTTGACATCACCGTTGCGCGACCGCTTCGGCATCGTGCAACGGTTGACGTTCTATTCGGTCGAAGAGCTCTGCGAGATCGTCCAGCGCTCGGCCCGTAAGCTGGGCCTCGCCGCCGAAGAGCCCGGCGCCGTTGAAGTGGCACGCCGGTCGCGGGGGACGCCGCGCATCGCCAACCGTCTGTTGCGCCGCGTGCGGGACTACGCCGAAGTGAAGGCGGATGGCGTGGTGACCCAAGCCACCGCCAACGATGCCTTGAACCTGCTCAAGGTGGACCGCGAGGGCTTTGACGCCATGGACCGCCGCCTGTTGGAGACCATCATCAAGAAGTTCTCCGGCGGCCCAGTGGGCCTGGACAACTTGGCCGCCGCGGTGGGGGAGGAGAGCGATACAATTGAAGACGTCATCGAGCCGTACTTGATTCAGCAAGGCTATGTGATGCGCACGCCGCGGGGGCGGGTGGCAACGGCCAACGCCTACCTCCACTTTGGCTTGGAAGCGCCCGATGACGCTGCGGCCGCAACGGCGCGCCAAGCCGCCTTGGATCTGCCAGGAACCTGAAATGCCCGAACAGATTTCGATTTTTGAGTTGGTGGCCAATGCCAGCCTGCTGGTGCAGATGGTCATGGCGCTGCTGGCGCTGGCCTCGATCATCTCTTGGATGATGATCTTTCAGCGCTGGTTTTTTCTGCGCCGGGTGGCTAATGAAGTCAGTCACTTTGAAGACCACTTTTGGTCCGGCGTGGACTTGCGCGAACTCTATGCGGAACTGGAGGAGCATGAGCACCTGACCGGCATTGAGACGGTTTTTGTGGCGGGCTTTCGGGAGTTCGTGCGCCTCTCCGATCAGGCCGGGGCGGAGGTGGATTCCATCATGCAAGGCGTGCAGCGCGGCATGCGGGTGGCATTGACGCGGGAGGAGGAGCGGCTGGCCACCCACCTGGCGTTTCTGGCAACGGTCGGCTCCACCAGTCCTTACGTGGGCCTGTTCGGAACCGTCTGGGGCATCATGAACTCCTTCCGCAGCCTTGCCAACATGAGCCAGGCGACGCTGGCCTCGGTGGCGCCGGGCATCTCCGAGGCCCTAGTGGCCACCGCGATGGGCCTGTTCGCCGCCATTCCGGCAGTGATCGGCTACAATCGCTTTTCGGCCCAGGTTGAGGAACTTATGAAGCGCAATGAGGCTTTCAGCGACGAGGTGACCAGCATCCTGCATCGCGCCGCCCAAGCGAGAACCTAGCGTCATCGAAAGGCAAATGACCACGCGCCGCAAGCCCATGTCGGAAATCAACGTGGTGCCCTACATCGACGTGATGCTGGTGCTGCTGGTGATCTTCATGGCCACCGCACCGCTGCTGACCCAGGGCGTGCTCGTTGACTTGCCCGAGGCGCCCTCCGAGCCCATCGCCGACACCGAGGATGATCCGCTGGTGGTCTCCATTCGGGCGGACGGCGCCATTTTCGTGAACTTGGGCATCCAGGACGCGGACGACGAGGGCACGCGGGTGACCATCTACTCCTTGGGCGATCAAGCCGGCAAAATTCTTCGTGCCCGACCCGATGTGCCGGTTTACGTCAAGGCGGACCACCGCTTGGACTACGGCGAGGTGGTCGCCGTGATGACCGTGCTGCAGAAGTCCGGGGCCGAGTCCGTCGGCCTCATTACTGAACCGCCTTCGCAGATTGAAAGCTGATGGCTGACACGGTTCGTTCATATGGCGGCCCCTTGGTTTTGGCGCTGTTGGTGCATGTGGCGGCGGTCACCGCCCTGTACGATGGTTGGATCCCGGGGGCGCAGCCGGAAAGCCGCGTCATCAGGCCGAATTTGGTGCAGTCGCAACTGATCGTCATGCAGCCCAAGGCGCCGCCCAAGCCGAAGCCCGCCCCGCCACGGCCAGCGGCCGAGACGCCCGCGGCCGAGCCGGCGCCCCAGGCGCAGCCGGAGCCGCGCCGGGACTTGGAGGCAGAGGCGCTGGAAGCCCAACGGCGCCAGCAGGAGGCAGCCCAGGCGTTGGAGCGGCAGCAACGCCGCTTGGCGGAATTGGCCCAGGATTCGTTTGCCCAAGCGTTGGCCGAGGAGGCTTCGGAGCTGGCCGCGGACCAAGACCTGAGCGCCGCGCAGGGCTTTCGCTTCGGCATCTACCAGCGCGTGGTGGCCAACTGGTCGCGTCCGCCAAGCGCCCGCAACGGCATGCAGGCGCGCCTGTTGGTCGAGCTGATTCCCACCGGCGCCGTGGTTGGTGTCACTGTGGTTGAATCGAGCGGCAACAGCGCCTTTGACCGCTCGGCGGAAGCCGCGGTGCGCAAGGCGCGCACCTTTGAAGTGCCTCGGGAAACCGACTTGTTCGAGCGCCACTTTCGGCGATTCTCCTTGCTGTTCAGGCCGGAGGACCTGCTCAGATGATGAATGGGCCAAGGGCACTGAGCCGGACTGTGCGGCGCGTTTCCCTGTTGTTTAAAGCGGAGGATGTTTGAGGTGGAGAGTAGGCTGCGCAGCGTCGCCCAGGCGGCAACCGGAATCAGTTTCATCTTGGCTGCGGCCCTGGGCCAGGCTGCGGAGAGCCTTGACAGCATCATCATTGATGCGGGCTACGACCAACAGACCAAGATTGCGGTGGTGCCCTTTCGGGCTGGGCCGGAGTTTGGCGACCGCGAGCCGCTGTCGGACATCATCGGCTTCGACTTGGCGCGCAGCGGTCAGTTCGCGCCCACTGAACGGGGCAACATGCTGTCGCTTCCGGCCGAACGCGCCGAGGTGTTCTTTCGGGACTGGCGCATTCTCGGCGTGGAGTACTTGCTCATCGGGCGCGTCGCGGCCGAGTTCAACGGCGACGTCTCAGTGAGCTACGAGCTCTACGACGTGCCCAATGAACGGGCCATGGCTACCGAGCGCTTGACGGCGCCGGCTGCCAAGTGGCGCGACTTGGGGCACGCCATCGCCGACGAGGTCTTTGAAGCGATCACTGGCGTGCGGGGCGCGTTCTCCACCCGCATTCTGTACGTGCTGGCCCAGAACCCGGGCACGGACTACGCTCGCTACCGGCTTGAAATGGCGGATTCCGATGGCGCCCGGGCGCGCACCTTGCTGACTTCGGACGAGCCCATCATGTCACCAAGCTGGTCCCCGGATGCCCAACGGGCCGCCTACGTCACTTTTGAGACGGGGCGCCCAGTGATTGCGTTGCAGAACGTGGCCACCGGTGAGCGGGAATTGTTGCCGCACTTTCCGGGCATCAACGGATCGCCCATTTTCTCCCCGGACGGTCGCAGCCTGGCGGTGGTTCTGTCGCGGGACGGCAATCCGGACATCTACCTGATGAACCTCTCGGATTACCGGCTTCGGCAGATCACGCGCCATCACGGCATCGACACCGAGCCGTCTTGGACGCCGGATGGGCGCAGCCTCATCTTCACGTCGGACCGCGGCGGCCGGCCGCAGATCTACCAAGTGGAGCTGGCCACCAACTTCGTGGAACGGCTGACCTTTGAGGGCCGCTACAACGCCCGGGCCCGCCTGCTGCCCGATGGCGTGCACCTGGTGTTCGTGCATCGCCGCGATGGGGTGGATCACATCGCCTGGCAGGACCTGGAGCGCAACGACCTGCGCGTGCTCACCGAAACCACTTTGGATGAATCCCCGTCCTTGGCCCCCAATGGCACCATGCTGATCTATGCCACCCAGGACCAGGGCCGCGGCATCCTGGCGGTGGTGTCCATCGATGGGCGCGTAAGGTACCGCCTGCCTTCCTCGCGCGGGGACGTGCGGGAACCGGCTTGGTCGCCGTTCATCAATGGCTTGAACTCGGACTTTTAGCCGGACGCACCGCTTCGCAATGCAAATTGGGCATTCAAGCGGTTGTTCCATTAGTTGGCTTATCGTTTAGAATGCCGCGCTGTGATAGCCTTGCCAAGCACGCCTGCAGCAAGCTCGCTTGCGGCAAGAGTGCTTTAATAGTGCTCCAACGTTTTGGTTTTGGTCATGACGGCCACCGATGCAGGCCTCAAACGGAGAAAGAACCATGCTTAAGCGGCAATTCGGCTTTTTGACACTCTTGGCGGCGGCAGCGCTTCTGGTTGGATGCCAGACGGACCCGCAGCCGGGCTCGGAATCCAGCCCTCCCACCTCGGACGGGGGGACCACTTCCACGTCGCCGCCGACGTCGGTGGAGCAGCTGCCGACGTTCAACGACAACTTGGAACCCTACTATCCCGGCACCACCAACCTGCTGCCCCGCGTTTTCTATTTTGAGCTGGACAAGGCGGTGATTGCGCAGTCCGACCTCGCAGCCTTGGAGACCCATGCGCGCGTGCTGGTGGACAATCCCCAACGTCGCGTGATGGTGGAGGGCCACTGCGACGAACGGGGCACCCGGGAGTACAACCTAGCCTTGGGCGAGCGGCGTTCCATGGCCGTGGCGGACTTCCTCAAGGCGGCAGGCGTTCCCGCATCGCGCATTGAGACGGTCAGCTACGGTGAGGAGCGGCCGGAAGACCCAGGTCACACGGAAGCGGCTTGGTCGCGCAATCGCCGGGCCGTAATGATCTATCGTTAGCCGGTTTGGGCGCTGCGCCCGCACAGAAGGCGCAGCGTTGAACCTCCGCAACGCACGCGCTGTTCCGCTTCGGGGTTAAGCCGGTGAAGCCAAGTACTCCATCCTTGAATCGGTGGTTGGTGGCGTGCACGCTGTTGCTGGCAACCACGCTCGCCCCGGGATTGGGGCCGTTCGCTGCCGTTCCGGTGGAGGAATCGGTCCCGGACGAATCCAACGAGTCGCTTGTGCCCTCAGAGCAGGCCTCCGCCTCGGCGGAGGCCTCCGACGCTGGGGAAGCCGCCGTCAGGGCGAATGGCGCTAATTCTGCAGCCGGCGTGGAGGTGTTCGCTGCCGGCCAGCCGGTAGCTGCCGCTGCAAACCAAGGGCAGGGAGTCAGCGTTGCGCCGCTGTTCCATCAGCTTCAAGTGCTGCAAGGCGAGTTGCAAACCTTGCGCGGCATGGTGGAGGAGCTTCGCTTTCAGATCGAGCGCTTGGCTCAGGATCAGCAGGCCCAATACGTTGACCTCGACCAACGCCTCATGGCGTTGCGCAGCGAACCGGCGCCCGGTGCGGGCGATGCCGGGACGGGTGATTCCGGGCCGGATGCTTTAACTCCGGCCCAGTCGGCACCGCCCCCCGTCCCGTCGGCGGGGGACGGCGAAACGGAGCAGCAGGCCTACACAGTTGCCTTCAACCTCATGAAGGACCGGGCGTTTGATGAATCCGCGGCTGCCTTCCAGCAGATGATCGAAACCTATCCGAACGGACAGTTCACGGCCAACGGCTACTACTGGCTCGGCGAGTTGCATCTCGCCAAAGGGCAAACGGAGATGGCCCGCCAAAACTTTGCCCAGGTGGTGAACCTCTACGCCAGCCACACCAAGGTGCCGGATGCCCTGTACAAGCTTGGCGTGGTGCATCACCGGCTCGGTGACAATCAGCGGGCGTTGGAGTTTCTGGACCGCGTGCAGGCGGAAAGTCCGGACAGTTCCGCCGCTGTCTTGGCACGCGGCTATGCGGCGGAGTTGCGCTGACTGGCGCTGGGCCGCCACAACCCCCCACCATGCGGTTGCGCATCACTGAAATCTTCCTGTCGCTGCAAGGCGAAACCACCACCGTCGGCTTGCCCACGGTTTTCGTTCGCCTGACCGGCTGTCCCCTGCGCTGCGGCTACTGCGACACGGCCTACGCCTTTTCGGGCGGCGAGAGCCGCACAGTGGAGAGCATTGTGGCGGAGGTGGAAAGCCACGGCGTTCCCTACGTGACCGTGACCGGCGGTGAGCCCTTGGCTCAACCCGAAGTGCATGGCCTGCTGGGCGCGCTGTGCGATGCGGGCTTCAAGGTGTCATTGGAGACCAGCGGTGCTCTCGACGTCGCGCCGGTGGACCCACGGGTCAGCAAGATTGTGGACTTCAAGACCCCAGGCTCCGGGGAGGTCAGCCGCAATCTTTGGCCCAATCTGGATTGGTGCGGTGCCCAGGATCAGGTCAAGTTCGTGATATGTGACCGTGCGGATTACGATTGGGCGAAGCTGAAGTGCGATGAGCTGAAGCTCACGGAGCGTGTCGGTGCGGTGTTGTTCTCGCCGAGCCATGAGGACTTGCCCGCTCGCAGCTTAGCCGATTGGATTGTTGCGGACCGCTATCCCGTGCGCCTGCAGGTTCAATTGCACAAGATCCTGTGGGGCAACGAACCCGGCCGATGAACGCGGTCGTGCTGCTCTCCGGTGGCTTGGATTCCGCCACCGCCTTGGCCATCGCAAAATCCCAGGGCTTTGCCTGCCATGCGCTGTCCTGCCGCTACGGACAGCGGCATCGGGTGGAATTGGACGCTGCTGCGGCAGTGGCCCGTTCACTCGGTGCCGTGGCGCACCGTGAAGTGGCGGTGGATTTGGCCGGCTTTGGCGGCTCCGCGCTGACCGATGCGGACATCGACGTGCCCGAGACCCCGAGCGTCGGCATTCCAGTGACCTATGTGCCGGCCCGCAACACGGTGCTGCTGGCCTTGGCGCTGGCGTGGGCGGAAACCCTGGAGGCGGAGCACATCTTCGTTGGCGTCAACGCCGTGGACTACTCGGGTTACCCGGACTGCCGCCCCGAATTCATTGCCGCCTTTGAAGCCTTGGCCAACTTGGCCACCAAGGCCGGTGTGGCGGGCGGGCGCCTGCGCATTCACGCGCCGCTGGTCGATCTCGGCAAGGACGAGATCATCCGCCGCGGCATTGGCTTAGGGGTGGATTACGCCTTGACCGTCTCGTGCTATCAGCCCACCGAACGTGGGGAAGCTTGCGGTCGTTGCGACAGCTGCCGGCTGCGCCGCGCCGGATTCGAAGCGGCCGGCGTTGCCGACCCCACCCGCTACGTTGCAGGTTTCGCGGGTTAGTGCGCCGCCCGCGCTAGTCTGAAGACTGGCCGCCGCCTGCCGCCGCATCGGCCTCGAGCAGCCGCGCCCCGCGCAGGATGTTGCCGAGGGCGTAGTTGCCCTCATGGCAGGCGTACTCATACACGCGCGCGTCCGTCGCCGGCCAAGGGTATTCGCCGGACCAAGAAGCCTCCCAAGCAGTGGGATCCTCCGCTGTGAAGGCGTAAAGCAGCTCGTCTTGGCTGGTGCGGGTGAAGCGTTCCGTGACCTTGAGGTTCTCCGTGGCGCCGAAGAAGTAGAGGCCGGAACGCGTTTTGAAGTTCTTGGTCTCCACCACCAAGGTGTCGCCTTCCCAATGGCCCACGGACTCTCCCATCCACTGGCGCACTCCCAGTCTTTGACCGCCCTCCAAGGGGATGATGCGGGCGTCGTGGACCATCTCATTGAGAATCATGACGTAGTCGCGCGTCTGCACGATGCGCTTGAGGTTGTTGTACAGCGTGGGCAGCATGGGCGGCCCGGATGAGGAACCGAAGGCCAGCAGGCAGCGCTCCCCCAAGGGGCGCATTTCGGGGTCGTCATAGGGCCCGGGGCCTTCCCGCCCCAGCCACCAAGCGGTGCCGGTGTTCTCGCCAAACAGGCTGAACACCGCCGCCCGCCGCTGCTGGCCGGCTGGCGTTAGCGCCGGCAGCCGCCCGTTGGCGGGGTCGAGAATGATGGAAGTGCGAAACTTGCCGTCGATCATGAAGCGGTTGTTGCCGGGGTCAATCCAGAAGGCGTTGTAGCCCCCCACGTTGCCCGCCGCGCCCGTCGAACCGTCGCCGCCGGTTGGGGGCGCTTCCCGGTTGGGGTCGCTCTGCTGCGCGTCCTCGGCAATGAACGCCTGTGTTTCCGCCACCAGCTTCTGCGCTTCCTCCGGTGCCAGAAACAGATTGTCGCCATAGGCCTCGGGCCGCTCCAGCGGCGTCAGCGTGGCGATGTCGTAGGTGCCGCTAAGGTCGGGCAGGCCATCCGCAGTGCGCGGGATTTCTGCGCTTGCGGACGCCGCGAACAGAGCCAGCGGCACGATCAAGATGGATCTCAAAGGCAATCCCATGGCAACCCCCAGTCAGAGTAACCTCGTAACCATACCGCAAAACGGTTTGGCGAAGGAATGGGGAGGCGCCCATGGACCGGGCGCTGGTGGGTCGTCTGGGGCTCGAACCCAGGACCAACGGGTTAAAAGCCCGGTGCTCTACCAACTGAGCTAACGACCCTGCCGCCAGCAGGGCGCGAATTGTAAGCACGGCTGTACGGCTAAACAAGGCCCTACACAGGTGCGAAACTTTGCGCGTGTTGATTGGGAGTAGATTCCGGTGGGGTGCTTGACCTGCACAGTCCAATCCAAGCGCATCCGTTTCCGCCCATGGCTTTCCATCAGCTGCTTCATTCCACACACTATCCTAAAGATATCAAGGTGTTATGTTCTGCGTTGCGCGATTGGTGCCGATACGGCGTGACTGAATGCGAAGCGAACCCAACCCACTCGGTGAACGGTGGATGCGTCTTGGGGAGGCCGCAGCGGGCGAGCTGTCGCACGGCCTCAAGGCAGCGACTCTGCTGGTGGCGCTGGTCTGGGCGTTGGCTTCCATTGGCCCGGCGAACGCCGATGCTGAGGAACCTTGCGTGCTCAGAATTTTCGTCGAACTCGATGAGAGCGAAGCCAAGCGATACGTCTCGCTCTATGTTTTGGGGCACGGCCAAAATGACGCTGGCGAGGGCAACTTGCACTTCGTGGCCTCCGCATACGTCCCGCCGATCTGCGAGCTGGACTTCTGACGATCGCTGGAGCTGCAGACCCGGCCAAGCAATTCCCCTTGTCTTGGCAATGGACGGTATGGCTTCATGCGCGTATGTCGCTGTGGAGTCCTTCGTGTATGATCTTGCGCAGATCAGTGAATGCGCGGCCATCTACGACTTTGATGAAATGGACACTGGGCGGAGCATAACTGTCAGCTATTGGCGGAGAGCGTAACGTGGTGTCGGCTTAAATGTCTCAAGCGTGAAAGGAGAATGGTGTCATGGTGGCGTTATGTCTTGGTGGCCGTTCCGCTTGGGATGGGCTCAACGCCCCAAGTTGTCTCGCACGGTCACCCGCTTCTCAACCCAACGGATGCAGGGTTCAGGCACGCAGACGGCTTCGCTGGCGGTTGCCGTGGCTGTTAATCTCATCGAACGGGTTTAGATCACGTGACTGACCAAGAATTGAGCCGAAGGGACTTGTTGAAGCCGAGCCTGGCACCCGACATCGCGGTGAAGCCGCTGTATTCGCCCGTCTGTGGATTTGTCATGGCCTTTAGTGGCCCCTTGGCCGTTGGCGCGCTAATGGCAATCAATTCGAAACGGCTCGGACGCCTCCGCCGAGACGCTTGGATCTATGCCGCGATTACTGTGGCAACCGTTTTGCTTACATTCGCCATCGTCAACTTCCCGGACTTTTTCACGGTTGAGTACTCCAGCGGTAGACCGCGTTCTGTGGCCAGATTCGCCATTCGCGGCGCAGGTGTGCTTACATTCGCCTTGGTCTACTGCTATTTCCGCCCACACTACCGAGCCATGACCTTGTCGGGACTCGATTCGCCATCGCCGTGGAAAATCGGTACGTTGGTGTTTGTCTTGGGAATGGTGGTGCAAATGGCGCTAGCGATCTTGTTTTTTGAACTGCGCAGAAACGTGGGAGTTGACCCGGCGTGAGGAGTCTGTGAGTGAGTAGCGGCTCGGCAAGCTAGCATTCTCAGTATTCGGACCGGAAGCAGGAACCATGATGAACAACAACGACGAGCGTGCCATTGATTCTGTGATAGGTCGCGCTTGGATGTTGCTAGACCGTAGGCGGCTCGACGACGCTCGTGCCCTGATTATGTCGGAACTGAAATCCGCCCCGGAACACCAAGAGTTGCTCCACCTCGCCGGTTGCGTTGAGTACTTGGATGACAATAACGAGCGCGCACTTGAGTCTTTGGAACAGCTTTTGGCCTTCCAGCCCGAACATGAGGGAGCTCGTATCTTGCTCTATCAGGTTTGTCGGGAAGACAGGCGGCTAACTGAGGCCGAGCAGGTATTGCTGTCGTTGATTAAGGACTTTCCCGAGGATCCCGCATACTATGCGTGGTACGCCTTACTGATGATCGAGACCGGGGACTTTGACAAGGCAGAAAAGTTGACTGATGAGGCGGTCAGATTGGATCCCGAAAACGAAGAATCGCTAATCGCGTCGGCCACATGTGCATTGGTGTTGCAGCGAGGTTCCGAGCCACGCGTCAGGCTTAGTGAACTCGTTCGGCAGCATCCAGATTCTGAGCGAACCCTGTCGATGCTGGCAATTTTCCTATCGGAACAAGGAAGAGCTCGCGAGGCACTGCAGATAACCCAAGAACTTCTGCTGGCTGATCCTTCCAACGAAGATCTAGTCGCAAATTGCGTAGCGCTTAAAGTGGCAACCCATTGGAGCATGCTACCGCTCTGGCCAATTGTAAGGTTCGGTTGGTTGGGAGCGGCTGCGGTCTGGGCCCTAGGTGTGGCGTACATGGTGTTTGTCATGCCACACCTGTCAGACCCCCTAGCTATCGCTTTCTTGCACTTCATCATAGTCTACTGGATCTATTCGACGGTCTATCCGTTCATGCTAAAGCGTCTGATCAGTCGGTGATGCGATGGATGGGGATCTGAGACTTATGCAGAACGAACTGGTTCGAAGACCTTTCGATCAAGAGTTGAGACTTGAGTTTGCCGACAGTCTTCTAGATCTGGAACGATACGCTGAGGCGCTAGAACAGTACATGTTACTGGTTGATATGGGAGAAACAGCGAGATCCTTGTTGGGGGTCGCTAAGAGTCGACTAGGCCTCCAACAGAGAGGAAAAGCGGTGCGGGCATATGAGCAGGCGCGTCAGCTTGAAGGGTTCACCGTGGTTCAGGAACTAGAGTCGTTGCTGATGGAGCGTGGAAACAAGCTGTCGCTAGAGGCTGTAGAAGGTGGCGCGACCAACGTTCTAGAAATGCGGCCCGCCGCCGAAGATGCTGTTCGATTCGACGACGTCGCGGGCATGGAGGACCTCAAGCGAACTCTGCGGATTCAAATCATTGAGCCATTTCTCCGTCCGGGTCTCTTCCAAAGATTCAAGAAGTCCCCTGGAGGGGGTGTCCTTTTGTACGGCCCACCCGGTTGCGGCAAGACGATGGCGGCGCAAGCTGTCGCCGGGGAATGCAGTGCGGAATTCATCTCAGTTGGTGTAAGCGACGTGCTTAGCATGTGGGCTGGTGTAAGCGAAGAGAACCTAGCATCGATATTCGACAAGGCCCGTGCGAACCGCCCAAGTGTTCTGTTCTTCGACGAACTGGATGCCTTGGCCTATTCGCGCTCCAAAGCGTATTCCCATAGCACCCGCTCACTTGTTAGTGAGTTTCTTGCACAGTTGGACGGTTTTGCTATCGACAATCGTGGTGTTTTGGTTCTTGCGGCCACTAATATGCCTTGGGATATTGATCCAGCCATCAAACGGCCTGGCCGTTTTTCAAAGCTGGTTTTCGTTCCTCCGCCGGATGTGCATGCTCGCACGGCCATGTTCCAAAAGAAGCTAAGAGACGTTGCAATTGGTCAAATTGACTGTGCAGTGCTGGCAAGCGCGTCCGAGCACTTTTCAGGCGCGGACATCGACGGTGTTATCGAGGCCGCAAAGGACCGAGTCATAGGCGATATCATAGCGTCGGGGTTGGATCGGCCAATGCAGCAACAAGACTTGGAGGATTGCCTGAAGTCGGCAGTACCAACAACCATGGACTGGATGCGTACGGCACGCAATCTCGTCAGATATGCAGGAGCAGATGCTAGCTACCGAGACGTTGAGAAGTTCCTTCGCAAGAACAAGCTCTTGTGAGCGAGACCAATTCATTCACGTCCTTGCCAGCAAGTGGCTTTCCAACATCTGCTTCAACTCGCAGACTATCCGTCAAACATCAATGTGTTTTGTTCCGCATTGTACAAGTGGTGCCGATACTCTCCATTGACTGAACAACTTGGAGAGGTTTTCGTGAAATGCGAGCAGTTAGCTAAGACGGGAGGCCGCTGTCCTTGTAGTACGCAACGGATGGACTCGATGAATGGGACGTCGGCATGGCAGAGTTCGCGGAAGGCTTGAACATGGGTTTGAAGGTGAAAGTGGGTCGAAGGGCATCATCGGCAATGAAGGTATGAGCCACCTCCACAAAAAGACGAAAGGGCTGCGCCTTGATGTGGAGTTACACGAGGGCAAGAAACCGTACGTATGCAAGGGGTTCGGGATCCGATGAAGTGGGCGTTGCTAATCGCGCTTCTCGCGGTGCCTGCTTCTGGCGGGAAGGCGGCTGAAGGGGACTACGCCCACATCGACAGGGACGTGGCCCTTGCGTACGGATTGGCGATGTTGAAGGAGGCCTACCTCCTGAGGCGCTACAGCCACTGGTATGCGTCCATGGATGAGTTGGACTTGGAGGATGGCACGGTGCTTGAGGCGACCGACGGCAATGGCCGCACCTTCGCCTTCGTGGCATTCAGGTCAAGACGCGTTCCAACGGCTGGATATCACATCATCCTGGAATTCTGCGGAGGCCGGCTGGGGGAGTACTCGCCCAGCTTCGGTGGGGACGATCCGGATATTCCTGAAAGGGAGAGGGAGTTCTTGTCAATGGAGGGTGATCCAACGTAAGCGGTCATTCTAGGCCGTTCTGGACTTCCGCCGTTTATTGAAGTGGCGGATCCTTGGTGCGGTCGAGGTCGGACCGCAGGGGGCGGTCCGCGAACAGCGTTTTCCACACCCTTGGCGTCAGCTCGACGGCGCGCTTCGCGGGGTGCTGGCCGACGCGCTGGAGGACATCGACCAGGTAGGCGTAGGGATCGACGTCCTGCAGTTTGCAGGTGGCCAGCAGGCTCTGGATGACGCCGATGCGCTGGGCGCCGAGCTCCGTCCAGGCGAACAGCCAGTTGCGGCGCCCCGTCGGTATCGGCCGAAGGCCCCTTTCCAAATGGTTGGTGTCCACCGACACGGCTGGATCCTCAAGGAACACGCGCAGCCCCGCCTCCCGGTCCGCCGCGTACTTGAGCGCCTTGGCGAACGGGCTGCTCGGCAGCAGCTCCGGGCGCTGGCGCTGCGCCCTGCACCAAGCGAAGAAGGCATCGACCGCAGGCGCGCTGCGCTCCCGCCGGTGGGCGAGCTTCGCCGTCCCCTTGAGGCTCCCCTTGCGGATCGCCTTCTCCTGGGCGTACAGCGCCCCGATCAGCGACAGGGCCTCGGCCACGCCCGCCGGGTCGCTCTCCTCGGCTTCAGCGAAGCCCCGCCGGCAATGGCTCCAGCACTGGGCGTGCGTGATGCCCTGGCGCTTCGCGTAAGCCTCGTAGGCCGCGTAGCCGTCGCTCAGCAGCGTGCCCCGGTAGTTCCCAAGGAACTCGTCAACGTGCCGGTGCGCCCGGCTCGGCGCGTAGTGGAAGGCGATCTCGCCGTCCTCCCCGTAGACGGGCCAGAAGTAGGCGCCGCGCATCCTGCCGGGCGCCGCGCGCCCGGCCTTGATCGAGGTCTCGTCCATGGCGACCACGGACCCCTCGAGGATGTGCGCCGCCTGCGCCGCAGCGACCGGATCCAGCAGGTCGACGGCACGCCCCGCCCAGTTCGTCAGGCTGCTGCGGCTCACCTGGATGCCGCAGTCGGCCAGGCGCCGGTGCTGGCGGTGAAGGGGAAGGTGGTAGCGGAACTTGTCGACCAGCATCCCGGCCAGGAAGCTCACGTCAACGCAGGACCGCTCCAGAACGTTCGGCGGGGATGGGGGCGCCAGCAGCTCGCCGGTGTCCCGGCGCTTGACGACCTGGCGGACGTACTTGAGCACCTTGTAGCTGCCGGGCTCCTGGGCCAGACGGTGCGTGACCTTCTCGCCGACCACCTCGCGGTCCGCCTCCGGGATCGCCTCGATGGCCGGGTCGACAACCTCGATCACCTCCACCGGCACCGTCCCGTCGAAGCGCAGCCCGCTCTCGTTGACCGCGCCGTCCCGGCGCTTCTCCCGGCGTTGGTAGCTGACCTCCCGCGTGGGAACGTCCTCGGCCGGCGGCGCCTCGACGCCGAGCGCCGCGAACAGGCTGGCCTGCTCCGCTTCGTCGAACTCCAGCCGCCGCTCCGACCTGCTGCCGAACAGCTGCCGCGTGAACCAGTCCACCTGCCGCTGGAGCTGGCCGAGCCGTTCGGTGAGGTCGGCGACCGTCGCGCTTAAGCGCGCGTTCTCCTGCTGAAGGGCTTGGACCTGGGCGCTCGGCAACTTCGGGGGCCGTCCATCGCTGCGAAAACCGGATTATGCCGGAACGGACCCCCTCAGGCAGCCCTCCGGTGGCGCTTGCGCTGCCGCCGAACCTCGATGTCCTTGCCCTCGAGCAGCGCCAGCAGCGCCGTCCGGCTGAGCTCGGCCCTGCCGGCGCCGTCCCGTCCCGCGAACCGCCCCGACTCCAGCCGCTTCGACCAGATGCACCAGCCGTCCCCGTCGAACGCCAGGACCTTCAGCATCGTCCGGCGGCGGTTCACGAACACGAACCAGCTGCCGTCGGACGGGTCCGCGCCCAGATCGTTGCGCACCGTCGCCGACAGACCGTCGAACGAGCGCCGCATGTCCGTCGCGCGGCGGCACAGCCATATCCGGCAGCCGCCGCCCAGGCTCAGCACGAAGGCGGCCGCCGAACCCGCAGCACCAGCCCGCCGCCCAGCTCCAGCTCCGCGTCCCACGACGGCCCAGCCGGCCGGCCATCCGCCAACTCAACGAACAGCGCCGAACCGTCAGGATGCGACCGGCCCAGCTCGCGGCGCCACCACGAGAACGTTCCCGGCACCAGGCCCTCCGCCTCGCAGAACTCCCGGCGGCCCTGGCCGCTGCGCTCAAAGCGCGACATGATCGCCTGCCACTGCGCCCGCGTGCGGCGAACCGCCGCCCGTTTCCCATCACTCATTGAATGGTTGCTCCTTCGTCATCGAACGACGAAGGAAACCGCAAGCTAAGCCAGCCGGCAATGACGCCTCAGAATGACCGCTTACGATCCAACAGCAGACTATCCAGGCAACTGCGCGCATGGGCTCTAGAATGCAGTTCGGCCCACGGTTTTCTGGCCCCCACCGGCACTTGGCGCGCCCGAAACAGGGTTGTCACACTCCCACAAGGAATCGGCTGCCGCCTTGGCGTCCGGGGAGCGGGGACAGGAGAGTCGATGGGCGGAGGACGGCCAAGAGAGGCAGTCCTTCCGCCACCCGTGCGAACGCGCTTGCCACCCTGTTGCTTGCGGCCGCCTGCTCCGCTCCCCTGTGCGCGACGGCTCAGCAGGGCCCGCCCAGCCCAGACGTCCTGCTCGCCCGCGAGGAGGTAGCCGCGGCCTACGCCGTTGCAGTGCTGAAGGAGGTTTCCCTAAGGAACCCTGATCAGCGAATTCCCATGGATGAATTGGATGTCGGCGACGCCCTTCTGCGAACGGCCACCGACGAAAGCGGGCGCACTTATGTATTCGTCGCCTTCAGGCAGCTTGGGGCGAGCCAGTCCGGCTTCCATGTAGTTTTGGAGTACTGCGGACGCCGTTTTGGCGGCTACTCCCCCCGCTACGCGGGATTCACGGCGCGGCTGGCGCAAGAGTTGAAGGAGTTCCTGGCGGTGGCCGGCGACCCGAGCCGGCAATTCCCAGGCGAGTGCAAGTGGTGGATCCCATAGCAATGAGTGTGTAACGGAAAGTGTACTGTTGTGGATACGTGGCGAAGCGGGACACTTGACCATCGAAGTCCTCGGCTACGAGAACCGACGGCTACGAGAACCGACAGGCCGATAACGCTGATGATGCGAACTGGCTGCAATTTGTCGTTGACCATGTCTGAGCCTTCAAGCAGGAGGTCATGCAGAAGAGTGTCAAGTGCGCCTAGCGAAAAAACGGCGAAAGCGTTAGGATTCCGGCATTATGAGCACCACGACACCAGTCAACCTTTCTGACTATGTGAGCGCCGAGGAGATGCGCCCATTGCTGGCGCGCTCCGGCTGGCTGGCCGGCTGGATGACGTTGTTTAATCTCGCCGTGATGGCCGCTGCCTTCGCTTTGCCCGTCCTTTGGCTCAATCCGCTCGCCGTGCTGCTGGCGGTGCTGCTGCTCGGTGGGCGTCAGCTGGGCCTTGCCGTGCTCTACCATGAGTGCGCCCACCAAGTCTTCTTCCAGTCTCGCTGGTTGAACGACGCGTTCGGCACATGGTTTTGCGGCGGGCTGATGAACACCTCGTTAGCCCGCTATCGAGCCTACCATCTGGGCCACCATCGCCATGCAGGCACCGAACAGGATCCGGATTTCATCATGGCCAGCGCCTATCCGGCCGCGCCCGCCAGCATGCGCCGCAAGCTGACCCGGGACCTCACCGGCCGCACCGGCTGCAAGGACGTTCGCCGGCAGATCAAGTCATTCGGCTTCGCCCGCAATGCGCCGTTCCTGGTCTCCCACGGCATTCTGTTCGGCGTGCTGGCATTGGCTGGTGCGCCTTGGGCCTACGGGCTGTGGTGGGTGGCTTATCTGTTGGTCTTTCAGGCGGTCACCCGCATTCGCTTCATGAGCGAGCACGGCGTCGCTTTGGACCGGTTGAGTGCCGATGTGCGGGAAAACACCGTCACCACCTTGGTGTCTTGGTGGGAGCGGCTGCTGATCGGGCCGAACTTCGTCAACTATCATCTGGAGCACCACCTGCAAGCCGGCGTGCCCTGCTATCACCTGCGCCGCTTTCACAACCTCTTGAAGGAAAGAGGGTTTTTCGACACCTGCCCACAGCCGGAGCGGTGCTTCTCCAACGGCTACCTGCACGTTTTGCGCAAAGCCACCGCTTAGCTGCGCACCAGTCTTCCCGGTTATGCCGCCACCGCCCGGGTGTCGGCCGGCGGCTCCGCCTCAGCGGGTTCCATCTTGAAGCCGGTGGCGCCATAGGCCATCGACACCAACGGGTTGATCAGGTTGAAAAAGCAAAAGGGCAGGTAGGCCAAGGTTGGCACGCCCAGGGTGGCGGCCATGTAGGCGCCGCAGGTGTTCCAGGGCACCAGCGGCGAAGTGATGGTGCCCGTGTCCTCAACCACCCGGGCCAAGTTTTTTTCGTGCAGGCCGCGGCGCAGAAACTCGTCCCGGAACATGCGCCCGGTGAGCACGATGGACATGAATTGATCCGCCGCCAGCACGTTGATGCCGAAGCAGGTGCCGCCGCTGGCGGCGATGAGGCTGCCCGTGCTGCGGCCCAGCTTGACCAGGCCGCGTAGCAGGAACTGCAGCACGCCGGCCCTTTCCAAGGCCGCGCCGAAGGCCATGGCGGCGATGATCAGCCAAACGGTGGTCAGCATTGAACTCATGCCGCCGCGAGACAGCAGCGAGTCCAGGTTGGCGTCGCCGGTGCGGGCCGCGTAGCCGTCGAACAGCACCGTCCAAAGGGCTCGCGTGAGGGTGCCGGCGCCGCTGCCGTCACCGCCGGCCATCGCCAGAATGGCCGGTCGTTGAAACGCCAAGGCAAACAGCACGCCGGTCAGGGCCCCAGCCAAAATCGTCGCCACGGCGGGGGTTTTGCGCACCGCCAAGCCGATCACCAGAGCCACTGGCACAAGCTGCAGCGCACTGATGTTGAAGTGGGCTTCAAGCAGGGTCAGGGTGGCGTCTAGGTGGCCGGCCTGTGCCGCTTCGGAACGGCCGCCGATCAACAGGAAGATGGCCAACGCGGCGGCTAGGCTGGGCATGGTGGTCCAGGTCATGTGCCGAATGTGGGTGAAGATGTCGATGCCGGTCACCGCTGGCGCCAGATTGGTGGTGTCTGAAAGCGGTGACATCTTGTCGCCGAAGTAGGCGCCGCTGATGATGGCCCCGGCGGTGATCTCGACTGATTGGCCCAGGGCTGCGGCGATGCCCACCAAGGCGATGCCCAAGGTGCCCGCCACCGTCCAGGAGCTGCCGATCGCCAGTGCCGTGATGGCACATAGCAGGCAGCAAGCGGCGTAGAAGAAGCCGGGGTCCAGCACCAGCAGCCCGTAGTAGATCAGTGTCGGCACCGTGCCGCTGATCATCCAAGCGCCGATCAGGCTGCCGACGGCAAGCAGAATGAGAATGGCCGGCATGGCGGTGGCGATGCCGCCCACACTCGCTTGTTCCACCGCCTTCCAGGGATGGCCGTTCTTGATGCCGATGCCCGCGGCGATGGCCGCGCCGCAGACCAAGGCGATTTGGTTGGCGCCGGCGGAAGAGCCGCTGCCGAACAGCGCCACGGAAGCCGTGAGCAGCGCCAGCGTGCCGCCAATGCTGATGAACGCATCGGCGGCGGTGGCTTGTCGAATCTCCAACGCTACAGGGTCCCGTCTGCCTTGAAGGCCGCAATCTCGGCCGCGCGGTAGCCGAGCCCCGCCAGAATCTCCTCGTTGTGCTCGCCGAGCCCGGGTGCGCCCCGCCTGAGCTTGGGGCCATCCTCGGAGGCGCAGTGGCCGGCAAACACGGCCTTGGCGGCATGACCCACGGGCTCAGCATGACCCGCGGGCTCAGCATGACCCGCGGGCTCAGCATGACCCGCGGGTTCGGCACGACCCGCTGGCTCGGCACGACCCGCGGGCTCGGGCGAATCAACCTCAACAAAGGCTTGGCGGTGCTCGAATTGGGCGTCACTGGCCACGTCAGGCAGTTCCCGCACTTCGCTGGCGGGGACGCTCTCCTTGCGCAAGGCGGCCAGCCAGTGGGCGGTGTCTCGGCGCTTCAGCGCGTTGCGGAGCATTGCGTCGACCTCCTCGCTGCGCTTGAACCGAGTGCGGGCGTCCGGGAACTCCGGGTAGCGGTCGTCAAGGCCAGCCACGGCAAAGAGCGATTTGGCCTGCTTTTCCTTGAGCGCCACAATTTGAATGCAGCCATCGGCAGTGGGGAAGACGTTGACCGTCGGCTGCAGGGTGGGCGAAAGGTTGCCGATGCGTTCCGGCACGGTGCCGTTCATGAGGTAGGCGGTCATCTGCGGGGCAAGCATCATCATGGACGTGTCCATCATGGCCACGTCAAGGTGCTGGCCTTCGCCGGTGAGATGCTTGCGGTACAGCGCCGCGGCCAAGGCGAAGGCGGCGTGCAGGGCAGTGGCCATATCGACCGCGAAGTACCCGGCCCGCACCGGGCCGCTGTCCGGGAAGCCGGAAACGGCCATCATGCCGGAAGCGGCTTGAATGGCGCCGTCGAAGGCGGGCAGCGCGGACTTTGGCCCGCTTTGGCCATACCCGGAAATGGAGCAGTACACGAGGTCCGGCTTGATCTGGCGCAGCTGCTCGTAGCCAAAGCCGAGACGGGCCATGACGCCGGGCCGGAAGTTCTCCACCACTGCATCGGCCTGGGCGGCGAGGCGGTTGACAATGTCCTTGGCAGCCGGGCTCTTGAGGTTCAGGGTGAGGCTCTTCTTGCCGAGGTTGGCGGTGGTGAAGGTGGGCGAAGGCCGCTCCGGGTTGCCGCCTCGGGTCAGGTCACCGGTTCCCGGCTGCTCAATCTTGATGACGTCAGCACCGAGCGCCGCCAATTGCTGGGTGGCGAAGGGGCCGGCCAGAACTTGGGTGAAGTCGATGACCTTCAACCCTTCGAAGGCGAGCGTCATGCGCTTGGCGTCACTTCAAAGAGCCACAGGGCGCCGGAGGTCACCGCTTCCACCGGTATCCGCTGCCCGCCAGCGTACTTACGCGACAGTTCCGCCAACAGGGGCTCGAGAACCGGCCCGTCCTGGATGCGCACTAGCTGCTGGTAGTAGAGCTTGCCGTCGATGCGGGTGATGATGCGCCCGTCCCGCTCAGCTTCGATGGGCCACTGCTTCCAGATGCGGCCCCAAGTTGAGTTCATGTAGCCGCTGGGAATGAACAGGCGACCATCGTGGGCCAGCACCCAGACGGTGCGCGAGCGGGGTGGCTCCAAGGACTGGAACTCGATGGTCTCGATGTCCCGCGCGAAAGACCAATCGGCCGGCGGCTTGGTCTGCAGTTCGCCGCTGGTGAAGGGGCCGCCAGCGATCATCTCCAAAGGACCATCGGCAAAGCGCGCGCCGATCAGCACGACGGCGACCACGCCGATGATGGCCAAGACCGCGCCGAGCACGGTTTTCGCAAACAGCTTCATAAGTCCAACCCCTCAGCAATTCTTGAAACCAGTGGTGCAGGTTAGTCGCGCCATTGACGCACGGCAAGGCGTGCCCGCGTTGCGGGAGCATTGGAGCTTCGCTTGCGCGGGTCGCCGCGGCCCTTGGCTGGTATAGATTTCGATGTGCTTCCGATTCCGCCCATTGGCAGGGTCAGTCGCCAAATGGGCAATTTCCCACAAAACGGCGGGCGAATCGCCACTTGTCAGCGTCGCGGCGAAGCTTCAGCGTGGCTTGATATTCTAAACGCGACCAAGGAACATGATCATGCAGCAAACAGTCAGGGAAATCGAAGCGATGTCGGAGCGGCTTGAGGCTGCCGAAATGCCCCAGCAGCAAAGCAAGGCGGTGATTGCGGCAATCGCTAATTCCATCGAGAAGTTCGCCGTCACTCCGGAGCGTCTGCGGGCGGAGTTTGAGCGCAACGATGAATTGCTGTGGGAGCGCATTGACGAGCGCTTCGAGTCAGTTAATGAGCGCTTCAATGCAGTTGACGCGCGCTTCGAGTCAGTCGATGAGCGCTTCAATACAGTTGACGCGCGCTTCACTGCACTTGAGGCGCGATTCGATTCGGTCGATGCTCGCTTCGATTCGGTGGATGCTCGCTTCAATGCGGCTGAGAGCAGCAGCGATGCTCGGTTCAAGTCGGTGGAGGGGCGCTTGGGTCGGATCGAATCCCTGCTTGAGAAAATGATCGGCTGGATGGTCACGTTCTTCGTGACATTCATCGTGAGCCTGATGGGACTGTTTGGTACCTTGGTGGTGGGCATCTGGCCCTTGGCATGAGCGGAACGATAACGGAGGCAATGAACATGAGCGAAGCCAGCGTGTTTGAGCAGATTCGCTACGAGGAGCCCGCCGAAGGCGTGGCGCGGATCATGCTGGCGCGTGCGGACATCCGCAATGCGCAGGACAAGCAGATGCTCTACGAGATGGACCGCGCCCTGAACGTGGCCATGCACGATGACGCCATCAAGGTGGTCATCATAGGCGCCGACGGGCCGCACTTCTCATCAGGCCACCACCTGAAGGACCGCAGCCGCATTGGCGACTACGGACCGCCGATCATGGGCGTGGGCGGCTACCGCCGGCCCGGCCAGGAGGGGCACATGGCCATGGAGCAGGAGGTCTTCATCGGCTTCTGCTGGCGCTGGCGCAACATGCCCAAGCCAACCATCGCCCAAGTGCAGGGCAAGGCCATCGCTGGTGGCCTGATGTTGGTCTGGCCCTTCGACCTGATCGTCGCGGCCGAGGACGCGCAGTTCTCCGACCCGGTGATCGCCTTCGGCGTCAACGGCCACGAGTACTTCGTCCACGCTTGGGAGGTGGGCCACCGCAAGGCTAAGGAGATGCTCTTCACGGGCGATGCCATCAGCGCCCAGGAAGGCAAGGAGCTGGGCATGGTCAACCACGTGGTGCCGAACGCCGAGCTTACGGATTTCACCTTGGCGCTCGCCCAAAAGATCGCCCAGCAGCCCCCCTTTGGCTTGAAGCTGGCCAAGCTCGCCGTGAATCAATCGCTGGATGCCCAAGGCATGTACAACGCCATCCACTCCGCGTTCGGCCTGCATCATCTGGGCCACGCCAACTCGCGCATTCTCTACGAGATGGGGGTGGACCCGACCGGCGCGGAGAAGATCGAGAAGGAAGCTCGGCAGCAGATTGCCAGCGGCAAGGCGGCTCGCAAGGGCTGAACGCCGCCACCGTCAACCCAAGTATCACAATCGGAGGGCAGGACGCCCTCGCTCCGCGCAATTCCTGCCCCGAGCTGCCCTACAGGAACTGGTTGATCAGCCCGACCAGCGCTTCGGGCTGATCAAGCTCCACCAGATGACCGGCTTCGGCCACCTCCTGAACCAAGCATTCACCGGTGACGGCGCCCTTGAGCTTCTCCAAGCTGGCGTTGGGAACCAGCTGATCCTCGGCGCCGCGAAGCAGCAGCATGGGTTGGGTGATGCGGTAGGCGCGCTTTAGGATGCCGGTGTCATTGAGCGGCCACAGGTAGCGGGCGGCCGCTTCCCGGGCTCGAACCTCCATCACCTGCCACTCAATTTCGTCCACGTCCTCGGGCCGCTGCCAAAGTTCGGCGTAGCGTTCAGGACGGGCGCACAGCAGCGGCGGATAGCTCTTTGGCCCCGGGCTTTGCGCCCAGACGTCAATGGCCTCCGGGCGCTCGTCGTGGATGCCGAAGGGGCCGATGAGCACCAGCTTGGCGATGCGCTGGCGCTGCATGGCCGCGGCTTCCAGGGCTAGGGGGGCGCTGACCGAACTGGCGACCAAGCCGAAGGGGCCATCCGTTGCCCCTTCCAGAATTTCCAGGGTGGCGGCCGTCCAGTCCAGCAGGTCGTCCAGCCGGCCGTGGCCTTCAGCGCCGGGAAAGCCGGGCAGGGAGGGCACGATGACGCGGCGGCTTTCCGCCAGCCGGTCGAGG
The DNA here is from genome assembly GCA_965220835.1 of Candidatus Azophilus sp. Taxonomy (GTDB): domain Bacteria; phylum Pseudomonadota; class Gammaproteobacteria; order Pseudomonadales; family Azotimanducaceae; genus Azophilus. Next base: position 1,813,736 of record OZ244842.1, on the reverse strand, counting down.
AAGGCAATCCACTTCGGCAAGCCGCCGAAACCGGCAAGGAAGACCACCGGCTGGCCGTCGCCCTGCTCCCAAACTCGAACTTCCTCGCCGTTGCAGCGCAGGTGTCGGCTGCGCATCAGGCGACTTGACGGGGTGCCCGGCGCTCCGCGGTGGCCATCGGCTCGGGCCACCAACGGTTCTCCCACTCCGAAAACAGATCGCTGATTTGGGGCAGCACCTGCTCGGCGTAGAGCTGGGTGTTGTACTTGGTCAATTCATGGCTCATGTTGCCGAACTGCAGCAGCAGCATCAGGTTGCCCACGTTGAGCGTGGTGCAGACTTCGCGCAGCCGCTCAGCCACTTCGTCCGGCGTGCCGACGATGACGTAGCCGGCTTCCAATATCTCCTCCCAAGTGGTGGCGCCAGCGCCGAAGCCGCCGCCCTTGGTCTGCTTGCTGCGCTCCTTCATGGCCGCCGCCGCCACCTGGGATTGCACCCGGGCGCGGATGGTGGCCTCGGTGGTGTAGCCCGGCGGCTGGACGAAGGACGGGCTCACATGCAGGCAGCGGCCGTAGAAGTACTCCGCCGGCTCCTTGTACAGCCGCAGGGCCTCCGCATGGGTTTCGGCGACGCCGACGAACTGCAGGAAGCCCGCCCGGTAGGGGTTGCGGTCCTTGCCGAGCTTGTCCATTTCCTCCCAGAAGCCCTGCATGGTGCGCAAGCCCAGCTTGTAGCCGAAGTACGAGAGGTAGCAGTACACGTAGTCCAGCTCCGCGCACCAGCGCCAAGTCTCGACGGAGCCGCCGCCGGGAATCCAGACCGGGGGATGGGGCCTTTGCACCGGGCGGGGCCAGACGTTGACGTAGCGCAGTTGGTTGAATCGGCCGTTGAAGGCGAAGGTCTCCTCCGCGGACCAAGCCTTCATGATCAGATCATGGGCCTCGTAGTACCGGTCGCGCAGCTTCGATGGGTTCTGCCCGTAGGCATAGGCGGTGTCCATCGGCGAGCCCACCGGGAAGCCGGCAATCAGGCGACCGCCGGACATGCAGTCGAGCATGGCGAACTCCTCAGCCACCCGGATGGGCGGGTTGTAGAGCGCCAGCGAGTTGCCCATCACGCACAGCGCCGCGTCTTCGGTGCGCCGGGCCAGGGTGGAGGCAATCAGGTTGGGCGAGGGCATCAGCCCGTAGCCGTTGGCGTGATGCTCGTTGCAGCAGATGCCGTCGAAGCCGACCTCGGCAGCGTACTCAAGCTCGTCCATGAACTCGTTGTACATGACGTGCGCCCGGTTGGGGTCGAGCAGGCCGGGGTCGATGTCAACCCACACGGACTGGTGCTGCTCGCGGAAGTCGTCGGGCAGCTCCTTGTAGGGCATCAGATGGAACCATAGGTTTTTCAAGCCGCGTTCTCCTCGGGCCTAGTCGCGGCGGTGAAACTAACATACTTGGGGGGTTGGTGATAAGGTGAACGCTCCCAACCCGCACAAGTGGTTCCAGCCGGATATCGCCATGCAGCCCCTGACCTCACAGGCGCCACTGATTGTCTATGTGGACTACAAAAGCCCCTACGCCTTCCTTGCCTTGGAACCCACCTACCAGCTGGAGGACGACTTCGGCATCGAGATCGATTGGCGGCACCTGACGCTGGACATTGGCAGCTTTCTCGGCACCGCCAAGGCCGACGGCAAGGGCCGCGTGCTGGAGAGCAACCGCAGCAAGGAGCAATGGTCGTGGGTGCGCTACGCCTATCGGGACGCCAAGCGCACCGCCCGGCATCGCGGCCTGGTGCTCAAGGGGCCGCTCAAGGTTTGGAACTCATCGCTGGCCGGCATCGGCATGCAGTGGGCCAAGATGGCCGGGCGCGAATGCCTGAAGCGCTACTCCCGAAACGTCTTCGACCGCTTTTGGCGGCGCGAGCTGGACATTGAGGATCCGGCCGTCATTGAAGCGTTGCTCGGTGAGTCCGGCGTTGCCACCGAAGGCTTTCGTGGCTACCTAGAAGGCGAAGGGCGTGCGGAGCACGATGCCCTGCAGGCGCAGTTGCTGCCTGCCGGCGTGTTCGGCGTTCCCACCTACATTGTTGATGGGCAGCCGTTCTTTGGGCGCGAACACCTGCCCTTCGTGCGCTGGCATCTCGGCGGCCGGCAGGGCGAGGCCCCCGATGTCGCCTATCGGCCCTTTTGATGACGGTGATTGCCTACATTGACTTCAAAAGCCCCCAGGCCCGGCTGGCTCTCGGGCCGACCCTCGCCATCGCCGAAGCAACCGGCACCGCCGTGGACTGGCGCCCCTTTCACGTCAAGCCGCGGCCTCGGCGCAAGGAGGCGGACGCGAACTCCAAAGGCGCTCAGCATCGGCAGGCGCGGGCCAGCTACCGTCGCTGGGAACTGGACTTCTACGCGCGCCAGCAGGGCATCGAATGGGTTCACCCTGACGAGGAGCTGGACAGTTTTGCCGCCAACGCCGGGCTAGCGTGGCTGAAGCGCCAAGACGCGGGCTTAGGCCAGAGCGATGCCTACGTCAGGCACGTGTTTTCCGAAGTCTGGGCCGGCCGTTTGGATCCGGGGGACAGGGCGGCTGTGGAATCTGCCCTTGTCTCCGCCGGTTGCGGCCACTCGGGCTTTGCTGCCTTTTTGGACCAACAGGCCAGCGCTGAACTCGCGGCCTCCGCCGAAGAGGTGCGCGCCTTGGGCGGCAATGACGTGCCGGCCTATGTGGTTGGCGATGAGCTCTACATCGGCCGGGCGCACTTGCCGGTGATCCGCTGGTGGCTGGATGGGCAGCCTGGCGAGCCGCCGGTGTAGCGCCATGCAGTGGCCTCATCGAGATCATGAATTTCGTTCCCGCCTATCGTAGGATTGGCGGGTTGCAACGCAGGGCAATCAACATGAGTCGAAGCTGGGCGGTATTTCTGGGGGCGTTGGCCGCTGCTGGGTGCAGCGAGCCCTTCGTCACCATTCCTGGCGGTGAATTGGCCGGTGCGGACCGTCAGCCGCCCGAGGCTTGGGGCGACGTTCCGGACACCATCCAACTGGAAACCCGTCCGGCGGACCCCTATTCCATCAACATCTGGGGCGTCGGCATCGGCAGCGAACTCTATGTCGCCACCAGTGGCGGCGGCACCACTTGGACAGGGTTCATAGAAGATGACCACAACGTCCGGGTGCGCATAGATGACGGGCTCTACCATCTGCAAGCCACCTTGGTGGAGGAAGCCGCTGAGCGCGGCCAAGTGGCGTTGGCCTACTCCGAAAAGTACGAGGTCGATCCCCACGAGGGTTGGGTGTCGGAAGGCATGATCTTCCGCTTGGAGCGGCCATGACCTACTTGATGGAAGGCATTCGCGTGATCGACGCCGCGTCCTTTCTGGCCGGGCCGGGCGCCGCCACCGTCATGGCGGACTTTGGCGCGGACGTCATCAAGGTGGAGCCGCCCGGCGGCGACCGCTATCGCAAGCTGGTGGGCAAGTACCCGGTGCCCTACCACTGGCAGCTCACTTCACGCAACAAGCGCAGCATTGGCCTCGATCTCACTCAGCCAGCAGGCCAGGCGGTGCTGCACCGGCTGGCGGTGGGCGCCGATGTTGTTCTGACCAACTTTCTGCCCGGTCAACTGAAGCGCTTTCGCATGACTTACGAGGAGCTGAAGGCCATCAACCCGCGCATCGTCTTTGCCCAACTGACCGGTTATGGCACCGAAGGCCCGGAGATGTCTCGCAAGGGCTTCGACATCACCGCTTGGTGGGCTCGGTCCGGCTTGATGGAGTTCATTCGCGAGCCTGGCCAGACGCCCCAAGGTTCGGCCCCCGGCATGGGCGACCACAGCACGGCGATGTGCCTGTTCGGCGCCATCATGACCGGCCTGTTCAGGCGCGAACGCACCGGGGAGGGCTGCCAGGTCAGCACGTCGCTCGCCGCCAGCGGCGCTTGGGCCAACGGCATGGCCCTGCAGGGGGTGATCGCCGGGATGGACTTGAGCGCTTACAAGCAAGCCAAGGGGCTGCGCAACCCCTTCACCATCGCCTACCCCACCAAGGATGGCCGCTTTGTGGTGCTGGCATTGATCAACACCAAACGGGAGTGGCCGCAACTGGCCGCCGCCTTGGGCCATTCGGAGTGGTTGGAAGACGAGCGCTTTGCAGACTTCGATGCGCAAATGCACAATCGCCATGCGCTCAGCGACCTGATCGCCGCTGCAACGGCGCAGTTCACCCAGTCTGAATTGATGTCCCGGCTCGACGCCCACCACGTCACCTGCGGTGTGGTCGCGCCCATGGGCGACGTGGTCCATGACGAGCAGCTCAGGGCCACCGGCGTCATCCTGCCCACGGATGATGAGGGCGAGGACTACCCGTTAACCGTCAATTCGCCGGTGTTCGTGGATGGCGAGGCCAAGCGCCCGCCGTCCCGGGCACCGGACATCGGCGCCCACACTTGGGAGGTGATGCGTGAAGTGGGCTATTCGGACGACGAGGTGACGGCGCTGTTGTCCGACGGCGTGTTGGTGGCCAGCGAGCCCTAGCCCAGGCGCATAGCCATGCTGGGCGCGTGCGTCAGGCCTGAGTTGCGGAGCCGCCTGCGGCCACGCTGCAGCGCGGCGCGTTGCCATGGGACTCGGCTATCGCCTCCGCAGCCCGCCATACGCGAAGCAGGTTGCCGCTGAGGATTTTCTCAATGTCCGTTTCGCTGTAGCCGCGGCCAAGCAGGCCCCGGATCAGGTTGGGGTAGGTGGATGCGTCCTTGAGGCCGATGGCCAGGGAATCCCCCACGCCGTCGTAGTCCGAACCGATGCCCACGCCCTCAATGCCGGCCAAGTCCACCGCCCGGTCAAAGTGGTCAAGCACATCGTCCAGGGTGGCGTAGGGATAGGCGTTTGCCGCCCGGTACTCGGCCATGAAGTCCACCAGCCGTGGGTCCTCTTCATCGAGATGGTTGGCGAAGGCGAAGCCGAGGGCGGCCTTGCGTTGCGCGTTGCTGTAGGCTCCGGCCGCCGGGGTCAGGAAGATGCTGCCGAAGGGGATGTGGATGACGCCGCCGTTTTCGCCGAGTGCCGCAACCATCTCGTCACTCATGTTGCGCTCGAAGCCCGGGGTGAAGTGGCGCAGGGATGAGTGGGTGGCGACCACCGGTGCTTCGCTGAGTTCGAGGACTTGCCAGAACGCTTGGTCGGACAGGTGCGACACGTCGATCATGGTGCCCAGCCGGTTCATTTCCCCGACCAGCTCCTTGCCGAAGGGCGACAGGCCCTGCCAGCGCTTGAACGTATCGTAGGAGGAGTCTGAGATATGGTTGCTTTTGCCGTGGGCCAGCGTGATGTAGCGAATGCCCCGGTCATGGAAGTGGCGCAGGTTGGCGAAGTCCCCATCGATGGGGCCGCCGTTCTCCATGCCAAACGGCAGGGCGATGCGCCCGGAGGCCTTTATGGCCATGAGGTCGTCCGCACAGGTGGCCAAGGCGAACTTGTCCGGCGATTGGTTGACGATGTCCTGCATTGAGTCAATCAGCGCTTCAGCCATCGCGAAGGCGCCGCCTTCGGCATCCACCTTGGGAGGGATGTAGATGGACATGAAGGGCGCATCGAGCCCGCCGGCCTTGGCCCTGGGGTAGTCGAAATCCCCCTCAGCGGTTGCCTGGGAGATGTCCTGCCACTCCCTGTGCAGCCGGTAGGGGACGTCGATGTGGGTGTCAACGATCAGCAGTTCGTGGGCCAGTTCCTCGGCGCGGTTGGCCACCGGGTCCCCGCAACCTTGGACGAGCGCCAGCACGGGCAGAAACTTGAGCAGTGATTTCATGGGCATGCATGCCTCTCAAAGTGCTTCAGCCAAGGATACTGTGCTGCGTCCCCCGGAGCGAGGGCGCCCCGCCCTTGAAGGGGATTTGCGGAGACCTCAGGGCGCATCCTTGCGCGCAGGTGGCATGAGCCGAAGCCTAGTTCAGGCCTGTCGTAAAGTACCATAAGCCCCTTCCCAACGGCGGGGCGTCGTCGCTCCGCTGAGTCAGGCAGACTGGAGAAGCCCATGGGCGATAGCGGCGATCAGAGAGCCCAGCGGCGCGACTATGGCAGCGCGCCCCTGCGCCGCAGCGAATTGGCGGCGGACCCGCTCCTCCAGTTCTCCGCGTGGTTGGAGGCTGCCATCGCTGCCGGCATCGCCGACCCCACGGCCATGGCGCTGGCGACGGTGGGAGCCGACCGTGCGCCCTCGGTGCGCATCGTGCTGTTGAAGCACTTCGACGCCCAAGGGCTGTGCTGGTACACCGACTACCGCAGCCTGAAGGGTGCGGATCTAGCGGAGAATCCCGTCGCCTCGGTCTTGTTCCATTGGCGGGAGCAGGATCGTCAAGTCCGCATCAGCGGCCCAGTGCGGCGCTTGTCCGCCGCCGAGTCGGATGCCTACTTCGAGTCCCGGCCGTTGGACAGCCGCTATGCGGCGGCGGCTTCGGTGCAGTCGGCCCCCATCGCCGACCGTCACGCGCTTGAACAAGCGGAGCGCGCGCTGCGCAAGGCCCACGCCCCGGATGCGTTGCCGCGCCCGCCCGAGTGGGGTGGCTACCGCCTTGAGCCGGTGGCGTACGAGTTCTGGCAGGGCAGGCCAAGCCGGCTGCATGACCGCTTCCGTTATCAGGTCAACAAGGCGGGGGGCTGGGAGGTGGTGCGGCTGCAGCCCTAGATTCCACAACCTGACGCTCAACATGCTCCAGCCAACGATGTTCCACAATATACTGGACGTGGATTTTCCAGCCAGCTGCTTTTGGCAGGGCCAGCACGGATCACAGGCTAAGGGAGCAACAACATGAGCAACGTCGAGTTTGGCATCGGCCTGCGCCGGCTGGACCATGTGGCGGCCGATGCGCGGGAGGCCGAGGCCTTGGGTTATGAGTACGTGTGCACGGGCGAGCACGTTTTCTTCCACGGCCCGGTGGGCAATGGGTTGATCGCCTTGGCTGCGGCAGCGGGCGCCACCGACCGCATCAGGATGATGTCCACCATCACCTTGGCGCCGCTGTATCCGGCGGCGCTGCTGGCCAAGCAGGTGGCGACCTTGGATCAGGTCTCCGGGGGCCGCTTCAACCTCGGCGTTGGCGTCGGCGGCGAGTATCCCAAGGAGTTTGAAGCCTGCGGCGTGCCAGTTGGCGAGCGGGGTGCCCGCACCGATGAAAGCCTGGACATCCTGAACCGCCTTTGCCGGGAGGACAACCTGCGTTACGAGGGCCGCTTCAACACCTTGAGCGGGGTCACCTTGGGGCCCAAGCCCGTGCAGCAGCCGCATCCGCCCATCTGGATATCGGGCCGAAGCGAAGCGGCCATGCGCCGCTGCGCCCGGTTCGGCACCGGTTGGCTGCCCTACATGTACACGCCGGAGAAGCTTGCGGACAGCATTGAGCGGATCGAGCGCCTTGCAGCAGCAGTGGAACGGCCCGCGCCAGTGCGGCCGGGGCTGTTCATCTTCTTCGCCGTTCACGAGGACCGAGACATCGGCATCAGGATGGCCACCGAGCGCCTGTCACTGCAGTACAACCAGGATTTCTCAGCGTTGGTGGGCAAGTACGCCCTAGCCGGCAGCCCCGACGACGTTGTCGCAAGGCTGCGGGAGTACATCGACGCCGGCGCCCGCACCATCATGCTCAACTCGGCCTGCCCGAGCGACTACGTGGCGGAGAACGAGCGCCTGCTGGCCAAGGCGGTGATGCCGGCCCTGCGCGGCTAGCCTTGCGGCGGGCCTTACGGCGAGCCTTTCAGTATGCCTTACGGCGGGCCCTGCGGCGTGCCTTGCGGCGAGCCTTACGGCAAACCTTGCCGCGAACCTTGCGGCAAACCTTGCGGCGAACCTTGCGGCAAACCTTACGGCCAACCTTGCCTTAGTTTTTCTTGCTTTTGCTGATCACGATGTGGCGGGTGCCCCCTTGGGCGCGCCACCCGCTCACGCCAGCGGGAATTTTCTGGATTTTCTTGCCTGCCGCCAAAAACGCCTGAACATCCTCGGCGATGGTCTCGCGCGCGTTTGTGGGGGAAAGCACCTGTTGTCGTTTTGCCTTTTTTTTGGCCATGTTGGAACCAATGGTTGGGAATTCTGTCGACTTGCGGCGGCCTTCGGCAACGGCGGCGATGTTCGCCATGTGCGCCGGCCTTCGGCAAGGGCAGTGGTGAGTGCCACTAGATGAGTACCACTAACGAAGCGCCGGTGAGCCGTTGTGCGTCGCGCTTCTCCGCATCTTCATGCCAGCCGCCCACTGAGAATCAACTGCGTTCATCACCGTCCCGCGTTGCCAAACCTGCGGGGAGCCTTCAATTGCCCCAGCGACGGGTGAAAACAACGGGAGGCGAAGCACAGGATGACGCGAAGGTGAAGCCAAAGCTGAAGCAAACAAGGGGCCGAATTGCGTGGCGAGTCGATTGGGTGGATGCTAACAAAGTTCGCAACGAATTCCAACCCTTGGTTTTTCTTAGGGTTTTCCTGAAAAGTCCAGGCTCGCGGGCCGAGGGGTTGCGGCCTCAATAAACGCTACCCCCAACCCACTCAAATCCGCCAAAATGCGCCGCCCTCAATGAACTGGCCGCGCCGATGACCACCCGTTTCGCCTTGGCCCGCACCCTGCTCACTGGGGTTGCCCTCATCGCCCTTTGCGGCGGCATGCAGGGCACCTTGCTTGGCGTTCGCGCGTCGCTGGAAGGGTTTTCGCTGGACGCCATCGGCTTCATCATGTCGGCCTACTACGCCGGGTTCTTGCTCGGCGCTTGGCTCACGCCGCTGTCGGTGGCGCAAGTTGGGCACATTCGCGTGTTCGCGGCCTTGTCGTCCATGGCGTCGGTGACCATCCTGCTGCACGCCACCTTTGTGGAGCCGGCTTGGTGGTTTCTGTTTCGCCTGCTTAGCGGGTTCTGCTTCTCGGGCTTGTACCTCGTGGCCGAAAGCTGGCTTAACGCCGTGTCCTCCAACGAAAACCGGGGCCGCTATCTGGCGGCCTACATGTTCACCATTGCCTTGGGGTTCATCGCCGGGCAGGCGGTGGTCAATCTATGGCCGCCGAACGGCTTTGAGCCCTTCATCCTTGCGTCGGTCATCTTGTCAGTGGCCATGATTCCCGTGCTGTTGAGTTCCATCGCCGCACCGCCCATCGAATTCTCGGAGCACTTGCACGTGGCGCGCTTCATTCGCGCAACGCCCTTGGGGGCGGTTGCGGTGTTGGTTCAGGGGATGACCCTGGGCGCCATCATGTGGCTGACTGCGGTGCTCGGCCGGGAATTGGGCTATTCGCTCACCGCCAGCTCCATCCTCGTGGGCACGTTGATGGCGGGGGGCTTGGCGGTGTTGATCCCCATTGGCCGTCTTTCGGACGTTCAGGACCGGCGCCACACCCTGCTGCTGCTGGCCAGCGCGGCGGCGTTCGCGGCCTGTCTGGTACCTGTTGCCGCTGCCCTCGGCAACTTTTGGCTGCTGGCCGTCATGCTGTTCCTGGTGGGCGGCGCGGTGCAGCCGATGTACTCGGTGTCCATCTCCATCATCAACGACCAGTTGAACAGCCACCAGATTCTCTCGGCCAGCAGCGGCATCATCTTGATCAACGGCATCGGCGGCCTGCTCGGGCCCCTGCTCGGCGCGCGGGCGATGAGCCTGTTTGGCGCACCCAGCCTGTACTATCTGGTGGGCGCGTTGAACGCCCTGTTGGTTGGCTTCACCCTGTACCGCATGCGGGTGCGGCCGCCCCTCGCTTCCGAAGTGCCCACGGATCTGACCGCCGTGGTCATGCCCACCTCCCAAGTGGTGGTGGCCAATGCCATGGACGAGGCGGACTCAGGAGAGGGCCTGGCACCCGTCTTCGATCCCGTCCAGCGGCTGGGCGAGGAAGCTGGCGAAGACGCCCAGCGGCCCTCCGACTGAGCCTCGGCTGGCAAGCGGGAGGACTTCTGAATGTTCGCGGAGCTTCGCGATAGCGAAACTCCAAACGAACATTGGCCACCATGAGCCAGTGTTCACCTTGTTGCCGCCATCCTCCCGTTGTAGATTGGCTATCGCTTTCAAGAAGACGGAGGGAGGCAGCGACCATGCGATTCGGCATTTTCTACGAGCATCAATTGCCCCGGCCTTGGACTGACGAGTCCGAGCTGACGCTTTTTCAGAACGCCTTGGAGCAGTGCGAACTGGCGGACAAGCTCGGCATCGAGTACGTCTGGGAGGTGGAGCACCACTTTCTGGAGGAGTACTCCCACTCCAGCGCTCCGGAGGTGTTCCTGGCCGCCGTCAGCCAGCGCACCAAGAACATGCGCCTTGGCCACGGCATCATTCAGACGGCGCCCAAGTACAACCATCCGGCCCGCACTGCGGAGCGGGTGGCCACCTTGGACCTGGTCTCCAACGGCCGGGTGGAGTTCGGCTCCGGAGAGTCCGCTTCCACCGCCGAACTGGGTGGCTTTGAAATCACCCCGGCGCTGAAGCGCGAAATGTGGGAGGAGGGGCTGAAAGTGGCGATTCGCTGCATGACCGAGGCCCCCTTCACCGGTCATGAGGGCAAGCACTGCAGCATGCCGCCGCGCAACGTGGTGCCGAAGCCCGTGCAGCGGCCCCATCCGCCCCTGTGGGTGGCCTGCTCCCGCCGGGACACCATCCTGTTGGCAGCGGAGAAGGGCATCGGCGCGCTGACCTTCACCTTCATCGACCCGGAGGAGGCCAAGCACTGGGTCAGCGACTATCGCCGCACCTTGGCGGAGAAGTGCGTGCCCATCGGCAAGGCGGTGAACCCGGAAATCGCCTGCGTGACGCCGATGATGGTGCATCGCGATGAGCGCGAGGCCATCCGCCGCGGCATGGAGGGCGGCAACTTCTTCGGCTTCTCACTGGCCCACTTCTACGTCTTTGGCGATCACGTGCCGGGCCAGACCAACGTTTGGGAGGAGTTTCAGCAGAAGCGCCAGCAGATGGGCTACGACCCGGAGGTGGCGGTGGCCCTGGAGCAGGAGCGCCTTGGCGCGCAGGTTGCGGCCCACGGCGGCAAGGGCCTGCGCGGCGCCATCGGCACGCCGGAGCAACTGCGGGAGTTCCTGCGCCGCTATGAGGAGTGCGGCATTGATCAGGTGATCTTCATTCAACAGGCCGGCCGCAACCGCCATGAGCACATCATGGAATCCTTGGAAATCTTTGGCAAGGAGATCCTGCCGGAGTTCAAGGAGCGCGATGAAGCCAACCGGGCGCGTAAGTTCGCTGAACTTGAGCCCGCCATCGAGGCGGCCATGGCGCGTCGGGTGGATGACGCGCCGCCGCTGCCCGAGGGCTACGTGATGACGCCGCTGGCGCGGGACTTCGTCAAGCAGGTGGGCGGCGGTGAGCAGATCTTGGACGACGTGGCCAAGCGCACAGCGGTGGGCGAGGGCCTGCAGGCCATTGAAGGGCAGATCAGCGAGCAGTTGGAACGGGCAACGCAGCAGGCAGCGGGGTGAACTAGGATGCGCTCCGCCTTGGCCGACATCCAACCCAACGCCCCACTGGCCAAGCATGGCCAACGGCCCGGTTTGCAGATCACCTTGGATGGCCAGGGAACGCCGGGCGAGCCGGCGGTTTCCAATGTATGGTCCGTGGCCGGCTGGACCCTCCAGTTCGCCCGGCTCCAGGCGGGCCAGAGCCTGTCTTTGGACCAGTCAGCCGGGCGCATCCACGTCAAGGTGGTGACCGGGGAGCTTGCCAACATCGGCCGCAAGCCCTTCGCCGGCCCGTTCATGGTGCGGGACACGGATGTCAGGGCTGGGCAACTTCGAGCGGGTGGCGACGGGGCCATCTTCGCCGTCTTCACCGAGACGGCGGACGTGTCGGACAACGTGCGCAGCATGGCGGAGCTGAACATCGAAGGCCCCATGGACGAGGCGTTCGCGTGGCAGCGCTTTGACGAGAAGTTTGGTGCTTTCACCGATTTCTTCGACGGCGTCGAGGCTTACATGTCGCCCGGCTTCCATCTGCTTGATGAGCATTCCGCGGAGGTCAGTTACGTCAATCTCTGGACCGCGGGAACGGGCGTGGACCTTTCCACCCACAACCACGGCAACGACCCGTCGCCCGCGGCCCCGGCCTTCGCGGAAGCCCATTGGGTGTTCAACAGCGGTGCCCCCGGTGCTGGCATGTACCTTTGCGATGAGCCCGGCGGCCCGCGCACGCACTTGCCGATGCGCCGTGGCCAGGAGCACGGCCCGTTCTTCGCCACCGATCCAAACACCGGCCGCCCAGTGCTGCGCCCCAACGGCGCGGTCGAATATCCTTGGCATGGCTGGCGGGCAGGGAACGACGACGGCACGGGGCAGGCCTTTGACTTCGTTGCCGCCTTTGAGACCTATCCGGATTTCGTGGCGGTGTAGCGGCGGTTTGGCAGAGCGGCGGAATTGTGTTCTCAACGACGGCAACAAACGCACCGGACGGCTGATGATGAACGGCGAGCTGCTGTCTGCCGGTTTGGATGCCATTTCGGTGCCGGCCAACCGCCTGCTTGAGTTCAACGCCGCTATGATGCGCTTCTACGACAGCCGGGACGCAATGGAGATGGTCCGCTTCATGGCCGGCTGCTCACTGGATTCAATCTTGCGCGTTGAGCAGGATGCGGCGAATTCGCCGTGCTCGCCCCCCTAAGGAGGACCATGATGTTGGAAGCGGTGCAACTCGGTGCGAAGAGCGGGCTGCGGGTGTCTCGGCTCTGTCTTGGCACCATGAACTTCGGTGAGCCGGGGCGCGGCCACCAGGGTGACTGGACCTTGGGGCTGGACGACGCCCGGGAGATCTTCAAGGCGGCCATCGATGCCGGGCTGTTCTACTTTGACTGTGCGGACGTGTACGGCATCGGCGCCTGCGAGAAGGTGGTGGGGGCGCTGCTGAAGGAACTGCTGCCGAGGCAGGACTACGTTCTGGCCACCAAGGTTGCCATGCCGATGGGGCGCGGGGCGAACAGCGGCGGGTTGTCGCGCAAGCACGTCATGGAAGGGGTGGATGCCTCGCTGCAGCGTCTGGGGCACGACTATGTTGACCACTTGATCATCCACCGCCACCCCCACGGCGTCCCCGGCCATGCTCGGGTGCCCATCGAGGAGACCTTGGAGGCCCTGCATGACGTGGTCAAGGCGGGCAAGGCGCTCTATCTGGGGGCCTCCTCCATGTTCGCCTGGCAGTTTGCCGAGCTGCAGCTCACCGCCCGCCTGCACGGCTGGACCGAGTTCATATCCATGCAGAACCACTACAACCTGGTGTATCGGGAGGAGGAGCGGGAGATGAACCCCTACTGCCTGCGCACCGGCGTGGCCCTCACCCCTTGGTCGCCCTTGGCTCGGGGAATCCTGGCCGGTGCCTACCAAGGCGGCTTTGCCGGCGGCAGCACCAACCGCTCCCGAGGCCAGGACCGGGCCCGCACCGAAAGCCTCTACCGGGGCGAGCATGTCTTCGATGTCGCGGCCCGCGTGATCGAAGTGGGGCAGAAAACCGGCTTGCAGCCTGCCCAGGTGGCCTTGGCCTGGCTGCTGGCCCAACCCGGGGTGACCGCGCCCATCGTCGGCGCCACCCGCGTGGAGCAAATCAAGGCGCTCATCAAAGCCGCCAGCGCGGAACTCACGCCCAAGGACATGGCCTATCTGGAAGCGCCCTACCGGCCGGTCGAAAACCTGCTCTCCCTAGGCCATTCCTAACCGGGCCAGTCGGTTGGCCGAAAAATCGGCGCTTCACGCCGTCCGAGAGGGCGTCCCACACCGAAGGCTCGCGCCGTCGATCGGTCGGGGATTTGGTAGTATCGCCCCCCGTTTTCAGACATGGATTGATGGGCGTTGGCGAAGGAAGTGCCGGAGGCTGATTGCAGCGTGGACGCGGTGGGGCTGCTGTGCCCGGAGCCGCTGATGATCGTGCGCAATCGAGTGCGGGAGATGGCGGCGGGGCAGGTGGTGCGCATCGTCGCCACGGACCCATCCACCCAGCGCGACTTCACCAACTTCTGCCGCTTCATGGGCCACGCACTCATTGAGCAGCGTGCGGCGGACGGCCAATTCGAGTTTTGGATCAGGAAAGGCGGATAGGCCCTTTGTCCGTTCCCGCGGTCGATCACTACTTTGCCTACGGCAGCAACATGAACCCCGCGCGGGTGTGGGAACGCGGGCTTCGGTTCACGGCGGTTCGGGGGGCTTGGCTGCAGGATCGGCGGCTGGTGTTTGACAAGGTCTCGCGCCTGCATCCCCATGCCGCCCACGCCAACATCGTGTACGCGCCCGGGGAGCGGGTGGAGGGCGTGCTGTATTGGCTGGCGGGCAGCGCTGAAATAGTGAAGATGGACCCCTTCGAGCGGGCGCCTTGGAACTATGGGCGAGACGCGGTTGAGGTGCGGGCTGGGGAGGAGGTCATCTGGGCTTGGACCTATTTTGCCAATCGCGCCGTGCGCCGCGACGGCCTGCGCCCTCCGGCCGAGTATCTGGCCCACATGCTCGCTGGCCGGGCGTTTCTTTCGGCGGACTACTTCGACGGGCTGGCCCGCACGCCGGTCGCCGCTGACGCCGCGCCGCACAGTGGCTGACCGTCTCGATTGCTTGGTGGTCGGCGCCGGCGCCGTTGGGCTGGCGGTGGCTCGGGAACTGGCGCGCAACGGCCGGGAAGTGGTGGTGGCCGAGCGTGCCGAAGTCATTGGCGGGGAGAGCAGTTCACGGAACTCCGAGGTCATTCACGCTGGCATCTACTATCCCCGGGATTCGCTCAAGGCACGCCTGTGCGTTGCGGGCAAGGCGCTGCTCTACGACTACTGCGCCACGCATCAGGTAGCCCATCGCCGCTGCGGCAAGCTGATCGTCGCCACGAGCAAAGGCCAGCTTGAGACGCTTGAAGGCTATCGTGCATCGGCCTTGGCCAATGGCGCCGGAGCCCTTGAGTGGCTGGACCAGGCGGCCGTGCGGGCGATGGAGCCGGAAGTGGCCGCCTTGGCCGGCGTGCACTCGCCTTCCACCGGCATCATCGACTCCCACGGCTTCATGCAGAGCCTGTTGGGCGATTTGGAGCGCTTGGGCGGCGCACTGGCGTTGAATGCGGAGGTCACCGAGATGGAGCGCAACGGCAACCGGCTGCGGGTTGTGGCGGGTGGCCATGAGCTGGATGCCAGCTGGGTGGTCAACAGCGCTGGCCTTGAGGCGCCGAACCTGGCCCGGATGCTGACGCCGGATGCGCCAGCGCCATACTATGCCCGAGGCCGCTACTACGCCTACAGCGGTGCATCCCCGTTCCGCCGACTCGTGTATCCGGTGGCGGAACCGGGCGGGTTGGGCGTCCACGTCACCCTGGACCTAGGCGGCCAAGCCCGATTCGGCCCCGATGTCGCCTGGATTGACCGCATCGACTACGGGTTTGACGACAGCCAGCGGGCGGCCTTTGTGGAAGCCATCCGCCGCTACTATCCGGGCCTGGACGAATCCAGGCTGCATCCCGGCTACACGGGCATTCGCCCGAAGATCACCGCGCCGGGCGCGCCGGCGGCGGACTTCCGAATCGATGGCCCGGCGGAGCACGGCGTGCCCGGGCTGGTCAACCTGCTGGGCATCGAATCCCCAGGGCTCACGGCCAGCCTGGCCATTGCCCAGGGCGTGGCCGCGATCGTCGATGCGCGGTCAGCGCTCGCGCCGGCAACCGCATCCATTGGCTAAGCAGTGGCTGCGGCAAAGGCCGCGGCTACAGCCGGGACTATTGCCGATAGTGGCTGAGGAAGCGCGCCAAGCGCCCGATGGCCTCGCGCAGTTCCTCCATGTGGGGCAGGAAAACGATGCGGAAGTGATCCGGCTGGGGCCAGTTGAAGCCAGTGCCTTGGATGACCAACAGCTTTTCCTGCTGCAGCAGGTCGAAGGCGAAGCGCTCGTCATCCGTGATGTTGAATCGCTCCGGGGCCAGCCGGGGAAAGAAGTAAAGCGCCCCGTGGGGCTTCACGCAGGACAGCCCTTCGATGTCGTTCAAGAGCCGCCAGCCGAGCTCGCGCTGCTCGAACAGCCGGCCGCCGGGCCGCACCAGTTCGTTGATGGATTGGTAGCCGCCCAAGGCGGTCTGCACGGCGTGTTGGGTGGGCACGTTGGCGCATAGGCGCATCGACGCCAGGATGTTCAAGCCTTCGATGTAGTCGCCGGCCCGATGCTTGGCGCCGCTCACCACCAGCCAGCCGGTGCGGAAACCCGCCGCCCGGTAGGACTTTGACAGCCCGCTGAAGGTCAGCACCAAGAGATCGTCGGCCAGCGTTGAGACCGGCACGTACTCGGCGTCGCCGTAGATCACTTTGTCATAGATCTCGTCCGCCATGAGCACGAGGTCATGGCGGCGGGCGATGGCCACCAAGCCTTCGAGGGTTGCTCGGCTGTAAACGGTGCCTGTAGGGTTGTTGGGATTGATGATCACCAGCGCCTTGGCGCGCGGGGTGATCTTGGCTTCGAGGTCGGCCAAGTCCGGTGCCCAACCGTCGTCCTCGTTGCACAGATAGTGCACTGGCTTGGCGTCGCAGAGGTTCACGGCGGCGGTCCAGAGGGGATAGTCCGGTGCCGGGATGAGCACTTCATCGCCAATTTCAAGCAGCCCCTGCAAGGCCAGCATCAAAAGCTCCGAGACGCCATTGCCGATGAACACGTCATCCACCTCGACCCCGGCGACGCCCAACTGCTGGGTGTACTGCATGACGGCCTTGCGCGCCGAGTAGAGGCCCCTGGAGTCGCAGTAGCCTTGGGAGTGGGGCAGGTTGTGGATCACGTCGCGCAGGATCTCCTCCGGCGCCTCAAAGCCAAACGCGGCGGGATTGCCGACGTTGAGCTTGATGACCCGGTGGCCCTCCTCCTCCAAGCGCTGTGCCTGGGCAACAACCGGACCGCGAATGTCGTAACACACGTCGTCGAGTTTGCTGGACTTGCGGATGGGCCGCTGGCCGTGCGGCATCAGGTCGGTCACCTGGTCCGCGCCGATGGCGCCTTGTGCTATGGTCATGCTCGCTTCACGTAGGTGGGGCGGATGGGCGGCATCCACCGAACCGGGGTTAAAATCCCAATCGATCAACAAGTTAAGCGCACTTAGTAGGAAGAAGCAAATGGCCAAGGTCACCAAGAGCGAGGCGCAGTGGCGCGCCGAGCTCACCCCGCAGGAGTTTCACATCACCCGCGAGGCGGGCACCGAACCCCCCTTCAGCGGCATCTACTGCGACACCAAGACGCCCGGCGTCTATAACTGCAAGTGTTGCGGTGCGCCGCTGTTCACGTCTTCCACCAAGTATGACTCCCGCTCCGGTTGGCCGAGCTTTTACCAACCCATCGCCGAGGACGCGGTGATCACCCGCGAGGACAACAGCCTGATGATGCGCCGCATCGAAGTGCTGTGCGCCGCCTGCGATGCCCACCTCGGCCACGTTTTTCCCGATGGCCCGGCGCCCACTGGCCTGCGCTACTGCATGAACTCGGCTTCGTTGTCCTTGGTGCCGGAGGAGACGGAGTAGTGTCCTGTTCAACCTCTGCACGTGATTAGGCGTGGCCAAGCGCCTAACGCCCATTTGTTGATCGGTCCGATCACCAGGGCTTCCCCTTGAGCCAAGCGCTTGCAACCAACCTGACGAAGGTTGAGGCCTGTCTCGCTCGGTTTCGGGGGAGCGCGCTCGGCCACTTCATCAACGGCGAGGCGGTGGCTGGCCAGCCGGGGGAGACGTTCGAGAACCGGGCCCCAGCGGATGGCTCGCTGATCAACCAGGTGGCCGTCGGCACGGCGCAGGACGTTGATCGCGCTGCCCTTGCCGCAGCGGAAGCCTTCGGCGCATGGCGGGATTGGGCAGGCGGTCAGCGGCGGCGCTTGCTGCACCGCATCGCCGATGCCATCGAGGCTCGGGCGGAGGAGATTGCGCTGGTCGAGTCTTGGGATACCGGCCAGCCAATCCGCTTCATGAGCAAGGCGGCGGTGCGCGGCGCCGAGAACTTCCGCTTCTTCGCGGACCGAGCGCCGGAGGCGGGCAACGGCCTGTCTCTCCCCGCCGAGCACCACTTGAACTACACGCTGCGCCAACCCATCGGCCCGGTGGGCGTCATCACCCCTTGGAACACGCCGTTCATGCTCTCCACTTGGAAGATTGCGCCGGCCTTGGCGGCGGGCTGCACGGTGGTCCACAAGCCGGCGGAGTGGAGCCCGTTGAGCGCCCAACTGCTGGCGGAGATCTGCCATGAGGCGGGTTTGCCGCCGGGCGTGCTTAACACGGTGCAGGGGGTTGGCGAAGTGGCTGGCCGGGCCTTGACCGAGCAGCCGTCGGTCAGGGCGGTGGCCTTCGTCGGGGAGTCCGCCACTGGCAGCCGCATCATGGCCCAAGGGGCCCCCACCTTGAAGCGCGTGCACTTTGAGCTGGGTGGCAAGAACCCGGTGATCGTCTTTGCCGACGCCGACCTGGAGCGATCCGTGGATGCCGTCGCCTTCATGATCTACAGCTTGAATGGCGAACGCTGCACTTCATCAAGCCGCCTGCTGGTGCAGCGCAGCGTTCATGACGCCTTCGTTGAGCGGGTGGCGGAGCGTGCGCGGCGCATTCGCGTGGGCCATCCCTTGGATCCGGCTACCGAGGTGGGTCCGCTGATTCACCCCGTGCATCTGCGCAAGGTGGAAAGCTACTTTGCGGTGGCGCGTCGGGAAGGCGCGACGGTGGCGGCGGGTGGTGGCCGTCCGGCCGGGTTAGAGAACGGCAACTTCGTCCTGCCAACGCTTTTCACCGGTGCCACGGCGGACATGCGCATCGCCCAGGAGGAAATCTTCGGCCCGGTGCTCACCGCCATGCCCTTTGATGACGAAGCCCAGGCCATTCGCATGGCCAATGGCGTGGATTACGGGCTGGCAGCCTATGCTTGGACACGGGACTTGGGGCGGGCCCAACGCCTGGGCCGAGACCTGGAAGCGGGCATGGTCTGGATCAACTCAGAGAACAATCGGCACTTGCCCACGCCCTTCGGCGGCATGAAGGCCAGCGGCATCGGGCGGGACGGCGGCGACTACAGCTTCGATTTCTACATGGAGACCAAGAACGTCTGCATGGCCTATGACACCCACGCGGTGCCGGGGCTCGGCCGATGAGCCGCTACTACGTGCAGAAGCTGCTGTACAACCTCAACCGGGATGCACGCGTACGGCAGCGTTACGACGACGACTTCGAGGGCCTGCTGGCGGACTACGACCTCACCGATGAGGAGCGCGAGGCCTTGGTTGAAGGCAACATCGGCCTGCTCTACGTGATGGGCGTTAACGGTCAGCTGCTCATGCACTACGCCGCCCTGCGGCAAATCGCTTGGGATGACTACATCGCCGCTATGCGCGCTGGCCTCTCCCGCTACGGCGCCGTTCGCCACGGCCTTTACGCCACCACGGACGGGCAGGGGGCCGTGTAGCGGCATGCCGTTGGTGTACGCGGGCGTGTGCAGCCACGCGCCGGGCATCACGGGGCGGGCGGAGCGCGCCGACCCGCAGCTGCGCGAACGCTTCCACCTCGCCATGGGCCGCATGAGCAAAGAGATTCGTGCCCAGCAGCCTGATGCGCTGGTGGTGGTGGCGGCGGAGCACTTCGCCAACTTTTTCATGGACAACATGCCCGCCTACTGCATGGGCATGGCCGAAGCCTACGAAGGGCCCATCGAGGACCCGGACTGGCTGGGCATCGCGCCGCAGCGCTTTGCCGGCGCGCCGGCGCTGTCGCGGCGCCTGATTCAGGCCATGATGGCGGATGTGGACTTGGCCTATGCCGAGGAGTGGCAGTTCGACCACGGCATCATGGTGCCGCTGCACTTCTTGGCGCCCGAGGGTGACCTGCCCATCATTCCCGTCAACATCAACTGCCAAGGCCCGCCCTTGACACCCTTGAGCCGCGCCTACGCCTTCGGGAAAGCGCTGCGCAAGGCTTGCGACGCGGTGCCGGAGCGCATCGCCCTGATCGGCACCGGCGGCATCTCCCATTGGCCCGCCACGCCGGATTCGGGCAAGATCAACGAGGCTTGGGACCGGGAGTTTCTCGGCCGCTGGCTGGCCAACGACCGGGCCGCGCTGACCGCTTACACCGATGAGGAGACGTGGCGGGAAGCCGGCCAGGGCGGATTTGAGATCCGCACCTTCATTGCCGTCGCAGGTGCGGCGGAAGGCTGCTCCGGAGAGCTTTACTGCTATGTGCCCATCCCCATTTTCGCGGTGGGCTGCACGGTGGCGCGGATGGATTTGGCCTAACCGGAATTGCCGAGCTGCCAACAAGCGCCTGCCGGCTGAGTGCCCCTCGCATGAGGGAACGGCGCTTCGCGCCCTCGCTCCGAACAGCGCAGCCCAATCAGGTCTTGACGAGGAATCCAATCTGAGAGTTGCTGCCACATCACTGCAATGCTTGTGCGGAATCGCTCAAATCGGATAGTTTTGGCGGCATGAAGAACACCAGCCAACTCCGCTTTTTCGCTGGCGTGGGGTGGATCGTCTTGTTCATGGTGGCGCTGTTCGCCTGTGCGCCGGTTGAGCAAGGCGAGGCGCCCTCGGTGGCGTCGGAACCCCCTTTCGCCGTGGGCAACACCACCTTGTTCATACATGATCCCAGCCGCGGCTTTGACGAGGCGGCTGGCGTTGCCACGGGCTTGCGCATCCTGATCACCGAAGTCTGGTATCCCGTGCGGCACGGTGCCATTGATTCGTCGTTGCGGCGCGCCGTTCACGGCGACTACGTGTTTGGGGACCGCGCCGTGCATCAATTGATGATGACCCAGACCACGTTTTTTCACCTGACGCCGGACACGGTGCGGGCGGGCGTTGACCAAGCGGCCATCGATGCCGCGCTTGATGAGCTCTTCGAGCGCCCGCGCGGCAGCACCGTCGATGCGCCCATCGACCGGGAGGCCGGGCCGTTCCCCGTTGTGGTCATGAGCCACGGCGACGCCGGCAGCCGCTACAACATGGAGACCGTCTGCGAGCACCTCGCGGCCCGCGGCTATGTGGTCATCGCCCCGGAGCACACCGGCAACTCCCCCTACTCGATGATTGGCCGCGACCCGGCCTTGGCGGCAGGTGGCGGCAACGGCGAAAACGCCCTGCAGTTGGCCGAAGTGCTCGATTTGCTGGATGAACGAGGTGTCTATGGCTCTGCGGAACGTTACGGGCAGAGCTACACGCCCTTGGGTACGGATCGTTCCAGCCCGGCGTTCCTGCGCGGGCTCGATGCCGCCCTGCTGCAACGAATGGCGGACTTGCGCGCGACCCTGGATGAACTTCAGCGCTTGAATCAGGCGGGCCTTTTCGAGGGCGCGCTTGATCTGGAGCTCATCGGCCTGATGGGCCGCTCCTTCGGCGGCGCCACCACCTTGGCGGCGCTGGCCCTTGAAGACCGCTTCGCTGCGGGCATGGTGGTTGCCGCGCCCTCCAGCCCGGACCTGCGCGCCCTGTTGCCCTCGGAGGCGTTGGCGGCCCCCGGTGTGGAATCCGTGGTTCTGAGCCGCAACGGCCCCTACGGGCTGGGTGAAGTCCGCAAGCCGACGCTGTTGCTCAGCGGCGCGGAAGACACCCTCATCATCGGCTTGGCGGCCAACATGGCCCAGGCCGCAGGCAGCCCGGCGCCTACCGCGGACAACCCCTTTCCGGTGCTGCGCCAAGCCTTTGAGGACACCGACGCTCCCGCTGTCTGGGCTCTGCTCGACAACGCCAACCACGCCACTTTCGGCGTCTCCGGCGCCTATTGGTGGCCGCACCTGAAGCCTAACCGCTTTCCCCGCCACTTCGACCCAAGCACCCACTACGAACTGGTCGATGCCGGGCTTGCCCATCGCATCCAGCAAAGCAAGGCGCTGGCCTTCTTTGACCTTGCGATTCGCCAGGACCCGGCCGCCCGGGACCGCTTGATTGACAACCCCTACGCAGCGGATGGCCTGCAGCTGGAGTGGCGCAATCTCTAGCGCCGAGCCGCTAACTGGAAGATGCCCCGCTTAGCCGTGGGCCAGCAAGGCCATGCGGTACACGAGGCTGAATTGCTCCGCTGAGATCATGTCCGCAAGTGCCAGGCGCAGTTTCGGGTCCACGTGGCGCAGGGCGAACTCGCCGACCGAGGCCGAGAACACGTCCCGCATCGGCGTTTCCCGCTCGAACTCCTCCGTTCCTTCGAAGCCGTTCATGCCATCGATTCCGGCAATCTGCACCCAGGTCTGGGCCGTGTCGGCGTCTCGCATTTCCCGCCACATGTAATCGAAAGCGATGCGAAACTGCGGAATCCGTTCGCACATGAGGTTTAGAAAGCGAAACGTCTCCCCTTCAGGCAAGTAGTAGGTGTTGCCTTCCCACAGAAACATCGTTTCCTGTTCCAGATCGAGACCGATGGCGGCCAACTCCTGGGGCAGGTCAACCTCCAGGTAGTTGCACCGCGCCGCGGGACAGGGCGCGAGGCCGTGATTGCGCATGACTTGCTGCTTGAAGTCGATGACTTCGGGCTGGTCCACTTCGAAAAAGGCGACGCCTTCAGTGGCGAACCGATAGGGGCGCATGTCGAACCCGGACCCGAGAATGACAATCTGCCGCACACCGCGACGGATGGCGTCGGCCACCATGCCGTCGAAGGCCAGCGTGCGATAGGTGATCGTGGTCCGCGGCGAAATGCCGGATGACTGTATCTGTTGGCCGGCGTCCGCAATCCTTGCGCGCATTTCGTCGTCAATGAACCACTCCGCATAGGGGTCGCTGAAAAAAGGCTGCTCCCGGTCGGCTTCGCTGGCTCGAAATCCGGCAATGAAGAATGCGGTGGCGCCAATGTTGTTGATGTTCAAGGCTTGCTCCTTCTTCTTGCAATGGTTGTTTCTGGCAATGGATGCTTCTGGCAGTGACTGTTTCCGGTAATGGCTGTTTTCGGCAAAGGGCCATTGCCGGCAATAGCAGTGTCCGGCAATGGCTATCTCCGGCGGGTGGCCATTGCCGGCAAATGGCATTGCATTGGAACTGTGGTCTTTTCCCGGTTCAACGCGCTTGGGCTCGCGTCCGGCCTCAGAAATCGAAACCCAGCGTCAACCCCCAGCGGCGCGGCGGGCTGAGCGCGTAAGCGTCAAACAGCTGGGCACCCTGCAGGAAGCTGGACGCATAGATTTCATCGAACAGGTTCTTCACGAAGAAAGAGACCCTATAGGCCCCACCCGCAGGTTGCCAAGTCAAGCTCGCATCCGCGATCTGATAGGCGCCAATCACGCCCCGGGGGTCACCCGTGGCCAGCGTGTTTTGCTTCCCCGCGTGGATGACGTCGCCGCGCAGCACCAAGTTGCCCGCATTGCCCACGGACAGGGTGTAGGAAACGCCGCCGTAGGCCGTCAGTTTTGGCGCATACTGCAAATCAATGCCCGAATTGTCGGTTTCAATGCGGTCGCCATTGAGGTCGCCGAAGAACATGTCGTAGCTGGCATCGTTGTAGCCCAGGCTGAAGTCCAATTGCAGTTCCGGGGTCGGCAGCATGCGCAATTCAATCTCGACGCCCCGAATCGTCGTCGATGCCGCGTTGGCGGTGACGGTTTCCTGGGGATTCGCCTCGCCTGGCAGAAAGCGGATGATGGTGCGCTGCAAGTCGTCGTATTCGTTCCAGAACAACGCGACGTTGGCGCGCAGCCGGCCATCCAGCCAATCGGTCTTGAAGCCGGCCTCAAGCGCATCCACGGTTTCCTCATCGAACGGGCCAAGGGCCGTTGGCGAGCCGCCGCGGCCGTTCATGCCGCCGCTCTTGAAGCCCACGGAGTAACTGGCATAGGCCATGGCGTTGTCGGAAAAGCGGTGGTCGATGCCAACCTTGGGTCCGAAGTTTGACCAGGAGTCGCTCAGATCGTAACGCGGGGATAGCAAGGGGTAGGGATAGTAGAGCGTGGCCGAAAAGTCCTTGTCCTCTTTGGTGTAGCGGCCGCCGAAGGAGACCCGGGTGCGCTCGGTCAAGTTGTAATCGAGTTGGGCGAATACAGCCGCGTTGCTGTGTTGTTGCGTCGCCAGCGCCCAGATGTGGCCGAAATTGCCGGTGTTTGTGGCGTCGATCCAGCTTTCGCGCTGGATGTCGTAGTCCTGTTCCATGTAGTACAGGCCGGCAACCAGTTCCGCTCGCTCGCCGAAAACGGTGTTGTAGCGCAACTCCGAGGACCATTGATCGTGGGGCTGGTCGCGCAGGGTCTCAAAAAACCTGGCCGGGGTGACGTCGATGTCAACGCCGGTCAGCTCCTCGGTTTCCCGATAGTTGGAGATTGAAGTCAGCTGGCCCGGGCCGACATCCCAGACGGCTTCGACGGTCAGCCCCCAGATGTCCACATCGGTGAAGCGGTCACTGTTGAAGGAGACCTCACGTATGTCCTTGCCAGCGGGATAGCTGGGCGGGTTGCCATGGAAGAACTGCAGCGCTTGGGTGGGACGGGAGGCGTTGATGGTGGGGGGCACCTCGCTGCGCTCCCGCAGGTATTCGCCGATCAGCGTCAACTCGAAGCCCTCGCTGGGCGTGAAGCGCAATGTGGGCCGAATGCTCAAGGCATTGGTGCCGCCGGCATCGGAGGCGGCGCGCTGCCCTGGGGAGGCGCTGTAGGTGTTGGTGAAAAAGCCGTCCATCTGTTGCGAGAAAACCGCCACCTTGGCCGCCACGCGGTCTTCGACCAAGGGCGTCTCCACAGCTAGGCGCACGTCGCGCTGGCCGTACTTGCCGACGGTGATGGAGCCCCGGGCAGCGCGGTCACCCGTGGGGCGCCGCGAGCGGTAATGGATGGCGCCCCCGGTGGTGTTGCGGCCGAACAACGTGCCTTGGGGGCCGCGCAGAAGTTCCACCTGCTCCACGTCGAACAGGTCGAGGGCGGAGTTTTGTCCGCGGGGAATGTAGACCCCGTCCAGGAACAGCGCTATGGGTGGGTCGATGGTGGAATCGACGTCGGAATTGCCCACGCCGCGGATGAAGACCGCCATGGTGTTGTTGGCCCCGAAGGAGGAGTGCACCTGCACATTGGGCGCCCGCAGGTTAAGGTCCATGGTGTCGGTTGCAAAGATGCGATCCAGGCTTTCCCCGCTCAGGGCGGTCACCGCCACCGGCGTGTCCTGCAACGGCTCTTCGCGTTTGCGGGCGGTGACGATGATCTCCTCCAAGGTGGCTGATGGTTGGTCCTGCGCCCATGCCAAGGGTGCAATAGGTAGCTGGCAGGACCACGCCAATACCATGGTGAAAATGATCTTCTTTTCCATTGAACTCTCCGTGCGGGATTGCTTGTTGGTTGTTTTTTCGACAGTTTTTCTTGTCGTTCGGTATTTGGCCGGCAAGGCCACAGCCGCGTCGCGTGGCCGGTTTTCCAGCCTCGCAGCGTTGGTGTTTGGATGATCTTACGGAAATGGTACAGCGCTTTCCGCGTCCAATCTATCTTGCCCTACCTTCAGTTCGGTGACCGGGGCTTCGCGAATGGGACTTGGCGATTTGGGCTCGGTCCCCAATCGGCGCGGAGCGGGCGTCTGCTGCCAATCGATCGACGTTGCTGCCGGTTAGGCTGCGCAGAAAGGCGATCAGGTCGGATTTCTGGGGTTCCGTGAGTCCCAAAGGCTGCATCTGCGCCTGGGCGTCGGGGCGGTCGCCGCCGCGGTCGAAGAAGTCCACGACGGCGCGCAAAGTCGGCAGGGAGCCTTCGTGCATGTAGGGCGCGGTGAGGGCCACGTTGCGCAGCGTTGGGGTGCGGAACTTCCATCGATCCTCGATTTGGCCCGTGGCGTCGAAGCGGCCGAGGTCAATCGGCTTGGCCGGTGCCATGCTGGCGTTGACGTCGCCATCCACGGCAATGGTGCGGCCTGGGGCCACTTGCAGCTGTGCGATGGGCTGAATGCCGCCTCGGGGCATCCCGACATCGTGGAACTGGTCGTCGGTGAAGTGGGCGTGGTCCTTGTCGATTCGGTGGCAGTCGGCGCAGCCGCTGTCCTTGAACAGCATGAAGCCCCGCTTGACGGCCGGCGTCACGGCATCCGCATCGCCGCCGAAATGCCAGCGGTCAAAGGGGGAGTCGGCTGAAATCAAGGTGCGCTGATAGTCGGCCAACGCCCAGCTTAGGGTATTGATGTTAACGCCTTGGCCATAGGTGGCTTGGAAGGCGGCCGCATAGTCCGGGACGCGGCGTAGCCGCTGCAACACGGCACCGATGGACGGATTGCCGAGTTCGTTGACCGCCAGCAGCGGCGCGAAGATCTGCTGCTCCAAGGTTTCCTCCCGGCCATCGTGGAACAAGGCGGGGCGGTGGGCGACGTTGTACAGGGCAGGTGCATTGCGCCGGCCGGAACGTCCCTCAATGCCCAACGGGGTGGCAAGCTCCCGCTGGGTGAAGCCCTGCTCCGGAATGTGGCACATGCCGCAGGACAGGGTTTGGTTGAAGGACAGCCGCCGGTCGAAGAAAAGGCGGCGCCCGAGATCGACGCTGGCCTGCGTCAAGGGACGCGGCGGTTGCGCGGTCGGCAACCCCAAGGGCGGGTTGTCAATGAGATGCGTCAAACTAGGCCGCGCTGACACGGAAGCGACGCTATCGCCAAGGTGCGGCGTGTTCAGTTGTGCCCAAGCGGTGCCTAGGCATGCGGCGGAGACCAGCCAAACGATGACGATTGCTGTGCGGGGTCCTTTCCCAACTCGCTTTGGCTGAGCAATCAATTTAGTACAATATTGACCTAACAATTGCAGAAATTCTCTATATTAGGTTCAATATTGTATTATATTGAACTTTAATGATCTGGTTCGATGGCACCATGACTGTACCTAAGCTGCCGCAAATTCCCGACAGGCTCACCAAGGAGGCCTTTTGGAACTTGTTTGGAAAACGCGAGCACGAGTCCCTCGACTTCAAGCGCGGCGTGCCGGAGGACATCTTGGTCACCATCCCTGCCATGGCCATGACCAACGGTGGACTCATCGTCCACGGCGTTGGCGACGGGCGGAACATCATCGGCTGTCCATTGTCGCAGAATACCGCAGATCGCATCACGCGCTTTGCCCACGAGTGCGGCGTTGATGTCCAGCTCAAGGAAATCGCGGTTGACGATCAAAAGCTCACCGTCACGGCGGTGCCGGAAGTGCGCCAACGCATCGTCACCACACCCGATGGCCGCTTGCTGAGGCGCGCCGGGGGGGACTGCCAGCCTCTGCGAGGCGATGCGATGGCCCGTTTCGTGCAGGAACGCGCCGCCCGATCGGCGGAAGAGGAGCCTCTGTCCCAGTATCGCAGTGAGGATTACGACCTCGATCGAGTCAATGAGGCGCTAAGCGCCGCTGGCAGACCACCCGTGGGGCAGGAGCAGCTGACTCGCGCGCTGATCGACCTCGGCGTCGCGCAACCTGCCAGTCCGCCGTTGGATACGCAAGTGTGCAAAGCCGCGGCGGTGTTGTTCGCCACGGACCCGACCCAGGCCATTCCGCGGGCGCTGGTGAAGCTGGTCCGGCGCGAGGGCGTGGACTCCGGCCCAGGACCGGCCTCAGTTCGCGAGGAGTGTGCCGGTCCCTTGATTGATGTCCTTGAGTGCTGCCTCAGGTTCCTCAGTGCGCACACAAAACGCTTCGAGGTTGTTCAAGGCCTATTTCGGGAAACGCTGCCGGAGTACCCGGAAGCGGTGCTGCGGGAGGCGGTCCTCAATGCCCTGGCACATCGCGATTATGGCTTGGTCGGCTCCTCAGTTGACATCACCGTGTGGGACGACCGGGTCGAGGTTGCAAGCCCTGGACCATTGCCCGCACCAATAACGGTCGAGAACATGCGTGATGAACACTACAGCCGCAACCCAAGGCTGATGCGCGTCCTTAAGACGCTGGGTTTGGTGGAAGAGTTCGGGGAGGGCGTGGACCGGATGTACCAAGAGATGGAGGCCCGCCTGCTTCGCCCACCAGTGTTTACTGCCACGCCCACCTCCGTGACGGTAACGCTTTACAACCGCTTTCTGGTTGACGTCGAAGACCAAGCTTGGCTCAGTCTGTTGGGCACTTGGCCAATGAGTGCCGTTGAACGGCAGGTGCTGGTTGCGGCCCGGCGCGAAGGCCATTTGACGCGCCGCAGGCTGCGTGAGTATCTGGCCGTCAATGACGTGGATGCGGTGCTGGGAAGCGTGGTAGCGAAGGGCTTGCTCCAGCGCACGGGTCAGCGCGGCGGAACCCGGTACGTGCTCTCCGAAGAGGTGCTGCTGCGGGCTGGGGGGCGGGGCATGGAGGCTCAAGGCCGGCGCCGCCAGCTACTGCTCAACGCCATGCGCAGCGGCAATGGCCTTTCAACCGTTGAAGGCGCGCAACTGCTTGGCGCCTCGATGTCCGCGACCCGCGCATTGCTCAATGAACTGGTGCAAGCGGGCTTGGCGCGAACGGAAGGACGCACACGAGCACGGCGCTACTTTCCGACATAAAGCACCTTGGTGGTAGGATATCGCCGTCATCAACTGTCAGGAGCGGCAATGCGCGGCAAGTGGTTGGGGTTCATGGGTGGCTTGGCGCTGTTGGTCGGCACGGCCGGAGCCGACGAAACCTGCATGTCACCTTACATGGCCAAGATCGTCGGCCAGGAGGACTACGTCTACGTCTGGACCTTGGGCATGCCCGGTGTTGGCGACGAGCAGGACAAGCTGGTGACCGTGGACGTCAATCCCGGCTCCGGCAGCTATGGCCAAGTGGTGCACGTGCATTCCGTCGGCGGGCGCAATGAGGCCCACCACTCCGGATTCACGGACGACCGCCGCTATCTCTGGGCGAGCGGCCTGGACACCAGCCGGATATTCATCTTCGACGTCCACAGCAACCCCGCCAAGCCGCGCCTGCACAGGACCATTGATGATTTCGTCAGCCAATCCGGTGGGGTGGTGGGCCCGCACACCAGCTACGCGCTGCCCGGGCGCATGTTGATCACCGGGCTGTCCAACAATCGGGACCACGGCGGCCGCACCGGCATGGTGGAGTACACCAACGCCGGGGACTACATCGCGACCCACTGGATGCCCATCGACGGGGACCTGCGCGGCGCGGTGAAAGGCGGCAACTATGCGGACGGCTACGGCTACGACGTGCGCGTGCTGCCCCGGCGCAACATCATGGTCACCTCCTCGTTCACCGGCTGGAACAACTACATGATGGACCTCGGCCAGATGATGGCCGACGCCGAGGCCATGAAGCGCTTTGGCAACACGGTGGTCGTTTGGGACCTGCATGCCCGCCAACCGAAGAAGGTGCTCGACGTGCCCGGCGCGCCCTTGGAGATTCGCTGCGCTTGGGGCGCCAAGCACGACTACTGCTTCACGTCCACGGCCCTGACCTCGGAAATCTGGCTGATTTACGAAGACGACAGCGGCGAATGGCAGGCCAAGGCGGTGGCCGACATCGGCGACGCCAGCAAGATTCCGCTGCCGGTGGACATCTCGATCGGCGCGGACGACCAGGTGCTTTGGGTCAATTCCTGGAACGACGGCATGACCCGCCTCTACGACATCTCCGATCCCCACGCGCCCAAGCAGGTGCTGGAGCAGCAAATTGGCGAGCAGGTCAACATGGTCTCGCAAAGCTGGGACGGCAAGCGTCTGTACTTCACCTCCTCGCTGCTGTCGAACTGGGACAAGACAGCGGGAGATGCGGACCTGCAGTACTTCAAGCTCTTCACGTGGGACGGGGAGGCGCTCACCCACCGCTTCACGTTGGATTTCATCGCTGAGGGCCTGGGCGCGCCCCACCAGATGCGCTTTGGCGCCTATGCGCTCTACGGCTTGTCGCCGCCGGTCAAGGTTGCGCAGCGTTAAGAGCCTGGGTCCCGCCCTCGATTGGTTCATTGGCGTAGGGCGAGGCTATTGCCGCGGCTCGGCGAACTGGTGTGTTTTGCGGCGCTGGGATGGCTTGCGGTGGCATCGAGTTGGGCTGGAGAGGCGCCGCACGCCCACCCGAAGCCCGAAGTGCTTGCCCCCGGTTATGGCCCGCTGGAGTTTGAACCGCCCCTGCCGGGCACCTACGCGCTGCCGCCCCTAGGCCTTGCGGGGGACGGCGACGTGCTTGACAGCCGCGGCCGGGCCACCCAGCTGCACAGCTTGCTCGATGGCAAAATCGTGCTGTTGAGCTTCATCTACACCACCTGCAGCGACATCAACGGCTGCCCCTTGGCCACCCATGTGCTGCGCGGCGTGCAGGACCGGCTGCTTGAGGCGCCCAGCCTGCACGGCCAAGTGCGCCTGATCAGCTTAAGCTTCGACCCGGAGCGCGACACGCCGCCGGTGCTGGCCCGCTATGGCGGCTACTTCAAGGCGCCGGGCTTCGACTGGCGGTTTCTCACCACCCGCTCGCAAGCCGAACTGGCGCCGGTGCTCAACGCCTATGGGCAATGGGTGATCCGCGATCCGGAGCAGGGCGCGCTGTCGCACCTGCTGCGCGTCTACTTGATTGACCGGGAAAGGCGCGTGCGCAACATCTACAGCGTCCCCTTCCTGCATGCGGATACCTTGCTCAACGACATCCGCACCCTACTGATTGAGTAGGCCTACTGCTTGAGTAGGCCCACTGCTCAAGGCGGCCTACCCTTGGAGTGTGCCCGCCGATGGAGCGAGCGGCCGCATGGACGCTAGCCCTGTTCCCGGTATTGGCTCCAAATGGGGCGCCGAGTGCGGAACCAGTACTCCAAGGTGGTGCCCTTCCAATTGTTCACCACCTTGCCGGCGGCGTTCTTGTACCAGCTTGCGCAGCCCGTGGCCCAGATGGACTTGTCATCCAGTGACTTCTGCAGGTCCGCATTGAAGCCGGACTGCACGTCGGGACGCACGTCGAGGTACTTGAGCCCACGGCGGTTGAGCGCCTCAATGCACTGCAGGATGTAGCGCACCTGGGCCTCGATCATGAAGATGATGGAGTTGTGCCCAAGGTTGGTGTTCGGCCCGTAGGTCATGAAGAAGTTGGGAAAGCCGGACACGGTGATGCCCATGAAGGCCTCCGCGCCGTTTTGCCAGGCGTCGTTGAGCCGCTGGCCCTCAAGCCCGATGATCTCCATCGGCGTCAGGAACTCGTTGGTGCGAAAGCCCGTGCCGTAGATGATGGCGTCAAAAGCGCGTTCAGTGCCGTCCGCCAGAGCCAAGCCGGTTTCGGTGACCCGGCTGATCGGCGTGGTCACCAGCGAGACGTTGTCCCTGGCCAAGGCGGGATAGTAGGTGTCGTCGATGATGACGCGCTTGCAGCCGATGTCGTAGTCCGGCGTCAGCGCCTCGATCATCTCCGGGTCATTAATGGTCGCCTTCAGGTGCTCCAGGGCGGCCTGCTCCAGCTTGGCCCGCCGCCTGGACGTGCGCCGCATGATGGGGAACAGGGTGAACTCGTAGCGCAGCCAGATGAAGTAGCGGTACAGCTTGACCAGCAACGGAAAGCGCTGGAACGCCTTCAGGGTGGCGGCGGAGAAGGCATGGTCGTTGCGCGGGATGACCCAGTGGGCGCTGCGCTGGAAAACGCTGACCTGGGCCGCTGTCTTGGCCACTTCCGGCACGAATTGCGCGGCGCTGCAGCCGTTGCCGATCACTGCCACCCGCTTGCCGGAGAGGTCGCTGCCGTGGTCCCATTGGGCGGAATGGAAGTTGACGCCCTTGAAGCCGTCCATGCCCTCAAGATCGGGCCACGCCGGTTGGTTGAGCTGGCCGACGGAGGAGACCAGCACGGTGGTTTGCAGCACTTCGCCGCCCGCCAGTTCCAGCCGCCAGCACGCTTCGGGCTCCTGGAACTCGGCGCGCGCCACCTCGACGTTGCAGCGCAGATGGGGCCCCAAGCCGTGTTTTTCAACGCAGTCCTCCAAGTAGCCGAGGATCTCCGCTTGGCCGGGAAACAGCCGCGACCAATCCCGCTTGGTCTCGAAGGAGAACGAGTAGAACATCGAGGGCACGTCGCAGGCGCAACCCGGATAGGTGTTGTCTCGCCAAGTGCCACCGGGCCCTGAGCGCTTCTCGAGGATCACGAAGTTATGAAAGCCGGCCTTCTTGAGCTGCATGCCCATGCACAGGCCACCGACGCCGGCGCCGATGATGGTGATGTAGGGCTGGTTTTGGTTGATCACTTTGGTGCTCCTGCCTCCTTGGTACCTTAGGGGTTGCGATGCTTGCGCCTAGTTTACTGGATCGCGGGCCAAGGCCGTTGTCTCCATCAAGCATGGCGGCCGGGGGCCGTCCACTCGGCGGACTTAAGCTTCGCCTGGTTAGTCCTTGGCGGTGAAGAAGTCCGCCCGCGGCGTCATGGTTTCATCGTACACCGGCTCGGTGAGGTCCACCCGGTACTTGGCGACGTCCGCGCTCTTGATGCCGAATGAGCCGATGTTGTCCCGCATCTTGAGGTACCAGTCGCACTGGAAGTGGGCGGCCAGCGCCGCCTCGCTCTCCCAGCGCTCGAACACGCGGATGCGCCCAGGGTTGAGGGGGTCAGGGCACCAGTCGTAGTCCAGGCAGCCCTCTTCGGTCAGGGCGCCTTCGATGAGGGGCCGGCCGGCCTCCAGGGCCGGGGCGACGTTTTCGGGCGGCAGCTCGATGGTGCCGGAGATGATGATCTTGGTCATGGAGCGGGGCTTCCTCTCTAAAATGGGTTGGCAACGTGGCGCCAAGGTTGACGCTTTGGACGCGAATATGTATCAAGTCCGGTCCACGATCAATGCGCAGGGAAAAAAAGCCATGGACATAGCCTACAGCGCCGAGGAGGAGGCCTTCCGGGAGGACGTGCGGACCTTCCTTGACGCCAAGCTGAGCGACGACATGCGTCGGTCTGCCGCGCGAACCACCACGGTGTTCGCCGACAAGGACTTGGCCATGGCATGGCAGGCCATTCTGGTGGAGCAGGGCTGGGCCGTGCCGTCCTGGCCAGTCGAGCATGGCGGCACCGGCTGGACGCCCACCGAGAAGTACATCTTCGGCGAGGAGCTTGCCAAGGCGGGCGCACCTGGCCTGATTCCCCTGGGGCTGCGCATGCTCGCTCCGGTGCTGTTCAAGTACGGCACGCCGGAGCAGAAGGCGCACTACCTGCCGAAAATGCTCTCCGGGGAGCACTATTGGTGCCAAGGCTATTCCGAACCGGGTTCCGGCTCCGACCTGTCCAGCCTGAAGACTGCGGCGGTGAAGGACGGTGATGACTACATCGTCAACGGCTCCAAGATCTGGACCACCCATGCCCAGTTTGCCGACCACATTTTTTGCTTGGTGCGCACCGACAGCTCCGGCCGGCCGCAGCAGGGCATCACCTTCCTGCTCATTCCCATGGCAACGCCCGGCGTGAGCGTCGAGCCGATCATCACCTTGGCCGCCGACCACGAGGTCAACCAGGTGTTCTTCGATGACGTTCGGGTGCCCCAATCCAACCGGGTGGGTCCGGAGCACGATGGCTGGAACGTGGCCAAGTATCTGCTGGAGTTCGAGCGGGGCGGCGGCGGTGCGGCGGTGCGGCTGATGGTGTCCCTAGACCACCTCAAGGCGATCGCCGCCACTGAACGGGAAAGCGGCGCCCATGGGAACGGGGCGCAGGCGCTGTGGTCGTCGCCCGGGTTCCGTGCCCGGGCCAACGCCTTGGAGATACGCATCATGGCGCTGCAGTATGCCGAGCACGCCACCTTGGCGCGCTTGGCCCGGGGGGAGTCGCCCGGCCCCGGCTCCTCGTTGGCGAAAAACAACTCGGTGGAGATCGAGCAGCAGATCAACGAACTCAAGCTGGAAGCCGTTCACCACTACGGCATGCCCCACGCCAACCTGATTTCGATGAACGGCCACGACGCGCCTTGGGTGGGGCCGGCCCATGCCGAAACGGTCACGCCCCGCTACCTCAACTCCCGCGCCGCATCGATTTTTGGCGGGGCTCGGGAAGTGCAGAAGAACATCGTCGCCAAGGTGGTGCTTGGCCTGTAGGATAAGGAGAGCGATTCATGGACATGGGCATTTGCGTCGCCTCCCACATCGGCGACATCGGTTACGTGACGCGGGCGGAGGAACTCGGCTACAGCCATGCTTGGTTGGCGGACAGCCAGATGCTCTGGTCAGACTGCTACGCCGCCCTGGCCTTGGCGGCGGACCGCACGGAGCGCATCAACCTGGGCACCGGGGTCGCGGTCACGGGCACGCGGCCGGCGCCGGTCAACGCGGCGGCCATCGCCACCATCAACGCCCTTGCGCCGGGCCGCACCTTCTGCGGAGTCGGCGCGGGCAACACCGCCATGCGGGTGATGGGTCTGCCGCCCCAGCGCATTGCCGCCTATGACGCCTACCTCAGCGAGCTTAAGCCCCTGCTCAAGGGCGAGGAGGCCCTCCATGGCCCGGCGGAATCGCCCATCCGCCACATCATGCCGGACAAGGGGTTCGTCAACTTTGAGGACGACATCCCCCTCTACGTCTCTGGGTTCGGCCCGCGCTCGCTGGCCTTGGCGGGCAAGCACGGCGACGGGGCGGTGTTGGCACCCCCTGAGTTCGGCGCCGGGCTGGCCCAGCTTTGGCACATGATGGAAGCAGGCGCCGAATCCGTTGGGCGCACCCTGGACCGGGAGCGGTTCTACCTGACCGCGCTGACCACGATGGTGGTTTTGGAGGAGGGCGAGGCCAGGGACTCGGAGCGCGTGAAAAGCCAGTGCGGGGCTATGGCCATGGCAGCGGTGCATTACTCCTACGACCAGTACCGCAACTTCGGCCATCAGCCGCCGAACGCGCTGGCCGGCATCTGGGCGGACTACACCGCGCTTTTGGAGACCTACCCAGCGGAGCGCCGCCACCAACGCATCCACGCGGGCCACAACTGCTGGGTGCTGCCGGAGGAGGAGCGCTTCCTGACCCCGGAGGTGCTGGCTGCCTCCTCCATGATCGGCACCGCCGACGAGTTGATCGAGCGCTTGCAGGACTTGGCGGCCGGCGGGCTCGACCAAGTGATGATACTGCCCAACTTCGACACCCGCTTCGACGTGTTGGAGCAGGTGGGTACGAAGATTCTGCCCAACGTCTGAACCCACACCCCACTCAACCCAACTGCCGAGCCCTAGGAGGCGTCAATGATCCAAACGCTGCGCGATGAATTGGGCAAGCGAAACTGGTGGATGAACCTCATCTTCGCCTTTTGCCTGTACATGACCTTCATCTACATGCCCTTCGACATCTTCTTCAAGCCGATGGCCGAGGACGAGGAGGTTTGGTTCGGCTTCACGTTGCACGGCTTCTGGGCCAAGGCGACGGCGCCGCTGCATTGGCTGGTCTACGCCGCGCTGGCCGCCGGCTTTTTCCGGATGTCGAGATGGATGTGGCCTTGGGCCGCCATTTACGTCGCGCAGGTTGCCCTGAGCATGCTGGTTTGGAACCTGCTGGATCCGCGCGGCGGCGGCTGGGGCGCTGGGCTCATCGCGGGCGCCATCTTCCTAGTGCCCACCGTTGCCCTGTGGCGGGCGCGAGGCGCCTTCCAGCCCGGCGCTGGGAACGTCGCCCAAGCTGCTTGACGGACTTTGGCCGGCCCCTTGGCGAAGCCGCTGGCCATAGTCACGCGCCGCTGGCCGACCGCGGTGGAAGCGCGTCTGGCGGAAGCTTTTGACGTGCGCCTCAACGCCGACGACCACCCCTTCTCCGCAGGGGAATTGCGCAGCGCCCTCAAGGAGGCGGACGCCCTCTGCGCCACGGTCACCGACGATCTCTCCAAGGAGGTGCTGTCAGCGGGCGGGCGCACGCGCATCATCGCCAACTTCGGCGTTGGCGTGGACCACATCGACCTGGACGCAGCCCGCGCCCAGGGCATCGCCGTGACCAACACGCCGGACGTGCTGACCGAGTGCACGGCGGACTTGGCAATGGCCCTGCTGCTGATGTCCGCTCGCCGAGCCGGGGAGGGCGAGCGCGAGCTGCGCGCCGGAAGCTGGACGGGCTGGCGGCCCACCCATCTGACTGGCACCCGCGTTTGGGGCAAGACCTTGGGCTTGGTCGGCATGGGCCGCATCGGCATCGCCACGGCCCGTCGAGCGCATCACGGCTTCGGCATGCGCATCCTATGCTTCAACCGCAGCCGGGTGCCGGAGGCGGTGCTTGGCGACTTGGCCGCCGAGCAGGTGGACAGCCTGGATGCGTTGCTGCCGCGGGTTGACTTCCTCTCCTTGCACTGCCCCGCCAACCCCGCAAGCCACCACCTCATCGATGCCGCAAGACTCGCCCGCATGCGCCCAAGCGCCCATGTGATCAACACCGCCCGAGGCAGCGTGGTGGATGAAGCGGCCTTGGCTGAGGCCCTGGGGGCGGGCGCCATCGCCGGCGCCGGGCTTGACGTTTACGAAGCTGAACCCAAGGTCCACCCAAGGCTGCTGGCACTCGACAACGTCGTGCTTCTGCCCCACCTCGGCAGCGGCACCGAAGCCACCCGCGAAGCCATGGGCCTGCGCGTGCTTGACAACCTCAACGCGTTCTTCGCAGGCGAGAAGCCACCGGACCTTTGCAACTGATCCTCAACCGGCGTTTTTCCGTTCGAAATGGGCGCTGATCACTTCGCTGCCCAAGGTGCTGCCGTCGTTGTTGCCGATGGTGATGGCGGGCCAGCGGCCGTCGGCGAACAGGAACAGCACGGTGGCGCCTTCCGGGCCCGCCACCAAGGGGCCGTAGCCCCGGTTGGCGAGGCCGATGCGAATGTCGCCGGCGTGGTGCCAGGTTGCGCCAACCCGTTGGGAGCCTTCCAGAATGATCTCCGTGTAGTCGCAGTCGTGGGTGTGGGCTTCGACCCGGCAGTGGGGTGGGTAGTAGGCCTTGAAGACCGTTGGCGAACCCGGTTCGTCCGGCATGCCCACCCGGTACATGCGGGTTTGGATGCCGGTGGGCAGGGTCACTTCGTCAAGGTCGTCCCAAGAGAACGCCATGTGGCCCTTGCGGCTGAGTTCGGCACGGGCCTCGGCGTCGGTTTTCTGGCCGTTGCTTTGGCTGCTTTCGGTGATGGTTCCGTCAGTGATGGTCCCTTGAGTAGTGGTCTCTTGAGTAGTGGTCCCTTCGGTAGTGGTCCCTTCATTAGTGGTCATAGTGGCCTCCAAGAAGAAGCGTGAACGAATTGTGGGATGGTTGCCATTCTGCCAGCGTTTGCTTAGATCGCACGCACCGGAACCAGTGGACTGGCGTCTTGGTTCAAGCCAATGTTGTCGCGGTCTAGCAGGCGGTCGGCGCGGTAGCTGGAGCGCACCAGGGGTCCGGAGGCCACTTCGACGAAACCCAGCGACAGGCCCGTTTCCCGGTATGCCGCAAATTCGTCTGGATGCACCCAGCGCTCCACGGGTAGGTGGTGCGCCGTGGGGCGCAGGTACTGGCCGATGGTCAGCAGGTCCACGTCATGGTCGCGCAAGTCGGCCATGGCGCGGCGCATCTCGTCAGCGGTCTCGCCCAAACCGACCATGAGGCTCGATTTGGTTAGCAGGCGGGGTTCGGCTGTCTTGGCGGCGGCCAGCACGTTGAGCGTTTGCTCGTAGCCCGCTCGAGGGTCTCGCACGCGCCGGGTGAGCCGCCGCACGGTCTCCAGGTTCTGGGCGAAAACCTGCAGCCCTGATGTGGCCACGGTGGCCACGGCCTCAGCATCGCCGCCAAAATCCGGCGTGAGCGCCTCCACCGCAGTGGCCGGATTGCGCCGCTTG
The DNA here is from genome assembly GCA_965220835.1 of Candidatus Azophilus sp. Lineage (GTDB taxonomy): Bacteria > Pseudomonadota > Gammaproteobacteria > Pseudomonadales > Azotimanducaceae > Azophilus. The sequence continues at coordinate 1,776,222 of OZ244842.1, read as the reverse complement.
ATGGCGCGAACGCAAGCCGCATAGTGTCCGGCGCCGCCGTCAGGCAGGTCGTCGCGGTCCACGGACGTGAGCACCACGTAGCGCAAGCCCATCAGGCGCACCGACTCCGCTGCCGCCGCGGGCTCATTGGCGTCCAGCCAACCGTTGGGATTGCCGGTGTCCACGGCGCAGAAGCGGCAGGCGCGGGTGCAGACGCTGCCCATCAGCATGAGGGTGGCGGTGCCGTTGTCCCAGCACTCGCCCATGTTCGGGCAGTGGGACTCTTCGCAGACCGTTGCCAGGCGGTGGTTTCGAACGGTGTTCCGCACGGCTTCAAAGCGGGGTCCCCCGCCCAGCCGCACCCGCAGCCAAGGGGGCTTGGCCTCGGTGGGGCTGTGCCGATTCGGGGCAGGCTTCACGCCGTCCTTGATGGCGTTGAAACCCAGCGCCGTGCGGTACTTTTCCCCGCTCTTCGCTGTCTTGCCGCCGATTCTCGCTGTCTTGCCGCCAACCATGACCGGATTGTACTCCCGTTGCGCCGCGGTTCGGAGTGCGCCTGGGCGGTCGTCTCAAGTTGGGGAGTGCGCCGCGGAGTGGCTCACTTGATTTCGTTGAACTGCGGGGCCGCTTCGTCGCTCACTGGACCTCTTGGAACTGCAGCGCGTGCAGGCGCTGGTAAAGGCCGCCTCGGGCCAGCAACTCCTCGTGGGTGCCGAGTTCGGCGATGCGCCCGTGGTCGAGCACCAGCACCCGGTCGGCCTCCTGAATGGTCTGCAGCCGGTGGGCGATGAGGATGGCGGTGCGTCCGGCGGTCAGCTTGCCGATCGCGTCCTGAATGAGTTGTTCGGTCTCCGTGTCGATGGAGGCGGTGGCTTCATCGAGCACCAGGATTTCGGGATCCGCCGCCAGCACGCGGGCGAAGGCCAGCAGTTGGCGCTGGCCTTGGGAGAGGTTCTGGCCCCGCTCCGACAGTTCCGTATCGAAGCCTTGGGGCAGGGCCTCGATGAAGCCGAGCGCATTGACGGTGCGGGCCGCGGCGATGGCCCGCGCCCGGCTGATTTCCGGATTGCCCAGCGCGATGTTGTCGATCACGGTGCCGGAGAAGATGTGGAAGTCCTGCAGCACCACGCCGATGCGCTGGCGCAGGTCGCGGCTGAGAATGCGGTTGACGTCGATGCCGTCGAGAAAGATGCGCCCGTCCTCAAAGTCGTAGAAGCGCGCCAGCAGCCGGATCAGCGTGCTCTTGCCAGAGCCGGTGGGGCCGACGATGGCCAGTTTCTCCCCCGCCGTGATTTGCAGGCTCAAGTCCTTGAGCACGGGCACGTCCTCATCGTATTCGAAGGACAGGTGCGAAAACTCGATGTGGCCCTTAAGGCGCTTCGGCAGCGCAACCGGGTGCGCCGGTTCGTGGATCTTCTCGTCCCAGTCCAGCGCTTGAAAGATGCGCTCGCCGCTGGCCATGGCGCGGAACAGGATGTTGGTCTGCTCGCCGAGCACCACGATGGGGTGCAGCAGCATGTCCACGAAGCGCGTGAACAGCACCACTTCGCCCAAGCTGAGGTGGTCCTGAATCACTGCGCCGCCGCCGTAGTAGAGAATGACGCCAATGGCGATGTGGGCGATGGAGTCGTTCAGCGCGCCGTACAGGGTCTCCCAGCGGGCGGTGGTCATCTCGAATCCCAGATTGCGCTGGTTGATTCGCCGGTAATCCGCGAGGTTGCGCTGCTCCCGTCCCGACAGTTGCACCACCTGCAGGCCGGCCAGGTTTTCCTGCATGTTCTGGTTCAGCGCCGAAACCGTTTGCCGGGTGAGGCGAAACAGCTTGCCGGTGGTGCGGCGGAATACGATGGTGGCGGCGGCCATCACCGGCAGGGCCAGCAGCAGGATGCCGGTCAGCGCCGGATCGATGGAGAGCATGATCAGCAACGCCACCAGGAACGGCACGAACTCGCCGATCAACGAGCCGATGCCGCGCAGCAGTTCGTAAAGGGCTTCGACGTCGTTGGTCACTCGCGTCATCACCCGGCCCACCGCCACCCGGTCGTAGAACGCGGCGGGACGGGTCTCCAAATGGCGGAACAGGTCCAGGCGCAGGTCACGCAGGCCCTTGATGACCGATTGGGTGAGGGTCATGCGGTGGGCATGGCCGGTGACGGCCCAGCCGATTTGCAGTGCCGCGTAGAGAATGCAGGCCGCTGCCAGCGGATGGGCGCCCAGCGTGCTGGACAGCCAATCAGTGACGTCGGCCATGCCGAAGTCGGGGGTTTGGCCTGCCGTCTCGCCCTGAATGATGCGGTCGATCACGACGATGGAGACCACCACCGGCAGCAGCACTTGCAGGGTCGATGAGACCAACACCAATAGGCCGCTGAGCGCAAAGGTGACTCGGTACGGCTTAAGCCACCGCAGCAGCCGCCGCAGGAGGCTTAAGTTCAGCGCCTTGCCGGACAGGTCCGCGTCGAACATGGCGTAGTCGCGCTTGGCCGTTGCTGTTGTCATGAAGTCGGTCCTGTTCCCTAAGCCGATTGCGGCCCGCCGAACGGCCCGCTGAACGGCTTGCCGAACGGCTTGTCGATTGGCGTTCCGACTGGCGCGTCGTCTGGCTCTCCGACTGAGTTGCCGACTGACTCGCCGAATGGCTTGCCGACTGGCTCGCCGAACGGCTGGCGGGCGGGTTCGCCGAACGGCTGGCGGGCGGGTTCGCCGCCCCGCTGCAGGCGCTCAAGTTCTGCGTACAGCCCGTCCCTTTCAATAAGCTCGCGGTGGCTGCCGCCTTCGACAATTCGGCCTTCGTCCAGGATCAGGATGCGATTGGCGTGACGGGCGGTGGACACCCGGTGCGAGACGATCACCGTGGTTCGCCCGGCCCGGGCGCGCTTGAGCTCCGTCAGAATGCGCTCCTCGGTTTCCGTGTCCACGCTGGAGAAGCAGTCGTCCAGAACCAACACCGGGGCTTCCCGAATCAGCCCCCGCGCCAAGGTCGCCCGCTGCTTCTGCCCGCCGGACAGGGTGACGCCGCGCTCCCCCACGACGGTGTCCATCCCCTCGGGGAATTCGTCAATGGTGCGCTTCAAGTCGGCCGCCGCCGCCGCTGCCCACACTTCGTCGATCGGCCGCTGCGGGTCGTCATAGGAGAGATTGTCCTGCAGCGGCAGGCCGAACAGGAAGGCCTGCTGGGGCACCAGCGCAACCTGGGTGCGCAGCTGGGCCAACGGGTAGTCGTGCACGTCCACGCCATCGATGAATACAGTGCCTTGAGGCGGGTCGAACAGTCGGGCGAGGGTCTTCAGCAGCGTCGTCTTGCCGCTGCCGATGCGGCCCATGATGGCGATCATCTCACCGGAGCCGATGGCCAGGTTCACGTCCTTGAGCGCTGCATCCCGACCCGCTTCATGGCGCAGCGTCAGGGCGCGGATGTCAATGGCGCCCCTTATGAGGGCCGGTGCGGTGCCACTGGGGCGGTCGGGCACCTCCGCCTTGAGGTCGAACACCTCAAACAGGCGATCGCTGGCCACCGCACCCCGCTGCACCAGGTTGACGATGAAGCCCGCCACCCGGAAGGGCTGCACCACCATGTTGACGTACATGAAGAAGGCCACCAAGGCGCCGGGCGTCATCTCGCCGCTCAGCACCAGGTGCCCGCCATAGCCCAGAATGGTGATGGAGCAGGCCGCCGCCAGCGTCGGCATCCAGGCAGTCATCAGGGAGTTGACCTGGGCTTGGCGGTAGAAGGCGCCGGCGTAGCTCTCGTTGGTGGCGGCGAAGCGGGTGATTTCGTTCTCCTCCTGGGCCATCGCCTGGATGGTGCGAATGCCGGCCAGGTTCTCCTGGGTCTGCGCCGCCAAGTCCGACAGCCGGTTCTGCACGTCCATCGACGCCGAGCCCATTTGCCGGGACAGGCGCTTGGCGTTGTAGAAGATGAAGGGCATCGGCGGCAGCAGCAGCAGAGTCAGCACCGGCGAGAAATACAGCATGAAGCCGAAGCCGACCAGCGTCGCGTAGGCGAGGATGATGACCAGAATGGTGCCCATGGAAATCAGCCGCTGAATGAGGCTGATGTCGGCCACCGCCCGGGTCATCATGTCGCCGATGCTGTGCCGGTTGAAGAACCGCGCGCCTTGGCGCTGCAAGTCGCCGTACAGCCGCTGGCGGAGGTCGAACGCCACCCGCTGTCCGCTGGTGCGCACCAGGTAGCGGGCCGCGGTGACGGTCAGGTAGCGAGCGGCGACGGCGACGGCGATGCCCAGCACGGGCGTGCGCACATCGCCCTCGCCGGCGGCGATGCGGTCGATGCCCATGGCGAGGAAGAAGGGCACCAGCCCCTCAAACAGCCTGGCCAACCCGAACGCGGCCACGCCCGATGACAGGCGCCAGCGATAGGGCGCGATGAACGGGCGCAGGCGCAGCAGTGATTTCAACAACGGGGATCGAACCCGGGTGCTGTCTGTTTGGGTTTAGAGCCCGTATGGAGCGATCTTTAAGCCGTCCAGCCTTTTGGGAATCAATCTGGCACCGGTCGCTTGGCGCCTCGCATCCGCGCCGGTTGCACAGGAAACACCATTGGAGCAGGGACAGTCGCGGCCTGCCCGGTGGCCCAGCGCGGCTTTGAGACGGGCCTCCTCAGGGTCGCCGAAGCCGTGGTCAAAGTCGTCGGGGACGAAGCAGCCAGGCAGTTCCACCCCTGCTGACACAGGCACATCGGGCGGCGAAAAGCCGTCGGCGTAGTCGCCGAAGCCCTTTTCGTTGATGCCGCGGAACTGAATCGTGAAGTAAGTGGTGCCGCAATTGTCCGTGGGGAGGAAACCATAGGGCTTGCCGCAGGTGGTGTCGCCAATCTGCACCACTTCGATGTCGATGCCGCGTAGGCCATTGATGACGGCTTCGCTGGCCGAACAGGATTCCGCGCTCGTCAGCACGTACACGCGGGGTAGGTTCAGGCTTGGCAGCGGTTGGTCGCGAGGTGCCGAAAGGCCTACACTGACGTCTTGGAATAGCGTGGGCGCCAGCACCTCTCCCGTAAATGGATTGAACTGCCTGTGCTTGTCGTTGAACTGCAGGCTCTCGAACACCCGGCCTTGGGCAGCCGAGGGGCCGGCGATCATGAAGCCGAGTTGACTGGCGATGACGAGAAAGCCGCCGCCGTTGTAGCGCAAGTCCAACACCAAGTCGGTAATGTCAGCAGCGGCGAGCTCGTTGACGGCGTCGATGAGCTCCAGCTCCGCAGTGGCGATGAACTCGTTGAACAGCAGGTAGCCCACCGGACCTTGGTCGGTTTCGATCACCTTGACGTGCTGCACGGGGTCGGAGGTGACGGCGGTGGCCTGCAAGGTCACCGTTCGTGGCTCGTCTGCGCCCAGATCTTGAACCACAAACTCATGGCTTTCGCCCTCAGTGGCGGGAAACAGCCCGGCGTTCAGGATGTCCACGTCGGCCTGGGTGTTGCCATTGACCAGATCGGCGCCGTCGATCTCAAGTATGCGCGTCCCCCGAGCCAAGCCAGCTCGCCCAGCGGATGATTGGGGTTCGACGTAGGCGACCACCGCTTCTCTGGGTACGAAGCGGCTCAGCAGGACAATGCGCGCGCCGTAGCCCACCGAGATGCCGGATTGGGACAGGGCCTCCCACTCCTCGGTTGAGTAGGTGAAGTGGAAGCGGTCCTTGTCGTTGCCGGAGGGGGTCGACTCAAATGTTCGGAGCAAGTCGAAGTACTCGGGCGTTGAATACAGGCCCGGATCCCGGTCAACGATTTCGTCGTACCAAAGGTAGAGGTCGTTGCTCCAGGAGCGCAGCCAGTTGTTCTCGTCCAATACCTCGCCTGGCATGTCCGGAAATACGTTGCCGCCGCTTGACGTGCGCGGGTTGGCGCAGAAGTCCTTGAATTGCGAGGCGGGCTCAAAGCGGTCTTGGACCCAGCCGCTGGAGACGGTGACCTCGAAGCTCACTGCGGGAGATTCGGCGTTGACTGCACCGCTGTTGTCCCGGGCGGTCACGGTGATGGTCGCCGTGCCGGCCGCCACGCCGTTGACGGTCAACTCCGTGCCGCTTACCGTCACCGAAGCCACGCCGGAGTCGCTGGATCTGGCAGTGACGCTGTGGGTATCCCCAGCGTTGCCGTCAGATACGGAGACCGCAATGTTGACGGTTTCGCCGATTGCGAGCGACTGATCGTCGATCGCTCCCACGGAGGGCTGAAGGTTAGTGTTGCCTCCGGTGCCCGCGCCGCCACCGCCGCCCCCGCCGCCACCACCGCAACCGGTGATCATCGCTGCGGCGACCAACAGGCCGATTCTTGGGATAAGTCTGCCAAAGTTCATAATATTCGATGTCCTCAAAAGCTCGCATTATTCGGTGTGCGCGGAAAGGGTATCACGTCGCGGATGTTGTCCATGCCGGTCATGGTCATGACCAGCCGCTCAAGCCCCAAGCCGAAGCCTGAGTGGGGCACTGTGCCGTAGCGGCGCAAGTCCCGATACCACCAGAGGTCCTCGCCCAAGCCCTGTTCCTGAAGGCGGGCGTCCAGCTCGTCCAGCCGCTCCTCCCGCTGGCTGCCGCCAATGATCTCGCCGACGCCAGGGGCCAGCACGTCCATGGCGGCGACCGTTTTTTGGTCGTCGTTCAGGCGCATGTAGAACGCCTTGATGGCGCGCGGGTAGTTGGCCACCACCACCGGGCCGCCGATGATCTCCTCGGTGAGGAAGCGCTCGTGTTCGGACTGCAGATCCAGGCCCCAATCGACCGGAAACTCGAACCGCTGGCCGGCTTTCTTCAGCAGGGCGATGGCCTCGCCGTAGTCCAGCCGCGTGAACTCAGCGGTACGCAGCCGTTGCAGCCGGTCCAGCAGGCCACCATCAATGCGGTCGTCGAAGAACTGCAGGTCTTCGACATGCTCGTCAAGCACTTGGCCGGTCACGCTCTTCAGGAAGTCCTCGGCCAAGTCCGCGAGATCGTTGAGGTTGGCGAAGGCGATCTCCGGCTCGATCATCCAGAACTCCGCCAGATGCCGGCTGGTGTTGGAGTTCTCCGCCCGGAACGTGGGTCCGAACGTGTACACGCGGGTCAGGGCGCACGCGTAGCTTTCCACGTTGAGCTGGCCGGACACGGTGAGGTAGGTTGGCGTGCCGAAGAAGTCTTCCTCGGCAGGCCGGTTGAGCTGGTCCAGGGTTGATACCCGGAACAGGGCGCCAGCGCCCTCGCAGTCGTTGGCGGTGATGATTGGCGTGTGCACCCACAGGAATCCGTGCTGTCGGAAGTAGGCGTGCACGGCTTGGGCGATGCCGTCGCGCACGCGCGCCACGGCGGCGAAGGTGTTGGTGCGCGGCCGCAAGTGCGCCACGCCGCGCAGAAACTCGAAGCTGTGCCGCTTCTTGGCGATGGGGTAGGTTTCAGGCTCGTCCACCCAGCCCAGCACTTCAATGGCGCTGGCCTGCACTTCACGGTCCTGGCCGCGCCCTTGGGAAGCCACCAGAACGCCCTCGATGCGCACCGCGCAGCCGGCGCTCAGCAGGGCGACTTGGCTGTCGTAGTTGGGCAGGGCGGCCTCGGCCACCACCTGCAGGGTCGCCAAGGCGCTGCCGTCGTTGACGTGGATGAAGGCGAAGCCGCCTTTGGAGACGCGACAGGTCCGCACCCAGCCGGCCACCGCAACCGGCTGGTCCAGCTCGAAGTCTTGGCTCAGCACCGCTTTGATGGAATGGGCAGTCATGGCACCGCTGCGACAGCTCTACTAGATTGCTTGATGGCCCCCTCCCAACGCACGGCAGGCGGCGACCCCGCACGCAATGATACAGCCTCCGCACAATCCCGCACTGACCGGAACCCCCACCCCGCCGAGCGACACTCCCCAGATCGCCTGATCCCTACGCCAAGCCCGAACCATGCCGAGCCAGAAGCATCCCAGTTTCCGCTGCAATGCAGTGTCAAAAACAAAAAACCACCCAAACCAGCGCAAGCCTGCAACAAGAGCGCGAGGAGTATCGCGCCAGCGAAACCACAACGCGACCACAAGGCCGCGCGCCGAGTTGCGCAGCAACTCGAACATGCACCGAAAGCGCAAGGAGTTTCGCGCCAGCGAAACTACAACGCAACCGTCAGGTCGCGCGCCGAGTTGCGAAGCAACTCGAACGCGAGCTTGCTCGCGCAGCAACTCGAACATGCAACAAGAGCGTGCGCCGAGTTGCGCAGCAACTCGAACGCGAGCTTGCTCGCGCAGCAACTCGAACGTGCGCCGAAGGCGCACGCCTTGCCTATTCGCTCAACTTTCAGTAGCTTCCCCAAGTGGACAACCGGACTTGGCTAGGAGCAACCTGGACGTGTTAGCGCGTGTTCTGCTTGGCGTGGCTTTAGTCGCTGCGATATTGGTCGCAGTGTTTTTCTGGCCATCCAGTGAGCCACCGGTTCCCGATCGTGACCTGAAACCCTTGCAGCCTCTGCCCACTACGGAGGAGCCGCGCCAGCCGCCGGTGCCAGTGCCCGACGTAGCGCCCGCCGTGGAAACTGCACCGGCGGTTGATGACCCTGTTGAGGAACCTCCGGAGGTCCCGGCAGTGGAGCCCGTAGCCTTGCCGCCGCTTGATGAGAGCGACGCCTTCGTGCGGGCGCAAACCGGCTCCGTTTGCCTGCCGTTGGCTTGGCTGGCGGCCGACAATTTGGTGCGCCGTGGGGCCGTGGTGATCGAGAACGCCAGCCGCGGCGAACTGCCGCCCAGGCGGGGCGGGCTGTTGCCGCCTTTGCCTGGGTTCCCGGTGCGCCAAGACGGCGAGCGCTTCTTCCTGGATGAGTCCGGCTACGCGCGCTTTAGCCCCTACTTGGATCAGTTGGAGGCCATTGACCCCGAGCGCGTCGCCGGCTGCCTGCGACTGCTAGAACCTCTGGTGGCGGAGGCCTTGGGCGAGTTGGGTCACCACGACGGCCCGCAGGCTGGCATTGCCGCCGTCTTGGATCGGGTGTTGGCCGTGCCGGCGCCCAGTGAAGGGGAAGCTGTGGAACTGGTGCAGCCGGATGTTCTGTTCGAATTTGCGGATCCGCGCCTTGAGTCCCTAAGCGATTTGCAAAAGCAGGTGCTGCGCATGGGGCCGGACAACGCACGCCGGCTCCAGGCCTATGTGAACCGGCTGCGGCCCTTGCTTGACGACTAACGAGTCGACCTGCCGCCAGACCCACCTCGAATGGCACTCAGGTCGATGCCCGCCTTGAAGGGGCTGCGCTGCTCGATCCAGCCGATGTCTTGGGAGACATGATGGCGTTCGGCATCCAGAAAGCGGGCCACGGCGTCGCGGAAGGCCGGCTCCCGAATCCAGTGGGCGCTGTAGGTGGCTTGGGGCAGGTAGCCGCGCACCAGCTTGTGCGGACCTTGGGCTCCCGCTTCCACCCGAGCCAGCCCCTTGGCAATGGCGAAGTCGATGGCCTGGTAGTAGCAGGTCTCGAAGTGCAGGAAGCGGTGGTCCTCAATGCATCCCCAGTTGCGCCCGTAGAGCGCATCGTCGCCGATGAAGTTCAGCGCACCGGCAATGTAGCGCCCGTTGCGCTTGCACATCACCAGCAGGGTGTGGTCCGCCAGGGTTTCGTTGATCAGGCTGAAGAAGCGCCGGGTGAGGTAGGGCGAACCCCATTTGCGGGTGCCGGTGTCCATGTAGAACTGGTGAAAGGCGTCCCAGTGGCCCTCGGTCAGGTCGCTGCCGGTCACCCACTCAATGCTGATGTCGTTGGCCAGGGCCTCGCGGCGCTCGCGCCTTAGGTTCTTGCGCTTCTTGGAGGACAGGTCGGCCAGAAAGCCATCGAAGCTGGCGTAGTTGGCGTTGTGCCAATGGAACTGCTGATCCATGCGCCGCAGGTAGCCACGATGGCCCGCCGTGCGCCATTGCCCTTCGGGCAGGAAGGTGATGTGCAGCGACGAAACCTCCACCTGTTCCGCCACCGCGGCACAGGCATCCAGCAGTTGCCCCTCGGTCTCCGCGTCCTGATCGGCCGAGAGCAGGCGGCGTCCGGTGGCCGGCGTGAAGGGAATGCTGGACAGCAGCTTGGGATAGTAGCTGCCCCCGGCGCGGTGCAGCGCCTCGGCCCAGGCATGGTCAAAGACGTACTCGCCCTGTGAGTGTCCCTTGAGGTACAGGGGCACGCAGCCTACGGCCCGCTCGCCTTCGCTCAGCACCAGGTGGAAGGGCTGCCAGCCGGTGCGGCCGGTGGCGCTGCCGCTGGCTTCGAGGGCGTGCAGGAACGCATGGGACAGGAACGGATTGAATGCCGCTCCCGGCGGGTTGGCGCAACCGTTCCAAGCGTCGGCATCAATGGCGTCGATGCCCTTCAGGACGCGGGCGGTGCGTTGGCTGGCGGTCAATTGGTTTCCTCGTTTTAGTGCTTGGGCCATGTTGCTGCGCAGACAGCACACCCAAGCCCACGATCATAGATAATGGCTTGATGTCCGGCGGTCTTCAATACAGCGCTCCGGTTCCGGTGTCCGCCACTGAGCGGGCGGCGCTGCTGGCGTTCGCCCGCCGAGCGGCGCAAGAAGCCGGCCGGCAGGCCTTGGGCTGGTTTCGAACGCCCATGCGGCTGGACAACAAGGGCGGCGAAAGTGCCTTCGATCCGGTCACGGAGGCTGACCGCGCCTGCGAGCGGGCGCTGCGGGCGGCCATTGGCGCGGCTTGGCCTGAGCACGGCCTGTACGGGGAGGAGTTTGGGCATCAGCCCGGCAACGGCCTGACTTGGGTGATTGATCCCATCGACGGAACCCGTGGCTTCGCTGCCGGCCTGCTGCACTGGGGCCTGTTGCTGGCCCTGTTCGATGGCCAGCGGCCGATCATCGGCGTGCTGCGTCAGCCCTTTGTGGACGAGACCTTCTGGGGGGATGGCGAACGGGCCGGTTACCAGCGGGGTGGACGGCAAAGCGCATTGGCGGTGCGGGCCTGTGCGGAGATTGGCTCGGCCACCTTGGCCACCACCAGCCCGGAGCTCTTCCAGCCCGGGGCGGAGAGCGCGGGCTTTGGGGCTTTGGCCGCCCAAGTGCGGATGACGCGTTACGGCGGCGACTGCTACCACTTCGCCCTGCTTGCCATGGGGCACGTTGACCTTGCCGTGGAGACCGGCCTTAAGCCCTACGACATTCAAGCCCTGATTCCGCTCATTGAAGGCGCCGGGGGCCAAGTGACCGCTTGGGATGGCGGCGATGCTGCCATGGGCGGCCAGGTTCTAGCCAGTGGTGATGCAGTCCTGCACGACAAAGCGCTTAGATTGTTGAACTCGGCAGCCTAGCGCCGATTAGCACTCTGTATGGCATTGCTGCCGAGTCCCGTCTTACTCCGGGCAAGGCGGGGCGCAATAGCGTCAGCAGACATAGTGTTAACAGGCTCTGATGTGGCTTTCACTCAAATCCGGCCATGCGCCATTGGTGCCGTGTTAAGGTGCGGCATCGTACAACGATGGAGGGTGGCAATGCGGCAGCTGCTTGCCTTGGCTTTGGCGCCATTGCTGGCGGCAGGCGCTTGGGCTGCTGCGGAACCTGACGCCGCACCGGCACCGGCTGCCGAAGCCGGGCCGGATCCCTACGCCTTGATCGCCGCCGCCATCGACCTCAATCGGGGCCTCACCTCCTACGTGGAGATGACCATGCTGGTCCATCGTCCCGAATGGCAGCGCCGTTCGGCGTTGGTGGGCTGGACCCGGGGGCGCACCGACGCCTTGATCCGCTTCACCGCACCGGCCCGGGATGCCGGCAATGCCACCTTGCGCGATGGCGAGAAGATGTGGACCTTCACCCCGAAGCTCAACCGCGTGGTGCGCCTGCCCTTCAGCCTGATGTCCCAGAGCTGGGCGGGCTCGGACTTCTCCTACAGCGACATGTCGCGCACCGACGACGTGCTCAACTACTACGAACTGCAGATCGTTGAGGTCACCGCGGACCAGGACGGGCGCGCCGTTTACCGAATCGAGGCCCGTCCTCACGACGACGCCCCCGTGGTATGGGGCAAGGAGGAATGGGTGCTGCGCGAGGACTACATCCTGCTCTCCCAGACCTTCTACGATCAGGACATGATCGCCCTGAAGCGTTTGGAGACCTTGGAGATCAAGCAGCTCGGCGGCCGCCTGCTGCCGGCCCGGATGCGCATGTCGAAGCTCGATGAGGCGGACCACTACACCGAGATGGAGTACTTGGACGCGGAGTTTGACCTGACCTTGCCGGACAGCGTCTTCACCACCTTCAACCTGCAGAGCGGTGCCCGCGGTGGCTGAAGCCGCCGTCGCCGGGCAGGGGGCGGCGCCTTCGGCCCGCGGCCTGATGCCCGCCATCGCCTGGCGCAATCTCTGGCGCAACCGCCGCCGCACCTGGCTGTCCGCCGGCGCAGTCGCCTTCGCAGTGGGCCTTACCGCTTGCGCCATGGCGTTGCAGGCGGGCGTGTACGCCAACCAGATCGATTCCGCCACCGCCTTTTTCGCCGGCCACGTGCAGCTTCAGCAGCAGGCTTTCATTGACGATTCCCGCTTTGAGGACACGATTGACGACGTCACGCCGTTGGTGCGCAGCTTGGAGTCCCGCTCCGGCGTTCTCTCCGTGGCGCCCCGGGTGGAAGCCTTCGCACTCGCCTCCGCGGAGGACCGCAGCTTCGGCACCCAAGTGCTTGGCGTCGATCTGGAGCGGGAGCGGCGCACCGTGCGCTTTTTCGACCGCGTTGCCGAAGGGCGCATGGCCGAGCGGCCCGGCGAGGTCGCCATCGGTTCGGCACTGGCGCGCAACCTCGGCGTCGGCGTCGGTGGCGAAGTGGTGGTGCTCGGCACCGGCAAGGAGGGCGGGGTGGCGGCCATGGCCGCCACCGTGACCGGCATCTTCAACACCGGCATGGCCGAGTTTGACCGCAGCATGATGGTGACGCCCATCGCCGTCGTTCAGGAAGCCTTCGGCTTGGGTGACGAGGCCCACGCCTTGGTGGTGCGCATCGCCGATGTCAGTGACAGCCGCGCCGTGGCCGCCGCCCTGAACGCCGATCTGCCGCCCGGCGTGGTGGCCCGCAGTTGGCAGGCGGCACTGCCGGAAGTCAGCCAAGCCATCGAAGTCGATGCCTTGGGCGGCGTTCTGGTTTACGCCATCATCATGTTTGTGGTGGCGTTCAGCGTGGTCAACACCTTCATCATGACCATTTTTGAGCGCACCCAGGAATTCGGCATGCTGCGGGCCATTGGCATGCGCCCCGGCACCATCATGGGCATGCTGCAGATCGAGGCGTTCTTCATCTGGTTGCTGGGCATCGGCTTGGCCTTGGCCGTCGCTGGCCCCCTGATCTATTGGTTGTCGGTGCATGGCTTGCACCTCGGCGTGGAGATGTCGGAACTGGTTGATCAGAGCCTGTTTCTGCCGGACCGCCTGCGTGCGGGGGTCAATGCCCTGGTGGTGCTGAGCTCTCCCCTGATCATGCTGGCAGGCGTGCAGCTGGCGGCCCTGATTCCGTCGCTACGCATTCGGCGCTTGCGTGCGGTGGTCGCCTTGCGGGCGGATTGAGGCATCGGGACCAAGCCATGGCGGAGATCAGCGCCGAAATTCCGGTCAGCCGCCGTTCGGCCGGCCTGCCGGCCAGCGTCGTTGCCATCGCTTGGCGCAACCTATGGCGCAATCCCCGGCGCACCTGGCTGATGGCAGGGGGCATTGCCTTCGCCGTCTGGATGCTGTCGTTCAGCTACGCCATGCAGAAGGGCGCCTTCGACGTGATGACCGACAATGGGGCCAGGCTCTGGAAAGGCCATGCGCAAATTCAGCACCCGGACTTCGAGGATGAGCCCTTGCTGGAAAACGTGCTGGTCGATGCGCCGCGCCTGCGTCAGTCGGTGGCGGCGCTCGATGGCGTCGTGACGGCTGCGATGCGCGCCGAGGCGGCGGCCCTCGTGTCGTCCGGTGAGCGCAGCTTTGGGGCATTGGTGGTGGGCGTTGAAGCGGCGTCCGAGGCGCAGTGGTCGGGCTTGGCGGACGCGGTGGCGGCGGGGCGCTATCTGGATGCTGCGGGCCAAGCCTACATCGGCGCCGCCATGGCCCGCAATCTTGGCGTATCGGTGGGCGATGAACTGGTGATGCTCGGCACCGCCAAGGAAGGCGGCGTGGCCGCCGCGGTGGCCGAGGTGGCGGGCGTGTTCAGCACCGGCTCGGCGGCGCTGGACCGCACCTTGGCCTTGATTCCCATTGCCGACTTTCGCGCCGCATGGAACTTGGCGCCGGACGAGGCCCACCGGTTGGTTGTCGTGGTCGATGACGTGGGCGAAGCCCTGGACACGGCCCAGGCCGCGGCACGTGCGGTTGCGCCGTTTCGGGTGCTGGACTGGCACACGCTCATGCCAGAGGTCAAGCAGTTCATTGACTTAAAGCTGGTCGGCCTCTATTTCCTGTTCGCCATCATTGCCATCATCATCACGTTCAGCGTCGTCAACGCCTTCCTGATGACGCTTTTCGAGCGCACGGCCGAGTTTGGCATGCTGAAGGCGATCGGCATGCGGCCGGGCAGCATCCTCGGCCAACTGCAGTTCGAGGCGCTGTTGCTCTGGGCCTTGGGCGCGGTCCTAGGCGTTGGCGTCACGGTGGGGCTGGTGCTTTGGCTCGGGGCGGCGGGGATGGCCATGCCCATTGACCCCAGCGACGTGATCCCGGGCCTCAACATACCGGACCGGATCCATCCATCCATGGGCTGGGACGTGGCTTCGCTAGCCTGCCTGGCCTTGCTGGCCGGCACCCAGTTGGCGCTGCTGGTGCCGGCCGTGCGCCTGCGGCGGCTCAACTGCGTCGAAGCGCTGCGCACTCAGGAGTAGGGGAGCCATGCCGATCAAGCTGCTGTTTCAGTTGTCCGTGCGCAACATCCTGCGCCACCGGCGCCGCAACGGCATGATGCTGGCGGCAGTGGTGGTTGCGGTGGCGGCGGTGGTGGTGATGAACAGCCTGATCCGCGGCATGCAGCAGGACATGGCGGACGCGGCGGCGGAAAACCTGGTTGGCCACGTCAAGGTGCTGGCGCCCGGCTACCGGGACGACCCCGGCATTCAGAGGAACTTCCAGTTGGCCAGCGACTGGCGGCCGCCCCAGGGCGTGGCTGAGGTGGCGGGCTGGGCAATGCGCGTGCGGGTGCCGGCGGTGATCATGAGCGAACGCGGCACCCGCGGCATTCAGTTTGTGGGCGTCAATCCGCATCAGGAGGGCATCTCCTTCCTGAGCAGCGCGCGCATGACCGGTGATTTCCTCAAGGATGCCGCCGATGGCCGCATCATCATTGGCCAGGCGCTCGCCGAGCAGCTTGAAACCGGCCTTGGCCGGCGCTTGGTGATCATCACCCAAGGCGCCGACGGGCTGAACCGGGAGGCGGGCTTCCGCATCGCCGGCCTTTACGATGCGGACGGCGAGGGCATGGAGAGGATCTTCGTCTTCACGGGCGTCACCGCCCTGCAGAAAATGGTGGGTGCTGAGGTGTTCACGGAACTCTCGGTGCGGCTGCAACAGGAATCTGCGCTGTTCGCGCTCAAGGAGGTCATGGTTGAGCTCTTCACCGGGCTAGAGGTGCTCGACTGGCGGGAGCTTGAGCCCCAAGCGGCGGCCATGTTCATCTTTGCCGACGCGGCGGTGCTGATCTGGTTCTTCGTGATGATGGGCGCGCTGGTGTTTGGCTTGGTCAACACCTTGGTCACCTCGGTGATGGAACGCATTCGCGAACTCGGCATGCTGCGGGCGGTGGGCATGCGGCCGCGCAGCGTGGTGGCGCAGGTGGTCTTTGAGTCCAGCCTGTTGATGCTGATCGGCGTTGTTGTTGGCATCGCTTTCGGCCTAGCCGGCGTGTTGGCCTTGGGCGACGGCTTGGATCTGTCGCTTTGGTCGGACGGGGTGGAAAGCTTCGGCATGCGCACGCTGCTGCGCCCGGTGCCCTTGGTCGATGACGTGCTGCTCATCGCTGGGCTGAGCCTGGGCCTTGGCGTCATTGCCAGCCTCTACCCCGCCTGGCGGGCCATCAAAGTCAAACCTCTGGAGGCGCTTCGACGATGAGCGATGTCAATGACGAACAAGCGGCGCTGCCCCGCGGGCCGGCGGAAGAACCGTCTCCGGAAGCGAGGGAGGGCGCATTGAGTGGCCAGCCGTCGCAGCCGACCGGCGTGGTGGTCGATTGCGCGGGCGTCTGCCGCACCTATCAGGAGGACGCGGTGCCTGTGCACGCGTTGCGCAACGTGGACTTTCAGTTCAGCCGAGGGGATTTCGTGAGCCTCTCAGGCCCGTCGGGTTCGGGCAAGTCGACCTTGCTGAACCTGATCGGCGGCTTGGACCGTGCCGATGCGGGCAGCATTTCGGTGGACGGCGTGGCCGTGAACGCGCTGAGCGAATCCGAGCTGTCGGACTTGCGCCTGCGCAAAATCGGCTTCGTGTTCCAGTCCTACAACCTCATCCCCGTGCTCTCTGCCCAGGAGAACGTCGAGTTCATCATGCAGCTGCAAGGGGTGGCGCCCGCGGAGCGGGCCGAGCGGGCGGTGGAGACCCTCGCTTCCCTCGGCATTGGCGAGTTGGCGCACCGCCGCCCGGGCGAACTGTCCGGTGGCCAGCAGCAGCGGGTGGCCATCGCGCGGGCCATCGTCACCCATCCGGTGCTGTTGTTGGCCGATGAGCCGAGCGCCAACCTCGACACCGCCACCACCGAGGAGCTGCTAAAGCTGCTGCGGCGTTTGAACGACGAACGTGGCATCTCAATTCTGACGGCCACCCACGACCCCATGGTGATGGGCTACGCCAAGCGCCGGGTGGTGTTGCGCGACGGCGCCATCGTTGAGGACTCCGCCAACTGACTGGGGCCTGTAGCACGATGTGTGGTGTGGCTGCCGGGTTCCGCATTCTTTCGAGCAAGGCGTCCGCCGTCGTCGCGCTGATCGCCTTCAGCCTGCCTGGCTTGGCCGGCGCAGTGGACATTCAAGCGCGCGCCAAGCTGTTCGGCACCGCCCAAGCCCTGCCCAGCCACGACCTGCAGCGACGGCTGGACCGCACCCCGGCCTACGATGGCAGTGCCGACTTCCGGCTCATGCTGCGCCACAGCGCCGGTTCCTTCACGATCTTGGCGGACCACGCCTTGACCTTGGTGAGCGGCGATTCCCATGGCCTGCTGCGCACCCTGCAACCGACCTTGGATCAGTCGCCGGCCGGGGACAGCCGCCGGGCGGTGAACCTGACCTGGGAAATCGACTCAGGTCCCCGGCATCGCAGCTGGGGGCGCTTGGACCGCTTGGCCATTCAATATCGGCTGAGCGACTGGTCGCTGACCTTGGGGCGCCAAGCGGTGAGTTGGGGCAACGGCATGGTTTTCGCGCCGATGGACCTGTTCAACCCTTTTGCCCCGACCACCGTGGACCGCGACTACAAGGCGGGGGATGACCTGTTTCTGGCTGAGCGCCCGCTTGCCAATGGCGGCGACATCCAGTTGCTGGCGGTGGCCCGCCGCGACCGGCAGGGGCGCCGCACGGGCCAAGCGGCCAGCACGGCGTTCAAGTGGCATGGCTTCGCCGGGCAGCTGGAGTTTGACTTGCTGGCCGCCCGGCACTATCGGGATCAGGTGTTCGGGGGCGGCTTCCGCTTTCCTCTGGGTGGTGCCCTGATGCGCTCCGACCTAGTGGCCACGCGCTTGGACGAGGGCGGCTGGCGGCTATCCGGCCTGCTCAATGTGGATGTGAGCCTGGTCGCCGCAGGCCGCAACGCCTATGTGTTTGCCGAGTACTTCCACAACGGCTTCGGCGTTGCCAAGCTGCCCCCCGCAGCGGATCAACTGCCCTCTCCATTAGCCCAGCGCTTGAATCGAGGCGAGGTGTTCAGCCCCATGCGAGACTACCTGGCCGTCGGCGGCAATTTGGAGTGGCATCCGCTCATCAACCAGGCGCTGACCCTGATCGGCAATCTCAACGACGGCAGCGTTCTGCTGCAAACGTCGGTCACCTATGAGCGCGGCGACCACCAACGGCTGCAGCTTGGCATCGTCACGCCCTTGGGCCGACGCGGCAAGGAGTTCGGCGGGGTTCCGGTGTTTGGCGAAGCGCTGACCAGCGGCGGCGGCAAGACGCTGTTTGCGCGCTGGGTGTACTATCTTTAGTGGGAGTGCTTTAGTGGGAGTGGTCTGGGACTAGTTGGAGTCGCTTGGGACTGGCTTAATCTGAGCTTGGCTCCAGAGTCAGCTGCACGCGGCCGCCGCTGTTGCTGAAGGCCTCAGCGCGCTCGGCTTCCAGGTCGTAGATGATGATCTCGGCGGTGAGTCGGTCTTCGCCCTGCAACAAGGTGCCGCCGCCGGAGACGCGCACCCGCTCCTCCTCAAAGTGGTAGTCCAAGGCGGCTCCCGTCAAGGTGATGGGTGGCTCGGCGGCTTGATCGGACAGGGTGGCAGGGTCGCCTTCCGCCATCATGGAGACTACGTCGTTGTCTTCGTTGAGGTACACGGTCAGGTTGTCGGCGCGGATTTCGCGTTCACCCTGAGTGGCGACGACGTCGCCGGTGTACATCGCCTTGTGTTCGGCCAGCAGCATCTCAAAGTGCCCGGCCTCGATGTTGATGGGCTGAGCGGAAGCCGCTCCGGTGAACGCCAGCAAAACAGCCAGCAGCCGTTGCCGCATGCTACCCGGCCTCGCCAGAGGCCGCGGACTCGCCAGAGGCCGCGGCCCCGGCAGAGGCTGAGGCCGCGGCGGCGGCGATGTTGGCCTTGCGGGCTTCGGCCAGCAGGGGCACCACGGCGTCCAACTCATCAAGGCTCCACGTGCCTTCGTCCTTCTTGTACTGCTTGATCACCGCCGGTTGCTGCATGATGCCCACCCGGCCGCTGGCAACGTGGAAGATCTCGGAGGTGATGCCGGCGCCTTCCTCGCCGCACAGCCACACGACGATGGGCGCGATGTGCTGCGGCCCGCCTTGGTCGAGTTCCGCCTGCTCCACCGTTTCGCCGCGGTTCTCCCGCAGGGGAATGGTCATTCGGGTGAGCGCTCCCGGTGAGATGGTGTTCACGGTGCAGCCGTACTTGGCCAGTTCGAGGGCCAGCACTCGGGAGAATCCGGCGATGCCCGCCTTGGCTGCGCCGTAGTTGGATTGGCCGAAATTGCCGAACAGGCCGGAGACGCTGGAGAAGTTGAGAATGCGGCAGCCGGTGCGGTTGTTTTCGCGAATGTAGCGGGCGAAGGGACGCGAGCAGCAGTAGTGGCCCTTCAGGTGCACGGCGATGACGGCGTCCCAGTCCGCTTCATTCATGTTGAAGATGGAGCGGTCGCGCAGGATGCCGGCGTTGTTGACCAGGATGTCCACGCCGCCGAAAGCGTCCACCGCCGTGTTGAGCAGGCTTTCGCCGCCCGCCACATCGGCCACGGACTCGGTGTTCGGCACCGCCTCGCCGCCTTGGGCGCGGATTTCGGCGCACACCTGCTCGGCAATGTTCCCGGCGCCGGTGCCGTCGGTGGCGCCGCCAAGGTCGTTGACCACTACCTTGGCGCCCTGGGCCGCCATCAGCAGGGCGATTTCGCGGCCGATGCCGCGGCCCGCGCCGGTCACCACCGCCACCTTGTCTTCGAGTCTGCCCACGGTGTCTTCCCCGTCGTCGTGCGATTGGAGAGCGGATACTAATACAATGGGGCAGGGTGAGGCGATGGTTGCGGCTGGCCAACGGCACGCCGACGGCACGCCAGCGGCAGGCCAACGGCACGCCAACGGCCAGCCTGTGCAATTTTCAGGTGCCTAGCGGCACGTCTCAAGCTCGTCCCGTGCTTGGCAGCGGGGCTTAGGAGGAGGTTTGCAGTGAGTGCGCACGGCGATGCGGCCTTGGCAATGATCGGGGAGCTTATGGCCGGTGGGGTCGAGCAAGCCGCCGTGCTGCTGCGCCACTCCGCCCGCACCTTCGAGCCCGGATTGCACGATCTCGACAATCAACTCACTGACGAGGGCCGCTCGCTCTGCCGCCGTTTTGGGCGGCGGCTGCCCAAGCGCTTGACGCTGCGGGCCTACGCCAGCCCGGCCCATCGGTGCATGGAGACTGCCCAACTGGTGCTTGATGCCCACCAAACGGAGGGCGGCTCAGTGACGCGGCATCGGCCGATGGAGGCGCTCGGCGTCTTCTACGCACTGGACCAGATGAAGATGTGGAAGGGCATGCAGGCGGCGGGCGGCATGGCCAACTACCTGCGAAGCTGGACCGCCGGCACCCTGCCCGCCGACGCCATGATGCCGGCAAAATGGGCGGCGCGGCTGGTTCTGGCCAGCATCGCGGAGAAGCTGACGAAGCGAGACCGCAGCCACTCGCAGGGGCGCTCGCCGGGCGCCCGAGCTGACTCGGCGGGCAGCCTGGACCCGCGATCAAGCACAACAACCACACCGGTCTCCCGCCCTCAGCTTGACCTGCACGTGTCGCACGACATGACCCTGTACCTGCTGCGCAGTGCGCTGCTCGGGGAGCCGGTGGACGGCCCGCCGGTGGCGTTTCTCGATGGCCTGCTGGTTTGGCGGGCCGAGGGGGCGTTGTGGCTCAAGAGCCAGCACGGCCCCCCGCAGCGCGTCAGCGCTGAGCTAGCCGAGTGATCGAATCAAGGAGACGAAGCATGAGGCACATTAAGGGAATGAGTGGCTGCGCAACCAAGCGGTGGCTGAGCGCTGCGGCGATGGGCGCATTGGGCCTGTTGATGGCGGCCCAGCCAATGGCTGACCAGCCAACGGCGGCCCAGCCATCGGCGGCCCAGCCATCGGCTGGCGGTGACTGTAAGCCCTCCAAGTGGGGCGCGGACGACGAGGTGGGCAACGCCAACCTGATCAATGCAGCGTCGGTGTTGAAGGCGGCGGAGTTGATCAAGACGGGCCAGACCTACAGCTTGGGCATCACCATCGACAGCGCCACCCCTGCGTTCCCGCCCCGCGGCCTGTCGCTGACCGTGGTGCAGCCCAATCAGCAAGGCGGCGCGAGGCCATTGTTCGACCGCTCCTACAACGACGACATCTTCAGCGGCTGGTTTGGCATTGGTTCGCAACTCGATGGCCTTGGCCACCTTGGCACCAACAACGAATACTACAACTGCAACCAGGCTGCGGACTTCTCCGCCATCACCGGCCTGACGCGCCTCGGCATCGAAAAGGTGCCGCCCATCGTTGCCCGGGGCATCGTGCTGGACATGGCAGCCCACTACGGCGTGGCCCACTTGGCGGCGGGCCAGGCCTTCAGCGTGGAGGCCGTGCAGGCGGTGGAGGAGCGGCAGGGCACGCCGGTGCGGGAAGGCGACGTGGTGCTCTTCCACACCGGCTGGACCGACGCCAAGCTCGACGCCGACCCCTTGCTTTGGGCAACAACGGCGCCGGGCAGTTCAGCCGCGGTGGCCGAATATCTGGCGGCCAAGAACGTGGTTGCGGTCGGTTCCGACACTTGGGGCCTGGACGTGGTGCCGTCTGAGCATCCCGAAAAACCCTTTCCCGGCCATGTCACCCTGCTCAAGGAGCACGGCATCTACATCCTGGAGACCATGAACACCGGCCCCTTGGTGCGCGACGGCGCCCATGAGTTCCTGTTCGTGCTCGGTCAGGCGAAGGTGCGCGGCGCCGTGCAGATGATCATCAATCCGGTGGCCATTCGCTAAGCAGGCCATAGCCCGCGTTCAGTGGCAGCCTAGGGCGCCGGCGACGGCAGGCTTCAAGCCGGCGGGATGGCACTGGCTTAGGCTGACGTCCGGGCAACCGTTGAAGCTCGCGAAATCGGCGGTGGCGCTGGCCAAGGCGCTGAAAAAGCCCTCATCAACTGGTCGTTCGATGTGCAGTTGCTTGATGTTGAACTCGCCGTTGGCTCGATGCGCCTTGCAGTCCATGCGCCCGACGATGCGGTCGCGGTGGAGCAGGGGCAGGCAGAAGTAGCCGAAGCGCCGCTTCTCGGCTTTGACGTAGCACTCAATCTGGTAGTCGAAGTCGAACAGGGCGTTGACGCGGTGGCGCAGGATCACGGCGTTGTCGAAGGGCGAGAGGATGCGCACGGCGGCGGGCGCTGGCGGCGCTCGGCGTTCGAGCAGTTCGGCATCCGCCCACCAAAGGCCGCCGTCCGGGGTGTGCAGGCGCTTGAGCTGCCCTTGGTCCACCCCATCCGCCAGCACCTGGGCCACCGCCTGGCGCAGCGGCGCGCCGGGCTGCAAGTGGGTGAAGGACTTTTGGGTAGCGAAGCCGTGGCTGCGCAGGGTGTTGCGCACGAGGTAGGCGGCGTACTCAGGCAAATCTGGAACGTCGGTGGCGACGTCGGGTGGCAGTGCCCGTTCCGGCAGGTCGTAGGTCTTCTGGAAGCCGTCGCGGCCGATGATCATCAGTTCGCCTTCGATGAACAGCTGTTCCAAAGCCCGCTTGGCAGGCTTCCAGTCCCACCAGCCGGCCCGGGAGGGGCGGGCATCCTCAAAGTCCCTGGACTTCAAGGGGCCGTCCACCTGCACCCGATCCAGTATGCGGGCCATGAGTTGGTGGTCGCTGCTGCGCTCCCAGCCAATCTCGCGGTTCTTGAACGCCTGCATTCTGCGCAGCGCGAAGCGATAGTCGCGCATCGGCAGGTAGGCGGCGGCGTGGTACCAGTGCTCAAACACCTTGCCTTCCCGCTGCAGTTGGTCGAGCAAGCCGGGCCGGTAGTTCGGCACGCGGCTGCGCAGCACATGGTGGTGAGCCCGTTCAACCACCGAAATCGTGTCGATCTGCACGTAGCCGAGCTGCTCAACGGCCTTGACCACGGCGCCCTTGCCGCGCCCGAAGGTGGCTTGCTTCAAAAGGCCCTGCTGGCCCAAGGCGATGCGCCGGAGCTTGCCTTTGTCTCGAATCAGTTCAGAATCACGCTTCTTTGGCTGGAGAACCATGTTGTCTCGAATCAGGTCGGAATCACCCGCCATCGGCAGGCACGTCTTTCGGAAACTGCAAATGTACCCTATGTGCCCTCCCGGTCGTCTGACCCCCTTGGGTCGGCTGGTTGTCAAAGCGGCCGGCGCCTTGCTGGCGGTCTTGGCGTCCGGGTGGGCGTTGGGGGCCAGCCCGGAGGCGGTGTTCGGCGCCAAGGGCGTGGTTGCTTCCCGCTCCCCGATTGCCTCCGAAGTCGGTGCCGACATGCTGCGCCAAGGCGGCAATGCGGTGGACGCGGCGGTGGCCACCGGCTTTGCCTTGGCTGTGACCTACCCCTCCGCGGGCAACATCGGCGGCGGTGGCTTCATGCTGATCCGCATGGCGGACGGCACCCTAGCCGCCAATGACCACCGGGAGAAGGCGCCGGCCGCGGCCTTCCGGGAGATGTTCCAGGACGAGCAGGGCAACGTCATCGAAGGGCTGTCCACCGAGTCGCATTTGGCGGTTGGCGTGCCGGGTTCGGTGGAAGGGCTGCTCAGCGCGCTGGAGAAATACGGCACCTTGGAGCGGCGCACGGTCATCGAGCCCGCGCTGCGCTTGGCGCGGGAGGGCTTTGCGCTGCCGCGCGACATTGCCCGCGCCTTCGCCGCTCGCCAAGCCGCCTTCGCGCGCCATCCGGCCAGCGCCGCGGTCTTTGCCAAGGCGGACGGCACCGCCTACGAGGCCGGGGAGACCTTCCGCCAACCGGATTTGGCGGCCAGCCTTGAGCGGGTGCTTGAGCACGGGCGGGCCGGCTTCTATGGGGGCGAGACGGCGGATTTGATCGTCGCCGAGATGCAGCGCGGCGACGGCTTGATCAGCCATGACGACCTAGCCGGCTACCGCAGCGTCTGGCGGGAGCCGATTCGCGGCACCTACCGCGGCCACGACATCGTCTCCATGCCGCCGCCGTCCTCCGGTGGCGTGTTGTTGGTGCAGATGCTCAACATGCTGGAGCCTTACGACATCGGCGCCATGGGCTTCGGCAGCGCCGCCGCCATGCACCACGTCATCGAGGCGGAGCGGCGCGCCTACGCGGACCGGGCGGAGCATCTTGGCGATGCGGACTTCCATCCGGTGCCGGTGGCGCAACTGATCGACAAGGCCTATGCGCGCCAGCGCTTCAGCGACTTCAACCCGCAGCGGGCCAGCCGGTCCGAGGCGGTGGGGGCGGGCGCGGTGCCCCCGCCGGAAAGCCCGGACACCACCCACATCTCAGTGATTGACAAGGACGGCAATGCGGTCTCCTTCACCACCACGCTCAATCTCAGCTACGGCTCCAAGATAGTCGCCGCTGGCACCGGCATCCTGTTGAACAACGAGATGGACGACTTCTCCGCCAAGGCCAACACCCCCAACGCGTTCGGGCTGTTGGGCGGCGACGCCAACGCCATTGAACCCGGCAAGCGCATGCTGAGTTCCATGACGCCCACCTTGGTGGTGAAAAATGGCGACATTCTGCTGGTCACGGGTTCGCCGGGAGGCAGCACCATCATCACCACCGTCCTGCAGGTGGTGATGAACCTCATCGATCATGGCATGGACCTCTCCGACGCGGTCGGCAGGCCGCGCTTCCATCATCAATGGCAGCCGAACCGGGTGGTGGTGGAACCGTTCGGCTTCTCCCCGGACACCTTGTCCATGCTCAAGGCTTGGGGCCATGAACAGATCGTGCCGCTGCCTTTCGGGCGGGGCATAGGCGATGCCAACTCGGCCCTAAGGGATGGCGATGGCTTGCACGGCATGTCCGACCCGCGCAACGCCGGCGGGGCGGTGGGCATCAACCGGCTGCCAGCGCCGCCCAACGGTTCCTGAGGGCGGCGGGCTTGCGTTCGGAGTTCTGGCTGGAGCGCTGGCGCAGCGGCCAGCTGGGTTGGCATCAGCCGGACGTCAACCCATGGTTGGCCAAGCACTGGCCGGCGCTTGGCTTGGACAGCGACTGCCCGGTGTTCGTGCCCCTGTGCGGCAAGTCTTTGGACATGGCGTGGCTGCGCGCCCTGGGGCACCGGGTGATTGGCGTGGAATTGGCGGAAATCGCCGTGCGCAGCTTCTTCGAGGAGGCGGGAACGCCGTTCAAGCTGTCCAACAACCCAAGGGACATGCCGCGCTTCAGCAGCGGCGGCATTCACATCTACTGCGGGGACTACCTGGAACTGAGCGCCGCTCACTTGGAGGCGGCGCCCGGCGCCTTCGACCGTGGCGCGCTGGTGGCTCTGCCTGCCGAGCAGCGGGCGGTTTACGCCGACCACATCCAGCGCATCCTGCCGATCGGCGCCCAAGTGCTGCTCATCACCTTGGATTACGATCAGGAGCGCGCACCGGGGCCGCCGTTCGCCGTGTCGGAGGCGGAGGTGCAGGCCCTATATGGCAGCAGATGCCGAGTTGCCAAGCTCGACTCGGCCCGCACCGAAGAGCTGCCGCGGCACTTCCTGGAAAGCGGCGTTGAGGCGGCGGAGGAGGGGGTGTACCTCGTCACCAAGCTCGATTGACACTGGCATGGGGCAAGCGTGATTCGAAGCGAGGGCGGAACGCCTTCGAGCCGACCTTCGTTTGAGGCAATGCCACTTGGAACCGACCGCATGACAAATGCGCGTTCGTACGGGTGCGCGGGCATCTCGCCCTCGGACGAACGCGGCGTCGCTCCTCCAGCGTGCGCGTGCGAAGGCCTTGCCCGGGCCTTCACGCGCTCCGGCTCGAGGACATCCCGCCCTCGGACATGCGCGAAGCGCCGTTGCTCCGTGGCGCGCTCAAAGCCTTAAAGGCGGCTTTTGCGCTGCTTGCTCCGCAGACTTTTGCGTCCCTTGGGGCCAAAAAACTTGTTTTCAAGACCTTTGAAACCAGTTGGCTGGCCCCATCTTGGCCTTGTCGCGGCGTAAAGCCGAACCAACACAAGGAGATGAACATGAACTTGGTGAATTGGAACCCCATTCGTGAGTTTGACGACTTCCTCAACCCCTTCGTGGGCCGGTTGGCCCCGCGTCCCCGGGCCTTGGAAGCCTCGGGCTGGCTGCCGCCGGTGGACATCGCCGAGGGCGAGGACGCCTACCACATCGACGTGGAGGTGCCGGCTGTGGCGAGCGAGGACATCACCGTGACGGTCAAGGACTCGGTGCTGACCGTGAGCGGCGAACGTCGGCGCGAAGACTTGGCCGATGGCCGGAGCCATCGCGTTGAGCGGCGTTTCGGCAAGTTCTCGCGCAGCTTCCGGCTGCCGGAGGACGTGGACCAGGAGGCCATCGACGCCTCCGCCAAGGACGGCCTGCTGCGCCTGAAAGTGCGCAAGCGTGAGCAAGCAGTGCCCTGCGCCATTCCCGTCCAAGTGCATTGAGGGCATCGGGGCCGCCGCTGCATGGCGCCGCGCCACCTTGGTCGGCGGCCCCAAGCCTTCTCCTGATTTCGCTGAATCCGTTGGAACGGTTCTGCGAGCCGGTTTGCATATTCGGTCGGGCTTGAAGGAGTTTGTGGGCGGTGCGGGCAACCGGCACCTTTAAGGCTCCCCAGTGCCCTCGAACGCCAGCAAAACGCGCCCGCCTGGCGTGCCGGATGCCCGCACCGCCCACAAACTCGGCCCTCGCCATGAGCCAGTGCCCTTCGCAAGTGCGCGCTCCGTCCACAGGGGACGGAAACTCGCCTCGCAGTGCTTAAAGGACGGGTGTCTTGAGGTAAAATGAGCGGCTTTTCATCCACCCGTCCCGTGCGGGTAGATCAAGGACGCCGCCATGAGCAAAGACAGCTTTAACTGCAAACGGACGCTGACCGCGTCCGCGTCCGCGGCCGTGGCCGCAGCCGGGCGCGACTATGACTACTACAGCCTGCCGGTGGCAGCGGCGGCCGGCGCCGGCGCCATCGATCGGCTGCCAATGTCCTTGAAGATCCTGCTTGAGAACCTGCTCCGCCACGAAGACGGCACCACCGTGACGCGGGACGACATCGAGGCGCTGGCCGGTTGGGCGGACCAGTCCCCCGGCGCCCAGGAAATCGCCTATCGCCCGGCCCGCGTGCTGATGCAGGACTTTACCGGCGTGCCGGCGGTGGCTGATTTGGCGGCGATGCGCAGCGCCGTGGTCGAAGCAGGCCTGGACCCCAATCTCATCAACCCGCTCTCACCCGTGGATCTGGTCATCGACCACTCGGTGATGGTTGACCGGTTCGGCGATTCGGGGGCTTTCAGCGACAACGTTGAAATGGAGATGGCGCGCAACGAGGAGCGCTACCGCTTCCTGCGCTGGGGGCAGAAGGCCTTCGACAATTTCCGCGTGGTTCCCCCCGGCACCGGCATATGCCACCAAGTCAACCTGGAGTACCTCGCCCAAGCGGTTTGGACCCGTGCGGAGAACGGCCGCACGCTGGCCTACCCGGACACCTTGGTGGGAACCGACAGCCACACCACCATGATCAATGGCTTGGGCGTGCTCGGCTGGGGCGTGGGCGGCATCGAAGCGGAGGCGGCCATGCTCGGCCAGCCGGTCTCCATGCTCATCCCGGATGTAGTTGGCTTTCGGCTGACCGGCAGCTTGGCGGAAGGCATCACGGCCACGGACCTGGTGCTGCGGGTGGTGGAGATGCTGCGCCAGCACGGCGTGGTCGGCAAGTTCGTGGAGTTCTTCGGCGACGGCTTGGACGCGTTGCCCTTGGCGGACCGGGCAACCATCGCCAACATGGCTCCGGAGTACGGCGCCACCTGCGGGTTCTTTCCCATCGACCGGGAGACCATCAACTATCTCGAGTTGAGCGGCCGCCCGCCCGAGACTTTGGCCTTGGTGGAGGCCTACGCCAAGGCCCAAGGGCTGTGGCGCGACGCGTCCTGCGAGGCAGCCGCCTACACCGACACGCTGTCCTTGGACTTGGGCACGGTGGTGCCCAGCTTGGCCGGCCCCAAGCGGCCCCAGGACCGGGTGCCCATGGCGGAAATGGCCGCAGCCTTCGACGCTGCGCTGGAACTGCAAGGCCGCGCAGCAGCTGCCGATGCGCAGGTTGCGTTGGCCGGCTCGGAGCACGAAATCGGTCACGGCGCGGTGGTCATCGCCGCCATCACTTCCTGCACCAACACCTCCAATCCAGCCGTCATGCTGGGCGCGGGCCTAGTGGCGAAGAAGGCCTTGGAGCGTGGCCTTAAGGTCAAGCCTTGGGTGAAGACCTCCCTCGCACCGGGCTCCAAGGTGGTGACCGAGTACCTGCGCAAGGCTGGCCTGCAGGCACCGCTCGATGCCTTGGGCTTCAATCTGGTGGGCTACGGCTGCACCACCTGCATCGGCAATTCCGGGCCCTTGCCGGAAGCCGTTTCGGCGGCCATCGCCGAAGGCGATCTGGTGGTGTCCTCGGTGCTCTCCGGCAACCGCAACTTTGAAGGGCGCGTGCATCAGGAGGTGCGGGCCAATTGGCTTGCCTCGCCGCCCTTGGTGGTCGCCTACGCCTTGGCGGGCACCACCCGAATCGACCTGTCCCGCGACCCCCTGGGCATCGGCGCCGATGGCGAAGCCGTGCACCTGCGCGACATCTGGCCAACCACTGAGGAGGTTGCTGACGCCGTCGGCCAAGTCTCCGCGCAGATGTTTGAGCGCCACTACGCCGACGTCTTTGCCGGCCCGGACGCTTGGCGGGCCATCAAAGTGGAGGACGCCGGCACCTACGGCTGGCTGAACTCGACCTACATCAAGCAGCCGCCGTTCTTCTCCGTGAACGGCAGCCTGGATCAAAGCGTGGAGGTCAAGGGCGCGCGCCTGCTGGCGCTATTGGGCGATTCGGTGACCACGGACCACATCTCCCCGGCCGGTGCCATTCAACCCGACAGCCCTGCCGGAGAGTACCTGCAGCAGCACGGCGTTGACGTGGCCGAATTCAATTCCTATGGCTCCCGGCGGGGCAACCACGAAGTGATGATGCGTGGCACCTTTGCCAACATCCGCATTCGCAATGAAATGACCGCTGACCGCGAGGGCGGCTACAGCATTCATGCGCCTTCCGGAGAGGTCTTGAGCATCTACGATGCGGCCATGCGCTACCAGGGGGAGGGCACGCCCTTGGTGGTGGTGGCGGGCAAGGAGTACGGCACTGGCTCCAGCCGGGATTGGGCGGCCAAGGGCACCCGCCTGCTGGGCGTGCGCGCCGTCATTGCGGAGAGCTTTGAGCGCATCCACCGCTCCAACCTGATCGGCATGGGCGTCTTGCCGCTGGTGTTTCCGGCGGGCGAAAGCCGCAAGACCCTGGCCCTGCGCGGCGATGAGCAAATTGACGTGCGCCTGCCCAAGGGGGAGCAGGAAATCCGCCCCCGTCAGGAACTTGAGCTGGTGGTGCGCAGGGCCGACGCCAATGAGGCTTCGATACGGGTGCTCAGCTGCTTGGACACCGACGACGAAGTCGCCTACTTCCGCAGCGGCGGCATCCTGCAGTACGTGCTCAACAATTTGGTCAACGCGGCTGCCTGACAGGCCACTAAAACACCACCGTCTTGGCCTCGTTCAACAGCACTCGGTGTTCCACGACGGCTTTTAGGGCGTTGGCCAGCACTGAGGCCTCGATGTCGCGGCCGAGCTTAACCATGTCTTCGGGCGTGTGCGTGTGGTTCACGCTGATGGCGCCTTGGGCGATGATCGGCCCCTCGTCCAGGTCGGCGGTGACGTAGTGGGCCGTGGCGCCGATCATCTTCACGCCCCGGGCATGGGCTTGATGGCGCGGCTTGGCGCCCTTGAAGCTGGGCAGCCAAGAGTGATGGATGTTGATGACGCGGCTTTGCAGTTGCTCGGTCAGATCGGCCGTTAGGACTTGCATGTATCGCGCCAGCACCACGATGTCCACGTTCAGGTCCTCCACCAGCCGCAGCAGCTTGCGCTCTTGCTCCACCTTGTTGTCCGGCGTGACCGGCAGGTGGTGGAAGGGCAGCTCGTAGAAGTCCGCATGGGGTTTCAGCGTGGCGTGGTTGGATACGACGGCGGCAATGTCCGCCGCCAGGATGCCGGTCTGGCAGCGGTGCAGGATGTCGACCAAGCAGTGGGAGGCCCGGGAGACCATCACGATCAGCCGCATCTTCACCGTGCGATCGCGGATCGCCCAGTCCATGTCGAGCCGCTTGCCCACCCCTGAGAATGCGGCTTCGAGCTCTCCTTGGCTCATGGCGCTGTCGCTGGCGTCAAAGCAAGTGCGCATGAAGAAGCGGCCAGTCAGGGGATCCTCGAATTGCGAGGAGGTGGTGATGTTGCAGTCATGGTTGGCCAGGAAGCCCGCCACCTCCGCAACCAAGCCCTTGCGGTCCGGGCAGGTCAGCGTCAGCACGTATTGGTTTGCGGATGGAAGTGGCATGGCTTTATCGATTGCCGATGACTGTGTGTCGGCGCTTGGCAGGGGTCGCGATCATTGCAGTTGCGCCTCGGCGTTTCAATGCAGTGCCAGCTTAGCGTGCGCAGCGGCGGTAGCGCAGCGCGTTGCGTACCTTGCCGCAAATCTCCACCACACCGGCTTCGCGCAGGCAGAACGCCGCCTGCTGGCCGAGGCGTCGCGGGGCTTTCATGGCGGCTGCCAGGTCGGCGGTGGTGAACGCCTCCGGCAGGCTGGCGTCGAGCAGGGCAAACAAGTCCCCCATGCCCTCGATGCGGTGGGTTTCCAGCACCTCGACCAGCCGGCGGTCGATGACGCTCCAACCGCCCCGGCCCCGCTTTCGGCGCGGGTCGGGAACCCGGATTTCCTCTTCCACCGTGATCACGGCCTCCAAGGCGAAGTTGGGGTGGTCGAGGAGCCTGGGAATGCTGGTCAGGCCCGCAAAGATGCTGAACAGGGAGCCGTGCTTCGGGGACTTTCGGCGGATCGTGCCAGCATCCGCACCGTCGGACGGCTTGATGAGGAAGCGATCCTTGGCGATCGGGTGCACCAAGGTGACCGCGTGGTTTTCGAGCAGGCGCGGCAGCTTCCGCTTTAAGCGCGAGAAGCCGCCAGTGTGGATTTCGATGATGCGCGTACCCGTGAGCACATCGACCACGTAGCCGTCGATGAGCTGTTCGCTCAGGCTGCCGGGCGCCGCGTAGAGCGCCTTCAAGTCGCGGTGCAAGGACCGCTCGTTCAGTTCGCCGATCTGGGGCGGGCTCCTAGGCAACGGGGCTGGCTCGCCGGTCAGGGTGCCGCACCGGCTTCAGGGCCCGGTTGCCATGGGCAGGGATTCATCCATAGCCCACTCCGTCAGGGAGCCATCGTACAGCGCTACGTTCTCTTGGCCGCACAGCAGGCAGGCGAAGGCATCGATGGTAGCCGTGATGCCCAAGGCGCAATAGGCGATCACGCTGGCCGAAGTGAGCAGGCCCTTGGCGTTTAGCGCCTCGCGCAGCGCGGCGGCGTCCTTGAACTGGCCATCGTCGAGCAGATCGTCGTAGGGTAGATTGACGCTTTTGGCGATGTGGCCCTTGCGCCCAAGGCCAAAGTCAGCCTCACCGCTGTGAAGCTCAGCAGGCAGGGCATTGACGGTGCGGACGCTGTCGTCCCCGATGGCCTTAAGCACTTGCTGCTTTCGTGCAATCAGCGCGGGGTTGGGCATTGCCCTGAAGTTCCCCTCACGGGGGCTCGCTGCATCGGTTGACAGCGGGTAGCCAGCGTCACGCCAAGCGGCCAAGCCGCCATTCAGCACCCGCGCCCGTTGAACCCCGCAGTAGCGCAGCAGCCACCAAGCGCGGGTGGCCCACATGATGTGGTCGCTGCTGTAGAGCACCACTTCAGTGCCGTTGGAGATGCCGAGACGGCTCATCAATCGCTCCAACTGGGTGACGGGCGGCAAGCAGAAGCCAATGTCCGCCGTGGTGTCGGAAGCATCCTCAATCAAGTCCAGAAAGAGTGCGCGGGGAATGTGCCCTTCGTTGAATCGCGCCAGCCCGGACTCCACGCTGACCCCCCCCTCAGGCGATGGAGCGAAGAGCACCGTCACATCCAGGATGCGCCTGCTGCCCGGGTCTTCAGCCAGCTCGGCGGGAGAGATCAAGTATTCCGGGTGGGCGTAGGTCATGGCTTCAACGCTGCGCTGTCATAGCTGGGTCAGTGCCCGGTTTCCATGGGCAGGGATTCATCGCGCACCCACTCCGCCATGGAGCCGTCGTACACGGCCACCACCTCCTTGCCGCACAGCAGGCAGGCGAAGGCATCAATGGTGGCGGATATGCCGCCGCCGCAGTAGGCGATCACTTGAGGCGCGGCCAGCAGGCCCTTGGCGTTCAGCGCCTTGCGCAGGGCCTCGCCGTCCTTGAAGCAGCCGTCTTCAAGCAGGTCTTCATAGTGCAGGTTGATGCTGCCGGCGATGTGGCCCTTGCGCCCGTAGCTGAACTCGCCCTCTCCGGCGTACACCTCCGGGGAAAGGGCGTTGACCGTGCAGACTTCGCCATCGCCGATGGCGGCGAGCACGGCATCCCGGTCCGCAAACAAGGCCGCGTCGGGCGTGGCCTTGAAGTTCCCTTCGGGATGGCTCGTCGGCTCGGTTGACAGGGGGTGTCCGCCGTCCCGCCAGGCTTTCAGCCCCCCGTTGAGCACCCGCGCCCGCCGGTGCCCGCAGTAGCGCAACAGCCACCAGGCGCGCGTGGCCCACATGATGTGACCGCTGCTGTAGAGCACGGTTTCGGTGTCGTTGGAAACGCCAAGGCGGGCGAACAGCCGCTCTAACTGCGCCGCCGGCGGCAAGGTGAAGCCGAGGCCGGTGGAGGTGTCGGACGCATCGCCCACGAGATCGAGAAACAGCGCGCCGGGAATGTGCCCCTCGTTGAATCGCGCGAGCCCGGACTCGGCCCGATAGCCGCCCTTGGGCGCTGGGCTGAGGAACACGGTGGCATCCAGGACGCGCCGGCCGTCCAGGTCCGCGGCCAGTTCGGCGGGGGAGATCAGGTATTCGGGGTGGGCGTAGGACATGGCTTCAACTCTTTGGTTTGCAGGCTATTATGCGGTTCCTGCTCACTTTCGCCACCTCGGCATCAACGCCTGCCTCCAGGAGCTTAATCCCGTGAACCTTGCCGACCACACCGAAATCACCCGCCGCCGATACGAATACGCCCTGGGCATCGACACCCGGGACTACGCGCTGCTGCGCTCCGTGTTCACCGACCGGATCACCATGGACTTCAAGGACTACAGCGGCCAGGACCCCGCCGTCCTCAGAGCCGACGACTGGGTTGCTGGATGCCAGCGGCTGTTCGACGGCTTGGACGCCACCCACCACGTCATGACCAACCCAATGGTCGACATCCAAGGCGATTCCGCGCAGTGCCGCATGTACATGACCGCGGAGCACTTCCTCCACAACGAGCGGGGCAGCTCCCGCTATGCCATCGGCGGCTACTACGTGGACCAGCTATCGCGCATCGACGGCCGCTGGCTGATCAACGCCGTGACCCTCAAGCTGTTCTGGCAACGCGGCAACCGAGACATCATGGGGCTGGCGGTGGCGGGTTGAGGGGAGGCTACGCTGAAGGCATCGGCCATGGCCATCCGCCTTGGGGGATCGACCCGTTGCTGCCCGTAAGGGCTTGTGTTTGGCGTCCCCTAGGGGAGTCGAACCCCTGTTGCCAGGATGAAAACCTGGAGTCCTAGGCCTCTAGACGAAGGGGACTTCGCGGCAGGGAGCGCATTCTAGTGAGCAGGCGTCCGGGCGTCAATATGGTACCGGCTCAGGACATTTCCTCTCGTCTACCCCAGCTTTTGAATCACATCGCCGAACAGTTCATCGTCGTTGGGTAGCTCTTTGGTTTTTGCCAGTGGCTTGGAGACCCAGGTCTCGTTAATCAAATCTCGCCAAGAAATGTTGTTGTTGGTGCCATTGCCGCCCCAAGACCCGCATCCCAATGAGAATGTTTGACGCATGCCGTTCCACAGATTGCCGCTATTGGAGGCCGCTTGTGGCTGATTGACCATGACCCGGGATGTCTTTGTCGAATGCGCCAGTTTCAGAATGTTCTCATCCTTGTTTGAATAGATTCCACAGGAGTGGCCCTGTCCTTGATAGCTCTGAATGCTATTCGTGAGCTCAATGGCGTGATCGATGTCCTTTGCCCGATAGAGCGCCATAGTGACGCAGAGCTTCTCACCCGAGAAAGGAAATTCGGGGCCCCACCCCTCTTCCGGCACGACGAAAAACTCCGTGCCATCCGGAATTTCGATTCCTGCCAACTCTGCAATGTACTCAGCTGGCTTGGCGACAATTGCGGTGTTTAGATGGCCCTCTTCATCCCAAATCGTCTTTTGCAACAACGCCTTTTCCGATCTGTCGAGTACGTATCCACCCTTCGACTCTAGCTTCTCCAGCATCTCGTCATAAATGTCATCGACCAGCAAAACCGCATTGTCGGCGGAACAGGACGCTGCTAGATCCAACGTTTTTGAGAGATGGATTTTCTCAGCGGCATCGGCGAGGTCGGCGCTTTCATCCACTGTGACCACGGCGTTGCCCACGCCCACTCCGAGCGCAGGCGTGCCGGAGGAGTAGGCAGCGTTGACCATGGCGCCCCCACCGGTCGCGAGCACGCGGTCACACTGCCGCATCAGTTCATTGGTGAGGTCCAAAGACGGAGTCTCGATGCCGATCACAAGATCTGCGGGAGCCCCCAATTCCGTGAGCGCAGCCCGCATCAAATCGACGATTTTCCTATTGGTCAGTTTTGCGCGCGGGTGTGGCGCAATTATGATCGAGTTTCGGCCCTTTACCGCGTGAATCGCTTTGATCACCGGGGTAGCCTCCGGGTTCGTGGACGGCGCTAGCGCACCAATCACACCCATGGGCTTGGCAATCTTAATGATGTTGCGCTCGTGGTCTTCCTCCAGCACGCCCACCGACTTGTCGTCAAGGATATCCATCAAGGTGGCTCGTGTCTTGCGCTGTATCTTCAGCAGCTTGCCGGCATAGTTGCCCAACTCGGTCTCGTCCACCGTGAACTGCGCAATCTCCTCGGCAACGCCCGGACGCGAAACCGCCCACACCATGCCCCGGATGAGCTCATCCACTTGTTCTTGGCTATAGTTTTCGATTTGCGCTTGCGCTTTTCGCGAGCGTTCCACAAGCCCACTGATAACCTCGGCAGGCGATGTTTCGGCAATTCGGTTCATGGCGATTCCCAGCAATTTGATCTGTTCCAACTATACCTTATTCGGTTGAGCCGACAAAAGTGTCGACGGGGCTTGGCTGCGTCATGAGCTTTGCGCCGTCCGAGGGCGCGAACGTGCACCACGGGTACGTGTCGGTTCGTTGTGCCCTCGCTCCGGGACGAATCGCGCGCTTCAGGCGGGATGCCGAATCGAGGGCGTCCTACCCTCCTCTGAGGCTTGGTTAAGCGCGTGCATCGGCGGAATTCTCAATCCCCATCCGCCGCAAGCAACTGCCGTCCCACCCAATGCCTGGCGAAGTGCTGCGCCGTTCTGCCGTTGCGCACGCCCCGGGCCAGCGCCCAGCGCAGCGCCTCGGCGCGCAGCTCATCGTTCCAGGCCACTGTCGTGCCGTGCTGGCGGGCCAGCGCCGCCAGCCAGTGCTGGACGACCGCCAAGTAGGCGTCTTGGCGGAAGGGGTGGAAGGCGAGCCAGAGGCCGAAGCGGTCGGAGAGCGAAATCTTCTCCTCCACCGCCTCGCCGTGGTGCAGTTCGCCGCCTTGGATGGCCGCGCCTTCGTTGTCCGCCATGGTTTCCGGCAGCAAGTGGCGGCGGTTGGAGGTGGCGTAGATGAGGATGTTGCCGGACGACTTGAAGATGGAGCCCTCCAAGGCGCTTTTCAGCACCTTGTACGTGGCGTCGTCCGCCTCAAAGGAGAGGTCGTCGCAGAATAGCAGGAAGCGGTAGGGCTCCTCGCGCAAGCGCCCCACGATGTCGGGCAGCGCCGCGAGCTGGCTCTTGTTGACCTCCACCAAGCGCAATCCCTGGTCGCCGAAGGCGTTCAGCAGCGCATGAATGAGCGACGACTTGCCGGTGCCCCTCGCACCCCACAGCAGGGCGTTGTTGGCCGGGTGGCCGGCCAGGAACTGGCGCGTGTTGGCGATGAGGCGGGCCTTTTGCTCGTCGATTTGCAGCAGGTCGTCAAGCGCGATGTCATCGACGTCCGGGTGCAGGGCAAAGCCCCGGTCCAAGCCTTCGCCGTGCCAGACGGCGGCGCGGTTTGCCTGCCAGTCCACGGCGGTGCGGTCCGGCAGCAAGCGCAGCAGCCGGTTGGCCAGCAGTTCGGCAGCGTTGAGGAGCGGCGTTAAGGACTTGTCCATGGTTGGCTTGGCGAGCCGGCTGCGGCGTTATCGCGAAGTCTTCAACGGGACCACGTTGTCGGCTTCCCGCCGATAGATGCGGGCGCGCAGTTCGGGGCCGTCCAGCCCAATCTCGCCGGGGCCGAAGTAGCGCAGGTCAAGGCGTTTGGGCGGCTGGTCTGATGCTGGCTCCAACCGCAATTGATTGCCGTCCAGTGTCCACCGCCCCTGTTCCCGCCGCGTGCCCTCCGCCAAACGGTATTGGCCGCCATCCATGTCACCCGCCAGCGTCAATGTGCCGGTGTCGGAACGCCACAGCCCGGGCAGGTTCAGCTTCTTCAGCCATGCGAGCCGATTGCGCCGGACCCCACGCAACCAGATGAAGGCGACGGCGGCAACGGCGGCTAAGAGCAGCAGGGATGCCATGGCACTCGCCCAATTGCGTGAACTTTCAGCACAGCCACTCCCGCTCAGCGCCGATCAGTTGCGCATCGATGGCTTGCTCGACGCGGCGCTCCGCCTCGGTGAGGGTCTTCTCCACCACCACCGCGTCGGCGGCGATGGCGACGATGGACCATTGCGAACGCTGGTGGGAGTCTTGGTAGGCGCTTTCGCAGACGGCGACGTTGGCCAACTGGCCCAAGCGCGCGCCGATGCCCTTGAGGCGTTGGCGCTTTTCCTTCAGCGAGCGGCAGCCGCCGAAGTGCAGGTCGATGCGCAGCAGGCAGGCTTTGGCCACGGTTTCGCTCAGCCCGGGAAGTCGTCCCGCTCCATTTCGTAGAAGACGGTGTCCAAGCCGTGCCATTCGCAACGGCGCAGGAACACCATGCCGAGGCGCTGCATGACGTTCACCGACCTTTGGTTGGGCGTGTCGGTGACGGCGATAACCCGGTCGAAACCGCAGTCGGTGAAGCCGTGGCGCAGCACTTCGGTGGCCGCCTCGGTGACCAAGCCTTCGCCCCAATGCTCCGGCAAAATGCCGTAGAGCAGCTCCACGGTCTCGCCGTCCTCGAAGCGGCGATGGCCGCAAAAGCCCAGCAGGGTGCCGGGCTGGTCCGTGAATTCGATGGCGAAGAACCCGGAATTGCAGGCATCGAAGAAGGCCGCGCTGCTGGCGACGATTTCCGCAACCCGCTCAATGGAGATGATCTCGTTGTCCCAAAGGTAGCGGCGCACGTCCGGCTGGGTCCAGAACCGATGCAGCGACGACAGGTCCGCTTCGGCAAGGGGCCGCAGCTTGAGCCGCTTGGTGTGCAGAACCGGCATCCCTCCAGCTCCCCCCGCTGGCAAAACAACGAGTTTGCCATAGCCCGCCGCATAAGCGAACATGCGCACTCGCTTGATCCCGGACACACTTCACGCATCGACTTCAATAGGACGACTGGATGCGATTCAGCTTTTGGCCCAATCCGGTGCAGCCCTACAACGACGTGCTGGCCTTGGCCCGGCATGTGGAGTCAACCGGCTGGGATGGCATCTGGTTTGCCGACCACTTCATGCCCAACGCCAAGGACACCAGCAGCCCTTGGGCGGAGGCTTGGGTGACTCTCTCAGCCATCGGCGCTTCGGTGCCGAGGTTGCGTTTGGGCACCTTGGTGGCGGGCAACACCTATCGGCATCCAGCCGTTCTGGCCAAGATGGCGGCAACGCTGGACCACATCACCCAAGGACGGGTGGTGCTCGGACTCGGCAGTGGCTGGCAGGAGAATGAGCATCTGCAGTACGGCATCCCCTTCCACACGGTCAAGGGCCGTCTGCAGCGGCTCGATGAGGCCTGCGCGGTCATCAAGTCGCTGTTCAGCGAAGCCAAGACCAACTTTGACGGGCGCTTCTACCAGCTTCAAGAAGCCTCCCTGGAGCCGAAGCCGGTCCAGCAGCCCCTGCCACTGCTCATCGGCGGTGGCGGCGAGCAGCGCACCTTGCGCATCGCCGCCCAATACGCGGATGAGTGGAACGTTTGGGGCGATGTGGCCGTGCTGCGGCAGAAGATGGCCGTGCTGGACGGGCATTGCGCCGCCGTGGGGCGCCGGCCCGAGGCCATCAAGCGAACCGCCGTGGCACTGCTTTTCATGGGCGAGGATGCAGGTTGGCTAGAACAAGTGCGGCGCTCCAACCCGGGCCCGGCAGCCATCATCGGCACGCCGGAAGAGGTGCGCGAAACCGTGCGGGCGTATGCGGACATCGGGGTGGATGAACTGATCGTTCCGGACTTCAACTTGGGGGACCAAGCGCGCAAGGTTGAAGTGCTCGACCGCTTCATCGGCGACGTTGCGGGGCGATAGGACACCGCTTGAGCAGGTCATTGGCGCAATCGAACGGACCACCGACAAGGAATCAAAAAACATGACCCAAAAGCAACCGGCGGCGCCGCTGCCGGCAGCCACGGTCGTCCTGCTGCGCCCCGGCGCGGCAGGCGGCATCGAGATCTTCATGGTGGTGCGCCATCACCAAATCGACTTTGCTTCAGGCGCGTTGGTCTTTCCAGGCGGCAAGGTGGATGAGCAGGACTTCGCCGACGAGTTGGCGCCGCACTTAGCGGGCGCGGACGCGGACCGCAACATGCGCGCCATGCAGGTGGCCTCCATTCGGGAGGCCTTTGAGGAGAGCGGCGTGCTTCTGGCGCGGCCCGCCGGGTCGGACGATCTGGTGGACGCGGAGCGCCTGCGGGCCTTGGAGGCCTATCGTGACCGCCTGCATGGCGGTGAGCTCACGATGGCGGAGTTCGCCGCCCAAGAGGCATTGGTGTTCGCCTGCGACCAACTGGTGCACTTCGCCCACTGGATTACGCCGGAGATGATGCCCAAGCGCTTTGACACCCACTTCTTCCTCGCCTTGGCCCCGGCGGACCACTTGGCGGTTCACGATGGCCACGAATCCGTCGATTCTGTGTGGATCAACGCCGCCGAAGCCTTGGCTGCGGGCGAGTCCGGCCAGTACACCATCATCTTTCCCACCGCCCGCAACATCGCCAAGATCGCCGAGTACCCGAACCCGGAAGCCGCCTTGGCGCAAACGCGGCGCCAAGAGGTGGTGACGGTGCTGCCGTGGACGGAGCGGCGCAGCGACGGCAACTACCTGCGCATCCCCGAGGCAGCCGGCTACGACATCAGCGAA
This sequence comes from Candidatus Azophilus sp., assembly GCA_965220835.1. GTDB lineage: Bacteria > Pseudomonadota > Gammaproteobacteria > Pseudomonadales > Azotimanducaceae > Azophilus. The sequence goes on along the minus strand of OZ244842.1, from coordinate 1,737,123 downwards.
GAGCGCCTGCCGGATCGAACCCCAACGTAGGGGTGGCCGCCGCATTGCCCAGCAAGTCACTTAGGAGGACCCGACCATGACCGATGCCGCTGCACCTGAGGTGCTTTACGAGGTGGCCGACCACATCGCCACCATCACCTTCAACCGACCAGAGCGGCAGAACACCATCTCCGGCCCCATGCTCAACGCCTTCACTGAGCGGCTGGTGGAGGCCAATGAGGATGACGAGGTCCGGGTGGTGGTGGTCACCGGCGCGGGCCGCTTCTTCTGCGCCGGCTTGGACCTGCGCAGCGGCATCGCTTCGGGTGCCGCGGAGGACGGTGAATCCAAGCCGCGTGCGCCAGCCACCAATCTTGACCTGCGCAACACGCCGCCCACGGTGTTGCACGGGGTGGATAAACCCACGATTTGCGCGTTGAACGGCTCCGCCGCGGGCTACGGCATGGACTTGGCGCTCGGCTGCGACATCCGCATCATGGCGGACGCCGCCAAGCTCTCGGCCGCCTTCACCGCCCGGGGCGTTCTGCCGGAGTCGGGCGGCACCTGGATTTTGCCGCGCCTGCTTGGCTGGTCGAAGGCGGCTGAACTGGTGTTCTCCGGCCGTACCTTGGCAGCCGAGGAGTGCCTGTCGATGGGGCTGGTTTCCAAGGTGGTCCCGGCCGATGAATTGGCCGGCTCGGTGCGCGGCCTCGCCGAGGAAATCGCCGCCAACGCCCCCCTAGCCGTGCAGGCCACCAAGCGCATGATGCGCATGGGCATGAACGAGAACTTCAACGACCACGTCCACCACGTTTTCCTGCAGCTGCTGCCGCTGTTCAACTCCGCGGACTTCCGCGAAGGCATGGCTGCCTTCATGGAACGGCGAGCCCCGGAATTCAAGGGGCGATAAGGCGCTTGGGCAGAACGGCACCCGCCCGGGTGCCGTTCCCTGCAGATTGCGGCTAGCCCGTCCGCTCGTTCGGGGATGCAGCTGGCAGCCTCGCCCACGAACAGCTCTTTGAGATGTTGCGGGCATGCGCCACCACCTCGATGCCCCGGCCGGACGTCGCCTTACCATTATTCGACTGAATGAAAGGAAGTGGTGATGGTTGTTGGTCGGGACGGCAGGATTTGAACCTGCGACCACTTGACCCCCAGTCAAGTGCGCTACCAGACTGCGCTACGCCCCGGCGCGGGTGCATTTTAGCGGGTTTTTCCGATTGCGGGGAAAAGATTGCGGGGAAAGGAATGCGGGGAAAGGATTGCGGGGAAAAGACTGCGGGAAAGAGCATGTCAAATGCACCGAGTGTTGCGGCCGCTTGGTTAGGCTTTGATCGCCTGCAGCAATTCCTCGAGTTCCGCGATCAACTGTCTGGCCAGCGCCTTTGACTGGGCTTGGTCCTGGTGGGTGTCGTCGCCGTCCAACACCTTCTTGGCCCCGGCTATGGTGTGCCCTTGTTCCTTCAGCAAGGCGTTGATGCGCCCGATCAGCAGGACGTCCCGCTGCTGGTAGCAGCGCCGGTTGCCGCGCCGCTTGATCGGGCCGAGTTGGGGGAACTCCTTCTCCCAGTAGCGCAGCACATGGGGGGCCACGCCGAAGTGCCTGCTGACTTCGCCGATGCTGAGGTAGCGCTTGTTGGGAAGGGGCGGTGAATCGGCGCCGGGGGCCTCTTCTTTCGGGATTTGCGAAGGCGATGACTCGACATCACCATCCCTTTGGACGGACGATTCAGGGGAAAATCGAGTCATGTTTAACGAGTGCGAACGTTCAAAGGGATGCGACGGCGCGAACCTAAGCTTGGCAGCGGACTTGCCGCCGTGAATTCCCGAGGTGGTGGTTGCTAGGATTCGGGGCCAACATGGGCGCCCACTCGGGCCTTCAGCTTCTGGCCGGGATGGAAGGTGACCACGCGCCTTGCGGAAACCGGGATTTCCTCCCCGGACTTGGGGTTCCTGCCGGGCCGGGCGCGTTTGTCGCGCAGGTCGAAGTTGCCGAAACTGGACAGCTTGACCTGCTCGTTGCGCTCAAGGCATTGGGCCAGCTCCTCAAAGAAGGTTTCGACAATCTCCTTTGCCTCGCGCTTGTTGAGCCCGAACTCCTCAAACAGCCGTTCGGCCATCTGCGCTTTTGTCAGCGCCCCCAAAGTGCCAAGCCTCTCTTCATCATCCCAGCGGAGACGCCCCAATGCTGGCTGGTTTTCCCATTACCCTTTTGCCGTCGGCCGCGTTGGGCCGAACTTAAGGCTTGCGACCCGGTTTTGCCCCACCGCCGCCGCAAGCCTGCCGCCATGACCCTGCCGCCTAACGCAGTTGGGCACCCAGTTTGGACTGCAGCGCTTCAATGGCGCTGTCCATCCATACGGCAATGTCCTGGTCGGTAAGAGTGGACGATGCACCTTGGAACGTCAACCCTACGGCGAGGCTTTTTTTATTGGAATCAATGTTTTTGCCTCGATACACGTCAAACAGAGTCAGTTCGCGCAAAGCCGTTCCCAGCGCGTTGAACAGCGTTTCCCGCACTGCGCCGGCGCTTACCGACTCGTCCACCAACATCGCCAAATCGCGCCGTGCGCGGGGTGTGTTGGGGATTTCCGAGAAGCGGCGCAGGGGATGGGAGAGCGCCGCGGAGCCTTCGATTTCAAAGACCAGGACGCCTTCAGCAAGCTCCAATTGACGCTCGACTCGTGGGTGCAGGCGCCCGAGCCACCCCACGGATTCGCCGCCGCAGACGATCGCCGCTTGCTGTCCGGGGTGCAGCACCGGATCACTTGATGGCGCAAACTCAACTGACTGGGTGCCAGCCCACGCTATGAGGCGTTCGACCGCACCCTTGAGATCGAAAAAGTCCGCTGCCTCCGGCTTGCCATGCCAAGATTCCGGGTCACGTTCGCCCCACATCAACCCGCCGAGCCGCAAGGCTTGCTGAAGTGGTTGGGCGGGCTCCGCAGCCGGCCTGAAGCACAGGCCAAGCTCAAACAGCTGGGCCCGTCGCTGCTGCCGGTTTTGGTTGAATTGCAAGGACTCGATAAGGCCGGGCAGCAGATTGGTGCGCATCACCGATTGCTCGGCGGACATGGGGTTGGCCAAGGCCAAGGCGCGGGCGCCGGGGTCGAGCAGATCTTGACGAACCGGATCGACGAAACTGTAGGTGATAATCTCCTGGAAGCCGAGAGCCGCAAGCTGCGCCTTCAACTGCCGTTCGCCGCTCTGCTCCAAGGCTTTGGGCCGCGGGTTGAGCGCCGCCTTCGGCGTTTGGCTGGGAATCTTGTCGTAGCCATGGATGCGGCACACCTCCTCCACGAGGTCGGCTTCGATGCCGATGTCGAACCGATGGCTGGGCGCCGTGATGGTCCAGACCACGCCGTCTTCGTCCGTCTCGCGACGGTCACGCAATTGGAAGTCCAGCCGCTGTAGCACGCCATCAACCTGCTCCGCGTCGATGGCCACCCCGGCCAGTTGGTGCAGGCGATGCTGCCGCAAGGACACCACGGCAGCACTGGGCAGGCATTGCGCGTCCAGCGCCTCCTCGACCGGCCCGGCGCGCCCGCCGGCGATCTCAAGCAGCAAGGCCGTTGCCCGCGCCATGGCCTTGGGCTGCAGTTGGTGGTCCACCCCGCGTTCGTAGCGGTGCGAGGCGTCCGTGTGCAGGCCGAAGCGGCGAGCCGTCGCCGCCACGGTCAGCGGGTCGAACCAAGCGCATTCCAGAAAGACGTCCTTGGTGGCGGCCTGCACGCCGCTGCGCTCGCCGCCCATGACGCCGGCAATGGCCACCGGCCCGGCTTCGTCGGCGATGACCAGATCTTGGGCTTCAAGGCTGATGGGGCGCCCGTCGAGCATCTTCAGCGTTTCGCCCGGTTTGGCGCGGCGAACGGTGATGCGCTCCGACAGGGCGTTCAGGTCGAAGGCGTGCATGGGTTGGCCAAGTTCGAGCATCACGTAGTTGGTGACGTCCACCACGGCGTTGATGCTGCGCAGCCCGCATCGGCGCAGCCGCTCCTTCATCCACAACGGTGCTTGGGCGCTGACATCCAAGCCTTCGATGACGCGGCCCAGGTAGCGCGGGCAGCCCGCCGGGTCGGCCAAGGTGACGGGGAAGGTGGCTGCCGATTGGGTGGCTGGGGGTGGGCCGTCCTGGTGGCGCACGGGCAGGCCGTTCAACACGCCGACCTCGCGGGCCAAGCCCCTTAGGCTGAGGCAATCGCCGCGGTTGGGGGTGAGCTTGATTTCGATGCTGACGTCGTCGAGCGCGAGGGCCTCGGCCAAAGGCGTTCCGCAGGCGGCGTCGTCCAGTTCCAGGATGCCGGCCGCATCGTCGCCCAGGCCCAGCTCGGCAGCGCTGCAGAGCATGCCCGCCGACTCGGTGCCGCGGATCTGCGCGGCTTTGACGCCAATGCCGCCAGGCAGCTCGGCGCCGGGCAGGGCGAGGGCGCTAAGCAGCCCCGGGCGGGCATTGGGCGCGCCGCAAACCACTTGGTGGCGGCCGTTGCCATCCGCCACTTGGCAGATGGACAGGTGGCCCCCATCGGGGTGGCTGTCGCAGGATTCGATGCGCGCCACCACCACGTTCTCTAGGGGCGGCGCCACCGGTTCAACGATTTCGACTTCAAGGCCAGCCATGGTGAGTTGATCGAGCAGCTTCTGGCGGCTGATGTCCGGGTCGACCCACTCCCGCAGCCAAGCTTCGCTGAACTTCATCGGAACTGCTCGAGGAAGCGCAGGTCGTTCTCGAAGAACAGGCGGCAGTCGTTGACTTCATGCAGCAGCATGGTGAGCCGGTCCCCGCCCATGCCGAACGCGAACCCGGACCAGGCCTCCGGATCGATGCCGGACATCTGCAATGCGTTGGGGTGCACCAGGCCGCAGCCCATGATCTCCAGCCAGCCAGTGTGGCTGCACACCCGGCAGCCGCGCCCGAGGCAGTGCACGCACTGCACGTCCACCTCGGCGGAGGGCTCGGTGAAGGGGAAGTACGACGGGCGGAAGCGCAGCTTGAGGTCCCGTTCAAAGAACTGCTGGGTGAACTCGGTGACCGTGCCTTTCAGGTGGGCGAAACTGATGTCGCGGTCGATCACCAACCCCTCGATCTGGTGAAACATGGGCGTATGGGATAGGTCGCTTTCACGGCGGTACACGCGCCCCGGGCAGATGACGCGAATCGGCGGCGCCTGGCGTTCCATGACGTGCACCTGAGCGGGGGAGGTGTGGGTGCGCAGCAAGGTGCCGTCGCCGAAGTAGAAGGTGTCGTGCATGGACCGCGCCGGGTGGTAGGGCGGGATGTTGAGCGCTTCGAAGTTGTGGTAGTCGTCCTCCACCTCCAGGCCTGAGTACACGTCGTAGCCGGCGCCGGTGAAGATGTCTTCGACGCGGGCTAGGGTCTGGGTGACGGGGTGCAGCCCGCCGCTGCCGGGGCGCCGTCCTGGCAGGGTCACGTCAACGGCTTCCTCCGCCAAGGCCTTCGCCAGTTGCTCGGCGGCGATTTCATCCTTGCGATCTAAGATCAGTGCCGCCACCCTTTCCTTGGCGGCGTTGATGCGTGCGCCGGTTAGCGGGCGCTCCTCAGGAGCGAGCTTGCCCAAGCCCTTGAGCAGCGCGGTGATTTCGCCCTTGCGGCCAAGGTAGCGAACGCGCAGCTGGTCCAGGCCGGCGTTGTCAGGGGCATCGCGAACGGCTGCCTCGGCTGCTGCAAGCAGTTCGTCAACGTTCGTAAGGGACATTGCGCGGAGAGCTGCGAAAGTAGGGGGTTCAAGCCGCCTCGGCAGAGGCGCCCGTGGCGTCTTCAGGCAACGCGGCCTTGGCTTTGTCCACCAGCGCGCTGAAGGCGTCCGGCTCCTGCAGGGCCAAGTCGGCGAGCACGCGCCGGTCCATGTCGATGTCCGCTGCCTTCAAGCCGGCGATGAAGCGGCTGTAGGTCAGCCCGTGCTGGCGGGCGGCGGCGTTGATGCGCATGATCCACAGCGAGCGAAACTGCCGCTTGCGCTGGCGGCGGTCTCGGTAGGCGTACTGGCCGGCGCGGATCACCGCCTGCTTGGCCACTTTGAATGACCGGCTGCGGGCGCCGTAGTAGCCCTTGGCCTGCTTGAGTATCTTCTTGCGCCTCGCCCGGGAAGCGACGCTGCGTTTGGGTCTTGGCATGGGGAATTCTCCGTAGGTGCTTCTGGTGTGCTGTTTGGGAAGCGTGTTTGGTTGTTGTGATGGGTTGAGCTAAGGCGGCCTAGCGGGCTTTTTTGGGCGTCATGCGCTTCAGGGCGGCGGTGTCGGCCTTGGAGACTGGCTCAAGGCCGCGCAGCTGCCGCTTTCGCTTGGCGGACTTCTTGGTCAGGATGTGGTTCCTGTTGGTGCGCCGGTGCTTGAAGCCATTGGCAGTGCGGCGAAAGCGCTTGGCGGCGCCGCTGTGGGTTTTTTGCTTGGGCATGTTCCACTCCGTAGTTGTTCGATTTGAGCCGCGCTTCGGCTGCTTCGCCTGGGCGCTGGCGGTGAGCCGAGCTTGCTCCGTTTAAATCGGCGCGCGCGAAACTGCGGTTTGCGCCGCTCCAGCTCTGGGGCGTTTCGCCCGTACCTCGAATGGCGGCGCGGGAACGATCTAGATTCCCGGATCGCCGGATCAAGCCCCCATTGAGTCACCACTTGCGCCCAGCGACCGCCGAGTTGTGCAGCAATTCGATGTTGTGCAGCACTACGATGGCGCCGCCAAGGCGGCGTGCCCACTCGCTGGTCTCGGGCCTCGCCTCGCTAGTGCTTGCGACGCTTCTTGGGCGCCAGGACCATCACCACCTGACGGCCTTCGAACTTGGGTTCGGTTTCCATGGAGCCGTAGTCCGCCAGATCCTCTTCGATGCGGGACATCAACTTCATGCCGATCTCCGGATGCACCATCTCGCGGCCGCGAAACCTGAGCGACACCTTGGCTTTGTCGCCATCTTCCAGAAAGCGTATCAGGTTCCTCAGCTTGACTTGGTAATCCCCTTCCTCAGTGCCGGGCCGAAACTTCATCTCCTTGACGTGAATCTGCTTCTGGTTCCGACGTTGGGCTGCCCGGGTCTTCTTGGCCTCGAACAGGTGCTTGCCGTAGTCCATCACCTTCACGACCGGTGGATTGGCGTCTGGCGCAATCAGCACGAGGTCCATGGCCGAACGCTTGGCCTCCATCAGGGCATCGTCTCGCGACACGATGCCTACCTGTTGCCCGTCCGCGGCGATCAGCCGCAGCGTTCGGGCGGGAATCTCCTCGTTCAGAAGCGCGCGCTCGGCCCGCTTAGCGCCTTTTTTGATGAGTGCTCTCCATAAGTACCTTTGCGGTTTGTGTTGGGCGTTGCAATCCCATGCTGGCCAATGCCCCGCCCCTTGATGGCCATCGGGCCAGCATCCACCGGCCGCCGCCGAACAGGGCTCTGCCCGGCGGCATCCATCCCAAGGCCGATACTATCAGCCTCTTTTGTGGATTCCGCAACAGGGTGCAGAGATGTCTGCAGTCGGGCCGTTTAGCACCGTCATCCCCCGTTCTTTGGCAACCGTTTGCAGCGGCTGGCGGCAAGGCGCGGCATTCTACTGCTGAACGTCACCTCGCACAACTGCAACCGGTTCTTGACAGGCTACGCGGTTTGATTGCAACCCATTGATAAAGAAGCTGTTTGTTTTCAGCCGGAATTGAGTTCAGCGTGCTTGGAAGTGTTTCGAGGGATTCGGAACCAAGGCCTTGGCCGTGGTAGGGTGGCAGCGACAACTAACTTGGGAGAGTGACATGCGGACGGTTCGCGCCTTGGCGATGGTTTGGATCACGTTGCTGCTGGCTGGTGGCTGCGCTGAAGACACAGAAATGGAGGCGGGTTCGGCGGGCGAAACGCCTACACCGGATGCGCCAGCCACGGACTCGGCGGCGGATGCCAACCGCCTGGTGCGCTACACGGAGGAGCGGGCGCCCTGCCGGGACTACACGCCGCTGCGCCAGCCCCTTTTTGGCGACTTGCACGTGCACACCAGCTTTTCCTTCGATGCCGCTGCCAACAGCATCGGCGCCACGCCGACGGACGCCCATCGCTTTGCCCGGGGTGAAGCCATCGACTTCTGGCCCCTTGACGAGAGCGGTGGGCCGGCGGGCAAGTTCGCCATCGACCGGCCGCTGGACTTCCTGGCAGTGACGGACCACGGCGAGTTTCTCGGTGAGCGAGCCTTGTGCCGGATATCTGGGTCGGCGAGCTACGAGACGCCGTTCTGCACCGATTACCGTGCGGACGAACGCCAAGGCATGTTGATGCTCGGCCAAGTCATCACCACCGAGACGCCGATCCGGGTGGGGGAAGTGTGCGGTGCGGACGGCGAAGCTTGCCTAGCCGCCGCCAAGGGGCCTTGGAAGCGGATGATTGAAGCCGCGGAGGCGGCCTACGACCGCAGCGAGGAGTGCAGCTTCACCAGTTTCGTGGGCTACGAGTACACGGGCACGCCGGGCGTTTCCAACTATCACCGCAACGTCATCTTCCGCAACGCCGAGGTGCCTGACCTGCCCGTGTCCTACATTGACGCGCCCATCGACCGGAGCTTGTGGCAGCAGCTTGATGTGGCCTGCAACGGCGAGACGGGCTGCGACTACCTGACCATTCCGCACAACACCAACCTCGCCAACGGGCGCATGGCACCCTACGTGGGCTTGGAGACAACGGTGGAGAATCGACGGGACTACGCCGAGGTGCGTTTGGAGCGGGAGCCGATCGTCGAGATCTTCCAGCACAAGGGGGCCTCGGAGTGCATCAATGGCCTGTCCACGGTGCTGAGCGCGCCGGACGAGCTGTGCGACGTGGAAGCGGTCCGCGTGCTCGGGCGCGATGAGGCCTTCACTGCCATGGCCACGGTGGAGGGCGAGTTGGTGACCACCGAGCAGGTTCTCGAAACCACTGAGTGTGGTGATCAGGTGGGTGCAAACGGCATGGTGGGCGCCGGTTGCGTGGACGAGACCGATTTCGTGCGCTCGGCATTGTTGGTTGGCCTGCAGGAGGAGCGGGCGATTGGCCTCAACCCCATCAAGCTCGGCATCATCGCCTCCACGGACACCCATACGGCAACGCCAGGCGCGGTGGCCGAAGCGGACTATCGCGGGGCGGTCACGGGTGAAGCCACGCCTGAGGCGCGCCTGGAGCGCGGTCTTTTAACCAGCGGACGCGATGGCAACCCAGGCGGGTTGGCCGGCGTATGGTCGGTGGAGAACTCCCGTGACGCCATCTTCGAGGCCATGCAGCGCCGCGAAGTCTTCGGCACCTCCGGCCCGCGCATCACGCCCCGGTTCTTCGCCGGCTGGGACTACGCCCAAGACCTGTGCGGCAGCGAGACGCTGGTCGCCGACGGCTACGCCGGCGGTGTGCCCATGGGTGGGGACCTTGAGGACCTGCCCGACGCCGACGCCAAGCCAACCTTCATCGCATTCGCCGCCCGGGATTCGGCCGAGGACGCAACGCCCTTGCAGGCGCTGCAGCTCATCAAGGGCTGGATCGACGGCGACGGCAACCTGCGCCACGAAGTGCGCGCCATCGCCGGCGCCGGTGACGCCGAATCCGGCGCTGACACGCTCTGCGCCGTGGTTCAAGACGAGACCTTCGACGCCGCGCAGTCCGCCTACTACTACCTGCGGGCCGTGGAAGCGCCAACGCCGCGTTGGAGCGTATACGATTGCCAGCGCATCGAAGAAGCCGCCCGTCCGCCAGCCTGCACCGACGGCTCCCTCCCCGAAACCACCGTGGAAATGGCGTGGACCTCCCCCATCTGGTACCGCCCTGAGGAAACACTCCCGTCACTGTGACGGGCACCAATCTCTATCTAAGAGTTCCCCCAACTAAAGGCCGTTTTGCTGAGGCACCTAGCCGACCCGATAGGAGTTTCGCGCCAGCGAAACTCCCAACGAACTTTGGCTCTAGCCAAAGTTCGCGTTCGCACCAGCGAAACTCCCAACGAACTTTGGCCCGAGCCAAAGTTCGCGTTCCTTGCCAGTGCCGGATTGGTTATGATGGTGGCCTTGCTTGGGGCCGGCTTCGGCCCGCTAGGCGCGTAGCTCAGTCGGTTAGAGCGCTACCTTGACATGGTAGAGGTCCCCGGTTCGAATCCGGGCGTGCCTACCAAGCCAGAGAATCCGATGAAGCTGCTGCGTCCGCGACGGCCTCCATTGCCATGACACCCCCGATGCCATCGCTTGCATCGGCAAGGACTTTCCCCGCCCGGTTGGACGACGCTGCGTCTTGGGCGCCCATTGTTGCCGAGGTTCTGGAACGCCACGGCTGGGCGCGCTCCCAGAATCAGACAACGCCAAGCGTTGGATCCACCTACCCCACCTTCCTGCATGGCGATCTGGTCATCAAGCTGTTCGGCGGGCAAGGCTCATGGCGGGCCAGCTTCCGGGCGGAGCGAGCCGCGCTGGCGGCAGTGTCCGTAGTCTCCGGCGTGGCTGCGCCTGAACTGCTTGTGCAAGGCTGGCTGCACACCGGCGCCGATCCATCCTGGCCCTATCTGGTTATGACCCGCATGCAAGGCACGCCTTGGGGCCAAGCCGAATTGTCCCCCGCGCGGCGGTTGCGGCTGGCGGCCGAGTTGGGTGAGCAAGCCCGCCGGTTTCGGGCACTGCTGCCGGATGACGTTCCGGCACTTGAACCGATGACAGTGCCGGCCTTGATGGAGGCCGCGCAGCACAGTTCCCTCCCAAGCCGCTTGATCGAGGGGATTGGCCACTTCTTGGCAGAATTCAGAACCGCAGAAACCGCTTTTGTTCACGCCGACCTAATGCACCGTCACGTGTTCGTTGCCGGCGGCCGCCTCGCGGGCATCATCGATTGGGGCGATGCCGCGCTCGCCGATCCCCACTACGAATTGGCCAAGCTGCACTTGGATCTGTTTGCCGGCGACAAGGCGCTGCTGCGCGCCTTCCTGGAAGCCAGCGGCTGGCAGGCCGCCCCGGACTTTGCGCCTAGGGCGCTGGCCTTTGCCCTGCGCCGGCAAGCTCAAGGCCTCATGCAGCACCCCACCATGGATGTTTTCCACAAGCTGCCGCAACTGCCGGCGGCCAAGGGCGCAGCAAGCCTCCGCCAGCTTGCGATGCGGCTGTTTGCGCTTTAGCCCCTCTCCAGCGCCTTCAGGTGGGCTAGGTGATCGAGCGCGCCAAACAGGCGGGTCAGGGAGTCTGCCAGCGGCTGGTCCCGATGGAAACGGCGCGCTAGGTGAATGAAGCGCAGGCTGCGCAGGCCGTCTAACCATTCGTGGCTGGCCTTCCGCAACGTTTCCGGGCGGCGGTGCTGGCGCTCGGCGTTGGCTCGAAATCCTGCGTAACCCAACTCCGCCATCAGCGCCGCGGATGCCTCGGAAAGAGACGCGCCGCGGTCGATGTGGGCGATGGCTTCGGCCAATAGTTGGAATGATTCGGGCGCATAGCTCAGGGGATCACCGTTGGCCGTCAAGCGGCGCAGGGCGGGGCCGGTGCCGAACGGCACCCGGCTGGACAGTCGCGCCTTGAGGCGGATTTCGGCGTGGCTCAAGCGGTGCATGGGCGCCACCTTGGCGGCCTTGTTGAGCAGATGGAAGTCTTCGCCGGCGTTGCGCTTGGGCACCCCGCGCACCTTGACGTAGGTGTCTGCATGAATCGAGATGGTGCTGCCAATGGTATGGAAGGCGTAGGGCGACCCCGCCCAGCGCAGGCGGTTGACGTGGTAGCGCAGGTGCAGTTCGTAATGCCGCATGGCGTCGGCCAGCTCCGGTGGCGCTTCATGGCGGAAGGGATGGAGGGCGCAGCCGGGTTCGGCTGGCTCATGGGCGAAGTAGCTAGCGGGCAGAGCGGCGTCGGCATCGGTCATGTGGATCCAAGGGCTATGAACGCGCCCGGCCGCGATCAATGCGCAGGCCATGTCGGCGGCAATCTTGCGGGCCAGGCCCACGCCTTGGCGGCGCGGGATTAGGCGGCCGGGAGTGGCCCGGTTGACGGCCAGCAAGTCGAGTTGCTGGCGCCAAGGGCGCCAGTGGAACGGCGCGTCATCCACGCCGCCAAGTGCGCGCCACAGCGCCTCAGTGCGTTGACGGGCCCTCGCGTCGGCATCGCTTGGCGCATTGACGACCAGGATCACCAGCGCGGAGGCATTCAAGCGGCCGAGGAGGTCGCCGACGAACTCCGGTGGCTCATCGAAGCAAGGCACGGTTAGAACGTGTTCGTACTGGGCGGCCAGCGGCAGCAGCCTTGGCACTTTCCTCGAACGAGCCGAGACGGCCTTGGCACCATCAGGTTGCTCCTTGGCCAAAAGCGGCTTGGCGCTCTCCGCCAAGCGCAGGGCTTCGGGTTCGCCGTAGCGGACCAAGTAGCGTTCTATGGCCTGGTGGAAGCCTTCAGCTTGTCCCACAACGGCACTGCGTTGACGTCGAAGAAACGGCTTGTCCGCTTGGGGTTCAGGTCCCCTTGCTTTAACAACGCTCAATGCAGGCGGGGCAGCAGGGGCAGGGCGGCGATAATGTCGGCTTCGATGCGGGCGAGGGCTTCGATGCGCGGTGCGACTGCGTCGGCGTCGCAGTGTTGCTGCGCCAGTTCCAGGAACAGTTCGCCGTGCCGGCGTTCGCTCTCGTTCAGGGCGGCGAAGAACCGCTGTTCCGCGCCGTCGGGCAGAGCTTCGGCGATCAACCCGAAGCGTTCGCAGCCGCGGGCCTCCACCACTGCGGCGACCAACAGCCGGTCCAGCAGGAAGTGGGCCGGTCCGCGCCGCACTTGCCGGTTCATGGCCGTGATGTAGGGGTCCTTGTCGTCCGGGGCGGGTGCGATGCCGCGCTTGGTGAGCAGGCGGATGACTTCCCGGTAGTGGGTCATCTCCTCCACGGCGAGGTTCGCCATGGCATTGAGCAGCACGGGCTTGTCCGGGTAGTGGGAGGCCATCTTCAGGGCCATGCCCGCTGCCTTCTTCTCGCAAGAGGCGTGGTCCTGCAGAAAACTGTCGAAGTCGCCCAGCACGGCGTCGACCCAGCCGGACCGCGTGGGTGCGAGTTGTGGCATTCTTGATGCACTTGCGCGACAGGAATCGCTTCCAACGAAGGTCGGCTCCTGGGCATCTTGCCCTCGTCCTGAAGCACGCAAGCCCATCACCGGCCGTTAGCGATGAACGCCTTTCAGCGATGGACGTAGCGATGGACGTCGCTCACTCATAAACGCCGCTCACTCATACACGCCGTTCAACCGTGAACGCCGTTCAGGCATGAACGACATTCAGCCATGAACGACATTCAGCCAGTCGCTGATGTGGTTGATTTCCTCCGGGCAGACTTGGTGGCCCATGCCGTACTGGCGCCACTCCACTGAGTAGTTGAGGCTGAGCAAGGCGTCCCGGCAGGTCACGGCCCGGGTGAGGGGAATCATCGGGTCCATCAGGCCGTGGGCCATGAAGATGGGCGTGTCGATGTTGGCGAGGCCGATGCGCTCGGCCAAGCGTTCGTGGTCGTGCACGTAGGTGGACAGCGCCATGATGCCCGCCAAGCGCTTATCGTAGGCCAGACCCAGCTCCAGGGCGATGACGCCGCCTTGGCTGAAGCCGGCCAGCGTGATCTGGCTGGCCGGGGTGCCGGCCGCAATCTCGCCCTCGAGTATTTCACTGATCTGGGCAGTGGACGCCTTGATGTCAGCCTGCCCGGCCAAGGGCGCGCCAGGGTCGATGTCATACCAGGCGCGCATTTCGGCACCGCCGTTCATGGTCACCGGGCGCGTGGGCGCGTTCGGGAACACGAAGCGCAGCGGGGCGTTCAGGTTCAGCATGGGAATGATCGGCTCGAAGTCGTGGGCGTCCGCCCCCAAGCCGTGCATCCAGATGACGCTGCCGACCGGCGCATCGCCCGATTCCACCGTAACGCACTCCAAACTCATGGCAGATAGCCTCCTGACCATAGGATCTCTAGAACTCGCCGCCGGCTTGGGCAGCAACCCGCGGGTTGCTGCCCAAGCCGAACGCCTCGCCGCAGGCGAGGCGCAGGCGCAGGCGCTGCCGCAAGCCATTGAGATTAACAGGTTTGGGCGGCCAGATTGGGTGATAATTGACCCATGGATGACGGCTACAACCGACAAGCCTCCCGGGAGTTGACCAATCTGCTGCCGGCGCTGAAGTTTCTGCGGCCCTACCTCAAGCAGGTGACCGTCGCAGGGCTGGCCTTGGTAGTGACCGCCACCATCACGCTGTCCATTGGCCAAGGCCTGCGCCTGGTGATCGACCAAGGCCTTGCCGGCCAATCCGATGCGCTGCTGGAGCGCAGCATTCTGATCTTCGCCGTGCTGGTGGTGGGCCTCACCGTGGGCACCTTCGTGCGCTTCTACTTCGTCTCCTGGATCGGTGAGCGGGTCAGCGCCGACATCCGCTTGGCGGTCTTCAACCATCTCATCCGCCTGCATCCCGCATTCTTCGAGGAAAACCGCCCGACGGAGATTCAAAGCCGCATCACCACGGACACCACCCTGCTGCAGACGGTGATCGGCTCCTCGGTCTCCATTGCGCTGCGCAACCTGCTGATGTTCTTTGGCGGCATCGTCCTGCTGGTGTTGGCCAACCCCAAGCTGTCCCTGATTGTGGTGCTCTGCGCCCCCTTCGTGATTGCGCCCATCCTGCTGATCGGCCGCCGGGTGCGGCGCCTGTCGCGCAGCAGCCAGGACCGGCTGGCCGATGTGGGCACCCATGCGGGCGAGTCGTTGCGCCACGTCAAGATCGTGCAGTCGTTCAACCACGAAGCGCGGGACGAGGCGGAGTTTTCCGAGCGCGTGGGGGAGGCGTTCGGCGTGGCCGTCAGCCGCATTCGCCAGCGCGCCGTGCTGATCGCCTTGGTGATGCTGCTGGTGATGGCCGCCATCGCCATCATGCTCTGGGTGGGCGGCCAGGACGTGGTCTCCGGGCGCTCCACGCCGGGCGACTTGGCGGCCTTCATCTTCTACGCCTTCATCGTGGCCGGCGCGGTGGCGGCAATCAGCGAGGTGTTCAGCGACCTGCAGCGGGCGGCGGGCGCCACCGAACGCCTTGTGGAACTGCTCAACGCCGCTGATGGCTTGCCGGAGCCCGACAAGCCCGCGGCGTTGCCCGCCGGTGAAGCGCTGACGCTCAGCGTGCAGGGCTTGGGCTTCGCGTATGCCTCCCGCCCGGACGTCCAAGTGCTGAATGGCATTGATTTCGCCGTGCGGCCGGGGGAAATGGTCGCGTTGGTGGGCCCGTCGGGGGCGGGCAAGAGCACGATGTTCGACCTGCTGCAGCGCTTCTATGACCCCACCGAGGGGCGCATCACGCTCAACGGGCGCGACTTGCGCCAACTGCGCCGCACGGACGTGCGCGAGCGCATCGGCTTCGTGCCCCAAGACCCGGTGCTGTTCGCCGGCTCGCTGCGCTCCAACATTCTCTACGGCAATCCCGACGCCACCGCCGCCGAAATTGACGAAGCCCTGCGCTTGGCCCACGCCGCGGCCTTCGTGGCACAGTTCCCTGGCGGGTTGGAGGCCACGGTGGGCGAGGGCGGGGTGGGCCTCTCCGGCGGGCAGAAGCAACGCCTTGCCATCGCCCGGGCTCTGCTCACCAAGCCGGCCATCCTGCTGCTCGACGAGGCCACCAGCGCCCTGGACGCGGAGAGCGAACACGCCATTCGCCTGAGCATCGAGGAATTGAAGGGCCGCTGCAGCATCGTGGTGATCGCCCACCGCCTCTCAACGGTGCGCCAAGCCGACCGCATCCTGGTGCTGGAGGACGGCACCCTCATCGCCGAAGGCGGCCACGACGCGCTGGTGCGGAGCAACGACCTCTACGCCCGCTTCGCCCGCCTGCAGCTCGACGGGGAGCGGCTGCCGGCGGCTTAAGGGAGCCTTAGCACGCCGGTTAGCTTGGCGTGTTTCCTTGTTTCGCACCTGAATCTTATTGTCGCTTAAACTACAAAATCGGCGTTTTTCGAAAATAAATTCAGCTAAAACAATGGGTTGCTTATTTCACGTTATTTTATTGAAGTGGGTTTTCAGCGTGGTTTGGGGTGGCTGGTGATGGACTGCCCCGTTGTGGTGTTGGGCTGACGCAAGGATGGGGTCCGAAGGGGAGACGCCTTCAGTCAAGGACAAGGCTTGAGTCACGGCTTCTGCTTAGCGCGCTTAAAGACCCGTAGGCGCTTGTTGACCTCGGACTTAGGAAGCCTGCAACGTGGGTGAGCGTAGATGCTCACAAGGCCATCGTACAACTGCTCTGGTAATGCCGTTGGCTCGTCAAGCATCAAGTCGAGTAGCCAGAGTACGCCATGACAGTCGACTTTTTCTTCACTGGCTACGCGTCGCAGACGAGCATCTCCAGTGAGCAGGGTGCTGCCGGTTTGTTGGGCGAGTGCCAAGGCGAAAGCGTCAGGCAGCGACAGGGCTGGAGTGGCCCGGCGATAGCCTGTTGCTTGGGCGACGCCCACACCGTCAAGATCAAGAACTTGTAAACCCATCGAGACGAGGCGGTCGCCGCTGTAAGGTTGCAATTCTAGGTGAAACAGAAGGTCGGGGACGCAAAACTCGAGGCGCAACGCGAATGCGGCAGCCAATAGCGAACCGCGTTCGAGGTCAATGAGCACAGACGAGTCCGATACTACGACTCGATGGGGCATGGATCATGCCACCCCGGACACAGTGCCGCTCATGTATCGGTCAACTTCGCCGACGGGTACGTCGAGAAGCTCGGCCGCTTTAGACTCGCTTATGGCGCCTTCGGCCAAGGCCCGCAGGCAGAGTCGTTTGAAGCGGTTTGGCAGCTCTCCAGACATGGCGCCGTACTCCTTGTAGGGGGGCGAGCGCCATCCGAGCCTATCGAACTCATTGAACAGCGAACGGTGGGTAGCTACGCCGATAATGTCGAGATCGCGGCAGCGGTGGGTGAGCGCTTGGATACTGACGCCAAAGACGTGTTTCAGCGCTAGCAGCTCACCGAGTGCGATGGCTGAGCGACGCTTGCCAACCTCAAGCCACATCGATTCGGCGGGCATGAGGAAAGCGCCGGCGAAGCGGTGTGCGGCTCGTTCTGCGTTGAGTCTCGGTGCAACAGCCAGCACGATGTGGCCCAGTTCGTGGGAGATTGTGAATCGTTGCCGCTCTCCCCAGTCGTCGGCGTTCACGACAATGAAGGGAGCGGGGGAGCGCCCAGGACGGCTGGCTCGTGCAGCGAGACCGCCCACGCTGCCCAAGGGAAACGCAAACACCTTCATGCCCCGTTCCTCCAGCAATTCGACTAGGTTGGGAATGGGTTCGTGCCCCAAGCCCCAGTGGTGACGGAGACCGTCCGCAGCTCGGTCGGCCTCGATGAGACTGTGCGCGACGGGATAGGGTGCGTCGCGGGGTTCGTCCCATCTGGCGCTAGGCAGCTGCAGGATGTCCTCAATGGCGAGATACCGCTCTAGGTGCGTGAGGACCTTGGCCTCGACCTGTGCTTCGCTGCGCTTGTTCGTGAATGCGTTCTTCCTGAAGGCCAACTCATCGAGAGACAGGTCGGGATCCCCGAGCAAGTAGTCCACCGACGTGTGCAGGGCGTCGGCGAGCGCGATTAGGACACTGCTCCCCGGCATGGCTTCGTTGCGTTCGTACTTACCGATGGCCTGCGCCGTAACCCGATGCTCTATGGCTGCCGCGAGATCGCGGAGCGAGAGCCCGGCGGCTGTCCTAGCAAGTTTGAGCCGTACACCGACCATAGCAAAATCCTCCCAGCTATTGACTTGAGGGTTTACATTCTGTCAGAATTGGCCACTTCTGTAAACTAATGAATCGAATCTGGTTGGCGCGAGATATCTGAACGGTAAACAGAGCACAAGGACAACGCGCTCTCAGGGTGCTGAGCCTCGATGGCTACAAGCTACGAACATATGTTGCTTACAGCGACGGATCAATCTTGGAGTTACCACAGTGAATGGACACCAAGTAAGAGCTCTCCGCACACGGTTGGGCCTTACTCAGAAGGAGTTCGCAGAAACCGTTGGGGCCAACTCGAACACGGTTTCTCGATGGGAACGGGACGAACAAGGAATCTCCCCTGCGATGATTGATCGCCTGCTACAAGTTGCCGAGTCCCTTCCTTCCGCGATAGCGGTTACTAAAACGTCAGGAGTAATCCTCGATCCTCATCATCATGCGATCCTCGACGGCTTGAATGGCCAGCTAGACCCTGAAGTGTTCGAACAGTGCGCTGTGGAACTGCTCCGGTTGACCTGTTGGCCGGGCGTTGTGCCGGTGCGGGGAGGGCAGGACGGTGGCTTCGATGGAGCGGTCGCGGATGGTGAACAAGAACCTTTCCCGCTCATCGTAACGACAGGCAAAGATTCCGTCCGAAATTTCGAAAAGAACTTGGACTCAGCAAAGCGCAACGACTGGAAACCGAAGCGGGCGTTGTTTGCCACATCGCGGCGCATGAAGCCCGGCACCCGGCAAAAGCTCTTCGAGGTAGCCCGGGAAAGAGAAGTGACTCTCGTCCAAACCTTCGACCAAGACTGGTTTGCGAGCTGTCTCTACCGCGAGCCGGAGTGGTGCAAGCGCCTGCTTGGTGTTTCAGGGAGGCCACGTGCTCTGAGCGTTTATCCTATCAGTCACCGCCCTGTATTGGGCGAAGATGTACTCGGAAGAGACCGGGAGATGAAGTGGATTATGGAACATCCCGGAGACTGCTTGTTAGTTGGTCAGCCGGGGTCAGGCAAGACCTTCCTGCTGAAGGCTATGGCGCAGGAGGGAAAGGCGCTGTTCCTCGTCGATGAAGATCGGGAGCAGATCGCGAACGACCTTCGTAGCCTTCAGCCAGAGGCAGTGATAGTGGACGATGCGCACTTTCACCCAACGTCAATTGGAATTCTCGTCCAGCTTCGAAATGAGATTCAAGCTGACTTTCGGATCATTGCGACTTGCTGGCCCGGGCAAGAGCCAAGCGTAAAGTCCGAACTGAACGTTGGTCAATCCGACTCGCTAACGCTGGACCTGCTCGATGCCGATACGATGATCGAAATCATCAAGTCGGCAGGAGTCCGAGGCCCCGACGAACTACTGTTTGCCATTAGAAGTCAGGCGGCAGGCCAGCCAGGTCTGGCGATTACGTTGGCCCATCTTTGCCTTATCGGTGACTTTCACGCTGCCACAAGCGGTGAGGGTCTGGTTGACGCCATTGCACCCGTCCTAAGTCGAGTCCTAGATAGCGATGCGATGAGGCTAATTGCACCATTTGCGCTTGGTGGAGACACTGGCGTCAGGCCTAACGATGTGGATGAGCGACTGAACATTTCGCTGCTGGAAACGTGTAGTGCTCTCGCGAAGCTGAGCGCTGCAGGAATACTGAAGGAAAGGCACAGCTCGGCGATTTCGGTGGAACCTCCCCCAATGCGATGGGTGCTAGTTCGACGCGCCTTTTTTGATGGTCCGGGTTCTTTGCCGTTGGAACCTTTTCTTTCTGTGGTGTTAAACCGTGAAGATGCGATTCAAACGTTGATCGGTGCTCGTGCGCGGGGCGCGGCAATTCCCGACTTGGAGCGATTGATCGAGGAGGTGGAGTCAGACCTTCTTTGGGCAGATTACGCATCGTTGGGACCAGATGAGTCGCGATTTGCCCTCAGAAAACACCCAAATATGGTCAAAGCGCTTGCTAAACCGGCCCTGGTGCATGTCCCTGAACAGTCTGTTCCAATGCTCCTTTCCGTTGTACAAGACGAGTATTCTGGCGGTGCGTCACTCGAAACTGCTATGACTCCACTTAGAGACTGGATTGAGTCGGGAAACTCCAGCGATGTCGGTGAAGCGGTTGAACGTCGTGGAGCACTATTGAGATCTGTCGAAACTTGGTGGCGTCAGTCCCGCAGCACGCACGTTGCAATCGCGGCGGTGTGTATCGCGCTAGACCCCAACTTTGACTTTGTGAGGCTGGATCCCGGTATTGGGTCACGAGCCACATATTCGCGAGTAATGCTGGGAGTCGGTGTAGTCAACGCGCTTTCTGAGTTGTGGCCTGCTGTGTTAACGATTGTGAATGAGGAAGCCGATGTTCCGTGGGCCGACTTGCTCAAACTGGTGAGATTGTGGATTCCTCCATGTCTGAACGTTCAAGTCGAAGCCAGAGATGTCGCCCGCCAGTTTCTATTGCGCATGCTGAGCGATCTGGCATCGGTTTCTAGGCCATATCCGGGTGTCCAACACCGTATCCACGAGTTTGCGGGACTTGCCGATGCAGAGATAGTGACGACGTTGAATGCTGAATTTGAATGTCTCTTTCCGCCTGACCCATACCGTGTAGAGGATGTGGAGCGAGAGCACGAAAGATGCCAAAAGAAGGCTGGTGACTTAGCGCAGCAGTGGGAAAACAGTCCAGAGGACGAGTTGGCTGGCTTTCTCAAGCATCTTGAGACAGAAGCTCGCCGCGTAGGCATTGTGGGTATCACGTATGAGCGCCTAACACCTCTATTCTGTCAGGCGCTGGCTAATTCTGGTTTGAATGCGAGCGCTGTAGCGAGGGTTTTCATTCGAGAACAGCTCCCAGCCGATTTAGTCGACCCGTTTCTTGTTGCCGCTGTCGATATTGATCCATCGGCATGGTCAATTGTGTCCGGCTGCCTAGACAATAGTCAGTACGTTGCGATCGGTTTCCAGCTTGCCATTTGCCATAAGCTCGCACCTCCAGATTTAGTTTCCTTAGCTTTGGAAAGGGTTGATGATAAACCGCGACTCCTTAGACATGTGTGCGCCACTGGAAAAATTTCTGAAACTGCACTCTCAAGTGCATACCGATCGCTAGGCACCTCAGCTGCAATATCCGCTGCGATTGGGCACTGGGAGGCACATCGGCACTCTACCACTCACATCCCGCTGGACGAAAGGTGGCGTGATGCCATTCTGCGGTCTTGTAAAGTGACCTTATCCCAAACAGATGCTTACCTGATAGGTGAAATACTGAAAGAAGACGGCGAACTGAGCGTGGCATGGCTGGTTGGCCTTCTCAACTCCTACCAGAACTCCCTTGGATTCTTCGTTGAGGAGGCAGCCGAGGAAGCTATCGTGGCCTTGAGTTCCGCTCAGAGAGTGCGCATTTTGACCGCTACTGGTCCTCGCCAGCGGGGTTTGGGAGTCTCAAGAGTGATCCGTACACTCGTGGGAGGCAACCCAGGGGTGTATTCCCACCTTCTACAGTCTGAGAATCTCAAGGATTACCACCTCTCCCCCTTGCTTGGCGAACTAACTGATGACTGGCGAAGTATGGCCGCTCAGGCGCTAGACCATGGCTACTCTTGCGAAGATGTTGTGGATGCCGCCAGTCTAGGCGGGGGATTATTTTGGGAGGGAAACGAGAGCAAAATGTGGGCGCAAAGCCGCCGTTCGTTCGAGAATCTGCGGGAGGACAGCGACTCCCGTCTAGCTGAAATCGGCCGACTTGGTGCTTGTACTGTGGAAAAGTGGGAGCAGGGTGCCAAGAACCGGGAACGAGCGGAGGCAATCTACGGCATCTCCTGACGTCAGGCCGACCCAATACAGGCCTCGGGGCCGCGGTTTGGCAGCGAAATGGCGCTCCGGGTTGGCCACCATAGTGGCTAAACTCCCAGCACTGAGTTTAGCAGCTGCTCCCACTCGTCCTGATCGACTACCTTGAATCTAACCACTTTGTTTCGCATGGCGAGCACGAAATCCGCCCAGTTGGTCTTGCGGGCGTGCTGAGAGCATATGTCAAACATCGAGCGCTTGTACTTCGTTTCGTTGGCCTGCTTCGCGGGCGTTGCTTCAATTGTGGCAGACAATCGTTGGGAGCTGAGGTCGTCCGTCACCACCATGAAACGCATGATGCCGGCATCGAGCAGGCCCCCGAACACGCGCTCGGCAATTAAGTCGCGTTCCTTTTGCAGCCGCTGCGCATTTCCTCGAAGATGAATTTCGTGTTCGCCAACACCAGCTTCTTTTCGTGCCGGGTCAGGTCGTCTCGGTCCACCACTTTTCCGAGCCAATCCCGCAGCATCGGCGAGTTTTCGCGGTCGTTGCAGGCCCAGTTCTCGCTGCTCGTGTTGTAGGGCGGACTAATGACAACAATTGTGACTTTAAGTTTGTGGGTGGGAAGCAGTGTTTCCTGCGCGGCCAAGTTGTCGCCATAGACAATGAACTTGTCGGTCAGGCTAGCCTTCTCGTACATGCACCTGGCCTTTACCGGCGTCGGTTGGTGGTAACGCACTGCCAAGTGGTGGTTCTTAACGAAAACACTGCCGTTGAAGGTGAGGGCGGGAACGATCCATTTGCCGCTTGAGGTTGCCAAGCATTAGACAGGTGGGTCAAGCGTGGCGTCAAGGCGATTTGCGGCGGACTGATTCTTCTGCCGACCCTTCGACTCGCCGGGCTTGGCGGATGAGAGCCACGCTGCGGTTCGAATCAGTCGACTTGAGCTTCGTGCACGTCTACGCCAGCCCCGCGAGGATGCTGGGCAGACTCACATTGTCAAGGGACTCGATGAGCGGCCACGGGATTTGCAATTCGCACTTGGCATCGGGGCCGAGAATCGTAGTTTCTTGGCTCGGCGAAAGTCGGATTTCGAGCGATGTCCGGGATGTGGCAGTTAAGTGCCTGGCGAATGAGTGCCTTGAGAAACGCCATAACAAATGGTAATTTTTGTGGCATGGATGCAACCATAGATCGTGCGGGTCGCTTGGTGGTGCCGAAACCCATTCGCCAAGCGGCTCATCTGCAGCCTGGAACGCGGGTTCGATTTCAGTTGGTGGACGGGTGCGTCCAGATCGAGCCCTTGCCGTTGGCCGTAACCCTGGAACGTTCCGGCGGTATGGTGGTTGCAGTTCCAAAGGGCGATGTTCCACCTCTGACTACTGCGTCCGTTGACGAAACCCTTGCTGCCGTGCGCTCGCGTCCAAACGGGCCGCAGCCCGCCGAGTGACTCGCTATCTTTGCGACACCAGCGCCTTGGTGGCAGCCGTCTGTTCTTGGCACCAGCATCATTTGCGCACCCTTGCTGAGCTTGAACGCCGCGCCGATGGGAACCAAGAACTCTTTCTGGCGGCGCATTCGTTGATTGAAAGCTACTCTGTCCTCACCCGCATGCCCGCACCCGGCCGGCTTGGTGCCCATGACGCCTTGGCGTTGATCGAAGCCAACTGGCGCAACACGCCGGTGACGCACTTGACGGCTCATGAGACTTGGGAGGTTCTGCGCGATGCGGAACGTCGCGGGGTCACGGGTGGACGGACATACGATCTGCTTGTCGCTGCCGCCGCTCTGAAGGCGGAGGCATCCACGATAGTCACTTGGAATCTCCGCGACTTCGCGCTCTTCGAATCGGAAATCAACATCAAGGTTCCCGATTGACGCGCCTCACCAGTTGCTCACACATGCCCTGCGGAGATTTCCCGTGACGACGCGGCGAGGGTTTGGCACGTCTCGGATTCGAACGTTCCGAAACGGCTTCTTGGTGAGGTTGGGATTGGGATTCTTTGCTGTTGTCAGCGATGCACTCGCACCGGCAACGACGAGTACCCATGAATGAAGTTGGATTGCAACCGCTCCGGTTCGCCCACCACTTCGATGAAGCTGAACCGCTCCATGATCTCCTCCCACAACAGGCGAAGCTGCATCTCCGCCAGCCGGTTGCCCATGCAGCGGTGGATGCCGAAACCAAAAGCCAAATGACGGCGCGGGTTGGCCCGGTCAATGATGAAGTCGTCAGCCTGATGGATCGCGGTCTCGTCGCGGTTGCCGGAGATGTACCACAGCACCACTTTGTCCCCTTGGCGAATTTGCTGTCCTTGGAACACAAAATCTTGGGTTGCGGTGCGACGCATGTGGCTCAGCGGCGTTTGCCAGCGAATGATCTCCGAGACCATGCCGGGGATCAGTGCATGATTTGACCGCAACTTGTCATATTCGCTGGGGAACTGGTTGAGCGCCACAACGCCGCCGGTGATGGAATTGCGCGTTGTGTCATTGCCGCCAACAATCAGCAGCAGCAGCGTACCCAGAAATTCCATGGGACGGTTCACGATGTCCGCCGTGTTGGGATCACGTTGCAGCAGACGAATCAAGTCCATCCCGCCGTTGGTGCCTTCGCGCTCCTGCCATAGCTCGGTGAAGGTTTGCAAGCACTCGTTCAGTGCATCGGTGCGCTCTGAGGAATCCGCATCCCCACCACCGAGTTCGGGTGCCTGCATGGAAATGTCAGACCAGTAGGTCAGCTTGTGGCGCTGCTCCCACGGAAACTCAAACAGCGTGGCCAGCATTTGCGTGGTCAGATTGATCGACACGCGATCCACCCAGTCGAACGTTTCCCCTTCGGGCAAGCGGTCTAGCGTCGATGCGATCCGGCTGCGGATGAGCGGCTCCATTTGTGCCAGGCTCTTGGGTTCCACCGATGGTTGCACCGCTTTTCTGTGCAAGTCGTGGCGGGGAGGGTCCATGGCGATGAACGTTGGCAGATCCTCTTCGCCTTCGTCGATCTTGAACTCTCCAATTGCCACGGTCGGAGCCGACGTGAACACTTGCCAGTTCTTTTCCACTTCCATGATGTCCTCGAAGCGGGTTATCGACCAGAACGGCCCAAACGGACTGTTCCGTTGGTAGTGCACGGGTGCCTCCGAGCGCAGCCGCTCGAAGTAGGGGCGCCAGACGTCCTGCTGGTACAGCAAGGGATTCGAAAAATCGATCTCCTGCAGCGGCGTCTTCCAAGGGTCGGGTAGGGTCTCAGCCTGTTGCATGGTCCGCCTCCAAGTGTCGTTTTGGGTGAAGGAGATTGCTCTCCCGCTAAGCGGGGGATGCCCGCCCCAACCGAATCGGGATCAGCCTGGGCACGCTCGCTTGGTAGTCTCGGTAACTGGGGTACTTGCCGCTGGAGATGCTCTCCGCGAGATTTGTGGAGCCGTGGAACAGCAGGGTCAGCAGCACGAACCCCCAGCCCGTCCAGTGCAGCCATTGCCCTGAAGCCGTGACGGCGAAGAGGTAGAACGTCCACCACATGCCGAGTTCGCAGAAGTAGTTGGGGTGGCGGCTGTAGCGGTACAGGCCGGTGCGCAGGAAGGGCTCGGCCTGCTCGCCGTTTTGCAGCTTGCGCCTTTTGTCCCGCTGAAAGGTCCACATCTGCTCATCGGCAACGGTCTCGCCGATCAGGAAGGCGAGGAACAGCATGCCCAAGGCCGCGTCCATCCACGTGAAGGGCGCATCCCGCCACTGCCAAGCGCTGTGGATGGGGGCGCTGAAGAGCCAGATCAAAAGCATCTGGCCGGGCGCAATGAAGGTGGCGTTGAGCACCTGAAAGCCCATTGGCCCCGTGCGCGCCCTGACCGTTGCCCAACGGTAGTCCTCGCCGCCCTTCCAATAGCCGCCCTTGCGGGCGTAGTTAAAGGTCAGACGCACGCCCCAGAGGGTGACAAGCCCGGCCATCAGGTTGAGCCTGGCCGATTCGAATTCCGCCGCCCCGGCCACCCAGAGGCAGTAGATGGGCGGCGCAATGGACCAAAGGCGGTCCACCCAGGAGTACTCCCGGATCAGCACGGAGAGCAGCCAGCAAAGCGCCGCCAGCACGAGGCAGAGAATCAGCATGTCGCCATACGGGCTTCCGGCTAGAGGGTTGAAGTCAGTCATGGCTTAAAGCGCCTTCCGCCCAAGGGCGACGTCAATCCTCCAGCCGCCGGTAGATGAGCCACTCCGCGGCCAAGGCCGGGGCCAAGTCATCGTCTTCAATCTCAATGGACGCGTCCAAGTAAACCAAGACGCCGTGATGTCCCTTGGCCTCGACTTTGCGCAGTTCAAACCGGCCCCGCACGCGGCTGCCGACGGGCACCGGCTGCACGATGCGCAGGCGGTCGAAGCCGTAGCTGGTGCGGTAGGCCACGCCGTCGGTGGGCAGGTTGGTGGCTTGGGCCATATCGGTCAGTAGCGACATCAGCAGGAAGTTTTGCGCGATGGTGCAGTTGAAGGGGGTTTCCTTGGCAGCCCGCACCGGGTCCGTGTGGATCCAGGCGTCGTCGCCGGTGGTGCGGGCGTGGGCATCGATGCGATCCTGGTCGATGCGCACCCAAGGCGACACGCCGATCTCGCGCCCGATGAAGGGGGCAAGCAGCTCGATGTGGGCCTTGATGGGCGGGGTGCTCATGGGTGGTCGTGGGGCCGCTCCACCCCGGCAGGCACGCGGATGGAATTGATGAGCGCCTTGACCGGCGCCGGAACAGCGGGCGTCAAGCGGCTGACGATCAGGGCGGTTGCGAAGTTCAGGGCGGCCCCCACCGCGCCGATGCCCTCGGGGGAGATGCCGAACCACCAGTGCTCGGCGTTGTTTTGCCCCGGTTCGACGAATTTGAAGTAGGCGATGTAGGCAAAGGTGAAGACCAAGCCCGTCAACATGCCGGCGATGGCCCCTTCCTTGGTGGCGCGCTGGGAGAAGATGCCGAGCAGGATGGCCGGAAATAGCGAGGCCGCTGCCAGGCCGAAGGCAAAGGCCACCACTTGGGCGACGAAGGCGGGCGGATTGATGCCTAGATAGCCCGCAATGACGATGGCGGTGGCCGCGGCGATGCGGGCATAGCGCAGCTCCTGCCGGTCGCTGATGCCGCGGGCCAGGGTTTTCTTCATCAGGTCGTGGGAGACCGAGGTGGAAATCACCAGCAGCAGCCCGGCGGCGGTTGAGAGCGCGGCCGCCAAGCCACCGGCGGCGACTAGCGCGATCACCCAGCCCGGCAGGGCGGCGATTTCCGGGTTGGCCAGCACCATGATGTCGCGGTCCACATAGACTTCGTTGGCGCTGTCGCTGGGGCGGTTGGCAAGCGTCCGTTGCCCCTGTTCGCCACGCTCGCCGGTGAACACGGGTGCCCCGTCGAAGGGCGCGCCAGGCGCGTACTGAATGGCCCCATCGGCGTTCTTGTCCTGCCAGCCGACCAGGCCGATGTCCTCCCAGCGCTTGAACCAATCGGCCACTTCGGCGTAGGGCGCATCCTGCACCGTGTCGATGAAGTTCAGGCGGGCAAAGGCGCCGACCGCTGGCGCGGTGGTATAGAGCAGGGCGATGAACAGCAGGGCGTAGCCGGCCGAACGCCGTGCGTCGGACACCTTGGGCACTGTGAAGAAGCGCACGATCACATGGGGCAGGCCGGCGGTGCCGATCATCAGCGCCAAGGTGATGGCGAAGACGTCGATCATCGCCTTGCTGCCGTCCGTGTAGGCGCCGAAGCCGAGATCCACCAGAGTTCGGTCGAGCTTGTCCAGCACCATCAGCCCGCTGCCGTCATTGACGGCGGCGCCAAGGCCGATCTGCGGAATCGGGATGTCGGTGATCAGCAGCGAGATGAAGATGGCCGGCACCAGGTAGGCGAAGATCAGCACGCAGTACTGGGCAACCTGCGTGTAGGTGATGCCCTTCATGCCGCCAAGCACGGCGTAGAAGAACACCACCGCCATGCCAATCATCACGCCCACGATGATGTCCACGTTGAGGAAGTGGCTGAAGACGATGCCGACGCCGCGCATCTGCCCGGCGACGTAGGTGAAGGACACCACGATCAGGCAGACCACCGCCACCACCCGGGCGGCGTTGGAGTAGTAGCGGGCGCCGATGAAATCCGGCACCGTGAACTCGCCAAACTTGCGCAGGTAGGGGGCCAACAGCAGAGCGAGCAGCACGTAGCCGCCGGTCCAACCCATCAGGTACACGGCGCCGTCGTAGCCCATGAAGGCGATGATGCCGGCCATGGAGATGAATGAGGCCGCACTCATCCAGTCGGCGGCGGTGGCCATGCCGTTGGCGATTGGATGCACGCCACCCCCGGCAACGTAGAACTCCCCGGTGGAACCCGCCCGGGACCAGACGGCGATGCCGATGTAAAGGGCGAAGCTGCCAACGACGAATAGGTAGGTCAGGGTCTGCACGTCCATCGGGTCAGCCGCCTTGACGCTGGTCACCGCCACCGTCTTCGGTGGCGCTGACACCGTCATCGGTGGCGCTGACACCGGTGGCGCTGTCGCCCTTAGAGCCAGGGACGCCGCCACCGCTGTCACCAGTCGCTGGGTCACTGGCTTCACCAGTGGTGCGTTCACCCGCTTCACCAGTGACGCCGCCTTCGGCATCGCCAGTGACGCTATCGCCTTCGGAACCGGTGACGCTGCCACCGCCAGTGGCGCTCTCACTCCCAGAACCAGTGACGCTGTCGGCTTTAGCGTCAGTGACGCCGCCACCGCCATCGACGATGACGCTTTCCTCCACTTCCTCGGCAATGCTGTCGCTGACGCCGTGCTTGCGGTCGATGCGGCGCATGGCTGCAGCGTAGATGAAGATCAGCACGACAAAGACGTAGATGCTGCCCTGCTGGGCCCACCAGAAACCGAACTTGAAGCCGAAGAACTCGATTCGATTCAGGGGTTCGGCCAGCAGGATGCCAAATCCGAAGGAGACGATGAACCAGATCGCCAGCAGCAGGCTCATCAGCTTGAGGTTGGCGCGCCAATAGCGCTGATGGTTGGCGTCGGACGGGGGCTGCTGGCTCATAAACCCCGCCTAGCGGCCTGTCGGACCTAGAAGAAGGACGCTTGTAACCCGTTGCCTTTGTTGCATGTGCATTCCGTGGATTATTTGATGCATCTTTGGAATTAGTATTTATTTCAATGAGTTATGAGCTTTCATGCCCTTATGCCCAACGGGCTTTTAGCCCGCGGGCTGCTAGCCCGCAGGCTGCTAGCCCGCGGCTTGCGGTGCGGCGCCAACTTCAGCGCGGATGGCCTGATGCAGTTCGCCGAGCTTGTCGATCATCGCATCGACGCTGCGAAAGCCGGCCTGAAAGATGGCCGTGGCGTTGAGCGCGGTCCACTCAAAGCCCATCTCGGCCACTTGGTTCGCCCGCTGCACCACCCGGCTGGCATCGTTGTAGAAGCCCTTGCCGGCGTCGTCCCGAGGCGGCATGCCGACCATCATCTGCATGCCGATGCGGTCTGGATCGCGGCCCGCCTCCTCGGCGTGCCGGTGGATGGTCTCGATCATGCGCGCCGCTCGCTCGGGCGATTCGATGGCAGGGGCCAGCCAGCCGTCGGCCAGCTCGCCAACGCGCTTGAGTGCTTGGGGCGCACCGCCCCCCACCCAAATGGGCAGATTGGCGCCCTGGGGCGGCTTCGGCTCCATGGCCATGGCCTCGGCCCGGTAGAACTCCCCTTGGAAATCCACGCGCTCTTCGGACCAATAGGCGCGAATCAGCCTTATGGCCTCGTCCATGCGCCGCCCCCGGTTGTTGAAGTCCTCTCCCAAGGCTTGGTACTCCGAAGCCTGCCAGCCAACCCCAACGCCCAAGCGGACGCGGCCGCCGGATAGTGTGTCCAAGGTGCTGAGCTGCTTCGCCACCAGCACCGGCTCCCGCTGCGGCAGCACCAGCACCTCGGTGCCGAGGCCGATGCGCTCGGTGACCGCGGCGGCATAGGCGAGGGTCGTCAGCGCCTCCATGATCGGCATCTTGGGCGGATAGATGGGCTTGTCGCGGCCCTCGGTCGGGTAGCCCATGACCACGTGATCGAAAATGTCGAGCTGATCGAAGCCGATGTTCTCAATGGCTTGCGCAAGCCTTGCCACTGCCGCCGGCCCCTCCCGGTAGGCAACGCTTGGAAACTCAACCGATAGCTTCATGATTCCGCCGCTTCCCAAAAAACCGCCACTCTAGCCGCGCAACCGCGATTCCGCCAGCGTATCCGCTTCGCGACTTTGCCAGCGTACCCGCTTCCCAAGTCGGTTTGGAGTTTCCCTGGCGCGAAACTCCGCTGCTGATGTTGCGGTGGATTCGGAAGTGTTCCGGAGTCTTCATTGCGCTTGGGCCTTGCCTTGGCCAGCCCGGCGGGCGTCGCGCCGGGTGAAGGCGTTGCGCAGCCGCTCCAGACGCTGTGCGGAAAGCGGATAGCGCCAGATCACCAAGACCGCCGAGCCGTACAGAATCATGGGCACGACGGTGATGTTCAGCGACAGCGCCAGCAGCTCCCTAGGGCCGTTCTCGCCGTTGGGGTCGAATCCGGACAGGGCCAGCACCGGCAGTGCGGCGCCGATGGCGATGGCCTGGAACAGCTTGGTGCCCAGCGACCAGACGGCCATGTAGGAGCCGGCCACGTGATTGCCGGTGCGCATGGCCGCCACGTCGATGACGTCCGCCTTCATGGACAGCGATATCGCCGCGAAGTTGCCGCCGGCGACCCCGTACAGCGCCAGCACGATGCACAGCTCAACCACGTCGCCCGAACCGAGCAGCAGGTAGCCGGGGCTGGCTAGGCAATAAGTGGCGGCGCCCAGCAGCCAGGTCTCCTTCTTGCCGATGCGGTAGGACACCTGCAGCCAAATTGGCAATGACAGCAATTGGATGACGTAGAAGCCCAGCAGGATGGCCTGGATGCCACTCTCCACGTTGACCACGAAGGTGGCCAGCAGCATGAACATCGACGACGCCCAAGTGGTGCCCATGGAGAGCATCAGAAAGCCGGTGAACAGCAGCATGAACGTGCCATTGGAGAACATCTGCCCACTGCTCTTGAGCAGGCTGGCCTCGGTGGTGCGGTGCTTGGTGGGTTCGGGCACCCCCCAAAGGGCCAGCGCCATCAGCGTTGGCAGCAGAATCAAGGCCATGAAGCCGACGATGGTCAGCCCCTCCTTGGGCAACGAGCCGTAGCCGAACAACTCGCCAGACACCGTGGGCACCAACAGCACGCTGACGTTGCCGAGAAAGCCGAAGAACTGCCGCCAGCCGGTGATGCGCGTGCGCTCGTTGTAGTCTTCGGAAAGCTCGGCGCCCCAAGCGAAGTAGGGGATGTTGATCATGGTCCAGCCCAGCCAGAGCAGCACCGACCAGATCAAGAGATGCCAGTTGTCCACGGCCCCGCTGGGGGCGAACAACTGCCAAGCGGAGAACATCATCACCACAGTGCCCGCCGCCAGCCAAGGCTTGCGCTTGCCGAAGCGCGTTCGGGTGCGGTCGCTGAGGTAGCCGATCAGGGGGTCGGTGACCACGTCGCTCAGACGGGCCAGCATCAGGATCAAGCCGATGTCCGTAAGTTCCAGGCCCAAGTCCCGCGAGTACACGAACGGCAGGTACAGCGACACCGGGATGGCCGCCAGATACACGGCGTAGTCCGGCAGCCCGAAGTACAGCAGCGTCGATCGTTTCAGCGGCTTGGCCGTTTGGGTGCCATCGCTCAAGTGCCGTCTCCCCTCAATCGCTTGCCTATACTCGCCCATCACGACGCCGGTTGCATCCCGTCTCGCAAATGGCCATGCTCGCCGTGCCGACGGAGACACAGGCCCCTAGGCGATGTGCCGATGGCCCTCGCTGTGGCATTGAGGGCGATGTGTGGAGGTGGAATTTCAATGCAGTTTTGGGTGCTAAGGATGCGTGCCTTTGTCTGTGCCGGGCTCTTGGCGTGCGTGACCGGCAGCGCCGTTTCGGCGACCGCCGCCTCGGCGACCGCCGCCTCGGCGACCGCTTCCGAGGCGACCGCTGCAGCAGGCGTGGTCGGCACCGAGCAAGGCCAGTATCGCGGCGCCCAAGCGGATTGGGGTTGGATGTTCCTGGGGCTGCCCTACGCCCGTTCGCCGGTGGGGGATTTGCGCTGGCGGCCGCCGCAGCCCGCAGCGTCTCACCAAGGCGTCAGGGCGGCGTCCGCGTTCGGCCCTGCGTGTCCTCAGCCGCAGGCGGGGCAGCAGGGCCTTGGGGACACCAGTGAAGACTGCCTGACTTTGAACGTCTGGACGCCGGGGCTTGATGAGGGGCAGCGGCCGGTGATGGTCTGGATCCACGGCGGTGGGTTTCGCGCCGGTTCGGGGCGGATTGCCGGCGAAGCACTTGCCGCCCGCGGCGTCGTCACCGTCTCCTTCAACTACCGTCTTGGCCCACTCGGCTTCTTCAGCCACCCAGCCTTGGAGTCCCAGAACGCGAACTTCGGCCTGCTGGACATGGTGTTGGCCCTGCAATGGGTGCGGGACAACATCGGCCAGTTTGGCGGCGACCCCGGCAACGTGACGATTTTCGGCGTCTCCGCTGGTGGCATGGCGGTGAGCCTGTTGATGGTCAGCCCCCGATCCGAGGGGCTTTTCCATCGCGCCATCGCCCAAAGCGGCTACGGCACTTGGGCGCTGCCCCGCACGCGCCATGCCCCGCAGGCGAAGGTGCTGAGCATGGCCATGGCGGCGGCGCCATCCGCGGAGCGCATCGCCCAAGGCTTGGTGGCCGAAGTGGCTGACCATGCAGCCACGCCGGATGCCCTGCGACGCTTGGACAGCGCTGCGTTGGCCGCAGCGGTGGAAGGGTTTCACCTACCCGTGGTCGATGGGGCAGCCTTGCCGGAGGAGCCGGCCTTGCTGTTTGCCCAAGGGCGCCAGCACGACGTGCCGCTGATCACCGGCGGCAACAGCAACGAGGGGTCGGTGATGCCTGCCTCCGGGATTTCGGCATCCGAATTCGCGGCTTACCATCAGGCCAAGCAGGCGGCGGTGGAACGCCTTTACGCCGCAGACTACCGGCTTGGCCGCGAGCAGGGCGTGGCGCGCCTATTCGGGGATCAACGCTACTTGCTCGCCGCTCGGGTGGCGGGCGCGGGCATGGCGCATGTCAGCAGTCCAGCTTGGCTCTACTACTTGGACTTCGTGCCCGCCGAGCGGCGCGGCGAATGGCTGGGCACGCCCCACGGCTACGATGCCGCCATTCTATTCGCCGGGGCTCAGTCCGAAGACCCCGCCGAGCGGGCTTTGGCCTCGCGCATGCAGGGCTTTTGGGTGCGGTTTGCGCGCACGGGAGACCCCAATGGCGAAGGCGAGCCGGCTTGGCCGCGCTACGATCGGCAGACCGACCGCTGGATGGTCTTCTCAACGGAGGATCGTGAGGAGTCCGGCGTCATCGCCGCCAAGCTCGATTTGCTGGAATCCCACTACCGACAACGGGTGGGCCTCGTTCAAGATGGCCGCTAGCAAACCGCCGGAATCCGCTGTGCAGCCCATTCGCCCGGCCGCCACGGTCATTCTGCTGCGCGAAGCCGCGGGTGGGTTCGAGGTTTTCATGCTCAAGCGCACCAGCCAGGCATCTTTCGCGGGTGGCATGTTCGTGTTTCCCGGCGGCCGGGTGGATGGCGACGACCACTTGCACAAGTACGATGCCGTGCGCACGGGGCCGGATGAGCGCCAAGCCGCGCAAGCCAATGCCCTGGGCGCGGAGTGGCGCGGCTACTGGATTGCCGGCATCCGCGAGAGCTTTGAGGAGGCGGGATTGCTGCTTGCCTATCGGAACGGCGCCCTGCTGTCCTATGCCAATGCCGAGGAACGCCGGCGTTTCGACGCCTATCGTCAGCCCTTGCATGGCCGCAAGCTGCGCCTGTTCGACATCTGCCAGCGGGAGCGGCTCAGCTTGGCGGTGGACCGCATCCACTTCCATAGCCGCTTCGTCACCCCCTTGGGCCGCCCGCGGCGGTTCGACACGCGTTTCTTCATCGCCGTTGCCCCGGAAGGGCAGGTGGGCCGGCACGATGAGCAAGAGACCGTGGACAGCGTCTGGGTGGCTGCGGACGAGGCCCTAAGCCGCCATCGGGAGGGGACCTTCGGCTTGATGAACGTAACCCGCTTTCAACTGGAGGGGCTGGCCGGCCATCGTTCGGCGCAGGCCGCGATTGATGCAGCGGCGGACAACCGCCGGTTCCCGGTGCATCGTCCCGTGTTGCCGCCGGGTCACTGAGGGAATCGTGGGCGGATTGCAGGCTGGAACGATGGATATCAGACCTTTTGAGGCCGAGCGGGACCTGAAGGCCATTCAGCGCATCTGGCGGGAAATCGGCTGGATTGACAGCAAGGCTGGCGAGGGGGCGGTGGCCGACATGCTGTCCACGGGCCGCTGCTTGACGGCGGCGCTGGATGGCGAGGCGGAGTGCATGGCGCATACGTCGCTGGGCGCGATGCGCTATCAGAATTCGGCTAGAAGCCAGAGTTTTGTGCCGAATCTCGAACCGGGTGTGGACGAAGACCTGTCGATGTGCGCGGTCACCGCGGTCATGACTAGCCGGATTGCGCGCAAACTTGGATTGGCGCTTCAAGTCACCGCTCGCCAACTGGCGGCGGGGGCGCAAGACGGCGCTGCGCTTGCCGTGCTGGGCGTCTTTGACCAAGGCTTCTACGACCGGCTCGGATTCGGCACCGGTAGCTACGAGCACACTTTCCGGTTTGATCCGGCAACCTTGCGGGTGGATGCGCCCTTCCGGCCGCCGAAGCGTCTAACCAAGGACGACTGGCAGGCGGTGCATGGCGCGATGATGAACCGCCGCCGGGGTCACGGCGGCTGCCTGCTGCCCGAGGCGGGGTTGATGCAGGCGGAACTCGGCTTTCGCTCCAACGGCTTCGGCTTCGGCTATGAGCGGGATGGCGCATTGACCCATTGCGTTTGGCTGGTTGCGGAGGAGATGGAGCACGGCCCCTATCAGGTCCAGATGCTGGCCTACCAGGACGGGCCGCAATTGCTGGAGCTTTTGGCCTTGCTGAAGTCCCTGGGCGATCAGGTCTCCTTGATCGAAATGCACGAGCCTCCGGGCATTCAGATGCAAACCCTGCTCAGGGAGCCGTTCCGCAATCGGCGCAACACCCGCAATTCCAAGTACGCCGCCTATCACCGCACCGCTGCGTGGTGGCAGTTGCGGATGCTGGACGTGCATGCCTGCGTGGCGGCGCGGCACTGGCCGGGCGAAAAAGTGCAATTCAATCTGCAGTTGCTCGACCCGGTGGCTGAATTTCTGCCCGACGGCGCTTGGCGGGGCTGTGAGGGGGACTATTGGATTTCGGTGGGTCCGAGCTCATGGGCCGAACCCGGCCAGCGCGATGACCTGCCCACCCTGCGCGCTTCCGTGAACGCCTTCAGCCGCCTGTGGTTCGGGGTGGCTCCGGCGACTGGCTTGGCGGTGACGGACGGCCTATATGTGGAGGCGCCCGCTCGCGGCAGCGACTTCATGACGTCCCCGGCTCCACTGCTGGACCGCTTGGACGAGGCGCTGTGCTTGCCGTCGCCGCGCACGGGCTGGGATTTTTGACGCCCTCGAAGCCTTGGGCTTGTCCTAGTGCGCCAATCCGCTGATATCGAAGGAATCGACTGATCGCCGCAAGACCGTCTCCAAAAGTCGCGAAAAAGGCTCTGGTTGCCCTCGGTTGGGCGCCTTTCTTTGCCGATCAGTTGCGCCTTGGGGACGGTGCGCCGGGGCGCATCATGGCCATGGAGCGCACAGGTGTGCGCATCGCGTTCGGCGATCATGATCGAACGGTGCCCTTGGGCGGACGCTGGTACCGGCTGGCGCCGGAAGATCGCCCCACCGTTGGCGACTGGATGGCGTTTGACTTGGCCGCCGGGCGCATAGAGCGCCTGCTGAAACGCAAAACCGTCCTTAAGCGCATTGGTGCTGGCACTCGGGGCGAAATCCAGTTGATGGGCGCCAACGTTGACACGCTGTTCATCGTCGCCGCCTGCCATGAGACCCTCAATCTCGCCCGGACCGAGCGTTACCTCAATCTCGCGGAGCAGGGTGGCGTTGAGGCCGTGTTGGTGCTGACCAAGCGGGATCTGGCCGCAGCACCGGAGCAGCAAGCCCACAAGGCTCGCGGTCTACGCCCGGATCTTCGCATTGAGTGCGTGGATGCGCGTAGCGCGGAATCAGTCAAAGCGTTGGCCACTTGGCGGCGGCCTGGCCGGACGATCGCACTCGCCGGCCCGAGCGGCGTGGGCAAATCCACCTTGGTCAACACCCTAAGCGGTGCCCCGGTCCAAACCACGGGAAGCACCCGCCACGGGGACGGCAAGGGCCGCCACACGACCACCCGGCGTTCCCTGCATCCGCTGCCGGGTGGCGGCTTGCTGCTCGACACGCCCGGCCTGCGGGAGCTGAAGATCCCCGCCGCTGAAGCGGGTGACGTGGCGCAGGTGCTGGCGGCCATCGAAGCCTTGGCCAAGAGCTGCCGCTTCGCCAATTGCCGCCACGGCACCGAACCCAATTGCGCCGTGCGGGCCGCCATCGCCGCCGGCGAACTCGACCCCCATCGGCTGGACCGCTACCGAGAGCTGAAGGGCGAATTGGCCCGGCGCTGACCATTCCCGCTGCGAAGATCTTGCCGGCGCATTGCGCCTCTTCGGCGGGCGTTAGGTCGGTTGGCGGATGGCCGCTTGCGCCACTGCGGCGAGGGCTTGGGCTGCTTCCTCCACTCCGGCCGCATCCACGTCGAGGTGCGTGACCGCCCGCATGCGGCTTGCGCTGATCGCGCCGATGCGCACGCCCCGCTCTAGCAACCGGTCGGCGGCTTGGGGCGCGCTCAGCCCGGTGCCGGACACGTCGAAATAAACCATGTTGGTCTCAATGGCGTCCGCCTCCACGGCGATGCCGTCGATCTGGGCGATGAAGCGCGCAAAGCGCTGGGCGTTGGCATGGTCCTCGGCCAAGCGGGCGACGTTGTGCTGCAGGGCGTAGATGCCGGCGGCTGCGATGATGCCCGCTTGGCGCATGGCGCCGCCGAACTGGTGCTTGAAGCGCAAGGCCCGGGCGATGAAATCCCGGCTGCCCGCCAGCACGCCGCCGACGGGGGCGCCGAGCCCCTTGCTCAGGTCGACCCAGGCGGAGTCGTAGCTGCGCGCGAAGGCGTTGGCCGGCTGGCCGGACGCCACCACCGCATTCATCAAGCGGGCACCGTCCATGTGCGTGGCCATCCCTTGCTCGTGGGCCATGTCCGCCACTGCATCGAGTGCATCGATGGGCCAAACCGCACCGCCGCCGATGTTGGTGGTGTTTTCAACGGAGACCAAGCGGGAACGCTGGGTGTGGGGTGCGCCGTCGCGCACCGCCGAACGCACCTGGGCCGCCGTGAATATGCCGCGTTCGCCGGGCAGGGTGCGCAGCGTCACGCCGGACAAGGCGGCCGGCCCGCCGGCTTCGTAGTGCACAGCGTGGCTCGTCTCATGCAGGATGATCTCGTCGCCGGGTTGCGTGTGGGCCCGGTAGGCCACCTCGTTGCACATGGTGCCGGAGGGCAGGAACAGCGCATCCTCCTTGCCCAGCAGGTCCGCCACCATGGCGCAAAGCGTGCGCACGGTAGGGTCTTCGCCGAGTTGCTCGTCGCCCACTTCGGCGTTGGCCATTGCCTCCCGCATGGGCTGTGAGGGGCGGGTCTGGGTGTCGCTGAAGAGGTCGATGCGCGGCCGCTCGCTCATTTCGCGCGCTCCCGTTCGTTGAAGGAGGGGTTCTGATGCCGACGGGCTAAGCGCTCTCGGCGCCGTTGGCGTACTCCCCCATGTGCGCCGCTTCCAAGGCCAGTTTCTTGGCGTGCTCCAGGTCGTAGTGCAGCCGGGAGACGATGCGCTGGGCGTAGAGGCCGCCGCCGGCTTGAAGATTGGTCACTGCGTACCAGCCGCCCAAGGCATCGGCGGTGTAGTCACGGATGGCGTGGAACAGCTTCGAGCGGTAAATGCCGTCCACCGACTGCATGGTGCCCATGTACTTGCGCACCAAATGCCCGGTCTGCTCGTTGTCCAAGTCCGCCATGCCCGGCGCCGTGAGGATGCTGCCGCCGGCGATATCGTGCAGGTGGCGCACCATGAGCGCGTAGTTGGCGGCGCCGTGGTACTTGCCGACATTGGTGTATAGCTCGCTGGGAAAGGCGGCGCCGTCGGAGGTGATGCTGCAGTTCTCGATGGCGGCTTCCAGGCTGGCCCGAATCAAGGTGGCGTTGATCATCATGTCGCTGATCTTCTCCTTGATGTGGCCCACCCGCTCCAGCCCATTGGCCTCAGCGATGAGCTGGGCAAAGCCCACCAGCCGGTCGTAGCCGGTGACGAAGGCAGCCAGGCCGCCAAGGCGCTCCCAAAGCCCCAAGGAGTGGGCAAAGACGGCGGCGAACTCCGGGTGCTCGCCCGCCAGGAAGACCCGTTCATTGGGCACGAAGACATCGTCGAAGATGACGAAGCCCTCTGGCGTGTGGTGGTTGCCGGACATCGGAAAGTCCCGCGTATCCGCATGGCGCGGGGCGTAGGTGGTGTTGATGATCTTCACGCCGGGCGCGCCCACCGGCACCATGCAGGCCACCGAGTACTGGTCCTCGCCGGGCTTCATGCCCTTGGTGGGAATGGTCATCAGCTCGTGGCCCATGGAGGCGGCGGAGATGTGCAGCTTGGCGCCGCGAATGACGATGCCGTCCGAGCGCCGCTCAATGACCCGCACGTAGGCGTCCGGGTCGTCCTGATTGCCGGGCCGGCGGCTGCGGTCGCCCTTGGCGTCGGTGATGCACTGGGTGATGCGCACGTCGCGCCGTTGCGCATCCTTCACCCAAGCCCGAATTCGGGTGGCCTCATCGGGCAGCGTGGCCTCGATGCGGTCCGCGGCGGTCAGCAGGGTCATGATCGAGGCGTAGGTGACATGGGTGAGCAAGTCCACCGTCTCGTGCAGCTCCACCTGCTCGCGCAGCTCCTCGGCCGAGCCCGGCACCGCCATGAACGCTCCGACTGCATCCGGGGCAGGGTTGTAAAAGCGGTCGTAGCCGGCCGCGGCGGAGTCCACGGTGATGCCGAGGATGGGATGGCCCGGCAGGTCAAAGACTTGCTCGCCCTCAAAGAAGGTGGCACGCCCGTCGTCCAGGGAAGCACGATACTCATCGCCGGTCATCATGGCGTGGCTCTCCTTTTCCTATGCCGTCATGTGGTGCTTTTGCGGCGCTGAATGGCAGCTTGGCACGGTTCAGCGCCCCAGCCCTTGGCCGGGGCGCAGCGTGACTGGCCTTACTCCGGTTGCGGCACGATGCGCAGGTACGGCTTGGGCGCCTTCCAGCCGTCGGGAAACTTCGCCTTGGCTTCCTCGTCGGACACCGCCGGAACGATGATCACGTCCTCGCCCTGCTTCCAGTTCACCGGTGTCGCCACCTTGTGCTTGGCGGTGAGTTGGCAGGAGTCGAGCAGACGCAGCACCTCGTCGAAGTTGCGCCCAGTGCTCATCGGGTAGGTCAACATCGCCTTGATGCCCTTGTCGGGGCCGATCACGAACACGGAGCGCACCGTGGCGTTGTCGGCCGCCGTGCGTCCTTCGGCGTCGTCGCCGGCTTCGGCCGGCAGCATGTCGTAAAGCTTGGCCACCGTCAGCTCTGGGTCTCCAATCAGCGGGTACTTGACGGCGTGGCCTTGGGTTTCCTCGATGTCCTTGGACCAGGCGGCGTGGTTGTCCACCGGATCCACGGACAGCCCGATGATCTTGCAGTTGCGCTTGGCGAACTCCGGCTCAAGGCCGGCCATGTAGCCGAGTTCCGTGGTGCACACGGGCGTGAAGTCCTTGGGATGGGAGAACAGCACCGCCCAACCGTCGCCGATCCAGTCGTGGAAGTCGATGCGGCCTTGGGTGGTCTCAGCCGTGAAGTTGGGCGCTTGGGCATTGATGCGCAGGGTCATGGGGCCTCCGGTTTGATTGGCTGCGAGTAAGCCGCCAATTTACCACTATCGGGGGCGCTAGTGGGGCAAAAGTGGGGTTCAAGCGGGTCTGGAGCGGGGCGTAGGCCGGGCGAAAGCAGAGCGAACGCGGGGCGAGAGTGCGCCCAAAGGCCGGCCTAAAGCAGCCGTTCAAAGATCAATGCGCCAGCCACTCCCGCCATGCCCACGGCGATGGATAGGGTCAGAGTAAACAGCCGGGAGGTGTCCGCCCGCAGTTCCGCACGCAGGGCTTCAAACTGCTTGTTCATGTCCGACCTCATGTCAGCGAAGCGGGCGTTGGTTTCCTCCCGTTGCTGCTCGAAGCGGGCGTTGCTGTCCGCCCGTTGATCTTCAAACCGGGCGTTGATGTCCGCCCGGTGGTCTTCGAACCGCGCATTGATCACCGCGACCTGATCTTTGAACCGAGCGTTCATCGCCTCGGTCTGTTCCCCGATGAGCACCCGCATCTCTGAACGAAGTTCGTCAAAGGCCTCGCGCAGCACTTGAGGCGTCACCGCGAACTTTTCGATGGAGTTGGCGATGGCGGTTACGGTTGCATCCGCTTGGCGCCGCTCAAATCCCGATTCCTCAAGGCTTTTGGTCATCGCCCCGATTTCTTCGACTGCATGCTGCATGAGTATATGCTTCCTAAGGTAGGTTAGGGAAAACACCATCTAACTCCGAGCCATTGCGGCTGTCTGTAGGCTGATTCCCTACCTGCCGTGGGAAATTGACGCTTTGTGCCGGCGAACGCGTTAAGCGCGGCCCGAGCGCCCATCGGAACCCGCAAGGCTGAGGGAGGAGGGCGCTATACTGGCCCTCCCCACTTTATCCGCCGGAGAGTTCGCGCATGCTTGATGCCCCCGTTGCTTTAAGGGGAGCGCCCGGCTCGCCCTACACACGCAAGATGTTGGCGCTGCTGCGCTATCGGCGCATTCCCTATCGCCTGCTGCAAAGCGCGGTGGACGGGCGGGAGCCGGATGCCGGCCTCCCGCAGCCGAAGGTGGGCCTGATGCCCACGTTCTACTTGCCGGCCGCCGACGGCGAGCTCGAAGCGGTGGTGGATTCCTCGCCCATCATCCGCCGCCTGGAGCAGGAGGTGCTCGGCCGCTCCGTCATTGCTCCGGACCCAGCCTTGGCGTTCATCGACTTTCTGCTTGAGGACTACGGTGATGAATGGTTGACCAAGGCGATGTTCCACTATCGCTGGCACTACCCGGCGGACATTGAGCGCGGCGGCGAAATCCTGCCCCGGTGGCGCAATCTGACCGCCAGCGATGCCGAAATCGCGCCGATGTCGGCCTTCATACGCGACCGGCAGATTGGCCGCCTGCACGTGGTGGGCAGCAACCCAACCACCGCCCCGATCATCGAGGCGAGCTACAAGCGCTTTCTGAGCCTGTTCGACGCCCACATCCGCAACGGCCCCTTCGTGCTCGGCCAGCGCCCCGGCGCTGCGGACTTTGCCATCTATGGCCAGCTCACCCAGTTGACTGGCTTCGACCCCACGCCGATGCAAATCGCCCTGCAGAGCGCGCCCCATGTCTTTGCTTGGGTGGGCGTCATGGAGGACTTGTCCGGCTTGGAACCCTCACGGGACCACTGGTTTGATCGCGAAGCCCTACCGCAGACGTTGCGCGGGCTGCTCAAGGAAGTGGGCCGCGTGTACGCCCCGGCGTTGTTGGCCAACGCCGCTGCGGTCAATCAAGGCGTGGATGAGGTGCGCACCGAGATCGACGGGCGTTCCTGGATCCAAAAGCCCTTCCCCTACCAAGCCAAGTGCCTGCAATGGCTGCGCAGCGAGCGGGCCCGGCTGGACGGGGAGGACCGCGCCTTTGTCGATGAGCTGCTGTCCGGAACCGGCTGCGAGGCGCTGTTTCAGGCGCCTTAGCGCCG
Source organism: Candidatus Azophilus sp. (assembly GCA_965220835.1). Taxonomy (GTDB): domain Bacteria; phylum Pseudomonadota; class Gammaproteobacteria; order Pseudomonadales; family Azotimanducaceae; genus Azophilus. Next base: position 1,695,867 of record OZ244842.1, on the reverse strand, counting down.
ATGCGGGGCGGCTAGCGGCCTTGGGCGGGCTTCAGGGTGGCGTGTAGGCCGCGTGGCGTCCGCCGAAGGGCGAGTGTTCCAAGCCGACGGGTTCGGATACCGTCTCGAAGTCCTTCACTTGCCAGCCCCAAGCGCTGGTGATGGCCAGCGTCCGCCAGCGCCATTGGCCGTCGGCGCCGGGAATCATGACCCCTTCGTAGCGTCCGCCCTGCACCCCGTTGGCGGTGTTGGTCATGAAGTAGGCGGTGACTTCGGCGGACTCCAGATCGGATGTGACGTTGACGGCGATGTTGGCCGAGTGGTGCCCGCCGCGGATGCCCTTGGGCCCCCCAGCGTAGGGGGCGTATAGGGGCGCAATCTCCGCCCGGCCCTCGAAGTGCAGGTCGTCCCCGCCGGCGCCGGGAAAGTTCGGCACGTCGAGCACCGCATCGTCCGTGTAGCAGTCGATGATGTCGTCGCCGAAGCCGGTGTCCAAGCTGTACAGATAGCGGTTGAAGGCGCTCAGCACGGCTTCCTTGGCCTCCAAGCGCGCAATGCGTGCTTTAAGGGCTTGCAGTTCGTCACTCATGTTATGGCTCCAGAGGTGGGTTTGGCCCGATGCGCGGCGGCGGGCGTCCGCTGGGCGCGCTCATCGCCCGGGCTTCATGTGGTTCGCACCATCATCTTGCCGGTGTTGACGCCCTTGAAAAGCTGGATCAAGGCGTTTGGCAGTTCCTTGAAGCCGTCGATGACCGTGGTTTGCTGCTTCAGCTGCCCGGCGTCGATCCAGCGGCGCATTTCCGCCTCGGCCTCGGGGTAGCGGTGTTCGTAGTCGATGACGATGAAGCCCTCCATGCGGGCCCGGCGGAAGACCAGGTTGAAGTAGTTCCTGGGCCCAGGCGGCTGTTCGGTGAGGTTGTAGCGGGATATGCCGCCGCAAATCACAATGCGGGCGTTCATGGCGATGCGGTCGAGGCAGATGTCGAGGATTTCGCCGCCCACGTTGTCGAAGAAGACGTTGATGCCGTTGGGGCACAGCCGGTCCACCTCCGCCGCCACGTCGGCGGTCTTGTAGTTGAGCGCGCCGTCAAAGCCGAGCTCATCGGTGAGCCAAGCGCACTTCTCGTCGCTGCCTGCCATGCCGAACACCGTGCAGCCCTTGATCTTGGCGATCTGCCCGGCGACGCTGCCGGTGGCCCCGGCGGCGGCGCTGATCATCACCACGTCACCAGCCTTGGGCTGGCCGACGTCGAGCAGGCCGAAGTAGGCCGTCATGCCCGTGCCGCCAAGCACGCCCAAGGCCACCTTTGGATCAATGCCGGCCTCGAAGGTGCGCAGCGGCAATTGCTTGCCGTCCGCAAGGGCGTAGTCCTGCATGCCGAAGGTGCCGGTCACTTGGGTGCCCTCGGGGTAGTCTGCATGGTTGGAGGCCACCACCGTGCCGACGCCGCGGGCGCGCATGACGCTGCCGAGCGCCAAGGGTGCGACGTAGTCCGCCCGATTCTCCATTTGCCCGCGCATGGAGGGGTCCAGTGAGATGTAACGGGTCTTGACCAGCGCCTCGCCGGGCCCCGGCGTCGGCACCGCGGTTTCCCGGTACTCGAAATCGGAGGCCTTGACCATCCCGTGCGGGCGGGCAGCCAGCAGGAACTGTCGGTTGACGTCTTCGGGCATGGTGATTTCCCTGCAGAAAAGAACGGATTATGCGTTGCGCCCAATCGGAAGTGAACCGCGGTGCGGGGCGCCTACCTCAGCGCCGTCATCACTGATTTGGCATCAACAATGTGAACGCCGGTGGCCTTGTCCATGGACGCATCCGCCTGTGGCGTGAACAGGACGTGCGCGATCTCTGCTGAAGGCCGCCTTCCAGCCAGCGTTGCTCGTCCTAGTGATCGAGGAAGTCCATGCCGCTTATTATGCTAGAGCGAATTATTTCAGTTGACATAATCTGCGTTCGGCATTCGCCCTGTCGCATCCCGTCATTCTTGGACAAGCCGCGCAATCATGTGACGGACGTGATTTTGCCCGCCGAAGAACACCGCCAATACGCGGACGGTCTCCTTCGGCTGGTTGACTCCAAACCAGTAGATCGCTCCTTCGATGGCACAAGCGAGCCAAGCGAGTTGTCCGACGAGCCGTTTCACAAGGCTGCTTCTCCTATTGTCGAGCTATTGCACTGGGGTTATTCAGCAAATCCCTAGGGCCGCGCAATCCACTCATCGATCAGCATGTGCAGATGGCGGGGCTTGGTCTCGTTGTAGTCGGCGAACTGCACGTGTTCCTTGGCGGTGGCGTGCAGGCCTTCCTGGACGTAGGGCAGGTTGCGCACGTCCTGGTTGAAGACCTTGGCCAACATGCCCAGTTCCGGGGCGTCGGTCCAGTCGTCGTCGGCGCCCAGCCAGTGGATCTCGCGAACCGGTTCGTAGTCGCCGTGCTCCGGGATGGGCGCCAGGAACATGCACTCCATGATGCACTCGTCGGGGTTTCTGCCCTTGGGGCGGAAGCGGTAGTTGATGCTGTTGAACGACCCCCAGGGATGAAAGTTGGGGAACACCGTGAAGAACACCGATGAGAACTCGATGTCGGCGATTTGGTCGGCGATGGAGGGGACCACGGGCTTGAGCATTTCCCGCTGCATCTGGGCGTAAGCCACCCGCGGATGGGTGGCCTTGGCGTCGTTCTTGGCATTGCGCTCGCTGATGGCGCGCTCGAACTCCGACTGGGGAAGCTGGCGGCCGCCCACCCAGTTGCACAGATGGGGGTTCACGTCCCCCAGCTCGCCCTCCACCGGCTCGGCGTTGGCGGTGAACAGGCCGCTCTTGCCCTTGGGCGTGGTGACCTGCACCAAGCCCTCGCCGGCGTCCTCATAGACCCAGCCGTTGAGCGGATGGCGCAGTCGCCGCTTGCCGTCCTCGGGGAGCGGGTCCCACTCCGGCTGCCCTTGGCTTTCCAGGGCCCCGCAGCGGATCGCCCGGGAGTAGTTGCCGAAGACGTCGTACTTGGTGTCCACGTCGTGGACGCCGCCGAGCAGGATCTGCGGGTGGGTGGCGATGACGTGGTAGGACTCCATGAAGGCCTCCGAGGCCACCTTCCAGTTGCAGCGGATGGTCTTGGCCACGTGAGCGGCCTTGTAGCGCCGCTCGTAGGGCAGCAGCTCGAAATGGCTGGACAGATCCCCCAGAAAGTCCTCAAGCGGCTCGCAATTGGGGTCCGGGTTGATGAAGATGAAGCGTCCCCACCGGCCGGTCTTGACCTCCGGCAGCGATTGCTCGCTGGCCTTCAGGCCCGGATAGTCCCATTGGCAGGGCACTTGGCGCAGGCTGCCGTCGAGGTTCCAGGTCCAGCCGTGGAACGGGCAGCGCAGTTCCGTGGCGCAGCGTCCGCGGTTCTCGCGCAGCTTGCGGCCTCGGTGCAGGCAGGCGTTGTAGTAGGCCTTGAACTCATCCGCCCCGGTGCGCACCACCAGAAAGGACAGCCCGGCGATGTCGTAGGGCACGTAGTCGCCCACGTTGGGCATGTCGTCCTCGTGGCAGGCCACTTGCCAGGCGCGCTTCCAGATCTTCTCCACTTCCAGATCAAAGAAGGCTTGGGACGTGTAGCGCGACACCGGCACCCGGGTGGGCCCCGGGGCGATGGGGTTGTCGCGCCGATAGGACGCCGGCACCGGGCGAGTCTCCTCGTCCAGCAGCCGATGGTAGGCGTCGTCGATGGTGCGAACGGGGATTAAAGCGGGCTCGGCCATGGCTTTCTCCTATAAGTTGGCGTCGCAATTGGTCCTTAGAGCTTGCAACTGGGCTAAAAGATGCTGAAGCCGCCGTCTATCTTGATCACGTCGCCGGTGTGCCAGCGGGAGGCGTCGCTCATCAGGCAAACGGCAACGGCGCCAAAGTCGTCGGGTTTGCCCCAGCGGCGCATGGGGCTTACCGCCGGGTGATTTGCACGGGCAGCTCCAGGATGCCGCGGATGAAGTTGTTGGCCGCGTACACCGGCTCGCCGACCACTTCGATGCGTTCGAAGCGCTCCAATATCTCCTCCCAGAGCAGCTGCAGCTGCATCTCCGCCAGCCGGTTGCCCATGCAGCGGTGGATGCCGAAGCCGAAGGCGATGTGCTGGCGGGCGTTGGTGCGGTCCACCACCAGCCGCTCGGCGTCGTCGAACACCGCCTCATCGCGGTTGCCGGACAGATACCACATGATGACCTTGTCGCCGGCGCTGATTCGCTGGCCGCCCAGCTCCGTGTCTTCGGTGGCGGTGCGGCGCATGTGGATCACCGGGGTCTGCCAGCGGATCATCTCGCTGGCCGCATTGGGAATCAGGCTGCGGTCGGCCTGCAGCTTGCGGAACTCATCGGGATAGCGGTGGAACGCCAGCGCACCGCCGCTGATGGAGTTGCGCGTGGTGTCGTTGCCGCCGACGATCAGCAGCATCAGGTTGCCGAGGAACTCATCGGGCCTTTGCAGCATGTCCTTGGTGGATTCACCATGGGCCAGCATGGAAATCAGGTCGTTGCCGGGCTCGCCCCCAGCGCGCTCGTGCCAGAGCGAGGCGAAGGTGGTGGCGCACTCCGTCAGCTCCTTGAGCCGGTACTCGCCGGGCAGGCCCGCCTCGCCCATCAGTTGCGGCGTGGCGGTGGCGAGGTCGGACCAATGCACCAGCTTGCGCCGCTCCGGGTAGGGGAAGTCGAACAAGGTGGCGAGCATGCGCGCCGTCAGTTCGATGGAGACGGCGTCCACCCAGTTGAAGGTCTCGCCGACCGGCAGGTTTTCGAGAATGTCGATCACCCGTTCGCGAATGATGGGCTTGAAGTTGCGCAGGTTGGCCGGCGCCACGGAAGGGGCAACGGTCTTGCGTTGCTGGGTGTGCTTGGGCGGGTCCATGGCGATGAAGTTCTCGAGGTTCACGTGCTCCTCAAGCTCCCGCTCGGCGATGCTGATGCCGCCGAGTTCGGAGGAGAACAGCTGATGGTGGGTATCGACATGCTTGATGTCCGCGTAGCGGGTGACCGACCAGTAAGGCCCGCTGGTGCTGTCAGCGCAGTAGTGAACCGGGGCATCACGGCGCAACCGCGCGAAGTAGGGATGAATGGCATCGCTGGCGTAAAGGGCCGCTTCGCTCAAGTCGATGTCCGCGAGCGGCATGGACCAAGGGTCGTTCAACGGCAATTCCAAGGCTTCGCTCATGGGGGATGCTCCTTGACAGTTGTTCCTTCCAACGGGGGAATCCTATCACGAGCAACCGGCGCGGCTTCGGGGCAGATCGCCGGGGCCTGGCGGGGTTCCTGCGCGGCGGTTCCGAACCGGCGTGCCGCAACCGGGATTGGGCCGTTAGAATGCGCCTTCCATCAACACGTTGAGGTGCGTGCCATGCAGGTGACCAGGCTCTACACGGGCGATGACGCGCAGTCGCACTTTGAGGACATTGCGCTGGAACTCAAGGACTTCGGTGGCGCCGGCTGCATGTCCGAGCCTTGGCCAGCCCGTTCCGTGGTGTTTCGGGAGGTCTCGGGAGACTACGACTGGAGCTTCCACAACGCGCCGCGCCGGCAGTTCATCGTCAACCTGACCGGCAGCGTCGAAATCGAGCTCGGCGACGGCACCAAGCGCCTGTTCGGCCCCGGTTCAATCCTGCTGGCCGAGGACAAGACCGGCCAAGGCCACATTTCCCGTGCGGTGGGAGGCGAACCGCGCACCTGTCTGGTCATTCCCCTCACGGAAGAGTGACAGCCGCACAGCTTCGCAGCGCAAAAAGTCGTTTTTTCCGGGGTCTTTTTTTGCGAGAATGGGTACCTGATTCACTGGCCCTTCGCGTGGAGGGCCCAACCCGCCAAGAGGTGCCCCAACGGGCTGGCTGAGCTTTGGCTGATATCAAAGGAATGTCCTGCGCCCTTGCCAGCGCCGCCTTGGCGCTGATGGCTTGGGCGGCGCCTGCGTCGGCCGTGAAGGCTGGGGATCCGGCGCCCGGTTTCTGGCTGCCGGCGGTCCACGAGGAGGCCGCGCCCATCGCGCTGGCGGACCATCACGGCAAGGTGCTCTACTTGGAGTTCTGGTCGAGCTGGTGCGTGCCTTGCCGCCGGTCGATGCCCATGCTCGACGCCCTGCGAGCAGATTTGCCGCAAGAAAAGTTTGAAGTCGTCGGCCTAAACCTTGATACTCACCGCCCCGATGCAGTTCGCTTCCTTGAACAGGTTTCCATTGCCTATCCCAATGCCATGGATCTCGGTGGCAGCACGGCCCGCCTGTACGGCGTGTCCGTACTGCCGGCGGCGTTCATCATCAACGCCGATGGTGTGGTGGAACGGGTGTTGAAGGGTGCGCAAACTGAGGACTTCACGCTAATCAACGAAGTTGTGGAGAGCTTGTTGAGCAGGTAGCACGGGCGAAAGTGCTTCACGGCAGGCCAGAAAGCTGGCGAGGCGATGCCTCTGACAGACGCAACGGCGGCCGTCGGGCGCGAAAGTGGCCCAGTGGTTCATCCTTGCCCCGCGATCCATTGAATCAATAAAGGAAATTGCATAGATGGTATTTGCTGTAGCGCTGATCATTTTGATCGTTGGCTCGGTTCTTTTTCACATTTTAAGTCCTTGGTACCTAACCCCGTTGGCCTCCAACTGGGGCATGATCGACTTCACCATCGACGTCACGTTCTGGGTGACGGGCTTCGTCTTCGTCGTCGTCAACGCCTTCATGGCGTATTGCATCATCAAGTTCCGCTACAACAAGGAGCGGCGGTCCGAATACCAGCCGGAGAACCACAAGCTGGAGTTTTGGCTCACCGCCATCACCGCTGTCGGGGTCGCCGCCATGCTGGCGCCCGGCCTGTTTGTCTGGGCGCAGTTCGTCACCGTGCCGGAGGACGCTGACGAAATCGAGGCACTCGGCCAGCAGTGGCACTGGAGCTACCGGCTGCCGGGGGACGACGGCAAGTTCGGCGACGTGGATGCCAAGCTCATCACCGACGACAATCCTTTCGGCATGGACCCGGACGATCCCCACGGTCAGGATGACCGGTTGATTGAGAGCGGCACCGTGCATCTGCCGTTGGGCCGCGACGTCAAGATCAACCTGCGCTCCAAGGACGTGCTGCACAACTTCACGGTCGCCCAATTCCGGGTCAAGATGGACCTGGTGCCCGGTTTGGTCTCCTATCTGTGGCTTCAACCCACCGAAGTTGGTGAGTATGAGGTGCTGTGCGAGGAGCTCTGCGGCATCGGCCACTTCGCCATGCGCGGCAAGGTGGTGGTTGATGAGGCGGCGGACTACGAAGCCTGGTACGCCGCGCAACCCACCTACGCCGACATCCTGGCCCGCCCCCAGGGCGACCCGGTGGCCGGGCAGGCGCAATATGCGGTGTGCGTTGCCTGCCACGGTGCCCAGGGTGAGGGCATGCCGGTGATGAACGCGCCCAAGATCGCAGGCCAGGAGGACTGGTACCTGCGTCGCCAGTTGAACTACTACAAGGCCGGCGTGCGCGGCGCCCATCCCCAGGACACCTTCGGCCAGCAGATGGCGCCCATGGTCATGACGTTGGTCAACGACCAGGCCATGGAGGACGTCATCGCCTATATCGGCACCCTGCCGGACGTGCCCGCGGAAGCCACCGTCACCGGTGACGCGGAGCGTGGCGAAGATCTCTGGGTCACCTGCGGCGCTTGCCACGGCTACGAAGCCCAGGGCATTAAGGCGCTGAACGCACCGCGCATGGCGGGCATGACCGATTGGTACTTGGCCCGGCAGCTGGAGAACTTCAAGGCCAACATACGCGGGCGCCATGCGGACGATCTCTACGGCTGGCAAATGGCTGAGATGGCCCGCATACTCAAGCACGATGGCGCCATCAATGACGTCATCGCCTACATCAACACCCTAGGTGAAAACCAAGTCGCCGCCGCTTCCCACGAGGCCAGCGCGGCACACTCAGGAGCGGAGGAATAGCATGGCTCAAGTCGCCCACGATGCAGTCACTGATGCGGACCTGCGGCCCTTCGAGGTCGCGGAGGAGACGCTGTATCACCCCAAGACCTTCCTCGGCAAGTACATCTGGAGCCAAGACGCCAAGGTCATTGCCATCCAGTACGGCATCACCGCCATCGGCATTGGCTTGGTGGCTTTGGTGCTGTCCATCCTCATGCGCCTGCAGTTGGGCTTTCCGGAGTCGTTTTCCCTGATCGATCCGGCCAACTACCTGCAGTTCGTGACCATGCACGGCATGATCATGGTCATCTACCTGTTGACGGCGCTCTTCCTAGGCGGCTTCGGCAACTATCTGATCCCGTTGATGTGCGGCGCCCGAGACATGGTGTTTCCCTACGTCAACATGATCAGTTACTGGGTGTATCTGGCGGCGGTGCTGATTCTGGTGGCCAGCTTCTTCGTTCCCGGCGGCCCCACCGGGGCGGGCTGGACGCTGTACCCGCCGCAAGCGGTGATCGGCGGCACCCCAGGCACCGGCGCGGGCATCATCCTGATGCTCATTTCGCTGTGCGTGTTCATCATCGGCTTCACCATGGGTGGGCTCAACTACGTGGTCACCGTGCTGCAGGCGCGCACCCGGGGCATGACGCTGATGCGCATGCCGCTGACGGTCTGGGGCATCTTCATGGCCACCGTGCTGGCGCTGCTGGCCTTTCCGGCCCTCTTCGTCAGCTGCATCATGATGATTCTCGACCGGCTGATCGGCACCAGCTTCTTCATGCCAGCCATGATTGCGGCCGGTGAGCAAACCGCTTACGACGGCGGCAGCCCCATACTCTTCCAGCACCTGTTCTGGTTCTTCGGCCATCCGGAGGTGTACATCGTGGCCCTGCCGGCCTTCGGCATCGTCTCGGACGTGCTGGCCACCCATGCCCGCAAGAACATCTTCGGCTACCGGATGATGGTTTGGGCCATCGTCGCCATCGGGGCGCTGAGCTTCATCGTCTGGGCGCACCACATGTACGTCAGCGGCATGAACCCCTACTTCGGCTTCTTCTTTGCCACCACCACGCTGATCATCGCCGTGCCAACCGCCATCAAGGTGTACAACTGGGTATTGACCCTTTGGCGGGGCAACATTCAACTCACCGTGCCCATGCTGTTCGCCATCGGCTTCATCTTCACCTTCATCAACGGTGGGCTGACCGGGCTGTTCCTAGGCAACGTCACGGTTGATCTGCCGCTTTCCGACACCTACTTTGTGGTGGCTCACTTCCACATGGTGATGGCGGTTTCGCCGGTGCTGGTGGTGTTCGGCGCCATCTACCACTGGTATCCCAAGATCACTGGCAGGATGTTCGACGAGACCTTGGGCAAGATCCACTTCTGGATCACTTTCCTCGGCACTTACGCCATCTACTACCCCATGCACTACTTGGGCTTTGAAGGGGTGCCCCGGCGCTACTACGCCTATGGCGAAACGGCCTTTATGTCGGAGTCGGCGCAGGACTTGAACGTGGCCATTTCCATCGCTGCCATCGTGGTCGCCTTGGCGCAGGTGATCTTCATCTACAACGTCATCAAGAGCCTGTTCAGCGGCGAGAAGGCGGGCCACAACCCGTGGAACGCCACCACCTTGGAGTGGCAAACCCCGCATACGCCGCCACGGCATGGCAACTTTGACGAGGACAAGCTGCCGTCGGTTTACCGTTGGGCCTATGACTATGGGGTGCCGGGGGCGAAGGAGGACTTCATCCCGCAAAACGTCCCCTCCGAGGAAATGGCTGCGGCACGAGCCGCCGGCGATGCCAGCGCTGAAAGCCAGACCAAGCCGAGCGGCTGATCCGTGACTGCGACGCTCATATTCCTGGCCCTGCTCATGGCCGTGGTGGTGTGGTGGCTGGTGCGCCAGACCATCAACGTCAAGCCTTGGGTGGCCAGCGCACCTTCGGGCGCTCAGCAGGGCGTGGGGTTCCTGGCCGCGCCGAAAGTGGCGTTGGGCGTGTTGCTGGCCGTCATCACCTCGCTGTTCGCACTGTTTGTCAGCGCCTACTCCATCCGCATGGAACTGTCGGATTGGCGGCCGCTGCCGGAGCCGGTCCTGCTCTGGTTCAACACCGCCATCCTTTTTGTGGGCAGCCTCGGGTTGCAATGGGCTTGGCGTGGTGCGGCCCGGGAACAGTGGGGCACCATGCGCGATGGGCTGCTGGTGGGCGGCGGCTGCGCGTTGGCCTTCATGGTCGGCCAGCTCATCGCTTGGCAAAACCTTGCCGCGTCGGGCTATCTGATTGCCAGCAACCCGGCCAACTCGTTTTTCTACGTCCTGACCGGGCTGCACGTGCTGCATCTGCTTGGCGGCGTGGTGGCGTTGGCCCGAACCCTGGGCCATGCTCTGGCGGGAGCGGCGGCCAAGGCTCGGCTGGGCGTGGAGCTTTGTGCCGTCTACTGGCACTTCTTGTTCGTGGTCTGGCTCATCCTGTTTGGCTTGATGCTATCGACCTGAGTCACCTGCGAACGGCCGGAAACGCTCAGCATTTCTACTCACATCACACAAGGAAAGCAAATACGTGGCTGAATCAGTAGCCCTGGCGCCGGGAATCAAGGGCATTGTTGACGATTGGTCCTCAGACCAGCGGGCGTTCAAGAACGTGCCCTGGGGCAAGGCCATGATGTGGATCTTCCTGTTAAGCGACACCTTCATCTTCTCCTGCTTCCTGGTGTCCTACATGACGGTGCGCATGTCCACCACCACGCCTTGGCCGAATCCGAGCGAGGTGTTCGGCTTGGAGTTCCTGGGCACGCCGGTGCCCCTGCTGCTGATTGCCATCATGACCTTCGTGCTCATCACCAGCAGCGGCACCATGGCCATGGCCGTGAAGTTCGGCTACGAAAAGCGCCGGGTGCCGACCTTCTGGCTGCTGATGACGACCGCGCTGCTTGGCGCCACCTTCGTGGGCATGCAGGCCTTCGAGTGGACCAAGCTGATTGTCGATGAGGGGGTGCGGCCTTGGAGCAACCCCATGGGCGCGCCTCAGTTCGGCGCCGCCTTCTTCATGATCACCGGCTTCCACGGCACCCACGTGTCGTTTGGCGTGCTGTTCCTGTTCATCATCGCCTTCAAGGTGCGGCGTGGTGACTTAGACAAGGAAACGCCCGGCTTCATGACCGGACGCAAGAACCGCTACGAGATCGTCGAGACAATGGGCCTCTACTGGCACTTCGTTGACCTCGTGTGGGTCTTTATTTTCGCATTCTTCTACCTTTGGTAGTCCCAAGACCAGCAAGGAATTCAACCGATGTCAGACCAAGGCCAACAACATCCAATTTCCATCTACTTCTGGGTGTGGGGTTTGCTGTTCGTGCTCAGCGCGGCTTCCTACATGGTGGACTACGTGGCGTTCCAAGGCTATGTGCGCTGGACGCTCATCATCATCTTCATGATGCTGAAGGCGGGCCTGATCGTAGCCGTCTTCATGCACATGATGTGGGAGAGGATGGCGCTGATCTACGCCATCCTTGTGCCCTCGTTAGTGCTCATTGTGCTGGTGGGCCTGATGGCCGGCGAGGCGGACTACACTTGGCTCACCCGGGAAGCGTTCTTCACGCCCTTTAGCTGGGACGATTGAATCGCCCGCAATAGCCGATTTTTTGGCTTGATTGCCTAGACTTCTGATCAATGCCTGAACAAGACACGCCTGATCAAGACAGGCCTGATCAGGACGCATTGATCAGGATGTCTTGATCAGGAGGGGACAGCCACCCAAACGTTGCACCAGCCCTTGGCGGCGACCAGCTTGCCGGGGAAGATGGCGCAGGTGCCCCAGCCTTCACTGGTGGCCTTGTACTGCAGGCAGTTGTCGCAGAACTGACCTTCCGCAAACTTTGGGTAGGTGGCGGTGTCCACGTCCGCCGCGGCATGCTTGTAGCCCAAGGCCATCGCCATGGGGTCGTCTTCGGTGATCTCCACCTCGCCCGCGGCCCATGCGCTTGACTGGGCCAACAGGTTGGCGACGGGTATGGTGCCAAGCGTCATGGCGCTTTTCTTCAAAAATGAACGGCGTTGCAGCATCAGTTTCCTCTTTGATTGTTTGGATTGAAGGTTTGCTTGGTTTGCTCAGTTTGCTTAGTTAAAGAGCTTGCTTGGATTGAAGTTTCGAATGTGCCAGCGACTGCTGGCGCGCGGCATTATACACGGCGGCGGCGCTATACTGGTGGTCCCGTGGGATGGGAAGCCGCCATGTGGCTTAAGGTGTTGGTTCGTTTGGCTTGGGGCGCCTGCCTAGCCGTCTTGCCCGTTGCGGCAAGCGCTGACTTCAGCCCCATTGAGGCTAGGCACTGGGACGCTGCCAAGGCCCGCCATCTACTGGAACGGGCCGGGTTCGGAGGCACGCCTTCGGAAGTGGCCGCACTGGCGGCGCTGACGCCGCAGGCCGCCGTGCGTCGCTTGGTGTACTTCGAGGGCGTTGCGGAGACGCAGATGCCGGGCTTCGAGCCATCCGGCATCTTTGACGAAGGGCTGGACCCCTTTCCGCCCAGCCGGCCAGCAACCACCGCCTTGGCCCGCCAGCAGGGCAGCGCGCTTGGCATCCTGGCCAAGCCGTCCGGCAACCGGCCCTTGCAGCCGGTGGTCAACGCCTTCTTCTATTGGCTGCGCGCCAGCCGTTTGGAAACGGATCGGGTGGCTTACTGGTGGGCGAACCGCATGCTGCTGAGCCCGCGGCCGCTGCAGGAGCGCATGGCCCTGTTTTGGCACGGCCACTTTGCCACCAATGAAGACAAGGTGCGCGACTACCGCAAGATGCTCAAGCAGCTGCGTCTCTTTCAGGAGTTGGGCCTCGGTGATTTCCGCACCCTGTTGATTGGCGTGGCTCAGGATCCGGCCATGCTGGCCTTCCTGGATGCGGGCGTCAACGTCAAGGGCTCGCCGAACGAGAACTTCGCCCGGGAAATCATGGAACTGTTCACCATGGGCGTCGGCCACTACGGCGAAGCCGACGTGCGCGAAGCCGCTCGCGCCTTCACGGGTTGGAACTATCGGGGGCTGGACTTCGACTTCAACGCCGAGGCCCACGACGGCGGCATCAAGCGCTTTCTGGGCCAAGAGGGCCGGTTCGACGGCGTGGACGTCATCGACATCATTCTGGCCCAAGACGCAGCCGCCGAATTCATCGCCGACAAGCTGCACCGGCATTTCGTCAGCGAGGCGCTCACCCCCGACGGCCGGCGCGAATTGGGCGCTTGGCTGAAGTCCGCCAACTACAACATCGCCGCCTTTCTGGAACGGCTCTTTCTTTCGCGGCGCTTTTACGCACCGGACGTGATGGGCAACCGCATCAAGGGCCCGGTTGAATTCGTGGTCTCGACCTATCGCAAGCTGGGCCTTAAAGCCGTGCCCGGCGCACCGGACTTTAACGCCGTCACTGAGTCCTTGGGCCAGCGGTTGATGCATCCACCCACCGTGGCGGGATGGAGCGAGGGGCGCAGCTGGATCACCCCCAGCCTGCTCTTCGAACGGGGCAACTTCGTGCTTGACCTGGCGTTTCCCGACATCGCTTTCGTGCCGCCGGACCGCTATCCGAGCTACGGCGCCGAGATACTGAGCGTTCATGAGCGCCTGCGTGCCGGCATGGACATCAGCCGGGCAACCCGGCCAGCGGCCATGGCAAGCGGCGGCATGGGCTCCGAGGGCATGGGCGCAATGGCGGCATCCAACCTGATTGCCGACCGCGATGAGGATTTCAACACCCGCTACGGCAGCTACCGCGGCTGGCAGATGGCCATTGAGCGGGTCAAGCCCATACCCCGCCATACGGCCCGTCTGGACTTGACAGGCATGGTGCTTCGGGAGGGCTTGGAAACCCCTCGGGAGGTGGTGGGATACCTCGTGGAGCGCTTCTTCTCCGTTGCTCCGGATCCAGCGACGCAACGCGCGCTGGCAGACTACTTGGAGGCGGAACTGGGCGGTGCGGACATTCGCGCGGCGGCCTCGTACCTGGAGGAGCCGTTGCGGCGCCTGCTGCACGTGCTGCTGAGCCGCCCCGAGTACCAGTTGGGTTGAGGCGTGCTGAGTCGCATTTGGGAGACGAATTTGAGAAATCCAATAGCGAGACCAAGGCAGAGCGGAGCGCTCAATCGCAGAAGCCTGTTGAGGGGCAGCATCGCAGCAACGGCGGCGCTGGCGACAGCGCCCGTCTTCGACCGCCGGGCTTGGGCGTTGCCGCGGCGGGATGCGGCGGATCGAATCCTGGTGGTGGTTGAGCTCTCCGGCGGCAACGACGGGTTGAACACCGTGGTGCCCCACGGCGATGACGCCTACTACCGGCAGCGCCCCACCATCGGCATCAAGGCGGATGAGTTGCTCAAGCTGGACAGTCATTTCGGCTTCAACCCGGGCATGCTGGGGTTTGAGCGGCTCTGGCGCAGCGGCGACCTGGCGATCGTGCACGGCTGCGGCTACGAGCAGCCGTCCTACTCCCACTTCACCTCCATGGCCTACTGGCACACCGGCACCCCGGGGGGCGGCGATGAGTATGGCTGGCTGGGCCGGTTGGCGGACGCCATCGGCGAAGCAGGCGCTGCTGTTGGCGGTGGCGGCGCGGGGGCGGAACTGCTCATCAACATTGCCTCGGCGCAGTCGTTGGCGGTCAAGAGCCGACGGCACACGCCGGTGGTCTTCGACGACCCGGAGCGCTTTCAGCGCCGCGCCTTCCATGCCCAGCAAGCCTTGATGGCGCGCATCGACCCCGCCCACGGCAACGCGGCGCGCGCCTACCTCAACGACGTGGCCAAGAGCGCGCTGGGCGCTTCAGCGAGGATTCGTCAAGCCTGGTCAGACTACCGCTCGCCGGTGGACTACGGCATCGCGCCCATGGACCTGCCCAAGGTGGCAGCATGCATCGGGGCTGGATTGCCGGCCCGCATCTACCACGTCGCGTTCCGCAACAACGCCTTCGACACCCACGTGCAGCAAAGCGCCTTGCACCAAAGGCTCCTAAGCTACGCCTGCGACGGCATTCACGGCTTCATCCGGGATTTGGAACGCTTGGGCCAAGCAGATCGCGTGGTGGTGCTGGTGCACTCCGAATTCGGCCGCCGGGTGCCGGAGAACACCAATCTCGGCACCGACCACGGCACCGCCAACCTCATGTTTCTGGCCGGCAAACCGATCAAGGGCGGGCACTACGGCACGCCGCCCAGCCTCACGGAGCTGACCGATGGCGAAAATCTGGTCCACACGGTGGATTTTCGCCGCGTGTACGCCACGGCCATTGAGGGATGGATGCAGCCGGGGGCCGCATTGAAGGTGCTCAAAGGGCGTTTCGAGACCCTGCCAGCCTTCGTTTGAAGGGCATTCTTGGCTACAGCCGTTGGTTGAACTCCACCATGTTGCCGCTGGGGTCGTGGGTGAAGGCCTGGCGGCAAACGCCATCGATTTCAAAGGGTTTGGAGCACTGCAAGCCCGCTTCCTCCAAGGTTGCCTTGACGCGCTCCAGGTCCGCAACCTTGAAGGCGAAGTGCTGCTCCTTCAGCGGCGGCCCGGAGTCGATGCCGATTAAGTGAACCTCCTGCGTGCCGCTGCGCAACCAAGCGCCGGGAAAGGGGAAGTCCGGCCGGTCAAGCTTCTCCATGCCCAACACCTCGACGTAGAAGCCCAATGCCTCATCCACATCCTTGACGTTGATCGACACGTGATGAATGCCCTCAAGTTGCATGCTCCCCTCCGCTTTGGTGCCTTAGCTTGGCCACTTTACCACGAGCGCCACCAGAGCTCCGCACAAACTCAGCCAAGGTTTGCAATGTCGCCCAACATGGCGCAACATGCGCGCCGTGTTTAACGGAAAGCAAGGAGGTGATCGTGCATTTATCTACTGTTGAGGGAGCTAACGAGGCATAGCCTAACGAGGCGCAGCCTCGCATTGACGGGAGCCGGTCGTCGGGCGCCAAAGTTGCCTATTGCGACCGTCGCATCCCAAGGTCAGGAGACAAAGTTCCTGGTCATCCCTCACTGGGCTGGGCCCCGCACCAAACTCGGCGCGGGGCTTCAGCACCCCGCCCGCCGCCTCCCTCCCGGCTCCCGGGTCAACCCATCATCCCGTTTTCCGAACTTGCTTCACTTGCGCCGCCTAGGTTCCCTCTCGAAGCGAGGGACGCTCGCCCGCTCCCAAGCTGAAGGCCCCCTCGCGAAGCGAGGGGCACTCGCCTGCTCCCCGGCTGAGGGCTCCTCACCTGCGAGGGGCGAGCCCCTCGCGCTCCCCGGCTGAGGGCTCCTCACCTGCGAGGGGCGAGCCCCTCGCGCTCCCCAGCTGAGGGCTCCTCACCTGCGAGGGGCAGGCCCCTCGCGCTCCCCGGCCGAGGGCTCCACCATCTCCGCCATCCGCAAGGCGGTTTGCTCCATGTGGGTCAGCACCAAGCCGGACTTGTTGAGGTTGTAGCCGGTGATGTTGACCGCTCTGATCAGGTAGCGGATTGCGGCTCCGCTATCGTCTTGATCGACATCGATGATGTTGATGCAGGCGTTGTCCTGCTCAATGCTCACCGCGCCTTGCCAACGCAGGTTCAGCACATGGTTGAAAATGGACCGGTTGACTGCGCCGTGCAGCACCAACAGCAGGTGGGTCCAGTCATCGGCGGCTACGATGGCATCGAAGGCCGGGTGGACCCGTGCATCAAAGTCCGCAAAGCGCTCGCCGCCGAGGAAGCGCGCATCCGGGGCGTCGGCAGCGGCCCAAGGATTGGCCACATCGGCCAGCCAAGCAGCTAGGTCGCCGGTTGGCTGGCGGTCGCGGCCCGGACGAATTTCCTCCAGTTCGGGAACCGTCTCGAGGGTGGGCGCCTCCCGTCCGGCCAGCACCAAGGTGGCGGTCTCCAAGGTTCGTGGCAAGCCGGAGCAGATGGCTCGGTCAAAGGGAGCGCTAGCCAGCAGGCCGGCGTGCTTGCGCGCTTGGATTCGTCCCAAGGGCGTCAGCGCGACCTCTCTTGCGTTGTCGGTCACCGAACCATCTTCCTTGATGTAGGCAGCTTCGGCGTGGCGCATCAGGTAGATGCGCCGCCGTCTTGGCGGGTCGAGCATGGGCGTTCCTTGGGAGGTGTAAAAGAATTCACGGTGACGCAAGCTGTGGGGCGCGTCAAGCTCGCGATCTTTGGTCCTTTGGGGCCCAAGTTCGAAAGGAGTTTGGCTGGGGCGAGAATCCGCTACTGTGACGCAGGGGAGCGCAGGGGCCGTGGTGCAACCCAAAATTCGCAGTTTCCCGCACGGCGCTTTCGTGTTTCACTATGCTTGGCTCGGTGAGGTTTCCGGCCGATGGGTGGGCGCGCTGTCGTGGGCAACGCACGGCGTGAGGCTCAATAGTTGGTTGACTTGGCAGGCTTGTGCCGCGCCCAGGAAACACCGTTGATGACCAATAGGGGAGGACATTGAGCAATGGGCATTTTGGATGGCAAGACTGCGGTGGTCACTGGCGCTGCCGTGGGGCTGGGCAACGCTTTTGCGCGGGCTTTGGCGGCTGAAGGGGCGGCCTTGGCCGTTTGCGACGTGCGGCCGGACATTGACGACTTCGCCAATCAGGTCAACGTGCCGGTGTTGGCTGCACAGGCGGACGTGTCCGATGCCGAAGCAGTGCGCGCCTTCATTGACCAAACGCTTGAGCGCTTTGGGCAGATCGACGTTTTGGTCAGCAACGCTGGCGTCTGGGCGGCTTCGGAGGCCTCGGACCCCATCGACAAAACCCTGCGTGACGCCGCCAGCCTGATCGGCACCAACCTCAAGGGCGTGTTCCTCTGTGGGCGGGCAGTGATCCCGGCCATGATTCGCCAAGGCGGCGGCCACATCATCAACATCAACACGGACCACCTGCACACCTGCGGTTCGCCCTACGAGGAATCCCACGACGACGCGCCGAACTGCCCGTTCCTGGATATCGCGCCTCGGCCAACCGGCGGCGGTCCGGCCATGGATCTCTACGACGCTGCCAAGTGGGGCATCAATGGCCTGACCTTTGGTTGGTGCCAAGCGCTCAAACCCCACAACATTCGCGTCAACGCCCTGTGCATGGGCGCCACGGATTCCCACATGCTGCGCGGCTTCCACAACTTTGACCCCCCGCCGGAAGAAGTGGCGAACTGGATGAAGGCCGAGGACATCGCTCGGGTCATGATCGAGTTGATCGCCGAAGGGCCCCAGGGCCGCACCGGCGAGAACATTGGCTTCGCGATGGGGCATCCGGTGGTGCTGCCGCCGCCACGCGGCAACCGTTACTTCATTCCGTTGGAGCAGGCAAGCTGATGGGCGCTTTGGAGGGCCGGTCAGCCATTGTCACCGGTGGCGCCACGGGGTTGGGACGGGCCTTCGTAGAAGCGTTGGCGGCCGAGGGTGCCAACGTGACGTTTTGCGACCTCCTGTCGGCCTCCCCGGAAATCGCCCGTGAAATGCCCGGGCCGGGTAAGGTGCAGGGCTTGGTTGCCGATGTCGCCAAGCTTGAAGACCTTAAGCGCCTCACCGGCGCTGCCCAAGACGCCTTCGGCGGCGTGGACCTTTTGGTCAACAACGCCGGGCGGTGGCGGCCAACGCCGGTGACGGACCCTTTCGATAAGGCCGTGGCGGATTGGGACTTCATCATGGACGTCAACCTCATGGGCGTGCTGCTGCTGTCCAGGCTCTGCGTGCCGTTGATCATCGAAGCGGGCGGCGGGGACATCGTCAACATCAGCACCTACTACGTGCTGCCCGCCAAGAGCCCGGGCACCAACAACCCGGACACCGACCTCTACAACGCCTCCAAATGGGCACTCAACGGATTCACCCAGGCTTGGTCCCGCTCCCTTGAGGCGCACAACGTGCGCGTCAACGCGCTGTGCATGGGCGCGACTGACACCGCCATGCTACGCGGCCTGTGGGATGGTGAGCCGCCCGCGGAGCAAGTTGCCAGCTGGATGCGCCCGGAGCAGATTGCCCAGCAGTTGCTTGACTTGCTGGCCGATGGCCGCAGCGGTGAGAACATCGGCGCTTGGGTGGGCGAGCCCGTGGAGCTTGGGCCGCGCAAACCCGCGCACCGAACGGTAACGGGGTAGGGGGCAAGCCTCATTCACGTGCACTGAAAATCCTGACACCGAGGACCGCGCTGGGTTCCGGCTGGAACTGGCGCTTAAGCCTTGGCGCCCAACAGCACGCCGGCGTCCCGCAGCTTGCTCAGCATGGCGGTGCCTTGCTGGCGAATGCGGCTCTTGGTGGCGCTTGGCAACTCTTCGGCTAGGTTGTCCAAGGCTTGTTGGCCGGTGTTGCCCTCGGCCAGGAGTTCCAGCAAGCGGTGGGTCAGGGCGTTGGAGGCCATGAAGCTCACCGAGCCATCCGTTCGCCGCCAGGCGATGAGCCAGGTTGGCTGGGGCTGCACCTCATCGGCCTGGCTCTGAGCGCTGATCTGATGGACCGGGTAGTGGTAGGACAGCGGCCAAGCCAGCGGGGACACCGCAACCGGCTGGGCGAGCAGGTCGCCATTGGGGTCAATGGTTGCCTCGGGGGAGGGCGCTTCGGCTCTGCGCAATTCGGTGGGCACCCGTTCGTAGTGGCAAAGCTCCAGCAGAAAGCCGGGCACTTCCGGTGCGGCCCCGCCCTCCAGGAAAGCCAGGAATTCCTGGCCGATGTGGCGGAAGTAGGGCGACTCACAGCCGTGATGTTCCAAAAAATCCCGCACCAAGGCGTCCCATTGCGGTTCGCCAAGCAGCCTCTTGGCTTTTGGAAAAGCGCCGGCCAGGAAGCGCTCAAGGTTCTTGCGGATCAGCTCTTCGTAAACCCGCATTCTTGCAGGGGGCACGCCTACGGGTGCGTCCTCGGCGGCAGGGTTTCGGACCCGGGCCGCGAACTGCCGCTGAAGGCACAGAAAGCTAGGCGTCGCCACGGAGTCGCTGCGGAGTCTTTGCCTGTTCGTCACGAATTCGCGCCACTTCGGCCATCAGTTCCGCAAAGGGTGGAAAGTTGAAGTCCCGTTCCAGCACGGTCGGCAGGGCGCCGAAGCGCTGGTAGGCCTCGCCCAACAGCGTCCAGACCGGCTCCTCGACCGCTGCGCCGTGGGTGTCCACGCGCAAGTCGGAGCCCCTCACCGCATGGCCGGCAATGTGCAGGTACAGGGTGCGCTCGCCATCGATGCCGGCCAAAAACTCGTGCGGGTCGTATTGGAAATTGATGCTGTTGACGTAGATGTTGTTGACGTCCAGCAGCAGGCCGCAGTCGGCTTCGGCGAGCACGGCGTTGATGAACTCGAGTTCCGTCATTTCCGCGCCTATCGTGGCGTAGCAGGACACGTTTTCGATGCCGATGCGGCGTTCAAGGTGGTCCTGGGCTTCACGAATGCGCCGGGCCACGTAGTGCACCGCTTCCTCGGTGAAGGGGATGGGCATCAGGTCGTAGAGGTGGCCCTGCTCGTCGCTGCACCAGCTCAAGTGCTCGGTGTAGGCGGAGATTCGGTGGCGGTCCAGGAAGGCCTTTACGTCGGCAAGCAGACGGTGGTCCAAGGGAGCCGGGCTGCCGATGGACAACGACAGCCCGTGGCAGGCCAGTGGAAACTGCTCGGCAATGGCTTGCAGCCGATGGCCCAGCCGGCCGCCGATTCCGATCCAGTTTTCCGGGGCCAGCTCAAGGAAGTCCAGGGCTGGCCGTGGGGTGGCGATGAGGTCGTCAAGCAAAGCCCGGCGCAGGCCAAGGCCTGCGCCGGACAGGGCGTCACTCATCGCGTTGCGCGAACGGCGCTAGCGGTTGGGCTACTCGTCCTCGCCGCAGGAGCCTTCGCCGCAAGAGCCTTCGTCGCCCTTGTCGTCATCGGACCCGTCTGCGTCGTCCTTTTCGCCACAGGAGCCTTCATCGCCATGTGCGTCTGCCAGAAGGTCGTAGCGCGGCTCAAGTTCTTCAGCAGCGAACAGGTCACCTTCGGTGTTGGCGAGGGTGCTCATGGCCATTGACGCAGCGAAGGCAGCGCCGACAGCTAGGGCAATGGGCTTGATTTTGTCATTCGGCATTTGCAGTTCTCCGGTTGAGTTAGTCGATGCCTGTTGGCAGGCTCGTAGGCAGTATAGCGCTGTTTTTCAGCGCGAACACCCATCGCGAGTTCTGCCAAAACCCCTGGTTGTGCACCAGCCAATTTCATTTTGACTACTCCATGCGAGTGGTCGTTGGGCGGGATGGGGAGCCTTGGCCGTGGGGGGGCTGCAGCGGGCATGGGTTCAGGTGGGTCCCGTGGGTCGGAGCCAGGACGGGACGCCCTCGCCCCGAACAGCGCAACCCGGTCAGGCCCTGACGCAAAAGCCAAAATGATAGGCGCGGTCGGCCGCGCATTAAGCGAGCGTTGTCAGCGCAATCCCGCCGCCCGTTCCGCATCAAGCAGGCGCTGCTCCATCTTCTTCACTGAAGTCATGCCCTTCCTGGCCAGCGGTTCGGCGAATAGCGCCACCCGCAACTCCTCTAGGTCAAAGCGCAAATCTCGTCCCAGCTCAGCACTGCTCTCGCCGTTACCCGCGTGCTGTTCTGATTCGCGCGACTTGGCGTCAAGCTGCACCAAGCGCGCCTCGAAGGCCTTGATCTGGACCATGCGCGTAGCGTCCCGTTGCGTGCGGCCCTGCAGGTTGGTCAGGCGATGGTCGGCGGCTCGAAGGAAGCGGGCGACGTCGGGGAGCCGCCCGCCGGGTGTGCGCTGCAGCAGGTCGGGTGGCGTGAGCGCTTGCACTTGGCTCTGCACATCGTCGCGGGCGGCGCGGAAAGCGGGGGAGGTCAAACGCGCAATGCGCGCGACAACGCCGGCCCGGGCTTCTAGGATGTCTCCCAAGTGGGAGACCGTCTCGTTGAATACATCAGCGAGCTTGGGCCGCTCCGCCTTCAGCAGCGCATCGTATGCTTCTTGGGTGGTGGGCAGGGGGTGATTCTGGAAGTAGCAGCGCCAAGCCACCGCCAACATCACCGAGTCGATCAGTTCGCGGGTTCCGCCCAGCACCGAGGCGTGCGCCACGAGGGCTGGCGCCTTGATCAGCTGACGCTCGAAGAAGCGCCTTGGCTTGGCCAAGCTGAGCCAAGCCAAGCGGGGATAGCCGGCCCGGTTGGCCTCGGCTTGCTCCCCGCGGGTGGCGCAGATGCGCAAGTCCACCGCATTGCCACGGTCAACCAGTGCGGGATAGCCCACCAAGGCGTCGGCACTGCCCGCCAGCACCGCCTTGGCGGGCACCCCGTCGGCGGGGAAGGCGGTCAGGCCTTGTTGTTCCTGCTTGCGGGTGGTCCCTGCAGCGACCCGCTCCCGAGCCTGCTTGAGGAACCGCCGCTGCAATTCGGCCAGGTCCCGGCCTTGGGCCAGCAGGGTGCCGCGCTTATCGATGACGCGCACGTTCATCAGCAAGTGCGTCGGAACCTGTGCCCTGTTCCAAGCCGCGGGTGCGACGCGAACGCCGAGCTGGTCCTCAATGGCGTTGGCTAGGGCCGCTTTGAAGGGACTCTGGCGGTAGCAGCCGGCAGCGGCCAAGGCGGGTGTTATGCGCTGCGCGGTCGCTGCGATGGGGGCCAGCTGCCGCCGCGTGGCCTTGGGCAGGCTGCGCAGCCAAGCTTCCACCAACCGTGCCAGAAAACCGGGCACCGACCACGCCAAGTCCTGCTCGTCGATGGCCTGCAGGGCGCCCACGGGCACGTCCAGGTTCACGCCGTCGTCGGCCTCGCCCGGCGCGAAGCGGTAATGCAGGCGCAACTCGGCCCCGGCCAACACGAGCCGGGCCGGATAGTCGTCGGCCGATTGACGGGCATTGCCGCTCAGCAGGTCCGCGCGCGCCATTCTCAAGCGGCCGTCCGCCCGCTCACCGCCTTGGCGGAGCCAGTTGCGCAGTGACTCAAGGCCGGTCACTTCCGGGGGCAGCCGTTGGTCGTAAAACGCGCATTGATCGGCTTCGGAAGCCAACAGGTCCCGGCGCCGTCCCTTTTCCTCCCAATCAAGAATTTCGGCGGCCAACCGTCGGTTGTGCTTGAGGAAGGGCAGGGGATGGGCTCGGACGTCCTCGCCCAGTTCGCCGCCAACCAAGCCGTCGCGAATGAGAATCTGCCGGGCCGCCAACCCATCAATCGGCGCGTAGCGCACCGGGCGGCGCTCAACGATCTTCAAGCCGTACAGCAGCAGCGTTTCGTAAACCATCGCCTCGCCGCGCTTGGCGCTCCAGTGGGGGTCGCTGTAGGTGCGGCGCAGCAGGTGGCTGGCGGCCGTCTCCAGCCAGCGTGCGTCAATGGCGGCGGCGTTGCGGGCATACACCCTTTGGGTTTCGCTCACTTCCGCGGCCATGATCCACGCAGGCGTACGCCCGGCCAAGCAGGAGCCCGGAAAGATCCGCAGCTGCAGATGACGTGCGCCGAGGTAGGCACCCCGTTCGTCATGGCGGGCCACTAGGCTCAAGGTGCCTGGCAGGAGGGCCTGATGGATTTCGGCATAGCTGGCTGCCTTCTGATTGAGCCGCAGGCCAAGCTGCTGCTGCACCGCCAGCAGTTGCCGATGCACCTCCCGCCATTCCCTGATGCGTGCCGGGTTGAGGAAGGCCGACCGCAGCGCCGCTGTCATGGCGCGGCGCGTGTTGCCTTGGCGGGTTTTCTCCAGCCAAGCCCACAGGTTGAGCAGGGTCATGAAGTCGGAGCGCTCGTCGGCGAATGCGGCGTGGGCTTGGTCCGCTTGGGCGCTGGCGTTCAATGGCCGCTCACGGGGGTCGGGCACGGCCAGCGCCGCGGCGATGATGCTGACTTCGCGCAGCGCGCCGAACTGGGCTGCGGCGACGAGCATGCGGCCTAGGCGTGGGTCCAACGGAAAGCGGGCCATGGCACGGCCTGCGGCGGTGAGCTTGCCATCGACCAGGGCGCCGAGTTCGTGCAGCAGCGTCAGCGCATCCTTGACGGCCTTGGGTTCGGGCGGGTCCAGAAAGGGGAAGCGTTCGATGTCGCCGAGGCCGAACGCCCGCATTTGCAGCACCACCGAAGCGAGGTTCACCCGCTTGATTTCCGGTTCGGAATACGCGGGGCGGGCGCTGTAGTCCTCTTCGGAGTAGAGGCGAACGCACAGGCCGGGGCCGATGCGCCCGCAGCGGCCTCGCCGTTGGTCGGCGCTGGCTTGGGAAATGGGTTCGATGGGCAGCCGCTGCAGTTTTGAGCGGTAGCTGTAGCGGTTGATGCGCGCCTTGCCGGGGTCCACCACGAAGCCGATGTTGGGCACGGTGATGGAGGTCTCCGCGACGTTGGTGGCCAGCACGATGCGCCGCTTCGCGCCGGGTTGGAACACCCGCTGCTGGTCGCTGGCCGAGAGGCGGGCATACAGCGGCAGAATCTCAAAGCGGCCGGCCAGCGCCTTGCGCAGGAACTTCGCGGACTCAAATATCTCCCGCTCGCCGGTCTGGAAGACCAGCAGGTCTTCGGCCGCGCGCTTGGGCGCCGCCTCAATGGCTTCGATGGCCCGCAGCAGGTCGGCCTGCTCGTCCTCGCTGGGTTCGAGGTGGTGGGTCTCGACCGGATGGCCGCGGCCGCTCACCTCGATGACCGGGGCCTCGCCGAAGTGCTCTGCGAAACGGTCCACGTCAATGGTGGCGCTGGTGATGATGAGCTTCAGGCCCCGCCGCTTGGGCAGCAGCTTCTTCAGGTAGCCGAGCAGGAAGTCGATGTTCAGGCTGCGCTCGTGGGCCTCGTCCACGATGATCGCGTCGTAGCGCGACAGCTTGCGGTCACGGCGGATTTCGGTGAGCAGCAAGCCGTCGGTCATCACCTTGATGGCGGTTGACTCCGCCACTTGGTCGGTGAAGCGCACGGCAAAGCCAACCTGTTGGCCCAGCGCCACCTTGAGCTCCTCGGCAATGCGGCTGGCGGTGGCCCGGGCGGCGATGCGCCGCGGTTGGGTGTGGCCGATCATCGCCGATTGGCCGAACCCTGCCTGCAAGCAGATTTTTGGCAGCTGGGTGGTCTTGCCGGAGCCGGTTTCGCCAGCCACGATCACCACTTGCCGGTGCGTCAGGGCGTCAGCGATTTCCCCCACGTGCTGGCTGATGGGCAGCTCGCTGGGGAATTCAACGGTGGGGTTCCAAGCCCGCCGCGTTGCGGGCGCTGCGGGCGTTCTGGTTTTCTTGATCGCGGGACGAGGCTTACGCATGAGTCAACCCTTGCGCCCGGCGCCCGCCTTCTCGTCGGTCTGAGGCATCGCCTCGTTGGGCATGGCGTGGACCGCGCCGTTACTTGGACAGGGTGTTCATGCCCTCTTCGAGCCCGCGGATGGTCAGCGGATACATGGCGCCGTTGACCAGCTTTTGGGTCATGCCCACCGAGGTGGAGTACTCCCAGGTTTCCTGGGGCGTGGGGTTGATCCACACGAGCTTGTCGTAGAGCTCGGTGAAACGGGCCATCCAGTGGGCGCCGGGCTCCTCATTCCAGTGCTCCACGCTGCCGCCGGCGTGGGTGATCTCATAGGGCGCCATGGTGGCGTCCCCGACGAAGACCACCTTGTAATCCTGGGCGTACTTGTTCAGCACCTCCCAGGTGGGGATGCGCTCGGTCATGCGGCGGCGGTTGTCCTTCCACACCGATTCGTAGATGAAGTTGTGGAAGTAGAAGCTCTCCATGTGCTTGAACTCGGTGCGCGTGGCGGAGAACAGCTCCTCGCAGATTTTGACGTGGGCGTCCATGGAGCCGCCGATGTCCAGAAACAGCAGCACCTTGACCGTGTTCTTGCGCTCCGGCTGCATCTTGATGTCCAGCATGCCGCCGTTGTGGGCGGTGGAGCGGATGGTGTTGTCCATGTCCAGCTCCTCCTCCCGGCCAGTGCGGGCGAACTTGCGCAGCCGCCGCAACGCCATCTTGATGTTGCGGGTGCCAAGTTCCACGGAGTCGTCCAGATTCTTGTACTGGCGCTCGTCCCAGACCTTCTTGGCCTTCTTCTTCTTGCCCTTGCCCATGCCGCCGGGGCCCTTGCGCCCGGTTTGGTTCGGGTCTTCGCCTTCTTGGCCCTCCTGGCCCTGCTTTGCTTGTTCAGCCTCGGCCTGCTCCTTGGCCTCGCGGAAGGCCTCGATCAGCTTCTCCAGGCCGCCGAGGGACTCGATCTTCTTGAGCTCCTCCGGCGTCAGCGACTTCTCGAACTCCCGGCGCAGCCATTCGTCCGGGATCAGCGATTCCAGCATGCCGTGCAAGTCCTCAAGGCCGCGGAAATAGGCGCTGAAGGCGCGGTCGAACTTGTCGTAGTTCTTCTCGTCCTTCACCAAGCAGGTGCGGGTGAGCAAGTAGAAGTCGTCGAGGTTGGCATAGACCAAGCGGTGCTTTAGGGCGGCCAGCAGGTCCATCAGCTCGCGGATGGTGACCGGCACCTTGTACTTGCGCAGGGTGAGGAACAGGTTGATCAGCATGGGGGTGCCCGAATGCCGCTCAGCCGCGGGCGTCGCGGCGGTTCATGAAGGCGAGCCGCTCGAGCAGGTGGACGTCCTGCTCGTTCTTGACCAGTGCGCCATACAGCGGGGGGATGGCCTTGCTGGTGTCCCGGTTGGTGAGAATCTCGTCAGGGATGTCATCCGCCATCAGCAGCTTCAGCCAGTCGATCAGCTCCGAGGTGGAGGGCTTCTTCTTCAAGCCCGGCACCTTGCGCACGTCGAAGAAGATCTCCATGGCCTCCTTGACCAGTTCGTTCTTGATGGACGGAAAGTGGACTTCAATGATCTCGTGCATCGTCTCCCGGTCCGGGAAGTTGATGTAGTGGAAGAAGCAGCGGCGCAGGAAGGCGTCAGGCAGCTCCTTCTCGTTGTTGGACGTGATCACCACGATGGGCCGATGCTTGGCCGAGACGGTTTCGGACAGCTCGTAAACGAAGAACTCCATGCGGTCGAGTTCCTGCAGCAGGTCGTTGGGAAACTCGATGTCGGCCTTGTCGATCTCGTCGATCAGCAGCACCACCCGCTCGTCGGACTCGAACGCCTCCCACAGCTTGCCCTTCTTGATGTAGTTGCGGATGTCCCCGACGCGCTCTTCGCCGAGCTGGGAGTCGCGCAGCCTGGAGACGGCGTCGTACTCGTAAAGGCCGTTGATGGCCTTGGTGCTGGACTTGATGTGCCACTGAATGAGCCGCAGCCCCAAGGTCTTGGCCACCTCCTCCGCCAGCATGGTCTTGCCGGTGCCGGGCTCCCCCTTGACCAGCAGCGGGCGTTCAAGCTTGACCGCGGCATCCACGGCCATGCTCAACTCATCGGTGGAAATGTAGGTGTCGGTGCTGTCAAAAATCATGGGTTTCCCTTGGGTTCTCTTGAAGTGGGGGACAAGCTTGGCATTGCGCAGCAGGCCGCTGCCGCAGGAACCGGTATTGCAAACCCGGTACTTTAATGGAGCCTGCCGGGGTCAATCAAGCTCGGCGCCGGTCTGGACCTAGCCATGACCATAGGGCTGCC
Organism: Candidatus Azophilus sp.; assembly: GCA_965220835.1. Classification (GTDB taxonomy): domain Bacteria; phylum Pseudomonadota; class Gammaproteobacteria; order Pseudomonadales; family Azotimanducaceae; genus Azophilus. The sequence continues at coordinate 1,668,574 of OZ244842.1, read as the reverse complement.
ACTGCCGTGGCGAGGAGGCAGGTGGCGAGCAGCAGCTTTAGGGATTGGGCGGGTTGGCCCTGCAACTGAAAGGCGGCTTCGAAGAGCGCCACGATGTAGGCGGGGGCGTAGTGGCCTTCGAAGTTGGGCACGGGCGCTGGGGTGAGCATCAGCGCGAGGCTTAAGGCCCGCAGCCAGATGCGCAGGAAGCGGCTGCGCAGCGGGCGGGTCAGTATCCAGATGCCGACGAACGCCAGCAGGGCGGCGGCTAGCGCGGCAGTCCAGGCGATGGCCTCGCTCATGATGGGCGTCGCTGTGCGTTCATGGCGCTTGAGCGCTCAGTATGGCGGCGAATTCGGTGCCAACCAAGGCGCCGCGCCAGCCCTGGTAGGTGGCGGATAGTTCACCGGTGGAAGCGTGGTGGCGCAGGCAGGCTTCTAGATCCCGCCGCCTGGACAGCAGTTCGGGCGCCAGCCCCAAGCTCGCTGCGCGGTCCTGGCCGACCGCGCGCAGTTGCTTGACCAACGCGTTTTGGCCGCCGCTCAGCGGCCGGGGTGGGGCGGCCTCAACCGGCGTTGCCCGGCCTGCGCCGTGGGCGCGGATCAAGGCATCGCCGTAGCGCCGGGCCACGCGGTGCGGCAGCTGCGCCCCCACCAAGGCCATCGTCAAGCTCCCATGCTGGGCGAATTGCAGGAGATGCTCATCCCACACCACTCGATTGCGGGGCCGGTCTTCCGTCATGGCCTGTTTTTCGCGCCAAGCGCAGAGGGCCTTGAGTGCCCCGAGCTGGGTGCCGTTCAGGCGCCAGGCGCCCTTGACGCCCAAGTAGTAACGGTCCGCGTCGGTGGCTGGCGCGGCTTCGCGCAGCGCCATGTCCTCCCGAAACCAGTTCCAGCGACCCTTGGCATCGAGTTCATCGCGCAGCAGCTGGTGCAGGGCGGGCAGGGAGGCCACGTCTTGGCAGGCGTAGCTGACTTGGGCATCCGACAGGGGCCTGCGCAGCCAATCGGAGCGCACTTGCTGCTTGGAAAGCAGCAAGCCGAGCAGATTGTTGACCAGATTGGCGTAGCTGATGCTGAGATGCTCGGAGACGAAGGCGTAGGCCACTTGGGTGTCGAACAGGTTGGCCGGCCGCACGCCCAAGTGATGGGCGATCAACTCAAGGTCCTCGGAACAGGAGTGCATGATCTTGACCGTTGCCGGATCTTCGAGCATGCGTTGGAGCGGTGTCCAGTCGTCGATGGCCAACGGGTCGATCAAGCAGATTTGCGTGTCCGCCACCAGTTGGTACAAGCCGGGAATGGGATAGAAGGTGTCGGTGCGCTGAAACTCGGTGTCCAGGCCGACGACGCCCTGCCAGCGCTTGGCGGTATCGGCCAGCTGGGCGTTGGAGTCGATCCACTGGTGCTCGGGGATGGCGGCTGCAGTCATTTGAGGCTGCGGCGGCCTTGCAGGGCGTGCATGATCGTGCCCCCATCGACGTACTCCAGCTCGCCGCCGATGGGCACGCCATGGGCGATGCGGGTGATGCGTCCCACATCGTCCTTGATGAGGTCGGAGATGTAGAAGGCGGTGGCTTCGCCCTCCACGGTCGGGTTGGTGGCCAGAATCACCTCCTCAGGCTGCCTTTCGCGCACCTTGGCGGCGAGTTGGCTCAAGCCCAGTTCCTCGGGGCCCACGCCGTCGATGGGCGACAGGCGCCCGTGCAGCACGAAGTAGCGCCCGCTGTAGCCGCCGGCCTGCTCGATGGCGACGATGTCGGCCGGGGACTCCACCACGCACAGCAACGCATCATCCCGCTTGGCGTTGGCGCACAGGCGGCAGCGGCCGGTTTCGGTGAGGGTGCGGCAGTCCACGCACCAGCCGACTTCGGAGACCGCTTTGGCCAGCGTTTCCGCAAGCCGCTGACCACCCTCCCGGTTCTTTTGCAGCAGGTGGAAGGCCATGCGCTGGGCGCTCTTGGGGCCCACCCCAGGCAGCGCCTGCAAGGCTCCGATGAGTCGTTCCAGTAGCGGACTGAACATGCGCGTTCAAGCACGCGCGTGCAAGCACGCGCGTGCTTGAACGCGTTCAAGTTGCTTCGCAACTTGGCGCGCTGAGTGGTGGTTTGCGTACGGGTCCACGGCTACAGTGAGTTGATCAGGCAGAGGGCTGCACATGCGCGTGTAGGCACGCGATGAAGTTGCTTCGCAACTTGGCGTGCGGTTGGACGACTTTGTGAATGAGTTCACGGCTACGGCAAAATAGTCTGGCGGTGGGTTGTTGCGTGACTTGGACCGTCGGCGCACATGATGGAGGTTCAAGGTTGCTAGCCGGGCAGGTTACGGGCTAGCGCGGTGAGGCCGCCAGCCATTTCCGACATCTTTTTCCGTTGCGCCTCCTCCACCCGGCGAGCGGCGTCGTTGGCCGCGGCGGCGATGAGTTCCTCGAGAACCTCGCGCTCGGCTTGGTCCGCCCCACCTTGGCCCATGAGGCTTGGGTCGATTTGGACCTTGAGGACCTCGTGGGCGCCGTTCATCGTCAAGCGGACCAACCCGGCCCCGCTCTCGCCGACGACCTCCATTTTGGTGACCTCCGATTGCATTTGCTGCATGTGCGCCTGCATCTGCTGCGCTTGGCCGATGAGGTCGCCGAGATCACTGAGTTTCTTCATGCGCTGCGCTTCCTGATGCGGATGGTCACGGGTTTGCCAAGTGCCTTGCGTCCACGAGTTGGCCGTCGAACGTGGTGATCAAAGACTGCACCAGTTGGTCCTGCTCCAGTTGCCGTCGTGCTGCCGCCCTCCGCTCCGCTTTCAGCCGGTCGCGGTGCTTGGCGGGGGATTCCGCTGTTAGTGCGCCGGTTTCGATGCGCACCTCAACCGGCTGCCCAACCGCCGCTGACAGCGCCTGCTCGATTTCGGGGTTGCGTTCTCCGCAGAACAAGGCTTCCTGGGCTTCGTCTAGACGCAGCCGAAAACGGCTTTCGTCCTGGTCGATGAGCACCGAATGCTCGGCGATGGCGCGGCTTGGCCCGGACAGGTCCAGCCGCGGGAACCACTGCAGCCACTGGGCAGCCAAGGCTTCGGGGCCACCGTTGGGCTGGCGGGGCGCCGACGTTGGTCCGGGCGGCGTCCGTGCCGGGGCGGAGGAGCTGGGGTGCGGGCGTGGCTTTCGTTCTGCAGCAGCTGGCCCTCTAGACGCGGACTTGCTAGGTACCGACTCGCTAGACACTGGCTTGCTTGAAACCGGCTCGCTAGACCCCGACTCGCTGGACTCCGACTTGCTGGACCCCAACTCGCTGGACCCCGACTCGCTGGTCCCCGACTTGCTAGACCCCGACTCGCCAGACCCCGACTCGCTAGACATCGGCTCGCTAGACTCTGGCTCGCCAGATGCCGGTTCGCTAGCCTTAGGTTCGCTGGACCCAGCTCCACGCGACGCAGCCCCGCGAGACGCAGTTCCCGGACGCGATTGGTGGGGCGTTGCTTCCGACTCCTGCCCGGTGGCGGGCGCTGCCGGCGGCACGGACTGGGCGCTCGAGGCATCAGGCGCGAAGGCCAGCATCCGCAGCAGGGTCATTTCGAAGACTGTTTTGGGGTCCGGCCCCACGCGAATGTCCCGGTAGCCGGTCAATGCAATCTGGTAGTAAAGCTGCACCGCCTCTGGGCTCAACGCCGGGCGCTCTTCGGTTTGGCCGAGCGCTTTGGCCACGGCGATGCCGTGCAGCGCCTGCAGCACTTCGGCTAAGGTGGCTTCGAAATCAGCGGCCCGATCGGCCAGTTCCCCACTGATGCGCACCACGGCTTGGGGGTTGCCGCTCTCGATGGCGTCGAGCACGGCGGCGACCTCATCGCTGCCGACCGCGCCCAGCAGTTCGGCGACGTCCTGCCCGGTCAACCGGCCTTGGCCGAAGGCGATGGCCTGATCGGTGACGGAGAGAGCGTCGCGCATGCTGCCCCGGGCGGCCTTGGCGATGATCTCAAGGGCTTCGGCTTCGAATTCGATGCCTTCCTCCGCCATGGCGTCGGCCAGATAGGCGGCGATCTTCTCCCGGGCGATGTTCTTCAGTTGGAACTGGAGGCAGCGCGAGAGCACCGTGATGGGCACTTTCTTCGGATCGGTGGTGGCAAGCAGGAACTTGACGTGTTCCGGAGGCTCCTCCAAGGTCTTCAGCAGGGCGTTGAAGCTTGAGGCGGAGAGCATGTGGACTTCGTCGATCAGGTAGATCTTGTAGCGTCCGCGGGTGGGCAGGTACTGGGCGTTGTCTAGCAGTTCGCGGGTGTCGTCCACCCGCGTGCGCGAGGCGGCATCCACCTCGATCAGGTCCACGAAGCGGTTCTCCTGCACCTCTTGGCAGACCGAGCACGCCCCGCACGGCGAGGCGCTGACGCCCGCTTCGCAGTTCAGGCACTTGGCGAGGATGCGGGCGATGGTGGTCTTGCCGACGCCGCGGGTGCCCGTGAACAGGTACGCGTGGTGCAAGCGGCCAGAATCAAGGCCGTGCCGCAGCGCCCGGACGATGTGATCCTGGCCCACGAGGCTGGCGAATTCCGCCGGACGCAGCTTCCGGGCTAGTACCTGGTAGCTCATTGAGCCTATTCTAGCCCGAATGTGCGCCCGCGCACGCGCTTCGCGCGTGCGTTCGAGTTTCGCTGACGCGTAACTCGGGACCGGTTTGTCGCGCATCCCTTGGGCGTGTGCGTTGGGGATTCGCTGGGGGAAAGCTCTTTGCGGGTTGATTGCGTACCCGCTACGCGGCTGCGTTGGAGTTTCACTAACTTGAAACTCGGGACCGGTCGGTCGCGCACGCGCACTCGCATGGCGCGTGCGTTCGAGTTTCGCTGACGCGAAACTCGGGACCGGTTGGTTGTGCGTCCATTTGGCAGGTGCGGTTGGGATTGGCTGGCGGGAAACCCCGCGCCGGTTGGTTGGGGTGGTTTTGATGTGGTTGTGAAATTGGAACTGTGAGCGGTGGGCTTTGGTGGGGCGCGTCTAATCATTGGCCACCGGGGGGCTGCGGGGCTGGCGCCGGAGAACACGCTGGATGGTTTCCGCCGGGCCGCAGCGCTGCGGGTGGACGCCGTGGAGTTGGACGTACACGCCTTGGACGGCGCTCTGGTGGTGATCCATGACGATACCCTGGACCGGACCACTTCCGGCCGGGGTCCGCTGCAAGCGCACAGCTTGGCCGCCGTGCGCTGCCTAGATGCCGGCGGTGGCCAGCGCGTGCCGCTGCTGGAGGAGGTGTTTGCGGCCTTGCCCGTCAATGTGGGCGTCAACGTCGAGCTCAAGTCGCCGGGCACCGCCGAGTTGGCCGTGCCCTTGGCGGAGTCTGAACTTGCCAAGGGACGCGACTTGCTGATTTCCTCGTTCGATCACGAGGAGCTCGGCCGGGCAGCGGCGTTGGGCCGTGCCGCGCTCAAGGTTGCCCCGCTCTTTGGGCGCTGGTCCCGGGACGGGTGGCAAGTGGCCCAGGATCTTGGCGCTTGGTCGGTGAATCTGCCCTTGCGGGCCGCATCGAAGCGGTTGATTGGGGAAGCCAGCAAGCGGGGGCTCAAGACGCTGATCTACACCGTCAACGACCGGACGATGGCTGAACGCCTCATGGCTTGGGGCGCGACGGGCGTGTTCACCGACTATCCGGACCGCTTGGTCACTGCCGATGAGCGCCCGCCCGACTTTCTCGGCCGTCGAGGCGATTGATCTCTTTGGCCAGATCGTACTTGTCGTCGGTGATGATCTCCTCCAGCACCTCCACCCGCCTGCGCAGATCGTCAACGTCCCGAAGCAGGGTCGGGTCCGCTTTGCCGGCCGCTTTCTTTTGGCTCTTGAAGTACTCGGTGGCCACGCCGGTCGCGCAACCGATGAATACCACGATGACCACCATGGTGAACACGTCCATTGGCTTTCCTTGTCTCCGTTGTTGCTCTTTGGTTTGTTTACGAACCGGCGGACCTGCGCCCCGGCTACCTCGCCCACTGCGGGAGCGAGCCCTTAGCGGCGGGGATCGATCCGGTTGAACTCCCGATGCAAATCGTACTGCCCCGAGGTGACGTGGTGCTCCATGCGCCGCAGGCGCAGTTCCGCTTGGGCAAGATGCGCGCGGGCGGTGCGCAGGCTGCGCTTCGGTGACCAGCCGATGCCGAGCGCCGGTGCTTCCCCGCTGTGGCGGCCGGACGGCTCGGACGGCTCATGGGGCTCGTCGGACGGCGCATCCTCCATCAGGAAGTAGAGGATCCAGTAGCCCAGAAAGACCACGCTGGTCATGAAGATCAGACCCGTCAGGGCAATGCAGCGCACCACCCAGGCTTCAGTGCCGTAGTACTCGGCAATGCCACTGCAGACGCCGGCGATCTTGGCGTTCTTGCCACGGTGCAAGCCGCGCAGCCGCGGCCGCTTGAAGGTCCTGTCGGGCTTCAGCCGCTCACTCGCCGGGGCGCCGCTCATCGCGCCGCCTCGTCGGTGCGCCGTCGCCAGCCCGGCGTCTCGGCGTCCAGAATGGCTTCGAGGGTCTCAATGCGTCCGGTCATGCCTTCCAGCCGCTCAATGAGGCTCTCAAGCTCCTCGCGCTCCTCTTCCGAAAGCGCCGCTTGGGCCTTTTGCTTGCTGCGGTAGTGCATGAATATCCAGATCGGCGCCACCACCGTCAGGAAGACGACCGCTGGCACGAAGAAGGCGACGGCCATGCCGCTCATGGGAACTCCTTAGCTGTCGGCTTGGTCAGGGCCGGAGTGGCGCGCCGCCAGACCGGCCTTCAGCTCCTCGAGCTGGCTGTCGAGCTGCTCGCCCTTCTCCAAATCGGCGATTTCATCCGCCAAGGTCTTCTGGCCCATGTCGTAAGCCTCAGCCTGCCCTTCAAGGTCGTCCATCTTACGCTCATAAGCCTCAAAGCGGCGCATGGCTTCATCGACGTTGTGCTCGTTGAGCTGCCGGCGCACGCCCAGCCGGGTCTTGGCCGCCTTGCTGCGCATGATGATGGCGTTTTGATGGGCCTTGGCATCCTTGATCTTGGCTTGCAGGGCGCTGAGGTCGCCGTTCAGCTTGTCCAGGGTGTCGCTGAGCAGGTCCAGTTCGCTGTCGAGGGATTCAACCGCCTCCTGGGCCTTGTTGCGCTCGCCCAAGGCGCGCCGGGCGAGGTCGTCGCGCTCCTTGCTCACCGCAACCTCCGCCTTGCGCTGCCACTCTTCGGACTCGCTGGCCAACCAGTCCCGGCGCCGCATCAGTTCCTTGCGGTCGGCAATGGCGCGGGCGGCGGTGGAGCGCACCTCCACCAAGGTGTCCTCCATTTCCTTGATGATCAGCCGCACCATCTTCTCCGGATCCTCGGCCTTGTCGAGCAGGGCGTTGAGATTGGAGTTGATGATGTCGGTCATTCGCGAAAAGATGGTCATGGGCGTTTGATCTCCATTTGCATGCCCGGTTGGGCTGTTGCACAGGTTTACTCAGAATTCGTGCCAGAATTGCGAGCATGTCATTTTTTCATTTATTTTGAATGAGTTACGTGAAGGTCAGTTTCTAGCGGGTCTTCTGCTTCCATAAAGCGTTGGTGGATATGACCAACAATTGGTTAAATTGCGCGCCATGATTACGAGTCCGGAAACGCCAATCGGCGAATCGCCCGCCTTTCTGGAGGTGCTTGAGGCCACCTCCCGAATCGCCCCCTTGGAGAAGCCCGCGCTGATTGTCGGCGAGCGCGGCACCGGCAAGGAACTGATTGCTGACCGGCTGCACTTGCTGTCGGACCGCTCTGCCCAAGCCGCCCTGAAGATGAACTGCGCCGCGATCTCGGACGCCCTGCTGGAAAGCGAGTTGTTCGGCCACGAAGCCGGAGCCTTCACCGGTGCCACGCGAGCCCATCAAGGCCGGTTTGAACGCGCCGATGGGGGCACCTTGTTTCTCGACGAACTGGCCACCACGTCGCCCTTGGTGCAGGAGAAGCTGTTGCGCGTCATCGAGTACGGCGAGTTTGAACGGGTCGGCGGCAGCAAGACGCTGCGCTGCGATGTGCGCTTGATTGCCGCCACCAACGAAGACCTGCCGCGGTTGGCGGCGGACGGCAAGTTTCGCAGCGACCTGCTGGACCGGCTGGCCTTCGATGTCATCACCCTGCCGCCCCTGCGCGAGCGGCGCGACGACATCCTGCTGCTGGCCGAACGCTTCGCCATCGACATGTCCAGGGAACTCGGCCGCGACGTGTTTCCCGGCTTCTCCAGCGATGCCGTTCGCCGGCTGCTCTCGCACCACTGGCCGGGCAACATTCGCGAACTGAAGAACGTGGTGGAGCGCTGCGTCTATCGAACCGACCCCGACCGGCCCGTTGACGAGATCATCCTGGATCCCTTCGATTCGCCTTACCGACCCGGCGGTGCCTCCCAAGCGCAGACCGCCGAGCGCCAGCCCGCTTTCCCCCTCGACCTCAAGGGCGCCGTGCGCGAGTTTGAAATCGCCACCATCCAGCGTGCCCTTGACGCCTCCCGGCACAACCAGCGCAAGGCGGCAGAGCAGTTGTCGCTCACCTACCATCAGCTGCGCGGCTACTTGAAGAAGTACGACATCCTCAAGGAAGGCAACGGCTCCTAATGGGAATTGCTCAGCCCGTGCTGCCATCCCGGTGCGCCGAGCCGCTGACGCGCAGGAAGCAAAAGTTCACTGGGAGAGAGGCGGTGTGCGGTGCATGCATGCAGCTCGCCGAATGGCGCTGTTTAGGCTCGTGCCTGCGCCCATCGTCGCGGTAAGCGCCTCCGCCTGGTGCGCCATTTGGCGAGCTGCATGCATGCACCGCACGCCGCTCGCCGAATGGCGCTGTTTAGGCTCGTGCCTGCGCCAATCGTCACGGTAAGCGCCTCCGCCTAGTGCGCCATTTGGCGAGCTGCATGCATGCACCGCACACCGCCTCTCGGAGCCGGACCGAAGGAGAGATTCTTCGCGCACTCCAAGGCAACCCGCGGCAAGCTTGGGGCGCCTTTTTTTGCACGCAGGAAGCAGGGTGCGAAGCCGGTGGAGAGGCCCGACCAAGCGTTGCTGCCTAGGAGTAGAGATAGTCTCGGGTGATGGGCGCCGCTTGGTTGCCTTGGGTCAACTGCCATTGCACCACCACCAAGTCGCTCACTTCAAAGGCCGTTTGGCAGGCCACCAGATAAAACTCCCACATGCGGCAGAAGCGTTCGCCCTTGGCCTCCACGAATTGCTGGCGGTGCTGCTGAAAGCGCTCGTTCCAAGCCTTCAGGGTAAGCGCGTAGTGCATGCGCAGCACTTCGATGTCGGCACTGGTGAGCCCGGCGCGTTCCACGAACGGCGCGATGTCCGAGAGGGAGGGGATGTAGCCACCGGGAAAGATGTAGCGCCGAATCCACGGATTGACCGGTTCCGGTGGCGCCTTGCTGGCGATGCTGTGCAGCAGGGCCACGCCGTCAGTGGCTAGGCTGGCGGCCACCTTGTCGAAGAAGGCGGCATAGTTGGGTTTGCCGACGTGCTCGAACATGCCCACGGAAACGACGCGGTCATAGGTGCCTGCGTGTTCCCGATAGTCCTCCAAGCGGAATTCCACCCGATCCCCAAGCCCGCGCCGTTGGGCGGTCTGCTGCGCCACCCGCAACTGTTCGGCGGAGAGGGTGAGGCCGGTCACGCGCACGCCGTGATGCGCTGCCAGGTGCATGGCCAGGCTCCCCCAGCCGCTGCCGATGTCCAGCACCTTCTGCCCCGGCGCGAGGTTCAGCTTGGCGGCGATGTGGCGGCACTTGGCCGCTTGGGCGTCCTCCAAGCTCAGTTGGGGGTCGGTGAAGTAGGCGCAGGAGTAGTGCATGTCGGCGTCGAGGCAGGCCCGGAACAGGGGTTCGTCGAGGTCGTAGTGGTGGCTGACGTTGCGGCGGCTGGCCGCGAGGCCGTTCCAGGATCGCAGCACCGCCCATAGGGGATTCAGCCAACTGCGGCCCGTGGCCCTTGGCTCCAAGTTGGTTCGCAGGATGGTGAGCAGGTCGTGCAGGGTGCCTTCCGCGACGTCCCACTCGCCGTCCATGTAAGTCTCGCCGAGGTTGAGCTCGGGATTGCGCAGGATGCGCATGAAGGTGGAAGGCCGGTTCAGGCGCCATGCTGCCGTCGGCACGCCCTCGCCAAAGGCGCGTGCTTGGCCCTCGTGATCGATCAACGTCAGTTGGCCTTGATGAATGAACTGTTCAAGCAGGCTCAGGTTCACTTCGCGGCATTCGCAGGCTCAGGAGCCGCCTAATCTATCAAAAGTTCGCTCACTGCTCCTTAGGCAGTGCTGCGGCAATTGTCATTTGGCCCAATAGGAACGCGAAGTTCCCGATCGTTGGCTTCCTTGGCGTCCGGGACCTGTTCTTCGAGGACCGGCGCAACCTGCCCCTGCCCAAGTTTCGTGTTGTCCGCCAATGGGCTCGGCTATCATCGGGGCGTCAGCGGGATTGCATGCAACGGGAGCGATTTCATGAAAGTCAGCATCAGCATTGGCGGCGCGGCCTCCGGCGGGCGCCGGGACTTCGATGAGCAGGTGGCCTACGTCATGGAGGCGGAGAGGCTTGGCGTGGATGCCGTTTGGAGCGCGGAGGCCTGGGGCCAGGATGCCGTGACCCCGTTGGCCTACTTGGCAGCCAAGACCGAGCGCATTCGGCTCGGCGCCGGCATCATGCAGATCAGCGCCCGCACGCCGAGCATGACGGCGATGACGGCGCTGACCTTGGCGACCGTCTCCGACGACCGCTTCATCCTCGGCTTGGGCGCCAGCGGTCCGCAGGTGGTGGAGGGGTTGCAGGGGCGGCCCTTCAAGGCGCCGCTGACCCGCATGAAGGAAACGGTGGAGATCGTGCGCCTCGCCTTCGCTGGCGAAAAGCTCGCCTACCAAGGGCGCTACCATCAACTGCCGCTGCCTGGTGGGCAGGGCAAGGCGCTGCGCCTGGCACAGCCCGGCAATCCCAACATTCCCATCTACCTTGCCACGCTCAGCCCCAAGTCCTTGCGCTACACGGGCGTTGCGGCTGACGGCTGGCTCGGCACGTCGTTCACCCCGGAGCATGCTGACGCGCACTTGGCGCACATCACCCAAGGCGCGGCCGAAGCCGGGCGGTCGATGGGCGACATTGACATTCAGGTGGGCGGCACGGTGGCTTTCGGCGATGACCTTGCCGCCTTGGTTGAACCGCTGAAGCCGGGCATCGCCTTCAGCTTGGGGGCCATGGGTTCGCCCACCACCAATTTCTACAACGACGCCTATCGCCGCGGCGGCTGGGCGGATGCGGCCGAGGCCGTGCAGCGGCTTTGGGTGGCTGGCAAGCGGGCCGAGGCCGTGGCCAGCGTGCCCTCCAGAATGGTCGAGGAAGTGAACCTGCTCGGTGATGAGTCTCAAGTGCGGGCTAGGGTGGAGGCGTTCCGCAAGGCGGGCGTCACCACCCTGCGCGTGCAACCCGCCGGCGCCGATTTGAACGCCCGGCTGGAGACCCTAGGCCGGGTGATGGACATGGTGTAGCGCCCCCGGCGACAAATCAGCCCGTTCTAGCCGCTTTGCTGCCGGCCTCGGGCCTGCACGGCGGCGCGGCGCTGGGCAACTTTTTCCGGGCGCACTTCCGCCTGGGCGTGGGCGCGGCTGGCAGCGTCCTCGATGGCCAACCCCTCGGCCAGCGTGGCCTGCCAGCCCGAATCCATGATGCGCTTGATTTCGTCCCGGGTGGGGCGGTCGGTGCTGGCGATGTCCTTGGCCAGGCTTAAGCAAGTGGGCAGCAGTTCCGCCTGCGGAACCACTCGGTTCACCAGCCCCCAAGCGCAGGCGGTTTCCGCGTCCAGGTAGTTGCCGGTCAGCGAAAGCTCCTTGGCCCGGTTGATGCCGATCAGTCTGGGCAAGCGTTGCGACAGGCCCCAACCGGGCACCACGCCAACCCGGGCATGGGTGTCCGCGAATCGGGCGTTCGGCGTGGCGATGATGAAGTCGCACATCAGTGCCAGTTCAAAGCCGCCGGTGATGGCGTAGCCATTGACGGCGGCAATGATCGGCTGCGGCGTCGCCGCCAGCGCATCGCTGAGGTCGGCGCTTCCCAAGCCCGGAGCGGCTTCCTTGGCGCGCGACGGTTCCCCTTGCCGACGCTGGCTGGCGGCGCCCGTCTCGCCGCCGAGTTCCTTGAGGTCCAACCCGACGGTGAAGGCGCGCCCGGCACCGGTAAGGATGATGACCTCGGCGCTGCGGTCGGCGGACAGTTCGGCAAATGTCTCGCTGAGGCGCTTGCGCAGTGCGCTGGACAGGGCGTTCAGGGCTTCGGGCCGGTTCAGCGTCACCACGGCAATGGCGTCGTGACGTTCAATCAAAACCAAGTCATCGGTCATGGCAGCTTCCTCCTGCGCTTTGCCGCAGCTTGCGCTTTGCCGCAGCAGCGGTCGCCTTTGGTGGCTATCGCTTGCTCGGTGCGGCGTCGATGTGGGTGATGATCGCGGCGGCGATGTCGGCCAGCAGCGGCTCCGGCAGGTCGTGGCCCATCTGGTCGAAAACCTTGAGCTGGCCTTCCGGCAGCGCTTTGGCGGTCATCTCACCGGCGGCCAGCGGCACCAACGGGTCCGCGGCGCCGTGGATGACGAGGCTGGGCGCCGCCACCTGCGACAGGGCTTGGCGTCGATCCGGCTGGTGCAGGATGGCCAGCAATTGGCGAGCGAAACCCGCCGCCGAAAAGCCCCGGTCCACCGCTTGCTGGGAAAACCGCCCCATGCCCTCGGTGCGCGAGTTGAAGTGCGGCCCGGCCACGGTGTCCCAGCCCTTCTGGTATTGGGCGATGGCCGCATCCCGGTCCTCGGGCCGGTCGGTGATGAAGGCGGCCATCGCCTCCGGCTCACCTGGCGTCAACATCGGACTGCAGCTGCTGGACATGATCGAAGTCAGGCTGAAGGTGCGCTCAGGATGCTCGATGGCCAGTGTTTGGGCGATCATGCCACCCATGGACAAGCCGATGATGTGGGCGCCGGCTTGGCCAAGGTGGTTGAGCAGGGCCACGGCATCCGCGGCCATGTCGGTGAAGGTGTAGGGGGGCGGGTATCTGGACAGGTCGTCCGCCGCGGCCAGGATGTCGGCGACCTTCAGCGCCGGCCCAGGCACCCGTGAGGACAGCCCCATATCCCGATTGTCCATCGCAATGACGCGGTAGCCTGCGCCCGTGAGCCGGCCGATCAGCCCCGGCGGCCAGTGAATGATCTGGCACGACAGGCCGTGCAGCAGCAGCAGCGGCGGGTCGGCCCTGGCGCCCCATTGCTCATAGTGGATGTCTAAGTCGGCGTGGCGGAAACTGGGCATGGCAAATGTGGCGGCCAATCGCAAAGCGGCGAATGTTAGCAGCAATGCTCCGGGCTGGGGCGAAGTTCGCTGCCCAGCGCGACTGTCCAAATCCAAAAGCGAAGTCCAAGACCGATTCTGAAGCCAAACTGAGAACTGCTGTTGGCCCCGGGCAATCCCAGCCCTGCGCCGCAGAGTTTGGCGCCAGCAAACTCAAACGAACCTTGGCCCGCCGCAAACCCGGCCCAGCGCCGCGGAGTTTGGCGCCAGCCAAACTCCAACGAACCTTGGCCCGCAGCAAACCCGGCCCAGCGCCGCGGAGTTTGGCGCTAGCCAAACTCCAACGAACCTTGGCCCGAAGGGCCAAGGTTCGCCTTGACAAGCGCACCCCATGCCTCCGACGATGCGCACCCTTGATGGGACACAAAATGGGTGTGAGCGCGTGAAGCGTTGGACCGACTGCATGCCCCGCCCGGGCATGCTGCACATCACTTCGGATGGCGTCATTGCCGGCCAGCTCGTGTTGCCTGCTTGGCCATCGCGGGCGGCTGCCCTTGCAAGCAAGGCTCGCTGCGGCGATCACTGGCCTTGGCTGGCGTGGCGGAAGGGCAGCCGCGGCATCGAGCTTGTAGGCAAGGCTGGCTACGGCGATCACTGGCCTAGGGGATTGACGGGCAAGCCATGATGGGTGGGTTGATTGCGCGGGCCGCCTTGTTGGCGGCGCTGCTCGCTTCGTTGGCCGGCTGCGCGTCGCTGATGTCCTCGGCGGTGGAGGGTTTGGCCAGCGACCTGTCGGCGGCGATTCTCGAAAACCCGGACGTGGACATGGTGCGCGATGGCGCGCCGGCCTTCCTGCTGCTGATCGACGGGTTGCTCAAGAGCAGCCCGGACAACCCGGTGCTGCTCTCCCAAGCGGCGCTGCTGAACTCCGCCTACGCCGGTGCCTTCGTCGCCGATGGCGAGCGCGCCCGGCTGATGGCGGCCAAGGGCCGGGCGCTGGCTGAACGGGCGCTCTGCGTGTCACGCAAGGACAGTTGCGGCGTGGCGGCCAGGTCCTTTGCGGATTTCGAGCAGTGGACGCTGGCGCTCACCAAGGCGGACGTGCCCCTGGCTTATGGCTTGGCAACCGCTTGGTCGGCTTGGATGCAGGCCAACAGCGATGACTTCAACGCCATCGCCGATTTAGGCAAGGTGAAGCTCTTGATGAGCCGTGTGGCCGAATTGAACGAGAGCCACGACCACGGCGGCCCGCACCTGTACCTGGGCGTCTTCGAGACCTTGGTGCCCCCGGCGCTGGGCGGCCGTCCGGAAGTGGGCCGCTTCCACTTCGAGCGCGCCTTGGCGCTTGCCGAGGGCCGGCATCTGCTCACCCAGGTGATGTTTGCGGAACAATACGCCCGGCTGGTGTTCGACCGCGACCTGCATGACCAACTGCTCAACGAGGTGCTGGCTGCCGAGTTGGATGTGCCAGAATTGGTGCTGCTCAACACCGTCGCCAAGCAGCGCGCCCAAAGCCTGCTGGAGTCCGCGGATGCCTACTTTTAGCGCCATGGCTTTCATGATGCGAGCCACCATCCCGGTGCGCCGGGGCTCGAACGTGCAGGGAACCAGCGCTTCCAAATCGTATACTCCTAAAGGGTTGAAAATTAAGGTGTTTAAGTTGTTTTGCGTGAAAGCAGCCGGTGCGCTGCTGCTTGGGTTGTGGAGCGCGGCCAGCGCTGCGCAGGAGCTCAAGATCGCTGCGCTGTCGCCCGAGGGCTCGGTTTGGATGGACCTGCTGCGGGAGGGCGGCGCCCGGGTGGCGGCGGAAACCGAGGGCCGCGTGAGCTTCAAGTTCTACCCCGGCGGGGTCATGGGTGACGACAAGGCCGTGCTGCGCAAGATGCGCATCGGCCAGTTGCACGGCGCGGTGGTGACCGCTGGCGCCTTGGTGCAGACCTATCCCGACATCGCCCTGTACAACCTGCCCATGGCGTTTCGCTCCGGCGATGAGGTGGACTACGTGCGCCAGCGCATGGATGCTGAGTTGCTGGCTGGCTTGGAAGCCAAGGGGTTTGTCTCCTTGGGGCTGGCCGAGGTCGGCTTCGCCTACGCCATGACCCAGCAGCCTGTGAGCAGCGTTGCCGACGTCAGAATGCGCAAGGTCTGGGTGCCGGACAACGACCCCGGCTCCGCCCGCGCCTTGCAGGCGTTTGGCATCGCTCCCATTCCGCTGCCCATCGTCGACGTGCTCGGTGGCTTGCAAACCGGCTTGATCGACTGCGTGGCCGCACCCCCAGTGGGTGCCGTGGCCTTGCAGTGGCACACCCGCGTTTCCCATGTGCTGGATGTGCCGTTAATGTACGTCTATGGTCTGTTCGCCGTGGACAAACGGCGCTTGGAGCGGCTCGCCGAACCGGACCAAGCGGTGGTGCGCCGGGTCATGGGCGAAGTGGTCGGGCAGGTCAACGCCCGCAGCCGGCGAGACCACGAACAAGCCTCAGCCGCGCTCGCCAATCAGGGTCTTGAGTGGCGCAGCGCTTCGGATGCGGAAATGGCGGAGTGGCGTCGGCTGGCCGATGAGGCCACCATGCGCTTGGTTGAGGAGGACTACATATCCGCCGGCCTTTACCACGCCTTGCAAGGGCATCTGCGCGAATTCCGGGACACCCGCCTGAGCGCTGCTTCGGACTGACGGGCCGAGACTTGGACATTGCCACGGAGCTGGGCGCGAAAGTTGATTCACTTGACAGATTTGGCCTGTTATCGAGAGAAGTAGCCCAGTGCCTTCTCGTGAATTGAACCTGCCCGTCGTCAAGCCTGCTCTGCAGGCGTTGCGGCGCATCGAGGATGGGCTTTTGGCCCTGATTCTGGCGGCGATGATCGCCCTTGCCGCCTATCAGGTGATCGCCCGCAACCTGTTCGACACTGGCCTCATGTGGGGCGATGCCCTCGTGCGCGTGCTGGTGATTTGGGTGGCCATGATCGGTGCCATGGTGGCCTCCCGCAATGACGACCACATCCGCATTGACGTGTTGGCCCGATTTGTCCCGCCTCGGTGGCAGCGGCCGATGAAGCGTTTCGCCAACGCCTTCACGGGCGCGGTGATGGGCGTTTTCGCTTGGCACAGCTACCGATTTGTCCGCTTTGAGTACGAGGATGGCACCATCGCCTTCGCCTCGGTGCCGGCTTGGGCCTGCGAAGCCGTGCTGCCGGTGGGTGCTGCCGTCATCGGCCTGCGCTACCTGTTGCACACCCTCGATCCGCCATGACTGAGGCGCTCGGCCTGGTTCTGCTGTTGGCTGCCGCCCTGGCTGGGGCGCCGCTGGTCGCCGTGCTGATGGGCGCCGCCATGCTGGGCTTTTTGGCGTCCGGCATTGACTTGGCAGCGGTGCCCATAGAGGTTTACCGCATCGTGGACACGCCGCTGCTGGTGGCTTTGCCGCTATTCACCTATGCCGGCTATGTGCTGGCTGAGGCCAACACGTCGCAACGGCTGGTGGCCGTGGTGGAGAGCTTCTTCGGCTGGCTGCCCAGTGGCTTGGCCATCGTCAGCTTCGCCGCCTGCGCCCTGTTCACCGCCTTGACGGGCGCCTCCGGCGTCACCATCGTGGCGCTTGGCGCGCTGCTGCTGCCGGCGCTGCTGCAGGCCGGATATGGCGAGCGGTTCAGTTTGGGCTTGGTCACCAGCTCCGGCAGCCTTGGCCTGCTGTTGGCTCCATCGGTGCCCCTGATTCTCTACGGCGTCATCGCCCAGCAGATTGATGCCGGCCCCTCGTTCACCATCGTCGATCTGTTCAAGGCGGGCCTCATGCCCTTGCTGCTGATGCTGGCTTGCCTGATGGGCTGGACGTGGTGGTCCCAGCGCGGCGCCTCGGTGCGGCTCTCCAGCGTTGTTGAGCGCGGGTCCAGGCTCTCCGGTGCGCCCGCTGCCGGCCCCGACAATGTGCCGCTCGCCGGTCTGCGGCAGCGCCGCGCCAGGGGTCTTGAAGGCGCCCGCATCCGGGCGGCGCTGGTGGCGGCTCGCTGGGAACTGCCCCTGCCCGTGGTGGTGCTTGGCGGCATCTACTCCGGATTCTTCGCCATTTCCGAAGCGGCGGCGGTGACCGCCGTGTACGTCACCATCGCCGAGACGCTGCTGTACCGCGACATCAAGCTGCGCGAACTGCCGGCGGTGGCGGTCAAGGCCATGGTGATGGTGGGCGGCATTCTGTTGATTCTTGGCGTCGCCCTGGCATTCACCAACTTCCTGGTTGACGCCGAGGTGCCCCAGCGCCTGTTTGACTTCATGCAGACGCACATCGAAAGCCAGATTGCCTTTCTGGCGCTGTTGAATATCCTGCTGCTGGCCTTGGGCGCCCTGTTGGACATCTTCGCCGCATTGGTCATCATGGTGCCCTTGATTCTGCCGGTGGCCGTGGGTTACGGCATCGATCCGGTTCACTTGGGAATTGTGTTTTTGGCAAACATGCAGATTGGCTACTTCACGCCCCCGGTGGGGATGAACCTGTTCATCGCCAGCTACCGGTTCAAGAAGCCAGTGCTGACGCTCTATGCGGCTTGCTGGCCGTTCATGCTGGTGCTGCTGGTGGCGCTGCTGCTCATCACCTATGTGCCCTGGTTCAGCCTGGCGCTGGTGCGATGAGGCGGCTCCTGTGCTTCGCGCTCTGCATTCAAGCCGGCTTCGGCGCAGCCTGCGTCTGGGCCGAGGCGGGTGCTGATGCGGCCCCCGCCGAGTCGGTGCAACGCTTCCACGCGCTGTTGATCGAGGTCATGCAAACCGACGGCTTTGACCGGCGCACGGCACTGCTGGAGCCAGCGGTGGCGGATTTCTTCGACTTGGGCGCCGTCGCCCGCATCAGCGTTGGCCCGAGTTGGCGCGGGCTTGACGAGCCGCGACGCGCGGCGTTCGTGGCGCTGATGCAGAGGCTGATCACGGCCACCTACGCGGACCGCTTCGACAGCTACAGCGGCCAGAGCTTCGTGCATGAGGAAACCCTGTCCGCCAGCACCGGGCCCGTGGTCAAGACCTTGCTGAACCGCACCAACAAGGAGCCGGTCAATCTGGACTACTACTTTCGCGGTGACAAGGTGTTCAATGTCGTCGCCGATGGCGTAAGCGACCTCTCGCTGCGTCGCGCGGACTATGCTGGCATCATTCGCGAAGAGGGCTTTGATGGGCTGGTGGTGCACATCGAGGCCAACGTGGCGGAGTTGAGCGCTGCGGGAGACTGAGACTGCAGGGAGGAGAATGACATGAGGGCATCGATGCCGATCAAGCAAACGGCGGTTGGGACGCTAACGAGGCGACGTCGGACAACGCCGCAATCAACGCGCCGCGCAACTTGCCAGTCGTCGAGGGCAAGAGCTGGCCTCCGGCTAAGCCTGGGCCCGTGCTCAAGGCAGGGCTTGGCGGCCGTCGCTCTGCTCATGCAGGCTGCGTGCACCAGTTTGGAAGGGCCCGATTACGGCACCTACGACACTGCCCCCGAATTCAACCGAGCCTCCTTTGAGCTTTCCGAGACCTTGGACAACAGCTTGTTCGAGCCCTTGGCGCACGGCTATCAGGACGTAATGCCGGACCCAGTGGAGGCGGGCCTCCTTAATTTCTTTGCCAATCTGCGCACGGTGAACAGCGGCATCAACGGCTTCCTGCAAGGCAAGCCCAAGAGCGGCGGCACCGACATGATGCGCTTTCTGGTCAACAGCACCGTCGGCGTTGGCGGCCTGTTTGACGTGGCCACGCCAGCCGGATTCTCCGCCCAAGACGAGGACTTTGGCCAAACCCTGGCCGTTTGGGGCTGGCGCAACAGCCGTTACGTCTATGTGCCTCTGGTGGGGCCATCGACGATTCGCGACCTGCCGAGCATGGCCTTCCGCGCCTTCACGCCGCGCCTGCTGCTGCGCGGCCGTTACGAGCTTTGGATGGGGGGCGTGGACGTGCTCGCGGCCCGGGCGGATGCGCTGACGCTGACCGACACTCGCGATGCCGCGGCCCTCGACCCCTACGCCTTCACCCGCGAGGCCTACTACCAGCGCCGCAAGTTCCAGATCTTCGATGGCGACCCGCCCTTGGACGACTTTGACGACTTTTTCGACGAGGCCGACGGCCCTCCATGAACCATCGGCAGCAGCGCAAGGGCGGCCGGACCTGTGGATGCTTCGCTGTCGGCGGCGCGCCGATCTGAGGCAAGCTGACGACAGCCAATGATCGAACGCTGGCTGATTCTGGCCCTGGCCAAGTGGGTTGGCTGGGTCGCCCGCCACGCTTGGGCGGTGCTCACGGGCTTGGCCTTGCTCACTTGCGCCTCGGTTTGGGTGGCCGTCGACCGACACCGCATGAACGCCGATCTGGGCGACCTGGTTCGTCAGGAGGCAACTTGGCGGGATGACTTCGACCGCTTTCAAGCCGCTTTTCCCGATCACGTCAAGACCGCCGTGGTGGTGGTTTCCGGCAGCGGCTTCCAGCAGGTGGAGGACACCGCGCTCCTGATCGAAGCGGAGATTCGCCAGCGCCCGGATCGTTTCCGGGCGGTTTACGCGGGCGGCAACCATCCCTTCTTTCGCGACCACGCCCTGCTCTACGTCGATCAGGAGGAGCTTGACGACATCGCCGCCCGCCTTGCCGAAGCGCAGCCTTGGCTGACGGCAGTCGCCGAAGATCCCAGCCTGCGCGGTTTGCTCAACCTGCTCGAGGACGGCATCCGCAACGACCCCCCGAGTGGCTTTGACGACGTGGTGCGGCTGTTCGAGGAGTCGGCCGAGGCATTGCTTGACGGCGGCGATCCCACCGTCCACTGGGCCAATGAGTTCTTCAGCGGCAGCGATGTCTGGCACCGCCTCATTTCAGTGAAGACCAACCTGGACATCGGCGAAACCCTGGCCAACGCCGAACTCGTCGAAGAGCTGCGCGCCATCGTGGCGCAGGTTGGCGCGCCAGCGGACGTTCGCGTCGGCATCACCGGTGAAGCGGCGCTGGCCCACGAGGAGATCGAGGCGGCGGTGGGCGGGGTGCAGTTGGCGGGGTGGCTGGCGGTGGCGCTGCTGGCGGTGGTGCTGCTGGTGGGCGTGCGCTCCCTGAAGATCATCGTGGCCACCTTCACCATGCTGGTGGTCGGCATCAGCCTCACCGCAGCTTACGCCATGCTGACCGTGGGGGAGTACAACACCCTGTCGGTGGTGTTTGTGGTGATGTTCTTCGGCCTCGGCGTTGACTTTGCCATCCATTTCTCGCTGCGCTACCAGGAGGCGGTGAATGTTGGTGCGGGCGACGTCGTCAAGGCGTTGGATTCAACCGTGCACAGCGTGGGCGGGGCCATCTTCATCTGCACGCTGACCACGGCGTTGGGCTTTTTGGGCTTTTGGCCGACGGATTACCAAGGCTTGGCCGACTTGGGCGTCATTTCCGCCGGTGGCATGGTGTTCGCCGGCTTTCTGGCCTTCACGCTGCTGCCCGCCTTGTTCACGGTGTTCGGCCCCATCAAGCCCCATGTCATGCCCTTGCCCTCCGGAGCGCGGCTGGTGGCGGCCTTGATTGCCCATCGCGGCTGGGTGCTTGGCCTGACGGCCGCTGCCGCCGTGCTGGCCTTGGCCTTCGCCAGCCAGGCGCGCTTCGACTACAGCGTGCTGGCGCTCAAGGACCCGGCCACCGACTCCATGCGCACCCTGCGCCTGCTGCAGCGCGACGGGGAGGCGACCGACTACGCCTTGCTGATGCTCGGCGAGGATCCCGGCGTCATTGAGGCCGTTCGGGCCTTGGCGGAGGTTGATTCGGTGATCACCCTTGAGGATTTCGTGCCGGAGGACCAATCGACCAAGCTCTACGTGCTTGAGGACCTGCAATGGATGCTGGCCAGTGCGCTGGCGCCGTTGCGGCGCCTCGATGCGCCGGCGGAAAGCGAGCTGCAGGCTGGCGTGCGCAGCTTGCTGGGGGCCATCGAGACCAGCGCGGACCGCAGCCGCTATGCCAATCTCGAGGCCGTCCTAGGGGGCTTGGCCAGTGGCCCGGCCTCCCAGTTGCTGATCTGGCAGCAGGGCGTGGTCGCCAACTTGGTGGAGGAGCTGGCGTGGCTGCGGCGGGCGCTGCAAGTGGGGCTGGTGACCGTGGAGGCGGTGCCGGCCGAGATTCGCGCTCGCCTCACCAGCACTGAGGGCGAGCGCCTGAGCATCGTGCTGCCGGCGCATGATGTGGCCGACGTCAGCGTGATGAACCGCTTCATCGACGCCGTGCAAGCCGTTGCGCCGACCGCCACCGGACGCCCGGTCATCGAGCGGGGCGTTGGCGGGGTGGTGGTGGCCAGCTTCCAGCAGGCGATGGCCTTCGCCTTGGCGGCGATCGGCATCGTGCTGCTCACCATGTTCCAGAGCCTGCGCCACGCGCTGCTCATCATGGTGCCGTTGGGCCTGGCGGTGCTTTTCACCTTGGCACTTGGCGTGCTGCTCGACACGCCGCTCAACATGGCCAACATTTTGGTGATGCCGCTGATATTCGGCCTTGGCGTGGATAGCGGCGTGCATGTGGTTGACCGCTATCGCGGGGAGGGCGACGTGCCCCACCTGATGCACTCGAGCACGCCCCGCGCGGTGGTGCTGAGCGCCTTGACCACGGTGGGCGCTTTCTCCGCCTTGGCGCTGTCGCCCCATGCGGGCACCGCGTCCATCGGCTTGCTGCTGGCCATCGCCGTGTCGCTGTTGCTGGTGTTCACCGTCTTTCTGCTGCCGGTGCTGTTGTCCTGGGCCGCGCGGCCCGCTCCCAAGGCGCGCAGCCCGGCCGTCACATGATCGGGTTCTGGATGCGCTTGGCCATGCTCTGGATGGCCTTGGGGCTGGTCGTGCGGCTGGCCATGGCTTGGCTGACGCCAGACGGTTCCTTCGTCGCCGCACCCTCGGCGGGCGCTTGGCTGCAAACCTTCCTCTATGGCGCGGTCAGCGATGTCCAGGCTTTCTGCTTGATCGGCGGGTGGCTCAGCCTAGGCTTCCTGTTTGGCCGCCGCTTTGCGGCTTGGTGGCTGGCGTTGACCATGGCCGCGGTCGCGCTGGTCGCCTTGGGCGAGGTTTTTCACTGGACCGAGTTCTACGCCCGGCTTGGCATCACCGCCGTTCGCTATGGACGCCATGTGCAGGAAGTGGTGACCTTTTTGCAGGAACAGGTTGGGCTCATCTTCTACCTGATGCCCTTGGCCTTGGTCGGTTGGGCGGCGGCTCGCTGGTTCGGCCGCTGGCTGCCTGGCGCATTTGGCCGGCGCGAGCGTTTGGGTTTTTTGGCGATGCTTGCCGTGGCCTGGCTTGTTGTCTTGAACGACGGCGGCTATCGAGGGCCAGTGGGTCCTGAGCGGTCGCTCAACCACTTGGCGAGCAACGGTTGGCTGGACATGCTGCACGCCTTGCGCTTTGATCAGGGCGAGTGGGAGGACGCCTACTGGCAGCCCGCGCAGCCCATGCCGCCAGCCGTTGCCGCCGCCGCTGGCGCAGCACCAGCGGCGGGCTTCAAGCACCTTGTGCTGGTCATCGCGGAGTCCTTCAGCGGCGAGGCGTGGTGGAACTTGGAGCAACGGGCCCAGTATGCGCCGCAGCTTTCGGCCATCGCCAAGCAGGGCATCTACTTTGACCGCGTTTACGCAACCGGCACCCACACCGTGCGGGGCATGGAGGCCATCCTGCATGGCTATCCGCCGCTGCCGGGCTTGTCGACCACCCAACGGACGGGCTTTGAGCGGCTGCCGTCCCTGCCTCGAGTGCTGTCCAGGGCCGGGTTCCACACGGCGTTCGTTTACGGCGGCTGGCCCAACTTCACCGACTTCTTCGACTACTGGCGCGGCATCGGCTTTGACGCCATGCTCAGCCGCTACGACTTCCCGGACCGTTGGTTCGAGACCAGTTGGGGGGTGGCCGACGAGATTCTGTTCGACCGGGTGCTGCTCGAAATGGACCGCCGCACCGCGCGCCATGACCGGGTGATGCTGAGCACGCTCACGGTCACCAACCACCACCCCTTTGACTTTCCGGACGGCCGGGTGCCTTTTCCCAGTGACCAGCGGCGTCAGGACTACGCCTTGGCCTACGCCGACTGGGCGCTGGGCAGGTTCGTGCGGGAAGCGGAGCGCCGTCCTTGGTTCGCGGACACGCTGCTGGTTGTGGCAGCCGACCACGGGCCGTTGCGCCCCGGCCCCACGCTGGTGCCGGCCAACAACTTCCGAACCCCCTTGGTGCTCTACAATCCGGCCCGCTTGCAGTCGCAAACCGTTGAGTTCATGGGCTCCACCATGAACCTGCCGGTCACGCTGCTCAGCCTGCTCGGTGTTCGGGCCACGGAACCCTTCTATGGGCGCAGCCTGCTCTCTGGCGAGGACCAGCTGGCGCCGGCGGAGGAGGACTATCACGTGGCCGTGCTGGGGCGCAGGCACCAGACCGTGCTGGCACACGGCGGCGGGCTGCACGGGTGGCGCTACGATGGCGAGGCGCTCGTCCTGGACCAACCGGACATGGCCCAAGCCCGTCAGGCAGCGGCCCTGTTCGGCGATGCCCACCGCCGCTTCTACGCTACCGAGAGCAAGCCTTAAGGGCGCTGCGTCACTCCCTCGCGCACCCGCTCCATCCACTTTCGGTGGCCGTCGGGGTCGAGGATCATGGAGCAGAAGTACAGCAGCAGATCCTTGTGGGTCTTGGAGAGCTTGGCTTCCGCCATGGCCGCTTCGCCCTGCTTGCTGTTGAGAAAGGCGAAGCAGGCGGTCAGGTCCTCATCGGCGCCGAGCACGGCTTGCGCCTCGGCGCTCAGCAGGTCGTGGACGGCTTCCAGGTCAGCCTCCTCAATGCCGGCGTCCTCGGGCTTAAGCACCAGATTGGCCCACAGGGTGGCGATGGTGATGCGGTAGGCGTCCCGATGCACGAAACGCTGCGCCACGGTAGCCCGCTTCACCATGTCCTCGAACACGGGCTTAAGCCGAGCGCGCAGCAGTTTCGGGTTGGCCATCGTTACGCTAGCCGCTTGAGGCCAGGACAGGCGTCGAAGCCCTGATCAAGACTGAAGATGCGTTCGATGCCAGCATGCCGCATCACCGCTGCGTGAAGTGCATCCCGGGCGGATATGCCGCCAACCCACGCGATTAGATCGCGAGCGGCTCGAATGTCAGCAATTTGAATCGGCAGCACCTCGTCGACGATGGCATCAAGGCTGGCAAAAGCGGGATTTATCGCATCATGGCGGCGAATGGACACATATCGGTGCAGCACTTCTTGGTAAACCTCGACGTCGGTCACGAGAAACTCATTCTCGCGGATGAACTGTCCAATGAGCTCGGTGACGCGGGCTTTGTTAGGGTGTTCCGCACCCACTAGGTACATGGGGACGTTGGAGTCTACGAAGATCACTCCGGCAGCCGGTCGGCTTCAATTTCCCTGAGCATCGTCTCGATGTCGCCAACCGGGAAACTGTGACCGGTCGCCTCATTCAACGCTCGGAGTTTGGCTTCCGCGATCGATTGTCGAGCCGTCCGCGCTTCGCGCAGAGACTGACGCACCCACTCGGCCACGGTCATATGGCACTGGCGCGCAACCCGTTGGATTCCTCGGTATTCCTCGTCGTCGAAAAGGACTTGCAGGCGCTTAGTCATGACAATGAGTTTTAGCGACTCATTGGCGGTGAGTCAAGCGAATCACTGGGGCTTGTGAAGCACCAATCTGAACGGCATATTGGAGCCTTCAATCATGGAACACCCATTGAAGGACGCCTGAGGACCGCCGATGCTGCAATTCGACCCCGTGCAACTGCCGAAGGGCGCAGAGGCCCTGCGCCGGGAGGTGCGGGACTTTTTGGCCGCCAACGCCGACCGGATCAACACTCCGAACTCCGACTTCAGTTCGGGCCATGATGCGGCGCTTTCCGCCCGGCTTGGCGAACGGGGCTGGATCGGCATGACCTGGCCCAAGGCCTATGGCGGTGCTGAACGCAGCTTCTTCGAACGCTATGTGGTGACTGAGGAACTGCTTGCGGCGGGCGCGCCGGTCAGTGCCCATTGGATCGCCGACCGGCAGAGCGGCCCGCTGCTGCTGGGCAGCGGCAGCGAAGAGCAGTGCGCGCGCTACCTGCCCGCCATCGTGCGCGGGGAGAGCTTTTTCTCCATCGGCATGAGCGAACCGGGCACCGGCTCTGACCTAGCCTCGGTGCGCACGGCGGCCCAACGGGTAGCGGGCGGCTGGCGCGTCAACGGCACCAAGCTCTGGACCACGGGCGCCCATCTGAACCATTACATGATCGCCTTGGTGCGCACGGCGCCGGTTGATGACCGCAATCGCCACGCCGGGCTGTCGCAATTGATCATCGACCTGGCGGCCCCAGGCGTGACCGCGCGCCCGATTCGCAACATGGCCGGCGGTGAGGATTTCAACGAGGTGGTGTTTGAGGACGTGTTCGTGGCCGACGCGGACGTGGTCGGCGAGCCCGGCAACGGCTGGTCCCAGGTGACCTCGGAGCTGGGCTACGAGCGCAGCGGGCCGGAGCGCTTCCTGTCCGCATTCCGCGTCTATGTGGAGTTCGTGCGCATGGTGGGCGCCGACCCTGAGCGCTTTGCGGCGGCGGCCGTGGGGCGCATCGCCGCGCACTTGATGACCCTGCGCCGCATGTCCATGTCGGTGGCGGGGATGCTGGAGAACGGCAAGGCGCCCAACGTCGAGGCGGCGTTGGTCAAGGAGCTGGGCAACAACTTCGAGAAGCTGCTGCCGGAAATCGCCCGAGCGGCCGCGCCCCTTGGCGGGGATCAGGAGCGGTTTCGCCAAACCTACGCCGAAACGCTGTTGCTGTCGCCCTCATTCACCCTGCGCGGCGGCACCCGGGAAATTCTGCGTGGCGTCATCGCTCGCGGCTTGGGGTTGCGCTAGTGGAACAGATGCTGGCGGATGCCGCGGAACGGATTTTTCGCGACCAATGCACCAAGACGACCTTGGATGCCGCCGAGGACGGGCAGTTCCCCGCTGGTCTTTGGCAACTGCTGTGCGAAAGCGGCTTTCAGTTCATGGCCCTGCCGGACAGCGGCGCGGAGCTGGCTGACTTCTTTGCCGTGTTGCGGGTGGCCGGGCGCTTTGCGGCGCCGCTGCCGCTGGCCGAGGCGTTGCTGGCCAATCGCTGGCTGGGCGCAGAGGCCCAAGGCGAAGCGACCGACACGCTGAACTCGGTGGGGATGGTCGCGGAGAATGGCCCCTCCCCCTGGCAGGGCGTGCCTTGGGGGCGGGCGGCGCGGCAGATCGTTGGCGTTGCTGAAGACGGCGGGGTCTTTGCCGGAACGCCGGTGGCCGTGCATGAAGCGGTCAGCTTGGCTGGCGAGCCCCGCGATCAGGTTGAGGTCAAGGACGTTCGCGCCCTGCCTTGCGCGGAGCCCGCCCCGGCGCTGCTGGCCTTGGCCCGGGTGGCGCAGTCCGCCGGCGCCTTGGAGCGGGTTCTGGAGCTCGGCATAGATTACGCTCAGGAGCGCGAGCAGTTCGGGCGGCCCATCGCCCGCTTCCAGGCCGTTCAACACATGCTCGCCATGGTGGCTGCGGAAGTGGCCGCCGCCGGCCGGGCCAGCGATGCGGCAGTGGCTGCCATCGGCAGTGAGCGCTTCGCCCTTGAGGTGGCGGCGGCCAAGTCCCGGGTCGGCGAGGCGGTTGGCTTGGTCGCCGAGGCCGTGCACCAGGTGCATGGCGCCATGGGCTTCACTTACGAACACCAGCTTCACCACTTCACCCGCCGGCTTTGGGCGTGGCGCGACGAGTATGGCAGCGAAGCCCATTGGCAGGCCTTGCTCGGGCGTCACCTGTGCGCCTTGGGCGCCGATCAGGTCTGGGGTTTCCTGGCCACTTCCTCTTGACGGCAAGGCCGGTGGTGAAGCCGATGACACCGGACTTCCCGCCGCGCCCCGAGCCACCGGTGCCGGTGGCCATCAGCGCCTGCCTGACCGGTCAGGCAGTGCGCTACGACGGCAGCGACGCCGCGGACGCCCTGCCCAATGCGGAACTGGCAGCCGTGTTCAGCTACCAGCCCGTGTGCCCTGAAGTGGGCATCGGCATGGACGTTCCCAGGGCGCCAATTCGCTTGGTGGGGGAGGGTGGCGGCCTGCGCGCCATTGGCGTTGACGACCCCAGTCTCGATGTCACCGATGCGTTGACCGACTTTGGGCGGGCGCAAGCCGGCCAGCTGGACAGCGTTTGCGGCCACATCTTCATGACCCGGTCGCCGAGCTGCGGGCTAGCCAGCGTCAAGGTGCGCCACCAAGTTAAAGGCGAGCCCTACCGGACCGACGGACAAGGCCTCTACGCCAAAAACCTTCTCGCGGCCCGCCCTGGCTTGCCGGCGGAGGAGAATGAGCGGTTGTTCGACCCGGCGGTGCGTGGGGCGTTCATCAACCGGGTGCTGACCTATGCCCACTGGCACCGATTGGCGGCGGATGGCTTGACGGCGGGGCGGCTTGTCGAGTTCCACTCCCGCTACAAGTACCTGCTGATGGCGCACAGCATCAGCCACTATCAGGCGGCCGGGCGCTTGCTCAGCAACTTGCGCGGCGGCGTGGCCGAAATTGGCGAGCGCTACTTGGTCTGCTTGATGGCGGGGTTGGCCCAGCCGGCTGGACGGCCGGGCCACGCCAACGCCTTATCCCACATGCAGGGACATCTGAAGCGGCGGCTGAACAGCACTGAAAGCGCTGAGCTGGTGGCCGCCATCGAGCGTTGCCGCACGGGCACCGCATCGGTTGCCGATGCCTGCGCGGCGCTGCTGCGCACTCTCAAGCGTCACCCGGACGACTATTTGAGTGCACAGGCCTACTTCGAGGCGGCACGTTGGTTGTAGCGCACTAGCCGCAAGCTACAGCGGCGTCAGATAGAGGTTGTCGTACTCCGGAGCGTCCTCCTCCATCGGGCCGTAGATCAGGTCGTTGGCGGCCGGCAGGGGGTCGTACTGCTCGAAGAGGGCGCTGCTGTCCATGGCCACTGCCAATGCGCCTTCAATGGGGCTGGTAAAATCGTAACTCATGTTCCTGTTCTCCTTTGTTGCGTGGGTTTAGATGCCCCCTAACCGGGCTGGACGCCTAAGTGGGGGCTTCTTTCGCTAAATCAACCTTTCGCCATTAACCAAGCAACCATCGTGCCAGAAGTTTCAACCAAGCCAATTGGACTGTATGGAACGTCCGCGCAGCAGACTTGCATTGCAGGGATGGAATGGGCTGTTACGGTGCGCAACGCCGCCGCAGCCATCGCACGGCGAACAGCGCCAGCACCATGAAGGTGATCAAGAAGAGGCCACCGCCGGCGTGGGGATTTCCACTGGCCTATAGTCGGTTTGCCGCCACTCGATAGACGGCGTTGCCGTTGCGTTTTCCGACCGCCACCACCGCTATGACCAGCTCTTGATCACGCACCTGATACACCAGCCGATACCCGGCGCTGCGGAGCTTGATCTTTTAGCAGTCCTTCACCGTGCGTAAACGGTCGCCGGCCACTCGAGGAGCTTCCAAGCGGGCTGTCAACTTGGTCTTGAACTGCTCGCGAGTGTCCGGATCAAGTTTCTCCCATTCGCGCATCGCACTAGTCAGGAAGACTAGCCTATAGCTCATTGATGTTGACTTCGATTTCGGCCTCACCCTCGCGTTCGCGCACCAGCGCTGCGAGTTCCAGATCCTCCAGCTTATCGAGCAAGGCCTCCCAAGCTGCGGCGGGAACAGCGTAGAAGACTGGCCGGTTACGGTTCAGAATCGCCACTGGCGTTCCCTCGGCATGATTTATGACAGCCATGGGATTCTTCTTCAATTCGGATATTCCAGCGCTTGCATTAGCGAGGATCGGATGTGTCGTGCTCATGAGAAGACCGAATATCGGATTGCATTAAAGACCAATCTTAGGTCATTTGTCTGGACACATCATCAATCCACTCTGCAAATCTACTCTGCAAAGGGGACCCGGATCATGAGTTACGAGTTGACCAGCCCCATTGAAGGCGCATGGGCAGGGCAATCGGCAGCAGCGCCCTTTATGAACGGTACGATCCCCTGCCAGCCACTTGCGCGCCACACTGC
This sequence comes from Candidatus Azophilus sp., assembly GCA_965220835.1. Lineage (GTDB taxonomy): Bacteria > Pseudomonadota > Gammaproteobacteria > Pseudomonadales > Azotimanducaceae > Azophilus. The sequence continues at coordinate 1,639,337 of OZ244842.1, read as the reverse complement.
CTGTTTTCTCCCAGCGGAGATGACCAACGGCCCATTGAGAATGCTCGCCTTCGAGCATTGACAGGGCGGTTTGCCAGCGCGATATTGCGGCGATGGATGAGCGTGACGATGGCGGCGAAGCCGATAGCGAACCGAAGCAGGATCGCGCCTCGCCGTTCGATCAGTACGAGCTCGATCCCGCCTACTATGACGAGATGGTGGACGCGGCCGGCTCGCCACGCCCGCATTGCCGAACAGTCGCCCAGGCGCTGGGGCAGTTTTCGCCGGAGCAGTATCAGCGGTTGCACCAGCGCGTCGCCCGCTCCTTGCTGCATGAGGGCATCACGTTCACGGTTTACGGCGATGATGAGTCCATCGAACGGGTGTTTCCGGTGGACTGCGTGCCGCGCCTGCTGCCGGCCAGCGAGTGGGACGTCATAGAGCGGGGCCTGATTCAGCGCGTCCAGGCGCTCAACCTGTTTCTGGCCGACGTGTACGGCCCCGGGCACATCCTGCGCGACGGCACGGTGCCGACGGAGCTGGTGCGGGGCTGCCCGAACTACCGGCCGGAGATGGAAGGCGTCGAGGTGCCGCTGGACGCTTACGTGTCGGTGTGCGGCAGCGACCTCGTGCGCGCCGGCGATGCGTTCATGGTGCTGGAGGACAATCTGCGCGTGCCATCCGGCGTCTCGTACATGCTCGCCTGCCGGCAGGCCATCCGCCGCGCCTATCCCCGCACCTTCCGCGGCTGCCGCGTTCGCCCCGTGGAGCATTACGGGCGCGAGCTGCGCCGGGTGCTGGAATCCCTCGCGCCGGAGAGCGAAGTGCCAGGCATTGCCTTGCTCACGCCGGGAGTTTACAACTCCGCCTATTACGAGCATGCGTTCCTTGCCGCTGAAGCGGGCATCGAGCTGGTCCGCGGAGCCGATCTGCTGGTGGAGCGCGGCCGCCTGCTGATGCGCACCATCCGCGGGCCGCGCCCGGTGGACGTGCTCTACCGCCGCGTGGACGACGACTTCATCGACCCCCAGGCCTTTCGAGCCGATTCCCTGTTGGGCGTGCCGGGGCTGTTCGACGTTTACCGCCAGGGCAATCTCGCCATGGCCAATGCGCCCGGCACGGGCGTGGCCGACGACAAGGCCGTTTACGCCTACGTGCCGGCCATGGTCCGTTACTATCTCGGCGAAGAGCCCATCATTGACAACGTGGAGACGCACCTCTGCCGCGAGCCGGACGGGCTGCGCTACACCTTGGAGCACCTCGATGAACTGGTGGTCAAGGCGGTGGGGGAGTCCGGCGGCTATGGCATGCTGGTGGGCCCCCACGCCAGCGCCGCGGAGCGGGCCGAGTTCGCAGACAAGATTCGCGCGGACCCGCACAACTACATCGCCCAGCCCACCTTGGCCTTGTCGCGCGCGCCCTGCCTGATCGATGGCCGGCTGCAGCCCCGGCATGTGGACTTGCGCCCCTTCGTGCTGCACGGGGCCGAAACCAAGGTGCTGCCGGGGGGGCTTTGCCGGGTCGCGCTGCGCGAGGGCAGCTTGGTGGTGAACTCCAGCCAAGGCGGTGGCGCCAAGGACATCTGGATTGTTGATGCCCCGCCGGCTGAGCAAGCGGACGCCTGAATGCTGGCCCGAGTTGCCGATTCCCTGTACTGGATGAGCCGTTACCTGGAACGGGTGGAGTTCAGTGCCCGCCTGGTGGGTTTGCAGCTGCAGCGGCTGCCGGTGAGCTCGGCGGCTGAGGTTGCCGAGGGGTGGAGCTTGGTGTTCCGCTGCTTGAACGCCCGTCCGCCTGGTGCGGAAGTCTTCGGCGAGGCTGAGGATGACGACTATCTCTTTGCCGATGGCTACGCCTTGACGGATGTGCTCACCTTTGAGGCGAGCAACCCTTCGTCCATCCTCGCTTCGCTGCATGCCGCTCGGGAGAACGCCCGGCAGGTGCGTGACACGTTGAGCGCTCCGCTGTGGACGTGCTTGAACCGGACCTACTTGGGCCTGCGCGGCACCACGCTTGTGGAGCAGTGGACCAAGGAGCCGGAGCGCTTCTACGCCGGCATCGTTGAGGGGTTGCAGCAGTTCGACGGCATCTGCCAAGGCACCTTGCGGCGCGGCGACCACTGGCACTTCATGCAGCTGGGCAAGTACGTGGAGCGCGCCCAATTGGTGGCGACCACCCTCCTGGCCCACGGCCACAACCCGCTGCCGTCCGCCACCGACCGCCGCGGGGAGCGCTGGACCAACGCGCTGCGGGCCTGCAACGCCCTTGAGGCCTATGGCCGAACCCACGGCGGTGATGTCAACGGTCCGGACGCCTTGGCGCTGCTGGTCTGCGACCCCGCCCAACCGCATTCTCTGGGCTTTGCGGCGCAAAGGCTGTGGGAGAGTTTGGAAGCGGTTGACCCGCCGCTGTCGGGCCGGCCGCGGGCGGCGCCGTTCACTGCTTTGGATCGCCTCAACGGCCTGCTCTCCAGATGCGTGAATGCGCCGATGGCGGATCAGCAGGCGCTGCTGGCTGAAATGCTGGAGTCGTACATCAGCTTTCACGGTTTACTTGAAAGGGAGTACGTGTATTATCCTGCCCATGCTTGATCCGGCTGCACCCGCCATGGCGCATCCGTGCAGGCCCATCGGTTGGCTGTTCCTTCGGCGCCAACGGCATGCCGCGGTCGATCAAGCTGCGGGCTCCGCAAGCATTAACAAGACTGGGGGAGCGATGGGGGAACAGCGTCGAATGGTCGTTCATCTGCCTCCCGATCTGTCCGGGGCGCTCGGCGCCCTGGCGCAAGCGGTGGAAGAGTTCGCCGCGGCTGAGTCCTTGAGCAGCGGGGTGTCGGGCAAGCTCAATCTGGTGCTTGATGAGTTGATCACGAACAGCATCAACTACGGGCTTCAGGATATGGCCGAACCCCACTTGGAGTTGCGCCTGTCCACCGCCGAAGGCCGTGATGTGCTGGAAGCCGTTATGGAGGATAATGGCCCGGCTTTCGACCCGTTCAGCGAGGCGCCGGTACCAGACACCACCCTTGAACTGGAAGAACGGCCCATTGGGGGTTTGGGCGTGATGCTTGTGAAGCAGTTTACGGAAAGCGCAGGCTACGAGCGGACGGATGGCCTGAATCGAATAACTTTGCGAATCAAAGCGGGAGACTGATCACAGTGACGAGTAAAACGCAACTGACGATACGGACGGAACAGGACGAAAAGGCCGCCATCCTGTGCTTGGTTGGGCGCGTGGACGGCACCAACGCCAGCGTTCTTGATGAAGCCGTTCGGGACAAGATTGATGCTGGCCAACCGGCGCTGTTGTTTGACTTCGAAGAGCTTGAGTACATCAGCAGCGCCGGCTTGCGGGTGTTGCTGCTGGCTGCCCGGCGCATGCAGGCCGCCCAGGGCAAGACCTTGTTCTGCGGTCTTTCGGAGCAGATTGCGGAGGTCTTCAGGGTCAGCGGCTTCGACCACATCCTGCCGGTTTTCGGCAGCCGCAGCGAGGCCCTCGCAACGGTCTAGTCCCCCTCCCGCCAACCGTTTACTTCGACCCGAGAGTCGCCATGGGCCTAACGCGAATACTGATGGTGGATGACGAGGAAGACCTTGAGTTGCTCGTCCGCCAGCGCTTTCGCCGCAGCATCCGCAAGGGCGAGTACGAGTTCCTGTTCTCCCAGAACGGCAAGGAGGCGCTTGAGGCCCTTGAGCAGAATCCGGACATCCGCCTGGTGCTGTCTGACATCAACATGCCGGTCATGGATGGGCTGGCGCTGCTCGGCCAGCTTGAGGAAACCAAGCCTGATGTGAAGGCGGTAATCATTTCGGCCTACGGCGACATGGACAACATCCGCACGGCCATGAACCGGGGCGCCTTCGATTTCGTCACCAAGCCGGTGGACTTCAACGATCTGCAGATCACCATTGAGAAAACGCTGAAGCACATCGATGCGTTGGAGCAGGCGCTCAAGAACCGCGACCGCTTGGTCGCCATCCGTCGGGAACTTGACGTGGCCAAGCAAGTGCAGCTGTCCGGGGTGCCTGCCGAATTGCCGGTTGGGGATGCCTTTGGGGTCCACGCCATCATGAACCCCGCCAAGGAGATTGGCGGCGACTTTTACGACTTCTTCGAATTGGATGAGCATCGCCTCGGCTTGGTCATCGCCGACGTCTCCGGCAAGGGCGTGCCTGCCGCGCTGTTCACGATGATCACCCGGGCGCTGCTGAAGTCCTCATCCCGACGCCACGAATCCCCCAGCGGCTGTCTGCAGGAGGTCAACGAGTTTCTTTGCCAAGACAACGATGCCTGCATGTTCGTGACCGTGTTCTACGGCGTGCTTGATCTTCGCGACGGCAGCTTCCGCTATTCCAACGGCGGCCACAATCCGCCCAGGCACCTGACCGCGGATGGGGCAGTGACGGAGCTTCCCTTGACGGGCGATCTCGCATTGGGCATCGCCCAGGGGCATGAGTTTGGGGAGAACACGGTCAACTTGGTGCCGGGTGATGCGCTCTTTCTGTACACCGATGGCATCACCGAAGCCTGCAATCACCAGTTGGACGAGTACGGCGAGGGCCGCCTTGACGAAGTGCTTGGCGGCGGCGAGCCATCCAGCGCCCAGGAACTGGCCGAGTCCGTGGTCGATTCGGTGGAGCGCTTTGCGGATGGCGCAACCCAGTTTGACGACATCACCTGTCTTTCCCTGCGTCTGAGGCTGCTCTCGGGGAACGCCTAGCTCATGCGCCGGGTGCTTGGCGCTTTCCTCCTCTGGCACGTTTTGATCTTCGGCGGCCTCGGCCCGGCCGATTCCTCAGCGGCGGCATCCGCGGACGCTGCCGGGTTCTCGGGTGCGCACTCGGACCAGCCGCTGCTGTTCGGCCAATCGGCGGCACTGAGCGGTCCGGCCAGCCAATTGGGCTTGGGCGTGCGCCAAGGCCTGCTGGCCGCGTTTGAGGAAGTCAATCGAAGCGGCGGCGTCCATGGGCGCCTCTTGACCTTGGTTTCCCTGGACGACGCCTACGAGCCGGAAGCCGCCATCGCCAACACTCGGACGCTTATCCGGGAACGGGAGGTTTTCGCCTTGGTCGGCGCGGTCGGCACCCCCACCTCCCGAGCGGTGCAGCCCCTCGCCAGCGAGGCCGGCGTGCCCTACGTCGCACCGTTCACGGGCGCCGGGTTCCTGCGCGAGGCCGGCACGATGAGAAGCGTCGTCAATCTGCGCGCATCTTACATCCAGGAAACGGCGGAAATCGTCGCCCGGTTGAAGGCGGAGGCCGGTGCCCGGCGCATCGGCGTTCTCTACCAGAACGACTCCTACGGCAGGGCGGGGCTTGAAGGCGTGCGCATGGCGCTTGCGGCCCACGGGCTGTCGCTGGTGGCCGAAGCGGACTATCCGCGCAACACCGAGAGCATCAAGGTGCCGTTGCTGGACCTGCGCCGCGAGGCGCCGGATGCGGTGATCATCATCGGCGCCTACCGTCCGGCGGCGGCGATGATCCGTTGGTCGCGCAAGCTCAGCTTCGACCCGGTTTTCGTGAATCTCTCCTTTGTCGGCAGCGCCGCCTTGGCCCGCGAGCTCGGGCCGGTTGGCCGGGGCGTCTACATCACCCAAGTGGTGCCCTTTCCCGAGGATTCCCAGCTTGAAGTGGTGGGGCGGTACCGCAAGGCGCTTAAGTCGGTGGCGCCGGATGCGGCGCCGGATTTCGTCTCGTTGGAGGGTTACCTGGCGGGGCGGCTGGTGGCGGAGGGCGTTCGCTTGGCGAAGCCGCCCCTGACCCGTGCCGGCTTTCTGGCGGCCTTACGGGAGGCCGGGGAAATTCAGCTTGGCGGTTTGACCCTAAGCTATGGTCCGACGGACAACCAAGGCTCGGATCAGGTGTATCTCACGGTCATTGACGCCCATGGCCGCGTGGTCCCTGCTGCGCGGATGACCAAAGGATGAACGGCGCGCCGCAAGACGCCAGCGCCATGCCGGCGCCGCTGGCCGGTGCGCCGCTTGAACGGCCGGAAAGGCACCGCTTCGGCGTCGGCCCGCAGATTTACACCGGCTTGCTGGGCAGCGTGCTGCTGGTCATCACCGCCAGCTTCGTGGCCTACTACTTCCTGACGGAGATCGTGCGCTACCAGTCCCGTCTTGCGGCGGAGAGCATTCCCAACCTGAGCCAGTCCGTGGAGATCGCCCGCCAAAGCGCCGCCTTGGTCAACGGCGCGGCGCGCATGGCCGCAGCGGCAACGCCCACCGAGCACCAAGCCATTGCGGCGCAAGTGCTGCAAGAGCGGGATGCGCTGATGGCCCTGGTGGAGGAGGTGGGTTCCCGTTCCGCCCTGAACGGCCAGGCCGAGGAGTTGGAGAGCGGCCTGGTCCGCTTTGGGTCGCTGCTGGAGGAAGTGCACGCGTCCTCGGCACGGCGACTGGCCATTGCCCAGGCCTTGGACGCCTTGGTTGAGGAATTCGGCGCCCTCAACCGGCGCATCGAACGGGAGGTGGGTTCGGCCATTGACGACCAAGGCTTCTTTCTGGTGGAGGGGCTGCGCACCTTGGATGATCAGCCGTTGACGCCTTCGGAACGAGCCTCGGAAGCGCAACTGGCCTACTACCGAGATCTGGTGGAGATCAGCCAGCAGGCCACCTTGGCCGGTCTGCTGCTCGGCGAGGCGCTGTCGCTGTCCGAGCGGGATTTGCTCGAACCCGTTGCGGAGCGCTTCCGCAGCGCCGCCGAGAACCTTCGCCAAGCGCTGAATCGGCTGGACCTCGGCATCTCTGAATTGGACTTGGCGGAGGAAGTGGAACGGTTGGTGGAGATCGGCGAGTCCGAGGCGGGCGTCTTCAGGCTGCGGCGGGAGTCCCTGCGGCGCTTGGAGCAGGAACGCGAGGCGCTGGCGGCGGGCCGCGAGGCATCGGTCCAGCTGCTCGCCGACATGGAGCGCTTGGTGGAGGAGGTGCGCAGCGAAGCGGTGGCCGTCAACACCGAGTCCCAGTCCACCGCCACCCAAGGCATCCTCTGGCTGGTGCTGCTCAATGTTCTGAGCGTCATCGGCGCGGTGCTGATCGGCTGGCTGTTCGTGGGCCGCTACCTGCTGCGCCGCTTGGTCGGGTTGGCCGGCACCATGCGGCAAATGGCCGGCGGCGACCTCGAGGTTCCCGTTGGCGTGTCCGGCAATGACGAGGTCACGGACATGGCCCATGCGCTGGAGGTGTTCCGGCGCTACGCCTTGGAAGTCCAGCGGCTCAATCTCATCGAGAAGCTGGCCGAGGAGCTCGATGCCAAGAACCAGGCCTTGGAAAAGACCTTGGCGCAACTGCAGCGGGCCCAGGAGCAAATCGTTGCGGAGGAAAAGCTGGCGTCCTTGGGTCAGCTCGCCGCTGGCGTTGCCCATGAGATCAAGAACCCCCTGAACTTCATCAAGAACTTCACTGAGGTTTCCGCGGAGTTGATTGACGAGATCGGCGAGATCATCGACGAGGCCAAGGACGATGAGCAACTCGACCTGGCCGCGGAGATCAAGGAAATCCTCGCCGACCTCAAGGTCAACCTAGACAAGGTGAGGGAGCATGGCGGCCGGGCCGATGGCATAGTGCGCAGCATGCTGGAGCACTCCCGCTCCGGGCCGGGAAACTGGCGCCAGGTTGATCTCAACGCGCTGCTGAAGCAGTACATGGAACTGGCCTACCATGCCATGCGGGCCGAGAACACGGACTTCAACGCCACCCTTGGCATCGATCTCGACGACCGTGTCGGCACCGTCGAAGTGGTGCCCCAAGACATCAGCCGCGCCTTTCTCAACGTGCTCACCAATGCCTTTCAGGCCTTGGAGGAGAAGCGCGTCAAGCTGGCCGGCGAATACGAGCCCAGGCTGGACATCAGCAGCCATCGCTTGGACACGGGCTTTGAGTTCCGCATCCGCGACAATGGCCCGGGCATTCCCGAAGACATGCGCCAGCGCATGTTCGAACCCTTCGTCACCACGAAGGATGCGGGCCGGGGCACGGGCCTTGGCCTGTCATTGACCGCGGACATCTTCACGAGGCACGGCGGCAGTATAGAGGTGAGTTCCGAACTTGGCGCGTTCACGGAGATGCGCCTGCGCCTGCCTTTGCAACCGTCCGCGCACCGGGAACCGGCCGCGGGCGAAGCAAGCGGCGAGTAGAGGGAGCGAGCCATGGACGATGGCGCCGTCGCGGACACAGTAAGCGAGATCATTGAACGCTTGGGCAGCCTTGAGGGGCCGTTGCTGCCCATCCTGCACGCGGTTCAGGACGCGTTCGGCCACCTGCCGCCGGCTAGCGTTCCGGTCATCGCCAAAGGGCTGAATTTGTCCCGCGCGGAGGTGCAGGGCGTCATCAGCTTCTATCCGTTGTTCAGGACCAAGCCGCCCGGACGGCGCGTGGTCGCCATCTGCCGGGCGGAAGCCTGCCAAGCCATGGGTGGCGCCGCCCTTGAAGCCCATGCCCAAGCCGCCTTGGGCATCGGTTTTGGCGAGACTTCGGAGGACGGCGCAGTGACCCTGGAGCCGGTTTACTGCCTGGGCAACTGCGCCTGCGCGCCCTCGATGACCGTTGACGGCGTGCTGCACGCCCGCGTGGATGCCGGGCGCTTTGATGAGCTGATGGGCCCATGAGCGTTACCGTGTACGTGCCCGGTGACTTCACGGCCCGCGCCTTGGGTGCGGATCAGGTGGCCGCGGCAGTGGCGGAAGCGGGCGTGGACGTGCGCCGCACCGGCTCCCGCGGCCTGTATTGGCTGGAACCCTTGGTGGAGGTGGAAACGGCCGCGGGCCGCATCGGCTTCGGCCCGCTGGATGCCGCCGCCGCCCGTGCGCTGTTCACCAGCGGCCCCCCTGACGCCAGCCATCCCGATTGCCTGGGCTTGGTGGAGGAGCTGCCGTGGCTCAAGGCGCAGTCACGCGTAACCATGGCCCGGGTGGGCGTCATCGAGCCCTTGTCCATCGACCAGTACAAGGCCCACGGCGGCTTTCAAGGCCTGGAGCGGGCCCGCGCCTTAAGCGCCGCGGCGATTGTTGACGCGGTCACCGATTCCGGCCTGCGCGGTAGGGGCGGCGCGGCGTTTCCCACCGGCATTAAGTGGCGCACGGTGCTGGAGGCAGAAGGTGCGCCAAAATACATCGTCTGCAACGCCGATGAAGGGGATTCGGGCACCTTCGCCGATCGCATGATCATGGAGAGCGACCCCTTCTGCCTGATCGAGGGCATGCTGATTGCCGGCCTCGCCGTCGGCGCGGACCGTGGCTACATCTATTGCCGGGCCGAGTATCCGCTGGCCATCGACACCTTGGCCGAGGCCATCCGCTCGGCCGAAGGCGCGGGCTACCTGGACCACTTCCACCTTGAAGTGCGCAAGGGCGCGGGGGCCTACATCTGCGGCGAGGAGACCTCCTTGCTCGAAAGCCTGGAAGGCAAGCGCGGGGTGGTTCGCTACCGGCCGCCGTTGCCGGCGGTCAAGGGATTGTTCGGCCAGCCGACGGTGGTGAACAACGTCATCAGCTTGGCCTCGGTGCCGGCCATACTGGCCCAGGGCGCTGACCACTACCACGGTTTCGGCGTGGGCCGATCAAGGGGCACGCTGACCGTTCAGTTGGCCGGCAACGTGCGCCGGGGCGGGCTGTTCGAGGTGCCCTTCGGCAAACCGCTGCGCTGGGTGCTTGAGCACTTGGGTGGCGGCACCGCCAGCGGCCTGCCGATCAAGGCGGTGCAGGCCGGCGGCCCCTTGGGCGCCTACATCCCCCCGCAGCACTTCGACACGCCCTTGGACTATGAGTCCTTTCAGGCCATTGACGGCATGCTCGGCCACGGCGGCCTGGTGGTCTTTGATGAGACCGCCGACCTAGGCGCCATGGCCCGCTACGCCTTCGAGTTCTGCGCGGAGGAGTCCTGCGGCAAGTGCACGCCCTGCCGCATTGGCGCGGTGCGCGGCGTTGAGGTGGTGGATCGCATCCGGCACGGGGAGTCGGCGGCGGACAACCACCGCCTGCTGCTCAAGGACCTCTGCCAAACCATGATCGACGGCTCCCTGTGCGGTCTCGGCGGCATGGCGCCCTTGCCGGTGCTAAGCGTCATGGCGCACTTTGCGGACGAACTGTAAGGCGTTGTAAAGTGCGGGCCATGGAGCTCTACTATCGGGTCGGCGCGGAACGGGATCTGGGCACGCCGGCCGTGAACGGCCCCCTCTCCAATAGAGGCGGCTTCGCCTCTATTGGAGAGGCCGAGCCCAATAGAGGCGGCTACTCCTCTACTGGCGAGGCGGCCGACCCGGCGCCAACAGTCAACGTCGAAATCGACGGCCGAGCCATTGCCGTGCCGAACGGCACCTCGGTGCTGCGCGCGGCAGCCCTGGCGGGCGCCAACGTGCCCAAGCTCTGCGCCACCGAAGACCTGGCTGCCTTTGGCTCCTGCCGCCTGTGCGTGGTGGCCATCGAGGGGCGCAAGGGCTTTCCCGCCTCCTGCACCACGCTGGTGGAGGACGGCATGGTGGTGCACACGCAATCGCCCCGGTTGGCGGAGCTGCGGCGCAACATCATGGAGCTCTACATCTCCGACCATCCCTTGGATTGCCTGACCTGCGCAGCCAATGGAGATTGCGAACTGCAGGACATGGCGGGCGCCGTGGGCCTGCGGACCGTGCGCTACGGCACCGACGGCGCCCATCATCTGGACAAGCCCAAGGACGAGTCCGCCCCCTATTTCACCTTCGACCCGGCCAAGTGCATCGTCTGCTCCCGTTGCGTGCGCGCCTGCGAGGAGCAGCAGGGCACCTTCGCCCTGACCATCAACGGGCGCGGCTTCGATTCCGAGGTGGTGGCCAGCCAGAACGAGGCCTTCATCGACTCCGAGTGCGTCTCCTGCGGCGCCTGCGTCAAGGCCTGCCCCACTGCCACCTTGATTGAGAAATCCGTCATCGAGCACGGCCAGCCGGAGAGCGCCGTCATCACCACCTGCGCGTACTGCGGCGTGGGCTGCTCGTTCCGGGCGGAAACCCAAGGCGGCCAGCTGGTGCGCATGGTGCCGAACCGCGATGGCCACGCCAATCACGGCCACGCCTGCGTGAAGGGGCGCTTCGCCTTTGGCTACGCCACCCATAAGGACCGCATCACCACGCCCTTGGTGCGCGACAGCATCGATGACGAATGGCGCGCGGTGGGCTGGGATGAAGCCATCCGCACCGCTGCCGAGCGCCTGCTGGCAATTCAAGCGCGCCACGGGCGCAAGTCCATTGGCGGGGTCACCTCGTCACGCTGCACCAACGAAGAGGTCTATGTGGTGCAGAAGTTCATCCGCGCCGCCGCGGGCAACAACAACGTGGACACTTGCGCCCGGGTCTGCCACTCACCGACGGGCTACGGGCTGAAGACCACCTTGGGCGAATCCGCCGGCACCCAGAACTTCGATTCGGTCATGCAGGCCGACGTGATCATGGTGATCGGCGCCAACCCCACCGAGGCCCATCCGGTGTTCGCCTCAACCATGAAGCGGCGGCTGCGCCAGGGCGCTGGCCTGATTGTCGTGGACCCGCGGGCCATCGACTTAGTGCAATCGCCCCATGTGCGCGCCGACCACCACCTGCAATTGAAGCCCGGCGCCAATGTGGCGGTCATCAACGCGCTGGCCCACACCGTCATCGACGAGGGCCTGGAGGATGAGGCCTACATCCGCGCCCGCTGCGATTGGGAGGCCTACCGCGTTTGGCGCGACTTCATCAGCGAGGCGCGCAATTCCCCGGAAGCCACCGAAGCCGCAACCGGGGTGCCGGCGGCGCAGGTGCGGGCGGCTGCGCGCCTGTATGCCAAGGCCGGCAATGGCGCCATTTACTACGGCCTGGGCGTCACCGAGCACAGCCAAGGCTCCACCATGGTCATGGGCATCGCCAACCTGGCCATGGCCACCGGCAATCTGGGCCGCCCTGGCGTGGGCGTCAATCCGCTGCGCGGCCAGAACAACGTGCAGGGGGCTTGCGACATGGGCTCCTTTCCCCACGAGTTGGCCGGCTACCGGCACCTGTCTGACGCCGCCACCCGGCAGGCGTTCGAGGCGGAGTGGCAGGTGGCGCTGGACCCGGAGCCCGGCTACCGCATCCCCAACATGTTCGACGCCGCCATTGACGGGGAATTCAAGGGCCTGTACGTGCAAGGGGAGGACTTCGCCCAGTCCGACCCGGACACCCAGCATGTGTATGCGGCGCTGTCGGCGATGGAGTGCGTGATCGTCCAAGATCTGTTCTTGAGCGAGACCGCCAAGTTCGCCCACGTGTTTCTGCCGGGCAGCTCCTTCCTGGAGAAGGACGGCACCTTCACCAATGCCGAACGGCGCATTTCGCCCGTGCGCAAGGTCATGGCCCCTTTGTCCGGGATGGATGAGTGGGACATCACCTGCCGCCTGGCCACTGCCATGGGTTATGAGATGCGCTACTCGCACCCCTCGGAGATCATGGATGAGATCGCCCGCCTGACGCCCACCTTCCGTGGCGTCAGCTACGCCAAGCTGGCCGAACTCGGCTCCATTCAATGGCCTTGCCGGGACGAGGCCTCAACCGGCACGCCGCTGATGCACGTTGATGAGTTCGTGCGCGGCAAGGGCTACTTCGCGCCCACCCCCTACGTGCCCACCGACGAGCGAGCCAACGCCCGGTATCCGCTGCTGTTGACCACCGGCCGCGTGCTCTCGCAGTACAACGTGGGCGCCCAAACCCGGCGCACCAGCACGGTGGCCTACCACAGCGAGGACAAGCTGGAGATCCATCCGGCGGATGCGGAGGTGCGCGGCATTGTCGATGGCAGTTGGGTGGGCTTGAAGAGCCGCGCCGGCGAAACCGTGCTGCGCGCCGAGGTGACCGAACGGGTGCAGCCCGGCGTGCTCTACACCACCTTCCACCACCCGGAGTCCGGCGCCAACGTCATCACCACCGACAACTCGGACTGGGCCACCAATTGCCCGGAGTACAAGGTCACGGCCGTGCAGGCCTATCCGGTCAGCAAGCCCTCCGAATGGCAGGAGATGTTCCGCCGCTTCACCGCCGCCCAGCGGCAGTTGTCGGAGCAGGCGCTGAGCGAGGCGCCCTAGCGCATGACCGTTGATGCCGCCAAGCTGGTGCGCATGGCGGAGCAGATCACCGCCAACATGGCCTACACCGAAGACGTGGAGCTGGTGGCCGCGCGGGTGGCCGATCACCTGAACCGCTTCTGGGACCCGCGCATGCGCCAAGCGATGGCTGAGCTGGCTGACGGCGGCGCCGATCAACTCTCGCCCGCCCTGCAGGCTGCGGTTCGGCAGTTGCACGGGGTCAGCGGGAGTTCCTAGCTTGAACGAGAGCGGGGACCCAGGCAGCGCTGCCGGTGCGCCATCGGGCTTCAAGTCGAGGGCGCAACACCCCCGCGCCGCACGGAATTCCAGGAGCGAGGGTGCCCAGCGCTTGAATTCCGCGGCGCGGGGCGTCGCCGCTCGGCCCGTCCTGCGCTACCGTTCGGGCGAAACCCCGCAAACCGCCGATGACCGGCTGGCCCCGGAGGAGCCGTTGGAAATCCGCATCCGGGCACGGCCCATCAGCGTGACCATGCGCACGCCGGGCCATGACGAGGATCTGGCGGTGGGCTTCCTGCTTACCGAAGGCGTCATTCAGTCTGCCGAGGACATCGTCAAGATCGAAACGCCGGAACGGGCCGGCGGATTCAACCTCATCAACGTTTTCCTGCGGCCCGAAGTTCGCCTTGATCTGGACCAGCTGACCCGGCACGTGTTCGCAAGCTCCAGCTGCGGCCTGTGCGGTGCGGCCACCATCGAACAGGTTCACAAGCAGTTTCCGCCGGTGCAGAGCGGCCTGCGGATCCCCATTGGGACCCTGCTTGCCCTGCCGGACGCGCTGCGCGCCGCCCAGGACGAATTCACCGCCACCGGCGGCATGCATGCGGCGGGGTTGTTCAACGCCCAAGGCCAGCTGCTGATCGTGCGCGAGGACGTCGGCCGCCACAACGCGGTGGACAAGGTGCTTGGCCACGCCCTTCGCCATGGGCCTTGGCCTGCCGCCGAGCATGCGCTGATGATCAGCGGCCGGGCCTCCTTTGAGATCATGCAAAAGGCCTTGGCGGCGCGAGTTCCCCTGGTCTGCGCGGTGTCGGCGCCGTCCGACTTGGCAGCGGACTTTGCCCACCGCAGCGGCCAGACCCTGGTCGGCTTTCTGCGCGAAGGCCGACTGAACGCCTACGCCCACGAACAGCGGTTGGTGTTCTAACCGGACAAAGACCTGCGCCTAGGGGCCGCAGCCGCCGGGCGCATCAGTTGACCCATTGGGCAACCACCTTCCGCGTCTGGGAAAAGCGCGCTAGAAGTAAATCTGCCCCAAAACCCACGTCAGGGTGAGCAGCATGATCACGGTCAGGGGGGCACCCGCTCTGACGAAGTCCAGGAAGCGGTAGTTGCCGGCCGCCATCACCAGCAGGTTGGTTTGGTACGCCATGGGTGTGGCGAAGCTCATGTTGGCGCCAAACAGCACCGCCAGCACAAAGGGCTCCGGGGGCATGCCAAGGCTGTTGGCAATGCCGATGGCAATGGGCGTGCCGATCACGGCGGCGGCGTTGTTGGACACCACGTTGGTCAGCACCGCCAGCAAGGCCATCAAGGCGCCGAGCACGATGAGTGGGTCCGCCCCCAGGGTGGCGACCAGGAACACCTCGGTGAGGTAGTTGGTGGCGCCGGTCTCCACCAACGCCTTGCCCAAGGCGAGGCTGGCGACGATGACGAAGAACACCGATGAGTTGATGGCCCGAATGGCGGGGCCGACGTTCAGGCAGCGGGTCAACAGCAGCAGGCAGGCACCGGCGGTGGCGCTCACGGAGATGGGCATCAGGCCGCTCGCAGCGCAGGCGACCACGCCCACAAAGATGATCAGCGCCCGCAGGGCCTTTTGCGGTTCGGGCAGGTCCGCGGTCGCATCAAGCACCAAAAAGTCCGTGCTGCGCTTCAGGCGCGCAATCTGCGCCCCAGCGCCTTGAACCAGCAAAATGTCCCCGGGCTGCAGCACCACCCGAGCGATATTGTCCTCGAAGCTCATCATCTCCCGTCCCGCACGGTGCACGGCCAGCACCACCAACTGAAACTGGTCCAGAAAGCGTGCGGAGCGCAGGTTGGCCCCATCGAGGCGCGAGCCGGCCACCACCGCGATTTCCGCCAAGCTCTGGCTCTGCTCGGCGAGGGGGCCATTGCCGTCGTCGCCGGAATCGACGCTGTGCAAGCTTGCCTTAAGCGTGTCCTCAAAGAGCTTGAGCTGCTCCCGGGTGTCGCGCACGCGCAGCTGGTCGCCGGCCTTCAGCACCGCATCCGGCAAGGGCATGAGCAGCATTTCACCGCGGCGGATGCGCGCCGGGCGCAACTTGCCGTCGCAAAGCGCGATGGCATCGGACAGCGGCTTGCCAACCACGGGGGATTGGTCGGTCAGGCGCAGCCGAGCCTCGAACAGGCGCGGTGCGGCCCCGGCCAGTTGAATGTCCCGGTCGGGCAGCAATCGCGGGGCAATCAGCCACAGATAGACAAAGGCCACTGCCCCGGCGATGGCCGCCGGATACACAAAGTCGAACATGCCGAATTCGGCAAGGCCCAAGTCCGAGGCTACGCTGACCACCAACAGGTTGGTGGAGGTGCCGATGGTGGTGGCCATGCCGCCCACTATGGTGGCAAAGCCCATGGGCATCAGGATTTTGGCGGGCGAGTTGTTGGTGCGCAGACACACGCTCACCAGAATGGGCAGCAGCAGCACCACGATGGGCGTGTTGTTCACGAAGGCGGAAAGCACGGCACCCACCACTAGGGTGGCCATGAACGACAGAAAGGGCAGCCGGTTCCAGAAACGGGCCAGCACGCGCCCCACCGGCTCCAAGGCGGCGGTCTGCACCAGCCCTTGGCCCATCACCATGAGCGCGCTGACCGCAATCAGCGCCTCGTGGCCGAAGCCGGCGAAGAACTCAGCGGGGCGGAAATCCCCGTAGGGAAAGAGCGAAAAGCCGATGGCCAGCAGGCTGATCAGCCCCATGCTGGAAATCTCCAGCCGCAGCCGCTCCAAGCTGAACAGATACAGGGCGGCCCCCGTCAGCAGCATCGACGCCAGTGCGTGTGGGTTTGGAATGTCGGGCATGGCGGTCAGCGGCGCGGGCGTCGGCTTCCCATGATCGGCTGCTAAGGGAGGCGGAGCATCGGCTAGGCGCGTTGCAAATTCAAGGCGCTTGGGCGTGCCTTCATCAAATTCCCAACGCTGACATCGGGAAATAGGCCGGGTTTGAAAAAATTCCGGCCCCCTTCGCCTTATGGCGTTCCATCTGCTGTTGCATCTGCCCAACGCAGTCCGAACTGGACCAGGCGGTGACCGAAACCCGGGACGGCCAGACGATCTGGACCTGCGACCGGGTGGCGGCCGAGGGAATCCTTCAGCCTACCGAGAAACCCGGAGCCGCTACAGTTGATACATCACAGATCAAGTCAGTAACACTGATCTCATGACCACTGTTGCGCTCGACGCGAATCTGCAAGGCTAGGCCGATGCTGGTTCGCCTGTGGCCTTGGTTGCTGGTTTGACCGGTGGCACGGTTGGTGCGGCATCTGGTTCTGTTGTGTGGGCTTCTCTCAATGCGGCACGAAAACTTGCGGCCACTCGTTATGCTGCTAACCTGTTGCTGTACGATGGTCCTACCAGCGATCAGGGGGACTCTCTGCTGAAAAAGCAAATTTGCTTAAGCCACTCGGAAGGGTACCTTGCCACATTGAATTTCGAGAATCGGTGGCGGAAACAACTACACTCAGGGTGATTGCCTCGCCTGATTCCTGTTTGGGTTAGCCGTTCGCTACGCTGTGGAGAACCGAAGGTCCGCAAGATTGCCCGAGCTGGCTCTTGATGTCCAAAAACCCGCAACCAACAGTTGAGAGCCAGCAGGGAGCGAGCTTTGATGATAAGGGCAGCGATTTGTACCGTTCTTGTTTTGATGTCAGGATTTGTGCACGCAGCGCAGTGGGACTTCTGTGCTCATCCGATACTCCGCGATTCCAAGAGTTACTGCGAAATATCGTTGTTTGAGGCGCTTGCGGCTCCCGAGCTACACAGGGAGATTGTGGTAATCGGATACCTGAACTTATTGGAGCTTCCAAATCTGGCGGGATTCAGGCGTGAAGCAATTGAGGGGCCTGTTATTGCTGCTGAGACGTTTGCTTTGGCAGGTGACGCGCTTGGTAGCTATGAGGAACCGGGGTTTTACCGACTGTGGGGTCACTTTCGGCCCTCTAAGGAGTCTTCGAATACCGAGTGGACCTCAACGGAAATGTACGTTGAGTACATGGAGTACTGGAAGCCGCCCTAGTCCCGGCGCGGGCGTATCTTGATTAGCTGGAGGCAGTCCTGCTGCCAAATCCCCAATCGCGATTCTCGTTATGGACGGGGGCTGCACGTTCAAGTTGAGATCCAGCAAGATGCGGAACGATTGTTCACCGAGAAGGGACTCGAATAGTGACAAGGCTGCTGTTGCTCGCCGCGGGGCTGATCGCGTTCGCTGGTTGTGGTGCGGACTCTGCAATGCCTGAAGGAACTCCCACAAGAGAGGATGTCATAAGGAGCTACGCAATAGCGTTCTTGATGGATATTGGAAGGAACTCGGACATTTACGACTGGGTTCCCACGGACCAATTGGACCTGCGTGATGGGGTCTTGGTCAGAGAGATGAGGGATGGCACGGGCCGTTCGTTCGCGTTTGTCGCCTTTCGGTCAAAGAGCGATTCAAAGTTCGGCTTTACGATAGTCATGGAGCGCTGTCCCGATCGTTTAGGCGAGTACACCCCGAGTTACGGCGGCTATGGCCTCGTTCAACGTGACGAACGGATGTTCATGGCCGCCAGCAATGACCCGACCGCGGACTATCCCGGCAAGTGCGATCATGGGCTTTAGCAGGTTGCTCGTTCAGATTCCGTTTCAATGCAGTCGAAGGTTGGCTAGCCGTCGACGCTTGGACTTGCGTGCGGTTTTGATGATCTCGGCGTTCGCTGCCGCCTTGCCAGTCTTGCCAGGATATGGTGATGAGGAAACGCTGGGGCCCCTCAAACGAACGGATGCCGAGGTCGCTATCGCCTATGCCTTGGCGGTGTTAAGAGAAACCGCGAGAAAACCCATGGAGGGCAGGGTTCCGATTGGAAAACTAGATGTTCGGCAACCTTCCTTGCTAGAGGAAGCGACTGATGCCGATGACCGCACCTATGTGTTTGTTGCCTTTGGGCTTGGAGGCAACCCTGACTCCGGCTTTTTCGTCACCTTTGAATTGTGCCCCGGTAGACTCGCAGAGTACTCCCCGCGCTACGCGGGATTCACAGCGCGGCTGGCGGACGAGTTGAAGGAGTTCCTGGCAGTGACTGGCGATCCGAGCCGGCAATTCCCGGGTGAGTGCAAGTATTGGATTCCCTAGCAGGCCAACAACAGCGTATGAGCGCCACGGCGGCGAACGGCTTGGGCAGGCTGCAGATGGTCAAGGAGCAGATTGCCGGCTTTTCCCGAACGTGCGAGTACGACCATCTGGGCCGGGAGCGGTGCGTGGCCAGCCGCCTAGGCGGCGAGACGCGGCACGAGCGCACCACCTACCACGCCCACGGCCGGCTGATCGAGGAGCGCCTCGGCGACGGCGGCCTGACGCGCGTGCTCAGGCGCGACGGCCGGACGGGTCGCCTGCTGGGCATCCAGACCACCAAGCTCGGCGGCGAGGAGCTGCAGGACCTGTCGATGGACTGGGACGTCGGGGGCAACCTCGAGACCCGCACCGACGGGCGCGGGGGCCGCTCGCTGACGGAGACATTCAAGTACGACGCGCTCGACCGGCTTTACCAACACCAGGTCGGTTCCGGGCCCCTCAGCGAGATCAAGTACGACGGCTACGGCAACATCCGCAGCCGCACCGGGGTGGGGACCTACACGTACTCCAAGTCGCACCCGGGCCGGCTGGACAGGGTTGCCGGCTCCACCTACGCGCACGACGCCAACGGCAACGTCACCTCCGGCGGCGGGCGCAGCATCGAGTACGCCTCCCACGACCTGCCGACCGCCATCCAGCGCGGCCTTGCGAGGTCGGAGTTCGCCTACGGCCCGGACCGGGAGCGGCTGGTGCGCCGCGACGTCTCGGGCGGCGAGCTGCTGCGGGAGACGTGGCACCTCTCCGGCGTGGAGCGCACGCGGGCGGCGGACGGCTCGGTGGAGCTCAAGCGGTTCCTGCCGGGCGGCGCGATGGAGACAGTGGCCTACGACGCCGAGGGCGCGGAGACGGGCCGGCGCCTCGACTACCTGCTGTCCGACCACCTGGGCAGCGTGATGGCGGTGGTGGAGGGCACGGAGACGGCGTCGGGCCAGACGAGGTGGGACGTGCGGGAGGAGCGTGCGTTCGACCCCTGGGGCGGCTGCCGCGACCCGGACACCTGGAAGGCGTGCGCCACTGGCAGCGTCCTGCCGAGGGACGACGGCGCGACGCGGCGCGGGTTCACGGGCCACGAGACGCTGGGCGCGGTGGGCCTGGTGCACATGAACGGCCGCATCTACGACCCGGCGCTGGGCCGCTTCCTGCAGGCGGACCCGTACGTGCAGAGCGGCTCGGACCTGCAGGGCCTGAACCGCTACGCCTACGTGCTGAACAACCCGCTCAACGCGGTGGACCCGTCGGGGCACTTCGTGTTCACGTTGACGGCGGTGGCGCTCACGGCGAAGGCGAAGATCGGCTGGGTGATCCTGGCGGCCACTCTGGGCGGGTTCGCGGACGCCATGGTGGCGGGCGCGGACTTCGGGCAGGCGCTGCGGGCGGGGCTGATGGCGGGGGTCACGGCCGCGGCGTTCAGCGCCATCCCCGGGACGCTGACGGCGTGGGGGAACATCGGTGACGACTTGGTGCGCGGCGCAGTGTTCGGGTTCGTGGGCGGGGTGACCAGCGTGCTGGGCGGCGGACGGTTCGGCCACGGGTTCCTTAGCGCGGGTCTGGGCGCGGGGTTCGGCGGCCCGCTGGCCGACGGGCTGGCCGGGCTAGGCATGGGAGACGTTACGGCGGGGACCGTTGCCGCGATGCTGATCGGCGGGACGTCCTCGGCGGCCACGGGCGGGAAGTTCGCCAACGGGGCGGCCTGGGCGGCATTGTCAAGTGTGACCGCGAAAGTTGCCGCGGAATCAACCCGACCCGATTTCAGCAAAGTGTCAAAGGACCAGCGTGTTGAGTGGATTCGGGATCACGCTAGTGAGTTGGGGCTAGATTTCTCGAATGTGGATGTTATCAATCTCGATCACGCGGACGAATATGTACTGACGGAGTTGGGCGACGGTACGCTCGTCTCTTGCGAGGGCCCCTGCAGTTCAGGCGGAAGGATGGGAGATTACAACCCCGAAACTCGCGAATTGAGGCTATTTGCGGAAGCGTTTGACGGCGGCACGTTGCTGATTTTCAGGGGGATGCAGGAGTCTAAAGGATATTCTCGTGGCGCACTAGGCTTGACAGTAACGTTCAGTCCCATGGAGCGTCTCGTTCACGTAGTCGGGCACGAGTTGGCTCACTCTCACGGGATCGATGTCAGTGGGGTGTTCCGCGAAACCGGGATTCACCCGAACGCAAACAAGATCGGACTTGAGGCACTTGATAGATTTAGGGGGCTTTACCGATGAGGTGGTTGGTGCAGTTCGCGCTTGTTGCGGCATTGTCTAACTCTGATGTCCATGCTCGGACGATAGCTAGACCTTTTTCGCAGCAAGTTACTTGTGAATGCATGGGAACTTACATACGGTTCAGCTTTGTGGTCAAAGATCGGTCCTTATCTGACGTTCGAGTAACGGAGGGCACTTCAAATACAAGTTGCGACGAAGAGCACCTTCGATCCGTGAAAAGCACAGTGGTGGCGATGCACCCGGATGGCGTGACGGGTGTCGGCGTGGTTGGCTATTCGATAAAGCACGCATCCCTTGATTACGAGGAGTGCATGAAATTGAAAGAAATCGAGCTTGACAGCTATTTCTTTATTGAGGATGTCAATATCGATCTCGATAAAATCTCACGAGAAATGCAGTGAAGTATCCAGCGACTGCTTGGGCCGGCGCACCCTGCTCATTGACCCGGACAAGGGGACCTGGACGTTCAAGCACAACGGGTTCGGGGAGCTGGTCAGGCGGGAGAGCGCGGCCGGGCACCACGTGACGTTCAGGCACGACGCCCTGGGCCGGGTGACGATGCGCGACGACCGCCTCGGAGGGACCGGGAAGCGGGACGGGTGGACGATCTGGACCTACGACACGGCGCCGCACGGCCTGGGCCGCCTGCACCGGGTGAAGGAGATGGTGCACGGCTTCCACCGCACGCACGTCTACGACCGCTGGGGCCGGGAGCGGGACGTGGCCAGCCTGCTGGGCGGCGAGATGCGCCGCGAGCGCACCACCTACGACGCCCACGGGCGGGTGTTCCAGCGCTTCGACGCCTCGCGCACGGCGGTGGAGTTCACTGACTTCGGCGTGCGCCACGTGTACAACGCCCGCGGCCACCTGGCCCGGGTGGAGGACGCGCGCGTGCTCAGGCGCGACGGCCGGACGGGCCGCCTGCTGGGCATCCAGACCACCAGGCTCGGCGGCGAGGAGCTGCAGGACCTGTCGATGGACTGGGACGTCGGGGGCAACCTCAAGACGCGCACCGACGGGCGCGGGGGCCGCTCGCTGACGGAGACATTCA
Organism: Candidatus Azophilus sp.; assembly: GCA_965220835.1. Classification (GTDB taxonomy): domain Bacteria; phylum Pseudomonadota; class Gammaproteobacteria; order Pseudomonadales; family Azotimanducaceae; genus Azophilus. Next base: position 1,617,662 of record OZ244842.1, on the reverse strand, counting down.
AGTACGACGCGCTCGACCGGCTTTACGCACACCAGGTCGGTTCCGGGCCCCTCAGCGAGATCAAGTACGACGGCTACGGCAACATCCGCAGCCGCACCGGGGTGGGGACCTACACGTACTCCAAGTCGCACCCGGGCCGTCTGGACAGGGTTGCCGGCTCCACCTACGCGCACGACGCCAACGGCAGCGTCACCTCCGGGGGCGGGCGCAGCATCGAGTACGCCTCCCACGACCTGCCGACCGCCATCCAGCGCGGCCTTGCGAGGTCGGAGTTCGCCTACGGCCCGGACCGGGAGCGGCTGGTGCGCCGCGACCTCTCGGGCGGCGAGCTGCTGCGGGAGACGTGGCACCTCTCCGGCGTGGAGCGCACCAAGGCGGCGGACGGCTCGGTGGAGCTCAAGCGGTTCCTGCCCGGCGGCGCGATGGAGACGGTGGCCTACGACGCCGAGGGCGCGGAGACGGGCCGGCGCCTGGACTACCTGCTGACCGACCACCTGGGCAGCGTAGTGGCGGTGGTGGAGGGCACGGAGACTGCGTCGGGCCAGACGAGGTGGGACGTCCGGGAGGAGCGGGCGTTCGACCCCTGGGGCGGCTGCCGCGACCCGGACACCTGGAAGGCGTGCGCCACGGACAGCGTCCTGCCCAAGGATGATGGCGCGACGCGGCGCGGGTTCACGGGCCACGAGACGCTGGGCGCGGTGGGCCTGGTGCACATGAACGGCCGCATCTACGACCCGGCGCTGGGCCGCTTCCTGCAGGCGGACCCGTACGTGCAGAGCGGCTCGGACCTGCAGGGCCTGAACCGCTACGCCTACGTGCTGAACAACCCGCTCAACGCGGTGGACCCGACGGGGCACTTCGTGTTCTCGCTGGCCGCGGCGGCTTACTTGGCGAAGGCGGGGGTGACTGCGTGGACGCTCTTCCTGGTCTCGGCGGCCGCGTTCGCGGACGCGATGCTGGCGGGCGCGGACTTCGGGCAGGCATTGCGCTCGGGCCTGATCGCGGGCATCACGGCGGGGGCGTTCAGCGGCCTGTCGGGGACGCTGCCGGTTACGCAGAACTTCGGGAAGCAGCTGCTGCGCGGCGCGGTGTTCGGGGTCGTGGGCGGGATGACCAGCGTGGTGGGCGGCGGCCGGTTCGGCCACGGGTTCCTGAGCGCGGGCCTGGGCGCGGGGCTCGGCGGCCCGCTGGCCGACGGGCTGGCCGGGCTCGGCATGGGTGAGGCGGTGGCGGGGACCGTTGCGGCCGTGCTGATCGGCGGCACGTCCTCGGCGGCCACGGGCGGGAAGTTCGCCAACGGGGCAGCTTGGGCGGCTATGTCCGCAGCGGTCGATGCATCAGCCAAGAGTGTCGCTAAGGCGTCGCGAAGGAGTAAAGGACAAAAGGTGTTGGAGGATACGGCGAACATTGGTCCCGAGCGAGAGTTGTTTGGCGGTGCTGTGGTTGTTCGCCAACACGGTTCGCCCGAGGCGACTGTCTCTGACAGTGACTTGAGTCTCGTTGAATCAGAACTTCAAGCTATCTTCGGTGAAGGTGTTTCTGGCGACAGACTGGAGTCGTACATCAGTCCCGAGGATCCGCTCGAGGTGATTTTGAACACAAGCGGAGGAAATGCGGCTTACAATGGAATCAACAACAACGACCCTCTGCTGGGTCCCCGAATTGGAGGCTCGATACTCACTGTTGACTTGTCGACACGAAATCACTGGTTCAGGAACAACGGCAATGGTGCTTGGCAGCGTATGTCGATTACGCGGATATTGGCTCATGAAACTGCCCATGCTGTTCTGGGACTACGCGACACTGGTGCGAATCCCAATGCCACAGTTCAATTCACCGACACCATTATGAAGGGAGTCAACGGCACTCAGCGCGTTACTTACGGAAACGCATGCGTTGCCCGTCACTCAAGGAGTTGTTGATGAGTACGAGAGCGAGTTTTCCACTGTTGGCCACAATTGTACTTCCTTTGTTGGCACAAGGTCAGACCGATTGGACTTGGAGTAACCCACAGGAATATCCGACTGGCGATATTGTGATAGCTACTTTTTTGCTCCCGATAAACGTCGACAACCCCGAACATGACCTGAAGGTGCGAATTGGAAATCGTGACTATCGGATTTTGTGCTTTCGGGGTTTGGGTGTTGATTGTCCCGGTGTCGACCCTGACGAACCTCCTCGGTTTGGGTATCGATTGGTCGAAGGAAGCTCAGACGCCATTGATAACGTCGAGCACGGAGAGATGATGAGTAAGGTGTATGATTATGCGTTTCGTTACAACGCTCTGCTGCTTGAGTTCGTCAGTCAGCACGGGGATAGCCTGTTGCGAGACTAGGTCAGGCCGAAGATCACTGTATCCGCTGGTGAACTACTCTTGGCCGTGGAGCGGACCGACGCGGCGGGCCGGGTGGTCCAGGAGCGCCTCGGCGACGGCGGCCTGACGCGCGTCCTCAGGCGCGACGGCCGGACGGGCCGGCTGCTGGGCATCCAGACCACCAGGCTCGGCGGCGAGGAGCTGCAGGACCTCTCGATGGACTGGGACGTCGGGGGGAACCTCAAGACGCGCACCGACGGGCGCGGGGATCGCTCGCTGACGGAGGCCTTCGAGTACGACGAGCTCGACCGGTTGAAGGAGCACCGGGTGGGGACCGGGCCCCTCAGCGAGATCACCTACCACGGCTACGGCAACATCCGCACCCGCACCGGGGTGGGGACCTACACCTACTCCAGGTCGCACCCGGGCCGTCTGGACAGGGTGGCCGGCTCAACGTACGCGCACGACGCCAACGGCAACGTCACCTCCGGCGGCGGGCGCAGCATCGAGTACGCCTCCCACGACCTGCCGACCGCCATCCAGCGCGGCCTTGCGAGGTCGGAGTTCACGTACGGCCCGGACCGGGAGCGCTTGGTGCGCCGCGACCTCTCGGGCGGCGAGCTGCTGCGGGAGACGTGGCACCTCTCCGGCGTGGAGCGCACCCGGGCGGCGGACGGCTCGGTGGAGCTCAAGCGGTTCCTGCCCGGCGGCGCGATGGAGACGGTGGCCTACGACGCCGAGGGCGCGGAGACGGGCCGGCGCCTGGACTACCTGCTGTCCGACCACCTGGGCAGCGTGGTGGCGGTGGTGGAGGGCACCGAAACTTCGTCGGGCCAGACCCGATGGGACGTGCGGGAGGAGCGTGCGTTCGACCCCTGGGGCGGCTGCCGCGACCCGGACACCTGGAAGGCGTGCGCCACGGGCAGCGTCCTGCCCAAGGACGACGGCGCGACGCGGCGCGGGTTCACGGGCCACGAGACGCTGGGCGCGGTGGGCCTGGTGCACATGAACGGCCGCATCTACGACCCGGCGCTGGGCCGCTTCCTGCAGGCGGACCCGTACGTGCAGAGCGGCTCGGACCTGCAGGGCCTGAACCGCTACGCCTACGTGCTGAACAACCCGCTCAACGCGGTGGACCCGACGGGGCACTTCGTGTTCTCGCTGGCCGCGGCGGCTTACTTGGCGAAGGCGGGGGTGACTGCGTGGACGCTCTTCCTGGTCTCGGCGGCCGCGTTCGCGGACGCGATGCTGGCGGGCGCGGACTTCGGGCAGGCATTGCGCTCGGGCCTGATCGCGGGCATCACGGCGGGGGCGTTCAGCGGCCTGTCGGGGACGCTGCCGGCGGCGAAGGGCTTCGGCGACCAGCTGCTGCACGGCGCCGTGTTCGGCGTCGTGGGCGGGATGACCAGCGTGGTGGGCGGCGGCCGGTTCGGCCACGGGTTCCTGAGCGCGGGCCTGGGCGCCGGGTTCGGTGGCCCGCTGGCCGACGGGCTGGCCGGGCTCGGCATGGGCGACGCGGCGGCCGGGACCGTTTCAGCGGTGCTGATCGGCGGGACGTCCTCAGCGGCCACGGGCGGGAAGTTCGTAAACGGGGCGGCTTGGGCGGCTTTGTACGCTGCCGTGCAAAGGGCTGCGTCTTCACGCCGCGTTGAGACCACCGAAGAAACTACATTGTTGCAAGCTGACTTCGCGTCTACAGCTACCAGCCCAGAATTGGAGCCGCTTAACGAAGCAATTCCCGACATTGAAGGTGAGTTTTCGGTGCTGGCGCACGGAAATCCCGATACAGCAGAATTGCGTGGGAGCTATCAAGGTGGTGAGGCATGGGCTGAAGTGTTGGGCGACAATATTCCACCAGGCACGAAAACCGTTCGGTTGTTCATCTGCGAAGCGGGGAAGAAGCCGGATGGTCTGGCCCAGCAGATAGCGGATGGGCTAAAGTCGCGAGGCGTGGAGCGTGTGATTGCTGCCACCGAATGGATTGAGTTCAGTTACAAGAAGAGACCGAATCAAGAAGGGCTCTTGCGACCTGTGCCGAATAGCGCGACGTGGACAATCGGATATAAGGGAGCCAATGGTATAGTGGTGCCCAATACTGGCCAGTGGAAGGAGTTCCATCCAAGGTAGCAGTTATGCGAGCAATTTCATCAGCGGTTCTGTTCTCAATGTCCTTGGAGGTGTCTGCGATGTCGGACGAGCGGCGGATATCGGAGATGATTGACGAAGCCTTGGCGAAGCATGAGCACCACATGCGGATTGATTACGATCGGGACAAGGCTCTGACTTGGATTCGAAAAGCCGCGTCGCTAGGCAGCTTGAAAGCTCAGCTGCAGCTTGCCTTTCATTTGCATCGAGAGCAAGGAGCGGAACGGGAGTTTCTTCGCTTGGCGTTCCGCTTGGTGGCTACTGGAGAAAGTCCCTACGTCATGGAGGCGGCGCACATGCTGTCGTCACACTATCCGGGGGGGTCGGCTAGCGCGATGTCTTGGTCTGAATTGGCAGCCGAAAACGGCAGTGTTACTTCCGTCGGCAACTTGGCGCGGCACTATGCCGAATCTGGAGACGCCGAAAAATCCTATTACTGGTCCCGCATCGGCGAGTCTCTTATGGCACCTGGGACTATTGCGCGTGATGAGCTTGCGGGAATCAGCCATCGCTCCCAAAAGCACTTAGATTCTGATCAGCGGGAAAGACTGAACCAGCTCGTGTCGAAGTTCTTGGAGAAGGCGAAGTGTTGGCCTCCCGTTCTGGATTGACCGCCGGTCCTTCACCGATTTGACTTTCAAAGGTCTTTTTTGTCTAGAGTATCCCGGCGGCGGGCGGCGGGCGGCGGGCGGCGGCGAGTCGGTGAGCTGCCTGGACGCGGTGGGCCGGGAGGTGCGTGCGGCGGAGCTGGGGTTCGGCGGCCGGTGGTCGCACCAGGACACGGGCCACGACGCCTCGGGCCGGGTGAGCTTCGCTTCGCTGCCCCACTGGGCCGGGGAGGCCGCCTGCGAGCGGGAGGGTTCGGGGAACCGGGCGCACCGACCGAGGACCCGCTGCTGGGCGAGGACCTCCCACGACCTGCTGGGCCGCCCCCACCTCATCGAGCGACCGGACGGCAGCAGGGAGCGATTCGCTTACGGCGTGGACATTGACGGCCGTCCCTACGTGGAGCGCACCAACGCGCGGGGCCACGCGCGCCGGGAGACGCGCAACGCGCTGGGCGAGCTGGTGGTGGCCGAGGACGCGCTGGAGGGCACGGTCACGCACCGCCACGACGCCTGGGGCCTGCTGGAGCAGGTGGTGCAGGCAAAGCCCGTCGACGACGCCACGGCGGCGCCGGCCAGCGTCGAGACGACGATGGACCATGACGCCCTGGGCCGGCGCACGCTGCTCATTGACCCGGACAAGGGGACCTGGACGTTCAAGCACAACGGGTTCGGGGAGCTGGTCAGGCGGGAGAGCGCGGCCGGGCACCACGTGACGTTCATGCACGACGCCCTGGGCCGGGTGACGATGCGCAACGACCGCCTCGGAGGGACCGGGAAGCGGGACGGGTGGACGATCTGGACCTACGACACGGCGCCGCACGGCCTGGGCCGCCTGCACCGGGTGAAGGAGATGGTGCACGGCTTCCACCGCACGCACGTCTACGACAGCTGGGGCCGGGAGCGGGACGTGGCCAGCCTGCTGGGCGGCGAGATGCGCCGCGAGCGCACCACCTACGACGCCCACGGGCGGGTGTTCCAGCGTTTCGACGCCTCGCGCACGGCGGTGGAGTTCACTGACTTCGGGGTGCGCCACGTTTACAACGCCCGCGGCCACCTGGCCCGGGTGGAGGACGCGCGCGTGCGCGGCGGCGTCTCGAAGTCCACCTACCTGGCCGTGGAGCGGACCGACGCGGCGGGCCGGGTGGTCCAGGAGCGCCTCGGCGACGGCGGCCTGACGCGCGTGCTCAGGCGCGACGGCCGTACGGGCCGCCTGCTGGGCATCCAGACCACCAAGCTCGGCGGCGAGGAGCTGCAGGACCTGTCGATGGACTGGGACGTCGGGGGCAACCTCGAGACCCGCACTGACGGGCGCGGGGGCCGCTCGCTGACGGAGACATTCAAGTACGACGCGCTCGACCGGCTTCACCAACACCAGGTCGGTTCCGGGCCCCTCAGCGAGATCAAGTACGACGGCTACGGCAACATCCGCAGCCGCACCGGGGTGGGGACCTACACGTACTCCAAGTCGCACCCGGGCCGGCTGGACAGGGTGGCCGGCTCAACGTACGCGCACGACGCCAACGGCAACGTCACCTCCGGCGGCGGGCGCAGCATCGAGTACGCCTCCCACAACCTGCCGACCGCCATCCAGCGCGGCCTTGCGAGCTCGGAGTTCGCCTACGGCCCGGACCGGGAGCGGCTGGTGCGCCGCGACCTCTCGGGCGGCGAGCTGCTGCGGGAGACGTGGCACCTCTCCGGCGTGGAGCGCACCCGGGCGGCGGACGGCTCGGTGGAGCTCAAGCGGTTCCTGCCCGGCGGCGCGATGGAGACGGTGGCCTACGACGCCGAGGGCGCGGAGACGGGCCGGCGCCTGGACTACCTGCTGTCCGACCACCTGGGCAGCGTGGTGGCGGTGGTGGAGCACACCGAAACTTCGTCGGGCCAGACCCGATGGGACGTGCGGGAGGAGCGTGCGTTCGACCCCTGGGGCGGCTGCCGCGACCCGGACACCTGGAAGGCGTGCGCCACGGGCAGCGTCCTGCCCAAGGACGACGGCGCGACGCGGCGCGGGTTCACGGGCCACGAGACGCTGGGCGCGGTGGGCCTGGTGCACATGAACGGCCGCATCTACGACCCGGCTTTGGGCCGCTTCCTGCAGGCGGACCCCTACGTCCAGAGCGGCTCGGACCTGCAGGGCCTGAACCGCTACGCCTACGTGCTGAACAACCCGCTGAACGCGGTGGACCCGACGGGGCACTTCGTGTTCACGCTGGCGGCGGTGGCTTACGCAGCGTCGGGCCCGGGGCTTGCGGCGACGATCCTGGCGTTCTCGGCGGCCGCGTTCGCGGACGCCATGGTGGCTGGCGCGGACTTCGGGCAGGCGCTGCGCTCGGGCCTGATCGCAGGCATCACGGCGGGGGCGTTCAGCGGCCTGTCGGGAGCGCTGCCGGTGGCGAAGACCTTCGGCGACCAGCTGCTGCGCGGCGCGGCATTCGGGGTCGTGGGCGGGATGACCAGCGTAATCGGAGGCGGACGGTTCGGCCACGGATTCGTAAGCGCCGGCCTGGGCGAGGGGCTTGGCGGCGCGCTGGGCGACTGGCTGGTGGCGCGGGGCCTGAGCGAGGCTACGGCAAGGACCCTTGAAGCCGCGCTTCTCGGCGGGACGTCGACGGAGGCCACGGGCGGGAAATTCGCCAACGGGGCGGCGTCCGCTGCCTTGGCGCATTTGTCCAGTAACGCGGGCGCTACTCGGCAGCAGCAGGCAGGGAAAGGGAATGCCAGCAGGGGCGGCTTTGTTGACCGCGCGCTCGACATTGCGGGAAGGATCTGGGCGTTGCCGAACACTCTCGTGGGACTTGCCTACGGTGGCGTCGGCATGCTGTTCGGTGCGACGCCGGTCTGGGACGGTCAAGCGGGTATACTGAGATTCATCAACATGCCGGAATGGATGATGCCGACTGCGATGTCGCTGGGCCACGTTCAAGTTTTCAGTAGGGGTTCGTACAAGAACCCCAATGGGACGGATGCGTTAAACAGAAACAACATTCCTGTTGTGAAAGAGGAAAACTGGCATACTCGGCAAGCAGAGATACTTGGGCCGCTCTACCTGCCATTGCATGCTCTAGCAATGGTCTCATCGATGCTGACTGGCGGTGGAACGCATGACAACAATCTACTGGAAATGGGGCCTGAGTGGGACCGCGGGCCGTGGCCTTGGAATTAGTCTATGATTGAGCTTCGCGTAGCTTTTGTTCTGCTATTGGCCCTTTGCTTGGCAGGTTGTCCGAGATTCGCCTATATCGAGTTGTACAACAATACGACAAAAGTGCTAATTGTTGATTCCGCGGGTTTGAAGATGGATGTTGACCCAAGCAGTTTGGTGCGCTTTAGATTCACTGGCAACTATCTTAAGGTTAAGTCTGATCTTGGAGATTGGATTTACCCGAGGAGAATTCCTCATTCGGGTAGTGATGGCCCATATTTCGACGGGACACTGAGAATTCAGATCAATGCTGATGGCGCGATGTATGCCTTCAAGGCTGGTGAACGCCCTCCGATGTCCGGTTTTTCTGAGCAACCTAGTGGATTTCCGATTCGCCCAACCCATGAGTGAGTGAGAGCCGAGCCGGCTGCACAGCGTCAGTGAGCAAGTGTCGGGCTTCTCGCGCAAGCACGAGTACGACGCGCTGGGCCGGGAGCGGGACGTAGCCAGCCGCCTGGGCGGTGAGGCGCGGCACAAGCGCACCACCTACGACGCCCACGGCCGGGTGTTCCAGCGTTTCGACGCGTCGCGCACGTCGGCGGACTTCTCGGGCTTCGGCGTACGCCACGTTCACAACGCCCGCGGCCACCTGGCCCGGGTGGTGGACGTGCGGGTGCGCGGCGGCGTCTCCAAGGCCACCCTCCTTGCCGTGGAGGGGGCCGACGCGGCGGGCCGGGTGGTCCAGGAGCGCCTCGGCGACGGCGGCCTGACGCGCGTCCTCAGGCGCGACGGCCGGACGGGCCGCCTGCTGGGCATCCAGACCACCAAGCTCGGCGGCGAGGAGCTTCAGGACCTGTCGATGGCGTGGGACGTCGGGGGCAACCTAAAGACGCGCACTGACGGGCGCGGCGACCGCTCGCTGGAGGAGACCTTCTAGTACGACGCGCTCGACCGCCTGGAGGAGCACCGGGTGGGGACCGGGCCCCTCAGCGAGATCACCTACGACAGCTACGGCAACATCCGCAGCCGCACCGGGGTGGGGACCTACACGTACTCCAAGTCGCACCCGGGCCGTCTGGACAGGGTGGCCGGCTCCACCTACGCGCACGACGCCAACGGCAACGTCACCTCCGGCGGCGGGCGCAGCATCGAGTACGCCTCCCACGACCTGCCGACCGCCATCCAGCGCGGGCTTGCGAGGTCGGAGTTCGCCTACGGCCCGGACCGGGAGCGGCTGGTGCGCCGCGACCTCTCAGCGGGCGAGCTGCTGCGGGAGACGTGGCACCTCTCCGGCGTGGAGCGCACCCGGACGGCGGACGGCTCGGTGGAGCTCAAGCGGTTCCTGCCCGGCGGCGCGATGGAGACGGTGGACTACGGCGCCGATGGCGCGGAGACGGGCCGGCGCCTGGACAACTACCTGCTGTCCGACCACCTGGGCAGCGTGGTGGCGGTGGTGGAGGGCACCGAGACCCCGTCGGGCCAGACCCGGTGGGACGTGCGGGAGGAGCGTGCGTTCGACCCTTGGGGCGGCTGCCGCGACCCGGACACCTGGAAGGCGTGCGCCACGGGCAGCGTCCTGCCGAAGGACGACGGCGTGTAGCGCGTCAATCATTATGAGAAGGCGCATTGCCTCACCTGAAACGCTCCCTTGGCTTGGGGTGTTGCCTCATTTGAAATGTTCCCCTGGAATATCAGCAGGAGACTGTTTCAATGAGGAAGGTGAGCATGACGGCACGGGACGAACTCGTTAACGCCTTGGCACGAAGATACGCAATCGGAAGCCGCCAGGAGAAGACCCGTGTTCTCGACGAATTTGTGGCCATCACGGGCTTTCATCGAAAGCATGCGATGCGCTTGTTGAGGTCTGGCCCGTCGGTTCGGGATTCGGCGCCCAGGCACTCCCGACGGATTTACAATGATGCGGTCCGCGAGGCATTGGTGGTGCTTTGGGAGGCCTCGGATCGAATTTGCGGCAAACGGCTTAAGGCGTTGATTCCGACCCTGATTGAGGCAATGGAGCGGCACGGTCACTTGCAGCTCGGAGCGGACGTCCGCGCCGGATTGGTTGCCATGAGCGCTGCGACCATCGATCGGTCGCTTCGCACCGTCCGGGAGCAGGCGGGTGGCCGAAAGCGGCGTGGGGCGGCTGCGTCTTCATCGGTTCGGCGCAGCATACCGGTTCGGACCTTCTCGGACTGGAACGACCCGCCGCCCGGCTTCGTGGAAGCCGACCTCGTCGCGCACAGCGGCCCGGTGGCGAGGGGCAGTTTCATTCAGACGCTGGTGGTCACTGACATCGCAACGGGTTGGACGGAATGCGCGCCGCTGTTGTATCGGGAGCAGACCCTGCTGCGGGAGGTCCTTGGCGAGATCCGCAAGCTTCTGCCGTTCGATTTGCGTGGCTTCGACACGGACAACGACAGCGTTTTCGTGAACGAAACGGTGCGCGACTACTGCAGGGACGCGGGAATTCTCTTCACCCGCTGCCGGCCGTACCGCAAGAACGATCAGGCATTCGTTGAGCAGAAAAACGGCGCGGTCGTGCGGCGTCTGGTTGGCTACCGCCGCCTTGAGGGGCTAGGCGGCCGCGGCGGCGCTGTCCCGCTTGTACGTGAGCGCGCGATTGTTCGTGAACTTCTTTCAGCCTTCGTTCAAGCTGGCCGAGAAGCGGCGGGACGGCGCGCGCGTGAGCAAGCGCTACCATCCCCCAGCCACGCCATGCCAAAGGCTGCTCGCGGACCCCAGAACGCCGCAGGCGGTGCGGAACAAGGCTGCTGACCTGTCGGCAACGCTTGACCCAATCCGGCTGTTGAGACAGATGCGAACTCAGCAGCAGCGCATCGTCGATGTCGCAGACGAGCCTGTTGTGGAACCCGGCGAGGCAAGCGAGCCTCCGCTGGAGCAGTTTCTTGCGGGGTTGCGGACGGCATGGTCGGAGGGCGAAGCTCGGCCGACGGCCAAGCCAGCTGAAAAACCGAAACGAGGTCGGCGTCGGCCGGACCCGCTGGCAAAGGTCACCGAGCAACTGCACGCCTGGATTGAGTCTGAGCCGTGGCGCAGCAGCCGTGAACTGCTCGAAAAACTGCAGGCTGCGCATCCGGGGGAGTGCCCTGACAACCTGTTGCGCACGGTGCAGCGGCGGGTGAAGGTCTGGCGAAAGGAGAAGGCGTTGTCCATGGTGTTCGGCGACCTGCCAGAGGAGGAGTCGCTCGTCGGCGAGGCCGGCGGTCATTAATGACCGCCGGCCTCGCCGATTCTCGGAATCAATGGCCCAGAAAGGAACAATTGGGTGAGGCAACAGGTCAGCAGCTCGGGAGCATCTTCAAATGAGGCAACACGGCCTCTCATCTTGATTGTCGCTAGACAACGGCGCGACGCGTCGCGGGTTCACGGGCCACGAGACGCTGGGCGCGGTGGGCCTGGTGCACATGAACGGCCGCATCTACGACCCGGCGCTGGGCCGCTTCCTGCAGGCGGACCCCTACGTCCAGAGCGGCTCCGACCTGCAGGGCCTGAATCGGTACGCCTACGTGCTGAACAACCCGCTGAACGCGGCGGACCCGACGGGGAACTTCGTGTTCACGCTTGCGGCGGCGGCTTACGCAGCGTCGGGCCCCGGGCTCGTGGCGACGATCCTGGCGTTCTCGGCGGCCGCGTTCGCGGACGCCATGCTGGCTGGCGCGGACATCGGGCAGGCGCTGCGCTCGGGCCTGATCGCGGGCATCACGGCGGGGGCGTTCAGCGGTCTGTCGGGGGCGCTGCCAGCGGCGAAAACCCTCGGTGACCAGCTGCTGCGCGGCGCGGCGTTCGGGGCGTGGGCGGGATGACCAGCGTGATCGGAGGCGGACAGTTCGGCCACGGATTCGTGAGCGCCGGTCTGGGCGAGGGGCTTGGCGGCGCGCTGGGCGACTGGCTGGTGGCGCGGGGCCTGAGCGAGGCTACGGCAAGGACCCTTGAAGCCGCGCTTATCGGCGGGACGTCCACGGAGGCCACGGGCGGGAAGTTCGCCAACGGGGCGGCGTCCGCTGCCTTGGCGCATTTGTCCAGTAACGCGGGCGCTACTCGGCAGCAGCAGGCAGGGAATGCCGGCAAGGGCGGCTTTTTTGAAGGCGTGCTTGACATTGCAGGAAAGATCTGGGCGTTGCCGAACACCCTCGTGGGACTTGCCTACGGTGGAGTCGGTCACGTTGACGGTTGGGTTTTGGGTACAAATCCGTATATTACCTTCGGAAACAAGGCGATTCAGTTTTACAACAATCCACTAACCCGGATGTTGCACGAGTTTGCCAGTTTAAGAGAGCTTGAGCCGTGCCGTCAGGTTTTCTGACGCTCTCGAACGAATCGGCCCTGCGAATCGTTGGAATTGGCCGTGATCGGCGGTCCGCGGGCGCAACTCCCCCAACCCCCATGCTTTTGTCAGCGCGCCGGGGACAGCGCTCCGGGGATGTCAGGGGGGCTGCGGCGCGAGGGATGCGGCGACCTGTCGGAACAGGGCCTGGTCGGGGTGCGAGCGGCTCATCAGCAGTCGCACGCGGCGGGTGTTGGACATGACCACGGCGCCGACCTTGAGCAGCGTCAGGCGGATGGTTTGCGGCGAAGCCCTGGCCAGGTCGGTGGCGGACAGGGCCATGCGCCGCATTCCCTCAAGGAGGGCGTAGGCCAGGCCGCTGAGCAGCAGGCGGTGCTGGTTGGCGTTGAACTCGCTCGAGGAGGCGCGGTCGGCGAACAGGCCGAGCTGCTGGTCCTTGATCCGGTTCTCCATTTCGCCGCGCTGGCAGTACATGCGGTCGTAGAGCCCCTGCGGGTCGTCGGCCATCTCCAGGCTGGTGACGACGAAGCGCGTGTTCGCCCCGAGGTCCGTGTGCTCGGCCTTGACGACCACCCGGCGCTTGCGCGGCCAGGTGCCGGCGGCGTAGCTGAAGTCGTGGAACAGGCGCTGCCCCTGCCCGGTCAGCCGGTGCAGGGCCGCGGCGGCGTCCGCGGCCGGCGCGGCCAGCGCCGCCAGGCGGCTGTTGGACGGCAGGCCGACAACGTAGCCGACGCCCGCCTTCTCGCACCAGCGCAGGATGCGCGGGCGGCAGAAGCCGCAGTCGCCCCGCAGGATGACCTCCACCCCCGGCCACTCGGCGCGCAGCGCGTCAACCAGCAGCTTGAGCACCGCGCCGGCCCGCCAGGCCGCGTCCCGGTCGCTCGGCTGCAGCACCGCCGCCAGCAGGTGCCGGCCGCTGAAGACGTAAAGCGGCAGGTAGCAGTAGGAACGGTAGTGGCCGTGCCAGTGGCGCCCCTCCTGCATCCCGTGCAGCGCGATGTCGGTGGCGTCGAAGTCCAGCACGATGCGCCTGGGCGGCTTCGGGTGCGCCTTCACGAACTGCTCGAACAGCACCCCGTGCAGCTTGAGCGCCTCCCAGGGCGTGGACTTGCGCTCGAACCGGCACAGCGTCGACGGGCTGGCCATCGCCCCGTCCCGCATGACCGCCGCCTGCAGCGCCGGGTCCAGCCGCAGCCTGCCGTGGTCGTTGAGGTCCTCGTGCCCGAGGAGGAGGCCGTAAACCCGCTGCCGGATGATGTCCCGGGTGGCGTGTGTCAATGCCGAATGAAATTTCCCCAAAAGTGCCGAAGTAAAATTCCCCGGTATTGGCGTTGTGGTCAGTTTGCGGCATTGGTGTCCTTTCGCTTGTTTGCGGGCGGCCTGCCGCGTCGCTTGGGCGGTGGCGGCGGGGCGATGGGCGCGTTGGCGCGGACGTGCTCGGGGACCAGGTCGGTATGCTGGCGGAGGCGGTAGCTGGCGCCCTCGATGTGGATGACGACGGCGTGGTGGAGGAGGCGGTCGAGCAGCGCGGTGGCGACCACGGGGTCGCCGAACAGGTCGCCCCACTCGGCGAAGCCGCGGTTGGAGGTGAGGATCATGGCGCCCTTCTCGTAGCGGGCGTTGACGAGCTGGAAGAACAGGTTGGCGCCGTCGGGGTCGATGGAGACGTAGCCGATCTCGTCGACGATGAGCAGGGCGGTTCGGGCGTAGAAGCGGAGCTTGTCGGCGAGGCGGTCCTCGCGGCGGGCCTTGCCGAGGGCCTCGACGAGTTCGGCGAGGGTGTTGCGGTAGACGCTCCTGCCGGCCTTGACGGCGGCGATGCCGAGCGCGGTGGCGAGGTGGCTCTTGCCGGTGCCGGGCAGAACAACCACATACTGCCCGATACCAGGGCGGCCCGACCAAGATTCACTACCCCTTTCATCCCGGTGCCGGCCAGGCGGTCGAGGTTATCCGACGACACCCGTTCCGGGGCACGCTGATGTTGGTCGTGCGCCAACCGGACGACACGATGGCCCAGTTGCCGGCTTGGATGTGTTCGCCCGAAGCCGCCGCGATGGCGGTGACGGACTGTCCGCGTGTTGCGCTGAACGCGTTGCGCGAACTCCGCGATGTCCTCGACACGGTTTTACCATCGCACTCCTCTCACTCGGAAGCAGGAGAACGATATGGGACGACAGCGCGATCTGCTGACAATGCTGGAACCGAACTCGGATCTGGCGCCGCAGATGCGGGAGGCTCTGATCCCGATGATGGCGGCGTTGCTGCTCGAAGCAGCGGCGGAACCGGCAAACGATGCCGCAACGGGGGCGGCGGACCGGGAGGTGGCCAATGACCAAGATCGCGGCTGACCACCTTGCGCGCGATGCGGTCGTCTACGTCCGTCAGTCGACCCAGACCCAGCTCCGCAACAACCACGAGAGCCGGCGCCGTCAGTACGGTCTGGCGGACCGGGCGCGCAACCTGGGCTGGGACGAGCCGATCGTGATCGACGACGACTTGGGCAGGTCGGGCAGTGGCGCCTCGCGACCAGGCTTCGAGCGCCTATTGCTGGCGATCTGCGAGGGGCGTGTCGGGATCGTGCTGTCGCTCGAGGCGTCGCGCCTGGCCCGCAACGGCCGTGACTGGCACACGCTGCTGGAGTTCTGCGCATTGGTGGACTGCCTGCTGGGCGACGAGGACGGCGTCTACGATCCCCGGCTGCCGAACGACCGCCTCCTGTTGGGCATGAAGGGCACGATCAGTGAGATGGAGCTTTCAACACTGCGCCAGCGCTCGTTCGCAGCGCTGCGCCTAAAGGCCTCCCGGGGTGAACTCTTCATGAGCGTCGCGGTAGGATACGTCAAGGTTCGGCACGACCGTATCGTCAAAGATCCGGACCGTCGCGTTCGGAAAGCCCTCGACCTAGTGTTCCGCAAGTTTGCGGAGTTCCGGAGCATCCGCCAAGTCCACCTGTGGCTGCGCCAGGAGGAAGTGCCCCTCCCGACGACCCGGATCGTCGGCGATGAGCGAAGCATCGTGTGGAAGGCGCCGGTCTATGGCAGTGTGCACAAGCTGTTGACCAACCCGGTCTACGCCGGCGCATACGCGTACGGGCGCACGGAGAGCCGGGTGACGGTCGAGAACGGCCGTAAGCGCGTCGTCCGGGGGTTGCGCCGGGACCGCGAGGACTGGGACGTGTTGATTCGGGATCATCACGAGGGTTACGTTTCCTGGGAGGAGTTCGAGAGGAACCAGCGATTGATCGCCGACAACGCCAACTGCAAGGGCATGATGGTCCGGGGCGCCGTTCGGCGTGGGCACGCCTTGCTCGCCGGCCTTTTGCGGTGCGGTCACTGCGGCCGCCGGCTGCACGTGCACTACAGCGGCACCAAGGGATACTGTGTCCGCTACGGCTGCCGCGGCGCGCACATCAACCACGGCACCAAGCCCTGCATCGCCTTCGGTGGCTTGCGTGTGGACACCGCGGTTGCTGATGAAGTGCTTCGGCTGCTCAGTCCGCTTGGCATCGAGGCTGCGCTTGCCGCTGCCGCGATGCGCGAGGACGGCAATGCCGAGACCCGGCATCAGGTGGAACTGGCCCTGACCCAAGCGCGCTACGAAGCCGAACTGGCGCGCCGCCAGTACGATGCCGTCGATCCGGGCAACCGGCTCGTGGCCAGCGAGCTGGAGCGGCGCTGGAACGATCGGCTCAAGGAGGTTCACCGACAGGAGGAACGAGCTGCCGCCATTGCGAACGAACGTCCAGAGCGGTTGTCACCGGAGGAGAGGGAGCGCCTGATGGTGCTTGGCGACGACCTGGCTGCAGCGTGGTCGCATCCCAACGCTTCGGCTGGGACGCGCAAGCTCATTGTTCGAACGGTGATCAAGGAGATCGTTGTGACCCTGGCCGGAGAACGCATCGATCTTCTGCTCCATTGGCAGGGCGGAGATCACACGCGTCTGAGCGTCCCCCGCAACCGCACCGGACAGCATCGCTTCCGAACAACTGACGAGGTCGGCGACCTGATCCGGTCCCTGGCAAGGCAACTGCCGGACGGCGCGATCGCCGCCATGCTGAACCGGCTCGGCAGGAGGACTGGCCGCGGCAACACGTGGACGCAGGTCCGGGTTCGCAGTTTCCGCAACAGCCACGGCGTTGAGGTCTACCGCTCAGGAGAGATGGCTGAGCGTGGCGAACTGACGTTAAAGGAAAGCGCAGAGCGGCTTGGAGTCAGCAAGATGACGGTGCTTCGATTGATCGGAGACGGCACCATCAGCGCATCTCAGGTGTGCAAAGGAGCCCCTTGGGCAATCGCTGAGGCTGAGTTGGATGCGCTTCAGGACCGGAACCCCAGTGAACTGCGTCCGCGAACACCCAATCCCAATCAGGAAGAGTTGGACATTCAATAACGTAGCAAGGTGTGCACTATGAATCCAGACCCGGCGGGCCGAGCAGGTGGACGACCTCGGCGCGGTCGAGGAAGTCGAGCTGCGCGAGGGCGAGGACGCGTTCGCGGTCGAGGGACGGCTGGAAGGCGAAGTCGAAGCTCTCAAGGGTCTTGGGCGGGGTCAGCCTGGAGGTCTTGAGGGCGACGCCGACGCGGCGGTTCTCGCGCAAGTGGAGCTCCTCGGCGAGCAGCGCGTCGACGGCCTCGAGGGCGCTGACCTCGCCGCGCTCAAGCCGCTGCACGATGTCGTCGAGGGTCTCCAGGGCGCGCGGCATGTTGAGGCCGACGAGGCTGGCCTGGATGCGGTCGAGGAGGCCGCTCACGGCCGGCCCCCGGCTTCGGCGAGCCGCTGGCCGACGGCGGCGTGGAATCCAGGGGCCGCTGCGCGGGGGTCGGGTGCGCGGCGGGCGGCTCGGCGGCGGGCTGGGCGGCGCGGTGGCTCGGGTCGAGGCGGCGCCGGTTCCTGCCCTCGAGCACGGGGTGCACGGCGATCAGGGCGCCGTCCTCGAAGATGCGCACCTGGCCGGGATGGCTCTGGACCTCGACGACGCGCTTGCGGGTGGCGTCGGGGACGCTGTAGAGGTTGCCGGCGACGGACACCATGCCGTCGCGGCTGATGCGGCGCTCGACGGTGAGCGGGGCGCTGTAGGCGATCGCCGGCAGCGGCGCCAGGTGGGGGCGCTCCTCGGCGAACGCCTCGTCGACCACGCGGCCGGTGGTGGCGTGGGTGCGGGGGTTGGCCAGCGTGGCGCGCCAGTTCCCGAACTGGCGGTTGAGGTCGTCGAGGTCGCGGAAGCGGCGGGCCAGGAAGAAGTCCTGGCGGACGTAGCGGAAGGGCCGCTCGACCTTGCCCTTGGTCTTGGCGCGGTACGCCCTGCAGGCGCGGGGCACGGCGCCGTAGTGGCCGAGCAGCGCGACCAGCGAGGGGTTGAACGTCACCGTGCCGTCCGGGGCCTCGCCGACCACGGCGGTCTTCATGCGGTCGTAGAGGATCTCGGCGGGAACGCCGCCGACGGCCTCGAACGCGGCGACGTGGCAGCGCAGCACGGTCTGCAGGTTCTGGCTCATGCAGAACCGGCCCCACAGCCAGCGGCTGTGGGAGAGGACCAGGGAGAACAGCCAGACCGCGCGGACCCGGCCCGGCTCGTCGTCGAAGACGGCCTTGAAGTGGGCGAAGTCGACCTGGGCCTGCCTGCCGGGCGGGGTCTCGAAGCGGCGCTCGAAGCCGGCCGGGGCCGGCCGCGCCTTGCGAAGGAAGTCGGTGACGGTGCTGTAGCCGCCGGCGTAGCCGAGCGCCGCGATCTCCCGCATCAGGCGCCGGCCGGACAGCTCCGGATGGTCGGCGACGCGGCCGCGGATGTAGTCCTCGTAGGGCCCCAGCAGCCGTGGCCGCGGCCGGCGGGGCCCGTACCGGGCGCTCTCCATTCCCTTGTCGAGGTACTTGCGCACGGTCTTGCGGTCAAGGCCGGTCCGGCGCGCGATGGCGGCTATGCCAAGCCCCTGGCTCCTCAAATCGTGGATCATGACAATCTCCCTCAAAACAACCATTCCCTTCTTCCCTGGCAGTGGACCAGGGGCCATCCAACACCGACCGCCGGGTTGACGCCAGCGCCCCCCGGGGGGCGCTGGCGTCAACCCGAAGTGGGGACTTTTACTTTGGCACTTTTGGGGAGTATTGATCCGGTATTGACAGCGTGGACAACGCTCCTGCGGCGCCGGTCGTCGCCGATCGCGTCGGCCGCCGCCTGGGTCAGCCCCATCCGGCGGTCGGCCTCCGCCAGCAGCATCGCGCCGCCGTTGGAAGTGACCTCCGCGCCCGTGAACTCGGCCTCGACGGCGCGCCTTTTTGAGCGTGAAAAGCGGATCGCGTTCTGGTAACGTTTGGTCACGGCGGGTGCCTCTCTTAAGATGGCTCTAACACCCTGAATTATCAGGGGCATTCCGCCGTTCATCAACTACATTCGTGCAATATCCGGGCTAATGGCGTCCGCGATGACACTAGGCAACTTCAATGTGTACGGACCGAGCAGGTCACCCGGTGCCAGCAATGTCAATTTATTGAGTACGCCGGTTGGACACACGGTTGGGCGGGAGGAGTTTAGACATACGCAGCAAAGCCAGATTTTGGGGCCGCTCTATTTCCCTGCACTCATTCTCGTCGGCGTCATTTCACTTCTGCGTTCGCCAAACCCAATGTTGCTTCAAGCAGTTTATCCTTGGCACAGCAACAACTTTATGGAAACTGTTCCGATGCAAGACAGGATTTTTTTCGTAATGAGGGTAAGTGCTATCCGTAAGGCAGCGACTATTGCTTTCTGCTTATCGCTGACTGGTTGTCCAGTTACCGTGAAGGTGAAACTCACCAACGAGTCAGACTCGGAAATTGTCATACTGTACCCGACGGGCTATGAGTCGAAAATCCTGCCGGGGAAAACCAAAGTGGAAACCTACGAGTTTGACTGCTTTCGGGTAAAGACCGGAGGAAAAGTTCTGGAGTTCCAGCAGATTAGGCCACCCGAACATTACTTTGACATAGGGACTTTTTTTTCCACCATTCACGCCGTGTTTACTGCTCACGAAGAGCTGAAGATTTACAACAAAAGGTCCGGGAATGCTGCTGATGTAATTGCGCTTACGCGTGGTTGTCCTACATATCGGTGACTTCTGTGATACGTAGGGCACATCCGCACCCGCAGCGGAGTCAGGAGCTACACGTACTCCATGGCGCACCCAGGCCGGCTGGACAAGGTGGCCGGCTCTGCCTACGCCCACGGCAACGTCACCTCCGGGGGCGGGCGCAGCATCGAGTACGCCTCCCACGACCTGCCGACCGCCATCCAGCGCGGCCTTGCGAGGTCGGAGTTCGCCTACGGCCCGGACCGGGAGCGGCTGGTGCGGCGCGACCTCTCCGGTGGCGAGCTGCTTACGTTGACGATCCTGCTGGTCTCGGCGGCCGCGTTCGCGGACGCGATGCTGGCGGGCGCGGACTTCGGGCAGGCGTTGCGCTCGGGCCTGATCGCGGGCATCACGGCGGGGGCGTTCAGCGGCCTGTCGGGGACGCTGCCGGCGGCGCAGAACTTCGGTGACCAGTTGCTGCGCGGCGCGGCGTTCGGGTTCGTGGGCGGTGTGACCAGCGTGATCGGCGGCGGACGGTTCGGCCACGGGTTCGCGAGCGCCGGGCTGGCTGCTCGGTTCGGCGGCCCGCTGGGGAACTGGCTGGTGGGGCTGGGCGCCAGCGAGGGGGTGGCGCGCACGGTCGCGGCGGCACTGGTCGGCGGCACGTCCTCCGCGCTCACGGGCGGGAAGTTCGCCAACGGGGCGGCCTGGGCGGCGTTCTCCGCAGCGGGCACCGAGATCGTGCAGGCCGAAAGAGGCCCCACGGCGCTGGAATTGACCAGCGCGAGGTTGGCCAAGAGCATTCAAGACCCTGACTTCACGGGGGCGGACGGCTACACGGCAATTGCCTCGCTCGATGTCAAAGGTTCGGGCATGCGGGCTGTGCTGTTCGAGAACGAGGCCGGCCACCGCATTCTCGTGTTCGACGGCACCGAAGCCACGTCCTTGGCGAACTGGAAGGCCAATTTGGGTCAGGCCCTTGGATTGGGGAGTGAACCGTACGCCCAAGGAGTTCATTTGGCCAAGGCGCTCCATCAGTGGTCCGGCGGCAACGTCCACTTCGCCGGCTTCTCGCTGGGCGGCGGCTTGGCCTCCGCGGCGGCGGTCGAGACCGGCGGCAGCGCAACCGTGTTCAACGCGGCGGGCCTGCACGGCAGCACGGTTGGGGGCAAGGCGCTCTCGAGCGCCTCGGTCGTCCACTTCCACAGTTCGCTCGACCTGCTGCAGCTGGGCAATGCGCCCACGCCGGTGCGGGTGCCGGGGGAGCAGGTTCCGCTCGGCGCTGCGGGCCTGCACGGGATGGACGGGGTGTGCCGGGCCATGGGGTGTTGAGCGTGAGGGAAGCGAGGTTGGGCGTTATGGGTGCTTTTGGATTACTCTTCTGCGTTGCGGGGGTGCTGTTCGGTTGCGAGTCGCAGGTGATTGACTGGGAGGGGTTGGAGGCGGGGCAGCGGGCGCGCGACGAGAGGGCGCGCCAGGAAGTCCCGATGTTCATGTCGTTGGAGACTATGTTTCCGGAGGAACGGGTGCGGGCGCTGGCCGAGGCGGCTGGCGACGGCCGGGTCGAGGACGTCGAGCGGTTGGCCGCCGAAGGCGTCGACGTCAACACGGGCGGCAAAAGTGGGTCAACGCCGCTGTTCTGGGCGCTGCGTGAAAGCAGCTTCGAGGGCTACCGTAGGTTGCTGGAGCTGGGTGCTGATCCCAACGTCGTTTTCGGCGATAGCTCGGTGTTGCATTGGGCTGCCCGGCACATCGACTCCGCCTTCGTGAAGGCGGCGCTGGAGCACGGCGGCGACCCGGACCTGAGGGCCGGCCCTTTAGGTGAGACGCCGCTGTTCGAAACGGTGGGTCTTTCCGCTGAGGACATGAGGGACGCCATGCTCCTGCTGCTGGAGTCCGGCGCCGACATCAATGCCCAGACGATCCACGCTGAAGCGATTCCCGGCCTGTCGTTAGGCGGGTCCACGGCTGTCATGAAGGCCGCGAGGGTCGGCAGCTTACCCACGGTTTACGAGTTGTTGGAGTTGGGGGCAGACTATGAAATCAAGGACGACATGGGAAACGACTTGGCGGTTTGGGTATCTCGAAAGCTCACCCGCTACAGTCCCGGCAGCCCTGAGGAGCGGGACCTGCGCAAGGTCATCGACTGGCTGACGGCCCGCGGGATCGAGATTCCGCCTCGCGAGTAACGGCGAGCGCGGTCGCAGGGCGTGCTGGCCATCGATCGCGAACCGCGGCGATACCCCTTGGAGGTGGCGCGCCAGCTACGTCCCGGGCGAAGGGGAAGGCTAACCTCGCTGGTGGGCCTGGTGCACATGAACGGCCGCATCCACGATCCGGCGCTGGGCCGCTTCCTGCAGGCGGACCCCTACGTGCAGAGCGGCTCGGACCTGCAGGGCCTGAATCGCTGCGCCTACGTGCTGAACAGCCCGCTGAACGCGGTGGACCCGTCGGGTTACGAGGCGAACCCAATCGTCCAGTGGATCATCCAGCGAGCGGTCGAGTGCCTCATCCAATTCGCCATCGACACGACTCGGAGCGAGCTTTTCGGCAGCGGCGGCAACGCCGGGTTCGCGGGCGCCCTGCGCAACGGCCTGATCGCCGGGACGACGCCCTGGGGCTTCACCTCCGCCACGGGCGCGTCGCACCCGTCGTCGCCGCTGGGCGGCACGCTGAACCGGGGCGTGGCGATGAACCTGACCAACTGCATGGGCGGCGTCTTGGCGAACGGCCGCTACGGCCACTGGTTCCCGTCCGCGGGCACGGGCGGCTTCCTCGGCGGCCCGCTGGGCAGCTGGATCGGGTTCACGCTGGGCGAGCGGTCGAAATGGATCATGCAGGCCGTGCCGACGTTCCGGACGGTTACCCCGCAGTCCGGCGGGAAGTTTGCCAACGGGGCGCCGGGCGGGACGTCCGCTGACGCGCAGGCCCCGACGGCGAGCGCGGTGGAGCACTACAAGTATCCGTGCGCCATGGACGGCCAGGTCACCACTTGCAACACGGCGGACTGGGATGGAGCCGACAAGAAGCACTCGCCCTTGGCGCCGCCTGGCGTCGACATCTATGAGAACATGAGAGAAGCGGAACTACCGCGTGGTCTTTTGTATGGGCCGAATTGGTTTCACGATCAGGTAACAGACTGGGGGCCATGGGACTACAAGCGAAGGCACCCGGATTTCGAAGACTTCGGGAACTTCCACTATGGCGCCGTTGGGTCCGCGACTGGCTGGTTTTTTGATTACACCTTGCTCGACGAAGCAGGGAGAAACCAACTTAGCAAAGGGAATTCCAAGCCCGAGTGGGGCAAGCCCTCCCCCGTGCGAGGTCTTCCGTTTGGAACGGGATCATATGGAGACGATCCTAGGGATCAAGCCTCTATTAGGGCGGGCATTGACTTCCGTCGCAATCCTGAGAACTGGCATCAACTGAATGTGAGGGATGCGAGTCGATGAGCAAAGGCGCAAGAGCACTGGTAGAAGTGCTAGTCCTTTTGGTTTCCGTACCACTGTTCTTCCTGATTTTGTGGGTGGCGATGTTCTACGTGAACGATCTGAGGAATCCGCCCTGCACCTTTTCTACGCTGGAGGAAAGCGCCTCGCCCGAAGGTGCCTACACGGTCGTGCTGGCGGCGGAAAGCTGTGGCGCCGAGAACCCGATTACCAACCGCGTCACTGTCAGGTCGGCTCAGAGCGAAGAAACGGTACTGATTTACAAAGGGCGGTTGAACCTCTCGCTTCGCTGGATATCTCGAATCAAGCTGTTGGTGGCCAATCAGACGGAGGAGGTGTCTGGCCAAATCCGAATCTACGTCAAGAAGGACCTGTATGAAGGGCTGAGCATCGACTACGAAGGGTTCCAAGACGGGTGGCTGCGGGAAAACCAAGCGGACTTCAAATATTTCATGCGTGAGTACGAAACGAATTAGGCGGAGCGATCCCACTGGGCGGAACTGGCCCGGCGCACCCAGCTCAAGGATCCGGACAAGGGATCCTGGACGTTCGCGCACAACGGCTTCGTGGAACTGGTGCGGCGCACCAGCGCGGCCGGGCACCACGTGACGCTAAAGCGCGGCGACCTAGGCCGGGTGACGGTGCGCAACCAAGCGAGAGGACACCAATGCCGCGAACCGACCACAACGCCAAAACTGAGGAATTTTACTTCGGCACTTTTGGGGAAATTTCAATCGGCATTGACAACGGGTTCGTGAGCGCCGGCCTGGGCGAGGGGCTTGGCGGCCCGCTGGGCGACTGGCTAGTCGGCCTCAACACGGGGGCGAGGCTGCGGCTAGGACTGTTGCGGCCGTGCTGATCGGCGGGATGTCCTCCGCGGCCACGGGCGGCAAGTTCGCCCACGGGGCAGCATACACAGCGCTCTCGATGGCCATGCAAAGGGCGGCTCAACGACGACCACCGGACACTTCACGTTTTGAGGCCAACGTGCCTAGACTTGAAATCGACGTGATTCCTCCTGAAAGCGAAGTATCGATGAATGTGGGCGAAGCAGAAGTTACAACAACTGTGGATACTTCCGTGCCCGAGGTGGCGCAGGCTAGAGCGTTACCGCGGGCTTCAACAGTTAGGATCGACTACAGCGCAACGACGCCTTCATTTGCTTTTGTGCACCGGTCCAATCGTGGACACGGACTACCAGTGGTCCCGCATGGGTACACCAGTGCTCAGTACAGAAAATTCGCGAGTCCTTACCTTGGCGCTGTGTGGGCAGCATCAAGTTTGGGCCTAGGTGGTTCAGTGTCACTCAGCGTGCAAGGCGCAAAGAGAGCACTGGTGATCCTGGAGTTAGTCGTTGCTGCGCCAAGGGCATTGGATGGTAAACTTGACTTGACTGACCTTGCTTGGAACAAAAAAAGCGAGGCCGATTAAAGAAGTGATTAGGCGATATGAACGGCTAAACAGAACGGGGGTGGCAATACACCGAATGGTGGATGATTAGCTGCGGCTTCCTCCTTTAAGGCAAATCATGACGTATCGATACATCTTTTCTGTTGGAATGTTTGTTAAGCCGATTGCTGCGCTGATCGTTGCAATAGCAATCCTGATATCGGTTGAGCCATTCTATCTGGGGCTTGCCATAGTTTTTGGCGCTTTTTTTCTGCGATTCATGTATCTGAGGATTGTTCGAGCGATTTATATGTATAGGCGCTTACTCGTGTGTATTGAATTTTGCGAAAAACACGAAAGTGATGCTAATCACAGTATTGAAAATTGCACGACAGGAATTGGGATGCTAGAGGGATTTCTTTGTGAAATGCGCGTTTCGATCTCTCATAAGGGTTCTACAATGGTTTTTGTTGGTGCTGTTGTGGAGTGTGAGGCATTTGTTCCTTGGAATAGTGTCCAGCGTATCAAAGAAGCCGAGCTGATGGTTTATGGTGAAAGGTGCGATGTTGCAGAGTTGTATATGAGGACAACTTCTCAAGAGATTTTGATACCTTGGAACACTGAGTTTCGAGATATGCTGCCAGAGACAATTGGACTTGATTCAGACTAACATCACGGCGAGCGCTTGGCTATTACAAAGCTGAATCTGATAAATGATGCGGCAAGAGTAGAGGTGCAGCTCGCGAATGCTGGGATCGTTGGTCTCCGGCACAACCTTGCCGATGTTGGGCAGCTCATTGAGGACGTCGGTCTTCTCCCGAATCTCCTGCAAGACCTTGTTGGCGTAGTGCGGAGAGTCGCTGCTGATGAAGTCATGGATGTGCTTTAGGTCGGCACGCGCGGGGTGCGACCAGATCACCATGAATTGATCTCTTGCTTGAGCTCCTCGCTGGTAAGAGTCTTGCCTTGTTCGACGGGTTCCTAGCCTTTACGGATCTTGTCGAGGACGTAGAGGCGATACATGATCTCTTCCATGTCGATCCTGTCGGGCAATTGGTCAATCACCTCTTGGGCGGCTTGCTTGGCGGTTGGCACAGTCAGTTCCTCTATTGAGTGGCGCTGATGGGGTCCGCGATGATCTGCTTGACGCGCTCTTGCCGTGCGGCCAGAGCGGGAAGGTTGCATGTTCGTTCCTCGCAACTGCTTGTGCTCCCAGCCTTTGACTGGGCGGTTTTTCTTCTGCCGGGCATTTTATCATGTCGGCGGCGGTGCCGTTGAGGGCGATCTGCAAGGCGGCGAGGGTTTGTGGCCTTGGGAGGTCGGATTTCACCTACGTCCCGGGCCGGGAGCGGCTGGTGCACCGCGACTTCTCCGGGTGCAGGCTGATTCGGGAGACGTGGCGCGTTGCGGGCGTAGCGCGCACCAGGGCGGCGGACTGTTCAATGGTGGTCAAGCGGGTCCTGCCCGGCAAACGAAGCGATCTACCGGGATATCGCGACACTACTCGACAGCGTGCTTGCACCGCCGGCTTTGCGGCGTTGGAGCGGCCTGCGCGCGCGGAATCGGCTGCGTCGTTGGCTCCGGGCCGTAATTCCCGAGCGCCGGCGCGGGGCCGGCACGGACATGTTCGCCCAACTCGCCGGACAGACGGACGAGTCGGGGCAATACCTGTCCGATCAGGATCTGGTCGACCACATGCTGGGGTTGCCCTTCGGGGCACACGACACCACCACGTCCGCCCTGACCACGATGTGCATCAAGCTGGCCGAGAATCCTGCCTGGCAGGTGGGGCACGCCGCCGGATACACTAACTTGATTAGATCGCAGGCAGGTGTTGGCTATCAGCGCACTCACTACGAAGGAATCAGAATTCCATAGTGCGTATCGGGAGAGCCGAATATGCAATTCACCATCAACTTGCTCCGACTGCTTCTTGGCCTTTTGGTCTGCAAGGAGCTTATCTGGAGAATGCCGTCTTATGGTGAGCCGTTTTGGGGTTGTGCAGTCAGGGGTTTTGCCACGTTGCAACCCGGATGCACAGTCTGGCTCGATGTTCTGCTCGGCTTCGGCATCGTGTTCTCCGTAGCCATCATTGGCCCGAATGGTTGGCGGCCACAGTACTGGGGGTTTGCCATTGCGGTTTTAGTGGCGAGCATGAGAGGTTTGTCGGCAATTGTTTGGGGAGATTACTATTATGTACTCCATGATCCGGCGAGTATCGTGGTTTACTGGAAAGGGGCGGGTTTGGCGACCGTTCTAGGGGGGCTTTTGGGTGTCGGATTCCATTACCTCTTGTTGCGAATTCGCTCGGCAGTCGGCCGGCGACGCCCCCAGGTTTGAACGACAGTGAACGCATTTGCGGGGATCGAGCGGGAATGTCTCTCTGAAACTACGCACGGCACGACACGTGGCACCCGCCGGGTAGTGGGACTGCCACGACCCGGACACTTGGATGGCGTGCGCCAACGGCAGCTTCCCGCCCAAGGACGAGGGCGCAACGCAGCGCGGATTCACGGGCCAAGAGACGCTGGACGCGGTGGGCTTGGTGCACATGAACGTCCGCTTCCACCATCCGGCTTTGGCCGGCTTCCTGCAGGCAGACCCCTACGTTCAGAGCGGCTCGAACCTGCAGGGCCTGAGCCGCTACGCGTAGTTTCTGAGCAACCCGCTGAATGCGGTGGACCCGTTGGGGTACGAGGCGAACCCAATCGTCCAGTGGATCATCCAACGAGCGGTCGAGTACCTCATCCAATTCGCCATCGACACGATTCGGAGCGAGCTCTTCGGCAGCGGCGGCAACGCCGGGTTCGCGGGCGCCCTGAGCGACGGCCTGATCGCCGGGGCGACGCCTTGGGGCTTCACCTCCGCGTCGGGCGCGTCCCACCCGTCGCCGCCGCTGGGCGGCACGCTGAACCGGGGCGCGGTGATGAACCTGACCAACTTCATGGGCAGAGTCCTGGCGAACGGCCGCTACGGCCACTGGTTCCCGACCGCGGGCACGGGCGGCTTCCTCGGCGGCCCGCTGGGCAGCTGGATCGGAATCACGCTGGGCAACGGTTCAGCTTCGATCACCCAAGCCGTTTTGACGTTCCAGACGGCGATGCAGCAGTCCGGCGGGAAGTTTGTCAACGGGGCCGGAGCGTCGGCGTTCGCGGCGATACAGGACCCGGACCCCATCCAAATCGAGGTCGGCGACGTGGTCGGCACCGTTGTCGACTTCATCCCGATTGTTGGGGACGCCAAGGCCTTCTACGAAGCCTACAAGGATCCGACGCCCATAAATGTCACCGTTGCCATTATCGGTGTCTTTGGCCCGCTTGGGGATGCGGCGGGCAAGGCGCTGAAAGCCGGCGCGAAACTCGCCGACGCAGCCGAATCCGCTTCGGATGCAGCAAAGAGTGGACAGAAGTTACTGGCCTCTCCGCGAAAACATCTTCTTGACTCGGTTGCTGACCAGAAACTTAGAAACAGGATTGATGCACTTTACCGGCCTAATGCGAAGGTAGGAAGCGGTAGTACCGCTGATGCAATTCTTCATGAATTGCGCACAGGTGAACTGTTATCACCCAAAAGGCATTTCCAAAAGGGAATCGAAATGCGCAATGGTCTGATGAAAGATCTTAAGAGTGGCAGGTTGAACGATGCAGATTCAGCAATGGCCCGTCGAACGCTCAAGTATTTGCAGAATGCGCTTTCTGGGCAATAGCGTGTTAAAGCCAGAAACAGTTATTTCTGCACTATTGGCAGAGTGCCCAAGTTTTGCGGAGTTAGCCGATATTGAGGAAGGTGTGTATAGCATTTTAGGTGATTTTGCAATTTATCTGCGTGATGGAATTACAAACAATACTCTTCCGGCTGATGGTCTTGAAAGTGCCTTTGCCTTTATGAATGAAATGGGCGCTAGTGATGATCTTGAAGTTCAAAATCAGCTTGTTGTAGGTATTTTAGAGATTCTGGCTGACACTGATGAATCGATTTTAGTGACAAAAAATAAACTAGAAGGTCAGGCTCTTGAGTTGTTTGAACGTACTTTATCGGGATGGAATCACGCTTAAAACAAAGCCCCGCAATGCGGGGCTTTGTTGTTGATGGAGCGGATTATCCGATCAATGATTCAATAACGAGTTATTGTCAAGTCTGGTGTTCAGAGGCCCGAATCAAGCGGCGACCTGGTCTGATTCCATTACCTCGATTCCATCTCTGAACTTCACTCCCGCAACGACCTTCGCCAGGTGGTTGAAGCCTCGCTGGCGGCGCCAGTTTTCCTGCGCGCACTGTCCGAGTTTGAACATCATGTGCAGCAAGCCATCTCGGGTCAGGCAGCCCTTTGATCGCTTCGTACGGTGGCGAATGGTGCCGAAGGTCGATTCAATCGGATTGCTCGTCCGTATGCTCTGCCAGTGCTGGGCCGGGAAATCGTAGAAGGCCATCAACTCATCCCGGTCCTTCTCCAAGCACAACGCCGCTTTCGGGAATTTGGGCTCATAGGTCTTCAGGAACAGGTCGAACGCCCTCTCCGCGTCCTCCCGGGCATTGGCCTGCCAGATTTCATGCAGGGCCTGCTTGGCCTTCGGCTGAAGCGACTTCGGCAGACAGTTCAGCACGTTCGTCGTCTTGTGCATCCAGCACCGCTGCTGCCTGCTTTCCGGATGGACTTCCTCCAGCGTGGCCCAGAAGCCCATGGCGCCATCGCCGATGGCCAGTTTGGAGACGTTCATGCCGCGGGACTTCAGCTTCAGCAGCGCCTCACGCCAGCTCTGGGTCGATTCCCGAACCCCGTCCTCAATCGCCAGAAAGCGCTTCTCGCCGCGCTCATTCACGCCGATGACCACCAGGGCGCAGAGCTTGGCCCGCTCCGCCCTCAGGCCGCTGTGGACGCCATCGGCCCACACGTAAACCCAGCGATCCCCGTCCAGCGGCGCTTCGCGCCACGCTTGGTGCTCCTGCGCCCAGCTGCGCTTCAATCGTGACACAGTGCTGGCGGACAAACCGTTCGCATCCGGGCCAACCAAGACTTCCAGGGCTGCACCCATTTCGCCCGTGGAAACGCCCTTCAGGTACAGCCAAGGCAGTGCCGCCTCCAGCGACCGGGTCTTGCGCACGCACGGCGGGACCAGCGCTGAGCGGAACGTCACCGGCTCTCCAGTCCTCGCCCGCACCTTGGGGATCCTGACCGTCACCGGGCCAATCCCTGTCTGGACATCCCGCTCCGGCTGGTGGCCGTTGCGCACCACGCCGGCTCTGCCATCCCCCAATGTTCGGCCTGAGTGTGCGGCCAGCAGCTCCTGCACCTCAGCCTCGATGGCCTGCTGGAGAAGCTGCCTGGCGCCTGAACGCAAGCTCCGTCAACACATCAGCACTCTCTGCTCGACCTGCCAGCTCAATAACATTATCCTTGCCCATAGTGGCGTATCCTCTTGGTTGTTAGGTTGTTTGGCGATAACCAATCAACCAGATACGCCGCTTTTTTTCAAATCCTCAAACACCAGATTCGGTTATAGCTCCGCGCACGGTGCGTTCAATCGGTTGCGGCTTGGCTAACTGCGTCAGCATCCCGTAGCGCTGCATCAGAAAGGCCGGTGTGATGTTCTGGGTAGCCAACAACGTGGCGAATTTCTCTCTTGCCAATACATCAGCCAGTTCATCCAATAACACACTACTGGTAAAGAATGTCACTTGACCATCCCGGCCAAGTTCCAGCAACTGACGCGGTATACCGCCCCAGAGCAAACCTGAAACAACGATAGGGGTATCAAGTACCAGGCGCACGTTGCTTTCTCTGTGCGCGTACCGCGTTCACCTCTTGCTGAATCTCATCCATCGTCATGGGCGGTAGCTTGGCTGCCGTCAGCTTGTCCGCCGCAGAAAACAGGCCATTGACGGCTCGACGGCGCAGCGTCTCGCGCAAAATGTTCTCAATGGCGTTTGGTGTCAGTAAGCCGGCCTGTTTGGCTTCCTCAGCCAGGTTATCCGGTAAATCAATCGTCAGTGTGGTCATGGTGCTCTCCTCAACGTGCCAGTGATTGCAGATGCTTCTTGGTTAGAAAGGCATCCAGCAGTTTTTTAATCACGGTCTTGTCTTCATCGGGCAGGTGCTCGACCTCCTGAAACTGACGCAGTAACTCCCGATCCTCAAACTTGGCCTTGGCCGCGTCCTCTGTTGAGCCTTCCAGTAGGTAATCACTGCTGATGTCCAGCGCATTGGCCAAACGCTTGAGGGTGTCGCCGCTGGGGCGGGAGGTGCCGCGTTCAAACCGCCCGATATGGGTGTAGTGCAAGTTCGCCAGCTTGCCCAGTTCGGTTTGCGACAGGTTTTTTTGCTTGCGCAAGGTGCGCAAGCGTTCTGAAAAATCACTTGATGTGTCCGCCATATCCAGCACCTTGGATGCTCTATTCGCCGCAGATACAACAATTTTGGCGGACTTAACCGGAAAAATACATGCGTTAGTGATTGATATAGCGGACAGCAATTCCCGCTAAGTCTACCAGTCCAGTGAGTGCTCGGGCTTCCGGCGCTTTGAGGAAAAGCCCTTCGCGGACTTTTCCCCCAAAAACAGTATGATGCGGGCGAGTTTGCGGCTTGGAGTGACCAGCCGTGTCGAAGACCCTGCTTCGCAAGACGCTCAGCGCGCCGGGGCTGCTGGGGTCGGTTCGCGGCCGGTTCGAGCGGGTCGACGACCCGGTGGGGAACCCGCGGGCCAGCTTGGCGGACAGCCTGATGTCGGGCTTGTTGGTGTTCGGCATTAAGCATTGCTCGCTGCTGAAGTTCGAGGAGGGCGTGCGGTGCGACGGGTCCGTTCGGGGGAACCTGTGCCGCCTCTATCGGGTTCGGCAAGTTCTCGCCGACACCACGATGCGCGAGCGGCTCGACCGGATGGACCCGTCGGAGCTGCGCGGCGCCTTCAAGGCGGTGCTCTCGGCCCTGCAGCGCGGCAAGGGGCTTGACGGGTTCGCGTGGCTCGGCGGGCTCGACGCCAAGGCCCTCGACGGGGCCGCCTTCAAGGCCGTGCGCAAGCGCTACTGGACCATCCTCACCCAAGCCAAAGGGGAACTCCCCCGGACGCCCGCCCGCGTCGACGGAAGGCGCGGGCGCGTCGCCAAGTCCGACGCGCAGAACCTGCACGAGGCCCTAACCAAGCGCGAGGACGAGGCGCTCCGCTTCGCTAGGGACCCCGACGTCCACTTCACCAACAACCGCGCCGAGCGCGACATCTGAATGACCAAGGTCAGGCGGAAGGTCTCCGGCTGCTTCCGAACCCTCCGGCACGCAGAGGCGTTCTCCTGAACCTCCTCCTGCCTCCAGTCCATGGCCCACGAAGGCTACAACACCCTCGCCGCAATCCAGATCGCCCTCAACGGCAACGCCGCCAGTATGATAGAGTCTCCGCCAACGGAATCCCCATCGAATCAGGGGCACAGGTGCGAGTAATGACCGTTAAGGTTAAGCGTGTGTGGAATGCTAGATTTCGTGCGTACGAACAAAAACTCGAAAATAGAGGGCACGTCAGGTCAATTGTTGATAATCACAGAAATCACCTACATATCTCCGCGCAGTAGTTTCGTGCGGCTTGTGCTTTTGAGCCTTGCATTGATCGCAGGGACTTCTGCAGCCAAGGACTTGGAGAGGATGTCACCAATGTCGGCAAATGACATCGACTTCCCCAGTTTTCTGGCTAATTTCGAAGTTTTGCATAGCGAGGAAATCCCGAACTGGTTTACGTTGTTTCGCGCGCTTCGCGCGGTTAACGACTCGGACGGATGCGAATGGCTGTCGGAGAAAGACGATGTGCCAAAAGCCCTATCCGAGGACTGCAAGACGTATCGTTTGTTAATTGGCGTTTGGGGCTGGGAACCTGGTGGTAGCAACGCTACATTTGATCTGGGTGATGGGTATGGGTGGCAATATGAGTCCAGAGGACCTGTCATCCGGAGCGTTTGGCAGCAAGAGTCATTCACTGCGCGTTTTTCCAGAAGGAAGGGTCCGGAAACTCATGAAAGGGAGTTCGTCTGTTTTACTTTGACCATGCGCTGGTCAACCGGCGATTCAAACTACTTGGCGACCGTAGAGCCGTGTGGCTGATTGCAGCAAGCGCTATTGGCGCTGGTGCGTCACGAAGCGATTGTCTGTTGTTGGCTAACGGGGCGGCCGTCTCAGCCTTTGCGTTGGCCGCTGGCGGGACCTTGGTGCTAGGGGAAAAAGGCAGTGCTACTGTTGACGTTCAAACCAGCAGCGATGAATCGCAACTCATTGGCTCAAATATAGAAGCGGACGTCGCTTTTGGAAGATGCGTTCGCGGACATTCTTCGGCGGGCCTTCCCGGTAGGCAGGAGTTGGCGTCGATTGTTCGGAATACGGCGGATTCAAGGGGCCTCAAGATCAACCACGACTTCACCAGTCAGGCAACCCGCTGTACGGAAAGTCCGAGTAGTGATCATCGCTGCACCACCTTGGTTGATATTGAACGAACCAAGGATACGCATGTCGATCAGCCTAGGAGCATGCATATTGGAAACCTATTGCAGAAAACGCTTCCGAGGGATCTCGGCTTACGGGGAATTCCCCGCCTTCCGTGAAATGGGATAACGCCTCGCCATGGATTGATCCAGAATATACCTCATGTACTATCCATCGTTGGAGGTCACCGAAACCGTGAGCAGATATTGGCGAACTAGTTTGGCGGTGCTTGCGTCCGTGAGCCTCGCGCTGACCGCTGGGATGCCCCTAGCAAAGGACATCGAGAAGATGTCAGCGATATCGGCAAGAGACTTTGATTTCCCCAGCTTCGTGGCCAGATTCGAGAACTTGCACGAGGAGGAAATCCATAGCTCGTTTACGAGATTGCGTGCGCTTCGCGGCGTAAACGACTCGGAACCATGCACATGGCTCTGGGAAAGAGACACAAGAGATTATGTGGCAAGCGCCTTGGCTGAACAATGTTGGCCCTATCGACTGTTGGTTGCCGTTTCTGGTTTGGAACCTGGCGGCAAAAGCGCGACATTTGACTTGGGCGATGGGTACATGTGGGGTTTTGATTCTAGTCAGCTGGTTGGTGGTAGCCTAGGGGAGTCCGGCTCCTTCACAGCGCGTTTTTCTAGGCAGATAGCTCCAGACTCGTTCGATAGGGAGTTGGTGTGCTTCACTTTGACAAAGAAGCGTGGAGACTACTTCGCAACCGTGGAGCCGTGCGGCTGAGACTTACAAGGGCTAGCTGCCGCAAGGTGCTGCACTCGGGATCGTGGGCGGCATGACCAACTTGGTGGAAGGCGGCCGGTTCTGCCCTGGGTTTGCGCTCGCTGGCCGGGTTCGCGGACGCGATGCTGGCGGGCGCGGACTTCGGGCAGGCGCTGCGCCCGGGAATGATCTCGCGAATCACGGCGGGGGCGTTCAGCGGCCTGTCGGGCGCACTGCCGGTTACGCAGAGCTTCCGGAATCAGCTGCTGCGCGGCGCGGAGTTCGGGGCCGTGGGCGGGGTGACCAGCGTGCTGGGGGGCGGCCGGTTCGGACACGGGATCCTGAGCGCGGGCCTAGGCGCCGGTTTCGGCGGCCCGCTGGGCGACTGGCTGGCCGGACTCGGCATGGGCGACGTGGCAGCGGGACGTCCTCGGCGGCCACGGGCGGGAAGTTCGTCAACGGAGCGGCTTGGGCGGCGATGTCCGCGGCCGTCCAGTCCGCTGCAAGGCATGCGGCTTCGGGTGGAAGCGGCATCCCCGAGGAGGGATTCGTCCACGATGATGAAGGCAAGGTGGTGTACTCCGACGAGGTGACCGGGTCGTTCGTGGACGCTGAAAGAACAGAGGTCACTGACAAGTTCATGGGGCTCCGTGGCCAGGATGACCAAGGGAACAAGCTCTACCGCGCGGGCAAGGACATCGTTCCAATACACGACGACAGAGGCCCTCGCACTGACGCCTATGCCCTCAGCATGACGGAAGGCGACTTGATTCGTGCCAGAGACGCATCGGGATTTGGTGACTCCGTGGTTGCGGTGGAGACGCCCGATGGCAACCATGTCATCTACGTCCACATTGAGAAGCTCGAGGAAGGCGTGAAAAAGGGTCTGAAGGTAACGGTGGGCCAAAAGCTGGGGATCATCGGCAATGAGGGCATGGGCTACCCCAGAGATTCGACGAAGGGGATTCACCTGCATCTGGAGATACGAAAGGGCAAGGTCGGGTTACGAAAAAAGAGGCGCGGAATCCGATGAAGTGGGTGTTCCTCATGGCGCTTCTTGCGGTGCCCAGTGGGGAGGCGGCGGAGCCGGAATTTGCCCACATCGACAGGGACGTCGCCCTTGCGTACGGGTTAGCGAAGTTGAAGGAGACCTACCTCCTGAGGCGCTACAGCCACTGGTCTACGTCCATGGATGAGTTGGACTTGGAGGATGGCACGGTGCTCGAGGCGACCGACGGCAATGGCCGCACGTTCGCCTTCGTGGCATTCAGGTCAAGACCCGTTCCAATGTCAGGCTACTTCGTCGTTTTGGAGTTCTGCCGAGGCCGGCTGGGCGAATATTCGCCCAGCTTCAGTGACGACACTCAGGATGTTTCCGAAGAGGAAAGGCAGTTTTTGACATTGGAGGGTAATCCAACAGCAGACTATCCAGGCAACTGCGCGCATGGACTCTAGAGTGCGGATCGGCGCGCCGTTTTCTGGCTCCCACCGGCACTTGGCGCGCCCGAAGCACGGTTTTCACGCTCCCACAAAGAAACGGATGCCGCCTTGGTGTCCGGGTAGCGAGGGCAGGAGAGTCGACGGGCGGAGGTGGGCTTTGAAAGGCAGTCGTTCCGCCACCCGTGCGAACGTGCTTGCCAGCCTGTTGCTTGCGGCCGTCTGCTCCGCCCCCCTGTGCGCGACGGCTCAGCAGGCCCCATCCAGCCCAGGCGTCCTTCTCGCCCGCGAGGAGGTTGCCGCGGCCTACGCCGTTGCCGTGCTGAAGGAGGTCTCCCTGAGGAACCCTGATCAGCGAATTCCCATGGATGAAATGGACGTTGACGACGCCCTTCTGCGGACGCCATGGTGGCGGGCGCGGACTTTGGGCAGGCGCTGCGCTCGGGGCTGATGGCGGGCATCACGGCCGCGGCGTTCGGCAGCATGTCCGGGACGCTGTCGGTGTGGGGGAACTTCGGCGACGTCCTGCTGCGCGGCGCGGTGTTCGGGTTTTTCGGCGGGGTCACCAGCGTGATCGGCGGCGGCCGGTTCGGGCACGGGTTCGCGAGCGCCGGGATGGGCGCGGGCTTCGGCGGCTCGCTTGGGAAATGGCTGGCCGGGCTCGGCATCGGCGAGGGCGCCGCCAACACCGTGGCGGCGTCCCTGATCGGCGGCACCTCCTCCAAGCTCACGGGCGGCAAGTTCGCCAACGGGGCGGCCTGGGCGGCCTTCGCGTCCGGCATGTTCCGCGGCTCGACGGACCCCGATGAAGCGCAGCAGTACACGCAGGAGGAAATCGATGCGGTGTCCGATGCGGAGTGGATGTTCCCCGAAGGCGAGTCAACCAATCTGGCCGACTACGACAGGGTTCAAACCAATGGCATGCTGGGCGACCGGGAAGAGGCCGTCAAGCTGGCGAATGAATCCAAAACTCCAGTGTTCTTCAACCCGTCCAAGGGCTTCGTCCGCGACTTCGTCCAGTCGTTCGCGCAGAAGTTCGGCTTGGGCACCGACAGGATGGCCAAGGAGTTCGCGCTCAGCCTTGGGAGGGCCGGCCGCGCAATGAAGATCACCGCGCACAGCCAAGGCACGCTGACGGTGGCCAACGCCGCCATGCTCCACGGCCTGCCGCCCGGCTCGACCTACCACTTCAAAAGCCCGGCGCTGAACCACCTCAGGTCAAGGGCAGCGCTCGGCGGCACCCTGCAGTACAGCCAGCCATGGGGCGACGGCGCCAACCTGTGGGCGCCTTCGCTCAATCCGCTTAGGTGGGTCACCGGGTCGCTGGACCTGCTTTGCGGGTTCTGCACGCACCGGGAAAACGGCGTGTGACGCGGCGCGGAGCCAACGCGCTGCTGCTGTTGAGCCTTCCGGTCCTCCTGCTGGCGGGCTGCTTCGGCATTGGGGGCTTGCTGACAACTGACCCCTACTTGGAAACGGTGGTAGACGAAAGCGGCAAAGAGTGGGGTGCGGATACGCCACGCTATTGGCGTGACTGGACGGAAATCATGGATCGACACATAATTCGGGAAGTCTCGGGTCATAGAGTTCCCGGAGGCTTGGACTCATGGAACAAGAGTTGGCTTAACACAATAAAAGCCCTGAGAGAAGGCAGAGAGAACGCGGAAAAGTACGTTCGCTACATCGTGGAGAACCGAAGGTCCGCGGGACTGCCCGAGCTGGTCTTTGAGGACGGGAACTGACTCGGGGCCGGCACTGAGCGCATTTGCAACTGCAACGGCATCTCAATTCTATCTCTATCAAGACGCCGCTGCGGTTCAACGCGAATCAATGGCTGGTAGGATAGGTTCTTAACTCACCACTGTTGAGAGCGTAATTCTAGTTCTTTCACACGAAGACTCTCATCACCGGGGGCACCTGCACAATGATCCACTGTGGGTCAGGGAACAAAGTGCTGTCGAGTTCTACCGGAGAAACCGATGATTAAGCCGATAGGAATCATGCTTGTTCAGCTACTGATGGTTGTCCATGCTTCAGACATTGATTCTGAAATTACTCTGTCAAGTTCGACTGCTGCAGCCATTGGTGTGAGTGTTTCGAATGTGCACCACAGCGCCTTGTTCATACACCCATCAGCAAGTTGTGTCTATGATTTCGACCTGAAGTATGAGCCCAAGTTGAATGTTTTGCTCGAAGGCGCTTCGATTCAGGCGACAGTTTCTTTGTGGAGTGTATCCGAAGAAACACTCTTGTTCAGCGAGGCCATCGCAGACGCCGCGGCATTTTCTCGAAGGCTTCGAATCGCTGATTCTTCTGACTTGCGGCTGATTTTTCTCTTACGTACGGACTCTGTAGATTACATGGTTGATTTGGGTGCAATTGTACAAAGTCTGGCGGTCACAGCAGATGAAGACACGAACACTTGCAATGAGCCAAGCGGCGAAGATCGGGGGTAACCAGCGTGATCGGCGGCGGCAGGTGCGCAAGCGACGATCTGGGGGCTCGGTTCCCGGGCGCGCTAGAGAACTGGCTGGCGGGGCTGGGCCCGGCCGAGGCGGTGGCGCACCCCCGCGACGACGCTTGTCGGCGGTACGTAAGCGGACGTTCGAGCACAATGGGTTCAGGGAGCAGGTCAAGCGGGAAAGTTCGGCCGGGCATTACGTGACGTTCAGGCACGACGCGCTGGGCCGGGTGACGATTCGCGACGACCGCCTCGGGGTGTCCGTGACCTTGGACGGCCGTGCGTCCTGGACCTACGACACGGCGCCGCACGGTCTTGCGGTCAAGGCCAGTCCGGCGCGCGATGGCGGCTATACCAAGCCCTTCGCGCCTCAAAATTGGGTTGTACAACAGTGGGTACCATCAAATCTACAACAATGGTCAGTGGCGTCGCTTTAATTCGGTCAAGTAAACCAATCTGCGTAACATTCTTGCTTTTGTGGCTCGCTGGATGCACTGGCATGGAGGCGAGAAACATGGATGACGAACATCAGGAGATGTATCGGTTAAATATGGGGGCGATAAGGAGTGTATATGAGGCTGATTCTGAAACCGCGGCAGAGTTGTCTCGTCAGGCTATGGAACTTGGAAGTAAGAGCGCGGCGCTTAGGTACGGGAATATTCTCGACGCTCGCGGAGTCGCGCGAGATGAGGTGAAACCCTATTTCAAGATCGCAACCTGCAGTTCGCATCCGTGCGTTTCCGGCATGGCCTATTTTTGGCTGGGTCTGCTGTATTTTTCTGACGCCCCTGACGTGGCTCAAGAGTACTTTCTGAAAAGTGCGGAGCGAGGTGAGGTTGAAGCACTGAACAGTTACCTCACTCTTGAAGCCAAAAAGAAACCTTTGGAGGTGTCAGAACCTGTCAAATCAATCATTGACGCACTTGTTGCATGGGATCCTGAGACATGGGACTTCTGGTTGGAGGAATTTCCTTTGGATGATGAGCCAGCGTCCTTGGTGGGCAATCGCTGGCTTGATGCGTTGAAGGAAGGGTGTGGCGCAATTTTGCGGGATACGGAGAACTTTGATGACGTACTCTCTCGACACTAGTTTTGTACGCCTGCTGCTGCATGATGGCTTGCAGCACTTATGCTAACCGAACTAGTCAGTAGCGATGGCGTATTTCAATCAAATGTCGTAGGGGTCCCGGGTTCACTGAGGTGGCTTGAACCATCGGGATACAACAATCGGCTTCGATCCAAAAGATCGCACGTTGATAGCTACAACCGCAGGTTACTTGCCAGGGCAGCCAAAGTTCATGCTCGCCCATGAGTTACATCAGGAGTGGATGTACGCACTGCCGGATTGCTGGTTCGGTTGCAGTCGCCCATTGGTGTTGCCTGGCGTAGGTGCAAAAGGACTGTCTTGGACGGAGGTTCAAGCCGTCAGATACACTAACTTGATTAGATCGCAGGCAGGTGTTGGCTATCAGCGCACTCACTACCAAGGAATCAGAATTCAATAGTGCGTTTCAGGAGAGTTGAGCATGCAATTCACCATCAACTTGCTCCGACTGCTTCTTGGCCTTTTGGTCTGCAGGGAGATAATCGGGAGAATGCCGATTTACGGTGAGCCGTTTTCCGGTTGTGCAGTCAGGGGTTTTGCCACACTGCAACCCGGATGCACAGTCTGGCTCGATGTTCTGCTCGGCTTCGGCATCGTGTTATCCGTAGCCATCATTGGCCCGAATGGTTGGCGGCCACAATACTGGGGGTTTGCCATTGCCGTTTTGGTGGCGAGCTTGGGAGGTTTGTCGGCCATTAGCACGGTAGATTACCTAGAGGTTTTCTCTTATCCTGCCAGCATGTTGTTTTACTGGAAGGGTGCGGGTTTGGGGACCGTTTTAGGGGGGCTTTTGGGTGTCGGTTTCCATTACCTCTTGTTGCGAATTCGCTCGGCAGTCGGCCGGCGACGCCCTCAGGTTTGAACGACAGTGAATGCATTTGCGGGGATCGAGCGGGAATGTCTCTCTGAAACTGCGCGCGGCACCACATATAGCACCCGCCGGATAGGGGACTGCCGCCACCCGGACACTTGAATGGCGTGCGCCAAGGGCAGCGTCCTGCCCAGGGACGACGGCGCAACGCGGTGCGGGTTCACGGGCCACGAGACGCTGGGCGCGGTGGGCTTGGTGCACATGAACGGACGCATCCACTACGCGGCGCTGGCCCGCTTCCTGCCGGCAGACCCCTACGTTCAGAGCGGCTCGGACCTGCAGGGCCTGAACCGCTACGCGTAAGTGCTGAGCAACCCGCTGAATGCGATGGACCCGTCGGGGCACTTCATTTACACGCTGGCGGCGGCTTACATGTTGAGGGCAGGGGCGTTCAGGGGCCTGTCCGGGGCGCTGCCGGCTGCTAAGAGCTTCGGTGATCAGCTGCTGCGCGGCGCGGCGTTTGGGGTCGTGGGCGGGATGACCAGCGTTATCGGAGGCGGACGGTTTGGCCACGGGTTCGTGAGCGCCGGTCTGGGCGAGGGGCTTGGCGGCGCGCTGGGCGACTGGCTGATAGCGCGGGGCCTGAGCAAGGCGACGGCAAGGACTCTTGAAGCCGCGCTGCTCGGAGGGACGTCCACGGAGGCCTGGGGAGGGAAGTTCGCCAACGGTGCAGCGTCGGCTTCCTTGGCGCATTTGTCCAGCAACCCGCGCGCACCTCGGCAACAGAAGGCAGGGAATACCAGCAGGGGCGGCTTTGTTGACGGCGTGCTCGACATTGCAGGAAAGTTCTGGGCTTTGCCGAACAACCTCGCGGAGCTAGCCTACGGTGGCATCGGTATGCTGTTCGGTGCTATGCCAGTCTGGGACGGTCAAGCGGGTATACTGAGATTCACCAACATGCCGGAATAGATGATGCCGACTGCGATGTCGCTGGGGCACGTTCAAGTGTTCGGAACAGGTCACTGTAGGTGCCGAAACGGGAGATTTTTGCCAAATGGAAGCGGCATTCTTGTTGTGGATGAGGAAAACTCACACACTCGGCAAGCGGAGATACTTGGGCCGCTCCATTTGCCTCTGCATGCTCTCGCAATGATCTCATCAAAGCTGACCGGCGGCGGAACGCACGACAACAATTTACTGGAAATAGGGCCTCGGCGGGGGCGCGGTCCGTGGTCTTGGAACTAGCTTATGATCGAGCGTCACCTTTTTGCTAAGTCTCTTTTCGTTTTGCTGATCGCACTTTCTTTGGCGGGGTGTCCGAGAGTTGCGTACATAGAGTTGTACAACAATACAACCTCTGTGTTCCTGCTCAACAGTGATGGAGAAAACCATATAATCAAGCCGACTCAATCAGTTCGAGTGATTTTGGGCTGGTCTCTGCAAATTGAATCTGAACTAGGAAGCTGGAGTTATGAGCGAGCCGTGCCGCATGGAGGATACGATGGTCCGTACTTCGACGGGACACTGAGGGTGCAGGTTAACGCCGATGGCGCGATGTATGTCCTAAAGGCCGGTGAACGCCCTCCGGTGTCTGGCTTTTCTGGGCAACCTATCGGTTATCCCATTCGCCCAACTCATGAGTAAGTGGACGCCGAGCCTTAGAGGTCTGGGCCGCGGCGCTGTTGCGTGCCCGGCTGCAAATGGTCAAGGAGCAGGCGCTGGGTTTCCTCCGCACGCACATCTACGACAGCTGGGGCCGGGAGCAGGACATGGCCAGCCTCTTCGGCGGCGATGTCCGTTTCAGTTGGGCAAGCTGCCATCGCCATCGAGAGCACTGAGGAAATTCAGGTTCGGGGAAAAACGGGAACAGTGAGCCCTGATGAACTTGAGCGTTCGCGCATACACGCACTCAAGCCGATTGCCCGGGCGCAGAAAAAGGTGCTGCGTGCCGCTGCGGGCAACAAGCGTGCGCAGCGTTGGGTCAGACAGTACTTTGGAGAGCATGGGATGCTTGCAGTCGGGAAAGTAGCAGATACACCGAACGGAATTTCCATTGAGCTAGCAGGAGCAACAATTGCGCTAGGCGAATTGAAGTACCTTGCGAATCGCGCCGCGCGAGGCAATACCGTGGGAATGTACGTCGAGCAAGGCAAGCACTCGGATACAATCTTTTACAACCCCTCGCTCAGCGGATCAGTTCACTATTTCGCCGCGCAGATTGTGAAGGAGTCAGCTCACTTGGCAGGCGATCGTGGGCACCAGGAGTATTTGGGGGCCATTGCCTATGGACGGTCGGCGTCGGCAGGTTTGGCGAGCCTCTCCGTATTTTCGGCACCGTCCAATCCTCCCAACTTTGCATGCGCCGTGTACACAGGAGTTTCCAATTGCTAGCAAGAGTTGCATTTGCCATCTTTGGTCTTTCGCTTTTCTCGGTACGTTCAATTGCGGTTGAGCATGAAAGAGTCAGTTTGGAGGTTTACGATTGCGGTTCCGCTGTCTGCGCGACGGTCGTTTATGTTAATAAAACGAGCGACAACATGTGCATCGGCAATGGTTTACTCCCCTTTGACGGAGAGGTGTACGAGCGCGCTTTTGAAGTGGTTGACAGAGCAACCGGTCGCTCAGCTGACTTCATCCCAATTGAGCCCTTTCCGATTTTGAGCGCAAAGGTGGCTGTGCTTGTGCGTCTCGTCGTCCCGGGAGGGAGACTGGAGTCAAACATGGTGTTGTCAGACTTCTATACCATGTTGCCGAATACGAGATATCGAGTGGAGTTCTCGGCGGCAGCATTCACTTGCGAGACGTTTCGATTGGAGGATCCAGAGTATGTCGTTTTGACTGCGAAGCAAAACTTCAACTACCGGAGAAGGTGAATGGTGGAGCGGTTGGCCATTCCGCTGGGCCCCGCGAAATGGGAAGTCCGAGAGTGGTCGGGCAACTGGGGTCAGTCATATGTGGTGTTTTTCGGACTAAGGAGACTGGCATGAAGAGGCGGGAGTTGAGCCCAAACCTCAAGCGAAAGGTTGTTCTGCAAGCCATGCGCGGCAACCAAGCGGTGCGCGCGATCGCGGCTCTGCACGGCACCAAGCCACCCCTGCAGCGGCTGCCTCGACCCAAACACCTGAAAGGCGTGCGCCAAGTGCGGGGTGTTGCCTACGGACGACGGCGCGACACGGTGCGGGTTCTATGGCCAAGGGACGCTGGGCTTAGTGCATATGAACAGCCGCATCGGTAACTGCCTGAGGGCTATTGAACATGAACCGACCGCGGAATCTGCAAGAGCGCTGGGCGGAGTCGGGGCATTGGAACACCGAAGCGACGTCTTGGGTGGACCGTCACTACGCCGGAGCGCGCCTGCGGGGCGTCTGCATGTGCCGAGGTGACGGCTTGTGAGGTAGTGGAGCGGTAATGGGTGGTTGCGATTGAGTTTACTGTTTGTTTTGTTGGTTGTCTGGTTGGCGGGCTGATTTACGTGGCCCAAAGTGTTTTGGTTTTACGACCAAGTGGATGCAGGGGGACCGTGGGATTGCACGGGACGTGAGGACGGCCATTGTGAAGACTTCGGAAACTTTAACAGCTCCGCCGGCTAGGGCTGATCGTGCACCCCCGGCTAGAGTTTTTCCAAGTCAGAATTAGATTTGTGAAAAGAACACTGCAAAGGCACCTGCTGCAGATGGCTTTTGTTCGAGTACTTGTCTGGCTGGGATTTCCAGTGCTTGCAGGGCTTCAGGTATGGCTATGGACTGGTGGCGTGCTCGTTTCCAGCCTTGCTTTTCTGCTTCCTTTTACAGCCATTTGTGTTGCGGTTGTCCGGCGATCGATTCGACATGCAGATGACCTGCATTGGGAGCATGACTTCAGCGACTTCTTGGTGGAGCAGATCGATGAGGCTGGTAAAGAGATTATTGGAGGCGTTGGTTTGTATGATCGCGGTACCCTTCTCCTGACGACGATGGTGTGCAGCCAGGGCATCGGAGTAGCTACCAAGCCGCTTGGGATGTGGCCGTCCCTGTTTGTTCCATGGTCAAAGTTGGTGCTCTTGCGCATTTATATTGTAAGTGACAGCAGAGGCGGGAGCCAGCCTTGTGCTGAGCTGATGTTTGAAAATAGCGTTCGCAGGATACTCATCCCTTGGAAGGACTCTTTTTCGGCATATGTACCCTCCAGCACTGCTTACGTGGATGACCGTCAAGCCAAGCTGAAGGTTCGGCTCGGGTTGGGCGATTAGATAAAAGACGACGGCGCTTTCCGCGGCGCAGAAGAAAACCATAGTCAAGAAGTCTGCAGTTCTTAGAATTCTTGAACAGGACTCGTGTTCCATGCGCACTCTTTTGCGGTAACTTGGCATAATCAGATATGCCCACCCTCGATACCA
Source organism: Candidatus Azophilus sp. (assembly GCA_965220835.1). Lineage (GTDB taxonomy): Bacteria > Pseudomonadota > Gammaproteobacteria > Pseudomonadales > Azotimanducaceae > Azophilus. Next base: position 1,573,902 of record OZ244842.1, on the reverse strand, counting down.
GTATCGATGAATTGCTGCGTAGAGATCCAAGAGTAGCTCAAGGACAGTGACCATGATAGTGAGGCCTGTGTGGCCCCGGCCTCACATCTCTTGATCTGGTTCACGTGCACACCGACGGTATCTGCCATCTGTTGCTGTGTGAAGGGCTGCTGCCGACGCAGCGCGATTAGCTGCTGTTGAGAGTTCACAAAAGCAACTGTCCAAGACTGCTGACCCATACCGACACGTGTGTCTACTCAAAGGACGTACGCATACGACATACTCAAAGATGCCAATAGTGGCATACAAATAGAACCGAGCATCAGTGCTGGTCTCCGGCTTCTCCTGCACATCTACGGCCTCTGGGGCCGGGAGCAGAACATGGCTAGCCTGCTGGGCGGCGAGGCGCTCCGCGAGCGCACCACCACCGACGGCCGTGGCGGGGTTTTCCAGCGCTTCGAGACCTCGCGCGCGTCCTTGGACTTCTCCGACTTCGGCGTGCGCCATGTGTACTACGCCCGTGGCCACCTAGTTCGGATGGAGGACGCCCGCGTGCGGGGCTGCGTCTCCGAGGTCGCTCACCTAGCGGTGGCGCGGTCCGACGCGGCTGGCAGGGCTGTCCAGGAGCCCCGGCGGGAAGTTTGCGAACGGGACTGGGGTGTCGGCGTTGGCAGCGAATCAGGACTTTGGCGCCATATGGGCGATCTCGCCGGAGTGTTGGCAAGAGTGGCGACCCCCGGCTACGGGTTGTACGCCTGGGCCAAGGGAGGCGACCGCGACTGGGCCGACTGGATCCTCCGGTTCTGGATACGGCGGGGGATGTGGCAAAATGGGTGGCAGGGATTGGAACTGACACCACCGTGACTGTTGTCGGCCACAAGCTCTACAAATGGCGAAAGGCTACAAAGGGAATACGCTCAAAGCTACAGACACACCAGTACATATCAAGGGCACAGGAAATGCTCTCCCCGGACATAGAGTAGAACGATCATTTGCGGTGCAGTTGGCGAATTGGTTGCATCGATCGTGGTTGGTGGTATCGTTGCTGGGGTCTACAGAGCTTATAGGGAATCTAGAAGTGTCGAAAGAAGGTGCTCGCAATCCTGTAGTCTGGGCTGCACTTGGAGACAGGAACGCAGGCACACGAAGCGCTTGATGAACGGGTGGCATGAAAACCGAAGTAGTAAGCAAACCCTCCAATATGTGGAAAAGATGGTCGATGGCATAGGCCTGAAGTTGTGACGCCCAACAATCGGTTTTGGAGTTGAAACCCAACACGCCATCGGGGCGAAGGCGTGGTGCTCGGCAGGCCCAACGGTATAGGGAGCAGCTGAATATGAAGGGAGGTGTCATTTGCTATGATCACTGAGAAGCATGAGTAGATTGAAAAAACTGGTTGATGGATATGTCAGCCCTGTGCTAAAGGCTGGCGGTTTCAAAAAGAGGAGGCATCTTTGGAACCGGCCTCGCGGTTCACTTGTTGATGTCATCGATATCCAACAGTCCAAAAGCAGTGTTCCTGCTAGCCAGTGTTTTACGATGAACATTGGTGTGTTTGTTCCGAGCTTTTATGAGAAGGTCTGGGGCAAACGTGTCACTGGTTTTGCCTTGGAAGTTAATTGTGTGATTAGATTCCGTCTAGGCGATTTATTGCAAGATGCCCTGTCGGGCGGCGCTTTGGACACTTGGTGGGAGCTCAATGACGACAAGGACATTGATGCGGCGGGTGACGTGCTTAGATTGGCTTTGGAACATAGAGTGCTGCCGACTTTGGATGCGATAACAGACTTTGGCCGTATGGAGTCTTTTGCAAGCAGACTTGGTGGCTGGTGGTCCAAGTACGGCCTATTTCACATATATCTCGCATTGCTCAACATAGAGATAGGTAATGCAGGAGCTGCCGAAGAGATATTGAATGGTATGCTTGCTGAAAAGAACAACGGCTGGTCAGCTAAGGCTGAACAGGTCATTAGACCAGAGTTAAGCAAGCGGTCACTTTGAGGCGTCGTTGGCAACTGGCTGAGCATGCGGCTCTCCACGTCGCTCCATGACGAGGGGCGTTGACTCGATGGGCGATAAAGGATGGACGCCGGTACGCCGCATGCGGGCCCAGTGGCAGGCGATCATGTCCCGCTTCGAGCGCAGTGGCCAGTTGATCCTTGGCGCAACAAAACCCTTATGGAAACTGGTCCGATGCAAGACTTGATCTCTTCGAAGTGGGTGTAGGTGTTGTCCGCAAGGCCGCGACTATTGCTTGCTGCTTAACCCTGAGTGGTTGTGCGCTGAGTTATTGTCAAATCTGGTGTTCAGAGGCCCGAATCAAGCGGCGACCTGGTCTGATTCCATGACCTCGATTCCATCTCTGAACTTCACTCCCGCAACGACCTTCGCCAGGTGGTTGAAGCCTCGCTGGCGGCGCCAGTTTTCCTGCGCGCACTGTCCGAGTTTGAACATCATGTGCAGCAAGCCATCTCGGGTCAGGCAGCCCTTTGATCGCTTCGTACGGTGGCGAATGGTGCCGAAGGTCGATTCAATCGGATTGCCCGTCCGTATGCTCTGCCAGTGCTGGGCCGGGAAATCGTAGAAAGCCATCAACTCATCCCGGTCCTTCTCCAAGCACAACGCCGCTTTCGGGAATTTGGGCTCATAGGTCTTCAGGAACAGGTCGAACGCCCTCTCCGCGTCCTCCCGGGCATTGGCCTGCCAGATTTCATGCAGGGCCTGCTTGGCCTTCGGCTGAAGCGACTTCGGCAGACAGTTCAGCACGTTCGTCGTCTTGTGCATCCAGCACCGCTGCTGCCTGCTTTCCGGATGGACTTCCTCCAGCGCGGCCCAGAAGCCCATGGCGCCATCGCCGATGGCCAGTTTGGGGACGTTCACGCCGCGGGACTTCAGCTTCAGCAGCGCCTCACGCCAGCTCTGGGTCGATTCCCGAACCCCGTCCTCAATCGCCGGAAAGCGCTTCTCGCCGCGCTCATTCACGCCGATGACCACCAGGGCGCAGAGCTTGGCCCGCTCCGCCCTCAGGCCGCTGTGGACGCCATCGGCCCACACGTAAACCCAGCGATCCCCGTCCAGCGGCGCTTCGCGCCACGCTTGGTACTCCTGCGCCCAGCTGCGCTTCAATCGTGACACAGTGCTGGCGGACAAACCCTTCGCATCCGGGCCAACCAAGACTTCCAGGGCTGCACCCATTTCGCCCGTGGAAACGCCCTTCAGGTACAGCCAAGGCAGTGCCGCCTCCAGCGACCGGGTCTTGCGCACGTACGGCGGGACCAGCGCGGAGCGGAACGTCACCGGCTCTCCAGTCCTCGCCCGCACCTTGGGGATCCTGACCGTCACCGGGCCAATCCCTGTCTGGACATCCCGCTCCGGCTGGTGGCCATTGCGCACCACGCCGGCTCTGCCATCCCCCAATGTTCGGCCTGAGTGTGCGGCCAGCAGCTCCTGCACCTCAGCCTCGATGGCCTGCTGGAGAAGCTGCCTGGCGCCTGAACGCAGCAACTCCGTCAACGGATCAGCACTCTCCACTCGACCTGCCAGCTCAATAACATTATCCTTGCCCATAGTGGCGTATCCTCTTGGTTGTTTGGATGTTTGGCGATAACCAATCAACCAGATACGCCGCTTTTTTTCAAATCCTCAAACACCAGATTCGGTTATAGCTCGCTGGCCGAGGTAGAGGAGTTCATTCGCGGTTGCGAACCTCTGGCGGTGAAGGCTCGGCGGCTTTATGGATGCTACGAGCAGGTGTTAGTGCCCAGTGTAACGACTGTGGACACAGAGCCCGAGACGATTTGAGTATGAGCACCGGTTGCGTTCGCCAATGAAGCATCGGAGTAACGATTTGGCTGCACTGCAACGAAAATCGCAAGCTTGGCACTTCGAGCCGATGCTGTGCCTACTGTTGGTGGTGTTCACGGTGCACAACGCGGAGGAATCAGTGCGCGGTCTGTCCGGATGGATGGCTGCTCAGTCGTTCGGTTGGCGTCAGGTAGATCAGAACACCATCGACGTTGCGCTGTTGACCATTACGGTGGCGAGTTGGCTGGGGTTCATGTGGGTGTGTTTGTTACGCAGCGAGCGGCTGCGACGGTTCGTTGCATTGTGCACGGCGAGTGCAATGCTTGTGAACAGTGTCTCACACCTCGCGCTGTCATTGAGGATGGGAAGCTGGATGCCGGGGGCCATAACGGCACTGGTGCTGGTTGGGCCAGTGTGTACGGTTTTTGTTGTGTGCCAGATTACGTTGAGATTAACAAGCAGACGCCACGTTGCTTATGCTGCGGCAGTTGGACTCGTCCTGAACGCTATGGTCCCTTCGCTCGCTATTGTGATGGTGCAACTGCTGTAGACGCGAGGGCTGTTAGCCTAACGAATGCAAAGGAGAGTTATTGTCAAATCTGGTGTTCACAGGCCCGAATCAAGCGGCGACCTGGTCTGATTCCATTACCTCGATTCCATCTCTGAACTTCACTCCCGCAACGACCTTAGCCAGGTGGTTGAAGCCTCGCTGGCGGCGCCAGTTTTCCTGCGCGCACTGTCCGAGTTTGAACATCATGTGCAGCAAGCCATCTCGGGTCAGGCAGCCCTTTGATCGCTTCGTACGGTGGCGAATGGTGCCGAAGGTCGATTCAATCGGATTGCTCGTCCGTATGCTCTGCCAGTGCTGGGCCGGGAAATCGTAGAAGGCCATCAACTCATCCCGGTCCTTCTCCAAGCACAACGCCGCTTTCGGGAATTTGGGCTCATAGGTCTTCAGGAACAGGTCGAACGCCCTCTCCGCGTCCTCCCGGGCATTGGCCTGCCAGATTTCATGCAGGGCCTGCTTGGCCTTCGGCTGAAGCGACTTCGGCAGACAGTTCAGCACGTTCGTCGTCTTGTGCATCCAGCACCGCTGCTGCCTGCTTTCCGGATGGACTTCCTCCAGCGCGGCCCAGAAGCCCATGGCGCCATCGCCGATGGCCAGTTTGGGGACGTTCATGCCGCGGGACTTCAGCTTCAGCAGCGCCTCACACCAGCTCTGGGTCGATTCCCGAACCCCGTCCTCAATCGCCGGAAAGCGCTTCTCGCCGCGCTCATTCACGCCGATGACCACCAGGGCGCAGAGCTTGGCCCGCTCCGCCCTCAGGCCGCTGTGGACGCCATCGGCCCACACGTAAACCCAGCGATCCCCGTCCAGGGGCGCTTCGCGCCACGCTTGGTACTCCTGCGCCCAGCTGCGCTTCAATCGTGACACAGTGCTGGCGGACAAACCGTTCGCATCCGGGCCAACCAAGACTTCCAGGGCTGCACCCATTTCGCCCGTGGAAACGCCCTTCAGGTACAGCCAAGGCAGTGCCGCCTCCAGCGACCGGGTCTTGCGCACGTACGGCGGGACCAGCGCTGAGCGGAACGTCACCGGCTCTCCAGTCCTCGCCCGCACCTTGGGGATCCTGACCGTCACTGGGCCAATCCCTGTCTGGACATCCCGCTCCGGCTGGTGGCCATTGCGCACCACGCCGGCTCTGCCATCCCCCAATGTTCGGCCTGAGTGTGCGGCCAGCAGCTCCCGCACCTCAGCCTCGATGGCCTGCTGGAGAAGCTGCCTGGCGCCTGAACGCAGCAGCTCCGTCAACAGATCAGCACTCTCTGCTCGACCTGCCAGCTCAATAACATTATCCTTGCCCATAGTGGCGTATCCTCTTGGTTGTTAGGTTGTTTGGCGATAACCAATCAACCAGATACGCCGCTTTTTTTCAAATCCTCAAACACCAGATTCGGTTATAGCTCCATAGAGTGGCGGGATATCCAAATGGCAATCTTCAAAGTGCTCATGACGACAATCGAATATCGCATGAAGGAGGTTGTTTTGTTTATTGGGGAGGCCCTAGATGTTAAATGTAGCTAGGTTGTTTTGTTCATTAAGTGTCTGTCTTCTTGCTGGAGGTATACCTACCTCTTTTTCTGATTCAACTGAGCTGAATGGCAAAACGATTCAAAAAAATATATTAGGAAGAGAAGTTACTTCTCTTTATGAAAGCCATGGGTTTCTGAAACTTGAAATCGATAACGAATATGATGATTTAGATAAGGGGGAACTATTTTGGATTGCGATTGATTCTAACCATGAATTCCTTACCTTAAGAACTCAAGACGATATTGTAGTAGAAATTATCATTGTTAATCCGGATTTGCAAAGTGAGCGTGGTATAGCAGTTGGAGATAGGTTAAACATATTCCTTCAGGCTTATCCTCATGCAGTAAATCTGACTACCTATCGAAATGGTATAAAGAGACAGTTGATTGCATATTGCGTTGAGGAAGAAAAATTGGAGGTAGAGTTCTATCAGGGAAAAATATTTTCTCTGAGAGTGTTGGAACGCTGTCGCTGAATTGCGACCAGATCACCATGAATCCATCTCTTGCTTGAGCTCCTCGCTGGTAAGAGTCTTGCCTTGTTCGACGGCCTCCCGGCCTTTACGGATATTGTTGAGGACGTAGAGGCGATACATGATCTCTTCCAATTCGACCCTGTCGGGTAACTGGTCAATCCACTCTTGGGCGGCTTGCTTGGCGGTTGACACAGTCAGTTCCTCTATTGAGTGGCGTTGATGGGGTCGGCGATGTTCTGCTTGACGCGCTCGTGCTGTACAGCCAAATATGGATTGTGGCAGATGATATCCTGATCTTCACGCCGCTGCTGATTCACCTGTTAGCCTAACTCCTTGAGCATGCGGCGGCTAGGCGTGGGCAGGCCTAGCATCAGACCGCCAAATCCAGTCGGCGGGTCTCAATTGTCAAGGGCAAGCCCTTTTTCCGCTCGCACTTCCAAACACAACTGAATGACTTCCTGGATATTGGCGACGGCCTCACCCTTGCTTTGACCCTCGCTGACGCAGCGCGGAATCGAGGGGCATTCTGTGATCCAGGCGCCATCTTCGCCGCGGTCTATGGTGATGACAGTTTGCGTAGATGGCCTTGTGCCTTGGAATCGTCCCAGACAATATGGAGCAGTGGTTCAGTTATTACACTATATCCACGGGTGTTTTCATTGCGAGCCGGGCTTGGCGTCCGGCATGGCCTTGGCCCTCGTAGCAGCGCTTGGGCGGGTTCGGAAAGCGCCTTGGATGTTGAGGTCTGTCCCAGTTCTGCATTCAACCGGGTGAGGGTTTCAGTGTGGTGGCCAGTTCAGCGGCGGGCAGCGCATTGATTTTGGGTGCCAATCGATAGCGGTCCGCGCCCGCGTGCACCACGTCAAGACGGTCCAGGCGGAGGGATTCCAGCGCCGAGCGCATGGATGGGGTGAGCGGGGAGCTTCGTTACGCTTGACTTCAAAGCCGTATCGGCGGTTGCCGACAGTAACGAACAGGTCCAGCGCTGCGCCGCTGTGGGTGGACCAGTGGAAGCACTGGTCGGCACGAGCCGCGAGCAACTGCATGACTTGGGAAATCACGAAGTCCTCCCAATATGCGCCCACCTTTGGGTGTGAGACCACGTCCTCGCGGGATGTGAGGTTGAGCAAAGCGTGCAGGATGCCGGAATCCGCCACATAGGCCTTGGGTGAGCGAACTTGTCGTTTGGCGGCATTTTCGAACCAGCGTCTGATATTCCTGATCGGTAACATTCCAGTTGCCCACACTGGCAAAGGCCATTAAAGTTACCGCTCGGTAACCAATCTCGGATTGACCACCATGTCGTTTACTGCGAAGCAAGTCGGCCAAACCATCAGGGACGCACGCAATTCGCTGGGCGTGACCCAGCGCCAACTCGCATTGGCGGCCGGTACGGGCCTGCGTTTCGTCATCGATCTGGAGAAAGGCAAGCCGACGTGCCAACTCGGCAAGGTGCTTGCCGTTCTGCAGACGCTGGGTGTAAAGGTCAAGCTGGAAACGGCCGTTAGCCGTGCCGATTGACCGTTATGCGCAGGCTTGAAGTCTTCCTCCATGGGCGCCTCGCCGGCCGGTTGATGTTGCGTGACAACGGCCTCACGTCGTTCCAATACGAGGACGCATGGCTGGACCTTGACAATGCGCGCCCCCTCTCGCTGTCGCTGCCGCTTCGGCGGGAACCCTACGCGCACCGGGATTGCATGCCTTTCTTCGGTGGCCTGCTACCAGACGGGCGCAGCCGGCAGCAGATTGCCCGTGTCCTCGGCGTCAGCGAGGAAAACGAATTCGCGCTGCTGGAGAGAATTGGCGCCGACTGTGCGGGCGCCGTGGTCCTGCTGCCCGAAGGAACCTCTCAGGCGGCAAGTGACGAACGAACGCGAAAGCTAGGTCCTCAGGAGCTTGCGGAAACGCTGCGCGAACTCCCGCGGCGACCGTTGCTCGCTGGCAGGGAGGGCGTGCGCCTGTCGCTGGCGGGCGCTCAGGAAAAGCTACCCGTGCGATTGGTTGACGGCAACGTCGAACTGCCGCTGGGCACGGCGGCGAGCACGCACATTCTCAAACCGGCAAGCGCAATCTACGAGGGTCTTGTGTTCAACGAAGCCTTCTGCCTTTCGCTTGCCCACGCAATCGGGCTGTCAACAACCAAATGCACCGTGCGGCGCGCCGACGACATCGATTATCTTGTGCTGAACCGGTTCGACCGGCGCCGGCGCGGCGACGAAGTGACACGCATCCATCAGGAGGACTTTTGCCAAGCGTTGGGCGCGCCGTCGCAACGCAAATACCAGCACGAAGGCGGGCCCGGCCTGAAACAGTGTTTCGCGCTGCTTCGAGAAGCTTCGGCCGCCCCGGTGCTTGACCTTGCCGCGCTGTTGGACGCGGTCGTCTTCAACGTGATCATCGGCAACAACGATGCCCATGGGAAAAACTTCTCGTTGCTCCATCTGCAAGACGGGTCGAGTCGCCTTGCCCCGCTCTACGACCTCGTCAGCACGGTTTTCTACCCGAATCTGGCTGCGGAAATGGCCATGCGAATCGGCCGGCAGAGAATCTCGGAGCGAGTGGGTTCGACTGACTTGGAACGGCTCGCGAAGGATGCCGGGCTTGCCGCCCCATTAGTGCGACGGCGAGCGGGCGAACTGGCGGAAACCGTCTTGGCGAGCATCGATGAAGTTGATCAGCCTCATGCCGTCTCGCTGCGCGTTGCCGAACTGATCCGCAAGCGCGCGCAGGCGTTCCGTAGGCGGCTGGCCAAAGGGAAACAGGGCGACTCGGTGGCGACCTAGGGTTTGAGTTGGTCGTTGGCTGGTTGGCTGGGTCGCACCGCATCAGGCTGGCAAGATGTGTTGGCAGGCAATACGCATCCAATCGAGGATCTGTGGGATCAGGTGTACGAGCGCACTTGGACGTTGGGTATTGCACGGCGTTGTGACGAGACGCAAAAGGCAGCAGAGCTTTCCCGAAGTGTTATATTCCGTCACATGCAACGCCATGCACATCCCGCAATCACCTCAAGCCGGATTGCCTCCACTCAACACAACAAGGTGTCGACGCAGGCACTCAAAAGACCGGCGAGCTTAAAGGCGATTGATCCAAAGGCGCTCCGCGGAATCCGTCACTTTCTGGATAGGATGCCCACGGAAAGGCTACCTGAAGTATCCAGGATCATTCTGTTCGGAAGCCACGCTAGGGGGGACTTCGAAGAGGAAAGCGACGTCGATTTGGCGATTGCCCTGCATGGCATGCCCACCAAGGCGGGGCAAAGATCCCATTTGGTTCTGGAGATGTCGGAGTCCAGGGACCAAACGCTACTTGCCACGTTGACGGACGTAGCCCCTATGATTGTTTGGGAAGGGGAGCTCAGCGACCCGAGCAAAGCGAGCAATCCGCAGTTTTACAGAAACATCCTCAACGAAGGGATCGAGATACCTTGGGTGGGTGAACATGTCGGCTGAAGCGGAAGCCAGCGGCCGCAAGCCTCGCCCAAGCCCCCGTCGGGTGTAGGCAAGCGGCTTGCTTGCCGATATCATCCGCACCTCTGCGGCCTTGGCCGGCCCTAGGCCGTTCGGGGCGCAGGCTTTTCCTGACTGGCCTTGGCGAGGTGCGCAATGGCTTCCTTGGATCAACGTGCCGGGCAACGCGCCGAACACAGCGGCGCGGAGCAGCCGGACGATGCGCTGTACCGAATTCGTCACAGCTTGGCCCACGTGCTGGCCCAGGCGGTGCTGGAGTTGCGCCCTGGCTCCACCCTTGGCTTCGGCCCGCCCATCAAGGACGGCTTCTACTACGACTTCCTGCTCAGCGAGCCGCTCACTGAGGCGGACTTCCCGGAGCTGGAACGGCGCATGCGCAAGATCATCAAGAAGGGCCAGCGCTTTTACCAGGAAGACCTGCCCGCTTCCGAGGCGCTTGAGCGCATCGAGGAAATGGGCGAGCCTTACAAGCGGGAGTACGGTGCGGAGCTGATCGCCAAGCAGGGCTTGCGCTCGCTCAGCTTCTACCGCAACGGCCCGTTCCTGGACATGTGCGAGGGGCCGCACGTATCGGACACCAAGCAGTTGCCGCGGGACGCGTTCAAGCTGAGGAGCTTGGCCGGCGCCTACTGGCGGGGCGACTCCGACAACACCATGATGACGCGCATCTACGCTTGGGCCTTCGCCGCCAAGGCGGAGCTGGACGAGCACGTGGCGCGCTGGGAGGAGGCCCAGCGCCGCGACCACAAGAAGCTGGGCCGGGAGTTGGGCATTTTCGCCATCGACCAGGACGTGGGGCGCGGGCTGCCGCTGTGGTTGCCCAACGGCACCGTGATCCGCGATGAGCTTGAGAAACTGGCCAAGGAACTGGAGTTCAAGGCTGGCTATCAGCGCGTTGCCACGCCACACCTTGCCCGCGAGAACCTGTACTTCAAGTCCGGCCACCTGCCGTTCTACGCGGACGACATGTACCCGTCCATGGAGGTCATGGATTCAGTGGAAGGGCAGGCAGCGGATGACGCGGCGGCCGAGGGTGGTGCCGTTAAGGAGGCTTACCGCCTACGGCCCATGAACTGCCCCCATCACCACAAGGTGTTTGCGGCCGGGCCACGAAGCTATCGGGACCTGCCCTTGCGTCTGGCGGAGTATGGCCAAGTCTACCGCTGGGAGGATTCCGGGGCCGTGGGCGGCTTGGTGCGCGTGCGGGGCATGTGCATGAACGATGCGCACATCTACTGCACTGAGGCGCAGATCAAGGATGAGTTCAAGGCCGTGATGCGGCTCTACCAAGAGGCCTACGACATCCTGGGCTTGGACGACTACGTGGTGCGCCTGTCCCGCTGGGACCCGGAAGACCCCAAGGGCCGGGAAAAGTACGTTGACAACCCGGAAGCCTGGACGGCATCGGAAGCCATTCTGGAGGCGGTGCTCAAGGAGATGGGCGTCAACTATGTGGATGGCTTTGGCGAAGCGGCCTTCTACGGCCCCAAGATCGACATTCAGTTCCTAACCGTCACCGGCCGGGAGGAGTCCCTTTCCACGGTGCAGCTGGACTTCTCGCAACCGGCTTCCTTGGGGCTGGTTTACACCGGCGCCGATGGCCAGCCGCACCAACCCTACTGCATTCACCGGGCGCCGTTCTCCACCCACGAGCGCATGGTGGCCTTTCTGCTGGAACACACCGCCGGCGCCTTTCCCACTTGGCTGGCGCCGGTGCAGGTTCAAGTGATCACCGTCTCGGAGCAGTTTGACGCCTACGGCGCGGAAATCGTTGCGGCGCTTAGGCAGAGCATGGTCCGCGCCGAACTCGCGCCGTCCACTGACACGGTGTCAAAGAAAATCCGCCAAGCAGCCACATTGAAGATCCCCAACGTCTTAATCGTTGGCGAGCGGGAGCGGCAGGAGCGCACCGTGACCCTGCGCCGCCACGGCCACAGGGACCAGCACACCCTAGCCTTGGATGCCTTTCAGACGGCGCTGCTGGAGACCATCACCACCCGTTCCAAGGGGTTCTTGCTGCCGGGTTAGTTGGGCTCTTGGCGGTAGGCGGATTCGCTGCCCAGTGCGGTTGCTGCTGAGGGTGAGGCGGCGGTGTCGTCGATCATCGCCACTTGGTGGCGGAAGCCGATCAGGTCAAGCAGCACTTCGCCGGCTTCGGCGAGCACGGCTTGGTCGGTGGGGTCATCGGCCTCTTCTTCGGCGGCGGGTTCGTCCGCGGCGTCCAGTTCATCCAAGTCCTTAATGGCCGGCTGGCCCTTGGCCAAACGCAGCGTGTTTTCCACCTCAAGCCGCCAAGCGTCGTCCTCCGCTTTTTGCCGGCGCCGTTCGGCCTCGTTTAGGGACAATATGGTGTTCTCGCTGTCCTCGCGGATGCGGTTGGCCAAGGTGCGCAGGTACACGAAGTCCGGGTTGTCCAGCGTTCGTTCGGCGTGGCGCGTGCGCAGGGTGCCTAGGGCGGGCCCGATGTCGTTGCTGCGCGGGTAGGCGGCCGGCCGAATGTTGTCCCACTTCATGGCGTCTTCCAAGCTGCTCTCGCCGATGTGCTCGACATCGTAGAGGTCTGGGAACTCGATATCCGGCAGCACGCCCCGGTTTTGCGTGCTCTGGCCTGAGATGCGGTAGAACTTGGCGGCGGTGATCTTGAGTTGGCCGCGGTTCAGGGGCACCAAGGTTTGCACGGTGCCCTTGCCGAAGGTGCGCCCGCCGACGATGACGCCGCGTTGGTAGTCTTGAATGGCGCCGGCGAAAATTTCCGATGCGGAGGCTGAGAGCCGGTTGACCATCACCGCCAGCGGCCCGTCCCACACCAAGGATTCGTCGTCGTCGGCATAGACGTTGGCCCGCTTTCTGGCCGCCCTGACCTGCACCGTCGGCCCGGACTTGATGAACAAGCCGGTGAGCTTGTCGGCCTCCTGCAGGGAGCCGCCGCCGTTGTTGCGCAGATCGATCACCAAGCCGTCGATGCCCTCGGCCTCAAGTTCCCGAACCAGACGCGCCACATCGCCGGTGGTGCTGCGGTAGTTGGGGTCGCCCTGCTTCAAGGCCTTGAAATCGACGTAGAACGTGGGGATTTCGATCACGCCGATGCGGTGGTCCTGGCCGCCCCGGCGCAGCGTCAGCAGCTTCTTGCGCGCCGCCTGCTCCTCCAGCTCGATGGTGTTGCGCGTGATCAGCACCACCTTGGCCGCTTCGCCATCAGCTTTGTCGGGCACGATTTCGAGCCGCACCTTGGAACCCTTGGGCCCGCGAATCATCTCCACCACGTCATCCAGGCGCCAGCCCACCACGTCAATCAGCGGCCCCCGCTCGCCATGGCCGACGCTGATGATGCGGTCGGCGGGCTTGATCTTGCCGGTCTTGGCCGCCGGCCCGGCCGGCACCAGGCGCACCACGGAGGTGTACTCATCCTCGCTGCGCAGCACGGCGCCAATGCCTTCCAGCTTGCCGGACATGTTGATGTTGAAGTTCTGCGAGTCTCGCGGTGACAAATAGCGGGTGTGCGGGTCATAGGCGGTGGTGAAGGCGTTGACGTAAATGCCGAAGGCGTCTTCGCTCTTGGTCTGCCGCGCTTGCTTGAGGCGGTTGCGGTAGCGCTTGGTCAGCAGCTCTTGGATCTCCTCGTCGGCCTTGCCGTTGAGCCGCATGCTCAGTGCCGCGGCCTTCAAGCGCTTGTCCCAAAGGGCGTCCAAGGCGGCCTCGTCCGCGGGCCAGGGCGCATGCTCGCGGTCCACTTCCAGCGTTTCCTCAGCGTTGAAGTCGAGCGCCTCCACGCCGCCCTCCAGCTTGGCTAGCATGTACTCAAAGCGGCCAGTCAGCCGCTGGTGGTGGCGGTTGAACATGTCGAAGGCGGGGCCGAGATTGCCGCGCTTGAGCGCATCGTCAAGCCCATGCCGGTGCTTTTCCATGGCGGCCACGTCGCCGGCCGTGAAGTACACGCGGGCCCCGTCCAAGGCCTCAAGGTAATTGTCGAACACCTCGCTGGAGGTGGCATCGTCCAAGGTCTTGCGCAGGTAGTGGTTGTGGCGCAACTGCTCAACGATGGTAAGGCTGGTGCGCCCATGGACGTCCAAGGGGGCGAGCGTGGTGGCCTCTTCAGCCCCAGCGATTGCCGGGCCGCACAAGCAAAGCCAAGTGGCGCAAACGGCCCAAGCGGGCGAAAAGGAAAACTGTTTGACGGGCATGCGGTGTTTTGCTGATTAAGGGGCATGCATCATACCCATAGCGAAGCGCCCTTGCAGCACTTGCGATGCGGCCCGAGCCGATCCCGCTCCAACTCGATCAAGTGGAGAACGCGGGCTGCGAGGTTGTTGAGATCTGGGTCAGTGGCGGCAAGCGGGGAGCGCATCGGCTAATGCGGCCATTGGGCAAATTGGGAAAACACACAGGGTTCAGCGACATCGGCTTAAGCCGAGGCGCAAGCAGGCTAATCCGGCCACAGGGTGGCCAGAGAGACGTCCAAGGCTTGGCTTTTCGCGGGATAACAAAAAGGAGGCCAGCCCGACTTCTGCCGGGCTAGCCGAGTATGCACGCTCCTTGATGCGCTTGCGCCATGCGCGGCGCCCAAGGTGCGCCAATATGCAAAGGTGCCGGGTTTGCTACCGGCTAGAACACATGCAGATCGGCGTTACGAGCACTTGCAGGGGTCGCACTTGCAATCGCTGCAGTTGCAAGCACTGGCGGATGCCGTGGAGCACTGGCAGGGATCACATTTGCAGTTGCTGCACTTGCAAGCGTCGCTTGCAGAGCTGACCTTTGTCTCTGACTGATTCATATCAAGCCTCCCGTTTCAGGTTGGACGTCAGGTTGGACGGTCATTTTGACGAGCCATACCTCAACTCGCCGCGACTGAGTATAAGCAAATTGCTTACCGAAAAATAGTACCTTCAGTGTTTTCTTCTAGCTGGCAAGCTGGCATGCGTTTCATCGATTTTGCGTCGGCAATTGCAGATTGGGCGTGTAAACTCCCTTCACCAATGTGGTGCTTATGGGAATGCTGAGGATGAGAAAGGGATGTTGGGGTGGTCGGCTAGCCGCAATGCTCTTGGCGGTGGCTTTGATGGCGGCCTGTTCGGAACCGGGCGGCGGCGAGCCCGCAGCAGGGGAGGCCGTGGACTTGACGGGGCAGGGTGCTGTGGCCGGCTATCTTATCGGCCATCGTCAGGGAGAGCGGCTGCGGGAGGAGTTTGGAAACAGCCTGGACAGCGAAGCGCTGGTCGCGGGCTTGGCGGATGGCCTCGCCGGGGCGCCGCTGCGGGTGGCTGAAGACGAAGGCCAGGCCGCGCTTGAAGCCCTGCTCGCGGAACGGCGCGCGGCCGCCGGTGCGGCGGGGGTGGAGTATTTGGCGCGCAACGCTGAGCGTGCGGAAGTGACAGTTTTGCCCTCGGGGCTGCAGTACGAAGTGCTGGTTGCTGCGGAAGGGCCCACCCCAAACGCGAGCAGTCGGGTCACCACCCACTACGAAGGGCGTTTGATTGACGGCACCGTGTTCGACAGCTCCATCGCCCGGGGCAGCCCCGCCAGCTTCCGCCTCGACCAAGTCATCGCCGGCTGGACGGAGGCGTTGCAGCTCATGTCGCCGGGCGCCGAATGGCGGCTGTTCATCCCGTCGGAGCTTGCTTATGGCGACCGCGGCGCCGGCCAATTGATCGGCCCCAACGCCACCTTGGTGTTTGACGTTGAGCTGATCAGCATCGACGATTGACTTGGGTCAAGGGAGTTGAGCGCCAGCGACAAGCTCAAACGCGCCGAAGCCATAAAGGAGCGCCTGCGTAGTGCGCCGGCTCGGCGCCAAGGGCGCAGCCATGCGCGTCTGACCCGCACCATCCTGCTCGGCACCGTGGCGGTGGCTCTAGCCATCCTCTGGCTGGCGGACGCCTACGATGTGGAGACGGCGGACTTGCTGAGCGCACTGAAGGCAAGTCTCGGCTTTGTGGGCGTATTCGCCGCTTTAGCCCTGCTCGGTGGTCTGCTGCTCGGCTTGGTGCGTTGGCTTATGGCCCGGCGGCGGCGCTCCCGTTGAGCCGGCGATAACCGGCCGATGGTCTCTGCGTACGGGTTGCGTTTGCCTAGGAAAAAGCGCGTTGCGGCGTCAATGCAGTTCCGCCATGAACCGTTGCGGGCGCGGCCTGTAGTAGTTTTCGTAATCCAGCGAGAAGGCCACTGCGGTGGCGCGGCCTAGAATGCGCTTACCACTCACGAAGCCGATGGCACGGGAGTCTTCGGAGTTGTCGCGATTGTCGCCAAGCACCAGATAGTGCCCGGCGGGCACCCGTGAGGGGGGCAGGTCCCGGCCGCTGCTCGAGCGACCTTCGGGATGCAACATGATCAGATGGCTGGCGCCCAAAATGGACTCCTGGAGGTAACGTTGTCGCAGATGGGGGCCGTCGCCCTCAATGCGGGCTTCGGCGGCGGACAGCTCCCGATAAGTGGCCGTATTGCCGTTGATGCTTAGCGTGTTTCCCGTTAGGGCGACCAAATCCCCTGGCAGGCCGATGACGCGCTTGACCAACAGCCTGTCGTCCAGGGGCGAGACGAAGGTCACCACGTCGCCGCGCTTCGGCGCCCCCCAATGGGCCAGCTGTTGCAGGGTGAAGGGGATGCGCAGGCGGTAGGCGAGCTTGTCAACCACCACGCGGTCTCCGGCCAGGATGGAAGGCTTCATGGAGCCGGAAAGCACATGGTTCCAATCGGCGACGGCGGAGCGGAACACCAACATGATGGCGATGAACAGCCAAACGCCGCGCCACTCCCACAGCGCTTGGACGATGCGTGTGTGCCAAGGCGCCATTTGCGGTGGTTCGCTCAGGAGCCCGCGCCCCCGGCCTGCTGGGCCTTGAACTGCTCAATCTGCTCGGGCGATGCGTCGCCTTGGTGCTTGGCCTTCCACTCGCTGTAGGGCATGCCATACACCAAGTGCCGCGCTGCCTCCAGGTCCATCTCCAAGCCCCGCTCCCCGGCTTCCGCCAAGTACCACTTCGACAGGCAGTTGCGGCAAAAGCCGGCCAGGTTCATCAGGTCGATGTTCTGCACGTCCTTGCGGTCGTCCAGTAGCTTGAGCAGGCGGCGGAGCACGGCCGCTTCAATTTCGGTTTCCAGCTGAGGCATGGCAGCGGCTCTTTGTCAGGGAAAGTCCATGATACCCAATGCGCAGCCGCCTAGGGCCCTTCAAGCACCTCCGGACCGTCGTTGCGGACGTTGTTGACCAAGTGGCTGACGGGCCTGACCGCGTAGGGGCCGGGGTGCGCTGGCCGCACGATGTCCAGCAGTGCGTCCTTGGGTGCATGCGGGTCCAGCCAGTCCTCGAAGCGGCCAGGATCAACGATCGCGGGCTGGCGTGCATGAACGTGCGCGAGTTCCGGGGCGGCTTCGGTGGTGATGATGGTGAACGACTCTATGGCATCCCCTGCGTTGCCCCAACGCTCCCAGAGCGCGGCGAAGGAGGCCTTGGTGCCATCGGCCATGGACAGGAACCGTGGCGACTTGCCGCCGCCCTCCCGGACCCACTCAAACCAGCCGTCGGCAGGGATCAGGCAGCGCCTAGCCTTGAACGCGCTGCGGAACGCTGGCTTTGAATCCACCGTCTCGGCGCGGGCGTTGATCAGCCTGGAGCCGATCTTCGTGTCCTTGGCCCAGAAGGGGATCAGGCCCCAGCGAAGCCGGCAGAGGGTGCGCGCGCCATCATCACTGAGCCGGCAGGCGGCGAAATCCTGGGTCGGCGCGCCGTTCCAGCGCGGGCGCACGTTGTCCGGCGGGGCGTCCGTCAGCAGGCGGTAGAGGTCGTGCAGCTCGCGCCAAGTGAGCTTTTGGGTGAACCGTCCGCACATGGGGGCTGAGCGAACGTCAGTCGCGCAGGAAAACCCATTCGTTGGCGGAAGATTCAGCCGCGCAGAACCGGTAGCCCTCCCAGTCAAAGGCCTTGAGCGCCTTCAGGGTTGAGACCCGGTTCTTGATCAGGTACGCGGCCATCAGCCCCCGGGCCTTCTTGGCGAAAAAGGAGATGAACATGTAGCGCCCGTTCCTGAGGTCCTTGAAGGTCGGCGTGATGATGCGCGCGTCGACTTGGGTGGTGTCCACCGCTTTGAAGTACTCGTGGGACGCCAAGTTGAGCAGAATGGGCTGGCGCTGCGCGTTGATGGCTTCGTTCAGCGCCGCCGTCACCTTGTTCCGCCAGAATTCGTAGAGGTCTTCGCCGCGCCCGTTGGGCAGCCGCGTGCCCATCTCCAAGCGGTAGGGCTGGATGAGGTCCAAGGGCTTTAGGAGGCCGTGCAGGCCGGACAGAATGCGCAGGTGCTTCTGCGCCCAGGTGAGGTCCCGGGCGCTGAATTCAGCGGACTTCAGGCCCAAGTAAACATCGCCGTTAAAGGCGAACATGGCTTGCTTGGCATTGCGCCGGTTGAAGGGCTCCCCCCAAGTGGCGTAGCGGTCGTAATTCAGCTCGGCGAGACTGGTGCTGATGCCCATGAGGTTCGAAAGATCCTGTGGCGCCAATTCGCGTAGCTCGCGGATCAGTTCAGTGGAGTCCTCCAGGAATGACGGCATCGAGGACTTGTTGGTTGGCGCCCGGCTGTCGAAGTCGAGGGATTTGGCGGGTGAGATGATCGCGAGCATGGCACTCCTGGCTTTCTAGGTCGCGGGGATAGGCTGGTACTTAAGTCAATGTTTGCGTTGGAAGGCCAAAGTCTGGATGGCCTTGGCCGTCGCCTCTGTGGACTTTGGTGTTCGAAGGCGATTCTAGCGGATAATGGGGCCGAACTGCATGCACAGGAGCTTCCCGAATGTCCGTGGCGGAGAGGATTGAAAGCAAGTTGGCGTCGGGTTTCGACTTGGCCCACCTTGACGTGGTCAATGAAAGTGCCGGCCACAACGTGCCTGCCGGGTCGGAGTCCCACTTCAAGGTGGTGCTGGTGTCCAGCGCCTTCGGTGGCGAGCGCCTGCTGGCCCGGCATCGGCGCGTCAACGCGGTGCTGCGGGAGGAGCTGGCCAACGACATCCACGCCTTGGCCATTCACGCCTACACCCCGGAAGAGTGGCGCCAGCGTTTTGGCGCCGCACCCCTATCGCCGCCCTGCGCCGGCGGCGAACGTCACCAAGCCAAAACCCCCGAATGATCGTCGCCGCCTTCTACCGCTTCGTAAGGTTAGGAGCCCTCAGCCGGGGAGCGCGAGGGGCTCGCCCCTCGCCTGAAACAGCCCTCAGCCTTGAGCCCCTGCGCGGGTGGCTTGAGGACCTTGCCGCCGGGCTCAGCCTGAAGGGCAGCATCCTGTTGGCCGAGGAGGGCATCAACGGCGCCCTTTGCGGCAATCGGGAGGCGCTTGATGCCTTCATGGCGGCACTTGGCGAAGATGATCGGTTTGCTGGCCTGCCGGTGCGCCATTCCACGGCCGCGCCGGACAATCCGGTGTTCGGCCGGCTCAAGGTGCGCATCAAGCCGGAGATCGTCAGCCTTGGCCGGCCGGAGGCGGACCCGCTCGAAGCCGCCGGACGGCGGGTGGGGCCGGCGGAATGGCATGCGCTGCTCGACCGCCCGGAGGTTGCCGTGGTCGATGTGCGCAATGCCTACGAAACGGCCATCGGTGGCTTCCCCGGCAGCATGGATCCCGGCACCGAGCGCTTCCGGGACTTCCCCGCCTTCGTTGACGAGGCTTTGCACCCGGATGCGCACCGGGAAGTCGCGCTCTACTGCACCGGCGGCATCCGCTGCGAGAAGGCGTCCGCCTACTTGCTCGGCCGCGGCTTTGAAACGGTGCATCAGCTCGATGGGGGCATCCTCAACTACTTGGCCAGCGTGCCGGCTGCGGAGAGCCGCTGGCGCGGGGACTGCTTCGTCTTCGACCAACGCGTTGCCCTCAACGGCCAATTGCGTGAAGCGGCAACGACTGCTGAGGAATCAAGCGCTCCGCAAACCAATGCTCCAGAGACAACAGCTTCGAAGACAAGAGACCCAGAATCAAAAGATCGGGTATCAAACGACCCGGAAACAGAAGCGCCGAAAGAGGAGGCTTTGGGAGTTAGAGCTACGGCAACAAATGCGCGGCAGCATGCGTTCAGTCGCTCAACAGCCGCTTGATGGTGGGCCAGAGCGCGTCCAGCAGCAAGGGCTGGCCCGCGGCGGCGGGGTGAATGCCGTCGTCCTGCATCAGTTCCGGCTCTAGCGCCACCGCCTCGATGAAGTCGTCCGCCAGCGTCACGTCGTAGGTTTCGGAGAGGTCGGTGAACACGTCCCGGAACGCTTGGGTGTAGCGGGGGCCGTAGTTGGGCGGAATCTGCATGGCCACCAGCAATACGTCCCGGTGGCGCGGATTGGCGGTTTCGATCATCCGCGCCAGGTTGCGGTGGATGTTGGCCACCGGGTAGCCGCGCAGCCCGTCGTTGCCGCCGAGTTCGATGATCAGCAGGTCCGGGTCATGCTCCGCAAGCGCCTTGGGCAGCCTGGCCAAGCCGCCGCCGGTGGTCTCGCCGCTCATGCTGGCGTTCACCACCTGATACTCGGGCCCGTGGCCCGCCAGACGGTGTTCCAACAGGGCCACCCAGCCTTGATCTCGTTGAATCCCGTAGGCGGCGCTGATACTGTCGCCAAATACCAGTATCGTTGCGGCTTGGACGGCATTCGCCGAAAGCGCCGAAGCGGCCATCAATAGGGGCGCCAGCAGCAAACGGCGCCCGACTTTCATCCAACGGGACAGCAAACACCTCATGGAGCCCTGCGTTATCCGAGCATCTGGCATAGGGAAGAACGTTCCGACCGCGGAAGGCAAACTCATAATCTTGGATGGCATTGATTTGGAAATCAACGCCGCCGAAAGCCTGGCCATCGTCGGCGCTTCGGGTTCCGGGAAGACCACGTTGCTCGGCATTCTCGCCGGCCTTGACCTGCCAAGCGCCGGCACCGTTCACCTGGCCGGTCAGGAGATCACCGCCATGGACGAGGAGCAACGTGCCCGGGTGCGGGGCGAGCACGTGGGCTTTGTGTTTCAGACCTTTCAATTGCTGGCCAGCCTGACGGCGCTGGAGAACGTGATGCTGCCCGCTGAGCTGCGCGGCGACGACGACGCCTCCGAATCGGCCTTGGACCTGCTGCGCCAAGTCGGGTTGGGCGAAAGAACCGGGCACTACCCCCGGCAGCTCTCCGGTGGCGAGCAGCAGCGGGTGGCCATCGCCCGCGCCTTTGCCTCCCGTCCCACGGTGCTGTTTGCCGACGAGCCCACCGGCAACCTGGATACACGCACCGGCGCCCGCATCATCGAATTGCTCTTTGATCTCAACGCGGCCTTTGCCACGACCTTGGTGCTGGTCACCCACGACGACCGGCTGGCGGAACGCTGCGGCCGGATGATCGAGCTGGCAGCGGGGAGGATGCGCCGATGAACCTCCGCTTGGCTTCCCGCATGGCCTGGCGGGACTGGCGCTCCGGAGAGCTTGGCCTGCTGCTGGCGGCCTTGCTGGTGGCCATCGGCACGGTCACGGCCATCAGCCTGTTCGTGGACCGGCTGCATCAGGCGCTGCTGCTGGAATCCGCCAATTTCCTGGCCGCCGACCGCTACATCGGCGGCTCCCGGCCCATTCCCGATGAGTTTCGCCGGGCCGCGGAGAATCGGGGGCTTGATGCGGCCGACGTGCTGTCCTTCCCCTCCATGGTGTTCGCGGGCGATGACCGCAACCAACTGGTGGCCGTCAAGGCGGTCAGCGAAGACTACCCGTTGCGGGGCACGCTGATCACCGGCACGGAGCCCTTTGCACGGGGCGCGCCGGTTGATGATGTGCCCCTGCCGGGCGAAATCTGGATCGACTCGCGGCTGTTCCCCGCCTTGGGCGTTGGTCTGGGCGATACCGTGGAGGTGGGCATGGCGGCGCTCAAGGTGAGCCGCGTGCTGGTCAAGGAGCCGGACCGGGGCGGCAGCTTTTTCGACTTAGGCCCCAGGCTGCTGATGAACCTGGCCGACGTGCCGGCCACCGAGGTAGTGCAGCCCGGCAGCCGCATCGGCTATCGGCTGCTGCTGCGCGGCCCGGATGCGGCCCTTCAGGCGTTGCGCGAGGAGCTGGCCGTGGAGCCTGAGTTCCGCTGGGTGGGCATTCGCGAAAGCAGCCCGCGCATTGGCGCGGCCTTGGACCGGGCAGAGAGCTTCTTGCTGCTTGGCGGCTTGCTGGCGGTGCTGCTCGCCGGGGTTGCCGTGGCGCTGTCGGCGCACCGCTACTCCCGCCGCCACTACGACCATGTGGGCATCTTCAAGACCCTCGGCGCCGGGCCAGCCCGCATCCTTTATGGCTACCTCGGCATTCTGGGCGTGGTCGGCGCGGTCAGCGTGGTGCTGGGGCTGGCGGCGGGGGGCGCCTTGCACCTGTTGGTGATTGAAGCCTTGGACACCCTGATACCTGTGGAGCTGCCGCCGCCGAGCCTTCGGCCTTTCGCCCTGGGCGCGGCCACCGGCCTGATTTGCGCCTTGGCCTTTGCCATGCCGCCGTTGCTGCACCTCAAGAACATATCCCCAATGCGGGTGATTCGCCGCGACCTCGGCGCCCCGCCGGTGTCGGAATGGCTGACCTACGGCGGTGCCGCCGCCGGCAGCCTGACCCTGCTGATCTGGTACAGCGGCAGCCTGATGCTGACCTTGTGGACGTTGCTCGGCACCTTGGCGGTGCTGTTGGCCTTTGGCGCATTGGCTTGGCTGCTGCTGCACGGCGGGCGGGCCATCGGCATGCAGGCGGGCAGCGTCATGCGCCTGGCGCTGTCCGGCCTGCAGCGCCGCCATCGGGAGAACATCGCCCAGATACTCATCTTCGGCCTCGCCATCATGCTGCTGCTGGTGCTGGTGCTGCTGCGCACGGCGCTGATTGACGAATGGCGCTCCGCGCTGCCGGATGACGTGCCCAACCACTTCCTGATGAACGTCACGCCGGACCAGCTGGCGCCGGTGAATGCGCTGCTGGACGCCAACACGGAGCGGCAGGGGCCCCTCTATCCGATGATTCGGGGGCGGGTGGTTTCCGTCAACGGCGAGGACGCCCAAGCTTGGCAGGATCGGCAACGCTCTGCGGATGAGCCGGGCCCGCGGCTGTCTTCGGAGCGCAACCTCACTTGGACCGAGGCGTTGCCGGAAGACAACGAGCTGATTGAGGGCGAGTGGTGGCAGCCGGACGATAACCGGGCGCTGGTGTCGTTGGAGGATGAGTACGCACGGGAGCTCGGCCTTGAAGTTGGCGACCGGCTCGCTTTCGACGTCGGCGGGCAGCCGGTGGAGGCGGAAGTGGCCAGCCTGCGTCGCTTGGAATGGGAGAGCATGCAGCCGAACTTCTTCATCATCCTCTCCCCGGCAGCGCTCAAGGACCTGCCGGCCACATACATGACCAGCTTCTTCCTGCCACGCGAGGAGAAGCGCTTCCTGAACCAGCTGCTGTCGGAATACCCAACCATCACGGTCATCGAAATCGACGCCATCGTGGAGCAGATTCAGAGCATCGTCGATCGCGTCATCCAAGCCGTGGAGTTGGTGCTGGCGCTGGTGGTGGCTTCGGGTTGCTTGGTGCTGATTGCCAGCATCCAGGCCAGCCGCGATGCGCGCATGCGGGAGCATGCCTTGGTGCGCACCTTGGGCGGTGCCCGTTCGTTGATTCGCGGCAGCTTGGCGGCGGAGTTCGCCGTGCTGGGAGCGTTCTCCGGGTTGGTGGCGGTGGTGGGCGCCGAGGTCACCGTGGCGCTGCTGCAAT
Organism: Candidatus Azophilus sp.; assembly: GCA_965220835.1. Lineage (GTDB taxonomy): Bacteria > Pseudomonadota > Gammaproteobacteria > Pseudomonadales > Azotimanducaceae > Azophilus. Next base: position 1,550,378 of record OZ244842.1, on the reverse strand, counting down.
CGCAGATTTTTGAACTGCCGGCCAGCGCGCACCCCTGGCTTTGGCTGCTTGGCCCCCTCGTGGGCGCTGGCCTGATCCTGGCCGTTGGCCTGGTCGGCACCCGCCGCCTCGTGTCCTCGCCGCCGATGTTGGTTCTGCGGGGCATGCAGTGATGGCTGGCAGTTTCCACGAGGGGCAGGCCCCCTCAAGAAGCGAGGGACACTCGTTTGCTCCCCAAGCTGAAGGCTCCTCATACGAGGGGCAGGCCCCTGCGAAGGCTTCGAGGGTGACTTACGAACGCAACAAGCTGCAGCGCAAGCTGCGGCGCTTGGCGGGGCAGGCGGTGGCGGACTACGGCATGATCCAGGCCGGGGACCGCATCATGGTTTGCCTGTCCGGCGGCAAGGACTCCTACACGCTGCTCGATGTGCTGATGAGCCTGCAGCGCAACGCGCCGGTGGATTTCGAGCTTGTGGCGGTCAACTTGGACCAAAAGCAGCCCGGCTTTCCCGAACACGTGCTGCCGGCCTATCTTGAAACCCTTGGCATCGAGTACCGCATCCTTGAGGAGGACACCTACTCGGTGGTCCAGCGCCTCACGCCCGCCGGCAAGACCACCTGCCCGGTCTGCTCCCGGCTGCGGCGGGGCATCCTCTACGGCTGCGCCCGGTCGATGGGCGCCAGCAAGATCGCCTTGGGGCACCACCTTGACGACGTTGTGGAAACCCTCTTTCTCAACCTCTTCCACGGTGGGCGCTTGAAGGCCATGCCGCCGAAGCTGAAGAGCGATGACGGGCGCAATCTGGTGATTCGGCCCCTGTACTACGTGCGCGAGAAGGACATTGCCCGCTGGGCAACGTTTGCGGACTATCCCATCATCCCCTGCAACCTGTGCGGTGCCCAAGACAACCTGCAGCGCCAAGCGATCAAGGCCATGCTTCAGGGTTGGGACCGGCAGTTTCCCGGCCGGGTGGAGAGCATCGCCCGCGCCCTGCGCCATGTGACCCCGTCCCACTTGGGCGACCGGGCACTGTTTGACTTTGCCAGCTTGGCGCGCGATGAGTCCTTGTTGAACGTGCTGCAAGTGGGCGGTTCCGCCGGGACCCCTGCCGAGCCGTTGGAGGTTGCACGGTGAAGGGAACCAGCGGGCTTTCAACGGATGTTCCCGTTGGGAGGAAACGCCTTTTTGAGCGGTGCGAGGGCGTTCCATCCTCGATTAAGCGGTTGGAACGCGCGTTCCCGTCGAAGGCTGGCCCTATGCGTCGCTTGGGCTTGGCGCTGTTGGCTGCTGCCGGGTTTGGGTTGGCGCCTTGGTCCCAGGCTGAAGTGCGCCTTTCCACCACGGTCCATCGAGTGAGCGGCTGGACCGAGCAAGGAGGAAAACTGGAAGCCCAGCTGACCGACGCCGAATTGGTGGCGGCCGGCGACGAAGTGCGCTACACCATCGCCTTCACCAACACGGGGCTAGTGCCTGTCGACCCCGGCGTCATCGTCATCACCAATCCCATTCCAGAGTCCACCGAATACGTCTGGGACACGGCGGGAGGCCTCAATGCCCGCGTTCTTTTCCGCGCCAGTGCGACGGCGCGAGCGGCCGTTGACAATGCGTCGGTGGAAGGGGATTTCCTCCCCTTGGATGAGCTGGTGATCAGGGAAGGCGCCTTGGTGCGTTCCGCCGCCGCCGCTGAGGTGCGCGCCATCCGTTGGATTTACGAGGCCTTTCTGCCGCCCGGTGAATCCAGCGAAGTCTGGTTTCACGTGAGGCTGCAGTAGGGCTCCCATGTGCACGTCCACGCGACGCGGAGTTTCGCGCAGACGATACTCCAAACAGCTTGGGCCAGCTTTCCAAAATTCACGCTCGGACGCACGCGGGATGGTTCGGCGTCCGACCACCCCAGAGTTTCGCGTAAGCGAAACTCCAACGAACCTGGGCGCAGCCCAGGTTCGCGTTGTGATACCCACCATTTCCTGATACAACGCAAGTTGTTCAACTCTTCCCAACACGGGAGTGACCCATGCCACTGCAACTGAGGTCAACGGTTAAGTCCGATGGCCGGCTTGAACTCGGCTTGGCTGAGGTTGAAATGCCGCAGCCCCAGGAGGATGAAATCGTCATCCGCATGGAGGCGTCGCCCATCAATCCCTCGGATCTCGGCCTGCTGCTCGCGTTTGCGGACTTATCGACCGTTGAGGCTGGCGTCAGCGAGGGTCGGCCGGCCCTCACCGCGCAGGTGCCGGAAGCCTTCATGCGCAACCTGGCGCCGCGGTTGGATCAACCCATGCCGGTGGGCAACGAGGGGGCCGGCACCGTGGTGTCCGCCGGTGCATCGGCCACCGCCCAAGGCCTGCTCGGCAAGACCGTGGCCGTGCTGGGCGGGGCCATGTACGCCCAATACCGGAAGATCAAGGCCTCTGATGCACTGCTGCTACCCGATGGGACGACGGCGCGGGAGGGGGCATCCTGCTTCGTCAACCCGCTGACGGCCCTGGGCATGGTGGAAACCATGCGCATGGAAGGCCATACGGCGTTGGCGCATACGGCTGCGGCTTCGAATCTAGGGCAGATGCTGCAGAAAATCTGCCTTGCCGATGGCGTGCCGCTGGTCAACATCGTGCGCAAGCCCGAGCAGGTGGCGTTGTTGAAGGACATGGGCGCCAGCCATGTCTGCAATTCCAGCGAAGCGGATTTCATGGCCACGCTGACCGACGCCTTTGCTGAAACCGGCGTGACCTTGGCCTTTGACGCCACGGGCGGTGGCTCGTTGGGCAGCCAAGTCCTGACCTGCATGGAGGCCGCGGCAGCGCGCCGGGGTGGGGCGGTGGGCGGCTATGGCACCAACGTGTTCAAACAGCTCTACATATATGGTGGCTTGGACCGGAGCCCCACCCAATTGACCCGCAATTGGGGGTTTGCCTGGAGCATCGGCGGATGGCTGCTGCCGCCCTTTTTGGCCAAGATCGGCCCAGAGGCGGCCCAAGGCCTGCGGGAGCGGGTGGCTAGGGAGATCAAGACCACCTTTGCCAGCCACTACGCTCGGGAGGTGTCCTTGGCCGAAGCGCTGTCCGTTGAGGCCGTCCAAACCTACGGCCGGCAGGCAACGGGGGAGAAGTTCCTCATCAATCCGAACAAAGATCTAGAGGACTAGAATGGTCAGCCTTGGAATGCCCCTTAGCCGCCTGCTTGCATCGCTCGCCTTAGCCGTTCCTGCGACGGTGGCCTTGGCCGCTCCGACGGCGCCTGTCCCGGCGGGACCAGCCGCGGCCGCATCGGTGGCGCCTGTCCCGGCGGAACCAGCCGCGGCCGCATCGACGGCACCTGCCCTGGCCGTTCTTGCGGCGCCTGCCCCGGCGGAAACCGCCGCGGCCGCTGCTGCGGCACCTGCCCCGGCGGAAACCGCCGCAGCCGCTCCCGCGGCCCAAACCGCAGCCCGCATTGAGGAGATTGTCGTCACCGGCACCATTGGCGAACGCCTTGGCACTGCCGGCAGCGCCAGCCGCATTGACGGCGATGCGCTGGGGGAGATCCGGCACACCCACATTCACGAAGCGCTGAGCCGGCTTCCCGGCGTCTGGGTTGCCCGGGGCTCCGGCCAGGAGCACCTCACCGCCATCCGCTCCGCGGTGTTGACCGGCGCCGGGGCTTGCGGCGAGTTTCTCTACCTTGAGGATGGCCTGCCCATTCGTCCCGCCGGCTTTTGCAACATCAACAATCTGTTCGAAGTCAATGGCGAGCAGGCAGCCGGCATTGAGGTCTGGCGGGGTCCTTCCAGTGCCGTGCTCGGCGGCAATGCCCTCCATGGCGCGGTCAACGTGCTCACTGCCAACCCTGAAGGCACCAGCCTCAGCTTGGAGGGTGGCTCCTATGGCTACTACCAGGCCCGGGCGGCAATGGGCGGGCAAATGGGCCGGCACAGGGTTGGCCTGAGCGTCCACGGCAGCCAGACCGACGGCTATCGAGACGCCACCGGCTACGGTCAGCAGAAGCTCTCCTTGGTCCATGCCACGGACCTCGGTGGCTGGCAGGTGCGCAACACCTTGAATGCCACCAATCTCAACCAGGAGACCGGCGGCTACGTGCTGGGCTTTGAAGCTTATGAGGATGGTGGCCTGCGGCGCTCCAACCCCAACCCGGAGGCCTACCGGGACGCTTGGTCCTGGCGTGCCGCCAGCCATTGGCACCGGGAGCAAACCCAGGTTTCCGCATACTTGCGCCGCTCACGCATGGTGTTTCTGCAGCACTTCCTGCCCGGGCAGCCGACGGAGACCAATGAGCAGACCAGTGGCGGTGCGCTGATCAGCCAAGGGTTTGCAGCCGGCGCTTGGTCTGGACGGTTCGGTGCGCAACTGGAGGCCATGCAGGGCAGCTTGCTGGAGTTTCAGGACGGGCCCACAACCGGGTCGGCCTTTCTGGTGGCCACTCGTCCCCAAGGGCGCCACTACGACTACGACGTGGACTCGATCATGGCGGCCGGCTTCTACGACTTGACCGCGTCATTGGGCGAGGGGCTGCGTCTGCTGCACAGCCTGCGCGTGGAGCACTTGGGCTACGACTACAAGAACCGCCACTTGACCGGCAACAGCCGGGACGATGGCACGGCCTGCGGCTTCGGCGGCTGCCTGTACACGCGGCCCGCCTCCCGGGATGACGACTTCACCGAAGTGGCCGGCCGCTTGGGTCTGGAAGGGGACCTCGGCAGCCGACTCTCCGGCTATCTGATGCTGAACACTGGGTTTCGCCCGCCGCAGGCGACGGAACTGTACCGCTTGCAGCGGGGGCAAACCGTAGCGGACTTGGACAGCGAGCGCCTGCTGTCGGTGGAGGCGGGCCTGAAGGGTGGCGCTTGGTCCCTTTCGGCGTTCAGCGAACAAACCCGCAACTTCATTTTCCGTGACGCCAGCGGTTTCAACGTCAGCGACGGCAAGACCAACTCCTTGGGGCTGGAGTTTTCCGGAAACTGGCAGTGGAGCGATCACACCTTAAGCCTTGCGGTCAGCTATGCCGCGCACAAGTACGATTTCACCCGGGCCGCCGGGCGCGGCGAGCTGATCACCGACGGCAACATGATGGACTCAGCACCCCGCTGGCTGACCAACGCCCGTTGGCGCTATGAGCCTGGCGAACAGTGGCATTCGGAGTTCGAGCTGAACCAAGTGGGCGAGCACTACGTCAACGCCGCCAACACGGCCAAGTACAAGGGCCACGTGGTGCTCAATTGGCGCGGCGGATACCGGCTCACCCCGCGCATCGACCTGTTCGCCCGGGTGATCAACCTGCTTGACGAGCGCTACGCCGACCGCGCCGACTACGCCTTCGGCAGCCACCGTTACTTCCCGGCCATGCCAATTCAGGGCTACGTGGGAGTCAATCTGACGCTTTGATTGAATGGCTGCGCACGGCACTTGATGTTCCACCGCGTCGCGGTGGATCAGGCTGTTTCTTTGGGGCTAAGGGCTCCCAACGCGCAAATTGCTCACCTTCGGTGTTATTGGTGACTCTCGATGTTCAGTTGCCATAGATGGTGCGCTTTTCCCTTGTTGCGAAGGGTTCGGAGCACTACGGCACATACATATGTGATCAATCCTTGGAGAAACAACCCCGGCAACAGCTCCAATTGCGCATCCGCTATCAGAAGCACTATGGCCAGCAGAGCTATGCTAGTGAAGCCAATCCATTGCGCCACACCCCAGATCCGTTGGTTTTCTGCCATGGCCTTAGTCATCTGTGCACACCCATGCATAAAAAGTGAATCCAGTAAGGCCTATTGCTAGGCCGGTTGCAAGAACTTGATAGCCACCAAAGTTACAAGTAGCAGTGCTGTTGCTGCTTCTTTTTCCATGTTCGTTTCCTTCGCGTGTCGGGTTCCCCGGTGGTACCGGGCCAACGCGAAGTCACACGAACAGTAGGGCTCCCCGCTTATTCGCCAAGCACGGTGGCCAAACCCTGCCCTTGAAAGCTGTTGTATTCAGCGGGCAACCCGGCACCGAGTTGTCTGCGTGTCTTCGCGCAATGTGAAATTGCACACTTGGGTAGGTCAAATGCCGCTAGTGTCCCAGTTCCTGCAGCGCGGCCTGTCGTCCAGTTCCTATTGTTCGTGTGGCCGTGCGAGGTTTTCTTCGTGTCACCTGCACGATTCAGACGGCTTCGATCCAGACATTGGCGATTGGGTTACCAATGGTTTGGCTGTCACACCGGTGTGGGCGCTTATAATCTGCTGGCTACCGCCGGAGCTGCTGCATTGAAGCCACCTCTTCTAGTCATGCATGACCTTGCCTGCACGCGCGGTGGGCGGCGGTTGTTTGGCGGCTTTGGCTTGACCTTGGCCGCGGGTGGCTGCACGGAGATTCGCGGGGCCAACGGCAGCGGCAAGTCCACCCTGCTGCGAATTGCCGCCGGGCTTTTTGCGGACTACAGCGGTGCTGTTGAAGCGGCGCCCTGTCACTACCTGGGCCATCGCAACGGCGTCAGTGCGCTGCTGTCGCCGCTGGAGAACCTCAAGCCCTATGCGCGTCTTGGTGGGGTTGCGGTTCGCGAGGCGCTGGTCCGCGTGGGGCTGCAGAATCAACTGACGGCCCTCAGCGGCCAGCTCTCCCAGGGCCAGCAGCGTCGGGTGGGCCTGGCGCGGCTGCTGTTGGGGGACAAGCCGCTGTGGCTGCTGGACGAGCCCTTGACGGCCCTTGACGTCGATGGCTGCCGCTTGGTGCGCGAACTGATCGAGGCGCATTGCGGCCGCGGCGGGGCGGTGCTGTGCGCCACCCATCAAGCGCTGGGCTGCCCGGCGTCCGAAGTGCGCCTTTAAGGTTGCGACCGTGTTTGCCGCCCAGTTTCGCCGTGATTGGCTCTCCCTCATGCGCGCCCGGGATGAGGCCCTTAACCCTTTGGTCTTCCTGTTTCTGGCCACCACCCTGTTCGCCATTGCTTTTGGCGGGGATGCTCGGCGATTGGCGGCGCTTGCTCCGGCCATCATCTGGGTGTTGGTGTTGCTGGCCAACCTGCTCTCATTGGAGGCGCTGTTCCGGCGGGACTTTGAAGATGGCACCTTGGAGCAGTTGCTGCTTCTGGCCGAGCCGCCCTTTGCCGCGGTGCTGGGCAAGGTGGCCGTGCAGTGGTGCGTGTCAGGCGCGGCCATTACCATTTTGGCACCCGCCGCCGCGCTGTTGCTGAATGTGCCCGTTGCGGCGTTGCCGGCCTTGATGCTTGGCCTGCTGCTGGGCACGCCTGCCCTAAGCCTGATTGGCGCGGTTGGCGCAGCGCTCACTGTGGGCGTGCGCAGCGGCGGCGTTTTGCTGGCGCTCTTGCTGCTGCCGCTCTATTTGCCCGTGTTGGTGTTCGGTGTCAGCGCCGTATTGGATAGAATGGCGGGCGTGGGCAATGCAGCGCAATTCTACTGGCTGGCGGCCATCAGCGTCGCGTCGCTGACGCTGGCGCCGTTTGCGGCCACTGCGGCCTTGCGCATCAGTGTGGAGCAATCGTGACTGCCATGGATCAAAACGAACCGGCCGTGCGTCAGACAGCCCCCTCCCGCGACTTTGGCGGCTTGGCGCACCAAGGCAGGCCGGGAGGTCTCAGGCAGTTTTGGCATCGGTTGGGGTCGCCCAAGTGGTTCTACCACATGAGCGGCCCTTGGCAGAGCGCATTCGCCGTTCTGGCGGTGCTGTTGATCGGCACCGGCATGGCGTGGGGGCTGGCGTTCGCCCCTCCGGACTACCAGCAGGGCAACAGCTTCCGCATCATCTACGTGCACGTGCCCGCCGCCATGCTTGCCCAATCGGTGTACGTGGCGCTTGGCGTTGCCGGCGTGCTGCTCTTGGTGTGGCGCATGAAGATGGCCCAACTGATGCTGGAGAACTTGGTTGGCTTCGGCGCTTGGATGACGGCGCTCGCCCTCTTCACCGGTGCGGTTTGGGGCAAGCCCACTTGGGGAACTTGGTGGGTTTTTGATGGGCGCACCACGTCCACCTTGGTGCTGCTGTTCCTCTACTTCGGCCTCTACGCCCTGCGCCAGGCCATACCGTCCCGGGAAGCCGCCGGGCGCGCCTGCGCACTGCTGGCCATCGTGGGCGTCATCAACATCCCGGTGATCAAGTACTCCGTGGAGTGGTGGACCACCTTGCATCAGGGCGCTACGTTCAAGTTGACCGAGGCGCCAGCCATGCCGGCGTCCATGTGGGCGCCGCTATTGGTGAACGTGCTGGGCGCCTATTGCCTGTTTGGCGCCAATGTGGTGGCCAAGCTGCGCACCGCCATCCTGCGCCAGGAGCAGGGCGCGGCTTGGGTGCGCGAATGGGCGGCAGGGGAGCCTTCAGCCAGCTCTGGAAGGTCATCGCGCCAACGTGGCAGGAACAGCCAACCAGCCAGTGGGCAGTCGTCAAGTGAGCGATGGAAGCCCCGGCCATGATGTTCGAGGATTGGCGGGCCTTCATCGCCATGGGCGGGCATGGGCTGTACGTCTGGATGGCCTACTCGGTGGCGGTGGCGTTGCTGGTTGCCAATCTGGCTGGGCTCAGCGCCGAACGGCGCAGAACGCGCCGCAGTTTGCAGCGCCAGTTGCAGGCGCAATCGAACAGCGGGGCGACGGAGGGTGGCGATGCATCCCAAGCGCCGTAGCCGGCTGATAACCGTGGTCTTTTTGCTTGCCGGCGCTGCGGCGGCGGTGGCCCTGATGCTGCGGGCGGCCAATGAGAACCTGAATCTGTTTTACCCCCCGGACCAAGTGGTTGGTGGTGAAGCGCCGGTGGGCGTCGGCATTCGCGCCGGCGGCATGGTGCGGGAAGGCAGCGTGGTCCGGGCGGCGGATTCCCTTGACGTGGCCTTTGTGCTGACGGACTACCAAGGGGCGGACTTCCAAGTGGCGTACAGCGGCATCCTGCCCGATCTCTTCCGCGAAGGCCAAGGCATACTGGTGCGCGGCCAGCTCGGCGCGGATGGCGTGTTCCAAGCGGTGGAAGTGCTCGCCAAGCACGATGAAACCTACATGCCGCCGGAACTGCTGCCCTTGGCCAACAGCAAAGCCGCAGCAGGCGACGCCCTATGATCGCTGAACTGGGCCATCTTGCCGTCATCCTGGCGCTCGCCTTGAGCGTTGCGGGGTCGGTTTTCGGCCTCGGCGGCGCCCACCTTGGCCAAGCGCGCTGGATCCAAGCGTCCGTCTCCGCCACCTACGGGCAGTTGGTGTTCGTTGCGCTGGGCTTCCTGGTTCTGGTCAATGCCTTCGTCACCGATGACTTCTCGGTGGCCTACGTGGCGCACAATTCCAACAGCCTGCTGCCTTGGCAGTACAAGGTCAGCGCCGTTTGGGGCGCCCATGAAGGCTCCTTGCTGCTGTGGACCCTCATCATGACGCTGTGGATGGGCGCCGTCGCTTGGCGGGGCGCCACCTTGCCCCGGGACATCCTCGCCCGCGTGCTGGGGGTGATGGGGCTGCTGAACACGGGCTTCCTGAGCTTTTTGCTGCTCACCAGCAATCCCTTCGAGCGGCTGCTGCCGTTGCCGCCGACCGACGGCGCCGACCTCAATCCCCTGCTGCAGGATTTCGGCCTGATCGTGCATCCTCCGATGCTCTACACCGGCTACGTGGGCTTCTCGGTGGCCTTCGCCTTCGCCGTGGCGGGGCTGCTGTCCGGGCGGCTGGACAGCGCTTGGGCACGGTGGTCGCGGCCTTGGACCAACGTGGCTTGGGCGTTCCTCACCCTGGGCATTGCTCTGGGCAGCTGGTGGGCCTACTACGAGCTGGGCTGGGGTGGCTGGTGGTTTTGGGATCCGGTGGAAAACGCCTCCTTCATGCCTTGGTTGGCCGGCACCGCGCTGCTGCACTCGTTGGCGGTTGCGGAGAAGCGCGGCGCGTTCAAGACTTGGACGCTGCTGTTGGCGCTGATGGCCTTTAGCCTGAGCTTGCTGGGTGCCTTCATCGTGCGCTCCGGGGTGCTGACCTCGGTGCACGCCTTTGCCGTGGACCCCACGCGCGGGCTTTACATTCTGGGCTTCCTCGCCGTGGTGGTCGGAGGCAGCCTGACGCTCTTTGCGCTGCGCGCCAGCGCCGTAGGCGCCGAAGTCCGCTATGGCCTGTTCAGCCGCGAGGCCTCGTTGCTGGTGAACAATCTGCTTCTGGTGGTGGCGATGGCCGTGGTGTTGCTCGGCACCCTGTACCCATTGGCCTACGAGGCGGCGACCGGCGGCGACAAGATCAGCATTGGCCCGCCTTGGTTCAACCGCTTCTTCGTGCCGCTGATGCTCGCGGCGGCGGTGGCCTTGGGCGTGGGGCCGTTCCTCAGTTGGAAGCGTTCCGGCTTCCTGCGGTTGCGCCGCCGCTTGGCTTGGTGCTTCGCCGCCAGCGTCGGCGTGGCTGCCTTGGCGGCCCTGCTGCTTGAGGGCTTTCGCTCATGGAGCGCCGCGGCGGCTGTCGGTTTGGGGCTCTGGATCGCCGGCACCCACGCTGTTGATGTGGTGCGGCGCTTGGGTCTCAAGACCGCCAGAGCATCCCTGTCCTACTGGGGCATGGCCTTGGCGCACCTCGGCTTTGCGGTGAGCCTGCTGGGCATTGCGCTGACGCATGAGCTTTCGGTGGAAAAAGACATCCGCATGTCGGTGGGTGAATCGGCAACCCATGGGGAGGTGACCTTCCGCTTCGACGGCGTGGTGGATGCGCCCGGCCCCAACTATCGAGCGCAGCGCGGGCTGTTCGCGATCGAGGACGGGGAGCGCCGCTTCAGGCTGGAACCGGAAAAGCGCCGCTACTTCGCCAGCGGCTCGGTGATGACCGAGGCGGCCATCGACGCCGGCTTTTTCAAGGACATCTACGTGTCTTTGGGCGAGCCGCTCGCCAACGGCGATTGGGCGGTTCGCGTGTACGTCAAGCCGTTCGTGCGTTGGATCTGGCTAGGGGCCATCCTAATGGCCTTGGGCGGCACGGTGGCGGTGGCCGACAAGCGCTACCGGCGCCTGCGCCGCCGGGTCGAAAGCCGAAGCCCGGCGGTTGGCGCGCAATCCGCGTCAGCATGAAGCGGGTCGGCCTCTTTGCGCCGTTGGCGCTGTTCGCCTTGATTTTGGCGATCGGCTACTTCGGCTTCCAGCTTGAGGACCCGCACCGGCTGCCTTCCGCGCTGATCGGCAAGCCCTTCCCGGACTTTGCCGCCGAGCGGCTTGAAGGGGAGGGCGGCTTGGTGCAGCGGGCCGATCTCTTGGGCAGCCCGGTGCTGGTCAACGTTTGGGCCACCTGGTGCCCCACCTGCAAGGCGGAGCATGACGAACTGCTGCGCATCCGCGCTGAAATGGCCGCCGCCGGCACGCCGTTGCGAATCATCGGCGTCAACTACAAGGACGACCCCGTTAAGGCGCGCCGCTGGCTGGCCGACTACGGCGACCCCTACGAACTGAACCTGATCGACGCGGACGGCGCGCTGGGCGTCGAGTTGGGCGTGTACGGCGCACCGGAGACCTTCCTGCTCAACGCTGAAGGTGACGTGGTGTTCAAGCAGGTGGGCGCGATCAGCCGTCTGGTGTGGCAGCAGGAGTTCGTTCCCCGCTTGGCGGCGATGTGGCCGCAAGGCTCCCAATGACCGCGCCCAAGAGACGAGTGCCCCATTCCTCCTTTCCGGCAGCTTTCGAGGGCCGGGCGTCCTCGTTCGGGGGGCCGCTTGTTGCGGGCGACCCTTCCACCACCGACGGAGCGAGGATGTCCCGCCCTCGACTGAAGATGTGGATCAGGGCGTTGGCGCTGCTGCTTTGGTGCCTGCCGGCTTGGGGCGTCAGCCCGGTGGACGTCTATGAGTTTCCCGATGTCGAGACCGAGGCGCGCTTTCGTGCGCTGATTGCCGAGTTCCGCTGCCCCAAGTGCCTGAACACCAATTTGGCCGGCAGCGATGCGCCCATCGCCCAGGACCTTCGGGCGGCGGTGCATCGGCTGGTGGTGCGCGAAGGGCTTTCCGATGATGAGGTCAGGGATTACCTGCAAGCCCGCTACGGCGACTTCGTGCTCTACGATCCGCCGTTGAAGGCCGCCACGCTGCTGCTGTGGAGCGGCCCGGTGCTCTTTGTCTTGGTGGGTCTTGGACTCATTGCCTGGCGTGTGCGGCACCAACACAGCGCCCAACTGAGCGATGAGGACCAATCGCGCTTGGCGAAGATCCTGGACGAAACCTGATGTTCTGGTTGTGGGCCACAGTGCTGGGTTTGGCCGCCGCGGCATTCGCCGCAGTTCCCTTTTTCCTGGGCGGCAGAAGCGGCACCGAGCGCGCCGTGACGCTACGCGAGCTGTATCGCCAGCGGCTGGACGAACTGGACGAAGAGACCCGCTCCGGCGTCTTGGCGGCGGGAGACAGGCAAGCCATAGAGGCGGAGTTGGGCCGTGCGCTGCTCAGTGAGTTCGACGCCGAAGCGTCAACCGCCGAAGCACCTAGCGGCCTTGATCGCGGGGCACGGTCGCCCCATGAGCCTACGTCCGCGCCCGGCGAGCGCTTTGGTGATGGCCTAAAGCGCCGTCTGGGCAGGCGCGGCGTGGGGCTGGCCGCTGGCCTTGCTGCGCCTTTGGCGGCCATCGCGCTTTACATGAGCCTCGGCGAATCCGATGCCGCCATGCTGGCGGACGCGGCCAAGGCCATGCGCTTGGACGCCGTTGAAGACCGAATTGAATTGGACCGTTGGCGGGCCGTGCTGGGGCGTCGGGTGCAGCAGCGTCCGGGCGATGCGGGCAGCTGGTTCGTGCTGGGCCGGATCTACATGACCGACGAAGACTATGCCGCGGCCGCCACCGCCTTCGAACGGGCCCACGCGCTGGCGGGCGAAGACCCCGGCATCGATTTGTATTGGCTGCAGGCCCGCTACCTGGCGGCGGGGGGGCGGCTCGATGAGGGCGCTGCGGCCATCGCTGAGCGCATCTTGGCGCGATCACCCAATCAACCCTTGGTTTTGGAATTGTTGGGGCTTGAGGCCTTTCGCCGGGCGGACTACCGCCAAGCGGTGGCGCTGTTCAACCGGGCGCTGTCCAATCCGCTGGATTCGTTGTCGCGCAGCGTGCTGCTGACCGGCCTCGCCGAGGCCCGTGCCCGCCTTGGCGACATGCTTCCCGCCATCGACGTGTCGGTCACCGCCAGTGCGCCGCCGCCTGAGGGCGCCACGCTGTTCGTCATCGCCCGCCCGCCCGGCGGCGGCATGCCCTACGCCGTGCTGCGGCGCCCCGCCTCGCAGTTGCCGGACACCTTTCGTCTTGACGATGCGGTGAGCATGAACCCCGCCTTGCCCCTATCGGTGGCGGAACAGATTGAAGTGGTGGTGCGAGTCAGCCGTGCGGGCACCGCCACCGCACACCCCGGCGATTGGCAATGGCGCTCCGAACCGCTGGCGGTTGCCGACGCCAAGGCCCCCCTTTCCTTGGAGGCCGAAATCAAGCCACCAGCCTAGGCGCCAAAGTGGGAGTTTCTGGTGGGCGGCTTCAGCCTGGCATTGCGCCGAGCGGCCGGTCTTCGCCGGAGAGTTGGATCAGCTCCATGTCGTGGATCTGCCACCCTTTGCCGTTGAAGTGGCGCACTTGGTCCACATAGCTGCCGATGAAGATCCACACGCTGTCGGTGCGGGCATGCCAAGCTTGCAGGTAGCTGGTCATGGTCGCTGCGCCGGCAGTCACGTTGCCATTGGCGTCAGTTTCCAGCTGACTTAGCTCGACCAACTGGCTGCCCACCAGATGCTGGGTGGCGACGTACTCCTTCAGCGCCTCGTGGGCCACATCCACCCAGCCGTCGGGTCCGCGGGCCTCCAATTTGATCTCACCGTCCAGCGACGTGCATATGCGGGCGTCTGCGGTGAAGATCTCGTGGTAGATGCGCCGGCCTTGGGCCAGTGAATCCGTTGTTCCTTCGCCAATGAGGTCCGTTGCCCGAGCGTAGCGGCGGCGCAGGTACTCGATTTGCTGGCGAGCGATGACGGTGTCCAATGCGCTGGCCATGGGCCTACAACCCGCTCTTGCCGGCTTCCCGGATCATCGGTTGATATTGGTCGAAGGCGGGTGGGTTGGGCGATGAGCCCGTGGTCATGCCCGCATCCGTCGTCAGGGTGTGGCCGTTGGTGTAGCCGGATTCGTCGCTGGCCAACCAGAGTGCCGCATTGGCCACGTCCTCCGCCAACCCCGGCCGGCCCTTCAAGGGTGAAGCGGCGGCCAGGCTGCGCTTGGTCTCCTCAATGGCAGCCGGGTCGCCGGTGGTGACGTTGGCGACCATTGGCGTGGCCATGCCGGCGGGCGAGATGCAGTTGACGCGAATCCCGAAGCGGCACAGTTCCGCCCCGGCGCTCTTGGTGAGGCCGACCACGGCGTGCTTGGCCGCCGTGTAGGTGTGCGGGCCCAAGCCGCCGAGGATGCCGGCGGTGCTGGACATGCTGACAATGGCGCCGGATTCCTGGGGCTTCATCACCCGTGCGGCGTGCTTGACGCCGTAGAAGACGCCGTTCAGCAGGATATCTAGGGTGGCCTTCCACTCCTCCGTGGGCGTGGAGTCGATGGGGCCGACCGCGCCGACGATGCCGGCGTTGTTGAACATGATGTCGAGCTTGCCGAAGGCGCTGACCGCCGTGTCCACCAAATTGGCCACGTCCTCCTCGGCGGTGACGTCGCAGCGCGCGAACACCGCCGCGTCGCCGAGTTCGGCAGCGACCGCTCGGCCGGCTTCCTCCTGAATGTCGCCCAAGGCCACCTTGCAGCCCTCCGCCACGAACAAGCGCGCCGTGGCTGCGCCAAAGCCGCTAGCAGCGCCGGTGATGGCTGCCACCTTGCCTTCGAGTCTGGATCCCATGTTGCCTCCCCAAGTTTTGTTGGGGCGCTATCTTCAGGAATCACAGGGGAAATTTCAACGCGTGCGTCTGCGTCCAGCAGGGCCAGCAATTCTCACTTTGCCGTTGCCGTCGAAGTGGATGCAGGGCAGGCTAGGGCGCATTGGGCGCGGAATCCGCTAAGGGCATAGGTCCAAGTGTGTCCCGAGAATGGCAGCGAGGGCGGGAAGCCCTCGCTGCGAACAGCCAAACCCACTCAGGCGTTGACGAAGAATCCACGTTGAGAACTGCTGCACGTTGGGTTGTTCCCAGAGCGCCTTGCTTGCTAAGTTAGCGGCTTTGGATTGAGTCAAGGAGGCAGACGGCATGGCGTCTTCATTTGCAGGCAAGGTTGCCGTGGTGACCGGGGCGAGCCGGGGCATTGGC
Source organism: Candidatus Azophilus sp. (assembly GCA_965220835.1). GTDB lineage: Bacteria > Pseudomonadota > Gammaproteobacteria > Pseudomonadales > Azotimanducaceae > Azophilus. The sequence goes on along the minus strand of OZ244842.1, from coordinate 1,535,221 downwards.
AAGGGCATTGCCCGGGCCTTGGGTGAGCGGGGTGCCACCGTCTATGTCACCGGGCGCACCACCGGCACGGGTGAGCGCACCATCGACACCACCGCCCGGATGGTGAGCGAGGCAGGCGGGGAGGGGCGCGCCATTCGCTGCGACCACGGCGACGATGCGGCCATTGAGGCGCTGTTTGCGCAAATCCGCGAGGAGGCTGGCCACATCGACTATCTCATCAACAACGTGTACAAGATTCCCGACCCGCCTGCCTGGGGCGGTGGCTTCTGGGACCATCCCATCCAGATTTGGGACGACCAAGTGGGCATTGGCCTGCGCGCCCACTACGTGGCCAGTTGGCACGCGGCCGAACTGCTGTTCAAGAGCGGGCCGGGCGCCGCGATCGTCAACGTCTCCTCCCCCGGAGGCCAGAAGTACCACTTCTCCTGCTCCTACGGCACCGGCAAGGCTGGGCTCGACCGGCTGACCGCGGACATGGCGATTGAACTGGAACCGAAAGGCGTCGCCGCCGTGGCGCTGTATCCGGGGTCGGTCGCCACTGAGTTCATTGCGGATGTGGCCGCCCAGCGGGGCATGGACCTTTCCCAATCGCAAACGCCGCTGTTCGTCGGGCGCTCGGTTTGCGCCCTGTTGGGCAGCGATGACCTGATGTCGCGCTCCGGCACCATTCAATGGGTGGAGGACTTGGGCGAGGAGTTCGACGTCCTTGACGAGCATGGCAAACGGCCGCCGGGCTATGCGGAACGCGCCTCGCCCTAGGGGGCGGGGACGCCCCCTAGGGCGAGGCATTCAAGTGGCTTCGCAACTTGGCGCTTGACGCAGCGGCTTGATTGGTTGGGGTGGCCACCGGATTCCATTTCACTGAACCCGGCGCGCAGGGGAGCGCTCTGGCTTTGGCGGCTGCGGAGCCGGGTTTTGGGCGCTTAAGGCCCTTTCGTGAAACCGGCGCTCGAGCGGGCATCAATCGCTTGCGCGCCGCTGCCGCACGGGATGGCGCCCAGGCGCTTGAAGCCGCGTTGGACACTGCGCAGGGCCAGCGTTTCTTCGCTTTCCTGTTCGGCAACAGCCCCTTTCTGGGCGGGCTGCTGGTGCGCGACATCGGTTTTGCCCAAACCTTGGCCACCCAAGCTCCTGAAGTCATTGCCGCTGGCATCTTGAGTCGTCTTGACGGCGCGGACCCCGGCATGGGCCGCACTGAACTGATGCGCCTGCTGCGCGTCAGCCGCAACCGAGTGGCCCTCATCGCCGCGGTTTACGACTGCTTTGGCATTTGGGACGTCATGCGTTGCGCCCGCCTGCTGTCGGACTTGGCGGATCATGCCGTGCGCCTGACGGTAGAACACCTGTTGGCGGAAAGCGCGGGCCGAGGTGATCTGGCCCCTGCGCCGGACGGTCGTTGGGGCTATTTCGTGCTGGCGATGGGCAAACAGGGCGCTCGGGAGCTGAACTACTCCTCCGATATCGATCTGATTGCCCTCTATGACCCGGAGCAGGTGCGCTATCAGGGCGCGAAGACCGCTCGTGACTATTTCTCCCGCCTGACCCACGCCATGGTCAGCATCCTGGAGTCGCGCAACTCCGACGGCTACGTGTTCCGTACCGACCTGCGCCTGCGTCCGGATGCGGCCTCCACGCCCGCGGCCATCGCTGCCGATTTCGCCCTCGACTACTATCGGCAGCGGGGCCGCACCTGGGAGCGGGCGGCGTTCATCAAGGCCCGTCCAGTGGCGGGTGATCTGGAGGCGGGGGCGCGGTTTCTGGAGGCCATGGCACCCTTCGTCTGGGACGAAGCCTTGGACTTCCGGTCCGTTGAGGACATTCGCGCCATGAGCGAGCAAATCCACGACTTTCATAGCCACGGCGAGGTCAAGCTGGCCGGCCAGAACGTCAAGCTGGGCCGCGGCGGCATTCGGGAAATCGAGTTCTTCGTGCACATGCACCAGCTGGCCCATGGCGGCCGCAACCGGCGGCTGCGGGGGGCGGGCGTGCTCTCCATGCTCGATGTCCTGGACCAGGAACTCCATCTCATGCCCCAGGAGGCCGAGACCTTGAAGGCCGCCTATGCGCTGCTGCGGCAGGTCGAGCACCGGCTGCAGATGGTCAACGACAACCAGACGCAAACCCTGCCCGAGTCGGATGAGGGGCTGGCGCACATTGCGGCGTTCATGAATCTGGCTTCCCAGTCGGAGCTTGAAGCGCTGCTGGGCGGCGCGTTCAGCCGCGTCCACGCGCTCTACCGCGCCCGCTTCAACGTGCCGGAGCGCCAGCGCCAGATCACGGAGGCGGTGCTTGCTGGACGGCAAGGGGCCGGGGATGCGGTTTCGGCGCTGGAGATGGCGGGGTTCGTCAATCCGGAATCAGCCGTGGAGACCCTGCGCGGTTGGTTGGAAGGGCGCCATGCATCCACCGCGTCCGAAGCCGTGCGCGCCGCATTGGGCGATGTGTTGGAGCCCATGGTGGAGGCCCTTGGCAAAACGCCGGATCCCGACCGCGCCCTCGCGCGTTTGGACGCTTTCCTGTCGCGGCTGCCGGACGACTTGCCGCTGTTTCCCATGCTGCGGGCCAACGCTTGGTTGACGAACCTGATTGCCGTGGTCATGGGCGTTGCGCCGCGCATGGCGGACTTGCTTGACGCCCATCCGCACCTACTGCAGGCGGCTTTGGATCCGTCCTTTTTCCTGCCAATGCCGGACCACTTGGCGTTGGCTGCGGAGCTTGAGGAGCGCGTTGGCCAAGGCGGCAGCTTTCGCGAGCGCGTTGATCGGGCAGCGGCCTGGGCGGACGACCGCCAATTCCAAGTGGGCGTTCAAGGGCTGCAGAACCTCATTTCGCTCGATGAGGCCAGCGCGTCGCGGTCGCAGATCGCCCGCGCCGTCGTTGAAGTGCTCTACGCTGAAGTGGTGGCCGACCTGCGCCGTCGTCATGGGGTGCCGGCGGGGCGCGGTTGCGCGATTGTGGCGCTGGGCGACTTGGGGGCGGAGGAAATGGCCTTCGGCTCGCCACTGGAGTTGCTTGTGGTGGCCGACTTCGATGAGACGGCGGGCGGTGGACGGGTTCACGCGGCTCGTTACGTTCACGGCTGGACGGCTCGGCGCCTTGGGGCTGCGCTGCGCAGAAGGACGCGGACGGGTGCCCTCTACGAGACCAACCTGACGCTAATGCCGCTGTCTGCACTGCAGGCGGCCGCCGCTTCGGCTTCTGAACTTCCCTTAGGGGGTGAGGCAACGGACGGGCAGTTGTTGAACCTAGCCGCCTTGAGCCGCGCCGCCGTCATCGGCGGTGACCCCGATGCCATGCATGACGCCGCGGCGGCGATCCAAGGCATGCTCAGCGCGCGCCGGGATGCCGCCCGCCTTGCCGGGGCGATGACCGCGATGCGCCAACGGCGGCTTAGCGCAGCCGAACCTGGAGATCCCTTCGATTTGCGCACCGTGGCCGGCGGGCTTGGGGATTTGGAAGTCACCGCCCGGCATCTGCAATGGACCCATGCCCACAGGTCTCCCGGCGTTTTGGCCAGTGGGCTGGCTGCCGCCTTCGAAGCCTTGGCGCGGGCCGAGGTGGTCAGCGCCGATGAGGGCCAGTCATTGGCGGGCGCGGTGCGGCTCCAGCGGGGGGTCGAGGCCTTCCTGCGGCTCACTTGGAGCCATGACGCCCCGGTGCGGGATGCGCCGGAAACGCTCAAGGCGAGGCTAGCCGATGCCCTGGCGTGCGACGGCTTCGATGCGCTAGAGGGCCGCCTTCGCGATGCCCAGCAACAGGCCCTAGCCGCCTTGGTGAAGTACCTGCGGTAGGGCCGTCATGAATGTTCCGTGAGATCATTCTCCAAGGCACGGACGCTTAAACACTCACTTGCGCCAAGAACCGCTTCTTCAATCGGGCTCCGCGAACCGGTGCCCGGTACGCGCATCCAGCTTGCCCAATGGCGCACCAGGCCCAGGCGCCCACGGCGATGATGGGCGCAGGCACGAGCCTCAACAGCGCCATTCGACAAGCCGGACGCACCCGCCGCATGCCGGTTCTCTCCCAGTGAGCACTTGTTCCCTGCGCGTCAGCGGCTCGGCGCATCGACGTGGAAGCTCGCAGGGCGCTGGCCTTGAGGGCTTTGCGCCGGTACGGGTGTTCGGGAGCTTGCCTCTCAGTTCGGCGTGGGCTCGGCTTGTTCCAAGGCCGCGAGATGGTCGGCCACCGCCAACGACTGACGCCGGCCGACATCCATGTTGATGCGGTACTTGTCGGCGACGGTGAGGCTCGGCACTGAGGAGATGCCCAAGCGGTTTTGCCGCGCCTCGTTGCGGGCCAAGGCCCGGCGCACCTCGGGCGAGTTGTAGGCTGCCAGAAAATCCTCGCGGTTGATGCCGTTGCCGTCCACAAAGTCAGCGATTTGGGTGGCGTTCAGGAACGTCCGCCCGTTGTCGTGGATGGCGCGAAACAGCCGTTCGTGGTTCTGGGCGAGCGCTCCGGCCTGCTCCAGGGCCAAGTAGGCTTGGCCGAGAATGGCCCACTCCGGAGAAAAGGCCACGGGCACCCGTTCGAAGGCCACGCCCTCGGGCAGGTCCTCGCGCCAGTCTTCAATCAGCGGGTCGAAGGACCGGCAGTGAATGCAGCCGTAGGAAAAGAACTCCGTGACGGTGACGGGCGCACCGGGCCGGCGCCGGGGAACGTCCTCGACCACCTCGTAGTGGGTGCCCTCGACGATGTCATCGCTGTCCACCGTTCCAGTGCTGTACAGAATGCCACCCATCACCACGCCGACCACGACGAAACCGATGCCGATGACGATGCCCCGGCGCAGCAGGCTGATCCGCTGGTCCTGCGCGCTTTTCCTGCCGCGTTGGGATTTGCCTCGGGAAGATGACTTTGCCATGTGCAACTCCTAATGTGTTGCCTCAGCGCCGTCGCCAAGCGCTGGGGGGTTGAAAAGAGCCTTGCCAAATGCCGATGCGCTGACGTTGAGCCTCGTCCTGGTCATCGCTGAAGAACTGCGCACCGATACCGATGCTCAAGGCGTGCCCTTGGGCGATCATCAGCCGCGACAGATTGCGCTCGCGCTCCGTGCGCATGAAGTCGCCCGGGGATGTGGGCACGTCGACGCCGTCCTCGGTGAGTTCGCAAACGGCGACCACGCGGCTTTCGTTGATGGCGAACAGCGGAAAGCAGACCACCTCCCCGTCCCGCAACAGCGTTTGCAGCGCATGGGTGGCGCGGCGTCCGCAAGGATAGTCCAAGCCTTGCGCGTCTTGGCAGACTTGATCGGCCTCCATTGCGTCCATGCCAAACAGCTGCACTTCCACCCCGCGCAGAAGCAGCGTGCCGCCATCGATGGCGTTGCCCGGCGCGGGGCCAAGCAGATCGTCCGTCTGCTCCATGGGTGCCGCCACTTGGTTCCAGTGGTTGATGACGAACACGGTGGCGATGATGACCGCGGAAAACAGGTAGCGTGGCCAGCCCACTCTCAGTTCGATGCCGTGCAAGGTGCGGTGCATTCGCGTGAGCGGCGGCCCGGTGGCGCGCCCCCCGTAACCGATCACCAAGAGGGTGAGCAACAGGTAAATCAGCAGCAGCGCCGGGTCGAAGCTGCCGAAGGAGGCCCCTTGCTGCAGGGCGGAGGACCAGGTCAGCGCCAAGCTGTTGCCGAAAAAGATGGCCCAATTGATGATGAACACGTTGACGCCGGTGGTGGGCTTCCACGGTTTGGCGTTGTCGGCGTCAAAGATGTTGAGCACGGGCGGATTGAGACGGAATATCTCGTGCACGGTGGCGTCGGGCAGATGGCTTCTGTGCAGCACTTCGCTCAACATGTTCATGCGATTGCCAGTCAACCAGAAGGTGAAGCCCGCGAATCCCACCGAGATCAGCGGCAGGATGGACTTCGGCACCTGGTATTCGCCGAGGTAGATGTAGTCGGTGGCGGCGTTGACCTCCAGCTGGCTTAGGCCCGCGAAGAGCATGGACAGAAAGGTGCCGCCAAAGCCGATCCAGAAAACCGAGGACAGCGACTCGATGGAGCGCACCAAGGCCGCCGCCTGAATGGACAGGGGGCTGATCTGTTCACTGTCCACGTCCGCAGAGGGTTCAGTTGTGTCCTGAGGTTCCGCTTCGCTCATGGATTTCGCAGGTGGTGGTTCAATTTCACTGAGGACCTGATTCTAGAATTCGAATTTCGGCGATCGCTGTTGCGAGGGCAAGATGCCCTTGCGTAACTTAGGTTGTGCCAAGTGCTTGGGATTGATATTTTGCGCCGTTCGCTACTTTAGTTCGACACTTGGGGGTACACAATGAAGTTAGGCATCTTGGGCGGCTACGGTGGCCGCAAGCTGAGCCTGCCGATGGACGCCGTCCGTCATGCGGAGAGCTTGGGCTATGAATCGGTCTGGACAGCGGAGGCCTATGGCGCGGATGCCGTGACCACCGCCACCTGGATTCTGGCCCAGACCGAGACCATCAAGGTCGGCACCGCCATCATGCAGATGCCGGCCCGCACGCCGGCCATGGCGGCGATGACCGCCATGAGCCTTGCGGAGCTGTCCGGCGGGCGCTTCATCTGCGGCGTGGGCGCGTCCGGGCCACAGGTGGTGGAAGGCTGGCACGGTGTGCCCTACGGCAAGCCGGTGACCCGGCTCAAGGAGTACGTGCGGATCATGAAGCAGATCTTCGCCCGGCAAGCGCCGTCCACATTCGATGGCAGCCTGTACCAGCTCCCCTATGCGGGCGAAGGTGCCACGGGCCTGGGCAAGCCACTGAAGAGCATCCTGCACTGCGAGGAGGACATCCCCATCTACGCGGCCAGCATCACCCCGGCCGGCGTGGCTGCGGCCGCCGAGGTGGCCGACGGCTTCTTCCCGGTTTGGATGGACCCCGCCCAGTTCCATGTTTTCAAGGAGCCCATCCAGCGCGGCTTCGCCAAGGCCGGCGACAAGGACATGACCCAGTTTGACGTCGCCCCCTTCGTCACGGTGGTGATGGGCGACGATGTGGAGCAGTGCATGATGCCCATTCGCGGCAGCATGGCCCTGTACATCGGCGGCATGGGCGCACGCGGCAAGAACTTCTACAACGACTACGCCAAGCGGCTGGGCTTTGAGGCTGCGGCGGTGAAGATCCAGGATCTTTACCTCGCCGGCCGCAAGGACGAGGCCATGGCGGAGGTGCCAGCGGAACTGATCGACGCCTGCCACCTTGTCGGCCCGAAGGACCGCATCAAGGACCGCCTGCAGCGATGGCAGGAAGCGGCTGGCCGCGGCGAGGTGTCCAGCATGCTGCTCGGCTGCCAGCAACCCGAAGCCCTGGCCGTGGTGGCCGAGGCGATGCTGTAGATGCACGTCAATTGGTTTTACCGGCAGAGGGGGTTGGCATGACGCTCAGCAAGCGAATGGCGGTGACCTTGCCGGCGGGGCCGGACATTCGGCATACCATTGAACGGCTCAAGTGGGCGGAGGGCAACGGCTTTCCGGACGCTTGGTTTTCCGATTCGGGCGCCCCGGACACCCTCACCCAGATAGCGGCCGTGGCGCACCACACCACGTCCATCCGCATCGGCGTGGCCGTGACCCCCGTGTACACGCGCACTCCGGCGGTGATTGCCGCCAGCGTCAACGTGCTCGGCCAGTTGCTGCCCGGCCGCTTCGTGATGGGCATCGGCTCCTCCAGCCAGACCATCATGGGCGCCTGGAACGGCATTCCACTGGACAAGCCGGTCACCCGCGTCAAGGAGACCGCCCTCATGGTGCGTTCCATGCTCACCGGCGAGAAGTCGAATTTCCAAGGCGTTACGCTGAGCAGCCGGGGCTACCGCCAGCCGCCATTGGAAAGCCCGCCGCCCATCTACATCGCCGCGCTGCGGCCGAAGATGATTGAAATGGCCGCGGAGGTGGGCGATGGGGTGATCTTCAACCTCTGGCCGAAGAGCGCTCTGCCGAAAATGATGGAACACGTGCGCATCGGCGCTGAACGGGCGGGCAAGGACTGGCGTGAAGTGGAAATCGTCAATCGCGCCATGGTGCTGGCCACCGACGACAAGCCTGCCGCCCGGGACCTGTTCCGTGCGGCCTTCGCGCCCTATTACGCCACGCCGGTGTACAACAAGTTCCTGGCTTGGTCAGGCCATGCGGAGACGGCGGAAGTGATCACCGAAGGCTGGGCCGCCAAGGACCGTGCCCGCACCACCGGTGCCCTGAGCGATGCCTTGATCGACGAAATTGCCATCATCGGCACCGAGGACGAGATCCGCGAGCGCATACAGGCGGATGCCGACGGTGGCGTTCACACCCACATCGTCGCGCCCATTGGCGCTTCGGCCCAGGCCGTGCAGCGCACGTTCGATGCGTTCACCGCTGATCGATTTCAGTTGCGGCAATAGCTTGACCGCCAAAGGAGATTCCATCCATGGACTACCAGAAGATCATCGTTGACGAACCGCGCCCACGCGTCCGGCGCATCACCCTGAACCGGCCGGAAAAACGCAATCCGCTGTCCAACGAGCTGCGCACGGAACTGTTTCACGCCTTGGAGGCGGCGGATGTGGATGAGTCCGTGCGCGTCATGGTCATTCGCGGCGCCGGCAGCTGCTTCTCGGCGGGCTACGACCTAAAGTCCGACGTGCGCCAGCAGCAGCCCTTCTACACCGCCGGCGGCCTCGCCAACTGGCCGCGCCACGTGGTGGAGGGCTTCTTCAAGATCTGGGACCTCGCCAAGCCGGTGATCGCCCAGGTGCATGGCTACTGCCTCGCTGGCGGCACTGAGCTGGCCACCGCCTGCGACCTGGTCTATGTGGCGGACAACGCCAAGATCGGCTATCCGGTGGTGCGCGCCATCAGCCCCCCGGACAATCAGTTCTACCCTTGGATCGTCGGCCTGCGCCGCGCCATGGAGCTGATGCTCACCGGGGACCACATGTCCGGCCAGGAGGCGGCCGAGAGCGGCTTCGCCAACCGCGCCTTCCCGGAGGATCAACTGGAGGAGAACGTGCTCGGCATCGCCGAACGGGTGGCCATGACGCCCACGGACTTGCAGCAAATCAACAAGCGGGCGGTGCACCGCCAGATGGACGCCATGGGCATCCGCGCCGGCATCCGCGCCGGCACCGAGATGCAGCAGCTTGCCACCTTCACCGCCTCCACCCAAGCCCATCTGGCCGACATGCGCCAAGGGCTGACCCAGGCCTTGAGCAAGCGGGACCAAGCCTACGGAGACTACCGAACGGCTGACGAGGATTAGAAGGATGTCGTGGTTTGCCGCGCGCGAGATGCGCCGCAGCACTGGCGGTTGGCCCGAACCCCTGCGGGTGAAGGAAACTGAGTTGAGCCCGTTGCTAAATCCACCTTAGCATCGAACACTCGCCCGCAGACCGGCGGGTGAAGGTGAGTTGGATTGGCTGCTAAATCCGCCGCAGCACCGGTGGCTCGCCCGTTGACCCGCGGGTGATGCCGGCCTTGCCCGACTCCCGGGCCGAGATGTGGCTGAACTTCTTCGACAGCTCCGGCCCAGCGGCGCTGAGGCCCCCATCGACGACTAATGCCTCCCCGGTGACGAACTCGGCGTCCTCGCTGGCCAGGAACAGGGCCGCCCCGGCAATGTGCTCGCCACGGCCGTAGTCCGGCCAAGGCTGGGATTTGGCGAAGGCGGCGCGGGTGGACTCCGGCCGTCCTTGCTCGGCCAAGGGCGTGGCGATGAAGCCAGGGCAGATGGCGTTGACGCGAATGCGGTCCGGGGCCAACTCCACGGCAGCACCGCGGGTGAGGTTGATGACCGCGGCCTTGGCGGCGGAATAGGCGATGGGGCCGGCATCGCCGCTCAATCCGGCCACCGACGCGGTGTTGATGATGGCCCCGCCGCGCCCGTGCGCCTGCATGACCCGGGCCGCATGCTTGATGCCTAGGAACACGCCCTTGACCAGCACGTCGAAGGTGTAGTCCCAGTCCTCCACCCGGGTGGCGCCCAATGGACCTATGGCGCCGCCCACCCCGGCGTTGTTGAACACGATGTCGAGGTGGCCGAAGGCGTCGATGGCGGTGGCGATCATGTTCTCCACCTGCGCCTCGTCCGCCACATCGGTGCGGGCGAATCGGGTGCGGGCGCCGAAGCCTTGGTCCGCCGCCTCCTTCATGGCGTCAGCCCCGGTTTCGGCGTTGTAGTCGGCTATGACCACGTTGGCGCCTTCGGCGAGAAAGCGGAGCGCCGTTGCCCGGCCCATGCCGCTGGCACCGCCAGTGATGACCGCTACTTTGTCCTTCAGCCGCATGGCCGTCGCAGAGCCAGAACGGCGCTACATCTGGAATTCGGGCAGCTTCACCACCAGCCCGTCCAAGGCATCGCGGACTTCAATCTGGCAGGAGAGCCGGGAATTCGCCTCGCGCTCCGGGTTGAGGTCCAGCATGGCTTCCTCGTCTTCCCCGGGGCGCCCCACCGCATCCATCCATTCGTCATTGACGATGACGTGGCAGGTGGCGCAGGAGCATTCGCCGCCACAGTCGGCGTCAATGCCGGGCACGCCGTTGTCAATGGCACCGCGCATGACGGATATGCCGGGCTCGGCGTTGACGGTGTGCTCGGTTCCGTCAAACTCGATATAGGTGAGTGTGGGCATGATTTGAGACCTTCACTGCTTGCTTGAGGGCACAATTTGGAAAGCCGCGTATCATACCCGTTTTTTTTTCGCCGGGGTGGCAAGAGGCGGGCAATCGCGGTTACTCGGCATCCAACGCCTTGAGCATTCGCTTGAGCGCGAAGTGGCGGTAGCTGTCCAAGGCCAGCGCTGCGATTTCATCCCGATCGGCGAAATCCTCCACGTCAAGCTCGATCCAGCCTTGGTGGCCGATGTAGGCCGGAATTCGATAGCGCTCATCGAAGCACAGCGAGTCTTGGCGGTCCGCGCCCACCCAGAACTGCAGCCGAACCCTTCCCCGTCTGCCGTGCGCCAAGGCGAAGCCCTTCTTTCCAGCCCGAAATATGGGATCGCCGAATCGGGTGCCCTCAGTGGTTTCCGGCAGCGCCAGGCAAACGTCCCGAAGCATGCCGAGCACCTCTTGTGCGCGGGGCCTTGCCATGGGGTCGAACTCCTCAAGGGAGAGCGGCTCGCTGGGCGGCTCCACCTCGGGGGTCTCGACCAATCGGGCCTTGAGGCTTTCCGGTGCCAGCTTCTCATAGGCCTCGCGCACCCGCTCGGCGATGGTGGTCCAGCGCAGGCCCCGGTCGAGATGCACGCCGAGCCAGCCTTTGGGGCCCACGTAGGGCGGCACGAAGTAGTGTTCCGGTTCATTTTCCGTGTAGAAGGCTTGGGCACCATCCGGGGCGTTCAGCCACAAGGCCACCCGCCCGTCGCCATGATGGTTGACGACGTAGGTGGCGAAAGTCTTGCCGCCCACTCGAAAGTCCGGCGAGCCCCGGGAGGGGCGCTCCTCGGCGTCCGGCAGGGCAAGGCAGAGTTCGTGAACCGCTTGGCTGATGTTCCTGCCCATGGCTTACCCTGAGTTGTTCACGAGACTGTGCCGAGTTCCACGGCCAAGTCGTCAACCCACGCCTTTTGAAAGTTCAGCGCGCGCTCGTCGGGCTGCTGGGCCCCGATGAAGCCCAGCGCTGGATCCTCAACAATGGCGTTCACGCCGCTGAGCGCTTCAACAATCGCTTGGCCGCAGAAGGGGACGTAGGCCTCCGCGTAGCCGCCCTCATGCACCAGCGCCAACCGGCCCTCGCAGAGCTGGCTGGCGGCGTCCATCATCATGCGGGTCATGGCCCGGTAGCTGTCGCTGTGCAGCAACTGGCGGGCGAGGGGGTCGAGGCCGTTGGCGTCGAGCCCGCTGGCCACCACGATCAGTTCCGGCCGGTGGGCTTCAAGCGCGGGCATCACCAACCTTTCCATGGCGTGCAGATAGCAGTCATGGCCACTGCCCGCGGGCAGCGGAATGTTCAGGTTGCAGCCGGTTCCCGCGCCCTCGCCGCGATCTTCCGCGCCGCTGTATCCCGCCGGGAAGCAGCGATCTTGGTGCAGTGAGATCGTCAGCACGTCACCCCGGCCATAGTAGATGGATTGGGTGCCGTTGCCGTGGTGCACGTCCCAGTCAACCACGGCGACCTTGCCAACCCCGTGGCGCCCTTTCACCGCCTCTATGGCGATGGGGATGTTGGCCAGGAGGCAGAAGCCCATGGGTTCGTTGGCGAGACAGTGGTGGCCGGCGGGCCGGCAGAGAGCGTAGGCGTTGGCGGCTTCGCCGGAGACCACGGCTTCCAGCGCGGCGATCGCCAGCCCGGCCGACACGCCGGCGATTTCATAGGCGCCCTTGGAAAACGGCGCGAAGGTGCCGAGTTCGCCGCCATTGGCATCGGATAGGGCTTTGAATTCATCGAGGTAGCTGGCTGGGTGGACGCGCAGCAGGTCCTCTCGCCCGGCAGGTTCCGCGGAGCGCACGCTGAGGTGCTGGTCGAGGCCCGAGGCGCGGATCAAGTTGATGATGCGCCGCTTCGAGGCGGGCGTGTCCGCACCGTAGCTTCCGGATGGCGGTTCCATCCAGCCACCAATGGGAATGAACAGGGACTGCACGCCCGTGCAGTGCCAGAAGGTGCGCTCATCGGTGTAGTAGTGGGTTTGGGTCATGGTCTGCTTTTATGGGTCGCGGGATGCGGTTGTCAAGTGAGCCAATTTGGCGCCCGGTGACCGTTCAATGGTGGGTCGAGGCATCGTCTCGTTAGCCTTGGCCGTTGCTCAAGAACTCATCGAGCAGCGCGTTGAAGATTTCCGGCTGCTCGTAGTAGGGGGAGTGGCCTGCGTCTTCCACGATGCGGATGTCGGCGTTCGGAAAGTGCGGCACGTAGGAGGCCAGAAGGCTCGGCGGAAACAGCGGGTCCTCCCGGCCGGCGACGAACAGCACCGGGCAGGCGATGCGGCCCGCATCGGCTAGGCTCGGCCCACCGTCCTGCAACAGGTTTGCGAGGTTGGCGAAGGAGAATGCCGTGTTGAAGGCGGAGATGGCGGCGTAGAGGGCCATTTTGGATGTTTCCGCTTTGGTGGCCTGGGCCATGGTTGCCGCAATGCCGCTGCTGGTGCTGCCGCGGTCTTGGCCGGAAACCAGCGCCTTAAGCGCCTCGCTGGGCTGTTCATTGGGCAAGCCGCCGGAGGTGCCGGAGAGGGTTAAGGAGGCGACCCGGTCGGGGCTGTCCAGCGCCAGGCGCAGTGCGGTGTAGCCACCCATGGATTGGGCCACCACATGGGCGCGGTCCACGCCGGCGGCATCCAGAACGGCCAGCGCGTCGTCCCGGAACTGGGCCGCTGTTAGCGTGCTGGGCGGTGCCGGCGAGCGGGCAAAGCCGCGATGGTCGAAGGCGATGCAATTGAAGCGGTCGGCGAAGTGGGCGGTTTGCTGAAACCAGACGGCGGCATTGCCGCCGGCACCATGGGCGAACAGCAGCGCCGGGCCTTCGCCGTTGGCCTCGTAGTAGATCTCGGCGCCTGCCGATTGGGCTGTGGCCATATGGGTGTCCTATCCGATGAATTGGCGCGGAGCGTCAAAGCGGATGTATGCTACCTCACTTTCCCGCTTCCGATGGAGGGAGCATGGCCTTGTGGATTTGCAGTCAGCCGCCGAATGGCTTGGCCTTGGGTGGGCGCGTTTTAGGTGCCGAGGAGGGCTTTGCCGACTCAGATCCTGCTGCGAAAAGTTGGGGCGCCGTGCGCCGTGCCAGTGCGCAAACCTTGGGTTCATTACGCTCTCGCGCCAAGGACTCCGTCGCGTGCGATGGCCTCCCGAACCGAAGGTTCGCGCCCTCGATTGGGAGTGTGGAAGGCGCGTTCCAGCGAGAGGTTGGGACGTTCTTTCTTGGCAGGGCGGCTTGATGGCGGGTCCCTTGGACGGCGTGCGGGTGGTGGACTTCACCACCATGGTCTCCGGCCCGGTGGCCGCGGCCATGCTGGCCGATCAAGGCGCCGAGGTCATCAAGGTGGAGTCTCCCGCCGGCGATGAGATGCGGCGCATCGCCACCGGTCGCAACGGCCTGCCGCCGGGCTTCTTTGCCTGCAACCGGGGCAAGCGCTCGCTGTGCGTGGACTTGAAGAAGCCCGAAGCCTTGGCGCCGGTGCAGACGCTCATCGGCTCCGCCGACGTGCTGCTGCAGAACTTTCGCCCAGGGGCCATGGATCGCCTTGGGTTGGGGGCCGACGCCATGTGCAACGCCAATCCGCGGTTGATCTACGTTTCCATCAGCGGCTTCGGGGAGCACGGGCCCTATGCCCACCAGCGGGTGTACGACCCGGTGATCCAGGCGCTTTCCGGGGCCACCGACATTCAGGCGGACCGGGACACCAAGCGGCCGCGCATGTTCCGCATCATCATTGCCGACAAGGTGACGGCGGTCACGGCGGCCCAAGCCATCTCATCGGCTCTCTATGCTCGGGAAAAGCGCGGCCATGGCCAACACATCCGGCTCTCCATGCTGGACACCATGGTTGCCTTCTTTTGGCCGGAGGGCATGGGCGGGCTGGTTTACGTGGGCGACGAGGTGGACGTGACCAAGTACCAAGGCACCATGGACTTGATCTATGAGACCCAAAACGGCTACATCACCGCCGGGGCCATCAGCGACAAGGAGTGGCGCGGCCTCTGCACCGCCTTGCGCAAGGAGGAGTGGATTGAGGACCCGCGCTTCGCCACCACGGCAGCCCGCTTTCGCAATGCCGGCGAGCGCAAGGCGATGACCGCCGACGAGCTCAAGCACTGGGACCGCAACGAAATCCTAGCCCGCTTGGACGCCGAAGGCGTGCCCTCAGCACCCCTGCTGACCCGGATGGAGTTGCTGGACCATGAGCAGATCATGGCCAACGACACCGTGGGCATCTATGATTTCGACGGCTACGGGCAGGTGCGCTTGGCTCGGCCAGCGGCCCACTTTGAGGATACGCCGGCGGATGTGGAGGCCCCCGCGCCGGTGTTGGGGGAGCATTCGGAGCCGGTGCTGCGGAGCCTCGGATACTCCAAAGCGGCAATTCGCTCGCTGGTGGAAGCGGGTGCCGTGATCTCCGCTGCCTAATCTCATCTGCCCAATTAAAGCTTTTAATTTCAAATAACTAAACGTAGATTCAACAAAAAAAGTAAGGAACGAACTTGGCTGCCCAAGCAAGAGACGCCGCCATCGTCGGCATTCATGAGTTCCCCTCCCGGGACGTGGAGGGCGCGCTGAGCCCGTTGCAGATCAAGGCGGAATGCGCCGCCCACGCGCTGGCGGACGCCGGGCTTGAGCTTGGCGACGTCGATGCCATCTACGATGCGGGTGAGGGCGGCGGCATGGCCGGCCTCAACATCGCCGAGTACTTCGGGCTGAAGCCCAAGGTCATCGACACCACGGCCGTTGGTGGCTCCTCCTATGAGTTTCACGCCGCCCACGCCAAGCGGGACCTGGCCGCAGGCCGGGCCCGCGTGGCCCTGCTCACGTACGGCTCCACCGCGCACAGCAACGCCCAGGCCATTGGCGTTGGCGGGCGGGGCGGCGGCGGGCACCCGGCCGACAACATGGACAACTTCGCCGGCATGACCTTGGTGGCCAACTACGCCATGGTCGCCCAGCGGCACATGTTCGACTACGGCACCACCAGCGAACAGCTGGCCGAGATTCCGGTGGCCACCCGCTATCACGCCATGCGCAATCCCGAGGCGGTCAAGGCCATGGAGGACCTGGAGTTTCTGGACGTTCGGGAAACCACGGTGGCGGACGTGGTGGGCTCCCGGATGATCGCCGACCCCTTGCACTTGCTGGAGTGCTGCATGATCTCCGACGGCGGCGGCGCGGTGGTGATCGCATCCGCCGACGTGGCCCGGGACTGCGCCAAGCCGCCGGTGTGGCTGCTTGGCGCGGGCGAAGCCACGGGCTATCCGGAAAACGGCGGTGACATCACCACCAGCGCCGCCGCCCAATCCGGCCCCAGGGCTTTGGGCGAAGCCGGCGTTGGCCCGGACGAGATCGACATCGCCATGATTTACGACTCGTTCAGCATCACCGTGCTCACCATTCTGGAAGACCTCGGCTTCTGCGCCAAGGGCGAGGGCGGTGCCTGGGTCAGCGGTGGCCGCCTGCGCTTCGACCGCCCCGGCGACGGCCCCGCGTTGAACACGGATGGCGGCGGGCTGTCCTCCAACCATCCGGGCATGCGCGGCATCTTCCTGTTGATTGAAGCGGCGCGCCAGTTACGCGGCGAGTCCAGCTCCCAAGTGGAGGGCGCCCGCCTCGCCGTCGCCCACGGCAACGGGGGCATGCTGGGCAGCCGGCACTGCGCGGGCACCATCATCATGGGGAGGGACTAGATCATGGCAGATGCAACCCGGCCGCTGCCCAACCTGCGCGAGCTTGACACCCGAGCCTTCTGGCAGGCCACCAAGGACAAACGGCTGATCTACCAGCAGTGCGCTGACAGCGGCAAAGTGGTGTTCTACCCGCGCCGCCATGGCCCGGACGGCCTCGGCCACAATCTGGTTTGGAAGGAATCCGCTGGTGAAGGAACGGTGTACACCTACAGCATCGTGCGCCAAAGCTACCACCCGTTCTTCCGCAGCATGGTGCCCTACGCCGTCGCGTGGATCGACCTCGACGAAGGCCCGCGCTTGGTGTCCAACGTGGTGGGCATTGAGGATCCCTCAGCCGTTCGGATAGGCATGCGGGTTAAGGTGCGATGGGAGGAGCACGAGGCCCTCTGCCTGCCGCTGTTCGAGCCCGCTTAGGCGCCTTGTTTCCTACCGATTCCCGCAGTTCGGTGCCAAGGAACTAGCCTTGGGCTGGTTATGCCCTTGAGCCAGCCTTCGTTCGAGGTGATGCCAATGCGGACCAACACGCCCTAAAAGTGCGCGTTCCTTCGGCTCAAGGGCGTCCTGCCCTCGCATGTTTCAGCAATCAAGGACGCTCGCTCCACGTTACTTCGCCTAACCGACCAAAATGGGAAGAGCCGTGGCGCCGCAACCTAGCTTTGCGTCATGCAGCGCACGGAGTAGGATGGCACCTTCAACCCTAACCTAAGTCGCGAATTCCCATGGACGACATTCTCAAGCCGCCCTCAACACCCGACCCTTTGCCGGCTTCTGATCCTGAGGAGTCGGCGTTGGATTTCCCCAATTGCGACCGGGTTGGCCTGACTTGGAAACAGCTTCTGCGCTACGAAGGGCGCATCGAGTACTGGGACGCTGCCCTCAAGACCGCGTGGGTGCTGCGCGATGGCGCTGGATTCGCCCACGAGTCGCCCTGCAACGTGCTGGCGGAACTGCTGAGCCGTCTGTCCCAGGAGCGGGGCTCCCGCGTTCGCTGCTACGGCCACGTATTTCTGATGGTGCGCGACGTGCGTGGCAGCCCAAGCAAGGTGATGTGTGCGGATCAGACAATCTACCTAAATCCGCGGCATTTCCGCAGCACCACTGACGCCGATGCGGTCGTTATCGGCTCCGATCCGCTGCCGGACGTGGTGCTGGAGGTGGACCACACGACGGACGTGCGGCGCACAAAACTGGGAATGTATGAGTTCTGGGGCTTCCCGGAAGTGTGGGTTGAAACGCCGGACGTCTCGTCAAAGAGCCGGCCCAAGGACGTTCGCCG
This sequence comes from Candidatus Azophilus sp., assembly GCA_965220835.1. Classification (GTDB taxonomy): domain Bacteria; phylum Pseudomonadota; class Gammaproteobacteria; order Pseudomonadales; family Azotimanducaceae; genus Azophilus. Next base: position 1,517,665 of record OZ244842.1, on the reverse strand, counting down.
GGGATTGACGATCTACCTGCTTGAACAGGGTCGATACGAGGTGGCTGCCACCAGCCGGGCTTTCCCAGGCTGGAAGGCGTCGTCGATCCACAGGGCGCTGAACGAGGAGCAGATGTCGTCAGCCACGCTCAAGGACTTGGCGCGGCTCGGCCGGGCGCTGGGCAAGCGCGAGGGCACCGGCCCGGACGACGACCCACAGCTCGGCGGCCACCGGCGCTGGGCGCACCAGCGAGGTGTCCAGCTGGGACGCGAAGAGGGCCTTCAGGAAGGCCGCCAGGAGAGTATCGCGGAGCAGCGCAAACTGCTTGTCACAATGGCTGAACGGAAGTTCGACGCGGCGAGCGCCAAGCAATTCGCTCAAGAGCTGCAGCAAGTTGATCAGGCTGGAAGGCTCTCGGAAGTGGCGGGATGGATTATCGAGTGCGACGATGGGACCGGGTTGCTATCTCGGTTCGCAGCCACGCCATGAGTCAGGCTAAATTGCGTTCGTACAATATCCGGGGTAGCTAGTTGAGATCTTCCACAAGAAATCCGGGTACCAATTGGAAATGATAATCTGGTGCGCAATTGCGGGACTGTTCGGCATCGTCGTTCATACCCACGACACCATGCTTGCCCGCGCCGCCGGACTTCGGCCCGAAACGCGTCGCGAACGGCTTATAGTATTCGCGGGGTTCGCAACAAAGTTCTTTCTTGCAGCACTCGTTGGAGGCTTACTGTGGTTCGGTTGGACGAATCCTGATGCAAGGCAGTTCGCTTTTGGTGGTGTAGGTGTCGGAGTGCTAGCTTGGTTGTTCGAGGTTCGCAGTTTCAGGCGGTGGCATCGCATTATGGGTCCGGATGATGCTCCATGGTGGGTGCTGGGCAATCTCCTAATCCGTAAACTGGTCAAGTATATGACAGGAGGGCTTTTGGGAGGGCTGGGAATTCAGATGTTCTTGAACTGACCGAATCGGCGTGGATGCGTCTGACCCTCCCCTTGTTCGTGTTTGCGTGTGTGCGGCGCCTGACTGGCGAGCGGCCCTCATTTGACACAGATTGGCCGACTGTTTGAACAGGCGGCGCTCGATGTTGGTCGGGCTTTCCCGGCCAGTTGTTCGCACGAACCCCATTACTCGGAACCACTCGGTGCAGGAAAGCGCCTGCAAAACGAGACTCGCTTCGTGCTGCGCCTCCAACCGGTCGAAGGTCCTCTACGGTAGGAACTTCATGAACCGCGCGACACTCCGTTTTGCGTTAGTGCCTTCACCAAAGTCGGGGACGCCCAGAGTCATTTTTGACCTTTTGTTTACCATGAAAAGCGCAAAGCTTCTATGGAACCTAACCAGAAGCAACTGAGATTGATCATTTTTCGATCTCAGTTCTTGATTGGGTGTTTACGCGGCGATTGGGAGTATGCTATTGGTCACGTTGGAGACATCCGCAGTTAGGCATTGGTAATGTAAGGTGGCGGAAGAAAAACGCTAGGACGAAGAACCCCAAGAACAACAAGAATGCAATCGGCGAGAACTGATGGACTTATTCGAGAAACACTCTACTAGTCAGAATTCGGCTCTTTACAAGGAAATGCAAAGGTCTCAAGGCGACAGCGTCGGCGTCAGAAGCGGCCAAGCGCGTGCACATTGCGAGGATCTTTGGGCTGACTTTAGGAAGTACGCGGATCAAAATTTCGTGACCGAATTCGCAGCCAATACACATGCACGCTGGTTCGAGATGTATCTGACTGTGTCACTCGCCCGGGCGGGGCATGAGATCGATTGCCCCAAACCGGGGCCCGATATCTTGCTGAAGACTGGCGGCCGCCGAATCTGGATCGAAGCCACAAGTGCGACACCGGGGGAGATAGGGCGAGCGGATTCAGTCCCTTCGCAAGAAATGGGGCAAGTCAATCGCGAACCCACCGATCAATACGTCCTTCGTATCAGGAATGCTCTTGACAAAAAGCAAGAGAAGTACATCGAATACGTCAACAAGGGCTTGGTGCACAAGGACGATGTTAAGGTAGTTGCGATCAATGTGTACGAGGTGGGAGGATTGAGCCCGTATATTGGAGACCACTTTCGCAGATCGTTGTATGGCGTGGGAGAACCAGTGGTCCAAGTAGATCTGCACAGTAGAAGGATTGCGAGCGTCGGCAATGCCACCGTCGTTGCAGTGCAGAAGGCGGCAGGTGCGGAGGTTGGAGTCCAGCCGTTTGTGGATAGCAGTATGGGACACGTAGCGGCTGTATTGGGGTCCGAGGCAAATCCGTTCAACCCACCAAGTCTGCTCGGAAGTGAAGTGGTTCTTTACCCGAATTTAACGAGCAATATCCCGTGGCCGCAACGTACTCTGAAAGTGGGTGCGGAGCTGTGCTTTGACCAGATCCAGGGCGGATGGAGAGGAACTCTTGTCGGGCCATAGCTTGGCGTCGACTCGGCGGCAGAGGGCTTGGCATGACAGTAAATTGCAGGGATGTCAATGGCAACCCAAAACTGCTCACTTTTAGCAACTCAGAATTGCTCACTTCTTCGGATGGATTGCCTCAGGTTTCGCAGTGATCCCGGCTTGCAGTACATTGCCATTCTGGGCCGGAGGCAGCGCGTAAATCGCCCGACGACTTCATCTCCACGAGCAACTCAACTAAGTTGACGAGGGAGCCATGGCAGGCGCGGCGCCCGGTCTCGGCGGTAGTCGCCAAGCTGATGGCGATGGGGGTCTTGCAGATGCCCGCAAGAACAGTCGTACACTGTCCGATACCCAGGTTGGTTGGCTAGGATTCACGACCGCTTTTGGCTAGGTGCCGGACGACGGTCGAGGTAGATCGGCGCCACCCGTTATGGATGACACTGATCATGGTTGTGCGCCGACCCGGAGGCACGATTGGCGCAGCCGTCAACCAATCTAGAGGTTCTGTCAAGAGAACGCCCATCTGCCTTTACTGAACTCGCCGCCTTCGACTACCCGTGCAACACCAAGTTTGAAATGTCGGCGCGGATGCACAATCAGCTCAGACAGAGTCGTGCGGCGGGATTGCTGGCCAGCCTCAAAAATCTCTACGTAAACCGCTAGTAGTCAACTCGCTACACCCAACGGACGACAAGGCATATGTTTTCACTAGCCAGCTCGTGATACGATTCTAGGACAAGGGTGACAAGCACAGTACCACTGGCCTTACCGACGACGACGCTTTACTCAATTCTAGGAACTTTCAGATCCAAATGAGCCATCGGGCATGCGTCGGCGGAAATAGGGAAAACAAATGTCTGCCCCTATTGCTTAGATTCCGGGGGACCAAGAGAAACCACGATGAACCATGACGACTTGGAAGCGCTATTTGGACGTATTAGGGCACTGGAAACTCTACTTTGGGAATTCGTGGAGGCCACCAAGGCACAGCCCAATAACAAATGGTCTGAGGTTGCGGACAGAATTGACCGTATTCTCCATGAAGGAAGCATTGTTGAACTCGGCAAGTCGCCTCAGTTCAAAGAAGCCTGCAACGAGACCCTTCGCGGATTCGTCGCTCGTGTTCGCAAACACGATGCTTAAGTCTCGGAGTGAATTAGTCAACTATCCCACTGATTCTCATTGTCTCTCAGTTACTTGCCACAGTGGAGATGAGCAAAAGGACCCCAGTCGAAAGCAGTGAGCAATTCAATCACAGGGCTGAGCCGCGAATCTGCCGAGTTGCTGATCTCAATCTAGCGTCCTGATCCCCTGATAAGGTCGTGGTCGCGGGCGATCGGCGCCATTTTGAGGCTGAGGCGGGCGGGAGCGGCCCGGGCGGGCCGAGCGGGGGCGCATCGGAAGGGCTTGGCGCTGCGCAAGGATGCCGGATCCCGCTTGCGGGACGGTCGGTTTCGGGACGTGCGCGAGCGCGTTCCCGCCGCAGGGCGGCGCCGGGCGGATTCGGCGGGTCAGGCCGGCGTTGCGGTTGGCGGGGCGCGGGCCTCCAAGGCGGTCATGGCGCCGTAGAGCCAGTCCAGCCGGAAGTTGGTCTTGGCGAAGCGCAGGCAGACCCGGCGGGCCGTGCGGACCATGTGGGCCGCGGTGCGCATCACGTAGCGGATGACCTGGCGGATGCCGTGGCGCCGCGCCCCCCTCGGCAGCGCCGTGAACTGCACCGCCCGAAGCAGGGCCTGGGCGATGTGGCCTAGGGCGTAGAATGCTTGGTTGGCCCGGTAGGACCGGCACGGCGGATGGTGCAGGCCCAGGTCGGTGAGCGGCCCCTTGAAGGCGTTCTCCTGGCCCTGCTTGGCCCGGTGGCGGCGCACCAGCTCGTCCAGGGGCAGGTCGTTGCGCGAGACCAGGATCACCGTGTGGCGCGGCACCAGCAGAAGCTGGCCGTTCTCCGTCCGGCGGCGGACCACCACGTAATGCTGCTCCCGCTCCCATCCCCTTGGGCGGTGGGTGGCGAAGGCCGCCTCCTCCTCCATGCCGATGTCCGTCCAGGCCGTGTCGGGCAGCCCCTCAAGCTGCTCCAGCACCGGCCCGCGCCACAGGTCGTTGGTCAGGCTGACCGAGAAGTCCCAGCCCCGCTCGGCGCACAGGCGGACCAGATCGCCCTTGTAGTAGGCGTTGTCCGCCCGAAGCCACACCGGCGTCCCCGCCGGCAGCATCCCCGCCGTCCATTCGAGCAGCCTGCGCCAGTTCAGCGTCACCCGGCCGCCGCCCGGCTGCAGCTGCCCTGCCGACCAGAGGCCGCCGAGGAATGTGGCGTGCAGCCAGTAGCCCCGGTTGCCGTCGTAGTCCTTCCTGGCCCATTGGAACAGCTGCCCGTCCACCTCGACGCCGGTGGCGTCGATGAACAGCGGCACGTAGCCCTTCGTCCCAACCTCGTGCTCGATGACGGACGGCGCCACCCGGCCGGCGAACTCAACGGCCACCCGCCACAGCCCCTTCACGTCGGCCGCCCTCAGCCGCGCCAGCCACTCCCCGGCGCGCCGCGCCTCCGGGACCTTGCGAAGGCCGAGAAGCGCGCTGGCGACCCTGTCGGCCCGCAGCGCGTCCAGGTCGGACAGCGACCCCTGGCCCCGGGCCAGCGAGGCGATGATGGCCCACAGCGTCTCCGGGTCCGACGCGCCGCGGTTCCTGACCTTCACCGAGACCGCCTCCCCAAGCAGTTCGAACAGGCCGAGCCGCCGCGCCGTCTGCGCCAGGATCGACGCGCCGCCGAACGCGGTCAGGTCCAGGTCCGTGAACTCGAACTCCACCTTCGGCGGACGGATCCGCCGCTTCCCAGCCGCCTTCCGGGACCGGCGCCTGCGCTTCGCCAAGGTTCATCCCCCAGGTGAGTTTCCGGGAACCCCATTCTCGCACGCAAAGCCCCGTCGGGCGGACTCCTCCGGCGAATCCCTCAGATCCTTATCAGGGAATCAAGGAATCTAGCGCTGCTTGTGGGACTCGCACGAGTTTTTGTGCTTAGATCGAAAGTCTCGCCCGCGCCGTGCCGAACACCCTTGTCTCGTCGGCGTCGTTGGTCACTGTCAGGTCGATTTCCACCTCTCCTGTGGCTTCGTCGATGTCGGTGACCACGCCGTTGATGTGGCAGGGCTGGTCCACGATCAATGGTGCTCGGAAGACTGTGTCGACGTAGAGGACTTCCGCGGTGGGCGCCCAGCGGTGGATCATCGCGGCGAGGAAGCCCTGGCTCATGATGCCGGGCACCAGTGCGCCCGGCAGCCCTTCAGCGCGGGCGGCTTCGTGGTCCGTGAAGCGCGGCCCGAACCAGTGGGCGGCCTCGACGAAGCGGGCCACGTTGGCGAGGCGCGTGTCCGGGTCGAAAACCGGCAGCGTTTCGCCGAATTCCACGTCCGTGATGCGGTTGACGGTCATTGCTCCGGGCGCTCCCGAACCACGCTGCTGGTGTCTGCCGAAGCCAGCAGTTGGCCTTCTGGGTCGAAAATCTCCATGCGATTGACGAAGAACACCATGCGCCCGGAGCGCCCGGTCTTGGTGTAGATGTCGTGCATGTGCGTCTTGGCGGTCAGCTTGACGCCGGGACGGATGGGATGGTGGCAATGCACGGCCTTGCCGGCATCCATGCCCAGCCCCACCACCTTGGGAAAGCCTTTGGGCCGCCGCCGGCTGGGGTGCAGGCTGGCGGGCAGGGTGGGCGGGGCTTGAAAGTCCGGGTGGGACGGATCTGTGAAGCAGGGTGAAACCTCGCCGCAGCTGGCGGCGTAGGCGGCCGTCTCCTCAGCGTTCAGCGTGACTTCGATCTCGTCGAAAACTTGGTTCAAGTAGGCCGCCCGCAGGGCTTCCACGTCGATTGCGTTGCTCATGTCTGCTCCCGAAAGCTCAAGGCCTCGAAGTCGCCGCCGCGCAGGGCTTCCGCCAGTTCGCCCTCGCTGCCGACCGCGCCGTCGAAGCGGGTGGCGCAGCGCCCAATGTGGCTGACGATATGGGCGTCGCTGCCCCCGATGCCCTGGTAGTTCTGCTCGCTGGCCATGGCTGCGGCAATGCGGTCCTCTTCGCCTCGGCTGCCGCCATTGAAGACCTCCACGATGCGCACCCCTTCGGGCACGCCGAGTTCGTCGATGTGCGCCGCCATGCCCACGCGTTTGCGTCCTGGGTGGCAGGGCACCGGCACCGCGCCATGGCGTTCGGATTCCTCAATGACTTGGGCCAGCGGCAGGTGAATGTTCGCGAAGTCGAAGGCGTTGGTGAGGGCTTCAGTGACCCCGAAGACCAGCACGTGGCCGTACTCGGTTTCCACCTCGCTGGCCTTCAGGATGGTCAGCCCGAACTGGCGGGCCAGATCGCTGTAGTCCGATGCGAAGTCGAACTGGCGGTGCTCGGTCAGCACGAAACCCTCGATGGGCAAATCCCGGGCACGAATCCACTGACAGTAGTTGGGCACTTTAGCCCGCCCGTCGTCAGATACAACCGAGTGGGTATGAAGATCAAGAATCATAGCGACAGCCCCAATGCAGGGCACGCGGGCACTTTAGCCCGCCCGTCGTCCGAGACAACGGAATGGGTGTGGAGATCAAGGATCACAGAGAGAATCCCACGCCACTGCGTGCGGGCACTTTAGCCCGCCCGTCGTCGGAGACGACGGAGTGGGTGTGAACGTCTAGGATCATGAGGCGCTTACCGTTGGGTTTCCTAGCGTGGCGGCCACGCGCTCCCATTGCCGGTCCAGCTGGGCGTGCAGTTCAGCAAGCCCCGCCGAATTGTCGATTACCACGTCCGCATGGCGTTGTCGTTCCGCATTGCTGGTTTGGGCCTCTAGCCGCGCGCGCACCTCGTCGGCGGTGAGGCCGTCGCGGGCCATGGCCCGTTCAATGGCGACTTCCGGTTCGACGGCCACCACCCAGACCTCGTCCAAGCTGCGCTGCCACCCGGCCTCGACCATCACCGCCGCTTCCAGCACCACCACCCCGTCGGGCTGCCGCGCCCGGTGGGATTCGATTTCCAAATCGGCCAGGCGGCGGATTTCCGGCCAAACGATGTCGGTGAGCTTCTTCAGTTCGCTAGGCTGGCCAAACACCTTGCCGCCGAGCGCGCGGCGGTTGATGGTGCCGTCTTCGGCCACCACGGCATCGCCAAAGGCATCCACCACCTGCTTGAAGGCGGCGGTGTCCGGCTCATAGGCGCGGTGCCCTAAGCGGTCGGCGTCAATCACATGGGCGCCCAGTTCGCCTAGATAACGCGCTGCAGTGGATTTTCCGGAGGCCATGCCACCGGTCAGGCCGATGCTGAACAAGGCAACCCCATGCCGATGAGAATGCCGCAGTTTAGCGGTTAAGGTGGCAGGAAGGTAGGGAGAGAAGGCTTGGCGAGGTCGGTTAACCAGCGCGTTTGCTGAGTTTTTTGCAGTGGTGGAACCCATCTACACGCCACATGGCAGGGCAGCTTTCCGAACGTTCAACGTGAAGCGCCGGCGGCAATTGCGCTCAAGATAAGCCGCCGATCATTCAAGCTCGGGTGAGTTCCATGTAGCCAGCTGGCGGCTCATGACCCACGAACGTCTTGCCCAAGTCCTCGTAGTGCCGGTAGGAGATCAGGGCGTGGGTGGCGGCTTGTTGCGCATCCCGCAATTGGCGCTCCAAGGGGCTGTCCATACGCGACCCGGTGGTGCCTGCCGTGTTGTTGAGCATGCCGACCACCTCCCGGCAGGACTGCGCTGCGTGGGCGCAGGCCAACAGCGCCGGCCAAAAAACGTCCCAGTCCGGAGCTAGGCGTCCGCCTTGGCTCGGCAACGGCCCCAAGTGCGCTTCCAAGCGGTCCTGCGTGTCCAGCACGAAGGTGCGTGCCGCCATCAGCGTGGCCTGCGCTTGGCCAATCCGGTATTGCACCTGGGCTTGGTCCTGGAGCTTCGATGCCGTCCCCCAAGGCGTTTTGGCCTGGGCCAGTTCGATGAAGGCATCGAGCGCGCCCCGGCACACGCCGAGCGCCACGGCCGCCTTGTTGTAAATCGCGTGGGTGGGATTGCGGAAAGTTGGATTTGCCCAGGTTTCGCTGGGCGCCAAGGATCGAAACGGCAGCAGGTGTTCGGGCGGAACGTAGCAGTCCGCCATCAGCACGTCGTGGCTGCCGGAGCCGCGCATGCCCGCCGTGTCCCAGGTGTCGACAATCTCGAACTCGCCCTCGGGCACCATGAAGGACGCCCGTGCCGGCGCGCCCGTTGCCTCGTCCATGACCATCGGGCCCATCAGGTAGTTCCAGGTCGCATTGTGGCAGCCGCTGGCGAAGGAGCCTTGGTAGTTCAAGCGCCAACCGTCGCCTTCCCGCCGCGCATTGCGTCCCGGATTGGGGCCATTCGCGGGCCCGTGGCCGGAGCAAACCAGCACGTGCCAGTCGTTGAAGATTCTCTCCACCAGCGGCGCCTCCATGCGGCGGATCACCAGCGCGTTGATCTCCGAGGAGATTTGCGTGCACCACCCAACCGACCCGTCAATGGCGGAAACCGCCTCAACCACCTCAATCTGTTCGCGTGCGCATAAGTCCTCGCCGCCGAGCTCGAGGGGCAGGGCAAATCGATACAGGCCTTGGTCGGCCATTTCCTTGGAGGCCCACGCGGGCAGGTGGCGAATGCGCTGCGCCTCATCCCCCGCTGCAGCCAAGGACTCCTTCATGTTGGCGATGCGCTCCAAAATCGGCGTCTTGGCGATCTCGTCACGGCGCTCGAGTATCTCTGGACGGATGGCCAAATCCGTCCGCCGGTTGCTGGTCAGATCTTTCGACATCGCCCTGCCCTTGTCTTCATTGGGTTCAATTGTGGCACATGGCGGAGAGGCCCTTGCGGCATGCACCTGCTCGCCATTCAAATGGGCGAGTCCTTTGGAAAGTCCGGTGCCCGCTTCTCCTGCAGCGCCAGCAGGCCCTCGCGGCCCTCCGGCCCGAGGAAGCCGAGCATTTCGAGGGCCGTGGAGGCGTCGAAGCTGGGGCCCGCCATGCGCAGCCAGTTGTTGAGGGCGTACTTGGTCCAGCGGATGGCGTTGGGCGCGCCGCTGGTGATCTTGGCGGCCACCTCCATGGTCTTGGCCTCCAGTTCGCCGTCTTCAACGCACATGGAAAGCAAGCCAATCCGCTCGGCCTCCTCGGCGGGCATCCGGTCGCAGGTCATCAGGTAGTATTTGGCCTTGGCCATGCCGCAGAGCAGCGGCCAGAGGATTACGGCGTGGTCACCGGCGGCGACGCCCAAGCGCGTGTGACCGTCGGTGATGAAGACCGACTTGGCCGCGATGGAGATGTCACACAGCAGGGCCGCGACCAGGCCGGCGCCCACTGCTGGGCCATTGATTGAGGAGATGGTCGGCTTGCCGCAGTTGATGAGGTTGTACACCAGATCCTTGGCCTCCTTCCAAGTGTTGGCCAAGGTCCGGTAGTCGGTGGTTATTTTTTCGATCATGCCAAAGTCGCCGCCGGCGGAGAACGCCTTGCCCTCGCCGGTCAGCACCACGCAGTCGATGCCGTCGTCGGCGTCCACCTCGCGCCAAACATAGGTCAACTCGCGGTGGCCGATGATGTCCAAGGCGTTGTATTTTTCCGGCCTGCTGATGGTGATGCGCAGTGTGCGGTCGGCGGGATAGTCGAATTTCAGGCGTTCGTAGCCTTGGTAGAGCTTGGACGGGGAGGGCATGCGGTTCTCACGGGTGATGGGGCTTCCATTTAGCCGCGCCGTGGCTTGGGTTGCAATGCGCGCATTCGGCCCTTGGGTTGGAAGGTTTGATTGGCGTTTCGCCGGTGCGAAACGCCGCGATCCAAGCAGCGAGCAGTCAGGGATGGTGCTGCAACCCAAAGTCTGGCGACGCGGGTTGGCCGGGGCGTTGATGGCTGGGATCGCAGCAGGATGCGGGGACAACCCAGCTCCCGTGCCCCCGAGTGCTTTGGCAGAGGGCGCGGCCTACGTCGGCTCCGCTGCCTGCGCCGGATGCCATGCGGCGCAGTATGACGCTTGGCTTGGCTCCCACCATCAGCGGGCCATGTCGGTGCCGACCCCAGCAACCGTGATGGGCGACTTTGACGGACCCGCCCTCCGTCATGGCGAGGGATTGACGGAGTTTCTTAAGGCCGATGGGCGCTATGTGATCCGCACTGAAGGGCCGGCTGGCGAGATGGCGAGCTTTGCCGTGCGCTACACCTTCGGCGTCGAGCCGTTGCAGCAATACCTGCTGCCCTTGCCGGATGGCCGTCTGCAAGCCTCCAACGTCGCGTGGGATGCGGCGCAAGGCCGTTGGTTCCATCTGCGCCCCGGCGAGAACATCGGCCACGACGACGCGCTGCACTGGACGCAGCCGAGCCACAACTGGAACTTCATGTGCGCGGATTGCCACTCAACCGCCGTGTCCAAGGGCTATGACGCCAAGGCCCGTCGCTACGAGACCGCGTTCGCCGAAGTGTCCGTGGGCTGCGAAGCCTGCCACGGCCCTGGTTCCGCCCACGTGGCTGCTCCGGAGGGAGTTGCGAGGCCGGCGCTCGCGTGGTTGGGCGACCAAAAGGCTGAAATCAACGCCTGTGCGCCTTGCCACAGCCGCCGCAGCCAACTGGCCGAGGGCTTTGCGCCCCAGCGCGGCTACTACGACCACTATTCGCCCGCACTGCTTGACGCAGGCCTCTACCACGCAGATGGGCAGATCCTGGATGAGGTCTTTGTTTATGGCTCCTTCCTGCAAAGCCGCATGCATGAGGCGGGCGTCACCTGCGGGCACTGCCACGAGCCGCACTCTGCAAAACTGCGCACCGAGGGCAATGCGCTGTGCACGGGGTGTCACAACGAAGCTGGCCATTCGGATTTTCCGAGCGTGCCGCGAGGTCGTTATGACAGCGTGCGCCACCACTTGCACGAACCGGGCAACCCAGGTGCGCAGTGCGTCAATTGCCACATGCCGGCCCGCACTTACATGGTGGTTGATGATCGCCGCGACCACGGCTTCCAGGTGCCGCGTCCGGATTTGAGTGCGGTTACCAACGCCCCCGATGCCTGCACCGGCTGCCATCAGGGCCAAGGCCCGACGTGGGCCCAGGCGGTGCTTGAAGAGGCCTTTGGCTTGCCAGTCGCGAGACCGCTTCGGCACCGCGTTCGCCGCCGCCCGGGCTGGCATCAGCGAGGCGGAGCAGCCTCTGGTGGCCATTGCTGGGGATGATGAACAGCCAGCCATCGTGCGGGCCACGGCGCTGTCGCTGATGGCCGGCTACGATCGGGCCACCAGCGGGCTGGCTTTGGCGGCAGGCCTGCATGATGCCCACCCAATGGTTCGCATCGGCGCTTTGCGCGGCGCGGCGCGATGGCCTGCCCAGCGCCGCTGGAGGGAGGCTCGGCACCTGCTCAGCGATGCCCGCTTGGCGGTGCGCACCGAGGCGGTGCCGCTGCTGGCGCCGCAATTGGACGGCTTGGCTGGGGGAGAGCGGGCCAAGCTGGAGGTGGGCATTGCTGAGTATTTCGACGTTCAGGCGTTCAATGCGGACCGCGCCGAAGCGCAGACCAACATCGGCAACTTGCACTTGGCCATGGGTGCTTCGGCCGAAGCGGAAGCGGCCTTCACCGAGGCGCTAAAGCTCAATGCGCAATGGGTGCCGGCCCTGCTGAACCTAGCCGATCTCTATCGAGCGACGGGAAGGGACCGCGAGGGGGGCGGGTTGCTGCTGCGGGCGTTGAGAACGGTGCCCGATTCCCCGCAAGCGGCCTTGGCCCGGGGGCTTTGGTTGGTTCGCCAAGGCCGGGATGGCGAGGCCTTGGCGCTGTTCGCCGACGCCGTTCGGCTGGCGCCCAATGTTGCGCAATACGCCTACGTTTACGCGGTGGCCCTGCATTCGGCGAAGCAGTCGGAGCGGGCATTAGAGGTAGCGGACCAAGCGTTAAGTCGCTGGCCGGACGATCAGCGGCTGCTGCGGGCCGCGTTCGGCATTGCTCGGGACCTGCAGCTTGAGGAGAGAATGGCGGCGTACAGAATGCGATTGAACTGACCCGCCGAAACTTCGCCATTCAAGGTGTGCGGTACGGGCATTCGGCACGCTAGGCGAGCGCGTTGTGCTGGAGTTCGACGGCGCAAGGGTGCCGTAGCGCCCATCATTCACCAAGGGCCTGGAAGATTGCGCCGGATGCCCCACCGCACACCCTGAGTGGCGATGCTTCCTGCTCGTCAGGGTCCCGGTGCCGAGACCCGTCACTCCAGGTGGTCGACGCCTGTCGGGTTGGCCAACGAGCCCACCAGCCTTGCAATCGCCACCGGTCTGCCGTCCGGGTCGTCGATGATCCCTTCCTTTTGGTGGAGGACGTCAAGCCCCGGCAACAGGCGCTGCAGTTCGCCGGGTTGGGCGCGGAACGCGGGGTTGGAGGGGCCCGCTACGGGTTGATCGGTGGCCAAGTGCGCTTCGACCATCAGGATCCCGCCCGGTGCCAGCAAGCGGGGCAACTGTTGAATGACATCCGCATTGAAGTAGCGGAACAGGCAAACCAAGTCGAATGGGCCGGACAGGGCAAGGCCGTCGTCCAAGTCATGGCGCATCCAAGTCACTGCCAAGCCTTCGCGCTCCGCATTGGCGGCGGCCCGCTTGAGCCCTTCGCTGGAGACGTCAAGGCCGGTCACCTCGAATCCGTGGCGGGCCAGGAACAGGCTGTTGCGGCCTGCGCCGCAGGCGAGGTCCAAAGCGCGTCCGCGGCTTCCTCCGGAGTCGCGGCTGCCCCTGGAGCCGCGGCTGCTTTCGCCCCCGGTCGGCAAGCGCTTGACCCAAGCTTCGAGCAAGGAACTCGCGAGCAAGGAGCTCGCGAGCAAGGCACTCGGGTGAGTGCGTTCGGCAAAGGCCCCGGCGCGGTAGCGCTTATCCCACTTCGCCTGATCGGCCTTGCTCATGGCCGACGATTATAAGTAATCTCTGCACATGGACTGAACGGATTGGGCAGACGGGAGGAATTGTGGAACTGCTGAATTTTGCGGGCCTCAACTGGTGGGCGATTCTGGTGGCCACGGCCGCCGCCTTCGTGCTTGGCGGCATCTGGTACGGGCCGGTTTTCGGCAAGGCGTGGATGGCGGCCATCGGCAAGACCGAGGACGACCTCCAACCCTCGCCGACGCCCTTCATCGTCAGCTTTTTCACGGCGCTTTTAACCTGCATCGTGCTGGCCCTGCTGATGAACGGTTTGGGCATCGCCAGCTTGGGCGGCGGCTTGGCCATGGGCGCGTTGGTGGGCGTCGGCTTCATCGCCACGGCGATGGCGTCGGACACCGCCTTTTGCGGCTGGGGGATGCCCCTGTTTTTGATTCAATCCGGCTACCGGGTGGTTTACAGCATCATCATGGGCGGCGTGTTGGGCGTTTGGCCCTGATTCTCATGGAGTTACGTAGGTCTTGATACTGGTTTTAAATACAGTTATTCTGCTGAAAAACTGTATGTAAAACCAGTATATTGGCCTCCAATCTGCGACAGCTTCTCTCCTCTGCCGAACTCTGGCGCGCCCGAGACCTGCCCGGCCATGCCCGAGGGGAGCAATCGGCTGGAATACCCACGGGGTTTGACCCGCTAGATCGGCTGCTGCCTGGCCAAGGCTGGCCGCGGGCTGCCTTAAGCGAAATTCTCTGTGACAGTGCGGGCATTGGCGAACTCGGCCTCGTCGTGCCCGGCTTGGCTCGTTTGAGCGGGGAGCAAGCGCGCTGGATCACTTGGATCAACCCGCCCTTCATGCCCTATGCGCCGGCCTTGGCGGCGGCGGGCATAGAGGTGGGCAAAGTGCTGTTGATTCGCACTGGCCAAGCGGGCTCTGGTGGCCAGGATGCCCTTTGGGCACTTGAGCAAGCCCTGGAATCGGGGGCTTGCAGCGCCGTGCTGGCCTGGCTCGATGAGCGCCGCCTGCGCATTCCCGATTTGCGGCGCATTCAGTTGCGCGCCCAGCAAGGGCGCACTTGGGCCGTTTTGTTTCGCCCCGGCCTAGCGTCCCGCAACCCTTCCGCTGCGGAGTTGCGCCTGCGCATCCGTGCCGCCGCCCCGGCCGCGGAAGGTGCGGCGCGCCGCCTGCTGCTCTCGATCCTCAAGCGGCGCGGCGGCTGGGGCATCGACAACCTGCCCTTGGAATTGGAGGCCAGGGATGACTCGGAAGCCTTGCTGCGGCTTTGGCGCCGCCGATAGCCATGCTGTGGGTGGCTGCGCATCTGCCTCAGCTGGGCTTGGACATTTTCCAACGCCGCCATCCGCACGGCGCCGAGCCGCTGATGGCCTTGGCGGAGGACGGCCGGGTGCGCCTCGTCAATGACCGGGCGCGGAGTGCCGGCGTCGCCATCGGCACCAGTTTGGCGACCGCCTTGAGCATTGCTCCTCAATTGACGCATTTCGAGCGCGACCCCGCCGCGGAGAACGAGCGCCTGCGCGTTCTGGCCACCATGGCGCACCGCTTCACGCCCACGGTTAGCTTGGCGCCCCCGACCGCCTTGCTGCTTGAGGTGCAAGGCAGCCTCAACTTGTTTGGGGGCCTGGGGCCGTTGCTGAGCCGCTTGCGCCGGGCCGTTCGACGCCTTGGGCATGGCGCCGCCTTGGCGGCAGCGCATACGCCGGCGGCTGCCCTGGCCTTGGCCAAAGCGGGGTTGGAAGCGCCCTTGGCGGATTTTCCGGATCCGGCGGAATTGGCGCAGAAGGCTTCCGAAGCCTTGGCCGGCGCACCGATCGCCTGCACCGAAATCGAAGCCCGCAGCATCGAGCGCTTGGCCGACATGGGCCTTTTTGAGGTCGGTTCGCTGACCCGGTTGCCCCGTCACGAACTCGGCAAGCGCTTTGGCCCCGGCTTGGTTGAAACCCTGGGTAAGCTCACCGGCGCCATTCCGGACCCTCGCCCCCCGGAGCCGTTGCGGGAACGTTTCCGCAGTTCGATGCACCTGCTTGAATCGGTTTCCAGCAAGTCGATTCTGCGCCTGCCCATGCGCCGCTTGGCGGTGGAGCTGGAAGCTTGGCTGACCGCCCGGCAGCTCGGCGCACGCGCTCTGCGCTGGTTTTTCAAACCCTTGGCAAGCCGTTCGGCGTGCCGTTCGGCAAGCCATTCGGCATGCCGTTCGGCGTTCCATTCCACAGCATTGCCCGTGCGCTTCGCCCAACCCCGAATGCAGGCCAACATCCTGCTGGAGATCAGCGCCTTGGCCTTGGATCGAATCGATTTGCCAGCGGAGGTAATGAGCCTATCCTTGGTCGCTGATGCGGTGGAGCCCCTTGCCGAAGCCGGCCCAGCGCATCGTGATCTGCTGGGGGAAGCCCTTAGCTTGCCCCAAGGCGGCACACCGCGAATGCCGAAGGGGCAACGTGCTCGCCTTGACGCCGTCTCCAATGGGTCCATGACGGGCGCCTCGGCATACCATTCGGCATACCATTCGGCGTACCAGGCGCCGATGGATTTCGTGGACCGGGTGGCGGCACGCCTCAACGGTGAATCCGTGCGCGTCTTGCGCTGGGTTGATGACCATCGCCCGGAATGCGCCACCGCCCTTGGCCCCGTCACCCTGCCGCAAGCAATCCAGCCGCCTGCGGCCGGGCCCTTGGGAAGCCACTCGGTCAGCCCTTCGGCAAGCCATTCGGCGAGCGCTTCGGCAAGCCATTCGGCGAGCCATTCGGCATGCCCCTTCCCGCGGCCCCTTTGGCTGCTCGAATCCCCCCGTCCCGTCAACCTGGAACACTACCGAATCCTAAGCGGCCCCGAACGCATCGAAACCGGCTGGTGGGAGCCTCTTGAGGGATCCCCTAATGGGGTTGCCCTCTCAATGGCAGGCCGTTCGGCGAGCCCTTCGGCAAGCCATTCGGCGAGCCCTTCGGCAAGCCGTGATTATTTCATCGCCTTAGATTCTGAAGGCGCCCGCTGTTGGCTGTTCAAGCCGCGCAGCTCCAACCGTGCAGACGGTGCCCAAGGATGGTATTTGCATGGCTACTTCGCCTGAACCTTCAGCGCGCCTGGATGCGGCGCATCGCACAGGCCAAAGAAACCACCCGTCCGCCGCTGGGCCGTCTGCGCCTGCTCCCTATGAATTTGCGGAACTTTACTGCAGGAGCAACTTCTCGTTCCTGACCGGGGCCTCCCACCCGGAGGAACTGGTGCGCGAGGCCCATGCCTTGGGCTATGCCGCCATTGCCATCACCGACGAATGCTCGGTGGCCGGTGCGGTGCGCGCCCACGGCGCCGCTCACGACCTAGGCATCAAGCTCATCATCGGCAGCGTTTTCCGAGCCGCCACCACCGGCGGCGCACCGGTGGACATCGTGCTGCTGGCCCCCAGCCGGCGCGCCTACGGGCAACTTTCCGAACTCATCACCCACGGCCGAACCCAAGCGCCCAAAGGCGAATACGCGCTGCACATTGATGATTTCAAGGGCCGGGCCGATGATTGCCTGGCCTTGTGGGCGCCTCGGGATGCGGGCATTGAAGAACTCCTGCTCGAGGGCCGGGAAGTCCGCCGCTGCTGCCCGCGCCTCTGGATTGGTCTGGGCCTGTTTCTTGATGGCCGCGACCTTGACCGCATGGCCAAGGCGCTGCGCCTGTCGATGCGCCTGGACCTGCCGGTCACCGCCGCCAACAACGTGCTCATGCATCGGCCGGAGCGCAAGCCGTTGCTGGACACCCTTGCCGCCATTCGCCTCAAGCAGCCGGTCGGCGCGCTGGGCACCCAACTGACGCCCAACGCCGAACGGCATCTGCGCCCCTTGGAGACGCTGGCGGGCCTGTATCCCGAGGACATGCTGGCCGAAGCCGCCCAAATCGCGGCCGCCTGCCATTTCTCCTTGGATGAGCTGCGCTACGAATACCCCCGGGAACTGGTGCCCCAGGCCATGACGCCGGCCGCTTGGCTTCGCCAGCTCACCTATGAAGGCGCAAACCGGCGCTGGCCGGGCCAACCGGGCGTTCCCGATGCGGCTAGAACGTTGATTGAGCACGAGCTTAAGCTCATTGCCGACCTAGGCTACGAATACTACTTTCTGACCGTTGAAGACATTGTCCGCTTCGCCCGCAGCCGGGGCATTCTTTGCCAAGGGCGCGGCTCAGCGGCCAACTCCGCGGTCTGCTACTGCTTGGGCATCACTGAGGTTGATCCGTCGCGCCAGCATGTGCTGTTCGAGCGCTTCATTTCCAAGGAGCGGCAGGAGCCCCCGGACATCGACGTGGATTTCGAGCACGAGCGCCGGGAGGAGGTCATTCAATACATCTATGGCAAATACGGGCGCAACCGCGCCGCCTTGGCCGCCACGGTCATCACCTATCGGCCGCGCAGCGCCCTGCGCGACGTGGGCAAGGTCTTGGGCCTTGATGCCGGCTTCGTCGATCTGCTGGCCAAGTCCATGGCCTGGTGGGACCGCCGGGACCAGCTGGGCCAGCGCCTGGCTGCCGCCGGGGCGGATCCGAACAGCCCGTCCGTGCGCCGTTACATTGCCTTGGTCGATCAAATTCTGGGCTTCCCGCGGCATCTCTCCCAGCACGTTGGCGGCTTTGTGATCTCGGCTGGCCCCTTGGCCCAGCTGGTGCCCATTGAGAACGCCGCCATGGACGAGCGCACCGTCATCCAATGGGACAAGAACGACTTGGAATCGCTTGGGCTTTTGAAGGTGGACGTGCTTGGCCTTGGCATGCTCACGGCCATTCGCAAGGCCCTTGATCTGATCAACGACTTTCGGCCTGCGAGGGGTGCGCTGACCATGGACCGGATCCCTCCGGAGGAGGCGAGCACCTATGAGATGCTGCAGAAGGGCGATAGCGTTGGCGTCTTTCAGGTGGAGTCCCGGGCGCAGATGGCCATGCTGCCGCGCCTGCGGCCTGAGTGCTTCTATGATCTCGTCATCGAAGTGGCCATCGTCCGGCCCGGCCCCATTCAGGGTGACATGGTGCATCCCTACCTGCGCCGCCGCAATGGCAAGGAAACCGTCACCTATCCCAACGAAGCCGTGCGCAAGGTGCTGGAGCGCACCTTGGGGGTGCCCATCTTCCAGGAACAGGTGATTGAACTGGCCATGGTCGCTGCCGGCTTCACCGCCGGCGAAGCCGATGAGCTGCGCCGGGCCATGGCCGCTTGGCAGCGCCGGGGCGGGCTTGAGAAATTCGAGCGCAAGCTCATCGACGGCATGCTGGCGCGGGGCCACAGCAAGGACTTCGCCCGCCGGGTGTTTGAGCAGATCAAGGGCTTTGGCGAGTACGGCTTCCCGGAATCCCACGCGGCCAGCTTTGCGCTGCTGGTTTACGTTTCCGCTTGGCTCAAGCGCAACGAACCGGCGGCCTTCTACGCGGGCCTCCTGAACAGCTTGCCCATGGGCTTCTATTCCCCCTCCCAGCTGATCCAGGACGCACTGCGCCACGACATCGAAGTCCGCCCCGTTGACGTGCAGACCAGCAGCTGGGATTTTCGGTTGGAGCCCTCAGCCGGGGAGCAGGCGAGTGCCCCTCGCGAAGCGAGGGAGGCCGCCCCAGAGCCAATTCAGGGTGCGTTGCGCATTGGTTTGCGCCAAGTCAAGGGCCTTTCCGAGAAAGCGGCTTTGCGCATCGCCGCCGCCCAGCCGTTCCGGGATGTGGACGACTTGCGCGCTCGGGCCGAATTGAACAACCAGGAGCTGGGCTTTCTGGCCCGGTCCGGGGCCTTGGCCGCGCTTTCCGGCCATCGCCACCAAGCCCATTGGGATGCCGCTGGCGTCGATCAACCCGCTGCCATCTGGCGGGCCGCCGAGGCAGCAGCGCCGTACCGCACCGAGGTGGCCTTGGCTGAGCCCGGGGTTGGTGAAAATCTCAAGCAGGATTACCGTTACCTCGGCCTGTCATTGGGCCCTCACCCCTTGTCCCTGCTGCGCGACGCGCCAGCCTTAAGCCGTTGCTGCACGGCGGCCGGCTTGGCGCATCGCCGCCATGGGCAGTTCGCCCAGGTGGCTGGCCTAATCACCTGCCGGCAACGGCCCGGCACCGCCACCGGCGTTGTCTTTCTGACCTTGGAAGACGAAACCGGCAATATCAATGTCGTGGTTTGGAGCTCTGTTCTGGACCGTTATCGGGCGGCAATACTCCAAGGTAAGCTCGTGCGTGTGGATGGCGTGGTCCAGCGTGAGCGGGAAGTGATTCACGTCATCGCCGGGCACGTGCAGGATGCCACCCACCTGCTGGACCAAATGTCAGCCAGCCCAACGTCCGTGGAGGTTGCCGCACGAAATTTCCACTAGGGTCCGTTAACACTATGTATGGTGTCGCTGCCGAGTCCCGTTTTTCGTCGGGCAAGGCGGAGCGAGCGTGGTGTGGCCCGCTCCACCGCTCCACATGAGCAAGCGACAATGCGGTTCGGGGGAAAATGCGGTTCGGGGGAAAACGGGGCCGGCGCAACAGCGTCAGCAGACATCGTGTTAACAGGCCCTAGCCCTTAACCCGTGTCGAGCAGGCTGCGGCGGAGGATGCGGCTGCCGTAGTTGGACACCCGCCATCCCGGCGGGTCGCCCCGCTCGGGCGCTGGCCAGTCGAGGGGTTGATCGCGCCCGCCGATCATGACCCGCTTTATGCGCTTGCGGTCGCCGAGCAGGCAAACGTCATCTGCCGGATTGCCGTCGATGAGGATCAAATCGGCCAAGCGCCCTTCCGCCACGGCGCCGGTTTGGCCGTGCAGGCCGATGGCCCGGGCGGCTTCACTGGTTGCGGCGCGGATCGCCTGCTGCGGGGTGAGGCCAAGGTCGCGCACGAAGACCTCCAGTTCCCGATAGTGCCAGTCGCCGTAGGGGGTCAGGGAGAAGCCGCTCTCGGTGCCGCACAGCAGGGGCACGCCGGCGTCGTAGGCCCGCTTGAGCATCACGCAGCTCGATTCAATCTCCTTTTGAAAGATGGCGCGGATTTCCGGACCGGCCGCCACTAGGTCACCGTAGTCCGCCAGATTGGCCTGAAAGGTGAACGTGGGGACGATGGGCACGCCAGCCTCCACAACGGCTTCGAGCGCGGCTTCGTCCATGTACGTGGCATGCAGAATCAGGTCGAAGCCGGCCAGCGCAGCGTCGCGGATGCTGTCGGCGCCTCGGCAATGCCCCACCACGGGGATGTCCAACGTGTGGGCCACGTCCACCACCAGATCGAGTTCCGCCCGGCTCCAAGCCTGGGCCTCCCCCTGCCGCTTCTGGCGGGGCGTCAAACCCGTGACGTGAACCTTGATCCAGTCCACGCCCAGCTTGATCTGACGGCGCACTTCGGCGGTGATCTCATCCCTGGTGCGCACCACCTTGCCGTAGCCGATCAGGCCTTCATCCGGAATCAGGCGGCCTGCAGTGCCGCCAGCGGCGGTAAGCAGGGCGTTGCCGCCGGTGGCCATGCGCGGCCCGGGGATGATGCCTGCTTCAATGGCGTCGCGCAGGTCAACGCCCACTTCAAACAGGCTGTCGGCGTCCAGGAACCCCGTGACCCCGGCACACAGCAGCTTGCGGACGTTGCTGGCGGCGATGATGGCCGCGAGGCCTTCCCGACGATGAAAAAACAGCTCGTCGTTGGAACTCGGCTCATCGAAGCTGATGTGGCAGTGGGCGTCGATCAGGCCCGGCATGACGGTGAGGCCTTGGGCATCGATGCGATCGCACCCATCCAGCGACGTCTCAGCGCCGACCGGCGTCTCAACGCCGACTTGAATGATGCGCTCGCCCTCTATGACGACATCCGCCCGTTGCGGTGGCGAGCCAAGGCCGTCGATGACCCAGCCGTTCTCGATGACGCGCATCGCCGGTGGTTTGGCCATGGGCATGGACCTTCTGTGTGTTTGCTCCGTGACTTTACCGCACCAAGGGGCGTTTTGGCGCTCTCCGACGTGCCTTGCGCCCGCCTTCGAGTCTTCTGATTGCAGTTCGTGCTGTCACGTGTTGCCAACACGCGTGCTGCCGTCAGGTTGCAGGAAGCGGCGCTTTTGCGTAGGTTGCGGCCTTTGGTGACGAATTTGTGACAGCAGTTTTGTCGCAGCAATCCGAAGGCTCGAACCTGATTCGCAATGTCATGCTGATTGGAGGCATGGATCATCCCTTTGCGGAAACCGCTGCCGAATTGGCCGACATCTTGGAAGAGCAGGGCGTCTTCAGCTTCATCACGGAAGACGTGGACGAGGCCATCGGCGCACTGGACGGCGCGTCGCTGTTCACTTTGAACGCCCTGCGTTGGCGGATGTCCAACCACGATAAGTACCTTCCCCATTTGGACCGTTGGTCCTATGAATTGCCCGCGGACCACGGTGAGGCCTTGATGGACTTCGTGGACTGCGGTGGTGGCTTTCTGGGCTTGCACACCGCCAGCATTTGCTTCGATTCTTGGCCGGATTTCAGGCACTTGCTCGGCGGCGCTTGGGCTTGGGAACGCACCTTCCATCCACCGCTGGGTCCCGCCGAGATTCGGCCCGCAGCGAGCCGAGCGGACGACTCAAGTTGGGCCGGTCAATCGCTCACCGCAGACATGGCGAGCTTCGAATTGTGCGATCAGATCTACCACTGCCTCGACGTCGCTCCGGACAGCCGCATCATCCTGGAGGGCCGCTTGCCCCATGGTCCATGGCAGCCCATCAGTTGGGTGCGTGAGCAGGGCACCGGCCGGGTGATCTACCACAGCCTTGGGCACGACGCGGCGTCCCTGCGCAACGATCATCACCGCGCTTTCGTGGCTCGGTGTTATCGGTGGCTTCTGCGCGCTGAGCCGTTCGGCTTGAGATGGGCCTGAGTCCTTGAACTTCGGCTGAGGGGCGGTATCCTCGGAACTTGAGGGAATGCCTTGGAGGTGGCAATCATGTCCATGACCGGCCAGTGCTTGTGCGGAGCAGTTTCTTACAAGGCGGAGAATGTGGAGACGGACGTGCACAGCTGCCACTGCGGCCAATGCCGCCGTTGGTCCGGCGCCTCGATCATGGCGGCGGGGGTCAGCAGCGTGGAGTTTTCCGGGGCGGAGCACATCAAGCGCTACGCATCCTCAGCGTGGGCCGAGCGGGGCTTCTGCGGCCAGTGCGGCGCCAATCTGTTCTACTACTTGAAGGGTGCCGACAGCTATCACATGTGGGTGGGCACGTTTGACGACCAAAGCCCCTTCCGCTTGACCGGGGAGATTTTCATTGAGGACAAGCCCCAGGGCTATGACTTCGCCGGCGATCATCCGCGCATGACCGGTGAGCAGTTCATGGCCTCAATGGGCGGCTCCTGAGGGCGGCACAGTGGACGTCACGCCAACCGACGCCACCTTGGGCGCCGTCATCACCGGCGTTGACCTGGCGTCGCTGAACGAGCGGGATTGGCGCACCGTCGAAGCTGCCTTCCATGCGCATGCCGTGCTCATCTTCCCTGCCCAGCACCTGAACGCCGAGGCGCAGGTCGCCTTCGGCGCACGCTTTGGGACGGTCGAGCAACTCGTGCCCGGCATGGAGATCGTGCCGATCAGCAACCAGCGCAAGGATGGCAGCCTGCTAGAGGACCACGAGCATCAGATGCAGGTGCTCATCGGCAACGAGGGCTGGCATACCGACAGCTCCTACATGCCGATTTCCGCCAAGGCATCTGTCCTCTCCGCCCATGTGCTGCCCGGGGCCGGTGGCGAGACCGAATGGGCCGACATGCGGGCGGCCTACCAAGCTTTGGATGGCGCGATGCGCGAGCGGATCGAGGGCTTGGCCGCCTACCACTCGCTGTTCCACTCCCAAGCCAAAATCGGCCATCGGGCCAAGGCCGGCGCCGGCTATGGCTTCTACCAAGGCGAGCCGCCGCTGCGGCCTTTGGTCAAGACCCACCCGGTGACCGGCCAGCCGGCACTCTACATCGGCCGCCATGCTTACGGCATTCCGGGGTTGTCGGAGCAGGCGTCGGAGCAACTGCTGACCGATCTGGTCAACTTCGCCTGCCAACCGCCGCGCACCCTGCAGCACCGCTGGTCGGTGGGTGACGTGGTGATCTGGGACAACCGCTGCGTGCTGCACCGGGCAAGGCCCTACGACCATCGCCAAGCGCGGGTGATGCAGCACACGCGCATTCAGGGCGACCCAGCCACGGAGTCTGCCCTAAGCGCCTAATGCCCCGCCGTTGGCGGCTGCCGCTGGCGGCAGCCACCCGTGGCGCTAACGGCGTTGGAGGTTGATGTCCAAGGCGGTGGGCGGCTGCGTCAGCTCCAGCTTGATGTTGAAGGCCTCCGGGGATGGGCGGCTGTAAGTTAGCGAACGGAAGGCATTGCCGGCTTCCTCCGCTTCGAAGCGCACCGAGTTTTCGCCGATTTCCGCCAACACCAGCTTCTGCGGGGCCGGCATGCGCGGCTCGTAGCTCTTGCTCCATTGCTGGATGCGGAAGATCAAGGTGCTCTCGAACTCCTCGATGACGATCAACTCCACCATGGCGGTCTTGCCGTTCTCCAACAGCCGCACGGCGGCCATCATCGAGTCCTCCGCCGGCTCCAGCCAGGTCTCCTGAAGCACGGCGCCCTCGCCCATGGGGCCCTCCCAAGCACCTGTCATCCAGGCCAGGTCCGCGATGCTGGAAGTCGGACGCGCAGCGCCGGCGGACGCACCATCCGCGGCCCCGCCGTCCGCAGACGCAACGTCCGCGGACGCAACGTCCGCCGGCGCACCTTCGGCCACGGCCATGCCGGCTAGGAGCAGGCCGGCCCAAACGCAGCCCTTGAGTGATTGCATGTTTGGAATCTCCTTGATTGGGCAAGCGGTCAAGTGGTCAGCCAACCGAATTGCTGGGGCTTGCGGCCAGCTTGGGGATGGATGGGCACATTGACCAGCGCCGGCCCATCGAAGGCCATGGCCTCGTCGAGCGCGGCCCGCAGGTCGGCAGGATCCTCCACGTAAAGCCCCTTGCCGCCGAGCGCCTCGAGCATGCCGTCGTAGCGGGCGCCGTAGGTGAGGATGGGCGGCGGGACGGTCTGGCCTTCCTTAAGCGGGCCGATGCCGCCGCCGATGCCGCCGTTGTTGAGCACCACCATCTTCACCGGCAGGTTGTAGCGCACCATGGTCTCGATCTCCATGCCGGAGAAGCCGAAGGCGCTGTCGCCCTGAACGGAGACAACGGGCTTGTCTGGCTGGGCCACGGCGGCAGCGATGGCAAAGCCCAAGCCGATGCCCATGGTGCCGTAGGTGCCGGCGTCCAGGCGGTGGCGCGGGCTGCGGTTGGCCATTTGGGTGCGCCCGATGTCCATGGTGTTGGCGCCTTCGCCGATGATGATGGCGTCTTCCGGCAGCCAAGCCTCAATGTCCCGATAGGCTCGATAGTAGTTCATGGGGCTGGAATCGTCGTCGATCATGGGCTTGACGGCCTCCAGGTTAGCTTGGGCCTTTTCCTGGAGCTGGCTGCGCCAAGCGGTATCCGCCGGGTAGAACCACTGCCGGTCGTCCAAGGCTTGGTTCAACTGGCCAACTACGGCCTTGCCATCGCCAAGCAGGGCCACTTCGGCAGGCACGTTGGTGCCGATCTCCTCCGCCGCCACGTCCAGCTGCACCACCCGCACGCCTTCCTTGAAACGCGGCGGCAGGCCGAAGTGCATGATCCAGTTGAGCCGGGCGCCCATCAGAAACACCAGATCCGCCTCACGCAGCGCCGTGCTGCGGGCGGCGCCCACGGATAGCGGGTCGTCATCGGGCAGTATGCCCTTGCCCATGGGGGAGGCGAGGAAGGGCAGCTGGGTGCGTTGAATGAAGGCGCGCACCTCGTCCTCGGCGCGGGACCAAGCCATGCCCTTGCCGACAATGACCAACGGCCGCTCTGCGGACTCCAAGGCGGACAGCGCCGCCTCCACGGCGCCGGGGTCGGCTTGGCTGCGCGGCGGTTCGCCCACCGTGGCGGCGGGGCGCACCTTCTCCTCTTCCACTTGGCCGCGGATGATGTCGTCAGGGAAGTCCAGGTAGGCGGCGCCAGGGCGGCCAAACTTGGCGTGGCGCACCGCCTGCTCCACGTAGTAGGGGATGCGGGCGGTGTGCTCAATGGCGTGGGCGTACTTGCAGTAGGGCGCGGCCAGCTGCACTTGGCGCTCCTCCTGGAAGCCGCCCATGCCGTTCTGGTAAACGGGCGAGGCGCCGCCGATCAGGATCATCGGCCAGCAGTTCTGCTGGGCGTTGGCCAGGCCTGCGAAGGCGTGAATCACGCCGGGCCCGGACACGGTCAGGCAAGCTTGCGGGCGCCCGGTCAAGTATCCGGCGGCTTGGGCGGCATAGCTGGCCGATTGCTCGTTGCGCATGCCGATGTAAGTGATGCCGGCCTTCTGCGCTGCCGCCGCCACGCCGATGACCGGGAAGCCGACGATGCCGAACATCATGTCCACGCCCTGCTGCTTCAAGCTCTGCGCCAATAGGGTGGCGCCGTCAATGGTCCCCATGAGAACTCCTTAGTGGATGGGTCTTTGATCTGGTTTGTTCTTGCGTTTGCCCGCTCTCTGCTGATCGCCAAGCACGACGCTTGGCGCCGTCCGGACCTTGATTGGGCTGTTGGAGGGTGCTTTCCACAGTGCTAGCTGCCGACCACGCCCGCCTTCATCAGCTCAGCGATGCTGTCCTCATCAAGGGCCAAGTCCTCGGCCAGCACCTGGGAGGAGTGCTCGCCCAAGGTGGGCGCCGCCTTGATGGGCACTTGGCTGGCGGACATGCGAGCCGGCCAGCCGAGCAGGCGCATCTTGCCTTTTTCCGGATGCTCGACTTCGTGAATGAAGCCGCGGCTCTGTAGATGCGGGTTGTTGTAGAGATCCTTGGTGTCGAGCACGGCGCTGGCGGGAACGCCGGCTTCGGCCAACAGCTCCATGGCCTCGTACTTGCTGCGCTGGGCGGTCCAAGCGGCTATGGCGTCTTCCAGCGCTTGCCGATGCTTCTGCCGCGTTCGCGCGTCGGCGAAGCGGGGGTCGGCCAGCAGGTCCTCCCGGTCGATGGCGGCGCACATTGCCTCCCACATGCGCGGCGTCACCGCCATGACGTAAACGTAGTCGTTGGGCCCGCCGCCTTGGCAGGGGTACAGGCGCAGGGTGGGCGATGGGCCGCTGCCGGTGCGCGTTGCGGCCCACTCGCCGAAGTTGGTGCCGGCGGTGGCGGTGCGCAGGTAGTAGGTCATGGCCTCCTGCATGGACAGCTCGATCAACTGCCCCTTGCCGGTCTTGAGCTTCTGTGCGTAGGCTGCCGCAATCGCCAAGGCCATTTGCACCCCGGTGCCAGCGTCACCGGTGGTCGGGCCAGGCCGCATGGGCGGACCGTCGGGTTCGCCGGTGATGGAAAAGGCGCCGGCCGCCGCCTGGGCGACCATGTCGAAGCACTTGTAGTCCGCCCAAGGGCCGTCCAGCCCGAAGCCCTTGATGCGGGCGTAGATGATGTCCGGCTTGACGGCGCGCATGACGTCGTAGCCGATGTCGAGCTTTTC
The DNA here is from genome assembly GCA_965220835.1 of Candidatus Azophilus sp. GTDB lineage: Bacteria > Pseudomonadota > Gammaproteobacteria > Pseudomonadales > Azotimanducaceae > Azophilus. The sequence goes on along the minus strand of OZ244842.1, from coordinate 1,490,917 downwards.
GATCACGCCGGGTCCGTAGTTTTCCACGAAGACGTCGTAGTGGGGTGCCATCTGGAGCAAAATGTCCCGGCCTTCGGGGCTGCGCAGGTCCAGGGCGATGGAGCGCTTGTTGCTGTTCCAGACCATGAAGTAGTCGCTCAAGCCCACCAAGCTGCGGCCGGGGTCGCCGGTGCCGGGCGCTTCCACCTTCACCACGTCTGCGCCCAACCAGGCCAGGCACTGGGTGCAGGCGGTGCCCGCCTCGTACTGGGTCATGTCAAGAATGCGCAAGCCGTTGAGTGCGGCCATGAGTGCTCCCCCCAATTTGGCAGCGGCTGCTGCGGATGAGCCAAAGCTAAGGGTTGGCGGGGGCTAAATCAACCGTTGCCGGTTGGGGCCGGAAGGAGTGGAGCGGGAAACGAGACTCGAACTCGCGACCCCGACCTTGGCAAGGTCGTGCTCTACCAACTGAGCTATTCCCGCATTGACTTCGGGAGGGTGAACCGCGCCGCCCGAGTAAGGATTGCATTCTAATGCAAGACGCGTCGAGCGCCAAGCGCCTGCTAAGGCGTCCTGTTCAGCGTGATCTTGTCCGCCGTGTTCATTTCACCAGCGCCCAGGGCGGCGTGCTTGGCTTGCTTGAACGCTTCGAAGTCGCCGATGACCATTTGCCAGATGAACAGGCGCTCGCGCCCTTCCAAGGTGAACGTGTAGGGGCTGAAGCCCAAGGGAACGGCAGAGAAGGCCTGCTCGCCTGGCCGGTGCAGATGGGCCTCCGAAAAGGCTTGGTATGCGGCCAACGCGTCCACGGTAATGCTGTCGAAGAACGAGACCGTGGGGCGGTTGCCGAGCTTGATGCGTTTGCGCATCCAAGCGGGAAACAGGCCCCCGGTCCACCGGGCGTTGGTTTCGATGATGCGGATGTCATCACCGTTGGTGAAGTAGTCGATGCCGCAGTTGAGGCCTTCAGGGGCGCTGTAGCCGAGGCTGCGCACGTAGGCGCCGACGTTGAGCAGGGCCTGGCGGTGTCGGTCGGCCAGAGGTAGGTCATCGCGCAGGTAGTTGCCCACCCAGAGGCCGTCGGCGAACAGGATGCGGCGCACATTGGTGATCTCGATGCTCGAGTCGCTGATGGTCAGGTCCACCGTCATTTCGGTCCAACGATCGGTGTCCAGCCGCTCCTGCAGCACCACTTCGGTGTCTGCTTCGAACAGGCGCAGGTAGCTTTCGCAGTCCGCCACGCCCTGCACCGGCGTCACGTTGCGGGCGCCGGCCAAGCCCTTGATCTTCAGCATCAGTTGGTTGTTGTGGCGGGCGAAGAAGGCGCTCACTTCGGGGCTGCTCAAGTCACCCTTGGTGGTCAGCATCGTCTCCGGAGTGGGAATGCCGTAGGCGGACGCATCCTGAGCCAAGCGAGTCTTGGCGTTCACTGCTTGGCTGATCGACCAATTGTGGTCGCTTTGATGCACCGCCTGATTGCTGCCACTGATCATGTAGAGCCCGGCCAGCGCACCGGGCGTGCGCTGCGCGGCGACCTGCGCATAGAACGATTCGTGGGGATGGAAATGGCAGTGCGCCAGTGGCACCACGGCACCGCAAATTTGGCCGAAAAGCCGGTTGTAGGTGTCGAGCAAGCCGCGCCAAGGCGGTTCCAGGAAGGTGTCGAACAACGCCACATGGTCGGCGGGCTTGCCCATGAACATCAGGGCCACCTGCAGCAGCGAGGTCAGGTCCCGATTCTCCCGATGCTCCGCCTGCTGCTTCTCGTTGAATTGATCGCGCTCGAAGAACAGTTCGCAATCGTCACCGCACATGGCAAAGAACACGGGCCGTTCTTGGCCCGGCGCAAAGGGGGCTGCGTCCATGGAAGGTTTCGGTTTAGCTGGTTTGCCACCATTGTGCCCGCGACTTGGATGAATTGCAGTACACTGCCCATTGGCCAACGCGGCCATGCCGCAAGCCAATGAGCGGGCGGTAGTCGGGCGCACAGCCTAAATGAAGCGACAACCTGTTCCCGCGGTTACAAAACCAATCGAGGCTGCGACTCGAACCAATTTGAGGATACGCTGCCTTGACGGCGCACTGCGTCAGGCGCGCAAGTTGACTTACGCGGCAAGCTGTTCCCGCGGTCACGACACAATGGGAGCGATCCATGCTTGTTGAACAGATATGGACCGGCAACGCCTACCGCAACTTCAACTACCTCATTGCCTGCCCGGAGACGGGCGAGGCCTTGGCGGTGGATCCGCTGGACCACGAAAAGTGCTTGGCGGCGGCGCGGGCCAAGGGTTGGGAGATCACATGGATACTCAACACCCATGAGCACTTTGACCACATTGGCGGCAACGGCGCCGTGCACCAGGCGACGGGAGCCAGCATCATGGCCCACGCCAATGCCGGCGACGCCATCGAGGGCATGGACCGGGGATTGAGCGCAGGCGACCTGGTGCGGGTGGGCAAGACGGTCGAGCTGTTGGCGCTCGACACGCCGGGCCACACCATGAGCCACATCTGCCTGTTGTCGCAAACCGACCAGCCGGCGCTGTTTTGCGGCGACACGCTGTTCAACGCCGGGGCCGGCAACTGCCACAACGGCGGCCATCCCAACGAGCTTTACGACACCTTTGCGGCACAGCTTGACCGCCTGCCGGAAGACACCCTGATCTATCCCGGCCATGACTACATCACCAACAACCTGGCCTTCACCCTGGACCGGGAGCCGGACAACGAAGCGGCGGCCAACTTGCTTTCTGACCTTGAGAAGAGCCACGACCCCGAAGCCGCCATGGTCACGACGCTGGCGCAGGAAAGGCAGTTCAACACATTTTTCCGCCTCACCAGCCCCTCAGTGGTCGCGCGGCTGCGGGAGGCCTTTCCCGAACTGGGCGAGTCGCCGTCACCCAGGGACGTTTTCCTGAAGCTGCGCGAGTTGCGCAACAGCTGGTAAGCCCGTGCCGTTCGGCGACCTCGAAGCGGCGCTTGCGAACGCCCGCAAGCTGCTTGAGGAACGGGCCTACCGGGCGGCGCTGTCCCAGGCCGAGGAGATTCGCAAGCAGCATCCACGGGAAGACCGTGCCGCCTTCATCGGCGCCGTGGCCAAGAACCGGTTGGGCGAACATCAAGGGGCGCTGAAGGTTCTGCGCCGGTTGGCGAAGCGGGTACCCAAGACGGCCGCCAGCGCAGCGCCAATTCATCACGAGTTGGGACTGGCCCTACGCGCCGACGGTGAGCTGGCAGCGGCCACGTCCGCCTTCAAGCGGGCGGTGAAGGCCAACCCGAAGCTGGCCGCGGCTTGGCAAGCCCTTGGCGAACTGCTTGCCGACCGCGGCGACGAAGACGGAGCGGATGCGGCCTTTCGCCAGCAAATGGCGGCGTCCGGCCAGCATCCGGGGCTGCGCCAGGCCGTGCGTCTGGTAGCCGAAGGCAAGCTGGGCATGGCGGAAGGCATCCTGCGCGACTACCTGCATCGCTGGCCGACCGACGTCAACGCCATCCGCCTGCTGGCGGACATTGCCCTGCAGCTTGAAGCCTTTGACGATGCGGTGGCGCTGCTGCGCCGCTGCGTGGAACTGGCCCCGGACTACACCCAAGCCCGCAACAACTACGCCAATGCGCTGAGCAAGACGGGCGACTTCGAGGCGGCGTTGCGGGAAGTCGAGGCCTTGGAGCGGCTGGAGCCGCGCAATCTCTCCCACCCGGTGCTGGCGGCCTCGGTGTTGGTCAACGTGGGCGCTTACGAACAGGCCATTGCCCGTTATGAGCGCGTTCTCAAGCAGGCGCCAGGCCACGCCCGCTTGCAGATGAGCTACGGCCATGCGCTGAAGACCTTGGGCAGGCAGCCGGAGTCGATCGCTGCCTACCGGCGCGCCGTCGAGGCGGAGCCGAACCTGGGTGAAGCCTGGTGGAACTTGGCGAACTTGAAGACGTTCCGCTTTGATGAGCGTGACATCGCCGCCATGCGGCGGCTGGCGGCGCACAAGCAGCTGGTGCCTCGCGACGAGTTTCATCTCGGCTTTGCGCTGGGCAAGGCGCTGGAGGATATCGGCGACATCGACGGGGCCTTCACCGCCTACCAGCGCGGCAACGCCATCAAGCGCGCCCAAAGCGGCTATGACGCCAAGCAGAACGCAGCATTGACGGCCTCCCTGGCGGCGTCCTGCACGCAGCAACGGTTTGCGGCGCGCAAGGGTTGGGGCGATTCCGCTCCAGACCCCATCTTCATCGTCGGGCTGCCCCGTTCCGGTTCGACGCTGCTCGAGCAGATACTGGCCAGCCACTCGCAGGTGGACGGCACCATGGAGTTGCCCTACATCCCCCAAATCGTGCGCCGATTGGCCGGCCGCAGAGACCCTGCAGGCGGCACGAAGTATCCTGATGCGCTTTGGGAGCTGACCGCGGAGCAGTGCGGGGCGCTGGGTGTTGAGTTTTTGGAGGCCGCCCGCCTGCAGCGCGGCTCGGCTGCCTTTTTCATCGACAAGCTGCCCAACAACTTCGCCCATGTGGGCCTGATCCACCTCATGTTGCCGAACGCCCGCATCATCGACGCGCGCCGCCATCCCATGGCCACCTGCTTCAGTTGCTTCAAGCAGTTGTTCGCGGCCGGCCAGGAGTTCACCTACAGCTTGGAGGACATCGGCCACTACTACCGAGACTACGCAGCGCTGATGGCGCATTGGGACGCCGTGCTGCCGGGGCGGGTGTTGCGCGTGGACTACGAACGAGTGGTCGAAGACTTGGAAGGGGAGGTGCGCCGGCTGCTCGACCACTGCGGCTTGCCCTTCGAACCAGCCTGCTTGGAATTCCATCGCAACAGCCGTCCGGTGCGCACCGCCAGCTCCGAACAGGTCCGCCAACCCATATACCGCAACGCCATGGCCCAGTGGCGGCGCTTCGAGGCGCACCTGGAGCCGCTCAAGCAGGCGCTCGGCGAACTGTCTGAAGGCTGAAGCCGAAGGAGAGGCAGTCAAATGCCGAGAACGCGCCCAGAGAACAGGGGGATCGGCGCGGAGTTTCGCCGTAGCCAAACTCCAAACGCACCCGCAGATCGGGTGCGCGTGCACGTGTGTGTTGGCTTTCATCGGGATATTGCGTAAGGTTGCGGTGCTTTGTTGGAGAGGAACTCGGCGATGTCGCGCAATAGCACTAACCATTCGTTTGCCTTAAAGCCCGTTGTTCGGGCAGTCCGGCGGCAGTCATTGGCCTCCGCGGGGGCGATTGCCCTCGTTTCCGGCGTTGTGGCGGCGCCGGTAGCGCAGGCGCAGGAGGGCTTGACCATTGAGGAGGTCATCGTCACCGCGCAGAAGCGGGACGAAAGCGCGTCAGACGTGCCCATCAGCATTGACGTCCTCGGCGAGACCCAACTGGAGGACCTGGGCGTCACCGACCTGGAGGACTTCGCGCAGTTGCTGCCCTCGGTGAGTTACGTCGCCTTGGGGCCGGGCAGCGGCAGCATCTACATACGCGGCATCTCCGGGGGCGGCGAGAACGTGCTTGGCTCGTCGCCCAACGTGGCCGTTTACCTCGACGAGCAGCCGATCACCGAGGTGGGCGGCTACCTCAACCCGCACATTTATGACATCGCCCGCATTGAGGCCCTAGCCGGTCCCCAAGGCACCCTGTTCGGCGCCAACTCCCAGTCCGGGAGCATCCGCCTCATTACCAACAAGCCAAATCCTGCGGGCTTTGAAGCCAGCTACGCCGTGGAGGGCAATTCCATCAAAAGCGGCGACATGGGCTACCTGTTCGAAGGCATGGTGAACGTTCCCCTAAGCGAGCGCGCCGCCCTGCGGTTGGTGGGCTGGCACAAGGAGGACGCCGGCTTCATCGACAACGTGCCCTACACGCACGTCTTCAGCAACGCCAACATTCGTGCCGGGCTGACCGATCCCGCCCTAATCGCCAAGGCGGCGGACATCACCGTGGACAACGCCGATATCGTGGAGAGCGACTTCAACGAAGCCACCACCACGGGCGCGCGGGCCGCCTTGGGCATCGATCTCAACGACAACTGGACGGTCACCGCCAGCATCATGCGCCAGGAGTTGGAAGCCTCGGGCGTCTGGGACCATGATCCGGAGGAAGTGGGCGACCTCAAGGTCACGCGGCTGCTGCCGGATGAAAGCGATGATGAGTGGACCCAAGTGTCCTTGGTGGTGGAGGGCGAGATATCGGGCTTCGAGTTGACCTACGCTGGCTCCTACCTGGACCGGAAGTCGTATGCGGCGGTGGATTACTCCCTTTACACGGACTGGTACATCAGTGGCGGTCTGGTACAGCGGTTCTACTCCTGCTACGTCGCCTACTTCGGTGAATGCACCGATCCGAGGGAGCAATCCACTTACGACAACCGGGTGGAACGGGACAACCACGAGATTCGAATCGCCTCGCCGCAGGATAAGCGCTTTCGGGCGTTGCTGGGGGCTTTCTACGAGAACAGCGACCACGATTTCGACTGGGAGTGGCACGTGCTCGGGCTGGTTGGGCTGACCGGTCCCGGCGGGACACCGGCTGCCGTTGAGCCACCGGACATCTACTGGACCACAGACATGGTGCGTGGCAACGAGGAGACCGCCATCTTTGGCGAAGCGGCCTTCGACCTTGCGGACAACCTCACTGTTGCCGGCAGCTTTCGCCGCTTCGATTCCGAGGTCAGCCTACGGGGCTTCTATGGCACCTTTTGGTGGCCATCGCGCTTTGGGGCCCGAACCCCGGATGAGCAGAACGCGGATTTTGTCACCAAGGACAAGGACACGGTGTTCAAAGGCAATGCCTCCTGGCACGTCACTGAAGACGTCATGCTTTACGGCACCTATTCGGAAGGCTACAGGCCGGGCGGAGTTAACCGGGATTCAAGCACGGTGGCCGGATGCTGTTACGCCCCAGACTTCGTGGAGAGCTGGGAGGTCGGCGTCAAGGCCTCGGCCATGGATGGCCGGGCGCGTTACAACTTGGCCGCCTTCACCATGGACTGGGACGACTTCCAGTTGAGCCGACAGGACACTTCAGTTTCGCCTGCCACCCTGACCTACAACGTCGGTAAAGCCCGTAGCCGCGGCATCGAGGGCGACCTAGCCTATCTGTTGACCGAGAATTGGGACGTCAGTGTGGCCTTCTCGCTGATCGATGCGGAACTCAGAGAAGACTACTGGATCAACGCGGCTAATGTCGATGACGGCAACCCCGATGCGGCGAAAGGCGATGCGCTGCCTCGGGTGCCGGACTTCAAGGCCAACGTCTCCACTCGCTACAGCTTCCAAATCGCGGATTTCGACAGCTACGTGCAAGCCTATTGGGTGTACACCGGGTCGTCTTGGAATTCCTTGGTTGACAGCGGCGCCACCGAAGAGCGTGCCCGCAAGAAGCAGCACGCCTATGACATCCTCAACGTGTCGGTCGGCTTCGAGCGGGACAACTGGGGCGCCGAGCTGTTCGTGCGCAACATCACGGACGAGCGGGGGGAGGTGTTCAAGAACGCCTTCTCCTACGACAGCCGCATCACCACCAATCGGCCTAGGACCATCGGGGTGCGCTGGCGGCAGAAGTTCTAGCGCGGCGGGGCGCTGGACAGACCAGCGGGAACGCCGCCGTTGGTGGCGCAATGGAGTTGCTGTACAACTCGGCAGTTGCCGGGTGCAAGAGGGGACGCGAATGGCTGCATTACCCAGTGAATTGGCAAACCGGCGGCGCAACATCGGCGGGACAAAACCGCTGCTTCTCGGCCTCGCCCTAGCAGGCGCGTTCGGGATTGCCGCGGCGGCCGAGTATTCGGCACCCGCTGGCCAGGATTACCCCAACAACGTCTACTGGGGCGACACCCACCTGCATACCCGCAACTCGGCGGATGCCTATTCCTTGGGCAACATGAACCTAAGCCCGGCCGATGCCTTCCGCTACGCCCGTGGCGAGGCGCTCACCGCCCACAATGGCATGCGCGTGCAGCTGCGCCGTCCGTTGGACTTTCTGGTGGTTTCCGACCATGCCGAGTACCTGCAGGGCTTCTACCGATTCTTCGTGGACGACCCATTGGTGACCGGCACCGCGGCGGGCAGGCAGTGGCTTGAGTACCGGGAGACTGGCGACATGGTGAGCCTGTTCGGCGCCTTTGTGGCCAGCATGGAGGATCCCGACAACCATCCGCCGTTCCCGGAGGAAACGCGGCGCCTGATCTGGCAGGACGTGGCCCAGACCGCCGATGACCACAATCGGCCGGGGACCTTCACGGCCTTCATCGGCTACGAGTGGACGTCCATGATCAACGGCAACAACCTGCACCGGGTGGTCATCTACAAGGATGGGGCCGACACCGTGGCTCAACTGCCTCCCTTCTCCGGCCAGGACAGCTTGGATCCGCGGGAGCTGTGGAAGGCGCTGGCCCGCTACGAGCAGCAGACCGGCGGCGAGGTCATTGCCGTGCCGCACAACGGCAACCTGTCCAACGGCATGATGTTCCCGGCGGAAACCGTGGATGGCGAGCCGATCGGCCCAGAGTACGCCAGCCTGCGTGCCCGTTGGGAGCCGATTTACGAAGTCACCCAGGTCAAGGGTGACGGCGAGGCGCACCCGACCCTGTCGCCCGAAGATGAGTTTGCCGATTTCGAGAACTGGGATTGGGACAACATCGGCCGCAGCGCTGCCAAGGAAGACTGGATGCTGCAGCATGAGTATGCCCGGGGCGCCCTCAAGCTGGGGCTTAGCTACGAGGCGGAGCTGGGCGTCAACCCTTTCAAGATCGGCCTGATCGGCAGCACGGACGGCCACAACAGCTTCTCCACGCCGGAGGAGGACAATTTCTTCGGCAAGTTCCCGGAGTCCGAGCCCGGCGCTGCGCGCATCGAGAACATCATGGCCGGGCGCCTGTGGCAGAACTGGAACATCGTCGCCTCTGGCTATGCGGCGGTCTGGGCGCGGGAGAACACCCGCGCGGCGTTGTTCGACGCCATGAAGCGGCGGGAGGTCTACGCCACCACCGGTTCCCGCATCCGCGTGCGATTCTTTGGCGGCTGGGACTATGCGCCCGGCCTAATCCACCAACCCGGCTACTTGGATGCTGCCTACGGCAACGGCGTGCCCATGGGCGGCGATCTCATTGAAGCGCCGGAGGGCGTCGCACCGTCGTTCATCCTGGTTGCCGCCAAGGATCCGGACGGCGCCAACTTGGACCGGACCCAGATCGTCAAGGGTTGGCAGGACGGGCAGGGCGCGCTGCACGAAAGGGTCTATGACGTCGCTTGGTCCGGGGAGCGCAGGGCGGACCCGGATACGGGCAAGGTCGGCCCCGTCGGCTCAACCGTCAACCTGGCCGACGCCACCTTCGACAACAGCATCGGTGCTGCAGAATTGGCCACGGTCTGGCGCGACCCGGACTTTGACCCAAGCCAACGGGCCTTCTACTACGCCCGCGTCATTGAAATTCCCCGCCCGCGCTGGACCACCAAAGACAAGGTCTGGTTCGGCGTCGAACTGCCGGAGAGTCTGCCCTTGACCATCCAGGACCGCGCCTACACCTCGCCCATCTGGTACACGCCTTAAGCGACCGAGACCGGGCCGCACGCGCAGTTTCGCGCCAGCGAAGCTGCCAGCGAACCTTGGCCCTTCGGCACCAAGGTTCGCTCGTTAGCAACAAGCAACTGAGCGTTGACAGATTGCAGCGGGCAACGTAATACTGATTGGCATAGGTAATACGAGTTCATTCAGATGAACACCATTTCGTTCAAGGTTCCCGATGCACTCGCATCCGAGCTTGCTGCGGCTGCGAATCGCAGGCAGATGAGCAAGTCTGAACTGGTCCGCGAGGCCATTCGGGTATTTCTGCAGGGAGAGCAAGCTTCACCTGCAAGAGGGGGTTTGTCCGGATTGAACGATTTGGTCGGGGCATTTCCCGGCCCTTCCGATCTTTCCGTGAACAAGAAGTACCTGGAAGGCTTGGGAGAGTGATCCGAAGCCATATTCTTGATACGGGGCCTTTGATCGCGTTGCTCAATCCACGCGACCGGCACCATCGTTGGGCGACTGAAACTTGGGACGGCCTTTCCTTGCCCTTGCTTGTTTGTGAGCCGGTAGTCACAGAAGCCTGCCTTTTGGCTCGGCGGATGGGTGCCGGGGCCCATAGTGCAGTCTTGGACTTGTTCGGGCGCGGAGCCTTAGCCCTGTCGTTCAGTCTGGGTGATGAGGTGACAGCGGTTTCTCGCCTGTTGAACAGATATCAGAATGTCCCGATGTCCCTTGCGGATGCATGTATCGTCCGCATGGCCGAATTGCAGGCGAATAGCGTGGTCTTCACTTTGGATAGCGACTTTGCGATTTACCGTTTGAGTTCACGCCAACGCATCCCCACGCTCAACCCGAAGGAATAGCCCCAAAAAAGGCTCACGGGCTCGCACGCGCAGTTTTGCGCCAGCGAAACCGCCAACGAACCTTGGCCCTTTAGGGCTAGGGTCCGCCGAGTTGCGAAGCAACTCGCACGTGCGCGTTGGTTCGCGCAGTTTTGCGCCAGCGAAACTGCCAACGAACCTTGGCCCTTTAGGGCCAGAGCCCGCCGAGTTGCGAAGCAACTCGAACGTGCGCCTTCGGCGCACGCATTTTGAGAACAAATAAATTGTCCGGTCCTGTAACAAGTGAACTGTCCGGTTTCAGACTGCGCCGAATCGCAACGGTTCGGAGGCAGTCATGGGCATTGTTCAAGTCAACCAGGACAGGAGGATGGCGGTGTTCGAGGACACATACGCGCTGTGGACGGAGCGTCGGCTGACGCAGGCGGAGGCGGCGCAGCTGCTCGGGGTTTGCGACCGGACCTTCCGGCGTCAGGTGGAGCGCTACGAGTCGGACGGGATCGAGGGCCTGCGTGACCGTCGGGTGTCGCGGGCGTCGCACCGGGCGGCGCCGGTGGACGAGGTGATGCGGATGGTGGACCGCTACCGGACGCGGCACGAGGGGTGGAACGTCAAGCACTACTACGCCTTCTACCGGCGGGAGGGCGGGAAGCGGAGCTACAACTGGGTCCGGACCAAGCTTCAGGAGCACGGCGCGGTGGAGCGCGGGAAGGGCCGGGGGACGCACCGCCGGCGCCGGGAGCCGGCGCCGTGGCCGGGGATGCTGCTGCACCAGGACGGCAGCACGCACGAGTGGGTTCCCGGCGCGGTGTGGGACCTGGTCGTGACGATGGACGACGCGACCAACGAGCACTACTCGATGTTTTTCTGCGACGAGGAGGGGACCATGAGCAGCTTCCGGGGCGTGCGGGAGGTGGTTGAGTTGAAAGGGCTTTTTAGCTCGATCCACACGGACCGCGGCTCCCACTACTGGCACACGCCGGAGGCCGGGGGCAAGGTGGACAAGGACAACCCGACCCAGTTCGGGCGGGCGATGGCGCGGCTTGGGGTCGAGATGGTCCCGGCGTACTCGCCGGAGGCCCGGGGGCGTTCGGAGCGGATGTTCGGCACGCACCAGGACCGGCTGGTCAAGGAGCTGGCGCTGGCGGGGATCACGGACATGGCGGCGGCGAACCGGTACCTGGCGGAGGCTTACATGCCGGCCTTCAACGCGGAGTTCGCGCGTCCGCCTCGGGAGGCGGGGTCGGCGTTCGTGCCGATGGAAGGCCCTCAAGCGCTGGACGACATCCTGTGCGAGGTGCACGAGCGGGTTGTGGGCCGGGACAACTGCGTGCGGTTCGAGCGCCTGACGCTGCAGATCGAGGCGGACGGGGAGCGCCCGCACTACGTGAAGGTGAAGGTGAAGGTGCGCCGGCACCTGGACGGCAGCCTGTCGGTGTGGCACGGGCCGCGGCTGCTGCAGCGCTATGAAGGGGACGGGACGCCCCGCCCGAAGCCCTTGGCGGAGGCCGCCTAGGTGGGCCGCGCCGCCGGCCCTTTCCGCCGCCCCGCTGCGGTCGCTCCGCTCCCTTCGCGGGGCGGCGGAAAGGGCCGGAACACGGATGGGAGAACCGGACAGTTCATTTGTTCCAGAACCGGACATATCTATTTGTTGCCAACAGCCTTCGGCGCACGCATTGACAGAACCAAACCCGCCCCGTAGCATTCCGGCCCTCTTGCTTCCTGCCGTGGGGCCATAGCTCAGCTGGGAGAGCGCTACAATGGCATTGTAGAGGTCGGGAGTTCGATCCTCCCTGGCTCCACCACCTGCAAAGCAAGCATGTCGGACGTTCAGTTTCACTTCACCGAAGAGCAGCGCCAGTTCCGCGACATGCTGCGTCGCTTCATGGCGGCGGCTTCCCCGACCTCCGAGGTGCGCCGCCTGATGGACACCGCGACGGGGTTTGATCCGGCGGTTTGGCGGCGCATGGCGGACGAATTGGGGCTGGCCGGGCTGATGGTCCCTGAACGCTACGGCGGCAGCGGCTTCGGTTTGGTGGAGTTGGGTCTGGCCATGGAGGAGATGGGCCGCGTGCTCCTTTGCGCGCCCTACCTGGCCTCGGCGGTGCTGGCGGCCAACGCCCTGCGCCGAATCGGCAGCGAGGCGCAGAAGCAGCGCTGGTTGCCGGGCATCGCCAGCGGCGAGACCTTGGCGGCGCTGGCCTTCGCCGAACCAGGCGGTGAGCCGGGGATTGAGCCCATTGCCATGCAGGCGTCTGCCGTGGATGGCGGCTACTCGCTCACCGGCTGCAAGGACCATGTGCTGGACGGCTGCAACGCGAACCTGCTGCTGGTTGCGGCCCGAACGGAGCCTTCAACCAATCCCGCAACGGTGCGCCGCCGAAGCGTCAGCCAGCCAGCCAGCGAAGCGTCTGCAAATGCTCCAAGGAAGCAACAGCGCGGTTTGGCGGGGCTGTCGTTGTTTGCGGTGGCGGGGGACGCGCCGGGCCTCAGCCGGCGGCGCCTGCAGGTGTTGGATCCAACGCGCCAACTGGCCCGAATAGAACTGGAGGGCGTGCCGGCGGAACTGCTCGGGGCCCTGGGCGAGGCAGGGCCCGCCTTGGCCGAGACCTTGGACATCGGCGCCATTGCGCTCGCTAATGAGATGGCTGGCGGCGCCCAGCGTCTGCTGGAGGACACCCTTGATTACATCAAGCTGCGCATGCAGTTCGGGCGCGCCGTCGCCTCCTTCCAAGCCATCAAGCACCGCTGCGCGGAGCTGCTGCTGCAAGTCGAATTGATGAAGTCGGCGGCCTATCACGCCGCCCAAATGGCCGACGCCAATCCCGAGCAACTGGCCTACCAAGCCAGCTTGGCCAAGGCGGCTGCCGGCGAGGCGTACTTGCAGGCTGCCATCGAGGCCATTCAGTTGCATGGCGGCATCGGCTTCACATGGGATCAGGACACCCAGCTTTGGTACAAGCGCGCCAAGAGCTCTGAAGTGCTGCTTGGCGACCCGGCTTGGCACCGGGAGCGAATGATCCAATGCCTTGAACGGCGCGAGTCCCAGTCAGCGCCGACCGAGGCCGTGGCATGAGCGCGCCGGGCGAAGTGGCCGTTCGCGATGAGGTCAGCGCTTGGCTGAACGACCATTGGGATCCGAATGCCGGCTTGGTCGAGTGGCGCGAGAAGTTGCTGGAGTCCGGCTGGGGCGTGCCGGACTGGCCGCCGGAGTGGCACGGCCGCGGATTGTCTGCGGAGTTGACTCGGGTGGTTGAACAGGAGTTTGCCCGCATCGGCGCCGTCGGCGTGGCCACCGGCGGCATTCGGCTGTTGGCGGCGGCGACCCTGCTGGAGCACGGCAGCGATGCGCAAAAGGCGCAATTCCTGCGCCGCATCCTCACTGGCGAGGACGTTTGGTGCCAGTTGTTCAGCGAGCCGGGCAGCGGCTCCGACTTGGCCGGCGCGCTCACCCGTGCTGAGTTTGATGGGGAATGCTGGATCGTCAACGGCCAGAAAGTTTGGACCACCAGCGCCCATCACGCGGACTGGGGCTTGCTGTTGGCGCGCACGGATTGGGATGCGCCCAAGCACCAAGGCTTAAGCTACTTCGTCATCGACATGCGCCAGCCAGGGGTCGAGGTGCGGCCACTCAAGCAGATGAACGGCTATGCGTCCTTCAATCAAGTGTTCCTCAACAACGCCGAGGTCAAGGCGGAGCATTTGGTGGGCAAGCTCGGCCAAGGCTGGACGGTGGCCATGACCACCTTGGCCCATGAGCGTCGCCGTGCCGACGGGTTGCGGTCGGGGCGGGCGGATGTGGCAAGCCGGGCGCAGCAGCGAGGAACCATTCACGATGAGGAGGCCGAGGAGACGGCCACGGTCATGGCGCCCTACAAGTGGTACCCGCAGCGCGCTGGGCGAGTCGACCTCGCGCTGCCGAGCGCCTTGGCCAGCGGCCGCATCGAAAACCCCGCATTGCGCCAGGAGCTGGCGCGCCTGCTCATTCTCTCCAGCAGCGCCGAGTGGACCGCCCGCCGTGCCCGGGCGGCTCAGCAACATGGCCAGCCGCAAGGGCCGGAAGGCTCGCTCGGCAAGCTTGCCGCCAGCCATGTGGCCCGCTTGGCGGCTCGCGTGCATACGATGATAGCCGGCACCGATGCGCTGCTGGCGGGCGAGGACGGCCCGGAGAATGGATTGATCGCGGAGATATTGCTGTCCGTGCCGGCGGTCTCCATCGCTGGCGGCACGGACGAGATTCAGCGCAACATCATTGCCGAGCGCGTGCTCGGCATGCCCAAGGAACCCCGATTCGACCGGGGCCCGTTCCGCGAAGTGGCCCGGAACCAAAGCCCGGATGCGTGACGCGGCGGCAGTGCGCCACCCCTTGTCAAAGAGCGTTGAGGGCCTTGGGGCCCGCCGCAGCCTACCGTTCGCGCTATGGGTTGCGACCCTTCTGCTGGGTGGCTGCGGCAATGCCCCGGAGCAGGTTGTTGCGGATCAATTCGTGCGGCCGGCCAAGGTTGTCATGGTTGAAGCGGCGGGCGTTGTCACGCACCATGAATTCGTCGCGCGGGTGGAGGCCGCGCAATCGATCGACATGTCCTTTGAAGTCGATGGGGTGCTGGCGGAGCTGCCGGTTCTGGAGGGCCAGACCATTGGGCGCGGCCAGCTCGTCGCCGCCCTGGACCCCACGGACTTTCACCTAGCAGTGCGGGAGGCGGAGCTGCAGGTCAAGTTGGCGCGGCAGGATTTGGAGCGCAAGCGCCGCCTGCTGGCTCAGCGCGGCATTGCCGCTTCGCTGGTGGAGGATGCTCGCTCGTTCCACGAGCTGCAGCGGGTGCGGCTGGCGCAGCGGCGTGCGTCCTTGGCCAAGAGCCGGATTGTGGCGCCATTCGATGCCTATGTGGCGCAACGCTACGTTGACAACTTTGTCCAAGTCGGGGCCAAGGACAAGGTGGTGCGGCTGAACGACCTTCATGAGCTGCAGGTGGTGGCCGGCGTGCCGGAGAAGTTGCTGGTCACCGTCGGCACGGAACAGGTGGTCAGCATGGACGCCGTGTTCCCCTTCGCCCCGAAGCAGCGCTTTCCATTGAGCTTCCGGGAGAACCGCGGCGAGGCGGATGCGGTGGCCCAGACCTATGAGGTCTCGTTCGCGATGCAGCGGCCAGCCGAGTACAACATTCTGCCGGGCATGACGGCTGCCGTGCACGTGGCACTGCGCCCGGAGACGGGTGCCGAGGCAGCGGCGCGGATCCCGGCTAGCGCCTTGGTCAGCGGGCCAGGCAAAGGTCTCTTTGTCTGGCTCTACGACCCCCAGACGCAGGAAGTGCGCAAGCAGGCGGTGCAAGTTGGCCTGCCGACCGCCTATGGCGTTCCCGTCACATCCGGGCTGCAGGGCGGCGAACAGGTGATTTCGACGGGTGCCAACCAGCTGCAGGAAGGCATGCGCATACGGCCTATGCGCAACGGCGCCGGTGGCTCCTAGTGGCGGAAGAGGCCGCAACCCAGCCAACCGCTTGGAACATCGCCCGTTTCTCCATTGAGCGCCCACTCTATCCATGGTTGCTGATTCTCGGCTGCCTGGTGGGCGGTGTGGTGGGCATCGATAGCGTAGGCCGGCTTGAAGATCCGGCCATTCCGCTCAACATCGCCCTCGTGTTGACCGAGTATCCCGGCGCGTCGGCTCAGGAAGTGGAGCAGGAAGTGACCGACGTGATTGAGGCGGCCCTGCAGGAACTGCCTTACATTGAAGAGATGGTGTCCAAGTCGGTGGCGGGCCGCTCTGAAGTGCAAATTGAAATCAAGGAAAAGTACAACGTTCGCGAAGTTCAACAGATCTATGATGAGTTGCGGCGGCGCGTTAGCGAAGCCCGCAGCCGGCTGCCCCCGGGTGCCGAGGCGCCTCTCGTGGAAGACGATTATGGCGACGTCTACGGCATTCTTTACGCCATTTCGGCACCAGGCTACCGCACTGCCGAAACCCAGGACATGTCCCGTCACATCGTCACGGCTCTGAAGTCCGTCCCCGGGGTCGCCAAGGTGCATGCCGGGGGCGAACCGAAGGAGGCCGTCTTCGTCGAGGTGGACCACGTTCGCCTCGGTCGTCTTGGCCTGCCGATGGACGCCCTGTTTTCGGGCATTGGCTCGGAAAACGACATCACGCCCGCGGGTTCCATTGTCTTTGAAGGCCGGCGCTTGCGCATCGCGCCGCAGGAGGCGTTTGGCAGCGCTGCAGCAGTGCGCGACATGCGGCTCGGGCGTCCTGGCTCAAGCGAGATCGTGCGCCTGGAGGACATCGCCACCCTGGTCCGCGAACCCGTCGAAGCGCCACCGGAGATCATTCGCCACAATGGTGAGCGGGTTTTCATCGTGGGCGTTTCAGTGATCCCCGACGAAAACGTCGTCGAGGTGGGACGAGCCGTGGATGCCCACATGCAAAGGTTGCTCGGCGAGTTGCCGCTCGGCGTCAGCGCGTCGGTCATCTACGCCCAGCATGAGATGGTGGACCAAGCCATCAAGCAGTTCCTGAGAAACCTGGTCTTGTCGGTTGCCACGGTGGTGGTGGCCCTCTGCGTTTTCATGGGCTGGCGTGCAGGTACCGTGGTCGGCGCCGTGCTGCTGCTGACCATCCTCGGCACGCTGTGCGCGATGGCGCTGCTGGGCATCGAACTGCAGCGCATTTCATTGGGTGCGCTGATGATCGCCATGGGCATGCTGGTGGACAACGGCATTGTGGTGGCGGAAGGCATGGTGATCGGTGTCGGCAAGGGCTTGGCGCCAGCCGAGGCGGCCGCCCGTTCGGCAAGCCGCACCCAGTTCACGCTGCTTGGCGCAACCGTCATTGGCATCGTTGCGTTTGGGCCAATCAGCTTGACGGACGACATGGCTGGCCACTTCCTGCGTTCCTTGTTTTACGTCATCGCCATCGCCTTGCTGCTTAGCTGGCTGTTGGCCATCACGGTCGTGCCCCTGCTGGGCAGCCGTTTGCTCAAGGCTCGGCCGCCGCAGCCGGAGGAGGCGCTTTACGCTGGCTGGGCCTATGCGCCATATCGGCGTCTGCTTGCCTTCGGCCTGCGCCGAGCTTGGCTGGCCACGGGTGCAATCCTGACTGTTTTGGCGATCTGCCTATGGGGTTTTCAGTTCGTCAAGCAGGCGTTTTTTCCGACCAACAACACGCCCTTGTTCTATGTGGACTACCGGCTGGCCGAGGGCACAGACATTCTGGCCACCAGCGAAGACGCGGTTCGGCTGGAGCAGGTGCTCTCCACTTTGGAGGGCGTCGAAGCGGTCACCAGCTTCATCGGTGTGGGTGCGCCGCGGTTTACGAGCACCATGCTGCCCGAGCAGCCCAATTCGGCCTATGCGCAACTGGTGGTTAGGGTTGCGGATGTGCACGAGATGGACGCCATGATGGTCGAGACCCGGAATCTGCTGACGGAGCTGCGGCCTGATGCGGAACTGCAGGTTCGCCGGACGGAGTTCACCCCCGGCACCAGTGCCAAGATCGAAGCTCGCTTCTCAGGCCATGACACGAAAGTCCTGCGTGCCTTGGCCGATCAAGCGCTTGCCGCTTATCTGCAGCAGAACCTTGTCGAGCGCCGCATCGATTGGCGGCAGCCTGCGCTGCAAATCACGCCCCACTATGATGAGGCCCGAGCCCGTCTGGCTGGCGTTACCCGTCGTGATGTCTCGTTGGCTTTGGCCTATGCCACTTTCGGCGTGCCCATCGGCCTTTACCGGGAGAACGAGAAGCTGATTCCGATCATCGCGCGGGCACCGAAGGCGGAGCGCGCCGATGTCGCCGGCCTGCCGGACCGCTTGGTGTGGAGCCAGTCCCAACAGCGCTACATCCCCATGCGCCAAGTCGTCTCGTCATTTGATCTCACGGCGGAAGACGCAGTGATTTTTCGTCGTGACCGCATCCGCACCATTCAGGTTCAAGCCAATCCGCGGCCGGGACAAAACGCGGGACATGCCTTCACTGAGGTGCGTCCGCTCGTTGAAGCCATCGAACTGCCGCCCGGCTATGCATTGGAGTGGGGAGGTGAGTACGAAGCGGATCAGGATGCTTATCGCATCATGCTGCCGAAAATTCCCATGGCCTTCGGCGTGATGCTGTTGATCACCATCCTGATGTTCGGCCGCGTTCGCGAGGCCATCGTGATCTGGCTGTCGGTGCCCATGACGGTTTGCGGCGTCGTGCTGGGCCTGCTGGCTACTGATCTCGCTTTTACGTTTCCCGCCTTCCTGGGCTTCTTGAGCCTGTCCGGCATGCTGATCAAGAACTGCATCGTGCTGATCGACGAAATCGACAAGCGCCTGAAGGAAGGTGCGGCGACTTTGCAGACCATGGTCCAAGGGGCGGTCAGCCGCTTGCGCCCGGTCATGCTGGCCGCCGGCACCACCATCGCCGGCATGTCGCCGCTGCTGGCCGACCCCTTCTTCAGGGAGATGGCCGTTTGCATCATGAGCGGGCTGGCCTTTGCCACGCTGCTCACGCTGCTGGCAGTGCCCGTCTTTTACCGCATCGCGCTCGGCAAGCGCATTGCGGAGCCGACCCTACAGGGCGTGTTGCCAGAGGCTCCCTAACGCATCGCGCGGAACGCGCTGCGCACCTCATCAACGAACAGCTCCGGCTGCTCGAAGGCGGCAAAGTGGCCGCCGCGGTCGAGTTCGTTCCAATAGACGATGTTTGGGTAGCGGACTTCAGCCCAGGAGCGGGGGGTCGGTATGATCTCCTTGGGGAAGATGCTGGCGCCAGTGGGCACTGCCACGGTCTCGCCGTCGCCGCCTGAGAAGGCCTTGCCGAAGCTCTCCCAATACAGGCGGGCGGAGGAGGCGCCGGCGCCGTTCAGCCAGTAGATCATGATGTTGTCGATCAGCTCATCCCGGCTGAGCGCGTTTTCGGGATGGCCGTCGCAATCCGTCCACGCCCAGAACTTCTCCAAAATCCACATGGCTTGCCCGGCCGGAGAATCCACCAAGCCATAGCCGAGGGTTTGCGGCCGCGTGCTCTGCTGCTTGGAGTAGCCGGAATCCCACTCCTGATAGTAGTTGGCGCCCGCCAAGGCCTGCTGGTCCCGATCGGTGGGATTGGCCAAAGCCTCCTTGGTGGGTGGTGCGAAGGGCATGTTGACGTGAATGCCGGCGCAGCGGCCGAGGTTCTGGATGCCGATGGCGGTGGTGACCGCCGCCCCCCAATCGCCGCCTTGGGCAAAGTAGCCGTCGTAGCCTAGGCGGGCCATCAGCTGGTCCCAAGCCGAGGCGATTTTCTCCACCCCCCAGCCAGTGGCTGTGGGTTTGCCGGAGAAGCCGTAGCCGGGCAGCGAGGGGCAAATGACGTGGAAGGCGTCGGCGGCGTCGCCGCCGTGGGCGGCGGGGTCCGCCAGCGGCTCGATGACCTTGTGGAACTCCACAACCGATCCGGGCCAGCCGTGGGTGATCAGCAACGGCCGAGCCTCGGGCGACGGGCTTGGGTGGTGAATGAAGTGGACGCTCAAGCCCTCGATGGTGGTCTTGAACTGGGCAAAGCGGTTCATCAGCGCTTGACGGGCCGGCCAGTCGTAGTGCTCCGCCCAGTAACGGCAAAACTCCTGAGCGTAGGCCAGCGGGACGCCTTGGCTCCAGTCGTCGGGCGTTTCGGCTTCCGGCCATCGGGTGGCGGCCAAGCGGCTTTGCAGGTCTTGCAGGTCTGCGGCCGGCACGTCGATGGCGAAGGGTTCGATTGTGCTCATGGGTGCTGTGGCTCCTGTTGTTTACGAACAAAGGTCAAGTATGGCGAATGTCGCACAAGCTTTGCAGCGATATCGACTTCCCGTGCTCAGTTTCCTTTCCATAATGGTCTCAACTGGACTGCGGAGAGTCCCTGATGGACGCCCAAGAACTGATGCAGCGGCACAAGCCGCGGTTGATTGAAATCCTGAGCAGCGTTTCACCCGCCGTGCAGGGCAATGCCGATGTCATGGCCTTCCTGAGCCGGGTTCTGGATGATGAGGAAAAGGTCGAAGTCATGCCGCCGCGCCGCCCGGTGCTGCCGGGCGAGGACGTGTTTTGGTGGTGCGTTGAGCAGCTGCTGCTGCTCTGCGACATTGTCCGGCCTGCCAGCGATCCCTACCTGCTCATGATCATCGATGACTTGAAGTCATTCGCTGGCCGCTTGGAGCGCAACGAACCCCTACCGCCCGGCTACCAAGTGGGGTGGCTGGACTTTGACGAGCCGATTGACGCGTAACGAGGCGACACGGCGGGGCGGCCAGGTGGCATACCGCCAAGCGGCCTGATTGCCTACAATGGGGGCGGGTGTCATTGACCTGAGCGAGGAGGAGTCAAGTGCCACGCATCGAAATTCCGGGGACCGAGGCGCAGCTTGAGGCAGCGCTTAAGGATGTCAACCTGCCGACGCTGCTGGTTACTTTGGCGGACCTGACGGGCGATGACGCCTGGTTGGCGCCAAGGTATGCGCCGGCGCCCATCGTCGTGCCGGATGGCGAGCTTTTTCCGGACAACACCGGTGGCTACCAAGAGGATGTTGCGGCGGAAATTCGGGCTGTGGCCGTTGACGCGCTGTGCCGCCTGCGCCGCGAGCGTCCGGAGCTTCCGCCACCACCAGGCGTTGCGCGGATGGCGGAATTGATGGCCTTTTCCGTGGCGGAACCCATTGACGAGGCCTACGCCGCCATGCTCCTGGAGGAGACCGGCTTTGTTGACCGGGACGAGCTCTGGCAGCGCCAACTGGCCGCGGCGCCCGAGGCGGCGGCGGACTTTCAGGTTGCCGTCATCGGCGCCGGCATGTCCGGCATCTGCATGGGGGCCAAGCTCAAGGCGGCGGGCATTGCGTTCACCATTCTTGAGAAGAACGACGCCGTGGGCGGCACTTGGTACGAGAACGCTTATCCCGATTGCGGCGTCGATACGCCGAATCACTTCTACTCCTATTCCTTCGAACGCAATCCCGAGTGGTCGGGTTACTTCTCCAAGCGCGATGAGCTGCACGCCTACTTTGAACGCTGCACGGACCGCTTTGGGCTGCGGGAGCACATTCGCCTGCAAACCGAAGTGACGGCCATGGCCTATGACGAGTCCAGCGGCCGCTGGCGCATCGACGTCCGCAACGCCGCTGGCGGTGCGCAGACCCTGGCCGCCAACGCCGTCGTCAGTGCCGTGGGCCAGTTGAACCGGCCCGCCATGCCAGACATTGAAGGCATCGATGCCTTTGCCGGCCCCCTGTTCCACTCCGCTCGATGGCGCTCGGACGTCGAACTGGCAGGCCGCAAGGTGGCCGTGATCGGCACGGGCTGCAGCGCCGTGCAACTGCTGCCCAAAACCGCCGCTGCTGCCGCCAAGGTGAGCGTCTTTCAACGAACGCCGCACTGGGTCTCGCCCAACGACGATTACTATCGGCCCGTGGAAAAGGGGCAGATCTGGGCGCTGAAGCACATTCCCCGATATGCCGAATGGCACCGCGCCCGGATGGTGTTCGCCTTCTCCGACCGCAATTGGCCGGCTGTGGTGGCGGATCCGGAATGGACGCGCCCGAAACAGGCCATGAGCGAGGCCAACGACGCCATCCGCGAAGCGCTGACCGGCTACATCGCGGACCAGCTTGGCGAGCGCCAAGACCTCGCCCCCCGCTGCACGCCGGACTTCCCCGTGTTCGGCAAGCGGCTGATCATCGACAACAACTGGTATGGCACCTTGGCGCGCGACAATGTGACTCTGGTGACCGATCCCATTGCACGCATCGTGCCCGAAGGGCTGGTGACCGCTGACGGTGCGTTGCACGAGGCGGACGTGATCATTGCCGCCACCGGCTTTAGAACCAACCAATTCCTCTGGCCGATGGCCGTGGCCGGACGCTCGGGGGAAACGCTGGAGCGCCGTTGGGGGGATACGCCGCGCGCCTTCAAGGGCACCACGGTGCCGGACTACCCTAATTTCTTCTGCCTGTATGGCCCCAACACCAACATCGTGCATGGCGGCAGCATCATCTACCAAGTGGAGTGCCAGGTTCACTACGTGATGCAGTGCCTGGCCCTGATGGTCATTCAGGGGGTGCGCTCGATGGAGGTGCGTGAAGCGGTGAACGACGCCTACAACGAAGAGGTGCAGGCCATCAGCGAGACCTTGGCTTGGGGCCATCCGGGGGTCGCGAGTTGGTACAAGAACAGCCAGGGCCGGGTGGTCAACAACTCGCCGTTCAGCCTGCACGAGTTTTGGCAGCGGCTGCATGATCTGGAGCCGGAGCACTACGCCCTTGGTTGAACGGCTGGCTTTCAACCTATAATCCCCTTCACTTGCAATCGCGATTGACTGACCAAGGATAAACCCATGAAGCTCTACGACAGCAAACTGGCCCCTAACCCGCGCCGCGTGCGCATGTTCATGGCGGAGAAGGGCGTCACCTGCGACACCGTTCCCGTGGACATCATTCAAGGCGAGAACCTGGCCGATGACTTCCTGGCCATCAACCCTCGGGGCGTGCTGCCCACCTTGGTGCTCGATGACGGCACGGTGCTTGACGAGTCCGTGGCCATCTGCCGCTACTTCGAGGAGACTCAGCCGCAGCCGCCGCTGATGGGCACTGATCCGGTAAGCAAGGCGTACATCGATGCACGCCAGCGGCACATGGAGTTCGATGGCCTCATGGGGGCGGCGGAGGCGTTCCGCAACGCTTTTCCGGGCTTCGCCAAGCGAGGACTGGCCGGTAATGCCGGAACCGTGGATGCCGTTCCCGCGCTGGTGGAGCGCGGCAAGAACAGCGTGCAACGCTTCTACGAGCGCTTGAACGAAGCCTTGGGGGAATCGGAGTATGTGGCAGGGGATGCCTTCACCATCGCTGACATCACGGCGCTGTGCACCATCGATTTTGCGGCCGGCGCGGCGCGGTTGCCCATCCCGGAACACTGCGAAAACCTCAAGCGTTGGCATGCGGCCGTGTCCGCGCGCCCCAGCGCGGCGGCTTGAGGCGCTTGCCGTGGCCAGGCTCACCACTGCCCTTGCCTTGGTTTTGGCCCTGACGTCCTGCGCCCTGCCCGAAGATGCGGCCCTGCCAGCCAGCGAAGCCTGGCGCGCACCACGGGGCCCGGACGGCGTTCATCCAGATTTGAACGGCATCTGGCAGGCGCTCAATGAAGCCAATTACGACATCGAGATGCACATGGCCCGCTCCTCATTGCAAGAGCGCGAGGGGCCGCACGGGCCGCTGCCGGCGCCGAAAACGCTGTATCTTGGCGCGGTGGGGGCGGTGCCGCCGGGCATGGGCGTGGTTGAGGGCGGCAAGATACCCTACAAGCCCGAAGCCTTGGCCAAGAAGAAGGAGAACCAAGCCAACTGGATCGACCGGGACCCGGAGGTGAAGTGCTACCTGCCGGGCGTGCCGCGGGCCACCTACATGCCGCAGCCCTTTCAGATTTTCCAAAACGCCGACTCCATCTTCATCGCCTACCAGTATGCCGGCGCGGTGCGCGACATCTACATGGAAGATCCAGGACCAGCGCCAATCGATTCCTGGATGGGCTGGTCCCACGGGCGCTGGGAAGGCGACACGCTGGTGGTGGAAGTCACTGGCCAGTTGGATTCGACTTGGTTTGACCGGGCGGGCAACCACCACAGCGCGCAAATGAAAGTGACCGAGCGCTACACGCCGACGGGGCCGAATCACCTTCACTACGAGGCCACCATCGAAGACCCGGAGACCTTCACCGAGCCTTGGACCCTGTCCATGCCCCTCTACCGGCGCATGGAACCGGACGCTCGGTTGATGGAGTTTCGCTGCGTGGAGTTCGTGGAGGAGTTGCTGTACGGCGAGTGGCGGCGCAATCCACTGCCCCGGTCGATCCCCTGAGGGTTCCCGAAAGGGATCCCGCAAGGGTTCCCGCAAGGGTCCCGTAAGGGGCCATCGGAAATTCAGACCACTGGAATGTGAGGAGGCTTTAAGGATGACGAAAACCTGCTATCGCCTGTTATGCGCGGGATTGGCTTGGGCTTGGGCCACGGGCGCTCAGGGGCATCACGCCTTCGGCGCTGAATTCGATCCGAACCGGCCCTTGGTGCTGCGGGGTCCGGTGGTGAAGGTGGAGTGGGTGAACCCCCATGCTTGGATTCACTTGGAGCACACCACCGAGACCGGCGATAAGGAAGTTTGGATGGTCGAGGGCGGCACGCCGAACACCTTGCTGCGTCGCGGCTTGAACCGCAACTCCCTGCTGCCGGGCACCGAGATCGTCGTGGACGGCTACCAGAGCAAGGACCGCTCCAAGCGCGCCAACGGACGTGACATCACCTTCACCGACGGACGCAAGATCTTCATGGGCTCTTCGGGCACCGGGGCGCCCCGCGACGGGCGCGACCCGTCGGAGCGCTGACCCGCAGGAAACACCGGTCTTGAAGGGGCGTGGGCCTGCGGGGCGGGCAGCCGGCACACCAGGCGGGAGCGTTGTGCTGGCATGCGAAGGGTGCCGAATAGCCTTAACAGTGCCGGATGCCCGCCCCGCACGCCCACCTACGCGAACTAGGGATCCGCTGATCAAGACCCGTTCGCCCAGCGTTTCACTGGTCGCGGAACGGCTCCCTAGAGCAGATTGACGATGCGGCTGTACTTCAGAATGATCTCGCGGCGGGGCTCGCCGACGAAGTCCCGGTCGTCGAATTCGTTGTACACGAGGTACAGGCCGGCGTTGGCGGTTTGCAGCCAAGCAAAGCGCAAGTTCGTGGCGAGGGCTTTTTCGCGGTCATCGTATTGAACGAGGGCCTGTAGCGAAATGTGCGGGGTGAATGAGTAGGTTGCGCGCAGGCGTGCGACGTTGACGGTGAATTCTCCGCCGGGCAGGTCGAAGTTGTTGTAGATCCACGAGACATCGGTATTGAACTTCTCGCCGATGCGCCAACGAAGATTGTTGTCCAAATTGATCCGGTCGCCTCCGAAGCGGCCTCCGATCCTGGAGCGGATGGAAATGCTGAGCGGCGCCGCTTGGTCGGTCCAGAAAACGAGCTGGGCTTCCTTGTGGTCGTAGCCGCCCGGCGGAACCACCACGCCATCATGGATTTCGAAGGCCTCGCGCACGCCCTCGCGGGTGAAGTTGATGCCGGTGTGAATTTCCAGGCCCGACTTCCACTCCCAGTGATTGTCGATGTGCAGGAACATCGACTCGTGATAGTCGTCGCTGTAGCCCCAGTGGCCGATGTAGGCGATGTGCGGGCGCAGTTCGTGCAGCCCCCAGAGGTTGTCCGGGCGGATCCGCCGCAGGGTGCGCGCGCTCACTTTGCGGTAGGCCTGGCGGGCAAGGAAGCCCACCTCGGGATTGAAGTTGGTTGCCACCTCGGTGTAGGAGAGGGCGTTTGCCCAGTTTTGCGAGTTGTAGTCCGCGCCGAGCTTGAAGGCGTGGTCGCTGCCGCTGAGATGCGGCGAGTCGGTCTTGGCGGCCCATCCGTTGATGGAGGCCACATCGCCCAAGCCGAGGCGGCCGTCGACGGCATAGGTGCGGTTGGAGCCACCACCGAAGCCGCCTGCGCCATCACGGTTGACGAACATGACGCCCAAGGCGGAGCGGTTGGGCAGTTCCTGCTTGAGGCGTGCCACGGAGTAGTCGTTGCGTGGCGCCATCCCGCTGACGGCATCGGAGCGCATGTGCAACAGGCCCACATGGGTGTTGCGGCCCACCTTTCCGGACAACCGCAGGCCGCCTTCGATGGGAATCCGGCCACCGTCCTCGCTGATGCCGATGCGGCGGCTGAAGAACAGTTCCGCCTCGCCCGGGTCGCCGACTGTGAACAGGCCTGCGTTCTCGAGGAAAAAGGGGCGCTTTTCGGCAAAGAAGAGGCTGAAGCGGTCCAGATTCACCTGAATCTCGTCCGCTTCCACTTGGGCGAAGTCCGTGTTGTAGGTGGCATCCAAGGTCAGGCTGGGGGTCAGCGAGTACTTGATGTCCACGCCGAGTTCGGTATCCGTTTCGGTGCCCTTGCGCTCCGGCCCCCCCTTGTTGCCCAGCGCCAAGCCATAGGGCATGAACTGCAGGTTGCGCTGGGGCGGCACTTTCAACCCGCTCACGGCACCCGCCTGCGAAACCCGGAGCAGGTTGTGCTGACGTGGCAAGGGCGCCCAAAAGGCCTGCTCGTAATTGCGGCGGATGTTGCGCTGGAAATTAATGCCCCAAGTCTGGACCGCGTCGCGGTCGTAGCGCAGGGACGTGAATGGGATCAGAAACTCCGCGCTCCAGCCGTAGTCGCCGATTTGGCTGGCCACGGTCCAGCTGGTGTCCCAATTGAGGTTGAAACCCCCGACGCCTCCCGCGCCAAAGCGGCGTCCAACGCCTTCCTGGGTGACTTGGCCATCGTATTCCACGCCCGCCGGGTTGGTGCCAAAAATGAACCCGTTTTGGCCGTCCTTGTAGGTGTCCAGGAGAAACTGAAAGCTGTCGGTTTCGGCGAGGTCGCTGTCCCGCCGGCTGTCGGCGACGATGATTGCGTCAGGCTCGCTGTCATAGCACACCGCGGCGATGTAGAGGGCATCCTCAGTGAAGCCGACCCACACTTGGGTGCGTTGGCTGGCCGGGCGCCCTTCATAGGGCCGCGTTTGGGTGAAGCCGGTGGCAGAGGGGAGGGGTTGCCAGGCCGGGTCGCCGAGCACGTCGCCGTCGATGACAGGGCGTGCCTCAAGAGCCGAGGCAAGCAGGGCGGGCGCCGCCGCAAAGCCGTTGGGGCAGGCGGCCAGCAGGCACAGCATGGCCGTTATGGCGCGCTGCCGCAGCGCTGCTTGTGCCATTGATTTGAACTTGTACGCGGGGCCGGACACTAGGACGCTTCGTATTTGGCCCGCATGGCTCGCACGGACTCGCGAACCAATTGGCGCAGCACGTCAAAGTCCACATCGTCTAGTTTGTTGATGTAGAGACAGGACCTGCCGGTCTTGTGCTTGCCAAGTCCGGCGAGCAGTTCGTCGTGGCCTGTGAAGCCGGGCATGATGTAGAGCACTAGGGATTGCTTGCGCGGGGAGACGCCGGTGAGCGGCATCTCACCCTGCCGGCCGCTCGCGTAGGCGTAACGGTAACGGCCGAATCCAATGATGCTCGGCCCCCACATCTTGGGCGCCTCACCGGTCTCGGCGGCCATTAGCGCCATCACGGCTTGGCAGTCACGCTGGCGGACCGGGTTCTCCACGGCATCCAGGAACTGCTCCACGCTGGCACCGGTGGGAACGGTCTTGTTCTTGGCTTTTCCTGTTTGGGTCATCTTGGCCGTGTTTCTCCCCGCCTGTGCGAGCCTTGAGCCTTCCTGCATTCTCCCATACTCAACCGCCCCGCAGTGACGCGCCAGCGAAACTCCAACGAAGCTCGGCCCCTAGGGCCGCTGGAGGCCCCGCTCTGCGCCGCGGCGGAGTTTCGCGCCAGCGAAACGCCAACGAAGCTCGGCCCCTAGGGCCGCTGGAGGCCCCGCTCTGCGCCGCGGCGGAGTTTCGCGCCAGCGAAACTCCAACGAAGCTCGGCCCCTAGGGCCGAGCTTCGCATTGACCATTCTCCAAGATATTTCAATAATGTGTAGTCTATGTTTCCATAGACGTTACAAAGAAAGCAGATTGGCAGTAGGTGATTTTCAGGTTTTGGTTTACAATTCAGCCTGCGTTCAGATTTCGCCCGTGTACAAAAGCGGTTTGCTCGTGCGAATGAACCGAGTGGGTTGAGGGGTTTTTGAAAGCAATAGTTCGGGCTAGGCAGGTCGGGTCGGTGTTTGCTGCATCCCTGTCTAAGCTCAATTCTACAAGACTAAGCGAACATTGGCATACTTAGGCGCAACGCCGACGGGCAGTGAGATCACCTGTCCGGAGGGAGAATTTGCCGGGCTGGCTGACGCGCTGGACTTCGCGGCGCAGGGGCAAACCGGCTATAACTTCTACAGCGGCTCGGGCGAGCTGGAGTCTGTGCTGCCTTATGGGGAGCTCCGCCAGCAGGCACTTGCCACCGCTCGCCGTCTGGCTCGACTCGGTCTGCCGCGCCACGCTAGAGTGGCCATAATCGCAGACACCCATCCTCTGTTTCATCGTTTCTTCTTTGCTTGCCAATACGCTGGCTTGATTCCCGTACCCATGCCAGCCGCTTTGCAGATGGGCGGCGGCGACGCTTACGTGGGGCAGATTCAACGGATGATGGAAAGTTGCGGTGCTGCCGCAGCCGTGGCGCCCGACAGCTTTCTGGACTTGCTGCAAAGCGCCACTGAACCTTTGGGCTTGGCCTTTGTCGGCGGCGAGTCAGACTTCGACGCCTTGCCGGAATCCACAAGCCAGCTTTCCCCAATGCGTGGCGATGAGCCTGCCTATCTTCAATACACGTCCGGCAGCACGCGCTTCCCGCGCGGGGTGGAGATGTCGCAGCGTGCCGTGCTGTGCAACCTGCGGGAAATCGCTGAAGTCGGCGCACAATTGCGCGATGACGACCGGCTGGTTTCGTGGTTGCCGTTCTACCATGACATGGGCTTGGTGGGGTGTGTTCTGGTTCCCTTGATCCGTGCCCTGTCCGTCGATTACTTGAGCCCCCGCACGTTCGCCATGAGACCGCGGCTTTGGCTCAAGCTGATTTCCGATAACCGCTGCACTGTATCGTCAAGCCCGCCTTCGGGTTACGGCTTATGTGCAACCCGGCTGCGCGCTTCAGACCGGGAGAAGTACGACCTCTCTTCGTGGCGCATTGCTTGTGTTGGTGCGGAGCGCATCAACCCGCGGCAGCTTGAGCGCTTCAGCCAGGTACTTGCGCCCGCCGGGTTTGACCCCAAGGCCTTTGTTGCCTGTTACGGCATGGCCGAATGTGGGCTGGCCATCAGCTTCGCGCCCTTGAACAACGGCCTTGACGTCGACGTGGTGGACAAGGAGTCGATAAGCGCTGCCGGCTTGGCAAAGCCAGCGACGGGTGCAAGCGGCCGTCTGAAGCTGGCCGACTGCGGGGCCGTCATGCCCAGCTACGAGTTCCGAATCTGCGATGATGAAGGCGATGAAGTGGCGGAGCGCCGTTGCGGACACATTTTTGTGCGTGGCCCGAGCGTCATGCGCGGCTACTTCAACGATGCCGCGGCAACGGCGGAAGTGTTGGACAAGGCGGGATGGCTGGACACTGGCGATATCGGCTACCGCATCGGCCGTCATCTGGTGGTCACCGCCCGCAGCAAGGACGTCATCATCGTCAATGGGCGCAACATCTGGCCTCAGGACTTGGAGCAGTTGGCGGAAACTTCCCCTGGCGTTCGCATGGGCACCACCACCGCTTTTGAAGCCACTCGGCCCACTGGGGAGCCGTTGGTGGTTTTGGTGGTGGAATGCAAGCGCGCTGAGCCTGAATTGCCCAAGCGCATTGAATCCTTGGTGCGCGAGCACTTCGGCGTCACCTGCCACGTTGACATCGTGCCGCCCCGCACCCTCCCGCGCACCTCCTCAGGCAAGCTCTCGCGGGTGACCGCCAGGACTGGCTTCCTTGACCGCACCCACTGGGACAAGATCGGCAATCCCGTGCCGAAGGGCGCACCCGCATTGGAGAATGCCCGGCTGGCCAATGGCTGAGGCTGTTCTTTTGCGAGGTGCGGCCCCCCTCGCGGAGCGAGGGGCACTCGCGGAGCGAGGGACGCTCGCTTTCTCCCCGGCTGAGTCTTTTTGTTTGCGAGGGGCAAGCCCCTCGCGCTCCCCGGCTGAGGGCTCCTTTCGTTTCTGCTAAGCCGCCCGCTGTCGCAGTCACTGGGCTGACCGGGTTTATTGGCCGGCGGCTGGCGATTAAGCTCACGGCGGCGTCCATTGAGACGCGGGCCATCGTTAGGCGTCCCGCGGCTGTGCTGGATTCGGGTGTTTCACCTTGGGTTGCCGCCTTGGACGATGTGGATGCGTTGGCCGATGCGCTGGCTGGCGTTGACGCCGTGGTGCATCTCGCGGGCACGGTGCGCGGCGTGGGGCCGGGGGACTTTGCCGGCGCCAACAGCCATGCAGTCACCCACCTGTGCGCAGCTGCGCGGCGCCAAGCCAAACCGCCCGCCATGCTGCTGGTTTCGTCGCTGGCCGCCACTGAGCCTCAGCTCTCCCACTATGCCGCCAGCAAACGCGCCGGTGAGCAGGCCTTGGCGGCCCATGCCGAAATCGACTCAACCGTCATTCGCCCACCCGCCGTCTATGGCCCGGGGGATCGTGAAATGACACCTCTGTTCCGCCTGATGCGGCGCGGCTGGGTTTTGGTGCCTGGCAATGCCGCGCAGAAGCTGTCCTTCCTGTATGTCGATGACTTGGCTGACGCCATCCTGTGTTGGCTGCAAGCGCCGAGGCAGTTTCAGGGACGGATGTTCAGTATCGACGATGGCACCGAAGACGGCTACGATTGGCGCGCCATAGCGGCAGCGGCGGGTGCCCGCAAGATGCGGGAGCTGGTGATTCCCACGGCCTTGCTGCAAGCAGCCGCGATGGTGAACGTAGGGCTGTCGCGTCTCCTGGGCCGTGCGCCCATGCTGACGCCGGGCAAGGTTCGTGAGCTTGGCCATGATCGGTGGGTCGGCGACGGCGATGATTTCGCCGCTGCCACCGGTTGGCAGCCAAGGCATGACCTGGCCAGTGGACTCGAAGTGACTTTAAAGGCTGAAGGCCTGAGGATGCGCGATGGATAGCCCTCTAGAATTGGAACTGCGCGAGCTGCTTGCCGGCATTACGCCCTTGCCGCAAGACTTCACTTCGGATACGGATTTATTGGATGCGTTAGCCCTTGAATCAGCGCAGGTCATGGAGTTCGTCATGGAGGTGGAGGATCGCTTCGACATCATCATTGACCAGCGGCAACTGGCCGAGGTGCGCAACATCGCCCAGTTGGCTGCCGTGGTCGGCAAGGCTGTGGCATGACCCTGCTGGCCAAGTTTGCCGCCGTTGAGGAAGCTCGGCGCGGGCTGGGCGAGGCCGATCCTGCCCGGACGGTCATTGAACGACTTCAGTCCCCCACTCTGGGGATCATCAACGGCGCTCCCACGGTTTTGGCTGGCACCAACAACTACTTGGGAATGACCTTTGATGCGGAAGCGGTCCAAGCGGGTCGCGATGCCTTGGCTGAAGCCGGCACCGGCACTACGGGTTCCCGCATGGCCAACGGCACCTATGCGGCCCATGTGGCGCTTGAGGCGGAGCTGGCGGACTTTTACGGCTATCCGGCGGCAGTGGTGTTCTCCACCGGATATGCGGCCAATTTGGGCGCCTTGTCAGCGTTGCTGGGTGCTGGCGACGCCGTGCTGCTTGACGCCGATGCCCATGCCAGCCTGTTCGATGGCTGCCGCCTGAGTTCCGCCGATCTATACACCTTTCGGCACAACGATCCAGCCAGCTTGGACAAGCGCTTGAGCCGCTTGGGAGACCGGGCGAAAAGCGCGTTGGTGGTTGTCGAGGGCCTTTACGGCGTGCTCGGCGACCGTGCGCCCTTGGCCGAAATCGCGGCGGTCAAGGCGCGTCACGGGGCCTGCCTACTGGTCGATGAAGCCCACTCCCTCGGCGTGGTCGGCGCCCAGGGGCGGGGCGTGGTTGAAGAGGCCGGCGTCATGGATCAGGTGGATTTCGTGGTGGGCACCTTCAGCAAGAGCTTGGGCACCATGGGTGGCTTCTGTGTCAGCCGCCACAAGGAAGTCGTGCTGTTTCCCTATGCCAGCCGGCCCTACATGTTCACCGCCTCCCCGTCGCCGGCCACCATTGCTTGCACCCGCGCTGCGCTGCACAAGCTGCGCGCCTGCCCGGAACTGAAGGAACGCCTATGGCATAACGCCAATCGCCTGCACCAAGGGCTCCGCCAGCGTGGCGTGGACGCAGGGGCGGCCGCAAGCCCGGTCATGCCCGTGCGTCTTCAACGCAGGGAGGAGGCCTTGGCAGCATGGAACGGCTTGCTGGCCGAGGGCGTGTACGTCAATCTGTTTTTGCCGCCGGCCGCACCGGGCGGTGGCAGCCTGCTGCGCATGAGCGTCAGCGCCGCTCACACTGACGATCAAATCGACCGCATCGTCGCCGCCGTGGCCAAGGTGATGAAGGCCATCGGCGCCTTGGATTGATCACAACCAAAAGCCATGTGGCTTTCCCTTGCCACTGACCGATCGCCAGAACCGGCTGCGGTGGGGGGCAAGGCCGCCTCGCTGATTCGTCTTCGCCAAGCGGGTTTTGCGGTTCCCGAAGGCGGCGTGCTGAGCACCGCGTTTTTCGCGCCTTGGCAGGCCGGCATCCAAGCCTCCCGAGAGTGGCATGAGGTCCTTGAGTTGCTGGGGCGCCCCCATCCCGGGCATCAGGGCGGCGACTTGGCCGATGCTTGCGAACAGCTCCAGTCGCTGGCGCGCAATTTGGCTTGGACCGCTGGCCAAAAGGCGCAAATCGAGGCGGTGCGCGGGCAATTGGGGCAGGGCTTGCTGGCCGTGCGCTCTTCGTCCCCGGAGGAGGACCTGGCGGGGGCCTCGTTTGCCGGGCTCTACCAGTCGTTTTTGGGCATTGCGCCCGCTGACTTGCCTCAAGCGGTGCGCGCCTGCTTTTGCGCCGGCATGGACCAGCGCGTGCTGCTGTACAAAGTGCGGATGAACGTCGAGCGCCTGGAACCGAGCATTGCCGTGGTGGTGCAGCGGTGTTTGGCTGCCGATGTGTCCGGCGTGGCGTTTTCAGTCAATCCCGGAACCAATGACTTTGATGAACTGCTCATCAATGCCAGCTGGGGGGCAGGTGATGCCCTAGTGGCGGGCAGCGTCACGCCGGATGCGGTGCTGGTTGACAAGGTGACCGGCGCAGTGATCGACCATCGGCTGGGCACCAAGGGGGGCGACCGGTCCGGGCAGCCGTGCTTGAATCGTTCGCAGTTGAGCTTGATCGCCGTTTCGGTTCAGCGCATCGAGACGCTGTTCGATTGTCCTGTGGACGTGGAGTGGGCCTTTGCCGATGAGCGGCTGCATCTGCTGCAGGCGCGGCCCATCACCGCCTACGTCCCGCTGCATCCGTCCCTGCTCACCGCCCCCGGCGAGCCTCGGCATTTGTACATGGACGGTTACCTGACTGACGGCATTACCATGAGCACTGCCACCACGCCGATGACCGATGACGTGTTCTATCTGATTTACCGGCTGTTTTGGCAGTGGTTGCTGAAGGTGCCCATCGACGCCGATCATTCGAGCATGGGCCTGCATGCGCAGTGCGGTCGGTTGTACGTCGATCTGTCCATGTACATGCATCTGATTGACCGGATCAAGCCCTTCGCCAAGGCGGCGGATGCCATGAACCCCTTGGTGGCCCGGGTGATCACCTCACCCGACATGGCGCGTTATCGCCTCCACCGAGTGCCGCGCCAAGTGCGCTGGATGCGGCTGCTGAGCTACCTGCCGGGCATGCTTTGGCGTGGCCGGCCGGGTTTGGCGGCGCTGCTCCAGCCATTGCGCCATCCCGACCGGTTTGATCTTGCCTATCAGCAGGCCATCGATGAGTTCACCGAGTGGATCGAGCGGCCGATGGACTATGCCCAATCGGTTGCTGAGAGCCTGCAAGAGGCCATTACCTGCGCTGCTCAAACGATTCTGCGGTCTTCCTACCCAGCTTATGCGTTGTTCTACTTCCTGTCCTTCCGCATCAGGGCGCTTGCCGGAGCCCAGTGCGCCGAACGGCAGGCTTGGGCCAAGGCGATCGTCGGCAGTCAAGGGGATGATCTGGTGGTGCGCATGGGTTTGGCGATCTACGACCTCGCCCAGATGCTGCCCGCCGCCGAGTTTGAGGACATCGACGGCTTGGCGGCCAAGCTGAGACGGCGCGAACTGCCGCAGGCCTTTCTGGCGGCTTGGGACGAGTTTGCGCGCCAATTCGGGTGCCGTGGGCCACTGGAAATGGAATTGGCCAACCCCAAGTTCGGCGAGGCGCCGCAGCTGGCGCTACGGCAGATGGCCACTCTCTGCGGAGATCAGCGCGGCGAGGCGTTCAATCCTCACGAAATGGTGCGCCGCAGGGCGGAACAACGCGAGCAGGCCTATCGTAAGCTGCTTGCGGCGCTGCCGGCGCGCAAGGCCAAGCGCCTCAGGGCGCACCACGCCAAGGCCAGCCGCTACGCGGCATCGCGGGAGCTGTTCAAACATCACGTCATGCAGGTGTATGCGCGGGCGCGTCG
Source organism: Candidatus Azophilus sp. (assembly GCA_965220835.1). Lineage (GTDB taxonomy): Bacteria > Pseudomonadota > Gammaproteobacteria > Pseudomonadales > Azotimanducaceae > Azophilus. The sequence continues at coordinate 1,456,521 of OZ244842.1, read as the reverse complement.
CCTGCTCCTATACCGGGCGGACACCTTCGTGCAAGCCGGTCGGCTTGATCGGCCGGAGCAGATATTCGAGATGCGGATCGAGGACGTGGACCGCGCGACCGCGGACCCGGCGTTCGATGTGCGCGCTTGCGTGGAGCGTCGTGGGGCCTTTGCTCGCAAGCTGGCCGCCCATGTGCGTGCGTTTCCGATGTTCATTGATTCCCGCGGGCGCTTCTTCTCACCAGCGGCAGGCCATTCGCGCGACTCCGCGCAGGGCGTTCAAGCCCCGTTGGCTGATGAGGGTGGGCTGGTGACGGGTGTGGGGATTTCACCGGGCGTTGTCCGAGGGCCGGTTAAGGTGCTGGCGGACCCCTATGAGAAGCCAGTGTTGCCTGGCGATGTGCTGGTGGCCGTGACTGCCGACCCCGGCTGGACGCCGCTGTTCATCAATGCCGCCGCGGTGGTGCTTGAAATTGGTGGGGCACTGCAGCACGGTGCCTTGGTGGCACGGGAGTACGGCAAGCCTTGCGTCAGCGGCATTGCGAACGTGACCGCACATTTCAATGACGGGCAGCACGTGGAAGTCGATGGGGATGCGGGTTTGGTCCGCTTGCTGCGGTCCGACTGAGTTAAACTGCCGGCTTCATTGTTGCCGCTGGAACGAAACAGATGCCGGAAAAGCGAGCCGCGTTCATTGGCCTGGGCGTCATGGGCTATCCCATGGCCGGGCACTTGGCCCGGGCGGGCTGGCGCATGGGCGTGTACAACCGCGCGCCGGCCCGGGCCTTGCAGTGGGTCGAAGAATTTGGTGGCGAGCGCTTCGATACGCCCAAGGCGGCCGCCGATGGGGCGGCCGTGGTGCTCGTTTGCGTGGGCAATGACGATGATGTCCGCAGCGTTGCGCTGACCGAAAACGGCGTCTTGCATGGCATGGCCTCGGGGGCCGTGCTGGTGGATCACACCACGGTTTCCGCCGATCTCGCGAGGGAGCTGGCTTCGGCCGCCAGCGAGCGGGGGATCGGCTTCGTGGACGCCCCAGTGTCCGGCGGCCAAGCCGGGGCGGAGAACGGCCAGCTCACCATAATGGCGGGCGGCCTTCCTGGCGACTACGAGCGGGCGCTGCCGGCCATGGACTGCTACGCTCGCTTTGTGCGCCGCATGGGCTCGGTGGGCGCCGGACAGCTCACCAAAATGGTGAACCAGATTTGCATCGCTGGCGTTCTTCAGGGTCTGAGCGAAGGCATCGATTTCGCTCAGCGGGCGGGGCTCGATCCAGAAGCGGTGGTGGACGTCATCGCCAAGGGTGCGGCCCAATCTTGGCAGATGGAGAATCGCGCCCACACCATGGCGGAAGGCAAGTTCGACTTCGGCTTTGCGGTGCAGTGGATGCGCAAGGACCTCGACATCGTGCTGCGGACGGGGCGTGCCTTGGGCGCCAAACTGCCGCTGACGGCCTTGGTCGATCAGTTCTATGCGGATGTGGAGGCCAATGGCGGCAGCCGTTGGGACACCTCCAGCCTCATCACCCGATTGACGGACTGAGGCAGACTTCGCTAGGACCGTTCACTCAAGGGCAGGTAGTCGCGCCGGTGGTGGCCCTCATAGAGCTGCCGGGGCCGGCCAAGGCGGTAGTGCCCGGCGATCATCTCATTCCAGTGGGCGATCCAGCCGGGCGTTCGTCCGGTTGCGAAGATCACCGTGAACAACTCCACAGGTATCCCGATGGCCTTGAGAATGATGCCTGAGTAGAAGTCCACGTTGGGATAAAGGCGCTTTTCGACGAAGTAGCTGTCCTCCAAGGCGATCTTCTCCAAGCGCTGGGCCATGCGCAGGGTCGGGTCGTCCTCCACCCCAAGTTCATTGAGCACTTCGTAGCAGGTCTGCTGCATCACCTTGGCACGCGGATCATAGTTCTTGTACACCCGATGGCCGAAGCCCATCAGACGGAAAGGATCGTCCCGGTCCTTGGCCTTGGCGATGAACTTGTCGATGTTGCGCTCGTCGCCGATCTCGTCGAGCATGCTCAACACCGCCTCATTGGCGCCGCCGTGCGCCGGCCCCCAAAGGGCGGCAATGCCGGCGGCGATGCAAGCGTAGGGGTTGGCCCCGGTGGAACCGGCCATGCGCACCGTGGACGTGGACGCGTTTTGCTCGTGGTCCGCATGCAGCAGCAAGATGCGATCCATGGCCCGGGCGATGACCGGGCTGACTTCGTACTCCTCGCAGGGGATCGCAAACATCATGTGCAGGAAGTTCTCTGCATAGCTGAGGTCGTTGCGGGGGTAGACGAAGGGCTGGCCGCGAGCGTACTTGTAGCTCATCGCGGCCAAGGTGGGCATCTTGGCGATCAGCCGCTGTGCCGTTCGGCTCCGATCCTCCTCGTCGTTGATGTCCAAGGAGTCATGGTAAAAGGCTGAAAGCGCTCCGACGATGCCACACATGATGGCCATGGGATGGGCTTCGCGGCGAAAGCCCTCAATGAAAGTGCGCAGCTTTTCGTCCACCATGGTGTGGCGCGTCACCGTGGTGTTGAATTCCTCACGCTCAGCCGCGTTGGGCAGTTCGCCGTTCAGCAGCAGGTAGCAGAGCTCCAAGTAGTCGGATTGCTCGGCGAGCTGCTCGATGGGGTAGCCGCGGTGCAGGAGCAAGCCGGCGTCGCCATCGATGTAGGTGATCTTGGAATCGCATGAAGCGGTGGACACAAAGCCGGAGTCATAGGTGAAGTAGCCTTGGTTGGCCAGACCGCCGACATCAATGACGTCTGGGCCTTCGGTGCCCTCCATCACCGGCAGTTCAATTTCCTTATCGTCAATGCTGAGCCGCGCAACCTTTTGACTGCCGTGCGCCACGAACCCTCCTGAGATTGATTGTTTGCCGCACGCCTTGATGGGCGGGGCTGTTGCTTTTTTCAGCGTTCAAGCATATAGGCGAAGGGCCGTCATTGTCAATTTGCGCGTTTCGCTGAGGCGCCCTTGGGGGAGGCTGACGGTCGGCCGACGCTGTAGTAGTTGAAGCCGAGTTGGCCCAAGCGTTGGGGGTCGTAGAGATTGCGGCCATCGAAAATCGTGGGTTCGAGCAGGTCGGTGCGCAGTTGCTCGAAGTCAGGGCTGCGAAACTCGTTCCACTCGGTGAGGATGGCGAGCCCATCGGCGCCGGCCACGGTGTCTTGGCGGCGACTGCAGACGGTGATCTGGTCGCCGTAGAGGCGCTTGGCTTCGTCGCCTGCCGCGGGGTCGTAGGCACGGACGCGGGCGCCAGCCGCGAGCAGTTCATCGATGACCTTGCGGCTTGGCGCTTCGCGCATGTCGTCGGTGTTGGGCTTGAAGGCCAAACCCCAGAGGGCGATCGTGCGGCCCCTCAGACGGCCCTCGTAGTGGCTGTGCATTTTTTGCACCAACAGGCCCTTTTGCCGTTCGTTGACGCGCTCCACCGATTTCATCAGCTGCGCCTCAACGCCCACTTGTTCAGCGGTGTGAATGAGCGCCTTGATGTCCTTGGGAAAGCAAGCGCCGCCGTAGCCGGCGCCGGCGTAGATGAAGTGGGTGCCAATGCGGGGGTCGCGGCCTAGCCCCAGGCGCACCGCTTCGATGTCCGCGCCCACTTGGTCCGCCACGTTGGCCAGTTCGTTCATCAAGCTGATGCGCGCGGCCAGCATCAGGTTGGCGGCGTACTTGCACAGTTCCGCCGAGCGCACGTCCATGTGCACGAATTTGTCGCGGTTGCGGCTGAAGGGCTCGTAAAGCTGTTCAAGGCGCACGCGGCTTGAATCTCGGTCGGCGCCGATGATGATGCGGTCCGGACGCATGAAGTCGTTGACCGCCGCCCCTTCCTTGAGAAACTCCGGATTGGAGACCACGTCGAAGTTGAAGCTGGCGCCCCTCTGCTGGAGCGCTGCCGCGATGATGGCCCGCACTTGGTCAGCGGTGCCGACGGGAACGGTGGACTTGTCCACGACTATCTTGTCTGCTTCCATGCGCTGTCCGATGCGTTCGGCCACTTGGAACACGAAGCGGAGGTCGGCCCGGCCATCGTCGCGGGACGGGGTGCCGACGGCGATGAACAGAACTTCGCCGTGATCCACGCCCTGATCGGCATCGTGGGTGAAGCGCAGCCGTCCAGCCGCGGCATTGGCCGCCACCAGCGGCTCAAGCCCAGGTTCGTAGATCGGGATGCGGCCTGCTGATAGGGCGTTGATGCGCTGGGCGTCCACGTCCACGCAAAGCACCGAGTTGCCCATTTCGGCAAAGCAGGCGCCGGTCACCAGGCCCACATAGCCGGCCCCAAAGAGGGTGACGTTCACGCGGGCGCCATGACGGCCTCAATCAGGAATGGTCCGGGGCTGGCAAAGCTCTCGGCCAGCGCGGCAGACAAGGCTTCGGCGCTGTCGGCGCGGCGCCCCGGCACGCCCATGCCCGCTGCCAGGGCCACCCAATCAAGGTCGGGACGGTCGAGCTGCAGCATGTCCATGGCCTTGGGGCCTGGGTTGTGGGCGCCCACGCGCATGAACTCCACTTGCAATATGGCGTACTTGCGATTGGAGAAGATCACGGTGGTTACATCCAAGCTCTCCCGGGCTTGGGTCCAAAGCGCCTGCACGGTGTACATGCCGCTGCCATCGGCCTCCAGGTTCAGCACCCGTCGGTCCGGGCAGGCGACGGCGGCGCCGACCGCGACGGGTATGCCCATGCCGATGGCGCCGCCGGTGAGGTCGAGCACGTCATGGGGCGGTGCGCCGGCAGTCATTGCGGCCATCGCAAAGCCCGAGGTGGCCGCCTCATTGACGATGATGGCCTCTTCCGGCAGCAGGGCCGCCACTGCCGCTGCGGCAGATTCCGGGGTGATTGGGCCGTGCGGTCGCTTCACCTTGCGCAACGCGCCAACCTGGGGTGGAAGCTGGGCGGCGCCCAAGGCCTCCGCCGCCTCTGTCAACGCAGCCAAGGCATCTTCGCCGCGTTCGGTCAGCGTGTGAACGGTGCATGCCGAAGGCGTCAGTTCGCTGGCTCGGCCCGGATAGGCGAAAAAGCTGACCGGTGCCTTGGTGTCCACGAGGATCAGGTGTCGAATGCCTGCCAACGCCTCCTCCGCCTGTTCGGCAAAGTAGGGCAGGCGGGGCAGATCCACCCGTCCGGCACCGCGGGGAATCCGCGCTAGGAAGGTATCGCCCAGCAGTCTGGCACCGGACGCCTGTTGAATGCGGCTGGCGGTGCGCAACGCCGCTTCGCTAACCCCTTCGCCATTCATCAGCAGGGCGCAGGGCTCGCCGCTGCGCAGCGCGTCCACCGCCGCCTCGACTCGCTTCGAGTCTGGCGCCCTAAGGCCAGGGGGCGCCAGTGGCGGGGCTGGCCCTTGAGCGGCGTTCCAAGCGGTGTCTGCCGGCAGAATCAGGGTGGCGACACAGCCGGGCGGCCCTTGAGCGGCTTGCATGGCCCGGGCGGCGTCGGCGGCCACCCCTTCGGCGCTTTCGGCCAAGTGCACCCAGCCGGACACCGGGCCGGCGAAACCGGCGATGTCGGAGGTCAGCGGCGCGTCCAGCGCCCGATGGTAGGTGGCGTGCTCCCCCACGACGTTGACGACTGGCGAGAAGGCGCGCCGTGCGTTGTGCAGGTTGGCCAAGCCGTTGGCGAGGCCCGGGCCCAAGTGCAGCAGCGTGCAGGCCGGCTTGCCGGCCATGCGAGCGTAACCGTCGGCCGCCCCAGTCACCGCACCTTCAAACAAGCCGAGCACGCCGCGCATGCCGTCCTGCAGGTCCAGGGCCGCCACGAAGTGCATCTCTGAGGTGCCCGGGTTGGTGAAGCAGACTTCAACGCCCCCGTCCACGAGGGTCTGCAGCAGCGATTGGGCACCGTTCATAGAGGACTCCGCGGGGAAAAACGCAGTTTAGCGGAATTCCCTGCCATGTGGTTGGCGCTCCGACGCTGCTTGGCCGGGGCCGGAACGCGAACCGGGGATTCAAGTAAACTAGCGCCCTTCATGAGCAAGCGGGCGGCTAGGCCCTTAAGGCAGCGAGGGGTGGCGAGGCAGTACGACTACGATCTCTACGTGATTGGAGCGGGCTCCGGAGGCGTGCGAGCCAGCCGCGTTGCCGCCCAGCTCGGCGCCCGGGTGGCGGTAGCCGAGTCCACCCATCTTGGCGGCACCTGCGTCAACGTGGGCTGCGTGCCGAAAAAGCTCTTCGTCTACGGTTCGCACTTCCCCGAGGAATTCGAGGATGCCGCGGCCTACGGCTGGCGCGCCAGCGCATCGAGCTTTGACTGGCCCACCCTGCGCGACAACAAGACCAAGGAGATCAAGCGCCTCAATGGCGTTTACCGCAATTTGCTCACCACCGCTGGCGTGGACATTCACGAGGGCGCCGCGCGGTTGGGCGATCCGCACCGCATCGAGCTCAACGGTCACTCGTTCACCGCGGAACACATCTTGGTGGCCACGGGCAGCCGCCCTTGGATGCCGGAGTTTCCCGGCGCCGAACATGTCATTTGCTCCGACGATGCCTTCTACTTGCCGCGCTTTCCGCGCCGCGTCCTCGTGGTTGGCGGCGGCTACATCGCCGTGGAGTTCGCTGGCATCTTCGCCGGCCTCGGCGCCGAAGCCCGGCTGGCCTACCGGGGCCCGCTTTTCCTGCGCGGGTTCGACGACGGCGTGCGCGAATTCGTCGCCGACCAATTGGCCGAGAAGGGCGTTGCCGTGCAGTTCGGCACCGAGGTGGTGGAAATTGAACTCGATGGTGATGAGCGGGTCGTGACGCTTTCCGATGGCACTCAGCTGCGCACCGACCTGGTGATGTTCGCCACCGGACGCCGTCCCAACGTCGAAGGCTTGGGGTTGGCGGAGTGCGGGGTCGCCTTGGGCGGCAACGGCGCTGTCCTGGTGGATGAGGCGTTCCGCAGCTCGGTGCCGCACATTCTGGCCATTGGTGACGTGATCGACCGTGTTCAACTGACTCCCGTGGCCATCGAGGAAGCGATGTGCGTGGCGCACGGCCTGTTCGGCAACGGCGAGCCGCGCCGCATGAGTTACGAGAACATCGCCACGGCCGTGTTTTGCCAACCTAACATCGGGACAGTGGGCTTGACCGAGGCGCAAGCCCGTCAGCGCTTCGAGCGCATCGAAGTGTACGAATCCACCTTTCGGCCGATGAAGCACACCATGACCGGACGTGCTGAGCGCACCTTCATGAAGCTGGTCGTGGACGCTGCCAGCGACCGGGTGATTGGCATCCACATGGTTGGCCCCGAGGCCGGTGAGATCATTCAAGGCATGGCAGTGGCGGTGACTGCCGGCGCCACCAAGCGGCAGTTCGATGCCACGGTCGGCATTCATCCCACGGCGGCAGAGGAATTCGTCACCATGCGGGAGGCGCGCCGGGAGGCGCGCGCATGAGGATTGGAGCTAACGCCTGTGTTTGAAGCCGCGATTCACTTTCTGGACGGCCTGCTTGGCGGTGCCGTCTATTTCCCTTTCCTGCTGCTGGGCGTCGGCCTGTTTTTCACGCTCTATCTGGGGTTTCCGCAGATTCGCTACTTCCGCCATGCTTGGAGCGTGTTGGCAGGCAAGCATGCCAAGGTGGGCGCGCCCGGCGACACCAGCCACTTTCAGGCCCTGTCCACGGCGCTGTCCGGCACCGTCGGCACCGGCAACATCGGCGGCGTTGCCTTTGCCATCTACTTGGGGGGGCCGGCGGCGCTGTTCTGGATGTGGATGACGGCGTTTCTGGGCATGACCACCAAGTGCGTGGAAGTGACCATCTGCCACCGCTACCGGGTGACCGATGAGCAGGGACGGATTGCGGGCGGCCCCATGTATTTCATGGAGCGGGGCCTGAACCTGAAGTGGCTGGCCGTGTTCTTCGCCGTGGCCACGGTGTTCAGCGCCTTCGGCACGGGCAACCTGCCGCAGAGCAACAACATGGCGACCGGTCTTGAGGCCTCGTTCGGCTTGCCCACTTGGATGTCGGGGTTGGCGCTCGCCATTCTGCTCGGCTTGGTGATCGTCGGCGGCATCCGCCGCATTGCCTTGGTCGCTGCCGCCATCGTGCCCCTAATGGGCGTGCTCTATGCGGTTGGCGCTTTGGCGGTGGCCATCACCAACTTCGAAAACCTGGGCCCCTCGTTTGCAGCGGTGTTCGAAGGCGCCTTCAATGGTTCGGCGGCGGCCGGCGGGTTTCTCGGCGCGACCTTTGCCTATGCGTTCAACCGGGGCGTCAATCGGGGCCTTTTCTCCAATGAGGCCGGCCAAGGGTCGGCGCCCATCGCCCACGCCTCGGCGCGCACCGAAGACCCGGCCGCTGAAGGCATGGTGTCCTTGCTTGAGCCGTTCATAGACACCTTGGTCATCTGCACCCTGACGGGCTTGGTGATCCTGTCGTCGGGCGTTTGGACGGAGAAGTTCGCAACCGATTTCGCGCCCTTCGACACCGAATTCGTGGCCGGCGAGTACGCTGAGGGGAATGCCGATGACGTGAAAGCCCTGTTTGCGCATCTCAGTGGCGGCAAGGCAGCGGCGCGCTATGCCGGCCAAATTGAGGTGGTGGATGGCGTGGGAGACTTGGCGGGCATCACCGTGCTGCACAATCGCTCCATTGCCGAGGACGTGCGCTTCCTGCTGGAGGGTGAACCCTTCACGGGCGTGGTGGAGGTTGAGTCTGGGCGGTTGGCCACCGAGGGCATCGATCTCCGGGGCCGTTCCCTGCTGCACTCGGTGCCGCTGACCGCTGAAGCCTTCAAGCGCAGCTTCTTCGGCCACTACGGGCAGTACGCGGTGACTTTGGGGTTGGTGCTGTTCGCGTTTTCCACGGCCATAGCGTGGTCTTACTACGGCGACCGCGCCGTGACCTACTTGTTTGGCGTTCGCGCCGTCACGCCCTACCGAATCCTGTACGTCGCCGGGTTCTTCACGGCGACCATTGCCGACACATCGCTGGTCTGGCTGATTTCGGCGGTGACCTTGGCTCTGATGACCATTCCCAACCTAGTGGCGCTGCTGCTGGGCGCCAAGGAAATCAAGGCGTTGATCGACGGCTATTGGCGAAAGACCAAAGACGGCGGTAGATAGGGCGGTTTGTGCGGCGGTTTGTAGTAAGGTATGGCGCTGTCGGGCGCAGCCATCCAAGGCAGGCCTGACGGAAAACCGGGTTAGGAAGGGGACATCATGCCATTGAGAGTCGTTTTTGACCTTGAAGACAAGGATCTGGAGTACTTCAAGGCGAGCATGCAGCGGGCTCGAAAAGCCGCTGAGAACGCCAGCGAGGATGAGATCATCGGCAGTGCGCTCGCCATGATCGAGCAAGTCAGCACCCCGGCCACGCCGGCCTTCGTGCAGCAGCGCCTCGAACGGCTTTCGCGCCTGATTGAGATGCTGCGCGATGAGGAATGGCCGCTGGCTGAGGATGAGCGTGGCGACATCCTCACCGCGCTCTCCTACTTCGCCGACCCGGAGGACATCATTCCGGACAACGTGCCGGTGCTCGGCTACATCGATGACGCCATCATGATCGAATTGGTGGTCAAGGAGCTGCGCCACGAGATCGACGCCTTTGAGGACTTTGCCCGCTTCCGGGCCGGCGAGTTGGCCCGCAAGCGGGACGACAAGGTGTCTCGCGAGGACTACTTGGATCATAAGCGCCGTGATTTGCAACAGCGCATGCGGCGGCGCAGGAGCACCATGCGGCGGGCCTCCAAGGGCACCACTCGGCCGCGGTTCCGACTGTTCTGACGAATCAGTCCAAGGCCAGACAGGTCTCGCAGAACGCGCGGTTGTTTGTTGGATCAATCTAGCCCGAGGCAGGGCTCGCATATCGCATAGAGCTTGGCCGGGTCGTTCAACTGGCTCGCTAGGGACCAAGCGCTGCGCAGCTGGTGGCTGGTGGCGGACAGCGCGCTGGCTGGACGTGCCGTGGCCTCGGTCTCCATGAACTGGCGCAGGAATTCCTCTCCCGGTGATCTCGGCGTGGTGAAGCGCTTGATGCCGTACTGTTCGAGGTCCGCCAGTTCCGCCGCCGCTTCGACGGCATCGGCCAAGCCGCCGAGTTGGTCCACCAAACCGATCTCAATTGCTTGCTGGCCCAGCCAAACCCGGCCTTGGCCGATCTCGTCCACGGCTTCAGGTGTCATGTCCCGGCCGCGGGCAACCAAGTGGATGAAGCGGTCGTAGACGCCATCGACGTTGGCTTGCAGCACGCGCTTAGCCGGATCGTTCATGCCTCGAATGGGGCTTGCGGATCCGGTCAAGGGCAGGCTGCCCACGCCGTCGGACTCAATGCCGAAGTTTGACAGCGTGCGCTCGAAGGAAAGGAACACGCCAACCACACCGATCGAGCCGGTGATGGTGGTGGGATGGGCGATGATGCGGTTGGCGGTGGATGCGATCCAGTAACCGCCTGAAGCCGCCACCGGCCCCATCGAGGCGATCACCGGCTTGTCGTGCTGCTGGGCCACTTCAAGCTCCTCGCGAATCAACTCGGACGCCATGGCGCTGCCTCCGGGGGAGTCGATGCGCAGCACCAATGCCGCCACGGATTGGTCCTCGCGGGCTTGTCGAATGAGAGCCACCAAATTGTCCGCCGCCGCCGCGTTGCGGTCCTTGCCCATCATGATGGGCCCCTGCGCAGTGATCAGCGCGATGTTCTGCTTGGAGGGCACTTCCGGGGGCAGGGTCTGGAGATAGCGCCGAAAGCCAACGCGCGGATAGCCGTTTTCGTCGCTGCTGCCCACAGCCGCTGCGATGCGGTCACGGGCATGATCCGGCGTCATCAGCTCATCCACCAAGCGAAACTCCAAAGCCGCGCGGCCGGTGTCTCCGCCGAATTCCTCAAGCACCTCGTCGTAGGCACGGGCGTAGCGGTCGAAGGCGTCGGGCTCCAGTGAGCGGTTGGTGAGCACCGTTTGGCGATAGGCGCTCCAGACATCGTTCACCAAGGCTTGGTTGACCTCCCGCGCCTCGGGCGACATGCCCTCCCGAATGAAGGGTTCGGCCGCTTCCTTGTACGCGCCGACGCGGAACAGGTGGACATTGACGCCCCAGTTGTCGAGCAAGCCCTTCAAGTAGGGGCTGTACGTTCCGTAGCCGGGAAAGCGCACTTGGCCAAAGGGATGCAAGTAGATGGCGTCCGCGAAGCTGGCGATGGCGTACTGGCCTTGGCTGTAGCTGTGGCCGAAGGCGATCACTTCCTTGCCCGCCGCCTTGAACCGCTCCAAGGCCTCGCCCAATTGCCGGGCGTGGGCGCCGTCCACCGCGATCAAGTCGTCGAGCCGCAGCACGATGGCGCGGATGCGCTCATCGTCCACGGCGTGATCCACCGCCTTGAGCAATTCGTTGATGCCGGTCTGGCGCAACGGCTCTGACTGGCTGACCAAGCTGAAAAAGTCGTATTCGGAGCGCGCCTCCTCAACCAGCACGCCGGCGGGGTCGATGACCAAGGCGCCATCGTCCGGTACACGGAACTCGGTCAGGCCTTGAAACAGCCCGACCAGTACGGCAGCGATCAGCAGCAGGAAGACCGCATTGATGACAAAGTTGCGCACGCGAGTGATCGCGAGCCCGATTCGAGAGAGAAGGTTGGGTTTTTTCATGCCGCCAAGCATACTATAGACAAGCTCCAAGCAAGCGATTGACAAGCACAGGCTGGATATCGGAGGCAGATCATGGCTGAACCCTTACCGACACGGGAAATTCTCAGATGGCCCGAGCAAAAGCTGCGCGGCCATCGCATTCCGGGCTATCGCTACACCTCGCGGGAGTTCGCGGAGCAGGAATGGGAGGGGATGTGGACCAAGGTTTGGCTGCTGCTCGGCCGGGAGGAGGAGCTGCCCAACCCGGGTGACTGGCAATGCGAGCAGCTGGGGCCGGAGTCGATTCTCATGGTGCGGCAAAAGGACGGCAGCGTGAAGGCCTTCTACAACGTCTGCCAACATCGCGGCAATCCGCTGGTGGACGGCGAGAAGGGCAGCGTTCGGCGTTTCGTCTGCAAATACCACAGCTGGGCCTTCATGCCGGATGGGGAACTCAACTTCGTGCCGGACCGGGAGGACTTCCCGGAAGGCAATCCCTGCGGCAAGGTGCGGTTGGCGGAACTGGCCTGTGAGACCTTCGCCGGCTTCGTTTGGGTGAACATGGACACGGAGTGCATGAGCCTTAAGTCCTTCCTCGGCCCCATCTGGGACGAGTGGAGCCGCTACGACCTGGAATCCTGGCGGCGCTACCAAGCCCGCACCGTGCACCTGCCCTGCAACTGGAAGGTGGTGCTGGACAATTTCAACGAGTCCTACCATGTGCCGACGGTGCACATGGGGGCGACCACCAAGTTCGACCGCACCAAGATCCAAGGCCAGATCAACACCAACTACCGGGAGACCCGCTTCGACCTTTCCGATGAGGGCCACAACCGGATGGTCATGGAGGGCGGCTACGGCGTCGGCTCCACCGACAAGGCAGGCAACATCCTGGAGCCGCTGGCCAGCAACCTGCGCCACTGGGAGCTGGACCCAGCGGACTTCAAGGGCCGGCCCGAAGCCACCCGCAAGGCCATCCAACAAGCCAAGCGCCGTCTTGGTCCAGGGCGAGGCTACACCCACTACGACAAGGTGCCGGACGAGCAGTTGACCGACGCCTTCCACTACACCCTGTTTCCCAACTTCGCCGTCTCCATCTGGTCCGACGGCTTCCACTTCCTGCGCGCCCGGCCCCACGCCTCGGACCCGGAGCGTTGCGTGTTCGACAACTGGTGGTACGCCAGCTGCCCTGAGGGCGACCTGGGTCCTGTGCCAACCGGCATTGGCTTGGTGGAGCGCGATGCCGAAGTGAAGACTGAAGTCTTCGACTACGGCGAAAAGTGGGTCGGCGCCGCCATTGACGAAGACGTGGAGGTGTTCGTGCGCCAGCAGCGGGGCTTTCGCTCCAGAGGCTTCACCGGCGTTTACCTTTCCAAGCAGGAAAGCCGCGTGCGCCGCTACCACGAACTGATTGACGACTACATCGAAGGCCGCTTGCCGAAGCGGCCCTGAGCCGCACCATGGCCAGCGCACCCCTGCCGTCCATGCCCAATGGCCTGACGGCGAATTGGCTGACTGAGGCGCTGCGGGAAACCGGCCTGCTGGCGGAGAACGTGGCCATCGAATCCCTCGAAGTTCGCCAAGTGGGGGAGGGCGTGGGCATGATGAGCGAGCTTTCGCGGCTGGTGCCCGCCTACTCGGGGCCAGCGGCAGGAACGCCCGCTTCCTTCATCGCCAAGTATCCATCGCAGAATCCGACCAATCGGCAAATCGCCATGGACTTCAACCTTTATGAACGGGAAGTGCGCTACTTTGCCGAGCTGGACCCGTTGACCACAGCGGTTTGCCCGGCGACCTACCTGACCGAGCTCGACGGCGACAACTTCATCATCCTGATGGAGGACTTGGCGGACTACCGTGTGGGTGACCAGATCGTCGGCGCCACCCTCGAGGAGACGGAGCTGGCCATTGACGAGCTGGCCAAGCTGCATGCCGCCTTTTGGCAGCAGGTGGATGGGATTGCTTGGATTCCCCACGTCTGCGGCAGCCAGCACGCCCGCAACATGCAGGCGGGCATTGTGGCTGGTTGGGAGCCGATGGTGGCCGTGTTTGGGGACTTCCTAAGCGCATCTGTGCTGGCGGCCCGGGCGGACATTCAGCGCTCCGTGGCGCCGCTGCAAGCGTACTTGGACCGGCCGCCGATCACCTTGGCCCACGGTGACTTCCGCATGGAAAACCTGCTCTACGGCACCGCCGCCGAACACCACCCCTTGGCGATCATTGACTGGCAGGGCCCGCTGCTCGGGCGCGGCATCCAGGACGTGACTCTGCTGCTTGGCCAGAGCACGCAAACCGAAGTGCGCCGCCGCCACGAGCGCATCCTGCTGGAGCGCTACGTCGACGGCTTGGCGCGGCTGGGCGTCAAGGGCTACGGCATCGATGAGGCATGGCAGGACTACCGTCATGGCCAGCTCTACAACTGGGCCTACACCACCGTCGTATCCGGCACCTTGGACTCCGGCAATGAACGCGCCTTCGCCTGGATGTCGCAGATGATCGCTAGGCAGGTGGCCGTCACCGAAGACCTGGGCCTGCTGGATCTGTTGCCCTTCTCCGGCTAGAAGCTGTAGGTCGCCTGCAGCGTCACCAAGCGGGGCGGTGCGATTTGCGCCGTCATGTCACCCCTGATGCCGGCATTGATCTTGGCCAGCGGACGGTTGCCTATGGCGGTGACATAGATTTCCTTAAAGCAGTTGGTGCAAATCAGGCTCAAGTTCCACGGTGCGCTGTCGCTGCGCAAGTTCGCCCCAATGTGGGTCACCGTGCGGCTCGGCACTTCGGTGTAGGGCTGGTTCAGGGTCCGTTTGCCCTTTGAGTGGTGGATGGTGTCCCAGTCGAACCCAAGATACCAGCCGCCGGTGAGTGGCCAGTCGTAGGTGAAGCCGAGGTTGGCCTGAAACGGGGCAGCGCCGTAGCGAACGCCAGAGAGATCCTGAATCTTCTCTCCGCCGGGGGCGACATGGCAGCCCGGGCCGGTTCGGGGTAGGTTCTCTGCTGGGATGTCGTCGTCCACGGCGTGGCATCCCGCATCCTCCCACTCATCGAACTCCAAATGGTTGAACTGGCCGGAGAACCGCAGCTGCAAGCGTTCGGTTGCTTGGAATATGCCGTTGGCCTCAAAGCCCCAGTTGTGCGCCACCGCCGCGTTTTGCAGGGTGAAGCTGGTGGTGTTGGAGTTGAAGATGCCCACTTGCAGGTCCTTGGACTCATACCAAAATGCCGCTAGGTCGGCGCGCAGACGGCCCTCGAGGAAAGTGCCCTTTAGGCCTGCCTCAAAGCCCTCTATGGTGGTCTCGTCAAAGATCAGCGTATCGTTCTGCGCGTCAACAGGCAGGGTGCTCAGATCGGACACCGTACCCGGATTGGAGATGCCCGCCGATTGAAATCCTGTCTTGTAGGCGACGTAAGCCATCACGTCGTCGGCCAAGTGGTAGCTCAAGGTTACTTCCGGTGACAGGTTGTCGGACTTGTCCGACGGGTTGTACACGTAGCCAGCTGGGCTGAAGCCAAAAAACGAGGCGTTTTCGAACACATTGCCGCCAATGGCCTCCCGGTCCTCCTCGGTGTAGCGCAACCCGCCGGAAATGTCTATGCGTTCAGTGACCTGCCAATCGACGCTGCCGAACAGTGAGATGCTCTGCACGTCGTTGTCCCAGATTTGGTGGTAGTTGATGAAAGTGCCGTTGTAGGGGCCGGGACCCGACCAAGGCACAACGCCGGGAAGCACCGCAGACGGAACCAGCTGAGTGCCAGCGTTCAACGTTCTTTCCAAGTCTTCATAAAACACGCCGGTCGTAAAGTTCACCGGCCCATCGAAATTCGATGTCAGCCGAACCTCAGTGGTGAACGCCTGGCCGGACTCGCCCTGCTTGGAAGCGACAATGCCCCAGCTAGTGTAGCCATAGTTGGTGTATTCCCGGTGCCGGTAGTCCCAATAGCCGCTTGAAGAGGTAAGGGTGAAGTTGCCGAGGTCCCAATTCATCTGCAAGGTGTGGACATACTGCGCAAGCTTGTAGTGAAAGCGAGAACTGTCACTGACGTAGGGCAACGTTTCGGCGATGCGTGTGTCGAGCAACGGCCCGGTGCGTTCCAGCCTGCCTCGGTCGTTGGGGCAGGTCTGCGTGGGATCGGGCCAGATGCCCAGAAAAGTTGGGTTTACGCCGGGACCGTCCGCGCAGGCGTACAGCACCGTTTGGCCGGCATCATTGCGCTTGGTGTAGGATCGGAACAACTTGTATGTGGCATCGAATCGGTCGTTGGGTTCGAATACCGTGGTGAACCGCACCACTGCCTGCTTTTGGCCCGGATAATCGTCGTAGGAGGCCCCTCGGGTTGCGTAGTCGGTTCCGGGATAGAGCGGGCTCAGATCCAAGGGCTCGGCCACGTTCTTAAGCCACCCACCCTTCATGTCCTGGCCCCGCGCCGCCAGCCGAAACGCCAGCGCGTCGCCGACGGGCAGGCTTAAGCCCGCCTCAAGCACTGGATCCTGTGTCACGAACTCATACTGGGCGCGGGCAAACCCTTCCATTTCGCCACCGACGGTGGGTGACTTGCTGCGAATGGCGATAACGCCGGCGGGGCTGTTCTTGCCGAAGTAGAGCGCTTGGGGGCCCTTGAGCACCTCCAAAGCCTCGGAGTCGAAAAAGCCGGTCATGATCATGTGGTTGCGGGAGAAGGGCATGCCATCGATCACGACTGACACCGGCGCATCAATGCCGTAGTCCGAAGTGCCGGGTGGCTTGCCGATGCCGCGGATGGTGATGTTGCCGCCCGCGCCGCCACCCGCGCCATGGATGACCTCAACACCCGGGATGCGAGCCCCAAGGTCGGTGAGATTGCGCGTGTTGTAGCGGTCAATGTCCTCCTCGGTCATCACCGAGACCGCCACCGGCGTGTCAATCGCCCGCTCCTCCCGCTTCCGGGCGGTGACGATCACTTCCTCGACGGTGATGTCGTCCGCCCGTGCCCCGCTTTCCGCAGCAATGGCTGACATGGCTGTCACCAAGCTGCCCAGAACCACCACCCCAGCTCCGACGGCCGCTATGCGGACCATGATGCGTTGAATCATTTTCCCCTCCAAAAACGCCAATTGGTCAATGTCTGTCAAGCCCAATCTATACCAGTCTAGCCTGCTTTGACAATTCCGTGTAGCGGTTCAGGACCTTTCGGAATTTGGGCCTGCCGGATCAGGCAGCATCCTCGATTCCGACAAGGTACTCGTTCGGCGTTTGGCAATCCAGCGCCCAGTGCGGCCGCCGGTAGTTGTGGAAGAACTCGTGCTCGGCGAGCCTGGGCGCGACGTCGGCGACGGTGAGGGGGCCGTCGTAGAGGTTCCAGAACTCGATTCGGGCGGAGCGGTTGGCCCGCTCGACGCACCCGTTCCACTGGGGCTGTCTGGGCGGCAGGACGTGGAGGGGGAGGCGCATCGCCTCGCAGGCGCGCTCGAAGTCCCCCATGAACTCGCTGCCGCCGTCGACCTGTATGGAGGCGACCGGGAACGGCATGGCCTCGGCCACGGCGGCCAGGAAGCGCTTGGCGTTGCCGGCGGTGGCGCGGGAGAAGACCCGGCTGGCCATGAACCTGGAGACCATACATTGGGTGGCCGCTCTCCGCGATGTTCAGCACGTGCAGGGCAAAGTCCTCGCCGGTGGCGGACTCCAAGGCGTCGGGAAACTGGTGGCTCCAATCCAGGATGTAGGTGCGCTTGGAGATGCGCCACTGACCGTCGCGCTTCTCGAATTCGTCAAGGTAGCGGCCGCCGTACATGGTGTTCCGCAACCCGCCGTCCCCCGGCCTGCCGCCAACGGCGATGCCGTAGCTCTCGGCCTTGGCCCGGTTGCCGTCCACCTGCACCATGACGCTGGTGCTCAGGTGCCAGCGCCTCGGGGCCTCCCGCTCGTGGGCCATCACCGTGGTCACCCAGTCTGCGCCGTTGCCTTTGAAGAAGCCGAAGTCGACTTCGGCGTCGGGCCAGAAGCAGGCCATCTGGCCGTCATCGTCCAGCCAGTCCTGGGTGCGTCCGTAGCGGTGAATGACCTCTTCGCAGGCCTTCTTGTCGAGCAATTCCTGAAGTTGCGGGTCCATCGCCCCCTCCTTGGCATTGTGGATGGTTGTGGGGCCATAATGCCAGCGCCGGAACGGAGAATGGAAGGAGTCCCCATGAACTGGCTTTTGATTGTTGGCCTCGGCGCCGCCTGGCTCGGCTGGCAAATCGTCTGCGTGGCGCCGCTGCCGCGCCAACTTCGACGCGGCGAGGTGCCCACTGCGCCGAAAGGCAGCCCTGAGGCGTTTTCGCTGTTCTGGATCGACCAATACGGTTGGCTGGGCTTGGCGTTGCTGGGCTTGGGTCTGTTGGCTGCTCTAGCCGGAACGGGCCTGTTCCAAGGCACAGGCCTTCTCCAACAAGCAGGTCTGCTAGAAGAAGCTGGCCCACTCCAGGGAACAGGCCTGTTCCCTGGAACAGGCCTGTTCCAAGGAACAGGGCTATTCCGAGAAATAGGGCCATGATCCCCGTTTCTCTGGCCTACGCAGGCGTCATGGCGCTGCTCAGCGTCCTACTCGCCAATCAGGTGCTTTACGTGCGTTTGCGCGGCGGCAAGATGCCGGACTGGAAGCCCAATGCCACGGAACGCACCCAGGCCAATTTCGTCGAAAACGTGCCCTTGGCGCTGGTGCTGCTCTACCTGCTCGAAGTGGCTGGCGCCGGTGCGGTGGCCGTGCATGTTCTCGGTGCGTCCCTAGTGGTGCTGCGCCTGCTGCATGCCTGGGGAATGAGCGCCTACCCCGGGGCCAACTATCCACGGCTGATCGGCGCTCAGGGCACATTCCTGCTGCTCTCCATCATGGGTGTCGCGGCGCTGTATCTTGGGTTGGCCGGCTGATTTGCGCGCCAGGGCACTAGCCACTGCCGAATTTGCCATAGGAGTAGTCGTCAGGCTTACGCCCGCCGATCAAGCAGCCGCTGCCCGCCAAGTAGGTGTCCGCGTCCGCCTCCATGCGCGCCCAGTCGTTCACTTCCGAGCGAAAGCTGATCTTCCAGACGCCGTCGCGCCGCTCGTAGCGGTCCACGTAGCGCCCGCTGATGAACAAGTCCTTCCGCGCCCCGTTTTCGACCACCTTGTGGAAGGCCTGAAAGTAAACCTCGCCGGTGGCGTGGCTGCCATCGACCTGGATGTTCACCTGCCCGATCATGTGGTGGTTGGCTAGGTGGTCCTTGAGTGCGTTCTGCGCGAAAGCCACGAAGTCCTTGCCGGAGCCCTGGAAGAAGCCGTAGTCCACGGTCGCATCCTCGTGGAACACGGTGTGCATCAGTTCGGCGTCCAAGCGGTCCAAGCCGCGCATGTAATTGCAGCTCAACTCGTAGATTTCCTGTTTGGCGAGCAATTCTTCATGTGTCATGAGGCTGGTTTCCTGGGCTGTGGCTTGTCATTGCCTACGGGCGGTCACTGCCCGCGGGCGGTCATTGCCCGCGAGTAGGTGGTTTCGATGTTGAGTTGGCCCTTGAGGCCGGCTTCCCGATGGGGCGCGATTTCCGCATAGGCGGCGGAGGTGGACATGGCCAGCAGGGCGCCTCGGCTGGGGTACTCCGCCAGCGCCACGTCGTCCCAGAGCTCATCGACAATGCCAATGGTCAGGTGGCTGACTTGCCCGGCGAAAATGATCCGGCCACCGTGGGCCTCAACCAGCTTGGCGACGGCTTGGCCGTAGATCGCATAGGCCTCGCGGCCGCTCAAGTTAGTCTGCCGGCCGTCTGAGTATTCTGCCTTTTCTTTGTATTTCAATAGGTTGACCATGACAATTGGCCCCTCGGGACCGGCTTCAAGCAGGGCCTTGGCCTGTTCGCTCCCGACGGGGTAAAGCTCGTTGGACACTTCCATTCAACGGGTTCCAGTGCTTACATGAGGCCTGCATCTTACTCGATCAACCCGCATGGAAAGGCCCCGATGAACCGAATCCCCGCACTCGCCCGGCGCGGCCGCACTTGGCTTTGGGCGTTGCCCTTCTTCGCTTGGCTGTCTTTTGGGGCGTGGTACACCAACACGTCCGGCCCGCTTAACGAAGACGAAATCACCGCATTCACGGCCCAAGCCGAACGGGTCGGCCGGCCTGCCGAGGCCGTGCAGCGCCTGCGCCGCTTCATGCTGGAGGACACCGGCAAGCAATTCCTCATGGTGAACCTGATCGATTTGGCGGACGCCGGGGAGACGGCGCCGCTGTCCGCGGAAGCGTCCATGGACCGCTACATGGCCCACATGTTCCCGGAGTTGCTCCGGCGCGCCTGCCATCCGGTCCTTAGCGGTCCGGTGGTGTTCCATGCCATGGACTTGGTCGGCATCGAAGGCGCGGAAAGTTGGAGCGGTTTCGCCATCATGCGCTACCGGAGCCGTCGGGATCTGATGGAAATTGCCCTGAACCCCATCTTCGATGAAAAACACCACTTCAAGGTGGCGGCGCTGGACAAAACCATCGCCGTGCCGGTGGCGCCGCAGCTTTACCTGAGCGACCCCCGTCTGCTCCTGTTCCTAGTGCTGTTTTTCGCGGTGGCCGTGGCCGATGCACTGATGTTTCGCCGCCGTGCCGGCGCTTGAAGGCTGGAAACGACTTCTGGCTTAACGCGTCTTGGGCTTGATGAGCGACTCCGTTGCCCAAGTGACCAAGCTCACGATGATGGCGCCGAACAAGGCGCTGAAAAAACCCTGCACATGGAAGCCGGACACCAGCCAAGCCGCGAGGTGCAGCATGGCGGCATTGATCACCAGCAGGAAGACACCGAGGGTCAGCACGGTGGCGGGCAGGGTCAGGAGGATGATGAGCGGGCGCACGAGCGCGTTAACCAGCCCAAGGGCGATGGCCGCCCAAATCAGGGTGCCGTCGCTGTCCACTCGAATGTCGTCAATGAGGAGGGTGGCTACGTAAAGGCCGATGGCTATGACGAGCACTCTAATGATTAAAGTGGCCATGCCTTAGGCCAACCAGCCGGCGCTCGCCAGGCGCAAGGATTGATTCAAGCGACAACCTCGTCCCGCTATCGGGAGTTTCAGCCACGCCATAGTGTTATGCTCCGGTTCAAATGTTTGCAGATCGTTGGGAACCCGTTGGGAACCCGTTGGGAACCCTTCGGGAACCCGTCGGGAACCCGTTGGGAACCCTTCGGGAACCCTATCACAATGAGCCTATGAGATGAGTTGGATCGCCACAGCCGCAGATTTGCCGCCGCTGGAAGGGCTGATGGCGCATCGTCCGGAGTTGCTGAGCCGTTACAAGGCCTTCTACGGCGCCCTTTGGGAGGGTGATTTGCTGCCGCGGCGGGTTTTGGAGCTGTGCCGGCTGCGCATCGCTGCCATTCACGGTTGCGCTGCCGAATGGGCCGTGCGCGACGCCGGGGTATCCTTGAGCAGTGCCGAAGCAGCGGCCGTGGAGCGCGGGGACTTCGCCGCCTTCTCAGCCTTGGAGCAGGCGGCACTGGCAATCGCCGAGCAGTTTCCCTTTCAGCATCATGGGGTTAGCGATGCGGATGTTGAGTCAGCCGCCCAGGCGTTTGGCGCAGCGGGCGCGGTCACGCTCATGGTGGCGTTGGCGTTCTTTGACGCGACTTGCCGCTGGAAGCTGGCTTTCGATTTGGATGAACGGCCCGTCGGCTTGGATTCGCCGCCGCTGCACCAGGGCGCGTTGGTTTAGTCGGCATCGTGTCCACCCGTCCCAGATTGCCGTCCGCCGTTCCCGGCCAGCCGCCGGACTTCGGCTCGGTGATGGCCCATGTGCCGAAGCTCGCTGGCTTGTTCTTCGACCTATACGGGGAGTTTTGGCGCAACGGCGTTGCCGACCCCGCCATCAAGGAGATGACGCGCATCCGCAACGCGCGCATCTCGGACTGCGGCTACTGACGCCGCGTGCGCTTCGACTCCGCCCGTGAGGCGGGGCTGAGTGAAGAGCGGGTTGAGGGCATCGCCGATGGCTACGAGACGGCATTGGAGCCTGCGCAGGTGGCGGCCCTCAAGCTCACCGACGCCATCATCGGTGTTCCCCGGCCCCCCGACGACGAGGTCAAGGAGGCGCTTAAGGCGCATTACAGCGAGGCGGAAATCGTCGAAATCGCCATGGGCGTGGGCCTGTTCCTCGGCATGTCGAAGGTGCTTATCAACCTGGGCCTTGAGCCGGAGGACATGCCCGTCACCGTGGTGCCGACGCCCGGGCAGCCCCGTTAGCCCGTTCGGCTCGAGCGCGTCCGCCCTCGCGCCAAATCACAACCCTTTAAGGCAAGGGCAAAATGATCACAAGGGCTAGAAGCTAAATCGAACGCCGACCAAAAACCGCCTGCCAAATGACTCGGACTGATTTGGATTCCATCTGGCCCCGGTGTAGCGAACATCCGTCTCGTCCGTGAGATTGTTCAAATCGACGATGATCGATGCTTGGTATCCGGTCAATTCGTAGAGGCTGTAGCGCAACGCCAAGTCAACGCGCTCCTGCGGAGCCCAGTAGATGGCGGAATCAGCTTCTATGAGTGCGACTTCCGTCTCGTCCAGCCAAGCGCTTCTGTAGCGATAGGTCACCCGCGCCGAGAAGCCATAGTTTTCGTAGAACAACGACAAATTGTAGTTGGTGTCCGATTGTCCGGGCAGATCAAACTTGCCGCCGTCAGGCGCGGTGTACTCGGAATCGATGAGCGAAAGATTGGCTTCCACCCCGAATCCGGAGAAAAACCCATCAAGGTAGTTGTCCAACCGCCCCGTGAAGGCGAGTTCGATGCCTTGCAGCTTGCCGTCCTTGCCGTTGCCGAATGCGGAAAGATCCCATAGCTCCCCTGGAGCGGCAAGGTCGGAGTATATGCTGCCCTCGACTTTCTCGGTGGATTCGGCAATCACATTGTCTATTTCGCGGTGGAACAACGTCAACGAAAAGAGGCTTGCTTCGTCGAAGTACCACTCATAGGCCAAGTCAACGCCCCATGACTCCTCCTGCTTGAGGAATGGGTTGCCGCCGCTTATGGAGTTGCTGATTGCGCTGATGGATGCCGCGGCTCTCGCCTCGATGTACGAAGGACGGCTCAAGCCGGTCGAAAAGGATGCACGAAGCTTCTGCTCCTCGTTGAAGTCGTAGTTGACATGCACGCTCGGCAGAACGTTCGTATAGCTGCGCTTGACGGCCAATGGCTCGAGTTCGGTGCCTACCAGCCTTGAGCCGATGGTTTCGTACTCCGTGTCCTCAATGCGAACGCCAGCGATCACGTTGCCCCATGCCATGTCGAAGGTCTGCATGACGTAACCGGACAGCAGCGTCTCGTCGATGCTGATCCGTTCATCGTCCGGAAAGTCCGAACGAGTCAGCCCGGCCGCCTCCAAGCAGTCCCGCAGCCCGCGGTTGTCCGCATAAAAGCCGCCGATGCCGTTGTCCAAGGTCGTTGACCACGGGCCCTCGGTGTAGTCAGTCGCTGGGCAGCTGTCGATCGGATAGGGCTTGAGGGGGAGAGCGATCGGGGCGCCGCCTCCGGTCGCGCTGCGGTCATCGTATTTGGCGCCGAACTTGAATTCGCCCCAAGGATTTTCCCGCGCAAAGTCCACCTTGAACTGATCGTTGTCGGTGTACAGGCCGCCAATCGCGTCCACCAGCAAGTGGTCGTCGTAGCCCACGCTGGCCAGATCTTCGTCGAATCTGACAATTGGGTCTTGCGGATCCGTCAGATCATAGAAAACGTTGGACACTTGGCCGCCACCGATGAAGTAGGGTATGGGCAGATAGGTGTCGAAAGTGGTCTCGATGTTGCTGTAGCTCGCCTGCACATCCCAGTCCCCAAACGGAACGTCAACGCCAAGCGTGTTCACTTCGGTTTTGTTCAGATAGGTGCCGTACTCAAGAAGTCGTCTAATGTTCCCCCTTTCCGCGGTGCCGGTTTGGGGGGGGACCCCATTGAGGTAAACGCGGAAGTCGTTGCGCTCCTCGCGGTCCGTGAACTTGGTGTTCAGTGAGTTGAAGTAAACTCTGCCGCCGTTCTCCAGGTAGTACTCCAAGGTGCCGCCATAGGCTTCGTCCTCCCTTTCGATCTTGTAGTTTCGAAAGTCGATCCGGTCGGGAAACAGGGCGCCTTCGGTGCCGCTGTAGGTGGGTTCACGGTTGTCGGTGATCTGCTTGCGGCTGTTGTACGAGCCGTACGCCACCACCCCGAATCGATCATCGGAGTAGGAGAGCCGCATGTTGCCTTTGTCAATGCCGCCTCCGCCGAGGTCCTGCTCCCCGAGCCCACCCTCGACCGATCCGGAAAACCCCTCGATGTCTGAAGGGGAAAAGGTCTTGATGTTGATGAACCCGGAGACGGATTCACCCGGCATGTCAGGCGTGATCGCCTTGTTGGCCACCACTTGGGAGGTGATGACCGCCGGGTAGGCGTCAAATCTGGGAATCCTGCCGTTTTCCACACCGGGAATGCTGATGCCGTTGAAGGCGGTGGTGGTGTAGCGCTTCGGCGTGCCGCGAAAGCTGACGTACCGGGCTTGGCCTTGGTCCCTTTCGATGGCGATGCCTGGAACGCGGCCCAGCGCATCAGCCAGGTTCTGGTCCGGGAAACGCCCAATGGCATCAGCGGATATCACGTCGGCGACGTTCGGTGCCGCGCGTTTGGCTTCGATGGCGGCCTGCTGGCTCGCCTTGATGGGCTTTGCCACGACCACCACTTCTTCGATTACCTGGGCCTTCAGCCCTGCGGCCCACAAAAGTGCCAAAACAGACAAACAGGCCGGATTAAATAACCTTTGGTTGAGTTTCATGCTGACATCCCCTCACAGATCAACATTGGTTCCTGCCGTGCGAGCAGGAGATTGCCGGATCGCCAAGCAGTATGCTCAAATTAGAAGAGATGTCCACTCTCTTTGCCGCAATTCTCATATTGTCGCAGCGAGGGCGCGAACCTTGGGTTCGGGACGCCCTCGCTGCGGATAGCTTCGCTTGGCCCGACGATAAAGACCAAAGTGAGAGTTAAAGAGAACTGCTGCACTATTGGTGTCTGCTGGTTGTGTCCGCTGGCTTGAAGCGATGAATTTCGTGCTGCTGCATCACTCGCTCTGCGCCTGCGGGGCCTTCCACTACCGCATTGATTCGGCGGGTGAAGTTGAACGCCTCATGCCGGAGTCGGAGCGGGGTGCCCATGGGCGATCGATTGGCGTTGTGCTGTCCGGCGACTTCAATGTCACAAGACCGGGGGAGGCTCAGCTTGAGGCGCTGCGCAGCCTGCTAGTGGGGATCAGTGTGCGTCACCCGCACATCGTTGTCGGCGGCCACCGGCAGGTGCGCGGGGAGAGCACCGATTGCCCCGGTCGGCGCTTCCCCTTGGCGGCGCTGCGCCAGTGGTGTGCCGAAGGCCTCATCGAAGCCCGGGATGCCGCCTTTGCCAACGCCGTGGAGCGGCAGTACGCGCCGTTCTAGGTTCTAGCCGCCAAGCGGACGTGATGCCTAGCCGACGATCTTGACGACGTTTTGGGCGTGCAGGCCGCACTCCCGGGCAGTCGCCTCCTCCCACCACCATCGACCGGACCGCTCGTGCTCGTGGGGGCCCACGGCCCGGGTGCAGGGCTGGCAGCCGATGGAGACGTAGCCTTGGTCGTGCAACGCGTTGTACGGCACCTTGTGGTCGCGGATGTAGGCCCAGACGTCCCGCGACGACCAGTCCGCCAAGGGGTTGAACTTGAGCAGCCGGTGCTCTGGCGTGGAGAAGGCGCGATCCTCCTGCTCCAAGGGCAGGTCGGTTCGCGTGACGCTTTGGTCTTGGCGCTGGCCGGTGATCCACGCGTCCAGCTGGCCAAGCTTGCGGCGCAAGGGCTCGATCTTGCGCACCGCGCAGCACTCGCCGTGACCGTCCTTGTAAAAACTGAACAGGCCCTTGGCGCGCACCAGGTCAGCGACGGCGTCGGGAGAGGGCATCAGCAGCTCGATGGCAACGCCATAGCGTTCACGCACCCGCTCGAAGTAGGCGTAGGTTTCCGGGTGCAGCCGCCCCGTATCCAGGGAGAAGACGTTGAAGTCGAGGCCTTCCTGATGGGCCATGTCAATCAGCACCACGTCTTCGGCGCCGCTAAAGGAAATGGCCACCCGTTCGCGGTCGAAGCGGCTGGCAACATCGCGCAGCAGGTGCTGCGGCTGCGGGTAGGCGGTTGCCTGTTGAGAACTCATAACTTGATTCCAGTGTTGACCTTCAGCAAAAGCCTAGCAATATCGATTTGCGCAACGAAAATACCCTTCTGGCATATGCTTAACTCAATTGGCCCCAACGAGGCCGTGCGCCACACCCATCGGCGGACCGTCCCTAGCCCCAACAATCGGTTCACGCGGTGACTTGTTCGCGCGAACCGACAACCCAAAGGAGATCTTGTTGAACATCCTGTGCTTGGACCTTGAAGGGGTGCTGATCCCTGAAATCTGGCAGGCGGTGGCGCAACGTTCCGGCCTTGGCGAACTGAACAAAACCACTCGCGACATTCCGGACTATGGTGAGTTGATGCGCTACCGCATGGACGTTCTGGAGGCGGCCGATCTGCGCTTCTCAATGATTCGCACGGTCATTGACAGACTCGAACCCCTGCCCGGGGCCCATGCCTTTCTCGATTGGGCTAGGCAGGGCCGGCAGGTGATCATCGTCTCCGACACCTTCTACGAATTCGCCCATCCGCTGATGGCCAAGCTCGGCCACCCCACCTTGTTCTGCCATCATCTGGAAGTGGTGGATGATCGAATTGCCGGCTACCGGCTGCGCCAGCCCGACCCGAAACGCAACGTCGTCAAGGCTTTGAAATCCTTAAACTTTCCGATTATGGCGGCCGGTGACTCCTACAACGACATAGCCATGCTGGAGGAAGCCGACACGGGCGTTCTGTTCAAGGCCCCGGAACGGGTGCGCCGCGAGCACCCGCAATTCGCCGCGGCGGAGAGCTACAGCGAATTGCAGGCATTGCTTGGCGGGTGAGGTCAGAACTGATTCATGGTGTTGGCGGCACCACCGGCCAGCAGGGCCTTTTCGCCTAGGAAGTATTCCTTGTGGTCGTCGCCAATGTTGGAGCCGGCCAAGTCCTGATGCTTGACCGCCGCCAATCCACGGCGGATTTCCCGGCGTTGCACGCCCTTCACGTAGGCCAGCATGCCTGCGTCGCCAAAGTACCCCTCGGCGAGCACGTCCGTGCCCAGCGCGGTCTCGTGGTAGGTGGGCAAAGTGATCAGGTGATGGAAGATGCCGGCTTCCCGGGCCGCTTCCCGCTGAAAGCGCGCGATGTGCTCGTCCGCCGCCGCTGCCAAGGGCGTGTCGTCGTACTCAGCGGCCATTAGGCCCTTTTCGACCACCGCCGGGTCGGGATAGGCGGACACGTCCTTGCCGGCCTCCCGCCACTCGGCGTAGACCTGCTCACGGAATGCAAGGGTCCAGTTGAACGACGGCGAGTTGTTGTACACCAGCTTGGCGTGGGGGGCCTTTTCGCGCACTGCATCCACCAACCCCTTGATTTGCTTGAGGTTGGGACGTTCGGTTTCGATCCAAAGCAGGTCCGCGCCATGTTCCAGGCTGGTGACGCAGTCCAGCACCACTCGGTCTGCGCCGGTGCCCTCGCGAAAGGCGTAGAGGCCGTTGTCGAGGCGCAGCGGGCGGCACAGCTTGCCGTTTTGGTGGATGGTGATGTCGCCATCGCGCAGTTCCTTGAGATCGTGCACTTCGGTGGCTTCAAGAAAGTCGCAGTATTGGTCGCCGAGGTCGCCAGGTTCCTTGGACACCGGAATCTTCATCGTCAGGCCGGCGCCCAAGGAGTCGGTGCGGGCAACGATGATGCCGTTTTCGACGCCGAGCTCCAGGAATGCGTAGCGCACGGCGTTGAGCTTGGAGACGAAGTCCTCGTGGGGCACGGTGACCTTGCCGGCCTGATGGCCGCACTGCTTGGCATCGGAGACTTGGTTCTCGATCTGGATGGCGCAGGCGCCCGCTTCGATCATGCGCTTGGCCAGCAGATAGGTGGCCTCCTCGTTACCGAAGCCGGCGTCGATGTCGGCGATCATGGGCACCACATGGGTTTCGTAGCGGTCAATGCGTGAGAGCGCTTCGGCCACGTTGCCGCCTTGGGCGCGGGTCTCGTCGAGAGCCGTGAACAAGTGCCGAAGCTCCCGGGCGTCCGCTTGGCGCAGGAAGGTGTAGATCTCCTCGATCAACTCCGGCACGGTGGTCTTTTCGTGCATGCTCTGGTCCGGCAGCGGACCAAAGCTGGAACGCAGCGCCGCCACCATCCAACCGCTCAAGTAGATGTAGGACTTGTCCGTGGTCTGGCGGTGCTTCTTGACCGACATCATCACCTGTTGGGCGGTGAAGCCGTGCCAGCAGCCGAGGGATTGGGTGTACTTGCCAGGGTCATTGTCGTAGTCGGCCATGTCCCGCCGCATGATGTCCGCGGTGTAGCGGGCGATGTCGAGGCCGGTGCGAAAGCGGTTCTGCAGCCGCATGCGGACCACGTACTCCGGATTGATGGCCCGCCAGCTCGGCTGGCTGATCAGTTCCTTTTTGACGTCTTCGACCTGTTGCATGTAGTCGGAAAGAAAGGCGGACATTTTCGCTCCTGGTGATTGGCTTGCTGACGGAAAAACGGAACTGTATATGAAAACAACTGGAATGTATGGATATTAATAGATGCCAGACGGGCATTATATGTTCGGCTGGCGTGCCGGCCGGGCCGGCCGGCGGGGCCGGGGCGCAGTGCGCAATCAGTCAGGCAATCGGGACAACGTCTCGGCCAGCCCGACGTAGGTGTGGGGCTGCAAATGCGCCAGCTGCCGCCGGGTTTCCTCGGGCAGGTCAAGGGCGTCCAACAGCTCGGCAAACCCTTGGGCGTCCAGCCGCCGTCCCCGCGTGGCTGCCTTAAGCCGCTCATAGGGCTCGGCCATGCCGTGCTTGCGCATCAGGGTCTGCACGGCCTCCGCCAGCACCGCCCAGTTGTTGGCCAAGTCGGCCTCGATGCGAGCCCGGTTTATGGAGAGCTTGGCGAGGCCTTTGTTCGCTGACTGATAGGCGATGCTGCTGTGGGCCAAGGCCGCGCCCATGTTGCGCAGCACGGTGGAGTCGGACAGGTCGCGCTGCCAGCGGGAAACCGGCAGCTTCTCCGCCATGTGGCCGAGCAAGGCGTTGGCAATGCCCAAATTGCCTTCGGCGTTCTCGAAGTCGATGGGGTTGACCTTGTGCGGCATGGTTGAGGAGCCGGTCTCGCCGGCCACCGGGCGCTGCCCGAAGTAGTCAATGGCGATGTAGGCCCAGATGTCGCGGGCTAAGTCCAGCAGCACGGTGTTGAAGCGCATGAACGCGTGGAACTGCGCGGCCAAGCCGTCGTGGGGTTCGATTTGGGTGGTAAGGGGGTTGTGGGTCAAGCCGAGACCGGTGACGAAGCGCTCACTGACGGTGGGCCAGTCGATTTTTGGATAGGCTGCCACGTGGGCGTTGAAGTTGCCGACCGCGCCATTTAGCTTGCCCGTCAGCGGCAGCGCGCTTAAGGCCTGCAGCGACTCGGAAAGACGGGTGCTGAACACGCGCAGTTCCTTGGCCAAGGTGGTGGGCGAAGCGGGCTGGCCGTGGGTTCGGGCCAGCATTGGCAGATTGCCCGCCTGCCGTGCCAGCCCGTCGATGGCCTCAATGAGACCGCCCATTTGCGGCTGCAGCGCCTCGCGGGCCGCTTTGAGCATCAGCGCATGGGCCAGATTGTTGATGTCTTCGGAGGTGCAGGCAAAGTGGACGAACTCCGTGTGCGCTGCCAGCCCCTTGATCTCGCTGATGCGCTCCTTGACGAAGTACTCCACCGCCTTCACATCATGGTTGGTGGTGGCTTCCAGGGCTTTGACCCGTTCGGCATCCGCCACTGAGAAATCGGCATGCACGGCACTCAGCGCCTTGCCGGCGGCCGCTGATAGGGGCGGCAGCTCCTGCACTTCGGAGAGCGCCGCCAAGGTGGCGAACCACTCGCATTCGACTTGGACGCGGAAGCGAATCAAGCCATATTCGCTGAAGATGGGCGCCAGCGTTTCGGTCTTGGCGCGGTAGCGTCCGTCAATGGCGCCGATGGCGGTGAGCGGCGTCAAGGCGGGTTTCACGCGAGTTGCCGCTTGAGTTGA
Source organism: Candidatus Azophilus sp. (assembly GCA_965220835.1). Classification (GTDB taxonomy): domain Bacteria; phylum Pseudomonadota; class Gammaproteobacteria; order Pseudomonadales; family Azotimanducaceae; genus Azophilus. The sequence goes on along the minus strand of OZ244842.1, from coordinate 1,426,882 downwards.
TCCATCGCTGCCAGCGCCTTGCGACGCCCGACAATCAGCTGCCACCGACGCCCGCCGAGTTGCCGCCACAACCAGGCAAAGCGCACCGCGGCCAGCAGCAGTGCCCGGATGCGCGCCGCAACTTGGGGCTGCCTTAGGGCAGCGGGGTCACCGCTCACCTGAATGCGCTTGCCGAGCCGGCCGATGCTCTCCTGATAGACTTCGTCCAAGGCCAGCAACAGGGCCGCATCCCGGGGCGCATCGGCCAAGGCACTCAAGCGTTGGCTCAACTGCCAGGCAATCCGGTCCTCTCGCTGAAGCAATGTTGCAAGCTCCAGCACCGCAAAGGCGGTGTTGAGCAGGCGCAACGCCTTGCGCTCCCCGACGATGGCGCTGGCGGCGGTCTTGACGCCCCTTGCGTAGCGGGCGGGCGTGGCGAAGACGGCCGCCACGCTGTCCGCATCGATGGCGAACAGCGGCGCGAGCAGATGGTCGATTTCGCCGAGGGGCTGCCCCTCGCGCTCCCGGCTGGTGGCTTCGTCTGCTGGGGGTTCCCCCTCGCGCTCCGGGTTGTGGGTTTTTTCATGCGAGGGGTCTTCCCCTCGCGCTCCCCGGCTGAGGGCTCTTTCTTGCGAGGGGTCTTCCCCTCGCGCTCCCCGGCTGAGGGCTCCTTCATGCGAGGGGTCTTCCCCTCGCGCTCCCCGGCTGAGGGCTCTTTCTTGCGAGGGGTCTTCCCCTCGCGCTCCCCGGCTGAGGGCTCCTTCATGCGAGGGGTCTTCCCCTCGCGCTCCCCGGCTGAGGGCTCCTTCATGCGAGGGGTCGCCCCCTCGGGTGCGGCCTTCGGCGGCGTCTTGCACTTCGACGAGTGCCTCGAACAGGGCGGCCAGCGCCAAGGATCGGTAGTCGAGGTCACGCATGGGCCGCGCGCTCGGATGCAAAGTTCATGAATGACTCAATGACGCCGCCGCCGAGGCAGATGTCGCCGTCGTAGAAGCAGACGTACTGACCAGGCGTGATGGCCCTTTGCGGCGCATCGAAGCGCACCGTCACGGTGCCCGGCCTATCGGCGTGCACCCATGCGGCTTGATCCGGCTGGCGGTGGCGCACCTTGGCCGTGCAGCGCAGGGGCAAGCTCGGTGGCTCGCCCAGCCAATTGAGGTTGCTGGCGGTCAGCCCGTCGTTGCACAGAGCTGCGGGGTCTTGGGTGACGATCAGCTGGTTGGCTGCCATGTCCTTGTCAAGCACGTACCAAGGCGCCTCCTTGCGCCCGGCCAAGCCACCCACGGCCAAGCCTTGGCGCTGGCCGCGGGTGTAGTAGGGCAGGCCAATGTGCTCGCCCACCGTGGTGCCAGCCTCGTCCACCATGGGACCGGGGTTATGCGGCAGGTAGCGGTGCAGGAAGTCGCGGAAGCGTCGCTCACCGATGAAGCAGATGCCGGTGGAATCCTTCTTGCCGTGATTGTGGAAAGCGTGCTCGCGGGCGATGCGGCGCACTTCGGCCTTTTTCATGCCCCCCAAGGGGAAAACGGCCGTGGAGAGCTGATGTATGTTGAGCGCTTGGAGAAAGTAGCTTTGGTCCTTGCCGGCGTCGATGCCCTTGAGCAGCCGGAGATGACCGCCGCGCAAGCCAATGCGGGCGTAGTGCCCGGTGGCGGTTTGGTCCGCGCCAAGCGCTTCGGCATAGCGGGCAAACTGCTTGAACTTGATTTCCCGGTTGCAAAGCACGTCCGGGTTTGGGGTGCGTCCGGCCTCGTACTCCCGGAGGAAGGCGCTGAACACGTCGTCCCAGTACTCTGCGGCGAAATTGGCCGTATGCAGTTCGATGCCCAGCCGATCGCACACTTTGGCTGCGTCTTCCAGGTCCTGCTTGGCGGTGCAGTACGGCTCGCCATCGTCTTCGTCCCAGTTTTTCATGAACAGCCCGGACACGCGATGGCCCTGCTGCTTGAGCAGCAAGGCGGCCACTGAGGAATCCACACCGCCGGACATGCCAACGATGATGTGGTTGCTTTCGGGGGACGGCACGGCTGCATCAACAATTGGCTTTGGCGGAACCCGAAGGCCGACCAAGTGGCAGAGAAAAATCCTATGCAAACAGGGCGCTCAGGCGGATTCGATGGACAGCCCCGGCAGTTGGGAACGTTACCACGCTTTAGCGTCACTTGCACTCGCCGCTCTCCCCCACAATGCGGGCGGTTCCCCGCCATCGAGACGCTGGGCAGAGCCCGCTTGCGGGATGCCTCGGTGTCCGTCGGGGCTATAATTCGCGCCATGAGCCAGCTGACGCACCAGAATGACCGCGGCGAGGCAAACATGGTCGACGTGTCCGCCAAAGGGGAGACCCTGCGCATCGCTTCCGCCGAAGCCAGGTTGCGCATGCAGGCGGGCACGCTGGCGCAGATCTTCGACGGCGGCCTTGCCAAGGGCGATGCATTGGCGGTGGCGCGAGTGGCGGGCATTCAGGCCGCCAAGCGATGCGCGGAGTTGATTCCGCTTTGCCATCCACTGCCCCTGAGCCGGGTATCCATCGACTTTGAAGAGGTTCCTCCAGACCAAGTTCGCATCACCGCGGAATGTCGCGTGACCGGCCGCACCGGCGTGGAGATGGAGGCGTTGACTGCGGCCAGCATGGCCGCCTTGACGCTCTATGACATGTGCAAGGCAATCGACCGGGGCATGGCCATCGAAAACGTGCGCCTGCTGCACAAGGAGGGTGGCCGCAGCGGCATTTGGCGGCGTGAGGAGGCAGGGCCGTGATTCAAGTGCTGTTCTTCGCCTCACTCAGGGAGGCTGTGGGCATGGAGGCTTGGACTTACTCATTGGACGTGGCCGGCTCGTCCGCCGGGTTGGGTTCTCTGCTGGCCGCCTTGAAAGCGGCGCTCGGGCCGGACGGCTATGCGGCGCTGACAGCCGAGAACGTGCGCATCGCCGTCAACCAGGAGTTTGTTGACGGTGCGGCGCGAGTCGAGCTTAAGCCGGGTGATGAGGTGGCGTTCCTGCCGCCGGTAACAGGTGGTTGAGCGGCCATGCAGCGCATCAGGATTCAGGCTGACGACTTCTCCATTGACGGTGAGTGGCAAGCGCTTCGCGAACGGCTTGACGCCAGCGTCGGCGCGGTGGCCGCGTTCGTGGGTTTGGTGCGGGAGGTCCTCGGCGACAGTGCCTCGAGCCTGGAGCTTGAGCACTACGCCGGCATGACCGAGCGAAGCGTGGCTGCCATAGTTGCCGAAGCCGAACAGCGCTGGCGCCTGGCTGCGGTGACAGTCATTCATCGAGTGGGACGATTGCAGCCGACGGACCAGATCGTTCTGGTGCTGACCGCGTCGGCCCACCGCACGGACGCCTTGGCGGCTTGCGAGTTCATCATCGACCGCCTAAAGACCGACGCCATCTTCTGGAAGCGGGAAACCGCCGGCGGCGACACCCGCTGGGTGGAAGCGACTGAGCTGGACGTGAAGCGGGCCAAGGGTTGGGCTGGCCGATAGCCGTCAGGAGCACCGAGAACCACGCTCTATGACCGAAACCCTGAATGCGTCGTCCACGACGCGTCGTCAACGACGACCATGATTGCCAGGCCGTTCGCGTGCAGGTCGGCGCCGGCTGCTTCGGCAACCCTAGTCCGGCTTGGTGTTGGCGCTATGCGCGGCCAGCGAACGGAAGGCCGGACTTTGTGGCGATGGCTTGAATTCGCCGTGCAACCCGTGGGTCCACCAAAATGTAACAGCCGTCGCGAGTCTTGAGCACTCGCGCTCTTCGCTTTCGGCTGAGGCAGGCAAAGGCGACCGCACCGTTTCGCAGCACGAACCAACCCATGTGGAAGCTGGGCAGCCGAGTTCCGCGGTGGAGTTTATTGATGCCGAGATGGGCGTCGCGGTGGAAATCGACTTTCCGCCGTGGGGCGAACTGGATGTTCTGCAGTTTGTCGGAAAAGGAGTAGGAGAGATAACGAATGGTAAGCCGGTCTCGAGAGTCAATCTCCACCGTGGCCCTCAAAGACACGCTCGTCATTGCGGCAAACGCCAATGTAATGGCAAACAGGCCTGGCACGTGGCCAATCTCACCTACTATCACGGGGCCAACCAGCACGGCGGCACTGGCTCCCCAAATCGCCAAGACAGTTGTTGGACGCGCCCGGACTCGATGCGTCAAAGCGACGTTCCCTAGGCGCGCAGTTGCCGCTCCGCGACGCCTTTTGGGGGCCTCCTCGGCGGGTGCGTTATCAAGTTGAGAAGCCATGCCAGTCATGGGGACACCTCCCGCCAGTTAAGCTCTTCACCATTCCACCCTGACTTGTCGAGCAGTCCTTCGGCTTTTGCAGAAATCTCGGGCATCGGCGTGATAGGTCTTTAATTCCTACGGATAAATTTACCTATGCGGTTTGGCTAGTGCAACCTATTGCTGTTGTGCTTGGGATTGGGCATGCAATGGCCTTGGCCAATGCCACCGGCTGTCCTCTCACTCAGGTCATGAGACTAGGCTATACTGCGCCGCTTTTCCCCACACCACTGCCTGAAATTGGAGCGAATCCCATGGCGTACCAGCACATAGCCGTGCCTGCCGATGGTGAGAAGATCACCGTCAACGAAGACAACTCCCTCAACATTCCCGACAACCCCATCATTCCCTACATTGAAGGCGACGGCATCGGCATCGACATCACGCCGGTCATGCTCAAGGTGGTGGACGCCGCGGTGGCCAAGGCTTACGGCGGGCGGCGCCGGATTGCTTGGATGGAAATCTACTCGGGGGAGAAGTCGCTTGAGGTGTACGGGGCGGATGAGTGGCTGCCGGCGGAAACGCTGGAGGCCATGCGCGAGTTCATCATCGGCATCAAGGGCCCCATGACGACGCCGGTGGGGGGCGGCATCCGCTCGTTGAACGTGGCGCTGCGCCAGGAACTCGACCTCTATGTCTGCCTGCGCCCGGTGCGCTGGTTCAAGGGCGTGCCGAGCCCGGTGGTGGCGCCCCAGAAAACCGACATGGTGATCTTCAGGGAGAACACTGAGGATATTTACGCCGGGGTGGAGTGGGAAGCGGATTCGGCGGGGGCGGAGAAGGTCATTGGCTTTCTGCAGGAAAGCATGGGCGTGCGCAAGATCCGCTTTCCGCGCCACTGCGGCATCGGCATCAAGCCCATCTCCGTGGAGGGCACCGAGCGCTTGGTGCGCAAGGCCCTGCAGTATGCCATCGACGAGGACCGGGCCTCGCTGACCTTCGTGCACAAGGGCAACATCATGAAATTCACCGAAGGGGCGTTCAAGGACTGGGGCTATCAGCTCGCCGCCCGGGAGTTTGGCGCGACGCCATTGGATGGCGGCCCTTGGCACGAATTGACCAACCCGAACACGGGGCGACAGATCATCATCAAGGACATGATCGCCGACGCCATGCTGCAGCAGATACTCACCCGACCCGACGAGTACGACGTGCTAGCGACCATGAACCTTAATGGCGACTACATTTCCGATGCCCTGGCCGCCCAAGTGGGCGGCATCGGGATTGCGCCAGGCGCCAACATCGGCGACACCATCGCGCTTTTCGAGGCCACCCACGGCACGGCGCCGAAGTACACGGGGCAGGATAAGGTCAACCCGGGCTCCTTGGTGCTGTCCGCTGAAATGATGCTCCGGCACATGGGCTGGCGGGAGGCTGCCGACCTCATCATCACAGGCATGGAAGGCGCCATTTCGCGGAAAACCGTGACCTATGACTTCGAGCGCCTGATGAGCGGCGCCACACTCCTGTCGTGCTCCGCGTTCGGCGACGCCGTCATCGATGCCATGGCCTGATGCCCCCCAACTGAGCCCATCGCCGCGTTGCTGAGCAATCCCCAAGTGCTCAGCAACGCCAACGCCTGCCCCGAGACGAGACGCCGAGTTGCGCGCAAAGTCCAACGTCTGGCCGAAGGCCAGACGCAGGTCAAGCCCCGTCCTCGGCCTCAGCGCGAATGTTGACTGCGTGATGGCCCTTGGGCCCTTCCTCGACGTCAAAGACCACGGGCTGGCCTGCCTTTAGCGTCTTGTAGCCTTCCATCTCGATGGCGGTGTAGTGAGCGAAGAGGTCGCCCCCGCCGTCAGACGGCAGAATGAACCCGTAGCCTTTGGCGTTGTTGAACCACTTTACTGTTCCAGTTGCAATTGCTCTGCCCTCCCGGCCACGCGCCTGGCCATTCTCCCTAGCAAAATAGATACCCCTCGGAACCGGATTATTGGGAATTCCCAGCAGATTGCAAAGCCCGCCTTTCCCCACCGAGGTTCGCCGAGTTTCGCGCGGCGAAACTCCAACGAACTTTGGCCCTCAGGGCCAAAGTTCGCGTGTTCCGACCAAAGTTCGCCGAGTTTCGCGCAGCGAAACTCCAACGAACTTTGGCCCTCAGGGCCAAAGTTCGCCTTTGCAGTGTCAATGCCGACAGGTATCATCGCCGCATGCGCCATCTTTTCTCTTCCATCGGTTGCGCAGCCAAGGGCTTGGACCTTTGGCATGCGGCAGCGCAGCCGCAAGTTCAGGGTGAGGTCGGTGGCCCATGGCGCGCGCAGGACGGCGATGAGCCGGGCGTTGGGGAGGATCGCGGGGTGGCGGTCGCGGAGGCCAAGCCCAAGCTGAAAAAGCCGCCCATGTACAAGGTCATTCTGCTCAATGACGACTACACGCCAATGGAATTTGTGGTTCACGTGTTGGAGACCTTCTTCGGCATGAACCGCGAGAAGGCCACCCAAGTCATGCTGGCGGTGCACACCCAGGGCAGTGCCGTGGTGGGCATCTTTCCCCGGGACATCGCCGAGACCAAGTCCGAGCAAATCAACCAATACGCCCAGGAGAACCAGCACCCGTTGGTTTCCAGGGTGGAAATGACCGATTAATCCGCTTAAGCTAACGAGGCGATGACCCAGACCAACAGCCGGACCTACGGAAGGGTGGTCGCCGGGCGCAGAAGTGGGCTCAACTTGGCAGCCTTCCCCCGCGATCAAGAAAACTAACACTATGCTCAGCAAAGATCTGGAAACCACGCTCAACGAGGCTTTTCGCGAAGCTCGCGCCAAGCGCCACGAATTCATGACCGTCGAGCACCTGCTGCTGGCGCTGCTTAGCAACGATGCGGCACTGGACGTGCTGCGCAACGTGGGCTGCGACATCGACAAGCTCCGTGCGGACCTAAGCGAGTACATTGAGACCACCACCCCGTTGATTCCGGCGGGCGACGCCAAGCGGGAGACTCAGCCCACCTTGGGCTTTCAGCGCGTCCTGCAGCGGGCGGTCTTCCACGGTCAGTCCTCGGGCCGCAAGGAGGTCACGGGCGGCAACGTGCTGGTTGCCATCTTCAGCGAGCGGGAAAGCCAGTCGGTGTACTACTTGAAGCAGCAGGACATCGCCCGCATCGACGTGGTCAACTACATCGCGCACGGCATCTCCAAGGTCTATGGCGGCAAAGGCGCCACGGAGAGCGCCGTGGAGGGCGAGGAGCGCACCCAAGGCGAGGAAGGCGCTCAGAAAGCCCTCGAGGCCTTCGCCACCAATCTCAACGAGCAGGCCAAGGCCGGCCGCATTGACCCGCTGGTGGGTCGGGATCAGGAATTGGAGCGGGTCATCCAGGTGCTGTGCCGCAGACGCAAGAACAACCCGCTGCTGGTGGGAGAGTCCGGGGTGGGCAAAACCGCCATCGCGGAGGGCTTGGCCAAGCGCATCGTCGAGCAGAAAGTGCCTGACGTGGTGGCCGAGAGCACGATCTACGCCCTCGACCTTGGCGCGCTGTTGGCAGGCACTAAGTACCGGGGCGACTTCGAGAAGCGCTTCAAGGTGGTGCTTGCGGAATTGAAGGAACAAGAGGGGGCGATACTCTTCATCGATGAGGTGCATACCATCATCGGCGCCGGTGCCGCGTCCGGTGGCGTGATGGATGCCTCCAACCTGCTGAAGCCGCTGCTGACGTCGGGCCAAATCCGGTGCATGGGCTCCACCACCTACCAGGAGTTCCGCGGCATCTTCGAGAAGGACCGAGCACTCTCAAGGCGCTTCCAGAAAATTGACATCGTCGAGCCGGACGTTCAGGACACCTATCAGATCCTCAAGGGGTTGAAGTCCCGCTTCGAGGACCACTACCAACTGCGCTTCACCGACCCGGCCCTGCGTTCCGCGTCGGAGTTGGCTGCAAAGTACATCACGGACCGCTTCATGCCGGACAAGGCCATCGACGTCATCGACGAGGCGGGTGCCGCCCAGCAATTGCTGCCGCCAAGCCGCCGCAAGAAGACCATCGGCGCTGCCGACGTGGAGCAGGTGGTGGCCAAGATCGCCCGCATTCCCTCAACCCAAGTGTCAACCTCGGACAAGGAGGCGCTCAAGGGGCTCGATGAGAAGCTCAAGATGGTCATCTTCGGCCAGGACGAGGCCATCGACCAGCTTGCGGACAGCATCAAGTTGTCCCGTGCGGGGCTTAAGGCCGGGGACAAGCCGATCGGCGCCTTCCTGTTCGCCGGGCCAACCGGAGTGGGCAAGACCGAGGTGTGCCGGCAGTTGGCGCTTATCACCGGCGTCGAGTTGCTGCGCTACGACATGTCTGAGTACATGGAGCGGCACACGGTCTCGCGCCTGATTGGCGCACCGCCCGGGTACATCGGCTTCGACCAGGGCGGACTGCTCACCGAGGCGGTGACCAAGCATCCGCACAGCGTCGTGCTGCTTGATGAAATCGAGAAGGCCCATCCGGAGGTTTTCAACCTGCTGCTGCAGGTCATGGACCACGGTTCGCTCACTGACAACAATGGGCGCAAGGCGGATTTTCGCAACGTGGTGCTCATCATGACCACCAACGCCGGGGCCATGGACATGGCTCGCCCGTCCATCGGCTTTTCCGAACAGGACCACAGCACCGATGGCATGGAGGCCATCCGCAAGCTGTTCGCTCCTGAGTTCCGCAATCGCCTTGACGCCATCGTGCAGTTCGGCAGCCTGAGCGAGTCGGTGGTCAAGACCATCGTGGACAAGTTCCTCACCGAGCTGCAGGCCCAGCTTGACGACAAGCGGGTGACGCTGGAGGTGGACGAAGAGGCTAGGGCCTGGCTGGCCCGGGAAGGCTACGACGAGAAGATGGGCGCCCGGCCCATGCAGCGCCTGATTCAAGACAAGATCAAGCGCCAACTGGCGGACTTGATTCTGTTTGGCCCCTTGGCCAAGGGCGGCGGGCTGCTGCGGGTATCCCTGAAGGACGGTGAATTGGCGCTTGAGGCCGTCAGCGCTGCGGACGAGAAGGTCACCGCCTAACCGCGCCGCTTGCCGTTCAGCGTATGGGCGGCCGGCACCTGCTTGGCCGCAGGAGGTCTTATGCGGAACGCCCTGTCCGCGGCAAACCTTACTTGCGGAACGTGATGCGGCCCTTGCTGAGGTCGTAGGGCGTCAATTCCACCTTGACTTTATCCCCGGTGAGAATGCGGATGTAGTTCTTGCGGATTTTGCCCGAAATGTGGGCGGTCACCACATGGCCGTTGTCCAGCTCAACGCGGAACATCGTGTTCGGAAGGGTGTCAACCACCGTTCCGTCCATTTCAATTTGCTCTTCCTTTGCCATGGGGTCCCTGTCCAATCAGGCGGCGGCATTCTGCCCTTTATGGGTGGCTGGAATCAACCGGATTTGCCGGCTCAGTCGGCGTCAAAGGTCCAAGTGCCAACTCGGGTCTGGGATTCGTCATTGGCTGCCAAGGCCGCCAGGAACTCGGCGCGCGGCATCGACTTGACGCCCAGCGAGCTCAGATGCGGGTTGGGAATTTGGCAGTCGATGAGTTGGAAGCCCCAGCGCTTGAGTTGCCCGCTGAGGTGGGCGAGCGCCACCTTGGAGGCGTCTGGAATGCGGCTGAACATGGATTCCCCAAAAAAGAAGGCGCCAATGGACAGGCCGTACAGCCCGCCGACCAGACGCCCAGCGCGCCACACCTCCAGGGAGTGGGCGTAGCCCAGTTCGTGCAGGCGGCCGTAGGCAACGCCCATGCCCGAGGTGATCCAAGTGCCAGACTGGCCCTTTCGTTCGGTCGCGCAGCCTTTGACCACCTCGGCAAAGGCGCAATCAAAGGACACTTTGAAGCCGCCGTTGCGCAGCCGTTTGGCAAGGCTTTTGCTGATGTGCATCTCGCCCGGCACCAAAACCGCTCTCGGGTCCGGGCTCCACCAGAGAATCGGCGCTTGGTCGTCGTCGAACCAAGGAAAGATGCCCGCCCGGTAGGCCGCCAGCAGGCGTCTTGGGGAAAGGTCACCGCCGACTGCCAGCAGGCCGCCAATGGAATCGTCCGCCTGCTGCGCATCAGGAAAGCTGATGCCGCTTTGGATGAAGGAAACCGCCATCCCCAGCTGAACAGCTAACGGCCGGCCCCGGCGGCTTGGAGAATTGTTCTGAAGGGCTGTGCCAAGCGGTGGGCGGCAATGACGTCCAGAAGCGTTTCGCCGAAGTCGTTCTTGGCCTCCAGATTGCGCCCCGCTTGGCGGAACCAGTTGATGAAGGCCTCAAAATCGCTCGGCCTCATGCTGCGGTAGGCGTAAAGCAGGGCGCTGAAGTCAGGATCCATGCCCTTCGCCAAGGGCGCCTTGTCGAGAAAAGACCGAATGCGCTGCTCGTCCCAGACTTCATCGACCACCTTTGCCTTGTCAGGTCGCATATCACGTGTGCCGTCGGTTGTTATCCGCCAATCATATCACCGGGCCACCCGCCATTGGCCCGACGCCACCCCCACCTCAACTAGGACACACACGCTTTCAGTCCCACAACTGATATCGAATTGATATCAATACGACCCTAGCCCACCAAGTAGGACACACACTTTTTCGGTCTCACATTTGATATTCAAATGACATCAACGCAGACACCGCAGATCGAACGCGATTGCGGTGGATTTCCCAACAGTGCGCTTTGCCCAAGGCCAGAAGCAGAGCGGCATCTGTGCCAACCAAAGGATGTGAGGGCTGCCAAATGCCGTTAAACTAGCCCCCAACAACCTTTGCCAGCGGTCGCGCCACCCTTGACCACCTACCGCGCCCCAATACGCGAAATCGGCTTGATTGGCGTCGGCGCCTTCGCCCTTTACCTTTTGCTGGCCGTGGTGTCCCATTCGCCTTCGGATCCGTCGTACACCTTCAGTGGGGAATCCGGCGAAGTGCGCAACTGGGTCGGCGCCAGCGGGGCCTACTTGGCGGATCTGTTCCTATTCGTTTTCGGCTGGGTCGCCTACATGATGCCGCTTGCGGTCCTGGCCATCGGTGTGCGCGTCGTGGTTCGAAGCGGCAACCGCTCCCCTTGGTTCGCGGTCGCCTTGCGCAGCGTCGGCTGGGTAGTCGTCACGCTCTGCGCCTGCGTCCTGGTGCAAGCGCATGTGCCCTCGGAGGGCTTTGCCATGCCCGCCGGCGCTGGCGGCACGCTTGGCGAGTGGTTGGCTCAATATGGGCTGCCCGCCTTGGGCTTCGTGGGGCTGACCTTGTTGGGCGTGGCGGGCATCCTAGCCGGCGCCCAGACGGCTCTTGGTTTTTCCTGGCTCGATGTCGCCGAGTGGCTGGGTGAGCGAATACACCATGCGTTCATGGTCATCGCCGGCTTTGCCACCCGTCGGGCCGAGGTGGCGGCTCAACGGCGCACGTCCCGCAAAGCCACCCGCTCCGCCGTTCGCAAGCGCGCGCAGACGCGGGAGAAGGACCGCAAGCGACGTCAGAAGCGCCAGCCTCCAAGTATCGAGTCGCCGGCGATCAAGGAGGTCAAGCCCGAGCAGGCCAGCCTCTTTGATACCGCCGGGGTCGGTCCGGTGCCTGACATGGCCCTGCTTGATGACAAGTCCACCGATGGGTCAGGCGGCTTTTCGGAGGAATCACTTCAGGCGATGTCGCGCCAGCTGGAGTTGAAGCTTGCCGAGTTTGGCGTGGAGGCGGAAGTCACCTCCGTGTTGCCGGGGCCGGTGGTCACGCGCTTTGAGATGCAGCCGGCGCCGGGGGTGCGGGCGCAGAAAATCACCACTTTGGCGAAGGACTTGGCCCGTTCCCTGGCCGTGATCAGCGTCCGCGTCGTGGAAGTGATTCCCGGCAAGTCGGTGATTGGCATCGAGATTCCCAACGAGAACCGGGAAATGGTCCGGCTCAAGGAGATATTCGCCACCAGCGAATACGAGAAGTCGAAGTCGCCGCTGACCTTGGCGCTAGGCAAGGATGTGGCCGGTGCGCCAGTGGTGACGGACATCAGCCGCATGCCGCACCTGCTGATTGCCGGCACCACGGGCTCAGGCAAGTCGGTGGGCGTCAATGCCATGTTGCTCAGCATCCTCTACAAGGCGTCCGCGGAGGATGTCCGCTTGATCCTGGTGGACCCGAAGATGCTGGAGTTGGCCGTCTATGAGGGCATTCCGCACCTGCTGGCGCCGGTGGTGACGGACATGAGCCAAGCGGGCCATGCGCTGAATTGGTGCGTTGCCGAAATGGAGCGTCGCTACCGGCTGATGGCGGCGCTCGGCGTGCGCAACCTAGCTGGCTTCAACCGGAAGGTGCGCGATGGGCAACGCAAGGGCGCGCCATTGATTGATCCGCTGGCGGAGGAGGAGGGGCTGGAGGATGCGCCTGAACTGGCTACCTTGCCGTTCATTGTCGTGGTGATCGATGAGTTCGCGGACATGATGATGGTGGCTCGAAAACAGGTCGAGCAGTTGATCGCCCGCATCGCCCAAAAGGCCCGTGCCGCCGGCATACACTTGGTGCTTGCCACCCAGCGCCCGTCGGTGGACGTCATCACCGGCCTCATCAAGGCCAACATCCCGGCCCGAATCAGCTTCCAGGTTTCCTCACGGGCCGACTCCGGCACCATCCTCGATCAGGGCGGTGCGGAACAACTGCTCGGTCACGGCGACATGCTCTTCCTGCCGCCGGGCACCAGCGTGCCGAACCGCGTGCACGGTGCTTTCGTCTCCGATGATGAGGTGCATCGCGTGGTTCAGGACTGGAAGAAGCGCGGTGAGCCCAACTATGACCACGACATATTGAGTGGCGGCGCGGCAGGGGCGTTCGTCGATCTGTCTTCCGGTTCAGGGGACACCGAGCAGGACGATCCGCTCTACGACGATGCGGTGGCTTTCGTGATCGAGTCCCGCAGGCCGTCCATATCGGCCGTTCAGCGCAAGCTGCGCATCGGCTACAACCGCGCGGCGCGCCTCATTGAGGCCATGGAGCAGGCTGGCGTGGTAACCCCCATGAACAGCAACGGCAGCCGCGACGTGCTGGTGGGTGGCGACTAGTGCGCCATGCAACGGGCACGATTGGTGCAGGGCTGAGGCTATGCGGATGCGTTTTGCTGGCGTTGGGCCTGGTGGCCCCAGCGCTCAGCGACCCCCGTTCGGAGCTGCAGCAGCGCCTTGATGCTCTTGGCCGTTTGGCCGCGGACTTCACCCAAGCGCAATACGGCACCCGCGGCGAACTGCTCGAGCAGGCTCACGGAAGGCTGCGTTTGGCACGGCCGAAGTTTCGCTGGGAGTTGATTGAACCCTATCGGCAGATCATCGTCGCCGACGGCGAAACCCTAAGGGTCTATGATCCGGACTTGGAACAGGTCAGCATCCGCCCCATGGAGGAGGCGTTGACGGATGCGCCCTTGGCGGTGCTCACCGGCTCGGCGGCCACTTTGAGCGCCGATTACGAAGTGTCCCGCTTGGCGCCGGGGCAGTTCAGCCTGCGGCCGCTGGCCGATGATGCGCTGCTCGCCGAGATCATCCTGGCGTTTGAGAGCAGCCGTCTCAGCAGGATCGGCATTCGCGGCCCGTTGGGGCAGCGCACCGACGTTCATCTCAATCGCTTCGAGGACGCCTCGGTTGTGCAACCAAGCGACTTCGTGCTCAGCCTTCCGGACGGCGTTGAGGTCTATTGAGGTTGAAGTTCCGGTGGGCTTCAGTCGAAAGCCCCCCGGCCTTGGGGCGACCAACAGCGGTGAACGCCGAGGGTCCGTGCCCAGCCAATGCGTTAAAATTGCCATTCAAACAGGCGCTTAAGCACATGGGCGACGACGGGCTTCAATTAGATGACGGACGGCCGCTGGCGGATCGGCTGCGTCCAGGAACGCTGGCGGACTTTGCGGGCCAAGCGCACTTGGTGGGTGATGGCGCTCCGCTGGCGCGTCTGGCGGCGAACGGCCAGATGCACTCCATGATTCTCTGGGGGCCGCCCGGTTCCGGCAAAACCACCTTGGCACGGCTACTTGCCGAACATGCCGGTCTGGGCTTGATTTCATTGAGCGCAGTGCTCGCTGGGGTCAAGGACGTGCGCGAAGCGGTGCGCAGTGCCGAAGCGGCGCGCCGGCTCGGGCAAGGCACGGCGTTGTTCGTCGATGAGGTGCATCGCTTCAACAAGGCGCAGCAGGATGCCTTTTTGCCCCACGTGGAGCGCGGCGTGGTGACTTTCGTTGGCGCAACCACCGAGAATCCGTCCTTTGAAGTCAACGCTGCCCTGCTCTCCCGGGCCCGGGTGTATGTGCTCAAGTCACTCGACGCCGAGGCGTTGCGCAAAGTCTTGGCACGGGCAGCCAAGGCCTTGGGCGTGGCCGTGAATGCTGATGCTGCGGCCCTGTTGATTGAATTGGCGGATGGCGATGCCCGGCGCCTGCTCAATCTCCTTGAAACCGTTGCCCAACTGGGCGGCGATCGCATTGACCACGGGCTTGTCGAATTGGCCGCACCGGCTCGCAAGCGCCGTTTCGACAAGGGCGGAGATCTGTTTTACGAGCAGATTTCTGCCTTGCACAAGGCGGTGCGCGGCAGCGCCGTTGATGCAGCCCTGTATTGGTTTTGCCGGATGCTGGACGGTGGCTGCGAGCCACTCTACATTGCCCGGCGGCTGGTGCGCATGGCCAGCGAGGACGTGGGCAACGCGGACCCCCGCGCCCTGCAGCTGGCGCTGGCCGCTTGGGATGCCTATGACCGCCTAGGGTCGCCGGAAGGGGAGTTGGCCCTTGCCCAAGCAGTGATCTATCTAGCGAGCGTTCCCAAAAGCAACGCTGCCTACCAAGCCTTCGGCGCCGCTCAGGCCCATGTGGCGGAAACGCCCTCACATGAGGTTCCCATGCATCTGCGCAACGCCCCCACTCGGTTGATGAAGGGCCTCGGCTACGGCAAGGGCTATCGTTACGCCCACCACGAAGCCGAGGCGTACGCGGCCGGCGAAACTTACTTCCCGGACGCACTCGAACCCGAGCGCTATTACCAGCCGGTGGATCGGGGGCTGGAGACGAAGATCAAGGCCCGCCTTGAGCGTCTGCAGGCGCTTGACGAACGGGCGCAGGCAACCCGATGACCAGTGTCGTGGCAGTGGCCCTAGGCGGAGCGTTGGGTGCGGTGGCGCGCCACCTGGTGTCCGTGTTCGTTTCGAGCGCGCCGTGGATCGGGGTCGGGATCCCGAGCGGGTTCCCGAACGGGTTCCCGATGGGATTTCCCTGGGCCACTCTGACCATCAACCTGACCGGCAGCCTCGGCATCGGCTTGGCCTGGGGAGCCTGGTCGCACTTGTCTTGGTTTCAGGAATGGGGGCGGGCTTTTTTGGTCGTCGGCGTGCTCGGCGGCTTCACCACGTTTTCCGCTTTCTCCTTGGAAGGCCTCATGCTGATCAACGCCGGACGCTGGGGTGCCGCCATCGCTTACGTGATGGCCAGCGTGCTGGGTTGCCTCTTGGCAGCTTGGCTGGGGCAGCGCTTGCTGGGAGTTTGAGCGATGCTGGACCTCAAGCAACTGCGGCAGGACCCGGACGAAGCCGCCCGCCGGCTTCGCGTGCGGGGCTTCAGCTTGGACACGGCCGCGTTTCGCGCCTTGGAGGCGGAGCGGCGCCAGCTGCAGTCTGAGACGGAACGGTTGCAGCGCGAGCGCAACGCCCGCTCCAAGGCCATTGGCGCCGCCAAGGCCCGGGGCGAGGACATCGCCCCCCTCGTCGCCGAAGTGGGAGACTTGGGCCAACGCCTGAACGCTGCCAAGGCGCAATTCACCGACCTCCAAGAGCGGCAGCATCGCTTTCTCTCCGAAATCCCGAACCTCCCCGATGCCTCGGTGCCCGAAGGCGTAACGGAAGCCGACAACCTTGAGCTGAGGACTTGGGGGCGGATGCCGCAAATCGATTTTGAGCCCTTGGACCACGTGGACCTAGGCGCCAACGGTGCGTTGGACTTTACCGCCGCCGTGAAGATATCCGGCACCCGTTTCGTGGTCATGAAGGGTGCGGTGGCGCGCCTGCATCGGGCGCTCACCCAGTTCATGCTCGACACCCACGTCGATGAGCACGGCTACACCGAGGTGTACGCCCCGTACATCGTCAATTCGGCTTCGCTGTTCGGCACCGGCCAACTGCCGAAGTTCGCCGATGAGCAGTTCACGATCGAAGGCGCTGGCGGCATGCACCTGATTCCCACTGCGGAGGTGCCGGTCACCAACCTCTATCGGGACGCCATCATCGACGCCGACGCACTGCCGATCCGCCACGTTTGCCACACCCCGTGCTTTCGCAGCGAGGCTGGCACCTACGGCAAGGACACTCGGGGCATGATCCGCCAGCACCAGTTCGAGAAGGTGGAGTTGGTGCAGATCGTGCGCCCGGAAGCGTCTTGGGCCGCGCTTGAGGAGCTGACCGGCCATGCGGAGGCCATTCTGAAGAAGCTGGAGCTGCCCTACCGGACGGTGGCGCTTTGTGGCGGCGACCTAGGCTTCGCCGCCGCCAAGACCATCGACCTTGAGGTGTGGCTGCCCGGACAGGACCGCTATCGGGAGATCTCCTCATGCAGCAACTTCCTGGACTTTCAGGCGCGGCGCATGATGGCCCGTTACAAGGAGGCGGGCGGTGGCGCCAATGAACTCGTCCATACGCTGAACGGTTCGGCACTGGCCGTTGGCCGGACCTTGGTGGCGGTGCTGGAGAACTTCCAGGACGGTGCCGGCGGCGTGGTCATTCCGCAGGTGCTTAAGCCTTACCTGGGCGGCGCGGCCACACTCGACCTTAACGCCATCTGAAGGCGGCGGAGGTCATGGACTACCTCCCGCTGCACATCAATCTGCGCGGCCAAGACTGCTTGGTGGTGGGCGGCGGCGCTCTGGCGTTGCGCAAGATCGAACTGCTGCTGAGGGCCGGCGCGGCGGTCAGCGTGGTGGCCAAGGCCTGTTGCGAGGAGGTGCAAGGCTTGGCCGAAGGGGGATCCGTGCAATTGACGGAACGCGGCTACCGCTCCGCAGACGCGGATGGCCGCCGGCTGGTGATTGCCGCCACCAACGATGCCGCCATCAACGCCCAGGTCTACGCGGACTGCGAAGCGCGGGCCATTTTGGTGAACACCGTGGATGCGCCCCAGCTTTGCTCCGCGATCTTTCCCGCCATCGTGGACCGCGGCTCCGTTCAGGTTTCCGTTTCCACCGGCGGCCGTTCACCGACCTTGGCGAGGATCGTGCGGGGCTGGATTGAAGCCCGCCTTCCGTCGCGCTTGGGCGCTCTGGCCGATTTCGCCGCCGAGCGCCGTGAACGGGTTGCGGCGGCGCTGCCGGAGCTTGGCCGTCGGAAGGCCTTTTGGGAACAGATCCTCAAAGGGCCAGTCGCGGAGCGCTTGATGGCTGGCGAACCGGCGCGGGCGGAAAGGGCCTTTGGAAGGTTGCTTGCGGCCCCCACCGAGGGCGGCACCGGCTCGGTGGCCTTGATCGGCGCCGGCCCGGGTGACCCGGAATTGCTGACCCTCAAGGGCCTGCGGCTGCTTCAGGAGGCCGATGCCGTCCTCTACGACAACTTGGTCAACGAGCGCATCCTGGACTTCGCCCGGCGCGACGCGGAGCGCATCTACGTCGGCAAGCGGCAGCGTTTCGCCAGCGTGCGCCAAGCGGCCATCAACGAGCTGCTCGCGGAGCGGGCACAGGCCGGCCAACGGGTGGTGCGCCTCAAGGGCGGCGACCCCTTCATCTTCGGACGCGGCGGCGAGGAAGTGGAAACCCTGGCCGCACAAGGCATCGACTGCGTCGTGGTGCCCGGCATCACCGCCGCCTTGGGCGCGGCCAGCACCGCCGGCATTCCGCTGACCCACCGCGACTTGGCGCAGTCCGTGCGTTTCGTCACCGGCCACCGGGTCAACAACCAAGTGAACCTGGATTGGCCGGAGCTCGTCAATCCTCATCAAACCTTGGTGGTCTACATGGGTTTGCTGGGCTTGGCCGAAATCGCCAGCAAGCTCATCGCCCAGGGCATGAACCCGCAAACGCCGGCACTGCTGGTGGAGCGCGCCACCCTGCCCGAGCAGCGCCAGGTTCAAGCCCCGCTGCAAGACCTTCCCGATGCCGTGGCTGCAGCCAACGTCAGCGGCCCGACGCTGGTCATTATCGGCGAAGTGGTCAATCTGGCGGTTTATGCCAGCGGGGGGTTGCGCGATTAGGCGCTTGGGGCTCAGCCTGCTCCTGGCGATTCTCGCCGCTTGTGATGATGGAAATCACGTTCCGGGACAGGCTGAGCTTGCGTCACTGTCCGGATCGTCATTGTCCGGAGCGGTCAGGGCCACCACCGTTTCCGTCTATTGCGCGAAGTTCGCCCAAGCCTACTTGGCGAACAGGGAGGGTGCGGCTCGGCAAAAGTCTCTGGACGCTCCGCCCATCGCCGTTGTCAAGCAGGTGGATGCTTGGATGTGGCTGTCAAATCTGTTTCAGCCGCCGGGCTCCCGTTTTGTTTCGGGTTACCGCTGCCAGTTCTCGGCATCAAATAAGAGCGGGGAAGCTCGGGACGTTTCGGTGGACCTTCTGCTGACGGAGACTCTTTCGTTCGCCCAGTACACGCAATGGCCACGCCTTCAGCTCATTCCTATCGAGTACGTGGTGGATGAGGCCAATGATCGATCTGGTTACGCTGTGTTCAAGTACTTGGAGTCGCCGTAGGGCGGCCAAGTGACGGCACGCAGCCGGAAGCGCGACGCAGCTTATCCGTCCGCCTCCGCCTGTCGGTCAAGATGGGCGACCAGCTCCGCCGGCAGCTTCAAGCGGTGTGCCAACGCTTCCATGTAGGCCCTTTCCGCCGGATGGTCGATGTCGATCGCCAACCGAGAAACGAGGTAGATCTCGGCGGCTTGCTCCGGGGTGCTGGCGGCGGCCGCAATCTCGCTAAGGTCAGGCGGCGTGGACAGGGCATCAAACACGAACGCTTTGCCTTCCGCGTCCAAGCCCAGGCGTTCAACCTGCTCGAACAGGCGCGCCTGCTCATCGCTGTCCACCACGCCGTCGGCCTTGGCCGCTCCGATCATGGCTCGGATCAGCCAGAGCTCAAAGCGCTCTCCGCCGGCCGCGGGGGCGGACTCCGGCAGGAAGCGGGCATCCACATCCCGGGTGTCCGTCGCTGTTGCCGTGGGCGCGGATTCCGGCGAGGTGCCGCTCTGCCAATTCTGGTAGGCCTTCAGCGCCAGCGCGCCAAGAGCGGCCGCGCCGCCGTAACCGGCCACCTTGCCCATTTTCTTGCGCGCCTTCTTGCTGCCCAGCAGCAGTCCAACCACGCCGCCGGCCGCCAGCCCGCCGGCCAACGCCGTGCCGGGGCGCATGCCGCCAATGCGCTGCTTGGCGGCAGCCATTGCGCCAGAGGCTGATTGGGAACCCGAGTTGGCATCAGCGCCGAGAAACCGGTTCAACAATTGGTTTGGGTCCATCTCTTCTCCACGTTTTGGTCGGGTGCGGAAAATCAGTGAGTCGTTGGCCGCAACTGAGCAATCAAAGCCGCATTCTACAGCCACGCTCCGCGTTTTCGCTCAAGATCTTGAACGCCTACAGGCAGTTGGCCGGCCTTGGCAATCCTGCGATCTTGGCGGCCAGGCGAGCGGGGCTGCCCGGGAACAACTTAAGCAGGTACAGGCTTGAACCCTTCTCCTCGCCCAGTGCGCTGCGCACCCACTTGACCAAGGGGCGCATGTCCGGGCTGAGGTCGTAAGCGCGGTAGAACGCTTGGGCGAGTTCAATGACCTGCCAATGGGCGGCGGTGAGCGCAATACCGCTTTGGGCAGCGAGCGCCTCCGCCACAGCGGGACTCCAATCATCCAGGTTGCGCAGATAGCCATCCTTGTCGGTTTCCGGCAACACCCTAAGCACCCCAGGTCACGACCCGCTCGCAGCTTTCCACGAGACGCACGAAGTCATCGAACGAGGCCAATTGGATGTCACCGTGGATCAGTTGCGACAAGCCGCGAGCGCGAATGTCCGGCTCAAGGGCGTAAAGCGCGGCGCCGCCGAGGGGCTGCCGCGCCAAGTAGGTGCCGTCCTCGATCAGCAATACGGCATCCTCGCCATCAAGCAGTGGCCGGCAGCTCGCCCAGGCCGCAGGCTTGTTGACGAGGTGCAGGGTGGGCACGTTCAGCCCGTCACGATGTCTTGGCGGCTGATCAGCCGCCTTTGTTCGTCGTAGTCCAGCCAGGTGACGGGGAGGCACAGGTTGGCGTCGCCCAGGTTGAGGCGTTCCGCCGAAGGCCGGCAGGCGTACAAGTCGGTCACGCCGTACTCCGGCACGGCGCCAAGCATCTTGCCCACGGTGCGTCCACCCACCGCGCTGCCGTCCTGCTCGCTGAGCAGCTGATACAGCCCGGCGCCCGTGAACAGGACGCTGACTTGCTGATCAAAGACGCCGGCCACCAGAATGGCCTCGATGGCCTCTGCAGCGTGGGAGGAGCCGTAGGGTGGCTGGTTCAGCAAAAACAGAATGCGCTTGGCCATCAGGCGGCGAAGGTCACGAAGCGGTCGGATGCGGTCATGGCTTCAATGAGTTGCCCCAACCCGACAACGGTGAACGCTGCATGGGCGGTGATGGCCTCCTTTTCGTAGCGGTCTCGTTCCGTTTCGTCGAGCACGCCACGCTTCAGCGCGTTGGCGATGCAGACGGTGAGTTCGACCCCATGGGATTCAGCCAAGCCGACCCAGCCCGCATGCAAGTCCTCTTCATCCTGGGGTGCCACGCCCTGTTTGGCAGCGGCGAGCACGCCGTCGTGGTAGAAGAACACCCGGTGAATCCGATGCCCCAGGCGCAGAGCGCTTTCAGCAAAGCGCAACGCCGTTCTTGAACCGGCGCTGGCATAGGGGGCACCGTGCACGGCAATGGAAATGACCAAGGCCAGCCGTCTCGCTGAACGTTGCGCGGAGTATAGCAGCGCCGGGTTGCGTTGGATTCCGGCAACGCGCAATCCGGTCAAGTAGAATGGCCGCATGACGTCAGAGAAACGCAATCCCCAACTCGGCAAGGTTTCGGCAAGCGACCGAGCCTACTTCAGGCGCTTGGGAGAGGCGAATGCGGCCATAACCCGAATGGACCAGCCAGCCGGCACGCTCGCCGAAGCGCTTGACCGCATGTGGCGAATCGAGCGGTCCAGGGGCATTAATGTTGCGAAATTCGCGCAGGACCACTGGCCGGACTACCCATCACACAAGAACTACGTCGAGGCCGTGCGCAGGATGGCGGCCAAGGAAAGAGCAATCCGCGCCCACGCCTCAGATCCTGATGGATAGCCCTTGGACCCTCACTCTGAGGGAGGTGGAAGGGATTCTGGCGCGGCTTGGCGTTGAATGGGCGGTGTTCGGCGCTGTTGCTGCGAACGTTTACCGTGCGGAGGCCCGCGCCACATATGACGTGGACATCCTGCTTTCCTTGGGCCGAGCGGATATGGCCGTGGTCGCGGAAACGGCGCAGGCGGCCGGGTGGTCGGTTCGGCTTCTGCATCCGGATCAGTCCATGCTGCGCATTGTCCACCCTGAATTGGGCGCAGTGGATTTTGTCGCCGTTGAGATCGAATACCAACAGGCCGCGCTGCAGCGTGCCCGCCGAGAGACGTTGGCCGGGGGCATTTCGACTCGTGTCCTGACGGTTGAGGACATCATTGTCCACAAGCTCATTGCGGGGCGAAGCCGGGATGACGCCGACGTAGAGGCAATTCTTGACGCGAACCACGAGTTGGACCGGGATTACCTGAACCACTGGCTGGATCAGTGGGAGGTGGCGGACAGATTTGCTGCCGTTCAGAAGAAAGCGAGAGGGGGAGTGGCGCCTCCATCGGGTGAGTTGTGAGAGCCTCCCAAGGCTTGACTGATCGGCACCAGCCGATCAGGGCGCACGCGCTGCGGGCGGGCGGAGCGCATCGGCGCACTCTGAACTTGAAGCCACGGGGCAAAGCGGGGAAACTGAGCGACCCGGAGGGGTGGCTGAGCGGTCGAAAGCGCTGGTCTTGAAAACCAGAGAGGTGAAAGCCTCCCAGGGTTCAAATCCCTGCCCCTCCGCCAACTGCCCCCGGTCCGTTCCTCTTGAGCCCATCCAAGGCTCCGCGATCAATAGCAAGCGATGTCTCCCTCGACCACATGAACGATCCGCTTGCCGCCGCCCGTTGACTCGAACATGTCCATCAGTGCGCGCGGCATCGCTTCGATACCGC
Organism: Candidatus Azophilus sp.; assembly: GCA_965220835.1. Taxonomy (GTDB): domain Bacteria; phylum Pseudomonadota; class Gammaproteobacteria; order Pseudomonadales; family Azotimanducaceae; genus Azophilus. The sequence goes on along the minus strand of OZ244842.1, from coordinate 1,404,510 downwards.
TGACGCCATCAACTGGCGCCTTCAGGCGGCGAAACTTCTCCGCATCGGTCATGCGGCTGACCTTCCAAGTCTGCCAGCCGAGTTATCCCTGCACGAATTCGCCGGGTGCAAAACCAGCGTGATTGGAGGCGATCACCTCGGCGACGCCCCGGCCGTGGATCAAGTCGCCAATCTCAAGCGGCGCTTCGCCGACAGCGCCCCCTTCCATCGTGTACTTGCGCATGACCGGTGCGATGTTCAGCAGGTGCGCTTTCAGCAGCACTTCGCCCGGGCCGGGTTCAGCATCCGGGGCTTCCCGGTACTCGAAATGCCTCGCCTCAAGGGTGGTGACCGGATGTTCCGCGATCACCCATTGCCGGTTCGGCCCGCCCCAGTCGTTCGATTTCGCCACGACATTCAAGTTCCGATCGAGTAGGTTGCGGCAGGTAGGCAATAGAGCCTTCCACACAGGCAGCCGGGTGCGCTTCGAGCGCGATTGGCACAAGGACTGGCAGGAGCAATGAGCATGACCATGAAACCTCTTCACGCCGTACTCCGGCACGGCGCCAAGCATCTTGCCCACGGTGCGTCCACCCACCGCGCTGCCGTCCTGCTCGCTGAGCAGCTGATACAGCCCGGCGCCCGTGAACAGGACGCTGACTTGCTGATCAAAGACGCCGGCCACCAGAATGGCCTCGATGGCCTCTGCAGCGTGGGAGGAGCCGTAGGGTGGCTGGTTCAGCAAAAACAGAATGCGCTTGGCCATCAGGCGGCGAAGGTCACGAAGCGGTCGGATGCGGTCATGGCTTCAATGAGTTGCCCCAACCCGACAATGGTGAACACTGCATGGGCGGTGGTGGCCTCCTTGTCGTAGCGGTCTCGCTCCGCTTCGTCGAGCACCCCACGCTTCAGCGCGTTGGCGATGCAGACGGTGAGTTCGACCCCGTGGGATTCAGCCAAGCCGACCCAGCCCGCATGCAAGTCCTCTTCATCCTGGGGTGCCACGCCCTGTTTGGCAGCGGCGAGCACGCCGTCGTGGTAGAAGAACACCCGGTGAATCCGATGCCCCAGGCGCAGAGCGCTTTCAGCAAAGCGCAACGCCGTTCTTGAACCGGCGCTGGCATAGGGGGCACCGTGCACGGCAATGGAAATGACCAAGGCCAGCCACCTCTGGAAGAAGGCCGGAGTATAGCAGCGCCGGGTGGGGTTGAACGGCGCAGCCTGGCGCCAACTTGGGTTCCTGCCGAACGGGCCCCCGCGCTTTCAGGTCCGCAGCTGGCCGGGGCTACAGGTAGTAAACGAACACATAGCTGATGAGCAGCACAGCGATCCAAAACGCGGTTGCGCCAATCGGCCATGCGCGGGCGAACACGCCTGACCGACCATGCCCAGTGGATGTGGACATGTGGCGTGCCGCCTGCGTGCGCAGTTTGCGCAGACCCTCGTTCACGGTGGCGGCCAAAGCGAGCCCGATCTTCCGCAGCCCTCGGTAGGCTGCGCCCGCGCCGCCACACAGCGCAATGCGCCACAGCCAGTCTGCGTCCAGACTGATGGTCTGCGTGCGCTTCATCAACGGCAACAGCAGGAAGAACGCGAGCCCCGAGAACAACAACAACTGCAGGTAAAACAGCACCTTGTCGGCGGTGTAGGGCTGGTAGTCAACCGGGTGTGGCAGGAAGCGGTAAAGCATGTCCGGCATCACGCCAAGCAGGATGCAAAGGAAAGCGAAGATCAGCATGGCCGCGGACATGTTCCAAGGCGCGTCTTTGGGGCGCAGCCCGGAATCCTTCTGGAAAAAGACGAACCACGGGAACTTGATCCCCGCGTGCAGGAAAACGCCGGCCGAGGCGGCGGCAAGCATGAAGTAGGTGGTGACGAGCGTTGCGTCGGCCGCCGCTTGGGAAATCAAGGTCTTGGTCGTGAAGCCGGACGTTAGGGGGAACCCGGAGATGGCCAGCGCGCCCACGATGCCGCAGAAAGCCGTCAAAGGCATCGTGCGGAACAGCCCACCAACGTCGCTGCAGCGGTTCATTCCGGTTCGATGGATGACCGCTCCCGCACTCATGAACAGCAGCGCCTTGTAGATGATGTGGGCGAACGCGTGGGCTGCGGCACCGTTCAAGGCCATCTGGGTGCCGATGCCGATGGCGCAGACCATGAAGCCAACCTGATTGACGATGGAAAAGGCCAGAATACGGCGGATGTCGTTCTCAAGCAGGGCGTAGAGGATGCCGTACATGACCATGAACAGGCCGACGGCGATCAAAATCGACTCGCCAGGGAACAGCAGCATTAGGGCCAGCACGGCGGCCTTGGTGGTGAACGCGGAGAGGATCACGGACCCCGTTGGGCTTGACTCGGGGTACGAGTCCGCAAGCCAAGCCGAAACGGGTGGTGCCGCCGCGTTGATCAGAACGCCGACCAGGACCAAGGCGCCAGCGAAGCTGTTGGCCGACATGGCCTGCACATCGATCGAACCCGTTTGCAAGGCGACGCCAACGATGCCTACCTTGAGTATGACGCCGCCGATCAGGTGCATGATGGCGTAACGCAGGCCGGCAGCCCGCGCGCTGGGTGTATTGCCACACCAAACCACCACCGTCGAGAACAGGGCCATCAGCTCCCAGAAGAGGAACAGCGTGATCAGGTCGCCGGCGAAGCAGACGCCGATAGCCCCCGCGGCATAGGCGTGCGCCGCTGCCAGTTCCTGCCATTTGGCCTGTCGATAAGCGTACAGTCCACCGACGAAGGCCATGAGCGCGAAGATGGTCGCGAACAGGCGCCGAACCGGGCTGCCCTCCAGTGGCTCGATTCGATAGTCCAGAAACGCCACTTCCAGAGCCACGCCGTCCGCGACCAGCCAAACCAGCCAGAGGGTCAGGAGCGGCGTAAGGAGTACGACGGCGGTGCGCGCGGCCCCGCGAACAAGTCCCATAACCGCTGCGCCGAGCAGCAACACCAAGGCTGGGGGAATGAGCTCAAGCATCGTCAGCCGAATCTTCTCGATCGTCGTAATAGTCCTCTCGGCGCTTCAGCAGGTGGCCAAGCCCCTTGGCGGCCAGCACCATGACAAGGCACGACAGAAAGCCGAAGACCGCCCCGAATCCGAGCCAGCCATCCACCACGAAGTAGCCCTTGATTGGGCTCGCCAACTGCAGGACCACGGTCAGTGCCAGCAGGACCGCAAACACCCACCACAGCAGCTTGATGGTGCGGCGGCGCACCAGCCAATGGCCTTCTTGATCCAACTTTGCCATTTACATCCCCACCGCTTGGCGGGCGAGTTCGAGGGTGGATGAGTGGAACACGAAGAAAGCGACCGTCAGCGCCGCAGTCAGGGACAGGGCCGCAACCGAAGGCCACGGCGCTTCGCCATGGGCCGCCGGGCGCGCTTTCTCGGGCGCCATCCAGGCGGCGTACACAATCGGCAGGAAATAGGCTGCGTTGAGCGCGGTGCTCACAATGACCGCCAATAGCGCGACAGTGCTTTGCGCTTCCAAGGCGCCGGCGATGATGTACCACTTGGACACGAAACCGCTGGTGGGGGGAACCCCGATCATGCACAGGGCACCGACCGTAAAGGCGACCATGGTGATCGGCATGCGTCGGCCAATGCCGCGCAATTGGTGTATCTCGGTTTTGTGCGACGCCGTGTAGATCGCACCTGCTGCGAAAAACAGGGTGATCTTGCCCAACCCGTGCGCGGCGATGTGCAAAGCCGCACCGATTTCGGCCAGGGGCTTCAGTATGGCGGCGGCCATGACCACATATGAGAGTTGCGCGACGGTGGAGTAGGCGAGCAGGCGTTTGAGATTTTTTTGGCGCAGCGCCACCACGCTGGCCGCTACGATGGTGAATGCCGCAAGATACACCAGCCAGTCCGCGCTTGGTGCGTTCCCAAGGTGGTCAACGCCGAAAATGTAAACGATGACCTTGGTCACCAGAAAAACCCCAGCCTTCACGACCGCGACGGCGTGCAAAAGCGCGCTGACCGGTGTCGGCGCGACCATGGCGGCTGGAAGCCAGCGGTGCACGGGCATCACCGCGGCTTTGCCGATGCCGAAGACGAACAAGGCCAGGAGCAACCCAAGCAAAGGCCCCTGCAGCTTGGCTTCCAGAATGCCGCCGGGGGTGAACGCCGTTGTGCCGGCGACCCCATGCACCCAGGCCACCGCAGGAAGCAGCAGCCCGATCGATGTGGCCAGCAGCACGCCCAGATAGACGCGAGCGGACCGCACCGTTGCCGGGTCCCCTTTGTGCGCGACTAAAGGGTATGTGGCGAGGGTCAGGATCTCGTAAAAGACGAACGCAGTGAAAAGGTTCGCCGCCAAGGCAATACCCATGGTTGCGCCCAGCGAGACAGCGAACAGGACATAGAAGCGAGTTTGGTTCGGCTCCCTGTTGCCGCGCATGTAGCCTATCGAGTACAGCGAGTTGACAATCCACAGCAGGGACGCCAGTGCGGCGAAGATCATCCCCAAGGGCTCAACGGAGAAGGCGAGGTCGATGCCCGGCAACACCTCGGCAACATGCACGGCCGGACGCCCGCCGTCGAGGACCAACGGCATGAGGCTCCAAACGATGACGGCCAAGCCGCCGGCGACCAGCAGGGTGAAGGCTTCCCGCACGTTGGCGCCGATGCGGCCCCCCAGGGCGATGCCCAAACTTCCCGCTAGCGGCAAGACAACGGCAATGAGGATTTTGGCTTCAACGGTCACGTTGGCAAATGCCCCAAGAGGCTGGTCGCCGCGGATTGGGACAGCCCCAAGGGAACTAGGGGTACGAAACCGAAATAGACGTTGGCGGCCGCGGCCAGCCAGGTTGCGGCCAACAAGGGAAGCGGCATTGGGCGGGCAGCCTCACTTTCTGCAGGGGCTGTCGCGAAGCAAGCCGACTCGATGACGCGCCAAATGTAGACCACCGCCATTAGTGAGCCGACGACGATCACGGCAACCAGCACGAACCCGGGCGTGCCGAGTTCCATTGCCGCAAGAATCAAATACCACTTGCTGATAAAGCCAGCCGTGCCGGGCACGCCGATGAGGCTCAAGCCGGAAATGACGAACGCAGCGAATGACCAAGGCGCACGGCGCGCGATGCCCGCTATGTGCTCAAGCCGCAATCCGGATACAACCATCGCGAGGCTGGCCACGGCAAGAAACAGGCCGCCCTTGGCAAGCGCGTGGTTGAACATGTGCAGCGCTGCGGCGGTGAGGCCGCTGACGCTGACTAAGCTCGCCCCGAGAATGATGTAGCCGATTTGTGCGACTGAAGAGAATGCCAGCAGGCGTTTGATGTTGCGTTCGAACATGGCCACGCAGGATCCGACGAGAATGCCGAGCACGGCAAGGGGCATGAGATAGGCCGCGAACTGAAACGCATGCCCGACCAGGTTTTGTTGGAACACGAAGAAGTCGAAGCGCAGCAGGACGTACAGCGACACCTTGGTTGAGCAGGCTGCCAGGAAAGCCGTCGCGACATGCGGCGCGTAGGTGTAGGCATTGGGCAGCCAGACGTGCAGCGGGAATATCGCGGCCTTCAAAGCAAGGCCGACGGTTATGAACCCGGCCGCAGCCAGAATCGGCTCCTGGTCGGCGACCTCGTGAATGCGGACCTCCATGTCGGCAAGGTTCAGCGTGCCGGTCATCATGTAGATCAACCCGACGCCGATGAGGTAAAAGGTCGCCCCCACCGTACCCATGATCAAGTACTTGAACACCGCTGGAAGGGCGCGCCGATCAGCGCCGCCGGCGACCAGCACGTAGCTCGCCAGCGAGGACACCTCCATGAACACGAAGATGTTGAAGGCGTCAGCGGAGACGGCGATGCCAGCCAAGCCGGCCAGCGCCAGGAGCCAAGCTGCATGGAAGTAGTGTTCTCGGGCCTCACCGATTGCGGCCATCAAACTGGCGCGGCCGCCAACAAGCGCTAGGCTGGAGGCCCCGGTCACGACCAGCAGCACGAGCGCGCTGAAGGCGTCGATGCGCAACTCAATGCCATAGGGCGCCGGCCAAGAGCCCATCTGGTAGGCGATGGTTTCACCGCCGGCGACGCTTGTGGCAAGACTGATGGAAATCGCAAACGCCATGAGGCTGGCGGCCGTTGCCGCCGCCCACGCGAGGTTGCGCGAACGCAGCAGCAGCACGAATGGCGCCATTAGCATGGGCACGGCAACTTGGAGTGCCGGCAGATGTTCGGTCAGCGGCGTCATCGCTGATCGATTTCCTGAATCTCGTGCTCCTCGATTGAGCCGTACTCCTCCTTGATCCTGATCACAATGCCCAGACCGAGGGCAGTGGTTGAGATCCCCACGACGATGGCCGTCAAGATCAGCACCTGCGGCAATGGGCTGGAAAACACCTCGGCGCCCGCGGCGAAGATCGGCGCCGTGCCGCCTTCCACCTTGCCCATGGTGATGTAGAGCAGAAAGACGGCGGCCTGGAAAAGGGCCAGCCCGATCAGTTTCTTGATGAGGTTCAGCTTGGCAATTACCGTGTAGAAGCCGATCATCAGCAGGATCGCGAAGACCCAATAGTGGTAAATGCCGAGCAACTCCATGCCGCTAACTGCTCCGAGCCGCGAAGGCATGGTAGATGCTGAGCAACACCCCCGTGACCGTCATGCCGACACCGAGTTCTATGAGGATGATGCCGATCTGCTGACCGCTGACTGGGTCGTCCGCCAGCACGCTGTAGTCCAGGAAGTTGCCGCCGAGCAGGATGCCGGCCACGCCCACAGCCCCGTAGAGGATGGCGCCGCCCGCCATCAGCCCAATCAGCACCGGGCGTGAAATGACGCGCAGGCCGCGTTGCTCGCCTTCAAGGAGTGCGTACAGAATGAGCGCGGCAGCGATGATTGCGCCGGCTTGAAACCCCCCGCCGGGCCCGTATTCGCCGTGGAACTGAATGTACAGGCCCAGCACCAGGATGAACGGAATCAGCAGCCGCCCGGCGACGCGCGGAATCACATAGCTGCGCAGCCCCGAACCCGATTGGGTGGGCGCCGGGACTTCGGTCCGCGGGCCCAGCTTTGGCGAGAGCAGAAACAGCACGCCGATGCCCGCAGTCAGCACCACGAAGACCTCGCCGAGCGTGTCATAGCCGCGGAAGCTGCCGAGCACGGCGGTCACCACGTTTGGAATGTCCATGTGCTCGCGGGTTTTCTCCAAGTACCAAGGTGAGATGTGCGTTTGCACCGGTGCGTTGGGGTCTCCGAAGCGAGGTTTGTCGAACGTGGCGTAGATGATCACCAGCGCCGCAGCAGTGACCACGGCCAAGGAGGGCAGCGCTCTGGCGGACGGGGCGTGCTCCCGGTCGGACGTCAACGCGAGCGCGCTCAGAAAGAGCACCGTGGACACCCCGGCGCCGACCGCCGCTTCGGTCAAGGCCACGTCGGCGGCGTCGAGCAGGAAAAAGTTGGCGGCGATCAGCAGGCTGGCGATGCCCATCAGCATGACGGCCACGAAAAGGCTTCGCGCACGCACGATGGCGACCGCGGTGATCAACAGCAGCGTCAGCAGGAAGATGCCGAACAGGACGTTCACTGGCTTGGCGGACTCGGGCGGTCGATGCCAGGCCTCATCCCATCCACCAAGGCGGCGGCTGCCAGCGCATGGGTGGCCGTGGGGCTGGTCAGCAGCAGAAACAGGAGAATGACGCCCAGCTTGATGGTCGCCAGCGAAAGACCGGCTTGAAGCATGACGCCGACAATCACAAGGATGGCACCCATGCTGTCGGTTACGCTTGCGGCGTGCAATCTCGTGTACAGATCGGGCATGCGCAGGGCGCCGATGCCGCCGATGAGAACCGCCAGGCCGCCCAAGGTCAGCAGGATCCAACTTGCGATGTCCAGCAGCAGGTCCGTCACTTGCCTGTCATCCCAGGTTCCGCGTGCCTTGCGTTGCGGATGCGGAAGAAGTTCAGGACGGCAAACACGCCGATGAAGTTGATCAGCGCATACGTGAGCACCAGATCGAGAAAGTCGGGCCGTCCGAACAGAAAGGCGACAACCGACAGCAGCAACACCGTTTTGGTGCCGAACATGTTCACGGCCAACACCCGATCATAGACGCTCGGCCCCAGCACGGCGCGCATAACGGCCAGAGCCATGGTGACCAGAGTTGCGATTGTGGCTGCGTAGTACATGGCCAAGCGAGTTGCTGAACCTGTGGGACTTGATGCTAGCCGCTAAAGAGCGCGCCCCGCGCTCAGACGGCGTCAGCCCTGCGCAGGGCGATCACGCGCCGCTTCATCTCGCCATCTAGGAGCGATTGCGCGCCAGCCCGCGTCAGCGCGTGGACCACCAGCCGATCTTCAAGGACCTCCAGGGTCATCGTGCCTGGCGTCAAGGTGATCGAATTCCCAAGCAGGGCCTGATCAACGGGATCCAAGTCGCCCACGGGCACCTCAAGCACTTCGGTCTTCAGCCGCAATGGCATCGAGAGAACGACGCGCGCCACCTCGATGCTCGAGCGCACAATCTCGCGCAGCAGCCAAACCCAAAACCCAATCAGCCGCACGTTGTAGCGCAGGGCGTAAACCTGCGTGTCGAAATACCCCATCCTTCTCACGACGTAAACGGCGAGCAGCGAGGAAAGCACGCCTAAGCTCACCAACAGGGGAGTGAACATCCCGGACCACAGCAGCCAGAAAGAAATCAGCAGCAAGGCCAACACGAACTGCGCGCGCAGCCACCCTTGGCCTGCTCCTCGTTGGGAAGCCGCCGTTTGCGCTACTCGTCGTTCGTCGGCTGGCATGGGAATTCGCGTCGGAGTGTGGCATAGACAAGGTTGCCCGCAAGCGGTTGGTCTGCGACCCGCGCCGGGTCGAGGAGATCGGCAACCACAAGCTCCACGACCGTGCTTAGCGGCACGGGTTCACCAAGGCAGAACTCGGCGTAGTAGGACGGAAAACGGCTTGTTTGCCGGTTTAGGCGGGTGCGGATGGCACGATCGGTCAGCGTCAGTCTTCGGTCATACTCGTTGGCGACATTGTTGGTCACCCGCTCATCCGTTGCTATGGCACCGTCGATGAAGCCTTGAATGTACCGGACGCAGAAGATGCCGTCCTCGCCGTTGGGGTCATCTTCGTAGACGACGCAATGAGAAACGAGTTCCTCTGTGCTCAGCGGCTCGACGGCGCTGACGGTTGCGGCGACCATGGCCGCCAAGCCAAACGCACAGGTAATGGCCAATCGACGATGCATCATTGCGATCTTCCAGTTGCTACTTTCGGGTGGTCTGGCTCACGCGCTGCAAACCCGCAGACGCAGAGGCCAATGGCCGGGGCCAGCGTTGGGACACCAACCCGAGTAGTCTATTCCGACGACCTGCAAAGAGGCAACTGCATGCGCCCTCGCGCATGTGCAAGTTGCTTCGCAACTCGGCGGGCCGAACCAATCCCTGCCCCTCCGCCAAGTTCCGAAAAACCCGGTCATCACCTGAACCTTGTCTTGATTCGAGACCCCGAAACGCACATCTTACTTCTGACTTACTTGCGCTCTTGCCGAAGGTTCCCATGCCCGCACCCCAGTTGCTGACCGCCACTGTATCCACCAAGGGTCAAGTGATTCTTCCCAAGGCGATCCGCACCCAATTGGGCTGGCAGGCGGGCACCCGTGTGGTGGTTGAAAGCACCCGCGACGGCGTGCTCCTGAAACCCCTGCCCGTGTTCGAAGAAACCAGCCCAGATCAGGTGTTTGGTAGCCTTGGCTATCGTGGCGAGTCCCGGTCAGTCGGGGACATGGACGCAGCAGTTCTTGCCGAAGCGAATCGCCGTCATGCGGGCGATTGACACCAATGTCCTTGTTCGCCACCTGACCGACGACGAACCGTCTCAATCAGCTCGCGCCAGGGCCGCAATAGATGAGGGCGACATTTTCGTCAGCACAACAGTGTTGCTGGAAAGCGAGTGGGTTTTGCGCAGCGCCTACGGTTTTTCCGGCCAGCAGGTCGCCGCAGGTTTGCGCGGGTTGGCTGGACTGCCGACGGTTACTGTGGAGAATCCAACGCTTTTGATTGAAGCTCTGGAGCGGGTGGGGAACGGCATGGATTTCGCCGACGCGCTGCATCTGGGATCAGCGGCTGGCTGTGAGGCGCTGTTGACCTTTCACCGGCGGTTCATCGAAACGGCAAAGGGTGGGCCATTGAGGGTGCTGGAGCCCTAAGGCCGGCACCTGATCCGACTGGCGGCATGAGTGAATCGGCGAGCCTTGCGTCTTGAGTGGCCGCGTCACCTCCCAAGGAGCGATTTTCCCGCCCCCACTTCAAGTAAACTACGCCCATGTCCCAATTCGATACCGTTGAAGACGCGCTCCAAGCCATTGCGGCGGGGGAAATGGTGGTCGTGGTTGACGATGAGGACCGCGAGAACGAAGGCGACCTGATCATGGCGGCCAGCAAGGCCACCCCTGAGCAGGTGGCCTTCATGGTTCGCCACACTAGCGGCATCCTTTGCGCGCCCATTCGTCAGAGCTTGGCGAGCCGTTTGCACCTCGATCCCATGGTGGCGCGCAACGATGCCCCCATGAGCACGGCGTTCACCGTCTCCATCGACTACAAGGATGGCCTGACCACGGGCATTTCCGCCGAGGAGCGGGCGGCGACGGTGCAGGCGCTCACCAACAGCAACGTGGCGGGCGAGGATTTCGTGCGCCCTGGCCACATCTTCCCGCTGGTGGCCCGCCGTGGGGGCGTGCTGGTGCGTTCGGGGCATACCGAAGCCGGCGTTGACTTGGCGGAGCTGGCTGGTTTGCCCCCGGTGGGCCTGCTGGCGGAACTGGTCAATGACGACGGCACGGTGCAGCGGCTGCCCCAGCTGCTTGAGTTTGCCGACCGCCACCAATTGAAGATCATCACCATCGCCGATCTGATCGCCTACCGGCAAACGCGGGAGCGGCTCGTGGAGCGCACGCGGGAGTTCCAGGTCAAGACGCGCATCGGCCCGGCTCGGGCGCTGGCCTACAAGACCAAGTTCGAAGACGCGGAACATCTCGCCCTGGTGTTTGGCGACGTGCGCAGCGATGCGTCAGTGCCCGTGCGCATGCATCGCGAAAAGCTGATCGATGACGTGCTTGGGCCTCAGACCGACCACGACCAGAATCTCCTTGATGCTTCATTGGATCGCATCAAGGCCTTGGGGCAAGGCGTTTTGATTTACCTGCGCACCGGCTTTGTGGGTGTGCCCTTGGATAGGTTGGAGGATCAGTCCCGGGAGCAGGAGCGCAAGGCGCAGTGGCTGGACATCGGCGTTGGTGCGCAAATTCTGCGTGATCTGGGCCTGACCAACATTCGCTTGATCGCGGGCCGCGAAGTGGGCTTCGTCGGCATGCGCGGCTTCGGTCTGACCCTTGACGCGACGGAGCTCCTCTAGCGCCCATGACGCTTCCGCTGGTCGGCATCACCATGGGCGACCCGGCGGGCATCGGCCCGGAGGTGCTGGCCAAGCACTTACAAGGCGCGAATCACGCCGGAATCCGGCTCCTGCTCATTGGCAGTGGCTGGGCCTTGGCGGAGGGTGCGGCGGCGGCAAAACTCACGCCGGCTTCACTCCCGGTGTTCCGCTCGGTTGATGACCTGCCCGATAGCGGCGGCGTTGTCGGCATCCTCGACATCGGCGTTGACCGGCCACGGGACTTTCGGCATGGCCGGGTTCAGATCGACTGCGGGCGCCATGCCGTGCAGGCGGTGGAGGCAGCGGCGGCGCTTTGCATGGACGGGCGTTTGGCGGCGATGGTGACGGGCCCGATCAACAAGGAGGCCATTCACGCCGCCGGCTACGTGAACGACATCGGCCACCAGGAGATTCTGGCGCGGCTGACGGGCTCGACCTCCACGGCCACCATGCTGATGACGCCGGGCCTCAAGGTTGTGCATCTGTCCACCCACAAGCCCTTGATCGAAGCCGCCCGCTACGCCACCCGCGCCAACGTGGGAGAGAAACTCGGCCTCATTCATGAGTCGCTTGAGCGGTGGGGCCTGCGCCAGCCGCGCATCGCGGTGGCGGCGCTCAATCCCCACGGCGGGGAAGGGGGCCTGCTGGGCCGGGAGGAAATCGATGAGCTCGCGCCCGCCGTTGCCGACGCTCGGCGGCAAGACATTGACGCCACCGGCCCCATCCCGGCGGATTCGGTGTTCAACCGGGCCATTGCCGGCGAGTTCGACGTGGTGCTCGCCCTCTACCACGACCAAGGCCACATCGCCGTGAAAGTCCACGACTTCCATCAGAGCACCACTGCCACCTTGGGCATTCCCTTGATCCGCACGTCGGTGGATCATGGCACCGCCTTCGACATCGCTGGCCTTGGCAAAGCCGACAGCCGGGGTCTGGCCGCCGCCATTGAAGCGGCACAGGCGCTGGTGGAGCGGCGTTTGCACTGAGCGGGTTGCGAGTGCAGTTGGCTTTTGGCGGTTGGGAACCCTAGCGTAACCGGGGGTGGCAGCGAAATCAGTCGGCTGTCACGTGCACCAACGCATTGAAGGCGCTGTTTTGGTAGTTATTGCATACAAATCAATGGGTTGGTTTTTGATAGCATGAATTGCATTGAGAAATAGCCAAGAGGACAGCAGCATGAAGTTTGGAGTCGCATTGGGCATTGGCCCACAGGTGCAGATTGATTTGGACGCCATTCGGCGGGTGGAGGCCGCGGGGTTCGACTCGCTTTGGGCCGGGGAGGCTTGGGGTTCGGACGCCATCACGCCCTTGGCTTACGTGGCTGGCCACACCAACCGCATCAAGCTTGGCACCTCAATCATGCAGATGTCAGCACGCACGCCGGCCATGGCGGCCATGCAGGCAATGACCGTGGACAAGCTCTCCGGAGGGCGGATGATCGTGGGCTTGGGGCCGTCCGGCCCGCAGGTGATTGAGGGCTGGCATGGGCAGCCCTACGGCAAGCCGCTCACCCGCACCCGGGAGTACATTGCCATCATGCGCCAAATCTTCGCCCGCCAGGATCGGGTGCAATTCGAGGGGGAGTGCTACCAGATACCGTACACGGGCGAGGGCGCGTCGGGCTTAGGCAAGCCGCTGCGCAGCATTCTTCACGGGCGTCCAGACATTCCCATCTACACGGCCGCGATTTCGCCGCGGGGCGTGGCCACGGCCGCGGAGGTGGCGGACGGGGTGATTCCGCTGTGGGTCACGCCGGAAGGGTTGGACGGCTTTGCGGCGGACATCGAGTCCGGCTTCGCCAATGCGGAAGGGGACAAGGGATGGAATGATTTCGACGTTCAGCCCCACGTCAACGTGATCGTCGGCGACGACCTGCAAGCCTGCCGGGACAAGCTGCGGCCTCAGTTGGCCCTTTACGTCGGCGGCATGGGCGCTCGTTCCAAGAATTTCTACAACAACCTGGTCAGCCGTCAGGGCTGGCCGGATGCCGCCAAGGCGATTCAGGACCTCTACTTGGGCGGCCAGCGCAACGAGGCCATGGCCGCCGTGCCCGATGACCTGATCGACGCCGTCGCATTGGTCGGCCCCAAGGAGCGCATCCGGGACCGTTTGGCCGCGTGGCGCGAAAGCAGGGCGACGGGGATGGTGGTTTCGGGCAGCCCCGATTCGATCGAAGCCGTGGCGGAGATTGCGCTTTAGCCGTCGGGAGTGGCCTTGCCACCCTGCTAAGGCTTGCGGACCTCAGAGAGCGCGATTGCCGCTTCGTTGAACTCGGCGGGGTCTGCGTAGCGCACGCCACCGTGAATGACTGCGGTAGCGCCAATGCCCGCCCAGTCAGCCACGCGCTGCGCGAGTTCGCCCGAGTTCTCGAAAGGCAGCCGCGTGAAGACGGCGATTTCCGGCTCGCCCTTGCCCGCATCGGCGAACCTCTGGCGCAGTTCCTGGGCCGGTGCGGCGAACTTATCCGGCCGCCGGCCGCCCATGGGGAGCCAGCCGTCGCCATGAGCCACGGCTCGGCCAAAGGCGTAGGGGGGCGTGCCGCCAATCAGCAAGGTTGGCCGCGTTGGGCGCGGCAGGAACATGAACTCCTGGCCGTTTTCGGTGATCCGGTCATTGGCAAAGGCACGGTTTAGGAACTCAAGCCCCTCGTCGAACAAGCGCCCCCTCCGGTTGCGGGGGATGCCCAAGGCCTTGAATTCGGCCGGCATCCAACCGACGCCGACGCCGAGGCGCAGGCGGCAGCCGGAAAGCTCCTGCAACGTTGCAATCACCTTGGCGGTGGGCAGCATGGGCCGGTAGGGCAGCACCAGGACGCCGGTGCCAAGGCCAATGCGGCTGGTTTTGGCGGCCAGAAACATCAGGGCGGCCAAGGGGTCCAGGTAGCGGCCGCCGGAACCCTCGATGTCATCCGGCGGGATGGCGATGTGGTCCACCACCACAATGTCGTCAAGCCCAGCCCGCTCGGCCGCTTCCGCACAGGCCGCCATAGTGGCGGTATCCGACTGCGGGCCCTGGGTGCGAATCTGAATGCCGAGCCTGATATCGCCTTCAGCCATGCGTCTCTCCTGCCAACACCTTCATGCTTGCCGCTTTGCGATCTTGAAGCAAGCCGTGGGTCTTGGTTGCCAATCCATAGTGGAGGGCGGAGGACGTCAACGCAACTCCAAACGAACTTTGTCCCTCTAGGTCAAAGTTCGCCCGCGCTGTGCGGGTCCGGAAGCACATTGGAGGCTGTGCCGCTCTCACTGCGCAGAGCCTCGACACTGCTTAGCGCGTGAGACGAGTTGCGGAGCAACTCGCACGTGCGTCTTCTGCGCACGCTTGCGCAGAAGACGCACTTGCAGGGCCCAAGGCCCGTGCGGCAAACTCGCGTTGTTTATCTTGCGAAGGAAGTGATCCATGAAGGCAGCGGTTTTTCGGGAAGTTAACGTGCCGATGGAAGTGGAGGAAATCGAGGTCTCCAAGCCCGGCCCCAGGGAGGTGTTGGTGCGCACGGCGGCGGCTGGCGTGTGCCACAGCGACATGCACTTCTTCAACGGCACCTATCCGGGCGTCACGCCCATGGTGCTCGGCCACGAAAGTGCCGGGGTGGTGGAAGCGGTGGGCGCGGATGTTCATTACGTTGCGCCGGGGGATCACGTCATCACTTGCCTGTCGGTGTTTTGCGGCCATTGCGAACACTGCCTCACCGGCCGCATGAACCTCTGCGAAGAGCCGGAGACCCGCCGCCGCCAGGACGAGGAGCCGCGCATCAGCCAAGCCGGCACGGCGCTCGGACAGTTCGCCAATCTCGGTTCCTTTGCTGAGTACATGCTGGTTCACGAGCACGCGGTGGCCAAGATTCGCGATGACATGCCCTTGGATCGTGCCGCCTTGATTGGCTGCGGGGTCACCACCGGCGTGGGCGCGGTGATTCACACGGCCAAGGTGCGGCCGGGTGAAACCGTGGCGGTGATCGGCTGCGGCGGCATCGGGCTGTCTTGCATCAACGGCGCGGCCATCGCCGGGGCAGGCCGCATCATCGCGGTGGACACGGTGCCCTCAAAGCTGGAGCTGGCCCGCAAGTTCGGCGCCACGGACGTGGTCAATGCCAAGGAAGACGATCCGGTGGGAACGGTGATGGAGATGAGCTCGGGCGGCGTCCATCATGCCTTCGAGGCCATCGGCCTGAAGGCAACCGCCGAACAAGCCTTCCAGATGCTCAAGCACGGCGGCACTGCCACCGTCATCGGCATGATTCCGCCCGGTGCCATGGTGGCCCTGCACGGCGTGGACTTCCTGTTCGAAAAGAAGATCCAAGGCTCGTTCATGGGGTCCAACCGCTTCCGGGTGGACATGCCGCGCTTTGTGGACTTTTACCTGCAGGGCAAGCTGCACCTGGACGACATGGTGTCCAGCCGCATCAAGCTCAGCGACGTGAACGATGCCCTGCAGGCCTTGGAAACCGGTGAGGTGGCCCGCAGCGTCATCCTGTTCGACGCCTAGTTCCAACCCAAGGGCGTCTCCGGGCGAGGGCGTGTCGCCTTTGGCTGGAATCATGGTGCGCCGTCCGCCGGAGCGAGGGTGCCGGAGGGACGATCCTGTTTTCGCGTCCGCTGGGGAAAATCTAACAGACTAGGGCAGCCTAACTGGCAAGGTCATAACGAACCCACGCGCAGCGAAAGTGCGCGATCGCGCCCTCGAACGGATTTGAGGGAATCAATCGAAGGTGGGACGCCCGAGGTGCTTGGTTGGGCCTCGATCTGCGGCCCTAAGCGCTGATCGCGGTGGAGTCCGGCCGGCCCACCACGCCTGCCACCATGTTGCGCCGGTCCTTGGAGGGCTTTTGCGATGGCGCTTGGCGGGCGGTGAAATCGAACGGGTCGGTATCGATGTCCTCCAGCACAATCTCGCCGTTCAGCACGGCCGCCTTCCAGGCCTCGTGCTCCGCATGGCGCCCTTGGAACTCGGGCATGACGGTTTGCGCGAACAACTCCAGGCTGCTGCAAATGTCCTCGTGGGAGTTCTTGCCCGCTTGGTTGAGCAGGATCACCTGATCCACGTTGGCGTCCTCCAGCTCCTTCAAGCGCTGGCGGATGGTGTCCGGCGAGCCGATCAACTCGCTGCCGGAGCGCCGCTGGCCGGCGGGCGTCTGCTTCCAGGCTTGGTAGCGGTCCCAAATGTTAACTTCGCCCGGCTCGAACGGCCCTTCCTTGTTGTAAAGCTGCAAGGCGAATTGGAAGAAGGTCCAGCCGTCCGCCTTGCGCCAAGCCTCTTCGTCCGTTGCCGCGCACATGAAGCCACCGACCACGGCGATGTTGGGGTTGGCCTGGTATTCGCAGAGCCGCTCTTGGTTGTGGATGAAGGTGTTGTAGTAGGCATTCACCCAAGCCTGGGCAGCGGCCAAGTCGACGAACTTGAAGCACAGCGCCCCCATGCCCCGGTGGGCGGAGTACTTGATGGTCTCAAGCTGTGAGCAGGCCACCCAAAGGGGTGGGTGTGGCTTTTGCAGGGGCTTGGGCACCACTGCCCGCTTGGGGAACTTGAAGTACTCGCCATCGTACTCCCAGCCGTGGTTCCAGAACATGGGCAGCACGCAACGCACCGCATCCTCCCAGATGTCACGCTTGTCGCGAAAGCGCAGGTTGAAGGGATGCAGCTCGGTGACCGAGGAGCCCTCACCGAGGCCCATCTCCACCCGGCCGTTGGAGACCAAGTCCAACGTGGCCACCTTTTCCGCCACCCGGGCCGGATGGTTGGTGGTCATTTGAATGATGCCGTGGCCCAGGCGGATGTTCTCAGTGCGCTGGCTGGCGGCGGCAAGAAAGACCTCTGGGGCCGAGGAGTGGGAGTACTCCTCCAGGAAGTGGTGCTCCACTTCCCAAGCGTAGTCAAAGCCGAGCCGGTCGGCGAGTTCAATTTGCTCAAGTGAGTTCTGAATCAACCGGTGCTCGCTGGACTCATCCCAGTCCCGCGGCAGCTGGTGCTCATAGAAAATGCCGAATTTCATGGGCCTCCCGCAACTTGTTAACGTGCTGGCCGGCAAGTTTGGCATATTGCGGCCTTCGGGGATAGGCGCGTGCTTGGCGTTATACTGCTTGGCATGGAGTTTTCAGCATGACCTACACAGGGGCTGACCTGATCGCCGAGAAGCTCGCCGACCTCGACGTGCGGCACGCCTTCGGGATCGTCAGCATCCACAACATGCCGATCTTCGACGCCATCAACCGGCTCGGCAAGACGCGCATCATCGACGTTCGCCATGAGCAAGCGGGCACACATGCTGCCGATGGCTATGCCCGCGCCAGCGGCCAGATCGGCGTCATGCTGGCCAGCACCGGCCCCGGCACGTCCAACACCGTCACTGGCCTCTATGAAGCCCAGTATGCCTCTTCTAGGGTGCTGTTGCTTACCGGGCAGGCGGAGACCGCCTTCTATGGCAAAGGGCTGGGTTACGTGCATGAAGCTGAAAACCAGCTGCCGATGCTAAGAACGGTCGCCCGGCGGGTGGAGAGCCCGCGTCACGTCGGGCAGTTGGACGGGGCGCTCAACGCCGTCGTGGCGGACATGCGCAGCGGGCGAGGCGCTCCCGGGGCGGTGGAGGTGCCCATAGACCTGCAATACGCCGCCGCGCCCGCGCCGACGCCGCTGCCTGACGCCATGGATTTCGCTCCCAAGGCGGCTGACATTGAAGCGGCCGCAGCACGGATTGCCGCCAGCCAACGTCGGCTGATCATTGCCGGCGGCGGCGTCATCGCAGCCGGTGCGGCAGCCGAGCTCCAGGCATTGGCGGAACGCCTGGATGCGCCGGTTGTCACCACGGTGGACGGTCGTGGCGCCCTCCCCGAAGACCATCCCCTGTGCGTTGGCAACTACTGGCAGAGCGCTGGCTTCCATGCAGCCGTGCAGGGCGCGGACCTGAGCCTTGCGTTTGGCGTGCGATTCGCCGTGGGGGTGGACGGCCAGGCCACCAAGCTTCGCCCACCCGGCGATTTGGTGCAGGTGGACGTCGATCCGAGCATGGTGGGCCGTGCCCATCCCGTGGCGCTCGGCGTGGTCGGCGATGCCCGCGCGGCGCTGACCGGTATGCTCCAAGGCTTGGATGGCGCCGCGCCCAACGACGCCCAGTTCAATGAATCGGTGTGGGAGGCCCGAGACGGCTTGCGCAAAGCGATGCGGGCGCGCTTGGGGCCGGACTACGCGGCCATGATGGACCTCATGCGTGACCGTTTGCCTCGGGATGGGCTGTTGGTGCGCGACTCCACCATTGCCGCCTACAACTTTGGCAATCAACTGTTCCCGATCCATGGGCCGCGCACGTCACTGAACCCAGCCTCGGGCGCCATTGGTCCGGGCTTGCCCTTGGCGCTGGGCGCAGCCATTGCCACCGGCAAAAAAACCCTAGTGATGCACGGCGACGGCGGTTTCATGTTCCACGCCACGGAATTGGCCACCGCCGCCCAGTACGGCGTGCCCTTGGTGGCGTGCGTGTTCAATGACGGCGGCTACGGCGTGCTGCGCTGGCTGCAGCAACGGCGCTTTGGGCGCACCAACGAAACGGATCTCGGCAGGGTCGACTTCGCTGCCATGGCAGAGAGCATGGGCGTTCCCGGCCGCAGCGTCGGCAGCGTTGCCGAATTTCAATCGGCGTTGGATGAAGGCATGGCCGCCGAAGGCCCCAGCTTGATCGACATCGACATGGAACAGTTTGCGCCGATGGAAATCTCGGTCATGCCCAAGCGAAAACCCAACCGGCAGCCGAACAACCGTGCCGATTCGTCTGGATAAGCCTTGGCGGCCCCTCGCTGCCGCAGCGGGCTTGTCGGCGCAAACAGGCGTGTTCGAACTGGCCAATGAGGCAGGCCAAGTGTGTTACATCGGTTGCGCCGGCGGGCGCAGTCGCTTTGGCCTGAGGAGCGAAGTCAGCGCAAGCGCACAGCGCATCCCCGAGGCCTTTCACTTTAGGGTTGAGGTCACCACCGCCTACCTCACCCGCCACCGGGAACTGTTGATGGCCCACAAGGCGGATCACGGGGCCCTGCCAGCCCACAACGAGCCCATGCCGCGCTTGGGAAAGCTCAGCCCGGGGCCATAGCATGGACTTGGCGCTGACGGAAGAGCAGGAAATGATCACCGGCTTGGTCCGGCGGTTCGTGCGCGAGGAGATCCTGCCTCTGGAGCTGAGCCTGGATCCGGATGCCGACGAGTTGCCCGAAGCGGACCGGGCGCGTTTGACTGAGCAAACCCGCGCCATGGGCCTCTACGGCTTGGACATCCCGCCGGAGTTCGGCGGTCCGGAAATCGACTTGGTCACCCGCACGCTGATCGCCATCGAAACCAGCCAGCATCGCGCCGGTCTCTACGCACCCTGCTACGGCGTGTTCGGGGGCGCGGGCTTGGCCCAGCTCTTCGAAGCCACTGAAGCCCAGCAGGCGCGCTACCTCCATCCCATGCTACGTGGCGAGAAGAGCGGTTTTTTCGGCCTGACCGAGCCGTCCGGCGGCAGCGACCCGGCGCGGGCCATACAAACCCGGGCCGTGCGCGATGGCGACGACTGGATCATCAACGGCGGCAAAATCTTCATCAGCGGCGCGGATCGGGCGGATTTCGGCTTGGTGTTCGCCCGCACCGAACCGGACAAGGGGCGCAATGGCGTGACCTGCTTCATCGTCGATACTGACACGCCCGGCTTCCACGTGCGCCGTGTGGTGCACACGCTGCGCAGCGCCCGCTACGCCACCGAGCTGCAGTTCGAAGACATGCGCGTGCCCCACGACAACGTGCTCGGTGCGGTCAACGGCGGCTTCGCCATCGCCAACGACCGGCTCTCCAGGCAGCGCATTCCCTACGCCGCTGGCTGCATCGGCGTCGCCATCAAAGCTCACGAAATGGCCTTGGAGTACGCCCCCCAGCGGCAGACCTTCGGCGCGCCGCTGTCGTCCCGGCAAGCCGTTCAGTGGATGCTGGTCGACAATGAGATCGACATCCGCCAAGCCCGTTGGCTGACCTTGGAGGCCGCGGCCCGAGCCCAGCGGGGCGACGCCTTCCGCAAGGAGGCGGCCATGGCCAAACTGGTGGCCACCGAAGCCGGCGGCCGGGTGGTGGACCGCTGCATGCAGATATTCGGCGGCTACGGGGTCACCAAGGACTTCCCCTTCGAGCGCTGGTACCGGGAGATGCGCATTCGCCGCATCGGCGAAGGGCCGAACGAAGTGCAGCGGCACATCATCGCCCGAGACCTGCTGGGCGCCTCCTTGCGCTAACGCGGCGTTCGAGTCCAGCTCCTGAGTGCGTGTGCGGTGGGACCATCCGGCACGCCAGTGGAACATCCATCGCCAGCGAAACTGCAATGCGAACCGAAACGCGCCGAAGGTGCGCGTTTGCACCGGCTCGAGGGCGTCCTGCCCCTGCCTTGGTTCGGAAGTAGCCCATAGAACACGGGACATGCTCGCCGCATCATCACGCGCCTATTGCCAGCCAATGCGATCCGGTTCAAATTAGCGCTTCAACCGTCATGAAGTGGGAGTGAATCATGCCGCTCGCCATGAACAAGGAAGTCTTCATCACCTGCGCGGTCACCGGCGCCGGCGCCACCCAGGATCGCAGCCCCCACGTGCCCCGTTCGCCGGCCGCCATCGCCGCCAGCGCCTTGGAAGCCGCCGAGGCCGGCGCAGCCATTGTCCACTGCCATGTGCGCGACCCGGACAGCGGCGCTCCGGCCCGCGCACCGGAACTCTACCGTGAGGTGACCGAACGGATTCGGGCGGCTCGGACCGACGTAGTGCTGAACCTGACGTCGGGCATGGGCGGCGACCTGTACCTAGGGCCAGTGGAGCAACCGTTGCCGCCAGGCAACCAGACGGACATGGCGGGGGCCAGCGAACGCATGCAACCCATTGCCGAATGCCGCCCGGAAATCTGCACGCTGGATTGCGGCACCATGAACTTCGCCGAAGCCGACTACGTGATGACCAACACGCCGGGCATGCTGCGGGCAATGGGCGCCAAGATGACCGAACTGGGCGTGCAGGTGGAGATCGAAGCCTTCGACACCGGCCATCTTTGGTTCGCCCAGCGGTTGGTGGCGGAAGGCGTGCTCAAGGCACCGGTGCTTGCGCAACTGTGCATGGGCGTGCCTTGGGGCGCCCCGGACGACCTGAACACGCTGATGGCGATGGTCAACAACGTGCCCAAGGACTGGTTCTGGTCCGCCTTCAGCCTAGGGGCCCATCAGATGCCCTACGTGGCGGCAGCGGTCTTGGCAGGCGGCAACGTGCGCGTCGGCCTTGAAGACAATCTCTACTTGGGCAAGGGCAACTTGGCCACCAATGCAGAGCTTGTCGAACATGCGGTCAAGATCGTGGAAGGCCTTGGCGCCCGGGTGATCGGGCCGGATGAGGTGCGGGAGCGGCTGGGGCTAACCAAGCGCAACCCGGCATGAAGGCCGCCATCGTCGGCGCCGGCGTCATCGGCGGCGGCTGGGCCGCGCGGTTTCTCCTGCATGGCTGGAACGTCGCCGTCTTCGACCCGTCCGCGACCGCAATGGCCGGCCTTGAAGCCACTTTGGCAGCAGGCCGGCGCAGCTTGCCGAAGCTCTACGACGCGTCCTTGCCGGAAGAGGGCCGCTTGATCCTGGCCTCCAGCTTGGAAACGGTCGTTGTGGACGCGGACTGGATTCAAGAGAGCGTGTCCGAAAACCTTGACCTGAAACGTCGCGTCCATGCGGCCATAGCCGATGGTTCCCGTGCCGATGTGCCCATCGCCACCTCAACCTCGGGATTCAGGCCTTCGGTGCTGGCTGCGGACACTGGCCACGCCGACCGCCTGTTGGTGTGCCATCCCTTCAATCCCGTCTATCTGCTACCGGCGGTGGAGGTGGTCCCCTCTAAGCACACAAGCACCGCGGTCGTCGATCAGTCGGTGGCCGTGCTTGAGGGCTTGGGCATGAAGCCGGTTCGCATTCGGCGCGAGATCGACGCCCACATTGCCGACCGCCTATTGGAGGCGATGTGGCGGGAGGCGCTCTGGCTGGTGCGCGACGGCATCGCCACCACCGAGGAGATCGATACGGTGATTCGTTGCGGCTTCGGCCCCCGCTGGGCGCAAATGGGCCTATTTGAAACCTATCGAATTGCGGGTGGCGAAGCCGGCATGAGGCACTTTCTGGCTCAGTTCGGCCCGGCCTT
The DNA here is from genome assembly GCA_965220835.1 of Candidatus Azophilus sp. GTDB lineage: Bacteria > Pseudomonadota > Gammaproteobacteria > Pseudomonadales > Azotimanducaceae > Azophilus. The sequence goes on along the minus strand of OZ244842.1, from coordinate 1,381,976 downwards.
GAAGTGGCCCTGGAGCCGCCTCACCGACGTGCCGGAACTGACCAGCGAGCTGATTGACGAAATCGCCAAGCAGTCCGACGCTCAGGCTCAGGGCGCGTCGATTCGCGAACTTGAGCAACGGCGGGACGACAACTTGGTGGCGATGTTCAAAGCGCTTAAGACCAGGGACCAGGGCGTGGGGGCCGTGCTCAATGCCGCCGAGGCCCGCCTGCGAGGACGGGCGTGACCATCAACCGCTAACGCTCTGCATGGTCAGGGCGAAGGGCAGGGAAATCAACAGCAGAATGAACATCAGGGCCAGGCCAGCCAGCACGGCGACCAAAACCGCTCGCCCCAAGCCATAAGCCTGACCGCCATTGCGCCGATGGTAGTCGATGGCGGCGCCCTGCAGGCTGTTGCCGAGGAAGCCGGTGAGGGCAATTTGGGCAAAGATGGACAGCGCCGCCCAAGTTAATGTCTGCGGCAGCATGACGCTGGCCCCAAGGATGACGCCAAAGACGACCAAGCCGGCCCGCACGATGCGCTTGGCCAGTTCCGGCTTGCCGAGTGCGGCGTAGTTGTGCGCGGCCATGTAGAGCGGCGCCACCAATGAGCCAAGCGCGGCGCCGACGATCATGCCGTTGACGGTGTAGAGCCGCGATTGCGATGGGAGCTTGTTCACGTTTGCGCATCCACCGGAATTCAAGACCGGAGTCTATATAATCGGGCTGCGGAAGGGGATAGCCCCATTGCGTTCTTCACTGGCGGCATGGAGATGGCGGCCATGGAAATCGAGATCTTCTCCGATGTGGTTTGCCCCTGGTGCTACATCGGCAAGCGACGGCTCGATGCGGTGCTGGAGACGCCGGTCGGGGAGGGCGTGACCCTGCGTTGGCGGCCGTACCAGCTCCGTGCCGGGTTGCCGGTCGACGGCGTGGACCGGGCTGAGTTCCTGAGGCGACAGTATGGCGAGGATGCTGATCCAGACCGTGTTCCCCAGCGTTTGGCCGCGGAGGCGCAGGACGCCGGTGTCACCTTTGATTTCGCCGCGATCCAGCGCATGCCCAACACCTTCCAAGCCCACCGCCTCATGGAGTTGGCCTGGGACGACGGCGTGCAGCATCAACTGGCCGAAGTGCTGTTTCACGGCTACTTCCGCGCCGGCAAGGACATCGGCCACAAGGCAACCTTGGTCGAAGCGGCGGAGCAGGCCGGCATCGACGGCGCCAAGGCCGCTCAGTATCTCGACAGCGACGCCGGCGCGGACCGCGTTCGGGAACAACTTGAACGTGCGGTGGATTTGGGCGTGTCGGGCGTCCCCAGCTACCTACTAGCGGGCCGATTCACCCTGCCGGGGGCTCAAACCCCGGAGGTGATGGGCCAGTTCATTCAACGGGCCAAGGAGCGGCTTGCTTGAAGCAAAGGCGCTGAGAAGCTCGTCGTTGGGCCAATGGCTTGGGCGTGCGAAGGATGGCGCAGCTAAGCAGCCATCAGTGCATGACGTTGTGTGCGTTACGCAGTTTGATGTCCGCCCGATGCAGCATCAGCACGCCACTTTGGTCGCGCGAGGAAATCACAAAGCCCGCCAAGCTTGGTCAACTTGCGGTTAGCCCAGCCGCTGGTCCATGACGTGGGCGGGGAGGCCTTCGGTTTCGCCGACGATCTTGGCGGGGATGCCGGCTACCGTGACGTGATCGGGCACGTCTTCAAGAACCACGCTGCCGGCGCCCACCTTGGCGCCTTCGCCCACCCGGATGTTGCCGATGATCTTGCAGCCAGCGGCCAACAGCACGCCGCGGCCGATTTTCGGATGCCGGTCACCGGATTCCTTGCCGGTGCCGCCGAGGGTGACGGCATGCAGGATGGACACGTCGTCGCCGACCACGGCGGTCTCTCCAGCCACCAGCCCAGTGGCGTGGTCGAGCATGATGCCGGCGCCAAACCGGGCCGCAGGATGGATATCGACGCCCAAGGTGACGCTGATCTGGTTCTGGAAGAACTGTGCCAGCGTCTTGCGGCCCTGCCGCCACAGCCAATGGGCGATGCGATGGGCCTGCAGTGCGTGAAAGCCCTTGAAGAACAGGAACGGCGTGAGCGGGTCCTCGCAGGCGGGATCCCGGTTGAAGGTGGCCATCATGTCGTCGGCGGCGGATTGCAGGATGCTGTGGTCGGCTTCAATGGCCTCCTGAATCACGTCGCGAATCAGCATGGTGGGCAGCATCGGGTTGTCGAGCTTGCTGGCCAGCCGAAAGCTCAGCGCTGCGCCCAAGCTGTGGTGATTGAGCACGGTGGCGTGAAAGTAGCTGCCCAGAATGGGCTCTTCGCTGGCTTTGGCCCGCGCCACCCGGCGCAGCAAAGGCCAAAGATCGGCAGGTGTGCGCACGGTTTCAGGAACGGGAGACGAGCTCAGTGCTTCAGCGCGGCTTTGACTCATGGCGGCGGCTTTGTGGACGGCGCACCAAGGTTAGCGCCGATTGGGTGTTTTGCAACCAAGTGTTGTGAACAGCGCATCGCCGTACAGGTTTCCAGTACTTGTTCTCAGTATGGAAAATTCCACTAACCTATTGAATACAAGAATCTGTTACGCGCTCCGGGTCGTGCGCCGCACCAGCCAGGCCATGCCCACTAGGCTGGCGCTGGCGCTGGCCAGCGCCGCCCAGCCTGCGCCGTCGAGGCCGAGCCAAGGCCTCGTTGCGAACAGCCCCGCGAAGAACAGCGCCACCGCCGCGCTTTGCAGAATCAGCACTTCACCCACACGGTCCATGGCGTAGCTCGCTGGGCGCAGGGGGGCAGCGCCCAACTCCAGGGCAGCAGCGCCGAGCAGCAAAGCCAACAACGTAGCGCCGGCCCCGAACGGCTCGCCAGCCAGCAGCACAAGCAGGTCAGCGCCGAATGCCAAGGCGGCCAGCACAAAGGCCGCGCCCACCAACGCAAGCAGGGCGCTTGCCCGCCACGTCAAGGACAGGAATGCGGCTCTGTCCTGCTGCCAAAGCTCGGTCAGGTCCGGAAAAATAGCTTGGCGCAGCAGAGCTACTGGCTTGCTCAGTACTTCCGCAATGCCATGGGCCAAGCGGTAGATGCCGGCACTAGGAGCACCGAACAGCAAGCCCACGGCCACAGTCGCCCCGCGGCCAGGCAGCATGTCCAAGTTGGATTGCCAGTACACCGCCCTCAGGAAAGCGGTGAGCTTGGGTTGGGTTGCCAAGGCCGGACGGATTGGGCCACCGAGCTGGCGCAAGCTCAGATAGGGCGCGGCGCTGGCGAGCACGACCAAATGATCGATCAACAAACTGGCGGCCCAGACCGTAACATACCATTCAACCGGAGCCTCAAGGATAGTGCATGCCACAACGCCTGCTAACCGCAACCCAGGCGTGACCACCAATTGGACGCTGAGCAACAGGTATCGATCTAGGCTGCGTAGTGCGCCTTTGGCGGTGCCGGTGGCTGTGAAAGCCAGGGCGGCGACATAAATCCAAGCAGCGTTGGCCAACTCGCTAGGCAAGCCTAGCGGGCCGCTGGCAAATGCAAGGCCAGCACCGGCCAAGACAGCGGCCAAGATGGCGGCAACCAGATCGACGCGAAACAGAGCACCGATCAGATCGAGCCAAGCATGTGTTTGTTGATAGTGGCCATTGCGACGATTCAACAGATGCTGGCCAAAGCGGATGGCCGCTTCCGAAGACTTGACGCTGCAAAGATGGCGCAGGATTTGTGCCGTCGTATGCAGCAGAATCACCTGTCCAAAAGATTCCGGTCCCAACGTGCGCGCCATCAGGGCTGTGGCCGCCAAGGACAACAGTGCCCCGGTTCCTCGACCGCTCAACAGCCAACCGAAGTTTCGGGCAACGCGTCTAGCAACGCTCAACGAAAGGCCTTGAGACGATAGAGGCGCCAAGCCAAAGGCCAAGCGAAAAGCAGCGGGTACCGGCGTTGTCTTTCCGTGGGTTCAAGACGCACGCCCGAATGCCGCTCGAGCTTCCAGAGCATGAAGTCCACTGCGTCGTCGAAGGTGAGGGTCGACTTGACAATGCGGAGCGATGAAAAGAGTTTCCCCACCGTTTGGACCAATGGCCAGGCTAGAGAGCCGCGACGCGAGGTTGCGTTCGCATGTCGTTCGTGGAATAGCTGATCGTAGTACTCTTGATTGGCTGCATAAATGGCCTCATGCTTGCTTGGCCCTTCGGAACGTAGCTCGGCCGCGTACGTGCGCTCAAAAGTGGCCATCCAGAACGTAGCTGGGTCGTCCGGGGAGGGATGTGGAGCCACTTCGTCCATCAGGCGTTGGGCGGATCGCACGGACACGAAATCCAGCTGCGCTGCCACGTCCTGATCCCGGCAATGGAGCCGCTGGCAGGGTTGCGCGAACCGTGCCCAGAAATAGGGGTGCCGATCACCGGTCACCGCTCTCAATAGCTGCGTAGTGGTGAGCACGCTGACTTTGGCCCGCCTGCCCGTTTCATTGTCAAAGGGAAGGTTGAGGACATTAGGCGGCAGCGCGACACCTAACCAGCGATGCAACCGGGGCTTAGCGGGCCAACCGCTCAGCAGGACGTATAGGTCTGGCATGGCGTCTGCCACGCCGCGTAGAAAGGAGCCGTACAGTAGGATGGCGTCCACCTGATCGCCAAAGCGCTCACGGAGATGGTCAGTAAGTTGGCTGACCGTCTCATCAGCCGAACCGTTGGCCATGGTGGTGTCTATGCCTTTAATCCCCATAGGCGCGCCTCGTGGACGAAAAGGTGCGATGGGCGCGGGGGTGTCGGATTGCCGCTTGGGGGTCAGCCAACCAGGATTGCAAGGGACCAACTCGAATCCTCGCGCCGGTGGCGATGACAAGTCTGGCAAACAGAACGCACGACGACAGCGCCGTCCACAATGCTACGAGGGCGAAGCCGGCCGCTGGTACTCCGACGAGGAGGCATGAAGTCAAAATCACGAGGCAAGGATTGCGGCGCGCTGTGATTAGGCGAAAGTAGGCGTCGAAGGGACGCCAAGCGAAGAGGCTTGGTGCGTCGAAGAGCTCAAACACGCCTTCAATCAGTCGGCCTGCGATATAACCAACGGCGATAAGCGTCAGAAGCATATCGTAGCCCAAGCCCCAAATGGGTTCGAACGGGGTAAGAGACAGCCCCCATAGCCAGTACCAAAAGGGCGGATGCACAATGTCCATGCCGTGGTCCAGCCAATGGCCCGTCTGGCTCGATTGCAGGGTAACCCGCGCCAGCTTGCCGTCCACGGTGTCCAGAAAGGTCATCAGCCAAGCCGGGACCAGCCCAGCCCAAAGCCAAGCGTTCGCGTTTGCGGCCTGACCGGCCATGAAGAACAGCCAGCAGGTGGCCAGCATCAGGATGAGCCCGGCGAAGGTGACGGCGTTGGGCGAGATGCGCCGGTTCGCGCAAACGCGCACGGCCGCTTTGGCCGGCACTGGCCACCACCACTTGGTGACGAAGTCGGTGATGCCCTTGTAGGACGCACCGTACAAGCGGTCTTCCAAGGCGGCGGCCCGGCCGGGGTTGATGCGTTCGAGCAGCGGCGGGGAGGCGAGGCGCAGATCGCCTTCGAAGGCGGCGAGGTCGCCTGCCTTAAGACGGGGCAAGCCGTCGTCGGCTGGGGGCGCTTCACCGCTGAGCAGGGTTTGGGCCGCTTCAACCTGAGACGCTTCGACGGCCGCGGCGGCCGGCACGTCGCCGTCCATCAGCACGCCGCCGCGCTGCAGCAGGCCCTTGAGGGTGCGCGGCTCAAACAGGTAGTCCGCCCTGATCAGCAGCGCATTGCCGGCTTGGCTTGCGGGCGCCTCGAGGGACAGCTCCACGCCATCGATGCCGGCCAACTGCCGAGTCAGCCGCTCTTGGCTCGTCAGGCCCCAAAGGGTGATGTCGGACTGTCCGAGGATGTGGGCGGCGAACATTGCAATGCATGTGGGCAAAAGGCGATTATGTCACGCCATGCGCCTAATCCACATTTCCGATCTGCATCTGACTGATTTATCGACAGTCGCACCCCATGAGATTCGCGGCAAGCGGCGCCTTGGGCACGCTTCCTGGCGCGGGCGACGGCGCCATCGCCACCAGTCCGCGTACCTAGAGGTGCTGCGCGAGGCGGTGCGGAACGCCCAGCCGGACTTTATCGTGGTCACCGGGGATCTCATTCAGATCGGGCTGCCCAGTGAGCTGGCGGCGGCCGCGAATTGGCTTGAAAAGTTGGCGCCACCCGGCAAGGTCTTGGTCACGCCGGGCAACCACGATCTCTACGCCAAGGACTCCTGGGCTGCCTGCGAGAGGCTCTGGGGCGGCTACCTGCACCTCAGTCCATTTGCCGGAAAATCCCGGGAAGCGCCTTTTCGGCGTGGGTTCCCGTCCCACGTGCGTTTCGACGGAATGCACCTGTACGGGCTCAACACGGGTTGCCCGACGCCGTTCGGGGCCGCCTCCGGCCGCCTCGGCGCAGGGCAAAGGCAGCGTTTGCGGCAACTGATGGGGCAGGCCCCGGCAGGTACGTTGAAGGTGGTGGCCCTGCATCATGCGCCGGTGCGCGGCATCATGTCGGCGCGCAAGGCGCTCAGCGACGCCCGGGCTCTTGAGCCCCTGCTTGCGGACGCTCACCTTGTGCTGCACGGGCACGGGCATTGGAGCCGCAGCTACCGCTGCGGTGCCGCGCAGGTCTTCGCAGTCGGTTCAGCTTCCACGGCCGATGCCGCCTTTCGCCAGTTCGATGTGGATGGACAGGGCGGCGACGTGCAAGTTCGGATGAGCCTGCACGTGCGCGCTGCTGACGGAGGCGGCTTTGCGCTGGGCGAGGAGGCTGCTTTCAGCGTTTCAACCGAATGCTGAGCAACGCCGCGGCCAAGGCCAGCAGGTCCGGGGCCAAGCCCGCCAAGGGCGCCGGCCAGCGATAGAGCAGGCCAACTTGCAGGCTGGTGCGCTCCAGCAAGTAGAACAGAATGCCAATTAGCGCGCACAGCGTGACTCGGGCGCCCAGTGGCGTGCTGCGCACGTTGCCCACCACGAACGGCAGGCCCAGCAAACCCATCGCGAACAAGCCCATCGGCAAGCCAAGCAACTGCCACAGGAGCACTTCAAAGCGGTGCGCGTCAAGCTCGTTGCCGCGCAGATGGCCGATGTAGCCGACCAGGTCGGTTGGCGAGAGGGCATGCTCGGCGCGCAGCAGGGCGGCAATTTGCTCGGCGTCGATGTCGCTGGCCCAAGGCAGTTGGTCAAAGCGGCTTTGCTCAACGCTTTGGGCGTTGAAGCGGGTGACTAGCGCGTCGTGCAGCAGCCAGGAGTCCGGACCAATCACATCGGCGCGGGCGGCTTGGATGAGCTCGCGCACCTGCCCGTCATCGTCGAGCCGGTAGATTTCGATGTCGGAGGGCTGTGTGCCATAGGCCACCTCGCCAACCCGCACCAAGCTGGACGCGCTGCGGGTCCAGTAGGCGTCATCCTCCTTGGCGGCGTTGTCCAAGCTGCGAGTGCGCAGATCCGCGGCGCGCCCTTCAAAGCCGGGGATGATGGCCTGTTGCAGGGTCAGCGCTGAGGCCGCCACTGCGAGCAGCATCAACATCAGCGGCCGGGCGAGCCGCAATAGGCTCATGCCACTGGCGCGCAAGGCGGTTACCTCAAGTTGGCTGGCAAGTTGGCCGAGGCCGATCACCGTGCCCAACAGGCAGGTGATGGGCAGCAGGTCAAGGGCAATGCGGGGCAGCTGGAAGCCGACCGTGCGCAAGGCTTCCAAGGTGCCGAAGGCGCCCTTGCCCACGTCCTCCAATTGTTCGGCCAACGCAACGAAGCCGAACAAGCCGAGCAGCAGCAAGAACACCGGCGAGCCGCCGCGCAGCATGGCCAGCAGCAGGTAGCGGTCCAGCAGGCTCAAGGTGCGGCCCGTCGTGCGAGCGGCCAAGCGATGGCCAAGGCGATCGCCAGCCCCCCCGGCGCCCACCAAAGGTGGGTCAGGTTGTCTTGCTCGACCTCGGAGCGGACCACGCCGATGACGTTGAAGTAAAGCACGTAGATGACCACCGCCAACAACACCCGGGCGTAGCGCCCCCGGCGTGGCTGAGTGCGACTCAGAGGCGCCGCGACCAGCGCCAACAGCAGCGTCGAAACGGCGGTGGACAATCGCCATTGCAACTCCGCGCGGTCCTCGTTGCGCGGCGACGTCCAGAGCGCATGGCTGGGCTGGGCTTTGGGTCGGTAGCCGGGCGGTTCCGGCGCAACCGCGGGCGCCCAGATTTGAAACGCCTCGAAACGGCCCGCCAAGTCCCTGTCGGCAGACCCTTGGGCGGGCGCCTGCTTGTAGATCATGGCCTGCAGCAGAGCCAGCAAGTGGGCGTCTTCTCGGGCAAAGGTGCTGAGTTGGCCTCGGGCCGCCGAGATCACCTCCAAAATGCCGTCGCGGCTTGAACGCACAAATACGCCTCGCAACTCTCCCGTGGCCGAGTCACGTTCGTCAATGAAGACCATGCGCTCAGCTTCGCCATGAATGTGGAATCGGCCGGGTGGCAGATTTTCGAGCTCCGCGGTGGCCTTGGCGTTGGCCTCCAAGGCGTACAGGTTGTCGTAGGCCCAGGGTCGGACCCAAAGGGAATTGGCCGCCACAAAGATGGCCACCGCGGCAGCCATGCCGATCACCGGCACCAGGATGCGGTTTTCAGTGAAGCCACCCGCCCGCAATCCGATCATCTCCCAATCGGAATAGAGACGGCCCAAGGCGACGATCAGCCCGATGTAGAGGGCAATGGGCACCAGCACTTCAAGGGCGATGAGCGCCTTGAGCCCGGTGAGGATGAGAATGGCGGACCCGTCCAACAGGCCGTCGTTTGCCTCGGTGAGAAAGCGCGTTAGGCTGTAGGCGATGAATACGCCCACTAGGAAGAGTGCCGTAAGCGCGAACGGCTTGGTCGTTTCCCGGGCCAGATATCGATCGACGATCATGGCGAAGCTCGCTCAGGCCGCAGCGCTTGCGGCAACCCGTTCGGCTACCCTTGCCGGGGCCCGTTCGGGAAACCTTGCGAGCGCCCTTCCGGGAACCCTTGCGGGAGCCCTTTCGGGAACCCTTACGGGAGCCCTTGCGGGAACCCTCGCGTTGCTAGGCATGGCCCAAGTGCTTAGTTCGCCCCAGAGCGGCGAGCCGCTGCTGCCAAACGAACAACTTGCGCGCCAGGAGGCGGCCTCCGGTCGCCTTATGGGCGTTGCCGAGTCCGACGGGGAACCCTTGCTCATCCGCGCGGACCGTGCGTGGGAGCCAGCCCCTGAGGAGGCGGGCGATGAAGAAGTGCTCAACCTTGAGGGCAATTTTGAGATGCGCGGTCCTGATTGGCGGCTGACGGCGGACTCGGCGCAAGTTTATGGCCCGGTGGAGGATCCGGAGCGGCTGGTCATCCTCGGCGCTCCGGCTCGCGTGTCCTTGATCCGGCGCAACGGCAAGCGCGCTTCCGGGGCCGGCGAGCGGATCATCTACTGGCGCCGGCGCGAACTCGTTGAGGTTCAGGGCACCGCCGCCTTCGTGGCTGGAGACATTGCGGTGACCAGTTCGAAGATCATCTACGACTTGGGTGAGGAGCGGCTTGAATCCATGGGCGACGCTGGGGTTACCGTGTTCGTGCAGGAGAGCGATGATACCTACGTTCCGTGATCGCGTAGCCCAGCCCTTGCGAGCGTCGGTTTGCAAACCAAGTGGCGGCCCTTGGCCGGTTTGAGGCATCGCCGCTTCAGCCCGCAGGCGCGAAGTGGCACCACACCGGGCAGTGGTCCGAGGGCTTCTCCGATCCCCTGATGCGGTAGTCGATGCCGCAGTCGGCCACTGCATCGGCGAGGGCCTCCGTGGTCAGCACCAAGTCGATGCGCAGCCCGCGCTTGGGATCGCGTTCAAAGCCCCGGCTGCGGTAGTCGAACCAACTGTAGCGGCGTTTCTCACCGCTGCCTTCGCCGTCTCCCACATGGGCGCTGTACGCATCGGTCAGCCCCCAGCCCATCAGCTCCGCCAGCCATTCCCGCTCTTCGGGCAGGAAGCTGGTCTTGCCGGTGCGCAGCCAGCGCTTGCGGTTGTCCTCGCCTATGCCGATGTCCGTGTCCTCCGGGGCCACGTTCATGTCGCCGGCGACGATCAGCGGCGCTGCGGGATCGCAGCGCTCTTTGAGATAGCGAATGAGGTCACTGTAATACTGCGCCTTGGCGGGGAACTTCACTGGATGGTCGCGGCTTTCGCCCTGGGGAAAGTAGCCGTTGATCACCTGCACCCGGCGCCCGCCGACTTCGTAGCTGGCCGACACGAAGCGGCGTTGCTGGTCCGCCTCCCGCCAAGGAAAGCCGCATTGCGCGTCGCTGGGCGGGATGCGGGAGAACAAGGCCACGCCGTAGTGTCCTTTTTGCCCGTGAATGACCAGGTGCTCATAGCCGATCGCCTGCACGGCCTCCACAGGGAACTGGGCGTCCTCCACCTTGGTTTCCTGCACGGCGATGACGTCCGGTCGATGGGCTTGGTCGATCGCCTCGATTTGATGCAGCCGAGCGCGTATGCCGTTGGCATTGAACGTCACGAAGCGCATGGATTCCTCCGCAAAGTCTGATGTGGCGATGCCTTGGGCAAACAGGCGCTTTGCCGCGTGCTCAGCAGGGCCCATGGGTGCAAGGTTGGGCTCACTTGGCGGCCTCTTTCCGCGTTCGTTGGAGCCAGCATTGTACAATGGCCGATCACCCGTTCGCTGCAGCCAAGGCAAGGAGAGACCATGAGCGACAAGGCGGCTCAATTCAATTGGCAGGATCCCTTTTTGCTGGACGAGCAGCTCAGCGAGGAGGAGCGGCTGATCAGCAGCACCGCCCGGGACTACGCTCAGCAGAAGCTGCTGCCGCGGGTGGTGCAGGCCAATCGCCACGAGACCTTCGACCGCGAGATCATGACGGAACTAGGCGCGCTCGGCATGCTTGGCGCCACGTTGCCGGAGCGCTACGGCTGCGCCGCCGTGAACTACGTCTCATACGGCCTCATGGCACGGGAGGTGGAGCGGGTGGATTCAGGTTACCGCTCGGCTATGAGCGTCCAGTCCTCCTTGGTCATGCATCCCATTTACGCCTACGGCTCCGAGGCCCAGCGGGAGCGCATTCTGCCCAAGCTCGCCAGCGGCCAATGGGTCGGCTGCTTCGGTTTGACGGAACCCGACCATGGCTCGGACCCCGGCGCCATGACCACCCGCGCGGAGCGCGTGGACGGCGGTTATCGGCTCAACGGCGCCAAGATGTGGATCACCAATTCCCCCATTGCGGACATTGCCGTGGTCTGGGCCAAGCTCGATGGCGTCATTCGGGGCTTCATCGTCGAGCGGGGTTTCGACGGGTTCAGCACCCCGAAGATCGTCGGCAAGATGAGCCTGCGGGCTTCGGTGACGGGCGAAATCGTGCTGCAGGATGTGTTCGTGCCCGAGGACAATCTGCTGCCCAACGCCAAGGGCTTGAGCGGACCCTTTGGCTGCCTCAACCGAGCCCGTTACGGCATTGCTTGGGGGTCCATGGGCGCTGCGGAGTTCTGCTGGCACGCCGCCAGGAGCTACACCTTGGAGCGTGCGCAGTTCGGCCGCCCATTGGCCGCCAATCAGCTCATCCAGAAAAAGCTGGCGGACATGCAGACCGAAATCGCCTTGGGGCTGCAGGGCTGCCTGCGCATCGGCCGCCTGCTCGACGAAGCTCGCCTACCGGTGGAGAACATCTCCCTGATGAAGCGCAACAATTGCGGCAAGGCCTTGGACATCGCGCGCATGGCGCGGGACATGCACGGCGGCAACGGCATCTCCGACGAATTTCACGTTATTCGCCATGTCATGAACCTGGAGACCGTCAATACTTACGAAGGCACCCATGACGTGCATGCGCTGATACTCGGGCGCGCTCAGACCGGTCTGCAGGCCTTTTCTTGATATCAGGAGAATATTGTCTATAGGACATGGCTAGAATCCCTATGCGAAATTAGCCGACTGGCATTGCGCGCCAGACGCCTGCTGGTAGGGTGCGGCAACAGCAAAAAACCGACAAGGGGGGAAGATGATCCGTATTCTATTGGTGGACAGCCATCGGCTGTTTCGGATCGGCCTGCGCAAAATGCTTCCGGAAAGCAACGGCTTCAGCATCGTGGCGGAAGGTGAGAATGGGGAGCAGGCCGTGGATTTGGCGCGTGAGTTGATGCCTCACGTGGTCTTGATGGACATTCTCATGCCCGGCATCGGCGGGCTGGAGGCCACGGTGCGCATTCGCCGCTTGAGCCTCGACATCAAGGTGGTGGCGCTCACGGCCTGTTGGATGAACCCCTTTCCCCTGCAAATGCTGCGCGCCGGGGCCACGGGCTACCTCACCAAGGGCGTTCATCAGGATGAGCTGCATCTCGCCATCCGCAAGGTCTATGCCGGACGGCGCTACGTCTGCGGGGAAATCGCCCAGCAGCTTGCCGTGGAAGCCTTTGACTCCAGCCAGGGCACGCCCTTCAATCGCCTGTCCGGGCGTGAAATGCAGATCATGTTGATGATCATCAACTGCCACAAGGTCAGCGACATATCGGAGAACCTGCATCTGTCGCCCAAGACGATCAACAGTTACCGATACCGAATTTTCGAGAAGCTGGGCGTGACCAGTGACGTCGAGCTGACGCTGCTGTCGGTGCGCTACGGCCTGATACGCCCGGAATCCACCGGGCTGACGGAGTTGGTGTCCTAGTGTACTGTCCCACAAATAAGTGTGATTATTCGTGGCCCTTTTGGCCCCCGGCTGCGTTGCTCCTCCTTATGTGGGGCCTGCCACACCGCGTCGTCGCCCTTTCCGGTAACGGAAAGGCCCTTGCACGGGAGCCAAAATGGCCTAGCGACTAAAACCCACTTATTTGTGGGACAGCACACTAGCCTGCAAGTGCCGCGCCGATGCAAGCAGCGGCACTTGGTGCGAGGAGGGGCGCAAACTGGAGTAAGGCGGGGGGATTGCGGCAGCTTGTTGCGCGGTCGCAAGCCCGCCTGCCGGCCACCGCTGCGGGAAGGCCAACCGTTTCCCTCAATGCAAGGCGCTTTCGGTTAAACTGCGGTGGCCATGACGGTCGCCTCCAGCCGCTTTGATCCGCAGCCCCTGCTGGCCAACCTGAGTCAGAAGCCCGGCGTTTACCGCATGCTCGATGCCGAGGGCAAGGTGCTGTACGTCGGCAAGGCGCGCAACCTCAAGCGCCGCGTGACCAGCTATTTCCGCGGCCGCGGCCGCGGCCGCGGGCTCGACCGCAAGACCTTAGCCCTCATGGGCAAGGTGAATGACATCGGCATCACCGTCACCAACAGCGAAACCGAGGCCCTGCTGCTCGAGCAAAGCCTGATCAAGGCCGAGCGTCCGCCCTACAACATCGTGCTGCGCGACGACAAGTCCTACCCCTACATTCATCTGACCGACCATGCCGAGTTTCCGCGCCTGTGCTTCCACCGGGGCGCCAAGCGCCGGGCAGGCCGTTACTTTGGGCCGTTTCCTTCCGCCAGCGCCGTGCGCGAGAGCCTGAACATCCTGCAGAAGCTGTTCCGCATCCGCCAGTGCGATGAGAGCTTCTTCAAGAACCGCTCCCGGCCCTGCCTGCAATACCAGATCCAGCGGTGCAGCGGCCCCTGCGTTGGCCTCATTGATGCCGAGGCCTATCGCCAGGACGTCGCTCTGGGCACCCTTTTTCTCGAGGGACGCAGCAGCCAAGTCCTCGAGGCACTCAGAGAGAGCATGGAGCAGGCTGCCGAGCGCTTGGACTTCGAGCACGCCGCCCGCTACAGGGACCAAATCGCCCAATTGCGGCGCGTGCAGGAGCAGCAGTACGTGCATGCCGCCGATGGTGACGTGGACGTCTTTGCCGTGGCCGAAGGCGGGGCGGTTGCCTGTGTGCAAGGTCTGTTCATTCGCGCCGGCAGAATGCTTGGCCAAAGGGCTTGGTATCCGCGCAACGAACTCGGTGTCGGCGAGGCGGATTTGCTGGGCGCCTTTCTCTCCCAGTTCTATCTGGGCGGCGTGGACCGGGACGTGCCCAAGACGGTCATCACCTCCGTGCCGGTCAGCGATGCCGGCATCCTGGCGGCAGCGCTCAAGGAGCAGGTGGGCCGAAAGGTGGAAGTGGCGGCAGCCGTGCGCGGCCAGCGGGCCCGCTGGCGGCAGATGGCACTGGACAACGCCGGCGTCAGCCTAGCCGCCTACTTGGCCGACAAGCGCAATGTCTTCGCGCGCATGATCGCGCTGCAGGACGCCTTGGGGTTGGAGGATCGGCCCGAGCGCCTGGAGTGCTTCGACATCAGCCACACCATGGGTGAGGCAACAGTGGCCTCCTGCGTGGTCTTTGACACCGGCGGGCCGCTGAAATCCGACTACCGGCGCTTCAACATCGATGACGTTGCGCCCGGCGACGACTATGCGGCCATGGAGCAGGCCCTGCGGCGTCGCTACACGCGCCTTCGGCAAGGGGAGGGCGCCTTGCCGGACGTCTTGGTGATCGATGGCGGCAAGGGGCAAATCCACCGAGCCCAGGACGTGCTGGACGAATTGCAGGTGGAAGGCGTCCAGGTGTTGGGCGTCGCCAAGGGCCCCGGACGCCGCTCCGGCAACGAGCGCTTCTTCACGCGTGGCGGGGAGGTGCCTTTGCCGCCCCAGTCCGACGCCTTCCATCTGCTGCAGCACATCCGCGATGAGGCACATCGCTTTGCCGTCACCGGCCATCGGCAACGCCGCAAGAAGCTCAAGGCCCGTTCTGAACTCGACAAAGTGCCCGGCGTTGGCCCCAAGCGGCGGCGCGGGCTGCTCACCCACTTCGGTGGCCTTGCGGCGCTCAAGGGCGCCAGCGTCGAGGAGATTGCCAAGGCCCCTGGCATCAGCCGGCGCTTGGCGGAAGACGTGTTCGGCGTGCTGCACGCGGAGTGATGTCAGCTTGATGGAGCGCAAATGATCAAGGTGAACTGGCCAAACTTGGTGACCCTGGGCCGCATCGTGCTGGTGCCCGTGTTTGCGCTGGCCTACCTGCTGCCCAGCGGCGGCGCCTATCTGTGGGCCAGCGCACTGTTCGCGGCAGCGGCCTTCACCGACTGGCTGGATGGCTACCTGGCCCGCAAGCTCGGGCAGACCACGCGCTTTGGGGCGTTTCTGGACCCGGTGGCCGACAAGCTGATCGTCGTGACCGCGCTGACGGTGCTGATTGGCGAGCATGGCAACCTGTGGATGACTTTCGCCGGCATCGTCATCATCAGCCGTGAAGTGTTCATCAGCGCCCTGCGCGAGTGGATGGCGGAGATGAACCGGCGCGGGTTGGTGGCGGTCATCATGGTGGGCAAGATCAAGACCGTGCTGCAGATGGCGGCAATCGCCCTGCTGCTGGCCAACCCCCCGGAGCTGGAGCGCCCGTGGGTGATTGCCGGCTACGTGCTGCTCTACGCCGCCACCTTCATGACGCTGTGGTCCATGACCGTTTACCTGCTGGCAGCCTGGCCAACGCTGCAGCTGGGGATGAAACGCAACCCATAACGGCTGTCACACTTCAGGGGCGCACAACAAGCCATCCCAATCAATGCGTGCGGGGTTTCGCGCCAGCGAAACCCCATGCGTACCCAGGTAGCAGGTGCGCTTTCAGTGTTCATGCAGCTTGGATACACTGCGCGCCCAATCGCCGCTGCCGCAAAGGAAATCGATGCCGCTGACAGAAGTGCTCATGCTCCTGGGGTTCGCCTTGGCCGCCTACTCGGTGGTGTCCAACGACTCCATCCAAACCTTGGGCACCTTCCTCGCATCCAACGCCCATCGGCCCTGGTGGCTGCTGTGGCTGTTCACCGGTTCCGTGCTGGTGGTGGTGGCGATCTGGGGCTGGATCGTCAACGACGGCGACCCCGCCCACGGCCGGTTGGCCGCCTTTCCGCCACCGCCGGGTGGCGTGAACTGGCTGCACGTGCTGGCACCGTTCACGTTGTTGGTGCTGACGCGCTTCGGCGTGCCGGTGAGCACCACTTTCCTGGTGCTAAGCGTGTTTGCGCCCGGCAACATCGAATACATGCTGTTCAAGTCCTTGGCCGGGTATGGCGTCGCCTTTGTGGTGGCCATGGCGCTGTTTTTCACCGTTCGCCGCCTCAACGACTACTTGGTGCGCACGGCCGGCAGCGCCGAGGCCGAGGCTGCCCGTTGGGTGGTCCTGCAGTGGTTGGCCACGGCCTTTCTCTGGAGCCAGTGGTTGATTCAGGACTTGGCGAACATTTTCGTGTTCCTGCCGCGCACCATCAGCTTCGAGGCGCTGCTTGGCGCCTTGGCGCTGTTGCTGGCCATGCAGGGCATCATCTACTACCAGCGGGGTGGCCAGATTCAGCGGATCGTCACCAGCAAGACCCTGACCGCGGACGTCCGTTCCGCCACCATCATCGACTTCATCTTCGGCCTCATCCTGCTGGTCTTCAAGGAGTGGAGCAACATGCCCATGAGCACGACCTGGGTGTTTCTTGGCTTGCTGGCCGGTCGCGAGATTGCCATGCGAGTGCAGAGCGGCCGGGACTTGAAGGTAGCGACAAAGCTGATCGGCAGCGACGCATTCAAGGCCTTCGCCGGGTTGTTAGTGAGCGTGATCTTGGCTGTGGCAGGCATATACTTTGCCGGCGGATAGCCGGTTTAACGGAGTGGCGGGCCGATTGTTTTGGGTGTCGGGCAAGGATGTCGAGTGAGTTGATTGCCGCGATTGGAGTACGGGTCTCTTGCAAGCCTCGGGCATCGCTTGGTTAGCGATAGAAACCCCTTCCGATGCTGTTGTAGCATCGGCTGGCCCATGAAGAAGTACCCGCCAACGCCTCAGGAGCTCCGCGAGTGGATGGACCGCAAGGGCCTGTCCAATAAGGAGGTTGCCAAGGCGTTGCGCCTCTCCGATGGGCGCGTGGTGCGCTTTTGGACTTCAAAAAAGGACCCGCGGCCCATTCCCTACCCGAGCTGGTACACGCTGCGGCACAAGTTCGGCAAGTAGGCCCTTTGGGGGGGCGTGCGCCGAGCCGCTGACGCGAAGGAAACAATAGCTCCCTAGGAGAGAACCGGTGTGCGGTGCGTGCGTCCGGCGCTGTTTAGGCTTGTGCCTGCGCCCATCGTTGCCGTAAGCGCCTCCGCCTGGTGCGCCGGACGCACGCCCCGCGCACCGGCTTTCGGAGCCGCATCGGAGAACCGATTCTCTGCTAAAACGAGTAATCCAGTTCGATGCCGTAGCGGGCTGGTTGCTGAATCACGTGGTAGTTGTACAGCGAAGTCTCGGTAAACGAGATGAACAGGTCGGCGCTGGTGACGTTCTTGCCGAACAGCGTGGCCCGCCAGCGCTGGTCTGGGGACGTGTACATCATGCTGAAGTCCAGCGTCGTGAAGTCCGGCAGCAGGAAGAGGTTGGAGTCATTGTTCCAGCGCTCGTCCACGTACTTGGCGGAAATCCGGTAGGTGAGCAGGCCGGCATCGCCCAAGGGCTGGTCCAGAATGGCCGTGACAGCGGCGTTGAAGTCCGGCAGGCGGGCTAGCTCCAAGTCATCCGCAGCGGCCACGCCAAAGGGGCCATCCGGCGAACGGGACCGCAGCCTGGCATTGTTCAACGCCAACAATGCCCCGGGTTCCATGGCCTTGTATTCACCGTCCAGAAGTCCGATGTTGGCGGCGATGGAAAAGTTCTCGGTGGCCAGCCAGTTCACCTCCAGCTCGCCTCCCATGATCGTGGCCTTGGCCGCATTGAGCGTGCGCTGGGAGGAGTCCGGTTGCACGGCGACGCGCTGCAAATCGTCGTAGGTGCTGTGAAAGAAGGCGGCGTTGACCCGCAAACTGTCGCCAATGTCGGTCTTGACGCCCACCTCAAAGGTGTCCACCACTTCCTCATCATATTGCGGCGAGACGGCGACCACGCCGCTGGAATTGCGAATGTTGAAACCACCGCTGCGGTAGCCGCGCTTCCAAGAGGCGTAGCCTTGGGTGTCGTCGTTGAAGTAGTACTGAACGCCCACCGCCGGGCTGACGTTCGACCAATTCTTGCCGTCGGAGAACGCCGGGTCGCAACTTGGGGACCAAGCATTTGGGGAGGTCAGCGTACAGTCCGAGGGCACCGAGATGTCAGCTTGCTTCTCCTCGTCCGTGTAGCGCAGCCCGAGGTTAAGAATCAGCTGGTCGGAGAGGTTCATGCTGGCGTCTGCGAACAGCCCGAAGGCTTCGTGGTCGACTACGCCACCGAGCGCTTGGTTGGTCCGGCCGCCAAAGATGTGGCGCCCTTCGATGTAGTCGATGTCCTGCTGGAAGTAGTAGCCGCCCAAGGTGACTTCCAAGCGGTCGCCGAACGGCGTTCCTGACCAGCGGATTTCCTGGGAGAACTGGTCCTGTTTGGGGTTGCTGACGAAAACGAAGATGTCGCCGCCGCCGCCGTCGGTGTCAATCATGGCGTACTGGTCCATGTCGCGGAATCCAGTCACCCAAGCCCAAGCGCCGTTGCCGGTCTCCCAAGTGCCATCGAGCACTAGGCTCAAGTACTCGTAGTCATTGACGCCATTGGTGCTCAGGTTGACCTCGTTCCAGTCGTCGAGGTCGGGCTTTTGGGCGTCCGGGAAGCCACGGGTGTTGTCCCTCTGCTTGTGTGGGGCATTGGAGTCGCCCTCGGTCTTTGAGTATTCGGCGATTAGATCGATGGTCACCGCTTCGTTAGGCGTGAAACGCAGCGACGGCCGAATGATCAGGTTTTCGTTTTCGCCATACTTGGAGTCGAGCGGGGCATCCTCGCCGAGCACGCCGCCGGCAATGGGAGCGCCGTCGCCATTGACGTTCTTGAAGTGGCCGTTGGTGCTGGTGTACATCACCGCAATCTTGCCGGCTAGCTGGTTTTCGATCAGTGTGCCCGTGACCTTGCCGGCCAAGTCGAAGCGGCCGTCCGTGCCGGCAACAGCCCGAACCGCCCCAGATGGTTCGAAGCTGGGCCGTTCAGTGCGTGCCACGACTGCTCCCGCAGTCACGTTGCGGCCGAATAGGGTGCCTTGGGGGCCACGCAGGATTTCCATGGACTCCAAATCAAAGGTGTCCAAATTGGAGCCATTGAGAATGCCCAGCACAACGCCGTCCATGAACACGCCTACCGCCGGATCATCGGAGGGGATGCTCGACGAGGTGCCCGCGCCGCGCACGGAAAACAGCGTGCCATTGGGAATGGTGGACATGGGTTGCAATTGCGAGTTTGGCGTCAGGAACTGGACGTCGCTCAGGCGTTCCACCCGCGCCGCTTCGAGCTGGGCGCCGGAAAACGCGGTCACGGCGATGGGGACGTCTTGGGCCGCCTCGGCGTTGGCCCGCTTGGTGGCGGTGACCAGCACCTCCTCGATCATTGTGCTCGCAGAACCTGATGCTGCGAGGGTAATGCTTGAGACGACGGAGCAAACCCCGCAAACAATTAACCAAATCAATGACTTAAAAGTTGGTCTCATAGTCTCTCTCCACAGTTGACAGCTTAACTGTAACCTGTTCAACTTTAAGCGTCAATTGTGCCCGCCAGACGATTCACCAGGAAGGTTTAGCTGCCGTGGGTGCAATAGCCACCACCTATCTGAAAGGCCAGATCAGCTTGGAATTGGAGAGATTCCGAAGCCGCAGTGTCGCGCCGAACGGTTGTGAGCCGCTACCGATTGGATTTGGTGTCTTGATGGCTTGTGGAAAGCTGCAGCGGGACTTGGTCTCAGAGTTCCCTACGGATACTCAAAGCTGATGAGTGCTAAGACCCATCGGACATTTTGCTGTGTCCAGCAGCCCCATTAGGGAGACTTCCATTGCAAAACCCTTAATCTCGTGGGCATTCAGCCGATCCCCAACCACATTCGTGCAAGATTCGGTTTAGGGCTTGAGATGAGGCTAGTTCGATCTTGCGAAATCTGAAAACCGGTTGTTCAGTGTGATAGCGAGGTATCTGTTGAGATGGAGTATTTTCTTAACCTTCCAGGCACCCACTTCGACAAACCTGTGCAGTGGGCTAGGGATATGGAAGCCCAAGGTTGGTCTGGAATCTGTGCCAGCGACCATGTTCTGGTCGGCACTCACGCGTATCCTCATGTTTTCGCGACTGCAGCGGCGATGGCGGCTGTGACCGAACGGATACTGATCACCACCTCGTTCGCCAACAATCTCTTTCGGTCACCTGTCGAATTCGCGCAAGCCGCTTTGACCTTGCAGGTGCTCTCAAAGGGCCGCTTTGAGGCTGGAATTGGCGCGGGCTGGGCCGAACACGAGATGGTGGCCATGGGCTTGGATTACCCTGATCCGCCAACAAGAGTCAGCATGTACATCGAGGCGCTCACGATCGTCCGCTCGCTGTTGGAAGACGGCCAATGTCAATTCGAAGGAGAGCACTATCAGGTGGATGTAAGCGGCGAGTATCGGCTGGGTCCTTTGCCCCGCACATCGCCCAAGTTGGTGGCATCTGCGGGCGGTCCGAGAAACATCCGTGAGTCGGCACCGCTTGTTGATCGAATGGAAATCAAAGCCTCCGCGCGAGGTACGCGTGGCGGTGCATTGGACTTCGCTACCCTGGCAACGGTCACGGAGGACGAGGTCAAGCGGAATATCGATCGGGTGAAGGCTGTGAACCCGGACATTCCGATTGGCATTTTTCTTTTGATTGGGGCGGGTGACTCACCCGCGGTGACCGGGCTAAAGGAGCAATTTGGAAACGGCTTTCTGGGGCAGTTTTTCGGTCATGCTGAACACGTGGCACGAGCACTGGAGAACTTGGCCGCAATCGGCATTGAACGAGTGCAACTCACTGAGTCTATTCCAGGTTCTCAGCAAAACTTGCGCGAGTTCCTCTGTCGCTAGCTGATGCCTCGTCGCTCAGCACTGCGCCAGTGGACCATGGTCATGATGTCGCGGTTGGCGCGTTCGTTGCGGGTTGGCTCACCGAAAAGCTCTCGCCACGCTATCCAAACTCCGTCGCCTGGATACCGGGCGCCGCTGTGCTTGCCTCGTTGCCCTTCTTCCTTATCTCATTGACCTCTGAGACCAAGTGGATTGGCGTAGGGGCGCACGCCCTTGCGGCGACGCTCATGTACACCTATCTGGGCAATCAATACGCCATTGTCCAAGGCATCAGTGCCCCGACGAGCCGAGCGACTGCGGTTGCGATATTTCTGCTGATGAACAACTTGCGCGGGTCCGGATTGGGGCCGCTAGTCGCTGGAGCGCTCGGTGACTCGTTCGCGGCGCTTGCCCTCGCTGCTTCAGAGATCAAGGACGCTCTTGCGGTTGCGGACTGCAAAGGCACCACCGAGGAGCTGATTCGGAGCATCGGGGAGGCTGCTTTGGGTGTCTGCCGGGCGGCGACGAGGGACGGATTGCAGCAGTCACTGCTCGTTATGGTCAGCCTAGCGGCACCGACGGGTTTAGGGTTTCTGCTTGCCTGCAAGAAGCTGCAGCGAGATCTCGTGGCAAAGTTCTCGGGTTAGTGCCGATCTGAGGACCTCTAGCCCGGATCCGTGACCAACTTTCGTCGCAAGTGCGTCGGCGCCCGCAGGGTGTGAACCACGGCGATGTCGTCCTCCGGGACGATGCCGCCCGGCGTTTCATCAGCCGCCAAGCGCAGGCCCGCCGCAAAGCCGTCCACGGCGTGGCGTTGTGGCCGACGTGCCAGATTTGCTGGAACACCTTCATGCCGTGGGGCGAGCAGGCCGCCATCAGCTGCTCATAGCCCCGCGGCAGGGCTGGGATCGAAAGCGTTAAGCGAGGCTGGGCTGGTGGGATGCACCGAGAGGATCTCCACGATGGTCAGCCCCACGCCGCCTCTAGCCCGCGCCGCGTGGTACTCGATCAGCGCCTCGTTCAGTTGGCCTGCGCCGATGCCGGTGGCGTGAGCGGTGCGCCCCACGCGGTTGGGCACCTTGACGCCGCCAATGTCGATTGGGCTCAGAATCCGTTCGTACACAATATGCCCCCGGCAGCGGGTCCGTTCGTTGGTCTGTGGCGTGGTCTCGTTGGACCTAAAAGCGATTCCAGGTCAGCACGTCGTCAATGGGCTTGCGCTTCACGGGCATGAAGGCGCGCTGCGGGTAGCCAACCGCGACGTACACGAATAGATGCAGGTCTTCAGGGATGTTGCACAGTGCCCGGATCTCCGGCTCCGCATTGCCGGGGAAGGTCGTGAAGCAGGTTCCGATGCCCAGCGAGCGCGCCGCGACAATCAGGTTTTGGGCCGCTGGGTAGATGGTTGAATGCATGAAGCTATCCTCCGGCGCTTGGGGCGGATAAACCTTGCGGGCCATGCAGACGATCCAAGCCGGGACCTTGGCGAAGTTTCGAGCCAGATGCTCAGCGCCAAGCATCATTCGCTCCTCAACCCCGTCCCGTCCCGCGGGGCGATTGGCGAAGAAGGGCGCCATGCCTTCCAGCACCTTGTCCCCCACGGGTTCCTTGATCGCAGGGTCGTCGATGACCAGGAACGCCCAACCTTGGCTGTTGCCCGGATTGGAGGCGCGGGTAGCGGCGTAGATGAGCTGTTCAAGGGTTTTCTTCGGCACGGGCTCGTCGGTGAAGTAGCGCATCGCCGTGCAGGTTTCCATGGCTTCGATCACGTTCATGGCAAGGCTCTCAGTGGATTGATTTATGGGATTTTAGTCCGCATGGTCCGCTCTAATCAGCCATACTGATGGCTTGGGAGGGGCACATTTCAATGGCGTCGTTCGCCTTGGCGATGAGGGCGCCGGTTGGCCGCTCGTTCAGGATTTGCGGCTCGCCGCCATCGTCGAGTTGGAACAGCTCTGGCTGCAGATAGGCGCATTGCCCGGAGTTGAGGCACTTTTCCCGATCAATCGTCAGCGTTGGCATGGCGGCTTCCCTCCTTAAGTCTCAACGTCCCAAGCCACTGGCAGCGAGTCGACGCCATGCATAACGTGGGCGGCGATTTCCTTTGGCTTGCCCGTCAACCGCAAATTGGGCAACCGTTCCAAGATGGCCTTGACGGCCACCCGCGCTTCCACCCGCGCCAGTGGGGCACCCATGCAGTAGTGAATGCCCTTGCCGAAGGCGTAGTGGCGCTTGGTGAGTTGCGGCGGGCGGGTGATGTCGAACTGATCGGCGTCTTCGCCCCAGAACTCGGGGTCGATGTTGGCAGCCCCGAACATGCAGATCACCTTGGTGTCCTTGGGCACCTTCACGCCATGCACTTCGGTGTCCCGCGTGTTGGTGCGGAACAAGCCATTGACCGGCGCGTCGAAGCGCAGGGACTCTTCCACCGCATTGGGCAGCAGTGACCAGTCCGTCATGAGCCGGCTCAGTTGGTCGGGATGCTCGAGCAGCCGATGAATCAGATTGCCAATGAGTTGGGTTGTAGTCTGGCTGCCGGCAATGAATAGGAAACCCATGAAGCCGATCACTTCGTCGTCCTTCAGCGTTCGTCCGTCCAGTTCCGCGGTGATCAGGGTGCTGAGCACGTCGTCGGGCAGCGCCTTGCCTTGGGCCACCATTTGGCGCCGCTCAGCAATCTTTTGGCGGAAGTAGCGTGTTTGCGGCGTATCCTCAGTGGGGCGCTCCAACTTTCCAGGCGGCGTGTTCGGGTGAATCACAGGGTCCGCCAAGGGCCGCATCTCTGTGACCCGCTGCTCGTCCAAGCCCAGCAGGCGGGCAATGACGATTAGCGGCACGGGCACCGCGAACAGCGGCATGAGGTCGCCGTGTCCCTCATCCACGAAGCGGTCGATCAGCCCTCGGACCAGTTCGGTGATTTCATCCTCCATCGCTAGCAGCGAGGCGGGGGAGAAGGCCTTGTTGATGAGCCGACGGTCGAAGAGGTGTTCCGGGGGATCGACGCTCACCAGCACGCCGCCGCGCTGATGAGCGAGCCCGGGCCCGGAGTTGCTGGTCCAAAGCTCCCAATCCTTAAGCAGTGCCGCAACGTCCGATTCGCGGGTGACGGCATACCAATCAAAGGGGTTGTCCGTATGCGCAAAGGGACATTCCCGCTGCATCCGCCGAAAGTGCCGCTGGGTGTTCTCTTGAAATTCAGGGTCGAAGAAATCGAAGTCCGCCATCAGCGCCTCGCTCAAAGGGCATCCCGTAAGTTAAACGCGTTCTACCATATCCGCTTGACATAGAACAAATGCAGCGCGCTTTTGGAAACTGCTCATCCGCAGATCTGCCCGCGTTGAGCAATCCCTAGGGCGATTGGCGGGAATTCGAATGCCTAACATTGGGACAGCCATTGACGTTAGCCTCTGTTCGGGGGAGCCTTCAACTTGGCCCAGACCGGAACGCCCCGGGCGTTGGAGTGACTACCCGTTCGCCGCAGGATCGCTCTCACTTGGTCCATGCGAGCATCCACCCCGGCCCACCGAGCCGCCGCCGTGCGGGAAGCGAAAATCCACTGGGAGAGAACCGGCGCGCGGTGTGTGCATCCGGCGCTATTGGGGCTTGTGCCTGAGCCCATCGTTGCGGAAAGCGCCTCCGCCTGGTGCGCTGGATGCACACACCGCACGCCGGTTCTCGGAGCCGGTTCGGAGGAACAACTTTCCACATAACTGAGTGTTCTAAATCCACCAACTTGGAGACTTGCTTCATGGAAGTTGACAGAAAAAACGTAACCTGTTCAACTTTAGGAATCAACCGCTTAGCCACTCATCCTTTGAGAGAAAAACCTATGAGTCCTGAAACCACTGCCCGCTGGGTGGCCAAATGAACTTTGCGTTCGGCAGATGCAAAAGCCACGGCCCCTCGGCGGTTAACGCTTGCAAAGTTCTCGCCCTTCCATGCTTGGAAGAGCTGGGGAGGATGGCCGCATGAGTGAGGTCCGCAAGCTACCGAATCAACAAGTCAAGATTGAGACCGTCGCCGAGCCGGCCGTTGCCAAGGCGCCGAAAGAACGGCTACGACGCCGTCGGATTCGCGAGCGCCTGCATCAGGCGGCACGGGAGAGCATCGAACGGCAGGGCTATGAGGGGACCAACATTCGCAGCCTGGCGGAGGCTGCCCAGGTTTCAATCACAACCATCTACAACATCTACAAGGGCAAGGACGATCTCATCCTCGATGCGTTGGCGGACTTGCTGAGCGATCTCGACACAGAGGCGCGTCGGCAGGGTGCTGATGCGCTCCACCGCCATTTGCTCGCTCGCCGAGCGACCACGCGCCAGATCATGGCCACGCCCCGATATGCGGAAGCGATGTCGCAGATGCTCTATCGGGCGCGTCCCGGTGATCGGATCGTCAAGCTGATGATGCAGGACTTGATTGCCAGAAGCCGTGAAGTTGTCTTCGAGTTGGTGGCAGAGCATTTCATTCACCCCAACGTGGATGTGGAATACCTAACGCGCCAGATCGCGATGGCATCCTTCGGCGTGACCTTGATGTGGAACAAGGGTTTCGTGGCCATTCAGGACTTGACCCGCGAACACCTGCGCAATCACATGGACACCATCGCCCGGGTGGCAACGCCAAAGGGACTCGCCCGGCTGCGCGAGCTCGAGGCGCTCATGGCCTGATCAGGGTTTCTGGAACAGCAGCGTAAAGCGGTCCGTGTTGCCGCTCACCGAGCGCCGCCCCACCTCGTAGCGCAGCTCGTCGTCAAGACGGTAGTGCAGGTCTGAGAAGTCCACGAAGTCAAAACCGGCTGCCTCGATTTCCTGGATGGCCAGCACCGGGTCCATGCGCCGCCAGTTCTCGTAGTTGTCTTCCTGCATGTGACGGCGGGTGTGATCGACCACGCCGTAGTAGCCGCCGGGCTTCAGCGCGGCGAAAGCCGAGGCGTTCAGCGCTGCGCGGCCGACGGCGGTGAAGTTGTGCAGGTTGCGGAAGGTCAGCACCAAGTCCATGTCCTCGGCCTCAAAGCTCAAGCCCTCAAACCGCCTGCCTGAGCGGGTGAATTCGCCCTGCGGCTCGATGACGGTGATGCGATCGAAGCCCGGCTTGCCGATCAGGTTTTCCCGCAGCCGGTCGGTGCCGATGGACACGAACAGCTCGCCGTCCTCATACAGCAGCGGTGCCAAAATCTTGGTGTACCAACCGCCGCCAGGCAGCAGCTCCAGCACGCGCATGTCTTGGCGCAAGCGCAAGAACGCCAAGGTCTCGGCCGGTTTTCGGTTGGCGTCCCGCGCCCGTTCCGCTTCAGTGCGAATGTCCGCCGCCTGAGCGGCGGCGACGGCTTCGGCCACGGCTTTGGCCGCGTCCGCCTGAGCGGCGGCGGCAGCGGTGAATGGCATCAGCGCGGCAAGCGCAATCTGGATCCAGTTTTTCATAGTATTTCCTGTGATGGTTGGCAGATGGTTGGCAATCGTGACCTGCGGCTCTTGGCGGATCAGCGATTCGGCCCTCGATTCATGGGGTACGGCTGCCAGCGTTCCAAGGGCGCGCGCGGCAGCACGGTGGGGTTGACGCAGCTGAGCGGCCATCGGCCCCGCAGCACCAAAGCCACTTCACGGCCCACCCGGCGCCGGGTTTCGGGGCGCATGCGGGTGGTCGCGGAGGCCACGTGGGGCGTGAGAACCACTTGGTCCATGCCCAGCAACGGATTGTCCCCGGCGACCGGCTCCTGCTCCAGCACATCCAAGCCAGCTGCGGCGATGCGCCCCTCAGCCAAGGCAGTGATCAAGTCCTGCTCCTTGATGATGGGGCCTCGGGCGGTGTTGATGATGACGGCGCTCGGCTGCATTTGCGCAAAGGCGGCGGCATCAAAGGCATGGTGGGTCTCAGCGTTGAGCGGTGCGTGAATGGACAGGTAGTCGCTGCGCGCCAGCAGCTCCGGGAAGCTGACCGGTTCGACGCCGGCCTCGCTGACGGTCAGTTCGCTGACATAGGGGTCATGGGCGATGACGCGCAGGCCGAAGGCGGCCGCCCGCCGCGCCGTGCAACGGGCCACGTTGCCGAATGCGTACAGGCCCAAGGTCTGGCCCATCAGCCTAGGGACGTGGTTGAGCAGCGAGCGCCCCTTGTACCAGTCCCCTTGGCTGACCATGCGCTGCATGACGCGGCTGCGCCGGCCGGCCGCCAAGAGCAGCATCATGGCGTGGTCGGCGACCTCTTCAATGAACACGTCGGGCACGTTGGTGACCACAATGCCGGCCTCGGTGGCCGCGCTTATGTCCACCATGTCGACGCCCACGCTGCCGACGCCGATCACGACGCACCGGTCCAGTGCGTCAATTACGGCGCGGTCAATTTGAATGCCCCAAGAGGTGATGATGGCATCCGCATCCTTGGCGCCAGCGGCGAACTCGACGGCACTTGTGCCCGGAATTTCCACGATGTCGGCCACCGGCGCCAGCGCTTCCAGCTCCAGCGCATAGCGCTGCGCCACCAATTCGGCGTGCTTGGGGCCCGCCTCGGTGCGCGCCCGGCTCGGCAGTTGCACGGCGACCTTCTTCCTAGCCAAAGCCTTCGATCCCCCTGTTGCACAGTGCATTGAGCACCCGGTCAGGATGCCCAGACCAATTCTCGCATGATAGAGTTGCGAATTCGACGCGATTGGCCGGCTGGGCGCCGGCGCTCAATTCGGCAGTTCTTAAGGGGAGCAACCAGTGCGATCAAACAAGGCTTTGGCGGCGTGGCGGGGCGGCGAACGGACCATTGGCCTGTGGCTGTCCTTGGCCAACGTGCACAGCGCCGAAACCTTGTCCGGCCTCGGCTTCGATTGGATCTGCATCGACCTGCAGCACGGCCTGCTGGACTACAAGGACCTCACCGCCATGCTGCCGGCCATTTCCGCCAGCGATGCAACGCCCTTGGTGCGGGTGCCCTGGAATGAGCCCTACGAAATCATGAAGGTCCTGGATGCTGGCGCATACGGGGTGATCGTGCCAATGGTCAACAACCGGGCCGAAGCCGAGCAGGCAGTGGCGGCCTGCCGCTACCCGCCGGACGGCAACCGCTCATTCGGGCCCATCCGCGCCGCGCTCTATGGCGGCCGCGGCTACGCCCAGGAGGCCAACGGCGAAATCGCCTGCATCGCCATGATCGAAACCGCTGAAGGGATCGAGAACGTGGCGGAAATCGTTGCCACGCCAGGTCTCGACGGCGTCTACATCGGCCCCTCGGATCTGGCCCTGTCCTTGGGCCTTGCGCCCAGGGGCGACAACGACGACCCCGTCCACGCCGCAACCGTTGAGCGCATTCGCGATGCCTGCCACCAGCAGGGGGTGGCCATCGGCATCCACACCGGCGGGGTGGAGTACACCAAACGCTACTTGGATGCCGGCTTCAACTTCGTCACCCTCGGCTCCGACTTAGGCTTCATGGTCCGCACTGCAGCAGCTGATTTGGCAGCAGTGCGGGGCACGATGGAAAAGCCGCGGGAAAAGACGGGCTACTAGGGCTTACAGGACACTGCAGCAAGGAGAAACCATGAGCTACGAACAAATTCTCTACTCAACTGAAGGTGAAGTGGGGGTCATCACCCTCAACCGTCCGGAGCGAATGAACGCTTGGACCCAATTGATGCGCGAAGAGCTGACCGACGCCATCAGTGCCTGCAATGAAGACGTGGGCATCGGTGCCATGGTCATCACCGGCGCCGGTCGGGGCTTTTGCGCCGGTGCTGATATTAAGCAGAACTTTCAGGCGCGAATCGATGGGCAGGACCCGGAGCGCAGCGGGCGCAACAGCGTCGATTGGGTGTCCTTGCTGCGCTCCTCCAAGCCGATTGTCGCCGCCGTCAACGGAGCCAGCGTTGGCGTGGGGGCGACCATGATCCTGCCCTGCGACGTCATCATCGCCTCGGAAGCCGCCAAGTTCGCCATGGCCTTCATCAAGATGGGCTTGGTGCCGGAACTGGCCAGCTCCCACTTTCTCGTGCAGCGCATGGGCTTTGGCCGGGCCAGCGAGATGTGCCTCTCCGGCCGCCTCTACAGCGCGGCGGAGGCGCACGCGGCAGGCTTGGTGGACCGTTTGGCCACCCCGGAAACGCTGATGGACACCGCGTTGGAAACGGCGCGCTCCTTCGCCGCCAACCCGACTCCGCAGCTGCGCTGGGTCAAGCAGCTGTTGACGGAGAACGGCTCGGCCACGGACTTGGCCCAAGTGCAGAAGCGGGAGGGCGCGTTGCTGCAGGCCGCCTACCAGACGCCGGAGCACAAAGAGGCAGTTGCCGCCTTCCTCGAGAAGCGCCCCGCGGAATTCCGCAATGTGGCTGGCTAAACCGCTGCAGCAGTAGTGCGCTGAAGGGTCATGGGGATTCTCACTTGACAGTCCTATGAAGTCGCTTCCAAATCAGAAACTGCTGACCAAACACTCAGTCCCTGTTTTCGTGTTTCACAGGGTTTTGGCGCGCTTTCATAAGCGTGACCGAGCCCGCCGTGCCGAACGCGTCTATCGGCATTACGACGAGACACTTGGCTACGGAGAGTACAGCCGCCATTGCCAATCGGTGAGTCAGCGGAAGTCGTCGGCTCCCGCGAGCGGCAGCTTGCTCTCAGACGGCTTCGCCTATCTCAACGTCCTGCCATCAGGGGCCTGTCGGGATGTCATTGACACACTGGCCGTGGGCAATGTGCTAGCACCGAGCCAAGAGAGCGACCCGAATCCAGAGGTGTTTCAAGTCACGGATCGCCTTGTTCTCGAACGTCTCTTGGCGTTGATTCTGATAGATGCTGTGGACGAGCAATTGCTGTCGTACTTTCAGAGCGAATACTTGGTACACACGCTTACTGTGACGGCAACGTCAGCCCAAGCACCGCGGCGTTCCGTATCCTTCGCTTGGCACTGCGACAAGGGTCCGACCCGGCATTTAAAGCTCATTGTCTATTTGAATGCCAGCGAAGAACATGGCGGAAACACCGAGTTCATCGATTTGGCCCACACTGCTGCTGTTGCCGAGCGGGGCTATCTTTTCGGGCTGTCTGGGGCTCGCACCGATAACATCGAGCACCTTCGGCAAATTGCCGGCCGTGGGATCACCAGCCACTGCCGCAGTATGCGAACCGGCCAAGGCGTTCTTTTCCAGCCCGCCAAAGTGCTGCATCGCGGAATCGCGCCGCATCGGGGTGTCCGTCGGGTCATCACCCTGTGTCTACTGCCCAGTCCTGTGCCTTGGGCGGAGGCTTTGGCCAAACGTACATTGACAAACTTGGCTTCCGAACCGAAGTGGCATCGGCAGGCCAGTGAATTGCGCAGTGCGATTGAATGCGACGCGTCCCAGCCATGAGCACTTCTCCCACTGCAGCATCAGGCAATGAGCCGTAGCAAGCCGGAAGTGCTCGCGCTGGTTCCTGCCCGCAGCGGTTCGAAGGGCGTGCCGGACAAGAACATCCGGCAAATCGCGGGTAAGCCGCTATTGGCGTGGTCGGTGGAGCAAGCCAAGGCGAGCTCGCTGATTGATCGCGTGATGGTCAGCACGGACAGTGAACAGTACCAGGAAGTCGCTAATCGATTTGGCGCTGAAACCCCCTTTCTTCGACCGCATTCAATCGCTGGGGACGCAGCAGCGGACTTGGCTGTGTTTCAGCATACCCTGCAGTGGTTGCAGGAGAAGGAAGCTTACCGCCCTCAGATCGTCGTGCACCTACGACCCACCTGCCCGGTTCGTCGGCCGGGCCTGATCGACGAGATCGTGCGGATTCTGCTGGACCGACATGATCTTGACTCCGTCCGCACCGTAGCTGAGGCGCCACACCCACCCTACAAGATGTGGCTGCGCTCAACCGATGGGATGCTGCATCCGGTCGCCCATCTCGATTGGCCTAAGGAGCCTTGGAACCAACCTAGACAACTTCTTCCGCAGAGTTTCGTTCAGACGGCCAACGTGGACGCTGTGCGCACCGAGGCGATTCTCCGTCAAGGTTCCATGACGGGGAAACGCATCCATGGATTTGTCGAACCATCGTTCCACGACATTGACACTGAGGACGATTTTCGGCGCGCCGACAGTGCCCTTCGGCTCTTGAGTGATCTTGGGGACGAGCCTCGAACCTTCTGTTTCGACATTGACGGGGTGATTGCCACGCTCACCCCAAGAAACGACTACCGCCTAGCCCGCCCCATCGCTTCGACAATTGAAGCGATCAACAAGTTGCATGGTCTCGGCCACCGCATCCTGCTGTTTTCGGCCCGAGGGTCGGCGACGGGCACTGATTGGCGGAAACTGACCATAGACCAAATGAACGAGTGGGGCTTAAAATACGACGCCCTATCGCTGGGCAAGCCAGCAGCCGACTATTACATCGACGACAGGTTGCTGGCCATGGGCGAAGTCCAGAACCTATTGTCATCGTGGCGAGCCATAACGCCAGAGGATCAACTATGAACCTGTTCGACGATCTCTTCATTTTCGAAATGGCCAACAACCACCAAGGCGACGTGGCACATGGCATCAAAATCGTTCGCTCCATGGGCGACATCGCACGGCGCTTCAACGTCTCTGCGGCCGTCAAGCTCCAATACCGCGATCTGAAGACATTCATCCACCCCAACAGCAAGGGTAGACAAGACATCCCCCACGTGAACCGATTCGAGACGACGGAGTTGAGCCCCCAAGCGTATCGAGAACTCGTCGCGGCCATTCAGGACGAGGGCCTGCTTGCGGTTGTCACGCCGTTCGATGAAGTTTCCGTTGAGCGCTGCGTGGACCACGAAGTTGACGTCATTAAGGTGGCAAGCTGCAGCGCAGCGGACTGGCCGCTGTTAGAGAACATCGCCATCACGGACCACCCAGTGATTGCGTCCACCGGCGGTGCAGGCTTGGCGGAGATTGATGCGCTGGTCAGCTTCCTGACCCACAAGGACAAGCAATTCGCGTTGATGCACTGCGTAAGCCTATACCCCATGCCCGGCGAGCGGGCGTACATGAATTTCCTGGAGAAGATGTGTCGGCGCTACCCGGGGGTGCAAATCGGCTGGTCGGGTCACGAGGCACCGGACAATCTCGATATCGTCAAGATAGCTGTCGCCAAAGGTGCGCGCCTCTTTGAGCGCCATGTCGGTATTCCAACGGATTCCAACGCGCTCAATGCCTACTCCATGAACCCGGAACAGGTAGAGATTTGGTTGCAGGCCGTGAAGGAAGCCCGCGCCATCTGCGGGGAGAACGATGAGAAGGCCGTGTCTGAGGAGGAGGCGGAGGCATTATTCTCCTTGCAGCGTGGCGTGTATGCAAAAGGGACGATATCAAAAGGTGAGACTATTGCCCCCGAGCGCGTGTATTTCGCCATGCCCGTGCAGCTTGGCCAGACCACCAGCGGTGAGTTCTCTCGGTACCGCGCCACCTATGTGGCATCCCGCGATTATGCGTCGAACGAGCCTATCGTCGAGGTAGCGTCCCAGCCGGACCGAATCTCGCTCGTGCGGGGGGTGATCCATGACGTCAAAGGGATGCTGTGCGAGGCGCAGATCGCCTTTGGTTCAGACTTCAGCATCGAACTGTCCCATCACCACGGGATCGAACAGATTCGGGAAACGGGCGCGGCGATCATCAGCGTTATCAACCGCGACTACTGCAAGAAGTTAATCGTCGTGCTTCCGGGACAGCAGCACCCTGCCCATGGCCATAAGATCAAGGAGGAGACCTTCCAGTTGCTATGGGGTGATCTCGAAGCAGCCGTCAACGGTGAGACTATGCGGATGAAGCCGGGGGATAAGCTGCTAGTCGAACCGGGATCGGTGCATTCCTTTCGCAGTGACGGTGGGGCGATCTTCGAAGAGATATCGACGACCCACTTTCGGGACGATTCCTACTACGAAGATCGCGAGATTCAAAGCCTCGATCCGATGGAGCGCAAGACAATCGTCACGGACTGGTGAGACGGCAGGCTTGTCAATGGTCCGCCCCGGAGTCACAAAATTTCGTAGGTCAATGAAGTCTCATGGCAGACATTTACTTTGGCGGTCCAGACCATCCCTACGGGCATCTCAGAGACCGTCTTGAGGCCGCGGTGCACGCCGTGCCGAACGGTGGGTGGATACGATGGGCCACTTACTACTTTCGTGACGTCCGGCTCGCCAAGAGCTTGGTTGATGCGCATAGACGTGGTGTTCAGGTGGTCTGCGCATTGGCGTCCCGGCCGCGGATTGCGAATGCCAACCGCCCCGTTATTGATGTACTGGCTGGTCGTTCGGGGATTGGTTCCGGTCTGCGACTCCTAGACTTTCGGTGGTTGCCGACGCTGGGCAACCGGTCACTCATGCCCCAACTTCACTTGAAGATCTACACCTTCTCCCATCCTGAACCCATCGCCATGGTTGGGTCGTTCAATCCCTCTGGGACCACATGCGACCGCAATCCTGAGACCGTTCTCGACATTGGCGATCAAGACATCGGCGACAATCTTCTCGTCGCCTTCAATGATGTCCAGCTTGTGGCTGGCCTTAAGCGTCACGTCGAGACCATCCATGATCGTCCTTGGACGATCAGGACGTGGACCACTGGCTCCGGGTCCATTCGCGGGCAGCACGGCATCGTGCACTTTTGGCCTCGACGACGCAGGCATCCAATTCTACGGTTGCTTGACGGCATCGGCGAGGGTGCCCGCTTGCGAATCTTCGCCTCGCATATTCGAAACCGAGCATTGGTGGCCGGACTTCAAAGGCTTGCTGCCTCCGGAGCCGACATTCGCGTGCTCGCTGATGCCACGCACCGGCGCTTCCCGCTGGGCAAAGAAAGTGCCTTGGTCGACGCTGGCGTCACCGTCGTGCGGGCTCCACGGGCGCAGCCTTGGGTTCCCATGCACATCAAAGCGCTGCTGATTGAGGAGGGCGCCGCTAGAACGGCAGTCTACGGCAGTTACAATTGGACAGCGCCCTCCATGTGGTTGAATCACGAAGTCGCCGTCGTGACCACCGATGCGGATGTCTACAAAGCGTTAGCAAGGCGTTGGGCAAAGATCGCCCAGCGCTACGCTGACGCGAGAGCGGTTGTTGGAACATGAGCGAGTCACCCAGCGTACTGATTCTCCCCGTGGAAAACCAAGTGCGGGAACTTGATGCCAAGCTGTTCTTGGCTGGCATTGCTGCGGCCCGCGGATTCCGGGTCATCCTAGGCTCTCGCGCTTACATCCACTTCGAGATAGGCCGCCTGCCCCAAGGCATCTACATCGCCAAAAGCACACGTGCTATCAGCGAATGGATGTTTCGCATTACAGCGGGCCTTGGTCATCGCATCGTCGCTTGGGAGGAGGAGGCGCTTGTGCATCCACCAGCTGACACCTTCTACTCACTGCGTTTGTCGCCCGAAACCCTGCGGAGGGTTTCCGACGTGTTCTGTTGGGGAGCAGATAATCGTGATCTCTTGTCTGGATACCAGCACTTACCGTCCTCGACGCGGCTGCACGTCACAGGCAATCCTCGCGGTGATTTACTGCGGCCGGAGTTGAGGTCGTACTTCCAGATACAGGTGGATCGCTACCGAGCCACCTATGGCGATTTCGTGCTAATAAACACGAACTTCAACGATGTGAATCCATACTTGCGCGCCGTCGGGCTATTCAAGAACACTGCGCTCTCCAAGCTTGGTCAAGCAGGGAAGGGGATGAGTATTGACTTTGCGAGAGGCCTCTTTCACCACAAGCGCGCCCTGTTCAATGCCTTCCTCGCATGCATTGAGAACCTGGCGCGGGCCTTGCCCCGCCAGACTTTCGTTGTTAGACCTCATCCAAGTGAAGATCGGAAGCCCTATTTGGCATTGAGCGAACAATATGTGAACTTGCACACTATCGCTGAAGGCAATGTCCTGCCTTGGCTTCTAGCCTCAAAGTTGCTGGTGCACAACGGTTGCACGACGGCCGTGGAGGCATACGCGCTTGACGTACCCGCAATCTCGTACATGCCGGTCTTTGACAACCTCTATGACATCCGTTTTCAAGGCTTCCCTAACCAGCTTAGCTGGAGATGCGATGACCAACGCGAACTGGTTGGGCTGCTAGAGGATTCCCGCAGTGTCGTCGAGGGACAGCGCACCGAGGAACGCTCTCGCCTTCTAAGTAGGCATATCCACGCGCTAGACGGACCATTCGCCAGCGAACGAATACTGAACGTGCTGTCGCAAACTCCAGGCGGATGCTCCCCATCGGGAGCGAGACGCAGCGCGGCCCGCGCCCAATCCGAAATCAAGCGAGCCGCCACCCAGATTCACATGGGCTGGCGCCCGGGCGACAATCGCCTCGGCTACCACGACCAACGGTTCCCGGCAGTTGATGCGCGGGAGCTGGGAGAGAGGCTCGATCGCTTAGGCGACGTGAGCGGACGTTTTGGCGCGCTGTCTGTCGATCGCCATAGCAGGCACGTATTTGAGATAGCTGATCGGACGTGAGAGCGCCAGACACTAGGTTAGGTATTGGAAGCACGGAATAGGGTGGAAGTGAGCGACACCCCTCCAAAGCACCCGGCTGATTGGTTTAGCCGTTACCCTCCGGTTGCTGCCTTAACAGATACAAACTCACAATCAAAAGAACTGGCCACCCGTGCCGCTGAAACGGCTGGGGCGCGGTGTGTCCACGTTTCCGAAACTATACTGACGGAGCGATGCAGTGGCCGCATTCATCGAGAAACGCCTCGCGGAATTTCGCAATTCGCAACGCTAAGGCACAGATTTACCTCACTCACGCGGCGCATCCTGTGCACGAATTTCGAAGATGCGCGCATCGGTTGCTGGATGGGTTGACAGATAGCGCAGCAAACTGTCCCCACTGGCCTCAGGGGTTTTGATCGTCAAGCGCTTCAGTAGGGCTGCCAAGGGCTCTGCCGACAAGCCGCGGCTGTTCAAGGCCGTCACTGCGAAGGCATCGGCCTCCCTCTCGAAGCGGCGCGAGAAAGCAAATTGGGAGATCGTCGAGGGCAGTACGTAGAGGACGTCGGCGACACCGCTGATGTCGCCGGTGACGAATGTCAGAATGATGAGCCAAATGGAGCCTTGGATGATCATGGCCTCCGAGTGGCGTCCCCGGAGGTGTCCCACTTCGTGCAGGTAAACGGACAGTATCTCGTTGTCGTCCCGCGCCAACGCAATCAACTCGTCGCTTAGCACGACGATTCGCCCGGGCAGCGCGAAGGCGTTGGCACCAATCGTCTTCCCGCCCTTGCGAAAGGCAATGGTCGCCGGATAGTCGTCGAAGCTGCGCAGATGGCTGCGCAGTTCATCTTGACGATTTGAGGGGAGGGTCGATGGGGAAAAGTGCAATTGGTCCATGGTGGTCAGCCAGTGACTGCCTATGGCATCCACCGTGGCTTGGGGGATTCGCTGGGCCAGAACGCGGGCGGCGGCGGGTGTCCCCCAAAACAACACGCCCGCCAGCAGGCCGACGAACAGGGCAAGGGACACCAATACCACGGAGAGGCGACGCTCCAGAAGATGCAGCTTGGCGGTCAGGCCATCGCCCTGCGATCGCAACCGCAGCTGGTCTGCGGCGGCATGGTCTGGGGTCACGAAGGCTCGGCCCTCGCCCAGCGAAATGCGCCTAGGCAGCGTCCCGAGCCGGTCAGAGACGCGCAACGCCGCCAGAGGCACCTCAATTGGTGGCTGATCATCGTCAAGGGCGATCTGGATCGCGTTGGCTGTCTGTTGAAGGTGGCCTGCTTGGGAACGGCTGGTACGCCCGTCCTCGTACAGGCCATCGCACTCGATCACACGCCGATGCCCAAATCCAAAGCCTGGCCGAGTTCCTCGCCGAAGGCGTGCTCGTGGCGTCGCTCAGAGGCGGTGAAGCCGTCAATGTCGCTGGACTCCAGAGAGAGCGAGTCAATCAAGCAGGCCGCGGTTCGGACCCGCGCCCAGGGGTAGAACAAGCCCAGGGTCACAACCAAGCCGATCAAGTTGGTGATGAAGATGACCATGTATCGCCCGATGCTGACGCCGCAACTAACGCGGGCGTCGCCGACCACCAGATCCTGATACACCGTGCGGAAGCGCCAAACAGTGAACAGCGCGTACACGAACAAGTAGAGGAGGAAGAAGGCGACGGAGAGTGCCCAAGGCACCGCTGGGGCAGGCGGTGCATCTTCCGTTGGAGCCTGGGCTAGGACGGCCGACCCGCCCCCTATCGCGATAGCGACGCCTATCCAAACAAGTGCCAGCACAACGCCAATGGTGTAGAACTGGCCAGCGCCCGCCGACAGTCGCAGCGCCGCCCGTCCGAAGCGATGGCCGTTGACGCCGTATTGGGCGGACTTGAACCAAGCCCAAGGCAGAGCCAAGCCGAGCGTCAGCACGCCGAGCACGGGCCACCCGACGTAGGCCCCGAATGCGCCCGGGGCATCACCCCGGAAATCAAAGTGAACGCCCCGCCAGCTTGACATTGCCGCCCGGAAGCGTAGCGCCCGCATCGCGATGAAGGGTGTGGCAATGGCGAGGGGAATCAGCAAAACAAGGGCAAACAGCGGCGAGAATTGGATGCTCAACACATAGGCGAAGGCGATGGCTACGGCGGCGATCCGTCCCTTAAGAATGGCGATTGGCGAAGCGTGGTACTCAAACCCGCTATCAGCGCACGAGGCATTGCCGTAGAAGTAGCGGCGGGTGCGTACCGTCGCCCAAGCCGAATAGATGCCCAAAGTGACCAAGGACAGCAGCAGATTGACGATCCAGATACGGAAGTACTCACTGCCGTTGCCAGTGAAGCGAAACGGATAGGCGCTTTGGGCCACGGTATTTTCATTGGCGATTTCACTCACGATTTCCACTCCTTGCCGAGGATAATTGATTTCCGGTATCAGTCGGCGGCGCGTTGATGAACGCCGGCGTCTCGCAGATGGCGTAGGGATGAATGTGCAGTTCATCCAATGCCATGCGGTGCTGGCGCAGGCCTTCCCGCCGTTCCCGTTCCAACTGCTCGCTGGCGGGCTTTAGGAAGACGCTGCTCAGTTCCGTAAAGATCGGATGCACGGGCTTCGGAGCCTCGAACCGGCACGCCGTCTGCCATTGGCCGGCATGCAGTTCGACGACGTCGATCTGCTCGATGACGCTCCAGTGGCTGAATGCCAAGGGATGTCCGTTGGCCAACAGGATGGGCACGGCCTGATGCGCCGTCGCCATGGCTCGAAACAACTCCTGCGCCACCAGCCAAGGGTGGCTGTCCTTGTAGGCACCGCCGCTGCCACCTTCAAGCAGCCCTTCAATGGCCTTCTCGGTCACCGTTGTGGCGATGCACCAAGGGGCGGCATTCACCTTATACTTCCGTTCATGTCGTCCGCCGCGCCTCCTGTCCCTTCGCTGCGCCCCGGCGAACCCCCGCCGCCCGACTACTACCGGGACAATTTACTGCGCTTGCTGCGCTTTGTCATCACCCAGCACGCCGACCTGTTGATGCCGGAGGATGTGGAGTGCCAGTCCGCTGTCTTGAATGCCGGGCAATCCGCACAGCGCCTATTCGCCCGGTTGATCACCCGCAAGGGGCCGCTGCTGCGTCTCGACCGCATCCGCTACGCCGAGGTGGATGACTTGGCAGAGGCACTGCGGGCTTTGACGGATGCTGGGCTGGTGCAGATGAACCCTACGGCTCCAGCCCAGGAGCTGCTCGCCATGCTCACCTGCGCCGAACTGCGCAGCCGATTCGACGCGGGGCAAGCCACCAAGCCGGACTTGATTGCGGCGATCACCGAGCATCACCCGGAATCCTGCATTCGGGCCGAGATCATGGCGCTGACGCCTTGGCTGACGGTGACTTGCTGGCCGAGCCTGAAGCTGGCCCAACTGCTGTATTTCGGCGATGGCCACCGGGACCTGAGCGTGTTCGTGCTGGAGGACCTTGGCTTGCGGCGCTATGAGAACTACCCCTTAAGCGCCGAACATCGCCTGTTCAAGGACCGGGATGAGGTCGACCGCTACCTGCGCGCCCGCCTGCTGAACGAAGCCTCCCACAACCTGGACGAATTGCCCGGCATGGCCGAGCCACTGTCCAAGGCATTGGCGGAGCGGACCGCGCCGCCGTCCCGTTTGGAGGAGAAGACCCTCAACCGGGCGCACAACCGCTTGGGGCGTTGGTTTGAGCGGGCAGGGGAGTGGCAGGCGGCGCTTGGCTGCTACGCGGCTTCGACGGCGTATCCGGCACGGGAGCGGCGCGTGCGGATCCTGCAGCGCATCGGCGAAGAGCAGGCCGCCGAAAGCCTGCTGCGCACCATTGCCCAAGCGCCCGTTTGCGCTGAGGAAGCCGACTTTGCCGCCCGCTTCGGGCGGCGGAGAAAACGCTGTGCGCCGAACACCACGATCAAGGCCCTCACAACGACGGGCGTTGACCGAATCGAGCGGCACGCCATGGCGCAGTTCACCGTCGAGGGCGGAGAGGCTTGGCATCTGGAAAACCACCTGCCTCGCGGACTGGCTGGGCTGGCCTTTTGGGAGGTCGTGTTCGCGCCCGTGGCTGGGGCCTTTCTCAATCCATGCCAGGACGCGCCGCTGGACCTCCACTGGCAGGATTTTGCGGCAACCCGTGCCGAAGCCATCGCGGCGCAGAAGGCACGCTTAGCCACCCCGGCGCAGTTCGAGAAAACCGTGCGCAGCGTGCTGCAACGCAAAACGGGGATCGCCAATCGATTGGTCAGCTGGCGCCACATGGACGGCTACTTGGTTGAACGATTGCTGGAAACAGTGCCCCATGAGGTTCTGCTGGGGCTGGCGTGCCGCGTGATCGACAATCCGGGCGCGACTCGGACCGGATTTCCCGACCTGCTTGTGCTCTACGGCACCCGCGACTACGAATTCGTCGAGGTCAAGGGGCCGACGGACAGCTTGCAGCCCGCCCAACGACAGTGGTTCAACTATTTGGAAGGCAACGGCTTCAACGCCAGGGTGCTCAAATTCAAAGCGTAAGCGGACAACTGCTGCCCGTGCGTTGGCTGGCGGAACAGGTCCATCGCAGCGGCGACCTCTACGCCTACCGGGGGGCGCCGACCCAAGGCGTTGAAGGCATCGCCACCCAACGCCGCTTGCAACGGGGCCGGACGGACGGCTATCAGGTTGAGTTGGCCGTGCAAATGGACGTCCGCCTCAAGGGCGCGCGCTTTGAACTTCGCGGGCGGGTGGACGGCGCCAATCTCAGCGCCTCCCCAGGCGTGGTTGAGGAGTTCAAGACCACGCGGGCAGACCCGGAAGTGGCGCATCGGCACGATGGCCCCGTGCATTGGGCCCAAGCCCGACTCTACGCCGCCATGCTCGCCGAGGCGCACCCGAACCTGCGCGACTGGCGCTTGCGCCTGCTGTACTGCCATCCCGATGACGACCAGGTGCGGGTTTTCGAGGAGCGGCAAAGCACGCCAGCGCTGCAGTCCTTTCTGAACGACACTTTGGCGCGGTTTGCTGCCCGCATCAAGCCGTGGCAAGCGCATCAAGCGGCCCGCAACGCTTGGCTGGCGAAGAGGGATTTCCCTTATCCCAGCTATCGGCCCCATCAGCGGGCCGCGGCGCGCCGCTGCTACCAAGCCCTGCGCAATGAGGAGCGCTTGCTGCTCGAAGCGCCGACCGGCAGTGGCAAGAGCATGGCCGTGCTCTACGCCGCCCTGAAGAGCCTGCCGCAAACGGGCGCATCGAAACTGCTCTTCCTCACCAGCCGCGGGACTGGCGCCGCGGCTGCCGAGGCGGCCTTGGAGCGCATCGACGCCAGTTCCGGGCGCGTCCGGCGCATCACCTTGGCGGCCAAGGAGAAGCAGTGCCTAATGAGGCCACACTCCTTAGCTGAGCGTGCTCAGTTTCCGGGTGCAACCGGCAGTACGGGTGACTCCCCCTTTCCGCAATCAAGGGAAATAGCGTCGGGGTTGCCTTGTGCGGCGGACCTGTGTCCCTATGCCAAGGGCTATTTCGACAAGCGGCCCGCGGCCGAGGCGGCGCTGCTCAAGGACGCGGCAATCACCCCGGAGCGGGTGCGTGAAGTCGGGCGCAGCCACGAAGTCTGCCCCTATGAGCTGTCCTTGGATGCCGCGCTCTGGTTCGACGTGGTGGTCGGCGACTACAACTACGTCTTCGACCCCGTGGTCCGCCTGCGGCGCTTTGCCGACGGCAAGGACATCGATCTGCTGATCGATGAGGCCCACCAGTTGAGTGACCGCGCTGAGGAGGCGCTGTCTGTTGAGCTGAGTAGGCGGACGTTCAAGGCAGCGCTGGCTGAGCCGCTGCCGGCGTCGCTGGCCAAGCGCCTGCGCGGCATTGATCGTGCCTTGGTTAGCCTGCGCCGCGAGCACGGGCACCCGGAGCAAGCGGTGATTGAGGCGCCGGCCGCGCTCACCCGTGCCCTAGAACGTTTGCTGAAAGCGCTGTTCAGCGACGAGGGGGCAATGGACGTCCTGCCGAAAGCTCAAGCAGCGGCATGGGCGGCCAACCGCTGGTGCAAGGCGGAGTCCTGGCGGCGGCCGGAGGCGTTCATACACCTGCTGCGCACCCATGGCTCCGAGATTGAAGTGACGCTGCGCTGCCTCGACGCCGGAGAGCACTTGAGGGAGAGCCTTGCCCGCTACCGCAGCAGCATTCGCTTTTCGGGCACGCTGTCGCCGCTGCCGCTATACAACGCCATGCACGGCGTGGCTGAAGCGCCCGCCGAGCGGGCCGGCAGCCCATTCAAGCCTGAACAGGTCGCCGTGCTGCTGGTCACGGACATCAATACCTACTTCAATGAACGGCGGGCATCCATGGCGCAGATGGTCGATCTGGTTCGGGACGTGGTGGCGCCCCATGCCGGGCGCTACCTTCTGGCCTTTCCGTCCTATGGCTATCTTGACGGCTTTGCCGAGGCGGCAACGGGCCGCTTGGCTGGCATCCGCCTGCACTGCCAGACCCCAGACATGACAGATGGCCAACGCGCGGAATTCCTGGACGAATTCGCCCTTAGCGAATCCACCGCCGTCGCGGCCATCGTGCTCGGCGGCGTCTTCGCTGAATCGGTGGACTTTGCCGCCGTGCCCTTGAGCGGCGTGCTGGCCATCGGCGCCGGCTTGCCGCCGCCCACCTTGGCACGGGCCAGCAAGGCCCGCTACTTTGACGCCAAGCTCGGCAACGGCGCCGAAGTGGCCTACCAGCAACCGGCCATGACCAAGGTGGCGCAGGTGGCCGGCCGCTTGCTGCGTTCGCCCCAGGACCGGGGCGTGGTCTGCTTGGTCGATCCCCGTTTTGGCCAAGCGAGCTTTCAACGCTTCTTTCCGAGCCACTGGCGTCCGCAAAGCGTGCCGGCCCGGCAGGTCGGCCCAACTGTGGCGAAGTTCTGGCGTGAGCCCTGACAACCGCCTATGCTCTGCAGGGATGAACGAGGCGATGCCTTAGATAGACCAATGGGCAGTCGCCGGGCGCAGCAGGCCGTATGGCCGCGACTCACTTGACAACCCGATCCAGCGATCAAGAGAACTGACGAGACGATGCCTCAAACCCGCGAATACACGAAGGCATGACGCTCCGCCGCACCAAGATCATCTGCACCATCGGCCCCGCCACGGCCAGCTACCCGGTGCTGGAGAGCATGGCGAAGGCGGGCATGAACCTCGTGCGCCTGAACATGTCCCACGCCGATCACCGCAGCGCGGCTGACATCATTCAGTGGGTCCGCACCCTGAACCGCAAGATGCGCGACCCGATATCGGTGATTCTCGACACCCAAGGGCCGGAAATCCGCACGGGCGACGTCAGTGAGCCGATGGATCTGCAAAACGGCCAAGTGGTGACCCTGTCGGTGCGCGGCGATGACGACGTGGAAACCTCGTCGATTCAGGTCAACTACCAGGAGTTGGCGGAAATCGTTGAGCCCGGCAACCGCATCACGGTGGACAACGGCCTGATCAATTTCGAAGTGCTGGAAACCCACGGCAAGCAGTTGGTCTGCCGCGTCATCGACGGCGGCTGGCTGGGCAGCAAGCGCCACGTCAACCTGCCGGGCGTGCGCATCAACTTGCCCGCCATCACGGCCAAGGACCAAGCTGACATCGAGTTCGGCTTGGCTCAGGACGTGGACTACATCGCCCTGTCCTTCGTGCGCACTGCCGAAGACGTCGAGCGCCTGCGGTCCCTGATCGCGGAACACCGGGCTCGGACGCTCATTCTGGCCAAGATCGAGGATCAGGAGGGCGTGTCCAACATCCAAGCCATCACCCAGGCGGCGGATGGGGTCATGGTGGCGCGCGGCGATCTCGGCATCGAGACGGACATCGCCGACTTGCCCAACGTCCAGCGGCGGATTGTGCACGCCTGCGCCCGATGGGGCCGGCGTTGCATCGTTGCCACCCACCTGCTTGAGTCCATGATTGAAAACCCGATCCCCACCCGGGCGGAGGTCACCGATGTGGCCAACGCTGTCTATGAAGGCGCCGATGCGGTGATGCTCTCCGGGGAGACCAGCATCGGCAAGCACCCGGTGCGCTGCGTCGAACAGTTGGTGCAGATCACCGAGGCCGCGGAGCGTTATCCGGGGCTCGGCTTTGAGAGCGATCTGGAGGCCACCACCGACAAGCAGCAGCTGGCGATCCACGCCGTCGCCCTCGCCGAATCCATCCACGCGGCTGGCATCGTGGTCATCACCCGGCGCGGCGTCATGGCCGATTTGGTCACCAACGCACGGCCGGCGACGGTGCCCATCTATGCATTCACCAACGACAGCCGCACGCGGCGGCGGCTGTTCCTCAACCGGGCGGTGACCGGCTTCCGCGCGGAATTCAGCCTGGAGCCGGAAAAAACCCTGCAGCGGGCCTTTAGCGTCCTGCGCGCCCAGCAGGTGCTCACCGGCAGCGCCAAGGTGGTGGTCATTTCCGACGTGCTGGCCGGCGCCAAAACCGACGCCATCCAAATCCGCCAGATCGACTGACTGTGATGCATAATTCCCCCTAGGTGTCAGTACCGGGCGATCCCATGCAAAACAAGTATGTTGCAGATGTCGGCGACTACGTGAAGTACGCACTGCTCCGCCGCATACTCAAGGTGGAAGGGGGCCAACTGGGTGTCGCTTGGTATCTGTATCCCGACGAAGCCAATGGGGATGGTGGTCATACGGAGTACCTCTACGGCCCAGCATCAAACTCTTGGCAACGGTTGGATCCCATATTGTTCAAGAAACTCAAGGCGCTAGTGGATGGCAATCAGCGGTGCGTTGGCGCGATTGAGCAGGATGGTGAGATGTTCGGTGAAAACGCTCGGTTTTTTTCCGAAGAGCTGAGCCTGCCGCAGTCCCTGAGTGCGAACAAGCCGCAAGAATACAACGCCCGCGTTAAATGGCGCAGGGCGTGGTTCAATCGGCTCACGGCGAGCTTGGATGGCTGCAATGTCATCTTTGCAGATCCCAACAACGGTTTGTTCCACAGCGATCACTACCGCTATGGCACGACAGAGCATTGGAAAAGCATGCCCTTGGCCGAAGTTGAGCAATTGGCCGGCAACGGTCGCACAGTGGTCATGTACCATCACCACACACGCAAAGAGTCCTTCGACACAGAGATTCGTC
Source organism: Candidatus Azophilus sp. (assembly GCA_965220835.1). Classification (GTDB taxonomy): domain Bacteria; phylum Pseudomonadota; class Gammaproteobacteria; order Pseudomonadales; family Azotimanducaceae; genus Azophilus. The sequence continues at coordinate 1,337,698 of OZ244842.1, read as the reverse complement.
GTTGGCTACGAACACTGGGCAGAAAGTCAGTCGCAGTGAGGTCGGGCGCATGGTCGTCAAGGGCCTTTTTCGTCGTCAATCCCTCCGCAAGGACAATAGACGAACTCTCCAAATTCGCTGCTCGATCACTCAAACTCAGCTTCTATCCCTACCAAGACGCCGACGCCGAAATTGTCTCCGTCAGTTGCACGGGTAGCCCGTTGGACGCAACTTCACGGGCCTACCGGTCGAGAATCAAAGCCCTCTGTGCCGATGCGGCGGATGAAGGCTACTCACTTCGTTCGGAGTCGGAGCGTGGCTTTTGGGAGTTCATAAAAGGGAAGCCAAGATTGCGCCGGGGCAGCTTGGTGCTTATGGACAACGGTAACCTGCGCGCGGTTTGGAAGAATGATCAGGGTGCGCATGTGGGCCTTCAGTTTCTCGGCGAGGGCATGGTGCAGTACGTGATCTTCAAGCGGCGCAATGGAGCTCAACCTATCTCCAGGGCGACTGGACGTGACACCTTGGATGGGTTTCGATGCCAGATCGACGCCTTTCAACTTAAGTCATTGCTCTTCGAATGACGGGCGCTGACTTGCCCGCGGACGATCAGATCGTTCGTTACGTTAAGCCGAGCATGATTCGGGAGGACGGAACCGCCGACGGTTCAGACTTCCGTCTGCGACCAAATCGCCCGGACGAGTCCGGGCTGTCGGTGAATTGGCTTGAGGCATTTGGCTCGGAAAGAGCCAACCAGCTAGCGGAGGTACGCCGCCTCTCTCGGCTTACGTTGAAGCCAAGGGGGCGGTTCGCCGAAATGAATGTTGGCGCCGTAATCAGCAGGGTGGCGGAAGAAGCAAGCGCACTGCGCATCACCCACGCTCCGCTTGAGGCGGAAAACGGTCACGAAGCTGATCCCTCCCATGCTGAGATCATCGGCCTGCCTCCGGGTGATTCTGACCTTGCAATGCTGGTCGGCGATTTGATTGCGGAGTGTGTGATCGAGATGCACGCCGCTGTGCCATAGTTGTCTGGGCAGGATGCCGCTGACTGGCACTGTGCATGCGGCTGCGCAGGCTCATTCTCCGGTCACAAGCTCGTCCAAGCGGATTGCAGCATGCGCAGGGCGGCCAGGATCAGCAGGATGCCGAATAGGCGGCGCAGGGCGGGTGCGTTGATGCGGTGCGCGGTCCAGACGCCCAAGGGTGCAGCGGCGATCGCGCCGACCACGATGGCGGCGAAACTCGGCAGGTGGACGTAGCCGAGCATGTATTGCGGGGCGCCGACGATGGGCGGGGCGAAGAGGATGTAGCCTAGGGCGCCGGCTGCCGCCAAGGGCGCGCCCAAGCTGCTGGAGGTGGCGGTGGCCCGGTGCACGGCCGTGTTGAAGTAGATCATGGTGGGCACCATGACGTTGCCGCCGCCGATGCCGGCGATGCCGGACAGCAAGCCGGCGCCAAAGCCAATGCCGCCGGCAGTCACGGGGGCCGGGAAACTTCGATGGGGGTGCGGAGCCCAACGCGTCAGCATGACGATGGAGACCAGGCCCAGAAACAGGCCGATGAAGCCGCGGAAGACGGGCACCGGCAACCAGGGCGCCAGATAGCCGGCGGCGGCAGCGCCGAGCGTTACCGGCACCGTCCAGCGGCGCACGATCAGCCACTCCACGCGCCGAGCGCGCACTTGAGCGTAGGCTGCCGATAGAGAGGTGAAGAGAATGCACGCCAGTGAAGTGGCCACCGCCGCCGGCGTGCTGTGCGCCAAGGGCAGCAGGCCGGTCCAATCGAACAGGATGATGAGCGCCGGAACGATGACGATGCCGCCACCAATGCCCAACAGGCCGCCGAGGAAACCGCTGAACAGGCCGATGCCAAGGCATAGGAAGGTGAAGAAAACCGGGCTCAATTCAAGTAAAGTCCCAAGGAGGCGGTGCCGCAGACAAAAAGCTCAAACTTCAAGCACAGACCAATCATCCCGGTCGGAAACTCAAACTCAAGGAAGCCGATCGCCGGGCGCAAGAATGACTCAGCCGACAAACCACTCCCGCGATCCGGAAAACCAGCAGTTGCGGGCCACAAGTGTAATGAAGAGGCTGTCGCACTTCCATGCATCAAACCCGCGCCGCGACGAGGGCGCGAACCTTCGGTTCGGCACAGCCTCAAGACAGTCTTCGTTCCTAGCGGTTCTTTCGGGTTGGTGTTGTCCCGAACCTAGGGTTCGCACCCTCGGTTGGCGCGTAGCGCCGTGCTTTCGTCGTTCACACTGCACCGCACCGGGGCGAACCAGGGTTTTCAGAGCAACCTGCGCCTTGGCTTTGGTCATCTTCGCCAGCACCGTGCAGGCGCGTTCGATCCAGCTTGCCAACGGCGACGTTTATGACGGGGACTTGGTGGACGGTCTGCGCACGGGCAAAGGCGTTTACGTCTGGGCCAGCGGCAACCGCTATGAAGGCGAGTTCGTCGCCAACCAGATGCAGGGGCAGGGCACCTACACTTGGGTTGATGGGCGCACCTACGCGGGCGCGTTCGTTGCCGACCGGCGGCACGGCGAAGGCGTGTTGACCTGGAGGAACGGCAACCGCTACGAAGGTCAGTTCAACGATGACCGGATGCATGGCCAAGGCATCTTCACCTGGAGCAACGGAGACCGTTACGAGGGCACGTTCGTGCGCGGCGGGCGCAGTGGCAACGGCCGGTTCGACTGGGCCTCGGGCGACGGCTACGTGGGCGAGTTCGTGAATGGGGAACTGCACGGCCAGGGCTTGTTCACCTGGCCCAATGGCAATCGCTACAGTGGCGGCTTCGCCAACGACCAGCGCCACGGCTTGGGCGTGTTCCATTGGCGCGACGGAACGGTGTTCCGCGGCCAGTTCCAAGCCAACAAAATGCACGGCTATGGCGTCAAGCAAGAGCCCGATGGCAGCATGGAACTGCAGCAATGGACGGATGGGCAGCTTAAGATGCGCAAGGCCTTGGCTGAGGATGAGCGCTGCCGCCTGCGTCTTCAGGACCGTTACTGGATGTTCACCAGCGAGGCTTGCGTCAACGGCTTGGCCCACGGCCGTGGCTTGGCCACCAGCTTGGATGGGGAGTTGATCATCGCCGATGGCCACTTCGTGCTCGGCCACTTGGTGGCCGGTGAGGCGCGGCCGATTTGGCTGCGCACTCTTGCGCGGTGAACATTCCCGGCTTTCAGATTGAGCGCCCGCTGGGTCGCTTCGGCGATGCTGGCCTCTACCTGGCCTCCCAGATTCATCCCTACCGGCGCGTGGCCCTGGCGGTTGCGCGCCGGGGAGTGGTTGAGGCTGGGGAGGCCTTGCGCGAACTGGAGGGGCATCCGGCCTTACGGGCAGACTTCCGCCATCCCAACATTTTGCACGCCCTCCGGGTTGGCGCTCACGGCGAATGGCTCTACTTGGCCATGGAGTACGTTGAAGGCGGCGACCTAAGGGAGAATCTGGCATGGGGCATCGGCCTGCATCGGTTGATCCGCGCCTTCTGTGACCTGTGCGACGCTTTGGACCATGCCCGCGAGAAAGGTCTCGCCCATGGGCGGGTCAGCGCCGCGAACATACTTTTCAGATCGCCAAGCGAAGTGGTGCTGGCCGGCTACTGCGCGGCCGCCTTTGACCCTGCCGGATCGAGCCGGCCGTTGCCGGTTGGCGGGGCGGGCCCGGCCCAGCACCGTGACGATCTCTTCGACTTGGCGCAGACCCTCTACCAAGCACTGACTGGCGAGACTGCGCATGGCGCAGCGCGCAGTGACGCCAACGGCCAAGCCAGTGCCTCAGCGGTGTTGCCGGGGCACCTCAAGATGCTGCAGCCGGTGCTCGACCAAGCGTTGGCCGTGGATGCGAATCGACGGTTCCAGACTGGCGCCGAGTTTCGGGAGGCCCTGGCGGCAGTGGCGCGCTCGGGTGCCTTGGCCAATCTCTCCATCAAGACCGCTGCGGTTTCCAGCGGTGAGATACGCACTGTTGGCGAAGCCGCGGGGCTGAGCTCGCGGGAGCCGATCGGCGATGAACGCAGCGCCTTTTGGCACTCCCCCCAATTCAGCCGCCGGCTGCTGGTGGCTGGATTGGCGGTGGCGCTGATTGGCGGTGGGGTCTATGCGGTGGAGCGGCAGTCTTGGCGGCTGGTTGCGGTCATGGCGCAGCTTGGCTTGGCTGAAGACCCCAACGTGCAGAGCGCTTGGATGGCCGCTGAAGCGCTGCGGCAAGACCCAGCGCAGAGCTTAGCCGTGCTGGTGGCGGGCTATCGCCAGGTTTTGACGCTGGACGCCACCCATAGCCAGGCCACACAAGCCATTGCCGGCCTAGCCGACCAATGGCGCCAAGGCATCATCCAAGCCTTGGCGCAAAATGACCTCGGCAGCGCCGAAGCCAAGCTCAACGAAATGACGCTGGCCTTCCCCGATGACTACAGCTTGGTGGACCTAGGGCGCCAGATCAGCAATCGGCGTGCGGCGGACACGCTGCTGGCCTCCACCCGGTCGCTGCTGCGCAGCCAAGGCATGTCGCGCATTCCGGCGGCCACCGTCGCCATTCAGGCCTACCAGGAGATTGTGCGGCTGGCGCCGGGACACCCCGCAGCCCTCGCGGAATTGACCGCCTTGGCGGAGCACTACGCGGAGCTGGCGCGGCAGGCGGCGGGGCAAGGCGATGTGGATGGCGCCATCGTTTACTTGGAACGGGCCGCCACGGCAGACAGCGGCTTGCCCATGCTGGTGGCGGTGCGCGAGGAGATTCAGCGAGCCACCCGAGCGCGCAGCGCTCTCCAGGAGCTATTGCAGCAAGCTGGTGCGCAGCGCGCCCAAGGCCTGCTTGTGCATCCGCCGGGCAACAACGCCGCTGAGCTCTATCACCGGGTCTTGGCCACCGCCCCGGACAACGGCATTGCTTTGCAGGGCCTCAACGAGGTGACTTCGCAACTGCTCAACAAGGCCGCTCGGATGTTCGACAGCGGCGATTTGAGCGCTGTTGAGCAGCTGCTCGACCAAGCGAGCGCAGCCGGCATTGAAGCGGCGGCCCTGCTTGAAATCCAGACTCGGCTTGATCAGCAAACGGAAGCCTTGGCGACGATCAGCGAAAAGCTCACGGAGGCCGGCCGACTCTTGGCGGAGGGCTTCATCACCGAACCGCAGGAACGCAATGCCGTGGCGGTGCTGCGCGACGTGCAGCGGCTGGACCCCGGCAACGCCCAAGCCGAAGAGTTGCTTGGCCAAGCCGCTGCCCGGCTTGCCGCAGTGGCTCAGGAGGCGTTTGCGGCGGGCCTGCCGGAGCCTGCCCGCCACTATTTGGACTTGGCCCTAACGGTCACGCCGGACCAAGTGGAGTGGCGTTCGCTGCGCGAGTCCTGGCAGTGACATCCACTGCTTGCGTGGGAGAGGCACTGCGCAACTGCGAACGGCCGCGCTTGACAGCCGCTGGATTGCCGAACGCCAAACAAGTGCCTTGTTGGCATCGGGGATACAGCCTGATCCGAGAGCCCCGAGTTCCGAAGGGTCCAGAACCGCTACAAGCCTTATTTCGCAATCCAGAGATAGTGTATGCTTGCGCCCCCACCGAATGGGCCGCCATCGTTCCATGGCCACCGCCATACCCTTTAGACGCGAGCTGAACTTCACCTACGGGGAGGTCAGCGAGCTAGCGCCCGGCATTCGGCGCGTCATTGCCGAAAACCCCAGCCCGTTCACGCTCTACGGCACCGGCACCTACATTCTCGGCCGCGGGGAAGTGGCCGTGATCGATCCAGGCCCGGCGGATGGTGCGCACATCGCCAAGCTCCTGGAGGCGCTTGAAGGCGAGACCATCAGCCACATTCTCATCACCCATACGCACATGGACCACTCACCGGGCTGCCGCCTGCTGCAGGCCCACACCGATGCCAAGTCCTACGCTTACGGGCCCCACGGCGCCGGCAAGCTGGAGCAAGGCGTTCCGGTGGAGGAGGGCGGCGACATGGAGTTCGAGCCCGACGAATTGCTGCGAGATGGTGACGTGCTGACCGGCGGGGATTGGTCCGTGGAGTGCGTGTACACGCCGGGCCACACGTCCAACCACATGTGCTACCAGCTTCGGGAAGCCAAGGCGCTTTTCACCGGCGATCACGTCATGGGCTGGTCAACCAGCATCATCTCGCCGCCTGATGGCGACATGGCTGCCTACATGGCCAGCCTCGAGCGGCTGCTGGAGCGGGATGACGCGGTGTACTGGCCCACCCACGGGCCCTGCATTGATGCGCCCAAACCCCACGTTCGGGCGTTCATTGAACATCGGTTGGAACGGGAGCGGCAGATTATCGAATGCGTCCGCAAGGGCGTGCATCGCATCGAGGACATGGTCCCCGCGATGTACACCGAATTGCCGGAGTTCATGTATCCGGCGGCGGCGCGCAGCGTTCTGGCTTCCATGGAGCACTTGGTTGGCAACGGCACCCTGAATGCCGATGGCGACGTCAGTTTGCAGGCGGCCTATCAGCTGGCCTGAGCGGGCTGCGGCGGCGGGGCTGATGAGGTGACGGCGACAGCCGCGTCGGTGGCCATGCGCTGCCCTAGCCGTTCAGTCGGCGGCTGTGGACCTTCAATTCGCGGCTCTGGAACTTGAATTCGCGGCAGTTGCACCATGATGGCCACGCCGCTGTTGTCCGTTAGGTTCAGCGCCCGCACGAAGCCGCCGTGGTGTTCGGCGATGATGCGCACCACGTAGAGACCCAACCCAAAGTGCAGCCGATTGTGGGGCCCTCGGTTGCTGACCATGGAGTCGAACACCGACTTGCCCACTTGGTCCGGCAGAATTGGCCCACGGTTGGCAACCGTGATGCGCAGGTCGTCGCGCTGCACGTCCAGCTGCACGGTGATTGGCGAGCCGGTTCGGTGAAAGTCGATGGCGTTGTCGATGATCTTGTCGAGCAATTGCTCGATTCGGTAGTCCGACACCTCTGCGTAGGCGGATTCCCGCACGCCCCGATAGACGAATTCGCAGCTCGGGTTGCCGGCAGCGCAATTGGCCACGTAGCTTTCAAGCAGCTTCTGGATGTCCACCACTTCGAGTTCCTCGGCCTTCAGCGACTCTTCCAAATTGGCCGCATCGGAAAGGTTCTGCACGATGGAGCCAATGCGCATCACGCCGCTTTTGGCGCTTGCCAAGTACTTGCTGTCCTGCACGCTCGGGCTTTCCTCAGCCAGATTCTGCAGGGAAGTGCTGAGCGTGTTGAGCGGATTGTTAATTTCATGGCGCAAGGTGCGCGGCATGTTCTCCAGGAAGTGGTTGTGCTGATGCAGCTTGGAAAGCGTGTTGGAGAAGCTGCGGGCCAAGTCGCCGATCTCGTCCCCGGAGTCAATCTCACTCTGCAGAGCGCTCGCCCTGAGCCGTCCGCGCTGGTCGATGGCAGCGCTGGCTTCCCGGCGCAATTGGCGAATGCGCCATGCGAGGCGCCCGGCGAATGTCAGCAAGGCGGCAAACACCGCAATCAGCGCCGCCACCGAGAGCAGGATGACCTGCTCAAGCGCTTCGCGCTGAAAGCTCAAGATGTCGTCGATGTTTTGCTCCACCACGACCGTTCCGATTACGGCATCCTTGGAGACGATGGGGTGTGCCGCCATGATCACTTCAAGCTCATTGTCCAACTTGCGCCGGGTGGCGGCTGGACGACCGGCCAGCGTTGCGCTGATGATGTCCTGGGCGCTGCGCCCAACAGCTCCGCCACTTCGCTCCGCCTCCAAGGGCTCCAAGGTGCTGACGCGGTGCAGCAGGGGCCGTAGCGCTTCGAAGCCCCGCTGGACCCAGCCCGCAGCGGTGCCTTCTTCCGAGTTCGGGTCTGCGGCTTCCGAAAGCTGGGCGCCGGCTTCGGCCCGCACCCGCTGCTGCGCGTCGACGACGAGTATCCGCGCTCCCGAGTAGCCTAGCCCTCGGATGATGTTGAGCACTTCCGGGGAGCGCAGCACGATCAGGTTAAAGCTCTCCTTGCCGGACTTGGGCAGGGTCAGGGCCAGCGTTACGGGCGATCGGGCAACGGGGTCATCCACGTCCGCCACCGAGACGCCGAAGTAGCGGCGCGAGCCGAAGCGTTCCAAGGGCAGGCGAAACTCCATCGACCAACCGGACTCGCCCACTTCCACGAAGCCCAGCACGTCGGCTTCGGCGGTGCCGGCGGTGGCGAATCGCCAATCCTCATCCATGGCGTAGGCAGTGACCACCCCGGGTTCGGCGAACACCAAGGCGATGCGGCCGTCCTCGCCGTCCGAGCCGATATAGGACAGGCGCACATGGTCGGCGTTGTCCAAGCGCAGGTATTCGGGGTTGCGATAGACGATGTCCGAATCCGTGACCTGAATGAACAGGTGCAGCTGACCGGCGCGCTCCCCGAGCAGGAGCTGAAACGCGCCGTCTCCGGAACCGGATGCGTCCACTAAGGCGGAAGCGCCTGCCGAGGCCGGTGCGCCTACCACAGCAGGCGCGCCTGACACAGCGGGCGGGCCGAAGCTCAGGAGGCGGTCCTCAATGCCTTCGCCCCAGTCGTCGTAGCGCCCGTCAAGGCGGATGTTGCCCTCAAGGGGATGGGCGAACAGGGATTCGTAGTCCTCAATGGTCACCGGCAGGTCGTTGAATAGATCCTCACGGCCATTGAACAGGGTGGAGATGCCTTCGGCCGTCAACAACTGGGCTTGGGATTGGCCTTCCACCAACAGGCGCTCCATCTCCAGCAGTTGGCGGTAACTGAACCAGGGCACCACTAACAGGGTCAAGCCGAGCAGCATCAACTTGGTGCCGATGCGGGGGCCGCGTGCGGCATTTGGCTTTTTTGCCCGAGCGGCGGCCATTAGGGGGGGAGCCATCGGTAGCCAAACCCGTACTCGCTTTTGATGCAAGCGAAGTTGGCATCCAAGCGCTCGAACTTCTTGCGAATGTTGCGCATGTGGGTGTTGATGGTGTTGTTGGTCACCAAGCTCTGCATGGTGGCGTTCATGAGGGTTTCGTAACTGACGGCGTGGCCCGGCACGCGCACCAGCTTGGCCAGCATTCGAAACTCGGTGCCGGACAGATCGATGCGCTGGCCTTTCCAGGAAACCAGCAGCGCGTCTTGATCCAAGGTGAGATGGCCGATTTTTCGGGCCGTGGAACTGTCACGCTCCGGGTTCTCGGCACGCACTTCATTGATCCTCAGCAGTGAGGAGATGCGCTCCGCCAGGTAATCGAGGGAAATGGGTTTGGGCAGGTAATCCCAAGCACCCAGCCTCAGGCCTGAAATCTTGTCGATTTCATTGATGCGTTCGGTCAGGAAGATGACCGGCAGGGAAGGGGACTTGAAGAGCAGTTCCCGGCAGAGCTGAAAGCCCGCATCCACCTCGTCGCCGAGAATGATGTCGAGAATGACCAGATCGGGCAGATCGCCGTCCATCCGCTCCAAGGCCTCCCGGCGGCTGCCGTAGGCGACCACTTCGTAGCCCTTCTTGGTGATGGCGTCACGGTAGTTCGCCCGCTGGTCCGGGTCGTCCTCAACAATGGCGATGCGCTTGGCCATGGTATGGCGTTGCTCCTGGTTGCCCTAATCGCGGAAGGTTGGCATTGGTGCCGGATTGGCTCGCCACGGCTGTGGCTTGCGTCATCCGCCGCGCCCGATGCCATGCGCTGCCTTCGTCAATGCACCCGCTCGTGCCTGTGCGGTTTTGCCTGATTGGTACGACTCGTCATTTTGCCACAGGCCGCAACCCCGCGCTTCGCAACTTGACCGATCCCCGCTTGCGGCTTGCGTCTGGCTGGCGGCTGTGCGATAGACCGTGCGTGAAAGCCAATCCTTGCAATCGCCAAACGCCAGCGGCTGATGGCCGCTAAGCCTTTTGTTCTCTGCCTGACGGGTGCTGAGTGCACGGGCAAGACCGCCTTGGCCGCCGCCTTGGCGAGCCATTACGGCGCCACGCTGGTACCGGAAGCAGCGCGATGCCATTTGGCCCCAAATCGTCCCTACGGACCGGACGACGTTTTGGCCATTGCTCGCACGCAACTGCGTTGGGAGGCGCAAGCACTTGAGGGGCCAGCTCAGATGGTGGTCTGCGACACGGACCTGCTGGTCATCCAAATCTGGTGGCAGGTCAAGTTTGGGCCCTTGCCCGAGGAGCTTAAATCGGCGCTGGCGGGCCGCTCCGCGCGCGCCTACCTGCTCACGCGCCCGGACATCCCTTGGGTGCCGGACCCCCTGCGCGAGAGCGGTGGCGAGCGCTGGGGCTTGCATCGACGCTATCGGCAGGCCTTGGCGGGCGGGCCGCATCCCCATTTGGAGGTGGGCGGTGAACGCCACGATCGTCTAGCCACTGCCCGGCAGCAGGTTGACCGGTGGATGGCAGTCCATGCACGGGCCAGCACCGTTGGCCCTTAGACCGTCAAGCGGATTTTGCGGGGCGGTTTGCCCTTGGAATTCAGTTAATGCCCACCGCGAAAGATAGCGCCGGGCCGATTTCGCTGCGCACCACCAGGTCGGCCAAGGCGTCCAGCGGTGTCTCCTCCCGATTGACGATGGCCAGCTTGGCGCCAAGCCGCTTTGCATGCTCCGGAAAGCCGGCCGCCGGATAAACCACCAATGAAGAGCCTGCCACCACCATCAGGTCGCACGCCTCCACCGCCGCTTGGGCGCGCTGCATGGCTTGTTCCGGCATCGCTTGGCCGAAGGATATGGTGGCCGACTTGATGATGCCGCCGCAGCGCCCGCAGGGTTCAACGCGCTCGAGTTGCTTGAACTGGCGCTCCAGATCGCTGAGTTCATAGCGCATGCCGCAAGACAGGCAGGTGGCGTAGCTGGCGTTGCCGTGCAGTTCAATGACCTGCTCCTTGGGCACCCCGGCATCTTGGTGCAGGTTGTCCACGTTCTGCGTGATCACCGCCAAGCAGCGGCCTTCCTCGACCAAGCGGGCGACGCTCAAATGGCCCTTGTTGGGCAGCGCATTCTCCATCAGCCGCTCACCGGTGAAGCGCCGCCGCCAGGACTCGGTGCGAATTTCCTCCGAGCCGATGAAGTCCTGGAATTGAATGGGCTTGATCTGGTTCCACAATCCCGTGCCGGGGCTGCGGAAGTCGGGTATGCCGGACTCCGTGCTGATGCCCGCCCCGGTGAAGAACACGATGCGCTGCGCATCCGCCAACAGAGCGGCCAGCTTCTCGACGCTGTCATCCAAACCGGACACCTGATTGCCGCTTTTGGGGACGAACCAGTATAACTGAGGCGAAGGTTCGCATCCCCCAGCCAAACCCCTCAAAATAGCGGCATGCAGGCTATCTTGGGCATCGCAGTTCTTTTGGGCCTCGCTTGGCTGTTGAGCGAAAACCGCAGGGGTTTTGACTGGCGCATGCTCATCACCGCGCTGGCCCTGCAGTTTGCCCTCGCTACGCTGCTGCTCAAGGCCCCGGTGCTGAGCGAAATGCTGTTGGCGGTCAACGGCTTGGTGCGCGCCGTGGAACAGGCCACCCAGGCCGGCACTGGGTTCGTGTTCGGTTATCTCGGCGGTGGCCCGGTGCCTTTTGAGGTCAACGCGGAAAGCGCCCTGTACCTGTTCTCCTTCCGGGTGCTGCCGCAGATACTGGTGTTCAGCGCGCTGGTCGCCGTGCTTTGGCATTGGCGCATCCTGCCGGTGGTCATACGCGGCTTCGGGGCCCTGCTGCGGCGCGCCTTGGGGGTTGGCGGCGCGGTCGGCACCGCCGCTGCGGCAAGCCTGTTTCTCGGCATGGCGGAAGCGCCCTTGGTCATCCGCGCCTATCTGGCCAAATTGACCCGCTCCGAGCTGTTTTCGGTGATGACCTGCGGCATGGCCACCATTGCCGGGTCCATCATGGTGCTGTATGCGGGCGTGCTGCAGGACGTCATCGACGGCGCCTTGGGGCACATCCTGGTCGCTTCCATCATCAACGTCATTGGCGCCATCCTAGTTTCCAGGCTGATGATTCCCTTGGCGGACACAACGGGCACGGATGAGGCGGCCGCGGCCCTAAGCTACGCGGGCACCATGGATGCCATCACTCGAGGCACCGCCGATGGCTTGCGTTTGGCGTTGTACATCGGCGCCATGCTCATTGTGTTGGTGAGCTTGGTGGCGCTGGTCAACGTTGCACTCTCCAACGTTGAGGTTTGGGGGTCTGCGTTGACGCTTGAGCGGGCGATGGGCTGGGTCTTCGCGCCGGTGGCTTGGCTGATTGGCGTGCCGTGGTCCGAAGCACAAACTGCCGGCAGCCTGCTGGGCACCAAGTTGGTGTTGAATGAGCTGGTGGCCTACCTGCAGTTGACTGCGCTGGAACCCGCGCAGCTGAGTGGCCACTCCCGCCTGATCCTGACCTACGCGCTATGCGGCTTCACCAACTTCGGTAGCTTGGGCATTCTCATCGGCGGCCTTTCGGCCCTAGTGCCGGAGAGACGACCTGATTTCTTAGAATTAGGATCCAAGACATTGATTTCAGGTACTTTAGTATCCTGCCTGACCGGTGCCATCATTGGCTTGGTTGGCCGCTTTTAGACCGATCACGCCCGTGGCTTGATGGCTGGAGCCGGGCTCTAGATCAGGCCCTGCACAAGGGAATGGACGTACTTTAGGCAGGCACAATACGCCGTCAGTTGGACGCCAAAGAGACGTTTAAGACGCCGGCAAGTCTGGCCGAGTCCATGACGTGGATCATGGTGGCGGTCTGGGAATCCGGGTGTGGCTGGATGACCACTGGCGCTTCGGGGTTTTCCGCATGCAGGCGCTCGATGTTGGCCCGCACAGAGCGCAAGTCCACATCCCGTTGGGCGATGGTGATGCGGTCCCGGTTGCTGATGCGCACGACGATGCTCTTCTTGTCCGGGTCAACGGTAATGGGCTTGTCATCATCCGGTTGATTGACGTCCAATCCCACTTCCTTGACGAAGGTGGCGGTGACGATGAAGAAGATCAGCATGATGAACACCACGTCCAGCATGGGCGTCAGGTTGATCTGCTCATCACCTTCTTCGGCAACGTTGCCACCGATGATTCTTCGCATTGCGAACTCCCCCAACAAGAGCGTTCCGAATGTTGCTCCGCATCTTAACGAGTTGTACGGATGCTGTGAACCCCTTTGCTGCGTTCTGCCAAAGGCTGCTCGTTCGCGATGAGGATCAACCCATGCCCAAGCTGAAGCCCGCGGGGAATCCGCGCCAGCGCACCACCAACGAAGCGAAGGTTCGCCTCAATCCTGATGACGTGCGCTCAGTTAGTCGCCAATGAGACGTTGACCACGCCGGCTTGTCGCGCTGCATCCATCACGTGGACCATGGTGGCAGTTTGGGAATCCGGATGCGGCCGGATGACCACCGGCAACTCAGGGTTTTGCGCGTGCAGGCGCTCGATGTTGGCGCGTACCGAGCGCCAGTCCACGTCCCGTTTGGCGATCGTGATGCGGTCCCGGTTGCTGATCCCCACGATAATGCTGTTCCCGTCAGGCCTGATTTTTCCTTCATCCGGCTGATTGACGTCCAACCCCACTTCCTTGACGAAGGTGGCGGTGACGATGAAGAAGATCAGCATGATGAACACCACGTCCAGCATGGGCGTCAGGTTGACGGGCTTATCGCCCTCATCCGAAGCACTGCCACCGATGATTGTGCGCATTGTGAACCCTCCAACACCGTTCCGAATGTTGCCTAGCATCTTAGCCACATGTACGGATGCTGTGAACCCCTTACGCCGAGGCCAGACGCCCGGACAGTTGTGGCAGTTTTAGGCCCGCGCATTCCGCGGGGTTGGCTTGGGTCCGGCGGCGGCCATGCACGCGAACGCTGCCAAAGCCGTGGATGCCGCTGCCAAGTAGGCCAAACTGTAGCCAACGGCCGTGTAGGCCTGTCCCAGAAGCAGCGGCCCGCCGGCCACGCCCACCACTGCGCAGGCGTTGGCGACGGAGAAGATGCGTGGGTAGGACTTCACGCCAAAGGCCTCCGCCAGCCACAGGGGCTGCAGCATCAGCAGGTTGCCAACGCTGGCGCCGAAGGCCGCGGCGGCCAGCAGGATCTGCCAAGGCGCTTCGGCTAGGGCGAGGCCAGCCAGCCCGGCGGCCTGCAGCACGGCGCAGGCTAGCGCGAAGGCGCGAATCGAGAATCGCGTGACCAGCCAGCCGCCCAGAAACCGCCCAATGACGCTCATGATGGACAAGACCTGCACCGCTTGGGCCGCGATGGCGTAGCCGTAATCCGCCTCGGCGTAGTTGTAAAGGTGGGCGATGCCACCCACTTGGGCAACGAAGCACAGAATGTAGGCCAGCGTCAGCAGCACGAAGAAGCGGGTGCCCAAAGCCGCGCTGAGTTGCCAAGGTCCGGCCTCATCCACGGCTGTGCTGGCTTCGGACCCAGCGTCCGGCAGCCGAGCGACCAGCAGCGCGACCGGCGCGGTGAGCAGAAAGAACGCAGCGCCCAGCCACAAGGTGACCACTTCGAAGGCCATGCGTTCCAGCAACCAAGCGGTCATGGGGGTGAAGACCACGCCGCCGAAAGACAGCCCGGTGGAGGCGAGGGAGAGGGCGATGGAGCGGTTGCGGCCAGGGAACCAGCGGGTCACCAAGGTGGTGGCAATGACAATCGAAACGCCGGTGTTGCCGATGCCGAACAGCATGAACAGGCCGTGCAATTGCCATGGCTCCCGTGCTTGGCCAAGCAATGCCAACGCGAATCCGGCAATGGCTGCCCCGACAATCATGATGCGCCGCACCTCGACGCGATCGATCAGTCTGGCGACGCCGATGCCGGCCACGCCGCCGGCGAGGAAGTATAAGCTGATGGCCACCGATACGTGGGCCACGGAGAACGCGCCGTCCGCGGACAGCGCATTCAGATAGACCGAGTGATTGTAGAACCCGAAGCCCGACGAAACGGTCAGGATGAGAAACAGCCCGGCTATGACCCACCAGCCGTGATAGACCGACGGCATGAGCCTGGCCAGCGGAGGGCTACTGCCGCGGCAGGAAGTTGAGCGGTGCCCCCGGAGTTGGCCACGGCATGGCAATCAACTGGCCAATGGAAGACAGCGTGACGTAGGCCGTCTTGAGGTCCGGGCCTCCAAAGCAGATGTTGGTGGTGAGGGGATCAGGGCAGGGCACGTGGCGGGCGGGCTCGCCCTTGGGCGAAAGGATGGTGATGCCGCCGTCGACAATGGTGGCCACGCAAACGTTGCCATCAGCGTCCACGGCCATCGAATCGAACAGAAAGTAGCCGGGACGGCCGCGCAGCAGGCGGCCGCCATCAGGTCGGTCACGTCGCTCACCGCGCAGTTGGCCGGGTGCGGACAGCTCATAGGCCCAGATCCGCCCGGTGGGAGTTTCCGCGACGTAGAGCTCGTCTTCGCTGGGCGACAGGCCAATGCCGTTAGGACCTTCTAAGGGAAAGATGGCCTCCTTGATGAATGAGCCATCCGCGGCGGCGTAGAAGACCCCGGTGCGGTCCCGTTCCCGGGCGCGGGTCTTGCCGTGGTCCGTGAACCAGAACCCGCCTTCGGAATCGAAGACGATGTCGTTCGGCCCCTTAAGGGGCTCGCCTTCGCAGTGCGTGTAGAGCACCTCCGCCTGGCCGCTAGACAAGTCAACCGCCTCGATTCGCCCACCGCTGTAGTCGGCGGCCTGTTCGGCCGGAAACAGTCGTCCGTTTCGCTCCACCCAAGTGAAGCCGCCGTTGTTGCAGACGTAACAACGGCCATCTGGGCCGATGGCGGCGCCGTTGGGGCCGCCGCCGAGGTCGGCGATGACTTCAACCTGGCCTTCCCGTACCTGGGAAAGGGTGCCTCTGGCGATCTCCACGACGATGACCGTGCCGTCCGGCAGGGCGATTGGGCCTTCAGGGAACTTCAGGCCCTCGGCCAGTATGTTGTGTTCTTGCATGGTGAGAATCCAGTCTCCCGGTGGCTGTGCCAAGGACTTAGAATACACGCCATCGCACCTTCGCGTTGGCAAAGAGAGCTTGGGACATGAAATTCGAACGCCTCCACTCCAGTAATTCGGATCCTGCCAAGACCACCCAACCGCCACGCCGTGCTTGGCTTGGCAGCCTTGGTCGGGCAGCGCGGGCCGCGGCCTGCGCGCTCCTCTGCTTGGCCCTAGTGGCGGGCTGCCAAAGCTACCGGGACGGGCAGTCGCGCACCGTGGGCGAGTTGACGGACGACTCGGCCATTCAGTTGAAGGTCAAGACCCAGCTCATGGCGGACAAGAACGTCAACGGCTTTCGCCTGAATGTGGAGGTGAAGCGCGGCGTGGTCAGCTTGTATGGCCGGGTGAACAGCCAAGAGATGCGCCTGCGGGCGCTGGAAATCGCCGGTTCCATCAAGGGTGTCGAGTCGGTCGAGGACCGGCTTGAGGTGGTGGCGCCTTGAATTGACGCCTAAGCGTCACCGAATGCGCCGAGCCAGTCCCGCGGCTCCAGATAGAAGGAAAGCAGCTCCGCCTCCCGGGTGCCGGCCACGGGCGCATGGTTGTAGCCCCAACGGACCAGCGGGGGCAGGGAGGCCAGCACGGACTCGATGCGCCGTCCGCTTTGCATGCCATAGCGTGTGCCCCGGTCGATGGCGAGATTGAATTCGGCGTAGCGCCCGCGCCGGTATAGCTGCCAATCTCGCTCCGTCTCGCCATAGGCCAGCGATTGTCGGCGCTCAAAGATCGGTTGGTAGGCAGGCAGAAAGGCACCGCCGATGGCCTTGACCAAGTCTAAGCTGGCGGCAAAGCCGCCGTTGCTCCAATCGTCGAAGAACAGCCCGCCGATGCCCCGGCTCTCGCCCCGATGGCCGATGTGGAAGTAGGCGTCGCACGCCTGCTTCATGTCCGCGTAGTGCTCGCCGGCGGCCTTCGCGGCGGTTCGATGCCAATGCACGCAGTCCTCGATGAAGCCGTAGTAGGGGGTCAGGTCAAACCCGCCGCCGAAGTGCCAGGCCGGCGGGTCGGCATCCACCCAAAAGAAGCGCAGGTTCATGTGGGTGGTGGGCACATAGGGATTGCGCGGATGCACGATCACTGAGATGGCGGTCGCTTGGAAGGGGGCACCGGCCAGCTGCGGGTTGCGCTCGCTGGCTGCGGGCGGCAGCGCATCGCCCACGCTGTGGGTAAACTGAGCCGCTGCCTTTTCAATGGTGGGGCCGTCCTGCAGCACGCGGGGCTGGCCAAAGCCACCGCCCGGCAGGGGCAGCCGCTCCAGGGAGAAGCGCGCGGTGCCGTCCAGCGCTTCCAGCGTGGCGCAAATGTCCTCCTGCAGCGCCAGAAAAAACGTCTTGACCGGTTCAATGCTCGCTGACATGGGCAAATTATGCCTGAGACCTGTCCGAGTGTTGAACCAAAGTGGACCTCCCATGGAATGAAGGCGCGGCCAGCATGCCCATCGAGGCCATGGGCGATGGCGGAGCTTACGGCTAACCCCAATTGCGGCTGGTTTCGAGGTCCGCTTTGATGGTCTTGCCGGCGGCGAGGTAGAGCAGGGCGGAGACCACGTTGAATGCCAGGCTGATGACCAATGCCCAGCGCAGGGAATCAGCGCCGAGGTCCGTCCAGGCAAACAGCAGGTCCGAAGCGATGCCGGTGAATTGGGGCCCGAGCCCAAGCCCGATGATGTTCAGGATGAACAGGAGGATGCTCGACGCAAGCGCCCGCATCCTGAGCCCGACCATGCCTTGGGTCATGGAGAACGTCGGGCCGAGGTAGTAGGCGCCCAGAAAATAGGGGATGGACAGCACCCAAAACGCCGCATACGGCGAGTCGGCGACATAGACATAGCAACTGAAGGGCACCGAAATCAGGGTGGCCAAGCCGGGCAGCCAGAGGTACCAGCGCTTGTCGCGGGCACCGAGCAGGTCGCCGAAGTAACCGCCGGCAAGGGTGCCAGCAATGGAAGCGAAGCCGAGGTAGAACAGGACCATGCCCATCTCCGCTGTGCCGATGCCGTGGCTGCGGGCGAACATCGCCGGAATCCAATAGCCCACTCCATAGCCGACGAAGGCGTGCAGGCTGCCGCCGATGGCCATGTAGCGGAAGCTGCGGCGGGACCATAGATGGCGGAACACATCGCCTACGGGCGGCGCCTCCCCAGCGGCGACTTTGATGCCCTCGGCGGCGCCCCGGGGTGGTTCCCTGAGGGTGAAGCGCACCACAAGGGCCAGCAGTACGCCTGGCAGGCCCACGACCATGAACGCCGTGCGCCAGTCGAAGGCTTCGTTGATCCAGCCGCCGCCAAGATTGCCGAGCATGGTGCCGATGGGGATTCCCAGGGCGTAGATGGCCAAGGCCGTGGCCCGACGGTCAGGAGGGAACATGTCCGAGATCATGGAGTGGGAGGGCGGGCTGCCCCCGGCTTCACCCACGGCGACGCCAATTCGGGCCAGCAGCAGGTGGAAGAAGTTTGCGGCCAAGCCGCACAGCGCCGTGGCGGCGCTCCAAAGCGCCAGGCAGACGGAGAGCACGTTGCGGCGCGAACCCCGGTCCGCCAAACGGGCAATGGGTATGCCTAGGAAGGTGTAGAAGGTGGCGAAGGCAATGCCGCCCAGAAAGCCCATCAAGGTGTCGGAAACCCCAAGGTCCCGCTTGATCGGCTCCACTAGGATGCCAAGGATCGAGCGGTCAATGAAGTTGAAGATGTACACCACCACCAACAGGCCGAGCGCGTACCATCGATACAGCGGCGAAAAACTCCCCGCTTCCTCTGAATCAGCCATATCCCTCCCTATGCAACCAACGACCAACCCGATCCCACCGAAGATTCCCGCTAACGCCAACGAACCGCAGGTTCGCGTTTGCGCCAGCGACAGAGTTTCGCGCATGCGAAACTCCAACGAACCGCAGGTTCGCGCTCGCATCCGCCCCAGAGTTTTGCTTTGGCAAAACTCCAACGAACCGAAGGTTCGCGTTCGCATCCGCCCCAGAGTTTTGCCTTAGCAAAACTCCAACGAACCGAAGGTTCGCACTCACCCCCCTAGCATGAGCGAAAACGCCCTCGAGTGTTAGAATTTCGCGCCAATCAACAACTCTCCCATTTTTGGCAAGGCATTTATGGACTTTTCCTTTTCCGCAGAAGACCGCAAGTTTCAACGAGAAGTCCGGGCTTGGCTCGACGAAGCCTGGCCGGAGCCAGCCCGTGAACGCCGGTCGCGCAGCGCGTTGGCGCGAATCTCGAAGGCGGAGCAGATGCGCTGGCAGCAACAGCTCGCCGAACGCGGCTGGGCAGCGCCGAATTGGCCGGTGGAGCACGGTGGGGCGGGCTTCACCGCCACCCAAAACTACATCTTTGACTTGGAAATGGCCCGCGCCGGCGCCCCCCGCGTGCTGCCTTTTGGCATCACGATGGTCGCTCCGGTGATCATGAAATTCGGCACCGAGGAGCAAAAGCGGCGCTTTCTGCCGGACATTCTCCACTCCCGCGTTTGGTGGTGCCAAGGCTACTCCGAACCAGGCTCCGGGTCGGATTTGGCGTCCCTGCGCATGAAGGCCGAGGACAAGGGCGATCACTACCTGGTCAACGGCGTCAAGACTTGGACCACCTTGGCCCAACACGCGGACTGGATATTCTGCCTAGTGCGAACCAGCACGGAGGAGCGCCGTCAACTGGGCATCAGCTTCCTGCTCATTGACATGAAGTCACCCGGCGTCACGGTCAAGCCGATCATCACGCTGGACCAACCGGTGGAGGGCTTCCAGGAAATCAACACGGTTTACTTTGAGGACGTGGAGGTGCCCAAGGCAAATCGGATTGGCGAGCAGGGCAGGGGATGGACCTGCGCCAAGTACCTGTTGGAGTTCGAGCGCGGCAACGCCTATTCGCCGGCCCTCAAGCAATCCTTGGCACGCCTTGAGGCGCTGGCCAGCGCCGAACCCAGTGGCTTGGCCGGCGCATCGGGGGATGGCGCATCAGGAGATGGCGCATCAGGAGATGGCGCATCAGGAGATGCGGGCGCTGCGCCACTGATCGAAGATGAGGCCTTTGTGGCCCAGCTGCGGGACTTGGAAGTGCAGGTGCTGGCCATGGAGTTTGTGGAGCTGCGCATTCTCGGCGCCCTGTCGGCGGGGCAGAATGTGGGCCCGGAGTCCTCCATGCTCAAGACGCGGGGCACGGAGCTGCAGCAGGCGGTGGCCGAACTGGCGCTGGAATTGTGCGGCCACTACGGCTTCCCGCTGGACCAATCCACGCCGCTCTCCGGCGACCTTGGCCCCGGCGTTGGCCCGGATCACGCCAACGGCGTTGCCCAGCACCACTTCAACACCCGCAAGGTCAGCATCTACGCCGGCAGCAACGAGATTCAGCGCAACATCATGGCCAAGCTGGTGCTCGGTCTGTAGCCAGCCGAGGCAATGCCTCAGACCCCAACGACGCAGCTCACCCGGCGCACAAGTTGCTGGTCGCTAAAGGCGCCAGCAGCGTGTCGGACTGAGGTGCTGGCAAACCCATAACATAGTGAAATGGCTGCTAATACCAATGACGCATGAGAGATTTCATGGAACAAAAATGAAACAAAAACAAAGGGTTGCGAGCGTCGTTCTTCGAAGTCCGACAGGCTGCTAGGCGTTAGTCGTGCTTGGCACACGAAAAACGCGTTTGGCGCAACCGGTGCTTAGCACAACGGTTGCTTGGCAAAACGGTTGCTTGGCAAGAATAGATGGCTCAAGTGGCAATCTTGCTCCGCGATCGAGGCAAGTAGGTCGGTGAGCCGCAAAGGCATCATCCTCGCCGGCGGGTCGGGCACTCGTCTGCATCCCACCACCTTGGGCGTGTGCAAGCAGCTCCTGCCGGTGTATGACAAGCCCATGGTTTACTACCCGCTCTGCACGTTGATGCAGGCTGGCATCCGCGACGTGCTGCTCATTTCCACGCCCCAGGACATTGGCCGCTTCGAGCAGGTGCTTGGCGACGGCGGGCAATGGGGGCTGTCCATCAGCTACCAAGTGCAGCAATCGCCCAATGGCCTTGCGGAGGCCTTTGTGCTGGGGGAGGCGTTCATCGGCGGAGCGCCCTCGGCCTTGGTTCTGGGCGACAACATTTTTCACGGTGGCGGCTTGCCGGAGCTCTTGCAGAGCGCGTCGAGCCGGACGTCGGGCGCCACCGTGTTCGCCTACGCGGTGAGGAATCCCGAAGCCTTCGGCGTGATTGAATTCAATTCCGAGGGCCTTGCCGTCTCCATCGAGGAAAAGCCTGCCGTACCGCGCAGCCGCCACGCCGTAACCGGGCTTTACTTCTACGACGAAGAGGTTGTGGAGGTGGCCAAGTCCATTCAGCCCTCGGCCCGGGGCGAACTGGAAATCACCGATGTCAACCTGGCTTACCTGCGCCGAGGCGCGCTGGAGGTGACGCGCTTGGCGCGAGGCACCGCATGGCTCGACACCGGCACGCCGGACGCCATGCTGGAGGCAGCGCATTACATCCAGACGCTGGAAAAGCGGCAGGGCATGAAGGTGGGTGCACCGGAAGAGGCGGCTTGGCGGGCAGGCTGGATTGGGGATGAGGACCTGGATCGCTTGGCCCAGCCGCTGCTCAAGAGCGGCTATGGCGCCTACCTTCTGCAACTGCTGCAAAAGCCCTGAGCTATAGAAGCCGCACGGCGTCCGCCAAGCTCCGGGCCACCGCCGAGGCTGCCGGCTGAGCGGACGAGTCGCCAGCAGGGGCGATCAGCAGCGTGTTCAGGCCCGCCGCAGCGCCAGCTTCCATGTCTCGGGGAGAATCGCCGATCAGCCAAGATTGCGCTAGGTCCAGCTCCAGCCGGAGCTCCCGAACTGCTTGATGAATCAACCCAGGTCGAGGCTTGCGGCAGTCGCAGCCGTCGCTGGCCAGATGCGGACAAGAAAACACGCCATCGATGGCAGCGCCATGCCGGGCGCAGTGGGCGCGCAGATTGCGATGGATTGATTCCAGTGCGCTCATGCTCATCAAGCCCTTGCCGACCCCTTGCTGGTTGGTGACCACCACTAATCGATAGCCCTTGTCCTTTAGCGCGAGCAAGCCGTCAAGCGCCCCCTTGATAAACCGGAACTGCGCCCAATCCGTCACGTAGCCCCGGCCGCCCGGTGCCTCGTTGATCACGCCGTCGCGGTCCAGAAAAACCACCTTGTCCTGCCTGCTAGCGCACATGGGGGGTTATATTACCGCCCGATGGAAGAACTCACTCCTGGCACCAAGATACTGTCTCCTGACGGGAGGGCACTGACGGTTGGCGCCGATCTGGCTGCTGCCTATAGACCCGGTGACCGCTTGGTTGCCAATCCGCTCGGTGGGCTGATGCACATCCCGGCAGCGGAATTGGCGGCTTCGCGAACGGCCGTCGATGCTGCGGTGCAGGCCTTCGCCGCGATGCATGATGTTTCCGATGACGCCATTGTTGCCTTCTACGGGCATGCGGCCACGGCGCTCGAGGATGACTCGCTGTGGGCCGAAATCGTGACGACAAATGCCAAGGACGTCGCCTCGGCCCGGGAGCGTGGGCGCTCCACCACGCGGCTTGCCGTTTCGGAGGCCATGCGCGCAAGGATGATCGAAGGGTTGCGCGGTTGGGCAGCCACAGCTTCGCGCCGTGGCGCGGTTTTGGAGACCGTTGAGCATGACGGATTCAATGTTGAGATGATTGGCGCGGCTTTGGGCGTCGTGGCCTTCGTTTTCGAGGGCCGGCCTAACGTGCTGACGGATGCGTGCGGCGTGCTGCGTGGCGGGAACACCGTGGTGTTTCGCATTGGCGGCGATGCCCTCGACACTGCGCGCGTGCTGATGGAACGGGTCATTGATCCGGCGCTGGCGGCAGCCGAACTGCCGGCCGGTGCCTTGGCCCTAGTGGACAGCACGGCCCATGCGGCGGGTTGGGCGCTGTTTCTCGATGAACGCTTGGCTTTGGCCATTGCTCGAGGCTCCGGCACTGCCGTCAAAACCTTGGGTTCGCTGGCACGCAGCGTCGGCACGCCGGTCAGCCTGCATGGCACTGGCGGCGCTTGGATGGTTGTATCGGAACAAGCAGATGTCTCGGCAGTGCGCAACGCGGTGGTTCGCTCCCTTGACCGTAAGGTCTGCAACAGCCTGAACACCTGTTGCGTGGTCAATCCAGCCAGTGACTCGTTCGAGCGCGTGAATGCAGTGCTGCAGGGGCTGGAGACTGCCGGCCGAGCTCGGGGACAGCCCTTCAAGCTGCATGTTGCATCTGGCAGTGAAGATATTGTTTCAAAAGAACTATTTCGGTCGCAGGTGGAGGTCGTCCGCCCATCGGGCTCCGTCGTCGAACCGCAAGCTGACGTTATCGATGCACAACAGCTCGGCAAGGAGTGGGAATGGGAGGAGACACCGGAAGTCAGCCTAGTTGGCGTGGGTTCCATAGACGAAGCGGTGCAGCTGTTCAATGACTTAAGCCCGCGGTTGGTCGGCAGCTTGGTCTCAGACGATGCGGCTGAGCAGGAGCGCTTCTTCGCCAAGCTTGATGCGCCTTTCGTGGGGGATGGGCAGACGCGCTGGGTGGACGGCCAGTTGGCGCTCAACAAGCCGGAACTTGGGCTGTCAAACTGGGAGAACGGCCGCTTGTTCGGACGCGGTGGGGTGCTGACGGGGGACAGCGTTTACACCATCCGAACTCGATACCGCAGCAAGGCTTGAGGAAAGCGCGGATGGAAAACTGCGTATAATAGTTATTATGTTAAATTACGGATTGTTCTCAGCGGTTAACCGTAGCTGGGCGTTGACGTAGCCCGGGGTGCGGTGGGCATCCAAGGCGGCCTGCATCACCCGCACCCCATCGCCATCGCGGAGTTTTGCCAACCAAGCCACCACCTGCTCGAAGGGCTGTTGCTCCAAGGACACCGACACCGCGCCGCCGCTCTCTGGCTGCAGACGCGCCAGGCGAATGCCCGCTGCCTCGGCTGCTTGGGTGATGGTCGGCAGTATGGAGCCAGTGGGTGCGTCGTTGCGCTGTCGTGCTTCCTTGGCGACGGCTCGGGCGCGGGCTTCATTGAGCGTCACCCAATCGAGCAGCCGCTGGGCGTTGTCAAGCCGGCGCATCTCTTGGGCGTGCCAGTCCACCAGCGGGCGCCAGAGTGCGACCCATAGCAGCCCAGCGATCATTGCCGCAGCCAGAGCGGCGTACACCAGCCGTTCGTGTCCTGCCTTGCTCCGCCACCAACGGCCAGTTGAGGAAGCCTGCCAAGCGTTGATGACAAAGCTGCGCAGTTGCGATTGAAGCACGATTACAGCCCGCTCACGCGAAAGCGGGCGCTGACGCCGCCTTCGACTTGCTCCGCGGAGCTGATCTCAGCTTGCAGGCCGCGCCCGGCGATGGCCTCCAGAACTTGATCGGCGTCCGCATAGCGCCGAACGATCAGTTCCGCTTGAAACTCACCGCGGCGTTCGTTGTAGTCGATGCTGGCCACGGTCATCGACGGTTTGATGACGCTGGCCATGTGGCCCAGCAGGTCTATCAGCGAGACGACGCCCGCGCCACCGCCGGAACCCGCATCGCCGTCCAACCGCGCGTTCAGGCGGCGGCGCAAGCTTTGGGCGGTAACGCTCTGGTCTTCGGGGTAGATGTCGCCATACAGGGACAAGGCGCTGGCTTCCAGATCATCCGCCTTGCCGGAGGACCACCAGCCCTCCACCACGGTCGTTCCCAGCACGGCCAGCAGCCAAATTGCGGCCAACGCGGCAACGCCCCGCCGCTTCGCCCTGCCTGGCCGCACGGAAGGCTCCACGCGATAGTCGCCCTGCAGCAGATTGATGACGCTGCCGCGCTGTGGCCAACGCCCGGCCAGGTACGCCAGCGCATCCTGCCCTTCCCCATCGAGCGGCGCACCGGACGCTTTCTCCACCTCGCCTTCAAACTGGCTGCGTTCCAATTCACTCAAGGTGCCGTTGAGCGGCCTGATTCGCTCCTCATCGATGGCTGCCAAGGCCATCAGCAGATTGGGGCGCTCCAAGGTTGCCGACTCCCGGACGGACCGCATTAGCACGGCATCCCCATCAAACAGCACGCTCACGCAACCCGGCTCTTGAGGCAGCAGCTCGGATTCGGCCACCAGGCTGTGTGGCCTGAGACCCGCCTCAGCCAAGCTGGCGAGCCAATCGTCCAACAGGGACTTGGCGACCAGGCAGCAGGCTACTGGCGTGCCGGCCTTGATGGTCCCATGGGCGATGTGCAGGTCCTCGATTTCCGCGGCCGTGAATTCCTCGACCACATAGGGCAGCGCTTGGCGAAGTTGGCTGGCTCGGCGGCCAGGAACCACGCATTGCAGGCTTAAGGCGTGTTCGTTGGACACTAGGCCGACAATGTCGTCGAACCCAGGCGCCTCATCGGTTTCGGCGGCCTCTGCTGCCACCTGGTCAAGCAATTCCCCGCACTCGGCCATGCCACGGCCTTGGCTGCGTCCTTGGGCGTCGGCGACCAGCCACTCGCACTGGAGTTGCCAACCTTCGCCCTGCCGCATGGCGGGCGCCTGGAGGCGAATGAACAGGGTGGAAGGCATGAGCGGCGTTCAGGCGTCCTCGATTTCAACCAGCATGCGTGAGCGGAAGTCCCGGCCCAAATCTCGGGAGATCAGGGTGATGGCGCTGCTGTCAGGATCACGGTGCAGCACCGATGTTAGCATGGCGGTGCCGGCCCCCACCGTTACCCGCACCTGCACCTCGAAATACTCGCTGGTCACCCCAAGGTGTGCCATCACCGGCTCGAAACCGGCCGCGACTTTGGTGAATTCGTCCAGATTGGCAAAGGTCCTGGGCGATTCCGTAAGCATACTGAGTTCGGAGGCATTGAGTTCCGGCGCCAAGGCGGCCAAGGCATGGCTGGTGGCGGTGTTGACGTTGAGCTTCAAGGCATCGTTGGGCAGCACGCAAACGTGGGGCCTCAATCGTTGCAAATGCTCCGCCGCCATGCTCCGCATCAGCCGCAGCTCCGAGACGTGCGCCAAGGGCTGCCCAGAGGTGCGGTAGGCCGGCTGCAGGCCGAGATAGTCGTTGTCTTCGGCGCCGAAGCCCAGCACGGATTGGTCGGCGTCGATCCAATCCCGGGTCTCGTCGGCCACCGGCTCCGGGATGTCCAAGCCGCGCAGCAGCGCCTTGAAGCGGTCCAGGTTGGGGCCAGGCTCCTCGCCGGCCAAGGCGTTGAGGTTGAAGCAGCCATTCAGGTCGCGGGCTTGGATTTCGATGAACCCCTGTTCATCGAGCTCAAAGGGTGGAAACGCTTGCGCCCAATCCTCCTCCAAGCTGTCGATTTCCGGCCCGGTTTCGGTGCGGTCTTGAAAGAGCACCTGACGGGCCAAGGCCTCGCCGCCAAGCGCATAGGCCATGGCCTGATCGAAGCCGAGCGCGTTTTGGGCCTGAGCCAAGCTCAAGGCATGGCGCGACGTCAAGTGGTACATCAACGACGTGAGCACGGCCACAACGAGCAACACGCTGATCAGCGCCACGCCCTTGCTGCGCTGCGCGTTCATGTGGGCTCGTCTTCCGGCCTTGGCTGGTCATCCGGGCCGTCCCCCTCTTGCCCGCCGCCCTCCCCCGACACGGGTGTCCAAACGCCCATGGTTCCGGCGACCGGCCAAATGCGCTCGACAATGCCGAACGGCTCGCACTCCAATCGCATGACGATCGCCGCCAAGGGCGCGCCGCCCAGTTCGGTGGGCCAAAAGCCGTGCTCATCGCCATTGGCGTCCAAGGCGAAGAACTCAACCTGTTCCACGTCGCTCAGCAGGCGCTGCACGACCGGTTCCGAGTCTTGGGCTCGGTCGAGCACGCTCCACCACGCCCGATGCAGGTGGCCCTCGTGCATCCTATAGGCCACCCGCTGCATCTCGGCGCGGGGCGAATTCAGCGGATTGCGCCATCCGGTGCGCGAGAACTCCATCATCCCGTCGGCGCCGATCATCAACGCCGGCAGCGGGTCGCCAAAAAGGTCGCGCACGGACCGGTTGCTGATTTGCATCAGATCCCGCTTGAGGATGTGCATGGCCCGTTGCACTTCGGCGACGCGGGCCGAGCGATCGTCCAAGACTTCGTGGTTGGCCAAGGTGCGGGACATGAGTTGCGCGGACATCAGCCCGACGACGGCGAACACCGCCAGGGCGACCAACAACTCAACCAAGGTGAATCCACGGCAGCGGTCCAAGCCAGCCATGTCAGTGGCGTCCAACGAAGCCCACCAAGCGTCCCATGGGCCCGATCTCCTGACTGTCCACCAATTCACTGACTTCGATTTCCACCCGCCAGAACAACGGATGGCTGGTTTCGGCCACGGTCTGCCGAACGCGCCAGCGGCGACGGGAGAGCACTACGGTTTCGGAAAGGCGGCCCGCTTGCAGCGGCGAGCTGTTGTTCAAGCGGGCCAGCTGCGCCCGAGCCAAGTGGTTTTCGGCCACCCAATGGGCGGCAGTGCGTCGCTCAAGGGACCACGTTTGGAAGGCCACGTTGCCAATGGCGGACGACAGCGCCAGCCCGGTGGCGGCCAGCACCAGCAGCGCAATGAGGATTTCGATCAGGGTGAAGCCGCGCACGGATTGCTGGCACTATGGAGCACGGTATTCGTTGAACAAGTGAGCCAAGTCTTCCTGCCCGTCCAAAGCGCCTTCGCCCAAGGCCTGCCGGTTTAGGACAAGACGCCGCGGATCCTGCCGTTCAGCGGTGATGGTTGCCAAGCCATCGCTGGACAACGTCCAGGGCGTGCTGTCCCAATCCGGCCTCAGCGCCAAAGTGAAGGGCGTCACCTCGCCGCTGGAGAACAGCACAATGTCGGGGATCTCGTCTTCCGCAACATCCAGTGAACCGAGGTCAAATCCTTCCACGTCCACCTCGAACTCTATGCGCGGCCCAGCGCTGACGGCCGAGAACGGACGCTGGGCTTGGATGATCCAGATGTTTGCCTGGGGGTCGAATTCGCTGAATCGAACGCCGTTGTCCTCAACATGAACGCCCCACTCCCGATTGCGCTGCAGGGCGTATTGACGGGCCAACTCAAGGCGGGCCTGAGTGCTCTCCGCCAAGGCCCGCAAGCGTCGCTCCTCGTCCGCGCCGGTGAACCCCAGGACCACGGTGCCGACCAAGACGGCCAAGATGGCAAACACCACCAGCAATTCGAGCAACGTAAATCCGCGGCTCCGCGTTCGGAGATGGGTCGGGCCGGAACGCATTTTGTTAAGCTAAATTAATCAGTTATATGAAAAAACTAGGTTTGCTCATATTTTGTTGAGATGGATGTCGGCGGCAACGCCTTCGCCGCCCTCCGCACCGTCCGCACCGAGGGAAAACACCGACACGTCCGAGCCGTCGAACTCATACATGTAGGGCGAGCCCCAAGGATCGGTGGGCAGGGTCTTGATGTAGCCGTCTGGGTTCCAGTTCTTGGGTTCCGGAAAGCCCGATGGTTGGCTGACCAGTGCGTCCAAGCCTTGGTCTGTGGAGGGGTATTGAAAGTTGTCCAGCCGGTACATGTCCAAGGCGCTGCCCAAGGCGCGCAAGTCTTGCTGAGCCGCGGTGATGCGCGCTTGGTCGGGGCGAGACAGCAGGTTGGGCACGATCACGGCCCCAAGGATGCCAATGATCACCACCACAACCAGAATCTCGATCAGCGTGAAGCCTCTCATTCGGTCGGATGGCGTGTTGCGCCAAGGATACGGCAATGCGAAGCGCAGGTTCGTGCCATTCTGCTTTGGTTGGCGTTTGTGGGGTGAGCGTTTCATCGTGAGGTTGAATACTCCCATAGGCGTTTCGGGCCGATAGCGCGATTTTACACAAGCTGGTTCATGTTGAGGATGGGCAGCAGTATGGCCATGACAATGAACATGACCATGCCGCCCATCAACAGTAGCATCAGGGGTTGGAACAAGGCCACCAGCGCGCCGACGATGCGTTCCACCTCCGCTTGCTGGTGCGTTGCCACCCGCTCCAGCATGGCGTCAAGTTCTCCGGAGGCCTCGCCGCTGGCGACCATGTGCATCAGCATCGGCGGGAAGTGCCCGGCCTCCTCCAAGCCCGCGCGCAGGCTGGCGCCCTCCTTCACCCGCTGGGTCGCCCCCTGCAGCCGTCGCCGCAGCCAGGTGTTGGCCACCACCTCGCTGGCGATGTCCATGGCGTCCACCAAGGGAACGCCGCTGGCGTTGAGTATGCTCAAGGTGTTGGCGTAACGGGCCGCGTTGCTGGCCCGAACGATGCGCTTGAAGAACGGCGCATTGAGCTTTTGCCGATCCCAGGCCAAGCGCAATGCCGGCAGGCGCAGCAGCCGCTCCATGCCCAACGCCGCCGCCGCCGCGGCCAGCAGCAGCGCCCACCACCAAGCCTGCACGAAAGCCGATGCGCCAATCAGGAACTGGGTCACCGTCGGCAGTTCGCGGCCCATGTTCTCCAGCACGCGAACCATGTCCGGCACCACATAGATCATCAGCGCACCGACGATGGCCAGTGCGAGCACCAGCAGAACCACAGGATATAGCAACGCCATCTCCACGTTGCGCCAGGCTTCAAACTGACGTTCCGTGTAGTCGGCCAAGTTTTCCAACACCCGGTCCAGATGGCCGGATTGCTCCCCGGCTGCCACCGTGGAGCGGTACAGGGCGTTGAAGCTGGTGGGGAAGTCGGCTAATGCTGAGGCCAGCGAGCGGCCCTCCAAGACCCGGCTGCGTATGCCCATAACAAGGGCTGCGGCGTATTGCTTCTCGGATTGCTGGGCCACCGCGTCCAAGGCTTCCTCCACGGGCATGCCCGCACCGATCAAGGTGGCCAACTGGCGGGTCACCAACACTCGGTCAAGGCCGCTCAACCGGCGTCGAAACTGCGTGAACGATGCGCGATTGGAACGGCTTCGGCCAAGGCTGCCGCGGCTTTCCGACGCCGTCTCCACAGCCAAGGGCGCCAAGCCTTGGTCGCGCAGCAGTTGCCGGACCTGGCGCACGCTATCCGCCTCAAGCACGCCCTTGCGCCGGCGTCCGCCCGCTTCAAGGGCTGTGTATTCGAATGCCGCCACCAGATTTCCCCGCCGTCAAACCGGCTTGGCCCGAGATTGAATATGGCCGGGACGGCGCATCAGTCTTCCCGGGTGACGCGCAGCACCTCCGGCACGGAAGTCACGCCGGCAAGCACCTTAGCCTTGCCATCCTGGCGGATGCTGGGCGCCGATCTTCGCACGTAGTGGGTCAAGGCCTGTTCCGAACTGCGGTCGTGAATCAATTGCCGCAGGCCGTCGTCCACGGCGATCAGCTCATAGATGCCGGTGCGGCCTCGGTATCCGGTTTGCCCGCAGGCGTCGCAGCCCGAGGCCTCGAAGACCAAGGCGGAGCCCATCTCCAGGAATTCGAGTTCGGAAGCCGTGGCCGGCCGGCGCACGCGGCATTCGCCGCAAAGCACGCGCACCAAGCGTTGCGCCAAGCAACCGACCAAGCTCGAGGACAGCAAAAAGGGCTCAATGCCCATGTCCATCAGCCGCGTGACGGCGCCGACCGCCGTGTTGGTGTGCAACGTGGAGAGCACCAGATGCCCGGTCAGGCTGGCCTGCACGGCAATTCGCGCCGTTTCCAGATCCCGGATCTCACCCACCATCACCACGTCCGGATCCTGCCGCAGGATGGCGCGCAGCCCTCGGGCGAAGGTCATGTCCGCCTTGGTGTTGACCTGGGTCTGCCCGACGCCCGCCAAGTTGTACTCGATGGGGTCTTCCACGGTGAGAATGTTGATCGTGCGGGTCGAGAGTTCGGAGAGGGAGGCGTAGAGGGTGGTCGTCTTGCCGGAGCCCGTGGGGCCGGTCACCAGCATGACGCCGTGGGGGCGGTGCACGATGTCACGAATGCGCGTGAGGTCTTGGTCAGACATGCCCAAGTGGGACAGCTGCAGCCGTCCGGCCTGCTTGTCCAGCAGGCGCATCACCACCCGCTCGCCGTTGCTGGCCGGCAGCGTGGAGACCCGCACGTCCACTTCCCGACCGCCAATGCGCAGACCGATGCGGCCATCTTGGGGAATGCGTTTTTCGGCGATGTCCAGGCGCGCCATCACCTTGATGCGCGACACCAGCAAAGGCGCCAGTTGCCGCTTGGGGCGGACCACCTCGCGCATCACGCCGTCCACCCGGAAGCGGACGAGCAAGTCCTTTTCGAAAGTCTCCACGTGGATGTCGGAGGCGTTTTCGCGAATGGCCTCGGCCAGCAGGGCATTGATCAGCCGGATGATGGGCGCGTTGTCCTCCTGCTCCAGCAGGTCCTCCGTTTCCGGCACGGACTCAGCAAGGCTCGCCAAGTCCATTTCGTCGCCCATGTCCTCAACCATCTGGCGGGCTGCGGATGAATCCCGGGCATAAGCCGAGCTTAGAAGCTCGTCGAACTCGGCGGCGCTGACCAGCCGCAGCTTGATGGGACGCCCCGCAAAGCGCTTGATTTCCGCCAAGGTGGCCAAGGCCGGCGCCTCCCGGCAGGCGACGTCAAGCTCGCCGCTCACCGTTTCGGCATTGGTGATGACCGCACCAAAGCGGCGGGCGAAGGAAAAGGGCAGCAACTGGGGTGCAGCGCCCTCCCCTTGCGCGGGAATGGAGTCAATCGGCTCGGCAGCGGCTTCGCTCATCGGTGCGCCATTCTGCTGGCTTAGGTTGGGCCTAATGATAGCAGCCTTACCCACCGCTTCGGGGCGCGGCGCCTCACACTTGTTGGGATGGTCGCATCAGATCAGGGGCTGGCTGGTCACCATGGGGGGCCGGCCAAGCGGTGATGTACATGCTACGGTTGCATTGCGGGCTGCCCCATCAAGCGACAGTTGACCGCGCCGATATCTCCGCTACACACAGTTGAATTCCGCACCCACAATAACTACTATACGCAGTTGAGTCCGAGGCGCTTGCATAGCCCGAGCTGCCTGCAAAAAAAGGAACTGCCTGCAAGAGGCAAGCGAGTTAATCGAATGTGCGGCCCGTCTATGGTCTGCCGTCCATCACCAATCTAATTCTGGAGAGGGAATTTCCATGTTTGAGCGGAGCAAACTCAGCGTTGCGGTCAAGACCGCCATTTCCGCATCGGCCATTGGCATGGCTTCAACCGCCCTGCCCGTCTACGCGCAGGATGACCCCGCCTTAGTGGATGAAGTAGTGGATGAGGTCGTCGTCACCGGGTCGCGCATCAAGCGTGCCGTGGGTGATGAAGCCACACCAGTCTCGGTCATCAGTGCCAGGGACTTGGAGGTGTCCGGCTACAGCAACGTGGCGGACGTGTTGAGAAATACCACCTACAACAGTTTTGGGTCGTTCCGGGAGCGTTCGGGCACGTCCTTCGGGCAGATTGCTCTAGTGGACCTCCGTGGGCTCGGGCCGGACCGCTCCGCCGTGCTCATCAACGGTCGGCGGGTGCCCGGCAACCCGTTCACCGGCCAATCCTCCGTGGACCTGAACTCAATTCCCCTGACGGCGGTTGAGCGCATCGAAATCCTGACGGACTCCGCATCTTCGGTTTACGGCGCTGACGCCATCGGCGGCGTCATCAACTTCGTCATGCGCAGCGACTACTCTGGAGCTGAAGTGTCGGTGGGCATGACGCGCCCGGAAGCCAAGGGCGCGGATGAGGAGCAAGTCGGAGTTCTGTTCGGGGCATCGAGCGACCGCGGTAAGGTCATCGCAAGCTTCGAGTTTTTCGAACGCTCAGCAATCTTCGATGGCGATCGGGACTACAGCGCCGTGCAAATCAACGGAGACGCGTTCGGCGATACGGTGGGCATCAGCGTGGGCGGCAACACGGGCTTTAACAAGGACTTTACAGTCGCATTCCCGATTGGGGATTGCGACCCGACCTTGTATGCTGGCATATTCCACACGCCATTCAACGTGCAGGGCGAAGGTTGCGGCTTCGGCTATGCTGACATTTCGGCCCAGACAGGCGCTGTGGAGCGCTACAGCACCTTTGTGGATGCGAGCTATCAAATCACCGACGAAGTGAACGTTTACGCGGAGAACCGCTACTCGCGCATCAACAGCTTCGGGCGCTATGCTCCTGCCGTGGGCTACTTTGACGTTAATGAACCTGCCCGGATCGCGAATGGGCTGACGCCGGTGGCCGGGGCAAACGGCCAGTCCTTCGATGCATTCCATCGCTTTGTGGCGCATGGCCCGCGGGACGAAACTGCCACGCGTGACGAGTTCGACATGGTGATAGGCATCGAAGGCACGCTTGCCGACGGTGCAATCTCGTTCGACGCGTTCGCACGGCACTACTACTACAGCGCGGCGGAAGAAGGCAACACCTACGTCTTGCAGAACATTCTGGAGGATTTAGCTGCAACGGGCGCCTATGACGTTCTCGACCCGCTATCTCCGGCCAACGCCGATGCGGTGCTGGCCAGTTCCGCTACCCTCACGCGGGATCTGGACACCAAATTCAATCAGGTAGGCGTGAGCTTTTCCGGCTCCGTCTTTGACCTACCGGCCGGCCAAATTGGCTGGGCAGTAGGTGGTGAGTGGGCTGACGAAGACTACAACGACAATTACGACGCGCAGCGTGAGGCAGGAAACGTCATCGGCTCCGCTGGCAATTCCGCCGCGGGTGATCGCAACCGCAAGGCCGTTTATGGCGAGTTGCTGGTGCCCGTGATCGACGGCTTGGAAGTCAGCGGGGCGCTGCGGTGGGACGATTACAACGATTTCGGCTCAGCATGGACGCCGTCGGTCAATGTCCGCTTCAACCCCTCCCCTGCGGACTGGCTGGTGCTGCGGGCCTCCTACAACGAGGGCTTCAAGGCACCGAACCTGACTGACCTCTACTCGAAGCTAGCCCAATCGTTCAATAACGTGACGGACTTCCCGCAGTGCGAATCCCTAGGCATCGCCCCGGCGGACTGCCCGACATTCCAAGTGGAGAATTTCACCGGCGGAAACCCGGAATTGCAGGCCGAGAATTCTAAGGCTTGGAACTTTGGGGCTGTGGTCACGCCGCCGTTCGCAGACGGCCTCTCGCTGAGCGCCGATTGGTTCATAATCGACACCACGGACCGTGCCACTCAGCTACGGTTGGGACAGATAGTGCGATTTGCGGCGGAAGGCAACCTGCCGCCGGGCACCGAGGTGGTTCGTGGCGCTCCTGGCCCGCAAGGTGGCTTGGGGCGCTTGGTCTCAATCACCAATGTGGTGACAAATGCGGGATCCTATGATGTCGAAGGCATCGATCTGCGTGCCCAGTACGCCCAAGACTTCGACTTAGGCACCTTCGAATCTTGGTTTTCATGGTCCCACTTCACGAAGTACGACGTGCAAAACTCCGCGGACGACGACGTGCTCGACTTCATCACGGAAGCCGGCTATCCCGACAACCGCATGAACTTAAACGCGCGCCTGACCCGGGATTCGTTCACGGTCAACTACGCGATGAACTTCATCGGCGAGCATGGCGACGGTGAACTCGAGGACTACGATTCCTGGATGATGCACGACATCACCTTGGAGTATCGCTCACCTTGGAATATGGACCTGACCGTTGGGATTGTGAACTTCACGGATGAGAAGCCGGTCATAGACAGCATCGGGTCATACAACGACGCGATTACCGGCGAACTGTATGATCTCGCTGGGCGCCGATTCTTCGCCCGGGTGCAGTACAACTTCAACTAACCACTGTCGTTCTAGAATAGACCCGGGCCTATGGCCCGGGTTTTTTTCATGATAAGGAAACTTTTCGCAACGCCGATCTATCACGCCAACCTCAACGACGAGCGGCTGAGGCTTGCTTCGAAAAGGCTCATTCTGGACCGGCAAAGTGATGCGCACCGGCATCCGGACCCGCCCCAAGGACCGCATTCCAGTGTGTTTGAGAGCCGTTTTGACTTTCTGGAGGCCAGAGACAACGAAACCATTGCAGCCCTGAGAACGGCTTTGCTAACCCACTTGCAGGCATTCTTGGCAGTGGTGCAGGAAACCCAGCCGGAGCAAGTGGGCATGGAACACATCAGGCTCCATAGCTGGTTCCACATCACCGGCACAGGCGGGTACTTTCAGCCCCACAACCATCCCAACGCCTCCTGGAGCCTGGTCTGGTGCGTGGACAACGGGCACGAGGACCCCTGCCCCGAGGCCGAGCAGTCGGGCTGCTTGGTGTTCTCTGACCCGAGGTCCACGGCCTCGATGCACCTCGACCGCTTCAACCGCCGGCAACATCGGGACGTTTCGTTCGATGGCGCGAAGTACTTTTCGCGCAACGGTGACCTGTTGATCTTTCCCTCTTTCGTCGAGCACCACGTGACACCCTACTTGGGTAGTGATCTGAGGATCACTGTCGCTGCCAACTTCTGGGCGGACCTGGAGTATGGCTGAACGGCCCAAAGAGGACTTAAGCTGGAGCAATTTCTGGCAGTCGGAAGTGTCCACCGCGTTTGTGGCCAACGACGCGCAAAAGCGGGCCCTTCGAGACTTCTGGGCATCCACCAGCCGAACTTGGCGTAGTGGAGACCGGGTTCTAGACGTTGGCTGCGGCAATGGCGCCTTGGCTGCATCCCTCGCCGCCATAGCCAAGGACACGGGCAGAACGTTTCGCTACACGGGGCTTGACCGGGCGGAAATCAGCCCGCCTGCGCACTCGGACTTCAAGCCGTTGGATGTGGTGCTGCTGGACAACACCGCCGCCGAATCCGCCCGGTTGCCGAAGGCGGGCTTCGAGCGCGTGGTCAGCCAGTACGGGTTTGAGTACTGCGACCGCAATGCGGTGGGCGTGAACGTTTCAACTTGGCTGGCGTCTAAGGGCAGCGCAAGCTTTCTGGTGCACAGCCGAGATTCTCACTTGACCCAGGAAGTTCGTTACACGCTGGAGCAGTTCCGCATGGCCGAGGAGTCCGCGTTGCTGGTGCTGGTTGCAAGGCTGCTTTCGCGGCTGGGGCAGCTTGGCGGCGCAGCGCATGCCGACTCTCAGGCGAGATCGATGCGGGCGCTGATCAACAGCACCTGCCAGGAACTGACCGACAAGGCCGAGGACATGCCCCACCCCTACTTCCTGCGCAACTTCGTCAGCGCCTGCTTGGGTGCCTTCTCGTCCGCACGGGCTCACATGCCCCACGCCATTCGCTTGGAAAACCTCACGAAGTTCTCAAAGCAGCTGGTGTTTCAGAAGGCTCGGTTGGAGCAGCAGCAGCTTGCCGCCCTATCGGATGGGCAAATCGACGAGACCGTCGCTTGCTTCGCGGGCTTGGGGTTGGACTGCCGGCGGCGGGAGGCGTTCATTTTCGGCGACGAACGGTTTGGCGTCGCGCTGGAATTCAGAAAACCATAAATCCATAAGGAGAATTGTCCTATGCGACTTCGTGACTTCGTCGCCTTGACGGGCCTGCTGGCCACGCTGGCCGCGCCCGTGGCCGCCCGTGAGGAGCAGGATGCGCCGTCAGACCTGTTGGAGGAGACCGCCGCCTTCTTCGCGAAACCGTCTTTCGTGCGCAGCGTCACCATCTCGCCGGACGGCAAGACGCTGATGGTTGCTGCGGAGTTGGAGGACGACCAAACCATCACTTTTCTGGACGCGGCCTCCATGGAAGCGGGTGCGGTGGTGGAGTTCGATTCCCGATGGCGTTTCGGCAACATTTCATGGATCGACAACGAGGCCCTCGTTGTCTCCCCCTACGTGCAGCCGATGCGCCGCAACTACAGCGTTCCCACGGGCGACTTGGCGCTTGTTTACGCCAATGGCAAAAGACCGAAATTCCTCTACGGACCCAATGAGGGCTGGAACACCACCAGCGGGTTGGCGGGCCGCGCCAAGCAAAAGTCCGCCGCGGTGTTGCTTGACCCACTGCGGGAACAGAAGGACTGGGTGCTGATCCAGACCTACGACCTCAACAGCACGGGATTTGCTCAGCTCAACGTCAAGTCCGGGCGGCTGCGCAACAAAACTCGGGCGCCCAGCAAGTTCTGCAGGCTAGCGACGGACAGCCTCGGCGAGGTGCGCTTCTGCTCCACCCAAGAGCCGAAAACGGGTTTGGCCCATGTCTTCGAATTGGGCAAGGCGGGTTGGAGTGAGATTCACCTCCGCGGTGATCCGATGTATGCGATTGTGCTAAGTAGCTCGGCGAATGACGGGCTCCCCCTGATACTGGCTAACGCTAGCGGGGCAGGCACATTGAGTTTGTTTTCCTTGGCGTCGTACCTCAATGGGGGTGAACCCTTGGCATCTGATCCCGTGTTTGATTTATGGGACCTGGACGGGTATCGAGCTTTTGGGCTGGTCGCCGTTACCAATGCAAACCCGGTGCCGAGCTATCTCTATCCGGAGGTCGAAAACGCCAACGCACAAATCCTGGCGGGCATTCACAAGTCCGTTGCCGCCGCCTTCCCAGAGCATTTCGTCAGGTTCTGGAGCTTCGACGATGCATTGGAACAGGTGATCGTTGAAGTGAGCAGCGATACGCTGCCGGGCCGGTTCCTGCTCTTCGACAGGACTAAGAACGAACTGCGGCACTTGGCGGACCGAAGCGCTTGGCTGGCCGACCGCCCCCTCGCCCCGAAGACACCCTTCACCTTTGTGACCCGGGACGGCCTTACCCAGCATGGGTTCCTGACCAGAGCAGTGACCGAAACCCCGCGCAAGGCCCCGTCAGTCGTCTTGGTGCACGGCGGCCCCCACGGCCCCTTGGACACATTTCACTACGACCGGGATGTCCAGTTCCTAGCTGCCATTGGATTGAACGTGATTCAGGTCAATTTCCGCGGCAGCGGCGGGTTCGGGCAGGCCTTTATGAAAAGCGGCTACCGCCAGTGGTCGCGGGCCATGGTGGACGACGTGATTGATGGCTTCCGGTCACTGGCAGGCAAGGAAGTTGGCGAGAACGCCTGCATCTACGGCGCCAGCTACGGGGCCTTCAACGCCTTGAGCGCCGCGTTCCGTGAACCGGATGAGTTCCTTTGCACCGCAGGCCATGTGGGCGTGTACAGCTTGCCGGACATGTTCAAGCGCGGCGACATACCGGAGACCGAAGACGGTCTCGCCTACCTGAGGCGCGTGCTCGGAGAGGATGAGCGCGTGCACCGAGCGGACTCTCCCGCATTCAATGCCCAGCACATTCGCATACCCGTGTTTCTTTCGGCCGGTGGCGACGACGTGCGCGCCCCCCAACGCCAGACGGAGATCATGGCCGCCGCCCTCAAGGCAGCCGGCAACCCGCCAATAGAAATGTACATCGACAAGGAAGGACACGGGTTCGCCTCCACCGAAAACGAGACCGAACGGCTGGCCGCGCTTGGGAAGTTCTTGAGAAACCACCTTAAGGCAAGCTCCAAAGAGGGTGGCACCGAAGAGGGAAGCAGCTAATCGTCGATGCCCTAGCGCGTCATCTTCCCGATGGCGCGCTTCTTCCCGATTCGCCTAGCCTTAACCTATCATAGCCATACGCAAGGCACGGAGAATTGAGCTTGGAGTTCAGGGGCGCACACATTCTGTCCGTGGACCAATTCGACCGGGCCGACATTGAAGCGCTGTTTGCCGTTGCCGATGACCTGCGGGCCTATGCCGCCCGGATGCGCATCACGCGCGTTTTGCAGGGGGCGATCCTCTCCAACATGTTTTTCGAGCCCTCCACGCGAACGCGCATCTCGTTTGGCTCCGCCTTCAATCTGCTTGGCGGCGAAGTGCGCGAAACCACTGAAGTGAAGGCGTCTTCGCTGGCCAAGGGCGAATCGCTGGAAGACACCGCCCGGGTGCTGTCCGGCTACAGCGATGTGATCGTGATGCGCCATCCCGAGGCCGGTTCAGTGGCGGAGTTCGCCCGAGCCAGCCGCGTGCCCGTCATCAACGCCGGCGACGGCCCCAACGAGCACCCCAGCCAAGCCTTGCTGGACCTCTACACCATCGTCCAGGAGATGGCTGGACGCGGCCGGGGCATTGACGGTCTGCGTATTGCGTTGGTGGGCGACCTGCGCTACGGCCGGGCCGTGCATTCACTGTGCAAGCTGTTGGCGCTTTTTGAAGACATCGACTACCACTTGGTGTCACCGCCGGACCTTGAGGCGCCGGAGGAAATCGTCCAGGCCCTGCACGGGCGCGGGCACCGGGCAGCCACCTACCATGCGCTGGAGCCCGGCATTCACGACGTGGACATTCTCTACGTCACGCGCACCCAGGAGGAGCGTTTCCCCTCCCAAGCGGAGGCCAACCGCTATCGGGGGCTCTTTCGCTTGAACCAAGCCATCTACACCGAGCACTGCCAACCGAACACGGTCATCATGCATCCGCTGCCGCGGGACTCACGTAGCGCCGCCCAGGAACTTGATGCGGACCTCGATGAAAATCCCAACCTCGCGATCTTTCGGCAAACCGACAACGGCGTGATCGTGCGGATGGCGATCTTTGCCTTGGTGCTGGACGTTGCCGGCGCGGTTCACGACCACGCGCAACCCGTTACCTGGTACACGGCTAAGAGAATGCCTCCCGGCGCGACCTGAAGCTCTCGGCGCGACTCGAGGGTCTCGGCGCGACTTAAGGGTCTCGGCGCGACTTAAGGGTCGCGTTGGAGTTTTGCTGGTGCAAAACTCAGCGAAAGGTCCGTGGGATGCGTGCAGCGTGACCTAAAGGTCGGTTTTCGCTTTGCGAAACTCAGCGCAGCCAGGCCGGATGAGGTGACGTGTGCAGGGCTTTCAGCGCTACTTGCCCAAGCGCTTGCAGCAGCCCAATCGCCTATAGCAGCGCTTCTAGCTCGGGCAATGCCTTGAACAGATCCGCGACCAAGCCATAGTCTGCCACTTGGAAGATCGGTGCGTCCTCGTCCTTGTTGATGGCGGCAATGACCTTGCTGTCCTTCATGCCCGCCAAATGCTGGATGGCGCCGGAAATGCCGACCGCGATGTAGAGCTCCGGGGCCACGATCTTGCCGGTCTGCCCCACTTGCATGTCGTTGGGCACGAAGCCGGCGTCCACGGCGGCGCGGGACGCGCCGATGGCAGCGCCCAGCTTGTCGGCGATGCCTTCAAGCAGCGCGAAGTTCTCGCCGCTGCCCATGCCCCGGCCGCCGGAGATGATGGTTCCCGCGGCCGTCAGCTCCGGCCGTTCCGAAACCGCCAGGCTTTCGCCCACGAATCCGGACAGGCCCGCATCATGCACGCTGTCCAAGGCTTCCACCGCGCCGGAACCGCCTTCCGCTGGCACTGGGTCGAAGGCCGTGCCGCGCACGCTCAGCACCTTGATG
Organism: Candidatus Azophilus sp.; assembly: GCA_965220835.1. GTDB lineage: Bacteria > Pseudomonadota > Gammaproteobacteria > Pseudomonadales > Azotimanducaceae > Azophilus. Next base: position 1,297,655 of record OZ244842.1, on the reverse strand, counting down.
GCGTCGCTGGAGCGAACCGTGGCGATGGCGTTGCCGGCATAGATGGGCCGTTTGAAAGTTGCTTCATCAACCACCGCCATGATGTCGGAGATCTGCGCCACGTCCAGCAAGGCGGCAACCCTAGGCAGGAAGTTCTTGCCGGTGGTGGTGTGGGCGGCAAGTATGTGGCTGTATCCGCTGCCGACCTCAGCCACCAAGGGGGCGATGTTCTCCGCCAGCTGATGGCCATAGGCGGCGTGGTCCGCCAGCAGGGCCTTGCCCGCTCCGGTCAGCGCCGCGGCATCGGTGGCCACCGATGCGCAGCCCTCGCCGGCCACCAGTACGTCGTAGCCGCCACCGATGGCCATGGCGGCAGCGGCCACCACGCCAGTGGCCGGCCGCAAGGCGTTGTTGTCGTGCTCGGCGACGATCAATGCGGTCATGCGATCACCTTTGCTTCGTTCTTGAGTTTGTCGACCAGCTCCTCAACGCTTTCAACCTTGATGCCGGCAGCGCGTTCGGCCGGACGCTCCACTGAGAGCACCTCAACGCCGGAACCCACATCCACGCCAAGTTCGGCGGGCGTGGTCGTGTCCATGGGCTTGCGCTTGGCCTTCATGATGTTGGGCAGAGAAGCGTAGCGGGGCTCGTTCAGCCGCAGGTCTGTGGTGATGACTGCGGGCAGCTTCACGGAGACCGTCTGCAGCCCGCCGTCCACCTCCCGGGTCACTTCCAAGGAGCCGTCCCCCGGCTTGACCTCGGAAGCGAAGGTGGCTTGGGGCAGTCCCGTCAAGGCAGCGAACATCGGACCGGTTTGGCTGTTGTCGCCATCGATGCTCTGCTTGCCGAAAAGCACGATGTCGGCTTGCTCGCTGTCCTGCAAGGCCTTCAACGCCTTGGCGACGCCAAGGGGCTGCACCGGCTCATCGGTTTCAATCAACACCGCGCGGTCGGCGCCGAGGGCCAAGCAGGTGCGCAGCTGCTCCTGGCATGCCGTGCCGCCCACGGCGACCGCGACCACCTCGCTGGCCACCTCGGCCTCCTTGAGCCGCACCGCTTCCTCAATGGCGATTTCGCAAAACGGATTGACCGCCATCTTGACGTTGCTGAGATCGACGCCCGTATTGTCGGGCTTGACCCGAACCTTCACATTTGCGTCAACGACGCGCTTAACCGGTACCAGTACCTTCATGCAATCCTCGAGATTGATTGCGCTTGCCGCGCAGTGGATGCTTGCGCCAGCCCGGAACGGGCATTGGCGCGGCCAATGTCAGGGCTGCGTATTTTCGCCGTGGCCCTACCCGCTTGCAAGGGGTGGCGTACCCTCTCAGCAATTCTCATTTGATCGGAGCGAGGGCGTGCCGAACCGAAGGTTCACGTCCTCGAAATGAACTGTCGGAGCAAGGGCATCCCGAACCGAAGGTTCACGCCCTCGCTCCGGAGAGCTTCGCTTGGCCCAACGAGAAAGCCACATTGAGAACTGCTGGCAACCTTTGACCGGAGGAGCTAGAACCCTTGCTCTTCGACGTCTTGGGGAATCAGTGGATAGGAGATTCCCGCCCACTTCTGCACCACCCGCACCACTTGGCAGGCGTAGCCAAACTCGTTGTCGTACCAAACGTAGAGCGCCACGCGGTTGTCCTTGGCCAAGGTCGCACCCCCATCGACGATGCAGGCGTGGCGATTGCCGACGAAGTCCGACGAGACCACGTCCGGTGCCTCCGTGTAGTCGATCTGGCGCTGCAGGCCGGAGTGCAGGGCGGTGTTGCGCAGAAAGTCGTTGACGTCTTCCACAGTGACGTCCTCAGACAAGGCGAGGTTCAGAATCGCCAAGGAAACGTTTGGCGTCGGCACGCGGATTGCGTTACCCGTGAGCTTGCCCGTTAGTTCCGGCAGCAGTTCGGTCACGGCGGTGGATGCGCCGGTTTCGGTGATCACCATGTTCAGCGGGGCGCCCCGGCCCCGCCGGTTTTTCTTGTGGTAGTTGTCGATCAGGTTCTGGTCGTTGGTGTAGGCGTGCACCGTTTCCATGTGGCCGTGCTGCAACTGGTAGCGGTCGTTGACGGCCTTCATCACCGGCACGATGGCGTTGGTGGTGCATGAGGCGGCACCGAGAATGGCGTCGGTGGGCAGGACGCACGCCGAGTTGACGCCGCAAACGATGTTCTTCAGGCCGCCTTTGGCCGGAGCGGTCAAAACGACCTTGGCGGCGCCGGGACACTGCAAGTGGCGGCCGAGGCCCGTCTCGTCCCGCCAAGCGCCGGTGTTGTCAATGACGATGGCGTTGTCGATGCCGTACTGCCGGTAGTCGATGGCATCGGGTTGGTCGGCGTAGATGACCTTAATCACGTTGCCGTTGGCAATCAGGCAGCTGTTCTCCTCATCCACGCGCAGCGTGCCCAGAAAGGCGCCATGCACCGAATCCCGGCGCAGCAGGGCCGCCCGCTTCATCAGATCGCCATTGCTGGCCTTGCGCACCACGATGGCCTTGAGCCGCAGCTGGTGGCCGCCGCCGGTCTTTTCGATGAGCAGGCGGGCCAGCAGGCGACCGATGCGGCCAAAGCCGTACAGCACAATGTCCTGGGGCTGCTGCAACGGGGGCACGTGCCGGCCGATCACTTCGGCGCAGGCGTCCTTGACGAACGCCAGCGGATCGACGCCGTTGCCCTCGGAAGCTTCCATGAAGCGGGTGGTCAGCTTGCCCACGTCGATGTGGGAAGGGCCAAGATCAAGCTCGGACAGCGCCTTCAGGATGGGATAGCTCTCAAACTCCGACAGCTCGTTGTGCGCCACCTGCCGCACGTAGCGATGGGTTTTCATGATCTGGATGACGCTTTGGTTGTAAAGCGCCCGCCCGTAGCAGTAGGCCACCACGTTGTTGCGGTACAGCTTGCCGATAATGGGAATCATGGCTTCGGCCAACGCCTCGCGCTCCTTCCAATCCGGGAAATAGTCTTCGAGGTTCGGTAGCGCCATGGGGTTGCTTCTCCCGGGATGATGGTGGGGGTGGAGGACGCGGCATTATAAGGGTTGATCCCCGCCCACAATAGGCACGCGCAGCTGTTTTGCGGGTGCGCGGCCCACTCGTTGTAAACTGCCGCGCTGCGCAATTGGTTGCAGGACGCAATGACAGCTCAGGTACTCGACGGCAAGGCCATTTCCGCAGCCTATCGGCGCGACATTCGGCACGCCGTGCAAAAGCGTGTCGAGGCCGGCTTGGGGCCGCCCGGGCTGGCCGTGGTTCTGGTCGGCGACGATGCCGCCTCCGAGGTGTACGTCAACGCCAAGGTGCGGGACTGCCGGCAAGTCGGCTTTCACTCCGTGGTGGAACGCATCACCGCCTCCGTCAGCCAAGATGAGCTGGAGGCGCGGATTCAGGCGCTGAACGCCGACCCCAACATTCACGGTTTTCTCGTGCAGCTGCCGCTGCCGGAGCACATTGACGCGAACCGGATCATTGATCGGATCGACCCGGAAAAGGACGTGGACGGCTTTCATCCCCACAACATTGGCCGCTTGGCGCTGCGCCGCCCAGCGCTGCGCTCCTGCACGCCAATGGGCGTGATGCTGCTGCTCGACCGCACCGGCGTGAAATACCATGGCGCCCAAGCCACGGTGATCGGCGCCTCCAACCACCTTGGCCGGCCCATGGGCTTGGAACTGCTGCAGGCGGGCTGCACCGTCACCATGACCCACAAGTTCACCCGCGACACCCGTGCCGCGGCGCGCCAAGCCGACATCCTCATTTCTGCAGTGGGCAAGCCTGGCTTGGTGCAAGGGGACTGGGTCAAGCCCGGTGCCGTGGTCATTGACGTGGGCATCACGCGGGATGAGCGCGGCAAGCTGCATGGCGACGTGGCCTTTGACGCCGCCGCCCAGGCAGCGGCTTGGATCACCCCCGTGCCCGGCGGCGTCGGCCCCATGACCCGAGTATCCTTGCTGCTCAACACCCTGCAGGCGGCAGGCGAGGTGCTCGATGGCGGATGATGGGGAACAGCCTAAGCGGGTCTTCCTATCCGATCTGCATCTGGACAGCGTTCGGGACCACCGCTTGGCGCGGTTTTCCGAGTGCTTGGCGGCGGAAGCGCATTGGGCCGAGGAAGTGTTCATTCTGGGCGACCTTTTCGAAGCCTGGGTCGGCGATGATGACGACTCGGCTCTGGCCCAGCAGGTCTGCGCCGTGCTTGCTGGAGCGTCCGGCAGCGCCGCAGTGCGGGTAATGGCGGGCAACCGGGACTTTCTGATGGGCGAGCGATTTGCCGAACGCACGGGCGCGCAGCTGCTGCCGGACCCGTTCCGCACCAACGACGGCCTCACCTTGGCGCATGGCGATGCGCTGTGCACGGCGGATGAGGCCTACCAAGCCATGCGCAAGCTGTTCCGCTCCCCCGCTTGGCAGGCGGAGATGCTGGCCAAGCCGTTGGCGGAGCGCCGGGAGGCGGCGAACGGCTTGCGCAGCGCCAGCCGGGCCAGCAACGCCGCCAAGACCATGGCCATCATGGACGCAGACCCCGCCGCCGCCGACCAATTGCTGGAGGAAATGGGCAGCCAAGTGCTGATCCACGGCCACACCCACCGCCCCGCCATCCACAGCCACGCCAATGGCCTGCGCTACGTGCTGGGCGACTGGGCCCGCTGCGGCTGGCTGCTGCGCCAATCCGGCCAGTGCCTTCAAATGGAGTGCTTCCCTTTAGGCCAACCCTATCGTCGGCCTAGTGGTTGACGCTGCATCCCCTTACACTGAGGCATCGGGCCGGTTTTGGCGAGATATTGGGAGACTTGATATGCCGTGGTGGGGTTGGCTGATTATCGGATTCGGTCTCATGGCCGCCGAGTTGCTGGGCATTGAGGCCGCGTACTACCTGATTTTCGTTGGCTTCGCCGCCATATTGACCGGGCTTGCGGGCCTTGCGGGATTGGAGCTGCCGATCTGGGGGCAATGGCTGCTGTTCTCGATACTGGCGATCACGAGCATGGTTCTGTTTCGACGCAATCTCTATGACCGGTTTCGTGGTGGCCTGCCGGCCTTCGGCAACAGTTTGATCGGCGCCACCGTCCGGCCCGGAGAGGAAGTGCCGCCCGGCGAGAGCTGCCGCGTGCGGCTACGTGGCTCCACTTGGAGCGCGGAGAACGTTGGCACCAGCCCCATCGAGGGCGGCCAACAAGCCAGAGTGGTCGCCACCGACGGTACGCTGCTCAAAATCACGTCCGTCGCAGACCCCCAAGTGCCACTCTCAGGCGCTCAAGCCAAAGACACTCAAGACTAGGAAACTCAAGAAAAACAGGAGAGATTCATGCCGGATCTGGGCTTTCTCGTGGCCGCCATCATTGCCGTGGCGGCGATCATTCTCATCATCAAGACCGCGGTTGTGGTGCCCCAGCAAAACGCCTACGTCATCGAGAACCTTGGCCGTTACTCGCGCACCCTGAAGCCAGGCTTCAATATCCTTATCCCCTTCATCGAGCGGGTGGTGTACAGGCACAGCCTCAAGGAACACGCCATGGACATTCCTGAGCAGGTCTGCATCACCCGTGACAACGTGCAGGTGGGCGTGGACGGAGTGCTGTACATGCAGGTGTTGGACCCTGAACGGGCCTCCTACGGCATCGGCGACTTCACGTTTGCCATATCGCAACTGGCGCAAACCACCTTGAGAAGCGAAATCGGCAAGATCGAACTCGACAAGACCTTCGAGGAGCGCAGTTCCATCAATCAAAGCGTTGTGGAGGAGCTTGACCAAGCCTCTGAGCCTTGGGGCGTCAAGGTGCTTCGCTACGAAATCAAGAACATCAATCCGCCCCAGGACGTGCTCTCAGCCATGGAGAAACAGATGCGGGCGGAGCGCGAAAAGCGGGCCGTCATCCTGCAGTCGGAGGGCGAGCGTGACGCGCAGATCAATCAAGCGGAAGGCGAGAAGCGGCGGGTGATTCTCGAATCGGAAGCTGCCAAGCAGCAACAGATCAACGAGGCCGAAGGCGAAGCCGCCGCCATTTTGCGCATCGCCGAAGCGACCGCGGAGGGCTTACGCAAGGTAGCCGAAGCCTTGCTCGCGGAAAATGGTGACAAAGCGCTGCAGCTGCGCATCGCGGAAGACTACTTGGAGCGTTTCGGCGAACTGGCCAAGGCCGGCAACACCTTGATCCTGCCCTCAAACCTAGCGGACATGGCCTCCATGATTGGCGCTGCCACCAAGATCTTCCAGCATGCTGACGAGCGTTAATCCAATCTAGGGCCATTTGCGATGGCCCCAGTGAACTCCCACGTGCGCAGCACATGACACAACAGATTCTTGTCTTCAAAGCCTAGCGAGCTATCACCTTTCGAAAGTAACATCGAGTAGAAAAGCTAAGCGCCACTTGCCCCGTAGAGGCTTTCAGGATGAAGCCCAATTTCCCCTCAATTCGTGGCCAACGGTCCGCTGTGGAATCGGAACGTTGAATCTGGGTCGGTGACGAGGACTGCCTCGGCGGTTAGGAAGCACTCAAGGCGGGGTGCAACTGAGGCATCGGAATAGCGCTCCGCCAGCTTCAGGTAGTCCCGAAAGTGCCGCGCTTCGGATTCCAGCAGGCGGGCGTAAAAGCCATTTAGGGGTGCGGGCACCACTTCGGCAAGCCGCTGGAATCGCTCGCAGGAACGGGCCTCGACGATCGCGCCGACCAACAGGGCGTCCACCAGCCGCTGCGGCTCTTGGCGGTTGATGAGGCGGTGCAGGCTGCCGGCGTAGCGGCCCGGTGGCAGGTGTACGTAATCAACCCCCTGCCCCGCCATCAACTCCAGCACCTGTTCGAAGTGGCGCAACTCCTCCCGCGCCAAACGGGACAGCTTGCGCAACAAGGGCGGCTTGTCCACGTAGCGGTACAGCAGCCCCAGCGCCGTCCCCGCCGCCTTCTTCTCGCAGTTAGCGTGGTCTATCAGCAAGGTTGGCAAGCGCTCCAAGGCATTGTTCAGCCAAGCGTCCGGCGTTGGGCAAGCCAAGAAGCGCTGCGCTTCGATGGACGTGGGATTCATGGGCTTCAATTCGTCAATTCCAACCTGGGCAAGATGTTACGCCACTAACCGCAGCTCACGAAGGAAACCGGAAGCTCAGCCGCTGGCTATGACGCCTCAGACTTTCGTAAACTGGCCCACTCGTGCAACATCCGGGCTAGGGGTTCAAATGCTTGGACAAAAAAGCCTCAATAGCTCCTAGCTTGGTCAGTTCATGAACCTCTGTCGTGCTCCAGTGTTCGGCACCTTCTAGCTTAATCAGCTCAACGTTCTTCTTGCGTTTCTTCAGAGCACGATGCATTTTCTTGCTATGCTCGAAAGGTACGATTGTGTCCTTATCGCCGTGAATCAAGAGAAGCGGTGCCTGAATATTATCGGCAAGATGGTAGGGCGAAACTGGCCTTGAGTCCTTCTTTTTATTGATGATTGCTTTGTTAATGCCACTGAACAGAAGGTCATTCTGGTCATCTATAAGCTTTTTTAAATCAAGCACAGCTGCTATGGATATACCGCACCTGTACAATTCCGGTGTTTTGGCCAACCCCATGGCTGCGGCATAACCACCAAAACTGGCGCCAACAATGCAGATTCTGTCAGGGTCGGCTATACCTTTGTCGATCATCCATTTCACACCATCGGTAATGTCATCCTGTATTTTCAAACCCCACTGCTCATAGCCTGCTTCTTCATGCTCCTTGCCATAGCCTGTCGAGCCTCGAAACTGTGGCTGCAGCACAGCATAGCCTCGATCAGCAAAGAACTGCACACGAGGATCAAAGCCCCAGTCATCGTGACTCCAAGGCCCGCCATGGGGGTATATGATGGTTGGAAGCTCTTTTGCGGCTTCCTTGCCCCGGGGAAGAGTCAAAAACGCAGGTATCTTTAGACCATCACGTGCGTTGTAGCTGACCTTCAGCATAGGAGAGAACTTCTGGCCGTTTAACTCTGGGTAGGGCGAAGGCAGTTGCTTAAAAAATCCCATGCCAATATTGTGGTAGACGTACATCGGCACTTCAACGTCACTGTTTAACCTGTAAATGTACTGGTTTTCATCCATGCTTTTGCTGGCAACATGAATGTCAAATCCTTCCAGCTCAGCTTTGATTTGTTCGAGAATCTTATCTTCCCTTTCGTTGCTGTAGGGGCCAAGAACTGTTTTGGCTTTTACATCAAAGCGTAACACTCTAGGCTCTTCTTCACTCTCTTCCTTGTACTCCTGTGCTTCCATTAGCAATATGTCATCATTGCCTTTTTCAAAACCCACAGGATATAGACGCTCGTCATCAAAATACTGGTTACGAGAAAGCACCTCGAAATTATCACCTGGATGCCGGTAGTACACCACCTGGTCGGTATCACCCTTGAGGTCATTGAATGCGACACCTACACGTAAGTTACCCGTGCTGTCGCTTATCCAATCGAAAATAACGCGGATGTTGCGCTGTACGAGGTACTTTTTTCCTGAATTCACATTCACTTTGTGTACCTCAGGTGCGAAATACCGGGCGTCATCGTCTTCATCAACAGCCACCAGAATATGATCTTTGTCCTGAGGCAGTAGATGGATGAGTTCAGAGTGTTGTTTGGGGCGCCCCCATTTGTTTGGCTTGGCCTCGATAAATCTAAATTCCTGATTTCGATCACTGGGTATCAACAGCAAGCGAGTAGCATTCCTAAGGCTGCCGCGCCATTTAACCGTAGTACGAATATCAGACAACAGTATCTCTTCGTTTACCCAGCGGTATTTCTGAAAAAAAAGTGCATCGCTCCTTTGTATTTTTCGGGTGAGCTGTAGTAAAGGTGACCCCTCAGGGTTTAACTCCATCAGATACAGCGACTCCTCACCATTGGTAGTCATAGTGGCCGCTATTTTTGAACCTTTTGGGGAGATAGCTGGAGCGGAAAATGCCGGTAGTCGAGCAAAGTGCTCAACAGGAATAGCTGCTACGGCGAGTCCACTGAAAATTAGAGAGAGGATAAAGGCTAAAGCACACAAGTACATAGGATGGCATCCATGGCATATGAAGAGCGTGGCATCATGTAGGGGCTCCTCGGGGGGGGTGTGGGTAACTGGCAATTCTAAACTGATCTCTCTGCTGCTTCGACTATCGTGCTGACCAGTAACTGCCGATGACGCGCCCTCGGTGAACGTCTGCCCGGTCCCCGCCCTGTGTTGGCCGAGCAGTGCGTAAACCTCCGCTTTGACAAAGTTTCCCAGGCGCCGCGACGCCGCCTTGACGTTGAAGGCGCTGCCGCCGGTCATGATCTCCTGCGTGGAACCGGAACGGATGCGACAGTCACGCACATCGCCTGAATCGATGCGTGCCAGCGGCGCAATGCAGTAATGGTCCGCTGGCACCACTGGGCCGGTTGTGTTGAAGAATCGCTCCATCGAGGCAGTTGTTGCAGCCAGCTTGAATGGCCCGTGTCCGAGGCATTGCATTGATGATAGCGCCTTTTGCGAAACGGCGAGGTCGCTGTGCGATGACCCGGCCTGATTCGGGTTGCGAGCCAATCTCTGCCACAGCGGGTCAGAGCACTGGCCGCGGCGGCAAAACGCCCCTTGAGTCACTGAGCGGCGATTCGGAAGCTGCGTTCGTAGTGGGCTTCGGAGCGTTGCCAGATTTCCTTGTCAATGCGCTCCAGCAAGGCGCGCGCTTCAGCCGCCCCGTTCTCTTTCTCTGCCGACCAAGGCGGGGCCAGGCGCCAGACGCTGAGCCGTCGCAGCACTTCGTAGGCGACGCTGGGCGCGCTTAGGCCGTCGATGCGCCTAAGCCTCACCGAAGCCGCCTGCTGGACCAATTGGTCCATTCGCAATGGGCTCAAATGCTTGGACACCGCGCCGGCGCGCAATTCGGCCAGCCGCTCCAGCACGACGGCGCGTTGGGCGGGTTCATAGCCATTCCATTGCGCCACTTCGTGGGCGAAGCGGTAGCAGCCGCGGCAGATCAAGTCGCCGTAGGTGGTGGAGCAGATGCCGATGCAGGGGCTGGGGAAGCGTTGCCCCAGGTCGGCGGGCGGGTGGTCATCGGATCCGGCATTCGGTCCGTCAGGCATGATTGTGCAGCTCGATGACGGTGCGATCCCGCTGCTTTTCGCGCCTCTCCTTCATCTCGTCATTGCGGTCCGCGGAAAGACGTGAGAGGTAGCCTTGGTCGATGCCGCCGGTGACGTAATGGCCATCGAACACCGAGCATTCGAAGGTGTTGATGGCTGGGTTGCCCTCCCGAGCGCTCTCGATCAAGTCCTCCAAGCGCTGGTAGGTCAACCAGTCGGCATTAATGATGCGGCCCACCTCCTCTTCACTGTGATCGAACGCCACCAACTCGCTCGCTGCGGCCATGTCGATGCCGTACACGTTGGGAAAGCGGATCGGCGGCGCGGCTGAGGCCAGATAGACCTTCCGGGCGCCTGCCTCCCGAGCCATCTGCACGATTTGGCCGGTGGTGGTGCCGCGCACGATGGAGTCGTCCACCAGCAGAACGTTCTTGCCGCGGAACTCCAGCTCGATGGCATTGAGCTTCTGGCGCACGGATTTGCGGCGCATCTGCTGCCCCGGCATGATGAAGGTGCGTCCGATGTAGCGGTTCTTGACGAAGCCTTCCCGGTACTTGACGTTTAACTCATAGGCCAGCGGCAGCGCCGCGGTGCGGCCGGTGTCCGGTATCGGAATCACCACGTCGATGTCGTGGTCGTGGTTGGGATAGCGGTCCAAGATGCGCGCCGCCAAGTGCTCGCCCATGCGCAGGCGCGACTTGTAAACGGAAATCCCGTCGAGAATGGAGTCCGGGCGGGCCAGATAGACGTACTCGAAGATGCAGGGTGTGTGCGCCGCGGCCGGGGCGCAACGGCGTTTGGTGATCTCCCCTTGGTCGCTGACGTACACGGCCTCCCCCGGCGCCACGTCGGCGACCAGTTCGAAGCCGAGCATGTCCAAGGCGACGCTCTCCGAGGCCATCATGTACTCCCAACCGTACTCGCAGGCACGGCGGCCATAAACCAATGGCCGAATGCCGTGGGGGTCCCGAAAGCCGACCAAGCCGGCGCCGATGATCATGGCCACCGCAGCGTAGGCCCCTTGGCAACGCCGATGCACGCCGGCAATGGCGGCAAAGATGTCGTCGGCGCTGGGATGATCGACGTTCATCATTTGCAGTTCATGGGCGAAGACGTTGAGCAGCACTTCGGAGTCGCTGCCGGTGTTGACGTGGCGGCGGTCCTCGCTGAACAGATCCGCCTTCAAGTCATCCGAATTGGTCAGGTTGCCGTTGTGCGCCAAGGTGATGCCGTAGGGGGAGTTGACGTACATGGGCTGCGCCTCGGCGGAACTCGAGGACCCGGCGGTGGGATAGCGCACGTGGCCGATGCCGATGTTGCCCACCAGTTGGTTGATGTGATGCTGTTCGAAGACGTCCTGCACCAAGCCGTTGTCCTTGCGCAAGTGCAGGCGCACGCCGTCGCTGGTGACCATGCCAGCGGCGTCCTGGCCGCGATGCTGCAGCACGGTCAGGGCATCGTAAATCTGCTGATTGACGGGATCAGCGCACACCAAGCCGACAATTGCGCACATTAGAGCGTCTCCATCCCAAAGTTCGAAACCTCGGCCTCACTGCTGCCGACCCATTCCAGCAATTGGTGCTCGAATTCCGCCAACAAGGGCGGCGCGAGGGAAGCCCGCCACCAAGCGGCGTCCTCGGCGAACGGGCGCAGGACGACGAAGGCGACCAAGCACAGCGCCAAGCCTCTAGCGCCGCCGAACACCAGCCCCAGCATCCGGTCCGCTCCCGACAGGCCGGTTGCATCGAGCGCCTTGGCCACCAGCTTCTGAATCATCGCGCCAAGCAGGAAGACCCCCACGAAGACGATGGCGTAGCCGGCAACCACCTCGGCGGCCTCGGAGCCCAAGTTCAGCCAGTCCGCAACCGAGGGCCCAAGCGCCAGCCAATCCGCAACCACCGGGCCCAACGATAGGGTTCCGAGGACGGCGGCAACCCAGATGGCGAGGGACAGCACCTCGCGCATCAGTCCGCGAAACAGCCCAATCAGCGCCGATGCCGCCATCAGCGCCAGCACAATGATGTCGAGGCTGGTGATCAGCCAACTCCTAGTTTCCAAACGCCATCAGCTTGGGCGTCTCCCCGTACTGGTCCTCAAGGTCGGTGGCCAAGCTGCTGGCCCGCTCCTCGGAGAGAAAGGGACCGACGGCCACCCGGTGCATGATGGTGCCTTCACCGGGCTTGAACATGCTAGTGAAGGCCTCGTGGCCATCCGCGCGCAGCCGGTCGCGGAAGGCGGTTGCCTTGCCCGCCTCGGAGAAGCTGCCCAGTTGAATCGCCCAAACGCCGGTTTCGTCGTTGGGCAGCGACAGCACCGGCTCGCCAATGCGGGTTCCCGTCCGCGGGTGGAAGCCCTGTTCATCCGCCTCCTCGCGCAAGGCTTGCACTCGGGCGGCCAAGTCGGTTTCAGGCACGACCTCCTCAAAGGCCTCCACCACCGGGGGCTGATAGTCGGAATCGACCGGAGCGAGTTCCACGGACGGGACCCCGTCGTCGTCGAACAGCATGGGCACAAAGATGATGACGATGGCCAGCAGGAACAGCCCGCCGGTGATTCGGTAGCGGTTTTGCTCAGTCATGGCCAAGCGCCTCGGCCGCGGGAACTGTCGAATGCGAAGAGCCGATGTCGCTGCCCCGTCGGTGGATCGATTGAGGCGAACGTCGCGTCATGTTCAACGCGATGGCGCGGCCGAAGGCGTGGATGAACGTGGAGTTGCAGCCTTGGCTTGCTGCGGTGCCGGCGCTTCGGCCTCTGGACGGGCCAAGTGGAGATCAAAATCGGTCATCGTCATTCTGGAGCGCACCGCTTGGGCCACTGCAAACGAACCGAATGCCAGAATAACATCAGACGGCTCGGCAAGCGAACGGGCGAGCGCCAAGCCGGCCTCCAAATCCCCCGCAATGGTGCGTTGGACGCTGGCGCATCGGCCGGACAGCGCCTCCGCGGACAGCCCACGAGGCCCGTGGGTGTCAACGAGCACCCAATGGCGCACCAAGCCGTCGAGCGCTTCGCACACGGCGCCGCTGTCCTTGTCCTGCAGGTTGCCGAACAGGGTCACAACGCCGCGCCCGGGAAAACGCCTTGGAAGCTCCCGCCTGAGGAACGCGGCGCCCAAGGGATTGTGCGCCACATCCACCAGCCACTGCCGTCCTCCGGCGGTGAAGGCTTCAAGGCGGCCCGGCAGCCATGCTTGGGACCAGCCTTGACGAACGCAGAGCTCATCGAGGCGATCCTCGCCCGTGACGGCATCCACGGCGCAGGCTGCCGCCGTTGCCAAGGCGCAGTTCTCAGCGGGAAGAACTCCGGAGGGCAGCCCGGAAAAGCGCCGCCCAGCCACCGCCACTTGCCAGCCGCCAAAAGCCTCAGCCCCGGAATCAGGGTTGCCGGTGTCGTTGGCTTCCGCAATCAGGCGAATGCCCTCCCCCCAACGCATCGGCGACTCCGTGGCGTGCGCCGCCGCGGCCAAAACGCTATGTGGCATGTCGGCACCCAAGACAATGCGTTGGCCGGTGCGGAAAACGCCCGCCTTTTCCGCGCCAATGGCCTCGCAGGAGTCGCCCAAGTAAGCCATGTGGTCCAGGCCAATGCTGGTGACCACGGCCACGTGCGCATCGACGATGTTGAAGGCGTCCAGGCGGCCGCCGAGGCCCACCTCTAGTACCGCCACGTCCACGGCGGCGGCCTTGAAGCAGAACAGCGTGGCAAGGCACGAGTACTCGAAATAGGTCAGGGCGAGGTCGCCGCGCGCCGCTTCCACTGCCTCAAAGGCTTCACAAAGGGTGGCTTGGCCCGCTTCGACGCCGTTGATGCGCACCCGCTCCTTGAAGGACTGCAGATGCGGCGATAGCGTGCAGCCGGTGCGCCACCCGCAGGCCAGCAGGATCTGCTCCAGGCACACGCAAGTGGAGCCCTTGCCATTGGTGCCGGCCACGATTACCGAGACGGGCGCGGGTTCGAGCACCCCCATGCGCTCGCCCACCTCCCGCACCCGCTCCAGCCCCAAATCGATGCTCGTGGGGTTGAGCGCCTCCATGTGCCCCAGCCAAGCGGTGAGGTTGCGGCCGTTTGGCTTCATGCATCCAGGGCTTGGCGGACGTCTTGAACAAACTCGCGCAGCGTCTCGGGAATGGCGTCGGCATCCTCGCTCAGCGCTGCCATGCGGGAGACAATGGCGGCGCCGATCACCACGCCATCGGCTCGCTCGCCCAGCGCCCGCGCGGTGGTGCCATCCTTGATGCCAAAGCCGACCAAAACCGGCAGCCGCGTGTGCGCCCGCAGCCGCGCCAGGTTTTGGTTCACGCCATCGACGCTGATGTGGTCGGCGCCAGTGGTGCCCTTGAGCGACACCAAGTAGATGAAGCCGCTGGCCGCTCGGTCGATGGCGCTGAGCCGTTCGTCGGTGCTGGTGGGGGCAGCCAGCAGGATCAGGTCGATGCCCTGCTCCGCCAAGGCGTTGCGCACTGAGCCGGACTCCTCCGGAGGCAGGTTGACGATGATCATCCCATCCACCCCTGCTTCGGCCGCAGCAGTGGCGAAGGCCCCCTCCCCCATGGCCAGCACGCTGTTCAGATAGCCCATGAGGATGACGGGGGTCCGCTCGTTGCCGACGCGAAACTCGGCCACGCAGTTGAGCACGTCGCGCAACGCCGTGCCATTCGCCAAGGCGCGTTCCGATGAGGCCTGGATGGCGGGGCCATCGGCTTCGGGGTCGCTGAACGGCACACCGAGTTCCAGCAGGTCGGCGCCGCCCTGAACCAAGGCGTTCATCGCCGGCACGGTGGCCTCAAGGTGGGGATCCCCTGCTGTGATGAAGGGCACCAGCGCGGTTCGCCGCTGGTTGCGCAACGCTTCAAGGGTTGGGCCAATGCGGGTCATAGCGTGGTGCCGTCGAGCTTGGCCACCGTTTCGATGTCCTTGTCGCCGCGCCCCGATAGATTGATGACCACGATCTGCCCGCTGTTGAACTGCTGCGCTTCACGCACCATCCAAGCCACCGCATGGCTGCTTTCCAAGGCCGGCATGATGCCTTCGGTCTCGTTGAGCAGGCGAAAGGCGGCCAAGGCCTCATCATCGGTGACCGCATCGTATTCGGCCCGACCGATGTCCTTCAGGTAGCTGTGCTCCGGGCCAACGCCCGGATAGTCCAAGCCCGCCGATATGGAGTGGGTTTCGCTGATCTGGCCGTCGGCATTTTGCATCAGATAGGTCCGGTTGCCATGCAGCACGCCCACTTGGCCATCGTTTAAGGGTGCCGCATGACGCCCTGTTTCCAGCCCCAAACCGGCCGCCTCGACGCCCACCAGCCGCACGGCCTCATCGTCGATGAATGGATGGAACAAGCCGAGGGCGTTGGAGCCGCCGCCGATGCAGGCGACCAGCGCGTCCGGCAGGCGGCCCATCTGCTGCAGGCACTGGCTGCGCGCCTCCTGGCCGATCACCGATTGAAAGTCCCGCACCAGCATGGGAAAGGGATGCGGGCCGGCCACGGTGCCGATGATGTAGTGGGTGTTGTCCACATGGGTCACCCAGTCACGCAACGCCTCGTTCAAGGCGTCCTTGAGGGTTTTCGACCCCGAATGAACCGGCACCACGGTGGCGCCGAGCAGCTTCATGCGATACACGTTGAGCGCTTGGCGGGCGATGTCCACCGACCCCATGTAAACTTGGCATTCGAGGCCGAAGCGGGCCGCCACCGTGGCGGTGGCCACGCCGTGCTGGCCTGCCCCGGTCTCGGCAATCACCCGCGGCTTGCCCATGCGCCGAGCCAGCAGCGCCTGGCCGATGCAATTGTTGATCTTGTGCGCGCCCGTATGGTTCAGGTCCTCGCGCTTCAAGTAGATTTGCGGCCCGCCCAGGCGCTCCGTCAGCCGCCGGGCGAAATACAGCGGTGATGGCCGGCCCACGAAGCGGGCCAAGTCCTCGGCGAATTCGGCCTGAAACTCCGGGTCGGCCTTGGCCTGCTCGTAGAGCGCCTCCAGCTGATCGAGGGCATGGATCAGCGTCTCCGCCACGAAGCGCCCGCCGTGCTCGCCGAAGTGGCCGTCTGGCGAGGGTTGTGCGTAGTTACTGCCCGGCTGCGGCATGGCGTGCCTCCGTTACGAAGTCCATCATCTTTGCTGCATCCTTCACGCCCTTTCGCGCGCCTTCCACGCCGCTGCTCGCGTCCACCCCCCAAGGCTTGAGCCAGCGCACCGCGCGGCCCACGTTGCTTGGCCCCAACCCCCCTGCCAGGATGCAGGGGCCGGAAGGCGCCTCTGGCCAATGCCTCCAGTCGAACGGTTGGCCGCCACCCGCCCCGGCATCCAACAGCAGGGCGCAGGCATCAGCATAGCGCTGCCGCAGCGCGCTTTCATCCACTGCGCCCCTCACCCTGAATGCCTTGAGGTACGGCAAGCCGAATGCCGCGCAATAGGCGGCATCCTCCTGACCGTGGAACTGCAGTGCATCGAGCCCCACTGCATCGATGGCGGCCTGCACGGCGGCAGGCTTCGCATCGGCGAACACGCCGACGCGCAGGATGCGCCCTTGGGCTAGCTCCGACAGCGGCCGCGCCTCCTCAAGGGCCAAGCGGCGCGGGCTTTTCTCCGCGAACATCAGCCCCACCGCATCCACTTCCAAGCGCACCAGAACCTCCAAGTCCTCCGCCCGGGTGATGCCGCAGATCTTGATTTTGAGGGGCATGGTTCCACGTCCTGCCGGGCGGCCAGCGTCAGCGGTTGATCAAGACCAAGCCAAGCATGACGCCCGACCTGAACCACACCGAGACGCTATCCCGAAGCCGCGGTAGTTTAGTGAGAATTAGGTGCGCGAACCAGCGCGACTTTGTGCAAGCGGCGAACCGAGCGTTCATTGAGCCCGTGGCTTTCGGCGGCGGTGAGCAGCGGCGGCAGCCCGCCGGCAGGGAAGTCCCTTCCCGGATAGGTCACTTGCACCAAGAACAATCCTTGAGGCGGTGCCGTCTTGCCGATCAGCGCCCGGTCCTTGGCCTGCAGGCACTCGGCAATCCAGCTGCCGGGCCGCTCACCGCGTCCGACTTGGGCCAGGGCGCCGGCGATGTTGCGCACCATGCGCAGCACAAAGGCGTTGGCCTCGATGTCGAGCACCACCAAGTTGGCAACGGGCTGGACCTGGACGTGGCGCACCTCGCGAAACGGAGACTTGGATTGGCAACCGGCGGCGCGAAAACTGGTGAAGTCCTGTTCGCCGAGCAGCGCTTGGGCGGCGTCATGCATCGCCTCGGCGTCCAGCGGCGGGCTTCGCCAAGTGAAGGGGTCGCAGAGCGGCGAACGACCCTCATCGATTCGGTACAAGTAGATGTAGCGGCGGGCGGTCGCCGAGAACCGGGCGCTAAAGCCCGCATCCACCTCGCGTGCCCAACGCACCTTGACGCCTGTTGACGTGTGCGCATTCACCCCGTCGCGCCAAGCGCGCAATGGGCGGGCGCTGGTGGTCTCAAAGCTGGCCACTTGGCCGGTGGCGTGCACGCCAGCGTCCGTGCGCCCTGCGGCCACCGTGCGCACCGGGTGGTCCGCCACCTGAGACAGGGCGTCCTCCAACTCGCTCTGCACCGAGGGCTGATGGCTTTGGCGCTGCCATCCGTTGAAAGCGCCGCCATGGTACTCAATGCCAAGGGCAATCTGTGCCGGCATCAAGACTGGACTGGTTGCGACGGCCCTTCGGCCAGCTGTTCGAGCAGCGCTTGAGCCTCGTTGCGCTCCTCGTCGGTGCCGCCGGCAACCACTTCCTCAAGCAACTCGCGGGCGTTGGCATGGTCACCTAGATCGATGTGGGCCTTGGCCAAGTTCAGCTTGACCTGCCCATCCCTGATGGGAGCGCCGAATTCGTAGTCGGGCGCAGCAGGGGAATCGGCGCTGCTTGCGCCTCGGCGGCGGCGCCACGCCACCAGCCCGACGGCGATGAGCGCGGCGCACAGCAGGAGCCCGGCCAAGGCCGCAATGCGCCAGCGCGCAAGTGTTTCCATCCACTCCTGACGCTCTTGATCGCGGCGAGCCTGCAGCGCCGCCAACTCGCTGTTCAAGCGCGCAATCTCATCGTCGCGCTGGGCCATTTGTCGGGCCTGTTCACGCACTTGGCCGCGGGCCTCCTGCAGCAGGTTCGCCAGTGGCGGCGGCGGTGGGTCGGCAACGGCATCCTCTGTTGGTGGTGACTCTGTGGCCGACGGTGGTTCGGCGGCCGGGCCTGGCTTTCGGGGTTCCCTCACCAGCGGTTCCCCCGCCGCTCCGGCTGCCTGGCCCTCTTCAGCAAGATCGATGATGGTCAGCTGGCCGCCGCCATCGGCTCCCCAGGATTCATTTTGGCGTTCGGTTTCGTTGAAGGCCTCCTGCAGCGACAAGCTGACCGGGGCAGTGCCGTTCGGCAGGCGCAGAGTGGCACCTGCCACCAAGCCGTTGATGTTGCCGGCAACGAAGGCATCGGGGTTTTGCTCAAGTATGGCCAGCATGTGTTGCTGGACGTTCATGCCGTCCGGAAGATTGGCGGCGGCGATGCTCCACAAGGTGTCCTGGGGCCGCACGGTGACGGTGCGCCGCGCTGGGGCAGATGTGGACGGTCCGGGAGGCTCCGCGGAGACGGGTGCTGGCGGCACCGCCGCAGCGGCCCCCGGCGCATTGAGCACAGCGGAGTATGCCCGCAGCGAAGTGCCTTCCGGCCAAGTCAGGCGAACGAGGAAACTGAGGTAGGCATCGGGAATGGGTGCGCCGCTGGAAATCAGCACATGGGGCGGCTCCACCCGAAAGCGCAGAGACTCCAGATAGTCACGGCGCTCAAGGCCAATGGTGCCGAAATCCGCTTCGGATCCCAGCGTGACGGCGATGTTGCGGCGGGGAACCCCTTCCGCCCCAACCAAGGCGATGCGGCCATCGAACCGTTCGCCTGATTTGGAAGCGACCGACAACTCACCGAGTTCCACGGCACCAACGCCAGCACTGCCGACGCCAGCCAATCCCAAAACGGCCAAAGCGCGCCAACCTCTCCACCAAGCCCGGAACTTGCGCGGAAAAAACCTCGAGATCGCGGTTGAAGGATGCACCGTGCAGGTCCAACCAAGGCCACCAAACTTCAGTTCCTTGTGCCCTCGCGCCGGGGGCTCGCTAGGACGGGGCGTTCCACCTTGAAGAGGGGGTGCATTCCCGCCGCCCAATCGAGGGCGGGATGCCACCGCGATGGGGGGTGAAGCCTGAACCAGCGCGTAGCCACGGGTCGAAGGCGTCCCGCCCTCGGACGGCGCGGAGCGCCGCATGGGACTAGCCCCCCACCAACGCTTCCGCAATCTGCACGCTGTTCAGGGCTGCGCCCTTGCGCACGTTGTCGGAAACCACCCAGAGGTTGAGGCCGCGCGGGTGGGAGATGTCTTGGCGGATGCGCCCGACATACACCGCGTCGGTGCCGACGGCTTCGCCGACCGCGGTGGGGTAACCGCCGGGTGTGCGTTCATCCCGCACGGTCACCCCGGGCGCTGCCGACAGGAGTTCGGTGGCCTGCTCTGGGGTGATGGGCTCTCGGGTCTCAATGTGAACCGCTTCGGAGTGTCCGTAGAAGACGGGAATGCGCACACAGGTCGGATTGACCTGGATGCTGTCGTCCTCCAGTATTTTGCGCGTCTCCCAGACCATTTTCATCTCTTCCTTGGTGTAGCCGTTGTCTTGGAACTCGGCGATCTGGGGAATGGCGTTGAAGGCGATCTGCACCGGCATGACGTCGGGTTCAATGGGCTTGCCGTTAAGCAGGTTGGCGGTCTGGCCGGCCAGTTCCCGAAGCCCGCCAGCGCCCGCCCCGGACACCGCTTGGTAGGTGGCCACGTTGATGCGCTCGATGCCCACTGCGTCGTGAATGGGCTTGAGCGCCACCACCATCTGAATGGTGGAGCAGTTGGGGTTGGCGATGATGTTGCGCGCCGCGTGCTCGCCGATGCGGTGGGGGTTGACCTCCGGCACGATCAAGGGCACGTCATCGCAGTAGCGGAAGGCGGAGGTGTTGTCGATCACCACGCAACCCGCTGCCGCGGCCTTGGGCGCGAATTCCTCCGATAGGGCGCCCCCTGCCGAAAACAGCCCAATCTGAGCTTGGCTGAAGTCGAATTCATCAAGCCTTTGCACCGGCACCGACTTGCCGCGGAACTGCAGCCGTTTGCCGCTGGAGCGCTCGCTGGCGAGCAGGTGCAGGCCATCCACCGGGAAGTTCCGTTCCTCAAGAATTTCGATCAGCGCCGCGCCTACCGCGCCAGTGGCCCCGGCGATGGCGACGTTGACCCGTCCACTGGCTTGGCCTGCGTTCACGATTCGGCTCCTTCGGCCGCCAGCTCAATCTCGGCCAACAGGGCCTCGCCCATGGCCTTGGTGCCGATGCGCTCCACGCCGTCCGCTTGGCCGCTGGCGAGGATGTCGGCCGTGCGTAGGCCGCGGCGGAGAACCCCATCCACGGCGCCTTCAATGCGGTCCGCCACGGCGGGGAGGCCCAAGCTGTATCGGCACATCATGGCGGCGGAAAGCACCGTGGCCAACGGGTTGGCGGCATCCTGGCCGGCAATGTCCGGTGCCGAGCCGTGCACCGGCTCATACAGGCCGAAGCCGTCGGCCGCCAAGGACGCCGAAGGCAGCATTCCGAGGGAGCCGGTCAGCATGGCAGCGACATCGGAAAGGATGTCACCGAACATGTTGCCAGTGACCATCACGTCAAACTGCTTGGGGGCGCGGACCAGTTGCATGCCGGCATTATCAACGTACATGTGGGAAAGCGCCACTTGCGGGTAGTCGTCCGCCAGCCCGCTGACCACTTCCCGCCACAAGTCAGTGGCCTCCAGCACATTGGCCTTGTCCACGGAGCATAGCCGCCCTTGGCGCTTAGCCGCCAGATCAAAGGCCACTCGGGCAATGCGCTCGATTTCATGTTCAGAATATTTGTAGGTATTGACACCAACTCTTTCATTATTTTCAAAAAAGACGCCTCTAGGCTCACCGAAATAGATGCCACCGGTCAATTCTCGAACGATGAGGATGTCCAAGCCCGACACCAACTCCGGCTTAAGCGAGGAGGCCTCGGCCAAGGGCGGAAAAAGCAGCGCTGGACGAAGGTTGGCGAACAGCTCAAGGTTGGAGCGCAGGCCCAGCAGCCCTTTTTCCGGGCGTTGGTCCATGGGCCGGCCTTCCCACTGAGGCCCGCCCACCGCGCCAAGCAGCACCGCATCGGCAGCACGGCAGGCGGCCAGTGTTTCCTCTGGCAGCGGTTCGCCAGTTTGGTCAATGGCGCAGCCGCCCACCAGAGCATCATGCACCTCCAGCCCAACCCCGGCCTCTGCCAAGGCGGCGCGTAGCACGGCGATGGCAATGGGCACCACCTCGGGGCCGATGCCGTCGCCTGGCAACGCCGTGACGTTAACCACTCGAGTCATGGCGCGGCCTCCTCATCCGCACCAGCGCCCCGCTTGAGCCAAGGCCGCCGCTGGTAGTAGCTGGCCTCGAAGACGCGTATGCGGTCAGCTTGGGCCAAGGTCAGGCCAATGTCATCGAGCCCTTCAAGCAGCTTGCGGCGCGCGCTCGCCGGCACTTCGAAGGGGATCGCGCCACCATCAGGCAGCTCGATTCGCTGCGCTTGCAGATCGACGGTCAGTTCCAGGCCGTCTTCGCCCTGCGCCCGCTTGAACAGGTCATCCACCACCGCTTCGTCCAAGCGGATGGGCAGCAGGCCGTTCTTGAAGCAATTCTCGAAGAAGATGTCCGCGAAGCTTGGCGCAATGACCGCGAAGAAACCGTATTCCAGCAGCGCCCAGACCGCATGCTCCCGGCTGGAGCCGCAGCCGAAGTTGCGCCGGGCCAGCAGCACGCCCGCCTCTTGGTAGCGTGGCTGGTTGAGCACGAAGCGATGGTTGAGCCGCCGCTCGTTGGGCGTGAGGCCGATGTCGCCCTCGTCGAGATACCGCCAAGCATCGAACAGGTTGTCGCCGAAACCCGTGCGCTTGATCGACTTCAGGAACTGCTTGGGGATGATCTGGTCCGTGTCCACGTTGGCGCGGTCCAAGGGCGCAGCCAAGCCGGTCTCCCGTTGAAACGCCTTCACAACCATTCCCTCACATCGACGAAGTGGCCTGCCACTGCCGCCGCCGCAGCCATGGCGGGGCTGACCAGATGGGTGCGCCCGCCGTGGCCTTGGCGGCCCTCAAAGTTGCGGTTGGAGGTGGACGCGCAATGTTCGCCCGGCAGCAGCTTGTCCGGGTTCATGGCCAAGCACATGGAGCAGCCGGGGGCGCGCCACTCAAACCCGGCGGCGGTGAAAATGTCCGCCAGCCCTTCGGCCTCGGCAGCCTGTTTGACCAACCCGGAGCCGGGCACCACCAAGGCCTGCTTGACGCTGGAAGCCACCCGCTGGCCCGCCACGATGCGGGCGGCCACCCGCAGGTCCTCAAGCCGGGCATTGGTGCAGGAGCCGATGAAGACCCGGTCCAAGCGAATGTCGGCAATGGGCTGGTCCGCTGCCAAACCCATGTACGTCAAAGCCCGTTCGATGCCATCGGCCTCGGTCGAGTCCGTGGCGCGGTTTGGGTTCGGTGTGGCCCCTTCGATGCCCGCCACCATCTCCGGCGACGTGCCCCAAGTGACTTGTGGCGTCAAGGCGGCCGCGTCCAGGCTGGTGGCGCTGTCGAATTGCGCGTCCGTGTCGCTGACCAATTCCCGCCAGTGAGCCTCGGCCGCTTGCCAATCACTGCCCGACGGGGCCAGCGGCCGGCCTTCCAAGTAGCCGAGGGTGGTGTCGTCAACGGCCACCAAACCGGCCCGGGCACCTGCTTCAATGGACAGGTTGCACAGCGTCATGCGGCCTTCCATGGACAAGGCGCGCACGGCGTTGCCCTGGTACTCAATGGTGTGGCCGGTGGCCCCGGCGGTGCCGATGCTGCCGATCAGCGCCAACGCCAAGTCCTTGGCGTAAACGCCCTCTGGCAGCCTTCCGCTGATCCGCACGGCCATGTTCCTGGCTTTCGACTGGGCCAGGCATTGGGTGGCCATCACGTGTTCCACCTCGGAAGTGCCCACCCCTTGGGCCAAGGCGCCGAACGCGCCGTGGGTGGAGGTGTGGGAGTCCCCGCAGACGATGGTCATGCCTGGTTGCGTGGCGCCCTGCTCCGGCCCCATGACGTGCACGATGCCTTGGCGCACGTCGAGCATGCCGAACTGCCGCACCCCGTGTCGGCGGCAGTTGTCGTCCAGCGTCACCACCTGCTCGCGGGCCACCGGATCGGCAATGCCGTCAATGCCCGCGGCCCGGTTGTCGGTAGGCACATTGTGGTCGGGCGTGGCGAGATTGGCCTCCTTGCGCCAAAGCGCCCGCCCGGCCTGCGTCAAGCCGGCGAAGGCCTGGGGCGAGGTGACCTCGTGCAGCAGCTGCAGATCGATGTACAGCAGGCTTTGCCCGTCCTCCCGTTCGCCGACCCAGTGATCCGCCCAAATCTTGTCATACAACGTTGGCATCCAGAAACTCCTTGCCCCACGGTGCCGCTTGACTTCGCCGCACCCTAACCAAGCGCGGGGGTGCGCAGTCTAAAGGAGAATGCGGCAACTGGGTAACCCGGAGGACTTGATTTGGATCAGAAGTCCCGTTGGCTAATCGTCCGCTCAACTGCTAGATTGCCATCGACGACCGTCCATCCAAATCAAGAACCTTGTGGACGCGTATGAGTCTTCTCTAGGCGCACTTTGCCGGTTTGTTCGACCAGTGCTATCTCGATACCTGCCTTGTGGCATCGCGTTGCCATTCTTTTCGCGAGTTTTCTTGTCTCACGATGTGCTGGAACTGCAGCGATGAGACGCGTTGCCCCTTCCGGCGGATTGAATAGGCTCCCAACAGCTTCGTACATCCGCGAACGCAATTGCGATAACTGACCCGAGTGGTTCGAGTTAACACACCCGCCCTTTGTTTCGACGCAGATGCTTTGGCCATCCAAGGCCGCCACAACATCGCCTTGACCCGGCTTGAAGCTCACTTCAAGTGTGCGGGAGCCGGAACCGTAGATCCCTCCATGCGCGTTTGCCCCGATTTCCTTGCACTTCACGAAGTCCGCACCGCCCAACCAAGCAGAGATATCGAACTGCTTCGCATGCATGCCATCGGGATGAATAGCCACTCGCGAGGCTCCTTTCCCGAACAACCAAAAAGCAACAGCGAGCATCACACCTGCTTCGGGTAGGACTATTTCGCTGGATTGACCGTTTGGTAGCTTCGCGGCCCTCTTATCCGAAGGGGGTTTTCGTTTGATTGTGTATCCCAATCGATCTGTCATTTCTGATCTCAAGCATCTGTCCCCCTCGCGTTCAGGGCGACATAGCTGTCGATTGGTTTTCTTGCCCTTTAGCATGCTTCAGCCGACGATGGTGGGCGGAGAATCTCAAGGCGAGGGCGTCCCGCCCATGAGCGTTGACTTGATTCAGGATCTGTTCTAAAGCAGGTTTCAAAGGCCCGTGCGGCCATTGCCAGAGTTTGCGGCGTTCTCCGCTCGGGCCAGCAGATCCGCTGCGCCGCTTGATTGGATGACCCAGTCGCCCACCTCAGCTAGCACGTCAGCTTCCGCGATGCGGTCGAGAAGCGGTGCCAGTTGCTCGGCGGCTGCACCGCCGAACTTGAGCCGGGTCAGCCGCACCGCCATGTCCCGCCGGCCGTGCTCCAAGCCCTGCTCCATTCCCCGCTCCAACCCTTCGCGCAGGCCGCTCTCACGGCCCTCCGCAAACCATTGCTCGGTCCATTGCTTCGCCCGTTCCGCCAACATCGTATTGCCCTCCTTAAGTTGTTCGATCGGTCCCCGGTCCGCGTTCGGGAAGCGCAAGGGCATCAGCACCTCGCCCACCCATTCGACGAATACTGGCCCCAATTCATCGTCGCCGAGCCACTCCAGCGTCTTGCGCAAAGCATCCGCCAAGGCTTGAGGCGAATCTGCGGTCTCGATGCGCACGAACGCCGACATCAGGTTCCGCTCCGGCAAATCCTGCTTCGCCAGTTGCCTCACGTCAAGGCGCGACCTTGCGGTCGCGTTGAAGTTTCGCTAGCGCGAAACTTTGCGCAGCCTTGATCGGGACAGTTGCGGCCCCACGCGTTCGGCAAGGTCCAAGATCGGCGTCCAGCGTCGCAAGCCAGTGTACAAGACTATGGGCAGCACCGCCGGTATTCGGCCGTCCGGTCGCCTGACCCCGTCCGCAACGCCCTCGCAGATCAACCCGGTGAGAGTCATCATGCGGGCGGCCATGCCTAGGTCAGGCGCGGACTGGGCCTCTACGGCGATGACGACGGCACCGCCGCCCTTGAGCTCAGCCATCCAGAGAAGGTCTCCGCGCCGCCGCCTAAGCTCGGCCCCCACGTGCTCGGCGGGCAGGGGGCGCAGGGCCTCGAGGTCGAGGTCCGCTACCCAGTCTGCGGGCACAAAGGTGCGCAGCAGGTCGCGCATCGTGCGCACATTGCCGAGCAGGCGTTTGGCGGCCCTGTCATGGCCTTCGAGAATGGTCACCGTCCGGTTTCCGTTGGCTGGCGTTGGGGGAAAGTTAGAGGATCGGGGGCAGGCGCGAAAGCGACATCTACTCTGTCTGCTGTGCGAGATTGCCTCCGCGTAACTTGGACGAAAAGGACGGTTTAGATGCGGACATTTGCCTGTCCGACGGGCCGGCGTGGCCGACCTACCCAGCGTACTCGACGCTATGTCTTTGTGAGAAATGCGAACAGTTTCATGCTTATGGACGCCCCGCCCTCGAATGAAATCCCCTAAGGACAGCGCCGCCACTCAATGTATGTATGCAGCATGCGATGAAGCATGGTGGGAGACACGCTGGCAACCGAGCCATCTGCAGTGCCTTCATTAACCCCGATTCAGGGTGCGCCCACCTGTCCTCGATGGCGCAGCAAATGGTCCATCAGCACGAGGGCGACCATGGCTTCCGCTATGGGGGTGGCGCGAATGCCCACGCAGGGATCATGGCGTCCTTTGGTGACCACCTTCGTTTCATTGCCGTCGATATCCACCGTCCGGCCGGGGGTGGTGAGGCTAGAAGTGGGCTTCAAGGCGATTCGGGCGATGATGTCCTGGCCGGAGGAGATGCCGCCCAGCACGCCGCCGGCGTGGTTGCTTAGGAAGCCTTGGCTGGACATCTCGTCTCGATGCTCCGTGCCGCGCTGGCGAACGACGTCGAAGCCATCGCCGATGGCCACTGCCTTGACGGCGTTTATGCCCATCAAGGCACCGGCCAATTCGGCATCGAGCTTGGCGAACACGGGTTCCCCCAGGCCGACCGGTGGGCCGCTGGCGACAACGGTTATTTCCGCACCGATGGAGTTCCCGGCCCGGCGCAGCTCATCGATTAAGGCCGCGATGGCCTCGACGCTGTCTGGATCCGGGCAGAAAAAGGGATTGGCCCCCGCGGCCTCCCAGGACTTGAACGGCGGCCGAATCTCGCCGATGGCGGATAAGTGGCCCCTGACCTGGGTCCCGGCCAGTTGGCCAAGGCACTTCTTGGCGATGGCCCCGGCGGCCACCCGCATGGCGGTCTCCCGGGCCGAGGCGCGGCCGCTGCCGCGATAGTCCCGCAGGCCGTACTTGTGGTGGTAGGTGAAGTCAGCATGGGCGGGCCGAAACAGGTTCTTGATGTCGTTGTAGTCCTTGCTCTTCGGATCCTCGTTCTCTATGGCCAGGCCGATGGGCGTGCCCGTGGTGCGCCCTTCGAACACACCGGAGAGGATTTTCACCCGGTCGCTTTCCCGGCGCTGGGTGGTGTACTTGGACTGTCCCGGCCGGCGGCGGTCCAAGTCCGGCTGGATGTCCGCTTCGCTGAGCGCCATGCCGGGCGGACAGCCATCGACAATGGCGCCCAGTGCCGGGCCGTGGCTCTCACCAAAGGTGGTAAGGGTGAAGTGCTGACCGAAGGTGTTGCCGGACATGAGGCTGCGCTAGCTTGGGATTGCCGCAGTATGGGAAACCAGCGCTGCCGCATCAAGCACGAACATCTCCGCACTGCCGGCGGGCGTGTGCGGCCAGATGAACGGCAACCGTGGCCAGGCGCGATTGACGCGCCAGGCGTTCATGCCCACCTCGCACACCAGCAACCCGCCTTCCTCCAAGTGCTGCGCGGCTTGATCGATGACCCTTCGCACAACATTGAGGCCATCCTCCCCGCCGGCAAGCCCTAGGGCGGGTTCATGAGCAAACTCCGGCGGCAGGCTGCGCATGTCAGCCGCATCCACATAGGGTGGATTGCAGAGGATCAAATCAAAGCCAGCGGACGGTGCGCCATCGAACAGGTCGCCGCAGGCCACTTCCGTGCGATCTTCCAAGCCCAAGGCCACGGCGTTGCGCTGCGCGAGGCTGGCAGCGCGGGGATCGGCATCGACTAACACGACTTCGGCGGCGGGAAACTGTTGGGCCGCCAGCAGGCCGAGGCAGCCGCTGCCGCAGCATAGGTCCAGGACGCGCCGAGGCGGGCGGGCCAGCCACGGCCGAAGGCCGTCGAGCAGCATGGGGCCAATGGGAGAGCGCGGCACCACAACGCCTGCTTCAACCGCGAACCAAGCCCCACAGTATTGCGCCTTGCCCAGCAGCCAAGCCAGCGGCTGGCGTTCGTCCACGCGTCGCTGGGCGAGGTGCCGTATGCGTGCTGCGGTGCCCGCATCCAGTTCGACATCGAGAGAGGACGGCACATCGGGCAATCCGGCTACGCCGAGCACTAGGGCAGTGGCCTCATCCCAAGCGTTTTCTGTGCCTTGGCCGTAACTGAGTGCCGATTGCTGGAACCGCTCATGCACTTCGGCGAGCAGCGTTCCCAGCTCAATCACGCTGCTGGCGATGGGGCAACACCAATTCGATGCGGGACACAGCGCCGCCCGCCCGGGGCAAAAGCGGACCCGCGCCAAAGGGGATTAGGTTCGGCCCAGCGCTGGTGTCAATGCCCTCCCCCAGCGCGTCGCTGGCGGCCTTTGCGCAAGCCGTCGAACGCTTCAGCATCAGCGCGGTTTCCTCCGGGCCGTAGAGATGGCAGACCACATGGACGGTTTGGCGTTCAAAGATGCGCAATCGCGGCGAGAGGCCGCGCAGCGTTGCCAAGTCCGCATCGGGAATGCTGCCGTCACGGCGCGGACGCACTCCGGCGATTGCCGCAAAACCGTTGCCAGCCAACGTCTCCGTCAGCTCGGCATTGGTCACCGCCTCCACCGCCTGCCGCGGCTGCAGGGATTCCACATGAGCGTAGATGCGCCGGTTGCCCCGCTCAATGACGTAGGCGGAAACCAGTTCGCCGCCCACGTCGGCGGCAATGTAAAACTGATTGGCTTCCGGCCCGTAGAGGATGGCTTGGCCAAACACTTGGTTGGCCCAAACGTTGCTGCGCCCGCAGTCGCGGCCTCGGCAATTGAACAGGGCATCGGCGGCCAAAGCCTGCTCGTAGTGGGCGATGACCTCGCTCAAGGGCACGCCGGTGGGGATTTGGTAGGTGATGCGCACGGCTGTGGCATCAAGGCGCAGTTTTTGTTCAATGTGCAGTTCGCGACGAATCTTCTCCACGGCGCTGACGATGAACTCCCGGGGTGCAAACTCATCCTGTCGTTCATAGGCGATGATCCAAGCCCGAGGAAAGCGGTCAAGCCCAGGCAGGTCGGCAGCACCGGGCATGTCGGCGGCCGCTGCAGCCAAGCTTGGCGTCAGCGCCAACAGCAGCCAAGGGCGCAGGCGTTCAATTCGGGGGATCAAACTGGCAATGGGGGCGAGCACGGGGCAATGCTAATGGTCTGTTGCCAAAATGACCACCAGAGGATGCGCTGCGCTTGTGGACTAAGGTCTAATCCTGGCGACATCCCCGCCGTGGGATTCGTCCAAGGGAATGACGGTCTCCAAGTCGGCATCCAATTCCGCGAGCCTACTGTGGTATCTGGTCCGTCTCTTGGACTGGTAGATGGCTTCAGCGTAGTCAAAAAAGCTCGGCAGACCTAGTTCCCATCGTCCCTCCCCACCGGCCGGGTCCCACAGCAAGCCCAGGTGGCGGAAGTACCGTTCGGCCTCGTTGGTGGAGTGTTCAGGAGTTCGGTGGCTGGGCGGGTGCCTCAAACCGGACTGAACGGCGGCGTCAACATCGTCTGTGCTGATCACGCGCCCCGGCACGGCCTTCGACCACCGCCACAACATGCCCAGCTGACGGGCGCAGCTGGTGAGCCCCTTCTGGTCGATGCCCGTCCAAGCTTGGAAGTAGCGGCCGTTTGCATCCTGCAGAAAGGCCTCCCGAATCGCCCCGCCGGGGCTAAAGTCCGCCCACGCGCCGCTAGTTCCGCGGACATCGACAGTCCTCAACGCGCACAGGCCCAGAGATTGCGAGAAGTAGGGGCTGCCGGCGCACCATCCGGCGGCTGCATTGAGTGCCGCTTGGTCATAGCCAACGCCCAACGCATCCAAGGGCGCGGATACCGCTTGGGCGCATTCCTCATCAGTCAGGTTGCCCACGGGCACCAAACGATCCGACCGGCTTCGATCCATAAACCAAGTCGAATGCGCGTCCCCTAGCACGTCCAACAGATCGGGGGTGCCGGCGATGGCAACGACGATGGGCCAGCCTTGTCCATTGAGCTTTTGGCTGGCGTTCAGCAAATCACCCAACGTGCGCGGATCGCAAACGTGCGCTTCGTCAAGCGTGATTAAAGTTGGTCTGGGCTTGCGGCCACCATGGCTGGCCATCAGAGCTTCTAGCGCGTCCTTCACGGAGCCCACTGCCGGCCTGCCGCCTTCGGCTTTCCAAGTCATGTCCCCGCCAACGCCAAACCCGTCCAATCCGGCCTTGCCCCGAAGGGTCTTGGTGACTTCGGGGTCCGGTGCGATCTTGTTCTGGATAAAGCGCACAAGGCGCTCCTCAGAACTGAGGGTATTGCCGACATCCGCAATGACCATTGCGCCCCGCTTTAGCATCGCGTTCGCAAAGGTATCGAGCAAAACCGTTTTCCCAACGCCACGGGGGCCGTGAAGTGCCACAGCAATTCGATTGTGCTTGGCCGAGCCCGAATCCGCCAGCAGTTCCGCGCCCAGCCCGTTCAACCGCTCGATCTGTGGTTCACGGCCCACGAGCAACAGCGGACGCGCTGCCGAGCCCGCTGGAAAAACCTCATCAAGACGCCCGTCCGCCATGGCCTTGCGGGCGTTCTTGGCGTCCGCCTTGGTCAGCTGGGTTCGGGAGACCTCCGCAAACAGGTCCAACGGCATCAAACAGCCTCTGCGCTCAACCTGCTCGCAATTCTAACCCAAGCGGCCTTTGCGGACTCGGCAGCTACAGTCATTGCTGACGAGCGTTTTGAGGCTTGCGCTTACGCTGACGCCAGATTCAGCGTCTAGCCAAAGCCCATCCTAGGGTCAGAAAGTGTGCCCGCAGATAACTCGTAAGATGTTTTGTGTGAAGGACGTCCTTTGCTTGCTCGCCAATCCGACCCGCAAAATGCTCACGCGGACACGTGTCGATATTGATTTTCATGTTGCCAAAGCCTGAATGTTCTTGATTCGGCAGAGACGAGCGGCGAATGCGAGTGCAGCAGACAAATCTTCGGCTTCGAGATCTTCGTAGTCGTCGAGGATGTCCTGAATGGTCATGCCCGAACTGAGCAAGTCCAGTAGAGTGTGCACCGGGTGGCGCAATCCCCGTATGCAGGGTTGGCCATGGCAGACCGCTGGATCAATGGTGATTCGATCAAGTAAATTGTCGAATCTTGGCATCGTACTTCCCAATTCAGCTAAGGCGAATTGACACGCAGAAGGAGATACTGGCCACTTACAGCTACATCTGGGCGCATTACTGGATTCGTGATTCTGAGCTTTTATTCCAGCATTACGACGGGCGGAACGCCGAAATCCATGCCGGCAACCTTAAACGCTGACATGAGATTGTCACCTTCTGTCATCCGCAGGTCTTCCGCTGCTATGACTCGTCCCGGAGTACCGCCACGTTTCCATGCGACATTTCTGAGCTTAACCACATCGTCGGCATGAGTGCGTTTTTCAGTCAATTGCGTCTTGAAGGATGCAAATCCCTCCACGAGCCGTACCTGACGGGTTGGCTTTGATGCTTTGACCTGAGACAGCAGGTAGGTGGCCGCAGTCAGCACCGAGCATCCGAGAGGGACATACCAATATCGCGTAACCTCTTCTCTCTTTTCGACTTCGCGTCCAGTCGGATTACCCATTGAATCAAAGGCAACCGACAGGGGTGCCTCGATCAACAGGTTAAGCGGCTTATCTCCGTTGCGCACCTCCTTGGATACGAGACTTGTCATTTTCGCAAAGTTGATTTGGCTGGGTTCCGAGTCGTTCTTCGCGAAACCGCAGCTCTTCGTCTTCCCTTGAGCAAATCCGATATCCACGAACACCCAATCCCCTGAAGCTTCCCTAACGTCCTCGATGCACGCTGCGAAGATCTGAGACCGGGATTCTGGACTTGCACCCACCGTCGCAAGCCCGTCAGCGTTCCAGCAGCTCCAGTAGCAGGCGGTTGATTCGGTTGACGTAGGCGCCGGCGTCTTGAAGGGCGTCGCCTTCCGCCAGGCTGGCTTGATCGAACAGCACCAGCACGAGATCGGCGAAGCGGTCCTCGTCGCTTTCCTGGTCCAGGCGCTTCAGCAGCGGGTGCTCGGCGTTGTACTCGAAGCTCGGCTTCGGCGGGGTGAAGGCTTGGCCGGTGGCCTCCATGATGCGCTGCATTTGCCGGCCCAAGGCGAACTCCCCCTGCACCAGGCAGGCTGGTGAATCGGTGAGGCGGGTTGAGACGCGCACTGCCTCCACGCGGTCTGACAGAGCCGCCTTGATGCGTTCGGCCAGCGGGTCGTCGTCGGCATCCGCTTGGTCGGCGTCCGCTGCAGAGTCCTCTCCGTCCTCGCCTTTCGCCTTTTCCTCACCCGGCAAGACAAGGCCGGCCCGGGTGATGTCCTGGAACGCCTTGCCGTCGAATTCGGGGAGGTTGGACATCAGCCATTCATCGATCCGGTCGTACAGCAGCAGCACCTCGATGCCGCGTTTGCGGAACACTTCCAAGTGGGGGCTGGAACGGGCGTTTTCGTAGCTCTCCGCCACTAAGTAGTAGATGCGATCCTGGCCCTCCACGAGGCGCTCGACGTAATCCTTGAGGCCGACGTTCTTGGTGGCATCCTCGCCATGGGTGGAGGCGAAGCGCAGCAGGCCGCTGTAGAGTTCCCGGTTGGCGAACTCATCGCCGGCGCCTTCCTTGATGACTTCGCCGAATTCATCCCAAAACGCTTGGTAGTCCTCCGGTTCCTGCTTGGCCATGCCATCCAAGGTGGTCAGCACGCGCTTGGTCAGGGCGGAGCGGATGCTGGCCACCCGTTCATCCTGCTGCAGCACCTCCCGGGAGACGTTCAGCGGCAGGTCGCTGGAATCCACCACGCCCTTGACGAAGCGCAGGTACAGCGGCAGGAATTGATCAGCGTCGTCCATGATGAACACGCGCTGCACATAGAGCTTCAAGCCCCTAGGCGATTCCCGGTTCCAGAGGTCGAAGGGCGCGCGCTTGGGCAGGTACAGCAGGCTCGTGTACTCCAGCCGGCCCTCAACCCGGTTGTGGCTCCAGGAGAGTGGGTCTTCAAAGTCGTGGGAGACGTGCTTGTAGAACTCGCGGTACTCCTCGTCGCTGATCTCCGAACGAGAGCGCGTCCACAAGGCCGTCGCCTCATTGACGCTCTCCCACTCCGGCGCCCCGGCAGCCTTGCCCTCGTCATCGTCACCTGCAGGCACGTCCTTGACCATGCGCACCGGCACGCTGATGTGGTCGGAGTACTTGCGCACCAGATTGCGCAGTCGGAAACCGTCAGCGAACTCCAAGGCGTCGTCGCGCAGGTGCAGGGTCACTTGGGTGCCCCGCTCCGCTTCCGCATCCGCCACGCTGTATTCGTCCTCCCCTCGGGAAACCCAGCGCACGCCCGCTTCAGCGTCCGCCGCCCGGGTCAGCACTTCAACCTCCTCAGCCACGATGAAGGCGCTGTAGAAGCCCACCCCGAACTGGCCGATCAGGCTGGCGTCCTTCTTCTGGTCGCCGCTCAGCTGGCTCAGGAACTCGGCGGTGCCGGAGCGGGCGATGGTGCCTAGGTTGTCGATCACCGCCTGGCGGCTCATGCCGATGCCGTTGTCGGCCACGGTGAGGGTCTTGGCCTCCTTGTCAAAGGCCACGCGAACGGCAAAGTCGCTGTCTTCGCCCACCAACTCCGGTTCGCTGATTGCCTTGAAGCGCAGGCGGTCGATGGCATCCGATGCGTTGGAGATCAGCTCTCGCAGAAACACCTCCCGGTTGGAGTACAGGGAGTGAATCATCAGTTTCAGCAGTTGCTTGGCTTCGGTCTCGAAGCCAAAGGTCTCGGCTTGGGTGCTCATGGGGCGGGCTTAGTTCAGCGGTGAAGCCGCCTATATGGGGATGGGCAGCCCGAAATCAAGAGGTGGGCGTCAATGCCAGCCCGTCGCATCCCCCAAGGCGTTGCCGATGTCAGCGAGGCTGCGCACGGTCATCACGCCGGCGGCCTCCAAGGCGGCGAACTTCTCCGCCGCCGTGCCGCGGCCGCCGGCGATGATGGCGCCGGCGTGGCCCATGCGTTTGCCCTTGGGCGCAGTGACGCCGGCAATGTAGGCCACCACCGGCTTGGTGACGTTGGCCTTGATGAAGCCTGCCGCCTCCTCCTCGGCGGTGCCGCCGATTTCGCCGACCATGACGATGGCCTCAGTGTCCGGATCGTCTTGGAACATGGCCAGAATCTGCATGAAGTGGCTGCCCGGTATGGGGTCCCCACCGATGCCGACGCAGGTGCTTTGGCCGAAGCCCATGTCCGTGGTCTGCTTGACGGCCTCATACGTGAGCGTGCCGGAGCGGGACACGATGCCCACCCGGCCTGGCAGGTGGATGTCTCCGGGCATGATGCCGATCTTGCACTCCCCCGGGGTGATGACGCCGGGGCAGTTCGGGCCAATCAGCCGCGCGCCGGTGGTGTCCAGCTTTGCCTTGACCGCCAGCATGTCCAAGGTCGGAATGCCCTCGGTAATGCAGACGATCAACTGAATGCCCGCGTCGATCGCTTCGAGAATTGAATCCTTGCAGGCGGGCGCCGGCACGTAAATGACCGACGCATCGGCCCCGGTGGCGGCGACGGCCTCGGCGACGGTGTTGAACACCGGAAGGCCAAGGTGCGTTGAACCACCCTTGCCAGGGGTCACCCCACCCACCAAGCGGGTGCCGTACTCCAGCGCCTGCTCGCTGTGCAGCGTCCCTTGGGCGCCGGTGAAGCCCTGGCAAATCAGGCGGGTTTCCTTGTCGGCCAAAATGCTCATAGTCCCCACCCATCTTCGGCAATGGTCACGGCTTTCTTGGCGGCATCGGACAGCGACTCCGCAGCAACGATGCGCAGCCCGCTGGCGGCTAGGATTTCCCGCCCTGTGCCGGAATTGTTGCCTTCAAAACGGACCACCACCGGCACCTTGACGCCGACCTGCTCCACGGCGCTGACGATGCCCTCGGCAATCACCGCGCAGCTAACGATGCCGCCGAATATGTTGATCAGCACGGCCCGCACGTTGTCGTCGGACAGAATGATCTTGAAGGCCTCCGACACCGCCTTGGGGTCGGCGGCGCCGCCCACGTCAAGGAAGTTGGCCGGATTGCCCCCGTACAGCTTCACGAGGTCCATGGTGCCCATGGCCAAGCCAGCGCCGTTGACCATGCAGCCGATGTTGCCATCCAAGGCCACGTAGTTCAGACCGTAGGTTGAGGCTTCAGCCTCCCGAGGGTCCTCCTGGGCGGGGTCCCGCAGTTCGGCGATGGCCTTCTGCCGATGCAGGGCATTGGCGTCGATGTTGACCTTGGCGTCCAGGCAGTGCACGTCGCCGGCGGTGGTGATCACCAAGGGGTTGATTTCGACCAGCGAGCAGTCCAGCTCATGGAAGAGCTTGGCCAGCCCCATGAACAGGGCCGTGAACTGCCTGACCTGTTGGCCTTCGAGGCCCAGTTGGAAGGCCAGCTCCCGGCCTTGGTATGGCTGCGCCCCGACATAGGGATCCACTGCGGCGCGCAGGATTTTCTTCGGCGACTCCTCGGCCACCTTTTCGATGTCCACGCCGCCCTCGGTGGAGGCCATGAACACCACCCGGCGGGCGCTGCGGTCGATGACCGCGCCGAGGTACAGCTCGCGCTCGATGTCCGTGCACTGCTCAACGTAGATCTTGTCGACCGGTTGGCCGGCGGCGTCGGTTTGCGCAGTGACGAGATTGCGGCCCAGCCAGCGCCCGGCGAAGGCTTCGACCTCCTCCACAGAGTCCACCACGGCAACGCCCCCGGCCTTGCCCCGGCCTCCGGCATGGACCTGGGCCTTGACCACCCAACGAGAGCCGCCAAGCTTTAGGGCGGCGGCGCGCGCCGCCTCGGCGGAATCCACGGCGATCCCCTCGGAGACGGGCAGGCCGTAGTCCGCGAACAGGCCTTTGGCCTGGTATTCGTGCAGATTCATGACTTGCGGCCCGCCTTTCTGTTGACCATGTGAATTGCCCGGCCACCAACGCCAAGGGCCGCTTCGTGCAAGGCCTCGGACAGCGTGGGATGGGCGAACATCGTCAGCGCCAAGTCCTCCGCGCTGGCGTCGAACTCCATGGCGATGACCCCCTCGGCAATGATCTCCGAGGCTTGGGGGCCCAGCACGTGAATGCCCAGCAGGCGGTCCGACTCGGCATCCGCAACCACCTTGACCAGACCCGCCGCATCGTTGGCCGCCAACGCCCGGCCGCTGGCAGCAAAGGGAAAGCTGCCGGTCTTGACGGCGACGCCTTCGTCAGCCAGCTCCTCCTCGGTCTTGCCAACCCAAGCGATCTCGGGATGGGTGTAGATGACGTTGGGCACGGTGCCGTAGTTCACCGCGGGCTTGAAGCCGGCCAAGCGCTCGGCCACCATCACGCCCTCCTCCGCGCCCTTGTGCGCCAGCATCGGTCCGCGCACGCAATCGCCCACTGCATAGACCCCGGGCATGCCGGTGGCGCAGTGCTCGTCGACTTCGATGAAGCCGCGACCATCGATGCCGACGCCCGCATCTTCGGTGAGCAGGCCGTCCGTGCAAGGGCGCCGCCCCACCGCCACGATGAGCCTGTCGAAGGTCAACGACTGTTCGCCGGACCCATCCTTGAACTGCACCTGCACTTCTTTTTTGCCGGAAGACTTGCCGGAAGACTTGCCGGAAGACTTGCCGGACGCCTCCGCCGCCGTGACCATGGCGCCCAAGCGGATGTCCAAGCCCTGCCCTGTGAGCGTTTTCAATGCGTCGCGGGCGATGCGCCGGTCCGCCATGGGCAGAAAGTCCTCAAGCGCTTCCAATATGACGACCTCAGCACCCAAGCGCCGCCAAACGCTGCCCAGTTCCAAGCCGATCACGCCGGCGCCAATGACGCCCAAACGCTTGGGCACGGCTTGAAACTCCAAGGCACCGGTGGAGTCAACGATCAGGTCGTCGGTGAGGGGTGCGGCCGGTATCGCCATCGGCACCGAGCCAGCCGCCAGTATGACGTGCTCTGCCGCGAGTGTTGAGGTTGCGCCTTGGTGGTCCCGATAAGCGACCTGCCGCCCGGCCAGCAGTTGGCCCGTGCCCGGCAAGCTGGTGACCCCATTGCCCTTGAACAAGGCCGCGACGCCGCCCGTCAAGCCCTTAACCACTGCATCCTTGCGGGCAATCATCTTCGGCACGTCGATGGACACGCCCTTGACCTTGATGCCGATGTCGCCCAAAGGGCCCTTGGCTTCCACGTACTTGTGCGAGGCGTCCAGCAGGGCCTTGGACGGGATGCAGCCCCAGTTCAGGCAGGTGCCGCCCAGCACCGGTTCGCCGTCCTTGCCCAAGGACTTGTCGATGCAGGCGGTCGCAAAGCCGAGTTGGGCGCAGCGGATGGCCGCGGCGTAGCCCGCTGGGCCCGCGCCGATGACGATGACGTCGTACTGATCGCTCATGCTCATAGCTCCAGAAGTATGCGCGCCGGATCTTCAAGCAGTTGCTTCACCGCCACGAGGAAGCGCACCGCCTCGCGGCCGTCGATCAAGCGGTGGTCGTAGGACAGCGCCAAGTACATCATGGGCCGGACCTGCACCTCGCCGCCCACCACCATGGGCCGTTCCTGAACCTTGTGCATGCCCAAAATGCCGGTCTGCGGCGGATTGAGGATCGGCGTGGAGAGCAGCGAGCCGAACACGCCGCCGTTGGAAATGGTGAAGGTGCCTCCGGAAATCTCCTCAATGGCCAGCTTGCCGCTGCGCGCCCGTTCGCCGTAGCCGTTGATCTGATCCTCGATCTGCGCGAGGCTCAAGGCGTCGGCGTCACGCACCACGGGCACCACCAAGCCGCGGTCGGTGCTGACGGCGACGCCGATGTCGTAGTAGCCGTGGTAGATGATGTCGTCGCCGTCGATTGACGCGTTGACCGCCGGAAAGCGTTTGAGGGCCTCCACGCAGGCACGCACGAAAAACGACATGAAGCCCAGGCGCGTGCCGTTGTGACGCGCTTGAAACTCCTCTTGGTATTTGCTCCTGAGCGCCATGACCGGGGACATGTCCACTTCATTGAAGGTGGTCAGCATGGCGGCGTTGTGCTGCGCCTCGACCAAGCGCCGGGCAATGCTGGCCCGCAGCCGCGTCATCGGCACGCGGCGCTCCACCCGTTCGCCGACCGCTTGGTCGGGAAAGGCTGAGCCATCTTCGGCGTCGGACTCGTCGATTTGCTTGGCAACGGCTGCGGCGGGCGGTGGCGTGGGCCGTTCCTCGATGACGTATTGGGCCACGTCCTCCTTGGTGATGCGCCCGTCCTTGCCGGTGCCTTGGACCTTGGCGATGTCAAGGCCCTTCTCCTCGGCAAGCTTGCGAGCTGCAGGGCTGGCGCTGGCGGCGGCGGGCGCCGGCGCTTCCACCGCGGCTGCGGAACGGGATGCGGGCACATCGCCGATTTCGAAGGTGGCGAGCCGCTGCTCGCTCTCCACAACGTCGCCTTCCTGTTTGAAGATGCGCACCAGCTGACCATCCGCCGGCGCCACCACTTCGAGCACCACCTTGTCGGTCTCGATGTCCACCAGCAGATCGTCCCGCCTGATGGGCTCGTTGGCACCCTTGTGCCAGACGGCAATGGTGCCTTCAGTAATGGATTCAGGGAATTTAGGCGCTTTGATGTCCATGGCTCTTTTGTTGTTCTTGAACCTAGGGCTTTGTTTATCTCAGGGTTATCGGGGCAAGGTTATCAAATGCGTTGGTATTGCGCCCGACGTATCTTGTCGGCTGACGTAGTTTGTCGGCCCACGCACTTGGTCGGCTGACGCCCTGCGTCCGCTCAATGCCTCGCAACGTTAGCCTGCAGCTCCGAACAAGGCTTCGTGAACCAGCTGCTGCTGGCGTTCATTGTGCAGCTGCAGATAGCCTGCCGCCGGTGCCGCTGAAGCCTCTCGGCCCGCAAACTGCAGGTTCAGCGACGGATCGTGGCGCTGCATCACCCTGCGGGTGTGGTGCTGGCTGGCATACCAAGCCCCTTGGTTCATGGGCTCTTCCTGGCACCAAATGACTTCCTTGAGGTTCCGGTAAGGGGCTATCACCTGGGCAAGGTCCTCCTCCGGGTAGGGGTAAAGCTGCTCGATGCGCACCAAGGCGATGTGCGCTGCGCCGGTGCCGTTGGGTCCGTGCGCGCTGCGGCGCGCTTCCAGCAACTCATAGAACACCTTGCCACTGCACAGCACCAGCCGCGTCACCCGTGCGGGGTCGAGCTCGTCAACTTCCGGCAGCACCGTGTGGAACTGGCCGTCGTAGAGCTCCTCCAGCGTGGAGACGGCCTGCTTGTGCCGCAACAGGCTCTTTGGCGTCAATGCCACCAGCGGCTTGCGCAAGGGCCGGATGGCTTGGCGGCGCAGCATGTGGAACACCTGCGCCGGCGTGCTGGGCACGCAAACCTGCATGTTGTGCTCCGCGCAAAGCTGAAGATAGCGTTCCAGCCGGGCGGAGGAGTGCTCCGGGCCCGCGCCCTCGTAGCCGTGGGGCAGCAGCATGGTCAGCCCGCACAAGCGCCCCCACTTGATTTCGCCCGATGAGATGAACTGGTCGATCACCACTTGGGCGCCGTTGGCGAAATCCCCGAACTGCGCTTCCCAGACGATCAGGCCGTTGGGGTCCGTGGTGGCATAGCCATACTCGAAGGCCAGCACGGCCTCTTCCGAGAGCAGCGAGTCGTAGATGTCGAAGTTGGTGGCCTCGGAGAGGTGGTTGAGCGGAATGTAGCGCTGTCCCCCGTTTTGGTTGTAGAGGCAGGCATGGCGGTGCGAGAAGGTGCCCACTCCCACGTCCTGGCCCGTCAGGCGCACGCTGTGGCCGGCGTCAACCAAGGTGCCGTAGGCCATGACTTCCGCGTAGCCCCAGTTCACGGGCCGCTCGCCGCACGTCATTTCGTCGCGCTCGCGCAGGGTCTTGGCCACTTGGCGCTGCAGCTCGAAGCCGTCCGGCAGCGCGTTCAGACGCTCGGCGATGTCGATGAAGCGCTGTTTCGGCACCCGGGTGTCAGCGGCGGCAGTCCAACGGTGGCCGAGGAAAGGGCGCCAGTCCACGAACAGGCTCTGGTCCGGTTCATTGACGATGGAAAGCGCCACATGCCCGCCGCTCTCCAAGGTGTTGCGGTACTGCTCCACCATTTCGGTGGACTCGGCGGCACTGACCACGTCCTCTTCAATCAGCTTTTCCACGTAGCGCTCACGGGTGGTCGGCAGGGCGCGTATGCGGGAGTACATCAGCGGCTGGGTCTTCATCGGCTCCTCGGCCTCGTTGTGCCCCCGGCGGCGGTAGCAGACGATGTCGATGACCACATCCTTGCGGAAGCGCATGCGGTAGTCAGCGGCCAGCTTGGTGACGAACACCACTGCCTCGGGATCGTCGCCGTTGACGTGGAAGATGGGCGCCTTGACGATCTTGGCGATCTCGGTGCAGTACTCCGCCGAGCGGGCGTCATCGCGGCGGTGGGTGGTGAAGCCGATTTGGTTGTTGACGATGACGTGCACGGTGCCGCCGGTCTTGAAGCCTCGGGTCTGGGACATCTGGAAGGTCTCCATGACCACCCCTTGACCCGAAAAGGCGGCATCGCCGTGGATCAAAATGGGGGCCACGAGATCGCCGGCGTAGTCCCGCCGCCGATCCTGGCGGGCCCGCACGGAGCCTTCCACCACCGGGCCGACAATCTCCAGATGGGAAGGGTTGAAGGCCAGGGCCAGGTGCATTTCCCCGCCGGGGGTCATGACGTTGGTGGAGAAGCCCTGGTGGTACTTGACGTCTCCGGAACCGGACGCGGCGGACACCTTGCCGTC
Organism: Candidatus Azophilus sp.; assembly: GCA_965220835.1. Taxonomy (GTDB): domain Bacteria; phylum Pseudomonadota; class Gammaproteobacteria; order Pseudomonadales; family Azotimanducaceae; genus Azophilus. Next base: position 1,257,279 of record OZ244842.1, on the reverse strand, counting down.
GAACTCATCGAACAAGTCCCAAGGATCCTTGCCGAGGATGTTGACCAGCACGTTCAGGCGGCCGCGGTGGGCCATGCCAACCACGCTCTCCAGCACGCCGTGCCCGCCGAGCCGCTGCAGCAGCTCGTGCAGGCAGGGAATCAAGGACTCACCGCCCTCCAAGCCAAACCGCTTGGTGCCGGGATAACGGCCGTGCAGGTACTTCTCCAAGCCTTCGGCGGCAGTCAGCCGCTCCAGTATGGAGCGCTTCTCCGCTGGGCTTAGAGGCGCCTCGGAGCGCACCGACTCCAAGCGCTCCCGCACCCAGAGCTGCTCGGTGGCCTGGAGAATGTGCATGTACTCCACGCCGATGCTGCGGCAGTAGGTCATCTCCAGGGTTTCGACAATTTCCCTGAGCTTGGCCGCACCGTCCCAGTAGCGCAGGATGTCGGTGTTGAAGATTTCTTCCGACTCGGCAGCGGACAGGCCGTGGTAGGCCAAATCGAGCACCGGCATGATCGGGCGCTCCATCATCTCCAAGGGATCAAGCTTGGCTTTTTTGTGGCCGCGCAGCCGATAGGCGGCAACCAAGTCGTGCACGCGCATCTGCTTGCGTTCGTGCTCGCTTTCAATGGCGGCGCTTTGCCTTTCCGGACGCGCCTTCAACCGATTGCGGCCAATGCGCTCGAAGTGCGCGATCACCCCGCTGTGCGGAATCTCGGCGTCGGTGTCCGGTTGCTCCTGGGGCAGGTCGCCGAAGAAACTTCGCCACTGCGGTGGCACGCTGTCCGGGGCGGATAGCCAAGCCTCGTACATGGCTTCGATGTAGGCCGCATTCACGCCCGCCAAGTGCGAACTTGCGCGCATGCGTTCAAGGTAGGAGTCCGCCATGGGATGGTGCGCCTAGGTGCCCTGCTTCACCAACAGGCCGCGGATCTTGCCGATTGCCCGGGTTGGGTTCAGGCCCTTGGGGCAGACTTGAACGCAGTTCATGATGCCCCGGCAGCGGAACACGCTGAACGGATCCTCCAGATCGCGCAGACGCTCTTCGCTGGCGGTGTCACGGCTGTCGGCCAAAAAGCGGTAGGCCTGCAGCAAGGCAGCGGGGCCGATGAACTTGTCCGGATTCCACCAAAACGACGGGCAGGCGGTTGAGCAGCAGCCGCACAGGATGCACTCGTACAGGCCGTCGAGCTTGGCCCGCTCCTCCGGGGACTGCAGGCGCTCCTCGGCCGGTGGCGGCTGGTTGTTGATGAGGTAGGGCCGCACCTTCTCGAACTGGTCGAAGAACTGGCTCATGTCCACGACCAGATCGCGAATCACCGGCAGCCCGGGCATCGGCCTGAGCGCCAGCTTGCCGCGTTTGGCCACCTGGGACACCGGGGTGATGCAGGCGAGGCCGTTCATCCCATTCATGTTGATGCCGTCGGAGCCGCACACGCCCTCCCGGCAGGAACGGCGGTAGGACAGGGACGGATCCTGCTCCTTCAGGCGCTCGAGCACGTCAAGCACCATCAAGTCCTTGCCCTCGGGCAATTCAATGCTCATGTCCCGCATCTCGGGCGCTTCGTCCACCTCCGGGTTGTATCGATACACGCTGACCTGCATCGGGCGCTTCCTTGTTGTCTCTTGTGGGTTGTCTCTTTTGGATTGTCTTTTGTGGGTTGTCTTTTGTGGGTTGTGTCTTGTGGGTTGTGTCTTGTGGTGTGCAAGGCAGCCTCGTCAGTACTTGCGCTCCATCGGTTCAAAGACCGGCACGGTGGCGGGCTGGAAGTTCACCGCCCGCTTGGCCACCCGCTCATCTTCCGGGAAATACAGGGAGTGGCACAACCAGTTTTCGTCATCGCGTTGTTGATGGTCCTCCCGCGCGTGGGCGCCGCGGCTCTCCCGGCGCGCCTCGGCGGCGATGGCGGTCGCGAAGGCCACCTCGAAAAGGTTGTCGAGTTCCAAGGCCTCCAGGCGAGCGGTGTTGAAGGCGTTGCTCTTGTCCGGCAGGTGTGCGGCATTGATGCGTTGGCGCAAGTCCTTGAGGGTTTCAATGCCCTTGCGCATGTGCTCTTCGGTGCGAAACACCCCGAAGCTCGCCTGCATGCAGTTCTGCAGCTCGCGCTTCAGCGCCGCCACGCTTTCCCCGGAAGTGGAGGCGTTCCAGCGGGCGAGCCGTGCGTATGCGGCCTCAAGGTCCGATTCGCTTGCCTCCCGGTGGCTGATGCCCTGACGCACGGTTTCCTCGATGTGGAGCCCGGCCGCGCGCCCAAACACGATCAGGTCGAGCAGCGAGTTGCCGCCCAGCCGATTGGCGCCATGCACGGACACGCAAGCCGCTTCTCCGGCGGCGTACAGGCCCTCGATGGCCCGGTCCTGACCCGCGTCGTCTTGGGTGAGCGCCTGGCCGCGCACTTGGGTGGGAATGCCGCCCATCATGTAATGGCAGGTGGGCACGACGGGAATCGGCTCGCGCACCGGATCCACATGGGCGAAGGTGCGCGACAGCTCCAGAATGCCCGGCAAACGGCTGTTGAGCACGGTCTCGCCGAGGTGGTCGAGCTTCAGCAGCACGTGGTCCCCAGCCTCGCCGCAGCCGCGGCCTTCGAGAATTTCAATGACCATGGAACGGGCCACCACGTCGCGGCCGGCCAAATCCTTCGCGGTTGGCGCGTAACGCTCCATGAAGCGCTCGCCGTCCTTGTTGATCAGGTAGCCGCCCTCCCCGCGGCAGCCTTCAGTGACCAGCACGCCGGCGCCGGCGATGCCGGTGGGATGGAACTGCCACATTTCGATGTCCTGAACGGGAAAGCCGGCGCGCAACGCCATGCCGACGCCGTCCCCGGTGTTCATCAGCGCGTTGGTCGTGCTGGCGTAGATTCGTCCCGCCCCGCCAGTGGCCAGCACCGTGGCCCTGGAGGCCACGTAGACCACGTTGCCGGTCTCGATCTCGATAGCGATGACGCCGGCCACGGCGCCATCCTGGTTCTTCACCAAATCAACGGCGAACCACTCGTTCAAAAAGGTGGCGCCGCACTTGACGTTGGCTTGGTAGAGGGTGTGCAACAGGGCATGCCCGGTGCGGTCGGCAGCGGCGCAGGTGCGGGCCGCCTGCCCGCCCTTGCCGTAGTCCTTGGACTGGCCCCCGAACGGCCGCTGGTAAATGCGGCCTGATTCGGTGCGCGAAAACGGCAGGCCCATGTGCTCCAGCTCGAAGACCGCCTGGGGGCCTTCGCTGCACATGTACTCGATGGCGTCCTGATCGCCGATGTAGTCCGAACCCTTGACCGTATCGTACATGTGCCAGCGCCAGTCATCGTCCGGATCCTCGCTGGCGATGGCGCAGGTGATGCCGCCTTGGGCGGACACCGTGTGGGAGCGGGTGGGAAACACCTTGGAGATGACCGCCGTGCGCAGCCCGGACTGGGCGAGCTCAAGGGCCGCCCGCAAGCCAGCGCCGCCGCCGCCAACGATGAGGCCGTCAAATTCCAGTTTGCGTAGTGTGGGCATTTTTCGAAGCCTATCCGGGCAGTGTCCAGAAAAGGCGAACGCCCCACCAAACGTAGATGAACAGCAGCAGGCCGCAGCCTATTTGGTAAGCCATGCGGAACACCACCGACCGGGCGCCGAAGTAGTGCGGCCGAATGTAGTCCGTGCCGACCGTCCACATGCCCACCCAGCCATGGGCGGCGGTGGAGAGAACCGCCAGAACGCTGAAGGCGCGCATCGAGGCGGAACCAAAAAACTCGGCCAATTGGCGGTGATCCAAGCCCTCATTGACGAGGAAGTAACTGAGCAGGCACAGGGTGTATAGGGCCAGCACCACGGCGCTGACGCGCTGGATCAGAAAATCCGCCAAGCCGCTGCGCGTCAAGGATGTGACCTGGGTTACCACAACCAAGCCCCCAGCAAGGCGGCAGCCGCCACGGTAGCCGCGAATACCAGCCATGAGGCGCGTTTGGCTGCAACCAAGCCATCCCCGACGTGCAGATCGAGCAGCAGGTGCTTGATGCCCGCCAACAGATGGTAGGCCAGCAGCGCCAGAACCCCCCAAAGCGCCAGTTTGGGGAAGGTCATTGCCAAGAGGCCTGCCGCCCGCTCAAACCCCGCCTCGGAAGACAGCGCCAGATCAAGCAGGTAGAGCAGGTAGGCGAACCCGATGAACAGCAGCACCCCGGAGATCCGATGGGCGATGGAGGCGATGGCGGTCACCGGCCAACGAAACCGGGTCAGCGACAGATTGATTGGACGTTCGGGCCTCATAAACCAAGTTCTTTGTCATTCGGAAAACGCTAGGAACGTGCCACAAGCCTACGCCGCAACAGCGTACCGCCCACGATGGCAACCGGTTCCATTCCGGCCCGCTAGTCAGTTCCTGACCGGTCCAGATCGATCCGGTGGGGAATTCTATTCGCAGCATCCCGGTTTGCCAACTTTCTGAGCAGGGACAGTCTAAGCAGGGACACTTCCTCCCGCATGCGGTAGGCCCCCGCGCTCGTTATTCGAGTCGCTGGACTGTCCGGACACGTCCGCCTGCATGCGGAACGCCCTTGTGCGCTGTCTATGTTCAGAAACCTTTCGCAACCCACCTCAACCAAAAGGCTGAGAATCCTATCCCGGGAGCGGCTGGCTACCCGTCCTACGCTAGCTGGAGGTCACTGCAGTTTGTGGACCAGTGGCGCTGGCAGCATCGACATGCCGCCGTCGATGACGAACTCCTGGGCGGTGATGAAGGCCGATTCATCCGATGCGAGAAACACCACCAAGTCAGAGACGTTCTTGGGTGACCCCAGCACGCCGGCCTCGGCTGGGAGCGGCCCCTCGGGCAGCTGCGCAGCAGTCTCTGCCGATTCAGCGGCCTCTGCGCCGAAGTTCTGCACCATTGGTGTGTCGATGACGCCGGGATGAATCGAGTTGCATCGAATTCGGTACCCGGACTCCAAGCAGTGGGCGGCGATGGAGCGGGACATGCCCTCGATGGCGCCCTTGGCAGCGGCATAACTCACGACGCCGCTGTAGGCGAGCTTCGAGACCACCGAGGCCATGTTGATGATCGAGCCGCCGCCGCTCGCGGCCATCAAGGGGATGGCGTGCTGGCTGCCGAGGAAGGTGCCGTCGGCCATCACCGTCATTTGCGCTTGGTACTGGGCGAACGTCTGGCTTTCGATGTTGCCAGGCAGCACGATGCCGGCGTTGTTGACCAACACGTGCAAGGCCCCGAACTCGCTCTTGATTTCGCCGATGACCGCCTGCCAGCGCGCTTCGTCAGTGACATCCTGGTGCTTGAAGACGGCGCCAATGTCTTCCGCGACCGCTTGACCAGCTGTCTCGTCCACATCGGTCAGCACCACCCGCGCCCCTTCGGCCGCCAGCGCCCGGGCATCGGCTTCGCCGAGACCCTTGGCGCCCCCAGTGACCAGCGCCACCTTTCCTGCAACTCGCCCTGCCATCAATGCAACCTCTCGTGCTTTATCGGAAGGGGCTGATTATCTGGGCAAAGAGGGACACACGCAAAGGCGTGACCCAACGGTCGCGACGCGACCGTTGGGTCACGCGCTAGCGGGCGGGTGAAGGGGGACAGACGCGTTGGGAGTTCCGCTGCGCGAAACCCATGCGCGGGCAAGTAAGGTTTCTCGGCTCGTGAGCATCCCGCCCTCGCGTCGAATCTGTGGGTGCGTGCGGGCGCTGTCGGCCGAGGATGGTGATCTTGCTGGGTTATAATCCACCGCCCTGTCCCCTCAGGCCAAGTTTTGTATGAGCGAGCTGAGCTACCCCTACCCCGACCACCCCGCTGCCGGCACCACCCAGGAGGTGGCGGATGGCGTGCGCTGGCTCACCATGCCCATGCCGGGTTCGCTCTCGCACATCAACCTGTACCTGCTGGAGGACCGTGGCGGCTGGTGGGTGGTCGACACCGGTCTCGGCATCGAGGAGACGGGCCAGTGGTGGCGGGAGGTGTTCAAGCACGAACTCGGCGGGCGGCCCGTGAAGGGCGTGATCTGCACCCACATGCATCCGGACCACATCGGCCAGTCCAAGATGATCACCGACGAGTACCGATGCCCGCTGTACATGACCCGCGCCGAGTACTACCAAGCCCGGGCCTTCGCCAACACCGGACCCGGCCACCACACCTCTTGGCTGGGCCAGGACTTCTACCTGCGCGCCGGCATGCCGCGCTCCTATTTGGAGGACTTGGCCAACGCCTGGGGGCGGCGCAGCAAGGAAGGCATGTCCATGCCCGAGATGCCCAGCGGCTACCACCGGCTTCAGGATGGCGACGTGCTCACCATCGGCCATCACGATTGGCGCGTGGTGGTCGGCTCCGGCCACTCCCCGGAACACGCCTGCCTGTACTGCGCCGCCCTCAAGGTGATGATTTCAGGGGATCAGATATTGCCCATCATCACGTCCAACGTCAGCGTCCACCCAACCGAGCCGGACGCCAATCCGCTCAAGGTCTGGATGGAGTCTCACGACCGCTTCCTCAGCACGCCGGATGACACCCTGGTGCTGCCGGCCCACAATTTGCCCTTCCTCGGCATTCGCAAGCGTCTGCGCGACCTCATCAGCCATCATGAGGACCGCATGCTGGCCATTGAGGAGCACTGCGTGGAACCTGCCCTCGCCCGGGACTTGCTTCCGGTGCTCTTCGCCCGCAGGCTCGACCCACGCCAGATGATGATGGCCCTAGGCGAAGCCATCGCTCATTTGCACTTGCTGATGCACCGCAACCGCATCGAACGCACCTTGCACGAGGACGGACAGTACCGCTTCACTTCCATCGACCCCGACCTCCCCCGCCGCGCCCATCCGGACGCCCACGATGCGCCCGATGACGGCCCAATGATGGTCTGAAGGCAGTGGATTCGGACTCGGCATTCAAGCGCAAGGTCGCCCGAATCGCCGTCAACACGCTAACTTGGGGGCGTGACCACGTGCCGCCCGGGGTGCGCACGCTGATCGGCGTGCTGCTGATGGTGGCCGGCGTGTTTGGCTTCCTCCCCATCCTGGGCTTCTGGATGTTCCCCCTCGGCCTGGCCTTCGCCGCGCTCGACTTCCCACCCGCCCGCCGCTGGCTCAACAGGCGAATGGTTCGGCTGGAGCGCGTCGCTTCGGGCTAGGAAACCATGGGGCTTGTGTGTTGAAGAATCTACTAGTCCCATTCGTGCATCGGAGATTTGAGAAAAAGCACATGCAACCAGCAATTCCCGCTAAGTCTACCAGTCCAGTGAATCCGCGGGTTTCCGGCGCTTCGAGGAAAAGCCGTTCGCGGACTTTTCCCTCAAAAACAGTATGATGCGGGCGAGTTTGCGGCTTGGAGTGACCAGCCATGTCGAAGACCCTGCTTCGCAAGACGCTCAGCGCGCCGGGGCTGCTGGGGTTGGTTCGCGGCCGGTTCGAGCGGGTCAGCGACCCGGTGGGGAACCCGCGGATCAGCCTGGCGGACTGCCTGATGTCGGGCTTGGCGGTGTTCGGCATGAAGCATTCCTCGCTGCTGAAGTTCGAGGAGGGCGTGCGGTGCGACGGGGCCGTTCGGGGGAACCTGCGCCGCCTCTACCGGGTTCGGCAGGTTCCCGCCGACACCACGATGCGCGAGCGGCTCGACCGGGTGGACCCGTCGGAGCTGCGCGGCGCCTTCAAGGCGGTGCTCTCGGCCCTGCAGCGCGGCAAGGGGCTTGACGGGTTCGCGTGGCATGACGGCCACTACCTGCTGTCGGTGGACGGCACCGGCCACTTCTCGTCGAAGTCCGTCCACTGCGACAGCTGCTGCGTCAAGGAGCACAGGGACGGCACGAGGACGTACTACCACCAGATGCTCGGGGCCGCGCTCGTGCATCCCGACTTCCGTGAGGTGTTCGCGCTGCCGCCGGAGCCGATCCTGCGCGGGGACGGGGCGACGAAGAACGACTGCGAGCGCAACGCGGCGAAGCGCCTGCTGCGCGACGTGCGGCGCGAGCACCCGCACCTCAAGCTGATGGTGGTGGAGGACGGGCTGGCGTCGAACGGGCCGCACGTCCGGCTCCTTCAGGAACTCAACATGCGCTTCGTGCTGGGCGCGAAGCCCGGCGACCACGCGGACCTGTTCGAGACGGTGGGCGCCTCGCCGATGACGCGCACGCTCGCGACGAAGGGCGCCGACGGGACGCGGCACCGCTGCCGCTTCATCAACGGGGTGCCGCTCAACGACGCCAACCGCGACCTTGAGGTGAACTTCCTGGAGTGGACCGAGACGAAGCCCGACGGGAAGGCGCAGCGCTTCTCATGGGTCACCGACGTCGGCATCGACGAATCGAACGTGGAATCGCTGATGCGCGCCGGAAGGGCGCGCTGGCGCATCGAGAACGAGACCTTCAACACCCTGAAGAACCAAGGCTACGGCCTTGAGCACAACTACGGGCACGGCCATCGGCACCTGTCGACGGTGCTCGCGCAGTTGATGACGCTCGCGTTCCTGATCGACCAGGTCCAGCAGCGGTGCTGCGGCCTGTTCCAGGCGGCGCTGGCGAAGTCGAAGCGCCGCATCCGCTTGTGGGAGCGGATGCGGTCGCTGTTCATGGACTACCGCATCGAGAGTTGGGAGGCCCTCTACCGGGCGCTCGCGTTCGGCTTCCAAAAGCCCGCCCTGACGCCGTTCGACACGTCCTGACCGGGGGCCGCGCCCAAGCGTGCGACGGGCGGTTCCTCAGGGGTGACGACGCAGCCGGACAAGGACTTCAGGACGGCACTGAGGGGCGCCCCTCCCTCCATCGGGCGCCAAGCCGCTGTCCCCGACCGAAAACGCCCCCAACAGACCGACTGGGGCGACCAGCGGGAATTGCTGACATGCAACAAACTCAATACGTTACAAGCGCCCTATCCCCGGACGCGACGGGCTGCCCGACAGGAATGCGCAGTATGGCATCCAGGCTGATGGCCTTGACTGAGGCTTTTCGGACGATGACTGTTAGACTGTAACTGATTGGTGTCTATGACCTTTCTTTGCAGCATACTCTCGACAGTGATGGGTGGCTTGGCCTTAGCATTCCTGTTTTTCCTCTTGCGCGAATGTGTGTTTCCATTGCCTCCCGTTGCGGGACGCTGGTATGTGGAGGTGAGGTTCAAAAGCTCCAGCCTTGATGCCTATAGGGGAATGTTGCTGCGGTACATCGCCGTGCTCTGGCGCGAAGGATCCAGCATCAAAGGCTCAGCCGAAAAAGTGTACGAATGCACTGCAACCGGGGAGATCAAAAAGTACATTGGAGAGGAAAGGATCCGAGCTGAAATCGGGGGATACGCGGAAAAACTCATCTTTTCTCGAGACGTCATGTCCCTGCACATCGTTGAGGAGGGCGCCATCCGACAGTCGACTAGTTTTCACCAACTAAAAGTCTGTGGCAGCGGACCAATGACAGGCAGGTTCATTTCAACGGCCGCCGATGCAGAGGGAGAAGTTACTTGGCAACGACAGCCGTTTTGAGGTCGCTCGTTTTCCTGCTCTCCGTTCCATTCATCCTGTTGTCGCGATTCGCCGAAGCGGCCAACCTCTGGAACTTGCGCTCCGACCTCGCCACTTGTCTGGCTGAGATAGACCGCATCGACCCCCAAACTATCATTCCAAGCGCCTTCATCAGATCGCTTGTAGTCGGGGAGGACCATCGCAACCCATTGCATCTTGGAGTTGACCCGATCGGCATGATCAGGGCGGCGTTAGCCTTCATCGCGGGGAATGGAATTCAGGGAGCGAGCACAGTTGAACAGCAGTTCGTTCGCGTCGTGACGAATCGACGTGAAAGGACGGTGCGGAGAAAGATCAAGGAGCAAGCCCTTGCCATCGCTCTTGCGCGTCGACGCAGCAAGGCCGAGATTTGCGCCGCTTATCTTTGCGTGGCTTCCTATGGGCATCAGTTGACTGGATTAAGTGGCATTGTGAGGCTGTGCGGCGAGGCCCTCGAGGCCTGTCAGTCACAGAAGGTAAATCAAGTAATCGCTAGGCTGAAGTACCCAGAGCCCCGGGGTTCGTCTCTCCAGTGGAAGCGAAGGCTGAATCGAAGAGCCCGGTACATTGCCGACAAGTCATCCTCGTCCGAGTACCGTGAACAGGTCACCACCGCGACGCAAAGTGGATCCAGTTCGTCATGTTGGCTTGTCGGAGCCAGCTAATGCGACGACTACGACCCCGCGCTCGCGTAGCCAATTCCCCAGATTCGCAATAGGTCTCGACAGCCTTGTTCGAAGTCTCGGCGGAAGTCGATCATTTGCAACGACGCCAAAGTCCATGAGAGTTCGTCGTGGTTGCACGAGCGGCATAGCACTGGCGCGATCCTCCCATCGAACCGGTCTTGCTGGAGGGAGAACAGTAGTTCCCGCTTGACCCATTTCGATTCGACCGCATCGGGGGTGAGGACCACCACGAGCCAGTCGCACCGTCGGAGAGCCGTCCCGATCTCGTCATGCCATTGCTGCGCGCCTCGGATGTTGGTATCGCTGTACCACACTGGGACGCCGTGGTCCCTGAGCACGTCAGCAAGTCTTGATGTGAAAGCCCGGTCAGCGCTCGAGTGCGACAGGAATACTTCGTCGGGAGTGCGCACCGGCCATCGAAACGATCCTCAGGCGTGACTGAGAATCGCCTCCGCGATCGGCTCGACTTTGGGAGGATCGGTCTCGGTATCGTCAAGTTCGAACCACGGCATGCGCCGCACGATCCACGGGAGCTCGGTGGCGGGAAAGTGGTCGATGTTGCCGACGACGACTGGAATCAGCCGATTGCTGTAATTTTTGGCCCCAAGCGCGTACTCGATGTTGCGCTTCACGTGGGGCGAGCTGATGGCTGCCGGGGTGAGCAGGACAACCATCGCTTCGGACTCTTCCAGCGCACGCGCCACCTCTCCGGCCCAGTTGTCACCGGGAATGTGGTCACGGTCGGGATCACGCACCTCCAACCCGCTATTGACAAGCGCGTTGCACAACCGCTCAGCCAAGGCGGCATCGTCGTGGGCATAGCTCAGGAAGACGGTTGGTGCCCGTGGGTTTGAAGGTTCACTTGCCATAATCCTCAACGTAGCAAACGCGCCGCGGGTTGTCACGTCAATAGGCGAGGGAACGGAAGCGCAGTATCAGAATCCAACTTGCCAACGTCGATGGCCTTCGCGGTCATCCATGCAGCAGCCCGGCCCGACTGGCATCTGGTCAAGAGCCCACGTCCAGCCAGTAGCCGCCGCTGTCCAATCGCTTCACGTGGCCAGCTGTGGGGGTGGCGAAGTGGGTGCCGATGATGAGCGTGTCGTCACCGGCGTAGCGTTCAAGCAGCGCCTCCCTAGTGGCCCGGCCTTGGGCTTGGTCGGTGTCGGCGCTGCTGCACCAGTCCGTGCGGGTCATTTGGCAGGGGTGGTGGATGCAGTCGCCGGTGATCAGCGCCTGCTGGCCCTCTGATGCAATCTCAACGCTGACGTGCCCGGGCGTGTGGCCGGGAGTCGGCTGCAGGCGCACCTCATCGCAAAGCACGTGGTCGCAGGCCACGAAATCCATCAGGCCAGCGGCCACGATCGGGCGCACCGAGTCTGCCAGCACCGGGCCGTAAGTGGACTCATCCTCATGGGCATCCCAGTACGCCCACTCCCGCTCAGCGACGAGATAGCGGGCGTTGGGGAACGTCGGCAGCCACTCACCCTCCACCAGCATGGTGTTCCAGCCAACGTGGTCCACGTGCAGGTGGGTGCAAAGCACGGTATCGATGGATTCACGGGGGTAGCCGGCCTCAGCGATGTCATCCAGGAAGGCGGTCTGCAGATGGCTCCAATTGGGAATGCTGCGCTCCTTGTCGTTGCCAATGCAGGTGTCCACGACAATGCGCCGTTCCCCCGTATCGACGATCAACGCGTGAACGCTCATGATGAGGTTGCCCGCCTCATCCATGAAGTGCGGTGCCATCCAGTCCATCGGCAGGCAGGCCTCGCGGGTGGCGTCCGGCAGAATGAAGCGGCTGCCGCCGGCAATCTCCATCTCGATGATGCGGGTGATCTTGACGTCCCCAATTTGCCACTGGTTCATTGTGCTTTCCTCCTCTTCTGTGTTCGGCCGTGACGAAGCGCCAAGCTACGCGGCAACCCGAATTGTAGCTCCGGCAAAGCGCGAAGTTGCGAAGCTGCCTGAGCGCTTTGCCCAAAGGCGCTACGCCATCAAGCGCTAGGTTGAACAGTGACCCCAATTCTGGCTGCGGCTGAGGGCTAAACTGAGCAGCAACTTTGTTAGTGGCTGCGCCGCAGCGCTAGCTCGCACAGCAACTTGAACGCTTCGCCTTAGGCGAAGCGCCATCTTGCCTGTTGCGAGCGTTCATGCAAAGGTGCGACGCCTGCACAGCCCAACAAAAATCCGAATGGAGTCATTGGCCATGGGAATTCGCGACATCGCATCAACATTGGCGCAGGTGCCCGCCTTGCTGACGGTGAAAAAGGAGCTTAAGCCGCGCCCCTACTCGGACAAGGGCTGCTTCGCCCGTCAAGTGGAGGTGAACGCCGACCGCTTTGGCGAGCGCACCGCCATCATCTTTGAGGACCGCTCCGTCACTTGGGCGCAATTCAACGCACTGACCAATCGCTACGCCAACCACTTGGCGGGGATGGGCGTGGTCCGCGGCGACGTAGTGAGCTTGGTGATGGAGAACCGCATCGAGTTCTTGGCCGTGACCGTGGCGCTGAACAAGCTTGGCGCAACGGCGGGCTTCATCAACACCAATCTGCGCGGCCGGCCCTTGACCCACTGCATCACCGTCACCGAGTCCAAGAAGTGCGTTTTCGGTGAGGAACTGGCGCCTGCCTTGGCGGAGGTCAAGAGCGAGTTGCCCCTCGCTGAGGGCCAAGACTACCTCTTCGTGCCGGACGGCGGGCAAGCAGCTGCGCCCAATTGGGCAGCTGATCTTGACGCCGAAAGCGCCGCCGCCAGCACCGACAATCCGCTCACGACCGCCGAGAACACCCTGGGTGACACCGCCATGTACCTGTTCACCTCCGGCACCACAGGCCTGCCCAAGGCCGCCGTGCTGTCCAACCGCCGCTATCTGGCCAGCGCTGCCATGTCCCACAAGGCTGGGTTGAAGTGCACCGAGAATGATCGGCTCTACATTTGCCTGCCGCTCTACCATGGCACCGGTTTGTTGATTGGCTGTGGCGCGGCGTTCGGCTCGGGTGCCAGCATGTTCGTGCGGCGCAAATTCTCGGCCAGCAACTTCCTGGCCGAAGTGCGTGAGCATCAGACCACCTGCTTCGTTTACATCGGCGAACTGTGCCGTTACCTCATGAACACCGAGGCGTCCCCCGACGATCACAGGAACCCGCTGCGGCACATGATTGGCAACGGCTTGCGCCCGGACATTTGGCTGCCCTTCAAAGAGCGCTTCGGCATCAAGCGCATCACCGAGTTCTACGGCGCCAGCGAAGGCAACGTGGCCTTCGCCAACCTGCTCAACAAAGACCGAACCATCGGCATGACCGCCTCCGAAGTCGCCTTGGTGGCCTACGACGTGGACGCCGACGAGATCGTCAGGGATGGCGACGGCCGCTGCGTACGGGTCAAGCCCGGCGAGCCAGGTCTGCTGCTCGGCCAGATCAACGAGGAGGCAGTGTTCGAGGGCTACACCAACGCCGAAGCCACGGAGAAGAAGATACTGCGCAACGCCCTTGCGGACGGCGATGCTTGGTTCAACACCGGCGACCTGCTTCGGGAAGTGGACGCTGGGTTCACCCTCGGCTACCCCCACTACCAATTCGTGGACCGAGTGGGTGACACTTTCCGCTGGAAGTCCGAGAACGTCTCCACCAACGAAGTGGGCGAAATCATCAATGGCTTCGACGGCATCCAGTTTTCCAACGTCTATGGCGTGGAGGTGCCGGGCGCCGACGGTCGCGCCGGAATGGCGGCGCTGACGCTTGAGCCAGGTGTGGAAACACTGGATACAGAGGCCTTTTCCCGCTACGTGGAGAGCGAACTACCCGCCTACGCCCGCCCCGTCTTTCTAAGGGTGCAGTCCGACATCGACGTCACCGGCACCTTCAAGATGCTCAAGGGCAATCTCAAGAAGGAAGGCTACGACCTCAACCAAGTCACCGAGCCCTTGTACGTGATGAAGCCGGGTTCAACCGCCTACGAGCGGCTTGATGCGGCCTTTGCCCAGGAGATCAGCGCCGGCCAAGCCGGGTATTAGGCGATATTGCCGAAGCGGGCCTATGCGTTGATCGCCGAGGCGAGTTCCGCGTAGCGGTCGAGCATCGGCAGCACCACGTCGGCTTGCGCGGGCGGCAGGCCGAAGATCAAGCGGTTGAAACCCGTTTCCAGCAGGGATTCGGCCAAGGCCTGCTTGGGGCCGACGCCGAAGATGGAGAAGTCAGGCTCGCCGGTGCGCCCGGCCTGCCCCCACGCCTCTTGGGTGGCCGCAATGCCCGCCGCATAATCCACCGCCCCGGAGGTTGCGGCGCGCGCCGGGTCTTGGTAGATGGGGAACCAACCGTCTGCGTATTCGGCAATCCGCTGCCAAGTCCAGCGGGAGGATGCGCCGAGCAACACCTTGGGGCCACCGGGTTGCACCGGCTTGGGGTAGGACCAGATCGGGTCGAAGTCCACGAACTCGCCATGGAACTCAGCCTCCTCATCGGACCAGATGCGCCGCATGGCCAACACCCGCTCGCGCAGGACTTTCCACCGGTTTTTGTATTCGACGCCGTGGTTGGCCATTTCCTCGGCGTTCCAGCCCGCACCCACGCCAAGCAGCAGACGGCCGCCGGACAAGTGGTCCAAGGTGGCGGCCTGCTTGGCCATCAGGATGGGGTCCCGCTCCGTAACCAAGCTAATGCCAGTGCCCAGACGCAGGGTTTTGGTGACCGATGCCGCCATGCCGAGGGCAACAAAGGGGTCGTGGGTGTGCCAGTACTCCTTGGGCAGTTCGGCGCCGCCGGGCCAAGGCGATAAGCGGCTTGCGGGTATATGGTTGTGCTCCGGGAAGAACAGCGCTTCAAACCCTCTTTCCTCCGCGGCTTCGGCGAGCCGCGCCGGTGCAATGGCATAGTCCGTGGGGAACATCATCAACCCAAATGCGGCCATGGCGGGCATCCTCAAATTGAATTAGCGACAGGACGCTAAATCCTGAACTTTGACATGAGCAAGTCGCGGTAGACCTCGTACTTGGGATACTGCTCCTCGCTCAGCAGTTCGCTCATCTGCTCGTCCATGCGGCGCTTGAGCCTTTTGGTGCGCGACTGCATTTTCCGGTCAAGGTTGGTGACGTTGTGGCGACGCATCAGGTCGTTCAACGCTTTCATCCGCCCATCCATGAATTCCGCCACATGGCTGCGAAACTGCGCCAGTTGCTCTTCGTTCATGCCAATGTCCACCGCGGCCCTGACCACATCCGGCTGCATCCAAGGCGGCCTAGGCTGGGCTGCCCCATCCATGGCAGGCAGGATGGCCATGAAAAAGACGGCGACTAAGGTCCTGGCAAGTCTCATGCGCTTCCTCCAGCTTTGGATTGAAGTCTAGTTGAAGGGAGTGCCTTCTGTCACTGCGCGGCCTGACGGCCGCGTATGGAGTTTCGCTAACGCGAAACTCCCGCGCGGAGCTGCCATATCAGCGGGGTGCCGTTCTGCAATCGGGGAATTGTGTGTGTCCTAGTTCGGATGTGCGAAGCTCTCTTTGCTGCACCCGAAGTCTCGCGCCAGCAAAGCAGATGCGCCGAGTTGCGAAGCAACTCAAACGCGAACTTGTTCGCGCAGGTGCGCAGCAACTCGAACACAAACGCGCACACGGAGTTTCGCGTTAGCGAAACTCCATACGCACCCGCTGCGCGGGTGCGCCTTGACTCTAGGCGGAATCGGCATATGGTCCAGGTTGAGGACACAACAGTGTGAGGCAGGAAGATCATGAGCGTCGGCTACAACCCGGATTTCAATCCCACCGGCATCGAAGGTGGGGTGGACACCAACCACATTCCTTGGATCGAGCTGCCGCAGGCGCCGGGGCTGTCCATCAAGCCGTTGCGCGCCAGCTACGAAAGCGGCATGTTCAGCACCGTGGCACGCTTGGCCGGAGGCAGCAAGCTGAACGGGCTGGTGCATCTTGGCGCCATGGACCTCATGGTGCTATCGGGCCACATGACCTATGGGGACGGTCTGCTGACCGGTGACTTGACGCCGGGCGTTTGGGGCTATGTGCCCGCCAACGCCAAGATCAATGCGCTGGCGGCCGATCAAGACACCGAGTTTCTGGCCAACTTCTACGGCCCGGTGGCTTTTTTGGGCGAAGACGGGCAGTCAGTGACCAGCGTCCTCACTAGCCTGGATGTCCAGGCTGCCGCCCAAGCGCGTGGCGTTACGCTAGTGCCCAATACGCTGGCCGAGTGCATGCAGCCCCGGCCAGCCGCCTACCAAGGCCAGCCGGAACCCTTGGCCATTGCCGGCAGCGATGCGGGTGAATTGGTGCGCGCCGCGGACGCGGTGGCGGCCAGCGAGGAGCGCGCCGTCCACCCGCATTTCATCGACACCCGGCGGGTGCCATGGTCCATCAATCCGGACACCCCGGACCTCGGGCTCAAGGTGCTGCGGGTTAGCGAGGAAACCGGCGTGGTGTCGTTGATCGTGCGCCACAACGGCGTGGCGGCGCCCCACTACCACTTGGGCGCCGCGGACTTCATGGTGCTCTCCGGGCGCATCGGCTACCGGGCCGGCCCCCCGGAAGGCTACGGCCCCGGCACCTGGTTCTACGAACCCGCGGGCGCCCGCCACGACGCCACCCAACGCATTGGCGACGACGACCTGATCTACACCGCCAACGTCTATGGCCCGTTGCAGTTCGACGAAGGCCGGGACACCCCCATCGCGGCGGTGCTCTCCTGGATGCAGTACAAGGAAATGGCCGACGCCGCCGGCACCGAACTGGTGCGCAACGAGTTCCCCCACGACGCCTCACTGCTGGCGTGGGCGCCACTCGGTAGCGAAGGGGCGGCGCTCTAGCGGGCAGCACGATGAAGTCGTTTCGGCCTAGCTGGGCCGTAGGTCACACCCCTGCCCGCAAGCCTCGCGCATTCGTTGCAGTGCCGCTTCGGCGTTGCGGTTCAACGCTAAGTAAGTCAGCATTGACGGAATAGGTGCCCGCAAGCTGTTGGGGCGGCGTGGAGAAACCTCCAAGACGCCGGAGTGAATCGCTTGGTCGATGGCCGCACGAGCCTGGCCGTGATCAAGGGCGTGTTGCAGGCGGATGGAGAGATCGATCAGTTCATCCCCATCGAATTCGTCGAACTCGTCCAGCATCGTCCCTGCGGCTTGGGCGAGCGTCTTGGTGAAAGGCCCCAGATTTGCGGATTCCACGCGGTCGAAGTTGTAATCGAGCCGCGCTTGATGGCCGTGGTCGAGCGCAGGGTCCAAGTCCAAGTCACCGGATCCCGTCGAGAGTTCCGCCGCCAATCCGCGAAGGTAGCAGTGCAGATGACGGGGGTAGCACTCGCTCGCTTCCACGAGGACGTTGGTTATAAGCGTTTGGTCCATGGGTGCAAAAGCGCTTCGAATGCCGAATAGGTCGTTGTCGAAGAACGCACTGATTGCCTCTCTGGCTTCCTCTTCAGTCAGGGGTTCCAGCGCATGGGAAGGCGCGGCTGTTCGCGACACGCCGACTTCCGCCAATCGCACCTTGGTGTCCGATAAACCGGCGAACACGGGAAGCACCTTCATGTCCCCGGTCTTGGCGTCATTCATTTGCGCCGCGATCAAGTTGTATCGACTGTTGGGATCGCGCTCAACCCGCTGACACTCATCAACCAGCACCAGGAAAGTGGTTTCGGGCGATATGTGCACCATATCCGTCACGACATCCCAGACTGACTCCGGACGGGACAGGCGGGTCGCTGGCGTATCGATTTGGTTGGCTCGTTCGACCGACACCGTCTTGCCCAAGCCCAAGGCCCACTTCGTTTGCGCTTTCCGACCGAGTTCATTCGCGGGCACGGACGCGGCCTTCAACACCGCCGCGGCCACCAAGTGCGGATGCGTTAAGTCCTCGCCTGAGAGTTGTACGGAGACGACACTGGATCCTGCGTATTGCTCGCTCAGATGGTGGAGAAGCGACGTTTTGCCGGATCCAGGCGGGCCGCTTACGACGATTCCGCACGACGAGGAAGCCCCTGCTCTTTGCAGGTTCCGCAAACACTCCTCGACGTCCTCAATAATGTCGGTTCTCCCCACAAAGGCCGGAGGCGAGGATCGGTCCTTCTGCTTGCTGAACGAAGCCAGGTTCAAAAGAGCTTTTGGCGCGATGGGCGCCTTGTATGGAATGAGGTTCATGTTGGTTCAAGCCCTTCGGCACGGACCCTCGTGCATGTGGCAGCCAGACTTTGCAAGGCGCCTACCCTTCCCGCACCCCCTTCGGCGCTCGCTGCTTCATGTAGCCGAACATGTAGCCCGCCACGCGGCGCATCTGGATTTCCTCGGCGCCCTCGGTGATGCGGTAGCGGCGGTGGTGGCGGTAGATGTGCTCGAAGGGCTTGTGCCGCGAGTAGCCAAGGCCACCGTGCACCTGCATGGCCCGGTCTGCCGCTTCGCAGCACAGGCGGTTGGACCAGTAGTTGCACATCGACACCTTGTCCGATTGGGAAAAGGCGCCATGCTTGTCCATCAACCAAGCGGTCTTGTGGATCAGGGCGCGCAGCATCTCGCACTGGGTCTGCAACTCCACTAGGGGAAACTGTATGCCCTGGTTGGAGGAGAGCGGCTTGCCGAAGGGCTTGCGCTCGGTGGCGTAGCGCACGGACTCATTGATGCAGAACTGCGCCGCACCCAAGCTGGAGGCCGCTTGGCGAATGCGGTTCTCGTTGAAGAAGTGCTGCACAATCTGCAGGCCGCGGCCCTCGCCGCCGAAAATCGATCCGTGGGGCACCCGAACGTCCTTCAGGGAAATGCGGCCGTGGTCCGTGGGCATGTTGAAGGTCCAGAGCATTTCCTCAATCTTGAAGCCCTCGGAATCTGTGGGCGTCAGAAATGCGGTGATGCCCTCCCCGTCCCCGGCCTTGCCGGCGGTGCGGGCCATGATCATGTCGTACTTGGCCCGGTGAATGCCGGTGTTCCAAGTCTTGGCGCCGTTAATCACCCACTCATCGCCGTCCCGGTAGGCGTTGGTTTCCATGTGGGTGGCGTCCGAGCCATGCTCCGGTTCCGTGATGCCGAACGCGAAGCCCCGCCGGCCCTCGGCCAAATCGTCGATCCACTCGGCCTTTTGCTCTTCCGTGCCGTAGAGGATCATGAGCAGCAGGCCGACGTTGTTGCCGACGATGGAGTGCTCGGTTTGCAGGTCGTTGTGCAAGCCCAAGCCCTTGACGGCCAAATGCTCGCGGATGATGGCCATGTCCAGGTTGGTGCCTTCCCGCCCGCCATAGGCCTTGGGGCAGGCGTAGCGGTAATGGCCCGCCGCGTCGGCCCGGCGCCGCGCCTCGTGCATGAGCGCCTCCCAACCTTCGTTGGGCAGCCCGCCCCGCTCCCAGTCGGTGCGGGCATCCTCGCGGCGATGGTCGAAGAAGCGAATGTTGTCGTCGCGCTCCTCAAGGGGCTTGATCTCGCGCTCTATGAAGTCATCGAGCTCCTTCAAGTAGTCCGCCAACTTCTGCGGAATGTCAAAGTCCATGTGGTTCTCCCAGTTAAAGCAGTTAGCGGCTCGGTTTGAATCGCGTCAGCCGGGATATCCAGCTTGACGCCCATCATTTCGAGCCTCTTCCCCAAAAGCGCCTAATATACCTGAGCCACTGCTGGCATGGAGATGCGCATGCAGCCCGTGCTGGTTGCCTCTGCCCTAGGGCATTGGGCTCGCGGCGCTGCGGCCCGCACGGCGGCCCATGACCGCTCCGGCGGTCAGGCCGGAGCCGCCTGGATAGCCGTTGAAAAACAAGCCACCGACGATCTCCCCGGCCGCAAACAAGCCGGGTATGGGTTGGCCGGCCCCGTTGAGCACCCGGCCCTTCACGTCCACCGCCAAACCCCCATAGGTAAAGGTGATGCCACAGGTGACTTCAAAGGCGTGAAACGGGGGTTTTGCAAGGGGCGTTGCCCAGTTGCTCTTGGGTGGGTCAAGCCCGCGGGTGGCGCAGCCGTCCTTGATGGTGGGATCGAAGCCCTCTCCAGACGCACTGGCGTTGTAGGCGTCCAAGGTGCGCATTGCCCGGGAACGGTCGATGCCTGGCAATTGATCGATCAGTTCGGACAGACTTTCAGTCTGCCAGTGGGTGGCCACTTCCTGGAAGTAGTCGTCATAGAGCAGTTTTGCCCCCGCACTGTCGAAAATCTGCCAAGCCACCGCGCCGGGTTGCTCAAGCACCGCGGCACCGTACTGGGCGTAGGTGTAGTTTCGGAAGTCGGCTCCCTCGTCAACAAAGCGCTCACCGCGGCGATTGAGCATGATGCCGAACGGGTAGCTGATGCGGCGAAAGCGACGCCGGTTGACATGGGGCATGACGCTGTGGCGGAAATCCGGTGTTGCGGTGTCCATGCATACGGCGTGACAGCGTTCAAAGTCTCCGGCCAAGGCAGCCCCGGCGGCTGTGGCCAGTTGCAATCCCGCACCTTGATTGAGTGGAGTGCCGCGCACTCGGGCATTGCGCCACACCACGCCGAGTTGAGCGGCTCGCTGATCGGCGTTGGCTTCGAAGCCGCCACAGGCCAGCACCACGGCATCGGCTTCGAGCTCCCTTCCGGAGGCAGTGCGAACACCGGAAACCCGGCTTTGTTTTGGCCGTAAAGCGGCTTGTGTTTGTCGCAAAGCGACAACCGCGTCATTGAGCGCGAACTCGCAACCGCAGTGCTGCGCCAACTCCCTTTCGCGGCTGACCAGCCCTTCGCCCTCGCCCGCCGCTGCCAGTGTCAGCCCGCCCCAGAAACGATAACGGCCATCAACGAGCACCGCTTGCCGGCTGTATATGGGTTCGAAGGAAACGCCGCAGGCCGCCAGCCACAGCAGCGTTGGGTGGCTTTCTCGAACCAACAGGCGCTGTAGTGGGTTAAGTTTCCTGCCACCCGAGAAACGACGCAGATCCGCCTCAAACTCGGCTTCGGAATAGGTTCCGAAGTCACTGGCCGCAACTCGGGGGTCCTCGGAATCGATCAAACCCAACACTGTGTCGCGACCTTGATAGGCGAAGCGCATGGCTCCTGCCGTGTAGCGGCTGTTGCCGCCAAAATCCTCTTCTCCGCCCGCTTCCACAACAACGACCTCGGCACCTTGGCGGGCCGCCGATAGGGCGGCGCAGAGCCCGGCATTGCCGGAGCCGACTACGACGACGCGAGTTTCCAACTTAGTGACTGAGCTGCGAAGGGGCGGGGAACTAGCCCCTTCCCCAGTGCACATCCATCCTGCGGAGGAACGGCGCTATGCGCCGTCCGAGAGGGAAAGCTGCCCGAGCTCCCGAGGAAGCGCCTGATTCAGGCGGGGTACCGGGGTGAGGGCAACCCCAATCGAAGGTTCGCGCCCTCGATTGGACTATTGGAGTGCTCTTTCCATCGGCAGATCTGGAAACTTGTTCCATGCGAGGCGCGGCAATTGCCTAGAGCACCGCTTCAAAGGTCTCCAGATTCGGGTGGCCCAAGTAGGTTCCCTTGGGGGCGCTGGCCTGCGCATGGGCCTTGCGGAAGTGCTCGGACTCGGTCCAAGCGATGAACGCGTCGCGGCTTTCCCAGACGCTGTGGGAGGCGTAGAGCACGTGGTCGTCGCCCTCCGGGCCCTTGAGCAGGTGAAAGTCCACGAAGCCGGGCACTTCGGACAGATAGGTATCGCGCTCGCGCCACACCTTCTCGAAACCGGCTTCGAAGCCCTTGGCGATCTGGAATCGGTTCATTGCGATAAACATGAATGCGGTGCTCCTTAATCGTCAACCGTGGTGCCGGGCGCCCCGCCAAGGCGCGTGGTGCTTCAATTCTACTAGTCGCCCAAGCTGTGCCGAAACTCGATGCCGAAGCGGCGCGGTTCGCCCCAGTACTTCGTGTTGGTGCCGGCTGGAGAATTGCCGCCGGTCAAGTCGATGGCGCTGCCGTAGTATTCCCGGTCCAGCAAGTTGGAGCCCCAAAGCGCTATGGATGTTTGGCCATTCGGCAGCGTCCAGACAACCCGACCGTCGAGCAGGCCGTACTTGCCTTGGCGGGACGAGCGTTGGGTCTCCAGGGTGTTGTAGGTGCGCCCGCGAAAGGCCCAGCCCAGTTGCGCGTTCAAGGTGCCGCCGCCGTCGAACGTGCGGTGGTTGCCCAACGCGACACTGTAGGTGACGGGCGCCAGACGGACCACCTCGGTATCCTTCAGATCGCGGGTGACGATGACTTCCAGACCCGTTGTGGGATCGGTCAGATTGTCCTGCACGGTGAACTCATCGTATTCGCCGTCAAGCACGCCGATTGAGCCCAGCATGTAGAAGCCGGCCGGTAGCTCGGCCCGAATCTCGCCCTCGAAGCCATAGAGCGTCGCCTGCTGGGCATTGATCAGGTCGGCGGTGGGCTGGCCATCCACGGTGCGGCCCACGGTGAGCTGCTGGTTCTCGTAGGTGTTGTGGAATGCGGTCAGGTTCAGCATGAGCCGGCCATCCCTCAGCAGGGACTTGATCCCGCCTTCCCA
This sequence comes from Candidatus Azophilus sp., assembly GCA_965220835.1. Lineage (GTDB taxonomy): Bacteria > Pseudomonadota > Gammaproteobacteria > Pseudomonadales > Azotimanducaceae > Azophilus. The sequence continues at coordinate 1,234,713 of OZ244842.1, read as the reverse complement.
GTTGCTGGATATCTCCGGGTCGAAGGGCCGCATGCGCACGTCCTGGTTGAAGCCGCCGCTGGAGTAGCCGCGGCTCCAGCCCCCGTAAACCATCACGTTTTCGCTGATGTTGTAGCTTAAGATGGCGCGCGGCGTTGTCTCGCTGAAGCTCTCCTCCACGTAGCAGGTGGTGCCGCCAACCGGCGGCGGGGTTCCCGGCGGGCATGCAAGAGTGGGGTCCGGCACGCCGATGAGCAGCCTCTCCGTGCGGGTGAACTCCCGTTTGTCCCACGTGTGGCGCACGCCGGCAGTCAGTGCGAAGCGGTCCATGAACCGCCAAGTGACCTCCCCGAACAGGGCTTCGGATGAGTTTGTGGCATCGAATATCTGATGGCGGCTGCCGCCAATCTGGAAAAGCTGCTGGGCCACCACGCCGAAGGGCACTCCCCCCAGCGGTGCCAAGGGCGTGCCGGGAATCAAGGGAAAGGGAAAGCAGGAAATCGGCGAAGACTCGCAATCGGGAAGTTGAACGCCGCGAAACAACGGCACGTCCAGGTTGTTGTCCGCATCCTCCTCGAACAGGTAGCCGCCGACGGTCCAGTCCACGGTGTCATTGAACGCCACCCCGGAAAGGCGCAGTTCCTGGCTCCACTGTTCGGCCTTGTTGTCGTCAATGCCGATGACCTCCAAGTAAGACGCCGTGCCGACGGTATCCGACGCCCAGCCCCAGGAGCCGTTGAAATCCTCCAGGTCGCGGTAGGAGGAAATGGACGACAGGGTTGCGAAGCCGAGATCAACATCCAGGTTCAAGGCGAAGCTCAGGGCGTCCACATTGTTCTCAGCTGGGTCGTTCTCGCCGGATTCGTAGGCTGTGGTGGCGTTGCAGGTGTCCTTGATCTCGTCGTAAACGCCCAACCAGTAGGCAGCGCTTTGCAGGCTGAGGAAGGGCGCATCCGCGCCGTTGTCCGGGCCGCCCCATTCACAGCTGCCCAGTCCGGACTTCTCCCGCACGCGCTGCAGGTCCACGATCAGGTCAGCAAGGAGGCGGTCATTGGGCTGCCAGCGCAGCGACAGCCGCGCCACCTGCGAGTCTTCGTCGTTCCAATCCTCGCCGGTGCCCGTGTTCTTGACGTAGCCGTCCGCTTCACGGTGCTGCACGGCCAGTCGGGCTGCCAAGGTGTCGCTGAACGGGATGTTGATCATCGCCTCGCCAGTCAGAATGCCGTCATTGCCGACGCCCGCAGCCACGGCGTAGTCGAACGCCTCCTGGGGGCGGTTGCTGATCACGTGAATGAGGCCGGCCGTGGTGTTGCGGCCAAACAGCGTGCCCTGGGGACCGCGCAGGACCTCCACCCGGTCCACATCCAGAAAGTCGAACACGGCGCCTTGGGAGCGGCCGAGGTAAACGCCATCCACATAGATCCCGATCTTCGGATCTTGGGTGGGCGCCCAGTTCACCTGCCCGATGCCGCGCAGGAACACCTGAGCCGTGTTCTTGGCAGAGGCCGCTTGCTGGAAGTCCAGGTTCGGCGTGATGCGCATGAGGTCGCGCACGTCGTCCGCAGCCCGGTCCTTCAAGTCTTGGCCGGACAGGGCGGTTACCGGAATCGGCACCTCCTGCACGTTCTCCTCCCGTCGGCGGGCGGTGACCAAAAGCTCCTCAATGATGCCCGACGCAGACTCGCCACTCCCCCCTTCACGTGCGTCCTGAGCGACCGCGGACACGGCGATCAACGACAACGCACAAACCAAGCCACGCAGCGATTGAGCGATCATTGTGCTCATCTCCCCTCTCCCTTTAAGTCGGTCCAGCCGTTGTACCAGCAAATCGACGTGACATGCAACGCCGCGCTACGCTGGTCAGCGAGGACGCCCGACCGAGGACGCTGGTCGGCGAGGACGCCCGACCGAGGACGCCGGTCGGTGAGGACGCCCGACCGAAGATGCTTGCTGAACGGTTTCCCGATTGGTTCAGCTTAGGGCTGGCTTTGCAGGCCTTGGGCGATGTCACCCACCCAATCGATGAGCGGCGTGGGGTAGATGCCGAGCGCCAAAACCGCAAGGCCCAGCGCTGCGGCCGTGGCCACTCCTGCCACGGAGGCCGGCACTGCTGGGGCCTCCGCGCCGCGCACGGTCATGGCAAACACGATCTTCAGGTAGTAGTAGATGGACAAGGCGCTGCCGACCACCAAGGCCCAAAGGAGACCCCAAAGCGCACCTTCGACGCCAGCGGCGAACAGGTAGAACTTGGCGATGAAGCCCGCGGTCAGCGGGATGCCGGCCAAGGACAGCAGCGCCGCGGTCAAGACCGCGGCCAGCACCGGACGCCGCCAGAAGAGGCCGCGGTACTCGGCAATTTGATCCCGCTCCCCGGCTGCCGCGGAGCTCAGTTCGCTGACCACGGCGAAGGCGGCCAGCGTCATCGCCAAGTAGCCGGCAAGAAACACCAGTGCGGTTTCCACGGCCATGGCATCGCCAGGCAGCGCGCCGAGCACCAGCAGGGCAATCAGCAGATAGCCCACATGGGCGATGGACGAGTACGCCAACAAGCGTTTGATGCTGTCCTGCAGCAGCGCCAGCACGTTGCCAATCACCATCGACAGCACGGCGATGATGGCGAACAGCATGGCCACCGAAGCCGCCCCCCCTTCGGAGAGCTCCATGAGCCGGGCGTCCACGGCAAAGCGCAGCAGCACGGCAAACGTCGCCGCCTTGGAGACCGTGGCCAAGTAGCCGGTCACCGGCGCCGGAGCGCCTTGGTAAACGTCCGGCGTCCACATGTGGAACGGAATCAAGGACAGCTTGAAGGCGATGCCGACGATGAACAGCACCTGGCCTGCGGTCAGCCACAGGTCGGACCGGTCGCCGGTGGCGATGAAGGCGGCCAGTTCGGCGAAACCCAGTGCGCCGGTGGCGTGGTAGATCAGCGCCATGCCGAACAGCATGATGGTGGAGCCGACCCCGGAGAGCACCAAGTACTTCAACGCCGCCTCCAGCGGCGGGTGGTCCTCTTCGGGATACGCCACCATCGCGTACAGCGAGATCGAGAGAATCTCCAGCCCCAAAAGCAGGGCGGCAAAATGCTGGGCGCTGGCCAAGGTCATGGCCCCGAGGGTGGCCGCCAACAAGAGCACGTGGAATTCCTCCTGGCTGCCTGCCCGGCCGGCCAGATAGCGGTGGGCCAGCAAGGCGGTGACTGCGCCAATGAGAATGAACAGGCCGTTGAAGAAGGCGGCGTAGGCGTCCAGCCTCAGCAGCGGGGTGACGTCCCGCGCCCCGGCATCCAGCCCCGGCCACAGGGCGATGAAGGCCGCGGCCAAGGACAGCAGCGTCAACGTCAAGGTCAAGCGGTGGCTGCGCCAAAAGGAAACGGCCAGCAGCACCACCATGAGCCCGCCGGTCAGCGTGAGGTGCGGGGCGAGCGCTTGAAAATCCAAGGCGGTCATGGGGCAACCCCCAGCCCGGAAACCACTGGCGCGGACAGGTTCAGCAGGGTTTCGGGATAGATGCCCAACCAAACCAGCGCCACCATCATCAAGATCATGACGCTAAGCTCCCGAAAGCCGAAGTCCGGCATGGACTCCACGGCCGCATTGGGCTCGCCCTGAAAGGAGCGCTGCATCAGGGAAAGCGAGTAAACCGCAGCGACGATGATGCCGATGGCGGCAGCGATGGTCAGCGGCACGTCCACCTGGAAGGCGCCGATCAGCACCATGAACTCACCGACGAAGTTGCCAAGCCCAGGCATCCCCAGCGAGGCGACGACGAAGAACAGCGCCACGGCGCCCATGCGCGGCGCTTTGAGCCATAGGCCGCCCATCTGGCTCATCTCCCGAGTGTGCAAGCGTTGCTGCAGGGCGCCAGCCATCATGAACAGGGCAGCGGTGGAGAAGCCGTGGGCCACCATCTGCACGACCGCGCCCTGCACGGCCACCGTGTTCCACGCGAAGACGCCAAGCAGCACAAAGCCCATGTGGCTGATGCTGCTGTAGGCCACCAACCGCTTGAAGTCGCTTTGGCTGAAGGCGAGATAGCCACCGTAGATGACGCTGGCCGCGCCCAGAAACATGGCCGGCCAGCGAAAATCCAACGCCGCTTCAGGGAACAGCGGCACCACGAAGCGCAGCAGGCCGTAGGCGCCGGTCTTCAGCAGGATGCCAGCCAAGATCACGCTGCCGGCCGTTGGCGCTTGGGTATGCGCATCCGGCAGCCAGGTGTGGAATGGCACGCCGGGCAGCTTGACCACGAAGGCGACGAAGAAGCCCAGCATCAGCAGGAAGGCGTAGCCAGGGTCGAGCTCAGCGCCGAGCAGGTCCGCATAAGCGAAAGTGATGTCGCCACTGGCTTGGTAGTGCAGATAAACCAGCGTCAGGATCGCGAACAGCATCAGCAGCCCGCTGATCTGGGTGAACAGGAAGAACTTCATCGCCGCATAGGCCCGGGCCTCATGGCCCCAGATGGCGATGAGGAAGTACATGGGCACCAGCATCACTTCCCAGAACACGAAGAACAGGAACAGGTCCAGCGCGGTGAACACGCCCACCACCCCGGCCAAGGTCCAAAGCAGGTTGAACTGGAAGAAGCCCGGGCTTTCGTCGATTTCAGACCAGGAGGAGACGATGGCGATCAAGCCCAGAAACAGGGTCAAGGCCACCATGGCATAGCTGAGCCCGTCGATCGCCAGGATGAGGCTGATGCCAAAGCGCGGAATCCACGCAGCCTGCTCTTGGGCGCCCACGGGAATGGCCAGCAAGTACAGCGCGGCAACGGCAATGACGCCCAGCGCCGTCCAACGCGGCGCGTTGCGGTGCAGCCGCTGCGAGAGTGCCGCAACTGCGCCGCCCCCCAACAACAGCAGAATAAGTCCTAGCAACGGCATTCCTTAGGGCCCCGGCAGCAGGAAGACGAGCAGCAGCGCCAGCACCAAGCCGAGCGCCATGTTGGCGGCGTACCAACGCAACTGGCCGGTCTGGGAGCGCACCGTCACAACATTGAGGCGGCGGGCGAAGGCGGCGATGAAGGTGTAGATCAGGTCCACCGCATCCGCCTTGTTGATGCGTGACGCGAACAGGAACGGGCGCACGATCAAGCGATCATAGAGCGTGTCGAATCCCCAGCCCCCGTTCCAGAAACGGGCAATGACCTGACCGGCCTTGGATTCCACCAAAGCGCTGACGGATAGCTGCTTGCCGCCGAACATCAGGTAGCCCAAGAGAACCCCGAGAATGGGAATGAGCGCCGTCACCCAGACGATGGCACCTTCATGATGGGCCGCATCAACGCCGCCGTCCGGCAGCACGGCGGCCACCGGCGCCAGCCCGAACCAACCGCCGCCGATGGCCAGCGCCGCCAGAACCACCAGCGGCAGCCACATGTTGATGCCGGAATGGTCATGGGGTTCGGTTTGCATTTCGCCAAAGAAGGTGATGAAGATCATTCGAGCGGTGTAGAGCGAAGTCATGAAGGCGGCCAACGCCGCCAAACCCCAAAACCACACGCCGCCGTTGGCGTAGTCGAAACTGGTGAGCAGGATGATGTCCTTGCTGTAGAAGCCCGAGGTGAGCGGCAGCGCCGCCAAGGCCGCCGAGCCAATCACCATGCTCCAGAACGGCACCGGCAAGCGCCGCCAAAGGCCGCCCATCTTGAAGATGTCCTGTTCGTGGTGCAGGGCCAGAATGACCGAGCCAGCGGACAGGAACAGCAGGGCCTTGAAAAAGGCATGGGTCATGAGGTGGAAAATCGCCGCTGACCAGGCCCCAACGCCCAAGGCAAGGAACATGTAGCCGATCTGGCTCATGGTGGAATAGGCCAGAATGCGCTTGATGTCCCGTTGGGTCAGCGCCGTGAAGGAGGCGATGAACAGCGTGACCAAGCCCACTACGGCCACTGCGAATTGGGCGTCCGGCGAAAGCAGGAAGAGGTCATGGGTGCGGGCTATCAGGTAAACGCCGGCGGTGACCATGGTGGCGGCGTGGATCAGCGCGCTTACCGGGGTGGGGCCGGCCATGGCGTCCGGCAGCCAGGTCTGCAGCGGCACCTGGGCGGATTTGCCCACCGCGCCGCCCAGCAACAGCAGCGCAATGATCGTGCAGAGCGTGGACCCATCCGGCCAAGCCAGCGTGGCGGCACTCATGGCCGCCTGGATGTCCAAGGTGCCGAGTTCCCGGAACAGCAGGAACAGGCTGACGGCCATGAAGGTGTCGCCCACTCGCGTCACCACGAAGGCCTTGCGGGCCGCGTAGCCGTTGGCCGAGTCTTGGTGAAAAAAGCCGATCAACAGGTAGCTGCACAGGCCCACGCCCTCCCAACCGAGAAACAGCGTCAGCAGGTTGTCGCCCAGCACCAGCATCAGCATGGCAAACACGAACAGGTTCATGTAGGCGAAGAAACGGCTGTAGCCGTCCTCATGCGCCATGTAGCCGGTGGCGTAGAGATGAATCAGGAAGCCGACGCCGGTGATGACGCCCACCATGACCAGCGACAGGCCATCCAGATACAGGCCAATGGCCACCTCAAAGGAACCCGCCGCCATCCAGGTCCAGAGATGTTCAGAGCGGGGGACGCCGCCTTGCTCCAGGAAGTCAAGGCCAGCGAACAGCGCAGCCACCGCGGACAGCCCCACGGACCCGGCGCCAATGATGGCCACCGCTCGATTCGGCAGCCGGCCCTCGGTGACGAATAGGATCAGAAAGCCCAATAGAGGCAACGCTGGGATCAACCACAAACCGTCCACTGCCATGCCTCCGACCAGCCCTTACCCGGCCAGCTCGCTGGCAGCGTCGATGTCCAGGTTGTCGAAGCGGCGCTGCAGTTGCAGCACCAGGCCGAGCCCCACCGCCACTTCGGCAGCGGCCACCGCCAGTATCAGCATGTACATGATCTGCCCGTCAGCTTCCGCCCAGCGGGCGCCGGCGGCGATGAAGGCCAAACCGCAGGCGTTCATCATGATTTCCAGTGACATGAGCAGGAAGATGACGTTGCGCCGCACCAGCACGCCCACCAAGCCGATGGCGAACAGCGCTGCGGCGAGCACCAGAACGTGCTCGATGGGCACGTTGACCGCGGTCATTCAATTTCCTCCCGCCGCGCCCGCATGTAGCGACGGCCCAAGTGAAAGGCCCCCACCAAAGCGGCGAGCAGCAGGATGGACGCCAGTTCCACGGCCAGCAGATAGGGCCCGAACAGTTCGACGCCAACTTCCTTGGGAGACACGCCGATGCCGGAGGTGGTGACGTCGGTGCCCACGATCAGGTAGAGCAGTTCCAGCAGCAGCACGGCAGCAAGGATGCCTGGTCCGATCCACATTTTGGGTGCCAGCCAGCGGCGTTCCTGCGCAACGGAGCCGCGGCCCAAGTTCAGCATCATCACCACGAACAGGAACAGCACCATGATGGCGCCTGCGTAGATGACGATTTCCAAGGCAGCCGCAAAGGGCGCGCCGAGCAGAAAGAAAATCAGCGCCACGGCCAGCAGCGAGATGATGAGGTAGATCAACGCATGGGAGGCGTTGGTGCGGGTCACGGTCAGCGCCGTGGCTGACAACGACACCAGCGCCGCCAAGTAGAACAAGGCGGTTTCCAGCGTCACGGCAGCAGCTCGCGCACGTCCACCGGCGGGGATTCCTTTTGCGCCTCGCCTTTGTCCTTGCCGTTGATGGTCTTGCCAGCCACCTGCCAGAATGAGTAGCCTGGGTACTTGCCCACGCCGTCGATCAGCAGGTGCTCCTTCTCATAGACCATGTTGTCGCGGTTGTACTCGGCCAGTTCGAAATCCGGCGTGAGCTGGATGGCGTAGGTCGGGCAGGCCTCCTCGCACATCCCGCACATGATGCAGCGGGAGAAGTTGATGCGGAAGAAATCGGGATACCAGCGGCCGTCCTCACCCTCGGTCTTCTGCAGCGCGATGCAATCCACCGGGCAAGCCACCGCGCAGAGGTTGCAGGCCACGCAGCGCTCCTCCCCGTCCGGATCCCGCGTGAGCACGATGCGCCCGCGGTAACGCGGCGCCAAATAAGGCATCTCCTCCGGGTACTGCACGGTCTCGTTGCGGGAAAACGTGTGCTGTAGAACCGTCCACAACGTTCGCAGGTGGCTCCACATCAGCGGTTCTCCTCAATGCGGCACGGGGCTGGCGGCAGCACTGAAGTGTGCTGCAGCACCGTCCACAACGTTCGCAGGTGGCTCCACATATCGGCTTACCCGCCCTCTTGCCACAGCGCGATGGCGCCGGTGGCCAATAGATTGACCAAGGTGATGGGCAGCAGCACCTTCCAGCCCAAGGACATGAGCTGGTCGTAGCGCGGCCGCGGAATGGCCGCCCGCAGCAACACGAAGCTGCAGACGAAGAACGCCGTCTTGAGCGTGAACCAGACGATGGGCGGCAGGAAGCTCGGCCCCAGCCAGCCACCGAAGAACAGCGTCACGATCATGGCGGAGGAGAGAATCACGCCAATGTACTCCCCCACCATGATCAGCCCAAACTTCATGGATGAGTACTCGGTGTGGAAGCCAGCGGCGAGTTCATGCTCCGCTTCCGGCAAGTCGAACGGCAGGCGATGGGTTTCCGCCAACCCGGCGATGAAGAACACGATGAAGCCCAGCACTTGGGGAAAGACGAACCACATGCCCTCTTGGGCGCGCACGATTTCGTTAAGGCTGAACGACCCGCTCAGCAACACCACGCCCATGATCGACAGCCCCATGAACACTTCGTAAGTGACCATCTGCGCCCCAGTGCGCAGGCCGCCGAGCAGCGAATACTTGTTGTTGCTGGCCAACCCGCCCAACAGCACGCCATAGACGGTGACCGCGGTCATGGCCAAGAAGAACAGCACGCCGATGTTGAGGTCGACCACCGCAAGGTCCGGGCCGAACGGCACCACCACGAAGCCCATCAACATGCCAGCGGCAATCACGGCGGGCGCCAGCGTGAACACCACCCGGTCGGCGAACGGCGGCACCCAGTCGTCCTTGGTGAACAGCTTGATGACGTCGGCCACGATTTGCAGGATGCCGAACGGCCCCAGCCGATTGGGCCCCAAGCGGTCCTGCCAGAAGCCCAGCAGGCGCCGCTCCCACCAGACCAGCAGCCCGGCCGCCACCAACGCCCCGCCGAGCACGGGCAGGATCATGATGAAGCCCGTTTCGATGCCTTTGAGAAAGCTGAATTCCACGGCGCCCGCTAGCCCCTGGCGATGACTTCAGGCGCCCGGCGCGGCTGGAAATCCGGGTCATGCGATATCGCTGCGCCGCTCTCGGGCAGCACTTGGGCGGCGTTCAGCATGCCGAGCGTGACCCCGGCGCAGCCTTTTGCCATGCCTGGCTCCACCCGCACGGCGAAGGACCCCGCTCCGCTGATGCGCGCGCCTTGGCCATCCGCCAAGCCCAACGCATTGGCGTCATCGGGGTGCAGCGCCAGTGCCGCGCCGGCACTGCGCTCGGCAATGGGCGGTGAGTGGGCGGAAAGCTCATCGGAGCCGAACACGTGGTGCAGCGGCACCCACTGCAAACCCGCCGCGTCAATGCTGGGCGGCTCCCGGTGCTTAGTGGCCAGAGCCTCAATCGGGCTGGCTTCCGGGTCAATCAGCCGCACGCCCACGTCGCCGCCCTGCAAAGGCCCGGCCACTTCCTGCTGGAACTTGAACACCGACTGATTGGAATTCCACCCGGGCGACCACACGTAGGGGATCAAAGCGGCCACTTCGCCGCCATTCTGGCCTTCCATGGAGTAGGAGAAAGGCGTCTGCTCGTCCACGGTGGGCTTCGGCTCATGCACGCTGACGTGGGCGTCCATGGCGGTGCGTCCGCTGGCTCGATGGGTCATGCGCGGGATGCGCTGGCCCGCGCCATTGCGGTGGGCCGCATCCGGGGAGGTTCGCGTGATGCCCCCCAACCGCGGGTTGCCGTCACCACAGGCCCGCGCCACGTCATCGATGTGGCGCCAGCGCAAGTCATTGCGACCTGCTGCGATGGCGGCATCCGCCAGCCATTGCCAAGCCGGGGCCACGTCGCCCTGGGGTTCAAAGACTTGGTAGAAGCGCTGGGCGCGTCCTTCATGGTTGACGAAAGTGCCAGTGCTTTCAGCGGTGCTGGCTGCGGGCAGCACCAAGGTCGCGGCCTCGGCGGTGGCGGTTTCGAGCACGTCAAGCACCACCACGTCCGCAGCATTGTTCAGGGCTTGGCCAATCCCCTCCCCGTCCAACCGCCGGTGCAGGTCGTTTTCCAAGATGATGACGCTGTCGGCCGTGCCTTCGGACAAGCGCGCAAGCGCGCCTTCCAAGGACAGCGCGCCGCCGAGCAATGCGGCGCCAAGACTGTTGGCCTCCCGACCGGCCAACAACAGGCCGGCGTCCTTGCCCAGCCCTTGCAGTGCCCAGGCCACGTTGGCTGCGGCCTGCAGCACGGCCGCGGACCCGCAAGCGGTGCCGGAGACGATGAGCGGACGCTCCGCCTCGGTGAGCGCGGCGACCGCTGCCGCCACGAAGTCTGCGTCAGCGCCCTGCGCTTGGACGAAACGGCCATCGATGCCGTGCGCGATGGCGAAGCCAGCGGCGGCGACCGCCTGCGGCGACGCCCGCAACTTGCGCTCCGCCAAGTCGTCGATGCGCGTGGGTGCCGGCGTGGCGATGAAGAAGGGGCTTTTGGCGTGCTGCGCATGGCCCCGCACGCCCGCATCCTGCCAAAGCGGGATGCCCGCGTGGGCGGCCATGTCCATCGGCTTGTTGTTCACGCTCTGGCGCAGGGCCAAGGCCATGCGGGGCGCGGTGTTGGACACGTCCTCGCCCAGCACCAGCACGGCGTCTGCGCGCTCCGCCTCAATGGTGGTGGCAATGCGCGCGCCGCCGGCTTGGTAGATGGACAGCATGAGTTGGTCGAGCGCCGCTTCGTCAGCGGCCACGCCGGTGCTGAAATTCTCATCCCCCACCAGCGCCTTGAGGGCGAAGTTGCTTTCCACCGAGGCCCGGGGCGAGCCGATGCCCAACACTCGGCCGCGGCCGAGCACCTTAGCCACGCGCTCGGCGGCGGCCCCGGCGTCCAATGCCTCAAACACGCAATCCTCGGCCTTGGCGCCAGCTTGGCGCAAGCGGGCCGGGCTGTTGACGAAGTGGCTGCCAAAACGGCCTCGGTCGCACAGGAAGTAGCCGTTGACTTCCGGGTGGTAGCGGTTGTGCACGCGCTTCAGCGACCCGTAGCGCTCGCCGGGCAAGGTGTTGCAGCCCACCGCGCAACCGGCGCACACCGAGGGGGCGGACTGCAAGTCCCACTTGCGGGTGTAGGTGGCGCTGAAGGGCTTGTCCGTGAAGACGCCGGTTGGGCAGACCTCCACTAGGTTGCCGGCAAACTCGCTTTCCAGCACGCCGTCCGATTCACGGCCAAAGAACATGCGTGAACGGGAGCCGAAGGCCTGCAGGTCGCGCCCGCCGGCGTAGTCCTGATAGTAGCGCACGCAGCGGTAGCAGGTGATGCACCGGTTCATTTCGTGGCCGATGAAGGGGCCAAGGTTCTGGTTGCGGAAGGTGCGCTTGGCGCCCGAGTAGCGGCGGCTGGTGTGCCCCGTCATCACCGTCATGTCCTGAAGGTGGCACTCGCCGCCTTCCTCGCACACCGGGCAGTCGTGGGGATGGTTCTCCATCAGCCACTCGATGACCTGCTTGCGGAAGTCGGCGGCAAAGTCCGCGTTGATGGACACCCGCATCCCATCCTGCACGTTGACCATGCAAGCCATCTGCAGGCGGCCGCGGTCATCATCCGCATCGGCATACTGAATGACGGCGCACAATCGGCAGGAACCGACCGAGCCCATGGCCGGGTGCCAGCAGAAGTAGGGTAAATCCAAGTGCTCGGACAGCACCGCCTGGAGCAGATTCCGGCCAGCCTCAAGCTCGTAGTCCTTGCCGTCTATGTTGACGCGGGCCATATGGGCATTAGTCCTTGGCACTGATTACTTCGGTCCAGCGACGCAACCCAACAACCCCGACTGGCGAAGGCGTTTCCACATGTTTCATGGAAGTGTGGCGGGAGGCGCGAAAAACGGCGCAACAATACAGGCCAACGGGCCTTGGAGCAAGGTTTAGTGGGTGGTTTAGCGGGTAAATCGGGCATTCGTTCCCGCTTGGGTTTGCCGCACCGCGCACGGCTTGGGGAAAGCCGCCCGTGCACGCCTTCCGGCGAGCGCTGAGCAATGGCTAGTTTGACGGTTGGATGGTCAAGATGTTCGCCGAGAGCCCTTGTTACGTCGCGAAGGGCCTAGCGGAAGGACACTTGCCCCAAGCCGGGGTCGAAGCCCCGAAGTCCGGCCACCCGCCAACTTGGCATTCGCCCGCCTTCAGAGCAAGTTCGTGTCGTGGTCCTTCCAGAACGGCGCCCGCAGTTCGCGCTTGAGGATTTTGCCGGAACCGGTCTTCGGGATTTCATCCACGAAGGACACGGAGCGCGGCACCTTGTAGCCGGCCAAGTGCTCCCGGGCATAGGCAGTCACGCCGTCGGTGTCGAGCCCGGAACCGGGTCGGGCCACCACCACCGCGTGCACGCTTTCGCCCCACTCCTCGCTGGGGATGCCGAACACGGCGGCCTCCTGCACGTCGCTGTGCAGCTCCAAGGCATGCTCGATCTCGGCAGGATAGATGTTGACGCCGCCGGAGATGATCATGTCCTTCTTGCGGTCGCAGATGTAGTAGAAGCCGTCCTCGTCAAAATAGGCAATGTCCCCCACCGTCTGCCAGCCGTCGCGCCGGTCGGCCAGGAACTTCTCACGCGCCTTGTAGTAGGTGCTGAACATGGCGGCGGAGCGAATGTACAGCTCGCCCGGCTGGCGTGGCTCGGTCACCACGCTGCCGTCCTCCGCGTACAGGCGGATGTCCACGCCAGGCGCTGGCCGGCCGCAGGAACCCGGCTTGCTGCGCTGGAACTCCGGGGTGAGTATGGTGTTCACGCCGAGTTCCGTGGAGCCGTACACCTCGAACAGGGACCGCTCCGGGAAACGCTCAAGGTACTCAAGCTTCAAGGCGTAGGACCAGGGCGCGGCGTTGGCGATGGTGATGCGCAGGTTGCTGCGGTCGTACTTGGCCAACACCTCATCCGGCAATTGGCAGATGCGCCGCACGGGCGTCGGCGCGGCAAAGGTGGCGGTGATGGCGTACTTGTCCGCCAAGCGCAGCCAATCCTCCGCATCGAAAGCCCGCTGCAGCACGGACGTGTTGCCCATGGATTGGGCCAATGCCAAAAAGCCCCCCGGGCCGGAGTGGTACAGCGGACCGGTGGTGAGGTAAACGTCATCCGGGCGCCAGCCGTAGAGTTCCAGCATCTTGGCGCCCTGCTCCGGATCTCCGGTGCCCGTGCGCACCGCGCCCTTCGGATTGCCGGTGGTGCCTGATGTGTAGATCATGGTGCCGGTCTTCGTGGGGTCCGCGCCGACGTCCAATGGCCCGTCATCGGTGCCAGCCAGCAGCGCAGCCAGATCGAGCTGGCCTTCGCCGGGCGCGCCATCGAAGATCATCACTTCGCCAACTTGGGGCGTTTGCGGGCGAATGCGTTCAAACAGCGCCGCGTAAGGCGCGTCCGCCAAGATGATCTTGGCATCGGAATTGTGGGTGACGTAGGCCGCCTCCTCGGCGGTGAGCCGATAGTTCAACGGCACCGAGATGGCGCCGGCCTTGCGCGCCGCATGCCCGCAAGCCACCGGCCACATGGAGTTCTGCCCGCACCAGAGAATCTTGTCCCCCGGCTGAACCCCATGCGCCAGGAACACGCGGGCCAGCCGGTTGGCGTTGGCCTCCAGCTCCGCAAAGCTCCACTCGATAACCGTCCCGTCCGGCCGGTCGTCAATGAGTGCGGGCTTATCGCCCAACTGTGCGGCCAGCTCGGTCAGCATGTCCGGCATGGTGTCGTTCCCCCGAAGTGTTGCGAAAGGCGGCGGTTTACACGATGGCAGCGGTGCAAGTCAATTGCTTGGCGCCAATGCCGGGCGCCGCAGCTCTGGCGCCCGCAGATTGGCGCACTCGGCACGCGCGCCATCGGCGCACCTTTGGCGAGCCTTCGGCGTGCCTTCGGCGAGCCTTCGGCGAGCCATCAAGGCGCGTGGTGTTCTGCCAGCGCAGCGCACAGGGCAGCCATTTGCTTTCGCAAGCGGTCCGGCTGTTCGATAGTGACCTCTTCGCCCCATGTGAATAGGTGCCAACACATCTCAAGAGCGCCTCCTGCCTTGAAGTGGACGATCAATGAGCCGTCATCCTGTTGGTCAGCCCGCTGGTCGGGGTGAAACAGAAAGGCGCCCGCCTCCGACGCGACGGATGGCGCAAAGCGCAGCCTCACTTGGAATGGGCGCTCTTGGAACACGCCGAAGGCGCGCTTGGCGAATGCAGCCAAGTCAAAGTCGGGGTCGGGGGCAAAGGCGGTATCCGTAACCTTGGTGCCATGCATGCTCGACAGCCGCCAGAGCAGCACGTTTTCATGGCGCTCGGTGGGCGCCACCAGCAGTGCTCGGGTACCGTAGAGCACGCCATAGGGACGCACTCGGCGGAGTTTGGGATGTGAGTCAGGTCCTCGCGCCGCATAGTCAAACGCCAGCACGCGCCTTCGCCTAATGGCTTCACGCACTTTGGAGAGCAGACCTTCCTCATGCTGTTGCTGGGGGCCGGGGCGCATGGCGAATCCCTCGGCCCTCAGTAGCTCTTCGGCGCCGTCATTGGCGCGTTCCGCTGAGCTTGACCGCAATCGAACCTTCAGCTTGTCCGTCAACGCACGCAGTGAAGCCGCCTGTTCCGTAAGTCCCGAGCGATCCAAGCTGGCTGCCGCGGTCGCTAGGTTAGTCAATTCCTCGTTGGAGATGCGGATTAGCCCACCGAGCTGGGGTGATTCCAGGCGCCAGTGGACTCGGCGCTCCTCCGCATTCACGGTCAGCAGTGGTCCGAACGCTTGGCCCACGGCATCGCGCAGGCGTTCGGCGGTGCGGCGGCTGACGTTGAACGCCTGCATGATGTCGTCCAATGTCAGCCCACCGCGCCGGACTTGAAGCAAGGTGGCAAGTTCGATGATGTTGGTTAGGCGTTCGTAGCGCATGGGAAAGGCCCCGTGGCCGTCTTTTCGTCCTTATGGCTTTTGAGGGCCTGGACTTCCAATGTCCCCCTGCATGGCGTTAAGGGGCGGTTGTGCCGACAGCGGCTTTGGGCATTCGCAGCACCAAAGCCGCGCCATCCGCGCCGTGGTGGGGGGGCAGCGTCACCCCCAAGTTGATAGAGGTTAAGCATCCACCGCTTCGATTCTAGGGAGGCTCTGAACAATCAACGTTGCCAATTCCGGGGAAACGGCGACCATGCAAAGCAGCTCTTCCGAATCCAGCGCGGAACCGTAGGTAGCCTGGCAGGACGGGAATTCGCGTCGATGCCCAAGTTCCAGAGTGAATCGTGACCAACGCTCGCAGTCATCGCAGATAATGAACTGACCGCTCGAGCGCCAAGTTCGGAAGGGTCGATTGCTGATGTTCACGCAAACCGGGCGAATACTCGGCTGATTAGCGAACAAGCTGAACGCACCGGAATCGATGAACTCCTCCATCTCGTCACCAGCCACGCTCAGCACCCGCTGCATTTCAAGAAGCAACTGTCGCCCCCAGCCGACGGGTTCATTGTCAATGCCTGCACACTCTTCAATCTTGCGGCTTTCACGGTCAATGCAGAGCATACCCACACCGTCGCCTTGGCAGCGCATTACCCAGAATTCAGACTCACCACGCCGCAGCGCGTCACGATAGTGCCCGCCCAAGGGGCCGCCGATGCAATTGCGCAACTGCTTGCCCACGGATCGAAGTTGGCTGGGGGTTTTGACCTCCAAGAGGCTATGGTTGTCGTCTAGCCAGAGTTCCCGGGCCCGCCCGCGAGCCCTGCGATCGTTGATGCGTTGCACCATCTTGTTGTGGAGGCCTCGGTATTGCGAAGCTCGACGCTGAAGCGCGCTGAAGTCGTCGCAACAGCCCGCGAAGCGGATCAACTTGCGGGCTTCGGCCTGGCTGGCGCCGCCGTCGCCGATTTGGCGAGCGGCACAAGCCAAATGAACGAGCGTCCGGCGCACCGCCTGCCGAACCGGTTTGCGCACCCGCCGGCCCGCTCGGTTTTCCGGTTGGGCTTCAAACGTCTCGATGAGCTTGAGGACGTTCCCCGTAGCCTGCTTGATACAGCGCGGATCAAGATGGCTAGTCCGCAAAATGCCAGTGTACTGGGCCATTTCCCGCAAGCCGTTCGCGTTGGCCATGGGCGTGCCCCCCTTACTTTGAATGGAGGGGAAGTGTAGCCGGCAAGTGCGTCAGTTACGGTCGTAGTTAGATTGCGCCAGTTGGCGAACGCTAGGCCTGCTCGGAGGCTTTCGTCGTGCCGTACGGGCACTTGCCGGTTCGGATGTGCGCCTCGAAATCCTCCCGGAAGTACTTCAGGGCACTGGCCAGCGGCTCGATGGCGCCCGGTGCATGCAGGCAGAAGGTGTTGGTGACGCCGCCGATGAATTGGGCGTTGCGTTCAAGCAGCTCCAAGTCTCCCGGCTGGCCGCGGCCTTCCTCGATGTCGGTCAGCAGTTTTTCCACCCAGGGCAGGCCTTCCCGGCAGGGCGTGCAGAAGCCGCAGGACTCCTGGGCGAAGAAGTGCTCCAAGTTTCGGCACATGTCCACCGGGCAGATGGAGTCGTCCATGAGGATCATGGTGCCGGTGCCCATGCGGCTGCCGGCTGCCTGAATGGTGCCGTAGTCCATGGCAAGGTCGAAGTGCTGCTCGACCAGGAAGTCCGTGGATGCGCCGCCGGGCAGCAGGCCGCGCAGCTTGTAGCCGTCTTGCATGCCGCCGGCGTGGACGTCGATGATCTCGCGGATGGGCGTGCCGATGGGCAACTCCCACAGGCCCGGCTTGTTGACGCGGCCGGATACGCCGTAGAGCTTGGTGCCCGCATCGTCGCCTAGCCCCAGATCTTGGTACCACGCCACCCCATGACGCAGGATGCCGGGCACGTTGCAGAAGGTTTCGACGTTGTTGACGATGGTTGGGCGCCCCCAAGCGCCACTAGCCGGCGGGAACGGCGGCTTGGTGCGCGGCTGGGCCCGCTTGCCCTCCAAGGCGTTCAGCAGCGCCGTCTCCTCGCCGCAGATGTAGCGGCCCGCGCTGCGATGGATGCGCAGGTCAAAGTCGAAGCCGCTGCCGAAGATGTTCTGGCCGAGGTAGCCCTTGGCCTTGGCGTCGTCGATGGCCTGCTGCAGTTGGCGGTAGGGTTCATGGTACTCGCCGCGCAGGAAAACGTAGCCTTGGGCCGCGCCGATGGCGTAAGCGCCGATGATCATGCCCTCCACCAGCAGGTGCGGGTTGTACTCCAGGAGGTAGCGGTCCTTGAAGGTGCCTGGCTCCATCTCGTCCCCGTTGCAGACCAGGTACTTCAAGCCGCCGTCGGACGCCTCGCCCTGGGGCACGAAGCTCCATTTCAAGCCGGTTGGGAACCCGGCCCCGCCCCGCCCCCGCAGATTGGCGTCTTTGACCAAGGCAATGACCTCGGCCGGAGCCATGCCGGTGAGGGCTCGGCGGGCGCCCGCATAGCCCTCGTGGGATTCGTAGGCGCCCAGGTCCACCAAGCCGCCCACATCGTCGACGATGCCAATCAGCGGGCGTTCACTTCCGGCCACTACTTAAACCTCCCAAACACGCCATCGAGTTGCTCGGCATCCACGTTCTCGATGAGCTCATCGCCGATCATCATGGTCGGCGCCTTGTCACAGGCGCCTAAGCAGACGATGGGCAGCAAGGTGAAGCGGCCGTCGGCCGTGGTTTGCCCCAGGCCAATGCCCAGATGCGATTCGATGCGCTTGCGCAGTGGGTCGGCGCCCATGACGTAGCAGGAGACGCTGTCGCAAACCATCACCACGTGCCTGCCTACCGGCTGGCGGAAGATCAGGTTGTAGAAGGTGGCGATGCTGTCGAGGTTCTCCACGGACATGCCGAGCAGGTGGGCGATGGCGCTCAAGCTCTCGTCAGACACCCAGCCCCGATGGCGCTGGACGATCATCATGGCGTCAATGGCCGCGGACTTGCGATCCGGCAGGTGGGCGCACTCAGCTTCGATTTCGCGCACCTCCTCGTCGGAGAGGACGGGAATCAGGGCCGGTTCGCTCATCGGTCCACGTCCGCCATGACGAAGTCGATGCTGGCGATGATGGCGATTAGGTCGGCGATCATGAAGCCGCGGGAGATGAGCGGGATCATCTGCAGGTGGGGAAACGAGGGCGTGCGGATGCGTGTGCGGTAGGACATGGTGCCCCCGTCCGATGTGAGGTAGTAGGAATTCCAGCCCTTGGTGGCTTCGATCATCGTGGCGCACTCCGACGGCGGAATCACCGGCCCCCAGCTGACGTTCAGGAAGTGCTGGATCAGGGTCTCGATGTCCTGCATGGTCCGCTCTTTGGGCGGCGGTGTGGCTTGCGGATGTTCGGCCTTGTAGGGGCCGGCGGGCATGTTGTCCAGGCATTGGCGGATGATGCGCAGGCTCTGGCGGATTTCCTCAACCCGCACCACGCAGCGGTCGTAGCAATCCCCGTTGGCGGCGAGCGGCACCTCGAAGTCAAATTGGTCGTAGCCGCCGTAGGGGCGCTTCTTGCGCAAGTCCCAGTCGAGGCCGGTGGCGCGCATGCCCGGCCCGGTGATGCCCCATTCCACCGCCTCCGCACTGTTGTACTGGCCGATGCCGATGGTGCGGCGCTTGAGGATGCCGTTCTGGGTGGCCATCTTGTCGTAGTGGTCCACGCGTGCGGGCATGTAGTCCACGAAGTCGCGCACCATGGTGTCCCAGCCTTCCGGCAAGTCCTGGCCGACGCCGCCGATGCGGAACCAGGAGGGATGCATGCGCCCGCCAGTGATGGCCTCCACGATGCTGAACAGCCGCTCCCGGTCGGCGAACATGTAGAACACGGGCGACATTTGGCCCACGTCTTGGGCAAAGGTGCCGAAGAACAGCAGGTGGCTGGCGATGCGGAAGAACTCCGACATCATGATGCGGATCACCTTGGCCCGGTCCGGCACCTCGATGCCGGCCATCTTCTCCACCGCCATCACGTAGGGCAGGTTGTTCATCACCCCGCCGAGGTAATCCACCCGGTCGGTGTAGGGAATGTAGGTGTGCCAGGACTGCCGTTCGCCCATCTTCTCGGCGCCCCGGTGGTGGTAGCCGATGTCTGGCACCGCGTCCACAACGACCTCCCCGTCGAGCTGCAGGGCGATGCGGAACACGCCATGAACGCTGGGGTGGTTGGGGCCCAGGTTCAGGAACATGAAGTCCGTGTGCTTGGCGCCCCGGGACATGCCCCACTCCTCGGGCTTGAAGCGCAGGCTCTCCTGCTGGGCGTCAAGGATTTCATCGGTCATGCGGTAGGGGTCCATCTCAGTGGCCCGGGCCGGATGCTCCTTGCGCAGCGGATGCCCTTCCCAAAGGGCTGGGGTGAGAATGCGGTACAGGTTCGGGTGGCCTTCGAAGTTGACGCCGAACATGTCGAAGGCTTCGCGCTCGTACCAATTGGCGGCCGGCCAGACGGAGGTGAGGCTAGGCAGGCTGCTGTCACTCTCCGACAACGCCACCTTGATGCGCAGGTCCGTGTTCTTGGCCAGCGAAATCAGGTGGTAGAAAACCGTGAAGTCGGCATCCGGCAAGTCGTGCCGATGGCTGCGGACGCGCTCATCCACTGCGGAGAGGTCGAACAGCAAGGGGTAGTCGTCCTTCAGCCCCCGCATGACCTCCAGCAGGCGATTGCGGGGCACCCAGAGGTTGGGAATGCCGTCAGCGGTTTCTTGGAACTGAATGTCCTCGCCCAAGCGCTGCCGCAGCGCCTCGACCTCATTCGGAATGTCGCCAGCGGCGGGATTGGCCACTGGCTGCTCAGCGACTTCCGCCATCAGCGCCGCTTGCCCGTGCCGTCCCGCCCCGGCGTTGCGGGGGACGGGGTCTTTTGCCGCAACAGCTCGTTCGACAGCGGCGCATCGCCCACGTGGGCGGGCTCCTCCAAATCGGTGACGCGCATGCGGGCCGGCGTGCGGGCGTCGCGCTGGCTCGGCTGGTACTTGCTGACCTCGCCGTCTTCGCCCACGATCCAGCTGTACGGGCGCGGCCGCGCCTTGACCGCTTCCTGCAGCAGCGTCAGCCCCTGCATCAGCGCCTCCGGGCGTGGCGGGCAGCCGGGCACGTAAACGTCCACCGGCAGGAACTTGTCCACCCCCTGCACCACGCTGTAGATATCGAACATGCCGCCGGAGTTGGCGCAGGAGCCCATGGAAATCACCCACTTCGGCTCCAGCAGTTGATCGTAGAGATGCTGCACCACCGGGGCCATCTTGCGAAAGACCGTGCCGGCGATGACGATCAGGTCCGCTTGGCGCGGCGTCGCCCGAATCACCTCCGCGCCAAAGCGAGACATGTCATGGCGGGAGGTGAGCGCCGTGGCCATTTCCACGTAGCAGCAGGAGAGCCCGAAGTTGAACGGCCACAGCGAATGCGCCCGCCCCCAAGCGACCAGGTCATCCAGCTTGGCGGTCAGGAAGCCCTTGGCCACCTGCTCCTGATACACCTCATCCGCGGACGCCATCGGCGCATCGACCTCGGCCTTGACCAAACGCCACTCCACTTAGGCGGCCTCCCCTTGAACCGCGCTTGCAGGCGCCTGAACCGCGTAGCGGCCCCGCTTTTGCCGGTGCTTGAGGCCCCAGTCCAGCGCCCCGGTGCGCCACTCATAGACCAAGGCAACCAAGAGAATGACGATGAAGGCCGACGCGCCCAAGTAGCCGCGCCAACCAAGCTCGAAGAATGCCACCGCCCAACCAAAGATGAAGATGGTCTCCAGATCGAAAATCACGAAGAACATGGCGATCAAGTAAAACTCGATGGAAAGCCGCGTCTGCTCAGCGGCGCCCACCGGCACAATGCCGGATTCAAAGGGCATGTCCGTGGCCTTGCGCTTGCGGGTGCGGGCGCCGAGCAGCCAAGACCCACCGATGGATGCGACGATCACCACCCCAACCCCCAAGGCGTAGAGCACCACCGGCCACAAATTCTGGCTCTGAACGGCAGCGGTGGCGATGTCGGCTTCGGGGCCCATGCGGTCCTCTTCGGTGCTCTGAAGGCCACGCTTGCGGGTATGTCGCCGGACCGCCAATCTGGGTGAGCAGAAAGCACGGCGAAGCGTGGCATCGATCAGGCGCGAACGATAATGGCGGGCCGGACTTTGCGCAAGGGCTAAGCGAGGATTAACCGGCCATTTGCAGCAGTTGGACCCCGAAATTGTCGCCCCGGAACAGACGCATCAACGCCTCCGGGGCGTTCTCCAAGCCCTCAAGCACGTCCTCGCGGTAGATGAGGTCGCCGGAGTCGATCAGGGCCGCCAGCCGGGCGTGCGCCTCGGGGAAGCGGTCAGCGAAGTTGAACACGTAGAACCCCGCCATTTCGGCTTGCTTGTACACCAGGTTGAAGTAGTTCTTGGGACCGTACCAGTCCATGTCATGGTTGTACTGGGACGTGCCGCCGCACAGCACCACGCGCGCACCTTGGTTGATGCGCGCCAAGGCGGCGTCCAAGGTCTCCCCGCCCACGTTGTCGAAGTAGATGTCGATGCCATCCGGGCAGGTCTCGTCCAGGCGCGCTTCCAAGGCCTCGTGTTTGTAGTCGATGGCGGCGGCGCAGCCGAGTTCATTGACCAGCCAGCCGCACTTCGCCGGGCCGCCGGCGATGCCCACCACCCGGCAGCCCTGCAGGCGCCCAAGCTGGCAGAGCACGGTGCCAACATTGCCCGCCGCGGTGGAGACCACCAGCGTATCCCCCGGGCGCGGCCGGCAATACTCGGTGATGCCGAAGTAGGCGGTGGCCCCGCCGGCGCCCAGCACATGCAGCAAGGTGCTTTCCGGATGGCCCGGATAGGCTTGGACCTTCTGCACCGGACGCCGACGAACGCCGTCGGACACCGCGAACGCCTGCCAGCCTAGGTCGCCAAGCACCAGGTCGCCGGGCGCAAACCCGGGGTGCTTGGAATCCACCACTTCCGCCAGGCCGCTGCCGCGCATGGTGGCGCCGATGGGAATGGGCCGGCGGGCGATGCCGCCGGAGACCAGCGCCATCCGTGCCGGCGGACTGAACGTCAAGCAGCGCGTCTGCAGCAGCATCAGGCCATCTTCGAGCGCCGGGATGGGTTCCTCGGCAAGCTCAAAGTTGTCTGCGGTGATCTCCGCTTCCGGCCGTGAGGCGACCACCCACTTGCGGTTCATGGCTGTCATGTTCAGGTCATCGCTCTCTGTTTAGGATCATGCCATTGGACTTCGGTTCATGCGACCTGCTTGTGGTTCATGCCGCCTAATGGGAATCATGGCACTTAAGCTGTGAGTCATCCTGATCACTCTTCAGACCGGTCGCCTGGCGGCGGGCCAGACCCGCCGCCGTTTCAAGGCTCGTGACCGCTACAGGTTCCAAGCCAGTTCCACCCCCCACATGCGCGGCGGGCTGACGTTGCGGTAGTCGAACAACGGCGGCACGATGGTGCGTGAAACCACGTAGATCTCGTCGGTCAGGTTGATGCCGAAGAGGCTGACGCGATAGCGGTCGCCCGGTGACTCGTAATTGATGCTGGCGTTCAGCAGTTCCACGGAGTTGCGGTGGCTGAGCTCCAGATGGTCAATAAAGAGATCGTCCACGTAGGTGTACGTGGCGTTCACGACCACTGCCCCGCCGTTGGCGAGGCTGCGGGTGTAGGTGCCACCGACCGACGCGTTGAACTTCGGCGCAAGCTGCAAATCGAAGCCGGAGTTGTCCTCGTCAACGATGTAGGCATCGGGGCCGTCCGGATACTCCACGGCGAGCACCACCTCGCCGCCGCAGTCTGAGGTGGGCGGCGCATCGTAGAGCTGCGCGCCGTTGATGTCGGCGCAAAACTCCTTGTACTTGGTGTCCAGGATGCCGGCCATCAGGTCCAGCCGAAACTCTGGCGTCACCCAGGCGGAAACCTCGAGTTCGATGCCCTTCATCTCCGCCCTGGCGGCATTGTCCGTCACCGTCTCCTGGGGGTTGGTGGCCCCCGGTGGCAGCGGCACCAAGCGCGTGCGCTGCAGCCCCTTGATCTCGGACAGGAACAGCGCCAAGTTGGTGCGCACCCGGTTGTCGGCTAGGTCGGCCTTGAAGCCGAGCTCGAAGCCGTCCACCTTTTCCGGGTCGAACGAGCGGTTGCAGGTGGCTTGCTGGCCGCAGCGGCCGTTGAAGCCGCCACTCTTGAAGCCCCTCTGGTAGGTGGCGTAGGTCATGACATCCGGCGTGATCTGGTAGCGCAGCCCGAATTTCGGCCCCGCATCCTCCCAAGATCGGGAGTAGTCCTGCCTAGGCCCGGTGTTGGGATAGACGGCGAAGGTCTGTTGGTAGAAGTCCTTCTTCTCATCGGTGTAGCGGCCGCCAACGGTCACCGTCAGCTGCTCGGTGAGGTCGTAGTTGACTTCGCCGAACACGGACCAAGCAGAGTGCTCCTGCCCCGTGATGCTGTACAGCGGAATCACGAAAGCGTCAGGATTGGGCGCCGAGAGACGGTCGGAGCCGATGCCAGTGCGCCGTTCGAGGTCGTATTCCTGGTTCAGGTAGAACACGCCGCCAATGAAGTCGAACCGGTCGAAGGCGGTGGAGGCGAAGCGCAGTTCGGTGGAGTACTGCTGGTGCGGCTGGCGCCGGTCCACCAGGAACATGTCGTAGGCGCCCACGCCGTCCGCATCGTACACCCAGGTTTCGTTCGTATCGCGGAAATTGCTCAGCCAGGTGATGGTGCCCTTCTCAAGTTCCCAATTGAACTCCTTGGTGATGGAGTAGATGTCGATGTCCACGAAGCCGGGCTCGATGACGTCGGCGTCGAAGTCGTCGCGCTTGCCGCCCTCATCGAAGGGTACGCCGCAGTAGCCGTGGTTGCTGCACAGTGAGCGGTTCTGGCCGGAGTAGTTCTTTTGCGGGCGTATTTGGGACTTGTCCTGGTGCCACTCGCCGATGAAGGTGAGGTCCATTGAGTCGCTCAGGATGAACTGAATCGAAGGGCGCAGCGTGAGCTTGTCGTCCTTGCCGATGTCCCGCGATGAGCTGTTGGCGGTGACGGCGCTGTTGTAGAAGCCGTCGGTGTTCAGGGAGAAGCCGGCCAGACGGGCGTTGACGCGGCCTTCCACCAGCGGCACGTTAACGGCCGCGCGCACGTCGGTGCGGCCGTAATTGCCTAGGGTGACCTTGCCGGAGGTCTCGAACTCGTCAGTCGGGCGCTTGGTTCTGAGCTGAACGGCGCCTGCGGCCGTGTTCCTGCCAAACAGGGTGCCTTGGGGCCCCCGCAGCAGTTCGAGTTGCTCCACGTCGAACATGTCGAGGTTGTTCATTACCGGACGGGTGTAGTAGATGCCGTCCACCATGATGGCCACCGGTGGGTCGAGGGTGGAGTCAACGTCCGTCAGCGCATAGCCGCGCACCGAGAGGTACAGGACGTTGCTGAGAAGGCCGTTGTTGATGTTCACGTTCGGTGCCGGGAAGGGCATCGCCGCTAGGTTCGGCGAGAACGTCAGGTCAAGCTGCTCTGACGTCATGACCGAGACCGCCACCGGCGTCTCCTGCAGCGGCTCCTCCCGCTTGCGGGCGGTGCTGACCACCTCCTCCAGAACGCCGTAGCGGGCTTCGATGTCCGCGTCATCGTCGGTGGCGGCCAGCGTTGGCTGGCCAATCAGCATCAGCGCCGGCCCCGCAAGCGCGACCAGCATGCGCACAAAAATCTTCATGGTTTTCCCCTCTAAGAGTTGCAGCCCCTAACCTTAAAGCGCCGCGGCTGGGGCTCAAGCGCGCTGCGCACCGTCATCAAGGCACGCACAAAGCGGTTTGCAAAGCTCTCCACCGCCAAGGTGCACGAGTTAACCGGACGGAACACCATTATGGTGCATTGATTGTCCGGTCACTTCAAGTTACGGGAACTCATCGTCGTGTTCGCCCAGCAGCGGCGCGCGCCGGTTGGGGGGCCGTTGGCCGTCGATTCGAAAGGGGCTCGACAGCATGCGCAGGCCACCCTCCCGCTCCGGGTGTTCCACTTGGTTGAGCATGCCCACCTCCTCGGCGAACGGGTTGTCCAGCGCTTCGGCGACGTCGTTGACGGGCGCCACGGGCACCAAGCCCGCCAGCAGCCCCATCCAGTGGGCGGTGGGCGCCGTTGTCAACGTTTGCTCAATCTCCCCCTGCAGCGCTTCCCGATGGGCCAAGCGGGCGGGCGGATCACTGAAGCGTTCGTCCGCCGCCAGGTCGGGGCGCTGCAAGGCTTCACAGAACAGCGCCCAGAACTTGGGCGTTTGGCACATCACGAACAGCCAGCCGTCTTGGGTGCGGAACAACTGGCTGGGCACGATGCTGGGGTGGGAGGAACGGGACAGGCGCTCGGTGCGAAGGCCCTCGTTGAGGTACCAAACCGCCGGATAGGACAGCTGGTGCAGCGCCGTGTCGTAAAGCGACAGATCCACATCGCAGCCTTGGCCGGTTTGGCGGGCCCGCAGCACGGCCGAGACCAGCGACAGCGCCATCAGCGAGCCGGTCATGAAGTCCACCATGGACAGGCCAAACCGCGCCGGCGGGCCGTCGGGCTCCCCGGTGAGGCTCAAGAATCCGCACTCCGCCTGCATCAGGTAGTCGTAGCCGGGCCATGCGGCGCGGGCGTTGCCGCGCCCGTAGGCGGACAGATGGGCGCAAACGATGGCCGGCTTGATTTCGGCCAAGTCAGCGTAGCGGATCCTGAGCTTTTCCGGCTGGTCGCCGCGCAGGTTGTTGGCCACGGCGTCGGCATCGGCCAGCAGGCGTTCGAAGCGGGCGCGGCCCGGCGCGGACTTCAAGTCAAGGCTGACGCTCTTCTTGCCGCGGCTGAAGGTCTGGTGGAACTGGCTATCGCCCTCCCCCAACAGATACGGGCCGACCGAACGGGCGTAGTCGCCGCCGGTGGCCGCGTTCTCCACCTTGACCACCTCTGCGCCCAAATCGGCAAGCAACTGGGTGCCGTAGGGGCCGGCCCCGTAATGCTCAACGCTCAGCACCCGCACGCCGCTTAAGGGAGACATTGCCACGGCCCCTAGTAGTGGCCGATGCGGTCTTCGACGGCGTTGCCCTCGCCCGGCACCAGCACGTTGCGCAGGAAGCTGCACACTTCAACGCCGTCTTGGTTCAAGCCGATGGTCCGCACGGTGACGATGCCCTGTCCGGGCCGCGACTTGGACTCCCGCTTGGCGATCACTTCCGATTCGCCGTAAAGCGTGTCGCCCTCAAACACCGGCGCGCTGAACTTCACCTCGTCCATGCCGAGATTGGCAATCGCCTTTTGGCTGACGTCGGTGACGCTCATGCCAATCAGCAACGCCAGCGTGTACGGGCTGACCACGAGGTTGCGGCCAAACTCGGTGCCCTTGGCGTACTCCACGTCAAAGTGCAGCGGATGGGTGTTGAGCGTCAGCAGCGTGAACAGGTGGTTGTCATACTGCGTCACGGTCTTGCCAGGGCGATGCTCATAGACGTCACCCACTTTGAAGTCCTCAAAGTAGCGCCCGAAGGTCTCCCGGTACCTCTGCGTTCCAATCTTCTTCGATGTTTTCGACATTGTGAATGTAACCACTTGTTTAAATGATGTTTTTTTCAGATACAGCGCTGAATTGCCTTCTGGCCCGAAGTATCAGCCGCGCTGCGATTGCCGCGAGTGCCGGATAAGGGGCCGGGCATGGCGAGAACCGCTTTCACTGCTGAATTCGCCAAGCTGCTGGCACGCCGAGTTACCCGCGCGCCGAGCTATCGGCACGCAGAGACATCGGCACGCCGAGACATCGGCACGCCGAGACATCGGCGCAGGCGCCCATAGAATACCCCGCTTGAGCCGCGGATTGGGAAGCCACGTTGGCAGCAGCAGCAGAACCTGCAGCAGCGATGGGCATATTGCACAATTCTGCGACCATCCAGACCGACCGGGAGAGCAATGTCGTCGCACCTGCAGCCGCGTTTGGCGTATTGCGCAATGCTGCCGCCCAGCTGGCCCCTTGGGGACCCTCAGAACGCTTCCGCCTGCTGTAGGGCTTCAATGTCAGCCACGGCGTAACCGCCCAATTCCCGCAGCACGCGTTGGGTATCCGCCCCCAGGGCGGGCACGTCGGTGATCTCTGGGGGCGTCACGCCTTCGTAGCGCAGGGGCGTGCGGCATA
The DNA here is from genome assembly GCA_965220835.1 of Candidatus Azophilus sp. Taxonomy (GTDB): domain Bacteria; phylum Pseudomonadota; class Gammaproteobacteria; order Pseudomonadales; family Azotimanducaceae; genus Azophilus. Next base: position 1,207,520 of record OZ244842.1, on the reverse strand, counting down.
GGGCGATGCGCCCCAAATGAGGGTGCTCCCGCCACTCCAAGGTGCCGCGTTCGTGAAGGTGCGGGTCGTTCACCACCTCTTCCAAGTTCTGCACGGACGCGCAAATGACGCCACCTGCCTGCAGGATGCGAAAGATTTCATCCCGGGTGCGGGTTTTGGTCCAAGCCTCCACCACGGCGTCCACTTCGTCGATGTGCGCGGCCCGGCTGGCCATGTCAGCGAACTCCGGCCGTTCCCCCAATTCGGGCTGGCCCATGGCCTTGATGAGCCGGCGCCAGTGCCCTTCGCGAATGCAGATCATGGCCACGTGGCCGTCCTTCGCCCGGTAGACGTTGTAGGGCGCCAAGCTCAATCCGGGATGCCGGTTGCCGCGGCTTGGCCCCTGCTTGCCGTTGAGGTAGAACGCGCCGAGCGCCGTGGCCAGCGCCGGAAAGACCGTATCCTGCATGGCGATGTCGATGACGGCGCCCTCCCCGGTGCGCTGGCGCCGGTACAGGGCGCTGACGATGGCCGCGTAGAGATGCACGCCGCCGAAGAAATCGCACAGCGCCGCCCCCGACTTGAGCGGCGGCGTATCCTCCTGCCCGGTGATGCTCATGATGCCGGACATGGCCTGAATGGTGAGGTCCATGCCCAAGTAGTCCCGGTGCGGGCCGGTGGCGCCGTAGCCGGTGCCGGCGGCATAGACCAGCCGCGGATTTTGCCGGCGCAGGGCCGCAGCGCCGATGCCGTACCGGTCCATGGTGCCGGGCGCGAAGTTCTCAAGCACCACGTCCACTTCCCGCACCAGGCGCTTCAAGACCCCCTGCCCCGCCACGGACTTGATGTTGAGGGTGATGCCCTCCTTGCCCCCATTGAGCATGGCAAAGGGATAGCTGGCGGTCGACGCCTCGCCCCGCGCCCGCAACGGCTCGCCAACGGGCGATTCCACCTTAATGACCCGCGCCCCCGCCTGCGCCAGCAGAAACCCGCAATAGGGGCCGTTGTAGATTTGCCCGAAGTCCAGCACCGTCACGCCGGCAAGCGGTTGCTCCATGGCCTGGCCCCGATTGGTTGGGTTGCTTGAAGCTGGCGCGCCCGGGAGGATTCGAACCCCCGACACCTGGGTTCGAAGCCCAGTGCTCTATCCAGCTGAGCTACGAGCGCGGAGAAGCCCTTGAGGGGCGCGCATAGTGCAGCAACGCCGGAGGGGATTCAAGGAGTGGACTGGCAAATCAGCAATTCTCAACTTGGCTTCTTCCTCAAGGCCTGAGTGGGTTTCGCCGTTCGCACCGAGGGCGGGACGCCCTCGAGCCGACTGCTGTACGACGGTGCGCTGCGTTCCTCGGGCGTTCTGCCTTCGATTGGGATGCACAGGCTCGGCTTGGGTTCACAATGGGAACCGCTGCTAGCCCATGTTTCGTTAAACTGCGCTCGCCAAACTGGCGTAAACCTCACTGAACGAATGCGGAGGAGCAGCATGCAATACGAAGTGGTCAGCGAAACCATTGCCCAAGTCGCCGCCGATTGCGTGGTGGTCCCCGTTTGGAGTGACGACGATGGCGCTTTCGGTGCACAAGGCCAAGCCTTGGACGCGGCTTTGGGCGGTGCCCTGGGCGCTGTGGTCTCCAGCGGCGACTACGCATGGAAGAATGCCGACGAGAGGCATCTGTTGCATCTTTCCGCCGGTGGGGAGGCGGCCCGCGCACTGCTGGTTGGGGCGGGGGAGCGGCAGAAGTTTGACCGCGGCGCGGCCGCCAAGTGCCTAGCTGGCGCAGTGAAGGCGGTGCTGTCCGGCAACATGGCGCAGGTGCATGTTGCGCTGCCCGATCTGGCGGTGAACGACATTGAAATCAACTGGCTGGCATCCAGGCTCGCCCAAGAAACGGAGACCGCCACCTACCGCTACGCCACCACCAAGAAAGACACCCAAAGGCCAGTGGCCCTTGAACTGGTGTCAGTACCTGCGTCTTCGCAACCGCTGGAAGACGCCTTGGGCCGAGGCAAAGCCGTGGGCCGAGGCATGAATCGCGCCCGGCAGCTGGGCAACCTGCCCGGCAACATCGCCACCCCGACCTTTTTGGCCGACCACGCACGGGAGTTGGAGGCCGAGCACAGTGCCATCAGCGTTGATTTGCTCAATGAAACCCGCATGCGGGAACTGGGCATGGGCTCTTTCCTTTCGGTGAGCGCCGGTTCGGAGCAAGACGCCTACCTCATCGTGCTGCACTACCGCGGGGCAGACGCGGGCGACAAGCCGGTTTGCCTAGTGGGCAAGGGCGTGACCTTCGACAGCGGCGGCATCAGCCTGAAGCCCGGTCTCGCCATGGACGAGATGAAATTCGACATGGGCGGCGCCGCCAGCGTGCTCGGCACGATTGCCGCTGCGGCTGAGTTGCAGCTGCCGATAAACGTGGTGGGCCTAGTCGCCGCTGCCGAGAACATGCCCAGCGGCCGTGCCACCAAGCCGGGCGACGTTGTCACCAGCATGTCCGGCATGACCATTGAAATCCTCAACACCGACGCCGAGGGGCGGCTGCTGCTGTGCGACGCCCTCACCTACGCCAAGCGCTTCGAGCCATCCCACGTCATCGACATCGCCACCTTGACCGGCGCCGCCATAGCCGCATTCGGCAACGAAGCCAACGTGGTGATGGGCAACGACCAAGAACTGATCGACAGCCTACTGCAGTGCAGCCAAGACTGCCTGGACCGCGCTTGGCAGCTGCCGCTCTGGCCGGAATACCAGAAGCAGTTGGATTCAAACTTTGCTGACATGGCCAACATCGGCGGCAAGAACGCCGGCACCATCACGGCAGGCTGCTTTCTTTCCCGCTTTGCCGAGGATTTCAAGTGGGCCCACTTGGACATCGCCGGCAGCGCATGGCTCTCCCAAGGCGCCGCCAAGGGCGCCACCGGCCGGCCGGTGCCACTTCTAATGGAGTTTCTGTCGACCTTGGCGAACGAAACGGGAGGGGCTTGAAAGCCGGAGTCATTATGCGCTGTTGGGCTGACCCACAAGCAAGGGCGCAGAACAAGCCCTCTATGTCCTGTGGCTAGGTCTCTCTTTGGGCTTGCTTGCGCTTGAGGTATTCACCAGCGACTTCGGCTGTTTCCTTCGCGCATTGCCGCAGCAAGTCGATTTCGTATGGTGTCAGCATCCGCGGAGCGGGCGAGGTACCGAGCCTCTGATTGAGTAAGGCAATCGAAGGTGTGGCCGAACTGATCCTGCCACCACTTTTCGAAGTCTGGACCGTGTTTTTCTCTGAGTTCATGGAGTTGCTCCTCGGCAGGATTCAACTTGGCCGAATAGGGTTTGCCCGTCAACCCCACCGCGTGGACTACTCTACCACCGTTGCTCTCAATCCAACCGCGCAGATTCGCCAACGTGCCGCCTTGGCCGATAAAGTCGTCCACCAAGATGTAATTGCCACCCGGGATCACTTTGCCGCCGAAGGAAGCCTGCCTAGCCAGTCGGCCATAGCCACCTGCACCTGTATGCCCCACGATGTTCGTTTGCACGATGTGAGAGTTGAACGACATTCGCAGGCGCTCGCTCATCAAGCGCGCCAGGGCAGCCGGGATCGCATTGTATCCGTCGCGCTCGTATGCGTGAGCGCTGACGAGCACGGGTTGGTTCGCTCCTCTACCCTGAAGTAGTCTGCGAATTACGGCCAAACCCGCTTCGTGGGCCAGCGCATCGACAAGTCTGACGGCAGCCACGGCATCGCCGGACTTAGCGGTTGCGTAATCGGGGTGGGACAGCGTTTCCCTTTCCGGCGCCAAGAGGACGGCATCGGGAAAGTCTCGCCAAGCTGTTCTCGGGGGATGCATTTTCGGGATTGCGAGCGACGGTCACTCGACTGCGCTGTTTCGCGTCGATTATCGGGCAATGAAGCCGTTCAATTCATCTCAAATCCGCCCGCGACGCTGAGGGAAACGCCGGTGACGTTGACGGCGCTGGCCAGATAGAGGGCGGCTTGGCCCATGTCTTCCACGGTTTGCGGCCTGCCGAGCGGAATCCTTGAAGCCATCGCCTCTTCGAACTGCTGCTTTTGGTCCGCTTCATCGGCCGTGTTGGCGGGCATGAGGTGCTCCAGCCACATGGCGGTGCCCACCATGCCCGGGCACAGTGCGTTTACGCGAATGCCCGTGGGCGCAAGTTCCGCCGCGAGGGCTTGGGTGATGCCCACCACAGCGAACTTGGAACCGCAGTAAGCCACCAAGTTGGGAAAGCCCTGCTTGCCGGCGATGGAGGCCGTATTGACGATGGCGGCATCGCTCGATGCCTTGAGTGGCGGCAGCGCGGCTTGGGTCATCAGGAAAACGCCCTTGACGTTGACGGCGAACACTCGGTCCCAATCCTGCTGGGAGAACGCCTCGATAGGCCCGGATTGAATCACCCCAGCGTTGTTCACCAGCACGTCCAGGCCGCCGAAGCGAGATAGAGTGGCCTGCACGGCAGCCTCGCAGCTTGCCTGGTCGGTGACGTCGAGGTCGGTGGCGGCAACCTCGCCCAAAGACTGGGCTTCCGTCAACGCCGCCTGCCGGTCACGGGCGCTGGCCAGTTCGTAGTTCCACTTTCCCCCATCGGGCAGGTCCGCGATCATGACGCGGTCGCCATTGGCGAGAAAGGCGTGGGCGATGCCGCGGCCTATGCCTCGCGCACCGCCAGTGACTAGGATGGTTCTGGGCATGGGGTTGGGTCCATTGAAGTTGCTTCGTGCTGATTATGGGGCATCTTTGACCCACCGACCCGATACTGCCAACCGTCGTTGCCTAGCTTGGCCTAGGGCTGGAGTGAGCGCATCCCGCTCACAAGCCGAGCAATGTTCTGGAGCAGAGCCGGGCTCTTGGACATCTTGCCCTCGCCTGAAAAGTGCTCGAATGCGCCGCGCACCACGAGATCCATGCATATCGTCGTCGACGACCTGCAACTGTTGATGACCAAGCTCACAACGCCAATCGACTCACGCCCGCTCCACCGCGAAAGCCGCCACGTTGCGTGTTTCCTTACTGAATTCAATGCCGATCAGGTGCACCGGCTCGCCACCCGACAGGTACTTCTCTGCGTATCCTCTCTGCTGCAACTGTGCCATCGCGGAGCCTTCGCCCCCCAGTTCCACAACCTTGAACTCAAAAATGTAGACGTTGCCATTGAACCGCACCGTCATGTCGATGCGCCCGTGGTTGGTGCAGTCTTCCACCGTGATGTCCAACCCAAGCGATGCGAAATGCGCGTAGAACACGCTGGCATAGTAGCCCTCGTAACGGGCTATGTCGTTGCTGGTGTACCACTGGTGGGGAATGCTTGCGAAAAAGGCGTGGACCAGTTGCTTTAAGCCTTCGAAGTCGTTGGCTTCCAGGATTTCATAGAGACGCGCGCCGTGGCGTTCCGGGCGGGACGCATCCTGCACCAGGTGGCGCAGCAGTTGTTCGTTCAGGCTTTGGCGCACCTCCCGATTCGGATAGCCGAGCCGGTAGCGCAGCCTGCCCCCAAGTGTCGTCTCGCCGGTAATGGTGAGATAGCCGGTCTGGAACAGCAACGCCTCGGTGGCAATGTGGTCCACGTCAAACGCCGATAGAGCATCTTGGCCGGCCACCATGGCGTCCAGCTCCGGTGCGCTGACACCGCGTTGACGCAGCGTAGCGATCAGGCAGGTTGGGGTTCCCGTTTCGAACCACCACGCCTGGAATTCGCGCCGACGAAGATAAAGCAACACGTCGAACGGGTTATACACACGCTCACTGCCCCGCCAGCCATAGCCGTTGTACCAATCCCGCACCGCTGCCCGGTCCACGCCTCCCATCTCAGGCTGGAACACGTCGTCCAGATCGCCCTCCGTGTACCCGCAGACGGCCGAGTATCGAGGGTCCAGCGTAATGTCCGTGAGGTTGTTCAGACCCGAAAACAGGCTTACCTTCGAGAATCTGCTCACCCCGGTGATGAAGCTGAACCGGAGATGGGCGTCACAATCCTTGATCACCCCATACAGGGCGCGAAGGTAATCCCGATTCGCCCGAGCGACTTCGGGCGCGGATTCCAGTGCGTCCAATATCGGCTTGTCGTATTCGTCCACCAGAACGACTACCCGACGGCCGGTCTGCTCGTGCTGCGATTCAATCAGGCGACGCAAACGCGCCGGGGCAGAGTCGTCGGGGTGTGCGGGTACCGCAAGGCTTTCTTCAATGGCCCTCAACATCGACACCACTTCCGCATGCAACCCTCCGGCGCCTACGAAGAGCCCGCTGCCGAAGCTCAACCGCAGCACGGGATGAGCCACCGACCAATCCCATTCGTCGTGAATCGCGAGCCCACGGAACAGCGCCTCGTTTGCCTCGAACAGCTCCTTCAGCGTGTCCAGGAATAGGCTCTTGCCGAAGCGCCGAGGACGGGAAAGGAAGTAATGCTTGCCCTCATCCACCAGCCGACGAATGAACGGCGTTTTGTCGACGTAGTAGTACTCGCCGCCCCCGACTTCGCGGAAGGTCTGCAGGCCTATGGGGAGCTTGCGCTTTTTCATGGGTTGCAGTCTATCCGCCGGTGTCCTGGCGCCAGAGGACCTCCGGGGGGCCGAAAGTGCCATAGCCTCCTTGGTCGCTTCGGCGTATTGGTGAGCGATAGACGTTGGAAATCCCCCATCCGCGCCAGGAACGAGACCAGCGACGGCGTTCAGCCGTTGTTGCCACCCCGTAGGCATGCGCGATAAGAGACTTGACCGCCAGTGGCGACGCTGGGTTGTGCCAAAGCGGCCAGGAAAACGCGCCAGCCTTCCAAGTCCCTGAGCAACCCTGCGTGGCGGTGCGGCCCTGACCGGCAAAAACCGGGTAAAGGCTCAAACCCAACAAGGCAAGTGCCTCGGGGCCGGGATTGGTTCGCTTTTTTTCAGGCGCGGGATCGTGAGCTCGCAGTGCGTAAACACGATCGTCAGAGACGTCCCAGCCGAGCGACGGAAGCTGACTCTGGTAGGGCCATGGACCATTGAGGCCCGCTTCGAGATCTTCGATGGAAGCACCCGCCAGAATGGTCCGGGCCGCGCTCAGGAAGTGCTGATTTCCTGCGGCGAAGTAAAAGTCGGATGGCTTTGCGGCACCCTGTTTATCAACGCTCCCTTCAGCCAACAGGGCCGTTGCCAGAGGACTGCTCGAATCGCGAGTGCTTGCGTGACCCAAGTAAGTCCTGACATCGTCGCCGTGCAACTTGAGCGTATCGCCGTTGTGCATCGGCGACCCATCCTGCCTCGTGGGATTCAAGGCGGCACTCCTATGCCAACGTCCGAACGCGTCCAGCGCGCAACTCGCCACCCTCTCTACCGTGAAGTCCGCATCGATGATCGCGTGAGGGGTGATGTCTTCGCTCCACCACAACCGCGGCTGCTCGCGATCTTCCGCAAACACAACCTGCACGCCAAGGGCGGCCAGAAAGCCCAACGGGTTGGTTCCCTCAAGCCCATGCAAGTGAACGCCACTCATGACCGCTCTGACTCCTTGGCGCTCTGTTGGTGATCGGCCAGCCGCAAGATTGCCTCGAGCCACGCCAGCCCATGGTAGCCGTAGCGTTCCACTAGGCACCAAAAGCGATCCGCCGCGTCGAGCGCAATGGAACTCTGGACGAAATCAGAGCCCGTCTCCATTTGATGACCGTTCAGATCGTAGGTCAGCGTCTGCGGGTCAGAATCTTCGACGATTGGTGGTAGCGGGCGTGCGAAACCATGGTGGCTGGCGACCAGATGCAGCACGAGGGCCTTGTCGTGTGCCGTCGCAAGAACATCGTCATTCGACTCGATCAAGGCAACACTCGCGACCTCGTGCCGCATTCCTCGCGGGTACTTCCAGACCCGGGGGACGCCCGGGAGCGATTTGGCTAATGGTGAGCCGCTGCGCATCTCCAATTCCACGGGATCTCCACCAACCAACTGCAATTGGAAACGGGGGTCCACTTTCCCCAAATCGTGGAGTTCGCCGGCCAGACGCAAGTCCGCGGCCGTTTCCGGCGAAAGCTCCAACCGCTTCGCGATTTCGCCTGCACGCGCTCCTACGCCAGCAAGGTGCTCACTTAACGTTGACTTCGTGCCGGTGAACGACCCCGTTGCATCCGAGCCATCCAGCATGGCAGCGTCCACCAGCCGTCTTTTCGTCTGTTCGTGCTGCTCGGTCAATATGTAGTAACGCAGATCATCGCCATCTTCTACAGCGCCGACTACGTCGATTTCAAAGCCGTTGCGAAACTTCGCTATGGCCTCCGACAACCAGTCGGCGGGGTCGGAAAACACTGAATCGAGCCAATGGGTTATGCGATCGGAAGCGGACTCGTCCGCAGTGGCTTCGTTCGCGGGGCTGGGGGGAGCAGCTACGTAGTGTAGCCTGGGGTCGAGACGCAGAGTTGTCTTGCGCCCATACGCGAATTGCGCCGCGTCACCGAGATCTTCCACTGGCTCTGTGGAGGAAGGGTCCCAGGTTCCTGCATTCAAGCCGCCAAGGGCCGGATCCACAACGAGTACCTCACCCGGTTGAATGCTCTCGACACCGATGCCCTCCTCCGCACCGCCTCCGAATCCCAGCCAGCGTACCCAGCCTGGTGTGTGGGTTTCGCTTGTTTCACGAGTATGCTGCGTGTCACCCACCTGTGACACGTCGGCCACATCCACTTCGGAATCCCCTACAAGCCAGGATTTCGCGGCGGAGATCGGCACTTGGAGCGTCTCCGCTTGCCGGGGAGGAACTAGGCGCAACGCATCCGAAGACCGGTCGAAACGCCACAGTATTGAAACTTCGGGCAGGCGGGACTGCTCAATGCCGTGCAGAAACCAATCGATGGATGGTTGTACGATGGGTTCGGGGCCAGTCTGCACCCATGCATCCAAATGAGTCTTCAGAAGGAGCGGTGCGCGAGGTCGCGGAGCACAGGCACTGTCCGGAAAGCCCTGCAGCGCCATCGGACCCACGTCCAGTGGCCCACCTTCGGATCGGTTCGTCAGCTCATCCCAAGTCTCCTTGACAGACATGCCGTAGATCGGGTCAGGCTTTTTCGATCCAACAACTGTCTTGAGCCCTAGTATCCACGCACGAGCGGGGATGCCAGCTCGGCCTGACCAAGTTCCCCGCCGGTCCAATCGACCAAATCGCTGCCGCAAGCTGTCCACCGCAGCGCACTCGGAGATAAGGGCGTCGAAGCTGAAGTCTGCACCTACTTCGATCGCTTGCGTCGCAACCACGACATTGAGTTCGTCTCCAGGCACCTCGCTGTCAGGGTCTACAACAGGTCCGATCTTGCCCAATGCTTCGATCCTGTCCAGCGGTCGCATGCGGCCCGTCAGAAGATGCGCGCGATATCCAGCTGTCATCAACCTATCGTGAGTCTCGCGGGCCGTACGCACACGATTGACAACAACGCCGATGCTGCGAACGAGTGGTTCGCCTCTGCGATTGGAGCGGTCGACCGAATTCACAAGCTTCAGTACGGCGGCTGGAATCGCATCCGCCTTTTGAACCGAGACCAGCGCGGCCTCCTTGGCAGCTTCTACGCGTCGACGCAGTTCCGGGCATTCCTCTAGATCTGTTTGGGGTTCCAGCGCGAATCGCTCGGTCGTCGTATTCGTGGGTGTGGCCGACATTTCGACGGTAACGAATCTTCGAGGGAGTGGCCCGGCCGGCAACTCTGCTACGCGGGCAAGAGTTTCCGCGAAGGGTGCGCTCAGATGCACCTCATCCAGAAACACCAGACAATCGTTGCCAGCAAGCCCCGCGTGTACCGGGCGCATGCGCGGCGTGACCCCGTAGCCCCGAAACAGCAGGCGAGAGCCAAATTGGTCGACGGTGGAGACCACGACCCACGGATTGTCCGGTTGTTGCGCCCACGCATCGTCTATGGGGACTCCGCCGCGCAGCGCAGAGACGCCCAAGAGTGGCCCGTCGCCCAATTTCCGCAAGGACGCGTGCACTCGCCTTAGAATAGGGGTGTCCGCGTCATTCAGGCGCCGCTCGATTTGCTGCGCACGCTCACAAACCTGATCGACGACGATCCGCCGGTCGATGACGAAGACAATTCTCCGTGGCGCAAAGGTGGGGTGCGCCGCAATGGCAAACACGGCTGTGTCGAGTACTGCAGTCTTGCCACTACCGGTTGGGAGATCGACGACCTTGGGCCATGCCTTTCGCGTGAGCACCTGTTCAGTTAAGCGGGCCTGCCAGGGAAACGGGTCGCAGCCGTGGATGTCCCTGAAAAACGCGCTGAAATCGTCAACCGTCCACCCACCGTCGATCGGCAACTGCGAGAACTCCCGCGAATCGGAGTGACGGTCAGTCATCGCCATTGGCCAATTCGGAACTGTTCGCAACTGCAAGCGCTGCAGGACGCATCAGCCCCAACCCGACAAAACGCCCTGCGCCGAGCATGAACGGCCCCTCCACGGGTTGTTTGAAGGAAATCGAAGCATGGACGAGTTGACGGCGCACGGGCCGGCCGTCACGTTCCTTCTGATGAAATGCCGGATACCGAGTTGCGGCATGAGCACCTTTGATGAACGAACCGAGTGAGACTTCCACGGCCGCCGGCTCCGGCAGGCCGATGTGGGTGCAAGCCAACACGATAGATCGCTCGGCTATCTCCCACGCCTTGGCACTCGAGGCAGTCGATCCTCCGCGTAACTTGCCTGGGTGCCGGGGCAGCGCGACCGGGGTTGCGGAAATCCATCGACGAGAGGTCTTGCTCCAGACGCCCGGTCGCAGAGACACTAGCGTGGCAGGGCCGCGCAATCGACCGAGACGAACGATGCCTTCATTGCCGAAGGTAAGCTTCAAAGCCGCCCCGCCAGCAGCTGATTCCCAATGGCCAATCGCCCGATAGAGTGCACTTCGAGCAGCGTCAGCCAAAATGTCTGGAATGGAAACGCCGATTCCCAACAGTCGCCCGTCCGAGTGCTCGTAACCAACTAGAGGAAGCGGCAGGAAAGCGACATGCGGCGCGGCAGTGGGCCTGCCGTTAGGCAGGTGCCCGCTGATCGCTTCGGGAATTGGATCTTCGGCATAGTGAAACAGGGCAGCACGCATCGCGGTCGCCAGTTCCACCGATCTTGTTGCCGGGAAAGATCTGGAGCCCGGCAATAGCTCGAACACGATCCACTCACCGGCCGTGTTCGGTCTGAGTACGCTGTCAGCCATTCTGGGCTGCTCCGGGACTCGCCGATACCCTACCCCCGTGTACGGCAACGACCGCGGGTTGACGCCTCGATGAAGTCCGAATTGCCGTTTAAGTTCCGCAAGCTGGCCACGTCGCACTGTGCGCAGGCGTTCGCCGTCAACGCCGGCACGAAGAGTGGGGGCAGCCTCGTTGCGCACGAGGCGGCAAGACACCAGCGATGAGGAGTGCCCCAATCTGGTCACGCGCTGGAGCAGTTTGTCCAGTGCCTGACTAATGGACCACGGAGGCGCCATGTCCCAAAGAAAGACCACGCGGGGGTCGTCGAGCGTGACTGAAGGATAGAACCTGCCTTGCTTGCCGCGGTGGTCGGGCAGCATCGTCAGCGCTACTTTGGGGTTCGTCTTGCCGGTCCGCGTGACCTGATCCTCCACATCCCGTGCCTTGGCGAGCTTTGACTCCGTGCGTTCCAGCTTTCTGGTCAACACGCCCCCGGAAGCCGCAGCTTCGGCGTCGAACTGCATGGACAATTCGGCCACTTGATTTGCCTGTCGCTCGTACCAGGTTCTTGGCACAACAGCGCTGTCGTTGACCGGCACGAATTGCTGCACAGATTTGCGCGGCACGGCCTCAGAAGCTTTGATACCTGGTGGTGCCAGTGACTCGAGCCACTCCAATGCCTCGCGTTCTGATTCGTCCGGCTCGTCTGCATCCGCCCATGCGGCGACCAGCGCAGAGAACAATCGAGCAGGATGCGGCGGCCATTCAGGCAGTCGTCGGTCGTTGTGGGAGGTGGCGACAAAGCGGCCGGTAAGGAAATTCACCTCGACACCGAAGCGTTCTCCGGTGGCCATGCGTCACTCACTCGCCGGTTCGGTTGCAGCCTGCTTGCGGCTGCGTCGAATCAGTTCCAACAGCTTGGGGGCAGGCAGAAGCCGCGTCTGCTCAGTCTCCCACCCGATTCCTGCCGCTTCCGCGTGCATGGCTGCCTCCTTGACGATACGGGCTGCGGTCACGCGGTCAACGTTCACCGTTTCGCTGGAAGAGCCGTCCCGGGTTAGCAATTCAATCTTGGGGGGGTGGGTCGGGACCAGTAGACACCGAGAGCGGAGGTCGTAATCCATTTCGTAAAGGTAGGCAATGGCGGCGACGCCGAGGGCGGCCACCGATGAGCGCATGGCCGCTTCCGCCTCCCGGGAATACCCCTTGCACCGCAGCCTGCGCAATGCAGCAAGTGAGATCACCGTGGTCTGCAAAGCGCTGGAGATTGTCACGCCTCCGGCCTGGGCATCGATAGACGGCACGATGTTGCCGTGATTGATCTTTGACGGCTGCCCGGCTTCGCCGCTATCGCTACCGCGCGACGCATGAACCGCATTGCCTTTCTTGTCCTTTTCGGCCAATTCGGGGTTTTCGGTCCACACTTCGGCCGGGTCCGCGCTATTGTAGATTCGGTCGTCTGAGGCGACCTTCTCGATCTGGAGCGGATCGATGCGGCTCCCGACCTTCTTGCCCACCGTTGCGTCGAATCCGACGATTTCAGACACGTAGGCGCGCTGGAACTTTGACCCGAGACCACCCTTTGGGCCAGTTGAATCCCACATCCCAAAAAGCAGAGATGTAGGGGAATACCGAAACAACCCGGTGGCGTTTCGAGGTGTCGCGTCCGTGATTGCGCGGCCGATGTCGGACAGACGGAACAGCGTGCCGTGCAATAGGCTGTCTCGAAAAATCGCATCAGCCAGTCGGTGGGGGGCCTCCAGCACCGTGAGCCGTTCATAGTCCGTGGCACCCCCGTCATCCGTAAAGTCGACGTACGGCACTGGAAACGCCAACTCGCCCAGTTCCCAACCTTCGAGCAGCGCCAACTCTGCGCGGTTCGCCTGCGACGCTACAGAATCCAGCAATACGGTGACGGAAACCTTGTCTGTACCGGATTGCCTCTCTTCGACGGCGTATTTGTGCTCAGCGCGGCCATCGACAGCGAAGGATGGCGGAAAGACCTTGTCTCCTGCGCCCCCAGCTGGCTGTAGTGTGGTTCGTGATCGCAAGGCGACTGCATCGCCAGAGACGGCGGCGTGAAGCCGCTCGAACGTCAGATCGCTCATATGTGTTTCCCTCTTTTGGGTTTCGGTGAGTTGATCGAGTCCGCAGAGCCACGACCGCCGAAGCTCCCGTGTCGCATGACCGCAGCAGGGTCATCAACTTGGGCAACATGTGGGTAGCCCCGCTTGTTTACGTCTGGGGCATTCAGGGATTGAAACAACTCGCCTAAGCGACGGTCTGCGTCGCCGAGAACTGGTGTGTCACTCACCCCAACCACCCAGGCAATTGCTGTTTGCTGCTTATGGCCTGATTGTCGGGCATAGCTGTGTCAAAACCCGACACAAGCTCAGGGTCCCAAGACCCCGCCATCAAGTTGCTGAACGGCAAGCACGCGGTCAGTCCGCTCAACTCAGCACCTTTGGGAAGTAAAGGACATTCGGGAAGCCTTCAAAATCGATGTCCTGGGTCCAAAGAGTCGCCTGTTCACGGCGGGCCGTTGCCAAAATGATGCCATCCGCCATCGCCAAGCTGTTTTCGTGGGCAAGCCGTGCCGCGAACAGCGCGAGTTCGGATGTGAGTGCGATTTCCCGGCCACTGCCCATTAGCGCAGCGGCTTTAAGCGCATCAGGCTCTCCTCGCCGCCGCAAAACCACCCGGAAGACTTCGTAAAGGCAAACTGTCGGCACGATCAGTCGGGTGACGTCGGCAAGCGGGGCAGCAAACACGTCGGCGTTGGGCCCATTCGTGAAGTACTCGATCCAGCCCGAAGAGTCGACAAGATTGGCCCCCGCAACGGTCATCGCTACAGGTCGCGGTCCGGTTCGCGCTCAATTCGTGGATCCATGCCGGCGAGGAAGCCCCGCATCTCGGCGATTGCCCGCATTGGCACGAGTTCAATGCGGTCGCCGTACGGGACGACTTGCAGACTTTGGCCCGGACGGATTCCCAGTGACTCACGCACAGGCTTGGGAATGACCACTTGGAATTTGGGGGACACTTTGACTTGTTGCATAGTCACTCTCATCGATCAAAGAAACGTAATACGACTCTAACACGAATATGTAGGTACAAGCCCTCCCCCTCACTACGCCCGGCTGCTGATTGATCCCCGGCGCGCATTCGACCTGTCCCGCTTCGTACTTGATAGCGCAACGGCCCCTGCTCGGACCATGAACACTCAGAATGGCCCGCTAATCGCCGTAGTGCATCAGCGCCCCATGGAGACTCTCGTGGACCAGGTCGACCAAGGATTCCGGTTCCACCACCTTCACATCTGCCCCGTAGCGCAGGATTTCACCCACCAACTCCCGCGGATCCGAGTAAGGCACGGTCAGTTCATACTGGCCATCCGGCAGGTAGCCGCCCGATTGATCGGGATGCCAGAGCTCATCGGCGACCCATCGTGCCCGCTCCGGCGTGAATACCAACCGCGCCTGTTGCTCAACAGGCCCAGCGAACAGGCCATAGCCTGGGGTCAGGGCTGCCTCCAGCTCAGCCTCCGCAACTTCACGGGCAGGCTGCCGCCGCTCCACGTCCATCCGTGGCCAGCAGCCTGCCGCAAGCCCAGCGCCCGGTTAGCCCCAAACTCGGAAGTAAGCTCGGAAGCGCTTTGCCTTCCCAGCACTTCCGAGTAATCTTCCGAGCTATGGAACTCACTGAAATTCTACGCCAGCCTGAGGGCAAGACCCTTGAGTTCAAGCGTGACCTGTCTTCGCCCAACCCATTCCTGCGTTCGGTGGTGGCGTTTGCCAACACGGCTGGTGGGACACTGCTCATCGGCGTTGAAGATCAAACGCGCCGTGTGCGCGGCGTCGAGAATCCAAGGGCTTTGGAGGAGAAAGTCGCCAACTTGATCAGTGACGCTGTTTCGCCCCGCCTGTTGCCCGATATCGAGATACTGCGCTACCGCAGTACCTAGGTTGTTGCCGTGCGCGTTTATCCAAGCGCCAACCGCCCGCACCATTTGGGGGAAGAGCCGTTGGGCGGAACCTACGTCCCGGTTAGCTCCACCAATCGGCGAGCGGATGCCGAACTCATTGCAGAACTACACCGCTATTCACATCGCGAGTCCTTCGACGAGGGTCCCATGCCCAGCCTCAACTCGGAAGCACTGGACTTCCGAGCTGCTTCCGAGTCTTTTGCCCAGTTCAGGACGCTGGCTGAGCGCGACCTCGACACTCTAGGCCTGCGCACCACCCACCAAGGGCGCAAGGTGCCCACTGTTGGGGGCATTCTGCTCTACGGACGGGAACGCCTTGCGCATTTCCCGGATGCTTGGGTGCAGGCCGGGCGTTTCCATGGCACGGACCGCGCCGGAATTGCCGATCAGGCGGAACTGAGAATGCCGCTCCCGGAGACCATCCCCGCAGCGGTCGCCTTCATTGAGCGGCACCTCTCGTCCAGCGTGGAAATCGGCCGCGTCCGCCGTCGGGTGCGGACCAAGTTGCCGCCGGTCGCCGTGCGGGAGGCTTTGGTGAACGCGCTGGCTCACGCGGACTACTCGCAACGCGGCGCGCCAATCCGCGTCGCCGTATTCGACGATCGGCTGGAAGTGGAGAACCCCGGCCTGCTGCCGTTCGGGCTCACCTTGGAAGACCTGCCACGGGGCGTCTCGAAGCTGCGCAATCGGGTCATTGGCCGCGTGTTTCACGAACTCGGGCTGGTCGAGCAATGGGGCAGCGGCGCCCAACGGATGATTGCAGCCTGCAAGGAGTTTGGACTGCTGCCGCCAATTTGGGAGGAAGTTGGCCAAAGGCTGCGCGTCACCCTGAAAACGGAGCCAGCGACAGAAGCTTCGATGGATGCCATTGACCGGGCGATTCTTGACGAACTCGATGCCAATGGTCGCCGAACAGCCGAACTTGCAACTGCCATCGGACTGTCGCCCCGGGCGACGCGAGCGCGCCTGGTCAGGCTAGTCGAGCGCGGTCTGGTCGTGGACATCGGCAGCGGACCTCGGGATCCGAAGCGGAAGTACTACCCCGCTTAGCCACCCATGACCCTCACCCTGTTCACTCAGCGCTGGAGAAACTGCGGCGCTCAGCAGCGGCACTCAGTGCCAGATAAGGGACCAACTTGCTGACCTAACGCCCATGCAAGCCAATTGCGCACAAGGTTGACTCAGATTTTGGCCACGGAGCAAAGACATGACTTCAACCACAAGTCGATTCCTGCAATCAGAACCCCAGCCCGATGACGCGCCCGTGCAGGCTGCCCTGCCTTTGCGCGTGGAGCGCCCGGCCGATGCGCCGTTGATCCCCGCGCGCATCCTCAACGAGTTCGTGTACTGCCCCCGCCTCGCCTATCTGGAGTGGGTGCAGAAGGAGTGGGAGGACTCCTCAGACACCGTGGAGGGCCGCCACGTGCACCGGAGGGTGGACGCCCAGGGCGGCAGCCTGCCTGAACCGGATGCTGACTTTGAGGCCATGAAGCCAGCCCGCTCCGTGGAGCTGTCGTCAAAGCGCCTCGATCTCGTGGCCAAGATCGATTTGGTGGAGGGGGCGGACGGTGAGGTCACGCCCATCGACTACAAACGCGGCAAGCGCCCCCACGTCAAGCAGAAGGCCTATGACCCAGAGCGGGTGCAACTGTGTGCGCAGGGCTTGCTGCTGGAGGACCACGGCTATCGGTGCTCGGAGGGCATCCTGTACTTTGCAGGCTCCAAGGAAAGGGTGCGCGTTCCCTTTGATGATGCGCTGCGGTCGCTCACGCGGGAGTCCCTAAGCTTGCTGCGCACCGTCGTGGAAGGCGGGCAAATTCCACCTCCCCTTGAAGACAGCCCCAAGTGCTCCCGGTGCTCTCTGGTGGGCATCTGCCTGCCCGATGAGGTCAACCTGCTCAGCGCCAAGGCGGACAAGGTGCGGCCCATCAGCGTGCGCCACACCCGCTCACTGCCGGTGTACGTGCAAGCCCATCGGGCCAAGGTCGCCAAGGCCGGCGAGCGTTTGGCCATCACCGTGGACGATGGCGAACCAACCCACGCCCGCTTGGCGGAGACCTCCCAACTGGTGGTGATGGGCAACGTCTACGTCACCACGCCTACGCTCCATGAGCTGATGCGTCGGGAGATTCCCGTCACCTGGCATTCCTACGGGGGCTGGTTTCTCGGCCACACCGTCGGCGCAGGCCATGCCAACGTGGAGTTGCGCACCGCACAATACCGCGGCTCCTTCGAGGATCAGGTCTGTCTGCGTCTGGCGCGCGGCTGGGTGCAAGCCAAGATCCGCAACAGCCGCGTGCTGCTGCGCCGCAATTGGCGGGGCACGGAAGAAGCCGGGCCAGTACTCAAAGACCTGAAACGGCTCGGTGACCGAGCGGGTCGGACCAAGGGCCTCAACACCCTGCTCGGCATTGAAGGTGCGGCCGCGGCGCTCTACTTTCAGTCCCTTCCCCAAGCGTTGAAGGGCGCCGATAGCGAATTGACCTTGTTCGACATGAACGGGCGCAATCGGCGGCCGCCCACCGATCCGGTCAATGCCATGCTGTCGTTCGGCTACGCACTGCTGACCCGTGCCTTTGTGGTCGCGCTGTCCAGCGTTGGCTTCGACCCCTATCGGGGCTTCTACCACCAACCGCGATACGGACGTCCGGCCTTGGCGTTGGACATGATGGAACCGTTCCGGCCTCTCATCGTCGATTCCGTGGTGATCAAGGCCATCAACAACGGCGAGATAAAGCCCACGGACTTCGTGCGCACGCCCGTTGGCACCAACCTATCGGCCTCCGGACGCAAGCGGTTCATTGCGTCATTCGAGCGGCGCCTAAGCCAGGAAGTGACTCATCCAATGTTTGACTACCGGGTGGAGTACCGGCGCCTGTTCGAGATGCAGGCCAGGCTGCTCAGCCGCTTCCTGTTGGGCGAGATTCCGGACTATCCCAACTTCCTCACCCGTTAGCATGCACCGGCAACGGCCACCCTCAAGAGCGCAACCCCGATGAGCAGCGAAGAGCGAGTGTATTTCGTGGTTTACGACATCGCCGATGCCAAGCGCTGGCGACGCGTGTTCCGCACCATGCACGGTTACGGGGAGTGGGTGCAGTATTCGGTGTTCCAATGCCGCCTGTCCCCTCGCCGCCATGCCGAGCTCATCGCCGACCTCGATGGCGCCATCCACCACGATGAAGATCACGTTGTCATCATAGACATCGGATTGGCCGACCGGGTGGAGCCGAAAATCGTGTCCCTAGGCAAGCGAAACACCATCCCGGTGGACCGTGAACCGGTTATCGTGTAGCTTTGCCGGCGTAGTGCGAGAGGTTGAGTGCGCACGATTTTCCTAGGGAGCACTCGCCGCGGCAGTAGATCTTTAAAACTCAATCGGTTGAAGCTTCTACTTCGGACAAATTGCCTTGTTCAGCAGCCAAGCAAGTCAGCCAAGCACCAAGCGCTCGCTCGCACGGCGAGTTTGGGCGGGAAGCCGCGCGGGGGCCTCACGGCGAGTCGATTGGGCTGTAGCAGGCACTATTTCCCCCGCCTCAGCGCGGGGGCCTCATTGAAGCATCCCAGCACGCCTAGAGTGTCAGCAGTTGCACATTTCCCCCGCCTCAGCGCGGGGGCCTCATTGAAGCAGCGGGAGGCCGACAAGCTGGCCCGCAGGGCGAACGCATTTCCCCCGCCTCAGCGCGGGGGCCTCATTGAAGCAACTGCACGGCAAGCCGCCGCGCGGGCTGACGGGAGTCATTTCCCCCGCCTCAGCGCGGGGGCCTCATTGAAGCATTGCTCGCTCCTGTTGTTGCCCAATCGGGCGGATAGGTATTTCCCCCGCCTCAGCGCGGGGGCCTCATTGAAGCTGCAATCTGGAGATTGACGGCACGGCCTACTGGTGATTTCCCCCGCCTCAGCGCGGGGGCCTCATTGAAGCTGCGAGGTGAAATTGACTATGACTTCGAACGCAACGACATTTCCCCCGCCTCAGCGCGGGGGCCTCATTGAAGCATCACGACGCAGCAGTCGGTGTGCTCCAGCAGCTTATTTCCCCCGCCTCAGCGCGGGGGCCTCATTGAAGCGGCGCGAGCTACGCCGGGATCACGTGAATTGGCCAAATTTCCCCCGCCTCAGCGCGGGGGCCTCATTGAAGCAGACCCCTTGGCTGGCGAACTCTCCTTAGGCACCACTATTTCCCCCGCCTCAGCGCGGGGGCCTCATTGAAGCACGATCCCCTACAACGTCTATCTGGGCGACATCGTGATTTCCCCCGCCTCAGCGCGGGGGCCTCATTGAAGCGTCCAGATCGGGATTCGCCCGCTGTGCAAGGACGAATTTCCCCCGCCTCAGCGCGGGGGCCTCATTGAAGCGTCCAGATCGGGATTCGCCCGCTGTGCAAGGACGAATTTCCCCCGCCTCAGCGCGGGGGCCTCATTGAAGCAGGATTCGCTGATGGCTACCGCCGCATCAATCGATCATTTCCCCCGCCTCAGCGCGGGGGCCTCATTGAAGCGCAAAGCCCTCCATGGAGTTTTGGAACTGGCGGGCGTATTTCCCCCGCCTCAGCGCGGGGGCCTCATTGAAGCCGGCCGACAGCTTTCGATTGGTTCTGTGGACCGGTGATTTCCCCCGCCTCAGCGCGGGGGCCTCATTGAAGCGGGCTGGACAGGTTCGGGATCGTCGCGGCGGGAGTCATTTCCCCCGCCTCAGCGCGGGGGCCTCATTGAAGCACCGACTACGACGATCTAGAAGACGCCATCGATGATCATTTCCCCCGCCTCAGCGCGGGGGCCTCATTGAAGCTTGAGGGCGACAAGGTGCCCCTTCTTCAGGGACGCCAATTTCCCCCGCCTCAGCGCGGGGGCCTCATTGAAGCGAAGGTCAGCACCGATCTTGAGACTTCGCTCGCCCAATTTCCCCCGCCTCAGCGCGGGGGCCTCATTGAAGCAACCGGCACCCCCGCAAAAAACTTGAAGCTGGAACCTATTTCCCCCGCCTCAGCGCGGGGGCCTCATTGAAGCAACCTGCAATTTGTCGAATCACCCGGCCCGCCGGTCATTTCCCCCGCCTCAGCGCGGGGGCCTCATTGAAGCTACGCATACTTCACGGTATCTCTCACGCCGGAATCGCCATTTCCCCCGCCTCAGCGCGGGGGCCTCATTGAAGCGGCCAAGTGGATCACGCAAGCCCGGCCATGGCCTGATTTCCCCCGCCTCAGCGCGGGGGCCTCATTGAAGCACGGAGTCGAGCAATCCGGGCATGAATTCCTGCCAGATTTCCCCCGCCTAAGCGCGGGGGCCTCATTGAAGCGAGATCGGCACCGCCGCCGGCGGCGGCTACTCGGTAATTTCCCCCGCCTCAGCGCGGGGGCCTCATTGAAGCCACCTGGACGGCGAGACCACTTACCAGATGCTGCCAGACATTTCCCCCGCCTCAGCGCGGGGGCCTCATTGAAGCCTTGGCTGATGAAGGTTGACGTGACCACGGTGGAGATCATTTCCCCCGCCTCAGCGCGGGGGCCTCATTGAAGCGACTCAGGCCCGAACATGCATTTCGACCGTTCGATCAATTTCCCCCGCCTCAGCGCGGGGGCCTCATTGAAGCCCGTCGCTGTTCGGCGGCGGTTTCACCTTCCACGAGGATTTCCCCCGCCTCAGCGCGGGGGCCTCATTGAAGCCATGCTGAGAAGGCTGGTTTGGGCAGTGATTGACCTATTTCCCCCGCCTCAGCGCGGGGGCCTCATTGAAGCCTATTACGGCTTGCTTCTTACCGCGCACAGCGACGGGATTTCCCCCGCCTCAGCGCGGGGGCCTCATTGAAGCCACACTCTGCAATTGGGTCATTGGCAAATCAATGCCATTTCCCCCGCCTCAGCGCGGGGGCCTCATTGAAGCTAGGTCAGGATGATGCCAGCCTTGGCCAGTTGCAGATTTCCCCCGCCTCAGCGCGGGGGCCTCATTGAAGCGTGTGGATGTTGCGCTCGCCGTCCAGGTCCTGCTGGCATTTCCCCCGCCTCAGCGCGGGGGCCTCATTGAAGCCGCTCAAGCTCCTTCTCGATCCGGGTCACGTGCGGCTATTTCCCCCGCCTCAGCGCGGGGGCCTCATTGAAGCAAGCGGCACGATTCGCCCGTGACGTGCATCGTGGACATTTCCCCCGCCTCAGCGCGGGGGCCTCATTGAAGCTGTGCTGTGCATCCAATCTATGACCGAGAATGTAAGATTTCCCCCGCCTCAGCGCGGGGGCCTCATTGAAGCGGGCCTTGTGCAGCGGGTGCGTCACTTCTCGAACCAGATTTCCCCCGCCTCAGCGCGGGGGCCTCATTGAAGCAGATACGACGACCACTCAGACGTATCTACACCAAACGCATTTCCCCCGCCTCAGCGCGGGGGCCTCATTGAAGCATCGCCGCACCCGGCAAGGCGGTAGTCGCGACCGGCCATTTCCCCCGCCTCAGCGCGGGGGCCTCATTGAAGCATGGTTCATCGCTCGTGGAGCCTCGCCATCGGCAATGATTTCCCCCGCCTCAGCGCGGGGGCCTCATTGAAGCATGCAGTTTTCGAACACGACCGGCGGCTACGGCAACATTTCCCCCGCCTCAGCGCGGGGGCCTCATTGAAGCTTGGTCAATTCGGCCTTGGCCTCGATCTTCACCAGGATTTCCCCCGCCTCAGCGCGGGGGCCTCATTGAAGCTACGGGATGGTGAACTGGAACTTGCCAAGCGTGTCATTTCCCCCGCCTCAGCGCGGGGGCCTCATTGAAGCGAGACGGTCATAGCTTCGGTGAATGCTGACTATCAGATTTCCCCCGCCTCAGCGCGGGGGCCTCATTGAAGCACGACGTGGTAACGCAGCAAATCTGGGCCACTGACACTATTTCCCCCGCCTCAGCGCGGGGGCCTCATTGAAGCTGGCATCTTGCCCTCCTGTTTGATCGTCTTGCGTGTTATTTCCCCCGCCTCAGCGCGGGGGCCTCATTGAAGCGGCGACATCGGGGAGAAGATTGCCGAGCTTGCGCCGGATTTCCCCCGCCTCAGCGCGGGGGCCTCATTGAAGCACCGGCCTGGGCTTCGGGGGCGCATCATCCTACGCCCATTTCCCCCGCCTCAGCGCGGGGGCCTCATTGAAGCATGGCGGGCTACGACCCGTTCGCCACGGATGTGCAAATTTCCCCCGCCTCAGCGCGGGGGCCTCATTGAAGCCGCGACGACGTGACGGCGATACTCTCCGATTTGGGCATTTCCCCCGCCTCAGCGCGGGGGCCTCATTGAAGCACGTGCTCGGAGAGCGGAACCAGTTGAACGCCGTTCAGATTTCCCCCGCCTCAGCGTGGGCGCCTCATTGAAGCCAAGCGGGCCAAGGCGGCGGATTCCCCGTTGCACTGATTTCCCGCGCCTCAGCGCGGGGGCTCATTGAAGCCATGAGGGCGGCATTGTTCCGGGCCGGTGGGCAAGTCTTCCCCGCCTCACCGCAAGTCGCCGTAGCGCGTCATCGCCCCATGGAGACTCTCGCAGATCATATCGACCAGGGATTCCGGCCCCACCCCCTTCATATCCGCTCCGTAACGCAGAATCTCACCCACAAACTCCCGCGGATCTGAGTACGGCACGGTCAGTTTGTACTGGCCATCCGGCAGGTAGCCACCCGATTGATCGGGATGCCAGAGCTCATCGGCCACCCACCGTGCCCGCTCCGGCTTGGATATCAACCGCGCCTGTTGCTCAGCGGGCCCCGCGAACAGGCCATAGCCTAGGGTCAGGGCCGCGTTCAGCTCAGTCTCCGCAACGTCGGGGGCAGGCTGGTCCAGCACTTCAGCCTTGTCCATGCGGTCTATGGCGAAGGTCCGCAGAGCGTTCTTGCCCTCGTCCCAGATGTCCACATACCACTGGTCGCGGTAGTAAACGAGGCGCTGGGGCGACACAGAGCGATGAGTAGTTGTGCCTGCCGCCCGCCCCCGAGTGGGTGAATGCAAGCCGCCGCCGCTCCACGTCCATCCGTGGCCAGCGGCCTGCCGCAAGCCCAGCGCCCGGTTAGTCCTTAACTCGGAAGTAAGCTCGGAAGCGCTTTGCCTTCCCAGCACTTCCGAGTAATCTTCCGAGCTATGGAGCTGACTGAAATTCTACGCCAGCCTGAGGGTAAGGCCCTTGAGTTCAAGCACGACCTTTCTTCCCCACCCCATTCCTGCGTTCGGTGGTGGCGTTTGCCAACACGGCTGGCGGGACATTGCTCATCGGTGTTGAAGATCAAACGCGTCGTGTGCGCGGCATCAAGAATCCAATGGCATTGGAGGAGAAAGTCGCCATCTTGATCAGTGATGCTGTTTCGCACCGCCTGTTGCCCGACATCGAGAAACTAAATTACCGCAGTACCTAGGTTGTTGCCGTGCGCGTCTACCAAAGCTCAAATCGGCCACACAACTCAAGGGACGAGCCGATGGGCGGAACCTACGTCCGCTTCGGCTCCACCAATCGGCGAGCGCGCGAGCGCGCCTGGTCAGCCTAGTCGGGCGCGGGCTGGTCCTGGACATCGGCAGCGGACCTCGTGATCCGAAGCGCCTGCACCAGTTTTGGGGGCTGCTGCCGCGCTGTTGCCGGATTCGCGGCGCGAATGCGATACTGCCCCGCAATGTCCCACAGTTACAGCAGCCGCGGCAAGTTGTGCCACTTCCTGCGCATCGTCGGCGCGAACCCCCGACGCGATTCCCGCAACCAAATGTGATCGCAGAAGCGTGGCCGACAGACAAAACCTCCAACTACACGAAGAAGTACTGCTGCTCGCCATGCAGGACGATGCGTCCGGCTTCGCTTCTCATTTGACGCTGAACTTCGCACTATCCGGGGCGATTCTCGCCGAGTTGCTGTTGCAGGGCCGCATTAGACTCGGCGGGCGCAAGGGCAATACGGTGGAAGCAGTCAATTCGGTATCCGTCGGTGACCCATTGACCGACGAGTGCCTGCGCCAAATCCGCAACGCACGATGGCGAGCAAGCGCGAGCAGCTGGGTGCAACGGTTCGCGGGGCTGCGCAAGCTGACGCAACGTGTCGCGGACCCGCTGTGCCGCCGCGGAATTCTGCGGGCCGAGGAAAAACGGGCGATGCTGCTGTTCAAGAGGACGGTCTACCGCACAATCGATCCGGCCCCGAAACATGAGACTGTCGAGCGATTGCACGACGCGATTTTTTCAGACGATGGGGAAATCGCACCGCGAACCGCAGTGCTGATCTCGCTCGCCGGCAACGTCGACCTGCTGCGCCTGGCGTTCGACAAGAAGGCCTTGCGAACGCGCAAGCAGCGGCTTAAGCAGATCGCCGACGGCGAAGCGATGGGCAAGGCCGTGAAGGAGGTGGTGGACATGGCCGCAGCCCTGTCGATTGCGGCCGTGACAAGCGCAACGGCATCGTCGGGCACGAGTTAGCCCCGAACTCGGAATCAGCTCGGAACCGCTTTGCCTTCCGAGCACTGCCGAGTAATCTAGCGAGCTGTGGTTTTGAGTTTGTGCCGGAATGTACCGAAAAAGCCAAGTCAATCAACTGACAGGACTTTCAGAACGGGAGAGGTTGCATAATGGGCAAGGCAGCTAGCCCCCTCCCCGAAGACCGCGACACGATGCGCGCTGAGTACGACTTTTCCAAAGCCGTGCGGGGCGTCACCGCCCGACGCTTCGCGGAAAGTGCCAACGTGGTTGTGGCAGCGGAGCTGCTTGATGTCTTCCCGGATGCTAAAGCCGTCGACGCTCCGCTTCGCTATCCCGGAACAGAATCTTCCGGTGCAGGCGGAAGTACAGGATGATCGCCACCAGCACGACCAGGTCCGCGCCCAACAGCGCTTTGGTCAGCGGTGCGGCGAGTTGTTGCGATTCCAACAGGTCGCTGAACAGGCCAATGGCGTAGGTGCCGGTGCCGATGACCAATACGTTGGCAGCGAACATCGTGAATGCGGTGGCGGTTGATTGGATGCTGCGGGGCGCTTCGTTGAGGACCAGTGAGATCATGGCGCCGTAGGGAAAGGCCAGCAGCAACACTGATGCGCCCATGCCCAAGTAAAAGCTAGTGGTTTCCGGGGTGGCGATCCTGAAGAGGATCACCAACGGCCACATGGCCGTGCCCACCAACGCGACGAACAGCGCGTGGGTATTGCGCCGACGGCGGGTGAACCAGTCGGCGGCCAAGCCACCCAGCATCGCGGCTGGAATGGCACACAGCAGGTACACGGATCCATAGAGGGAAGAAGCCGCCGATTCCGGCAAGCCCCTCTCGGTAACCAGCCACAGTTGCATGAACTGGCCGCTGGCGTAGATCGCGTGCAGCAGGGATAGGCTCAAAACCGCCTGACGAAACGCTGCGTTGCCGCGAACCGCGTCAATCAGCGCTCGTACCACCGCTCCAGTGGAAGCCCCAGCGCTTTCGGTATCAGCGTCGGGGCCGGCAGGCGGCGCAAACGACTTTGGCTTGAAACGGGCCGCGGCCATGAGCACGACCGCCAAAAGTAGGCCGGCTGCGCCGAGGGCCATGAACATCATGCGCCAACCGATCACCTCCCCCAATGTGCCGGCGAGCCAGTAGGCCAGCCCCAGGCCAATGTGGCTGCCCATGAAGAACAGGCCGAACACCGTCGCCCGCTGGTTGGAGGCGAACAAACGGCTGAGCATGCCTGCAGCCGCAGGATGCAGCGTGGCTTCACCGACGCCAACCGCCATGCGGGGCAGCAGAATCTGCAGGAAGTTCTTGGCCAATCCAGTGAGCCAGGTCATGGCACTCCACAGCGCAATGCCCCAAGCGATGATGCGGGCTGGGTGGAAGCGATCCGCCAGCACCCCCATGACCGGGCCGCTGAGGGCGTAGACCGCAACGAAGGCGAACCCGGTCAACAGCCCGAACTGCTGGCGGGAGAGGTCCAGTTCATCGGTGATTTGAGCGGCAAAGGCCGGGAGCATGTGCCGGTCAACGTAGCTCAACACGTTGATCAGCACCAGCAACGCCAACACGTAGTAGCGTGATGCGGTCGATTGCGGGTTCTGCCGTTCCAAATGGGGCAGAGCCGCGTCTGCCTTCACTGGTTTAGTCACCAGCGCCAGCGAGCCCCATTAGAGCGGCCTGCCGTCGCTTGGGCGGCCCGGTTCCCTTAACCGGTTCGCTCACCATCGCCAGCGAGTCCTACTCAAGCGGCCTGCCCTAGTTTGGTGCGGCCCGGTTGCCTTCACCAGTTCAGTCACCATCACTAGGACGGCAGTCGCTCATGCACCGCTCCGCCCGAATGTCGGGCAGGCCGCCGTTGCCCATGCCGCCATCGGTGGCGGGAAGGCCAGGCCACAGCCCGTGATCGGTGGTCATGCCATGGCGATTGGGCAGCCGGCCTTGCACGCTGGCCACGTTGCTGTGGGAGAGGGTGAAGTTCTCCGGCACGATCTTGGCCAAGTGCAGCAGGTAGGCGGTCAACGCATACACGTCATCTGCAGGCAAGGATTTCGGTGCTTCCCAAGGCATGGCGCGCTGGATGTAGTCGAACAGAGTGGAGAGCGTGGAAAGCCGCATGAAGGTCGTGCGCCGGGCGGTGGCGGAGTTGGCCAGCGCCCGCGCATGGCCGGTACGAATGTCGTGCGCGGTCGTGCCCCCGATGAGTGGCGTGAAGAAGGCGTCGGATTGTCCGTCCGCACCGTGGCAGGCCACGCACTGGGCGTTGTAGAGTTCTCGGCCTCGGGCGACGCTGCCCTCCCCTTCGGGCAACCCTTGGAAATCGGCCCGCACGTCGATGTCCCAAGCTTGCACTTCCGCTGCGGTTGCGGCCCGGCCGATGCCTGGGTAGCGCTCCCCAGTCCAAACCGGCGCCGCAGCGCAAACCAGCGCCAAGGCGGCCCACTCAAGCCACTTGCACATTGACCACCTCGCCGCTGGGGCGAACCTGCCAAGACTGGATGGCGTGGTTGTGGTAGATCGACCCGGCGCCCCGCACCGCACGCAGTTCGACGTAGGTGGGTTGAACATAGCCCGTCTCGTCGACGGCACGGGACTGCAGCACTGCCGGCTGACCATCCCAAACCCAGTCGAAGTTAAATCTTGTGAGCGCCTTGGCCAGCACAGGTGATTCAAGCCGGGCGCTGCGCCAGTTGCGGCCGCCATCCACCGAAACGTCCACCCCTGCCACCCGTCCCCGTCCGGACCAAGCCAGCCCGGAGATGTTGTGGAACCCATGGCTCAGCAGCGTCTGGCCGCCCGACGGCGTGGTGATCACCGACTTGCACTCCTGAGTGGACGTGTACTGGCGATGTTGGCCATCCGGCATCAGGTCAATGTAGTGCAAGGTCTCCTCGCGGGTGGCGTAGGGTGCGTCCCCCACCTCGATGCGGCGCAGCCACTTCACCCAGGAGACGCCCTGCACGCCCGGCACCACCAGCCGCAGGGGAAAGCCGTTCTCCGGGCGCAGCGACTCGCCGTTCTGGCCGTAGGCCACCAGCACCTCGCCGGACTCGATCATCTCCATGGGTATGGTGCGGGTCAGCGAGGCGCCATCGGCCCCTTCCGCCAAGGCGAAGCGCGCACGGCGGAAATCCACCCCGCACTCCTCCAGCAACAAGCGCAACGGAACGCCCGTGAACTCGGAGCAGGAGAGCAGCCCGTGCGTGTACTGCACCGTGGGCACCGTCGCCTGAGCCCGCTCGGTGCCGGTGTTGCCGCTGCACTCGATGAAGTGGATGCGGGACACCGGTGGCAGGCGCATCAGGTCTTCCACCGTGTAGATGCGGGGTTCGGCCATCAGCCCCGGATGGGATGCGTTGATCATCAACCGGTGGCGTCGCGGGTCGATGTCGTGCCAGCCGTGGTGGTGGCGCTCGTAGTGCAGGCCGGACGGGGTGATGATGCCGAACAGGCCTTGCAAGGGGCAGTAGGAAGCGGAGTTGGCGCCCACCGGGGAAAGGCCCGGCAACTGCTGTCTTTGCAGCGTGCGGCGATGCTGGGACGGCGAGCCATAGGGCCGGGCGGCAACCGGGCTGCCAACGCTGGTGGTCCAAGGCGGCAAATTGACGATGTCCGGGTCTGCCCCGCGGGCTTCGGCCCTTATCGGGGCTGCTGCCGCCGCGCCCGCCGCAAGCAGGCTGGTGCGCAGAAATCGGCGCCGTCCCTCCCTCGCGGCTTGTAGGTCCGCTGGGCTTAGAAAGTGCTCCGGAGCCGGCCGCAGGCGTGTCAAGCGTCTCGTGAGTTCAGCCATCCCGGGAAAGCTCAGGTGCCGTTCAAATGATGAAGTTTCATGCTAACACGGTCACGCGGCCGGTCCAGCAGCAGCCCGCGGGCTCCAGCCCGCGGGCTAAAGCGCGCGCGCCACAGCGCGTGCGAGGAACCAGCCCGATGTCACGCCCGCTGAATTGGTGGGGGTGGTTCGCGTTGGCGAAGCCGCAACTCACTCGCGAAGCGCTTGCGCCTGCTACCATTGTCCCTGCAGTCCGGCCAAGATTGAATGCCACCACCTTAGGGAATCTAGCGTGACCCAGTTCGCTCCCGGCGAGATCGTCAAGCACCGCAAGTTCGGTTATCGCGGCGTCATCTTCCAAGCCGACGCCGAGTTTGAACTGAGCGAGGAGTGGTACGAGGCGGTGGCCCTAAGCCGGCCGCCCAAGGATGCGCCCTGGTACCACGTGCTGGTGGATGGCGCGGCCCAAAGCACCTATGTGGCGGAGCGGCACCTGACGCCAAGCCGCGACCTTTCGCAGATAGAGCATCCCATGCTCGGCCACTACTTCGAAAGCTACAACGGCCGCCGCTACCAGCCGCACACCGTTCACTAAGCGCGCAGCAGGCGCCCCGGCGTTGCGCCGGTGTGTTCGTTGCCTGTCAGCAGCACCTCCCCGTTGACCACCGTGTGCTTGATGCCGTCCGCAGTCTGCTTGAGCCGTTTGGCGCCAGCGGGCAGGTCGTGCGCCACTTCCGGCAGCCGCGGACCGATGGTGTCTGGGTTGAAGACCACTAGGTCGGCAGCCATGCCGGTGCGGATCAGGCCCCGGTCGTGCAGGCCCCAGAGGGTGGCCGTGTTGTAGGTGATCTGGCGCACCGCCTCCTCCAACGTGAAGGCTTCCCGCTCCCGCACCCAGTGGCTCAGCAGGTGCGTTTGCAGGGAACTGTCCATGATTTGGGCCACATGGGCACCGGAGTCGGAAAACGTGATGGCGGAGCGCGGGTGCTTCATCATCTCCAGCACGTGCTCCTGGTCTTCGTTGGCAATGGGTTGGCGGAAGTAGATGTCGAAGTCGTGCTCCAAGGAAAGGTCGATCATGAGCTCCACTGGATGCAAGCCCTTGCGCGCCGCCAACTCCGCCATGCTGGGGTGGTCCTGAGCCATGTCCGCCATGGGATACACCCAATCCCACTTCGGCGGGCGGGCCTCCGCGCCGACCACCCGCGGGCCCTGGTACTCGGCGCTGGCCGAGGCGATCAGCTGCGCCTTCAGCGCCGGGTCCTTGAGCTTTGCCTTCTGCGCATCAAGGGGCAGGCTGCGCAGGTCCTTCCAAACGTCCCATTTGTCGAACGGCGTGTAGGTCTTGAACGACAGCAGCACGTTCAGCGCCCGGCTGTGCACCTGGGCGAACATGCGCCCGCCGGCTGCTGCGGTTTCATTGAGCAGGTCGAAGTACGGGCGCCACAGCTCCGGGGCCACGCGCACGCTGAACATGCCCCAAGTCTGGGTGACCCCGGACTCCACCGCCAAGTCCCGCAGCCGCTCATGGTATTCCCGAATGCGTTCCGGATCCCGGCCCGGCGCCTCACCGGCCAATTCAAACAAGCCCTTGCCGGTGGCGCCCATGGCGTTGACGATGCCGCGCACCTCGTCCCAGTTTGCCAAGCGGCTGGCCACGGGGCGGTCGTCGGCGGTTGTGTGGTTGAAGGTGCGGGAGGTGGAAAAGCCGATGGCGCCGGCGTGCACGGCCTCTTGAACCAAGCGCTCCATGGCTTGCTGGTCGGCCTCGGTGGCGGCCTCCGAAAAGGCCCGTTCGCCCATCACGTAGGTGCGCAAGGCGGAGTGGCCGATGTAGCCTGCGTAGTTGATGCCCTTGGGCAGCGCCTCCACCGCGTCTAGGAACTCCGGGAAGGTCTCCCATTGCCAGTCGATGCCGGCCAGCATGGCCTCGCGGGAGATGTCCTCGGCCCGCTCCAAGTTGCGGAACACGAAGTCCGCCTCCGCCGGCTTGCAGGGTGCCAAGGTGAAGCCGCAGTTGCCCATCACCACGCTGGTGACGCCGTGGTAGCAGGAGGATGCGCCAATGGGGTCCCAGAACACTTGGGCGTCCATGTGCGTGTGCCCATCCACGAACCCCGGCGCCACGACCTGCCCTTCGGCGTCCAAGGTTTGCTTAGCGCGTTCATTGATGCGGCCGATTGCGGCAATGCGGCCATCGCGCACGCCAACGTCCGCCCGGTAGCGGGCGCCGCCGGAGCCGTCCACCACAACGCCGTCCTTGATGAGCAGATCGTAGGCCATGGGCTGTCTCCCGATTGGTGTTGGCTATCTTACTTGCGTTTGCCCTTCGGCTCGTGCGGCGACCTCGGCGTGCCCTTGCATGGGGCGGTCGCGGCTGCTTTGGGCGACCTTTCGCGCGACCCCCAGCTCCGCCAGCTTCGCAGCGATGTCCTCGGCAGCCGTGGCCGGACGCACCGCTCGGTCAATGGCGATGACCGTGCCGTCCAAGCCCACGTAGAAGGTGTGCCGAGCCGCGTAGCCGGCTCCCGTCAGCACCCCATAGGCAGCGGCCACCTCCTTTGTGGGGTCGCTCAGCAATGGAAAGTCCGCCTGCTGCTCGCGGGCGAAGCCAATGTTGTCGGCCAAGGGGTCGACGCTGGCCATGAAGTAGGCAGCCTCGAACTCGCGGATCAGATGCCCTTTTTGGGCCAAGGACTTGCACTCAATGGTGCAGCCGCGCGTGTAGGCCTTGGGAAACCAGGCCAGCACCACCACGGATTGGCCCCGATGGTCCGTCAACCGGTGCAACTCGCCATCGGAGCCCTGCAGTTCGAATTCCGGGGCAGGGTCGCCCACCTCAACGCCGTGGCCAGCCAGCGGCGCAAGCGCCACCAGCAAGCAAATTCCGATGCGGCCCATCGCGTTCATATCATGCCTTCCTTGTGTGTGTCCCGTTCAGGTAGCCTGTCCCGATCAGGTAGCCTACCCGTTTCCCACGCAAAGGCGAAGGCACCATTCTCGAAATTGGACTGAAGTTAGTACTAACTTACGTACGGAAAGGTCATTTCGATTGACCAATCGAAGGAGCGACCGATCGCTTCCGGACGGAGCGGACCTTCGGTTCGCATTGCCGTTTCGGCAGCCTTCAATTCCTGTGGAACCGAGCACCATTCATCGGAGCGGCGGCATCCCGAACCAAGGGGCGGGCGCACGCTCTCGGACGTGCGCGTAGTGCCGTTCCTTCACACAAATTCTGCAAAGACTGTCCCGAGAACGAGAGTGCGTCGACGTCCGCGATGGACGCGGAACGCCGCCATCACCCGAATCCTTGCGGCACTTGGCAATGCCGCTCCGCATGCTATAGGCTGAGGCGGTGAAGAACTGAACCGGGGTTGCAGATGCACTCAGTGTCTTGGTCGGCAAACCGCCATGGCAGCCAGCAGGGTCCCGCAACAGGCCGTTGAGAAAGTGAAGTGACCGGTGAAGCCCCGCATGTTCCAGTTTCGGACAGCACCGGAGAGGTCAGCCTGTCCGCAGGCTCGCTTAAGGTCGGCCGCTACTTTCCGACGCACATATTCTCTCTGACTGTTCCAGACAGCGAGGCTCTTAACCAGCAGTTGATCGAGGCAATCTACGCCGAACGGGACCGCGACCGGGGAGGTGTGCGCAAGTCGAACTATCCCCAACTGGGCGGTTGGCACAGCCAAGTCAAGCTGCACAAGGACGTTTCGTTTGCGGGATTGGTTCATTGCGTGGACGCTGCCACGGGCATGATGTGCCGAGAACTCGGATACCACAAGTCCTACCGCCTCAACATCGGCTCAATGTGGTCGATCGTCAATCCGCCAGGAGCCTCGAACCGTGCCCACGTGCATCCCGGCTGCATCTGGAGCGGCGTGTACTACGTTCAGGCACCGAACAATTCGGGCCGACTCGAGTTCATCGACCCGCGCACCCAGAACCTGATGAGTCCCGTCAAGTACGTTCCGGGAACCAGGCGCCCACGGGACTGCTGGACAAAGGTCCGATTCAAACCCGTGGCCGGAAGAATGCTGATCTTCCCCAGTTGGCTGTACCATGCCGTGGGCCCGAACAATTCCAAGGAAGCCGGTAAAGACGCGGATCGGATCATCGTGAGCTTCAATCTGTCTCAGGTGAGGCTGAGATAGCCGGTTGCACAACCCTCGGTGGAACGAGCGGGGTTTCGCAATGCCGATGTTTGTTTCGGCTTGATCGGTTGCACAACACAAGCAACATCGTTTAGGCTCCGTGGTCTGGCAACGAATTAGCGAAGTCTGAGCAAAGAGTGGACTGCGCGGCAATTGCTGCACCGCCTGACTCTGCTTACGTCACGATTCCGTTGATTCGTTCAGCAGAAGCCAAAAGCTTGAACGTGAGTTCTCGCGATGGAGCGAACCACAGGCCTTTACAATCTGGATGGCTCGGCCAATCGCACATGGCCTGAGACCCCTTGTTGCCAGCTTCCCCGGTTCCAATCTCATAAGTGGGGCGATTCGAATTCGCGCCCTCCCACTCGAACATCTCTCCTTTCACACTGCCCAGTAGGTGACCCGTCATGAAATCCGAAAAGCCTTCCATCCTTCAGCAACTGGTCTTGTTTCTGGCTGCGACGTTGATCACCCTGTTTCCGAGTTTTCTCGGTGGAAAAGTCTCCTCGGTTCTGGGCGTGCAGGAAGTGTACGCCAGCGATGGCGACGAAGACGATGACGACGACGATGACGATGATGAAGACGATGATGATGATGAAGACGATGATGAAGACGATAACGACGGCGATGAGGGGGATGAGGACGACGAGGACGACGAAGGCGACGAGGACGACGAAGGCGACGAGAATGACGAGGGGGATGAAGACGACGAGGACAACGAGGACGACGAAGGGGACGAGAATGACGAGGGGGATGAGGGCGACGAGGGAAACGAGGACGACGAGTTCGACGAGGGCGATGAGGGCGACGAGCACGACGAAAGTGACGAGCACGACGAAGGCGATGAGAACGACGAGGACGACGAGGGGAATGAGAACGACGAGGGCGATGAGGGCGACGAGAACGATGAGGGGGACGAGGGCGACGAGGGCGACGAAGGATATGAAGGCGATGAGGGGGACGAGGACGACGAAGGGGATGAAGACGACGAAGGCGACGAGAATGACGAGGGTAATGAGGACGACGAGGGCGATGAGGGCGACGAGAACAACGATGGCGACGAGGGTGACGAAGGCGATGAGAACGACGAAGACGATGAGAACGACGAAGGCGACGAGAATGATGAAGGCGACGAGGATGACGAGGGAAATGAGAACGACGAGCGCGACGAGGGCGATGAGGGCGACGAAGGCGACGAGGGCGACGAAGGTGACGAGGGCGATGAGAACGATGAGGATGACGAGGGCGACGAGGACGACGAAGGCGATGAGGGCGATGAGAGCATCGACGGTGATGAGGGCGACGAAGGCGATGAAGGTGACGAGGGCGATGAAGGCGACGAGGCTGATGAGGACGACGAGGGCGATGAAGGTGACGAAGGCGATGAAGGCGATGAAGGCGACGAGGGTGGAACGGAAAGCGCTCCTTGGATTCCCTTGCATTCTGTGGCGCCACTGGTTCCCCACGCAGCCGATCTTCAAAACCAGGGTTTCCTACGCGTAATCAACCATTCACCCAAGTCGGGCCAAGTGCAGGTGGTACCGGTCGACGACACTGGCACGAGGTATCCGTCCATAAGCCTGTGGTTGGACTCGGGTGAGACCGTCCACTTCAATTCCGACGACTTGGAGCAGGGCAACGCAAGTAAGGGGATTGCCGGCGGCAGCGGTACCGGCGAGGGGGATTGGCGCCTCGAACTGCTAACCGAACTGGATATCGAGGTACTGACTTACATCCGGGGTAATGATGGAACCCTGACCGCGATGCACGATGTCGTGCCAGGCACCGCAACGAGCCATTGGCTGCCGTTCTTCAATCCAGCCAGCAATTACAACCAAAGGAGCCTTCTCCGGTTGATCAATCCGGGCGCAGAGTCGGTGGACGTTAAGATCTCTGGCGTGGATGACCAAGGAAACTCGCCTGGCACCGCGGTGGAGGTCTCCATAGCACCTGAAGCCACCGTAACTCTGTCCGCCATCGACTTGGAGGACGGCGTGGGAGTGACGGGCGCTCTGGGCAACGGACAGGGCAAGTGGCGATTAACCGTGGAGTCGACTCAGTCCATAGGCGTCATGAACCTGCTCAGCAACCCCACGGGCCAAATAACCAATCTATCCTCCTTCCCCGTGAACGAGACGGCTGGCTCATTCAACGTGCCCTTGTTTCCGTCGGCCGGGGACGCCGAAGGCCGGCAGGGATTCCTGCGCATCATCAATCGGACTGCGCAGTCGGGCGAGGTTCGAATCACGGCCTTCGACGAGTCGAACTGGCCCTACGACCCGCTTACGTTAGCACTCCCGGCCAACCAAGCGGTGCACATCGACTCAAACGACTTGGAGATGGGCAACGCCGGCAAAGGGCTGTCAGGCCGCACTGGTGCCGGAACGGGGAACTGGTTCTTGGAACTGACCAGCGAACTAGCCATCGAGGTGTTGTGCTACGTGCGCCACAAGGACGGTTTCGTGACATCCCTTTACGATCAAGCACCCACGTCAGGCAATGGAGCTGAAGTGGCCTTCTTCAACCCTGCCAGCAATTTCAATCAGTTGAGCCTGCTCAGGCTGGTCAATCCGGGACCGCAGGCGGCAGAGGTCACTATCTCGGGAGTGGACGACAAGGGCGTGGCTTCGGAGTCGGACGTGCGCGTCACAGTGGCGGCGCGCAACGCCCTCACCTTGACAGCCCAGCAGCTTGAGAAGGGCATTGGCGTGGATGGGGCGTTTGGGGACCGTGCCGGCAAATGGCAGCTGTCCGTGGAGTCGAACAGGCCAATCCGGGTGATGAGCCTCATTGAGAGCCCCGCCAAACACCTGACCAATCTCTCGACCTCACGCGTTGAAGGTGACGCCGATAAGAACTAGATGACGAACCCGAAAGTGAGCCGTTGCTGAGCCGGCATTTGACGACGCTGTTCTGGCCGGGGTGCGAAATCGGCAATAGTCTCTTTCGGTCCGATGCGGCAAGTGGTCTGCTAAGCGCACAGGTGATGTTGGCGAAACGGCGGCGTGCTACAGTCGGCCGCATTCTCAATGCAATCTGATGATTTGGCGGTGTCGGGCCTCGGTTTTGCGGCTGGCTTTGAACTCGAACAACTCATTGGCTTCGGCGGCCCGGAAGCGCTCATGAATCATGCGAAGGCCACCCGATGGCCATGACGCTGCATTGGCAGGTGCATCCCGGCACCGGCCCCTACCTGTTGTTGGTGCACGGGTTTCTCATGGGACCCAACCAATGGCATCCCAACCTCGCGGCCTTGGGCGAGGTCTGCCAGCCGGTGGTGGTTGACCTGCTCGGTCACGGCCACTCGCCGGCGCCAGAGGATGCCAGCAGCTACCAACCCGGCGCCTACGTGGAGGCCTTTGAGGCCATCCGCCAAGACTTACGCGCGGAGCGATGGTTCCTTTGTGGCTACTCCCTAGGCGCCGGCTTGACCTTGCGATACGCCCTGTCCCACCCGCAGCGGATCATGGGACATGCGTTCACCAACTCCACGTCGGCCTTGGCCGACGCCGAGCAAGTGGCCCTGTGGCAAGCGGAAGGCGAGGAGTCCGCAGCCCGCATTATGGCCGGCGGAGCCAAGGCCATCGAGCGCATTCCGGTGCATCCCCGCTTCGCCAGGCGTATCGATCCGGCCAGCCGAACGCTGCTCTTGGCCGACGCGGCAAGGCTCAAGCCACTGGGCGTCGCCAACGCCATCCGCCACACCACGCCGGCAGCGTCCGTGCGCGCTGAGCTAGGCGATAACGTCCGCCCTGCCCTCCTCCTGAACGGCGCGCAGGAGCGGCGCTTCCAACCCCACCGGCACTACGTCGAGCAACACATGCAACAAGCAAGGATTGTT
Source organism: Candidatus Azophilus sp. (assembly GCA_965220835.1). Classification (GTDB taxonomy): domain Bacteria; phylum Pseudomonadota; class Gammaproteobacteria; order Pseudomonadales; family Azotimanducaceae; genus Azophilus. Next base: position 1,171,262 of record OZ244842.1, on the reverse strand, counting down.
GACCTAGACGCGGGCCACGCCGTCAACTTGGAAGCCGCCGCTGCCTTCAACCGGGCACTGGCCGAGTTCGTTGAATGCCTCACATCGTAGATGTGCTGATTGAGGAGCGGGCCGAGAAGCTGAAGCAACGGCCCTTCCTTTGGCGCTTGGTGCGCACCTTTCTCTACCCCTTGATCGCCTATCCTCGGGCGGTGGCGTTGATCGACCGAGTGCAACCGATGTCTGGGCGGGAGATTTTCGAGCACTTAAGCGAGATGCTCCGCCTACGCGTGGACATGCACGGTCTGGAATGCCTGCCCGCCCAAGGCCGCGCACTGGTCACGCCCAACCACCCGGCGGGCATTGCCGACGGCATCGCCCTGTACGACGCCATCAAGCGCGTGCGCCAAGACGTGGTTTTCTTTGCCAACCGGGACGCCGTGCGGGCGGCACCCAGCCTGGCTGATGTGGTGATTCCGGTGGAGTGGGTGGAGGAGCGCCGGGACCATGCCCGCAACAAGGAGACCGTGCGCCACATGGTGCGGGCCTTTCGCGAGGACCGGCTGGTGGTGATCTTCCCGTCAGGGCGCTTGGCCCGGCCGAGCCTCAAGGGATTGATCGAGCGGGATTGGACCACCACGGCGGTGAGCCTCGCCCGCAAGTACGCCTGCCCCATCGTGCCGGCCCACATCAAGGCCCGCAATTCGTGGTTCTACTACCTGCTGTATGCGGTCAACACCGAACTCAAGGACATGACCCTGTTCCGGGAACTGATCAACAAGCAGCGCTGGAAGTACCGAATTCGATTCGGGCCGGCGATTGACGCCAGTGGCAGCACTGACCCAACGCAACTCACCGCCGAAATGCGCACCTTCGTCACCGGGCCGCTGGCGCAAGGGCCGGCGCGCTTCGGGCATTGACCTGAGGTGTGGCGATCAATCGTTGTTCCGCAACGCATCATTCTTGGGGAGCAACGGCGGTTCGGGACGCCTTCGCTCCGTTGAATTCTAGCCACAACCGAGGGCCTTCGAAGCGAGGGGCACTCGCATACTCCCCGCTGGGGTTTTTCTTCATGCGAGCTTCCACCCCACTGCGCCGAGCCGCTGACGCGTAGGCATCAAAAGTTGCTGGGAGAGAACCGGTGTGCGGTGCGTGCATCCGGCGCTGTTAAGGCTCGTGCCTGCGCCCATCGTCGCGGTAAGCGCCTCCGCCTGGCGCGCCGGATGCACGCACCGCACACCGGTTCTCGGAGCCGGATCGGACGAGCGTTTCTCCGCGCAAGTGAGTGCTTATGAGTCGGTGCTTTGGAGACTTGTTTCATGGAACGAGTGAACCCCTCGCGAAGCGAGGGGCACTCGCAGGCTCCCCAGCTGAGGGCTCTCCACCAAGCGGTATGGTCGTTCGGGCTTTAGTTGCTGGTCACCGCAGCTGGCTAGGACGGGCACTGGGTGCTCGCTGGGTGCGACGTTAACGGAGAGCGGCTTTCCTTGGTGGTTGAAGGTCACCTTGGCGTGGCCTTCTCTTTCCTCCGTGGCTACCCACTCCAAGCCCTCTAGGCTGGCGAAGCCTTCCGCTGCCTGCACGGGCTTGGGATAGCAGGCGCGGCCCCGGAGATAGCGCCACGGCACTGCGCCGGATTCAACCGCATTGAGGAATGCAGCCACAGGTTCGTTTTCAGTCTCGTTTTTTTCGGTGCCCACTCGGCCATAGAGCATGCCCTGGGGCAGCACCAGCACGTTGGGCGCGAAGCGGTGGCCGCCCAAGTGGGTCACTTGCCAAACACGGTCGCCGACATGTTCGCGCAGGCGGTTGTACACCGGCAATCCAAATCGGGCGCAGCAGAGGTCCCGTTGGCCGTTAGTGCAGACGAAGTAGCGAGGCGCTGCAAGGCGCTCGCCGGCATTGCCTTGAAATAGCGCTTCGATTGGCGTGCGAATCAAGCCGTCGTAGCCCGGGCCGCCAGACTCGAAGGCGCGCAGCACACCCTGATGCTGAATCAGCAAGCGGGTGTCCGGCCGGTCGATTTCCGGCTGGCGGACAAGCTGCGCACGCACCTTGTGGCCTTGCCTCTCAAGCGCTTCGACGCCCTCCTGCAACCAGCCCCGAACAGGGTCACCCAAGGCGCTGTCCGTGATCGCCTGCGCCCGCCAAGCGGGGCGGTACTCCAGCAGCAGCCAAACGTCCACCACCGCGGCCGTGCCCAGCATGGGCTGGCCGGCACTTGCCTCGCTACAGTAGATACGCTCGTTCATTCCCGGCATTTCATCCCAGGCCAACGGCCCAAATCAAGGACAACCGATGCGGTGACCTTGCGCCAGTCGCGTTGCTCGGCTAGCTTTAGCCGCTTCAACCGAGGATCGACTTTATGGAAGTCACGCGGCAATTGGCGGAGCGCGTCGTTGACACGCGCACGGACCGCATTCCCGAGGCGGCACGCGTGGTGGCCTGCCAGGCGTTGATGGACTTCATCGGCGTGGCAGTGGCAGGTGCGCGGGAGCCCTTGGCCGACATCCTGGCAGCGGAAATCGACGCGGAAGGTGGCCATCCCCAAGCCCAGCTTGTGGGCCGTTCAGGCCGAGCTTCCGTGCGCCAGGCGGCGCTGTTCAACGGCTCCGCCGGCCACGCCCACGACTACGACGACGTGCATACCGCCATGACTGGCCATCCCACCGTGCCCGTGGCGCCCGCGGTGCTCGCCCTTGCGGAGCAGCTCGGGCACAGCGGGGCAGACGTCATCGCCGCCTTTTGCGCCGGGGTGGATGTCGAGTGCATTCTCGGCCGCTTTGCCGGCGCCAACCACTACGCCCGGGGTTGGCATGCCACTGGCACGCTGGGCGCTTTTGGCGCGGCCGCTGCCGCAGCCCGCATGCGCGGTCTCGACGTGGCGCAAACCGCGGCGGCGTTGGGCATTGCCGGTACCCAAGCCGCTGGCCTGAAGGCGCAATTCGGCACCATGTGCAAGCCGCTGCATGCCGGCCACGCCGCCTCCACCGGCGTTGATGCGGCCAATCTCGCGGCCCGGGGCTTCACCAGCCGCTTGGACATCCTGGAAGCCGACCAAGGGTTCCTCGCCACGCAAAGCGAGCAAGGCAGCGCTGAACAGTGGGAGCAGGCGCTGGCCGAACCCGCCTATACCCAAGACATCTGCTTCAAGTACCACGCCGCTTGCTACCTGACCCACTCCTCCATCGAAGCGGTGAGAACCTTGAGCGAGCGCCACGGGCTTGGGCCCAAGGATGTTGCCGAGATGGACATTCACGTGGATCGGGGCCACCTCAAGGTCTGCAACATTGCCGAGCCCCAAACCGGGCTGGAGGCCAAGTTCAGCCTGCGCCTCACCGCCGCCATGGCGATGGACGGGGTGAACACCGCCAGCATCGACGTGTTCACCGATGCCGCCGCCCAAAGCGAGGCACTGGCCGCATTGCGGGATCGGGTGAAGGTTGCCGCCCACGCTGAGCGCAACCCCAACAGCATCGTCAACATCCGCACCGTGGACGGCCAGACCTACTCCGAAGCCTGCAACGTTGCCATCCCCATGACCGATCTCGACGCGCAGTGGCGCAAGCTGGAAACCAAGTTCCGCGCCTTGGTGGCCCCGCGCTTGGGCGACGCCGCGGCCAACGCCATCATCGAAGCGTGCCGCCAACTTGAGCAGGCAGAGAGCATCGCGCCGCTGATGCACCTAACGAGGCGGCACCGCAAGTCGGCGAGCGGGCGGCCTTCGGGCGCGCGCAACACCTCAGACGTCCCCGCCCCGCGAGCAGAAGAACGAGTGGGCAGCGCCAATGGCTGAGGCCGATTTTCGCAGCCGGGCGGTGCACATGCCCAAGGGCAACCGCTTTGAGGACATGACGCCGGGCCGCGTGTTCGAACATCACTGGGGGCGCACTTTGACGGACGGCGACAACGCCGCCTTCACCACCCAGACGCTGTCCTTCTGCCCGCTCTACTTCAACGCGCCCTATGCCCAGTCCATGGGCCATCCCGGCGTGCAGGTCAACCCGCTCTTGGTGTTCAACACCGTTTTCGGGCTGAGCGTGGAGGACTTAAGCGAAGGCGGCGGCCCGTTCCTCGGCGTGGACGATTGCCAGTTCATCCAACCGGTCTATCCTGGCGACACGCTCACGGCCCGCAGCCAAGTGGAGAACGCCAAGGCCTCCAACAGCCAGCCGAAGTTCGGCATCGTCACTTGGCGCACGGAGGGCTTCAACCAGCGCGGCGAGGCCGTGATTGCCTTCCGCCGCACCAACCTCGTGCGCAGGCGGGCCGGCTGATGGCGCTAACCGGCGACAGCAATTACTTTGAGGACTTCGAACCCGGCATGGTCATGCGCCACGCCCGCGGCAAGACCATGTGCGAGCAGGACAACGTGGGCATCACCCTGCAAGTGCTGAACACGGCCGAAGGGCACTTCAACGAAGACCTGATGCAAAGGAACGCCATGGGCCGTGAGGGCTGGAACTCCCGGCTGCAGTTCGGCGGCGTCACCATCGCCATGGTGATTGGCTTGGCCATGCAGGACACCGGCGAGAACGCCGTCGCGGAACTCGGCCTGGACAAGATTCGCCTCAAGGCGCCGGTGTTCCATGGCGACACGCTCTATGCCTACAGCGAGGTGCTGGAGAAGCGCCCAAGCGAGCAGCCCGATGCCGGGGTCCTGGTGTTCAAGCACTACGGCGTCAACCAGAAGGACCAAGTCGTGTTCGAGGGTGAACGCACCCTGCTAGTCAAGAAAAAGCCAACCGAAACGAGGAGCCCATGAGTCCCCAACCCCGCCGCCCCCGCCGCTGCCAGCTCTCCGTGCCCGGCAGTTCCGAAAAAATGATGGCCAAGGCCGCCGGCCTCGACCTCGACCATGTGTTCCTGGACTTGGAGGACGCCGTGGCCCCCACCGCCAAGGCGGATGCCCGGGGGCTGGTGGTGGAGGCCATCAATGGCTTGGAATGGCAGCCGCGCACCGTCTGCGTGCGCATCAACGACGTGGACACCGAGTGGTGCCATGACGACATCATCGAAGTGGTGACTGGCGCCGGCGCCAAACTTGACACCCTCATGCTCACCAAGGCCAAGCGGGCGGCGGACGTGATCTTCGTGCACCTCATGCTGGACCAACTCGAAAAGAAGCTCGGCCTCACCCGGCGCATCGGCATCGAGTGCCTGATCGAGGAGGTCGAGGGCATGATGAACGTCGATGAGATCGCCGCCTGCTCCGACCGCTTGGAGTGCTTGGTGTTCGGCATGGGCGACTACTCGGCCAGCCAGCAGATGCAGATCGCCACCGTGGGCGGCTCGGGCGGCTATCCGCCGGACCTCTGGCACTACCCCCGCTACCAAATGACCATCGCCTGCAGGGCCAACGGCATCGACCCGGTGGACGGCCCCTACGCCAACTTCCGCAATCCCGAAGCCTACCGCAAGGAGGCGGAACGCGCCCACGCCCTGGGCATGGCCGGCAAGTGGGCGATCCACCCCAGCCAGATTGAGCTGGCCAACGAAGTCTTCACGCCCACCGCGGCGGACGTCGCCTCGGCCCGGGCCCAGAAGGCGGCCTACGATGAGGCACTGGCCCAAGGCATCGGCTCGATCAATGTGGATGGCGTCATGGTCGATGCGGCCAGCATCCGCATCGTGCAGAACACCATCGACCGCGCCGACCTGATCGGCATCTAGAGCCCCCATGACCGAGCACTACCTCACTGAGGAGCGCCGCATGATTCAGGATGTGGCGCGGGAGTTCACCAAGAACGAGGTGCTGCCGGCGGCCAACGCGCTGGACCCCGTGCAGGGCGAAATCCCCATGGCGCTGCGCGACAAGATGGGCGAAATGGGCTATTTCGGCATTCAGATGTCCGAAGAGCACGGCGGCATGGGCCTTGGCGTTTTCGAGTACTGCTTGGTGGCCGAGGAGCTGGCGCGGGGCTGGATGAGCGTGGCCAGCATCATTGCCCGGGCCGCCTCCCTCATGAGCGTTGGGGGCTGGCCGGAGGACAAGCGCCGGGAGCTGACCGCCAAGGCCGCTCAGGGCAAGTACTTGGCGGCCGTTTCCCTTTCCGAGCCCAACGTTGGCTCTGATCTCGCTTCCGTCAGTTGCCGGGCAGTGCTCGAAGGGGACGAATGGGTGATCACCGGCAACAAATATTGGTGCACGTTTGCCGATGGCGCTGACTACATTCAGTTGCTGGCCCGGGCTGAGGGCAGCGAAGATCCCGCACTCAAGGGCTTGAAGAGCTTCATCATCGAAAAGGAACGCGGCAGCCTGCCGGAGGGCTGCTCCGGGTCCCCCATCCCCAAGATCGGCTACTTCGGCTGGAACACCTTCGAACTGGCCTTCGACGGCTGCCGCATTCCCAAGGAGAACGTCATCACCGGCGGCGCCGGCGACGGCTTCAAGAACACGGTCAACTGGCTGAACGTGGCCCGGGCGCATACTGCGGCGCGCTCCATCGGTCTGGCCCGGGGCGCGTTGGAGGACGCCATGGGCTACGCCCACGAACGGGTCCAGTTCGGCGTTCCCATCGCCGACTTCCAGGAAACACGCTTCAAGATCGCCCGCATGGCCAGTGAAGTGGAGGCCGCCCGGCAGCTCATGTACCACGTGGCCACGCTGATGGACAACGGCGAAAAGGCCGATCGTGAAGCCGCCATGGTGAAGTGGTACGCCAGCGAGATGGCGGAGCGGGTGACCTCCGACGCCCTGCAGATCCTCGGCGGCGCCGGCTACACCAAGCTGCATGCCGTGGAACGCTACTGGCGCGATGCCCGCCTGACCAAGATCTTTGAGGGCACCAGCGAGATTCAACTGCGCATCATTTCCGACCGGCTGCTGGGCAGGCCGTCGAGCCGGAATCTGGCTTAGCCCCCCGGCCAGCCATCCATGAGCGCGCTTAGGAAACTCGTTGTTGAGGGGCCCTTCCCCATGCGTCGCGGCGTCTTGGACAGCCCCACCATCGCCTTCGAGACCTTGGGCGCACTGAGCCCCAAGGCGGACAACGCCGTGCTGGTCTTCACCGGCCTTTCGCCCTCGGCCCACATCGCCTCGTCGCCGGAAGATCCCTCGGCAGGTTGGTGGGAGGACATGGTGGGCCCGGACAAGCCCATCGACACCAACCGCTTGTTCGTCATCTGCGTCAACTCCTTGGGCAGTTGCTTCGGCTCCACGGGGCCTGCGTCAATCAACCCGGCCAGCGGCAACCACTACCGCCTTGATTTTCCGGTGCTTTCCTTGGAGGACGTCGCTTCCGCCGGTGCCCGCGTGCTCGACCACCTGCGCATCGATACGGCGCACACCGTTATTGGCGCTTCGATGGGCGGCATGACGGCGCTGGCCTTCGCCCTGCTCCACCCCGGCCGCAGCCGAAGGCTGGTGTCCATCTCCGCCGCCGCCCGCAGCCTGCCCTTCGCCATTGCGCTGCGCTCCCTGCAGCGGGAGATGATTCGCCGCGATCCTGAGTGGCATGACGGGCGCTACGATTTTGAAAGAGGCCCAATCACCGGCATGCGCCTGGCCCGCAAGCTCGGCATGATCACCTACCGCTCCGCTGCGGAGTGGGCAGAGCGGTTCGGGCGCGAGCGGGCCACCGCGGAGCCGCCCCATGGGCATCCCTTCGGCATCGATTTCGAGATTGAATCCTACCTTGAGGCCCACGCCAACCGGTTCATCGGCGCATTCGACGCCAACTGCTACCTCTATCTGTCCCGCGCCATGGATCTGTTCGACGCTGCCGACCACGGCGGCACCTTGGACCGGGCGTTCAGCCAAGTCGAACTGCAGCAAGCGCTGATCATCGGCGTGGAGTCGGACTTTCTCTTCCCGGCCCAGCAACAGGCTGACCTAGCCGCCGCGCTGGCACCGCACGTGCCAGACGTGGACTTCAAGCGCCTAAGCTCCATTCAAGGACACGATTCCTTCCTGGTCGATATGGACCGCTTCAGCCGGCAATAGCCGGTTTTTTCTGAACCTTGCGGGCAGCTCCGCTGGACGGGATGGGCCGCAGCGGCTAGCCTGAGCCCAACCATTGGGAGATGGCCCGTTGAACAACGCCTTGAGAGCGCCAAGCCGCTCCACGCACCCAGCGGTGTGCCCCTTGGACTGCGCCGACACCTGCAGCCTGGACATCGAAGTTCGCAACGGCCGCATGACGAAGGTGCGGGGTGGCACGGGACACCCGCTCACCCGGGGCCGCATCTGCGCCAAGGTGGCCCGAGGGCTGGAACAGCAGGTGCACGGCCCCGACCGGCTGACCACGCCGCTGGCCAAGTCGTCTTCGGGGTTTCGGCCCGTCAGCTGGACGGAGGCTCTCGACAGCATCCAGCAACGCTTTGACAGGATCATATCCCGGCACGGTGCCGAGGCGATCGTGCCGCTGGCCTACGGCGGCCCCATGGGCCTGCTGGCCGGCAGCTCCATGGACAAGCGCTTCTTCCACCGCCTAGGGGCCACCCGGGTGCGCAACGAGCCGCTCTGCAGCGGCACCTCTTCGGCGGCCTATGAGAGCGTCTTTGGAGCGGCGGGCGGCATGCCCTACACGGAACTGGCGGCATCCCGGCTCATCGTCATCTGGGGCAACAACATCACCGTCGGCCATCTGCATCTGACCAAGCCCATTCGGCAAGCTCGCGCTGCCGGAGCCAAGGTGGTGGTGGTGGACCCCAAGCGCACGCGTATCGCCGATGATGCCGACTTGCACTTGCCCATCCTGCCTGGCACGGACGTGGTGCTCGGCTACGCGGTTGCGGCGGAACTGGACCGCCGCAACGCCATCGACCGCGCCTTCGTTGAGGCCCAGGTGCTCGGTGCCGAACGTTACTTGGCTGAGGCTGGCAAGTACTCATTGGCATTTGCGGCCCAGCACTGCGGCCTTGGCATCGATGCCATCCGTGCGTTTGCGGACTACTGGGCCACCCTCTCGCCGGTTGGCGTTTCGGTCGGCGTCGCGCCGGAGCGGAACCAAAACGGTGGCTCGGGCTTGCGCACCATCTATGCCCTGGCAGCGCTGACCGGCAACATCGGCGCTCGGGGTGCGGGCATTTGCGATGTGAGCGCGCTCTTTCCGGTGAATCGCGACGCCTTGGAGCGCCCAGATCTGCGCACTGGGCCAGCACGCGAGTTCAACATCCTGGACGTGCCGGAGCGCATACTCGACAAAGACTTGGACCCACCCGTCCAGTCGGTGTTCATCTACAACCACAATCCGGTGGCCGTCCATCCGCGCCAAAAAACCATGCTGAAGGCGCTGTCTAGGCCGGACCTCTTCGTGGTTGGCTGCGACCTGACCATGACGGATTCGATGGCACTTGCGGACATCGTCTTGCCAGCCACGTCACATCTTGAGGCGAGCGATGTCTACAAGGCCTATGGCCATCAGTACCTGCAGCGCGCCGCGCCGGTTATGGCACCGGTCGGCGAGGCGCTGCCGAACACCGAGGTCTTTCGCCGCCTGGCACAACGCTTCGGTTTCGATGAGCCGGCGTTTGCGCAGACCGATGAGCAGTTGATCGAGCAATCCATGGACCGCAATCACCCCGCGTTGGGTGGCCGCTCGGCGCTCGAGCTGCCAACCGGGGACAGCGTGGACGTCTCCCAAGGCGCGCGAACGCTGCTGCGCGGAGCGGCGCCCACCACGCCGAGCGGCAGGATAGAACTCTACTCCGAAGCGTTGGAAAGGTCCTGCGGCCAAGGCCTGCCCCGGTATCGGCCGCTTGCGCGGCAGCGGCGCTTCCTGCTGGTCAGCCCGAGTTCCGATCTGCGCACCAATTCCACCTTCGGCGGCGTGCCCGGCCACGACGACGACCTAGCCATCGAAGTGCACCCACGGGATGCCGCTGCCGCTGGGTTGGCCGACCAACAACCGGCCCGCATCTGGAATGACCAAGGCGAACTGACACTGCCGGTGCGCATTAGCCATCGGCCGCGCCAAGGCACCCTGTACGTGCCCAAGGGCGGGTGGCTGCGCAGCCATCCGGAAGGCGCCAGCGTCAATGCGCTGGTGCCCGGCCACCGTTCAGATCTCGGCGACGGCGCCTGCTACAACGACACCGAAGTTGATATCGCGGTCGCCTGAACCAGCAGGCCGCCTTCAAGGCGGAGCGGCTTGCCTTGCGAACTCCAGCAACGCCTCCGCGTTGAGGTAGCCGCCGGCCAAGAGCCGCCGCTTGCCGCCCTGCTCACCCAAAACCGATGGCAGCGCGTTGGTGCCGAAGTCCCTTGAAGTGCTCATTTGAAAGCGCACAGCGGCACGCACTTGTTCCGAACCGGCAGCTTGCAGAAACGCCTCAGCATTCACGCCGCAGTCCTGCGCGGTGGCCGCCAAGGTCTCAAGATCGTTGATGTCCACCCCCTCGACGAAGAAGCGTGCCTGCAAGCGATGCAGATAGTCGAAGGGCGGCACGCCGAGCACCTGCCGAACGGCCTGCACGGCGATGCAAGGCAAGGTGCTGTTGTAGATCAGCGGCGTCGGCAGCTTGAAGCCGAACGCTTGGCCAGTGGTGGCCTGGACCTCGCGCCAGATGCCCATCAGGTGTTCGCGCCCGAACTCGCCAATGGGCTGGGTGCCGTGAACGTTGATGCCCCCCATCAACACATCGAACGCCTCCGGCAACACCGCCCGGGCCCGATCCACCTCCGGCGTCATGCCCCAACACCAAGAGCACATCGGATCGGTGACGATGAGGATTTTGGCACCGCCCACTTGATCTAAGGGTCGCCGGAGGTTGGGCTCGTCAATGGCGATCTTGCATTTTCCCATTTGACAGACCGGGCGCTGGTATCATCACCTTGGGAATATGCAACCTACCGATTACCGTTCAATGTTAAGCAAAGGTAGTGCGCTGCCTCCATTCACCTGTGGCAGTTGGCCGTCCCACTTTTCGGCGATGCGCAGTTGAATCAGGTCCGGATTGTCCCGCAGCGCTTCGGCCTCCCGGCGGATCGCGTCGGCGCGGGCCTTAGATGCTGCCTCAATCTGGTAGGCTTCCGCATCCGCGGCCAAGGTGCGCTCCGCCGCTGCCGCTTCCGCCTGAGTGACCCGACGCAGCTTTTCGTTCTTGGCCTTAAGGGCCTCCTGCTCCGCCTGCACCTTCTCTTCAATGGCGCGGTTGAACTCATCGGAAAAGTCGAAGTCGGTGATGGCCACGTTGGCGAGCATCACTGCTCCGGATACGCCCTTCTCGTCCAGCGTTGCATTGACGAAGTCCTCAATTGATCCTTGAATTTTGGTCTTTACTTCCGCCCGCCGGGTCACCAGTTCTTCCGCCGTGTATTGGGCGGTGATGGCCTTAACTGACTCCAGTATCGCAGGGGCGATGAGCGTTCCCTCCAGCATGGCGCGGGTGCCAATGCTCTGGTAGGTGGATGGCATCACTGCCCCCGACAAGGAATACTGCACTGCCACTTGGGTCCGCACCACTTGCAGGTCTTTGGAGGAGGCACCCGCGTCTGCTTGGGCGGCACGGAGCCTGATATCGATCTCCTCAACCCGATCGACCAACGGAATCTTGAGATGGAAGCCCTCCGGCAGATGGTCGGGCTGCACAGCCCCCAGCCTGCGCACCACTCCGACCCGCCCGCTATCAACTATGACGAAGCAGGACGTGATGAAGATGATGGACGCCATGACTCCAACGCCAATCGCAATGGCGCTTGGAATGCCGAATCCGAATTTAGCTTGGTTGGACATGAAAGTGTCTCCTTGAGGTTTGGTGGGTGTTCTTGGGCAACGTTCGGTCCGCAGCAAGCTGCGGCCGTCTAAGCTCCCTCCAGTAGGTCTCGCCAGCCTTCCCGTGCCTCCAAGGGCGCACCTCGAGAATCCAGTTCCGCGCCAATTTCGGTCAGCAGTCTAGTTCGCCAATTCTCATCCAAAAGAACGAAGACAGTGCGGACCAAACCCTCCAGCGACGCATGATGGAAGTTGATGCCCTTGCTCCATTCTTCCGCGATTTTGGAGTTGACCTCGGCACTTTCCGAATCAGCCACTCCTGGCGAAGCGAACAAAAAATTACGCAAGCTGCTGCTTCGCGCCTTGGTTACTGCCATGCGAAGGTCCACAAGGCTTATCGTGCGGTCTTTGACTTCAACAGCCAAGACAGGCGAGCCTTCGGAGTCAAGGCAAACAATGTCCCCAGGCGTCCCTGTCGCTGAATCGGCCTCGTTCAGGCCTTGGCCCGTCACTTCGTCGAACAACCCCAGTGCGCTCCCAAGCACCCGGAACAATGCAGTTGCGATTGCTTGAGGGCGGAGCCCGCCACTGGATTCAGCAAGATAGGCGTTAACCAGCTCGACCAGTTGATCCAAACTGATCCGGTGAGGAACTGGGTACTCAAACGTCTGTCTCCGCAATCTGCGGGCAATGCCCCTCAAGCACCGCACCACCATCTGTTCCACCGATTTCGAATGGCCAGCTTGTTGAGTGTCTTGGAAAACACGAACTAGGGCTTCCCACTCAGGCCGATCCCGTAAGCTAGCCATATCATCGTCCAATCGGGGACGGCGTAACGGTTTGCTTACATAGGGATCGGGCGAAGTGCCCAGAACGTTCTGATTGTCCTGAACCCAAGGCACAATGATCTTTGTGCAAAAGCTCCGAGGGTCCCATCGACCCGCTTCGGCGTCTTGGACTCCTCGCTTTTGCAAGCAGAGCAGATCTCTATCGGGATCGGCTAATTTGCCGACCAATTGGGTGAAAAACGCGTAGCGAATACTAAGTACTTTCGAATCCACAAACCGATCGACTTCTGGATCGGATTGCCCGGCGTCTGTCCGTGCCCTATCCCAGTGCCGCCTCAGCCAATCCGCCAACTCATCGTCGGTCATGAGGATGATTGCTCAAAGTTCATCCACAATGACTCCTGCCTAAGTTGGCGCACTGAGTGGCAATTGCGCAGCGGAGCATCCACCCGGCGCCAATCCGCGTACAGATGATCGTAGAGTGGTGTCCGGTAGCCGGACAGCACGGCTCGGCCGCGAATAGTCTGCAGCACCGCAGCCAGTTCACCGTGTTCCACGTCGGTCATTTCGTGGCCATAGGCGGCCTTATCACCACGAGCAGCGTGGACATAGGGCGGGTCGAGATAGAAGATGGTCTCGGGTGTGTCGTATCGTTGAATGACCTCTATTGCTGGAGCGCTCTCGATCTGCACCCGTGCCAAGCGCTGAACAATTTCCGGAAGAGCCTCAACGGAGCCCAACCAGCGGGAAACCGCACCCGCCATGCCAGCGCGAGAGGTGAGCACGCAATGCGCCCAACGGCCTTCGCTGCTGGTTTGGGCGAGACCTGTTCGAGTTTGTCGAGCGCGCACAAAGAAGCGCCGCGCCCGTTCTATGGCGGTCAAGTCCGCTTCGTATTGGCAGGCCTTTGCGAGTTCCTCGCGCGAGAAGGGCGTCAGGCCGATGGCGCGGATGAGTTCTGCACTGTTATCACGCAATACTCTGAAGAAGTTAACCAATTCTTCGTCGATGTCATTGTAGGTCTCCACGGGCGCGGGGGGGCGGTTAAGAATCACCGCGGCTGAGCCTCCGAAAACGTCGCAAAAGTGGGTGGCGTCTTCTGGAATCTGGGGCAGGATGAAGGGCAGATGGCTAAACTTACCGCCGTACCAGCCGAAGGCGATCAGCTTCTTGCGCTTACGTGAGGCCTTGGCGATGCGCCGACCACTACCTGTGCTGTTTACTGAGGGTTGCGACTTGTTCATGCCCACCTCCAAAGTTACGATGTTAACCGGATAGCCAAGTCTAGATTGAATCGTTGGCGCCACCGTGATTTGTATAAATAAACAGTAATCCACACACGGGTTGGTGTCCACAGTTTTTTTGAGGGGCAAGTCACCTGCGCTTCCCGAAGTGAAGGCTCCCTTGCCTTGGGCTCAATTCCCATCAGCGCCATTCAATTGGCCGGTCTTTTTGGCTACTACGCGTAACGATTGAGTCACAATCCCGATGCAGGCGCTGTCCGCATAACCGGCGCTGCGCAAGGCATCCAGGCAGGCGGAAGCTGCTCCTTCGGGGATGCAGGCCAGCAGGCCGCCGGCGGTTTGCGGGTCGGCCAGCAGTTGCACAGCCGGGTCTGCCGGCAGGCAGCCGCGTAGTTCAAACTGGGACAGCCGACGCTCGTTTTCCGGCTGCAGCACGCTGGCCGCGCCGCGCTCGAAAGCGTCCATCGCCCCGTCCAAGGCAGGGAGGTGGTCCAGCCAAAGCTGGGCGCCCAAGCCGCTGGCGTCCAGCATCTCCGCCAAGTGCCCGATCAGTCCGAAGCCGGTGACGTCGGTGGCGGCGCGAACGTCGTGCCGGCGCAGCACGGCAAGCGCTTCGGCATTGGAGCGGTCAAGGCGGCGCAACGCGTTCTGGACTTGGGCGGTGGGGGCAAGGCCGCGCATGTGCGCCGCAAGCAGCACGCCGGTTCCCAGCGGCTTGGTGAGGATCAGCCGATCGCCGGGCTGCGCGCCGCCCTTGGTCAGTGGGGCATCGACCGCCGCGCCGCTGATCGCCAAGCCCAAGGACAGTTCAGCGCCCTCGGCGGAATGGCCGCCCACCAAGGGTACGGCGTCGGCGTTCAGCACTTCAACGGCGCCCAGCAGCATTTGGTGCAGTTCGTCTTCCATCAATGCCTCGGCCATCAGCGGCACCGTGGCCAGCGCCATGGCGCTGGTGGGCTGCGCGCCCATGGCGTAGATGTCGTTCAGGCAGTGATGGGCGGTCAGGCGCCCGAACCAGTAGGGATCGTCCACTAGGCTGCGAAAACCGTCGATGGTCAACGCCAAGGGCGCTGGTTGGGGCGCCAGGAGGGCCGCGTCGTCACCGATGCCTTGCAGCAGATGGGCGCCGGACTGAACCGGCAGCCGGGTCAGCGCCCGGTTGAGCACGCCCGCGCCGATTTTGGCGCCGCAGCCGCCGCAGCGCATGGCGTCCAGTGCGTCACCGTCCTCTGGCCCACCGTCATCCATGGCTGGCAACTGCTGAAAGCGTTGCATGAAGCGCCGATCAATCCATTGCTTCCAATGCCAAGCCCAGCCTCCAGCAACTGCCAAGGCGCCCTTTGATGCCACCGCGCGGCCATCGCCCGTGCCGATCAGGCTCAGGGTGCGGCGCTGGGGCCGAAAGGGGCGCACCGAACGTCCTTCAAGGCAACGGCGCAAATTGCCTGCCAGCGCAGGACCGGCGCGCACCGCGTAGACGCCGGACTTGGGACGCGCGCCGCTTTCGAAGTGGGCGATGTCCCCAGCGGCGTACACCCGGTCATGGGAAACCGAACGCAGGTTGTCGTTGACGCGGATGAAGCCCTTGCCGTCAGTGGCCAACCCGCTGTCGCCAACCCAAGCCGGCGCTTGGACGCCCGTCACCCAGAACAGATGGTCAAAGGCCAACTCCGCCCCGTCCAGCAGGTGCAGCGCGTTCGATGTCCCTGACCCCACCCTGCCCCCAACTAAGGCGATGTTGGCCTCGGCCAGTTCGCGGAGCAGCAGGCGCCTTGCCAAGCGGCCATGGCCGGGCAGCACGTCGTCGGCCACCACTTTGATGTCGATGGGCTCCGGCAAGGCCCGGCGGGCGGCCAAGGCCAGTTCAAGGCCCCCGGCGCCGCCGCCGACGAAAACCACCTTGGCGTTGGGACGGACGCGGTCGCGCAGGCTGTCCCACTCCGGCAGAAAGCGGCCGATGGGCTTGACGCAAACGCCTAACTCAACTGGGGCTTCCGGCACCGCTCCGCAGTTGATGGACAGCAGGTCGAAGCGAATGGGCGGCCGCCGGTCGCAGTGCACCAAGCCTTGGTCCAGGTCAAGTCCGGTGACCTCGTCGTCCATGAGACGGGCTCCCGCGAAGCGGCACAGGGGGCCGAGGTCGATGTGCATGTCCTCCCAGCCATAGGACCCGGCAACGTAGCCAGGCAGCATGCCCGAGTAGGGCGTGTGCACCTCACGGGACACGACGGTGACTCGAACGCCATCCAAGGACGCCATGCCGAACGACTTGAGCACCTGAACGTGGCTGTGCCCTCCCCCAATCAGCACGAGGTCCCGGCGGGGCGAGTTGAACGGGGCTTTCACTTGACCGACCGATCCAATCAGATCACGCCTTGCGCCGCCAAGCGGACGATGTCCGCTTCGTCGTAGCCCAGCTCGGCGAGCACTTCGGCGCTGTGTTCGCCCAACTCCGGAGCCGGTCCGATCGGCGCCGGCTCCAGCCCCTCAACGTTGATTGGCGGACGAATGAACCGCGCGCCACCGGCGACCTCGCTGGGTGGCGAAAGCAAGCCGCTGGCCGCGACTTGGGGATCGTCGGCCAAGTCATCAATCTGGCCCACCAAGGCCACTGGCGCGCCGGTCTCCGCAAACCGCGCCATCCAAAAGCCGCTTGGCTTGGCCGCAATGCGGGTGCGCAGCCGTTCGATGAGGGCTTCGCCATGGGTGATGCGGGATTCGCCGGTGGCGAAGCGGGCGTCCTCGGCCCAGTCCGCAACATCCAGGCCTTGCAGCACCTGCTTGAACTCAGCTTCGGTGCGCACCATGGTGAACTGCAGCCAGCGGCCGTCCGCAGCCTGGTACAGGGGGCGGCTCCAATAGCGCTGGTGGGCGTCTTGGTAACCGGCGGTCTCGGCCCCGCAAAAGCGCGCCTGGGCAATGCAGGAAGCGGACCAAGCGCCGTTGGCCAACAGCGAGGTGTGCACCATGCGGCCCTTGCCCGTGCGCTCCCGGTCCAGCAGTGCGGTGACGATGCCGGCGTAGAGCGCCACGGCGGTGGGATGGTCGCCCATGCCCGGCAGGGCCTGGGCCGGGTCCGCGCCCGGTGCGCGCACCAAGTCCATCAGGCCGCTGCGCGACCAATAAGCCACCAGATCAAAGGCCTCGCGGTTGCGTTCCGGCCCAGACTCGCCGTAGCCGGTGAGTGAAGCGTAGATCAGCCGCGCATTGTGCGCCTTCAGGTCATCGTAGGTCAGGCCCAGCTCACGGCGCAGGGCAGGTGGCTGGTTGGTGATGTAGACATCAGCCTGCGCCGCCAGCGCAAGCAGAATGCGCCTTCCTTCGTCCGACTTCAGGTTCAAGCTGAGCGAGCGTTTGTTGTGCGCATCCAGCAGCCAAGTGTAGTTGGCCTGCGCGTTCGGCGTGATGGCAAAGGAGGCGAAACGCCGGTAGTCGTCGCCGTGCTTCGGCCTTTCCACCTTGATGACGTCAGCGCCGTAGTCGGCCAGCATGGTGGCGGCCACCGGGCCGGCGATCCAAGTGCCCACGTCGAGCACTTTCAGCCCGCGGAAGAGAGTCATGCCGCCTCCGCTAGCCGGGCGGCAACCTGGTTCATATGGGCGGGTCCCCGCAGCCGCACGCGTTCGAGCAGGCGCCCCTGTGGGTCGAGCAGCGCCAAGGTGGGCGTTTGCATCACCTGCAAGGCGACGGCGAGTTCGGTACTGGCCAAAACCTGGTCGGGACGCAAGCCATGTCGGTTGGCAAAGCGATCCAAGTCCGTGCTCACCAGGCGATGCGGCGGATCAACAGTTGCAACTTCCTCAAGCGCCGAAGCTGACGTGTGGGAGGGCCCTGACCCCCCGTGGAGAGAGTTAACGGCGCCTCCCACCAAGACCAGCGGCAACGCGTGGCAATGGCGCAGCGCCGCCTCGTAGCTGGGCAGCAAGGACTTGCAGACCGCGCAGCCTTCGTTAACGAACAGCAGAGCGATGGCCCGGCCTTGGGAAAGCGCCCGCAAGGGGCCTGAGAAGCCCGCCGCCGTGGCCACCCCCACGGCGTCAAGATCAATTCGATCCACCTTGGCAGCCTCTCGGCGCGCCTTTTGCAACAGCCCGCCCACCGGCGCGGTGCGTTCGTGGAGCACGCCGATCTGGCGGGCCAGGGACAGCGTGACCAAGCCGAGGACCAACAAACCCAGCAGCAGGCCCGCTTGGGAGGCGATCACGGCAATCACAGGTTGCGCCGTTCGATCTCCCGCCGCAGGCGCACCGTATCGGATTCCAAGGGCTCCGCGAGCTCCGACGGATCCAGGCTGCCCTCGGTGTGCGCCCACATCTTCACCCCGTCGTAGGTGATGTACTTTTCGGGAATCACTTCAAGCACGATGCGCAGGGGCGAGTCCAGCATCTGCTCGAAGGCCTTGGCGGCGGCCTCCTCCTGACGCAGGGCACGGGCGAAGTCCGGGTAGAACCAGTCCTTGGTTTCCCGGTCCTCGTGCACCACGCAGCGCCCCTTGATGGTGATGGTCTTCGAGGGGCCGAGCTCCGTGCCCGTGCTGGTGATGACCACGGACACCTTGGGGTTGCGCCGCACCGCCGAGATGCGGTGCCGGTGGGCGCCCGCCGTGAGCCAAACGCGGCCTTGGCGCCAGATGTAGGACATGATGACCCCCACGGGCCATTCGTCCTTGGTGCACCAGTTGAACACGCACTCCCGCTGGGTGAGCAGCAGCCGTTCCTGGTCGTCGGGATTGAGGCGATAGACGGAAACCAGTTCGTAGTTTTCCAGATCGTCGGACATGGGCAATCTTCCTGTTCAGCGCAATGCAAGGATTGTAACCCGCTTGAGAGGCGGGTTAGCGGGCTAGGGTTGCTGGCTTGAACTAAGCCATGCTTTCCAGCCGGCAAGACGTGAATCAAGCTGGGCCGCGACCCGCTGCGTCAGGTTTGCGCATCCAACGACTTGCTGAGGCGGTTTCCTGCACCGCCTCGCCGGCTTTGGCCCAGCCGTTGAAGCCGGGCTCCAAGTGGGCGACGTCCGGATAGCCCATGTCGAGCAGCGCCTTGGCGGCGAGGGCGGAGCGCCCGCCGGCCGCGCAATAGACGACGATGCGGGCCTGTGGGGTGAAGTAGTCCCGATAGTAGGGGCTTTCCGGGTCGGCCCAGAACTCCAGCATCCCCCGTGGGGCGTGACGGGCGCCGGGAATTGCGCCCAAGTCCACGTACTCCTGAATCTCCCGCACGTCAACGAGGAGCAAATCATCTCGCTCCTGAAGCTCCTGTTTCAGCGCTTCGATGGATAGGTTTTCGATGCCTTGCTTGATCTCGCCAACAGTTGCAAAAATGGACTTGATGCTCACGGCTGAGTTCCCCTTCGATAAAGGGCGGCATTCTTGCAGATTTCCCAGCTCAATGCCGGTTGGGTCAACAACCCAGAGTTACTGCGGGGTGTTTGCGGCGCGCAGGGTTTCCCGCCAGCAAAACCTACACTCACTGGCCAAGGGCGGGCGCGTGCCGATGCGGCAAGTTAAAGGGTATGATGGGCCAACAGGAATTCGCGGGAGGAATCATCGTGAAATCGCGCAGGCAATTCCTTAAGGCGGGCGTGGTCGGCACCGGCGCTGCGGCCATGACGCCGGTGCTGCCCCAGGCAGCGGTGCGGGAGGCGGATGCCGCCAATCGAGTGCGACGCTATGTGACCTTGGGACGCACCGGGCTCAAGATATCCGATGTGTCGTTCGGCTCCAGCCGGTTGCGCACGGGCGAGGAGCACCTGGTTCGTCATGCGTTGAACAAGGGCGTCAACTACTTCGACACCGCCGAAGGCTACACGGGCGGCGAATCGGAGCGCGTGCTGGGCAACGTGCTCAAGGGCCAGCGGGACCAGGTCATCATTGCCTCCAAGACCTTCGCTTCGGCCAACGCGTCCAAGCAACGCATCATGAGCGAGTTGGAGGGCAGCCTACGGCGCCTGCAAACCGACCATGTGGACATCTACTTCAATCACGCCGTCAACGACCCGGACCGGCTCGACAACCCGGAGTGGTTCGAGTTCTGTGACCGTGCCCGCGAGCAGGGCAAGATTCGCTTCACCGGCATGTCCGGGCATGCCGGGCGCTTGGTGGAGTGCCTCGACCACGCCTTCGACAAAGACATGGTGGACGTGGTGCTGGTGTCCCTCAATTTCGGCCAGGATCCGGAATTCCACGAACGCTTCACCCGCGGCTTCGATCTCGTTGCCCGGCATCCGCAACTGCCGCGAGCCCTGCGCCGCGCCAAGGAACTCGACGTCGGCGTGGTCGCCATGAAGTGCCTGATGGGCGCTCGCCTGAACGACATGCGGCCCTACGAGCGGGATGGCGCGTCGTTCGCCCAAGCGGCCTTTCGCTGGACGCTTTCCCAGCCTGACGTTGACGCCCTGGTCATTTCCATGACCTCAACGGCCAAGATCGACGAATTCCTGGGCGCATCGGCCTGGCAGTCCTTGGCGTCCGGCGATGCGGCCCTGCTGCGCCGCTACGCCGCCCTGAACGGTGCGAGCTACTGCCAGCAAGGCTGCAGCGACTGCGCCGGCGCTTGCCCTTTCGGCGTGCCCATATCCGACGTGCTGCGCACGCGCATGTACGCCACGGACTACCAAGACTTGGAATTCGCCCGCCGGGAGTACGCCCAGCTCGACGTCAACGCCAGCCCGTGCTTAAGCTGCGACGGGGCGCCCTGCCAGGATGCCTGCAGCCACGGGCTGCCCATCGCCGAGCTGTGCGCACCCACGCATCGGATGCTGGCCTGAGGGCATGGCGCTGGATGACATTCTGGCCGCCTTCAAGGACGGCGCCATCGAGGCCGATGAGGCGAGCCGCCGCATCCGCGCATCCTTCTTCCAAAGCGTCGGCCAACCGAGCGGCGGCCATTCGACCCTCGACAGCGATCGACTGGCGCGCACCGGCGCCTCAGAGGTGATTTACGGGGCGGGCAAAACTGCGGCGGAGACCGCCGACTTGGTCGAAGCCTTAGTCTCGTCAGGACAAAACGCCTTGGTCACCCGAACCACCCCGGAGGCTTATGAATGGGTGCGCGAACGCACCGAAATCGCCCGCTACCACGAAGCGGCATCGGCCATCACCGCCACCGTTCAGGCGCCTGCCGCGGCTGATGCCCTGATCGCGGTCATCACCGCCGGCACATCGGATGCGCCGGTGGCGGAGGAAGCGGCGGTCACCGCCGCGTTTTACGGCAATCCGGTGCTGCGCATTCGCGACGTGGGGGTCTCCGGCCTGCACCGACTGCTGGCCCGGCTGGAGGAGATTCGCGAGGCCCGGGTGGTGATCGTCGTGGCCGGCATGGAGGGCGCCTTGCCCAGCGTGGTTGGCGGATTGGTGGAGGCGCCGGTCATCAGCGTGCCCACCAGCGTTGGCTACGGGGCTGCCTTCGGCGGCGTCACCGCGCTGCTGGGCATGCTGTCCAGCTGCGCAGCGGGCCTGGCCGTCGTCAACATCGACAACGGCTTCGGCGCCGGCTACCTGGCCCACAAGATCAATCGGCTTTGACCATGGCGCCGCAACCGCTTTCCGGGGAACTCACCGCCAAGCTGGATGCCCTCAGGGCCGGCTTGCGGAGGATGGACAGCGCCCTGGTCGCCTATTCGGGCGGCGTGGACAGCTCCTTAGTGGCTTTCCTGGCCGCCGAGGCGCTTGGCACGAGGGCACTGGCGGTCACTTCCGGCAGCGCCAGCCTCAAGCGCTCCGACTTGAGCTTGGCCAAGCAGCTGGCCGAAGACTGGGGCATGCGCCATCGCGTCATCATCACCGACGAGCTGAGCAAACCCGACTACCGCGCCAACCCGGTCAATCGCTGCTTCCATTGCAAGACCTCCCTCTACACGGCACTGGCGGACATTGCCCGGCAGGAGGGCTTCGCCGAAGTTCTCAATGGCACCAACACCGACGATCTTGGCGACCATCGGCCGGGCCTGATCGCCGCGGAAGACTTCGCCGTGCGTTCGCCCTTGGTGGAAGCCGGGGTGGACAAGGTTGGGGTTCGGGCACTGGCCGCTCACCTTGGCCTCGACAACGCTGATAAGCCGCAGTCCGCCTGCCTGTCGAGCCGCTTTCCCTACGGCGCCTCCATCAACGCCGAGCGGCTTGCCCAAGTGGAGCAAGCCGAAGAGTGTCTGGCTCGGCTCGGCTTCGTGGAGTTCAGGGTACGCCACCACGAGGACGTGGCCCGCTTGGAAATCGGCGCCGACGAGCTTGGGCGCGCGCTGGAACTGCGTGAAACGCTGCAAGCCGAGATTCAGGGGTGCGGTTACCGCTTCGTCGCCTTGGACTTGGGCGCATTCCGCTCCGGAGCCTTGAACGAGGGCATCATCAAGGCGGTCAACATCAAGTAGGGGAAACGCACCCATGATTGAACGCATGCCTTTTGGCGGCACTGGCCATGACAGCAGCCGCATCATCTTTGGCGCGGCGGCGCTCGGCGCAATGCGCCAGGAGCGAGCCGACCGAACCCTGGACATCCTGCTTGAGTTTGGCGTCAACCACATCGACACGGCGGCCAGCTACGGGGACTCCGAATTGCGCCTGAAGCCCTTTCTGCGCCAGCATCGTTCCGAGTTCTTTCTCGCCACCAAGACCCATGAACGCAGCGCCGCTGGCGCGCGGACGCAGCTGCACCATTCCCTGGAGCGGCTGGGCGTTGCGCAAATCGACTTGGTGCAGATGCACAACCTAGTGGATGAGGAGGAGTGGCAGACCGCCCTGGGTCCCGGCGGTGCGCTAGAAGCCTTGGTGCAGGCCAAGGCGGAGGGCTTGGTGCGCTTCATCGGCGTCACCGGCCACGGCACCTGGGTGGCGGAGCGGCATTTGCAGAGCCTTGGGCGTTTTCCCTTTGACTCGGTCCTGCTGCCCTACAACCACACCATGATGAGCCAACCCGTCTATGCGGCGGACTTCAGGCGCCTGCAAGCCCTTTGCCAAGAGCGCAACGTGGCCATGCAGACCATCAAGTCGGTGGCGCGCCGGCGTTGGCAGGACGCCGACTCAGACCCCCACTTCTCTTGGTACATGCCGCTCAGGGAGCCTGCCGCCCTGCGCCGCGCGGTGCATTTCGTGCTCGCCGAGCCGGGCCTGTTTCTCAACAGCTCCAGCGACGCCACCCTGTTGCGCCCAATCCTCGAGGCCGCCAGCGAACCCGTCGAACCGCCTACGGCAGAGGCGATGGACCGGGATGTGGCGGAGCACGGCATGGCACCCCTGTTCGTGCGCGGCGAATCTGATGAGGTTGTGTTGGCCTCTTAACCCATACCAAGCAAGCGTCCCTTTCTCATTGCACCCCCAGCGTCTTGGTGTGGACGTTCCGCAAGGCGGCGTAACAGTCACATTCGGCGACGCAGCCCACACTTGGTGGTAAGGTCCAATTGCCTTACCATCGCAGGTTCTTATCGCATGGGTTCCTTGTCATGACCATCGCCCTCACCGTCACCGCCAAGGGGCAGGTCACGCTCAAAAAGGACGTGCTCCAGCACTTGGGAGTGCGGCCTGGCGACAAGCTGAGCGTCGACCTGCTCAACGACCATCGCATAGAGATGCGGCCGCAAGCGGGAAAGCCCGCGTCCACCCTGTTTGGACTGCTGGAGCAATCCAACGATAAACGGCTGTCGATAGAAGAGATCGAAGAGGCCGCCGCAGCCGGCTGGGCCGGCGAAGGGTGAGAATTACCGTCGACACTGATGTGCTGCTGCGCACCGTGCTGCGAGATGACACCGAACAAGCCGACGCCGCCGAGGCCCTGCTGACGCGCGCAACGGTACTCGCGATTCCCGTACCGGTCTTTTGTGAGTTCTCTTGGGTCTTGAGACGCAGCTACCGGCAAACTGCAAGCCAGGTTGCGGACACGATTCAAGCCATCTGCGCCGTCGAGACGGTAGCCACGGACAGGCCTGCCGTGGAGGCTGGCATCAAGGCCTTAAGATCGGGTGGCGATTTTGCCGATGGCGCCATCGCCCGTCAGGGCGAGAGCCTCGGCGGAACGATTCTGGCAACGTTCAACCGCAAAGCCCTGACCATTCTGCGCGAAAGCGGTATCGAGGCTGCTGAGCCGGCTGAGATTCGGGACTAAGCGCGCCACCGACCGGCGTGCGCCGACCAGCCTGGGCCGCTAAGCTCCGGAAGACCGGCTAACTCATCAAGGCCTAGGCTGACGGCGAATCAGACGCCTTGGCTCGCAGGTAGCTGAACAGCTGGCGGTCATGGCGGCTGGTGGCGGAGAGCCGCTCCGGGCGCGGCCAAGGCGGCCAGCGCGGCGGCTCGCCTTGGGGCTGGTCGCCAATCACCGTGACCCGTTGGATGATGCGTTCGCTGTCGAAGTCGTTGAGCACGCAATGCTGAGTGCAGCGGTTGTCCCAGATCGCAACGGTGCCCTCCGTCCAGCGGTAGCGCACGGTGAAGCGCGGGCTTTTCACCCAATTGGTGAGATAGCGCAACAGCGCATCGCTTTCCGCGGCGCTCATCTCCACGATGCGCCGGGTGAAGTGCTCGTTGACGTAGAGCGCCTTGCGCCCGGTTTCCGGGTGTTCCCGCACCACCGGGTGCACCGTCATGCTGTCCGGCCGGTTGTGGGGTGCGGCGTCATGCAGGGCAGTCAAGCCGAGGCAGAGGTCCTGCATCGGCGGCGACAGCTCCTCAAAGGCCGCGTAGAGGCTGGCCCACATCGTGTCGCCACCGGTGTCCGGGCACTTCACCATGTGCAGAATCGACATCAGCGCAGGCCTTTCCTGGAAGGTGAGGTCGGTGTGCCACTCGTCAGCGATGCCGCCGTGGCTGGCGGCCAGCTCAAAGAGCTCCTCTCGATTAGTGAAGGGGTTCTTGAGGTTGGGGTGTGATTCCAAGGTGCCGAAGTGGCGGCCGAAGTCGATGTGTTGATCCACGGTGATGCGCTGGCCAGGCAGAAAGAGCACCAAGTGTTCCAGCAGCAAGGCCCGAATTGCCTCTGCCTGCTCCGGGCCCGCTACGGCGAGATCAATACCGCGCACTTCCGCGCCGAGGGCACCCGACAGCCGCGTGACTTTCACGCCCGCATGCTCCGCCTGCGACATCCTGCACCCCCAGGGCCCTTTCGAGTAAGTCCCTAGCTTAACCCAAGCAATGGCCCAAATTCAGGTGCGGGCATGGGTCCAAGGGAGTCTCGTGGTTCGGAGCGAGGGCGGGACGCCCTCGAGCCGGGGGATCCCAGCGGGTTCAAGCAAACCGAAAGCCTGCGGCCTCGCACATTGATCGGCTCCAGGGCGTCCCGCCCTCGCTTCGAACGGGGAAACCCCCTCAGGCCTTGACTAAAATGCCAAGCTTAGAATTGCTGCTGTTTCAGCCAAGCCCTCGCAAGACGAGTAGAATGCGCATCGCCCGTGACGTTGCGGAGGGACCTTGAGCCTCGAAATCACCCCGGTGGACAACAAGCGCCTGCTCAAGGCGTTCATCAAGGTGCCTTGGCCCATCTACCGGGACGATGACGCTTGGCGGCCGCCCTTGGTGATGGAGCGCCTGATGGCCTTCTCCCCGAAGTCGCCGGTTTTCGACCACTTGGAGTGGCAGGCTTGGCTTGCCCTGCGCAACGGCCGCCCCGTCGGCCGGATCACCGCCCAGATCGACGCCCTGCATCAGGCGCAACACGGCAAGGGGACCGGCCTTTTTGGGCTGATCGAGGGTGAGGACGACCCCGAGATCTTTGCCGCCCTGTTCGAAACCGCAGAGCAGTGGCTGCGCCAGCGGGGCATGGCGCGGGTCATTGGCCCGATCAACTTGAACATCAACCAGGAAATCGGCCTGCTTACCGAAGGCTATGACACCCCGCCCTACTTCATGATGGGCCATGCCCGTCCCTACTACAGCCAGCGCATCGAAGGCCTCGGCTACCAGCCCTGCCAGCACATGCTCGCCTACGAAGCGGTAACCGCCTACGAGGAGCCGCGGGCCATCGCCGTGCAGCGCCAACGGCTGGCGCGGCGCATTACCCTGCGCCCGTTCGACCGAAACCAGAAGTCCGCGGACCTGGAACGGCTGCGCAACATTTTCAACGATGCTTGGGCAGGCAACTGGGGCTTCGTCCCCTTCACCGAGCGGGAGTTTCAGAACCTCGGCCAGATGCTCCTGCTGGTGGTGCCCGACGACCTGATCTGGCTGGCTGAAATCGAGGGTGAAGCGGTGGGCTTCATCGTCATGCTGCCCAACATCAACGAAGCCATCGCCGACTTGAACGGTCGCCTGCTGCCTTGGGGCTGGGCGAAGCTGTTGTGGCGGCTGAAGGTCCGGCTGCCGGCCAGCGCCCGAGTGCCGCTGATGGGCGTGCGCCGCCATCTGCATGACAGCCCGCTTGGCGGCGGCGTGGCCATGAGCCTGATCCACCGAACCCGCGAAGCCGGCCTTCGGCATGGCATCATAACCACCGAGACTTCATGGATACTGGAGGACAACAAAGGCATGCGGGCCATCATGGAGCGCATCGGCGGCGTGATCAGCAAGCGCTACACCGTTTACCAAAAGTCGCTCGTGCAGGGCCAATGAAGGCGATCGTGCTGGCGGGAGCCCGGCCTGACGTGCCGTCTGGTGAACAGCGTGGCGGACTGCGGCCGACGCCCATGACGCCAGTGGCCGGCGTGCCGGCGCTGGCTCGGGCATTGGGTGCCCTGCGCGGCGCCAAGGCCATTGACGGCGGCCTGCTGGCGGGCCCGGAGAAACGCAACGGCCAACATGAGGGCACGGTGTCCGAACTGCTCGCCAACGGGGACTTTGACTGGATCCCGCCGGCGGCGGGACCAGCCCAGAGTGCGCTTCGGGCCGCGCAGCAACTGGACCACTGGCCCCTGCTGTTGACCACGGGGGACCACGCCCTGCTAACGCCAGGCACCATCGACAACTTCTGCGCCGCGGCAGCCGCTCAGAGCGCCGATTTAACGGTTGGCCTAGTGCCCCATCGCTTGGTGGCCGAGCACTTTCCGGGGCTCAAGCGCACGCAACTGCGCTTCGCCGGAGGAGCTTACTGCGGCACCAACCTGTTCTACCTGCACAGGCCCAAAGCGGCCTCGGCCATCGCCTTCTGGGTTGACGTGCAGGCCAATCGCAAGCGGCCTTGGCGGATCGCGCGGGGCTTGGGTTGGCGCACCTTGACCGCCTACGCTTGCGGCCGCCTGAGCGTCGATGGCGCATTGGCGGCGCTGTCCCAAGCGACGAACTGCACGGTGGACTGGGTGAGCGTCCCGGACCCCCACGCCGCCATCGATGTGGACTCCGCCGCTGACCTTGAAATCGCCGAACGGATCTTGGGATGCCAGCCCCACTCCTCTTGACCAACCCCAAGGCGGGGGTTGAGCAACGCCAGTTCAGGTTTCGCGGCGAGCGCTTTGTGCTCGGTTCAGGGCCGCTGCCAGAACTGTCCCGCCACAGCCTCCTAGTCCTCGCTGGAGGCGACGGCACCCTGCAGCGCACGCTGACCGAGGCCCTTGCGCAAGCACCCGCGAGCGCCTTGCCACCGATCGCCGTGCTTCCCGCGGGGCGCACCAACATGTCGGCGGTGGACATCAATCGCCATCGGCGCTTCAACCAGTGCGCCAAGGCGCTGGACGAAATGCTGGACGGCACCCTGCCCCGGGCCACCGCCCGGCCGCTGGTTCAAGTGGACCAGGCCGACAGCCGCCAATATGGCTGGTTCTTCGGGCTCGGCGCCGTGTGCTTCGGAGTGGCCCATTGGCAACACGTGCGGCCTGGCAGCCAGCTCGGCACCACGCTGCGCACCGCTTGGTCCTCCGCAAAGACCTACTTGGCCCCCAGCAAGCTGCAGACAGTCCGATGGAATGGCGAGACCCGGCAGGTGTTCGCCATGATCGCCACCTCCCTGAACCGGCTGCTCTTTGGCTGCCGCCCCTACTGGGGGGGCGGTGAGGGGATGCACAACACTTGGGTGTTTGCCGAAGCCCAGGGCCGGGTGCGGCGCAGCCTGCGGCTGCTGAGGGGTGATGCGTCCTTGGGGCGGCTACCAGGCTACGCCAGCGGCAACCGCACCGAACTGGAACTCGATCTTGACGGCCCCTATGTCATTGACGGCGAGCTGTTCGACAACCGAGGCCCCCTGCGCCTCTCCTTAAGCGAACCCTTGCGATGGCTGACGCTGTGAACGACCCCAACACCGGCACGAATGACGGCCAGCCCAAGCCGCGCTTGGCAATCCGCTTCGGCAAAGTGGTCATGCGCACCTTGGACGCCTTTCTGGCCCGCCACTCGCAAGTTGCCACCACGCCCTTCATTGACCGCAGCGCCTTTTCGTGGGTGCCCAAGCTGGAAGCCGAAACCGCGGCCATCCGCACCGAACTCGACGCCATCATGCGCCATCCCCAAGACATACCCACCTTCCATGAAATGTCGCCTGACCAGGTCCGCATCTCCAAGGGAGACAACTGGAAGACGTTCGTGATGCGCGTGTTTGGCCATCGAATCGACGACAACTGCGCCGCTTGCCCGCACACCGCCGCGCTCATCGATGCCCTGCCGGGCGTGCAGAACGCTTGGTTCTCCATTCTGGCCCCCGGCTACCACATTCCTCCCCACCGGGGCCCGACCAAGGCCTTGGTGCGTTGCCACCTGGGCTTGCGGATTCCGGAAAACGCGGCGGACTGCTGGATTCGGGTGGGCGATCAAGTGCGTCACTGGGACCATGGCCGCTGCCTGCTGTTTGATGACACCTACGAACACGAAGTGCGCAATGACACCGCTGAATCCCGCGTGGTGCTGTTCCTGGACGTGGAACGCCCCTTGGACCGCGCGGGAACGCATTGCCTGAGGCTGGTGCTGTCCCTGTTTCGCGCCACCGCCTACGTCAAGCGCCCGCTGGCCAACATCAAGCGCTGGAACCAAGGCTCGCGCAACCGTGCTGACTGACTTTGCGCGCACCGCCGCACCGCGCACGGACGTAGCGGATGTGTGCATCATCGGCGTTGGCGAGAACGTCGGCGCGGCCTACTATCCGCTTGAGGACAGCCGCCTGCGGTTCTTCGGCGGCACCACCAACATCTGGGGCGGCCGCTGGTCACCCGCGGCCTCATGCATCTGCCAGCGTCAGGACGCACAGGCCAGCAGGACTTCCAACTGAGCGTCATGATCCGCGCTGAGCAGGCGCCCAACCCCGCCAGCCGCGTGGTGCTGTCCACGGCCAAGGACGAACTGGGCTGCCCCAAGGCGAACCTGGATTGGCGGCTCGGCGACCAGGACAAGCACACCCTCAGGGAACTGGCCCGCGCCCTGAATGACGAGCTAACGCGCCTCGACTTAGGCGTACTAGAGCCGTCGCCTTGGCTTGAGGAAACCGGCCTCGACTGGCCCGTTGACGGCACGGTGGGCAACCACCCCATCGGCGGCTATCACCACGCGGGCACCACCCGCATGAGCACCGACCCTGCCCATGGCGTGGTTGATACCAACTGCGCGGTTCACGGCTACCCCGACCTTTACGTGCTGGGCAGTTCCGTGTTCCCCACCGCCGGCTGGGCCAACCCAACCCTCACCATACTGGCCTTGGCGCACCGCTTGAAAGCGCACTTGCTGGAGTGGCGCCTGCGTTCGTGCAGCGCCTACTGAATGAGGCTTTCGTAGGGAATCTTCAAGCCTTCGTGCAGTCGCTTGATCATCGGCAGCGTCAGGCTGCGCTTGCCGTTCAGCACCTCCGACACCCGCCCGCGTGCGCCGATGTAGGGTTCCAGATCCGTCCGGGTCAAGGCATTCTGTTCCATCAGAAACTTGATGGCTTCAATCGGATTGGAAGCCGGAATCGGAAAGCGCTCATCTTCGTATTTCTCGACCAAGAGCATCAGGATGTCGAGTTCGTCACCTTTCGCGGTACCGGGTTTCGCTCCCCACAAATCATCGATGCGCTCTAGCGCACGGTCCAAGTCAAGGTCGCTTTTAATGGGCTTGATGTTCATGGTCGGCTTCAAATGCTCTCAATGTCCTCTAGGGCGTCGTACTGCACGTGGGTTCCGACGAAGCGGATCAGCATCCCGTGGCGCTCATAGTCGATCAGCGCCACTATTCGATACTTGTTGCCGCAGACGTTAAAAACGACACGGTGGTCTTTCAGAATGCTCGCACTTCGTAGATCGGCCTTCAGCTCATGCGGTGAATTCCACTTTGCCCGGGCGCAGAAGTTGTGCCACTCGGACATCTGTCTTTCGGCATCCGCATGCCTCGGGCTGCTTTCCCAAAACCTGCGCAGCCGAGACTTGGCGATGACCCTCATCGGAGCAACCATCATGTTCCCATTTCGGGAGCAACGCCACCGTGGCCGCGCCACCGTGGCCGAGGAATTCAAGTAAACTAGCGCGATGAAAGTGATCGTTCTAGCCGCCGGTCAGGGCAAGCGGCTCTTGCCATTGACTGAGGACCGGCCGAAGTGTGCCCTGATGCTGGGCGAAAAGACCGTGCTCGGCTGGCAGTTGGAAGCCTTTGCGGCCGCTGGGGCCACGGAAGTGGTGGTGGCCACGGGCTTTCGGGCCGGGCTCATCGGCCAGCTCATTGACGGCTACACCAGACTGAACGTGCGTACGGCGCACAACCCCTTCTACGCCCACTGCGACAATCTCGGCACCTGCTGGGTGGTGCGCCATGAAATGACCGACCCCTTCGTCATCGTCAACGGTGACACCCTGTTCGAGCCCGAGATCTTCGCCCGGCTGATCAACAGCCCGGACGAACATCCCATCACCTTGGTGACCAACGTCAAGGACGGCTATGACGATGACGACATGAAGGTGATCGTCTCCGGCAATGAACTCAAGCAGGTGGACAAGAAGCTGCCCGCCGGTGAGGTTCATGGCGAGTCCATCGGCATGATCCGCTTCCGAGGCGACGGACCCCGGCTTTTTCGGGAGCGGCTTGAGTCCATGATGGCGGTGGAGTCCACCCTCGGCCGCTGGTACCTGTCCGCAATCGACGCATTGGCCGCCCAAGGCTACGTCGGCATCGTCACCACCGGCAGCCATGATTGGTGCGAGATTGACGACCGCAAGGACTTGGAGCACGCGCGCACGACCGTGCCGCAGTGGTTCAGGCGGCGCCTTTCGGCTCGGGAAAAGCTCTCAGGCGCCGCGGGTTAGACCAACGCGCCTTAGACCAATGCGCCTTAGACCAAGGTGTAACCGGCCTCGCTCAAGGGCATGGACCGCACGCGTTCGCCGGTTGCCGCAAATATGGCATTGGCGACGGCCGGCGCGAGGGGCGGCAGAGCTGGTTCGCCCAGCCCGGTGGAGGGGTTGTCGCTTTCGATGAAGTGCACGTCAATTTCCGGCGTCGGGGCGATTCGCATCACCTGATACTCATCGAAGTTGTCCTGTTGTATGACGCCCTGCCGCATGGTGATCTGCTGCAGCGCCATGGTGCTGAGGCCATCCACCACGGAACCCTGAACCTGGCTTAGCGCGCCGCTCCGGTTGATGATCGGGCCCACATCGACAGCCACCCACACCTTGTCGACGCTGAGCTCTCGATCTGCCGTTACCGTCACCTCGGCCACCTCCGCCACGTGCGCGGCGTGGCAGAAGTAGAACGCCAAGCCAAGGCCTCTGCCCTTCGGCATGGCCCTGCCCCACTGCGCCTTGTCCGCTGCCAGCTTAATCACGTCGATGGCGCGCCCGGTGTTCAAGGCGTTGATGTCGCCTGCCTTGATCCAACGCGGCTCGCCCATAAGCTCCAACAGGAACTCAAGGTGATCCCGACCTGCCAGCATGGCCAGTTCATGAATGAACGATTGCTCCACAAAGGCGTTGGTGTTGGACCCAGGCGCCCGCCAAGGGCCGCAGGGGGTGGCGATTTCCTTGGTGCTGAGCTTGATGCGTGCGTTCGGCAAGGCCACCGCCGGCAACTCGTTGCCCCGCAGGCCGGAGCCCATGACCGGCCGACCGTTCTGGCTGAACCCAATGTAGTGCTGCTCCCAAGCCGCAAGCCTGCCGTCCGGACCCACCGCGCCCTTCATCTTCTCGAAGCCACCGACGCGGAAGTGGTCGTTGTGAATGTCATCGGTGCGCGTCCAGGTCAGCTTCACGGGAACGCCCGCCCGGTGGGAGATGGCCATGGCTTCGGTGGCAAAGTCGTGCAGCGCCCGCCGGCCGAAACCGCCGCCCATGCGCAGCGAATGCACGGTGACCTGTTCCGGCTTCATGTCAAGCAG
Source organism: Candidatus Azophilus sp. (assembly GCA_965220835.1). GTDB lineage: Bacteria > Pseudomonadota > Gammaproteobacteria > Pseudomonadales > Azotimanducaceae > Azophilus. The sequence goes on along the minus strand of OZ244842.1, from coordinate 1,139,415 downwards.
GCGGCCGGCGATGTCCTTGACCCGGGCGGGAAACTGGCTGCCCAGCCAAATCTCAAGGGCATCGGGCTCGCCATTGCGCCCCTTGCGGTAATCCGCCGTGCAGTTCATCGGCTCCATGCACACGTGGGCCACGTAAGGAAACTGATAGAAGGCCTCCGCGGTCCGGTTGCTGCCATCGGCAAGCGCGGCATCGACTGCCTCGTTGTCCAAGATGATCTGGCCGCCGCCTTGGTTGGCGGTGCGCTCAGCCCATTCGACCATTGCCGACCAATCGTCCGTGGATGCCGATGACTCGTCCCACTCCACCTGGAGCCTGCGGCGGGCATCGAACACCGACCAAGTGTCGTCGCCGACGATCGCAACGCCGCCACGCAAGGCCGACACACCGTTCAGGAACCAAATGTCAGACGTGCCCGCCGCCTCATTGGGGGCAAGAATGAAGGCATCGGTGACGCCAGGCAGGGCCTTGATTTCGCTTTGGTTGAAACGGAGCGCCGTGCCCCCGATGCGCGGGCAACGCACATAGGTGGCGTGCTTCATGCCCGGCACGTCGACGTCTATGCCAAACTCGGACAAGCCCGTGGCAATGACGAAATTGTCCACGCCACTGACCGACGTGCCGATGATCCGGTAGTCGCTGGGGTCCTTGTAGGTCAGCGTGTCCGGGTCGGGCACGGGCTGCTCCGCCGCCAGATTGGCGAGCTGGCCAAAAGAGCGAACCCTGCCCGAGCTGTGCACCACCTGGCTGTCCCGCGCTTCGAGGTCCTCGCGTTCCACCTCCATCAGCAGCGCTGCGGCGCCGATCAGCATCTCCCGGGCTGATGCGCCCATTTGCCGCATCGCGCCGATGTTGCGGGGCACCGATCTGGAGCCCCCGGCGCCTTGGGTCCCGAACCTCTGCTCATCAATGGGCGCGTCCAAGACCGTCACGTCCTCCCAGCGCGCACCCATCTCCTCGGCGATGACCATCGGCAGCGTTGTCTTGATCCCCTGCCCCATCTCCGGGATGCTGGAGTAGATCGTGATTTGGCCGTCAGGATCGATTTGCACGTAAACGTTGAGTTCCTTGGAGCCGACCAAGACGTCGTCCGGTGGCGACGCGGTGGCCATGGGCACGCTCGCTTGCAGCAGCACGCCGCCGCCCGCCACCGCGGAAACCTTCAACCATTCACGCCGGGTCAGCCCGCCAGCGTGCCGGGATGGGGCAGCCATGCTCAAGCCCCCGCCGCGGCGTTGTGAGCCGTGGCAGCGCTGTGCACGGCCTTGCGAATGCGAATGTAGGTGCCGCACCGGCAGTAGTTGCCGGCCAGCGCTTGGTCGATGTCCGCATCGCTTGGCTTGGGGTTGCTGGCCAGCAAGGCCGCAGCGCTCATGATCTGCCCCGATTGGCAGTACCCGCACTGCGGCACGTCGTGCTCGATCCAAGCCGCCTGCAGGGGGTGCAGATCGCCCTCCCTGGCGAGCCCCTCAATGGTCGTCACTGCGCCAGTGACCGCCTGCACCGGGACCACGCAGGAACGCATGGGCACGCCGTTAACGTGCACTGTGCAGGCGCCGCACTGGGCGATGCCGCAACCGTACTTGGTGCCCGTGAGCTTCAGTTTGTCACGCAGAACCCACAACAGCGGCATGTCCGGCCGGGCATCCACTTCCTGCTCCCGGCCATTGACGTTTAGCTTGAACTTGGCCATTCGATTCACTCAATTCAACAAGACAAGACGGCCAGCCGTTCGGCCAGCTCAATCATTGGGACCATGATTATGGCGGATTGCGTTGACCTCCTGCCACAACGCCAATGCCGCGTTGCGGGAGGCGTCCTCAAACCGAGCGCCACCGCAGTCCGTGCCCGCATAGAGCACGGAGCGTGAGGCGTTGATGATGAGCCCTTGGCGGTCGGCATCAAGGCCGGCCTCAAGCGCTTGGGCCAGGTCGCCCCCTTGAGCCCCGACGCCCGGAACCAAAATCGGCATGGCGCCCACAGCGTTCCGAATCTGGGCCAGTTCGTCAGGATAAGTAGCGCCAGCCACCAGCAACAGGTTGCCTTCGCGGTTCCAAGCCTTGGCCGCCGCCGCCACGCGCAAGTAAAGCGGCGCCTCGGCGGGATGCGCCTGCAGCCAGCCGCTGCCGGCGTTGCTGGTGCGGCACAGCAGGGCCACGCCGCGCCCTGGGTAGCCTAGGAACGGACGGATGCTCTCCTCACCGAGATAGGGGTTGACGGTCACCGCATCCGCGTTGTGGCGCTCGAAAGCCTCCTTGGCGTACAACTCAGCCGTGGCGCCAATGTCGCCCCGCTTGGCGTCGAGAATGACTGGCACCTGCGGCCAGCGCTCGTGAATGAAGGCGATGACGCTGGCCAGTTGGTCCTCGGCCCCTTCGGCCGCAAAGTGGGCAATCTGAGGCTTGAAGGCGCAGACCAGATCCGCAGTGGCCTCGGCGATGGCACAGCAAAAGTCGCGCAGGCCTGAATCGGATTGGCGGAAGGCTTCCGGCAGGCGGCTGCGAACCGGGTCCAGGCCCACGCAGATGAGCGAACCGCTGTGCGACCAAGCTGCCTTGAGGCGGTCATGGAACGGCATGGCCACGTTCAAGCCTGCATTTCCCGCTCCGCGAGCACGCGCTCGACTGTTTCGACGATGGCGCGGGTTTGGGCATCGATTTCCAAGTTCACCTGGTCGCGTAGGGCCACGGAACCCAAGGTGGTGCGGGCAATGGTCTCCGGAATCAGGCTTATCTTGATGCGCTGGGCCTTTCGGTCCACGGCAGCGATGGTGAGGCTGGCACCGTCGAGCGCGGCGAAGCCCTTGTGATGCAGAAAGCGCAGCCAATCGGCCTCCACGCGGAACCAGAGGTTGCGCTCGTTTTCGTCTTCCTCGATGGCATCCACCTGGGCGGTGCCAACCACGTGGCCGGAGACGATGTGCCCGCCAATTTCATCGCCAACCCGAAAGGAGCGCTCCACGTTGACCTTGCTGCCCGGCTGCAAGGCGCCGAGATTGGTGTGGTCCAGGGTTTCCCGAATGACGTCGAAGCAGGCGCTGGCCCCCTCCACTTTGGTGACGGTCAAGCAAACGCCGTTGATGGCGACGGAGGCGCCTAAGGCCAGGGTTTCGGTGAGATCGCCAATTTGCACTCGAAGGCGTCGGCAGCCGGGCTGATCGGCCACCGACACCACTTCGCAAAGCCCTTGGACAATGCCCGTGTACACGGCCGCCTAAGCTGACCTAACTTGGCCAGAACCGTCCAGAGCCGGAAGCCAGGCGGGCTATAGGGCCGAAGCGAGCTGTTCGCGGCGCCTGACTTCCCGGTCGATGTAGGTGATCCACTGCTGGCAGATGCGCTGATTGGATTGGTCGCGCTCGCGCCGGGCTTCGTTGCGGCAGGCGACGAAGGAGGCCCGGGCGGGCGTCAACCGGTCACGGTTGTACTCGCACATGCCACGCACGATCTGCACGCTCTGCACCTTGCGCAGGCCGCCCTTGTCCAAGGCGTTGGAGGCCGCCGTAACGCAGTCGCCAAACTGGTCGTCCTCCAAGTAGAGCTGCGCCAAGCTTTCGTAGATTTTGCCGTCATCAGACAGCTTGGCGGCCTCCTCAAACACCGGGATGGCCTTGTCCACTTCCTGGGAAAGCTGGTAGGCCTGCCCGAAGGCGCGCAAGTTCTTGTCCGTGCGCTCAATGACTTCGTCGCCAAGGCCTTGCTCCAGGACCGCCGCGGCGCGAATGGGCACCTCCTCCTGCATCAATAGACCAGCCAAGGTGGTCAGGTCCGACTCTCGGGTCAGAAACCCAGCCTCATGGGCAGCCATCATGGTGTACACCTGCTGCCTACCCATGCCTTCCTGGCCCTGGATGCCGGCAAGGCGTATCCAGTAATCGCGCTTGGGGAAGTCCCGCACCAGAATTTCGAGAATTTCCAAGACCTTGGGCCAGTTCTCCTGCTCAAAGTATAGGAAATTCAGCAGCGCCCACCAATTCTCCTTAATGGCAGTGCCGCGCTCGTTGGCGACGGTGATGCCGCGTTCTATTTGTCCAATGGCACTCGGATAGTCCTGCATTTGGTAATAGACCTGGCCCATGAAGATGTGCGGCTCCGGCCCTGGGTTGTTGGCCTTGTCAATCCAGATCTCCATGTAGCGCAAGGAATCGTTGTAGCGTTCAGCCACAAAGCAAAGTTGCGCCAAGGTGTAGAGGGTGGTGGTCTCCAAGCCCTCGGGAATGTCCTCCCCCTGCTCAAGGACTTTCTCATAGTGGCGAATGGCGCCGCTGTAATCCTCCTTGGAGAAGTGCACAAAGCCCATCATGTTGTGAATCTGGCCAATCTCGTTGCCGTTATAAGCGGCAGTTGCGGCCCTTGCAGCGGTCCAGCATGCCCTGCAGCACCGCCTGCGCCCCATTGAGGTCCTTGGCGTCGATGAACTCCTGGGCCTCGGCCAGCTTCTTGAAGGTGGCCTCGCTCATGGACGGCACCCGCCGCGTCTTCTGCCGGGGCTGCTCGTCCTCCTGACCGAACGCCGCTTCGACGCCGCCAATTTTGAGCCCGGGCGCCACTTGAATGCCAAACACCAAGACCAAGCGTCATGGCCGCAGCAGCCCCGAAGGCACCGAAGCGCCTTGCCAATCCAAAGGGAGCGCTGCTAGTCATGTTTCGATCTTTCCGCTCGCTACAAGCTACGCGCTAGAGCGGGGCGCCTTCGATTTAGCCAAAGCGTGATCAGCCGTCCTGCAGTTCAAAGGTGATTCGGTTGCGCACGCCGGCCACGTCGATGGGTTCGCCGTTCACTACCTTGGGCTTGTACTTGAACTTGAGGGCGGCGTTGACGGCGGCGCGGTCAAAAATGCCTGGTGGCTTGGACTCGATCACCTGTGGGTTCCGCACGGCGCCGGTGCGGGTGACCACGAACTCCAATAGCACGTAGCCCTCAATGCCCCGGGTTTGGGCGCGGCGCGGATACACCGGCGCGACTTTGACGATGGGCAGGTACTCGCCATCGGAACTGAATCCCCCGGTGCTACCAATGTTGGGGTCCACGTCAATGTCCACGGCGTCCCAAACCTTGGGAGACGTCAGAGGAGTCAAAATCCGGCTTGGGCATATCGGGTGGCGGTTCATCCGGCGGTGGCGGCGGCTTGGGCTTGCGCTGCTTCGTCTCGATGGTGGTGTCATCATCCACGCGCACGAAGTCCACGATTTTCCCCGAAATGCCGTCGTTGAACGGGCTTTTGTCGCTCTTGATGAGCGCCTGCATGAGCAGGAACAGGGTAAAAGTGGCAATGGCGCCTAGGCCAACCGCAAAACCGAATCTCATCAACATGCTACGCCTCCGTGGAAATGGCAACCTCGGTCAGCCCCGCTGCGCGGGCCGCCGACAAGACCGCCTTCAGTTGTCCGTACTTGGCTTCCCGGTCCGACTGGATGACCAAGCCACCCTTCGGGTTCTCCGCGTGGATGCGCTCGATGTGGGCGCGTACCGCGGTTGCGTCCACCTGCTTCTTGTCTATCCAGATGTCGCCGTTGGGGCCGATGGCCACAAGAACGCTCACCGTGGGCTTCTGCTCCGCGGTATTGGCTTCTGGCCGCAATACGTCAATGCCAGCCTGCTTGATGAAGGTGGCGGTGACGATGAAGAAGATCAACATGATGAACACCACGTCCAGCATGGGGGTCAAGTTGATGTCTGAATCCTCATCAGAGCGGGAAAACCGATTTGCCTGTCGCGCCATATCGTTTTGCTCCTGTTGACTGGTGCCGTATCGCCTCGCGGTACGCTCAGTGGTCCATGGTCAAGTGGTCCTCAAACAGTTCGACCTCGAAATCCACCTTGCGTTTCAAAAAGGTGCTGGCAAGCAGGCCGGACAGCGAGGCAATCATGCCCGACATGGTGGGAATGGTGGCCATCGAGACCCCAGCCGCCATGGAACGGGCGTTGCCGCCTTGCGTGGCCATGGAGTCGAACACGCTGATCATGCCCGTGACCGTGCCGAGCAGGCCCAGCAGGGGGCACAGCGTCACGCAAGTCTGAATGAGCGGCAGGGTGCCGGTGATGCGCTCCGAGGCTTCGGAAATGATCAGGTCCCGCACCTGATGGGCGCTCCATGAACGCCGCTCCGGCCGGTTTTCCCACTGGTCTGTGGCTTCCTGCACGAACAGCTTGTGCTGGGAGAAGAAGTACCACATGCGCTCGAAGATCAACGTCCACATCAGGAAGGTCAGGGCGGCGATGAGATAGAGCACATTGCCGCCCTGCTCCATGAACTGGACGATGGCCAGATAGGCGTCACCTAACATCGCAGTGCCCTACTCCAGCGCCTGACCTGATTTCTCGGCGTGCTCGGCAATGAGGCCTTGGCTCTGCTCCTCAAGCACGTGGATCACCGAGCGGCTGCGTTGGGCGACGATGGCGTGCAGCAAGGTGGTGGGAATGGCCACGCACAGGCCGAGCACAGTGGTCATCAACGCCGTCGAGATGCCGCCGGCCATTGTCTTCGGGTCCCCGGTGCCAAACAGGGTAATGGCTTGGAAGGTCAGGATCATGCCGATAACCGTGCCAAGCAGGCCGACCAAGGGCGCGACTACGGAAATCACCTGAATGAGCGTGATGTTCCTCGTTATCTTGGGCGTTTCCCCCAAGATCGCCTCGCCGAGCTTCAACTCCAGCGTTTCCACGTCCACGCTGGTGTTTTGGTGGTACACGTTGAGCACGCGGCCGAGGGGATTGTCATCGCTGGGCTCATCGGAGCGCTTCTGGGCGTTGACCCGGGCGCCGGTGAGCGTCAGCGTGATCAGGCGTTCAATGGCCAGCAGAACGCCGATGATGCCGCCAAGGATGATAACTGCCCCCACGTAGCCCCCTTGGCCGTCGCAGAACGGCAGGTAGCATTCGCCCTTGGCGATGCCGCCGAACGGCGAGCCAACCCGCTCGCCCACGGTCGCGGCCTGAATCAGCAAAGACAGCAGGGAGCCGCGCGTGGGATCAACGGCGAAGGCAACCACTTCACCGGCACCGGCCTCCTCAAGGTCTTCCACCGTGTTGGTGAAGCGGCCGGCCGGTTGGCGGGCCAGTTCGACGATGGTGCCGTCGTCCGGGTCGTAGTTGAGGTATTCGCCTTCCCCGACAAGTGCGAAGGCGCCGACCCGCACCACATCCGTCTGCCTGTCGTCGCCGCTAAACAGCGTGACGGTGGCTGGGAAGCGGGAGATACGCCCGGATTCAGTCATTTCGCGCTGCAGTTCGAACCACAGGTTCTCCATCTCCTCGATGGTGGCCAGTTGGCTGGCGGTGCCCATCTTGGCCGCCAACTCGCCCAGCCACTCGCCGCGGTTGGGGAACTCCGCCGAGATCACCGAGCCTTCAAACAGTCCGCGGGTGTCGCCGGCCACTTGCTGCAGAACGCCGAAGAGTTCGCGCAGCGAGCCGAGACGGCGGTCAAGCTGCTCCTGCAGGTCGCCGATACGGATTTCGTTTTCGTTGAATTGGGTCTCCAGCCGGTCCGAGCGCCGCTCCTCACGGCGCCGTTCCGCCCTGGCGTCATCCAGCATCTGCGCTTGCTGCGCCCTGTCGTTCTGGAAACGCTGTTCACGCTCTCGGTGTTCTGCAGACTCCACCACCCGGCGCTGCTCCACGTTGCGGAGCAGCTCGTCTAGGCTGCCGGCTTGGTTCACCTGCAAGGTGCTTTCGGAACCGCCGGATTCCTCCGCAGCTTGGGCGTTGAAGGCGGCGAACAGCAGCATGCCTGCGGCTGCGGCGCCAGCCAAAATCATTCGCTTGGCTGATTTCATGGGTTAGGCCTCCGGTCCGGTGATGGGGAGAGTGAGCATGTCCACGGACAGTTGCTTGCGCGCCATGCGGATGCCGTTGCGAACCGGGGTGGTGAACTCATCGCCAACCACCTCCCAACGGTTGTCCACCTTGTTCCACATGCCGGTCTCCTCGCCGTCGGGCGTCTGGAAGACCAAGGCGACGCGGCCCACCTTGAGGACGTCAGCCTTGCGGTCCACGCCATCCACGTTGATGGTGTCGGTGTAGGCCTCCATGGTGCGGCCGTACTCGTTCTCGATCTGGAAGGCGCGAAGCACTTGCGAGAACTTCTCCGAAACGGCGACGTCGGCCCGGTCCATCATCTCCCGCAGGCGTTCCACCCGGTCATTGCGCTCATCGAGCAGGAAGGGCAGGTCCAGGTTCACGAACTGCTCAAGGCCATCAATCATGCGCAGCATGAGCGGCGTGATCTGGCGTTCGATGACCGTCACCCGATCAATGGACTCGGTGAGCTGGGTCATCTCCCGTTCCTGATTGGCGATTTGCCGCTCAAACTGCCGGTTGTAAACGCGCAGGCCCTCAATTTCCTTGAGCACGGTCTTGTACTCGTTGAGGAGCTTGTGGGTCTCCTCCGTGAGCGCGTCGATCCTGGCCTGGGAGGTCTTGGCTTGCTGGTTGATGCGCTCCGCAACCTGGTAGATATCTGCCAAGGTCGCCCCAGCGGCAGGGCCAGCCAAGCCCGCGGTCACAAAAAACACCAATGAGGAAAGCCAACCGTAGCGTCTGTTTCTCATACGTCTTCCTAGGAAAGTGAATTTAACCGGGAGCAGCCCCTGAAGGCTCACCGAACACCAGAGCCAAACTGGCTCGATGCGGCAGTAGCCCGCAGGCCGGCTGGCAGCCCGACCATCGGCGGTTGACGCACCCCCTTGCGAGAGAATCCGGCTTGATGACCATGCCGGATGCGTCCGCCCCCTTCCAATGTCAGCAAAGCATCAACAAACGCTTTTGCCTTGTCAAGGCGGAATTCGCGTTAGCCAAGGTGCTCGGCAAAAAACGCCAAGGTTCGCTGGCGGGCCAAGTCGGCGCTGGACGCGTCATAGCTGCCCCGATGGTCGCAGTTGAAGCCGTGGTCCGCCGGATAGACATAGACCGGAACATCGGGCTGGGCGGCCTTGACCTTGTCCACGTCGGACAGCGGAATGTGGGCGTCGAGTTCCCCGAAGTGCATGATCACCGGGCACTTCGGCTGGCGTTGCGCCTCACCGGCCACCCCGCCGCCGTAGTAGGAGGATGCGGCAGCCACGCCGTTCAGTTCGCAGGCGGCCAGCCAAGTCAGCAAGCCGCCAAAGCAGTAGCCCACCACGCCCACCCGGCCATGGGCCGAGGCGTGGTCGATGGCGGCTTGAATGTCGGCCAAGGTATTGGGCATCTGCAGCTTCTGGAACGCAAGTTCGATGCCCCGCCCCATGTCCGCCTCCTCGTAGCCAAGCTCCACGTTCGGCTCCGCGCGATCGAAAATCTGGGGCGCAACGGCGGCGTAGCCGGCCTCGGCATAGCCATCAACCACCTCGCGTATGTGGCCGTTGACGCCAAAGATCTCCTGAATGACCACCACGCTCCCTTTGGGCGTGCCGGCCGGCGTCGATTCCCAAGCCCCCAACCCAAAACCGTCAGCGGCACGCAGCTCAATTCGTTGTCCCATAGCCTGTATTCTCCCAGCCTTGCGAAGCGCGGTGTTGTACCACAGTTTTGGGGCGATTACATGCCGAGGGCGGCTAAGCGGGGAATTCGCAGCCGGTGAGTCACGAAACCCGGCAGCCAGCCTGATGCCAAGAGTCGTTTTGCTGTCATGGATTCGTCATAATTCTGCCTTGTAATTCCGCTAAGCCAACCTCCAGCAGGCATCAGCATGGACAATACGGTTCTGGTGGTCGAAGACGAGCAGGAAATTCGCGAAATGCTCAACTTCTCGCTGACTCGAGCCGGCTTCAGCGTCTGGGAGGCGGACAGCGCCGAAGCCGCGTTGGGCCAGCTTGAGGGCCCGCTGCCGGCACTGCTCATCATCGACTGGATGCTGCCGGGCATGAGCGGCGTGGAGTTGGCCCGCCGGCTGCGGCAGGACGAGCACACGGCCAACCTGCCGATGATCATGCTCACCGCGCGCGGCGAGGAAACCGACAAGCTGAAGAGCTTCGATTCGGGCATGGACGACTACCTGACCAAACCCTTCTCCCCCAAGGAGCTCATCGCCCGCATGCGGGCGCTGCTGCGGCGCACGGGAACGCCGGACAGCGGCGTGATCGCCTGCGGGACCATGCGCTTGGACTTGAAGGCCCACAAGCTGTCCGTGGGCGGAGAGGCGGTGAAGGTCGGCCCCACTGAGTTTCGCTTGCTGGAGCTGTTCATGCGCAATCCAGACCGCGCCTTCGGCCGCGCGCAACTGCTCGACCGGGTCTGGGGCCGCAGCATCTACGTGGAGGAGCGCACAGTGGACGTGCACGTGCTGCGCCTGCGCAAGACGCTCAAGCCCTTCGGCGCCGACCAGCTGATTCAAACCGTACGCGGCGTGGGCTATCGATTCAGCCCCGCCTGATGAACGTCTACAGCCGCAGGGAGTTGCTTGCCGCCGGTGCGCTGGTGCTGGCAGCCGCTGCTGTTGGTCTCGCCCTCGGAATCCTGGGGTGGACGCTGTTCGCCGTGGCTGTGGCCGGGCTCGCCTACCAGCATCGGGACTTGCGCAAGTTCGTGCGCTGGGCCAAAAAACCGTTGCGGCGCCCTAGGTTCGCCAACGCCGGGCTGCAGCAGGCCAGCCGCTCCCTGCGCCGGTCCCTAAAGCAGGCGCGGCGGCGAACGCGCGATGCCCTCAACCAAACGTCCCACTTTCGCGGCCTGACTGCCGCGCTGCCGGATGCCGCCATATTGGTGGACTCGGAAGGCCACATCGTCAACTTCAACAGCGCCTCGGTGCTGCTGCTGCACCTGAACCGCAAGGATACCGGCAACCATCTGGGCACCCTGTTGCGGCACCCGGAGGCCATCCGCCTGCTGGAGCAGCAAACGCCGGACGCCACCGCCGAATTCAGCTCTCCGTTCGTTGAGGGCCAACGTCTGGAGCTGCGCCGCGTGCCGGTGGCCAAGAACCAGGACCTCATCCTGGCTCGCGACGTCACCCATCTGAACCGCCTGTTGAGCATGCGGCAGGACTTCGTGGCCAACGTCTCCCACGAGCTGCGCACGCCGCTGACCATCATTGTCGGCTATTTGGAGATGATTGAAGACGAGGAGTTGGACGAAGCGACCTTGCGCCGGCTGGTGGGCAAGCTGGCCTCCCCAACCCAACGCATGCAGACCCTGGTCGATGAACTGCTCATGCTCACCCGGCTGGAGTCGAGCCCGGCGCCCGAACCCGGCGACCTCGCGCCCATTGACGTCAAGCAATTGGTGGGCAGCGTGGTGGACGATCTTGCCGGCTTGGCGGGAACGCGGCATCAGATCACCCAGCACATATCCTGCAACCTGCGCGTGCTGGGCATCGAGAAGGAGTTGCACAGTGCCTGCAGCAACCTCATCTCCAACGCCATCAAGTACAGCCCTGAAGGCGGCAACGTCAACGTCAGTTGGACGGATTGCGAAGATCACGGAGCCAAGCTGGAAGTGAGCGACGAAGGCGTGGGCATCGCGCCCGAGCACCTCTCAAGGCTCACCGAGCGCTTCTATCGCGTCGATCTGGCAGGCGCCCCGGTGCGCAGCGGCATGGGCTTGGGGCTGGCCATCGTCAAGCACGTTCTCAAGCGGCACAACAGCCAACTGCAGATCGAAAGCGAGGTTGGCGAGGGCAGCCGCTTCTACTGCCACTTCGCCCCCGGCCAACTTCAAGCGCAGCATGCCACTCAACAGAGCGAGGGTGCCTCCGCACTAGTGCCTTGACAGAGCACCAAGCCCCGCGTCCCACGAGCGAAATCCCCGGCTTTTGCCAGTTACAGCTTCAACTCAATGGATACCGGGCTGATTCGGGATAGGCGCTTAAGCGCGGGCGCTTAGCGCTCAGCGTCGCGCCATCGGCGTTTGCATCAGATGGTGGCCGCCATCGAGGATTAGGGTTTCGCCGGTGACCACGCTGGCGCCGCTGAGGAACAGGAGGATGCCTTCGGCGACGGTATCCGGCGTGGTGGTGAGGCGCAGCGGCGTGTTCTGCTCCAGATAGGCCTTGGCGCGCTGATAGGTTTCCTCGCCCATGCCTTCGGCCAGCCAATCCCCCTGAATGAAGCCCGGGCAGACCGTGTTGACGCGGATTTCCGGCCCCAACACCCGCGCCAAGGACAGGCTTAAGGTGATCAAGGCGCCCTTGGAGGCGGCGTAGGCGATGGAACTGCCCACCCCCATGACCCCGGCAATGGAAGCCACGTTGACGATGCTGCCGCGGCCGCCGCGCCGCATCAGGGGGGCCGCGGCGCGGGCCATTTGATAGGGCCCCACCGTGTTGACGCCGTAGATGTGCAGAAAGTCCTGCTTGTCCAAGCCCGCCAGGTCGTCGTGGGCGCAGAACTTGGTGGTGCCGGCGTTGTTGACCAGCCCATCGAGCCGCCCCCACCTCGCCTGCGCCGCAGCAACCAGCTTGCGGCAGTCTCCATCGTCGCTCACGTCGGCCTGAACCACCTCGGTTTCCACGCCAAGGGCATGGCATTCCTGCTCAGTGCGATGGGCGCCGGCTTCGTTGTGGGCATAGTTGATGACCACATGGCAGCCCAGTTCCGCCAACTGCCGGGCGCAAGCCGCGCCAACGCCGCTCGATGAGCCGGTGACGATCACCACCCCGTCCTGCAGATCCATCATGCCTTGGTTTCCTTGCACTTGAGAGACGTGATACCGACGCCCGCTTTGCCGCATTCCGCGGGCGTCAGACAAAGGCCGAACGCACGTTCAAACCCAATCAAAGGTAGTATTCGCCCTTTTCGCTGGGAGGTCAAAGCCGCATGGGAACCATCGAGGCCGTTATCTGGGATTTCGGCGGCGTGCTGACAACATCGCCGTTCGAGGCCTTCAACCGCTACGAGCAGGCCCACGGGCTGCCCAACGACTTCATTCGCAGCATCAATGCCACCAACCCGGAGAGCAACGCTTGGGCACAGTTCGAGTCTGCTCGGATTAGCTTGGAGGAGTTCGATGCGGCATTCGCCGCCGAGGCAGCCGCGAGGGGGTGCGAGGTGCCGGGGCGGGACGTCATCGCGCTGCTATCCGGTGAGCTGCGGCCGCGCATGGTCGAGGTGCTCAAGCGCTGCAAGGAACGCTTCAAAGTGGCTTGCATCACCAACAACGTCAAGTCCGGCACCGGCCCGGCGATGGCCACCAGCGCTGCCAAGCGCGAGCAGACCGAAGCGGTAATGGCCCTGTTTGACTTGGTGGTGGAGTCCAGCGTCGAGGGCATCCGCAAGCCCAACCCGGAGATCTACCGCCTCACTTGCGCCCGGCTCGGCGTCGCTCCCGACGCCTGCGCCTTCCTCGACGACCTCGGCATCAATCTGAAGCCGGCGCGTCAACTGGGCATGCAGACCATCAAGGTCGTGGAGGAGGATCAGGCGATCCGCGAACTGGCGGAAATCACGGGCATCGAGATGCCCGCCGCGTAAAAGCAGGCCACGCTTTAAGATCAGGCTGCCTTTCCAAAGCAAAACCTTGACGCAAGATTCGACCCCGATGTGCCGGGTCGCGAAGGGGCGGGAAACAAAGGCTCACTGGGAGAGAATTGGTGTGCGGTGCGTGCGGCTCGCCGAATGGCGCTGTTGGGGCTCGTGCCTGCGCCCATCGTCGCGGTAAGCGCCTCCGCCTGGTGCGCCATTCGGCGAGCCGCACGCACCGCACACCAATTCTCGGGACCGGATCGGAGCAACGACTGTCAGCGCAATGTGTGTCCTTAGCCGCCCTCAATTCGCGACATGAAGAAGACTTCGCTGTCGGCACCGATGGGTTCCAGGAAAGCGTCTTGGTAGATTTGCCCGTCAATGGCCACGGCGGCCTTGTTCAGGGGCTCGCGCACACCGGGCCAGCGCCCTTCCAGGATGGCCAAAAGATCCCGATAGTTGGCCGCCGCCACCTCGATCTCCCGCTCGCCCCCGGTGTGGGCGAGCAGGTGATCGGGGAAGACGACTCTGGCCATAGAGCAGGCGAAGCGCCCGCTTAGAGCCTACTCGCCGCCGAGCGCCGCCAAGATGCGCGGCGGTGACAACGGCAGGTCGTTGATGCGCACGCCGGTTGCGTCGCGCACGGCGTTGCAAGCAACCGCCAGCGGGGCGACGATGGGCGTCTCGCCCACGCCGCGCACCCCATAGGGATGGCTTGGGTTGGGCACTTCAACGATTTCCGTGTCGATCATCGGCAGGTCCGACGCCACCGGAACCCGGTAGTCCAGGAAGCCCGCGTTCTCCATGACGCCGTTGGCATCGTAGATGTACTCCTCGTTCAGCGCCCAGCCAAGACCTTGCGCTGCGCCGCCCTGCATCTGGCCTTCCACGTAAGCCGGGTGGATGGCCTTGCCGGCATCTTGAATGCCGGTGAACGACAGCACCTCCACGGCGCCGGTCTCAGAATCTACCTTCAGGTCGCAGAAATTGATGGCGAAGCTGGCCCCCGCGCCCTGGGCGTTCAAGGACGCCCGGCCGAGGATCGGGCCGCCCGTCTTGGGCGCGCTGGCCGCAAGATCCGCCAAGCTCAAGGGCTGGACGTCCGCGTTCACGCCGGGCGCCGGAATGGCTTGGCCGTCCTGCCACTCCACCTGATCTTCATCCATGCCCCAAGTGGCAGCCGAGCGCGACTTGCACTGGGCAATGATGTCCTCACAGGCCTGCACCACGGCCAGGCCCGTGGCGAAAGTGGTGCGGCTGCCGCCGGTGACGTTGCAGAAACCCGTGCTCTCGGTGTCGCCCACATAGGTTTTGATCTGCTCGTAGGGCACGCCCAGCGTCTCCGCCGCCATCAGGCCCATGGAGGCTCGGGAGCCGCCAATGTCGGGGCTGCCTTCCATGACGATCACGGTGCCATCCTCGTTGATGCGCACCTCCGCGCTGGATTGCATGCCGATGTTGAACCAGAAGCCCGCAGCCACCCCGCGCCCGGCGCCTTCCGGCACCGGCTTGGTGTAGTTGGGGTGCTTCTTGGCCGCTTCGATGCAGGCCTTGAAGCCGATGGCCGGGAACTTCGGCCCGTAGGGTGCTTGGGTGCCCTCATCCGCCGCATTGACCATGCGCAAATCCAAGGGGTCCATGCCGATCTGGCGGGCGATGTCGTCCAGGGCCACCTCAAAGGCGTGCATGGCCTGAGGCGCGCCCGGTGCCCGGTACGCGGCCACCTTGGGCTTGTTCACCAGCACGTCGTGCCCTTCGACCAGGAAGTTCTCTATTTCGTAGGGGGCGAAGATCGACATGGCGCCGGGCATGACCGGCGCGCCGGCGAAAGCCCCGGCTTCATATGCCAGCCAAGCCTTGGCGGCAGTGATCTTGCCGTCCTTTTGCGCGCCCACCTTCACCCGGCAAACGCTGCCGGAGGTGGGGCCCGTGGCGCGGAACACCTCCTCGCGAGACATGACCATCTTCACTGGCCGGCCGGCGTGCTTGGACAGCATCACGGCCACCGGCTCCAGGTAAACCACGGTCTTGCCACCGAAGCCGCCGCCGATTTCCGAGGCGATGAACTTCAAGTTGCCGATTTTCCAATTGAGAATCTTCGAGGTCATGGCGCGGAACTCGAAATGGCCCTGGGTGCAGCACCAAACGGTGGCCTTGCCCTCCTCATTGACGGTTGCCGTGCAGGCGTGGGGCTCGATGTAGCCCTGATGGGCCATGGGGATGCGGTATTCGCCCTCAACGATGACGTCGGCTTGCTCAAAGCCCGCGTCGAGGTCGCCCCGGGCCAATGTCATCACCGAGGCGATGTTGCTGGGCTTGTCCGGCTTTTCGGGCAGGTTCTTGGTGAAGCAGTTCTCATCAAGCAACGTGGCGTCCGGGGCCATGGCCTCCAACACGTCGAGCACGGGTGGCAGCGGCTCGTACTCCACCTCGATGGCCTCCAGGGCCTGCTCCGCAATTTCCACGCTGGTGGCCGCCACCGCCGCCACTGCATGGCCGTGGTACAGGGCCTTGTCACGTGCCATGACGTTGCGGGCGATGTCGGCCACGTCGCCACCGCCCTCGCCGCCAACTTCGCCGCTCGCCACCGCTGGGAAGTCGGCGCCGGACACGGCTGCGTGGACGCCATCCATGGCCAGAGCCTTGGATAGGTCCACGCTCTTGATGCGGGCATGGGCGTGGGGGCTGCGCAACACTCTGCCATGCAACATGTTGGGCAAATTCTGGTCCGCGCCGAACTGCGCCCTGCCAGTGACCTTGTCCACTCCGTCCGGGCGCACCGGGCGGGTTCCGACATATTGATAATCTACGGCCTCAGCCATCATCGACCTCCTATTGGACGGTTGAATGTCAGTTTAATCATGCCTCGTGGGCCAGTTCTTGGGCGGCGTCCTGCACAACCCTCACTATACTTGTCATAACCGGTGCAGGCGGTGCACTGGATTGATCATGCTTCATGGGCCAGCTCTTGGGCAGCGTCTTGCACAGCCCTGACGATCTTGTCGTAGCCCGTGCAGGCGCTGCACTGGGGTGATCATGCCTCGTGGGCCAGCTCTTGGGCCGCGTCCTGCACGGCCCTCACTATCTTGTCGTAGCCCGTGCAGCGGCACAGGTTGCCGGCTAGCCAATAGCGGATGGTGCGCTCGTCCGGGTCTGGATTGCGGTCCAGCAGCGCTTTAGCGGCGACGATGAATCCGGGCGTGCAGATGCCGCATTGCAGCGCCGCATGCTCAAGGAACTTCTGTTGAATCGGGTGCAGGCCCTCACCGTCGGCGATGCCTTCGATGGTGGTGATCTCAGCGCCTTCGGCTTCTGCCGCCAGCATCAGGCAGGAACAGACCAAGCGGCCATCGACGATGACCGAGCAGGCGCCGCAGTCGCCGGTGCCACAGCCTTCCTTGGTGCCAAGCTGGCCCACCTCATCGCGCAGCGCGTCGAGCAGGGACTGTTGCGGCGAGCCGAGAAAATCGACTTGGTCGCCATTGATTGTGGTGCGGATGTGCATTTTGCTCATGGGGGGTACTCCTAGGCGGCCAAAGCGCGGTCGCGGGCGTTGGCCCCGGCGCGACGACACAGCACGGCGACGACCTTGCGGCGGTATTCGACCGTGCCGCGCTTGTCGTTGATTGGGGAAGCGGCGGCTGAACAGGCAGCGCCGGCGGCGGCCAGCGCCGCATCATCCACCGCGGTGCCGACCAAGGCTTCGGCTGCTTCGGCCACCAGCAGCGGCGTTGGGGCAACGGCGCCGATGCCCACCCGGGCCGCCGTGCAGGTGCCGCTGCCGTCCAGCGTAACGCTGACTCCGGCGCCGGCCACGGCGATGTCCATTTCGGTGCGGGGGATGAAGCGCAGGTAGGCGTCCCCCGTGTTGGCCGGCGGACGCGGAAACTTCAGGCCAAGCAGAAACTCGCCGTCGGCCATGACGTTGGTGCCCACACCGGTGCAGAAGTCCTCCACCGGCACTTCCCGCTCACCGCCGCTGCCAGCGATTACGCAGATGCCGCGGTCGGCGATCATGGCGGGAATGGTGTCCGCAGCGGGCGAAGAGTTGCATAGGTTGCCGCCCAAGGAAGCGCGGCCCTGAATTTGGGTGGAGCCGATGAGGTCCGCTGCCTCCACCAAGCCAGGCAGAAGGGACTTCAGTTCCTCGTTTTCGTTCAGGATGGCGCTGGGAATGGCTGCGCCGATGTAGATTTCATCACCGCCGATATCCAAGCGGTTGGTTTCCTCGATTTTCTTGACGTCAACGATGGTGCGCGGCGCCTTGTCCAAGCTGCGCAGCTGCACCAGCAGATCAGTGCCCCCCGCCAGCACTTGGGCGCGCCGCCCGCTGTTCGCATGGTCCTGAAGAACGCCAACGGCATCAGCGACGCTGCGCGGGGCCACGTAGGCAAATTCGCCCATGAATCCTCCCAGTCAGGTTTCGGTTTTGAGACCCGAGCGGCGTTACGTGCTTGCCGCTCCTTGAGGCACGCAATTTAGCACAGAATCAACGGAGATTAGTCACTCCCAAGACTCCCAATCAACAACTTGACCAAACACGGGGGCGGGACGCTCTTGAGCCGACACGCCGCTCTGCGGGGTGATGCGTCCAGATGGACGGGTGTTTCGCGCCCGCGACACTCCAATGCGAACCGACCGCATCGCTGGTGCGTGTTCGCACCGCCCCGCACTCGCAATGGCGCTTGCAGGCGTGCTGGTCAGCGTTGGGGGCCGGGGGAGCCTGATCTTCGCTATACTTTGGCTTTCGCAGTGATCCCGGAGGCCCTATGCAGCGCGAGTCCATGGAATTCGACGTGGTGATCGTCGGGGCTGGGCCTGCGGGGCTGTCGGCGGCCATCAGGCTGATGCAGCTGGGCGCGGAGGCTGGCGAAGAGGTCTCCGTCTGCCTCGTCGAGAAGGGCAGCGAGGTTGGGGCGCACATTCTCTCCGGGGCCATTCTGGCGCCCAAGTCCCTCAACGAGCTGCTGCCGGATTGGCAATCCATGGGCGCGCCGGTGAACACGCCGGTCACCAGCGACGAGTACTACATGCTGACCAGCGCCAAGGCTCGCATCGCCCTGCCCCGCCTGATCATCCCGCGGCCCATTCACAACACCGGCAACTACGCCATATCGCTGGGCAATCTGTGCCGCTGGCTGGGCGAGCAGGCGGAGGCAATGGGCGTCAACATCTTCCCCGGCTTCGCCGCCACCGAAGTGCTGTACAACGATGACGGCAGCGTCAAGGGGGTGGCCACCGGCGACATGGGCATCGGCAAGGACGGCGCGCCCAAGGACTCCCACGAACCGGGCTACGAACTGCACGCCAAGTACACGCTGTTCGCCGAAGGCTGCCGGGGCCATCTCGGCAAGCAGCTGATGGCCAAGTTCGGCCTGCGCAAGAGCAGCGGCACCCAGCACTACGCCATTGGCATCAAGGAGCTGTGGGACATCGACCCTGCCAAGCACGAACCAGGCCGCATTCTGCACACCCTGGGCTGGCCGCTGGGCCGCTTTGCGGGCGCCACCGGCGGCAGCTTCCTCTACCACTTGGAAGGCAACCAAGTTTCCCTCGGCCTGATCGTTGACCTGTGCTACGCCAACCCCCACCTAAGCCCCTTCGACGAAATGCAGCGCTGGAAGCACCACCCGCTGATTGCCGAACAGCTCGAAGGCGGCACCCGCGTTTCCTACGGCGCCCGGGCCATCGTCAAGGGCGGCCTGCAAGCCCTGCCCAAGCTGACGGTGCCGGGGGCGGCCATGATTGGCGACGAGGCCGGTTTCCTCAACGTGCTGAAGGTCAAGGGCAGCCACACGGCGATGAAGTCCGGCATGCTCGGCGCTGAAGCGACGTTTGCCGCCCTGCAACGCGGCGAGACGGGCACCGAAGTGGATCTCCAGCAACGCTTCGAAGCATCCTGGTTGCATCAAGAGCTGCATTCATCCCGCAACGCCGGGCCGGCTTGGCACAAGCTCGGCATCTTTTTCGGCTCCGCCTACTCCTTCGCCGAGCAGCTCATCGGCGGCAAGACGCCGTGGACGCTGCGGGATCCGGTGCCCGACCACGCCACCCTCAAGCCCGCTAGCCAGGCCCCGAAAATCGACTACCCCAAGCCGGACGGCAAGCTGTCGTTCGACAAGCTCTCCAGCGTGTTCCTCTCCAACACCAACCACGAGGAGGACCAGCCCTGCCACCTGACCTTGGCAGACCCGGAAGTGCCGATTCGCGACAACCTGCCGAAATTTGACGAACCGGCGCAGCGCTACTGCCCGGCCGGCGTTTACGAGGTGGTGCAGGAGAACGGCACAGCGCGCTTCCAGATCAACGCCCAGAACTGCGTGCACTGCAAGACCTGCGACATCAAGGACCCGGCCCAGAACATCAATTGGGTCGCTCCAGAAGGGGCCGGCGGGCCGAACTACCCGAACATGTAGCTCGTCAAGGGCTGGCGCCCAAGTCGAATCGGGTGCCTGCGGAGCGCAGCCATAGGCGGCCTTTCGCCTCTTCGGCAAGGTCCATCAACCGATAGTACGGCGCTCTGGCCACCAAGGCGTTCAAACCGTCGCGCACGTGTACGTAGGGCCGAGGGCCTTGGGTACCTTGGCTCAGCCAGAACGGATGCTCGGCATCGAGGCGCACCACGTCATCGGTTTGCGTGCGCAGCAGGATCTGCTGTTCGCCGCCCTCCTCCGCAATCTCGCTCTCCACGGCCAGCAGCGGCGCATCCTCGACGATGATCCTGAGCTTCTCGTGGGGCGTCACTAGAAAGTAGCCGCTTTCCTCTCGGCGCAGGATGCTGGCGAACAAACGCACCAGCGAAGCCCGTTCGAAGCGCGCCCCTTCATGGTGCCAGACGCCCTCTCGGTCGATGCGGATGTCGATTGCGCCCTCGCGTTTGGGGTGCCACTCAGCGACTGGGGGCAGGCGCCGGTCAGCCTGCATTTGCAGCAATTCGGCAAAGGGCGAAAGCGGGTCGGCCGGGGCTGGGCGGGCTTGCGCCCCGCGCTTGGCTTGGGCGCTGCCGCTCACCCGCCGATGAACTTCATCACCGTGACCTCGCCCCGGAAGCTGACGCTTTGCTTGTCGCCCAAGGCCCGGGTCAGCAGCTGCCGCAGGCGGGCCAAGGCTTGCGGGCGCGGCAGTTCCAGCACCGGGCGCAGGTCATGGCGGCGGGCGTTGGAGAGGCAGCCGTACAGCCAGCCATCGGAGGACAGCCGTAGCCGCGTGCAGGTGCTGCAAAACGGCTCGCTCTCGTTGGCAATGATGCCGAACACGCCTTTGCCCGGCACCTCAAAGCGCGCGGCAGTGGAGTCCCAAGGCGCATCGGTGCGGGTGAACTCGTAGCGCTGGCCGATGGCTTCCAGAATTTCATCCATGCCGTAGAAGTCCTGGATGTACTGGTTGCCGGCCCGCAGGTGGCCCATCTTCATCAGCTCAATGAAGCGCAGTTCGATGCCGCGTTCGAAGCAGTACTCCAGCATGGGCAGAACTTGGTTGGCGTTGCGCGTGCGCATCGGCACCATGTTGACCTTGACCCGAATGCCCGCCTCCAGCATGCGCTCGATGCCTTGCAGCACCGTGGCGAGGTCCCCGCTGCGGGCGATGGCCCGAAAGCCGTTGGCGTCCAGGGTGTCGAGGCTGACGTTGATGCGGCGGATGCCTGAATCGATGATCAAGCCTGCCTTGCGCGGCAGCAACTGTCCGTTGGTGGTAATGGACACGTCCCGCAGCGGCAGCGCCATGACCACCGGCAGCAGCGCGTCGAACTTCGGTGACAGCAAAGGCTCGCCGCCGGTGATGCGCAGCTTCTCGATGCCGGCCGCCTCGATGAGCAACTCCACCGCTTGGCCCATCTGCTCGGCGCTCAACTCGTGGACGGCGGCTTGCAGGCGCTTGCCGTTGGGCACGCAATAGGTGCAAGCGTAGTTGCAGGCCGCCGTAAGGCTGATCCGCAGGTTGCGGAAGCGCCGACCGTGGGCGTCAACGATCACCCGTTCGCTCCTTGGCCATGCTGATGGCCTCGATGGGGACGCGGTTTGCGGCGAAGGCAAGCACCCTTCGGCCGGACCTTCCCTTTAAAGCCATTCCCGTATGTGGCCATTCCCTTGTGAGGCCACTCCATTGTAAGGCTTTGAAACCATTGGCTTGTGAGGCCTTTCCGTTGTGAGGTTTTAAGGCCATTCCCTTGCGAGGCCATTCCCTTGGGCCGAGGGCCTTCCGCCGTTGATCAAGATGCCAAATGCGCGTGCCATCAGGATCATCAGGAATTGGGGAAGTGGTTCCATAGAGGGCGGCTGCCGCGTTTCCCGATTAACCTGTGGTGTAGTATGCCTGTTCCGCCGCGTCAGGGGAAAACGATTTTTGGGATTTGCGTTGCAATTCCCTCACGCCGACCACTCGGCATTCGTGAATGCCCTTGGGTGGCGTCAAAGATGAGTGCTGATTGCATGAGCCAGTTGCTGCACAGCCTCCCAGTTTTTCACGATGGGGCCCGAATCCGGCGGCGGTGGCGCGAGCACTGATGCTGGCCCGCCCGATCATCCGCTGGCTGACGCGGCTGCACCCCCCTGCACCGGTTCCCTTAAGCAATTTCGAGCGGCTTTGCCAGGAGCTGAAGCCCTGCGACGTAGTGCTGGTGGAAGGCCGCAGCCGGGCCAGCGCGGTGGTGAAGACCGTGACCCAAAGCCCATGGTGCCATGCCGCGCTCTACATCGGCCGCCTCTATGACATGGAGGATGCCGAAGGGCGACGGCTAGTGCGCGCAGCCACCAACCTGCCGGCCAGCGAGCGCTTGGTGATCGAAAGCCTGCTTGGCGAAGGCTGCGTGGTGCGGCCATTGAGCGTGTACAAGGACGACCACGTGCGCCTGTGCCGGCCCCAGGGCCTTTCCCACCCAGATGCGCAGCAAGTGCTGCTGCACGCCGCCCAGCAGATCGGCAAGGGCTACGACCTGCGGCAGATTTTCGACCTGCTGCGCTTCCTGCTGCCTTGGACGCTGATGCCGCGGCGCTGGCGCTCCAGCCTGTTCCGCCAGCGCCCCGGCAAGCAGACGCGCACGGTCTGCTCCACGATGATCGCGGAGGCCTTCGGCTCAGTGCAGTTCCCCATCCTGCCCTTGGTGCAGCAGGGCGAAGGGGACCAACTGCGCCTGTTCCGCCGCAACCCCAAGCTCTGCGTGCCGAGCGACTTCGACTACTCGCCCTACTTCCAGATCATCAAGTACCCGTTTATGGACTTCTCCGCCCACACGGGGTACCGGCTGCTGCCTTGGTCATCAAGCACAGCGGGCGCATCAGCACCGGACAACTCGGCAGCGGCGCTGGAAGCGCCTAGGGAGAACTAGCCGCGCTCGCCGCAACCTTCCGAGCTAGCCCTCGTAGAGCGAGGATCCCTCAACCCCTCGGCAACCTGCCCGAACCAAGTCGTCCTAAACTCCCAGCGGCCCTTCTGGAGCGAGGGCGATTCGCACTTGGATGAGCACAGGAAGAGGTGCCTGCTCCTTAAGCCTCCAACGCGGAAGCCAACTGGTCCGCAAACTGCTTAGCCCAGAAAACCCGATTGGAACCCTTAACCAACACCCGGTCCCCAGCGCGAATGCCACTCACCAACTCCCCAAGCAGTGCATCGTCAGCGCTCTCCCGCCACAACCACCGCTGGGATTCAGGCAGTTCTTCATAAAGCGCCCGCATGCCTGCGCCCACTGCCACAACCCGGTCAATGTGGCCGCACGCCTCGGCAAGCGCCCTGTGGTACGCATCGCTTTCGCCGCCTAGCTCCAGCATCTCCCCAAGCACCGCAATGGTCCGCCCCTGGTCATTGTGCAAGCCCAAGAGCGCCGCCCGCATGCTGGCGGGATTGGCGTTGTAGCTGTCATCCACCAACATCGCCCCGCCGCACTGCCGCTCGGTGCCACGCCCGCCGGGAATCAGGCTGTCGGGCAAATCGGTTGCGGCATCGAGACTTCGGCCAAGCGCCTTAAGCACACACAGCACTGCCGCCAGAGACATCGCCCGATGGTGCCCACCGCCGGGCACACGGGCCTCAATGCGCCGCCCACCCACCTCATACACGGCGTGACCGCCCTCTTGGTGAAGCAGGCGGCAGTCCGCGCTCTTCGCTTCGCCAAAGGTCAGCGTGCGCAATTCGTTCGGTAGCCCAACCTTGCCTAAGGAATGTTCAAGTATCAGTACACCTTTATCTCTCAATCCCTTGAAAATAGAAAGCTTTTCTGTCCGAATACCCTCTAGGCCAGCAAAGAACTCCGCATGGGCGGGATGCACGTTAATCACTAGTGCCACGGTGGGGGAAACCAGCCGAGAGAGCATTTCAATCTCGCCGGGATGGTTGGTGCCGACTTCGAACACCGCACACTCCGCCCCCGCCGGCGCGCAGGCCAAGGACAGCGGCACGCCCAGATGGTTGTTCAGGCTGCCCGCCGTGGTGAAGGCGTTCAGCGCCGCTCCGAGCAGGGTCTTGACCGTCGTTTTGCCGCTGCTGCCGGTGACCGCAACCACCTCCCCGCCCAACGCCTGCCGCCGGGCTCTGGCCAACGCCCAAAGGCCGTCAAGGCTGTCGTCAACGCGCAGCAGCGGACCTTTGGCAGCGACCTGCCGATGCACCAAGGCCCCGGCCGCACCGCGCTCGAAGGCGTCCGCCACATAGTCGTGACCATCGCGCTCCGAACGGCTGGAAGCATGAAACCGAGGCCCGGGATCGCCACTCAGGGCGATGAAGAGCTCGCCGGGCCGAACGCGGCGGGAATCGATGCAAAGGCCGGTGATGTCGGGGCCACGTTCTTGAGGCAGGCCGAGGGCCCGGCAAAGCTCAGGCCAGCGCCAGAGGGGCTGCTTATCCAACTTTGGGGCGTTCAACGGGCTTTAGAGACTGGAGCAAAGCCCGATTATAACCACGGCGGCAACGCCTGCAGGGTTGCCCAAAGGGTTAATGGAGGGCTCGGTTTCAGCCAATTCCTGCACGGCGGAATCCATGCTGACGGGTTATACTTGCGCCCCCGCCAGAATGGCGGGCAATCCCGGAGAGGTGGCCGAGCGGCTGAAGGCGCTCCCCTGCTAAGGGAGTATGGGTTGATAGCTCATCGAGGGTTCGAATCCCTCCCTCTCCGCCAGCCGACTAGGGCGCCCCCCTGCCCCGCTGCCCCTATTTCTTCGAGATCGAAGAAACTGAGGAAACAGCGGGAACAACCGCCAGTTGCCGCTTGATCGCCTCGACGACGTTCCGTGACACGGGCAGTTGCTTCGACTGCTCCTCCCAAGTGGACCGAAAACGCTCGATGGTGTCTTCGATGGGCCGCAGAACGGTTTGATGGGTAACGCCCATGCGCTTCGCCAGTTGGCGGAAGTCGTCGAGCGTCAGGGCATCCCAGCGTTTGGTGCCGCCCAAACGCAATGCCATCTTCGGGTCATTCATGTACACGACAGTGGCCAGCAGGTCGTATGCGGGGGAGAGTTTAGGAGTGAACCCATCAGGGTAAATCAAAGACCAATTTTTCAGGTGCATGTCGGCGTTGCCGATCAGGGCGCAGTAGATCAGCCTTCGGGCAAACTGATCGACCGCTCCGGCGTCGGCCACGGTGGCGAGTACGCGCCCGATATCGGCGTAGCTGAACCGTTCGTACTTGCGTTCGGGATACTGGTTGAAGACTTGGGCAAAGTCCTCCGTGTGGATTCTTGCCCCGCCATCCCGGTCGAAGCGGCGGATTGCCAGCGCGCTTGCGTCAGCCAATGACGTGGATGGCGCACCAGCCGGGATGCCCTCGATGTCCCGCATCGGCACCAGCCGGACCTCCGGAACTTCGATGCCCACTGAAGCTGCAATCCGCATCATGGCGTATTCGTTCTCTGGAACCCCCGGAAGTTGGGCGGAGGGGAGTTTGACGATCCAGTCGCCGCCCGCTCCCTGGGCCGGAATCGTCAGGCCACCGGTGGTTTCCATGAGTGCCGAGAATTTCAATTGCATGCCGGCCAGCGAAAAGCGCAACGCCAAGGGCTGTTGTCCGGCTTGGGGTTCACTGCCGTTTTCGGACACCCCATGAGCTTGCAGGGCTGCAGTGCCCGTCGGCTCCGATGGGGGGATGAGACGTACTGCTCCTGGCAGGTCGCCGCCGGCCAAGCGCAGCAACGGAAAGTCCCGGGATTCGTTGACGCCGCCAACCGCGGCCAGGTAGGAGCGGAGGTGGCCTTCCGGGAGCAAATTGGAGAAGTACGGCGGCGCGCGCCGGGTGGTGACGCGTTGACGTTCCAAGATCTCCCCATGGGCGTCCAGAAAGGCGAGGCCGAGGGTGGGACGGTTGCTTAGCTGCTTGTAGGCCGAGTCAAAGATGAAGGTGATCCTGTCCCCGGAAAGATGAGCCAGCGTTCCAACGCTCACGTCGCCAAGGCTTACGTGCAGTTCCGCCTCGATCATTGGTCTTCGCCATCACCAACGAGAAGCTCCACGAGGGACTGCCGCCGGCGCGCTTGGGGAGACTCGAAACCCTGCAACAGCTCCAAAACCGCGGGCAACGCGCGGCGAGGTATCAGCATGGGCTCCAATTCCAGCGCTCGGGCGATCTTTGCTGCACTGGACACACGCGGGTCCACGGCGCCGCTTTCGATGCGGGAAATGTGGCCTTGGGGTAAGCCGACTACAGAAGCCAGTTCGCGCTGCGAGATTGCCGAGTCACGACGAGCATCCCGCAGGGCGGTTGACCATGACTCGATTGGGGGGGTTGGGTGATTCACTATCATGACTACACGAAATTTGATACCACATAGTATATTTGTGATACACAAAAATACATATAGAAGTATCAAAGCGTTTGGAAGGTTGATTGACCCAGAGATGCCGTATTGGGTCTCCCTTCTCGGCCGCACCAGAATGGCCGACCTCCCCAAGAGCACCTATCGCGACTGGCGCACGGCTTCCCGCACACTTCGCCGGTTTCATGTAGGGCAAACGGCTAATCCTGTGCTGTATCAATGCGAAAGCGGTCGAACCCGTTACCGTCCGTTCAGCTACAATTGCCATCGTCTTCAACAAGGCTTCGAGGATGCGCGATGCAACACCTGACCCGCGATGAGCTCGACGCGGGCCTTGCCCACATTGAGGCATCGCCGACTGACGGCGGGCGCCTTGAAATGCTGGTGCGCCGCCCCCGCACTGACCAGCGGGAGGTTCTGGAGGCGGGCAAGCTGGACCTTGAGGCGGGGCTGGTGGGGGACCGGTGGAAAAGCAGCGGCCAAGGAAAGGACGCGGCCGCAAACTCGGACACGCAGCTCACGCTGATGAACGCCCGGGTCGCCGCGTTGGTGGCCCAAAGCCGGGAGCGTTGGCCATTGGCGGGTGACCAGCTTTACGTCGATCTTGATCTTGGCCATGAGAATCTGCCAGCGGGAACGCGCCTGCAGATCGGCGAAGCCAAGATCGAAGTGACCGCAGAACCCCATACGGGCTGTCGAAAGTTTTCCGCCCGTTTCGGAACGGATGCCACACGTTTCGTCAACTCCAAGCCGGGGCGACGGCTCAACTTGCGCGGCATCAATGCCAAGGTGGTCGAACCCGGCACCATCCGGGTTGGCGACTTGGTCAGAAAAACCTAGTCCCAGACCCTGGGCCGGGCGCCATGGGGAATCGTCAATTGAGCCCCTTTTCGATCCTGCTCCGCCTCGCTGTCGAAAGCGTTGCATTCGTCCAGCAGCTTCTTTGTTTGATCGAGCCGCCCCCACTCCATCGCCGCCGTCCAGCGCCACGCAAAGTCCATCATGCGCATCAAGGGTTCCACGCAGTGCCCGGACGAAGCGCCTCGCAATGCGGCGATGTAGTTGTCCCGGTATGCCGTCGGAACTATCAGCCGCTCCTCGTTGGCTGACGCAAATTCAGCATTCATCATGATTCGTGCAAGCCGTCCGTTTCCATCAGAGAACGGATGCACTTCGGAAACCAAAAAATGGACAAAAGCCGCCCGGTGGAATGGCGACGCGAGTCCCCGATAGATTTCAAAGCCCTTATCGAGCGTGCCGAGCACCGCATCGGGCGCAACAAAGTCAATCGCCCCGACGCGATTCGGCAGGGTCTTGAATTTCCCCGGAGAGACTTCGGGGCGCCCCTCAAGCGCAACGGCGTGCCGGAAGCGGAGCAGCTCAATAAGTTCGTTGGCGGTCTCGGGAGTTCTGCGCATCTCCGATTGATCGGAAACGATTCGCCAAACACCCAAGATGTCGTGTGCATCCGCTGGCCGTTGCTGTGGAATGCGCCCTTGGAAGACGATGTCCGCCGCCTCTTCGACTTGGAACTTGGTACCTTCGATGTAGTTGGAGAAATAAGCTTCAAAAAAGGCGAGCGTCGCATTGCCAATACCGTCGCGCGGGCGCGGGCGTACGGTCTTCACGGGCGACTGCAGCAAGCCCGTGAAAAAGTTCTCGAACAGCGAGACCCGCCTGCCGTCGTAAGGGCGACCGCGCGCCCGTGCTTGGGCTGCGGGCGCCTTCAACTGGGCCTCGCGGGTTCCCGCCAAGGCGCCTAGGATCCAATCCAGTTCGACCCATTGCGCGATTCTGCCTATGCTTTCGGCGATTCTCCGGGCGTCGTCACGCAAGCGGTTGACTGCATCGATGCCAGCGGAGGCCAGCAGCTGCTCCAAGCGCACTTCGACGTCCATCCGCGCAAGCGTACGGGGGACCTTGCCACCGCGACTGCGCGATGGGTATAGATTGTCAAGATGGGCGCGAGCCGGCGAACTCAGATAAAGCTGCTGGTTCATGAATGGCCTATCATCCGCTTGCGGCGGTGCCCCGCGGCGTGGTCGCAGAACCACACCGGGCAGCTCTAAGTCGGCACCACGTGCCGATACCAAGCAAACCGAGCCGTCCGATGCGGGCTGCAGTTCAAGCGCCGTGCGGTCTGCGACCACCGCGCCCGGAAAGTAACCGGAAACGATCGACCAGAGATTGCGCCTGACGATGATCTGCGGCGCATCGTCCAAGTTGCGGCTGTAAAGTCGTGAAGCGAGCTTGCGCAAGCGGCCATCGGCCACGCGGCGGGATACCTCGCTGCTGATGCGCCTATTGGACACGAACGCTTCCGGTAGCGAATCGACAGTCTGGCTCGGCGACATTTCTCGAGTATCGGACATCATTCCGTCTTGGATGAGAACAAATCGAGAATAACAGACCGAATTTGGTTATAAAACTGACTTAAGGACTCAGTAAGGGGCGCCACGGGTCATTCCACAAAGCACACTTGAACATCGGGACCAATGGGATTGCTTAGCCCGGACGGGTCCGCAGACCTCTTAGAAAGATCAGTCAGCGGTGCAAGTGCCGCACACGCCCTTGATCTCGATGACGGCGTCGTCCGGGCGGAACCCGTGCTCGTCCGCGATCTCGGACAGCATCTTGGAAAGCCCCCTGGACTCCACCTCGTCCACATGGCCACAGGAGGAGCACAGTAGGAACTGGCTTTCGTGGGGGTGGTCCGGATGGTCGCATGGCAAGTAAGTCTGGGCGGATTGCAGCCGGTGGACAAGGCCGTTGCGCATGAGGAAGTCCAAGTGCCGGTAAACGGTCAGGGGTGCGATCTTGCGCCCTTGGCGCCGCTCCAGCAGGCCGATCAGTTCGTAGGCGGAAACCGGACGGTTCGAGGCCAGCATTTCCGCGTACACCGCCAAGCGCGCCGGCGTCAGCCGCTCGCCCTTCTCGGCGCAGCGCGCTTCGGCGAGCTTGTGCCATTTCGCCGCCAGCGGCGCCGATCTTGCGGACTGTCTAGCCAATTCAAGACTCCCTCTGGAAGCTGCGCTCTCCCCTGCCGCCAACCATCAAGCTTCGTCTGCCTCTACCAAGAGCTGGTCAAGCCCACGCTTGCCACGCAGCTGCATCCAATGCCAAAGATGCGCTGAGATTAGCAGAACGGCGCCGACGACGGTGATCGGTTCCTCGTAAGCCGCAACGGCCTCCCAGAACGCCGCCAGCAACAGCAGGGCCAAGCCGGTTAACGCCACGCCAACGAAAATCCGGTTGCCGCCCGCAGACAGCGTCTTCCAGATCACGCGCAAGCTCAAGGGAACGGCGGCAATGGCCAACAGTCGGTGGGCCAGCTCGCTTTCGGCGGCTTGGGCAGCCAGCGGCATCAGCGCCACGAGCAAAGGCAGGGCCAGGCAATGCAGCAGGCACAGCGCCGAAAGTCCGGCTGCGTAGAGATCAAGACGGGCGCTGCCAGGCTCTGCAGCCCGAACGGGGGCGTTGGATGTGCTCATGCTATTCGTGCGGTCGGGAACGCAGCCCTCAAGCCGTTTCCATCCCTAAAGGAGGATACGTTATAACATACTTGCCCATAGCCACAATGGCGATTTCACGGCGGCAGCGCAGGCATGGCGCCGCAACGGCGAAGAAGCCTCGCCGCGAAACCCCACAACCCACTTGAGCGCCTCAACCGCGGTCCGAGTGACTTCCAAGTGGGGAACCGATTCTGGCACCCCGCCACTGCAAGGGCGCGGCAACTTGGCAAGGCGGCACGCGCCTACCACGCACCTATAATGCGGCACTTAGCGAGGCAGCGGGAACCCCCATCATGATCAACGTGCCGGTCTGCATTGTCGGCTGCGGCCCCATTGGGCTTGCGGGCGCTTTGCTGCTTTCGAGATTCGGCGTCAATACGCTGCTTATAGAGAGGCGCGGCGAGGCCAACACCCATCCCCGGTCCAGGTTCGTAGACACCAACACCATGGAGCTCATGCGGTTCCTCGGCTTGGAAAAGGCGGTGGAGCAGACCGGGCTCGGCCCCGACTGGACGGCCTGCAACCGCTGGTTCAACGCACTGACGGGCGATCAGATCGCCGCAATTCCCAGCCCCACATTCCACACGGTGCCGCGCAGCACCAGCCCCACGATGCCCGTCATGACCTGCCAGGACTAAGTGGAAAGCGTGCTGTTGGCGAAAGCCAAGGACGATCCACGCATTGAACTGCGCTACCGAACAGAAGCCCTTGAGATCAGCCAGGATGAGCAAGGCGCCACCGTGGTCATCCGGGATTTGACCTCCGACCAGAGGAGCACCGTTTGCGCCGACTACCTGCTCGGCACTGACGGCCCGCACAGCTTCGTGCGCCAAGCCATCGGCAGCGAACTTGAGGCCGCGCCACTGGACAACTATGCGCAGGACGTGATTTTCGAGGCCGACCTATCCGAGTACGTGGAAGGCCGCAAGGGCGGGCTGCTGTACAACGCAACGCCCAGCGGCGTATTGGTGTTTCAGCCGCTCAACGGCATCACTCGCTGGCGCTGCCAGATCTTCAAGGGGGATGGGGAGCCGCTGACGGAAGAGGAGACCATTGGCCGCATCCGGGAAGCCATCGGCGGCGGTGACGTGCCCATTCAAATCACCAGCACGGGCATTTGGCGGCCAACGCCGGGCTGCGTGAGCCGATTTAGCCGCGGCCGGGTGTTTCTGGCCGGGGACGCAGCACACATTTCGGTGCCCACGGGCGGCATGGGCAACAACATCGGCTTCGCCGGAATCCGCAATCTGGCCTGGAAGCTGGCCTACGTGCTGAAGGGCCTGGCGCCGTCTTGGATACTCGACACGTACCACGCCGAACACCGCCCGGTCGCCTTGGGCCGCGTGGCCACGGGGGTGCAGACCACGGCGCTCATGAGGCAGATCTTCGTCGCCCACTACGCTGGGGAGGATCCATCAGAGGGCGTGCGCCAGACTCGGCAGTACGCCGACTACGACGGGGTGCTGCTCGGCTTTGAACTGGAATCCCCGCTGATCGCCAAGAACGCGGAACCGCCGCCAGCGGTGGAGAACGCCACGATTGACTTCATTCCAGCCGTGCGCGCTGGCCGCCGCGCCCCACACCGATGGGTTGACGAACGGCAAGGCCTGTCCGTTCTGGATTGGTTCGGAACGGATTACGTGCTGGTGGGCGGCGCTGAGGTTGCCGCGGCCCGCTGGCGCGCTGCTGTTGGCCGGGTGGCGGACGGCGCTGGGTTCCCGGTGCGCTGGGAACAGTTGCCGCAACCGGAGGCTGCGCCCTATGACCCCCGAGGACTGGCGCTGGTCCGCCCAGACGGCATCATTGCCGATTGCTGGGGCGACGCCGAACTCAGCGATGATGATGCGCAAGCACGCCTGTGCGAGCAGCTTCCGTTGCCGGACCGGGCACTCGCTTCCCAATGAAATTGCCCAGCCCCTGCCATTGACGCACTACACGCACCTCCTCTTCGACCACGATGGCGTGCTCGTGGACACCGAGCCCCTGTACTATCAAGCGACTCAACAGTGCCTCGCGCCCTTGGGGGTGGAACTGGCGCTCGACCACTACCTGGAACTGATGGTGGATGGCGCAAGCCCTTGGGAATTGGCGCGTCCACTGGGCGCAACCGACAAGGACATTGAGCACTGGCGGGGGCGGCGCAACATCCTCTACCAAGAACTGCTGGTGTCGGAATCGATTGAGATCGAGGGTGTGGAGGCGGTTCTGGCCAAGCTCCGCAAACGCTATCGGATCGCCATTGTCACCACCGCCAAGCCGGAGGACTTCGCCCTCATCCACCGCAAGCGCAACATCGTGCCCTTTGCGGACTTTGTGCTGACCCGGGAGGCCTACCGGCACAGCAAGCCGCACCCAGACCCCTACTTAACGGCGCTATCGCGCTACGGCATCGGCCCTCGCCAAGCCTTGGCCATCGAGGATTCTCAGCGCGGCTTGCGGGCCGCCCTGGCCGCCGGGCTGGACTGCGCCGTGGTGCATCATCCGTTCACTGCCACACAGGACTTTTCCCAAGCCACCTACCAAGTGGCAGACCTTTCCGAACTGGCGGAAGCGGTTCTGGGGCAACGTCAAAAGCGTTAGTCCGAGGGCGACACCTGCACATGCACCCGAACTACTGGCGCGTCGATTCCGGCGGACGTCAAAACCGTTAATCCGACGGCAACACCTGCACAATCCTATCCGGCCGAAACAGCCCGGATTGCCGCTCTTCGCCAAGGTATCCGGTGGGGTTGCCGATGCAGCGGGTCGCCCCTTCCTGATAGTCGTAGGCCTCGTGCGTATGGCCTGAAACCCAAAGCGCTGCGCCAATCTCACGCACCAAGCCCGGCTGGTCGTTGATGAAGTAAGGGTTCAGCGCGTCGCCTTCGAACTTGGGGTGGATCGCCCCTTTGGTGGGCGGCCAGTGCGTGATCACCACATCCACCCTGCCCGCCTGGGCCTTCAGCGCCTGGGTCTGCAAAAGGTGCTGGTCAATGTGCTGGGCAACGTTCCATGCACCCCCGCCCCAAAGCGGCCAGAAGTCGTTGATGCCCCGCTCCACTGCCCGGTGATAGTGGGCGCTCCAACGGCGTTCGGCAGCGCCGTTCCAGAGGTCCGAGTACCAAGGCGCTCCCCAGAACCGCACGCCGTCGATGTCGACGCCCTCACTCACCAGATAGTGCAGGCCGAAGTGGCGCTCCGCGCGGCGGTGCCAAGCCGCATCCACGTCCGCCCGGGGACGCTCCGTGTAGTACTCGTGATTGCCTGGCACATAGATCACCGGCGACGTTTCCAGCTCCCGCTCGACAAACGCCCACGCCTTCAGGTCAACGCCGATGTCTCCAGCAAGGATGAGCAGGTCCCGGTCAGGCACCGATTGGAACGCCGCCTTACCAGGAAGGTGCCCGCGCCAGCCCTCAAGGTGCAAGTCGGATGCGATCTGAATCTTCATGCTGCCCTATTATGCCCCGCTGTGCCGCGCGCCTGTTGCCGCGTCGATACCGAGCTTCCTGCAAGGCCTCTTTTGGACGGGATTCAAGCATCCCCATTGGGCGGGACCATGCTGTTGGGTTGCACGCCACACGACATTGCGCCTAGTGTCCTGATTTTCTGGGTGCAAAGGGAAGACCGGCTTGGCGAAGGCGGCGTCAGTTCGAATGGCTGCGGTGGGCGTGGTCGAGCACGGCAATTCAGCCGTGCTGGTGACAGTGGCGTCAGACGGCGCGCTGCTCGACCGGCGGCGCATCGAGCTGACCGACGCCGGCTTGCCGACGCACCCCCATCACCATGAGGGTTCCTGGGCGGTGGGGCGCTACCGAAACAGCCCTTGGGCGCGGGACATCTCACTCGATGAGGCCATCGACCTGGTCGGGCGCGTGCGGGAATCCGCCAGGCGCGGCGCCCGAGAACATCTTGAAAGGCTGGCGGCGGCAGTGCCGCTGCCGATCACGCGAATCGCGCTGCGCGTCTGCCCGAAGCTGCCGCCCACAACCAAGGAACGCATCTTGGACAACCGCGCCCAGACCGTCGCCGACACCGTGATGTATCGCCAAGCGCTGGCTAGCGCCGCCGAGGCCCGGGAATGGGCCGTGCATTGGTATGACCGCGAGCAAGTGTTCAGCGAGGCCGCAACGGCACTGTGCTGCGACGACATCCAAGCCTGCCTTGCGGCGATCGGCCGATCAGCAGGGCCACCTTGGCGAGCCGAACAGAAACTGGCGGCAGCGGCGGCAATCGCTGCCTCTCAGAACCCATCCTGACGAACATCAGCTTGGCGTTGGAACACCGCAACGTTCAGCTGAAGGCAGTGCCGACGCGATTCGCTCAAAACCAGCAACTCGATCTTCGGGGTAAGGCTGAAGATCGGCAGTTGGCCTAACCCCCACCGCCCCGCTATGCTCCCATCCTGAACAACCTTTTCAGGGATCAACCGCGTGAGCAACGAGCCTTATCTTCTCATCACCGCCGACACCCATGCCGGGGGCAGCCACGCCCAGTACCGCGAGTACCTGGAACCTGGCTACCGGGAGCACTTCGACGAGTGGCGGGGCGGCTACCGCAACCCCTCCCAAGAGCACTACGGCAAGAAGAAGATGCGCAACTGGGACTACGAAATCCGCACGCAGGACCAGAACAGCCAAGGGGTGGTCGGCGAGGTTGTGTTCCCGAACACCGTGCCGCCCTTCTACTCCAAGAGCGTGGTCACGGCCCAACCGCCCGCGCCGGACCGCTACGAACTGGCACTGGCCGGCATCCGCGCCCACAACCGCTGGCTGAAGGACTTCTGCGCGGAGGACCCTGACCGCCGAGCCGGCATCGGCCTGATCCTGCCGAACGACCTGGACGAAGCCATCAAAGACATCAAGTTCATTGCCGAGGCGGGGCTGCGCGGCGGCGTGCTGCTGCCGCTCATCCCGCCGGACTGCACTTGGCTGAAGCCGCTCCACGACCCGGCTTGGGACCGGGTGCTGGCGGCCATTCAGGACCACGACCTGGTCATCAACCAACACTCCGGTCAGGGTTCGCCCAACTACGGGACCGGGCCGGTGCCGGAGGCGCTCTGGATTTCCGAGGTCACCTTCTACTGCCAAGCCGGATGGCGGCACCTGCTGATGAGCGGCGCCTACGAGAAGTTCCCCAAGCTCAAGTACATCCTCACCGAATCCGGCTGCGCCTGGGTGGGACCGGCGCTGCAGCAACTGGACCGCATCCACATGGGCTTCAAGGCCGGTGCCATCGGCGAGATGGACTACGCCGGCATGGAGTGGGTTCTGAAGGACCGCCCCAGCGAGTACGCGGCGCGCAACTGCTACTACGGCGCGAGCTTCCCCAGCACGGCGGACCTCGAAGGCATCGACGCGGTTGGCGAGGACCGCGTGCTCTGGGGCAACGACTACCCCCACTTCGAGGGCACCTTCCCCTACAACCTGGAGTCCTTGCGCCTGACGTTCGGCGACCTTCCCGACGCACGCCGGCGCAAGATCCTCGGCTTGAACGCCGCAAAGCTCTACAACTTCGACGTGCAAAAGCTGACGCCCCTCGCCCAGCAGTTCGGCCCCACGCCGGAACAGGTGGAGACGCCGCTGCCGAGGGAGCAGATCCCCACCGATTCAATGTGCTACCTGTTCACCAACGCGCTTTACGGAGCCTAGCCGTGGCCATGCCGAGCGGCATCGGGATCATCGACACGATGATCGGGTTCCCGGCCGAGGACTTCAAGCAGTACGACTTCATCCGTGAGCAGCTGAAGGACGGCTCCAAGGAATTCGACTTCCCCGTGGAGTACATGTTCAAGCACGTGCCCAAGGCGCTCTACGGCGCCCCGAACCCCATCGCCATCACGCTGCACGAGATGGACCGCTTCGATATTGAGGTGGGCGTGGTCGGCATCGGCAACGAGGTGGGCCGCCAAGCCCTTAAGGCGCATCCGGACCGCTTTGTTGGGCAGGGGTTCGTGGACCCCAACCGCGGCATGGCGGGCATTCGGGACATGGTGCGCGAATACGAGGAGCACGGCGCCACCTCCTTCACCGCGTTCAACGCCGGATACAACCCCCAAGTGGGCATCGCCGACCCGCTGATGTACCCCATCTACGCCAAGTGCGTGGAGCTCGGCGTGCCGATCTTCGTCTGCGCGGGCGTGCCGGGGCCGCGCTTTCCAATGTGGCCCCAGGAGGTGCGCCTGATCGACCAAGTGATGTACGACTTCCCGGAACTGGTGTTCGTCACCCGCCACGGCTGCGAGCCTTGGGAGGACCTCGCGGTCAAGCTCATGCTCAAGTGGCCGAACCTTTACTATTCCACCACCGCGTTCGCTCCGAAACACTACCCCCAGGCCATCATCGACTACGCCAACACGCGTGGCGCCGACAAGGTCATCTACGGCGGCTACTTTCCGATGGGCCTCTCCCTGGAGCGCATCATGACCGATATGCCCAATCTGCCCCTGAATGATGACGTGTGGCCCAAGTTTCTGCGCGAGAATGCCAAAAAGGTCCTGAACCTGCGCTAGCAGATGAGCAGCTTCGGACCACGCACCGCAAGACACCAACCACCTAAAGGAGCACGCCCATGCTGACCCTGCACTTCGCCCCCAACTCACGCGCCGGCCGCATCGTCTGGCTGCTCGAGGAACTGGGCCTGGAATACGAGCTCAACCGCATGGACTTCCATCCCAAGGACCTGAAGTCCAACGAGCACCGCGCCAGGCATCCCTTAGGGCGCGTGCCCGTGCTCGATGACGGCGATGTGAGCCTTTACGAATCCGGCGCCATTGTGGAGTACATCGTCGCCCGGCACACGGACGGCAGCATGAAGCCCGCCGTCGATTCGCCGCTGTTCCCCGCCTACCTGCAGTGGTTCCACTATTGCGAGGGCATGGTGATGCCGCCGGTGAACACCATTGTGGTGCAGACCATCCTGCTGCCTCCGGAGCGCCAGAACAAGGAGGCCTTGGGGCAGGCCCAGCGCCTGCTGACCAAGGCACTGGCGCCCGTGGATGAGCAACTTGACGGCAAGGACTACCTGATCGGCGACTTTTCCGCAGCCGACGTGATGCTTGGCCATGCCTGCTTCATGAGCCGTCGTCTAGGCTGCGTCACCGACGAGATGGCCCATCTGCACGCCTACATTGACCGGGTGGAGGCTAGGCCCACCTTTCAAAAGGCGATGGGCTCTTAGATCAAGGGCTCAGCCGGTAGGTCACGCGCGCCGCCGCCACTTCCTCGCCGTCCGCATTGCGCACGGACACGTCGCCGACGCAGACGGAACCGCCCCGGCGGCGCACCTTGGCTTCGGCAGTCAGATCCGTGTTCACGGCCAGCTTGAGGAAGTGGACCGTGAAATCCACCGTTGCGCCCCAGGCGCCTTCCGTCAGGGCGGGATGGGACCAAAAGGCCGCCGTTGCCGCTATGTCGATCAAGGCGCTGATGGCCCCGCCGTGGATCCGGCCTTCGCCCAGCGCCTTCCGATAGGGGAGCCGGACGGTCGCCTGGTCCTGGGCGCTGTGCAGCAATTCCACGCCCAATAGGGCAGAGAAGCCATCACTGACGACGGCGTGCGCCTGGTTGGAGGCCAAGGTCAGCGGTCCAAGGCGGCGTTCCAAGCCGCAACGCGCTCCTCGAAAGCGTCGAGCAGGGCATCGACCTCACCCAAGATGTCGATGCCTTCAATCGCATCGCCTTGCTTGATGCCATCCACCACCGCTTGGTCGTTGCCATCAAGCACTTCGCCGAAGATCGTGTGGGCGTCATCCAGCCAAGCGGTGGGCACATGAGTGATGAAGAACTGCGAGCCATTGGTGCCCGGCCCGGCGTTGGCCATGGACAGCCTTCCCGGGCGGTCGTGGCGCAACTCGTCGCTGAATTCATCCTCGAACTGATAGCCAGGCCCGCCCCGGCCTGATCCTTGGGGACAGCCGCCTTGGATCATGAACTGGTCAATCACGCGATGGAACTTGAGCCCGTCGTAGAAGCCCCGGCGGCTTAGGTTGATGAAGTTGGCGACCGTCACCGGCGCCTGTTCGGGAAACAGCTGCAACCGGATGACGCCGCGGCTGGTGGCGATGGTGGCTTGAATGGACATAAACGATCCTCCCGGCTGTTCGGGTTGCATGTTTGGGGCTGGGAAGGCCTTATCGTGCCCCTTTGACGAGGAAAAAGCGAGCGTTCGGCTCGAGGGTGTCCCGCCCTCGCTTCGACCAGCGAAATCCGCTCAGGCCCTAACGAACAAGCCAAAGTGAGAATGGCAGCCTCGTTAGGCGGTGAGCCCCGGACGATTTTCGCAGCGCTCCCGTTGAACAACGCAATCTGCAATAATCCAAGTTCGCATCGCCTGTGGCCGAGCAAAGGAGCCCCCCATGAGCCGCGCCCAACTGATTGAAATGGCTGAGCACAACCTCAAGTACGCTGAGCAGGGAACCATTGAGCAGGCTGAAGCCATCATCAAGGTGCCTGCCGACCACTACTACGATGAAGGCCGTTGGCGGCTGGAAATGGAGCGCGTGTTCAAGCGCATGCCGCTGATGCTCGCGGCCAGCGCCGAAATTCCCAACCCCGGCGACTACAAGGCCTTGGACGCGGTGGACACGCCCGTGCTCATCAGCCGTGGCGAGGACGGCCAAGTGCGCGCCTTCATCAACATGTGCCGCCATCGGGGCTCGCAGCTCATGAAGGCCGGCACCGGCAACGCCAAGCGCTTCACCTGCCCCTACCATGCTTGGTCCTATGACCAGAGCGGTGCCCTGATCGGCGTGTACTCGGAGCGCGACTTCGGCGAAGTGGATCGATCCTGCAACAGTTTGGTGGCGCTTCCGGCGGCGGAGCGGGCGGGCTTGATCTGGGTGATGATCAACCCCAACGCCAGCCTTGACATCGACACCTTCCTGTCCGGCTACGACGAGGTGCTTAACCACTTCAACTTCGCCAACTGGCACTTCTTCGAGAGCCGCACCCTCAAGGGCCCCAACTGGAAGGTGGCCTATGACGGCTACCTTGATCTCTACCACCTGCCCATCCTGCACAAGGACACCTTCGGCAGCCAGTTCCCCAACCAAGCGCTCTACTACGCCTGGGGACCGCACCAGCGGGTCAGTTCACCGGACCCGTCGCTGGGCGAGTACGAAAACCTGTCCGACGCCAGTGACGCCCATCTCATGGCCGGTGTCTGGACCATCTTCCCCCACGTCTCCATCGCCGGCTTCGATGGCGGCGGCCGGGGGGTGATGATTTCCCAGCTCTTCCCCGGCGAGACGCCACTTACGTCTTACACCGTGCAGAACTACCTCATGGAAAACCCGCCGGAAGACGAAGAGACGGCCCAAGCCGCCCACGAGCAGTTCAAGTTCCTCGAATACGTGGTGCAGGAGGAGGACTACGCCACTGGCCTGCGCCAGCAGAAGGCGCTGCTGACCGGTGCCATGCCCTACGTCCAGTTCGGGCGCAACGAGGGCGGCGGGCAGCGTTTCCACGCTTGGGTCGATCGGCTGCTTGAGACTGACGACCAAGCCCTGCCTGCCCTCTTCCAGAACGGCCACGCCAACAACGGAGCCCGCCAATGAACGCACTGAAAGCGACCCTGATCCTTGCCATCGCCGGCGCCCTAGCGGCCTGCAGCCCACCGGAGGAGCAGCCCGAAGCGCCGGCGGCGGAAACCGGCTTGCCAGAGCAAGCCGAAGCGCCAGCAGCACCGCCCGCGATCGAGCCGAACCCCAATCGCAACCCCTACTTCGGCGACTTGCACGTGCACACCGTGTACTCCTTCGATGCGTTTCTGTTCGGCACCCGAGCCTCCCCTGACGATGCCTACGCCTTCGCCAAGGGCGGCGCGCTGGCCCACGCGGCGGGCTTCGAAATGCAGATGAAGAAGCCGCTGGACTTTCAAGCCGTGACCGACCACGCCACCTATCTGGGCATGCTGCCGGCCATGTTTGACGAGACCACTGAGCTCAGCCAGCGGCCCATTGCCGCCGAGCTGCGCGCCGCCAAAACGCCGGCGGAGCTGGGCGCCGCCTTCGCCAGCATGCTGCCCCGCATCGGCGGCACGCTTGGGGAGCCCGACGACTTGCTGGACCTGGACGTGGTGGCCAGCGCCTGGGGCAAGATCATCGAATCCGCGGAGCGCAACAACGCGCCGGGCGAGTTCACCACCTTCATCGGCTACGAGTACACCACTTCCGGCCCCGAATTCCAGAACCTGCACCGCAATGTCATCTTCCGCGGCAGCGAAGCGCCCAACACCCCTTTCAGCCGGCTGGATTCCCTGAATCCCGAGGATGCTTGGGACTGGATGGACAAACTGCGCCAGGACGGCATCGAGGCCCTGGCCATACCGCACAACTCCAACGGCTCCGATGGTTGGATGTTCGAGAAAACCAACCAAGCGGGCGAACCCATCGACGCCGCCTACGCGGAGCAGCGCATGCGCAACGAGCCGTTGGTGGAAGTCACCCAGGTCAAAGGCACCTCGGACACCCACCCCCTGCTGTCACCCAATGACGAATGGGCGGACTTCGAGATCATGCCGATCCGGGTGGCCAGCCCGTTGGCCAGCCGGCCCCAGGGCAGCTATGTGCGGGAGGCTTGGCTGAACGGCTTGGCCATGGAGGACGCCGAAGGTTTCAACCCCTATCGCTTCGGCGTAATCGGCTCCTCGGACACCCACAACGCCGCCGGCTCCTTCGAGGAGGACAACTATTGGAGCAAGACCGGCCTGCTGGACGCCACGCCGCAAATGCGCGGCTCCGTGCCCTTGGACGAAGGGCAGGTGGGTACTTCCTCCATCTTTGGCGGCGCCTCTGCGGATGATGCGCCCGTCGGTGACGGCCCGGCCTATTCCGATGCCCCGGCCCAGTACTGGGGCGCTTCCGGCTTGGCCGCGGTCTGGGCGGAGAGCAACACGCGCGAAGCCATCTACGACGCCTTCCGGCGCAAGGAGACCTTCGCCACCAGCGGCCCGCACATCCCCGTGCGCTTCTTCGCCGGTTACGGCATCGACCAAGCACTGCTCGAAGCCGAGGACGTCATTGCCACCGCTTACGCCGCCGGGGTGCCCATGGGCGGCGACCTGATTGCCGATGGCGAAGCCGCACCCGGCTTCTTTGCCTGGGCCATGCGCGACAGCGACGCAGCCCCCCTGCAGCGCCTGCAAGTGATCAAGGGCTGGGTGGAGGATGGCCAAACCAACGAGCGGGTCTTTGACGTGGCCTGCTCCGACGGCGGCGCGGTTGACCCGCAAACCCATCGCTGCCCCGACAATGGGGCGGCGGTGGATCTAGCCACTTGCGCCATCAGCGATGACAAAGGCGCGGCCGAACTGTCGGCGGTCTGGCAGGACCCAACGTTCATCCCCGGCCAGCGCGCCTTCTACTACGTGCGCGCTCTAGAAAACCCCAAGTGCCGCTGGTCCACCTGGGACGCCATCCGCGCGGGCGTGGCACCAAGAGAAGACATGCACGCCACCATCCAGGACCGAGCCTGGTCGTCGCCCATCTGGTACATGCCGTAACACAAGAGCATCCCAGCGGGCGTGCGGTGCGGTCACGACCAGCCAAAGGCAAGGAGCGAATGGGTGCGCGGTGCGGGCATCCGGCACTGTTAAGGCTCCTCAACATCCTCAAGCCCCACCACAATGCGCCCGCCTGGCTTGCAGCGAACCCGAGCGGTACGCAAGGAGCGAGTGGGTGCGCGGTGTGGGCATCCGGCACTGTCAAGGCTCCTCAACATCCTCAAGCCCCACCACAATGCGCCCGCCTGGCTTGCAGCGAACCCGAGCGGTACGCAAGGAGCGAGTGGGTGCGTGGTGTGGGCATCCGGCACTGTCAAGGCTCCTCAACATCCTCAAGCCCCACCACAATGCGCCCGCCTGGCTTGCAGCGAACCCGAGCGGTACGCAAGGAGCGAGTGGGTGCGCGGTGTGGGCATCCGGCACTGTCAAGGCTCCTCAACAGCCTCAAGCCTCAACACAATGCGCCCGCCTGGCTTGCAGCGAACCCGAGCGGTACGCAAGGAGCGAGTGGGTGCGCGGTGTGGGCATCCGGCACTGTTAAGGCTCCTCAACATCCTCAAACTCGCCACAATGCACCCGCCTGGTGTGCCGGATGCCCACACCGCGCGCCCACTCGCGGACTACAATCTGTATCGCCTTCAAAATCACAATGGGAGAAACCCATGCGCCCAATCCTCATCATTGCCGCATTGCTGTTAGCCGCCTGCTCGCCGGTGGACGATGCCGCCAAAGATGCGGCACAGCCAGAGTCATCCAACTACGATGTCGGGATTCGTTGGACCAGCTACGGCATCCCCCACGTCAAGGCCACCGACTGGGGTTCGCTCGGCTACGGCTTTGCCTACGCCACTGCGATGGACGTCATCTGCGTGCTCGCCGGCGACGTGCTCATGGTCAATGGCGAGTTGGCCAAGCATCACGGGCCGGAGGACGGACACTTCGAAAGCGACGTCTTCCACAAGGGCATCCTCACCGAAGACAAGGTGGCGGCCTACAACCAAGCGCAAAGCGCCCGCGACCAAGCCTTCGCTGACGGCTACGTGGCGGGCTACAACCGCTACGTGCGCGATCATGCTGAGTCATTGCCCAAGAGCTGCGCGGGTGCGCCCTGGGTGGCCGAAATCGACGCCGACGACCTCACCCGCCTGACCCTCGGGGTCGGCATTCGCTACGGCCTAGGCCGCTTCCGCCAGGAAATCAGCCAAGCGGCACCCCCTGAAGCGTCGGCGACGGAAGCGTCGACGACGGAAGCGTCCGCGCACGAACCATCCGGCGCTGACGACATGGCCAGCCGTCCGGTTGCTTGGCGTGTGCCGGAGGGCATCGGCAGCAACGGGGTGGCCATCGGCTCGGCGTTAAGCGCCTCGGGCCGTGGCATTTTGCTGGGCAATCCCCACTACCCGTGGCACGGGTCCTCCCGATTCCACATGATCCACACCACCATTCCCGGCGAAGTCGATGTCATGGGCGCCAGCCTGCTCAACACCAGCCGGGTGGCCATCGGCTTCAACAAGGACGTGGCTTGGACGCACACGGTATCCACGGCCCTGCGCTTCACCCTGTATCAGCTTCAGCTTAACCCCGACAACCCGCTGCAGTATCGCTACGACGGAGCCTACCGGAACATTGATCCGAGAGTGGTGGAAGTGGAAACGGCCACGCAGGACGGCACCGAAACCCGTCAACAGACCATTTACTTCACCCACTACGGCCCGATTCTGGAGAACGACCTGCTGGCCTGGTCCGATAGCCACGCCTACGCGTTGCGCGATGCGGTGATCGACAACTACCTCACTGCCGACACCTACGACGCCATGAGCAAGGCGGCTTCGACGGCGGATTTGGAAGCGGCCATCAGCCGCCAAGGCGTCTTTTGGGTCAACACCATTGCCGCTGACCGACACGGCAATGCTTTCTACGCCGACATCAGCGGCGCACCCAATGTGGATGCCGACCTGCTGGATGCCTGTGGCCTGTCCTTGGCCGGCGCGCCGGAGCGGCTGGTCATTCTGGACGGCAGCCGCGGCGAATGTGAGTGGCGCGAAGACGAGCGCAGCCGCGTGCCGGGCACCCTGCCGCCGGACGCGATGCCGCGCCTGACCCGAGCCGACTACGTGACCAACTCCAACGACAGCTACTGGCTCAGCAACCCGGAGGCGCCCTTGGCGGGATTTTCACCCATCATCGGCCCGGAACGAACCGCCCGTTCGCTGCGCACGCGGGCGGGCCTGCACATGATTGGGGAGTTGATCGAGCGGGACGGCGGCATAACCCCGGACGACATCCAGAACCTGCTCAACAGCAATCGCCACTACGGCGCCGAGTTGCTGCTCGACGACGTGCTCAAGGTCTGCGGCGACCATGCCGACCTAGCCCCCGCCTGCGCAGCCTTGGCGGCTTGGGACCGAACCATGACCGTCGATGCCCAAGGCGGCCATGTGTGGCGGGAGTTCTGGGACGTCGCCCGCGACATCGACGGCCTCTGGGCGGTGCCGTTCGACGCCGACGATCCGGTCAACACCCCTGCCGGCGTCAATCTTGAAAGCGGGGAAGTCCGTCAAGCGGTCGCAGACGCCCTAGGCGCCGCCACCAACACGCTGGCCGCGGCCAACATCCCCCTCGACGCCCGGCTCGGCGACATCCAGTACGCACCACGCAACGGCCGCAACATTCCGGTTCCTGGGGGCGACGGCGCCGCGGGCATGTTCAGCATGATTGTCACCAACCTGGATCCGGAGAGGGGCTACACGCCCATCATCCACGGCAACAGCTACATGCAGGTCATCAGTTGGGACGAAGCGGGCAACCTCGACCCCCGCGCCATGCTGACCTATTCCCAATCACCGGAGCCGGATTCCCCGCACTACAGCGATCTGACGGAAATCCACGCCCAAGGCGGCTGGATCCGCCTGCCTTTCACCGACGCTGAGATCGAGGCTGACCCGAACCTGCGCATCCTGAATTTGACGGAGTGAGACTAAGAGCGTTACGAAACAACGCGGTACATTGCGCACTCACGCAATTCCAAACCCCCGCCCCCTCAATTGAGGGAATGGATTCAGGACGCTGAGTCAGCTTGGAAGGAAATCTACGAAGCCTCTGTAGCCTGCCTAGCTATCCATTGCTGGCGAGCGTGGACTCTGTCGACGGTCCAAGGATCGAACTCGCCCGCCACTCCGCAGATGGTAGCGATTTCACGCAAGAGTCTTTTCGACGTAGTTGAACGAAGGGCCATATCCAGTAGCGCGGGGATTCAGGCTGCCGAGGGTGCGGGAAGTAGTGGGTGCTTCACTGAGCGAGCCCGCTCCAATAAAACCCCGTCCCGGCAGAGCTTAGACTGGCTGATTCT
Organism: Candidatus Azophilus sp.; assembly: GCA_965220835.1. GTDB lineage: Bacteria > Pseudomonadota > Gammaproteobacteria > Pseudomonadales > Azotimanducaceae > Azophilus. Next base: position 1,094,956 of record OZ244842.1, on the reverse strand, counting down.
CGACGGTCACGGTGCCCGTATCGGGATGGTAGGTGAAGGCAACAGCAGCTTCTATCTTGGGATTGCTGATCGCCTGTCGCTTGAAAACTGGCAGATTCACCCCACCGCTGCGCCGGGCAGAGGGCGTGACTAACCCATCGATGCCCAAGCGAACAGCCTCTGCACCAAGTTGATTGCAGAAGCTGTAGTCGGAATCGTGAACCAAGTCGGGCCACTCGGCGAGCTTGGGCCGGAGGTCCTTTTCGGTGCCTTCAAACGTGCAGCTAAATCTCTGATAGTGTACGGGTCGAGGTTCTTGAGGCGTGCCGATCCGGCGTGGCAGCCAGTGTCGGATTTCAGATTCGACGGTCGCAGCATCGAGCGCGCTGTAGAACACCGGGAATGATCCGTCAGAAAAACGGGACGGATGCAGTTGCCTCCGCAAACGGCGTTTCGGTCGGAATGGGGCATCGCAAAGCTCGTCCAAACTGCTGCTTCGCCTCAGTCTGGCTACCAATGTCCCAAGTTCTTCCCGGCTTTGGGCATCAAGTCCCAGTTCAGCAATGAAGTCGTTTTCCCTGGGGATGTTCGCTAGCCGAACCACTTGGCGCCGAGCGCGTTTGTCACGTACAGCTTCGAGCACGCCTAACGGCCCGCCACTTCGTCGATGTACTCCTGTACCAATAGGAGATCATCCATGGAGCCAGCGAGCAGCCCGAGAGGCGCCCTGCCCTCAAGAAGTGGCTGAGGCTCTCGTAACCAGCTGTTTTCGACATCCAGGTTCCGAAAAAGGGACCACAAGGACATACGAATCGAATACAGATACCCAATCCGATCCTGAACATCTCGGCCACGAAATCGCTCGCGTCCTTCCAAAACGGCAGCAACGTGATCGGCATCGTTCTGGTCAAAGCCAAGTAGACCCACCGCATCACTTTGTTCCAAGCGCCAGAACTCAAGCAACTTCAAGATGAACTGAAGGGGGCCCGTCAGCCGTCCCGCCTTCGTCGGCGCAGGAGTGGGCGAAGCCGCAACAACGTCACCAACCGCGACAGGGAAAAGCCCCGGCTGAACTTTCGGGATGGGAACCACCGGTCTGAAAGCGACTTCCCCAGTGGACCGCATTGTCGGCTGGAGCGTCCCATTTTTGACGCCAAAGCGCTCCCAGTTTACGGGCTGGATCACAGGCAGATCTCCATCAGGGCCAGTCAGTCCTTGAACGGTCTGCATCAGTCTTTCTCCCCAACTTGAAAAACTGGAATGAATATGACCAAACCGTCCACCCCATCATGACCGTTGTGGCCAGTGGCATACCCTTGGCCCCCACATCCACCGCCGCCGCAGCTGCCGATGGAGATATCGAAACAGTCGCCAACCGACAGGTTTTCAAGTTCCTCAACGCGGGTTTCACCTGGGAACCCCCTGCCACCTTCGCCACCATCTGAACCTAGCCGTTCGGAATTGCTGGACACAGTTGCTCCGACGCCACCGCCGCCGCCGTCCCCGAAACGGCATCCCAAGCCCCTTTCCCCCTTTTTGGGCTTGCCGTCAACCAAGTTACCGCCACCGCCGCCGCCGCCACCATTTCCCCCAGCAGCTTCAAAGGTCGTGTCTCCGACGGAAACCGTGGTTGCACCGCCTCCACCTCCGCCTTCACCACCAGCGGCGCCATACAGATTTAGGCCTTGAACACAAAGCGCGCCGCCGCCTCCGCCCCCACCGCCAGAGGCCCCCCTAATGATGACGAGACCACGCGAAGCCGACCACGGCCACTCTAAAACGCCCGATTCGACAACTCGCACCAGCCCCAAGTCCTGCATGCCGTCACTCCACCAAGAGCGACAGCAGTGCGATCAACACCAACCTGTCCAATTCGTCAGTAATCCCAATCTGCCTGCTTCTTCCAGCGCATAACCTTCGCTGCCATGTTCTAGCACTCTATCATGCCGCCCACTGAAGGGCGTGCCGCTGGCCTCCGAAGGTCTCAGGCCTGCCCTTCCCAATACGGCGCCCGCAGCTTGCGCTTGTTGATCTTGCCCATGGTGTTGCGGCCGAGGGTGTCCACCCAGTCGAACGTGCGGGGGCATTTGTAGTGGGATAGGCGCTCCCGGCACCAAGCGATCACAGCCTCGCCGGCAGGCGCAGATGCTGGGTCTTGGGGGATGGCCAAGGCTTTGAGCTCCTCGCCCATCTCTGGGTGGGGGACGCCGATGCAGGCCACGTCAAGGATGGCCTCGTGCTCGATCAGCACCTGCTCCGCCTCCGCGGGGTAGATGTTGACGCCGCCGGACACCACCATGTCGCTGAACCGGTCGGTGATGTACACATAGCCGTCCTCATCCATGTAGGCGATTTCGCCGAGGGTGAACACGCCTGGCGCGATGTGGGCGGCAGCGGACTTCTCCGGGTCATTGTGGTAGATGACGCCGCGCCCGGTGGCATCCTTGAAGAACAGGCGCCCCTCCGTGTTGGGCGGCACCGGGTTGTCGTCATCGTCAAGGATCATCGCCTCAAAGGGCGGCACCGCCCGGCCCACCGACCCGGGATGAGCCAGCCACTCTTCGGAAGTGATGAGGCAGGTGGTGCCCACTTCGCTGGCGCCATAGGCGTCCACGAACACCGGCCCCCACCACTCAATCATCGCCCGCTTCACGTCCACCGGGCACTTGGCCCCGGTGTGCGCGACGCGAATCAGGGATGACATGTCGTAGCGGGCCTTGACGTCGTCCGGCAAGGCCAGCAGGCGCACGAAGTGGGTGGGCACCATCACCGTGTTGCCGACTTGGTGCTCGTGGATCGCCTTTAGGGTCTTCTCGGCGTCGAACCGGCCGAGAATGACGCAAGGCACGCCAGCCGCTAGGGAACGGGCGCCGGACAGCGGCCCCGTGTGGTACATGGGGCCCACCACCAAGTGGGTGCCGGCTTCGGCCACCGGAGCGGCCGCCAAGTTGGCGATGTGCTCGGCGACGGTGTCGCCGCCGGCGAACATGGTTGGAGGCAGTTCCGTGCCCTTGGGCCGCCCGGTGGTGCCGGAGGTGTAGAGCAGGTTCGGCCTTGGCGGCAAGTGGCCCGGGGGCTCGCCGCCGGATTGGGCGGCCAACCAGCCATCCCAAGACGTAACGCCCCGCTCCTGGCACCAACCGATGACGCTGGTGACTTCGCTGGCCGCCGCTGCGGCAACGCCCCGCTCGGCGGTCTCAGGGCCAACGAACAGCACGCGGGCACCGGAGTCACTCAGGATGTAGACCACTTCCTCGGCAGTGAGGTGAAAGTTCACCGGCACCACGGAGGCGCCGCCGATCAGGCCGCCAAGGTTGGCCATGGCCGTTTCCACGGCGTTTTCGGCAAAAACCGCGATCCGGCGGCCCGGCCCTAGATCGATGGTCTGCAGCCCGTTGGCCACCCGATTGAGCACATCGTCCACTTGCATCCAATCCAGCGCCTTGTGCTCATCGCGAATGGCCACCTCTCCGGGCCGCTGCTCCCCCAATTGTCGCGCAAATGTAGTCACCCTGCCTCCTTATTCATGAGTGCTTCCCTGCAACACCGTCCGCACGAAAACATGTGGCATCATTCGCTGCTCAGCAAGCGCGGAGTCTTGTGATAGCGCAACTCCGGTTGGACCTTGGCCCCAAGGGTCAAGGTTTACGTTGCAAAGCTGTTGCAAATGGGAAAAATACGCCGTTCAACGCGCTTCAAGCCCTAGCTTCGGTTTGATGATAGCAATCTGCAACCTGCAGGTTCGACATTTCGAAGCAACGCCGCCTAAAGCGCCTGCAAGAGTACTGAAGGGAGAGCACCTTGAGCAGCGAAATCACAGACGACATCCTGCTGGACATCCACCGGCGCATGGTACGCATCCGCACCTTTGAGGAGCGGGCCGGCAAAATGATGGAGGACGGCAAGATTCCCGGCGCCTTGCATCTTTACGTCGGTCAGGAGGCCATCGCCAGCGGCGTCATGGTGCACCTCTCCAACGAGGACTACATCACCAGCACCCACCGCGGGCACGGGCACCTGATCGCCAAGGGCGGCGAATTCACCTACATGTTCGCCGAGCTCTACGGCAAGGCCACCGGATACTGCAAGGGCAAGGGCGGCAGCATGCACATCTCCAACCTGGACCTAGGCATGCTCGGCGCCAACGGCATCGTCGGCGGTGGCCCCCCCATCGCCATGGGCGCGGCCTTTTCCTGCAAGTTCCGCAAGACCAGCAATGTCTCCATCAGCTTCTTCGGCGACGGCGCCAGCAACGAAGGCGCCTTCCACGAAGCCGCCAACATGGCGGCACTCTACAAGCTGCCCTGCGTGTTCGTCTGCGAGAACAACGGCTACGGGGAGTACACGCCCCAGGCCAACCATCAAGCCATCGTCGATGTGGCGGACCGGGCGCCGGGCTACGGCATGCCCGGCGTCGTCGTGGACGGCATGGACGCCATCGCCGTCTATGAGGCAGCCGGCGAGGCCATCGCCCGGGCGCGGGAAGGCGGCGGCCCCACCCTGCTGGAGTGCAAGACCTACCGCTACTACGATCACGTGGGGGTGCGGGGCATGGGCTTGAGCTACCGCACCGATGAGGAAGTGGAGCAGTGGCGGCTCAAGGACCCCATCGTGAACTTTGAGGCGCGGCTGGCTGAACAGGGCGTGCTCACGTCCGAGGCGGCCGAAGCCATCCACGAGGAAGTGCGCAAGGAAGTGGACGCCGGCATCGAGTTCGCCGAAGCCAGCCCCAACCCAGACCCCGCCGCCGTCACCGAAGACGTTTACGCCTAACCGAAGGAGCCCCGCAATGGCCGAACCCCAACCCAAACCCAGGGAACTCCCCTACGTAGCCGCCATCGCGGAAGGCGTGCGCACGGTGATGCAGGAACAACCGGACGCCTTCGTGGCTGGCGAGGACGTCGCCGAAGCAGGCGGCGTGTACGGCTACTACAACGGCATCCTGAAGGAATTCGGCCCGGACCGGGTGTTCGACACGCCGATTTCCGAGGAGGGCATCGTCGGCCTCGGCGTGGGCGCGGCCGCCACCGGCTGCCGCCCGATCATCGACGTGATGTTCATGGACTTCATGGGCGAGTGCATGGATGAGATCGCCAATCAGCTTGCCAAGATGCGCTACATGTTCGGCGGGCGGGCGACGCTGCCGGTCACCATTCTCAGCATGGCCGGCGCCGGCGCCAGCCTTGCCGCCCAGCACAGCCAGAGCCTGGAGGCCTGGATCTGCCACCTGCCCGGCCTGAAGGTGGTGATGGCCTGCACCCCTTATGACGCCAAGGGGTTGATCATCAGCGCCGCACGGGACGACAACCCGGTGATCGTGGTGCTCAACAAGATGTCGTTGGCCATGATGGGGCCCGTGCCCGAAGAGCCCTACGTCATTCCCATCGGCGAAGCCAACGTGGTGCGCAGCGGTTCCAACTACACCATCATCAGCTTCGGGCGCATGGTGCATGAGGCGCTCGTCGCGGCGACGCAACTCGAAAAGCTCGGCATCGACGCCGAAGTGATTGACCTGCGCAGCCTGCAACCCTTGGACAGCGACGCCATCGTCGCCTCGGTGAAGAAGACCCACCGGGCGATGATCGTCCACGAGGCGGTGCGCTTCGGCGGCTTCGGCGGCGAGATTGCCGCGCAAATCCAAGAGCTGGCGTTTGACTACCTGGACGCCCCAGTGGCGCGGGTGGGCGCACCGTTCAGCCCGGTGCCCTTCAGCCCCGTGCTCGAAGCCACCTACGTGCCCAACGCCGATCGCATCGTTGCCGAGGCCAAGCAACAGCTCGGGCTATAGTGTGCTGTCGCGCAAACAAGTTTGACTATGCGTGGCCCTTTCACCATCCAGCGGCGTTGCTCCGCGGAGCCCTCAGCGGGGAGCGCGAGGGGCTTGCCCTTCGCATGAATTGCTGTGACGCCTGCCCCAGGGCGTTGTCGCGCCTTGCCAGCGGGCGAATCCGCCTAGCGCCTAAAACCCGCTGGCTTGCGGGACAGCACGCTGGCGGCCACTTGGCCACTGCCCGGCTTAAGCGCGCCAAACAACGATGACCCTGTTCGGCATCGTGGCCAACCCGGCCTCGGGCAAGGACGTGCGCCGCTTGGTGGCTCGCGCCTCGGTTTTCGACAACCAAGAAAAGCAAGCCATCGTCGAGCGGGCGCTGATTGGCGCCGAAGCCGCCGGTGCCGACGCATTCGCCTACCTCGACGACCCCAACGGCATCGTCGCCAACGCCGTGCGCGAAAACGGCCGCCTGCGCGCCCAGCCACTGGACACCACCCGAACCCGAACGGCGCTCGACACCATCACTGCCGCCCGAGCCCTCAAGGACTTAGGCTGTTCGGTGGTCATCACCCTGGGGGGTGACGGCACCAATCGAGCCTTTGCCCTCGGCTGGCCCGACGCACCGCTGATTCCCCTATCCACCGGCACCAACAACGTCTTTCCGCGCTTGGCGGAGGCGACGTTGGCAGGCGCCGCGGCGGGACTGATCGCTTCCGGCCAACTTAAGTTGAGCGAAGTTGCCACGCAGCAGAAGGCCATCCAAGTGACGGTGAAGGATGAGCGCCCGGACCTGGCCCTGATTGATGCCGTGCTGAGCCGCGAGCGCTTCGTCGGGGCGCGCGCCCTGCTGCAGCCGGAGCAGCTCGACACCGCCCTGCTCACCCGTGCCGAACCGGCGGCGGTGGGCATCACCGCCATCGGCGGGCTGCTGCACCCCTTGTCGCGGGACGCGGACGAAGGCTTGCTGCTGCGCTTCGGTCCGGGCGGCGAGCGCGTGCAAGCACCCATCGCGCCCGGACTGTACAAAACCGTGGAAGTGGCTGAGTGCCGAGTCATCCCTGCGGGCGAGGCTGCAACCGCCTCCGGACCAGGCGTGCTTGCCTTCGACGGCGAACGGGATCGTTCGCTGAAGCCGGACCAGCCCGTTGAGCTGTTCGTGGAACGAAGCGGGCCTTGGGTGGTGGACATCCACCAAACCCTTGAATTGGCGGCCCGCAAAGGATTGTTTAGGATGGGGGCCGTCAGCGCACCCCAGAACGGCACATCGCGGAAGCCGATAAAACAACCTGTTTCCCGCAAGGCGGTCTCCAACAGATCCCAAGAAGCGTCCAGCAGACGGCGCAAAGCGGCGGGCCGCACAAGCGCCGGGCAGCCAAAGCGGCAGGCCGCGGAAGCGGCAGGCAAGAAGGCGGCAAGCGAGAAGGCGACAGCCAGGAAATCGACGAGCAAGAAAACGACCGGCAAGCAAAGGAGAGCGTAAGTTGCCCAAGGAAATCTATCTGGTGAAGGTCGGCATGAACATGACCGAAGGGGTGGTGGAGGAGTGGTACATCGCCGACGGCGCCACTGTGGACAAGGGTGAACTGCTCTACCGTCTGGAAACCGAAAAGGTCAATCTCGACGTGGACGCCGAGACCAGCGGCACCGTCAAGCATGTGGTTGGCGAAGGGGTGACCATGAAGCCGGGCGACGTGGTGGGCTACATCTACGCGGACGATGAGGCCATACCCGACGTACTGCCCCAAGCCCAAGCCGCGGCGGCGGAATCGGTGGCCGAGAGCGCGCCTGCGGCCGCATCGCCTCGTCAACCTGCAGCCGCTGCCGCTGCCGCGGCCGACGGCCGCATTCTCTCCTCACCGGCGGCGCGCCGCCTTGCCGGTGAACTAAGCGTCGACATCGCCACCTTGAACGGCAGCGGACCTGGCGGCCGCATCGTCGAGGCTGACGTCCAAGCCGCCGCCGATGCCGCCCGTCCCGCAGCGCCCTCGCCGTCCTCACCGATGGCACGCAAGCTGGCCCGGGAACTGGACGTGGACTTGGCCCGAGTGCGCGGCACCGGCCCCGGCGGCCGAATCACCAAGGAGGATGTGGAACGCGCAGCGGCCGCTCCCCCAGCACCGGCTGCGGCACCGGTGTTCGCCAGCGGCGAAGACCGCATTGTGCCCGTGCGCGGCATGCGCAAGACCATCGCCGCGCGCATGTTCGAGAGCCTGCAAACATCCGCCCAGCTCACCATGGACATGGACGCCAACATGGACGACGCGGTGAAGTTGCGCAATCAATTGCTGGAGGAGTGGCGCGACGAAGGGGTGCGCCCAACCTACACCGACCTAGTGATTCGCGCCGCTGCCAAGGCGCTGGAACGGCATCCGCTGATGAACAGCGTCTTTGGCGAGGCGGAAATGACCCTGCGCGGCGACATCAACGTGGGCATGGCCGTGGCGCTGGAGGAGGGACTCATCGTTCCAGTGGTGCGCCACGCCAACCGGCTGAGCATGAAGGAACTGGCTGTTGAGAGCGGGCGCCTAGCCCAAGCCGCCCGCGACGGGGCGCTGACCCCGGACGACCTCCAGGGCGGCACCTTCACCGTCTCCGCCTTGGGCATGTTCGGCGTCGATGCCTTCACGCCGATCATCAACGCGCCCCAGTCCGGCATCCTGGGCGTAAACCGCCTGCGCGACGACCTGAAGTGGGTGGGCGAAACGCCGGTGAAGACCCAAGTGATGCGCCTCTCCCTGACTTGGGACCACCGTGCTCTGGACGGCGCTCCCGCCGCCCAATTCCTGGCCGCCGTCCGCGACCTGCTCGAAGCGCCCTTCCGGCTGTTGATCTAGTGTGCTGCCCCACCCACAGCAGGGCTACTGGGTGGTCATCCCCGCATCGACGGTGAACTCAGCGCCGCTGACGTAGTTGGACTCGTCCGAGGCCAAGTAGAGCACGCAGTTGGCAATGTCCTGGGGTTCGCCCATGCGGCCCATGGGCACCCGCTCCGGGGGCACCGCTTGGGGCTCATTAAGACCCGTGGCCTGCGCCTGCATGTTGGTCCAGATGACGCCGGGGTGCACCGAATTGCAGCGAATGTTGTCCGCCGCGCCCTCCACGGCGATGGACTTTGACATGATGCGCACCCCGCCCTTGGCCGCACCGTAGGCCACGCAGGTGGCCATGCCAACCAGGCCGGCCACCGAGGAAAGGTTGATGATGGAGCCGCCGCCGGAGGCGCGCATGGCCGCCATGCCGTACTTGCAGCCGAGAAAAACGCTGGTCAGGTTGACTTCAATCTGCCGGTTCCAATCCGCCAAGCTCATCTCCTCCAGGCGCTTCAGGACCGCGATGCCCGCATTGTTGACCAGCACGTCCAAGCCGCCGTAGGCAGCGCCCGCCTGCTCCACCACGGCCTTCCACTGTGCCTCATCAGTCACGTCCTGCCGCAGCGCCAGCGCTTCGCCGCCGGCTGCCTCAACGGCTGCGGCGCAACGCGACGCCCCGGCTTCATCGAGGTCGGTCACCACCACCCGTGCACCCTCGCGCCCCAGCGTCACGGCCGTGGCAAAGCCCAGCCCCGGATTGGATGCCGCCCCCGTGACGATGGCGGTCTTGCCTTGCACTCGTCCCATATGCTGTCCTTATTCGATTCGTCGTTCCCAGTGGCGATCATAGCCCACCAACACTCAGCGCACCGGCAAGTCCGTCTCGGCAAACAGCTTCTGCCGAGCGGCACCGGTGGGCAGCGCAACCGCTTCCGCCACCGTGCGCTGGTCCAAGTGCGGAGCAAACCACTCGATGAACTCGTGCATGAAGCGGCGCAGAAAGGTCCCGCGCCGAAAGCCGATGTGGGTGACCGATGGCGCAAACAGGTGCGAGGCATCGACCGTCACCAAGCCGCGGTCAACCGCCGGGTCGAAAGCCATCGAGGCGATGATGCCCACCCCAAAGCCGAGGCGCACGTAGGTCTTGATCACGTCAGTATCGGTGGCGGTGAAGGCCACGTTCGGCTTGAAGCCTTCCGCCTGGAAGGCCCGGTCCAGCACGGAGCGGCCGGTGAAGCCAAACACGTAGGTCGCCAAGGGCTCCGCCGCCACGTCGGCCAAGGTCAGTTCACGCTCCGCGCCGACCTGCGCCAGCCGGTGGCCCTCCGGCACGATGATGTCCCGGTACCATCGGTAGCAAGGCAGCATGATGAGGGTTTTGAACAGATCCAAGCCCTCCGTGGCGATGACGAAATCCACCTCGCCGGCGGCGGCCAGCTCAATCAACTGGGCCGGCGAGCCTTGGTGCATCTGCAGCGCCACCTCCGGGTAGGCGCGGCGGAACTTGCGCACCACCGGTGGCAGCGCGTAGCGGGCTTGGGTGTGGGTGGTGGCGATGGACAGCAGGCCGGTGCGTTCGTCCCGGTACTCTTCGGCAACCAGCTTGATGTTGTCCAGTTGGCGAAGCACCTCGCCCGTGCGCTCCAGAATGACCTTGCCGATGGGGGTCACGCTGGCGAGCTGCTTGCCTTGGCGGGCGAATATCTCCACGCCCAATTCGTCCTCCAGCAAGCGAATCTGCTTACTGATGCCAGGCTGGGCGGTGAACAGGCTTTCCGCCGCTTGGGACACGTTCAGGCCGTGCTGGGCCACTTCCCAGATGTAGCGCAGTTGCTGCAGTTTCATGGGGCCGCATTCTAAGCCCAACCATGGGCGCTTGGAATAAAGCCAACGCTGGTTATAACGGAATGGTCTTAGGGCCTGTTGGTGACGCCACTCGGCACATGGCCTGAGGGAATGTGGGGGGCGGCGGCTTCGCAGTGCTGGGTTTGGTCATCAAAGAACACGTCCGCAGCAAACGCCCGGAGAAACTCCGATTTGGTCATGCCGCCGAGAAACAGGCATTCGTCCAAGCGGATGTTCCAAGCCCGCAGCGTGCGGATGACCCGTTCATGGGCAGGCGCCTCCCGGGCGGTGACCAACGCGGTGCGGATGGGGCAGTCCTGATCATCAAACTCCTGCTGCAGGCCGTGCAACGCCTTCAAGAACGACTTGAACGGCCCACCCGGCAGCGGTTTGCCGGCTTCCGCCGCTTCCGAGGCACTGAAGGCCTCCAAGCCTTGCGCCTGATAGATTTGCTCGGCGTCATCAGAGAAGAGCACCGCGTCACCGTCGAAGGCCAAGCGCAGCTCATCCGTGTCCGGCTTTTCCCGACCGCTGCTGCCAAGCAGCAAATTGGCTGCCGCCACGCCCTGATCCAAAGCTTGGCGGACATCCGCGCCGTTGGTGCTGAGAAACAGGTCGCAGCCGAAGGCCCGCACGTACCGGTAGGGGCTGTCCCCACCGCAGAACGCCGCCTTGGTGACATCAAGCCCGTGGTGCTCGATGGAATTGAAGATGCGCAGCCCGGTGTCCGCCGAATTGCGTGACAGCAATATGATTTCAACTCTCTTTTTCTTCTTTAATTTATTGATATCCAGCAATTTTTTTACAAAGTAAAACCCTTCTCCCGGTTCGAGCGGCTGATCTTCGTTATCGATTTGAAAGCGCCGGTACGCCTCCAGCCCTTCCGCTTCAAAAACGGCGTTGCTGTCCTGAAGATCGAACAGCGCCCGCGAGGAGATGGCGACGGTCAAGGGGCCGGGCTTCATGCGTCAAGGTCCGGGATGAGTTGACTTTCCAACTTGGCGATCATGTCCTTGAGCTTGAGCTTGCGCTTCTTGAGCCGCTGCACGCGCATGCTGTCGTGATGGCTGGTGGCGATCAGATGAAGAATGACTTCATCAAGGTCACGATGCTCGATGCGCAATTCCTCCAGCCACTGGGTGAGTTCGGCGCTGTCCATGGAAGGCTACGCAGCTTCGCAACTGATCGATTGGCGGCCATGATAACCTAGAGACTCTCAGGCGACTCCCCTTAAATCGCATGATCCCCTTGATGCTCGGTCTGATCGCCGCCACCGCCTTGGTAGTGCTGTTTCGGCTGCTGTGGCTGTCCGCCCCGGTGAAAAAGAGCACGCTGGTCATCACCTTGGCCACGTTGGCGCTGGTGGCGGCGCTGGCGGTGCTGGCCGCCACTGGCCGCCTGCACTGGCTGGCCGCGGCGGCTGCGGCCCTGCTGCCCTTTCTGCGCCGCAGCGCCGGCTTGCTGGTGCGCTTCTTCCCCATCCTGGGGCGGCTGTTCACGGCGTTCAGGCAACAGCGGCAGAGCGCTGGGGGCGGGGCGCGGCCGGCCGCCGGCGCCATGACCCGCCAGCAGGCCCTGAGCGTTCTTGGGCTGGGCGCCAACCCCACCAAGCAGGAGATCATCGACGCCCATCGGCGGTTGATGGCCAAGAACCATCCCGACAAGGGCGGCTCGACGTTCATCGCCCAGCAGCTCAACGAAGCCAAGCGCGTGCTGCTCGGTTAGGGCGCCTCTATTATAGGGCCATGTCGGATAGGGCCATGTCGGATAGGGCCGTGTCGGTCGGGGCCGTGTCGGTTAGGGCCGTTTCGGTTAGGGCCATGCCAGTCAAGGCACCATGAAGCCGCGAGCCTCCTCCTCCAAGCTCAGCAGCCGCCGCACCCAGTTGTCCAGCAGCCTGAATTGCTCATCCTCCACGCCAAACACCCGGCTGACTTCCTTAAGCAGGCACTCCTCCTCCACTTCAAAGGCGCCATCCGCGTAGCTCAGCCGAAGCAGGTTAAGCAAGGCGATTATCCGCGACTTGTGGGTGTTGAAGGTGGCTTCGATGCCATCGAGCGCCAAGTACTCGGCTTCAAGGGCGGGGTTAAGCTCCATCTCGCGCTTGAACTCGTCGAGCATGCCCTCCTCGTTGGGGTCCAGCAGCCCGTCGGAGACCACCACATTGTGGGCCAGCCCCAAGAGGGCTTCGCGCTGCTCCACCGATAGCGCGGACAACCACATGGCCAGCCCTCAACTGCCGGCAATGATCCGCAGATTGTCGACTAGGCTGGCCACCATGATGAGGACGCACAGCCAACCCCAGCCAATAATGGCCTTCATGAACCAGCTTTGGTTGATGAAGTCCTCAATCAAGTACCACATCGCTTGGCCTCCCTGTATCAGTTCGCGACGGTCCGCATGACCATGCCCCAATCCGGGGCGGCGGTATTTTAGTCGAAATTCCCCACTTGCGCTGTGCGGCCTTGAACGCCTGTAGAATGGCATCATGCCCATCCACTTTGCACGGTTGCCGTCGGCGTTGGCTGATGCCGCGTTGCGCGAGCCGCTGATCACGCCCAATGAGCGGCTGGCGCGGGAGGCCGCCGCAGCCTGCAACCAGCGGCAGCTCGACCGCGAACGCCAAGTCTGGCCAAGGCCTCAGGTGGCCAGCCTGCGCCGCTATCTGCACACGCGCTTTGGCGCCGCCGCAGCCGATCTGGAGGTGCTGTCCTCCGAGGCGGAACTGCTGCTGTGGCGGGACACCGCAGAGGCAAGCAGCCTCCATCTCGCCGAATGGGCGGCCGAGGCTTGGGCGCTGGCGCTGGCTTGGCGCATCGATCTGGCATCGTCGGCCTTCACGGCCACCGCCAACGGCCGGCTGTTTCAGCGCTGGGCAGACCGCTTTCGTTCCGCCCTCAATGACGGCCATTGGATCAGCGCGGCACAGTTGGCCGATGTGGCGACACCTGAGCCCGGGGACGTGCACCTGCTGGGATTTGAACGCATTGATCCCCAGACGGCGAATTGGCTGGCTCGCGTGGAGCGGGCCGGTGGCCGCGTTCACCACCATGGGGTTGCTGAATCCCCTGCCCTTTCCGAATGCCGCGTCAGGCTCGAAAGCCAAGCTGAGGAAGTCAGCGCCGCCGCTCAATGGGCGCGGCAGACGCTTACCGAGGACGGAGCGGCCCGGGTCGGCGTGGTGTTTCCTTATCTGGATGGGGCATATCACGCCATCGAACATGCCTTTGGGGTTGAGTTTGCGGACGCCCCAGACGCCTTCGACATATCGGGTGGCCCACCCCTGAACGAGCATCCGGTGTGGCGCTCCGCCGAGCAACTGCTGGGCTACGTGCTGGCGCCAGCAAGTCCGGCGCTGGAACTCGTGTTGCAGGCCCCCTTTCTTGAAGTGCCAGGCCACCTGCGCGACCCATCAAGCCTGCCAAGCATTGAGCCTACCCAAGGTCGGCAACCCTTCGCGGCTTGGGTGGCCCGGTTCCACAGCCTCCTGCGCCAAGCCCGTTGGGGGGCCGCAGCGGGCAGCGCCCAACATCAGGCTCAAGGCCGCATCGAGGACTGCCTGGAGCGCTGCAGCGCCTTAAGCCAGCAGCCGAGCATCAGCGCACCGGATGCGTTGCAGACCTTGAAGGACCTGCTGAGCGCGCAGCAGTTCGCCCCGGAGAGGCCTCCAGCGCCCGTACAGGTTCTAGGCTACTTGGAAACCACAGGGCTGCAATTCAGCCACCTGTGGGTGGCCGGACTTTCCGACGCCAGCTGGCCGCAAAGCCCCTCGCCCAATCCGCTGATCCCCATGGACCTGCAGCAGCAGTGCGGCATGCCCCGCATCGACCACCAAACCGAAGGGGCGTTCGCCCAGCGGCGCATCCAGCATTGGCGCACCGCCTGCCAGCACCTGACCGCCAGCTGGTTCCCGGCCCAGGACGAAGGGGCGCAAGCCTGCAGCGTCCTGATCGAGCCCCTCGCCGAAGTCCCTGTTGAAGAGGTCGTGCGCGGGCATCGCCAGCGCCGCCACCCTTGGCTGGCGCCGGCACCGGAACCCACCCTTGAAGAGGCCCCGCCGGATCGAGCCACGCCTTTGAATGACGAGATGCGCGGCGGCAGCTCGGTGGTGCGCGAGCAAGCGCAATGCCCCTTCCGCGCATGGGCCGTTCATCGCTTGGGTCTGCAGGACAAACAGTCCGATGAGCGCTTTCCGGACGCCCTGACCCGAGGCACCCTCGTTCACGAAGCCTTCCACAGGCTCTATCGAGACCATCGACGGCCGTTTTCCAGCAGCCACATGCGCGCCGCGGTCGAGGCCACCCTAGCGCATCAGCTCGGCAACAAGCCGGCTCTGCTTCGCGCCAATGAACAGGCCCGCATCGAGAGGATCATCCAAGCCTGGGTCCAGCATGAAGCCGCGAACCCGGAATTCAGCGTCATTGGCTTGGAACAGCAAGCCGAATTGACCATGCCGGGCGCACAATTCCACCTGCGCATCGACCGCATCGATCAGGACGCGGCCACCCGCGCGAAGATCGTCATTGACTACAAGACCGGCACCGTTTCCGCGAATCGTCTTCTGGAAGATCGCTTGGTCGAGCCGCAACTGCCGATGTACGCGCTGGCCGATGACCAAGTCCACGCCGTCCTTTACGCTCGGGTCGGCGACCCGGCAAAGCCGAGGCTCGACGGCTGGCGCAGCGACAAGCTGACCCTTGGCAAGCCGCCCAAGGAGGGTTGGGAACGGCTTCGCAACCGCTGGCGGCAACAAATCGCCGCCCTGATCGAGGAGCATCGCAGCGGCGTAGCGGAAGTGGCACCCTACAAACCAGAGCAGACCTGCCGTCACTGCCATCTCCCAAGCCTGTGCCGCGTCAAGGCCTTCGTGGAGCCGACATCATGACGCCCCAACGCCTGCCCGCCGATGCCGCAGCCCGCACGGAGGCGCTTCGCCCGGAACGCAGCTGCATCGTGCAGGCTCCGGCTGGCTCCGGCAAGACCTCCCTGCTGGTCAGCCGCTTCGCAAATCTGTTGACTGGCGTCGAGCGGCCCGAGCAGATTCTGGCCATCACCTTCACCCGCAAGGCCGCCGCCGAAATGCGCCAGCGGGTTCTGTCGCTGCTTGAAGACGATCAGGACCCCACTGCCGCAGCGATCCGCGCTCGCGATGAGGCCCTGGGCTGGCAGCTGGCCGCCAATCCCTCCCGGTTGCAGATTCAGACCATCGACAGCTTCGCCATGTCTCTGGCCGGACGGCTACCGCTGGCATCGGGGTTCGGCCGGCGCACCAAACCGGTGGAGGACGACGCACGCCTGCACGAAGCCGCCGCCAACAAAGTGCTCGACCGGCTCTTCAATGACGATCCGCTGGGTGCGGACATCGCCCGCTTCCTAGCCGTGAACGACAATGACGCCGGCAAGGCCCGCCGCCTACTGGTCAATATGTTGGGGCGACGGGACCAATGGCTGGATGCGGTGAGGGACGTATTGGACGACCGGCAGTCCGTGCGAAGCCAGCTCGAACAGAGCGTTCAAGCGTTGATTCAAGCCGCCATCGACGGCATCGAAGGCGCCATGCCCGCTGAGCTTCGCCGCGAACTGGCTTGGATGGTCGATTTCGCCGCGCGCCCAAGCGATTCATCGGCCCGGGCGTTCTGGGAGGCAGCTGCCAAACTGTGCCTTACGGACAAGGGCAAGTGCCGCAAGCGGCTGACCGACAGCGACGGCTTTCCGCGGAACTGCCCCGACGAAAAGGCTCGCGCTCTCGACGCCATCGCCAAGGTGGGGGAGCTTGAATTGGCCTCCCGCTTGGCGGCCATGACCCGACTGCCCGAACCGACCTTCACCGATGAGCAGATGGAGGACTTGCTGGCGGTTTGCACCGTACTCGTCTTGGCCGTCAATGCCCTTTCCGACGAGATTCGCGCCCAACACCTCACGGACTTCACCGAACTCAACCTCGCCGCCCGACGGGCCTTGCGCTCGGAAGATGGCGGGCCCACGGAGTTGGCATTGGCGCTCGACTACCGCATCCGTCACATCCTGATCGATGAGTTTCAGGACACCTCCATCGCCCAATTCGAGCTGCTGGAACTGCTGGTGGAGGGTTGGAGCGGCGCCACCGATGTCAGCCTGTTCGCGGTGGGCGACCCCATGCAGTCCATCTACCGGTTTAGGGACGCTGACGTGAGCCGCTTCTACCGCGCTGAGGATGAGGGCATCAACGGGGTGGCGCTCGATTCCCTGCGGCTGACCGCCAACTTCCGTTCCGCGCCGGAACTGGTGGCGTGGTTCAACACCACCTTCGCACCGATCATGGGCGACCAAAGCAACCCACTCGCCGGCCAAGTGCCCTACGGCCGTTCGACGGCCGAGTCCGCGGCTGCGGGCGCGACCAAAGGTGGGGAGGAAGGCGGTGCCGAAGTGCGGCTGTTTGCTGAGCAAAAACAAGAGGTTGAGGCGATCATCGCCCACATCAAAACACTGGCCGAAGACGACCCGGAGGCTTCCATCGCCCTGCTGGTGCGCAGCCGCAACCACCTTGATGAGATCATTGAAGCCCTGCGTCGGGCGAACGTCGCTTGGCAGGCCATCGACATCGATTCCCTTGATGAAGCGCCGGTGGTGATGGACCTGCTGTCGCTGGCCAGCGCCCTGGCCAATCCGAAGGATTCGGTGGCATGGCTGAGCGTCCTGCGCGCGCCCTGGGTGGGCCTTGACCTCCCCGCTTTGGAGGAAGCCGCCGCGCTCGAAGCGTTCGACCCGGATTCGCTGGACAGGTTGGCAGCAAGCCTTGGCCCATCAAACGCCCAGCGGTTGGCCCGGCTCACGGACGCCCTGCGGCGCTGGCTGCCCCAGCGCTATGAGCGCCCGCCGCGCACCAGCCTCGAAGCCATCTGGCTGGAATGCGGCGCCCCCGCAGCCTATGGCGGCACCGACGCCGTCGACCAAGCTGAACGTCTGCTTGAACTGGTGGATGAACTCGGCGCCGAGGGCTGGGATGCGGAGCAGCTGCGAATCCGCGCCAATGGGCTTTACGCCGCGAACAACGCGCCCGCCCAGTTGCAGATCATGACCATCCACAAGGCCAAGGGGCTGGAGTTCGACCATGTGCTGCTGCCTTGCTTGGAGCGGAGCAACCGCACGGAAGATGCACCGCTGCTCCGCTGGCGGCCAGCCGAAAAAGGCATCTTGATGGCCACGAAGGACGCCCGAACGGCCCAAAGGGACTCCCGCAACCTTTACGCGTGGCTAGCGAAGGAGGAAAAAGACCGGGACCGCAACGAGCTGCAGCGCCTGCTCTACGTGGCCTGCACCCGCGCCAAGCGCAGCCTGCTGCTCACCGCAACCCATGCAAAGCCAAATCCTCCAGCCAACTCCTTGCTGGCCCTGCTGTGGCCGACTCTGGACGGTGCGACCACGGAACCGGCCATTGAGGCTGAGGCCAGCCCGGCGCCTGAGATGCGCAAAGTCCTGCATCGCTTGCCCGCAGGATTTGCTTGGCATCCCCCGCAACCGGAACCTCTGCATCTTGCCCCGACCGAACCGCGCCCTCCAGCCACTGCCGCGGACCCGATCAGCGACCGCCGGGAAGTGATCCTGGGCAATCTGATCCACGACTGGCTGCGCCGCCTCGGCGAGCGCCCACTGCCTGAAGACCCCAACGCCTGGGCGGCAGCACAGCGCCGGGCCTGGGAACGCCAGCTGCGCGCCGCTGGCCTTGCCGACACCGACTTGGAAACAACCCTCCAAGAAGCGGCCCGGCAGCTGACCGGCGTGCTTGACGACGAAGCGGGCCGCTGGCTGCTCGCCCCCCACGCGGGTGCCGCCTCCGAATATGGCGTCACCGGCATGCTGGACGGCGTGCTGACCTCCGCCTTCTTCGACCGCACCTTCGAAACCGAAGGCGTTCGCTGGATCATCGACTACAAGACGGGCCCAGCGGACGACCAAGCGTCAGTGATCGCCCGCCACCGCCCCCAACTGGCCCGCTACCGCGCACTGGCGCAAGGCCTGTTTGACGCGCCCATCAAAACGGCGCTCTACCTCACAGCCATTCCCCAACTGGTGAGACTCTAGGGAGCCTCTGTTCAAACCCCGGAAAACCTCGGAAAACGCCGGAAAACAATGGTTGCCATCCGTTCAAATCTCTGTACCATGCCGCGCCATGCTGCAAGTCAAAACAAAAATCCTTGATCGCGGGCGATGTTTGCGGAGTGCTTCACCCAATGGGGCCGGCAACCGCTCGCTCGTCAGCCTCGGCTCGCTCTTCGTGGGCTACTGGGTTTGGTACTTTGGTCGCTTCGCGGTGACCTAGCTACCTTTTGTCAACAGCATAAGCATGAACGGAAGGTGGCCGAACCGGGCGCCTTCCCCAAGAAGGCCCCGCCAAGGATTGAGCGGGGTTTTTTTTGCCCGCAAGGCAGCCAGCAGGCGAGGAGGCTTGAACCGTGACAGAGTTGGAGAACATCAACGTGGAGGGGCTGCAGGTGCTGATGACGCCGGAACGCCTTAAGCGCCAATGGCCCGCGTCGAAGGCGGCCGAGGCCAGCGTGGTGCGGGCGCGGCGGGCGATCAACGGCGTGCTGAACCGGGAAGATCCCCGGCTGCTGGTGGTGGTTGGCCCCTGCTCAATTCACGATGCAGGCGCCGCCAAGGACTACGGTGCGCGCTTGGCGGCGCTGAGCGAAGAAGTGGGAGACGCCCTGCTGCTGGTGATGCGCGCCTACTTCGAGAAGCCGCGCACCACCGTCGGCTGGAAGGGGTTGATCAACGACCCCTACCTCGACGATTCCTTTCGGGTCGCTGACGGGCTGCAAATCGCCCGCCGCCTGCTGCTCGAACTGGCCGAACTCGGGCTGCCCCTGAGCACCGAAGCGCTGGACCCCATCACCCCGCAGTACCTTCAGGACCTGATCAGTTGGTCGGCCATCGGCGCCCGCACGTCGGAATCCCAAACCCATCGGGAGATGGCGTCGGGCCTCAGTTCGGCGGTGGGCTTCAAGAACGGCACGGACGGCTCCCTGAACGCTGCCATCAACGCCCTAGGCTCGGTGGCCGAGCCCCATCGCTTCCTGGGCATCAACCCGGCCGGCCAAGTGGCGGTGATAGAGACCCGCGGCAACCCCAACGCCCACATGGTGCTGCGCGGCGGCAGCAACGGCACCAACTACGACCGGGCCAGCATCAGCGCCTGCGAAGCGGCAATGCGCCAAGCCGGGCTAGAGCCCACCATCATGGTGGATTGCAGCCACGCCAACTCCCGCAAGGACCCAGCCGCCCAACCGGCAGTGGCCCGTGACGTGCTTGGCCAAGTTCAGGACGGCAGCGACTCGATTGTCGGCATCATGCTGGAGAGCCACATCAACGGCGGCAGCCAGCGCATTCCCGACAACTTGGACGAACTGCGCTACGGGGTCTCCGTCACCGACGGCTGCATCGACTGGCCCACCACGGAAGCGCTGCTGCGCGAAGCCGCCGACGCCTTAAGGCCGGCTCTCAGCCGCCGCGTCGCCTAGCTTTATTGATCGCGGGAACAGGATGTTAGACGAGTCAACGGCTTTACGGCTGGTTGAGACCGACGACCGCCCTCTCGCCAAGCTCAGGCATCGCCTCGTTAGCGATAGTAGGCATTCTCCGTGATGCTGTGGTCGGTGACGTCGCGAATCGCCGTCAGGTCCGGGATCTGCGCCAGCAAGGTGCCCTCCACACTTTGCTTCAAGGTGATGTCCACCGCCGCACAGCCCTGGCAGCCGCCGCCAAACTGCAGCACGGCGACGTTGTCCTCCACCAACTCCACAAGGGTGACCATGCCGCCGTGGGATGCCAAGCTGGGGTTGATCTCGTTGTAGAGCACGTAGTTGATGCGGTCCTCCAGCGGCGAGTTCTCATCAACGCTGGGCACCCGGGCATTGGGCGCCTTGATGGTGAGTTGGCCGCCCATGCGGTCCTCCTGAAAGTCCACCACCGCATCGACCAAGTAGCTTTCGCTGCGCGCCTCGATCCAAGCCTTAAAGCCGTCGTACTCATAGGGCATGTCGTCATCCTGCGCCTCGCCAGGGCGGCAGTAGGCGATGCAGGTCTCCGCATGGGGAGTGCCCGGCTGGGCCACAAACACCCGAATGCCCACGTCGTCATCGTCCTGCTTGGCCAGCAGCTCCCGCAGGTAATCCTGCGCCTTCTCAGAGATATCGATCATGTCAATTCCCGACCAATTCAGTCGGGTATGGTAAACGCTTAAGGCCTGTTGGCCAAGGCTTGCGCCATAGGCGCACGCGTGCGGTCGCTGATCTCCTGCGCGGTCGCTCATCTGCGCTTGCGGTGGCGAAACGTCGTGCCCTACAGCCTCCTAAGGAACGGGAAGGCCGTCTTCCTCCAAGCTGGCGACATAGCCTTCGATCGCCTCCTTGATGTTGCCAATTGCGTCTTGCTTTGTTTCGCCTTGGCTGATGCAGCCGGGCAAGCTTGGGCACTCCGCAACCCAATAGCCATCCTCCCCAGGGTAGATCAATACCTGCCTCATCGGGGTCAACTCCATATCGTCGTCGTCCGCCAGCATTCTATCACTTGGCTTGCGGTCTTCCTCGGTGCCAGCTGGGTGACGATTGGGTTGGGCATGCCCAACATGAATCCGATTCAGGTTGGGGATTTGAAATCCGGCTCGCCAGGCAGCGGTGGCCGCCTATACTCGTTGCGCAACTTGGCTTGATGGCTGCGGGGCACGCGCACGGCTTGCCCACCTTTCACCATGTCCCATTCGTCACTGCAAACGCTGCTGCGCCAACGCATCTTGGTGCTCGATGGCGCTTACGGCACCTTGCTGCAGGCCCAAGGCTTGAACGAGGACGACTATCGAGGCAACCATCTGCGTGACCACGAACAAGCCATCAAGGGCAACTACGATGCGCTCAGCCTCACCCAACCGAACTTGATCGCCGAAGCCCACCGGAGCTATCTGGAGGCAGGTGCGGACATCATCAAGACCAACTCATTCACCGCAACGGCCATCTCCCAAGCTGACTACGGGTTGGCAGACCAAGCGGTGGCCATGAACCGGGCTGCGGCCGAAGTCGCTCGCCAAGCAGTGCGCGCCTACGCCACCGACGATTGGCCCCGGTTCGCCGCCGGCGTGCTCGGCCCCACCAACGTGACCGCCAGCCTGTCGCCGAACGTCAATGATCCGGGGCAGCGCGATGCCACCTTCGCGCAACTGTTCAGCGCCTACGAGTCGGCGGCACGCGCCCTGATTGAGGGTGGCGTTGACCTGATCCTGATTGAGACGGTGTTCGACACCCTGAACGCCAAGGCAGCGGTGGCGGCGGCCCGCGCCGCCATGGGGCAGCTGCGGCGCGACCTGCCGCTGATGATTTCCGGCACCATCACCGACGCCAGCGGACGCACCTTGTCCGGGCAGACCGCGGAGGCGTTCTGGCACTCGCTGGCCCACGCCCGGCCGGCGGCCATCGGCTTCAACTGCGCCTTGGGGGCAGCGCAACTGCGGCCTTACGTCGAGCGCTTGGGGAAGGTGGCGGACGTGCCCATCAGCGTGCATCCCAACGCCGGGCTGCCGAACGCCTTCGGCGGCTACGACCAGACGCCGCAGGACATGGCGGCAGCCCTCGGTGAGTTCGCCCGCAGCGGGTTCGTCAACCTGGTCGGCGGCTGTTGCGGCACCGGGCCGGAGCACATCACCGCCATCCGCGACGCCGTCGCCCCACAGGCGCCGCGGGCCATTCCAACGGCCAAGGCGGGCCTCAAGGCGTCGGGATTGGAGCCGTTGACGGTTGATGAAAGCTCGCTGTTCGTCAATGTCGGCGAACGCACCAACGTCACCGGCTCCGCGCGCTTCGCCCGCCTAATTCGCGACGATGACTTTGAAGCGGCCGTTGAAGTGGCCCGCCAGCAGGTCGAGGCCGGTGCCCAGATGATCGACGTCAACATGGACGAAGGCATGCTCGACTCCAAGGCCGCCATGGTTCGCTTCCTGAACCTGATCGCCGCCGAGCCGGACATTGCCCGGGTGCCGGTGATGATCGATTCGAGCCGCTGGGAGGTCATTGAAGCCGGCTTGGAGTGCGTGCAGGGCAAGTCCGTCGTCAACTCCATCAGCCTCAAGGAGGGCGAGCAGGCCTTCCTTGAAGCGGCCCGTCGCTGCCAAGTCCATGGCGCGGCGGTCATCGTCATGGCGTTCGATGAAACCGGCCAAGCCGACACCTTGGAGCGCAAGATCGAGGTCTGCACCCGCAGCTACCGAATCCTGGTCGATCAGGCGGGCTTCGACCCCGAGGACATCATCTTCGATCCCAACATCTTTGCCATCGGCACGGGGATTGACGAGCACGCCAACTACGCCGTGGACTTCATTGAAGCCTGCCGGTGGATTCGCGCCAACCTGCCAGGGGCCAAGACTTCCGGCGGGGTCAGCAACGTCTCCTTCGCCTTTCGCGGCAACAATCCGGTGCGCGAAGCCATTCACAGCGTGTTCCTCTACCACGCCATCGAAGCGGGCCTGACCATGGGCATCGTCAACGCTGGCCAACTGGGCATCTACGCCGACCTCCCCGTCGAGCTGCGGGAACGGGTCGAGGACCTGGTGCTGAACCGCCGCCCGGACGCCACCGAGCGCCTGCTGGAGGTCGCCGAACGCTACGGCGGACGCACCAAGGCAGCCACCGTTGAGGATTCCGAGTGGCGGGCGCTGCCGGTGGAGCAGCGCCTTGGCCACGCCTTGGTGAACGGCATCACCAAGCACATCATTGAAGACACCGAGCAGGCCCGGCTCGCAGCCGCCAAACCCATCGAAGTGATCGAAGGCCCGTTGATGGAAGGCATGAACCGGGTCGGCGACCTGTTCGGCTCCGGCAAGATGTTTCTTCCCCAAGTGGTCAAGAGCGCCCGGGTGATGAAGCAGGCGGTAGCCCATCTGACGCCGTTCATCGAAGCGGAAAAGGACGCCCGGGCCAGCGCCAAGGGCGTGATCGTCATGGCCACCGTGAAGGGCGACGTCCACGACATCGGCAAGAACATCGTCGGCGTGGTGCTGCAGTGCAACAACTTCGTGGTGCACGACCTTGGGGTGATGGCGCCCGCCGAGCAGATTCTCGCCAAGGCCCAGGAAGTGGACGCTGACCTGATCGGCCTGTCCGGGCTGATCACCCCATCCTTGGACGAAATGGCCCATGTGGCCGGGGAAATGCAGCGCCTTGGGTTGCAAGTGCCGCTGCTGATCGGCGGCGCCACCACATCCAAGGCCCACACCGCCGTGAAGATCGAGCCGCAGTACGGCAACGCTCCGGTGGCCTATGTGCCGGACGCCTCCCGGGCGGTGCCGGTCGCCGCGCAGTTAGCCTCCCGAGGAGCGCAGAGCGAGCTGGCCGCCGGTTTGCGCAGCGAGTACGCGGCCATCCGCAAGCGCAACGCCTTGCGGCAGCGCAAGGTTGAACTGCTCAGCATTGATGCGGCGCGGGGCAACAAGCTGCAGCTGGACTGGGCCGGCTACAAACCGCCAGAACCCGCCCGCCTCGGCGTCACGGCCACCCGCTTCAGCATCGACGGTCTGACGCCCTACATTGACTGGACCCCGTTCTTCATGACTTGGGAGCTGGCCGGCAAGTACCCGGCCATATTGGACGATGCCAAGGTGGGCGAGAGCGCCCGCAGCCTGTTCGCTGATGCCCAAGAGATGTTGGCCAAGTTGGCGGAACGTGAAGCGCTCGAAATCAAGGCGGTCACCGGCATCTGGCCTTGCCGTCGGGAAGGCGACGACGACATCCGCCTGTTCGCCGACGATGCGCACCATGCAAGCCTCGCCGTTGCCCATCATTTGCGCCAACAGCGGCTGCTGCCGGAAGGCAAGCCCAATCTCTGCCTGGCGGACTTCATCTCACCCGAACGCGACTACCTGGGCGGCTTCGCCGTCACCGCCGGCCTTGGCATTGAAGAAGCGCTTGGCGACTATCCAGACGACGACTACTCATCCATCCTCATCAAAGCCTTGGCGGACCGCTTGGCCGAAGCCGCGGCGGAACGCCTCCATGAGCAGGTGCGCCGCGAGTCCTGGGGCTACGCCGCGTCGGAGCGGCTGGACAATGCGGCGCTGATCGCCGAGCGCTACCAAGGCATCCGCCCTGCTCCCGGCTATCCGGCCTGTCCGGACCACACGGAAAAGGGCTTGCTGTTCAAGCTGCTCGATGCCCCAGATGCCACCGGCATCGAGTTGACCGAGACCTACGCCATGCACCCGGCCGCATCGGTGTCCGGCTGGTACTTCGCCCATCCCGAAAGCCGCTACTTCGGCGTCGGCAAGATTGACGACGATCAAGTGCGGGACTACGCAGAGCGCAAGGGGTTCAGCGTCGAAGACGCACGCCGCTGGCTAAGCCCTAATCTAGCCGGCGACGCCTAGCCCTTAGAAATGACCAAGGGCCGCGATGATGCGCGCTCTGAAGTGCGCGTTGCCGGTTTTCGGCGAGCGCGGTTTGCTATTCTCAGTAACCTCTATAACACAGCAAGGCACTGAAAAACATCGTGTTTCAGTGCTGTTTGAGCGGATGGGTGAGCAACCCCGGTTGGCGCCCGCTCCCCGTTCGCAAACCCTGACGAGCGCGCGGTTCGCCGGTCCATCGATTTGGTTCTATCCATAGGCGCAATTGTGCATTCAGACGGTCGGCTCGCAATGCTAGCGTTCCGGGTTGCCTTTCACCCTGTAGAAACGGATGTACCGCTACGACACCTTCGATCAGCAGTTCGTAGATGAACGGGTGGCTCATTTTCGCAGCCAGACCGAGCGCTACCTGGCGGGCGAACTGAGCGACGATGAGTTCCTGCAGCTGCGCCTGCGCAACGGCCTTTACATCCAGCGCCTGGCGCCCATGCTGCGCGTGGCGGTGCCCTACGGCACGCTGTCGAGCCGTCAGCTGCGCATGCTGGCCCACATCGCCCGGCACTACGATCGCGGCTACGGCCACCTGAGCACCCGCCAGAACATGCAGTTCAATTGGCCGCAATTGGCGGAGGTACCGGACATTCTGGCCGATCTCGCCACCGTGCAGATGCACGCCATCCAGACCAGCGGCAACTGCATCCGCAACGTCACCACCGATGAGTTCGCCGGTGTGGCGGCGGACGAGACGGTGGATCCCCGCCCCTACTGCGAGCTGATCCGCCAATGGTCCACCTCGCATCCGGAATTCGACTGGCTGCCGCGCAAGTTCAAAATCGCCATCAGTGGCGCGGAGGACGACCGGGCCGCCATCAACGTCCACGACATCGGTTTGCGGGTGCGGCGGCTGAACGGCGAGACCGTGTTCGACGTATTGGCCGGCGGGGGCTTAGGGCGCACGCCGGTCATCGGCTCGCTGATCCGGGAGGCGCTGCCGATCCGCCATTTGCTCACCTACCTCGAAGCCATCATGCGGGTGTACAACCGCTACGGCCGCCGCGACAACAAGTACAAGGCGCGCATCAAAATCCTGGTTCGGGCCATGACCGCCGAGGGATTCAAGGCCCGCGTCGATGAAGAGTGGTCGCACCTGAAGGGTTCGCCCAGCACCCTGACGGATGACCAAGTTGCGGCGATGGAGGCCCACTTTGAGCCGCCCGCCTACGTTGAACGGCCAGGCGCTGCAGCCGCCCTGGCAGCGGACCGCCTCAAGGATGCGGACTTCGCCCGCTGGGTGCGGCACAACGCATCGCCGCACCAGCAAGCCGGCTACGCCATCGTCACCCTGTCCACCAAGGAAACCGGAACGCCACCCGGCGACGTGTCCGACCGGCAGATGGAAGCCGTGGCGGATTGGGCCGAAGCCTACGGTTTCGGCGAGATCCGCATCTCCCATGAGCAGAACTTCGTGCTGCCGGACGTGGGCCAGGACCAGCTTTTCGCACTCTGGCAAGCAGCGCAGGCTGAGCGCCTCGCCGCGCCCAACCGAGGCTTGGCCACTGACATCATTTGCTGCCCCGGTGGCGACTACTGCTCCCTCGCCAACGCCAAGTCCATTCCCGTGGCGGAAGCCATTCAAGCCCAGCTTGAGGACTACGACTACCTGCATGACTTGGGCGAGCTCGACATCAACATCTCCGGCTGCATGAACGCCTGCGGCCACCACCACGTCGGCCACATCGGCATTCTGGGGGTGGACAAGAAGGGCCGCGAGTACTACCAGGTTTCCATCGGCGGCCACTCGGGCAACGACGCCTCCGTTGGCCAGATCATCGGGCCATCGTTCTTCCGTGACGACGTGCCCAAGGTCATCCGCCGCATCTTCGACGTTTACCTCGCCGAACGCGTGGAAAGCGAGAGCTTCCTGCACTGCGTGCGACGCATCGGGGTTGAACCCTTCAAGGAACAGGTCTATGCCAAAGCTGCTTAGTTTGAACGAAAGCGCGGACGGTGCCGCTAGTGGCGCCCCGCCACAACTTGAGCCCGCGGGCCAATGGATTGTGCCCGCGGGCCAATGGACGCCGGAGTCCGGCAAAGGCATCGAACTCAGCGTTGATCAGGAGATCGAGGAGCGCTTTCTGGCCGCGCCGCTGATCGGCATTGAGTTTCCGGCCTTCAATGACGGCCGGGGGCTTTCCCAAGCAGTCCTGTTGCGCAACCGCCACGGCTACCAAGGCGACTTGGTTGCCACTGGTGCGGTGCAGGCCGACATCCTGCACTACATGCGCCGCTGCGGCTTCACGGCCGCGGTGCTGCCGGGTGGCGACGTTCCTGACGCGCAAACCCTTGCGCCCCATTCGGATTACTATCAGGCTTGCGCCATTGAGCCCGAGCCGGGTCGGTTCCGAGTGGGGAAAGGCACATCGAACATTCCGACATAGTCCAGTCCTTTTTCCTGATCTTCGCCGGGGCGGCGGTGCTGGCCACCTTGGCCCTGTACAGCCGCCAACCCCTGCTGGTCGCCTACATCGCCATCGGCTGCTTGCTCGGCCCGCATGGGGTGTCGCTGGTGAGCGACGCCCAACTGCTCGGCGAGATCGCCGAATTCGGCATCATCTTCCTGCTTTTCCTGATCGGCCTGGACATGCAGCCGTCCACGCTGAAGACCATGCTGGGCAAGTCCTTGGTGACTGCGCTGGGCACCTCAGCGGCGTTCTTCGCCGTCGGCTTTGGGCTGACGCTGGCATTCGGCTTCAGCGTTGCGGAGGCATTGGTTGCGGGCGTGGCGGTGACCTTTTCCAGCACCATCCTCGGCGTGAGGCTGCTGCCCACCACGGTGCTGCACCACCGGCACATCGGCGAGATCGTGGTTGGCCTGCTGCTGATACAGGACGTGCTGGCGATCGTTGCCCTGGTGCTGGTGGCGGGTTACGGCGGCAGCTTCGAGGCCACCTTAACGAGCCTTGTCACCATCGTCATCGCCTTCCCGGCGCTGGCCGGCGCCACCTTCCTCGTGGTGCGCATGGTGTTGCTGCCGCTCATCGCCCGCTTCGACGCCTTCCACGAGTTCATCTTCCTGCTGGCCATTGGCTGGTGCTTCAGCGTCGCCTTCGCCGCCAGCGCGGCGGGGCTATCCTTGGAGATTGGCGCCTTCCTTGCCGGCGTCACCTTGGCGATTCATCCGGTGTCCCAGTACATCGCCGAAAGCCTGCGCCCGATTCGGGACTTCTTTCTGGTGCTCTTCTTCTTCACGGTGGGGGCGGATCTTGACATCGGGGCAGCCCTGCAAATGGCGGTTCCCATCGTGCTGCTGGCGGGCCTGCTGATCGTCCTGAAGCCCCCCACATTCGCCTACCTGCTGCGTTGGCAAGGGGAGTCCAAGGCCGACTCCTGGGAAACGGGCTTTCGGCTGGGGCAGGCGTCCGAATTCTCCCTGTTGTTGAGCTACGTCGCCGTCGGCGCCGGCCTGATCGGCAGTGATGCGGCCTCGCTCATCCAAGGCGCCACCATCCTGACCATGATCGCCTCGAGCTACTTGGTGGTGTTTCGCTTCCCCAGCCCCCTTGCCATGAGCGCCGAGCTGCGGCGCGATTAGCCCTCCTCAACCCAATGGGCTTTGAACGTCGTCACCGCCAGCCCCCCTTAATGGGCAACCATTGAAGCAGTTGGCTCACGCCGCTCTCGATCTCGCCAAGCACGCGCTCCAAGGGCCGCTTGTGCTCCACCCAGCGCACCTCAAAGACCTCGGCGTCGGTGCAGCGCTGCATCAGGTACTCATCGCTGGTGGCGATTTCATCCACCAGGTTCAACTCGATGGCCCGCCGTCCGAACCAAGCCTCCCCCGTGGCCACCTTGTCCAACTCCAAGCCTGGGCGCTGCTCGTTGACGAACTCCTGAAACAGCACGTGCAGGTCCTCAAGCTCCTCAGTGAACTTGCGGCGTCCCTCCTCGGTGTTCTCGCCGAACACGGTCAGCGTGCGCTTGTAGCGCCCGGCGGTGATGACTTCGACGTCCACATCGTTTTTCTTCAGCAGGCGATGAACGTTGGGAATTTCCGCCACCACGCCGATGGAGCCCACCACCGCGAAGGGCGCCGCAATGACCTTGTTGGCCACAGCCGCCATCAGATAGCCGCCGCTGGCCGCCACCTGGTCCACCGCCACCACCAGATTCAGGCCATGCTCACGCACCCGCTGCAGCTGCGATGCCGCCAGCCCGTAGCCATGCACGCGGCCACCAAAGCTCTTGACCCGCACCACCACCTCGTCGCCACTGCTGGCCTTGGTGAGCACGGCGTTGATCTCGTGGCGCAGATGGGAAACCTTGCTGGCATCCATGTCGCCTTCAAAAGTGAGTGCGTAGACGCGGCTCTTGCCCGCTTCTTCCGTCTGCCCACCGTCCGCATCGGTTGAGGCAGGCGCTTGTGACGCTCGCTGGCTCTCCGCCGCCCGTTCCTCTGTCTCTGATTCTTTGCCGGCGTCATCCGCAGCGGCCGGTGGGGCCGGTTGCTGCGCACGTTCAACGCCGGCGCCGGCTCGCTTGGCTGCCCGCTTTGCCTGCTTGGCCTCCTGCTTAGCCTTGCGCCGCAGCTGCTTGGCCTCTTGGCGTGCCGCCTTGCGGTATTGCCCGCGGGTGAGCATGGCCTGTTCAAGGCCGTGGCGCAGGTCGTCCAAGTAGTCGTTAAGCCGTATCACCTCTAAACCGCCTCTAGGAGTGTGGCGACGGCGGGCGCTAAAGGACGCCATGGCGCTCAGCACCACTAAAACGGCGGCCACGACAGTGGCGGCCTGAGCCAAGAAAACCAAGTAGTCGTAGAGATAGGTCATGTGGGCCTGATCGTGAAAAAGCGGCTTACTTTACTGGCTGAGCGCAATTCAAGCCAACACCTTTCTTCAATCACCAGCCACTCTCGATTTGACAATTCCGTGGGTGTGGAAGCAGATCAGGCTTGCCCACAACTGACAACTCCACCAAACTACGCGCCGCAAAGGAAACACCTCCCAGCTTGGCGGGCCGGCACCGGCCGCGACCGGGGGCAAAAGACACTCAAGGGGAACGCCATAAACACCGCTAACGCCTTCTGGCAGAACTTTCTCGGCCACACGCCGCGCTGGTACAAGCTGACCATCGTCGCCTTTCTGGCCATCAACCCAATTCTCCTGTTCGTCGCCGGGCCGTTCATCACGGGCTGGGTGCTGACGCTTGAGTTCATTTTCACCTTGGCCATGGCCCTAAGCTGCTACCCGCTGCAGCCGGGCGGACTGCTGGCGATGCAAGCACTGCTGCTGGGCATGACCTCGCCGGAAACCCTGCGCATGGAGGTGTTCAGCAACTTCCCGGTCATCCTGCTGCTGATGTTCATGGTGGCAGGCATCTTCTTTATGAAGGAGCTGCTGCTGTTCACCTTCACCAAGATTCTGCTCGGCATCCGCTCCAAGGCGCTGCTGGCGCTGCTGTTTTCGGCGGTGGCCGCGGTTCTGTCGGCATTTCTCGACGCGCTGACGGTCACTGCGGTGATCATCAGCGTCGCCGTCGGCTTCTACGGTGTGTATCACAAGGTGGCGTCGGGCAAGACCTTTGATGACGAGGACCACGAGCACGGCGACGACCAAGGCGTGCATGACCATCACCGCGAGCACTTGGACCAATTCCGCGCCTTCCTGCGCACCCTGCTGATGCACGGCGCGGTGGGCACGGCGCTTGGCGGCGTCTGCACCACGGTTGGTGAACCGCAGAACCTGCTGATTGCCAACAAGCTCGGCTGGGAGTTCATTGAGTTTTTCGTGAACATGTCACCGGTGACCATGCCGGTGCTCGTGGTCGGGCTGACCACCTGCATCCTGCTCGAAAAACTCAAGCTGTTTGGCTACGGCGTGGAAATGCCGGACAACGTGCGGCACATTCTGGAGAGCTACGACAAGTCGGAAGCGCAGAAGCGCACGTCACGAGATTCCGCCCGGCTCATCATCCAAGCCATCGCGGGCCTGCTGCTGGTGTTGGCCCTTGCCTTCCACGTGGCGGAGGTGGGCTTCATCGGGTTGATGGTGATCGTCATCCAAACCGCCTTCAACGGCATCGTGCGGGAGCATCAGTTGGGCAAGGCGTTCGAGGAGGCGCTGCCCTTCACGGCGCTGCTGGTGGTCTTCTTCGCCATCGTCGCGGTGATTCACGACCAGCACCTGTTTCAGCCGGTCATCGAGTACGTGCTGAGCTTGGACCTCTCAGTGCAGCCGGGCATGTTCTACATCGCCAACGGCGTGCTCTCCGCAATGAGCGACAACGTGTTCGTCGCCACGGTTTACATCAACGAGATCAAGGCGGCATTCGACGCGGGCGAAATCAGCAGGGAACACTTCGAACTGATGGCCGTGGCCATCAACACCGGCACCAACATTCCCAGCATTGCCACGCCCAACGGCCAGGCTGCGTTTCTGTTTCTGCTGACTTCGTCGGTGGCGCCGCTGATCCGGCTGTCCTACCTGCGCATGGTGCTGATGGCGCTGCCCTACACCGTGGTCATGGGCGTGGCAGGTTGGGTGGCCGTCCACTACTTCCTCACTTAAAGCCAGTTCCTCGCCTGAAGCCAGCGCCAGTTCAGTAGCCCAATTGCTTGTCGATAACGCCTTCAAGGGGCTCGCCGCGCCTGAGTCGCTTGAGGTTTTCGACAAAGCGATCCAAGTTGCGGGCGGCGCGAAACTGGCTGGCTCCGGCGGTATGGGGCGTCATCACCACGTTGGGCAGGGTCCACAGCGGGCTGTCCACCGGCAGTGGCTCGCGTGGAGCGACGTCCAGAGCCGCGCCGCGAATCTGGCCGTTGGCCAACGCCTCCACGAGATCATCCTCCACCATGACCTCGCCCCGGGTGACGTTGACCAGAAAGGCGGAGTCTTTCATGGCACCCAAGGCAGCCCGGTCGAACTTGTTGCGGGTCTCCGGGGTCAGCGGCGTGCAAATGGCCAGCACATCCGAAAGTCGCAGCAATTCATCGAAGAAGCCCGGCCCTTCCACCTGTGGGACTTCCGGCGAGCCGGGCACCGCCTCCCGATCCATCGCCACCACCTGCATGCCAAACGCCGCCGCCCGCCGCGCCATGGCCCGGCCCGTGCCGCCAAAGCCATACAGGCCCATGGTGGCGCCGGTCAGCTCGATTTCCTGGGCCCGCATCGCGGGACGGTGATTCCAGCTATCGGCGCCTAAGCGGTGGGCGGTGGCCAACTGGCGGGTGAGCATCAACAGCAGCCCGAAGGCGTGGTCGGCCAAGTGTTCGCCGACCAGGCCCTTTTCGCTGGTCAGGATGACGTCGCTGTTGCGAAATTCGTCAAACAGCAGCGCATCCACTCCGGAGGCGATGGCATGCAGCCAACGGAGCGATTGGGCACGCAGGAACAGCCGCCGGTGAATGAAGCCCAACACCACGTCCGCATCAACCATGTCGTCATCCGCATGGGCGATGTCTCGAACCACCACCTTTGCCCCGCCACCCGCTTCGCCTATCCGTTCAAGGTCGGCGGCGCTGACTTCCGGCAGCGTCAGGCCTGGCATCACCAGAATCTTCATGTGAACTCCATGACAACGCGGCCTATGTCTGCTGATCGTTGGCCACGGCTATTGGCTTCATCAGCTTTTGCGCCAGACGACCTAGCCGTTGCGGTTCTGCGGGGCTGCGCCGTTGGCCCCTGCAACCCACCGGTTTCGAAGTCCCCTTCATACCGGCAAGGGCGCGTAACGGCCTGCTTGGTAAATGAGCCGGTGATGATCCGAGCCCCGGCTTCAATGCGGCGCCCAAAAGCGGCCAGTTGGGCGGCAAGCGCGGCAATGGACGCAAAATGGTCGTCAATGTGGCCGTCAGCGGCGACGGTCTGCACCGCTTTGCCATCCTGGTGCAGGGTGACGGCTAGGTCTCGGAACGGGAATCGCGTCCAGTCGCAGCGCCTCTCTTCCCCGACCACGATGCCCCAATGTGCCAGATTGTCGGCGATGTGCTCTGCCTGGCTTGCCCTTGGCGGCAGACGACGTTCAATGAGCTCAAAAGCCGGTGCCACGGATTCCACCGCATCAAGCACTTGGCTGCGGTTCACTTGGCCTTCCAGCACCCGGCTCAGCCGAAAGCAAAGCTCGTTCTCAATGCCGGGATTTCGAATCCCAGCCAAGGGAATGCAGGCACCACTGTCGAACACACGTTCTGCGCGGATGTGGCCAAACGGCCGAAAACCCGCGCCCATGCTGTCCCGTGCCGCTCCTGAGGTCAGCCCCACCTTCCAACCCGCAGGCGCGCCATCACCCAACGCTTCCAACTGGCACCGCAAACCCGCCTCAAGTTGCCGCCGATCCGGCATGTGACTCCCCACCCAAAGACGCCTCATAGGCTATCACGCCAAACCCAAAGACAACCCGATCCGCGGCGTTTCTCTTTCGCGAAACCGCAATGCACCGGAATTCGCGGAGTTTCGCGATAGCGAAACTCAAACGAACCTTGGCCCGAAGGGTCGCCTATCACCAAGGCGGCAAGCCCCGCCCCATACGCATGCGAAGTCCCAATCCAACGGAATTCGCGGAGTTTCGCGTCAGCGAAACTCAAACGAACCTTGGCCCGAAGGGTTGCCTATCGCCAAGGCGGCAAGCCCCGCCCCATACGCATGCGAAGTCCCAATGCAACGGAATTCGCGGAGTTTCGCTTTAGCGAAACTCAAACGAACCTTGGCCCGAAGGGTTGCCTATCGCCAAGGCGGCAAGCCCCGCCCCATACGCATGCGAAGTCCCAATGCAACGGAATTCGCGGAGTTTCGCTTTAGCGAAACTCAAACGAACCTTGGCCCGAAGGGCCAAGGTTCGCGTTGACCAACAACCCCTCAAAACGCTAGCTTAGGCATCGGTCCCACAGCTTGGAAATGACCATGCGCAACGGTTTTCGTGTGCTTGACACCGATGCCCATCAGATGGAGCCGCCGAGCATCTGGAGGAAGTTCATCGACCCAGCCTTTGCCGACCGGGCGCCTCGGTTGGGCGACTTCGGCAACGGCCGCACCGGCATGCTGGTGGAAGGCGAGCCAATCACCAAGCAGGACGGCAGTTACCCCATGCACTCCCACGAGTTCCAGGCAGCCGCCGCGCGGGGCATGGAAAAGCATGAGCAGGCTCGCGCCGAAGGCTTCAGCCCGGCCGCACGGCTGGCCGACATGGACCGCTACGGCGTCGATGCCCAAGTGCTCTACCCCACCGTCGGCGGGCAGCTGCTGGGCAAGGAGTTCCGCGACCTTGAACTGCTCGCGGCGGTTTGCCGAGCCTACAACGACTGGAGCCTCGACTACTGCGCTGCTGCCCCTGACCGCCTGCGCATGGCGGCCATGCTGCCCATGCAGGCGCCCGATCTCGCCGTCGAAGAGGCCCGGCGCACGGCCGAGCTGGGCGCCAGCGCCTTTTACGTGCGTCCCAACCCGGTCTGCGGACGCAACCTGCACCACGAGGCCAACGAAGCCCTGTGGAGCGCCATAGAGGCACTCGGCAAGCCCCTTTGCATTCACGATTCAGGCTCGCCCTATCTGCCCTCATTTGGCGAGCGCATGGAGACCCACACCTCCGGCCACATCATCGCCCATCCCTTTGAAGCCATGGTGGCGATGATGAGCCTCATCTGGTACGGCGTGATCGAACGCCATCCGCGCTTGCAGGTGGTGCATGTTGAAGCGGATGCGGGCTGGCTTCCTTACTGGCTGCAGCGCATGGAGCAACATTGGGAATTCTCGGGCAACGCCGAGCATCCGCAGCTCAAGCAACGCCCAACGGCTTACTTCAAGTCCAACTTTCTGGTGGCCTGCCGAGGCGACGAGCGCACCCTGCCGGCAGTTTGCGAACTGGTGGGGGACGACTACGTGACCTTCAACACGGACTATCCCCACCCGGACGGCACTTGGCCCGCGGGCATGGCGGATTTGGAGAACCAGCCGCTCCCGGAAGCCAGCATTCGCAAGATCTTCTGGGACAATGGTGCGGAAGCCTTCGGGCTGGCTGCCTAGGTTCGTACACCCGTCCGCACCTACCCCCATCAACGAGTGCGCAGTTCCGCTCCGTGACGTTGCGCCATGCGCGGGACCACTGGCACGCGCGCCCTAGGGCCAAGCTGGCTTGAGACACCGCGCCAGCAACGTAGAATACGGGCTTTCCCCTTAAATCACTGGAGCCTTCAGCTTGCCCCGCATCAGCAGACCACCGACGCCGCAGGAATCACCGTCTGGCCGGCGGCCCGGCCACGCAAACCTGATGGAAAGCGCATGAAGAACGGTGCCGTCGGCAGCGAGCAGGGCACTGCCCAGCAGCACATCCAGGCCGTCTCGGAATGGCTGTCCGGGCGCATCATTGGCCAGGAGGCGCTGATTGAGCGGTTGCTCATGGCCCTGTTGTGCGGCGGCCACCTGCTGGTGGAGGGCGCACCGGGCTTGGCCAAGACGCGAGCCATCAAGGAACTGGCCAGCGTGGTCGCCGGGGACTTTCACCGCATTCAATTCACGCCGGACCTGCTGCCCAGCGACGTGACCGGCACCGAGGTGTACCGCCCGGAGGATGGCTCGTTCAGCTTTCAGCGCGGCCCGGTGTTCCACAACCTGCTGCTGGCCGATGAAATCAACCGGGCGCCGGCCAAGGTTCAATCCGCGCTGCTTGAAGCCATGGCTGAGCATCAAGTGAGCTTTGGCCGCGAGACCTTCCCGCTGCCGGACCTGTTTCTGGTGATGGCAACCCAGAACCCGATTGAGCAGGAGGGCACCTACCCGCTGCCGGAAGCGCAACTGGACCGCTTCCTGATGCACGTCAAGGTGGACTATCCCGACGCTGCGTCAGAAGCGCAGATCCTCCGGCTGGTGCGCTCCGAGGTGGCGTCGTCAACGGCAAACGCCCAACCGCTGGCCTTGGTGGACGAGGCGGCGGTGTTCAGTGCCCGCCAAGCGCTGCTGCGGTTGCACATGGCGGAGCCGGTTGAACGCTACATCATCGCCTTGGTCACGGGTTCCAGAAACCCCGCGGGCGACTTGGCGGAATGGCTGGCGTACGGGGCAAGCCCCCGGGGCACAATCGCCTTGGATCAATGCAGCCGGGCGTTGGCTTGGCTTGACGGCCGGGACTTCGTCACCCCCGATGATGTCCAAGCGGTGGCTCATGACGTTTTGCGCCACCGCCTCATACTCTCCTTCGAGGCCGAGGCCAAGGGCATCACCACCGACGACGCGGTGGACGCCCTGCTCAACCAAGTCGCGGTGCCCTGATCGTCGGTTTTCCAGCCAGCATGCACGCCCCAGCCCTGAGAGGTGCCTACGTCGAATTGAGCGACCTGCTGGCCTTGCGACACCGCCCAGCGCCAAGCCAGCAACGAACCAGCCTGCGCCGCGGCCACCAAGCCGGGTCCCGCCTGTCGAAACTGCGGGGCCGCGGGGTGGACTTCAGCGAAGTGCGCCTGTACCAGCCCGGCGACGACGTGCGCAGCATTGAATGGCGGGTTACGGCCCGCAAGAACAAGCCCCACACCAAGGTCTTCCGGGAGGAGCGGGAACGGCCCACGCTGGTGGTGGTCGATCAGTCCCAGAGCCTGTTCTTTGGCAGCCGCGTGCGGCTCAAGTCCGTGGCGGGAGCCGAACTGGGCGCCAACGCGGCTTGGCGCGCGCTCGCCCACAACGACCGGGTGGGCGGCTTGGTCCTCGGCAACGCGCACACGCCCGTCCACAAGCCGCTGCGCAGCGTCAAGGCCGTGGCCCGGTTGCTGGCGGATCTGGCCCAGCAAAACCAAGCCTTAAGCCGTCACAGCCGGTTGCTGAATCCAGCGCACTACCGCGACAGCCTGCAGCGCATTCGACGCTTGGCGCCCAACAGCTTCCGCATCGTGCTGATTTCCGATTTCCTCACCGGCACTGACGCTTGGCACGATGTGGTGCCCAACTTGGCCCGCCACAACGACCTCACCCTCGTTCGAATCGCCGACCCACTGGAGCGGACGTTGCCCATGGCCGAACGCTACAGCATCACCGACGGTTCCGAACGCTGGCAGTTCCACAGCGGCAATCGGCGGCTGCGCGCCGCCTACGCCGACCAGTTTGAGCGGCGCGACCAAGCGCTCAGAAGCCTGTGCGCCAATCACGCCGCCCGCTTTATCTCCGTGATGACGGACGATGACCCCGCCGTGGATTTTCTGTGATGGAGCAGGACCTGCTCAGCCAGCTGCGCGACATCCACCTGCCTGAAGCACCCCCCTGGTGGCCGCCAGCGCCGGGGTGGTGGGTTTTGGCGGCGCTAGCGCTGTGCCTGCTCGCTTGGGGCCTCGCGCGGCTGTGGCGGCGCTGGCAGAGCTTCCGGCCGGCTCGCACCGCAAGGCAACTGCACCGCCGGCTGACGCTTGAAATGCGCGAAGGGTCAATCACGCCCACGGCTTGGCTGCACGGCACCAACGAAGTGCTTAAGCGCCTTGCCGTTCATGGGCTGGGCCACCGCGAGATGATCCCGGCCTGGGGCGATGATTGGCTGCGCTATCTGGACGGCCGGTACGGAGAGCGCGCCTTTTCTCACGGTGCGGGCCGCTGCTTGGGCCAATCCCGCTTTCGCCGCAATGCCGAATTGGACGTCCAAGCGCTGGAAGGCTTGATTTCCCGCACGCTCGATCGGGAGTGCCGTCGCTTTTGGCGCTTCTCCCTATCTGGAGCATCCCGTCGGGAGCCTTCAGCTCGCCCCGGAACGGTGCGCAATCGATGGCCGAGAAGCAGAACGCCGGCCCCGGCTTCATCTGCAATTGACCCGGGGAAGCATGGCGCCAACTCGCCTGCGGGAGCGCCGCCATGATCGAATGGGTCTGGCCCCACATCCTGCTCTTGGCACCCCTCCCTGCCTTGCTGCGCTGGCTTTGGAAGCCCCTGGCCAACCGTCAAGCCGCCCTAACGGTTCCGGATGTCGGCCGGTTCCGCCTGCAGCCGGACAGCGCCTTGGCCGGATCAACCCGGCGTTTGCGCTGGCGGCCAGCGTTGCTGTGGCTGGCGTGGCTGGCGCTGTTGGCCGCCGCCGCCCAGCCCCAGTGGACGGGCGAGCCGGTGACTTTGCCGACCACCGGCCGGGACTTGATGCTGGCGGTGGACATCTCCGGCAGCATGGGCACCGAGGACATGCAGCTTGCCGACCAGCTGGTGGACCGCCTAACGGTGGTCAAGCAGGTGGTGGCCGACTTTATCGCGGCCCGCCAAGGCGACCGGGTTGGGCTGATCCTGTTCGGCACCAGCGCCTACCTGCAAGCACCCTTGACCTTTGACCTCGCCAGCGTCAAGCGGTTGCTGAACGAGGCGCCGGTGGGCATCGCCGGCGGCAAGACCGCCATCGGCGATGCCATTGGCTTAAGCGTGAAGCGCCTGCGCAATCGCCCGGAAGGCGACCGGGTGCTGATCCTGCTCACCGATGGCGCCAACAACGTCGGCGAAGTGGCGCCCACCAAGGCCGCTGAACTCGCCGCCGCCGAAGCCATACGCATCTACACCATCGGCGTCGGTGCGGAACAGATGCGCATGCCGGGCATCTTCGGCGCCCTTGGCGCCAGGCTGATCAACCCGTCCGCGGAGTTGGACGAGGACACGCTCACACGAATCGCCGACGCCACGGGCGGCCGCTACTTCCGGGCGCGCAACACCGCCAACCTGCAGGAGATCTACGGCATCATTGACGCCCTTGAAGCCATTGAGCAGGACCCGGAAACCTACCGTCCCATCTCCGCCCTGTATTTCTGGCCCTTGGCCTTGGCGTGGGTGCTGGTCTGCGCGCTGTTGCTGCCCGCCCGCAATCAGCCCAATCATGCCTGAGGCTTGGCAGGACTTTCACTTTTTGCGGCCCTGGTGGCTGCTGGGCGCCCTGCCTGCCTTGGCGCTGGCGGCGCTTTGGGCGCGTCGGCGCCTAGCCGGCTCCCATTGGCGCGATGCCGTGGAAGCCCATCTGCTTGACGCGCTCTTGGAGCGCGCCAGCGAACGCCGCCACCGCTGGCTGGCTTGGGCACCGGCGTTGGCCCTGCTGGTGGGCGCGGCGGCACTGGCCGGCCCCACTTGGGAGCGCCTGCCGCAGCCCGTGGAGCGGAAGCAGGACGGCTTGGTCATCCTGTTCGACCTCTCGCTGTCCATGTACGCGCAGGACCTGAGCCCCTCCAGGTTGGCAAGGGCCGGCCACAAGATCGCCGACGTGCTCCGTGCGCGGGACGAGGGCTTCACCGCGCTGGTGGCCTATGCCGGGGACGGTCACGTGGTCGCGCCCCTGACCGACGACGTGCGGACCATTGAGAACCTGCTCACGGCGCTGAGCCCAGCCATGATGCCGGTGTTCGGCAGCAACCCGGCAAGCGCCATCGACTTGGCCCTCGAACTCTTCGCCAATGCCGGCATGGCGCAGGGGCGCCTGCTCATGGTGACCGACGGCATTGACCGAGTCAGCGACGTGACCGACCGCT
Organism: Candidatus Azophilus sp.; assembly: GCA_965220835.1. Taxonomy (GTDB): domain Bacteria; phylum Pseudomonadota; class Gammaproteobacteria; order Pseudomonadales; family Azotimanducaceae; genus Azophilus. Next base: position 1,055,735 of record OZ244842.1, on the reverse strand, counting down.
GCAGCCGCCGCTTTCCGTTGTCCATCTTGGGAATGGGCACTGCCGCTGGGGCTCCGATTCCGCTGGAGTTTGCCAATCAGCCGGGGCAGCTTCTGCGGAACAGCCAGGGCCAAATCGTTCGAGCGCGCGTGGACGGCGACCGGCTCGCCACGGTGGCCGACCTATGCCATGGCCGCTACCGCCACGCCGGCCTGGGCGATGCGGACATCCGTCATCTGCTGGCGACGCCCCTACCTGGCGAGGATGGCAGCCAAGAAGTGGATCGGGAGTTCGACGCTTGGGCGGACTTCGGCTATTGGGGGGCCGTGCTGCTGCTGCCGGTGCTGCTGCTTGGCTTTCGTCGTGGGGTGCTGGCCTGTTTCCTGGTGTGCCTGCTGCCGTTCCCAGCCAGCGCGGACGTCTGGGACGACCTGTGGCAACGCCGTGACCAGCAGGGCTGGCAAGCGCTGGAGGACGGCAGCCCGGAGGCGGCCGCCGAGTTGTTTGAGGACCAGGATTGGCGCAACGCAGCCCGCTACCGCAGCCAGGACTACCAAGGCGCCGCCCAAGGTTGGAGCGCAGCCAACACCCCCACCGACTTTTTCAACCTTGGCAACGCCCTAGCCCAGCTTGGCGATTACCAAGCCGCGATTTCCGCCTACGACCAGGCCCTGTCGAATGCGCCCGATCACGAGGACGCCGCCTTCAACAAGGCGCTCATGGAGCAGCTTCTTGAACAACAGGCGGGCGAGGCGGCGCAGTCCGGCAATCAGCCAAGCCCCAATGAAGACGATGACCTGCCCCCCCAGCAAGACGGCCAGGGCGCCAGCGGCCCGCAGCAGGGCGAGGCCGACTCAGCCGAGGGCGACAACAGCCAAGGAACGGGCCAGCAAGAGGAAGCCAACGAAGGCGAACCGCTCCCGAACGCTGCAACCGCGGACGCCGAGGGCACCCGCGACGAGCAGCAGGAAGCCCTGGAGCAGTGGCTGCGCCGAGTGCCGGACGACCCCGGCGGCCTGTTAAGGCGCAAGTTTCAATACGAGACCAACCAACGGCTGCGTCAAGGCGACTACCGCAACCGCGAGCAAGAGAAGATATGGTGACTGGCCGCCTCCCCCGCGAGCCCCGGAACCCCAAGCGTCTCGCCCGCGCCAAGGCACTATGCGCCTGCGCAGCGGCCCTCGGCTGCCGCGCAACGGGCCCTTCAAGCGCCTTTTTGTGCCCCTCAGGGCGTCTTGACGCCCGCGTTGGGCGTGGTTCGTTGGCGAGAGCCGGCCAACCTTGGTCCCAAGCGCTCAAAGTGCTCTGGCTGTTGCCCGTCGTATTGGCCAGCAACGCCAACGCCGCCATCACGGCCACGTTGGACCGCGAAACCATTGATGAGCTGAGCACCGTCCAACTGACCCTGCGCGTGGAGGGCGCCAACCAAGCCGAGACGCTTGATGTCAGCCCATTGGAAAGCGCCTTTGAGGTGCTCGGCACCAACACCGCCACCCAGTTTCGCAGCGTTAACGGCCAAACCAGCCAATGGGTCGAGTACCAGATCAACCTGCGCCCCAAGCGAACCGGCACTCTGAAAATCCCACCGCTCAGCCTAGGCGGCCAGCAAAGCCCGCCCCTTGGCCTGCAAGTCATCCCTTTGGCCGCCGGCGTGCGCGACGCCATTGCAGCCATGATCTTCTTTGAGGCCGCGGCCGCTCCGAACCCGGTGCGCGTTCAGGCGCAGACCGTACTGACCCGCAGACTGTTCTACGCCAGCGGGGTCCAAGTCTATAGCGACCTGCCCGCGGCGCCCGAGATCCCAGGCGCGCTGGTCATCCCCTTGGGCGAGAACCGCTCCGCCACCGCCATCCGGCAGGGCCGGAACTACGGCGTGCTCGAACAGCGCTACGCGGTGTTCCCGGAGCAGAAGGGCCGCCTGCGCATCCCGGAAATCTCGGTGATGAGCTCCGTGCGCCTGCCGGGGCCGACGGGCGGCCGGCGTTCGGGCATCCGCGTAAGCACCCCGGAAATCCTCATTGACGTGCTGCCCATTCCCGCTGACTATCCCGCCGACCAGCCTTGGCTGCCCGCCGAAGCTGTGTCCATTACCGAGACGTGGCAGCCCCCCAACCCGAGCTTCGAGGTGGGCGAGCCCGTGCAACGGACCGTCACGGTTAACGTAGTGGGCAACACCGGCTCTTCCGTGCCGCCCCTGAACCTGGGCTTGTCGGAGCGCTTCTTCAAGCAATACCCGGAACCCGTGCGCCTCGACGACGGCAATTCCGGCCTTGACGCCCAAGGCAGCCGCCAGGAGACCCACGCCATCATCCCCGTGCATCCTGGTGAGACGAGGCTCCCAACCCTGCGGCTCACTTGGTGGGACAGCGTCAACGAGCGCGTGCAGGAGGCCGTCCTGCCGGGGCGAGCCTTGCGCATCACCGGCGAGGCACCGGCGGCCCCATCGTCCGTGGACGCAAGGTCCGCGGACCCTTCGTCCATGCAGGCGCCACAGCGCAGCGAACCGGCCAACGGGGCGAACGGCCAGCCCGCTGCAATCCCGGAAGCGGGCGCACAGTCGGTGGGCAAGGCCACCTATCCCGTTTGGCTGTTGGCGCTCACCGCTGCAGGTTTCATCGCTTGGGCGGCCACGTGGCTGCTCATGCGCGGCCGAGAAAAGCCCGCTCCTGCCCGAACACCGCCGGATGCGCCCGCAGCCGTGTGGAAGGCGTTCAGCCAAGCCTGCAAATCCGGCCGAACGCAGGCCATGCGCCAGACTTGGCTCCAGGTCTTGAGCGCCCACTGGCAACTCTCGGCCGCCAACACCTTGGCCCGCATTCGCCGAACGGCCGAGGCTCACGAACTGCTCCAGCGCCTCAACCGCGCCCTTTACGCCAGCGACCCGAGCGGGGAGATCAGCGGCCAGGAACTGCTCAGCATCACCCGCAAGATGCTGAAGGAGGACCAACAGGCGCAAGCAACCGCAACCCCGCTACCTGCGTTAAATGGATGATCTGATAAGAGAACGCGGCCAATTGCCTTCGCGGGGCCCAAGCTTGGATGGGCCTCGGGATTCCGACCCTCAACATCTCTGTGCAGATCAATGGTCAAGTGTTTCCGCAGCTTTTACGTGAAATATTTGCCGTTGAAAAGTCCGAAGGCCCTCCTAGGATTCCGCTACAGTCGCAAGGAAAACGCAACGCGAGGAGGAGTTCACATGGGCATGATCAAAGCCATGGTCGATCAAATTCCAGAAGGCGGGAAAGTGGTCAGAAGGCGGGAAAACGCGAGCAGGACAATCATCTGGCTACTTTCCGTGACGCCTTTGCTGCTGCCAATCACATCGAACGTCGCAGCAGAAGGGTTGATTGAGGAGGTCGTCGTAACCGCACGCAAGCGCGACGAGAACCTCATGGACACGCCACTTTCGGTGAGTGCGCTCACTGCATCGGATCTGGGCCGATTTCAAGTTGATGACCTTGGCGACATTCAGAACATCGTGCCCAACCTAAGCCTCAATTTGGGGGATGCCGCCAACGCGGTCATCTACATCCGCGGCGTCGGGCAACGAGACTCGCTGTCATTCGCCGACCCGGGGGTTGGCGTGTACTTGGACGACGTGTACATGGGCCGCGCCCAAGGTGCGTTTCTGGACGTGGTTGACGTCGAACGCATCGAGGTTTTGCGCGGTCCGCAGGGCACCCTTTACGGACGGAACACCATTGGCGGCGCGATCAAGTACGTGAGCTCTGCCCCGACGCTGACACCTTTCCTCGAATTGGAGGCAGGGGCCGGCAACTACGGCCAACAAAAGCTAAGGGCAACCTTAAGTGGCCCCTTAAGTCAGGACGGCACACTTCTCGGCCGTCTCACGCTCGCGCACATCGCACATGACGGCTACAACGAGAACGACTTTGCCGGAACTGGATCGGACACAGACGGCGACAAGGACACCTTCGCTGGGCGGCTGAGCCTGCAGTACGCGCCGACCGAGGTATGGAGCTTCAACCTCACCGTCGATCGGTCCGTCAACGATCCGGACCGCTCAATCACACCCGCCAGAGTCACCGGAGGCCCCACGCTCGTCCAGAAAACCGCCAACTTTCAGCCCGCCTCCGACCCGTACGGAATTGAGGCCAACTTCAATGACGTGGAGGAACTCGAGGTGGAGGGTGTGGCTCTGGGCGTGGAATACCAACCATCCGCTGCCATTCAACTGAAGTCCGTCACATCCTTCAGGCAGCTTGAATACGAAACGCACATTGACTTGGACGGCACCGGGTTCGAGATCTTCGGCGTCCACGTTGACCAAAGCCAGGATCAGTTCAGCCAGGAATTGCAGCTTTCCTATGATTCGGGCGGGCCGGTGAAGGCGCTTCTGGGCGTCTTCCACTTCTCAGAGGACGACGTCACCCCAGACGGCATCAGCAACACGGAGCCCATCGACTTCAGCGGTGGTGCGGGCGCGTTTTTCTCGCCCTACGGCACCGTCAGTGAGAATGACCAATCGGTTGAAGCCAACGCCGTGTTCGGCGAAATCTCCTGGTCTGTGACCGAGGCCCTCGATATCACGCTCGGCGCCCGCTACACGTCCGAATCCAAGACACTGAAACGCAAGGCGTGCCAAGCGTTTGGCGCCTTCGGCATGGTGTTGCCGCAAATCGACGACTGCAATCCTGCGCCGAATTCATCGAATCCCTTCGCACTGAACCTGGACCTCAGCGAAGACTTCAGCAAGGTGACGCCAAAGTTCGGCATCAGCTACAAGTTCCGGGGTGGCGGTCTCGCCTACTTCAACTACGCCCGCGGCTTCAAGAGCGGCGGCTTTGACGGCCGCATCGGCTACAACGGCGCCAGCGATGATGGCGCGGTGAACACGCAAGCGCTGCCCTACGATCCTGAAGTTGCGGACACCTACGAAATCGGCTGGAAATCCGTGCTTGCTGACGGCCAGCTCCGCTTCAACGCAGCCGCTTTCCTGAACGACTACCAGGACTTGCAACTGAGCAGCTTCTCTGCCACGCCGACCGGCGGCTTCGCGACCGTGTTCACCAACGCCGGCGAGGCCAAGAACTGGGGATTTGAAGCCGAACTGCTAGCCAGCCCAGCGCCGAACCTTCTGGTGAGCGCCAGCGTCGGCTACCTAGATGCCAAGTACCAAGAGTTCATCAACAGCGCCAACCAGGACGTTGGCGGTTCGCTCACCCCGATCAATTCGCCGGAATTCACCGGAAACCTTGGCGTGGAGTACCAGTATGACCTCGGTTCAGCGCTGTTGATCCTCGGCGCCGACCTGAGCTACCGATCGGACTACCATGTGGACGTCAACAATTTGGAAGCGCTTCACCAAGACGACTTTGCCCTCATCAACGCATCAGCCACGATTGAGAGCCAAGACAGCAGGTGGAGTGCTTCAGTGGGCGTGAAAAACCTCTCCGACCAGGAATACATCACCCATGGCTTCGACCTGACGGCATTCCCGGGGGTGGGGCTTGCCTACTATGGGCAACCGCGAACCTATCGCATCCAAGTGCGGTACCGGTTTCTCTAGGGACCACCCCATCAAGCCCAGTTCGCGCCGGGCTTCGCTGCATTACACGCCACGATCTGACTGTTTCCTGATCGCTCACCCATCAGTGAAGTGGAACGCGAACCGCGATCACTGCACCGCCTGCAATCGCAACGAAATGCCGACCGCCAAAGTCATCCCGACACCGCGAATCAACACTAGTGTGCTGACCAGCGGCAACCCGAAGGCAGGGACCATCCTGTTCATTCATGGCAACCTCTCGTCATCCACTTTTTGGACGCAGACCATGACGGCCTTCCAGCAGGAATTTGCCTGCATCGCACCGGATCTACGTGGCTTTGGGGCCACCGAACCCCTGAAGATTGACGCCACTCTCGGGCTGGACGACATGGCTTGGGACCTGTTCGCCCTGACCGACCTGCTTCAGCGAAGCAGATTTCACGTGGTCGGGCACAGCATGGGCGGTGGCGTGGCCATGAAGATGATGCTCAAGCGCCCCGAAGCACTGCAAAGCGTGACTCTGGTGAACACCATTTCGCCCTACGGCTACTCCGGCTCCATCGACGCCGAGGGAACGCCCTGCCACGCGGATGGTTCGCCCGGCGGTGCCGGGTACGTGGATGCTGAACTCGTTCAGCGTCTAGCCCTGCAAGACAGAAGCCAGGAGAGCGCCTCTTCCCCAAGCAGCGTTCTCGAGAAACTCTACTTCGAACCGCCGTTCGTGCCGAAGAACTTTGAAGCCTTGCTGAATTCGATGCTCTCCACGCACATCGGAGACGATTGGTACCCGGGCAATGCGGTGAAGTCAGACTGCGGACCTTGGCTCGCACCGGGCGAGCGGGGCATCGTCAATGCCATGTCCAGGCGCTACTTCGATGCCTCGGCAATCGTCAACATCCAGCCCAAACCGCCACTGCTTTGGATTCATGGCACCGAAGACTCGATCGTGTGCGACCAAGGCCGGTCCCCGGAAACCGGTCGGGAGGCGACAGGCGGGGGAGCGCGCGCCGCAGTGCCACCGCAACCCATGATCAAGCAGACCCGCTGCGTCCTGCGGGACTATCGCAAGGCGGGCGGCTGCGTTATCGAGCACCCAATCGAGGACGCAGGGCATACGCCGTTTTTGGAAAAGCCCGCCGAGTTCAACCGCACATTGGCGCAGTTTCTGCATTCGGCCGAGGACGGCTGGAGCCTAAGCCCTAGAAGCTCACGAGCAGATTCGCAGCCGTGAATCGCGCAGGCTGCGGCTTTAGGCTCGGGCGTTCTCCAACTGTTGAAAGAGATGCCTCGTGCGCTTCAGCAGCTCGCCCAAGGTGCGTTCAAAGTGGCCGACCAGCAACGCTTCCAACGTGCCACTCGCCATCACATGAGTGATTCGCAGGTCATCCAAGCTTTTTTGCTTGATCAGCATGCCCCGCGCGACGGCCAGCGCAACCCGCTTCTCCTTGGTTCTGCTTGAGCCCGTGCGCATCGACTGGCACGCATCGCTCATGGTGAGCGGCTGGCCCTTCCAGATGCCGAGCAGGGAATGCACGAAGGTGTACCAATACTCCTCGGTGTGAAAACGTCTATTGAAGGTCGCGTTCCAGTCATTGGTGTAGTCCACCAAGAACTCCGCCCAAGGCAACAGAAACCGCTTGTCCACCTCATCGCTGTTGTGTGAAATTCTCTCCAGCAGGGGTTGCGGGCTTGAGGTAAGCAGGCCTGCCTCGTCCAGAAAGCGCATCGCTCCAGTAAGTGTGCCGCGAAAGTGCATGCGCCCTCCCTCAAGCATTTCATCGGTAGGTTCAAGATGCGTTCGGCGCAAGTCCGTCCGGTCTTTCGTCTTGAAGAACAGGTGCTCGCTGATGAGCTTCTGGAGGCGGTTTTGCCGGGTCTTTGATGAACCGGTCTTCATGCAGTTGCAGGCTTCACTGATGCTCAGCGGGGCGTTGCGCCAGTGATGAACCAGAGTGACCGTGAACAGATACCAGTACTCTTGGGAGAAGTAGTCCTTGCCGATGTCGTCGAGCCAGCGCTGCCCGTAGTGGTCCATGCAGGCAACCCACTTGATGAGGGTCTCACGATCCAAAAGGAGATTGCGGTCGGGCGGTGAGCTTGGCTGAGACACTTCCATGGCGCAATTGGAGATAGTCCACTGACTGACCGGCTCTTGCTTCAACGTCAGCGGCGAGCCGTTATGCGGCAAGCTGAAGGCTCTTGCGCAATAAGCGATCCTACTGGCGGATCATATCAACTTTACGCGCCAGGGAGTCGCGAAGGGCGAGGCAGCCCGAGGCTCCACGAATTCTCAAGCCCGCGCCAGGCTCTTGGTCACCACTTCGAACACGTCCTTGGACAATCCTGCCTTGGCTTCCAGGCGCTCCAAGCCTGCCTTCATGAGCCGTTGGCGTACGGGGTCGAACTTTTTCCATTGAGTCAGTGGGGTCAGCAGGCGGGAGGCCATCTGCGGGTTCTTGGCGTCGAGGTCGGCAATGACATCGCTCAGAAAAGTGTAGCCAGCGCCATCGGCGACGTGGAAGTTGCGGCTGTTCTGCCGGGAGAAGGCGCCGTAAAGCGAGCGCAGCTTGTTGGGATTGGTGGGGTCGAAGCCGGGGTGGGCCTCCAGGTTGCGAACCGCAGCCACATCCGTGCCGCGGGCGCTCGCCTGAACGCTGAACCATTGATTGACCACGAGGCTTTCGTGCTGCCAGCGCTGGTAGAAGCGCTCCAGCACCTCTGCCCGACCGGGATGGGTGGCGGAGTCAGCAATCTGCCGCAGCGCGCCCAACCGGTCGGTCAGGTTGTCGGCGCCGTCCAGATGGGCTTCGAGCAAGCTGTTCACGTCATCCGCTCCGGAGTGGGCCAAGTAGCCCAGGGCGAGATTGTTGAGGCCCCGGCGCGCCATGCCCCAAGCATCCGGCTGATAGGGGCCTTGGGGCGCGTGGCGTTCGTAGAGTTGACGCCAGCCATCCTCGAATTGCTTGGCCAAGGTCTCAAGCAAGCGGTCCCGGGCGGCGATGATCACCTCCACGTCGATCGACTCGACCTGCTCAAACACATAGGCCTCGCTGGGCAGCCGCAACATCTCCCGCAGCATTGAGCCGGTCTCGGCGTCTTGCGCCTCGGTCGCGTCGCCGATCAACGCGCGGAACAGGTTCAGCACGTCTTCACGGACCTCGGCGCCATCGCCCATTCGCTCCAACTCGTCGAGCAGCAGGCTTTGCATGGCGTCCCAGCGGGCGAAGCCGTCGCTGTCGTGGCGGGCCAGAAAGGCCAAGGCTTCAGCGGAACGGGGAAAGCGCACGCGCACGGGGGCGGAGAAGCCGCGCAGGAAGCTGACCGCCGGTGGTGCGTTCAAGCCGTCCACCGCCAAGGTGGTCATTGGTTCCCGCAAGTGCGCCAAGAGGCTTGAGCCACGCACCTCAAGGGCGGCGTCATCGCTGGTGATGCGCAGGTTCGACGGCCGCAGGTCAGCGCCATCCGCGCCCAACAAACCCATCAGCACGGGTATGTGGAAGGGCGCCTTCTCCGGCTGTCCGGGGGTTGCTGGACAATGCTGTTCAATTTGCAGGCGGAACGTGCCGCCTTGCCACTGAGTGCCCACCTCAAGGACCGGCGTTCCCGCTTGGGCGTACCAGCGCCGGAATTGGCCCAAGTCCATGCCGTTGGCGTCTTCCATCGCCGCCACGAAGTCCTCGGTGGTCACGGCTTGACCGTCATGGCGCTCGAAGTACAGGTCGGAGCCCTTGCGGAAGCCTTCGGGCCCCACCAGGCGACGGGCCATCCCCACCACTTCAGCGCCCTTCTCATAGACCGTGGGGGTGTAGAAGTTGGAGATCTCGATGTAGGAATCCGGACGCACGGAGTGGGCCATGGGGCCGCTGTCCTCGGCGAACTGCACCGAACGCAGCAGCGAAACGTCTTCAATGCGCTTCACCGTCCTGGAGTGCATGTCGGAGGTGAACTCCGCATCCCGGAACACCGTGAAGCCCTCCTTGAGGCTGAGCTGGAACCAGTCTCGACAGGTGACCCGGTTGCCGGACCAGTTATGGAAGTACTCGTGGGCGATGATCGCCTCCACCCGCTCGTAGGCGGCGTCCGATGCGGTGTCCGGAGAGGCCAGCACGCAGGTGGTGTTGAAGATGTTCAGGCCCTTGTTCTCCATGGCGCCGGCGTTGAAGTCCTCCACCGCCACGATCATGAAGATGTCCAGATCGTATTCGCGCCCGAAGGCCTCCTCATCCCAGCGCATGGCCCGCTTCACCGCCCCCATGGCGTATTCGCACTGGCTGATGTTGTGCGGCTCGGAGTAGATGCGCAGTTCCACCCGCCGTCCGCTCATGGTGATGAAGTGGTCGGTCATGCAGGCTAGGTCGCCAGCCACCAAGGCAAACAGATAGGCGGGCTTGGGGAAGGGATCCTGCCAAGTGACCGTGCGCCGCTCCGCGCCCTCATCGTCCGCCACCAGATTGCCGTTGGACAGCAGCACGGGGAAGCGCTTGGCATCCGCAGTGATGGTGGTGGTGAACTTCGCCAGCACGTCGGGCCGGTCCTGGTAGTAGGTGATCTTGCGGAAGCCCTGGGCCTCGCATTGGGTGCAGTACATCGTCTGCGACTTGTACAGTCCCAGCAGGGCACTGTTGTCCTCAGGCTTGATGCGGGTTTCAATTTCCAGTTCGAATGCCGCCGGCGGCGCATGGACGGTCAGGGACTCATCACTCACCTGATATTCATTGCCGCTCAGCGCCTCGCCGTCCAAGCGGACGCCCAGCAGTTCAAGTTCCTTGCCGTCCAGCACCAGCGGCGCATCGGCGGCCGCCTCAGCGGCGCGCCGGATGCGCAGCTTGGCACGCACCGTAGTCGCGCCCTCATGGATGTCGAAGGCCAGGTCGGCTTCCTCGGTGCGGTAGGCGGGCGGCTGGTAGTCCTTGAGGTACGTGGGCGCAGGCAGGGTTTGAGATGGCAACGGCGGTCTCCTTCTGTTGTTGGGTTCTTTGGCGTCTTCGGCGCCTGTGGCGTCCTTACTGACTTTGTGGTCTTTGCGGGTTCCGGTGTCGATGCCGGCTCAGTGGAAGTTAGCCGGCAATGCGTCCCGTGCTAGAATTTTTGGCTGTCATCACACAACCGTTTGGCTATTTTATCCATGCAGGCTGTCGATAACGAAGTGCTCAACCAAGTCACCGCTTGGCTGCAGGGGGGCCAATCCTGCTGGCTGGCCACGGTGGTGCAGACTTGGGGCTCCTCGCCCCGGCCCGTCGGCTCCCTGTTCGCCTGCAACCCCCAAGGCCACGTCACAGGCTCCCTATCCGGCGGCTGCGTTGAGGACGACCTCTTGGAGAAGCTCACCCGCGGCGAACTCGCCGCCGAGCGGGCGCAGTTTTTTCAATATGGCATCACCGCCGAGGAAACGGAGAAGCTGGGCCTGCCCTGCGGCGGGCACCTCTACATCGTGGTGGAGCCGCTGCAGGCCGCGGAACCGTGGCTGTCCCACTTCCAGCACCTGCGCGACCGGTTGGCTGAACGTCGTCCGGTGCGGCGGCGGGTGGACTTGCGTCATGGCGGTTTCAGCCATCGGGATGTGGATGCCCATGAACCCTTGGAATGGGATCCGGCAAGGGAAGTGCTGGAGCACACCTACGGTCCGCGCCGCCAGCTTTTCATCATCGGCGCGGGCATGGTCTCCAAGTATCTCGCGGACATGGCCCAGGCGCTGGACTACGAAGTCACGGTCTGCGACCCCCGCGGCCACCTGCTTGAGGACTTCAACGTGCCCGGCGTGCGGTTGATCAACGACATGCCGGACGACGCGGTGCGGGCCCACGCACGGGACCCCTCCTCCGCCATCGTGGCGCTGACCCACGACCCACGCATTGACGACATGGGCCTGATGGAGGCGCTGACCACGGATGCCTTCTACGTCGGCGCAATGGGTTCCAGCCGCACCTCCGCCAGCCGCCGTGAGCGCCTGCGGGCCTTGGAGCTTGGCGAAACCGAACTTGAGCGCCTGCATGCTCCCATCGGCCTGCCCATCGGCAGCAAAACCCCGCCGGAAATTGCCGTCGCGGTGATGGCGGAAATCATCGCCGTGCAGAAGGGAGTGGCGGCTGAAGGCCGCCAAGCGCTTGAGCGCGTGCACGCCCACGCATAGTTGGCCTGAGTTTGAGCGTCGCCAAGCGCCCCGCCCAGCCAGGCGTGGATTGAACTGGGCGGCCACGCACCATCCCCTGAGCAGGGCTTTTCCTGCGCCGCCGTCATTCTGGCAGCGGGCTTCGCCCGGCGCTTTGGCAGTGACAAGCGGCAATGGCAAATGCCGGACGGGCGCACCCTGCTGGAAAGCACCCTCGCCCGCTACCAAAACGAGTTTGAGTCGGTTTTTCTGGTGCTGCGCCCCGAAGACGGAGAGTGGGCGCAGGGTCTCCACGGCTGCACCCAAGTCTTCGCTGCCAAAGCGCACTTGGGCATGGCCCACTCATTGGCGGCAGGCATTGCCGCCGCGAAGGACTTCGACAGCGCGTTCATTGCCTTGGGTGACATGCCTTGGGTTAAGGCGTGCACCCTTGGAATGCTGCGCCGGAGGTTGAGTCATCACAGCGCGATTGTCCGCCCGGTTCACGACGGAGTGCCCGGCCATCCGGTTGGGTTCGGTCAAGCTCACTTCAAGGCGTTGATGAACCTGAGCGGCGACCAAGGCGCCAAGGCGGTGCTGGATCAACGCCCGCAGCGCATCGTTGCCATCCATGTTGCCGATGCGGGGGTGCTTCGCGACCTCGACGTTCCGCCTTCCGGCCAACGCAACGCCTAGGAACGGCGCTGCCCGCCCAACCGCGTCGCCCAATCGAGCTTGCTGCGGCAGGATTCATAGAAGCTGTGCCCGTAGGCATAAACCAAGCGCAGCGGCGCTGCGTACTTCTCGATGGCGATTTGATCGCCGCTCTCCAAATCGAAGGTGACTTGGGAGTCGCAACTGACCTGCGCCCGTTCCACGGCACCCAAGGTCACCGTGATGCTTGAATCGCCCCGCACCACCAAGGGTCGGGAGGTGAGCGTGTGGGGATACATGGGCACGATGACGATGGCATCCAATGCGGGGTGCATGATGGGCCCGCCCGCGGAGAGCGCATAAGCGGTGGACCCGGTGGGAGACGCCACGATCAAGCCGTCCGAGCGCTGGTCGTAAACGAACTCGTCGTTGACCGCCAGGGAGAACTCCATCATGCGGGCCAAGCTGCCGGGATTGACCACCACGTCGTTGAGCGCCGGTGAACGGCTGATCTCGCGCGATTGGCGCAGCACCTTGGCTTCCAGAAGAAAATGGTCCTCCACCCGGTACTCGCCAGCCAACACCGCGCCGAGTTGCTCATCGATGCGCTTGGGCGCGATGTCGGCTAAAAACCCCAAGCCGCCGCGATTGATGCCAACCACCGGCACTCCGGCATGGGCCAAGTCTCGACCCACGCCGAGCAGGCTGCCATCCCCGCCCACCACGACGATCAGGCCACAGCGCTCGCCAAGCGCCTGCCGCGAACAGATGCCGTAGCTTTCGCCCTCATGCTTGAGAGTCTCACCAGCTTCGGTGCCGAGCGCATCGGCGTCTGCAGCGGGACGTTGGTGCGACAGCCGGGCCAAAAGCGCGGCGGTTTGGTCCTCCACCAAAAGGCGCACGCCTCGCTCAACCAAGCACTTGACCACCGCCTTAAGTGTGTCGGCCACGTGGGCGCTGTCCCGCCGCCCAATTAGGCCAACGGTGTTGAACTGCGTTTTGCCACTGCCGCCCATGCCCGCACCCTACACGACCGGCTTGGCCCTCGCCAAGCGGAAGCGGCTCGTTTCCGCGTTTGATTCACGCGAAGCCAACGCAGACCCGCCCTGAAATGGCCGCCATCCGCGGTAAACTGCGGCGTAATGCAACGCCGCTAGGCCCCCCGGATGCAACCCCGTCAGTTACCCGCAATCAGCAAACTGCTTGAGGCGCCCGAGCTTCAGGCGCTGGCCTTGCAGCACGGCACCATCGCCGTCAAGGAACGGTTGCGGGCCCTGCAGGCAGCTGCCCGGCAAGGCGAAGCGGTGCCCGCCTGGGCGGGAACGCCGATGGAATACGCCAAGCGCATCGATGCTGCGCTGGGCGGGCGCGGCTACAAAGTCGTGCACAACTTCACGGGCACCATCATCCACACCAACCTCGGCCGCTCACCCTTGGACAAAGCGGCGTGGGATGCAGTCGAGCCCTTGGTCACCGGGTCCATGAATCTGGAGTACGACTTGCAATCCGGCCAGCGCGGCCAGCGCGAGAGCATCGTCGTGGAGCGACTCACCGCGCTGACCGGCGCCGAGGCGGCCACTGTGGTCAACAACAACGCCGCTGCCTTGCTGCTGGTGCTGAATACGTTGGCGCTGAACCGTCCCGTGACCGTCTCCCGTGGCGAGCTGATCGAGATTGGCGGCAGCTTTCGCCTGCCCGAACTGATGGCGCGCTCCGGCTGCCGCTTGCTGGAGGTGGGCACCACCAACCGCACCCACCTGCGCGATTACGCCGCCACCGCTACGGAGGCGGCGCTGTTCCTCAAAGTGCATCCGAGCAACTACGCCATTTCCGGGTTCACCAGCGAAGTGGACACTGCGCAACTGGCTGAACTGGCGCGCGCCGAGGGCCTGCCCTTCTGCGTGGACTTGGGCAGCGGTGCGCTAGTGGACCTGACCCGATTCGGGCAAACCTACGAGCCGATGCCTCGCAAAGTGCTTGAACAAGGCGCCGACTTGGTGACGTTCAGCGGCGACAAGCTCATGGGCGGCGTTCAGGCGGGCCTGATCGTTGGCCGTGCGGACCTGGTCGCGCAACTCAACGCCAACCCCCTCAAACGGGCCTTGCGCGCAGACAAGATCACGCTGGCTCTGCTCAACGAGGTGCTCAAGCTGCACGAAGACCCGGAACGCTTGCCCAATGCCCTGCCGGTTTTGCAGATGCTCACCCATCCTCCGGAAGCCTTGGCGAAGCGCGTTGAACGCCTGCGCACCATGCTTGCCGAAAAGCTGCCCGGCTACGAACTCCGATGCCAACCGAGCGAGGGCCAAATCGGCAGCGGCGCGCTGCCCGACACGCGCATCGACAGCCGCGCGCTGGTCGTCCGTCACGCAGACGCTGCCAAAGTGCGCCACCTTGAACAACGCTTGCGGCGCAGCAACCAGGTCATCGGGCGTTTGCGGCAAGATGCCCTGTGGCTGGACGTGCGCTCCGTGGCGGATTTCGATGGGGCGCTTGCCGGCTTGGCGGAGTTTGATCTCGAATGATCGTCACCTTGGCCGGCCATGTGGACCACGGCAAGACCAGCTTGGTGAAGGCGCTCACCGGAGTGGACACCGACGTGTTGGCAGATGAGCGCCGCCGCGGCCTGACCATCGACCTCGGTTTTGCCTACCAGCGCCGAAGTGGCTCTTCTTCGCATCAAAGCGACCCGCTTCAACTGCGAAGTGACGCTCTCCAGCGCCGGAATGACCCTCACCAGCGCCGAAACGACTCCTTCCCGCGCCGAAACGACTCTTTCCAGCGCCGAAACGGCGACGTCCTCGGCTTCATCGACGTCCCTGGCCACCATCGATTCATCCACAACATGGTGGCCGGGGTGGCGGCCATGCAGTTCGCCCTGCTGGTGGTGAGCGCCGATGACGGCCCCATGCCGCAAACCCGGGAGCACTTGCAAATCCTCACGCTCACCGGCGTGGGCCGAGGCCTCGTGGCGTTGACCAAGTGCGACCGGGCATCCGCCGAACGCATTGAACAGGCCGAGACTGAGGTGCGCGCCTTCCTAAAGGGCACTTTCCTCGAAACGGCGCCCATCCTGCGCACCTCCGCCAGCACCGGCGCCGGCATTGCCGAGTTGAAGCAGGCGCTTTGGACGGCAGCGGATGCCACGCCATCGGCGCGACCCCAAGGCCAGTTTCGCCTGGCAGTGGACCGCGCCTTCAACATCCAAGGTGCCGGCTTGGTGGCCACCGGCACTGTTCACGCCGGAACGGTTGTCCAAGGCGACGAGGTCTTTGTCTTTCCCGCCAACCAAGCCGCCCGCGTGCGCGGCTTAAGGGTTCAGGAGGCCACCGCCGACCGCGCCGCCTTGGGCGACCGAGCGGCCGTCAATCTGGCAGGCGTGGGCCAAGGCGACGTCCAGCGCGGTTGCTGGCTCACGGCGGCGCCGATGCCCAACTGCCGCAACTTCGCTGTGGACCTGCGCATCCTTGACGACTTCCCGCGCCCCGTGAAGCACTGGCTGCCGGTGCACGTCTATCACGCCACCGCCCACAGCACCGGCCGCTTGGCGCTGCTGGACGCCGGCAAGGCGCTGCCCGGAGAGCGACGCACAGTGGAGGTCGTAACCGACGAACCCCTAAGCGCCCGCCATGACGACCATCTGGTGCTACGCGACCACGGCTTGGACCGCACGTTGGGCGGCGGGCGCGTGCTCGCCGACTTGGCGCCCTCTGCGCGGCGGCGCAACCCTGCCCGCCTGGCGCGGATTGACGCGTTCAAAGCGGAAGACCAGCGCGGCATCGTCGCCAGCCTGCTCGCGCTAGGTCCACTGGCCTTAGGGCGCTTGCAGAACACGATAGGCCTTACGGACGGGGAACTCGAGGAAGCCTTGGGCGGTTTCGAACTCAAAACACACGATGGGGAGGCCATGCAGCAGGCGCTTTGGTCGGGCTGGCACCGCATCGCCCTTGACTTTGCCGCCCAGCATCAACGCGACCATCCAGCAGCGCCGGGATTCGCGCCCAACCGGCTGCCGAGCACGATCCCGGAACGCTTCCAGATCCCCGTGCTCAACGAACTGCTTTCCGAAAAACGCCTGCAGCTCACCGCCGGCACCTACCATCTTCCCACCCACGTCGCGGAACTGCCGCCGCAGCAAAAGGCGCTGCTCAATCGCGTGAGGCCCCGCTTGGACCAAGACCAAGCCCCCAGCCTCGGCGACTTGGCCAAAGCCATGCAAACCCCATTGGGGCCGCTCGAAACCGGCCTGAAAAGCCTCGCCCAGCGGGGCCTGCTGGTGCAGATTTCGCCCAAGCGCTTCTACTTGCCCGAACGGCTAACCGCCATCGCAGCGCAAGTGGCCGCCCTCGCCGACCAAGAGCCGCTTACAGTGCGCCGCTTCCGCGACCATACCGGCATCGGCCGCAACATCGCCATCGAACTGCTGGAGTACTTCGACCGCCGCGGTTACACGCGCCGTCACGGCGATGCGCGAACGGTGGTGGGGGAACTGAAGTAGCAACTTCGATTGGTGGTCAGGACACTCCGGTTACGGTAGGGTTTGGGGGTGGCACTGTCGCCACTGGCATCCAGGAAGAGCATCGTCTCCGGTGGGGCGCGCGGCCTTCAAAGCCGTTGAGGCGCGACATCGCGCCTGGTGGGTTCGACTCCTACCTCTTCCGCCAAACGCCTTCAGCAGGCAAGCTTCCTAATGCGCCTTCGGACGAGGCCGGTGAGGCCCCTAGAGGTTGCCAATGTGCCCTACTGATCGTTTGCAAGTGCGTGTTGGAAGCCGGGTTAGCGAAAACTCCTTCCGGACCCATGTACCCAAGCATCGCCTCCACGACAGCCGGATCAACCGGGGTCGTCGCGGCATAGTCCATGTAGATCGTCTCCACCATCCGCACACCCCGGTAGAAAGCCCTCCCGATATTGCACGAACCTCATTTCCCTCGCACAACTCACTAAAACTGCTCGGGTTCAGTTGTGATCTCTCCGTAACGACTTGGCGGAAGTGCGCGAGGCGGCCGCAAGATCCTCTATCGGTCGCACATATGCTAACGCCCTCCATTCATTCAATCACCCCATGCCGAATCAGAAACTCGCGAATGGCTTGGTAGGCGGCCAGGGACTCCGCGTCGGTGAATCCACCATGCCCGCCGCCTTCAATCACGTGCAGCTTGGCGGGCACCTCGGCCCGATCCAGAGCTTGGTGAAGGCGCAGCCCGTGATCGAACGGGACGATATTGTCGGCATCACCGTGAATGGTCAGAACTGGCGGCTGCCCAGCGCGCACGTGGCTCAAGGGGGAAACCCGCTCCGCCACCCTCTGCCAATCCGGGAGACCCGCCAGCCAAGCGACGGCATAGGTCTTGGCGTTGGGGCCGGACACCAAATCGGCAACGTCGGTGATTCCGTACCAATTGACGATTGCGGCGACGCGCATCTCCGGCTCATGGGCATCCGCCATTCCACCGGTTGGGCTGCGGGCCGGGCAACGCCGATCCAAGCCGGCGCTGGCCGGCAGCATGCCAGTAGTGAGCGCCAGGTGGCCACCGGCCGAATGCCCGCTGACGATGATCCGATCCGGGTCGAAGCCGTAGCTGTCTGCATTGACCAACACCCAACGCAGTGCGCAGCGCCCGTCTTCCACGGCCGCCGGCGCCAGCGCCACCGGCCCGAGGCGGTATGCAACGTTGACCACCGCCAATCCCATTTCCAAATACGGCAGCACCCGCAACATCGCCCGCTCCTTGCTGCCGCCGATCCAACCGCCACCGTGAATGTACAGCAGTGTCGGGACCGGCTTGGGCGGGTCCCGCGGCGCGATCACGTCGAGCTTGGATTCAAAGCCATCCGCGGTCAGATAGGTCACATTCGGCGTGACCTGGTACTGGTTGGCCACTCGAACCGCCCAGCTCGACGCCTCGCCGGCCGCCACGGATGCGGCAGCCGTGACGACCAACCACCCAACGCAAAATCGCAAAGCATGAATCAACCTCATGTCGGCACCTTTGCTCGTCAATGCAATGCGGGGGACTCTAGCCTAGACTAGGCTCAAGTCTCAAATGGCGAACCTGCGCAGACTTGGACAAGCCGATTCTCAGTGGACAGCAATCGCCTGTGCGATCAACCGAGTGGTGAGACCATGCAGCATGATGCGCTTCCATTCACTCAATCGCCCCATGCTCAACCAAGAAGTCGCCAGAGGGACGGCACTCGCGGCTGCTGGCGGCTTTGGAGCGGCGGGAAGCGCGGTCGGCTTAGTGCCCTGCGCCCAGATGAGTGGCCACCCACCAAGTGTTTCCGTACGCAGAGAATCCGCACCCACGCTCCCCGTAAGGCTTGTCCTCAGGCGCGGCTATTGCTTCGGCCCCCGCCTCCAAGGCGCGTTGATACACGGCATCGACATCCTCAACGTAAACATAGACGGAGGCCAGCGTTGGATGGTGACCCGGTGGAAGCTCTCCCGCCTCCACCACCACGGCACTATCGCCGATCGCCAATTCAACATGAGCGGCCCGCCGGTCCTCGGACTCATGCCGCTCCACTTCACGCGCACCGAACACCTTCACCAGGAATGAGGGCAGTTCGTAGGCACCGTACAAATAAGGCCTCACCGTGCCAAAACCGTGCCGCACATGGGCTTTAGACGTCATCACCTGCACTCCCTGCTGAACGAAGCCGTGGCTCCGCCGGCTCAGCAAACTCAGCGATCGCGTTCATAATGGACTCCCCATCTTCCAGCAGATGCCCCGTGGCCACTCGCACTTCCGGTCTCCTCAGCACTGCCTCGCATTCGAGAAATAGAGCTGTCGAGCACAGCAACTTAACCGTACCGGACGCCGCTTGACGCAACAACTCGTGACTGGCGCCCGAGGCGCTGGGGAAGGCCGCGACCACATTGGCGTCAACCACAAGTCTAACTAGAAGAATCTCGACTGGTCATCCTAGAAGATGTCAACTTACATCGCTCCACTTACATCGATCCATGTTGCGGTGCTCGCTACAATGCTTGGCAGCGAGCACCGCCCCCGGAGATGAGCCGACATGAAAGTTCTGAGAACCCCCGAGTCACGTTTCGCGAATCTGGCGGATTACCCCTTCGAGCCCAATTACACGACGGTTCGCACCGACGACGGCAGCGATTTGCGCATTCATCATCTGGACGAAGGCCCCAAGGAGGGCCCGCTGGTGCTGTGCATGCATGGCCAGCCGGTCTGGAGCTACCTCTACCGAAAGATGATCCCCTTGCTGGTCCGCGAGGGCATGCGGGTGATCGCACCGGACCTGCCCGGGTACGGAAAGTCCGACAAGCCCGCCGCACGGGAAGACTACAGCTACCAGCGGCAGGTTGACTGGATGGGCCTCTGGCTTGAGCAGAACGACCTTTCCGGCATCACCTTCTTCGGCCAAGACTGGGGCGGGCTCATCGGGCTGCGCCTGGTGGTGGACCACGCGGGCCGGTTCGACCGCGTGGTGATCTCCAACACCGGCCTGCCCTACAACCCGGACCTTGCCGAAGACGTGGTCAAGGCCGTGGAGCAGTTTCGCGCGGAAGCGCCCACGCCGACCTTGGTTCAGATGCAGAGGGCATTGAGCCAGATGCCCGGCAATCCGGCCACCCAATTCGCCTACTGGCAAAAGTTCTGTTGGGAGACCCAGGACATGCCCATCGGCTTCATGATGTCAATGATGATGGAAAGGCGGTCCAATCTCTCGCGGGCAGCGCGGTTTCTGCTGCACAACTTGGGGCTGGGGTCGCCCTTCCCCTCCGAATTGGCAAGGGCCTACGACGCGCCTTTTCCGGATCCCAGCTACAAGATGGGGCCGCGGGCCATGCCCAGCCAAGTGCCCACGCTGCCAACGGACCCTTCGTTGGAGGCCCAGCGTAAGGCTTGGGCGTTCTTCTCTGCTTTCGACAAGCCGTTTCTGTGCGCCTTTGCGGACAATGATCCGGTCACGCGGGGCGGCGAGGCGCCGTTCAAGGAACGGGTGCCGGGGGCGAAGGGATTGCCCCACACCACCATTCAAGGCGGCGGGCACTTCGTGCAGGAGAATTGCCCGGATCAGGTGACCAAAGCCATTGTTGACCTCATTCGCAGCACTTGAACGACGGCCAGCGCCGACGGTCGGCAAACACCAGCCGAAGGTGAGCGTCGGCCGACGGCGAGCGTCGGTTGACGACGAGCATCCCCCGATGAATGGCATTGGGGATCAACCGGAACCCGCACCATGATCAGCAGAATCCTGCTTTGGTCCGCTGCCGTTCTCATCGCCTGCTTGCTGGTGGCGTTCTGGGCGGTGTTTCTCTCGCCGCGACCACCGCTTACGACCGATCCGGCTACGCTGGCCGGCGACGGCAGCTTGATCGACTACTGCAAACTTCCCCCACTAGACGGCAGCGGCAAGCTGGCGGCGGACATACCCAAGGGCAACACGCCCGGCTGCAGCTACGCCCACTTCCCGTTGCCGATTCTGGCGGAGTGCACCGAACCTTTGGTGGCCGGCGCCGAAGACATACGGGGGCTTTGGCTAGGGGTGGCAGGCGGACACGTCGGTCACGTGGAACGCATCGAACAGTGCGGACGCCGGGTGGTGGTCACCAGCAGCGGCATCATTCACGATTACGGTCCCAACAGCACCCTAGGCGAAAACACCAACGACACCGAAGGCTCCGTGGCCTTCACAATCGGCGGCAAGCCCTATTGTGCGCGAACATCCGCCAGCATGATCTGGAACCGGGGCGTTCTGAATTTCCACGTGTTCGGTTGGGGCCCCGTGGTGGTGCGGCGCTACTTGGATGGCGAACAGCTGGTGTGGGAATACGCCGACGGCAGCGTCACGCGGATGGACCGCATCTGCACCTTGCCAGCGGCGGAGCGGATTCCGCGGCCAAGGTGAGGCGTTTGCAAGTATTAACTTGCGGATCACCGGCGCTTGCAACCGCCAGGAACCAGCGTTCTTCCCAGCGCGTGTCCACCGCACGAAGCAACGGCGCCTCGCGCCGGGCGAAGGCGCGGATGTGCAGGGAACAGGTGCTAACGCAGCCCGGCTGTTTTCACCCGCCAGCCGCAGCCACATCCGAAGCCACTGGATTGCCATCCGCATCGAGCAGCACGACCTCGCCAACCCCAAGCTCCCGGATGCCCTCCTCGATGCGGCTGCGATCACCGACAACCACCCAAATCAGGCTTTCGGGGCGCACCACGTCCACTGCGGCCTGACGGATTTCCGCGTTACTCAGGCCGCGAACCGCATCCGCGTAGTTTTGCCAGTAGTCTTCCGGCAACTTAAACCGCACAATTTCGGAAAGGGAGCCCACCACCGCCCGAGCGGTCTCCCAACGGCCCGGCAATGACAGCGTGCGCTGGTCCTTCACCTTGGCGATCTCTTCCGCCTCCGGCGGCCGCACGCCAACTATCGCCTCGATTTCCCGCTTCAGTTCGGCCATCGCTTCGCTGGTCTTGTCGGTTTGCACCGGTGCCAACGCGATGAACGGTCGCTGCCCCCGGGTGGGTACGATTTGCGTGCGGGCCCCGTAGGACCAGCCCTTGTCCTCGCGCAAATTCATGTTGACGCGGGCGGTGAAGTCGCCGCCGAGCACTTGGTTCATGGCGCTGATGGCCAGGTCCGCCTCGCTGTTGCGCGGCGGTGCGATGTGGCCGGCGATGATGACGGATTGCTCGGAGTCCGGGCGATCCACCAGATAAACGAGGGACTCGTCGCGATGCGCAACGGCCTCAAGCCGCTTGGCGCTCCAGCGGCGGACCGGCGGGAATGTGGCCGAAACAGTGCTCCACCCGCTCCTTCACGGCCGCCGCCTGCACGTCGCCGGCAATGACCAGCACGGCGTTGGCGGCGCCGTAGTACCGGTTGAACCAGTCCCTGACGTCATCGAGCGACGCTGAGTTCAGGTCATCCATGCTGCCGATGACGGACCAAGCGTAGGGGTGGCCTTCGGGAAACAGGTTCTCGAACAGGACGTCATAGACGCGGCCGTAGGGCTGGTTCTCCCGCTGCCGCTTCTCGTTCTGCACCACGCCGCGCTGCTCATCAAGGCGCGCCTGATCCACAGCGCCAAGCAGGTGGCCCATGCGGTCGGACTCCATCCACAGTGCGAGATCGAGCGCGTTCTTGGGAACCACTTGGAAATAATTGGTGCGGTCGACGTTGGTGGTGCCGTTCATGCCCGTGGCGCCAACCCGCTCAAAGGGCTCGAAGTACTCGCCGGGGTAGTTCTCCGTGCCGTTGAACATCAGATGTTCGAAGAGATGGGCGAACCCGGTCTTGCCCGGCTGCTCGTTCTTGGAGCCGACGTGGTACCAAACGTTCACTGCCACCACAGGGGCCTTGCGGTCCTCGTGCACGATGAGGGTCAGGCCATTGTCGAGAATGAACCTCTGGAAGGGAATCTCAACGCTCGCAGCAGCGCTTTCGCCATTCTCGATGGCGAGCGCAACAAGGGGCACAAAAACCAACAAAGCCAGCGCCTGCCGGAAGGCCGCTTTACGGCACCTGTTGCCCGAGTTGCGGACCGGGCAAATGGAATCAGTCGGGGTCGGCATGCTACTGCTCCTGTGGGCACTCGAAAGCGCGAACTCTAGCGCAACTGCCCCCTTCAGGCAGCGCCGTTTCTCAAACGGAAATCGCTGATCATGCTTGGCGGCGCGCGGCCTCGAACTCGATTCCCTCATAGCCGCTGGCCGCCACTTGGGAAAGGCGCTCGAAGTAGTAAGGACCTCCCAAGTGAACCGAGAACTGGCGCGGTTTGCCGGGGATGTTGGCGCCGGTGTACCAGGAGTCAGTGAGCGGATAGAGGGTGCGATTGGCGAAGCCTTCCACCTCCTCCGCCCAAGCTGCCTCGGCGGCAGGCGTGGCCTCCACGGCACCCAAGCGCTGGCCGCGCAGATGCGCTATGCAATGGCCCACCCATTCGATTTCGCGCTCCGCACCGAGCGGCATGTTGTAAAGCACGCCGGGCGTGCCGGGGCCATGCACCATGAACAGGTTGGGGAAACCCGAGATCATCAGACCCAAGTAATTGTGGTAGCGCTCGCGCCAACGCCCCTTGAGGCTCAACCCAGCGCGCCCCTTCGGGTTGAGGCGCAGGAAGGTGCCGCTGATGGCGTCGAAACCGGTCGCCAGCACCAGCATGTCCAAGGGATGCTCGCCGGTCGACGTGCGCACCCCGGATGGGGTGATGCGCTCGATGGGATCTTCCCGCAGGTCAACCAGGGTCACGTTCTCCCGGTTGTAGGTCTCGAAGTAGCCGTTGTCGAGCACCGGCCGCTTGGTGGCCACGTAGTGGTCAGGCATCAGCTTGTCGGCGGTGGCCGGGTCGCGCACGATTTCGCGGATCTTGCCGCGCACGAAATCGGCAACCATGCCGTTGGTCTCCTTATTGGTCAGCAGGTCCGAGTAGTTGCCGGTGATGAACTTCAGGGTGCCTTCCTGCCAAAGCCTCTCGAACAACGCCTGACGCTCCGCTGGCGTGTCCTCAGCGGCGGTGCGCAGATTGCGCGGCCAAGGGAAACCTCCGTTGAAGTTGCGCATATTCTCTTTGAGGGCCTCCCAGTTGTCGCGGACGCTGGCCAGCTCCTCAGCGGTGAGGGGCTCGTTGCGGGCCGGGAAACTGAACTGCGGCGTGCGCTGGAACACGGTGAGGTGCGCTGCTTGTTTGGCAATCTCCGGAATCGCCTGAATGCCCGAGGAGCCCGTGCCAATCACCCCCACCCTCTTGCCCGCGAAGCGAACCGGCTCGTGGGGCCAGTTGCCGGTGTGGTGGCACTCGCCCGCAAAGTCGTCAATGCCGGGAATGTCCGGCCGATTGGCCGTGGACAGGGCACCGACTGCGCAGATGAGGAACTGGGCGGCGATTCGCCCGCCCGTGCTGGTGTCAACCGTCCAAAGCTGTGCCGCCTCGTCGTAGCGGGGATTGCGTATCCAGGTGTTGAGCCGGATTTGGCGCCGGAGGTCGAACCGGTCGGCGACATGCTCCAGGTAAGCCAGCACTTCCGCCTGCGAGGGCTGGGTCTCGGCCCAGTCCCACTCCTGCATGAGTTCATCGGCGAATGTGTAGCAGTAGAAGGGGCTGCCGGGTCCATCGACTCGGGCGCCGGGATAGCCGTTGTACCACCAAGTGCCGCCGATGCCTCCCGCGCCGTCGCACACGGCCACGGACAATCCCATTCCGCGCAGGTGGTGCAGGGCGTAAAGGCCCGAGACCCCCGCCCCGATGATCAATGCGTCCAGTTGCTCAACCGACTCTTGCGCCATGGCAGGTTCTCTCAAACAGCCGTCATCGTCCAAGATGGCGATGGTCGAAAGCGGCGTGGCCCGCTCAACGCCCCGCGGGCAGACGGACCAGCATCTTGCCGAGGTTTTGGCCCTCGTAGAGTTGCTGGAAGGCGCGGGGGAAGTCGGCCACGTCGCCGTCGACGATGTGTTCGGCGAGCTTTAGGTCGCCGCTGGCAATCCAACGGGCCATGCGGGCACGGGCTTCGGCGTAGCGGTCTGCGTAGTCGAAGATGACAAAGCCCTGCATGCGGGCGCGCATGGTGCCGAGCCAGATGTAGTTGTTGGGGCCGGTCATGGTCTCGGCGGCGTATTGGGAGGTGGAGCCGCACAGCAGCACAACGCCGCGCATGGCAATCAGTTTCAGGCTTTCGTCGAGGATGGGGCCGCCGACGTTGTCGAAGATGACATCGAGGCGCTCCGGGGCCGCTTCCGCCAAGCGCTCGTAGAGGTTGCCTTCTCGGTAGTTGATGGCCACGTCGTAGCCCAGCGTCTCGGTCAGCCAGCGGCACTTCTCGGCGCTGCTGGTCAAGCCGATGACCCGCGCTCCGGCTAAACGGGCGATCTGGCCGGCGATGGACCCCACCGCGCCCGCTGCGCCGTTCACCAACACGGTCTGGCCCGGCTGCGGCTTGCACTCCTCGGTGATGGCGAAGTAGGCCGTCAGGCCGGACACGCCGAAGCCACCGAGCCAGGCCGCCAAGGGGGCTTGGCTGACATCGCACTTCTCCAAGTCTTCGCCGTTGCTGACGGCATAGTTCTGCACGCCTTGGGAGGCAAGCACGTAGTCCCCGACTTGGTAGTCTGCATGATTGGACTCAATGACTTGGCCGGCCATGGAGCCGCGCACCAAATCGCCGGGGCGCACCCGAAACAGGAACTCGTCGCTGTCCCGCACGATCAGCCGCAGGGCGGCATCGACACCCAGGTAGTGGGCCGCCACCAGCACTTCGCCGGGACCTATTTGCGGCATCGGTGCAGGGCGCACGTCGAAGTCGTCCGGCCCGGCTATGCCTTCGGGCACCTGCTTCAGATAAACCTGATGGTTGACGCCCTCGTTGGACGATGGGTCTGCCATGGCAGCCTCCCTTGAAAGACCTGTTGATTGCGCGTGCCCAGCGCCCTGTCCGAGAAATAGGAGCGATTACTCGCGGGGCAGAACACTAACCGGTCGGCGCCAGCGCCGCGATGGCGGCCAAGCTCTCCGCCCTAGGGGTGCCCGAGGTGCCGAACAGATAGGTTTCCCCGCTCGGCCCCGCCTCGCCGTGGGCAATCAGGTTGATGATGGCTTGGCCGATGTCCGCCGGCTTCATGGCCGAATCCGCCAGCTCCGGCGCGGCGCCCCGCAGCATGGGGCTGTCAGTGGCGCCAAAGCAAAGCCCGTTGACGCGAATGCTGACATCCGCCAATTCCATCGCCCAGGTCTCGGTCTGCCGCCACTGCGAGAACTTGGCGCAGTCGTAGCCAAGCGCCGGCATGCCGGTGATGTAGTGGCCTTCCTTCACGTGCTCGGTGATGATGTTGATGATGTGCCCGCCACCCGCTTGGGCCATGGCCGGAACGCAGGCCCGGGCGCAGTAGTAGCTGCCCATGGCGCAAGCGCCCATGGACGCCTCGAATGCAGCCGTCTGGGACTCGTAGGTGCCGTTCAGCAGCGAGGAGTCGTCCCAGACCGCCGCGTTGTTCACCAGCACGTCAATGCGCCCGAAGGCTTGCAGGCCCGCGTCTATGGCGCTGCGCACCTGCACCCGGTCCGCCACGTCGCAAGCGATGGGCAGGCACTGCCAGCCTGTGGCCCGCACCGCTTCGGCGGTAGCCCGGTTTTCAACGCTGTTGACATCCAAGGCGACGATGTCAGCCCCCTCCTCCGCCAGCCGCACGGATACCCCGCGGCCGATGCCGACCGCGGAGCCAGTGACTACGGCGACCTTTTGGTCAAGAAGGCCTTTCACGGAATTCGCTACTGCAGGGTAACGCCTAACTCAACACCCCATTGCATTGGCGGTGCGTAATAGGTGAAGTTCCACAAGGCACCAACGGAGTTGGACGAAACTCTATATTTCTCATTCAGCAAGTTCTTGCCGTACAACGTCACGTAGTAGCGGTCATCAGGGCTGGAATAGGTGACATTCGCATCTACAAGCGTTCGCTTCTCCATTTGAGACAAGGAAGGATGCCGAGCGACCGGTCCTGAAAAAGCGATATTGCCGCCTTGCGCTGCATTGGGGTCCAACGGGCTTGTTTCGGCTTCTGACTGGTGATGAAGGCCGGCAATCCATGAGATCGCCCCGCCATTGGCCAAGGGTTGATCGTATATTGCTTGAAGCCCGATTTGCCATTCCGGCAGAAAGGGGATGTTCAAGTCGGTCAAATCGACGCCTTCCGCTTCCTTGAACTCGCCCGGCAGGGTGAAGGATTTGTATTCGCCATCCGTCCAACCCAACGAACCCTTAAACTGCAAGCGGTCGCTAGCAAGCCAAGTCGCTTCCATTTCCACCCCCATAACCTCCGAGTCGCCCACGTTTAGGGTGAGGGTTTCCTGTGCGGGGGCGCCACTGACGGGATCAACGAACGGAAACACCTGATTGCGCTGCAGATCTTCGTACTCGGTGAAGAACGCCGCGACGTTGAAGCGCAGGCGATTGTCCATCAAGTCGCCCTTGTACCCGACCTCAATGTTCAGGTTCTTTTCCGGCGCGTAGGGCTCACAAGTGGAGACCCTTGAGCAGGTTTCACTGAACCCGCCTGCCAGAAAACCCGTGGCAAAGCTCAGGTAAAGCAATTGGGCATCACTTGGCTTGTAATCCAATACCGTCCGCCAGGTAATCTGATCCCAAGTGCGCTTGGCATCCGCCACAAAGGCGTAGGCCGATGGTGGAATTGGGCTTTCGAATGGGTCGATTTGAGTTGGGTCCAGTCCGGCTCGGCTGGCGGTCGTGGAGCGCGCGTCAATGCAGTTGCCGGGCGCATCTAAGGGAAGGCTCGGGTTTACCGCTCTAGCGTCCCGTGCCTCGGTGTACTGATTGCACGGTCCACCCGCACCCGTGGGCTTGAAGAACTCCTTCTCGTCTTCCGTGTAGCGCAAACCCGCTGTCAGGCTTAATCGCTCGCTTACTTGGAAAGTTCCATCCCCGTAGATCGCCCATGACTGCCGATCCTGTTTCACCACACCAAAACCAGGATCTCCTGTGAGGTTGCGCAAATCCAAATTGACGTAACCCCGATCATCGTAAAGCGGCGCACTGGGATCATTGAGGCGAGGAGGAACCAAAGACGCCAAGCCTTGCGTGGAATACGCAACGAAATCTAATTCGTCGGTGAGGAAAATGCCGCCTACAACAAAGTTGAAAGGCCCATCCAATTCTGAAACAAAGCGTAACTCCTGTTGAAACTGCTCCCTTTCAAGGTTCCTGCTGGCGTCGAACAAGGACAAGAACGCCTCACCGGTATAGGTGCTGGGCAGAATTTCAGAGTGCTCTCTATAGCCCGTAATGGACTTAATGCTGCCGTACTCAAGATCCAAAGTTTGGGTGAGATAGAAGCCGTCCGCATCAACTTGATGCCCGTCACGCATGTTAATGCCGGCGCCCTGCTGCGTAACGCCGGTGCTAAAGGGATCATTGTTCACGGTCTGAAAGCCCGGAAAGCCCAAGTTCTCCAAAAGAAACCCCTCTCCAGCGGGTGTTTCATTGATACCTGGCGGTGAATCAGAGCGGTCGCGCAAAAACTCCCAAATGAAGTAAGCCTCGTATCGATCCGTTGGCTGCCAAAGCAGCTTGGACTTTGCCGCAACGACATCCTTACCATCGAGCCGCTCTCCCCCGCCTTGGGTGGTGGTGTTCAGTTCTGGCGGCAGAGGCGCATTGTTGGGATCAATCCCAGCGAAACCTAGGATAGGTATGAACTCGGGGAACGTCGCGGTGTCCTTGTCATTTGTGTAGACGCCATCTTCGTTGGTCAAGGATCCCGCAAACCGGAAAGACAGTTGACCTTCAATGATCGGAATATCGATGCCAACCTGAGCCTTGTACTTGTCAGACCCTCCGTCGTAACCCCCAACGCTCAGCTTGAGGTCGGCGCTCATGGTTTCCATATCGGGCCGCTTGGATGTAATCACGATGGTGCCCCCAGTGCTGTTCTTGCCGAACAGCGTTCCCTGTGGGCCGCGGTAAATCTCCACCTGCTCCACATCGAACAACTCAGCAAACTGGGTCTGGACATGGTTGAGCGCGAATTCATCAACCAGTAGCCCGACGCTGGGGTCTTGGGTGGTCAGGATGGAGATGGTCCCAGTGCCCCGAATGCCACCTGCCAAGGCGTTGAAGCCGGTTTGGTTGGTTAGCGTGACGTTTGGCGACAAATCCCCCAGCGCGCGGATGTCATTGCCAAAGGTCTTGGCGATGTCATTGGCGGTGATGGTGGACACAGCAATCGGCGTATCCTGCTGCGAGACATCCCGCTTGGTGCCGGTGACAATGATCTCCTCAAGCACCCCGGCTTGTGCCTCTTCGGCTTCGGCTTCCGACGGCCCAGCCCAAACCAGCAACGCCGCAAGAAACGCCGTCAAGGCGCTAGTAGTTCGCCGTGAAGTGGACAAAAGACTGCAAGGTAGGCTCATGCTCTCTCTCCTCTGATTGAACCCAATAAAGTCACCAATGCTATCACCCCGACAGCATAGCGCAAGGCGAATCAGATCCCCGATCAGTTCCCGAAGCGATAGCGCAGCTTGGCGACGAAGCTCTCCACAACCGGGTCGTTGAACGCGTCAGTGAACAGCCCACGCAGCTCCCGGTTCGGGTCGTTGGGCAGCGCGTTGCCCAAGTTGTAAACCAAGTAGAAGTCCGTCAGCGGTGCAATCTCCCATCGATAGCGCGCTTGGGCGGTGAGCATGCTGACGCTGAAGTTTCGCTCGGGATCCCCTGGCTCAGCTGAAACCAGCTTGCCGTCGCCCTCCGGCACGGCCCAGAAGTCCTGCAGCCTGGCCTTGACACCTGCCCACTGCAACGACAGCCGCACTTGATGCCGCGCGGCGGCCACCCAGTTCAAGCTGAGCGAAGGCTGCAGGTCGGGCCCCTTGTAGGTGCCGAAATTGCGCTCCTCCACGTGCACCACCCAGCCTCGGCGGCGCTTGTAGCGCAGGTCGAAATCAAGGGACAACCGGTCGTTGGGCCGCCAAGTGACGCCGCCAGCCAGGGCGTAGGTCCAATCGCCGAGATTTTCCTGCAAGGCGCCGAGGCTCGCTGAAAAGCTCAACGCCTTGGCCGCATCCGTCGCCACCTGAACGTCGCCCCACCACCGTTGGCGCACTCGATAGGCGCCGTTGCCCCGGCTGTCGCGGTCCTCATAGCGGCGCGGCAGCCAAGCCAGCGCCGTGTTGATGGTGTTGCGGCCCGGCAGGACCATGGAATTGCGCCAGTAGAGCCCGCTCTCCACCACTTGGCCTTCACTCAAATTGAACCGTTGCTGCGCCACCACGGTGCCGCGAATGACCTTGAACCGCCCAATGCCCTCGGGATTGGCGTACTGCAGGGCGTACTGCGCCCCCACGTAGTCGTTGCGGGCCAGAAAGCCCAGGTCGTTTAGGTCCGCATCGGCGTCGAAGTAGTCCAGCGCCAGTTGGTGCTGAACCACTGCGGAGCGGGCGTAGCGCAAGTCGAGCAAGGCGCCGTAGCCTGCCTCCCCGTCCACTGCGCTGCGCATGACGTGGGCATCGGCCACGATGCCACCGTCGCCGCTGGTGTAGTGGACGTCAATTCCGTGCACTTCCGCGTCATGCATGGGGCCAGCCACCAAGGTGCCGATGTAGCCCACGGAGCGGCGGTCCGCGCCCACCGATTCGTAAAGCAAGCGGGCCACGGCAAAATCCCGGCCTGGTGCGGAAACCTTCACCCGTTCATTGCCGACATCGCCCAACCATTCCACGTCATCCTCCAGCGCGCCCATCAGGCCATAGCGAAGCCCGCCGGCGGAGCCAGTGACCTTGGCTGCACCCAGCAATTCCGTGGGCAGGCCGCGTTCACCGCGCCGCAGCTCCACTCCGTCCCGCACTTCCACTTGGGTGGCCGTGCCGCCCATGCGGCGCGTGTTCACCAAGGAAATCGGCACCGGCAGAAACTCATTGCGCCAAACCTTGCGCGAGGTGGTGGCGTAATTGTCGTTGGTGACGGATCTGGCGAGATTGCCGAAATTGGCCCGCGGGGTGGACTCGAACACCTCGTTGCCCTCCAGAAAGAACAGCCGCTTTTCGGGAAAGAAGGTCTCCAGGGCGGTGAGGTTGAGCACCACGTCATCCGCTTCCACCGCCCCGAAATCGGGCAGCGCAGTTGCCGCCAGCGCCAGCTGGGGCGACGGCCGCCAAGCCACGTCAACGCCAACGCGGGCCTTGTCGTCTCCTCGGGCCTGATCCTTGGTGAGCGAAGTGAACGGGATCACCGAAATCTGCGGGCGCGCCTCAACCCCTTCCACCTGCATGGCGTTAAGGGCGGTGACGAAGCGGGCCGAGGAGTAGGAGTAGCCGGGCCATTGATAGCGTTGGCTGGCATGTGCCACATAGCGGGAGAAGGCAAAGCCCATGGTGCGCTCGCCTTGGGCTTCGGGCAGGCCCATCATGGACCAAGGCAGCATCATCTCCGCGCTCCAGCCATGGCCGAGCCGCGCCGTGGCGCTGTGCCAAGGGCCATCCCAGTCATTCTGGAAGCGGCGCTCCGGCAGCGCCTTGCCGTCCAAAAGCGAACCGCCCAAGGCCACCATGAACCAATAGGCGAACTGGCCTTCACCACCGGGGTCGATGGTAAAACCGAACAGGTCGCGGTCAATGAATTCATCGCGGGCGGTCATCCGCTGCACCAGGGTGTCCGGCGGCTGGTGCATCACCGCGCTGACGTACAGCGCCCGCTTGGTGGCGAGCAGCCGCAACTGCGTGCGGTAGGCGCCGGGCTCTCCCGTGCCGGGCACCGCCACCCGCATGTTGTCGTAGTCGGGCACCTGCAGCCAAGCGGCTTCATCCACCATCCCGTCGATGCGGATAGCGGCATCCGCATCATCAAGGGTTGGCACGCGGATGTGATGCCGCGGAATACCATCTAGGACGTCAATGACCTGCTGAGCGCCAAGCTCTACCGCACCAGCGGAACTGGTGCCAAGGCACAACAAAACGCACAGCCAAGCGACGCAACGACGAACGCAGTAAATGAACAACTGGGAATTCAACAAATCAGAGCCTACATCATCGCCCAATCCGGCCGGTTTGAATAGCGTTGCGACCTGACCGGCTAGGCCGACCCGAGAATGCCCGATCGGCGTCGAGCCCGCACAACGGGCAAATGCCGGAGGAGCAAACCGCTCAATTCCGACCGCTGAGGATTTCCCAACATTCAATCGGTTACCCGGTACCGGTCAGAGTTTGTTGCAGAATGGCACCTGCTAAACTCGCTCCCCGATCCAAGGGGGATGAACACAGGAGACATCAATGACTCAGGAACTTGCCGGGCTGCCCGTCGCCCGGCCCCAAGAAGCGGGCTTGTGCGCTGAGCGGCTCGAGCGCATCGGACGCACCATGGACGCAGCCGTAGAAGCCGGCGACGTGCCCGGAACGGCGACCGTGGTTTTGCGCCACGGCCAAGTTGTGCATCAACACGCCGCAGGCCGGCTGGATGTGAGCCGGGAAGCGCCAGTCTCGATGGATTCGCTGTTTCGCATGTACTCCCAGACCAAGCCGGTCACGGCAGCGGTGGTGATGTCGCTGTTCGAGGATGGGGCCTTTTTTCTCGATGAGCCCGTGTCCAAGTGGCTGCCGGAGTTCGAGAAGCCCCGGGTGGCCGCCTA
Source organism: Candidatus Azophilus sp. (assembly GCA_965220835.1). Classification (GTDB taxonomy): domain Bacteria; phylum Pseudomonadota; class Gammaproteobacteria; order Pseudomonadales; family Azotimanducaceae; genus Azophilus. Next base: position 1,023,405 of record OZ244842.1, on the reverse strand, counting down.
CCTCGGCGCGGAGGAGCGGGTTCGCAGCGGGCTCGCCACCGAGGTCACCGTGCCGGCACGCCGGGAGATCACCCTGTTCGACCTGCTCACCATGACCTCCGGACTGCCGGCCATCAGCCGCACGCCCGCCGCCTATGGACCGCTGTTGGAGCCCACTTGGGAAGGGACGGGATTCTTCGGCGCGGCGGAGCCGGTTAACCAGCCGGAGCACGGCTACGAGCAGAAGGTGCTGGCCCTCGCTGAAGTTCCGCTTTTCGCGCAGCCGGGAGAGACTTGGAACTATGCTTCGGACTTCGATGTGCTGAGCCTGTTCCTGACCCGGCTGACCGGCCAGGATCTGGACACGCTGTTCCGCGAGCGCATCTTCGAGCCTCTGGGCATGGCGGACAGCGGATTCTATTGCGGTGAGCAAGACCGGGCGCGGCTGGCCACCGAGTATGAGTGGGACGAGGACGAGAACTTACGGGTTCGCGAACGGCCGGAGCACGCCGAGAAGGCGGGCAAGTCGAACCGCACGCTGATGTCCGGCAACGGCCTGTTCGGCGGCATGCTCAGCACGCCCGCGGACTACGCGCGCTTCGTCCAGATGCTGCTGAACGGCGGCAAACTCGACGGCGTGCGCGTTTTGGGGCGCAAAACCGTGGACCTGATGACCACCAACCACATCGGCACCCGCAACATCGACCTGGCGGCCGGGCCCAACTACGGCTTCGGTTTCGGCTATTCGGTGCGCAAGGGCATCGGCGGTTCCTTCATGCCCGGCTCACCCGGGCAATTCGGTTGGGGCGGTGCCGCCGGCACCTACTTCTTCGTGGACCCGGCGGAAGATTTGGCCGGCCTGTTCTTCACCCAGGTGTTCCTGTATCAGTTCCTCCCCAAGGCCAACCTTGGCGAGCGCTTCGAGAAGCTGACCTTTGAAGCGCTGACTTAAGGATTGCGCGCCGCTATCGCCCGAAACGCACTTGAATCCCCCAAGTGCGCGGCGGGCCGTACTGGCTCAGCGTGCCGCCGGTGGTGGCGTTCGGCGCATGGATCATGACGTACTCGTCATCGGCGATGTTCTCCACGAAGCCAATGATGCGAATGCCCTCCATGCCACCCTGCGGCGACCAGATGACTCGAGCGTTCACGAGGTTGTAGCCATCCTGGCGGGCAAAGTCGTTGTTGAACACCGTGTGATACATGCCGTCAGTGTAGGCATACTCACCGCGCAGCGTGACGGCGCCTGCATCGCCGCTCAGGGGGATGTCGTACTCGATGCTGAAATTGGCCTTCCACTCCGGTGAGCGCAGCAGCTCATTGCCGGACAGGTCCTGCTGGCAGCCGAGGCCATTGACGTCGCAGTTGATCCCGATGTGGGGATTCAGCGGGTCGGTGGACAGGAAATCCTCGAACTGCGTGCGCAGGTAGGAGACCGAGCCGTCGATGCGAACCGCCTCGCCTGCCAGCCACAGCCACTCCACCTCCACGCCATAGGTCTCGGCGTTGGTGGCGTTCTCAACGATGGAGGCGTTGTTTACGAACAGTCGCGCCTGGAGGTCCTCATAGTCATAGTAGAAGGCGGTGAAGTTCAACTGCAGGCGGTTGTCGAGCAGGCGAGACTTGGTGCCCACCTCGTAGGCGAGCAAGGTTTCCGGTTCGTAGGTGTTGCCGCAGGTGCCCCCGTTGTTGCCACCCGCCTTGAACCCGGTGGAGACTGACCCGAACAGCAACGTGTTCTCGCCAAGGTCGGCGTCGAGCCCGGCCTTCCAAGTGGTCTCGCTCCACTTGTCCTTCATCAGCAGATCCCGGCAGCCGTCGCCGCCGAGGTTGTTGGCGACGCTGAGCAAAAGCCACTTCTTGTCTTCCGTCCAGCGCACGCCGGCGGTGCCGCGCAGCCGTTCGGTGATTGCCAACGTGCCTTGGGCGAAGACGGCGTTGGATTTTGTCTCGCCGTCGCCCTGAAACTCCAGAAAGGGCACCGGGTCGAGGCTGCCGTCGATCCGCGGGCCGAAGAAAGCCAAGGTTCCGGGCGGCAGCGGGCCACCGCCACCAAGTAACCCAAACAAAGCTTCGTAGGTGGGCTGCAGGGCCGGCAGGGTGAAGTTGAAATGGGCGAAGATGTCCGATTCGTAGTGGTAGCCGCCCAGTATCCAATCCAGCTTGTCCGTGGCGCCGGAAAGGGTGAGCTCCTGAGACCATTCCTTGTTCTCTTGGATGAAATCGTCTGTGAGGTAGGGAATTTCAGTGCCGTCGTTCTCCTCCTGGTTGCCCAGCTGTTCGATGTCGAAATAGGACGTGATCGACTTGACGCTGACCGCATCGCTCAAAGCGAACTCGACGGTCAGGTTCACGCCATATGACTCGCTGTCGAACTGGGTTTCGCCGTCGGCGTAAGTCTCGCGCGGATCGTCGCTGCCAACCCCGCCGGGAGACAGACTGAGGCCGAGCGATTCGGCGCAGGACACGGGGCCGCATAAGGTGCCGGGAATGGTGAGCACACCGCCTGGATTGGCAGAGGAGGTGAAAAAAGGCGGCACTGGGTGATCGTCGGTCTTGATGAAGGGCGGGCCGCCGATCTCGCTGTCGTTGTATTCGCCCCGCAACACGACGCTCAACGCATCGCTGGGGCTGAACACCGCCGCCATCTTGGCGAAGGTGGCCGAGGCGTCGTCCTCCTCCCGGCCAGTGAAGTTGTTGTCCGCGTAGCCGTCGCGGGCGTCACGGGCGACAGCGCCACGCAGGGCAAGGGTTCCAGGCACGATGGGCACATCGCCGGACACCTCGACCCGGGTGCGGTCGTAGCTGCCGTATATGAAGTTCGCCTCCATCGCCGCCGCCTCGCCAGGCAGGCGCGTGATGACGTTGAGCGCACCTCCGGTGGAGTTGCGCCCGAACAGGGTGCCTTGAGGGCCGCGCAGCACTTCGACCCGCTCTAGGTCGAAGAGAAGGTTCGCGGCGGAAACCAAGGTGCCTCGGTAAGCGGAATCCGAGTACAGGGCCACGCCAGGCTCGGCCGAAACGTCCGATTGATCCACCCCCACGCCCCGCATGGTCATCTGCGCCATGTCAGCGATCTCGCTGAATACCAAGCCAGGTGCCACGAATTGAATCTGGCTGAAATCGTCGAGGTTGCGCAGCTCGATGTCATCCCGGGTCACTGCCGTCACCGCAATTGGCGTTTCCTGCAGGGTTGACTCACGCTTTTCCGCGGTGACCACGACTTCCTCGATCTCGGCCCCGTGGGCCCATCCAGTTAGCAACAGCCCGACGGGCACCCAAGATATAAATGCCTTGAAGTTGTTCATCGCTCCCTCCTCTTCAACGATGACGGCCAATTCGCTGGGCGTTGGAACTCGCCCTGCACAACCAGCCTCAACTTGCCGAAATGTCCCAGAGCTGTCAATTGACTACAGCCAGTGTATTGCGGCCAGTTCCCGACCAAGCCCCAAGCCAAATCTCAATTGGGAAAATCGGCGAGGATTAGGGGCACCGTGCCGATTGGGCCTTCAGGCTATCGGGCTTTCGGGTGGCGTCGTGAACGCCCTTGGGTTGTAGATGTCAGCTTCCGTGGCGATTAGGCGGATGGCTCCAGCCCCAATACGCGCAGGGCTGGCCAGAATGATGCTCTCAAGGCCAGCCGGAACGGCGGCGCTGGGGACGGCGAGCAGATGGCTTGTTCCCCGAATCAGCCAATCGGTGCCCAACTGGCGCGTGGATTTTGGATGGGGGAAGTCCCGCCAGTCGGGCGGCAGCATGGAAATCGGCCAACGATCCATCGGCGTATCATCCGGCAACTCGTAGATGCCCAGCCGATAGTTGGCAGGAACCAAGCGGGGAGAGGGCAAATAGTTGGCCATTTCCAGCAGCGCAACGCTAGCCGATTCCGCGAAGTACAGGGCGGGAACGCCAGCTTCGTTCCACCGCGCACCGTCGCGATAGCTTGCGCCCAGTCCTTTGAATTTCCCCAGATGCTCCAGGCGGCCAATCCGATAAAGGCGCATACGGGAGCCCCCAATCAAATCCCGTTCGGGGACTCGATCAGCGGATCCCTAGGGGAATTCGCCATAGTCGATCTTTTGCAGCGCTTCGCGTACGAAGGTGCGCCCCTCGAACGTGTCGCACAATTCGACCGGCCTCTGACCGCCAAGAGCAGGAACCCGGGTAAGCAGCCATTCGCTTGCAGTATCCCGGCCACCAAACACGGATGCAGCCCGAACGAACACGCGCAACAGGTCGAGCAAAGCCTCCGACTGAGGTGATGCGAGCACTCTCCGCCGATAGAGGCGATTCAAGTTTCCGGGCGTGGTTCTCAATACACGGGCGAAGAGATCCCGGTGCCCCATTGCGCTGATGGCTTGCTTGACCACCTTTCCAGGTAGCCCCCGCCGTGCCACTTCGACGAATGCGGATCGATCATCGAAGACGGCCGATGGGATATCGATTCCCTCAACGCCTGAGGGCAGATGCGCCACCGCCGAAGAGCTTCCGCCTAGCCCTGCCGTGTTGCCTTGCACCATGCATCGCTCCCTAGAGTGGAATCAACCAGCACATTGGCGAGTTTACATCAAATTGATGTATGAATGGTGCCAATATGATGCGGCCTCTACAGATGCTGTGCTCGGTGGAATAGGCGCTTTGTCAGTGGTTCGTGAGTACGGTACACGGCGAGCAGCACGGCATGCGCCAGGTTGCCAGCGTAGCGATGATGGTATAGCGAAAGCCCGTCGTCGGGAACGATCATCCTGCGGCGGCCGTCGGGCAACCGCCTCACGATGCACCACTCGCGAGGTGCAAGTTGACATTTGCCATACACGATCGGACAACTAAAGCGGATGGCATCCGGGTGCTGGTCGAACACGCGCTCCTCGGTCTTGACGATGCGCCAACCCTTGGCATCTTCAGCCTCGTCCTGGACAAGTGCAGCACCCTCGGCCATTGGCACCGGCAGTCCTGCCGGAGACCAGACTGGCGCGTTCATGTAGCCACTGTAAGCGGGTACGTCGCCAACGGAGACGAACTGGTCAGTGCGACCGCGCCGGACCTCAACCACCTGCAGGCCGCCACCCCGGCGATTGGGGCACGGACTTGCTAGGCAGCCGCCGTCTGCGAGTGAACCGCCGTGGGTCGCGCCACCCGGCCTGGGCGTGCGCCGGTGTCCTCATCGCCCTCGCGGGTGATCTCGCCGTTTACCAAGGTCGCAACGTAGCCGGTGGCGGGCTGGATGAAGCGCGAGCCGCCGGCCGGCAGGTCGTGCAGCAGCTTCGGCCGGTGAATGGTCAGGCTCGGCAGGTCGATCAAGTTCACGTCCGCGCGCTTGCCGACTTCCAAGGTGCCACGGTCGTGCAGGCCGAACAGCTTCGCCGGCACGTTGGTGCACTTGGCCACCATCAACTCGATCGGCAGCCGCTCGCCGCGGGTGCGATCCCGGACCCAGTGGGTGAGGTTGAACGTGGGAATGGACATGTCGCAGATGAAGTTGACGTGCGCGCCGGCATCCGACAATCCGGTGACCGTGTTGCGATCGAGCAGCATCGACCGGCATGCGTCGAGGTTGCCCTCGATGTAGTTGGCACCGAGAAACACGCCGACCGCGTTGCCACCGTCCCCTAGGAGGAAATCGTACAGATACTCCAGCGGGTCCCGTTGCTCCCGCTGTGCCCGGGCGCTCAATGACTCTTCGAGCGGCGGCTCGTAGTCCAAGGGCGTCTGCAGTTCGAACGTCAGGGGCAAGGCGCCCTCGAACAGGTCGGGCAGCAGGTTCTCCATGGCACCGGGCCGGGGATCCGGGACATCCGTCTCGGACAGGATGGCGGCCTTGATGTCGGGTTGGCGGAGTTGCTCCACGAGCTGCTCAAAGGGCAGATCCTTGAGCTTCAGGTAAGTGGGCCTTTGCATGAAGCGGTGGTAGCCCCGCAGGGTGGTCAAGACCGTGCCGGCCCGTGGTGCAACCATCGGGTGCAATCGAGCGCCTTGGCGGTTCTCTGCGTCGGTGGCGGCCAGCACGGCGCGCCACCGCTCCGGCGCATCATTGCTTTGCACGGTGGTGAAGACGACGCGCTGTCCCGTGGCGCGGGAAACGTTGCCGAGTCGACGAACTTCGTCCAGCAGGTCGCTGTGCTCAGGCTCCATGCCCTCCAGTTGGCCGATGGTGCTGGCGGGTATCGCCTGCAGGACGGCACCGCCGGCGTCGCGCATGGCCGTAGCGATTGCCAGCAGTTCCGCCTCGGCCGCGAAGGTGCCTGGCACGCAGTAACCGGACATCGACTTGTGGCCCATGATTCGTGAGGTGCTGAAGCCGAGCGCGCCAGCGCGCACCGCCGCGTCGGCAATGCGCGCCATGGCTTCGAGATCTTCGGCGCTGGCCGCTTCCCGGGTGATGGCGCGCTCGCCCATCACGTAGAAGCGCACGGCCCCGTGGGCGAGTTGGGCGCCCACGTCGAGGCTGTAGGCCCGGGTGTCCAAGTAGGACAGATACTCGGGAAAGGTCTCCCACTCGCCCCAGGGCATGCCTTCGAACAGGGCGGTGCCGGGGATGTCCTCGACACCCTCCATCAGGTCGATGAGGTCTTCCGCGCCCCCCTTGGGGACCGGCGCGAAACCGACGCCACAGTTGCCCATGACCACCGTGGTCACGCCGTTGGCCGCCGATCCCTCAAGCCGGTCATCCCAAGTGACCTGCCCGTCGTAGTGCGTGTGCGCATCGACCCAGCCGGGCAGCACTAAGGCGCCATCGGCATCTATCCTGCGCCGGGCGCGGGCACCCGCCGCGATTCTGCCGACCTCGGCAATGCAGCCGCCAGCCACGCCGATGTCGGCGACCTGGGGTTGTGCACCGGTGCCGTCCACCACGGTGCCTCCCTTGATGATGACGTCGTACATAAGTGGACCCTCCTGATGGGTGCTAGTTGCCAGACGAACTTGGATCGCCCTCAGGACCCGAAGTGCATCCGAATCCGGACGCCGTACGTCCTGGGCGTCGTGAACTGGCCGCCGACGTTCTCGAGCGCGGCAGGGGTGTTGAATATGACTCGGTTCACCGAATAGAGTTCGTCCCCAATGTTCTCCACGAACGCTTGGAACTCGTAGCGTTCGTTCGGCTGCCAGATGGCCCGAGCGTTGGTCAGCCAGTAGGAGGGCTGCGTCGCCTCGGAGGCCAGCGGCGCGTTGCCGCCGAAGATGTCGTTGGTGTACTCGTCCTTGTACGAAGCTTCCAGGCGCAGGATCAGATCGCCTGCCCTCACTGGGAAGGCATACTCGGCGATGCCGCTGAAGGTCACATCGGGTGCCCGCATGAGCGGGTTCCCTGAGACGTCTGCGCCCGCCGCGATGATGCCCGCTGGGTCACGGAACACGCCCTCGGTGTATTCGGAGTCCTGGTAGGAGAGGTAACCCTGCAGGCTGAAGCCCGGCAGGGCTGCGGGGCTGATGGTGTACTCGAGTTCCATGCCCCAAGTCTCCGCTTGGCCAGCGTTGCGGATGAACGATTGGTTCGGCACGTACAGCGTGAACTGAATGTCCTGGAAGTCGTACCAGTAGAACGCCAGGTTGGTGCGCACCTGGCCGTCCAGGAAGGTTGTCTTGATGCCGCCCTCGAAGGCGTCGAGGTACTCCGGGTTGTAGGCGCCCACGCCGCACTCGCCCGGGTTGAACGCACCGCCCTTGTATCCTTCGGAGTACTTGAAGTAGAGCATGGTGTCTTCGTTTAAGTCGTAGTCGAGGCCGATGGTGCCGGTCCACGCATCCCAGGACGCATCGTGGCTCTCGTTGCTGCACAGGAGCGGCGTGCCGTCGGGGTTGACCCAGAACTCGCGGGGCACGCCGCCGAGCTGCAGCAGGGTTGCCAGCATGTTGAAGTGATAGCTGCGCGTGGCGTCCTTCTCGTCGTCGGTGTAGCGCAGGCCCCCGGTCAATCGGGCGCGGTCCGTCATGTGCCAGGTCAACTGCGCGAACGCGGCGTGGGACGTGTTCTTGGTGTCAATCAGGAAACCCAAGAAGGCCATGTCGGGAATGTCTCCCCTATTCCATCGCCCGGTGCCGGGAGGAAAGTTGTCACCGTGCCGGAGCAGGGTCTTGAGTTCGTCCCCAGGTCCGAGACGGGTGGAGAACAGCGAGTGCGGAAAAAACTCGGGAGGGATGAGCTGGAACGGGTAGCTGTTCGGGTCGGACGGATCATGGGCGGGATTTCCCGTGGCAATGCCTGCCAGCGTGCTGTCGTTGGTTGTGGGCAGCCACACTGTCGAGTGGAACTGGCCGTCCTCCTGCAGGTAGTAGTAGCCGAGCAGCCAATCGAGGCGGTCGTCCATAGCCGTACCGAGCAGGTTGATCTCCTGCGTGAACTGTTCGGTCTCGTGGCCGCCCGGGTCGAACACCACCGCCGCAGTCGATGCGCCGGTGCTGTCCTGCTGGAAGAACATCTCGCTGTCTCGGTAGCCGGTCACGGACCGCAGGAGGGCGCCGCCGAAGTCCCACTCAACGGTGGCGGAGAAGCTCACTTGGTCGACGTCCCAGAAGTTGGGGATGGCGGACGAGCCCTTGAGCGTTTTGGCGGGATCGGGCGGCACCGGACCTGGCTTCGAAGTGAGTCCGTAGTAGTCAGCGATGCTGCCTCCGCCCAGCCGGTCGATGTCGGCCGGGGAAAGCAATCCGGGAACGTCGCGGAAGAACTGCGCGGGTGCGGAGAAGATGCCGAGCGGCAGCGGCCCGTAGGGGCCGTCCACGAGGGTCGTCAGGCCGAATGGATCCGCCCCGGCGAGGGGCTCCCCCGTGTCGATGGCGAACGGCGGGACCGGATAGGACGAGACCAGCTGGTAGGCGTTGGTCGTGTAGTGCGAGGAATAGCCGCCGCGCAGCGTGATGGTCAGGTCATCGCTGGGATCGATCAGCAGCGAGCCACGCACCACTTCCTGTTCCGACTCGCCGAAGTCCGGGACGCCGGGGACCAGATTGTCGCGGTAATCGCCCAGCTCGTGACGGCGAAAGCTGATGCGGCCCGCGACGACGTCGGAAAACAGTCCGCCCGAGGCCCCGAGGTCGACGCCCCACTTGCCGAGGTTGCCGACCGTGGCAACGACATTGGCTTCGGGTTCGAAACTGGGCTGCTTGCTGATGAAGTTCACCACGCCGCCGACGGCATTGCGCCCGTACAGGGTGCCTTGCGGCCCCCGCAGCACCTCGATGCGCTCAAGATCAAAGCCCGGCACGTTGTGGTTAAAGGAAAGCCCCGTGTACACGCCGTCCTCGTAGGTCGCGATCGAGGGTTCGGCGGTGACGGTCACGTCCGAGCCGACGCCACGGACGGCGACCAGCGAGTAGGTGGTCTGCATGCCGTACGTCATAGACGGCACCACGAACTGCAGTTCCTCCATCTGATCAACGCCGGTCTGCTCGATGGTGTCCGCAGACAGCGCGGTGATCGCGATGGCCGTCTCCTGCAGGTTCTGCGCACGCCGCTCGGCGGTCACCACGATCTCTTCGATCTGGCCGGCGGACTCCTCGCCCTCTTGGGCGGAGGCAGGGCCTGCCGCGACGCTTAGGAGCAGGAGCCCGGCCAAGATAGGCGATCCGTTTGCGTGTTGATTCCTCACAATCCCCCTCCTCTGCTTGGATCGTTCGCCTGATCAGGTGCCTAGGCTCGATTTTGCGATTTCACGGTTGCGTCTGTCAACGCGAAATCAAGTACATCGATGTTAAACGCATCTGATTGCACAGTTCTCGCTCAGTTCCTCCATTGGGTATGGATTAGGGAACTCTGCTGCCACGGCCGCTTACGCATCCTTTCAAGGTTCAAGCGCCAGTGGGGGAACTGCGATTCGCAACTGGAGCAGCGGCTCCGCGACCCGCTCGTGGGTGATCAGCAGACATTGGCCGGCGGTGTCCGAACGGAGTTTGAATGCGAGATCCACCGACACGGAATCCACGGACGGATCCTTTGCCTGAGCGAGCCCGGCATTTAGCACGATGGCCTGCACCATGGCCTCCCCCAATTCCTGATACGCTGCCGCGTTGTTGTCCAAGCCCGTATCCTCCATCGATTACGCCATGGCCAGCACGTCGTGATCGTCCATGGCGGTTGTGATGCGTTTGATCATTTCCAGCGAAGTCGCCTCCGGCTGCATGTCCGGCAGGGTCGGTGGTGGGCACAGGGTCGGCGTCCACATCAGCAACGCCAGGCAGGCCTGTGCCCGGTAGGCGTCCCAAGCGTCCTTGACGTCCAACGCCTTTCCGGATTGCTCGGAGACAGCGTGGCAGTACCGTTCAATGAGTGCCTGCTCCCAAGCCCGGCGATCTTCGACCGCGAGCACGGTCATTAACGAATAGGCCAGGTCCCTGCCCCAGAACCCCCGGCAGACTCTCGCCCAGTCGCTCAACCCCATGCGGCCGTCCTTCGTGACGTACCAGTTGCCGAGATGCACGTCGGAGTGGATGACGGTCCGCGGCGAACCGCCGTGCATCCTGGCCGCCTCGACGGCGCTCGGCCAGATGGACGCCTTGCGCGCGAGCACGCCTTCGGGAATGACATGCGCGGCCCGGATCATGGCCTGATCGTGCCCCGCCTCGATGCCGTTGCGGGCGGCAGCTTCAAAGAAACTCTCGTAGGTTCTGAGAAAGGAACTGTCCAGCGTGCACGAGCCGCTCAGGAAGGTGCCGTGCAGCACGGCCAGCGTGTCCACGACCTGCTCCGCCTGGGCGCGGTCGATCTCGGAATCGGCGCGGCAGAAGGTTGCTCCCCGCTCATGCGTCAGGTCATTCATCAGGTGCAGCGAACGTCCACCCACCGGATCCCGCCCAGTGTAGAAGCACCGCGGGGCTTCGATGGCCAAGTGGGGCCTAAGGTCCGTCAAAAACCGGCCTTCAGCCGGGGCCGCCTTGCCGGCGGACAGTCGCATCGGCAGCGTCGGCGTCGCCTTGGTGAACACGCGCTCCGGCAGGGAGGCTGCCCGGCCTTCCTGGTTCCATTCGAGACCGAGGATTCGCCGGGCGCTTGAGCCGTTGTCGCCACCTAGCACGTCAATGCGCTCGAGGCGTGCGCTGGGCTCCTCGTGCGCCAGGATGGCCGTCAACCACTCAGCGGTAACTGCTTCCCCGTGCCAAGGAACCTCGCCGGGGGCGGGGCTCGGCCGCTCGAAGTTGTCCCACAAGGCGCACACCGCCAGACGATAGCGGCTCGGCAGGTGGGAAACGTCAACGCTGATGTGCTCTTTCACGCTCAGCTTGGGGACCCAGCCAGTTCAATGCGGCCCGGCCTGCCGCGCTTCAGGATGCCTTGCTGCCGGTAGCGGCCTGACCCGAGCCAGGCACGCGCCAGCCGCGGCCAGATGCGTGGCTTGCGCGCCCACTCGCTCATGCCCTGCAGGCCGTGGTAGCCGGTCCAAAGTTCACGGAAGAACTCCGGTTCGCTGGCCGTTGCCTCGGTGACCAGTGCGGAGAAGCGCATCGACAGGCGCTCGACGATGGTTGCCCGCCGCCGGCCGCTGCTGATCTCGAAGGCGGCTTCCGTGGCGCGGTCAATCTGCCGCATGGTCTGCCAGTCACGCAGAAACTCCGCTTCCAAGCCGCTTTCGTAGCGCTTGATGCATTCGACTTCCGTCAAGTCGCCGGCGAGCAAATCGGCCAGCAGGTGGGCAGCGACCGAGGACCAAGTGCAACCCCGCCCGAACTTGGGGTTGCTGCGCACGCAACTGTCGCCCACATGGTAGAGGCCCAAAACTTGGGGTTTTCCGTCAACAACGATCCGCCGCCAGAAGCTATCCATGTGGCCAAAGCCGTAAACGCCGCTCGTCGGGCTGGCGTTGGCGGGATCGACCCATGGACTGACCGCCTCCACCTTCATGCACATGGCTTGGAAGTGGTTCGGGTCGCGCAGCGCCTTCGCAATGGCCTTGTCATGCTTGAAAACTTGGAAGGTGACGGTGAAAGTCTTGTTGTCCGAGGGCAGCGCGCCAAGCGTGAAGTCGTGAAAGACGGCTGCTGGCAATCCCGCCCCCCGCGGATAGTCACAGCCTTCGTTCAAGCGGTAGTGTCGCGTCAGGTACAAAAGGCCTGAGTCGCGCTGATCGATGTGCATTCGGACGCCTAGATCCTCAAGCTGTGCGGAGAACTTGCTGAACCGGCCGGAGGCATCGATGACCGCGTCCGCAGCGATTTCTTCGCTGCCGGCGGAAGTCTCCAGGGCCACCCCAGAAATCCGGATCGGCAAGCTGCCCGTTTCACTCGCCAGCAGTCCAACGGCCCGCGAATCGTCTCTAACCCTGACATTGGGCAGCGACTCAACATGCTGGCGCACAATCATCTCGAAGGTGGTCCGCCGTGAATTGAGGGATCTCAGCCGCCCATCCCCCGGCCTTGGGCGGTGGCGGGCACGCAAGCGAGGATGGATGTAGTCGGCAAGCTCGTTCTCGCCCACTCCGGCCTCCAGCAGTGCCTCCACCAGTTGCGGATAGCGCGCCTCCAAAAGCAGCCTGAGCCGTCCCATGAGAAAGTGCGGGTGCAGGGACTGCGGCACGCCCTTGCGCAGCCAGTCCATCGAATCGGCCGGTGCGACGTCGGTCGGTGGCGGCGCGTCCCGCTCAAGCACTGTAACAGCGATGCCCTTGCGCGCGAGCGCCAAGGCACTCATCAGACCGCCGATCCCGGCACCTACCACAACCACCTTTTGAATGCTCATGTTCGCAGCACTTCCCCGCTGGCGCCTTTACTGGCGACTAAGAAAGCCGGCGACATGCCGTGCCGTTTCTTGCGGGCGGGACTCCGCAAAGAAGTGCCCGCCGTCCATGCCATCGGCCCTGAGGTTGGGAAAGTGCCGGCTGAACGACTCGAAAGCCGGGTCGCCCACCGGCACGCCGGCTTCATTGAGGCGGCCACCGGCGACTTCGACAACCTCTCGGCTGTACAGCCACAGGGTTGCGCCTTCGTAGGTCTTGTGACGGTCTTCGGGCGCATAGTCCAAGTACTCGGCAACGACTTCACCGTTGCGCCACCTTCGCCCCATCTCGTTCTGCGGCAATAGCTCGTAGCGTTCACCGTTGGGGGCGCCCGCATCGGGCACGACGCGATGAAACTGCATGCTGCGGTAGTAGCTGCAGCTCACCCTTATGGCATCCCCCCGCTCGTATGGGGTGGTGTACGCATCGAGCACCTCGTTCGACGCCCATGGCTCCGGAGCGGTTAGGTCCGGCGTCTGGAACTCAAGGGGGCAATCGGGCGGCGGCGGCAACCCGCGACTCTGGCCGCCCACGACACTAGCGATGAAGTCACGCGCCCTTGTGCTGAAGAAGCGCTCCACCCGGTCGCCGTCCATGAACCAGTAGTAGTACTGAACGAAAACGGGCCAACCGGTGCAGATGGTGTCCAGCAGGCACAGGCGCTCCACGCGCTCGCCGTGATCCAGCGCCAGCTTAACTGCGATGATGCCGCCCCAGTCGTGCGCCACGATCGGGCAGCGCTCGATGCCAAGCGCATCCATGAAGTCAACGATGTCCTGGGCCAAGGTGGCCCGGTCGTAGCCATTGGGAGGCGCTTCCGTATCGCCGTGGCCGCGTGTGTCCGGCGCCAGCACGCGCCAGCTGCCAGCCAGTTCCCCGGCCACCCCGACCCACTCCCAGGACGTTTCCGGCCAGCCGTGAATGGCAATCACCGGGGCGCCCTCGCCCTCTTCCAGGTAGTGCATCCGCAGAGCGGCCGTATCGACGAAGTTGCTTTTCATTTTCGCATTTCTACATCACGTTAAGGTAAGATAGCAACGCATAGAGTAATCAAATTGACCTAGCGTTACAATAAGCGCAAACTTGGAGAAGGTGACAAGGGCAAATGGTCGACCGCAGACTAGACGTGCGGAAGCATGGGAGCGACGCGATGAACACAGCACTCAAGAAGCAGTACTCCAACCTTGGCTTCGACCCCGACGCATTGCGGGAGAAGTACCGGCTGGAGCGTGACAAGCGCAAGCGCGACGACGGGGACGATCAGTTCCTGCGCACGATGGACGAATATGCGCACTACGCGGACCAAGACCCGTTCGTCGAAGTGCCCGTGGAGCGGGATGCAATCCAGCGGGAAGTGGACGTGGTCATCATCGGCGGCGGCTTCAGCGGCATGATGGCAGCGGCGCGGCTGCAGGAACGGGGCGTCGAGGACGTCCTGCTGATCGAATCCGGCGCGGACTTCGGCGGCACTTGGTACTGGAACCGCTACCCCGGCAGCCAGTGCGACATCGAATCCTACTGCTACCTGCCGTTGCTGGAGGAACTCGGCTACATGCCGAAGGAAAAGTACTCCTACGCACCCGAGATCTACGAGCACTGCCAGCGCATTGGCGAACACTACGGCCTGTACCGCCTCGCGCTGTTCCAGACGCGGGTCACGGAACTGCGGTGGAGCGACGAAGCCGCCCGCTGGACGGTATCCACGCACCGCGCAGACGATATTCGCGCGCGCTTCGTCATTCAGGCTGCGGGCACCGCCAACGTGCCCAAGCTGCCGGGCATCGAAGGCATTCATGACTACCGGGGCCACTCCTTCCACACCAGCCGCTGGGACTACGACTACACCGGCGGCGACCAGCACGGCGGCCTGACGAAGCTCGCGGACAAACGGGTCGCCCTCATCGGCACCGGCTGCACCGCCATCCAGGCGGTTCCCTATCTCGGCGAATACGCGAAGGAACTCCATGTCTTTCAGCGCACACCGTCTTCGGTGGACCTGCGCCGCAACAAGCCGACCGACGAAGCCTGGTATAAGTCCCTGAAGCCGGGATGGCAGCGCGCACGGCGCGAGAACTTCGCCGACATCATGGTGGGGCGGCCGTTTGAGGAGGACCTGGTGGCGGACTCGTGGACGGAGATCTTCCGCCGGGTGCAAACGACGCTGCCTCGCGAGGTGGCGGCGGAGGGCGACCCGGAGGAACTCGCGCTGGCCGCAGAGATCGAGGACTTCCGCAAGATGAACGAGATCCGCGCGCGCGTCGACGGCACCGTGAACGACCCGGCGACCGCGGAGGCGCTGAAGCCTTGGTACGGCCAGTTCTGCAAGCGCCCCACCTTCAATGACGAGTACCTCGCGACCTTCAACCGACCCAACGTGCATCTCGTCGACGTAAGCGAGAGCAAGGGCGTGGACCGGATCACGGAGCGGGGAGTCGTCGCCAACGGCATTGAGTATCAAGTGGACTGCATCGTTTACGCCACGGGCTTCGAGATTTCCTCATCGCCGCGGCGCCGCGTCAGCTTCGACGTCATCGGGCGGGGCGGCAAGTCGCTGTTCGATCATTGGGCCAAGGGCCTGCGCACCCTGCACGGCATGGCGAGCCACGGCTTCCCGAACTGGTTTTTCATTGGCATCAACCAGAACGGTCTGTCGGTCAACATGACGGCCATGTTCGACGACCAGGCGAGCCACATTGCCTACATCATCGACGAGGTGCGCAGGCGAGATTGCCTGAGGGCCGAGGTGTCGTCTGAAGCCGAGGCGGTATGGGTGGCGGAGATTCAACGGCTGGCCTACGCCAACCGCGACTTCCTAGAGTCTTGCACGCCAGGCTACTACAACAACGAGGGACATCTGGACGACCCCAGCAAGGGCTTGGCAAACCAGACCTACGCACCGGGGATCAACGCATTCAACGCGCTGCTGGCTGAGTGGCGCGAACAGGGTAACCTAAAGGGCTTTCAGGTTGACTGACCCATCAGGGGTCGAACTCGGCAGAAACCAAGGAGGAAACGCAACATGCACGACCTGTTGATCAAGTCCGGCCGCGTCTTTGACGGCAGCGGCGAGGCGCCGCGCCACGCGGACATCGCCATTGACGGCGGCATCATCACCGCCGTCGAGGAGCGCATCACCGCCCACGCCCGCCGCCGCATCGACGCGGACGGCGCCATCGTCACGCCAGGCTTTGTGGACATCCACACCCATTACGACGGGCAGGCCACTTGGGACGACTGCCTGGACCCCTCCGCATCGCACGGGACGACGACAGTGGTCACCGGCAACTGCGGCGTCGGGTTTGCGCCGGTGCGGCCCGGCGAGCAGGACGAACTGATCCAGCTCATGGAAGGCGTTGAGGACATCCCGGGCACCGCGCTGCACGAGGGCATTGACTGGAGCTGGGAGTCGTTCCCGGAATACCTGGATCTGCTGGACACCAAGCGCTGGACCATGGATGTCGGCGCCCAGATCGCCCACGGCGCGTTGCGCAGCTACGTGATGGGCGAGCGCGGCATCCGCAACGAAGCCGCCACTGCCGAAGACATCGGGGCCATGGCCGCGCTGACCACCGAGGCCCTGGAGGCGGGCGCCCTTGGCTTCACCACGTCGCGCATTCTCGGCCACCAGTCGGTCAACGGCGACCCGGTGCCGGGCACCTTCGCCACCGAGGACGAGGTGTTTGCCATTGGCCGCGCCATGCAGCGTTCCGGGGCTGTATTCGAGCTGGTGCCCGGCGGTTCGGTAGGACAGGGCGGCCTGGCACTGGGGTCCAACGAAGCGCACCTGGACAGCGAGCTGGACTGGATGAACCGCCTAAGCCGGGAAACCGGCCTGCCCATCACCTTCCTGATCGTCGAGTTCGTCGAAGACCCAGACGCTTGGAAGCACGTCATGGACTACGTGGCCCAAGCGAATGCGACCGGCGCCCGCCTCCACCCGCAGACCGCCTCGCGCCCGGCGGGCGTGCTGCTCTCCTGGCAGTCGAACCACCTGTTCCAGCGCCGCCCGAGCTATCTGAAGATCGCTGACCTACCGCTGCGGCAACGTCTCGAGGAACTGCGCAGGCCCGAAGTAAGGGAGTCCATACTCAGCGAGGACAACGCACCGCCCCTGTCGGACTCCATCAACGACGCCATGCACCTGTTCATCGCCCAGAACATTGAGAACGTCTTCCCGCTCGGCAACCCGGTCAACTACGAGCCGCATGCGGAGGCCTCCGTGGCGAAGGACGCGCAGCGCCGGGGCGTGGATGTCGAAGCGCACATGTACGACCTGATGATGGCGGAGGACGGCCAAGCCATTCTGATGATGCCAAGCTTGAACTTTGCCCGCGGCAACTGCGATGCGATCCATGACCTGATGGCCAACCCGCATTCCGTCATCGGCCTGGCCGACGGCGGCGCCCACTGCCAGTTGATCTGCGACGCTTCCAGCACCACCCACCTGCTCACCTACTGGGCGCGGGACCGGCAAGGCCCCCGACTGCCGTTGGAGCACCTGGTCCGCAAGCAGTGCGCGGAAACCGCCGCCTTGTACGGCCTCTCCGACCGGGGCCTGCTCGCGCCGGGCAAGCGCGCCGACATCAACGTGATCGATTTCGACAACTTGGAGCTTGGCATGCCGTACGCCGCCAACGACCTGCCCGCTGGAGGCCTGCGTTTCCTGCAGCCAGCCAAAGGTTATATTGCAACGTTGGTGAACGGCGAAGTGACCCGCGAACGCGATGAGGACACCGGAGCGCGACCGGGCGGGCTGATTCGCGGCAGACGCTGATTTGATTGTGGAGAAACAGGCAATGGGATCGATTGAAGACAAAAACATGGAGCGGGTGCGCCACTGGGCGTGGACCTGGAACAATGACGTCATGCGCATGGTCGATGACTGCTACGCGCAGGACTGCGAGGTCAGCGACATGCTGCGCGGCAGGACGTTCCACGGCCGGGAGGAGCTGCGGCTGATCGAGAAGCAGATGATCGCCCTGGATGCCTCCCGGAACATGACCATCACCCGCATGGTCGCCAGCGGCGATACGGTGGCCGTGGAGGTGGACGCTTCCTGGGACGGCGGCAAAACGATCGACAAGGGTTGCGTCTTTCTGACCTTCGACGACGCGGGCATGATCACCTCGGACCACAGCTACAGCCGCGACTCCGCGGGCGCCGCCGAGAACGATCCCCGGAGCGCGTCCGAATAGTGTCCCGTCCCGCAAGCAAGTGGTTAGTGGGCGCTAGGCCTTAGCATGCCGGAGCGATTCGATGCCGTCGTCGTTGGCGCCGGCCTCGCCGGGCTGTACATGCTGCACCGCCTGCGCGGCATGGGGCTTTCCGTGCGCGTTTACGAGGCAGGCAGCGACGTTGGCGGCACTTGGTACTGGAACCGCTATCCGGGCGCCCGCTGCGATGTGGAGAGCCTGGCCTACTCCTATTCCTTCAGCGAGGAACTGCAGCAGCAATGGGAGTGGTCCGACCGCTACCCCACGCAACCTGAAATCCTGCGCTACATCAATCATGTGGCTGATCGATTCGACTTGAAGCGCGACATC
This sequence comes from Candidatus Azophilus sp., assembly GCA_965220835.1. Taxonomy (GTDB): domain Bacteria; phylum Pseudomonadota; class Gammaproteobacteria; order Pseudomonadales; family Azotimanducaceae; genus Azophilus. The sequence continues at coordinate 1,005,179 of OZ244842.1, read as the reverse complement.
CGTTTCGAGCGGCGGGTTGCCGATTTCGTCCGCGCACGCATCCGGGCGACGGTCAACGTCGGCGGTGTGGGGGCTTATCGAAAAACCTGTGAGTCCGTCGTTGCCGATGGCTATCGCGGCTTCAGCTTCCTGCCTGCTGCGCCGCAGTGAACGCGAGCCCTGGAGCCAGCAAGCCTTGAACATGGCCTTCGACCAAACGGACGCCAACATTGTCAGCGTCCTGCAAACCAACCCCCGGGTCACCAACAAGGACATCGCGGCGCGCCTCGACATCGCTGAATCGACGGTGGCACAACGAATCCGGGGCATGGCGGAGCGCAATGTCATGCGCGTGGTGGCCCAACAGCACGTGTTCTCAGGCGGCTACGCCCACGTCGTGTTCCTGTTCGTGAACACGGCCGGGCGAACCGTTCAGCGCGTGGGGGCGGATATCTCCAAGATCGATGGCGTGTTTGCGGTGTCCCAGGGCATCGGCAACCCAGACCTGTTCGTTTCCGCCAGGGCAACGTCAATGGATGATGCGCAACGCATCTCCGCACGGATTGCGCACATCGGCAGCGTGGCGACGGTGGAGACGATCCCCTGCTTCCGCATTCACAAAATGGTCTCCACGTTCGGTGACTTGGCCAATCCGAGCCGCCCGCCCACCGTCGACCCAGAGTCCCGCAATGATCGCATCTTCCATGCGTTCTATGAGGACGGCAGGCGCAGCAACCGGGAAGTCTCGCGGCAGCTTGACATCTCCGAAGGCGCGATACGCCAGCGCCTGAAGGCCATGCAGCAATCCGGGGAAATGCAGTTTCAGGTGGTGTGCAACCCGCTGGCCCTGGGCCTGCGCACCACGGCCCTAATGCGCATCGCCACCGCAGCGAAGGACACTGTCGAAGTCCTGGAGCGCATCGTGGCCCTCCAGTCAGCTAGGTTCGTCGCCGAAGTGGCGGGCGCAGCCAACGTCTTGGCCCTGCTCATTACCCCAGACAACCAGTCTCTGGGTGACATAACGGACAACGAGTTGATGTCGATGCCCGGCGTGCGCCAAGTCGATGCGCAGGTGTTGGTCGCCAACATCGAGCACGGCTATTACCTCAGCCACTTCGAAGCCAAGGAACGGATTCCGCGCAGGAAGTGAGGCGGACCTCTAGGCGACAAATTCCAAACTTCCTTACGGAGAGCCCCTTCCAAACGCCCGATCGAGGGTGGGACGGCGCGCCGCGCCGACCCCTAGCCCGCAGCCATGCCGAGGGTTGTCTGGGCTACCTCCAGGTTGCGCAGCAACTGCCCGGGGGTTGCGCCGGTGGCCTCCCCATCCTCGAAGGTCAGTTCGCCGTTGACCAGGATCCAGCGGTAGCCTTCCGCCCGCTGCACGCGCCGCCACTCGTTGGCCGGGTAGTCGTGTACCACGTCGTGGCCGCCTTCCGGCGTGATGCGCAGCTTCTCCAAGTCGTACACCACGATGTCGGCCGGCGCCCCAGCCCGCAGGTAGCCCCGGTCGAGGAAGCCGGCCGCTTGGGCGGGCAGGTACGATAGATGGTAGTGCGCCTCCTCAAGGGACATGGTTTTGGTATCGCGCACCAGCCACATCAGCAAGTCCGTGGGGTAGCTGCCGGCGCTGAAGAACTTGGTGTGGGCACCGCCGTCCGACACGCCGGGAATGACGAAGGGGTCGGATGCCAGTTCCGCGACGGCCTGCGGATTGGTCATGCTCGGCCCGGCGGAGCCGGTCTTGAACAGGGGCTTGAGGTCGCCGGCCACCGCGATGTCCAGGATCGCGTCGATGACGTGCTTGCCCTCGCTTTCCGCAATCTCGCCGATCTTGCGCCCGACATAGCCGGCTAAGTTGCCCTCGGCGGACTTCACGGTGATGTTCTCTATCCAGCCGCCCGTGCCCGCTGTCATGAAATTCGGGTAGTCGTCCTTCATGGCTTGGCGAATGCCCGGATCGGCCAGCTTTTTCAGCTTCTCCGCGTGGGTGCCTTGGGTGGCGTGGTTCCAGGGCGGGCTGAAGTCGTAGAGGTTCCAGTCCTCGAAGGTGTACTCGAACCAGATGCGGCCGGTGCCGGCCTGGCCGAAGATGCGCAGGCCCCGGGCATTGCAGTCGTGGATCCAGTCCATGGCTTGACGGTGCGCGTCCGGAAACTCATCCACAACCGCAATGACGTTGTGCAAAACCGGTCTTTGGGCGCGGTCAGCCAAGGTCTCAAGAAACTTGAGGTCGCGAGCGATCGCTTCCGGCGGTGCCGTGACGGGATTGCCAGCTTGGGCTTGGGTGATCTGGATGAAGCCCTCATCCCGTTCGCAGAGCACGTCGGCCAGCGCCAAGACGTCCTCATCGGCCATGCAGTCGGTGGGCATCGGGGTGCCGTCGTAGTCCGCCTGCAGGGAATGCTCGCCAAGCCGCTGGACGGAGAAGCCGCAAGCACCCGCGTCCATCGCCTCATGCAACAGCCGCTGCATCTCGCGCTGTTCCGCCGCCGTGGCCGGGCGGGACTTTGCCGCCTCCATGCCCATGACGTAGGCCAGCAACGGCGAGACCGGCACGTAGCTTACGCAGTTGACGCCCTTGGGGATGCGGGCCAGGTTGTCGAGCCATTCCGGGAAGGTCTCCCAGTTCCAGGGCATGCCCGCCTTCATGGTGGCAAACGGAATCTGCTCGGTGCGCGTCATCATCAAAAGCGCACGGTCCCGCTCCGTCGGCTTCACCGGCGCAAAGCCGAAACCGCAGTTGCCAAGCACCACCGAGGTGACGCCGTGCCAGCTCGAAACGGTGCAATACGGATCCCAGTGAATCTGCGCATCGTAGTGGGTGTGCAGGTCCACGAACCCCGGCGCCACGATGAGCCCCGTGGCGTCGAGTTCCCTAGCAGCCGCTCCGGGCGCGATGCGCCCGATCTTCGCCACCTTGCCGGCGCGGATGCCAACATCGGCGCGCAGCCTCGGCAGACGAGTGCCGTCAACAACGGTTCCGCCTCGGATGATGAGGTCATAAGACATCGAACTCTCCCCTGCTGTTTGCAACTGGTCGGAATTATGCGCGGGACTAGTGCGCAATGTCAACGCAAAACAGTCGAAAGGAAACCAGATACAGCTTTTTGAAGTTTCCTACGAAGGGGCGTTCACGCTTTGGTGCGCAAACTTCCCTTGAGTGTCCAAGGAACGGTCACTACCGCCATCGTGGGAACTCGCGCACACCAGCCTTTCCGCAGCCTGACTCAGGGATTAACATGCTCACTCACCCCAAGTTGCCGGAGCAACGATGGACCGCCCCGACTTCGCCAAGACCGAGCTCATTCCCGCCGTCGCCCAAGATGCTGAGACGGGGGCGGTGCTGATGCTTGCCTACATGAACGCTGAAGCCTACGACGAGACCTTGCGCACGCGGCAGGTGTGCTACTTCAGCCGCAGCCGGCGCAAGTTGTGGCGCAAGGGCGAGCAAAGCGGCAACGTGCAGAAGCTCCAGCGCATCTACTACGACTGCGACGGGGACACGATTCTCGTGCAGGTGGAGCAAGTGGGCGGCGCCGCCTGCCACGAAGGCTATCCCAGCTGCTTCTTTCGGGAGGTGGACCCCACAACCGGCGAGGCATCGATCATCGCGGAGCGGGTCTTCAATCCGGCGGAGGTTTACGGCAATGGCTGACGCGCCGACGCGCACGCTCAATCTGGGCATTCCCAAGGGCAGCCTGCAGGACGCAACCACCGACCTGTTTCGCCAGGCGGGCTACGTCATCCGCTTCACCGGCCGCTCCTACTACCCGCAAGTGGACGACCCGGAGATCGACTGCCTGCTGGTGCGCGCCCAGGAAATGGCGCGCTATGTGGAGCAAGGCGTGCTCGACGCTGGCATCACCGGCCACGATTGGGTGGTGGAAACCGGCGCGGACGTGGTGGAGCTGGAAGACTTTCTGTTCGCCAAGGTGAGCCGCCGCCCCACCCGCTGGGTGCTTTGCGTGCCGGATGACTCGCCCGTGCAGGTGGTGGCGGATCTCGAAGGCAAGCGCATCGCCACCGAGGCGGTGAACATGACCCGGCGCTACTTTGAGGGCCACGGCGTCAACGCCGTGGTCGAGTTCTCCTGGGGCGCCACCGAAGTGAAGCCGCCCCGGCTGGCGGACGCCATCGTCGAAATCACCGAAACCGGCTCTTCGCTGCGCGCCAACAACCTGCGCATCGTTGACGAAGTGCTGCGCAGCACGCCCCGGCTCATTGCCAACAAGGCGGCACTGGAAAACCCGTGGATTCGGGCGAAGCTCGACAACATCGCGCTGATGCTGAAGTCCTGCTTAGCGGCGGAGGGCCGCGTCGGCTTGATGATGAACGTGCGCAAAGCCGACCTTGAGTCAGTGACCGCGCTGCTGCCGGCGCTGCGCAACCCCACCATCTCCCACCTGACGGACCCGGACTGGCTGGCACTCAACACCATCATCGAGGAAGCCACCGTGCGGGCCATCATCCCCGCCCTAAAGAACGCCGGCGCCACCGGCATCATCGAATACCCGATCAACAAAATGATCGAATGATCCGCATTGCCAAGGCGTCCCTCGCTTGAGAGACTAGGCCCATCAAGGCGGCAAGGCGGCAACATGGCGGACAGGCCCACTACCTTGGGCGAACTCAAGGCTTCAGGCTACCAACCAGTGCCGGTGAAGGCGGAAATCCGCCGCAATCTGATTCATCGGTTACGCAGCGCGGAGCCGCATCAGGAACCCTTGTTCCCCGGCATCAAAGGCTACGACGAATCGGTGATTCCGCAAGTCGTGAACGCCCTGCTGTCCGGCCAGGACATCATCTTTCTCGGCGAACGGGGCCAAGCCAAATCGCGCCTCGTGCGAGGCCTCGCCAATCTGCTCGATGAGTGGATTCCCGTGCTCGACGGCGCCGAAATTCCGGAAAATCCCTACCAGCCCGTCAGCCCCCAAGGCCGTAGCCTCGTGGCGGAGCATGGCGACAGCACGCCCATACGCTGGATTGGCCGCGATGAGCGGTACGGCGAAAAGCTGGCCACCCCTGACATCACCATAGCCGACCTGATTGGCGAGGTGGACCCCATCAAGGTGGCCGAAGGCCGCTACCTAGCCGATGAGCACACCCTGCACTACGGCTTGGTGCCCCGCACCAACCGCGGCATCTTCGCCATCAACGAACTGCCGGACCTCGCCGAGCGCATTCAGGTGGGGCTGCTGAACCTGCTTGAGGAGCGCGACGTGCAGATTCGTGGCCATCGCGTGCGCCTGCCGCTCGACGTGTTCATCGTGGCCACCGCCAACCCCGAGGACTACACCAACCGGGGGCGCATCATCACGCCCTTGAAGGACCGCTACGGCGCCCAGATCCGCACCCACTACCCAACCAGCATCGAGCAGGAAGTGGAGATCATGGCCCAGGAGGCGCAGGTGGCGGCTTTCACCGACGCCTCGACTTCGGCTGACGCGTCAGCTTGCACTGATGGGCCGGATACGGCCGGGCTAGCGCTGCAGGTGGCGCCGTTCATGGCCGAGATCATCGCCGAGATCACTCATGCCGCCCGTCGCTCCCCGGACATCAACCAACGTTCCGGGGTCTCCGTGCGCGCTTCCATTGCCAACTATGAGACGCTAACCGCCAACGCCGCACGCCGGGCGCTGACCCTCGGCGAAGCGGAGGTCGCCCCGCGCATCGCCGACCTCGCCTACATCCTGCCCAGCTTCCAAGGCAAGCTGGAGGTCGAGGCCATGGAAGAAGGCGACGAAGCCCGCGTCATCACCCGCATCGTGCAAACGGCCGTCAAGGCCGTGTTCGACCGCACCTTTGATGGCAGCGACTTCGAGCCCGTGGAGGAGGCCTTTGAGGAAGGTTACAGCTGCACCACCGGCGCCGACGTGCCGGCCGCAGACTATCGCCAAATAGTCGAGGACATTCCCGCCATAGCCGCCCACCTGGAGGGCGAAAGCCCCGGTGTCCACGCCGCAATCGTCGAGTTCATCCTAGAGGGTCTGCACCTCAACAAACGGCTGAACAAGCGCGCTGAAGCGGGCTGTGCAGTGTACTCAGCTTGAAGAGAGCCAGCGGTCGCATGCGTCAATTCCCCGGCAATCTGCGTTACTCCGCTTGGGATGGCAGCCAGCAGCTCGCCCTCGATGCCGCTGAGATCATGTCGGCGCTGACCGACGATGTCATGGAGCACGGAGACTTGCGCTGGGCGCTGCGCAACCTGATGAGCCGGGGCTTGCAAGGCGCCTCCCTGAACGGCCTGAACCAAATGCTGAAGCAGTTGCGGGAGAGGCGCCGCGAACAGCTTAACCGCTACGATCTTGGCAGCCTGTTTGAAGACCTGCGCCAGGCCCTTGATGAAATCCTCGCCATGGAGCGGCGGCGCATCGATGAGTGGCTTAAGGGGCCGAGCCAAAGGCCCGATACTGAGCAGCCGCCGGACGCCCCAGCGGATTCCGGCGATGGCCCTGCCCCACCATCAGGGGAATCAGACGAGGGCGAGAGCGGCAGCTTCAGCGACAACGTGCTCAAAAGCGTGGCCGAACGCAGCCGCCAGACCCTTGATGAATTGCCCGAAGACTTGGCGAGCCGCATCAGTCAGTTGGAGAAGTACGAGTTTCTCGACCCCGATGCCCAGCGCAAGTTTCTTGAACTGCTGAACCGGCTGCGCCAAGCGGCCACCAACAGCTTCATGAAGGGCATGGAGAACCTGATCAACCAGCTCTCCGACGGCGACATGGACCGGATGAAGCGCATGCTTGAAGCGCTGAACGACATGCTGGTCAAGAAAATCGGCGGCGAGGATCCGGGCTTTGACGAGTTCATGGCGGAGTTCGGCGACCTGTTCGGCGACAACCCGCCCGCCTCCCTCGACGAACTGCTGGAACAGATGCGCCAGCAGATGGCGGCCGCTCAATCGCTGATGAACTCGCTGTCCGCCGAACAGCGGGCGCAGTTGCAAAGCCTGCTGCAGAACCGCTTCGACGACCCGGAGCTGAACCGCGAACTCGCCCGGCTGATGAAGGGCATGGACTTCCTGAATCCCGAAGGAAGCCAATACCGCTTCGAGGGCGGCGAAGAGCTAAGCCTTGAAGCGGCCATGCAGCTCATGAACGAGATGCAACGCCTCGACGACCTCATCGACCAAGTGCAGAGCGCCGAGCGCGGCGGCGACCTCAGCCGCATCGACCGCGATCTGCTTGAGGAATTGGCCGGCACCGAAGCCGCCGAGAACCTGGACGGCCTGAACGACCTCCTCAAGGCCCTTGAGGAGGCGGGCTACATCCGCGCCAAGGGCGACAACCGCTTTGAGCTCACCCCGCGCGGCTCCCGCATGATTGGCCAAAAGGCCTTGGGCGAAATCTACCAACGGCTCAAAAGGCAGTCCTTGGGCAACCACGCCCTGCCTGAGGAGGGCCGCTTTGGCGAGCGCTTGGAGCAGACCCGCCCCTTTGCGTTCGGCGACGCCTTCCAATTGCACATGCCGCGCACCATCCGCAACGCCATCGACCGCAACGGCCCGGGCTCGCCGGTGCGTCTCAGTCACGAAGACTTCGAGGTGTATCGCAGTGAGATGATCACCTCCACATCCACGGCAATGCTGGTGGACCTGTCTTGGTCGATGGCATTGCGCGGCTCCTTTCAGGCGGCCAAGAAGGTGGCCTTGGCGCTGCACAACCTGATCAGCTCGCGCTACCCCAAGGACAGCTTCCACGTGATTGGCTTTGCGGCTTACGCCAAGGCATTGAAAGCCCACGAACTGCCCTTTCTGCAGTGGGACGACTACCTGCTCGGCACCAACATGCAGCACGCCCTGCTGCTGGCCGCCCGGCTGCTAAGCAAGGAGCCTGGCGGAGCCAAGCAGATCATCATGATCTCCGATGGCGAACCCACCTCCCACTTGGAGAACGGCCAAGCGCAATTCGCCTATCCGCCGACGCCGGCCACCATTCGCGCCACCTTGCGCGCGGTGCGTCACTGCACCCAAAAGGGCATCGCCATCAATACCTTCATGCTTGACCGAAGCCCCTATCTCAAGGCCTTCATGGACGAAATTGCCCGCATTAACGGCGGCCGCGTGTTCTACACCACCCCGGAGCAGCTCGGCGAGTACATCGTCGTGGACTACATGCAGCACAAGCGCACACGGCTCGGCCGAGGCAGGCAAGCCTCATGACAATCACCCGCCAAAAGTCCAACACCCCAGCGCGAGCTTGCTCGCGCAGGTGCACGGCAACTCGAACGCGCATTCCGTGCGCGCCTTGGCCTTTGAAGACCCGCATTGACTAGGAGAGCCGCTATAATGCCCAGCGTTTCGGGATGGGTACGGAGCCGCTGAAACCATGTCCAAGCTGAGCCTGGCCGAAGACATCATTTTGCTGCTGCTCGATGACGAGACCGGCAAGATGGAGGATGTCCACGCCAACGTCACTGAGATGCTGATGGCAGGCGCCGTGTTGATGGACCTCGGCCTAAAGTCGCGCATCGACTGCGACCTTGAGCGCCTGTTCGTGGTGGATGCCACCCCCACCGGCGACGCCATCCTCGATGGGGCCCTGAAGCAAATCGAAACCGAAACCGAATCCCTGCCGCCCAAGACTTGGATTCAGCGCATCGCTGAGCAAGGCATGCAGATCCGCGACGCTGCCATCGAGCGCCTGGAGCAGCGCAACATCATCAAGGTGGAAGACACGCGCTTCCTGTGGGTGTTCGGCAGCCGCCGCTACCCGGTAATCGACGACCGCGAGGAGCGCGAAGCCAAGCTGCGCTTGTTGGACGTGCTGCTGAGCGACAAGATTCCCGATCCCCACGACGTGGCGCTCATCTGCCTGGCGGACTCCGCCTCGGTGTTCGAGGTCATCCTCAGCGAGCGGGAGCTGCGCCACGCCGGCGAGCGCATCGAGCAGGTGCGCAAGCTCGACCTCATCGGCCAAGCGATGTCAGACCAGATCCGCAAGTTTGTCTATGACATCACCATGGCGATCGCCCACGCCCAGCAACCGCTGTACTAGTTTTCTTGATCGTGGGACATGGCTGTCACCGGACGAAATTCTTGCGCCCAGCGCCCACCCACGCTTCGATCTGAGGCATCACCTCGTTAGACCCCTCCCTCAAACCCAACAAATCGAACCGCTTCGTCCACTGGCTTGCGTTTAGAGACCACTGCATTGGCAGGAAAGGACTCCTCCGGAAAGCCCATGGCGACGCAGATCATGATGACCTGATCGTCCGGGATGGCAGCGTGTTCACGCACCACGGGCGACTGCATGATGCCTTGGCTGTTGATGACGCAGCCCAAGCCGCGCGACCAAGCGGCCGTGACCAAGGCGTTGGTCACGGCACCGCAGTCGAACGGCGCGATGTCGCCGCCGTGAATCGACCGGTCATAGGTCACCACCACGGCCACCGGTGCATCAAACTGGCGAAACCCCCGCAGCACCCAGTCCTTGCGCTTGGCCTTGTCCTCCCAAGGAATGTCCATGGCCGCGAAGAGCTGGGCAGCGATTTCCTTCTGCCGCTCTCGGTGGGCCCCTTGGTAGGCCCCGTGGCTGCGAAACTCACGGGAATCGGGCACGCCTGCCAGATTTCGCTCGGTGTTCCCCTTGCGAATGCGGTCCAACGGCTCCCCGGTGACCACGTGGAAGTTCCAAGGCTGGGTGTTCAGCGACGACGGCGCCCGCATGGCAATGCCGATCACCTCCCGGATCAACGCCTTGGGCACCGGAACCGGCTTGTAGCCCCGAATGCTGCGCCGCCCCAGCACCACCTCGTCGTAATCCACGCATGACCTCCTGTCTGCACTCGAGCCGAATTTAGGCAATTCTAACGTTTTGGCGAACCAGCGCCCGCTGCAAGGCCGTCATGTCAATGCCCTTGAGGCTATTGCTCGACTTTACGGACAGGGCTGCGGCAACGCCGGCGGCTTGGCCGGTGACCGCGCAGCAGGACATGTTGCGGGTGGCGGCGTGGGCGATGCGGTCGCCGCCGATGGCGCGTCCGGCCACCAGCAGGTTATCGACTTGGTCGGGCAACAGGGCTCGGTAGGGAATGTGCAAGTAGCGGCCCGTGGTGGGCAGCACCAGCACGCCATAGCCATCAATGAATTCGGGGTAGATGCCAATCGAATCGGCAAATCGGGCTTGATTGCGCACGTCGGCTTCGGTCAAGTTGTAGGCGGCGTCGATCTTGCGGGTGTCGCGCACGCCCAAGGTCATGCCGAAGTTGCGCAGCCGCGCCGCCCCGCAGCCCGGCGCATAGCGGCGCAGCGCTTCAATGGCCAGCATGGCCTGGCGGCGGCCTTCCATCTCGAAGCGGGTGAGGCTATCAGGATCTGTGCCGTCGCAACCGGGCAGGTGCACCAAGTTCATGTAGGTCAGCTCACCGCTGTCGTGGACCGCACCCCAAGTGCCGCCGATGGTGTTCAAGTCCGCCGCGATCAGCCCCGCCTGCTTGGCCTTCTCGAACGGCGTCTTGAGGAACGGCGAGAACAGGCCGTCCTCCTTGCCTGAGGTTTCAGCGGTCCACTCACCGCTTGACCAATCGCTGTAGGTCGAGGGGTTGGCGCGCACCTCCGCCATGAATGCAGCTTTGTCCACCCCGGCCAAGTGAAAAATCACGCTGACGGCCTGCATGGCTTCCACAGGAGTCTTGCGGGTAGTGGCGCCCGCCCGGTGCGCCACATCCGCATCACCCGTGGCGTCAATCACCCGTCGCGCACGGATGGCCTCCCGCCCGGCTTTGGACTCGGTGATGACGCCGGCGATGGCACCACCGTCCAGGATGGGGGCGACGAACTGGCGATGCAGCATGGGATGAACCCCCGCCTCCTGCACCAAGGCATCCGCCACGAGCTTAAAGCCCTCGCTGTCCAACTCGTAGCTCAAGGACTGGCTTTCGGGCACTGCCGCGCCCATGGCCTTGGCCCGCTGCTCAAACTCCCAGCCAATGCCGCCCGCCTCCACCGTGGCCTCATGCCGATACCAAGCAAACCCCTCAACGCCGACCGCAGTGATGTTGCCGCCGAAACAGCCAAAACGCTCCAGCAGCGTCACTTCGACCCCGCATCGCGCCGCCGCCAAGGCAGCCGCCAATCCGCTGGGGCCGGAGCCGACCACCAGCACGTCGGTATGGTGAACCACCGGCGTGCGGCGAGCCGGCTCGCTGATGACGTCGCTCATTGGGGATCTCCGCAACCGGGAACTCGACGCTGGCCGTGGCGGGAATCATGCGTTGGCAAGACGCCCAACGCGGAATCAAATGCTGCCGAGAGTGGGATTGAACCCTATAATTGCCTCGCCCGCTTGTTCGTGCAAGCGCCCGTAGCTCAGCTGGATAGAGCGTTGGCCTCCGGAGCCAAAGGTCATAGGTTCGAATCCTATCGGGCGCGCGCGCGACCTGACGGTCGCGTTGGCAGTTTCGCGGGAGCGGAACTGCGGCGCGGTTCGGGTGGCGGGGCGTTCGTAGGGCGCGCGCGACCTGACGGTCGCGTTGGCAGTTTCGCGGGAGCGAAACTGCGGCGCGGCTCGGGTGGCGGGGTGTTCGTGGTGCGCGCGCGACCTAGCGGTCGCGTTGGCAGTTTCGCGGGAGCGAAACTGCGGCGCGGCTCGGGTGGCGGGGCGTTCGTAGGGCGCGCGCGACCTGACGGGCGCGTTGGCAGTTTCGCGGGAGCGAAACTGCGGCGCGGCTCTCTTGGCGGGGTGTTCGTTGGGGGGCGTGCGACCTGCGGGCGCGTTGGCGGTTTCGCTATGGCGAAACTGCGGGGCAGGACATTTTGGTAGGCTGGGGGTTGAGCGTGCGAAACACAGGGCTGGCCATGTGCAGGTCAAGACCGGAATCACTGTACTTAAGGAGAAAACACGATGCCCATCAATCCTGAAGCCGTTGGCACCACTGGCGGCCCCTCGTCCCGCAGTTGGACGTCCAAGGATGCCCTGCTCTACGCTGTTGGCGTTGGCGCGGGCACCGGCGAGCTGCAGTTCACCACTGAGAACACCAAGGACTTAGCACAGCGCGTGCTGCCGACCTTTGCGGTCATCATCGGCGGCGGCGGAGTTCCGATGCAGGCGGTCGGCAGCTTCAATCCCGCACTCATGGTGCATGGCGAACAAGGCATCGAGCTGTTGGACGAGATTCCGCCGGATGGGGAAATCGAGAGCACTGGGAAGATCGCCGCCATCTGGGACAAGGGCAGTGCCGCAGTGCTTGAGTTTGAGTCTCAATCAGTCAACAAGGCCACGGGCAAGCCCTTGCTGAAGACCCGTTCGGTGCTGTTCTGCCGGGGTGAAGGCGGCTGGGGCGGGGAGCGCGGCCCGTCCGATCGAGTTGACTTCCCGGACACCGAGCCCACCCACCAAGCCACCTACGCCACCCGGGAGGACCAAGCGCTCACCTACCGGCTGTCCGGGGACCGCAACCCCTTGCACAGCGACCCGTCCTTCGCGGCTATGGGTGGCTTTGACAAGCCGATTCTGCACGGTTTGTGCACCTACGGCTTCACCGGACGGGCGCTGCTGCATGAACTGTGCGGCGGTGACCCCGCCCGGTTCCGTGGCATGAACGCCCGCTTCTCCAAGCCCGTGATCCCCGGCGACGTGCTGACCGTGTCCATGTGGGCGGATGGCGGGGAAGCGCTGTTCCGCACCACCAACCAAGCCGGCGAGGTGGTGATCGACCAGGGCCGCTGCCGCTACCAGGCTTAAGCCTGCGCTACTTCTGGCGGACGTACCGCCCTGGCGCGGCCTCCAACGGAGGATAGTCCTTGGAGCCTAGCTCGGGCGGGGCGGCCTGCAGTTCCGAATGGCCCTGCAGCCAAGCCACCCAGTGGCTGCGCCAGTTGCCTCGCGTTTCGGTGGCCAGGGGCATCCAGTCGTCAGCGGATTCCGGCAAGGCGTCTGCCATCCAGTAGCGCAGGTGGCGGTTGTCCGGGCGGGCGCTGATGGTTTGGGTGTGGTTCTGGCTGGTGAGCACGAAGGTGATCTCGCCGCCAAACAACTGGGTGCTGCGGTAGCAGGCCTTCCAAGGGGTGATGTGGTCGGTGGAACCGGCCATGACGTACACGGGATAGCGCGTGGTGGAGAGGTCCACGCGGCGCCCCAACACCCGCAGTTCCTTCTTCGGCAGGCTGTTGCGGTGCGAAAGGTCCAGAAAGTCGCACTGCATCTCCGCTGGCACCCGCGTGTAGTCCATGGACCAGAACAGCAACGGATGGGCCAAGGGCGACTCGCCGCGGAAGTAGTTGCTGCGCATGAAGCTGAAGATGCTTTCATCCAAGCGCAGCATGGCGAACATCTCCAGGATGTCCCGCTCGCGCATCATGCCTTGACGGCGGATGGTCTCCTTTTGAGCAGCGACGGACTGGTCCGTGACGAACAGCGTGAAGTCGCTGTCGCCGGGCCGGTTGTCGAGGATGCTGACGAACAGCGACAGTGAGTTGATCCAATCATCGCCCCGGGCATTCAGGGCCCCGGCCGCCGCCGCTGCCGTAGTGCCGCCGGCGCACAGGCCGATGACGTCGATCTTGCGCTGGCGGCTGACGCTGCGCACCACCTCCAAGGCGGTGATCACGCCTTCGGCATAGGTGTCCAGGGACCAGTTGGCGTGCTCCCGGCCGGGATTGCGCCAACTCATGGCATACACCTGAATGCCGGCGTCCACCAGTTCCTTGAACAGGCTCCGATCGGGCGTTAAGTCCCCCAAGTAGAATCGGTTGACCTGGCTGAACACATAGAGCAGGGGGCGCTTGTGAACCTGTTCGGTGGTTGGGTTGTACTGAATCAGTTCAAAGAGTTCATTGCGGTAGATCACCGCGCCCGGGGTGGCGGCCACGTCCTTGCCCAGCTCGAAGGCGTTGCGGTCAGCCACGGCCGGATAGCCGTGGTTGTTGAACAGATCGTCGGTGAAGTTGCGCATGCCGCGGGTCAAGCTCGCACCCCGACTTTCCTGAATGGCATTCAAGGTTTCAGGCGTAATAGGCTGATTAACCGGAGAAAAGACGTCTTTGGCAGCATCCAGCACGAAGCGCGCCCGTTGCTGCTCAATGCCCTCAAGGCCGGATTTCGCCAGCCAGTCATCCAGCGCTTCGGCCCAAGCGACATAGGACTGCCGCACCCGCTTGAACCAAGGGTCTTCGGACCAAGCGGCATCCTTGAAGCGCTGGTCGGCCGGCAGTTCGCCATCCCGGTTGCCGAACCAGATGCCTAGCATCTCCGCCTGCAGCTTTTGTCCCGTCTCCCACAGCAAACGGGGCTGCTCCATGACTTCGGCGACCACCTGCCCCCAAGCTCTGGCCAATGAGCGCGGGTCGGCGCCCAGCGCGCTGTTCAGGGCCACGCCCTCGACTTGGTCGGCCCGCCCGGCGCCGGGAGCCGCATCTGCTGCTGATTGGGGTTCCGCTTCGCTCATCGCACCTGCCTTCAATCCTTCATGGAAACGGCCAAGTTCGGCCACCCTTCGGAACCGCATTATAGCCCCAAGGGTCTTCAACGGAGTGTTAGAGCAAAGCCGTAATGTCCCCTTTGAGCAAAGTTAAAGTGTCCCCTTTATGCCTTCGGCGGGGGGTGCGCTTGGGCGGATCGGGGAGGGTTTCTGAGCATGAAGGAGGCGGATCGGGTTGCGGTGGTTGCGCAGGTTGCGGAGAGGCGTTTGGGCCAACGTGAGGCGGCGGAGCGCTTGGGCCTTGGCGTTCGTCAGGTTAGGCGCCTGGTGGCGCGGTACCGGGATCGGGGCGCTGGGGGCCTGGTTTCGGGCCATCGGGGCAAGCGCTCGAACAACGCGATCGCCGCATCGGTGCGGCGCGAGGTGCTGGGCTTGGTGCGGGAGCGCCACCCGGACTTTGGGCCGACGTTCGCCGGCGGGAAGCTGGTGGAGGATCACGGGCACCGGCTTTCGAAGGAGACGCTGCGCCAGTGGATGATCGAGGACGGGCTTTGGGAGGCGAAGGCGGCGCAGCGGTCCCGCCGAGACTGGAAGCCGGCTGCGGACCACCCCTGGCGCCGGGGCTTCCAGTCCGATGCTGGGACGCCCCCCGGCTGAGGCCGCGCCGTTCCGGCGCCTGGGCGGAGGGAGCGGAGCGACCGCAGCCCAGGCGCCGGAACGGCCAGACCCAGGGACCAGCCAAGGGGGACATTTCTAAATTGGACGGAAGGGGACATTTCTACTTTGCTTTGACAAAATCGTGATGGTAGTTGACAAACGAACGTTTGAAGCGTAGCTGTAGGGTTTCCGGGAGGACAGTTTGGGGTTGATTCGATGAGGAATTCGCGAGGCCTTTTGGGTCGGTTGCCGTGGCGTTTCCTGGGTCCTGTGGCGCTCGTGTCCGTCGCACTGGTGGTATGGGCCCAGACCAACACCCCTCCGACGCTGACCGGTGCCGACCCCGTGTCGGTGCGCCCGGACCGCAGCGCGACGGTGACGCTGTCGGCCACGGACGTGGACACGGACCCCAGCGACCCGACGCAAAGCGAGCCGGTGATGATCCAGGCGACGGCGCCGACCGGCGCCCCGGCTTGGCTCGACGACGCGGGCTGGTCGGTGTCCTCCCAGCCGAACCCGCAGTTGAGCTTCACGGTTTCGCCGCCCAGCGACGCGCAGCCAGCCCAGTACAACGTGACGGCGCTGGCGACGGACTCCCGCGGCCTGTCGGCGACGAGCCAGATTTCAGTGGAGGTGCTCGCTCCGCTGTGCACGGCCGCCTTGGAGGTAGACGACGGCACCGGAACCTGCGTCGCCTGCGCGGACCACCACGTTCCCAACGCGTCCAAGACTGCGTGCGTGGCGTGCGCGGCGGACACGGAACGTCCGGCAGGCATGGCATCATGCACGGCCTGCGCGGCCGGAACCTCGAGCCCGGGCGGTGCGGCCTGCGCGGCCAACCAAGCGCCGACGGCGCACGCGGGCGCGGACCAGTCGGTTGACACGGACGCGTCGGTGACGCTGGACGGCAGCGCCAGCTCGGACCCGGAGGGCGACGCGCTGACGTACGCGTGGTCGCAGAACGGGGGCACGGCGACGGTGGCGCTGTCGGATGCGACGGCGCAGAGCCCAACGTTCACGGCCCCGACGGCTGCGGATTCGCTTACGTTCACGCTGACGGTGACGGAAAGCGTCGGAAATTCGGCGTCGGACACCGTGACGGTGACGGTGTCGCCCCCGGCGCTGTCGGTGTCGCTGTCGGCGTCGTCCCCGTCGGTTTGCGACGGCGATTTGGTCAGTCTCGTTTGGAACTCGACAGGTGCGGATGCGCTGACGCTTGCGCCGCCGGTCAGTTGCCCGGTGACGGCGAACGGGGCGGGGTTCTGCGAGGTGACGCTAAACGGTGCGACAACCTGGACGGCGACGGCGACGGCGGGGACCCAGGCGGAGACGGCGACCGCGATGGTGTCTATCACGCCGCCGACCAAGCCGAGCGCGCCGCGGAACGCGAGACGGACGGGCGGCACGGCGAACTCTGTCACCATTGCCTGGGATGCCCCCTTGGATGCTGGCACATGCTCCACGACGGTGCGGTACCGCGTGGTTCGGTACACGGGGTTGGCCTGCAACAGCTTGGTGAAGGCGTCCAGCACGAACGTTGAAACATCAACGACCCACACGGAGGCGGGTCTTTCGCCGGGCACCCACTGGTTCCGGATTAGGGCCAGAAACGATGAGGTGAGCGGCTCGACATCCACGGGTTGCTTCCCGGTGGATGTGGTCGCCAACGCGGCGCCGACGGCGGACGCAGGCGCGGACCAGACGGTCGCGGCCGGCGCGACGGTGACGCTTACCGGCGGCGGTACGGACCCGGATGGCGACGCGCTGACGTACGCGTGGTCGCAGAACGGGGGCACGGCGACGGTGGCGCTGTCGGATGCGACGGCGCAGAGCCCAACGTTCACGGCCCCGGCGGCTGCGGATACGCTTACGTTCACGCTGACGGTGACGGACAGCGTCGGAAATTCGGCGTCGGACACCGTGACGGTGACGGTGTCGCCCCCGGCGCTGTCGGTGTCGCTGTCGGCGCAGCCAGCCTCGGTGTGCTCGGGCACGCCGAGCACCTTGTCATGGGCGTCGACCGGGGCGGCAACGCTGAGCCTGTCGCCGCCGGTTTCGTGCGCGGTGACGGCGGGCACGGACGGCACCTGTCCGGTTTCTCCGACGTCGGATACGACTTGGACGGCGACGGCGACGGCGACGGCGGGGACCCAGACCGAGACGGCGACCGCTACGGTGTCTATCACGCCGCCGACCAAACCGAGCGCGCCGCGGAACGCGAGACGGACGGGCGGCACGGCGAACTCCGTCACCATTGCCTGGGATGCCCCCTTGGATGCTGGCACATGCTCCACGACGGTGCGGTACCGCGTGGTTCGGTACACAGGGTTGGCCTGCAACAACTTGGTGAAGGCGTCCAGCACGAACGTTGAAACATCAACCACCCACACGGAGGCGGGTCTTTCGCCGGGCACCCACTGGTTCCGGATTAGGGCCAGAAACGATGAGGTGAGCGGCTCGACATCCACGGGTTGCTTCCCGGTGGATGTGGTCGCCAACGCGGCGCCGACGGCGGACGCGGGCGCGGACCAGACGGTCGCGGCCGGCGCGACGGTGACGCTTACCGGCGGCGGTACGGACCCGGATGGTGACGCGTTGACCTACGCTTGGGCGCAGACGTCGGGCACGGCGGTGGCGCTGTCGAGAGCGACGGCGCGGAGCCCGACGTTCACGGCACCGTCGGTTGCGGATACGCTTACGTTCAAGCTGACGGTGACGGACAGCGCCGGCAATTCGGCGTCGGACACCGTAACGGTGACGGTGTCGCCCCCGGCGCTGTCGGTGTCGCTGTCGGCGTCGTCCCCGTCGGTGTGCGACGGCGATTTGGTCAGTCTCGTTTGGAACTCGACAGGTGCGGATGCGCTGACGCTTGCGCCGCCGGTCAGTTGCCCGGTGACGGCGAACGGGGTGGGGATCTGTGAGGTGACGCTCAACGGTGCGACAACCTGGACGGCGACGGCGACCGCGGGCACGGAGACTCAGACGGACAGCGCCACGGTGTCAGTCTTGCCGCCGAGCAAGCCCTCCGCGCCGCTTTACTCGCGGCAAACCGGCGGCACGGCGGACTCGGTGGCAATAGCCTGGGATGCGCCCTCATCCTCGGGTGCGTGCTCTACGAGGGTGGAGTACCGCGTTGTGCGCTACACGTCGTTGGGCTGTTTGAACGCGGATAAGGTGCAGCAAACGAACGTGGGCAGCGCGACGACGCACACGGCGACCGGTCTGACGTCGGGAACGCACTGGTTCAAGGTTCGGGCCAGGAATGATGTAGCGAGCGGCTCGAGGTCGGGTCCTTGCTTCTCGGCGGATACGGTTGCCAATGCGGCGCCGACGGCGGACGCGGGGGCGGACCAGACGGTCGCGGCCGGCGCGACGGTGACGCTTACCGGGGACGGCACCGACCCGGATGGCGACGCGCTGACCTACGCTTGGGCGCAGACGTCGGGAACGGCGGTGGCGCTGTCGAGCGCGACGGCGCAGAGCCCGACGTTCACGGCGCCGTCGACGGCCGGCACGCTGACGTTCACGCTGACCGTGACGGACAGCGCCGGGAGTCCGGCGTCGGACACGGTGGCCGTGAGCGTCACGCCGTTGCCGCAGGCCACCTTGGCGCTGGCCGCTTCGTCAATCGCTGAGAACGGCGGCAACACGACGGTGTCGGCAAGCTTGGACCTAGCGGCCAGTTCGGCGTTCACGATGACCATCACCACGGATTCGGATGCCGTCACCGTGGGCGACAACGCCTCGCTGAGCGTGGCTGCGGGGTCAACCACAAGCACGGGCACGGTGACGCTCTCCGCGGTGGACAACACCTTATACACGGGTGACCGCACGGTCATGGTGTCGGGTGCGTTGAGCCAGGGCGCGCAGGCCATCGCGCCCGCCGATGTCACGCTGACGGTGACCGATGACGATGCCAACACCACGCCCGACTTCGGCACCCAGACGATTGCCGACCAGCGTTGGCCGAAGGATGTCGAGATAGCGCCTCTCACGCTGCCGGCAGCGACGGGCGGGAACGGCGCGTTGGCGTACAGCCTGTCGCCCGGCCTGCCAGCCGGGCTGAACTTCGACGCGACAACGCGCACCGTATCCGGCACGCCAACGGCATCCCGGGCGCTCGCGCTTTACACCTACACGGCGACGGACGCGGACGGCAGCACGGCGTCATTGACGTTCAACCTTGTGGTGGGGTACTGGCAGTTGACCGTGTCGCCGGTGCCGACCAACGGCGCTGTGACCGGCTCAGTTGGCGCGGAGACCGTCATCGATTGCGGCACGGACTGCACGTCGATGTTGGCGGACGGGGCCACAGTGGCCCTGACGGCAACGCCCGCCAGCGGCTACGACTTCTCCGCCTGGGGCGGCGCCTGCGCTGGAACCATTGGGGCGGCCTGCTCCGTGGTGGGCTTGGACGCGGACAAGACCGTCAACGCCACCTTTGCGCCCGCCGCCGTGGACGGCGTTTGCGACGAAACCGTTGTGGACGGCTGCGCGGCGGGCACGCTCAACACTTCCGTGTTCAATGACGACGACAGCCACCACAATTGGCGTTGCGACGGCATCAACGGCGGCGCCCATTCGCCCATGTGCAGCAAGCCCAAGGCTGCTTGTCCGGCGGGAGTTCCAATCTGGACGGTGGGCGCGATCGGCTGCCGGGCGCCCGTGACCGGGGCGAACAGCGGCGAGACACGCACCGTGACCGACAACTCCGGTGCCTACACCGGCACGGCCACCTTCAAGTGTGACGATGGCAGTTGGCTCGAACAGCCCGGCAGCACTTGCGATCAGTAGCGCCCAACTGTGTACGCGGAATCGCCCGGTGCTGGTGATGAGCCCACTGGAGAGCCCCGCGGGCATGAAACCGTCCCAAGTGTGCGGTTGCGGTTGTTGCGCGAGGCTTGGAACAGGCCTATTTTGGCATCATGCTTGTCAACGAACTTTGTCCAACCATCCTGCGTGGGATTCAACGCATCGGTTCGAGGGCGTCCGGCCCTTGCTCCGGAGCAACGCCAGAACCGGGCGTTCAGCCTTGGCTCAAGGGCGTCCCGCCCTCGAAGGTAATTCGCCAGCACCGCAGGATGAGTTGGCTGAAGCCCGTTGAGAGGCAAGCTCGGAATTGGGCATCCGCCGCGCCGTTCAAGGCGTCGGATGCATGACCGCCCGATAGTGTGCGGGCGCAAAGGAACAGGAGGAAGTCATGACCATCAATCGAAACTCGTTGGCGTTTGCGCTGGTGGCCGTCCTAGTCGGCGGCTGGGCACTGTCCGCCACGCAGGCGGTGGCGTTTGAGGAATCGTCCGCTGCAGTGCCGTTCGCGGCCCACCACACGCTGCCCGAAGGGGACGCGGAGATGCTGGCGGAGCTGTACTGGTCGGCGTCGGAAGTGCCGGGGGTCGATTCCCTGGCAGGCGCCCATCGGCACAGCCTGCTGGACGTGGTGACGGAGCGCTACAAGAGCCGGCTGGTGGACCGCGGCCCCGCGCCGGCGGACCTGGACCGGCACCTGGAGCGGCTGGCCGCGTCCCCGCTGGCGGCGAGCCGGCCGCTGGTGCTGGCGCAAGCGTGCGCGCAGTTCGGCCGGGTTGGTGGCTCGTGCGAGGCGCACGCCGGCTACGTGCGGCGGGCGATGGTGCTGGAGGCCATGCTGGTTTCGGCCCGCGTGACGCTGGGCGACCTGGAGCAGGAGCTGGCGGGCGCCCAGCGGCCGTCCCTGCGAGCGGCGCTGGCCACAGGCGGCAACCGGGCGAGCGGTTCCAGGGAGCGCTAAGCCCAACCGGCGCGCCCGCAGCCATCTGAGTTGCGGGCGCCTGCGCCCGCTCCCGCACTAACCCCGCGCGATTGCCCACGCGCGACAATCCCGCTTTGCGATCATCGCCCCGCGGAACCGGGGCGAGGATGTGCCGGGCACAATTGCGCCAACAACGCAGTTCCCAAAGCGCCAACCGCCCACAAGCCTTTCAGCCTTCTCGCACAGCCGATTCCCGCCTCAAGGCCCGGCGTTGAGCTAAGATGGCTGCCACCACACGCCGGTTCTGAACAAGCCAGCCACCAACGCCGAAAAAGAAGAGAAAGTCATGGAAGCCCAGCAATCATCCGAAATCGCCGACTTGGGCGAACGCATTGCCCATATTGAGTCAAAAATGGACTTCGTTGCGACACGGGAGGACATCGCCCTTGTGCGCCGCGAGATCGAGGGCACTCGCACGGAGATCGAAGGCACCCGCACGGAGATCGAGAGCACGCGCACCGAGATCGCCAACACCAACACGCGCATTGCCAACATGCAGGCGGAGCTGCTTAACGTGATGGCGCGCATGGAATCGAAAATGGTCACCGAGATCGCTGCGGTCAACACGCTGGTCGCCACCCGTGAGACCTCAATGCACCGCTGGCTCCTCGGCATCACAGCCACCGCCTTGGTCGGCGTGACCACCGCCCTGATCCGCACCTTCGTCTAGCCTCCCACCCAGCCAAGCCAAACCGAAAAGCGCGACCCGGAGCGCACCAAAGCCAGGCAAAGACACCCCTGCGCCGAATTCCCCCGGAATCAAGCCGTCCCACCCTCGAACCAGACAATCCAAACACTGGAAGGGAGTTTCGCGTAGCGAAACTCCAACGCACCGAAGGTGCGCGTTTGGACACAGGCTGCACGGGCAGAAGCGTCAATCGAGACGGAATCGATCAGAGAATCGAGTAATCAACAGGAAGTTGACGGGAAATCGCGAAGGTAGTTGACAAACGAGCTTTATAAGCGTAGCTGTAGGGTTTCCGGGAGGACAGTTTGGGGTTGATTCGATGAGGAATTCGCGAGGCCTTTTGGGTCGGTTGCCGTGGCGTTTCCTGGGTCCTGTGGCGCTCGTGTCCGTCGCACTGGTGGTATGGGCCCAGACCAACACCCCTCCGACGCTGACCGGCGCCGACCCCGTGTCGGTGCACCCGGACCGCAGCGCGACGGTGACGCTGTCGGCCACGGACGTGGACACGGACCCCAGCGACCCGACGCAAAGCGAGCCGGTGATGATCCAGGCCACGGCGCCGACCGGCGCCCCGGCTTGGCTCGACGACACGGGCTGGTCGGTGTCCTCCCAGCCGAACCCGCAGTTGAGCTTCACGGTTTCGCCGCCCAGCGACGCGCAGCCCGCCCAGTACAACGTGACGGCGCTGGCGACGGACTCCCGCGGCCTGTCGGCGACGGGCCAGATTTCAGTGGAGGTGATCGCTCCGCTGTGCACGGCCGCCTTGGAGGTGGACGACGGCACCGGAACCTGTGTCGCCTGCGCGGACCACCACGTTCCCAACGCGTCAAAGACTGCGTGCGTGGCATGCGCGGCGGACACGGAGCGCCCGGCGGGCACGGCATCATGCACAGCCTGCGCGGCCGGAACCTCGAGCCCAGGCGGTTCGGCCTGCGTGGCCAACCAAGCGCCGACGGCGCACGCGGGCGCGGACCAGTCGGTCGACACGGACGCGCCGGTGACGCTGGACGGCAGCGCGAGCTCGGACCCGGAGGGGGACGCGCTGGCGTACGCGTGGTCGCAGACCGGGGGCGCGGCGACGGTGGCGCTGTCGGATGCGACGGCGCAGAGCCCGACGTTCACGGCCCCGGCGGCTGCGGACACGCTGACGTTCGCGCTGACGGTGACGGACGGCGCCGGCAATTCGGACACGGACACGGTGACGGTGACGGTGGCGCCGCCCGCGCTGTCGGTGACGCTGACGGCCGCGCCCGCGTCGGTGTGCGACGGGGAGTCGAGCACCTTGTCATGGACGTCGACCGGGGCGGCAACGCTGAGCCTGTCGCCACTGGTTTCGTGCGCGGTGACGGCGGGCACGGACGGCACCTGCGCGGTGTCGCCGACGCAGGAGACGACGTGGACGGCGACGGCGGCGGCGGGGACGCGGACCGAGACGGCGGTCGCGACGGTGTCGATCACGCCGCCGAGCCAGCCGAGCGCGCCGCGGAACGGGACGCGGACGGGCGGCACGGCGAGCTCGGTGACGATCGGCTGGGACGCGCCGTCGGACCTGGGGGCGTGCGCCACGTCGGTTGAGTACCGTGTCTTCGAGTACACGTCGTCGATCTGCGGCAGCGCGGTGAAGGTGCGGCACACGAGCGTGGGGACAGCGACGTCGCACACGGCGACGGGCCTGACGCCGGGGACGCGCTGGTTCCGGGTGCGGGCCAGGAACAACGTGGCGAGCGGCTGGGTGTCGGGCCCCTGCTTCCCGGCGGTTGTGGGTTCCGTCAACACGGCACCGACGGCGAATGCGGGCGCGGACCAGTCGGTCGAGACCGGCGCGCCGGTGACGCTGGACGGCAGCGCGAGCTCGGACCCGGAGGGGGACGCGCTGGCGTACGCGTGGTCGCAGACCGGGGGCGCGGCGACGGTGGCGCTGTCGGATGCGACGGCGCAGAGCCCGACGTTCACGGCCCCGGCGGCTGCGGACACGCTGACGTTCGCGCTGACGGTGACGGACGGCGCCGGCAATTCGGACACGGACACGGTGACGGTGACGGTGGCGCCGCCCGCGCTGTCGGTGACGCTGACGGCCGCGCCCGCGTCGGTGTGCGACGGGGAGTCGAGCACCTTGTCATGGGCGTCGACCGGGGCGGCAACGCTGAGCCTGTCGCCACTGGTTTCGTGCGCGGTGACGGCGGGCACGGACGGCACCTGCGCGGTGTCGCCGACGCAGGAGACGACGTGGACGGCGACGGCGGCGGCGGGGACGCGGACCGAGACGGCGGTCGCGACGGTGTCGATCACGCCGCCGAGCCAGCCGAGCGCGCCGCGGAACGGGGCGCGGACGGGCGGCACGGCGAGCTCGGTGACGATCGGCTGGGACGCGCCGTCGGACCTGGGGGCGTGCGCCACGTCGGTTGAGTACCGTGTCTTCGAGTACACGTCGTCGATCTGCGGCAGCGCGGTGAAGGTGCGGCACACGAGCGTGGGGACAGCGACGTCGCACACGGCGACGGGCCTGACGCCGGGGACGCGCTGGTTCCGGGTGCGGGCCAGGAACAACGTGGCGAGCGGCTGGGTGTCGGGCCCCTGCTTCCCGGCGGTTGTGGGTTCCGTCAACACGGCACCGACGGCGAATGCGGGCGCGGACCAGTCGGTCGAGACCGGCGCGCCGGTGACGCTGGACGGCAGCGCGAGCTCGGACCCGGAGGGGGACGCGCTGGCGTACGCGTGGTCGCAGACCGGGGGCGCGGCGACGGTGGCGCTGTCGGATGCGACGGCGCAGAGCCCGACGTTCACGGCCCCGGCGGCTGCGGACACGCTGACGTTCGCGCTGACGGTGACGGACGGCGCCGGCAATTCGGACACGGACACGGTGACGGTGACGGTGGCGCCGCCCGCGCTGTCGGTGACGCTGACGGCCGCGCCCGCGTCGGTGTGCGACGGGGAGTCGAGCACCTTGTCATGGGCGTCGACCGGGGCGGCAACGCTGAGCCTGTCGCCACTGGTTTCGTGCGCGGTGACGGCGGGCACGGACGGCACCTGCGCGGTGTCGCCGACGCAGGAGACGACGTGGACGGCGACGGCGGCGGCGGGGACGCGGACCGAGACGGCGGTCGCGACGGTGTCGATCACGCCGCCGAGCCAGCCGAGCGCGCCGCGGAACGGGACGCGGACGGGCGGCACGTCGAGCTCGGTGACGATCGGCTGGGACGCGCCGTCGGACCTGGGGGCGTGCGCCACGTCGGTTGAGTACCGTGTCTTCGAGTACACGTCGTCGATCTGCGGCAGCGCGGTGAAGGTGCGGCACACGAGCGTGGGCGCGGCGACGTCGCACACGGCGGCGGGCCTGACGCCGGGGACGCGCTGGTTCCGGGTGCGGGCCAGGAACAACGTGGCGAGCGGCTGGGTGTCGGGCCCCTGCTTCCCGGCGGTTGTGGGTTCCGTCAACACGGCACCGACGGCGAATGCGGGCGCGGACCAGTCGGTCGAGACCGGCGCGCCGGTGACGCTGGACGGCAGCGCGAGCTCGGACCCGGAGGGGGACGCGCTGGCGTACGCGTGGTCGCAGACCGGGGGCGCGGCGACGGTGGCGCTGTCGGATGCGACGGCGCAGAGCCCGACGTTCACGGCCCCGGCGGCTGCGGACACGCTGACGTTCGCGCTGACGGTGACGGACGGCGCCGGCAATTCGGACACGGACACGGTGACCGTTGAGGTTGCGCCGCTTCCACAGGCGACTCTAGCGCTGGCGTCGTCGTCAATCCCCGAGAACGGCGGCAGCACCACGGTTTCGGCAAACTTGGACTTGGCGGCCGCTTCGTCGTTCACGGTCACCATCACCGCGGATTCGGATGCCGTCACCGTGGGCGACAACGCCTCGCTGAGCGTGGCTGCGGGGTCAACCACAAGCACGGGCACGGTGACGCTCTCCGCGGTGGACAACACCTTATACACGGGTGACCGCACGGTCATGGTGTCGGGTGCGTTGAGCCAGGGCGCGCAGGCCATCGCGCCCGCCGATGTCACGCTGACGGTGACCGATGACGATGCCAACACCACGCCCGACTTCGGCACCCAGACCATTGCCGACCAGCGTTGGCCGAAGGATGTCGAGATAGCGCCTCTCACGCTGCCGGCGGCGACGGGCGGGAACGGCGCGTTGGCGTACAGCCTGTCGCCCGGCCTGCCAGCCGGGCTGAACTTCGACGCGACAACGCGCACCGTATCCGGCACGCCAACGGCATCCCAGGCGCTGGCGCTTTACACCTACACGGCGACGGACGCGGACGGCAGCACGGCGTCATTGACGTTCAACCTTGTGGTGGGGTACTGGCAGTTGACCGTGTCGCCGGTGCCGACGAACGGCGCTGTGACCGGCTCAGTGGGCGCGGAGACCGTCATCGATTGCGGCACGGACTGCACGTCGATGTTGGCGGACGGGGCCACAGTGGCCCTGACGGCAACGCCCGCCAGCGGCTACGACTTCTCCGCCTGGGGCGGCGCCTGCGCTGGAACCATTGGGGCGGCCTGCTCCGTGGTGGGCTTGGACGCGGACAAGACCGTCAACGCCACCTTTGCGCCCGCCGCCGTGGACGGCGTTTGCGACGAAACCGTTGTGGACGGCTGCGCGGCGGGCACGCTCAACACTTCCGTGTTCAATGACGACGACAGCCACCACAATTGGCGTTGCGACGGCATCAACGGCGGCGCCCATTCGCCCATGTGCAGCAAGCCCAAGGCTGCTTGTCCGGCGGGAGTTCCAATCTGGACGGTGGGCGCGATCGGCTGCCGGGCGCCCGTGACCGGGGCGAACAGCGGCGAGACACGCACCGTGACCGACAACTCCGGTGCCTACACCGGCACGGCCACCTTCAAGTGTGACGATGGCAGTTGGCTCGAACAGCCCGGCAGCACTTGCGATCAGTAGCGCCCAACCGGCGCGCCCGCAGCCATCTGAGTTGCGGGCGCCTGCGCCCGCTCTCGCACTAACCCGCGCGATCACCCACGCACGACAACCCTGCTTTGCCAACTTTGCCCCGGGGTACCGGGATCGGGGCGCTGGGGGCCTGGTTTCGGGCCATCGGGGCAAGCGCTCGAACAACGCGATCGCCGCATCGGTGCGGCGCGAGGTTCTGGGCTTGGTGCGGGAGCGCCACCCGGACTTTGGGCCGACGTTCGCCGGCGGGAAGCTGGTGGAGGATCACGGGCACCGGCTTTCGGAGGAGACACTGCGCCAGTGGATGATCGAGGACGGGCTTTGGGAGGCGAAGGCGGCGCAGCGGTCCCGCCGAGACTGGAAGCCGGCTGCGGACCACCCCTGGCGCCGGGGCTTCCAGTCCGATGCTGGGACGCCCCCCGGCTGAGGCCGCGCCGTTCCGGCGCCTGGGCTGCGGTCGCTCCGCCACCTCCGCCCAGGCGCCGGAACGGCCAGACCCAGGGACCAGCCAAGGGGGACATTTCTAAATTGGACGGAAGGGGACATTTCTACTTTGCTTTGACAGGGTCTTCAACCGAGTTGCCCCGCAATTGTCATTTGCTCTACCTTTCGCCTTTCCCCACCGCTTAAGGCAAAACGATGCGCGGACGGCAAGTTTTCATGGACAGTCTGGTCGCCCATGGCGTGGACGCCATCTTCGGCAATCCCGGAACGACGGAGAACCCGCTGCTGGACAGCCTCGCCGACTATCCCCAGATTCAGTACTACACGGCGCTGCACGAAGGGGTTGCGGTCGGCGCTGCCAAGGGTTACGCCCAAGCCAGCGGCAAGGCGGGCGTGGTCAATCTGCATGTCGCGCCCGGGCTTGGCAATGGCATCGGCATGATCTACGGGGCGTTGAAGGGCAGCACGCCGATGATCGTCACCGCCGGGCAGCAAGACACCCGGCTGCGGCTGCGCGAACCCCTGCTCTCCCACGATCTGGTGGCCATGGCGGCGCCGGTGACCAAGTGGAGCACAGAACCGCGCAGCGCCGACGAAATGGCGCCTACGCTGCGCCGCGCCTTCCGCATCGCCGTTGAGGCCCCCGCCGGGCCGGTGTTCATCGCCCTGCCGGTGGACGTGATGGAGCAGGACACTGAAATCGGGGCAGAGGCGCCGGACGGGCTGCTCGCTACACCGCAGGCCCAAGACAGCGCCGTGGCGGCCGCGGTGGCAGCCCTGCTGAGCAGCTCCGCGCCGGCCATCATCGCCGGGGATGATGTCGCCACCGCAGGTGCGAGCGATGCGTTGGTGGCTTTGGCCGAGCAACTCGGCGCGCCGGTTTGGCATGAACCGCTGCGCAGCCACTGCGCCTTCCCCAGCGGCCATCCCAACAACCAAGGACGCATTCCCTTCGAGGCAGCAACCATCCGCAACGCATTGGCGGGCCATGATCTGCTGCTGTTGGTCGGCGCTAATCTCATCGAGGAGCTCTGGTTCGACCCCGGCCCGTTGCTGCCGCAAGCCGCCACCGTTGTTCACCTATGCGAATCGACCCAACGCCTCGCCTTCAACCATCGGGTGGACGTCGGCTTGGCGGGCAACTTGCGCGACGCCATGCAACGCATCGCCGCGCAATTCGCGCAGCGTTCCGGGGACGCGGCAAGGGCGCTCGCCAGCACCCGCAACGAGGCGCTGGCAAGCGCTCAGCAGGCCCGTCAGGAAGCGGCCGCCACGGCGATGTCAAAAATCTGGGACCTGCGGCCTATAACGCCTCGACGGGCGCTGCATGAGATCAGCGACGCCCTCCCCCGGGAGGCGATTGTCGTCGATGAGACGATCACCGGCTTTCTGGAAGTGGCCGCCCTGTTCGACTTTCGCGGCCCGGGCGATTTCTTTTCCGGACGGGGCGGCGGCATCGGCCAGGGCATTGCCGCCGCGTTGGGCATTCAGGTGGCGCAGCGCGGCCGGCCTGTAGTGGCGCTGTCCGGCGACGGCTCGGCGATGTACAGCATTCAAGCGCTTTGGACCGCCGCCCATTGCGGCCTGCCGGTGATCTTCGTGATCCTCTCCAATCGGGAGTATCGCGTGCTCAAGCTAAACCTCGAAACCTACCGCCACCGCTTCAACGCGGAATCCAACCGGCCGTATCCGCACATGGATCTGGTCAACCCAACGCTAGGCTTCGTGGACATGGCCAAAGGCATGGGCGTCAAGGGCGAGCAAGTCAGCGAGCCAGAAGCCTTGCGGGCGGCACTGGAACGGGCCTTGGCGGCTGGCGAACCCTATCTGATCGACGTCATCGTTTCCGGCACGCAATAGCTTTCATTGCCGCCGACGAAAGCCGAGCAGGGATGCCTTGGCCGTCTGCGGGTGGCCGACATAGGCAAACCGCGACCCATCGCGCGATGCCAAGGCCAGCACCGCTTCCCGGTCGCCCGCGAGGTTGACCACTTCATCACAGGCCAACCCGGCTTCTGCAAACCAAGCCAGCAAGCGTTGCCCCAAAGTGAACAGGTGCATGGGACGCAAGGTGGCGCCGACCACCGCCACCGGGCCGCAGGTGGCCACGAAGGCGCGCAGATAGCGCGGGCGCTTCAAGTCCCGTTCACTGATGTCCAACAGCCCGGCTTCAACAATGCCCGGCCCCGCCTGCAGGGCGGAGTGGTACATGCCCCGGTGGTAATCCCGATGGCCTACCACCCCAAGGCCCTGACGGCGCAGGCCCAAAATGCGCGTGTAACCGTGCGGCTGCACGGGGCTGAGGGTGCGGCCCTCCAGCTGCAGCAAGCCCACGGGATCCAGTGAATTGATCTCGGCAACGAAACCGCTGCCGACAACGGCCCGCACCTCCGCCAACGCGCCGGCCGCGGTGATGCCGTCCGCTTCACCGCCGAGCACCACCGGTTCCAAAACCTCCAGGTCCACCCGCAGCGCAATCACGGAAACATCAGCATCCGCAATAGAGAAGACGGATATCCCCTCCGAAGCCAACGCCCTGAACGCTTCCTCCACCGCTTCCAGAGCCAAAGCGTTTTCATCGATTTGCGGAGCCTGCCCCTGCGCAAGCCCGGACAGCGCTCGCTGCGCTGGAGAGGCCGGGTCCGCCTCCGGGTTGGAGCAAGCAGACATGAGCCCCAAGCCCAATCCGAGCGCCAAGCCTTGGATCCAACAGGTTGCGTTCCGCGGGCGCTGCATCAGCCCTCCAATCCGACAATGAGCACAGCCAAGTTGGGCTAGGAGCCTCTGCCCATGCAATTCACGGCTGCGAATGCGCTCCCGTTCACCCCTTCGAAGGTTCGACTTCCTCAATATGGCGCAGTCGGCGCATTCGTTCAACACTCGGGGACACCGAACAACCGCCCAAGTTGCGCAGGAGTTTCGCGCCAGCGAAACTCCAACGCGAACCAAAGGTTCGCGCGGCCGCAAGGTTCGATGTCCTCAATGTGGCGCAGTCGGTGCATTGGTTCAACACTTGGCGGCACCCAGCAAGCTGCCCAAGTTGCGCAGGAGTTTCGCGCCAGCGAAACTCCAACGCAAACCAAAGGTTCGCGCGGCCGCTATACTCGGCTGATGCTGCGCGCCAACCTCTGCCTATACTTCCTCGCCCAAGTGATCTTCGTTTCCGGGTCCGTGCTCATCATAACCTTGGGCGGCATCGTCGGCAGCGAGATGGCGCCGCACCCGTCGCTGGCCACGCTGCCGCTGTCCTTGATGGTGGTCGGCACGGCATTGGCCACCGTGCCCGCGGCGCTGCTGATGCAGCGCATCGGGCGCCGTTACGGCTTCGCCTGCGGTGCCGTGCTCGCCGCATGCGGCGCTCTGCTGGCCGTTTTGGGCTTGGAAATCAACAGCTTCGTGCTGTTTACGGCGGCGGTGGGGCTGATCGGCGCCACCCTCGCATTCAGCGCTCAGTTCCGCTTCGCGGCCGCCGAAAGCGTGGCGCCGGAGAGGGCCGGTTGGGCCATATCGATCATTCTGCTGGGCTCCATCGGCGGCGCCATCGTCGGGCCGGAGCTGGCAACCCGCAGCCCAGGCTGGATTCCAGAGCAGCCCTACCGCGGCGCCCTGCTGGCCATGGCGGGCCTTTATGCGTTGGCCGTGCTCCTCCTAGCGCTCACCCACAACCCCGCCCCGCCCAGCGATGCCTCAAGTCGCGAGGCCGGGCGCTCGCTGCTTGAGATCGCCACCCAGCCTGCCTTCGCCGTGGCGGTGCTGGCCGGCGTGGTCGGACAGGGCGTGATGATCTTCGTCATGACAGCCACGCCCATCAGCATGCACGTGGTGGACGGCCACAGCATCGACGACACCGCCCGGGTGATCCAAGCGCACGTCGTGGCCATGTACCTGCCCTCCCTCGCTTCCGCGCCCCTCATCCAACGCTTTGGGGCTTACAAGCTGATGACGGCCGGCGCCGTCACCTTGAGCGCCACGGTGGCGGTTGGGCTGGCCGGCCACGAACTGATGCACTACTGGTGGGCGCTGGTGCTGCTGGGCGTCGGCTGGAATTTTCTCTTCGTTGGCGGCACTACCGCTGTGGTGGCTGCCTACCGTCCGGCGGAGAAGTTTCGCGCCCAAGCGCTCAACGACTTCAGCATCTTCGGCGTCTCGGCCGTGGCCAGCCTCATGGCAGGCGCCCTGCTGCATGGCTTCGGTTGGTCCGCCGTGCTGCTATCCACCCTGCCCGCCTTGGCAATAATGCTGGCGGCCATCGTCTACGTGAGCGCTCGTCGTCGCTCCGTAGTCCTGTAACAGAGCACTTGAGGTCACGGTGTTCGCGGCCTTCAAGATTCACTGCTGATGACATACCGAGATCGGAGGCGCTTGCGGGCGGCGCTATCGAGGCCAATGGCCTGCTCAATGTAGTGCTCCACCCCTTCAAATTCCGCGGCAATGGCGTCGTAGGCGGAGCGCAAGTATTCCGGGCGCACGCCGAACAGCGCCATGGTGGACTCCCGGTCGGCCTCCAAGTCGGCCCACAGCCGCGAACGGATGCGTTTGAGCACATAGCCTTCGTAGTCCATCGCCTCGTTGGTCAGCAGGTAGTCCTCAAGCACCGTGGCTTCGGGCACGCCCAAGGCATGCAGGATGAGGGCGCAGGCGAAGCCGGTGCGGTCCTTGCCTGCCGAGCAGTGGACCAGGAAGGCGCCGTCCTCGAGTTCGAGCAGCCGCTGGAACATCCGCGCGTAGTCCTCGGCGTGGTTGCTGGCCAATTCCCGGTTGATGCCAACCATGAAGTCGATGCGTTCCTTCAAGGTTAAGCCGCCGTCATTGAGCCGCTGGCGCATGACCACGGCGCTGCCGGGATCAATGGGAATTTCCAGCCGACCCGGCGCATTGGCCAGTTCCGGGGTCGGTTCAGCGGCTTTTTCGTCACCCCTGCGCAGGTCGCAAATGAGTTTGACGTCCAACGCGGCGAAGGCGCGCTTGCCAACCTCAGTGAGGTCCGCCAAGGTGCCGCAGCGAAACAGGCGCCCGGTGACCACTCGGCTCCCGCTCTCCGTCGCATAGCCGCCGAAATCACGTAGGTTCACCGAGCCTTCGAAGCGTAGTATCCGGCGCTGCGCAGCGGCTTGCGATTGGGGAGAATCGCTGCCCGAACTCACAAGCCCGGCCCCGGCCGCATGGGGGAACCGTCGCTGAATCGCGAGAAGCGGAACCGGCGCAGGTCATGGGCCGGCGTTCGGCCCGCCACCATTTCCGCCATCACCCGGCCAGCCCCAGGCCCAATGCCAAAACCATGCCCGCTGAAGCCAGTGGCGATGAAGAGGCCGGGGTGACCGGGCGTTTCGTCCATGACCGGCACCACGTCGGGGGTCACGTCGATCATGCCCGCCCAAGCCTCCTCGATGGGGCAGTCCGCCAAGGCCGGCAGCCGGGCGTCGATGCGACGGCGCATCTGCCTGACGGCCACCGAAGACGGTGCCGGATTGAGCACGCGGATGCGTTCAAAGGGGCTTTGCTCATCGTCCTGCCAACGTTGCGGGGCCATGCGGCCCGGCATGCCGCCGAATCGCAGGCGAATGTAACGCAGGCTGGCGGCCAAGCTGGGCAGGAACTTGAAGAAGTGGCGAAATGAATCCAGCCCAATCAGATGCTCGTTGAGGTTGGCCGAGGCCAGCGTGTAGCCGCCATCCTGTCGGCGGCGGAAAGCGACGTCCGGGGCCGCTGCGTTGCCCGCATACAGGTCCGGCGCCGGCGCCGTGCGGGCCACGGTGGCTCGCACGGTCAGTTGCGGCAGCTTTAGCCCTAAGTGGCGCAGCAGCAGCGAGGTCCAGGCACCACCCGCGCAGACCGCTGCCGCAGCCCGCACCGGCCCGCGTTCGGTGATGACGCCAGCCACTCGGCCAGCCTCAAGTTCAATGCCCCGCACGGCGCAGTTTTCGATGATGTGGCCGCCTCGGCGCTGCACGCCCCGGGCGAGCGCAGGCACGGCTACGAAGGGTTCGGCGCGGGCATCACTGGGGGTGTAAAGGGCGCCCACGTACTGCCCGGGCGGGCCGCCAATCAGCGCATCCACTTCGGTGCCGGAGAGCACGCGGGTGTCCAGTTGATGTTGCTGCGCCACATCCAGCCACTGGGCATGGCTCGCCAGCTGCTTCTCGGTTTCGGCCAGATAAGCCACGCCGTGACGGACGAAGCCAAGATCTTCGCCCAGCTCACTGGCCAGCCCCTCCCAAATGTTCTGGCTGTCGATGACGATGGGCAACTCGTCCGGGTCCCGGCACTGCTTGCGGATCCAACCCCAGTTGCGGCTCGACTGCTCCCCTGCCACGCGGCCCTTCTCGCAGACCAGGACGCGCACGCCCTGCTTGACGAGAAACCAAGCAGTGGAGATGCCGATCACGCCCCCGCCGATGACCACTACATCCACTGCCTCAGGCAGCTCATCCTGAAATGCAACAGGGGTCTGGTCGCTATAGATCATCAAAGGCTCCCGAGAGACTGTCACTCACCCGCCAAGCACGCCGCTTCGCGATTGCGAAGCGCAAACGAACCTTCAGCGGGCGGGTTGCCAGCGTAATTGGCATTGAGGCAGGCGGCAAGGACGCCCGCCCGCTCGGCAGGCGCGTTGGGGCGATGCGCCCCTTTTTAAACCGAAGCTTAGAACCGAAGCCGCTCCGGCACGGAGAAGAAGCCTCTCGACTTGCGGGCCTCGGCGGGGTCCGCCTTCATCAGGCAACTGTATTCCGAAAGCACGGGAAGCATGGCAAAGGCGGCGATGAGTTGCCCTAACGCGGGCAGATGAACGGCGTACCACTCCTCGCCCAAGCTGGGGGCCATGTGGAAGAACCCGGCGAAGAAGAACAGCATGCAAGCGGTAGCGCAAACGGCCAGAATGCGGGCGGTCCATTGGCCAACCCGAGGCAACAGGGTGACAAAAGCGAGTGCCGCACCGCAGACGTACATGCCGATCAGCAAGTAGGGCTGGGCCGGCACGCCAAGGTGCAGGAGCGCCAGCAGGATCAAGCCGCCGCTGATAGCTCCATTAAGGCACTTCATTGCTTCATCGTCCCATCCGCTTCCAATTCGGTTGGTGCCGGGCTGGCAAGGTGCTGGTCTCGCACACAGGCCAACTACGAAAAAAATGAGCGTCTGGGTAACGAATAGTCTTAGAAGATCTGCCTAAGGTCAACACTTTCGTTACGGATTGTTACGGATTGTGACAGATCAAATGTCCCATCCGGGCAAACCTGCATCGGCCTGCACGCCGAAGGAATTGAGCGCCATCGAGACCAGGTTGTACTGGCCGACGGTGAACACCACATCCATCAGCTGCTGGGTGTTCAGGTGTTGGGCAAGCCCTGCCCAGGTCGCGTCGCTGACATGGGCGTCCTCGTGCAACTCTTCGGTGGCTTTGAACAGCAGCCGGTCCAGGTCCGCTAGGCCTGGCGTCGCCGACCCGGTTTGGCAGGCGCGGATTTCCTCATCCGTCATGCCCGCTTGCCGGGCGATAAGCACGTGCTGGCCCCACTCGTAGCCGGACTGGCACAGAAAGCCGATGCGCAGGATCAGCAGTTCGCGTTCCCGCACCGGCAGCGTGGACTTGCCGAGAACATGGTTGGCAAACACCATCCAACGTCGCATCAACTGGGGATGCTGAGCCAAGGTCTGCATGATGTTCAGCGAGCGCATGTTTTCAGCCATGGAGGCCGTGAGTTCTTGGGCCTCGGCGCTCTGCTGTGCCGTCTCAAGGGGCTCCACTCGGGGTTGGTCCAGCCGCATCAGTCGTGCTCTCCAGTCAGTGATCTTGATCGCGGGATAAGGTTGTCACATGAATCACCTTGAGCGCCCTGAGGCCGTCTTCTTGGTGTTCTGAGGCATCGCCGGGTCAGCGTCAGGTTGCCTGCCGGTGCCGATAGCAAATCGGCAAGCTCGGCAGGTTGCGCAGAATGAAGCTCGGCTCCGCCTCCGGATCTGCGCCATCGGCGAGGCGGAAGTCCTCAAACCGGTCCAACAGAGCCGCAAACCCTAGGTTCAACTCCTGCCTAGCCAAGGGGGCGCCGATGCAATGGTGCACGCCGGAGCCGAAAGCGAGCTGCATGCCGGCTTTCTTGCGATCAATGCGCACTTCGTCAGGGTCCTCGAACTGCCGTTCGTCGCGGTTGCCAGCGCCAAAGCGCAGCATGATGAGGCTGCCGGCAGCCAGCGGCACGCCGCCGAGTTCGGTGTCCCGCGTCACCAGCCGAGGCAGGCCTTGCACGGGTGCTTCCATGCGCAGGGCCTCCTCCACAAAGGTGCGAATGCGCCCTGCGTCGCCACGGATTTCCGACTGCAAGGCGGGATTTCGACACAGCAGCAGCATGCCCC
The DNA here is from genome assembly GCA_965220835.1 of Candidatus Azophilus sp. Classification (GTDB taxonomy): domain Bacteria; phylum Pseudomonadota; class Gammaproteobacteria; order Pseudomonadales; family Azotimanducaceae; genus Azophilus. The sequence goes on along the minus strand of OZ244842.1, from coordinate 969,986 downwards.
AACCGAAGGCGCTGGAGGTGGTTTCATGGCCGGCCACCAGGAATTGGTTGAGCACGCTCAACGCCTCGCCGTGGGTCAGCAGCCGATCCTCGTCCTCCAATCGGCTGTTGGCGAGTATGGTGATCATGTCCTCGGCCGGCTCCCGCCGTCGGGCCTCCACAAGGGAAACCAGCAAATTCTGCAGGTCAAGCGCCAGCTGCGCCCGATGCAGCATTTGCTCAGGGGTCAGAGGAGACAGCCGCAGCCCCGAAGCCGCTGCCGTGGCGGCTTCATCAAAGAACGCCCGCTCCGCAGGGGGTATGCCGAGGCGGTCGGCGATGATGCGCAACGGCACGGGGAAGGCAAAGGCGGACATGAAGTCCGTGGACATGAAGTCCGGGGACATAGCGCCCGACGCCAATTCCCCGTCGGTTCTCGGGGCCGTGGCCATGCCTTCGATGTTCCGCTCCACAACCGCCCGCACGGTGGGCTCGCCCTTGCGGACCTCGGAGCCGGTGAAAAGCTTAGCCACCAAGGAGCGGTACTTGGTGTGCGCCGGCTCATCAAGGGTCAGCATGGTCGGCGGAATCAAAATCATCTGCTCGTTGAACTCGATCAGCTTCTGCTGCACGTCCGCCGGCGCCTGCTGAAACAGGATTTTCCGGGCGCCGTCGAGAAAGTCCCCGAACTCGCTGGAGTAAGTCTCGGTGTCCCGAATGGCCTCTCGAATCAGGTCGTAGCGGGTGACGATGTAAGCGCCAAAGTTGGGCTCGAAGTGCACGGGCGCTTGATCGCGCAGGGTTTTGTAGGCGGCATAGGGGTCGACCAACGTGTCATGGTCGAACAGCGACACCTCGGGCTGCGCTTCGCTCATTCTGCGCCCTGCCCCAACCACTGGTTGAGCAGGCTGTGGAAGTGCCTGATCTTGGTTTCCTGGTAGTTCGCCAGCACCACTTCGTCATACTGGGCGGCCTCCAGCCCCTTTTGCACCTGCGGCAGATTGAAGGTGTCCTGCATGAAGACCTTCGCCAGCAGGCCCAGCTCGGGCGCGTTGGTCCAAGGTTCATCAGCGTCCAGCAGGCGCATGGGCGCCGGGTCGGGCCGCTCGCCGGCGAAGGGGCTCAGGTAGTAGCACTCCATCAAGGACGTATCGCAGCGGCTCTCATAGGGGCGGAAGCGATAGACGATGCGGTTGTAGCCGCCCCAAGGGTGGAAGTTGGGGAACAGCGTGTAGTAGATGCTATCGGACACGCAGGCATCGGAAATCACCACGTCGTCCCCCACCAGCGGTTGCAGCGCGGCTCGCGAACCCGCCGCCATCATGGCTCTGGCAGTGGTGCCAGGCGGCACTTTCGGTGCCGGGGGGTCGTCCAGATTGCGCATCATCACCGACTCGAACATCTCCTGCTCGCTCGGCTCGTAGCGCAGATGCGGGCTCGGTGTGCCGTTCGGCGTGATGGCGCGGGAGAAATTGCCCCAAGCATCGTACTGGGAGTTCTCGTCGCCGATGGCGGCGAGAATCTGCGGGTGGGTGTGGATGACGTGAAAGGCCTCCATGAAGGCCTCTTGGCACAGCTTCCAATTGCAACGCATCACCTTGGCGACATGCGCCTCAATGTAGCGCTCCTCCGGGCGCCAGACGGCGAAGTGGGCAGGCAGGTCGCCCATGAAGTCCGCCAAGGGCTCCGCTTCCATGTCCATGTTGATGAACACCCAGCCGGCCCAGGTTTCGCAACGCACGGGCGTCAGCGTGAAGTCGCTACGGTCGATTTGCGGGAAATCCCATTCCGAGGTGATGCCCCGCAAGCTGCCGTCCAGGTGCCAGCTGAAGCCGTGAAAGGGGCAGATGAAGCTGGCGGCGTGGCCAGCCCGGTCGCACAGGCGGCGGCCCCGGTGGCGGCAAACGTTGTGGTGCGCGCGGATGCCGTCAGCGGTGCGCACCACGATGATCGAGTAGCGGCCGATGTCATAGACCCGATGGTCGCCCACCTCGGGAATTTCCTCTTCCCGGCAGGCCATTTGCCAGACGCGGGGCCACAGGCGCTCCATCTCCAGATCATGAAACGCCTGGCTGGTGTAGCGCGTCACCGGCACGGAGACCAATGGCGAACGGAAGACGTTTTCCAAGGTCAGGGTTTCCGGCGGCGGCACCGGGTCGCGGCTGATCAGCTCCTGGTAGCTGATGCCTTCAGAGCGCAGGTCTTCGGCTTCACTCATGAATTGAACCTCCATGTTCCTCGTGTGGGGCCCGACGAGCCCCCAGTATGGCCCAGTGCGGCGCGCAGTGACGGCCGCGCCGCCGGCAAGCCTTTCAAGCCCCGGCCGGGCAAATTAGCCTCGGTTGCGGCGGATGTTGTCGCCATCGGGCAGCTGCGGGCCACCCAACCAAAGCAGCATGTGCGGGTCCGCAAAACGCAGTTCCCCTGAGACATGCTCGCCATCATAGCGAAAGATGCCTTTCAGGCCATTGCTGTCCACCTCGACGGTGCCCGCCTCCAACGCACTGTAAACCGCGCCGGTGATTGGGTGCTTCATTTGAGCCATGCCGATCCATCCGCTGCAATCCACCAACCGCCGATCATAACGCAGAAAGTGGCTCAAGCCAGCCTGATGTCCATTGGCGTCTTGCTAATACCTGATGCCCAACTACGCAGCAATTCTCTGCTTGGCTTCTTCGTCAAGGCCTGAGCGAGTTTCGTCGTTCGCTGCGAGGACGGGACGCCCTCAAGCCTGCCCAGTTGCTGCAGTTGCTATACTGCTCCCGGCGCAGCCATTTCCCGAGTGAGGCTCTAAGTCAAACACCTGCTCATCGTCTATCACACCCAGACCGGCAACACCGGACGCATGGCCGAAGCGGCGTTGAGCGGCGCTCGCTCCGACGACGTTGACGGGGTTGAGGCCCGCCTGCTGCGCGCCCGGGACGCGGGGCCGGACGACCTGCTCTGGGCCCACGGGCTGCTGCTGGGCACCCCGGAAAACTTCGGCTACATGTCCGGCGGCATGAAGGACTTTCTCGACCGCACCTTCTATCCGGTGGAGGGCAAGATCCTGTCCCTGCCCTACGCCGTGTTCATCAGCGCGGGCAATGATGGCACAATGGCCCTTGCCGCCATTCGCCGCATCGCCAACGGCTATCCGTTCAAGGAGGTGCAGGCGCCCATCATCGCCGCGGGCGAATTGGCGGACGAGCACCTCAAGGGCTGCCAGGAGTTGGGGCTGGCGATGGCCTTGGGGCTTGAGATGGACTTGTTTTGATTGGCGTTGCCCACAAAGCCACTCGCAATGCCACTTGCTATGCCACTAGGGAGGCAATCCCATGAACATCTCGATCACCTACTGCGGCGTCTGAAACTACCAGCCTCAAGCGGTCAGTTTGGCCACTCGGTTGGAGGCGGAATGCGGCGTCTCGCCCGAGCTCATCGTGGGTGGCGGCGGGGTGTTCGACGTGGTGGTGGATGGGGCGCTGCTGTATTCCAAGCAACAAAGCGCCGGTCAGTTTCCAGACGAGGACAAGTTGGTGGCGGTCATCAAGAAGCAAGGCGCCTAATCGACAAGCGACATTGATTGAGTGAACGGGCGCTATTCCCCGCGCAGGGCGAAAGTGATCGGCAAGCGAACTGCGCGCGCGGCCGGGAACAACCCACCAACGAAGCCGAGCGTCAGCGCCCAGATCAGCCCGAGCATCAGCAAGTCGCCGGTTACGGCAAAGTCGAAGGCGATCTGCGAGAAGGAGGCTTGGTTGAGCGTGGCGACGGTGAAGCCGTTGAAGCCAAAGTAAGCGATGGCGCCGCCGAGCAGGCCGCCGAGCAAGGCGAGGCCCAAGGCTTCAATCAGCACGGAGACCATCACGGCGGCGCCGCCAAAGCCGAGCGCCCTCAAGGTGGCAATCTCCAAGGTGCGGGTGGACACTGCCGTGTACATGGTGTTCAGCGCCGCAAAGAAGGCGCCAAAGGCCATGATGACGGCAACCGTGTAGCCAAACGTGGTGATCAGGGTGTCCAAGGACTCGGACTGCCTTTGGTAGAACGCCTGCTCCGAGTGCGCCTCAAGGTCCAAGCGCCGATCCCCTTCAATCCGTGAGGCAAAGGCATCGAAGGCCTCCGGCGCCGTCAAGCGCACGCGAATCGACTGCACGGTGGCACCCCGGCGGAAGGTGGATTGAGCCACCGGCAAATCCGCCCACAGTTCGGACTCATAGGCGGATCCATTGGCCTTGAACAGGCCAACGATGGTCCAGTCGCTGTCCCGAAGCGCCACCTTGGCGCCCAAGTCGATGCCAGTGAACTCCGCCGAAGCGCCCAAGCCGGCAATGGCCTCGCGTTTGCCCGGCTCGAACGCGCGGCCCTCGACAATCTGCACTTCCGGCCGAATCCGAAAGGCCGCTTGCTCCACGCCGCGGATGATCAGGTTGGCCGGCTGTCCCGTGGCGCGCTTGGGCACGTCCGCCACTGTGTACATTTCCGGGCTGTGGTCAGCCACCTCCGGCATGGTGGAGACGATGCGCACCGCATCCGGCTCCACCTGCCCGGACATTTCACTGTCCGACCCGCCGCGCAGCACCAGCGCTCGGTCCGCGGAACCGCCCCGCTCCAGCGCCGCCGAGAATCCGCCCGCCATGGCCAGCAGGGTGACCAAGACCGCCACCACGCCGGCGATGCCGACCACGATCACCGAGGAACTGCCCAGCCGGGACGGCAGGTTGCGGATGTTCATCAAGGTGACGGCGATTATCTGAGACAGCACGCGGGGTTCCTCTAGCCTTCACGCAGCGCATCGACGATGCTCAAGCGCCGGGCCGCAAGGGCGGGAACGGCGCCCACCACCAGACCCAAAAGCGCGGACACGCCCAACGCACTGGCTGCCGTGAAGCCGCTCACCTCAAACACGCCAATGGCCTCCTCCATGCCTGGGCCAATGATGAAGGCGGCACCAATTGCCAGCGCCGTGCCAAGCAGCGCCCCCACCGCGCAAAGCAGCAGCGCTTCGCCGAGCACCAGCGCTGCCACCGCGCCGTCAGTGAAGCCAATGGTTTTGAGGACCGCCAACTCCGGCACCCGCTCGCGCAGCGCCTGGGCCATGGTGTTGCCCGTCAGCAGCAGGATGGTGAAAAACACGGCGGCGAGAATGCCGGTCATCATCAGCTCGATGTCGCCGATCTGCTGCATGAACTGCCGCGCCTGCTCCGCCTCGGTGATCGTGCGGGTGGGATTCAGCGAGTTATTGAACAGCGCATCGATGGCGTTGGCCACCTCCGCGGCCCGCTCGCTGTCCGCGATGCGCACGGTGAACCAGCCCACGGAGCCTTCGCCGAATTCCCTCGCTTCGTCAAAATAGTCATAGTTGAACAGAAACACGCCGGGCTGCTGCATGTCCTTCGGCGCGGCGTAGGTGCCAACCAAGTCGAACTCCCAATTGCGGCTGCCATCCTTTTTGGCGTAGATGGTGCCCTCGATCGGGATCTTGTCGCCCACGGTCCAACCGTACTTCTCCGCCATCGCCGCCGGCGCGACGGCCCCGGTGCGGGTGTTGGCGAAAGCCGCCAACTGCTGTGGGTCGATGAGGTACTCCGAGAACATCTCGAAGTGGGGAATGGGATCCACAGGGTACTTGGGGAAGAAATTGGCCTCATCTTGGTAAATGCCGCCAAACCAATCGGCATGGGTGACCGCCAGCACGCCGTCCACCCCCGCAATCTGCTGCAGGGCGCTGATCGGCAGCGGATCGATGATCGAATACTTGGGCGAGACCACCAAGCGGTCGATGCCGGGTTCGCCGAAGCCGCCGCCTTCAGAGAAGGAGTGGGAGACCGTGCGCAGCAGGACGAACAGCAGGAAGGCGATCATCACTGACACCAGGGTCAGCCAGGTGCGCACCGGGCGGCGGAACAGGTTCGCCCACAGGAAGCCGAGGCGGCTCATGCCGCGTCCTCCACCAACAGGCCCTTGTCCATGCGCAGCGTTTGGCTGGCGTGCTCGGCGGCCTTCGGGTCATGGGTGACCATGACGATGGTCTTGCCGTATTCCCCGTTCAGCGTTTCCAGCAACTTGAGGATTTCATCGGCAGTGTCCCGGTCGAGGTCACCGGTCGGCTCATCGCACACCAACAGACCCGGGTCGGCCACGATGGCCCGGGCGATGGCCACCCGCTGCTGCTGGCCGCCGGACAGCTCGCCTGGCTTGTGCTTGGCCCGGTCCGCAAGGCCAACGATTTGCAGCGCCGCGGCGGCGTTGGCCTGACGCTGCTTGCTGGACAGGGAAGTCAACAGCAGGGGCAGCTCCACATTGCGCTGGGCGCTCAGCACCGGCAGCAGATTGTAGAACTGAAAGATGAAGCCGACATTGGCCGAGCGCCACTTGGCCAACTGCTTGGCGGACATCTCGGCCAAGGGCTGCCCGCCCACGACCACCGAGCCGGCGCTGGGATGGTCCAGCCCGCCGATCAGGTTGAGCAGCGTGGTCTTGCCCGACCCGGAAGGCCCCATGAGGGCAAGGAAATCGCCCTCCTCAATCTCCAGGTTGATGCCGGCCAGCACCTCCACCGATTGCTTGCCCTTGACGAACGTCTTCTCAACGTCCCTGCAGCTCACCACCGCCATGCAACGCTCCTTTGAGCAATCCTTGAAAGAGTCCTTAGCCCCTAGCGCGGCAAAGCGACGCGGCCCGCAGAGGTCATGCTGGCCAAGAGGCTTTGGTCCGGACGGGCCACGACCCGCTCGCCCGCGTCAAGGCCGGCCACCACCCGCACCTTGGCGCCTTGCCCGCCGTCCACGCGGATCGGCCGCCGCTGCGCCTCATCGTCCGTCACCACCAGCACGTAGCTGCTTGCGCCTTGGCCAACCACCGCTTCCCTGGGCACCAGCACGCCGGCCTCAACCGGCGCTTCCACCGGCTTGGCCCCGGTTTCCAGAAACGCCACCCGTACGCCCATGTCCGGCAGCACGCGGCCATCGCGCTCATTGAATCCCACCCGCACCCGCACGGTGGCCTTGCTGCGCTCTGCAGCGGGAATGATGGCAATCACCGACGCCGCGTAGGCATCTTCCGGATAGGCATTGAGCGTGATGCTGACTGGTTGGCCGGGATAGACCCGATTGATGTAGGCCTCGTTGACGTCCACCTCCACCTCCAGGGAGTCCATGTCAACGATGGTGCAGATGCCCGTGCGCGTGTAGCCGCCGCCGGCGGACACGGGAGAGATCATTTCACCGGGCTGTGCCGCCTTGGCGATGACCACGCCCGCAAAGGGCGCCCGGATCTGCATGTCTTCAACGATTTGCCGCTGCACCGCCAAAGCCCGCTCCGCCACCACGGCGTCCTGACGCATGCGATCCAGGCGAGCGGTCATTTCCTCAACGACCAGGCGATGTCGGTCGAGGTCCGCTTGGCTGACCAGCTCCCGCTCCGCCAAGCCCTGGCTGCGGGCCAGGTCGAGCTCCCCCTGCTTAAGCTGTGCTTCGACCTCCAGCAGAATGCGCCGCGCCGATTCAAGCTGCGAAGCAGCCAGTTCACGCTGCGCCTTGGGCACGCTGTCATCAAGACGGGCCAGCAGTTGCCCCGCCTCCACGCGAACGCCCTCCTCGATGAGCACTTCAATCACCTTGCCGGTGGTCTTGCTGGAGACCGTCGCCTGCCGCCGCGCCACGACGTAGCCCGTGGCATCGAGCACGCTGGCGTCCAGGTTTTGCGGCGCAATGGCCTCAGCCAGCGCCGTGGGCACGGGTGAAAGCGGCGCATCCTCCGGAAACGGGAGAAACCAAAGGGCGAAGGCGACTCCGCCCCCCAAAGCGATCAGCACGAACCATTTGAGGGGCTTGGCAGTGGAAGGCGACGGGGCCGCACGGTCGATGCGCAGTTGGTTCAACAGCGATTTTTGATCCGGCTGCGGCTCCATTCACAAAGGCCTTGAAGGGCGTGAGCGAGCTAAGAGTCTAACAGAATTGATCCGGCCCGCCCGCCGCATGCATCAGTTGGGGAACTCTGCGCCAAGCTGCGCGGGCACAGGTTCAGCAACGCATCACACCCCACCGCCCTCAAGGGACGCGGGAGTTTGCGCCAGCAAAACTGCGCACGAACCAAGGCTCGCCGCGACCATCAGGTCACGCAGGTACAAGGACTTCGGAAACTCAAGTATGATGCGCGCTGCCATGGTTCGATCACCCGTTTGCGCACTTTCGGCCGGCCTGCTTGCTGCCGTGCTCACCGCCTGCTCACCAGACTCCTCCAACCCGACTCAGCTTGAGGAAGACCGAGCCGCCCAGATGTCCGAAACAAACCCATTGCTCACCCCAAGTCCCCTCGATCTGCAGTATCCGCCTTTCGACCGCATCGAACCGGCGCATTTCCTACCCGCCTTCGAGGCCGGCATGGCGGAGCATCTGGCCGAAATCGACAACATCACCGCGGAAGTGGAGGCACCGACCTTCGAGAACACCCTGGTGCAGCTCGAATTGGCCGGACAAACGCTCAATCGAGTGGCCAGCGTGTTTTTCGGGCTGGCCTCGGCGCACACCAACGAGGCGCTCAAGGACATAGAAGCCGAAGCCAGGCCCAAGCTCGCCGAGCACCGAGACCGCATCTTCTTGAACGCCGCACTGTTCGGGCGCATCCAAACCGTTTACGGCGATCGCGACACGTTGGAACTCGAACCGGAGTCGCTGCGCCTGGTCGAGGAGACCCATCGTGCGTTCGTGCGCGCCGGTGCCAAGCTGTCCGCCGCGGAAAAGGAGGCGTTGCAGGCCATTAACATCGAGTTGGCCGAACTGCAGACCCGTTTCAGCCAGAACGTGCTGAGCGAGGTGAATGACTCATTCCTCATCGTCGAAAGCCGAGAGGAACTCAAAGGCTTGAGCGATGCGCAAATCGAGACGCTCGCCGGCGAAGCCGAGTCCCGCGGCATGGACGGAGCGTTTGTCATTCCGCTGCTGAACACGACCCAGCAGCCCTTGCTCGCCCAACTTGAGAACCGGCCACTGCGCGAACGCCTGCTGCAAAGCGCCATGGCACGCGGCAGCCGGGGTGGCGATTACGACAACCGGGAAATCGTCAGCCGCACCGCCGAACTGCGCGCAAGGCGGGCCCAACTGCTGGGTTTCGACAACCACGCGGACTATGTGCTTGCCGACGAAACCGCCGGCACCGTCCTCGCCGTGAACGAGCGGCTGGCATCGCTGACCCCGCCTGCCGTCGCCAACGCCAGGCGCGAGGCCGGCGAATTGCAAGCCATAGTGGACAGCCTGGGCGGCGGCTTTGAACTCGCCGCTTGGGACTGGGACTTCTACGCCGAGAAGCTGCGCCGGGAGCGCTATGACTTCGACGAATCCCAGCTTCGGCCCTATCTGGAGCTGGAGAGCGTGCTGTTCAACGGCCTGTTCTTTGCCGCCAGCCAAATTTACGGCATCGATCTCCATGAGCGTTTCGACCTGCCTGTGTACCACGAGGACGTGCGGGTCTTTGACGTCATCGACCATGACGGCGCAACCCTTGGCCTGTTCGTCTTCGACGCCTACGCCCGCGAGTCAAAGCGCGGCGGCGCTTGGATGAGCCACTACGTCACCCAATCCAACCTGCTTGGCAAGCGGCCGGTCGTTGCCAACCATCTCAACATCCCCGAACCCCCAGAGGGCGAGCCGACCCTGCTCACCTTCACCGAGGTCATCACCGCCTTCCACGAGTTCGGCCACGCGCTGCACGGGCTGTTTTCCGACGTAAACTACCCCGCCTTCGCCGGCACCAACGTTCCCCGGGATTTCGTTGAGTACCCGTCCCAACTGAATGAGATGTGGGCCACTTGGCCGGCCGTGCTGGCCAACTACGCCAAGCACCACGAGACCGGCGAGCCCATGCCGAAGGACCTGCTCGACCGAGTGCTAGCCGCTGAGCAATTCAATCAAGGCTACGCGACCACCGAGTACCTAGCGGCCTCGATCATCGACCAGGCCCTGCACCAGCTCGCGCCGGGGGAGGCGCCAGCACCCGAAGACGTCCTAGCCTTTGAAGCCGAGGCCCTCGCCGCTGCGGGCGCCGACCTGGCCACCGTGCCGCCACGCTACCGCCTGCCCTACTTCTCCCACATCATGGGCGGCTACGCGGCGGGCTACTACGCCTACATATGGAGCGAAGTGCTGGACGCCGACACCGAGAGTTGGTTCTGCGCAAACGGCGGCATGACCCGTGACAATGGCCAGCATTTCCGTGACACCCTGCTGTCCCGTGGCGGCAGCGGGGATGCCATGACCCTGTTCCGCACCTTCGCCGGCCGCGAGCCGAGCATTGAGCCGCTGCTCAAGCGGCGCGGACTGAACTGACAGGGCGGTGCCAAGCCCGGATAGGTCACCAAGCCGCTAGTCAAATCGCAAACACCTTTGGATTCTATTGAGCTAGCGCTGAATCTCAAGACTGGCGGGTGATGCAATCTACGCTGACCGCGCGCGCATCGCCGCCTTTGTTGCCACACCCGTGCTAGTTCAATCTGGGGTGCAGGGCGATGATCTCCAGCATGGCCTCCCCGTAGCGCTTGAGCTTGGTCTCGCCGACGCCGTGCAGGGCCAGCATCGCCGCTTGGGAATCCGGCCGGGCATGCACAAACGCCTTGAGCGTTGCGTCGTGGAAAATGACGTAAGGCGGCACCCCAGCTTCGTCAGCCAATTCCATGCGCCGAGCCTTGAGCGCCTGCCAGAGCGGCTCGTCGTCAGCACCGAGCGCGTCGGCCTGCGAACTCGCGCTGGCGTTGCGCTTGGGCTTGCCAATGCGGGCTTCCTCGCGCAGTTCAAGGCGCTCCTCGCCGCGCAGCAAGGGCCGGGCCTCCGGGGTCAGCATCAGGGCACCGAAGCGCTCCGCCTCCACGCGGGCGAAGCCGCGCACCACCACTTGGCGGGCCACGGAGCGCCACTGGCGGTCGGAAACGTCTGCGCCAATGCCGTATGTGGACAGGCGTTCGTGGCGATGCTGGCGCACCTTGGCGGTGTCCTTGCCGCGCAGCACGTCAATCACGTGGGCGGCGCCAAAGCGCTCGCCGGTTCGATGCACGCAGGACAGGAACTTCTGCGCGGCCACTGTGCCGTCCCAAGTCTTCGGCGGGTTGAGGCAGATGTCGCAATTGCCGCACGGCCCCGCATAGTCCTCGCCAAAGTAGGACAGCAGCGCCACCCTGCGGCAACGGGTGACCTCGCACCAGCCGAGCAGTGCGTCTAGCCGGGACCGCTCAATGCGCTTGTGCTGCTCGTCCGCCTCGGATTGGTCCGCCATCTGCCGCAGCCGCACCACATCCTGGAGACCGTAGCTCATCCAGGCATCAGCCGGCAGCCCATCGCGGCCCGCGCGCCCGGTTTCCTGATAGTAGGCCTCCACGCTCTTGGGCAAATCGGTGTGGGCCACGAAGCGCACGTCCGGCTTGTCGATGCCCATGCCGAAGGCGACGGTGGCGACAATGACCACTGCGTCGTCGCGCTGAAAGCGGTTTTGGTGCTGCTGGCGCAGCTCACTGGAAAGGCCCGCGTGATAGGGCAACGCGTCGAATCCCGCATTCTGCAGTTGCTGCGCCGTCTCCTCCACCTTGCGCCGCGAAAGGCAATAGACGATGCCGGCCTCGTCCCGATGGCCTTCCAGAAATGCCTGCAGGTTGGCACCCGGGCTGCCCTTGACTTGCACGCGGTAGCAAATGTTGGGCCGGTCGAAACCGCTGATGAACCGCCGGGGCTCGTTGAGCGCCAAGCGGGAGATGATCTCCCCCCGGGTGCGCACGTCGGCGGTGGCCGTCAGCGCCATGCGCGGCACGCCGGGGAAGTGCTCCGCCAGCACATGCAGCCCCAAGTAGTCCTGCCGAAAATCGTGCCCCCATTGGGAGACGCAGTGCGCCTCGTCAATGGCGATGAGCGCCACCTCCAAGGTGCGCAGCAGTTCCAGGGTGCCCGCCTCCTCGCTCAGCAGCCGCTCCGGCGCCAGATACAGCAGGTCCAGCTCGCCGCGCCTGAGCGCTGCCTCGATCTCGCGCTGTTCATGAAAGGGCACGCTGGAGTTGAGGAACGCCGCCGCCACCCCAAACTGGCGCAAGGCCTGCACTTGGTCCTGCATCAAGGCGATCAACGGCGAAATGACGATGCCCACCCCTGGGCGCAAAATAGCTGGAATCTGGTAGCACAACGACTTGCCGCCACCCGTCGGCATCAGCACCAGCGAATCATGGCCATCAAGCACGGACTCGATGACGTCAAGCTGCCCAGGTCGAAACTCCGGGTAGCCGTAAACCCTGCGCAGCAGCGCTTGGGCGCTTTGGATGGTGTCCGCATTCACTGCCGAATTATAGAAACGGTTGCCGGCCGGCCGGAAGCCATGAAGCCACCCCGGAGGGCATCACGTCGATTTCGGCAGACACGCATTCCAGGCCCTTCAAATGGAAGCGTTGTCCGGCTATCCTGTGTGGTTCGACAATATGAATTGATTGAAAAGGGGAACCCACCATGGCAGAGCCGTCCTTGCAGACCGAATTCACTGAAACGCCGCTGCAGCGGGTGTATCGGCTGGCCGATGCGATTCGCGAGGGCGGCGATGAGGCGCAGAAGGTTCGCCACCTGCCGGCGGAGACCGCGGCCATCCTGACCGACGAGGGCTTCTACCGCTTCACGCTGCCTTACGAACTCGGCGGCGAGAACGCCAGCGTGCGGGAGACCATTGAGGTGCTGGAGGCCATGGCGGCCATCGACGGCTCGGTGGCTTGGAACGTCATGATCGGTTCGGAGATCAACGCCATCGCTGCCGGCGGCATGGATCCAGCCATCGCCAAGGACGTCTATCTGGGCAATCCCAAAGTCATCATGTGCGGTGGCGGCGGCCCAGGCACCCAGCTCTCGTTCGCCATCAAGCAAAAGGACGGCAGCTATCGGGTTTCCGGGCAGGTCACCTTCCAGAGTGGCTGCCACAACGCCGAATGGTGCTTCATGGCCGCGCCGGTGGTGGAGGATGGCGAGCCGGTGCTTGGCGAGGACGGCAATCCCGTGTTCAAGATGTGGTTCCTGAACCGCAGCGAATGGGAGATTGTGGACACTTGGCACATGGCCGGGCTACGCGGCTCCGGCAGCCACGACGTGCGCGCCGACGGCGCCTTGGTGCCGGAACGCCTGGCCGGGGTTGATCTGTTCACGGTGCCGGCCCACTACCCCAATCCCGTGTTCCGCATTCCCGTGGCCTTAAGGCTCTCTTTCAACAAGGCCGCAGTGGCCATCGGCGTCGCCCGCGGCGCGCTCGACGCCTTCTGCGACCTCGCCCAAGACAAGATCCCGCTGCTAACCGCTTCCACCCTTCGGGAAAAGCCCATCGCCCAGTACCGCGTGGGCGAAGGCGAAGCGGCATTGCGCGCCGCCCGCGCCTTCCTGATGGAGGCGATGGACGACGTGACCGACGAGCTTGAGGCCGGGGCCGATGCACCGGGGCCAGAGACCACCAAACTGGCGCGCCTGGCCTGCACCCATGCCGCCAACGCGTCCATGCACGTCGTGGACAGCGTGCACAACGCGGCCGGCACGACGGCCTTGCGCATGGATTGCCCCTTGGAGCGCAAGCTGCGCGACGCCCACGGCTGCGCCACCCACCGCTGGGTGGCGCATCCGTTGTACGCCGAGATCGGCAAGATGTATCTCGGCCACGAAGGGCTGCCGGAGCTTTCCGGGAGGGACGGGCCCCAGATCAGCAAGTAGCCGCCCGCAACATCCGCAGCATCACGAGCATCAACCGAAAATCCCGCACTCAATACCAAGGAGAAGCCCATGGCAGCCTATTTCATCGCCCAGTACGTCGTGAACGATCCGGCACTGTACCGTGAGTACCAAGGCGGCGCCGGCCCCACCATTGAGGCCCATGGCGCCGAACTGGTCGCCTTTGACGCCGCCGCCGAAACCATGGAAGGGACGCCGCCCGGCCCCCAAACCGTCATTCTGAAGTTCGAGTCAACCGAAGCCGCCAAGGCTTGGTATGAGTCTGAGGAGTACCAAGCGGTGGTTGGCAAGCGGCTCGAGGCCACCAACGGCTTTGCGGTGCTTTCGCAAAGCATGAACCTCGGCTGATCCGATCCGCTTCCCGGCTGATCCGATCCACTGCCCCCTGTCCCACTCAAACATGGAGGAAACGCAATGAGCAACCGGCAAAAGTTCTACATCAACGGCAAGTGGGTGGAGCCCTCCACCAGCGCCACCTTGGAGGTCATCAACCCGGCCACCGAGGAGCCCATCGACACCATCGCCCTCGGCGGTCCCGCCGACGTGGACCAAGCCGTGGCTGCAGCCAAGGCGGCTTTCGAGACCTTTTCCCAGACCAGCCGCGAGGAGCGCGTGGCGCTGCTGGAACAGATCATCGCCACCTACAGCGCCCGCATGGGCGAGGTGGCACAGGTCATCAGCCAGGAAATGGGCGCACCCTTGCCGCTGGCCAACGCCGCCCAGGCCCCTGCCGGGCTGGGCCATTTCATGACCACCCTGGAAGTGCTCAAGACCTTCGAGTTCGAGGAGGACATCGGCACTTCCCACGTCGTGCGCGAGCCGGCAGGCGTGTGCGGCTTCATCACCCCGTGGAACTGGCCCATCAACCAGATCGCCTGCAAGGTGGCGCCGGCTTTGGCGGCGGGCTGCACCATGGTGCTCAAGCCGTCCGAAGTGGCGCCTTTCAATGCCATCCTGTTCGCCGAGATTCTCGACGAGGCCGGCGTGCCGGCAGGGGTCTTCAACTTGGTCAACGGCGACGGCCCCACCGTCGGCGTGGCCCTGTCGTCGCACCCGGACGTGGACATGATGTCCTTCACCGGCTCCACCCGCGCAGGCATTGAGGTGGCCAAGAACGCCGCACCCACCGTCAAGCGCGTGGCCCAGGAGCTGGGCGGCAAGTCGGCCAACATCATCTTGGACGACGCCGACTTTCAAGCAGCCATCAGCCGCGACGTGTTCGGCATGTGCATGAACTCCGGCCAGTCCTGCAACGCCCCCACCCGCATGCTGGTGCCGAACGCCCGCATGGAGGAAGCCGCCGCCATTGCCAAGGCCGCTGCCGAGAACGTGAAGGTTGGCGCGCCTGACGCAGACGGCACCACCATCGGGCCGGTGGTCTCGGAAGTGCAGTTCAACAAAATCCAAGGCCTCATTGAGAAGGGCATCGAGGAAGGCGCCAAGCTGGAGACCGGCGGCCCGGGGCGGCCCGACGGCCTGAACCAAGGCTACTACGTCCGGCCCACGGTCTTCTCCCACGTCACCAACGACATGACCATCGCCCGCGAGGAGATCTTCGGGCCGGTGCTGTCGTTGATCGGCTACGAGGACGACGAGGACGCCGTGCGTATCGCCAACGACACGGTCTATGGCCTGTCCGGCTACATCTCCTCAGGAGACCCGGAGCGGGCCAAGGCCATCGCCCGGCGCATTCGTTCCGGCAACGTCCATCTGAACGGTGCGCCAGTGGACAACAAGGCCCCCTTCGGCGGCTACAAGCAGTCCGGCAACGGCCGCGAGTGGGGTGCCCACGGCTTCGAGGAGTTCCTGGAGGTCAAGGCCATCATGGGCTACAACGCCGCGGCGGGATAGGGCCTGCGTTAGCGGCGCAGCGCGGGGGAGTGGAATGCCCCCTCCCCTTCGCTGACGCTGCTGAACCAGCCTCTTGCTCAGCCAACAACTCAGGGGGAGAAAACCATGGCCCAAGATCTAGCGCTGGACCGCATTGCGCTGCAGGACGTCATGCTAAGCTACGCCGCCGGCGTCGATGAGCGGGATTTCGACCTGTATCGCTCCTGCTTCGCCGATGATGTGGAGGTGCACGGTTTCGGTGAGGAGACCGTTTACGGCGCCGATGCGTGGCTCGCCTACGTCAAGAATGCCCTTGAGCGCTTCGGCCCCACCCAGCACATGCTCGGTCCCCAACTGGCCACCGTCGATGGCGACAGCGCCCACTGCCGCACCGACGTTCAGGCCCTGCACTACCTGAAGGAGCCCGAGGGCAGCACGCTGACCCTCTGGGCCACCTACAAGTCCGACATGCGCCGCATCGACGGGCGCTGGCGCATCGTTCGCCATGAGTTGGTCAGCCGCGGCACGAAGGTCGAGTAACGTGGCGCAGAGGAAATAGCGGCCATGGCCGAGAAGCTCATCGGGGGCGACGCCTTCCCACCACTTGCCCTGCGCATTGAGGACGGCTCCTCCGTCATGCTGCCGGACGACATCGCCACCCCTTACGCTGTGGTGCTGTTCTACCGCGGTCATTGGTGACCCTACTGCCGCCGACTGTTAGCCGGCTACGAAGCCCTGAAGAACGAATTCGCCGAACTCGGTGCGTCGCTGTTCGCGGCCACGGTGGATGACCAGGAACAGACCGCCGAGGTGGCGGCCGACCTCAGCTTCCCGGTCGCCTACGGCGTCACCCACGCGGATGCCGAAGCCATTGGCGCTTGGTGGGAACCCCGCCGCGATCACATCCAACCCAGCGAATTCCTGCTGACTGGCAAAGGCCGCGTGCTCGGCTCCGTATACAGCAACTTGCCCATCGGCCGCATGGACCCGCAGGAAACGCTGACCCTGCTGCGAATGTTGGCCAGCCGGCGGAAATAGAGCGCATCCTGCCGTCGAAGCAACTACCGATGCGAACGGAGGCGCTCGCGTTGCAGGCTGCGGAAGATCGAGGCGCACATGAGCAGCAGGACCAGGGTGAAGGGCAAGCCGATGGAGATGACCATCGCCTGCAGCGCCTCCAAGCCGCCGCCCAGCAGCAGGGCGATGGCCACCGCGCCCTGAAAGACGCACCAGAACACGCGCTGCGGCAAGGGCGCATCCAACTTGCCCCCCGCGGTGATGGAGTCCACCACCAAGGAGCCGGAGTCGGAGGAAGTGACGAAGAAGACAATGACCAGCACGATGCTCACAACCGCCGTCACGCCCGCCAACGGCAAGCCCTCCAGCATGGCAAACAGGGCGATGGGCAAGTTGTAGCCATCGATCACATGGGCGCGCACCGCGCTGTCCGTGTGGCTGAGCACCTGCTCGATGGCCACGCCGCCGAAAACCGCCACCCAAAGCGCTGAAATCAGGGTTGGCGCCAACAACACGCAGGCGATGAACTGGCGCACCGTCCGGCCCCGGGAGACGCGGGCGATGAACATGCCCACGAACGGCGACCAAGCAATCCACCACGCCCAGTAGAAGGCCGTCCAGTCCTGACGGAACACGTCATCCGTGCGACCGACTGGATTGGAGAGCGCGGGAATCTCGCGCAGATAGGCCACTAGGCCTAGCGCGAAGTCCGTCAGCAGGCGCAGGGTTGGCCCCGCAAAGAGCACGAACAACAGCAGCAAGCCGGCAAGGGCGACGTTGATCTGCGAAAGCACCTTGACGCCGCGCTGCATGCCCCGCAGCACCGAGGTCAGCGCGATGGCAGTGATGGCAATGATCAATGCCACCTGCACGCCCGTTGAGGCGGGCGTGCCAAACACGTGGCTCAGGCCCGCGCTGGCCTGCTGCGCACCCAAGCCGAGTGATGTGGCCAAGCCGAACAGGGTGGCAAAGACCGCCAAAGTGTCAATGACGTGGCCCACCCAACCCCAAACCCGATCCCCAAACAAGGGATGGAATGCAGAGCGGATGGTGAACGGCAGCCCGCCATTGTAGGCCGCCAGCCCCAAGGCCAGGGCCACCACCCCATAGACCGCCCAAGGATGCAGGCCCCAGTGGTACATGGTGGCACCGAGGCCCATGGCCTTGGCCGGCACCACCTGCTCCGCAGCAATGCCGCCATCCGCGCCAAAGGGCGACGCCACGCCCAATGGCTGGGACACGCCCATGTGGTAAACGGGCTCCAGCACGCCGAAGAACATCAAGCCAATGCCCACCCCGGCGGCAAACAACATGGCGAACCAAGCGCCAAAACTGAAGTCCGGCGTGGCGTCGGGGCCACCGATCTTGATGCGGCCCCAAGGCGGCGCCATAAGCAAGAGGCAGAACAGCACGAACAGATTGGCCGCCACGATGAAGAATCCGTCAAAGATGCGCGTCAGCGCGGCCCGCAGCCAACCGAATGCCGTGGCGGCTTGGCCGGGAAAGGCCAAAGCCACCAGCACGAAGAACACGATGGCCCCTGCCGAGATCAGAAAGACCGGGTTGTGGATGTCGAATCCGTAGCGGTAGATCCGGCCTGAAATGTTGTCTTGGCCGATCACATGGCCAGAAGCCTGCGTCATCTCTCGCTATCCCCAATACGGCTGAAACGCGCCCATGTTAGCGCGGTTGAAGATGGTTCACTGGTTGTCCCCTCTAGTCGGCGCAACTCAGGCAGCGCTTCGGCGTGATCACCAGCGATGAGGATGACACCAGCACCGAGGACCAGGCGATCAGCCCCTACTGGAGCGCCAAAGACCGTCCCCGATTCCCGCACCGCGGATCACCCCACCAACAAACTACTGGCAAAGGCGAGCGACTCAACTGATGCCTGGCAAGCTGCGATAGTGCGGCGCCACTTGCGCCTCTAGTGCGGTGAACTCGGCGTCGGATAGAAGGGGCTGCCCGGCCAGGGCACGGGCCAGGTTGTCGAGCGTGGCGTGCCAGCCGGTGGCGATGACCAACAGGGGTTGTTCGGCAGGCCGAAAGGTCAGCAAGGTCTGGTCACCTGCGGGCGACATGCCCACCGGCCGCAAGCCGGCGGGCTGCGCACGGACGGGCTGCAGTGCCCAAGAGGTTTGCGGTGCGCCGGGAAGCGCTCGATAAGCGAAGAACCGTTGGGGCTCGTAGGCGGTGATCTGCGCCACAGCCCAGCCGCTCCCGCCATCGCAATCGCCGAAATCGATGGCCAGCTCGCCACCGACCCGAGGATCGATCCGCAGCCTGCCCGGCCCCCAGAAGCCTCCAGTGGGATTGGTGATCGCGCGCCAAACGCGCTCCGGCGACGCCGCATAGCGGCGTTGAAAGACCATGCGCCACGGACCGTTGGCGACCCGTACCAGTTTTCCTGGTTGTTCGGCTAGTTTGTCCCCTGAGTCAAACATGGCGACCAACGGCCGGTTTACTGCATCCCCCGGTTAGCCCCATTCCAACCCCTTCAGCCAATCACGCACGCCGCGTTTTCCGCCACCACCCGATTCTCCAGATGGCCGAGCTTTTCAATCTCCACCCGAACCAGATCGCCCGCCTTCAGGAAGCAGGGCGGCTTCATGGCCGCACCGACGCCAGCCGGGGTGCCCATGAAGAGCACGTCGCCAACCTCCAAGGTGAACGCCTTGGAGAGATGGGCAATGCCGTCATAGCAGTCGAAGATCAGATGACGGGTGTTGGAGTTCTGCCGCTCTTCGCCGTTGACCGTGCAGCGGATGTCCAGGCAATGCGGGTCGCCCACTTCGTCGGGCGTCACCAACCAAGGCCCCATCGGGCCGTGGGTGTCGAAGGACTTGCCGATCTGCATGGTCATGGCCGCCCGCTGCCAGTCCCGAACGCTCACGTCATTGCCGCAGCAGAAGCCGCCGATCACCTCCGCCGCCCGCTCCCTCGGCACATGCTTGCAACGCTTGCCAATGATGACGCAGAGCTCCGCTTCGTAGTCCAAGGCCGAAGAGACGGCAGGCAGGTTGATGCTGTCGTAGGGACCATTCGCGCAAGTCACCTGTTTGTTGAACCACATCTGCACCTCCGGCTTGGTCATGCCGGTCTCCTCGATGTGGTCCCCATAGTTCAAGCCGATGCCGAGCATCTTGCCGGGGTTGGCCACCGGGGGGAGCAGGTGAACGGCTTCCAAGGCAAGCGCTGCTGCGCCGGACTCACCAGCCCGTCGCACTGCGCTCATGGCCGCATCGCCCCCGGCAAGCAGCTCCCGCATGGTGCCCGGCACGTCCGGTGCGCCGGTGAGATCCAGCACGTCTTCATCTTGAACGATGCCCAAACGCGGCGCGTCGTTGTCGGCGGTGCGAAACGTGGCAAGCTTCATGGTCTGGCTCCTTCTGGATAGGCAGGGGAACCGTGCCGGTTGACCCCCCAATTGGTGCGAAAAGGCGACTACTCTACACGAACCAGCTTTCGGGTTTCCGCTACAATTGCCGCAATGGATGCACGTTGCGGTCAAAAGCACCCGGAGCACCTGCAGGTGGTTGCTTCGCAGTGGGCCGAGGCCTTGGCGGAAAGCGGTTTCGATGCCGTGGTGGTCGCCGCGGGCCGCCCTAGGTTCTACCAATTCGACGACTCGGCGCCATTCTTTCGGCCGAACCCCCACTTCACCCTTTGGTATCCGGAAAGGCACTGCGAGGGTGCAATTCTGCTGTTCGCTCCGGGCAGCAAGCCAGCCCTGTACTTCCACTCGCCGGCAGACTACTGGCACCAGCCCGCCGCGGCGCCGGATTGGGCTGCGCAGCGCTTTGAGCTGCGCAGCTTCGATGCCGCCGACGCCTTGGAAGCGGCCGTCGCCGAAGGGCAGCGCACCCACCAGCGCGTCGCCTTCATCGGCGAAGACCCGCCAGATGGCTGGGCCGTTGCAGCCAACCCCGCACCGCTGATCCATCGGCTCAACTATCAGCGGGCTTGGAAGACCGGCTTTGAAATCGCTTGCTTGGAAAGGGCAACCGAGAACGGGGTGAAGGGCCACATCGCCGCCCGTGAGGCTTACCGCGCCAACGGCAGCGAGTTCGACATCCTGGGCGCCTTCCTGGCCGCCTCCGGGCAAACCGAGGCCGACCTGCCCTACCCTTGCATCATTGGGCGCAACGAGCACGCGGCCGTGCTGCACTATCAACACTACGACCGCACCCCTCCGACGGCGGACCACGGCTTCCTGATCGACGCCGGGGCCACCCACTTGGGCTACGGGTCGGACATCAGCCGCACTTGGCCCGGCAGGGACGCTGCCGCCTTTGCCGAACTCATCGCTGCCTTGGATGAACAACAGCTTGCCCTGATTGAGACCATTCGCCCCGGCCTCAACTACCTGGACCTGCATCTGGCGATGCATCGCCGCATTGCCGAACTGCTCAACCGCTTCGCGTTGGTGCAATGCAGCGCCGATGCCGCTTACGAACTCGGCCTGTCACGCACCTTCATGCCCCACGGGCTCGGTCATCTGCTCGGCGTGCAAACCCACGACGTCGGCGGCTGGCAAGCCACGCCGGAGGGATGCGAGGCACCGCCGCCTGATGCCCACGCAAACCTGCGGCTGACAAGGACCATTGAAGCGGGCATGGTCTTCACCATTGAGCCTGGCCTGTACTTTATTCCCATGCTGTTAAACCGATTGCGTCAGGAAGCCAGCGCCGGCGAAGTCAACTGGCCCAAGGTCGAGGCCATGACCCCGTGGGGCGGCGCCCGCATCGAGGACAACGTGCAAGTTATGGCGGGCGGCGCACGCAACCTCACTCGCGAAGCTTTCGCCGCCTTGGAATCAAGCTAATCCGTGCCCAAGTTAACCGTCGAGCGGCTGTTCAGCGACCCGCCTTTGTTCACCGATGTGCCGCGCCATCTGCACATGGCACCGGACGGCGGCTGCATCACTTACCTGCAAGCCGCTGCGGACGACCGGGAACGCTTGGACCTCTGGCGCGCCGATCCGGCAACGGGCAAGGCCGAGTGCTGGGTTTCCGGTGCCGACCTTGCCGCGGACGCGCCGGCAACTGCCGCTGAACTCGCCGAGAAGGAGCGCCGCCGGACCTTCACGCAGGGCATCACCAGCTACCAGTGGCATCCCAACGGGCAGGCCCTGCTGCTGGTGGCCGAAGGCGCTGGCCATCTGCTCGACGTGGCGACGGGCAAAGTCCGCCAAGTTACACCTGAGGGCCAGCGCTACACCGACATCACGCTCTCGCCCCAAGGTCGGCATCTGAGCTACGTCAGCGACGGCAACCTCTACATAAACAGCTTGGCGGACGGCAGCGAGCGCACCGTGGCCGCCAGTGACGACCCAAACCTCAGCTTCGGCATCGCCGACTTCCTCGCCCAAGAGGAAATGGACCGCTACGACGGACACTGGTGGGGCGACGATGAGGCTCAGATCGCCTTTACCCGAGTGGATCTTTCATCGGTGCCGGCCAGCCACCGCTTCGCGGCCGGCGACCACGGGCCTGAAGTGATTGAGCAGCGCTACCCGTTCACCGGCGAGGCCAATCCATCGGTGGCCTTGGGCCTGTACGAAATCGCCACTGGCACCACGCGCTGGATCGACTACGTCGATGATCCAGAGGATTACTTGGCGCGGGTCGCCTTCATCCCGGGCGCGTTGGCCGTGCAGGTGCAAAACCGGGCGCAGAACCGTCTGCGCCTGAAGTTGATCGACGTGCACAGCCTCACCGAGCGCCTGCTCATCGAGGAAACCTCCCCCACCTGGATCAACCTGCACGACAACTTCACGCCCATCGGCAAGGACGACTACCTCTGGACGTCCGAGCGCAACGGCACCAGCCAGATCTACCGCTACCGCGATGGCCACTGCGAGCCGGTGACCGAAGGTCAAGGGCACATCACGCGCATTCTGGCTGCCGACCAGGAACGGGCAGTGGTCTGCGGTTGGATGGAAGAGCCCACCGAGCAGCACCTCTACCGCGTCGAGATGGGCGACGGGGCGCACACTCGCCTGACTGGCCCCACCTCCGTGGAGGCGACCGGCTCTTTTGAGCCGGCCGGGTGGCATGAAGTGACCGCCAGCCAAGGCGGCGCATGGCTCTTTGCGCGGGCATCAAGCCTGCAATGCCCGGGCCACATTCAGTTTGGCCAAGGTGATGGCGTTTGGCATCGACTGTCCCAAATCAAGATCGACCGCGACCACCCTTACCATCCGTACGTCGATGAACAGGTCACGCCCGAGCTCGGCACCCTCACCGCCGAAGACGGGCAGACCCTGCACTACAGGCTCACTCGCCCCCAAGCGCCCACCGAGCCGGTTCCCTTAATCCTGCACGTCTACGGCGGGCCTGGGGTGCAGCGGGTGCGCAACGAGTGGCCGCCCTTGACGCTGCAGCTGTTCGTTCAGCGCGGATTCGCCGTGTTGGAACTCGACAACCGGGGCAGTGGCAACCGCGGCCAGCGCTTCGAGGCACCCATTCATGGGCGCCTCGGCCAGGCCGAGGTGCGCGACCAAGTGTTGGGCGTCCAGTATGCCGCCAATCTGCCTTGGGTGGACGCTGACCGCATTGGCGTGTTCGGCCACAGCTACGGCGGGTACATGGCGTTGATGTGCCTGGCGCAAGAGCCGGACCGATTCCGGGCCGGCGTGGCGGCCGCCCCAGTCACCGACTGGCGGCTTTACGACACCCACTACACGGAGCGTTATCTCGGCCATCCCAAGGACAATGCTGAAGGGTATGAGGCAAGCTCGGTGCTCACCCACATCAAGGGCCTCCGCGGCAAGCTGCTGCTGATGCACGGCATGTCCGACGACAACGTGGTCTTCACCCACTCCACGCGCTTGATGACGGTGCTGCAGGACGCCAACATCCCCTTCGAGCTCATGGCGTATCCCGGCGCCAAGCACTCCATGCAGCAGAAATCCGTCGCCATCCACCGATTCAACCTGATCCTGGATTTCTTCGAGAGGCATCTGTGCGCATAGACGTCCGCCCGGCGGTTGCCGGGGACATCGACCGACTCGTCGAGTTCAACTTGGCCATGGCCCGGGAAAGCGAGGACAAGGGCCTGAACGCCGAGACCCTTCGCGCCGGCGTGGCCGCCGTGTTGGACCAACCCGCCAACGGTTTCTACTTGATGGCGGAAGCGGATGGCCAACCCGCCGGCGCGCTAATGGTGACCACGGAATGGAGCGACTGGCGCAACGGCCGCTTCTGGTGGATTCAAAGCGTCTTCGTGGCACCGGAACTGCGCCGCATGGGCATCTACAGCCGCCTGCACGACGCTGTGCGCCGCGCCGCCCAAGCGGACGATCAATGCTGCGGCCTGAGGCTCTACGTCGAAAAGAGCAACATCGGTGCCCAAGCCACCTACGCCAGCCTCGGCATGGCGCGCACGCATTACGAACTCTTCGAAGAGGAGTTTGGGTGCGGTTAGTTGGCGTGCGCAAACGGCTGTTGCTCGCACGCTAAAGCGTATGCGTCTCCCGCTCAGCGCGAGACCCATCGCCCAGCCAGTCCTTGACGATCGCCGTGAGCGGATTGTCCGGCTCGCTGAACTGAATGCCGATGCCTGCCACGCGCTGCCCCGCGCACTCCGCAGGCGTGATCCAAGCCACCCTGCCCGCCAGGGGAATGCGGTTGGCATCGCCGGGCAGGGTCAGCAGGACAAACACCTGGTCGCCCAACTCGTAGGCATCCGTCGTGGGAACGAACAACCCACCGTTGCGAATGAACGGCATGTGGGCCGCTTGCAGCACGGCTTTGTCGTGGATCGCCAACGACAGAATGCCATTGCTTGCCTCGCGGGATTCCTTCATGTCAGATGCCTTCGGTTGCCAATGCGTCTATGTTGGCAACCCACACGGCCTTGTCCAGTGGCGATCTCCTAAAGACCTGTAGGAAAACGCCCAGTCAGGACGTTTGCGACCGAGGAACCGGCCGCTCTTGGAAAGCCCCAACGATGTTCAGGGCTTGGCTGGCCAAGTGCTGAATCTCGCCAAATTCATCTCCAGCACATCAATGCCGCCGTACCCCCGCGCACCTGCCACGGGCTTGGCCTGTTCAATTCGTTCGATGGTGATGACGGGCATTACGCGGGCCCGTTGCAGGATGGCCAGGGCGGATGTCACGGCATGGCCTCCGCTGGGATGATGGCCCCTGGATGCTGAACCACCTTGGCCGCAAGCTCTGCGCCCCGGCGGACCGCTTCGCGCGGGGGCTGGCCGGTCAGACGGGCTTGGAGATAGCCTGCGTTGAATGAATCTCCCGCCGCGGTTGTGTCGATGGCGTTGCGGGCTTTGCTGATGGAAACGTCGACGCGCTCCCCATTGTGGAACGCAACACAGGTTGAAGTGCCACGCTTAACCACCACTTCGCCAGCCGACAGTGCGCCCAGCGAGGCCAGCAGCGCGTCAGGCTCAGGGCGGCCCCGCAGATTGGATTCATCCTCGATGGACGGCAGAATCAGGTCGGCCCGGGCATACGCTTGGTCGATCCAGGACGCCGCCTCCCCAGCACTCGCCCACAACACGGGCCGGTAGTTGGGGTCAAAGGCAACCAGGCCACCGCCGCTGCGGAAAGCCTCGACCCCATCGAGCCAGAGTTGCTTGGCCGCGTCATCGATCATCGCCAAGGTGATTCCCGAGAAATAGACGGCATCGAATCCCGACAGAGCACCGGCCAGCGCGTCCGCATAGCGACCTCGGTCCAGCCAATGGCGAAATGGCGAGGCACTGCGCCAATAGGTGAATGACCGCTCGCCTCGGGCATCGGTGCGGATGATGTACAGCGCAGGCGTTGCCCCCGGAATTGCGCGCACATGGGTGCAATCGACGCCGTCCGCCTGCCATCGCTCGACCAGCCAGCGGCTGTAGAAGTCGTCTCCAACGGCGCTGAAAAAGGAGACGTCGAGGCCCAGCCTTGAGGCGTACAGAGCGGTGTTATAGACGTCGCCGCCGTAGCCTAGGGTCAGGGCATCGCCGTCGAAATTGGTCAATTCCAGCATGCACTCACCCACGGCAGCCAACCGCGGCACGCCGCCGACCATTAGTCTGCCACCAGCAGGCACCAACGGTGGCAGAGCCGCTCCAGCATCAGGCGCACGTTGGGGCTGCTCGACACAACCACCTGCAAGTGAAACCACTGCAATTCGTCGATGAAGGCGAAAGTGCGCCGGTTGGTGGCAGCGTGGCCGAGGCGCGGTCCATCCCCGGCCATGGCGTTGACCAGGCACCGGGCCCAACGGGCGCTCAGCCGCACCGGGTCCAAGGCCAGCATTTCCTCAACCAGCGCGGTAATTCGTGCCCGCCCGCCCCGGCCGAGCTCGCCCAGCACTTCCGCCATTGGGCGCTCCCCTTCCTCGGCGCCGGCCAAGGCCAGCAGCGGCGCGCCATCGTAATCGTCCAGCAACCGCTGCGCCTTGGCGTCCACCAGCCAAGCCATCGCCGCCTCGGCATTGCGGGCAATGGCAACGTTTTGGCAACGGCTGCGAATGGTGGGCGGCAGAGCCCCGGCGCGCTGGCTGGTGAGGATGAGGTAAGTGTTTGCTGAGGGCTCTTCCAGGGTTTTCAGCAGCGCATTGGCGGCGTTGACGTTCATGCGGTCCGCGTCCTCGAGCACCACCGTCTTGGCCGGCGCCAGCTGCGGGGCACCGACGCTGAAGTCACGCAGCCGGCGAATGGCGTCCACGGGAATGACGCCTTTTTCCGGCGCCAGCCAACGCAAGTCGGGGTGGGCCAACCGCCGTGCGTCACGCGTTTCCTGAACGGCTAGCACCTGCAGCGCCAGCCACTCCCCAAGCACCGCTGCGCCCCACCCCGGATAGGCGCTCAGCAGCAGCGCGTGGGGCAGTCGTCCAGCCTCGACGGCGGCGCTAAGGCGCGCCTTGCTGGACTCCTGCCAAGGCAAGTTCACTGGCCTTTCCCGCAGGCGGCGCGTTCAGCCAAGTGCGATGCAATCAAGGGACCCAAGGCGGCGGTGACGGCGTCGCTCACTTCCTCTACCGGACGTGCGGCATCGATCACCACCATGCGCGCATGCAGCTTGGCGCGTGATAGGTAACCCTCCCGAACCCGGCGGAAGAACTCGGCCCCCTCCCGCTCAAAGCGGTCGGCCCCCTTGCGTTGGCCCATGCGCTGCGCAGCGGCGCTCAGCGGGGCGTCCAGAAAAAGAGTCACATCAGGCTGCAAAGCACCTTGCACCAACGACTCCAATTGTCCAATGGTTCGTTCGCTCAAGCCTCGCGCACCCCCTTGGTAGGCGTAGGTGGCGTCCGTGAAGCGCTCGCTGACCACCCAAACGCCGGCTTCGAGCGCCGGCAGAATCCGCTCCTCCAGATGCTGGCAGCGGGCGGCAAAGATCAACAGCAGCTCCGCGAGGCTGGCCACGGACTCATCGCGCACTTCGAGCAGCAGGCGCCTGATTTCCTCCGCCAAGGGCGTGCCACCGGGCTCCCGAGTGGCAATGCAGTCAATGCCCGCTTCCTCAAGCAGGCGCCCGATAGAAGCCATCTGGGTGCTCTTGCCCACCCCATCAATGCCCTCCAAGGTGATGAACTTGCCTCTCACGGGCCCTGCGCCGTTGCCGTGGTCGAAGGCGCTACATTAGCAAAGATCGATGGGCTAGGAATCTGGCGCGGCCCGTGAGCGGTCGCGGTTCAGCTGGAACTTCCGCACCGCGCGATTGTGGGCATCCAAGGTGGCTGAAAACTCGCTTGAGCCGTCACCGCGGGCGACGAAGTAGAGGTACTCGGCACCGCTTGGGTGCAGCGCTGCCTGCAAGGCAGCCCGGCCCGGCAAGGCGATCGGCGTCGGCGGCAAGCCCTTGTGAACATAGGTGTTGTAGGGGGTGGGCTGGCGTAGATGCGCCCGAGTCAGATCGCCGTCGAACCTCTCGCCGAGGCCATAGATCACCGTCGGGTCGGCCTGCAGGCGCATGTTTCGCTGCAGGCGCGCCGCAAACACCTGGCTGACATGGGCGCGGTCTTCAGCGCGGCTGGTTTCCTTCTCCACCAAGGAGGCCGCAATCAGCGCTTCATAAGCGGTTCGGTAGGGCAAGCCCGGCGAACGGCGGGCCCAGGCCGCCTTGAGTTCCGTGCGCATCTTGGCGTGGGCGCGGAGCAGCAGAGAGCGGTCTTCGTCGCCGGCATTGAACGAATAGGTGTCGGGAAAGAACCAGCCCTCGCCGTGGGCGCCAAACATCGACGCCATCTCCAAGCCGAGGTCCATCAGCAGGGTTTCCGGGCGAGCTCTTTGCAACGTGTGCGCAAACCGCCGGTCCGCCACCAAGTCGTTGAGCACGTCGGCGATGCGGCTGCCTTCGGTGATGCGGAATGAGTGCACGATCACGTCACCGGCCAGCAGGCGGGCGATCAATCCATCCAGGGTTTCCCCGACCGCCACCCGGTACTCGCCTGCCTTAAGGCGCTTCGCATCGCCACTGAAGCGCATGACCCAAGGCAGCCAGCGAGCCTGCTCCCGCCATCCCGCGGCCTCGATCTTGGCGGCCAGATCCACCACCGTGTCCCCGGATTCCAAAACCAACACAGCGGGCGAAGCTAGGTTCAAGGGCGCCGTCCACCAGCGGTCGAACCACCAAACAGCGCCCGCTGCAGCGAACGCCAAGACAGCGAGAACCCCTCCCGCCCACGCGCCAGCACGGGACCAGGCCAAGCGAGCGGCCCCTGCCTTGGGAAGCCGCGACAGCCAAGACAGGACGAAAGTCCGGGGTTTGCGCCACCACATCCCTCGAAGCGGTGATTGAGGTGAATTTCGAGCCATGTTCGGCGAATTCGAACGTTCAGCGGAACGAGTGGGCACGGGTTCGCAGCCGTGGGCTCCGGCGGCGCAGGCTGCCAAGCCTAATCACCACCCGCGCTTTCGCTTACGGCTCACGCGGCGCCGAAGATCACCGTGCCGTTGGTGCCTCCAAAGCCAAAGGAGTTGCTCAAGCCAACACGCAGGTTCGCGGAGCGGGCCTCATGCGGCACATAGTCAAGATCGCAGCCGTCGCCCGGGGCGTCTAGATTGATGGTTGGGGGACAGATTTGGTCGCGCAGCGCCAGGATGGTGAAGATCGCCTCCACCGACCCCGCCGCACCGAGCAAGTGCCCGGTCATGGACTTGGTGGAACTGACCGCCACTTGGGCATCCTCGCCAAAGACATGCTTGATCATCTTGGTTTCGGCCACATCGCCCAAGGGCGTCGAAGTGCCGTGGGCATTGATGTAGTCCACGTCCTCCGGGCGCAGGCCCGCATCGGCGATGGCGTTCTCCATGCAGGCGATGCCGCCGGCGCCGTCCTCTCTAGGGCTGGTGATGTGATGGGCGTCCGCGCTCATGCCAAAGCCGAGCAACTCCGCATAGATGGGTGCGCCACGCTGCTTGGCCCGCTCGTACTCCTCAAGCACGAGAACGCCGGCACCGTCGCCGAGCACGAAGCCATCCCGGTCCTTGTCCCACGGGCGGCTGGCGGCCTCCGGCGCGTCGTTGCGGGTGGACAGGGCCTTCATGTTGGCAAACCCCGCTATGGAAGTGGGCGAGGTGCCGAACTCGGAGCCGCCCACAACCATGACATCGGCGTCGCCATGCCGAATCATCCGGGCGCCCATGCCGATGTTGTGGGTGCCGGTGGTGCAGGCCGTGACCACGGCGATGTTGGGGCCGCTGTAGCCGTACATGATGGACAGATGGCCGCCAATCATGTTGACCACGCTGCCCGGCACGAAAAAGGGCGACACCCGCCGTGGCCCGCTCTTTTCCAAGGTGGACCGCGTCTTCTCGATGTTGTTGATGCCGCCGATGCCGGAGCCGACCGCCAGTCCGAAGCGGTGGGCATCCTCGGGGTGGCTGGTCAGGCCCGCGTCGGCAATGGCCTGAACGCCTGCGGCGATGCCGTACTGGATGAACTCATCGCAACGCCGCGCTTCCTTGCGGTCCATGTAGAGTTCGGCATCGAAGTCCCGCACCTGGCCGGCGAAATTGACGGCATAGCCCGTGGTATCGAAGGTGCTGATTGGCGCGATGCCGCTTTTGCCGGCGACGGCGCTGCTCCAAGCCTCCGCCACGGTGTTGCCTAAGGGGGAGACCACACCCAAGCCAGTGACGGCAACCCTACGGCTGGTCATGCCCCACCCCCTGTGCGGAACCGGGGCGAACTGCGGGCGCGCATGAACTACTGGTTGTTGACGATGTAGTCGATGGCTTCCTTGACCGTCGTGATCTTCTCCGCCTCCTCGTCGGGAATCTCGGTCTCAAACTCCTCTTCGAGCGCCATGACCAACTCAACGGTATCCAAGGAATCGGCGCCTAGATCTTCGACGAAGGAAGCTTCATCCTTGACGTCCTCCTCCTTAACGCCAAGCTGTTCGCAAATTAGCTTTTTGACTCGTTCTTCAACGCTGCTCATGCTTGAGGTGTCTCCCAATGAGGTTCTGAAGTGCGGGGCGGCGGATTCTAAAGCGGCCCATAAGCCAATTCAAGACAAGTTGAGCGCAAGACTGCGCTTCGATGCGGCTGGCGTACTGCTGCTCCTTGGACTGCATTCAAACCGGCCAAAAGCCCAGACCGCCGTTGCAGCAATTCTGCAGGAAGTGAATTGCGCCAGAAGTCTTGATTACCCCATTGAGTAAATTTACTCAATAGAGTAAATTACAGCCATGGAATCCTACCAGCGACCACAGGTTGCCCTGCTCATCGATCGCCTATCTGAACCACCTAGGCAAATCATCTCGATGTTCGGGCCACGACAGACCGGCAAAACAACCATCGTGCAGCAAGCGCTGCGGAGCATTAGCCGACCGAGCCTCTACGTGGCCGTTGACGACCCGGCCCCCGTCAACTTTGACCTGTCGCTCCAATCCACTACCACCGCCTTACCAAGCCAAGCTGCTCGTGATGCAGACTGGTTGGGGCGGATTTGGAAGGGTGCACGCGAGAGAGCCGACGAGTCACCCCACGGCGCAATCCTAGCTATCGACGAAATCCAAAAAGTTCCGCAATGGTCCGAAGTCGTCAAAGGCCTATGGGATCAAGACCGCGCGGAGCGCCGGCGGTTGCATGTAGTGATCCTCGGCTCCGCGCCGTTGCTCATGCAATCCGGCCTCAATGAGAGCCTGGCGGGCCGCTTTGAGCCCCTCAGCGTCGCTCATTGGAGTTTGGAAGAGATGGCCCGCGCTTTCAATTTCGACCTATCCACCTACCTCTACTTCGGCGCCTACCCTGGCGCGGCCCATCTTGTGAGCGAGGAACCGCGTTGGCGGGACTACGTGCTCGGCGCGCTGATCGGCCCCAACATCGAACGCGACATCCTAGCTATGGCCCGCGTCGACAAGCCCGCACTGCTAAAGCGGATGTTTCGCATCGGAAGCCAGTATTCCAGCCAAGTCATGCCATACAACAAAATGCTCGGGCAATTGACAGGCGCGGGAAACACGACAACCTTGGCTCGGCATCTGGACCTTTTGAGCAATGCGGGCATGCTGACGGGGTTGCAGAACTTCTCGGGAAATGTCCTCCGCAGAACACGGGCTTCCAGCCCCAAGCTCAACGTGCTGAACACCGCGCTGATGACCGCTGAATCCGGCTACACGTTCGCCGAGGCGAAGGCGGATCGTACCTTTTGGGGCCGAATCGTCGAGAGCGCCATCGGCGCCCATCTGCTCAACAGCGCCAGCGAAGGCATCAGCATCCACTACTGGCGGGAAGACCGGTACGAATTGGACTT
Organism: Candidatus Azophilus sp.; assembly: GCA_965220835.1. GTDB lineage: Bacteria > Pseudomonadota > Gammaproteobacteria > Pseudomonadales > Azotimanducaceae > Azophilus. The sequence continues at coordinate 938,741 of OZ244842.1, read as the reverse complement.
CGTCCTACGACGGGGTCCTCGGCTGGTGGCCATTGAGGTCAAGACTGGGAGCCGTGCTGGTCCGAGGTCCAGCATGGCGGCTTTCCAGAAGCGCTATAACCCACAAAGCATGTTGCTAGTCGGAGAGGCGGGCATACCGCTACATGAGTTTTTGAGTGCGCCGGCTGTCCATTGGTTCGATTCCTCATGATCCAGATTGCTCGCTCCTGCATCGAACTGCCCACCCATGACGACGGTGGTGGCAATCCGCCGAGCCCCCAACCCATGTCCACGTTCCGCAACAGGCCTGCCTATGTGCTGCTTGGCGACCCGGGCGAAGGCAAAACCACGTCGCTCAAGGCCGAGTGCGACGAGCTTGGCGACAAGGGGCATTGGATCACAGCCCGTGACTTTCTGACCCTTAGCCCCAAACCCGAGTGGCGAAGTGGGACTCTGTTTATCGATGGTCTCGATGAGGTCAGGGCCGGGCAAGTCGATGCGCGAACGCCATTCGATGCCATTCGCCACAAGCTGGACCAGTTGGGAAGACCGTCATTCCGTCTGTCCTGCCGGATGGCAGATTGGCTTGGCTCAAATGACCGACAGCATTTGCACGAAGTGAGCCCAGACGGCGACGTCGCAGTGCTGCGCTTGGAGCCTTTGACCGACAAGAATATTCTCGAAATCCTAATCAACCATCCGGACGTTGGCGATCCCCAAGCGTTTTTTGACCGGTCGAAGCAATGTGCCATCGAGCACCTGCTGCGCAATCCGCAAAACCTGTTGATGCTCATCACCGCTTTCGCCAAGAACGGCCAGTTTCCTAGCAACCTGCTGGAAGCCATGCAGGTCGCGTGCGAGCAACTCGTGCTCGAGCACAACGCCGAACACAACGTCCTCACCACCAAAGCCTCGCCAAGTCTGATGCTGGAAGCCGCCGGACACCTCTGCGCTCTGCAATTGCTTGCTGGGAACGTAGGCTACGCGGTTCGAGCCGAGGCGGTCGCTGAGGACTACCCTGACCTGCGAATCGTGTCCCAAACGGGGGACAAGCTCTATAGGGAGGCCCTTGCCAGCAAACTGTTCTCAAGCCCTGCTGAGGGCCGCACTGAGCCTAAGCACCGCCAAGTTGCGGAATACCTCGGTGGTCGCTACTTGGCCAAACGCATTGAAGGCGGGCTGACGTCGAGCCGCATCATCGCCCTAATGCTTGGCCGGGACGGCACGGTGGTCACTCCCCTGCGCGGCCTGTCGGCATGGGTCGCTGCGCACTCCCCTACCGCTCGCCTGGAGCTAATCGACCGCGACCCAATTGGAGTGGGTCTGTACGGAGACATTCTGTCGTTCTCGCTAGACGACAAACGCATGTTGCTCCGTGCCCTTCAGCAAAAGCCAATCATGCATCGCTTGCATCAGGACACTCCTTTGAACCAAGACGCGGCGAAGCTGTTTGGACCGGTTGCGGCACCCGGAATGGAAGAGGCATTTCGGGAAGTTCCTGCCAACCCCGACAGCGATGAAGCCCTTGATGGTCTTCACAATGGAGCAGGTGGTGATGGACTTTCCGAACCAATTCTAATTGAGAAGATCGCTCACTCACCCGACCTCAAGGCACACCTTGAGCATCGCCTGGCAAACTACGGGGAAACAAAGGGGGAATTCCTACTTGCTAACCCCGAAAAGGACCAGCAAAGCCAGCGGGACAAATGGGTGGAGGCCATTCGAAGTCGTCGCAAAGAACTCATCGAAAACCGGGCAACACCGCACCTTCTCCACCAATTGGCCGAAACGTATTTTGGTACACCAACCATCGATGGCGGTGCAAGGGACGGCGTTGCGCGCACTCGCGAGGGACTGAATGGCGATGATGCCCTAGCCCAAGCGGTTCTCAGAGCTTTCCAAGGCGTAATCGACAGGGAAGACCTTCCCGAACCCGATCAATTGCTTAAGTTCTATCGGAAGGGAGAGCGACACTTCCTCAATCTGCCATTTCTGGTCAGCTTGGCGGAAAGCGAAAGGTTGGGGAACGATGATGTGCTAACGTGGCCCGATAAGCGCGTTCAAACTGCGCTGCTCCTACGGCACTTTGAGCCTTGGTGCACCCAAGACGCCAAGTGGTACCGGCAATTGGTTGAGTTACGCCCTGCCCACGTGGCCAAAGCGATTGTGCGAATCGGCGCCTCCGAACTGAAGCGCCGCAAAGATGCAGGCGGCTTGTTCTGGCCCTTGGCTCAGGATCCGACATACGCCGAGATTGCCAAGCAGTGCTGCCTGCCACTGCTGCGCTCGTTTCCCACTCGATGCCGGATAGACCAGTTAGGAGCACTGGACGACTTGCTCTGGGCTGCGATCGGAAACGCCGACCAAGATGCCTTTCGAGCGCTGGTCCAACAAAAGCTCGAACGCAAAAGCATGAATCGTCCTCAGCGCATTCATTGGCTGACTGCTGCCCGAATCAGATTCGGGGCGGCATTTCAGCCCGACTTGGAAGACAGCATTGATGACGGCGACGATGAGCGCCGAATCCGGCATCTTGTGGACTTTCTATGGTACGCACAGGCAGCTTCAGCCTCGTTGGAACCATTCGACATCGACAGCACCGAGTGGCTCCTGAGCTCTGTTGGCCGTTTGTGCGGACCCGAAGACGAGCTCTCTGGGGACTACTTCACGACAGTCCGAAAAGCGTCTGGAGTCAGCCACAGGCTGATCAACCACTTGGCTGCAAGCCCACTCGAACAGGCATCAAGCGCCCTCTCCCGCCTCAGCACGGTCCCCGAGCTGTCGCGTTGGCGAGAGCCGTTGCGTCAAGCTTTCGACGACCAGCGCGTGATTCGACGTGACGCGGATTACCGTCACCCAACGGTCAACCAAGTCAACGAGACGTTGAGCCAAGGGAAGCCCGCCAATGCCACCGATCTTGCAGCCTTAGTGGAGCATCATCTGCGGTGCATCGCGAAAGAGATCCGTAACAGCAACACAGACGACTGGCGCCAATATTGGAACTTGGATTCGTACGGAAGACCTGTCGAATCCAACGCACCAAGGATTGAGAACGCCTGCCGCGATACTCTGCTTTCCGATTTGCGCCAACGCCTCCCCAAAGACGTCCAAGCGGAACCGGAGGGCCACCAAGTGAACGATTGCGCAGCTGACATCGTTGTGAGTTCCAACGACTTCCATGTGCCAGTGGAGGCGAAAAGAAGTCAGAACCCTAAATTGTGGAGCGCCCTACAGGACCAGTTAATCGCCAAGTATGCGCCTTATGGTCCCGGCATCTACTTGGTTTTCTGGTTTGGCCCAAATGAAACCAAGCCTACTCCCGAAGGAACCAAGCCCAAGAGCCCTGCTGAGCTGGAAGATTGGCTCAGGGATAAGTTGACTCCAGAGGAGCGTCTCCGAATACGCATTGTTGTAGTAGATGTCGAACAGCCAAGGCCGGCGTCAACCGACAACCAATCACGCACCGCCACCAGCCAACACCGTCAGAATTCACACTGAATTCCCGAACTCCGCCAATTGGCGATTGGCGTTCATTGATCCGGATGCCTGGCCAATAGTGAAGTGAATTCTCCACCCGTTCAGGTATGCGGCGACCTCCGACGTGGTATCGGCCCTTTTTTGCACGGGCAATGGGTGATGACGGCGCCACACGTCATGCGGCGACGGTCACTTGGACCGGGGGATTCGTGCGGGGCCCAAGCGTGAGCGCTAGATTGCGCTGCACCGCTGCCATTGCCCACCGCAGCCATCAACCCAAGTAAAGGCCGCCATTCACGTGCAGGGTTTCGCCGGTGATGTATCCGGCTTGGTCGCTGGCCAGAAACGCAACTGAATTGGCCACGTCCTGGCCGCTGCCGACGCGGCCCAAGGGGATGCGCTCCAGCATGCGGGTGGTTTGCTGCTCGTTGAGGGCAGCGGTCATGTCGGATTCGATAAAGCCCGGGGCGACGGTGTTGGCGGTCACGCCCCGTGAGCCCAACTCCAAGGCCAGGGCGCGGGTGAAGCCCTCCACCGCCGCCTTGGAGGCCACGTAGTTGGCCTGGCCGGGGTTGCCCATGCGCGCCACCACCGAACTCAAGCTGATGATGCGGCCCCAGCGGTCGCGCACCATGCTGCGCAGCAGCGGCCGCGTGATGCGATACAGCCCGGTCAAGTTGGTATCCACCACTGCTTGCCAATCCGCAGCGGACATGCGCAGCAGCAGGTTGTCCCGGGTGATGCCGGCATTGTTGACCAGCACTGAGGGCATGCCAGGCGACTCGGCCAGCCGTTCCACCAAGGCCTCGACGCTTTGCGGGTCAGCGATGTCGAGCCGGGCCCCTAATCCACCGTCTCCCAAGCGTTCAGCGATGGCGGCCGCCCCGGCATCGGTGGTCGCTGTGCCCACCACGAACAGGCCGTCGGCGGCCAAGCGCTCCGCGATGCCCGCACCGATGCCTCTAGAGGCGCCGGTGACTAGGGCGATTTTCGGCTGCTCGGCCATGATCACTCAAGCAGCCGCAGCTTCCAATTGGCCAGCGAGACCGTCGAGGGTGCCCAAGGCGCCTGCCGTCAAGGCGCGGTCGATGCGGCGGGCCATCCCAGTGAGCACCTTGCCCGGCCCGCATTCCACCAAATGGCTGACGCCGCCTGCAGCCAGCCGCTGCACGCACTCGATCCAGCGCACGGGTTCGCTGAGCTGCGCCAGCAGCCGCCGCTCAATGCCCTGCGCACTGTCAGCAATCTCGGCGTCAACGTTGTGCACCACCGGGATTTCTGGCGGGCTGAAGGACGCACTGCCCAAGGCCTCGGCGAACTGCTCCCGGGCGGGGGCCATAAGCGCGCAATGGAAAGGACCGCTGACGTCCAGCATCACCGCTTTGCGTGCGCCTCGCTCCCGGCAATCGGCAACCGCCTGCTCAACAGCTTGGGCGGTTCCGGCAATAACGGTTTGACCGGGCGCATTGTAGTTGGCCGGCGACACCAATCCATCAGCAGCGGCACAGGCCGCTTCAATGGCTTCATCGTCAAGGCCTAGGATTGCTGCCATGGCACCCTCCCCGCGGGGCACCGCCTGCTGCATCAACTCGCCCCGCCGCCGCACGAGGCGAACCGCATCGGTGAAATCCAAGGCGCCGGCGCAAGTGAGTGCTGAGTATTCGCCAAGACTGTGGCCTGCCATCAGGGCGGGTTTTGGACCACCCTCGGCCATCCAAACGTCCCAGAGCGCAACGCTGGCGGTCAGTAGCGCGGGCTGGGTCACGGCAGTGGCTGCCAAGTCCGATTCCGGGCCCTCAGCGACAATGCGCTTAAGGTCGATGCCAATGGCGTCGCCCGCCTCCTCGAATCGCGCCGCCACCGACTTGTGAACGGCGGCCACGTCACTGAGCATGCCGACGGACTGCGACCCTTGGCCGGGGAAAACGAAGCCGAGGCTCATAGTACCGGTTGAGGTGAGGGGCTGGCGAGGCGACGGATCCGAACCAAAACTTGGCGGGATGCCAGGGCTGCCGTGCGCGCAAGTGCCGCTTCGAAGTGCGACGCAACTCTGCGGCCGTCGGACGCAGCAGCCCTCTTAGGCACCGGTATAGGCACCGGGCTTGAACCGCGACCCAGCCAGCTAGTCCTCATCGTCTTCGTAGTCGTCCAATTTGAGCACTTGCCTGCCGCGATAGAACCCCTCAGCGGTCACTTGATGGCGCAGATGGGTCTCCCCGCTCGTGGGGTCGGTGGACAGCGTCGGGGCCTTGAGCCGGTCATGGGACCGGCGCTTGCCCCGCCGCGCTCGGGAAACCTTGTTTTGCTGAACTGCCATCCAATTCTCCTAGGTGTCGCCTGCCTTCCATGCGCCAAGGGCCGCGAAAGGCCGCGTCTTTTCATGTGTGTCTTCGTGCAAGGCGCCCGCCGGGCTAGCCATCCGCGGCGCTTGGGGACAATCCGCCTGCAAGCAAGGCCGCTCCGGCAGCGCCAAAATCAATTCGTCCTCGATCAATTCCGCAATGCCCGCTTCATCGCCATCAATGCGCAGCACGTCCCGCTCCGCGCCCAACCGAGTGGCTTCGCGCTCGCTGGCGGCTATGGCCACCGAAAAGCCAGACGCCAAGTCAACGGGCATCGGCTCTAGGCATCGGTGGCATTGAACAACCACGCGAGCCGCCAGATCACCGTCCATCCGCAAAATGCCGTGGTCGTCGAAGGCGAACTCAAGCTGAACTTGAACTGCCTGCGGACATTCGCACAAGGCACTGAAGCGCTGCAAACTCCGCCCATCAACACTGCGGCTTATCTGAGCCTTCCGCCCAGCCAATTCAGACAGTCGGAAGCGTTCCTGCACCGGGGTCAGCACGCACCTCCAACCGAGCGGATCGACTTGGGCGCGCATCATAGGTATCGGTTTAGGGGCTGTAAAGGCGAACTTTGGCCCTAGGGGCCAAAGTTCGTTGGAGTTTCGCTGCGCGAAACTCGGCGAACAGTGGCCAGGAGAGACTCCCACGTGCTTTTGTGCCAGAGCCGGCGCGCGTGCGAGCTGCGTGGCCCTGGGGGCCAAAGTTCGTTGGAGTTTCGCTGCGCGAAACTCTGCGAACAGTGGCCAGGAGAGACTCCCACGTGCTTTTGTGTCAGAGCCGGCCCGCGTGCAAGCTGCGTGGCCTTGGGGACCAAAGTTCGTTGGAGTTTCGCGGCGCGAAGCTCGGCCAAGCTTGGGTCGGAGTAGCTGGCGTGCGCGTTCGTTGGGGCTTCGCTGCGCAAAGTGGCTGGCTTGGGCTGGGCAGAATTGGGTTTGATTCTGCACCCGAATAGGTACTATGCGCATCTTCTGCGCTTCAAGGCTGCCCGCGCCTGCACGCACATGCGCACAAGTGAGCGGCCGAACGACGCGCGCACAATTCGCCCTTAACGCGCACCGTTGAGCGCCTGCCATGACTGAGTTGATTCTGGCCTCTTCCTCACCCTATCGCCGCATCCTGCTGGAACGCTTGGGCTTGCCCTTTCTGGCGCTCAGCCCTGACATTGACGAAACGCCTTATCCCGGGGAAACCGCCGCCGCGCTGGTGCAGCGATTGGCTGCCGCCAAGGCGGCGAAGATCGCCGACGGGCGCCCCAAGGCCGTCGTCATCGCCTCGGATCAGGTGGCGGTGGCCGATGGCACCGACGGCAGAGTCATTCTCGGCAAACCCGGCGACGCCCCCAGCGCCGTCGCTCAACTCACCCGGCTATCCGGACGGCGGGTGCTGTTTCTGACCAGCCTGTGCGTGCGCGAGCCGAGCGGCAGCGAACAGCTCGAAACCGAGTCCACTCACGTGCACTTCCGAGAGTTGCGCAAGGAGGAAATCGTCCGCTACGTTGAGCTCGAAACGCCGTTCGACTGCGCGGGCTCGTTCCGCTCGGAGGGGCTCGGCATCGCCCTGTTCAATCGCATCGAGGGCGACGACCCCAACGCCTTGATCGGGCTGCCACTGATCCGCCTGTGCCGCATGCTGCGCCAGGCCGGCCTGGACCCTCTCGGTTCACCGCACCGCCTAGCCTGACAAGCGCGACCAAGCCTCCTCGAAAAGAGCCGGCACGGGCGCCTCAAAGCGCCGCTCGGTGCCGTCCCACTCGAAGCTGAGGCGCACCGCGTGCAGGCAAAGGCGATTGACATTCGCCAGCTTGGAGCACTGCTCGGAAACGGCGGTTTCGTATTTGTCCTCACCGAGCACCGGATGCCCGCTGGCGGCCGCATGAACGCGAATCTGATGGGTGCGCCCGCTGTGCAGGCGGGCACTGAGCCAGGAGGCCGCGGCGCACTCGCGCAACAGGTTGAAGGTGGTCCGAGCCGGCTTGCCTTGGGCATCCACGCGAACCCGCCGTTCGCCGGAGGCGGTGGCGAAGCGGTGCAAGGGCTTTTCGACGACCGTCCGGCGGCGCGGCCAGCTCCCGCAGACCAGCAGCTGATAGGTCTTGCGAACCCGCTGCGCCCGCAGCATGCGGTGCAGTTCTGCAAGCGCCGCACGAGACTTGGCAATCATCAGGCAACCGGACGTATCCCGGTCAAGCCGGTGCGCCAATTCCAAGAAGCGCTCGTTGCGCCCCATGCGAAGGGTTTCGATAAGGCCGAGCCGAACGCCGCTGCCGCCATGCACCGCCAAGCCGGATGGCTTGTCGATGACCAATAGGCCTTTGTCCTCAAAGAGAATCCGCTCACCAAGCCGGGCCATCAAAGCCTTTGCAGGCACGGCCGGGATCGGCGACGCTGCGGTTCGCACCGGTGGAATGCGGACGCGGTCACCCGCCGCAAGCCGACGGTGGACGCTGCACCGAGCGCCGTTGACGCGCACTTCACCACGCCGCAGCATTCGGTAAATCCGGGTCTTGGGAACCCCCTTCAACCGACCCAAAAGAAAGTTGTCGATGCGCTGACCCGCCGCATCAGCGTCAATCTCCACATGTCTGACCGAATCGCTCATAACGCCCTCAACTGCACGGCGCCAAAGCACGCCAAAACCCCAACAAAGGCCTGTTCCCGAATTTCGGCCCCAGCCAAACAACACACGAACCTTGGCCCCCGAGGACGAGGGCGCATCCTGAAGGCAGCTGAGGCAACGTCAACGCCTGACCCCCTGGGAACTTGGAAACAAAGCAGTTCGCGGAGTTTGGCACCAGCCAAACTCCAAACGAACCTTGGCCCCCGAGGACGAGGGCGCATCCTGAAGGCAGCTGAGGCAACATCAAGGCCTGACCCCCTGGAAACTTGGAAACAAAGCAGTTCGCGGAGTTTGGCGCCAGCCAAACTCCACACGAACCTTGGCCCCCAGGCCAAGGTTCGCGTTTGCCGACCAACCGCCTTGCTGCTATGATGCGCGCCATTCAACGACATGCAATGAGTGAAACGCGCCACAAAGCAAGGTGGGCGAAGGCGCGAAACAACCCAGTCTGAATTCACTGAAGTCCACCAATTGTCTGAACTGACCATTAGGCCGAGGACAGACCCAACCAAACCAAGATCAACTGATCAAGATACCGAAACACTGAATTGAAACCAGCGCCTTGCGGTCAATGCAAGACCTGGAACGGAAAACTCGGGACGCCGCGCCAATTTGCCGCCGTCCCAATCGCATAACGTGCAACCCCACAGCCGGCAACCAGCAAGACCATTGGGCTTAGCAGTGCAAACCAGCATGACTTGTTTCAAGACGCCGCCCCCGAGACGCAGCGCGGGCGGTTCGCTGACCACTCGCCCCGCGCCCATCTTCTGCTGATCCACCGGCCGTGAATTCCGCGGCTTGAGCGAAGCCGCATCCGTTCCCGTTCCCGCTCGACCGCTTCCGGCGCCTCCAAACAACCAAGGAGATGCTATGAAGCGCATGCTCATCAACGCCACCCAACCCGAGGAACTGCGGGTGGCTCTGGTCGATGGCCAGAAACTCTATGACCTCGACATCGAAAACCGTCGCCGGGAGCGCAAGCAAGGCAACGTCTACAAGGCCAAGGTAATCCGCATTGAACCCAGCCTGGAGGCGGCGTTCGTTGACTTTGGCCCCGAAAAGCGCGGTTTTCTGCCCCTGAAGGACATCGCCCCGCAGAACTTCGATGAATCGAAGTCCAACACGGAGGGCGGACGCAAGCAAATCCAAGACCTGCTCAAGGAAGGGCAGGAACTCGTCGTGCAAGTGGAAAAGGAGGAGCGCGGCACTAAGGGCGCTGCGGTCACCACCTTTATCAGCCTGGCGGGACGCTACATGGTGCTGATGCCCACCGATCCGCGGGCTGGCGGCGTCTCGCGAAGAGTGTCGGTCAGGGACCGCAGCGAACTGCGCGAGACCTTGGCGGAGCTCGACATCCCCTCGGGCATGGGCGTCATCATACGCACGGCCGGCGTTGGCCGAAGCGTCGAGGAACTGCAATGGGACTTGGACTACCTGCTGAATGTGTGGAAGGCCATTCTCGATGCCAGCGAGACCGAACGCGCTCCCAAGCTGCTCTACGCCGAGAACAACCTCATTCTGCGCGCCATTCGCGACTATCTGGGCAAGGACATCGGCGAACTGACCATCGACAACCAAGCCGCCTTTGATGAGGCCACAAGCTTCGTCGATCAGGTCATGCCCAACTACCGCCAGCGGGTGAAGTTTTACGATGAGGCCATCCCGCTGTTCACCCGCTACCAAATCGAAAGCCAGATCGCCAGCGCCTTCAACCGCACGGTCAAGCTGCCTTCCGGGGGTTCCGTGGTCTTCGACCCCACGGAGGCGCTGATGGCCATTGACATCAACTCGGCGCGGGCCACCAAGGGTGCGGACATTGAGGAAACCGCCTTGAACACCAACCTTGAGGCGGCTGAGGAAGTGGCCCGGCAATTGCGTTTGCGCGACGTCGGCGGCTTGATCGTGATCGACTTCATCGACATGTCGAGCACCGAAAACCAAAAGACGGTCGAGAACACCATGCGCAACGCGCTGCAGCCTGACCGGGCAAGGGTGCAGATCGGCCGCATATCCCAGTTTGGCCTAATGCAAATGTCACGCCAGCGGCTGCGCCCCTCCTTGGAGGAGCTGACCACCGAAGTCTGCCCGCGATGCAGCGGCCAAGGCCGAATACAGGACGTCAAATCGCTGGCGCTGGCCATACTGCGCATCGTGGAGGAGGAGTCTTTGAAGGAGCGCAGTTCCAAGATCCGGGCGCTGGTGCCGCTGAACGTCGCTGCCTTCCTGCTCAACGAGAAGCGCACGGAGGTGGCTGACATCGAACGCCGCAGCAACACCCACATCGTCATCGTCCCCAACGTCAACATGGAAACGCCCCAGTACGAAGTGCAGCGCATTCGCGACGATCAGGCAGTGGACGACCTCAATGTGCCCAGCTATGAGCTGACGGACACCACCATCGCTTCGGCAGACGAGCCAAAGGCCAGCGACGCGGCCAACACGCCGGAGCAAGCCGCAGTGCAGGCGGTGCGTCCACCCGCGCCATCGGTGCCCGCACCCAAGGCAACGCAGGCGCCAGCAGAAGACAAGGCCGGCGCCCAAAAAACGGGCCTGTTCGGCAAGGGCCTGTTCGGCAAAATCGCGTCCAGCCTGTTTTCGGACGGCGGCGGGTCAGAAGATCGGGAGGCTGCTGAGCGGCCGAGCGCCGCAAAACCCAAGCCTTCGCCCAAGCCAAAGGGCCCGAAGCAGGCCAAGGACGGCGACCGGAACAAGGCCAAGGTCAGCGGCCCCAAGCGTGGCGGCAAGGGCGGCAGGACGGGCGCCAAGGACGCCAAGCCCAAGGGTGAGGATCGCCAGGGCGAGCGCAAGGCGAAGCGCAGGAACGGCGAACGGCAACCTAAGCGCCGCAACCGCGAACAAGAAGCCGGCGTTAGCGAAGCCCAAGCCCCTCAAGAGACGGCCGACAAGAACGTTGGCCGCAAAGGTAAAGGCCGCCAAGGGCAAACGCAGAAGCAACCCGATCAACCCCAAGGCGCTGCCGCCGAGGAGACGGCGGCTCGCACCCCCGATGAGGAGGCGCTGGCCCAGAGCAAGCGTCGGCCACGTCGCAACCGAGGCAAAATCGCCGAGGAAGCCCGCCAAGGCAAGCATCGAAGCGAAGGCGGCGCCAAGCGGCATGAACCGGCTGCGGGCAAGGCCGAGGCTCCGGTTGGGGCCACGTCCGCACCCGAGGCCACGCCTTCTCCGTCGGATGCGTCCCATTCTCCGGCGGAGTCGGCCGGCACCGAGAGAGGCAACGAGCAGAGCCCCGCGCCTGCGGCCGAGGTGTCGCAGCCCAAGCCCGCGACCGAGGCGCCGTCCAGTGAGCGCCCCTCGAGTGAGGGCCGCTCTAGTGACGCCTCCTCTAGCGAAGGCCGTTCTGGTGACGCCCCCTCAAGCGAAGGTCCCTCTACCGCCAGGGTCTCGAACGAGGGTGCGTCCAACGAAGGCCCGTCTAAGAAAGGGGCGGCAATTGAAGCGGCGCAAACGCCCGCCCCCTCTCGAGCCTTGAACGATCCTCGCGTGATGCGCCGGCAGCAACGCGAAGAGGCGCTGAAGAAGGCTTCCGGCTAAAGAAGGGATGCGTTAAGCCCAGGAGACCAGAGCGGTCTCCTCGGGCGACCTTGTTTGGCGATCAAGCGAAGGAGCCAAGTGGGCGTATTGCGCTCGGCTCCAGTTCAAGATCAACGCCGAAGCGCTCGCGCACGGACTGCCGGATTAGCTGGCCAAGGGCCAGAAAGTCGGGCCCGCTTGCCGTGCCGAGGTTGACCAAAACCAGCGGCTGTCGACGCCAAATGCCGACGCCACCCCGTCGCTGTCCTTTCCATCCGCAGCGATCGATCAGTTGGGCGGCGGCCAGCTTAACGCCGCCCGCTACGGAATGCGCCACCAAGCCAGGCTCGCTTTGCGCCAGGCGCTCGGCCTGGCGACGTTCAACAACCGGATTCTTGAAAAAGCTGCCCGCATTCCCCCACCGCCGAGGATCGGGCAGCTTTCGCCGGCGAATGCGAATCACCGCTTCCGCCACCTGCCGCGGCGTCGGCTTGGCCACCCCCTGCCGCTGCAACTCCAGCCCGACATCGGGATAGTCGAGGCGCATCGGCAAGCGGCGCGCCAACCGCAAGGTCAGCGACAACACCGCATAGCGGTCGGGTTCAGATTTGAAAAGGCTGTTCCGATAGCCGAATTCGCAAGCCTCGGCATCCAACGTGCGCACGCGTTGCTCAGCCCGGTCAAACACCCTCACTTCGGCCACGCGCTCAGACAGTTCAACGCCATAGGCACCAATGTTCTGAATCGGCGCGGCCCCCGCACTGCCCGGAATCAGCGCCAAATTCTCCAATCCAGCCCAACCTTGGCCAAGACTGTACCGAACCACGCCATGCCAGCTCTCCCCGGCAGCGCAGGTCAGCAACGCCTCATCGCCGCGAACGCGCAGGTCAAGGCCACGCCAAGCGGCCAGCATCACCGGCTGGTCCAAGCGTTCCGGCAAAACCACGTTGCTGCCTTGGCCGAGCACCAGCGCCTGCTCGCCTCCCGTCCGCAACGCATCGATCATCTGCGCCTCGGAACCCACCACGCACAGCCGATCAGCCTGGCAGCGCACCCGAAGGGTGTTGGGCACAAGCCCGGGCGCAAAGAGGCAGGCGGCCGGTGCCATCAGGCGAAGCGCATTCGCATTTGGCGCGGGCGCTCGGCATCCCGGCAATAGAACGCTAGAGTCAAGTCAGCCTCCTGCCTCTTGACAGCTTTTCGGTGGGGTTGTTCGCCAGCCAAATTGTCGTCGGCCCGCATCCGCCTGGCAACTTATGGGAAAATGAGCCCATCAACAAACCACAGAGAATTCCATGAATCCAAAAGACAAAGTCGCCGTGATCACGGGCGGTGCTTCCGGGCTTGGGCGCGCCACTGCGGAAGCCTTGATCGAACAGGGCGGGCGAATCGCCATTTTTGATCTCAATGAAGAGCTGGGCGGGCAAACCGCGGCGGCCTTGGGCGCGGGCACCCGCGCCTATGCCGTCAACGTGGCTGATGAGGACTCGGTCAAAGCGGCCGTTGCGGCGGTGATGGCTGATTTCGGCGCCATCCACATCAACGTCAACTGCGCCGGCATTGGCGCGGCAGCGAGGACGCTCGGCCGCGAGGAGCCGATGCCGCTGAAGTACTTCGACGGCATCATTCAAGTCAATTTGGTCGGCACGTTCAACACGCTGCGCCTCTGCGCCTGGGAGATGCAGAAGAACGATCCCGAAGGCGATGACGGCGAGCGCGGCGTGGTCATCAACACCGCTTCGGTTGCCGCCTTCGACGGCCAGATCGGCCAAGCGGGCTATTCGGCCAGCAAGGCGGGCGTGGCGGGCATGACGCTGCCCATCGCCCGGGATCTGTCCCGCTCCGGCATTCGCGTCTGCACCATCGCTCCGGGCATATTCGAGACGCCGATGATGGCCGGGGCACCGGATCGGGTGAGGGATCCGTTAATCGACATGGTGCAGTTTCCCAAACGTCTCGGCAACGCGCCGGAGTATGCGCTGCTCGCCCGGCAAATCATCGAAAACCCCTACTTGAACGGCGAGACGATTCGGCTGGATGCCGGCATCAGGATGTCGGCGAAGTAGCGCCTTCGAACCGTTGCCGCACCCGGGCAAGGTCCGCGGGCGTATCGACACCTCCCGGTGAAGGGCGGCAGGCGTCGAGCACGAGGACCGGCATGCCGTGCTCCAAGGCACGCAACTGCTCAAGGCGTTCGGCATCTTCCAAGGCGCTCGGCGGCAGGGATGTGAATCGGCGCAATGCCCCAACCCGATAACCGTAGATGCCGATGTGCCGCCGCCAAGGCCCGGACGATGCGCTCGGATGGCCATCCCGGACATGGGGAATGGGGGAACGGGAAAAGTAAAGCGCAAAGTTCGCCGCGTCGCGCACCACCTTAACCACATTGGGGTCGAGGAGATCGCTTGCGTTGGCGACGGGCTCGCACAGCGTCGCCATCCCGGCATCGCCGGCGCCCAAAGTCGCCGCCGCCAATTGCGCGATGATCTCCGGCGCAATCAGGGGTTCATCGCCCTGCACGTTGATGATGACCGTGTCCGGCTCCCAAGCCTTGCGCTGACTGGCCACTTCCCAAATCCGATCGGTGCCCGAACCGTGGTTCGGATCGGTCATCACTGCTTCGAAGCCAGCGCCGGCCACCACTTCCACAATGCGCTCGTCATCGCTGGCGACGATCACCTCATCTGCGCCGGCCTTGCGGGCCTGCTCCGCCACCCGCACGACCATCGCCTTGCCGCCGATCCGTAGCAGGGGCTTGCCCGGCAGACGGGTGGATGCGTAGCGGGCAGGAATAACCACTTTGAAGGCCTTCACACCAGTGAAGGCGTTCACGCCAGTATGCCCTTGCTGGCTAGGATTGAGTGCAGGCGCTGCTCTCCCGAAGCATCGAGTTCAGCGGCCACCTGCAAACGCCAGCAATGCCCCAAGGGCACGCCAAGACCGCTTAGCTTGACGGCATCCTTGTCGGTGCAAACCACCGGGGTTCCGTCTTCGAAGACAATCTCCGCACCCGTAAAGCGATGGTGGTCCGCGAAGGCATGCAGTTCGGCGCGCACGCCCAACTCACTCAACAAGCCTAGGAAACGGTCCGGGTTGCCGATGCCGGCAACCGCATGCACGGTTTTATGGCAAGCCGCAAACTCCACCGGCGGCAAGGTTTCCTCCGTGCCGAGGTTAGTGAAGGCAACCGGTCGCATCCGCATCAGGCTGGCATCGGGCACCGCGGAGCAGGCTTGGCCATTGCTCACCACCCAGTCGACTTGCTGCAACCGCTCGGGCGGTTCCCGAAGCGGCCCGGCGGGCAGCAAGCGGCCATTGCCCAAGCCCCGGTGCCCATCGACCACGGCAATCTCCACATCCCGGGCCAAGGCGTAATGCTGCAGTCCATCGTCGGCCACGATCACATCGACGCCGCCGGACTTCAGCAAGGCTTGAGCGGCCTTGACCCGATTGCGGCAAACCACCACTGGGCAGTTCGCGCTGGCCGCGATCAGCACCGGCTCATCGCCGCAGAGCGCAGCATCCGCACCTTGCGAAGGCACGGCCCGCGGGCGGCGATTGCCCTTGCCGCCATAGCCCCGAGAGACCACGCCGGGACGCAAGCCCCGTTGCTTCAGCCAATCGACCAGCCAAATCACCAGCGGCGTCTTGCCCGTGCCCCCAATGGTGATGTTGCCCACCACGATCACCGGCACCGGCGATTTCCAAGCACCGGCCGGCACCCGCGAGGAGCCGGAGCGGCCGCTGAGGACGCCAGCCCGCCGCCGTGCAGCCACCTGCCGCCACAGCCAAGCGGCTGGGGCCAGCATGCGATTCCACCAAGCGCCCTCGTACCAGCCCTTCACCAATGCCGAGGCGCCATCGGCACCGGGCCGTTCCGCCTGGGGCACCGGCAACGGCGTTGATGCGTCTCGGCTGCCGCTGTCGGAATGGGCATCGTAGAGCTGCGCGTACAATCCGCCCAACGCCATCAGCTCGTCGTGCTTGCCCTGTTCAACGATGCGTCCCTCATCCATGACGTGGATCAAGTCGGCGTTTGCCACCGTGGACAGCCGGTGGGCAATGATGAGCGTCGTGCGCCCGCGCATCACTTCTTCCAGGGCGGCATGGATGTGGCGCTCGGATTCGCTGTCCAGTGCTGAAGTGGCTTCGTCAAGAATCAGGATCGGCGCATCCTTCAGCAGCGCCCGGGCGATGGCGATGCGCTGCCGCTGGCCGCCCGACAGCAGCACGCCATCATCCCCCACCAAGGTGTTCATGCCCTCGGGCAGGGCGGCGATGAAGTCCTCCGCATGGGCGCGGCGCACCGCGTCCTGCAAGGCAACGGGGTCGGCACCGGCCAAGGCGCCGTAGGCAATGTTGGCGGCCACAGTGTCGTTGAACAGGTTCACCTGCTGGGTGACCCATGCAATCTGCCGGCGCAGGCTGGCCTGCTCGTACTCCTCCACAGGGCGGCCATCCAAGCGCACTTCGCCGCTGTCCACCTCGTAAAAGCGCGGGATCAGGCTGGCGAGGGTCGATTTGCCGCTGCCGGAACGGCCCACCAGCGCCACCGTCTGGCCAGGCTCGACAGTCAGGTTGATGGCGCTCAGTGCCAGCGCCTGGTCATCTCCGTAGGAGAAGCTGACGTCCCGAAACTCGATCCGCCCTTGGGCCCGGTCGATGGAAAGGGTGCCTTGGTCCCGCTCCACGGGCGCGTCAAGTTGGGAGAAGACGTCCTCCGCGGCGGCCAAGCCCTTTTGCAGGCGGGCGTTGACCTCGGTGAGCTTGCGAATGGGACGCGCCAGCATGCCGGCCAAGCCGAGAAAGACCACGAGGTCCCCGGTGGACAGCCCATGCGCCACATCCGGCCGCGCCAAGGTCGCGATCAGCAGGGCGACGGCGGAGACCACCAGGATTTGCACCACTTGCGTGCTGGTCGCCTTGGTGACCACCATTTTGAGGTTGCGGCGACGGTTGGCGCGGCTGGCCCGGTCAAAGCGTCGCCGCTCACTGTTCTCGCCGCCAAAGATGCGCACCACCCGGTAGCCCGCAATGGCTTCGGAAGCGACGTGGGTGACATCCCCCATGGCGTTCTGTATGCGCCTGGCGATGCCGCGAAAGCGACGGCTGGCATAGAGCACGACCAGGGCCACCACCGGCACGGCCGCGATGAAGATCAAGGTCAACATCCAGTTGAGGTACAGCATGCAGCCGAGGAACACAATCACCTTGCCCCCATCCTGAATGATCGACTTCAGCGCGTCTGTGCCGGTGTCGCGCAGTTGCGCCACGTTGAAGGTGATCCGCGAGACCAAACGTCCCTGGCTGCTGCCGTCGAAGTAGCGGCTCGGCAGGTGCAGCAGTTGTTCAAAAAGCGCCATGCGCAGGTTGTGGACCACGGTGAAGGAGACTTGGGAGAGCAGCATCTCGCCAACCACCTCGCCCAGGCCGCGCACCACCGCGGCACCTAGCATGGCCAAGGGGATGAACATGGCGGCGCGGGCGGCGCCGGCATCCCAATCATCGACCAAGGCACCGAAGAGGTTGACGAAGTAGGCCTCCGCGCCGCTGCCCACCAAGAAGCCCAGCACCGCTACGGCAAACAGCGCCCAATAAGGTCGCACGTAGCCGAGCAGGCGCTTGTAGGTGGCCCAGTCCTTGCCTTTCCCGTTGGCCCTGCCCGCACTCACGGGCTGTCCCGGCCGCTCTCTGGCGGCAACCCCTTGGACGACCCCGCCGGTGCAAGCACCGGCGCATCCAAGGACGACTCTTGGTCCCCAAGCGGGGGCTCGCTTGCGGCATCACGGGTGAGGATGCTGATTCGCGTCAGGCCGGATTGACCGGCTGCATCCATGGCGCTGACAACCGCTTGGTGGGGCGCCAACGCATCCGCCGCAATAACGGCCCTAGGAGGCTGCCCTCCGCCACGGGACGAGGCCAGAGCCTGAGCCAAGCCGGCTTCGGCGGTGGGCTCGCCATCGACTGCATAGCTGCCGTCACGGCCTACCGTGATCGTTACGGCGCCGTTCGTTTCCGGCCGTCCTCCGTCCGCCTCAGGCAGGTCAATGTGCAATTCGCTGCGGCGGATGAAGGTGGCGGAGACCATGAAGAAAATGAGCAGCAGAAAGACGATGTCGATCAACGGCGCCAACTCGACGGTCGCCGCCAAACGCCCCCGCCGACGGTTCATGTTGGACCCAACTGCCCCGATGCCGACGGCGCCAAGTCACCGTGCGAGGCATCCACCAGGTGCGCCGCCTGCCGCTCCAGCTCCACCACCAAGTCATCCACTCGGCGCAGAAAGAAGCGGTGCAACATGAGCGAGGGTATGGCCACAGTCAAGCCCGCGGCCGTTGTGATCAGGGCTTCGGAAATGCCGCCGGCCAGGGCCTCCGGATTGCCGGCGCCATTGAGCATCAGCGCGGAAAACACCTGGATCATGCCGACCACCGTGCCGAGCAGGCCCAGCAAGGGCGATATCGAAGCGATGATGCCCAAGGACGTCAGATAGCGCTCAAGGTCATGGCTGACAGCGGCAATGGCTTCCGTCATGGCTTCCTTCATCAAGCTGCGGCCGCGCCGCACATTGGCCATTCCCGCCGCCAGCACTTGGCCGAGAGGGCTGCCAGCGGCCAGCTGATCCAACCGAGGCATCTCGCCAGCGCCATCCTGCAGCCATCGCCGGGCGTCGGCGACCAAGCCTTGGGGGATCACTCGATTGCCGTGCAAGGCCCAGCCCCGCTCGATGCCGATGGCCAAGGCGGCGATGCTGCAAAGCAGTATCGGCACCATCAGCCAGCCGCCGGATTGCATGACGCCCAACACCGATGCCGCTCCAATAGGCGCCTTAGGGCGCCACCAAACCCCGCTTCGGCGTTTCAGCCCTGTTCATGGCTTGCGTAGCAATGGTTGGTGGCTTCCACAAAGCCGTCTATGGAACCGCAGTCGAAGCGCCTGCCATCGAATTTGTAGCCGATCACGGCACCCTGCTGCGCTTGGGTGAGCAGGGCATCGGTGATCTGCACTTCGCCGCCCAATCCCGCTTCCGTGTCATCGAGGATTTCAAAGATGTCCGGGGTCAGAATGTAGCGGCCAATGATGGCCAAATTGCTTGGCGCCTTGCCCGGCGACGGTTTTTCAACCATGTCCGTGACGCGAAAGATGCGCTCGGTGATGGCCTCGCCAGCAATCACGCCGTACTTGCTGATGTCCTCTTCGGCGACTTCCTGGATGGCGACGATGCTGCATCGAAACTGCCGGAAAATGGCCACCATCTGCGCCAGCACCCCGCGTCCCTCACCCAAGCACAGGTCGTCGGCCAGCACCACGCCAAAAGGCTCATCCCCAATCAGCGTGCGACCGCTTCGAATGGCGTGGCCCAAGCCGCGCATGGTGACTTGCCGGCTGTAGGAGAAGGTGCAACGCTCGATGAGCTCGCGGATGCCGGACAGCAGCACCTCCTTGCCAGTGCCCTGAATCTGATGCTCCAGCTCATAGCTCAGGTCGAAGTGGTCCTCGATCGCCCGCTTGCCGCGGCCCGTCACGAAGCCGATGTCGGTCAAGCCTGCTTCCAAGGCCTCCTCCACCCCGTACTGCACCAAGGGCTTGTTGAGGATGGGCAGCATCTCCTTGGGCATCGACTTGGTGGCAGGCAGAAAGCGGGTGCCGTACCCGGCCACGGGAAACAGGCACTTCTTGATCATGGATGCATCAGGCTCCTCATCACGGCCAAATCCAGCTAAGGGTTCCTGCGAGCTTCGCAGTGCAGCGGATGTTAGACGATCAAGCGCGCTAGTGGCACCGGCATTTAGGCCAGAGCAACGGGTTCCGATTCAAACCGGAAGGCACCGTCTTGGAATTGCACGCACACCTCACTGTCCGGCACCACATCACCCGCCAGCAACTTGGCGGCCAACGGGTTCTCCACGCGCTTTTGAATGGCGCGCTTCAAGGGACGGGCGCCATACACGGGGTCGTAGCCCTCATCCACCAGAGCCTCGCGGGCTGCGTCGGTCAAGCGGATGCCGATGTCCTGATCCTCCAGACGGGCGCGCAGGATGGCGAACTGGAGCTCGGCAATGCGCGCCACCTGCTCCCGGTTCAAGGCGTGGAACACCACTAGGTCATCGACCCGATTGATGAACTCCGGGCGGAAGTGCTGGCTGACGATGCCAAGCACGGTTTCCTTCAAACGCTCGAAGTCGCCCTCCCCGGCCATGGCTTGAATGGCTTCGGAGCCTAGGTTTGAGGTCATGACCAAGACGCAGTTGCGGAAGTCCACCGTGCGCCCGTGGCCATCGGTGAGGCGGCCATCGTCGAGCACCTGCAGCAGGATATTGAAGACGTCCGGGTGCGCCTTCTCGATCTCGTCGAGCAGGATCAGCGAGTAGGGCCGGCGGCGCACTTGCTCGGTGAGGTAGCCGCCCTCCTCATAGCCCACGTAGCCCGGCGGCGCCCCGATCAACCGGGCCACCGAGTGCTTTTCCATGAACTCCGACATGTCCACCCGCAACAGGGCGTCCTCGCTGTCGAACAGCACGGCCGCCAACGCCTTGCAGAGCTCCGTCTTGCCGACGCCGGTGGGACCTAGAAACATGAACGAGCCGTTCGGGCGCTTGGGATCGGACAGGCCGGCCCGGGAGCGGCGCACCGCATCGGCGACAATGGTGACCGCCTCCTCCTGGCCGACCACCCGCTTGTGCAGTTCAGCCTCGAGTTGGAGCAGCTTCTCCTTTTCGCCCTCCAGCAGTTTTGCCACGGGAATGCCCGTCCACTTGGAGACCACTTCGCCGATCTCCTCCTCCGTGACGTTGTTGCGCAGCAATTCGTGCTCCACCGGCTCGGTGGCGCCGGCCAATTGGCGCTCCAACTCGGGAATGCGGCCGTACTGCAGCTCCGACATGCGCGCCAAGTCGCTGCTGCGCCGGGCGGCTTCAAACTCCGAGCGGGCCGCCTCCAGCTCTTCCTTGATGTCCTGGGCTCCGCGCAGGCTGGCCTTCTCGGCCTTCCAGACGTCCTCCAAGCTGGCGTACTCGGCCTCCAAGGACTCCACGCTGCGCTGCAGATCCTCCAAGCGCCGCTTGCTGGCGTCGTCATTCTCCTTCTTGAGCGCCTCCACCTCCATCTTCTGCTGGATCAGGCGCCGCTCCAGCCGGTCCATGGCCTCTGGCTTGGAATCGATCTCCATGCGAATGCGGCTGGCCGCCTCATCGATCAGGTCGATGGCCTTGTCCGGCAGTTGCCGGTCGGAGATGTAGCGATGCGACAGCCGCGCGGCGGCGACGATGGCCGGGTCCGTGATGTCCACGGCGTGATGCAGCTCATAACGTTCCTTCAGGCCCCTGAGAATGGCGATGGTGTCCTCCACCCCCGGCTCATCCACCAACACCTTCTGGAAGCGCCGCTCCAAGGCAGCGTCCTTTTCGACATGCTGGCGGTACTCATCCAAGGTGGTGGCGCCAACGCAGTGCAGCTCGCCCCTGGCCAAGGCCGGCTTGAGCATGTTGCCAGCGTCCATGGCGCCCTCGGCCTTGCCGGCTCCGACCATGGTGTGCAGCTCATCGACGAAGAGAATGATGCTGCCTTCCTGCTTGGAGAGCTCATTCAGCACGGCCTTCAGCCGCTCTTCGAACTCGCCGCGGAACTTGGCGCCGGCGATCAACGCGCCCATGTCGAGGGCCAGAATGCGCTTGCTCTTCAACCCCTCCGGAACCTCGCCATTGAGAATGCGTTGCGCCAAGCCCTCGACGATGGCGGTCTTGCCGACCCCGGGCTCGCCGATCAGCACCGGGTTGTTCTTGGTGCGCCGCTGCAGCACCTGAATGGTGCGCCGAATCTCATCATCGCGCCCAATCACCGGATCAAGCTTGCCTTGCTCGGCCCGCTCCGTGAGATCGACGCAGTACTTGGCCAGCGCCTCCCGATGCTCCTCCGCATCGGCGTCCTGAACGGCCTCCCCGGCCCGCGCCGCTTCCACCACGGCCTCAAGCTGCTGGGCATCAACGCCAGCACCGCTCAGCACGCGCTTGACCGTGGGATCCTGTGCCAAGGCGCGCAGCGCCTGCTCGCTGGACAGGTAGCTGTCCCCAGCCTTTTGGGCCAAGCCATCCGCCAAGGTCAGGGTGCGGATGAAGGCTTGGGAGGGTTGAATGTCGCCCGTCGGCGTCGTCAAGGTGGCCACCTGGTCGAGTGCGGCAGCCACGCCATCCCCTATCCTGCCCGCTTGGCCTCCGGAGCGAACCAGCAACGGCATCAGCGTGGCCGGGCCCGGCTGGAGCAAAGCCGCCAACAAGTGAATGGGCTCCAAGGCGGCATGGTCCTTGCCCGCCGCCAAGGAGCGGGCATCGGCCAAGGCACCTTGCAAACGGTTGGTCATTCGGTCCATGCGCATCCTGTGTGATCCTCGAAAGTCCTGAGTCGAATAGCTCGCCCTAAGGGCTTGCGTTCCACGTTGGCCGAACGTTCCAGCATCCGGCCAACACCCCCTACAATGCGTCCAGATTGGCAGTTTTCAACGGCTGTCCAAGGCACCCGCAGGTGGCTGATTGACCCACCAGGCCCAACTGGCACTGCGTTCCCGGCGATGGGCGACCACGCGCTCGGGCATTGCCGAAGACCAATGCAGGGCGCCGTCGATGCCGGTCATCCACACGGCCGAGCCCAACAGCCGGTAGCGCCGCACCACTTGGGGGCTGGGGTGGCCGTAGGCGTTGCGCCAGCCGGCGCTTATGAAGACCAAGGGCGGGTTGATCGCCTCAATGAAGCGCTTCGAGGAGGAGCTGCCGCTGCCGTGATGGGGCGCAAACAGCAAGGTGGCGGGGGCAATCCCACTGGCCACCAAGGTCGCCTCCACCCGGCGCGTGATGTCGCCCGTCAGCAACACGCGCTGGTTTCCCGCGCTGACTTGCAGCACGCAGGAGGCGTCATTGCCGGCCCCGCGGTAGCCTGGATGTGGGTGCAGCACCGCAAAGGCCACCCCGTCCCAAGTCCAACGCTCGCCCCGCCGACAGGGTTTCGCGTTCAGCTCCGGCGCGTCGCCCCAGACCGAGTCAGCCGGCGCGCCGCGCAGCACGGCGGCAGCGCCGCCGATGTGGTCGAGGTCGCCATGGCTGACGATCAGGCGGTCCAAGTGCCGTCGTCCGGTGGCGGCGATGGCGGGCAGCACAACGGCCTCCCCCACATCAAAGCCTGACGGGAAACGCGGCCCGGCATCGAACAGCAGACGATGGTTGCGGGTGTCGATCAGCGCCGCGCTGCCTTGGCCCACATCCAGCGCCAGAACTTCGAACTGCCCCTCCGCCGGGCGGTCTTGAAAGACCATCAGCCCGGCGGCCCACAACGGCAGACAGGCGAGTCGCATGCGCCACTGGGTCGCCCCCAAGGCGCAGGCGAGCGCGGCCAACGCGGCCAGACCTTGGCCGAGGGGCACGGGAAGCGCGTGGGCTTGGCCACCCCCAAGGACTTCCAAGCCCCCCAGCAGGGCTGACACCGCAAGGTCGGCCAGCGTCCAGCCAAGCCCAGCCAACGGTGCGCCGGCCAAGGTGGCGACCAGCGAGAACACCACCAAGGGCACGGCCACCAGCGATATCCAAGGCACGGCGATCAGGTTGGCGATGCCAGCGGCGGGCGCAACTTCGCCCACCACAGTGGCGGTCATCACCGTCATGGCCAAGACCATCAGCACCTGCGCTCGAACCAAGCTGGCCGCCCAGCCGAGCACGGGCATGCGGTTGGCAAACCCGGCGACCAGCACGGCCACCGCCCCAAAGGACAGCCAGAACCCCTGGGTGAGCACCGCACCTGGATCCACGCAGACCACCATCACTGCGGCAAGCGCGAGCCAACTGGCCACCGGCGCCCGACGGCCGCCGGCGAAGGCCAAGGCAGCGAGACCGCTCATCACGCCCGCACGAAGCGCCGGCGGGTCCGCCCCGCAGAGCCAAACAAAGGCGGTGACGGCAGCCAAGGAGAACGCCGTGGCAAGCCAACCGGCAGGCAACCAAATCAAGCCAACCGGAACCAAGCGAGCGGCAGCGACGCCCACGGCATAGCCGAGCAGGGCCACCAATCCAACATGCAGACCGGAAACGACCAGCAGGTGCACGGTGCCGGTGCGGCGCAGCAAGCCCCAGTCAGCGTCGGTCAGGGCGCCGCCATCACCGGTCGCCAAGGCCCGCAGGTGGGCGCCGTTGCGATAGTCGGCCAACTCATCAGCCAGCGTTCTTCGCACACGTTGGCGGAGATTCATGGCGGGTGCCAGCAAGCGCTCGCCGGAACGGATGTAGCCCACGCCATCGATGCCGTTGCCGAACAGCCAGCGCTCATAGTCAAAGCCACCGGGATTCTGGAACCCCCAGGGTGCGCGCACGCGAGCTTGCACCCGCCAGACCTCACCTACCTGAACCGGCGGCGGAAAGTGCCAACTCAGGCGCAGCCGGCGCCCGCTCAAGTCCACGCACGCCGGCGCAAGATCACGCCGCACCGCCACTTGCAGGCGCAGCCGATCCTGCTGGGGCGAATAGGCCAACTCCAGTAGCTCGACGGTCAGCTCACGGGGCGCTTCGGCGGCGCAATGGGGCACGCGGACGGAAAGGCCCGAACGCGCCATCCCGAGCAGGGACGAGACGGCAAAGCCAACCAGCAGCAACCACATCAGGCATCGGACAATAGGCATAATGCAGTTATGCCAAAGGAACTCCTGCGAAGGTATCTGCCGGATGCCGACAAGATTCGTGCGAATCCCGCCCTAAAGCCCTTGGGATTGCTCCTACACAACACCGACATTTGGCGCCTCAACCGGCGCACGGTGGCAGGTGGCACCTTCATCGGGCTGTTCTGCGCCTTCCTGCCAATGCCCTTTCAAATGCTGGCAGCCGGCGTTCTGGTGGTGGCCTTCCGCTGCAATCTGCCCATCGCCATAGTGCTGGTCTGGATCTCCAATCCCGTCACCATCGCGCCGATGTTCTACTTCACTTACCGCTTGGGCGCATGGTTGCTGGACATGCGCATTGAGGTGGAGGCCGTGGAAATCAGCTTCGGTTGGATCTTCGCCAACCTGACCCGCATCGGCTATCCGCTGATCTTCGGCAGCCTCCTATGCGGCTGGGTCGCGGGCGTAACCGGCTTCGTGCTGGCCCGCCTGCTGTGGCGATTGCACATCATCCAGCGCTGGCAGCAGCGGCGAATCAGGCATGCAAGCCTTCAACTGGGTTCTGCCGGGCAGCGCGGCGCGCCGGAATCCACGCCGACAGCAGGCACAGCAGCCATGAAAGACCGCCGATGAGGGCTAAGTCGGCCAGCAACACCTGCGAAGGCACGGTTTCGAAGTAGGAGCCATCGAGCAGGCGCAACCCCAGCCAAGACTCGAGCACGGCAAAGATCGGCCCGATGCGGTTGGCAGCGACGACACCCAAGACCAAGCCAGCAACGATGCCCAAGGTCGCCACCAGCACGCCCTGCAGCAGGAACACGCGCTGAACCAAGGCGCCCGTCGCGCCTAGGGAGCGCAGCACGGCGATGTCCGCCCGCTTGCTG
Organism: Candidatus Azophilus sp.; assembly: GCA_965220835.1. Classification (GTDB taxonomy): domain Bacteria; phylum Pseudomonadota; class Gammaproteobacteria; order Pseudomonadales; family Azotimanducaceae; genus Azophilus. Next base: position 913,275 of record OZ244842.1, on the reverse strand, counting down.
TCGATGACCATGGTTTGGCTGGATACGATGTTGAATCCAGCCACGGCGACGATGAGCAGCAGGATGAGGAACATCAGCGCCTTTTCGATGCGCACGGCGAGAAACAACTCGCCATAGTTCTCAATCCAGGTTTCGACCCGCAGGCTGGCCTCTGCGCCGTTGCCGGCCTCGGCAACCATCGCAGCGAACTCGCCTGCGGCAAGGGGATCTTCGAGCTCCACCCGGATGCCGTCGGCACCGAGGCGTTCCAATTCCGCTGCATTGAAGGCGGCGCGGGGCACCACCACCAAGGCGTAGTCGAACTCCGCACCCACCTCGAACAAGCCTTGCAGCTGAAACGCCTTGAAACGCACCTGCACCCGTCCCCCATCGGCTTGAGGGAGCGCCAGCCGAATGGGGTCCCCCGTCACCAAACCCAAGCGCCGGGCCAGCGGCCGGCCCATCACCAAGCCCGTCGGCGAGGCCAAGGCCTCTTCCAACCGCCCGATTGTGATTCCTGATTGCGGGATCCCGTTTGCGCATGAATCAAGCTCTGCGCCCGGCAGCGCCCCAATCGTCGGTCCAAGGCATGGTCCCGTCAGCATGTGGGCATTGATGGAGGCTAACCGCCCCCCATCAGCGGCATCGATGCCGTAAACGGCGACGGGGGCCACGCCAGCGGCACCCACCAACATGCCCGAGGCCTGGAAAAAGGGATAGGCGGCCGCAACGCCCGGCAGCCGAGCGGCGGCTTGGGCGTCCAGGCCTTGGGAGACGGGTAACAGGGCATGGGGGACCGTGCCCAAGATGCGGCTGCGCAACTCCGCACCAAAGCCGTTCATGACGCTGACCACCACGGTCAGCACCAAAACGCCAATGCCGAGGCCCGCCAACGTCATCCAGTTGATCAAGCGCGCATAGCGATTGCGGCCCTGCCGCAGATGCCGCGCGGCGATCCAGAGCGCCAGCCTCAAGCGAGGGACTCCAATACGCCGTCATCAAGCAGCAACGCCCGGTCCATGCCGCCGCTCGCCTCCTCATCGTGGGTCACCACCACCAAGGCCACGCCGAAGTCCCGGCTTAGGCCGCGCATCAGCTCAAACACTTGGCGTGCGTTCTCCCGGTCGAGATTGCCAGTGGGCTCATCGGCCAAGAGCACGCTCGGGTGGCCCACCAGGGCACGAGCCACAGCGACCCGCTGGCGCTCACCCCCGGAAAGCGCGCTCGGTCGATGGGTGGAGCGGGACTTCAAGCCCACCGCATCGAGCATGGCGGCTGCTTGGGTCTCGGCTTCGCGCCGGGGCACGCCGCCCAAGCGCAACGGCATCACCACGTTTTCCAAGGCCGTGAATTCCGGCAGCAAGTGATGGAGCTGGTACACGAAACCGACGTGGCGGTTGCGCAGCCGCGCGCGTTCGCCCACCGAGGCGGCGCTGATGGCTGTGCCGCAAAGATCCACCTGCCCGGCATCCAAGTCGTCCAGCCCCGCCAGAATGTGCAGCAAGGTGCTTTTGCCCGACCCGGAACGTCCGACGATGGCGCATCGTTCGCCAGGCCAGACCTCAAGGCTTAGGCCGCGCAGCACTTCGATGCGCTCGCTGCCCTGCTTGAAGGACTTGCGCAGGCCCGTGGCCCGAAGCGCCGGTTCACTCATGAGCGAGCACGCGGCTCGGCAGGAGGCGGGCGGCGCGCCAAGCGGGATACAGGGTGCAACTCACGCACAAGGCAAAGGACACCAGGGCGATGCGAACCAGGTCCGACGGCCAGATGTCCACCGGCAGATAGCTGATGAAGTACTGGCTCATTAGGTCCAGCTTGAAGCCATCGTTGATCCAGGCAAACAAGGCGGGCAAGCCACTGGCCACCGCCGTGCCGGCTCCAACCCCAATGAGGATGCCCAAGGCGCCGATGAAGGCGCCCAGCACCACGAAGCAGACGATCAGCGGTGCGCTGGCAGCGCCCATGGTCTTGAGCATGGCGATGTCCGAGCCACGCTGCTCCACCGTCATGACCAGAGTGGAGATCAAGTTGAAGGCGGCCACGCCGACCAAAAAGGCCAGCAGCACGAACAGGGTCGCCTTCTGGGCGCCAATCGCCCGATGCAGGTTGCCGTGGGAATGCTGCCAAGTGCGGGCAAAGAATCCACCTTCGCCCAAGCGACGCAAAGCCGAGCCGGCCAGCGCGTTGGCGTCATACAAGTCGTCGAAGCGCAGTTGATAGCCGTGCACTTGCTCGCCGAGCCGAAACAGCCGCTGGGCGTCGGTTAGGTGGATGAAGGCCGCCCGGGCATCGAGTTCGGAGCCGGAACCCAGCAAGGCCACTACCTCAAAGCGTTTCTGCCGGGGCAGCACGCCCGCCAGCGTCAGCGAGCCCAAGGGCAGCATCAACCGCACGGGATCGCCAACGCCCACACCCAACCGCGAGGCTAGGCGCGAGCCCAAAATGACGCCAAAGCGGCCTGCCTGCAGCGCCTCCAGCGTGGCTGTGCCGGCTGGGCGGAGGAACGCCTCCAAGCCGGACACCTGCCGATAGGTTGGTGGCTCAACGCCGGTCAGCAGCACCGGCTGCACTTGGTCGATGACCACCGCCAAGCCGGACCCCTGAACGATCGGCGCCGCTGCCAACACACCCGGTGCGGTGCCCAACTTGGCGGCCAACGCGTTGCTCGGAACGAACGGCTGGTCGCCCCAAACGCCGGCATGGGGCAGCACGCCGAAGACGCGCTCGCGCAACTCCCGCTCAAAGCCGTTGACCACCGACAGCACCACCACCAGCACGGCAACGCTCAGCGACAATCCGGCCACGGCCACCCAGCCGATCAGCGCACCGGAGCCGCGGCGCGAGAAGGCGTAGCGCAGGGCGAGTTCGACGGCAAGCCTTGGGTTGGCCCGCCGCAAGCCGGGCGTCACGGTTGGAGATACTGACTCATGGATTCAGTATAGCGGCGCTCAAAGCCACTTGCGCCGCGCACCAGCAACAGGGCGGCCAATTGCTCGCGGCGGGCAAAGCGCCAGCCTGCGTCAAGGCCAAGCACTTGGATCGCGGTTGCCAAGCCGTCCGCCTCGGCCGCACGGGCCGCCACCACCGTCACCGACGCCAACGCGTGGCTAGACGGTTGACCGGTGCGGGGATCGATGGCGTGGCTCAGGCGCCGTCCCTCCAACGTGCGGAAGTTGCGATAGTCTCCCGAGGTGGCTGCGGACTGGCCCGAAAGCCGCAGCACCCACTGTGGGGCACCGCCGTCGGGCTGCTCCACGCCGATGCGCCAAGGCCCGCCCCGAGGGCCTTGGCCGAGGGTGCGCACTTCGCCGCCGATGTCGACCAGAAAGCTGTCGCAGCCCAAGTTCACAAGGCGTTCGGCCACCCGGTCAACGCCATGCCCCTTGCCGATGGCCGAAAAGTCGAGGGACAATCCGGCAAGACGCTTGCGCAACGCCGGTGGATCGGGCCGAGCCTCCAAGTGGTGCCAGCCCACCCGCCGCATCGCAAAGGCCACCGCTTCTTCGGACGGTGCGGGTCCGTGCGCTGGCGCATCGGGCCCAAAGCCCCAGAGTTGGACCAAGGGTGCGACAGTGACGTCGAATGCGCCCTCCGTGCGGCGTGAAAGCGCCTGCGCTTCAATGGTGAGGGCGGCAACCGGCGCGGAAACGGGCATCCAATCGTCCGTCGCGCTGGCGTTGAAGCGGGCCACCTCCGAGTCCTGCCGCCAAGTGGACAGTTGCGCATCCACCTGCTGCAGTTCGTCGGCGACGGCAGCCGCCACGTCACCCGCGCATCCTGCATGGGTCAATGCCAGCTGGGTGCCCATGGCCTCGCCCCGATGGTGATGATAGGCCGCCGGCGAGCCGCAAGCGCCGAGCGCGCCCAGGATCAGAGCCCAGGCTGCGCCCCGCAATGCGCAACTCCGATTCGAGACGAGGCCGGAACAGCGCGAACCTTCGGTTCGCATTGGCGTCTCGGTGACGCGAAGCTCCTTTCCGGTTGGCGGGAACTCTTGACTTGAGACCATCTTGCCCCCGGACGGCGCGAAGCACCGTTCCTGCCCGCGCTTGACGTTCGGCGATAGGGACGTTTGTCCCACGTACGCCTGCACCCAAGCTGTGACAAAATGCCGCACCAAACCAATCACCCATTCATTCCAGTGAGAAAGCACCCATGCCCAAGTACTGCACCATCGAAAAATCCGACCACATTATGACCGTCACCCTGAACCGGCCGGATCGCCTGAACGCCCTGCACCCCCCAGCCAACGTGGAACTCGGCGAGGTGTTCGACGACTTCGCCGACGACGACGACCTCTGGGTGGCGATCATCACCGGCGCCGGCCGGGGCTTCTCCGCCGGCAACGACCTGCGCTACCAAGCCGAAGGCGGCGAACGGCTGCCGATGCCCAAGGGCTTCGCCGGCCTGACCTCCCGCTTCGACCTGCTAAAGCCCGTGATCGCCGCCGTCAACGGCGTTTCCATGGGCGGCGGCTTTGAGATCGCGCTGGCTTGCGACCTCATCATCGCCTCCGAGAAGGCGGTGTTCGCATTGCCCGAGCCGAAGGTCGGCTTGGCGGCCCTGGCTGGCGGCCTCAACCGCCTGCCCCGTCAGATCGGCGCCAAGCGGGCCTTGGGGATGATACTCACCGGCCGCCACGTCAGCGCCGAGGAAGGCAAGGAACTCGGTTTCGTCAACGCCGTGGTGCCCCATGACCAGCTTATGGAGGAAGCCCGCGACTGGGCCAATCAAATCTGCCAGTGCGCGCCACTGTCGATCCGGGCCAGCAAGGATGTGGTGTACCGCAGCTTGAGCACTGCGTCCCTGGAGGAGTCCATCCGCGCCTCCTACGACTCGGTGCGTACGATGGCCAAAAGCGAGGACTACATCGAAGGACCCAAGGCGTTCGCCGAGAAGCGGCCGCCGAATTGGCAGGGCCGCTAATCGATATCAACGATGCGAAAGGAGGCCCATGCCATGCGCACAGACTCGAAATCCACATTCCGTCGCTTCTCGATGGCGGCTGGGTTTGCCATGCTCGCCGTGCCTGCGGGCATCCACGCACGATTGGCCTGGAGTTCGGCGTTTACTTCTGAGCGCGTCCGTCCGCAGGAGCGACGCCGGCACGTTCCTGATCGAATGCGGTCAATTCAGAGTTCCGCCGCTTGGCCTTGGGCGGGTCAAAATTGCTCGCGAGTAATTTTGACTAGGGTTGAAATTGGACGTGACTTCTCCCGATGGCCCCTTCGGACAGCAGGATGACAGCTAAACCTCCAGCACCCCAGCAGTGCGCAAGTGGTCCAGGATGGCTTGGGCGTTTTCCTCCGCGGTCATGGCCACGGTGTCGAGCACCAGCTCGGCGCGCACTGGCGGCTGGTACTCGGCATCGATGCCGGTGAAGTTCTCGATTTCGCCCGCCCTAGCCTTCTTGTAGAGGCCCTTGGGGTCCCGCGACTCGCAGACGTCCAATGGGGTGCTGACGAACACCTCGATGAACTCGCCCTCCTCCAGCAACTCCCGCACCATGCGCCGTTCGGAGCGGTAGGGCGAGATGAAGGCGACGATGGTGATCAGCCCCGCATCCACCATCAGCTTGGCGGTTTCGCCGATGCGGCGCACGTTCTCCACCCGGTCGGCTTCCGTGAAGCCAAGGTCTCGGGTCAGCCCGTGACGCACGTTGTCGCCATCCAGGATGTAGGTGTGGCGGTGCAGGTCGTGCAGGCGCGCCTCCAGCAGATTGGCGATCGTGGACTTGCCGGAGCCGGACAGGCCCGTCAGCCAGACCACGCAGGGCCGCTGGTGCTTGAGCGCGGACCGGTGGGCCTTGTCGATGGTCAGCGCCTGCCACGCCAAGTTGTCCGCTCGGCGCAGGGAGAAGTCGAGGGTGCCCACCCCCACGGTGGCGTTGGTGCGCCGGTCCATGAGGATGAAGCCGCCCATCGGCGCGCTGTCCTGGAAAGGGTCGAAGGCCAGCCGCTCGCTCAGGCTGATGTTGGCCACCCCCACCTCGTTGAGGCTAAGCTTCTTGGCCGCCTGGGTTTCCAAGGTGTTGATGTTGACGGCGTGCTTGAGCTCGGTCACCACGCAGTCCAAGGTTCGAGCGGCGCTCTTGAGGCGGTACTGCCGGCCAGGGATGAGGTCGTCCTCGCTCATCCACAGCAGGTGCACGGCAAGCTGGTCCGACAGTTGCGCCGGATGCCCTGCGTGGCAGAGCACGTCGCCGCGGCTGACGTCGATCTCGTCGGCCAGGGTCAGGGTCACCGCCTGCCCGGTTTCGGCGCGCTCGAGATCGCCATCGTAAGTGTGGATGCGCGTCACCCTGGAGCCCACGCCCGACGGCAAGGCCACCACTTCGTCCCCAGGCCGCACGGCGCCTGCCGCCACGGTGCCGCTAAAGCCGCGGAAGTCCAGGTTGGGCCGGTTGACCCACTGCACCGGCAGGCGAAACGCGCCATGGCCGCCGCTGGGTTCAACCACCACCTCCTCAAGAAACGGCAGCAAGGCGGGTCCTTGATGCCAAGGCATGGCTTGGCTCGGTGCGGTGACGTTGTCGCCCTTCCAAGCCGAAATGGGCAGGGCATTGACAGTGATGTTGCCGAGCTCGGCGGCAAACGCACGATACTCGGCCTCAATGGCGGCAAACACGGCTTGGTCGTAGCCCACTAGGTCCATCTTGTTGACCGCCAACACGAAGTGGCGGATGCCGAACAGCGAGGCGATGGCGCTGTGCCGGCGGGTCTGGGTGAGCACGCCCTTGCGGGCATCAACCAGGATGACGGCCAGTTCCGAATGCGAGGCGCCGCTGGCCATGTTGCGCGTGTATTGCTCGTGGCCCGGGGTGTCCGCCACCACGAACTTGCGCTTGGCGGTGGCGAAGTAGCGGTAGGCCACGTCGATGGTGATGCCCTGCTCCCGCTCCGCTGCCAAGCCATCCACCAGCAAGGCGAAGTCGATCGCCTCGCCCTGGGTGCTGTGGCGCTTGCTGTCCGCCTCCAACACCGCCAGCTGGTCATCGAAAATCAACTGGGCATCAAACAGCAACCGGCCGATGAGCGTGCTCTTGCCGTCGTCCACGCTGCCGCAGGTGAGGAAGCGCAGGGTGGTCATGGCCGCCTGCGCCTGCAAGTAGTCCTGAATGTCGGCCCGCGCCATCAGAAGTAGCCTTCCCGCTTCTTCCTCTCCATGGACGCCGCCTCGTCATGGTCGATCAACCGGCCTTGGCGCTCCGAGGTTCGGGCGTTGAGCATTTCCTGAATGATGTCCGGCACGTCCGCGGCATCGGACTCGACGGCAGCGGTCAGGGGATAGCAGCCCAAGGTGCGGAAGCGCACGCGCCGCAGGCGCGCCTGCTCGCCCTCGCCTAGGGGCAGGCGCTCGTCATCCACCATGATCAGTTGCCCGTCCCGCTCCACGATGGGCCGCTCCGCCGCCAAATAGAGCGGCACCACCGGAATGGCTTCCTGGTGGATGTAGTGCCAGACATCCAGCTCGGTCCAGTTGGACAGTGGGAAGACGCGCATGCTCTCCCCGTCGCGCACGCGGCCATTGTAGATATCCCAAAGCTCCGGACGCTGGTTCTTCGGGTCCCACCGGTGCTGGGCGTTGCGGAAGGAGAAGATTCGCTCCTTGGCGCGGGACTTCTCCTCGTCCCGCCGAGCACCGCCGAAGGCGGCATCGAATCGGTGGGCGTCCAAGGCTTGCTTGAGCGCTTGGGTCTTCATCACGTCGGTGTGCACGCCGGCGCCGTGGGTGATGGGGCTGATGCCCGCAGCGATGCCTTCCTGGTTTTGCGCAACGATCAACTCCAGGCCGAGCTCCCGGGTGCGGCGGTCCCGAAAGGCGATCATCTCCCGAAACTTCCAGCCGGTGTCCACGTGCAGCAAAGGGAACGGCGGCGGCGAGGGATGAAAGGCCTTCAGCGCCAAGTGCAGCATCACCGAGGAGTCCTTGCCGATGGAGTAAAGCATCACCGGGCGGGCGGCCTCGGCGGCCACCTCGCGCATGATGTGGATGCTCTCGGCCTCCAGCCGTTCGAGATGACTCAGTTGCCCCACAGATTCGATTCCAGCGTGCGTGGCGGCGCATTAGACCCAAGGGCATCGGCGAAAACAACGGGCGCCTTCACGAATTGGCAATTGCATATGCCTGTTTGTACACTGTTTGCCTTCGCCTTGGGTGGGTTGCCCGCTTGTCCGCACTTGTCCCATGCCTCGCCTTCGTTGGCGGCTTCGTCATCATGTCCTTGGAGTTGCTCGGCGGGCGGGTTCTGGCCCCCTACTTCGGCAGCAGCATCCACGTCTGGGGCAGCATCATCACGGTGTTCATGGCGAGCCTTGCCTTGGGCTACCTGGCAGGCGGCCGTTGGTCCTTGCGCTCGCCCTCCTTGGCCAAGTTTGGGGGGCTGTATCTCGTGGCCGCAGGCCTGCTCTATCCCTTGGTTTACTTCAGTGACGCGGCCATGGAGTGGATCTTCCACGCCATCCAAGACCCTCGCTACGGCTCGCTGGCGGCCTCGATGCTGCTGTTCGTGCTGCCCACGGTGATGCTCGGCATGCTATCGCCCTATGCCGTGCGCCTGCTGGTGCGCACCACCGAGGAGTCGGGCAACATCGCCGGGCGCCTGTACTTCGTCTCCACCGCCGGCAGCGCGCTGGGCACCCTTGGCACCAGCTTCTACTTCGTGCTGTGGTGGGAGATCAACACCATTCTCACCATGCTGACCGCTGCCTTGGTGCTGGCGGGCGCAACCGCATTGGCGGTTGCAAGGTTGCGCGCATGATTGCCAGTTCGACACGCCGGTTCGCCGTGGTGCTGCTGGCATTGGCGCTGCTGGCACCCTTGGCTTCGGCGGAGGTGGTGCATCGGGAGCGGTCGCTTTACCAAACCATCTTGGTGGTCAAGCAGGGCCGAACCCTGTGCCTGCAATTCAGCCTGAAGCGGGCGCAGCGCAATCAGTCCTGCTTGGATCAGCGCCGCCCTGAGCGCATGGTGCTCGCCTACACCCGGATGATGATGGCGGCGCTGTTGTTGGGGCCGGCACCACAGCGCATCCTTGTGGTGGGTCTCGGCGGCGGCACGCTGCCGATGGCGCTCGCATCGATTTTTCCCGCAGCCCAGTTGGACGCCGTGGAAATCGACCCAGCGGTGGTCAAGGTGGCGCAGCGACACTTCGGGTTCGCCGAAAGCGAACGGCTCAAAGTGCACGTCGAGGACGCCCGCGTGTTCACGCGACGGGCGGTGGCGGCCGGCCGAAGTTTCGACCTCATCATGCTCGATGCCTTCGGGGCGGACTACATTCCTGAACACCTCATGACCCGCGAGTACCTTGCCGAGACCCGAGCGCTGCTGGCCACGAACGGCGCTCTCGCCGCCAACACCTTTGCCATCAGCCAGCTCTACGACCACGAATCCGCCACCTACTTCGACGTTTTCGGCCCCTTCTTCAACTTGAAGCTGCCGAGCAGCGGCAACCGCGTCATTCTGGCCACCAAGACACCGTTGCCCAGCCTGATGACGCTCAACGCCCGGGCTGCCGCGCTGGAGAAGCCCCTAGCCCCTTACGGCATTGACATCCGCAGCTATCCCCGGCGCCTGAAAAGCGACGTCGATTGGGCGACGGACACCCGCCTGCTGACCGATCAGTACGCGCCCGCCAACCTGCTGCAGGCGCAGTAGGCAAACCGCAGGAGGAGAGCCGCCATGACGGTGAAGACCGGCAGCGAGTACCTCGCCTCACTGCGCGACGACCGGGAGGTCTGGATGCAGGGCGAACGCATCAAGGACGTCACCAAGGCGCCGGGGCTTGCCCGTGGCGCCCAAACCTTGGCGTCGTTCATTGACCAGCAGCACGAGGCGGCCCATCGCGACCTGCTCACCTACGAGGAGGACGGCGAACGCCACGCAATCTCCTTTCTTATGCCCCGCTCGGCCGCCGACGTGCGCCGCCGGGGCGCTGCCTTCTATGAGTGGGCGCGCTGGTCGAACGGCATGTTCGGACGCACGCCGGACTACAAGAACGCTTCCCTGATGGCCTTTGCCGGCGCTGCGGAGTTTCTGAACGAGGGCACGGCCGCGAACGCCAATGCGGTCGACTTCGCGGCCAACATGCGCAGCTACTATCGGCTCGCCCGCCACGCCGACCTTGCCCTCACCCACACCTTGGTCAACCCCCAGTTCAACGCCGAGCGCGTCAAGCAAGGCCTGTCCAGCCCCGAGGTGGCCTTGCAAGCCGTGCGGGAAACCGATGCCGGGGTGGTCGTCAACGGCGCCAGGCTGCTGGCCACGCTGGGGCCGTTGGCCAACGACATCGAGGTGTTTCCCTCCACCCTGCTGAAGGCCGCCGAGGCCAACATCCCCTTTGCCCTCGCCTTCACCATTCCCATTGCCACGCCCGGCATTCGCCTCATCTGCCGGGACACCTATGACGGCGGCAAATCGGCCTTCGACGCGCCGCTGGCGTCGCGCTTTGAGGAAATGGACGCCGTGGTGATCTTCGACAACGTCCTGGTGCCTTGGGAGCGGCTTTTCATGTACCGCGACCCGCTGCTCTGCAACCGGGCCTTCGCCGAAACCGACGCCGTGGTGCACATGATGCACCAGGTGGCCTGCGGCAAGCTGGCCAAGGCGGAATTCATCGTCGGCCTGCTGTGCGCCATGGCCCGCGCGTCCGGCAAGGACCAAGACATGAACGTGAAGGGGCAGATTGCCGAGGCAATGTGGGTGGCGGAGACCGTGCGGGCGCTGCTGTTTGCCGCCGAACACCAGCCGGAACGCGACCGCTGGGGGCTTTGGATTCCCCAGCGCCGCCCCTTGGACACCTCGCGCAACCTGTTTCCCCGCCTCTACCCCAAGCTGATCGAGACCGTGCAGCTGCTCGGCTCAAGCTCATTGATGGCCACCCCTTGCGAAGCGGACTTCAACGGCGCCATCGCGGACGACGTGGGCCGCTACTTTGAGCTGACCAACTTAGGCGCCAAGGATCGGGTGGCCTTGTTCCGCCTCGCCCACGATGTGGCCATCTCCGGCTTCGGCAACCGCCAAGTGCTCTACGAGCGCTTCTTCTTCGGGCCGCAGAACGTCATGGCATCCATCTACTACGACCTCTACGACAAGGACGAGATGATGGATCGGGTCACTGCCCTGCTGCACCAAACCTGAGCGATCAAGTGCAGGGATCGAGCGTGCGCACTCACGTGGCTGAAGGCCGTGCGGCACGGGCGTGCGGAACGGGCATCCGGCACCTTTAAGGCAGTCCTGCATCCCCGAAATCCAGCACAACGCACCCGCCTGGCGTGCCGGATGCCCGTGCCGCATGCCCGCTCCGTAGCCTGCTGCCCCTGCGTTCCCTCCGGGCAACCCAAGGGCAGCGGTCAGCCGTTAGCAGCCGCTTATAACCGTAAGCTAACAACCGCAAAAAGTGGCGCCCCGGGAAGGACTCGAACCTTCAACCTACCCCTTAGGAGGGGGCCGCGCTATCCAGTTGTGCCACCGGGGCATGCGCTTGAGACAGGGGGCATTCTATCGTTTACCCTTGCTGTGCTGAACGTGCATCCGCTGCGCGGGTGCCCTTGCAATTGCGATGGCGCGAAACTGCGCGCCTGCTAAAGCCCCAAGGCTCCGAAATTGCGGCTAAACCTATACGCCCATTAGGCAGTTGCGGTCAGGATCAGCTGCCGCTACGTCTCAGCTTGTGCAGCTGGTAGCCGGGTGGGGGCTCACTGACCGGGGTTTTGTGCTGCTCGCTCAAGAGATGCACATCGGTTTCGGGCAGCGGGGGCAAATCCTCCCATTCGCCAAGATCGCCGTAGGGATCGAACCGCTCCCAATCCTCAAGGCCATCGTCGGCGTATGCGGGAAGCGTGGCGTCAGCTGCCGTGCCCGAAGTGGCGTCGCTGAGAGGCGCTTCGCCTTCGTGCCCAGCCAACAGCCAAGCGTCCGCATGCCCTCTGCCGCGCGCCTCCGCCAGCATCGCCATGCCTTCGCCAAGCGTCTCGAAAGGGCCGAGCAGCAGCCGATGCCAACGACCGGCGGATGTGTCAAAGGCCCTCACCTGCAGCGGCTCCAACACCTCTGAGGCCGGCAGCTGCCTGGCCGCTTCAGCATTGCCAGCGTTTTGGTAGCTGCCCAGCACAATCCAGACTGGCGACTCCGCAGCAGACGCCACCAAGGCAAGCGCCCAGCCAAAACCACAGGTCAGTATCCGCGCTGCCGTTCTCATGGCGATGATTCTAGCAGCATTGCGGCACATCGCCGGGCACAACCTCATCGAACAGGCCCGAGCACCAAGTTCCGCCACTCTATTTTTGGCGCTGGCAGTGGGCCGCACGAAGCGCTGGCAGCGGGCCGCACGACTTGCAGGCTGTGCGCCAGCGCTTCGGCCTCCCAACGCAGCGCGTTCTGCGTCAGGCAGCCCTTGGCGCTTCGGCAACAGGCCGCTTGGTGCGATTCTCCACCATCTCTTCATGCAACCGGCGGATGCAATCGCTGCCGGTCTTGACGAACAAGAAGGGAAGAAGCCCATGCAACAAACAGGCAATGCCGCCGGCCAGCATGGCGACCGCGAAGCCCGTGGCTTTTACTAGGTGTTGCGGATAGGTTTCGCCAACCGCCCGCAAGTGCTCGCTCAATGGGTTCATTTGGTTTCAACCATCGGGTCGGTAGCGAAAACTGTATCCCAATTGTTGGGGCAAAATGTTCCAATCTTTACGCTAAAATCTACATTCAGTGGAAATTAATTCTAAAAAAACTGATGATGGACGGGCCGAGAACCGGCCCATGCTGGAGGTAACGCACTCATGCAGGCCCTCGCCTTGGACCGCACCGACATCAAGATACTTGATCTGCTTCAGCACGATGCCACGCTATCCACAGCGGAAGTCGCCGAGGCGGTTGGCTTGAGCACAACGCCCTGCTGGCGGCGCATTCAGAACCTGGAAAGAGCGGGCGTCATCACCCGGCGGGTGGCGCTGCTGGACCGCGACCACCTCAATGTGGGCGTGGACGCCTTCGTCACCATTCGCACCAATCAGCACAACAGGCAATGGCTGGAGACGTTCGCCAAGACCGTGGCGGCGTTCCCGGAGGTCATTGAGCTGTATCGGATGAGCGGCGACGTTGATTACCTGATGCGCGTGGTCGTGCCCGACATTGCCGCCTACGATGATTTCTACCAACGCCTGATCCGCTCTATCGACCTGTCGGACGTGAGCTCAAGCTTTGCCATGGAGCGCATCAAGTACACCACAGTGCTGCCGTTGAAGCATGCGCCGCGCCGAACTGCCCGTTGACGTCCGCTACGGCCGATTTGGGATCAGGCCTTCCCGCATCCGAATTGCTTGCCCGAGGGCGTGCCGGTGCATGGTTGCCTCTGATCAGGCGTTGCGCAGCGTTCGTTAACCCTGCGGCCTGGTTTCAGGCGGTTCGATGTTCCTTGATGCAAGTCCTGCGGATCAACTCGTCATCCACGAACCAGTGCCAGGTGCGCCCGCGGCGATCGTTGCCTTCGTTGATCTGGATCATCTCGTAGAGGTAGCTGCCCGGCATGTCCTTGCGCGACCAGTTGAGCACGATGGTGCGCTCATCCACTTCCCACGCGGAGCCGACGATTCGCTCGTTGTCCCACCAAATGCGGCCGTCCCGATAGACGGCAGGGAATTCGATGCGCTCGCGCTTGCCGTCCGGCCAAGTGTAGGTGTTGGTCTGGAAGTAATCGAATGGCCCCGAAGCCGGGAAGGTGCAGGCCAAGTGTGAAGCGTGGCGGTCCTGAACCGTGCCGTCAGGGTCAATGTGAATGTACTCGCCCAACCATTCGCCCTCGTGGCGGGCCAGCACGGGCATGCCGGATCGAATGTTGCCCATGGTTCCTCCTTGCGGGGATGTTATCAGTCTCTGCGGGAGCCTTTCCGGTGCAGGATGTCCCGTAGCCCTTGCAATTTGTATTAAACATGTATCATTATGTCAATTAAGGCGCTTGGCTGCTAGTGGCAGTGACTTGCGGAGTTCTTCCGGTGCGCAATCCTGCGGCGCGGCGCCTGAACTGGGTTCAAGGGAAGTACTCAAGGGAAACCCGAAAAAGGGAAACTGGAGATTTTGAGAAAGAAGTCCAATCAAGGAGGACCGCCATGACGTTTTGCAGATTTCGATCGCTAGCCACCTGCCTTGCGGCACTAACCGTGCTCGTTCCAAGCGCTGCGGTGGCCCAAGGCACACCCGCAACCGCCGAAGCGAGCGGCCCAATCGAGGAGATTTTGGTCACCGCGCGCAAACGCACTGAGACCTTGCAGGACACGCCGGTGGCCATCACCGCGGTCACGGCCGATCAAATCGAGGACTTTGGGGCACAAAGCCTGGCCGACATCTCAAAAATGACCGCCGGGCTGTTGTTTGACTCTGAATTCACCCGGGGCGCCAACCGCCCGGTGATTCGTGGGCAAGCCAGCATCCTGGGCGCCTCGGGCGTCTCCTACTTCATCGACGGCGTCTATGTGTCGGGTTCCATTGACGACTACGACCTCGGCGATGTGGAGCGCATCGAGATCGTCAAGGGTCCGCAAAGCGCACTGTACGGCCGCAACAGCTACGCCGGTGCCATCAACATCGTAACCCGTTCGCCGGGCGAGGAAATGCGCGCCAGCATCAAGGCTGAAGCGGCAGGCGACGAGGAGTTTCTCGTGCATGCCTCCCTATCTGGGCCGATCGGTGACAATCTAGCCGGCGGGTTGACCATTCGGCACTATGAAATGGGCGGCCACGTGAAAAACCAGTTCGACGGCAAGGACATCGGCGAGCAGGAATCCCGTTCGATTTCCGGGGTACTCACTTTCGATCCCAACGAGCGGCTGTCCATTCGCGCCCGGGGCTATTACGCGGAACGCGATGACGGACATCCCGCCATCTTCGCCTCGCGCTACTTCAACAACAACTGCTACCCGGACGACGGCGCTCTGTATGGCGGCGCCGGCCGTTACTTCTGCGGCGTGGTCAAGGCTGGCGACATCAACATCGATTGGCCAGTGCAAGCACCCAACGCCGGCCTATCTGACGACAACCTGCAGTTGAGCTTCAGGGCGGATTACGATATCAGCGATCGCTTGCAGCTCACCTACATCGCCGGATACAGCGAGCGGGACCAAGCGGAAATATACGACGGGGACTATCAGCCCACCTCCTTTCAGGTGTCGAATTTCACGCCCAACGGCTTCGCATACGGCGGGTTTGCCGACGGCCCGCCATTCCTTTACGGCTACTCCGGCAACATGGCCGACTTCACCAATTCCAACGCCAGCGAAACGGATGATTGGTCGCAGGAAGTGCAGCTTTCCTTCGAAGCCGAGCGGGCGCGGGGCCTCATTGGCGCCTACTACTTCAAGCAGGACAGGACGACACGGGACACCCGCGAGGTTTCCGCAGAACAGCAGGCACTAGCCACGCCCAAGTGGGAGCGGGAATTCCAGCGCATGCAGGCCGTCTGCGCGGCTAACCCCGTTTGCGAATCCATGACGCCCTTGCCCTACTTCGGTCCGAACGTCGTGGTGCCAAGGGACGTCAACCGAATCGAGATTGAGAACGCGGCAGTATTTGGCTTGGTTTCCTTCGATCTCGCAGAGAACTTCACCGTGACGCTTGAGGGGCGCTATCAGGATGAGGACATTGACCAACGCGCCATCGTTCAAAACCTTGGCGCGCCCGCATCGGCCCCGGTGGTCAGTTCGTCAAGCTTTGACGGCTTCCTGCCGCGGCTGACCCTCGACTGGCAGCCGACGGACAACCACCTGCTCTACATCGCTTACGCGGAGGGCACCAAGCCCGGCGGCTTCAATAGCACGGTGGCCATTGAAGCCGGTGTGCCCACCTACGATGAAGAAGACGTCAAGAGCATTGAGGTGGGTGCAAAAAGCGTGCTGGCGGATGGCCAAGTGCGGGCCAACGTGGCGCTCTACTTCAACGAGCTGACGGGCTATCAATTGACGCAGAACGTGCAGGCAGGCCAAAACGCGCAATCCGCCACAGTGAACGCCGGCGACGCGGACATCAATGGCCTGGAGGCCGAGCTGCTGCTGACGCCAAGCGAACTGCCGGGCCTCACCATGCGGCTCAACTACGCTTGGACCGACGCCGAGTACACGAGCGGATTCGACCAGAACCAAGGCGTGCTGCTCGACGCGCTCGACGATCGCGCCGTCAACTGCTCAACCGGGGACCAGTTTCCAGACGTCGATCGGTGCCAGTCCCTCTTTGGCTCGATTGAAGGCCAGCAGGTGCCGCGCACGGCTGACCATCAGATTTTTGCCGACATTGAGTATCGGCGGCCCCTCGCGAACGGCCGCTGGGAGTGGTACGGCGGAGTGAGCTACCTGTTCGAGTCGAGCAAGTTCGCTCAAGTGCACAATCTCGCTGAGACCGGTGACACGGGCGTTCTGAACGCCCGCATTGGATTGGTCAGCGACCGCTACTCAATCCGCCTCTTCGGCCGCAATCTGAACGGCGAAGACAGCGCCTACAACGTGCTCCGCTACGCGGAACCCGAGGCGTTCCGGCGCAACTTTGCCGTCGCGCCGCGTCGCGACACCTATGTCGGCGTCAGCCTAGCGGTACATCTTTAGCGGTTTGCAGCTTGCCGACGGATAGCCGTTCAAGTGCGGGATGCTCTTTTCCCTTGGGAACTCGGCATACTGAACCGGAGCTTCGCGATAACGAAACGCCATCGCGCACCGAAGGTTCGCGGGCGATCAATCGGCGTACGGCTTGCAAGGCCCTCGGTCTTGGCATTCTGGCATCCAGCAGCGGGCTTGGGCGCGGGCTAACCCGCGACCAAGCCGATGCCGATGTGCTGGTGCTAGGTGGCGGGCTAGCCGGCCTCGCCGCCGCCCGCCACCTTGCTGGCACCGGTTTACGACCATTGGTGTTGGAAGCTCGGGAGCGCCCCGGTGGCCGCGCCTACACGGCTTTCAGCCTGCCGGACCGAGCCGAATTCGGCGCATTGGAGATCGGCGACTCCTACACCCGTACGCGTGCGTTGGTGAAGGCTTGCGGCTTGCAGGTGGCACCTTTCGTGAGCCAGCGCTCATCGGGGCTGACCTTGCACGTCAACGGGCAAACCCTCGACGCCAGCGCCTGGCCTGATTCACCCGCAAATCAGCTAACCGGCGCCGAGCGCCAAGTGCTTCCCGGCCTCTTGGAGACTCACTACCTGGGCTCCGACATTCCGCTGGCCCGAACAGTTGACTGGGATGCACCCAGGGCCCGCTCCCTTGATCGCGCGATCAGCGACGAGCTGCGCGCCCGGGGCGCATCCGAAGCAGCCATGAGGCTGGTCAACGTGGCCGGCAACCACAACCACAGCGATGCGGTGAGCGTCCTGGGGTGGTGGCGCAGCGCGCTCCTTTTTCGCGAGGAAACCGGGGTCGGCAGCATCAAGGCTGGCACCGGCGCGCTAGCGCGCTGCCTCGCCACCCAACTCGGCAGCGCAATGCGCTACCGCAGCGTCGTGACGGCCATTTCCGCAAACAAGGCCCTAGTCAGGGTGCAGCTGGCGGATGGCACCGAGCTGAGCGCTCGCAACTGCATCTGCACCCTACCCCTGCCCGCCTTGCGCAACGTGCGGCTCGAGCTGCCTTTGGACGCCACCCAACGCCGCGTCATCGCCGAAGCGGCTTACACGCGCGTCACGGTGGCGCTGTTCGATGCGGACCCCTTTTGGGAGGACGATGGGCTGCCGGCTGCAATGTGGACGGACTCGCCGCTGGAGCGCCTCTTTCCGCGCATCCACGCCGAAACCGGCCAGTGCATTGGCTTGAAGGCGTTCATCAACGGCTCCGGGGCCGTGGCCCTTGATGCCTTGGACGAAAGTGCTTTCGCCAAGCTCGCCTTGGCCACCTTCGCGCGCATCCGGCCCAGTTCGGCCGGCCGCGTTCGCTATTTGGCGCGGCACGCCTGGGGTGCGGACCCGTTCGCCGGCGGCGCCTACGCAGCCTGGCCGCCCGGACAGGTCGCGCAGTGGCGCGCCGCCGTGCGCCGGCCCGCCGGGCCCGTGCGTTTCGCAGGCCTGCGCTTCGCAGGCGAACACACCGCCAGCGCCCCGGGCGTAGAAGGTGCGATTCGATCCGGTGAAGAGGCCGCAGCGGCAGTGCTTGATGCCCTGCAAGGGGCGGCGGTTTGATCACGCAGCCCCACCACATTCCCGCCATATTGAAGGAGCCTAAAACATGAACCATCTCATTGCCAAACTGTGCGCAGCCGCCTTGGCCCTAGCGCTCCCCCACGCAGCGGCGGGCCAGGCGCTCAACCCGGAAGATCCACTGGATGCCTTGCAGATAGCCCGCAAGATCATGTGCTCAACGGTGGACGGCGAGCCAGCGACCTTCTGGTGGGAGGGACGGGCTTACTCGCGAAGGCAGGGCGAGCGAGACCGCCATCTGTTCGACGTGGAGGGCATGAACACGCGCGCCTGCGTGGCGCACACGGATCCGGAGCGCGGATCCGGGTTCCGCTTGGTCTCCCGCGAGCTGCTGATCTATCGGGATCCAGCCACCGGCAAGTCACTGGCCACCTGGGACAACCCTTGGACCGGCGAGACCGTGGACGTGCTGCACGTTGCCAACGACCCGGTGAACTTCGCGATGTATGAGAAGGAACGCTCTGGTGCGCCCATGCGCTGGTCCGGCCACATTGAAGAAGGCCTGTGGCGCCAGACCAGCACCGTGCCGCTGTTCTACCCCAACCCCTTGGGCGGCGCCTTCCAGGCCGAGGTGGGCGGCACCTACCACGCCACGGAGATGTTCAACTTCTTTGGCCAGGCGGATGAGCTGCTCGACCGGGATGCCACTTCGACCACCAGCCACGTGGGCTGGGCAAGGATGTCCGACTGGCTGCCCTGGATGAAGATGGGCGGCCGGGATGGCGTCATTTACATGCACACTTCAGGCCTGCGGCTGTCGTCCTGGGACGCGCTGCCGGACGCCATGAAGGAGGAGATTGCCGCCCACTATCCGATCTATCGGGAACCGCCGCCGTTGGACGACGACCGCCGCAACGTCACCAGTTGGATGTACTACCAGCGCGTCAGCGAAGGCACCGAGGAAGCGCCGCAGCGCCGCGACCCCTAGGGAGCCTCGCGCACTCGGGTCAGGCCGGCCTGAATCCAGCGCAGGTTGATGCCAATGCGTTCAGCACCCGGCTCGGCCCAAGCGTAGCTGAGGGTTTCGCCGGTCGCGGCGTCCACGACGCCCAGCTTCAGCACCGGGGTTCCCGTGTTCTGGTAAGTGAGCAGAGCCAGCTCGACGGCGTAGCCCGTTGGCCGCCCATCATCAAGGACCGGCAGCAGAAAGCCCTCGTCGTGCCAACTCGCCTCGGAAACAAACACGTAACTGTCGTCCGCCGCGTCAGCGTCCAGGCGGCTGCGCTTAAGCGCCACCCAGCCTCGGTAATGGCGCACTCGCCGCGCCCGCTCCACCGCGCCCTCGGGCCAAGCCGCTTCCAGCCAAGCCTCATCGACTTTCAACCGAGTGGGCAATCCCGTGCAGGCGCCCTCTCCCGCTTGGCCCTGGAATCCAGTGGGCGTGCTCTGCCACACATAGCGGCACGGCGAAGCTCCGTAGACCTCCGCAACCAGCCCTTCTTGATTCGCCTCGAAGGCAAACGTCCAAATCGGCCCGTCAGCGGCCGATTGGCCCTCACCAATAGCCAGCTCCATCCGGGCATGGCTGGACCCGGAAAAGCGCCAATGCCGGCGGACGCTCAGGGCCCCACCGTCCAAGCCCTGCTGCCAGACCTGCTCGTTGTTGTTGTACTCGCCAGCCAGCAGCGCCATCAGCGCCGCCTGGTCGGCCAGCGCCGGCCCAGCCACCCAAGCCAGGGCCAAGGCGCCGAGCATGGCCGGCCAGCGGGTTGTTTCAGGGCGCTTGGTCACGCCAAGCCGCCACGATCTCCCCAGCGGATGCCGACCAGATGGACCCGCAGCCCGCCAAGTGTTCCAGCACCGATTCGAAGGCGGCGATGCGATGCGGCTGGCCCATGAGCCAAGGGTGCACCGACAGGGCGAGCAAGCGCCCGTGGCCGGTCTCGGCCGCTTCGGCAGCCAAGAAATCGCAAGCATCGATGATCTGCGCGGCGTACTCCCACTCCGAATGCAGATTGGCGCCGATCAGGAACTGGTCATCCAACTCCAACGACAGCGGCAGGGCGACCAAGTCCCCGGCATCGGTGCTGAAGGCGTAGGGCAGTTCGTCGTTGATCCAGTCGCCCATGTAACGCACGCCATTGGCCGCCAACAGGTCCGGGGTGTGCTGGCTTTGGGAGCGAGCCGGGCTCACCCAGCCAGCCACCTCCTGGCCAGTGCGCTCGCGCAGGGTCGCTAGGGTCCGCTCAACGATGGCCTGTTCCTCGGCAAGGTCGAGTTCACCGTGGTGCAAGGTGTCCATGTGCCAGGAGCTGGCCAGGATTTCGTCGCCACGCCCAACCAGCCGCTCAAGCAAGCTGGGGCAACGCTCCGCCAGCGCCCCGTTGACGGCCAAGGTGGCGCGGATGCCGAAGGCGTCCAACGCCTCAAGGCAGCGCACGATGCCCACCCGGTTGCCGTATTCGCGCAACGTGAAGTGCCGCAAATCCGGATAGGGCGTGCTCATCCCGCCTGGGGCCGCGAACGGCTTGCCACGCTGGTTAAGGGGGAAGAACTGCACCGCGACGTTAACCCAGAGGGCAACGCCGGCGCCGCCCGGCCAGGCAACCGGACCACGGTCGCTGAGCATGGAGAAGTCGTAGCGCCCGTGGTCCATGCCGCGGCGGCGATGGGGATACTTGAGATGGCTGGCGTCTAGGGTCACGACTGCGCCCCCGGCACCGCATCCGATTGCGCCGTCCCTTGCGCCGCACCCACGGCGCCCAAGTCAAGATCGTAGTAGTGTTCAAGGTAATGTTGAGCGATCTCCCGGCCGGTGGCGAGCCACACGTCCTCGTGCTCGGTCACATAGGCCAATGCTTCCTCAAAGGCGCGCAGCCGGTGGGGATGGGCGACTTGGTAGGGGTGCAGGGGCACGCACATCACCGTGCCTCCCGCCTCGCCTTCGCGGTACAGCCGGTCGAAGGCCTGCTTGATCATCTCGCCGTAGCGCCTTGGCTCCACCCGATTCACCACGTAAGCGATGGTGTCATTGAGTTCCAGCGAGTAAGGCACGGACACGAAGCGGGCACCGGACCGGACTTGGACCGGCGTGGGCTGGTCATCGTGGAACAGGTCGCAGGTGTAGATGCCGCCCGCCTCGGCAAACAGGTCCAAGGTGTGCTCCGTATGGGTCAGGGCCGGCGCCAGAAAGCCGGCGCAACGCTCCCCGGTGTGGCGCAGAATGGCGTCCATGGAGTCCTCGATCATCTCCCGCTCCTGGGCCTCGTCCATGCCGTAGGCGTAGCGCGTGTTGTAGATGCCGTGGCTGAAGAACTCCCAACCGCGCGCCACGCCCCGCTCAATGATCTCCGGATGGTGGTCGCAGACGGCAGCCGACAGGCTGACCGAGCCGCGCACGCCGTACTTGTCGAGCACGGCCATCATGCGCGCAAGGCCCACCCGATTGCCGTAGTCGCGCGTGGCGTACCCCTGCACATCGGGAACCGGCCGCGGCCACGCCCGGCGGGCGGGGTTTGCGGGCGGCTCCAATTCGTAGAACTCGATGTTGGGCGCCACCCAGAATGCCAGCTTGGCGCCGCCGGGCCAGCGGATGGGCAAGCGTTCGTCCCAGGCCCGATAGCGGTAAAGCCCCAAATCCTCGCGCATGTCCTTGTTTCCTATGGCCGCAATCGCTAGCAAGGCGCTAAAAGGGCGCACCGCGACCTTCGCGGATTGGCGGACAGACGGGATGGTTGGCCAGCCAAGCCTGCACGGTGGCGAAGGGCTCGACGTCCCCATACTTGAGCATGATGTCGCAGAGATTGCTGAAATGGGGAATCTCGTGCTTGTCAGCCACGCACTCCTCGGGGACGATGGTGCGGTATCCATGGGACAGGGAAGCCACCGCTGAGGCCCGCACGCAGCCGGACGTGCTGCCGCCGGTGAGGATGACGGTGTCAACCTTGTGCCAAACCAGCAATGAGGGGATGAGGCTGTCGTGAAACACGCTGGCCATGCGCTTGTTGACGATGGCATCGCGCTGGCGGTCGATGTTGAGGCGCGGGTCGAGCTCGGCGCGCTCGCTGTGCTCCTTGATGTTCTGCAGCGAATCCTCGGTATTGGTTCGCGTGCCCCAGACGCCGGCGTCATCAGCGCTTTCCATATAGGCGACGTAGGTCCAGATCACCGGCATGTTGCGGCTGCGGGCCAATTCCGCCAGCCGGTTGATGTAGGTGATTTGGTTCGGGTCGGTGCGGTACGCGGTGGCGAAACGCTCCACATCCGTGTAGGCGCGCTGCAAGTCGATGTTGATCAACGCCGCCTTCTCACCGAAGCCAAACCGCGCCCGGCGCGGGTTGGACTTCACCTGCGCCCAGTAGCGCCTTGGCGTCAGATCAGAGGTCTGCATGTCCGGCACGAGATTTCCCCAAAGACATCAATACCCTTATTGTCATATCATTAGGTCAGTAGACAGTCAATGGCAATCGGCAACTGCTCGGCAGGGTTCAAGCGAACTCCAAGGTCCGCCACTGTGGCGAGCACCGCTCCATCAGACCGGATGCGCTGCCGCCAATCAAGGCGTTGGCTTGAATCAAGCTGACTCGCTGCCCCGCCCTGGCGCCCCACGTGCAGGAGGATATTGATGAGCAACGTCCCAGCCGCCCTAGCCCCCTTAGCCGCTCGCGTGAGCGCGGAGAGACTGCTCATCGAAGAGGACACCCGGACGTTGTACGGCCAGGATGTGTCCGGCGCAGCGCAGCCGGTGCGCGCAGTGGTTCGGCCAGCCGGCATCGACGATCTCATCGCCACGGTGCGTTTCGCGGCCGCGCACGACTTCGTGGTCGCGCCAAGAGGCGGCGGGCTGTCCTACAGCGAGGGATACGTCTGCAGCCACCCGCGCACCCTGTGCCTGGACATGGCAGCCATGGGCAAAGTCCTTGAGATCAACCCGCGGGACATGTACGTCCGGGTCGAAGCCGGCTGCACTTGGAAGACCCTGCATGAGGCGCTTGAGCCCCACGGCGTGCGCACGCCGTTTTGGGGCACGCTGTCCGGCATCGGGGCCACGGTGGGCGGCTCCCTGTCGCAAAATGCATTGTTCTGGGGCAGTGGTCGCCACGGCGCCGCAGCGGACTCCGTAGTGGGGTTCGAGGTGGTGCTGGCCGACGGCAGCACCTTGCGCACCGGCGCGGCGGCGCGCACCGGAACCGCGCCCTTCTTCCGCCACTACGGCCCCGACCTTACGGGGCTGTTCACTTGCGACAACGGGGCCTTGGGCATCAAGGCGACGGCAACCCTGAAGCTCTTGCCCCGGGCCGAGGCCCGCGCCGGCGTCAGCATGGCCTTCGCCGACCACGCCACCCTGTTTGCCGCCATGTCCGAGGTGTCCAGGCAGGGCTTGGCGGAAGCCTGCTTTGGCTTTGACCCCACTTTGCAGGCACAGCGCCTGAAGCGCGAATCCTTGGCCCAGGACATCAAGACCCTGGGCCAGACCGTCGCCGCCCAAGACAGCGTGCTGCAGGCCTTGAAGACCGGCGCGCGCATGGCGGTCTCTGGCCGTCGATTTCTCAAGGATGCCCACTACTCCGCCCACTTCATGGTCGAGGAGCGCACCCAAGCCGCGGCTGACGATGCCGCCGACCGCATCGCCCGCATCGGCCAGGACGCCGGCGGCGAGGCGGTGGAAAACACCATTCCCACGGTCACCCGCGCCCATCCCTTCGGCCCGCTGAACTCCATGATCGGGCCTTCCGGAGAGCGCTGGCTGCCCGTGCACGGCCTTGTGCCCCACTCCGCGGCGGCGGCCGCCTATGAGGCCGTCTTGGCGCTGTTCGAACGCAATGCAGCGGTCATGGAAGCCCATGGCATCGTCCACGGCGCGCTGTTCACCTACGCGGACACCAACTGCTTCGTCATCGAACCGGTCTTCTACTGGCCTGACGGGCTTAACGCCCTGCATCGGCGATGCGTCGAGGCGTCCGTGCTGCGGCGCACCAACGACTTTCCGGACAATCCGGCCGCCCGAGCGCAAGTGATGCGCCTGCGTGGCGAGGTGGTGGACGCCTTGGCATCCTGCGGCGCCGTGCACCTGCAGATCGGCCGCTTGTATCCCTTCGCCCGTGACCTCGCTGGCTCGCCGCTGGCCGTGCTGCGCGACCTCAAGCGCCAACTCGACCCTGAGGGGCGCATGAACCCCGGGGCGCTTGGCCTGTGAAGCCAACGGCGGCATCCCGTGGGGAGGCAGCTGATAGGCCGCCCGTTCAAGCGCCGCCCATCCGCTGCGCCAGCGCCCGAGTGCGCGTGGACGGCGCTGAGATCGATTTGCACTACCGATTTGCTGGCGCAGGCCCCCCGCTGTTCGTGCTGCACCCGTCCCCGCTCGACTCCGCCTTCATGGCACCGCTGATGGCGAGGTTGGCGGGCCGAGCCACGGTCATCGCCCCGGACACGCCCGGCTTCGGAGAGTCTGACCCCCTGCCAGGCCCGATCCACGACCTCGGCCCCTGCGTGCGCGCCATGGCGGCGCTGCGCAGGGCGTTGGGGCTGGAGCGCGTGGGGACCTATGGCTCGGCCACCGGGGCGCAGATTGCGGTGGAGTGGGCCAAGTCGGAGCCCGAAGCGCTCAGCGGCATCATGCTGGACAATGCCGCCGCCTTCAATGACGCCGAGCGGCAGCGCATCATGACGGGCTACCTGCCGGATGTGACGCCGAGCGCCGACGGCGGCCACTTGGCGCGCGCCTGGCTGGCGGCCCACGACGGCACCCTGTTCTTTCCTTGGCAAACGCCCGCCGCCGGGAACCGCATCGCTGGCGAGCTCGCGCCTGCGGCCGCCATGCAGGCGACCGCAAGGGGTTATCTGCGGGCCGGCCCGGGCTACGCTGCAGTCTATCGTGCCGCCTTCAACAACGAACGGGTGGATCGCTTGGCGCAGGTGTCCATACCCATGGTGATCATTCGCTGGCAAGGCAGCATTCTGGCCCGCTGGACCCAAGGTCTCGACACCCAGGCGTGGGGCGCGAACGTGAACATGGCCCATTGCGGGCCTTCCCTTGAAGAGCGATGGGCCTGCTTGGAGGACAATCTCGGACGCATCCTGCCGGCGGATTCGACACTGGCCGCGAACCTCTGCCTGGACAGCGGGCGCTGGCGGCATGTGGACTCAAGCTTTGGGCAGATCCGCTACTGGCAACCGCAGGGCGAAGTGCCGGAACGCCTGCTGATCCCCCAACCCGGTGCAAGCGCCGCGGCGCTGCCGGACAGCGCCAACCACCCGGCTACGGCGGTCGTGGAACTGCCCGGCCACGGAGGAACGGCACTGCCGGAGCGCTTGAGCTTCAGCCACTGCGTGGAGGCCGTGCACCGCGTCGCCGCCGCCTTGGATGGCAAGGCCAAGTCAGTTGCCGGCATCGGCGCGTCTGACGCTCTCGCCCAAGCAGTGGCGGCCTCGGAATCCGGACTGGAACAAGCCCCAGCGATTCCGGCGGAGTTCCAAGGCGAACCGCCGGACTTGACCCCGGAGCGCTCCGGCGCCCATCTGTTTCGTGGCTGGCACTGGCTGCGGGAGGCGTTTCTGGCGCGCAACGAGGCGCCGCCCGAACCGGTGCGCCTAACTCGCATGCTGCTTGACCTAATCGATGCCCGCACCGCCCACGGGCCGGTGCAGGACCTATTGGACAATCACTGATCAAGCCCCACTAGCCACCGCAACCGGCGCGGGGTTTCGCGACCAGGCAGCGGCGTTTAGGATGGGCAGCGTTAAGGGAAAGGCCACCATGGAAGACCTGCAGCAGCTTTTCACGCCGATGGAGCTCAGCTCCCTGCGTGCGGACAGCCCGATACCGCTCTACCACCAGCTCCATCAGTTCCTCAAGCAGCGCATCCTCAGCGGTGAACTGGGCTTCGGCGCCAAGCTGCCTGGGGAGGCGCAGCTCGCCGAGGGTTTCGGCGTCTCCCGAGTGACCGCCAAACGGGCCATGGACCTGCTGGTGGCCAACGAGCTCATCGCCCGCAAACGGGGCCGGGGCAGCCATGTGGTCTTCCAAGCCCCGGCATCCGATGTGGAAGCGCCGCTGGTGGGCATGTTGGAAAAGCTCGCGCAGATGTCCCGCAGCACGCGCGTGCGCGTGCTGCACATCGACCGCCGTTCGGCGCCGGCGAAGCTGGTCGAGGAGCTGGACATACCGGCGGACGAAACCGTGCACTACGTGGTTCGGGTGCGCTTCCGGGAGGATCAAACGCCCTTCGCCTACTACGAAAGCTGGACGCGCGGCATCGAGCACGGCTACGACGCCCAAGCCATCGAGGGCCGGCTGCGCTTCGACATCATGGCCGAGAACGGCCACCAGATCGCCCGCATCGAGCAGCACTTGAGCGCCGCCGCCGCAGCTCCGCCGGTGGCTGAGCAGTTGCGCTTGGTGCCGGGCGACCCTGTGCTGACCCTGGTGCGCTACTCCTTCGACACCCAAGGCGATCTCGTGGACCTGCTGCACTGCCAATACCACACCGGCCACTTCCACTACCGCATGAACCTCAGCATGGAGGACTACACGAGGTAGCGGCTTTACGGGGCTGGGGCTAGCGCAGAATGCCCCGTTCCAGCAGGCTTTCGATGGCCTTGCTCTGGACCGAGAGGAAGTGGCTGGGCAAAGGTGCGCGCACCCCGCCGTCCGCATCGAGCAGGCTGTTGGCCGGGCTGACCTGATTGTCGCTGTAGAGTTTTCCGAACAAGGCCAAGCGCTGCCGCGAGAACAGGTTGAACATGCCTGGGCGGCGGCGGTGGGCGCGCAAGACGTCAAGATGGATATCGGTATTGGCCGCCATGGACTCGCCGACGGCGGCCTCAACCAGCACCCGGCCCTCGTAGTCGACGACCTGGGAGGCGCCCTCCACCGACGCATTGGGCAGGTCGATGCCGGCCACGCCCGCGGAATTGGCCGACACCACATAGACATGGTTCTCGTAGGCCCGTGCCCGCTTGGCCGCGTTCTTCGGCGTCAGGGTCGGGCTGGCCACTTCCGAGGACGAGTGGCAAATCACCTCAGCACCGCGCAGCGCCAGCGCCCGAGTGATCTCCGGGAACAGAATCTCCTCCGAAGCGACCGCCGCCAAGCGGCCGAGCGCGGTGTCCGCCACCGGGAACAGGCTGTCCTCGCCATAGATGTCCAGGTAGCGGTCAAGCACGTCGTAGGGCGTCGGCCCGAACAGCGAGATGAGCCGCCGGTAGCGCAGCACCAGGTCGCCGACGTCATCAATGATGAAGCTGGTCTGAAAGTAGAGTTTCGGAAAGTTCTGATCCGCCTCATAGAGGTTGCCCGACACAAACAAGCGGTTGGCCGCGGCGATGGCGCCAAGGCGCTCATACTCGGGCCCGTCAACCGCCACGCAGCCGCGAGCCAGCCAATCGGCCGCGGCCTCGCCCATGGGGTAGCCGGTGAGGAAGTACTCCGGCAGCACCACCAGCCGGAGATGGGGGCCGATGAAGGCCTTGCTGGCCGCCAACTGGGCGGCAACACGCTCCAGCGAAGCGTTGATTCGCTGCCGACACGCAGGTGCATCAGCGCACTGGGCCACGGCCTGCACTTTGGTCTGCAGCGCCAGCGCGCCATAACTCGCCACCATAACCGCCCTCTCCTTGGCCTTTAGCCCGCCATCCTAAGCCAACGGGCCGGACCCATCACGATGCGGCGGCGCCGGCATAGGCAAAGCCCTTGGGCAGGCCAGCCTCGGCGACGAAGCCGTACAGGCTCTCATCGGGCAGCGCTGCCTGCAGGTCGGCCCGCACGGCGAGCAGCCGGTCGATGTCGATGCCGGTGCGCAGGCCCATTGCCTCCAGCAGGAACACCAGGTCTTCGGTGACGATGTTGCCGCTCGCCCCCGGTGCGAAAGGGCAGCCGCCAAGGCCGCCCAAGGAGCTGTCGATGGTGGTGAGGCCCACCTCAAGGGCAGCGATGACGTTGGCGAGCCCCTGCCCGCGGGTGTTGTGCAAATGCACGCCGGTCATCCGGTCGCGGCCCACCGCTTGGTGTATGCGCTGGGTCAAGCGCCGGACCTGGCCTGGGTTGCCATAGCCGGTGGTGTCCGAAAGCCCAACCTCATCAGCGCCAAGGGCGATGGCCCGTTCCGCCATGGCCACCACTCGATCCTCCGGCACCGGGCCTTCCAACGTGCAGCCGAAAGCTGTGGACAGCGAAACCTCCAAGGAAGGACGCTCCGCTGCCGGCTGCGCCGCGACCGCCGCCGCCACCGCGGCGATTTCGTCGAACATCTGTTCGTGCGACTTCTTCACATTGGCCAGGCTGTGGGTTTCGCTGACGGACAGCGGCATCGAGATGTGGTGCGCCCCTTCCGCCAGCGCCGCCTCGGCACCGCGCAGGTTCGGCACCAAGACCGCCACGTTCAATCCCGGCAGCGTCTTGGCGAAGCGGACCAGCTCGGCAGTGTCGGCCAGCTGCGGCAGCAGCCGTGGGGGCACGAAGGAACCCACTTCGATCTCCGGCACGCCAGCGGCGGCCTCGGCCGCGATCCAGGCTTTCTTGGCTTCAGTGGCCAGCACCGCGTCGATGTTCTGGAGACCGTCGCGCGGTCCCACCTCGCTGACGGTCACGTCGATGGCTGGGGTGCCAGTGGTGGCTGCGGTCATGGTATTGAGTCTTCGTCCATCAAATGACTTAATGATATATCATAGAGACAACTTTGCAGCATACGAGCCTTGGTGTGACAGCGACCGTTCCCCCCGCCACCGAGCCAGCGGCCAGCGAACCGACCAGCGGCCTCACCCGTTCGGCGCGCCCGCTCGACGGCGTGCGCGTGGTCGAGTTTTCGCACATGGTAATGGGGCCGGCAACCGGGGTCATCCTAGCGGACCTCGGCGCCGACGTGCTTAAGGTCGAACCGCCCGGCGGCGACAACACGCGCCGGCTCAAGGGTTCGGGCGGCGGCTACTTCGCCATGTACAACCGCAACAAGCGCAGCCTGTGCGCCGACCTCAAGCATCCCAAGGCGCAGGCGCTGGTACGGGACTTGGTGGCCGAAGCCGACGTGCTGCTGGAGAACTTCCGCCCCGGTGCGATGGACAAGCTCGGCTTCGGGTACGAGGCGCTCAACGAACGCAATCCGCGCTTGGTGTACTGCAGCCTCAAGGGCTTCCTTTCCGGCCCCTATGGCGAGCGCGTCGCCCTTGATGAAGTCACCCAGATGATGGGCGGGCTGGCCTACATGACCGGCCTGCCCGGCAAGCCGATGCGCGCCGGCTCATCCATCGTGGACATCACTGGCGGCATGTTCGGCGCCATTGCCGTGCTCGCCGCCCTGCAGGAGCGCAACCGCACCGGCCGCGGCCAGCGCGTCACCAGCGCGCTGTTCGAGACCACCGCGTTTCTGGTCGGTCAGCACATGGCCCAGCAGTCGGTGCTGGGCGAGGAGCCCCAGCCCATGTCCGTGCGCAGCGCCGCCTGGGGGGTTTACGACCTGTTCGAATGCGCCGACGGGCAGCTGTTCGTGGCGGTGGTGAGCGACACCCAGTGGCGGCACTTCTGCGCCGACTTCCAGCTTGACGCCCTGGCGGCTGATGCCGAACTCGCCGACAACGCCGGCCGCGTTGCCCATCGGGAGCGCTTCATGCCGACCTTGCGCGAACTGTTCGCCAAACTCGGCCGCAACCAGGCGGCGGCCAAGCTGGCGCGCGCCGGCCTGCCGTTCGCGGAGATCAACAAGCCATCCGACCTGTTTGAAGACCCCCACCTAACGCTTGGCGGGCTGGTGGACGTTCGCCTGGCGGACGGCGCCCGCCAAGGCGCTTGGGCAAGCTTGCCGAAGCTGCCCGTGGAGATGGACGGCCGCCGGTTCGACCTGCGCCGTCACCTGCCGCACATCGGCGAGCACTCCCGCCAGGCAGCCCGGTCGAGCGGCCTCGGCGACGCCGAAATCGAAGCGCTGATCGCCGACGGCATCCTCTTCGAGAACCCCTGAGCGAAGCCGCAAGCTGCAAGCTGCAAGCTGCAATAAAGGAGACAACGATGGCCGCCTATCTCATAGTCACCGCCCAGATTCGAAACCGGGCCCGCTTCCTGAAGGACTATGCGCCCAAAGCCGCTGAGTTGACCGCGCAGTTTGGTGGCGAGTATCTGCTGCGGGCACCTGGTGCCGAAGTGCTGGAGGGCGACCATCCCGGAGGTTCGGTGGTGGTGTCCCGCTGGCCTGACAAGGCCGCTGCCATGGCCTTCTGGCAATCGCCGGCGTACGCCCAGGCCAAGCGCTTGCGGGCCGGCGTGGCCGACTGCCAAGTGCTGATCGTCGAGGAGCCGCCGGCATGAGCGAATTGCCCCCGGAAGCGCCCGCGCTGATCAAGCGAACCACATTGATCGTGCGCGACATGGCAGCCAGCCGGCGCTGGTACGAACAGGTGCTTGGCATGCAGGTTTGGATGGACACTGAGTTTGTGCTCAGCGGCGAGGGGTTAGCGGCCGGGGCTAAGGGGGACCGCACCCATCTGGTGATCATGCGCGGCGAGCATGACAGGATTGGCATGATCGGCCTGCTGCAATGGCTTGATCCGCCCTGGCCGGCGCCACCGGTTCCCACCGAGGTCGCCTACGGCGCACCGGTGTTCGTGGTGGAATGCGACGACGCGGAGCAGGTGGCGGCACGGGCGGCGGCCCTGGGCACCCGCGTGCACTGCGCGCCGCGAGTCTGGTCCACCCGGGGCGCTCGGGGGGAGCTGCGCCACTTCATTGGCACGTCGGTGTTCGACCCGGACGGCCACTTCTACGAATGCAACCAAGTCACCTCAATCGAAGAGCCGGAGGGTTCCCCATGACACTGCGATTTCAGCGCGCCAACTTCCTTGTCTCGAGCATCGAGCGGGCGCTGCCCTTCTACCAGGACGTGCTCGGCTTCAGCTTGGCCTTCGTGAAGGAGCCCGGAAAGTCGGGCTACTCCCACCAAGTGTTCGGGTTGGACAACGACCTAGCGGTCGGCTTCGCCACCCTGAGCACGCCAAGCCAGGAGCGGGTGATGGCGCTCACGGAGGTGCCAGGTCTGGCCAGCCAGCCACCCCCTCGGCGAAGCGCCATCGTCATTGAGGTGGAGGATGTGGATGCGGTGGTCGGCCGTGCACAGGCAGGCGGCTTTGAAGTGTTCCCCGAGGAGCGCCTGCTGACCCACGATGGCCGGGTGGGGCGGGAAGTGGGCCTGCTTGACGGGGACGGCAACCTGACCGTCATCTACCACATCGACCAAGCGGTTGCCCAATGAGCGCGGCAGCACAGAGCGGGACTGCCGGGCCCGCCGATCCAGCACCGCAAGCCGCTTATCCGAGCCCTGGGCGGGCTTGGTACATGGTGAGCCTGCTCACCATCGCCTACGTGGTGTCCTTTGTCGACCGCAGCATCCTGGGCTTGCTGATCGACCCCATCAAGGCCGACCTCGGGCTGACGGACACCGAGATGGGCCTGCTTCTCGGCCCCGCCTTTGCCATCTTCTACGCCACCATGGGCCTGCCTCTCGGCTACCTCGCGGACCGCGGCCGCCGCACTTGGATTGTGGCCGCTGGCATCACCCTGTGGTCCGCCGCCACCGCCCTGTCCGGGCTGGCGCGCAATTTCGGCCAGTTGTTCATCGCCAGAATGTCGGTTGGCGTTGGAGAAGCAACCTTAAGTCCTTGCGCCATGTCATTGATTTCCGATTCATATCCCGAGGAACGGCGCGGCAAGCCCATTGCCTTGTACTCCAGCGGCATCTCGCTGGGCAGCGGCTTGGCTTCGCTGCTCGGCGCGGTCGTGTTGGCGTGGGTGGGCACAGGAGACCAGATGGAGTGGCCCTTGCTCGGTCCGCTGTCCGGCTGGCAGTCCGCATTTCTGATCGTCGGGCTGCCCGGCGTGGTGCTCGGAGCACTGTTCCTGCTGGTGCGCGAGCCGCGACGCATCGGCACCAGCGCCAGTGGCCACCTTGGGCACATGTTTGCCCATATCTGGCGCCATGGCGCGGTCTTCGCTTGCTTCCTGTCGGTGTTCTGCGTGATGACCACCATTGCCTACAGCCACGGCTGGCTGGCAGCGACCTTCGACCGCACCTACGGGTGGCCAGTGGAGCAGTACGCCTACGCCAACGGCATCGCGCTGCTGCTGGTCGGCCCGCTGGCGGTCAACCTGGCCGGTGCGCTGTCCGACCGCTTCACCAGCCGCGGCCACCGGGACGCGCCCATGCGCATCGCGCTGGCCGGCTTGGCAGTGGCGGTGCCGAGCTGCATCATCGGGCCACTGCTGGACAACGCTTGGGTAGCGTTCGGGCTGCTGACCTTGGGCAACGCCGGGATGGCGTTCACCACCGCGACCTCCGTGACCGCGCTACTGCCGATAACGCCCGGCCGGATCCGCGCCCAAGTGGTCGCCTTCTACTACATGGCCATCAGTCTGGCCGGCCTCATGTTTGGACCCACCTTGGTGGGTGCCCTGAATGACCAGGTTTTCGGCACGGACGGGATCCGCTACAGCGTGGCACTGCTGCCGCTGATCTTCGGCGCGCCCGTGCTGGCCTTGACGCCGATCACCCTGCGACTCTACCGCCGCGCGTTGGCGGAGGACATTGGCGAGTCGGGTTAGGGAGACTTCAGGCGCACCCAGGGCTGCTCCGCGAAGCGTTGCCGCTCGAACGCCTCAATCGCCGCCGTGCACTGATCGGTTAGCGCGATGTCGTCCAAACCGTGCAATAGGCGCAGCCGCTGCCCTTGGGCAATGGTGAAGGCAATGCGCCTGCCAGCGCCCTCGATCACGCGATCGCGCAGGTTGACGGTCAATTGGCGGCGCTGGGGGTCTTGGTCGGACCACGCTGCCAGGCTCTGGACGTCAGACAGCGGCGCTGGGGCAGGCAATAGGCCGTTGGCCACGCAGTTCTTTTGGAAGATGGGGTTGAAATCCGGCGCAATGATGACGCGAATGCCGAACTCGGCCAGTGCCCAGACGGCAAACTCCCTAGATGAGCCGCAGCCGAAGTTGGGGCCGCCGAGCAATATGCTGGCACCGGTTCGGTTCGGGTGATTGAGGATGAAATCCGGATTTGGAGTGCGCCGCTCGGGATCTAGGTAGCGCCAATTGGCAAATAGGCCGTCGGCCAAACCGGAGCGGGAGACCCGGCGCATCTCCCGGGACGGCATGATCGCATCGGTATCCACGTTGGCCCGCAGCAGCGGTGCCACCACGCCCCGATGAATCTCCAGTGGCTCCACCGAACACGCGCCCTAAGCGGCGTCCGGGGACGTGATGCAGCCATGGACCGCGGAGGCGGCCACGGTCACCGGGCTGGCCAAATGGGATCGAACGCCGGGCCCTTGGCGCCCCTCGAAGTTTCTGTTGGTGGTGGTGATCACCCGCTTGCCCGCCCCAAAGGTCTCACCGCCGGCGAAGAAGCACATCGAGCAACCGGGTTCCCGCCACTCGAACCCGGCGGCCTTGAACACCTGATCGAGGCCTTCGGCTTCGGCCTGACGCTTCACGCGTTTCGAGCCCGGAACGCAGACCGCGGCCACGCCGGCGGCCACGCGACGTCCCTTGAGCACTTTTGCGGCAGCACGAAGGTCGCTGATGCGGGCGTTGGTGCAGGAGCCGATGAACGCCGCGTCAATGGGTTTGGACGCCAAAAGCCCTCCCGGCTCCAGCCCCATGTAGCCAAGGGCTTGACGCGCTGCCGCATCCTTGGGGGACGGAATGGATTCACCGATTCCCATGCACTGTTCCGGCGAAGTGCCCCAAGTGACCTGAGGCGCCACTTGGGCGGCGTCGATGGCGATTTCGCGGTCAAAGCGGGCGCTTGCATCGCTGCGCAAAGCGCGCCAATCCGAGAGCGGCAGTTCCTTCGGCGCCAAGGGAGCCGCTTCAGCCCGCCTGAACACCCCTTCGTCCGGCGCCACCACGGCGGTGGCCGCGCCAAACTCCGCCGCCATGTTGCATAGGGTCATGCGCTGCTCGAGCGTCATGGCGTCGATGCCGTCGCCCTGAAACTCCACGACCGCGCCACGGCCACCCCCCGTGCCGTGGGTGCTGATTAGGGTCAGGGCCAAGTCTTTGGCCGTGGCGTGCCCGAGCAAGCGTCCCCCGATCTTGACCCGCAGGGTCGCCGGCTTAGTCAGGCGCAATGTGGAGGTGGCCAGCACGTGCTCAAGCTCGCTGGTGCCGATGCCAAAGGCCAAGGTGCCCAATGCGCCCAAAGTGGGGGTGTGCGAGTCCGGGCAAACCAAGCTCAAACCCGGCAGCGCAATGCCCTGCTCGGCACTCACCAGGTGGCAGATGCCTTGGTCCTCGTCATCGATGTCGAACAGGCGCAGGCCGAAGGAGGCAGCCCCTTGGCGCAGCGCCACGATGAAATCCCTGCCGCCGGGCACGCGGGTGTCGTCGCCGCGCCCGGGCTGCGTGTCCACCACATGATCCACCACGCAGAAGGCATGCTCAGGCCGGCGCACGGCACGGCGACGGCGGACGAGGGCGTCCAGCGCCACGGCACCGGTGCGCTCGTGCATGACCACGCGATCAACATACAGCAGGCTGGCGCCGTCGCCGTCCGTTTCAATGCAGTGGCTGTCCCACAGTTTGTCGAAGAGGGTCCCGGACACAGGCGTGTGCAATAGATATAATGACCTATCATTATGGCTAATTTTCTTGTTGCAGCGAACCCCCGCGGCGGTGCCGGCCATCGCTTCCCGGCTGCCAGCACAACGGATGTGCTGAGGGTGGCCGACCGGCTGCGGGCGGCCCAGCCGGAATGGGCGGCGCTGCCGGCCGATGAGCGGCTTTCCGCCCTTGAGGCTTGGTGTGAGGCTCTGCGCGCCAAGGGTCCAGAGCTGGTCACCGCGCTCACGGAAGACACCGGCCGAGCCCTGCTCTCCCAAGCGGAGCTAAACGGGGCCCTAAGCCGCATTCAACATTGGCAACGCCTGTCCCCGGACCTGTTGTCGGAACGCTCCCACGGCAGGTCAGCATCCGCGCCCAGCGTTCGCTACGAGCATCGCCAGGATCCGCTCGGTTTGGTGGGGGTGATCTCGCCGTGGAACTTTCCGCTGCTGCTCATGCTGATCGACGCCGTGCCTGCTTTGGCAGCGGGCTGCGCCGTATTGGCCAAGCCCAGCGAGCACACGCCCCGCTTCGTGGCGCCCCTAATGGCTTCCGTGCAATCGGTGCCCGCCTTGGCCAAGGTCTTCGAGTGCCTGCTCGGCGGGCCGGACACCGGCGCTGCCGCCTTGGACGCCGTGGACGCGGTGTGCTTCACCGGCAGCGTAGCCACCGGGCGCAAGGTCGGTGCGCGCGCCGGGGAGCGGCTGATTCCCGCATTTTTGGAACTCGGCGGCAAGGATCCGCTCATCGTGCTGGCCGACGCGGATGTGGATCAGGCGACGGACATCGCCCTGCGCGGATCGGTGATTGCCACTGGCCAAGCCTGCCAGTCCATCGAGCGCGTGTACGTGCATCGCTCGCTTTACGATGCATTCGTCGCCAAACTGACCGTTGCGGCCAAGGCGGTGACGCTGAACACGGAGCGAGTGGACCGGGGGCACCTCGGGCCGTTCATCGACCCGCGCCAAGCCCAGCGGGTGGAGGCCCAGGTCGAAGATGCCGTGGCCCAGGGCGCCATCCAGCACTGCGGCGGCTTGGTGCGGCGCGATGGCGGCAACTGGTGCGCGCCCATCGTGCTGACCGGCGTCAACCACGCCATGCGGCTCTACCGGGAAGAGACCTTCGGGCCGGTTCTGCCGGTGATGCCCTTCGCCAACGACGATGAGGCGGTTGAACTCGCCAACGACTCCGAGTTCGGGCTATCCGCTGCGGTGCTGGGCGAGCAAGCCCACGCTTTGTCCGTTGCCGCCCGCCTGCGCGCCGGCGCGGTCAGCATCAACGATGCCGGCCTGACCTCCCAAGTCAGCGACGTGGAGAAAGACTCCTTCGGCGTGTCAGGCGTGGGCCGGTCGCGCATGGGGCCCAGCGGCCTGCTGCGCTTTCTGCGCCGCCAAGCGCTGTTGGTGCAAACCGCTCCCGCCGCCCCGCTCGATGCCTTCAGGGAAGTGGAGACACAAGCCGCTCCGCAAGCCTGAGCCGAAAAGCCCCGTGTTTTCCTGAACCGGCACAGCGCAGTTGGCATGGCTAAAGTTCGGAACCACGCAAGCCACTTTCACGGCCTTCAACTGCAGAAAAGACGCCGCACCGCGCCCGTTGTTGCGGCCCACTCGATCAGCCTAGGCGCACCACCGTCTTGCCGAAGGTCTGGCCGGCCATGAGTTGGCAGAACGCGGTCGGGGCCGAAGCCAAGCCTTCGAAGACCGCTTCCCGATAGGCTAGGCTGCCGTCTCGAATGCGGCCCGCCAAGGCCTCCTCCATGCGCGGGCGCAGATCCTCGTGGTCATAGACCACCAAGCCCCGCAGTGTCGCCCGGGCCCGGATGACCAAGCCGGGGTTGGGGCCTGGCGGCACCTCCGCTTGGTTGTACTGCTCCATCAGCCCGCAAAGCGCCACCCGTGCGTTAAGCGCCAAGCGCTCCATCACCGCTTGGAGGATCGCGCCGCCGACGTTGTCGAAATACATGTCAATGCCGTCGGGGCAGTGCGCGTCGAGCGCCGGGCCGAGCGGTGCGTGTCGGTCGATGCAACCGTCAAAGCCTGCCGCTTCGCGCAGCCACTCCGCTTTTTCGGGGCTTCCTACAATGCCGATGACCTTGGCGCCCGCCGCTTTGCCCAACTGGCCGACGGTCGCGCCCACTGGGCCGGCAGCCGCCGACACCACCAGGGTTTGCCCAGGCGCCGGCTGCAGCATGCGCTCGACGCCGGCGTACGCAGTGAGGCCGGGCATGCCGAGCACGCCCAAGGCCAGTGATGGGGGATCCAGGCCATCCGGGATGGGCGTCAGCGTTGGCTCCGGCAGTCGCACCCAGGCTTGCCAGGGGCCAAAGGCCCGAGCCAGCGTGCCGGCAGGGCCGGCCGCGGAGTCCTCGCGGGTGCGGACGATCAGCTCGCTCTCCATCGGCTCGCCAGGGACAATGGCCCCGGTGACGTGCCGGCCGCTCAAACGGCCGCGCAGATAAGGGTCTATGGACAGGTAGAGCACCTCCGCCGCCACTCCGGATTGGCCCTTTGAGGCCGGGCGCAAGGCAAAGTCCTCTGGCACCGGATTCCCTTCAGGGCACCGGGCGACCATCACGCAAGGGTTGGGCTTGGGCTTGGTCATGCCGCCTCCAGCAGTTCGTACAGCGTGCCGTCCGGATCAGCCAGCACCGCGCTGCGGCACCCGTCGTAGAGCAAGCCCTCTTGGCGCGCCGGCGCTTCGATGCAGGCATGGGCCACCGCGTCGAGGCTCTCCACGGAAAGCGTGGTCATGGCGATGCCCGGTGGCAGCAAGCCCGGCAACTTGGGGCGCCGCACCGCTTGGGGCGGCATC
Organism: Candidatus Azophilus sp.; assembly: GCA_965220835.1. Taxonomy (GTDB): domain Bacteria; phylum Pseudomonadota; class Gammaproteobacteria; order Pseudomonadales; family Azotimanducaceae; genus Azophilus. Next base: position 875,806 of record OZ244842.1, on the reverse strand, counting down.
TGATCCGCCTGCAGAAACACCTCATCGCCACGCTTGAGGGTGGAAATGGTGAATCGCGCGTCCAGCGGCTGGCCAAAGGCACGCGCCAGCATGGTGTAAACCATCTCCACGCCCGCCATGGCGACGGTGCAGTTAAGATGCCTTTCGATCCAGCGCTCAGTGGCGGCAAGGTCGCTGGCGCCGAGCACATGGATGAACAAGCGGTCCACGAAGCAGCTGGCCCGCGGCAGGGAAAGCCCCGGCGGGTCGCCGTCGATCTGGGTGAAGTAGCAGATCTCGCCATCCGGACCGCACGCCTGCATGGCGCAGAGGCTGTCCATGCCGTCCAGCCGCCGGGGTGGCCCGATGATGTCGAACGCCGAATTGGCCAGCCGCGCCGCCAAGGCTTGCACGTCTCCCACGCAAAACTCCAAGGCCGTCCAGCCCATGCTGACCAAGGGTTCAAAGCCAGGTGTTGGGGGAGCCTCGACCAGCCGCAACCAAGTTTCGGCGCCCGAGACCGGCTGCAGCAGTGCGTAAGGCGCGCCGGCCGCATTCGGTGCCCCCCAAGCGCTGGCGAGCGAACTGGCAATCTGCCCGGTTTCCACCGTGCGGTATTCGATCAGCCGTTCGTAGGCCATCCGGCTGCGCTCCACATTGGCGACGCAAATGGTGCCGCCTCGAAGCGGCGTCACGCTGGAGGGCACTTGCGCTTCCGGGTCGTCGCGGGCGCTGCTTTCATTCGCCAGGCATTCATTCGCCAGGCATTCATTCGCCAGGCATTCATTCGCCGAGCATCCGAGCGCCGGCTTCGGCTGAGGTGGGCTCGTCATTGCGCGCCTGGGCCTCGGCTTCCTGCTGCAGGATGCGCAGAATTCGCGCCAAGTATTCCTGCTGCCATCGCCCGCGTTCCTCCGCGTGGGCCGGGCTGGGCACGAAGGCGTCAATTTCCTCCCGGGTCAAGCTGCCCCGGGTCTCAAGGAGTTCCTCAACGGTGTCCAGGCGCTGCCGCAGCACGGCGAGCTCCCCGGCAATCGCCATGGCAATCGACAGCACCCGCTCCACATCCGCATCCTCAAGAAAGTAGGGCCGTTTGCCGCGCGCCTTGGCACCGGCCAGCCGAACGACGTCAAGCGGCGTTTGCTGGCTGTCTTCGCTCAAACTGGCCCGCTCCCTACTGCGGAACCTCGGCGCCGGTGATGCGCCAGGCGGGCTTGCGCCCGTAGTCCTCCACCGCGTCGGTGGCGGCATCCCCGAGGCCTGGCCCATCAACGATCGCGTACACGCCTTCGTGGATCAGGCGGGTGCGGTCGAAGCCCGCCTCCACCATGAGTTGGTCTAAGTCGATTTCGTGCAGCTTGGTCCAGAACGGCTCGTTGTTATTGAAGGCATCCCAATCCCGCAACGCCTGCTCCAGCAGCGGCATTTCAGCGTCATAGCGGGGCTGCTCCACGTGGGTCACGAGGCCACCGGGCGCCACGAGGCGGCGGCTTTCCGCCATGATGCGCTTGAGCGCCGGCAGGGAGGTCTCGTGCAGAAACATGATGCTGCCCACCCAATCGAAGCGGCCGTCCTCGAACGCCGAGAGGTCGGTGGCGTCGGCCTGCACGAAGGTCACGTTGTCGATGCCGAGGCTCGCTGCCCTTGCCGCGCCATAGCGCAGCATGGGCGCCGCCACGTCCACTGCCGTCACCTCGGCATCGGGATAGGCGGCGGCGATGGGCAGCACGTTGTGCCCCAGGCCGCAGCCGAGATCGAGGATGCGGCGCGGTGCGAATTTGGGGCGCAGTTTCTTCAGAAACGCGACCATGCCCCGGCCGCCGCCGTCCGCCAGCCGGCCGAGCAGGCCGCCGGTGGTGACGAACAGCCCGGAGTCGTAGTTGGCGGCGGCGCTCACGTCTTTCTTCAGCCGCTCCGTGTAGTAGCTGCCCGGCATGCAGTGGTGGTCCACGGCGGTCAGGTAGCGCGGCGTCTTGAGGTTTGGGTCCAACTGCAGGCGCTCCCCGTCAGCCAACTCCGCGCTCCTGTCGATCAGCTCCTTAAGCTGCCCAAGCACCACGGAAAGGCCGGACTGCTGGCGCATCTCCATGGCGTTGCGGCGCAAGGCGCTCCAGTGCCGGTACAGGGCGTGCCCTTCCAACGCCCGCCGAACCTCATGCCGGTCAGCCGGCGCCCGGCCATGCCGCTGCCGAAAGGCAGGCTCGATGTCGCTTTGGTAGGCCGTGGTGACACCTGGCAGCACCTCGGCCGCCAAGTGCCGATTCAGATGCGCCAGAAAATTGTAGCGCTCGGCTTGGTCGTGGGTGGTGTTCGGCAGCAGCGCATGCCGACCCACGGTGCGATAGTCCGGTGGGCCGTCATAATCCGCTCGACTGGTCCCTTGCATGTTGGCCAGACCTCCTGTTTTCCAGACCCCGCAAATGACGTATTATCATATCAATATGTCATTTGCGATTGCAGGGCCGCGAAATGCGCCCACCGGCGGGCCACTGGTTGGTTTCCCATTATGCGGGAAGCGGCCCCCATTGCGGGATTCGCACGCTTGAAGTTTGATGCCGCAACGGGTCCACCCAACGGTTTTGAGTGGCCAAACGGCGCTCGACTGGCCCTGTCGATTGTGGTGAACGTCGAGGAAGGCGCCGAGATGATGGTGCGCGACGGTGATTCACGCCCGGAGCCGGTGGATGAGCTGGGCGCCGTTCCCAAACGGCCGATGCGGGTTCATGCCAACGAGTCCAATTACCGGTACGGCATAGGCTTCGGCGCGCCAAGGGTGTTCAATCTGCTTGGGGAACGCGGCATGCCAGTGACCGCCACCGCTGCCGCCTTGGCCTTGGAACGGGCACCGGATTTGGCGGCGCACCTCGCCGAAAACGGCCACGAGGCCGCATGCCACGGCTATCGATGGGTGTTTCAGCACGGCATGACGGAAGCCGAGGAACGGGCGTTCATTCGCAGCGCCAAGTCCAGCATTGAAGCCAGCGTTGGCGTCACGCCCGTGGGCTGGCTGTCCAGGCTGCTTCACACTGACCACACCCGGCGCCTGCTGGCCGAGGAGGGCTTCGGCTACCACATGGACGACTATTCCGGCGACCTGCCGTTCTGGGACACCGTGGACTGCGCCGACGGACTGACCCGCCCGATACTGGTGATGCCCTATGCACTGGACTCCAACGACATGAAGCTTTGGACGTCGCCCTCGCTCAGCCCCGCTGACTGGGCGCGTTACGCCATCGACAGCTTCGATTGGCTGCTTGAGGAAGCCGCTGCGCAAGGCCCCCGGATGATGTCCTTGGGCCTGCATCTGCGCATCATTGGGCGGCCGGGCCGAATTGGCGCGCTCAAGCGCGTGCTCGACCACGTCGGCGGCCGGGATGACGTGTGGGTGGCCACGCGCAGGGACATTGCGGCCGCCTACGCCGAGGCGGTGCCGCCACCGGCCGCCGCATCAGCCAGCAGTTAAGGGAACCGAGCTAAAGGAACCGAGCCAAAGGAACCGAGCCAAAGGAACCGAGCTAAGGGAGCCGAGCTAAGGAAACCGAGCTAAGGGAGCCGAGCTAAGGAAACCGAGCTAAGGGAGCCGAGCTAAGGAAACCGAGCTAAGGGAGCCGAGCTAAGGGAACCGATTCAAGGAAACCGAGCTAAGGAAACCACCGCCATGAGCCAAAACGACCACTCGACGCCCGCGCGCCGCGAGGATGACGCCTACAGCAGCCGCGACGAGCGTGCCATGCTTGACGTGATCGAGCGCTGGGTGGAACGCGAGGTGAAGCCCCAAGTCATGCAAATGGAGCGCGATGACCTGTATCCCCATGCGTTTGTGGAGCAGATGAAGGCGTTCGGCCTGTTCGGAGCGACCATCTCCGAGCGCTACGGCGGCCTGGGGCTGCGCGCCGCCACCTACGCGCGCATCGTTTCGTTGATTTCGGAGCAGTGGATGTCGCTCACCGGCATCTTCAACTCCCACCTGATGATGGCGACGATCGTCGAAAAGCACGGCACCGAGGCCCAGCGGGAGTACTGGCTGCCGAAATTCGTCACCGGAGAGATCCGCGGCGGGCTGGCGCTGACCGAACCGGACGCCGGCACCGACCTGCAGGGCATCCGCACCCGGGCCGCGGCCATCGGCGACGGCTACCGCATCAATGGCACCAAGACCTGGATCAGCAACGGCATTGAAGGCGGTGCGGTGGCTTTGTTGGTCAAGACCGACCCGGACGCCTCGCCGCCGCGCCGGGGCATGTCCATGTTCATCGCCCCCAAGGTTGACCCAGACACTGGAGCGCCCCATCCAGGATTCCGCACGGGGCGGAAGCTGGAAAAGCTCGGCTACCACGGCATCGACTCCGCCGAGCTGGTGTTCGAAGACTACCAATTGGATGCGGAGCGGCATCTGGTTGGCGGCGAGCCCGGCAAGGGCTTCTACATGGCGGTGGGCGGGTTGGAACTCGGGCGCATCAATGTCGCCGCGCGCTCGGTCGGCATTGCCCGCCGGGCCTTGGACGAGGCCACGGCCTACGCGCAAACCCGCAAGACCTTCGGCAAGCCCATCGCGGAGCATCAAGCCATTCAACTGAAGCTTGGTGAAATGGCCACCCGCGCGCGGGCCGCCGAACTGCTCACCGAAGACGCCGCCCGCGCCTACGACGCCGGTGAACGCTGCGACATGGAGGCCGGCATGGCCAAGTACTTCGCGTCCGAGAGCGCCTTGACCAACGCCACGGAAGCGATGCGCATCCACGGCGGCTACGGCTACTCCCGCGAATACCCGGTGGAGCGCCTGTACCGCGAAGCGCCGCTGATGTGCATTGGCGAGGGCACCAACGAGATGCAGCGCATCCTCATCGCCCGCCAGTTCGTGCAGCGCAACCCCGTCTGACGGCAGGCAAGGAGCGTTAGGTGAAGCTCGAAGGCGTGCGGGTGCTGGACCTGTCGGCGTTTCTGCCCGGCCCGCACCTGACCATGACCTTGGCCGACCACGGTGCGGACGTCATCATGGTGGAACCCGCCAACGGCGTCGGGGAGCCCACCCGCGTGGTGGGCTACCGGGACGCAAGCGACGTCTCGGTGTGGTTCCGCAACATCGCCCGCGGCAAGCGCAGCCTACGGATCAATCTCAAGGATGCCGACGGACAGCAGCTCTTCCATCGCCTGTCTGAAGGCGCTGATGTGCTGGTCGAGTCATTCCGCCCCGGTGTGGCGGCCCGGCTCGGCATCGACTATGCCACCCTCGCCCAGGTCAACCCAAGGCTCGTGTACTGCTCAATTTCCGCCTTCGGCCAGGATGGCCCGCTGCGCGACAAACCCGCCCACGACTTGACGGTGCAGGCGCTGGCCGGCGTGGCGGCGCTCAATCGCGGCCTGGAGGACGGCAAGCCTGCCGCCCCCAACATCCCGGCCGCCGACGCCATTGCCTCGCTCACTGCCCTGTCCGCCATTCTCATGGCGCTGCTGCGCCGAGAGCGCACGGGCCAAGGGGAGCGCATCGACATTGCCATGTATGACGCCCTGCTGGCTTGGACGCCCAACGTCACCGGACCGGTGTTCGCCGAGGACGCCCATCCGGAGCCGGCCCACATGCGTTCCTTCGGGGGTGCTGCGATGTATCGAATCTACGAGACGTCGGATCAGGAGTTTCTGGTGCTCGGCGGCTCTGAAGTGAAGTTCGCACGCAATCTGCTTGCCGCGTTCGATCGCTTGGACCTGCTGCCCCTCGCGGAACTGGAGCCTGGGCCCGAACAAGAGCCGCTGCGGGCGTTTTTTCGCGAGCGCTTCGCTTCTCAACCCCGCGTCCACTGGGAGCGCTTCCTAGAACCGATAGACTGCTGCTGGGCCTTCGTGCGTTCGTTGAAGGATGCCTTTGCGGACCCGCACACGCTGCACCGCGACATGCTGCTGCGCGATGCCGGCGGTCATCGGCACATTGGCCCGCCAATCAAGTTCACCCACGAGCCGGCCCGGCCGAACTTGGAGATCCCCGGCTACGGTGAGCACTCCGTTGAGATCGGCGCAAGCCTGGGCCTGGACGCCGCCCATTTGGCGGCGCTGCGCGAGCGGGGCGTCCTTTGAAATGGGCAGCACCGCCCCGTTAGAAGCTGCCAGGGGCAACTTGATCGAGCGCTTGACGGCGCTCGCCGTGGACACCACCTTTGGCGACCTGCCGCCCGCAGCGGTGGATGCCACCCAGACCTTCCTGCTCGACAGCCTCGCCGTTGGCGTGGCCGGGCGCACCGGGCCTTGGCGAGAGGAAGTCCTGGCCACGGCGCTCGCTTGGGGCGCTGGCGGCAGCGCCCGCATACTCGGTGACGCGCTTGCGGTGCCGCCAGCAACCGCGGCGTTCGTCAACGCTTGGCAAATGCACTGCTTGGAGTTCGACTGCGTGCACGAAGGCGCCGTGGCCCACGTGCTGAGCGCCGTGGTCCCGGCCGCGCTGGCTCAGTGCGATCAAAGCGCCGTCGATGGCCAAAGACTGCTGCTCGCCTTGGCCATCGGCGTCGAAGTTGCAGCGCTCTTGGGCGTTGCGGCGAACGCGCCGCTGCGCTTTTTCCGTCCGGCGACGGTCGGCGCGTTCGGCGCCGCGGTTGCCGTGGGCGTGTTGCGCGGCTTTGATGCCCGTGCCATTGGCCGTTGCTTTGGCCACGCCCTTGGCCAGGTGGCCGGCACCATGCAGGCCCACGAGGAAGGCAAGCCCACCCTCCCCGTGCAGCTCGGCGCCGCCGCTCGCGCCGGTCTGGTCGCTGCCGACTTGGCCCAAGCGGGCGTCCCGGCTCCTGAAGATGCCTTGGAGGGACGCTACGGCTACCTCAACCTGTTCGAGGCCAGCGCCGATGCCCAGGGCGTGGCTCGCCAGATCGGTGACCCTTGGCGCGTCACCGAACTCAGCCACAAACCCTATCCGAGCGGCCGCGCCACCCACGGCGGCATTGAAGCCACGCTGCACCTGCGGGCCGAAGGCGTGACGGCGGACAATCTCCGGTCAATCCGGCTCCGTGCGCCGCCGTTGATTCACCAACTGGTGATTCGCCCCGCCCATGCGGGCATGAACGCCAACTACGCGCGCCTGTGTTTTCCCTACGTGGGCGCGGTGGCTTTGGATTGCGGACACGTGGGACTAGAACACTTCTCCGAGCAGGCACTGAACCAACCCACCTCCCTGGCCTTGGCCAAGCGCTTCACGGCATCCGTGAACGACGTTGCCGACCCGGCCGCCTTCGTGCCCCAAGCGCTTTCGGCAGAACTTATCGACGGGCGAAACGTGACGGTGCGCGTCGATGAACTGCTCGGCTCCCCAGCCCACCCGCTGACTCAGGCTCAGCAGGCAGCCAAGGTAGGCACCTGCTTGACGGCCGTGTTCGCCGACGCTTCCCGAGCGCAACGGCTCATGGCAGCCGTGGGCGGCCTGCCGCAAGCCACCGACGCACGCACTTTGCTTGACCCGATCACCGACCGGGCAGCGGGACGATGAGCGAAGCTGCCCACTACCTAAGCACCGTGGCGGTCGAGCGACTGCTTGAAGACCATCCCATCGGCCAGGATTTCGAGACCTTCGCCCGCACCCTAAGCCGCGACGAACTCTTCGCGCGGCAGGACCGCCTGTTTCGTCGCTGCGTGGCCCAGGCCTGGCGGACCGGCTTCTATCGTCGGCTGTGGGGTGCCGCTGGCATAGAGCTTGGCGACATTCGGGGGCTTGAGGATCTCGCGCACCTGCCCGTGTTCGACAAGTCGGACCTCATGCAGAGCATTGAGGCCCATCCGCCGTTCGGGGACTTCGGCGGCTTCCAACCGGACGATCCGAACCGACCTCCGGTGGTTTTCCACACCACCAGCGGCACCACCGGCCGGCCCCAGACGCTGCTGTTCGGGCCCAAGTCCCGCGAGGTGCAGAACCTGCTGCTGGCGCGGGCCTATCGCTGGCAAGGGTTGCGTGCCGGCGACGTGGCGCACAGCTGCTACGGCCATGGCACGGTCAACGGCGGCCACTACGTGCGCGAGGCGTTCCTGCACTGGACCAATGCCCTGTTCATCTCCGCGGGCACCGGCTTGGAGACTCCATCCGTGCGCCAGGTTGGCCTGATGCGCGACTTCGGCGCCACGGTGCTGGTGGGGTTTGCGGACTACTTGAAGCGCTTGGCGGAGGTGGCCGCTGCCGAGGGCTTGACCATGGGCGAGGACCTTCGCATCCGCATGATCAGCGGGCACATGAGCCCCGAAGACAAGCGGGCGCTTGAGCGCCTTTGGGGGGGCCCAGACTGCTACGATTGGTACGGCGTCGGCGACACCGGCATCATCGCCGCCGAAGGGCCTGACCGGGACGGCCTCTACATCATGGAAGACGCCCATTGGCTGGAGCTGCTTGACGTGGACAGCGGCGCGCCGGTGGCACCGGGGGAACTCGGCGACATGGTGTGCACGTGCCTATACAAGGACGACGTCTATCCCATCCTGCGGTTCAACACCCACGACCTCAGCCGCGAACGCATCGACGCCTCGCCCGGTCCCTACGCTCTGCGCCGCATCGACGGCTTTCTGGGCCGCAGCGACAACATGGTCAAGATCAAGGGCATCAACGTGTTTCCCCATGCCGTCGGCCCCCTGCTCGCCCAGGTTCCGGAGTTTCTGGGCGAGTTCATATGCCGGGTGACGGAACAGGGCAACCTGACCGTGGTGGCGGAAGTGAAGGACGGCGATGGCGACTTGCCAAAGCGGCTGCGCACGCTGCTCAAGAGCGGCCTCGGCATAGACGTGGCGGTTGAACTCGCCGCACCGGGCGCCACGGCCGATCTGACTGAAGTGGAGCGCCGCCAGAAACCGATCCGCTTGATCGATGAGAGAACTCCCAAGACTTCAGGGCGTTCCTGAGCCCGCCATGAGCGCAAGCTCAACACCACTGGCGCAACACGGTTTAGGACGGGCTTGGCATGGCGCCTGACGCCACTGCGCTGGGCGCGGCGTTCGCAGCCGGGCAACTTGAACCCGGCGCGGTGATCGAGGAACTGCTGCGACGGATTGACCAACTCGATCCGCTCATCGGCGCCTGCAACCATGTCGAGTCGCCGGCATCCCTGCAGGCCGCAGCGGACGCCTCTGCCAAGCGCTGGCGGGCCGGCAATCCGCGCTCGCCGCTTGACGGGGTGCCCTTCGGCGTGAAGGCCAACATCGCCGTGGCGGGCTGGCCTTGGCATGCCGGCATCGGCGCCCTGCGCGACCGCTTCGCCACCGAGGATGCGGAATGCGTGGCCCGGCTGCGGGCCGCAGGCATGGTGCCGCTGGCGGTGTTGAACATGCACGAGGCCGCATTGGGCGTAACCTCAGACAACCCGGCTTTTCGCACCACGCGCAATCCCCGCGCCTTGGCGTGCATTCCGGGTGGCTCATCCGGCGGCTCCGCAGCGGCGGTGGCCTGCGGCATGTTGCCCATCGCGCTGGGCACAGACAATCTGGGCTCGGTGCGGCTGCCGTCGGCCCTGTGCGGCGTGGTGGGCTTCAAGCCCGGGCACGGGGAGGTGCCGCTGCGGGGCGTCGAGCCCTTGGCGCCAAGCCTTGATCACGTGGGCATCCACGGCCGCAGCGTGCGCGACCTGGCTCAGGTGTTGGCGTTGCTGCGCGGCCAGTCCGGCGATTCAGACGACTTTGCTGCCCCGCCCAGTTCGGACGGCACACCGCCCATGGCGCAATGGCTAATCGGCAGCCCGGTGGGCACCGAGGCTGACATTGCATTCTTGGTTCAAGATGCCCTGCGCGGCACAGCAGGCCTGCACGGCATGGGAGGCAGGCACCGCATGAACGACCCGGTGGACTGGACCGGCGTGGACCTGTCCGCCCTGCGGCGGGCGGGCCTGCTGGCGTGCGAGCGAAGCGCCGCCCAGCACTTCGCCACGCTGCTGAGAGAGCGGCCAGACGGCTTCAGCGATGAATTCAGGCAACTGACCGCTTGGGGTGCGGCCCAAGGCGCAGACCGGGTTCGCAAAGCCACCCATCGTTTGGCAGAAGCGCGGCAGTCCCTGCGCTCGGCGCTGCGCGAACAGTTGCTCGTGGGTCCGACTGCACCGCATCGAGCGCCGCCAAGGGGCGCTCCGGCACCGTCTGACTTGGCGGACTTCACCGCACCCGCCGCCATCGCCGGGGTTCCCGCCATCTCGGTGCCCATCGGCGGTTTCGACGAACAACCGCCGTTGGGGATGCAGATTGCTGGCCTGCGCAGCCCGGACGTGTTGCGTGCCGCCCGCCTGCTCTTTCCGGGGATCGCGCCCATCGCGCAACCCGTTCCGCCATCATTGGACGATGGAGCAAAGCCATGCAGCCAATAGGGCCATGCGCGAGCCTTTGGATGGGGCAGCCACCAGGCGAAAAAGCTCATTCCAGTCAAGGCGTTGTGCCGCGATGAAGATCAACTTGGCGGACCTGCCGCGAATCGCCTCCCGAGAATTCCTGGGCGGCACGGTGCAGTCCCTGGCCGCGGACGGCAGTGAAGCCTGCGTCCGTTTCCTACCGCCGGAAGGCATGACCAATCCCCACGGAACCATGCAAGGCGGCTTCGTGGCCGCAATGATCGACGACGTGGTCAGCATGGCGACCTGGTTCGCCGGCGGCGAGCGCACGTTCGTCACCAGCAGCCTGAACTGCTACTACCTGCGCCCCGTGCCCATGGGCACGCCCCTGCTCGTGAATTGCCAACTGGTGCGGGTGGGCCAACGCCAAGCGGTCTTCGAGGCATCCGTCTCCGTGGAAGGCAACACCCCCGGCGCGAGCAGCGACAGCACGCTGGTCAAGGGCATTCAGATTCAGCAGTTCCTTTAGCCCGCTTTCGCCAAATGAGCTCCTTTGCGGATCGCCACGCCACCGCGTTCAAACCGTGTTTCTCGACCAGCGTCAACAACTTCAAGGACGGCACCCCCTCGGGGACTTCCCGGCGTGGCGTAACGACCTTGTACCGAGCCCCCCCAGTCATAGTCGCTTCGAACCCGTTGCCGAGCGAACGCGCACGCGATTCCCTGTAACGACGATAATCGCGCCATCGAGTATCGCTTGCTCGTGGCGCTCAATTAGGACCCTCATGGCGTTGGCCCGCTGCACCGGTGTCATGCCGCAAAGACGCACAATGCCCGGGTGCGCAAGCCCTCGCAGGAAAACAAGCTCTCCGAAATCCTTGTCCTCTGTGACCAACACCCTCCCCTCGTCCAAGGCAAATGCCAGCAGCGACTGGTCCGAAGCTTGGGGGCAATGGTCCCGAGCGCAGAGCACGTCGTGGCCAAGCTCCAGCAAGGTGCTGCGCAGAGGCAGCGAATCGGCGCAAACATCGATCAGGAACTTCACGAAGCCTCGCGAACTGAGACGCGGTCATGCACCTGTTCTCCCGCCAATGCGCGGTGGGCTAAGAGGAGACAGGCTTGAATGTCCTCGGGCTCTAGAAAGGGGTAATTCTTCAACAAGTCTTCCACAGTCTCGCCTGCCGCGAGGTTGGCCAGCACATGCTCCACCGCAATTCGCATGTCTCTGATGATCGGTTTGCCGCCGAAGATGTCCTGGCGAACGGTAATGCGATTCAATAGTTCGGTTTCATTGGTCATGGCCTTTTCCTTGCGTCATCGGGCCTTTGGTCCGATTGCCCTCAGGGGCATAGTCGTCCGCAACTTTGGGGGAGCGACTCTCCAAAGGCGTAGTTTGGCAGAAATCTCAGCTTTCGATCACTCTCACTTGGGGTTATGCAGCCCGCCTTGGCAACGTACGGCCCGTAAAGCGCGTCACGTTCAACCACATCGTCTTTCTCCGGTCACCGCACTAGGGCACCTCTAATCAACAAGACCGCTCGTAGCAGTTTCTCGGGCGAGCAACGAGGTGAATCTGAGTTTATCCCGCAAACAAAATCAAAATGCCCGCGGCCGCTGCGGAGCCGACCACGCCGGCCACGTTCGGGCCCATGGCGTGCATCAGCAGGTGGTTTTGGTGGTTGGCGGCCAGACCGATGCGGTTGGCGGCCCGAGCCGCCATGGGCACAGCGGAGACGCCGGCGGCGCCAATCACTGGATTGATGGGGGTTCTGGACAAGCGGTTCATAAGCTTGGCCATGAGCACGCCGCTGGCCGTGCCGACGGCGAAGGCGGCGAGGCCAAGCAGCAAAATGCCCAAGGTGCTCGGCCGCAGAAACAGGTCCGCCTGCAGCTTGGCGCCAATCGCCAAGCCCAAGAAGATGGTGACCGAATTGATCAGGGCGTTGCGCGTCGTGTCGGCCAGCCGCTCCACCACGCCGCACTCGCGCATCAGGTTGCCGAAGCAGAACATGCCGAGCAGCGGCGCCGCGGCGGGCAGCAACAGGGCCACGAGCAACAACAGCAGCATGGGGAAGAGCATGGCCTCCGTCTTGCCGACTTGCCGCAACTGCGGCATTTCAATGGCCCGCTCCCGCTGGCTGGTCAGGGCGCGCACGATGGGCGGTTGAATCAACGGCACCAACGCCATGTAGGAGTAGGCGGCAATGGCGATGGCGCCCAGCAAGTGCGGTGCCAGCTTGCCGGCCACATAGATGGCGGTGGGTCCGTCGGCGCCGCCAATGATGGCGATGGCGGCAGCCTCGCGCACATCGAAGTCCATTAGCCCACTGGCGCTTAAGCCGAGTACGGCAAGCAAGGTGCCAAAGATGCCAAATTGTGCCGCGGCGCCCAACAGCAACGTCTTGGGGTTGGCCAGCAGGGGACGAAAATCGGTGAGCGCGCCGACGCCCATGAACACAATGAGGGGAAACGCGCCGGTTTCTATGCCGACGCCGTAGATCAAGCTCAGCAAGCCATCGCCGGTGGCGATTTCAGCGCCGGGGATGTTGGCGAGAATGCCGCCGAAGCCGATGGGCACCAGCAGCAGCGGCTCGAACCTGCGCACGATGGCCAGGTAGAGCAGCAGGGCGCCGACGCCGATCATCGCCAGCTGCCCCCAAGTGGCCTGATGGAAGCCGGAACCGCGCCAGATTTCGAGAACTAAGTCCACCGGTTAGCGGCGAGCGCCAGGATCAGGCCACGGACAGCAGCGCATCGCCCATCTCGACGGCATCCCCCTCGCGCACGAAAACCGCATCCACGGTGCCCGCCGCAGGTGCCGTAACCTCGTTCTCCATCTTCATGGCCTCCAGCACGGCCACCGGCTCACCGGCGTTGACCACATCACCCGGCTTGACCAGCACCTTGAACACCGTGCCCGCCAAGGCGGCGGTGATGGCGCCCGCTTGGCTGGCCTTGGCCACGGCGGCAGGGGCAATGTCCTGAACGGCGCCATTCGCGGCGACCTCCACCTGAAAGGCCTTGCCGTTCACGCGCACCGAGTAAACCGCCGCTTGCTCGGCTGCGGCGGGCTGAGCGGCGGGTTCCGCCGCTTCCTCAACCGGGGGCTCAAAGGCGCTTGGATCACCGCGATGCTCCAAAAAGCGCAGCCCCACTTGCGGGAAGAGCGCGTAGGTGAGCACGTCGTCGATGGGGTCCTCGGCCAAGGCGATTTGCCGTTGCTGGGCCTCCTTGCGCAACTCTGCGGTCAGGGTGTCCAACTCCGCTGACAGGCGGTTGGCAGGGCGCTCGGCCAGCGGCTTTGCGCCATTGAGAACGCTGGCCTGCAAAGCGGCGTCCAACGGTGCCGGCGTGGCGCCGTACTCCCCCTTCAGCACGCCCGCGGACTCCTTGGTGATGGACTTGTAGCGCTCTCCGGTCAATACGTTGAGCACCGCCTGGGTGCCGACGATCTGCGAAGTGGGCGTGACCAGCGGAATCATGCCCAAGTCCTTGCGCACCGCGGGGATTTCCTCCAACACCTCGTCCAAGCGGTCCAGGGCGTTTTGCTCGCGCAACTGACTCTCCAAGTTGGTCAGCATGCCGCCAGGTACTTGGGCGACGAGGATGCGCGAGTCCACGCCTTGAAGGCTGCCTTCAAAGCAGGCGTACTTGCGGCGCACCGTTCGGAAGTAAGCGGCGATTTCCTCCAGCAGCGCCAAGTTCAGGCCCGTGGGACGCTCACTGTCCGCCAGCATGGCAACCAAGGTCTCCGTGGCGGAATGGCCGTAGGTCATGCTCATCGAGGAGATCGCGCCGTCAAGGTTGTCGATGCCCGCCTCCACTGCCTTGAGGTAGGTGGCGGTGGACAACCCAGTGGTGGCGTGGCAGTGCAGGTGAATGGGGATGGCCACCGTCTCCTTCAAACGGCTGACCAGCTCAAATGCCGCGTAGGGCGTCAACAGGCCGGCCATGTCCTTGATGCACAGGGAATCCGCTCCCATGGCCTCAATGCGCTGGCCGAACTCCACCCAAAGGGCAATGGTGTGCACCGGGCTCAAGGTGTAGGCGATGGTGCCTTGGGCATGGCGCCCCACGCTGCGCACGGCGCTGATGGACCTTTCCAGATTGCGCATGTCGTTCATGGCGTCGAAGATGCGGAACACGTCCACGCCGTTGGCCGCGGCACGCTCCACGAAGCGATCCACCACGTCGTCGGCGTAATGCCGATAGCCGAGCAGGTTCTGGCCGCGCAGCAGCATCTGCTGACGGGTGTTGGGCATGGCGTTCTTGAGCCGGCGCAGCCGTTCCCAAGGATCCTCGCCCAGATAGCGGATGCAGGCATCGAAAGTGGCGCCGCCCCAAGACTCCATGGACCAGAAGCCCACTTGGTCGAGCTTGCCGGCGATGGGCAGCATGTCTTCGATGCGCATGCGCGTGGCCAACAGGCTCTGGTGCGCATCGCGCAGCACCAATTCGGTCAAACCCAGGGGGGCGGCGTTCATGGGCGCGAAAGGGGTTGGGTCAGCGCCGATGCCAATGCAAGGCGGCGGCGATGGCGGCGGCTTCCTCCAACGTGGGGCTGCCCCCGACCTCCGCAGCCGTTGGCCAGCTCACGGCCAGCCGTTGCGCCACAGCGCTCAACGCCATGGTGGCGAAAACCAGAATCAAGAGGAAGGCGAACACGCAGCCCATGCCCACCAGCATGAACCCCACGCCTTCAACCAGCAGATCGCCTTGCAACTGTCTTCTCCGTTTGCCCCGGATCCGATTGCCACCACATGTCCTGCAGTTTCGCGCCAGCGAAAGTGCGAACCCGACCGTCGGGTCGGGCTGGCGCACCCGGCTGGATTCGAACCAGCAATCCCCAGTTTCGTAGACTGGTGCCTTATCCAATTTGGCCACGGGTGCGGCGGGCGCGTATCCTACACCCATTCGCGTTGGTTCAACAGTGTTGTGGCATTTCTCGTGAAGCTTGCGCTTTGGCCTACCGGGTGTATCGCCAACAAAGGCAACTCCGATCCGGACAAGCATCACCACGGATCCCTCTGCCGGACTTCTTCATCGGCGCACATGCCCAGACCATGGTCTGGGTGCTCGCCACGGCAGACACTGCCCGGATCAAGACCTACTTCCCGTCCGTACGCCTCATCTCGCCCTAGGTTCAAGGCGGGCAAGCGAACTTCGAAAGGCCCAGGACGTTTAGCTGCCATTCAGGATGCCCGCCTTAATCTGCTATTGTCTTGACTGACAAAGGGGCATCGAACCATGAAACTCCTGCATGAGATCAAGGGCATTGCGGCGTTCACTCTCGCGGCAATGGCAGGCTTGTTCGCAACAGGTGCCTCGGCGGCGGCCGATCCACAAGCCAGCGGCTCCGTTTTCGCCGAGGTGGTGGAAGTGGAACCGGTTGAGCCCTTGGATGCCGAAGAGCTTGAGGCGCTGGTGGCGCCGGTGGCGCTCTATCCCGACGACCTGCTCGCCGTGGTGCTGCCCGCTTCGACCTACCCGCTGCAAATCGTGCTGGCGGCGCGCTTTATTGAATCGGGCCAGCAGAACGCCGACGGGGAAGCGCTGCAGCCGAGTGAAGAGTGGGATGACGCCGTCGTTGCGCTGCTGAACTATCCCGAAGTGGTGGCGTTGATGGACGGCGACCTCGATTGGACCCGTCGGCTCGGCGAAGCAGTCATCCTGCAGGAGGAGGACGTCATCGCTGCGATTAGCGCCTTCCGGGAGCAAGCCAAGAAAGCCGGCAACCTGGAAAGCGACGGCAAGCAGGACGTGGCCGTGAACGAGTCCGGCGCCATCGAGATCAAACCCGCCGTCCCGGACGAAATCTACGTGCCCTACTACGAGCCCGCCGAGGTGGTGGTGCGCCAGCCAGTGCGCGTTTACCACTACTATCCCCGCCCATACCCGGTGTACTACTACCCCTACCACCAAGGCTACAACTTCGCCTACGGGCCATTCTGGGGCGTCACCTCCGCCTTCAGCATCGGCTGGCACACCCGCAACCTGCATCTGCACCACTACGGCTTCAACGACCACCCCTACTACAGCTACCGCTACCATGACCCCTTCTACTACCGACGGCCGCACTTGGTGCTGAACGTCTACGACCGAGACCGCCGCCACCGTCATCGGCATCGGTCCGAGCGCCACCACCGTGGCAACGACTGGCGTTCCGAACGCTCCAAGCGCGACCATCGGCAGTGGGCGAATCGGGGCGAGGGCCGGCGTGGCGAACTCCGTGCGGAAAATCGGCGCGGAAAAATCGCCCGCAACGAGGAACGACGCGGCGAAAGGCCCGGGCACCATCGCACACAGGCCGCCCTAGCGGAAAGGCCGCGCGGCGAAGGCCGTGGCCGCGGGGACGGTCAGCGACAACGGGCGAACCAGAGCGAGGGGCAACGCCTCGCAATTGGCCAGCAGGATCGCCGTGGGAAGATCGTTCGAAGCGCGGGGCAGCGCGGCGCATCGATCGCCCGCACGTTGGAGACCGGAACCAATCCGGCGATACCCAAGCCAAACCGGGCCACGCCCACGGGCGAAACGCCGAGGCGCCCCACGCCCAACCGAGCGCGCGCCGGCGGAAGGCCTGCGGCGGGCGTGGCTTCAACAAACCCCGTCGACGAGCAACGTGCGCAGCCCCAAGCGCGCTCGCCAAGTTGGCGCGCCGAGCGCCGCAGCGAGAACGCCCGCTCGCCGCAGTCTCGTTCCCAAGTTGCGAGACAGGCAACCAACCGACCGGCGCAACAAGCCAATCGTGCCCAGCCAGCACGCCGAGTCCAGCGTCAGGCGCAGCCTAACCGTTCAGCAGCTACCCAGCCGCGCCGCGCCGCCGCGCCAGCGCAGGCTCGGCCAACTCAACGTGCCGACCGCGCGCCTCGGCAAGTTCAACGCACGCCGCCCAGGGCGCAAAGGCCCCAAACAACCAGCCGGCCAAACGCTCGGCAGGCCATTCAGCAACCGCGTTCGCAACCGCGTTCGAGCGTCAATCGCGCCTCGCCCACTCGCGTGCAGCGTTCTTCAGGGGCTGCGCGGCAAGCCGTTCAGAGGCCCGCTCCGCAAACCCGTGCCCAGCCGCGGATCAACAACCGGGCGTCTTCTGCTCGCAATGATCAGCCCGCCAGAGCCGCCGCTAACGCCCGCACCGAGCGGTCCGCGCCACAGCGGCCGGTTCGTGCGCACCCCGGAAGATCCAACGCCAACGTTCGTTCACGGCAGCCGCGTTGAGAAGACCTGATTCAGCGCGCCAGCTGGGCGGTTTCCGGGTCGCGAATCTCGTAGAGTTCGATGATGTTGCCGAACGGGTCCTTGCCGTAGATGGCCGAGGCGCCGCCGAAGTTCACCGGCGGCCCCGCGAACGCCATGCCGGCGGCGCTGAGACGCTCGTACTCGGCTTCAATGCCGTCCACTTGCAGGCAAAAGTGCGGATAGCCATAGTCGCAGGGGCGCTGACGGTGATCGGCCGGCTCGGGGCGGCTGTACTCCCACAACTCCACGAAGGCGTTTGGCGCCTTCAGCATGGCCATGCGGGCGGCTGTCTCGGTCAAGCCAATGGCTTGGTCGGCTAGGGGATGGTCGCCGTCCCAAGCGCCCTCCTGAACCACTTCGAACCCAAGCAGATCCCGGTAGAACCGAAGCCCCTGTTCGAAATCCGGGACCCCGACCGCCACATGATGAATGCCTACGATCATCGGTGCTTCCTCCTTGCGCAACGCGCCTTTGGCGGGTTGCGCACAGCATAAACCAATTGTGCTTCCCCATTGGCCGCAATTCGGGAAAAGGGCGCTCAACATGATTCAGCCGACCGTTACGCGAACGCAAGGGGCGCGTCCGGTTGGCAAGGGTCACTGCAGGACCACGTTGACCCGCGCTGCCGACCCACGGGAATCAACCACCGCGATCAGCGCAAATCCCGCGCTGTCCACAAGCCAGCTGCTTCGGCGGTCAAGCGTGGCAGTCGCCACTGGACGGCCGTTGACCAACCAAGTGAAGGGCGGCACCCCATTGCGAACCTTGAGCGCAAGCCGTCCACCCGCGCTGTCAACTCGAGCTCTGTCTGGTGGGAAGGCAATTTCCGGCCCAGAGCTGGGCCGTTGGCCACGACGGCCCGTGACCCGTCGCAGGGGTTGAGGCAATTCCCAGTTTTCAGCCACCAGAATGCCTGGCGGCGCTGGCGCAAAGGGCTCCAGTGCCGGCTTCAAGCGCGCAAACGCGGCAAACAACAAAGGTGCGGCTGACTTGAGGCCGGTAATGCCCGGCACGGGCGCGGCATCCGCCCTTCCCACCCATACACCGACAACGTGTCGTCCGTCATAGCCGATCGCCCAAGCGTCACGGTAGCCGTAAGAGGTGCCCGTCTTGAACGCCAACTGGCCGTTCAATGCGCCGGAAGGCGCGCGCACCCCGGCCAGGATGTCAGTGACTTGCCAAGCGGCCACCGGCGACATCAGCGAGACGTCGGGCGCCAAGGCTCGCCTTGGTTCTGCGACCAACGGAATCGCCCCGCCGTCACGGGCAAACGCCGTGTAAACGGTGACGAGGTCCAAAAGGCGCATGCCGAGGCCGCCAAGACCGATGGCTAGATTCGCGCCCCCTTGAGGTACCACGGGCGCTACGCCGGAACGGCGGATTCGGGACATGAATCGCGTTGGGCCGAGGGCATCGAGCAGCACCACGGCCGGCACGTTGCGCGACTGCTGCAACGCCCGGCGAACGGAGACTGCCCCACGAAACTGCTCGTCGAAGTTGGTCGGCTCGTAGATTCCGAATGCCGTGGGACGATCCTCGATCAGGCTCTCCGGGTGTGCGAGACCCTCGGTGAACGCCATTCCATAGATGAGCGGCTTGAGCAGCGAACCCGGGGACCGAACGGCCAAGGTCATGTCG
The DNA here is from genome assembly GCA_965220835.1 of Candidatus Azophilus sp. GTDB lineage: Bacteria > Pseudomonadota > Gammaproteobacteria > Pseudomonadales > Azotimanducaceae > Azophilus. The sequence continues at coordinate 856,685 of OZ244842.1, read as the reverse complement.
TTGAACCCCTCACGCGCATCGTCAACCAAACCGGGCGAGCCCACCGACGCCAGAATTTCGCCGGAGCCGTGGTCCGCAACCAAGATGGCGCCCGACATCGCACGCGGGAACTGCTGCACGGAGTCCGCCAGCAGCCGTTCGATGCGCGCTTGAACATCACGATCAATGGTGGTCCGCAACTCGGCCTTAGCGGGCCGTGCCTGACGCAAACGATCGGCCAAGTGGACGCCGTGTTGGGGAAAGGCGTGGCGTTGGTCAGGCAGCCTCTCCGAGCGAGCTGCCGCCGCCTGCTCCGCGCTCAACGCACCCACCGCCACCGAGCTGGCGAGGACCCGATCACGAGCCCGGCGCGCTGCCTGTGGATGGCGGTCAGGACGGCGCCACGCAGGCGCCTGCGGCAAAGCCACCAGCAAGGCCGCCTGAGCAGGCGTCAACCGCTGCGGCTCCTTGGCAAACCAAGTCAGGGCGGCAGCTCGCACGCCCTCCACATTGCCGCCGAATGGCGCCAAGGTCAGATACAACGCCAGCACTTGGGGCTTGGTCAGTTGGCGCTCAAGGGCCAACGCGAACCTGATCTGGCGCAGCTTGCCCGACAAGGAACGGGTCGGTTCGCCGGTCAAAAGCCGCACCGCTTGCATGGACAGCGTCGAAGCGCCGGACTGCAGCCGTCCACGGGTCAAAGCTTGGCCGGCAGCCCGTAGCAACGCCCAACCGTCAACCCCCGCATGCTGCCAGAAGCGCCGATCTTCATAGGCGATCAATTGGGCGATGTAGCCTTGGTCCACCTGCTCAACGTCGACCGGCAGCCGCCAACGGCCATCGGCAACCTGGTAGGCGCGCAGCAGGCGGCCATGCCGGTCGACCACAGTGGCGGACGTATCGGGAACCAGCGGCGGCAGGCTGGCCGAGCGCACCCAAACCTCGAAGCACAGCCAAGCCGCAGCCGACGCAATCGACGTGATCAAGCCGATGCGCACCAGCCGATGGAGAATCAGCATGTCAGTCCAGTGCGCCGGACACCTCAACCCGGCCGCGGTCCGTCCAGGCACGAAACTCCGGCCGGTACATGTCCAGAACGACGCCGGCGGGATGATGGAACTGCCCTGGCGACACGGCCCGCACAATGTACGCCAAACGCACGCTGCGGCTACCCTCATGGTCAATGGCCGCCGTGAATCGCTCGTCCAGGAACTGAACCTGCGCCACGTCCCGGCGTTGGTCCAGCCAACCTAGACCGTCCACATTGCCGGAAGACACCAGACTGGGATTGTCGATTTCGAAACCCGCCGGCAGCGGGTCGTCAATCATCAGCCGCGCCCGCCGCGCTTGCTCAGGCTGCACCGTCAGGACCACCACCAATCGGTCGTTCTGCTCAACCGCGTCAGGTGAGGCAGGCACGCCTTGCAAGGTGAAGTACTCCCGCTGCAGCCGATAGCCCTCGCCGCCAGCTGGCTGTCCCTCGGCAGGAACGCCCGCCGTGGTCAGCAGCGCGGGTTTTCTTTGCCGCGAACGGTTCTCGATGACAACACTTCCATCACCGATGGCCGCTTCCTCAAACCTGAGAGGGGCGCCTGGCGCCACGGCTTGGCCGTCGATGTGCAGGCCCTCGCCACCGGTTTGCGCAAGCGCATGGGCAGCCATAAGCAGCCAGGCTCTTTCCTGCGGCGAAATCCAACGGTGCTGGCGAGCGGCCAGAGCGTCCATCAAGCGTCCCGCATCTTCGACGACCGCGGAACGCGCCTCCGACGCGAGCGCCAGCACCGCTGCTCCGTCGCGCAGGTCCGAGCCGTAGTCCAGCCGCCATCCCCGGGTCTCCGGTTGGACGCTCAACGCTTGGCGCAAAGCCGCTGTGAACATCTCTTCAGACAGGGCCTTCTCGCCATAATGGGCCAAAGCCGCGCCCAATTGCGCCTTGGCCATTGGCGTCGCGAAGTCGTCCTCCCGGACCATGGCGTAGTAGCGCAAGTCGCCAATGGAGGCCAAACCCTCACGCGCCAACACCATTAGGGCATAGGCGATGTCCACGCCGCCATGCTCAAAGCTCTGGCCATAGTTCAGGGAATTGCGGAGGTTGTCCAGCGCATTGCCAAACGCGACGTCGGGAACCACGAAGCCCCGGCTCTGGGCGCGGCTGAGGAAATCCGTCACATAGGCATCCAGCCAAAGACTGTCGCGACCAGGCTGCCAGAGGCCAAATGACCCGTTGGAGGACTGGTTGGCCAATACCTTGGCAATGGCCTGTTCCACTCTTTCCTCGGGTGAAGGTTGCCCGTGGCGCGTCATCGCCGCAGCCGCTTCATCAAAGTAAATCAAGGCCAACGCTTTGGACGTAACTTGCTCAGTGCAGTTGTAGCGGTAGCTGTCCGAGGCTTGGAGCAGGCTCGCAACGTCCAACCATGACGCCCCGCCAACACTCAGGGTTGCAACGCCCGAATCCGGCATCAAGCCGGCGAAGGTGCTGCGGTCAACAACCAGCCGCCCTCCCGGGGCAAGCGACAGCGGCGTGCTCTGGACGATTTCAGGGTCGTTGCGGCGAACCGGCAGGGTGATGGTCTTGCGCAAGGTCTCCCCGTCAGGCAGCAACGTGCTGATGCGCAGTTGGGCATCGCCGGTCGCAACCGCGCTGATGGGAAACAACAGATGCTTCCGTTCCCCGTCGAGCAACTCGACGGCCTGATTGGCCTCCCCTGCGACAACAAGGCCGGAGTCCGCCTCAACACGCACCTGAATGGAGCCAGATGGACCACTAGTATGGGCGACATCGATGCCCAATCGACTGCTGTCGCCAACCGCCAGAAAGCGCGGCAAGGCGGTGGAAACCACAATGGAGTCGCGCACGATGACGTCTTTGGAGGCGCTGCCCAAGGCGGTCTTGGTCCAAGCCAGCGCCGTGACCCGCACCCTGCCGTTGAAATCCGGCACGCTAATCGGCACAGCCACGCGGCCATCCGCGCCCACCTGGACCAAGCCTGAGAATTCAGCCATCAGCACTTCACCCGGAATCGCCCAAGCGGGCAACTGCATCCGCGCATCACCACCCGAACGCATTCGGCCTTGCTGGCCCTCGCCACCCTGTATCAACCGACCGTACAGGTCGCGCATTTCCACGCCCAAGGCCCGCTGCCCAAAATAGTGCCGTTGCGGATCCGGCGTTTCGAACTCAGTGATGTTGAGTATGCCCACATCCACGGCGGAGACCGTGACATAGGCGGTGTCGCCTGGGGTCAAACCGGCAATCTGCAGGTCTGCGTCGAACGAACGCCGCGGCACCACTGTTGCCGGCGCAGACAAGTCCACATCAAGCGCTTGAGCGCCCGGCTCAACCGCCACCCATGTCAGCCCGATGGCGCGAGTCGGGCCACGCCCAGCCGCTGCGTCCAGCGGCCGGATTAGGGTGGCGGACACATAGGCGCCGGTGCCCCAGCGCTCGGAAACCGGAATTCGAACCAAGGTCTCGCCTGGGGTGACGTCGACAGTCCTGAGGTCAACCAGTTCATCGTTGACCACGGCGATGCGCATCTTGCCTGCATGCTGGGGCAACAACCGAAGGCCAACGGACTCGCCCACCTGGTAGCTTTGCTTGTCAAGGCCAAGGGGCAGAATGTCCGGCGTGTCCGGTGCACCTTCCGCGTTGTACCAGCCGGCGTTGAAGCGCAGCGACGCCGCCGTCAACTCGCCGTCCGCATTGGTGAGCTTTAGCTCATAGGCGCCTCGCTCAACCGCTGCTTCCAGGATGACCTCGCCGGCTTCCGCCAAGGCCACTTTGCCGTTGGCCACTTGCGTGCGCTCAACGGCGGGCTCCCAGTTCCAGCGGCCGCGCAGGGCGTACCACTGCCATCGGGTCGTCACTTTCGAAAGTGACCAATCGACCCCATCCAAGGCGGTTCTCTTCCCATCGGCATCAATGGCGATCACTTCAAATCGGGCAAGGCCACCCGGTTCGGCTTGGCCATCGAACAAGGGGCGAATGCCCAGACGGATGCCGCCTGGCGCAAGCGGCCGGGTCAAGGTGCGCTCCACGGGGCGGGCGGAGCTGTCCGTGACCTGAACGCCTACAGTCAATTCAAGCGGCAGGGTAACGGCCTCGCTTGCAGGCACCGGCAGAACGAGTTCCGCCGCGCCGGCATCGTCGGTACTCGATGGCGGCAAGGGCTCGGCGACCGCCACGGCTTCCTCGTCCGCCAAACCGAAGCTGAACCCGGGGTAGCCAGGCAAAACCCGCACCGTCCGCACGCGCACTTCGCCAGTGATGGGCAGTGCCGCGGCTGGCGGTCCATAGAGATAGCGGGCTTGGAGCGCCACGTGGAACGGATTGCGGGCATCGATCATGCCTTTAGCAGCGGCGAGGTCCAACTCAATGCGCTCGGGCACGAAATCCTCGACCAGGAAAGTCTGCTTGGCCAGCGCCGCGGCATCAGGGTCGGCATGCAATTTGAGTGTCCAAGTGCCCCGCGGCGCGCTCGCGCTCAATGCCAAGTCGTGCACGCGTCCGCCAGCACCTTGGTCTTCCAGCACTGTGCGCAGGTGCTCAACGCCGTCAGGCCGGACCGCCACCAGCGTCAATGGCAGCGATTCAATGCCGCTAGCGCGGGCATCACGCGCCAGCACGGTCAAGTGCACCACTTCCCCGGGCCGATAGACGCCGCGGTCGGTGGCAGCGAAAACGTCCACTGGACCGGGCGCCGGGCGACCCTGCACGCCGCGGTCGGAAAGGTCAAAGCCGGGCTTGGCGAGATCCAGAAAGGTGAAGTCGGTGCCGGTTTCGGCTTCCAACAGCGCTGGAGCGGTGCCCCCTACGCCCCGTGTCAGCCCGGATTCGAAGTGCACATAGCCCGTTTCATCGGACAGTGCCTCGCCAAGAACGTCATTGTTGGCGGCGATCAGGCGCACCTTGGCGCCAACCACGGGTTCGGCGGTGGACAGTGCGCGCACAAAGGCATGCACGCCGTCAGCGGCGCTCATGGATGCCAAGGCCAAGTCAGTGACCACGAACCACTGCGTGGCGGCCTCCGTCCAACGATCTTCCTTTCCCGGCAATCGGGCAGTTAACGCGTAGACGCCCGGCTCAAAGTCCACGACCGCCTCACCCATCGGCAATTCCGTGATGACTTCCTCATTGCGTGGCCCGCCCACCTCGGCGAAGCCAGTCCACACCGACTTTCCCATTCGTTTCTTGAGCCGTTCCTCATCCCACCCCGACAACGGCCGGTCAAACACACTGTCCCGAATGGCAGTCACCAAGTTGCGCGGCCCGACGCGATGAACTGCGATGACCAGTTCATCCACGTTTTCGGTGACCACCGGAATGGCGGAGCCGACGCTCTTCGGCAGCACATAGGCGCGGTCCTTGAAGCGCACCGAAGGGGGACGGTCGCGGACGTAGATTCGCAGTTCATGGGCAGTGCGCAGGCGCTCCCCTTGGCCAGAGGGAAAGCCCGCGCGAACCAGCACTTCGTAGCGTTGGCCGTGCCGCAAGCCGCCGACGCACAGCTGGCTGCCTTCAACCTCAACGGGCAAGCGATCTTGATCGCGAACCCGGACATAGGGCGCGTAATCGGCGTCTTGGCGAAGCTCCTCGGAAAACTGCAAGCACAGCCGAGGAATGGCGGGCTTGTCATCCACCTTGTGCTCAACCAACCGAAAGCCGTAAGCGTCCAGGGCGTGGTTGAGATACTCCTTTGTGGATCGACGCGGCGCCAGCCTTTGGCTTAACCGCAAAGCGGCGATCATGTCGTCGCCACGCCGATCATCCTCAAGCCGCCGCGCCAGCGTCACCAACGCGGAAGCGCGAGCCGAGCGGCCGTCAGCGCGCAAGTAGGCGTTCACCGCCGCGAACAGGGCCTCGTCTTTCAGTTCCCGCTCTTCGTAGTAGGTGTCAACTTCGATTTTCGCCAAAGCCCGCGACAGGTCGAGCCACGCTTCAGGGCTATCGGACAGCATGGCGGCCACACCGAAGTGCTGCGCCGCAACCCTCATGTTGCCAAAATCCTCGGCTGCGACCGCCTGCCGTTTCAGCGCTTCCAAGCCATCTTCCGTCGCAGCCACCCGTGAGCTCAGGCTGAGCGCGAAATCCCGAGCTTCAGCGACTTCCTTTTCGGAAAGAAAAGCTAGGTCGCGCAACCGTTTGTTGGCCCGTTCATGCTGGGCATCAGGCGTTTCGATCATGCGCACCGAAGTGATGCCCTCCCGAGGCTCGGTTCGGTCCACGCTGGACTTCAGAAGACAGACCTTGTTGCGAAAGTTGAAGGTCAAGGCCGCGCAGGCGGCGTTTTCGGTACAGGCCTGCCAACAGGTTTGGAAAAAGGTGTACTTGATCGACTCAAGCTGCGGGCCAATCAAGTCCTCACCGGCCTTGGCAATGCCCCGCCGGTCGGGCAATGGGCTTTCCTGACCTGCCGCAGGCAGGCAAAACAAGCTTGCTAGGATGAGCGCGAGGATGGCGGGCGTTCGCTTCATGGCGCACAGTGCAGTGGTTGACGTCCTTCGAATCATCGCACAAAAATCAACTTTTCGTCGCGGCTGTTCTGCCACGAAACCAATTCGCAAGTTAATGAATTCAAGCCACTCACTTAGGGAAGGAGTTGTTCCTCCGATCCGGCTCCGAGAACCGGCCTGCGGTGCCAGCATCCGACTTGCCGAATGGCGCTGTTGAGGCTCGTGCCTGCGCCCGTCGTTGCGGTAAGCGCCTCCGCCTGGTGCGCCATTCGGCAAGTCGGATGCTGGCACCGCAGGCCGGTTCTCTCCCAGTGGGCTTGGTTTCCTGCACGTCCGCGGCTCGGTGCAGCGGGGTGGAACTCGCATGGCCAAGCACAATGGCAGTTTGCAGCGAGTCCGCCAACATGGACATGCGCGGGAGCATCATCCATAGTTTGGCGCTAGAACTCCAAAGCACGGTCCTGATTGGAGCGAGGGCGGGGCGCCCTCGAGCCGACAGCGGAACACCTCATGGCATCGTTTCCCAGCTCTCCCGAAGAACTCTCCAGCGCTTGGCTGTCCGAGGCACTCGGCCAATCAGTCAGTGGCTTTCGCGTCAGCCACTTCAGCGAGGGCGCCGGCGTGATGGGCTTGGTGACGCGCCTGCATCTGGAATCCGAGCGCGGGCCGGCAACCCTGATCGCCAAGTTCCCCTCCCCCGCGGCGGACAACCGCGCGGTGGCCCAGCTTTACGACATGTACGGACGCGAAGTGCGTTTCTATCAGAACATCGCCGGCGCCACGGGTCTGCGCACGCCCGCCTGCCACCACGCCCAATTCGACCCAGAGAGCCACGACTTCGTGTTGCTGATCGAAGACCTGAAGGGCTACCAAATTGGCGACCAAGTTGCCGGCTGCAGCCGCCAACAGGCCTTGGCGGTGATCGACGCCATTGCCGAGCTGCACAGCAGCGGCTGGGGCAGCGCCGCGCCGGCCGTCATCTCCCACAACAACCCCATGCAGAGAGACGGCATGATCGGCGGCTTTCAGGCCGGTTGGCCAGCGGTGCTCGAGCACTTCGGCGATTTGGTGCCCGCAGCCGCGCTGCCGATTGGCGAGCAGATGCCCGGTCTGGTCGCGCCGCTGCTGGAGCGACTGTGCGCGCAGCCCACCTGCCTGTGCCACGCCGACGTGCGCTTGGACAACATCTTCTTCGGCAAGGACGAAATCGTGCTGGTGGATTGGCAGTCGGTTTGCCTCTCGGCCCCGGAGCAGGACTTGGCCTACTTCGTGACCCAGAGCATCCCACCCAAGGTGCGCGCCGAAGAGGACTGGCTGGCCCGCTATCACGCCTGCCTCACCGCAAGAGGCATTGACTATCCCATTGAACGCTGCCGCGAGCGGTTCCTCATCGCATCCTTGTACCTGCTCTGCTACGCAGTCATCATCGCCGGCACCCTGGACTTGGGCAACGAACGGGGCCAAGCCCTCGGCCGCACCCTGCTCGGCAACGCGATGAGCGCACTCGATGACATGGGCGCCTTCGCGTTGGCATCCAAGTTCGCCTAGACGGACCTGGGACAAGCATGATCGAAGTCCAGCATCGGCGCGACACCGACCTGCCTGCGGATGTGGTGTGGGCGGAGCTGCGGCACTTCGACCGGGTCTTGCATTGGATACCAGGCGGCGACCAAAGCACGATCACCGTTCACGGCGAGGGCGTTGGCGCCATTCGCGAACTGCAGTTGGCCACCCAAGGCCCCGTGCAGCATCGGCTCTTGGTTCTTGATGACGAGCGGCGCACGCTGTCCTACGAACTGACTGCGGGAAAGCCCATCGGCATGCAGGATTACGTCGTCGTCGCCACCGTTGCGGCCAACGACGACGGGGGTTGCTCAATCCGTTGGTCAGGCAAACTAACCGCCGCGGCCAGCGTGGACGAAAGCTTAGTGGGCCGTGCCTTGGAAGTGGCGCTAGCGAACATGACAACCGGCCTAATCGCCCGCCTTAAGGCTGAAACACCGGCCTTCGTGCAGCAACCGAACGAAGACTGGCAACTTCGTAACCCAGCCTAATCAGCAAGGAAGGCGCCGGAATCTGCGTGATCTGCAACCGAACGCCCGACCACTCGACCAATCACTGAACCAGAAAGTGGCTTGAAAAGCCGCCACGCCTGAACAGACCAAGGCCGATGCCTTACCGACTGTTGAAGCCCAAGTTGGCCTATTGAGGAGCGCTATCGATGTGAGTCGGCCTAAGGGCGTCATCGCGAACATAGCCGCGACGCTACACAAGGCCCGGTAGTGGCGCGTGAACGTCATTGATCTCAAGCACCTAGAAGGGGTTGGCAGGCTTTTCGTTGACAGGGGCAAGTTTTCTACAGTTTCGAAACCAGTTCCCCGTGGGCTTGGCGGCTCAGCGGATAGCCCAGCGCGGCGACGATCATGACCAACATGATGGCGGCCGGTGCCAACGTCATGAGGCCGCGAATGGCGCCCAATGCGGCTGGGGTCTGTTCCGCGTTGGCCATGTAGCCAGCCAGCGCGAGAACGGCCGCAACACCGGCTCCGCCGAGCGCCTTGGCCAGTTTCTGGAAGAAGCTCGACATTGCGAACACGGAACCGTCGGCGCGCACGCCGAAGCGCGCTTGGGCATAGTCCACCGTGTCCGGGATCATCGCCCAGCCGAGCACGGCAATGGGCGTGCCGCCCAAGGCCATCAAGCAGCCCCAGAGGAAGATCAGCTCGATCTCATCGTAAGGTGTGAAGTACAGGCCCAATGCCGCGGCAATGGTCACCACCGCGCCGATCAGGATGCCGCCCGGCTTGCCGTACCGGTCAGCCAGCCTGGGCGTGAAGACGAGGCCCACGAACATGATCGAGAGCGTGGCCAAGAACCAGGTTTCGATCAGGTCAGGTCGTTCCAAGTTGTACTTGAAATAGTAGATGGCGGTGGCCTGCCGCACCGTGAACGACAGCATGCCGCAGGAGAACATCACCATGACCACCAGCAGCGGCGGGTTGAGAAACACCGCCCTCAGGCTGTCACGAATGGCCAGCCGCTGCGCCGGCGGCGGTTGAATGCGCTCCTCGGTTTGCGCGAACGTCCATGCGAGCAGTGGCGTCGCCAACGCCGCAAAGATCAGCATCGACCAGAAGTAGCCCTCCGCTTCGGAATCGAACCTGCCGACCAGGATTGGCATGCCCACGGATATCGCCAAGCCGCCGCCAAAGGCGCAGGCCATGCGTATGGTCGAAAGCACTGTGCGCTCGTGGTAGTCGGCGGTCAGCGAGGCCGTGAGAGCCGCATACGGGACCGCAACCACCGTGAAGGCCATGCTGAAGGCGATGTAGGTGAGATACGCCCACCAGAGCTTGCCCGAATCGCTGAAGTCGGGGCTGGCGAAGGTCAGCACGCCCGACACGCCCAACGGCAGGGCACCAAACAGAATGTAGGGCCGCAAGCGTCCCCAACGGCTGCGGGTGCGCTCCGCGATGGCGCCCATCAGGGGATCGGTGACCGCATCGACCACGCGCGCCACCGCCATCACCCCGGCAGCAGCGGCCGCCGATAGGCCAAACACGTCCGTGTAGAAGTACAGCAGGTAGGTCAGCGTCGATATGAAAAACAGGTTGATGCCGAAGTCGCCCACCCCGTAGCCGACCCGCTGCGCCGGCGTCAGCCTTTCACTCGAACCGTTCATGCGTCGCGCCGATCCGCTGCCTCAAGGCTGATTGCGTAGGGCTTGCGGCCGAGCTGTAGCAGGACAATCCCCAGTAAGCCAAACAGGCTGGACACCGTGACCAAGGAGTAGCGCACGCCGTCCGCATCCGGGAAGACGTATTCGTTGAAGGCGCCGGCAAGCGGCGGGCCCAGCATCATGCCCAGCGCGGAAACGAAGAGGTACACGGCTGCCACTTGGGCGCGCAGGTTCGGCGGCGTAATCACCGGCAAGGCGCCGGCGGCGATGCCGAACGGCGAGTTGATCAAGAGCATGGCCGGAACATAGAGCACGAATGCCCAAAAGGCGTTCGGCGCAAACTGGATGATGACGATGTTGACGATGGCCAGGAAGCCGCCAATCATGCCGGCAACGATGTTGGCGTCCTTGGCGCCTCGGGCGCTCAAGCGCCGCGCCAACACGGCCACAACCACCGGCCCCAAGGGCCCGGCGATGAGGAATATCCAGCCAAAGGTCAGCGACGCCTCGGGGGCTTCAAGGCCATGCACGCGCACGAAAAAGGACACGCTCCAAAAAACGAACGCGTAACCCGCCAGCACCAGTGCCAGAAAACCCAAATGGTGGAACGCCAAGGCCTTGAAGTTCTGCCGGTAGAAACCCACCAGTTCGGCCAAGGTGCCGCCCTGGCCGCGGCCAACCCCGCGACGGGCCGGCTCCCGCAACAGCAGAAAGAGCAGGGCGAGAAGCAGGCCCGGCGCACCGACGTACACAAAGGTCTGCTGCCATGGGGCCAGCTCCCCGAACACCGGCACCACCAAGGGTGGCGCATCCTGCACCAGGCCGAGCACGTAGCCGCCGATGATGAAGGCAACCCCCGAACCCATGATGGGGCCGGCCTGATACACCGACATCGCCAACGGCACTTGGTCTCGGGGAAAGAAATCCCCCACCAAGGAGGTGGTGGCGGGACTGAGGGTGGCCTCGCCGACGCCAACGCCGATGCGCGCCAACAAGACCTGCCAAAAGGTCCGCGAGACACCGCAGGCCATGGTCATCAAGGACCAGAAGAAGATGCCCACGGCGATGATGAGCTTGCGGCTGCGGCGATCCGCCAACCAAGCGATCGGCAAGGCCGCAACGGCGTAGAACACCGCAAAGACGCCGTACAGCCAGCCGATCTGGGCATCATTGACGCCCAAGTCCGCCTTCATGGGGTCGACCACGATGGCCACCACCTGGCGGTCGATGAAGGCCACCAGCGCCGCCACAACCAGCGCGGCGACCACCAGCCAAGCATAGGCACGGCTCGGCCAGCCCTCCTGCACAGGGCTGCTGGCGGGCTGGCTCACCGGGCCGCTAGCCCGCGCACGTCGTTAACGGCGCGAACTGAGCGGATTGCTATGGGGGCGCTGCCCCAAACTACATTGAGTACGATAGCTCAACCGCGTAGGTCTGCGGCGCACCCCAACCTTGGAAGCCGGTTCGAAAGCCGCCGAGGAACAGGGCCTGCTCGCGCCATTTCTCGTCCGTGAGGTTCTTGCCAAAGGCTGAAATGGCCAGCGTGTTGCCGTTGTTCAGCGTCCACTCGTAGGCCACTCTGGCATCGAGGCCGAAGTAGCCGCCCTCATAGAGCCGTTGGTCCGCGCCGCCGCCGGTGTTGACCAGCAGGAAGTCGCCCACCTTTTTCCAAGCGACATTGGCGCCGAAAACGCCAGGGCCCATCTGCCGGTCGAAGGCCAGCGTCACGCTGACGTTCCAATCGGGCTGTCGGGAATCTGAATTGCCGCCCAAGGTGCGCAAGGTGCCTCGGGGTTCCGTGACTCCCGGCACGCTAGTGACGCAGCCGTCGAGGATGTAACAGTCGATAGTGAACTCTTCGTTCTTGACGTCCAGAGTGCCGCCGTTGACCACCAAGGTGAAGTCCTCGCTGATAAGCCATTGCGCCTCCAGCTCCACCCCAGAGTACTCGGTAGTGCCGCCATTGTTGATGATGGTGGTGGTGCCCGGAATGGAGCCCGGCGGCAGGGTGATGATGGAGCTGAATTGAACGCCGTCCCGCTCCAAGTGAAAGTAGGCGAGATTGAGGCGCAACCGACGGTCAAAAAACTCGTTCTTCAGGCCAACCTCAATCTGGAATGCGTCTTCTGGGTCAAAGGCTGCCTCGCTGGGGTCGCGGGCGGAGCGAATGCTGAAGCCGCCACTACGGAAACCTTCCGAGTAGGTGGCGTAGGCAGTGTTGACATCGGTGATTGCCCAAGTGGCGGAAGCCAACAGGATGACGTCATCCCAGGAGTCGCTGACCTCGTAGGCGACCCCGGCCGTTTCCGGTAGACCGGCGAAATTGAACTCCTGGGTGACCGGGCCGGTGTCAAATGCGCCCGTCGTGTAGTCAAAATAGGAGTTGAAGGCGTCCTTCTCCTCGTCGATGTAGCGAGCCCCGAAGCTTAGCTCCAAATTCTCCATTGGGCGCCAGTTGATAGACCCGAACACCGCCACGGATTGCACGTCCTCACCCGCTCTTTGAATGCTCCGAGCGTTGGCGACTTGGCAAAGTGCATCGCCGAAAGCGGGATGGGACCGCAACCCCGGAGCAGCGCCACATGGTACGCCTGGGGGCAGGCCAAGGGCCACAGGCGGCAACTGAAGCACGTTGTTGGTGTTCTGCTGAAATTCCAGTTCCGAATCGAAGTAGTAGATTCCTGCTAGGAAATCTAGGTTGTCCGTAAAGTCTCCAGAAATCCGCAATTCTTGGGTGAAGACGTCGTATTCCTGATCCCGCAGGGTATGCAACTGGGCGAAGGGGATCGCCGCACCGTTGATGGAACCGCCGTCAAAGTCTTGGTTCACCTTGTCGTCGCCTGCATGGTAGCCAGTGATCGAGTTGATGACGTAGCCGTTGCCAAGCTCCCATTCGGCCCTGAGCCCCACTTGGTCCACGTCGTACCTGACCGGCTCCTTCTTGTCCGCTAGGTTTTCGAAGGGATCATCACCGTTGAAGCGCGGATCCTGCGGCGGAATTTGGCCCCGGTCGCGAATGCGGTCATAGGTGAGGATGGCATCAAAACTGTCAGTTGGCGCCCAACGCAACGCCGCCGTGTAGGACGCAAAGTCGACGTCGCCCGCCGAGTCATCCAGCGTGATGTTGTCGTAGAAGCCATCTCGTTCCCGGGAAATGGCACCCACTTTGAGCGCCAAGGTGTCGTCGACCAAGGGGATGTTGATTCGGCCCTTGATGATCCGGGAGTCGAAGTTGCCAATTTCAGCGGACAGCCGCGCGCCCTTCTCGTTGAACTGCGGCCGCACCCGGTTGACGACCACGTTGCCGCCAATGGTGTTCTTGCCGAACAGCACGCCTTGGGGACCTCGGTTGACCTCAATGCTCTCCACATCAAAGGTGTCGATCAATTGCCCGGTGCTGGAGCCCATCTGAATGCCATCGACGATCACGCCAACTTGCGGGCTTTGGGTTTTTTCGATGTCGGCGTAGCCGATGCCGCGGATGTAAAGGGCGCTGGCGCCGGGGCCGGCGGTGTTCATGCCGATGTACATGTTGGGGATGAAGCCGTCAAAGTCCCGCAGGGTTTGCGGCTTGACCTGCTCGATCTGCTCCGGGCCAAAGGCGGTCACCGACAGCGGCACGTCCTGCTGCGACTCCTGGCGGCGCCGGGAAGTGACCACGATCTCTTCGATCATACCGGACGCGTCCTGCTCCGCGGCCACTCCCGAGGGCGCCGGCACGACCAAGCTGAAGCCGAAGGCCAGCAGCGCCACGGTGCCCGCCAAGCTCAGCCTCCCAGCAGCAATTCTCAAAACTGAATTTGTTCTCATCTCGAATCCCCCTCCTGAAATTGACGATACGTCCCCACTGATAGCGTGGGCTCAGCCAATAAGCTAAACACTTCACCCCCTCTAGTGCAAGACACCCTTCACTTTCAACGCAAAGTAGGAATGCCCCCTTTGGGCACAGTTCAAGTGTCCGGCTCTTGCCTTTGGCGGGTGTGTGCTTTTGGCGGATCGTGGAGGTTTTCTGCGCGGGGAGGAGCCAGATCAGGTTGCGGTGGTTGCCGAGGTTTCGGACATGGCTTCGAATTCTGCGGGCCGATGTCACACAACGCCTTAAGCCAACCGCCATTGTTCAGGGACTGGGTTGGGGAGTAGCCTCAGGGCCGTGAAGAGTCTGCAACAAAGGCATCTGCTTGATGGCGAGCATGCAGCCGCCCAAAGCCATCCCCGCACCGGGTCAATTCAGCCTGACAGGGGCAGAGCCCGCCGTTGCCACGGGGTGTCACTGCTGGAACTGCTGGTCACCCTAGCCGTTGCCGGCGTGCTGATGGGCACTGCCCTGCCCGCCTTCGTTGAGCTCGGCGCTGACCACCGTGCGACGGCCGGAATCAACGCCATGCTCGGCGCCGTGCGCGCCACCCGTCACCTGGCCATCACCCACAACGCCCCAGCCACCCTGTGCGCTGGCCAAGGGCCACGATGCCTCGGCGCCAATCGCTGGCATGAGGGCGCCGTCGCATTCCTGGACCAGGATCGGAACCAACGCATCGATGCGGGCGAGTTGGTGGGTTTTCGGCTGCCGCCCTTGAATGAAGGCGAACGCATCCGCTGGCGCTCGTTCGGCAACCGAAGCTACCTGCTGATTTACGGATCCGGCTTAACGGACTGGCAAAGCGGCAACTTCCAATACTGCCCCGCGGACGGCGACGCCCGATTTGCCCGCCAGATCATCCTGAACGCCCAAGGCCGGGCCCGCCGCGCCATCGACGCCGACGGCGACGGCATCCGGGAGGACGCGGAGGGCCGGCCGCTGGCGTGCTAACGAAGCAATAGCTCAGCCGGCAAGCGCGCGCGCTCAAGGCACTGTGCACCTTGGCGGCCACCGGGCGCCAAGCGTTGAGCCGCACACCCACGCGCCTTGCTGAACGTGTACCCTAGAATTCCTCAAGCTCTCGCCAAGAGAGCCGTCCGGACAACTGATGAGTGGGCGAAGCGATGGCGTGAGAGCGGCGGTTGAGACCACCAGACAGAATCAACTGCCCGCCACGGAAGTTTGGCAGCACGCGCGGCGCGGCCAAAGGGCCGCTGAAGTCACGCTCATCGAACACCATGCCGGGGGCAAGGTTCCCCGCGTCGACAGGCACTAAATCGCTTGCATCGAGAATGCCGTCGCCGTTCAGGTCAAGAACCGGCCGGCTAGGGCTGCCGCCCGTGGCCCAATTGACTGGCACCACGGCGCCGATTGCGGCGCCATCCGCCCCATTAGGCATCAAGGTAGTCACCACCAGCAGGTCGCCCCAAGCCGTCAAGCGTGGCAGGGATTGCTCGCCGGGGTGTTCGGCGGCGCCGGTATCGCTGCCCGCAGGCGGGGCATCAAGGTCAATGCGCCAACCGCGCACGGGCGGTCGGGAGGTGCCTAGTGGCCCGTAGTTCACGGGCTGGTCAACAACCACGCGGTGCACTCGCGCCGTGCCATGGTCGGTGCTCGGCAAGTTCTTCATTCTCTGCGCCACCAGCGAATCAGGATCCACCCAGCCATCCGCCTCCGCGCCCGCATCCCAGATGCCGTAAAGGGATTGAACCGCGGCATCGCCCGCTTGCCCGGGGCTTAGGGGCACTCCAGTGGCGAAAATGACCATGAAACCGGGCTGGCTGGGGTGCTTGAACACCAACGGGCGCGCGGTGATCGGTTGAGGCACGCCAGGTTCGCTGCCATAACGCGCTTGGAACAGGCGCATTGCGCTCCAACCGGCTGGCTCCGGACTGGACAGATCAAACCGGTACAGGTTGCCCTCAAGGTCTCCCGCATAAGCCCAGTCCACGGTGCCGTTCAGATCCACGTCCACCAACGCCGGCTCGCCCAGCCCGGCAGCGGCGGCAGCCCGCAGCTTGACGAACTCGTCCGCCGTCCAGCCGTCAAGCCCTTCATCGATGAACAACACGAACAGGACGGCACACCCCGCAGTGCTGCCATCGCCGTTGCCGAAGATGGCCACCCACTTCCGGGCATCTTGGGCATCGCGTACGTTGCTCATGGCCAGACGCGCTTGGCTGGTGGCATAGCCTAGGTCCTTTATCGGCGCACCGTATTCGTCTGAATCCGTGACTGGCTGGCCCTGGGCATCGATTGGTGGGACGTCGTCGGCATCGGTGAACTCCCAAAGCGCCATCTCCGCGGCCGTTTCGGCGGAGTTGGCGCTCGTTTCAGGTTCCGTGACGTCGAGCGCGAAATAGCCCTTGCCCCGTTCGCCCAACCCGCCGACCAGCAGCGTCCGCCAAGCCTTGCGGGCGCCTGCGGTTGCCGACCGCACAAACGCATCCTCCACCGCAGGCGTGGGCAGCCGCAGAGCGGGATGGCTTTCCGACTCCGGGGTGCGCACATCAAGGCGGGTGGCAAACCGCTGATCGCCATCAATCAACTTGTTCGGCACGTAGGCAAACAGCTCGTCACCAGTGCCAGCGTCAAACGCGTGCAGCAGTCCATCGTTCGAGCTGACGTAAACCACGCCCGGGCGGCGCGCCCAATCCGCCGCAAACTCGGAATAGGTATCGCGGCCCGCCCGGGGATAGGGGGCACGATCGCGGCGCACAGCTTGGGGCGGCCCGACCATCACCGGCTCTGAGCCCACAATAGGCCCCAGCCGACGGTCGTTGCCCTCACCGCGCAGCCAGTTGACGTCGTCTTCGTTCAGAACGGCCTTTTGGCTCGCATTGAGGCGGCCGTGCTCGAATGGCAAACCAGCCCGAGCGCTTCGATCCCGAGTCACGATGATTCGTTGTTGCGGAACAACGCTCTCAAGCCGTTGCGCAGCCTTCCACAGCAGTCTGAAGGTGAGCCCATCGAAGCGAACGGCGTGAAGATCGCCGGTCCCGGCATCAAGGTCGTGGAAAGCCCTATACTCAACGCCGTCATCGGCGGAGGATTGGGAATCAAAGACCAAGGCAGCCAGCGTCTCGGCAGCAGCCATCTCGGCCAGAATTGCAGCCGCGAAGAGACCCACTCCAGAGAGAGCGGCAATGGAGCGGTTCACGGACCGTTCTCCGGCGGCAAGCGCAACGCAAAGGTACTTTGCAACTGGGCCCGGGAATGGCGCGTGGCGCCAAAGCCCCGGGCCGTGACTCGAAAAACGGCCGTTCGCGGCACACTGGCGACGGTGGACTGCTCCAGCAGGTGGGGATTGTCAGGGCCGGTCAGCGTGGTCAGCCATTCGATCAGATATCGGGGCGCGGCAATTGCGCCCATCGCGGGCCCGCTTGGGCGGCTGCCACTCGAACCGTGCGCCCATACTGAATCAGCCTGCCACACCGGATGCTCACCGAAAGCCGCCGGGCGCCAGAGGCCGTCAGCGCCAGCCGCGGTGTAGTGGGCCGCATCCGGCGGTGAGGCCATCAAAAAACGCTCACCTTGCAGCAGCGCCCGCTCCGCCGCCTGCAAGGCAATCAGGTTGTCATGGGCATTGCGAGCCACGCGCGCCTGCAACTGAGTGGTCTGCACCGACGCCACACCGGCGATGGTGAGCAGCATCAAAATGACCAGGCTGATGAACAGGGCGATGCCCTGCTGGCCATCGCTTGGGCGGCTACCATGCATTACTCAAGCTCAAGGTTTGCACGAAGCGCCGAGTGGCATCCCCGCTGGTGGCGGTAACCGCCAAGGAAACCGACCGAATCACTTGATCATCAGCCAAGCCGCTGAATGGCAGAAAGCGATTGGGACCGTCGAAGCCGTCCTGGGGGTCCGCATCCACGCCTGCCCAAGCCTGCAGGTCTACGATGCCTGCCACCAGTTCCACGGGCCGCGACGCGCCTGAGCGCCGCCAAAGGCCCAGTTCCTGGCGACCTGCGCCATGGCCAACAAAATAGATTTCGGTCACCACCTGCGCAACCTGCGCACCCTCGCCATGGGTCACGCCACCGTATCCTTGGCCAGTCTCCGAAAGGGGGCGGCCTGCGTCGTTGTCGTAAGGCCCGGTGCCGGACGCACGCCTGAGAATGGATTGGCCTGGGCCCGCCCCGGCCACGCTGGTGATGCGGAACATCGCCGCCTGTTCACAATTGCTGACCAGAGCCACGTCGCCTGCTTCCAGACGCCCCGCCGCAGAACCCTGGATGACCGGGTTGCCGTCTGGCGCCAACCCAGCCGCCAAGGCGAAGACCGGCTGGTTCAGGCGGCGAAAGACAATGATGTCGGCCCCTGGTGCCAAGCGTTCAAGGTGGATGCCCGTCCCCGCCGTCAAGGCGTTGACCGTGCCGCCACTGGCCTGACGAGGCAGGGGCGCCAAGCTGGGCGTCCAGTCTTCCAAGGCCGTGGAAGCGCCATCGGCCTGATAGTCAAACCCCTGCACCGGACGGCGTAGGTTGAACTCGAACAGGTCCTCCCACCGGCCGTTCAGCACGCTCATCAAGCGGACGGCACCGCCATTGCAGCCCAAATTGCCCGCCGCCGCTGCGGACTGGCGCAGAAAGGCCAAGGCATAGCGCCCGCTGTCCTGCGCGTCCGCCTGCCCCAAAAGGCTAGACGCCGTGGCCTGCCCGCCCGCGTACTGTTGCGCCAGCCCCGTAACCACCACCAAGCCCAAGGCCAAGGCCAGCAGCAACTCAACCAAAGACAAACCTCGGCTTGGTGGGTAGGAGCCCTCAGCCGGGGAGCGTGCGAGTGTCCCTCGCTTCGCGAGTGTCCCTCGCTTCGCGAGGGGGGCACCCCTCGCAGGCGAACAGGCCTCAGCCCGCGCATGCGATGGATTGCCTAGTCCGGTGACCATCTGCTTGTCCCTAGCCCGCCTCAGCCCGCGCGCCCGATGGATTGCCCCTTAGGCGCAATATCCGAGGGGGGAAGCGCATCACCCGTCACACCCCGCCATCAACCGTCAATGTTCGGCTCTCGCCGTCTTCCCGCCATCGAATGGTGACGCGCACTAAGCCCGACGAGGCGTCAGCGACAACGGTTCCCGTGGCATTCAGCGCCCCGCGGCAAGACTGATCCGCGGTGGGAGCGCCCAAGGCGCACCGCCACTGCGCCAAGTCATAGGCCGCCACGGCCGGCGCAGAGCACTGGCTGGCGTGGCAATCAGTTGCCGAAACGGCTTCCCCGTTCGTGACATAGCCGCCGGCCTGCAGGCCGGCAGGATTGGCGCGAATGCGCTCGATGATGTCCTCGGCCAGCCGGACTGCTTCGGCATGGGCCGCCGCTGAGCGCCGATGCTGCGCATTCAGGGCCGTCAGGCCAGCCACGCCCAAAACGCCTACGCTGGTGACCAGCAGGGCCACCAACAGCTCAAGCAGGGAAAACCCCCCTTGGCGGGCCCCGCGGCGTTTCGCCTCAACACGCGCAACAGCAATTCCAGCCATTAGTCCCAGCCGAATTCCTCGGCAACCAGCTCTCCGTCGTCATTGCGATCCCACCCCCGGTTGCCGGCTTCGTCCAAAGTCATGAAGCCATCTCCAACCATCTGGCCGCCTAAGTCAGGACTAGCGGCAAGGGCAAACCGGTCTGCACTGCCCTCGATGCGAACCTGATAGCGGCCCTCGGCCACCGAACGGGGTGCGCAGACCTCTGTTGCGATGGGGCCGCTGTCTGCGTCCCCCACCCCATCCCCATCGGTGTCCGCGGCGCCTTGGTAGCTGAAGCGAACGGCCGCCCAACGCTCCATCGCCAGCGCGCAAGCCACCAAATCCCCTTGGGCTTCGCTGCGGTAGGCCCGGTTTGAGTAGGCGTTCAGCGTCGGCAAGCCCAACCCCGCCAACACGGCCACAATCACCACCGCCACCAGAACTTCGATGAGGGTCAGCCCTCTGGAATGCCACATCAGGCGCATCTCCTGCACAGACGCGCCCTACCCTAGGCGAAGGATTGCCCGAAATCAGTCCGCATCCGACGAACGGCACCAACCAGCCGACCAACGGGCTTAGTCAAGCGCAAACCCGTGCGGGCCTGCGACAATATTCAGTTAATCGCTGTTCAACGGAGTATCGGCAATTCAGACGGTTGCATGGAGCCGATTGGATTGGCTGGATTAAAACCCAACATGGGTCATTTGCCGACCCGCGGCGAAGGCGATCCGCGGGCGTCGCGGATCATGCACAGAATCCACAGCGCGGCGCCGCAAGTCAGCGCGGCATCGGCGACATTGAAGGCAGGGAAGTACCAAGCGGTGCCGTAGTGGAACAGGATGAAGTCCACAACATAGCCACTGACCAGGCGGTCGACCATGTTGCCCAGCGCGCCGCCCAGGATCAAACCGTAGGCGAGGCCTTGGAGCCAATCGCCCACGGGCAACCGCCGCAGTTCATAAACGATGAAAGCCGAGAAGCCACCCGCCAAGGCAACAAAGAACCAGCGCTGCCAACCGCCAAGCCCGGACATGATGGAAAACGCGGCACCGTCGTTGTGCCAGAGCACCCAACTGAAGAAGGGCAGCACGTTAACGCGCTCCCCAAGGGCAAGTTCAGCGCTCGCCAGCCACTTCGTGGCTTGGTCCAGCGCCATCACCAAGCCAGCCAAGGCCATCCACTTGAGGCCCTTCATGCCTTGCGGCTCGCAACCACTTCGATGAGCTCAGCCCGAATGCCGGCGTCCAAGTCATCAATCTGCACGATGATGGTGGGCATGCCCGTCCACTCGGCGATGGAATGAGCGATGTCATACCCCCAGTTCATCGTCATGAGAGCGCCTGTCCCAGGGTTCACCGGATCGCCATGATACTGCGGTTCAAAGTGATGGATGACCTGTCCCGAAGGCGACAGCGTGGCTCGCCTTTCGGTGGGTCGAAACTTATTGACCAAGGGCGCGGTGAACAGGTGCATTCCACCGGGTTTAAGCGTCCGCGCAATCGAGCGAAACGCCGCCTTGGGATCAAACACATGCTCCATCACGTCTTGAGTAACGAAAAGGTCAAAGGAGCCGTCGGCAAAAGTCAGGCATTCAAGGTTCTCGCAACGAATGCCTGTTTTCGGGTGTGGCTCACCGAGCGGCGAATCCTCGAAATAGTGGGAAAACGTATAGTTCCCGCAGTCGCGCCGCAGTCTTGCGCTGACGCCCCGGTCTACGGGAGACGACTCATGGACGCTAATCTCGTTCAGATTGGGAAAGTGCTGCCTGATCACGCGCATCAGCGCTCGCTCCCGAGGAATGGAACTGCAGCCCGAGCATCGCAAGTGGTCCCGAAACCAAGGATTCCGAGCGGTGAAAGTGACGTCGCACTCGCAGATTGGGCAAGTGCCTTCATGGCAAAAGGGCGACTCTTCGCTCGCCGTGGCCAGGACCGAGGGCATCAGTGGCCCTCCGAGCGGCCGTAACGGAACCAGGCGCGCGCGGCCTCGATGTCGTAGCCGATTTGCGCCTTGAGCGCGTCGATGGACTCAAAAGCCCGCTCGTCGCGGATCTTGTGCTTGAAGGTCACGGTCAGGAGCCGTCCGTAGATGTCTTCATCGAAGTCGAATATATGGACCTCCAGCAAAGGCTCCTTGCCATCCACAGTGGGGCGAATGCCGATGTTGGCAATGCCCTGATGAGGGCGGTCGAGGCCAGCGTCCACGGTGACGGCAAAGACGCCCTCCAAGGCGGCACGGTACCGCTGCAGGCGGATGTTGGCGGTCGGCACGCCCAATTGGCGGCCCAATTGGCGGCCGTACACCACCCGGCCCATGATGAAGTAGGGATGGCCCAGCAGTTTTTCCGCCAAACGAAGATCGCCCTCCGAAAGGGCTTGGCGCACCCGGCTGCTGGAGACCCGGTCGTGCCCCAAGGAGAGGGTGCCGAGATGGCTGACTTCGTAGCCGAACTGGTCCCCAGCCGCCTTCAGCATGGCGTAATCGCCGGTACGGCCCTTGCCGAAGCGGAAGTCATCGCCCACCACCACATAGGCGGCACCGAGCAAGCCGTGCAGGAAGTCGTCCACCACCCACTCGGCCGGCGTGCTGCTGGTGCGGGCGTTGAACGGAAGGCAGAGCACCCGGTCCAGCCCGGTGCCTCTAAGCAGGGTGATCTTCTCCCGAAAGCGCGTCAGGCGGGCAGGCACCGCCGCCTTGAAGAACTCCCTGGGCGTCGGCTCGAAGGTCACCAAGGTGCTGGCCACCGCCAGTTCCCGCGCCTTGGCGCAGACGTGGGAGAGCAGCATCTGATGGGCTTGGTGAACGCCATCGAAGCTGCCGATGGTGACCACACCGCCCCGGTGGCGGGGCTTGAGGTTATGCAGGCCAATGACAACTTCCATGGGTGCACTCAGGACAGCCCCTCAACCGAGGGCGGGTTCCTTGGCTGTCACCGGGGCAAGATGGTGAGGTGGTCCAAAGGCGTGCATCACTCAATGATAGCCTAATCCCAGATCGACAATGCCCCTGAATTGGGGCATGAAGAAAGCCTTTAGATGCGATGTTGCAACTGCGCCAAGCGCAACCCGCTGACCCACAGGGCGCCGGCGTAGGTGAGGCCGCCCGCCGCTACCAAGCCCAGCAGCCACGGGATGCGATGCAGGGCCGGTGCGGCAAACCAGAATTCCGCGCTCGGCGACGTCACTGCCAAAACCGCGCCCATCAGCAGGCTGCTCCCAAGCGCTTGAGCCCCGGTGCGCGCCAAGGCTGGGCTCGCCCGGTAGTAGCCTGCAGCATGCACGCCGCGCCACAGCAGCCAGAAATGCACCCAACCAGCCGCGGCGGTGGCCAAGGCCAGCCCCACATGGCCAAACCACCAGAACAGGGAGAGGTTGAGCGCCACGTTGACGCCGATGGCGATCAGCGCGAACCGCAACGGCGTGCGGGTGTCCTTGTCCGCAAAGAAAGCCGGGGCGAGTATCTTGACCAGCACCAGCGGCAGCGCGCCGCAGGCAAAGGCGCGCAGGGCCAGGGAGGCCATGGCTGCGTCGATGGCAGTCATCTCACCGTGCAGGAAAATGGTGGCGATCAGCGGCTCCGCCAGCAGCGCCAAAGCCATGGAGGCCGGCAAGCCCAGCAGGACCCCCATGCGCAGACCCCAATCCAAGGTTCCGCTGAACGCGGCCCGCCGGTCCTGGCCGGCCAGCTTTGACAAGCTGGGCAACAGCACGGTGCCCAAGGCCACCGCCACCAAGCCAATCGGCAACTCCAGCAGTCGGTCGGCGTAGTACAGCCAAGCGATGCTGCCGGTGAGCAGCATGGATGCGAGAATGGTGTCGATCAGGGCGTTCAGTTGACCAGCCGACGAAGCCACTAGGGCAGGAATCAACAATCGGCCCACGTCCCGGGCGCCCTCGTGCCGAGCGCTTAACCGAGGTGCGGCAGCAACGCCGAGACGGCCCAGGTTGGGCGCCAGAAAGGCGAATTGAACGATGCCCGCTGCCAATACCCCCCAAGCCAGCGCCGGCGCCATAGCGGCACCGGTTTGGGCGGCGAAGGTCATCGCCAGCATCAGGCAGAGGTTCAACAGCACTGGGGTGAAAGCCGGCGCCGCGTAGCGCCCGTGGGCGTTGAGGATGGCAGCGGCAAAGGCAGTCAGGGAAATGAACCCCAAGTAGGGGAAGGTCACGCGCACCAGTTCGGTGGTGAGTTCCAACTGGGCGGGTTCGCGCCAAAAGCCGGGCGCAAAGATCAACGTCAAGCCCTCCGCAAACAACACGCCGAGCACGACGACCAACATCAGCACCAAGCTGAGGTTGCCGCCGACCACCGCGAGCAAGCCCTTGAGTTGGTCCAGCCCAAGCATGCGGTAGCGCGCCAACACTGGCACAAAGGCTTGGCTGAAGGCACCTTCCGCAAACAGGCGGCGGAAAAAGTTGGGTATGCGAAAGGCCACCAGAAAGGCGTCGGCGGCACCGCTGGCCCCTAGGAAGTGCGAGAACAGCAGGTCGCGGGCAAAGCCGGAGACGCGCGACAGCAGCGTCATGCCGCTCACAACGGCACCCTGTGCGGTGACGCTGACCGTTTCCGGCGCGGCGCGGGCGTTGCTATCGGTTGACATGGCTCATCCTCATCGGCATATTACCGCGCCTTCCCAATGCCCTACCCTCAAGGAGCGCCCATTGGCCAATAGTCCGCAGTCTCGAAAGC
The DNA here is from genome assembly GCA_965220835.1 of Candidatus Azophilus sp. Taxonomy (GTDB): domain Bacteria; phylum Pseudomonadota; class Gammaproteobacteria; order Pseudomonadales; family Azotimanducaceae; genus Azophilus. The sequence continues at coordinate 832,567 of OZ244842.1, read as the reverse complement.
GCGCGCGCCAAGCGGAAACCCGCCGCCAGCGCAACGCCAGCCAAAGGTCGATGGTGCGCACCACCATCAAGAAGGTGCGGGGTGCCATCGCCGACGGAGACGCCAAGGCCGCCGCCCAGGCCCTGGACGCGGCTGTGCCCGTCATCGACCGCATGGCCACCCGCGGCATCCTGCACCCGAACCAAGCCGCCCGCCACAAATCTCGGCTCAGCGCCGGCATCAGGAACATCACGCAAAGTCAGCCATCGGATTGATCCGCCTCGCCGCTGAAAACCAGCCAGTGAAAAACAGCCGGCCAAAATAGCCGGCAAAACAACGGCAAAATTTCTGGTCGAATCAGCCGGCCAAAACAGCCGGTCAAAGGGCTGGCAGAAAAGGCCGGTCAAAAGACATCAAACCAGCACTAGATTGTCCCGATGCACCAGTTCCGGCTCCACCACGTAGCCCAGCCTTGAGTGGATGTCGCCGCTGGCGGCACCACAAATCTTGATGGCCTCGGCACTGGAGTAATTCACCAACCCTTGGGCGATGAGTTCGCCGGCGGCATTGACGCAGCGGACCAAGGCGCCCCGGTTGAATTCGCCGCGCACCGCCGCCACGCCCACCGGCAGCAGGCTCACGCCCCGTTCGCGCAGCGCCTGGGCAGCGCCGGCGTCCAACACCAATTCCCCCTTGGGCCGCTGCTGACCGGCAATCCAGCGCTTGCGGGCCACGAGCGGCCCAACGCCCGCCGCCAGCAGAGTGCCGACGGGCCGGCCGCCAAACACGTCCCGAAGCACGCTGGGTCGACGACCATCGGCGATCAGCGTATGGGCGCCCGAGCGCGCGGCCATTCGAGCCGCCTCAATCTTGGTCACCATGCCCCCGCGGCCGAGTTCTCCACCTGAACCCGCCCCCGCATCCAAGCTCGGATCACCAGCCTCCGCATAAGCGATGTGCGCCGCTTGCGGATGCCGGCGGGGGTCCGCGTTGTGGACGCCATCCACGTCGGTGAGCAGAATCAAGGCGTCCGCGGCCAACAGGCTGGCCACCAATGCCGCCAAGGTGTCGTTGTCGCCGAACCGGATCTCGTCAGTGGCCACCGTGTCATTCTCGTTGACCACAGGCACCACGCCCAAGTCGAGCAGGCGATTCAAGGTGGTTCGCGCATTGAGGTAGCGGTGCCGGTCAGCCAAGTCCTCATGGGTCAGCAGCACAAGGGCCGTGTGCCGGCCATGTTCGGCGAAGGCACTTTCGTAGGTGCCCACCAAACCCATTTGCCCCACTGCGGCGGCGGCCTGCAAATTGGGCAGGTCGGGTGGCGGACGACGCCACCCCAGCCGGGCCACGCCCTCCGCAACGGCACCCGAGGAGACCAGCAGCATTCTCCGACCGCGGTTCAGCTCGGCAACGATTTCCCCGCACCACTGTCGGATGCGCCCGTGGGCAGTGCCGGATTCGGGGTCCGTCAGCAAGGAACTGCCAATCTTGATCACCGTGAGGTTCGCTGACGCAACCTTGCGCCGTGCAGCCTGCTCCGCAGCTGCTCGGCTCTCTTGGGAACTCGCCATGATCAGGCCGTGGAGTGATTGACCGTGATCAGTTCGGGGGCGTCATGCTCGGGGCTCTTGGAGGACCTGCCGCGGCGCTCAGCCAAGGCGCTGGCAGCGGCCTCCTGGAGAATCCGTTGCGACAAGGACCGTTCCTGGGCGCGGGCTGCTGGGTCGTCGGCCAACGAGGCGCTCCACTCGGACAATCCCGCCATGACGGACTCAGTCAGGGGCTTAAGGCCGGCGCCCGTATGGGCGGAGACGGCAAACAAGCGCCGCTCGCCAAAGGCAGCATCCATGGCGCTCAGCAGTTCATTGAGCCTTGGGGCATCGAGCAGGTCTATCTTGGTCAGCACCAGCCAGATCGGCCGCTCCGCCAAGGCGCGGCTATAGGCGGCAACCTCAGCTTCAATGGCGATGGCGTTGGCGACCGGGTCGGAGCCATCGGCAGGCGCCGCGTCGATGAGGTGCAGCAGAATCCGCGTGCGCGAAAGATGGCGCAGGAACTGGATGCCCAGACCCGCGCCTTGGGCGGCACCGGCAATCAGGCCAGGCACGTCGGCCATGACGAAGCTTGCGTCCGTGGCCACCCGCACCACCCCCAAGCTGGGTTTGAGCGTTGTGAAGGGATAGCCCGCAATCTTGGGCTGCGCGGCGGTGGTGCGGGCCAGCAGCGTCGATTTTCCCGCGTTGGGCAAGCCGAGCAAACCCACGTCCGCCAAGAGGCGCAGCTGCAGGACCAATTCGCGCTCCTCGCCCGCTTCGCCGGGGGTGGTCCGTCGCGGTGCCCGATTGGTGCTGGACTTGAAGCGGGCGTTGCCGAGGCCGCAACGTCCGCCTTTAGCCACCCGCAGACGTTGGCCCGCGGCGTTCAGGTCGCCGAGCACTTCGCCGAAGGTGGCATCCGTGACGGTGGTGCCCAAGGGAACCTTGATGAAGCGATCCTCGCCGCGGGCGCCGGTTCGGTTGCGGCCGCTGCCCGGCTCGCCATTGGCCGCTTGGTAGCGGGGCTGGTAACGGAAGTCAACCAAGGTGTTGAGCGCCTCGTCAACCACCAGCACCACGTCGCCGCCGGCACCCCCATCGCCGCCATCCGGGCCGCCGCGCGGAATGTACTTCTCGCGACGAAAGCTCAGCGCACCGCCACCGCCCTTGCCGGCGCGGACGTAAACCGTCGCTTGGTCGATGAATTGCATGAAGGTGCCATCAAGCGCGCCATCAAGCACTCGGCACAACGGTGACGTACTTGCGCTTCTGCTGGCCCTTCTGGACGAACTTCACTTGTCCGTCAGCGGTGGCGAACAAGGTGTAGTCGCGGCCGCAGCCCACGTTCTCGCCAGCGCGAAAGTGGCTCCCCCGCTGGCGCACCAGGATGTTGCCGGCGCGCACGAACTGCCCGCCGAAACGCTTCACCCCCAAGCGCTTCGATTCCGAATCGCGGCCGTTACGCGTGCTGCCCCCTGCCTTCTTATGCGCCATGCGTGTGCCTCCTATGCGTAGTGTGCTGTTCGATCAACAAGCATCGTTGTGCGCCGAAACCCCATTATGCGGCCGAGGCCACCTCAATGCCCGTGACCTGTACCTCGGTGTAGGCTTGGCGATGGCCCTGCCGACGCATGTAGCCCTTGCGGCGCTTGAACTTGATGACGCGAATTTTCTTGCCGCGGCCTTGGGCGACCACCTGGGCGGTGACCCGGCCTCCGGCCACCAGCGGTTGGCCGACCTGCACGCCATCGTCGCCGCCGACCATCAGCACCTGCTCGAAAACCACTTCGTCGCCCAACTCCGCATCCAGGCGCTCAAGCCGAAGCCGCTCACCCTCAGTGACCCGATGCTGCTTGCCGCCGCTCATGATTACCGCAAACATTGTCCTACTCCGTTCGTGCCGACGCTGGTGTAACCCCGGCGCTTGAGAAAACTTGTGTAAAATACCGAAATTGGCGCCGACCCGCTCCGGCAGATTCGGAGGCGGCGAAGACGGCTCACCAACGACCCGACGATGAACGCCCTGTTCCTTCGTTGCCAGCGGCGGGCCGCGTCGCGGCAAACCCTAGGCCCGAGAGGCCGCGTATTCTAGAGGCGAAGACATGGATTTACAACGAGACGGGGGCGGTGCGGCGGCAATGGCGCTGAGTCCCTCGCCCACTGCGGCGCAGCTAAGCGGACGCCCCCTGTCGCAAACCGCAGGCGCCGATGCCCTGACGCCTGTCTTGGCCTTGATTGAAGAGGACTTCGCAGCCGTCAACTGCCTGATCGCCAATCAATTGACCTCAAAGGCCGCGCTGGTGAAGGAGATTGGCCGCTATCTCATCGAGTCCGGCGGCAAGCGGCTGCGGCCGGCGCTGGTGCTGCTCGCCGCGCGGTGCTGCGAGTATGAGGGCAAGCGCCACATCACTTTGGCCACCATCATCGAGTACCTGCACACTGCCACCCTGCTGCATGATGACGTGGTTGACCGCTCCAAGCTGCGCCGCGGGCGGGCGACGGCCAACTCCCTGTGGGGCAACGCGCCTTCGGTGCTGGTGGGCGACTTCCTCTACTCCCGCGCCTTTCAGCTCATGGTTGAGCTGGACAACAAGTCCGTGCTGTCCATTCTGGCCGACGCCACCAACTTGATCGCCCAAGGCGAGGTCATGCAGTTTTCCGATGTCGGCAACCTCGGCATCACTGAGGAGCGCTACATGGAGGTCATTCGCTGCAAGTCGGCCCTGCTCTTCCAAGCCGCGGCGCAAAGCGGCGCCGTGCTGGGCGGCGGCAACTCGGAGCAGGTGGCCGCGCTGCGCAGCTTCGGCTTGAAGTTTGGCATGGCTTATCAACTGGTGGATGACTGGCTGGACTACGCCGGCGACTCCAAATCCATGGGCAAGAACGCCGGCGACGACCTCGCCGAGGGCAAGCTGACCCTGCCCCTCATCTTCACGCTCGCCAATGGCACCAACGCCCAAGTCGAATTGGTGCGCGAAAGCCTGATCACCCGCTCCGCAGCCCGGCTTGGCGATGTGCTTGAGGTGGTCAAGTCCTGCGGCGCGCTCGACTACACCCGTGCTGCCGCCTTGCGACACAGCCAACAGGCGATGCAATGCCTGGAAGCACTGCCGAACAACGAATATCGCGAGGCCCTCGGCGCCTTCACCCAATTCGCCCAATCGCGGATGGCTTGAGCGCCTTTGGCCTGAGTCGCTCCTAGAGCGCTATGGAGAGCGAGGTGCCCGTCACGTAGCCTTGGGGTCTGGCGAGCAGACGGGCAAGCAAGGCGGTAAGGCTGGCAGAGGGCGCCTGCCCCGGCAGGCCCGAAACGGTCACGGCATTGGCCAGCAGCGGCGGCTCCATCGGCCCGCCTTCCGATGCGGCCACCAAGCTCATCTGCCGCAGCGCGCCATTGCGGATGTCGGCGGCGAGAGCGGCCTCCTCGCCTGCAGCTGAGGATCCAGACAACGCCACCACATCGGTCGCGGCCCGAACGCGCAAACGCTTGGCAAGTTTCAGGTGAAAGTGATAGCTGGCGATGCACTCCTCGATGAATTCGGCAGTGGGTTCACCATCACGCAGGTCGCGGCCCACAAACACGAGGGCGTCGGCGCTGCCCACGGATGTTGCCACCACCTCGAGCATCGCTTGAACTCGAGCCTCGGCCTTTAGGTCAGCGACCGCCGGCCCGGCAGCACCGTCCATGGGAATCTCGACGGTGCGGGCGCCCAGCTCGGCCAAGCAAGCCGCGAGTTGGTTCCGCAGCGCTCCCACCTCGCCCGCCAGGACAACGGTGCGGCCAATCAGGGCGTCAGCTGGCAAGGAAACCGCCATCCGCGAGCAGCTCCCGGTCTTCAAGCCGAATGACCGGATCGAGCATCAGCAGCAGTGTGTCGCCGATCTCCTCGGGCTCGGCCCAGCGCCTTAGGGGGATCGTCTCGGCAAGCTGATTGACCAGCGGCGAATCGCGGCCAATGGCCTTGTCCACCTGCGGCGTCATCGTGTAGCCCGGCAGCAGGCTCTTGACCTGCACCCGGTGCGCCTGACCGGCAAGCTGCCGCTCGTAAGCCTTGTTGAGGCCGGCCATGCCCCCTTTGGTGGCGCAGTAGGCGCTGGCGCCATCCTGGCCTGTGCGGCTCAAGATCGAGGAGATGTTGACCGCCATGCCTGGGAAGCCGCGTTCACCGTATGACTCGGCAATAAGCGGCACGCAGTGCTTAAGCCCGTAGTAGGCGCCGATCAGGTTGACGCGCACCAGCGACATCAGGGTCTCGGCAGGGGTTTCCTCAATGGGGCTCAGGTGGGAGATGCCTGCATTGTTGACCAGGAAGTCCAAACGCCCAAAGCGCTTGAGGGTTTCCCCGGTGATGCGCTGCCAATCGGCCTCGGAAGCGACATCCTGGGGCAGGTAGGCCACATCGACCCCCAAACCGGCCAGTTCCGCTTCGGCCTGCCGACCATCAGCCTCCGTGCGTGCGGTTAGTACCACCCGCACACCGGCGCCACCAAGGGCCTCGGCGCATCCGTAGCCAATGCCGGTGCTGCCGCCGGTGACGATGGCGACGCAGCCGCGCAAGCGGTTTCCAGTCATCTCTTGGTCAACCGAAAACCTCGGAAAACAGCGATTCGTTGAATCCCACCAGCAGGGTGTCCCCTGCAACCATGGTCGGCGCGCGCAGGTTGCCCGTGGCGCCCAGCAGGGCCGTCACCGCCTCATCGGAGGTGACCTCCCCACCGCTAAAGTGCGACAGCTTCCTGCCCTTGGCGACCGCCACCCGGCTGGCCTTGTTCAGCAGATCCAATGCGTCGGCACGCTGCAGCTTGCGGCTGGCGGGCACGGTCTCGGCAACTTCGATGCCTCTTGCCTCCAGAAACTTGGAGGCTCGCGCACAACTGGTTCAGCCGCTGCGAAAGTAGTACCAATCAACGGATGGTGCGGTCATGAAATGCTCCCTTGCTGTCGTTGCAGTCAGCGTAGTTTGCAGCTTGGGTGTGGGGTTGGCAACCGGCGCTTCGCCTTTGGTGAAACGGCGGTTGCCTTGCACGTTGGTGCGGGGGTGATGTGAGCTATCGAGTCCGCGGGGGCCAACGTTCCGCTAGAGGTGGTTCACGAACACGTGCTCCTTGGCGAGCCACATGGTGGAGCGCTTGAAGTCAATGAAGTGGCCTTCATCGGCCACAGCCCGCCGCCCGGCTGCGGCCTGCTCCGGCGTTGCCCCAGCCAGGGCCGCGCGGTCGAACCAGAGTTCGGCGTGGCCGTCGTAGGCCTCGACCGCAGTGCCTCGAGAGCTGGTGAAGGCCGCGTCGAGGCGCTCATCGCGCACTCGGTGCACCTGCACGTAGCGCCGGATGCCGGAACCGGCGGCTTGGCGCCGGATCAGCGGGCCGTGGTTGGCGTACCAGTGCTCGTGGGCTTCGCCTAGCGCGAGCGACGTCTTCATGCGCAGCGGAAAGTAGAGCTTGACCAAACCGCTGCGCGGCGTGGCCACCAAGTTTTCGGGGGTGGGATTGACCTGCGGAAACTCATGGCCCAGCCACAGCGGCGAATTGGGCAGGTCGATGAACTCGGCTTCGTCCTCCACCAATGCCTTGGCGGCGGCACGGCCAGCTGTCGTGGCAGCCGCCGCCATGAGCGCAGCGCGGTTCTCGAACCAAGCTTCAGCCACGCCGTCATAAATCGGCTCCATGCCGCCGCGCGCCTTCGCCATGCCAGCGGCAGCGGCCAGTGCCGGCTCGTCACGCAGCGTGTGCACCTGCACGTAGCGCAGCGCGCCCAAGCGCCGGGCATGGCTGGCCACCAAGGGGCCATGCTCCTCCAGCCAATAGCGGTAAAACTCGTCGTGGCTGAGGCTCGGCTTCTTGCGCAGCAGGAAGGTGAGGCGCAGCATGCCTAGCCACCTGCCCGAACGAGGCTGGTGTAGGCGCGATTGACGAAGCCGGAGGGGTCACCGAAGGCTTCATCAAAGGGCGCCGTTGGCTTGGCCGCCAAGACCGCTTCAAGGTCCGCGCCCTCCGCCATCAGATCCATGATGGCCGCACGCACCGTTTTGAGCATGTGGATGTAGTCCGTGAGCGCCTGATAGTCCGTCACCGGGCCGTGGCCGGGAATGACGATGGTGTCTTCGTCGATTTCCGCTTGCACTGAGGCGCAGAAGCGAATCATGCCGTCAAGGTCGCCGCCATTGTCCACGTCGATGAACGGGTAGCCGGCGTTGTTGAACACATCGCCAAAATGGACGGCGTTGCGGCCCCGGAAGATCACCGCCGCATCGCCGGTGGTGTGCGCGGGGCCGAAGTGGAGCAGGTCGATCTGCTCGCCATTGAAGTGCAACTGCATGGTGTCATCGAAGGTGATCGCCGGACGGGCGTTCTCTGGATAAGCCTGTTGCTTGTACTGCATCGCCACCAGATTGATGATGTGGTCATCCGCCATCATCCGCCGCGAGTTGGCTTGGGCCACCAGCCAACTACCCTGCGGGCCCAACGTCAAGTTGCCCTGGGCATGGTCAAAGTGCCAATGGGTGTTGATGGCGAAATCCACGGCGCCGCCACCGAGTTCTGCGATTTTGGCCTCGATCTTGGGTACCAGCTGAGGAAATTGGTCATCGACGATCAGCACGCCATCTTCGCCGATGCTGACCGCGATGTTGCCGCCTAGGCCGAATAGCACGTACAGTCCATCGCCATGCTGCTCCGCCTTGATTTCCGCAGTTTCAAAGTCCCAGCCGAATGCGCCCATCAACTCATCGAGCGTCATCAAGTCATGGGCTTGCGCGTGGGTTGGCGCAATCGCCAATACGGCGAACAGCAAAGCGATGGAGATGGTGCTGCGCATGGTGGTTTCCCCCAGATGATGTCGTGCGCCAAGCCTAACCCATCCGTCGAATCCCGTTCCAGTTGAACGCCCCTCCCCCGCCCCGTGATAGGATGGCGCCGCCCCAAGAAGAGCCCGCCAGCGCATGTCCAGCATCCCCTACGACTTTGGCACGGGCCGATCCGACCCCGCCACCTTCCCCACCGAAGGCCTGAAGGCGGCCGCGGCTCGAGTCATCGAACGGGAGGGGGAATCCTTCAGCAACTATCCCGGCAATCTCGGCCATCCCGGCTTTCGCCACGCGATGGCGGCGCGCGAGGCCGAGCGCGAAGGCGTGGCGGTGGATGCCGATCACTTGGTCATCACCAACGGCTCCATGCAGGCAGTGACCCTCACTGCGGAAGCGCTCACGGCGCCTGGCGATGCGGTGTTGCTTGAGGCGTACTCCTATCCCGGCACGCTGTCCGCCTACCGCTCGTTGAAGCTGGAGCTGGTGGGCATCCCCCTGGACGAAGGCGGCATGCGGCTCGACGCGGTGGAGGCGGCGCTGACCCGCCTGCGGGATGCGGGCCGAACCGCGAAGTTCATCTACGCCATCTCCACGTACCAAAACCCCACCGGCTTCGTCATGCCCAGGCAACGGCGCCTGCAACTGATCGAACTGGCGCGCCGATTTGGCGTGCCGATCATTGAGGACAACTGCTACGGCGATGTCCACTACGAAGGGCCGGTTGAGCCGGCGATGTACGCCTTGGACGACAGCGCCGAGCAAATCTACCTGTGCTCCCTGTCAAAGATACTCGCCCCGGGCTTCCGTCTTGGCTACGTGTACGCCAGGCCGCCGATGCTGGAGCGCATCCTGGCCCGCCGCCACGATGCCGGCGGCAACAGCTTCGCCGCTGCCGTGGTGGCGGAGTTCTACCGCAACGGCATTGCCAGCCACGCCGCAGTCACCACCCCGCCGCTGCGCCGCAAGCGCGACCTCACCTGCCAACGGCTTGAGGAGAACGCCGGCGACCTGTGCGTCTGGTCGAACCCGGTGGGCGGGCTATTCATCTGGGTGCGGCTGCCCGAAGACGTGGACCGGGTACGGCTGGCCAAACTGGCGCAGAGCCGAGGCTTGAGCTACCTGCCCGGCTCGGCCTTCCACTACCAAGGTGCGGACGTTCCCTATTTGCGGCTGGCCTTCGGCCACCTCACTGAAACGCAAATCGATGAAGGCGTGCCCATTCTCGCCCGTTGCATCCGCGAAGCCCGAACCAGCAACGAAGCGATTGGCTTTGATTCGCTGTTTCAACACCAAGACACGGAACATCACCCATGAGAATCGGCGTATCCCTCCCCGTGCGTGAACTTGAGGACGACCTGGCCGCCACCAGGGACTTCGCCCAGACCGCTGAGGCGCTGGGCTACACGCACCTGCGGGTGCCCGACCAAGTGCTGCGCAAGAGCAACAAGCACTTGCATGAACCCATGATGCTGCTGGCCTGGGTTGCCGCGGCCACCGAGACCATTGAGTTGGTGCCCTCAGTCATCGTCCTGCCATCACGACAGACCGCGCTGTTCGCCAAGCAGGCGGCGGAGCTCGACCGGCTCTCCGGTGGACGCCTCAGGCTCGGCATCGGCGTTGGCGGCAATGCCGATGAGTACGACGCCATGGGGCAGGATTTCAGCAGCCGGGGGCGGCGCTGCGATGAGCAATTAGAACTGCTCAAGCGGCTGTGGACCGAGGAAACCGTGGACTTTCAGGGTCGCTGGGATCGCATCAGCGGTGCCGGGCTCAATCCGCTGCCGGTGCAACGCCCCATCCCCATCTGGATTGGCGGCCGAGGAACGCCGGGGCCGGCGGTTACCCGCCGCATTGGCAGCCAAGCCGACGGCTGGTTCGTGCTCTGCTCTCCGGAGGACTTTCCAGCCGTCAAGGGCGGCATCGACGAGGCCGCGGCAAGCGCGGGCCGCAGCCCTGACGCCATTGGCACGGAGGCCGGCGTGGCGGTGGTGGGCCCACGCCAAGCGGAATGGCATGAGCGGGTGGCGGGCTGGCGGGCAATGGGCCTCACCCACCTGTGCTTGCGCACCCTCGGCGGCGGCCTCAACGCCAGCGAACACATGGAAACGCTGAACAACGCGGCACGGGAGGTTCCGGGCGGCCTTCAGTCCACCAGCTGACGCACCGACCTGGGGCTTGGGCCGCCGGGCAGGATGAGCACCACGGCGTCATCAAAGCCCGCTTCGGCAAAGCGGTCGAGCTTGGCTTTGAGTTCGCCGAGGTCCGTGCCCGGCGGCAATTGAATGGTGGACACCACGGCCCGTCCGCCGCCGGCTTGTCGATAGCGGCCCAAAGCGGCGACCACCTGATCCACCGTTCGGTAGTGCGCGGAGGCGATCCAGCCGTCGAAGTCGGCTGCTGCCCGCTCGACCCCCTTGCCCCAAGTGCCCAAGTAGAGCGGCGGCCCACCCTTAACGGCCGGCCAAGGGGTCACGTCCGCACCTTCATGACGGCCAGTGCGGAGCACGTCCCGCAATACGCCAATCATCGGTGGCAAATCCGCAAATCGGGTTTCATAGGGGCGGTCCAAGGCGGCATAGTCGCTCGCCGTCGAGCCGGCGCCCAAGCCAATCACCAGCCGCTCGCCGCAGATTTGGTGCAGGGAGAAGATGCGCAGCGCCAAGTCCACGGGGTGGTAGAGCGGAGCCTGCAGCACGGCCGTGCCGATCTCGACGTTCTCCGCTGCCGTGGCCGCGACGCTGAGCGCAATGAAGGGCTCGGTCAACATGAAGCCGCGGCCCAAGGCGTGCGCTGACCACAGGCTCTCGAACCCTTCACCTGCGTAAGCTCGAGCTTGCTCGGCCAGCCGGTTGGGCGCGTCCTCGCCGTTCACCGGCCCCAAGAGCGCGCCCAGCCTCATAGCGTCAGCCAGCCGCCGTCCACCGGCAAGTAGGCACCGGTGACGAAATCGCTCATCGCCGAGGCCAGAAACACTACGGCCTTGCCTTGCTCCATGGGATCGCCCCAATGGCCCGCCGGCAGGCGGGCAATGCGGTCGGCCACGGTGTCCGCCAAAGGATCGCCGGTTGGCGGCGGCGGGTGGCCGTCGACCACTGGCGGCTTGCCCTCCTGCACCCAGGTTGGCCCCGGGGCCAAGGCATTGACGTTGATGCGGTGGGGAGCCAACTCCAGTGCCAGCGCCTTGGTGATCTGCGCCACCGCGGCCTTGGAACCGTCGTAGGTGACGCCCACACCCGGCGTCACCGCTTGGGTGGAGCTGACGTTGATGATGCGCCCACCGCGGCCCGCGTCGATCATGATCCGCGCGGCCGCCCGGCAGCAATAGAACACGCCATCGACGTTGACTGACCAGAGCTTGCGCCACATCGCGTCGCTGATGTCCCGAACTGGGCCGCCGTAACCTTGATAAACCCCCGCGTTGTTGACCAGGATGTCCAAGCCCCCCAGCTCATCCACCGTGGCGGCCAACGCCGCATCCACCGCCTTTCGGTCGCTGACGTCGAGGGCCATGCCCACGCCGCCCACCGCCGCGGCGGTCTCTTCAGCGCTCGGCGCGTCAACGTCGCTTACCGCCACCTTGGCACCCGCCAAGGCAAGCGCTCGGGCGATGCCAGCGCCAATGCCGCGCCCGGCACCGGTGACGTGGGCCACCTTGCCGCTTAAGTCGATCCAATCCGTAGCTTGCATGTCACCTCCGTAGGCCCGAGTATGCAGAATCTAGGCCCCACAAAACCAGCCCTTGAGAATCTGGAACCCACGAGATGAGGAAAGTCTGATGTCCAACTTGCAGCTTGCGGGCAAAACCGCCCTCGTTTCGGCAGCGGGAAGAGGCATCGGGCGGGGCATCGCCTTGGCATTGGCTGAAGCCGGCGCCAATTTGGTGGTCAACTCCTATGGAGACGAGACGACGGCCGGCACCGCCGAGGCCGTGCGGGCGCTGGGCCGGGAGGCGCTGGCGTTTGCCGGCGACATCACCGACCCGGCGGCCATCATCGGCTGCGTCGATGCGGGGCTTAAGCGCTTTGGGCAGATCGACATCTTGATCAACAACGTTGGCGCCGCGCCCAAGTCCGCCATTCTGCCCGAGGCCGGCCCCTTGGCGGGGCCCGCCGCCATCTGGGATGCCCTCTATGCCCAGAATCTCAAACCCGTGGTGCTCATGTGCGAGGCCTTGACGCCCCATCTCAAACGTCAGGGCGGCGGCAAGATCATCAACCTGTCGTCCATCGCCGGACGCACCTCGCTGTCTTCCAAAATGCTCAGCCACTTCGTGCATCCGTCCTACAGCGCCATGAAGGCGGCACTGGTCAACTACACGCAAACGCTCGCCGAGCAGCTGGGGCCGGACAACATCAACGTCAACGCCATCTGCCCCGGCATCGTCTACACCGACGCCTGGGCAGGCAACGCCCAGCGGGCCGTCAGCCAAGTGCCTGAGTTCAAGGGGCAGGACCCACGCCAGTGGTTCGAGGGCATTGCCCGAGGCGACTATCCGGAAATCTTCGACCGAACGCCGCTCAAGCGCGAGCAAACCGTGGAGGACATGGGCAACGCAGCGGTGTTCCTAGCCTCCGAGGCGGCCAAGAACATCACCGGGCAGTCCTTGATGGTCGATGGCGGCATGGTGAAATGCTAAGGGGCCAAGACCGATGACCGAGATTCCCATAGACCAGCTTCCCGCCCACTGGGCTGCGGCCTTGGGCGGCGACGCCACCGCCTTGGTGCATGAGGACTCATGTCTCACCTGGGCGGAACTCGAAGCCGCCTCGAACCGGCTGGCCCGCGCCTACCGGCGGCTTGGCGTTCGGGAGAACGACTTCGTCACCGTCGCCTTGCCAAACGGCCTTGAGTTCTTCACCGCTTGCTTTGCCGTCTGGAAGTGCGGCGCCACACCCCAACCGGTGTCCGCCAAGCTGCCCAAACTTGAGCGCGACCAGATCATCGAACTGGCCCAGCCGAGCCTGGTGGTCGGCGTGGCCGAGAACGAGCATCCCGGCTTTGCGTGCGTGGCGGCAGGCTTCAGCGCCGATGCCGAGTCCAGCGAGCCGATTGCGGCCGCGCCTGCAGCGTCGTTCAAGGCCATGACCTCCGGGGGCAGCACCGGGCGGCCCAAGCTCATCGTCTCGGCGACGCCGGCGGTTTGGAACCCTGATCAGGATTACCTGCAGATGCCGATGGCTGGGTCGGTGCTGATCCCCGGCCCGCTGTACCACAACGGGCCGTTCATGTGGGCCATGATCGCCCTGTTCAAGGGCAACCGCGTAACGATCACTACGCGCTTTGATGCCGAGAACACGCTACGGCTCATCGAGCAGGAGCAAGTGGAGCTGCTGTACTTGGTGCCCACCATGATGCAGCGCATTTGGAGCCTGCCGGAAGCGGTGCGCCACCGCTACGCCCTGGATTCCCTCAAGGTGCTGTGGCACTTAGCCGCACCCTGTCCGCCTTGGCTGAAGGAGGCCTACATCGACTGGCTGGGCGCCGAGGTGATCTGGGAGCTTTACGGCGGCACCGAAGGCCAGGGCGGAACGGTCATCACCGGGACGGAGTGGCTTGCCCACCGGGGCAGCGTCGGCAAGCCGAACCCCGGCTGCCAAATGAAGATCGTCAACGAAGCGGGAGAGGCCTTGCCGGCGGGCGAAGTGGGCGAGGTGTTCATCCTGCCGGACACCGGCCAAGGCAGCACCTACCGCTACATTGGCGCCGAACCCAAGGCCATCGACGGCGGCTGGGAGAGCCTGGGCGACCTCGGCTACATGGACGAGGACGGCTATCTCTACCTCACCGATCGGCAAACGGACATGATTCTCTCGGGCGGGGCCAACATCTATCCGGCAGAGGTGGAAGGCGCGGTTGAGTCCTTCCCGGGCGTGCGTTCCTGCGCCGTCATCGGCCTGCCGGACGCCGACATGGGCAACAGCGTGCACGCCATCGTGGATGCCCCGAACGGCGGCATCAGCGAAGAGGCCTTGCTGGCTCATCTGGCCGAACGGCTGGTGCGCTACAAGCTGCCGCGCAGCTTCGAATTCACCGACCAACCCCTGCGCGACGATGCGGGCAAGCTGCGCCGCAAGCAGCTAAGGGCGGAGCGCATCGTCGATTGAAGACCGGCAGCACCCGCCGAGTCTCGAAAGGCAATCCCTCAAACCTGATTTCTGAAGGCCGCGCCTTCCTCGTAGTAGCGGTGGTGCCAGATGCCCTCCCCGGCTTCGTCTTCCAAAGGCATTCGCCAAGTGGTGACGCGTGCGCCCTCAAGGGGCAAACGATACAGGCCGCGCGGCTGGTTGATGGTGTTGCGGATGTAGGCGTCGGCCTGTTCCGGCGGCACGTAGCGCTCGGCGATGCGGCGGTAGAGATCGCGCCAAACCTCATCATGACCCACGTCGTAAAGCAGCTCCGCCGCCCCTTCGGCGAGCACCTTGCGGTACGGCAGCGCCTGCTCGTCGATGCAGAGCGCCACCCTGGCATCCCGGCGCAGGCAGGCGAACCACTCGGAGCGCTTGCGCGGCGTGAAGTGGATGGCGCCGTCCTCGTGCAGGAACCAGATGGGCGTGACCAAGGGGCTGCCATCCTCACGCACCACCGCCACCCGCATCAGCACGCCGGGTTCGGCCAGGAATTGCTCGGTCTCCAATGGCGTCAGCTTGGGCATGAGACCGCCTCCTAGTTCCCGAAGTCCCAGGACTCGCCGGCGTGGTAGCGGCGCAGCACGTTCTTGGCGATGAGAATGCGGTGCACCTCGTCCGGGCCATCGGCGATGCGCAGCGTTCGGGCGCCCTGGTACATGCCGGCCAGGGGCAGATCGCCCGAGACGCCGGCCGCGCCCCAGACCTGAATGGCGCGATCCACCACCCGGTGGTAGGCCAAGGGCACGAACACCTTGATGGCGGAGATGTCGGTGCGGGGGTCCGCGCCGCTCTCCATCTTCTCGGCGCAGTGGATGGTCATGAGCCTGGCGCTCTGGATGTCCATGTAGCTGTCGGCGATGAAGCCCTGCATGAACTGCTTTTCCTCGAGCTTCTCGCCGCCATGCACCTCGCGGCTCATGATGCGCTCCACCATCAGGTCAAAGGCCCGCCACATGGCGCCGATGGAGTTCATGCAGTGATACACGCGGCCCGCGCCCAAACGGTCCTGGGCGGCGGCATGGCCGGTGCCGGTGCGCCCGAGCTGGTTCTCCCGAGGCACCCGCACGTTGTCGTAAACGATCTCGCAGTGGCTGGAGCCGCGCCCCCAAACGGGCACGCCGCGCACGATGTTCACCCCTGGCGTGTCCTTGGGCACGATGATCTGGGTCATCTTCTCATTGCGCTCGCCGGACTCGTCCGCCTCGGACGTGCGGCACATGACGATGTAGAAGTCGGCGGCATGGCCGTTGGAGGTGAACCACTTGTGGCCGTTGATCACCCATTCATCGCCATCGAGTTCGGCACGGGTGGTGAGGGAGCGCGGGTCCGAGCCCGGGTTGTGGGGCTCGGTCATGGAGAAGGCCGACTGCATGCGCCCTTCCGTAAGCGGCTTGAGCCACTTCTCATGCTGCTCCGGGGTGCCGTACTTGACAAGAATCTTCTGATTGCCCGAATTGGGCGCCACCACGCCGAACAGCGAAGCGGCGCCGGGGCTGTAGGCCAGCACCTCGTTCATGAAGGCGTGCTGCATGAAGGAGAGGCCCATGCCACCGAATTCGCGAGGCAAATGAGGCGCCCAGAGGCCTTGGTCCTTGACCTTGTTCTGGATGCCGTGACGCAGCTTGCGGGCTTCGTCAATGACCGCCTTGGGCGCTCTGGCCCCCTCCGCCATCCAGCCCCAAAGCTTGTCCTCCGCGGGCAGGATGTCCTGGTTGACGATTTCGGCCGTGGCCAGCCGGATGTCATTGACCTCCGCATCGAGCGTGGGCACGGGCCTTACGTTCATGGTCATGCTTGCTTTCCCTTCAATTCACGGCGAGACATCGGACTGGGTTGCGTTCATTGACCAACCCGCATGCGGCCCCCTCCGATGAGCGAATTGCCGATCATAGGGAGGCACCCACGCGTTGACAACCGGCTGGCCCATGCGCGCCCGCGCTGCGGGCGCGTTTGGAGTTTCGCTGGCGCGAAACGCCGCGCGGGTTGGATGGAGTGGGGCGCGTTTGGAGTTTCGCTGGCGCGAAACGCCGCACGGGTTGGTTGAAATTAGGTCTGGTGGACGAATGCCTCGATCGCTTGCCAGAGTTGGGGTGTTTCCAGCGGCATGTTGTGGGGGCCGTCGAATTCCACGATCTGGGGTTCGGATTTCAGTAGGCGGATCAAGGCTGTTGACTCGTCGGTCGGCACCACTGGGTCGGCCCTGGCGTAGAGCACCAGGATTCGCTCGGGCAACCCATCGATGGCCTGCGTCGCGTCAATGTTGTGCCGCAGCAGCCAACCCACCGGCGCGAATGGGAAGCGGGACTGGGCGATGCGCTCGATGCTGCGGTAGGGGCTGAGCAAAATGAGGCCGTCCACACGCTCCGTCCGGGCGGCCAGGGCGGCAATGCCGCTGCCCAAGCTGCGGCCGAAAAGGACCACCGGCCGGTCTGCGCCAAGGCGCTGGCGCAGATCGCTGACCACCGCTGCCGCATCCTCAATCAGCAGAGCCGCCGAAGGTTTGCCCTCGCTTTCGCCGTAGCCCCGGTAGTTCATCAGCACCGTGACTGCGTCAAGCGGGGCGAACACATCCACCAAGGCTGACACTTCTTCGGCGTTGCCGCCAAAGTAGAACAGCAACGGCCCTTCGGAGTGGCGATTGACCACCCACCCGCGCAACCTGACCGCGCCACGCTGCAGCGACGTGCGCTCCACATGCGCCCCGGTTGGCTCGTTCGCCAGCGACCGCGGAAAGAAGATCATCCAATCCTGCAGCAGGTAGAGCAGCAGGCAAATGCCACCATAGGCGGCGAGCGCGACCGCCGCCAAGCGCAGCCAAGTCTCCACCGAATTGCGCAGCGCGGCAATTCAGAACATTGGATGAAGCGGTTTCGCGATGCGCACTACCAAGGGTGGATGTCGCCGTTCCACTTGTAGAACTTGCCGGAGTCCGCCTTGGTCATGCCGGCAATCAGGGAACGGATGCCGGAGGCGCTTTCCTTAGCGGAAATCTCCGCATTCGGGCCGCCCATGTCGGTGCGCACCCAGCCGGGATGCACCAGGGCGACGGTAATGGGTTCCTCCTTCCAGTCCAGCGCCAGGATTTGCGCCACCTTGGAGAGCGCCGCCTTGGTGGACGAGTACACCAGCATGCCACCGAACGGCCAAGTGGACGCCGCCAGCTGGCTGGTGACGTTCATCAGCTTGCCATCGCCCGATGCGGCCAAGTTGGCCTTGAAGGCGCGGGCGATGAGCAGCGGGCCGATGGTGTTGATGTCCAACGTGCGGTGCCACTCTTCCAAGTCCACGTCGTCGATGCCCTGCTTGGCGCCGCCGACGGAGCCCGCATTGTTGATGACCACGTCAAGCGCCTGGTCCCCGACTTCCGCAGCGGCAGCGGCGATGGAATCTGGACTGCCAGTGTCCATCTGCAGGACGCGCACGTTGCCATTGACGCCGTCAAGACCCGGTGCTGCGGCCGTGTCCCGCACGCAGGCAATGACCTGCGCCCCCTCCGCCGAATACTGCTTGACGAGCTCCGAACCAATGCCCCGGCTGGCGCCGGTAACCAATACTGTTGCCATGGTGGTGTCCTCCTTGATCAATGATGTTAACTTGATTCCTCCCCATGCTAACCGGAAACGCCATGAAGATGCTCACTACCTACCCACTGTTCCAGCAGGCCTACTTGGTCAACGACTTGGAAGAGGCCTGCAGCAATTGGTCGAAGCTGTTCGGCGCCGGCCCCTTTGTGCTGGTGCCCCACCACGTCACCGATCGCTTCACCTACCGGGGCACCGACCAGGAGGCGGACGTCTCCTACGCTTTCGGCTACTTGGGCGACATGATGATCCAGTTCATCCAGCAGCACGACGATACGCCCTCCATTTACCGAGACATGTACGCACCCGGCGAGGAGGGTTTCCACCACATCGGCGTCTTGGTCAACGACTTCGATGCGGAACTGAAGCGTCTCAATGACATGGGCTTTGAGACCGCCTGCGACCTCTGGGCGGACAACGTCAACGCCGCCTATCTGGACACCCGCAGCGCCAACGGCTGCTTCACCGAAATCCACGGCGACCCGCCGCACATCCTAGCCACCTTTGCCGGTTGGAAGCGGGCCCACGAACTGTTCCGCCCAGGCGACAGCCCCATCATGCCGCGGCCGGAGATTGGGTAGAGCCGTCTACCCGGCGGGCTAAAGTTGGCTGCGGGGGAGGTTCACGCAGACCTGCCTAGTGCGCATCCGCCACGCTCTAGCGCCAAGCGGGGCTGGAGTCCTTCATGAAGCGCAGCATCATCAGCATTCGGGCCCGGTCGACGCCGTCGGAGGGCTCCGAGAGGATGCTCTCATACCAAATGTACTCCGTCTTCGGAGTCTCGCCCACGGCCAGCACCTCGCCGCGCACCTCGTAGTCGTGCGCCACGAAGCAGGGACCGGCAAGGTGCTCGATCTCGATGGCACCGTACAGGCCCACCCCCAAGTCCGGCCAGCCCTGCAGCATGGTGTTGTGATAGGCCGTGAGCGCGTGCACCAGCATGCTTGGGGGCAACACGCGCTCGCCGTGCTCGTGCGGCTCGACGTATTGCTCAAGAGGCTCCACGATGACGTTCAGACGGCGCGCAAGGGCCGCCTCATCGATGCGAACCGGAATGCGCTCCATCACCCTGCCAAGCCCGAAGTCCTTGAAAATGCGCAGATCCTTGGGCGGCGGCACGTTCGCGGCCCGCTCCGACAGCGGCGTGGGCGCAAGGGTCCGCCCGGTCCAGGCCGTGCCCTCAGCGACCAGGCGCCCGTCTTCGGTGTTCATCCGAACCGGTGCCTGCACCCCAGGCTCCAGGGCATCTGGCCGCTTCGCGAAGCACTGCACGGGCTCTAGATCCGTTGTCGCATACTTGAAATAGAGCGACAGGCCCCCTTCGGACCACCACTGCGTCCCGAACAAGGCAACCAGCAGCGGCGGAAACTGCTCCATGTGCAGCGACCCGGCCACGGTGCCGCCGCGCAACCCCAGCTTCTGGGCCACCGCATCGTTGTGGATCGAATTGGGCAGGGCCTGCTCAATGTTGCGTGGTCTGCGAACCGGGCCGGCAACAGCTCCGCCCGCGGCCGGCAGCACCTCGAAGCGGCCGCTAGTCCGCATCGGCGCAGTCGAACAGGTCCGGCAGGGTGGACATGTTGGTCAGGTGGCCGGTGGGCGTCTCCAGCAGGCTCAGGGCCAGGATCGGCGCATCCGACGTCACGCACAGCCGCCACTTGCCCCGCCCGTCCCCCAACGAGCCCTCGAAGCCCGACGCGCCCTCCTCGAGCGCCTTCGCGCCCAAGGCAACGGAACCGCCCGCCGGCACCCGCACCCGCACCGGGCCGCCGTGCGAGCGCCCCGCGTCGTCGATGCCGGCGATGGCCGCCCGCGCGTCGGCGGCGCCCCTGTTCACGAGCAGCAGGCGGCTCACCTGCCGCGGGTTGCTGCCGGGGTTGAAGAAGGCGATGCGGTGCGTCAGGCCCGCGTCCAGCTCCGGCGCGAACGACTGCAGCGACGTCAGGAACCCGTCGTCCGCCCGCTGGTAGCGCACGTACGCGGACGCCTCGAAGTCCAGGTCGCCGTCCAGCTCCAGCCGCCAGTCCCCGCGCCCCGCGCCCGTCGACCCCGACAGGCCCCGGGCCGCGTTGCCCGACTCCAGGTCGCGGGAGCTGAACTGCCGCGCCTGGTGCGGGCCGAGCGACAGGGTGACCGGGCCGTAGGCGAAGTCCGAGCCGTCGAACGCCCGGATGCGCACCGCGCCCGAAGCGCCCGAGCGGTTCACCACGCGCATGAAGCCCTGCCGCCCCCGCGCGTCCGAGGCCGACGGGAGGAAGGGCACCGTCCGGGCGCCGTCCGGGCGCGCCGCCTCCGCCGGCGCCGAGAGGTTGGCGAGGTGGCCGGCGGGCGACTCCACCAGGCTCATGGCGGCGGCCGCGCCGTCCGACTCGATCCGCAGCCGCCACTTGCCCCGCCCGTCGCCCAGCGCGCCCGAAAGCCCCGGCGCGTGCCCGCTCTCCAGCTCCGCCGCCGTGAACGTCAGGGCGTGCCCGGCGGGAACATCCACCGACACCGCGCCCGCCCCCGGTGCGCCCGCGTCATCCGTGCCCGTGATGCGCACCGTCGCCGCCTCCACGCCCGGATTGACCAGCCGCAGGCGGCTCTGCTGCCGGTGGTTGCTGCCCGGGTTGAGGAAGCCGATGCTGAGCGGCCCGCCGTCCACCCTGCGCGCCGCGGCGTTCACAGCGGTCACCAGCCCGTCCCTGGCCCGGAAGCTGGACAGCGCCTCCGCGTTCAGCGCCCCCGAGAGCGCCAGGCGCCAGTCGCCCTCGCCCTCCCCGATGCCCTTGGGCAGGCCCTTGGCCGCGTTGCCCTCCTCAAGCTCCCGGGAGGTCAGCTGCACGGCCTGCCCCGCTTCCAGCGACAGCAGCACCGCCTCCGGGCGGTGCCCTAAGGCGTCCGTGGCCTCGATGCGGACGTCCCCGGCCCGGCCCGCGTGGTTCATCACCCGCAGGAAGCTCTCGCGCCGGCCGCCGTCGGCAACCCCGAGGAACAGCGGGACGTCCTTGCGCGCCACCACGGTGAAGGCCAGCTTCGCCGACTCGCCGCCCGCCCGCGCCTCAACGACCACCTCGGCCGGGCCGGCGATCCGGCGCGGCGCCAGCCTGAGCGTGCCGTCGGCGGCGACGCTGGGGCTCAGGAAGGCGTTGCCGCTCGACGCGCTGAAGGCGATGCCGGAGTTCGCCGGCACGCCCAGCCGGGCGGCGAAGTAGCCCTGGGTGGCGAACGTGGCGTCCGGCCCGCCCGCGGGCAGGCGCCAGGACACCCGGTCAAGCTGCACGTCCACGCGGTCCGCCAGCAGCGCCGGCACCTGGACGTTCAGCGCCGCTTCGGAGAGCGGGTTGCCGTCCAGGTCCACGTAGTCGAGCCCCTCCAGGCCAAGGATGGGCGACAGGTCGGCCACCGCGTTCCCGCCCAGGTGCAGGCGCTGCAGGCCCGTCGCCGCCTCCAGGCCCGTGAGGTCGGCGATGCCTTGGCCGAAGGCGAGGATCTCCGGTATGCGTGCAGCTCTTGCCGTCGTGACGGGCTGGTCCACCAATCCTGAGCCCCAGGCGGCGACTTCTTCTTGCATGAGGTCGCCCAGGCGCCGATCCGGGAAGTTCACGGCCCTTGTCGCATTGTAGGGGTCGGGTCGGTAGCCAATGACGCTGACGCCCCAGGACTCCAGCTGGGCGATGTCGGCGTCCGCGCCGTCCTGGTCGAGGCTCACACTGTAAACAACGATCGACGAATTGCGTTCCCAAAGTGCGGGGCGAAGCAGCGGACCTAGGTCACTGAAGGGGTTGCGGTTCAGGTAAAAGGTCCACTTCCGCAGCCCGGACCGTTCCATGAAGTCGGCCAGCGGCGCGAGGTCATCGACATTGGCGTCGTTCAGGCCAAGAATGTAAAGGTCCGGGCCAGGCTCAAAGTCCTCCAGGAAGTCCCTGAAGGACATGGGATTCCCGCCGACGTAAAGTTGACGGAGGCCAGCGGGTGCGGTCAGGGTGGAGGCATCCTCGATAAGGTTGCTTCTGAGATGGAGCAGTGAAAGACTCGTGAGCCCGCCCAAGCCGGAGACTTTCCCTATTCTGTTGCTGTTGAGTCGGAGGGTGACAAGCTGGGAAAGCCCCGACAACGGCGAGACGTCAGCGACACGGTTGTGACTCAGGTCAATGCTTCGCAACTTCGACAGTCCGGCAAGCGGGGCAATGTCCGCAATGTCGTTGCTGGACAATTTCAAGTCCAGCAGTTGGGACAGCCCGGACAGGCCGGACAGGTCCGTGACCCGGTTGTAAGCCAAGTCAAGGAACTCTAGCTGGCTCAGCCCGGAAAGCGGCGAGGTGTCGCTCACGCTCGCGTACCTGATCACCAGTTCGGTCAGCGGCAGGGATTCCAGCGCCTTGAGATTCCGAACGCCGCTTCGCGGAAGTCTCGAAGAACCCAACAGTCGCAGCGACTTGAGGTTGCGCAAGCCGTCAAGGGGCGAGAGATCGGTGAGGCGTGGCGAGATGCTCAGCCAAAGCGTCTCCAGCGCCTGCAGAGCAGCGAGTGGGGTCAGGTCCGCCACGCCATCCTCATAGGTGCCCCGGTTCCCGAGCCTGTCTAGGTCGAGCCTCAACCTTCTGAGCCCCGTCGCCAGCTCCAGGCCCGTCAGGTCGGAGACGTCGGCGCTGTCCACCTGAAGCGCCGCAAGCCCTGCCATCTCCGTCGCGGATATCGGGGCTCCCGCCGCCTTGCCCAGCGCCTGCTCGACGGCGGCCCGCAGCTGCGCATCCCGGAACGGGTGCAGCGCCTGGGCGTTGTCCCCCACGCCGTCCCCGTCCGAGTCGGCGTGGTCGAGCGCGTCATCCGGGAACAGGTCGTCACCGTTTTCCACGCCGTCGCCGTCCCGGTCCGGGTCGGCATTGTCGCCAACGCCGTCGCCGTCCAGGTCCGCCCACTCGTCGGGGTCGCGGAGGAAGGCGTCATCGGCGTTGGCCCGGCCGTCTCCGTCCAAATCGGGGTCGGCGTTGTCGCCGGTTCCGTCGCCGTCCAGGTCCGCCCATTCGCTCGCATCGTTGGGGAAGGCGTCGGCCGCATCCACGAAGCCGTCGCCGTCGGCATCGGGCTTCTGCGCACGCAAGTTGGCAGCTTGGAACCGCATGAGGTCCAGGCTCCGAGCGGCATCGGCGCCGCGCAAGTGCGTGGCGGGCAGGCCGCAGGCACCCCATGGCTGGCACTGGTTCGAGGCCGGGCTGGAGAACACCGGACTGTGGAAGTTCCCATAGCTCATGATCGTGCCGTTGGCGTTGTACGGCCCCCACTCGCCGATGTAGTGCCCGCGGGACCAACGGAATGAGCCATAGGATTCGCCCTGCCGGGCCGAGTGCACGAGACCCAGGACATGTCCCAGTTCGTGCGCGATCGTCTCCGGCAAAGGACCAGCTGTGTTAGATGGCCACCAAGGCCGCCGCCAAGCGCCGCGCCCTTCGAGGTCGCCCACAATCGCGCAACCGATTGCGCCTCTTGGGCAGGGGTCTCTGATGCCATCATCACGGTTGTACCACAAGTTGGCCAAATCGGCGCCGTGCCGATCTAGCAACGCCTCCAAGCGTTCCGCCTCCACATCCCCGTACTGGTTCATGTCACCCTCGTCCACGGCCACGAAGCCAACTGTGCGCAAGCTCACGTTGGTGCCGCTGTCGACAAACATGGCGTTGGTGACGACGGCCGCGTGGTGGTAGGCGGGCACCGTGTCCGGCGCGGCAAGGGACGCTTGGTAGAGCCACAGCACGTCCACCTCCGACGACCCCGGCGCTGCGGCCGGGTCGTCCGGGTCGGCCCCCGCAAGGCGCTCGTTCACGTCGCCCACGCCGTCGCCGTCCGAGTCCGTCAGGATGTCCACGTAGCGGGTTGTGGAGCCCGCCTGGTCGTCCGGGACGGGCCACAGCGTGAGACGCTCGTGCCTTGAGGCGAAGTCTTGCAGTTGGCCAGTCGCGTCGCGGCTGGACCAGTCGCCATCGGCCTCCCAAAGCTGAAACTCAAGGGTCTCGTTCGGTCCGGGCTGCTGGACGCGCGCCGATTGCGTCAGCCCCTGAATCGTGCGCGTTGCCGCAATCCCATGCTCCCAGGCGGGGCTTTGCAGCGGTATCGCATCCAAGGCGAGGTTGGACCGCACTTGGGTGCCATCCGAGCTTGTGGTCCAAGGCGGTATGACAACAATCAAGCTGGCGCTGCGGACGTCACGGTGGTTGCGCAGGCCGAAGCGCAAGGTCACTGCGCCCTCGCCGCTGTCGCCGTCCGGCGTGAACTCCGCGCTGCACGGGCAATCGAAGACGACCTTGCGGTCGCCGAAGAAACCTTGGGCGGGCGCATGCAGCGAGGCCGCCGCCACCAGCAGTGCGGTTGCAACAATCGCGTGCCGGTGGCTGCTAGTCCGCATCGGCGCAGTCGAACAGGTCGGGCAGGGTGGACATGTTGGTCAGGTGCCCGGTGGGCGTCTCCAGCAGGCTCAGGGCCAGGATCGGCGCATCCGACGTCACGCACAGCCGCCACTTGCCCCGCCCGTCGCCCAAAGACCCCTCGAAGCCCGACGCGCCCTCCTCAAGCGCCTTCGCGCCCAAGGCAACGGAACCGCCCGCCGGCACCCGCACCCGCACCGGGCCGCCGTGCGAACGCCCCGCGTCGTCGATGCCGGCGACGGCCGCCTGCGCATCCGCCGCCCCCCGGTTGACGAGCAAGAGGCGGCTCACCTGCCGCGGGTTGCTGCCGGGGTTGAAGAAGGCGATGCGGTGCGTCAGGCCCGCGTCCAGCTCCGGCGCGAACGACTGCAGCGACGTCAGGAACCCGTCGTCCGCCCGCTGGTAGCGCACGTACGCGGACGCCTCGAAGTCCAGGTCGCCGTCCAGCTCCAGCCGCCAGTCCCCGCGCCCCGCGCCCGTCGACCCCGACAGGCCCCGGGCCGCGTTGCCCGACTCCAGGTCGCGGGAGCTGAACTGCCGCGCCTGGTGCGGGCCAAGCGACAGGGTGACCGGGCCGTAGGCGAAGTCCGAGCCGTCGAACGCCCGGATGCGCACCGCGCCCGAAGCGCCGGAGCGGTTCACCACGCGCATGAAGCCCTGCCGCCCCCGCGCGTCCGAGGCCGACGGGAGGAAGGGCACCGTCCGGGCGCCGTCCGGGCGAGCCGCCTCCGCCGGCGCCGAGAGGTTGGCGAGGTGGCCGGCCGGGGCCTCGACAAGGCTCATGGCGGCGGCCGCGCCGTCCGACTCGATCCGCAGCCGCCACTTGCCCCGCCCGTCGCCCAGCGCGCCCGAAAGCCCCGGCGCGTGCCCGCTCTCCAGCTCCGCCGCCGTGAACGTCAGGGCATGCCCGGCGGGAACATCCACCGACACCGCGCCCGCCCCCGGTGCGCCCGCGTCATCCGTGCCCGTGATGCGCACCGTCGCCGCCTCCACGCCCGGGTTGACCAGCCGCAGGCGGCTCTGCTGCCGGTGGTTGCTGCCCGGGTTGAGGAAGCCGATGCTGAGCGGCCCGCCGTCCACCCTGCGCGTCGCGGCGTTCACAGCGGTCACCAGCCCGTCCCCGGCCCGGAAGCTGGACAGCGCCTCCGCGTTCAGCGCCCCCGAGAGCGCCAGGCGCCAGTCGCCCTCGCCCTCGCCGATGCCCTTGGGCAGGCCCTTGGCCGCGTTGCCCTCCTCAAGCTCCCGGGAGGTCAGCTGCACGGCCTGCCCCGCTTCCAGCGACAGCAGCACCGCCTCCGGGCGGTGCCCTAAGGCGTCCGTGGCCTCGATGCGGACGTCCCCGGCCCGGCCCGCGTGGTTCATCACCCGCAGGAAGCTCTCGCGCCGGCCGCCGTCGGCAACCCCGAGGAACAGCGGGACGTCCTTGCGCGCCACCACGGTGAAGGCCAGCTTCGCCAACTCGCCGCCCGCCCGCGCCTCAACGACCACCTCGGCCGGGCCGGCGATCCGGCGCGGCGCCAGCCTGAGCGTGCCGTCGGCGGCGACGCTGGGGCTCAGGAAGGCGTTGCCGCTCGACGCGCTGAAGGCGATGCCGGAGGTGGCCGGCACGCCCAGCCGGGCGGCGAAGTAGCCCTGGGTGGCGAACGTCGCGTCCGGCCCGCCCGCGGGCAGGCGCCAGGACACCCGGTCAAGCTGCACGTCCACGCGGTCCGCCAGCAGCGCCGGCACCTGGACGTTCAGCGCCGCTTCGGAGAGCGGGTTGCCGTCCAGGTCCACGTAGTCGAGCGCCTCCAAGCCAAGAATGGGCGACAGGTCGGCCACCGCGTTCCCGCCCAGGTGCAGGCGCCGCAGGCCGGTCGCCGCCTCCAGGCCCGTGAGGTCGGCGATGCCTTGGCCGAAGGCGAGGATCTCCGGTATGCGTGCAGCGCTTGCTGTCGTAACGGGCTGGTCCATCAATCCTGAGCCCCAGGCGGCGGCTTGTTCTTGCATGAAGTCGCCCAGGCGCCGATCGGGGAAGTTGACGGCTCTTGGTGCATTGTCGGCTTCGGGTCGGTAGCCCGAGACGGTGACGCCCCAAGCCTCCAGCTGGGCAATGTCGGCGTCCGCGCCGTCCCGATCGAGGCTCACGCCGACAAGAGTGATTCGCGAACCGCGTTCCCAGATCGCCGGCCGAACCAGCGGGCCGAGGTTCCTGTATGGGTTGTAGCTCAGGTAAAGTGTCCACTTCCGTGCCCCGGACCGTTCCATGAAGTCGGCCAGCGGCGCGAGGTCGTCGACCTTGGCGTAGGACAGGTCGAGATAGCGGAATTGCGGGCCAGGCCTAAAGTCCTCCAGGAAGTCGCTGAAGGACATCGGATGACCGCCAACATTGAGGGAACGGAGGCCGGTGAGCGCGGTCAGGGGGGAGAGGTCCGCAATTGCATTGTGCGCAACGTACAGGCTTCCCAGTTGAAGCAGGCTTGAAAGTGGGGAAACGTCCGAGATGGAGTTGTGGTTGAGGTTAAGGTAGTCGAGTTGAAGCAGGCTCGACAGCGGGGCAATGTCCGCCACGAGGTTGTTCCTGAGGCTGAGCGATGAGAGGCCCGTAAGCCTTCCCAGGCCGGTGACGTCCCTGATTTTGTTGTCGGCAAGCGAGAGCGTGCCAAGCAGGGAAAGCCCCGACAACGGGGAGATGTCAGTCACAAGGTTTAGACCCAAGCGGAGCGTCCTCAGGTTCGACAGTCCGGCGAGCGGGGCAATGTCCGAAACGCCGTTGCCAAACAAGGCCAAGTGCTGCAGCTGGGACAGCCCGGACAGGCCGGAGAGGTCCGTGACCTGGTTGCTGTTCAAGTCAAGGTGCGCCAGCTGGGACAGCCCGGAGAGCGGCGAGACGTCGCTCACGCTCGCGCGGTTGATCACCAGCTCGGTCAGCGGCAGGGATTCCAGCGCCTTGAGGTCCCGAACCCCGCTTGGCGGCCGTATCGAAGATGCCGTCAGTCCCAGCGACTTTAGGTTGCGCAAGCCGGCAAGGGGCGACAGGTCGGTGAGCGATGGCGACATGGCCAGCGAAAGCGTCTCCAGCGCTTGCAGATCGGCGAGTGGGGTCAGGTCCACCACTCCTCCCTCATTGGTGCCACGGTACCCCCCACGCAAACTGTCGAGGTTCAGCTTCGTGAGCCCCGTCGCCAGCTCCAGGCCGGTCAGGTCGGAGATGCCGGTGCTGAAAGCCTCAAGCGCCGCAAGCCCTGCCATATCCGTCGCGGATATGGGGGCTCCCGCCGCCTTGCCCAACGCCTGCTCGACGGCGGCCCGCAGCTTCGCGTCCCGGAACGGGTGCAGCGCCTGGGCGTTGTCGCCGACGCCGTCCCCGTCAGAGTCGGCGTGGTCGAGCGCGTCATCCGGGAACAGGTCGTCACCGTTTTCCACGCCATCGCCGTCCCGGTCCGGGTCGGCGTTGTCGCCAACGCCGTCGCCGTCCAGGTCCGCCCACTCGTCGGGGTCGTGGGCGAAGGCGTCATCGGCGTTGGCCCGGCCGTCGCCGTCCATATCGGGGTCGGCGTTGTCGCCGGTTCCGTCGCCGTCCAGGTCCGCCCAATCGCTCGCATCGTTGGGGAAGGCATCGGCCGCATCCACGAAGCCGTCGCCGTCGGTGTCGGGCTTTGGCCCGCGCACCTTGGCGGCCTGGAACCGGATGAGGTCCAGGCTCCGAGCGGCGTCGGCGCCGCGCAGGTGCGTGGCGGGCAGGCCGCAGGCACCCCAAGGCTGGCACTGGTCCAGGGCCGGGCTGGAGAACACCGGACTGTGGAATTTCCCATAGCTCATGATCGTGCCGTTGGTGTTGTGCGGCTCCCAATCGCCGATGTAGTGCCCGCGGGACCAACGGAATGAGCCGTAGGATTCGCCCTGACGGGCCGAGTGCGCGAGGCCCAAGACATGCCCGAGTTCGTGCGCGATCAAATCGGGCCAAGCACGGGATGTGAAGGACAGGGCGGGGCTCCAAACACCGCGTCCCGAAAAGTCGCCCAATCCCGCGCAACCGATTGCGCCTGTTGGGCAATAGTCTCTGATCCCATCCCCACGGTCATACCAGAAGTTGTGCAAGTCAGCGCCGTGCTGATCCAGCAACACGCCCAAGTGTTCCTCCTCCACAGTTCCCCACTCGGTCATGTCGCTGTTGTCCACGGCCGCGAAGCCCACCGTGCGCAGCCGCAGGTTGGTGCCGCTGTCGACGAACATGGCGTTGGCGACGACGGCCGCGTGGTGGTACTCGGGCACCGTGTCCGGCGCGGCGAGCGATGCTTGGTAGAGCCACAGCACGTCCACCTCCGACGACCCCGGCGCTGCGGCCGGGTTGTCCGGGTCGGTCCCCGCCAGGCCCTCGTTCACGTCGCCCACGCCGTCGCCGTCCGAGTCCGTCAGGATGTCCACGTAGCGGGTTGTGGAGCCCGCCTGGTCGTCCGGGACGGGCCACAGCGTGAGACGCTCGTGCCTTGAGGCGAAGTCTTGCAGTCGGCCAGTCGCGTCGCGGCTGGACCAGTCGCCATCGGCCTCCCAAAGCTGAAACTCAAGGGTCTCGTTCGGTCCGGGCTGCTGGACGCGCGCCGATTGCGTCAGCCCCTGAATCGTGCGCGTTGCCGCAATCCCGTGCTCCCAGGTGGGGCTTTGCAGCGGTATCGCATCCAAGGCGAGGTTGGACCGCACTTGGGTGCCATCCGAGTTTGTGGTCCAAGGCGGTATGACGACAATCAAGCTGGCGCTGCGGGCGTCACGGTGGTTGCGCAGGCCGAAGCGCAAGGTCACCGCGCCCTCGCCGCTGTCGCCGTCCGGCGTGAACTCCGCGCTGCACGGGCACTCGAAGACGACCTTGCGGTCGCCCCCGTAACCGTGGGCGGGCGCATGCAGCGAGGCCGCCACGACCAGCAGTGCGGTCGCGAGAAGCGCCGGCCGGCCTCCGCCTCCCCGCGACGGATGCCCAGCGGTGCCGTTCTTCATCGTCGGTTCCGCTCCCCCGCCGGCACGCGGCGTCCATGCTCGTCAACAGCGAAGGTGTCCGGCTTGCTGAAATCGAAACCGGCCATCCTGCTTGCGCTCGGCAGCAGCCAGCCCAGCCGCTCCCCATGCCGGACGGAAAGCTCGTGGGGGCCTTGCGGGGTGTCAATCCACGCGAACAGGCTGGTCGGTGCCACGGTCACGACCCACCGCTGCGCACGGCCCTCGCTCCACGCCGCCCGGCCGAGCAGCGAGCGAGCGCCGCCGCCGTCATCCACCGCGTCGATGGACGCGGCGCGTGACTTGCCGAGCTGCGGCAGGGCCAGCGTGATGCGGTCCCCGACCTCCAGGCTGCCCGCCGCCGCCAAGTCCGCGGACAGCCGCACCAGCACGCGGCCCGCCTTGGACCAGCGCTCGTCATAGGGCGGCAGCGCCGGGACGCCGGCCTCGTCAATCACCTGCCACAGGGGTTCGGGCATCGGTTCGGGGGGCCCAGGCGAGGGGGATGCGGGCCCTCGTGCGGGCCGTTGGGCGACCACGGGCGCCTCGGGTGACGGCGTGACGGCATCGCCATCAGAGGCCTCGTTGGCGGTCCGTTGCGGCGCGTTGGCCATCCAGGCGATCCCGATGCCCGCCAGCACTGCCGCCGCCACACCAAGCCAACGCCAGTTGATGAGCCGGGCCAGCTGCTGGAGCCGCTTCATGGGGGATTCAGCCATGGGGCTGGGGTGCGCGGCTGCCTGACGGCTAGGCGCATTGGCCAAGCCCCATCATTGCGCAAGGCGTCAACCATGCGATTGCCCGTCCAAGTCACCTGCGTTATCGATGATGGTCTCCCGCCCGGCGATGGAACAACCCTGCATGATGTGCAAGAACTTGTCAACATGGCGGCCGCCCTCGACGGTTTGGTCGCGGGTTGCCAACGGCTCCGCCCGCGGCTGGCAGCACCTCAAGGCGGCCGCTAGTCCGCATCGGCGCAGTCGAACAGGTCCGGCAGGGTGGACATGTTGGTCAGGTGGCCGGTGGGCGTCTCCAGCAGGCTCATGGCCAGGATCGGCGCGTCCGACGTCACGCACAGCCGCCACTTGCCCCGCCCGTCCCCCAACGAGCCCTCGAAGCCCGACGCGCCCTCCTCGAGCGCCTTCGCGCCCAAGGCAACGGAACCGCCCGCCGGCACCCGCACCCGCACCGGGCCGCCGTGCGAGCGCCCCGCGTCGTCGATGCCGGCGATGGCCGCCTGCGCGTCGGCGGCGCCCCTGTTCACGAGCAGCAGGCGGCTCACCTGCCGCGGGTTGCTGCCGGGGTTGAAGAAGGCGATGCGGTGCGTCAGGCCCGCGTCCAGCTCCGGCGCGAACGACTGCAGCGACGTCAGGAACCCGTCGTCCGCCCGCAGGTAGCGCACGTACGCGGACGCCTCGAAGTCCAGGTCGCCGTCCAGCTCCAGCCGCCAGTCCCCGCGCCCCGCGCCCGTCGACCCCGACAGGCCCCGGGCCGCGTTGCCCGACTCCAGGTCGCGGGAGCTGAACTGCCGCGCCTGGTGCGGGCCAAGCGACAGGGTGACCGGGCCGTAGGCGAAGTCCGAGCCGTCGAACGCCCGGATGCGCACCGCGCCCGAAGCGCCGGAGCGGTTCACCACGCGCATGAAGCCCTGCCGCCCCCGCGCGTCCGAGGCCGACGGGAGGAAGGGCACCGTCCGGGCGCCGTCCGGGCGCGCCGCCTCCGCCGGCGCCGAGAGGTTGGCGAGGTGGCCGGCCGGGGCCTCGACAAGGCTCATGGCGGCGGCCGCGCCGTCCGACTCGATCCGCAGCCGCCACTTGCCATGCCCGTCGCCCAGCGCGCCCGAAAGCCCCGGCGCGTGCCCGCTCTCCAGCTCCGCCGCCGTGAACGTCAGGGCGTGCCCGGCGGGAACATCCACCGACACCGCGCCCGCCCCCGGTGCGCCCGCGTCATCCGTGCCCGTGATGCGCACCGTCGCCGCCTCCACGCCCGGGTTGACCAGCCGCAGGCGGCTCTGCTGCCGGTGGTTGCTGCCCGGGTTGAGGAAGCCGATGCTGAGCGGCCCGCCGTCCGCCCTGCGCGCCGCGGCGTTCACCGCGGTCACCAGCCCGTCCCCGGCCCGGAAGCTGGACAGCGCCTCCGCGTTCAGCGCCCCCGAGAGCGCCAGGCGCCAGTCGCCCTCGCCCTCCCCGATGCCCTTGGGCAGCCCCTTGGCCGCGTTGCCCTCCTCAAGCTCCCGGGAGGTCAGCTGCACGGCCTGCCCCGCGTCCAGCGACAGCAGCACCGCCTCCGGGCGGTGCCCTAAGGCGTCCGTGGCCTCGATGCGCACGTCCCCGGCCCGGCTCGCGTGGTTCATCACCCGCAGGAAGCTCTCGCGCCGGCCGCCGTCGGCAACCCCGAGGAACAGCGGGACGTCCTTGCGCGCCACCACGGTGAAGGCCAGCTTCGCCAACTCGCCGCCCGCCCGCGCCTCAACGACCACCTCGGCCGGGCCGGCGATCCGGCGCGGCGCCAGCCTGAGCGTGCCGTCGGCGGCGACGCTGGGGCTCAGGAAGGCGTTGCCGCTCGACGCGCTGAAGGCGATGCCGGAGGTGGCCGGCACGCCCAGCCGGGCGGCGAAGTAGCCCTGGGTGGCGAACGTCGCGTCCGGCCCGCCCGCGGGCAGGCGCCAGGACAACCGGTCAAGCTGCACGTCCACGCGGTCCGCCAGCAGCGCCGGCACCTGGACGTTCAGCGCCGCTTCGGAGAGCGGGTTGCCGTCCAGGTCCACGTAGTCGAGCGCCTCCAAGCCAAGAATGGGCGACAGGTCGGCCACCGCGTTCCCGCCCAGGTGCAGGCGCCGCAGGCCGGTCGCCGCCTCCAGGCCCGTGAGGTCGGCGATGCCTTGGCCGAAGGCGTTAATCTCCTGAATCACTACGGCTTTTGCCGGCGTGACGGGCTGGTCCACCAATCCTGAGCCCCAGGCGGCGGCTTCTTCTTGAATGAAGACGCCCAGGCGCCGGTCGGGGAAGTTCACGGCCCTTGTCGCATTGTAGGGGTCGGGTCGGTAGCCAATGACGCTGACGCCCCAAGCCTCCAGCTGGGCGATGTCGGCGTCCGCGCCGTCCCGGTCGAGGCTCACCCCGTAAACAACGATCGACGAATTGCGTTCCCAAAGTGCGGGGCGAAGCAGCGGACCTAGGTCACTGAAGGGGTTGCGGTTCAGGTAAAAGGTCCACTTCCGCAGCCCGGACCGTTCCATGAAGTCGGCCAGCGGCGCGAGGTCATCGACATTGGCGTCGTTCAGACCGAGGATGTGAAGGTCCGGGCCAGGCTCAAAGTCCTCCAGGAAGTCCCTGAAGGACATGGGATTCCCGCCGACGTAAAGTTGACGGAGGCCAGCGGGTGCGGTCAGGGTGGAGGCATCCTCGATAAGGTTGCTTCTGAGATGGAGCAGTGAAAGACTCGTGAGCCCGCCCAAGCCGGAGACTTTCCCTATTCTGTTGCTGTTGAGTCGGAGGGTGACAAGCTGGGAAAGCCCCGACAACGGCGAGACGTCAGCGACACGGTTGTGACTCAGGTCAATGCTTCGCAACTTCGACAGTCCGGCAAGCGGGGCAATGTCCGCAATGTCGTTGCTGGACAATTTCAAGTCCAGCAGTTGGGACAGCCCGGACAGGCCGGACAGGTCCGTGACCCGGTTGTAAGCCAAGTCAAGGAACTCTAGCTGGCTCAGCCCGGAAAGCGGCGAGGTGTCGCTCACGCTCGCGTACCTGATCACCAGTTCGGTCAGCGGCAGGGATTCCAGCGCCTTGAGAT
Source organism: Candidatus Azophilus sp. (assembly GCA_965220835.1). Classification (GTDB taxonomy): domain Bacteria; phylum Pseudomonadota; class Gammaproteobacteria; order Pseudomonadales; family Azotimanducaceae; genus Azophilus. The sequence continues at coordinate 799,374 of OZ244842.1, read as the reverse complement.
TCCGAACGCCGCTTCGCGGAAGTCTCGAAGAACCCAACAGTCGCAGCGACTTGAGGTTGCGCAAGCCGTCAAGGGGCGAGAGATCGGTGAGGCGTGGCGAGATGCTCAGCCAAAGCGTCTCCAGCGCCTGCAGAGCAGCGAGTGGGGTCAGGTCCGCCACGCCATCCTCATAGGTGCCCCGGTTCCCGAGCCTGTCTAGGTCGAGCCTCAACCTTCTGAGCCCCGTCGCCAGCTCCAGGCCCGTCAGGTCGGAGACGTCGGCGCTGTCCACCTGAAGCGCCGCAAGCCCTGCCATCTCCGTCGCGGATATCGGGGCTCCCGCCGCCTTGCCCAGCGCCTGCTCGACGGCGGCCCGCAGCTGCGCATCCCGGAACGGGTGCAGCGCCTGGGCGTTGTCCCCCACGCCGTCCCCGTCCGAGTCGGCGTGGTCGAGCGCGTCATCCGGGAACAGGTCGTCACCGTTTTCCACGCCGTCGCCGTCCCGGTCCGGGTCGGCATTGTCGCCAACGCCGTCGCCGTCCAGGTCCGCCCACTCGTCGGGGTCGCGGAGGAAGGCGTCATCGGCGTTGGCCCGGCCGTCTCCGTCCAAATCGGGGTCGGCGTTGTCGCCGGTTCCGTCGCCGTCCAGGTCCGCCCATTCGCTCGCATCGTTGGGGAAGGCGTCGGCCGCATCCACGAAGCCGTCGCCGTCGGCATCGGGCTTCTGCGCACGCAAGTTGGCAGCTTGGAACCGCATGAGGTCCAGGCTCCGAGCGGCATCGGCGCCGCGCAAGTGCGTGGCGGGCAGGCCGCAGGCACCCCATGGCTGGCACTGGTTCGAGGCCGGGCTGGAGAACACCGGACTGTGGAAGTTCCCATAGCTCATGATCGTGCCGTTGGCGTTGTACGGCCCCCACTCGCCGATGTAGTGCCCGCGGGACCAACGGAATGAGCCATAGGATTCGCCCTGCCGGGCCGAGTGCACGAGACCCAGGACATGTCCCAGTTCGTGCGCGATCGTCTCCGGCAAAGGACCAGCTGTGTTAGATGGCCACCAAGGCCGCCGCCAAGCGCCGCGCCCTTCGAGGTCGCCCACAATCGCGCAACCGATTGCGCCTCTTGGGCAGGGGTCTCTGATGCCATCATCACGGTTGTACCACAAGTTGGCCAAATCGGCGCCGTGCCGATCTAGCAACGCCTCCAAGCGTTCCGCCTCCACATCCCCGTACTGGTTCATGTCACCCTCGTCCACGGCCACGAAGCCAACTGTGCGCAAGCTCACGTTGGTGCCGCTGTCGACAAACATGGCGTTGGTGACGACGGCCGCGTGGTGGTAGGCGGGCACCGTGTCCGGCGCGGCAAGGGACGCTTGGTAGAGCCACAGCACGTCCACCTCCGACGACCCCGGCGCTGCGGCCGGGTCGTCCGGGTCGGCCCCCGCAAGGCGCTCGTTCACGTCGCCCACGCCGTCGCCGTCCGAGTCCGTCAGGATGTCCACGTAGCGGGTTGTGGAGCCCGCCTGGTCGTCCGGGACGGGCCACAGCGTGAGACGCTCGTGCCTTGAGGCGAAGTCTTGCAGTTGGCCAGTCGCGTCGCGGCTGGACCAGTCGCCATCGGCCTCCCAAAGCTGAAACTCAAGGGTCTCGTTCGGTCCGGGCTGCTGGACGCGCGCCGATTGCGTCAGCCCCTGAATCGTGCGCGTTGCCGCAATCCCATGCTCCCAGGCGGGGCTTTGCAGCGGTATCGCATCCAAGGCGAGGTTGGACCGCACTTGGGTGCCATCCGAGCTTGTGGTCCAAGGCGGTATGACAACAATCAAGCTGGCGCTGCGGACGTCACGGTGGTTGCGCAGGCCGAAGCGCAAGGTCACTGCGCCCTCGCCGCTGTCGCCGTCCGGCGTGAACTCCGCGCTGCACGGGCAATCGAAGACGACCTTGCGGTCGCCGAAGAAACCTTGGGCGGGCGCATGCAGCGAGGCCGCCGCCACCAGCAGTGCGGTTGCAACAATCGCGTGCCGGTGGCTGCTAGTCCGCATCGGCGCAGTCGAACAGGTCGGGCAGGGTGGACATGTTGGTCAGGTGCCCGGTGGGCGTCTCCAGCAGGCTCAGGGCCAGGATCGGCGCATCCGACGTCACGCACAGCCGCCACTTGCCCCGCCCGTCGCCCAAAGACCCCTCGAAGCCCGACGCGCCCTCCTCAAGCGCCTTCGCGCCCAAGGCAACGGAACCGCCCGCCGGCACCCGCACCCGCACCGGGCCGCCGTGCGAACGCCCCGCGTCGTCGATGCCGGCGACGGCCGCCTGCGCATCCGCCGCCCCCCGGTTGACGAGCAAGAGGCGGCTCACCTGCCGCGGGTTGCTGCCGGGGTTGAAGAAGGCGATGCGGTGCGTCAGGCCCGCGTCCAGCTCCGGCGCGAACGACTGCAGCGACGTCAGGAACCCGTCGTCCGCCCGCTGGTAGCGCACGTACGCGGACGCCTCGAAGTCCAGGTCGCCGTCCAGCTCCAGCCGCCAGTCCCCGCGCCCCGCGCCCGTCGACCCCGACAGGCCCCGGGCCGCGTTGCCCGACTCCAGGTCGCGGGAGCTGAACTGCCGCGCCTGGTGCGGGCCAAGCGACAGGGTGACCGGGCCGTAGGCGAAGTCCGAGCCGTCGAACGCCCGGATGCGCACCGCGCCCGAAGCGCCGGAGCGGTTCACCACGCGCATGAAGCCCTGCCGCCCCCGCGCGTCCGAGGCCGACGGGAGGAAGGGCACCGTCCGGGCGCCGTCCGGGCGAGCCGCCTCCGCCGGCGCCGAGAGGTTGGCGAGGTGGCCGGCCGGGGCCTCGACAAGGCTCATGGCGGCGGCCGCGCCGTCCGACTCGATCCGCAGCCGCCACTTGCCATGCCCGTCGCCCAGCGCGCCCGAAAGCCCCGGCGCGTGCCCGCTCTCCAGCTCCGCCGCCGTGAACGTCAGGGCGTGCCCGGCGGGAACATCCACCGACACCGCGCCCGCCCCCGGTGCGCCCGCGTCATCCGTGCCCGTGATGCGCACCGTCGCCGCCTCCACGCCCGGGTTGACCAGCCGCAGGCGGCTCTGCTGCCGGTGGTTGCTGCCCGGGTTGAGGAAGCCGATGCTGAGCGGCCCGCCGTCCGCCCTGCGCGCCGCGGCGTTCACCGCGGTCACCAGCCCGTCCCCGGCCCGGAAGCTGGACAGCGCCTCCGCGTTCAGCGCCCCCGAGAGCGCCAGGCGCCAGTCGCCCTCGCCCTCCCCGATGCCCTTGGGCAGCCCCTTGGCCGCGTTGCCCTCCTCAAGCTCCCGGGAGGTCAGCTGCACGGCCTGCCCCGCGTCCAGCGACAGCAGCACCGCCTCCGGGCGGTGCCCTAAGGCGTCCGTGGCCTCGATGCGCACGTCCCCGGCCCGGCTCGCGTGGTTCATCACCCGCAGGAAGCTCTCGCGCCGGCCGCCGTCGGCAACCCCGAGGAACAGCGGGACGTCCTTGCGCGCCACCACGGTGAAGGCCAGCTTCGCCAACTCGCCGCCCGCCCGCGCCTCAACGACCACCTCGGCCGGGCCGGCGATCCGGCGCGGCGCCAGCCTGAGCGTGCCGTCGGCGGCGACGCTGGGGCTCAGGAAGGCGTTGCCGCTCGACGCGCTGAAGGCGATGCCGGAGGTGGCCGGCACGCCCAGCCGGGCGGCGAAGTAGCCCTGGGTGGCGAACGTCGCGTCCGGCCCGCCCGCGGGCAGGCGCCAGGACAACCGGTCAAGCTGCACGTCCACGCGGTCCGCCAGCAGCGCCGGCACCTGGACGTTCAGCGCCGCTTCGGAGAGCGGGTTGCCGTCCAGGTCCACGTAGTCGAGCGCCTCCAAGCCAAGAATGGGCGACAGGTCGGCCACCGCGTTCCCGCCCAGGTGCAGGCGCCGCAGGCCGGTCGCCGCCTCCAGGCCCGTGAGGTCGGCGATGCCTTGGCCGAAGGCGAGGATCTCCGGTATGCGTGCAGCGCTTGCTGTCGTAACGGGCTGGTCCATCAATCCTGAGCCCCAGGCGGCGGCTTGTTCTTGCATGAAGTCGCCCAGGCGCCGATCGGGGAAGTTGACGGCTCTTGGTGCATTGTCGGCTTCGGGTCGGTAGCCCGAGACGGTGACGCCCCAAGCCTCCAGCTGGGCAATGTCGGCGTCCGCGCCGTCCCGATCGAGGCTCACGCCGACAAGAGTGATTCGCGAACCGCGTTCCCAGATCGCCGGCCGAACCAGCGGGCCGAGGTTCCTGTATGGGTTGTAGCTCAGGTAAAGTGTCCACTTCCGTGCCCCGGACCGTTCCATGAAGTCGGCCAGCGGCGCGAGGTCGTCGACCTTGGCGTAGGACAGGTCGAGATAGCGGAATTGCGGGCCAGGCCTAAAGTCCTCCAGGAAGTCGCTGAAGGACATCGGATGACCGCCAACATTGAGGGAACGGAGGCCGGTGAGCGCGGTCAGGGAGGAGAGGTCCGCAATTGCATTGTGCGCAACGTACAGGCTTCCCAGTTGAAGCAGGCTTGAAAGTGGGGAAACGTCCGAGATGGAGTTGTGGTTGAGGTCAAGGTAGTCGAGTTGAAGCAGGCTCGACAGCGGGGCAATGTCCGCCACGAGGTTGTTCCTGAGGCTGAGCGATGAAAGGCCCGTAAGCCCTCCCAGGCCGGTGACGTCCCTGATTCTGTTGTCGGCAAGCCAGAGGGTGCCAAGCAGCGACAGCCCCGACAATGGGGAGATGTCAGTCACAAGGTTGAGACCAAGCTGGAGCCTTCTCAAGTTCGACAGTCCGGCAAGCGGGGCAATGTCCGAAACGTCGTTACTGAACAAATTCAAGTACTGCAGCTGGGACAGCCCGGACAGGCCGGAGAGGTCTGTGACCTGGTTGGTGTTCAAGTTAAGGTGCGCCAGCTGGGACAGCCCGGACAGCGGCGAGATGTCGCTCACGCTCGCGTGGTTGATCACCAGCGCGGTCAGCGGCAGGGATTCCAGCGCCTTGAGGTCCCGAACCCCGCTTCGCCGCCCTATCGAACCTGCCGTCAGTCCCAGCGACTTGAGGTTGCGCAAGCCGGCAAGGGGCGACAGGTCGGTGAGCGATGGCGACATGGCCAGCGAAAGCGTCTCCAGCGCTTGCAGATCGGCGAGTGGGGTCAGGTCCGCCACGCCACCGTCAAAGGTGCCGCGGTACCCCCCACGCAAACTGTCGAGGTTCAGCTTCGTGAGCCCCGTCGCCAGCTCCAGGCCGGTCAGGTCGGAGATGCCGGTGCTGAAAGCCTCAAGCGCCGCAAGCCCTGCCATATCCGTCGCGGATATGGGGGCTCCCGCCGCCTTGCCCAACGCCTGCTCGACGGCGGCCCGCAGCTTCGCGTCCCGGAACGGGTGCAGCGCCTGGGCGTTGTCGCCGACGCCGTCCCCGTCAGAGTCGGCGTGGTCGAGCGCGTCATCCGGGAACAGGTCGTCACCGTTTTCCACGCCATCGCCGTCCCGGTCCGGGTCGGCGTTGTCGCCAACGCCGTCGCCGTCCAGGTCCGCCCACTCGTCGGGGTCGTGGGCGAAGGCGTCATCGGCGTTGGCCCGGCCGTCGCCGTCCATATCGGGGTCGGCGTTGTCGCCGGTTCCGTCGCCGTCCAGGTCCGCCCAATCGCTCGCATCGTTGGGGAAGGCATCGGCGGCATCCACGAAGCCGTCGCCGTCGGTGTCGGGCTTCTGCGCGCGCAACTTGGCGGCTCGGAACCGGATGAGGTCCAGGCTGCGAACGGCGTCGGCCCCGTGCAGGTGCGTGGCGGGCAGGCCGCAGGCGCCCAAGGGCCAGCACTGCTTCGAGCCCGGGCTGGAGAAAACCGGGCGCAGCGGTTGACTCATGCGCCCGTAGCTCATGATCGTGCCGTTGAAGTTGTTGGGCCTCCATTCGCCGATGTAGTGCCCGCGGGACCAACGGAATGAGCCGTACCACTCAGACTGCCGGGCCGAGTGCGCGAGACCCATGACGTGCCCCAATTCGTGCGCAATCGTTTCGGGCCAAGGACCGGCTGTGAAAGACGGGGCAGGGCTCCATTCGCCGCGCTCCTGCAGGTCGCCCACTCCCGCGCAGCCTCCTGCAAACTCTGGGCAAGCGTCTTGGACATCATCCTGATTGTCATACCAGAAATTGCGCACATCAGCGCCATGCTGATCGAGCAATTCGTTCAGGCGTTCCGGCTTGACGTATCCGATCTCTGAAATCTCGTCATCTTCCAAGGCCACGAAGCCCACTGTGCGGAAGCTCAAGTTGGTGCCGCTGTCAACGAACATGGCGTTGGCGACGACCGCCGCGTGGTGGTAGGCGGGCACCGTGTCCGGCGCGGCAAGGGACGCTTGGTAGAGCCACAGCACGTCCACTTCTGACGAGCCTGGCGCTGACGCTGGGTCGTCCGGGTCGGCCCCCGCGAGGCGCTCGTTCACATCGCCCGCCGCATCCCCGTCGGAGTCCGTCAGGATGTCCACGTAGCGCGTGGTGGAACCCGTTCCGTCGTCCGGGACGGGCCACAGCGTGAGACGCTCGTGCTTGGAGGCAAAGTCGTCCAGGGCGCCAGTCGCGTCGCGGCTGGACCAGTCGCCAGCGGCCTCCCAAAGCTCGAACTGAAGGGTCTCATCCGATCGCGGCTGCTGGATGCGCGCCGAGTGGGTCAGCCCTCGAATGGCCCGGGTCGCCGCAATTCCGTGCTGCCACTCGGGGCTTTGCGGCTCGAGGTCCTCCAAACGCGGGGAATCGGACCGCCCGCGGGTTCCGTCTTCATTCGTGGTCCAAGGCCGCGTGACGACAATCAAGCTGGCGCTGCGGACTTCACGGTGGCTGCGCAGGCCAAAGCGCAAAGTGAGTTTGCCCTCGACACCGTCCCCGTCCGGCGTGAACTCCGCACTGCACGGGCACTCAAAGACGACCTTGCGGTCGGCCCAGCTGCCGTGCCAGTTACCGTGGGCGGGCGCATGCAGCAACGCCGCCACGATCAGCACCGCGGTCGCGAGAAGCACCGGCCTGCGCCCGTCTACCCGCCACAGATGCTCAGCAGTGCCGTTCTTCATGGTCGGACTCGCAGGCTGGCTAACGCTCAGTCCGCGGGGCGTAGCTGACCGGAGGGCCAGCGTCTTCGCCAACCCCCATCACTGCACAAGGCCCTCACCACAAAAAGCCCATCCCTATCACCCGCGTTCTCGTCACCCGCGTTCTCGATGGTGATCTTCAGCTCGGCGATTTAGCGACCCTGCATGATGTGCACGAACTTGTCAACATGGCGGACACTGAACCGCCCGACACGGCCGCCACAACCTTCTTCCGGAGCGCATGGGCTTCGTCGATGCCTAATTTTTCGCTGGCATCTTTGGGCGTGTTGAACCACTGCGTATGGCCGCTGCCAAGTCAACGGCCAGTTCATTCATGCCACTCAAAGACCTACCCATTCAAGTGCCTGCTCATGTCACCCGCGTTCTCAATGATGATCTCCCGCTCAGCGATGTGCCAACCTTGCAGGGTGCGCACGAACTTATCGACGTAGCGGCCGCCAGCGACAATTTCATTGCGGCCAGCCAAAGTCTGGTAAACAGTGAAAACGCTGCGCACCGTCGCTTCCATGACCGCGTTGTCGAATTCGAAGATCAGGTTGGTGGTGACGTGCCGCGTGCGCGGGGTGCATTGGCGGCGTTGGTAGGCAACGAGGTTCTCTTCCGCGTCATAGAACTTAACCGCGCTGGCGTATAGGCCGAGGACCTCTTCGGCACCCTGCACGGGCGCCCCGACGGCCGGCTTGATGGCCCCTCGGGCGAACAGCGCGGCAAGGCCTTCAAGGTCGCCCGAATCAAGCAGTTCCGCGTAACGGAATAGGATCTCCTCGATCACGAAGCGGGCTTGGGCAAGCTGTAGGGTTCGGTCCATGGGGTAGCTCTTCTCCTCTTGCGTGGACGGCCGTTGGATTCAGGCCGCGGGCTCGAATTGGGGCACCGCCACATCCTCCGCACGCCTCTCAAACGTCACCTGAACCGGTTGGCCGATGGCGACGCTGGCCGGGTCGCAGCCGACGATGTTGCTCATTAGGGTGGGGCCCTCTTCGAGTTCGACCAACGCCACCACATAGGGTGCGTCGGGTTCGAAGGCCGCGCTGACGGCGCGGCGAATGATGGTGAAGGTCCGCACCTTGCCCCGGCCGCAGGCTTCATGCCAATCGAGTTTTCGGCTGCCGCAGGCGGCGCACAGCAGGCGCGGGTAGAACTGCAGATGGCCGCAATCGCCGCAGCGCTGCAGCAGCAGGCGCCCTTCGGCGCAAGCGTCCCAGAACGGTTGCGTGCTGGGGTTGATCGGCGGCAGCGGCTTGGCGTTGGCGGTCACCGGCCGCGCCCCAAGATCGCCGTGCAGTGGCTGGACAGGATGCCGCCCTGGGCGTGGATCAAGGCCGTTTCGGCATTCGCCACCTGGCGCTCGCCCGCCTCCCCGCGCAACTGACGCACCGCTTCGGTCAGCGCGAACATCGCGCCCGGGTTGCCTGGATGGGCATGGGACAGCAGGCCGCCGTGGGTGTTCATCGGCAGGCTGCCGCCCAGCCTGGTGTGTCCCTCGGCGACAAACGCGCCCGCCTCGCCTCGCCCGCAGAAGCCCAAGTCTTCCAGCTCAATCAGCACCACCGGCGTGAAGCAATCATAGAGTTCAACGAAATCAATGTCTTGTGGGCTTAACCCCGCCATGGCGTAAGCCCGCTCCCCGGCCTGACGAGCGTGGGAAGCCGTGAGGTCCTGGGCTTGGCTGATGTGTTCATGGCCATGCCCCTCCCCAGCGCCGAGCAAATAGACCGGCGGGTGCGGACGGTCCTTCGCCACCTCGGCACGGGCCAGCACCACCGCCGCACCGCCGTCGGAGACCAAGGAGCAATCGAGCAGGCGCAAGGGATCGGCGATCATGCGGCTGGCCAGCACGTCCTCCACGGTCAATGGCGTACGCATCTGGGCACCGGGGTGCAGCGCCGCATGGGCGCGGGCGGTGACGGCCACGGCGGCCATCTGCTCCGCCGTGACTCCGTATCGGTGCATGTAGGCCTGGGCGATCAGGGCGTAATAGCCCGGCACGGTGGCACCGTAGGGCGTCTCAAATTGGGGATGGCCCGAGGAGGACTGCATCACCATCGCTTGCTCCCGCGTCAGCCCGGTGCGCAAGCTGTCCGCCATGCTGATCAGCACGTTGTTGCAAACGCCGTGCATGATCGCCAACGCGGCCTGATAGAGCACGGCGAAGGTGGTGCCGCCGCCGGCGCCGGCGCTGACGCAGTAGCTGGGGAAGATCTGCAAGTGCTCGGCCATTGCCTCGGCGTGGTACATGTGCGGCTCGGCCATGCTGTTGCAGGTGACCAAGCCGTCGATGTCGTTCTTGGTGAGCGCGGCATCCTCAAGCGCCCGCTGGGCGGCATCGATGCACAGGCCCGTCGCGCTTAAGTCTGGCACCTTGCCCACTGGCGTGTCGCCAACGCCGACGATGGCGACTTGGCCGCGCAATGAACGGCCCTCAGCCATACAAGCGAACCAGGGCGCGCCCGGGCGTGATGACGTCGCCCGCCTCGTTGCGGATGAACAGTGTCAAGGACGCCTCGCCCTTGGCAGCGTCCACCGTTTCCACGGCCCCACCCGCGGTCAGGGTTTCCCCAATGTAGGCGGCGGCGCGATTGGAGTACTCCAAGTTCACCAAGACACCGCCCTCCCCCAACCAGGCTTCCACGCACTGGCCGAGCCAATCGCCCATCAAGGGGCCGGCGATGACCAGGCCCGGATAGCCTTCCGCCTCCGTGGCATAGGGCAGGTCATAGTGAATGCGATGGGCGTTCCAGAGCGCGGCGTTGTAGAAGAACAGTTGCACGTTGTCCGGCTTGTGGCGCTGCGTCGGCAGCTCATCGCCCGGCCTCAGGGTGTCTTGGTTCGCAGGCATGTCAGCATCTCTCCCCACTCAAAAGGGCCTTCATCGCAGGATTCTAGTGGTCTTTTCAGTGATCACCGGGCTGCCGTCCTGACGGCGCACTTCAAGCACCACTTCGTAGAAGATCAATGGGCCGGAGCGGCCCTCCTTTTCGTAGATGTCGGTGAGCGTGCGCTCGCCGATCAGCACGTCGCCAGGACGAATGCGGTCGTGGTAGGTGATGTTCAGGCCGCCGGCCATGGCCTTCTCCAAGGGGAACTTGGGCAACAGGGCGTCGATGGAGACGCCATCCGGGCTTAGCTCATCAAGTTCCACCACGTCCCAAAACAGCGCCACGTGGTACAGCGGCGGCGCTTCGTCGCCATCGAGGTACTTGCGCTGGCGCTGGTTGGTGGCGATGGCGTACTTGCGGATGTCCCGGCGAGTGACCACCTCGGTTCTCAGCGGTGCGGCCTTGCCGATGTTGGCGAGCAGTTCCGGGGTGAGCACGCCCATGGGTTCAGACTTTGCGGCCCCGCGCCTGCCAGTAAGGGTCGCGCAGGTCACGCTTGAGGATCTTGCCCGTGGGCGCCTTGGGCAGGCTGTCAACGAAGTCCACGCTGCGCGGCTTCTGGTAGGAGGCCAGATGGGCGCGGGCGGTGTCGATGATGTCCTGCTCCGTGGCGTGCTCGCCCGGCTTCATCACCACCACTGCCTTGACCGCCTCTCCCCACTCGTCATCCGGCACGCCGATCACCGCTGCCTCCAACACGCCTGGGTGTTGGTGAATGGCGGCTTCCACTTGAGTGGAGTAGATGTTCTCGCCGCCGGAGATGATCATGTCCTTGGCCCGATCAACGATGAAAAGGTAGCTGTCCTCATCCCAAGTGGCCACATCGCCCGTCCACATCCAGCCATCTCGCAAGGTGTCGGCAGTCAAGTCCGGCTGGCGCCAATAGCCCAGCATGTTGGCCTCCGACTGAATCACGATCTCGCCCGGCGTACGTCCATCCTTGGGCACGTCCCGGCCCGCCTCATCCACCACCCGGGCGCGGGTGATGAAGCCTTCCCGTCCGCAGGAGTTGAGCCGCTCCGGACGGTTGCCGGACACCGCTGCGGCATGGTCTTCCTGGGAGAGAAAGGTCATGGTCATGCCCTCGGTCTGCCCATAGCCCTGAATCAGCGTGCAGGGGAAGGCGTCCAGGGCGGCCTTGACCACGGTTTCCGGCATCGGGCCGCCCCCGTACTGGATGTTGCGCAGGCTCGACAGGTCGTAGCGGTCGAAGCCGTCCACGGCCATCATCCAGTTGAGCATGGTGGTGATGCCAAGGAACGCCGAAACGCGTTCCGCCTGGATGATCTCAAGGGCTTCGGTTGCGTCGAAGTTCATCAGCACCACCGGGCAGCCGTGGGCCATGTAGTTCATGGCCAAGGCGACGGGAATGTGGAACATCTGGCCAGTGAGCATGTACACGTCGCTGGGCACCACGCGCTCGGCAACCGTTTGGTTGAGCATGCCCATGAAGAGGGTGCGATGGGAATGCAGCGCCCCCTTGGACAAGCCCGTGGTGCCGCCGGTGTAGAGAATGAGCACCGGGTCGTCGCCGCCCGCCAAGGTCTTGGGGCTGGCGTCCCCCGCGCTGGCCTTGAGCCGTTCGAAGGAATCATCGCTGCCGGGGCCGTAGTGCAGCCAATGGGGGATTTCGACTTGGCCTTTCAGGGCTTGGCGCTCGGCCTCAAACTCCGCGGAGGTGATCAACACCGACGGCGCGCCGTCCTCCAGAATGCGGGCAAGCTCCGGCACGCCCAAGCGCCAGTTCAGCGGTTGGGCAATCAACCCCGCCCGCGCGCAGGCGTAATAGACTTCAAAGTACTCAATGCCGTTCTTGGCCAGCACGGCCACCCGGTCGCCCTTGGCCATTCCCATGCTGAGCAGGCCGTTGGCCAGGCGTCGCACCGCTTGCTCCAACTCGCCGAACGACACCCGTCTTCCAGCGGGAACGTCCACCAAGGCCGGACGGCGCGAGTCCAGGTTGGCCCACTTGGCGGGGATGTCGCCGATGTTCATGGCGAATCGAAGCCGGCTGTCCTCCCCGCCGCGGCGGGCGACGGTTGCGCTAGTGAGTCTGCCAGGACTGCAGCTCCGGCAGCACCTTGTCCGCAAACAGGCGAATGCTCTTTTCCGCCTGCTCGCCGGTCAGGCCGCCGTAGCTGACCTGCACGGTGAGGTCAAAGTCGCCGATGTCCTTGCGGCGCTGATCCATCTTGTCGAGGATCTGCTGCGGGGTGCCGAAGGTGTTGATGTCCACGAAGGCGTTGGCGGCGTCCGCCATGCCGGTGTCCTTCAGCAGCTCGGCGTTGTCCGCGTAGTCGCCATAGCCCTTCATCTTGCGGAAGTGCTCGCCCGCCATCTCGTAATGCTCCATGACGGTGATGTAGTAGTTGGCCATGTACTTGCGGGCGTTGGCCTCGGCGAGCTCAGCGGATTCGTCGCAACTCAGGAAGTCCACGCACACCGGCGACGGCGGCTGGGTGTTGTGGTGCTCCCGGTACAGGGTCCGGTAGCGGTCGAAGTGGGGCGCCATTTCCGCCCAAGGCTTCTGGGCGAAGCTCATCATCTTAGCGCCCAGCCGGGCCACCACGGGCACCGAGTCCGACGACATGCCAACCGCATAGAAGCGGTCCTTGAAGCTGGCGTAGGGCCGCGGACGCACCTCCGTGCGCACCTGCTTGTAGTAGGGGCCATCGCCTTCGATGACGCCGGTCTCCAAGGCGCGAATGATCATCTCCGCGGATTCGTCAAACCGGTCCCGCGCCTCGTTCATGTCCACGCCGAAGGTGTCGTACTCGCGCCGGGCGAGGCCGCGGCCGATGCCGAACAGGGCCCGGCCTTGGCTCAGGTGATCGAGCACGATCATGCGCTCCACCACCCGCAAGGGATCGTGCCAAGGCAGGATGACCGCCCCGGTGAGCAGGCCGATGTGCTCGGTCTTGGCCGCCATGTAGCTCAAGTACTGCAGGTTGTCCGGCGACATGGCGTAGTTGTAGAAGTGATGCTCGACAGCGCTCAAGGTGTTGAACCCCAAGGGCTCGGCCAAGCCGCCCAAGTGAATGTCACGCTCCCAAGCGCCCTGGTCGGTGATTCCATCCTCGAAATTCTGGAACACCATTAGCAAACCTACCTTCATGTGACTCTCCCGATAGAATGACGATCAATATAGCGAACTTGCCGGTGACAGTCACCACAGGCTGCTTGCGCATGGCGGCGGCAACTCCGGACTCCAGCTAGGCGCAAGAATCCCATCGAGGGCGCGAACCGAGCCGAGGCATCCCCTTGCCCAAGGCCGGCGGGCGGCAGGCCGTTAGCCCAAGCTTAGCGCCGACTTCACCCGCGGCAGCACTTGGGTGGCCAGGTACTCGATCCGCCGGCTGCCGCTCTCCACGGGCTCGCCGGGGAACTGCGCCCAGAAATGCACGTCGATGATCTCCGGGCAATCCGTCAACAGGGCGGTCAGGTTCGCCACCGCGCCGTCGGCGTCGCACAGTTCGTAGAGGCCGCCCTCAATGGCGCTGGCCGCGTCAGGAAACTGCGGCGTTTGGTCCGGCGGGCCGAATGCGCCCCAAGCGATGTACTGGTTGGTCTGGTAGAGCACGTGCTGGCCGATGCGGGCGGCTTCCGCTTCGGGGTCAGGGGCGACGATGGACCAGTTGCCGGCGCAGATGGCGCCTCCCGAACGCGGCTTGCCCAGCTCGGCGAGCGCTTCGGCGTAAACGTCATGGCCGATGCCGCCGGTGGAGAGAAAGCCGTCCCCCAGCCTTGCCGCCCGGGCAATGGCGGGCGGCGCCATGCCTCCCATGTAAAGCTTGGGCACCCGTTCGGGGGCGGGCGCGACGGGCAAGCCGTCGATCTGGAAGCGCTTGCCATCAATGCGCACCGGCTCGCCGCTCCAGCACTGGCGGATGATGTCTATGCCCTCCTCCATGAGGCTTGGGCGATGCTTCAACTGCCGCCCGAAGTAGTCAAACTCAAGTTGCCGGTAGCCAAGGCCCACGCCAAGGTCGAAGCGGCCGCCGGTCAGGATGGACAGCGTCGCCGAATCCTCGGCCAGGCGCACGGGGTCCGCCAGCGGCAGCAGCATGAGGTTGGTGCCGATGCGCATGCGCGCGGTGCGCTCGCCGATGGCGGCAGCGATCACCAAGGGCGAGGGCGTGTAGCCGTCTTCGCAAAAGTGGTGTTCGGTGAGCCAGACGGAATCAAAGCCCAAGGACTCCGCCCAGACGATCTGGTCGAGGCAGGCTCGGTAAAGGTCCTGAAAGCCGACCGCGCTGGGCGGCGGATTGCGGAAGTCGTACCAGAGGCCGAAATTGACCTGCCGCCCGCTCATGGGGAGACCCCGGCCAGAAAGTCGAGCAAGGCGCCGTGATAGCGATCCGCGTCCTCCAGAAAGACGGCGTGGCCGCAGCCCTCGAATTCGATCAGTTCGGCGTTCGGCAGGCAGCCAGCGGCGTGGCGGCCGATTTCGGGCACCACCACCCCGTCCTGCCCGCCCACCGCCACCAACGCAGGACAGGACAGCCCGGCCATGGCGCTGCGTTGGTCAAGCTGCGCCAAGGCGCCCAAGGAGGCGTCAGCCCCGGAGCTGGCCTGCAGGGCGATGCGCCAGCACCAGCCCTTGACGGTCTCCCCCACGTCCTTGGCAAACACGCCATCGAAGTACAGGGACCTCAGGAAATTCACCCGGTCCGCGCGCAAGGCCGACACGGTGGCCGCAACGTCCTCCGCCTGGCCACCGTACGGAAAGCCCTCGCCTTGGGTGTAGCGGGGCGTGGCGCCGCCGGTCAGCACCAAGCCACCGACGTTGCCGCCGAGGCGGACAGCGGCATCCACCACCACCGCACCGCCCAATGACCAGCCATTCAAGACTGGGCGGTGCAGCTGCAAGTGTTGGCACAGCGCCGCCAGATCGGCGCCCAGGGCCTCGATGGAGACGTCGGCAAAGTCCTTGTCGGACTGCCCGCAGCAGCGGTGGTCGTAAACCACGGCGCCGTATCCGGCATCCACCAGCCGAGCCACCGTGTTGTCCCAGACCCGGCAGCCCATGCCCCAGCCGTGGGACAGCACGACGGTGCGCTGCCCGCTTGAGCCACTGGCGTAGTGTTCAAAGTAGATCTGGCGGTCTCCTTCAACCGATAAACGTCCCATGATGTCTCCTTTCCAGATGCTGTTTGTGCGGATGCTATTCCGATTGGATTTTGGCCAAGGCGATGCGCAACGGCTTCAGGCTCAGCGCCAGACAGACCGCGGCGATGCTGTAGTTGAGCACGGCCAAGGTCGCCAGCGACAGGTCGATGGCATCCTCCCGGCCAAACACGTAGTCGTTCATGACGCCGATGATCAGCGGCGCGAACAGGTAGGACAGGAAGGATACGCATATCAGATACAGGGCGATGAGCTGCCCGCGCATTTGGTTGGGCGCAATGGCCTGCAGGGCGGCGTTGCTGAGGCCCGGCGGCATGGCCATGGTGAAGGTGATGGGCACCAGCATCACGGCGGCGGCGATGCCGCTGTCGAGCAGCGGCAGAACCACCGCCACCGGGCCCAGCACCAGCGTGCCCCAGAGCGTGACCCGCATCGGCGCATCGCCGCCGCCGCGGCCAATCAGCCGTCCGGCGTAATAGCCCGCCCAGACGCTGCCGATGACGCCCACCACCAAGGCGATGATGCCGTAGGTGAGGCCGATTTCGGTCTTGGACCAATGGTGCTTGCGCACGAAGAACTCAACGATCCACGTCAGGAAGGCGAAGCCTTGAATCGACAGGCACAGATAGGCGATGAAGTGGTAGGTGAGGTACTTGCCCCGGGAGGCGACGAAGCGCCACACCTCGCGCAACGGAAAGCCGGCAGCGGCGTCCTTGAGCGCCCCACGGCGCACCGGCTCGGCAATGGTGAACATGACCGCGGCCAGCACAATGCCCGGCAGACCCACGGTGACCAGCACCATCTGCCAGGAGTAAAGCTCGCCAAACACCGGCAGCGTGAAATTGGGCCGCGCCTCCAGCCAATCGATCAGCGGCCCGCCGACGATGTTGGCGAGGCCAGTGCCAATGAAGGGTGCCGCCCCGACGATGCCGTAGGCCAACGGCAGCCGATCGTTGTCAAAGTAGTCCGCCAGCAACGAGGTTGACGCCGGCCCCAAGGTCGCCTCGCCGACGCCAACGCCCATGCGCGCCAGGAACAGGTTGCGGAAATTGTCCGCCTTGCCAGCCAATGCCGTGGCCAAGCTCCAGGCAAAGATCCCGGCGGCGATGATGTTGCGCCGATTGCCCCGGTCCGCCATGCGCGCCAAGGGCACGGTCGCCAGCGTGTAGACCAACGAAAAGGCGAGGCCGATGATCAGCGAGATTTCGGTGTCGCTTAGGCCGCCCAGATCCCGCTTGATGGGGCCGATCATGACGTTGAGGATCTGCCGGTCGATGAACGACAGGGTGGCCGCCAAGGTCAACAGCAGCACCACGTACCACTGAGTGCGGCTGGAATAGGGAGCTTGCATGGCCGCGGGCGTGGCGCAGCGGGCTATACGCCGAAAGCCAACTCTTCGTGGTACCAGCCAGCGCCGACCACCGCCATGGAATTGTTGTTCGGCTGCCGCTGGCTCCAGCCGTTCGGGTCCGCTTGGTAGGCGGCCAGGATGGCTTCGGCCTGCTCCGCATCCTCGCCCTCGAATTCATAGATGGTGAGGTATTCGGACGGCGGGTCGCCCATGAAGCCCCGCGCGGCCTTGAAGCAGCGCACCGAGGTGATGTTTGGGCAGTTGAAGGTGTCCTCCACATGGTTGCCGAGGTACCAGTCATTGAACGCCTGCACGAGATCCTCGCTTTCGGGCTGAACCAGCCCCACCAGAACCAGCTTCTTGGCCATCGTCGATCCTCTTGCAATTGGATTGAGCCGCATGGAGATTGCAGCGACACCGCAGCTTAGCGGCTTTGGCGGACCAAGCCTAGCGCTCAGGACCCTGAAACGGGGTGAATCAGGCCAAGCCTGGCAAGCAGTAGAGGGAAACCACACTGACTCTTTGCCAGTGACTGCGGGGCGGCCAGCCGTCAGCCCCTACGGAAAAAACAGGCTGAAAACCAAGCCACCCGTGACGCCGACCATGCCGAGTGCGATGCCCAGCATCAGGTTGAACAGCTTGGCAGAGTCCGCCCGCTGCTGCTGCCGCGCATCGTAGATGCTGGTGATGATGTCACCAAAACGCTTATCAACCGCATCGAAACGCTGGTTGACGCTCTCCTTGACGCTCTCAAACTGCCCGTTGACCTGTTCGAAGCGCTGGTCCATCTCTCCCTTGATGCGTTCGTACAACGCCTGTTGGGACGCCTCAAGGGCCTCCCGCAGCCGCTCCGGGGTGACCGCGAACCTCTCGATGGAGTTGGCTATGGCCTTGAGGGTGGCCGCCGCCTGTTGCCGCTCCATCCCGGAAGCCTCAAGGCTTGTGGCCATGTCCGAAAACTCCTTCAGCGCACGTTTCATGAGTATAGACCCCTATTCAGGTTTGAAAAGGTCCATTCAAACCTTTGGAGGGCCACTCCGTCTTGAGCCAATCTCTCAACGCGATGTGGGAATTCGCCTATTCAATGGCACCAGGACGGTCAGCGCGCCTGCCAGTTCGAAGTTGACGCAGGCAACGCTGCTCAGTCGTTACGCCAGGTCACGGTCAGGCCGTAGGTGCGTGGCGGCGCGGGCGTGGCCTGGCCGCTGCCCTGTAGCGGCCAATTGTGCAGGAAGTAGTCTTCATCGAAGGCGTTGCGCATCCACAGAGTGGTTTCGAAGTTTGCTCTGGGCCACACATAAGAGGCTCTGAAGTCCACGACGTCATAGGAAGGCACCGCTGCAAAGTCGAATACGTCCGGATCCTGGAAGGCTTTGTCCTTGTAGCGCCAATCGCCTTGCAGGCTTAGCGCCCCACCGTTGCCGAGCAGCCAGTCGTATCGCACCAGCACGTTGAACGCATGCTTGGGCGCGTTGCGCAGCTCGTTCCCGGTTCGGTCCACGGGCGTCGCGCCGCCGAGGTCGGGGGGACGAAACCCGCTGGGAATGAAGAAATTGGAGAACTCCGTGTTGAGGTGGGTATAGGAGCCCTGAATGGTCAGGTTGTCCGTGGGGGCTATCGTGAACTCGACTTCCACGCCCTCGATGTCCGCATCGGCGGCGTTCTGGGTGATCAGCGTCCCCGCGGTTCCGGGCACTGCACCCTCGGGCACCAGAAGCTGCAGAATCTGCAGATCCTTGTAGTCGGTGGTGAAGACCGCCGCGTTGATGCGCACGCGATTGTCCAACCACTCGCTCTTGATGCCGACTTCGTAAAGCACGGCCTCTTCCGGATCGAACGGGGTGATGGCAATGAGTTCCGAGTTGGCCAGGCCCTGATAGCCGCCGGACTTGAAACCCTCGGAGACGGTGGCGTATAGGAAGATATCGTCGGTGGGCTGCCATTCGAGACCGGCACGCATCGTAAAGGCACTCCAGTCCTCCCCGGTTTCGAAGTCGAAAACCCTACCCGGATTCAGGCCCGAGGGCGTGCCAAGCCGGCTGATGTCCTTCTCTTCCCAGGTTTGCCGACCGCCTAAGGAAAGGGCGATGGTTTCCGTCAGATCGAAAGTGATCTGCCCGAACACCGCATAGCTGTCCGTTTCGTTGCCTTGTTCGTCGCCCCCGTCAATGACGGGAACGGAACTGCCCACGCCACCCATTCCGTCCGACCTATTCAGCCCGACGGGTGAGCGTTCGTTGCGGTCAGTCTTCTCGTTCAGATAGTAAACGCCAGTGACGTAATTAAATCGCTCCCACGAGCCGGTCAGCCTGAATTCATGGGTGAACGTTTCGGAATCGTCGGTGTAGTCGTTCGATCCAACCAAATAAAGCGGAACCGCATTGGTCGAGAGCCTCAATGCCGTGAGGTTTTCGGTGCTGAGAAACCACTGCTGCTCCGCTTCGACGTCCCGGTAGGACGAGAGCGACGTGAAAGTCATGGTGTCGCCAATGTCGTAGTCCAAACGGGCGGTCAGGCCATAGATGTCGTTCTTCGAGAGGCCCGGATCCTCGAGCAGGTTCTCATGGTGCCGATCTTCATAGCCGGGCAGCAGCGCTGCGTCCGCCAGGAAGGGAATCCCGCCGGGGCCAATGGAACGGTAGCTCGGGCCAGCCCGGTCCATGGTCGAGTGATTGGCGGTCAGGTTGATCTCCATCCGGTCGGTGGGCACGAACCGCAATGCGCCCCGAAAGCTGTCGCTGTTGACATCAAGTTGATCGAACTTGCCTAGGAGATTGCCGCTGACATCGGGGAAGAATTGCGGAAATTGGTCGATCTGCGATTTCAGGTAGCCGTCACGGCGCCGGCTGGAAAACGAGAACTTGGCGAATGTGTTGGCCGCGATCTGTCCGCTTGCGAGGCCGCGAAACGTCAAGGCGCCTAGGTTGCCGACCGTGCCTTCGAACTTCACCTCGGTCTCCTCGCTGGGTTTTTTGGTGACCAGGCTCACCGCGCCACCGATCACGTTCTTCCCGAAAAGGGTGCCCTGCGGGCCGCGCAGCACCTCGACGCGCTCGAGATCAAACAGGTCCAAATCCGAGCCGGCGGAGCGACCGATGTAGACCTCATCGACAAACACGATCACGGACTGGTCGCCGCCCGCCCCGTCCTCATTGGAGCCGATGCCGCGAATGTAGTACTGCGGCTGCCCCGGATTGAATACCCCCATGGTGAACCCAGGCGTACGCTCGGTGATCCCCTTGATATCGACAATGCCCATTTCATCGAGGGCGTCGCCACTGAAGGCCGTGACCGCGATGGGGACGCTTTGCATGTTCTCCGCCCGCCGCTGCGAAGTGACGATGATTTCCTCTATGGGCCGGTCGCTCTCTTGGGCGCTTTCCCCAGCCGCCGCCGGACTAATGGACACAGCAGTGACAAGCGCAGGCAGGCCCAGCAATGCCAAGCGGACAATCGATTTCATTTTTTCTCCCCAGATTCAAGTGCGTAACCACGCTCGACAACCGCCCAACTTGTGCTCGCCCCTGAAACGGCACGAGCTCCACTCGGCGGAAACGAACGCTTCAGAGGGCGCATTCTATCCGCTGGAAAGAAGAGGGGTCCAATCATTGAACCCCAACACCTACCGTGGCAAGCTCTCACCACGTGCCACGAAGCCCCGCGCTAGAGGAGCTGCCCCATGACCCGCATCAGCAAGATCGATCCCGAGCACTGGGATCCCGCACTCAAGGAAATGACCCGCCCGGAAACCGCCACGCCCTTGGAGCAGGGGCTGATGCGCATGTTCGCCCACTGCCCAGGGCTGGCCAAGGGCGTTGCGGCCTTTGGCGGTTCGCTCAAGATGCACCGCACCCTGCCTGGCCGGCTGGTCGAGCTGGTGCGGCTGCGGGTGGCCTTCCACAACCAGTGCCGCAGCTGCATGGCCATTCGCTACACCGACGCCGTGGCCGACGGCGTCACCGAAGACTTGGTGTGCGAGCTCGCGGACCCACCCAGTGCGGAGAACCTCACGGAGGCCGAACAGGCAGCCATCGCCTTCGCTGACCTGTTCGCCACCAATCACCTAGCCATTGATGACGCCGTCTATGACGGCCTAAAGGCCCACTTCAGCGAAGCCCAAACCATGGAGCTGGGCATGACCGTGGCCTTTTTCGTCGGCTTCGGTCGCCTGGCCGCCACCCTGCACATGACCGAAGAGCTCCCCGCTGCCTTTCGGGCCGATACCAAAGCGCCCCTTTCGCCTTGGAACGAGGAGGCCATCGTCGTCCGCTAGCCGGGGTTAGCCAGCGGCAGCTGGCTTGGCGGCGCGCTGCTCCAATTGGGCGCGCAACTCCGCGTGCCGCGCTTCGGTGATGGGGTAGTTCCACACCACCGCCGCGGCTGCCAGGAAGAACACCGACGGCAGCGTCGAGAACAAAAAGCGCAGGCCGAACAGTTCGTCTGGGCCATTGACGGCTTTAGGGTCGGCGTCGAAGCCAAACCAAGCCAGACCGGTCAGGGCGATCCAGGCGCCCACTGAGGCCGTTGCCTTGAAGGCGAACGACCATACGGAGAAGAAGGACGCCGCACGGTTCTCGCCGCTGCTCAAGGTATCTAAATCGATCACGTCAGCCTTCATGGAGTTTGGCAGGGCTGCGGAGAACCCGGCTGCCGCAAATCCCGTGGTCAAGGTGACCGGCAGCATCCACCAGAAGTCGCCTTCACCCAGCAGCATGTAGAAGGGGTGCGCAAAAGCGATGATGACGAAGCTTGCCAAGTAGGCACGATGCTTGCCGATGTGCCTTGAGGCCCAAACCCAGAACGGCACCGAGGCAAAGTTGGCCGCGTAGAAGAAGGTCAGCATGAAAATGGCCCTTTCCTCCGCCTTCAGCACAAAGGCGATGAAGAAGACGTACAGCGGCGTGGTGATGGCCAACGCCGTCTGGCTGATCATGAAGGTCAGCACCAACTGCTTGAAGGGGCCATTGGCCAGCATCACTTTCAGGCCCTGCCATACGGGCAGCGTCGACGACTGCACCACTCCGCGGTCCGGCACCCTGGTGACCGTTAGGAAAATGCAGACTGGCATCAAAACCAACATGGTGACACCCACCACGGCCAGCACCGTACGGCTGCCGCCGATGCCAAACAGCAGAAACGCCAAGGCTGGCGCCAACTGCGCCACCAAGCTGCCGACCACGCCCGCCATGGACCGCCAGCCGGTGATCCGGGAGCGCTCGTTGTAGTCCGGCGAAAGCTCCGCCGCCCAAGCGTAGTAGGGAATGAGCACCATGGTGGTGCCCAAGGACACCACCGCCATCCAAGTCAGCATGTGCAGGCTGCCAGCACCTTCCGGCGGCAAGTAAAGCTGATAGATGCCCAGCATCAGGATGGGCGTGGCCAACACCAGCCAAGGGCGCCGCCGCCCCCAGCGGGTGTGGGTGCGGTCGCTGACGTAGCCCATCAGCGGGTCGCTCACCATGTCGAACAGGCGCACGCCCAAAATGATGTTGGCCGCCAAAGCCAAGGGCACGCCCATGTCGCTGGTGTAGAATTTGGGGATGAACACCAAGGCGGGGAGGATCGACATCATCACCGGCACGTCGGCCAAGCTGTAGTAAAACAGCGTCGAGCGCTTCAGCTGATGCGAATCGTTCTGCACGTTGCCCTGCCCCATCCCGCAAGCCCACTCGCATGGTAGTCCATATTTGCCGCCAATAGGAACCAAGGAATCCGAGCATGACTCACGCCATCAATCCCCACCAAAGCTGGCTGGCCCTGGAGGCGCAGGCCGCCGCCGAGAGCAACACCCGGCGCAAGGCCCTGATCACCGAGGTGCGCAACCATATGGAGCACGAGATCAAGGGCCGCTTGGAGCCCTTGATGGACACCCTGACGGCGCACCCGATCTACCACTTCTGGGGCAACGGTGCGCCTTCGGTGATCGAAGGCCGTGAGGCCGTGCGGGCCTTCTACGCAGGCATGTTCCAGACCGGCGGCCAGCAGTTCGAGGTGGTGGTGGACAAGGTGGTGGCCAGCGACGACCACGTGATCACGGAGGGCCAAGTCAAGCAGGTGTACAAGGGCGCGGCATTGCGGGCCATGGAAGTCACGCAGGTCGGCGACGTCGAGGTGCGCGATGGGGACCTGTGGCTTGGCGGCGCCCAGTTGGTGACGCTCTGGCCCGCTGACCCGGATGGCAAGCTGATCGGCGAAGACATCTACTTCGGCGCCAGCCCCTTTGCCAATCTTCGGCAGATCGAACCCAGCGACTTACCGCCTTACTTCGCGCTGTAGCGCTTTGGTTGCCGATTTCCGGTTTCGCAAGCCGCGAAAGTTAGCGCCACTTGGCGCATCGGCTTCCATCGCCCCCAAATTCCATGGGCCGATGATCGTCTGGCGGCCGGTGTACCGGTAGCGCGCTGACCCGGTCAGGCAGCAGATGCCACCGGCAGGTGCCGGCGGCCCCAGAGGAACCACGGCGTGATGCGCTGCCCGGAATTGACCAGCCGCAAGTCCGGGCAGCGCGCCACCAACGCCCGCAAGGCGGCACTGGCCTCCAGCCGGGCCAATTGGGCGCCCAAGCAGAAATGCACGCCCAAGCCGAAGGCCAGGTGCCGCTGGGCTGGCCGATCCAAGGAGAAGGTGTTGGGGTCATCCCACACTTCAGGGTCGCGATTGGCGGCGGCGTAGTGCAGCATCACCTTGGCGCCTTCGGGAATGCGCACGCCGTGCAGTTCAACAGCCCTTGTGGTGGAGCGGTAGAGCCCCAGCACGGGCGGGTCGAAGCGCAGGCTTTCCTCCAGCGCCCGGTCCGCCAAGCTGGGCTCCGCCACCAGCCGCCGCCATAGCGCCGGACGTTCCAACAGCCGCCAGACGGCATTGGTGATCAGCGAGGTGGTGGTCTCGTTGCCGCCCACCAACAGCTGATTGACCACGCCGCGCACCTCCTCGTCAGCCAGCCCCTGGCCATCCAGCTGCGCCGCCACCAAGCGGTCGATCAAGTCGCGGGCCCCCGGCGCGGCGCGGCGCTGGCGTATCTGGGCAAGGATGTAGTCCGCCAGGGCGTTGAGATCAGCCTCATAGGCGGCAGGGTCCGCCGCGCCCATGGCCGCCACCGAGGCATCGGACCAACGTTTGAACAAATGCAGGTCCTCCGCTGGCACCCCCAGCATTTCGGCAATGACAATCACCGGCAGCGGGAAGGCGAAGGCATCGTGCAAGTCCCACTCCCCCGCCGGACGTTCGTCCAGCAGTTCCTCGGCCAAAGCCTCCACCCGCGTGCGCATGGCCTCGATGGCGCGGGGCGAGAACGCCTGTTGCACCAAGCTGCGAAAGAACGTGTGCTGGGGCGGGTTGGAGAGCATGCCAACCGGCGGCGTGAAGCGCGGCCCTTGTCCGAATTCACTGGAGTAGGTGTCGATGTCGCGCAGGGCCATTTGCACATCGGCATAGCGGGACAACGTGTAAAACGGCGGGTCGAAGTCGGCGAAATAGTGCACGGGCCGCTCGCCCAGCAAGTGCGCGTAGGCCACGCTCGGCTCATCGAGCACGGGCGGCCTGAATGGATCGTAAACGGGCGTGGTCATTATCTCCGCAGCCAAGGCTTCCACGCCGACTATAGCCCATCCACTGCACAATCCGCTTTTCAATTGGATCACCACTCATCTAAGCTGTGCGACAACTCAGACCGGGAGGGCAGTCATGGGCATCTTGGACAGGTTTCGCTTGGATGGGCAAGTGGCGGTGGTCACCGGCGGCGGCCGGGGCATTGGCGAAGGGCTGGCCTTGGGCCTTGCGGAAGCGGGTGCCGACGTGGTGGTGGCCGCCCGCCGCACTCACGAGATTGAAGCAGTGGCGGACAAGGTGCGCGCCTTGGGCCGCCGCGCCTTGGCGGTGACCGCCAACGTCATGGAAATCGAACAGGTGCAGGCGCTGGCCGACAAGGCGTTCGCGGAGATGGGCGCGCTGACCTGTTGGGTGAGCAACGCCGGCGGCGCTGACGACCGGGTGCCGCGCACCTTTCTGGAAATGCCGGAGCGGCAGTGGGACTTTCAGCTCAACCTGAATCTCAAGGCGGTTTGGACCGGCGCCCAAGCAGCCGCCAACATCATGAAGGACCAGGGCGGCGGCACCATCATCAACATCTCATCGGCTGCGGCCGGCGGCGCTGCGCCCTTCAACGGCCCCTACGCCGTCGCCAAGAGCGGCGTCAACAACTTGACCCAAACCTTGGCGGCGGAGATGGCGGCGCTGGGCATCCGCGTCAACGGCGTCTCGCCCGGGCCCATTCCCACGGAGGTCTTCCTGGAGTTCCTCAACCTCAAGGAAGAGGAGATCCCGGAGCTTGGGGAGCGCTTCCAAATCCCCCTCGGCCGCGTGGGCACGCCGGAAGACATCGCCCCGGCGGTGGTCTATTTGGCCTCGGAAGCCTCCAGCTGGATGACTGGGCACACCATCTCGATCAAGGGCGGTCCTTAACTTCCTGCGCGGCCGCCCGCGCTTGCATCTCGATCTCCCGTTGGATCTCCCCAAGCCGGGCTTCGGTCAACGGGTAGTGCCAAAGCAAGGGCATGGCCACGAACTTGAGAATCGCGGGAATGATGGAGTAGGTGACGGCCAGCATCAGCAGGGCAAAGGGCGTGTTGGTGGTGCTGAAGGGGTCGGCCAGCGAATCGAAGCCAAACCAGATCACCACGTTGGCGCCGATCAGCAGGCCAAGGGCGTAGGCCAGCTTGCGCACCATGAGCCAGATGGAAAAGTAGGCCCCGCCCTGCCGCTTGCCGGTACGCGCGGAGTCCAAGTCCACCACGTCAGCCGCCATGGCGTAGGGCAACGCCGACAGGGCGCCGATGGCGGAACCCTTGAAGCACATCACGCCAATGAAGAACAGAAACTTACCGGTAGGGATGCCCTCGAGGTAGTCGAGCGTCGCCGCATAGGCCCCCTCGGGCAGGAAGCGCAGCAGGTTCGCCAACTCGAAGGCTTCAAACCAAGCCATCGGCGCCACCGTAATAAGGGGAATGAAGCAGGACCAAAGCGCATACCAGCCGATGGCCGCCATGGTGGCGCGGTGCTTGCCGATACGCCTCGAAAGCCGGAACCAAAGCGGAATGGCGATGATTTGCGAGATGAAGTAAGGGGCCAGGTAGAAGCCGTACAAGTCCCCCGCCAGCAGCACGTGCTTGACGAAGAAGAAGCTCAAGGTGTTGGTCATCGCCGAACCGATGGTGGAGAAGAGGAAGATGATCAGCAGCCGGCGGTAGGGCTCGTTGGCCCAAGCGTGACGGAAGCTCTCGCGAATGGGCAGCCGTTCCTGCCGATGCTCAGCGAGCTTCGGTTCGGGCACGTTGAACAGGGTGTTGGCCACCAGCACGGGCATCAGAAAGACAATGGCCACCGACAGAAAGAACACGGCATCCGTGGGCTTGGAAAACCCCCAGAAGAAGATCACCGCCGGCACGAAGGCACCAATGAGGTTGCCCGCGACGGTAAAGCCCTCACGCCAACTGGTGATCAACGTGCGCTCATTGTAGTTTTGGGACAGTTCGGCGCCCCAAGCGCTGTAAGGCACGTCCTTGATGGTGGCGCCGACGAACAGCAGCACCAAGGTCCCCAGCAGGTACAGGTAACCGGAATTCGTCTCCTGGCCGAAGAGGGTCACGGGGCCGAACTCGAAAGGCGGCACCCAAAGCAGCCAAACGCCGACCACAAACAGCGGCGTGCCCAGCAGGAAGAACGGCTTGCGGCGCCCCCAGCGGCTGCGGCTGCGGTCCGACAGGAAGCCGATCACCGGATCGGTGATGCCATCAAACGCCCTGGACAGCATCAGCATCAGGCTGACGACGCCCAAGGACAGGCCGAAGCCGTCCGCATCGGCGTAAACCGCGGGCAGATACACCGCCAGAGGCAGCGTGGTCATCGACAACGGCAGCGCCGGAGCGCCATAGGAGGCCAGCACGCGCTTGGATAGCCCGGCCTGCTTGGACGAATCCTCTTGCCCTGCTGCGCTTTGCGCCATGCCCTTCCCCCAACAGCGATTCGCGCTGCAATATCAGTCGATCCATCTGGCGAGTGACTTCCAGCCCGTGGATCCCCCGCTACTCTTACCAAGAATAGCGAACCTTGGCATCAAGTTGGCGGATTTCGCCCTCAATTATTTCTCCAGTTTCATTGACAAATCTTCAAGACTCCCTACAATTTTTCAACGTCGCGGCCGCGACAGTCTTTCGCTTTGGTCTTAAGGAGGAGAGAACCATGACTACCCGATCCCGATTTCTCGCAACCCTTGCCTGCGCATTGGCATGGACGCCCCTGATGCCCGTTCAAGCCGTGGAAGGCCAGGTCGTCGAGGAGATCATCGTCACCGCCCGCCAGCAGCAGGAAACCCTGCAGGACGTGCCGGTGACCATCGCCGCCCTGACCGAGGCGGACCTAGACCGCTACAACATCACAAATCTGGTGGACGCCGCCAAGATGGTGCCCAACATGGTGATCTCCCACGGGGGCTCCGGCAACGGCTCCAGCCTGCGGCTCAGGGGCATTGGCTCAAGCTCGATTTCCGCCGCCTTCGACCACTCCGTGGCCATCAATCTGGACGGCGTGGTGGTCAACCGGGGCCGTTTCATTCACAACTCCTACATGGACATGGGCCAGCTCGAAGTGCTCAAGGGTCCCCAATCCCTGTACTTCGGCAAGTCCGCCACGGCAGGCGTCGTGTCCATCACCACCAACGATCCGGGCGACGAGTTCGAGATGGAGGCCAGCGGTGGCTACGAAACCGAGTTCGATGGCCTCTTTGGCGAGTTCGTCATTTCCGGCCCGCTCTCCGATACCCTCGGCGCCCGGCTTGCCGTGGGATGGACCAAGAACGACGAACTGTTCGAGAACTACTCAGCGGAGAACGATCCGGTCAATATCGCTGTCAGCGGAGCCGACAAGTACTACGGCGATGAGTCCCTGAACACCCGGCTGACGTTGGTGTGGAATCCGCTTGACAACTTCCAAGCCAAGGTGAAGTACAGCTACTCCGAGTACGACAACCATGGCGGCGGAACGGCATGGGCGGAAGACGTGTGCCCCGAGGGCAAGCACCAGCCGACCGCCATTCCGGCGGCATCCGCTGCCTTGGCGCTCTTTCAAGGCGTGGACGACTGCAAGATCAACGGCAACACCTCTAAGCTGAACCTGCACCCGGCCTTGAGGGACGGGCTTCCCCAGGGTTTTGACGACGGCGAACCCGGCTTGGAGCAGGAAACCCACTTCCTGTCGTTGCGCATGGACTGGGACGTGTCCGACACGTTCACGGTCACTTCAATAACCGGCTGGGTTGACCTCCTGCACTGGGAACTCGACGACTACAGCTATGGTGCCAGCGTCTTCGGCGGCCTGCACAACAACGTTTACAAGAGCATCAGTCAGGAGTTCCGCTTCGCCAGCGACTTCGACGGCCCGCTGAACCTTCAGGCTGGGCTGTACTACCAAGACATCGAGCAGGAATTCGATGCTTATCAATACGCGTTCAATCTCGGCGTGCTGTTCGGCCCAGACCCGGTGACCGGCAACGAGTACGACTACAACAAGCACCACTTCTTGGACACCGAAGTGTACTCAGGATTCGTCGCCGCTTACTGGGACATCAATGATCAAACTGAGTTGACCGTGGGGGTCCGCTACACCGATGAGCAGAAGGATGGCCGCATCGAGATTCCCTATCTGCATGCGGCTGCTGGCGGGTTCGGATTCGGCGCACCTCCCCTGATCGACGGGTTGGAGTTCGATGACGACAACTGGTCGCCAGAGGCCGCGATCAACTACTACCTGAATGACGACGTGAGCGTTTACCTGTCCTACAAGCAAGGCTTCAAGTCCGGGGGCGTCGACAACAGCGCCTTGCCCACCGCTGCGCTTGACCCCCGGAACAATGGTGGCGACTTCAGCTTCCTAGTCTATGAATCCGAGGAAGCGGAAGGCTTCGAAGCCGGTCTCAAGGGCCGTTTCCTGGATAGTGCGCTGCGGTTCAACGCTACGGCGTTTGTCTATGAGTACTCCGATCTTCAGGTGCAGTTGTTCGATTCCACCATCATTCAGTTCCAAACCTTCAACGCGTCAGCACTGGAAACCTACGGTGTTGAGTTCGACGCGCAGTGGAACACCAATATCGAAGGACTGACCTTGCGAGGGGCTTGGGCGTGGACCGATACCACCTACTCAGAGGACTTCATCAACGCGACAGGCGAAAACCTCAAAGGCGAGGACGGTGCCGGCAGCGCAGACTTCACCGGCTACATCGGCGCCTCCTATGACTGGAATGCGGGCGACGGCTGGCGCGTCAATCTGTCGGCGGATGGCCGCTACACGGGAGACTACGCATGGACGGCTACCCTTGACCCGTTCAAGCAGGACAGCTTCTGGGTGTTCGACGCCGCCATCAGCCTGTATTCGGAAGATGGCAAGCATCAGTTCAACGTCATCGGCCGCAACATCACTGACGAAATCTACATCATCGGCGGCGGCGCAATCCCAGGACGTTGCCCCAATGCAACGCCCCAGTTAGGGCCTCTTGCAACCTGCAACAACACCGGCCCCAACAGCCTGGACCAAGCGGCAACCACGCCTCTCGGCCGCACCCTGAGCCTGCAGTACCGCTACACGCTGTAACCTGCGGGCCGGCTGCACCAGTCGGCGTCATCACCCCGGGCGTGGCGCAACCACAACGCCTCGCCCGGGGCTATGCCCTCAGCCACGGCTGGCAGCACCGCCCCAAATCACCTTGGTGCGACGAGAACGATTAACCGAGTCCCCGATTAGTCCTGAACGGGAAACTTCAGCCGAAAGCCTCGGCAGCAAACTAGGCAGACTCCAACTCCGCCAAAATGCGCTCGCTTCCTTGGTTTGCTAGGCTGCACACATCACGTCCCCTAACACCAAAGTCCATGACCTTCAACGCAGAACTTGCCCGACAGATCGCCTTTGAAGACGTCCCTCGTGACGAGGCCCGGTACTTTGAGGGCCGAGCCCAGGAAATCGAAGCGTTCAACTTCTCACTGAACGCGGCCACAAGACGCGACCAAGCCGTTTTCCGCATCTACCAAGGCGCACCCGGCTGCGGCAAAACCTCCCTCGCGGCCCATTTGTCCGAAATCACCCAAGATGCCGTGTTCGTCAAGTTGTCCGATCGACATTTGACTGATTTCGCATCCATGATGGAGCGCATCAAAAACGCCGCATCGAAGCAGCAAGGGCGGCTTGCCACCACGGCTACGCATTGGACTGCAATAGCCATCGAACGTCTGGCAGGCCGGGCCTTAACCGAGGAACTGCAAAGGGCGGCCCGGGAACACTCCACCGACGGACTGCGCTTCGTGCTGCACGTTGACGAGGCCCACAGCCTGAAAAGCGATGCCCTTGACGTGCTCAAGGAACTGCATGTGGGTGGATTGGGCGAAGCGGACCAAATCCCCTGCGTCGTGGTGCTCACCGGCTTGGGTCACACCAAGCAACACATCAACCGCCACCCCGGCCTAACGAGGGCCGGTGACTCGACCACCATCAACATGACGGCGATGGCCAGCCAAGAGTGCGCCAATTCCACGCTGCGCATGCTTGCCGAATTGGAACCCGACGAAGGCTCTTCGGCCGTCAGGCAAGCGCTGGCCCATCTGGCAGCGGAAGCCGCATTCGGTTGGCCAAGACACTTGCTGAGCGCCCAAAAGGCCGTCTGCGAAGCCCTGCTTGAGGCCAACGGCAACGCCGCGCAGTTGGAGCACAACGAAGTAAAGGACCGCTGCGTCGAACTGAGAGCCGAATACTACGAAGAGCGCACGAAAGACATCGATGCGCCCGGCGGTGACGGCGATTTGGCCAAACGAATCATCGCCCAACTCCCCAATCAAGCGATTCGAGCCTCTGATTGGCAGTTGGATGAGTTTTGCGAGCAGCAAGTCCGCAAGCTATGGCCGCCCGACAAGCCTTGTCCCGATGTCACAAAAACACGAGAGTCATTCAAGGAGAACGGCATCGTTGAGCAAAGGGACGGCGTTTGGGCACTGTCGATTCCTTCGATGGCCACTTGGGCCACCCAACAACTGCAAAAAAACCGCTCACGTTGAGCTTTAGGACGTTGGCGGCTTTTGCCGAACCAACTCGAAGGTGGGACGAGGTCTCCCCTACCCGCCCATCACAATCGCATCAGCCGCTCCGCATTGGGCGTTAACGAGGCGTCGAAAGCCGTGGCCGGGCTGCTGGGGGTATCCCAGCCGCCGAAGTTGGTGCCGAACACCAGCCGGTCCTGGCCGACCGCTTCGATGAGCAGCTTGCGCGCTGCCTCGCCCTCAACGTGGGCGTCGTACCAGAGTTTGCGCGCTTGGTGGCGAAAGCCCCGGTCACGCACCGATTCCGGCGCCCACGCCCGCAGGCGGGCCATGCCCTCGTAGCGGCCCATCAGGAAGGGCAGCGCGCCGCCGCCGTGGGAGATGCAGATGTCCACCTCGGGATGCCGGTCCAGCACGCCGCCGAATATCAGGTTGGCCACCGCCAAGGATTCGTCGTAGGCATAGCCGACGATCAGGCCAAGCTCAAAGTGGTTTAAGCGCTCGTCCGCCGGCAGGTTGGCACCGTCGGTGGAGGCCGGGTGCAGAAACAAGGGCACGTTCAAGGCGACCAAGGTTCGGTAGAAGTCGTCCAGGCAAGGATCGTAAAGCGGAAAGGGGTAGTCGGTGCCGGTGTGGGCGGCGGCCAAGCCCAATTCCTGAACCGCCCGCTCCAACTCCCGGCAGGCCGCGTCTGGATTCTGCATGGGCAACGCTGCAGCGCCCAGCAACCGATGGGGGTGCTTCGCCACTGTTTCGGCCATGGCGTTGTTGTGAACGCGGCAGAAGCGTTCGGCAACATCCGCCTCAATACCGTGGAACATGGTCAGCGGATTGGGTGAAAGCAGCTGCAGATCGATGCCGAGCTCATCCATCAGCGCCAGGCGCTTGTCCACGTCCATGAACACCGTGCCCCGGTAGGCCATGGGCTTCATCCGGTAGGCGCCGATGCGGAAGTACGGCACGCCGTCGCCATCCACCGCCAATTCCGGGCCGTAGCGCCCCGCTACGCCGAAACCCTCCTCCAGCACGATGTGGGCGTGTAGGTCTATTACACGTCCGCGGACTTTCGGATTGTTGGCGTTTTGCTGACGCCCAACGCCTTCCCGCTCCGGCCCTCCAGCAGGGTGTTCTGCGGCACTCAGGGTCTCGGCTCCTTGCTCACCGCGGTGACCTAAGCCTTGCCGCCGAAGAAGGCCTCGGCTTCCCGGGGCTGCCCAGCCGCGTCGTACACCGGTTCATCGTCGGTGACCCGATACATGCGGTTCCAGTTGTTGACAATGCCGTACTTGCCCAGCACCGCTTTCATGTCTTCATAGTTCTGGTGCTTGAAGTGCGCCGCCAAGGTGGGGGCGTCATCCCAAAGCTCATAGACTTGGATGCGGGTGGGCATGCAGGGGTCCGCGGCGAAGCAGTACGCTTGGCAGCCGGGCTCCTCGTCCCGGGTGGCCTGTTGCACCGGCCCGGTTTCCAGCACCGCTTGGTCGCGGTCGGCTTGGGTGGCAAAGTCGATCATGGCAGCAACAACGATCATGGGTTCTCCTTTTCTCCGTTCTCGAATCGCGCCTGAATGCCATTGGTCAGGCCACGAAAGCGTTCAGCATACACGGTCGGCACGATGAAGTTCACTGCGGCTTCAGCCGAGATCGGCGTGGCCAAGTCAGGAAAACTCGCTCGGTGTGATGTGATCGATCAGCCGGTTGGGTGGCCAGTGGCTGCGGCTTCAACCAGCCCCCGCTCGATGAGACACGATCAAGTCGTAGGACGCCTTGATTTCGGCGGTGCGCTCCGTTGCCGCCCGCATCATGTCCTCCGGCAGCCCCTTGGAGATCAGCTTGTCCGGGTGGTGCTGGCTGATCAGGCGCCGGTAGGCGCGCTTGATGTGGGCATCGCTGTCCGTGGGGGAGACGCCCAAGGCTCGGTAGGCGCCGTCAATGTCGGCACGGCCCGGCGCCTGGTGGGTCTGGTGCCCCCCGCCGCTTCGGTGCGCCCGCCCCGCCATGGCCGCGACCAGCGCCTCCACCTGCCGAAACGCGACCTCGGGGATGCCCAGCCGCCGGGCAATCTCGTGCAGGACGTTGCGTTCGGCCGCACCCACCTCCCCGTCCGCCCAAGCTGCGGACATCTGGATTTGCAGGAAGACGAACTTCAGTTGCGCCGCACGACCGTAGGCTGCTTGGAAGGTATCCAGCGCGCGGCCAAGATCGAAGTCCGGCGCCTTGCCGGTGCGGAACATGGCTCGCGCCTCGGCGCGGCGCGCTTCGCTTAAGCGCAACTGGTCCATCACCGACTCCGCAGCGCGAATCTCCTCCGCGGACACCCGGCCATCGGCCTTGCAGAGGTGTCCCATGACCGCAAAAGTGGTGTTGAAGAAGGTGGTGTGGTCCCGAGCGCGGCCGAACCCGACGCCACCACCACCGGCAACCCGGTTTGAGTCCACCAGGTGGCCAAGGAACAAGCCGACCAGCGCGCCGATTGGCCCGCCAACCACAAAGCCAAGGATGCCGCCGATGACCTTGCCGCTAATGCCCACGGGGGAATCTGATCATAGGGTCCCTACAGTCCGCCCGTGACGTACAGGCATTGGCCAGTGATCCAGCTTGCGGCGGGCGAAGCCATGAACACGACGGCGTTGCCGATGTCCTCAGGAGCTCCAAGGCGGCCCAAGGGAACGCCGATGAGCTTCTCGATGGGCTTGCCTTCCGGGAAGTTGGTGGACTGGTTGAAGTTCTCGGTCGGAATCGGGCCGGGCGCCACTGCGTTGACGCGAATTTTGGGCGCCAACTCCGCGGCCAGCGTTTGCGTAAGGCTGTTGACGGCTGCCTTGGAGGCGCCGTACGGGCCGTTCTTGAGTTGCGGCCCCATGGCGGCTCGTGAGGAGATGTTGATGATGCTGCCCGATTGCATGGCCTGAGACGCCCGCACCGCACCCATCCAGACGGCCTTGAGATTCAAGTCCAGCTGCGCATCCCAGCGGTCTTCCGGGGTGCGGGTGAGATAGCGGGGGGTGGCATCCGGCAGCCCGCCGGCGTTGTTGACCCAGATGCTCAACTCCCCCAACTCTTTAGCAGCGGCGATTAGCGGCTCCAGCTGTTCGCCCTGGGTCACGTCAGCCGGCACCACTTCAGCCCGCCGCCCTGCAGCGCGAACGGCGTCCGCAACTTGCTCAAGATCCGCCCGGGTGCGGGCGCTGACCACTACGTCCGCACCGGCCTCGGCCAAGCACAGGGCAATGCCGCGGCCAATGCCCTTGCCCGCCCCGGTGACCACCGCCACCTGACCATCCAATCGAAATGCGTTCATCCCATCTCCTTCAGCAATTCTCAATTTGGCTTCTTCGTCACGGCCTGAGTGGGTTTGGCTGTTCGGAGCGAATTGCCAAAACCAGCATTGCCGCAATCTCGCCCAACCGCTGTGACAGATGGGCGTTTTACACTATATTGAGCGCCGATGCCTCGTTGATGGCCCAATTTCCTTTCCGCCTTGTCCTGCTGCGCAATCGGAGGTTCGCCAAATGACGCAACTGGCCAGCTACAACCTGATGGAAGACCGCACGCGGGAGTGCCCATTCCCCTACTTCAAGGCCATTCGCCACGAGGCCCCGGTCTATTTCATGGAGGAGCTTGGCGCTTGGTACGTCTCCCGCTACGAAGACTTGCGCTACGTCAAGAAGCACCCGGAGCTGTTCTCCAACAACATCTACGAATACGGCGCCCGCCAAGGCGTAAGCCGCGACATTGCCGAGAGCTATCGCAGCGAGCACGGCTGGGCGCGGGTCTCCACCCTGCAGCGCACCGACCCGCCGGTGCATTCAAAGTACCGCAGGCTCATCAACCATGCCTTCACGGTGAAGCGCATCCGCGCCATGACGCCCTATGTGGAAACCGTGGTCAATGACCTCATCGACGCCTTCATTGACCGCGGGGAATGCGACTTCGTCAAGGAATTCGCCATCCCCCTGCCCTGCACGGTCATTGCGGACCAACTCGGCGTGCCCCGGGAGAACATCTGGCAGCTCAAGGCCTGGTCCGACGCCATGCTGGCGCCGGGCGGCGGCTTTGTTGACGAGGATGAGGCCCTCGAGTGCGGCAAGTTGGTGGTGGCGGCGCAGCGCTTCTTCGCCAGCATCATCGAAGACCGGCGCCGCGAGCCCCAAGACGACATCATTTCCGACTTGGCCCACGCCCGGGTGGTTGATGAGCGCTGTGACCCCGGCCAAGACCGCGGCCTGGACATGCACGAACTGCAAGACTTGCTCGACCAACTGCTGACCGGCGGCAACGAGACCACCACCAACGCCATCGGCTCGGCGCTGATGCTGCTGCTGCAGCGGCCCGGCACCATGGAGCGGATGCGGGACGATCCCAAGCTGCTGCGCAACTTCATCGAGGAGTCACTGCGCTTCGAGACGCCGGTGATTCACCTGTGGCGCGCGGTGACCCAAGACACCGAACTCGGCGGCGTCAAGCTGCCCAAGGGCGCAAGCTTGGCGTTGGGCTACGCCTCCGCCAATCGCGACGAAGCGGTCTTTGAAGACGGAGACGAGTTCGACATCGCGCGGCCCAAGGCCGGCGCCCACCTCGCCTTTGGCTCCGGCCCGCACCACTGCCCTGGCGCGGCGTTGGCCCGCCAAGAGATGTTCTCCACCTTCACCATCCTGCTGAACCGGCTGCAGAACATTCGCCTCAAGGACCCGGCGGACGCCTTCGAACACCTGCCAAGCAGCTTCCTGCGCGGCCTTAAGCAACTCAACATCACCTTCGACGTCCGCAACCGCAACCCGCATCAGCCCAACGCTTCGGCGTACTGACCCATGAAACCAAGCAACGGCCTTCGCCACACCCAAACCTTGAGTGCGGGCACGCACCAACCCGACGCTTCGGCGGACTGACCCATGGCGCGACTAGCCGGAAAGCGCATGGTGATCACGGGTTCCTCCAGGGGCCTCGGCCGGGGCTTCGCGATCGCCTCTGCGGCGGCAGGGGCGTCAGTGATCGTCAATGGCACCAACGAGACCGCGCTTAATGAAACCGCGCAGGCCATTCGCGCCGCGGGCGGCAAGGTGGCGGCGGTGCCTGGCTCCGTGGCGGAACCGGAGGTGGCCCAAGCGTTGGTGCGGAACTGCATCGAGCGCTTCGGCGGCATTGACGTGATGGTCAACAACGCCGGCATCGTGCGGGACCGAACGCTGCTCAAAATGACCGCCGAGGAGTGGGACGCCGTCATTAACGTGCACCTGCGCGGGGCCTTCCTCTGCACCCAGCAGGCGGCGCTGGCGATGCGTGAGGCCGGCGGCGGCCACATCATTCAGGTCATTTCCGCCTCCGGGCTTTCCGGCGGCTTCGGCCAAGGCAACTACGCGGCCGCCAAGGAAGGCATGATTGGCCTGATGCGCACGGCGCTGCTGGAATTCGGCCGCTTCAACATCCGCAACAACGCACTCTGGCCCATCGGCCAGACCGACATGACCCAAGTGGTCTTCGAGCGGGCCCGGGCCGCTGCGGCCCAGCAAGGCGAACCAACGCCGGACCCGGTGGCCATGGGCTTCGGCACGCCGGAAGAGGTGGCCGCCGGCTTGGTGTGGCTGGCCAGCGACGGCGCCGCCCACTTCAATGGCCAGATCATGACATTCAACGGCCGCAAGACCGGGCTGTGGTCCCACCCCGCAGAACGGCACGCTGCATTCCGCGACAATCCTTGGACCGCGGATGATCTGGACGCCTACTACAGCGGCATCGAACCGCTGCCCGTCAACGCGCCCGTGCGCACGCCACCAAGCGAGCAGTGATCTGTTGTAGTTGGCGCTCGCCATGAACCTGAATTTGAGCCTCAGCAACAAGGGCCAAGGGTTAAGCGACATCACGGCGGATGTGCAAGCGGCGCTGCGCGGTTGCGGCCTGCGGGATGGACTTGTCACGCTCTACATCCGTCACACTTCCGCCAGCCTGCTCATCCAGGAGAACGCCGACCCCAGCGTTCAGCGCGACCTGGAGCGCTGGCTGAACCGCCTAGTGCCCGAAGGGGACAGTCTTTACACCCACACCGCGGAGGGGCCGGACGACATGCCCGCGCACGTCAAGTCGGCGTTGACGGCCACCAGCCTGTCCATCCCCTTGATTGACGGCGAACTCGCCTTGGGCACATGGCAAGGCATCTTCCTGTGGGAGCACCGACACCATCGCAGCGAGCGGCAGTTATTGATCAACGTGCTCGGAACATAGGGACGTTTGGTTCAACCAAACCTCAGTTGTTGGCGGCCTCGAAGATGCTGGCAATCGACCCATCAAGGGCGTCGTTGAAGGCCGCGTCGGATTGCTGCGCGGTCAAGCCTTCGGTGAGGGCCCGGGAAAAACTTGCGGTCATGCCGTTTTGGCGGGACAGGCGGGCGTTGGATTCCTCCCGGCTGTAGCCGCCGGACAGCGCGGCGACCCGCACCACCTTGGGGTGGGCGACGCAATCGGCGTACAGGTTGTCTTCCTCGGGCAGCGTCAGCTTGAGGATCACTTGGCCACCGTTGAGGGCATCGAGCTCGGCGAGCATGAGCGCCTTCAAGGTCGCTTCGGCACTGCGCTTGTCCGGGCAGTGGATGTCAACTTCCGGCTCGACGATGGGCGTCAGCCCAGCCCCCAGAATTCGCTTGGCGATCTCGAACTGCTGGCTGACCACCGCCTCAATGCCCTTGGGATTGGCCTGCTTGATGACGGAGCGCATCTTGGTGCCGAAAACGCCCTTGGCCTTGCCGCGCTCAAGCAGGTCGTCCAGTTCCGGCATCGGCTTCATGACTTGGGCGCCATCCCGTTCCTGGGCCAAGCCCTTGTCCACCTTGAGAAAGGGGACGATTCGCTTCTCCTGCCACAGATAGGCCGCTGAGCCCAGCCCTTCGACCTCTCGGTCCATGGTGTTTTCAAACAGGATGGCACCCAGAATGCGCGCGGCGCTGAAAGCCGGGCTGGTCATGATGCGCGTGCGCATGGCGTGGACAAGATCGAACATCTCCGCCTCGTTCGACCAAGCCGCCTCCTCCACCCCGTAGAGGCCCAAAGCCTTCGGCGTGCTGCCGCCGCTTTGGTCCAAAGCGGCTATGAAACCCGGGCGAGTGCGAATGATGTCCAGTTGTTCTGCGGTGTTGCTCACGATGCTCCTCTTGGGATCTTGGTTTGGTGGGCGACCTGTGCCGCTCAGGGCAGGCTGTAGACCAGCAGGTGGTCGCCCGGCGGTGACGGCGAGGTGAAGTTGCCACCGGCGGCGATGACGACGAACTGCTTGCCGCCAGAGACGTAGGACATGGGCACGGCGTTGCCCGACGTGGGCAGTTCGTCGCTCCAGAGCTCCTCGCCGGTTTCGGTGCTGAAGGCCCGAATCCGCCGGTCAGCCGTGGCGGCGATGAACGTCAACCCGCTGGCGGTTACCATCGGGCCGCCCATCTGCACGGTGCCGTAGCCGCTGAGCAGGGAAAGCGGCCACGGCGCCAAGTGCTTGAGGCTGCCAAACGGCACTTGCCAGACAATGTCGCCTGTCGATAGGTCCACGGCCGCCAGCGTGCTCCAGGGCGGCTTGGTGCAAGGCGCGCCCCAAGGCGACACGAACGGAGCCATGACCGCACAGTAGGGCGACCCGTGCTGGGGAAAGCCGACGTCCTCGCCGCATTCATCCTGAGGCATCAAGCGCACCACCATGCCCACGTGCTTGGTGTCGGTCACCATCAGCCCACGCTCCGGGTCCACCGCCGGGGAGCCCCAGTTCTGGCCACCGATGTTGGAGGGATACATCACCGTGCCCTGTTCCGTCAGCGGCGTGTAGATGGGGCCGGTGGTGTGTTCCTCAAGCGCGTTGCGGCACCAGCCCCGGTCCCAGAACGTGAACCCCCAGGCGTCATCCGGGGAGACGCCCAACTGGTGCAGGGGCTCCGGCTTGATTGGGAACGGCTGGGTGGGGCTCAGGTATTCGCCGGGTACCGCACCCGTCTGCGGCACCGGGCGTTCCTCCACCGGATGCAGCGGCTGGCCCGTTTCCCGGTGCAGCACGAAGGTCATGCCCATCTTGGTGACCTGCACCACGGCCGGGCTGGTCACGCCGTCAATGGTCACGTCCACCAGCGTCGGCTGGGACGGTACGTCAAAATCCCAGATGTCGTGATGCACCGTTTGGTAATGCCAGACCACCTCGCCCGTGGAGGCATCCAAGGCCACCACCGAGCTGGAGTAATGGTCCAAGTCGCCCCCTCGGTCCCCGCCGTAATAGTCTGGCGAGGAATTGCCGGTGGGCACGATCACCAAATTGCGCTCCGCATCCACGGAAATGGTGGACCAAACGTTGGTGGTGCCGGCGGTGAAGTTGCCCTGGGCGTCCACCGCTGGCTTGCCAGGCGGCACGGGGTTCCAGCCCCAGGCAAAGGCGCCTGTTCGCAGATCGTAGGCGCGCACCACGCCGGAGGGCACATCGGGGCGAAAGGAATCCAGCACGTAGGCGCCGGTGACCAGCTTGCCATCGATGATGGCCGGGGCGCTGGTGATGCCGTACTCGCGGGCGCCATGCTCGGTCAGCCCCTCCGTCAGGTCGATTTCGCCGTTGTTGCCGAAGCCAGCGCAGCGCGCGCCGGTGGCCCCGTCCAAGGCGAAGATGCGGCCGTCCAAAGTGGGCAGGATGATGCGATGGGCGCAGGCATCACCCGGCTGCGCCTGCGGATCAATCCAGCTGCTCACCGCTCGGCAATTGGTGAGGTGCTCCAAGCTCATGTTGACCTTGGGGTCGAAATGCCAGCGCTCCTCGCCGGTGCGCGGGTCCAGCGCGAAGACCCGGTTGAAGGGCGTGCAGGTGTAGAGCGTGTCCTCAACCACGATGGGGGTGTTGACGAACGAAGACGCCGATTGGCCCCCGGCGTCAAAGCCCTCCACCGAAGAGATGGTCCCCTCCCGAAAGTCGCCGGAGCGGTGAGTCCAGGCCAGCGTCAGCGCCTTGACGTTTTGCGGCGTGATTTGCGCCGCCGACGTGTAGTGCCCGCCACCGGCGGCGCCGCCGTAGGTTGGCCAGCCGATGGTCTGGCCCAGTGCGGCGAAGGAGCAAGCCAGCAACGCGGCGGCCGCAAGCACGGTTCTCATCATGCTTGCCCGCCGCCGCAAGGCCGGCCGATCATCGCGGCGGCAAGCCACGCTTGGCCCGCTCTGCGTTCATGCGCTCCTGGTCAACCGGCAGGCGCTCGCCGAGCTCATCCTCGGAGATGGTGCCCGCCATGTGGGCTTGGGCCTTGCCGCCGTTGTACATGATCTTCTTCACGGGCGTCACTGCGAGAATGACGCGCAGGGGCGAATCCAGCAGGTTGTTGAAGAAGGCCTCCCCGTCCGGGTTGTCCGGGTTCAGCTTCTTCGACAGCGCCCCGTAGAACCAGGCTTTGGTGTCGTCGTCGTCAAAGAACTCGCCGGTGCCCTTGAAGGTGATGGCGCCGCTCGGCAAGTCCGCCGAAGCGCCGTCGGCGTAGCCTCGGCTGCTGACGTTCACGGAGACCCGGTTGTCCCGGCGAATGGCGGCCGCGCGGTGCCGGTGAACGGCGAACGTGATCCAGATCTTGCCCTCGTGCCAGACATAGGCGTGGGTGACGCCCACCGGCCAGCCGTCCTTGGTGGCCCACATGAGAACGCACTCCTGGGAGTTATCCATCAATTGGTCCACTTCCTCATCGGAAAACGGATAGATGGACACGATTTCGTGGTCATGGGTCTGCGCCATGGGTTCCTCCCTCTTGGCATCAAGTGGTGAACTGCCCCAGCAGCCTGAGGTCAGGCCAAAGCGGGAAGGTTACCACTGAGGGCGCCGATTCGGGTAGGTCAAGACCGGGCGCTGCCAAGGTGGGGCCAAAAGCGCTGAATCGAATGCCCCGCGCGCCCGCTCGACGTCCTCTGCGTCTTCGTGCCCATCAACGCTGAAACAACCCGAAGGTCTCGATGTGGGCCGTCTGCGGGAACAGGTCGTAAACGGCGGCTTGCGTTAAGTTGAAGCCATAGTCCACCAGCTGGCGCGCGTCGCGGGCGAAGGTGTCTGGATTGCAGGAAACGTAGGCCAGTCTGTCCGTGCGCGTGCCCAGCGCCTCCACCAAGTCTGAACCCAGCCCGGAGCGCGGCGGGTCCACCAGCACCGCACCTAGCTGCGGCGGCAGCTCAGGGGCCTTGTACAAGTCCGCAACGGAGAATTCGCAGCGCCCGCTCAAGCCGTTCAAGGACGCGTTGCCCTTCGCCCGGTCAATGCAGCCGGCATCGCCTTCCAGCCCTAAGACCCGGTGGCCGCGCCGGGCCAAGGGCAGGGAAAAGTTGCCGATGCCACAGAACAGGTCGGCCGTCAGGCCGCAGGGTGGCCCCAAGGATTGCACCACGTCAGCCACCAAGCGACGATTGAGCATTAGATTGACTTGGGTGAAATCGCTCGGGTTAAAGTTCAGGTAAACGCCGAAGGCCGGAATCGCGTAGCCTAGGGGCAGCTTTTGACTTGGCCTCGTCATCAAGCCCCTCGGCTGTGTGACCAAGCCTGCTTGCGATGAAATCTGGCTTGATTGCGCTGAAGCAAGGGCTGATTGCGGTGTACTCGAGCCTGATTGCGGTGTAATTGAGCCTGATTGCGGTGTACTTGAGTCTGATTTCGGGCTAATCGGGCCTGATTGCGGGCTAATCAGGCCTGATTGCGGGCTAATCAGGCCTGATTGCGGAGCAATCAGGGTGGCGGTTTCCGGGCCTCCGGCTTGGGTGAGCAGCGCAACCCCGAACTGATGCGCAAACTGCCGCAGTGCGTCCACATCGCTAGCCACGAGCGGGCGCAAATGCCGCATCACCAAGGCGCAGCGCTCATCCCCGGCCGCGAGTTCAATCTGCGGCACGGCGTCGCGGACGCTCAAGCCGTTCACCAGCGCCTTCAAGGGCGCAATCAGGCGCCCCAAGCGCGGCGTCAGCACCAAGCAGTCGTCCATGCGCGCCACGCGATTGCTCAAGTGCTCGCGAAAGCCGATCAGCGGCGCATCGCCAACTAGCCGAACGCCGAGCCGCGCCTTGGTTCGGTAGTGGTAGCTTGGCCCCGTCACTGGCGGACGCAAACGCCGCACTTGAACGCCGCTGGCCTCCAACAATTCGAGCAAACGCGCCTGCTTGGCGTCGAGTTGAGCCGCACCCGCCATTTGCTGCGCCGTGCAGCCCCCGCAGCGCGGGAACAGCGGGCAGGGTGCAGGATGCCGAGCCGGGCTCGCCTCCAGCACCGCATCGGTTTCGCCCCACCACTCGCCGCGTCGACGGCGTAGCATGCGGGCGCGCACGTGCTCGTCGGGCAGGGCGTTCTTGACTCGA
The DNA here is from genome assembly GCA_965220835.1 of Candidatus Azophilus sp. Lineage (GTDB taxonomy): Bacteria > Pseudomonadota > Gammaproteobacteria > Pseudomonadales > Azotimanducaceae > Azophilus. The sequence goes on along the minus strand of OZ244842.1, from coordinate 757,560 downwards.
ATCGGCCGCCCATCGATCTCGCCCAACCCGCGGCCATCGGCATCCAGGCCGGTGATCCGCAGTTCCACGAACTGGGGCAGACGCCGGGACACCTGCGCGACTTCAGATGCCGCGGCGGTAGAGCTGGCGGCTCATCAAGGGTGCCGGGCCGAGATGGTCGGCAAGCAGGGTGCGGAAAATCTGCTTGGCGAAACGGCGGGTCTCTACTTCGTCGAAGCAACCGGCTGCAATGGCTTTGAGCGCCGCACCCGGATAGCCCTCGCCATCCGCGCCGGCAATGAAACCGGATTCCGGCAACACGCCGTACCAAGCGCTCTCCTCAATGCCCTCGCCGGTTGCCGCATCACGGCTGAAGTCAAGGCCGTAGCCGAGTTCCTCCAGGAGCAGCTTCTCGAACTGGCGCAGGCAGGACTCAATTCCCTCGTTGCCTTCCGCTGCCGCCAGCTCGCCCAAGGTCCACTCCACCCCGCCAAACAGGCGCGGTGCAGATTCCCACTCCCGAGTCAGGCGCACCACGAGCTCCGCCACATAGCAGGCCGACGCCACCCGGTTGCCGGTGAACCAACGGGCTTCGGCCAAGTCAAAGCGGTGCAAGGACACCAGCGCGCCCCGGCCCGCACAACCCAGCAACCCCTGGTAAAAGGGCTGCAAGCTGCTCCCGCCACGGTTGCGCCCAACCCGCCGCACGCCCTTGGCAACCGCAGCAATGCGGCCGTGGGAGGCCGTCAAGAACTGCACGATGAGGCTAGACTCCCGGTACGCACGGGTGTGCAGCACAATGGCCTGCTCATCCTGAATGCGGTTCACAAGCTTAAGCGCCCCCGAAGCGAGGTTAGGGCTTGTCCATCCATAGCCCGTTGACAGCATTGGAGCGCATCGGGAGTGATTGACATGCAACCTCCTTGCAAGAGGTTCAGGCCTCGATGAAGCCACGAGGAGTGACAATCTCCACACCCCGAAAAGGGCCGAGCGCCAACAGGTCATCGTCTCCCGTAACGATGGTCGTCGCACGGCCGTTTACCGCCAGTTCGAGGACATGGTCGTCCTTGGGATCCCGACAAACGCGTACAACTTCCCTAATCTCCACGAACTCACTTTCCTGCGCCAGGGCCAAGAGGAAATCGTCCCGGTCCGTTTGGGTCAAGTATCGGTCGAACTTAGAGCGGCCAAGCACACGGCGAAGCTCAGAGAGAGAAGCGTCGGAAGCAAGTATCGTCCCAGCACGCCGCGCGTGCTCGAACGCCCTGCCCGGAACCGAGTCATTAAAAAGCAGTGCACTGACAACCACGTTGGCGTCGAGAACGACGCGAGTCATCCTTCATCAAGGATCGACTTCAGAATCTCGGGCGTGAGGCCGCGCCGCTGCGCGTTTCGGCTGACTTCACGCATGACTTGCCGAAGAGACCTTTGGGACTCGGTTGCGTCGCGCAGGCGAAGATTAACGAGCGTGTCGAGCTTGCGCCGGTCGCTGGTCGAAGCGGAACGGTAGGAGTCGGCAACATCGGCGTCAACCGACACGGTAATCTGGACTGCCACAACGATCCTCCGCTTCGTCTGCTTGCGCGACGAGCATAGCACACAGAGGGGTTGTCGAGCCCTCAAAGTTGCTAACTGCCATTTCCCAAAACGGCCGTCAGTGCCAAGGCTGCGGAAGAGAAGTGTGTTTGTCCAGTTGTGCGTGGCTGAGTCGGAAGCTCACGCAATTCAGCAAGCATTGAAGGAAGAACTGGACATTAGTCCCACCACGGTTGCACCCTTTGCAGCTCCTCTAGCGGCACTCAAAACTGCACGATGAGGCTTGTCTCCCAATGGGCTGGAGAATGCTGGAAGGTGGCCTGCAAATCCTGATTCCGGTGCACAGGTTTGAGCGTTCCTGAAGCGTGGCTATGGCGTACCCATTCATGGCCTATTGACCGCACTCGCTACCAAGCTAACGCTGGCGTTTACACCAGATCCAGCCCTCTTGCTCTGCGTATGCGCGCGAGCCACAGCCCGGATAACGCACTAGATCGTCAAGAAAGTCCAATCCCGCAAGGACGCACACAGCCGCATCCACCTTGTGGTCGTTGGAGGCTATGTCGCTGGTAGCGGTCTTGAAGCGCAAACCAAGTTCTTCAAGCTTCTCGACCACAGCTTTGCGGGATATCTTTCCCTCTTCGTCCGACTTCTTGTACCCCTTGTACTCGCGGCCATCGATTCGGATGCCACGTTGGAGGAATTCGATGCCGTGCTGGATCATGGTTGCCGCCGGATACACCTCAACCACAGCCGGCCCGTCCTCCAAGTCCTTGGGTGACCAAGCTAGAGGCAACTGAGAACGGATCGATCCACTCATTCCAATCCTCAACTCCTGGAGGAACCCCAAAGCTCCCCATGCTGAACGAGCGATCAGGTTGGCTCCGACTTCAAGGGGCTTTCTGTGTACAAGACCTTGAATCGTGCGATCAGTCTCTCGGGAGAACAATCGATTCGCACAGATTTCGAGCGATTGACCCGCTTGGTGAGACGTGAAAGCACCTTGCTTCATTTCGACTGGCCATCCCAAAGGGGCGTCAATTGCAATCAGGACGCGATTCTCTTTTTCGCACTCTGTCTGTATCCAATCAATGACAGTCTGCGCACGAGGGCGTGCCGCGGGCGTTGCCGTAATAACCTCGTGAACGACTGCTCTTGCCTTCGACGAATCGACGGAAGCCCGTGCAAGTCCTGTCTTGCTTTCGTCCGTGGAGAAGTCAACGCCAATGATCGTCGTCTGCATGGTTGAATCCTGAGCAAGATCCTGACCAAATAATGGCCTCCATGGCCCACCAAGCTCAAGCCCCCATCACCGCCGACTTTCCCGGCGCCAACTTTCCCGTTGGCAGCCGCGTGCGCTTCGAGAACGGTGGCGGCAAAATCACCGGGACCGTCGCTGCCTTGAAGCGCCGCCTGGCGTTGGTGCATACGGACCAAGGGCGCTGGGATGTGCCTTACGGCTTGCTGGAGTTGGTGGAGCGCTCGGCGGTCGGCGATTGCTCATTGGCACAGACGGAGGCGTTGGCCCAAGGTCTCATGGCGCGCCACAAGGCAGACAGCGGTTTGGCCAAGGAGTGGCGGTTTGGATTTGACCTTGCGCCTTCCCGGGCCGGGGTTTGCAAGTACGATGAGCATCGCATCGACCTTTCCGTCAGCTTCTGCCTAAGGGCCAGCCGGACGGAGCTCATCGACACCATCCTGCATGAAATTGCCCACGCCATTGTCGGCAAGGCGCACAACCATGATGCGGTCTGGACCGCCAAGGCCCGTGAGATTGGATGCAGCGGCGAGCGCACCCATGCGGTGCGCCACACCGCGGCCCGCTGGATCGGCGAGTGCGGTTGCGGCCAGCGCTGGTTGCGCCAGCGCTTAAGCCGCAAGGTCGCCAACGGGGCGTGTTGCCCAAGGTGCGAGGGCGAAATCAGTTGGCGGTGCCACGATGTCGAGCTGGGCGCGGCGCCGTCCGAGTAGCGATAGCCCTCGACAACTAGACTTGCCCGCCACAACCAGCCCGGACTCGCGATCACACATTGTCGCTCAAATGCCTAGGCTGCGCAGCGCTTCTGGGCTGTCGGACCAGCCGCTGCGCACCTTGACCCAGAGATGCAGCATGACTTGGCGGCCCAGCATGCGTTCGATGTCCAAGCGCGCCTCGCGGCCAATGGACTTGAGCTTGCTGCCGTCCTTGCCGATGACGATTCGCTTCTGGCCTGCCCGCTCCACCAGGATTTGGGCGCGGATTTCCACCAGCGTTGCGCCTTCATCGAAAGACTCCACCACCACCGCCGTCCGATGCGGCAGTTCATCGCCCAACCGTCGCATAAGCTTCTCGCGGATCATCTCGCTGGCCAGAAAGCGCTCGTTCTCGTCAGTGAGCTGGTCGGCGGCAAACAGGTGCGGCCCGGCCGGCAGATTCTGGAAGACCAACGAACGAAACTCGGCCACGCCCTCGCCGCCCAAGGCTGACACCGGCATGATCTCCGCAAACAGGCCGCTGTCCCCAAGCCGCTGCATGGCCGGCAACAGACGCGTTTTGTCGCTCATCAGGTCTATCTTGTTGATGAGCGCAAAGGCCGGCTTTGCCGCCCACTCAACCTGGCGCATCACCCACTGATCGCCATCGGTCAGTCGATCGCGGTCGAGCACCAGAACGATCAGGTCCGCATCGCCCAGGGCCGACTTGGCTTGGCTGACCATGCTGCGGTTGATGGCTCGTTGGGCCCGACGGTGCAGGCCAGGCGTGTCAACGTAAATGGCCTGGCAAGTGCCTTCGGTGTCAATGCCAATGAGGTTGCGGCGGGTGGTCTGCGGCTTGCGGGAGGTGATGCTGAGCTTCTCGCCAAGCACCCGGTTCAACAAGGTGGACTTGCCCACATTGGGCCGCCCGGCAATGGCGACGGTGCCGCAGCGATCAGCCCCCTGTGGCATTGGTTTCGATCTGGTCAAGCACTTGGGCGGCCGCCCGCTTTTCCGCCTCCTTGCGGCTGGCCCCCTCCGCCGTGGCCTTCAACCCCAGCTTGGCGACTTCGCAGGAGACGATGAAGCGCGGCGCGTGGCGGGCGCCGGCCTCTTCCTCGATGCGGTACACGGGCAAGGGCATGGCGCGGCTTTGCGCGAACTCCTGCAAGGCGGACTTGGCATCCTTGGCCTGCGCTGCCGTCAAACTGGCCAGCCGGTCGCCCAACAAGCGAATCACCAGTGTCCGGGCGGCTTCCACGCCGCCGTCCTCATGCACTGCACCAATCAGGGCTTCAACACCGTTGGCAAGCACGGAAGCGCGGCGAAAGGCGCCCGAGCGCATTTCGCCGATGCCGAAGCGCATGTAATCGCCCAAGGCCAGCGCATGGCCGATTTCCGCCAACGTGCCTTGCTTGACCAGCGCCGCCCGAGCCAGCGTCAGGCCACTCTCCGCCTCACCGGGATGCTCCCGGTGCAGGTGCGCGGCCACGGCATAGCCGAGCACGGCATCGCCAAGGTACTCCAAACGCTCGTTGCTGCGGTCCGGGGAAGCGCTTTTGTGGGTCAGGGCGCGAATGAGCAGGCGCTCGTCGGCAAATCGGTAGTTCAGCGTGCGTTGCAAACGATAAAGCGCCGGGGCGCCGGGGCGTTCAGTCACGGACGAGGGCGGCTTGGGCTTGCGCGAAGTGGTCAAGATGGGCGCTAGGCGGCGCCGCCTGCGTCAGCCATTGGTTGCGCTCGAAGGTGGGCAGCTTGAAGCCGGGATCCTTGTGCACCCAAATGGCGACCGCCTTGCCGACGATCTTGGCTTCGGAGACGTACTTCCAACGCCGGCTGTCGTCGCTGCGGTCCCGGTTGTCGCCCATCACGAAATAGGCATCCTCCGGCACCGTCCATTCGCCGTTGCGGTCACCCACCGGATAGCGATAGGTGGTGTGCGTACCGCCACCCAAGGACTCCTGGTAGGCGCGAACCGGCACGGCGGAACCGCCGATGACATCATAGAACTCGCGCACGAACTCATACTCCGCCCGTTCGCCGTTGATGTAGAGCGCCTTGTCCTCATAGCGGATTCGGTCGCCCGGCAGGCCGATCACGCGCTTGATGAAGTAGCGCGAGTCATGGGGCGGAACGAACACCATGATGTCGCCCCGTTGCGGCTCGCCGACGTCAATGATCTTGGTGCCAAGCACGGGCAGGCGAATGCCGTAGGCGTACTTGTTGACCAGAATGAAATCCCCCACCTCCAAGGTCGGCACCATGGATTCCGAGGGTATCTGGTAGGGCTCCGCGAGAAAGCTGCGCAGCACCAGCACCAAGAGCAGAACCGGGAAGAAGGAGCGGGCGTACTCGACGATCATCGGCTCCTTGTCCGGCGCCTCCGCCTCCTCGGCGGAGCGGGCCTCCAACCGGCGCGGCTTCAGGAACGCAACGTCGAGCAGCCAGATGCCGCCGCTGATCAGCACGGCCCAAGTGAGCACGAGGGGAAAATCGATGTCCATAACCCTATTGTACCTTGCCAGTCCCTGTCCTTTGCCGGCTGAATGCCCGTCTTCCGCCCTCCGAGTTGCGCAGCGACCCGCGGGTCGCGCAGCGACCCGCCGGTTGCGCAGCCAATCACGCCACGGCGGGGGGGGCGTGCTACCTCTCAACCTTGAGCGCGGCGAGAAACGCATCCTGGGGGATCTCCACGCGGCCAAGCTGCTTCATGCGCTTCTTGCCCGCCTTTTGCCTTTCCAGCAGCTTCTTCTTGCGCGTCACATCCCCGCCATAGCACTTGGCAGTGACGTTCTTGCGCAGCGCCTTGACCGTCTGCCGGGCGACGATCTGGCCGCCGATGGCCGCCTGAATGGCGACGTCGAACAGTTGCCTGGGAATCAGCTCCTTCATCTTCTCCGCCAACTGACGGCCTCGGCTCTGGGCCTGGCTGCGGTGCACGATCATCGCCAACGCGTCCACCCGGTCGCCGTTGATGAGCATGTCCAGCTTGACCAGGTTGGACGCCTCGAAGCGGTCAAAGCCGTAGTCCAATGACGCGAAGCCGCGGCTGACGGACTTCAGCTTGTCGAAGAAGTCCATGACCACTTCGCTCATGGGCAGCTCCCAAGTCATCGACACTTGGCCGGACGAAAACTGCATGTTCTTCTGCACCCCGCGCCGCTCAACGCAAAGGCTGATGACATTGCCGACGTAGTCTTGGGGCGTGAGGATGTTGACGGCCGCGATGGGCTCACGCACTTCCGCATACTGGGGCGGCAGGCGGGAGGGGTTGTCCACCTGCCTGGCCTCGCCGTCCACGCCAATCACTTGGTAGATCACGGTTGGCGCGGAGGTGATGAGGTTCAGGCCGTACTCCCGTTCAAGCCGCTCCTGCACAATCTCCATGTGCAGCAGGCCGAGAAAGCCGCAGCGAAAGCCGAAGCCCAAGGCATCGGAGGTTTCCGGCTCATAGAACAAGGAGCCGTCATTCAAGCTGAGCTTGGCCAACGCCTCGCGAAAGTCCTCAAACTGCTCAGAGGCGACCGGGAACAAGCCCGCGTACACCTGCGGCTTGACCTCCGCGAAGCCGGGCAGCTGCGCCACCTGCTGATGCCGGGCGGGAGCAATCGTGTCGCCCACCGGCGCCCCCCGGATGTCCTTGATGCCCGCCACGATGAAGCCCACTTCGCCGGCCACCAAGCGCTCCGTGACCTGCCGTTTGGGCGTGAAGCAGCCGACTTGATCGACGCCATGAACCTGCCCCGTTGACTTCACCGCCACCTGGTCCCCGGCCGCCACCTGGCCCGCCACCACCCGTACCAAGGAGACGATGCCGAGGTAGTTGTCGAACCAGGAATCGATGATCAGCGCCTGCAAGGGCGCTTCTGCATCGGCTTGCGGCGGCGGAATGCAGCTCACCAGGCTGGCCAGCAGCTCGGGCACCCCAGCGCCGGTCTTGGCGCTGACCAAGAGCGCGTCGTCCGCCGGCAAACCGATGATCTCCTCAACTTCCCGCGCAGCGGCGGCGGGGTCGGCTTGGGGCAGGTCGATCTTGTTCAGCACCGGCAGCACTTCAAGCCCCTGCTCAATGGCCGTGTAGCAGTTGGCGACCGACTGCGCCTCCACGCCTTGCGCGGCGTCCACCACCAACAGGGCCCCTTCGCAGGCCGCCAAGGAGCGCGACACCTCGTAGCTGAAGTCCACGTGGCCCGGGGTGTCGATGAAGTTCAGCTGATAGGTGCAGCCATCGTCCGCCCGATAGTGCAGGCGAACGCTTTGCGCCTTGATGGTGATGCCCCGCTCGCGCTCCAGATCCATGGAATCGAGCACTTGGTCGGCCATCTCCCGATCGGTCAGCCCGCCGCAGTGTTGGATCAGGCGGTCGGAGAGGGTCGATTTGCCGTGATCGATATGGGCGATGATCGAGAAGTTGCGAATGTGGTCAGCAGCTGGCAAAACGAGAGGGGTCCCCTATTCCGGCACAGGAATTGACGGGACTGCAAAAGCGCTGATGCCGGCCATCAAGTTCTGTTTGGCTGTGTCAGTCATTCCGGCACACGCAAAGGCGCTACCGCAGTAGCGCGGATGCCGGCCATCAAGTCTTTGTCTGGCAAAATCGGTCAATCCGGCACGCTTAACGGCACGAAGGTCTGGACGCCGCCGCGCACAATCAGCACCGGCACGCGGCGGCCCTTCGGCAGGGTCTTGGCGATTTCGCGAAAGCCCTGCTGATTCTCAACCGTTTGGTGGTTGAGGCGGGTGATGATGTCGCCGGTGCGAATGCCGGATTCCGCTGCAGGACCGGTTGATTGCACCACCCGCACGCCGCCCGTCAGGTTGAAGCGGCTGAGCGTTGCCTCCGGCACGTCCTCCAGCACCAAACCAAGGCTCGAAGGCTCGTTGGGGGCGCTTGGGCCAACCGGGCCTTCGCCCTCAAGGTCCGGCAGCTCGCCGACCTTGACCTTGAGCTTGAGTCGCTCGCCGCCGCGCATCACCGCCACGTCCACCTCGCTGTTCGCCGCCGTGCGGCCCACGTAGTGCGGCAACTCGCTGGAGCGCTCAATGGGCTTGCCGTCGAATTCAACAATGACGTCCCCGGCCTGCAGCTCGCTGTCCTCCGCGGGGCTGCCTGGGGCCACCTCGCTAACCAAGGCGCCATGGGGGCGGTCTAGGCCGAAACTCTCGGCCAAGTCGCGGCTGACTTCCTGAATGACCACGCCCAGCCAGCCTCTCGAGACCCGGCCGGCGTTCTTGAGTTGGTCCACCACCTCCATGGCCACGTCGATGGGTATGGCGAAGGAGACGCCCATGAAGCCGCCCGACCTTGAGTAGATCTGGGAATTGATGCCCACCACTTCACCGTCCAAGTTGAACAGGGGACCTCCGGAGTTGCCTGGATTGATGGCCACGTCGGTTTGAATGAAGGGCACGTAGTTCTCGTTGCGCTCGGTGGGCAGGCTGCGGCCCTTGGCGCTGACGATGCCAGCGGTCACGGAGTAGTCGAAGCCAAACGGGGAGCCGATGGCCAACACCCACTCGCCCACATCCAAGTCCTCGGAGCGGCCCAGGCGCACCGTCGGCAAGCCGTCGGCCTCCACCTTAAGCAAGGCCAGATCCGACCGCCGGTCGGTTCCCACCACTTCCGCGTTGAGCTCCCGCCGGTCCGGGAAGCGCACCAAAACCTCATCCGCGCCCTCCACAACGTGGTTGTTGGTCAGCACGTAGCCGTCATCGGAGATGACGAAGCCGGAGCCCAAGGAGCGCGGCCGCGAATTGGGCGGCTGCGGCTGCTGCGGGATGCGGCGAAAGAACTCCTCCAGGTCGCGCATGCGCGGGCTGCGCTCCTGCTGCCGCCGCGTGGTGCTGACGTTGACCACCGCCGCGGCGTTGTCCTCCACCAATTCCGTGAAATCGGGCAAATCGGCCGCCGCAGCGCCATATGCAGCGCCGAACAGCAGGCCCACCGTCATCATTGCAAATCGTCGTGTCACTAATCGTTCCTTTTCCCGGGGTCTTCCCTGGATGTCTGGTGAATGGTGTGTCGTTGGTTTGGTCGGCTTTAGCGAGCCGGTGTTTGGAGCGCACGGCCAAAGCCCAAGCGCGCGCCCAAGGCGATGCCTGGCAGGAGCACCATGCCCGCCAAGGCCCAAAGCGGCTGGTGCGCGGCGAAGACCGCAGCGGCAGCCGCGCTGAGCAGCAGCAGGAGCAGGGGCGCACCGAAGACCAACAGCGCCGCGTGGGCGAGCCTGTGGCCGTCGTTGGGCTCTTGCTGACGCAATTCGCTGGCTAGCTCCGGTTCCAGTGGATCCCGCCCTCCCCTCGAATCCGAGAAGCTCAAGGCAAGGGCGCAAGGGCAGCCGCCGCAACCGCTTCGGCCTCCAACAATCAAGCTGGCGTCTCGGCACGGCATCGTCTAGGGCTTCTGCGAATCGTGGTAGATCGAGCGGGCGATTCGGCGCACCGTGGGTTCCGGCAGTTCGCCCACCAAGGTGACTTGGGCACGGCGGCCGGATGGGCCAAGCACGAACTCGGTCACGGCAACAGTGGCCCCCTGCCGGGTTGCCACAGCCGCGGTGCGGGCACTGGGCTCATCTTCCACGAACACGGAGAAAGCGGCCAAGCCGTCCGTGTACATCAAGGTGTTGACTGCCTCAAGCCGGCCGCCGGCGCGGCGCACGCCAGCCGCAGCGATGGAGAACCCGGCCGGTATCCAGCCCGCCCGCCACTGAACGCGCACCTCGCCGGGATCAGCTTCGGCGCCTCGGGGCTGTCTATCCACCGACGCCAAGGCGCCTTCGTGGCGGCCCGGCTCCAGCGCCGCGGGATCAACCCCGTCGCCAATCTCAATCTGGGTGAACTGAAAGACTTCCAATCGCGCACCGTGCTGATCAACCAACTCGGAGCGCAGCAGCAAGCGGTGCTCCTGGTCGAGCCACAATCGATGCCCGTAACGGTCTCCATCCCTCGGCGTCACGGCAACGCGCTGTGCCGGGCGCCCGGCGATTCTACCCACGCCGAGATCGGAGATGACGTACTGCTCGGAAATGCGGTTGAAGGGGCGGGTGAAGGCCCGGGCAAAAGGCCCTGAAGCAATGCCACGGCTGAGTTCGACCAGGTTGTCCCCTGGCATGAGCACGCGGGTGACCTCATCGCCGCGGCGGATAATCTCCCTGGGTGCCCCGTTCAGGTGCACCAGCCGCTCGCGCTGCTGTCCGTCCACGATCATGTGCACGATGCGCAGCGTGGCGACGTCCTGGCCGGTGAAGTAAGTGAACACGCCATCGTAGTTGAGATCCATGAACGCCCGGTTCATGTCCGCCAGCCAGTTGGGAGCCGCGCCCCAACCCAGCGCTGGAATGACCAGGCCAGCCGCCAGCCGCACAATGAGGCCGGCCCGCTTCAACGCTGGGGTTCCTCAAAGGTCACGAGCTTGGTGAAGGCGCCTACGTCCGGCTGGTTGACGGCCTTTTGCTGCATGTGCTGAAGCATGTACACGTCGACGTTCGGCTGCTCAGGTGGCGGCCCGCTGGCCAAGGGCCGCGGCGGCAGCGGTGCAACTGGACGGGCGGCCACTTCGGGTGCCGACGGGTCTTCGCCACCCCCAAAGCTCAACAAGTTGGCCGCGATGACCACGGCGACAGCCGCCGCGGAACCTGCAGCCCAAGCAGTCACCCGCCGCCACTTGCGTTGACCGCTGGCCAGCCCTTGGCCCACGGCCGCGTCGATGGCGGGATCGTCCTGAATGCCTGCCCATACCCGCTCGGCAAGGTCGGATTCGAAAGGCTTGGCACCTTCTTGAAGCGCCGCTGACAGCTTTCGCCAGCGCGCCCAAGTGCCCTGCAAATCGACGTCACGCCGCACCTCATCAAGCACACGGCGAACTTCAAAGGCGTTGGCCTCCCCATCCATGAGAGCCGAAAGGGACTCTCGCAATTGCTCTGACATGTTGCTTAGTTTATCCCCTTGTGCCGCGTGGCCTCTTCACGGAGCCTCACCATACGACCGGTTTGAGGCCACTTGGTTCCCTCAGCGGTCCAGCAAGTGGCCGATGCGCCGGTCCACGGCTTCCCGAGCGCGGAAGATGCGCGAGCGCACCGTGCCCACCGGGCACTCCATGATGGCCGCGATCTGATCATAGCGCAGGCCGTCGAACTCCCGCAGGGTGAGGGCACTGCGCAAGTCGTCCGGCAGGGCCGCGATGGCTTGGTCCAACGCCTCAGCCAACTCATCCCGGGCAGCGGCCGCTTCAGGCGTTTCGTTTTCAATGAGCCGCTCCGCCCCATCCATGAACTGGGCGTCCTCGACGTCTATGTCCGTGCCCGGCGGGCGCCGGCTCTTCGCCATTTGGTGATTGTGGGCGGTATTGATGGCAATGCGGTACAGCCAAGTGTAGAACGCGCTGTCACCACGGAACTTCGGGAGAGCGCGAAAGGCCTTGATGAACGCCTCCTGAGCCACATCCTCCACCTCGTCCGGGTTGCGCACATGGCGTGCGATCAAGGCGCAGATCTTGTGCTGATAGCGCCCAATGAGCAGATCGAAAGCGGTTCGGTCGCCCTGCTTGACGCGGGACACCAACGCCTTGTCTGTCTCGTCTGACCCCATGCCCGATTCAAGCCCGCACCGCCATTGGGGGCGGCATTTTGCTCGCAAACGGCAACGCTTGCCACCGGGCGATGAGCGGCAGGCCGATGAGTGGTAGTCTTGACGACGCTGCAACGGACAATAGTGGATTAGGCGGAGACCAATCCCAGCAAACTGGCTTGCGGAGAACGGCTAAAATCAGGGTTTACGGCCCATGACCCAACGCTTTGCCACAGACATTCTCATCATCGGCGGCGGTGCCGCGGGGCTGTCCGCGGCACTGAGCCTGGCGCCGCACGCGCGGGTGACCGTGCTGTGCAAAGACCGCGCCGAAGCCAGCGCCTCCCAATGGGCGCAGGGTGGCGTCGCGGCGGTGACCGACCCGGAGGACAGCATCGAGGCCCACGGCCGGGACACCATCGCCGCCGGTGCCGGGCTTTGCGATGAGGAGATCGTTCAATTCACGGTGTCCCAAGCGAGCCGGGCGGTCAATCGCCTGCGCAGCCGGGGCGTGTCCTTCGATGCAGTGGGCAACGAGCTGGACCTGACCCGCGAAGGCGGCCACTCCTTTCGGCGCATCCTGCACGTGGCCGATGCCACCGGGGCAGCCGTGGTGGCCACCTTGACCGAGCGCGCGCTGGACCACCCTAACATTGAGCTGTTCAACGACCGGGTGGCCATCGACCTGATCAACTTAAGCAAGCTCGGCCGCCATGGCAACCGTTGCGCCGGGGCCTACGTGCTCAACCGCAGCACGGGGCACGTTGAAGTGTTCCAAGCCCGTTTCGTGGTGCTGGCCACCGGCGGCGCCAGCAAGGTTTACCTGTACACCAGCAACCCGGACGGCTCCACGGGGGACGGCATCGCCATGGCTTGGCGGGCGGGCTGCCGCATCGCCAACATGGAATTCATCCAATTCCATCCCACCTGCCTTTACCACCCCCACGCCAAGTCATTCCTGATCTCCGAAGCCGTGCGCGGCGAGGGCGGTGTGCTCACGCTGCCGGACGGCACCCGCTTCATGCCGGATTTCGATGCCCGGGCGGAACTGGCGCCGCGCGACATCGTGGCCCGGGCCATCGACCATGAGATGAAGCGCTTGGGCGCGGACAGCGTGTACATCGACATCAGCCACCGCCCTAGGGCATTCGTTGAAGAGCGCTTCCCCAACATCGCCCGGCGCTGCCGGGAGCTTGGCTATGACATCACCCAAGAGGCCGTGCCTGTGGTGCCCGCCGCCCACTACACCTGCGGCGGCGTGGTGGTGGACAAGACGGGCGGCACCGACATTCCCGGCCTCTACGCCATCGGCGAAGTGAGCTGCACGGGCCTGCACGGCGCCAACCGGTTGGCGAGCAACTCCCTGCTGGAATGCCTGGTGTTCGCCGACGCCGCCGCCGAAGCCATTCGCGGCCAGCTGGACCGCCCCCACACGCCCGTGGAGGCCCCCCACTGGGACGAAAGCCAAGTCACGGATTCCGACGAGGACGTGGTCATTGCCCACAATTGGGAGGAGCTGCGCCGCTTCATGTGGGACTACGTAGGCATCGTGCGCACCAACAAGCGCCTGGAGCGGGCCCTGCATCGGGTGAACCTGCTCAAGCAGGAGGTGCACGAGTACTACAGCAACTACCGGGTGAGCAACGACCTCATCGAGCTGCGCAACCTGATCGACGTGGCGGACGTCATCATCCGCTCCGCAATGCTGCGCCAAGAAAGCCGCGGCCTGCACTTCAACCTGGACTACCCGGACCCGCTGGCCGAGGCCAAGGACACCATTCTCTTTCCCGGCTCAGTGGAGCACTTGGACTTGCTGCGGCCCTACGCGGAACGGCGCTAGCCGGAGCGCCCTGCTAGGCTTCCGCTGAGCAGGCTGCCTTCAGATCCCTGCGCAAACGGGCGAATGCATCGGCGCTCACTTCATCGCGATAGACCCGTACGGTTCGACCCCAGAATCTGGCCGGCCCGCCGCTCCAGGTCACGGCGAAGCGGGATAGGCGCACCCAGCGCACTGGCTGCGGGAACTCCACGTCAATGCGCTCAGCCGGGCGCTGCAGCCACAGCCACAATGCCATCAGCGCCGCTCCGGCGCTGCCGAACCAGACCCAGCCGCCAGCCACCGCAACCGCCAATTGGGCAGCCCAAGCAAGCCGGCGCAACCGGGCCGGTGCCAGGGTCATGGCTGCTCTGCATCGAGGCGCCGAATCAGGCTGACAATGCGGGCCAAGCCGGGCTCTGAAGGTTCGGAACGGCCCTGCAGCCAATCGTGGAGCTGCCAATCCTCCCTCTCCAGCAGCCGAGCGTAGGCTCGCCGGTCGGCGTCCGGCAATGCCTCGAAGCAACGCTCGAAGAACGGCACCAGCTTGAGCTCGACTTCAGCCAAACCCCGGCGGCTGCGCCAGTACAGGGCACCGACCGCCGCTTTCCCCGCAAAGGGCAAACTCTCATCCATCACAGTGCCCAGGTTCAGAAACAAGCTGGGTGCTATCCAATCAGATACGCGCCAAGTTGCGCTTCAGCAAAACTCGGCATCTCGACAACCGCCTCAAAGCGGGCAACAATCCTGCCTCAGTTCGCAATCATCAGGCAATGGCCATGGTCCGCAACCCACCGCAGACATCTCGCACAGCCGCGACCGGCAACACCCAAGGCACAACGGGTGCACGTGTGCGAGGCGCACTGGCGCTTGAGGATTTCGGCGTGATCACCTTCGACGGACCAGACTCGGCGTCCTTTCTGCAAGGCTATCTCACCATCGACATGGATGCGCTCGGCAGCGAGCCCGCCTTCACCGCAATGTGCAACATCAAGGGCCGAACCGTGCTCACCGGCTACGCCTGGCGCGAGGGCGAACGGGTGACGCTGGTTGTCCACCAAAGTCTATGCGCCTTGGCACTGTCGTTTCTGGCCCCCTATCTGGCGTTCTCGAAGACCCAAGCCAAGGACGCAACGGCCGACTGCGCCCTGATCGGCGCCAACGGCCTCGGCTTAGCGCCACCCGCGCTCAACCTCGATGAAACGCGCCAGCTGCTCATCCTGCATGGCCAAGACCTCGACGAAGCGCGGGGGCTTGTAATCGACAGCCCAACGCTCAGCCCCACTGACTGGCAACAGGCCGCCATGGCCCGGCGGGAAGTTTGGCTACAAGCGGCAACCTCCGGGTTTTTCCTGCCGCAAATGCTGGCGCTTGATGAACTCGGCGCAGTGAGCTTCACCAAGGGCTGCTATCTCGGCCAGGAAGTCGTGGCCCGCGCCCAGCACCGGGGCGAAGTCAAGCGGAAGCTAACGGCGCTGGCTTGGACGAACGAAGAACCCCACATCGGCGCCGAGTTGCGCGGCGCCAACGGCCATGCGGCCGGGGTGGTGGTCGCGACTGCGACGGACTCCGCAAACGAAGGCCCAGCACTCGCCGTGATGGCCCGCAACGCCATCGAACCGTTCACGATCAAGACCAGCGCCAGCAGCCTGCGCACGGTTAGCGCCCCATAACCTCGGCTTCGGCCCATATCGCGTTTGTTAGTGCTTTTGGTTGAGCAAACAGCATTGAAGTGGGCACGTCGCAGCCAACTCGTCCACAGCCACACATGTCGACATATTCGAGATTAATCGACTCGTCTTTTCGACATGTCGAAGGCATCGACAAATGAATGCCTAATCGCAAAATCAGCTAGAGCGCTTGGGCGCCCTAGAAGAACACGAACGACCGTACCACGACGTTTTTTCTGCAGGGCGCATTCGCAGGAGCGGTGGGGTCGATGCAGGCGCTGTGGAAGGACCAGCGCGAGACGGACCCATCCGTGACGGAGTCGTAGCACTTGAGCATCGAAACCTCGGTGGGGGTCTGCTGCGGCAACCAGTACCACTCGTGCTCCGGACGGTAGGTGAAACGGGTGGTCTCCCCCACGCGGTCGTCGTAGATGCGGTAGTTGGTGATGTAGGGCTGGTCGGCGAAGGACGGCCAAGCGCACAGCACGAAAGGGTTCTGGCGCACGGTTTCCATCGGCTTGGCAAGATTGATGGACATGAAGCGACGCGACATCTTGGCGTCGGCCTCCCGCTCCGAGCAGTGCTGCTCACGCCCGAAGTTGCGCAGGTTCCGGGTCAGCAGCTCGCGGCAGCGCACGCGGCCGCTGTTGTCATTCAGGTCGTTGTGCACCAAGTTGGCGTAGAAGGCGTTCACGCCCGGGTTCTTGTTGGCTTGGTCTTCCGTGCGGTCGCCTTGGTAGTCCTTGTCGAACACGTCGTGGTTGTAAACGAGGGCATCCGTGGCACCGGGGAAAAAGGCCAGTAGCAGCTGTTCCATCTCCGGGTAGAACACGCGCTCCACCTCGGCGGCATCGTAGAAGTTCCGGCACTTGGATTCGCAGTGCGCCAAGGCGACGCCCAGCCGGTCCATGCACTCGGGGCTGTAAGGCGACAGGCCCGGGTGGTACTCGCCGATGCGCCGCGCATCGCGCAGCACCTGCGGAAAGTACAGGCAGCGCCGGTTGTTGTCGTGCTCGTCCTTGCGCAACGCCTGCGCCTCGGCCTCGCGGGCCGGGTCCCGCCATAGGGCATTGGAGGAGACCACCGAGTAGGACGGCTGTTCGTACACCGTGTAGCGCAATGGCAGCACCACGCCGCCCTCCGGGGCTTCGATGCTGTTTGCCCGGATGTACTCCATGCACTCCGCGTAGCGGCGGAATCCTAGGCCCCACTGCGTTTCGATGGGCCCTGGGGGCGCGTTCTCGATCATGTCGATAACGGCTTGCCCTTCGCCTTGGGCAATTTGGTCCAGAGCCGCCTCTGTGGCTGCGGTGGTCCCGGCATCCCCATCTCGATCAAATGACGCATAGGACAGGCCACCGTTGGCGGCGATGGGCGGCGGCTGGCCGTCGGTGAGTTGCAACGGGGGCACATAGACCGGCGCAACCGCACTGCTTTTCTGGATCGCAAGACTAGGCTGACTCATGAGCCCACCCTTGCGCCCGGCGTCGGTCTGGGCAGCGGCTCGCTGGCCACGGCTTCGGCTGAGTTCATTGGACTCCTCCAGTGGGCAAGACGATTGCGAATTATGTCATACGCGCCGGCACCGGCGGCTTAACCTGGATTCGGGGCGTATCCAGAGTCACGAAACAACGCTATCGGCGGCGTGATCGACGTTTACTGAGCATCAAAGGGCCGGGAGCTTTCCTTTAGCCGGCCAGCGGCCTAGTGATCGTGGCCGTGGGGCCGGTCGGAGAGCGATTTCTGGCGGGATTCCAGCACCGCACGGGTGGCTAGGCCCTTGGCGATCAGCAACGCTTCCAAGGCTTCCTGGAAGCGGTCGTAGTAGGCGTAATCCTCGTCTTGGCCCGCGCTTTGCAGCCGGTCGTGGCGTGCGATGGCTGCGATCAGGCTCGCCTGAAACTCCGGCCACTCGAAGCAGCCGCTTTCACAGAGCGCCCAGGCCATGCCGAAGACGCGGCCCTGCCAAGGCTCGGCAAAGGCCAGCTCGCCGTTGGCCATCGGTGGTGCCAAAGGGCCCTCCAAAGCGAACTTCTCCACCGTGTCCACACGCCAGCCTCGCGCTTAGGATCACCAGCGCGCTACAGGGCCACGCCGATCATGGCGTCTCGGCTGACGCGATCAAGCAATGCCTGCTCACTCATTTCGGCAACGTTTTCCGGCGCCTGGGGCAAGACCAAGTAACGCACCTCCGCGCTGGAATCCCAGACTTGAACCTTGGTGCGCTCGGGCAACTCGACGCCAAACTCCGCCAACACGGCCCGCGGCTCGCGCACCACCCGGGAGCGGTAGGCCGGGTCCTTGTACCAGCGCGGCGGCAGGCCCAACAGCGCCCACGGGTAGCAGGAGCACAGGGTGCACGCCACAACGTTGTGGACGTCCGGCGTGTTCTCCACCACCACCAGCTTGTCCACTTGACCGCCCGTGAAGTTGAAGGCCTTGATCGCCTGCGTGCCGTTTGCCAGCAACCGAGCCTTGAAGTCCGGGTCGCGCCACGCCTTGACCACGACCTGGGCGCCATTCATGGGCCCAACGCGCTCGTTGAACAAGGCGATCACGTCATCCACCGCCTCCGCCTTGAGCAAGCCTTGCTCTATGAGAATGGACTCCAAGGCTTCAGCTCGCAGGGCTTGGGGGGTCGCTGCACTCATGGTTGGGTCACCTTCTTCAAGTAGGGCTCAAAGAGATCCAAGCAAACCGCCGTGTCCGGCTCTGCGCCAGCGCCCCAAAGCACTTGGCCGGGGAAGCGGATGGTGTAGAGGTGCACGGGCCGTTCGCCTTGGCCGTGGGCGTTGGCATCCGGATAGACCCAGCCGCCGTGCCACGCGATCACTTCTCCGGGCTTGCCCCGGGCGTAGGCCGGCAGACGGGTGTGGCCAGCAGAAGGCACATCCTGCGTGACCACGGCGTCGCCAGCCGCGAATTTCGGCGCAGCCGCCAAAGACCGTTGGGCGTGCAAACCGTCAGGGGCGTAGTCGATTCGATCCGGGACAGCCGCGGGCTGCGCAGCCACGCGTCCCAGTGCGCCACCGGAGCGCCGAACCCGATCATCAATCTCCTGCTGGCTCACCAAACCCGCCTCCACCAGCAGATTCTCCATGCCGCCCAGCCAACGCCCGTAGTAGCCGTGTTCGAGATAGGCGACGGGATCGATGCGCTCCACGGCATGCCGGAACTGATCGACATTGCGCATCACCCCGGCGCCACCCAATGCGCCCGACATGGCAAACACCGCCGCCTCCCAACGCTCGTGGAACGCGGGCTCGTTGGCTTCACGAACGATCTCCCCAAAGCCGTGCTTGCCGCCCAAGTCGTGTATGCCGTCCATGGCGTCAGTCTAGTTCAATTGCGCACCATTGGGCAGGCACCGTTCAGGGGAGAATTGCCCTACAAGCGTGGGTCCACGGGTTCCGACTCCATTGCCAAGACGGCGAACACGCACTCGTGAACCCGGTGCAGAGGTTCGCCCTCGACGAATCGGGTGAGCGCTTCCAAGCCCAGGGCAAACTCCCGCCGCGCCAGCGAACGCTTGGCCCCGAGGTCTCGCTCCCGCAGCCGCTTGAGGTTTCCATCCGCCGTGTACTCGGGGCCGTAGATGATGCGCAGGTACTCGCGGCCGCGGCACTTAACACCCGGCTGCAGGATGGCGTTGCCCTTGCGGGCGGTGAAATCCCAAGGCTTCACGACGATGCCTTCGCCACCATCCTCGGTAAGCGCCGCCCACCAGGCGATGGCGTCGGAGCAACTCGCCGCATCGTCGAGTTCGACCACTCGGTGCGCGGTGGGACTGAGCACCCCGTCGCCGCCGCAGAGGTCGGCGAGCATCGCCATGTGCCAGCCTTGGTCCTTATCCCCATGCACGGCGCCTTCGCTGGCGAGCAGGTGGAAGGGCGCCAACCGCAGGTCGGTGACGGCATCAACCGGCCAGACGTATCGCTCAAGCGCTGTGGCGTAGTTGTCCGCCATGCGGGAGCGCGCCCTATAGTCAGCGGTCAATTCCGCGCAATCCAAGCCCCGTTCACTGGCCGCCACCAACGCGGAGGTTGCCTCAGCCAGACTGAGCCGCGCTGCCTCCGCCACCGGACGGTAGTGTTGGTTCAGCAGTTGGCCAGCCTTCGCGGACCAGGGCATGAGTTCCGCATCCAGGCAGAACCAGTCCGTGTTGAGCCGCCCCCACAGGTCGCAACCATCGGCAGCAGCCCGCAACCGGTCCAGCAGTTCTCCAGCAAAGCCCGCATCGTCCTCAGGGCCGAAGAAAGCCCGCCCCGTGCGCGTGTGAACGATGCCGGCATCCGGGCTCTCGATGCCAAAGCGGCGTTGGGCCACGTCCGGGTCCCGGCACACCACGGCAACCGCCCGGGAACCCATGTGCTTCTCTTGGCAGACCACCTTCCCCACGCCGTTGGCGCGGTAGTAGTGGAAGGCTTCGGCGGGATGTTCGAGCAGGCCTTCCTCGCGGCTGGTGGCGCAGGGCGACATGGTGGGCGGCAGGTAGATCAGCCAACGCGGATCGACGGCGTAGCGGTTCATCACCTCGAACGCCGCCGCCGCGTTTTCCGCACGCACGGTGATCTTGGGAACGTGGCGCGTGTTGACGATGCGCTTGCCCTGCACGTCTTCGACGTCCAGCAGGAAACGGTCCCGGCTGGCGGATGCGGGCGCTTGCGGCGGGCGGACGGGTTGATAGTAGGTCTTCGCCGCCGGCACCGAAACCAGCTCCCGTTCGGGATAGCGCAGGGTCGTGAGGCGGCCACCGAACACGCACCCCGTATCAATGCAAATCGTGCGGTTGATCCACTCCGGGGTGGTGACCGGGGTGTGGCCGTACACAATGGCGGTCTCGCCCCGGTACTCCGCCGCCCAGTCGTAGCGAATGGGCAGCCCGAACTCGTCGGTCTCGCCGGTGGTGTCGCCGAAGAGCGCGAAGTCCCGCACCACGCGGGAGGATCGGTTCAGCAAGTCTTCCTTCATGCCCGCGTGGGCCACGGCGAGCCGGCCGCCATCCAACACGTAGTGGCTCACCAAGCCGTCGATGAACGAAGCGACTCGATCGTGAAACGCCGCGGGTTGGTCGCCCATTTGCTCCAGCGTCTGCTCAAGGCCGTGGCTCACCTGCACCTTGCGTCCGCGCAACTTGCGCAACAGCTTGGTTTCGTGATTGCCGGGCACGCAAAGCGCCATCCCGTCCTCCACCGCATCCATGACGAGACGCAGGCAATCCACCGCCCCTGGACCACGGTCAATCAGGTCGCCCAGGAATATGAGGCGGCGTCCCTCGGGATGCGACAGGGCGAAGCGTTCCGCGCCGCCTTGCACGACGTAGCCGAGCTGGCCGAGGAGCGCCCGCAGTTCGTCAAAGCAGCCGTGCACGTCGCCCACGATGTCGAACGGGCCGGCATCGTCGCGCCGATCGGTCCAGAGCCGCCGGCGCACGACCTCGACGGCATCAGTCTCCTGCGCCGATTGCAGCCGGAAACGGTAGCGGAAGCCCTCCCGGCCGAGATGTTTGACTGACCGCCGCACCAAGCGGGCTTGGTTGCGAACCACATGCGGGCCAAAGTCGCGCTCGGAACGCGCGGCGTTGCGCTCCTGGCAGAGCCGCTCCGGCAGATCGAGCACGATGGCGACAGCCAAGGCATGGTGTTCGCGGGCCAAGCGAACGAAGTTGGCGCGGTCTTCGCGGCGGGCGTTGGTGGCGTCCACCACGGTCAACAAGCGGCGCGCCAAGCGTTTCTGAACGATGAACTCCAACAGATCAAAGGCATCCTGGGTGGCCGCTTGGTTGGTGGGGTCGTCGCTCACCAAGCCCCGGCAGGCGTCGGACGAGACCACCTCAGTCGCTGCAAAGTGCCGCTGCGCAAACCAAGTCTTGCCCGCGCCGGACGCGCCGACCAGCAGCACCAGGCAGTACTCGGGAATCTCTATCCGCATCGCCGGAAGACCGCCATTTGGGTGGGCGCGCCCCGTTCGGCATCGACCTCGCCCACGGGCTGGTGGGAGACCGCATAGCCGTGCGCCGCAGCCACGCCGTTGGCCCAAGCGCGGAACTCGTCGCGCGTCCACTCAAAGCGATGATCCGCATGCCGAAGTCCACCGTCGGGAATGCCGGGATAGAGCGCGTTGTACTCGCGGTTCGGCGTGGTCAGCACCACGACCTCCGGTTTGGCGCTGGCGAACAGCGCCTGCTCAAGCATGGGCAGGCGGCCCGGGTCGAGGTGCTCCAGCGCCTCCACCACCGCAGCGGCGTCATAGCCCGCCAGCCGTCGGTCGCGATAGGTGAGCGAGCCCTGCAGCAGCTTGAGGCGCCCACGCTGGCGCACCGGCAGGCGATCGAGCTTAAGCCGCCGCTCAGCTCGGGCCAGGGCGCTCACGGAAACATCGACGCCTACGATTTCGGAAAACTGCGGTTCCGCCATCAGCGCCTTCAGGAGCCTTCCCTCGCCGCAACCAAGATCGAGCACGCGGCGGGCACCGCTTTCCGCAAGGGCGCGCGTGACCGCGGCGATGCGCTGCTCGGCCAGCGTCCCCAGCGTGCGCTGAATCGGTTCCGGCGTGGCGGCGGGGCCTTGTTCCGCGGTGTCCTCGGAGAGCCGTGCCAGCGCCTCGCTGACCAAGCTGCCTCGGTGCTTGAGGTAACGGCGGGCGATGGTCTCCCGAAGCGGGTGCGATTCCAACCAGCCCTTGCCATGCGCCAGCAGCTTCTCCACCTCCTCGTCGCCGACCCAGTAGTGCTTGCGGTCGTCAAGAGTGGGGATGAGCACGTAGAGATGGGTAAGAAGCTCCGCCAGCCGCTTGTTCGCAACCAGCCTGACGTTGCGGTAGCGCCCCGCTCCGGCGTCCGCGTTGGGCGCAGCGAAGCTGACCTCGTATCCAAGGGGTTCGAACAGCGCCCGGACCGGCTCCTCGCCATTGCAACGCAGTGCGGCTACCCCCGCCTCAAGCGGCAGTGCCTGCAGGGCCAATTCCGGCCGTTCGGCACTGCGGCCGCCGAGCGCGCTGCCGAAGACCCTAGAGATGGCGACGCTTAGGAACGAAGAGGCGATGTAGGGCCGATCATTGACATAATCGGTCAACACCGCACCACGGCCGCGCACGAGACCGATGGGATCAATGTCGAGCAGCAGGGCCGCCGTGCAGCGCTCTTCAGACGCCTCCGAATAGAAGACGTGGGCCTTGCCGAAGGGTAGGTCGAAAGCCTGTGCGCGCGCCGGATTCTTGTGCAGCAGATAGCCCAAATCCGTCGCTGGGCGATGAGTGGTTGAAAGGGTGAGCAACATCAACGTTTTCCACTTTGCTGCCAAACTTTAGCGACAGGCCCGCTATCGCCTTCCCGCGCGTTGTTGCTCAACTGCCCTTAAGAGCGCAGGCTACTCCCCGCCTGCCAGCTCCGGCCTGTACAGCCATTGAATGCTGGAGAAGTCCAGCCGTCCGGCACCGTGGGTCTGCTCAAGAACCCGGTAGAGGTTCTTGGCGAGGCCGCCCATCGGCACTGAGCTGCGGGATTGCTCGGCGGTGGTCATGGCCAGCGCCAAGTCCTTGGTCATCAGGTCGACCAGGAAGCCGCCTTGGTAGCCGCGGCTGGCGGGCACGCCGTCCATGACCCCGGGAAAGGGGTTGTAGACGTTCAGCGCCCAGTTGCCGCCGGAGGACTGCTTCATGATTTCCGACAGCACCTTTGCATCCAAGCCGTTGTCCACGCCGAGCGAAAGGGCTTCAGCGGTGCCAGCCATCAGGACGGCCAGCAGCATGTTGTTGCAGATCTTGGCGATCTGGCCGGCGCCGTTGCCGCCGGCGTGGAAGATGTTGGCGCCCATCACCTCGAACAGGGGCCGGCCCTGCTCCAAGGCCTCGGCCTCGCCGCCAACGATGAAGGTCAGGGTGCCGTTTTGGGCGCCCGCCGTGCCGCCCGAAACTGGGGCGTCAAGCATGGCAATGCCCTTGTCAGCCGCAGCGGCCGCCACCCGCTGGGCCGTTTCCGGGTCAATGGTGCTGCAATCGATGGCGAGCGCCCCTTGGGGCAGGCGGGCCAGAACGCCCTCCTCCAAGTAGAGCCCAGCCACATGCTTGCCGGCAGGCAGCATGCTGATGAAGACATCGACGTCCGTTGCCGCATCCAGCACCGACGCTTGCGCCGTGCCACCCTGCACGCCGGCCATCAACTCCCGCACCAAGTCAAAGACCTTCACCCCGTGGCCGGCGGCGGCCAAGTTGGCGGCCATGGGGCCGCCCATGTTGCCGAGGCCGACGAATCCTACTGTGCTCATGGGTCTAGTTTCTCCAGATCTTTGAGGGGGTTGTCGGGCCAAGGCGGCTCAAAATGCGCCAGCACGTGGTCCGGGTCGAGCCCGTCCAAGCCGCCGAATTTCCATTTTGGGGCGTTGTCCTTGTCGATCAAAAGAGCGCGCACGCCCTCGGCGAAGTCTTCGTTCAAGGCGCACCGGGCGCCGATCACCATCTCCATGCGGAAGCAGTCCGCCAAACCCATGCCCGGGGCGCGGCGCAGCTGCTCAATGACCACGCCGACCGTGGTGGGACAGCCCCGCTCCATGGCCGCAACGCTCTTGCCGAGCCAGCCGTCGCCGCCCAGCGCGCGGATTTGCCCGATGATGTCCTCAAAGCCGTCGGTCAAGCGCAGCGTCTGCGGAATGGCGCCGACCTGCACGTCCGGCATGGCAGGCGCCGGCAGCGCCGCAAGCGCCCCTTCGATGCGCTGCTCATCACTGGCGTCGCCCGCGTAATCCAAGGCGAGCAGTGATTCCAGCACCTTGTGTCTTTCCTGCGTCGCCACCTGATGGGTGCCGACGCCGACGGCACAGGCATCCGCGCCATTGAAATGGGCGCCGGTGCAGCCGAGAAAGAGGGCGACGTGCGGCTCGATGCTGCGCAGCATGGCGGTGCCGCCAGCGTCCGGGAACAGACCGATGGTCACTTCCGGGTAGGCGATGCGCGAGGTCTCCGTCACCACCCGGAACCTTGAGGCGGAGAAGATGCCCAAGCCGCCACCCATCACCACGCCGTGGCCGACGCTCACCACAGGCTTAGGGCAAGTGTGGATCAGGTAGTCCATGCGGTATTCGTGTTCAAAGAAGTCGAACGGATAGCTGTCCACCACATGGCCCGCCGCATGGTTTTTCACCATGGCGTGGTACAGCGCCTGAATGTCGCCGCCAGCGCAAAAGGCCCGATCGCCGGCGCCGGTGAAGACGATGGCCGCCACCCGCTCATCCGCACCCCACGCCTTGAGCGCCGGAGTGATGATTTGGGTCATCTCCACACTGAGGGAATTGAGGGTCTTCTGAACGTTCAGATGGGCTTCGGCAACGATCCGCCCGCCGCCAGCTTGGTGCTCGCGCAGCACGACGCTGGCGCTTTCGTCATTAAGGGTGGCCATGGATCAGCCGTTAATCCACTGGGGTTGGCGCTTCTCCAGGAAGGCATTGACGCCCTCCTTCTGGTCCGCGGTGTCGAACAAGCCGACGAACGCATCCCGCTCGGACGTGTAAGCCCCGGCGATGTGCCCGGAGCGAGCCTGCTGGATTAGCCCTTTGCAGGCGCTCACTGCCGGCGGGCTCTGCTTGCCCACGCGCTCCGCCAAGGCCAAGGCCCGGTCCAAGGCGGCGCCCTTTTCCACGACTTCCTCGATCAGGCCAATGTCGAGCGCCAAGTCTGCGCCGACCCGCTCGCCACAGAGGATGATGCGTTTGGCCCAGCCCTCGCCCACCGTCCAAGCCAAGTTCTGAGTGCCGCCGCCGCAGGGCAGCAGGCCGACGCTGGCCTCCGGCAAGGCCATTTGCGCATGGGCCTCGCCGATGCGGATGTCACAGGCCAAGGCGAACTCCAGCCCGCCGCCCATGGCGTAGCCGTTGACGGCGGCGACGCTGACGCCCCGGAACGCAGCCAAGGCCTCGAAGGCGCCGCCGAAGTTCTCCGCCATGCCCCGGGCCACGCCTTTGTCGCCGTCCGCGAACAGGTTGAGGTCCGCGCCGGCGGAGAAGAATTTCTCCCCGGCACCGGTGACCACGATGGCGTAAACGGCGGCATCATCGTTGGCCTGCTCAACCACCGACTTGAGGGCGCTTAAGTTATCGGCATCCCAAGTGTTGGCCGGCGGGTTGTTGACGGTGATGAGCAGCGTATGCCCGCGCTGTTCCACGAGCAGCTTTTCGGAGGAAGAGTGAATCACGTTGTTGGCTCCTTGATTTCGAAATCGTCTAACGGGTCTGTGGCGGATGGCAGGCGCGCCAACTTACAGCACGGCGCCGGCGCCTTCGATCAACAGGCGGCGGCCGATGATCATGCGCATGATCTCGTTGGTGCCTTCCAGGATCTGGTGCACGCGCGTGTCTCGCACGTGGCGTTCCAAGGGGAACTCCTTGATGTAGCCGTAACCGCCGTGCAGCTGCAGGGCGTCGTTGCATATGTCGAAGCAAAGGTCCGTGGCAAGCCGCTTGGCCATGGCGCAGTAAGTGGTGGCGTCCGCATGGCCGTGATCGAGCTTGAAGGCCGCCAAGCGCACCATCTGCCGGGAGGCAACCAAATGGGTCGCCATGTCCGCAAGCTTGAACTGCAGCGCCTGGAAGCTGCCGATGGTCTGGCCAAACGCCTTGCGCTCGCCGAGATAGGTGCAGGTTTGGTCAATGGCGGCCTGGGCGGTGCCCACGGAGCAAGTGGCGATGTTGATGCGGCCGCCGTCGAGGCCCTTCATGGCAATCTTGAAGCCTTCGCCCTCGGCGCCCAAGCGGTGGGCTTGGGGCACAAAGACATCCTCGAAGTTGATTTGGCGGGTGGGCTGGCTGTTCCAGCCCATCTTGGCCTCCTTGCGCCCGAAGCCCACGCCTTCGGCGCCGGCATCCACGGCGAAGGCGCAGATCCCTTGGGCGCCCGCCTGCACGCCTTGGTCATTGACCAATCGAGCCATGACCACCAGCACGTCGGTGTCCCCGGCCCCCGAGATGAACGCCTTGGTGCCGTTGAGCTGGTAGCCGCCCTCCACTTGGCGGGCCGTGCTTTTCAGGGCCGCGGCATCGCTGCCGGCACCGGGCTCCGTCAGGCAGTAGGACGCCAGCGCCTCGCCCGTGGCAAGCTTCGGGCAGAAGGTCTCACGGACGCTCTCCGTGCCGAACGTGGCGATCATCCACAACGCCATGTTGTGAATGGTCAAAAAGGCGGTGGTGGAGGTGCAGCCGCGGGCCAACTCCTCGAAAACGATGCTGGCATCGAGCCGTGACAGGCTTAAGCCCCCCGCTGATTCGGGTGTGTAAAGGCTGCAAAACCCCAGTTCCCCGGCCTTGGCGAGCACGGCCTTGGGAAATTCCTCGCGCTCATCCCACTGCGCCGCCAAGGGGGCAAACTCCTTGTTGGCAAACTGCCGCGCCGCGTCCTGGTAGGCGAGCTGCTCGTCGCTGAGTTCAAACTCCATGGCTATCCATGACTAAAGAGGCGATGCTTCAGGCCAACGCCTAGGCGCATTGCCAACGGGCACGGCACGCAGCCGGGCGCAACAGGCTGTCAGGCCATGACACACTTGCTCACCTATTCCCGCAATCTCGAAAAACGGATTTTATCCACATCAGGCCACGTCGAACCAGTCGATGGGCGTGTTACCCTGGGCTTCGAGGTAGGCGTTGGCGCCGGAAAAGTGCCGGCAGCCGAAAAAGCCCCGGTGCGCCGACAGGGGCGAGGGGTGCGGCGCGGCCAGCACGCAGTGCCGGGCTGCATCGACAATGGCGCCCTTCTTCTGCGCATAGCCGCCCCACAACAGAAACACCAGCCCTTCCCGCTGGTTGTTGAGCACTTCGACGATGCGGTCGGTGAAGGTCTCCCAGCCCCGTCCTTGATGGGACCCGGCCCGCCCCTGCTCCACGGTCAGCACCGAGTTCAGCAACAGCACGCCCTGCTTTGCCCAAGGGATCAGGCAGCCCTTGTCGTCATACAACTGCCGGTCTGGCGTGCCAAGGTCATCATTGATTTCACGAAAGATGTTGATCAGCGAGGGCGGCAAAGCGACGCCGGGACGCACGGAAAAGCAGAGTCCGTGGGCTTGGCCCGCACCGTGGTAGGGATCCTGGCCGATTATCACCACCTTGACCTCGGGCAGGGGCGTCAGGTCCAAGGCGTGAAAGATGTTGTTGCCGCGCGGGTGGACGGTCTTGCCAAGCTCCCGCTCAGCCTGCAGAAACGCCCGCAAGCGAAGCATGTAGGCCTTCTCGAACTCCTCGGCGAGCGCCGCCTTCCAAGAGGCCTCAAGGCGAACTCGATCCCCGGCACCACCCAAGGTCAACCGCTCCGCTCGCTCGGGCGCATCAAGGGGAACAGCAGCACGTCGCGAATGGACGGCGAATCGGTGAGCAGCATCACCAGCCGATCCACGCCGATGCCCTCGCCGGCAGTGGGCGGCAGGCCGTACTCCAAGGCCCTGATGTAGTCGTCGTCGAAGTGCATGGCCTCGGCATCACCCGCGCTCTTGCGCTCGGCTTGGCGGCGGAAGCGCTCGGCTTGGTCATCGGGGTCGTTGAGCTCGCTGAAGCCGTTGGCGATCTCGCGCCCGCAGATGAACAGTTCGAAGCGGTCGGCCACGAAGGGATTGCGGTCATTGCGCCGCGAGAGGGGCGAAACCTCGGCAGGATGCTCGGTGATGAAAGTGGGTTCCGCCAATTGGGCTTCGACTTCGGCTTCGAACACTTCCATCTGCAGCTTGCCCAAGCCCCAGTGGTCTTCGACCCCTACGCCGCGCTCTACCAATCGAGTTCGCAGGCGGTCCTCGTCATCGATCTCCGCCTCACCGAAGACACCTTGGCGGACGATGGACTCCGCCAAGGTCAGGCGTTCGAACCTTCTGCCGAAATCCAGAGGCTGTCCCTGATAGGAGACCTTCGCGCTGCCAGTCGCGTCAGTGGCGATGCGTTCCAGCAACTCCTCGGTCAACGCCATGAGGTCCCGGTAGTCCCGATAGGCCCAATAGAACTCCAGCATGGTGAACTCCGGGTTGTGCCGGGCCGAAAGTCCTTCATTGCGGAAGTTGCGGTTGATCTCGAACACGCGCTCGAAGCCGCCCACGGTGAGCCGCTTGAGGAACAGCTCCGGGGCCACGCGCAGGTAGAGCGGCAGGTCCAAGGCATTGTGGTGGGTGATGAAGGGTTCGGCGTTGGCACCGCCGGGGATGACGTGCATCATCGGCGTCTCGACCTCGAGAAAGTCACGCGCCACGAAAAACGCCCGCAGTTCCTGAACGATGCGCGAGCGCATGGCGAAGGTCCGGCGCACGGGCTCATTCATGATGAGATCCAGGTAGCGCTGTCGGTAGCGGGTCTCCGTGTCGCTCAAGCCGTGGAACTTCTCCGGCAAGGGCCGCAGGCTCTTGTTCAGCAGCACGGCTTGCTGGGCCTCCACGGTCAGTTCGCCGCGGTTGGTCTTCATCAAGCGCCCGCGCACGCCGGCGATGTCGCCGATGTCCCAGAGGTCTTTGAAGTCTTGGTAGGCCTCGGCACCAAGACCATCGCGGCTCAGGTAGCACTGGATGCGCCCCCCGCGGTCCTCCAACGTGATGAAGCTGGCCTTGCCCATCACCCGGCGCAGCATCACGCGGCCGGCGACGGCGGTGGCCACCGGGTTGGCATCAAGCCGTGCCTTGTCCCAATCCCCGTATTGCGCGTGCAGCGCTTCGGAGATGGCATCGGGACGGAAATCATTGGCGAAGGCGTCGCCCGCGGCCCGCCACTGATCGTGGCGCTGGCGCCGCACCTTGCGCGCATCCCGTTCCGGCGTGTTGTTGGCCTCGCTCACCTCACAGCCCCGCCTTCAGGCTTGCTTCCATGAACGCGTTGAGGTCGCCGTCAAGCACCGTGCCGGGGTCGCTGCGCTCAATGTCAGTGCGCAGGTCCTTGACCCGGGACTGGTCAAGCACATAGGAGCGAATCTGGCTGCCCCAGCCGATGTCCGCCTTGGCATCCTCAATGGCCTGCTGCGCGGCCTGACGCTCCAGCATGCGCAGTTCGTAAAGCTTGGCCCGCAGCTGCTTGTAGGCGCGGTCCTTGTTCTGGTGCTGGGAGCGTTCGCTCTGGCACTGCACCACGGTGTTGGTGGGCAGGTGGGTAAGCCGCACGGCGGAGTCGGTGCGGTTGACATGCTGGCCGCCGGCGCCGCTGGCCCGATAGGTGTCCACGCGCACGTCCGCCGGGTTGATGTCGATTTCAATGTCATCGTCGATTTCCGGCGAGACGAACACTGACGCGAACGACGTATGGCGGCGATTGCCGGAATCGAAGGGCGACTTGCGCACCAGCCGATGCACGCCGGTTTCGGTGCGCAGCCAGCCGAAGGCGTACTCGCCGCTGACCTGCACCGTGGCGCTCTTGATGCCTGCCACTTCGCCGGGGGACAGCTCCACGATCTGAGTTTTGAACCCCTGCTTCTCGCCCCAGCGCAGGTACATGCGCAGCAGCATTTCCGACCAATCCTGGGCTTCGGTGCCGCCGGAGCCGGACTGCACCTCCACAAAGGCGTTGTGGGTGTCCATCTCCCCGTGGAACATGCGCTGGAACTCAAGCCGCCCGAGACGGGCCTCCAAACCATCGAGCGCCTCGTTCACTTCCACCAATGCGGCGCCGTCATCTTCGGCGGCCGCCAGCTCCGCGAGTTCGCCGAACTCGTCCAGGCCACCCCGCAAATCGCTTAATCCGGAGACGGTTTCAGTGAGTTCAGCCCGTTCCTTGGCAAGGCCCTGCGCCTTGGCCGGGTCGGACCAAACCCCGGCATCAGCCAGCTCCCGTTCGACCTCCTCCAGCCGTTCGCGGCGGCGGTCGAAGTCAAAGATACCCCCGAAGCGCCGTTGAACGGCCGCTCAAGTGCTTGATTCGCTCACGAATTGATGTGATTTCCGCCATGGTTCCAGCGCCGGGAAAAAAGAGGGGAGTATATCGCGAACCTGCTGCGCTGGTTCGTTGGAGTTTCGCTGCCGCGAAACTTCAAAGCCTCAGCCGAGAGGCTCCATTTGCGCCACCCTTAACTCGAGCGCCAGATCGCGGTAGTCGTTCACTTCAAGGGCGTACGCAAGACGCACCCGTTGGCAGTCTTTGACCGGCTTCTGCCTAAAGGCAATGGCGCTGATCAAGCGATCCGCGCGCTTCAACACCATCTTAAGGTGCTCCTTGCCGACCACCCTTTGGCTCACCAAGTCGAAGTCGCCGTGGAACAACGGTTCGGGGAAGGCTTGCCCCCAAGGGCCGGCTTGCGCCAGCCGCAGCGCGTTGTCCAAGGTCAGTTCATCGACGTCGAGTTCCCCATCGGTCTCGAGCCGCCCTTGCAGCGCTTCAACGGGCAGGCGCCGGCGAACTTCTTCGTCGAAGGCCTTGGAGAATCGCTCAAGGCAGCGCCGATCCAAGGTCATGCCTGCCGCCATTGCGTGGCCCCCGAAGCGCGTCAGCAGCGCCGGGTCCCGAGCCGCAATGGCATCAAGGGCGTCGCGGATGTGCAGTTCCGGGATCGAGCGAGCCGAACCCTTGAGTTCCGGGCCTTCGCCCCCCGCTGCCGCAAAGGCGACGACCGGGCGGTGGTGGCGCTCCCGCAGGCGACCGGCAATCAGGCCGACCACGCCTTGGTGCCAGGATGGATGGAACACCACAATGCCGGATGCGCCTTCAATGCCGCTTTCCGCCTCGGCCATAAGCAGTTCGGCATCCGCCAGCATTGACTGCTCGATGCCCCGCCGCTCCCGGTTCAGTTCGTCCAGTTGCCTGGCCAGCGGCTGCGCCTCCTCCAAACTGGACGCGAGCAGGCAATGGATGCCGATGCTCATGTCGTCCAGGCGGCCAGCGGCATTGATGCGCGGCGCAATGACAAAGCCAAGATCCGATGCCTTTAGGCAAGCCAGATCCCGGTGGCCCACCTCGGCCAAGGCGGCGATGCCCGGCCGGCAGCGGCCGCTGCGCATCCGCTTGACGCCTTGATGCACCAACCGCCGGTTGTTTTGGTCAAGGGGCACCACATCGGCGACCGTGCCCAACGCCACCAAGTCGAGCCAGTCGGCAAGGGTGGGTTCAGGCCTTAGGTGCTTGTCGAACCATCCGCACGCCCGCAGCAGGGTGCGGGTCTGGCTGAGCACATAGTAGATCACCCCAACGCCGGCAATGGCTTTGCTGGGGAAGGCGCAGCCCGGCACATTGGGGTTGACGATGGCGCAGGCGGGGGGCAGGCGCGGCCCGGGCAAATGGTGGTCGGTGACTACCACGTCCACGCCGTGGGCGTTGGCCCGCTCCACGCCTGCAATGCTGGACACGCCGTTGTCCACGGTGATGATCAGCTCCGGCGACCGCCGCAATGCCAGATCGACAATTTCCGGCGACAGGCCGTAGCCGAATTCAAAGCGGTTGGGCACCACAAAGTCCACGTGGGAAGCGCCAAGGGCGCGCAGCAGCGACACCCCCAAGGCCACCGAGGTGGCGCCATCGGCATCGAAATCGCCGACAAGGAGGATGCGCTGCCCTTCGCGCACGGCCTCGGCTATGCGCCCGGCGGCTTGGTCGATGTCGCGCAGCGCCGATGGCCGTGCCAAGCCGCTGAGCGCTAAATCTAGATCGGCTGGCGCCTCGATGCCCCGGTTGCCGTAAACGCGGCGCAGGAAGGATGGCACGCCGGGCAGATCCGGTACCGGACCGCGGCGCTGAACAATGGGCTTGAGCGAAGCGGTATCCGGCACCTTATCCCCAGCGTGCTTCAGTGGAGGCTGCGCTTGTGGAGAGCCCTGCAGTCGAGGGCGCAATTTTCGAGTGCCCTCCGTTCCCGTGACTCCCATTCCCGTGCCTTCCGCTCATGCGCCCTCCGTTTGAGTGCCCCTACTCGTCAGCGAAGTGCGCCACGCGGATGCGGGTGATCTGGCCGACCACTTCGGGCACCTTCTGCACCAGTTCCAAGGCGGAGTTCATGGCCGCTTCTGCCACGGGTGCCGTGATAATGACGATGGGTAC
Organism: Candidatus Azophilus sp.; assembly: GCA_965220835.1. Lineage (GTDB taxonomy): Bacteria > Pseudomonadota > Gammaproteobacteria > Pseudomonadales > Azotimanducaceae > Azophilus. The sequence continues at coordinate 725,077 of OZ244842.1, read as the reverse complement.
CCAAGAGGCGCTGCCTTGGTCTCCGCGAACCGCCGCTTCCCGTTGAATGGCGCCTTCGATGCTGATGCCGTGCTTGCCCAGGATGGTGGCCACCTCGGCAAACACGCCAGGCGCGTCGAGGCTCGGAATCCTGAGGTAGAAGGCCGAGTGGGTCTGGGCCATGGGCAGCACGGTTTGCCGATGCCCGCCAGCGCGCCAGTCGAACCGGTCGCCGCGGGCGATGGCGACCAAGTCCGCCACCACGGCCGAGGCGGTGGGGAGGGCGCCGGCCCCGGCACCGTAGTAGAGCGTCGGGCCGGTTGCGTCGCCTTCGATCCAAACGGCGTTCATCACGCCCTCAACACCCGCCAGCAAGCTGTTTTGCGCCACGAGGGTGGGATGCACGCGGGTCTCGCATCCCGCCTCCGTGCGGCGGGCGATGGCCAGATGCTTGATGCGGTACCCCAGCTCCTTGGCGTACTCCAAGTCCTCCCCGGTGATGTCCGAGATGCCCTCCGTGTACACGCCCGCGAACTGAAACTCCGTGTCGAAGGCCAGCGCTGCCAAGATGGTGAGTTTGTGGGCCGCGTCGATGCCCTCCACGTCGAAAGTGGGGTCAGCTTCGGCAAAGCCGAGCTCCTGCGCCTGGGCCAGCGCTTCCGCGAAGGACGCGCCGCCTGCCGCCATCGCCGTCAGGATGTAGTTGGAAGTACCGTTGATGATGCCAGCCAAGGTTCCCACGCGGTTGGCGGTGAGCCCGGAGCGCAGCGCGCCAAGCACCGGAATGCCGCCCGCGACCGCCGCCTCAAAGCCCAGGCCAACGCCTTGCTGACGCGCTTGCGCCAGCAGTTCGTTGCCGTGGCAGGCAATGATGGCCTTGTTGGCGGTGACCACGTGCTGGCCGCGCTGCAAGGCGCCACGGACCAACTTCAGCGCCGGCTCCTCGCCGCCGATCAGCTCAACGACGACGTCGATTTCCGCTTGGTGCAGGGCGTCAAGATCAGTGCTGAAGGCAGCGCCAGCGAGATCGATGCCGGGCTTTGGCGTGCGGCTCGCCACCCGCACGAGCTGCAGCGGACGCCCGGCTTGACGGGCCAGCCGCTCCGCCTGGTCGCGCAGCAGCTTGACCATACCGCCGGCCACGGTGCCAAGGCCGGCGACGCCAATGCGCAGCGGATTCAACTCAGGCACATCCCGTCGTCAGCTGCGGCCGGCCACTCAAAGGCCAATGGCCGCTGCCAGTTCCGCCGCCGGCAGGTAGCCAGGCAGCAGGATGCCTGCTTCGGTGACGATCGCCGGGGTGCCGGTTACGCCCATGGCCTGCCCGAGTTCGTAGTGCGCCATGACGGGGTTGGCGCAGGAGCGGTCGGGAATGCTGCGACCCATCTTGAGCTCGGTGATGGCGTGCTGCGCATCCTTGGCACACCAGGCGGAAACGGTCTTCTCGTAGGAACGGGAGCCGGGGCCGGCGCGGGGAAAGGCCAAGTAGCGAACTTCAATGCCAAGCGCGTTGATCTCTTCCATTTCCATGTGCAGCTTGCGACAGTATCCGCAGTCCACGTCCGTGAAAACGGCCACGGACGCCTTGGGCGGCTCAGCGGGCGAAAACACCACCATGTCCTCGACATCCACTTCAGCAAGCAGATCCCGTCGCTTAACCGCACGATGCTGCTCAGTCAGGTTGACCACGCCTTGATCGACAAACCGGTAGAGATCCCCTTCGATCAAATGGCTGCCGTCCTTGGTGCCGTAGAGCAGGCCGCCGCCCGCAAGCTGCACCAACACAATGCCTTCAATGCCGCTTTCGGAAACCGATTCCACCTTCAAGTTGGGGTTAAGCGCTGCCAAGCGGTTCACGAGAGTCTCGCCCAATTCGGCGCCCGCCGGCCCAGCCAAGGCAACGCCCATCAAGACCCAAGCCAAACGAAACATCGATTGCATGTTGATTCCTCTGGTGTTCTGGCACGCGGCGGTTCCTACAACCGCACGGGCACCTTGGCAGGTGGAACTAGCGCGATGGCGATGATACCCGTTTTGGGGCCAATTGGTTTCCCGAAAAAGGCGCTGCAAGTGGATAATAGCGCTGTCAATCCGCCAGAATCACCGGGCGACATTCATGCAGACGCAGTTCATCACCAGCGCAACCACAACCCAACGGATGGCCACATGCGGCAAAGCCAGCTGCTCATTCCGACCCTAAAGGAAGCGCCCGCCGGCGCGGAAATCACCAGCCACCAGCTCATGTTGCGGGCGGGGCTGGTTCGTCAGGTGGCAGCCGGGCTCTACACTTGGCTGCCCTTGGGCCTGCGCGTCATCCGCCGCATCGAAGCCATCATTCGGGAGGAGATGGACCGCAGCGGCGCCCAGGAGGTCTTGATGCCCGTGGTGCAGCCTGCCGAACTGTGGCAGGAAAGCGGACGGTGGGAAAAGATGGGGCCGGAGCTGGCGCGCCTTGCTGACCGCCATGGGCGCGATTTCTGCTTGGGCCCCACCCACGAGGAGATCATCACCGACCTGTTTCGCCGGGAGGTCCACAGCTACCGGCAGCTGCCCTGCAACTTCTACCAGATTCAGACCAAGTTCCGGGACGAGGTCCGTCCCCGCTTCGGGGTGATGCGGGCGCGGGAGTTCACCATGAAGGACGCCTACTCCTTCGCCGCCGACCAAGCCTCCTTTGACGCCACCTACCGCGCAATGCACGACTGCTACAGCCGCATCCTGCACCGCATGCAGCTGGACTTCCGCGCCGTCGAGGCGGACACCGGCAACATCGGCGGGGCCAACTCCCATGAGTTCCACGTGCTGGCGGAGGCAGGGGAGGACACCATTGTCTACGCCTCCGAAGGTGGCTATGCCGCCAACTTGGAACGTGCGGTGGCGGCACCGCCGCCGCCCCGCTCGGCACCGGGCAAAACCATGAGCGAAGTGGCCACCCCCGGCATGACCACCATTGCCGAGGTGGCACGGTTTCTTGAGGCGCCCGTGCGCCGGTGCGTCAAGGCCTTGGCCATTCGCGGCGAAGACGGCCCGATCCTCGTGATCCTGCGCGGCGACCACGAGTTGAACATCATCAAGGCGCAGAAGCTGCCCGGCGTCAAGCAGCCGGTGGAATTCGCCTCGGATGAGGAAATCCGCGCGGCTACCGGCGCTGGCCCTGGCTCCATCGGCCCCGTGGGGGTGCAGGTTCCAGTCTTCGTCGACCGGGAGGCGGCCGCCTTGGCCGACTTCATTTGCGGCGCCAACCGCGACGGCCATCACTGGGTCGGCGTCAATTGGGGCCGCGACCTGCCCTTGGACGAAGCTCAAGTGGTCGACTTGCGCAACGTCGCGGTGGGCGACCCGGCACCAAACGGCCAAGGTGAGCTGAAGTTCCTCAAGGGCATTGAAGTGGGCCACATCTTCCAGCTGGGCAACACCTACAGCCAAGCCATGGCGGCCACCTTCCTGGACCGGGAAGGCAAGGCCAGCACGCCGATCATGGGCTGCTACGGCATGGGCGTCACACGCTTGGTGGCCGCCGTCATCGAACAACACCAGGATGCGGCGGGCCTGCGCTGGCCAGAAGCGCTAGCACCCTTCGATGTTCACTTGGTCGCACTGAACTACAGCAAGTCCGAAGCGGTGCGGCAGGCCGCTGATGCCCTGTTAGCCGAGCTTGCGGCCGCCGGCATCGAGACCCTGCTCGATGACCGCTCTGAACGCCCCGGCGTGAAGTTCGCCGACGCCGACCTGCTCGGCTTGCCGAAGCGAGTCATCATCGGTGAACGGGGGTTGAATCAGGGGCATGTCGAAGTTCGCGCCGGGCATGGCATGGACGTGGAACAGGTCGCGCTTGCACAGGTGCAGGCCCGGCTGCGCTGACCGGCGGCAGGGCGGCGACATCGAGCCTCGCGTGCGCCACTTCAACGAGCCAAGGCGCTTAGTTGGCCGCCACCAAGTGGCGAGCGAAGCTGCTGAGCTTTTCGCGCGTCTCCTCCAGTTCGCGTTCCGGATTGGACATGTTCATGATGCCCGCGCCGGCCTGCAGCCAAGCTGCTCCGTCGCGCTGGTAGAAGCTGCGCAGCACCAAGGCGGCGTCGAGCACGCCGGTGTGGTCGTAAATCATCGCGCAACCGGCGTACAGCCCCCGCGGCTGGGGCTCCAATCGGCCGATGGCGTCAATCGACTCACGCTTCGGGACGCCGGACGCCGTGACCGCCGGAAACAGGGCGTTGAAGGCGTACCAAGGGTTGCAGCTGTCGAGCAGCTTTCCCTTCAGGCGGGAAGCCAAATGCTGCACGGCGCCGCGTCGCGAGACCAACATGAAGTTGACCACGGCGACGCTCGCGGGATCGCAGGTCATCGTCAATTCGTCGAACCCCACATAGACTGAAATGGCGTGCTCGGCAATCTCCTTGGAGTCGCTAAGCAGTTCCTCGCGCAACCGCAGCTCATCCGTGAGGCTGGTGCCCGTCGAACGCGTGCCTGCCAGCGGGGTTGTGAAAACCTCGCGCTCGCCGTTGACTTCGATGACGGTCTCGGGGCTGAATCCGGCCGCCTCCAGCCCATCAAGGCGCAGCAGGTAGGAACGCGCCGGTGTGTTGGCCCGGCGCCCGGCGACGTAGCTGGCCGCCATGTCCAGTGCGTGAGGCAGCGGAATTTGCCGCGACAGAATCACCTTGCGATACTGCTGCGCGTGGATCTCCCGCAGCGCCTCCGCCACGGCCTGCTGATAGGGCTCGGCATCGTGGGTCGCGATCTGGTCTTCCAAATCGAGTGCGGTTGGCGCCTTGAAGCCATCGTCCTCACGCATCGCTTGCTCAACCAGCGCGCCCAGGGCGGCGAGCCGATCGGCCTCGAATGCGCGAATGCGGATGGCGGCCTCGTCGATGCGAACCTCCTCCTTGGGAACGAAAAGCGTCAGCAGCGGCGTGGTGCTCGATACGGGCAAGCCGTAGTTCAGGCGGGCCAATTCGAACGCGGCCGTGCCGTAGGCACGCCAATTCTCAACGGGCAGTTGGTCGAGCCCCCATTGAATCGCCTCGTTCGGGTCTTCGTTCGGGCCCGCCGCCAGTTCCCGCCCATCCCAAGTCACCAGGGTTCGGTCCGGATACAGGCTCAAGCGGCCCTGGACGCTCAAGCCCAAGGACCATTCCCCTTGGTGCTCGTAAAGCAGGTAGTCGCTCCGGCCGGCGGACTGAGCCATCCGGGTTGCCAGCGACAGCGGATCGCCCTCGAAGGGAATGACCATTTCCCGATAGGCCCACTTTTGAGTCATTGGCACAGGTTCCTCAACACAGATTAACGCGCCAAGCCGCAACCGACACGCCCAGCCGGCGCGGCACGGGGCAATTTGAAAGTCCCAAGCTTCGCGAGATGCTGGTGCCTGTTTCGCGGAAGCCGTTGGCGGCGACTTCAGCCGACCAAGGCGGCCCGAGCCTTCTCCGGGGAGGGGTGGACACCGATCACCTTGTCGAAGCCGGCGATGTCGAAGACTTCCTTGATTTGCTTCGACAAGGAACACACGGCAAAGCCGACATTGCGATCTTCGAGCATCTTGGCCAGCATCAACAGCACGCGCAATCCCGCACTGCTGATGTAGGCCAGCTGCGCCATGTCGATGACGACCGCTGCATCGCCGTCCTCGATTGCCGCCTCGACGCCTTCGTAAAATTCGTTCGAATTCGAGCCATCGAGACGCCCTTGCAGCTGTACCGAAAGCACCTGCCCGTCTCTTTTCGTTTCGATCATTTGCAGTTCCTCACCGGTCTCACTCGCACGTGCCAGCCAGATTCAAGCTGCCTGCCAAGGCATTGATTCCCAACGACGGCCGCGGCACGCACCCAAGAGGCTGACTATTGTAGAGCATTGGACAGCGGCCGTGCGCCGGCTTCAAGGTCAAAGCTATAGCGACAAGGGCGCTTCGTCCAGCGCCGCGAGCTGCTCCTTGAGGCTCAGGATGTGATCGGACCAGTAGCGCGGCGTATCGAACCAAGGGAAAGCCAGCGGGAAGGCCGGATCCGCCCAGCGGCGGCCAATCCAGGCCGCATGGCGCATGATTCTCAAGGTGCGCAACGGTTCGATGAGGCGGGTGCCGCGTGCGTCGAAGGGATGGAAGGCGTCGTAAGCCGTGGCCAGCTTGTCAAGCTGAGCGGTGCGTTCGGACCGCTCACCGGACAGCAGCATCCACAAGTCCTGAATCGGCGGCCCCATGAGCGTGTCGTCGAAATCGACGATGTTGGGCGCATCATAGCGCCAGAGCACGTTGCCCAAATGGCAGTCGCCGTGAATGCGTTGGTTGGCCTTGAAGTCGCCCATGAGCGGCTCGATGCGCTCGAGCAGCTGCCCGGTCACCGCTTCGTAGGCAGCCGTCATGTCCGCGGGAATGAACTGCTCATCAAGCAGAAAGCGCATGGAATCCACACCGTACCGCTGTGCGGTCAAGGTGGCCCGGTGGGCGAAGGGGCGCACCGCGCCTGCCGCATGCAGGCGCCCCAAAGTGCGCCCGATGATTGCCAGGGTTCCCGGCGCTTCAATGTCCGGCGCGCGGCCGGCTTGGCGGGGGAACACCGCAAAGCGGAAGCCCTCGTGTTCAAACAGCGTGCGCCCGTCCCGCTGCAAAGGGGCGATGCAGGGCAGCTCGAGTTCGGCAAGCTCAGCCGTGAACGCATGCTCCTCCAGTATCGCTTCGCTGCTCCAACGAGCCGGGCGGTAGAACTTGGCGACCACGGGCTCATCGCCGTCAATGCCCACCTGAAAAACCCGGTTCTCGAAGCTGTTCAGCGGCGTCAGCCCGCCATCGGCACGAAATCCGACGCTTTCCAGCGCATCCAGCGTGACGTCCGGCGACAGTCCGGCGTAAGGCGTGCGCGCATCCTGGTCCGCAGGCACAGCAAAGCCCTTGTGGGAAAAGCACGCAGTCTATCCGATCGACGCAACCCTGCATGTGATGGGTTCAGAAACGCCCGTGCAACGCAGGTGCACGCCTGCGGCGCAGGTTGTGTTGACGGCTCCAAGTTCCTTTGCCTAAACTGTCGGCGTCCTTTGGGGTGGCTAATCGCCTGAGATGGCCCAGCCGGATGGTCCGGCGCGGTCGAACCCAACGAACCTGATCCGGGTAATGCCGGCGTAGGGACTAGGAACGTGCCCAACCAACCCGCACCCTTCCCCACCCCGCTCCGCGCCGCAGGCCGGGTCTCCAACCATTGGCTTGGGAGACTGCCATGAAGCGTTCAATGCGTCCGTTAACCCGCTCATTCGCGACCGCCCTGCTGATAGCAGCCCTCGGTCCGGGCGCTGCCGTGGGTGAAGACATGATCGAGGAGGAAATCATCGTCACCGCCACCTTCCACGGCACTGCGCTGATGGATGAGCCCGGCAGCGTCACGGTGCTCGACGGCGGTTCGGCCAGCGACCGCGCCGCCCGCCACATTGAGGAGCTGCTCGGCTTGGCGCCCAATGTCAGCTGGTCAACGGGCGCTTCCAGAAGCCGCTTTGTGCAGGTGCGCGGCATCGGCGACCTGGAGCAGTACGGCGAACCCAAATACTACCCGGCGGTGGGCGTGACGGTGGACGGCCTCGAAGTCGGCAGCGCCGCCCACGCCGCCAGCCTGTTCGACGCAGCTCAAGTGGAAGTGCTGCGCGGCCCTCAGGGCACCCGGTTCGGCGCCAGCGCCCATGCCGGGCTGGTCAACATCCGCACCCATGAGCCAAGCGAGGCGTTCGAGGGCGGCTTAAGCGCAGGTGTGGGCAACCGGGGCGCCCACAACCTGGGCGGCATCCTCAGCGGGCCTTTGGGAGAGACCTTGCAAGGCCGCCTGGCCATTCAACGCAGCGTCGGCGATGGGCACTTCAAAAACGCGGCCCAAGACCGCGACGACGTTGCCAACTTCGATGAGCTAACCGTTCGGGCCAAGCTGCGGTGGCAGCCCAGTGAACGGTCCCGTTACGGCCTGAACCTGCTGGCTTTCGACAGCGACAACGGCTACGACGTCTGGTCGCTGGACAACGACCGAACCACCCAAACCGATGAGCCGGGCGTTGACCGCCAGGAGGTCTTGGGACTGAACCTGACCGGTGATTGGCAACTGAACGACCGCTACAGCTTGCGCGCCTTGGCCTCCCGGTCCGACGCCGACTTGCTGTACAGCTACGACGCGGACTGGATTTCTCCGGCCTTCTGCGTGACCTTCACCTGCTCCTTCGGCCACGACACAGCCACTGAGTCCTTCGACCGAAGCCAAGATCAAACCAGCGTGGAACTCCGCCTTCTCGGAGGGGGCCGACTTCTCGGAGGCAGCCGCCTGCTTGAAGGCGGCCAATCCCTGAAAGCCGGGCAGTGGCGGCAGGTGGCGGGCCTGTACTTCAAGGCCACAGATGAAGCGCTGCGCTACGCCTACCCCAGCGCCTGGTACGGCGAATACGCAGTGGCCACGGACTATGAAACCAGCCGTGCGGCAGCCTACGGGGAGCTGGAGCACGCGCTGACCGACCGCCTCTCCTTCTCCTTGGGCGCCCGCTTGGAGACATTTGAGGACGACTACGACGACAGCAACGGCATCGCCCACGACAACAGTGAAACACTGTGGAACGCCGAACTTCGCGCCAAGTACCGTATGGGAGACGACGGCTTGCTCTACGCCTCCGTGGCGGCTTCGGAAAAGCCCGGCGGCGTCAACGTCAGCGCCAGTTCCCAGTTCGCCCTGATGAGCGCGACCTTCCAGGATTTCATGGCGTCCAAGCTCCGTTTCGGCAGCGAGCGGCTGATCAACAAGGAACTGGGCTACAAGACGGCAGCTTTCGACGGCCGCCTGAGCTTGCGGGCCGCAGCCTTTCACACGGCCAGGTCAAACGCGCAGCTCGAAAGCTGGATGTGGGACGACGCCGCGGGGCTGTGGATCGGCTACCTGGACAGCGCCAGCGACGGGGAGAACTATGGCATCGAACTGGAAGCCCTGCTTGAACTCACGCCTAGGCTGCAGGTGTTCGCCAACCTCGCCCTGCTGCGCACCAAGGTCGATGACTTGATGACCTTCGACCTTGACGCACTTGAATTCGTCAGCCGCAAGGGCCGCGACCAAGCCAAGTCGCCCAGGCACCAGTTTGCGGCAGGGCTGAACGCCACGCTGCTAGACAACCTGTTCGCATCAGTCAGCGTGGAGGGCCGTGGCGGCAGCTTTTTCGGCTACTACCATGACGGCCGCTTGGATGGCTACGAACTGGTCAACGCCAACGTTCGCTGGACGACCGAACGCTTTTCGCTCAACCTCTGGGCACGCAACCTGACTGATCAGAAATACGCCACCCACGGCCTCTATTTCGGTGCGGACCCCCGCGACGACTTCGGCTTCTGGAGCAACCGGACCTACGAGCAACGCGGCGCACCGCGCAGTTTCGGCATCGATGCGGAGTATCGGCTTTAGAGATGGGCTGGGCGGCCACTTAGAGCCAGCGTGATAGGTGGGTCTCGCAATCGAAATCGTGGCGACGGGGGCGAATTTGCTCTACGTCGTGCTGCTGATCCGGGAGCGGGTCATTTGCTGGCCCTTCGGGATTGCGGGATCGCTGCTGAGCATCTACCTGTTCATCGACACCCGCCTCTACTCCGAGGCCATGCTCTACACCTTCTACGTCGGCATGGGCGTTTGGGGTTGGGCCCGCTGGACGGCCCGGGCCGATGCGGGCAACCACCCGGTGACGCGTTTGTCACTGCGCGGCAACCTTGCCCTGATCGCCGTCAGCGCCACCTTCGGCCTCACCCTAGGCCACTTGCTGGGCACTTTCACCGACGCCCAGCGTCCACTGATCGATGCCATGACCACCAGCTTCAGCTTCGCCGCCACCTTTCTGCAAGTGCGCAAGATGCTCGACGCCTGGGTTTACTGGATGGTCATCAACGCCGTGACGATCTGGCTTTATCAGGACCGCGCCCTGGACATCTATGCGGCGTTGATGGCCCTCTACGCCGTGCTGAGCGTGGTGGGCTTCGTTCGCTGGCGCAAGGCCTACCGGAACAGTTAAGCCCTTACTGGTCTTGCTGGTCCTCTTGGGACAGCGCCCAGGTGGATTCCAGCTGGTCCGCCGGCGGGCTTTGATTGGCGATCCAAACGCACATCTGCGGGTCCGCTTCGCGCAACGCCCCGGAAATCCAGCGCCCATCGGCGCGAAACAGGCCCTCCCCGTCGTCTCCGGAAACCCGCACGTTGCCGTCAGCCATCAGGCAGTAGATGGCGCCCCCGAACGGATGGCGAATGCTGGGGCCCTCGGCAGCGCTCATTGGCCCTGCTCCACCCACTCGGTGAGCTTGTGATGCAGCCAGCGAACCTTGGACTCCTGATAGTTGGCCAAGGTCACTCCGGCCTTGTAGGTGGCTTCCAGACCCATCTGCACTTTGGGCATGTTGAACGCGTCCTGGTCAAACACCCGGCCAAGGAAGCCGAGGGCCGCGGACCAAGGCTCATCCGGCGCCAGCCAGCGGATCGGCGCCGGCGGCGGACGCTCGCCTTGGAATGGCGCCAGCATCATGCACTCCATGATGGCTGAGCGATGGTCGTTGCCGTTGGGCCGGAAACGGTAGGTGATGCGGTTGAAGGCGCCCCAAGGGTGGAAGTTCGGGAACAGCGTGTAGTCCAGGTTGTCCACCATCTCCGCATCGCAGTAGCGGTCCACCAAGTCCCCCGCCGCCGGCCGCAAGGACTCCCGACTCATGGCCGCACTCCACGCCCGCGGGGACATGCCCTCGGGCAACTCAGGCACTGGCTGGCCTTCGGGGACGTCCAGCATGGCCCGCACGATGTCTTGGTCGCCAACCTCGTAGTCCAGCAGCGGGCTGGGGGTCAAGGACGGCGTGATGACCCGCGCGCAGTTCTCCCAGATATCAACCTGGCTGTTCACGCAGCCGAGGCTCTTGAGGACCTGGGGATGGGTGCCGTTGACGTGATAGGCCTCGCAAAAGGCCTCTTGGGCGATCTTCCAATTGGCCAGCATGATCTTCGCCACATGGGCCTGCTTGTAAAGCTTGCCAAGATCCCAACGCTCAAACTGCCAAGCGAGGTCCTTGATGTGGTCCGCGAAGGGCGCGCAGTCCTGATCTGGATTGATGAACACGAAACCGCCCCAAGTGGCCGTGGGAATCTCCGGCAGGGAGAACTCCTCGCTGTTGACGTGGGGAAAGTCCCAACGGGCGGGAATGTCCACCAACTGCCCTTCCAAGCTCCAGCAGAAGCCATGAAAAGGGCAGCGCAGCTCCGAGGCGTGGCCGTCGAACTCCTTCAGCATGCGGCCTCGGTGCAGGCAGGCGTTGGGATAGCACTTGATGGCGCCGGCATCCGTGCGCAGGACGATGAACGACAGGCTGGCGATGTCATAACGGATGTGGTCGCCTGGCGCTGGAATGTCCTCCTCCCGGCACGCCATCTGCCAAACCCGCTTCCACAGCCTCTCCACCTCCAACTCGTGCCACTCAGGGGTGGTGTAGCGGGCGGCGGAAACGTCCGCGTCACCCAGAAACTTCGGCGACTGAGCGCGCAGCACTTCAGGCACTTCGCGCGTGTCCTGATCGAGCAAGTCCTGATAGGTCAGGCCCGGCGAGCGGGGCATGTTGTCGGGATCAAGTTGCATCACTGCCTCGGCCATCGGTTCCTCCGTCGTTACGTGCACAGACGGCTCAAGCTTACGCCGGGGCAATGGCGGGAGCAACGAGAACCCCCGGACGGCAACCGCACCGGAGCGGGTCTAGCGAACCGGCTTGCGTATTGGGGGCAGCGCCCCTCGCGGCGAAATTCGCCAGAAGATGAAGCCATGTCAGCCGCAGTGGACTAGGTCAACTGCCGATTCTGCCGCCGTCGTCCTTGGTGATCATCACGGTGGCTGAGCGGGGGCGCGCGTCGTCACCGCCGGGGCCGTATCCGGCGTTGCCGGGCCAGTGGCTGGTATAGCGTTCCGGCTGCCCGACGCCGTCGCTTGGCGTGCCGATGCCGGGGTGTTGCACGTTGACGAACAGCGCGCGCCCGTCCGGGCTCTCGGCGAAGCCGGTGAGTTCCTGATCGATGGGGCCGACCATGAAGCGCTTCAATTCGCTGGCTTCGGGCCGGGCGCCCACGGGCGTCACCACCGTCTTCTCGCCGTAGTCGAGCTCCACGGCAGTGCCGTCCCCCAGCTCACCCGGCGCGGCAGCCAGCATCATGGCGTTCGAACGGTCGGTCATCGCATTGTCGTCAGTGAGGATCCAGCACAGGCCCGTGCCGTTCCCGAACCGGATGCAGTCGGGGGCGGAGAAGTCCTGATCCGCCGTCAGGCCGGACAGATTCACCAAGCCGGCGTCCGCATCAGACTCCGCTCCAAACAAGTAGATGTCCCATCGAAACTGCGTCGAGCCCGGATGGTCTTCGGCCAAGCGCAGGATGTGTCCGTTGACGTTGCCGCGCTGCGGGGCTGCATCCTGGCGGTGATCCTCATAGGCGCGCGGGTTCGCGGCATCCACCTCATGCCCGCCATCCTCGCCCGGGAGCTGGCGGCTGCTGTTGTTGGTCAGCGTGATGTACACGTCGCCGTTGACCGGGTTGACCGTGCTCCATTCCGGACGATCCATGCGCGTGGCGCCAGCGCCGTCGGCCGCGATCCGGGCATGCAGCAGCACGTCACCGTGGTCGGCGAACGGGTAGCGATCGTAGCCGGCGACCGCCGGGTTGGCCATGTTCAGCAGCAGCCACTCACCGGTGCCGTCCTCGTGAAAGCGAGCGGCATACAAGCTGCCAGCATCAAGGTACTTGGAGCCAACGGCCATGCGGTTTTCGGCCATGGCATCCGCCGGGTCCCAAGGCGCCTCGGAGACGAACTTGTAGACATACTCGCCCCGGGCATCGTCACCCAGGTACACCGCCAGAGGCTGCCCGGCTTGCGGCCGGGAGAAGGCCCCTGCCTCATGGGCAAAGCGCCCCAGCGCGCTGCGCTTGCGCACCTCGGAACTGGGATCATAGGGGTCGATCTCAGTCATGTAACCTTGGCCGTGGATCTCGTGACGGTAGTCGTCGCTCCCATCAGTTGAAGCGCCGGTGACGCTGGTATTCCAGCGGCGGTAGCGATCCGAATCACCCGGCACCGAATTCCACCGGTAGGCTTGGGCGGCCCCCGGAGGCCTGCCATAGCGGGCCAGCGCATAGTTTTCCGCAGCGGTGCGGCGGGCCGCGTCTTGCTCGTCCCGGGCGAAGAACGCCGCCCAGTTCTCCTCACCGGTGAGCAACGTGCCCCATGGCGTGGCACAGGTCCCGCAGTTGTTCACCGTGCCCCGGGTGCGGGTGCCAGCCGGCGAATAGCGCGTTCTGAGCTTGGGGTGGCCGCGCAGCGGCCCGGACATCTCCATTTCAGTGAGCGTGGTGACGCGGCGGTTGAAAGGGGACTCCGCCGAGTATCGGAAAAAACCCTGCGAATCCTTGGAGATCTCCACCACCGTCACGCCCATGGCAGCGGTCTCGATGTCAACCTCAGCCGCCGGGCGCGGGGATGGGGAGGGTCCGGCCGGATGCAGGAAGACCGGTGACACCCACTCGTGGTTGATGGCCAGCAATGCCCGGTCAGCCGCGTTGGGGTCGGGCCTGCCGTTGGCGGACAGGCCGAAGTACTCCAAGCCGTCGTGCCAGTCGCCGCATCGGCGGGCGTAGCCCGCGTTGTCGCCGTCGTCGCGGTAGGCTGCAACGCCCTCAAACAGCGGATCGCCCACCGCGATCAGAACTCTAGCGCTGTACCCCGGCGGCACCACCAAGGTGTCGGTGATGGACTTGGGCACCGCCTCGAACCTGAGCGCCGACTCGCCGATGCGCCCTGGTTGCGGCCGGGGCGCGCCACCGTCCCCGCATCCGGCCAGCGGCAAGGATCCGAGACCGGCTGCCGCAGCGGCAGCCACCGAAGCCTTCAGGAACTGCCGACGCTGCAGCCGAGCTTGCACAACACTAGCGAGGGTTGGGTTGTCGCTATCGTTTGAATCTTCCGGTTGATTCACCCTGGTTTGCCTCCGTGCGACCGCTAAAGCCCGATGGCGACCACCATACCCAAACCGCGCTGGGATTAGAACGTAATGCGCACGCCGCCTTCGATGGTGCGGCCCGGTTGCGGCACCAGATCCTTGACGATCGACGTGTGCAGCCGTTGCTCCGCATCGGTCAAGTTGCGGCCTTGCAGGAACACGGTCAACGAGGTGCTGTCCCACTCGCCAGCCCAGCTGACGTAGGCGCGGAGATCGTCATAGGCGCCGGTGGCCAGTTCGAAATCGGCCACGTCGTTTTGCTTGAACGCCCGCACGTAGTCGATGTTGGCGTCGAAGCTACCCCAGCGCAGGTCCAGGCCCAGCCCTGCGCGCTGCGGCGGAATCCGGGGCAGGTTGTCGTTGCCGGACGCATCCAGCTCCGCGGAGACGGTATCGAAGAAGGCGCTGAGGTTCAGCTGCCCGCCATCCCAGTAGGCAACCGTGGCCGTGCCTTCCACATCCAGCCCCACGAAGGTGGCGTCCGCTTGGCTGTACCGCAGCACGGCCAGCCCGCGCCGCTCCTCACCGGTGGCCTGCTGAAAGACGAAGTTGCTGAACTCAGTGACATAAAGACACCCGTGCACTGACCACCGGTTGCCCTGGGCATCCAGAATCGCCGATAGGTTGAAGGCCTTTTCCTCGTTGAGGCTGGGGTCGCCGATTTCAAAGCTGCTGGTGGAAGGGTGCGGACCATCGGTGTACAACTCCTCTCCGGCTGGGGCGCGCGTTGAGTAGTCCGCCAGCAACCGCGCTTGGAAGATGTCCCCCAGTGGCACGATGGCGCCGAGCGATGCGCTCAGGCCGTCGAAGCTGTCGCTGCCGCCGACAATGGGCTGGTGCTTGACGCGGTCGTAGCGGGCGCCGGCCTCCACTTGAAAGCCGGAAAAGGAACGCTCTCCCACCCAGAACAGCCCGAATGAACGGGTATCCACCGGCGGGGTGAAGGCCTCTTCGCCGATCGCGGAAAACTCGCGGTCACCGTACTGGGCGCCAATGGTGCCGCTCCAGCCAGCCCAGCTTTGATGGGACAACTCCAAGCGCGCCTCCCATGCCTCGTTGGTGAACGTGGTGCCGTGCACGGCGTCACCCTCGGCGTGCTGGTAGTCGTTAATGCCGAGGCGCAGGTTCGCCTCGGTGAAGCCCGGCAGGGGTTCGTTCAAGGCGGCTTCCACGTCGATTCGCGTTTGCTTCATTTCCAGCAGCGGCAGGTCTTCATCGCCATGCTCCTCATGGTCGCCGTGCTCGCCCTCGTGCTCGCCCTCTTCGTGGCCCGCTTCCTCGTCATGCTCGTCTTCGTCGTGCGCGTGGCTGTGCCCAGGTATGCCGTACTCCGAATCCAGTTGGCTCACGGACACGCCAAAGAAGCCGCGCTCGCCCACAAATGAGAAACCCGCCGCACCGCCATAGGACGCCATGCCGCTACCAGGCACGGTGCCGTACGCGTGCTCCTCCTCTTCCTCCCCGTGGGCGTCGCCTGGCTCCTCATCCTCACTATGGCCTTCTTCCAGCTGCTCCAATGCTCGCAGCCGGGAAGACTCGGCGTAGCCCGGAATGTCGTAGTCGTTTCTCTCGCGGGCGAAGCCATCGAGATGCCAAGCAAAGTTGCCGGCGCCCCCATCCAGGCGCAACGAGCCGTTCCTGCCTTCGCCGTTGTCTCCGCCCAGCGCATGGAGCTTGCCCGCAATGCGATCAGGCAACTGGTTCGGGATGCGCCCCGTGTGCGTGTCCACAACGCCGCCAATGGCGCCGGACCCGTACAGCAAGGTGGCCGACCCCTTCATGATCTCCACCCGGTCCGCGACCAGCGGATCCACCGTCACCGCATGGTCACCGCTGGTTACGGAGACATCCAGGGTGTCGATTCGATCTTCAAGCATGCGCACCCGCGGCCCGGCGAGGCCGTGAATGACAGGACGACCCACTGCGACCCCAAACGAACCGTTGTGAATGCCGGTTTGGCTGGCGACCGTTTCCCCGATGTTGTCGATGGCCCGGCGCTCTAGTTGCTTGCCGGCAATCACGGCGTGGGGCAGGGCTAAGCCGTCGGCGGAAAGCGGATGGCCGATGACCAGGACTTCCTCAATGCGGGGATCCGCGCTCCCGGATTGCTGTTCCTGCGCAGTCGCGGGCACCGCCAGCCAGACCGCCAGCCAGAAAACCAGCGAAGCAAGAGGCCCTTTTGTTTGCATGTTTGATTGCATGAATGATTCCTAGTGACAATTCCTGATGACAAGTGAACCGAGCGCCCAGCCTCGTGGCGAGGCCGGGCGATGACTGAGGTAGCGTCGATTCAAAGTCGGGGAGGAGCGCGGGAGTGTCGGTTCTCGAACGGGCGGGAGAGGCAGGGAACCGCGCCTTTGCAGGGCGCAACGGGACGGGCCAGCGGTGGTTGCGTGGCACGAGCAACGCCGGCTTCCAATGGAGCACCGGGGTCGGCGTGTGCGCAGAGCACGCAATGTGCTTCCGGGCAGTCGTCCCCTTCCACATGCCATTCGGCCAGAGCCTGACTGCTAACCAAGGCGATGGCAACCATGCCGGCCAACAGCGGCAGCATTCGGCGGCGGCGCCTCGGGCGATGAACCAGGGTGCCGGAATCGAGGTTCAAGTTACTCCGCATTCAGCGCGGTGGAACAACTCTCAAGTGCGCCTTGCTGCTCCACTTGCTGGCTCCAAGAGTGTGGAAGTGACGAAATGTTATGTTATAACGTTCCGTGAAACAATCCTTCCGTTCAAGGGGTCACCAAACGCGCGTCGTGCAGGCGGTAAACCACGCCAATCTGGCTTTTCTGCTGCGGCTCGAACCGTCCCTCAAGCACCACCGGATTCCATGACACTTCGATGCCTTCGCTGGCCAGCACCTCCACGGCCCCTGCCGGACCGCCCGGCACATGGAAAAAACAGCTCGGCGGGTTGGACGTGAGCAGAAACCGGCGCTGCTTGAGGTCCGGCTCCAGCGGCATCATGAATCCCGATAGCTTGACGGTCTGCCCGGCGCGATCGGAGATCGCTTGGGGAAAATCGGCGACCAGCATCATCTCCTCATAGCGGATGCGGGCTTGCATCAAGTCTTCCCAAGGCACGCCGCCTTCCACCACCGGAGGCATCGGGAAGCCCGCAGCCTGCAAGCTGATGACGTTGACCAGGAACTCCGCGCGGGCTTCGCCAACCTCGACCTCCACTCGGTCCAAGCCCATCTGCCCGCCGACGACGGCAAACTCAACCATGCCGCTCGCATCCGTGGTGGAGCGGGGCGAAACTTCGTTCGGCTTCAGCAATAGGCTCGTGCCTTCGATGGAAAACGTGGGTTCCGCGCCCATGACCGGCCGGCCATCGGCGGTTTCGACTTGGAGTGCGAGGTAAGCGAAGTCTTGCTGAAGAAGGTCCACAACCTGGCGCCCGAGTTCATCGGTGTAGCCGACCTCGGCAATCACCTCAATCTTGATGTCAGTGGCGTCGGCTGCGTTGACGGGGGTGACGGCCCACGTCAATGGCTCTCCCGAAGGTTGCGCTGGCGGCTCGGCCGCAAGTTCTTCGGCAGTAAGGCCACTCTGCAGCGCCCCAGTGCCGTCCTCAGAACCTTGAGCCTGAGCCAACCCGGTTAGGGCGGCCAAGGCGACCAAGGGCCAGCGCAGCCTTCGCCCACGCCACGGGGAGCCAAGCCAGCGACGCGCCGGAGTTCCCAGAGGCGCCACAACGGTGCCGTTTCGGACCATTCTGAAGGCTCCCACACTCAATCGTTTGCTCATCAACCCTCCGCCAGCGTTCTGGCCACATCGGTGCGGTAGGCCTGCACGGCCGGCAGCGCGGCGGCAAGCGCACCCACGCCAAACAGGCCGAACAGCAGGACGGTTTCCGATGGTATCCAAATCCAGCCGGTCAAGTCGACGCCGCGGGTGCTTGCTAGCCATCCGCCGAGCAACTCCATGGCGATGTGCCCGGTCAGGAAGCCCAGCGCCACCCCAAACACCGACAGCAGCAAACCCTCGGCCAACAGCACCCAAAGCAACTCCCAACGCGTAGCGCCGAGACAGCGCAGCATGGCTAGGTCACCGCGCCGGGCACGCAGTGACCCATAGAGAGCAGCGAACACCGACAGCGCTGCGGTGAGTATCAACACCCAAGAGAAGGCCCGCAGCCCATCCAAGCCGATGCCCACGAGCTGCAGGATCCGCGAGATCTCCATGGCTGGCGACGCCGCTTGGAGAACACCGCCGGCATTCACTTCCCGTGGCAGCGTTGTGGCCGCCAGCGGCGACCGATACTGAATCAGCATGGCGGTGATTTCCCGCTCCGCTGCCGCTTGCTCTAGGGCGACGGAGTTGCGGCGCTTTGGAGCCTGCGGGTCCTCTTCCACGATTTCGGGCTCGTGCCCCGACTCCGGGTGCTCGGTTTCCTGGCCTTGATGGTCGTGACGTTCATCTCCGTGGCCGTGACCATCATGGCCGTTTTCGTCATTCCCATGCTCATCATTGCCGTGGTCGTCATGGTCGTGATCCCGATCATCATGGCTTTGGTCGTCGTGGCCGTGACGCCGGTCCTCATGGCCTTGGCCGTCGTGGCCGTTATCATCTGGGCCTCGGTCATCGCCTTCGTGATCATCGACTTCGTAGTCCTCGTGGTGGCGGTCAGCGCCTTCGTAATCATCATGGCCGTGGCCTTCGTGGCCGTTGTCCTCTAGGCCGTGGTCATGGCCTTCGTGATCATCGTGGCCGTGGTCATCTGGGTGATCCGCTTCGCCGCCGGAGGGCCGATCGTCCTGCGCATGCAGCCGGTCCTCCCCATGCAGTGCCCAAACGCTCTCCAAGGAGGTGAGGATCAGGCGATCAATCACGGTTCCGGTCGGGTGAAGCACGCCGACCACCCGATAAGGCATGGATTGATGGCTATGGCCGCCATCGACCAAGCCATGAGCACCGGCGAACCGAGACCCCACCCCAAGCCCGGCCGACTGCGCCGCCGCCGCCCCGGCCACCGCCTCCATGGAATGGCTCCAGAAGCTGCCAGCGGCCAAGTTCGCCCCATAGAGGCCCGCATAGGCCTGCTCCGTGCCAACGATGCGAAATCCGCGGTAGCTGTCGCCTAGGGAAAGTGGGATGGCGGCCGCCACCCGGGGGTCAGTGGCCCAGCGCTCCCCTTCCTGCTGAGGCATGTTTCCGGGCGGGACGTCGGCGTGGTACACGGCGGCCAGCACCAGCTGCACGGGGCTGCCCTTCGCGCCCAGCACCAGATCCACGCCACGGGCATCCCGGGTCAGCGTGTCCGACAACTGGGTTCCGGCCAAGAGCAACAGCACGATGCTTGCCGTGCCAAGGCCCATGAGCACGACGTTCACCGCCGACGTAAGCGGTGAAAGGCCAAGGTTGGCCAAGGCCAGACGCAGCCAGGTCATGGCGGCACGCTCATCTCGAATTCGCGGCCCAGGTGCCCGCGCACGCGCTGATCGTGGGTGACCACCAGCAGCGCCGCGCCGACCGCCCGGACGGCCTCCTTCAGCAGCGCGAGGGCTTGCTCCGCATTCTCGTCATCCAGCGCTGAAGTGGGCTCATCGGCCATGACCAACTCGGGGCCATGCACCAACGCCCGGGCGATGGCGACCCGCTGCGCCTGCCCTTGGCTGAGCATGGATGGCTTGTGATGCGCGAGGCCCGTCAAGTTGATGCGTTCGAACAACGCCTCGACCTGCGCAGGTTCAATGGTCGCCCGCGCCAGGCGCTGGGCCAACAGCACGTTGTCGCGCACCGTCAGGGCCGGCATCAGGTGGAACCGCTGGAAGACCAAGCCGATGTGCTGCCCGCGGAACCGGTCCATGGCGGCCCCGCGCAGTGTGGAGAGATCTTGACCGAGGACTTGGATCACGCCGGCGCTAGGACGAATCAAACCGGCCAATAGATGGAGGAAAGTGGTCTTTCCGCAGCCGGAAGGGCCGATCACGGCCATGCTGTCCCCGCGGGCCAGATGAAAGCTTCCGATGCTAACGACCGATCGCTTCCCATAGGCGAAACGGAGATCGGCCACTTCAATTGCGGGTGAACTGCTCACGGCATTGGCTTTGCGTTGAAAGGCAACGTTCGTCTGACCATCGACCGATGATATGTTATAACGTTTGTCGAAGGTAGAACAGGGAGCCTGATCCTCACGTCAGCGCCAAGCAGGAACGTCACTCTCCTCAAGGTCTGTCCGAGCTGAATGAGTACCTCGTGGGCGCTCTTGGGTTACCATAGGCGCTTTCTCTCCAACTCCTACTCCGAGACTGAACCGCAGTGCACTTAATCGGCGGCCGATGAGGCCTTCGAAGCGCTCGGCGTGCCGGAGTTGGGCGAGGCTTCAGCAGGCTGACCGTGATCGCACCGCCACTCACCCTCGTCATTGCCAACAAGAATTACTCCTCTTGGTCGTTGCGTCCTTGGCTGGCCATGACGGAGTTGGGCATCGCATTCAACGAACGCATGGTGAAGTTCGACTCCGAGGATTGGGCGCAAAACATCGGCACGCTCTCGCCCACCCGCTTGGTGCCCGTGCTTTGGGAGGGGGAGCCGGGTGAGGGTTTCGCCACATTCGACAGCATCGCCATTTTGGAGCGCCTGCACGAACTGCACCCCGAGGCCGGCATCTGGCCGGCAGATCCGCACTGCCGTGCGCGGGCACGATCCCTCGCGGCCGAGTTCCACGCCGGCTACTCGGCTTTGCGCACCGCCATGCCCATGAACGTTCGCAGCCGCCACCCCGGCAAGGGCATGACCCCGGAGGTCGCCCGCGACATCGGCCGCCTCTGTGACCAATGGACCCGCACTCGAGCCGAACATGGCGCGGGTGGCCCCTTCCTGTTCGGTGCCTTTTCGGCGGCCGACGCCTTCTTCACGCCGGTGGCGTCCCGCTTCGTGACCTACGGCGTCAACATCGACGGTGACGCGAAAGCCTACCAAGAGGCCTTGCTCAACACCCGCGCCATGCGGGCTTGGACCGAAGCCGCTCTCAAGGAAACCGAGTTTGTTCCAATGGATGAACCCTACGCCTGAAGCAGTGGACCATGGCGGTGGTTGATATTCCGAATCACCGCCGCCAATCAAGCTCTGCTGCTAAGTCAGTAGCGGACGGCGTGAGTCGAGGGCGTTGACTGCGCCCTGCCTCGAAAGGCTTGCGGCGAGTTCATTCGCGCCGGGTTGGGCGAGTTGGGCCTTGAACACCGGGAAGTGTCCGTGTCCGCCCGGCAATTTTCATTTTGGCACTTCCGTCGCAGTGGACGCTGGCCAGGCTTGAGAGCATTGGTCGCGGGGTCTGCTACGGACGTCGGTCCAGGCGTGCCCCGTGGTTCGGAGCGAGGGCGGGACGCCCTCGAGCCGGGCGATCCCGTCGAGGTCAAGCAAATCGAAGGTCCGCGGCCTCGTACAGCGACCGGCTCGAGGGCGTCCCGCCCTCGCTCCGAACAGCCCCGCCCAATCAGAACTTGACGAAGAAGCCACATTGAGAATTGCTGGTGGCCACCGGATAGAGTTGATTTACCAAATCGCCTGCGCTAGCTTCGCTGACGCTCGAATTGACAAGAAAGAAGTCCGATCTGGGTTCGTGTATCCGCTGGCATCATCGCCAGCCATGCCACCTAGTTTCAAGCACGAGCCAACCGGCCTCAAGGAGTTACAGCCAAATGTCCACCAAGGCGAGGAAGAACGCGTTTGCCATTCTAATGTTGACGTTGACAGCAGCAGGCTGCACATCAGTTCCCACTAAAACCGAGGACTTCGTTCCTGAAACAGCACTTTATCTGAGCGAGACCCTGAAAGTCGGGAGCTTTTATACTCTTGCACCTGGCTACTACGTCCAGATTGGCGAAAGGGAAGACCAAAAATTCTTCGAAAGCACTCCGGAGGTCGATCTAACGTTGAAAGGGCCCAGAGGCTTCGTCACCAAGGCTATATTGGTCGATCCACATCAAGCCCTCATGATAAAGCCAGGGAAAATCTGCATAGTCACGGTATTCAACGTCTCAGTGTGTGACCCCATTTCGCTCGGTGAGGGGGAAGTCGCCGAGCTTAGACCAATTCCGAAATAGGAGGGTGCTTTAGTGGGAAGCAAGTTACTGTGCATTGCACTAGCTGCAGTGGTTCTGGTGGGATGCGCAACCAAAAGATATGGTCGGATCGAATCTCTGTCGGATGTAGAGCAAGACGCCTATACCTGCGAGGAAATTGAAATTGAGTTCGCCAAGATTGCTGAGTTTCAGAAGCAGATCGGCGAGAATTCAAAACTAGATGCGGCGAGCGTCGGAGCTTGGCTGGTCGACTATGGTCTCGGCAACGCTATGGAACGAAACGCAGCTAGCAAATCCGCTCTGAAGCGGCAGGAAGCGTTGATGCAGTTGGCGGAAAAAAAGGGTTGTGAGTAACCCAGCCCCAAGCGGGGGACAAGCATGTTCCAATTTGGTGCATGAGTTGCGGGCACCGACCAACCGAATTGGTCGGATAGTCCTCAAACTGATGCGCGAGTAGGGACCTGACGCTACCAAAAGCGGGCTCACGTCCCGAGCGCGTGCCAACGCCAACTTTCCTTTGCGTGGTCCGCAGCTGCGTGATCCGCAGCCTGCTCACTCGCTGCCTTTTTCCCCTCCACTGACTTTGTCCCCAGCTTGCCAATACGGCGGGTTGTTGAGCGGGCCCAAGGTTTGTCCGAGCTGGATCAGCACGCCGTGGGCGCTTTTTGGCGAAATGAAGGCGTCGATGCTCTCCGGGTTGTCGAAGTGCTTGTCCACAACGCGCACGCCACCCTCCTCCAAGGCCAAGGTCTTCTTCTCCAAGTCTGGCGTTTGCAGCGTGATGTGGTGGACGCCTTCGCCGCGCTTCTCCAAATGGCGGGCGAGAAAGCCGTTGGGGTCAATGGGCTCAAGAAGCTCGATGCAAAAGTCGTGCAGGTCGAGAATTGCGACCCGAAAGTCGCCGGCGGCGGAGTCGCCGATGCGCCGCAGGCGGGCGCCGAGCGCACCTTCGAAGAAAGGCAGTGCCTTATCAATGCTGTGCACGGCAATGCCGATGTGGTCGAAGCGGCCGATGGGTTCGTTGCTCATGGGTCAGGGCTCCTTGGTGCGTACGGCTTGGGGCGGTGCGGGCCGAGTCAGCAGGAACAGGGCCACAGCCGCCAGAATGACAGTTTGGGTGGCAAACACCCACGCAGGGACATCGGCCGCCGCTGAAATGGCCAAGATCAGCGCCATGGCAACCAGCGCACTGAGCTTGGCCTTGCCGGATATGGCGCGGTGCGCACGCCAGTTCTGAATCGGCGGGCCGAAAATGCGGTGCTCAAGCAGCCAGGCGTGCAAGCGCTCGGAGCTCCGCGAAAAGCAGTAGGCCGCTAAGATCAGAAAGGGCGTGGTCGGCAGCAGGGGCAGCAGAACGCCGAGGGCGCCCAAGCCCAACGCGACCCCGCCGAGCGCCATCCACAGGCGGCGGCGCGCCAACTGCCAGGCCGCCATTAGCGCATGGCCGCCAGGAGGCTTTCCAAAGTCTGCGGACCCTGAAGTTGGCCGCGCAGGCCGCCGCCCGGGCCGATGATGACCGTCATGGGCAGCACTTGGGGCCGGTCGTAGGCCCAATGGGCACGGGGGTCGTCAAGCGCCACGGGAAAGCGAATGTCCATCTTGGCGATCAGTTTCTGCAGCTCCGCGCCTTCAATGCCGTCAAAGTTAACGCCGATCACGGTGGCGGAATGAGCCTCGTCCTCGTGGAGGGCGTTCAGTTCCTCCACTTCCGCCCAGCAGGGCGCACACCACTCCGCCCAGTAGTTGATCACCAGCCAACTGCCTTGCCAAGCATCAAGGCTACGAGCACTGCCGTCGGCAAAGCGCAAGCTGGGCTGCACGTCGCATCCCGTGGCGCCGACCACAACGCCAACCATTAAGAGAACCGTCAAAATCGCCTTTTCCATGGGCTTCCACTATGATCGCCAAAGTCGCATATCAATCGCGACACCTTGAGTGGCGTGATCGACTTGCCGATGCAACCGTGCGAGCGCACTCGCCTTCGAGTTGCTACCGCAACTGCGCGAGCAAGCTCGCGTTCGAGTTGCCGGCGCGGCTGGGCGCGTATCTGCGCCCAGCCGCGCCGGCAACTCGGGTCCACCAACCAAATGATACCTTTACGGCCTGTTTCTTTGTTCGGAGAGGCCCAACCGATGAGTGAACCTACGCTTTACCACAACCCGCGTTGCTCCAAGTCTCGGCAGACTTTGGCACTGCTTGAGGAACGCGGCCTGAAGCCGCGCATCATCCGTTACTTGGAAACGCCGCCGGATGCCGAAACCCTGGACGGGCTGCTCAACCTGCTAGAGCTGGAGCCTCGCCAGCTCATGCGGGCCAAGGAGGCGCCCTACAACGACCTTGACCTAGCCAATCCAGCGCTGTCGCGGGCTGCGCTGATCGATGCCATGGTGGCAAACCCAGTATTGATCGAGCGCCCCATCGTCGTCGCCAACGGCAAGGCCGCGGTCGGCAGGCCGCCGGAGAGCGTCCTCGACATTCTGTAGCCGCTTGATCGCCGACCTGTCAATCTGTGGGAGATTGCGCTACTCGAAAACCCGTCAGATTTTCACTTACATCAACGCGACTGCCATTACGAGATTCCTGGGGCACGAGCAACCTCGCCCAACCGCCACCGCGGAGAACCCTTTTGTGGCAGCTGCCGTCTTGCCGCGCTGAACCATCTTGCGGAGCTCCGACGTAGCTAGGGTTCCAACAGTCCTGTACCCACTCATAGGCATTGCGCCTCATATCGTAGAGACCCAGCCCATTGGAGCGGCCTGAACCGACTGCTTCTGTGTACGGTTCACCAACGCACAGTTCCAAGTTGTTCATGGGGTCTCTGCATAGCTGCGAGACATCAGGGAAAGCAGTGTTACCGGCCGAGCCCGCCCGCGCCGCATACTCCCATTCCGCTTCGCTGGGCAAACGGTAGGGCCTCGCTGTCTCCGAAGCAAGCCAACTCACATAACTGTTTGCGTCTGTCCAACTCACGCAAACCACAGGATGCTCATCAGTCTGCACAAATCCAGGGCGGTTCCAATTTAGGCCTGTTCGCGCGTTTCCATCCACACGAAGAAACTCCTCGCGCAAAATGCCAACGCAACCCACACGGGCTCGTTCCGCGGAAGTCTGATAGCCGGTTTGCTCAACAAACCTCCGAAATTCACCTCGCGTAACCTCGTAAACCGACATAGCAAACGGTTTCTTAACTGATACCTCATGAACGGGCGTATTGAATTGGCACTGAACACCGGAAACGCAACCCATCTGAAACCTCCCGGCATTGACGGTGATCATTTGCGGACCCGTGCCGCCTGAACGAAGAGCATCTGTGAACAGCTTCCCCGGGCTGACCCCATCGTCGCAATGCGAAACTGAAGCGCTCACCACGGAGAACACCACGGGCGCCAACCACGCCACCAACATCGTTCCCTTCACGCGTCCTCCCACACAGAATTGAATCCAACCAAGGTACTTCAACTCAACTGTATCAGGTGTTGGTGGTGGCGGCCGAATCGTTTCCGACCCGCTCTAGCAGCCTCCGCATTCACGTGATCGAGAGCAATGGCAAGATCGGGAGGCCTGCCGACCGCTGCCTTAACCATACAACTTAGCACTGCGCACTGAAACAGATACAAGGGCTGCTCAGTGAATGATGGGCGGCGGCTCCGAAGGGGGTTCGGACTCCTGCACCGCGAAGCGCCGGGTGCGGATTTGGCCGCGCAGCACGTCCGGCAGCGCCTTCATGAAGGTGGCCATGTGCTCGGTCTGGTAGTGCGCGTTCAGCGTTGCCAAGTCTTCCCACTCCTGCATCAACAGAACGGTGTTGGCATCACTTAGGCTGACGAAGAACTCATAGCTGATGCAGCCGTCCTCCTGCAGGGTCTCCTGGGTCATCCAGCGCAGCAGTTCCAACGCTTCGTCGCGCTGCTCCGGGAGAATGGGAATCAAGCCTTGGACAATGATCATGGATGATCACCGGGACGAAGCGCTTGCTCGATCTCGGCGATGATGGCCGGGTCGTCAATGGTGGAAGGCACAACGACGGTCTCCCCGTCGATCAGCTGGCGCAGCGTCTGGCGCAGGATTTTGCCGGAACGGGTCTTCGGCAGCCGCTTCACCACCACTGACTGCTTGAAGTTGGCGAAAGCGCCAACTTGGGCGCGCATGGTGGCAACCAGTTCCGCCTTGAGCGCTGCGGCATCCACGTTCACGCCATCCTTAAGCACCAGCAGGCCGTATGGCACCTGCCCTTTGTCCGCGTCCTGAACGCCCACCACGGCGCACTCGGCCACTGCCGGGTGGCTGGCCGCCACTTCCTCCAGTTCGCCGGTGGAGAGCCGGTGTCCGGCCACGTTGATCACGTCGTCGATGCGCCCCATGACGTAGAGGTAGCCGTCCTCGTCCCGGTAGCCACCGTCGCCAGTGAGGTAGAAGCCGGGAAAGCGCGACCAATACGCATCCACGAAGCGGTCATGGTCACCCCAAAGGGTGGTGAAGGCGCCTGGCGGCAGCGGATCCTTGACCACCACCGCCCCTTCCTGGCCAGGCCCCAGCTCGCGGCCGTCCTCGTCGAGAATGCGCAGGTCATAGCCCGGCACCGGCAAGGTGGGCGATCCAGGCCGCGTTTCCATCAACTCCACGCCCGCCAGATTGGCGCACATGGGCCAACCGGTCTCGGTTTGCCACCAATGGTCGATGACCGGCACATCCAAGTGCTCGCAAAGCCAATGGTACGTGGGCGGGTCCAAGCGTTCACCGGCCACGAACTGATGGCGCAACGATGAGATGTCGTAGTGGCGCTTGAGCAGACAGTCCGGGTCCTCCTTCTTGATGGCCCGGAACGCCGTGGGTGCCACGAAGAAGCAATTCACCCGGTGGTCCTCGATGACCCGCCAGAACACGCCGGCATCGGGGGTGCGCACCGGCTTGCCCTCAAACAGCACCGCCGTGCAGCCCCGCAGCAGCGGGCCATAAACAATGTAGGAGTGGCCCACCACCCAGCCGACATCGGACGCGGCCCAGAACACGTCGCCCGCATCCACCCCGTATATCGCCTGCATGCTCCAGTGCAGCGCCACCGCATGGCCGCCGTGGTCGCGCACCACGCCCTTGGGCTTGCCAGTGGTGCCGGAGGTGTAGAGGATGTAGAGCGGGTCATGGGCATCCACCGCAACCCAACCTTGGGGTTCGCTGCCGGCCTCCCAAGCGGCCCAGTCGTGGTCCCGGCCCGGGGTCAGCGCCGCTTCGCACTGCGGCCGCTGCAGCACCACGCAATGGTCCACTGGCTGCTTGGCCAAGCGCAGCGCCTCGTCGAGCAGCGGCTTGTAGGGGATGACCGTGGTCACTTCAATGCCGCAGGATGCACTCAGGATCGCCTTGGGGGCGGCATCATCGATGCGGTTGGCCAGCTCCGGGGCCGCAAAGCCGCCGAAGACCACCGAATGGACGGCGCCAATCCGGGCACAAGCAAGCATGGCGATGACCGCTTCCGGCACCATGGGCATGTAGATCACCACCCGATCGCCGTGGCCGACGCCAAGGGCCACCAAGCCACCGGCCACCTTGGCCACCCTGTGCTTGAGCTCCGCGAAGGTGAAACGCACCACCGCGCCGGTGACCGGGGAATCGTAGATCAGGGCGATTTGCTCGCCTCGGCCCTCGTCAACGTGGCGGTCCAAGGCCAGCCAACAGGTGTTGGTGCGGCCACCGCCAAACCAGCGCCAAGCGCCATTGGCATCCTGATCGAGAATGGACTTCGGAAACTCCAGCCACGGAATCTCCTCTGCCCGCGCCCGCCAAAAGCCCTCGGGATCGGACAACGACTCGGCATACAGCGAAGCATAAGTCATGGCCTGCAGTCCGTTGCTGCGGGATCAGCCCGCTGACACGGCGCCGACCGACTGCAAGGCCGCCACCTCATCGGCGGTGAAGCCGCAATCCGCCAGCACCGCCGCGGTGTCCGCGCCGGGTGCCCGGGCGGACCCGGCAATGGCTGGCTCGGTGCGGCTGAAGCGCGGCGCCGGTGCCGGTTGGGTGACGCCATCCACCTCCACAAAGGTGTTGCGCGCTTGATTGTGGGGATGGCCCGGCGCTTCAAAGATGGACAGCACCGGCGCAAAGCACACGTCCGTCCCTTCCATGATTGCGCACCACTCATCCCGGGTCTTCTGCTTGAACACGGCCGCCAGCTCGGCCTTGTAGTCCGGCCAAAGGCCCGCGTCCATTTGCCGGCCAAAACGCTCCGGATCGACCCCCGACTTCTCCACCAACAGGGCGTAGAACTGCGGTTCGATGGAGCCGATGCAAATGTGGCCACCGTCCTTGGTCTCGTAGGTGTCGTAGAAGTGGGCGCCGGTGTCCAGCAGGTTGGTGCCCCGCTGGTCCTTGAAGGCGCCCCCCGCCGCCATGCTGAAGAACATGGCCATCAGCGAGGCCGCGCCATCGACCATCGCCGCATCCACCACCTGCCCCTGGCCGGACTTTTGCGCTTCAAGCAGCCCGCACACCATGCCAAAGGCGAGATACATGCCGCCGCCGCCAAAGTCCCCCACCAAGTTGAGCGGCGGCACTGGCTTCTCCCCAGCGCGGCCGATGGCATGCAGGGCGCCAGCCAAGCCGATGTAATTGATGTCGTGGCCCGCGGCCTGCGCCATGGGGCCCTCCTGCCCCCAGCCGGTCATGCGGCCGTAGATGAGCTTGGCATTGCGCGCGAAGCAGTCCTGAGGCCCAAGCCCCAGCCGCTCCGTGACGCCTGGACGAAAGCCCTCAAACAGGCCATCGGCCGTCTCCACCAGCCGCAGCACCGTCTCCACCCCTTCCGGGCGCTTGAGGTCCACCCCAATGGAGCGGCGGTTGCGCGCCAGAACGTCCTTGGGCGCCACAGCATTTGGGCTGATCCGATCCACGCGAATCACTTCGGCGCCCATGTCCGAGAGCATCATGCCGCAAAAGGGCCCCGGCCCGATGCCCGCCAGTTCAATGATGCGGTAGCCCGCCAGCGGTCCTCCCATAGCCAATCCTCGAAAGCCAAGTACGCGAAGGCGCCAGTTTAACGATGAAGCCAAAACAGGGAAACCGGCAGTTCACAGCAAGTTTTCCTTGCAACATAATTTGATAATTAGATAATTTGTGTAGCCAGAGCTTGTCAACAGGAGAAACTGATGAGGAGCGAAAACTCTTGGATCGGGACCAACATCAGCCGGTTGCGTTCGGATCGGCAGTTAACTCAAGAGGAGCTCGCCCGCCTAGCCGGGATCACTCGGGTCACCCTAGGAAAGGTCGAAAGAGGTGTCGTGCTGCCAAGAGCATCAACCCTCGGCGCGTTGGCGCGCTCGCTCGGTGTCTCGGTTCGTGAGTTGGTGGAACCTGTCCCGCGCTTGGAGGGAGTGCGTTTTCGCGCCGGCCGTCGCGTTCACAGCCGAGAGCAAATCCTCGCAGAGGTGGCGCACTGGCTGTACGGCTATAGCTGGCTAGAACGAGAGCTTGATGACCTGCGCCCTTACCAATTTGCCTCCATCAGAGCGGATGTCGACCCGCCGAAAGTCGCGAGAAAGGTGCGGGAGGCAGTTGGGGTCGGACCGTTTGAGCCGATCCGGGACATCTGCGGGTTGCTTGAGCATGCTGGCGTCAAGGTGCTGCTGCATCCGACCCAGCGCGAGTCCTACTTCGGCCTGAGCGTGAGCAGCGAAGGCGGCGGCCCCGCCGTCGTGGTCAACACATGGGACCGCATCTCGGTGGAACGGTGGATCTTCACCGCCGCCCACGAGTTGGGCCACTTAGTGCTGCACCCAAACCAATACAATCGAGCCGATACCGGGGAGTCCAAGGCCCCGGAGCGAGAAGCTGACGCATTCGCCAGCGAGTTTTTGATGCCCGCCACCGCTTTCATGCGCGAGTGGGACGAAACTCGGGGGCATCCGTTGCTCACTCGTGTGCTGAAGGTCAAACGCATCTTCCGAGTCAGCTACAAGACCATATTGTTCCGCCTCGTCGAATCAGGCCGGGAGCCCAAGTCCGTCTGGGCCGCGTTTCAAGCTCAACACAAGGCGTACTTCGGGGCAACTCTCAAGCGAGCCGAGGAGCCACGTGCGTTGACGCAGAGCGAGTTCGCCTGGGACTGGCGGCGAGCCGGAGAACCGGAGCGACTGTCCCCGCATGACTTCGTGGAAGACCGCCTATGGCGCTTGGTGCGGCGCGCACTTGAAGTGAAGTTGATTTCCCTTGGCCGTGCGGGCGAGATCGTTGGATTGACCCTAGACGACATGCGGATGCGGGCGCGGGCGTGGTGCGCATAGACGGCTCGGCACCGACCGTCCTTTTGGCCGATGCCGACGTGCTGATCGATTACCGTGATACGGATCTAGGCATAGTCGCGCTGGTCGCCGAGCACCTCGCCCCTGTGACGGTTGTGTCACAGGTTCTCGATGAGGTTCGTGAGGTCTCCCATGCCGATGCCCTGCGGCTAGGGATTGATGTGGTCGAGCCCAGCATTGATCAGCTTGTCGAGGCCGGCAGTCGGAGAAGTGGGACGTCGTTCAACGATCAGCTCTGCTTCCTGCTCTGCCGCGACGCGGGCTGGACGTGTGTCACCAACGACGGCGCGCTCCGTCGCTTGTGCAAACAGAACAGCATAGCCACCCGCTATGGCCTGCGACTGATGGTCGATCTTGTCCAAGCCCGCGCACTTTCGGTTGAGCGATCCATCAGTATTGCCCAGCAGATTCATGCCAACAACCCGCTGCACATCAACCAGCGCGTCCTCGAACGGTTCATCACAGCCGTGCGGCGGCTATCCGATTGAAGGCCAGCTTGTTCGATTCGAAGCCCCGTATCCGCTGCGCGAAAGAGCCTCTACAATCACAGGCAGCTTTGTGATGCGGCACATGCCTTGATCGTCTGGACGACGGCTTCAGCCTCGTACACGAGGCGAGTGGTGTTTCGCAAACGGTACCAATTGGGCAATATGGGTTTGAGGTCAATCCACCGCAAATGGACGATATGCCGATGGTTCTCAGCGGTTCTGTTGCATTGGGAAACAGCCATGAAGAAGTACCCGGCGCAAGAAAGACCATGAGTCGGCGCAATTCGACTGTTTTGCTCCTGCTAATGATCGCAGGGGCGCCCGCAGTGCAAGCTCAGCTGACCGAGAATGAGGCGCTCCAATTCATGGTGCGCTTCGAGGCTGCCTTGGCCAGCGAGGACTTCGCCAACGTGGCGCCGCTCATCCACCCGCAGGCGGTGTTTCGGTTCAGCGAAGGCGACCATTCCGGCATGGCGGAAATCCAAGCCGCCATGGAGCGCACTTGGGCCCACGAAGTTGACGGCGAAAGGTACCATTTGACCAACAAGCGGGTTCTGCATAGCGGCCATGATGCCGCCACCGTGCTCTTCACTTGGAACTGGTCGGGCGATTCAGCGGAACACGGGCCCTTCGAGATTGTCGGACGCGGCACCGTGCAACTGGTGCGTCATGAAGGCGCAATCAAAGTCCTTATGGAGCATCTGAGCCGTTAGATGCCGTTCCTGATTCGCCGGCAAGGCCGGCAGGCAGACGGGCAGGCAATTCGTCCTTGGCCCCTTCCCCCGATATAATGGACATCCCCAAAAATGGCGCCACCATTGAGGAGGCTCAGTGAACAACAGGATTTCCAAGGCCGTTGAAGGAGCGTTAGGCGCCCAGCTTAGCGAATCGAGACGTGCCAATGCCGTTGCCGCAGCAGTTTCCGAGATTATAGGAGAGTCCGCTGCCCAAGAATTTGAGGCGGCGTTGGCAGTCGCCGAGGCGGATGAGGCGCCCATGCTCTCCGAGCGGCAGATGTCACGCATCCGCAGTGCGCAAAGACGGCGCGCAGGCGTATGGCAAGATGAAGCCAGTGCATCACCGCCTAGCGCTTGACAACAACCTCCTTTCCCGCCAGT
This sequence comes from Candidatus Azophilus sp., assembly GCA_965220835.1. GTDB lineage: Bacteria > Pseudomonadota > Gammaproteobacteria > Pseudomonadales > Azotimanducaceae > Azophilus. Next base: position 693,173 of record OZ244842.1, on the reverse strand, counting down.
CCTCGCGGCAATTGCTGCACGGGGTGGCACTCGCTCTAGACTTGCCCTTGATTGTTTTGCCCGAGGTGTTGACCGAAGCCTTGGATGGCGTTCAGTCGGTCCAAGAAGGATTCGCAGTGAAGGCCCTCGAGCGCTCAAACTTGGCCGACGACGCCAAGGAAAGATGCGTTAGGGCGGCGGGGAAGGCGGCGCGAAAGTGGCTGACGGATGAGTTGGCTCGTCCTGACAATGCATTTCAGGGCGTGAACCTCACGCTGTCTCAAGCATGGGCTGCCCGCAGAATTGCCGCCAATTTGCCTAGGCGGGCAGTGAAGCGTCGCAACCCGGATGAGATTGGCGGTGATCCACTCATCATTGGCGAGGCAGCCGTAACGCAAGTCTCCCTCCTAAGCACCAACAACATGGAGACGATTGAGCATGATGAGACCAACGCTTGGGCCAAAAGCACTTTAGGCCTGAACACCCCTCTGATCCACACGCCCGACGAGACCATTAGAGCACTATCCTTGGGCGACCGAGGGCGCGCCTTGGAATGGTGCCTAGCCTTCGGTGGCGTGGTGGCGCCGGAGCAAGGAGACGACGATGCGTTATGGGAGTCCCTGGAGCGGGCGGCAATGCGCCTTCAAGGCGCGGGCTTTGTGGAGACCGCACGTCGAATGAACTGGGATTTGGATGCGTCTCGGGATGCCCGCAAGGTGGTCTCCTCGGCGTTGGCGACCCACTCCGAAGTTGCCAATCAGGCTGTGGCATCAGAGCGGCGCAGGAGGCAGGTCGTCGAGACGGCCATAGGCGAAGCCGCCGACTCCCCCTCGCCCTGAGATATCCTCGCCCTGAGATATCAAGGTCGCGCTGACCGGACCGCAAACGGGAGAGTCCAGGCACGATGGCGGCTGCCAAAAGTTCGGCGTGCGCAAACTGGCCCAAGGCAATCAACCTCAACAGCCCCACGGCAACACGCGCGCGGGCGAAGCGCTTGGAGTCGGGTCACCAATCCCCTAAACTACCGCGCCTTTCATGGTTAGGAGCTGTGCATGACCTTTGTGGTGGGGGAAGCCTGCATCAAGTGCAAATTGACGGACTGCGTGGAGGTGTGCCCGGTCGATTGCTTCTACGAGGGGCCGAACATGTTGGTCATTCACCCCGATGAGTGCATCGACTGCGCCCTGTGCGAACCGGAATGCCCCGTTGAAGCCATTTATTCGGAAGACGAACTGCCTGAAGATCAGGAGGACTTCCTGGAGCTCAATCAGCGCTTGGCCGAAGTCTGGCCCAACATCACCGAGCAGCAGGACCCGCCACCGGATGCCGACGATTGGCGCGAGATCAAGGAAAAACGCCACCTGCTTGAAGAGTAGGCCTGCTCACTTCAACACCGAACGGGGGCTGATCGGCTTGCCGTTCCGGCGAATCTCAAAGTGCAGTGCTTGGGCGGCGCGGCCGCCGCCGTTGATGGCGGCGATGGGCTGCCCCCCCTTGATGCGCTGCTTCTCCTTGACAATGATCGGTTGGTTGACGCTGTAGGCCGACAGATACTCGGCGTTGTGGCGCACGATGACCAAACGCTCAAACCCGGCCAAGCCGGCGCCGGCGTAAACCACTTCGCCATCGGCGGCGCTCAAGACTTGAGTGCCCGGCTGCACGACAAAGTCCAAGCCCTTGTTGGTGCCACCGTACTCGTTGACCACGCGGCTGGACGTGGGCCAACGCCAGGTCACGCCACCGGCCTGGCTGGTCGGCGCACGGCTGCCCGATGGCTTCGGCCGGGCTTGCGCACCGCGTGGTGCGGGCCTGGCCGCCACCTCCCCGCCGCTCAAGCGCAGCTGCTGGCCGGGGAAGATGCGGTACGGTGGCTTTAACCCGTTCAATCGGGCCAAGTTTCGCACCGACACGCCCGTTGAACGGCTGATGGCATAAAGGGTGTCGCCGCGCTTGACCGTATGCACGGCCTGCTGCGCAGCAGGCTTGGCCACCGGGGCGCTGTCAACTGGGCCTGGGGAGCGCTCGGCAACCGTGACGCGGCCTTGGGTGGCGCAGCCAGCCAGCGACAGCGCCGCGCCAATCAGCAAGCCCAACATGCCAAGACGTATGATCGTTCCGCTGCCCATGCTTCATCCCGCGGTCGATCGCATCCGGGTGAGCAGCCACAGGCTGCCTGCACCGAGCCCCATCATGGCGACGACCAGACCCACATCGCCTTCCCCCGCACCCGTGGCCCGTGCCCATTCCGACGGGGTCAGCAGCGCGCCCTCGTGGCGCCAGGGCCACAGCCGCAGCAGGCCGCCCGCCATCAAGCCGGTCAGGAAGCTCATGACCGCCTCGAAGCGCCACTCCAGCAACCAGTGGAAGAGCCGCGAAAAGAGTGCTGCGCCAAGCGCGCATCCCAATCCAAAGATGGCCAGCACCGACCATTCAAAGCCCGCAAGGGCACCCAGCACGGAGGCGTACAAGCCCAGCAGCAGCAGCACGAAGCTGCCGGACACCGCCGGCAGCAGCCAAGCGCCCACCGCCAAGGCGCCGCCGACGAAGAAGGCCAGCGGCCCAGGCTCGGTGCCAAAGGGCTCAATCGAACCCGCAGCAGCGCCGCAAAGGCCGCCGACGATGCCGAACGGCAGCAAATGCCGCACTGCACGGCGGCGGCCGATGTCAATGGCCGAATACAGGATCAGGCCGAAGAAAAACCCCCAAACCAAGGTCGGCGCAGAGGCCAGCCAATGGCTGACCAACTGCGCAAAGACCAACAGGCTGACCACCATGCCAGCCCCCAGGCAAGCGAGAAACCCCAAGTTATGGTGCCGCCAAAAGCGTTTGGGATCGGTCAGGCTCCAGCCGATGGTGGCGGGCCCGAAGGATGCCAGGCTCGCCACTAGCTCCCGGTAAATGCCGGTCACGAAGGCGATCGTTCCCCCAGAGACGCCAGGCACCAGTTCAACGGCGCCCATGGCAAGTCCGCGGATGAACAGGCCGGACCAAGAGCGACGCTCACCGCCCGCCGAAGGCGCTGGTTGGGTGGAGTCCCGCGCCCCGGTCGGCTGGCTGCGCATGGCGAGGGGCCAGATGCCAATCAGGTCCGCAGACCCTTGACCAAGGGCACGAAGCGCACGCCATCCCCCTCCCGCTCCTCGTAGCCTTGCCGGGTGCGGTCAATCACTCTCAGGCGCTGCTTCCCGTCGCCGCCCACGGGCACGACCATGCGGCCCCCGATGTCGAGTTGCTCCAACAGCTCTTGGGGAACCGCACGGGGGGCGGCGGTGACCAGAATGCCGGCAAAAGGGCCCTTGTCGGGCCAGCCGTTGTAGCCGTCGCCCAACTTGGAGAGCACGTTGTGAATCTCCAGTGCCTCAAAGCGGTGGCGCGCCTGGTCAAGCAGCGGCTTGACCCGCTCCACGGTGAACACCTTGCCGCACAGCTTCGCCAAGAGGGCGGTCTGGAACCCCGACCCGGTGCCGACTTCCAGCACGCTGTCCTTGGGCGTCTCCAGCAATGCCGCGGTCATCACCGCCACTGTGGAAGGCTGGGAAATGGTCTGGCCATGGCCGATGGGCAAGGCTTGGTCCAGATAGGCGAGGTGGGCCATCGCCTCTTCCACGAAAATGTGGCGCGGCACCTCCGCAAAGGCTTCGAGCACGCCCGCATGGGTGATTGCCTTGCGTTCCAGCGCCTCGACCAAGCGCTTGCGGCTGCGGGCCGAGGTCATGCCGATGCCGTTGAGGTCGTAGCTTCTCACCGCGGCTCGTCGGTGACGATGTAGAAGACTTCGCCATCCTTGATCATGCCCAGGTCCGTGCGCGCCCGGGCCTCCACCGCCGCATCGCTATCGGTCAATGCCCTCACCTCCCCGCGCAGCAGGCGGTTGCGCTGCTTCTGCAGCTCGGCACGGCGCTCCTCAGCCTGCAATTGGGCCTTCAGCGCAGCGGCCTTGAAGTAGCCACTGTCACCAAACCAAGATTGGTACTGCAAGCCAATCAGCAGCAAAACCAGCAGTGCGGCAACCGTCCTCATGCGTTGCGGACCTCTTCCCTGCCCAAGTACAGCGCATCGCCGGCCAGCGCTTCCTCAATGCGCAGCAGCTGGTTGTACTTGGCCACCCGGTCGGAACGGCACAGCGAGCCGGTCTTGATCTGGCCGGCCCCGGCGCCCACGGCCAGGTCCGCGATGGTCACGTCCTCCGTCTCCCCCGAACGGTGCGACACCACTACGCCGTAGCCCGCCTCTTGGGCCATGCGGATGGCATCCAAGGTTTCGGAGAGGGTGCCAATCTGGTTGAGCTTGATGAGCACGGCATTGGCGACGCCGCTGTCAATGCCGCGCCGCAGCAGGGACGTGTCGGTGACGAACAGGTCGTCGCCGACCAACTGCACTCGCTCGCCAAGCGCTTCGTTGAGCAAGCGCCATCCGGCCCAGTCATTCTCGTCCATGCCGTCTTCAATGGAGGCGATTGGATAGCGAGCCGCCAAATCCGCCAAATAGGCTGTGAAGCCGGCACTGTCGTAGCGGGCGTTCTCACCGGACAACGTGTAGAGGCCGTCGTCGTGAAACTCCGTAGCGGCGCAGTCCAAGCCAAGCAGCAGGTCCCGACCCGGTTCATAACCTGCCCGGCCCGCGGCCTCCACAATCACCTCTAGGGCTTCGGCGTTGGAGGCGAGGTCCGGGGCAAAACCGCCTTCGTCGCCAACCGCCGTGGTCAGGCCGCGTTCCGCCAAGACCGCCTTCAAATGGTGAAAGACCTCCACACCGCAGCGCAGCGCTTCGGAGAACCGGGGCTGCGACACCGGCAGCACCATGAACTCCTGGATGTCCACGTTGTTGTTGGCGTGGGCGCCCCCGTTAAGGATGTTCATCATCGGCGTTGGCAGCCGCATCCGCGGCCGGCCGGCCAAGTCGTTGATGTGGGCGTACAGGGGCAGGCCACGATCCTTGGCGGCCGCTTTGGCGGCGGCCAAGGACACCGCCAGCAGCGCGTTGGCGCCGAGCGCGGATTTGTTGGCGGTGCCGTCGAGCTCGCGCAGCCGGTCATCAAGTGCCTGCTGCGCTTCAGCTTCCATGCCGGCCACGGCGGGTGAGATGCGTTCCCCGATGCCAGCGACCGCACGCAGCACGCCGCGGCCGAGATAGCGGGCGGCATCCGCGTCCCTCAACTCAAGGGCCTCCCTTGAGCCGGTGGAGGCCCCCGATGGCGTGATGGCGCGCCCGACGCTGCCGCCCTCCGTGCGCACCTCCGCCTCCACGGTGGGGTTGCCCCGGGAGTCCAGCACTTCCCGGCCGGCCACCGCGACGATGCGGCTCATGCCACCGCCTCCACCTGGGTTTCCAGCAGGGGGCCGCCCTTGACGGCATCGTCGATGGCCTTGAGGCCGGCGAGCAGTGGCTTCATCAGCCCCAGCGGCCAGGCGTTGGGGCCATCGGAAAGCGCTTGGTCCGGGTCCGGATGGGTTTCCATGAACAGCCCCGCAACCCCTGCCCCCACCGCAGCCCGGGCCAGCACTGGCACCATGTGGCGCTGGCCGCCGGATACGTTGCCGCGGGCACCGGGCATTTGCACCGAATGGGTGGCGTCGAACACCACTGGGCAGCCGGTCTCGCGCATGACGGCCAAGGCGCGCATGTCGCTGACCAAGTTGTTGTAGCCGAAGCTCGCGCCCCGCTCGCAGACCATGATGCCCTCGTTGCCTTGGGCACGGGCCTTGGCCACCACGTTGCGCATGTCCGCCGGGGCCAGAAACTGGCCTTTTTTGATGTTGACCGGCTTGCCGCAAGCGGCCACCCGGGCGATGAAGTCGGTCTGCCGGCAGAGAAAGGCCGGCGTTTGCAGCACCGAGACCACATCCGCCACTTCGTCCAACGGCGTGTACTCGTGCACGTCTGTCAGCACGGGTACGCCGACCTCCCGGCGCACCCGTTCCAGCACCTTGAGGCCCTCGTGCAGTCCCGGGCCACGATAGCTCTCGTGGGAGGAGCGGTTGGCCTTATCGAAGGAGCTCTTGTAGATGAAGGGCACATCCAGCGCTTCGGCGATGCCCTTGAGCGTCTCGGCCGTGGACAGGGCCAACGCTTCGCTCTCAATGACGCACGGGCCGGCAATGAGGAACAGGGGCGCATCCAGCCCGGCCTCGAAACCGCAAAGGCGCATCAGCCGGTGCCGTCTTTCAGAAGCGCAGGCGGTGCCGACGCCTGCTCCAAGGCTGCCCCTATGAACCCGTTGAACACCGGGTGCCCCCCTCTGGGCGATGACGTGAACTCCGGATGGAACTGACAGGCCAGGAACCACGGATGGCCTTCGATCTCAATCATCTCAACCAATTCGCCGTCCTCGGAGCGCCCGGCAACGCGCAGGCCCAGCCGCTCCAATTTCGCCATGTAGCGATTGTTGACCTCATAGCGGTGGCGGTGGCGCTCATGCACCATGGTGCAGCCGTAGGTGCGCGCCGCCAAGGACTCGGGGTCGAGGCGGCAGGCCTGCTCCCCCAAGCGCATGGTGCCGCCGAGGTCCTCATCGGCGCTGCGCTGCTCGACGCGGCCCTCCCGGTCGGTCCATTCGGTGATCAAGCCAATCACCGGATGGGGCGTGTCGCCTTCAATCTCCGTCGAATGGGCGCCGCTCAAGCCCCCCACCTCCCGGGCGTAGTCGATCACCGCTGCGTGCAAGCCGTAGCAGATGCCCAAATAAGGCACTTGGTTCTTGCGGGCGTAGCCGGCGGCCAGAATCTTGCCCTCGAAGCCGCGCTTGCCGAAGCCGCCTGGCACCAGGATGGCGTTCGCCGCGGCCAGCCGCCCGACGCCGCCCTGCTCCAACTCCTCCGCGTCAACAAAGTCGATGACCGGGCGCACGCCGTACTTGATGCCGGCGTGGTTGACGGCCTCGATCAAGGACTTGTAGGCGTCGAGCAACTCAAGGTACTTGCCGACGATGGCGATGCGCACTTCCCCTTGGGGATTGAGCTCCGCTTGAACAACTGCCGCCCAACTCGACAGGTCGGCGGCGCTGCAATCGAGCCCAAAGCGCTCCACCACATAGTCGTCAACGCCCTGTTCGTTCAAGACCCCAGGGACTTGGTAGATGGTCTCGGCGTTGACAATGGAGACCACGGCCCGCTCCTCCACGTTCGAGAACAGCGCGATTTTGGCCCGCGCCGAGGCAGGCAGCTCGTGGTCCGAGCGGCACACCAGAATGTCCGGCTGCAGGCCGATGGAGCGCAGTTCCTTCACCGAGTGCTGGGTGGGCTTGGTCTTGATCTCGCTGGCGGCGTTGAGATACGGCACCAAAGTCAAATGGATGTAGAGCGTGCGCGCCACCCCGATTTCGAGGCGCAATTGGCGGATGGCCTCCAGAAAGGGCTGGGATTCGATGTCGCCGACGGTGCCGCCGGTCTCGACGATCACCACGTCCGCACCCTCGCCGACGAGCAAAATGCGCCGCTTGATCTCGTCGGTGATGTGCGGGATGACCTGCACCGTGGCGCCCAGGTAGTCGCCGCGCCGTTCGCGCCGGATGACCTCGGCGTAGATGCTGCCGGTGGTGAAGTTGTTGCGCCGGGACATGCGCACGTGGGTGAAGCGTTCGTAGTGGCCGAGATCGAGGTCGGTTTCGGCCCCGTCGGCGGTGACGAACACCTCACCGTGCTGAAAGGGGCTCATGGTGCCGGGATCCACATTGATGTAGGGATCCATCTTCAGCACATCGACCTTAAGCTGGCGGGCTTCGAGGACGGATGCCAGGGAGGCGGTGAGGATGCCCTTGCCCAAGGAGGAAACCACGCCGCCGGTCACGAAAACGAAGCGGGTCACGGGCTGCCCCCCAACCGGGCCGCTCTGGCGAAGCGGCCTGGTTCCGGTGCCGGCGACCTGTTCGAGTTGGCCAAGCTTGCAGGCTCCATCAATTGGCAGGACCCGCTGCACGCGCCAAGGCTCCCGAAAACGCCACAACCTCGGCTGCTGCGGGCAACGTCCAAGATGGGATTGCACAGTAACAAATTGGCGAGCCTAGCTCAACGATGAATTGGAGATTCGCGAACCCTGGTTCAGAATCAACCCGCAGCCCATCGCCCCCCCCAGTTCGCAGAGTTTCGCGCCAGCGAAACTCCAACGAACCGAAGGTTCGCTTTCGCGTTAGCGAAACTCCAACGAACCGAAGGTTCGCTTTCGCGTTAGCGATACTCCAACGAACTTTGGCCCCCAGGGCCAAAGTTCGCCTTGACCTACCGGAAACAACAGTGCCAAATCGCCCTTGAGGGAAGTTGCGGAAAAACTCGTTACACAATCAACGCAGTCAGGGGGTGAAGCATGGCCAATGCAAGGCAAGGCCTGCCAGTGAATTCGCTCAACAGGCCGCTTGGGCGCATTGCGCTGGGCGCCGCGGCACTGGTAGCGCTGGCCGCCGCGGTGGGCCCTGCCAACGCCGAGGCCAGCTTGGGCGAGGAGGCCCAATTCGTCGCCAACACCTTCTCGTTCCTGGTTTGGGGCGCGCTGGTGATGTGGATGTGCGCCGGCTTCACCATGCTCGAAGCGGGTTCGGTGCGCACCAAGAACGCCTCCGTGATTTGCCTGAAAAACATCGGCCTGTACTCGATAGCTGGCCTCATGTACTACCTGATTGGCTACAACCTGATGTACGTGGATGTCGGTGACTGGCTGGGGTCGGCGAGCCTGCTGTTGGGGTCCGCGCCCAGCGAGGTGGCGCTGCTCGGCGGCGATGAAGGGGCCAAGGCTGCAGTCATCGAAAACGGCTATGCCACCCGCGCCGATTGGTTCTTTCAGATGGTCTTTGTCGCCACCGCCGCCTCAGTGGTGTCCGGGGCCTTGGCCGAACGGGTCAAGCTGTGGGCTTTTCTCGCTTTCACGGCACTGCTGACGGGCATCATCTACCCCATTGTCGGCGCTTGGACCTGGGGCGGTGGCTGGCTTGACCAAATGGGCTTCAAGGACTTCGCGGGCTCCAGCATCGTCCACTCCACCGGCGGCTGGGCCGCGCTCGCCGGCATTCTCATCGTCGGCCCGCGGCGTGGCAAGTTCCGGCCCGATGGGGGCGTGAAGGCGACGCCGCCCTCCAACGTGCCCTCAGTCACCCTTGGCGTCCTGATTCTGTGGCTGGGCTGGTTCGGCTTCAACGGCGGCTCCCAACTGGCCTTGGCCGGGGCCTTGGATGCGGTGGCCATGAGCAACGTCATCGTCAACACCAACCTGGCTGCGGCGGCTGGGGTCGTCGCCGCGATGGCGATATCAAGGCCGCTTTTCGGCCGCGTTGATATTCTCGTGGTGCTCAATGGCGCCATCGCCGGGCTGGTGTCCATCACGGCTGGCCCGGACATGACCGACCACCATTGGGCCGTCATCATCGGTGGCCTCGGCGGCATCGTTTGCTCCCTCGGCCTCAAGCTCCTGGAGTTCCTCAAGTTGGATGACGTGGTGGGCGCGGTGCCCGCCCACCTGTTCGCCGGAATCTGGGGCACGTTGGCGGTTTGCTTCGCGTCCGGCGGCGACTTCACGGCGCAATTGACCGGCATCCTGGCCATCGGCGCCTTCACTTTCGCGGTTAGCATCGCGCTCTGGGTGGCGCTGGACAAGCTGATCGGCGCCCGAGTGTCCGCCGAGGTGGAAGACCTTGGACAAGACGCCGCCGAACTGGGCATCGAAGCCTATCCGGAGTTCGTTCTCATGCCGGATCAGGACGACGTTGACGCCCTGAGCGGCAGCGACGTTGGCGACCCATCCGGCCGTTAAACCCCACGGCCAGTCTCACAAGGAATCCTATGGACATCCACAGCGAACATCAGGAAGGCGTCTTGATTCTCAAGCCCGAGGGTCGAATCGACAGCGCCAACGCCCACCAATTCCAACAGTCTTTGACCGCGGCGATTGACGATCAGCAAAGCGCCGTGGTCGCCGACTTTGAGAGCATCACCTACGTCAGCAGTGCCGGCTTGCGGGCGATTTTGATCGTTGCCAAGGCCCTGCGCCAACGGGGCGCGCGGTTTGCCTTGTGCGCCATGTCACCGACCATTGCCGACGTCTTCAACATCAGCGGCTTCAGCAAGGTGATCTCCGCCCACGGCTCGCGAGCCGAAGCGCTGGCCGAGATGCGTGGACCAGGCACCGCCGGCGAAGACAGCGGCAGTCCAGGCGCTCTGGCGGACCACGAACGTCCCGTCTTCGCCATTGGCCACGTGCGGATGCCGGTGGAGGACGTCGGGGCGGCGCACGACTTTTTCGTTCGCCACGGCCTGCGCAGCATCCTGAGAAAGGCGGACATGGCCATCGTGGAATTGCGGGGCGGCACCCACCTGATCCTAACCCGCGCGGCACAACCTATGGAGGACGGTGCCAAGGCGCCCTTCGATCTGATTGTTGATGACGTGGACCAAGTGTGGCGGCGATTCAAGGACGACGGCGTCCACGTGACGGACATCGAGCGCGGCAGCATTCACGACCTGTTCCACGTCACCGGGCCTTCCGGCTACTGGATTCGCATCAGTTCGTCCCACGTCAAGGGCGCCGTGTGACCACGCCAGCGATCGGGGGCCCGCGGCAGAACCCCCTGTAACCGCTCCACCAGATCGGACATGAACTACAGCCTGCGGGATCTGCGCGGAGACCTGTTCGGCGGCATTATCTCCGCCGTGGTGGCGCTGCCGCCGTCCCTGGCATTCGGCGTTGCCTCAGGCCTTGGCCCGATGTCGGGCTTGTACGGCGCCATCTCGGTGTGTTTCTTCGCCGCGGTGTTTGGCGGCACGCGCGCGCGTATATCCGGGCCCACGGGGCCGATCGCCATCACCATGGCCGTCATCGTTTCCAGCCACGCGGAGACGCTCGCGGAAGCGCTAACCATCGTCGTCCTCGCCGGGCTCATGCAAATCATGTTGGGGGCCATGCGCATCGGGCGCTACATCACCTACACGCCCCACTCAGTCATATCCGGCTTCAAGTCCGGCATTGGCGTCATCATCATCGGCCTGCAGATCTTGCCCTTTCTCGGCCACCCAATGGCCTCAAACGTCCTGAGCGCCCTGATGGCGCTGCCGGAATTGGTGAGCCGCATCAACTTCGATGCACTGGCCATTGGCGCAATCACGCTGCTGACGGGCATCTTTTGGCCGAAGCCGTTGCGCAAGGCCCTACCGCCCACTTTGGCTGCGATGATTGCGGGCATTCTGGTCAGCCTGCTTTGGCCAAGCAGTGCGCCCACCATCGGCGAGGTTCCGACCGGCCTGCCCAGCCTGCAATGGCCCTTGCTTTCCCTTAACTTTCTGACTCAAGCGCTGCAGCCAGCCTTAATTCTTGCGCTGGTCGGCTCCATCGACAGCCTGCTGACCTCACTCATCGCCGACTCGTTGACCCGCGGCCAACACAACGCCAACCGGGAGTTGGTGGGCCAAGGCATCGGCAACATGGTGGCCGGCATAGTGGGCGGCATGCCCGGCGCTGGCGCGCCCGGCGGCACCGTGATCAACATCCGCAGTGGCGGCCACTCGCGAGCATCCGGCGTCCTTTGCGCAAGCATCCTGCTGGCACTGGTGCTGGGCATTGGCAAGCACGTGGAGCAAGTTCCCCACGCGGTCTTGGCCGGCATCATGATCAAGGTGGGTTGGGACATCATCGATTGGCGATTCCTCACCCGCATTCACCGCGTGCGCCCCGTTTACCTCATGCTTGCGTTGACCACCCTCGGCCTGACGGTGTTTGTCGATCTGGTCATCGGCGTGACCATCGGCCTCATCGCCGCCAGCTTGGTCGGAACCCAGCACTTGGAGCGCCTGCAGCTCGACAACGTGGTTTCCCTGCCCTTTTTGGACCGCAGCTTCCTCTCCAGCTCACCCGAGAGCGGCGAAGCGGACCCCTTCTCCGCCCGCGTCGGCTTGGTGGCGCTGCGCGGTCAATTCTCGATCGCGTCGTCCAACAAACTGGTGCAAGCCATTGGCGCCGACATTCGCGACCATGAAGTGGTGGTCTTTGACTTCTCCGAAACCGTCTACCTGGACGACAGCGCAGCCATGGTGGTGGGCCAGATGCTCGACATCGCAGCCGACGAGAACACCCAGGTCGTCGTCATGGGGCTCTCAGGCACCGTCGCCGACCATTTGCTGGCGCTCGACATCTTTCGCGGCCTGCCCGAAGACCGCTTCGTGGCCACGCTGGACCAGGCTAGGGAGCGGGCGCAAAGCCTGTTGAAAACCTAGGCCGCCGTTTCAAGCAGATGTTGGCGGTCCGACTGGTATCGGCGGCCGGTCCACGAAGTTCATGACGTTCAGCAACGTCAGGATACCCAAGAAAGCGTAATGGCGGGACTCAACCCGGTTTTCTTCAAGGTCCACTGGCTGCCCCTCCCCGGGCCTGACTCTGACTTGGCGGATTTTGCTTTGGCGAACGCAGGGCCATTTCAGCAGGATGGGGTGGGGTTCTGCAACTGCGCGAGCGGGCCCGCGTTCGAGTTGCTGCGCAACTGCGCGAGCGGGCCCGCGTTCGAGTTGCTGCGCAACTGCGCGAGCGGGCTCGCGTTCGAGTTGCTGCGCAACTGCGCGAGCGGGCTCGCGTTCGAGTTGCTGCGCAACTGCGCGAGCGGGCTCGCGTTCGAGTTGCTGCGCAACTGCGCGAGCGGGCTCGCGTTCGAGTTGCTGCGCAACTCGGCGTGGGTGGGTGGGTGGGTGGGAGGGGGTGCTGAGCCGAGACGGGCTACGGATGCGGCCCAAGTGCCGTCCGGCTTATGGTGGGGGCTTATGCGTCCTGGCGCGCCGGAGTTGACTCGATTCTTGTGCGGCGCTAGCTTGCGGGTCCTCTGGGAAGCCGTGGCTCGTCATCGCGCTGATGGCGGGGGCGGAATTTGGGGATGGCCCGCGACAATGGGGGGTGCGCTGATGCAAACGCTTGGAATGCCTGCCGCTGGGCAGAGGGTTGGTGGGGGCTTGGGAGGCTTATGAGTGCCCCGCGACTTAGCCCGTTGACTCCTGATGCGCTGGATCGGGAGCAACGCGCGCTCTATGACGCCATTCGGACCGGCCCGCGGGGGCAAGGGCTGCTGGGTGGTGCGTTAACGCGGGACGATGGCTCCTTGGTTGGCCCGTTCGACGCCTGGCTGCGCTCGCCAGTCCTTGGCGCCTTGCTCGAAAAGGTCGGCATGGCCCTGCGCATCGACACCTTGGTACCGGCGGCGGCGCGGGAAGCCGCCATCCTAGTGGTGGCGCGCGCTTGGAGTGCGGACTTTGAATGGTGGGCACACCGCCGAGCGGCCCTCGACGCCGGCCTCAGCGAAGCCGTGATTGAGGCCATCGCCCGCCGCCGAACCCCGCCCACGGACGATGCTGCGGTCACCGCTGCCCATGAAGTCGCCCTCGAGCTGGTGCACATGCGCGCCCTGCAATCTGCCACGCTGGAACGGGCCAAGGCCGCTCTCGGCGAACGCGGCTTAGTGGAAGTGGTGATGGCCGTGGGATTTTACCAACTGGTGTCCGGAGCACTGGAGAGCTTTCACCCGCCACCGCCCACCGGCATGGACATCGAAGGTCCGCCGCCGCTGGAGGAGCAGGCCGGCTACGACTTCTATCATGCGGCAAGCACCCTTCGCGCGGTGCGGAAACTTCGGCCCGACCCGATTCCGGAAGCGATGCTGCGCCGGGTGCTGAAGGCGGCCACTTGGGCGCCGTCCGGCGGCAACCGGCAACCTTGGCGGGTGATTGCCGTTCGCGACCCAACCATCAAGCAGCGCTTCGCCGAGCTTTACCGCCCCCGCTGGTCGGCTTACACCGAGCCCTACCGGGCGCAATTCGAGACCCTGCCCGCCTCCTTCCAAGGGGCCGTCGCCGCCGGCGACCACTTGGCCGAACACCTGCACGAAACCCCGGTGGTGGCGGTGTTTTGCTTCGACCCCGGTGGCTTGGCGATCACCGACGCCGGGTTGGACCGGCCCTCGGTGGTGGGCGGTGGCTCCCTCTATCCGGCGGTTCAAAACCTGCTGCTGGCCTGCCGGTCGGAGGGCTTGGGCTGCGTCCTCACCACCTTGCTGTGCGCCGAAGAGCCCGTGGTGCGGGAACTGCTCAGCATTCCCGAGCCTTGGGCCACCTACGCCCACGTGCCCATTGGCTGGCCGGTCGGCGGCGGGCACGGCCCCATCGCCCGCCTCCCGGTGGAGACGGTGGCCTATGCGGATCAATTTGGACAGCCCCTGTTCGCTGAGCCATCCCAATCAAGGGACTGAGGGGCTTGTTCCCCTCCCCTCGTGTCGGCCGTCAGGGCGCCACCAGTTCAGCCCAGTGCACCACCGGGCAGTCGGTGGAGGCCAAGTGCATCTGGCAGCCGACGTTGGCCGTGGCGATCACGTCCGGGCTGCCCGCCGTCAGTTTAGCCAGCTTGTCTTGCCGAAGCCGCTCGGCGAGTTCCGGCTGCAGCACCGAATAGGTGCCCGCGGAACCGCAGCACAGGTGCGCGTCCTTGACTGGCACCAACTCATGGCCCGCCTCCGCCAACAACTGCTCGACGACGCCCGTCAGCCGCTGACCATGCTGCAGCGTGCAGGGCGGATGCCAAGCCACCTTGCGGCCTTGGCCTTTCGAGGCAGCGCCCGGCTTGGGGGGCGGCGCCGCCATGGCAACCTCCGCTAGATCGCGGGACATGGCCGCCACCCTCGCCGCCAGCGCAGCGTACTTGCGGTCATCCGCCAGCAGGCGCCCGTAGTCCTTCACGGTGACCCCGCATCCGCTGGCCGTGGACACAAGCCACTGCACGCCGTCCAAGTGGGGGTGCAAGGCATCCAAGTTGCGTCGCATCGCATCAAGCGCTTGACGCGTTTGGCCCAAGTGCAGATTGAGCCCACCGCAACAGCTCTCTTGTTCGGCCACAATGGCCTGCAATCCCCGGGCGTTGAGCAATCGAATGGCCGCAGCATGCGTGGCGGGCGTCGCCTGGCGCTGCACGCAGCCCTGCAGCAAGAGCACGCGCCCCGCCGTCGCTTGCGGCTCGGCCACAGGATTTGCTAGTGCCTTGGTTCGTTCCGGCAAAGCCGCTGCCAGGGCTTTCGGCAAAGCCCAGCGAAACCAGCGGCCAAGCGCCGCCCAACGGGGAAACCAGCGAACGCTCGGCACCACCAGGCCCAGCCACAGACGCATCAATCGATCCACGAGCCGGCGCCGAGCGCGGCGTTCCACTTCCGCCCGCCCAATCTCCAGCAACTCTCCGTAAGCGACCCCGGAAGGACAGGCCGACTCGCAAGCCCGGCACGTCAGGCAGCGGTCCAAATGGGTTTGCGCAACGTTTAAGGTCTGGCCGGCGCCACCTTCGTCCGTTTCCTCCAACAACCCCTTCATCAGGTAGATGCGGCCTCTCGGGCCGTCGAGTTCGTCGCCAAGCAACTGGTAGGTGGGGCAAGTGGCGTTGCACAGCCCGCAATGCACGCAGCTGCGCAGAATGGCGTTGGCGCGCTCGCCGTCCCGGGTGGCCAGATAGGCCTTACTGAAGTGCGTCTGCATCGACCAAATGGGGATTGAACAAGGCTTGGGGATCAAATGCCCGCTTGAGGCGCATCATCAAGGGTGTGTTGAAGCTCGGCGCAGCGCCCGCCAGCAAGGCCACCCCGTCTGATTTAGCGGCATATGCACACACGGAGGCCGGCGGCTCATCGGTTCGCCACCAGCGCCGCGCGCCCCCCCACTCAACCACGCACGGGGCGGTTGGCAATTCTGCCGCAGGGGCGCAATTGATCTGCCATAGCGCCGAGCCGTCCTCGTCCGCACTTCCGAAAACGGGCAGGGCGCGGTCACGCAGTGCCGGCCAGAGGCTCAAGTCTGAAGACTGCTCCCCGCCGATGCGGGAGGCCGCCGCAGAAACGCTATCTGCCATGCCCGACAGCCGCACGCTGAGCACACCGTCTGCATGGCAGGTTGCGGAAATCGGCGAAAAACGCCGCGCCCAGGACCGCATCCAAGCCAGCGCTTCAGCAGCGCCAAATTCCAGGCGGCAAGTGCGCTCCCGTTCCGGCTGCGGGCTCAACCGCACGCTGACGGACAGCAGAATGCCCAAGCTGCCCCAAGCGCCGGCCTGCAGGCGGGAGAGGTCGTAGCCCGCCACGTTCTTCATCACTTGCCCGCCAAAGGTCAAGCGCTCGCCAAGGCCATTGATCATCTCCACGCCCAAGACCGCATCGCGCACGGCGCCCCGCCAAGGCCGGCCCGGGCCGGACCACCCGGTGGCCACCGCGCCGCCCAGGGTGCCTGCGCCGCCAAGCAAGGGCGGTTCAAAGGGCAGCTGCTGGCGATGTTGGCTGAGCAGCGCCTCAATGTCCGCCAATGGGGTGCCGGCGCGAGCGGTCAGCACCAGCTCCTCGGGCGCATAGTCCACGATGCCAGCATGTTCGGCCAGCGCCAGCGCACTCCCCGCGTCGGCAGCCGGGGCCTTGCTGCCAGCGCCCACCAAGGTCAGCTGCCGCCCATCGGCGGCAGCGCTGCGCACGGCGTCGATGAGTTCCGAGGCTCGGTCCTGGGGCACCCGATTAGAACCTCTCCAAGTTGGGAAACGGCAGTTCGCCGCCGTGTACGTGCATGCCGCCGTATTCCGCGCAACGGCTCAAGGTGGGAATGGCCTTGCCGGGATTGAGCAGCCGCTGAGGATCGAAGGCCTCCTTGACGCGCTCGAATTGGGCAAGCTCAGCAGCTGTGAACTGAGCGCACATGGGCGTCAGCTTCTCCACGCCCACGCCGTGCTCGCCGGTCACCGTGCCGCCCACGGCGACGCACAGCTCAAGGATTTCACGCCCAATGTCCTCGGCCAACTTAACCTGACCTTCTTGGTTGGCGTCATAGAGAATGAGCGGATGCAGGTTGCCATCGCCGGCATGGAAGACATTGCCCACCGTCAGGCCGTAGCGCTCGGACAGCTCGCCGATGCCCTTGAGCACCTGGGCCAAAGCCGCCCTAGGTATGGTGCCGTCCATGCAGTAGTAGTCTGGCGCAATCCGCCCCACCGCCGGAAACGCGGCCTTGCGCCCGGCCCAGAGGCGTGCCTGGTGATCAGCGCTCGCCGCCTGCTGGATGTCGTAGGCGCCCTCCTCTTCAAACAACCGGGCGGCGTAGCTCTGCAAGGCCCGCGCCTCCGCGGCATCGCCATCAAGTTCGCAGAGCAGGATGGCGGCGGCATCCCTGGGGTAGCCGGCATTGGCGAAGTCCTCCGCCGCCCGCAGGGTGAGTTGGTCCATCAATTCCAAGCCGGCCGGAACAACCCCTTCGCTGATGATGCGCGTCACCGCATCCGCCGCGGCCTCCAAGGTGCGGAACGCCGCCAAGAGCACCACTTTTTCCGGCGCTTCGGGCAGCAGGCGCACCGTTACCTCAGTAACCACCCCCAACATCCCCTCGCTGCCGCACAACAGCGCCAGCAGGTCATAGCCAAGGTAGTCGAAGCCCCTGCCACCCAATTGCAGCGTGTCGCCGTCGATGGTCAGCACCTTGAGCCCCACCACGTTGTGCACCGTCAGCCCGTACTTCAGGCAGTGGACGCCGCCGGAGTTTTCGGCCACGTTGCCGCCAATGCTGCACGCCAGCTGGGATGAGGGGTCGGGCGCGTAGTACAGCCCATGCTCGGCAACCGCTTCGCTGATGGCCAGGTTGCGCACCCCCGGCTGCACCCGGGCGACGCAGTTGTCCAAATCCACTTCCAGGATGCGGTTGAGCTTGGAGAGCCCCAGCACCAAGCCATCGCTCACGGGACGCGCACCGCCCGACAGCCCAGTGCCCGCTCCCCGCGGCACCACCGGCACGCCGCACTCCCGGCACACCGCCAACACCTGACGCACCTCCTCCTCCGTGCCCGGCAGCGCCACTGCCCAAGGCATCTCGCGAATGGCGGTCAAACCGTCCGTCTCATAGGGCCGCATGGCAGCGCGCTCAGTGATCAACGTGCCGGAGGGCAGCGCCTGGCGCAGTCGCTGCAATGTGTGAGTTTGATTCATGGGGCCGAGTATGACAGCAATGGCCAGAGCGCAATCAACGGGCGTGAATCCGCTCAAGGAAGGCCCGGATTCGATCCACAACGCCGGGTTCGTCCAGCATGGGCGCATGGCCCACTTCGGGAACTGTGACGGGCGTTAGGTGGGGATGGCGCTGCTGCATCTGCGCAAAGCAGCCTTCGTCGAGAATGTCCGATAGAGCGCCGCGCACTGCAAGAACCGGCACCTGGCGCATGGCCTCCAGCACGGGCCAAGCGTCCCGGGGCACCGCGTTGGCGCCTGAGGTGCGCATGGGTTCGGCAATGGCCGGGTCGTAAAGCAGCTGGGGTTCGCCCGCCGCGTTTTCCGCATAGGTTCGACGCACCCAGCGGGCCCAGTCTTGGCGGCGGTAGTTGGGGAAGGCAAGGCCATTTAGGGCCTCGGCTTGGTCGATGGCGGCGTCCCAAGTCTTGACGGGCGGCGCCCTGCCCACCGTGTTCATGATGCGCGCCAAACCGACTTCGCTCACCACGGGGCCGATGTCGTTCAGAACCACGCCCCGAAACCGGCCTGGCTCCGCACCGGCCATCATCATGGCCATGATGCCGCCCATGGAAGTGCCCACCAACACCAGATCCTCAAGGGCGAGACTCTCGATTAGGGTGTGCATGTCCGAGACATAGCGAGGGGGCGTGTAGTTGGCGGAATTGCCGTCCCATTCCGAGCGGCCCCGGCCGCGCTGGTCCACCGCGACAACTCGATATTCGTCTTGAAGCGCCGCTGCGAGATCCCCGAAATCCGCGGAGTTGCGGCTGAGCCCGTGCATGCACAGCAGCGTCAGCGGCGCAGCCTCGTTCGGATAGTCCCGGGCAAAGAGCTTCAGGCCATCATCGCTTTGGTACCAAATGTCTTGATAGGTCATTGCCGCGTCCGTGCTGCCATGTCGGGGCCCGTGCCAACCGCGCCCCACGTTGGCCGAGACTATAACCGGAGCTCCACTGTTGCGCATCCTGAAGACCCCTCATGCCAACGCTGTTGACCGCAACCGCACCCACGCTCATAGTTTGGCCTTGCTGATCGCGGGCCTTGCCGATCATGGCAAATGCCCTCAATCCCAATCCCTTGAATCCGAGCTTGAAACATCCATCAGCCAACCGCCCTAGCCTCTCAATCCCAAGGATCGACCCATGAGCCATCTTTCTGACTCGCTAACCCGCAACGCCTTCACGCTAACTGCGGAGTTGAACCCGCCGAAGGGCACGGGCCTTGATGATCTGTTTGCTGCGGCCGATGCGCTCAAGGACTCGGTGGCCGCCTTCAACCTAACCGACTCGGCGGCCTCACGGATGGCGATGGCGCCGTTGGCGGTGGCTCGCCTGCTTAAGGACCAAGGCGTCGAATCCACCTTGCAGATCGCTGGCCGAGACCGCAACCGCCTGGCCATTCAGGCCGACATGCTGGCCGCCCACGCCCTTGGGGTGGAGAACATCGTGTGCATGACCGGCGACCCGCCCTCGGGCGGCGACCATCCGGAGGCCAAGCCGGTGTTCGACCTTGGCGCGGAGGACATTCTGAAGGCGGCCGTCAGCTTGGAATCCGGCCATGACTTGGCGGGCAACGCCCTCAAGGGCAGCCCGCACTTCCTGCGCGGCGCGGTGGCCAACGTGGCCGTGCCTGACCTAGGCAAGGAAATTGCGCGCATGGAAGGCAAGATTGAAGCGGGCGCCGAGTTCTTCCAGACTAACGCGGTTTATGAACCGGCCGGATTCGAGGTGTTCATGAAGCGGGTGGCGGGTTTCAAGGTGCCGATTCTGGCGGGGATCATCTTGCTGAAGTCCGCCCGACAGGCCCGTTACATGACTGAGAAAATCCCCGGCGTGGAAGTGCCCGACGCTCTCATCGACGAGCTGGAAGGTGCTGAGAGCCGCGTCGCCACCAGCGTGGCCATGGCCGGGCGAATCGTTAAGGACGTGGCCCCCATGTGCCAAGGCGTCCACATCATGGCCATCGGCTGGGAACACCGCATTCCCGCGGTCATGGAGGCGTCCGGGTTGTAAAGCGCCTTGGCAAATCTTCGCTAAGCGCTGTGCCGGTTCCGCATGAAGTCGGAACTTGTATTGGCCCTGTTGCGCGGAGAATTGCGCTAGCAGAACCACAACGAAGTGTCAGTTCGCCCAGCCTTCGGTTCGCTGCGCCCGCAAGGTCGCGCGCTATTGATGCTGCCTGTGGCGGGGACGTATAGTTGCCTTACGGATTTTGACGGCCAACTTGCGGAGACTTCCCCGAAACCATGGAAAAGTCGCCTTACAACGCCCAGGGCGACCACCGCGAGTACAACGTCTACATTGAGACCGCGCGGGTGGAGCAGGTCTGGCCGAGGATGGCGGGCTGGCCGCTGGCGGCGCAGATCGGGCCGGTGCTGGTCAGCCTTGAGGTCGCCCTCAAGATCCTTGAGGACTCGCTCGACGAGGCCGAAACGCGTGAGTACATCAACGACGCCGCGAAAGTGGATGTGGTGGCGGCCTCGGTCGCGGCCATACTGACGCTGATTGCGGACATCGCGTTCGAACACGGATCTGGCGTGGAACCCCCAAGGGACGGTTTCTTCGGCCGGCCCTCAAGAAAGTCTGCTTGGAACCGCGTGCTCAGGAAGTTGGCGCGGGTAACCAACGGCCCGCGGATCAAGGCGACGCTCCGCTCCCGCCATGATCTGGCGGTGCGTGCGCTCGGTTTCCAGCTCGGCCTGGCCCGCCCGCGGAGCCGGCCTGGCCTCGACTACGACAAGTGGGTCCGGCCCGACGTCGTCCACGGCCTGTATGCGCCGGACCGACGGCACCGCTACGTCGAGGATCCCATCTTCGTGCGCGTCCACCAAGCCTGTGAAGGCATCCTGGAAGGGATGCTGGTAGAGCTCAATCAAGTCGAAGCGATGCTGTTCAAGGCAGACTACGCGGCAGCCGAAAGGCACGTGCTGCTCGCCGCCCGCTTCATGCAGCCGTTCGAGCGCACGATCAGCCTGCTGGGGGAAATGAGCCAGTTCGACTACGCGCCGCTACGCGTTGCACTGCGCGACGCCAGCGGCATCCAGTCGGCGCGCGCGCAGGCGCGCAAGTCCATCGTCGACGACCACTTCTGGCTGTTTCGCCAGCAGCTCAAGCATCGTGGTCTGGACTGCTTCGTGGTGCTCGCCAACCAAGTCGAGTTCCTGCCGGAGTACCGCCTGTTGCAGGCCTTCAAGACGCTGGCCCGATCCGTCAACGAGTCGATGTCGCACCATGCCCACTTGGTGCAGAACGTCTTGGGAGACTCGGTGATCGGCACGGCGGGCTTCCGAATCCTGACGCTGGGCGAGATCGCCGCCCGCCCCATGCTGCCGCAGTTGGCGATCGCCCTCGATTCGCTGACACTGTGGACAAACCTAGCTTTCGCCGACCACTCCGGCATCGTCATCCACGAACAGGAACTTGAGCACGGCGTGGCGGACAAGTACGACTACCGGCTACCGACGGCCCCTTGCAACCCGGCCCAGATGACGGCGACGGTGGAAAAGTACTTCGACGCCATCCGCGAAGACGAGAAGGAGATGTGGAAGGAGCTCTTCACCGAGTCACCGCACTTCGAGGCCGTGCGGGGCACGAAACCCTACGTCACGGAATGGAACCTGGACGTGTTCTTCCGCAACTTCCAAAAGCTTTTCCCCAAGGTGCTAGGCGCCGAGTACGAAGTTGTCGAACAGGGCGACAACCACTTGAAGGTGGCCTGGACGTTGAACGCCGAGAGCTTCCTGAACAAGATGCCGGTGCAGTTCAGCGGCACGGAGACGTTCTACTTTGACCCCGAAGGCCGCATCGAGGTGGCCTTCGACGAGTGGGACCGCACTGCGCTGGCCGAGGACATCATGCAACGGCACCGAGCGGCCCTCGCGGAGGCCACCCCGAAAACCCTGGCCAGCGCATCCCAATGATGGCGAACCGAATGCAGCCACCCCCACTCAGCTACCGCGAACCCTGGCCGTCGTCGATCTTGATGTAGGTGCCGGTCACTGCCTCGGAGGCGGGGGACAGGAAGTAGAGCAGCGTGCTGTCCATCTGCGCCGGATCGCAGATGCGCTTGCGCGGGAAGAACTGGCTGATGTCCCCCATGCGCTCCAGCATGCCGTCCATCATTTCCGAGGAGAAGGCGCCGGGTGCGATGGCGTTGACGTTGATGTTGAAGCGCGCCCACTCCACCGCCAGGCACTCCGTCATGCGCACGATCGCGGACTTCGTGATGGAGTAGAGGGCGGCGCCGTTGTTGTTGTAGTTGAAGCCCCCAACGGAGGAGATGTTCACCATCCGCCCCGGCATTTTGGCGGCGATGAGCCGGCGGGCCACCTCGCAGGAGAGGATGTAGGGGCCCCGCAGATTGGTGTCGAACACGGCGTCGATCAGTTCCAAGGACATCTTGTGCGCCCGTTGCGCATCCGGAATGCCGGCGTTGTTGATCAGAATGTCGATGGTGCCGAGGGCTGCCTCCGCCTGCTCTACGCAGTTCATGATCGAGTCATTGTCCTGCATGTCCAAGGCGATTGGCTCCGCCACGCCGCCAGCGCTGCGGATTTCCTCCGCCAAGGCCTCGAGCCGGTCCACGCGGCGCGCGGTCACCGCCACCTTGGCGCCGCTGGCGGCGATGACTTGGGCAAAGCGGCGCCCAAGGCCGGAAGAGGCGCCAGTGACGAGGGCCACTCGGCCGCTCAAGTCGTTGGACACATTGGGGATGGGATAGTCGCTCATTGGTTGTCTCCTTTGTCAGGGGCGGTGAGATTTCAGGAACTGAAAGTCGAGGGCGGGGAATAGTGAACGCGAGTTCAACGCAACGCAAATGCGCGTGCCGGTAAACGTTGAAGCTGCCGCGAAACCAATGCCCAAGAGGAACAGGAACTGAGTGCCGAATGCCAGTGGATTTAGTCATCGATTTAATCATTGACAGTTATCTAAATTTGGATATTGTCCAATGCACAAACTGATTAGTGCTTGCCGGTCACCATGGATCCACGATTTCTCCCGCACAACAGCCACCTGAAGGATGCACGGCGATTTGTCGAGAACGATCCGCAATTGAGGCATCTGGCGGATTGCCACTATCAACATCGCTCATCCTTGCTGGACAGCCTGCCAATCTCCCAGCCCGGGATCTACAGCCTCGGCGGTGGTCGTCAGACGGGCAAATCCACGCTACTGAAGCAGTGGATGGCCGAACTTCTGGGCAGTGGCGCACCCCCCGATTCCATCGCCTACTTTTCCGGTGAATTGATCGACGATCACCACAGTCTATTGCTGCACGTGGAACAACAACTGGCCACAGCGCCCGACACTGGGCTCAACTACTTGGTCGTCGATGAAGTCAGCTACATTCGCGATTGGGACAAAGCCGTCAAATATGCCGCCGACGCCGGAATGCTCGAACGAACGGTGCTGATGATCACAGGCTCGGACCTGGGGTTCATCCAGGATGCCAAAATGCGGTTTCCTGGCAGGCGGGGCACGGCGGACATGGTCGATTTCCATCTCCACCCCCTGTCTTTCAGGGAGTACTTCACACTTGAAGGCGGGATGGACAGGTTGAACGGCCACCTGGACGATCCCTCATCCATATCGCACGACCTGATCGAGCCCGCCTTTGCAGCGTTTTCCCGGTATCTCATCCACGGTGGGTACTTAACGGGCATTAACGACCTTGCGGCGCAGGGCGCGATACGCAGGAGCACGCTGGCAACCTATTCGGACTGGATTCGCGGCGACGTGATCAAGCGCGGCCGCCGGGAGCCGTACCTCCGAGAAGTACTGGCCGCCATCGTCAAGCGATACGCCACGCAAGTGACTTGGAACGCGTTAGCGCAGGACCTCTCCATCGACCACCCAAGAACCGTGGCGGACTACGTGGCGTTGCTGGAGCGCATGGACGCAGTTCATGTGTTGCCGGCCCTAGTCGAGGACAAGCTCGCACCCGCCCCTAAGAAAGCCAAGAAACTCATGTTCAGCGATCCCTTCATTCTGCACGCCGTTCGCGCCTGGCTCACTCCCGAAACGGACCCCTTCGAGCGACAGATTCAGGCCGCCCTGAGAGATCCGGTGTGGGAGTCGAAGATAGTTGAGGCCTGCGTTGCCAGCCACTTTCACCGGTTCCATCCAACCTACTACATCAAGGCCCAAGCCGAGGTGGACATCGCCTACGTGCGCGACGGTCGATTCTGGCCCGTTGAAATCAAGTGGACAAGTCAATTGCGCCCCAAGGCATTGAAGCAGATAGCCCGCTACGGCAATGGCGAGATCTGGAGCAAAAGCCGCCAAACAGGTGAAATCAATGGCGTGCGGGTGATGCCACTGCCGGTTCAGTTGCTGCGTCTGGCGGTTTGATTGGCAACGCGGCCGGCAACACTATCTCTGCACCGAATCAACGCAAATCGCTCAGCATCGCATTGACCGCGTCGCGTCCCGGCAGGCCGCTTATGCCGCTGCCCGTCACCGGTGACCACGCCGGGACGATTTCCCACAAGCATTGCAGAGATATCCACTAGCGCAGGGCTTGCCCACCATGAAGGATGGATGCCACCGACCACGCAGGATGAGGAGCATCCCTTATGACCATTTCAACGGCCCACCCGTCCCATCAACTCATCACCATTGGCTTGGAGGACGACGACTGCCCGATATGCCGGGCCATGCGCGCCTCTGGAGCATCCGAGGGTGAAGCCCTGCGCGACCCGGACACGGGCGAGCTGCTGGGCTTTGCCCAGCCCTTGGACGAAGCGGCCAGGGCCGAGCTCATGAAAGACCCGGCTTGGCAATCCGTGCCAGCATCGGCCAAGGGCCAGCGCAGCCGGCCCAAAGGCTTCAACGCAAGGCGGATGGCGCCGCTCAAGAAGCGCCGCAGGGCCAAGGCTGGCCGCGGCCACCGGCGCCGGCGGCGGTAAGCGCCCGAATCCAGGCCCAGCCTCGCGCAATCCACCCGTGCGGGTTCAGAAACACATCCGAATCCGACCCAGGCAAAGGGCGCGTAGTTGCGCGCCAGCGGGTCCGCCGCGTCCGCAAAGCCGCGCAACCTTATTGAATGGCCCGATATCTGTTAGTTTAGGCCGCCCACAAGGCACAGCCACCAACGGAACTCACGGGGAGGATTTGAATGCCAGTGCTGGACACGAGGCTGGACACCCGCGATGCGGCCTTTCAGCGGAACAAGGCGGAGATGCTGGAGGCGCTGGAAGAGATTCAGGCGCTGCTGGACGAAGCCGCCCAAGGCGGCGGCCCGGAGGCCATGGCGCGGCTCGCCTCCCGCGGCAAGATGCCCATCCGCGAACGCATCGCCGCCATTCTCGACCGGGACTCGCCCTTCTTGGAGATCAGCCCGCTGGCGGCTTGGCGCTCGCCCTTCACTATCGGCTCCGGGTTCGTGGTCGGCGTGGGCGTCATCGAGGACGTGGAGTGCGTCATCCTCGGCCACGACCCCTCAGTGAGGGCCGGCGCGTTCAACGCCTTCAACGCCAAAAAGCTGATGCGCGGGCTGCAGATCGCCCGGGAAAACCGCATGCCCTACGTGCAGTTCGTGGAATCCGCCGGCGCGGACCTGCGCGGCCAAGGCGACGGCGACCCGGAGGCGGCCATCCAGCGGGAGATCGAGCACTTCGCCGAATCCGGGCGGCTGTTCTACGAGATCACCGAACTCTCGAAGCT
This sequence comes from Candidatus Azophilus sp., assembly GCA_965220835.1. Lineage (GTDB taxonomy): Bacteria > Pseudomonadota > Gammaproteobacteria > Pseudomonadales > Azotimanducaceae > Azophilus. The sequence goes on along the minus strand of OZ244842.1, from coordinate 667,568 downwards.
GCGCATCCCCACCATCTCGCTGGTGTTCGGCGCCTCCACCGCCGGCGGGGCCTACCAACCGGGCATGAGCGACTACAACATCTTCATCAAGAACCAGTCCCGCGTGTTCCTTGGCGGCCCGCCCTTGGTGAAGATGGCCACCGGCGAGGATGCCGATGAGGAAAGCCTGGGCGGCGCGGACATGCACACGCGCATTTCCGGCTTGGGGGACTACCTGGCCCGCGACGAAATGGACGGCATCCGCATGTGTCGGGAAGTGGTTGCCCACCTGAACTGGCGCAAGTTGGGGCCGGAGCCGGAGGCGGACTTCGAGGAGCCCAAGCATGACCCGGAAGACCTGCTCGGCCTGGTCTCCAAGGACCTGCGCGCGCCCTTCGACATGCGCGAGGTGATCGCCCGCATCGTCGACGCCTCCTACTTCGAGGAGTTCAAGCCGCTCTACGGGCCCACCCTGGTGTGCGGCTGGGCGCGCGTGCATGGCTATCCGGTCGGCATCTTGGGCAACAACGGCGCCCTGTTTTCGGAGTCTGCGGAGAAGGCCGCCCAGTTCATCCAGCTGTGCAACCAGATCGACGTGCCGCTGCTGTTCCTGCACAACATCACCGGCTACATCGTCGGCACGGACTTCGAGCAGGGCGGCATCACCAAGAACGGCTCGAAAATGATCAATGCGGTGTCCAACTCCACGGTGCCGCACATCACCATCATCACCGCGTCCTCCTACGGGGCCGGCAACTACGGCATGAGCGGGCGCGCCTACGGACCGCGCTTCACCTTCATTTGGCCGTTCGCCAAGATCGCCGTCATGGGGCCAAAGCAGATGGCGGGGGTCATGAGCATCGTCGGGCGCGCCGCCGCCAAGCGCCGGGGCATTGAGTTTGACGAGGAGGCCGACGCCAAGCGGGCGGCCATCGCCGAGCACTGGGCGGAGGAGCGTTCCAAAGGCCTGTTCGCCACCTCCCGGGTCTCCGACGACGGCATGATCGACCCGCGGGACACGCGCATCGTCATCGCCCTGTCGCTGTCGGCCGCCTACAACAACAAAGTGGAAGGCACCAAGGAGTTCGGCACATGGCGGATGTGAAGATCGAGCCCATCAGAAGACTGCTGATCGCCAACCGCGGCGAGATCGCCCGCCGCATCCTGCGCACCGCCCACAGCATGGGCATCGACACCGTGGCCGTATACGCCGACGGCGACGCCAACGCGCCCTTCGTGCGGGAGGCAGGCAGCGCCATCGCCCTGAACGGACGCAACGCCCGACAAACCTATCTGGACGTGGACAAGGTGATTGACGCCTGCCGTCGTTCCGGCGCCGATGCCGTGCATCCCGGTTACGGATTTCTGTCGGAAAACCAAGCCTTCGCGCAAGCGGTGATCGATGCCGGGTTGAAATGGCTGGGCCCCGCCCCGGAAGTCATCGGGCTGATGGGGGACAAGCTGTCCGCCAAGGCGCTGATGCAGGAGGCCGGCGTGCCAACCCTGAACGCCGTCGAGATCACCGAGGCCACCGAACCCGCCAAGGCCGCTCAGCAAATTGGCTATCCGGTGCTGGTGAAGGCGGCGGCCGGTGGCGGCGGACGCGGGATGCGCGTGGTGGAGGACGAATCCGCCCTAGAGGCCGCAATCGCCGGGGCACGGCGTGAATCCGGCGCCGCCTTCGGCGACGACACCGTGTTTCTGGAGAAGTGGCTGGATCGCGCCCGCCATGTGGAAATGCAGATTCTGGGAGACCGGCACGGCAATCTGGTCCATTGCTTTGAACGGGAGTGCTCCATTCAGAGGCGCCACCAAAAGGTGATCGAGGAGGCGCCCTCCCCCGCGGTCACGCCCGAGCTGCGGCAACGCCTCGGCGAAGCAGCCATTGCCGCAGCCCGCAAGCTTGGCTACTCGTCGGCTGGCACTGTGGAGTTTTTGGTGCAGGATGACGACTTCTTCTTTCTGGAGGTCAACGCTAGGCTGCAGGTGGAGCACCCGGTCACCGAGGAGATCATCGGCCACGACTTGGTGCGCGAACAAGTCCGCATTGCCGAGGGCGAGCCGCTGTCGTTCACCCAGGACGACCTTGCCATCAATGGCTGGGCCATCGAAGCCCGCCTTTACGCCGAAAACCCGGAGCGCAACTTTCTGCCCGCGCCCGGCACCGTCGCCGTCTGGCGGCCGGCCGCAGCGGGCCAAGCCCGTTACGACTCCGGGGTGGAGTCCGGCACCGAGATCAGCATCGAGTTCGACCCCATGATCGCCAAGGTCACCGCCCACGGCCCCACCCGCCGGGAGGCGGCTGGGCGCTTGGCGCGGGCCCTGGAAGCCACCGAAATCCACGGCCTCACCACCAACCGCGACTTTCTGGTCGCCACCTTGCGCACGCCGGAGTTCCTGGCCGGCGACACCACCACCGACTTCATTGAGCGGGTGAATCCAGCACGCCGCCGCGCGGTGTCCGGCACGGAGCGAATCGAAGCGGCAGTGGCTGTGGCCTTGGAGGGCCAGGCGCGTCGGCGCGCTCGGGCGCGCATCAACCGGCGGGTGCCAAGCGGCTGGCGCAACTCCACCATGCCTTGGCAAAAGCTGGATTTCGACATCGACGGCGAAGCGCTGCACCTTGAATACCAGTCACGCCGCGACGGCAATTTCCGCATGACGGCGGACGGCGGCGAGGAGATGCAGGTGGCAGCCCAAGCTTGCGGCGCAGGAAGGGTGGAGGCCGCCATCGACGGCAAGCGGCTGACCTTCAGTGTGCAGCCCCAAGGCGACGATTGGTTCGTGCAAGGCCGCACCGGGGGCCTGACCGTGACGCAACTGCCACGCTACCCGGACCCTGCGGGGGAAGACCAAGACGGCGGCTTGGCCGCGCCCATGCCGGGCGCGGTGCTCTCCACTGCGGTGGCCGCAGGCGACGCGGTGCAGAAAGGCGAACTGCTGCTGATTCTCGAAGCGATGAAGATGGAGCACCGCATCACCGCGCCGCGGGATGGCACGGTGGAGGCGTTGCACGTGGCGGCCGGCGACCAAGTGGAAAACGGCCAATTGCTGGTGACCATTGGCAGCGCCTGAGCGATCGTGCAGCCCTCATCAACAAGGTGCGCAGGCAACAAAGCTGCGCGTGAAGCGAGCGAGATTCCCCGGCTAGAGGGCGTCCCGCGCTCCATTGTTTTCGAATCACTGTGTAAAGGAGGCTAAAGCGCCATGACCACCATTGACACGCCGTTGGGCGCCGTTCGCGGCCAAGCCAGGGACGGCCATCTGGCCTTTCGCGGCATTCGCTACGCCCAGGCGCCGCTTGGCGAGATGCGCTACCGCCCTCCGGAGCCCGTGGCGCCTTGGTCCGGCGTTTACGACGCCACCGAGTTTGGCCCCTCCGCGCCCCAGCCGGACTTCACCGCCTTGGGCTCCGAACTGCAGTTGCCAGTGGAACCCACGGCCGAGGACTGCCTGTTCCTGAACGTGTACACGCCAGCCGCGGATGACGCCCGCCGTCCGGTGCTGTTCTGGATTCACGGCGGCGGCTACATCGTGGGTTCCGGCCGGGTGTATGACGGCGCCGCCTTCGTGCGAGACCACGACGTCGTGGTGGTCACCATCAACTACCGCATGGGCGCCCCCGGCTTCATGCACGTTGGCCATCTCGACCCAACCCTTGGCGCCTCGGTCAACAACGGCATACTCGATCAAATCTGCGCCTTGGAGTGGAATCGCGACAACATCGCCGCCTTCGGCGGCGACCCCAGCAACGTAATGATTTTCGGGGAATCCGCGGGCGGCACGGCCACCGCCATGCTGCTCGGCTGTCCGCGGGCCGAGGGCCTGTTCCACAAGGCCATCGTGCACAGCCCCCACGTGGACCTGATTCCGGTGGGCCAAGGGCACGTGGACTTCACCAACCAGTGCATTCGCCGCCTAGGCGGAGACCCGGACAAGAACGGATTGGAGACCCTGCAAAACGCACCCATAGACGACCTTGCCGCTTTGGCGCTGCCCGACATGAGCAATCCGAACGCATTCAAGCCCAGCTTGGGTCTGCGCACGGCGGACAGCGTGGGCTTCTCCCCCGCCATCGACGGCGAACTGATCCCGGCGCCGGTGGCCGAGACAGTCGCTGCCCGGGGCCGCAACAACGTGCCCTTCCTCGGTGGCGGCTGCCGCCACGAAGGCACGCTGTTCCCAACCACGGTGGGCTTTCAGGAGCATGACGAGGCCAGCGCCGCCGCGCTGTTTGAAGCGGCCGGCGTCGACGGCCAAAAGGCGCTGGCGGTCTATGAGCGCTTTGCGCCAGGTGCTTCCCCAACGCGCAAGCTAGTGTACGCCTTGGCCGACACCATGTTCCGCAATTCGATGCTGCGCATTCTGGACGCGGCTGCCAGCACGGGCGCCACGTGTTGGAACTGGATGTGCACTTGGGAAAGCGACGTGAAGGACCTGCGCGCCACCCACGCCATCGAGCTGACCTTCCTCTGGGACTGGATCGACCAACTGCCGGCCATGAAGCGCTTCGCCGGCACCGGCGCGCCTGCGGACCTCGGCCCCGCCATGCGCGCCTACTGGGTCAACTTCGCCCGCACCGGCACCCCCAACGCACCCGGCGAGCCGCAATGGCCCGCCCACAACCTCGATGACCGCCCCGTGCTGCTACTCGACGCCGAACGCCGCATCGCCACGAAATTCGACGAAGAAGTGCGCCAGCTCTGGTTTGAGTGAGATTGGGGCAGCTACACATGCAAATCGACACAGGCACGGACGAACTGCTGTGCGAATTGCGCGACCGGGTGGCGACGGTGACGCTGAACAAGCCCGAGAAGCGCAACGCGCTCGGCGACATCCTCACGCCCGCACTGCGCGAGGTGCTGCTGCGCTTGGAAGGGGACCCGGCGGTGGGCTGCGTGCTCATCACTGGGGCGGGCAAGGCCTTCTGTGCCGGTGGCGACGTCACCGAAATGGGCAGCGCAACGGCAACCGTCAAGCGGTCTCAGGATGAGCGGGTCGCGGAGTTGACGCGCAAGCAGGAGGCGCTGACCCTGCGCCTGTACGAATTGGCCAAGCCCACCATCGCGGCCCTGCCAGGGCCCGCTGCCGGGGCCGGTCTGTCCATTGCGCTGGCCTGCGACCTTCGCCTGGCCGCGGACACTGCTTTCCTCACCACCGCCTTCGTCAACATCGGGCTGTCCGGGGACTACGGTTCAAGCTGGTTCCTCAACCGTCTTGTCGGCCAGGCCAAGGCGAAGGAACTGATGTTCCTATCCGAACGGGTCAGCGCTGAAGAGTGCTTGCGGTTGGGGCTGGTCAATGGCGTGTTCCCGGCCGCCAGCTTCCGTGCGGACGCCCATGCCTACGCCAAGCGCATCGCCAACGGCCCCGCCACTGCCTTGCGCCTCATGAAGCGCAACCTCAACCGCGGTGCACTGCAGGGGCTGCGCGAGTCGCTGGCGATGGAAGCCCAGCACCTAGTCCTTTCGGCCCAAAGCGAAGACGCCAAGGAAGCCGTCAGCGCCTTCGTTGAAAAGCGAACGCCGAACTTCACGTTTCGCTAACATCTCAACAGAATCCTGCCGACCAAGTCCTTGGGCCCCATGCACAATCTCAGAATCAAGAAAGCCAGGCTCAAATGACGGCGCTGGCAACTTGTCGGACCTAGGTGCTGGAAAACTCATAACTTATTGAAACAAATACTCATTCGAGTAATGCACCAAAGAGTCCACGCAACACATGTGCAACAAGTGCAAAGGGTTACACACGTCCTTCTTCTAGGTCCGACAGACTGCTAGCGTTGCGGAGCGACTTCTCGAGTCCATTCAAAATCCAGGGGATCCAATATGGGCCTGTACGCCAAGTACCTTCTCCCGAAGCTCATCGATGTTGCCTGCGGGCAGCCACCCATGACGGAATTGCGGGCCGAGTACGTGCCTCGTGCCGAGGGCGACGTGCTTGAAATTGGCATCGGCAGCGGCCACAACTTGAGCCACTATCGGGGCGTCAGCACCGTCACCGGCCTTGACCCGGCGCCGGAGCTGACCACCTTGGCACGCCGGCGGGCCGCGGCCATTGATGCGGAAGTGCACATCCTGCAAGCCTCCGGGGAGGAGATTCCCGCTGACGACGGCCAGTTCGACAGCATCGTCTGCACCTGGACCCTATGCAGCATCCCCGACGTCAGCCAAGCGCTTCGGGAGATGTGGCGGGTGCTGAAGCCCGGCGGACGCTTCTACTTCATCGAACACGGACTCGCGCCAGACCCACGGGTGGTGCGCTGGCAGCGCGCCATCGAACCGCTGTGGAAGGTCATCGGCGGCGGCTGCCATCTCACGCGGCAACCGGACCTAATGCTTGAGGAGGCCGGATTCGACTTGGCGGAGAAGCGCACCGGCTACCTGCCCGGCCCTAAGCCCATGGCCTACATGACCCATGGGGTCGCTGTGCGGTGATTGGACAAGCGACTCCAGGGTTTGGGTCAGCCGCGTTCGGAAAGGGCTTGGGCGACGTCCGCATCCACCGCCGCCTTGGCTTGCAGATAGTCCAGATCTGCGGCGTTGGCCAAGCGCCGCACGTCGTCGAACTCCGATTTCCAACGACGCTGGCCGTCGGGCTGGGTCACCACCTTCACGCGTACCGTGCCCAAGCGAGTTTCCACGGTCTGGACCTGCCTAGGGAGCACGCGCTTCTCGAAGGGCAACACCCGCAGCCCGATGGTGGTGGACCGGTTGAGCACGGCCTCGGCCAGCGCATCGACCCGCTCCGCTGCGCAGAGCACCGCCAGGCTGATCGCCGGGCGGGATTTCTTCATGACGATGGGCGTGACATAGACATCACTGGCGCCGATGGCCAACAGGTGGTCCATCAAGGGCTCGTAGGCCTCCGGGCTCATGTCATCGATGTTGGCTTCTATTTTGCAGTGCGCCGCGTTCGTCGCCGCTTGCACGCCTGCACTGCACTCGCCAACCACAATGCGCAGCACGTTGGGAATGTCGAAGTCCCGCTGGCCCACGCCGTAGCCCACGGAAGTTGGCGCAAAACGGGCCGGCGGTGCAAATTCATCCACCGATGCCTTCAAGATGGCAGCGCCGGTGGGAGTGGTGGCCTCCCCCCGCACGCCGCCGTAGGAACAGGGCACGCCCGCAAGGATTTCCTGGGTGGCGGGCGCCGGCACGGGCAGCCGGCCGTGGGCGCAATCGACGAAGCCGCTGCCCACCTCCACGGGGTCGCAATACACCCGCTCCACACCAAGGGCCTCCAGGCAAATGGCCGCGCCGACGATGTCCACGATGGAGTCCACGGCCCCCACTTCGTGGAAGTGCACGCGCTCCACGGGGATGTCGTGAATCTTGGCTTCCGCCACCGCAATGCACTCAAAAATGGCCAGCGCCCTGGCCTCAACGCCAGGCGTCAGCTGCGCGGCCTTGACCAGCTTGACGATGTCGCTGTAATGCCGGTGCCGATGGCCGCCTGATTGGCCGAGGTCCTCAACGTGGGCTTGGGTGCCGGAAATGCCGAATTTGCTGGCGCGCCGAAAGTCGATGGAAAACTCGGCGGCGCAGGGCAAGCGGCCCAAGCCCTCGCGCAGCTCCGCTTCCGGCACGCCGAGGTCCACCATCGCGGCAAGGTGCATGTCGCCGGCGATGCCGGCGCTGCATTGGTAGTGGAGCGCGCGCAATCGTTAGGCGACGTTGGCGAAATACTGGCGTGAGGTGGCGGCGGCGGTGAAGTTCTCCTGCAGATGCAGGAAATTCTGAATGTCCGCGTTCACCGCGTCGACGCCGTGCTCCAGCACATAGGCGTAGCTGCGTTGGAAGGCGGTCAGCTTGGACGCCAGAAACCGCTCATCGTAGTGGCCGTCAAAGGCATCCTCATCCCCCCAGCCCAGGAAGTTGCGCCCGGCCAAATGACGCGCCGCTTTCATGCCGATCAGCCCAATGCCGGCCTCCCGGGCCCGCGCCAGCAGCGGCGCCAGCCCCGTCATCGGCGGCGAGCCGGGCAGGATGCTCTTGCCGTCCCAGTCGTACCAGCCGGCTGGCGTTACGGCGATCATGGCCAAGTCGTACCAACCGGTCTCAATGGCCTTCTCCAGCACCGCCTGGGCGTTCTGATGGGTGGAGAGGCCCCAAAAGCGGACCTTGCCGGCATCACGAGCCTGCTCAAAGGCCATGCGCATCTCTTCGCTGCCGATCAAGTCCGTGTTGTTGGCCGCCATCTGGTAGTAGGCGTCGATCATGTCCACTTTGAGGTCCCGCAGGCTCTCTTCGAGAACCTCCAACCACGCCTTGGCGCCCTGCTTGGCGATAGCCGGGGTGATTGAGTCGCCGGGGCCGACCTCCTCGTCGAGGTAGACGATGGACTTGGAAATCAGGAACACGTCATCCCTTGCTCCGGCAAGGAAATTGGCCATGTTGCGCTCCGCATCGCCGTAGTAGCGCCCCGTGCCCACATCAAAGATGTTGACGCCCGCTTCCAAGGCCGCGCCCAGCAACTGATCCCTGGGCCGGCGGGAGAGCGACGCGCCACAGCCGAACACCAGCCGGCTGCCTTCAAACCCGGTGCGACCCAAGGTCTGATAAGCCATGTCCGGCCAACCCAGGCCACCCTCCACCCGACCTTGCGCTTCCGCCGCAGCGGCCTTGACGCTGCCGGTGCGCAGCAGCGTCTGGCTGGCGATGCCGGCCATCGCCAAGTGCTGCAGAAAGGTCCGACGGCTCTTGTTCAACTGCTTCATGACACTGCCTCCCATTGCAAACCGTTGGCCGCCCGACGATCAACCACCGCAATCGCCAGCGGATAGGCACAGAGTGTAACCGAACCGGCAGAGCAGCGACTGAACGCCAATTCAGTAACTCACTGCCTCCGCCAATACCACGTACCGGCCGTTTTGAACCTGTGACAGCACGCTTTCCCGCACGCCGCCGTGCTCTTGGGGTGAGAAGGACACCCGGTAGCCGAAGATGTCCGTGTAGTCGGTGATGGCCTCCACGCCTTTGAGCAGCCCTTCGACCGTCAGGTCCCGACCGGCGTTTTCCAAGGCCAGCAACGTCAGGTCCGCGGCGCGGTAGCCTTCCATGGCTGCTATGCCAGGCTCGTTGCCGTAAAGCGCGATGTACTGGTCCCACCAAGCCTGCACGGCGGGCGGCTTGTCGTCATCCGGATAGATCTTCGCCATGTGCGTGAAGGCATAGTAGCCCTCGCCGCTTTCGTGGTCCGCAATGACTTGGCCATAGGCGGCGTTGTTGCCCACCCAAGCGACATCCTCCCAGCCCATCTTGCGGGCGGTGTCGAGCACGAGAATGGTGTCCCGGTGCACCGTGGCCATGGCCACCATGTCGCATTCGGCCTCCCGCAGCCGCAGCACGGCGGCGGTGAACTCGCTCTCCGTCGGCTTGTGGGCGGTGCGGGCGGCCACCGCCAGGCCCATGGCCGCCAGCTGGTCTTCAACGGCATCCACGATCTCCTGGCCGTAGTCTGAATCGTGGTGGATGATGCAAACCCGTTGCTTGCCTTCGTTTTCGACGAAGTGGCGCACGGCAGCGCGCACCTCGTCATAGTAGATGCCGCGCTGGGTGAACTTCATCGGGTGAAACGGCTCCAGCATCTGCCGGCCACCGCTGATGGGGAAGAGGTTCGGCACGCCCGCCTCGAACTGCTGCGGCATGATGGCGTTGTTCATCGGCGTGCCCACCGCCATCAGCATGGCGAGGATTTCATCCCGATTGATGAGCTTGTTGGCCGCCTGAATGGCCTTCGGCAGTTGGTAGGTGGTGTCTTCCACCACAAAGCGGATCAGCCGCCCATGCACGCCCCCTTCGGTGTTAGCTTGGTCAAAGCGCATGCGCGCACCGTTGATGGCGCCCACCCCCCAAATGGCCGTGGGGCCGGACAGATCGGTGTAGCTGCCCAAGACGATCTCGGCATCCGTGACGCCCCGCACTGCGGACTCCTCCGAACCTGAGCCAGCCCCATCATCACCACCCGTGCAGCCCATCAACGCCAGCGGCCAAGCCAGCAGCAGCCCTTTAAGCAACTTCATCAACGATCGCCTCCCGAATTGCGTTGGCGGCATTCTACTCGCATGACACAAATCTTCACCCATTTGACCGTAAGGCACTCATCTCAAGCGCAGAATTGCCTCTCAGGTCCGGCTCCGAGAAGCAGTGTGCGGTGCCTGCGTCCGGTTCGCCGAATGGCGCACCAGGCGGACGCGCTTACCGCGACGATGGGCGCAAGCACGAGCCCTAACAGCGCCATTCGGCGAACCGGACGCAGGCACCGCACACTGCTTCTCTCCTAGTGAGCTGATGTTTGTTGCGCGTCAGCGCCCGGCGCGCCGGGCCGCACCGATTGTCGGCATCATAAGCTCTGCAACCACCGCTCCTTATCCCCCGGACGTTTGACGGGCTTGCCAGCAGGCTCGAAAATCCGTGATCGGAACTGAGATTCAGGGACTTGGGGTGATTGAACCCTTGCCTTCCAGGCGCAATTCACCCAAGGGGCGCCCATGCCGGGCCAGATGCTGACCTGCACTTGGGCGCCGACGGTGTTCGCCGGCTCCCAAGTGGCTACTGCGAACCGGCGCCGAGCGTTTCCGGATGGGCGCGCCCTTGAAACCGCCGTGCTGCCCGCACTGGCGCGCATCGAGGCGCTCGGCGTGTCGCATCTGCTCATCGCCCAACGCTGGTGGGGCAGCGGGCTGGAGATTGAGGGCTCGTCCCTGGACTGCCTCGCCATGACGGCGCTGTTCGCCGCCCACACGGAACGCATTCGGCTGGTCACGGCCATCCACCCCGGCTTCTTCCAGCCGGCAGCGATTGCCAAGTGGGGCGCGACCCTGGACTGGGTGAGCGGTGGCCGTTGGGACATCAACGTCACAAGCGGTTGGAACCAGCGCGAATTCGACATGTACGGCATCGACTTCTTTGAGCACCAAGAGCGCTATGCCCGCTCCGCCGAGTTCATCGACGTGCTGCGCGGCGCTTGGGGCAAGCCCCAATTCTCCTACCAAGGCCGCTTCTACCAAATCCGCGACCTGGAGCTGGAGCCCCGCCCCTCGACGCCGCTGACCGTCTTCCAGGGCGGGCAGTCCGACGACGCCATCGCCTTGGCCGCCGCACGGTCCGACTGGATGTTCCTGAACGGCGGCACGCTGGAACGAATCGGCGGCATCATCGAACGCGTGCGCAAGGCCTGCCAGACCACGGGGCGCCAAGTTCGGTTTGCCCTCTACGCCGCCCCACTGGTGCGCCGCACCGATGCGGAAGCCTGGGATGAGATCCAAGCGCGCATCGGGAAGATCGACCGCAGCCTGGCCAGCCGCCGCCGCATGACCACCGGTGGCGCAGAAGGCATGTGGGCCTCCGATGAGGACCTCAGCCTGCTCGACACCAACGAAGGCTACGCCGCACGGCTCATCGGCAGCCCCGACACGGTGTACCAACGGCTGGAAGCCTACCGGGCGCTGGGCGTGGAGATGCTGCATTTCGATGCGCAAGACGCCCTGTTCAACGAAACCATCCTGCCCGAATTGGTGAGGTGAGAGGCAAGCACGTTCGGCTTGACGAACGTTAGAATTACCCTGAAAATTCAAAGTGAGACTTTGAATTTTCAGGGTAATTGAATTTTCGGGGTAAAAGTGGAACGCAAAGCGTTTCTTGGCCAAATTGGCACCTACTTCCGAACCCACCCAATGGTGGGCATCCTCGGGCCCCGCCAATGCGGCAAAACCACCTTGGCACGGGAATACATCGCCTCGCTGCAATCACGTGCGAAAGGGGGCCGTGTCCCGGTCCACTATTTCGACCTCGAAGACCCTGAGCATCTCAACCGCCTCACCGATCCCAAGCTCGCGCTTGAGCCCTTGGAAGGCCTCATTGTCATCGACGAAGTGCAGCGGGTGCCCGAGCTCTTCCCACTTTTGCGGGTGCTGGTGGACCGCAGGCCACGTCGGCAACAGTATCTGATCCTCGGCAGCGCATCCCGCGAACTGATCCGGCAATCGTCCGAAACCTTGGCCGGGCGCATCGTGTTCCTGGAGCTGCCGCCGTTCACGGCCTTTGAAGCTGGGAGCCTGCAGCGCCTGTGGCTGCGCGGCGGCTTCCCACCCGCCTATCTGGCCAGAACCAACGCCGACAGCATGATCTGGCGAAAGGCGTACATCACCGCCTTGCTGGAACGGGACCTCCCGCCCCTCGGCATCAACTTTGCCGCCGCAACCATGCGCCGGTTTTGGATGATGCTCGCGCACCGTCACGGCAGCCTGCTGAACGCCTCCGAACTAGCGCGTTCGATGGATGTCTCCCAACCCACCATCAAGCGCCATCTCGACATCCTGAGCGGCACCTTCATGGTGCGCCTGCTGCAGCCTTGGCACGCCAACGTCCACAAACGCCAAGTGAAATCGCCCAAGATGTATGTCCGCGACGCCGGGCTGCTGCATGCGTTGCTGAACCTGCCCGACCTTGAATCCCTGCGCAGCCATCCCGGCATCGGCGCCTCCTGGGAGGGATTTGCGCTGGAGCAGGTGATCCACATTCTGGGAGCCGAACCCGCCGAATGCCACTTCTGGGCTACGCACACGGAAGCGGAACTCGATCTGCTGATCGTTCAGGGCAGCCGTCTTCGGGCGTTCGAGTTCAAGTATTCATCGGCACCCAAGCCGACGCGATCCATGCATTCGGCACTCAAGGACTTGGGCTTGGATCGCATCACCATTGTCTATCCCGGCAAAGACACCTATCCGCTCACCGCCAATATCGACGTCACCAACTTGGCGGCATTGGCGGGCTGAGCCGCCCAAGTGGCACCCTCCCAAGCGGCCCTCGCCCTCAAACAAAGACAGGCGCAGCATGCGATTTGCCCATAGACTCGGCCTTGCGACCCACATCTTGCATCTGCACGACGGGCCTCAACCAGCGCCATCAAAAAGGGAAGACTCGGTTCCCTCAACGCGCGCCCTGCGCACCAGCTAAATGGCAAGCCACCTGCACCCCTTGGCCGAGGGACGAAGCCTGCGGGCGCTCTTGCCGGCAGCGGCCTTCCGCCTTGGGGCAGCGGGGGTGGAAGGCGCAGCCTTGCGGCGGGTTGCGCGGGCTTGGCACTTCGCCGAGGATCAAGGGCTGATCGCGCGAGGACTCCACGGCCGGGTCCGGCACCGGCACGGCGCCCAAGAGCGTTTGCGTGTAGGGATGGCGGGGTTCGGCGAACAGCGCGGCCTTCGGCGCCGTTTCCACCAAGCGCCCTAAGTACATCACCCCCACTCGGTCACTGATGTGGCGCACCACGGAGAGGTCGTGGGCGATGAACAGGTAGGTCAGGCCGAGCTCTCGCTGCAGGTCCATGAGCAGGTTGATGACCTGGGCTTGGATGGAGACGTCCAAGGCCGACACCGGCTCATCGCATATCACCAGATCCGGTTGCAGGGCCAGGGCGCGGGCGATGCCGATGCGCTGGCGCTGACCGCCGGAGAACTCGTGCGGATAGCGGTCGCCCATGTCTGGGAGCAGGCCCACCAAGTCCAGCAGTTCACGGACGCGGTTGCGGTAGCCGGGGCTGCGGCGCTTGGCGCCGTGGACGATGAGCGGCTCGCCCACCAGGTCCCGCACCCGCATGCGGGGATTGAGCGAGCCAAATGGATCCTGATAGACCATCTGCATTCGTCGGCGCAGCCGCCGCAACGGCTCGCCGGCCAGCGCCGTGATGTCCTCGCCGTCAAAGAAAATGCGCCCGGATGTGGGCGTGAGCATGCGCAGCACCGCCAAGGCGGTGGTTGATTTGCCGCAACCGCTCTCCCCCACCAAGCCCAAGGTCTCGCCTCGGCGCATACTGAAGGAAACCCCGTCCACCGCCTTCACCGCACCCACAGGGCGCTGCCGGACCACGCCTTCCGTCACCGGGAAATGCACGCAGAGGTCCTCCACCCGCAGCAGCTCCGAAGCCGCGCTGCGGGCAGCGACGCGTTCCGCAGCCGGCTCAGCCATGACGGTAACAGGCTGCAGAACGGGAATCACCCAAGGCCTTGAGCGGCGGCGCGGCGCTTCGGCAGGCATCGTGAACATGCGGGCAGCGCGGTGCAAAGGCGCAAGCACTTCGCAGATCAGCCAGGTTCGGCGGCTGGCCGGGGATGGCCGGCAGCCGCTCGGACTCAAGGCCGTCAAGGCGTGGCACGGAGCGCATGAGGCCCTCCGTGTAAGGGTGCATCGGCGTCCGGTAAAGCGCTGCGGCGGGGCCGCTTTCGACGATGCGCCCGGCGTACATCACCGCCACCCGGTCCGCGTAGCGCGCCACCACGCCAAGATCGTGGGTGATCAGCAGCAACGCCGCGTTGGTCTCCCGCGTCAGCCCCTTGAGCAGCGCCAGAATCTGGGCCTGCACGGTGACGTCCAAGGCGGTGGTCGGCTCGTCGGCGATGATCAGTTGCGGCTGGCAGGCCAAGGCCATCGCAATCATCACCCGCTGGCGCATGCCGCCGGAGAATTGGTGGGGATAGTCATGCAGACGGGCTTTGGCATCGGGAATGGCCACCTTGCGCAACAGTTCCGCGGCTTGGGCGTAGGCCTCGCGCCACGCCACGCGCCGATGCAGCCAGACCGGCTCCGCCACCTGCTTGCCAATGGTCAGCACCGGGTTGAGGGACGCCATGGGCTCTTGGAAGATCATGGCGATGCGGTCGCCGCGGATGTCCCGCAGCGCCGCTTCGTCCAAGGCGGTCAAATCCTTGCCGGCGAAGGCGATGCGCCCCTGTTCGATGCGCCCCGGGGCCATCAAGCCCAGGATCGACAACGCCGTGACGCTCTTGCCGGAGCCGCTTTCGCCGACCAACGCCAAGGTCTCCCCGGCCTCGACGCTAAGCGACACCGAGTCCACCGCCCGCACCAGCCCGCGGTCGGTGCGGAAGGTGACGGTCAAGTCCGCCACGTCCAGCAGCGCCATCAATCGAACCCCAAGGAGCGCTTCATGGCCTGATCGATCCAGATGCGGGCGTAGATTGGGCCCGGCCGTTGCGAGCCTACCCGCAGTTCGCCGCCATAGTTCCTCACCCAGGGCCACCAGGCGGTGTAGCCGTAGCCGATGGGCAGCCAGAGATAGGGGGCGCGATCGAGCATCTCCACGGTCAGTGCGCGGATCATGCGGATGCGCTCCGCCTCGTCCCGCGTGCGGTGAATCTCGTCAATCTTGCGATCCACCTCCGGGTCCGAAAAGCGCGCGGGGTTCCAGGTCTGCCCGCTCTTGAAGCTCTTGCGCAGGGTCGTGGTGGGGTTGACGTGGCCGCTGCCCATCAGATAGCCGGGGCCGTGGTTGAGGGTGGTCATCAATGACAGAAAGGAGGCGTACTCCATCGGCTGAATGAGCAGCCGCACGCCCACTTGGGCCAGGTAGTCCTCCAGCAGCGGCACCAGGTCCATGTGCGTGGGGCTGCAGGCGCAGACCTGAACCTCCACGGCGAAGCCGTCCGGGTAGCCCGCCTCGGCGAGCAACTCGCGGGCCTTGGCCGGGTTGTGGGTGAACAGCTCCTGCACGGAGGCGGGCATTTCCTCCAAGGGCTGGTAGTAGGGGCCGTAGTCCGGATGCTGGGGGTAGGCCATCAGCTCCGCATGGCCGCCGTAGAACTGCTCGACGATCTCCGGTTGGTTCACCGCCAAGTTGATGGCCCGCCGCACGCGCACGTCGTCAAAAGGCTCGCGGTCCACCCGCAAGGCCATGAACTGGCCGGTGGAAGACAGCCAGCGGCTCCACTGCAGTTCCGGCGTGGTCTCCTTCAGGTGATCAACGGCAATCCAGCGAATGGCCTCCAGGATGTCCAGCTTGCCGGTGCGCAGCGCCGTCAGCCACGTGGCCTCGTCCTTGATGATGCGGTAGGTCAGGTCATCGACAAAGGGAATGGCGTAGTCCTTGGCGCCAATGCGCTCCCGGTCCCAGTAGTCCGGGTTCCTGACGTAGCGCTGGGAGTTGCCGCGAACGTAGCGCGCCAGCTTGAACGGGCCGGTGCCGGTGACGTTGCGCCAATCCCGGCCGTCCACGGCGCCAAACTCCCGAGGAATGATGGCGGAGTAGTAGCCGTAGCCGAAGCGATAGGCCCACTCCGCATTGAACTCGCTGAAGTGAAACACCACGGTGTGGTCGTCGCGCGCCTCCAAGCGCTCGATGTGGTCGAAGTAGGTGGCCACGCGGCGCGGGCTGGCGCTGATGTAGTCGAAGGTGAACAGCACGTCGTCGGCAATCAGCTCCCGAGCGGCCATCACCCCGGGCTTGTCCGGGAACATCACGCCTTGGCGCAGGCGCACGGCCAAGGTGAGCGGGTCCTCCCATGCCCAGGATTCCGCCAGCTCGCCCCGCCAGGCGTCGTCCGGCAGGTAGGACTCGGCGATGAACCGATGCTTGCCGCCCTTGCGCACGCTCTGCTCAAGATCACCCACGAAAAGCTGTTCGCGCACGGCGCCGGTGTCGTGGTTGATCTTCCAAACCCAATCGGCCGGATCCCAAGACAAGGGCGAGAGGCTGACCACCACGGTGCCGATGTTGAGCGAGCCGCCGTACTGGGGCGTTTTGTCCGCGGCCCCGGCCGCGGCCTCGGCCTCGGCCTCGGCCGCAGACGCGGACGCTGCCAAAGCGGCGAAAGAAAGCACGGCCAGCAACCACCCCAAGTG
The DNA here is from genome assembly GCA_965220835.1 of Candidatus Azophilus sp. GTDB lineage: Bacteria > Pseudomonadota > Gammaproteobacteria > Pseudomonadales > Azotimanducaceae > Azophilus. The sequence goes on along the minus strand of OZ244842.1, from coordinate 650,955 downwards.
TCTGATGCGTCTCATGGTGCCCGCCTCACGCTCGTGGCCCCACGCATGCGCGGGTCGAGCAGGTCGCGCAGCGCATCGCCATAGACGTTGATGGCGTACACCACCAAGGTGAGGCTCAAGCCCGGCGCCAACGCCAGCCAAGGGCCAAGGTACATGTAGGTGCGCCCGGTGCCGCTGAGCATGCCGCCCCAAGTGGGCGCGGGCGGCGGCACCCCAAGCCCCAGGAAAGACAGCCCCGCTTCAGTGAGGATGGCAGCGCCCACGCGGGTGGTGAACAGCACGATCACCACCGGCATGATGTTAGGCAGCACGTGGCGCAGCAGAATGTGCAGCGCCGTTGCGCCCATGGAGCGGGCCGCGTGGGTGTGCGCGTTCTCCCGCACGGCGATGACCGCGCCGCGCACGATGCGGGAGCCGGCGATGCCGTACAGCAGGCCCAGCACGATGATGATCTCCGTCATGCCAGGGCCGACCACGGAGATGACGGCAATCAGCAGCAGCAGGTCCGGGAAGATCATCCAGGCATCCACGAAGCGTTGGATGAGCATGTCCACCCGGCCGCCGAAGTAGCCCGATGCCACGCCAAGCACGATGGACACCAAGGTGGCCAAGCCAGCCGCGCAAGCGCCGACGATCATCGACAGCTGGGCGCCGATCAGCACCCGGGAGAGCACGTCGCGGCCGAGGTGGTCGGTGCCGAACCAGTGCTCCAAGGATGGTGGCAGCAGCCGCCCCGCCATGTTGGTCTCATTCAATCCGTAGGGAGAAATGACTTCGGCGAACACGCCGCACACCAGGAAGAGCAGAAACACCGCGCCGCCGAATGCGCCCAGGGGCTTTTCGTGAATCAGCCGCCCAGTGAGGCCCTTCGGCACCGGGCGGGCCGACGCAGTGCCCATGTTTGACAACGCGGCCTCGCTCATTGATGGCGCACCTTCGGGTCGAGCCAGCCGTAGCTCAAATCGACCAGCAGGTTGATGACCAGCACGCCGAAGCCGACCACCAGGAAGACGCCCGAAATCACCGGGTAGTCCCGCTGAAAGACCGCTTCGAGCAGCAGCAGGCCCATGCCGGGAACGACGAAGATCTGCTCCAGGATCACCGCCCCGCCGATCAGCAGCGGCGCCTGCAGGCCGATCAAGGTCACCACGGGGATCAGGCCGTTGCGCAAGGCGTGCCGCACCACCACCAAGGTCTCGCTCAAGCCCTTGGCCCGGGCGGTGCGGATGTAGTCCTGGCGCAGCACCTCCAGCATCATGGTGCGGGTCATGCGCATGGTCACCGCCGAAAGCGAGAGGCCCAGCAGAACGGCGGGCACGATCATGTGCGCCAGGTTCTTCAAGGGATCCTCAAAAAACGGCGTGTACTCCAACGCCGGTGACCAACGCCACCAAACCGAAGGGAAGACCATCACCAGCGTGCCCAGCCAAAAGCTCGGAATGGCCAGCATCACCAGGGAGAAGGAGCGCGCTGCGTAGTCCCCCAAGGTGTCCTGCTTGAGCGCCGAGTAAACGCCAATCGGCAAGGCTACGGTCAAAGCCACGATCAGGGCGAGCAGGCCGAGCTCAAAGGTGATCGGCAAAGTGGCGGCCAGCTGCTCGGTGACCGGCGTGTTCTGCCACAGCGAGCGGCCAAGGTCACCCTGCAGCACGCCCCCAATCCAGCGGAAGTACTGCACATGCAGGGGTTGGTCCAGCCCCAGCGCCGCTTCGATGGCAGCCCGGTCATGGTCCGTGGACAGGTCGTTCTGCGCCAGCATCAGGTCGATTACGTCGCCCGGAATCAAGCGCATTGAGACAAACACGATGAGGCTGGCAAAGATCAGCGTGGGGAGCAGCGCCAAAAGGCGGCGGATGACGAATGCCTGCATCAGCACAGCCTAACCCTTAGAATGCCGCCATGGAACTTTCCTGCCCCTTCATTCGCCTGCCTTTCGCCTTTGACGCGGGCCGGCTGGCTGACGAGGCCGCTGCCCTGCCGGCGGCGGCTTGGATGCCCCATCCGTCGGGCATGAAGGGCAATGCCGCGCTCGCCCTTATCTCCCGGGACGGCGGTGACAACGATGCCTTTGACGGGCGCATGGCGGAAACGCCGCATCTGGCCCAGTGCGCCTACACCCGGCAAGCCATGGCCAGCTTCGGCGAAGTGTTGGGGCGCTCCAGGCTGATGCGGCTAGAGCCTGGCTGCGAGGTTGCTGCCCATGTGGATTTCAACTATCACTGGCACACGCGGGTGCGCATTCACGTTCCCGTGGTCACCGACCCTGCGGTCATCTTCCACTGCGGAGGCAGCGCGGTCCACATGGCCGCTGGCGAGTGCTGGATATTCAATTCTTGGCGCCGCCACCGGGTGGTCAACAGCGCCACCATCACCCGCACTCACCTGGTCATCGACGCCGCCGGGTCATCACGATTCTGGCGCTTGGTGCGGGAGATGGAAGCCCTGGATCCGGTGGCCGACGCCCAAGCGATTGCCAAGCGCAGCCAGGCCGTGCGCTTCGACCCCAATTGGCAGGGCGACATCGCCACGGAGCGGTACAACACCGCGCCGGTGATGGCCCCCGGTGAACTCGATGCGCTGGTGGCGGCCTTGGTGCGCGATTTCGAGGCACATCCGGGCAACAACCCCCGGCTCGTCGAATGCTACAAGAGGCTCCTGACCGACTTCTGCAAGGATTGGCGCGAGGCGTGGCACCTGCATGGCTACTCGGCTGCGGGCCAGACACGCTACCAAGCGCTGATCAACGCCTTGCGGCGCGAGCTTGATCCCAACCCCCGGGCCTTGGTGACGGCAAGCAACCAAATCGGCGTCAACCCAATCATCAACCAACGCCTGTTGGCACCGGCGCTGGCTCCGGATCAAGCCACCAACCTGCTGAACCGCTAACGCCGGGCAACCCAACCGATGGACACCCATCAACTGGCCCCCGAGCCCACGGAAACTGCACCGGACGGCTCCGAAGTTCGTCCGCTCATCAGGGGCGAGCGCGCCAGCCTCGTCCACTGCACGCTGCCGGCCGGCGCACTATCAAAGGCCGTCATGCACAGGAACATTGAGGAAATCTGGTACTTCACCGAAGGGTGCGGACAGGTTTGGCGCCAGCAGGGCATGGAGGAACGCGTGGTGGACGTTGCCCCCGGCACGGCGCTGCGCATTGCGCCGGGAACGGCGTTTCAGTTTCGCAACACGGGCGCCAGCGACCTGCGCTTCATCATCGCCTCCATGCCCCCCTGGCCTGGTAACCACGAAGCCGTTGCGGCCTCCGCCCACTGGTAGTCGGATCGCTCCCCCTTCCCTTTCAAACGGCGCGGCTATACTTCACGGTTTTGCGCAACGGCAGCTAGCCACAGGCCGACCACATGGAACTCAAGCTCCACAACACGCGCTCCGGGCGCAAGGAGGTCTTTCGCCCGCTGGATCCCCAACGCGTGACGCTGTACGTCTGCGGGCCGACCGTGTACGGCCCCGTGCACATCGGCAACGGCCGCCCGGCGGTGGTGTTCGACGTGCTGCGCCGCCTGCTGACCACCCTGTATCCGAAGGTGGTTTACGTTTCCAACATCACTGACGTGGACGACAAGATCAATGCCCAGGCGTTGGCCAATGGCGAGCCCATTCAGGCGTTGGCAGATCGTTTCAGCGCTGCCTACAACGATGACATCAAGGCGCTGGGCGTGCTGCCCGCGGATGTGCAGCCCCGGGCCACCGGGCACATCGCTGAGATCATCGCCATGATCGAGACGCTGATCGACCAAGGCTTTGCCTACGCCGCTGAGGGCCACGTGCTGTTCCATGTGCCAGCCGACGCGGATTACGGCTGCCTGTCCCATCGGTCGCTGGAGGACATGATCGACGGCGCCCGGGTGGAAGTGGCACCCTACAAGCGCGACGCCAAGGACTTCGTGCTCTGGAAGCCGTCCACCGCGGAACTGCCCGGCTGGGAGAGTCCTTGGGGCCGGGGACGCCCAGGCTGGCACATCGAGTGCTCAGCGATGATCCACACCCATCTTGGCACCCGCATCGACATTCACGGCGGTGGCGCGGACCTGGCCTTCCCCCACCATGAGAACGAGCTGGCGCAATCGCGCTGCGCCCACGGCGAGCCCGATTGCGTGGGATACTGGCTGCACAACGGCATGCTGACCTTGGGCCGCGAGAAGATGTCCAAGTCCCTCGGCAACATCGTCACCATCGCCGACCTGCGGCAAAGCCACGAAGGGGAAACCCTGCGCTACGCGCTGCTCTCCGGCCAGTACCGTTCACCCTTGGTTTGGTCGGACGAACTGCTGGACCAATCCCGCCGCAGCCTGGACCGGCTGTACGAGGCACTGCGCGGCAGCGAACGGCCCGCAGACCTGGCTGCCCTTACTAAGCGAGGCCATCCGGAGGCCGTGCATGGCGCCCTAATGGATGACCTCAACACGCCCGTGGCCCTAGCCGGTTTGCACGGCATCGCCGCGGAGTTGAACCGCGCCAAGGAGCATGCGGAGACCGAGCGCCTCAAGCAGCAGCTGTGGGCCGGAGGGTGGTTGCTGGGCCTGCTCAACAAGTCGCCCGAGGAGCACTTTCACCAAGTGATGGACGTCGAAAGCACGATCCAGGCGCTGGGCTCGTTAACCAAAGAAAGCGACGAGAATGCGCTTGAGGTGGCGCACGCTGGAAGCACCCTCAATGTGAAGGACGAAGGCGAATTGAGGCGTAGAATCGAAGCCCTGATTGCCGAGCGCAACCAAGCCCGAAAAGACCGGGACTTCAAGCGCGCCGACGCCATCCGCGACCAACTGACCGCAGCCGGCATCGAACTGGAGGACACGCGGACGGGCACCCGATGGAAGGCAAAGGGAACCGGATAATGCGTGCCTTCCGCTTCCCCTTATGGTCTTCGGCTGAATTACCCCTTAGCATTCCGGCACCGCATTGAGCGAACCCAAACATGTCCACCACCATCACGCTGGGCGTGGAGGAGGAGTTCTTCCTCATCGACCCGGAAAGCCGGAATCTATTGGCCGACCCGGACCCGCGCATCTTCCAAACCTGCGAGGCCAACGCCGCACCGCACAAAGTGGTGCATGAATTCCTGCGCTCCCAGATCGAAACCAACTCCCGGGTCTGCACCTCCGTGGCCGAGGTGCGCCAGTCGCTTCGCGAGTGCCGCCGATTGGTCGTGGAAGCTGCCGAGCAATACGGCGCCCAGGTGATGGCGGCGTCGGTGCATCCGTTCTCGGCTTGGCAGGAACAGTTGCCCACCCCAAAGGACCGCTACCAGCGTTTCGCCATCACGTACCAAGAGACGGTGCGGCGCCTCGTCATCGGCGGCATGCATGTCCATGCCGGCTTCGGTGATGCGGACTCACGCATTCGCGTGATGACGGCGGTTCGCCGCCACCTGCCGCTGCTCAACGCCCTCTCCGGCTCCTCGCCCTTCAACGCCGGCCGGGAAACGGGGTTCAAGTCCAGCCGGCTGAACCTGTTCGGCGCCCTGCCCCGCTCCGGAATGCCCGAGGCGATGCGCACCCGGGCCGAGTACGACAACCTGGTGTGGCACTACCAGCGCATGGAGCTGATCGGCGATGGCAGTGAACTTTGGTGGAACATCCGCCCCTCCGTCGCCTACCCCACGGTGGAGCTGCGCATCTGCGACGTCTGCCCGCGAATTGAAGACGCCGTCTGCATCGCCGCCCTCTACGCTTGCCTCATCCGCCGCTTGGAGCGCCAGGACCGCGAAGGCCACCTGCCGCCGGAGCCACCCACGGAGATCATCGCCGAAAACCGTTGGCTCGCCCAGCGCTACGGTGTGCTCGGCTTCCTCGGCGACACCCGCCAAGGGGGCCGCATCGACATCGCCGACGAAGTGGCCCTATTGGTGGACGAACTCACCGCCGACGCCAAGGCCTTGGCCTGCGAAGCCGAACTGCGCCACGCCCTCAACATCATCCGCGAAGGCGCCAGCGCCGACCGGCAACTCGACCACTACCGCCTATGCCTCGTGGACGGCGCAACGGAAGCCGAGGCCCTGCGCGCGGTAGTGGACCTCCTGGTGGCGGAAACCCGGGCGAATATATGACTGAGGTAGCGGGACAGCTGGAGGGCGTGTTTTTGGGCGCCATTCAGAATGTCGAGGCCTCGTCACTCCCGGAATTGCTCCGCCTGGCAGCCCCTTTGGCTTCCTTCCTCTATCGCGGGGAGCCTCCCGGTCACAGCCAACTTTAAGACTCTGGCATCCAACCGCTTGAACGAAGGCATGGATATCTTCATCCCGGTGCACCGGGGCGCTGACATGCAGGAGACAAGCGCCTTCCCAGCAGGACGTTCATTACAAGGGAAACGGCGCTGGGCACCGTCCGAGGGGCGTCCCGCCCTCGCCCTCCATTCGGATTTTTTTTACTTGAAGCCACCACGCCGTCTGCGCCATACCCATCCATAGATTATGGTGTTGACTAGGATCAACCCGCCCGCCAGCACCCACTGCAAGGATCGGGATAGTCCGGGGGGATACACCACCGGCACAAGGTAGCGCTCGATGAACCCGCCTGAGTAGCCTTCCAAGCCGGCCTTTAGCCTTAGCGACACCTCCAAGGGCGTCAAAGGGCAGATCAGCCCGAAGGCTTCGACCGATGCCGCCCAAACCAAGGCGGCGCCATGCACCCAAACGAGCCGAGGCCAACGGACGGTCAACAGACCGCCGAAGACGGCGAACAGGATGAAGCCGAAGTGCAGCGCCACGAGCAAGTCGGCAAGCAATCGATAAAGCATGGACAGCAACTTAACCCTGTTTGTGCCAGTGGTGTCTTGACAATCTATGACAAACCAGCGCGAGAGCGGATGCAGCGATCATACCGGTGCTGAGCACGTCGCAATCTCCGCAACTTGCGTTAACGCGAGTTTCAAAGCTCTACCCGGTGCGTTCTCGAAAATCGCCTCAGTCAGCCCACCCAAGGTCAAGCCGAAGACTGGTGGCTGAAGCGGCTGCGATACTCGATTCACGCCACGGTGGACTAGAGTGTCAATCTGATAAGCACACACGCTCTTGCTTCCCGTCCGGCTATTCGCTCAAGGGCATGCCCCTCGGTGAGCGCCTGACCTTCACAAGCTGTCCGCTATCCGGGGCCGGTGGTCACACCTCCCGCCAACAATTGTTCGACGCTGGAAGCGACTTGGTAGCGGGCGCGCTCTTCCCTGACCGCCAACGCCTCGAAGTGAGCCTTACCACATTCAATCTTGGCGGATTCCGACACACGGAGGTCGTCGAGCAGGGTGCTGGCTTTGGTTTCGACGACCAGATAGAGGCGCTCGCCCTCTTCCGTATCGACTAGGACAGCCCAATCAGGGTTATAGCCTCCGAGCGGGGTCGGCACTTGGAACCAGCCCGGAAGCTTGGCATAGAGCTTGACGGCGGCGTTTTTCTCTAGATCGTCAGCGAATCGGGCCTCCGTGTCGGATTCGTAGATGACGCTCTCATGGACCGACTTCTGAGCTGGCCGCATATTCTTCAGGTAGCCGATCAGCTCTTCCTGCTCGAACAACTCCTGACCGAAATACGCATCATCTCCGACTCGCTGGTACTTGATGCCATCGACCAGCGCCCTTTGCTTGCAACTGTTGATTGCCTGTGCTGCCAACTTAATGAACTGCTGCGGATTGCTCTTAAAGTCCTCAAGGCGGCGGCTGTCGACCAAAATCGTATAGATGCTGCGACGGGTAAGCTGCGTCCGGTCCTGAAGCTCGGTCAGCAAGTCCGGCAACTCGATATCGGTCTCACTGAGGACGACGGTCGCTGCTCCACCGACCTCGGTGGCTTGAACACCAGCCTGACCGATAGCGATGTCGGCCTTGCGCCACTGCAAGCGGGTCCGAGGAATACGCTCAGCGTTGCGCAACGCGCGGGCGGAATCCTGCAACAAGGCTTCATTGTCGAAACTCACGCGATAGGTGGTCTTGTGCTTGATGCGATCCCACAGCGCCTTGAACTCGGCGCTGGCAAGTACTGCCTGGCGCGGGCGCACGGCCTTGCGTTCATCGGCGTCCCTGATTTCAAGACGCCCCGAGAGCTTCCGCAGGAGGGCGACAATCTCCTTGCGGCTCCTATCGAATGCATCAGACAAGGCGACAGTGTCATCCCGAATCGCCTTTCGAAGAGTATCCTGAATTCGCCCCCTGTGGTCGATATAGCCCTCGGCTTGCAAATGGTCGAAAAGCGCCCGTGACTCTTGAAGCCCAAGAGTAGTCGCCTGTCCATCGTCACCCGGCACCGGAATCTGCGCAAATTGATGCGGCTCAATGACGCCAAACCGAATTCCAGTGTCTTTTTCGATCTCGCGCTGGAGTTGCTCGGCAAACTCCTCGTAGCCCTCCCTCGCAACCACCGTAAGGGTATTGATTTCGAAGCCGCGCAAACGTTGCCCGTCCTGATTGACGCAAAGGCGGAGCCCCCGGCCGATGGTCTGACGCCGTTCACGCTCGGTCTGAATGTCGCGCAGCGCACAGATCTGAAATACGTTGGGGTTGTCCCAGCCCTCGCGCAGCGCCGAATGCGAGAAGATGAACTTGAGCGGCTCGTTGAGGCTCAGCAGCTTCTCCTTGTCCCTCATGATGAGATTGTAGGCACGCTCAGCATTGTCGCGGTTGGCTTGGTTGTTCTCCGCCGTGTCCGTCCATCCGCCTCTGCGGTCAATCGAGAAGTACCCGTCATGAACCTCACCGGCTGCCGTAGTGAGATCAACCTCCTCGAACAACGACTGATAGTCCGGATGCCGCGCAAGCCTGCGATATTCTTCCTCGAACATGCACGCATAATCGCCTTTTACCTCATTTCCATCGTCGTCATAGCTTCGATACCGGTCCACTGCATCAACGAAGAACAGGCTGAGCACCTTGATTCCCTGCGGGCGCAGGCGTTTTTCCTTGTCAAGATGCTCACGGATGGTACGTCGGATCATCTCGCGTTGGACGGAGGCGGCATCGACGTCGCCCCAAGCCTGGCCCGGGCGCAGGAATTCTTCGCCTTCAGGTACCCGCAGTTCGACCCACTCACTTCCTTTGCCGACTCGAATCTCGCCAATGCGGCAGTCTCGATAGACCGCGCGGCCAGTGGTTTGCTCCAAATCGTCACCGTCTTGAACAACCTTCTCTTGCCGCCGCACTCGCCCGGCTTTTTCGATATCGAGCTCTACCTTCGCGCTGATGGCACCGCGCCTGTTGCTAGTGGAAATCAACCGAACATAGGGCCGGTTGTGGGCATCCTCGACCGTGGCGGACGCCACTTCGATCTGCTTGACCAGCTTGCGCTCATAGGCATCAACCGCGTCGAGCCTGTACACCATGTGGTGCTTGTCGGCATGCGTGGCCGAGTAACGCAGCGTGCAGAGCGGGTTCATGGCACCGAGCGCCTCCTTGCCTCGCCCCTGAAGCCCGCCGTCCACACTCTGCGGCTCGTCCACGATCAGGATCGGGCGTGTGGCCCGGATCAGATCGATCGGCCTCTCACCGCCGGTCTTCTCGCTGTCTTTGTAGAGGTTGTTAACATTCTTCTTGTTAATGGCGCCGACAGTGACCACCATGATCTGGATGTGCGGGCTGGTGGCGAAGTTGCGCACCTGGCCCAGTTTGGCCGAATCGTACAGAAAATAGTCGAAAGGCGTTCCCGCGTAGAGCGCCCGAAAATGGGCGTCCGTCATGCCGAGCGACTTGTAAACGCCTTCCTTGATCGCTACCGACGGCACGACAATGACAAACTTTGTAAAGCCGTAACGCTTGTTCAACTCAAAGATCGTGCGCAGATAGACGTAGGTCTTGCCGGTGCCGGTCTCCATTTCCACAGTGAAGTCGCCGGAGCCGAGTGAGGCGGACGGAGCCAGTCCATTGCGGAGCTGAATCTCGTTCAGATTGGTCAGAATCTCATCGTCGAGCAACGTCAACCGATTGCCAACGCCGAGATCACTGTCCGGGAATGCAAGCGCCCCTTGAGCGTCGAGCTGGTTCAGGGTAACCGTGAACTCGGTGCGGCAAATCTCCTGGCCGCGAAACAGCTCGCAGACGGCATCCACGGCCTGGAGTTGGAAGTCCAAGTCTGGCTCAAAACGGAGCTTCATCATGCCGAAAGGCCTCGTTGCCGCGTCGCCACGTCACGCGGTTAGGCATACATCAGCCGCTCCCCCTTAGGCTCAGGAACTGGCCGTCCCAGTTCCTGAGCCCGCTCGATCCAGAATTGCATGGCGTCCTTGATGTTCCGCAACGCGGTTTCCTGATCGTCACCATGCGCCATACAGCCGGGCAATTCGGGCGCCTCGGCGATGAACGCCTGATCCTCGTTGCTCCAGTAGAGGATGATCTCGTACTTGTGCATCAGTCGGTTTCTCCCAGTCGGTACTTGAGAATGAGCTGTCGAACCTGCCTGACCTGGTAGGGTTTGACCCTTCCACCAACGCTCTGCAGGTTGACAATCTCTACAATACCCGCTCTGTCGAAGAGGTGATGACTCCCTCGTATGCGTTCGTCGAACCCCAGATACCCCAACAGCGCCCGCAGGTCGGAGAAGCGGATGTTGGCGTCCGAGCGTCCCCAGAGAATGGTCTGCAACAGCTTCTCATGCCGGTTCATCGCCTGTCACCCCTTGCCTGCCGGCATCACAGGCTTCGTACGTTGCCAAGACCCCGCTGCTTGAGGGTTTCGGCGAGGTTGGTCTTCGCGACATCGTCGGCAAAGGCGCTGTCCCGGAAAATGACTGTGGTCTCGCCAGCCGGAGCCAGCGCATCATGCCAGTCCGCGATGCCCTCCGCCAGCGGCTCCGCGTCCTCCGAAGCAATCACCTCGACGAGGCAGGCGATGAGCGTGCCTACCCCGACCGAGTACACGCGGTTGCCGGCGACGGTCCTGGTTTCGATGGGCATGCAGAGGTCCAAGCCAAGCTTGAGCACAAGCTCATAGAGGATATCCTGCTCCGTTCGGCTCGGCTCGATGTGCTCAACGCCGGAAAGTAACGCGTCTTCGAGGTCGTCCGGCCTCGGATCCCAGACTTTGACGTTAGAGTTGTCCAGTTTAAAGACACGAAAACCGAGATCTCCAACATATCCTTGGTTCTCTTCCCGAATCCTCTTCGAAATTTGTCGAATACGTTCCATACCGATTTCTGAAACACTTCGATATCCGAGCCTATACGCCGCTGTGCCTTCGCCAATTCTCTCTGGTATCTGTACTAAAATAAACCGCCTGTCCCCGTGATCAGACAAGTTTTTTCTGAGTACCGCGTCTCCAGTTGACGCCGATCCGGAGAAAAAGTCCAAAACTATATCGTTGTCACCTTTGCACGCATGCTCTATCATTCTGTGAATCAAACGGATCGGTTTTGGTGTATCAAATACTTTCTCACCAAGAAGATCCTTTATTTCGCGATTCGCGTCGTCTGTGTTACCGGCAAACTTATGCCCCCAAAAATTTATTGGGGTCATGCCTGGCCGAACTTCTGACAGAAATGTCTTGATGTCAGGAACAAGCTTATCTCTCGATGATCCCCACCAGAGCCGGTCTTCTGTTAACAATCGTTCAAACATTGCCCTCTCATATCGCCACGCCTTCGTTGTCGGGTTGGCAGTTTGTCCGGTATAGGGATTAGTGATTGGATAGCACAGGTTGGGTCGCTTTTCGGGAGATACTTGATTAAGAAAGGGAGTGGCTTTCCAAGGACCTCGTGGATCATCGTCTGGGTTAGTGAATCTCGCGTTGGCTTCATCATCTCGCTCGACGAGATTTACTGTGAACTGTTCAGACTTTTGATAAAGCAAAATGTGATCGATTACGGAGGTGAAATTATCTGTGTTATTGCTTCTGGTGTAACGCTTTTGCCATTCAATCTGTGCAACAAAATTCTCTTCACCAAAGATTTCGTTTAGCATCGCCTTTAGGTTTGACAATTCACCGTCGTCTATGGAAAGAAAAATTGCACCCGTTGGCGCCAATAGATTTCTGGCAACCCTCAGTCTCGGGTACAGCATGTTCAGCCAGTGGGTATGGAAGCGTCCTGACGCTTCTGTGTTTGAAGACAGTCTTCCATTCGAGCCGTCCGCCTGCCCTGTATACTCCAGATAAGGTCGAATACTATCTCGGTAGTTGTCTGGGTATATGAAATCCTTTCCGGTGTTATAGGGCGGATCGATATAGATCAATTGCACCTTTCCAGCGTAGCTCTTCTGCAGAAGCTTTAGCACCTCTAGATTGTCGCCTTCGATCATCAGATTCTGCGTCGTGTCCCAATTGACGCTATCCTCGGGGCAAGGGCGCAAGGTGCCGGTCGAGGGCGTCAGCGCGAGCTGCCGCGCGCGGCGCTTGCCGTGCCAATTGAGACCGTACTTCTCGTCGCCATCGTCCACGGCGTCGCCGAGAAGCTGCCGGAGCACGTCGAAGTCAACCTTTCCCTCGGTGAAGGCTTCGGGGAACAGGGCCTTCAGCCGGTCGAGGTTCTCGGCAAGGATGTCGGCGGAGCGGGTCTCCGGATCCCCGGCGATGATCTTGTCCATGGCGTCTCTCTGTTTCACAACCGGGCGCGCGCCGCGTCCCGTTCGGTGCGCAGGCGCGCCAGTTCCAGGTTCATCTCGGCCCGGCGGGACATCTGCCTTTCCTTGCAGGCGGCGGCGTGCACATTCCGAATCCTCTCGCTGAGATGGCTATAGTCCTGCAACGCCGCGGCTCGGTCGGAGGCCACTTCTGTCGTGGATGGCATGCGAAAGCCACCGGTAATCTTAGCTGCCCGGAAAGCTTGCACGGCATCGATCCAGCCCCGATACAGGTCCATGAGCGTGCCGCGCGGCTGGCGCTGCAGAGCGAGAGCGTCGCGAAAGGCCTTCACCGGCCCGGCGGTGCATTCACCGGGGAGCTGGACAACCACGATCTCACCGTCGATCACCGTCTTGTCGGCTTCGGCCAGCGAACGGCGTTTGTGTGCAAGCGAGAGTTCCCGCGCTCCACCGCACCAGGCGATCAAGAGAACCGGGTAGGGGATGGCGCGGTGCACAAGCTCGACGAGGCGCTCGCTGCGTGCGGAGGAGCGTAGCTCCAGCCTGAGCACGGCGATCTCCGTGTAATCGCGCTCAGCATCCCGAAACTCGGCGATGCCAACGGTGGCCGGCTTCAGCGCCGCCACCCAACGCAGTTCTTCGACGCCCTCCTGGATTCGCCGACGGTCACCCGCTGCGAAGGCGCCGTTCTCCACCAGCAGCGTTTTGGGAATGCGGCGGTCGATGAGCGCACCGTTAGGCAGCGCCAGCGCCGCGACAGGATCGAATGACATCATGACCCATCTTCCGCCAGCACGATGAGAAACGCCACCACCTCGAACTCGTCCATACCGGCGAACTCGCCGGAGAGGGCATGCGTGCCTCCCGGCGAGAAGAGGCTGGCAATCGCCCGTTCCTCGCCCGTCCCGGCGATTGCGGATATCGCGGCGGCAAGCTGGCCTTGCACGGCGCGCATGTCCTTTCCCCGGCGGGTTGCGGCGTCGAAGCGACGGCAGGCCGAGGCGTCGGGCAGATCCCGGCCGACGCAGAGCCGTTTGAGGCGGTCGAGGATCGCCTTGGCCTGGGTGAACGGCAGGAGCGTCGAGCCATCCTCGCCGACATGCGCCAGATAATGCGGAGCCAGGGGATAGCCTGGCTGAAATCCGGCCTCGGCGGCGGCGCTCTCGGCGCGCAGGCAGAAGATCACGCCGGGCGGGATGTCGTCGTCCGCAGTGACCGTGATCGCGTGCGCCCCGAGCGGCGCCAGATCCAGCGCGCCGGCTTCGGGCCCGCGATAGTCGGCCAGGTCTATGCGGAAGTCGGTCAGCGTCAGGTCGGCGATCGAAATGCCCGAAGACAGATCTTCCAGGTCGATCACCGCGTCCTGAAGCTTCAGCAGTTGCTTGCGGCGATATTCCAGATCGTTCATCGGGTCGCCCGATTGCCGTTCGATCAGGTTCTCCTCGCCGGTCGCGGAAATGTCGAGAAGCACCATGCGGCCGCTCACCCGCTGCTCCAGACGGAGATATTCCTCCAGCTCCATGTTGGGCCAGAAATTGGCGAGCTGGATGCGCTCATTGGGCGAGCCGATGCGGTCGATGCGGCCGAAACGCTGGATGATACGCACCGGGTTCCAGTGGATGTCGTAATTAATGAGCCAGTCGCAGTCCTGAAGGTTCTGGCCTTCCGAGATGCAGTCGGTCGCGATCAGCAGATCGATTTCGCCTTCGTCCGAGAGGTCGTCCGGCCGCTCCCTGGTCCGGGGTGCGAAGGCGGTCAGGATGGATGCGAGATCGCGCCGGAGTCCCGTCAGCGTCGTCCGGTTGGCCCCCGCGCCAACGACAAGGGCGGATTGAACCCCAAGCGACTCCCGTGCCCACGGCGCCAGCGCGTCATACAGATACCGCGCGGTGTCGGCGAAGGCGGTGAACACGATGACCTTGCGGTTCGAGGCGTTGATCGGCTCGCGGCACTTCTGCTCGATCATCGCTCTGAGTTCGGCCAGCTTGGCGTCGCGATCGGCGGTGACCTGGCCGGCCGCGGCGAGCAGCGTAGCGAGTCGATTGCGGTCCTCGATCAAGTCCTGGCGCCAGCGGATTGGATCCACGTCTTGAAGTAACACCTTGACCTTGCGGCCAACCAGGAGGCCTTCGAAGGCCGGATCCTCAATATCAACATCGGCGATATCGATCTCCTCCAGTTCCAAGGACTGCTCATCGATGCGGGTCAACAGAGCGTCGACATCCTCAAGCTGGCGCCGAACGGTCAACGCAAATGAGGCGACCGAACTCTCCATGCGCTTCAGCGCGTTCACGCGCAGAAGCTGAACAAGGCTCTCCTCGCGATCCAGTTGCCGGAAGGTCGCGCCTCCGCCTCTCAGTTGGGTGCTGTACTTCCGGTCATAGGCCTCTTGCCGGTGCGGTAGAACATACCTAAGTGGGGCATAGGCCGCGAGCTTCAGGCGGCGGATCTCAGCATTAATCTCGCCGACCGCCGGATACTCACCGGCAAGATCGACATCGGGCTTCAAGTTGATCGGCTTCAGACGTTCGGGGAAGCGGCCGGTTTCCAGATCCCCGTAGTATTTCTCAAGATGACGGCGGGATCGCGCAATGGTGAGACAGTCCAGCAACGTGAAGTAATCGAAGCCCAGCATATCCACCAGCCGAGCGGGCGTCCGTTGGAACTCCTCCAGTCGCAGCCAGCGGTTGAATTGCTTCTGCGCACGCTGCGTTGTGCCATTGATGCTGGCGACGCCCTGATGCGCCAGCGCAGTGTCATCACCCTCCGTTGCGAAGGCGATCTGGTTTCGCAGGTCGGCTAGTCGATTGTTGACCGGCGTGGCCGTCAGCATGAGAACCCGGGTCTTCACGCCATTTTGAACAATACGGCGCATGAGCCGGTCGTATCGCGTCTCCCCACCCTTCCGGGGCGAGCGCTTGTTGCGAAAGTTGTGCGACTCGTCGATGACCACGAGGTCGTAGTTGCCCCAGTTCACATGGTTGAGGTCGATGTCGCCCGACTGCCCACCGTCGCGGGAGAGGTCGGTGTGATTTAAAACGTCATAGTGGAAGCGGTCGCGCGCCAGGATGTTGCGTCGGTCGTTGGCACGGTAAAGGGTCCAGTTGTCGCGCAGCCTTTTTGGGCACAGCACCAGAACGCGGTCGTTACGCAGCTCGTGATATTTGATGATCGCGAGCGCCTCGAAAGTCTTCCCGAGGCCAACGCTGTCGGCGACGATGCAGCCGCCGAAGCGCTCGAGCTTGTCGATGGCGCCAACTACGCCATCCCGTTGGAACTTGAACAGTCTTTTCCAGACTTCCGTGTCGCGAATGCCGGTCGCCGACTTAACGACCCGATCCTCGTCGAGCTCTCCGCCATCGGCCCGGAAAAGGTGATGAAGAATCAAGGCGTAAATGCTCGATGGAGCTCGGTGCGCCGCGAGACTGCGCAGCGTTGCCAGCAATTCCGACTTCGTTGTGCCGTCTTGCGAAAGGCTTGACCATTGCACCTCAAACCACGCGCAGAGCTGCTCGCAGTCTTGGTAGGTTTCGGAAGCCTGAATCAGGTTGAGCGGATTGCCCGGCGCGAGGCCAAGCCCATCAGTGCTGAACGAAAACGACCCCAGCAGGCCTTGCTCGGCGCGGCCGTCGCCATTGCGCAATACAATCGCACCTTGCGGGACCGCTCCGCTTACCCGTCGTACCTCGACCGCGCTCTCGATCCAGTCTGCGCAGCGGGCGGCAAGCCAGCGCGCCTGTAGACGATTGCGGGCAGCACGATCCGCTAGGGAGCCCAGAAGTTCGAGATCGGAGTCGCCAGACGGCAGAACAAGCCGCGCACTATCCGTCCGCGCAAGACTTTCAGCGAGCTCGTCAAAAGCAAACAGCGACAATGTGCTAGACGCAAGGTCGATCCGATTGCCGGGACGAAGCCCAGGCCGCACGATGTCTATCACGCGATCTGCACCCGTGTTCGGGATGATCCTCATCCGGCCTCGGCCCTCCGGGGATCGAAGGTCTCAACGCCGCGCTTGACTCCCCGCCGCGCAAAAACGTTGGACGGCTTGGGCCGGTGCTTGGTATTCGTACGTTTTTTGTGCATCAGTTGCCTTCACTCAGTCCGTGTTTCATGCGCCAGTTCTTACCCCCTGAGTGCAAAACGACGCCCCGCGATTCCCGCGTGCTCCGTTCGAGGGCGGGACGCCCTCGCTCCGGGGCGTTCAGCGTAACATCGTTGTCTGGTGCAAGTGGAGAGGCAGGCAGCGGGGCCGGTGCCTAGACATAGGTGTCACTTCCTCCGCG
Source organism: Candidatus Azophilus sp. (assembly GCA_965220835.1). Classification (GTDB taxonomy): domain Bacteria; phylum Pseudomonadota; class Gammaproteobacteria; order Pseudomonadales; family Azotimanducaceae; genus Azophilus. Next base: position 634,166 of record OZ244842.1, on the reverse strand, counting down.
CAGGAGCTAGACGAGGCCAACGGACGGTCAACAGACCGCCGAAGACGGCGAACAGGATGAAGCCGAAGTGCAGCGCCACCAGCAGGTCGGCAAGCAATCGATAAAGCATGGACCGGAATTTAACCCCACTTTGGGCGCGTGGCCGTTTAAACACTCGACAACAGCGAGGATACTGCCATGTTCCCAAGGTACCTGTTTGCAACCGCTTCCGGCGTGGGCGTCACCTTTGTGCTGTTCATGCTGATGCAGAGCCTGATCGAGAGCGACCAGCAGCCGTTTGAGGCAAAGCCCCCAAATCCGCCCGTGGAAATCGTCCGACTCTTGGAGGACATCGAGATCACGAAGACTCGACGCCCGCCGGAACCGCCCCCTGAACCAGACGAACCCCCGCCTCACTTGCCCGAGCCAGATTTTGAGAGCGACAACGACGGCCTCGGCGTCGAATTCCCAACACAAGACGGGAAGCCACCCATCGAAGTTTCGCGACCCGGCGGCTTTTCCGAAGGTGAGGCCCTTCCCATCGTCAAAGTGGCCCCGGTTTATCCCAGCCAAGCCAAACGGCGGGGCATCGAGGGCTATGCGCTGGTCGAGTTTGCGATCACCAAGAGCGGCGCGGTTCGGGACCCCAGAGTGGTTGAGTCCAGCCCGCCGGGCGTGTTCGACCGCGCTTCCATTGCCGCGGCGCTCAAGTTCAAATACAAGCCCAAGGTGGTCAACGGACAACCCATCGCCCTGCACGGCGTGCGCAACCTGTTCACCTACGAACTGAGCGACGGCTAGCAGAACCCGCCAAGTCCCGCTCGCCAAGGCGTTGGGCTGTCCGTGCCGACAGCCCTGCAACGCCTGGTCGAAGCGCCATGAAACCCAGCCAGCCCCGCGCCAAAGCGCAATCCTCCGCCTCGGAGGACGCCAGCGACGACGAGTTGATGAGCCGCTTCGCGGCGGGCAGCTATCCCGCGTTCGAGGCCCTCTACCACCGCCACCGAGACGCGGTGTATCGTTACTTCCTGCGCGCTGCGGATGCGGCCAACGCTGCCGACGGCCACCAGGAGACCTGGACGCGCATCATTGCCAATCGCGGCAAGTATCGGCCGCAGGGCCGTTTCCGCGCCTACTTGTTCCGAGTGGCGCACAATGTGCTGATGGATCAGTTCCGCCATGGCCAGAGGGAAACCAGCACTGAAGTCGAGGCTGCCGCCCAAAGCTCGCCCGAAGCGGAGGCCTCAGCGCTGCAGACCGCGACGCGGCTGAATGCGCTGATCAGCGCCCTGCCCGGTCCGCAACGGGAAGCCATAGCCATGCGCAAGGAAGCGGAATTGACGATCCGGGAAATCGCCGAAGTCACCGGTGCCACCGAAGAAGGCGTCAAGAGCCGCCTGCGTTACGCTATGGCCAAGCTGAAGCGGGGGATGCGGGGTTATGAGTGAGGACTGGTTCGACCGCGCCTACCGATCCGAGGGGACGCCGCCGGAGGAGCTGAACGCCCGGGTGCTGGCCAGCGCCCGCCGCGTCACCCGGCGCTGGCTGGTCCCGTTGATCGCGGCAGCCATTGCCACGCTGATCGCCGCGCTGCTGATCGCCTTGGCCTTGGTGAGCCATGAATTCTACGTTCCGCCCAACCCGCAGCCCAACCAGCCAGCCCAAGCGCCGGAACCAAGGTCCCCGCCCAACCCAGGGCTTCCCGTTCGGCGCGGAATCGGGTAAAACAACCACTTTACACGGTTATCCGCTTGGGGGAGTTGATGCGGAGCATCGCCGATCAGGTTCCAATTGCCGAGGGGCTGTTCACTTGGCCGTCCAATGACCCGCGCCTGCTTGGCAGCAAGTGCGCCGATTGCGGGGTGGTCACCTTCCCCGCCCAGTCCGGCTGCCCGGCTTGCTGTGGGGAGAACACCGAACCCATCGAACTCGAGCGCAAGGGCAAGCTGTGGACCTGGACCATTCAGGGCTTCCTGCCCAATCGCCCCCCTTATGAAGGCCCGGAGACCCCGGAAACCTTCAAGCCCTTTGGCGTCGGCTACGTGGAGTTGCCCAACCAAGTGCGCGTGGAGACCCGCATCCAAACGGAGGACATCTCCAAGCTGCGCATCGGCATGGAGATGGACTTGGTGGTGGAGAAGTTCATCGAGCGCGACGGCAAGGACATCATCGCCTACTTCTTTCGGCCAGCGGACGAGAGCTGACCCACGGAGCCCGTTTCTTATATCCAATATCCATGACCAACCCAAGAACCATTCTTGAAGGAGCACCATTGTGGACGTAGCAATCATTGGCATCGGCATCCATCCCTTCGGCCGCACCGAAGGCGTCACCGGTCTTGAGCAAGGCGTGCATGCGGCTCGGGAGGCGCTCAAGGACGTCGGCCTCGACTGGAACGACATGGAGTTCGCCTACGGCGGCTCATCGGCGGCCGGCAACGCAGACTCAATGGTCTCCAAGCTCGGTTTGACCGGCTTGCAGTTCATCAACGTCTCCAACGGCTGCGCCACCGGCGGCAGCGCCCTGCAGTCAGCCTACATGGCCATTCAGTCGGGCATGTTCGACATCGGCATGGCGGTGGGCTTCGACAAGCATCCCCGGGGCGCGTTCACCGTCAATCCGGAGGCCAGCGGGCTCGGCAAGTGGTATGGCGACATTGGCATGGCGCTGACGCCGCAATTCTTCGGCATGAAGATCCAGCGCTACATGCACGAGCACGACATCAGCGAGGACACGCTCATTCGAGTGGCGGTCAAGAACTTTAAGAACGGCGCCAAGAACCCGAATGCCTGGCGGCGCAACGCCTTCAGCTATGACGACGTGGCCCAGTCGCAGATGGTCTGCCACCCCTTGCGCAAGTACATGTTCTGCTCCCCGGCGGAGGGCGGCTGCGCCATGATCCTGTGCCGCGCCGACAAGGCCAAGCAGTACACGTCCAACCCCGTGTTCCTGAAGGCCGTGGCGGTCAAGACCCGGCAATTCGGCTCCTTTGAGGTGTTCTCCCAGTCCCAAGCCCTCGAGCGGGCGCCCGCGCCGACGGTGCAGGCTTCCACGGCAGCCTTTGAGATGGCGGGCATCGGCCCGGAAGACATCGATGTGGCCCAGCTGCAAGACACCGAATCCGGCGCCGAGATCATGCACATGGCCGAGAACGGCTTCTGCGCCGATGGCGACCAAGAGAAGTGGCTGCGCGAGGGCTACACGGAAATCGACGGCAAGCTGCCGGTCAACACCGATGGTGGTTGCCTCGCCAATGGCGAGCCGGTGGGCGCCTCCGGCTTGCGCCAGGTCTATGAGATCTGCCTGCAACTGCGCGGCGAGGCCGGCGAGCGTCAAGTGCCGAACAACCCAAAAACCGGCTACACCCACGTTTACGGCGCACCAGGGTTGAGCGGCGTCACCATCATGGCGGCTTAGGGCGCGCCGAAGGCGCAACGAACGTACGCCGAAACCGAAAGTACGCCGTTGGCTCGCCAAAGGCCCGCCAACGGCACGTCGGAGGCCAACAGGCCATGAACAGGTTGCCCAATCGCCGCGAGCCTTCCCATGGACGGCACTGAAGCCACCCTTTACGAGGTGCGCCAAGGCGCGGCCTGGATCACGCTGAACCGGCCCGAAAACCGTAACGCACTCTCGGCGCTCTTGGTCAACGAGCTGTACGACCACATTCAAGGCGCCTTGGCGGATGCTGCGGTGCGCAGCATCGTCATCACCGGCGCGGCCCCGGCCTTCTGCGCCGGCGCGGACCTCAAGAGCCCGCCTGGGGAAATCATCGACGGGCAGCGGGCGGTGCCCTACACCGACGTGATGGGCGCCATCCTGGAAAGCCCCAAGCCGGTCATCGCTGCGGTCAATGGCGCCGCATTTGCGGGCGGCTTGGGCTTGGTCGGCGCTGCCGACATCGTGGTCATTGCCGAGGAGGCCCAGTGCAGCTTCAGTGAAGTGCGCATCGGCGTGATTCCGGCGGTCATCTCCGTGGTCTGCCTGCCGAAGCTCGGCGTCCATCACGGCATGAAGCTGTTTTTGACCGGCGAGCGCTTCGACGGCAACCAAGCCGTGACCATGGGCTTGGCGCACCGGGCGGTACCGGCAGCGCAACTCGCCGCCGCCGTTCAGGAGGAGGTTGAGATGATCAACCTCGGCGGGCCCATCGCCGTCACCGAATGCAAGAAGCTGGTGCGGCGGGTGCCTGAATGGTCGGTTGAGGAAGGCTTCGAGGTGACCAGCGAATGGAGCGGGCGCATGTTCCGCTCCGCCGAAGCCGCCGAAGGCATGGCGGCGTTCCGGGAGAAGCGCAAGCCCGCCTGGATCACTGAACGGTAGCCCGGAAGTTCCACAGGGGACGTGTTGCTGGTGCACGCCCCGCCTTCGGCGGGGTGATCGAGTTGCTAACGCAACTCGGAGCAGGTGGCGAGGTGATTGAGTTGTTGGTGCACGCCCCGCCTTCGGCGGGGTGATCGAGTTGCTAACGCAACTCGGTGCGAGCGGCTAGGTGATTGAGTTGCTGGGCACGCCTCGCCTTCGGCGAGGTGGTCGAGTTGCTGACTCAACTCGGGATCGGTGGCGAGGTGGGATAAAGAAGTCGGAGAGGCATCATGAGCGACATCATTCGGATTGGAAACTGCAGCGGCTACTATGGGGACCGGCTGGCCGCCGCCCGGGAACTGATCGACGGCGGCCCAATCGACGTGCTGACTGGCGACTATCTCGCCGAACTCACCATGTCCATCCTGCATAACCAGCGCACCACCCGGGGTAGCCACTTGGGTTACGTGGGCACTTTCCTGAAGCAGGTGCGGGACGTGGCGGCTGACTGTGTGGCCAGAGGCATCAAGATCGTCTCCAACGCCGGCGGCCTCAATCCGAAGGGCATGGCCGACGAAGTGGAGAAGATCCTGGCCGAACTGGGGGTGCAGGCCAAGGTCGCCTACATTGACGGCGACGACCTGATCGGCGACCTGGAAGACCTGCAAGCCAATGGGCAGGCCTTCACCAACCTGGACACCGGCGCCGCCTTTGCCGATTCCGGGCAGCAGGCGCTGACCGCCAACGTCTATTTCGGCGCTTGGGGCATCAAGGAGGCCTTGGACCAAGGCGCGGACATCGTGATCTGCCCGAGGGTGACCGATGCGGCCGTGGTCATCGGCCCGGCGGCCTGGAAGTTCAACTGGCGGCGCAACGACTACGACGCCTTGGCCGGCGCCTTGGCCGCGGGGCACATCATCGAGTGCGGCACCCAATGCAGCGGCGGCAACTACTCATTCTTCGAGGAGGTGCCCTCCTTCCACAACATGGGCTACCCCATCGCCGAGATCGAGGCGGACGGCAGCTTTACCATCACCAAGAACCCCGGCACCGGCGGCTTGGTGTCGGTGGGCACGATCACCGCCCAATTGCTCTACGAGATATCCACGCCGGCTTACGTGAACCCCGACGTCATCGCCCACTTCGAGACCATGACCGTCCAGCAGGACGGCGAAGACCGAGTGCGGGTCAGCGGCGTGCGCGGCAGCAGCCCGCCGCCCACCCACAAGGTCTGCTTCAACACCTTGGGCCCGCACAAACAGACGGCCGAAGTGTTGCTGACCGGTCTCGACATAGAGCGCAAGGCCGAGATTCACGTGGATCAGATGCTCCACAACCTCGGTGGACGGGAGCAGTTCGATGACGTGGACGTGCAGCTGATCCGCACCGACCACGAGGACCCGGATTGCAACGAGGCAGCCCACGCCATCCTGCGCATGACCGTGACCACCCAAGATCCAGCCAAGGTGGGGCGCTTGTTTGACGCCAAGGTCATCGAACTCGCCTTGGCCGCAGTGCCGGGCAACGCCGGCGCCGGGGGCGGCGGCTTCAAGGGCACACGCACCACCATCCATTGGCCGGCCTTGATCGACAGCGAATGGGTCACCGAGCGGGTGCATTGCGGCGGCAAAACCACAGACGTGCTGCCCACCCAGCGCTTGGGCCTGGAGGAAATCTACTACCAGCAACCGCCAGCCGACATCGGCCCAGCACCGACCGGCGAAGCCACCAAGATGCCGTTCGGGCGCCTGTTCGGCACCCGCTCCGGCGACAAGGGCGGCAATGCCAACTGCGGCGTCTGGGCGCGCAGCGATGCGGCCTACAGCTTCCTGCACGAATACCTGACCGTGGCGGAGTTCAAGCGCCTGCTGCCGGACATGGCGCCCTACGAGGTGGAACGCTACGAATTGCCCAATCTGCGCGCCTTGAACTTCCACGTGCGCGGTGTGCTTGGCACCGGTGCAGCCTCCAACCACCGCATCGACAAACAGGCTAAGTCGATGGGTGAATACCTGCGCGCCAAGCACATTGAAGTGCCGCAGTCGTTGGCGCAAACTGTCCGCTAACTGTTTGCGCGCCTAAACGGCTAGTTATGGAAAGGATCGTTGGACTACACATTGAGAAGCTACCGGAAGGCGTTTATCTAGCGACCAGCGGTGACATCCAAGGTCTCATCGCTCAAGGACGCACGATAACGGAAACGCTGGAAATTGCCCGCGATGTTGCAAAAAAGCTGCGTGAGGCAAACTTTTGTTTCACGCAAAGCGTTCCTCAACTCGCCATAGAACAAGGTTGAGAGCCATGCCAATCCCGACAAACCGCGCCTTCCTTCCAATTCTGCTCGCCGCGTTGATGCTTGGCGGCTGCGAGCCCGGTAGCCCACCGACGGAGCCAGCACCCGAAGCAGACGAAACCGCCGGCTCGGACAAGGACAACACGGCCCAAGCCAATTTGGATCTGGTGCTCGCCCGCATGGCGATGCCCGGCAAGCCGCTCTACGACACCGCCTGCGCAAGCTGCCATGAGGGCGCGGTGAAGAAGGCCCCGCATCGAGACATGATCGGGCTGATGCCCCCGGAGGCCATCTTGCGCTCCATGGAAGAGGGCATCATGCAGGAGGAGGCTGCCGGCCTGACGCCTGAGGAGCGCGTGCTGGTCGCCGAGTTCCTGGCCGGGGTCGAAATGGGCACCATTGCCGCCAATGACCTACCAGCCTGCGCGGATGACGTGCCCCGGCTTGCCTTCAGCACGGCGCCGGAGGTGATCAACTGGGGCTTGCAGCCCACCAACAGCCGCCACATCCCAGCTGCCGAGGCGGGGCTAACGGCGGAGCAGCTGCCCGCGCTGAAGCCGCGCATGGCAGTCCGCTTTCCCAGCGCCAACCGCGCCCGCTCCCAGCCCACATTCGCGGGCGGGGCCATCCTGGTCGGCTCCCACAGCGGCAAGGTCTACGCCCTGGATCAGGAGAGCGGCTGCGCCCACTGGTCTTACCAAGCCTCATCGGAGGTGCGCACCGGCATCGTCATCGGGCGCTTGGCAGCGGATGAGGGCGAGGCCACAACCGCAGCGTTCTTCGGCGACCTGCTCGGCAACGTTTACGCCGTCAACGCCAGCACCGGCGAGGAACTGTGGCGCCAACGGGCGGACGACCACCCCAACGCCACCATCACCGGAACGCCCTCCCTGCACAATGGCGTGCTCTACACCCCAGTGTCCAGCTTGGAGGTGAACTTGGCGGTGGACCCTTACTACGAATGCTGCACGTTCCGCGGCTCGGTGGCCGCCTATGCCGCGGCCAGCGGCGAACTGCTTTGGCAAACCTACACCATCGATGAACCCGCGGTGGTGCAGTACCAGAACCGGGCCGAAACCAACATGTGGGGGCCGTCCGGGGCGGTCATCTGGAACAGCCCGGCCATCGACGCCAAGCGCAACCAGCTCTACGTGGCCACCGGCGAGAACATGTCATCGCCCGCCACCTTGACCAGCGACGCCATCTTCGCCATGGACCTTGACGACGGCACCGTGAATTGGGTGTTTCAGGCCACTACCAACGATGTCTGGAACGTCGCCTGCGACACCGTGAACGACCACAGTTGCCCACCGGAGGGCGGGCCGGACTTCGACTTCGGCGCGGCCACCATGCTGTTGACCACCAGCGACGGGCGGGAATTGGTTATCGGCGGCCAAAAGTCCGGCATCGTCCATGCCGTCAACCCCGACGACGGCAGCGTGGTCTGGCAAACGCGGGTTGGCCGCGGGGGCATCCAAGGCGGCGTGCACTTTGGGATGGCGGCAGCCGGCGACCGGCTGTTCGTGCCCATTTCCGACATGGCTGATGGCCGCGAGTACGACAACCCCGAACGGCCGGGCCTGCATGCGCTGGACATTCGCACGGGCGAGATTCTCTGGTCGTCGTTGAATCCTGATGCCTGCAACGGCCGGGACTTCTGCTATCCGGGCGTCTCCCAAGCGGTGACGGTGGCCGGCAACCTGGTTTACGCCGGCGCCATGGACGGCGTGCTGCGCGTGCATGACGCCGAGACCGGCACCGTGCTGTGGGAATTGGACACCACCGAGGAGTTCACCACCATCACCGGCGAAACCACCCACGGCGGCTCCTTCGGCGGTGCCGCCGGCCCCATCATCCACCAAGGGGAGCTGGCGCTCAGCTCCGGTTACGGCATCTACAACCACATGGCCGGCAACCTGCTGCTGGTGCTCGCTGCCTCGGAGCCGGCCAGCCCCTAGAATGAGACGCGCCCAGGAGCGAGAAGGTCAGCTGGGCGTTTAGCGTCAGCGGGGAAACTCCGCCGTTTCAAACTGCGCGCCGCCGCGATACTCCACGGCGCGGTCATAGTAGCCGGCGGTTTCCAGGCGCACCTTGGCGTTGGCCTCCCCACGGTTTTCCCAGAACCAGCCGTGCAGGCCGGTGAAGGGCGCAATGTAGGTGCCGGCGGCGCTGGTTCCGCGATTCTGGTCAAAGCTCTCCGCGTAGCCGGGCGGGCCAATGGCGGGTTCGCTGTGCAGGTCTGAAACCACTTCGCCGGTGGACTGCCAGGCAAAGACCAACGCCTGATCCTTGGCCAGGCCGTACTTGTACTCCACCGACTCAAACGGGGTGAGTTCAAACTCCACCCGATCCACGCGGTAGGCCGCCGCCTCCCGCAGCACCGGGTCTTCCTGATCCTCGCCCAGATAAACCAACCCGAGCAGCCGCCCGGTGCCCAACGGATCCAAGTTGTACTCCGCCGGCAACACAACGGCCACCAAAATCAGCAGCGCCACCAAAAAAGCGCCGCCCACCTGCAGCCCAATGCGGCGCACTGAACCGTCGAATGCCGTCATCCGAAGCCCTTCCTGGGAGCGAGGGCATCCCGAACCACAGGTTCGCTCCCTCGGACGGCGCCCAGCGCCGTTCCTTCAAGCGGCCGCCGTGTCGCGGGGAAAGCCATTCCCTGCACGTCCGCGCTCCGGCAGGCCGGGTTGGCTGTTGGCAGGAAAGCGCCCTCAGGCGTCATTGAACGCGGGCCTCCCGCCAGTAGATTTGGTGGCAGGATACGCACACTTGGTACAGCAAAGCGCCCTGCTCGAACAACGCCTCCGCATCCCGGGCTTCTGCGGCAACACGCACACGGGCGCCCGCTTTGACCAAACCCCGGGAAATCTCCGTCCAATCCAGCCGGTCCTGGGCGAAGTGGGGCATCATCAGCAAGTTGCCCAGTTCCGAAACAAGCGCCGCTTGGTTGCGCACCTCGTCCCAACCCGCCTCGGTGGTTGGCGCCAAGTCCTCCACGCCGTCCTCGGTAATGATCTGGCCAGCGGAATCCCAGATCGCATCCGCAGCCGGTTCCAGCAGCCACGCCATGAACTCCGTGATTCCGGTGGCCCGTTCATAGGGCACCGGTGGTGGCGGAGCTCCGCAACCCAGCGCGCCAACCGCCACCCCCAAGACCAAACACCAGCGCCGCATCGCAGCCCTCCAATCGGCAATGAGGGCGAAGGCTATCCGAAATCCAAGTTGCTTGGAAATGTCGCGAAGCGACTGACGGCCAGGTGAACCATCAGCCGGAAGCCGCTCGATGGCAATGCCTTTCGCCTTCCCAATAGGCGCAAGGCAGCCGCAAAGCCCCCCATCGTGCGCCGACCCGCCATGCGGCTTCACGAAAGGGATATCTCCTACAAGCATTGGGGAAATCGCCCGTTTCGCACGACCGCCTGATTGCGCAGCGTAGCCCTCGGAATGCCGTGGGCGGTGCTCGAAACTCAACCACGGCAGTGAATGCAATCATGATAGGATGCCCCCATGTCCAAGGACACCTTAACCATTTGCGGAATGCTGCTGACTGGCACCATCGGCTTGGCTGGCTTGCTGTTGCACCAAGGTGGCAGCATCTCTGGCCTACGCGGCGAAGTCAGCCAGCTACGCTCGGATATGTACACCGAGATCGGATCGCTCCATTCAGAAATGCAATCGGAAATCGGCTCGCTTCGGTCTGAAATGCAAACGGAGATCGGTTCGCTGCGTTCAGAAATGCATAAGGAAATCAATGCACTGCGCTCAGATATGCGTTCCGAGATTGGCCTGCTGCGCACGGAGGGCCAAGCGCGGTCAGGCCAAATCAAAGACCTTCAACAGCGGGTGGCGCGCATTGAAGGTTTGCTGGAAGGCGTTCTGCCCACACTGGCCAGCAGCGCAGCACCACCCACATAGCGGCGAAGAGCTCGCCGAGGCGACACGTGCAGCGGCTTTCCCGAAGCTGCTGGAGTCTTTGGCCAAGCCACGAAAACACTCGTTCTGTACTGCAAGTCTTGGGCGACTGCCTCGCGACTTCCAAGTTGCTTGAAAACACCGGAAAGGCTAGGTTGTTGACCTAAGAACATTCCGCGAATCGGAGCTTTGGCTATGGGACGCACACTAGCGATTTCCTTCCTTATCGTGGCGGTTGCGGCGGGTGGTTTTCTTGTTGGCCGCTTCAGTGCGCCAAGCTCCGCTCCGGCCAACCCCACGCCCCTGACTCCCAGCATTCCCAGTGCGCCAACGCCTGAACTGCAGCCGCACGCCGCCGCCGTGCACCAGGATCCGCATGCGGCGCTGTTGCAGGCGCTGGAGATGGATGGTGAAGATCGGCAACGCGCCGTGCGCCGCGCCATGCATGATTGGCTGGCCGAAGAGGGCGCCGCAGCCCTGCGCAAGGCCGGGGACGACCCAAGATTGGCCGAGGTGGTCGGCGAAATGTTGCAGGTCGCGCTGGTGGTCGATCCTGACATCATCCATGAAGACCCGTCGCTGTTGGAAGGCATTGTTCTTGGCGACCGGGCGATTACGGCAGACGCTGAGGCAGTCATTTCCCTAGGCCGATCTCTGGCTCAGTCAACCCTGCTTGGCCTCGAATTGGACGCTGAGATGGGGCCCCAGATGGGCTCAATTGCTTGGAGCAGCGAGGCAGTGCCTCTGGAGGAAGCCTATGCGGAGGTCGAGTCCATTCTCGCCGAACGGAGCCCAATGAAACGCTTGCCGCGTTTGCTTACGCTCATGACCAGGATGGCAATGAGCCAACCCGCTGACGCAGCGGCGCTGGTGGACAGCCTGCCGGCTTCTGACCGCCAGCCGGCCACTGATGCGTTGATCAGCTTCTGGGCGCAAACCGACCCGCAAGCAGCAGCGCAGTGGCTCAGCAGCCAGCAAGACCAAGCCGCACCGCAAGGTTTCACCCAGCTGGCCCAAAACTGGGGCATGCAGGACTTCGAAGGCGCCAGCGACTATGCCGCCAGTTTGTCAGGCACCCAGCGACAGGCCTTTTTGGCGGGGCTTGCCATCACCGTCGAGCGGCTGCCGATTCACGAGCAGCTGGCATGGGTCTCAAACTTCCAAAGCGAGCCAAACTACCCCAACTTGGCTATGGCTGTAGCCACGCAAATCGCCCGGCAGGACGCCGGCACCGCTTTGTCGCTGATCGAATCCCTGCCGCCCGGAAATAGGATGCGCGGTTATTCCCAAGTTCTTCCGAGCATCGCCATGGAGAATCCTGAAGCCGCATTCGCGGCCATCGACACAATCGCAGACCCCTCCCAGCGCGGCCAACTGGTTCCCATGATTGCATCCTTTTGGGCAACACTCGACCCGGACGGCGCCATGGAACGGATGCTTGATCTCGCCCCCGGTCCCGTGCGCGACCAAGCACTCGCATCAATGGCCCAAAGCCTTGCGCAATTGGATGTCGAGCGCGCCATTGAAGCCATTGACGAAGTCGGGGACCCCGCAATGCGCCGCGTGCCGGTGATAATGATGCTGGGTCTGCTCGAAGATGAGAGCGAGGCCATTCGGCTCGGCCGCGAACATGGATTTGACCGCCAAGCCGTGCTGGAGGTTCGCGCCAATTCGGTGGGGATGCACTCCGGAACCTTGATGTCGATGCCGATGCCGATGCCTTTCGTCTTCCCTGACGGTGAATTGGTTGACTTTAGCAGCAGTTCCGTCACGGGCTACATCCCGACCCGCCCCATGGTGATGTTTAACGATGGCAATGCAGGTGCCCGCGAAGCTGAGGCACAGCCCGAAGCGGGTCCTTAAGCAGCAAGCAGCCCCAAAGACACCCTCCTAAAGCGCTGACCCGCCATAACGGGTCACGAAGGGACAATTTCCCACAAGCATTGGGGAAATCGCCCGTTTCGCACGAGCGCGTGATTGCGTAGCGTAGCCATTGGAGCGCCGTGGCAGCGCTCAACAACCAGCCACGGCGGTGAATGCAATCATGCTAGGATGCCCCCATGTCCAAGGACACTTTAACCATTTGCGGAATGCTGTTGACTGGCACCATCGGCTTGGCTGGCCTGCTGTTGCACCAGGGCGGCAGCATCTCCGGCCTGCGTGTTGAAGTCAGCCAGCTGCGTTCGGATATCTACACGGAAATCGGCTCGCTGCGATCTGAAGTGCAAACGGAAATCGGTTCGCTCCGGTCCGAAATGCAAACGGAAATCGGCTCGCTTCGGTCTGAAATGCAAACGGAAATTGGTTCGCTGCGTTCAGAAATGCATACGGAAATCAACGCACTGCGCTCAGATATGCGATCCGAGATTGGCCTGCTGCGCACGGAGGGCCAAGCGCGGTCACGCCAGATCAAAGACCTTCAACAGCGGGTGGCGCGCATTGAAGGTTTGCTGGAAGGCGTTCTGCCCACACTGGCCAGCAGCGCAGCACCGCCCACGTAGCGGCGGAGTGCCCACCGCGGCGGCAGTGCCAAGGCTTTTCCCGAATTGCTGGCGTCTTTGGCCAAGCCACGAAAACCCTCCGTTCAATCGGGCCAGCCTTGGGCCAAGGCCATCCAACTATCCGACATCCAAGTTGCTTGGAAGCAAATGAAGGGCTAGGTTGTCCGAGTCTCAAACCTCTGCGCATGGGAGCCTTCGCCATGGCACGAACATTGGCAATTTCGTTTCTCGCCGTAGCGTTTGCAGCGGTGGCTTTCATTGCCGGCCGCGCAAGCGCCCCGGGCTCCGACTCGGAGGACTTGACGCCCATGCAGCCGGGCGTTCCCGGTGCGCCATCGCCTGAATTGGAGCGGCTCGGGGTCTCCGTGTACGGGGATCCGCACAATGCACTGCTGCAGGCCTTGGCGCTGCCCGCCGAAGAGCGCAAGCGAGCCACGCGCATGGCCATTCACGCTTGGTTGGCGGCATCCGGCGCCAGCGCCCTGCGCACGGCGCGGGAAGAACCGAGGTTGGCCGAGGTCGTTGACCTAATGGTGATGGTGGCGCTGGTGGTGGATCCCGACATCTTCATCGAAGACCCTGCCCTGCTTGAGGGGTTCGCCTTGGCCGACCAGCCGCTTGCGGCGGACCCTGGGTCCATCACTGCCTTGCGTCACGACTTGGCCCGGGCCGCGCTGTCCAAGATCAGATTGGGTGGTGAACTGGGAATCGGGCCGCGCCTGTATTCTTGGGGCGGCCAGCCGATGTCCCTGGAGGCGGCCTACCGGGAGGTTGAGTCCCTGCTTGCCGAACGGAGCCCAATGGAGCGTCAGGAGCGCTTGAGCAGGCTGGTGTCCGAGTTGGCACGCAGCGACCCCGCCGGTGCGGCGGCGCTGGTGGACAGCCTGCCGGAGCCTGACCGCCATCCCGCCGTTGATGCCTTGATCGGCCGTTGGGCGCAATCTGACCCGGAGGCGGCAGCGAATTGGCTCGGCACCCAGCAGGAACAGATTCTGCCGCAACGCTTCACGCAATTGGCCCAGCACTGGGGCATGCAGGACTTCGACAGCGCCAGCGCCTTTGCCGCCACCCTGTCGGTCATCCAGCGGCAAGGCTTCCTGGAGGGGCTTGCCACCACCATCGAGCATCTGCCGAACCACGAGAAGCTGATGTGGATTGCGGGCCTAGAGAGCGAGCCAAGCTACCCAAACTTGGCCGCGAGAGTCGCCACGCTCATCGCCCGTGAGGACGCCGGCGCCGCCATGAGCGTGATCGAATCGCTGCCGCCTTGGAAACGGCAGGGCCTTTACGCGCAGGTGGTTCCCAACATGGTCATCGAAGATCCCGAAGCCGCATTGGCTGGCATTGACGCCGTCGATGACCCCGACGAGCGGGACCGGCTCGCAACCCTGGTGGCATCCCTTTGGACGCAAATGGACCCGGACCGGGCGGTGCAGCGGACGCTTGCGCTTGCCCCCGGCCCCGTTCGCGACCGGGCGCTGGCATCAGTCGCCCGAGGTCTTGCCAGCTTGGATGATCGAGGGCACGACGATGGCGCCCTCGAGGAAGTCCGGAACCCCGCATCGCGTCGGGCGCGGGTGGCGGCGCTTTTGCGCCTGCTGGAGGACGAGGACGAGGCCATTCGTCTCGGCAGCAGGCATGGATTTGACCGCCAAGCCGTACTGGAGGTCCGCGCCGACTCGACGTGATTCCGCTCCAGAAGCGGCATGCCAATGCCTGTCGCTGTCCGCAACGAAAATGTCGTTGAGTTTGTCCCGGGTTCCTCTACCAGTCACATCCCGGCACGTCGGCTATGGCTGCTCGAAGATGGCCACGCAGCCCACACGCAGCGTGAAAAGGTTCCCTAAGCGCCGAAAAGTAGCAAAGGTGCCTCTCCTAGTGTGCTGACCCGCCATGCCGCTTCACGAAAGGGCAATTTCCTACAAGCATTGCGGAAATCGCCCGTTTCGCACGAGCGTCTGATTGCGTAGCGTAGCCATTGGAGTGCCGGGGCTGTGGTCGACAACCAGCCACGGCGGTGAATGCAATCATGATAGGATGCCCCCATGTCCAAAGACACCTTGACCATTTGCGGACTGCTGTTGACTGGCATCATCGGCTTGGCCGGACTGCTCTTGCACCAAGGCGGCAGCATTTCAGGCCTGCGCGGCGAAGTCAGTCAGCTACGATCTGATATGTACACGGAAATCGGTTCGCTCCGTTCCGAAATGCGCACTGAAATCGGCGCTTTACGCACGGAGATGCGGACTGAGGGTCAGGCGAGATCGAACCAGATCAAAGACCTTCAACAACGCGTGGCCCGCATCGAAGGGCTGTTGGAAGGCGTATTGCCAACCTTAGCCGGAGCTGCGCCACCGGCTTCATAGCGGCATAAAGCCCGCCAAGGCGGCAGGTGACAAACCTCGGCACGGTCAACTTTGTCGTCAGTAAAGCGAACCGGACAAACGCCTGAACGCCCAATCAGCCCAGACTCCGAATGCGCGAAGCGGCTGTGGCGGGGCAGGCGACTCCGCAAGGATGTTCAGTTCCACCAAGCCCCGTCGGAGAACGAGCGCAGGTCCATCTCGAAGGTCTAGGTTGCGCGGTGCTGCTGCGCGAGATGGACGTAAGTCTCCGCGACTTTGGCGGGCAGCATCAGCCCGTCATGCACCGTAGGGCGCCCTTGCCGTGCGCCACCAGCAACGATGGGCACCGTTGGGGCGATTTGACGCCCAAAACTTTCGATCGTATTGACAACCGCCTCCCTGATCGCCAAGGTGGACACCGCACTTGGCGAGGGGAGAGCTCGCATGTTGAAAGCACTTGCCTTTAGCGCGATTTTGACGCCGCTCCCGCCGCTCGACACCAACAGGTAGGAGAAACTCCATGAAGGCAATCCTGTACGCGGCGCTGCTGGCGCTGCTGCCGCTCCCGGCGGCAGCCGACATCGGCACGGGAACATTCGAAGATGGCGGGCTTCGCTGGGCGCGTGACCACTCACCCGCCGAGTTGCGCATACTGCGGTTGCGCAAGAAGCCGGACGACAACGACAAGCACCCGGACATCGAGGCGCACTACAAGGGAGCCTGCTCCTGGCGCGTCCACATCGAGGTGCCCTCGCTGTACGGAACCGTGTCCCAACGGCTTTCGACACTTGCGAACAACTTGGCGCAGGACGCCAAGTACAACGTGTACTGGGAAAACGTGATGCGGTTCAATTTCGACCGCTACGCCGACTGGGGCATCCAAATCAAACTGACCACCGTGGAGAGCAAGGGCAGCTTCGGCAACCTGAACAACAAGCAGGTTTGGTGGCACAACGACGGCTTCGCCTTCTACCACCATCCCGGCAGCGTGTACGCCGACGCCTACCGTCTGATGATTCCTGAGCTGGAAAAGGCGCTTCGGGATGAGGAGTGGGTCAAGTGGGCGTACTTCACCGGTGACCAAAGCGTCACCGGCGGCGCGTTCCACTCCATGAAGATCGGCAAGACCGGCCAATGGGGCGGGCCGGAGGAGATTTGGCGCCACAAGATCAACCTGAAGACCTGCGGCGGCTACTGGAACGAAGACTACCTGTGGGAGACCCGTCACGACCGGGTGACCAAGTTCGACCGCGTGATCCACGACGCCATCGACCACAAGTTCAAGAGGAGCTCCGCCTGCTCAGGCAAGGGCGGATGGGACGCCACCTACCTGGTCATGCACAGCGACGACCGAATCATGGTCACCCACCGCTGCAACGGCAAGCGGGAGGACGGCCACTTCGCAAGAGGTGAGCGCAAGCTCGGCTGGCTGGACAGCCGCTTCCTGATCAACCGGATTCAAGCGGTGCTGGACGCCGCCAACTAAGGCGCAACTAAAACCAATGCCATCAAGGCAGCGGCCCTTGCGGCCGCTGCGCTGCCGCTCTCACTATGATGGATCACAATGATCGGTCGCGTTGCCAATACGGTGAACGGCGGCTACAGTGAAGCAACCCGACGATAACTCAACAAACAACAATCAACTAACAATAAGGGGATAACAACATGAAGAGAATCGCTTTCGCATTGATCCTGCTGCCTTTAATCACTTGGGCTGGGCCTGGCACGGGCACCTTCGAGGAAGGCGGACTGAGGTGGATACGTGACCACGGGCCCGAACCGTACCGCATGCACCTGACGAAGACCGGCGGCAACGACCCCAGGCCCGACCTGTGGGCGCTTGCAAGGGGGCACTGCTCGTGGCGGGCGAAGATCGACGCTCCCGGATACCATCCGGGCTGGATTGAGGACTACCTGGAATCGCTGTGGCGGGCGCTCGACGGCAACGGCAAAGAGAAACGCAAGAAGTGGAAGCACCTGCGGCATTACAAGCTGGACCGTTACGACAGCGACCACGGCAAGCTGCGCGGGCTGAAAACCCGCGTCGAGGTGGGCAGTGACTGGGACGATTCCGATTGGCCCGACTTTCTGCGGTCGAAGCGAAGCAACTTCACCTACACCGACAACGCATTCGTAAGCTCCAAAACCGACGGCGCCCAGCGATGGGCGGCGATGCGGGTGAAGCTGCGTGACGCGATGAACGCCGAGAACTACGTCCACTACGCCTATTGGGACGGCATCCAGCAGTTCGACTTGGACACCTTCCATTCGGCAAAGATCGGCAAGACCGGGAAGTGGAACGACAACGGCGTGTGGCGGCACAAGGTGCGCATCAAGACCTGCGCAGGCTGGTGGGACCAGACCTACGAGCTGGACACCCTACGCACGCGCGTCACAGACTTCGACAAGGCCATCCACCAAGGCATCGACGCCGTGTTCAAGCGCGGCCCGGCCTGCGCCGCAAAGGGCGGATGGGACGCGACCTACATTGACAAGCACAGCGGCGGCTACCTTCACGTCACCCACCGCTGCAACGGCAAGCGCTCCGATGGCCACTTCGCCAGAGCGGAAAGGCGGTTCACGATGGAGGAGAGCCGCAGGTTCGTTGACCTTCTGGCGAAATCAGTTGACCACTACTAGACAAGAAACGCACAAACAAGACACGGAGTAAAGGCAATTACCACTGCAGCGCCGCTGCTCGCGGCCGACGTGGCGTCGGCTTGCGAGCGGGACGCAATGACTCTGGAGGGGCTCTGCGGCGAGGAGACCAGCAAGCTCTTCAAGGACAACATCCGCATCATCGACCACCGCCAGGTCAACCCATGCCGGCGCACCCGGCGCTCCCAATTGACCCTTTGGTGGTGGAGCGGCTCGGTTCAGGCAACGGCCCTTGGGGCAGGTGAGCGGTCGGACGGTCACTTTGCCCGCGGCGAGCGCAGCGGCTCGGTTAAGGTAACGGCCATGGTGACCGTTGCGCTGCTGGTTTCAGCATCGATCATTGGCGTTGCGAATGTGGTGAACGACGACTGAAGTGCGCAACCGGAGGAAACTTGAATGGACTTTAAGGGGATGACATGAAGAGAATCGCATTCGCATTAATGCTGCTGCCTTTGACCGCTTGGGCCGGGCCGGGGACGGGCACCTTCGAGGAGGGGGGCTTGCGGTGGTACCGCGACCACTCCCCAGCGGAAGTCAGGCGCCTGCACCTTTCCAAGAATTACGGGACGGACTCCAGCCCTGACATCTGGGCGAAGTCGGAAGGCCACTGCGCCGCGAGGGTTAAGATAGAGTCACCAGCGTTCCACCCGTCATGGTCGGTGGTCAAGGTCACGGACTACCTTCGGTGGGCGTCATGGGACCTTTTCGAGGAAGACCACTACCTGATGCGGCACTGGGAGGCAGTGAAGTATTACAAGCTCGACAGGTACAAGATAAACTGGAGGGACAAGGACTGGGGCCTAAAGACGAAATTCTACACGACCGAGCGGCACGAACCCTTCCCGTGGGACTGGGTGCCATACCTCAAGGGAACCACCTATGACGACCACGCCTTCGGAGGCCACTCCCCGGACGGCAGCAAGTCCAAGGAGCGATGGGACGACCTGCTGGCCCAGTTCAAGCGGGCCATGGACGATGAGGAGCACGTCCACTACGCGTATTGGGAGGGCAACCAGTCCTTCGACATCGACACCTTCCACTCCGCCAAGATTGGCAAGACCGACAAGTGGGCCGACAACGGAATTTGGCGTCACAAGGTGCAGTTAAAGTCGTGCGGCGGTTTCTGGACGCAGGACTACAAGCTGGACACCGTGGGCTGGCGCACCACCGACTTTGACTGGGCCATCATCCACATTGACGAGACCTTCAACCGCAATGCCGCCTGTCGGAACAAGGGCGGATGGGACGCGACCTACCTGGCCCGCCACTCGGACGGACGCATTCACGTCACTCACCGCTGCAACGGCAAGCGGTCTGACGGCCACTTCGCTCGGGGCGAGCGCAAGCTGAGCGTCACCGACAGCCGGAGGCTTGCGAACCTGCTGTCCAAGTCGGTTGACCACTTCTAGAGGAGAGATGCAGCGCAAGCAAACGTGATCCTGCTGGCGGCGTTGATGACGCTGACGGTCTGGCGGCGCAGTGGCTCGATTAAGGCAACGGCCATGGCGGCGGGCAAGCCGTCGGATGGGCATTTCGCCCGTGGCGAGCGCAAGCTGAGCGTGACGGACAGCCGGGCGCTGGCGATCCTGCTGTCCAATTCTGTTGACCATTACTAAAGGAGAGACGCACTTCAAGCAAACCTGATCCTGATGGCGGCGCCGATGGCGCTGCCCCATCCGGCTCTTGCCAACCTCTGATCCGGCACGTTCGGCAACAGGCACTTCGCGAGAGACGATAAGAACATTAACAAACCAAACACCGGCTGCCTGCTGAGCGGGCGTGCGGTGTTGACGTCAACCAATAAGGGGATAACGAAGTGAAGGCAATCACCACGGCAGCGCTGCTGCTCGCAGCCGGCATGGCGTCGGCTTACGAACCGGACGCAATGATCCTGGAGGGGCCCTGCGTCGAGGAGACCCGCAAGTTCCGCTCGGAGAACATCCGCATCATCGAGTACCGCCACGTCAACCAGTGCCTGCGCACCAGGCGCTCCTACCTGACGGTTTGGCCGCGCACCAACCGCCTGCCGGTGGTCTCGAAGCGCTGGCAGGGGGATTCGGCGCTGGACCGCGCCCATGAGGCGGGGCTGGACAGGATCATCTCTGACTATGGCCAGAGTGTGCTGACCGACTTCACGCGGGACAACACCCAGCAGATCACCTGGCGGCGCGACGGCTCGGTTCAGGCATCCTCCACCGGCAAGTACTGGAGGACCAAGAACCTAGTGACCGGTTGCTACTTCGACAGCAGAAACAGAGACTCGTTTTTGGCCACTTGGGACACCGCCACGGAAGTGACGAGGCAAGCGGCGAAGGACGTGTTCAACGACTACGAGGTCAGCGGCTCCACCGAAGACATCATGTCCTGGACGGACGGGCGGCCAATGCGCATCCCCGACGGCGACAACCTGGATACGCTGCTGATCACCCGCTCGCCGGGCGGCAAGCCGGCGAAGCACAGCCACTTGCTTCGCTACGCGCTGACGGACGCCTGCTACTCCTACCAATGGAACCACAACGAGTACCGGGAGAACGGCGAGCTGTCAGACTACGGCAAGCTGTTCGAGTGGCTGAACGCAAGCCCGGACCGGGCGGCGTACCGGGGCGACTACGATGGGTTCAGGAACAACGTGTTCAGGGGCTGGATGCGGCGCGCCCACGTCAAGCGCATGGACAACGGCGACCTCAAGATACTGTACGGCTACAGCAACGGTGCCGGGGATTCCGAAGTCGCGTTCTGGGACGAGGAGGGCGTGCACACCTTCTCCGCTGGCGAGGCGGACGAATTGGGAAGGCGGCTGGTGATCGCCACGGACCGGGTGGTGCCCTACCACTGCGGCGACCTATCCATGGACACGCTGCACCACGTCTCCATCGGACGCACCGACACTTGGGGAGGGCCGATCTGGAGGCACAAGGTGAAGGTTGAGAAGTGCGCCGGCTTTCAGGAACGCATCCACTACCTCGACACGCGCAATGACCGCGTGACCAAGTTCGACGTGGCACTGCACCAGGGCATCGACGCCAAGTTCGCCAGGGGCAGCGCCTGCGAGGGACGAGGCGGCTGGGAGGCAACCTACCTGTATCCCGCCGGCGGGGACCGCATCCACGTGGTCCACCGCTGCTTCGGGAAGCGCCACGACGGGCACTTCGCCCGGGAGGAGCGAACGCTGTCCGAAGCAGACAGCCTGTACCTGATCGACCGCTTGGCCGAGGCAGTCGAGGAATGACCTTCACAATCCCCAGGGCGCAAGCGAGCATGAAACCACTGATCACCGCAACCATCCTGTCCCTGCCCTTGGTGGCCTGGGCGGACATCGGAACGGGCACCTTCTCGGACGGCGGGCTGCGCTGGGCGCGCGACCACTCCCCCGCCGCGCTGCGCAAGCTGCACGTCGCCAAGGACCAGGGCAACGACTCCAGCCCCGACGTATGGGCGAAGTTCGACGGGCAGTGCGGCTACCGGGTGAAGATCGAGACCACCGGCATCCACACGCGGGGCGGCGGGCAGGACCCCAGACCCTACGACGTGGCCACCGACATCACGGACGACTTGAACCGCATCTTCGACACCCACAACTTCACCACCGGCCATGACTACAAGTGGGAGAAGGTGCGGCGCTTCCGGATGGACCGCCACGGCACCTACGGCATCCGCGTTGAGGCCAAGGTGAAGTCCGGCGGGTGGAAGACCGCGCGGCACCGGGACACCTACAGCTTCCGGCTGATGGAGGACACTAACCTCTACGACCCCGGCAGCAACCACCACTACTCGTTGACGTGGCACCGCGTGAAGCTGAAGTTTGAGGAGGCGATGGACGATGAGGCCTATGTCCACTACGCCTACTTCGACGACATGGAGGCCAACGACGGCTCGCTGACGCACATGCGCATCGGCAAGACCGGCACTTGGGGGCAGAACGGCGTATGGACCCACAAGGTGCGGCTTGACGCCTGCGGCGGATACAAGCAGCAGACCTACTATTGGGAAACCCGCAGCGACCGGGTCACCAATTTCGACCGCGTGATTCATGACGCCATCGACCACAAGTTCCGCCGCCACTCCGCCTGCCAAGGCAAGGGCGGTTGGGATGCGACCTACGTGGACATGCGCTCCGACGGCCGGGCGCACATCACCCACCGATGCAACGGCAAGCGCCATGACGGCCACTTCGCACGGGGCGAGGCGACGTTCAGCAAGGCGGACACGAACTTCCTGCTGCAGAAAGTGCAGGACACGCTAGACGCACAATAGCTCGGAGGACAAAAGCATGCACAAGCTTCTGACAACGCTGGCCTTCCTTCCCCTTTTCGCCTTCGCCGGACCCGGCACGGGCACCTTCGAGGAGGGCGGGTTGAGGTGGATACGTGACCACGGCCCCGAACCCCATCGGCTGCACATGACCAAGGACTTCGGCGGCGACTCCAGCCCCGACGTTTGGGCGCAAGCCAAGGGCCACTGCTCGTGGCGGGCGAAGATCGAGGTTCCCCACCTGCATCCGAGCCTGTTCGTTGGGCGCATCGAGGAGTACCTTGAATGGCTGTGGGAGCAGGAGGGAACGCCCGACGAGCCGCGCAACGAGTGGAAGTACCTTCGCCGATTGCGCATGGACCGCTATCCGAACAACTTGGGCGAGGACCGCGGCCTCAGGACGTGGGTTCAAGTGAGCTACGGGCAGGGGTGGCTGGGCGACCTGTTTGGCAGCAACAACAGGACCGCTTACAGCTACAATGACAATGCCTTCAACGGCACGGTCGGCGGAACGGAGGACTCGGCCCGATGGAAGGAGATGAAGAACAAGTTCGACACCTCCATGGAGCACGAGAACTACGTCCATTACGCCTATTGGGACGGCATCCAGCAGTTCGACTTGGGCTCCTTCCACTCAGCCAAGATCGGCAAGACCGGGAAGTGGAACGACGACGGCGTCTGGCGGCACAAGGTGCGCATCAAGACCTGCGAGGGTTGGTGGGACCAGACCTACGAGCTGGACACCCTGAGCGAGCGCGCCACCGACTTCGACAGGGCCATCCACCAAGGCATCGACGCCGTGTTCAAGCGCGGCCCCGCCTGCGCCGCAAAGGGCGGATGGGATGCGACCTACATTGACAAGCACAGCGGTGGCAACCTTTACGTCACGCACCGCTGCAACGGCAAGCGCTCCGATGGACACTTTGCCAGGGCGGAAAGGCGGTTCACGATGGAGGAGAGCCGCAGGTTCGTTGACCTTCTGGCAAAATCAGTTGATCATTACTAACCTTTTGGCAAAATCAGTTGACCGCTACTAGAGGAGAGACGCCGTGCAAGCGAACGTGATCCCGCTGCGGGCGCTGATGACGCTGCCGCTTCCGGCTATTCCCGACATCTGAACCGGCACGTTCGGCGACGGACACTTCGCCAAGGCGGAGCGAACGCTGTCCGAAGCCGACCGCCAGACCCTGATCGACCGCCTGGTCGAGGCGGTCGAGGAGTGACATTCATGAGACTTGGAGGGCAAGCGAGCATGAAACCACTGATCACCGCAATCATCCTGTCCCTGCCCTTGGTGGCTTGGGCGGACATTGGAACGGGCACCTTCTCTGACGGCGGGCTGCGCTGGGCGCGCGACCACTCCCCCGCCGTGCTGCGCAAGCTGCACGTCGCCAAGGACCAAGGCAACGACTCCAGCCCCGACGTTTGGGCGAAGTTCGACGGGCCGTGCGGCTACCGGGTGAAGATTGAGGCCACCGGCATCCACACCAATAGCGGCGGGCAGCCGCCCAAGCGCAGCGACACGGCGACGGACATCTCTCGGGCCGTTAACCGCATCTTCGACGCGCAGCTCTACGACACGCACAACTGGAAGTGGAGTGACGTGCGGCGCTTCCGCATGGACCGCAAACTGCAGTGGGGCGTTTCCATCGAGGCGAAGGTCAAGTCCGGGGGGTGGAAGTCGGCACACCACTGGGACATGTACAGCTTCCTGATCGAAGACCCCAACCACCAGCCGGTCGGCGGCAGGCACTACTACGCCGACGAGTGGGCGCGCATCAAAAGCGCCTTCGACGACGCCATGCGCAAAGAGGCCTACGTCCACTACGCCTACTTCGACGACATGGAGGCCAACGACGGCTCGCTGACGCACATGCGCATCGGCAAGACCGGCACCTGGGGGCAGAACGGCGTGTGGACCCACAAGGTGCGGCTCGACGCCTGCGGCGCATACAAGCAACAGACCTACTATTGGGAAACCCGCAGCGACCGGGTCACCGATTTCGACCGCGTGATTCACGACGCCATCGACGATAAGTTCCGAAGGCATTCCGCCTGCCACGGCAAGGGCGGTTGGGATGCGACCTACGTGGACATGCGCGCCGACGGCCGGGCGCACATCACCCACCGATGCAACGGCAAGCGCCATGACGGCCACTTCGCAAGGGGCGAGCGGACGCTGAGCGCGAATGACACCCAATTCCTGTTGGACAAGGTGCAGGCGGTGTTGGATTAAGCCACTGCCGGCAACGCCGGCACCCAGGTCTCCGCGGAGATCCGGCACCACCGGCTGACGGCATGCCGTTGGCACGATGTGACGCCCAGACGGCTGCAGCATTCAACCGAACCCTGAGCCATGCGTTAACCTTGCAACGCATGCGAGGCCAACCAGCGTGCGCCTCAACGTAACGAGGGAGGGGGCGGTCGCCGGGCGCCGGGCTCCGGCTGCAGGCTTGGGTGCACGTGCAGCCTTGCGCCGGGATTAAGATAGGCCATGCCCAAACGCACGCAGACCACCCTGTCGAGACGGACTCTCGCGAGCTATTCCGGGGTCAGCGTGCCGTTGGCCGCCATGGCCATGCCAATCTCCGTGTACCTGCCACCCTTCTATGGGGAGAGCCTGGGCCTTAGCCTCACCACCGTTGGCCTGATCTTCACCCTCGCCCGCATTTGGGACGTTGTGACCGACCCGCTCATGGGCGCAATCATCGACCGCTTCGACACCCGCTGGGGGCGGCGCAAGCACTGGATTGCGATATCCGTGCCGCTGCTGATGCTGTCGGTCTGGATGGTGTTCATGCCCAATCCGGACCAAGTGTCGCCTGGCTATCTAGGGTTCTGGCTGATTCTGCTGTACGTGGGCTTCACCATGATGACCATCGCCCACCAGTCCTGGGGCGTGGAGCTGACCGCCACCTACGACGAGCGCTCCAGGCTTTACGGTTGGCGGGAAGTGTTCGTGATCGGCGGCATGATCCTGGTGCTGGCCATTCCGGCCGCAGTGGAACTGTTTGGCTCGGGCGAGGCAGCGCTGAAGGTGGCCAGCATGGGCTGGTTCTGCTTGATCCTGTTTCCATTGACGGCCCTGCCGACGCTGCTGTGGGTGCCCGACGCCCGCAGCGTCGTCAACCGGGCCATCGACTGGCAGGAGGCCGCCAAGGTGGTGCTCACCAACCGAACGCTGTGGCGCCTGCTGCTCACCGACCTCACCACCGGGTTCGCCTCCACCGCCTCCGGCGCCCTGTACATCTTCTTCGCCACCTACGTCTTCGAGCTGAGCGAGCACGCCAGCATCGCCCTCCTGTTCTACTTTTTGGCCAGCTTCGCCGCCATGCCGGCTTGGTTGAAGATCGCTTACTGGCTGGGCAAGGACCGCACCATCAAGATCGCCTTGCTGTACGGCGTGACCATCAAGATTGGCCTCTACTTCGTCGCCGAGCCCGGCAATGTGGCCCTCTTCTGGGGTTACACGCTGGTCTACGGGGTGGCCTTCGGCGCCGCGCCGGCCCTGCTGCGCTCCATGATGGCCGACCTCACGGACGAAGACGCCCTCAAAACCGGCAAGCAGCGCGCCGGGCTGTTCTTCGCGCTTTTGACCACCACCAACAAGCTGGGCAGCGCCATCGCCGTCGGCACCGTGCTCACTTTGATCGAAGGGCTGTTCGGCTTCTCGCCGGGCACGGACAACAGCCCAGGCGCGATCGAAGGGTTGTTCATCGTTTACTGCGCGGCGCCCGCGCTGGCCTTGGGCATCGCCTACCTGCCGCTGATCCGCTATCCGCTCAGCCGGTCAAGGCACGCGGAAGTTCGGGCCGAGCTGGCGCGGTTGGAAGCACGGGCCGCGGAAAGCCCTTAACCTTCAAGGGCGCTCGCGTCTATCCCGAAGCGCCGTCCAGCAAGCCCGTGAAGCCAGCGGGGGCGTAGGGTCCGATGACCGCCTGCTCCACCACGCCAATGCCCTCGCCCGCTCCATCCCGGGCCCGCACCACCTGCTGCACGTGCAGGTTCTCCGGAGCGAGCAGGTCCAAGCCGTTGGGATCAAACGCCTCGTGGCCGGTGGCCAATTCGCCTTGCCAAGTGCCCTGCCACCACTTGGGATGGCCGTAGCCGAGCCCCTTCATCTGGAACCGCAACAGGGGCTCCAGAATGATTTTGCACGTTTCTCCGGAGAGACGGCCGAGGTCGAGTTCAACGCGCTCGGCCAGCCGCGTGTTGGCGTGATAGCGGACGCGGTGGGCGGCGGTGGCCATGCGTTCCACGCCCTCGTCGTCAACGGCCGGCGCCGCGCCTTCGCTCGCATAGAGCGGTGCGGTGAGCGCTTCGCGCACCAACGCCTCGCCGCCCGGTCCATCAAAGAAAATGGCGTGGGAGACATGATCCTCCCAAAACAGCGGCGCCCACAGAAAGAAGAAGCTGCCGGGCGGTCGGGGCGCGCCGCCCATCTCCGGTTCCCCCACCCCGCGAACGCCCCAGGAACGGTCCTTGGTGGCCCGGCATTGGGCCTCATGCACGGCGATGTCCCCATCCGGCGTGCGCACGGTGCCGCTCCAAGCACCGAACTGGGCAAAGCGGGTGGCATCCATCACCCGGCGGGCGCCCTGCCACAAGGTCTGCCGCCCCTCCTGAATCGCCGCCGTGCGCGCCGAGAACAGCAGGTCGCAGCCGAGGCCGCTGTCGTTGTCATCCAGTGTCACCCGAGCCTGGCGCATGGGCTCCAGCACCTCAATCCTCATGGGCCCCACCTGCATTTCCGTGCGTTCCAGCGGCGCCCGCCTCGAGCCGAAGAAGCAGTGCTGCAGGCCGCCCGGCCGCACCACGCTGAAGGCGCAGTCGAGCACGCCGCGATGTGGGTACACGGCCATGCCGATGCCGAAGTAGTAGCTGCCGTCCACGGCATAGCCGTTGTACCAAGTGCGGTCGTAGGCGTTGCGGTCGCTGGTGGCCGGGTGGGCCAAGGGCTCCGGCGTCTGATGCACCGGATAGTCATCGAGCTTGTTGAGCACGGCTCCTCCTCTGGGTTTGACGGCCGGCTAGCAGCCTGTTGGATATAGGGGCATGAAAGTCCATAGCTTATTGAATCAACTAATCATTCCAATGAAGCCTAAGAAATCCTGCGCAACACCTATGTATTAAAAAACGAGGGTTACAGTCGTCCTTCTTCTAAGTCTCACAGGCTGATAGCCCGCTGTGCCACAAATGAGTGTGCTCTGCTCGCTACGCCGGCCGGTTGGTGCGTTCGGCAAAGAGCGACGACGCGACGTGGCAGGCGCCACACAAGGACGAGCAACGCAGCCGGCCGGACCAAGGCATCCGGGCGGACCAAAGCGTCCGGGGGCCAAAAGGGCCACGAATAGTCACCCTTACTTGTGGGACGGTACACTCGCTTGCTGTGCCAAAAGTGGGTGGGCTTTGCTCGCTACGCCGGCCGGTTGGTGCGTTCGGCAAAGCGTTGGTCCGGCCTGATCCGCTCATACTCGCGCAGCACCGGGGCGAATTCCTCCGGGGTGCTGGCGTGGATGATGATGCCGTCCGCACCGGCCTCGAACTCCTCCAGCCAGCGGGCGGCGCAAGCCTTGGCGTCGCCCACCGCCGCTGGCCGCCAGGATTCCGGCAGCAGTTTCTCCACGGCAGCGATTTGCTCCAGCGAGGCGACGCTGTCGATGAGCCCAGGCATGGCCCGCACGGTCGCATCGGCCCGAAAGCGCTGCAGCACGTCCGCATCCCAACCGTTGATGGACACCAGCATTTCGCCGTAGCCAGGAATCTGCAGATAGGAGGCCAGCCGTGCCACGATGAGCCGCAAATACCGCTCTTCCGACGCGTCGCACGCCGTGGCCAGCACCGACCACACCTTGACCGTGCCCGGTGCCCGGCCCGCATCCTGCTCGCCTTGGCGCACTTGGGCCACGGCGCCGCTCAGCGCCCGCTCACCCATGAACGTGTGCAGGTGAACGCCATCGTAGAGGCGCCCGGCATTGACCAAGCTCTTCGGGCCAAAGCCAACATAGAGGATGGGAATGTCCTCATCGATGTAGGGTGCTAGGCCGATCTGTCCGAAATGGCCGATTTCGCCTTGGTGATCGCGGATGATCTCGCCCCGCCAGAGGCGGCGCAGCAGATCGATGAACTCCCGCTCCCGGGCATAGGTGGGGAAGTCCAGGCCCAACGCCCGCCACCGCATGGCCACCCCCTTGGCCAAGCCAAGCGCAAAGCGGCCCTGGGAGAGCCGGTTCAGCGTGGAGCCCATGGAGGCGGTGACCATCGGATGGCGAAGGTTGAGATTGGTCGCCGAGGTGCCGATGCTGATGGTCTCGGTGACCGCGGCGCAAGCGCCGCAGATGGCCGCAATCTCCTTGTAGTCCGCCCGTTCCGAGATCATCAGGTTGCCGATGCCCAGCGCCTCCGCATCGCGCGCCTGCTGCAGAATGTCCCGCGGTGCGCGGGTATGGCCCGGCAGGCCGTAGAAGCCAAGCTCCGGAAACTTGGAGCGGTACACGGGGTAGGCGGTGCCGGACATGGGGCTTTCTCGTCACAATTCGGCGCATGATAGTATCAATCGCCCTTGCAATGCCCCAAGCGGTCTAAGTCATGATGCCCAATAGGCTGTCCGATGCCCTTGGCGTCAGCGTCAATCCTGCAATGCTCCAAGCGGTCTAAGTCATGCTGCCTTCCAAGGCGCCCGTCTTGTCCAGCCCGGATCAAGTGACGCCCGCCCACCTCACCGCCATCCTCAACCAAGCCGGCTTGAATGGCACGGTCGAATCCGTGAGCTGGCAGCGCATCGGCGCCGGCCAAGTGGGCCAGAATGCCCGTTTCACGCTGGTGGCGGACGGCGACCTGCCGAAAACGCTGGTGGGCAAGTTTCCGGCCACCGACCCCACCAGCCGCCAAACCGGCGTGCTGCTGCGCAACTACGAGCGGGAGGTGTTCTTCTATTCCAGATTGGCCGCCACGGTGGACATCCGCACGCCGGCCATCTTGGCCATTCAGTTCGATCCCGACACTCACGAATTCATGCTGCTGATGGAGGATCTGGCGCCTGGCTTTCAAGTCGACCAGCGCTCTGAATGCAGCACGGACCAAGCCGCCCTGGCCTTGGAGGAGCTTGCCAAGCTGCAGGGCCCGCGCTGGGGCGATATGGCCCTCGCCCAGCACGACCTGCTGGTTCGCCCGTCTCCCAGCCCTGGTGAGCCGCCAATGTACAACGCAACCGAACAGGGTTTCGTTGAGCGCTACGCCAGCCGCCTGAGTGCCGACGAACTGGGCGCCGTCACCCGCTTTGGCGAGGCGCAGGCGGCCTACGCCAGCCATGAAGGCCCCGAATCCCTGATCCACATCGACTACCGGCTGGACAACATGATGTTCGGCGAGGCCAGCGACAGCCCGCCACGCCCGCTCACGGTGTTTGACTGGCAATCCATCGGGCTCGGCTGCGCGCTCAATGACGCCAGCTACTTCATGGGCACTTCCCTCACCCCAGAGCACCGCGCCAAGGCGGAGCGCGGGCTGCTCAAGCACTATCTGGACGTGCTGCACAGCTATGGTGTGGATTTAAGCTGGGACATCTGCTGGACCCTGTACCGCCGCCACTCGCCCGCCGGGCTGCACATGGCCGTGGTCGCCTCCATGATCGTCGGCGAAACCGACCGCGGCAACGAGATGTTCATGACCATGGCCAAACGCAGCATCGCCATGTGCGAAGACTTGGAAAGCCTCAACCTGCTCGGCGTTTAAAGCCGCGCCATCCGCCATCCGCTGGCTTGGTCAGCTTAAAGAGCATTGCATTGGTCTGGCCGCGAATGGCGGGGTTGTGGTCCTCGGTCAGCTTACAGAGCAACCGACCGGTCTGGCCGCTGGTGGCGGGGTTGTAGTCCTTCGCGGTGCAGTCGTCATCGAGGTTTCGGAGCGAGGGTGGGCCGGGGAATCGGGACTCCGCCCAATGCTAGAATTTCCCCGCCCAACGGTACCTCACTAGCCGAGACCCAGCCGATGGCCGAACGCTTCTTCAACACCTCCGGGCCGGTGGTTCCGGCGGACCACTACTGCATCCCGCCGCTTGAGCGCTTCGACCTTGATGAGGTGCTGCGGCTTATCCGGCAGAAACGCTACTTCGTGCTGCACGCGCCGCGGCAAACTGGCAAGACCTCGGCACTTTTGGCACTGCGCGACCTGCTGAACGAGGCTGACGAGCACCGTTGCCTATACGCCAACGTGGAGGCCGGACAGGCTGCCCGCGGCGACGTGGCAGGCGGCATGGAGGCGATTCTTGCGGAGCTGAACATCCGTGCACGCATCACCTTCCCCGGCAGCGACCTGGAGCTTGCCGCCCAAGGGGCGCTGGAAGCGGCAGGCCCCTACGGCGCCTTGCGCGAGACCCTGGTCCGCTGGTCAACAGCAGACGCCAAGCCGCTGGTGGTGCTGATTGACGAAATCGACGCGCTGGTGGGCGACACCTTGATCTCCGTGCTCCGCCAGCTTCGGGCCGGGTACGACATGCGACCGGCGGCGTTCCCCCAAAGCGTCATCCTGTGCGGCATCCGTGACGTGCGCGACTACCGCATCCACTCCGAGTCGGGCGGCGACATCATCACGGGCGGCAGCGCCTTCAACATCAAGGCCGAGTCGCTGCGGCTGGGCGATTTCGACGAGGCCGAAGTTGGCACGCTATTGGGCCAGCACACCACGGAGACCGGGCAGGCGTTCACGACGGGTGCCTTGGCCACGGTGTGGGAGCAATCCCAAGGCCAGCCGTGGCTGGTCAACGCGCTGGCACACCAAGCCTGCTTCAAGAACAAAGCCAACCGGGACCGTGCGAGGACGATCGACCAAGAGGCGGTCATGGAGGCCAGGGAGGCGCTGATCCTAAGCCGCCAAACGCACCTGCACCAGTTGGCCGACAAGCTCCGCGAGGAACGGGTGCGACGGGTGATCGAGCCAGTCCTGAGCGGTGGCGCCAACGGCGAGGCCAAGACCAGCCCGGACGACGTGGAGTACGTGCGTGATCTGGGCCTGCTCGCGCACCGCGGCGCACGCCGGATCGCCAACCCGATCTACCGCGAGGTGATTCCGCGGGAGCTCATGTACGCCAGCACGGACATGATCCTCCAAGAGACTGAGTGGTACGTGAAAGCCGACGGCGACCTTGACGTGGAGAGCCTGCTGGCGGCTTTCCAACGTTTCTTCCGGGAGCACTCAGAGCACTGGATCGAGCGCTTCCAGTACAAGGAGGCAGGGCCGCAACTGCTGCTGCAGGCGTTCCTGCAGCGGGTGGTGAATGGCGGCGGACGCATCGAGCGGGAGTACGCGTTGGGCAGCCGACGCACGGACCTGCTCATCGTCTGGCCACCGGGCCGCTTTGCCGACAAGAGTGAGCCCGGAACTCCGCCCCGGCGCTATGTGGTGGAGTGCAAGATCCTGCACGGCAGCCTGGACGGGACCATCCGCAAGGGCTTGGAGCAAACCCTGGCCTACATGGACCGGTGCCAAGGCGAATCGGGCCACTTGGTGATCTTCGACCGGGACGAATCCAAACCCTGGGAAGAGAAGCTCTACCGGCGCGAGGAGTCCCTCGATGGCCGTCCGGTCACGGTGTGGGGCGCTTGAGGCGTGCCCACGACCCGGCCAAGCTACCGTCAACCCATCACCGGCCTGCCAGCGCCCTCCCGCCAAACGCATTCGCGGTTGCGCAGCAAACGCTCGGCGAACAAGGCCGCTTACGTGGGGTGGAATGGTAGAATCGAGAACAAGCTTGAGGAAGGCGACCTCTACTAGCCCCTGTTCACGGACCGTAGCCAACTCGCAAACGCAAAAATGGAGCGACCCCCATGGGGCACATCGAAACGCGGCTTGAAGAGCTGGGCATCGTGCTGCCCAAGCCTATGAACTTGGGGCCCTTGCCCTTTGAGTTGGTGCGCATCCACGGCGACCGTGCCGTTCTATCGGGCCACTTGCCGCTGGACGCTGAAGGAGCGCTGGCCCAGCCCCTTGGCAAGGTGGGCGCCGAGGTCAGCGCCGAGCAAGGCTACCAAGCGGCGCGGCTGGTGGGCTGCGCGTTGCTGGCCAGCCTCAAGCAGGCGCTTGGCGACTTGGACCGGGTGGCCGGCTGGGTGCGCCTGTTCGGCATGGTCAACGCAGCGCCGGGCTTCAACCGACTGCCGGCGGTCATCAATGGCTGCTCGGAGCTGATTCTCGAGGTCTTCGGCCCAGAAGTGGGCGCCCACGCCCGCTCGGCGGTCGGCTTGGCGGAGCTGCCCTTCGGCGCCCCGGTGGAGTTGGAAGGCGAGGTGCTGATCCGCCCATGAGCAGGCAGCGCATCGTCAACGCCCGCATCGTCAACGAAGGCGCGGTCGTCGAAGGCGATCTGTTGATCGAGAATGGGCGCATCGCCGCGGTGGGCACCGCGCCAGACGGCCCGGGCGACGTCACGGACGCCCAGGGCGCTTGGCTGCTGCCGGGCATGATTGACGATCAAGTGCATTTCCGGGAACCCGGCTTCACCCACAAGGGCAACATCGCCAGCGAGTCGGCGGCGGCGGTGGCTGGGGGCATCACCAGCTACATGGAGATGCCCAACTGCAACCCGCTGACCATCGACCAAGCGCGCCTCAACGACAAGCGCGAGCGCGCCGCCCGCTGCTCCCATGCCAACTACGCCTTCTACCTTGGCGCCACCAACGACAACCTGGAGCACATCAAGTCCGTTGACCCAGCCAGCACCTGCGGCGTCAAGGTGTTTATGGGGGCCAGCACCGGCGACATGCTGGTGGACAACCCGGAAACTTTGGAGGGCATCTTTGCCTCAACGCCCTTGTTGATCGCCACCCACTGCGAAGACACGCCCACCATCGAAGCCAACGAAGCCGCCGCCCTGGCCCGCTACGGGGCGGACATCCCCATCACCGAGCATCCCCGCATCCGCTCGGAGGAGGCCTGCTACAAGTCATCCGCACTGGCCGTTCACCTGGCCAAAAAGCACGGCTCGAAGCTGCACGTGCTGCATCTGACCACGGCCCGGGAGCTGGCGCATTTCTCCACCGGCGACCTGGCCGGCAAGCGCATCACTGCTGAAGCCTGCGTGCACCACCTGTTCTTCGACGAGGGCTGGTACGCGGAGAAAGGCAACGACATCAAGTGCAACCCGGCCATCAAGCGCACCACAGACCGGGAAGCGCTGCTGGCGGCGGTGAACGACGGCCGCATCGACGTGATCGCCACCGACCACGCGCCGCACACGCGGGCAGAGAAGTCCCGCCCCTACGGCCAAGCGCCAGCCGGGCTGCCACTGGTGCAGCACGCCCTGTTGAGCCTGTTCGAGCATTGTCGCCGCGGCCTGCTCGATGCCACCACCATCGCCCAAAAAACCGCCCACGCACCGGCCGAGCTGTTCGGCGTCCGGGAGCGCGGGTTCATCCGCGAGGGCTACCACGCCGACCTTGTGCTGGTGGCCCAGGGCCGCACCGACGGCGGCGCCAACCTACTCGCCAAGTGCGGCTGGAGCCCGTTTGCCGGCATCGAATTCGGCCACCAAATCAAAGCCACCTGGGTCAACGGCGTGCGGCGATTCGCCGAAGGCCAATTGTTGGATGGCCCGTTTGGCCAACCCCTTGAATTCAGCCGCTGAGGCCCATTCAATGCAACACATTCAATGCAACAAGTGGAAAGCGTTCACTGGCAGGCCGCCAGTTCCTGCACGCTAACTGCGGTCCGTACTGAGAAAAAGGTCCGTACTGAGATGAAGGTCCGTACTGAAAAGATCTGGAGGCTACTGTGAAAAGAGCTCTCATCATCATTGGCGCTGCCATCGCTGTCCTCGTCATTGCCGTGGCGGTCTTTCGCGAGCCGCTCCAGTTTGCGGTCATGTCCTTCATGATGCAGCCCGCCGAGCGTTTCGCCGACACCGAGCCGCCACCCGCCCCTGACTACGCCAATCCCGACCACTGGGCGGCTTTGCCGAACCGCGAGGACCTAGCGGATGTCACGCCCAGCGAGGCCATTCGGGACAACCAAGCCGAAGCCGAGGTGGACGTCTTCTTCATCCACCCCACCACCTACTATGAAGACAGCGGCTGGAACCAGGACTTGGCCGACGCGCCGGTCAACGCCATCACCGACTACGCGGTGATGCGCAACCAAGCAAGCGTCTTCAACGGCTGCTGCCGCATCTACGCGCCGCGCTACCGCCAAGCCACCCTGTACTCCTTTTTCGACCGGGCAGGCGGTGGCCAGGACGCCATCGACTTCGCCTATCAAGATGTGGCGCAGGCCTTCCGCCACTACCTCGATCAGGAAAACCACGGCCGACCCTTCATCCTGGCCGGACACAGCCAAGGCGCGCTGCACTTGGACACCCTGCTGCGTGAGGAGCTGCAGGGCTCGCCCGCCGCCGAACGGATGATCGCCGCCTATCCCATCGGCTACTACTTGGACGGCAGCAACGGCTTTCTGGTTTGCGAAAGCGCCCAGCAAACCGGCTGCCAAGTCACTTGGAACGCCTTGGCACCCGGCGTGGAAAGCTTCAACGAGGTGCCCAACCCCATCTGCGTCAATCCGCTGACCTGGCGCACCGACGGCGCCTACGCTGATTTCAGCGCCAATCTGGGCGCGGTGAACTACGGCTTCGATGAGGAGGACGAGTCACCGCCCGAGGCCATCGAGCCCGGTGTCGCAGACGCCCAGTGCGTTGACGGTGAGCTGCGGGTCAGCGAAGTGCGGTCCGAGAACTACCCCGCCTTCATGTCTGAGGAGGGCAACTACCATATCTATGACTTCAACCTGTTCCACATGAACCTGCGCGCCAACGCCCTGGCGCGCACGCAAGCCTTTCTCAGTGCACAAGAAGCACCTGACCGTCCAATGCTGATTCAAATGGAATGATGTCAAAAGCAGTGAGGGCTTAACGCCATGGATCGCCGCCGTTCTTTCACCTCAAGCCGGTTGACAATCGCCGCCGCGGTGCTGTGGCTGCTGTTTGGCTGCGGGGAAACGCCTACGCCAGAGCCAACTGCGGCAGCGCCCGGCGCCGCCAACATCAGCCACCTCGCCTTGGTATCCGAGCCGCACACCGACGATTTCGGCGGCATGGTCGAGCGCCGCACCATCCGGGCGCTGGTGGTGCGCAGCAAAACCTTCTACTTCTTTGACGGCGCGGTTCCGCGGGGGCTGTCCTACGACCGGCTCAAGGCGTTCGAGGCCTACGTCAACGACCGGCTCGACACCGGCCTGCTCAGAATCAACATGGTGTTCCTGCCAGTCACCCGGGACCAGCTCATTCCCGCGCTGCTGGCCGGCTACGGTGACCTGGCCGCCGCCAACCTGACCATCACGCCGGAGCGCCAAGCCGAAGTCGACTTCTCCATTCCCGTGCAGCGGGACGTGCGGGAGATCTTGGTGAGCGGCCCAGCCAGCGAACCAATCACCGCCATTGAAGAGCTGTCCGGCAAGACCCTGCACACCCGCCGTTCCAGCAGCTATCACGAGAGCTTGGAAGCGCTCAACGAGCGTTTTGCGGCAACGGGCCTGCCGCCGGTGGACATCGTTACCGTGGATGAGCACCTGGAGGACGAGGAACTGCTGGAAATGGTCAATGCCGGCCTCATCCCCCGCATCGTGATCGACTCCCACAAGGCGGAGTTCTGGGCACAGATTTTCGAATCAATAAAAGTTCATTCGGACATTGTGCTGCGCGACCAAGCGGACATCGCCTGGGCGTTCCGCCCCGAGAGCCCCGAACTCAAGGCGATGGTCGACGGCTTTCTCAAGAACGTCCGGGAGGGTTCGCTGACCGGCAACGTGCTGCTGCAGCGCTACCTGCAGGAAACTCGCTACGTGGAAAACGCCCTGAACTCCTCCGAAATGCGCAAGTTTGACGAGACCGCCCACCTGTTTCAGGAGTACGGTGACCGGTATGACTTTGACTGGCTGATGGTGTTGTCCCAAGCCTACCAGGAGTCCCGCCTTGACCAGAGCGCACGCAGCCACGATGGGGCCATCGGCGTGATGCAGTTGCTGCCAAGCACCGCGGCGGACAAGAACGTCAATGTGGGCGACATCACTGAGTTGGAAAACAACATCCACGCGGGCAACAAGTACCTGCGCTTCATTCGCGACCGTTACTTCGAGTCCGAACCCATGGACGACCTCAACAAGACCCTATTCGCCTTCGCCTCCTACAACGCCGGCCCGGCCCGCGTCAGCCAGCTGCGCACGGAGGCCGAGCAGCAAGGCCTGGACCCCAACGTCTGGTTCGACAACGTGGAAGCCGTGGCGGCGCAACGCATCGGGCGCGAGACGGTGGACTACGTGAGCAACATCTACAAGTACTGGATCGCCTACCGCCTAAGCCGCGACCAACTCGCCCAAGCCGCCACTCAAGGCAGGTAGTCGGCCGCCAGCCGCCCGATTTCCTGGAAGAACTGGTCGCGCACTTCAGCGATGATTTCGGCGACCGGGCGAACGGCGTCGATGCGCCCGCAAACCTGGCCGCTCAGAGCGATGCTGGCTTCCATGTCGCCGCCGAAATAGAGGTCCAAGGCGGTGCCGAACTCGCTCATGGCGTTGGTTTCAGTGTCGTACTCCAAGCGGCTGGTCTTCTCCGTGCGCAGGGCGCGCAAGGCCGGCGAGGCATGGCGGTTGAGGAAGACGGTGTCCGTTTCCTTGGCTTGCACCACCGCGTTCTTCCAGTTCTCATGCACCGGCGACTCCGCGGCCGACACCATGCGGGTGCCCATCTGCACCCCTTCCGCACCCAAGGCGAAGGCCGCAGCCATGGAGCGGCCATCGACAAAGCCGCCCGCGGCGATGATGGGCACATCGACCTGGGAGCGCACCAAGGGCAGCAGGACCATGCTGGCCACCTCCCGGGGGTTCTTGAAGCCGCCGCCCTCGCCGCCCTCCACCACCAGCCCGTCAACGCCGCAGTCCACCGCCTTCTTGGCCGCACCGAGGCTCGGCACCACGTGGAAGACGGTCAGGCCGGCGTTCTTCAACTCCTCGGTGTAGCGTTCCGGGTTGCCCGCCGAGGTGGTGACGAACTGCACGCCCTGGTCGATGACGAACTGCACGATGTTCGGGTCGCGCACGAACGCTTGAGCGATGTTGACGCCAAAGGGCTTGTCGGTGAGTTGGCGCATTTTCAGGATTTCGCCGCGCACGGCATCGAGCTCCCCGGAGGAGGTTTCGATAATGCCCAGCGCCCCGGCATTGGAGACCGCCGAGGCGAGCGCCGAACGGGCAATCCAGCCCATGGGCGCCTGCACGATGGGAATCTCCACGCCCAGCATGCGGGTGACGCGATTGTCGAAGGAAGCGGAAAGAGTGCTTTGCATTGCCGAATAGCCCCTAAGCAAACGGTGGAATCTAGCCCAAGGGCACTGGCAATTCCAAGTGGTCGTCGTAAATGCGCCGCTGATGGGCCCGCAGGCGCGGGGTCAACGCCGCATTGATGTCTTCATCGCGGCAGCTGTAGGCCTCGCGAATCATGGGCAACGCGGGCAGCTCATCCTCCGGCAGCGGGGCAAACAAGTTGGCAAACACCGCCCAATAGACGTCCACGGCTGACAGCGCTTGCCCGCAAAGCCAAGGCCCGGCAGCTAGCCGCTCATCAAGCAGGCCCAGCACGCTGAGCACGCGCGCCTTGGCTTGGCCCGCGTGAACCAGGTTCAAGCCGTACTTGGCGCCCAGGTACTGGCCCACCCCCGGCGGAAATTTCCCTTCCGTCTCTTCATGGGACAGGGCGCGCTGCGCCATGATCAGCCGGTAGGCCCAGCCGAGGCCCATCTGGCCGCAAATCTCATGGGCCAGGCCAAAGCAGTCCGCCCGCTCCGCCGCGCTGCCCGGAATCAGTGCGGGCGCCGGCGCCAGCCGCTCGGCCAGGATCAGAATGTCCGCCCAGCCGGTGCGCAAGGGCTCGTTCTCGAAGGCCACCACAGGGACCGATGAATCCCCCGCCCAAGCGGCGATGGCACCATCCTCATCGCCCTCGCCCTGCGCACCGTACTGGCAATCCAAGCCCTTGATGAAGAAAATGCCCTTGGCCGCCTCCGCCCAAGGCGTGGGCACCCCGCGCAGGCAGGCCATGCGCAGCCCGGGCGCCTTCCTGATCTCCGTAATAGTCGCGAATCTCGCCAAACCGCCTCTCCCAAGTCGACAATACCCAAGGTAGGCCGCATCTCACTTGACTTAGGGCAAGTTCAATCCCGATCTAGGTCAATAGGAGACACGAACCTGAAGGGCCAAGTTTACTTGAGCGAGCCCAAGCGACAAAAAGTCCAGACGGAGCCATTGCGTGCCGTTCAGTTCACTTCTCATCGAGAGTGTCACTTTCAAAGGACCAAGACTCGCCATGAGGCGACTCTAACTTACTCCAAAGTTACGCTGAAGCGCTGTGTCGGCCACGAAGCGCCGAGAATTGTCAAATATTGGCAAGAAGCTCGAATAGCTGCCGCCTAAGAAGCGGACGAAATTTGATCGAGTTTCCAAGCGCACTTAAGTGGTCGAAGCAATAGAACGCGGTCTGGCCTTCGAAAAGACGCCCTTCCTCCAGCAGCGTGGTTCCGTCTGGGGCCAGATGACTTCGGCAATCTGTTAGGGTAACTCGCTGCTTCCAAAGCGAAAGCTGGGCCTTACCCTCGGCAAAGATGGCCTTTGGACGAACACGCTCGATGAGTTCAAGATTCAGGCGCCAGCAGAAGCCTTCATGTGGGTTTCCCTTGAAGTTGTACCCATAGCGCTGACGGAACGCCTTGCGAGTGTCCGGCGAACCCCAAAAGAAGAACTCGCAATGGGAAGTTTGTCTAAAACGCTCGGCGCCGAGAAAGCAACGGAGCTTGTCCATCCGTGTTTTGCTGGCCTTGCTACGCCCATGCTTTTCCTGAAAGTCGTAGTCACGAGTCTCTTCGGTGTTGTATGGCAGACGCGCCCAGTCGCTGCTGTCATTGCCCGGGTTTATTCCGAACCAGATGTAGTCAGGCTTGCACCGGTACTTCGGGTCCAAGGGACAGTCGAACACGAAGTGATCGGAGTGGAGCAACTCGCGGTGCCGTTGCTGGTAGTCGCGTATCTGTTGAATCAAGTCGCTGGTGGTGAACAGCGCTTTTGGTTTTACTTCGCGGTCACTAACTGGCGTCAACGGGGTTCAGTTCCCTGCGCTTTTGAGGCCGAAAGTGGATAACTTGCCTCGGACACAGGTCGAAGCTCTATTGAGGGAGGACAAGAGAATCCGCCAAAACGCACCATGAATGGCCATTCCACCCCCCCAAGCCAAAGCCCAGAGATTGGCTCAGTGACGCAGACGTTCATCAAACACGAATGGGCGCACTTCTCCGGCGACGACGCGACTGAAGTGCTGATGCATCGGATTAACGATGACATTCCGTTCGAGAGGGTTGACTGCGCTTGGCGCAGCCACTGCGAGGTGCTCCTGGAGCAGCTCTGCACCAAAGGCCTGCGTATTGCCTTGGGGAACCCCCAGCACTGAGATCTCTTCATCGGGGATATCAAGATCAATGACATTATGTGGCGGAAACGCGGAGGGTCGCACGAGATTGACGAGAATTTCCAACGCCGCTAAGGACGAATTCTCACTGCAATAGACTGCCTTGACGCCCTTTGGGTTCCAACGTCCACCGTAACGGGCCGCCCCATCGCCACTGAGCATTTCTCCAATGGTCCGAGCGTACTTCGCTCTTGCAATGCGCCAGACTTTCACGATGGTATCCCGTGAGTTAGGCGTCCAATGAGATCGGTTACTTCTTGCACGCCATCTGGATTTCCCGCCCGCTCAAGGGGGGACTTGCCGCCAAGCGCCGGGTTCGGGCGGGCGAGCCATTCGAATGCGTCATAGTGATTGCCATCAAAGTAACTCAGCACGATGTCGTGAAGCCTCCAAGAACCGCATTCCACAGGCACGTCAAGCTGACAGGCCTTATCCATGATCTTTGTTTTGGAATTCTCGGACAGCGGTGTGACCATATGGCCGCGCCAGTCGCCGAGAACTCTCGTGTCCGGATCCCGGCGACGCCACTTCAGCGCGACAACCAGGCAGATCAAGGCATCGAGGCAATCCTGATCGGTCTTGTTGGGCGTCGGGTTGCTGGCTTGGTCGGCTACCCACTTGGCGAATGGCTTCAAATCCAATTCGAGCAGGCGCGACCGGATGGTTTTGGCCACCAATCGCCAGTCCTCAATTGAGAATTTCGCCGGTTTACCGGGGTTGTAGTGCACGGCCAAGGGCAATCGGCACGAGGGGTCCAAGAACAAACCAGGTAGCGCTAAGCCCGGGAAGACCTCGATAAGGTGCAAGCCCACATCTGTGTGCTGGGCTTCACGGGGATCCTCGCGAGGGCTCAAGCTGTTCAGGAACTTCCAGATCGGGGCGGAACGATCAAACCCGGGGCTTTGCAAGTTGGCTGGCTGAACGCCGACCTTCACCGAGCCCGCCACACGTTCCACCGGCCTCATGCCCGTAGCGTTAGGGACCATGGTCGGCTGATCCATGGCGACAAGCGTGTAGGGAGCGACAGCGCAGCAGCGCTCGACCGCTTCCCGGGCGTCGTCAAAATGCGCCTGCTTGGGTAACTCCCATTTGGTGAGCCGGTCACCGTCGAAAACGGCGATGCAGACCGCACCGGGGGCTTTGTCTGCCCATGCAGAATCGAATCCGACAAAAGCGCTTTGCATTGGATAGCCTGCGAGGTGAACCGCCAAAAGTTAGTGGAAGAGCGCCGTCCCATCCACGTTCCGCCTCCATTTTCACAAACGTGCCACGGGCTTGGCAATCGGAATCCGGCGAATCCGCTTTGACGTTGCAGAATGGCTCGCCGCGCATCGGTCAATCTGCCAGAATGAGGGGCGAT
Source organism: Candidatus Azophilus sp. (assembly GCA_965220835.1). Lineage (GTDB taxonomy): Bacteria > Pseudomonadota > Gammaproteobacteria > Pseudomonadales > Azotimanducaceae > Azophilus. The sequence continues at coordinate 593,065 of OZ244842.1, read as the reverse complement.
CAAGTGCACGTCGCGCAGCATCGAAAACAGGAGACCAGCATGCCAGTCGTGAATCTCGAACGGCAGGGCCATATCGCCCTGATCACCCTCAACCGGCCCGAGGCGCTCAACGCCATCAGCCCGGAAGTGGCCGTGCGCCTGAACCGCATCTGGCACGAGGTGCGCGACGACGATGCGTTGCGGGTGGCGGTCATCACCGGCACCGGACGCTCATTCTGCGCCGGGGCGGACCTCGGCCAGATGATCCCGCTGATGTCCGGCGCCCGCCAGCCGGAGAATGAGTGGGATGAGCAGCTGCTGAAAGACCCAGGCACTGGCGGCCGCGCCCTGCTGCGCAACTTCGACCCCGAAAAGCCGGTCATTGCCGCCATCAACGGCCATGCCATCGCCGGCGGCATGGAGCTGGTTCAGGGCACCGACATTCGCATCGCCGTGCCGGCCGCCAAGCTGGGCGTGCAGGAGGTCAAGTGGGCGCTGTTCCCGGCCGGCGGCTCAACCGCGCGCCTGCCCAACCAAATGCCGTTCAGCAAGGCGATGGAACTGCTGCTGACCGGCGACCTGATCAACGCTGAGGAGGCGCTGCAGCTTGGCTTCCTGAACTACGTTGAAAGCGAGCCCGTGGAGCGCGCCATGGCGATCGCCGAGAAGATCGCCGCCAACGGCCCCCTGGCCGTGCGGGCGATTCGCCGCTCCGCCAGGGCCTGCCTAGGCTTGCCGGAAGCGGAAGCGCTGAAGGTCGAGAGCCAGTTCTCCGCGCCGGTCTTTCAGACGGAGGACGCCCGGGAAGGCCCGCGCGCCTTCATGGAAAAGCGCCAACCCAACTACCAAGGCCGTTAGCGTCCGGTCGAATCGAAGACGGCCATGATCAATCTGCTGCAAGGCGGCCAATACCTGGTTTTCGCACTGCTGCTGATTGCCCTTGTGGTTTCGCTGTCGTTCCATGAGTTTGGCCACGCACTCGTGGCCAAGTGGCACGGCGACGACACCGCGCAGCGAGCTGGCCGGCTGACGGTCAATCCGCTGGCCCACATCGACCCGGTTGGGCTGCTGATGGTGGTGCTGGTGGGCTTCGGCTACGCCAAGCCGGTGCCGACCGACCCGCGCAACTTCCGGTCGGCAAGGTCAGACCTCTGGGTGGCCGCGGCGGGACCGGCCATGAACCTGGTGCTGGCCCTATGCACGTGGAATTTCTACCTGGCGCTGCGAGCCAACGGTTGGGAGAACGCGGGCGCTGACGTGTTCTTCGCCCTGTTGGCGCAAATCAACCTGCTGCTGATGGTGTTCAACCTGATTCCCTTGGGGCCTCTGGACGGCCACTACATCCTGCCTCACTTCCTGCCCGCCCCTTGGGCTGGGCGCTATCGTAAATTAAACCACCGCTACGGCACCGGCGCACTTCTGGTGCTGATCGTCTTGGGCATCGCCGGATTGCCCTTGTTTCGATACTTGGCGGAGTTTTCGTTCAGCCTTTTGGGCTGGATCACGTTGATTTGATCACTACTGTCGGAATTTCGGCATTCGGGAGCATTCTTAGGTCAAACTCTCACAAAAAGATGGTATATAGTTACCGGTTTATTACATGAAGCGGAGGGCAGAATGAGCATGTTTGACAAGCGCAGCGCAGCGGAACCGAAAGATCCACCTGCAGCTGCCGTAGCCACGCCACCGCAGCAACCGCCCCCAGCGCCCAAGCCGAAGCCGGAAGCGACCGCCCTGATCGGCCCCACACTCAGCTTGTCTGGCGAAATCACCGGCAGTGAGGATTTGCGCATAGACGGCAAAGTGGACGGCAACATCAAACTGCGAGACCACGTGATCACAGTCACCCACTCCGGCGAAGTCCGGGCCAACATCACCGCCTCCACCGTGAACATCAGCGGCCGGGTGGTGGGCGACATCACAGGCATCGAGCAAGTGGCGCTCACCAAGAGCGCTTGGGTGCAAGGCAACATCACCGCGCCCGTGGTGCACTTGGAAAGCGGCAGCAAGTTCAAGGGCAGCATCGACATGGACCCCGTTGATGAACAAGGGGCAGATGGGCCGAAGGCCGGCAAACAGCAATCGGCCACCCAAGCGACCGCATCTTTGGCCACCGCATCAGCCAAGGCCGACAGTGCAGCCGCCAAGAGCGCATAGTCGCGTTCACGGCACAGCGCAGCACGGCCATGATGCGGCTTGAACCGACACCTGCGAGGGGATAAGCGCGATGAGTGTGACCCCATGAAACCGCCGTTTGGCATGCGCCCGCACCGCCAACCGACGTGCACCTCATGACCTCCACATCGAAAATGGCCAACCCCTCGGTAGCGAACCGGGGTCCGGCGCTCATGGAATCCGCATTGCTGGCTTGGGTTCTCGAAGGGACGAGCGCGCCAAGCCGCTTCAATGTCCTGGATGTCGGCCCCGCCATGCCCCGAACCATAAAGTTCCTCAACTCAACGCGCTGCCGGGTGCACATCGCAGACCTCTTCGACAGCGGGATCATAGAGCAGCAGCAACAGCTCGACCAAGGCGCCCTGACGGCTCGGTTCGCTGAAGCCCTGTGGATGCTCGACGAACCGTTGCACGCCTGCCTGCTGTGGGACTTCCCAAACTATCTCACGCCATCGGCTTTAGCGGCCTTCAACCGAGCGCTCAGCCCTTGGGTGACCGGGCACACCCGGGCGCACGCATTCTGCGCGGTCAAAGGGTCGGACCCGCTCATGCAGCATCGATACAGCATCCGCAGCGCCAACAAAGTGGTCCAAAGGGTCGCCCCCGAGCGCGCCCCAGCCGCCCATCCCCATCCTTGGCGGCATTTGGCCAGAGCCATGAGTGTGTTTGATGTTGACCGCGGCGCCTTGCGAGCTGAGGGCGTGGTCGAGGTCATCCTGCACGGCAAGGGCGAGCAGTCCGCTGAACCGCCATCGCGAACCAATGAGCAGCTCGAGGACATCCTCCTACCCCCGTCGTTGAATGCGGCGCAACGTCCATTTGCGGCCGAGCGGAAGAGCCCGCAAACCGAACCGAGGCAAAGCGCGCCGCGAGCTTTCGGCCAATAGCCCTCGGGCGTGCGCGAACATGTTCGTCGGCGTTCACGGAGACTTCCATTGGGAACTTGACGGCGGCGAATTGCGAGTGAGCAGCGCCAACCCCAGGCTGGGGCTGCTGAAGGCCTATCCAGCCCCGACGGCATTCAACAATGCGGAGCAAGCCCAATGGTTCGTCCAGGGCCGCATCGACATGGATGCCGAAGCGCTGGCCGCGCTGGCGGAATCCGCCGAGCGTTCTAGCTGTAGCCGTTAAGCGTTCGCGGCGCTCCGGGAATCACCTTCAAGACGAAGGCCGCCGTCGCCTCATCCTCCACGCGGGTGGCCGCCATGGCTTCCTTCAACAAGTCCATGACCGTGGCGTGCTCCCCATAGAGCAAGGTGCTCATGCGGCCGGTCTTCACCTCAACCCCCGGCGCCGCGTTCAGCAGGGCCAGAAAGGCGTCTATGGACTGCAAGTGGTCATCGTGCAGGGGATACATCGTGATCTCAACGAGCGTGTTCATCGTTCAACTCCGCCGTCCCCTCATGACCAAACCGAGTTCACTCGGGGTTTCAAACTCCCACTCAACCACCAGCTCGTGGCGCTTGGCGAACGCGCCAAGGACCGCTCGCTCCCGCCGGCTGATGTCTTGGCGCCGGGCCAGCGCCTGGCGGGAACCGGTGACCACCAGCCAGTCCGCCGGCGCCTGAGCCAAGGTGGGCAGCAGGCGGGGCTGCTGCCGCGCAACCACCGGCACCAGCTTAAGCAGCAAGGCGACATCATAGCGCTTGATGCCGGTGAGGCTCTCCAAGGCCGCCCAGCCATCGCCAACGTCCCAAATGCAGCCTTGCACAACGCCCCGCGGCACCGGGCCGCTGGCATTCACCGCTTCAATGCAACGGGCATCCCGGTCGCAAGCGACGTAGCGTCGGAAGCGACCGCCAACTTGGTCAAACGGAAACAGCAGCGGCATCAGGCCGCAGCCTAAGTCCAATAGCGTGGCGCAATCCCCCCAAACCGGTTGGGTGCGGGCCAGGAACTCAGCCAAGTCCGGCCAGCGCTCAGCGGTGCTGGCATGGCTGCGGGCCAAGGCCTCGCGCGCCGCCTGGCGTGGCTCATCCGCGGTTTCGCGGCGCAGCCGTTCGAGCGCCTTGGCAAACTCCCCGGACTCCTGCCGATAGCGCCGCAGATGGTAGTAGATGTCTCTCTTGGCCTGTGACGCCGCCTGACGATAAAGCCGGGTTCGGGCCAAGGCGCGGACCGAAGGCGTCTTCCGGGCCAACGCCCGCAGCGCCTGATGGCTGCGCCACGCGCCCTCGATGCGGCTGCGCGCCTGGTCCGCGCCGATGCGGTAGCGCAAGGTCGCTTGCTGGGCCAACCGCTCCGCGAGTTGCGCCAGGGCCGGCTCCAAGGGGTCACTCATGCAGCGCCTCCCAAGTGGGCCCCAGCCGGCTTTCGGGGAACCAGCGTTGGTGGACGTCAAGCAATGCCTCCAGGCGGCTGTTGAGGTCCTCGCCCCGGTCCAGCAAGGCGCGCAGTTCCCGAACCTGGTGGCAGATGGTCCACAGGTTGTGGGCCTTGAGCGCTTCGAAGTCCGCAAACACCGCCTCCACCGACGACTCCTCCGAACAGTGCGGGCAGGGGCAGCGATACTCCCCCGCCAGCAGCCTTCCCGGCTCCTGCAAGGCGCCGTAGGGCGTCATGTACCAACCGCCGCGCGCGTAGTGGGCGTAGGAGGACGAATCAAAGACATCCGCTCCCAGCGCCACCATGAAGGGCAGTTCCACCGGCTCGCCGGCACCGTACACGTGCATCGGCACTTGCTCGCCCACCAAGCGCCGCGCGTCGCGCAGCACGGCGCCGGCGAAGGCCAGGCTGTGCGCCCGGTTGAAGAAGGGCACCAGGCTGCCGATGGCCAGATACTCAACCCCCAGCTCGGCCATGTGGGCGGCGCTGTCGCGGCGCAGATCCAAAAAGCGCCCGCCCTGCTGAACGCCGGCCACCAAGCCGCGCTCGGCGATGGCCAAGGCTTGGCGCACGCGCTTGTGGGTGGTGCGCATCTTGCCGAGCGCCGTGGCCCGCTTGTCGCCGGGCGGCGTGATGAGGTCCAAGGGCGAGATGATGTCGCTGCCGATGCGGTCCTGAAAGCGCACGATGTCCGCGTTCTTCAGGTACAGCCGCCGGGTCAAGCCCTGAAAGGCCCCGGAGTCGGTGGCGATCAAGCCGGCAAAGCCCACGTGGGCCTTGAGCGACGTGGGCTCGGTGAGCCGTTCGCGCAGCGCTCGCTGCTTGTAGAGGAAGTAGGCGTTGACGATGCAGCCGTCGATTTGCTCACGGGCCAATTGAAAGACGGGCTCCCGAGGCTGGTAAACCGGCAGGAAGAGCGGCAAGGCGTGGCACACGCCATCCTTGGTCAACAACATCCGTCGGCCGCCCAACGAATCCGGGCTCACCGGGCGGGCGCCTGGGCCCGCGCAACGCTCACTTCCGGCAGACGCAGCAAGCCCACCGCCCCGATGGATAGGACAATTCCAGCAATCACCGTCATGAACGCCGCCTGGTAGCTGCCCGTGGCATCGAACACCAGTGACGCGAAGGGGAAGCCGAACAACGTGAACGGCGTGGTCAGCGGCGTCATCAAACCCATCACCCGGGCGAAGTTGGCCCGACCGAAGAGCGTGCCGATGAAGATCGTCCACATGGGCATTCCCGCGCCATAGCCTAGCCCGTAAAAGACAGCCGCAACCATCAGCCCGGCGGGATTGGCCAACATCACGATCAGCGACAGGCCGACGATCTGCGATGCCAGGGCCATGGCCATCAGCAGCCGTTGGTTCAATACATCAGCCAAGACGCCGAACAAGGGCTTGGCCAAGGCCGCCATCAGCGTGGCCAGGGCCACCACCGAGGAGGCCTGCGCGGCGGACAGACCCATGTCCGTGAAGTGGGCGTGCAGGGCCAGCAGCACGGCGCCGACGCCGAAAAAACTCGGCCCAACGATGGCCACGAGCAACCAAATGCGGCGGTCCCGAAGCGCCCGTGCGAAAGTCCAGGCGGAGGCCGGCTCGATGCGCTCATCGGCACTGTCCGCATCCCTCCGCCCATCCGGCAGCAGGCCCCTATCCTCCGGACGGAAGACCGCAACCTTCCACACCAAGGGGACCAGCACCGCCCCCAAACCTATGCCCATGGAGGTCACCGCCCAGCGCCAGCCTTGGGTTTCCACCAGCCAGGACACGATCGGCACCATCACCGCACCGGAGATGGAAATGCCGAGCTGGGAGATGCCCAAGGCGGTGCCCCGCCGCTTGACGAACCAGTTGGCAATCATGGCGTTGCTCGGCAAGGGGCCGATCAGCGTGCTGGCAACGGCTAGGGCCAAGCCGAAGGCCAAGTACAGATGCCACAGCTGCCGGACCTGCCCAAACGCGACAAAGCCCAGAGTCAGGGCCGCAACGCCGATGGCCAACAGCTTGCGAATGGGCGTGCGCAGAATCAGCTTGCCCACCCAAGGGCTTAAGCACGCCACCACCAAGGTCTGCAGGGAAAAGGCCAGGGACACCGCGAAGCGGTCCACCTCCAGCGCTTCGCTCAAGGGCTTCTGCAGCACGCCATAGGTGTAGAACATGCCACCCACGGTGAACTGGGTCATGAAGGTGAAGCCGACGATGGACCAGCCGAAGAAGACGGACCGCGGGGGGTCAGAGGGTGTGCTCAAACTGTACCTGTCCTTCGATTCAAGCTAGTGTTTCGCTGCCCGCAAGCCCACTGCTATGCCAGCAGGCGCTCTTCGCGGATGCTGCGGATTTGGTCGCGCACCGCGGCTGCCTCCTCGAACTCCAGGTTCTTGGCGTGCTCCAGCATCTGGCTTTCAAGCTGCTTCACCAGCCTGCCGAGGGCCTTGGGATCTTCCGGCAGTTCCACGGGGGCAACGCCGCGCTGGCGGTTGCGGGTGGCCTTGCGAGCCGCGCCGGGGGCTTGGTGGCGAGCGCCTTCCATGACGTCGGCCACCTGCTTCCTGACGGTCTGCGGGGTGATGCCGTGGGCTTCATTGTAAGCGATCTGCTTGGTGCGGCGGCGCTCCGTCTCGGCGATGGCCCGGTCCATGGAGCCCGTGGCCTTGTCGGCGTAGAGAATGGCGCGGCCGTTGACGTTGCGGGCGGTGCGGCCAATGGTCTGGATCAGGGAACGCTCTCCGCGCAGGAAACCCTCCTTGTCCGCGTCCAGGATGGCGACTAGGGACACTTCCGGGATGTCCAGGCCCTCGCGCAGCAGGTTGATGCCCACCAGCACGTCGAATTCGGCCATGCGCAGGTCGCGGATGATCTCCATGCGCTCCACGGTGTCGATGTCGGAGTGCAGATAGCGCACGCGGATGCCGTGATCGTCCAGGTAGTCGGTCAAGTCCTCCGCCATGCGCTTGGTCAGGGTGGTGACCAGCACCCGCTCGCCCCGGCCCACCACGGCGTTGATCTCGCCCAACAGATCCTCCACTTGGGTGGATGCCGGACGCACGATGACCTCCGGGTCCACCAGCCCGGTGGGCCGCACCACCTGCTCCACCACCTGCCCGGCATACTCGCCCTCGTAGGCGCCCGGCGTGGCGGAGATGAACAGGGTCTGCGGGCTCATCCGCTCCCACTCGTCAAAGCGCAACGGCCGGTTGTCGAGCGCCGATGGCAGGCGAAAGCCGTACTCCACCAGCGTCTCCTTGCGGGAACGGTCACCTTTGTACATGCCGCCGATTTGCGGAACCGTGACGTGGGACTCGTCGATCACCAGCAGGGCGTCCTTGGGCAGGTAGTCGAACAGCGTCGGCGGGGGCTCGCCCGGTTCCCGGCCTGACAGGTAACGGGAGTAGTTCTCAATCCCTGAGCAGTAGCCGAGCTCGGCGATCATCTCGAGGTCGAAGCGCGTGCGTTGCTCCAGCCGTTGCGCCTCCACCAGCTTGTTGTGCTCGGTCAGATGGGCCAAGCGCTCGCGCAGCTCTGCCTTGATGTCGTCGAGCACGCCCAAAATGCGCTCCCTCGGCGTGACGTAGTGGGTTTTGGGGAACACGGTGAAGCGCGGCACCCGGTCCATCACTTCGCCGGTGAGTGGGTCAAAGGTCGAGAGGTTCTCGATTTCATCGTCGAACAGCTCCACTCGCACGGCCTGTGATTCCGACTCCGCCGGGAAGATGTCCACCACGTCGCCGCGCACCCGGTAGGTGCCGCGCTGAAAGGCCATGTCGTTGCGCGTGTACTGCAACTCCGCCAAGCGCATGAGGATGTAGCGTTGATCGACGCGGTCGCCCCGGTCGAGGTGCAGCACCATGCGCAGGTAGGATTGCGGGTCGCCCAAACCGTAGATGGCGGAGACGGAGGCCACGATCAGGGTGTCGCGCCGCTCGATGAGCGCCTTGGTGGCCGACAGCCGCATTTGCTCGATGTGGGCGTTGATCGAGGAGTCCTTCTCAATGTAAGTGTCCGAGGCGGGCACATAGGCCTCGGGCTGGTAGTAGTCGTAGTAGGAGACGAAGTACTCCACCGCGTTGTGGGGAAAGAAATCGCGGAACTCGCCGTAGAGCTGGGCGGCCAAGGTCTTGTTCGGCGCCAGCACCAGCGTCGGCCGATTCACCGCCGCCACCACGTTGGCCACGGCAAAGGTCTTGCCGGAGCCGGTGACGCCGAGCAGGGTTTGGTGGCTCAAGCCCGCCTCCAAGCCCTCCACCAAGCCGGCAATGGCCGAAGGCTGATCACCCGCCGGCGCATAGTTGGCCACCACTTCAAAGTCGGCCACTGCTTGGGCCATAAGCACGAAACCCGTCAAACCAAGCCAGTCGTTATTTTGGCGCGGAATCCGTTAGAATGCTGCACCTTTCGTTGCTGAGCCAACCCCGCTCGCCGCCCCCATGTCGCAGCAACTCGCTGATAAGAGCAGCCATGTCGTGCGCTTCGCCGGAGACTCAGGCGACGGCATCCAATTGCAGGGCCAGCAGTTCACCATCGCCTCGGCGCTGGCTGGGCACGACCTGTCCACCCTGCCCGACTTCCCGGCGGAAATACGCGCACCAGCCGGCACCCGCTACGGCGTTTCGGCCTTTCAGATTCAGTTTGGCGGCGAGCGCATCACCACGCCTGGGGATGCGCCCGACGTGCTGTTGGCCTTCAATCCGGCAGCCTTGACAGTCAATCTGCCCCACTTGGTGCCCGGGGCGCTCATCATCGTCGATGACAGCGCCTTTTCCGCACAGCGGCTGCGGCGCGCCGAACTTACCGCCAATCCCCTTGAGGATGGCTCCCTCAGTGATTTCCATGTTTGTCGCGTGGACATTTCACACCTGACCTTGGAGGCGGTGAAGCCCTTCGGCCTCGGCACCAAGGACTCCGCGCGCTGCAAGAACTTTTGGGCGCTGGGCCTAGTGCTGTGGATGTTCGACCAGCCGCGGGACGCCACCGCCGGCTGGATTCAAGCCAAGTTCGCCAATAACGAAGCCGTGCGCAACGCCAACCTAGCGGCTCTTGCGGCGGGCCACGCCTACGGGGAAACCGCGGAACTGCAGCACGTCCTTTCCCAGCATCCCATTCCCGAAGCGCCGCTGGATTCGGTGGCCTACCGGACCATCACCGGCGCGGAAGCCTTGGCCTTGGGGCTGACCGCCGCCGGAGAGCTGGCCGACATCGAACTGCTGTTCTGCTCCTATCCCATCACGCCGGCCTCCGCCTTGCTGCATCACTTGACTGGCTTGGGCGAAGCCGGCGTCGCCACATTTCAAGCCGAGGATGAGATCGCCGCCATCGGTGCCGCCATCGGCGCGTCCTATGCCGGCAAACTGGGCGTGACCTCCAGCTCGGGCCCCGGCATCGCCCTGAAGACCGAGGCCTTGGGGCTGGCGGTTGCGGCGGAGCTGCCCTTGGTGGTGATCAATTCGCAGCGGGCTGGCCCGTCCACCGGCATGCCCACCAAGACCGAGCAAAGCGACCTGTACCAAGCGGTTTACGGCCGCAACGCCGACACCCCCGTGCCGGTGCTCGCCGCCCACTCGCCAGCGGACTGCTTTGCAACCGCCATCGAAGCGGTGCGCATCGCCCTGCGCCACATGACGCCAGTGATTCTGCTGACCGACGGCTACATCGCCAACGCCTCGGAGCTTTGGCCCATTCCAGACATCGATGCGTTCCCACCCATCGCCAACCGCAAGCCAACGGCAGCAGCGGCGGACGTTTGGGAGCGGGATGCCGGCGGCTTGGCCAGGCTCTGGGCGGTGCCGGGTGATGCGCGCCACATCCATCGGGTTGGCGGCATCGAGAAGGACATTGAAACCGGGCACATCTCCTATGACCCCGACAACCACCAGGCCATGACCGACCTGCGCGCCGCCAAGGTGGCCAAGGTGGCCGATCACCTGCCCGAGCAGGCCATCGAACAGGGGGTGCCCGGCGGCTTGGCGGTGGTGGCTTGGGGATCAACTTACGGGGCAGTCTATCAAGCCGTCAAGAAGGCCTTGAGCGACGGGCTGGCCGTGGCGCAGATTCACCTGCGCCACCTCCATCCGCTGCCGCCCAATCTCGGCGAACTGTTGGCGGGCTTCGAGGCCGTGCTGGTGCCGGAACTCAACAACGGGCAGCTCGCCACCCTGCTGCGCGACCGCCTGCTGATCGAAGTCGTGCAGCTCAACCAAGTCTCTGGCCAGCCCTTCCCCGTCGCAGCCGTGCAAGCGGCCATCGCGGAGCACGCACCCGCGCGGCTGACCGAAGCAAGACCTAGAGGAACCGCAAACCAAGAGATTGCGAGCTAGGAGGTTCCACGTGGCTGAACTCTCATTGAAGGACTTCGCCTCGGACCAGGAGGTTCGTTGGTGCCCGGGCTGCGGCGACTACTCCATACTCAAGGCGGTGCAGCGCGCCTTGGCTGCTTGCGGCGCCGAGCCAGCCAAAACGGTGTTCGTTTCCGGCATCGGCTGCGCCGCGCGGCTGCCCTACTACATCGAATCCTACGGCTTCCACACCATACACGGACGGGCTTCGGCCATTGCCACCGGCGTGAAGCTGGCCAATCCGGAGCTCGACGTCTGGGTGATCACCGGCGACGGCGACGGCCTGTCCATCGGCGGCAACCACCTGCTGCATGCCCTGCGCCGCAACATCGATCTCAACATTCTGCTGTTCAACAACGAAATCTACGGCCTCACCAAGGGGCAGTACTCGCCCACCTCGCGCATCGGCACCACCAGCCCCTCAAGCCCTGGTGGTTCGGTGGACACCCCGGTGCGACCCGGCGCCTTCGCCGTGGGTGCCGGCGCCACCTTCATCGCCCGCGGCATCGACATCGACCAGAAAGGACTGCCCGGCATCCTGACGGCTGCAAGAGCCCATCGCGGCGCGGCTTTCGTGGAAATCCTGCAGAACTGCATCGTTTACAACAAGGACGTCTTCGATACCGTATCCAGCCGCAAGACGGCCGCTGACCACCAGATTCAGGTTGAGCATGGCCAGCCGCTGCTCTACGGCCCCAATCAAGACAAGGGCCTGCGCCTAAACCCAAAGACCCTGCAGCTGGAAGCCATCCAGGTTGGCCCACAAGGGATCGATGACGTGCTGATCCATGACGAGACCAATTCGAATCTGGCCCTAATGCTGCTCAACTTGGCCCCGCCAATGCCCACTGCCATCGGCGTGATCCACCGCCGCCAAGCAGAACCCTTCGAGCAAGCCTTCTGGAACGCCAAGCCCCGCGAAAGGCGACAACGGGTGGTCACCCTGCTGCACCAAGGCAACTTGGTCGATCACCGGGAGTGAGTGCTTGAGGGCTGCCGGTTGGCTACTCGACAGCCCAAGCAGGATCAGCTCTCAACAAAGGCCCGCTCGATCACATAGCTGGCCTTGACACCTTGCCGGGATTCCTCGAAGCCCCAGCCGTCCAGAATGCCGCAGATGTCCTTCAACATGGAGACGCTGCCGCACACCATGAAGCGGTCCTCTTCAGGATCGGGCTGAGGCAGCTCCAGTTGCTCAAACAGCTGCCCGGAGCGCATCAAATCCGAAATGCGCCCCTTGTTCCGATAGGGTTCCCGGGTGACCGTGGGGTAGTAGACCAGTTTCTCCTGCACCAGCTCCCCAAAGAACTCGTTTTTCGGCAACTGGTTTTGAATGAACTCCTGGTAGGCGAGCTCGGAAGTCCTGCGCACCCCATGGGCAAGAATCACCTTGTCGAACTTTTCGTACACCATGGGATCCTGAATGATGCTCATGAAGGGCGCCAAACCGGTGCCGGTGCCGACCAAGTACAGGTTGCGGCCATCCAGCAAGTGGTCAACCACCAATGTGCCGGTTGGCTTGCTGCTGACCAGCAGTTCATCCCCCACCTGGATGTTCTGCAGCCGGGACGTCAGCGGGCCATCCGTCACCTTGATGCTCAAAAACTCCAGTTCGTCAGCATAGTTGGGGCTGGCGATGCTGTAGGCGCGCATTAGCGGTTTGCCCTCCAGTTCAATGCCAAGCATCACGAAGTGACCGTTCTCGAACCGCAAAGAGCGGTCTCTGGTGGTCTTGAAGCTGAACAGGGAATCGTTCCAGTGGTGAACGTCAGTGACGTTTTGGGGGGACAAGGTGGCCACGGCTGGACTCCTGAAGTGAAACAAGCGCGCGAAGATACAGACACGCAGCCATTTCGCAAAGGGCCAAATGGGCATTACCAAATAACGCTTCTAAAGGACTCCGCTGGGTTTGGCCTATGGAGATGGGCCTATGGAGATGGGCCTATGCAGCTGGGCGCATGCGAACCGACTAGCTGTCACTTCGCGGTGACCGGGGCCACATGCGGCCGCAGGCGCCGGTTTGCTTGGCCAATCCCGCTTGCCAGCGCTTTGAAGGGTATCCAGGCCGGCACGCCCTGCCTACCGGTCTCCCCGTCGGGTTGGCTTGGGAGCGCTGACTCTTGACTTGAATTCCGGCTTGCGCCCAACCCGAGGAAATTGGTCGGAGTGAGAGGATTTGAACCTCCGACCCCTACGTCCCGAACGTAGTGCTCTACCAAGCTGAGCTACACTCCGACTCTCCAGAACAGCCTCTGCGCTTGATTCACTTCCGGCTGCTCATTCAACCGGAAGCCAACCCAACCAAGACGCTACCTGCGCTGGCGGGCGCTATTCTAACGCAGAGCGCTGCGGTAGCATAAGCCAATGCGCTTATTCGACCTGACCGGCAAGCACATTGCGGTGACTGGGGCCTCCTCCGGCTTCGGCCACCACTTTGCAGGCGTGCTGGCTGAGGCTGGAGCAAGGGTGAGCATGGGCGCCCGGCGCACGGACCGCATTGAAGGCCGGGTCAAGGAGATTCAGGCGCAGGGCGGGCAAGCCTTCGGCGCGCCCTTGGACGTCAGCCAATCCAACAGCGTGCACAGCTTCATCGAGGCCGCTGAGGCGGCTTTCGGCCCCATCGACGTGCTGATCAACAACGCGGGCGTCGAAGCCGGCGCCAAGACCTACACGATGATCGACGAGGCGGACTGGGACCGGGTGCTGGACACCAACCTGAAAGGCGTTTGGCTTGCCTCCAAGGCCTACACCGAGCGGGTGCGCGCCAACGGACAGGGCGGCGGCAACATCATCAACATCTCCTCCATTACGGACCGGCGCACCATCAAGGGCCAGTTCCCCTACGCGGTTTCCAAGGGCGCGCTGACCCGGCTCACTGAAGTCATGGCCTTGGAGGCGGCCAAAGACGGCATCCGCGTCAACGCGCTGGCGCCCGGCTACATCCTCACCGACGTAAGCCGCCTCCTCTTGGAGAGCGAACGCTCGGCGGAGTTCGCCAAGGGCATACCCATGCGCCGCTACGGCGAGTTCGAAGACTTGGACGGGCCGCTGCTGCTGCTGGCCTCCGACGCCTCCGCCTACATGACCGGCAGCATACTAGTGGTTGATGGCGGGCACGTCTGCGCCTCGCTTTAGTTGCCTTGATCGCCGGGCGATGCGGTCACATGAGGCAGAACTTGCGCCCAGCGACCGCCCTTTAGTCGCTATGGAGAATCGCCTCCCTCGGAGCCTCCCGTGAGCCATCCGATCTGGACGCCATCTGCCAAGGCAGTCCAAGCATCCAACATGACGCGATTCATGCGCCAAGCGGCGCGGTCGAGCGGGCGCGACTTCACCGACTACGACGCCCTGCACAAGTGGTCCATCTCTGACCCCGGCGCATTCTGGACTGAAGTCTGGCGCTTCACTGGCATCCGTGCCAGCCGCCCAGCCGATGCCGCTGTAAAGCACTTCGATCGCTGGCCCGGCGCCCGCTGGTTTGAGGGCGCCCAATTGAACTACGCCGAAAATCTGCTGCGCCACAATGACCGTCGCCCTGCCCTCATCAGCTATCTGGAAACCGGCGAACGACGGGAAATCAGCCATGCAGCGCTGCGGGCGCGCGCATTGTCGCTGGCCGGGCATCTGGCCCAGCTGGGCATCGAACCCGGCGACCGCGTGGCCGGGTGGCTGCCCAACGGCATCGAAGCCGTGATCGCCATGCTCGCCACCACCGCGTTGGGCGGTGTGTGGTCGTCGTGTTCGCCGGACTTCGGCGCGGACGGCGCGCTCGACCGTTTCGGCCAAATCGAGCCCAAGCTCCTGATTGCCTGCGATGGCTACCACTACGCCGGCAAGACCTTCGACATCCGCCCCAAGGTGGCTGAAGTGGCGGCCCGAACACCTTCAATTGAGCGCATCATCTGGGTCTCCGTGACCGGCGCGCCTGCTTCGGACGCAAACGGAAACTTAGCCTTTGCGCCCTTGCTCGACGGCCCGGAAGCGGCGTTCGCGCAGCTGGACTTCAATCATCCGCTCTACGTCCTGTACTCCTCCGGCACCACCGGCAAGCCCAAGTGCATCGTCCACGGCGCGGGCGGCACCTTGCTGCAGCACGCCAAGGAACATCAACTGCACACAGGACTTGGCCCGGAAGACACCCTGTTGTTCTTCACCACCTGCGGGTGGATGATGTGGAATTGGCTGGTCGGCGCGCTGGCCACGGGCTGCGCCTTGGTGCTGTACGACGGCTCTCCGTTCCAGCCGGACCCGGCCACCCTCTGGCGCATCGCGGAGCGCGAGGGCGTGACCGTGTTCGGCGCCAGCCCCACCTACTTGGGCGCGCTGGACAAGGCGGGCCTGGAACCCGGCGCCGACCAAGACTTAAGCGCTTTGCGGATGCTGCTGTCCACGGGCTCCACCCTGTCCGCGGAGGGTTTTGACTACGTGCACCGCGCCATCAAGCAAGACCTGCATATTGTGTCCATGACCGGCGGCACCGACCTGATTTCCTGCTTCATCCTTGGCAACCCCAATGCGCCCGTCCATGCGGGGGAGCTGCAATGCAAGGGCTTGGGCATGGCGGTGGACGTCTACGGCGAAGACGGGCACCCCCTGCCGCCGGGCCAAGGCGAAAAAGGCGAATTGGTTTGCACCCGCCCCTTTCCGTCCTGTCCGCTGGGCTTCTGGGGAGACGCCGACGGCAGCCGCTTCCATGACGCCTACTTCGCCAAGTTCCCGGACGTCTGGGCGCACGGCGACTTCGCCGAAGCCACCGCCAACGGCGGCTTCATCATTCACGGCCGCAGCGATGCGGTGCTGAACCCCGGTGGCGTGCGCATCGGCACCGCGGAGATCTACCGCCAAGTGGAGCGCATTGCCGAGATTCGGGATGCGGTCTGCGTCGGCCAGGAATGGCGTGGTGACACCCGCATCGTGCTGTTCGTGGCACTCCAGCCCGGCATCACCTTGAATGCGGCTCTCATCGATCGCATCAAGGATCAAATCCGTACCCACGCATCACCCCGCCATGTGCCCAAGAAGGTCATCGCGGTGCCTGACGTGCCGCGAACCCGCAGCGGCAAGATCGCCGAACTCGCAGTGCGCGACACGATTCACGGTCGCAGCGTCAAGAACACGGCGGCGCTAGCGAACCCGGAATCGCTGGAGGGATTCCGTTCACTTCAGGAGCTGAACGCTTAGGGTGCGCGCCAAGACGCCAGTTCTCTCTCGGGCGAGCTTCCACCCCGGCCGGCCGAAACACCAACCTGTGGGGAACAAGCGCCTCCCAGCGGGGGGGTCATCGCGGGGAAGAACACACGCTGCGCACCCGTCCGAAGACGCGCAAGGAACGCTTTTTGTACGCTGGGAGAGAGCAGGTGTGCGGTGCGTGCATCCGGTGCGGTTGAGGCTCGTGCTTGCGCCCATCGCCGCGGTAAGCACCTCCGCCTGGTGCACCGGATGCACGCACCGCACACCTGCTCTCGGTGCCCGATCGAATGCCCTGTTTGCCAAGCTAAAGAATTCCATAAAATCAATAGCTTGTGAGTTTTTTCGTGCAAGGGGCTACGCAGCACGCCGCACGGGAGCGGCTGCAGGCCGAAACGGCCACGAATAGCCACACCTGCTTGCGAGACAGGATACTAGGAGCTTGCGAACATCCGGTCCAAGTGACCCTTGGGCAGCGGCCGGGTCAGCATGGACACCGCCCAGGTGCTGAAAATCGAGACCGCTTCGCCAACCACCGCACAAGCGTAGGGGTTCTCCCGGTAGTGGGCCAGCCATTCGGCAATTCCGGACAGCGGGCCAAGGGCGCCCGGGTCAACCACCAGCCAAGGCAGGCCGCTGCGCAGCAGTGCGAAGGTGGCCATGCCGGTGATGAGGCCGGCGAAGGCGCCCGCCAAGGTTACGCCCCGCCACAATGCGCCCAGCACCAGCGGGCCGGCGAACGCCGCCATCATGCCGCCCGTGCCCATCCAAACCAGCAGCGCGATGTTCATGTCCTGCATCGCCCACGCCATGACCGTGCACAGCACCAGAACTATGACCGTGCTCCAGCGGCTGATCACCAGCACCCGGTGGTCCACCTGCTGATCCGTTAGGTGCGCGCTGAACTTGGGCACGATTGACCGCCGATAGATGTCGTTGGCCACGATCTGGGAGGAGGACACGATCAGCCCGTCCGCGGTGGACATGATGGCGGCGAGCACGCCCACGCCGATCAGCGCGGCGAGCCAAGTGGGGAACAGCTCGATGAACAGCGCCGGCAACGCCTCATTGGCGCTGCGGCCCGCGTCCAGCAGTTCCGGACCAAGCACGCCGCGGGCCAGGATGCCGCCCAAGCCCAGCATGCCCATGGCCAAGCCAACCGCGAAGGCGAGCTTGACGAAGCGCATCCGGTCTTCGTCGTGCTTGAGCGCCCACACCTTGTTGCCGATGTGCGGCAGCATGCCGAGCGGGATGTGGGCGAAGAGCACGGCAATGATCGCCCACCAGGAATCGTAGAGGGAGTGGGCGGGGTTCAGTGCGCCGACCAAGCCTTCGTCCTGCGCCCGAAGGCCGTCCACCATGGCACCGAAGCCGCCGTCCACGCCCGACGCGAGCAGAAACATCACGATGACCATGATCGCCACCCCCAGCATCATCATGCCCTGAATGCCATCCGTGATGATGTCCGCGTGGGCGCCGCCAAGCACCACATAGACCAGCAGGACGCCGGAGGTGATGATCAGCGCGGTCATGGGTTCAAGCCCCAACATGACCTCGAACATGACCAGACCCGACACCAGTTGCCCGGCGATGTAGAAGAACAGCACCAGCGAGAACACCGACACCAGCAGGCGCACACCGTCGCTGCGGTAACGGTCTCCCAAGTACTCGGGAATTGAGCGGTTGCCGAAGCGGTGCCCGGAGGTCGCCACCAGCCGGATGGTGATGAGCACGCCAAAGTAGACGCCCATCGGGTAGAGGAACTTGCTCCAGACACTGGCCATGCCGAACTCATAGCCCAATCCGGGGCTGCCCAGAAACGTGGCGCCGCTGGCGGTGGTGGCGGCAAAGGCTAGGGCCAGAAAGTAAGGGCCGTAACTGCTGCGCGCCGTCGCAAAGTCATCGGCGTTGCCGATCCTGCGGCTGGCGACCCAGCCGAAGCCCAGCATGCCGGCAATGTAGATGACGAGAAACAACCATGACCATTCAACCAGACTCACTATGACCTCTCTTGGGATCTGCTCGCCGACACCATTGGGCAACGGCCGAGAATTTCAATGATTGAGACCGCATCTTACCTTTCATGGAACAAATCCCAATCGCCAATTGAAGAGTGCGTTCCACCAGCCCATTCAAGGGCAAGATGCCCTCGCCGCGGAGCGAAAGCGTCCCGCCCTTGGAAGGGCGCGAAGCGCCGCTTTGGGGCCAGCTAGCGCTGCGCGAAGGGCAACTGCATTGCAAGGACTACCGTGTTCCTCACAAACATGACGCCAGCAGTGCGAGGCGCTTACAATCGGCCCCATCAACAAGCCCGAGCCACAACCCGCCTTGAGCGCCATCAACCGCATGGACAATCCCGTGTGTCCCGCCAGCCTCGACGAGGTCACGCTGGCGGATGCCGAGGTACTTGAGTGTCCCTATCCCACCTACAGCCTGCTGCGCGAACAGGCGCCGGTGTTCCAGGACCCGCGCACCGGCATCTGGGTCATCACCCGTTACGAAGACTTGCGCATGGTGTGCCTGGACACCGAGCGCTTCAGCAATCACCGGCCGAGCAACGATCACGCCAAGCTCACTGGCAATGCCCGCAAGGCCTACGAACTGTTTTTGGAGAAAGGCTGGGTGCCCGGTGAGTCGCTGGCCGCCCGGGACGACCCGGAACACAAGCAGATGCGTTCCATCTTCGATGCGGCCTTTCGCCCCAAACGCATCAAGGCGCTGGACGGCGAGGTCGAGACCTTGGCCTATGAGCTGATCGACGCCTTCATTGACGACGGCCGTTGCAACTTCGTCAAGCAGTTCGCCGTGCCGCTGCCGCTGATCATCATCTGCCGCCAGATGGGCGCCAAGGAAGCCGACATCTGGCAGATCAAGGCGTGGACCGACGCCTGGTTCCGGGGCACGGGGTTTGACCTCAGCGAAGAGGAAGTGATCTGGGCCACGGAAATGGAAATTCAGGCCCAGCACTACTTCCAGCCCATTTTCGAGCGCCTGCGCCGGGAGCCGGACGGCACCCTGCTCTCCGATCTGGTCAACACGCCGGTGCCGGGCTGGGGCCGGACCCTGACCGACAACGAACTGCACGCGGAGATGATGCAAGACACCTTCGTGGGCGGTTCCGAAACCACCACTAACGCCCTGTCCGCCGGCATCATGCTGCTGGCCAGGAACCCGGGCGTTTGGGCGCAGCTGAAGGCCGACCCCGACCAGCACTTGCGCACCTTTTGCGAGGAGGTGGTGCGCTTGGAAAGCCCCGTGCAGGGCCTCACCCGCACCGCCAAGACCGACATCACCCTGCACGGCGTCACCATTCCCAAGGGCGCGGTGATCGATGCCCGGTTCGCCGCCGGCAACCGGGACCCGGCGCAATTCGAACGTCCCGACGAGGTTGAGCTTGAGCGGCGCAACGCCGCATCGCACTTGGGCTACAGCTCCGGCACCCACTACTGCCTGGGCGCGCCCTTGGCCCGCCGGGAGCTCTACTGGGGCTTCAAGGCCTTCATCGACAACGTTGAGGACTTCCGCCTGACGCCGGGAGCCAACAACTTGAGGCACTATCCGAATTACGGGCTGCGGGCGCTGAACGAACTGCACATCGAGTTCACGGCGAGAACCGATCGCCGCTCTGCGCGTTAGGTTCAGGGGCCGAATGCGAGGGCGGGAACCTGCCGTTCGATATGCCCTCGCTCCGACAAAATGAAAATTGCTGGGGCAAAACCGCCCCGACCGGGTTCTGACCGAGGAACTGAGTGTGCTCAGCGCGGGACTCCTGGCGCTGATTCTCGACAACAAGAGCGAGCGTGCGGGTCGCGCCTTGCTGAAAAACATGCTGCAGCAGGCGCCGCCGGACTCGCGCTCGGCATTGTTCAGTCAGGGGAAGGAACAGCTGGAGCGATTCCGCCGCGCCGGTGTGCTTCTGGGCGTCAGACGTTTGTCTGAAGCTCTCCCCGGGGCGCTCATTCGCGCCAGTTCATCCGATCAAAGAATATCTTGCCCGCCAGAGCTCTGAACACGGGCGTCGCGCGCACCAGCGATTCGACTATCGCACCGGCGGGAAGATGATCAAATGCCCAGCGCGCGGCATGCTGCCATGCGCGGCGCGGGTAGAGCTTCTGCAATACCGTCCCCGGGTCGGGACCGCTGTCGCGCAAGTGGGCGACGATAGCCGCGCCTGCCAGCCGGCCGTATCGATAAGCGCGGTGAATGCCACCCGCCGTTAGCGGTGACACCATTCCGGCCGCATCGCCGATCAGCATCGCGCCCTCGCGGAAGAACCCGTCGAGAAGCCCGCCGATCGGGATGACCCCGCCGCGCTTTTCCAGGATTGCTCTATTGGAAAGCCCGAACAGCGGATCGATGCTCTCGATGAATCCCGCAAAATCGGCGGTATGTGAGGAGTGGTGCGCCATACCCACCTGCGTTACGCCCACACCCGGCAGCACCCAGCCGATGTAGCCCGGCGCGCGCCTGTAATCAACGAAGCAGTGCAGGCTGAGGTCCTCGCTGGCGCCGGGTTCGAAGGCGTATTCCACACCCTTGAGGAAGCGGCTATTTCGGGCGAGCCCCAGCGACCTAGCCACAGGCGAACGGGCGCCGTCGGCGCCCACGAGATAGCGGCATTCCACGCCGGCCGTTTCGATGATCCAGCGGCGCCCATGGCGCACCGCGCCTTCAAACGGCTTGCCCAGCCGGACATCAGCGCCGGCATTGCGCGTTTCCTCCACCAGCCACTGCAACAGCCCGCCGGTATCGGTGGCGAGGAAGAAGTAACCCGAACGCGCCAAAGCCGCAGAGCGCAGGCTCGGTGCATACACGCGCACTCTGGAAATTTCCCGCACCAAGTGCGCCGGGGCCGCCCATTCCTCCTGCGCCTCCTTGACCAGAATGCCGGTGGTGTGAATGGGCGACTCCATACGGGTCTTCCTCTCCAGCACCACAACCTTGAGGCCAGCTCGGGCAGCCCCGTGCGCGCAGGCCAGTCCAGCAAATCCGGCGCCGACGATAGCGATGTCGCAAGCGGTCAACTTCTGAAACGGCCTCGCCGCTAATCCTGCAGTGGATTGCACCGTGCTATTCTGCCGAACATGATCAAGTTCATCAATCAGGTGTACCGGTGCAGAGGCTTGTTGGACTTATGCTCCGATGGAAGATGGACGGGTTTATCAGAAATACTCACCTTACGATGGTACGCTGATGCATGCGTTTCTTGAGCCTGTTGGCAGCAAGCCGCGTGAGTGGATCGGTTCGTTCGGGAAAGGGAGCTTGGTGGAGCGTGCCAGGCTATGACTGCGATTGAGGGTCAATGCCGTTGCGGCCATATCTCGTACCGTTCAATCGACCTCGGGCGCGTTGGCTACTACGCCTGCCACTGCGGTCAGTGCCAGAAGCTATTGGGCACATCCTATGCATTGAACCTCCCTATTCGCAAGAGCATGCTTGAAACAACAGGCAAGCTCGAAAGTCGTGACTATCAATCGTCCAATGAACGAGGAAATCGCTTCTATTTCTGCCCGAAATGCCACTCTCATGTCTTCTTCGCCAATAGCTGGCGCAAAGGCGTTCTTGGGGTGCGAGCAGGCACCATCACGAACTTGAACGAGTGCGAAATGCTGGGCCACATATGGACTTCCAGCAAGCACGACTGGGTTGTGATCGAGCCTGGCGAAAGCACCTTTAGCAAAGGCCCGACTGAGGATGAATGGCGTGCCCTCTTTGAGGAAAGGAACCGCCTCTACGATGACTCCTGACACTTGGTCTTGAGACGATCATATGGCGAGCTGGGACGGAATTCGCTTTCCTCCAATACTCTAGGAACCTTCCATGGGTGTCGCCATCAAGGCGAAACCCAGCCGATGGCATTGGCGATCAGGCGCTGATAGTGCGGGTTGGCGTAGGCCTCCGGGTCATCGCCGCCCTGCAGATAGACGATGCGGCTGCGGCCCTCTTCCTTGGTCCAGCCCACTAGGTTGCTACCGGCGTCGTGGCGCCAGCCTTCGTTGTCGTACATCTTGCCGTCCCGCACCACCCGTGCCGCCGAATAGAAGTTGTCGCGCTCGAAGGCGTAGTCGCTGCGCAGGAGGGGCGTCACCTCGTCCTCAAACACTTCGTAGAGGTACAGCTCATCCGTCATGGTGAAGACATTGGGAATGCCAGCCGTGACCGGATGGCCCGCTTCCGCGCTGATGCGGTGGGCGACCTTGTGGCGGTATCCGGAATCTTGGCAGGGCCTGCCCCGCAACTTGCCGGGCATGTACAGAAAGCGTCCGCCGATAATGCGGGCGTACTCGTCCCAGGCCGGCCAGCCGGCGATGGCGTGGTGCAGGAAGACAAAGCCGTGGCCGGCCTCAAGCAGCGCCTTGAAGCCCTGCTTGTAGTCCTCGTCCGGCTCGGTGAATTCCGGCGGGCCATCTTGGCGAAAGCGGATGCCCGGCATGTCGTAGAGCACATAGGCGTCGTAGCGCCGCGCCTGCTTGACGTTGAACAGCGCCTGGGCCGCAGGTTGCTCCACGTGGGTCCAGTTGACGCCGTCCATGCCGTCGAACAGGGCGAAGAAGGGCTCCCGCTCGAAGGGGTGGCCCTTGGTGATCAGCAGCACCTCCCTCACGGTAAGACGAGCCGGTGCGAGCAGTCGGGCCGCAGCACGTGGCCCTTGGTGATGAGCAACACGTCCTTCACGGCGGCGGCATACGGCCCGCTCATGCCAAGTGCTGGTACAGCGGGTCTTCCGGGTGCCGCTTGCCGCGGGCCAAGCCATCGAAGGGCGGGCCTTCCAGTATCGCCGACGCTGGGGCGTTCTGGTTCCAGTCCATCACCACCCGCCGGTGGGCGATCTTCCAGACGTCACCGCGCTTCTCCATGCGGTCAAGATAACGCCCGATGTAGGTCATTTCGGTGTCCCCATCCTCCGCGGCCAAGTAGTGGTAGGCGGTCACGTAGGTCTCCACCCGCGCTTCATCGCCGCGCAGGTCGATGGCCGTGTTGGTGATGCTGTGCTGCGTCGCTGCATAGCGCTTGATTCCGGTTGGCAGCATCTCGCAAAACTGGTGCGCCAAGCCGTTGAAGCCGCCGTAGGCCACTTCCGCATCCGGCCAATAGGCCGACTTCAAGGTCGCCTCGCAAGCCCGGTCCACGCCACGGCTGTGCTGGGCCAGCACATCCTGAATCGCCAAGCGGTCCGCTACCTCCGCAAGGTTGGGCACTTGTCCTGTTTCCATTTCCACCTCCCGAAAAACCTGCGCCTCAGGTGACGATGATAAGGTCTGAATCTTGGTGAGGAAACAGGGCGGTTGGCATCGAGCGCTGAGGCACTTACCTCGCTCCGTCCGGCTGATGGGCCTGCTCGAAGTCCTGCCAAGCGGGCAACGCTTCCGGGTAATCGGCGTCTTTCCAGGCGCCGGCGTAGAACAGGCGCTGCTTGCGGCTGAGGCCGTCTAGGTACTGCTTAGCTGGCACGTAGTAGAGGAACTGGATTTCGCGGCGGGAGAAGCGCCAGCGGCCGTCCTGGCGGCGGTAGCGGTCGTTGTACTTCATGGCGGCCAGGCTGACGACGCCGTTGGGGGTGGTCTCCGCGTGGCTCAGCACCGTGCCGCTGGCGAGGTTGGGGTCTTCATTGTCGATGCGGATGAAGGGGTCGTGGGTCCAATGGTAGCCGGGGCCGCGGATTTTGAACGCCTCCACGAACATCGCCATGATCTCATCACGGTTGTTGGCGCGCATGACGCCGCTTGGCGAGTCAAACTGGGCGTCTTCGGTGAACAGCGATTCCAGCCACGGCATGTCGTGCTCATCGCAAGCCCTGGCGTAGGCCGTGACCAACTCCTCGATTTCGATGCGCGATTCGAGCCGTTCGACCCGACGCTCCAGCGCCTGAATGTCCGTCATGATGCCCCCTTGATGGCCCTTAGCCCCTCGCTGCTGCCGTCCATCATGCGGGCGACCGTGCGGTGGTAGTGCTGGATGCCGGGCTCGTTGCGCCCAATGATGAAATCCGAATTCGCGCCGGCAGGCAGTGCCGCCTGAATGGTCCGCACAACCGCGTAGTCCTCATCGCGCACCGCCTGCATGGTCATCTCGCTGAAGTTGCGCGCGCTTTCCCGCCACTGCTCGGTTTGCTCGCCGGGGGCGCAAAGAATGCTCTGGCGTGTGATTGTGGTCAAAAGGGTCGGGCCGGGAAAGATGCGGCTGACCAGGCAATGCCCGCCCAGGATGCCGGAGACGGACAGGTTCGGGAACACCGCGTGGATGATGCGGATGTAGTTGTCCGGCTGCCACTCGGACTCCGGCAGGTTGGCCAGCTCCGAGAGGTTGCGGCGCCCAAAGGTCAGGCGCTGGTGCGGGCCGTAGAGGTCGTGCACGAGCAAATTGCCAATGGTGTGCCGCCCCACCGTGGAGCGGTGCACCGAATCGTGGTGATAGACCTCAAGGTAGCCGTCCAGCGTTGGCTTCCAGCCCGGTCCGTCCAAGTCACGCTGCTCGAACAGCACCCAGTCAGCAAGGCTTAGCGTGTCGAGCTGGGCCGCGAAGTCACCCAGCCAAGCATCGATGTCAAATGCGACGCCGGGCGTCAGGCAGGCCCAGATGAGCCCGCAGCGCTCAACGCAGTGCAGCTCGGTCAGCGAACGGGACTGGCGGTCGAAATCGCCGAATGACGCGCTGCCGGTGACGCCCACCAACTGGCCGCGGCCGTCGTAGGTCCAGGCGTGGTAGGGGCAGGAAAAGCGGGCGCGCTTGCCGCTTCCGGCCGGGCAGACGATGGCCCCCCGGTGACGACAGACGTTGAGGAAGGCGTGCGCCACGCCATCGTCGTCACGGGTGATCAAAATGGGTATCCCCATCAGGGTTTGAGCAACGTAGCTGCCCCGCTCCGGCAACTCGATGGACAGCGCAACAGCGATGGGCAGTTGCCGGAAGATGCGCTCGACCTCTTGCTCGTAGCGTTGGGGGTCGCAGTAGGCAGCAACCGGAAGACGCATCTGGCCGTCAGCTTGGTCCGTGGTCCTGCCCTGCCAGTGTGCCAGCGCGCGCTTGGCCAAATCGATTCGTTCGTTGGTCATGTTGATGCTCAAGGCAACCGCCCGCAGACTTGCGGCGCTGTGCGCGTGCTAGCCGCTTCGCCATGCCCCCTCTCCGGGCTCTGTTCCAAGCTGCCCTCCGCTTCAAACCTCCCTTGTGAGGCCCATCGTCTGCAGCTAGGCGACAGCCCGCACCTTGCCGCCCTGTCTGCCTGATGTCAATGCAAGTGCGTGGACGGCGACAACGACTTCTCTGGTTCGCTCGGCTGCGCGGCCAGCATACCGACCTGCTCCGGCATCTGGATGGGGAGAATCTGACCCCGAACACGGGGTGGTCGTCCCCTCGGTGCCCTTTGGAATTCGCGACCGGGACCAGTTCCGTCTGACGGAGTTCGCCAATGTCAACCGCATATGGTAAGCGCGGAAATTGGAATCAGGTCTCCGGGTGGACCGGTGGAAGAACAGCACCGACAACCTCGACACCATGATCAGCAGCAGCCAGGACGATGTCGAGGTGCTGCCCCGCGGGTCACTCACCAAATGGCTGAGCCAGGAGTCAATGATCTATGTCACCTACGCCAAGGGATATGAACCCGGCGGCTACAACCTGGCGAACTTCGAAGGCGAAAACGGCCGGTTCGGCTTCGGTATCGAGGAGGCCTCGAGCTTCGAAATCGGCTGGAAGACAAGGCTGCTCGAAGACCGGCTTACCCTCAGCGCCGCTGCGTTTTACATTGACTACACCGACCGCCAAGTTGAATACCAAGCGCGGGCCGGGGGCCAGGTCATCGAGGGCATCATCAACTTGGGAGATTCCGAGCAGTACGGCTTCGAGGCCGAGGTGAACCTGAAGGTCACCGAGCATCTCACGCTGATGGCGGCGCTCGGAGCCATCGATGCCGAGTGGAACGGCGGCACCTTGGTGGATTTCGACGATTCCAGCGTTGACCTGTCCGGCACCGACGTGCCAAACACCAATGACACCAGTTGGATGCTATCGGCCCTGTACAACGCACCGCTGCCGGCAGCCAGCGAGATTCGCTTCGTGGCCGGCGTGCAGGTCAGCCACAGCGGCTCCCTGCTGGGCCTGCAGGCTTGGGACACCGTCAAGAACCCCTCCTACACCGTGGCCAACGCCCAACTAGGGCTGCAGGGCGAGCAGTGGGAGGTGCTGGTGCAGGTGGAGAACTTCACCGATGAGGAGTACTACACGGACGTTCAACGGTTCCCCAACCTGCATGATCCAGTCTTCGGCCCCCCGAACATCAACATCGGCACCATGGGGCAACCACGGCTGGTAAGCGCTTCGGTGAACTACCGATTCTGAGGTTCGGCAGCCAATTGACGGACCACAAGCCCAATGGACATCGGCTGCGCTTGGTCACCCAAGCATGTCAAACGCGATGTGGCGGTGGCCGCGCTTGATGCGGTAAGTGGCGAAATCGCTTCGATCAATCGAAAAGAACTTGCGGGAGTTGCGGAACTCCGCCATCGTCACCAGCGAGGCGTCGGCAAAGTCCATCGGCGCGTCCGCATAGCGCCCCATCAATTCGAAGCAGCGCAATAGCGCTGCTTCGTCAAGAAAAAGCACGTTAAGGCCGCCGTTAGCGATGAAATCCATTAGGCTCGAAGCCCCAGTGCTCGCTGGGCCGAGCAGGTGGAACGCCTCGGTGAGAACGGGCAAGGTGGTAGCCAGAGGTTCATTGATCGACTTGAGTGTCTCAACGCACGACTCATGGGCCGCGTCTCGCTTGTCGAACAGGGCGACCAACGGTCCGGCGTCAACCAAGATCATCGACCGTATTTCTTGCGAATAATCGCCGAGACCCGTTCTTTCCGGTCGCCAGCCGGGGCAACCACTTCGTCCACGCCACCGAGATCAAGACAACGATAAATCTCATAGGGCCGTACGGGCGATTCCTCTTCCGCGATCGATGCGTACGCGTGCAACCCGCGCTTGAGCACCGCCGAGATGGAAAGCCCGGTCGCCTTTTGCAGGGCGGCCAGGGTTTTTTCCGCTTCATCATCCAGCCGGACTGTCCGAATGCTCATGGGCAATGCTCCAATCGTCGTAATATGGACTGTATTACAAAAGGCCGCCCCACTCAATTGGCCGACTGTGCCGATGGTGGCGCGCACGTCACCATTGGGAGATGCGCCAAAGTCGCGGCCATGATGCAAAATGACGCACGCGCCCTTTGGAGCCAACATGAGTTCGAGCGAACAACCGGACGCCGCCGTCGGCGCGCGCAGCTTTCCCAAGATCACCGAAGCGGGGCTCGACGCACTGCGTCGACGCATCGGCGTGAAGATCACGGATTCCGTCGAGCCCTGGTGCTACGAGGCGACGCGCGACAACATACGGCACTACGCGCACGGCATTGGCGATGACAACCCACTTTGGTGCGACCCGGATTATGCGAGGAGCACGCGCTACGGGGATGTCATCGCACCGCCGTCCTTTCTGTTCGCGTGCGATCGGTTCATCAGCGGCTATTGCGGCGGGCTGCCCGGTGTGCATGCCATGTGGGCGGGTGCCGATTGGCAATGGCACAAGCCGATTCGGCGCAATGTGGCGGTGCGCACAGAGTCGTGGCTGAAGGACCTGTTCGAGCATCAAACGCGCTTCGCCGGACGCACCGTGCAGCAGATCTACCACGTTGACTTCTACGACGAAGCGACCGGCGACCTGCTTGCGGATGCCGACAGTTGGGTGTTCCGAACCGAGCGCGACACCGCGCGCGAAGAGGGCAGCAAGTACAACGATGTGCGCGAGCGCGGGCGCCGCGTGTACGAGGACGACGAAATCCGCGCCGTCTACGCCAAGTACCGCGACGAGAAAATTCGTGGTGCCGAAACGCGTTACTTCGAAAACGTTGAAGTCCGGGAGGAACTGCCTCCCATCGTCAAGGGCCCAATGACCGTCACCGGCTTCATCGCCTTCGCCCAAGGGTGGGGTGGCTTATACATCCGCGCCAACCGTTTGCAATGGAAACTGATCGACCGGCACCCCGGAACCGGAATCAAGAACCGCTACGGCATTCCGGATTGCCCCGAGCGCGTTCATTGGGAAGATGAATTCGCATTGGAGGTGGGCGCGCCCGCCGCCTACGACTACGGCCCAGAGCGGACATCCTGGATGATCCACCACCTCACCGACTGGGCCGGCGACGACGGATTCGTGCGTGCGTCGAAGACACAGATCAGGCGCCACAATCCTGTGGGCGACATCCTGCACATATCCGGTGAGGTGACCGGCAAGGACGTCGTCGATGGCGAAGGCATTGTCGATGTTTCGCAGCGGGCGGAGAATCAGGACGGCGAGCTGTCCGTCATTGGCGCGGCAAAGGTGCGGCTGCCTTTGCGCTCAAAGCCCCACAAGACTGCATGAATGCACGTCAACGCGCAGCCACCGCCAATTCCCTGTTGGGGCCAAGTCGTGATTTGACCTGCGTACACAGGCGTAAGACACTTGGATGCGTGGTGGCCCTTGCCATTGAGCATTCGACTGGGGCACCGAGCTTTGACGGACGGCGGGCATGACGCTTGTTGTAGTCGATGTAGAATCCGGCAAAGGAGGCATTGGCGCGGCCGTCCATCCAGCGGCCCTTCCAGCCAAGCTCGTAGCTGGTGGCCTTTTCGGCTTGGAACGGCAACAGCCCGAACTCGCCGATGTTCAGCCCGCCAGGCTCGTAGCCGAACGCCACGGTGAAGTAGATCATGTTGTCATCATTCAGCCAGCGGGAGATCGACCCACGCGGCAGCACTTCCGTTTTCTCCAAGCCGCTGGACAGCCTGCGTGCCCTTGGCGTGCCCTTGGGCGCGGGCACAGCCTTGCGGTCGCGGCGAACCGAGGGTCAGGCGAACCGTCAGTTCGTTGTGGTTTCGCTGGCGTAATACTCCACGCCATCTAAACCATGGGCACGCATTCGACTAAAATGCGCCCTCTTCAAACCCTCATCAACAATTCACTGGGAGCATTTCTATGGGCAAGTTGGACGGCAAGGTGGCGCTGGTCACGGGTGCAGGCGGGGGGCTTGGGCGGGCGCATGCCCTGCTGTTGGCGCAGGAGGGCGCTGCGGTGGTGGTCAACGACCTTGGCGGCACGCGGGACGGCAGCGGCCAGGGCTCCGCGATGGCCGACGGCGTGGTCGAGGAAATCAAGGCCGCCGGTGGCCAAGCGGTTGCCGACTACGGTTCGGTCTCCGACGAGGCGGCTGCCAAGGCGATGGTGCAGATGGCCGTGGACCACTTCGGCCAGCTCGACATTTGCATCAACAACGCGGGCATCCTGCGCGACAAGTCCTTCAAGAACATGACCAACGAACTGTGGGACATGGTGGTCGACGTGCACCTGCGGGGCACCTACTTGGTGGCCAAGGCGGCTTGGGACCAGATGCTGGCCCAAGGCAGTGGCGGGCGCATCATCAACACCAGTTCGACCTCGGGCTTGATCGGCAACTTCGGCCAAGCCAACTACTCAGCAGCCAAGGCCGGCATCGCGGGCATCACCCGAACGCTGGCGCTCGAAGGCGTCAAGTACGGCATCACCGTGAACACCTTGGCACCCGCCGCTTGGTCACGCATGACCGAGGACATCATGCCGGAGAACACCGAGGAGCGCTTCGACCCGGCGAAGGTCTCGCCGGTGGTGGTTTGGCTGTGCACCGACGACGCCAAGAACGTCACCGGGCGCCAGTTCTGCGCCGGCGGCAACCGCGTTTCCCTGCTGTCCTGGCAGGTGCTGGAAATCGCCCAAGGCGACCCGATGGGCGCACCCTTCACCGTGGCCGAAATCGGCGAACGCATGGCAGCGACCCAAGAGGACTGGCCGCGCCTGCTCAAGCCGATGGAGGTCTAAACCGCAGGGATTCGCCGCGCCTGCTGGCCCGCCCGCCAGTCGCGCACCGGGGACTCGCAATCCGCCGCCGCGTAGTGGCTTGAAATGGCGCGCCGGAAGCTGTCACTGCGATTGTGGCCTGAGCCGTGGATGAGCAGCGGGTGGAACAGGAGCGTATCGCCCGCTGCCATCGGCACATGGACCCGCTCGCCGAGGCCCTCTGGCTTGATGCCAAAGAAGCCAGCGTTGACGTACTCCCAATCCGGATTGCCGTGATCGCGCAGCGGCCCCTTGTGGCTGCCCGGAATCACGGCTAGGCAACCGTTCTCCCGGTTGGTGGCGCCAAAGGCCGTCCAAGTGCCGACGATGCGGTCCGCCGGGCGGATTCGGAAGTAGCGCAGATCCTGGTGCAGGGGGTGGCGTCCATCCACGTTGGGTGGCTTGTTGAACACGTTGGTTGAGATGCTGTAGACGTCATCACCCATCAGGCTGCGCACCGCACCAAGCAGGCCCGGCTCCAAGGTGTAGCCGTAAAGCGCCGCATCGTCTTCAAAGCTGACCAGCTTGTTGACGCCGTGCAGCGGCGTGGCCGGCGTGACCGCGCCCTTGACCACCATCACGTCGCGCATGATCTTCATCGCCGGGGACGGCGGCGCCTCGCCGCAGGCCAGCGCCACGAAGCGCTCCTCATAAGCCGCCAGGCGGCGCTTGGGCACCAAGCCGGGCAGCAGGAGGTAGCCCTGCTGCCAATACTGCTCAATTTGGCTGCTGCTCAACCGCACGTTCGCTCCGCCGCCGATGCCGCTCCTAGCTCCTCAATTCACGAACGTGCCAATCCATGCAGATGCCATAGCCAACGATGTCGCGCTGAGTTCCTCGTGGCGAAGGCCTCCGGGGCGGGGCGACTCCGTCGCCGGGTTCGCTGGGGAGATTCTGACAGATAAGGACGTCCCACTCTCCATGGGCATCCGCGCAGACCACAGGGCGCGCTTGAACGCCCAAAAGGCATGGGCTGAATCATGTTGAGAGGCATGTTTGCGATTTGGCGTACCGCATTCAACGGGGGAAGTCTCTACATCTTCATCTCGAAGAAGCACAGCTTGTTGCCGTCGAGATCGCGGACATAGGCGCCGTAAAACACCGGCATTCGCTCCCCCGGCGGGCCTTCGTCGGTGGCGCCCAGTTCAATCGCCTTGGCGTAGAGCTTGTCAACGCCCGCCCGGTCGCCGCCCGGAATGGCCACCATGTTGCCATTGCCCGGGTGCTGGGCCTGCTCGTCGTAGGGAATGCAGATGGCAAGCATGGCACTGCCGGGCTCGGTGCCGTAGAACTTGATGCGGTCCACGCCGATCAGTTGCTTGGCGCCGATTTCGCCCAGCAAGGCGTCGTAGAACGCCACCGCCCGGTCCATGTCATTGACGCCAATCGTGCTGTATCCCAACATCGCTGGTCTCCTTAGTCGGTTGTTTGAGGTGATCTTAAGTTGCGCTCGGCCCATTCACTCGGGGCCAAGCGCGTAGTTTAGCGGAAAGCGGCGAGCATCATGGCAGCATTCCCGGCGACATTCTCGGCGACCGAATCGAGCGCCCTTGACGGCATAGGCTTTGACATCGGTGATTTCGGTGAGTGTAATGCCGGAAATCGAGGGGGGCGCAACTGATGACAAATGAAGCCTGCGTGCGACATCCATTGGCGATGGATGGCAAGGATCCATCCCTTCTTCGAGGTGATCCAATTCCTCAGGACCGCTACCACTGCCCGGAATTCATGGCCCGGGAATGGGAGGGCCTGTGGACCAAGATCTGGCACATCGCCGGCCGGGAGAAGCAGCTTGAGCAAGCTGGCGACTTCATCGTGCATGACTTCGTGCGTGAATCGGTCATCATCGTCAAGCAGCGCGATGGCACCTTAAGAGGCTTCTACAACGCCTGCGGCCACCGGGCGCAGCGCTTGGCCTGGCAGGACGGCAGCCAAGCCTGCTTCACCTGCCCGTACCACGGCTGGAAGTGGGGTCTTGACGGCGTGCTGGAGGACTGCCCGGATCGGGACGACTTTCCCCAAGGGGATCCGGTGGGCAAGTTGAAGCTCACCGAGGTTCGCGTGGACACTTGGGCCGGGCTCGTGTGGTACACCATGGATGAGGCGGCGCCCGATCTGATGAAGTACTTGGAACCCACGCCGGAACTCTACGCCAACCACCAGTTCGAGAAGACCATTCGCGTCAATTGGCTGCGCGTGGCGCTCGACACCAACTGGAAGTTCTGGTCCGACAACTTCAACGAGTCCTATCACACCCGCACCGTGCATCCCCAAGTGCCGCCGATCATCGATCAGGACCACTTCACGTCCCGCTACGAAATGTTCCCCATGGGCCACAACCGCATTGTGCAAATGGGCCGTCCCTCCTTGCGGGATCGGTTGCCGGACGGTGCGCCGCATCCGTTTGACGACACACTGCGGGCTTGGGACATCGACCCTGATCAATATCCGGACTACGAAACCAAGGCCATGCAAGGCTGGCGTGACCTGAAAGCGGCCAAGCGGGCGCTGTGGAAGGAAAAGGGCCATCTGCACTATGAGCGCCTCAGCGATGAGGACTTGACGGAAAGCCCCTTCCAAGTGCTCTTCCCCAACGTCGCCATCGCGCCATCAGCGGATTCCTTTCTGGTCTGGCGCTGGGAACCCCACCCAACAGACCCGCAGAAGTGTTTTTTCGACCAGTGGACCATGGCCTATCCCATTGAAGGCAAGGCCGACTTCGTCAATCGCACGGCGGTCAATCCCATTGAGCTCACCGAAGCGGAGCTGGATTTCCGGGAGTACGGCAACGGCGAGAGCGTGATGGACTACTCCGACCAGGTCGTGTTCCAGGATTGGCAGCTCACCCCCGGCCAAACCACCGGCTGGCACTCCAAGGGCTACCAGGAACCCTACCTCGCCGCGCAGGAAACCCGCGTCAGGCGCTTCCACGAGGTGTTGAACGACTACTTGGCCGGCCATCCGCCTGGCCGGTGAACAAGGGCGTCCGGTCCTCGACTTCTGAAAATCGCTTTGGCGGAGAACGGCGCTTCGCGCCCGTTCGAGTGCAGGACGCCCTCGGACAAGATGATCCGGCCGACTGGAAAGGAGCTTCGCGCCAGCGAAACCGCAATGCGAACCGTAGGTTCACGCCGTCCCGCCCTTGCCCTAGATCGGCATTCTTGCCTGTCGGCTTGGGTTTGCTGGGGCGCGCATGGCGCGGGAACAACCGGCCTGCGGCAGGCCTCTATCGGAACGCTGAGCGCCGGCAGCGTTGGCGAATCTGGTTGGCCCGCTCCACCGGGTCGGGAAAGGCGTCGCGCAAGGCTTTGGAACGAATTTCCAGGCTCACGTCGATCTCTGACCGGCAGACTGTCTCGATATCGCTCCTTCTGGCCTCCCCCTCTCCCAAGGGACAGCGGCCGTCCACCGCTGCATCAATGTAGTCGGCACCGGTCATGGTCGCCGACGACTGCAGGAAATCACAGGCCTGCACGTAGGAGAATTGCGCTGACTCCAGCGGCGGCAAGGCATCGCCCGCGCGATTCAAGTGCATGAGATCGATCAAGATGCCGGCGGTGGGATGATCAACGGCCGCGATGAAGGCCCGTGCGGCCGACAGCGACTTGATGGGCGTGAATTCTCCAAACTCCAGATTGATGCGAATGCCGTCGCCAACCCACTCGCAGAGTTCCCTGAACTGGGACTGGCTGGCCGCATGGTCGTCATGGCGGGAGACCACCAAGACGTTTCTGGCGCCAAGCTCCAAGCCCGCCTCCAGGATAAGCTTCTGGGCATCGGTTGCCCGGTCCCCATTCTCAAGCCAAAGCGCCTCGACATCGATCAGCTTAACGCCGGTCTCGGTCAGTGCCGTGCGCGTTCTCCCCAATGCGCCGCCATCCCAGGTGGTGGCCGGGTCAACCCACATGCCGCAGGTTTCGAACCCCGCCTCTCCCGCAATGCGGGGTATCTCCCAAGGCAGCGCATCGGGAACGCAGCCGGCCGCGAGCGCCCAGTAGGGTTCAGCCATAGGATTGGAGCCGCGGCGATTCAAGTCCACGTCTCGCCCTCACTCCGACTCGGTCGGCTTCAATCGAGGGCAAGATGCCCTCGGTCCGGGGAGCCCGCCCGGCCAACCTCTGCACTACACCAGCTTCAGCGGCAACGAGCGCAGGCGTTGGCCGGTGGCGGCAAACACCGCGTTGGCCACCGCTGGCGCGATCGGCGGCAACCCGGGCTCTCCGACGCCTGTTGGCTCTTCGGCGCTGTCGATGATGACCACCTCCACGCTCGGCGCCTCGTTCATGCGCAGGATGGGGTAGTCGTGGAAGTTGCTCTGCTTGATGGCGCCGTTCTCCAGGTCGAGCTCACCGTGCAAGGCCGCGGTGAGCCCGTACATGACCGAGCCTTCCATCTGCGCCCGCACGATGTCCGGGTTCACGGCAATGCCGCAATCCACCACGCAGAGCACTTGATGGACCCGGATTGCGCCATTCTCCACCGACACTTCCGCCACTTCGGCCACGTCCGTGCTGAAGGAACTGTGCGCGGCGAACCCCAGATGGCGGCCGGGTCGCCTTGGCCACTGCCGCAAGCGTTCGCCGGCCACCCGGATGACGTGCTGCAGCCGCGGCTTGTCCTGGGTGTTGCGCAACCGGAACTCAACCGCATCCAAGCCCGCCTTGGCGGCCAGTTCGTCCATCATCGTTTCCTTGGCGAACGCCGTATAGGAGTGCCCCACCGACCGCCAGAACGTCAGCGGCAGCCCGTGGTTGATGGTCACATGGCGCACTTCCCGATTAGCGGTGTCGTAGTCTTCGTAAAGCCCCTCAACACTGGAGTGATCCACAACCCAGCCGTCGAACGCGCCGTCCGCCAGGCCCACCATCCAATTGATGGCGCCCTCGCCCACCGCGCTCGGCAGCAAGGCCGGCATCATGTTGCGCAGCGTGTCCGGCGTGATGTTGCCGCCGACGCGCTTGGCCTGCCACGCCGTCAAGCGGCCCGCATCGTCAACGCCGGCCTTGATGCGCATCAAGGAAGCCGGGCGGTAGATGCCGCTTTGGATGTCATCCTCCCGGCTCCACAGCACCTTGATCGGCTTGTGGGTGGCCACGGCCATCTGGGTGGCCTCAATCACATGGGTCAGCGTCGCCCGCCGGCCGAAGCCGCCGCCAAGATAGGTGTTGTGCGCCCGCACCTTGGACTTGTCCAAGCCCGCGTAACGCGCCACCAGCCCTTGCGCCGCCACAATGCCTTGGCAACCCGTCCAGACATCCGCCTCGTCGCCTTCAATGCGCACCACCGCATTCATCGGCTCCATGGGCGCATGGGCCAGATAGGGTGCCCAGTACTCGTTCTCCAATACTTGGCTGGCTTGCTCAAACCCAGCGGCCAAGTCACCCTGTTCATCGGCCACATCGCCTTCGCTTTCCAACCCGGCCTGGTAGTCCGCCTGCAGCCGTTCGTTGCCAAGGCCGGCCAGCGGCGGCAGGTCCCACTCCACCTCAAGTGCCTGCGCACCCTGCTTGGCGGCCCAATAGCGATCGGCCACGACGGCCACCCCACTACCGATTTCGACTACGTCGGTGACGCCCGGAATCGAGCGCGCTTGGTTGTCGCGATAGGACTTCAGCGTGCCCCCGGCCACCGGGCAGCGCCGCACCACGCCATGGTGCAGGCCCGGAAAGTCGATGTCGATGCCAAACTCGGCAGCGCCGGTGGACTTGTCCAGCGCATCAATCCGTCCGAAGTCGTTGCCGATGTACTTGAACTCACTCGCTGGCTTTAGTGGGGCCTCCTCGGGGGCTTCAAGCGCTGCGGCAGTGGCGACGAATTGGCCGTAGGGGAGCCGTTCGCCATCCACAACCACGTGTCCGCGGTCGGTGGAAAGCGCGCCAACGGGCCGCCCCAACTGGCCGGCAGCGGCTTCCAGCAGCACGGCGCGAACGTTAGCGCCCACTTGGCGCAGTTGCCGGTAGTGGGCCTTGATCGACGTGCTGCCGCCGGTGCCCTGAACGCCAAACTCCGGATTGGCGTAGTCCGCGTGCACGCCCGCCCAGAGCACTTCAACTTCCCAGGGGGCCACGTCAAGTTCCTCCGCCACCAGGGTGCACAGCCCAGTGTTGATGCCCTGCCCCATTTCGTCACGCGGGCAGTAGAAGCGGACGTGGTTTTCCGGGGTGATCTGCAAAAAGGCGTTGGGCACGAAGTCGCCTTCCAAGCGCATGACCGGCGGAGCGCTGGAACCGCAGCCGGTGAGCGTGAAGCCGACCACCAACCCGCCGCCGGCAACGCCGGAGGCCTTGAGAAATCGACGCCTTGAAACGTTCAGCAACGCGTTCATCAGGACACCTCCGTGGCCAATTCCAGGGGAGAGCCTGCGTCCGCCTTGCCCGCCACCGACAAAATGGCCTGCTTGATGCGCGGATAGCAGCCGCAACGGCAAATGTTTCCCGCCATGGCGCTCTCCACCTCCGCCTCGTTGGCATTGGGGTTCTGCGCCAACAGCGCCGCCGCCGACATGATCTGGCCCGGCTGGCAATAGCCGCATTGGGGGACGTTGTGGGACACCCAAGCTTCCTGCAAAGCGTGCAGCTCACCCGGCTCAGCCAAGCCCTCGATGGTGGTCACCGCCCTGCCGGCCACGGCGGCGATG
Organism: Candidatus Azophilus sp.; assembly: GCA_965220835.1. Taxonomy (GTDB): domain Bacteria; phylum Pseudomonadota; class Gammaproteobacteria; order Pseudomonadales; family Azotimanducaceae; genus Azophilus. Next base: position 556,541 of record OZ244842.1, on the reverse strand, counting down.
GACAGCACGCAGCTGCGCACCGCCTCGCCATCGACATGCATGGTGCAGGCGCCGCACAGGCCAGCGCCGCATCCGTACTTGGAGCCCTTCAGCTTGAAGGTGTCGCGCACGGCCCAAAGCAGGGGCGTGTCCGGCGGGTCATCGGTCTGCACCCGATTGCCGTTCAGCGTGAATTCGATCATCAGTCACTCCTGATTGAGGTAGTTGGCTTGTTTTGCAAAAGCGGGTTGGTGCAGTGGCACCTAGTGTACTGTCCCACAAATAAGCGTGATTATTCGTGGCCCTTTTGGCCCCCGGATGCCCTGGTCCGGCCGGCTGCGTTGCTCCTCCTTATGTGGGGCCTGCCACACTGCGTCGTCGCCCATTCCGGTAACGGAAAGGCCCTTGCACGGGAGCCAAAATGGCCTAGCGACTAAAACCCACTTATTTGTGGGACAGCACACTAGTGCACACTGCCCTAAGGTTGCGTTGCTGGCGCGGCAGTATAGCGAATCCTTGGTCCCTTCTGGGACGTGGCCTCGCTTGAAGCGCGGCATGTCGCGCGTTGCAGGCGATTCGGAGGTTCGCTATCGGTAAGCTTCGCTTCCCGCAGGAAACAGTCATGCGGGACGGGGCGATGGCCAAGGCGTCGCCGGGCGGACTCCTTCGGCGAAACCCTCAGATCCCTTTCGGAAGACTCAGGGTCTTGCCTCCCGTCAGAGTCAGGGATATGGTAAGACAATATTACACATACGGTGCACCCATATGAAAACCACCATTGAGCTTCCAGACGAGTTGCTCGATCAGCTTCGGCGCGTAGCTCGGCAGGAGGGGTCCACCCTCCGGAGGCTGGTCGAGGAAGGTCTGCAACGCTGTCTCAAGGCCCGCCGGACGGCGACCCGTCGGGAACTGGACTTTCCAAGCTATGGCGGCAACGGGCTCACTCCCGAGTTCCAAGGCGCTCCGTGGAGTCGGCTCCGGGATGAAATCTATCAAAACCAAGGGCCATGATCGCCATCGACACCAACCTGCTGGTTTACGCTCATCGCCCGGAAATGCCCTTCCATGAGCGCGCCCGGCTGGTGGTGGCCGACGCAGTGGGCGGCCCCGAGCCCGTAGCGGTTCCCTGGCCATGCGTTCACGAGTTTCTAGCGGTTGTCACCAACCCGCGAGTCTTCACGGACCCCACACCGATGGAGCTGGCCTTGGATGCCATAGGGCGGCTCCTAAAGAGCCTCAGCGGCGGATTCCTAGCTGAAGGTGAGGGTTACTTGGATGCCTTCGAGCGAATCGTCCGGCCCGCGCGCCTCCAAGGCGCGGTCGTGCACGACGCCCGGATTGCGGCGCTTTGCCTACATCACGGCGTGAGAGTGCTTTGGTCCGCTGACCGCGACTTCTCCCGCTTCCCGAAGCTCTCAGTGGCCAATCCGCTTCCGGTGACCTAACGGGGCTGGATCAGACAGTTGGTTCGCAAAGCCAAAGCAGACTTAGGCGGTTTGCGCACCATCGGGTGCGGCCGTGAGTGCCGATTTACTCCCATGAGCGACATAAAACTGAACCTCAGCGTCTGGCGGATGGTGCTCCAGCACAAAGTCGCAGGCACTTTGCTGCAGGGGCTCAAACCCGGGGCGCTTGGCATCCGCGCAATAGGCCCAGCTCAAGAGCCACAGGCGCAGGGTCGGATTCGGCCAGTAGTTGTCCATCACCCCGTAGCGCCCGCCCGGCTTCAAGAGCCCAAAGGAGGCGTGGAAAACGGCTCTCCAAGCAGGGACCACGCTGAAAATCAGGGTGGCGACCACGGCGTCAACGGCACCCACGTCGAGGTGCGCAAGATTTCGCAAGTCCCCGTGCACGAGTTGCAGGTTGCCCGCATAGCCTTGGTCATGGGCGCGCGACCGCGCGTGGGACAGCATGTTCCTTGAAGCATCGATGCCAATGATCTGCCCGCTCGACCCGATCCGCGAGGCAATGATGGGTTGATTCAAGCCGGTGCCACAACCCAAGTCCAGCACCACGTCGCCGTCCTTGATGCCAATCCGGTCGATGCAGATACGCCGAAACTCTTCGGTGACCTCCGCGAGGTTGCCGTCGTAGCGTGCGGCAACAAACCAGTCGTAGAACAGGGACTTAAGCGTCATGTCCGCGGGCCTGCTGCCCATACCTCAATTCAGCAAATTCCAGCATCGCCTCGCAAAGCGGCTCCGCCTCCTTCTCCCATGGGCGGCCGCCGCCTGTAAACAGCAGCGAACCTTCCCCAATGGACAAGAGGGCAAGCGCCTCCAAGCGAGGGGATTCACTTCCCGCTTGGGCCAGATGGGCTTCAAACCACGCCACCGCCCTCTTGAAGATGTCGTCGAGAGCCGCCCGCATGGCCGGTTCGACCTGCGCCATCGCCCAGAGTTGGGGCCACAAGCGATCCGACCGCAGCGTGGAGCCAACCGAGTCACGCAGGTACCACCGCAGAGCGTCGACGATGGTTGGTGAACCACTCCCTTGCTGGAGCGATTCCAAAGACCTGCCGTACTCTGATGACACGTGTTCAGCCAACGCCCGCAGCAGTTCGTCCCAAGTGGGGAAGTGGTATTGAAGGGCGCCCAGCTTCAGGCCACTGGCCCTAGCCAGCGCCCGCATGGTCAGCTTGCCGTATCCCTGCGATGCGATGATATCGAGGGCCGACCGCAAAATCTGGTCTTTGCGCGCACTCATGGCCACCAAGTTCCCTTAACGCGACAGCCGACAGATTTCAGCATGTCGCCTGACATGTCAAGTGGGCTCACGGTCGAAGGGCCGAAGCAGCACGTCGCTCACACCCAAGCAACCCAAGACCAAAAGCGGAGAGCAGCCAGATTTCCATTCCCCAGTTTTCTGCGGACACGCCAGCCAACGATATTGCCACGGCGTTGGGTGAAGCCGGATGCGCCGTGGTAACCGGCATGATGGATGCCGAATTGCGACAGTCCATCACCGACGAGCTGGCACCACACATGGCGAAGGCAAGGGTCATCGAAAAGGACGATCCGACGCAGTTTTACCCAGGCCGCACGCGGCGCGTCTCCGCCCTCGTGGCGCGGTCGCCAAGCGTGACCCACAGCTTGGTGGCGCACCCGCTGACCCAGCAAATGTGCGACACCCACCTGCTGCCCAACTGCGAGTACGGCTATCAGCTGCACGTCTCCGCTGCCTTGGAAGTGGGCCCCGGCGCCCGCGAGCAGGTTCTGCACCGCGAAGAGAACTCGTTCACCTTCTTTCCCCTGCCGCGCCCCAACATCATCGTGGCCAGCATGTGGGCCATTTCGGACTTTCGCGCCGAAAACGGCGCCACCCTGTTGGTGCCGGGCAGTCACAAGTGGCCCGCTGACAGAAAGGCCGTGCGCCGCGAAATCCTAAGCGCGGAGATGCCGGCGGGCGCAGTGCTGTTCTGGATGGGAGGCACGCTGCACGGGGCCGGGGCGAACACTTCAGGGGACTGGCGCTACGGCGTGATCCTGACCTACTCCCTGGGCTGGGTTCGGCAGGAGGAGAATCAATACTTGGACGTGCCACGGGAACGCGTGGCGCAGCTGTCGCCGGAGGTGCGGCGCATCGTCGGGTTCGACATGTACGCCGCATTGGGCTTCCACGACCGGACCGTTGCCTGAGTTTTTCCGCCCGCCTTGGCTGAGCGACGTGCTTGGGTCTCAACCCGTGGAGACATGAAGGTGATTGGCAGCCCAACCTCCTCGATGCGGGTTTGCGGATCGCGGCCACCGCTGTTCCTGATCTTGTCGGTGCCCTCCAACGGTTTCGTCCAGTTGATCTTCGCCGGCCGAAAGCCTTCGGTTTTCTGGTACAACCGAGGCTCAACGCTCGCGTTGCCCTTCTCCGTGGGCATTTGAATGATGCCGGGCAACCGGTCCTTGTACTTGGCGTCGACACGGTCAGCTAGGAAGGCGTTCGGTTCCTGCACATGCCCGTCCGCCGAGCACATGAAGAACTTATCCTCAGCATCCGGCCTTGCCGAGCGCAGCCAACCATCGACTCCGGGCGTGTTTAGCCGCCATGCATTGTTTTCGTCCGCATCGGGCAGTGACCTTGCCATCTGCGTACCTCCTTATCTCGCTGTTTCGATTCAATTCTCACGGGCCTACTTCCACACACAATCAACACCCCAAATGGTCGCCATCCGCGAATCGATCCAAGGTCAACTCGCTCCGGTCAACGCCTTGCGTCCTCAAGTGCGGCCTTGCCCGCACGATAGCACTGCTGCACCATCGGCAGCGATACGCCAAGCTCCTCCGCGAGCTTCAGGCAGGTGGATACGTCCTTCTCGGGCATGCCCCTCATCTTCAACCTGCCCTTTGGCATTGGAAACCGCTCGGAAACAACACTGCCCCCGGTGGATTGATTGAGAATCGCCATGAAATTGTCTAAATCCATGCCGTAGGAGGACACCAAGTCCCTGACCTCAAGGACGAGGCTGAACGTGCTGATGGAGATGGCGTTGTTGGCCAACTTCATGACTTGGCCGGAGCCGATGTCACCACACCGAAGAACGGTGCCCAGCGGCGCGAGCACGTCCTGACAGCCGGCGATGTCCTCCTCAGCACCCCCGATCATCAAGCTCAATGTGCCATCCACGGCGCCCTGCACCAACCCGCTTAGGGGGCAGTCCAGTACGGCGACCTGTCTTTGTGCGGCTTCCGCCGCAAGCTCCCGGCAGTATCCCGGTGAAATGGTGCTCATCAGAAGAACCACCGAACCTGGTCGCAACGCCGCCATCACGCCGCCTGAGCCGCGCAATGCCTGGTCGTTTTGCGGTTCATCGAACACGCAGCACATGACCACATCTGACCGTTCGCCCAACTCGGTGGCGTTGGCGACTTCGACCAGCCCCCGAGACTTCAGACGCTCCATCGCTTCCCGGCTGCGGTTCACGTAGCTCACAACAGGAAATCCAGCATCCAGCAGTCGAGCCACCATCGGCTCGCCCATGGCGCCGAGTCCCACAAACCCAATGGTGCGTTCCCCCATCCGACCACTCCCTAACAACGACACGGTGAAGAAGGCTGAACCAACGAAATCCTATCACTCTGGGGCTGGTACTTGGCCTTGCTTGGCAAACGGGTTCCGGAAGACGTAAGGCGCGGCGTCGGTCTAACCGGTAAAATCGGCATCTCGGCCACCGGGAGGATCGACCGTTGAAAGCGCCTTTGGAAGACATCAGGGTATTGGAAGTGGACAACTACATGGCCGCGCCAAGCGCTGCGGCCATCTTGGCGGACATGGGCGCCGACGTGCTGAAGATCGAGCCCATCACCGGCGACCCGATGCGCGGCCTGTCCCGGCCGCTGCGGGTTGAATCGAACTTCGCCGACTACGACCTGCAGTTCGACGTGGACAACCGCGGCAAGCGCTCCGCAGCCATCGCCTTGGACAAGCCTGAAGGCCAAGCGCTCACCCAACGCTTGGCCCAAGACGCCGATGTCTTCCTTTGCAACTTGCTGGCGCAACGGCAAAAACGATTCGGCCTTGACCCGGAAACCCTGTTCGCCACCAACCCCCGCCTGGTGCACGCCACCCTCACCGGCTACGGCACCACCGGCCCGGACGCTTGGCGGCCGGGCTACGACGTGACCGCGTTCTTCGGCCGCTCCGGCCTCTCTGACGCGATGCGCGAAGGCGTGGACGGCGTCGTGCCCCGCGCCGGCGTGGCCCAAGGCGACCATACCACCGGTTTGGCGCTGGTCGCCGCCATTCTCGCTGCCCTGCGGCTGGCGGAAAGAACCGGCGAGGGGCAGGTGGTTGAGACATCGCTCTTTGAGACAGCGGTCTGGACCCAAGCCTCCGATTTCACAATCACGGCCACCGACAAGGCCCCCGTGCGCCGCCGGGCGCGCCACGAGGCTCTCACGCCCATGACCAACCGCTATCCCTGCGGCGACGGCAAGTGGGTGGTGCTCAACATGCTCGACGGCGGCGCTTGGGAGCGTCTGTGCCGGGCCATCGGCCGTGAAGACTGGCTCGCCGATGAACGCTACGCAACCGGCCGGGACCGTTATCGGCACATGCCGGAATTGGTCGATGGCATTGATGCGACGCTCGGCGCCAAGACCCGGGACGAATGGGGCGCCGTTTTCGACGAGCATGGCGTGATCTGGGGGCCGGTGCTGGGCCTGCACGAGGTGGTGGACGACCCCCACGCCAACGCCATCGGCCTGTTCCCGGAGCTTACGCACCCGGAGCTCGGAAGCTACCGCACCGTCAACGCCCCCATGCGCTTCACTTCAGCCGACGTCCGGCCCCGGGGGCCGGCCCCGACGCTGGGGGAGCACACGGCGCAAATCCTGCGCGAAGCTGGCCTGTCGCAGACGGAGATGCAGGCTTTGTTCGACCACGGCATCGTCAAGTAAGTGCGTACGGGGTCGCCACCTAGCCCGATTGCGCGGTTTTTTGGCATTCCCATGGATCTGATTGCGCTGAGTATGATCGTCGAAGGCCGCCTGGCTGCCTTGGGTGCCGGTCAGACTGATCGGCGAATCAGCGAACATACTGAGTCCCACAACCCCAAAACGAGGAACCCATGACGACGAAACACCTGCTTGACCCTGAATTGCACCCGCTGCTCGATCTCCTCCCTGCGTTCGAACTCGATGACGAACAGCTGATCCTGCTGCGCAATAACCCCAGCATGGCGGCAGAGCTGGGTGACCCGGCAGCGGCAGGGGTCACGCGGGGAGAGGTTCAAACCACCGCTGGGGTCGGGCCCCAGGTGCGCGCCCTGTTGTACAAGCCGTCCGCCAAGGCCGCCACCGGCGCCGGCTATCTGCACATACACGGTGGCGGCTACGTCATGGGGGCACCGGAAATGTCCGATCCGGTTAACCTCCAAATCTGCGCACGCCTAGGTGTCGTGGTGTTGTCCGTGGACTATCGCCTAGCTCCAGAACATCCGATTCCGGCCCCTCTGGATGACTGCTACACCGGGCTTGCCTGGCTGCACGAGCAGGCGTCGGCGCTGGGCGTGGACCGCAATCGAATCGGCATCGGCGGCGAGAGCGCCGGCGGCGGGCTGGCAGCCGCTTTGGCGATCAAGGCGCGGGATGCGGGCGAGTACGCAATCTGCCATCAACACCTGACCTATCCCATGCTGGACGATCGCACCGGCACGCCGGAACAGCCGGGCGACCCGTTGGTGGGCGAGTTCATCTGGACGCGGGATTCCAACCAGTACGGTTGGCGCAGCTACTTGGGCAGTGCACCAGCCGAAGCGCCCCAAGTGCCAGCCCGGGTTGAGGACTTTGCCGGCCTGCCGCCCACGTGGCTGGCAACCGCCGCACTCGACCTGTTCCGCGACGAGAACATCGACTACGCGCGCCAGCTAATGCTGGCTGGGGTGAGGACGGAGCTGGTTTCCTATCCCGCCGCCTGCCACGGATTCCAGATGGTGCCGGGCACGAACCTTGGCGCCCAATACGCCAAGGACCATCTGCACGCCCTAGCCAGGGGGTTGGGCGTGACCGTCAAGCCCTAACCCAAAGGGCGGCGCCAAGAATTCAGCAGCCCCCCTCCCATATCTTCGGCCCCCGCCCGGGGTTTTCCAGCAACCCGACCGTGCTAGTCCAACCCCGCTCCAGGTTGCGCAGCAATCCGGTCCTGCTAGTCCAGCCCAGCGCCGGGTTGCGCAGCAACCCGATCGCGTGCTTGCACGCGCGTGCGCCAAAGCCGCAACGTCCTCCTTAGAGCCATCAAGCCGAGCAGCGTGAAAAAGGCGGCGGCCAGAAACGGCGCGCCCGGGAAGTAGACCGGCGCGTCAGCGGTGCTGAACCAGGCAAAGGTCTGGGTCATGAAGGGCGGTGAGAGGATCGACACCAGGCTCGCCATGCTGCCGAGGGCGCCTTGCAGCTCGCCTTGGGAATCCGCTGGCACCTGGCCCGACATCAGGCTCTGCAGCGACGGACCGACGAAGCCTTGCGCCGCGCCCAGCGCAATGGCGATGTAGAGCATCCAGCCGAAGGGCACGAAGGCGTAGCCAAGAAAGGCGATGATGGTCAGGGTCAAGCCAATGTGGGCGGTGCGCTTGGTGCCGTAGCGCTCGAGGAAGCGTCGAATCAGGTAGGTCTGCACCAAGATCACGCAGGCGCCCACTGCGCCCAGGGAGAAGCCAATTTCCGTCGGCGACCAACCGAACTTCTCGATGGCGAAGTAGGACCACACGCTCGGCAGCGAGTGGTGGCCGATGAGGTAAAAAAAGTACGCGAACACCAAGCCCATCACCATGGGGTAGCGCCAAAGCTGATTGAAGGCGCCGAGCGGGTTGGCCCGCCGCCACTCGAAGCGGCGCCGGTTTTCGGGCTTTAGGGATTCCGGCAGCACCAGGAAGCCGTACAGCACGTTGGCGAAGGCCACGCCAGCCGCGGCGTAGAACGGCGCCCGGGGCCCGATCTCCCCCAGAAATCCCCCAATCACCGGGCCCACGATGAAGCCCACGCCGAAGGCCGCGCCCATCAGGGCGAAGTTCTTGGCCCGCTCCTCGGGCGGGAAGGTGTCGGCGATGAAAGCGTTGGCAATGCCGTAGGTGCCGGCGGAAATGCCCGCGATGAAGCGGCCCAGGAACAGCCAGGCCATGCTGGGCGCCCAGCCCATCAGCAAGTAGTCGCCGCCCATCAGCAGCAGGGAGAGCAGCAGCACCGGACGGCGGCCAAAGCGGTCGGAAAGGTTGCCCAGCACTGGGGCACTGAGGAACTGCATGGCGGCGTACACGAACATCAGCCAACCGCCATACTGGGCCGCTGAAGCGAGCGGCTCGCCGCTGACTTCCATGATCAGCTGCGGCACCACCGGGGCGATGATGCCGAAGCCGATGGAGTCCAGCAGCACCGTGACGAAAATGAAGGCGAGGGCGTGCTTGGAGCGCATCAACTCAACCGCGCCCACTCACCAATGGGCGCGGCCTTGGCGCGATGTTGTGGGATCAGTGCTCGTGGACGCGGACCGGCAGTTCGAGGTAACCCTTGACGAAAGCCGACAGCGTGCGCACCGGCTCGCCCACCACCTCCACGAAGCGAAAGCGCTTCATGATCTCCTCCCAGAGCACGCGAAGCTGCATCTCCGCCAGACGGTTGCCCATGCAGCGGTGGATGCCGAAGCCGAACGAGAGGTGATGGCGGGCGTTTTTGCGGTCGATGATGAAATCGTTGGGGTTGTCGATCACCTCATCGTCCCGGTTGCCCGAAACGTACCACATGCACAACCGATCCCCGGCCCGGATGCGCTGGCCGCAAAAGTCCGTGTCTTCGATGGCCGTGCGCAGCATGTAGGCCAACGGCGTCTGCCAGCGGATGATCTCCGAGACCATGTTGCGGATCAGCTTCGAGGAAGGATCGGCGCGCAGCTTGTCGTACTCGCCGGGGAACAGGTTCAGCGCCAGCACGCCGCCGGAAATGGAGTTGCGCGTGGTGTCGTTGCCGCCGACGATCAGCAGGATCAGGTTGCCGAGAAACTCCATCGGCGCCATGTGGCGCGTGTTCTCGCCGTGGGCAAGCATGGAGATCAGGTCATGGGCGGGCGGCTCATTGACCCGCTCGTTCCACAGGCGGGTGAAGTAGGCCAGGCACTCATGCAGCTCCTCGCGGCGCTGGTCCATGGTCTCGATCACGCCGTGGCCCGGCGTGGCGGTGGCCACGTCCGACCAGCGCGTGAGCTTGCGCCGCTCTTCGAACGGAAAGTCGAACAGGGTGGCCAGCATCTGGGTGGTGAGCTCGATGGACACCCGGTCCACCCAATTGAAGGTTTCGTCCCGAGGCAGGCCGTCAAGGATGTTCGCCGCCCGCTCGCGAATGGTGCCTTCCAATGCCTGCAGGTTGCGCGGCTCCACCACCGGCTGCACCGTGGCCCGCTGCACGTCGTGCTTGGGCGGGTCCATGGCGATGAACATCGGCGTGTCCATGATCTCCTCCTCCGGCACCGAGACCGGAGGCCCCAAAGTGATGCCTTGCTCCGAGGAGAACTGCTCGTGGTTCTTCTCCACCGCCATGATGTCGTTGAACTTGGTCACCGACCAGAACGGACCGAATTTGCTTTCCGGGCAGTAGTGAACCGGCGCCTCGTTGCGCAGGCGCTCGAAGAAGCTCCAATGGGCATCCTGTTGAAAAAGGTGGGCGTCGGAGACGTCGATTTGCTCAATGGGGATTGCGTAGGGGTCTGGCGTGTTCATGACATCTCTTGATCGCGGGAAAAGGGTGGTGCGCGAGTCAGCGTTTGCGTCCGACTCCGCACTTCGTTCACAGAGCCATTGTAAGCCAATTCAGCCGAAGCGCATCAACCCCTCAGCATCAGGAGCAGTGCTCACTTTGGCCTCTCGTTGGTGTCGAGCCAAGATTCGGGTGGCGCCAGCGTTTCAAATCGAGGGCGCGAGCCTTCGCTTCGTTGCGTCCGTCACGACTAGAACGGCTGCGCCAAGGCGCCCGCGTAGTCCGGCTCCGCGCACTCGTCGGGCAAAGCGGCTATCCAGTCCGAGACCACCGCCAAGCCGCGCCGGTGCACAATGGAGCGGCCAAGCTCCGGCATCCTTGTGGCCGGGTCGTCATCGGCCATGCGGAAGACGAGAATCGAGGCGTCCGGCTGTCCCGGCACGATGGAGTAGCGCCGCCCACCGGTGCCCTGGCCGGCGGCGATGGGCGGCTTGCACAGGCCCAGGCGGCGCAGCAGGCCGTGGTGGGTGTTCAGCCACAGTCCGGTGGTGTCGGCGCGCCCCGCCGGGTTGTGGCAGTGGCCGCAATTGGCGTCCAAGTAGGAGCGCGCCAAATGGGATGGGGATGCATCCGGGTCGGCCCAGTCCGCGTTGCGCGCCCAAGCCGCCCTGGGTGCTGTGCCTTCCAGCCAGCCTGCCGACTGCAGGTCCGCAATCTGGTTGCCAGGGCCGCCGCCATAGCCGCGGTTGAGCTGCCGAGTGGTGAGGCCAATGGGCATTAGGGCATCCCCCTCCTGCCCGGTGACGTGGCAACTGGCACATTGGTTGCGGCTCGGCACCATGTAGTTGATGGCCCTCGGCGTACCGCCCTCCGGTGGCGCCAACGGCAAGGGAATGATCGTGCCAGTGATCGACAGCCAAGCCTCATCGCCATGCCACACATAGGCAAGCGCCTCCCAACCTCCGGCTTGGCGCACCAGCAAGCGCGTTTCCAGCAAACGGGCACGGGCCAGGTCCAGCGCCTCAACCTGGCCGTCCCAACCCTCCGCAGCCTGCACCACGCCCCGGTTCGTCGGATAGAAGAAGGTCTTGCTGATCAAGGTGCCCACCGGCAGGTCGTAAGCTTGGTCGGCATGGAACTTGGCGCTTTGGCCCGGCGGCAGCCAGACCGTGCGAAGCTTCTGCGCGTAGTCCGCAAACAACGGCGTGTTGACGTCGTAGGGGATAACGCCCTCCCCCAATACCAAGCGATCGCCCCGGCGCTCAATGACCCCCCAATCAGAAAGCCGCTGCGGATAATCGACGGATGGGTGGAGCCGCACCTGCGGTGCTGGCGCACAGGCGCTAAGCGCGCCCAACAAGCAGCACAGCGCAACGCCCCGGACGGCGCGCCCCCGTTTCACGGCCGCGCCCTTAACCCGGGCAATTCACCAAGCCGCCTATCCAACCTTAAAAGACCTTGAGTTTTAGTGAGCTATCGCCAAATCTTGAGAACAGCGCAAGATGCATACTGCGCTGGCTGCGATAATCGCGGCCCTTGGCGAAAGATCCGAGTTAGGCGGTGCCGCTGCCAGCCAACTCCACGGGTGCCAGCCGGGGATGCGTGCACTGGTGCTCGCCGGTGACCACCGCTGGGCTGGCGTAGCCGTTGGCGCCGTCGATGTTGAGCACGTCTGCCGGCGCGTTGTCCACGCAGATGGCGAATTCATCGGCCTCCCGCTGCGGATGGCGCACGCCATCCCAAACCACGTCAGGCAGGCGGCCCTGGGCGCCGTATAGCGCCATGCGAACCGCTTCCAGCCCCTCATGGTCCGGCGCACCGCCGCCGGGGCCAAAGGTGTTGCCGAGGATCAAGAGCGTTTCCGGATAGGGGTCAAAGGTCTCCACCACCTTTCGCTCGCCGGAGTAGTTGGCGCTGAAGTAGCTGGAGATCAGCACATTGGCGGTCTGGTTGTTGCGGATTTCGTTGTCGAAAATCTCCACTCGGTCGTTGGCGTTGATGAGAATGCCGGAACCGGCGGGCACCCCCGCTACCGCCGAGCCCGGAATGCCGAAGTTGGCGGTGTTGTTGTCAACCACTTGATTGTTGAACACGCGCGTGCTGTGGCCTTCCTCGGGGAGGTCCGGCATGTTGAAGACGAGAATGCCGCCGGTGTTGTTGGCGGCCACGTTGCCGAACACGTCCGCATGGACGGTGTTCTCGATCTCGATGCCCGCCACGTTGAATTCGGCCCGGCTGTCGCGCACCACCACGTTGCGCGATTGGCCGACGTAAATGCCCGCGTCCGATGCGCCGATGGCCACCGCCCCTTCAATGAGGGTGTTCTCGGTCTGCACGGGGTAGATGCCGTAGGCGCCGTTCTCGGTGCTCGGCCCGCCGGTCCACTCCGTGCGCACCCGGCGCACGGTGATGTTGCGACCGTCGGTGATTTTCAGCGCATCGCCGGCAGTGTCTTCAATGGCGAGATCCTCAATCGTGAAGTCGCTGGCCGTCACCAGCAAGCCTTCAGCGCCTGCCAACTGCCCCTTGAAGCTCAGAATGGACTGATCCATGCCCGCGCCGCGAATGGTGACGCCGTCCGCGTTCAGCACCAGGCCCCGTTGCAAGCGCAAGGTGCCGGCCGGAACCTCAATGACCGTGCCGGGCGACGCCGTCTCCAGCTGCAGCCGCAAGGCCTCCTCCGCGCTCGCCGGCGGGGCCGGCGGCGCTTCATCCGCAGGCCCGCAGCCAGCGAGCAAAGCAGCGACAAGCAGGGTGGGCAAAGCGTGAATGTGAATGCGCATGGGTTCCTCCTCTGATCGGCAATCAGCTTACAACAGCCGAATCATGGGGTCGATAACTCCAGCTAGCATTGACTACCTGACCCCGCCAACGTGCGCGCACGAGAAGCACAGACGCTAGCGAGTTGGCACATCCATCGCGCACTCGCATCGCTTGACGGCATCGTGACCGACCCCGCCCCATCCCCTGGCACAAGTGCAGTGGTCAACCGACCGCTCTGCGGCGACGGGGCGCCCGTCTTTTCTTGGTGCGTCGATAAATCGGCTGCATCACGCCCCAGCCGCCGCCCAGCTTGGTGTCGATGACGCCAATCATCTCGGTGCGTTCGTCGATCGTGGTGTCGCCGCCCCGTCGGCGCAGCATGGCGGCGGTGGCGGTGGCTGCCCGGCATTCGGCGAAATCCAAGGGCGTGCCGCCATCCGCCTTGGACAAGGCATTGATGTCCGCGCCGCAATCAAGCAGCAGCCGGGCGACCTCCGTGGCGTCGAACAGTGCCGCCACATGCAGGGGCGTCCAACTGTCATGGGCCCGGGCACCGATGTCCGCACCGGCGTCAACCAGCAGCTTGGCGGTGGCCAGGGCGCGTTGGAACGCTGCCGTGTGCAGCGGCGTATAGCGAAAAAACTCCCGAACCTCCAGATCGGCGCCGTTCGCCAACAGCACCTTGGCCGTGGCCGCGCTGTCAAACCGCGCCGCCACGCTCAACGGCGTTGCCCCCGACACCAACTTGCCGTTGACGTTGGCGCCGCAATCCAACAGCGTCCCGGCGGTTGCCGACGCATTCGCCCAAGCAGCCAAGTGCAAGGGCCGGTCGCCCTCCCGCTCCCAAGTGGTGAAGCCGAGGCCCAGGTCCTTGAGAGTCCGCATCAGATCTTGGGTCAGCGACAGGCCGTCGTCCCTGAGGCGCACATCGACAGGCACGCCCTGCCCCACCAAGGCCCGGCAATCGGCGCTTAAGCCCATCACCGCGGCAAAGTGCAGGTCGGTCCAGCCGTCCTCACCAACGGCCGCGGGAGACAGGTTTCGTTGCAGCACCCTGGCTAGGGTGCGCTGGGCTTGAATTGGTGTTTTTTCGGTTTTCATGGCAACTTCCATCAGGTGGTTGAATGAACCGACGGCCTCCTCCCAGAAGCCGCCCGCCCCCTTGTCCACTGAATGCTAGGTTGCTCCAAAGCGGCAAGGCAATTGAGCAAAAGGCTGAAACATCGGTGCGCCTTTGCCTCGGCATTGCGTAGGAGATTTCGCACAAGCCAGCATCCCGCGGTTGCGTTGCGTTCGGCTCTCTTATCGCGTGCTCAACTCCCTTAGAATGCGCGCCCAATTGCACGGGAATGGTGGACATGGCGCAACGCAACCCAGCGGTACAGGACGAGGTCGCCCGATTCATGCGCGGGCTGATTCGCCGCAATGAGGGGGAACCCCAGTTTCACCAAGCGGTGCGCGAAGTCGTGGACAGCCTGATGCCCTTTGTGCTGGATCACCGGCCCTACCGGGAGGCGCGGATTCTGGAGCGCCTGACGGAGCCGGACCGGGTGCTCATTTTCCGGGTCTGCTGGGAGGACGACGCCCGCAACGTGCGCATCAACCGCGCATGGCGGGTGCAGTTCAACAACTGCATCGGCCCCTACAAGGGGGGCCTGCGCTTCCATCCGTCGGTGAACCTGAGCATTCTGAAGTTCCTCGGCTTCGAACAGGTCTTCAAGAACAGCCTGACCGGACTGCCCATGGGCGGCGGCAAGGGCGGATCCAACTTCAACCCCAAGGGCAAGAGCGACCGGGAGGTGGAGCGCTTTTGCCAGTCGCTGATGATCGAGCTGCACCGGCACATCGGCGAGGACACTGACGTTCCCGCCGGCGACATTGGCGTCGGCGCCCGGGAAATCAGCGTGCTGTTCGGCCAGTACCTGCGGCTGGCGAACCGCTACGCGGGCATCTTGACCGGCAAGGGCCTGAACTTCGGCGGCAGCTTGGTGCGCACGGAAGCCACCGGCTACGGTTGCGTGTACTTCTGCGAACACATGCTCAACCGCGTCGGGGACGGCATCGAGGGGAAGTCAGTGGCCATTTCCGGCTCCGGCAACGTGGCCATCTACGCCGCCCAGAAGTCCATCACACTGGGGGCGCAAGTGGTCACCCTGTCGGACTCCTCCGGGTTCATTCACATTCCCGGCGGCATGGACCATGAACTGCTGGCATTCATACGCGAACTCAAGGAGCAGCGCCGCGGCCGCATTGCCGAGGTGGCGGAGAATTTCGATCACGTCAGCTTCCACAGGGGCCAACGGCCTTGGGGCGTGCCCGTTGACGTCGCCCTGCCCTGCGCCACCGAGAACGAGATCAGTGGCGATGACGCGCTGACGATGTTGAACAACGGCGTTCGCGCGGTTTGCGAGGGCGCCAACATGCCCACGGACTGGAACGGCATGCAGGCCTTTCTGGACGCCGGCATTTTGTACGGCCCGGCCAAGGCCGCCAACGCCGGCGGGGTGGCCGTGTCGGGCCTTGAACAAAGCCAGAACGCGCTGCGCCTGTCCTGGAGCGCCCATGAAGTGGATTCCCGTCTGCAGACGATCATGCACAACATCCATGAGACCTGCCTGCGCCACGGCGCCGAGAACGGCCGCGTCAACTACGTGAAGGGGGCCAACATCGGCGGCTTTCTCAAGGTCGCCGATGCCATGCTTGCCTACGGCATCGTTTAGCGTCCTCGGGAAAGGGAACTTCGCGTCAGCGTCACTCAAACGGCACCCATGCCTGCGCCAGCCGCTGAGATCAGTTCCTGCGTGTATTGGGTTTGCGGCGCCTGGAACAGGGCCTGGGCCGTGCCCTGCTCCACGATTTCCCCATCCTTCATCACCACCAGGTGGTGGGCCAGCGCCCGCACCACGTTCAGATCGTGGCTGATGAACAGGTAGGTCAAGCCGTGGCGCACCTGCAGCGCCCGCAGCAGATCGACAATCTGTGCCTGCACGGTGCGGTCGAGCGCCGAGGTGGGCTCGTCGAGAACCAGGAACTCCGGACGCAGGGCCAAGGCGCGGGCGATGCAGATGCGCTGCCGCTGCCCCCCGGAGAACTCGTGGGGATAGCGCGCCATGTGCTCCGCGTCGAGCCCGACCTCCAGCAGGGCCTCAGCCACCCGCACCGCCCTGTCCGCAGCCGTCATGCGCGGTTCGTGCACGCGCAGTCCCTCTTCGACGATGCGCTGCACCGAAAGCCGTGGCGACAGGCTGCCGAACGGGTCCTGAAAGACAATCTGCATGCGGCGGCGTTCAGCCACCAAGGCGCGCCCCTTGGCCTCATGCAGGGCGCGGCCGCGGAACTCGATGGCGCCCTGGGATCGAATCAGGCGCAGCAGCCCGAGGCCAAGGGTGGTTTTGCCGGAGCCGGACTCCCCCACCACCCCCACCGTCTGGCCCGCCGGAACGTCGAGGTTGAGGTTGCGCACCGCAGGCCGCCATCCGCGGCCGCCAAACCAGCCTTTGCCCGCTGCGTAGCCGACGTTGAAGTCCCTCAGCCGCACCAGCGTCTCGGCGCCGGGCTGCGCGGGCACCGGCGCGCCCGTTGGCTGCGCCGCCAGCAGCCGTTGGGTGTAGGCATGGCGGGGCCGCTCGAAGACCTGCCGCCACGTGCCGGACTCCACAATCTCGCCGCCGGTCATCACATAGAGCCGATCGGCCATCTGCCGCACGATGCCCAGGTCATGGGAAATCAGCAAAAGCCCCATGCCGAGTTCCGCCTGCAATTCGCGCAACAGGGCCAGGATTTTGGCCTGAATGGTCACGTCCAGAGCCGTGGTCGGCTCATCGGCGATCAGCAGCCGCGGTTCGTTGGCCAAGGCCATCGCAATCATCACCCGCTGCCGCTGGCCGCCGGAAAGCTCATGGGGATAGGCGTTCAGGCGCTCTGCAGCGTCGCTGAGATGCACCCGTTCAAGCAGCTCCAAGGTTCGCCGCTTGGCGGCCTTGCGGCTCATCCCCCGGTGCGTGATCAAGGTCTCGCCAATCTGCCTGGACACGCTGTGCAGCGGATTGAGGGACGTCATCGGCTCTTGAAAGATCATGCTCACCTCACCGCCCCGCACGGTGCGCAACAGGGCCGCGTCCGCCCCGATCATCTCCCGGCCGCCAATGCGCACAGAGCCGTGCGGGTGGCTGGCCTGGCCGTAGGGCAGCAGCTGCACCGCAGACAGCGCACTGACCGACTTGCCGGATCCGGACTCACCCACCAGCGCCACGGTTTCGCCCACATCCACGTCAAACGACGCGCCCCGCACCACGTCAACCGCGCCGAACCGCACCCAGAGATCGCGCACCGAGAGGAAGGGCTCAGCCCGCGAACGCGACACAGCATCTCGTATCATCATGGATGGCGGCTCAAGCGTCGCTTCAGTTTTCCATGGCGTGCGAATGGCATAGCGCGTCTTCGCGGCCCATGGTGAAATGTGCGGGCCAGTGACAGTTCTTGCCGACCTTGCGGCGTTCGATTCCGAAGGGGTGGGGCTTGCCAAGCTTCGCCGCCAACCGGCAAGGGATGTGGGCTGACTCTCATATCATTGAGTTTTCAGGTAATTTCTCAAAATGCAAGCCAATCGCAATCGTCGCGCGAAGCCACAGGCTCCAAGGGCATGAACCTCATCATCTCCGTCGCCTCGATTGCCGTGTTGATTGTCTCGACCTTGATTGTCTGCCGTTTCGCCAAGCTGCGGCTGACGGGCTCGGATCCGGCGACTTTCTTCACCTTCATGTCGATTCTGTTCACATCCGGCATGGATGTGGGGCTGATCATGTTTCCCTTGGCGGAGTTCCCGATGTACGAAGCCGAAGAAGCCTACGGGTTCGCCAATCCCCTAGCGGTCATTTTCGGCAGTTGGGGTTTCCTGATCTGGACCTTTTACTTTTTGACGACGTTCTATTTCCTCGTCGTCGAGCCCCGGCTGAAGCTGTTTGAGATTCCTTGGGTGAAGCTGGTGAACAATGCCGTGATCATCGGCACCTGCGCATTCACGGGCTACCTGTTCCTGTTCTACCTGCCCACCTACGTCGAAGGCATTTCCCCGGCTTTCCGCTACGGCCTCGTGGCAACAGTGGTTTTGCTGGCGGTCCTGTCCAGCACGAACATCCGGTACGTGAAGGTCTTGAGCGTGACATCGGTGGCCCTCTTCGGGCTGCTCGGAGTCGCGATGTGGTCAGCGAGCGCGATGGGTCTGGCGGACATGGGCAGGACGCTCGGCGAACTGGGCGACTATTTCGCCAACATGCACCGGTTCGTGACCCCAATCAGCGAACACCATGCCTTCTACCTTTACTGGTGGTTCGCGTGGAGCATCATGATCGGCCAGTTTGTCGCGCGGTTCGTTCGCAACCTCGCCACCTGGCAACTGCTCGCTGCGCTGCTCGTAGTCCCATCCGTGCCGCTCGCCCTGTGGTTTTCGGTCATCTACTTCTACTACACCCAAGAGCTTGCGGTGAGCGGCATCCTGCAGCCGTTCATGATCGTTGTGGGCGTCGTCTTCGTGATCAACTCCCTCGACTCTCTGACCCGACTTTACACGGACAACCTCAACCTGAAGGTCGAGCGGCTTGGCAGCACCCGCTACGTTGCGATGCACTGGACGCTGATCTTCGGGTTGATACTGCTGTATCAGTTCACGCCGTTCGAGATCGAGTGGGTGGGCCTGGTGGTGATCGGGCTCTACGTGGCGATCGGCTGGCTGGTTTACCGGCGGAGGCGGGGGCTGTCCTCGGCCGTCACGCCGCTTGCCGGCAATTGAAGGATCGGGAGGCCATCGGATGCCAAAACTGGGCATGGGGCCGATCCGCAAGGCGCAGTTGATGGCGGCGGCCTTCGAGTGCATCCACGAGTTCGGCTTCCCCGGCACGACCATTGCCCGGGTCAGCGAGAAAGCCGGCGTGTCCGTGGGCATTACCAGCCACTATTTCGGCAGCAAGGAAGGGCTGCTCGAAGCGACCATGCGGCAGCTGATCAAGCAGCTTTCCACGCGGGACGCGCCGGCAGGCATCCACCCTGCGGACGCCAAGGCGCGCATCCTGCACATCATCGACAGCAACTTCGCGCAACAGCAGGTGAACCCCAAGGCCATCGTCGTGTGGCTTGCGTTCTGGGGGCACGCAATTCATGTGCCGTCGCTGACGCGGCTGCAGCATGTCAACAAGGCGCGTCTGCAATCGAACCTGGCTTGGTGGTTGCGCAAGCTGTTGCCGGCCCCTCGGGCTCGGTTTGTCGCGGAAGGGCTGGCGGCCCTGATCGACGGCCTGTGGCTGCGCGGCGCCCTGCAGGCGGAAGGCATCGACACGGCGCGCGCCAGGCAGCTGTGCATCGACTATCTCGAATTGCAATTGAGCGGCACCGGGAAGCACGGTTCCGGCTGAAGGCTCTCCAACTGCGAGTGCCAAACCCAGTGCGCCTTGCCGAGGACGCGCAAGGATCAACGGCATACGCTGGGAGTGAGCAGGTGTGCGGTGCGTGCATACGGCTCGCCGAATGGCGCTGTTGGGGCTCGTGCTTGCGCCCATCGTCGCGGTAAGCACCTCCGCCTGGTGCGCCATTTGGCGAGCCTTATGCACGCACCGCACACTTGCTCTCGGTGCCCGCTCGCCAGATAACGTACTAAGTTTTTTTAATTAAATCAAAACATTATGATCTGTTTCATGCGGTTGGAGCAAAATCGCTGGATTTTCTACTTGAACCAGTGTTCAATAAAAAACCTGATCGGTGCTGGAGAGAAATCGATGCAACCCCAAACGAAATTGGCGGCGTTGTTTGCCGCATTCCTATTCGCCTTCCCCGCCGGGCTCAGCGCACAGATTCTGGAGGAGATCGTGGTCACCGCCCAGAAGAAGGAGCAGAGCCTGCAGGACGTGGGCGTTTCGGTGACTGCCTTCAATCAAGAGCAGATTGCCGCGCTCGGCTGGGACAATTCGCTGGACGTGGCGGCCCAGACTCCGGGCCTGGTCACCACCAGCAATACCGGCGACACGGCCAACATTGCGCTCTTCTCCATCCGCGGCGTCAGCCAACTCGATTTCGCGGAAGGCCAGGAAGCGCCGGTGGCACTGTACCGGGACGAAGCCTACATCTCCTCGCCGGGCGCGTCCGGCATACCGTTTTTCGACGTGGAACGCATCGAAATACTGCGTGGGCCCCAAGGCACGCTCTACGGCCGCAATGCCACCGGCGGTCTCGTGCATTTCATCAGCAACCGGCCCTCGGACGAGGCCGACGGCTACCTGGAAGTGACGGTTGGGGAGTATGAGCAGTTCGGCATCACCGGTGCGTTCGGCGGTCCGCTCTCGGACTCCGTGCGGGGCCGGCTCGCGTTCTACAGCAATACCGACGACGGCTATGTCGACAACGCCATCGGTCCCGATCTGCGGGCGGACGATACCCAGTCCGTGCGCGGCCTGATCGACTTCGACATCGGCGAGCGCTCGTCGTTGCTGCTGATCGGCCAGTACACCGACATTGACACCCGCGGCGGTGTCTTTCACTCAGTAGCGTCGAAAGGCCGGCTCGACGGGCGAATCGTCTTCTGCGAACCCGGCGACACCGACTGCGGTGTTTTCACGGCGGACCAACCCGTGGGCACCAACGGCTTCTTGAGCGGCGGCGCGCTCTTCGATGCGGCCGGCGGCCAGGTTGACGACGGCATCGGCGACGAACTTGAAGGGGCTTACGACCGCACGGACAGCGGCGTCGACCGGGAAACCGTCAACGTGACGGGCATCTTCCGCACGAGCTTCGGCGAGGCGGCCGAACTGGTCAGCGTCACCGACTACACGGCAAGCGACAAGGTGTACGCCGAGGAGGACGACAGCACCCGCTACAACGTGGTGACCTACGATGCCACGGCGGACATCGAACAGTTCTCCCAGGAACTGCGCGTGAGCGGCGCCACCGGGCGGATGGAGTGGATCGCCGGCGCCTACTACCTGTACATCCAGAACGACTTCTCCGGCGCCTTCGCGTTTCCGTCCGACGGGTACCTGCCGCGCTTCGCCGGAGACTCCGAGACAAACACCATCTCGGTGTTCGGACAGGTCGACTACAACCTGACCGATGACCTGCTGCTGACCGCCGGCCTGCGCTGGACCCGTGACGACAAGGACTTCGTCTACCAGATGGTCGAGTGCGATGTGGCTGCCCCGGCCAGCTTCGGTTTCTGCCCGCCGTTTCTGATTACCGATCCCGCGCTCAGGGCGGAGGGCGAAGCCCTGCTGGCGGCGGATCCGGCCAACTACGATCTCACGGGGTATCTGGTGGACGGATCGCCTCACCCATTCGACCGGCAGGACGAGGAATTCTCCGGCAAGGCGCAACTCGACTGGAGCGTGGGCGACGACGACCTCGTCTACTTGGGCGTCAGCCGAGGCGTCAAGGGCGGCGGCTTCAACACGCCCACCGACGGATTCGACCAAGCGCACATCGACTTCGTGGGGTTCGACCCGGAGATCCTCATGGCCTACGAACTCGGCGCCAAGACCACTTGGGCCGACGGCCGGGTGCGGCTGAACGGCAGCGCCTTCTATTACGACTACGACAACTTCCAGGCGTTCTTTTTCGCTGATACCACCAGCCGGCTGATCAACTCGAAGGCGGAGTTCTGGGGCGGCGAAGCCGAACTCACGGTCTCTCCCGGTTACGGCTGGGACTTCCTGGCCGGAATCAGCATTCTCGATACCACCGTCAACGGCACCTCGCCAGACGGCGGCACTGACATCGACGACCAGAAGGCGCCCCTTGCGCCGGACTTTAGCGCCAACGCCGTGGTCCGCAAGGAGTGGGGCTTGGGCAACGGTGGCGCATTCGCTGCGCAGGCGTCGCTGAACTACGTTGGCAAGCAGTACTTCAACGTCGTCAACGAGGAAGTGACCGAAGGCGGCAAGTACACGTTGATCGATGCGAAGCTGACCTACATGTCGCCCGATGACGACTGGGAAGTCAGTGTCTTTGTCAACAACCTGACCGATGAGCGTTCGTTGACTTACAGCTACGACATCACCGGCTTCGGGTACTACACGATTCAGGTGTTTGGCCCACCGCGCTGGTTCGGGGCGAGCCTCAGGTATCGATTCAACTGACTCTCCCAATCGCGCGTCAGGTTGTCGGACGGATCGAGTTTCAACCTGGCGCCGCCCTGCGGAGGGTTCCCCGGCCTGTTTGAATTTGGCGAAAGGGTGAAATGGTCCCGCCGGATTGGAACGACAATTCGTCCGGGCCGATTGCGTCGCCAAGCGAGGACCGCCCCTTGGGGACAGACAGTTACGACTACATCATTGTAGGCGCCGGTTCGGCAGGCTGCGTACTGGCCAACCGCCTGTCTGCCGTTGCCGAAAACCGCGTGCTGCTGATCGAGGCAGGCGGTCGCGACAACAGTCTGTTCCTCCGCATGCCAGCGGCTTTTTCCAGCGCGATGAACATCAGGCGGTTCAACTGGGGGTTCGTCTCCCAACCGGAGCCAGGGCTGGGCGGCCGAC
The DNA here is from genome assembly GCA_965220835.1 of Candidatus Azophilus sp. Lineage (GTDB taxonomy): Bacteria > Pseudomonadota > Gammaproteobacteria > Pseudomonadales > Azotimanducaceae > Azophilus. The sequence goes on along the minus strand of OZ244842.1, from coordinate 534,118 downwards.
GCCTCGACTGTCCGCGGGGCAAGGTGCTCGGCGGCTCGTCGTCGATCAACGGCATGGTCTACGTGCGCGGGCACGGGCGCGACTTTGACGAATGGGAGGCGCTGGGCGCATCGGGTTGGAACTACGCCAATTGCCTGCCCTACTTCCGGCGCTGCGAGAACTGGCAGGGCGGTGCGGACGCCTGGCGCGGCAGCGGCGGACCATTGGCCACGAGCGGCGGCAACAACCATATTCGCAATCCCCTGTACGCCGCATTCATCGAGGCAGGGACGCAGGCAGGTTATCCGCGCACCGATGACTGCAACGGCTACCAGCAGGAAGGATTCGGCCGGATGCAGATGACCGTCGAGGGTGCGGTCCGGGCCTCCTCAGCTCGCGCCTACCTGGCGCCCGCACGTGCGCGACGGAACCTGACGGTGGTGACGGGCGCCAGCGTTGATTCGGTGCTGCTCCAGGGCAATCTGGCTAGGGGTGTTGCGTTTCACCGCAGCAACCGGCGCAAGCCGGCCCTTGCTGCCCGTGAAGTCATCCTGGCGGCTGGCGCCATCGGCTCGCCCGTCCTCTTGCAGCGTTCCGGCATAGGGCCGCGGGATGTGTTGGAAAACGCCGGCGTTGCGGTGGTTCACGAACTGCCGGGGGTCGGTGCGAACCTGCAGGATCACCTGGAGATCTACTGTCAGTATCAATGCCTGCAACCGATCACCCTGAACGGGGTGCTGAATCCGCTCGGCAAGGCCCGTATCGGCTTGCGCTGGCTGTTGTTCAGGGACGGATTGGGCAGCACCAATCACTTCGAGTCCGGTGCGTTCGTTCGCTCCCGGCCGGAGATGGCATGGCCGGACGTCCAGCTTCACTTTCTGCCGGCAGCCGTGCGCTACGACGGCGCTCAGGCCTTCGATGGCCACGGCTTCCAAGTGCACGTGGGGCCCAACAAGCCGAAAAGCCGCGGCACGGTCGCCATCGAGCGGCCCGGCGCTGGCGCAAGCCCGCGCATCCTGTTCAATTACCTCACGCACCCCGAAGACGTGCGCGTCTGGCGAGACTGCATTCGCCTGATACGGGACATCGTTCGCCAACCGGCCCTGCACGCTTTCCGAGGAGAGGAGATTCAGCCCGGGGCCGGGGTGGCGTCGGATGCGGCCATTGACCGTTGGGTGCGCGAGAACGCCGAAAGCGCCTACCACCCCTCCTGCACGTGCAGGATGGGCAATGACGCGGACGAATTGGCCGTGGTTGACCCTCAGTGCCGGGTGCGCGGCTTGCAGCGGCTGAGGGTCGTCGATTCATCGGTGTTTCCGAGCATCACCAACGGCAATCTGAACGCGCCCACGATGATGGTCGCCGAACGGGTTGCAGACATGATTCTCGGGCGTCCATTGCTGCAGTCAGACCCGGGTCTTGAACTCTATCCAAGCGACGAAGCGGCCCCGTCTCCCTGACCAGACTACGTGCCCAAGTGACGGGCTGCCGAAGGGCACGTCATCTCAACGACACTGGGTTGCGATGCGCGGCAGGCTAGCTACGCGCACCCTGGGGCACCGAGGCCGGGCCAGCTTCCGAACCGGCGGCCACGGCTCGGCGTGGGTCGAAGGCGTCGCGCACCGCCTCGCCGATAAAGATCAGCAGGGTGAGCATGGTGGCCAAGGTCGCGAAGGCGGCCAAGCCAATCCAAGGCGCATGCAGGTTCATTTTCGCCTGTGACAGCAGGCGGCCGAGGGACGGCGACTCCAGCGGCAGCCCAAAGCCAAGGAAGTCGAGCGCGGTCAGGGTGGTGATCGCGCCGTTGAGCAGGAACGGCAGGTAGGTGAGGGTCGCCACCATGGCGTTGGGCAGCACGTGACGGCGCATGATGGTGAACTCGGACACGCCCAGCGCCCGGGCCGCCAGCACGAATTCAAAGTTGCGCGCCCGCAGGAATTCCGCGCGCACCACGCCCACCAAAGCCATCCAGCTAAACAGGGCCAGCGTGCCGAGCAGCCAGAAGAAGTTGGGCTCCACCACACTGCTGAGGATGATCAGCACGAAGAGAATCGGCAGCCCGGCCCAGATCTCGACCACCCGCTGGCCCACGAGGTCCGTCAGCCCCCCGAAATAGCCTTGCAGGGCGCCCACGGCAACGCCGATACAGGCGCTGATGAGGGTCAGCGACAGGCCGAACAACACCGAAATTCGGAAGCCGTAGAGCAGGATGGCGAAGTTGTCCGCGGACAGGCCGTCGGTGCCCAGCCAATGGCGCGCGCTCGGCGGCGACGGATAGGGTGGCGCAAGGTCCCAATCGATGGTGTCGTGGGCGAAGCGCACAACCGGCCAGAGCATCCAGCCATCCGCTTCGATCAACGCCATCACGTAAGGGTCTCGATAGTCGGCTTCAGTCTCCAGAACCCCGCCCAACTCGCGCTCCGTGTAGGTGAAAAAGACCGGAAAGCGCAACTCGCCGCCCTGTGCGAAGACAATGGGCCGGTCGTTGGCAATGAACTCCGCGCCCAGCGACAGCCCAAACAGCGCCCCGAACAGCCACAACGAGTACCACCCCCGCCGATTGGCCTTGAACCGGGGCCAGCGCCTGCGGCTTGTCGGAGTCATGCTTGTGGCTCGCCTCCAAAGTTGACTTCAAAGATCGGCGACCCCAACGCAGAAGCGACATTGAAGAGCCTGCGGCTTGTCGGAGTCATGCTTGTGGCTCGCCTCCAAATTTGATGTATGTCAATTCCCTCGGCTTTCGAAGTCGATGCGCGGGTCCACCAGCACGTAGGTCAGGTCGCCGATGAGCTGCATGACCAAGCCGATGAGGGTGAAGCTGAACAAGGTGCCAAACAGGATTGCGTAGTCCCGCTTCACCACCGCCTCATAGCCCAAGAGGCCAATGCCGTCGAGCTGAAAAATCACTTCGATCAACAAGGCGCCGGTGAACAGAATGCCCACAAAGGCGGCGGGGAAGCCGGCAATCACGATCAGCATGGCGTTGCGGAAGACATGCCCATAGAGCACCCGCCGCTCGGTCAGCCCCTTGGACCGGGCGGTAAGCACGAAGGGCTTGTTCAGCTCCTCCAGGAAGCTGTTCTTGGTAAGCATGGTCAAGGTGGCAAAGCCACCGATGGTCAGCGCCGTCAAGGGCAGCGCCAAGTGCCACAAGTAGTCGCCCACCTTGGCCAAGGGGCTTAGGTCATCAAAGTTGTCGGAGGTCAGCCCGCGCAGGGGAAACCAGTCGAAGTAGGAGCCGCCGGCGAACAGGACGATCAGCAGGATGGCGAACAGGAAGCCGGGAATGGCGTAGGCGGTGAAGATCACGGCGCTGCTCCAGACATCGAAGCGCTGCCCGTCACGCACCGCCTTGGCGATGCCCAAGGGAATGGAGATGGCGTAGATCAGCAACAGGGACCAGAGCCCGAGGGAAACCGACACCGGCAGCCGCTCCAGCACCAAGTCCAACACGGCGCGGTCCTGGAAGTAGCTGTCGCCGAAATCGAGGCGCAGGTAGTTCCACATCATCAGCAGAAAGCGCTCGTGGGCCGGCTTGTCAAAGCCGAACTGCTTCTCCAAGCGGGCCACCAGTTCCGGATCCAGCCCGGAACCGCCCGTGTAGCCGCCATCGCCCGATGGACCCATGCTGGCCGAAGACGCCGCCGCGGTTGAGGAGAAGCCAAAACCCGCCGCATCCGCCAAGACCTGCTCCACTGGCCCGCCCGGCGCAAACTGCACGATGACAAAGTTGACCAGCATGATGCCGAACAGGGTGGGCACGATCAGCGCCAGACGCTTGAGGATGTAGCGGCCCACCTACCTGCCTTCCGTGAAGGCCCGCACCCGCGCCGCCTTTTCCGCATCCCACCACCAATGGGCCACCAAGCTTGACACCCAGAGCAAGCGGCCATGCTCCGGGCGGCCGAACTTATCCCAACGGACGTAGGGGTATTGGGTCTTGGAGGCGTTGGGCACCCAGTAGAAGTTCCACAGCAGCACCCGGTCCAGGGCGCGCAGGGCGGCAACGAAGTCATCCCAGCGCTTGGCCGCATAGACGTGGGCAATCAACCCATCCACCGCCGGATCCTTGAGGCCGGACCAGTTGTCGCTGTAGGGCGCATCGGCCGCAGCACTTGAAAACGTATTGGAAATCAACAAGGTGGGGGTGTTGTCCGGCAGAAAGAAGATCGCCCCCGCATCGAAGTCTCCCGAGCGCATGCGATATAGCCAGTTGGAGATTTCCGGTGCCTTGATCGAGGCGCTGATGCCCAGCCGCTCCAAGATGCGGGTGTAGGCGATGAACGCGCGGCCCAGCGCCGGGGAAACGGCCACGAAGCGGATGTGGAAGGGCTCGCCGGTTTGCTGATGAACCAAGGCGCCGTCCTCGATCACCCAGCCGGCCTCGCGCAGCAGTTCGGCCGCCCGCACCAGATTGTCCCGGTGCCAGCCATGCTCGCCGTGGGGCGGGGAACCGAAGGGCGTGGTGAACACCCGCTCCGGAATCTGGCCGCGCAACGGTTCCAGGAGCTTAAGTTCGCGATCGCTCGGCAGGCCCCGGGCGGCGAACTCCGAATCGTGGAAGAAGCTCAAGCCCTCGCCCCAGAAGTCGTAGGAGCGCTGATTGCCCCAGTGAAAGCCTGGCCTGGCCAGCCACAGCGCCTCCCGAACTCGGATGTCCTGAAAGCGCCGCTGCTCCAAATTCCAGAAGATCGGCCACCACAGCCCGGCAGGGCGCAGGGTGCGAGCCACGTCCTTCTTCAAATACCCCTGTTCCAGGGCCGGAATGTTGTAGGACTGGGTCCAGCGGCGCGGCACGTTCTCCAAGTGCAGGTCCACCACGTGCGCCTTGACGGCTTCAGTCTGCACCTGGTCATCCCGGAAGTAGTCGATCTTGATGGTGTCGAAGTTGTAGCGGCCCTTCATGACGGGCAGGTCCCGGGCCCAATAGTCCGCCACCCGCTCAAACTTGATCCAGCGCCCAACGGCATGCTCGCCAATGCGGTAGGGCCCGGAGCCCAAGGGCGGTTCCACCGTGGTGCGGCTGAGGTCCCGCGCCGCCCAATAGTGCTTGGGAATGATGGGCACCACCCCAAGGCGGCGCGGCACGATGGGGTTGCCGTGCGCGGCTGGCACGATGTTGAAGCGCACCTCCCGCGGCCCCACCACCGCCACCGATTCAATGATCTGCAAAGGCGTGCTGATGGCGGGCCGGGCATCAGTGCGATAGGCGTCGAAGCTGAACACCACGTCATCCACCGTCACCGGCGCGCCGTCATGCCAACGCGGCCCGTCGCGCAGCTTGAACTGCACCCAGGAGAAATCCGGTGCCCAGGCGATGCCTTCCGCCAACAGCCCGTAGGTGGTGGCCGGCTCGTCCATGGCCATGTCCATGAGCGAGTCATGGACGTAGTTTCGCCAGCGCGTCCAGAACTCCATGCCGCGCACCACCCGGCCGCGCAGTGCCGCCGCGTTGAAGTTGTCCCAAGTGCCCATCTCCGGCACACGAATCACGCCGTCTTTGGGGGCTTCGGGATTCACGTAGTCGAAGTGGGAGAAGCCCGCGGGGTATTTGGTTTCGGAAAGAAAGGCGTAGCCGTGCTGATATTCAACCGCCCACACCCAACTGCTGATCGACAGGAGCCCGGCCAATGCCACGACCCGCACGAGGCCCCAAGCCGCCGGTTGGGCGTTCAACCGCCAGTTGCTCCTGCCGCAGGCCGTTGCGCCCGCCAAAGCACCGGCCAGCACAGGCCCAGCCCAACCGCAAAGCAGAGCACGGCAAATGCGCCGTTGGCTGCGAAGCCACCCGCGGCATCGCTGATGAAACCGCCGACGAAGGGGGCCAGGGCACCGCCCAGCAGCACGAAGGCTGGATGCGAACCCGCCAACGCCCCCGAGGGGTCGAGCCGGGACAGAACGCCCAGCATGATGGGCATGAAGGCCGTGGGCAGCACGGCGAACACCGGCGTGGCGATGATGAAGGCCATCGGGCCGCTGAGGTTGGAGAGTGCCAAGCCGCTCAGCGTCAAGAGCCCGGTGAGAATGAGCAGCGGCGCCAACGGCTTGGTTCGGCTGCCGACATAGCCGGCCACTAAGGGCGCGACGATGCCAATGAACGCGCCGGCCATCATGACGTAGCCCACCACGGCGGCGTCCAGCGGCACCTCGCGCCCAATCTTGACCAGGAACAGCGCCAAGGTGCCGTGGCCGTGGAAGATGATGCCCAAGCCAAACAAGGCCAGCCAGCCGATGCCCTTGGGAGCGCCACCGCTCTGCTGCAACGCAGCCGGCGTTTGGCCGGGCGTGTGGCGAATGAACGGCAGCACGGCCAGCGAACAGAGCACGTAGACCGCAAACAGCCCATCGAGCTCGTTCCACACCACGCCGCCAAAGGACAAGTGAACGTTGGCGAACTCATGGGCGTTCAGGGCCCGGGGCAGAACCAGCGCCAAACCCATGCCCATGACGCCAACCATGGAATTGATGATGCCGAAGGTCAGCTCCGGCGTGGCCGAACGCGCGGCCGTGGCCATTACTGTGGAAACCACCGCGCCGAGCGCGAAGCCGGCAGGCGCCCTAAGCAGCAGCAAGTCCCCAACATCGGTGGCGAACAGTGAAGCCGCGTTGAACGCGAAGATGGCCAGCGCGCCGAACAGGTACACCCGGTGGGGATCCATCCTCGAGGCCAGCCGGGCGAAGATCAGGTTGCCAGCGGCGATGGCGGCCAGCTCCGTGGAGGCCACCTTGCCGGCGTCGAAATTGCTGGCGGAAAACGACAGCGCAATGGCATCCACGTTGAAAGCCATGCCGAGGGAGGCGGCGAATGCCAGCAGCAGCACGGCGGTCAGCGTGACCACCTGCACCGGCGTGAATTCGATCCGTTGGTCCATGGTGTTCTCCCGCACCGCTACAGAGTGCGCGCCGCCGCATGGCCCGTGGCGATGGCAGCCGGCAGAAATCCGGGCGCTTCCGCTTCGCCAACCACCAAAACGCGCGCCAGCTGCGGTGCCGGTTCGATCAGCGCCTCGGACAGACCGCCATGGCCCGTGCTGGTGCCGCGGGCAGTGCGCACCACCCGATCCTTGACCCTCACCCCGCCGATGGCGACGGGACTCAGCACCCGCTCAAGCGCCAAACCGCTTGCTCCCTCCAAAAACGCCATCATGTGGCCGGGCGGGGCGGCAGTCAAACGGGATTAGGGCGCGCATCATCGCGGCCCTTGGTGAACCATCCGGATGGTTTCCGGCGACCAAGAGCGCAGACTTCGCGCTAGCATCCATCGCTTTACCAAGTAACTTATGCAATCATAGTTGGCAAATTTCCGGTAAAAATGCCAACGATGTATACAAGATTTCTACCGACCCCGGCGCGGTCCATTCTTCTACTCGGCCCAAGGGGCACCGGAAAGTCCACGTGGATTCAAGACCGATTTCCCGAGGCCACTTCCTATGACCTTTTGGATTCCGGTGAGTCCATACGCCTGAACCGCAATCCCAACACACTTTACGATGAACTAAACGCGCTTCGACCGGGCACTTGGGTGGTCATTGACGAGGTGCAAAGGGCTCCGGCCCTGCTCGATCAGGTGCATCGACTCATGGCGTCAAATGGGCTCAAGTTTGTCTTGTCGGGATCAAGCGCAAGAGAACTGCGGCGCGGCGGCGTGAACCTGCTTGCCGGGCGCGCGGTGTCCACGGAACTTTATCCCCTTGTTTCCGCGGAGCTCGGCCCAGACTTCAACGTCGAGCAATCACTGCGGTTGGGCAACCTGCCCTTGGCCGTAACCGAACCCAATGCCCAAGACTACTTGCGCACCTATGCCCAAACCTATCTCGATCAAGAAATCCGGGCAGAGGCACTCACGCGCAACTTCGCTGGATTTGCGCGTTTTCTGGAGGTGGCGGCACGTCAGAACGGCCAGACAACCAATGTCAGCGCCATCGCGCGCGACGCGGGCGTGGCGCGAACCACCGTGCAAAACCACTTCGACCTCCTAGTCGACACCCTCATTGGCTATTGGTTGCCGCCTTGGAAACTGAAGGCGGCGAACAAGCAGGTGAGCCACAGCAAGTTCTACTTGTTCGACTGTGGCGTAGCGCGCGCTCTCGCAGAACGCTGGCCCTACCCGGTTAGCGACGAGGAGCGGGGCAGTTTGCTCGAAACCCTGGTTCTAGGCGAAATGCGCGCCCATCTCGCTTACACAGGACTGAGATACCCGCTGCACTTTTGGCGTAACCACAACGGTGCCGAGGTTGACGTGATCGCGGAAACCGCCACGGGTCACACAGCCGTGGAAATCAAGGCCAGCCAGCGCTGGGAGCGGCCTTTCAACCGCGGCCTTCATCTGGTGCGAACCCAGTTGGGGGCTGACCGGACGCGGTGCTTCGGGGTGTATCTCGGCGACCGTGAAGCCCTGGTTGATGAGGTGCGCGTCCTCCCCGCCGGGGATTTCTTGAAGCGGCTCTGGGAGGGGGGTGTTTTTGAGTGACTAAGGGCGCTAACGATCTCCGTGGCGCAAACTACCCAAGGGCGCCGACACGGACGAGGGTTCCAAACTGAATCAAGATTGTAGAATTGCGCCAACGCAGTTGTGAGGAAGCAATTTCCCTATGCCAAAATCGCCGAGCCCCGAAGACATCCGCGCCCTGGTGGGCCACCGGTTTCCCGGCGGCTCCTACACCATCGCCCATTGGGAGAACTTCCTGCTTACCGAATGCACCGGCGCGCCACCGCTGCCGGACGGATTGGCGCACCCGGTCGCTCTCTTCCACGTGCCGATCCTTGGCGCGAACACCTCCATCAAAGGCATGTTCGCTCTCGGGCAAGCCGAGTCGGACTTCTCCATCGGCATCGAGAGCTACGTCTGGGAGATCTTCCAGCCACTGCTTGAGGAAAGGCCCTACCGAATCACCGGCGAGGTGGTCGAGGCGGACCGCCGCAGCGGCAGTGGGCGCGTCTTCGACCGCATAGCCTTCCGCTTCGAGATGTTCGCGCCCGACGACGCCTTGAGCGCCCGGGCGACCATCACCTGGCACTACCGGCGCAGCTTCGAAAGCAACCCGTCTGAACAGGCGGATCTCAACAAGCACGTAGAGGCGCCCGAACCGTCGCCAAAAGCCGCTGGGCTCGTCGAGGCGCCAAACGGCGTGCGGGTGGGCGATGAGGTGCCACCTTGGGTCATGGACCGGGTGGCACCCGAGCGGATGCGCACCATGGCTGCGATACTGCGCGATCCCAACCCAGTGCATTGGGACCCTTCCGTGGTGGAGAAGCTCGGCTTCGGCCACCACACCATCAACCAAGGGCCGCTGGGCCTGAGCTACATGATCAACATGCTGCACGCCTGGGCCGGCCCCCGCGCCATTCGCCGCATCGTCATGCGCTTCCCCTTGGTGGTGCTGGACGGTGACCACATCACCGCCCGCGGCCGAGTCACCGGAATCCGCCAAGCAGACGGCGAGTGGCTCGCCGACTGCGACATCTGGCTGCAGCGGGAAGGCACCGAGCCGCCCCTTGAAGGCACGGCAAGCGTGGCGCTTGGGTCGCTTTGAGTACCGACATCCCCGGTTTGGCCAAGACTCCGCGTTTCCTTGAGGCAGGCCAATTCAATGAGCGATAGCCATGCACAAGTCCGCCAATGCACGACAAAACCGGACCGACGAGCTTGCAGACGAGCGCCGACTGACCCGCGGAGTCGATTGTGACCTATGTAGATGCAAGGAAGAAACTCGTCGATTGGCTGCGCAGGCAACTCATGGGTCCGGCCATCGAAGGCAGCTTGAGAACGTCTCCTCTGGACAGGTATCCAACTGGAGTGTTGCACCCGGTCGACCCGGATCTATCCGGCATCGATCCTGCCTCATTGGACGACGAGGCAACTGAACGCGCCCTTTTGGAAGACGACGAAGAAGATGCGGTGCCGGAAAGCGACGAGTCGAACGGACAGGTCAGGGCACGGCAGGCGCGCCGTCGACGGTACGTCCCACCTTCGTCTGCCGGATTCTCGTTTTTCCTTCGAAATAACGCCGCTATTTCAATACACGCATCCGCCACAGTCTATCGGGGCGTAGAGGAACGAGATGATCGAGGTAGGTTCCGCACCCGCGAGTACATCCGTGAGGAGCTCGAGGAATCAGCTGTGTCATTGCCCAATACTGCGACACTGGCAGAACGGAGAACTGATATCTGGGACGGGCGAGCCAGTATTGACGTTCGCTCTCGTCCGCATCGCGACGGTCGAATCATCACCGTCACACTTTGCAATCGTAGGGACCTAGATCCGGATGTTTCCTCAAGGGACAGAACGCGTGACCGAGTGAGCAAGTCTCTGTTCGAAGCAAGTCTGGAGTGCGTCATCGAAAACGGCGCATTGGCAGAGTATCCACGCGTTGACCCAAGCCTGCTCACGGATGAAGAACTCGAATTGGAACTTCAGTACCGGAACCAGCAAATCTATGCACTCGGTCATGGAGCCGCCGCGAACTGGCAGATGAAGGGGAACAGCCAATCGCGAGTCTGGTGTGACTTCATGCCAGAGGTGGAAGTGCCGATGATGACCGTGAACACCCGCGGCGGCGATGCCGTACTCCGAGTCGCAAACCTTGCCGATCGGATCGTCCCCGACGAATTGGAGAGGTTCGTTGACGGATATGCACAGTGGATTTCTGAGCAGCAGCGTACCGCGCAGGCGTTTTCCCGGTCAGAGAATCGGGATGCGGCAACTCGAATGCTCACCAGAATGCACACCGCGCTTGATCGAATGCGAGCATCCGTCGAGATGCTTCGCACCGACCCAACCGCAGCCGAAGCGTTCCGGCTGGCCAACCAAGCCATGTTCGATCAGATGCGCCAAGCCGATCGGAATGCTGGCCGAGAGATCGAAAAAGGCGAGTATCGTTGGCGTCCGTTTCAGTTGGCCTTTCTGCTGACGGTGATGGTGTCCACGATTCGGGAAGATGATGACTTCCGGGATGTGCTTGACCTCATCTGGTTTCCTACCGGGGGCGGCAAAACTGAAGCTTATCTGGGTTTGGTGGCCTTTCTGATCACTTGGCGTCGTCAGAAGTTCCCAGACACCGGTGGCGGCACCACGGCATTTATGCGCTATACCTTGAGGCTGCTCACCCGGCAACAATTCGAACGGGCGGCGCGCATGGTGTGTGCATTGGAACTCACTAGGAGACGTCATCCTGCAAAGCTTGGCGAAGCCCCCATCAACATCGGCATCTGGGTCGGGGCCGAAATCAGCCCCAATCGATACGATCAGGCGAAGGATCTCGTGGAAGAGATCAGGGACGGCAAGCCAGGTGCGGAATTCAAGCTGTTGCTGGAGCGTTGCCCTTGGTGCAGTGACACTTTTGACGCAATGCACAGCTACCAAGCTACGGACGACAAGTTTGAGTTCCACTGCGCAAATCCCGACTGCAACTTCGGAGCTGATGACCGCCCGCTGCCTTGCAACGTCGTGGATGATTCGCTATACGACCACCCGCCGTCGTTGCTGATCGGCACCATCGACAAGTTTGCGCGCCTTGCTTGGGAGGAACGCACAGGTGCCTTCTTCGGTGCCAGCAAAGGAATGCGGCCTCCAGAACTGATCATTCAGGACGAGTTGCACCTCATCACTGGCCCGCTGGGGTCGGTCGCTGGGCTTTATGAAGCAGGGATCGACACCCTCCTCGTCCAACAAGGCGTTCGTCCGAAGTACGTCGCGTCAACCGCGACCATCCGCATGGCTCGGGAACAGGTACAGCGGTTGTATGCACGAAAACTTGAAGTGTTTCCACCACCAGGCCTGGCGTACGACGACATGTACTTCGCGCAGACGGATCGGAAGCGCCCGGGCAGGATCTACCTCGGGTTTCTAGCCCCCATGCTCGATCAGCAGCATTGCATGGCGCCTCTCGCCGCCGCGCTCCTCGCCGCCCCAAGAGCGCTGTTCGAAGACGATATGGACCGGGACAAGCTGCTTGATGCGTGGTGGACCCAAGTCGTCTATCACGGCAGCCTGAAGGGAGTCGGAAACAGTCACAATGCCTTTGCGACGGACGTACGCGGCCTCGGACAACGACTCGCCAGTGAACTGCGTCAGGCGAGCGCGATCGGGCCGGAAAGCGATTCTGCGTCGCCGGCAGCAGAGACCAACGCTGCGACTGACTTCGACACCTACGCGGGACGGTTCCGAACCACTCGCATCGCCCAGCTCACGAGCCGTAGCACGCCTCAAGAAAACGCGGATACGTTTCGGCGTCTTGAGCACAAGTATGGGAACGGAGCCAGCCTCGATGCGGTTTTGGCGACCAACATGGTGTCCGTCGGATTGGATGTGGCGCGTCTCGCCTTGATGATCGTGAACGGTCAGCCGCTCACCACCGCAGAGTACATTCAGGCAACCAGCCGTGTCGGGCGTGGGGATGTGCCAGGCGTGGTGGTGGCAAACTACTATCGGCACCAAGCTAGGAGCCTGTCTCACTACGAGAGCTTTCGTCCCTACCACGAATCCTTCTACCGATTCGTGGAACCGGGCAGCGTTACGCCATTCACCTTTCAGGTGAGGTCCCGTGCCCTGCATGCGGCGCTAGTCATCGCGATACGCCATTCGCTCGCGAGTTTGCGCGACAACAAGTCCGCTGGTGAATTCAATGAAGAGTCGTCCGAAGTCCAAGCGGTGGTATCGGAATTGAAGCGGCGCTGCGAGCGCGCCGCGGCCGGGCCTGATCAGGCACGCGGCATCGCGTCCCACCTGGACCGGCTCGCCAAGCAGTGGAACGACGAAGCGCGACGTTGCAAGGAGGAAAAAAAGCAACTCAACTACCAGGCACGGAACAACGACAAAACAGCCGACCGCTTGCTGTACACACATGGTGAGTCGCGCCCCGGCCTCTGGGCAACTCTGCACTCGATGCGCAACGTGGAAGGCACTGGGTCGCTGAAGATCCACGACTGGCCGCCTTCAACACAGTGGCACGGGCCTCGGGAATCCTCAGCAGGTAAAAGGCAAGGTGAGTATTCTTGACTGAAACGCAGGTACCAGTCCGACTTTCTCATCTACTGCGTGATTGCTCAGTGGGCGCGATTGTGTGCGGCCCGGACTGCCTAATGGTCGTGCAGGACATTCGCAATTGGGATCCCCCAGACAATGACCCCTTGGACCGAGAGATCAGGTACGTGGACCGTGTGCGAAGCGCACTTGGAATAGAACAGGTCCTATGCACTCCTCCGCGCGCTGTTGAGACAGACGGGACCGTGACCGGTTGGATTCCGGCGCTCAGGTTCCCGACTTGGATGCGCTGCAACAACTGTGGATTGATGCATGCATCTCCTTGGCGCAAAACACGCACCCAAAGCGGCGGTACCTCGGTACACAAAGGCGAACTCACCCGCCAAAGTGCAGTTTGCGAAGGACAAGGGTGTAGCGGCACCTTAGAACAGGTTCCTTGGGTACTTGTGCACGAAGACGGCCATCTGGCGGATGTGCCCTGGCACACTCTCGCCCACGGAGACTCACGTAACCCGGAACATCTCCAATGCCGGCCTGACTGGAGTCGGCCCTATCTACGACTGTTCGATACCGACAATGGCCGTCGACTTAGCTGCACTCGTTGCAATTCATCAACCCCGTTTTCATTGGGGGCATTTTCTCGTGTTGCTTATCCGCCTCGAGAATGGCAACAACCTTGGTTTCGAGTACCGCCAACACAATCCCCCGACGCACTAGCTCTGCTCGTGGAAATCAATGATGTTCGAGTGCATGCCCACGTAACCCAAACCGCACTGATCATACCGCCAGAGTCACGAATTCGTCGGGGAACGGTCACTGATCGCCTTTACAGCAACACAAAGAGCTTAGAGCGCATTCGCAATGCCAAAAGTCCGCTTGCGCGAAAAGGCCTTATTCAGCGACTCGCGACTGAGTTCAGGTGCAATCCCGCCGACATTGAAGAGGCCAACGAAGAAATCAAACGGGGTTATCCCCTGTACGGCAAATCCGTAACGGCAAGCGACCTCTTGGCCGACGAGTACCATGCACTGATCGAAGTCATTCCAGATCTCGGGGAGGATGAGGATTTCGTCACTGAACATCACACCGATGCTTGGAACGGGCTCGGCGGCACTACGGAATCCGAAGTGGCGCGACAGACGGTTGGAGCGATTAATCGATTGGTAGCAGTCAACAGATTGAAGGAAATCATGGTGCTGAAGGGATTTCGGCGCGCTGGCGGTGAACGGCTCGTGCCACCTGATCTGACCGGCGAATGCAATTGGCTGCCAGCACTCGAAATGTACGGCGAGGGCATCTTCTTCACTCTCGACGAGGCTCACCTACAGCTTTGGGAGGAAGATGAGCGTGTGCGCAATCGTGCTCGCGCATTCGCCGAGCGTTATGTGAAGCGCAACGAACAGAACGCATTGGAAGTAGAGGTCTCTCCACGCTTTCTGCTTTGTCACACGCTCGCCCATTTGCTGATTCGTCAGCTCGACGCGGAGGCAGGTTATCCGGCCGCCTCTCTCAAGGAGCGCATCTATTGCCAGACCGGTGGCAAGAGCATGGCAGGCATTCTAATTTACGTTGCAGTGCCGGATGAAGAGGGCTCTCTGGGAGGGCTGATGGAACTTGCGCAACCCGAGAGCTTCCTCAGACTGCTGACGGGGGCATTCGAAGCCGCGGCCTGGTGTTCGCTTGACCCTGTATGCGCGGAGCAGGAAGGGCATGGGCCCGACCTATTGAACCGAGCCGCCTGCCACGCCTGCGTTTTGGTTCCCGAAACAAGCTGCAGTTTCGGCAATGTGCTATTGGACCGCACATTTGTAAAGGGCGCGATGCCCGACATTCCGCCATATCTCGGATTTGCGGCGGCCTACGGCTAATGGCCAAGCGTACGTTCGAATTGCCGGGCATCCAAGATCTCAGCAAGGAACAGGAAGCGGTCCGCGCCCTGCCCAAGGAGGGCCAATATCTAATTGTGGGAGGGCCGGGAACGGGCAAGTCCGTGGTTGCTCTGATCCGAGCCCGGCGCCACCAGCGGGAGGGTGACGAATACGTCTTCCTCGTGTTCAACCATCTTCTAAACCGGGCAAACAGCCAGCTGTTCGGCAAGGATTTTGCAAGCTCGACTTGGGATGGTTGGTTTCGGAGGCTGTTTGAGGAACTCACAGGTCAGTCCATTCCCAAGCTTGATGCCAACAACCAAGGCTACCAGCCCATTGATTGGGCGAGCGTTGATTCGATCATCGAGGCGATGCCCCGCAACGAAACTCGGCAGTTGCCGTTTCTGGTGATTGACGAGGGACAGGATATGCCACCGGAATTCTACAATGCGCTCACCAGTCTCGGGTTTGACCGCTTCTTCGTGGTCGCCGACCAAAATCAGCAGATTACTGAGGCAAACAGCAGCCGCAAGGATATCCAAGATTGCCTCGCCATCGAAGCCCGAAAAGTCATCGAACTCATACAGAACTACAGGAACAACCACCAAGTGGCGCGATTGGCGAGAGAATTCTATACGGGTGATCCTGCCAGCCCGCCCGTTGAACCACCGGCGTCCTCGCAAGGCACCGTGCCTGTGCTTTATGTCTATGGGGACGAAAAGAAGCAATCGGTCGCGCAGGGTCTACTACGGTTGGCCGACCGCGACCCCCAACAACTCATCGGGGTCATTACGCCAAACAACCAAGTGCGGGAGCAGTACCACAAAGCGTTGAAATCCGCTGACGTACGATTGGACAACCCAAGAGCGACCATCGGAACCTTCCACGGCGGCCACCATTCCGAAGTGGCATTTGACGAAGGCGGAATCCTCATAATCAACGCACAAGCATGCAAAGGGCTCGAATTTGATACTGTGGTGCTAGCGGATATCAATGAACATTGGATCCCAGACGGCGATCCGGATGTCGCTAAGCGTCTGTTTTACGTCATGGTTGCGAGGGCAAGGGAAAGGGTGTTCATGCTTATGAAGCGTGATGGAAGCAAAAGGGTCGAGAACATACTTCCAACAGACCAAACGATACTGCGACGCGAGGAAATTTAAGTGACCACCGCGGAGTTGTTCGAGTCCCCGGACGCAACAGTCCATACGGAAGCGCCCGAATCGGGCCTTTTGGTGACCAATCACCTCAATTTAATGTACATGCTCGCAGCAGGGCTTGTGCTTCCTTCCACCGGGTTTGGGGCCAAGTACTTCCACGACACCCTTGGCGAATTTCCAGGGTGGATTCCGTTCTTTATCGACAAAGTGCCTCGGAAGGCGATCGAATTGTCCATCCGAGAAGCCGCGCACCTAAAACCGGTGATCGTCGAATTCCGGCTCAGCGGATTAGCGGGGCCAGCAATGGCTTTCGGCGACCGCGGGTGTCAGGAATTCCGACTGCCCGAATCCCTTGAAGGGGCGACCCAGGCACTGTTCTTGCCAGCCCCTCTACCCACTTCGCGCATCTTGTCCATTATCTTTGCGACATCTGATGACAAACGGGCCTGCGAGGCGGAAGCCAAGGAGTTTGGCAATGTTCCGTTGAAGGACTACCGATGCAGAACAAGCAAACCACTGTTTGCCAAGTCAACCCAATCACCTTGGCCATGTGACACGGGGCCCGCAGAGCGAGATGCCCCGGTTCAGGCTCCCCTTGCGCTAGGCGGCGTCATGGCTATGTTGCGGCTTCTCGCAAACTTCGGTGAGTGTGCGGTTGAAGCCTATCGAACTGCATTCGAACCTAGAGTGCGCGTGCCGTTCACGCTGGAAGAATATCCAATTCTCGCCCATCTTGGGGCTTGGATCACAGACGGTCGGGTCGAGGTTCGATCGCCTCCAACAGACAAACCAGCCACGAGTCGAATAGACCTGCAAAAGAGATCCCAGGCGACACTCTTCTGGAGCTCTGTCCAGCAGATCGTCAATTGGCGCAAAGCTGGCGAAGTCGAAAACGTTGAAGGCCTTTTGATAGACAATCTCGCAAGGAGCGGTGCGGACCTCAATCCGCGGTTACGGGCGGGGGTCGGCAAGCTGCACGACACGCTGGTTTCCTTGACAGGCCTCGGCAGTGCAACGGCTAGTGAGCTGTTTGAACGCCATGACACGCCGCTTGCGCGTGCGTTGATCCTGCTCTTCCTCCGGCGCAATTGCGTAGAACTTCTTGACTATCAGAGCGAACTCCTGACCGAGGCGGATTGGCTCGCCGCCGCAATCCTGTTCGGGGCGCGCGACGGTTGGCTGAAGCTACCTCTGCAACTCCGAGAAGGCCGGCCACTTGCCGATGCGGTTTCCCATCGCATGGCGCAGCTATCCCACTGCATCGCCCAGTCCGGGCTCGATCTGGGCGAAGCTCCTCCGAGAATTTCCTCACTACGAGAGTTGTTCGGTGAAGGCTCAGGATGGCAAGCCGATGAAAACCGGGCTGCGTTGGAACTTGCCAGGGCACAAAAGTGGAATTGCATCCGCACCCGCATCAGTCTGCGTACCGGTGAATACAAGCTCATCGTCAAAGGCGGTTCGGCGCAGATTGAACACCCCGGGGAGCCGGGCATTCGCCCGGAAGTCGACTCTGACCAGTTTCTCGAGTTGCTGGCAAAGGCCCGCCTAGACAATAGACTTGAAGCCACTATCCGCAAAATACTAGAGCGCTGAGGATCCTCATGCGCATGGTGCCGAAGTCTCCCTACGCAACGGGTAGCCAGGCGGAAAAGCTGATTTTCGAGCGGCTCCGTCTCGCCTTAAGCGACCGCTTTGTCGCCCTTCACTCGCTCAAGCCAACAAACCACCCGTACAAGCGATTTCCAGAAATCGACTTTGCCATTTGCGGCCCCGAAGGTCTCTATGTGCTTGAAGTCAAAGGTGGAAGAGTGGCATGTCGTGAGGGTGTCTGGGAGTATCGGGACCGCAATGACCAAGTGTCTCACTCTCAAGAGGGCCCATTCCGACAGGCGGAAACGGCACTGCGCGGCTTGAGGGCCACTCTGGACTCAGGCCTCCCGACCAGCTTACTCGACCCAGTGACAACTGGCTACGGCGTGCTTTTCCCGGACTGCGATTGGCATGAAGTCGGCGCGGAGTGGGAGCGCCCAATGCTCGCCGACCGGCGTGGAAGCCGGGATATGGCGGGGTGGCTTCAGGGCCTGTTCGAGTACTGGCAAGCACGGGGACAGCCCGGTAAGCAACTCGATGATGGGAGCGTAGCGCAGATCGTCAGTTTTCTCCGCCCGCAAGTGGATGCAAGTGAAAACAAAGAAGCGGTTCCTTTGCGCGTCAGCGTGCGAGACGCCAGCCAACGCATCGAAAGGCTGACTGAGGATCAGATGCGGATGGCAGACGTGGCGGAGGCGAATCCCCGCGTCCTCTGTTCGGGCGGTGCTGGAACCGGCAAGACGTTTTTGGCCGAACGGCTCGCCCGCCGCTGGGCCGATAGCGGCTTGAAGGTCGCCTTGGTATGCCGGTCCGCATGGCTGAGGCACTTTCTTGCGTCGCGGCTTTCCATGCCCGGTTTGACCGTCTCACTCATTGGGGGCCTCCATCTGGACCGCCAGCGGGCCGGATTGCAGAGGTTCGACGCACTCATCGTCGATGAGGGTCAAGACCTGTTCGATGGCAACAGCCTCGAAGCGCTGGACAGGGCGCTGGCGGGCGGACTGGATACGGGGCGTTGGTGTTGGTTTCACGACCTCAACAATCAGTCTCTCACCGCGGACTTCGACCAGCAGGCGAAGAATTATCTGGAAAGCCTTGATCCGGTGCGGATGCCACTCCGCATCAATTGTCGGAACACCAGAACCATCCTTGAGTGGATCCAAGACGCGCTGGGCGCCGACCTCGGCACACGTAGCGCCGGCAGCGGGCCCGAGGTCCGTCAACACAGCGCTGGCAGCCGGAAAGATGCCGCAGCCTGTGTTGCTCGCGAAATCAGCGAACTTGTGGATGTTGGCGGATTGGCACCCGGATCAGTGACTGTCCTGTCACCGTTTGACTATGGCGAGTCCTGTTTGGCTGAGATTTCCTCGGAAGCAGCCGGCCGAATCAGACGCTTGGACGAGTACTCGATGCGCCGCACTTCGGGTGACAAAGTTGGATTCGCTCGCATTGACCAGTTCAAGGGATTGGAAAACGAATCAATCATCGTGATTGATCTTCCCGCGCCTGACGAACACAGAGGTGGCTCGGCTGCTCACTACGTCGCAATGAGTCGAGCACGCTCGGTGCTGTCGCTGATCCATAGAGCCGGACCGTGACACCATCCCCTCCCGCCCAGCGCGAGTGACCACAACATTGCCGATGGCACCGCAATCGTGGCGCTCGGCAAAGCTTGAACCCGGTCGCCCCAGGCAGCAACGTTGCACGAAACACTTGCAACAGCCACACTACAAACACTTGCCACAGCAAAGTAGGTTGCACAAAAGCGCCGCCAAGAGCGCTTCCCCCTCGAGCCCACGCCGGGCGAATCTCCTACACCCCTTCGGGCTGTTTTCCCCTTCTTTTCCGATGCCCGGCCCCTCAAAGTGAGCCTTTCGATCACCGGAAGATGCCGCGATGTCCCGCTACGCAATTCTCGTTTGCTGCTTGTTGGCCGGGCTGTCGCTCGCTGCGGATGTCCGCACCAGCAGCCCGACTCCTTCGCTTGCCAACGTCTACCAAGGCGGCCTTGACCTACGCCGCTACTGGGTCAGCGAAAAGCTCGACGGGGTGCGTGCCCTGTGGGACGGCAAAGCGCTATACTCCCGGCGCGGCAACCGCTTCAACCCGCCGGCGTGGTTCACCGAAGGCTTCCCCGCTCAAGCGCTCGATGGCGAACTGTGGATGGGCCGCGGCACGTTCGAGCGCCTGTCCGGCGCCGTGCGTCGGCAAACTCCGGACGATGCAGCGTGGCGGCGCATTCGCTTCATGGTTTTCGACCTACCGGAGCCGAGGACGCCCTTCGATGACCGCCTAAAGCAATTGCGGCAGATCTTGGTGCCCGCGCCTTCGCCGCACATTGCCATGGTCGAGCAGTTTCGTGCCGCCAGCGAAGCCGAACTGATGGCGATCTTGGAGCAGGTCACTGCCGAGGGTGGCGAGGGCTTGATGCTGCGCGACGGCCGGTCCCTGCACAGGCCGGGCCGCAGCGACGATCTTCTCAAGCTCAAGACCTACCAAGACGCCGAAGCCATCGTCGTTGCCCACCTGCCGGGCCAGGGCAAGTATCGGGGCATGCTGGGTTCGCTGCTGGTGGAAATGCCGGACGGCCAACGGTTCAAACTGGGCACCGGCCTCACCGAAGCGGACCGACGCAATCCGCCGCCGATCGGAGCCACGGTGACCTACAAGCACTTCGGCACCACCGCCAAGGGCGTTCCCCGCTTCGCAAGCTTCATGCGCGTCCGCCGTGACTGACTGGTGCCGGTTCAGAATCTACCGCTGCAAGCCACCCATCAACCATGAAATCTCGGCGATAGACACCGAGATTTCATGGTTAATCAACTCGCACTGCGGGCTCGCCGGTTCAACGGTAAGCCAAGCCTTGAGCGCTGTCACTCGGGCAGTTTTCGACCCCACCGATCCGCGAAGGTCACGTCCCGGGCATCAAGTCGTTTTGCGGGTTTTAGGTTCGCCCCCTTGGTGTAGGCGATGGGCAGCATCACGGTCAGCAGGGCATCTTCGGGCAATTCCACCACCGCCGCCACTTCCGCCTGGCGGGCAGCCAGCAACGAAGTCCAGGTGGCGCCGATGCCCCTGGCCCGCAGCGCCAGCATCAAAGACCAAGCGGCCGGCAGGATGGAGCCGAAGTAGCCCACCTGCCCGGCCACGCCCATGTCTGGCGGCAAGCCCAGGTTGCAGACCAGGATCATCGCCGGAATCTCATGCAGGCGGGCGACCAGCGCCTGTTGGGTGGGCTTGATCTCCACGCCGCGGGCGACCACCAGTTCCTCCAGCGCCTGTTGGTACAGCGCCGCCAGACGGCGCTTGACCGCCCGGTCCGTCACCACCACGAAGCGCCAGCTTTCGCCGCCCAAGCCGGTGGGCGCCTGGGTGGCGATGTTGATGCAGTCCAGAATCTCCGCCTGCGCCACGGGACGTTCGAAGTCCAGCCGGCGGCGCACCGAACGGGCGGTGGCCAGCACCTGATCAACACTCGCCAGATCAATGGAATCGTTGGACATGCAGTGCTCCCCGCCTTTCAATAAACCTTCGGCACAATGCGCCAAGGCACCTTTTGCCGGTACTGCTCCCAAAGCGCCCCATACTTTTCAGCGCAGCGGCGGTCATCATCGCGTTCCCGAGGAACCAACAGCGCCACGTAGTAAAGCGGATACAGCCAAGGGCCGACCAGCAACGGCCAGCCAAGCGCCAGCGCCAGGCCGCAGGCCATGAGGATCTCGCCCAAGTAGTTGACGTGCCTTGCAACGCCCCAGAATCCGCTGTGCAAAACCTGCCGTTCGCCGTCCGAAAATGAGCGCGGCGCCATGCGGCCAAGGAACGTCCGGTGCGGGTCCTGCTTGAACGTGAACTTCTGCAGGTTGGCGCCGCGGGCCAGAACCCAGCCGGCGAAGAAGACCAGCGCGGCCAGCACCAGCAGCCACGCGGGCGCATGGGGATTGGGCAGGTCGGCTGCGGACCAGAGCCCCACGGCATAGAAATAGGGATACCAAGCCAAGCAGCCCCAGATCAGCTTGAACCCGAGCCGCTCCGCAAAAAGGTCGTAGGTGTATAGGTGCACGCGCTCGAAAACAAGGTAGTCGCATACGAACCAGGAGAAGAGCATCACGTAGAGCACCACGCCGGGCGAAGGGTCGTCCGGATGGGTGATGAAGTGATGAGCCGCGAACGACAGCAAGTTGAGCTGCAGCAGGATGGCGCCGGCCAAGTATAGAACCATCTTCGCATCGGCCCGCCGATTGAACATCTGCGGATTCTCCCGGCGGCCGAGATAGAGTTCCGCGAGCACCCCGCCGCCGCGGCTGGGGCTGCGCAGCACGACCGCCGCTGAGACCAGCGCGCCCAAGGTGCAGGCGCCCGCCAGCCCCGACCATCGATGCTGCCAGAGCCAGCCCCAAGGCACGGTGCCGCTGAAGCTCAGAGCCGCCCAGGTGTCGACGCAGGCGATGAGCACCAGTGGCCCGTTTAGACGGTAGATCAGCAACTCACCGGAGTCTTCATCACGCACGTAGCCGGTCACTAGGCGGGCCGGCAACAGCAGATGCAACACGAAGATGCCAGCGAATACGATCCAAGGGGTGAAAAAACCGATCAGCCAGTCCATCAGAACCGCCGTTCCGGTGACTTTACTATGCTGCCGATCACAGTTCGGGACGGCAGCGCCGATGGTTTCACCCTGATGCCCATCACTCTGCGCCAGGCTTGGGAAGCCGCTGCGGCGTTGTGGCTGAGCAGCCCCAAGGCCAGCCGCACGTTAGGCCGGTTTGGCGGCACCGAAACCGCGGCCCAGAATCACCTCGTTGCCCGGTGCCGGGTTGTCCGGCACGTTGCGGGCCAGCACGAGGGAGGCAACTGCAAAGCCGACGCCCACCAAAAACACGGCGGAGTGGGAGGCCACCCAGACCAAGCCCAAAGCCGCGGGAACCACCACTGCGGCGATGTGGTTGATGGTGAACGACACCCCGGCGCTGCTGGCCAGATCCGCCGGGTCGGCAATCTTGTGGAAGTAGGTGCTCATGGCGATGTGCAAGGCGAAGAACATGTGGTCGATGACGTACAGGCCCGCGGCCACGGTGGCGTTCTCCACAAAGGCATAGGCGGTGAACACGGCAATGAGGCCCGCATACTCGATGGTGAGCGCAGCGCGTTCGCCGATTTTGGCAATCAAGCGGCCAATGCGCTCCGCAAACAGCCAGTTGAAGGCGTAGTTGATGAGGAAGAGCAGGGTCACCTGGGCGGCGCTGTAGCCGAACTTTTCCACCATCAGGAAGGCCGCGAACACCATGAAGATCTGCCGCCGTGCCCCGGACAGGAAGGTGAGGCCGTAGTACAGCCAGTATCGCTTGCGCAGCACGATGCTGCGGCGCTGCTCGGCCTGGCCCCGAAAGTGCGGAAAGCCCAGTGCCATGACCGCAGCCAGCCCCATGCACACGGCGCCGGCAATCAGGAAATTCCAGCGATAGTCGAGCTCAACCAGCTCCAGCAGGGCCCAGAGCACCCCGTAAACGGCCAGCGAGGTCACCGCGCCCACGGATATCAGCTTGCCCAGCACCTGCGGCGCCTCTTCACGGGAAAGCCATTGCAGCGCCAAGGACTGCTTGACCGCCTCGAAGTAGTGATAGCCGATGGACATCAGCACGGTGGTGAAGTACAGGCCATAGACCGTGGGAAAGAACCCGGCCAGCGCCGTGCCCAAGCCCAGCACGGCCAAGGACAGCACCGCGAAGGTCTGCTCCTTAAGGATCAGCAGCACGAAAACCGTGGTGAAGGCCATGAAGCCCGGCACTTCGCGCAGGCTTTGCAGGACGCCGATCTCGACCCCGGTGAAGGCCGCCCGCTCGACGACGAAGTTGTTGATCAGCGCCGACCAAGCATTGAAGGCCACCGGCACGGCGATGCTCATCAGGATGAGCAGGGTAAGCGGCGTGCGCCAAGCGGCACCCCTGTTGGCGGCGAGTGGGATGGAGGGCATCAAGCTGCTACCATCACGGCAAAACCCACATTCTACACGTCAGCCGCACTTAGGACCGTTGGCCATGGATACCCTTAGCAGCCTTTCGGACTTAAAGGAAGGGCGCTTGCAACCCTTCGCTTTTATCGCAAATGTGTTCCGTGGATTCCCTTGTGCATCATTGGAATTAGTCATTATTTCAATACGTTATGGTCTTTTCAGCGCCCAAGTCCAACAGGCTGCTTAGCTTGGATGCTGAACGCGCAGGAAACAAGCCGTGCCTGCGCGGGATTCCGTCGCCCCGAGGCACGGCGCCGCGCTGCGACCGAGGGCGGGACACCCTCAAGCCAAGGAAGCCGCCTAGCGTCCGAGGGCGGGAGGGCCTTGAGCCAAGGAAACCGCCTCGATCAATGGTCGGCTTGACGGCGTGCCGCCCTGGTCTTAATCGTCTGGAATAATGGAAGCCCCGGAAATCACCGAAATCCGCCACGCCGTGCGGGCGCTTTGCGCCAAGTACGGCGAGGACTACTGGCTCAAGCTCGACCGCGAGCGGGGCTATCCCACCGAGTTTGTCACCGAGCTGACCGAGTCGGGCTTCCTCACCGTGCTCATTCCCGAAGCCTACGGCGGCGCCGGCTTGGGCGTCTACGAGGCGGCGGTGGTCATGGAGGAGGTCTGTCGCTCCGGAGCCCATGCCGGTGCCTGCCACGCGCAGATGTACGTCATGGGCTCGGTGCTGCGCCACGGCAACGCCGAGCAAAAGCGGGCCTACCTGCCGAAGATCGCCGCCGGAGAACTGCGCCTGCAAAGCTTCGGCGTCACCGAGCCCACCACCGGCACTGACACCACCAACCTCAAAACCACCGCCCGCCGGGAGGGCGATGTTTACGTGGTCAACGGCCAAAAGGTGTGGATCAGCCGCATCGAGCACTCCGACCTGATGGTGCTGCTGGCCCGCACCACCCCCCGCGACCAGGTGCAGCGCAAGACCGAGGGCCTTTCGGCGTTCATCGTCGACGTCAACCAAGCCAAGGGCGCGGGCCTCACCATCCAACCCATCGAGTCCATGATCAACCACCACAGCTGCACGCTGTTCTTCGACGATCTCGAAATTCCGGCCACCAACCTGCTCGGCGAGGAAGGCCAGGGCTTCAAGGTGATCCTCGACGGCATGAACGCCGAGCGCATCCTGATTGCCGCGGAGTGCGTGGGCGATGGCCGCTACTTCATCGACAAGGCCAGCGCCTACGCCACCGAGCGCGAGGTGTTCAACCGCCCCATCGGCCAAAACCAGGGCGTGCAGTTCCCCATCGCCCGCAGCTATGCGGAGGTGGAGGCGGCTTGGCTGATGGTGGAAAAGGGCGCACGGCTGTTCGATGCAGGCGAGCCGTGCGCGGCCGAGGCGAACATGGCCAAGATGCTGGCCTCGGAGGCCTCCTGGAAGGCGGGCGACGTCTGCCTGCAAACCCACGGCGGCTTCGCCTTCGCCAAGGAGTACCACATAGAGCGCAAGTTCCGCGAAACCCGCCTCTACCAGATCGCCCCCATCTCAACCAACCTGATCCTCAGCTACATCGGCGAGCACGTGCTGAAAATGCCGAGATCGTTTTAACTTCAAGGAGAACCCAATGGGACCACTCACCGGCCTTCGGGTCATTGAACTGCAAGGCATCGGCCCCGGCCCTTTCTGCGGCATGATGCTGGCCGACATGGGGGCCGAGGTCATTCGCATCGACCGTGCCTCGGCGGTCGGCCAAGGCGCGCCGCGCGCCGACATTCTGGCCCGCGGGCGCCGCAGCATCGCGGTGGACTTGAAAAACCCCGACGGCGTGGAGACGGTGCTCAAGCTGCTTGAGCAGGCGGATGCGCTGATTGAGGGGTTCCGCCCCGGCGTCATGGAGCGGCTCGGCTTGGGCCCGGACGTCTGCTTGGAACGAAATCCCGGCCTGATCTACGGGCGCATGACCGGCTGGGGGCAAACCGGCACCTTGGCCCATGCCGCCGGCCACGACATCAACTACATCTCGCTAAGCGCCGCCCTGCATGCCATCGGCGAGCCGGACGGCGCTCCGGTGCCGCCGCTGAACCTAGTGGGCGATTTCGGCGGCGGCGGCATGCTGCTGGCCTTCGGCATGGTGGCCGCACTGTTCGAGCGCGGCCGCTCCGGCAAGGGGCAGGTGGTGGACGCCGCCATGACCGACGGCTCGGCGCTGCTGATGAACGGCGTGTTCGGCATGATGAACCTTGGTCACTGGCTGCCCGAACGGGGCCGCAACATGCTCGATGGCGGCGCCCACTTCTACGGCACCTTCGAGACCCAAGACGGCAAGCACGTCTCCATCGGCTCCATAGAACCCCAGTTCTACGCCCTGCTGCTGGAGAAATCCGGCCTCGGCGAGCAGGACGGCCTAGCCGGGCAGATGGACCGCAACAACTGGCCCGCCATGCGCGAGCGCCTGGAACGCATCTTCAAGACCAAGACCCGTGACGAGTGGGACGCCATCATGCTGGGCACCGACATCTGCTACGCCCCGGTGCTGGACTTCCATGAGGCCATCGACCACCCCCACAATCGCGCCCGCAGCACCTTCGTGGAAATCGACGGCCTGCACCAAGCCGCGGCCGCCCCGCGGTTCAGCCGAACGCCGCCCCAGACCCCGGGCGCGGCGGCCACCCCGGGCGCCCACACAGATGAGGTGCTGAAGGAGTTCGGGTTTGATGACGCGGCAGTGAACAGCCTGCGAACCTCCGGCGCGGTGGCCGGTTAATCCAGCCATCTCACTGACGCTTTGACCCGCCTGCGCCGTGGTGGCTTGAGTTAAGCGTTCCGCTTGGACAGGTGCGTCACAAACGAGGGGATCGGTGAAAAGTACCGCTGGTCTTGGTCGGTCGCCACCAACCCACAACCCGTAGCGGCCACCAAGAACTCATCCGCGATGGATTCCGTGACACCATGGTCTTTGATGACTTGGCGCATGATGTCGTCCGCCAACAAGGGGTGCCTGGCCTGTCGCAATTGATTCGCCAAACCCTCCGCGTACTTGGCGAAAGACGGGTTAACGGCAGCCAAGGATTCAAGGCGGTCTCCATAGTAGCTTTTCCGCATCTCGTCCCCCTCGGAAAGGATGGCCTTGACGTCCAGCTTGGAGCCGTCAGCGAAGTTCCGTGCCTTGATCTGCGGCTTGGCCTGGTCAAGCGCGGCTTCCAGATAAACCGCTAGGTGCTGTGGCCAGCCGTCGGAACGCTCGACGATAGCGTGCGCCAGCTGCTCGGAGTTGCGCACGTCGTACTGGCGGAAGGCTCTCTTAACCGCCATCCCAACCTGCTCTTCTTGCAGTCCGAGAATGCCGATGCGGCGTTTTCTTGTGAGCCTTGAGACGCCCGCCCGCTTCAAAGCGGCGGCGGTTCCTTGCAGGCCAAAGGCGCAAAATATGAGGGGCAGCTGCACCAGCCCTTGGTGGATGGAAGACAAGGTGCCGGGATGGGAGTCCACGCTGTCGGCTGAGATGTGCTGCGCCTCGTCAAACATCAGCACGATGTTCCACTCTGCCCATTGCCTTCCCCGCAGGTCAACCAGATCCTCCATGTGGCGTGGGGATTGATTGTCTTTTTTGCCGATGCGGAATCCGAATGCCGCAACGCCCCGGTCCGAGATGGCCTTCGCGGCGGCAAGGGCCGCCTCGGCTTCCGGAATGTGCAGAAGCTTGGAGAGTCGATCCAACGCCCTCTTGTCGGTTGTGGCCGTGCTGGCTAAGCGCGTGGCGATCGCCCGGTCCACGGCAGCCATAATGGCCCTAGGCGACATCGCGATTGCGCCGTTGATCGGCACGGCAATCCATGTTCGCCCGTGGTGTTCCGGGTAGTTGTTGACATCCGCCGCAAACTGGTCGAGCAACGCGCTCTTGCCAGACCCCGGCGGGCCTTCAACAATGATGGTGGCGTTGGCCCCTTCTCCAATGGCCAAGGATCTTGTCGATTCACGGAACGCATTGATCTCCGCCTCGCGCCCGGAGAAAAACGGGCTTCCGGTGCCCTTGATCGATGCACGGTCCCCCTGAGCCAGAAAGTAGTCCAGCGGCACATCATCCTGTGGCCGATGGCCGCCATCATCAACGTAGTCCTCGTCCCAAGGCTGCATGCAAGTGGCCCAAGCGCGCTAGACGCCTTCATCAACGCAAGCTTGACATTATAGCCACCCATTGGGCTTTGGGGCGGGTATCACTAATGCGGGACCGGAACGTCCATGGTTGGGTACTTGGCCGACTGGCGGGCCACGCGGAGTTCGTCGGGCCAGAAAATGGCACAGATGGGGCGGGGTGGTCAAATCGTGTGGAGTGAAAATACAACTTGGAGCCAGCAGCTCTTGCGTTGGCTTTTTCGCTGTGTCAAACGAAGCCCAGAAGGACGTCCGTGGAAGGGGTGCGCCTCGGGGAAACGCTTGTAGCGCCGCTCCGTGCGCCTGCCTAGGTTATGCAAGAGCAGCAACAATAGCCGGTTCAATCTGCTCCGGCGTGACTCTCGGTTCGAAGCGCTCCAGCACTTCGCCCTGCCCGTCCACCAGGAACTTGGTGAAGTTCCAGCGAATGGTGCCGCCGCCCCGCGAAGACCGCTTGAGCAGTCGATACAGCTCGCACGTGTCGAGGCCATTGACCTCCACCTTGGCAAACAGCGGAAAGTTCACGTCGTACTTCGACTGGGCGAATTCGGCAATCTCAGCATGGGTGCCCGGCTCCTGGCCACCAAACTGATTGCATGGAAACCCAAGCACGGTGAAACCGCGGTCCTGGTACTTCTCCTGCAGAGTACGCAACCCGGCGTACTGGGACGTCATGCCTCAGCGGCTGGCGACGTTCACCACCAAGCACAGACGGTCTTTGTATTCGGAGAAAGCCACGCTTTCCCCTTGCAGGGTTTCCATGGTGAGATCGTGGAATTGGGTCATGAGGCTTCTCGTGACGAACGGCGCTTTAGTGTAGCGCAGTTGCGGCCAGGCCGTCGCTCTTGGACGCAAACCTGAGGGCCCGGCGTCGACCGCGCTCTTCAAGCCTCAGCATTCAGGCGCACTCACGCCACGCAGGGGCAGTTGCGGTTTCCCTGGCGCAAAACATCGCTCACTTTAGAATGTTCCGTTCTCAAGCTTGGCGTAGTGCGAAGTTGAAGATGCCATGGGCCACCAGCCGTTCGCCCGCCCGCACTTCCGCCCTTAGGCTGGCCACCCGAGCACCTGCCTTGACCACCTCGGCAACGGCCTCCAACGTCATGCCCGCCTCAACGGCGTTCAGGTAGCTCATGTTGGCATTCTGGGTGACGCCGCCGGGGCCAATGCTCCGCAGCGCATAGGCGCAGGCCGTATCCGCCATGAGGAAAGCCAAGCCGCCGTGTACGCGCCCACCCGCATTGACCATCACGGCCAGGGCCGTGGCCCGAATCACCGCCCTGCCCTCCCCGGCGCTGACGAACTCAATGCCGTTGTGAGCAAGCAGCGGCTCGTCCGCCGCCACCGCGTCCAAAACCGCCTCCGGCGTGCCTTTAGCGCTCATCGCAGCCCGGATGCCGTCAAACGGGCGTGCTGCGCTTCCCTCAAGAAACCTCTCAGGGCGCACGATTGGCCCCAAGCGACCCCATCGTCGGTGACGATTGGGGCACCGTTTTCAGAAATCGCTTCCACTGCGTCCATGACTCGCTGCAAGCCGCTGCCTAAAGAAAAAGCTAACACAGTTCCTTTGCGTGTGTTCCGTGCAGGATTCGCAGTGGCTGTGGAGCCGGACGAAATGTCTGAGTATCTTGCCAGCCGTCTTCCGCCAAGCGCGGAAATCTCGCACAAATCCTAGCGTCGATGTCACGCAGATTTTCCTGGATCTTCGTGGCACTGTGGATCCGTTACAGCCAGCCGAGCAACCAATGCTGCCCGACGCTCACGCAGCCGAAGGCCCCATCTGCCACTTGCGATCTCAGCAACATAGTGGGGTCAACCACAATGCAAGGGTGCGGAGTTTCACCTCGGCGAATCTCCAACCGCGCCCAACAAGCAGGTGCGCGGGCTATGCTATGGTGGTTGTGGCGAGGCCACATGCCGCCCAAGGAGCGCCACATGTCCCCAACCCAATCCATGCCAGCCCGCCGGCCCGGCCGTCGGATGCCATCCGCCAAGCCGCTGAACAGGAAAGCCCCTGCACCCGTGGAGTATCCGGAGTCGGACGGTAAACCGATGTCCGAGACGCCCATTCACTGGCACGCCACGGTCGATTTCGCGCACCCGCTCATGGACCGCTACGCCACCCGCCTGGACGCCTACGTGGGCAGCGACATGCTGATGTACTGGCAGGAGGGCGACCCTGCAAAGCGGGTGTCGCCGGACGTGTTCGTGGCCTTCGGGCCGGACAAGGCGCCGGAGCGGCGCATCTGGAAGGTCTGGGAGGAAGGCGTGGCGGCGGACTTCGTGCTGGAGGTTACTTCGGCGAGCACGCGGCGCAGGGAAGAGGCGTTTAAGGCGGAGCTGTATGAGAAGCTAGGCGTCACGGAGTACTGGCAGTTCGACCCCACCGAGGATTATCTAAGCCCCAGCCTGAAGGGTCGTCGTCTTGGCCCGGATGGCACCTACGAGCCGATAGTTTTAGAAGAACGGGACGGCGGTCTGGCTGGGTGGTCAGACGTTCTCGGCTTGGAAATGCGCCCGGAAGGCCATGCGCTGCGCCTGTTTGACCCGGCACTTGGCGAGTTCCTGCCCACGTCCGGGGAGAAAAGCCGGATCATCGGGGAACAGGCGCAAACCCTCAAGGCTGTGGAAGCCGAACGCGATGCTGAGGCCGAGGCCCGCCGTGCCGCAGAGGCCCGGATTGCGGAGCTCGAAGAACGGCTTGCCAAGGCGGATGAGTGACGCCGCAAGCCGGCAACCCACAAAGGTGTTTCGTCACGCCGGATTGAGGCATTCCGCCTTACCAAGGGGTTTCCGCCATTCATCACGATGGGCGAACGCCCTCGAACCGGAATTTCGCCGCAGCGCGTAGCCGAACCAGTCCCCAATTTCACCGGTGACGCCCGGCAACTCATGCCGTTGCGTCCGACCATCGCACTTTAGTGTACTAGTTGACTAATACACTAACTCTCTAGTAGAGTGCCGTCATGGACCAGTGGAACGACAACGAACCCATCTACTGGCAACTGCGGCGGATCGTGCTTGGCCAGATACTCAACGGTGCCCTGCCGGAAGGCGAAGCGGTGCCATCCGTGCGCGCAGTGGCCGGCCAGGAACGCATCAATCCTCTAACCGTGTCCAAGGCCTACCAAACCCTGGCCGATGACGGCCTGCTGGAGAAGCGGCGCGGCCTCGGCCTGTTCGTCACCGCGGGCGCCCGGGAAGCAGCCCTGAAGCAGGAACGGGAGCGCTTCCTGAAAGACCAATGGCCGGCCACCTGTGCCCTGATTCAAACCCTCGGGCTCGACCTCCACCAATTGCTCGATGCCCGTAGCTCGCCCCAAAGCGGCGCGCCGCCCCCGCCGCAGCAAGACCGGCAAGGCGAACGGGGCGCTTACAGTGATTCCAAGCCCAATGATTCCAAGCCCAACGATTCCAAGCAGGGAGAAGATCAATGAGCGTTGTGCAAGCGCAGGGCCTAAGCAAGCGGTTTGGCGACGTGCAGGCACTCGACGGCTTTGACCTGACCGTCGAACCCGGGCAAATCGTCGGCCTCATCGGCCCCAACGGCTCCGGCAAGACCACCGCGCTGAAGGCCATTCTGGGGCTCTCACGCCTAGATGGGGGCGCACTTGACGTGTTTGGCCTCAATCCCTTCAAGCGCCGCCCAGACCTGATGCGGCGCACGGCCTACATTGCGGACACCGGAATCCTGCCCGGCTGGATGCGGATTCGCGACCTGCTGGCCTTCGTGGCTTCGGCCAACCCGGCCTTCGACCGCAACCGGGCGGAAGCGGCGCTAACCAGCACTGAAATCAGGCTGGACAAGAAGGTGGGAACGCTCTCCAAGGGCATGACCGTGCAGTTGCACTTGGCCATCGTGCTGGCCGTCAACGCCGAACTGCTGGTGCTGGACGAACCCACCTTAGGCTTGGACATTCTCTACCGGCAGCGGTTTTACGACGCCTTGCTGAACGACTATCTGGCCGAGCAGCGCGCCATTCTGGTGACCACCCACGAAGTGCGCGAGATCGAGCACATCCTCACCCAAGTCGTCTTCATCGACCGGGGCCGCACGCGGCTGCATTTGAGCACCGAGGAGCTGGCCGAGAGTTTTGCCAAGGTGGTGGCCAATGGCGAAAGCAGCGACGCCTTACGAGCGATGAACCCGCTTTCCGAACGCCGCAGCCTCCGGGGCCGGGAGTTCATCTTCCGGGGCGCAAGCCGCCAAGCGCTGGCCGAGTGCGGCGAGGTCTCCACCCCGAGCTTGCCGGAACTCTTCGCTGCGGTCATGGAGGAAAGACGATGAACGGATTCATTGGCCTTTGCCGCCGAGAATGGCTGGAGCATCGCGGCGGCTTCCTGTGGGCGCCGGCAAGCGTCGCCGCAGTGATCGTCGTCGCCGTGGCGCTGGTCCTGATCCTCGGGCAACTGCGATTGGCCCAAGTCGATGTGGACCTAGACCTAGGCGAGGCCGCCGGCGGTGACGCGGAGATACGCATGGAAGGCGAAAACACCAGCATTGTGGACTTGGTCAACGTCTGGTTGGCCAACAGCGAATGGAACGACCAGGAAATCTCCGCCCACTTGAGCGGCCTGCTCCGAGGCGTCGCCGAACCCTTCCATTACGTTTTCTTCATCGTCCTGGTGTTCGTGCTGCTCGGCGCCCTGCATGACGACCGCAAGGACCGAACAGTGCTGTTCTGGAAATCGATGCCGGTGACGGACGCCGAGACAGTGTTGAGCAAGCTCGTCACCGCCGTCTGGTTAGCCCCCGCCGCCACCATCGCCATGATCCTCGCCGTGCAGGTCTTTCTGCTCGTTATCCTCAGCGGCTTGGTCGCCACTCGGGGAACACTAAGCATCTGGCAAATCTGGGCGAACGCCGGGCTGTTCACCGGCTTGGTTGAACTGCTGGCGGGCTACCTAGTCCAAGGCTTATGGGCTTTGCCCATTTACGGCTGGCTGCTGTTCATTTCCGCCGCCGTCAACCGCCGGCCCTTCCTGTGGGCGCTGCTCGCCCCGGCCGCGCTCGTGGTGCTGGAGAGCTTGGTCGGCGTCACGTCAGCAGCGCAAGACTTCATCGGCCACCACCTTTCCTTCAGGGCGCTGCCCCGAAACCATGGCGGCGACGACGTCCTCGCCGTCGCCGCCACGGGCTTGGGAGACAGCCTCAACCTGTTCACCACCCTAGAGCTTTGGGCCGGCATCGCCGTCGGCGCCGCATTCCTGGCAGGCGCCGTCCACTTGCGCCGCACCAGAAACGAAATCTAAGGCCCAACGCCGCCCAAGCCAACCCCGCCTAGCGTGCCCGACCCAAACGCAAGGAGCGAGCGGCCGCACGGTGCGGGCATCCGGCACAGTTAAGGCTCCTAGTAAGCCCAGCGTC
The DNA here is from genome assembly GCA_965220835.1 of Candidatus Azophilus sp. Classification (GTDB taxonomy): domain Bacteria; phylum Pseudomonadota; class Gammaproteobacteria; order Pseudomonadales; family Azotimanducaceae; genus Azophilus. The sequence goes on along the minus strand of OZ244842.1, from coordinate 501,065 downwards.
CAGCAACCCAACCCCCGCCTGGGGTGCCGAATGCCAAAGCTGGGAGCGAGCGGGCGCACGGTGCGGGCATCCGGCACAGTTAAGGCTCCGGGTAAGCCCAGCATCCAGCAACCCAACCCCGCCTGGGGTGCCGGATGCCCGCACCGTGCGCGCGCTCGCGGAGCCAAACCACCACCTCCCTTCACAAATCGCCCGCACAGGCGTTAAATAATCGCTCTTCACGACTCAGGAATCGCACATGGCTTGGGACTTCGAAACCGACCCCGAATTTCAGCGGGAACTCGACTGGATGGATGACTTCGTGCGCGAGGAAGTCGAACCCCTCGACTTCATCATCGGCCATCCCAACGACTTCACGGACCCGAATCGCGAGAAGCTGATTCCGCCCCTGCAGGCCGAGGTGAAGAAGCGCGGCCTGTGGGCCTGCCACCTAGGGCCGGAACTCGGCGGCCAAGGCTACGGCCAGCTCAAGCTCGGCCTGATGAACGAAATCCTCGGCCGGGCGAAGTGCGCGCCGGTGGTGTTTGGCTGCCAGGCCCCGGACTCCGGCAACGCCGAGATACTGGCCCACTACGGCACCCAAGCGCAGAAGGATCAGTACCTGCAGCCGCTGCTCGACAACGAAATCTGCTCCTGCTACTCCATGACCGAACCCCAAGGCGGCGCCGACCCCAAGGTGTTCACCTGCTCCGCGGAACTGGTCGGCGATGAATGGGTCATCAACGGCGAAAAGTGGTTCTCGTCCAACGCCCGCTACGCCTCCTTCCTGATCGTCATGGCGGTGACCGACCCGGAAGCGCCGCCCTACCAGCGCATGTCCATGTTCATCGTGCCTGCGGAGACGCCGGGAGTGGAGATTCTGCGTCATGTGGCGGTCGGCTACGAAAGCAAGGGCGCGCACGCCTACATCCGCTACAACGACGTGCGCGTGCCCCGCGACCACCTGCTTGGCGAGACCGGCCAAGGCTTCATCGTCGCCCAGACCCGGCTTGGCGGCGGCCGCATCCATCACGCCATGCGCACCGTCGGCAAGATCCGGCGCGCCTTCGACATGATGTGCGAGCGCTCCCTCTCCAGGGAGACCCAAGGTGAGGTGCTCGCGCAAAAGCAGCTGGTGCAGGCGATGATCGCCGACAGCTGGATCGACATCGAGCAGTTCCGCCTGTTCGTGCTGCGCACCGCCTGGAAGATCGACCGGCTGAAGAACTACAAGGAAGTGCGGGCCGACATCTCGGCGGTCAAGGCGCAGATGCCCAAGGTCTATCACGACGTGTACGCCCGCGCCCTGCAGGTGCACGGCTCCTTGGGCCTGTCCACGGAAATGCCGTTCGCCGCCGGCGTGCTCGACAGCTTTCACATGGGCTTGGCGGACGGCCCCACCGAGGTGCACAAGGTGACGGTGGCCCGCCAAGTGCTCGGCCGCTACCAAGGCACCGAGGACCTCTTCCCGGACTATCACCTGATCAAGCGCCGGGAGCAGGCCTTGGCGAAGTATGCGGACTTGATCGAGCTGGAGGTGGCGGAGGGATAGCGCCGCCCACCGCTAGCGGTGATAGAACGCCGGTGCCGGCCTTCGATTGGGCATGACGGCCACCGTCTCATCGACTTCCCGGTAGAAGCAGCGTTGAAAGATGCTTTGCTCCAGCCGTGCGAGCGCAGCGCCGAGCTTCACGTCGGTTCGCAGCCGGGAAAAATCCTCTGGGCGATCGAACCAATATTCTGCGATGCCATCCCAGCCGTTGTAGAAGGTCTTTCGCCGTCGAATGCCGGCGGGTGAATAGCATTCTGAGTCCGGGGCGAAAAAACCCTCCATCACATCCACGTCGGTGCGCACGTTCACGATCATGCCGCGCAGCCCTGGGGCTTGCGCCACCAGGCTCGCGTAGCGTCCTGTCCAGTAGGCGATGAAGAGCTCCGGTGGCAGGTTTTCGTGACGCTTCGCAAACTGGGCCAGCTTGAACAACTTGCGTTCCGGTCGCCGCACCGGTGCGCACAGGTGTTCGCGCACGTGAAACTGAAACGGGGAACCGCTGTAGAGGTGCTCGAAATCACCGCCGACGCCCGCGACGTTGGCGTCGATCTGCAGCCCATCCGGCCCGGCGCGGTCCTTGGCCGGCGAACGCGCCGCAAGGTAGTCGTCCAGCGAGTCGAACAGCAGTTGGCCCCAGCCATCCCATTGGCTGTCGAACGCCTCCGGTTCCGATATCGTCAACTGGTTCATTAGGGACTCGCCCAGCACCTCGTGCAGCGCGCGATTGGCCCGCACATTGAGCATGTATCCGCGAATGTTGTTCAAGCGGCGGCCGAACGAATTGTGGTAGCCAACGTGCCCCGCCCGATACTCGTCATGGGTCAAGCGCTGGTTTCTTCTAACGAAGCCAAAGACCTTCAACATGGCATGAGCCTCAAAAAAAAGCACCTCAACGGTAGTAGAACGACGGCGCCGGGTCCCGGTTGGGCATGACGATGAGGTTCTCGTCCACCTCGACGAACCAACTGCGTTCAAACAGCGAAGACTCGGGTTCCTGCAACCTGGTCCGTTGCTTGGCTCGGGCCTCGCCAAAGGCCTCGACGGTATCGAAGAACAACTCGATCGCACCATCCCACAACTCGCAAAACCGACGTCGCTGGGCCGTGCCTTCGGCGCTGAACGCCCAATCATCCGCATCGAAGAAGCCGCGCATGGCCGCTTCCTGATCCGGATCGCGCAGGTTGAGGGTGCAGCCCAGCAAGCCTGTCAATTCGCCTAGCGCCGGCAGGTAGTCCGACTCCAACCGCGCACGCCAAGCTGCGTCATTCACGCTCTGGTGACGTTTCACGAAGTGCATGATCTTGGTGATTTTGTGTTCCGGGCGCACCACAGGCACGACGACCTGCTCGAACACGTGCAGGTGGTGCGACTGGAATCCGTTCGAATCATCCGGGGTGGGCGCGAACAAATGCGGGCTGTCGTCCAGCCTCCAGTCGGGATCCAGAGCCAAACCGTCCGCGGTGGCTCGGTTGGGCTCCAAAGAGCGCGCGTTCACCCAGCTCTCCCGGTCGTCAAAATAGACTTGGGGAAAGCCATCCCACCATTCCAGAAAGTCGGGCGGTGCGTTAATGGACAGCCCCAAGGCGGCCGAATCCAGCTTGCTCTCCAAGGGCTCGTTGGCCCAGATGTTGACAAGATACCCGCGAATGTTCTTCAGCCTGCGAGATTGTCCGCAGTGGAAGCCGACGTGCCCCGTGCGGTATTCATCGTGCGTCAGGTTGGGATTGCGCTTTAGGAAGGCGAACACTTTGTACATTGGGCAACAGGCCCCTGGCCGCATGGCTTGACGAACGCTGAGCATACACTGAAGCCAGCAGCCGGTCGGACCTGGACTTCGAGTGCCTGCAATGGACATCGGCCGTCAATCCACCCAACCGGCACACGCAAAGCGGCACCATGCTTCCTAAACGTGGGGGCGGTACGTCTAGCCGCCGGTCAGAAGTGCAGGGCAACGGTCGCGCGCAGGGTGCGCGGCTCCAGCGGATGGAAGTGAATGTCCGCAACGCCTTGGGCCGGCTCCCCCGCCAGCCGGGACTCGTAGTAGTAGGCGATGTCATCATCGGCTGAGTCGAGCACGTTGAAGAGCTCGGCCTTGAACTCCAGCCGCCCATAGTGAAAGGCCGCACCGGCGTTGACCAGCCACGATGATTCAGAGCGAATCGAGGCGTCCTCCACCAATGGTGCCCCTCCGAGATGCCGGGCGCTCAGGCTCATGTGCAGGCCGTTCGCCCAGAGTGCCGTGGCGCCGATGGAAAACGTCCGCTCAACGGCGCCCGGAATGTGGTCGGCGCCCGCTTCGCCGCCCTTTAGCTCCGCGTCACTGGCGGTGTAGGCCCCGTGCAGGGTCAGCCACTCGCCGATGCGCCAAAAGGCAGCCAGCTCCACACCCTTGCGCACCGAGGGCGCGCTGGCTTCGGTGGTGCCTGCATCGCCCACATAGACCAGCTCCGAGTCCAGCTCCAGCCAAAAGCCGGTCAACGTGGCGTTGAAGCGCCTTGAAGCCTCAAGCCTCAACCCCAGTTCCGCGCCCTCGGTGCGAGCGAGCAACGCCCCATCCCACCCCGGTTCAGCGGCCGCCCGCACGTCGTTGGAGTGAAATCCCCGCCCCCAACTTGCGTAAGCCTCCAACCCATCGTGAATGCGGTAGGCCAGATTGAACTTGGGGCTGATTTTCTGCTCATCACCGGCGGGGCGCTGCGTCAGACCGACAAGAGAGCGGTCGTCGGGCGCGACAGGCGACTCAGGAGGCAGGCCAGCCCCGCGATCAGGAAAACCAGCGCCGCTGTCTGGCGGATGAATCGCTGAGACCTTCCAGTCGTAGTGATCGGCGCGCAGCCCGAGGACGCTGCGCAGTCGCTCCGTCAGCTGCACATCCGCCTCACCGAAGACGCTCATCGACAGTTCCCGCACTCGGTCCTGCCGGGTGGTTCCCGTCCGCTGGCGGGCGCTGGTGGCGTGCAGGCCCACCTCATCGACGTCGTCAAGGCGCAGATCGCCGCCCCAGCGGTAAACGACGTCTTGGCCAGCCAGCGATGCGGCCCGCTCGCCCTGCACCCAGGCGCCCCAAAGGTGGCGGCGGTCGCGCTGCTCGAACTCATCGCCCAGCAGGGGATCCTCAAGCCAGTAGGTGAAGTTCGAGAACAGCTTGAAGTCGTGGTCCAGAACGTAGCCGCCTGCCTGCCAAACGTCGAAGTCCGCTTGGGCAGTCAATGCCAGACGGCGCGTCTCACCACCCAAGTCCGGATCGATGAAGCCACGCTCATCGACCAAACCCGCCGCCACAGCGCGCTCAGGGACCTGGTCGGTGGCGTCCCACTGCGCATCGTAGGCCTGCAACGAGACGCGCACGGCCGCGCTGCCCAAGCCGAACGCATGGCCCAAGTAGAGCTTGGCCTGATGCAGGTTCTCGTCAAGTTGCCAAGGGCCGGCGTTGAAGGTGGCGTCAACGGCCCCGGTGAGCGCTCCGCCGCCCACCTCCGCCGTGCCGGCAAGCAGACCGCGCCGATAGCCCCATTCACCCACAGTCATCTGGGCCATGCGACGCTGCAGCCGCTCGACGTAGGCGAAGTCGATGCTGCCGGCCGACGAGAAATCACCCTTCTCAGCGTGGTAGGGCCCCTTGCGAAAAGCGGCGGTTTCCACCAACTCAGGAATGATGAAGTTGAGGTCCAGATAGCCCTGCCCGTGCCCGTGGGAGCGCATGTTGAGCGGCACGCCATCCAGGTGCGCGGAGAAGTCGGTGCCGTGGTCAAGGTTGAACCCGCGCAGAAAGTACTGATTGGCCTTGCCGGTGCCGGAGTGCTGGGTGGCCACCATGCCCGGCATGGACTCCACCAACTCCCCCACCCGCAGCAGGGGCCGAAAGTGGAAGTCCGCGTAGCCGACCATGCCTTCCGAAGCCGTGCCCGCCGCACCAATCTGCTGCTCCGCCCGGCCGTACACGACGATCTCCTCGACGAGGCGCTCGTCCGCCTCATGGGGGTGACGATGCGCCGTCTCAGCAAGAACCGGCGCGCCACGGAACAACAACCCCACCGACAGGAGGGCCGCTCCAACGACAAAATGGAGTCTTGCGGCATGGGGCATGGAAGGCGATCGCCACGATTCGGCAGGACAGGGAAAAGCGTAGCACACCGGGGAATCCCTTCACCAATTCCCTTCGCACTCGCATGAAACAGTATCCCGAATCTCCCGACGGAGTCCGCGTTCCAACGGCCCAATAGAGGTCAGGATGCCCTTGCTCCGAGGTCCCGCTTGGAACGGGCCTTCTGCCCCGGATCGGGGCGAGACCTGCCCTTGGGTCACAAAAGCCGCTTGACCAATCCGCTCCGGGAGGCACCGTGACATAATGGAATCATGCGCCGATTCAACACCGAAGGCCCCGTTCGGCTGGACGACCACTACGGCATTCCGCCGCTTGAACGGATCGACGCCAATCATGTCTTTGAGCTGATCCGGGACAAGCGCTACTTCGTTCTGCATGCGCCCCGCCAAACCGGCAAGACCTCAGCGTTGATGGCGCTCGCGGAGCGGCTTGAGGCGAGCGGCGACTACCACTGCGTGTACGTGAACGTGGAAGTGGGCCAATCCGCCCGCGAAGATGTGCTCTCGTCCATGCAGGCGATTCTTGGCGCGCTCGCACTCGAAGCGCGTCTTTTGGGTGATGGCTTTTTGGATGGAACCTGGCGTGAGACGTTCGACAAGACCGGACCGCACAACGCCCTGAGCGAGGTGCTGGCGCTTTGGGCTGCCGCATCACAGAAGCCTTTGGTGCTGTTGATCGACGAGATTGACGCACTGATTGGCGACACCCTGCTAGCCGTGCTGCGGCAGTTGCGCAGCGGCTACGCCCGTCGTCCGAACGGATTTCCCCAAAGCATCGTCCTGTGCGGCGTGCGCGACGTGCGCGACTACCGCATCCAGTCCAAGGCCGAAAACGCCATGGTGCTCGGCGGCAGCGCCTTCAACATCAGCGCCGAATCCCTGCGCATGGGAGACCTTACCCCCGGGGAGGTCGAGGCGCTCCTGATGCAGCACACTGAGGAAACGGGCCAGTGTTGGGCCGAAGAGGCAAAGGCCGAAGTCCGCAAGGCCACCCGTGGCCAGCCGTGGCTGGTGAATGCGTTGGCCGATGAAGCCTGCTTCCGCGACGAGGCAGGCCGCGATCGGTCCCGCCCCATCGGCATTGAAGCCATCCGCGACGCGCGCGAGCGGCTCATCCAACGCCGGGTGGTTCACCTCGACCAGCTTGCCCACAAGCTTGAGGAGGAACGCGTTCGGCGGGTGATCGAGCCTTTGCTGAGCGGTGCCGAACAGCAAACCGCGGTGCCCGCCGACGATCTGAAGTACGTGCGCGATCTCGGCTTAATCGCCCTAAGCGACCCCGTGGCCATCGCCAATCCGATCTACCAGGAGGTCATTCCCCGGGATCTCACCTACACCACCCAAGCAACCATCACCCACGAACCCGCGTGGTACCTGGACGCCGACGGCACTCTGCGCATCGGCGATCTGCTCACCGGATTCCAGCGGTTCTTTCGCCAGCATTCCGAGCACTGGGTGGAGCGCTTCCAGTACAAGGAGGCGGGGCCGCAACTGCTGCTGCAGGCCTTTCTGCAGCGCATAGTCAACGGCGGCGGGCGGATCGAGCGGGAGTACGGCTTGGGCCGCATGCGCACCGATCTGCTGATTGTCTGGCCGATGCCCGCTGATGGGACGGAAACGCGAACCGTGATTGAGTGCAAAGTCCTGCACGGGACCTTGGCACGAACCATCCGAGACGGGATGGAGCAGACGTTGGCCTACATGGACCGCTGCGATGCCAATGAAGGCCATTTGGTGGTGTTCGACCGCGCCCCGGACAGACCTTGGGACGACAAAGTGTTTCAGCGCGACGAAACCATCAGCGGCAGGACCATCCACATCTGGGGCATGTGACGCCAACCGGCAACAAAGTCGTCCAATGCTCACTGCCATGGCTCCAGCAGATCGAACTCGCTGTTGATTGCCTCACGAGCGGGCATGAAAATGAGTGAATGAACGCCCCGCCTCGACCCTCCGAGATGCAAACGCCGAAGCCGCCACTTCTGCACTTGGCGGAGGGACACACCACTGAAAGGAGACCACGATGACCGAAGCAGCCTCTTACACGCCCCCTAAGGTTTGGCAATGGGACCAGGAGAGCGGCGGCCGATTCGCCAACATCAACCGCCCCATCGCCGGGGCGACCCACGAACAGGCCCTGCCAGTGGGCGAGCATGCCCTGCAGCTCTACTCCTTGGCCACGCCCAACGGGGTGAAGGTCACCATTCTGCTGGAGGAACTGCTGGAGCTCGGCATCGCCGAAGCGGAATACGACGCCTACCTGATCAACATCGGCGAAGGCGAGCAGTTCGGCAGCGGCTTCGTGGCCATCAACCCAAACTCCAAGATCCCGGCGCTTGCCGACCACAGCACCTCGCCCCCCACGCGGGTGTTCGAGTCCGCCGCCATTCTGGTTTACTTGGCGGAGAAGTTCGGCCACTTCCTGCCCACCGAACCGAGTGAGCGCGCCGAGTGCTTCTCCTGGCTCTTCTGGCAGATGGGCAGCGCCCCCTACCTAGGCGGCGGCTTCGGCCACTTCTACGCCTACGCCCCGGAGAAGCTTGAATACCCCATTAACCGCTACGCCATGGAAACGAAGCGCCAGCTGGACGTGCTGGAGCGCAATCTGGCGGAGCGCCAATTCCTGTGCGGCGATGACTACACCATCGCCGACATGGCCAACTACGGCTGGTACGGTGCGCTGGTGCTGCACAACATCTACGAAGCGGCGGAGTTTCTGGATGTCGCCTCCTACGCCCAAGTGACGCGCTGGGCCAAGGCCATCGAAGCCCGGCCCGCCGTGCAGCGCGGCCGCCGCGTCAACCGGCCTTGGGGGCCCGAGGAAACTCAGGTGCGCGAGCGCCACGGGCCCCAGGACTTCAAGTAAGGCCGCATGGGCGCCGGCGACCGATCCACAATCGGTCTAGGGCCTCGCCTGCTTGGCCAGTTCAATCAATGCCTGGTAGGCATCAAGTAGGGCCGCTTCGGAAGTGCCGGAGTAATTCACGTTGACCAGCAGCGCCTGATCGACGATGCCTGAAAAGCGCGCCAACTGGGTCCGGCACTGGTCAACGGTGCCGACGATGGCCACTTTGTCGAGCACGTCATCGCCCATCGCTTCCATGGCCCGCTCCATGCGCCCTTCGGGCACGTGCTTGGCTGCGGCCTCGGCCGACTTGGCAAAGCCCTGCTCGCACAGCAGGTGATGGTAGTAAGGATGGGGCAACGGGTCATAAAGGCGGCAAATGGCCGAGCGGGCCGCGTTGCGGGCCACTGATTCATCCTCATCCACCGATACGAACGGGGCGAAGTAGATGCCGAGGCCGTTCGGGTCACGCCCGGCTTCGGCTGCCGCCCCGTGGAACACCGGCTTTAGCTCGTCGCGAATGTACTCCGGAGACAGCAGCGCGCCGAGCGCCAAGCCATCAGCCACACGCCCGGCCACTGCCGTCATGCGGGGATACAGGGCGGCCAGATAGACCGGTATCGCCGGACGCAACGGCGGCACGGCCGGCGCCCAGTTCATGCTGTGCATCTCCCCGCGCCACTCCAGGGTCTCGCCCAGCGGCGTGCCCACTGCCTTGCGCAGCAAGGTGACGTACTCCTCCATCTTGCGCACGGGCCGTTCTCGGGGAACGCCCTGCCAAACCTCATTGATGTGCTTGTTGCCGCTGCCAACGCCCAGCACCAAGCGGCCACCGCTGAGTTCGTCGAGGTCCACGGCGCTCATCGCCGTCACCCACACCGAGCGCGCGTAGGCGTTCAGGATGTAGGGGCCAATCTCCACCCGATCAGTGGCCATGGCGATGGCCGCCAAGCCGACAAAGCCGCTGCGCCAGGCCTCGGTCAAGTAGATGGCATCAACCCCCGCCTGCTCCGCCTCGCGGGCCAACGCCACCATTTTGTGCATGCCGACGCCGCCGCCGGAAAAAATCAGTCCATGTCGCATAGTCTCCCTCCAGAAGTTCCCGCCCACTGAATTGCAGTTTCGCATTAGCGAAACCCCAATGCGAACCGGCCGCACCGCAATTGCGCGTCCTCGTTCCCGCGGGCCGAGACGCTCGTTCCGTCAAAGCACAGGGATTCACTAAGATGCCGGGGCCGGCGTTGGATGCGATGAAGCCGCCTGGCGCTGGGCTCGCTTGGCAATCTCGGCCTCAACCCGCCAGATGCGGTCCTGGCCCCAGCAGGCGTAGGCGTCTGCGTCAGCGCCACCGGAGACACGGAAGCTTGGCACGCCCCACAGACCCGCATCCAGCATGGCGTTCAGGTTGTCGTCCAACAGCGCTGAGAAGTCCTCATCGCGGCTTGCCGCCTGCAATTCACGCCAGTCCAGGCCGGCATTGGCGGCCACCTGGCGCAGGCCCGCCTCCGTCGAGATGTCGATGCCCTCCGCCCAAGCCGCGGAGAGGTAGGCGGTGACGAAGTCCATGCCCGCATTCAGCGAGACCGCACCGGGAAAGAGCGCGAAAGCGCGTCTCACCGGCTCCCCAAAGGGATCCACTATGCGCCCGAACGGCACGCCATGGGCGCGCGCCTCCCGCGCCGCGTCAGTGAGGATGTAGCGCTGCTTGGGGCGCGGCGCCGGCACGCCGCGCATCATCATGGGCATCACCGGACGCAGCTTCACGGTGACGCCGCTGCGGGCGATCAGGTCCAGCACGCGCTGGTGGCCGACGGCCGTGTAGGGGCTGCGCAACGATGGGAAGTACTCCAGCACGATGTGGCTGGCTTCTAGGCCCGAAGTGTCCGTGGGCACCGGTTCCGGCACGCAAGGCTCGCCGCTGCCTAAGCCCTCAGCGATCAGGCGCGCTTCAAGCAGCCGCATCCGGTCGATGCCCCAGAACCATTCGCCCTCGAAGTGGAACATGCCGCCCAGGTAGTGGCCCAGCCGTTGCCGCAGCGCGTCGCCTTGGCGAACGGCCGCTTGGCCCAAGCCCTTGGAATCCGCAGGCTGCGATGCACCGGACCAAAGCGCCTCGCCCACGGCAACCGCTTGAGCCGCGAAGTCGGCGGCTTCGAGATGCGGCGCCAGACGGTCGTTGGCTTGATCCACGCTCGCAGGTTGCGGCAAGGCCGTGGCATCGAACGCCACGCCGTAGCCGGCGGCGACGCTCCGCGCATCCTTGAGCGCCCAAGCCGCGAAGTGCTCGCTGCTGCCTTGAAAGGCGGGTGCGGGCCCGGAGACCAGATGGACCTTGAACGGCAGCCCGTAGGCCGCCTTAAGGGCATCGAGCTTCTGCACCGCCAGGTGGCTGTAGGGATCGTCCACTTGATGGAAGTAGTGCACGGCTTGGACTGCGCCGGACAGCCTTCGACTAAGCCGCGCCCGGCGCCTTGACGACCGCAGGAACGCCTCGGAGGCCATCAGCCGCACCGCATGGGAGCGGATACGGGTCTTCAGGCGCTCAGGGTTCACGGATGTGGATCTCGGTGGAGTTCGGCGGCAGGTCGAAGGTGTGCAGGTCGCGGACCAAGAGGGTGTCGGGATCGAGGCCCCGGGCAAACATCCTCTCGGCCAGGGCATTGCCCGGCACCGGAACCAAGTGGTAGTAGGCAAGTTGCCGGATGCCGGCCTCGGCGGCGCGGGCCTCTATGCTCAAGGAATCCGCGTGGTAGTCAATCACGTCGGTGAGGATGGTCGGCAACGCCGGATTGCCAGCCGCCCGCGCCCCCTCAATCATCGGGTCAAGCAGCGTGCGCGAGAGTGCGTCGTGCAGCAGCAGGTCGGCGCCCTGGGCAGCTGCAAACAGGCTTTCCACGGCGTTGGTGTCACCGCTGACCACCACCGACCGGCCACGATAGTCCACCCGGTAGCCAACGGCAGGGTGGATGGGCGCGTGATCCACCGGAAAGGAGCGGATGGTCATCAAGCCGTCCTGCCAAACCACTTCCCCGGGGTCGGACTCAACGGCCGTCATGGGCCCGGCAGGTGGCGCCAGCAGTTCCGGGCCATGGTGCGCCACTCGATAGCCTTGGTCGAGCGAGTAGGCCAAGTTGAAGCCGGACACCACGACGCCGACCCCGTTCGGGCCATGCACCCTGAGGCTGGACCTGCGGCCCTGCACCCAGCTCGCCAGGTTCACGTCCGCCAAGCCGGCGATGTGATCGGAATGGAAGTGGGTGAGCAGCACGCCGTCCAACCGCCCCATGGGCAAGCGCGCTTGGGCGATGCGCAGCGGCGACCGGGCGCCGACGTCCACTAGAAAGAAGTGCTCTGGCGTGAGCACGGCAATGCAGGCCTGGGCGCGCTCCGGGTCATTTCCGGCAGGCGAGGCGCTGCCGCAAACCACCACCCGCAGACCCTCCGGCACGGGTGGGGCCTGCCCCATCACCGCCTGGGCCGCCCGGCTGAACAGCGCATCCTGGCCTGCCGGGGTGTAGTAGATGAACGCGGCGACGGCAGCCAGCGCAAGAGCCAGTGCCACGATGCCATAGAGCAGTTTCTTCATAGCCCTTTCGCCAATTCCTTGTCCTAAAAGCACATGTGCCAGCTCGTGGCCCCTTCAACCCCCCGAATGCTCTGTCGCACGCAGCCGAACGCGCAGGCGGCCTGGCGCCAACCTGCTTCGGGACAGGACGGCAGTTTGAGCTGGCGCGATTGTAGCCGCAACGGACTGGCCCAACTTCGGTCTGTCTCGGTTAAGCAACAATTCGGAAACCATCCCAGCTTAAGGACGTGGAGGTTCGCTTCAGCAACACGCCAAGGAACCTTCGGTTATTGAATCTTTCGTTCGCACGCACCTTGGAGGCGCGTGGGCGATTGTCCGGCAACCGGCAGTTGAGGCAATATCGGCGTGCAGGAGGACGACGCATGAAGCATGACGAGAGCACGGGGCCGGAAGGCTACCGGGTTATGGCGGTTGAGGCTTGGATCAACGATCACATCGAGGGCCTGAACCCGCCGTTCCAGTGGACGCGCTTGGAGGGCGGCCACTCGAACCTCACCTATCGTTTGGACGACGCCCAAGGCCGGCAGGCTGTCATCCGCCGTCCGCCCCAAGGGGAGTTGCTGCCCAAGGCCCACGACATGAGCCGGGAGTGGTCCTTGATTTCCGCGCTGGGGCCGACCCCCGTGCCGGTGCCCAAGGCGCTTGGCTTTTGCGAAAGCCCCAGCGTCACCGGCGCTTGGTTCTACGTCATGGGCCTGATCGACGGCCGCCCGCTCTACAGCGCCGATGACACCCAGGCACTGGTGCCGAAAGACCAGCGGCGCAAGACCGCCCACTCCTTCATTGACGTGCTCGGCGACCTGCATGCGGTGGACCCCGACGCTGTGGGCTTGGGCGGGCTGGGCAAGAAGGAGAACTACGTTGGTCGCCAACTCAACACTTGGTACCGCTCTTGGACTTCGTCCATCGAAGCCGCCAGCTACGATGACCGGCGGGCGCACGAGATTCGGGACTTCCTGCTGGCCAACATCCCCGACCAAGGCCCCGCCCGGGTGGTGCATGGCGACTACGGCCTGCACAATTGCCTAGTCGGCCCTGACTGTACCATCGCCGCGGTGGTGGATTGGGAAATCTCCACGCTGGGGGACCCCCTGGCGGACCTCGCCTACGCGCTGAACCCGTGGCCCGACCCGAGCGACGATGAACCACCCGCCCCGGAAGCGGCCACCGCGCCGCCCGGGTTCCCCAGCCGCACCGAACTCGCCCAGCGCTACGCTGAGCGCACCGGCCGGGATCTTTCCCAGCTCGACTTCTACGTGGCGTTCAACCGCTGGAAGACGGCCTGCATCGTGCATGGCGTGTACGCCCGCTACTGCGCCGGCAAAAAAAGCACGGACGGCATCGACTTAGACGAAATGCGCGAGCGCATCGCCCGTTCACTGACCCTATCCGAACAGGCCTTGAATCGAATCGGCTGATCCGACCGATGAATCAACAGTTCGGCAACCGAGCACTAAGCTCCGCTTTCGACCTAGGAAGAGAAAACCGGTACATCTGTTATCTTGTCATGAGACCTTCCCTGATGATCACAAAGATTGCAACACCAATGGAGTTTATGTCCCAGTTGTCTCGCAACAGCTTGACAACGGGTGCAAGTTCGAAGTTGGCGTAACGCTGAGCGTCGTTTCCACCGAAGCACATGCCCACAATGCCGGCAACGAACCACAGACCGGGCTCGAATAAGCGCTTGATTGGCCCAATGAAGCAAACGTGGCAGAGAGCCTAAGGACATGAACATTGTAGAGGACTCAGTGCACTCCCAAGAAAACGGCTCCGCCAGAGGAATTTTGCGTGCATACACCACCGGGTACTCTACGTCGGTGCTCCGGCTGCTGGGATGAAAACAGCTAGGCAACCACCAAATGCAGCATGTTCTGCTCATCCTTCGTGGCGCAACGCGCAAAGTCACCCGGTAGGTCAGGCATAGCCGCAGCAAAGTCACGATCACGCGTACGGTAGAAATGTTGGAGTAGAAACTCCATAAAGTGATGTGGTGTGAGCGGCGCAGTCACAGGAATGCGACACTGCCGATACTCTCCTAGCGTCAGGTGCGACTTTGGATGATGAACATCCACGTGTCGCTGATCGTCCGTATCAAAATCGAACCTCAGCGGCAGCGCCGTGACCCTCCTCCCAACAATCTCAGCAAACGCATGTTCTTCTTCGTAGACTTCTGGATCACGCTCATACTGCTCCAGATGCGGAGAGGGCAGAAACGCCAGACGGTGCTTTGCCAAGTCATTCCCAATGAACAAATACTCCATCTGAACTAAGGCACCGTCCAATAGCCTAATATTGAACACACGATTCTCTGCAAACAACTCGTAAACATCCTCGTACGATGCGCCGCCCAATGCCTCACCAATATACGAAGCATTCTGAAACGTCACCTCAATAGCGACACTCGCACGCTCGAACGCGAATTGCTGGTCGTCCGCAAGCCCGACTTCCACCAAGAACCTTACCAACGCGTTGATATGCGCGCATGTGCGACGCGGGGTCATATTCCTTCGCGCTTCTGCAAGACCTGCTTCAACCTTTTGAGCGCCTGCCCATCCAGATCAACGATGTCGATATTACCGGCCTCAATATCCTTGACAATATCTATCAAATTCCTGTTACGACCTTCTATCCGCTTCTTCTCCGCACTCGTCATATCTCGGTGAATTGTTCTCAGATTGCGCCTTTCCTCCAAGGTGGGGTATCGAAATCGAAGTTCAAAATCCGCTTTGAACAGTCTCTTATATTCTCTCGCGAGTTCATGCATGTCTTCCCCAACACCGAGTACGCGAACCCACGCCCTGCTTCTAGTTATCGCCGTAAACAGCCTGTTCCGAATCCTAGCAAGGTCTAGCGCTGAAGATTGGCAATCATGGGCGTTCATAACGTACACCATTGCCGCCTCATTGCCTTTCGCCCTGTGTACACCTGTGAACGTGACCGAATCTGCACTTGGGCTGTTGAAAACATCTGGATCAGTATCAACTCCAGCCAAATGTGACTGGATTCCCGCATCCAGCAGAAGCGCCCGTGCAAGACCGACCTTGTTTCGGGTCGTCAGCGGGTCCGGATTAATGACCATGATGTCTTCGCAGCGCAGTTCATCTTCCTTTAAATTTCTCCCAATCTCCTCCGCGATCCACTGTGCTTGTTCTTCCTCGCTTTTGAATTTGATGAATTTCACTATTTCCGTGATATCTGAGTGCTTCTCAAGGAAACTCGGACTCGTATCGTCCGAACGGGCCAGTGTCACTGTTTCTCCTTCACGCAGATTCCCGCTCTGCTCCCGATATCCCACTGCCTCCCAAAGGTGAGGATGATCGAACATCTGAACGAGCCCTGTGCTTACTCCCGGAGGCGGGAGTCTATACACGCCAAAACCAAGTGCGTGTGCTGTAACGAGAATCGGTCTCGGGTTCCTGTAGCACTTCTCCAAAACTATATCTCGCTCTGCCTCAGATCCTGTGCTCTGCTTACTGCTTTTGGGCGACCCAAAAATCTCTTCGGGCGACGGCAATGACTCGCCGGCCAAATTCTGCAGCTCGTCGTACGCGTACACGAGTCGTTGCGGCTTCTTCAAGGATGCATAGCACAGCCTCAGAAACTCCGGTGGCAGATCTTGTGCCTCATCAATCAGCACAGCGTCATACACAGGCTTCGGTGATTTCGCTTCTATCAAGGCCGCTCTACAGACATCCTTAAACGGCGCACTTGAACCAAATCGTCTCCTAGCCGCCCGATAGTCAAAGTACGCAAGTTCGTTGCGCCTACAGAAATCGTAGTATATTCCATCCCGCTCGGGACCACCGGGCGCTCCCCACGAGTTAACTATCCTCATGTTTTCCCAATCCGGTTCCTGATCGGTCTGATCGAAGTGAAAGTCCCGGATGAGTCGTTGGTAAAACGACTTAAGCGAGCGCGTGTTGAAAGTCACCACCAATTTCCAATCTGGATTCTGCGCGTGCAGGTACGCTGCCTTTAGCGCAAGCACTATGGTTTTGCCTGACCCGGCCAACCCCCTGATCCTCTGAACACCTTCCACGGTCTCCATCACGGCCTTACTCTGTAGCTGATCAAGCGTTGCGACCGACTCTTCAATACTCTTCAGTCTGTTTCCAAGCGAGTCGTCTCGTGTCGGGTGTCGCGTCACTTTCGCTCTTCGTATTCTTGAAACCTTGTCGAATACAGACAGAGCTTTCCGATACAGAGAGTTGTTTGTCGCAGGCCACGCGAATGTCTGCAATTTCGAGACAATAGAGTTTGCGTTGACTACTGGATAGTCCTGCTCGTGACTCTTTCTCACACCCGAAGCACGTGGAACAAACGTGACGGTGTGAATCTCAACCTGCAGTTTCCGTCTTCTCACCAGCTCAGACTCCGACCGCAATCGGATTTCAATCTTGTTCGCCGCGTCCTCCTGTCGTGCTTCGAAGTCCCCGACATCCACGCCTTCCACAAGGTCGAACGCAACCACACCTTTTTCCTCCGACATCCATAAGGCGTCGATATGGTGGGGACCAGCCGATGTGCGCGATATCGGATACCCAACGTACAACCGCCCCGACCAGTTCTGCTGCTGACCGAGAATATCGATGAGGCTGTCCGCCGCTACCGGCTTATGCGTTGCACCCCTGACGAACTCTATTGCCATCCTGTCTTCCTCCAAATACGCACGTTATCTCCTCACCTCATTTGGCACTATAGTCAAGTATATCCACAAACTGCTCGGGTCCATGATACGCCGCACTCACTCTGACGCATGCACTCTTGACCTCCACCCCGGTTCCCAAACCAAAACTGGTCGTGAGTGAGGGATGAAGCAACCTAGCCGGTCAAAGTGACAGTATGCCTAGCGACCAGAACATCACCTGCAACGCACGGCTGCAGTCCACGATAGTCCCAAGACCGCCGAAAGTCGATTGTGACTTCACCAATGCGTAGATGACCGTCCTAGGCACCAGGGCGATGCTAGCGCACACGGTGCATATGCTGCATCCGATCGAGGAGTTGGGATGCGCTATGGCCGTCTAGCGACACCATCGGCACGGTCCAGACTCGGAATTGTTCTGGAGTCTAATCGCGTCGCTTTCGGCGGGGCAACAGTGGTCTCGGCGGGGTATCGGCGGCGTGACGGCACTCGATGCGCTGCGCGCTAAAGCAGCCGGGAGCAGGCTGTTGAGCCTCAGGCAGTCACCTTAGAGCCAGCGCCCGGACGAGTTGTCTGAGCCATTTGAGTGACACCGAGGTGGAGGCCCAACGGGTTCTGGCGCGGTCGATAGCCTTGGGCGTGACAACGTTGAAGTGGTTAGAGGACGGCGCCGGCAACTGGAGTGGGAAGTGGCGCCGATACTGGCCGAAAACGCGCCAGCCTGTGCCCGGGTGTGTTAGTGCCAAATGCATGGTGGAGTTCGTCAACTGCTGCACAAGCAAGATATGCACGGTCGGCAAGGAACTAGACGAGCGCATCGATCGTTCGCTGACGCTGTCGGAACAGGCCTTGAACGGAATCGCCTAACCCGACGCCAACCTGCGCGAGGGTGGGTGCCCCTTGATTCGAAGCGAGGGCAAGATGGCCTCGAGCCAGCAAAAATTGCGGCACGCCAAACTGATACACTGCCTGTATCCATGGTGGGCGCTGCGTATGGGCAACCGGGAACAACCGATCACCCTTGAGGAATTCGTTGCCGACGCTGGCGATCGAGACCGTTCGGAGATATTCGCTGGGCGCGCCACCGAATTGGACTGGCTGCGTGAGCAAGTCGCGACCATGCGCGGCATGTGGGAGCGCCGCGGCGAAGTCCGGGGTTCGATTCGGACAATCACTGGCTGTCCCGGCATCGGCAAGACGGCATTGCTGCGGCAGTTCGCCGACCAATGTGGGGACGATCACTTGATCGTCGAGGCAACGCTCGACGACTTGCGGTCCATCGAAGCGTTGAACCAACGCGCCAGAGCGCGAGTCGCGCCCACGTTGAAAAACCTCTCCGAGGCCGTGCTCGGAACTTTCAAGCTCGACGCTGCAGGCCAGTTCTTGGGCGAGCTTGCCGAGCGGCACGGAATCGAGCGGCACGGCGTCCTGCTGCTGCTCGACGAGGCGCAGCAGGTCGCGCAAGGCCATCACGATTCGGTCATCCACTTCCTGCACACCGGCTCGCAGGGCCAGCCCGTCTTTCCGTTGTTCTTCGGCTTGAATGACACGCGTGACTCGCTTGAGCGAGCAGGTGCCTCGCGCATCCCGCCGGAGAATCGCATCGGCCTTTCCACGCTGCCCCCTGAGGACGCTGATGCCGTGCTGCGCAACTTCGAACGGACATTCGCTGTAGATGCGCCGCCGAACTTGGCCCAGCGCCTGCTCGCCGACAGCCAGGGATTCCCGCAACACTTGAACTCCGCCCTGCGGTCGTTGGGCGAGGAATGGCTGCGGGCCGGAGGCCGCAAGGACGATCTTGACGCAGCGGCGGTGCTGAACAAGGCACAGGCGCGGCGCGAGGCGTACTACGAGGGCCGCTTCAGACCGCTGGCTAACGATCCCCGCGCGGCTGGCCTAGTTGACCTCGCGAACAGGCAGGCCCTGAACATTGCGCAATTGCACGTCGCGGCCACCCGAGCACACCGGGACGACGGTTACGATGCGAAGCAGGCGGAGGACGCGGCCGGTTCACTTGTTGCCGCCCTGTTGCGGCGCGGCGCCCTCTCCGAGGACGCCGATGGCGTCTGCCGAACGCCCATCCCGTCATTTCTGAAGTGGATCCGCGACACGCACTCTAGCCAGCCCCACGCCAAAAAAAGCGCTGGACAAATCACTTCGAGTGCGTAGAATTGCCCCGACCAATTTGGTAAGACCAAAATGGTCATACCAAAAACGCGCAACTGGAAGGCGAAAAGCGCATGAGCGCCAAACAAGATCAGCTGGCCGGCACGCTTACCGATGAAATCCTCTCCGGACGCTATCGGGCGGGGGATCGGCTGCCGTCGGAGCGGGAACTGGCCGTGCGCTTCAACGTCAACCGAGGGGCCGTGCGGGAGGCGATGAGCCGGCTGTCGCAGCTGGGCGTGGCGGACATTCAGCCCGGCGGCGCTCGCGTGGCGCCCATCAATGAGGCCAGCCTCGACATCATCGGCCACATGCTGGCTGCCACCCAGGTGCCGGACGCCCAGCTGCTGGAGCAGATCTTCCAAGTGGTGGAGCGGCTGCTCAGCATGGCCGCCGAAGCCTTGGTGGAACGGGGCCGGGAGGAGGACATTGAAGCCGTTCGAGCGCATGTGCGGCAGCTTCTTGACGGCCACTTGGACAGCGAGGCCCACGCCGCCGCCCGCATTGAGATGATGCGCACCATCATGATCACCAGCGGCAACCTGGTCTGCCAGCTCATCGCTCACGGCCTGTTCAAGCAATTCGCCCCCACCTTGGAGGCCGTCAAGCCCTACGTGCAACTCGATGTGGAGGCGTTCAACCGCATCGCCCAGCGGCTTGAGGGCGCGCTGGCCAACCGGGACCGGCGCGTCATGCGGGACGTGTTCGACGACTTCTCCGAGCTGCACGCCCGCACCTTGGCCCCGGCCATCGAGGCCGCCGTCCGGCATTCCGAAAACCTACCGGAGGCCGCCGCCTCATGAAGCGCAAGATACTGCTCCCCGGCCTGATCATCCTGGCCGCCACCTTCGGTGCCGTGGCGCTCATGGCCACCAGCCCGGAACTCGACCCCGACATTCCCGAGCCAATTGCGCCCACCGTGCGCGTGCTCGACGTGCTGCCGGAGTCCATCCAACTGCGCGTGCACTCCCAAGGCACCGTCGCGCCCAACCAAGTCACCGCCCTGTTTCCCGAAGTGGCCGGCCGCGTGGTGTGGATCTCCCCGGCGCTGGTCAATGGCGGGTACTTTGAAGAAGGCACCGTGCTGCTGAAACTGGACGACCAGGACTACCGCTCCGCCCTGCAGCGCGCCCAAGCGGCGCTGGCCCGGGCCGAAGCCGAGCACGACCACGCCCGCTACGAGCACCAACGCATGCGCAGTTTGGAGCAGCGCAAGCTGGCCAGCCGCTCGCAGATGGAGAACACCCTGAAGGACTTGCGCGTCAAGCAAGCGGTCCTCAAGGACGCCCGCGCCAACTTCGACCAGGCCCAGCGTGACTTGGAGCGCACCGAGGTGCGGGCACCCTTCAACGGCTTGGTGCAGAGCGAGTCGGTGGACGTCGGCCAGCTCGTGGGGCGCAACATGTCCGTGGCCACGCTGTACGCCAGCGACCAAGTGGAAATTCGCCTGCCCATCGCAGACCGCCAACTGGCCTTTCTCAACGTGCCCTTGGGCCAGCGCGGCATCCTGCCGGAGAACGCGCAGCCCCGGGTCACCCTCTCCGCCCAATTCGCCGGGCGCACGCTGCAATGGTCCGGCCGCATCGTGCGCACGGAGGCGCAGATTGACACCGCCAGCCGCATGGTCAACGTGGTGGCGCGAGTCAACAGCAGCGACCATGCGGAGCCACCCGCGGTGGGCCTGTTCGTGGATGCCGACATCGAGGGCTTGACCGTGGATGACCTCGTCGTGCTGCCGCGCACCGCCCTGCGCAACGGCAATCGCGTGCTGGTGGTGGACGAGGAGCAACGGCTGCGCTTCCGCGAGGTCGAACCCTTGCGCCTCTACCAGGACGACGTGCTGATCGTCGGCGGGCTTGAGCAGGGCGAGCGGGTCTGCGTTTCGCCCATGCAGACGCCCATCGAGGGCATGCGCGTGAATCCCGTCGCCGACCACGCCACCACCTGACCAACCGCCCATGCACACCGCCATCGCCTGGTTCGTCCGCAATCCGGTCGCCGCCAACCTGCTGATGTTCATCCTGTGCGTCGGCGGGCTGCTGGCCCTGCTGACCGTCAATCAGGAGGAGTTTCCCAACATGGAGGTGCCGGTGGTGTCGGTCACCGTGCCCTACCTGGGCGCCGCCCCGGAAGAAGTGGAGCTGGGCGTGTGCATCCGTGTTGAGGAGGCCATCGACGGCATTGAGGGCATCGAGGAAATCAACTCCATCGCCAGCGAAGGCTCCTGCCGGGTGATGGCGGAACTGGCTCTGAACGCCAATGACGTGGTGGCGCTCAACGAGATCAAGAGCCACGTTGATGGCATCAACAGCTTTCCGGTGGAAACCGAAAAGCCCATCGTCTCCAAGCTCTCCATATCCCGCAAAGTTGTCCAAGTGGCGCTCTCCGGAGACGCCGAAGAGGGCATCCTCAAGGAATGGGGCCAGCGGATGCGCAACGAAATCGCCGCCATCGACGGCATCTCCCAAGTGGGCATCAAGTACGTGCGGCCCTACGAAATCTCCATTGAGGTGTCCGAACGCGCATTGCGGCGCCACGGGCTGACCCTTGAGCGCGTCACCCAGGCGGTGCGCAACTCATCGCTGGACATGCCCGGCGGCACCATCAAGTCCGAAGGCGGCGAGATACTCATCCGCTCCAAGGGCCAAGCCTACCGGGGCGATGAGTTCGCGGATGTGGTGGTGCTGACCCGCGCCGACGGCACTAGGGTCACGCTCCAAGAGGTGGCTGACATTCGCGACGGCTTCGAGGAAGGCGACCTGTACGCGCGCTTCAATGGCGAGCCGGCTGTGGTGATCGAAGTGGCCCAAATCGGCGACGAGGACATCATGCAGATCGCCGAAGACGTCAACGGTTACGTGGAGCGGCTTCGCAGCTTTCTGCCCGAAGGCTTGAGCGCCACCATCTGGACCGACACCTCCAAGGAGCTGGTGGAGCGCTTCAGCGTCTTGAACACCACCGCTGGCGGCGGCTTGGCCTTGGTGCTGGTCATCCTGGCGCTGTTCCTGCGCCTGCGGCTGGCCATGTGGGTGGCCGCCGGCATACCCATCGCACTGCTCGGCTGCATCGCCACCCTGCCCTACATCGGCATCAACATCAGCACCCTGACGGTCATCGCCTTCATATTGGTGCTCGGCATAGTGGTCGATGACGCCATCGTCGTGGGTGAGCGCATCCACACCCAAGAGCAAATCGGCAAACCGCCCGTGCAAGCGGCCATCGACGGCACTTGGGAAGTCTCCGTTCCCGTGATTTTCGGGGTGTTGACCACCGTCGCCGCCTTCCTGCCGTTGGTGCTGGTGGAAGGCATGATGACCGAGTTCTTCGGCAGCATTGGCATAGTGGTCATGGTCGCGCTGGTGTTCAGCATCATCGAGTCCCAGCTGATCCTGCCCGCCCACTTGGCCCACCGCAAGCGCAGCCGCTCCCGAAAAGGCGTGCGCCACCATTGGAACGGCATTCAAGGCCGCATGGCCGATGGACTTGAGGCCTTGGCGGTTCGACACTATCTGCCGTTAGTGCGGCGAGCCATCGAATGGCGCTACGTCACCGCCGCTGTCGGTTTGGGCGTGCTGATTCTGGCCATGGCGCTGATATTCAGCGGCCGTGTCACTTTCGGCTTCTTTCCCGCCATCGAGGGCGACCGCGTCTACGGCCAACTGGAGCTGCCCCAAGGCGTTTCGGTGGATCAGACGGTGGCGGCGGCGCGGCGAATCGAGGCCGGCGCCGTCAAGCTAAACGAAGAGCTGACCCGCGAACTCGGGCTGGACAGCGACCTCATCATCAACCAACTGACCAGCATCGGCACGGCCGTGGCCCGCGACGGACCGGGCATGCCGGCGATGCCTGGCCGCAGCCATTTCGCTGAAGTGGTGATTGAACTGCTGCCAGCGCGGCAACGGGACAACCTAAGTTCCAAGGACATCGCCAAACGCTGGCGGGAGCTCACCGGGCCAATCCCCGACGCCGTGAAGCTGAGCTTCAACGCCGACCAGTGGTCAGCCGGCGAGCCCCTCAACTACAAGATCAGCGGCACCGACGTGGATGAGCTGCGCACGGCCGCCGCGGAACTGCGCATCGAACTGGCCCGATACGACGGCGTGTACGACATCACCGACACCTTCCGCGCCGGCAAGCAGGAAATCAAGCTGAGCCTGCTGCCTGAGGCACGCAACCTAGGCCTGACCTTGGGCGACCTTGCCCGCCAAGTGCGCAGCGCCTTCTACGGCGCTGAAGCGCAGCGCGTGCAGCGTGGCGAGGACGACGTGCGGGTGATGGTGCGTTTCCCTGAGGACGAGCGAAAGTCCATCGGCAACCTGGAGGACATGTACATCCGCACCGCCAGCGGCAAGGAAGTGCCGTTCTACAGCGTCGCCCAGTTCGAGCTGGGCCGGGGCTACTCCTCCATTCAGCGCACCAACCGGCAGCGGGTGGTGAACGTGACCGCCGAGGTGGACCGCGGCGCCATCACCCCGGAGGAAGTGATGCGCAGCGTCAACCGGGACGTGGTGCCGGCGCTGAAGGCCAAGTTTCCCGGCATCCAAGTGGGCTTGGCCGGGGAACAGGAGGAGCGCCTTGACGCCTTGGGCGGTTTGGCCCAAGGCGCCCTGCTGTCGCTGATTCTCATCTACACCCTGCTGGCGGTGCCCCTGAAGAGCTACATTCAGCCGCTGGTGATCATGAGCGTGATCCCCTTCGGCGCGGTTGGCGCCATCTTCGGCCACTGGGTGATGGGCGTTGAGATGATGTTCTTCTCCTTGCTGGGCATGGTGGCGCTGTCCGGCGTGGTGGTGAACGCCAGCTTGGTGCTGGTCGATTTCGTCAACCGCCGGCGCCGCGAAGGCATGCCGGTGGAGGAAGCGCTGGTGACCAGTTGCGGTGCCCGGTTCCGCGCCATCATCCTCACCTCGGTGACCACGTTCGTCGGCCTGATTCCCCTGATGAGCAACATGACGCCCGCCACGGCGCCGTTCGTGCCCATGGCCATCTCGCTGGCCTACGGCGTGCTGTTCGCCACCTTCATCACCCTGTTCTACGTGCCGGTGCTGTACCGCATCGTGGAGGACCTGTTCGGCTGGGACCCGATCGCCCAAGGCATGCAGGAAGTCGGGGAGCCAGCCACCCAGCTCTGACGCCGGCACGCTTGGACAAAGGGGAAAGCCACCTTCCGTGCGGCCACGGGCCTGTGGGCCAACCGCACGTCGGTCTCCGGCGACAGGGGGCTCATCCCGTACGCGCACGACACTGTGCGAAACCCGGCCGGGGGAGTTGGCCCGAACCAAGGTTGGCTCGTGGGCGTCCCGCCCTCGCTGCGAGAAATGGCGCTCGATGCCAACCTAGTGTTCCGCCAGCGAAACCCCAACGCGAATCGAAAAGCACCGAAGGTGCGCACCCTCGGACGGCGCGCAGCACCGCTCCTTACACGCGACGGGTACTTTTGGGAGAGCATCGGTTCCCCGCGCGTGAGCGACCCGGCCGCCAGGACCAGAACTCGCAGGGCATCCAAGCGAATCCAAGGCGAAGCTGGAAGTCGTTGAGCCCTTGGCCGAGACAATGAGCAGAGACACAACAGAATTGCCCGCCACGCCCCGGCAGTGGCACGGCCGCGTGTGGGCGCTGTCCTGGCCGATGATCCTCGCCAACTTGGCAGTCCCCTTGGTGGGCGCGGTTGACACCGCAGTGATGGGACGGCTACCCGATGCGCGCTACCTGGGCGCCGTGGCCATCGGCGCCGCCATCATGAACGCCCTCTATTGGATGCTGGGCTTCCTGCGCATGGGCACCACGGGCCTCACCGCCCAAGCGCTGGGCGCGGGCGACCAACGGGCGCTGGCGGCCACGGCGTCCCAGGCCGCATTGGCCGCGCTGGTTTTGGGCACCGCATTGGTTGCCGCCCAAGCACCACTGAGAGGCCTGGCGCTGTGGCTGTTCGAAGCAAGCCCCAACGTCGAGGCGTTGACCGGCGACTACTTCAGCATCCGCATCTGGGGCGCGCCCGCCCTGCTGCTCTACCTAGTCGAAATGGGCGTGCTGTTCGGCCTGCAGCGGATGCGCGCCGCCTTGGCCTTGAGCCTGCTTCTCAACCTCTCCAACGCCACGCTCGACTTCGCTTTCGTGATGGGTCTCGGCTGGGACGTCAAGGGCGTCGCCACCGGCACCCTAATCAGCGAGTGGCTGGCCGCGATGGCCGGCATGCCCCTCGTCTTGCGGGCCCTAGCCCGCCAAGGCTGCCAGTGGCCGCGCCTTCAGGCGGTGCTGGGCCGGCAACGGCTGGCCCATCTGTTTCAGCTCAGCGCCAACCTGGTGCTGCGCACGTTCTTCGTGCAACTGCCCTTCTTCCTGCTCACCGCCCTAGGCGCATCGCTGGGCGATGTGGTGCTGGCCGCCAACGCCGTGTTGCTGCAGTTCCTGCACATCATGGCCTTCGGCCTTGACGGCTTCGCCCATACCGCCGAAACCCTGGCCGGCTATGCCTTCGGCAAACGGGACGCCAAAGGCCTACGCCGAGCGAGCGGCTACAGCGCCGTCTGGGCCGGCCTGACCGCCTGCCTGTTCAGCGCCGCCTACGGCTTGTTCGGCGACAACCTGATTGCCCTATTCACCAACTTGCCCGAGGTCAGAGCCACCGCGGCGGCCTACCTCCCTTGGGTGGCTGCACTGCCCCTAGCGGCGGTCTGGGCCTTCCTGCTGGACGGCGTGTTCATCGGCGCCACCCGCACCGCAGAACTGCGTAACGCCATGTTCCTAGCTGCCGCCATCTACCTTGCCGTGCTTTGGTTGGCCTTCGAACCACTGGGCAACCATGGCGTTTGGCTGGCCATGCTGGCCTTCATGGCGGCGCGCGGCGTGATTCTGGGAGCGATGTACCCGCAGCTGGAACGGCGGGTGCGTTCGGGGCAGCTTTAGCTTGGTCTGCTGTCCAGCGGTCAACGACGCTCTTGCGCTGCGGATTGAGGCCTTTTGGAACGTGCGCCATTCGCCCTACTCCAAGCTCAGTTTGTAAGCCCAAGCTGCGGCGCGCCATCAAGCTGATGCGCCATTGTGGAAAACAACTGAAGGGTTGGCGCAACCCATTGCGGTTCGCCTGCGGTCTTGCAACGCTGAAAGTCCATTCAACTACTGGAGACGCAATCATGCGTGAACTTACAATTGATGACATGGACCAAGCCAGTGGCGGCGTGCTGCCGTTGATTGCATTGGGAGTGGCGATAGGATCCACCATTACCACCGGCAAAACCGCAGCCTTTCTGGGCGGCGTTGGCATTGGTATGGCGGGATACCAAGCTTGGCAGGCTTACAGCAGCGAAGAGTAGCGCTGCCGTGGTGCATTGACGGGCCGCTCGGATCAGCGGCCTTTTGCGGGCGGGGCTTAGCCACGCCCGCATCCCACCGGCGCAGCGGCGAACCGAATACCTCCTCCACCTGCCGGTCTCGTTTCCTTCCAAAATCTTCCCATCACCACATGCAGGCTGCCCAATAGGGCACACTGAGGGCTTGCAATACTCGATCCCCCGGGGCCGTAGCTGGTTCGGCATTCCAATGTGCGCCAACGTCCAGAGATTTCAATGAGTGTAGGAAATCGACCATAGGCATACGTCACGTTGATATTGAAAAGTGAAACTTCGAGGAAGGTGCCTTCGAAGCCCTTGCAAGGAGGTGCATTACCCGGAAACTTAGACTTCCCAATAATCAGAGGATATCAAAATGTACGAACTCACCGAACAGGACATGGCACTAGCCAGCGGCGGAGTACCCCCCATTGTGGTACTTGGCGCTTGGGCATTGGCGGGCGTTGTGGTCGGCGTGGGCATACAAGCCTGGTTGTCGAGCTAAATCAAAAGACTCTCAGTGCTGCCAGTAGGAAGCTAGTGATTGGCACGATTGGCGGGCTCTGCACAACCAGAGCCCGTCCTTTCTTTTATGGATAGTCCGTCTTCACCGTTCAGGGTCTCCGTCAGGATGGCGCTGTTGGAGATTGCCGTATCCGTCCCCGTGTTTTGGATCGTGTACCAGCTAGGCTTCGGCGGCGCGACTCCGCTGATGATCGGTATAGCGGCCTTGTACTCGGCGCGACTGTGGAAGAAGGGTTTCTTCGGTCCGGTCGAGAAGCACGTGAGCGACGCTCACATTCCAATTATCTCGCCTGGGCATGCCCTGTCTTGGTTCAATATCCTGTGCCTAGCCGGTTGGGCTGCGATACTACACGGCTCGACCCCGAGCCGTGTGATCAGGGAGGTCATTTTCGATGGGTTCCTGCTGGCTCTGGTGGTTGCCGCCCACTACGCTTGGCGCGTGTATCGATCCCGGAAAGACGGACCCTTCTAGGGTTGAGCCTCCGTCAATAGTAGACATCCCTCAAGGGCGCAACTCGTGGCGACAGTTGCTGAGACCATCAAAGCCACACGTGCGGAGGCGATTCAAACCAGCCTACCGCACTATGCCCGCTAGTAAGTAAGCGGACATTCTAGGCCGTTCTGGACTTCCGGCGCTTATTGAAGTGGCGGATCCTTGGTGCGGTCGAGGTCGGACCGCAGGGGGCGGTCCGCGAACAGCGTTTTCCACACCCTTGGCGTCAGCTCGACGGCCCGCTTCGCGGGGTGCTGGCCGACGCGCTGGAGGACATCGACCAGGTAGGCGTAGGGATCGACGCCCTGCAGCCCGCAGGTGGCCAGCAGGCTCTGGATGACGCCGATGCGCTGGGCGCCCAGCTCCGTCCAGGCGAACAGCCAGTTGCGGCGCCCCATTGGAACGGGCCTAAGCCCGCGTTCAAGGTGATTGGTGTCCACCGACACGGCCGGATCCTCAAGGAACACGCGCAGCCCCGCCTCCCGATCCGCCGCGTACTTGAGCGCCTTGGCGAACGGGCTGCTCGGCAGCAGGTCCAGCCGCTGGCGCTGCGTTTCGCACCAGTCGAAGAAGGCATCGACGGCCGGCGCGCTGCGCTCCCGCCGGAAGGCCAGCTTTGCGGGGCCTTCGAGCTTCTTCCTGCGGATGGCCTTCTCATTAAGGTAGATCGCCCCGATCAGCGACAGGGCCTTGGCCACGCCCGCCGGGTCGCTCCCCTCGGCGTCCGTGAAGTTCCGCCGGCAGTGCGCCCAGCACTGCGCGTTCGCAATGCCCTGCCGCCTCGCGTACGCCTCGTAGGCCGCGTAGCCGTCGCTCAGCAAGGTGCCCCGGAAGTTGCCCAGGAACTCGTCAACGTGCCGGTGCGCCCGGCTCGGCGCGTAGTGGAAGGCGATCTCGCCGTCCTCCCCGAACGCCGGCCAGAAGTAGGCGCTGCGCATCCTTCCCGGCGCCGCGCGCCCCGCCTTGATCGAGGTCTCGTCCATCGCGACCACGGACCCCTCGAGGATGTGCGCGGCCTGCGCCGCAGCGACCGGCTCCAGCAGGTCGATGGCCCGCCCCGCCCAGTTCGTCAGGCTGCTGCGGCTCACCTGGATGCCGCAGTCGGCCAGGCGCTGGTGCTGGCGGTGCAGCGGGAGGTGGTAGCGGAACTTGTCCACCAGCATCCCGGCCAGGAAGCTCACGTCAACGCAGGTGCGCTCCAGAACGTTCGGCGGGGACGGCGGCGTGGCCAGCTCGCCGGTGTCCCGGCGCTTCACGACCGGGCGGACGTACTTCAGAACCTTGTAGCTGCCCGGCTCCTGCGCCAGACGGTGGACGACCTTCTCGCCGACCACCTCGCGCTCGCGCTCGGGGATCGCCTTGATGGCCGGGTCGGTGACCACGATCGTCTCCACCGGCACCGTGCCGTCGAAGCGCAGCCCGCTTTCGTTGACCGCGCCGTCCCGGCGCTTCTCCCGACGGCGGTAGCTGACCTCCTGGGTGGGAACGTCCCCGGTCGGAGGCGTCTCGATGCCGAGCGCCGCGAACAAGCTGGCCTGCTCCGCTTCGTCGAACTCCAGCCGACGCTCCGAGGTGCTGCCGAACAACTGCCGGGTGAACCAGTCCACCTGCCGCTGGAGCTCCGTGATCCGGCCCAGCGCCGACTGCAGCTGTCCGGCGAGGTCGGAGACCGTCGCGCTTAAGTGCGCGTTCTCCTGCTGAAGGGCTTCAACCTGGGCGCTCGGCAACTTCGGGGGCGTCCATCGCTGCGAAGCCCGCACTATACCGGAACGGCCCCCGTCAGGCAGCCCTCCGGTGGCGCTTGCGCTGCCGTCGAACCTCGATGTCCTTGCCCTCAAGAAGCGCCAGCAATGCCGTCCGGCTGAGCTCGGCCCTGCCGACGCCGTCCCGTCCCGCGAACCGCCCCGACTCCAGCCGCTTCGACCAGATGCACCAGCCGTCCCCGTCAAAGGCCAGGACCTTCAGCATCGTCCGGCGGCGGTTCACGAAGACGAACCAGCTGCCGTCGGACGGGTCCGCGCCCAGATCGTTGCGCACCATCGCCGACAGACCGTCGAACGAGCGCCGCATGTCCGTCGCGCGGCGGCACAGCCATATCCGGCAGCCGCCGCCCAGGCTCAGCACGAAGGCGGCCGCCGAACCCGCAGCACCAGACCGCCGCCCAGCTCAAGCTCCGCGTCCCACGACGGCGCAGCCGGCCGGCCATCCGCCAGCTCCACGAACAGCGCCGAACCGCCGGGCCCCGACCGGCCCAGCTCGCGGCGCCACCACGAGAACGTTCCCGGCACCAGGCCCTCCGCCTCGCAGAACTCCCGGCGGCCCTGGCCGCTGCGCTCGAAGCGCGACATGATCGCCTGCCACTGCGCCCGCGTGCGGCGAACCGCCGCCCGTTTCCCATCACTCATTGAATGGTTGCTCCTTCGTCATCGAACGACGAAGGAAACCGCAAGCTCAGCCAGCCGGCAATGACGCCTCAGAATGACCGCTTACGCTAGTAAACCCGTGTTCAATCTCAAGACGCCAAGAAACGGAAGAGACGCGAGCAGAAAAGGAATGGGCGCAGAACATCGCCAGTATCGTGTTGAGCATCAGCAACAATCAGCATTGCCGGTGCTAATCTGACCAGTCCGCTGCACTGAGTAGTGAATCGCCGCCAATTGCCAGAGAATTCGAGGGCGCGAAATTCCGGTTCGTTATATCCCGATTCAAAGAACCCCCACTCCTGAGCGAGGGCGTAACAACCCGAAGGTTCGCGCTATCGATTGGGAAGCACTTGCCTTACCTAAACCAAACCGAGAATTTCTGGTTGCGTGCGGCTCACTTATTGTCAGGCGTGATGCGAAGGTTATTGGTCCTTTGTGCGCCGTCGGATTCGCGTGTTCAGCGAACCGCGGTGACGTTTTAAGCGACGCGGGAAATCGAGTGTGAGGAGTATCCGCTACTGAAAGGACGTGCCCACTCAGCTGAACTCAAACTTGCCTTCCTGTCCGGAGCCCTAGTGGGTCGCTCTCTGTGGTGTGAGATACATTCGAGTATACGCCACCTAAACTACTCCAAGCTCTGCCCATATGCCAAAGCGGCTCAGCAGCCCGCTGAATACGGCTCGAACAGTTGTGCGCCCTCTCTCACAAATTCTCAGTCTGCGTGCGACTTCGTCTATTGATAAATTGGACAGTGATATTGAACTATGGAAGGACTTCGGAAAGTCCGCCAACCGTGTTGAATTGAAGATCACCCACTGAGATTCTGCGCTTCCAATCAACTTTACAGGAGACGCAAAAGTGCGCGATTTGGACAACACCGAAATGGTACTAGCGAGCGGCGGCATTGGCCTTGGCTCGTTCATTGCCAGCTATGAGACGTGGAGACTCCAGGTCTGGGCAAACAATCTGGCCAACAGCCTTCCCAATCATATCCCCGCTATCACCGGGGCCACTCCCCTAAACTAAGCTCAATGACTTGGCAGACTCGCACGCAAGTCTGTCAGAGGCGGGTTCCGCACCAGCGGAACCCGCTTCGCCCCCCTGAAACCCCGCCCCGCCGCAACACTCCTCCTACCAATCACCCAAATACGGTCCAAAGTACTTGGCCTAACGCCGTGCGGCCGGAAAGCGCTGGGCAAACGCAGGCAAGACGGAAAAGCCTAGAACCTCGCCGCCATTGGTTTGCGTACGTTCTACTCGAAGCCGTGCGTGCTACCGATGCCTTAGACCAGCTAGACGCCGTCGGCGCATATTGCATTGCCATAGCCAGAGAACACATCGACGGCTTCCGGGTTCGGGTCGGGGTTGGCATTGAACTCGCAGCCGAATCACTCAAAGATTGTTCTCCACTCATCAACCGTGAAGGGGGCCACGTAGCGCCATGAATGCCAATTTGGAGATCCTTCAGCGCCTCAAGGTCGCGCAGCGCCGGACGGAGCGGGCATTCCTGCGCGATGGGCCAACGCACGACCTGCATCCCGGCACCGAGATAGCGTCGGCTTGGCCTTTCATCACGGCCGGATATTGCGGGATCGAACAGACGTTCAAGTTCCTCATCGCCAACGACAAGGGAGTGTCAGTAGCGCAACTGGTTGACTGGTCACCCGACCAAGGGAGGGGTTTCCCGTTCAGGACCCATGACCTGCATGAGCTGTTCCTCAAGTTAGACTATCCGGCGCGCGAGGTTCTTGAGGGCCACTACCGGGTGTTCCGGTCGCTCCACGACTACGTGGACGTGCCGTCGCTTGACGAGTTCCTGAAGACCGTGTCGGATCCCCCTGGCGGCAAGGCCGGTCGGGGCTACGAAAGTTGGCGATACTCCCTCACGGATCCTGATGCGAGCATACCGCAGAACAGCCCGTGGTTTCTGCTCGCCGTTTGGCGGGCTGCGGTGGAGGTCGCTGAGGAGCGTGAGCACGGGGGGGCCATGGCGTCCCCAGAAGAGCGGATCGCGAAGTCGCTCTACAGGTGTTTGGAAAGGGCTATGCTGGAGGCGTTCATTGACAGGCAGGACCGGGGGCTGCCCTACGAGGACTACCTTGAGCAGTACCGGAACTGGGAGAGCTCCCACGGCCATCCGCTGAACGCCTACGCAGCCGTGCTGCGCGACGCCCGATTGGGCGAGGGGCCGGCAAGGAGCGGGGCGTCGGGAACATTGGAGGAGGCGCTCGCAAAGTGGACCCAGTCGCTTCACGACTGCGAAGACTACGACGTCAGGCGCTTCTGCGAGCGGGCCGGGGGAAGGCGCGGAGGTGCCGGGAGCATTGGCTGGAATCCCACGAAACGCGTGTTCGAGGACAAGCCGTGGGAGCTGGAGCCGCGATGGGCCGAAGCCCCGCCATCCGAATCGCTTCAATTCGAGGGCGATCTCGACGGAGACCAGCGGGACAAGGTCGCGAGGCTGTTGCGCAACAGGGGGTTCGAAGTGCTTGAGAATCTCAACTTTTCCGATCCCGGTCGGCCTGAACGCGCCGAGTGGCTTTGCACGCTTGAGGCGAAACGGCAGGCACCGGACCAATTCGGCGACCGCGGCTACGCCGAGCGGGTGTGGGAGCCCAGGGAGTCGTTGGAGGATGGGGATGTCTTCCACGTGGAGGTTGTCGCAGCGGACTCACGGGAGGGAGGGCACATCGGGCGGCTGCTCCGTGATTTCGACTTCAGATCCGTATGAGCGCAGACCCGCTGGGGGGACGATGGGGGGACGGTACTCAACGACGGTTAATGCTGTATTCGAGCTCTGAAACGACGGGACCCAGCAAGGCTGAACAGAGACCTGCGCTGGTTCGCTTGCCGGCACAACCCCGGAGAGGGGGCCTCGCTTGGCCAGAAAACTGGCGGCGCTGACGCCATAGCCAAGGGCTAAGCATCCCCGCCAAAGGCGTCTTGCCAGTCGGCCAGCATCTCCGCGTAATACTCGCTAGACACCCAACGCTTGACGCCGGTTCGCGACATTTCGGGGGGTGCGTCCTCCCCCTGCATGCCGACGTGGGAGTCCGGGTCCGACGCGAAGATGAACATGATCGCCTGGGTGACTTCCTCGCCGTGAATGTCAACGCCCTGCGGCAGGGGTAGTGTGTACTTGATCGAGCGCCCTCCGGCGCGCAGGGAGACCTTCAGCAGGGTGATCTCCCTGTCCGACTGCAGTCGGCGCTTGCGTTGGAAGGGGGTTGCTTTTTTCCTCGTGGGCATCTTCCCGCTGTCCTTGCGGCGACCTTAGCAAAGCGGCGAAGGATAGCACGCGAAAGAGCGACAAGGACGACACTGCGTTCCTCCAAATCCCCGGCTAAGCAGACGCTCGGTTGAGCGACTCAAGGCATGTAAAGGGTTGCGCCAACCTTGGGCACAGGCGGACCTTCGGCGAACGGCGTGGCACCGACAGTGCATTGACATCGACCCTTCGCCTTGGCAGGTTGCGCTCATCCCGAATTCAACCGGAACACAGCTTACTTCCGCCCGCGAAGCGTCCAGCGAATCAGAATCACCCTATGAGTGGGCAGCTACTGGGAAGACCACAATGACTACCATCATCAGCCGAATCGCCAGGCTACAGCACCCAGGTGTGCTGCGGGATTTCAGGTGGCCTAGCGACCTACCGGAGTTCGCGAAGTTCAATCTGATCTACGGCTGGAATGGGACCGGCAAAACGACGTTGAGCAGGTTCCTTCGCCACTTGGAGAAACGCACGGTTCCGACTACGGGGCACGGGGCTCTTGTAGTGCGTGGTCAAACGACAAGAAGCGAGGACTTTGCCGACCAGGACCCACCGATTCGGGTCTTCAACAGAGACTACGTCGATGAGAACGTCTTCCCATCGTCTGGAGGAGACGTGGCCCCCATCTTCGTGTTGGGGGCAGACAGCGCAAAAAACCAAAAGGAGTTGGACAGCCTCAACCAACAAAAGGAGGGGATTGCCAAGCAGATCGACAAGGCGCGCAGCAGAAGGGATAGGGCCGAAACTGATCTTGACAACTTCTGCAAAGAACAAGCCAAGGCCATCAAGGAGACCCTGCAAATCCAAGGCGGCGCCTATGGCAATTTCAACAAGTCAAACTATCGACAGCGCATGGCCGAAATAGTGAAGACGGGCAATGCCAACGCCCTTAGACTGTCCCGCGAAGAGCGAACACGGCTTCTCAGGCAACACCATTCCACAAACAAGGCGAAGCTGCGGCCCGCCAAGTCGCTGGAGCTGCCGTCGATCCGAGCGCGAACCGAAACCGTTATGCGACTTGCGCAGCAAACCGTGGTGTCATCGTCGATCCCGGCTCTACGGGACAATCCACATCTCTCCGATTGGGTGTGGCAAGGCCTAATACTGCACAAGGCGGGGTCTACCACTAATTGCCTGATGTGCGAGCAGACATTCCCGGAACGTCGGCTAGAGGAACTCGAAGGACATTTCAACGTGGCCTATGAACGGCTGCTCGACCAAATTGGCCTTGCGAAAAGCGAAGTATTGAAGGTGCGCGACGAACTTCGACACTTGAGTTGGCCAGATTCCACGGCCGTCTACGACGATCTTGCTGAGGACTATAGCGAAGCCTCGTCGAAGCTTGGAGCGCTGCGGAATAAGTTGTGCGAACATCTGGAAAGCTTGGCAGGAGTTCTGGAACAAAAGCGAGCCGCGCCATTCAGCAAACTGTATGTTGAGGTGCCTATTCCCTTAGAGGAAGCGGACGAAAGTGCCCGACTGAACCAAGTTATAGACCTTCACAACTCGCGAACTGACGAATATGAAGCAGTGACAAACCAAGCTAGGAAGCGCATAGCGGATGGATCAATCGCCAATCGCCTCGACGATTTTTTGGCGAAGGACAAGGAGGCGAAGGAGGCCAGCGCGGCCTTTGAGTCTAACAAAGCAAAACTTGACCGAATTGAAGGGCGAATGCTGGAGTTGGAGACGGAGATGTTGGAGCACCGGCGTCCTGCGGACGAGTTGAATGACGACCTGAGGCAATATCTGGGCCACCGGGAATTGACGATTCGTGTGAAGGACACAGGTTACGCGATTATGCGAAGCGGTTCTGTAGCTGCTTCATTGAGCGACGGTGAGCGCACCGCGCTAGCCTTGCTCTACTTCCTGAAAACACTGGGCGACCATCGCTTCAATGCAGGAAGGGGCGTCGTTGTCCTTGACGATCCGGTGTCAAGTCTTGACGCGAATGCAATGTATCTTGCGTTGGGTTTTATCAAGGATCGAACGCAGGCGGCAGGCCAGTTGTTCATCCTGACTCACAATTTCTCATTCTTTCGGCAAGTGCGAAACTGGTTTCATCACCTTCCGCGCCAGAACAGTTCCGATATAGCTCGGCGGCCCGCACGGTTTTACATGCTTGGCGAGGTCGCGTCTGCAGAGCCGCGTCGAACGACAATTGCCCGGCCAGCAATTCCCGCTAAGTCTACCAGTCCAGTGAATCCGCGGGTTTCCGGCGCTTCGAGGAAAAGCCGTTCGCGGACTTTTCCCCCAAAAACAGTATGATGCGGGCGAGTTTGCGGCTTGGAGTGACCAGCCATGTCGAAGACCCTGCTTCGCAAGACGCTCAGCGCGCCGGGGCTGCTGGGGTTGGTTCGCGGCCGGTTCGAGCGGGTCAGCGACCCGGTGGGGAACCCGCGGATCAGCCTGGCGGACTGCCTGATGTCGGGCTTGGCGGTGTTCGGCATGAAGCATTCCTCGCTGCTGAAGTTCGAGGAGGGCGTGCGGTGCGACGGGGCCGTTCGGGGGAACCTGCGCCGCCTCTACCGGGTTCGGCAGGTTCCCGCCGACACCACGATGCGCGAGCGGCTCGACCGGGTGGACCCGTCGGAGCTGCGCGGCGCCTTCAAGGCGGTGCTCTCGGCCCTGCAGCGCGGCAAGGGGCTTGACGGGTTCGCGTGGCATGACGGCCACTACCTGCTGTCGGTGGACGGCACCGGCCACTTCTCGTCGAAGTCCGTCCACTGCGACAGCTGCTGCGTCAAGGAGCACAGGGACGGCACGAGGACGTACTACCACCAGATGCTCGGGGCCGCGCTCGTGCATCCCGACTTCCGTGAGGTGTTCGCGCTGCCGCCGGAGCCGATCCTGCGCGGGGACGGGGCGACGAAGAACGACTGCGAGCGCAACGCGGCGAAGCGCCTGCTGCGCGACGTGCGGCGCGAGCACCCGCACCTCAAGCTGATGGTGGTGGAGGACGGGCTGGCGTCGAACGGGCCGCACGTCCGGCTCCTTCAGGAACTCAACATGCGCTTCGTGCTGGGCGCGAAGCCCGGCGACCACGCGGACCTGTTCGAGACGGTGGGCGCCTCGCCGATGACGCGCACGCTCGCGACGAAGGGCGCCGACGGGACGCGGCACCGCTGCCGCTTCATCAACGGGGTGCCGCTCAACGACGCCAACCGCGACCTTGAGGTGAACTTCCTGGAGTGGACCGAGACGAAGCCCGACGGGAAGGCGCAGCGCTTCTCATGGGTCACCGACGTCGGCATCGACGAGTCGAACGCGGAATCGCTGATGCGCGCCGGAAGGGCGCGCTGGCGCATCGAGAACGAGACCTTCAACACCCTGAAGAACCAAGGCTACGGCCTTGAGCACAACTACGGGCACGGCCATCGGCACCTGTCGACGGTGCTCGCGCAGCTGATGACGCTCGCGTTCCTGATCGACCAGGTCCAGCAGCGGTGCTGCGGCCTGTTCCAGGCGGCGCTGGCGAAGTCGAAGCGCCGCATCCGCTTGTGGGAGCGGATGCGGTCGCTGTTCATGGACTACCGCATCGAGAGTTGGGAGGCCCTCTACCGGGCGCTCGCGTTCGGCTTCCAAAAGCCCGCCCTGACGCCGTTCGACACGTCCTGACCGGGGGCCGCGCCCAAGCGTGCGACGGGCGGTTCCTCAGGGGTGACGACGCAGCCGGACAAGGACTTCAGGACGGCACTGAGGGGCGCCCCTCCCTCCATCGGGCGCCAAGCCGCTGTCCCCGACCGAAAACGCCCCCAACAGACCGACTGGGGTGACCACCGGGAATTGCTGTTGCCCGGCTAGACCCGTTGCTTGAGCAGTATGAATCCGAGTACCATTATCTGTTTTCTCTGGTTTATCGAGAGGCCTACAGACCTGCCAGCAAAGGTCTTGAGCATAGTTACTACCTGCCGAACGTGGCCCGTCGATTGCTTGAAGCCTTCCTAGCCTTTCGGCTGCCCCACATTGCCGGAGACCTTTGGAAGAAGCTGCAATCCGCCAAGGTGGAAGGGCCCACAAGGACGAGGGTGTTACGGTTTCTGCACACTCACTCCCACAGTGACTTGATTGGCGAGCCTGAGCATGATCCGACGATACTTGGCGAGGCGAAGAGCGTGCTTAGCGACTTGCTGAATCTCATTGAGCTAGAAGATCCGGAGCACTACAAGGCGATGGTCCAAGTAATCGACGAGAGGCAGTGACTTAAAGCGAACCAGATCGCCACAAGTGTCGCGGCTATCGACTAGCGAGGCTCGAAATAAGCCCCAATGCCGACGATCTCGTCTTGGGCAACCTCACTCCAAAGGCCCGGATGACTGTCTCCCAGTCAATTCCCCTCCTAGAAAGCTGGACAAGAGAACACATGCCCAACTCGCCTGTTGTCAGGGGCCAGCCACGGCACCGCATCGGAGCTGCCATGCTTCCGCACTTGGAGGACATCTGGCGTTCCTCCTATGAGTGAGCCGCCCTCTGCATTCCGAATCGACGTCAAGTCGGGCTTGGTGGAGATTGCCGCATCACTCCCTGTTTTCTGGATTGTGTACCAGCTCGGTTTCGGCGGCGAAAGCGCGCTCATGATTAGCCTTGGAGCCATGTACGGCGTGCGCCTTTGGAGGAAGGGCGTGTTTGGTCCCCCGGAGAAGTGGGTAAGCGACCGCCATATCCCCATCCTCTCCCCCGGCCATGCCATGGTCTGCTTCCACATGTTCTGCCTAATGGGCGCGGCAGTGGTCCTCGACGGCGGCCGTGCCGACCAGCTGATTAGGGACGGCCTCTTCATCCTCTTTGCATTTGCCTTAGCTGCAGCCGGTACGTACGCTTGGCGCCTCTATCAGGCTGCGAAGAAGTAGAGTCAGCACCTCAAGCCCACTCATCGAAGTACAAGTTGCCCAGTTCGTCAATGTCACGCACGGCGAAGTGTCGCTTTGGCTTCTGCAGCGGGCGAAACTGAATGTGCGGAAGCGTTGTCCATCGCCGAAATACCTGAGCGCGGGACTTGCTCGCTTCGAGCAACTTGGCCAAACTGCCTTGCCTGGAGCTCGTTCGGAAGCGTGAAGGACGAAATCTGACAGCCAACGGCACGAAGCAGGCCTCCCGTACCGTGACATTCACTGTCACTGGGTTGAAGCCCAAAGCGCCAAGCCCGGTGCCGCCCGGATCGCAGGGCACTGAGGAAACTTGGGGAGCGAAGGAGACGCTGATGAACACTATTGGAACATACTCGGTGCAGACACTGTCTTTTGGCAAGACGGATGATCCACTACAAATCGGAGCGCAGAATTGGGATGGCAGGGGGCTGGGTGACTGGTCTTAGACATGGGCATGTGGCCGGTCAAGCGGGCCGACGTTGCTTCAGGCAAGCCCTGATCGTTGCGATCCTCGGCCTGTTCTCATGTCCCAGCACTGCCGACGGGCTCGCCGAGGAAGAAAGTTGCAGCGCGAATCTCCGAGAGGTGGCGTTGTCACTGCCACAGCATGGTTTGGTTAGCGTTGAATACCTGCTGGATCGAGCAGTGGACTCGTTCAAGTTGCCTCTGCCCGACAGGCACTTCGAGGATGTGATCGTAGAGGCCGGAAAGATAACGCCAAACAATCAAGGCGTGATGCATTTGCCCACTCCCTCCAATCAGATCCGCATCGCGCTGAGGCCCGAGCCGCCTGAGCGGCGGAGAGCCGGTGTGTATCCGCTTGCTTTTGCGGTGGAAGGACGCGGGGTAGGAGTTTATCTGCCCTACTTGCTTCCGAAGGCCTGCCGAGAGCTAGCAGTCCGGCTTAAGGCTGGAGCTGGCGTGGCCGCCGTGGTTGATGGTGCCTACCGTCGTATGGAAAGCGAGTACCAAATCTCGCATGTTGGCGGGTTCATTCTGTTGGGGAACAACTTGACGCCGAACTCGGTGGTTCAAACTCCGACATCCCTGCCCGCTTGGCTGGGGCGGGCCATCCGCGAGTCTTACCGGAAAGGGCAGACCGAGATCATCGACGTAATGGGAGGACACCGGATGCAGGTGCCATTGCTGGTGGACTTCTCCGCCGTTGGCGGCGGCAAGCAAAGTAAAGTCGGTGGGGATGCGCCAGGCAACACCATACGTCTGTGGTTTCGGGGAAACGTCTGGGCGCAAGAATCCAAAGCTCTGCGGGAGAGGATGAACGACGTGCTTTTGCATGAGTTGATTCACTGCCATCAGGTGCCGGAAACATGGCAGCAATGGGCGCACGAAGGCCACGCCCGATTCATCGAACTGCTTGTGGCTGCTAGGCGCGATGGAGAGCCCTCATCGCACCGCAGAGCCGAACAGCGTCTGAGCCACGACTTCGATGGATGCATGAACGATCTGCGGATCGGTGAGAGCGTGATCAGTCCCTACGCTTGTGGCGCAGTCGCCTATTGGCTGCGTTGGCTCAAGTATGGCTTGGTGAACATGCTCACGCGGGAGGGAACCCGGAAATTGGTAAAGGAACAGTCCGTCTCTGGTCGCTTTCTGCAGCGAACAGCAAGCGAGGGGGAAGTGGCGCAGTTTGTCCGGTCTCAGGGTATCGCCATAGAGGTTCGAAAGGAGGCAAGGGAGTCCCCAGAATCAGTGCGTTGGCGGATGATCATGGCGCTGCTTCGTCAGCAATGCGGCGCCATAAGCGCGCTAGGTTTCTGGACGAACGAGGGTTCACTAACGCTTGATGCGCCGAACTGCTCACTCCTTCATGGCTTTGAACTGAAAGCGATCGCCGGCTACGACATCATCAGGGAAGTCCAACAGGGTTACGCCGCACTAGCGGATTCATGCGCCAAGCAAGGGCGGGTTCCAGCGGCTGGCATCAACGACGAACCGAAGTGGATAGAGTGCGAGCGTTCATTTCAGTGGCCGACCACCCTGAGAACGCAATATCGACTGATTGGGCCACTGGAGCGTGCGGCGGTTGTCGGCGATGCATCCGAAGCCCGATGGCGCACCCGTTCGCCCCAAAACTAACTTTCCCTGTTGTCCAGAGGCTAAAGCCGCTTCAACCCAGCGGATTGAGGCGTGTTGGAATGTGAGCCATTCGCCTCACTTCATGCTCAATTTGTAAGCCCACGCTGTGTTGCACCATCACCCTGATGCGCCATCGTGGAAAACCACTGGATTCTCGGTGGCATGCATTGCAGTTGGCCGCCACTGCTTGCAACCCTGAAAGTCCACTTGACTACTGGAGACGCAAAAATGCGTGAATTGACTTATGATGACATGGAACAGGCCTCTGGCGGCATACTTCCCGTGATCGGCTTCGGCCTAGCCTTGGCTGGCAAGCTCGGCGGAGGTGGTGGTGTGGTTAGCTGGGCGGTTAGCTCTGCCAGCTTGGTGGTGGCCTCCTACGAATTGGCCAAGTACCTAGACAATTAGGCTGCCAGATCATCGGCACACAGCTAGGATTCGGGGGCTTCCTAGAAGCCCCCGAATCAACGAACTCGGATCCAACGCAAATGAAGCCCGGCCGATTACAATGACCAACGAAGGAGCGGAGAAGTGAAAGGAATCTGGTTCAGCGTCTGGGCCGCATGCTGCATCGCGCTTGGGCTGTTGCTGGCCTATGCTGATGGTGTCAGCGCCCAAGGTATTATCGGCAGCGCTATAGGAATCTCGCTGCTGATCATCGGCGCCCTGACCACAACCTACATTAGCCGGGCATTGAAGCGAAGGCGATCAGCTAAACACTGAACCCGTTTCAACGTGACGATTGTAAACAAACCAAGGAACACGCCATGGACAAAACCGACCTGAAGCAGGCAGCCGTGATGCTTGGCGGTGCCGCGCTCGGCACCCTGATTGGCTGGGCGCTGTTCGTCGAGTCATACAACGTCATTGCCTGCGGCATCATCGGGTGCGCCATCGGCCAGTTTGCCAGCCGTTGGCACGCTCGGCGAACAGCGCAACAGAAGTCATGAACGGGTAACGCCAAGCGTCCATTGGCAGCGGTTCGCCCACACCAAGCAATCTCTGCTCAGCCCCAACCCCTTCAAACCCGCACCTCATAGTACAAATTGCTCGGATCATCGAAGTCGTGCATGCGGAAGCGGCTGAAGCCGGCCTGCCGCACCATGTCTTCCGCCACCGCGGGGTTGAAGCCCAAGGTGCCTAGCCCGGCGCCGTCTGGCTCGGAGAGGGCTGAGGACATGCAGGCGGAAACGGAGAAGCCGTAGAACATCGCCAGCATGGGGTTGCGCATGTTCTGCTTGAAGTCCGGCGTGCTGCGGATGTCCTTGATCAGCCAGGTGCCGTCGGGCTTCAGGGCCCGGCGGATGGCGGCAATGACCTCGCCGGGGCGGGTCATGTCGTGGATGCAGTCAAAGGTGATGAGGAAGTCGTAGGTCGCTTCCTGGGGCAGGGCCTCGCCGCCAGCCACGAAGGTCTTCAGGTTCTTGAGGCTTTGCTCGGCCACCTTCTCGCGGCACCGGTCGACGGCGTGCTGGCTGGGGTCGTAGCCGTGAAATTCGGAGTTGGGGTACGCCTCGGCCATGGCGGCGATGGCAAGGCCGCCGCCGCAGCCCACGTCCGCCACCACTGCGCCCCGGGTGAGTTTGTCCACCACGCCGTCCAACGCCGGCAGAATCTGCGGCACCAAGGCTTGGCGCACCCAAGGGCCCAGCATGCGCTCCGTGCGATGGGCCGCGTTGGGGCCCAACTCCTCGTAAGACAGGCCGATGCCGGTGCGGAAGGCATCCACCAGCTTGTCCGTGGTCTGCGGAGGAATCGGGCTGCTGAAGGCGCCGGCGGCAAAGGCTAGGCTGCCCTCCTCGTCCGCCAGCACGGCCGCGCCCACGGGGCTGAGCTCAAAGCGGTCGCCGTCTGAGTAGTTCAGCAACCGCGCCGCCGCTTGGCCGCGCAGCCACTCCAGCAGCCAGCGCTCCTTGAGACCTGTCTTGGCCGCCAACTCCCCGGCTGTGACCGGGCCGGCGCCAGCCAAGGCTTGGTACAGGCCCAAGCGGTCGCCAATGTGAATCATCAGGGAGACCATCTCGCCCTGCTTGAAGCCCCACACATTGAAGCTGAAGCGCTTCAGTTCATCCGGATCAATCGAATTACTCATGATGTTCTCGTCTCTGGTGGTTTGATTGCTGCCATGCCAGCACTACCCCCATTTCGGGGAGGGTCGGCGCTTTGCGCCATCCGAGAGCAAGATGCCCTCGCTCCGGTGGGTCCCGCTTCGTTCCGCAAGACTCTCACCCAACGACACTGCAAGGGACCGAAATGCTGCGAAGGTGCGCGTTCGCACTCTACATTGGGTTGCTGGAACACGCTTCCCGTTAAGCGGTTTGAATTGAGCGCCATCGAGGTGCCTAGGCTCAAAGCGCATCTGCCAAGGCGGCGAAGAAGGCCGCCCGGTGGTTGCGCAAGGCCTCACCAGTGGCCTGGGGCCAGGCTGCGTGCTGGGCAATGACGATGTTGCGGGCCGGGTCAATCCAGATCATCTGGCCGAAGATGCCGATGCCGGCATAGATGCCGTCGCCCAGCAGCCACCAATAGTAGCCGTAGCCGTCGTAGCCCGGCGACGGGGCCACCGAGGCTGCCATCCAGCTTTCGGGCACCACCCGCTGCTTCAGCGGCGTGACGCCGCCGTTCAGGGCGATGAGGCCGATGCGGGCGTAGTCGCGCAGGGTGGCGTTGATGCAGCAGCCGCCGTATTCATGGCCGCCGGGCGCGTCGATCAGCCAGTTGGCGTCGGCCTCCATGCCGAACGGACGCCAGATCTTGTGCGTCAGATAGGTGGCCAGGTTGTTGCCGATGGCCGCGCGCAGCACGGCGCCGGCAATGCTCGTCTCGCCGGTGTTGTAGTTGAACTGCACGCCCGGCTCTGCCACGCGGGGCAGGACCTTCATGTAGTCAATCAGCGCCATGCCGCCACCTGGCGCCAAGGCAGTGTCTGATTGCGGGTCGGTGTAGTCCTCGTTCCAGGCCACGCCGGAGGACATCTGCAGGATGTGGCGGATGGTCACCTGGTCATAGACCCCGCCCTTGAGGCGCGGCAGGTAGTCCACCACCGGGTCATCCACGCTCTCGATGTAGCCGTCCTGAATGGCCGCGCCCATCAACAGGCTGACCACGGACTTGGCGATGGAGAACGAGATCCAGCGGCTGTCCGCATCGTTGCCGAGGCCGTAGCGCTCCAGAGCCACCCGGCCGTCCTTCACGGCAATCAAGCCGGCGATGCGCTGGGACGCCATGTAGTCATCCAGGGTTCTGCGCACGCCCTCGTGGCGATAGCGGAACGTGCTGAAGTCCCGCTCTGCCGGAATGAGGGGGTAGGGATGCCCGCCCGCCTTGATCTCCCGCGTGGGATAGAGGTCGTCGATGGCGCGATAGCCGACAATCTGCTGCTCCGGGGTCCAGAACAGGATGCCCTCGCCGCCATGCAGGTCTTCCTCCTGCGTCCAGCCCAAGGCCGCGGCCGAGCCAGCCACCCCCAGCGTCCATGCCAAAAGCCATTTGCGCATCTCAGTGCCTCCCTGCTGCCCGTCATTACCTTTCAATCACGAGACTGGATTGTCGCGTGGGTCAGTTTCCGCACCCGCCAACCATTCATGCGTTGATCCAGGAGCCTGCGTCGTGGGAACTCACGGCTGCCAATCCGCTCCCGCTCACCCCATTGAAGGTTCGATTTCGTCAAACATGGCTCGATGCTCTCCTCAAACGCCCGTTCCAAGGGATGCATCGGCACGAACCAGGGTTCGCATCGATTTCTCGCTTTCGCGACCTCCGAAGGCGCAGGCTCCTAGGTCATCGCCTCGTTAGCAGAGTAACTGTAGAATTCGTGGTTTTCCAATGCCAAACCTAAGTGGGGGATTGCAATGTCCGATGACAACGGCCTGAACGCAGATTTGTACGACCTGACCATGTCCGCCGAGGCGGAGCCGCTGCTGGCGGCGGTGAAGAAGCACATCACCGAGAACGTGGAGCCCATCGTTGAGGAGTTCTACCGCCTTGGCGAAACCCGCAAGGACCGCTGGAGTTGGGCGCCGGGCCAGCTTGAACTGCTGGACGGCGCCAAGAACAAGGCCAAGGAGTCGGGCCTGTGGAACTTCTTCCTGCCCGACGCCGAGACCGGCGAAGGCTTGAAAAACCTAGACTACGCCTACATCGCCGCCGAACTCGGCAAGTGCCCGCTGGCCTCCGAATCGCTCAACTGCAGCGCGCCGGACACCGGCAACATGGAGGTGCTGGAACGGGTCGGCACCCCGGAGCAAAAGGAGAAGTGGCTGAAGCCTTTGCTGAACGGCGAAATCCGCTCCGCCTACGCCATGACGGAGCCGAACCTGGCATCCTCCGACGCCAAGAACATCGGCACCCGGGCGGTGCTCGACGGCGACGAATGGGTCATCAACGGCGAGAAGTACTACATCTCCGGTGCGGGGGACCCCCGTTGCAAGATCATGATCTGCATGGTCAAGACCAGCCCGGATGCGCCCACCCACAAGCAGCAGTCCCAGATTCTGGTGCCCATCGACACCCCCGGGGTCGAAATCCTCGGCCCCATGCACGTCTTCGGCCACGATGATGCGCCCCACGGCCACATGCACCTGAAGTTCGACAACGTCCGGGTGCCCAAGGAGAACATCCTGCTCGGCGAAGGCCGCGGCTTCGAAATCTCCCAAGTGCGCTTGGGGCCGGGCCGCATTCACCACTGCATGCGCTCC
Source organism: Candidatus Azophilus sp. (assembly GCA_965220835.1). Taxonomy (GTDB): domain Bacteria; phylum Pseudomonadota; class Gammaproteobacteria; order Pseudomonadales; family Azotimanducaceae; genus Azophilus. Next base: position 456,483 of record OZ244842.1, on the reverse strand, counting down.
ATCGGCCAAGCCGAAAAGGCCCTGGACCTGATGGTGCGCCGGGGCTTGAGCCGGGAGGCCTTCGGCCGGCCCATCGCCCAGCTCGGCAAGAACGTGGAGGTGATCTCCCGCGCCCGCATCGAGATTGAAGCCATGCGCTTGATGGTGCTGCAGGCCGCCAAGGCCATGGACGTGCTCGGCAACCAGGAGGCGCGCATCTGGGTCCACATGGTCAAGGCCATGGTGCCGGAGCGGGTTTGCCAAATCATCGACCAGGCGATCCAGATCCACGGCGCCACCGGCGTCTCCCAGTGGACGCCCTTGGCCGAGATGTACACCGGCCAGCGCACCCTGCGCCTGGCCGACGGCCCGGACGAAGTGCACCACCTCGTGGTGGGCCGCGCCGAACTGCGCAAGTACGGGGGCTCAGCCTAGCGCGTCAGGAAACGGACCAGTTCTCCCCGTAGGGGCGAATCAACACGTTGAAGGTCCACGCCGACCGGGGCTGGTGCGCCAAGTGCCAGCACTCGGCGGCGATGTCCGCAGGCTTGCAGAAGAAGTCGTCCGGCTTGTCTCCATAGCGCTTTCGGGTCCAGGGCACGTCGATCACCGCATCGATGCCGACGAAGGCCACATGCACGCCCTTGGGGCCGAGGTGGCGGGCCATGGACTCGCAGAGGATGCGCTGCGCCGCCTTGGTGGGCGCAAAGCCGGCAAAATTCTCAACGCCGCGGTAGGCCGAAGTGTTGCCGGTGCAAACAAACGCACCCCGGCCAGCCTCGATCATCGCCGGGGCGGTGGCTTGGGCCAAGCGCAACAGGGCCATGGTGTTCACTTGGAAGTTGCGGTTGAGCACTTCCGGGTCCAGTTCCAGGAAGTTGGCGAAGGCGCCGCCCACCGCGTTGTGGATCACCACCGAAGGGGCGCCCATCTCAGCCTGCACCGCGGCCAGCGTCGATGCCAGCTGCGCCGGGTCGCTCACGTCACAGGGAAAGCCCCGCGCGTTCGGCGTGGCGCCCGCAATCTCCTCAAGGCGCTGCGCGTTGCGCGCCAGCATGGCCACCCGGTAGCCTTGGGCAAAGCGCTCAACGAGGGCCTTGCCAGTGCCCGGGCCTACGCCGGTAACGAGGCAAACATCTTGGGGCATGGTTGGTTTCTCCTTCAACTGCGTTCTTGGACTGAGCCAGAATACCCGCATCAGGGGTGCAGACGCCCTTTGATTGGGCTGGTTTCCGTTGAGGTTCTGAACTTGGACAACGCATCCCGCGGTCCAAGCGGTTTTCCTTCGAGGGCGGGACGCCCTCGCTCCAAGGCAGCATACCCCGTCCGAGCTTCAACCCCAGAGCGCACGCCAACCCAAGGCTCCCGCCGTGCCGCCCTTGAACTGTAGCAGGGAACTCAGCGCCACTTCTTTGGCTGATGCATGTCGAGTGGCATGAATGGGAATTGCGGGACAATTGCCTTGGGCTTGGCGCTGCCCGCCGGCTTGGCGAAGCCGGGCGGGAAGTTGTTAACATGGCGTCCAAAAGAAGCGCAGCCGTCCATGTCCGACCCCCGTCTCCGCAAAGTCCACGTCAACGGCGTGGAGCTGGCCTACTTTGAACGCAATCAACCGCAGCCCGGCCAGCCGACGCTGCTGCTGGTCCACGCCACCGGTTTCCACGGGCGCATCTGGGACCGGGTGATCGAGCCGTTTGGCGATTGCCACTCCATCGCCTTGGAGCAGCGCGGCCATGGACGTAGCGAGAAGCGCAAGATCGAGCACTGGCAGGTGGTGGGCGAGGACGTGGCCGCCGTGGTGCGGACCTTGGGGCTCAGCAACCTGATCGGCATCGGCCATTCCATGGGCGGCCACGCCTTGGTCGATGCGGCTGCCGCCACCGGGGCCTTCGCCCGTCTCCTGCTGCTGGACCCCACCATTCCGGAGCCGGAGGCCTTCACCAACCCCGCGTTGCAATTCGACCTGCCCGACGGCACCCACCCCGCAGCCCGGCGTTACAACGCCTTCACCTCGGTGGACGACATGATGGAACGGCTGGCCACCAAGAGCGCCTTCCCCCTCTATGACCCGCAAACCTTCAGGGACTACTGCCAGCATGGCCTCATCGCCGCTGCCGACGGCGGCATGACGCTGGCCTGCCCGCCGGAAATCGAGGCATCGGTGTACATGGCGTCGAGAAGCAACGCCGCCATCTTCGACAGCGTGGGGGCCGTGGACGTGCCGGTGCTGGTGGTGCGCGCCAAGGCGCCCGACGCCGAGCGCGGCATCATGGATTTCTCCTCATCACCCACTTGGCCCGGCTTGGCTGCATGCTTTCCCCAGGGCCGGGAACTGCACTGGCCGGACGTGACCCACTTCATTCCCATGCAGGCTCCGGACGCGGTCATCGAGCTGATGGCGCAGGAAATCAAGGCTTGGCGACGGGATCAAGCGGACGGATAGTCCCCATTCAGACCCACGGAGGCGCGCCATGGCTTGGCTGAAATGGCTCCTAATCATCCTCGGCATCGTAGGCGCCCTGTTCCTTGCCCTGCGCGCCTATGCGCTGCTGGTGGGCAACCCGCGGGTCGCAGCCGAGCTGCGCCACAATCCCCAAGGCGAGCGGGCGGGCATTGTCATGCTGCTGGAACTGCCCGACGGCCGGGAGCTGCCCGTCAACTACCGGCGCGAGGGCAACCAGGTGTTCGCGGGCGCCGACGGTCGCTGGTGGCGCCCGCTGCGTGATGGCAACGTACCCGTGCGGATGCTGATCCGCGGCGAGACGTTGACCGGCAAGGCGCGGGTGGTGCTTGACGATCCCGTCTACAAGCGCGCCGTGTTCGACCGCCTGCGGCCAAAAGTGCCAAAGTGGCTGCCGGAGCAGCTAGACGCGCACTTGGTGGTGATCGATCTTGATCCGGCCACCTAGAAGCCGGCCGCCTGGAAGCGAGCCGCCTAGAAGCCAGCCAGCTAGCAGCCGGGCAAGCATCACTTAACCCAAGTTGAGCCGGGCGCGGATCTCGTGGAGCTTCACCAAGCGCCACAGGTCCATGTCTTTGCATCCCTTGGCATCGATGAGGGCATCGATTTCCCGTTCGCGCTCGGTGCGGCGCTCAGCAAGGGCCAGCGCGATGTCCGCCGCTGACTTATCGGGGCTCTCCTCCTCAAGCGCCTTGCTCGCTCGGCTGGTCACGATGGAGAAATTGCGCAGGAAGCGTTCCCTTTCCTCCCCTGCCGGGCTTCCACAGCGCTCCACGGCGTAGTTTGCCGAGACAAACTCGTTGTGGATGTAGAGCGGCTCCATGCGGTAGCCGAGCTTCTGCACGAAGTAGATCTCAAGCCCGATGTAACCCGCGACGAAGATGACGGCCAGTATGGGGCCTGCTTTCATAATGGTTCCATGGCAACAGTGAAGACTCCGCCATTCTACGCCACGCCCAAGAAAAGCAATTGAGCCTTCCTACATCCCCAGTGCCTCGGCCAAGAGGTCCAGTGCACCCATGCGCGCGGTTGGTTCTCCGGCGGATTGCGCTTGGGTCACCAGCGCACGCAGTTCGTCAAACTGGGCCTGTGGCAGCTCCCCTGCAGCAAGGGCCTCCTCCAGGCTGAGGTGCAACGCGGTCAGTGACGCGGCCTGGCCGGGCGCCGGCTCGCCGTCCCGCAGCAGCGCCCGGTGCCAAGCCACCAGTTCCTTGAAGTAGTCCAGGAATGACGCCGGGTCGTAGGCGACCAAGCTGCCGTGGGGCTTGGGCGTGTTGCGCATGAAGAACGGCATGTTTGGGTTGGCGCCGTAGTGGGCAATTGAGGTGGTGACGCTGAGGGTGGTGGCGTACAGACGGCCATCAAGGCCCATCACCACCAGCGCGCCATCATCCACGAAGGGTGCCCTGCTGACGAAGTTGCCGTCATAGTCATAGTGCACCAGAAAGTGCTTGATGGGCTGCTTGAAGGTGTCGAGCGGCAGCCCGGCCACGGGCGGCTGCGCCATGCCGCGCTGGTCTTCCGGAATCTCGATCTCAATGCCCGCCTTGATGATGAACCACACGCCGTCCACCGTGGTTGTGATGCCGGAAACGACGTCCGCTTGGGGCCGGCCGAACACCGTCGGCAGGCCGGTGATCTCCTGCTCGGCAATCCAGTTGAGGTCGTGGCGCCAGAGCACGTTGCCGTTTGAGCCATCCCAGCAAATCAACTCGTTGAATTGAAAGGTGAAAACCTTGCCATCGGGCATGGTGGAGGACGAAACGCCCATCACCGAACGCTCCGAGGACTGCCACACCACGCTGCCATCGATGGCCGAAACGCCGGTGAGGTGGCCTTCGCCATCCACCACGTAAACCGTGCGCCCGTCAAAGGAAACCGTGGGGCTGGTGCCGCTGCCGGACACGCCGAGTTGGGTTTCAAACGCGATCTCAATGCCCGCCGTTGGGGCACAATCAGCGGCCGCGTCGCCCTCAGCGGGCGCTTCCTCCGCCGGCAGCGACGGGCCGCATTCGGACGCGCCAAGGGCATCTGAGCGCACGTCCAAGCCGTAAAGCACGGTGTGGTCCGGTTGCCGCCCGGTGGCCACGATGAAGATGCGGCCGCTTTCCGGGCTGACGGAGGGCGTGTTGGCCACCTCCATGTTGAAGCCCCAGATCGCATCCCAGTTGTCCTGCTGCAGCGCTGGGTCGATGAGGCCGTCGGCCAGCAAGCCTGGCGGCATGGGGCTGGACGGCACCCCGTCCACGCCCGGCAGTTCAAGGATGGGCAGCGCCAGTTCGCCGCTGGCGCGATCAAACAGGGCCACCTTGCCGTCGCTGGATATCAGTCCCACATGGCCCTGATGGGTGAAGAAGGCGGAAAAGGCGTAACCATGGACGCCGAGCGCCGGCAGGTCAGTCACCCAGCGCACCGCGCCTTGGTTGGTGAACGACCAAAGCTGGTTGGCATCCGGCAGATAGAGGTGGTCATCCACGTCCACCACCGGTGCGGAAAAGTAGGCGGCGGAGTCCAGATCGTCCAGCGACTGCATCGGCGCCGCCTTCCACAGCAGCCGGCCTCCCGGCGTGAACGCGTGCAGGTGGCTTGCCCCGGGGCCGCCCGCCGAAGTCGCATAGACGTTGCCATTGGCGCCAATCACCGGCGGCATGAAGAAGTTGCCCCGTTCAATGCCAGTCCAAGTGCGCCGCACGGCGTTGGGCGACGGCAGCGGCACATAGTCTGAGTTGCGCGCGTCCCGGTGCGCGCCGGACCAAGTGGTGCGGCCGAAGTACGGCCCGTTGCCGAATGGCTCTTGGTTGACGTGCTGATACGCCGCATCCCGCACCGCATAGCCCGTCGGCGCCGGTGGGTCCGGCGGAAACTGGGCCGCGAACCAGTAGCCACCGATGGCGAGCACCGCCACCACGGCCAACAGAATGCGCCAGATCATGGCCGCGGTCCCCACATCCGGCCGAATCGACTGGCCGCCCCAGCCCGCCGCTCGCGTGCGTCCGACGCTACGCTGTGCCTGCGCCAACATTCGTCCATGGGAACTCGCTCCAGAAAAGGGAAAAATTATACATAGGTGTCATTGCGCGGCGGCCTGCCAGGGGCGTTCCACGATTCATAGCGAGGGTGGCAAGCGCCCTTCCTCCGTTTGCTTTAGAAGGAATTCGCCCGGGGCGTGCCATCCTTGCCAGAAAGCGCCTTTGAAGGCTCGCCGCGTTGGCACGAGGCGGCCGATTACGTGAGTGCTTCTTCGACGGCGGACGGCGTTAAGGGTTTGGCGGCTGATTTCGCGGCAGGGTGGTGCCCAGCACAATGGCAGCGGCGGCCGCAGAAGCCATTGAGCCGAGCAGGATGCCGAGCTTGTCCGCCACCCAGTAGGTGCCGTCCCCGTGCTCAAACGCCAGGCTGGCAATGAACAGGCTCATCGTGAAGCCGATGCCGCAGGCGAAGGCGGTGCCCAGCAGCTGCGCCCAGGTCACGCCCGCTGGCAGCGCCACCCAACGCAGCAGCACCGCCAACCCCACCAGCCCCATGATGCCGATGGGGTTGCCGAGAAACAGCCCAAGCGCTATGCCCAGGGTCACGGGATCGATGAAGTCTTCAAGCCCCATCCCCGCAAACGAAATGCCCGCATTGGCGAAGGCGAACACCGGCAGCACCACGAAGGCCACCGGCGTGTGCAGGTCTCGCTCCAGATCCTTCAGCGGCGAGCGCCCGGCCCCGTCCCGCATGGGGATGCAAAAGGCGATCAACACCCCCGCCAAGGTGGCGTGCACGCCGGACTTGAGCAGCGCCACCCAGAGCACCAAGCCGAGCAGCACGTAGGCAGTGACGTTGGCCACGCCCCGGCGGTTGAGCACCACGCCCGCAACCAGCGCCACGGTGGCCACCGCCAGCATGCCAAGCGACAGATCGGCGGTGTAGAACAGCGCAATGATCACGATGGCGGCAAGATCGTCGAAGATGGCGAGCGCCAGCAGGAACGCTTTCAGCGACACTGGCACCCGGTCCCCGAACGCGCGCAGCAGCGCCAGGGCGAAGGCGATGTCCGTGGCCGCCGGGATGGCCCAGCCGTCCATCGCCCCGGAGTCACCCCAGTTCAATGCCGTGTAGATGCAAGCAGGGGCCAGAATGCCGCCCGTGGCGCCGACCGCCGGCAGGGCCACGCGCTCAGCCGAAGACAGCTCGCCCTCGGTCACCTCGCGCTTGACCTCAAGGCCGATGAGGAAGAAGAACACGGCCATCAGCCCGTCGTTGATCCACAGCAGCAGGGGCTTGTCGATGCCGGCCTCGCCGATGGCAACGACCAAGCGCGTGTCCAGCAGCAACTGGTAGGCCGACACCAGCGGCGAGTTGGCCGCAGTCATGGCCAGGACCGTGGCGCCGAGCAGCAGGATGCCGCCAGCCGATTCCAGCCGTATGAAGCTCAACAAAGCCGAGGACAACTTCGGCCGTTCCTGTTGGTTGGGCACAGTGCCGCTCCTTGGTTGGTGCCGCGACAGCCACCCGATGTGGCAACGGTAAGCTTAGGACTTGCCAACTGGCTCGCCAACTGGCTCGCCAACTGGCGCGCCTTATCAAAAAAGGGGCCGCACGATGCCGCACTTCGATGTGCCCTTGGCGCTGACAGCCACACCGAACGACCGGCATCTGTATCTTGTCACGCCGAAATCAAACGGCTTTTCCGGCTCGACAACAGGGGGCTACAGGCTAAGGCTAAGCGCTCAGTGACCACAGCAGCGCTTGCGCAGGCGGCCAGCGCCAACCGAAGCCCGTTGGAATCCCGTTGGGATATTGGCGGAGCGGACGGGATTCGAACCCGCGACCCCCGGCGTGACAGGCCGATATTCTAACCAGCTGAACTACCGCTCCGCCGACCTTGCCTAGTGGTGGGTGTTGCAGGGTTCGAACCTGCGACCTACGGCTTGTAAGGCCGTCGCTCTCCCAACTGAGCTAAACACCCGCTGGCCAGGAAGGGCAGCTAGTTTAGCGGTTGGCTTTGTTCTGTCAATGCGGATCTTGGCCCGGAGGGCCAAGATCCGTTGGAGTTTGGCTGGCGCCAAACTCGGCGGCGCGGACCTTGGCCCGGAGGGCCGAGGTCCGTTGGAGTTTGGCTGGCGCCAAACTCGGCGGCGCGGCCCTTGGCCCGGGGGGCCGAGATCCGTTGGAGTTTGGCTGGCGCCCAGATCCGCGTGTTGAGTAAGCGCTTCTTTCAGTGATCGCCTGTTAGGGGCACGAAGGCGACGGGTAGCACTTGCTCCTCATCCGTGCTGCCATCGGCTTGGCGGGTCACCACGGTGAGGTTCTGGGCGGTGTACTGGGTGCCTACTGGCAGCACCATGCGCCCGCCCGGCTTCAACTGCGCGACCAGCGCCGGGGGGATGTCCGGCCCCACGGCGGTGACGATGATGCCGTCGAAAGGGGCGGCCTCCGGCCAGCCGTAGTAGCCGTCGCCAGCCTTCACGACCACGTTGTCGATGCCAAGCCGCGCCAAGCGCCGCTCCGCGCTTTCAGCCAGCTCAGGGATGATCTCGATGCTGTGCACGCGGCTGACCAGCGCGGCCAGCACCGCCGCTTGGTAGCCGGAACCGGTGCCAACCTCCAGCACCACGTGATCGGGTTCCGGGTTGAGCAGATCGGTCATCAGCGCAACGATGAAGGGCTGCGAAATGGTCTGTCCGTGGCCGATGGGCAAAGGCCGGTTGGCGTAGGCTGCAGCTGGCCCGTAGCGGTCCACGAACTCGTGCCGGGGCACCTCCCCCATGGCCGCCATGACGCGCTCGCTCAGCACGCCGCGCCCGGTGTAGCCCCGCGTCTCCCAAGCGTCCGCCTCGATCTGCTGCAGCAGTGATGCCTGCAATTGCGCCACCCTCGGCTCCTCCCCGGCCATGCCAGCACCCGCCGCCCCGAGGCAAGCGACCAGCAAGGCGCCTAAACCCAACCATCTTCTCATCGACAACGCGCTCCCGTTGCGCCTTTGCGATGCCGCCATCAGTGCACGGCAATGCCTAGCAGCCCTCAATCTACTCCTCCCAGCCTGTTAAATCACTCACAACCACCGGGCCGGCCTCCGGAACCACTCTTTGCTGGTGCGCAGTCGCGGAAACAGGTGGCTTTTGTCATTGGCCCACTGGTAGCTCTTTTGGCCATCCAAGGGCGCTTAGCCCAGTCCGCCAGTTTCATTGGCCAAGGCCAGATGTCCTCGGTCGGCCCCCCCATCGAAGGCGCGCCGAAGGCATGCCGAAGGCTCGCCCAAGGCGTCCCGCAGGCTTTGACGCGCTTCTGTGGCTGCGGAACAATAGTCGATTGCCAAGCAAGGCCATTCCACCATGCACCATCCCAAGGGCCTTTGGGTTCTGTTCATCGCCGAGATGTGGGAGCGCTTCAGCTATTACGGCATGCGCGCCCTGCTGGTACTCTACCTGATCAGCGCCACCAGCGAGGAGCTGGCCGGCGGCGCAGCCAACCTGAACCCGGGCTTCGGCTGGTCGGAGGAGTCGGCCTACCTGCTCTACGGGATCTACACCTGGGCCGTTTACCTGACGCCCATCATCGGCGGTTGGCTGGCGGATCGATTCCTGGGCACCCACCGCTCGATGATCGTCGGTGGCTGGATCATCGCCGCCGGGCACATCCTGCTGGCCGGCACGGAGCTGTTCGGCATTACCGCCGGTGCCGCAGTGACGCTGCAAACCGGCCCCGGCGCCCTGCTCTGCTTCATCGGTGGGCTGGCGCTGATCGTCATCGGCACCGGATTCTTCAAGCCCTGCGTCAGCGTCATGGTTGGCCAGCTTTACGGCCCCAACGACGAGCGTCGCGACGGCGGCTTCACGATCTTCTACATGGGCATCAACGTCGGCGCCCTGCTGGCGCCGCTCATTGCCGGCACCCTAGGCGAAACCGTTGGCTGGCACTGGGGCTTTGGGTCCGCCGCGGTCGGCATGATCCTTGGCATCACTGCCTACCAGGCGTTCCGCTCCCGCTATCTGGAAGGCATCGGCCTGCCGCCGAAGATGGCGCCCAAGGTTGACGCCGAAGCCGCGAAACGGCCGCCGCTGAGCCGCGTGGAGTGGCAGCGCATCGGCGTCATTCTGGTACTCGCCTTCGTCGCCAACATCGCTTTCTGGGCGGCGTTTGAGCAAGCCGGCAGCTCCATGAATGTGTTTGCGGCCCAGAACACGGACAGGACACTATGGGGGCTGCTGGATGCGCCCTTCCCGGCCACTTGGTATCAGTCCGTCAATCCCGCCGCCATCATCATCTTCGCGCCGGTTTTCGCATGGCTCTGGGTGTTCCTCAACCAGCGCGGGCTGAACCCTTCAACGCCCACCAAGTTCGCCTTGGGCCTGTGGCTGCTGGGCCTCGCCTTCCTGTCCATGGTGTTTGGGGCGTTGGACGCCCAAGACGGCCTGGCGGCACCCCATTGGCTGCTGATCACCTTCGTGGTCTACACTTGGGGCGAGCTGTGCCTCTCGCCGGTGGGGCTGTCCATGGTGACCAAGCTCGCGCCCCTGCACTTGCAATCGCTGATGATGGGCATCTGGTTCTTCTCATTCTCGCTGTCCAACCTGCTGGCCGGCTTGGTGGCCCGCTACTCCGTCACCCTGAAATCCGGTGAGGCCACCTTTCTCATCGAAGGCCTGCCAGGCTTCTACTTGCTGCTGGTGATCGCCCCCATTGCCACCGGCTTCCTGATCTGGTTCCTCTCGCCAACGTTGCGCCGTTGGATGCACGGCGTTCAGTAGCCAAAGAGGCAACAACAAGAGCATGACAAGCGCGCAATGGGCGGCAACCGGGTCCGTCGAGTTCGACACCGCGACCATCGGCATGGGGACGCAAGTCGCTACGGCTACCCGGATTCCGGTCCGCGCCGGGTTGACGACCTCGGTGCCCGGCTTGCGCACCTGTTGCCCCTAAATCGGAGAAACACACATGGACACACCCGTTACCTTGGACAACGGCATTCGCGGCGAAGTGCTGCGCATTGCCACCGCCAACCCGTCCGGCTTTCACCAAGCGGTTTCGGAACCCGAGGCCATGCCTGGGGCACAGATCTTCGGCAACCTGTTCCTGCCCCAAGGCGAGGGCCCTTGGCCGGTGGTGATGGTCGTGCCGGGCAGCCTCGGCGTTGCCCCATCCCACGTCGCCAAGGCCGTGTACCTGACCGATGCCGAGATCGCCGCCTGCGTCATCGATCCGTTCGGCGCTAGGGGCGTCACCTCCACGGTGGCCAACCAAGCCCAGTACTCGTTCGCTGCCAGCGCCTGGGACGTCTTGGCCACGGCGGACCTGTTGGCGGCGCGGGACGACATCGATGCAACGCGCATTGGCGCCCAAGGCCACAGCCGGGGTGGCTCCGCCATCTTGTCCGCAGCCTGCATGGCGCGGCTGGTCAAGCAAGACGGTGCCCAGCCCTTGGTGGGCGCTTACGCCGCCTATCCCTGGTGCGGCCAGCAATTTCAGCGGCCGGACGTGGGCCGCGCCGTCATTCGGTCCGTGATTGGCGACCGGGACGAATGGTGCCTGCCCCAGCAGGTTCAAGGCCACATGCAGGCCATCCGCCTTTGCGGCGGCCAAGCCAGTTGCCGCATCTTCGCCGGCGCCCACCACAGCTTCGACCGCGACACGCCCATCGAATTGATCGCCGATGCCTCGGTGGCCCCGGACGCGCCGACCACCTACATCGCCGAAGACGGCGCCCTCATCGACCCTTGGACCGGCCAAGCCGACCCCACCTTAAGCGAACGCGACCTCATGATCCGCAGTTTCCGGGCCGGCTACGGCCGGCGCGGCGCCCGCATCGGCAGCACGGAAGACCAAGCCCAGCAATTCCACGACGACATGATGAACTTCTGGACCACCGTGATGGCCGGCCCACAACGCCCCTAACCGCCAATTGGTGCACGCGCCCGGTGCTTGACTCGACCCCCTAAGGGCGGAACGCCTTCGACCCGAAGCTACCCAAGGGCTTGGTAGGGTGCGTTGGAGCTCAGCAAGTTGCCCTCGCACTGCTGGGATCGGGGACGCTGTCTTTGTTCCCGCTATTCCCGCCCTTCCGAATCCGCATCTCGCGACATTCGAAACGTCGTCTATACTGAGGCTGTGGCCGCGCTGAGGCTGCAGCCGGAAGGGCTGGCCGCGCTTGCAAATTCAATGGGAGAGGCACATGAAGCAAACAGTTTGGTTATCGGCTTGGGCGGCGCTGCTGGTCGCCTTCGGGGGCGCGCATGCCGCGCAGCAGGACGGGTCCAACGTGATTGAGGAAATCCTGGTCACCACCAAGCGCGGCGACGCGCAAAACGTGCAGAACATGGCGGAGGCAGTGACCGCCTTCTCCGGCCCCAGCTTGGAGCGGGAATTCGCGGTGACGCTGGAGGACTTCAATCACGCCGTTCCCAACGTGCAGCTGGAACACGTGGGCCTGTTCCAAGCCGCCGCGTCGTTCAACATGCGCGGCATCGGCACCGCCGGCATCGAGAGCTTTGCGGACCCGGTGGTGGCAGTGTTCGTCGATGACGCCTACTACTCTCGCAACGCCGTGGCGCTGCTGGACCTGTTCGACATCGAGTCCGTCACCGCCTATCGCGGCCCCCAAGGCACCCTGTACGGGCGCAACGCCTTCGCCGGCGCCATTTCGGTGCGCACCAAGCGGCCCGAGCTCGGCGCCCGAGAGTTCGAGGCTCACATCGACGTGGGCAATGCCGGGCGGCGCAACCTGGGCGCCGTGGGCAATTTTCCCCTCGGTGACCGAGCGGCGCTCCGAATTGCCGCCAACTACCATGAGTTGGCCGGCTTCTTCAGAAACGACGGGGTGGTGTTGGACAGCTACGACCCGACAACCGCCACCCTGACCACCCGCATCGATGAGGACAAGAAGGGCGACCGGGAAAACGGCGAACGCTCGGTTCTGGTCCGGCCCAGCCTGCGCCTCGAGCCCAATGACGCGTGGCGCATCGATCTGATCGGCGAGTACTGGGAGGACAAGGGCGACGGCACGGCCAACTGGACCCAGTGCTACCAGCCAGACAGCCTGCCTCCGCCCCTCGGCAACGGGCCAAGCGGAACCCCAAGCACTCACAGCCAGTTCGGCTTTCCCTGCAAGGATCCATTCGGCGATGAGCGCTTCGACATTGACGGCGACGGCAGCGACCCATTCGAAGTGGGCTTCAACCTGCATCCCAACCAGACGCTGCAGGACATCTGGGGCATCACCTTGGACAGCCAGAACGAAACCGACTTAGGCACCTTCACCTTCATCTTCAACCACCGGGACGTGGAGGAGGACATCACCACCGACACGGACGGCTACAACTGGGACGTGTTCGCCAGCACGCGCCTGCAGGAGTTCGACTCCACCCAAGTTGAAGCGCGCTTCGCAACCACTTTCAACGACAACGTCGACGTGCTCACGGGCCTGTTCTACCTGCAGGACAGCTACCAAGTGCAGCAGTACCTGTGGATCTTCCTGGACAGCGCGCTGTTCGGCGGCGGCGGCTACAGCCGTGACAATCCGGGGGTGAGCTACGGCACCAATGAGCAGGAGCGCTATTCCGTGGCCGGCTACGCCCAGTTCGACTGGCACCTCAACGAACGTTGGACCTTCAACGCCGGCGGGCGCCTCACCTACGAGAAGAAGCACAACGTGCTGGGCATGGCCATCAACGACAGCAACTGCCCGCCTGGCGCCACGCCGCAAACAGCGCAGTGCAACGGTGCGCCATTTGCCGGCAACGACCCTGGCGACGCGACGGACTTCGACCCTTCGGTACGGTTTGGGCCAGTTAGCGAGAGCTGGACCACCTTCTCCCCGCGGCTCGGCGTGGAGTACCAAGCAGCCGATGCGGTCATGCTGTTCGCCTTCTGGCAACGGGCCTTCAAGTCCGGCGGCTTTGTCAACAACGCCGGCACTCCGACGGTGTTCTCCTCGCCCTATGACGATGAGCAGGTGGACAACATCGAAGTGGGCATGCGCAGCGATCTGCTCGATGACCGCTTGCGCCTAAACGCCAACGTCTTCTACGCCGAGTACAAGGACCTGCAACGCGGCGTGATCCGGAAGGCGACCACCTCCACCGGCCAGGAGACCTTCACCGACAACGCCGCCGGCGCCGAGTCGTTCGGGGTGGAGGCCTCGTTCAGCCTGTTGCCCGCGCCGGGCTTCAACATCAACGGCAACATCGGCTACCTGGACATTGAGTACAAGGGCTTCGTGGCGGACCTCACCGGCGACGGCATCGAGACCGACAACAGCCATCTCGACTTGGTGCGCGCACCCAAATGGGACCTGAGCATCGGCGCCTCCTATGAGATCGATCTGGCCGAGATGGGTTCCCTGACCTTGGGCGGTCGCTTCAGCTTCACCGACGACATGGCGCTGACCACGCCCAATGATGTGGGCTTCGTGCGTGACGAACTCACCACCTTGGACGCCCAAGCGGTTTGGGAATCGGTCGACGGCCGCTATCGTCTTGCGCTTTGGGGCAAAAACCTGTCCAACAACGTGGAGCGCCTTGGCGGCACCCCGGTGGCCACCCTGTTCGCGTTCGCATCGCCCACCCAGCCGCGGCAGTACGGCGCGACCCTCGTGATGACGATGGGTCAGTAAGGCACAGCATGGGAGAAGCTGGCAGGCCGCAGCCATGAAGCGGTGCCTGGCTGCGGCAACCGCCTTTGTTTGCGCCGCTGCCTCTTCCTGGGCGGTGGCGGAAGCCGTGCCCGGCGGCGTGTATCTGTTCGAGATGCCGCCGGGCTTCGACGCCGCCCTGTTCCAAGACCACCCGGTGATGGTGCACCGCGGCCGGGCCTTGGTCGGCCTGCACATCAACACCGAGCCCGGGGAGCACGAACTAAAGCTCGCAGGTGACGCCGGCACCCAAAGCCATCGCTTTCAGGTCACTGCGAAGCAATATCCCGAAGAGCACCTGACCATCGCCAATCAGCGCTTGGTGAATCCGCCGGAGAGCGATCTGGTGCGCATCCGCGAGGAGACCGCCCGCCAATTGGCCCAGTACCGGCGCTTCACGGCGCGCCCCCTCGACCTCTCCCCCTTTGTGCTGCCGGTGAAGGGCCGGGTTTCAAGCGTCTTCGGCCATCGGCGGGTGTTGAACGGCCAGCCGCGCAATCCGCACTCCGGCCTCGATCTCGCCGCCGACACCGGCACGCCCATCCACGCGCCAGCGCCTGGCGCGGTGGTGTTGACCGGGGAGCTCTTCTTCAACGGCAAAACCGTCTTTCTCGATCACGGCCACGGCTTGGTGACCATGTACTGCCACATGAACGCTATCGCCGTTGCCGAAGGCGATGAAGTCGAGCGCGGCCAGGTGATCGGCGAGGTGGGCGCCACCGGACGGGTCACCGGCGCCCACCTGCACTGGTCGGTCAGCCTGAACGGCAACCGGGTGGACCCAGTGCGCGTGATGGCGATCCTGAACGAGGGCTAGGCGGGGAGGTCCAAGTCCGAGGATAGCTCATCGTCAAGCGCACTGGCCCTTTGCTGGGCGGGGCGGGCGCTCACCCGTTCCGCGTATTCAATGAAGGCCGGCCGTTTCTCCAAGGTGTCCATCATGTTCACGCCCCAACTGATGTGCGCCCCGACGAAAACGTCCGCCGCGGTGAAACGGTCGCCGGCGATGTACGCCCGGGCGGTCAATTCGGCCTCCAGGACGTCCATCACGTTGCTGAGGTTGCCGTAGCCCAGCATCATCTCGTGCTCGGCACTCGCCTCCACACCCATGGATTGATTGGTAACCGCTGCTTCAAGGGGACCGGCGCCGAAGAACAACCATCGGTAGTACGCGCCGCGCTGATCGAGGGGCGGAGCGAGGCCCGCTTCGGGAAAGGCATCGGCCAAATAGGCGCAGATGGCCGACGTTTCGGTCACCACTTGGTCGCCGTGGCGAATGGCGGGCACCTTGCCCATCGGGTTGATCTGTCGATACCACGGCGACTTCATTTCATCGCCGTAGCGCACGGGTTCCACCCGGTAGGGCGCGCCGACCTCTTCCAACATCCAGCGGGCAATGCGGCCGCGGGATTGGGGGTTGGTGTAAAACACCAGTTCTTCAGCCATGGGACTTTACCTCGTCTTGCTTTCCCGCAGCTTGCGGCGGCGCACTAGCCGGGTTCGTTTGCGTTGCTGACGTGGAGTCAACCTGTTGACTCGGCCCGCGTAGGGGTTGACACCGGTGCGTAACGTGACGCGCACGGGGTTGCCGACCAGATCGAAAGCCTCCCGAAAGCCGTTCTCCAAATAGCGGACGTAGCTGGCGGGCAGCGCTTCGGCTTGGCTGCCGTGAACGCCGATGCTCGGCGGATGCTCGCCCAGCTTGTGCGCATAGCGCAGCCGGATGGGGCGGCCGCGGCTTGACGGCGGCGGGTGCTGGCGAACCAAGCCGTTCAAGGCCCGGTTCAGGGCAGCGGTGTTGACGGCAAACCGGCCGCGACGAAAAACCGCCACCACCTCGTCCATCAAGCGCCCAACGCCTTGGCCCCGCAGGGCGGAAATGAACCGCACCGGCGCCCAAGGGATGAAGTCGAGGCGGCGGTCCAGTGCCGCTTGGCGGCGGCGCTTGTCGTCGCCACCAAGCGCATCCCACTTGTTGACGGCCACCACCAGTCCGGCGCCGGCATCGGCGGCCAGCTTGAGAACGTGCAGATCCTGGTCCACAACCCCCTCTTCGCCATCCAGCATCAGCACCACCACATGGGCGCGCTCCATGGCATCGAGCGCCTTGACCACGGAGAACTTCTCAATGACGCCCTCCACCCGGCCCTTGCGCCGCACGCCGGCGGTATCGATCAGCACAAAGCGCTCACCCCGCCGTTGGTAGGGAATGTCAATCGCATCCCGGGTGGTGCCGGGGCGGTCAAAGACGATTTGGCGCTGCTCGCCAAGCAGCCGGTTGACCAAGGTGGACTTGCCGACGTTGGGACGGCCGACAATCGCCGTGCGTATGGCATCCGGCGCGCCATCCGGCGCAGTGGATGGCGCGGCATCTGGCGCACTGGATGGCGCGGCGTCCGGCGCAATGGATGGCGCCGACTCCGGCAAGTTGGGCGCTTCCGGCAAAAGCCCCCCCAAAAAGGCGGCCAAGGCAGCGACACCCCGACCGTGGCTGGCGGCAACTCGGTAGGTGTCCGCAAAGCCGAGGCGGGCGAACTCCGACCCCGCCGCCTCGGCATCGAGGCCATCAATCTTGTTGATGACCAGCACCACCGGCCGGCCGCTGCGCCGCAATTGCTCGGCAATGGCTTCATCACCAGCCGTCAAGCCGGCCTTGGCATCGACCAACAACAGCGCGCAATGGGCATCGGCCAGCGCCATCTGCGCCTGCTCGCCGATGAGATCGGCAAACTCGCCATCCGCGCCCAAGCCGCCGGTGTCGATCAGCACGCAGGGCTTGCCACCGAGCTGGGCGCGGCCATAGCGCCGATCCCGGGTGAGGCCGGGGACATCGGCAACCAAGGCGTCCCGGCTGCGCGTGAGACGATTGAACAGAGTGGATTTGCCGACGTTAGGGCGGCCAACCAGAACGATTTGGGCGGTCACCGAGCCTCGATCTCGATGGCATGCAAGCTGCCGGAATTGCCCAGGACGTAAAGCGTGCGCCCATCCATCACCGCCATGCCGGAGCGCAGGCCGTCGCCATCGAGCTTGCGGCGGGCGAGGAAGCGGCCATCGCTTTGGGCCAGCACATGCAGGTAGCCGTCGTCGTCGCCGACCACCAAGTAGTTGCTGAAGGCGGCGGGGTTGGACAGCTTGCGGCGGTACAGGCCCTCTTGGCGCCACACCTCCTCGGCGGTTTGCTCGTCGATTGCGATCACCGCATCGGTGTCATCGACCACGTAGACTTGGCCGTAGCCGGCAGCCAGGTCCAGGTAGCTTGAAGCCTCCCGCTGCCAAACCGCAGCCCCATCGGCCGCCCGCAGCGCCTTCAAGCGCCCCTGGTAGGACACCGCATAAAGCAGTGGCCCGTTGATGAACGGAGAGGCATCCACGTCCACCATGCGATCGAGTTCCGAGCGGCCTTCGGGCAGCATCACCCGATGCTCCCAGAGCGGTTCGCCATTGCCGGTGCGAATGGCCCCAACCATGCCATTGGCAAAGCCGGCATAGACGATGTCATCGTTGAACACCGGTGAGGCGCTGCCGCGCAAGGTCAGCACCGGCACCTGGTTGTCAAAGCTCCAGCGCACGCTGCCGTCGGTCTGCTCCAGGGCCAGCAAGCGCCCGTCGATGGTTTGGATGAATATGGCGTCGTCACCGGTTGCGGGCCGGCTGAGAATTTCCGCGCCGACGTGGCTGCGCCAAACCTCGCTGCCATCGGCCGCCGACAGTGCCACCAGCGCCCCGTCGGTGGTGCCGATCAGCACGAAGCCCTCTCCAACGCCGACGCCGCCGCTGACGAAGCTCGGATCCCGGCGGTCAAAGAACTTGAACTGAATTCTGGGCACGAAGCGCCCCATGCCCGACCTCGGGGAACGATCCGTTCTGCCTTCCTGGCCAATTTTGGCGCGCCAGACGCGCTTGCCGGAAAAGCGGTCCCGGGCTTCCACCGTGCCGTAACCGTCGGCGGCATAGATGCGGTCTGCCAAGGGCGCTGGATCCAAGCGCAGGTACTTGCGCCCCAAGCCCTTGCCGATCTTGGCTCGCCATAGCTGCCTGATGCGCGCCTCGGGCTGAAAGCTCACCAAGTCGGCGGGCTTAAGCTGATCTTCGTCGTCGTCCCCGCCACCGATGCCGGGAACCCAGGAAAACCAACTGCAGCCCCCGGCCAGGAGGCCAACCGCCAGCAAGGACAAGATGCGGGCCAATGGGGAACGGCGCCGGACACTTTGCAAAGACGGGAATCCATGAATCCGCCCCACTGAACGTGGGTTTCGTTGGCGCAAGACCCCAACGAACTGCGGGTTCGCGCCCTCTGTCCCAAGGGCCGACGCATGCTTTTCGGGCAACTGGTTCATTCCGGCACGGTCTCCCCGCTCTCTGGCGCTGGTTCGGACTCCCGTTCTGGTTCGGGCTGTGGTTCGGGTTCTGGCTCTGGCCCTGCTTCTGGTTCTGCATCCTGTGCGGGCTCTATTGAGCGCGCGGGCTCCGGTGCGCGCGCGGGCTCTGGCTCGGCATCGGCACTCGGGGGTTCGGGCCGGTCGGGCGGCGCTGTGTCGTCGATCTTGATTTCCAGTATTGGCCGTTCACGGTCGTCGCCAATCTCCTGTCGCGCGGAGCGGTACGCCTCATGGGCCAGCGCGCGCTCGCCCTGCTCCAAGTGAATGTCGCCCTTGAGCTCCTGGGCCAGCCACCGGTAGCCGCTGCCGCGCACGCCCGCCAATACCGCCAGCGCCGCGGCGCTGTCGCCGCCCTGCTGGTGCAGCCGGGCCAGGCGAATGCGGGCCAAGTCCTGCAGCGAATCCGGCGCATCGGTGTCGATGATGCGCTGCAGATAGGCCGCCGCGGCCTCGATGCCGTCGGCCTCCACCGCTTCACGCGCTCTGTGCAGCAACGTGAACGCTTGGTAGGCGCTGCCCGCGGTGCTCTCGTCAAGCTGTTCGGCCAAGGCCGCGCGCCCATCGCCTTCCGCCGCCAAGAAGGACTCGTACAGGTCCGACGCCGACTGGCGCGCCTCAACGGCCGATTGGTCGTACCAGCGCCAGCCAACCAGCCCGGCCACGGCCAAGGCCAAGCCGGTCAGCAGGCTGGTGCCGTTGCTGCGCCACCAGCTCTTAAGCCGCTCAAGCTGCTCTTCCTCAGTGAAATAGTCCGACACTCACCGCACTCCTGATTGCGTCCTAATCCGCATCGCACCCGCCCCGCTCAAGCCGTCTCGCCAAGCAAACGCCCAATGACGGCTTGCTCGGTCAGCGCCTCCTGGGGCGCGCCGGAGCGCAGATCCTTACACGCCATGCGATTGTCCCTCAATTCATCTTCCCCAAACAACAGCGCCCAACGGGCACCGCACTGATTGGCACGCTTAAGCTGGCTCTTCAAGCTGCCCCCGCCGGCATGCACCCGCAAGCGCAGCCCCGGCAACCCTTCCCGCAGCCGCTGCACGATGGCCAGCGCATGACCCTGCCACTGCGGCTCCAGCACGCAGCAATAGACATCCACTGCCGGCGCCGGCGTGGCCTCGTGCAGCGCCTGGCAGAGCAACACCGCGCGCTCCAACCCCAACGCAAACCCCGCCGCCGCCGTGGGCTTGCCGCCGATGATCTCCACCAAGCCGTCGTAGCGCCCGCCCGCGCAGACCGTGCCTTGGGAACCCAAGCGCTGCGTGGTCCACTCAAAAACCGTCCTGCCGTAGTAGTCCAAACCGCGCACCAAGCGGGCGTTCACCGCGTAGTCGATGCCCAACTCATCAAGCATCCCCTTAAGTGCCGCAAAGTGCTCGGCGCTGGCGTCATCGATGAAGTCGTCGAAGCTCGGGGCATCGGCCAACAGCGCCTGGGTGGAGGCTGACTTGCTGTCCAGAATGCGCAACGGGTTGCGGTCAAGCCGGCGGGCGCTGTCCGCATCGAGCGCCGCCCGGTGCGGCCGGAGGTAGGCGGCCAAAGCGTCCCGCCAAGCGGCCCGGGCGGCTGGTGCGCCCAAGGTGTTGATTTCCAGTTGAATCTCGCCGCTGAGGTCCAGGGCCCGCCAAATCTCCGTGCCGATCTGGATCAGCTCCGCATCCACGTCCGGGCCCGGCGGGCCGAAGACCTCCGCGCCGATCTGATGGAACTGGCGGAAGCGGCCCATCTGCGGACGCTCATGGCGAAACATGGGCCCGCGGTAGAACACGCGCTGCGCCTGATTGCGCAGCAGCCCCCCCTCAAGCAGGGCCCGAGCGCAGGAAGCCGTGCCCTCCGGGCGCAGCGAGATGCTGCTGCCGTCCCGGTCGATGAGGCTGTACATCTCCTTTTCGACGATGTCGGTCGCCGCGCCGACGCTGCGGGCGAACAGCTCGGTCATCTCCAGCAAGGGCAGGCGCAGTTCCTCGTAGGCGAAGCCGTCGAGGATGCCGACAATCCGTTCCTCCACGGCACGCCAACGCCGGGCCTCATCGGGCAGCACGTCGCGCATGCCCCGTACCAAGCGGGCCACGGCTATCGATTCGAGAACATGGACAGCATGCCGCCAATGGCGGCAGCCAGTGCGGCAACGGCGCCGGCGACCCACCAAACCATTCCGCGCCGCCCCTGCAGCGCCGCGCTTGGACCCTCGTGCGCCTGTTCCACGACTAACCCACCTCGGCCACTTGCAGACGGGCCAGATAGCGGGATTGGCGCCGCGTCCGGTCGTTGACCGCGCCGGTCAACTGGCCGCAGGCGGCGCCGATGTCATCCCCGCGCGTGGTGCGCAGCATGGTGGCGTAGCCGGCGTCGAGCAGCGCGGTTTGAAAGGCGCGCACCGCCCGGGCATCCGGGCGCTCAAAGCCCGATGCCGGAAAGGGATTGAACGGGATGAGGTTGATCTTGCAGCGCAGGCCGCGCAGCAGGCGCGCCAGCGCCCGTGCCTGGGCGAGGCTGTCGTTGACGCCCTTGATCAGCGTGTACTCCACCGTCAACGCGCGGCGTTCGCCCAAGCCGGCAACGTAGTGGCGGCAGGCGGCGAGCAGCTCGCTTATGGGGTACTTGCGGTTGATGGGCACGAGCTCATCGCGCAGCGCGTCATCCGGCGCGTGCAGGGACACTGCCAGGGAAACGTCGCTCACCTCGGCCAAATCGTAGATGGCCGGCACCACGCCGGCGGTGGAAATGGTCACCCGGCGCTTGGAGATGCCGAAGGCCAGGTCGTCCATCATCAGATTGACGGCGCGGACCACCGCATCAAAGTTGAGCAGCGGTTCGCCCATGCCCATGAGCACCACGTTGCTCACGCTCCTGCCCTCGGCCTTGATCGCCTGGTTGGCCAGCCACACCTGGCCGATGATCTCCGCGGTGGTCAGGTTGCCGTTGAAGCCCTGCTTGCCGGTGGCGCAAAAGCGGCAATCGAGCGCGCAGCCCGCTTGGGAGGAGACGCACAGCGTGTTGCGGCCCGCTTGCAGGGCACCACCGGACGCGTCTGCTCGGCCGAATTGCTGCCTCTGCGACGCTGGCGGCGTGCCCTTTTGAGGGGAGCTCATGGCTTCCGGGATGAGCACGGTCTCCACCACATCGCCTTGATCCATGCCCATGGCCCACTTGATGGTGCCGTCCGCCGAGTCCTGCCGGGACCGCACTTCGGGCACCGACAGGGTTGCCGTTTCGCCCAGCCAAGCGCGCAGGCTCTTGGCCAGATCGGTCATCGCGGAGAAATCCCGAACGCCGCGGTGATAGACCCACTTCATGATCTGCCGGGCGCGAAAGGCCTTGTGCCCAGCCGCCTCAAAGGCCGCTTCCAGCCCCGCCCGGTCGTAGTCGAATAGGTTGCGCATCCGGGCGGCCTTAACTTCCGGAGAGTATCTCCGCGGGTTCGAAGAAGTAGGCGATCTCCCGGCGGGCGGAGGCCGGGGCGTCGGAGCCGTGCACCGAATTGGCGTCCAAGGACTCGGCAAAGTCCGCCCGGATGGTGCCCGGATCCGCTTCCGCCGGGTTGGTGGCGCCCATCAGCCGGCGGTTCGCCGCGATGGCGTCCTCCCCTTCCAAGACCTGCACCATGATGGGGCCGGAAGTCATGTAGGCGCAGAGCGCCTCATAAAACGGCTTGCCTTCGTGTTCGGCATAAAAGCCCGCAGCCCGGGCCTTGTCCAGCCGCAGCATCTTGGCGGCGACGATCTTCAAGCCGCCGCGTTCAAACCGCGAATAGATTTCGCCGATGAGGTTACGGGCCACCGCATCGGGCTTGACGATGGATAAAGTGCGCTCCACGGCCATAGAGGTCTCCGCAATGTCCGCTTGAATCAGGAAGGGCGTGTTCCGGCACAGGACCCTCGGCCCTGCTTTCGGGGCGCGCATTATAGCGGCTAGATGGACTCAAAGTCGCCGTGGCGTCCCTTGCCTGCCGCGAAGCGCGTGGCGCCGCGCCGGGTTTCGCCGGAGGCCAGCACCTCCAAGCCGAGGCGGGTCTCCTCCTTAAGCGCCTCTTCGAGCGGCAGCGACCATTGCCGATAGGAGGACAGCCGGTCATTGCGCAGGCAAAGCTGGGGAAAGGCGGTGAGGCTTTCCGCCAAAGCCAAGGCGGCTGCCAAGGCCTGGCCCGGCGGCGCCAGCCGATTGGCCAGGCCCATGGCCTTCGCTTCCTCCCCGGCGACGCCGCGGCCGGTGAGGATCAAGTCCAGCGCGTGGCTGTGGCCGACCAGGCGCGTCAAGCGGATGGTGCCGCCATCCACTAAGGGCACGCCCCAACGGCGGCAGTACACGCCAAACACCGCATCCTCCGCAGCCACCCGCAAGTCGCACCAAAGCGCCAGCTCCAGGCCGCCGGCCACGGCAAAGCCCTCCACGGCTGCGATGACCGGCTTGGACAGCAGCATGCGCGTGCAGCCCAAAGGTCCCCGACCATCGGGCTTGAGCTTCGGTGCGCCCCGAGCTTCGGAGACGGCCTTGAGGTCGGCGCCGGCGCAGAAGGTGCCTTGCGCACCGGTCAGCACCGCCACGTCAAGATCGCCGTCGCCATCAAAGCGAGCGAACGCATCGGCGAGCCCCTCGGCCGTTTCCCCGTCGACGGCGTTGCGGACTGCCGGGCGATTGATGGTGACCAAGGCCACCCGGCCATGGGTGGTTGATTCCACTTTCATGCTCATAGACCTCCGTTTTCCCCGCACTTTCCCTGCAAACCCAAAAAACCCTGCAAACCCAGAAAACCCTGCAAACCGACCAAGCTTGAGCCAGCCAAACGCAAGCGCAAGCACCCAGCCCCTTGAAGTGGACGCACTCGGCTGGCTATTGCATACTCAACCCCAATCATCGCACGATATTGGGCCGGCGCAGCGGCTTGATTCGCTTCAAGCTGAAGTTGAACCGAATCAAGCCGCTGCGCCACTCACACGGACAAACGGGGCGTGACGCCATGCGCCTGACCACCAAGGGCCGCTATGCGGTCACCGCCATGCTCGACATCGCCCTGCACCGGCAATCGGGGCCGGTGAGCGTGACGGCCATCGCGCAGCGCCAAGGCATTTCCCCCGCCTATCTTGAACAGCTGTTCGGCCGCCTGAAGCGCGCCGGGCTGTTGGACAGCCTGCGCGGGCCCGGCGGCGGCTACCGGCTCAGCGTGGACGCGGAGCGCATCAGCGTCTCGGAGATCATAGCCGCGGTCGGCGAAGGCGTGGATGCCACCCGCTGCCACGGCGCGGCGGACTGCCAAGGCGGCACCATTTGCCTGACCCACGATCTGTGGAATGATCTCTCCCAGGAAATCGACGGCTTCCTCAAGCGGGTGACCTTGGCCAGCTTGGTGGCTCGCCGGGAGGTGCAGTCCATCGCCCACCGGCAGGACCGCCGCGCGGAAGAGGTCATACTAAGCCAGCTTGCCTAGCCGTCTGCCGGGCTTGCACTGACTCACTCAAAAAGCAAAGCCGAAGTGCGCAAAGCGGTTTACCTAGACTACTCGGCCACCACGCCGGTGGACCCCCAAGTGGCGGCCAAGATGAACGCCTGCCTGCTGGCGGAGGGCAACTTCGGCAATCCGGCCTCGCGCAGCCACGCCTTCGGCTGGCATGCCGAGGAAGCGGTGGAGGCGGCCCGCGCCGACGTGGCCCGCCTGCTCAACGCCGACCCCCGGGAAATCGTCTGGACCTCCGGCGCCACCGAATCGGACAATTTGGCCATCAAGGGCTTGGCCGAAGGCGCATCCCGCCGCCACATCGTCACCAGCACCATCGAGCACAAGGCCGTGCTCGACACCTGCGCCCACCTTGAAACCCAAGGCTTTGAGGTCACTTGGCTCACGCCGCCGGCGGACGGCATCATCCGCCCCGAGCAAGTGGCCGAGGCGCTGCGCGAAGACACCCTGCTGGTCTCCTTGATGCAGGTGAACAACGAAATCGGCGTGGTCAACGATGTGGCCGCCATCGGCGCAATCTGCCGCGCCGCCGGGGTTCGCTTGCACGTGGATGCCGCCCAGAGCGCCGGCAAGCTGCCCTTGGACGTGCAGGCCATGGCCATCGACCTGATCAGCCTGTCGGCGCACAAGATGTATGGCCCCAAGGGTGTCGGCGCCCTGTACGTGCGCCGGGAGCCGCCCATGCGCCTGCGCCCGCAGCTGCACGGCGGCGGCCACGAACGCGGCATGCGCTCCGGCACCCTGGCCACCCACCAAGTGGTGGGCATGGGCGAGGCGTGCGCCATCCTGGGCCGGGTTATGGACACGGAGAACGCCCGCATCCTGGCCCTGCGCAAGCGCCTGTGGTCGCACTTGAAGCAAGCGCCCGGTGCGGTGCTGAACGGCGACGAGGAGCAGCGCCTGCCCGGCAACCTCAATGTCGGCTTTGCCGGCATCGACGGCGAAACCCTGCTGATGGCCTTGGACGACATCGCCGTCTCCAGCGGCTCCGCCTGCACGTCAGCCAGTGTGGAGCCTTCCTACGTGCTCCGCGCCCTCGGCGTCCCCGATGAGATCGCCCACGCCAGCCTGCGCTTCTCCATCGGCCGCTACACCACCGAGGCGGAGGTGGACTACGCCGCGCAACGGGTGGTGGAAGTGGTGTCGGGGCTTAGTGGCCGTTGACCCAGTCCATGGGCAGACATGCCCCGGCGATGGCCAGCACGCACCTCCCCACCATGATCCGCGACGGCGCGGTGCATCTGGCCCGCCTGCTTGGCCCGCAGCCCATGGCAAAGCCCCGGGACATGACCGGCCGGCAGGTGATCGTAACCGGCGCCTCCAAGGGTTCCATGGGCTACATCGTCGCCCTGCAGTTGGCCCGCTGGGGCGCCGAGGTGGTGGCCACCCGTCGGCGTGATCCCCGCGCACTGCAGCAGGCGCTGCGGTCCGAGCTCGGCAACGGTGGCGGCAGCTTGACGGCGCGGGCGTTGGACCTCGGCGACCGGGACAGCGTCAGCGCCTTTGCCGATTGGTACGGCGAGCGCTTCAGTGCCTTGCATGTGCTGATCAACAATGCCGGCATCCTCCACGACCTGCTGACGCTGCGGCGGCAAGTGCAGCGCGCCGCGGACGGCTTGGAACTGCACTGGCGCATCAACTACTTGGGCACCTTCCATCTCACCAGCCTGCTGCTGCCCTTGCTCATTGGCAGCGCGCAAGCGGACGGCGACGCCCGGGTGCTGAACGTGACCTCGCACCAGCACGTGCGGGGCCGCAATGATCGCCTGCTGGCGGAGTTCACCAACCGCAACACTTGGGACGCTTACGGCCAATCGAAGCTGGCGCTCATTCACATGACGCAAGCCCTGCATCGCCGACACGGCGGCACCGGCCAATTCCGTGCGCTGTCCCTGCATCCCGGCTCGGTGTACACCAACTTGGTTGCCAACGGGCTTGAGTCCTACAGCCGTGTTCGGCCGCTTCAACGCCTGCTGGCCGCCCCAGCGAAGGCGGCGCTGCTGTCGCCACTGCAAGGCGCCCAGACCACGCTGTTCTGCGCGACGGACGCCGATGTGCAGGGCGGGTGCTACTACGATCGCTGCGCCGTCAGCCAGCCTTCGGCCGACGCGCTCGATGCCTCGGTCGCCGAACGGCTCTGGGCGCGGTCGGAGGACTGGCTGGCGCAAGCATAGGAGCCCGTTCGGCTCCTTTTAAGCGAGGGGCAATGCCCCTCGCGCTCCCCAGCTGAGGGCTCCTTTCCTGCGAGGGGCAATGCCCCTCGCGCTCCCCGGCTGAGGGCTCCTTTCATGCGAGGGGCGCGGCCTTTGTTGAATCATGCGGGCTAGCCCGGTCCGCCGTGCCTTTCCAAATGAGTGGCGATGCCCCGCAGCATGCGCACTTCGGTTTGGTCCAAGCCGGTGCGGACGGCTAGGCGGCGCAGTCGGGTCATCGTTTGGCCCGGGTTGTCCGGGTCGAGGAAGTCCGCCGCCTCCAGCAGACGCTCCCAGTGGGCCAGCATGGCGTCAACTTCAGCGGCGGTGGCCGGGGGCCGGTCCCATTCGGGTTCGGCCGGCGCCGCCTGGGCGGCGAAGAGTTCGTAAGCAACCACCTGCACGGCCATGGCCAGGTTCAAGGATGGATAGTCCGGAGAAGCGGGAATGCGCAGATGGGCGTTGCAGCGCTGCAGCTCGTCGTTGCTGAGACCATCCGCCTCGCGCCCGAACAGCACGGCCACTTGGCCGGCAGCCGCTTCAGCAAGCAGCTTCCGCGCCGCGGCGCGGACGTCCGCCACCGGCCAGGGGATGCGCCTTGGCCGGGCGCTGGCGCCCACTACCCAATGGCAATCCGCGATCGCTTCATCAAGGCTCTCGCACACCCGGCACTGGTCCAGCACGTCAGTGGCGGCTGCCGCCCGCCACTCCGCCTGGGGATCCGGATAGCGCAGCGGATTGACCAACACCAGTTGCGACAGCCCCATGGTCTTCATGGCCCGAGCGGCGGCACCGATGTTGCCTGGATGGCTGGGCTCGACCAGCACAACGCGGATGTTGTTCAGCTTCATGTTGCGGTAGGCTACCCGTCCATGCAGCCGATGGCCAACATGGCGTTGCGGGCCGCCCGCCGTGCCTCACCAATTCTCCTGCAGGCCATGGACCGGCTTGATGAGCTCAAGGTGGAGGAAAAAGCCCCCAACGACTTCGTCTCCAGCATTGACCGGCAAGCGGAGCGCGTCATTGTCGACATGTTGCTCGACGCCTACCCGGACCACGGGGTGCTGGCCGAGGAAGGCAGCGGCCAGGACCGGGAAGACGCTGAATTCACTTGGATCATCGATCCGCTGGACGGCACGCTCAACTACCTACAGGGCATTCCCCACTTCGCCATCTCCATTGCGGCGCGGCGGGGGCGGCAAATCGAGCACGCCGTGATCGTCGACCCCGTGCGCAACGAGGAGTGGGTGGCGAGCCGAGGCACCGGCGCGCAACTCAACGGCAAGCGCATCCGCGTCAGCACCACCCAGCGCTTGGGCGATGCGGTGGTCGCGACTGGGCTGCCGCCTGGCGCCCGCGACCGGCTGGGCACATTCAACGCCGCGGTCGCCGAGTTGACCGAGTGCTGCCGCAACATCCGCCGCCAAGGCTCCGCGGCGTTGGACTTGGCCTATGTGGCCAGCGGCCGGCTGGACGGCTTTTGGGAGATGGGCCTGGCACCTTGGGACATCGCCGCCGGGTCGTTGATCGTCAAGGAAGCGGGGGGGTTCGTGTCCGACCATGAAGGCGGCGAGCGGCACTTCGAAAGCGGCGACATCGTGGCCGCCAACCCGAGATGCTACAAGTTGATGGTGGCCAGCCTGCGGCGCAACCTCGCCTAACGGCAGCGTGGCGCAACGGCGCTGCGCGCCGTGCGCGGGCGGGACGCCTTCGAACTCCACCGCATGCACCCGCTTGGTGTGCCGGATGGCCGCATCGCGCACCCAACCCCGGAGCCAGTGCGATCTTCCGTTTGATTTTGGCGGGCTCCCCCGAAGGGTGGGACCGTGTCGCTAGGGGTAGGTCTCCTTGGCGGTTTCCTTCTCTGGCACCACCAAGTCCTCGCGGGAGATGTTCATCACCATCAGCATGTTGGCGGCAATGTAGATGGATGAGTAGGTGCCGATCACCACGCCGATGGTGAGCGCTGCAGCGAACCCCCGAATGCCCTCGCCGCCGGCGATAAGCAAGGCCAGCAGCACGAACAGGGTGGTCATGGAGGTCACCAGGGTGCGGCCCAGGGTCTGGTTGAGGGAGCGGTTGATGACCTCCACTGGCGCGCCCTTGCGCAGGGTGCGGAAATTCTCCCGGATGCGGTCCGAGACCACGATGGTGTCGTTGAGGGAGTAGCCCACCACCGCCAGCAAGGCCGCCACCACGGCTAGGTCGAAGGTCCACTGCAGGATGGAAAACAGGCCCAGCACCAAGGTGACGTCATGGGCCAGGGCCACCACGGCGCCCACGGAAAACTGCTTGGTGAAGCGGAACAGGATGTAGAGCATCACCACCACCAAGGCGGTGAGAATGGCCAGCCCAGCGCTCTCGGCCAGCTCCTGGCCCACCACCGGGCCGACGAAGTTGGACTGGCGCATCTCCGCGCCCGGCGCCTGCTGGCGAATGGAATCCAGAATGCGGTCGCCCAGGCCAGCCGGGTCGCCCGATCCTTGGGGCGGCATGCGGATCAGCACTTCCCGGTCGGAGCCGAATTGCTGCACCACGCCGTTGGCGAAGCCGGCATCGTCCAGCTGGCCGCGCAGCGCTTCGGGGTCGACGCTCTCGGGAAAGCCCACCTCCACCAAGGTGCCACCGGTGAAGTCGAGGCCGAAGTTCAAGCCATTGAAGGTCAGGGAGCCCAGCGACAGCAGCACCAAGACGATCGACACGCCACCGGCCAGCTTGCGGCGGCCCATGAAGTCGAAGTTGAACTCCGGGAACTTCATATCCTCAAGGCCTTCAGGTTGCGCCCGCCGTACATCAGGTTGACCAACGCCCGGGTGCCCATGATGGCGGTGAACACCGAGGTGACGATGCCCACCGCCAAGGTGACGGCGAAGCCCTTGACCGGGCCGCTGCCGATGGAAAACAGGATGATGGCCACGAAGAAGGTGGTGATGTTGGCGTCGAGAATGGTCAACAGCGCCCGGTCGAAGCCCGCCGCAATGGCTTGCTGCGGCGCCCGCTGCTTCAGTTCCTCACGGATGCGCGAGAAGATCAGCACGTTGGCGTCCACCGCCATGCCCACGGTGAGCACGATGCCGGCGATGCCCGGCAGGGTGAGGGTGGCGCCCAGGACCGACATGACTGCCACCAGCAGCGTCAGGTTGGCGATCAGCGCCAAGTTGGCGGCCAGCCCAAAGCCGCGGTAATAGATGAGCATGAAGATCATCACCAGAATGAAGCCGACCACCACCGACAGCTGGCCGCGCTCGATGTTCTCATCCCCCAAACTGGCGCCGACGGTGCGCTCCTCGACGATGTACATCGGCGCGGCCAGTGCCCCGGAGCGCAGCAGCAGGGCCAGGTCGCGGGCCTCGCCGAGTTCCAGGCCGGTAATGCGAAAGTTGAAGCCCAAGGCCGATTGAATGGTGGCCACGCTGATCAGGCGGCGCTCCTCCACCGTGTAACGCTCAACCACCTCCTCGCCATCCACCATGACGGTGCGGGAACGCGGCTTCTGCTCGATGAAGATGATGGCCATGGAGCGGCCCACGTTGTCCTTGGTGGCATCGTTCATGGCCTGGCCGCCATCGCTGTCGAGGCCGATGCTCACCTGGGGCAGGCTGGTCTCCGGGTCGTAGTCTTGGCTGGCGGAAGTGACTTGGTCGCCGGTGACGATGTTGCGCCGCAGCATGGTGGTCGGGGTGCCCCGGTAGTCCATGGTCTCGGTCTGCGAAGCCCGGTCACCCGGCATGGCCACCAAGCGGAACTCCAGGTTGGCGAACTTGTTGATGATCCGCTTGGCTTCGGCGCTGTCCTGGATGCCCGGCAGGTCAAGCACGATGCGCTCCCGGCCCAAGCGCTGCACCAAGGGCTCGGAAACGCCCAACTCGTTGACCCGGTTGCGCAGGCTTTGCAGGTTTTGGGAGATGGCCGCGTCCTCCAGTTCGCGCAGGTACTCATCCAGCATCTCAAACTCAAGCGCCGGGCGGCCATCGACGTCGGTGTTGGAGATTTCAAAGCCCTCGAACTGCTCCGCCAACAGCTCCGCCGCCTCAGTGCGCATGGTGGCGTTCTGAAAGGGGATGCGCAGCCGGGTGCCGTCCACCCAATTTCCTTCGACGGAGCGACCCACGTACCGGATGCCCGCCGCCCTTAAGGCGTCCCCAGCGGCCTCCTGCATGCTGGTCATGCGGCTGCCGACGAACTTCTCCATATCCACCTGCAGCAGCAGGTGGACGCCGCCGGACAGGTCCAGCCCCAAGGACATAGGCACCGCGCCGAGGTCGGAGAGCCATTGGGGCGTGGTGGAGGCCCGCGTCAAGGCGACGATGTGATGGTCCTCACCGCCGGCGAGAGCCTGCATGACCACTTCGCGGGCCCGCAGTTGGTCGCCGTCGTTCTGCAAACGCAGAAAACCGGAGCCGCCCT
The DNA here is from genome assembly GCA_965220835.1 of Candidatus Azophilus sp. Taxonomy (GTDB): domain Bacteria; phylum Pseudomonadota; class Gammaproteobacteria; order Pseudomonadales; family Azotimanducaceae; genus Azophilus. The sequence continues at coordinate 425,996 of OZ244842.1, read as the reverse complement.
GAAGCTCAGCGGCCTTCAAGGCGATGCCGGCCTCGGCCAAGGCGGTGCGGGCTTGCTCCAAGGCGGCCGTGCTTAAACCGCGATCCGGATCCTCCGGCTTGACCTGCAGCGCCGGGTCCGGCGGAAAGACGTTGGGCGCGGCGTAAAGCGCGCCGAGCGTGACCACCAACAACACGAACAGGTAGCGGCTCAAGGGGTGGGTGTTCGGCGCCCGATGCTTGGCCGTGGACACGCCGAGCAGGCTCTCGCCAACCACTAGCAGCCTCCTAGTCGTCTCGGGGAAACGGCGTTAGGCGCCGTCCGCGGGCAGGCTGCCCTCGCGGCAAATGAACAGACTCGAACGAAGCTCGGCTCGAGGGTGTCTCGCCCTCGCCTAGAATTGAACACTTCCATCGCGAGTCGAGGTTGACGCCTGAACCCACTGTTGCGCCCGACGCCCCGAGGCTCGTCGGCCTGAAGCATCGCCTGGTTAGCCCTCATCCAGGGACTTGAGGGTGCCCTTGGGCAGGGTGGCGCTGACGGCGCTCTTTTGCAGCCGCAGCTCGATCTTGGCAGCCACCTTGACCTTGACGAAATCGTCCTCCACCTTGCTGACTTGGCCGACGATGCCGCCCGCAGTGACCACTTCATCGCCCTTGGCAAGGCCCGCCATCAACGCCTGATGCTCCTTGCGGCGCTTGCTCTGCGGCCGGATCAGCAGGAAGTAGAAAATCAGCACAAAGCCGCCCAGAAACAGCAGATTGAGGTAGCCGGCGCTGCTGCCGCCGGCCTCCGCTGCGTAGGCCGTGGTTTCAAAGAGATTCATCGTGTTGGGTCCAGTCCTTTGGCCGTGGGTTGGATAGTTGGATTATGGGCTCGCTTGGTTCAGGCCTAAGCGTCAGCTTGAACCGAATCAGGCCCGTGCACATCCTGAAGGTGCTTGATAAGGCCGGGCAATGTACCCGTTTCGATGGAGGCGCGCAATCGCGCCATCAGGCCATGGTAGTAGTGCAGGTTGTGCTGCGTCATGAGCATGGCGCCAAGGGGCTCCCCGCAGCGGTCCAAGTGGTGCAGGTACGCCCTGGAGTAGCCTCGGCAGGTCGGGCATGCGCACTCTGGATCCAAGGGCTCGTCGGCGTCCCGGTGGCGGGCGTTGCGGATGCGCACCACGCCCTGGCTGGTGAACAGGTGGCCGTTGCGGGCATTGCGCGTCGGCAGCACGCAGTCGAACATGTCGATGCCAAGGGCCACGCCCAGCAAGAGGTCCTCGGGAGCGCCCACCCCCATCAGGTAGCGGGGCTTGGATGCCGGCATCTCGGGCATCAGGCCCTCCAGCACCGCCCGCATCTCGGCCTTGGGCTCCCCGACCGACAAGCCGCCCACTGCGTAGCCGTCGAAGCCGATGTCCGTCAAGCGGCCGAGACTCTCGGTGCGCAACCGCGAGTGCATGCCGCCTTGGACGATGCCGAACAACCGGCGCTCGTCCGCCTCGGCGCGCGCCCAAGCGGCCTTGCTGCGTTCGGCCCAGCGAACCGACAGCTCCATGGAGGCCCTCGCCTGGGCCTCCGTTGCCGGATAGTCCGTGCACTCATCGAGCACCATGACGATGTCACTGCCGAAGCGGCGCTGCGCCTCCACGGCCCGCTCCGGGGTCAGGCGCACCTCATCGCCGTTGATCGGCGAACGGAACAGCACGCCTTCATCGCCGATCTTGCGCATGCTCTTCAGGCTCCAGACCTGGAAGCCGCCGCTGTCAGTGAGAATCGCCCCCGGCCAGTTCATGAAGCGGTGCAGGCCCCCCAAGCGTTCAATGCGCTCATCGCCCGGCCGCAGCATCAGGTGAAAGGTATTGCCGAGCAGCACCTGGGTGCCCGCCGCCGCCAGCCCCTCCGGCGTCATCGCCTTGACCGAACCATAGGTGCCGCAGGGCATGAACACCGGCGTGTCGACGACGCCGTGGGCCGTGGTCAGACGCCCGCGGCGGGCGGCACCGCATTGGGCGAGCACCTCAAACATCGGCATGGGCCTCAACTGGCCGCCCCATGGCACGTTGGACCGCGCCGGCCACCTGGGGATTTGGGATTCTCGCCAAGGTGACCCGCGGTGCCCCCGCATGGTTACCCGGCGCGCAGGCGTGCCGCCCCGCATAGGGTGAAGGGAGCGCGCTAGCCATTGGGGGAATTGCAAGCTGCGCCAACCAAGCGCTCGGTGAACATGGCGTCGCCGTAACTGAAGAAGCGGTAGCCGGCGGCCACCGCGCAACGGTAGGCCTCGAGCACGCGCTGCTGGCCGGCAAAGGCGCAGACCAGCATCAGCAGGGTGGATTCCGGCAAGTGGAAGTTGGTGAGCAGGGCATCCACCACCCTAAAGCGAAACCCCGGCTTGATGAACAGGCGGGTCTCGCCCCGACCTGGCTGGAGGCCACCCGGCTCGGCGGCGGCGGCTTCCAAGGCCCGCACCACGGTGGTGCCCACGGCGACAACTCGGCCGGGGCCGGCCAAGGCGGCGCGCAGTTGCTCCGCTGCCGCAACGGAAATCTCATAGCGCTCGGCGTGCATCTGGTGAGCAGCCAAGTCGTCGCCGCGCAGCGGCGCAAAGGTGCCGGCGCCGATGTGCAGCGTGACCTCAATGATGCCTGCCACCCTTCGGCGCACGTCTTCCAACAGGCGCTCGGAAAAGTGCAGGCCCGCGGTGGGTGCGGCCACCGCCCCCGGCACGCTGGCGAACAGCGTCTGGTAGCGGGCTTCGTCCTCGTCTGCGGCGGCTCGCTCAATGTACGGCGGCAGCGGCGTGGTGCCGTGGCACTGCAGAAACTCGGTCACGGGCCTCGGAAAGCGCAACCGGTGAAACTCACCCTCCCGCGCCAACACCTCCAGGCGCTCCCCGCCGACAGACAGCGTGCGCTGCGGCTTCAGCGGCTTGCTGGCCCGCGCTTGGCACAAGGCCACGCACGCCTGCTCAATGCGCTCAATGAGCAATTCCACCGCCCCGCCGCTGTCCTTCAGGCCGCGCAGGCGGGCCGGGATCACTTGGGTGTTGTTCACCACCACAAGGTCGTCAGCGCCGAGCAATTCCGGCCAGTCCGTCACGGCCCGGTGCGCCACACCGTCCCGGCGCAGATGCAGCAAGCGCGCCTGGTCCCGCTCCGCCAGCGGCTTCTGGGCAATCTGGTCGGCAGGCAGGTAGTAGGCGAAGTCGGACTTCCGCATGGGCGTGGTCAGAGGGTGGATGGCAAGCAAGCGCCCATCTTACGCTTGGCGTGCGCCGTGCCCAAGGACGTTGATGCTCTTGTTGACGATTGTTGGCGCACCGGCTTGAGGTTGCTAAGATGCGCGGCCCCTGTGCCTGGGTGGCGAAATCGGTAGACGCGCCAGACTCAAAATCTGGTTTGGGTAACCAAGTGAGAGTTCGAGTCTCTCCCCAGGCACCAATTCCAAGCCCGTCCGAACGCCGTCTGGCGCTACGCGCGTCCGTCGGCTGCGCCGACGGAGACTCAAAATCTGGTTTGGGAAACCGTCCGCCGCTGCGCGGCGGCGTGAGAGTTCGAGTCTCTCCCCAGGCACCAACTTCCAGCCCGCCCGAACGCCGTCTGGCCGGTCAGGTCAGTTCCGCAACGGCAATGCGGCAATCTCAACTCGGGCGGCGGCGGCAAAGAGGCGGGCGGCTTCTTCATCGACGCCGGCTTCGGGGTTTAGGGACGGCCAGAGCCCTTCCAGACCGGCGATGATGTCCTGCAACTGCGCCGCCACTGCGGCCGCGCTGGCGCTGTCCGCAAACGCGGGCGAGCGGGCCCAAGCATCGGCGACCTGGGTGAACCCCCAAGCGTCCTGATACTCGTGCAGGTTGTCGATTACGCCGTCAATGACGCCGATCTGGTATTCCACTCCAGCGGTTCGCAATAGGTTTTCGATCACCTTGGCAAGCACAGCCGGGTCATCGATTCGGGCCGATTGCTCGCAGCGGGCTATGTTCGCCGTCAAAGCCTCGTAGATTGCGGCCACGTCCTCTTGGGCGGCACGTGCCGTTACCGCCGCGGTGAGCGATTCCAGATCGATCGCAAAGCCATCGCAGCCGCGGGCGTTGAAGGCCGGCACCACGGATGCGTAAATCTCTTCTTGAGGGTGCTTCATGTGGGTTTCAGAAAGCAGCGGCAGGTCACGCTGATAGAGCGCATAGCCCACCGCCAGATGGCCCCGGATCAGCCCCAGCTGGGTCAGGTAGCCCACGTCGTCCGTGGCTAGGTCAGCACCCGCCGTCGCAGCGCCTTCGCCTTCGCCCCCGGTGCCCTGGCCCCCGGTGCCCTGGCCGCTGGTGCCCTGGCCGACGGTGCCCTGGCCGCCGGCGCCCTCGCCTGCTGCGCCCACACCGGAAGCGCCTTCACCTTCACCGCCCTCGCCCGCAACCAGCGGCTGGGTGCGTTCGACCGTCTCGTCGCCGCCGGTTGGCTTCGTCGGGGCACCCTCCTCGCTGCTGCATCCGGCAAGGGAGCTGGTCACCAGCCAAGTGGCGCCGCCCAACGCGCCAATGGTCTTCCAATGAAGCTGGTTCACTGCTTTGCTCGATATACTGTCGCTCATGATGGTCTGCCTAGAAAAAGTGTTGAGTGACGCCCATGTGGATGCGTTCGTGCAAGTGCTGGGCAATGAAGCGCTGTTCGAAGGTGGAGACCGCACGGCCGGCGGGACGGCGAGGCGGCACAAGCGCAATCTGCAGGCGGCCTCCGACCGTCCCGAAGTGCGGCGCATCATCTCCGAAGCGCGGGAGGCGCTCAACCGGCACAGCCTGTTTCAGCGCTTCGCCGTGCCGCAACGGCTGGGGCGCATGCTGATCAGCCGCTACGAACCCGGCATGACCTACGGCGCCCACTTCGACGAGGCCTTCATCGATGGGCTGCGCACCGACCTCTCCTTCACCCTCTTTCTGTCCGATGCCGACAGCTACGCGGGCGGCGAGCTTGAGCTGCACTCGCCCATGGGCACCCAAGCCATCAAGCTGCCGGCCGGTTGCGCCCTCGTCTATCCGAGCGATCAACTGCACGCGGTTCGCCCGGTCGAGTCCGGCGTGCGCCTGGCAATCATTGGCTGGGTGCAAAGCCGCGTGCGGGGCTTGGAGCAACGCCAGCTTCTCTTTGAGCTTGCTGAGGCCACCAAGCTCGTGCAGGACGAAAGCGGTGCCCAAGAGGGCTTGGCCACCGCACTGAGGCAACTGAAGCTGGTGCGCAACAATCTGCTCCGGATGTGGGCGCAGTGAGGCTCAGCGCCGGTCAGCGCCAGCCGGCACGGTCATAGACGCGCACCGCCTCGGCTTGGTTCCGGCCAAGCAATCCGGCGCTGATTCGGTCTTCCTTGAAGGTGCCAAGCGCCGCAATGGGGCCGGACGCCTCACCCACCACGGGATACTCGTTGTTGCCCTCCGCGAAGAGCCGCTGGGCGAAGTTGCTGGTGAGGTACTCCAGGAACCGCACCGCGTTGTCGCGGTTGGGCGCATGGCGCGTGACGCCGGCGCCGCTGATGTTGACGTGGGTGCCACGGCCCCCCTGATTGGGGAACACAACGCTGATCTGCTCCACCATGCGCTGATCTGCTGCTTCGGAACTGGCCAGCCAGCGCCCTAGGTAGTAGGTATTGGCCACGGTCAGCCCGCACTCCCCGGAGGCGACGGCCGCAAGATTGCCGGTGTCGTTGCTCTGGGGCGGACGCGCGAAATTCGCCACCACGCCCTTGGCCCAGGCTTCCGCCGCGGAGACGCCGAGGGCCTCGATCAACGACGACATGAGCGACAAGTTGTAGATGTTGGAGGACGAACGCATGCAGATTGCGCCACGGAGCGCTTCGTTGGCTAGATCCGCATAGCTCGCCAAACCACTTCCGAGCGCGCTGTCCTTGCCAACAACTATCACCCGCGCGCGCTTGGACAACCCGAACCAATGCCCCTCTGGTTCGCGAAGATGGGCGGGGATGCGCTGCTCAAGCACCTCTGACCTAACCGGTTGGAAGACGCCGCGCTCCTGGGCGCGCCACAAGCGCCCGGCGTCCACGGTGATCAACAGGTCGGCCGGCGTGTACTCGCCCTCGTTGACGATTCGCTCGATCAGGGCGTCGCTGCCGCCCTCAATGAGGTTGACCTTGATGCCCGTGCGTTCGGTGAAGGTGTCGTAGAGCGCAAAGTCCGTGTCGTAGTGCCTAGCGGAGTACAGGTTGACCTGTTCGGCGGCAAGGTTTGGGGCCAAGACCGCGAGGCCGGCAAAAGCCAAGGCGGCCGCCCATGAAAAAGGCTGGATCATGATGGGAATCTGCTTATTTCTGACGGTTGGAATGTTTGGCGGTTGGAATGGGACGTCCGAGACTCAAATTAAATGAGAATCATTATCGAACTTATGGTAAACGAGCACGCCCGCCGGATCAAAGGCCAGCCGCACCCTCGCGCCGAGCGCAACCTTGGGGTTCGCCCCATGCAGCGTGCGCAGGCGCTCCCCGCCCGCCTCAAGGACGACGAGATGGCGGTCACCGAGGAACCGGATGTCCACCACCTCCGGGTCGTCGGCCGCGCCCGGCGAGAGCTGCACGCACCCGGCCCTAACAATCACGAGGTAGGGCTCGTCGAGCTTGACGCCCACGCCAGGTAGGTCAAACCGGCCAAAAGGAGTTTCAACCCCATCTGCGGCCCCGACGCCCTCGACGGCGTTCGAATCGCCAAGAAGTTCCGGAATGAAGCGCACTGCGGGTGTGTGCCAAACGGCTGCGGGCGTGTCGTCCTGCAGGATGCGGCCCTGGTGCAGCACGGCGATGCGGTCGGCCACTTCCATCGCCTCCCGGGCATCATGGGTCACGATGATGCTAGGCACCCCACTGCTGCGCAGAGCCCGACGGGTGTCGTCCCGCAAGCGGCGACGCAGGGTTGCATCCACGCTGGCGAAGGGTTCGTCGAGCAGCATCACCGCCGGCTCCGTGGCCAAGGCCCGGGCCAGCGCCACGCGCTGCTGCTCACCGCCGGACAAGGTGTGCGGATAGCGGTTGCCATAGCCCTCAAGCCCCACTTGCCCCAAGTGCCTGACCACCCGCGCATTGCGCTCTCCCCCGTCGAGCCCGCGCAGGCCGAACCCGACGTTGCCGGCAACGGTCAGGTGCGGAAACAGCACATGGTCTTGAAAGACGAGCCCAAACCGACGGGCTTCCGGCGGCGGCTCGCGCCCTGGGCGGGCCAGTTCGGCGCCGTCAAAGAAGATGGCGCCCGCCTGCAGCGGCTCAAGCCCGGCGATGATGCGCAGCAAGGTGCTTTTGCCGCTGCCTGACGCACCGAGCAGGCAAACGATCTCGCCGGCGCTGACGGACAGGCTCACGTCTGTGAGCACTGAGTCGGCGCCATAGCCGTGGCCGACCCCTTCCAGTCTGAGCGTCATCCCCCGCGTGGCCGCTGCCGCATCGGCGCGCGCCTCGTTTTCGTTACAATGCTCGTCCATGTTCAATCAGGCGCCAACGGCGGCTCGGCGCGGGCTGCGGATGCCCCGCGTCCCCTCGCCATGGACCCTGGGCGCCTTGGCCATCGCCCTGCCCATCGCGGTGCCGATAGCCGCCATTCTGCTCACTTTCACGGCACCGGAATCGGCCGTTTGGGCGCACCTGCGCGAGACCGTGCTGCTGGAGTACCTGCTCAATACTGTGGCGCTGCTGCTGATGGTGGCCGTCCTGGCCCTGCTCCTGGGCGCAGGCTGCGCCTGGCTGGTCGCCACCAAGGAGTTTCCCGGCCGCCGGGTGTTTGTTTGGGCGCTGATTCTACCCTTTGCGGCGCCGGCATACGTGGTTGCCTACGCCTATGCGGACCTGCTCGCCTACGCCAGCCCCCTGCAGGTTTGGCTGCGCGAGCTGGACCTGCTGCGCGAGGGGCTGCCCGCCGTCCGCTCCCTGCCGGGGGCGGGCCTGACTCTGGGCTTTACGCTCTATCCCTACGTTTACCTGCTGGCCTACATCGCCTTCACCGACCATGCCGGCCCGCTCACCGAGGCGGCAAGAACGCTCGGCGCCTCGCCAAGGCGGGCTTTTTTCACCATCGCCCTGCCCCAAGCCAGGCCGGCAATTGCCGGTGGCCTGGCGCTGGCGCTGATGGAGACCGCGGCGGACTTCGGCGTGGTCGAATTCTTCGGCGTGCCCACGCTCACCAACGGCATCTTCCGAACCTGGTACGCCCAAGGCGAGCACCAGGCCGCCATGCAACTGGCCGGCTGGCTGTTCTTGATTGTCATGGTGCTGGTGGTGCTGGAGCAATGGGCGCGGCGCGGGCTACGCGCCAACCCGGTGTCGAGGAACATGCCGCCCAGCCGGGCGCGCCTGACAGGCTGGCGCGGCGCCCTGGCCTCGCTGGCCTGCGCGGTGCCGCTGGCGCTTGGCCTGCTGCTGCCCGCCGCAACGCTGCTGCGCCATGCGCTGGTCAGCGGCGACCCCAGCTTTGGCAGCACCTTCATCGGCTATGTGACCAACAGTGTCGCCGCCGCGGCGGCGGCGGCGGCGCTGGCCGGGCTTTGCGCACTCTGGCTCAACTACGCACTGCGCCTGCAAGGCGGGACGCGGCTGCTGAAGCTCGGCGTGCGCACGGCCACGCTCGGCTACGCGATTCCCGGCATGGTGCTTGCGGTCGGGCTGATTGGGCCGTTGACCGCCTTGGACAAGCAGCTGGCGGGCTGGCTGAACAGTGCCTTGGGCATGCGCACCGGGCTGCTGCTCACCGGTAGCATGGCCGCGTTGGTGTTTGTCTATCTGGCGCGCTTCCTGACCGTCGCGTTCAACAGCCTGGAGGGCGGCATGGCCCGCATTCACCCCAACTACGACAGCGCCGCCCGCAGTTTGGGCGCAAGCCCCAGCGGGCTCTTGGCGCGCGTTCACTTGCCCTTGCTCACGCCGGCGTTGCTGACCGCGATGCTGCTGGTGTTCGTGGATGTAATCAAGGAGCTGCCCGCCACGCTGATCCTGCGGCCGTTCAATTTCGAGACCTTGGCCACCCGCGCCTACCGCCTCGCCTCGGACGAACGCCTGGCCGAGGCGTCAACGGCTTCGCTGCTGATCCTAGCTGTCGGCCTCGTGCCCACATTGGTGCTCGCCTGGCGGAACTTCGCGGCACGCGAAAGCCGCTAGCCCGCTGCAGGCCACGCTACATGCGCCAGCCGAACGCCAAACGTTGTACCGGCGTCCATTTCGTGCAGAATGGCGCCATGTTGCGAATCGCTCAACACAAATGGACGCTCAGGCTCGGAATGGTTCTGTTCCTGGCCGGGCAAGCCTTGTCCGTTGCCCATGCGAGTGAATTCGGCCACGAACCCCATGAGCACAATGGCGTTGCTTGCGTTGCAATCCTAACCGATGAGCCGGATGGGCTCGTTCCAGCCGCAAGCCTCTCTGCGCCAAAGTTAACCGCCCTGGCCTTCGTTGCTGCCCAGCCCGGGCGGCAAGCACGCTTGGGGCGCCCGCACGCCGTCCGGCCTCCGCCCACCGGCCCTCCTTCGGTCTAAATCCCCCCTGATTTCCTGGCGCCGCTGAGGGCGCTGGCTCGCCTTTGCGCGGCGCTGATGACTCTGCGGCCTTGCAAACGCTTATGGACCGAGATAAATGACTGAACACCCATCCAAACTGGCGGCGCTCGCTTTCGCCGCCGCACTCACTTATTCCCTCGCGCTGCCCGCTGCGGCGCAAAACCAAGAGGAAAGCGCCTCCGAACCCGTCGTGGAGGAGGTTTTCGTGGTCGGCAAGCGCCGTGCGTACCAAGGCAATTTCGACGATCTCGAAAAGCCCTCCGCGGACCAGACCATTGACGAGGAGCTGCTTCGCCAAGCCGGCGCAATCAATCTCAACGAAGCGCTGGACCTGTCCGCATCCGTTGCCCGGCAAAACAACTTTGGCGGTTTGTGGAACGCCTTTTCCGTGCGCGGCTTCGCCGGAGACATCAACCTGCCCAGCGGATTTCTGGTCAACGGCTTCAATGCCGGCCGCGGATTCGCCGGCCCGCGGGATTTGGCGGGCATCGAGTCCGTGGAAGTGCTCAAGGGGCCACGCTCCGCGCTGTTCGGGCGCGGCGAGCCCGGCGGCACGGTCAATCTGATCACCAAGCGGCCGCAGTTTGAGACGGCCGGCAACTTTCTGGCCAGCTACGGGCGCTGGGACCAAATGCGCTTCGAAGGGGATGTGCAAACCACGGCGGGCGCCAACGACGCCGTGGGGCTGCGCATCGTCGGCTTCTACGAGGATGCGGAAAGCTTCCGGGACACGGTTGAGACCGAGCGCGTTGGCTTTTATCCGTCGATCACTTGGGATGTTTCCGAAACCACCAGCGTGACTTACGAATTGGAGTACACGGAGCAGGAAATTCCCTTTGATCGCGGCGTTGCCTATTCCGAGACCTATGGTTTCACGCCGCGCAGTACCTTCGTCGGCGAGCCCGGCGACGGGCCCATCGAGACCGAAGTGCTCGGCCATCAGCTTGAAGCCCAGCACAACTTTTCGGAAAACTGGAGCCTGCTAGCCGGTCTTGGCTACCGAGACACCACCTTTGCGGGCGGCGCGTCCGAAACCAACTTCGGCGGCCGTCAGACCTATTTCCTGGACGGGCGTACCCTGTCGCGGTTTTTCCGCTATCGAGAGTTTGATTCAGACTACTTCGTGGCCCGTGCTGAAGTGGCGGGCGAGTTCAACACCGGCACTCTGCGCCACCGGCTGCTCATGGGCGCCGACTACGACCGTTTCGAACTCAACTGGTTCATCTTGCGCTACCGGCCCGGCTGGTTTCCCGGGGACACGGACATCAACACGCTCGACCCGGCGGCGTATCTCTTCCTGGACGTGTTCAACCCGGTCTACGGCCAGTCTCCGCAACCGGTGCCTGGGCCAAACACCAACCGAGATGAAGACCTCAAAGGGCTTGGCATCTACATCCAGGACCAGATCGACCTCACCGATCGGCTGCAGGTTCGCCTCGGCTTGCGCTGGGACGACTTTGACCATGACTTGACCAACCTTCGTGCGGTTCCCGCGACGACCACCACCTCATCTGACACCCGCGTCTCACCACAGTTTGGCGCGGTTTACCTGGTCAACGAGAGCGCCAGCCTCTACGCATCCTACGGCGAGGGCTTTCGCCAACAAGCGGGCTTTGACTGCCAGGGCAACCAATTTGCCCCCAACATCACTGAGTCTGCGGAAGTCGGCCTGAAGTTGGATGCGTCCCAGTTCTCAGCCGGGGTCTCCGGTTCGCTCAACTTTGCGCTGTTCCAAGTGGACCAAAGCAACATTCTGGTGAACGACGACCGGCCGGAGTGCCAGGACGTTTGGTCCTCCCACGATGCGGGCAAAGCACGCAGCCGCGGATTCGAAGTGGATGCGGACCTCGCCTTCGAGGCGGGCTTCAATCTGTGGCTGTCCTACGCGTACATCGACGCCGAATTCAGAACCAACAGCCTCGAAGCCGACTGGGGCGTGCTGATTGAGGACGGCGACCCGCTCATCAACTCGCCGAAGCACCAGGTGAACGTGCAAGTCAGCCAGAGCTTCCAAGTGGGCGGCATGCCCGCGCAGGTGGGCGCCGGCCTTCAGTACACGGATAAGCGGCTGGGGTTCACGGCCTTTGACTTCAACCTGCCGAGCTACACCACCGCCCGGATCTTCGGCCAAATCGCCCCCACGGAGCAATTCGCCGTGCGCTTTGACCTGGACAATCTGTTCAACGAAACGTACTACACCAATTCGTATGCAGATGTTTGGGTCGAGCCGGGCGCGCCGCGCCGCTACCGGGTGACGGCGTCCTACTCGTTCTAGCTGCAATAGGACTCTAATGAGGTCTATGGTGCGAGCACATCCGGTCGCACCATAGACCAGCCCCACGCACTCCCAGAGCCACCCACCATGACCAACGAAGGCCAGGCAGCAGCGCGCATTGCGTCCACAGACGTCCTGCGCGGCCTAGTCATGCTGTTGACGATGCTGGATCACGTTTGTGAACGCTTCTACAAGCACCGCGAGAAGCGCAGCAAGCCTTGGCTCAGTTACTTCTGAATCGCGTTATCAACCAGACTTGGAGTTTCAATAATGTCCATGCTCTCAGCGCAGGCGCTCAACGTAGAGCGCTCCGGCCAGCAAGTGCTGAAGGACGTCTCTTTCAGCATGGAGCAAGGCGAGGTCCACGCCTTGTTGGGCGGCAACGGGGCGGGCAAGTCAACCACCCTGCTGACCTTGCTCGGCTTTCTTGCGCCCGCGTCGGGAAGCGCGCACGTTCAGGGCCGCAGCGTGCACGGAAACGTCAGCGCCGCCCGGCAAGCCATCGCCTACCTGCCCGAGGCGGCCACGCTGTACGGCCACCTGAACGCCTATGAGAACCTTCGCTACTTCCTGTCCCTGGCCGGGAAGGACACCAACCAGCCAGCGCTCGATGCCGCCCTGGACCGCGTGGCCTTGCAGGCCGAAGCCCGCGAGAAGCGCATGCAAACCTACTCCAAGGGCATGCGCCAAAAGGTGGCCATTGCCTTGGCGATCCTGAGAGAGGCGCCCATTCTGCTGCTCGACGAGCCGACCTCCGGCTTGGACCCCGCCGCAATTGACGACTTCAACGGGCTGGTCCGCGATCTCGCCGAAGATGGCCGAACCATCTTGCTGGTCACCCATGACGTTTACGGCGCCTGCCATGTGGCGGACCGCATCCACCTTCTGCACAAGGGCGAACTGGTCGGCACCTTCGACCGGCCATCAGGCATGGACCGCATCGACACCGAGGCGGTGCACGCCGCCTTCGCCACCCAAGCAGCCGCATGATGGGCCAGCTATTCACCATCGCCGGGGAGGAGTGGCGGCTGTGGCTGAGGTCAAGGCTTGCGCTCAACACGGTGCTGATCTTCGCGCTGTTGCTGATCTCCACGAGCGTGGTCACCGCGCTCCGGATGAGCGAAGCGCACCACGGGCGGGCGGAACGGCAGGCGGCTGCCGAAGAGACCTTTCTGTCCCAGCCCGACCGCCACCCCCATCGCATGGTGCATTACGGGCACTACGTGTTCCGCGCCCCGCCGCCCCTTTCGATGATCGACCCGGGCGTGGACCCGGTCACGGGGCAGTCGATGTTCTTGGAGGGTCACCGGCAAAACACCGCCATGTTCGCCGACGCTCGGGCAGGCGCCGAGCTTGGCGGGTTTGAGGACTTGACGGGCGCTCTGGTCTACCAGCTGTTCGTGCCCTTGCTGCTGATCGCCATCGGCCACGGCCTGATCATTCGCGAGCGCGAGGAAAACACCCTGGTGCCCCTGCTGGCGCAAGGCGTGACCGGCGTTCAGCTCTACGCCGCCAAGTGGATGGCCTTGGCGGCAGCATCCCTTGCGCTGTTGCTGCCCCTTGCCGTCCTATGCGCGGCAGCCATCTTGCGCGGCGCCGCCCCGCTGGCCAGCGCCGGCGTCTTGGCCCTCTACGCCGGCTATTTGCTGGTCTGGTGCAGTCTCATCCTGCTGGTGTCGAGCGTTGCCCGGTCGCGCAGCGTCGCCCTCGCCATGCTGGCCCTGCTCTGGTTGAGCACCGCGCTGATCGTCCCGCGCATTGCCGTGGAATCCGCAAGCAGCGCCATACCCGTGCCCGGCAAGCTCATGACCGACCTCAACATGCAGGCTGAGCTGCGTGCGGTCGGCGATGGCCACGATGCCGACGCGCCGGCCTACCAGCAGCTTCGGGCGAGCCTGCTGGCGCAATACGATGCGCAGCGCGTGGAGGACTTGCCGGTCAACTTCCGCGGCGTCGTCGCCCAATCCGCGGAAGCGGACTATACGGCAGTGATGAACCGGCATGCCGAAGAGCGCATGGCGCTGGAAGCGGCCCAGGCCCGGTTCGCCGCCACCTTTGGCTGGCTGTCCCCGGTGGTGGCGGTCGCGGCTGGCTCCCGCACGCTGTCGGGGACTGACCTGGCCACCCACCATCGCTTCCTGCGCGAAGCCGAGGCGGTGCGCTTCGACTTCGTGCAGGGCCTCAATCGCGTGCATGCCGAGCAACTCGACTACATCGTTGACATCAATCGCAGCAACGATGCCGCATCCGAACGGCGCACGCGCATGTCGGCCGAAAACTGGAACGTGCTCGATACATTCTCCTTCCAGCCCGCCGCGGCCGGGGAACGCCTGGCTCGCGCCGGGGCATTTGTGGCCATGCTGGCGGGGTGGCTGCTGTTGCTGACCACCGGCGGCCTTCTTGCCGCACGAAGGATGCAGCCATGACCGGGCTCGCAAGCGAACTTCGGTTTCTGATCAATGACCGGGCGGCGTTGCTTTGGCTGGGAATCGCCCTGCTGGTCGCGGTCCTCTCAGTGCTTCTAGGCCTGCGCGAGGTCGCCGCGCAACGCACCGCCCTGAACGAACTGATCGCAGCCGACCGCGCCGAACGGGCAGTGGTGGACGGGCTTTACCAGGACTGGGGCGAGGCAGCCTATTACAGCTTCCACCTCACCTACGATTGGCCGTCGGATTTCGCGTTTGCCGCACTGGGCCAGCGCGACACCTCGCCTTGGAAGCACCAGATCCGCGCGCTTGCCCTGGAGGGGCAGATTTACGAAACCGACGCGGACAACCCGGACTTTGCCTTGATTGGCCGTTTCGACTTCGCCTTCGCCGCGAATCTGCTCGGGCCGTTGTTGCTGATCCTCCTGCTGCACGATCTGCGTTCCCGGGAGCGTGCGGCAGGGCGCTACGAACTGCTCAGCGCAACCGCAGCGAGCCCGGGCAGCCCTTGGCTGGCGCGGGCGGCCTTGCGGGTTGGCGCGCTGATGCTGTGCTTGGTCGTGCCTCTTGTGTCTGGCGTTTTGCTGGCCGGTACGGGCGCTTGGGAGCTGGCCCTTGCCAGCCTCGTCGTGGTGTTGCACATCGGGTTCTGGTGGGGCGTTTGCGCGGCCATCGACCGCTTCGCCTGGAGCAGCCCTGTCAACCTGACCGCGCTGGTCGGCGTGTGGCTGGCGTTTGCCGTGGTCGTCCCCGCCGCCATCGAGCGAGCTGTGGAAGCTGCCGTGCCCTTGCCGGACGGCGGTGAAATCATGCTTGTCCAAAGGGAGGCGGTGAACGACGCTTGGGACTTGCCGAAGTCCGCGACCATGAAACCGTTCGTGGAGCGCCATCCGCAATGGGCGGACTACACGCAGGTCAACCGGCCATTCGAGTGGAAGTGGTACTACGCCTTTCAGCAAGTCGGCGACCAGACCGCCGAGCCGCTGTCGCGGGCCTATCGCGAAGGGCGCATCCAGCGTGACCGCCTGGCCGGAACGCTCGCCTGGCTGTCACCGCCCGCTCTCTCCAACCGCGCCCTGCAAGCCATTGCCGGCACCAACCTGGCAGCCTCCCTAGCCTACGAACAACGGGTGCGCGACTTTCACGCCGCCCTCAGAACCTACTACTACCCCAGGCTGTTTCGCGACGAGGCCTTCACGAACGAAAGCCTCCGGCAACGGCCTGAATTCGGTGCGATGGGCGAGTGAATCGCGGCGCCGTGCCTACTCAGACTTTAGGCGAACGGGGCTTTGCTTGATGCGCCCGCCGTCAAGCAGCTTCTGACCTTGCCAAGCCGAGCCTGGTAGCCGCGTTAGCAGCGCCTCCGACACCTCCCGCGCTGCAACGATCGGATCCCACTCGCGGCCGGCTGCAAGCAGACCAGCCATGTCGGAAACGAAACCTGGGTCACGGAGTTTGCCGTCGAGATTTCGTTCAAACATCGCACGAGTAAGGGGACGCTTTTCTGCCTCAATGTACGAACTGAATGTATCGACGATGCGCCCTGGATCACTTCGGCTGTCTCCCAATGCCACCATCAGGTCAAACAAGTCCCGCCCTTTCTTCCGCTGATATAGCGCGCGCAACTTTGTGGCCAGAAGCTCGTCGAGTTCGAATGTCTGAACGCTGGCTGTTTGCTCGAACCACCGTGATTGAACGCTAAACGTACACTCCTCGTGGCCAAGAACAGCCACGTGCTCGCGCGTGTTGATCTCAACTTTCAGCCGCATCCTAATGGGAATGAGTGCGCCTGAATCAAAGCCGTAACGGAACGTCACCCGACCTTGCGTCTGCTTCCAACCCGGCTTGCCGAGCCATGGATTGAGCGTTTCCTGAATTGCATCCATCATTGCACCCGCCGGGCCTGCTTGCACTTGAACCAGATCGATGTCTTCGGAGTATCGCGCCGCTGGCGTGAGATAGAGCTTGTAAAGCGCCGTCCCTCCGCGGAATGCGAGAGTCCGGGCAAGCAACGGGTGCGAGAACATCTCCACGAGCGCGCGGCTTATGACCAGATCCTGCTCGACTTGAGCGTCTTCAACCCAAGGCGCGTTGGTGCGCCATGCCGTGACGTAGTCCCGCGGGATCACGCTTCCGCCTCAATGCGCGCATTGACGAGCAGCCGCCAGTTTCTCGAACGCGGCGACCCGTCAGCTGGCACTGACGGCAACAGTTTGGTGTAGTTGCGTACGCGATTTCGCACATGCTTCTTCAGTGGACCGCACTTGTCGTCCGCGCCGACGAACTCGAGCAAAAACCCGAGCCGTTGCGCCCACAGAACCGAAGCGGACCGCGCTGCTTCAACCAGCTGTTCCGGATCCATCTGCTCCGACAATTCCGAGAGCATTCCTGCAACTCGGTCAACGCCGCCAGCGCGTCCCATAAATCCTACTAGATCGACCGCCGTTGCCTCGACGGTTGAGGCGAGAACGACTCCGCGGGGGTTGTCGAAAGTGGTTGACGGCACGTTGGTCAATCCCGCTCTAGCGATGAAGTCCACCCCCACCGCACCGCAGCGTATCGACTTCATCGGCCTGTCCACCATCACCTGAAACACCTGTGGCCGATGGTGGGCGGCACCGTGATACTGCGCCGCCGACTGAAGGCCCACATAGTAGCGCCTGTCGCGATGCTCCATGAAAGCGGGGATGAACTGGTCCGGTGGCAAACAGCCTAGGGCGCGGTACTCCGGAGGCACGACCACGTAGAAGCCTCGCCCTGGGCTTGCGATGTCGCCCCGCTTGGCCAACCTCCACAGCGATTGGTTCGCGGCTGCCACCGATCCGCCAAGCACCGAACGGAACTCGGAAGACGTGAAGTGATATTGTCCGCGAGCAGCAAACTCCACCACTAAATCCCTAGCACGGGTTGAACGAGATGCACACATTGATTTCCTAAAATAACATTTATCGTTATTTTATGACATTCAAATGGGGATTTAGTGCCGCCCAAAGAACCTGTTACTACCCTAGGCACTTTCGCGACGAGGCTTTCAGAAACGAAAGCCTCCGGCAACGGCCTGAATTCGGTGCCATGGGCGAGTGAACTGCACGGTCGGGCTGCGCAGGCACCAGCGCTGCGCAACGCCCAAGCCAAGCGGCAACTCAGTCAAACCGCCCCCGGGGATACGCTCCGGCTGACGGCGCCTTGCAATCGGAACGTCACCGTGCCCTCCCCCAACTACTCCGACGCCTCGGCTCCCGCAACGTAGCCCGCCGCTTCCTGCCGCCAAGCAACCTCACGGCCCTGCCAGCCCGAGTGCAGCCGTGCATAGGCTTTGCGGGCTTCGACGGCATTGCCGAGCGCTGCATGGGCACGGGCCAGCCCGCGCAGGGAGAGTGGACGATTGGGCATGCGCTTAAGCGAGCGCTCGAACACGGCCAACGCCTCTTCTGGGCGGCCCGCAGCCAGCAAGGCTTCGCCATAGAGTTCGTGAGGGGGCTTCAGCGGGTGCGGCGCGCCGTTGGGCGGTCGCATGGATTCGGCGATGTTCACGCCTTCGCGCAACAATGCCAAGCCTGCCTCGGTGTTGCCGCGCGCGATCTCCAGCAGCCCGGCCACCTCCTTGTTCATGATCTTCAGGGGCTTGTCGCTGCGCGCATAGTAAGAGCCTGAGTCCGCTTTAGATGCCGCTTCCTCCGCCTTTTCGGCCAGCCGGTTGGCGATGCGTTCCGCGAGGTCGAGGTCGCCGGTGTGCACGGCCGCAAGGCCGAAGGCCAGCAATTCGGACGCTTCGGTCTGGTCCGTGACCGGCGCCGGCTGCCAGGCTTCCCGTTCGATGGCGTAGCGGGCCTTGACCCCCGCCAGCATCGTGGCCGTCATGGGATTGTCCCCGGCCCGTTCGGCGATGCCTTCCAAGAGGTCGATCCAGTGCGCTGCGCTCTCGTAGTCACCGCGCTGCAGGTCGCCGTACTGGCCCCAGTCCAGGGCATGCACCATGTCGTTCAACCGGTCGCCGGGCTCATACAGATCCACGGCCGCCTCGTAGGCGGACTGATTGGATGCCGAGACCTGATCCCACATGCCGCGCTGGATGAAGATGTGCGAGGGCATGTGCCGGGCATGGGACACCTTTTCGGCGATGCGGGCGAAGACCCGCGCGGCAGGCAGGGCCAACGGCGCGTGCACCGGGTCGTCGAAGGCATGGATGGTGTAGTGGGCCGCCCCCGGATGATTGGGATTCCTGTCCAGTAGCTGCAAGGCGACCGAACCGGCCAGCACATTGGTGCGCATGGCGTCTTCCCCCCGGCCTGCGGACATCAGCAAGGACAGCGCGTAGAAGGCCGCGACTTCCTCGTCATCGGGATAGTCTTCGTAGAGGTCACGCATCGCCGCCATGTAGGCGCGCCGCCGGGTCAGGGTGTCGCCATCACCGAGGAACAGCGCTTCCACGGCCCGGACGAAGCCCTTCTCCCGGTGCGTGGGCGCCTTGGCGAGGCGCGCTTCCGGCGTGTCGCCCAACCGCCTCAGCACGGCCATCGGCGTCTCGCGGTCCCACTCGCCGATCAGCGGATGGTTGTAGCACAGCGCCTCGCCCCAGTAGGCCAAGGCGAAATCCGGATCCAGCCGTTGCGCCGCCTGGAATTCGGCTCGGGCCTGCTTCCAACCGAAGCTGTGCATGATGGTGACGCCGCGCACGAAGTGGTCTTGGGCGGGGCCGCTGGCGGACGTGGGAAAGGTGACGGTCCCAAGCCCAGTCAGTTCCGCCGCCTGCAACCATGGCGAGGCCAGCAGCAGCATGGCGACAGTGAAGCGAGACAGTGATTTCATTGGCGGTACCTCGATTCCCCTCAGTTAGCCTATCGAATGGTGCGACAGCCGGGGCGTGCTTGCAAGGAAGGCTAGCGCTCGCCAACTCCGGCTTCTTCGTAAAACGCCGTCGGCGGCAGGTCGAACAGCCTTGTGGCCAGGAATTGGTGAAAGTCAGCCACCACCCGCTCCATGTCCACCAGCTTGCCGCCGCGCCCCTTGGCGGCACCCATGCCGCGCTGCACGCGCTCGCAGATGCGCCGGTCCTCTTCAAAGAAGGCCTTGGCGAACTGCTCGGAGGCGCTGTCGCTGCGGGTGCCCTTTCTGGTGCCAATGACCCCGGAGCGAATCATGGTTCGGTCAGGGCCGAGCGGATGGGCGGACAGCCAGCCCAAGTTGCCGTTGGTGAGAATGCCGACCAACGAAGGCGCCATGGCAAGCAGCCTGTAGTGGCGATCAATGCGCTTCCACCCGGTGGTGAGCGAACCGCCCGTGAGCGACCATTCCGAGCTGCCCGCCACATAGTAGGCGCCCCGAGTCGGCGAGACGCGCTCAAGCGTGGGTTCATGCACCTTGAACAGGTGATAGCTCTCCATGGCGTTTTCGATCACCAGCTTCCAGTTGGCCTCCCAGACCTGCGGCTCGCCGCTCGAGGCCGTGTCGAACCCCTCCACCTCGAACTCGGTGATGTAATCCGCCATGTGGGCAAAGCGTTCGCCCAGCGGCTTGGGGGCGTCGCCGAGATGCACGAACACCAGGCCGTTCCAGACATCGCACTGATACTGCGGCAATCGATGGCGCGCCCGGTCCACCGCAATGAGCTCGTTGTAGGGGATGGCCTGCAGCGCGCCGGTCAGATCATAGGCCCACGCATGGTAAGGACAGGTGACGTACTTGGCCAAGCTACCGAACCCCTCATCAAGCAGCGGCGTGCCCCGATGGCGGCAGACGTTCGAGAGCGCCCGCAGGTGGCCGTCTTGGCCCCGCACAACAAAAACGGGCTCTCCGGCAAGCGTGATGGCATAGTAGTCGCCGGGGTTGGCGAGCTCCGGCTCCTGGCCAACGAAGACCCATTCGTCATGGAAGATCTTCCTGACTTCCTCGGCGTAAACCGATGCATCGGCGTACGCCGCAAATGACAGGGAATGAGCCTCCTCCAGCGGCTTGATGGCCTCTTCCCGCAACCTGTCCAGCACGCTCATCCGCTTCTCCTCGCAAGTCCTCACAAGTCCTCGCAATCCTGCTTTGCCGACTCATTATCCCTAGGTTTTCCTTGGCTCCAATGACGCCGCAGATCGATCAGGCCGCACGGACGGCGCGGGCCACCTCACCCCACTTCGGGGCCGTGGCCGGGTTGCGACGCATGGCTTCCGCGGTCAGGTACATGGCCAGCCTCGAGGCAATGCCGCGGTAGCGATCGATCAACTGATCGGCGATGTCGTCCCAGCGGCCGACCACCACGAAGTGCTCCAGCATCTCGTCGCTGATCTGGGCGGCCATGGCGGCGCTGTCGCCCTTGCGCATGAGCTGGTTCAAGGTCTGGGTGGTGCCGGCGTAGCCGAGATCGTCGAACTGGAAGTCGTAGTTGGGCGTGGATCCGTAAAAGGCGACTTGCATGCGGGCACGCTCGAGCATGGGCGCCCGTTCCTCAGGGCTGTCACCGGCCACCGCAAAGGCCGGCACGATCAGGTCGATCTCCGCGGCATCACGCCCCGCCGCCTCCGCGCCCTTGGCCACCGCCGGCAGCAGGCGATTATGGATGTAATGCAGCGAGTGCATTGGGTGCACGTGCAGGCCATCGGCCAGTTCACCGGCCAACTGGCACATCAGCGGCCCCACGGCGGAGATGTCGAGCTTGACGTCCTCGTGGTCGTGGCGTGCCGGCGTGAACTCCCGCGGCATCAGGTTCATCGGGTAGTAAGGCCCCTCGTGGTGCAGCTTCGCCTCCCGCCGGAAGGCGGCGATGCAGGCGCGAAAGGCCTGCACGTAGTCGCGCATCTGCGCAGCGGGCTTGTCGAACAGGGCACTGTAGCGCCGCACCACGTGACCCTTGACCTGGCTGCCAATGCCGAGCCGGAACCGCCCCTGCGTCTCGCGGGCCAGTTCCCAGGCAACCTGGGCGGAAATCATCGGGCTGCGCGGAAAGGCCACGGCGATGCCCGTTGACAGCTCCAGCTGGGTCGTCGCCCGGGCCGCCGCCGCAATCGACATCCAAGGCACTTGGACGGTTTCGGTGAACAGCATGCCGGAGAATCCCAGCGCTTCAAGTTCCTGGGCCGCGGTTGCGGTACCGTCCCAAGTCATGGGTCCTGCCATCAGATCAATCTTCATAAACCTATCCTGATTTGTGAGTCTTTAGGAACACAGGGCCCAAGAGACCTTTTTTTGGAAGAGAGGCCAAGCTCAAGCCCGGGCTTCGCGGGCTATCTCCTCGATCGCGCCGAGCAAGGTGTCCACATGCCCGCCATGCACCATGATGTGCAGGGAGGCTCGGTTGACGTTCCAGCCGATTTCCGGGTGGGCAACATCGCGGATGTAGAGGCGGTGCCGCTCCCACAGGCGCTGGTTGACGGCCTTGGGTTCGACGCCCTCCACGTCAAAGGAGACTAGGCCGCTGCTCAACTTGGGATCATCGGAGACGTGGACTCGCACGCCGTCGATGGCCCTTAGGCCCGCCCGCACCCGGGCGGCCAGGTGCCGGCCCCGCGCCTCGATGGCGGCTGGGGTCAGCCCGATGTGGAAGTCCAAGGCGGCATCGAAGGCAGCCAGTGCGGCAAAGTCCCGCGAGCCGCGCATTTCATAGCGGGCGGCGGTGGCGGCCTGCTGGCCCTGTTCGGTGTCCGCCACCGAGCGGCCGTGCATGTTGCGGCCAGCCACCGGGCCGGAGTAAACCAGCGGCCAGACCCGATCCTGAACGTCCTCGCGGATGTGGAAGAAGCCGGTGAGCATTGAGGCCAACAGCCATTTGTGGCCCGCGCCCGCATACATGTCGCAGCCCAGTTCGGCGATGTTGAGCTGCATCATGCCCGGCGGGTGGGCGCCATCCACCAGCGTGAGAATGCCCCGCTCCCGGGCCAGCGCGCAGATTTCCCGCACCGGCAGCACGCAACCGTCCGTGTAGTTGATGTGGCAGAAGCTGATCAGCCGCGTGCGCTTGGTCATGGCCCTCTCAAACGCCTCAACAATTGCGCCTGGGTGCTTCGGGGGATGAAACGCATCGCCCCGCAAATCGACCACCACCGGCTTGATGCCGTAGCGGGCCGCGCAAAGGTGGATGGGCGCAACGCCGCTAGGGTGGTCGTGGTTGGTGTGGATGATCTCGTCACCGGGGCGGAAGTCGAGCCCCAAGGTGCCGAAGGCCATGCCCTCGGTGGTGTTGTTGGTCAGTGCCACCTCATTGGGTTGGCAGCCGATGAAGGCGGCCAGCTTGGCCCGCAGACGGTCACGGAACTCGCCGTTGCAGGCGTAGGTGGCGTGGCTGAGGTAGTCGCTGTCGTAGCTCTTGATGGCGTTGAACTGCGCCTGGACGACGCTGCGCGGCGAGACGCCCCTGGTGCCGGTGTTCATGTGCGCCACGTTGGGGGCGGTCAGGAACTCCCCAGCCACCCAGCGCCAATAGGCTTCGTCATCGGCGGCGCGGCCCGCACCAAGATCAGCCGCCGGCACCGCCAACGCGGCAGGGCTGACGCCCGCCAACCCGGCAAGCGCCGAAGTGCCCGCCACCTGTTCAACAAACGCACGGCGAGACTGGCCCATAACGGTCTCCTATTGGCCCATTGCCCCCCTTATACAACCAAACAAGGCAGCCAAACAAAGCCCTGCTGCGCTGTCACGGTGCGCATCAGCCCTGGGCCAAGCGCTCGATCAGCGCCGCGTCCCGGCTGGTGCGGCGCAGGCGCAGGCCCATGGCGACGGCCACCAACGCAAGCCCCAAGGTCATGCCCGCCCAGTAGCCGTACACGCCCGTTGCGGGCTGGCCAAGGGCCCCGCCGGATAGGAAGGCGCCGAGCGGCAGGGCGATGAGCCAATAGCCGATCAGGGAGATGATCATGGGCACCCGCGTGTCCTTGTAGCCCCTGAGCGCGCCCGCCATGGTGGCATTGGCGTCATCGAAGATCTGGTAGATGGCGATGAATATGATCAGGTTGGCGGCGATGAGCGCCACGTCCGCATCGGTGGTGTAGATGCCCACCAGAGCGAAGCGCAGGGCGACCAGCAGGACGCTGACCACCAGCGCGTAGCACAAGGACATGCGAAACGCCGTGGACGCCACCTGGGCGGCACCGGTCTGGTTGCGGGCGCCGACCTGATAGCCCACGCGGATGGCGGCGGCACTGCCTAAACTCATGGGGATGACGTAGGTGGCCCAGTTGATGTTGCCGGCAATGCTGTGCGCCGCCATGTCGCTGACGCCAAGGCGGGCGATCAACACGCTGATGGCCGAATAGACCGCCATTTCCAGGAAAATGGTGGCCCCGATGGGCGCCCCCAGCTTGAAAATCCGCACCACGGTCGCCCAGCGGAAGGTCTTGTCCCCGCCCAGCCAATTGGTGGCGCGAAAGAAGGGGCGGCGGGCCACCAGCAGGATCAGCCCAAGCTCCACCCACATCACCACCGCGGTGGCCCAACCGCAGCCGACGCCGCCGAGCTCCGGAAACCCGAACGCGCCGTAGATCAGCACGTAGTTGATCGGCGCGTTAAGCACGAAGGCGGTGCCGGCAATCAGCATGGGCGGCAGCGTGTGGCCGAGGCCCTCGCAGACTTGGCGCAGCAGGATGTAGGTCATCATGGCCGGCATGCCCCAGGCAGCCGCCTGCAGGTAGCCCGCCGCCACCGCCGTGACCCTAGGGTCCGCGCCCATCAGCAACAGCGCCGGCTCCGCGTTGCGCATGAGCAGCATCATCACCAAGGAGCTGCACAGCGCGATCCACAGGCCATGCCGGATCAGCGGGCCGGACTCGCCGGTGCGCCGGGCGCCGACCAACTGGGAGACCATGGGCATCACCGCCATGGTGATGCCGCTCATCAACATGAACATCGGCCAGAGCAGAACGCCGCCGAGGCTCACGCCCGCCAAGTCCACGGCGCCGTAGCGGCCCGCCATGGCGGTGTCCAGGAAGCCCATGCCCATCACGCAGAGCTGGGTCGCCGCGATGGGTGCGCCAAGGCGCAGCAGGGCGCCCGCTTCAACGCGGAAGCTGCGGGTGGCGGCCCCTGCGGCTGCGGGCTGGGCTTGGTCTTCGCTGATTTCCATGGCGGTCAGCGCACCTCGCCGCGCCCCGTTCAGGATGCGGCTTGGGCGGCCTCCTCTCGGGCCTTGCGCACCTTGTCGTTGGTTTGGTTGAACAGCAGCTCGCGCCGCGCCTTCTCTTCGGCCTCAGTGAGTTCCCGTTTGCCGAGCTCCCGGCCCACGCGATAGCCTTTGTCCACGGCGGGCCGTGCCCCCACCTCATCCACCCAGCGCTTGAGATGGGGAAAGTCCGCCCAGACGGCCTCGCCGATCAGGCGCCCCATCAACATGGCCCAAGGCCAAGTGATCATGTCGGCAATGCTGTAGGCATCATCTCCCGCCAGGAACTGGTTGACGGACAGCTGGGCGTCCATCACGCCGGACAGGCGATCCACCTCGCCGACGAAGCGCTGGGTGCCGTAGGCCAGCTGATCCGGATCATCGACGATGTTCTTGGCGTAGTTCTTGAAGTGGTTGGCGTTGCCCATCATGGGGCCGAGATTGGCCATTTGCCAATGCACCCACTGCAGCACGCGGTAGCGCTCGGCGCCCGAGCGCGGCAGGAACTGGCCGGTCTTGTCACCGAGATACTCAAGTATGGCGCCGGACTCGAAGATCGCCACCGGTGGCCCGCCGCCCAGGGGATCGTGATCGACAATGGCGGGCATGCGGTTGTTGGGGCTGATGCGCAGGAACTCGGGCTTGAACTGGTCGCCGCCGCCGATGTCCACCGGCTTGATCTCGTAGTCCAGCCCGCACTCCTCCAGCATGATGGTGACCTTCCAGCCATTGGGGGTGGGCCAATAGTGCACGTCGATCATCGTTCGGTCTCCGTTCGGGCTTTGTCGTTGAGGGATGGGCAAACTACGTTAGATAGGCGCGTATTGCTAGCCGGCTTGCCGGGCATTTCGCCCAACTGGTGGACCAGCCAAGTTCGGGCGTGTTTCCGAGAGGAGACGACACCCTCCCCCAACTGCCGCAGAATTCGGGACCGACGTATAATGCCAGCATGGCGCAAGGCTTTCCCCCACACATCCAACTGGCCGCCGAGTCAGCCGCGGGCGCCTTGACTAAGTACTTTGACCTAGCCGATATCACCATGGGTGGCGGCACGGTGCTTCAGGCGCGGTGGGGGCACCGTGAATCGTTTGACATAGACTTCTTCTGCAAGGGTGCCGCGTTTGCCCGCATCCATCGCCAGTGTGGGGCGGATGTGGAAAGGGCAATGGTCGATCTGGCTGGTTCCGACCCATCTCGAACATGGATGGAGTACATGGCGCTCTACTGCGAGATTGACGGCATTGAAACCACCTTGATGCCTCATGAGTTCATTTTGGCCGAGTCCCATGACACCGTTCTTCCGGGCGGCGTTCCGGTGCGGCTTCAAACCACGGCGGAAATCCTTGCCAAGAAGCTGCGCCACCGCCTTCACGGCGCCGGCGCGGTGGAGGTTAGGGACGTTTACGACTTAGCCTTTGCGGCGCGTTTCGCACCGGAAGCGTTCGACGAGGCGAAGCAGTCCCTTTCTCCGGCGCAACGCTCGGAAGTCAGCACGATGCTCGCCCACCTTCCAAAGGGGTGGTCGGGCCAGACGACCAAACCGCTGGCAGGCCAAGCCGAGCCATGGAGCGAAACGGAGATGGCTGAGTCCCTGCGCTCGGCGCTTGACGGTTGCTCGGCAATCGGCAGCACACCGGGGATTGGCACATGAGGCAAGTCAGCAGTCGGCCAATGCTGGCCACAGAGGAACGCTTCATGGCCAACCCGAAAACCCTCATCGCCCCGCCTGCCGCAAAGAACTGCGATGACCTAGTGGCATCCATGCTGGGCCGTCATTGCGCCGGAATGTCCAATCGGGCCGACCCAATGGAGTTGCGCTTGGCGCTCATCGCAAAAGCTGGCGATGTGCATGGGGCGACGGAGACGATTCGTTGGCTGCTTGGCTCCATCTGGGTGCAGGATTTGCACAAGCTGGCTTGGCGTTGCGGAATTCCCATCATCCGCTTGGCGGAACACGCCCGACATGGGAGCGTCAACAATGCAAACTTGATTCGCTGGCTGAACCAGTTTTCGGCCCCTTAGCCCATCTGCCTTGCGGCTAGTGCCCATGGGCAATCAGCAGCCCTGAGCCGCTCCCTTGCCCTTCTGGCTGCACGCCTGACCCTTGTGGCGAGCTGTTTCAATGCTCCCGCGTTTTCCTGATGCGGGGCAACCGGCCCAGTCGCTTGGTTCCAATGAGGAAAGGCGAACACTCGGACAATTCAGTTAGAATTTGCTTGCGCAGCCAAGCCAAGCCCAGGTGTTGGAATAGGTAGACAAGCTGGATTTAGATTCCAGTGCCCTTAGCGGCGTGCGAGTTCGACTCTCGCCCTGGGCACCAATCACGCTGATCCGAAAGACGCGGAGATTTGGCCCGGGTGGTGAAATCGGTAAACACAGGGGACTTAAAATCCCCCGGAGGCAACTCCTTGCGGGTTCAAGTCCCGCCCCGGGCACCAACTTCGAGCAAATCCCAATGCACCCCCTGCGGGCGCAGAGGCAAGCCGAAATCCGTCCCGCTCCCAGCGCCCGGAGTTTTGCGCCAGCAAAACTCCAACGAACCTTGGCCCTGTAGGGCCAAGGTTCGCATGCATCGCAAGGCGGTTGGCGCTAGAATGCCCCGCCCAAGCCCGGGCCGCAACGGCTTGTTGGCCCACTCAAGGCTGAGTGGCAGAGTGGTTATGCAGCGGACTGCAACTCCGTGTACGCCGGTTCGATTCCGACCTCAGCCTCCAGTTTCCGTAAGTTCCGTTAGCGCGAAGCCTGAGCGCCACAAGCGCGAACCAAAACCGGAAGCCACAAGCTCGCATCCTTGGAGCGAGTCAGCGTTGGAGGCCAATGCGTTGGAGACTTGGTGCAAAAGCCCAAAATCCTCTTCCTGATCGGCGCCGGACCGCACCGCAATGACAACCACTTGCGTCTGCCCAAGGCTTTCGCCGACAAAGGCTGGGGAGTGGCAGTGGCGGATCACGGTGACCTGCATCTGGACCGGGGCGCTGTTAAGGCTGCCCAAACGGACCTAGGCAAGTGCGACCTGATCTGGCCGCTCGGTTTCGGCGAGCGGCGCTCCTTCCTCGACCGGGCCCAGTTGCTGCGCCGCTACAATCCGAGCCGCTTCGTCAATGCCATTGACGCCTACACTTATCTGCACGGCAAGCTGGCCTTCCTTGAGCACATGCCGGAGACCCATGCCGGCAGTGATGCCGAACGCCTCATAGAGCGGTTGGATGACCGCAGCGATTGGATTGTGAAGCCGAGCGGCACCAGCTTCGGGCAAGGCGTGGCCAGAATTCGCAATGACGCCGACGGCCGGGCCGCAATCCGCCGCACCCTGGGCAACCACGGCTTTGCCATCCTCCAGCGCTTCGTTGACTCCGCCGCTGACGGCGAGACCCGCTGCCTGGTGGCGGGCGGCGAAGTCATCGGCTGCTACCGGCGCCAGCCCGCATCCACCGACCACCGGGCCAACCTAGCCGCCGGCGCCAAGGCCCTGCCTCATGCTCTGAGCGCCGGGGAGCGCAGTTTGGCGCAGACCGTCGCCAGCCAATTGCGCAGTGCCGGCGTCGGCTTCGCCGCCGTGGACATCGCCCCGCCCCACTTGATCGAAGTCAATGTCGCCAACCCCGGCGGGCTCGCCACCATTGAGACGTTAAGCGGCGAAAACCTCGCGCCCAGCGCCGTGCAGGCCATCTTGGCGTCCCGCCCCTCGACCAGATGCAGTTAACGAACGCGAGGGATGAAGCAAGTTGAGATACGCTTCGCTTGTGCCAAGTCCCCCCATCTCTCCCAGCATCTAAGGGAAACTAAGGGAGCCGTCCGAACATTCGCTCGCCCTTTTGTTGCCAGCGCTAAGGCGTGCCGCCATCCACCCGGATCAGGGTTGCGGTGGTGAAGCTGGAGGTGTCGCTGGCGAGATAGAGGGCGGCGCCGACGATCTCGTTGGGCTGCCCGCCGCGGCCCAGGGCCAGTGAGGTTTTGGCGCGCTTCTCGAAGGCTTCCATGTCCCAAGCCTTGGAGATGTCGGTGAGGTAGGGGCCGGCCACGATGCAGTTCACGCGCACCTTGGGCCCGTAGGCGAAGGCGAAGGAGCGGGTGATGGCGTTGAGGCCCGCCTTCGCCGCCCCGTAGGGCTCCGAGGTGGGGCTGGGGTTCAGCGATGCGGTGCTGCTGATGTTGATGATGGAACCGCCCTCGCCTGCCGCCATGCGCTCCCCGATCAGGGCGGACAGCCGGAACGGCCCCTTGAAGTTAACGCTCATCACCTTGTCGAAGAGATCCTCGCTGATGTCGCCCAAGGATGGGTAAAGGGGCGACATGCCGGCGTTGTTGATGAGCACGTCCACCTTGCCGAACCGCTGGTAGGCGGCATCGGCCAGTTCGCCGAGTTCATCCCAGTGGCCGACATGGCAGGCGTAAGGCAGCGCCTGGACCCCGAGGGCGCGGGCCTCCTCGGCCACCGCCTCGCAGACCTCCGCCTTGCGGCTGGCGATCACCACGTCGGCGCCGCGCTGCGCCAAGGCCAACGTCATTTCCCGGCCCAAGCCACGGCTGCCGCCGGTGACCAATGCCACCTTCCCTTTGAAATCAAGCAGTTCATCCATTGTTCTTCTCCCAAGTGACAGTGATTTCCAGCATGCATCCTCATCCGAGCCGACAACCCTGTGCGCCAAGCGTTCGTCCGTTGCCGGCAGCGAGGCTGACTGAACCGCGTTGGTTTAGCAACTCGCGGCTACGAATTCAACTCGATCAAACCATCTCGGGTGGCGTGGTTGCGTTCTCCCAGCACCAAGCTAGACTGTCCCGCTTTGCACGGCTCCAAAGGAGCCGCTGGCTGTTTTTTTCGAGCCGCCCGCTTTTTTTGGAGCCGCCCGCTATTTTTGGAGCGGCCCGCTGTTTTGGAGCGGCCCGCTGTTTTGGAGCGGCCCGCTGTTTTGGAGCGGCTGGCTCGCTTTGGCGCCGATGGCTTTTCCTGTGAGCCACAGGCTGTTCCGGGAACCGCGGGTCGAAAGCGACGCGCAGCCGGCGGCGGGGCGCGGGTGCCAGACATCACTCGGCTGGCCCATTGGCGCATCAGTATAGTCACAGGCGTGGGCGTTCCAAGGCCAATTTGGCCGGTTCGCCCACTAGGACGGCGGCAAGCCCGTCATTCAAATCATCAAGGGAGACGAAAACATGGGCATGTTGGAAGGCAAGGTTGCGGTTGTAACGGGCGCGGGCGGCGGTTTGGGCCGAACCCACGCCCTGCTGCTGGCCAAGGAAGGCGCGGCCGTGGTGGTGAACGACCTCGGTGGCGCCCGGGACGGCACCGGTTCGGGCACCTCCATGGCCGACGGCGTGGTTGAGGAAATTCGGGCCGCGGGTGGCCAGGCCATCGCCCACTACGGCTCGGTCTCGGCCAAGGACGACGCCATCAGCATGATCGACGCCGCAGTCAAGGAATTCGGCAAGATCGACATCTGCATCTGCAACGCCGGCATCCTGCGGGACAAGTCCTTCAAGAACATGAGCGACGACATGTGGGACGTGGTGCTGGACGTCCACCTGCGCGGCACCTACCTGGTCACCAAGGCCGCTTACGACAAGATGCTGGAGCTCGGCAACGGCGGCCGCATCATCATGACCAGCTCCACCTCCGGCCTGCTCGGCAATTTCGGACAAACCAACTACGGTGCCGCCAAGGCGGCCATCGCCGGCTTCATGCGCTGCCTGTGGCTTGAAGGGCTGAAGTACGGCGTCACCGTGAACGTGCTGGCGCCCACGGCCACGTCCCGGCTCACCGAAGACATCCTGCCGGAAAACGTGCAGGACCAGTTCCCGCCGGAAACCGTGTCACCCGCAGTGGTTTGGCTGTGCACCGACGAAGCCAAGGAGGTCACCGGCCGGCAGTGGCTGGTGGCGGGCAACAACGTTTCCCTGCTGTCCTGGCAAGTCACCCCCATCGCCGACCGAGACCTGAGCGAAGGGCCTTGGGACGTGGCCGAGATCGGCGAGCGCATCTTGGCCAGCAAGGAAAACTGGCCGCCGATCAATCCATTGCGGGGCTAAAGCGCGCCTGCCCAAGCCAGCCGCCCAGCGGCCCAGCTAATCGAACTTGGCAAGCTGCCGCTCGAGTTCCGCAATCCGGGCCTCGGCGACTCGGCGGGCTGCTTCCATAGCCTTGATGGTTTGGGCCTGTTGGTCGATGGTTTGGGCCTGTTGGTCGATCGCCTTTTTTGCTCTCCCATGATCCGGCTCTTCTCACCGGACGAGGGCAGAAACTCGCCAAGCTCCGGGTCGAACAGGCAAAGGGTCTCGCCCTGAGGACGCAGCTCCAGGCCAAGCGCCGCCGACCAGGCGCACCTTCGGTGCGTTGGAGTTTCGCTACGCGAAACTCTTGCGGCATCTGGCGGGATGGGAGCTCGCGGAACCTCCTAGGCGGTTAGGTCGGCAGGTGGTACGGCGAAGCCGGGGCGATCCTTGAGCTTGGCGCGGACTTCGCCGTTGGCGCCGTTTTGCAGCAAGTCGACCACTTCCGCGGCCATCATGGACGGTGGCATGACGCCGAATTCCGGGCCGCGGAAGGTGTCCGGCACGATGGCGGTGTCCACCACCCCGGGGCAGATCACGTTGACGCGCACGCTGCCGCCTTCATTGGCCGCGGCCACGCTGCGCCCGAATCCGATGACGGCGTGCTTGGTGGCCGAGTAGAGCGGGTCAACGGGCAAGGCCCCGAAACCGGCCACCGAGGCGGTGATGGTGATGGCTCCGCCTTTCTGCCGCATCAACGGCAACAGGGCCTTGACGCCGTGAAACACGCCGTCGAGGTTGACGCCGAGGATGCGCCGGTACTGGGCCAAGGTCACGTCCTCAATTGCCAGGAATGGATCGTTGGTCGGCACCGTCATGATGCCGGCGTTGAGATGGGCGTAGTCCGGTGCGCCAAGGCGCGCCACGCATTCGTCCACCGCCCCCTTGACCGCCTCAAAGCGGCTGACGTCGCAGGCAATGAACTCGCCGCCGAGCTCCGTGGCCAAGGCGGCGCCCGCCGTTTCATCCACATCGCACAACGCCACCCGCGCACCTGCCGCGCTGAGCTGCCGCGCCACTTCGGCACCAATGCCGGAAGCGGCGCCCGTAACCAGAGCAATCTTGTTTTGCATAGTTTGTTCCTAGTGTGCTGTCCCGCAAAAAATCGTGGTTATTCGTGGAGCAGCATACTAGATGGACTGGTACAGGGCTTCGCCAAGGCTCATGCCTCGCGGGTCGCCCAATATGTGGTTGTCCATTTGATTCATGACGTGGGAGAAGCACAGGCGGGCGTCGCAAACGCCTTCAATCTTCATGTGCACGTGCCCCGCCCCGTAAACCAAATCAGATCAGCAATACTATCAGTTACAGGACGCACTAGACTTGCGTTCGCAATTGGGCGTTGCTGGCGATTTGCGCGCCGGACTTGGCGTAGGCCGCCTTGCGCTCGGCGCTCCATTGATCGATCTCATCCTTGGGCACCCCCCAGCCCAGGCCGCGCTCCACCGCGGGCCGTGCCCGCACCCGCTTCACCCAAGCCTGCACATTGGGTTGGTCGGTGATGTTGATCTTGCTCCACTTCCAGCCGCGCACCCAAGGATAGAGGGCGATGTCGGCGATGGTGAGCTGGCTGCCGCAAACGAAGCGCCGCCCTTCCAGACGGGCGTTGAGCACCGCCACCAGGCGCCGACCCTCCTTGCCGAAGCGCTCCAGCGGATGCGCCTTCAACTCCGGGGCCAGGTCATCCATGTAGCGTGTGTAGCTGAGCTTGTTGCCGAACACCGGACCCACGTTGG
Organism: Candidatus Azophilus sp.; assembly: GCA_965220835.1. Taxonomy (GTDB): domain Bacteria; phylum Pseudomonadota; class Gammaproteobacteria; order Pseudomonadales; family Azotimanducaceae; genus Azophilus. The sequence goes on along the minus strand of OZ244842.1, from coordinate 393,937 downwards.
CGGCCTGCCAGTAAAGCCATTGCAGAACATCCCAGCGCGCCGGGCCGTCCGGCAGCAGGCTGGTTGGGTATTTCTCGGCAAAGTATTGGAGGATGGCGCAACTTTCCATGATGCTCAGGTCGCCGTCGATCAGCACCGGTATCTTCTGGTTGGGGTTCTTGGCGGTGAAAGCTGGCGTGAACTGCTCCCCGGCCGCCAAGTTGACGTTGCGAACCTGAAGCGCCGGCAGCTCAATGCCCGCCTCGATCAATTCCTCGATCATGATGCTGACCTTCCAACCGTTCGGCGTGGCCGCGGTCCAGATTTCCATGAGCGGGCTCCTCTCTCCTGCTTGATCCAGCCAGCGCTTAGGGCCTGATGGCACTGGCCCGGACATTTCACCAAGGCCCTACTCCGATTTGGGGCCTTCCAATTCGCTGCCCATGAACTCATCGACGTCGCTGCCGGGGATGACGTGCTGCTCGCTGGCCCACTCGCCCAAGTCAATCAGTTTGCAGCGCTCTGAGCAAAATGGACGAAACGGATTTCGGGTGGTCCACTTGGCGGCCTTGCCACAGGTTGGACAGGCGACTATGCGTGCTGTTTCCTCGGCCATGCCGCCCTCTCAACGCCCGCGAAACACCGGCTTGCGCTTCTCCCGAAACGCGCGGCCACCTTCAGCGCCGTCCTCGCTCTTGGCGACGCGCAGCAGCTTCTCCCGCGCCAAAGCACCCGCCTCCGCGGGGCTCTGGTTGAGGGTTTGCAGGGCCAGCGTCTTCAAGGTGGTGACCACCAAGGGGGCCGACTTGGCCAGAATGCCCGCCCAAGCCTGGGCCGCCGCAAGCTCCTCTCCGGCGGGCACCACGCGGTTCACCATGCCGGCCTGCAAGGCCCGCTCGGCGTTGAAGTCCTCGCCGAGCAGCATGAACTCCATCGCCACCTTGTGCGGAATGCGGGCCACGGCGCTGGCGATCAGGCCGCCGGTGAACCCCAGTTGGGCTTCCGGGTACTTGAACACGGCGCTGTCCGCCGCAACCACCAAATCGCACATCTGCACGATGACGTAGGCACCGCCGATGCACCAGCCTTGAACCGCGGCGATGACGGGCTTGTCCAGCGCCACGCCAATGCTGGGCACGCCCTGCCACAGCTCCCGAGGCGGCGCCTTGACGTCGGCGCCCACCGAAAAGGCCCGCTCGCCCGCAGCGCACAGCACGGCCACCCGGTCTTCGCTGTCGGCAAAGCGCCGCCAAGCGGCATTCAGGCCCTGAACCACGGCTTCGTCCAAGGCGTTCATGCGTTCCGCCCGCTCGATGGTGACCGTGGCCACGCCGTCGGCGGATTGGTAGGTGACCACGGCGCTCATGATTCCAGCCAGCTGTTGAACTTGGGGGTGCGCTTTTCCTGGAAGGCGTTCACCCCTTCCTGGGCATCGGCATGGTGGTCGGAGATGGCCGTCTTGGCGGCGATCTCGTCCAAGGCCTGCTCCCAGCCCAGCTCCGCGGCGTTGTAAAGGGAGCGCTTGAGCAGGCGCATGGCCACCTGGGGGCCGCTGGCGAGTTCGGTGGCCCAATCCAAGGCCGCCTGCTCCAAGGCTTCGGGCTCCACCACCTCGTTGACCAAGCCCAGGGCAAGCGCTTCGTCGGCATCAACGATTCGCTTGCGCATCAGGAAGTCCAGGCTTCGAGCCAGCCCCAGCAACTGCACCAGCAGATACTGGCCGCCCTCATCCGGCAGCAGGCCGAAGCGCAGGGTGGCGCTGCCCATGCGGGCGCCCCTGGCCGCGAGGCGAAAATCGCAGGAGAGCGCCAAGGAAAAGCCGGTTTGAATCGCAACGCCGTTGATGGCGGCGACGGTCATCTTGTCCAAGCTGCGGATGGCGGTGTTGAGCCGCTGGGAGATGGTGCGCAAGCCGTTGTAGGTGCCGAGGCCCGAGTCATGGCCCGGTGGGATGTCCGGCACCAAGGGCTGGCCGCCCAAATCCGCGCCGCGGTAGGCCTTCAGGTCGTCGCCGGCGCAGAAGGCGCGCCCGGAGCCGGTGAACACCAGCACGCGCACGGCGTTGTCCATCTGCGCCTGGGTGACGGCCTCAATCAGGTCCCGCTTGATGGCCGTGGTCATGCCGTTGAGGCGTTCGGGCGTGTTGAAGCGCAGCCAAGCGATGCCCGGCTTGCGCAAAGCCACTTCGAACCCCGTGAATGCGCCTGTGTCCATAATGCTCCCCGAAAAAACTGCGCCCTGAGAGTGTCGCACGCCGAATACTATGCTCGCCGACAACCATGCGCCCTGACAACCATGCGCCCTGACAAAAGCGCTCCCCGACAAAAGCACTCCCCGACAAAAGAGCCCCCGACCACTATGCCCGCTGACTCTAACGCTCCCCGAGAGTGCCGCCCGGCCATGGTCTCCGTCAGCGCTCCTAGCCCATGAACATCCGCCAGGTCTCCATGTCCTTGACGGCCAGGTAAGTGTTCTGTTGCCGCGTCTCCCCCATGGTGGCGTTGGGCACGTGCCCGTAGTTGTGGCCGGGCAGCAGCAGCGTGTCGTCCGGCAAGGCCTTGAGCTTCTGCAGGCTGTGGTACATGTCCTCGGCATTGGAGCCGGGCAGGTCCACCCGGCCGCAGCCGTTAATGAACAGGGTGTCGCCGGAGACCAGCGTGTTGCGGATGCGGAAGCACTGGGAACCCGGGGTGTGGCCGGGGGTGTGCAGAAACTCCACCTCCACCTCGCCCACCCTGAGCGTATCGCCGGAGTCCACGGCGGCGATGTCGCTGTCCGACAGCCCGGTGACCTTTTTCACGCCGCTGGCCTCAGCACGGTGGGCGTAGGCCTTGACGGGGCTTTTGGCCATGAGCTCGGCCAAGCCCTCGATCTGGTTGCTGGCAAAAGAGCCGCCGATGTGGTCCGGGTGATAATGGGTGACCAAGGCGCCGGTGAGCTGGTACTCCTGTTCCGCCACATGCCCAAGCAGACGGTCGATGTCCCAAGCCGGATCGACAATGACCACCTCCCGGGTGGCGCGGCATCCCACAATGTAGGTGAAGTTCTGCATCGGGCCGATCTCGATCTGCTCGATGATGAGTTCGCTGTCTTCAGTCCACGGCATGGCTTGCTCTCCCAGTGGCCCCATTATCCATCGAGTTCGGCCAGCCGTTCCACCGCCTTCTGGTGCGGGATGCGGTCCACGGCGTTCTTCGGCGGCACCGCGATGGCTCGGTTGAGCCGGGGTGACCGCGGCGGGTGTCGAATTGCCCTAAAGCGGCGAATTCGGCGAGTCTGGCGGGCCAATGTCGGCGCTTCATGCGCGCCAATGCCACTGGTCACGGCGGGGCCATCTCGCGCGGCAAAACGGGCGGATCTCGCTTTCGCACCCACCCCCCAATCCTCTACCGTTTCCCCAACGACAGCCACTGGATACCGAACGGTGAACATTCCCGAAGGCCACGACAGGGCCGCCAAGCGCCTGCTCGGCAACCTGCGCACCATGCGCGACCTGCTGCGCGCCTTCGTGCCCGGCGATTGGGTCGCGGACCTCGACCTCGACACCCTGCGCCCCCTGCCCGCCGAGCACGTGGGCGCCGAGCTTCGGCGGCGGCGCGGCGACCTGCTCTGGACGGCCGGGCTCGAGGGCGGCGGCGCCGTCGTCATCGCCCTGGAGGCCCAGTCCGCGCCGGACCTGGGGATGGCCGCGCGCATGATGACCCTCACCGGGCTGATCTGCGAAGGCCATGCTGCCGACGCACTTCGCCCGGAGGGACGGCTGCCCGCAGTGCTGCCCATCGTCGTGTACACGGGCCGACGCCGCTGGACGCCGGCGCGGGATTTGGCCGAACGGGTGGGGCCGCCTCCAGAGCTGGCGCCCTACGTCGCGGGGCCGCGCTACCTTCTTATTGACGTAGGCGTGCTGGCGGAGCAGGATTTGCCGCAAGACAACCTGATGTCGGCGCTGGTTCGGCTGGAGACGGCGGGTTCAGCGGAGGCCCTTGTGCGGACATTGGGCGACACCTTGGCGTGGCTCGGCGACGATGAGCTGGCGCCCGTGTTCCTGGACTGGGTGAGCGAAGTGTTGATGCCCCTGCGCTTTCCCGACGCGGGCCAGGGTGCGATTGATCTACTGAAGGAGGGCAAGACGATGCTAGCGGAACGAGCGAAGGAATGGACCGAGCAATGGTTCGCGGAGGGCCACGAGAAGGGCCTGCGTGAAGGACTGGAGCAGGGACGAGAACTGGGACTGGAGCAGGGCCAGCGCAACATGGTGGCACGGCAAGCCCGGCTTAAGTTCGGCAACGCGGCCGTCGAGCGGCTGGCGCCGATTCTCGAGCGCATCTCGGAACCTGACGTGCTGGCCGAGGCAGGCGACTGGGTGATTCAAAGCAACGACGCTGCGGAACTGCTGGCCCTAGCGGAGAAGGCCGCAAACTCCGGCGACGGCCGCGCGGGCATTTGAAGTCGGCGTCGGACCGTACGCTGAAACATGTTGGTCGTGCCGCCTTGACCCATTGGCCGCGCGGCGTGGGCATCCGGCACCCTTAAGGCTCCGCCACACCCTCGAACGTCACCACAACGCGCCCGCCTGGCGTGCCGGATGCCCACAGGGTGCGCCCAATCGCTCCTAAAGCCCCTTCAGGCAGCTACAGGCCAGGCGCCGCCACCAAGCAAACGGCGCCCTGCTCTGCGCGCAAGCCGCTGTGGCGCAGGCTGGCGCGGGGAGCTAGGCAGGCTTCCTCGGCAGCCAAGCGCAGGCTGCCAACCTGCACGGGGCCGCCGATGGCCATGCAGAGCGCGTAGGGGGCATCGGGCAGCGCGATGGTGCGTTCTGGGCGCAGGGCCGTGCGCCACACGCCGAATTCCTCAAAGGCGGCCACCCGCTCCACGCCAGCGGCAACCGGTTCCAACGGCGGCGGCGGTGGCGGGCTTAAGTTCATGCGCGCTATGGCGTGCTCGCTGTCCCAGTGGTCTTGGGTGACCACCTTTTGGGCGAAAGAGATGATGTGGCGCTCGTAGGTTGGCGTTTGAAACTCCACCACCCGCACGCCGTGCTGCAGGGCGTGGGGGGTCCAGGGCGGCACGGTCACCACGTCGCCCACTTGCAAGGAGGCGCAGGCGGTGAAGGCCTCCATGGCCGCGCGCAACTGCCGCTCCGCCGCGCCGGCGGGCCGCTGGCCGGCATCAATGGCGCGGCGCTCCACCTCGTAGGCCTGCACTGCCGCCAAGTAGGCCGCTCGAAACGCGTGGTCGTCCGCATAGCACTGCCGCCGCGCCTGGTCCATGCCGAGGCGAATGCGGCCGCGGCCGTCCGGCCAGGCCGTTCGGTCGATGGCCGTGACCACGTATACCTCGCGCTTGCGCTCGTGAACCTCGAAGTAGAGATCGCCCAAAACCGGCGTGGGATGGGGGTCCAGCTCCTTCAAAAGGATCACCGGCGCCGCGATGCCGGCCGCTTCCAGATAGTGCGACAAGGGCACCGAACCTGCGCCAGTGCGCACCGCGCTCTCCCCGCGGGCCTCAATGGCGGAGTGCCAGATTTCGCGCCCCCATGGCTTGGGGACGGTCACCGGCTCGAGCTTGACGGGCGTGCTGGGGTCGATCTTGATCCGGGCCAATGTCCGATTCCTGGGGCAATTCGCGCTTGAGCGGTTATAGTGGACGAACCGATCAAGACCGTAAACGCTTGATTTCCGATTTGCCAACAACCCAACCCTTCAACGCGCCGCACGTTTTCGGCTTTCTCGCCAAGCGTGCCCTGCCTGGCCTTGAAGCGGTGGAGGGGCTGGAGTACCGACGCCGCCTGCCCGGGCAGCGCGGCGGCTCGGATTGGCTCCGGGTCAGCTCGCGCGGCAGCGCCTTGCGCCTGCAACTGCCCGCCAATGCCCCAGGGCCGCCAAGCGAGTGGGTTGCGCGGGTGCGGCGCTTGTTCGACATCGACGCCAATGCCGCGCGCATCGACCGCGACCTTGGCGCAGACCCACTGCTTGCGCCTTGGGTGCGGGCAGCGCCCGGGCTGCGCGTTCCCGGCGCTTGGGACGGCTTCGAAACCGCCGTGCGCGCCGTGCTGGGCCAGCAGGTCAGCGTCGCCCGCGCCACCCAATTGGCCGCCCGCCTGATGCAACGGTTCGGCGATGGCGGCTTTCCCTGCGCCGAGCAGCTGCGCGATGCCGACGTTGCCGCCATCGGCATGCCCGGCCAACGCGGCCAAGCGGTGCGGGCTCTGGCTGCGGCTGCCGCGGATGGCAGCCTGGAGCTGCGCGAGGGCGCCGACGGCCGATCGTTGCAGGCGGCGCTTTGCCGGTTGCCTGGCATCGGCCCATGGACGGCGGCCTACATCGCCCTGCGGGTGGCCAAGGACGCCGATGCCTTTCCAGCCGACGACTGGGTGGTGCGCAAGGTCCTCAATGCCACCGCCGCCGCAGCCGCCAAACGCGCCGCAGCCTGGTCGCCGTGGCGGGGCTATGCCCTGATGCACCTGTGGCACCGCGCCGGCCAGACAGCAAGCGAGCCGCCTGAGCGCCTGCGCAACGTGACAGCGAGGAGACCCAACCATGCACTACACCTATCATGACAGCCCCATCGGTCCGCTGCTGCTGGCCGGGCGGTGCGGCAAACTGACCGTTATCCGCTTTCCGCGGAACGGCGAACGGGAAGCGCCGGAACCGGGCTGGAAGCTGGCGGATGCGCAGGCCGACGAGGCGTCGGTCGACGAGGCGTCGGTCAACGAGGCGCCGGTCGACGAGGCGTCGGTCAACGAGACGTCGATGGATGACGTGCCGTTTGATGAGGTGAAGAAGCAGCTCGACGGCTACTTTGCGGGGCGCCGGCAGCGGTTCGACCTGCCTCTGTCCCCCACCGGGACCGCGTTCCAACGCCAAGTGCTCGAGGCGCTGCAAGCCATCCCCTACGGCGAGACGCGCAGCTACAAGGAGGTGGCCGACGCCATCGGCAAGCCGCGCGCGGTGCGGGCGGTGGGCGCCGCCAACGCCCGCAACCCCATTCCCATCATCATTCCCTGCCACCGGGTGATTGGCAGCGACGGCTCGCTCACCGGCTTCGGCGGCGGCTTGGCGGCCAAGCGCGCCTTGCTGGCCCTGGAACGCCACGGCGGGCGGGCGGCATGAGCCAAGCGGAGCCAGCGCCCTACCGCGCCAACGTAGACTGGTTCATCTTCAGTGCCGGGGCGCTGGGCATACTGTTGGTCTGCCTGCCGCTAATCCTGTTCCCGGAGTGGGGCAAGTCCGCCCTCACCTCGGCCTTCGAGGCCGTCACCCACGGCTTGGGAACCATATACATCGTCACGGCCGGCGCCGTGCTGCTGTTCCTGCTCTATCTGGCCTTCGGCCGCTTCGGCAAGGTGGTGCTCGGCGACGGCTCGGCCCCGGACTACGGCGATTTCAGCTGGACGTCCATGCTGTTCTGCGGCGGCATCGGCACCAGCGTGCTCTATTGGGGCACCGTGGAGTGGGCCTACTACTACAACGCACCGCCCTTTGGCGTGGCCCCGGGCACGGACGAGGCCATGCGCTGGGCAGCCAGCTACCCCATCTTTCACTGGGGCTTCATCGGCTGGGCGCTGTACTGCTTGCCCGGCGTGGCCATCGCCTACGCCTACCACGTGCGCAAAATGCCCGTGCTGCGGCTGAGCGCCGCCTGCCAAGCCGTGCTCGGCCGCAGCGCCAACGGCTGGCTGGGCCGCATCGTTGACCTGCTGTTCATGATCGGCCTGCTGGGCGCGGTCAGCACCGGCATGGGTTTGGCCATCGCCATGATCGGCGCGGGGCTGACGCGCATCACCGGCATAGCGCCGGGCTTCGGCTTGGACCTGGTGGTCATCGCCACCATCACGGCAACTTTCGCGGTCAGCGTTTACGTGGGCTTGGAATCCGGCATCAAGCGGCTCAGCAACCTCAACGTGGGCTTGGCCTTCCTGTTGCTGGCCCTGGTGCTGGCGTTCGGGCCCACCGGACACATCGTGGAGCAGGGCGCCGCTTCCGTGAGCCACTTTCTGGCCAACTTCATTGCCATGAGCACGTGGCTCGACCTCTCCAACTCTTCCGGCTTCGACGAAGCCTGGACGGTGTTCTACTGGGCGTGGTGGCTGGCCTTGGGCCCCTTCATGGGCATGTTCATCACCAAGATCTCCGGTGGGCGCACCATACGCCAAGTGGTGCTGGGCACCTTGGGTTGGGGCACCTTGGGCTGCACGTTGTTCTTCGTGGTGCTTGGCAGCACGGCGCACTACCAGGAATTCAACGGCCAAACCGAAGTGCTGGCGCTGGTCAGCGACGGGCGGGCCAGCGAGGCTATGGTGCAAATGCTGGCCACCCTGCCCTTGGGCGAATTGGTGCTGCCCCTATTCGTGCTGATCTGCATGATCTTCGCCGCCACCAGCTACGACAGCGCCGCCTACACCCTGGCCTCCTGCGCCTCCCGGTCGCTGCCCGTGCACGAGCACCCGGCGCGCCTGCATCGGGTGTTCTGGGCCTTCGCCATCGGCGGCCTGCCGATTTCGCTGATCTACGTGGGCGGCCTGCTGTCCCTGCAATCCGCCGTGGTGGTGACCTCGGTGCCCCTGCTGCTGGTGTTCGGCCTGCTCGCCGCCTCCTTGATCAAGGGGCTGATGGAGGACACACCAAGCCGCGCTTAAGGCGCTGCTCAGGCAGGCCGCAATCGCTCCGCCGCCGCGGCAATGTACTCCGGGCCGATGCCGCAACAGCCGCCGATGAGGGATGCGCCCAATTCCCGCCACTGCAGGGCATGTTCGACGAAGGCCGCCACAGACAGCTCCCGGCGCTCGGTTTGCGCATCGTTGTCCAAGGTCCAGCCCGCCGGCACGTTGAAGCGGTTCGGATAGGCGCCCAGCGGCTGATCCGTCATGTCGGCCAACTGCGCCAAGGCGCTGGCGATGGCCTCGGGCGACGTGCAGTTGAACAGCAATGCGTCCGGGGCCAAGTCCGCAACGCCATCGAGCGCGGCAGCCACGCTTTCGCCGCTGCGCAAGCCCGCGCCCGCCGCTTCCGCCAACGTCCAGGAAACATGGACGGGCTTGTTCGAATGACGCCGGGCCATGCTGGCAGCGTTGCAAGCCTCCCGGGCGGAGGACATGGTCTCGCAAATGAACAGGTCCACGTAGGGGTCCAAGGCTTCCACCATTTGCCGGTACAGGGGCTGCGCTTCGGCATCCGCCGGCACGAGGTCCGCCCGATAGCTCTCCCCCAAGGGCGGCAGGGAGCCGGCCACCTGCACCTTGCCGGCGGCATCAGCGGCCGCCATTGACCCCGGCACCTGCAGTTCTTGCTCAGCACCTTCGGCCGCCATTGACCCGGCCACCCGCACTTCACGGCCGGCACCATCGGCCGCGGAACGGGCCAGCTCCCCCGCCAGCGCCGTCAGTTCCAGCCAACGCTCCGCCATGCCCAGCTTGCCCAGGTAGCTGGGGATGGTGGAGTAGGTGTTGGTGATGATGATGTCGGCGCCGGCGGTGATGTAATCGCCATGCACGGCCGCCACCGCCTCGGGGGCCTCAAGCAGCGCCCGCGCCGACCACAGGCCGCGTTGGTCGCCGGCGCCCCGGCGGATCAACTCCGACCCCATGCCGCCGTCCAGAATGATGGTCATGGCCCTACCCCCTCTCAATGGGAGCGGCAGTTTGCACCAAGCACTAAGGCAAATAAAGCTGAGTCCTTGGATGACGCCAAACTTGGCTCAACCCATGCTGTGTGCCAGCACATACCCAAGCGTTGGGAGCGGCAAGGCGCGTAACCGCCCCGTGCTCAGACCACCCATCAAGCTCCGGTTGCGGGAAACCACGCCTGAAGCGTTGCGCGCATTTCCTGGAACGCGAGGTCTTCACACTTCCGGAAGGCAACTCTCTCGGCAAGCCTCCTGAACGTCACTGCGTTCGGCTTGCGGTTTTTCTCCCGCATCGCGCGCCTCATCGCCGACTTCGGGTCCGGCGGCTTGGTTGCGCCGTCGGGCCAGAGATTGCGCTCCTGCAACCAGCTCCGAAGCACCTCCGTCCCTTCCTCCCAGCCGAGGACCTTGCTCACGTTGACCGACACGGACCACACCCATGCCTCCAGTTCAGGTTCGATTACTATCGCCTTGGACCTGTTCTCCCAGCCGTTCTGGCGCAGATCCTCCTCCACCGCGTTCTGGATGCGTACCCTATCGGCCGCTTCATCCCCACTGCCGTCCTTGTCAAACACCACCAATGCGTGCTTGTGGTCATTGAGGAAGCTGCGCGCAGTTGGCACGGCCTCTCGACGACACCCCGGGTCGCGGCGCAAGTGCCTTGTGATTGTGTAACTGACCTCACGTATCCCGAGGGCTGGCCGCCTGCGATCCAACAGGGTTCGCACGGTTGCCTCCATGTCGGCATCGGCCACAAGCACCCACAGGTCTTTCACGTCAGGATGTCAGCCGCCCAGAACACGGTTTCGTCAACCGACCCCAGCCAGTCCCGCAGCCGTGGATGCTGATCGCCCCGAACTATCGCCGTTCCCTTGGTCGACTCGTGGCCGAAGCACAACACCTGTTCCGGCTTGACGCAGCGCAGCAGCGTGGGTGAGTGGGAGGCAATAAAGACGTGCGCGCCGTAGACGGCCGACAGGGATTGGTAGGCGAACTCAATGGCCATGGGATGGATGCCGTTTTCGGGCTCCTCCAGCAGGTAGGCGATCGGGTGCCCGCGAAGATAGGCAATCACGGTTAATGCGAACAGCCTCAGCGTGCCCTCGGACACGCCCCAAGAGGGCACTTCGACACCGGCGCGACGGACCATGAGGTAGACGTGCCGGTCGTCCTCGCGACGGACGATGCGTATGTCCTCAATCCCCGGTAACGCCTGACGCACATGATCAAGCCAATCCTTCCACTGCTCCGGATCGGACTTCAGGCCTTCCAGCACGCGAGGCAGGTTGCCGCCGTCACTGGCTAGCCGTGAGCCGTCGTCACCATTTGCGCTTGCCGCCTGCCTGAGCGCTCTGCTGTCCAACTGCAGAAACTGCACGCCGTCGCGCCTCAGCGCCTCCGTGGCCCGAATTGACGTGGAGAAGTCCATCTTCCGCTCGTTGTCGTCGAACGAAATGCCGTGCAGCATCAGGAGCGCCGAAATCGCGCTGAAATTGTTGTCGCCGAATCCGACCCGAGTGCCTTTTCCTCCATTCCCCTCCGAGCGAAACCACAGGTGGTCAAGGTGCCCGTCCCGGCTGAAAACCTGCGAGCGCTTGGGCGAGGGGGAAGTGCGAACAATCGAGGAGGAGCTGGCGCTGGCTGAAAACTCTTCGGGCCCAAGGTGGGCCAGATAGCCGTTCTCGCAGACCACCCTCTGGCCATCGTCCGATTCCTCGACCCGAAGCTCGTAGCGCAGCTCCTGCCCATCCACAACGAACTCGGCCGCCAGCTCGAATCTGGGTGAGTCGTCGGGCCGGCCCCAGACCAAGTCTTGGAAGTTCCGGGTGCGTTTTTCCACCGCGTCCTTCAGGCTGCCCTTGACGTAGTCCGTGATGAACGCAATCGCGTCGAGCAGGGTGCTTTTGCCGCTGGCGTTCGGGCCGACAAGGACGTGAAAGCTCCCCTCAAACCGCAGATCGATATGCCGCAAGCTGCGGTAGTTGCGCGCCTGTATCGCTCGAAGCGTTGCCGATGGAGCCTCTGCGCGCGCTTCGCTAGACACCGCCGGCCAGTGCAGCAGGATGGCATCTGCCCGTTCGCCGGCACGGAAACGCCATGGACGGTTGGGCTCGACGAAGCCTCCTTCCGCCGCGTTGGGCGGCTCGTCGCAGCGCATAGGCAGTCATCTGAAGCACTCCCCTTGTGTTGGTCGGAAGATTGGCCCGCGGGCGACGTGGACAAGTCCGCAGGCATCCGCCACAACGCCACGCACGGCTCCTGTTCTCAGCCACACTAACACAAGACGCATCCCTGTGGTGCAAGGCGCGGCGCGGGCACGGATTCCGGCCGCTGATTGCGTGTTGGACGTTTGCGGCTTGAACTTTTGCGCGATTGACGTTTGCGCGATTGCGTTTGCGCGTTAGACGAGAGTGGCGCTTACTCGTCGATTAGCGCGGTGAACTTCCTGAAGTAGTCGGGGAAGGTCTTGGCGACGCAGCCTGGGTCTTGGATGGTGACCGGAACGCCGCCCAAGGCCACTAGGGAGAAGCACATGGCCATGCGGTGGTCGCCGTAGGTTTCGATGGTGGCGGGCTTGAATGCGGCTGGCGGCTCGATGGCGAGGTAGTCCGGCCCTTCCTCAACCTGGGCGCCGACCTTGCGCAGCTCCTGCGCCATGGCGGAGAGCCGGTCGGTTTCCTTGACCCGCCAGTTGGCGATGTTGCCGATGCGCGTCCTGCCCTTGGCGAACAGCGCCAGCATGGCGATGGTCATGGCGGCGTCCGGGATGTGGTTGAGGTCGGCGTCAATCCCCACCAGCGAGGCCGGCTTGGCGGCTAGGCTGGTGGCGCGGCGCTCCACTTGGGCGCCCATGTTTGCCAGCACGTCGGCAAAGGCGGCATCGCCTTGGATGCTGTCCGCACCCACCCCTTCCACGCGGACCCCGCGGCCGGCAATGGCGCCGGCGGCCAGGAAGTAAGTGGCCGAGGACGCATCGCCCTCCACCAGGCAGTCGCCCGGAGAGCGGTAGCCGTCGTTGGCCACTGCATAGCGTTGGTGGCCACTGTGGCGAACCTCGGCCCCAAAGCGGGACATCAGGTCCAAGGTGATGCTGACGTAGGGCTTGGAGACCAGTTCGCCGCGCACGCGAAGGGTTACCGGGCGCTGTGCCAAGGGAGCGGCCAGCAGCAACGAGGTCAGGAACTGGCTGGAGACGCTGCCATCGATCTCCGCCTCACCCCCCGCCAGCCCGCCAGCCCGAATGCGCAGGGGCGGAAAGCCCTCCGTTGCGGTGTAGTCGATGTCCGCGCCCAAGGCACGCAGGGCATCCACCAAGTGGCCGATTGGCCGCTCCCGCATGCGCGGTGCGCCGTCAAGCACGAACTCGCCGTTGCCCAGCGTCAGCGCCGCCGCCAAGGGGCGCATCGCGGTGCCGGCCAAGCCCAAGTCCAAGTTGGCGCGGCGGCCATCAGTGACCAAGGGGCCGTTGCCACCCGCCACCACCCAAGCGTCCCCGTCTTGGGCAACTGCAACGCCCAGCGCATCCAAGGCGTGGCGCATGAGCTCAGTGTCCTCCCCATCGAGCAGATTGAAAATCCGCGTGCGGCCCGCGGCCAAGGCGGCCAGCAGCAAGACCCGGTTGGAGATGCTCTTGGAGCCCGGCAACCGAACTTCGCCCGAAAGCGATTTGATCGGGCCGAGGGTCAGTGCGTCCATCCCCGCATTATCCCGGCCCGCCTACCAAATGGAAACCTGCCCCCCACCCTCTGTGGCCGCTTTGGGGAATCTGTGTACAATCGAACATCGCCAACGCACTTGGAGAGGTTCGCGCTATGGCCACACAGATCACTATTCGCCGTTCCACCCCCGCCCTTTCATTCCAGGGCAATCCGTTCAAGCCTAGGGGCCGCCGACCGGGGCCGTTGGCCCTCGCTATGGGCGCCACGTTGATGCTCGCCTTGACGGCAACCGCTGCCGCCGAGGAGCTGGCCTTGGAGGAAATCGTCGTCACGGCCACCAAGCGCACTGAGAACCTGCAGGACGTGCCCATCTCCGTGGGCGTGGTCACGGGTGACTTTGTGGAGCGCTACGACATTGTCGATCTTGGGGATTTCCAGAGCTACGTGCCCGGCCTGCAGGTGCAGAAGACCTTCGGCAGCTGGGCCGTGCGAGTGCGGGGCCTCGGCTCCGCCATCACCAACCTGGCGTTCGACTCATCGGTGCCAGTGTTCAATGACGACGTTTACTGCGCCCGCGGCAAATGCTTGGAGTCTGCCTTTCTGGACGTGGGCCGCATTGAAGTGGCGCGCGGCCCCCAGGGCGCCCTGTTCGGCAAGAGCACCATGTCCGGCGCCATCAGCATCACCAGCGCAGCCCCCACTGACGAGTTTGAAGCCAGCGCCAAGGCGTCCTACGAGATTGAGGACGACAGCTACGGCCTGTCCGGCCACGTTTCCGGCCCGCTCAGCGATGCGCTGCGCGCCAGGCTGGCATTCAGCTTTGACGACGTGGGCGGTTGGGTGAGCAACCCCTACGTTTCCGGCCAGGAACCCACTGAGGACCGCTGGGCCGTGCGGGCCACTTTCGACTGGGACGCCGCGCCGAACACCTCCGTGCGCTTGAAGCTGGAAGCCGGAGACTCGGAAACCGACGGCCGCAGCAACCAGCTGGTCGCACCTGGCTTGATGACCGCCATCAGCCCTGACCCCATGCCGGAATTCAAGGCCGATGACGTCCGCCGCGTGAGCACGGGCGTCGGGCCGGAGGACTACTACAACCACGACTGGCAACTGGCAACGCTGACGTTGGACCAAGGGCTTGGCGAGCACACCCTGACCGGCATCCTGAGCTACTGGGAGACCAAGACCGCTTGGCGGCTGGACGTGGACGGCGGGCCGCACTACGCGCTGAACACGGACCTGCGCGACGCCTACGACCAGATGACGGCGGAACTGCGCCTGCTCTCCCCGACCGGGCAGCAGTTCGAGTACATCGTCGGCGCTTGGTACCAAGCCTCGGACCTCGCCACCCGGCAGCACTCGCCCTTCTCCCCGGGGCTGTCCAGCTTTTTCGGTGGGGTCATCTTGGGGCTGCCGCCCTTCCTGCTGGCGCCCGAGTCATCGGGCGGCGTCGGGGCGGACCGGCACATCCGCCGGGACCAGGACGCTTGGTCGGCCTATGGGCAGTTGACCTGGAACCTCAGTGACCGCCTGCGCGTCATTGGCGACCTGCGCTACACGGACGAGACCCAGGACGGGGAAGGCTCCGCGTACTCCGCAACCTTTCCGGACCAGGTCAATCCGGTGTACACCGGGCAGCAATACCTGTTCCACGTGCCGGACTACCGGTTCTTTCAGAAGCGCACCGACGACTCGCTGGACCCAGCCGTGCGCGTGCAACTGGACCTCAGTGACGACGCCATGCTCTACGCCGGCTGGTCCCGGGGCTCCAAGGCCGGCGGCATGAAGGCCAACGACCAGAACATCGGCACTTACACGCTCAACGCCTGTGCGGACCCCGCTTGGTGCCAGCGCTACGCGGGCCGCGACGCGCTCTCGCCCAGCGAACTGGCGGCCGGCGTGACCCTCCAAGACGGCAACGGCACCTTCGACTATGAAGACGAGCAGGCCGAGAGCTTCGAAGTGGGCGCCAAGCTGGCCCTGCTGGACGGTCGGGCGAGCCTGAACGCCGCCGCGTTCCTTATGCAGTTCGACGACCTGCAAACCTCCTCCTACGATGGCACCCGCTTCATCATCAACAACGCCTCCTCCGCCGAAGTGGAGGGCTTCGAGATCGAGGCCGTGCTGCAAGCCTCCGCCAACCTGCGCATGAACGCGGCCATCGCCTGGGTTGACGCCACCTACGACGACTTCAATCAAGCCCAATGCCCCGTGGGCGCTGACGGCGCCCCACTGGACCCCGGCTGCGTGGATGGCCAGGCTGACCTCTCCGGGCAGCGGCTGGAGCGCGTGCCGGAATGGGAGGCCAACCTGAACTTTGACTGGCAATCCGAACTGGGCAACGGCATGCAGCTGCTGGCGTTCCTGAGCGTCTTCTATTCCGACGACTACTCGGTGCGCCAGGACTTCTCCCCCCTCGGCACCCAGGATTCGTTCGTGAAGTGGGATGCGCGCGTGGCACTCGCCGATGCGGACGACCGCTGGGAAGTGGGCGTCACCGGCCGCAACCTGAGCAACAAGTACGTCATCCAGCACGCCTACGAAATCCTGGGCGACGCCTTCGTGTCCCTGGCCCGAGGGCGAACCATCACCGTGGACGCGGTGTTCCGGTTCTAGCAGCACCTGCATCGAGGCGCTTCGCGGCGGTGCCAGCAATTGAACGCGCCAGCACGCGAGAGTTTGGTTATACTGCTGACGATTTGGCCTGCACACAGGCGCGGGCTTCTGAGCACTGGTTAACGCACTGCTTTATGCACTGCTGTATGCACAACTGGAAGGATTGAGGGGCACAGTCGAATGATTCGTTTTTTTGTTGTAGCGGCCGCCGGGTTGCTGGCATCCCAGGCTTATTTCGCCCATGCAGGCGCGAACCCGGAAGCCGGGCAAGTGTTTTTGTCCGGCTTGGGCGCGTTGGCTGACACGCCGGACGATTACGATATCGGCAACCTGGGCTTTGGGCTGGGGGTTGGCATCACGGACCGGCTGGCCGGCGAAGTCTCCTACCTCGCCGCGGACGACGGCGGCGACGGGGACACCATCTGGCTCACCGGCTTCTGGTCTCTGGCAGACTCGAGCAAGAACTTTCAGCCCGTGCTGCTGCTGGGTGGCGGCCGCACGAAGTACGAACACGACTTCTATGATGACGAAAGCCGCAGCCAGTTCTTCGGCGGATTCGGCGCGTTCGGCGCCCTCGGCAGCAGGGTGTCTTGGCGCGCCGACCTGCGGGCGGTGAAAACCGAAGGCGACAGCCTGAAGCCCTTTGGCCAGATCGGCATCACCGTTTTTCTGGGCGACGTTTCGCCCGCTCCGGTGCGGCGCGATGAACCCAGCGTTCCTGCCGCTCAGCAGCCGGACGACGCATGCCCCGATGCCCCCGCTGGCGTGCCGGTGGACGAAGACGGTTGTCCGCTGCCGCTCGATGCGGACGGTGACGGCGTGCCGGACGACGAGGACCGGTGCCCGGATACCCAAGCCGGTGCCGTGGTGGGCGAGGATGGCTGCTACGTGCATCCGGAAGAGCCCATCACCTTCACCATCGTGTTCGACACGGACGAGTCCGACATCCGGGCCGACCAAGAGAACATCCTTCGCGAAGGTTTGGACATGCTGCGCAAGTACCCCGCCACCGATGCCGTCATCGAAGGGCACGCGGACTGGCGCGCCAGCCAAGCCTACAACCAGCCCCTCTCGGAGCGGCGTGCGCAAAGCGTTCGCGCTTACCTTGTGGCGGGCGGCATCGACCCAGACCGCCTGACCACGGTCGGCTACGGCGAATTGAACCCCATAGCAGACAACACTACGCCTGAAGGGCAGCAGCAAAACCGCCGCGTGACAACGATAACGGTTCAGGTTCGGGGAGACTGAGGACCGTAGCACACAGGCAAACGCTTTCAGTTTCGGCGCGCAGGCTTACGGGCCTGCGCGCCAAATTGGAATGCGAGTTTCCCAACTGATGGCCCGGCGCAGCGGTTCCCTTCCTCGGCGCAACGGTCGCAGGTCACATGATGCTCGCCCACATTCCAAAGGGGTGGTCGGGACAAACGACCAAGCCACCGGCGGGCCAAGCCAAGCCATGGAGCGAAACGGAGCCGGCGGAATCCCTGCGCTCGGCACTTGACGGCTGCTCGGCAATCGGCAGCACACCGGGGATTGGGCCATGAAGCAAGTCAGCAGTCGGCCAGCGGTGGCCCCAAGAAGACCGCTGCATGGCCAACGCAAAGACCCTTAGCGCCCCACGTGCCGCAACGAACTGCGATGACCTGGTGGCATCCATGCTCGGCCGCGATTGCGCGGGAATGTCCAAGCGGGCCGAGTAGGAGAATTGCAATTGGCGCTCATCGCCTTTGCGGAATTCCCATCATCCGCTTGGCGGAACACGCCCGCCATGCTGGCGTTACCCATGCAAACCTGATTCGCTGACTGAACCTGTTTGGGCCCCTCGGGCCATCTGCTTTGCCAGCTTGTGCCCATGGGACATCAACAAGCCTGATTGGCCGCTCGCGCAGAGGTTTGGCACCCTCACTCCGACAGCGCCGCCAAGCCGCGCCATCTACCAGCGCCGCGCCATCTACCAGCGGGCGCTGATCTCCACCTTCACGCCGTGGGTTGCGCCGACGCCGGTGCCCTGGGTGCGCGTCAGCATCAGGCCCAGGGACAGGTCGGGGCCGTCGGTGGTGGGCGCCAGGTACCATCCCAGCCCGTACTCCTGCGCACCCGTCGAATGGCCGAGCCGCACCCGCGGGCCCGCCGTGAAGCGCCCGCCGAACGCCCGCAGCCCGTAGGCCGCCTCCGCCGCGTAGCGGCCCGCGCCCCCGTAGCCGCCCGCGCGCTGCTCCAGCGGGTTGGTGGCGAACAGCGCGTCAAGCCCGCCGCTCGCCGAGCCGCCCCAGTCCTGGGTCAGCGTCAGCGACGGGCCCAGCCCGTCCTCCCGGCTCGGGCGGTACAGGAACGACACCGCAAAGCCCTTCTCCTCCAAGTCGTCCGCGGCGTGGGTGACCAGCGTGCGGCCCCGCACGGACAGCTCGAGCCCCAGCGTCGGCACGCGCCACGCCAGCCCGCCGCCGAGCTCAACCCCGGTGCCGGTCTCCGCGTCGCCGCCGTCGTGGCGCACGCCGACCTCGACCTGCGGCACGATCGCCGCGCCCCGGCTGCCCACCGCCAGCGCCCAGCTGCCCTCCAGGCCAAGCCGGAACCGGCTCACGTCGCCCTGCGCGCCCGGCAGCGAGAACGCCCGGTCCAGCTCCGTGCGCGCCCACAGCGCGTCCGTGGTCAGCGCCAGCCCCAGCCCCGCGGAACGCGAGCCCAGCCCCAGCAGCTCGCCACGGGCGCCCGCCGCCGCCATCGTCCAGTTGAGGTCCGACCTCAAGTGCTGCCCGTTGCCCTGCAGCAGCTTCATCTCGCCGCTGCCGAAGCCCGCCGCGCCCCAGACCTTCAGCCGCTCCGTCGCCTGCACCGAGCCGTACGGCACCGCCGAGATCAGCGACGCCCTGATGTCGCCGCCGTCACGCCCGGAGCCGTCCGCCGGCCCGCGGCCGTCGAGCGCGCTGCCCTTGCCCGTGCTCTGCGCCACCGCAACCCCCGCCAGCCAGGACTCCGTGCCGTAGTCCAGCCCCAGCATGCCCGAGGTCACCTCGCCGTCCGGCGCGAAGGCGCCGTCGCGGCCACTGAACCGGGACTGCGCCGCCCGGCCCCACAGCGCGAAGCTGCCGCCGTTGGCGTCCTGCCCGCCGGTCAGCGTGAAGCTGCTGCGGCGCAGCGTCTCGCCCAGCCCGAGGGACTGCGAGAGCGGGAAGTCGCGCTCCAGGTCCGGCGGGCCGTTCGGCCCCGTGCCCATGCCCGGAGCCATGCCCGTGCCCGTGCTGCCGGGCCCGCCATGCGCGCCGCCCCCGGGGCCGGCCGCCGCGCCCAGCGGCGCCGGCGCACCGCCCTCGCCCCGGGCGTCCGCCCACGGGGCGCCCTCAAGGGCCTCGAGCCCGCCGCCCGGCATCAGCGACGCGCCGCCCA
Organism: Candidatus Azophilus sp.; assembly: GCA_965220835.1. Taxonomy (GTDB): domain Bacteria; phylum Pseudomonadota; class Gammaproteobacteria; order Pseudomonadales; family Azotimanducaceae; genus Azophilus. Next base: position 374,672 of record OZ244842.1, on the reverse strand, counting down.
CCGCGCCTTGCGTGCCCGCGGTGCGCGGCGCCGACATCCGGTCCGCCACCCCGTCAAGGGCCTGCTCCGCAACCGTGCGCCCGAACCGCGTCACCCAGCCGACCACCGCCCGCTGGGCGTCCGCCGACAGCTCAACCGTCACCGTCAGCGCGTCCTGCGCCGAGGCACCCGACGGGTCCGTCGCGGTCACCGTCACCGACGCCGTGCCCGCCGCCACGCCGCCCAGCGTCAGCGTCGTGCCCGAAACCGACGCCGACGCCGTGCCCGGGTCGCCGGAAACCGCCGCCAGCGTCAGCGGGTCCATGTCCGGGTCCGTGAACGCCGCCGACAGGTCAACCGCCACCGTGGCGCCAGCCGCCACCGTCCGGTCGGCCAGCGGGCTGGCCAGCACCGGCGACCGGTTGACGGCCGCCACCTCGATCGTGAACGTCAGCGTCGCCGCGTCGCCCTCCGACCGGTTGCCGTCGGCGTCCTGCGCCGTGTAGGCGTACTCCGTCGCCGCCTGCGCCGCCGTCGGCGTGCCGCTCAGCGTGCGCGTCGCCGCGTCGAAGGCAAGGCCCGCCGGCAGCGCCGGCTCGATGCCGTAGCTCAGCGCCCCGTTGCCGCCCGCCGCCTCCGGCAGCGTCAGAGCGGCGATCGCCTCGCGCTCCCTGTAGGCCTGGGCGTCAATCGTCGCGTCGCCGAACGTGGGGGCCACGTCCGCCTCCCGCACCGTGATCGTGAACGTCAGCGTCGCCGCGTCGCCCGCCGACCGGTTGCCGTCGGCGTCCTGCGCCGTGTACGCGTACTCCGTCGCCGCCTGCGCCGCCGCCGGCGTGCCGCTCAGCGTGCGCGTCGCCGCGTCGAAGGCCAGCCCCGTCGGCAGCGCCGGCTCGATCCCGTAGCTCAGCGCGCCGTTGCCGCCCGTCGCCTCCGGCAGCGTCAGCGCCGCGATCGCCTCGCCCTCGACGTAGGCCTGGGCGTCAACCGTCGCACCGCCGAACGTGGGGGCCACGTCCGCCTCCCGCACCGTGATCGTGAACGTCAGCGTCGCCGCGTCGCCGTCCGCGTCGGTCGCCGTGTAGTCGTAGTCCGTGGCGTCCTGCGCCTGGGTCGGGGTGCCGCTCAGGACGCGCGTGCCCGCGTCGAACCTCAGGCCCGCCGGCAGCGAAGGCTCAATCCCGTAGCTCAGCGGGGCGTTGCCGCCCTCCGCCTCCGGCAGCGTCAGCGCGGTGACCGCCGCGTTCTGCAGGTAGCTCTGGGCGTCCACCGTCGCGGCGCCGAAGCTTGGCGTCAGGTCGGGCCGCGGGGTCGCCGTCACTTGGGCCGAGGCCCTGCCCTCGCCGCTGGCGTTCACCGCGCGGATCTCGAAGGCGTATTGCAGGTCGCCGGTCAGGCCCGTGACGTCGTGCCGCACGGTCGTCGCGCCGCTGCCCGGAATGTCCGTCCAGGCGGCGGTGGACGGCACGCTCGCGCCTGCGCCGTAGCGGACCTGGTACCTGCTGATGCTGTCGTTGCCCGGGTCGGTCCAGGTCAGGGTCACCTCGCCGTTGCCGGCCGTCGCCGCCAAGCCGCTCGGCGCGGTCGGCGGCAGCAGCTCCGCCACGGTGATGGTGAACGTCAGGCTCGCCGTGTCGCCGTCCGCGTCGGTGGCGGCGTAGGTGTAGGCCGTCTCCCGCCAGGACGTGGCCGGCGTGCCGCTGAGCGTGCGGCTGGCGGCGTCGAAGGCCAGGCCCGGCGGAAGCCTCTCTGGGGTCAGCGTGTAGGTCAGCGTGCCGTCCCCGCCCGTCGCCTGCGGCAGGTTCAGCGTCGCGATCGGCGTGTTCTGGGTGTAGCTCTGGTTATCGATCGTGGCCGTGCCGAAGGTCGGCATCTTGTCCGCCGCGATGGCGATGGTGAACGTCAGGCTCACCGCGTCGCCGTCGTTGTCGGTCACCGTGTAGGTGTACGTCGTCGCCGACTGGGTGCTCGTGGGCGTGCCGGTGAGGGTGCGGCTGGTGGCGTTGAAGGCCAGGCCATCCGGGGCGTCCGGGGCCAGGCTGTAGGTCAGCGGCGCGTCGCCGCCCTCCGCCTGCGGCAGGGTCAGCGCGGTGATCGCCGTGTTCTGGACGTAGCTCTGGTCGGCCACCGTGCGCGTGCCGAAGCTCGGCGTCGTGTTGGTCGAGGGCGTCGCCGTCACCGGGCCGGCGGCCGCGCCCTCGCCCGTGGCGTTCACCGCGCGGATCTCGAAGGCGTACTGGGTGCCGTTGGTCAGGCCCGTCACCTCGTGCCGCACGGTCGTCGCACCGCTGCCCCGGATGTCTCCCCAGGTGGCGGTGGCCGGCACGCTCGCGCCTGCGCCGTAGCGGACCTGGTAGGTGCTGATGCTGTCGTTGCTCGGGTCCGTCCAGGTCAGCGTCACTTTGGCGTCGCCGGCGGCGGCCGCCAGGCCGGTCGGCGCGGACGGCACCGGCAGCGCCTCGACGGTGATATTGAATGTGAGGGTCGCCGTGTCGCCGTCCGCGTCGGTGGCAGTGTAGCTGTACTGCGTCGCCCGCTGGGCCGTGGTCGGCGTGCCGGTCAGGGTGCGGTTCGTGGCGTCGAACGCCAGGCCCGCCGGGGCGTCCGGGGTCAGCGTGTAGGTCAGCGGGATGTCGCCGTTGCTGGCTTGCGGCAGCGTCAGGGTGGCGATCTCCGTGTTCTGCGTGTACGTCTGGCTCTCCACCGTGGCCGAGCCGAACGTCGGCATCCGGTCCGCCGCGATCGTGATGTCGAACGTTAGGCTCGCGGTGCTGCCGTCCGCGTCAGTGACCGTGTAGGTGTACGTCGTCGCCGACTGGGTGCCCGTGGGCGTGCCAGTCAGGGTGCGGCTGGTGGCGTTGAAGGCCAAGCCGTCCGGGGCGTCCGGGCTCAGGCTGTAGGTCAGCGGGGCGTCGCCGCCTTCCGCCTGCGGCAGCGTCAGCGGGGTGATCGCCGTGTTCTGGACGTAGCTCTGGTCGGCGACCGTGCGCGTGCCGAAGCTCGGCGTCGTGTTGGTCGAAGGCGTCGCCGTCACTTCGGCCGAGGCTGCGCCCTCGCCGGTGGCGTTCACGGCGCGGATCTGGAACGCGTGCTCGGTGCCGTTGGTCAGGCCCGCCACCTCGTGCCGCACGGTGGTGGCGCCGCTGCTCGGGATGTCGGCCCAATTTTCGGTGGACGGCACGCTCGCGCCTGCGCCGTAGCGCACCTGGTACTTGCTGATGCTGTCGTTGTCCGGGTCCGTCCAGGTCAGGACCACGGTGGCGTTGCCGGCCGCGGCCGCAAGGCCAGTGGGTGCCGCCGGCACCGGCAGCGCTTCGACCGTAATGGTGAAGGTCAAGCTGGCCGCGTCGCCGTCCGCGTCGGTGGCGGCGTAGGTGTAGGCCGTCTCCCGCCAGGCCGTGGTTGGCGTGCCGCTGAGCGTGCGGTTGGCGGCGTCGAAGGTCAGGCCCGCCGGAAGCCTCTCTGGGGTCAGCGTGTAGGTCAGCGTGCCGTCCCCGCCCGTCGCCTGCGGCAGGTTCAGCGTCGCGATCGCTGTGTTCTGGGTGTACGTCTGGTTCTCCACCGTGGCCGCGCCGAAGGTCGGCGTCTTGTCCGCCGCGATGGTGATGTCGAACGTCAGGCTCGCGGTGCTGCCGTCCGCGTCGGTGACCGTGTAGGTGTAGGTCGTCGCCGACTGCGTGCCCGTGGGCGTGCCGGTCAGGGTGCGGTTGGTGGCGTTGAAGGCCAGGCCGTCCGGGGCGTCCGGGGCCAGGCTGTAGGTCAGCGGGGCGTCGCCGCCCTCCGCCTGCGGCAGCGTCAGCGCGGTGATCGCCGTGTTCTGCACGTAGCTCTGGTCGGCCACCGCGCGCGTGCCGAAGCTCGGCGTGGTGTTGGTCGAAGGCGTCGCCGTCACCGGGCCTGCCGCCGCGCCCTCGCCCGTTGCGTTCACCGCGCGGACCTCGAACGCGTACTGCGTGCCGTTGGTCAGGCCCGTCACCTCGTGCCGGACGGTCGTGGCGCCGCTGCCGGGGATGTCTCCCCAGGTGGCGGTGGCCGGCACGCTCGCGCCTGCGCCGTAGCGGACCTGATAGGTGCTGATGCTGTCGTTGTCCGGGTCCGTCCAGGTCAGGATCACCTTTGCGTCGCCGGCCGCGACCGCAAGGCCAGTGGGCGCCGACGGCACCGGCAGCGCCTCGACCGTGATGTTGAATGTGAGGGTCGCCGTGTCGCCGTCCGCGTCGGTGGCGGCGTAGGTGTACTGCGTCGCCCGCTGGGCCGTGGTCGGCGTGCCGGTCAGGGTGCGGTTCGCGGCGTCGAACGCCAAGCCGTCCGGGGCGTCCGGCGTCAGCGTGTACGTCAGCGTGCCGTCACCGTCGCTTGCCGCCGGCAGGTTCAGCGTCGCGATCGCCGTGTTCTGGGTGTACGTCTGGTTCTCCACCGTCGCCGTGCCGAAGGTCGGCATCTTGTCCGCCGCGATCGTGATGTCGAACGTCAGGCTCGCGGTGCTGCCGTCCGCGTCGGTGACCGTGTAGGTGTACGTCGTCGCCGACTGCGATGCCGTCGGGGTGCCCGTGAGGGTGCGGTTGGTGGCGTTGAAGGCCAGGCCGTCCGGAGCTTCCGGGGCCAGGCTGTAGGTCAGCGGCGCGTCGCCACCCTCCGCCTGCGGCAGCGTCAGCGTGGCGATCGCCGTGTTCTGGACGTAGCTCTGGTCGGTGACCGTCCGCGTGCCGAAGCTCGGCGTCGTGTTGGTCGAAGGCGTCGCCGTCACCGGGCCGGCCGCCGCGCCCTCGCCCGTGGCGTTCACCGCCCGGATCTCGAAGGCGTACTGGGTGCCGTTGGTCAGGCCCGCCACCTCGTGCCGCACGGTGGTGGCGCCGCTGCTCGGGATGTCGGCCCAATTTTCGGTGGACGGCACGCTCGCGCCTGCGCCGTAGCGGACCTGGTAGGTGCTGATGCTGTCGTTGTCCGGGTCCGTCCAGGTCAGGACCACGGTGGCGTTGCCGGCCGCGGCCGCAAGGCCGGTGGGTGCCGCCGGCACCGGCAGCGCTTCGACCGTGATGGTGAAGGTCAAGCTGGCCGCGTCGCCGTCCGCGTCGGTGGCGGCGTAGGTGTAGGCCGTCTCCCGCCAGGACGTGGTTGGCGTGCCGCTGAGCGTGCGGTTGGCCGCGTCGAAGGCCAGGCCCGCCGGAAGCCTCTCTGGGGTCAGCGTGTAGGTCAGCGTGCCGTCGCCGCCGGTCGCCTGCGGCAGGTTCAGCGTCGCGATTGCCGTGTTCTGGGTGTACGTCTGGTTCTCCACCGTGGCCGTGCCGAAGGTCGGCATCTTGTCCGCCGCGATGGCGATGGTGAACGTCAGGCTCACCGCGTCGCCGTCGTTGTCGGTCACCGTGTAGGTGTACGTCGTCGCCGCCTGGGTGCCCGTGGGCGTGCCGGTGAGCGTGCGGTTGGTGGCGTTGAACGTCAGGCCGTCCGGCGCGTCCGGGGCCAGGCTGTAGGTCAGCGGCGCGTCGCCGCCTTCCGCCTGCGGCAGCGTCAGCGTGGCGATCTCCGTGTTCTGCACGTAGCTCTGGTCGGCCACCGCGCGCGTGCCGAAGCTCGGCGTAGTGTTGGTCGAAGGCGTCGCCGTCACCGGGCCGGCCGCCGCGCCCTCGCCCGTGGCGTTCACCGCCCGGACCTCGAACGCGTACTCGGTGCCGTTGGCCAGGCCCGTGATCTCGTGCCGCACGGTCGTCGCGCCGCTGCCGGGGATGTCGGCCCAGGTTTCGGTGGCCGGCACGCTCGCGCCGACGCCGTAGCGGACCTGGTAGGTGCTGATGCTGTCGTTGTCCGGGTCCGTCCAGGTCAGCGTCACTTTGGCGTCGCCGGCCGCGGCAGCCAGGCCGGTGGGCGCCGCCGGCACCGGCAGGGCCTCGACGGTGATGCTGAAGGTCAGGGTCGCCGTGTCGCCGTCGTCGTCGGTGGCGGTGTAGCTGTACTGCGTCGCCTGCTGGGCCGTGGTCGGCGTGCCGGTCAGCGTGCGGTTTGTGGCGTCGAACGTCAGGCCCGCTGGTGCATCTGGGGTCAGCGTGTAGGTCAGCGGGATGTCGCCGTTGCTGGCTTGCGGCAGCGTCAGGGTGGCGATCTCCGTGTTCTGCGTGTACGTCTGGCTCTCCACCGTCGCCGTGCCGAAGGTCGGCATCTTGTCCGCCGCGATGGTGATGTCGAACGTTAGGCTCGCAGTGCTGCCGTCCGCGTCGGTGACTGTGTAGGTGTACGTCGTCGCCGACTGAGTGCCCGTGGGCGTGCCAGTCAGGGTGCGGCTGGTGGCGTTGAAGGCCAGGCCGTCCGGAGCTTCCGGGCTCAGGCTGTAGGTCAGCGGGGCGTCGCCGCCTTCCGCCGCCGGCAGCGTCAGCGGGGCGATCGCGGTGTTCTGCACGTAGCCCTGGTCGGCCACCGTGCGCGTGCCGAAGCTCGGCGTCGTGTTGGTCGAAGGCGTCGCCGTCACCTCGGCCGAGGCTGCGCCCTCGCCGGTGGCGTTCACGGCGCGGATCTGGAACGCGTGCTCGGTGCCGTTGGGCAGGCCCGTGATCTCGTGCCGCACGGTGGTGGCGCCGCTGCCGGGGATGTCAGCCCAGGTGGCGGTGGCCGGCACGCTTGAGCCGGTGCCGTAGCGCACCTGGTACTTGCTGATGCTGTCGTTGTCCGGGTCCGTCCAGGTCAGCGTCACCTTCGCGTCGCCGGCCGCGGCGGCCAGGCCGGTGGGCGCCGCAGGCACCGGCAGGGCCTCGACGGTGATGTTGAACGTCAGGGTCGCCGTGTCGCCGTCGTCGTCGGTGGCGGTGTAGGTGTACTGCGTCGCCCGCTGGGCCGTGGTCGGCGTGCCGGTCAGGGTGCGGTTCGTGGCGTCGAACGTCAGGCCCGCCGGGGCCTCCGGGGTCAGCGTGTAGGTCAGCGGGATGTCGCCGTTGCTGGCTTGCGGCAGCGTCAGCGTCGTGATGGCCGTGTTCTGGGTGTAGGTCTGATCGTCAACCGTCTGCGTGCCGAAGCTTGGCTCGTTGAGCTGCGGCGTTACCGTAACTTCATCCGACTCGGCGCCCGCACCTTGCTCGTGGACCCCGCGCACCTTGAAGGTATAGGCGGTGCCGTTGGTCAGGCCCGTAACGTCCTTGTCGGAAATCGTCAAGAAAGCGCTGTCGGCGATGTCGGTCCAGTCAATGTAGGTGCCGGCGGCGCCTTCTTTGTAGGTGTACTGCCACTTCTGGACCGCCGGGCCGCGCTGCGCCACGGTTGCCGCCAGCGTCGCCTTCGCGTCACCCGCGGTTGCGGTGAAGCTGGTCGGTTTGCCCAACAGGTAGAGCGGCCTGCCGCTTTCGCTGTCTGGGAAGTCTTGGTCCAACGCAAAGCAGGCCAGTGACCAAATGCGGATACGGACATCGTAATCGGTGTCATCCAGCGATACGCCGACCTCACCGGGATTGCGACCAACGGTCTGCAAGTTGATCGTGTTGCGCTTGTTGGTGACCCCGGTACCAAGGTCCTCATAGAATTCAAACACGCCATGCTCGGGCGAGTTCGGCTCAGTTGCGGCGTGGTCGTTCCACTCGGAAGCATCGCTTCTCTTGTATTCGATCGTGTAGGAATTAATTGTGCACGCCGAATCCCCGAGGCTCCAGTTCCAGACAATATCGAGGTCTTTGTCGTTGCTGCCCGGACCCACGCTGACTATGGTTGCGGGGGGCGGTCGGCCTTCGATCGACGGCCTTGCCGTCACCGTTGCCGAGGGGTCGCTCTCGCCGCCGGCATTCACCGCGCGGATCTGGAACGCGTATTCGTATCCGTTGAGGAGGCCACTCACTTCGTGCGTTGTGGTCGTGTCATCGCTGCTGGGGATGTCCTGCCAGCTGTCGGTGTCGGGCACGGTTGGGCCTTCACGGTAGCGCAACTGGTACTTGGTGATGGAGGTGTTGCCTGGGTCCGTCCAGGTCAATGTGACCGTGGCGTCGCTGCCCACCGCGGCCAAGCCGGTGGGCGCGTCCGGCGCCGGCGGCAAGGTGATTGTGATGTTGAACGTGAGGCTTGCCGCGTCGCCGTTGTCATCGGTGACGGTGTAGGTGTACGGCGTCGCAACCTGGACCGCGGTCGGCGTGCCGGCGAGGGTGCGGTTTGCGGCGTCGAAGACCAATCCCGCCGGGGGCGTTGGCGTCAGCGTGTAGGTCAGCGGAGTGTCGCCGCCGGTGGCTTCGGGCAGGTTTAAGGTGGTGATGGCCAGATCCTGGCTGTAGGTCTGGTCGGCCACGGTCTGCGTGCCGAAGGTGGGCACGGGATTCACCGGTGTGGCCGCGGCGGTGGCCGCGGGGCCGTCGCCGGCGGTGTTGGTGGCGCGCACTTCGAAGGTGTAGCCGGTGCCGTTGGTCAGGCCCGTCGCCGTGTAGGCGGTGGCCGTGCCGGCGAGGTCGGTCCAGGCGTCGCTGGCGGTGAACGGCAGGTCGGCGGTGGCCTTCCAGCGCACCTGCACGGCGCCGATCACGCTGGCGTTGGTCGGCAGGGTCCAGCTCAATTCGACCTGGGCGTTGCCGCCGGTTGCCGTCAGGCTCGTCGGGGCCTCCGGCACCGCCAGCTTCGGCTGGGCGTCCACGGCCACCGAGTCGCTGCTGCCGGCGCCGTTGCTGGCGCGGACCTCGAACTCGTAGGTCACGCCGTTGTCGAGGCCGGCCACGGTGCTGGTGGTGGCGTCCTTGGCCAGCCGGGTCCAGAGGCTCCAGCTTGTGTCCGTCTTCCTCTTGTGGCGCACGTCGATGGTGTCGACCGTGCCCTTGTCCGGCAGGTCCCAGGCCAGGGTCACCTGGGTGTCGCCGGCGCTGGCCTGCAGGTTGCTGGGGGACGAGGGCTTCGCAAGCTGCGGCGTGCCCTCCACGCTGGCCGACGGGCCCGTGCCGGCGGTGTTGACCGCGCGGACCTCGAACAGGTAGTCGGTGCCGTTGGCCAAGCCCGTCACCCGGGAACGCTCCGCCGTGCCCGCCAAGGAGGTCCACTGGCTCCAGCCGGTGTCGGGGGCCGCCTTCACCTTGTGGCGCAGCTCGACGCTGTCGATCTGCCTGGTGTTGGTGGGCAGGGTCCACAGCACCACCACCTCGGTGTCGCCGGGCACCGCGCTCAGGTTGGTCGGCGCGCCCGGCGCCACCAGCGGGGGCACCGGGGTGGCCGAGACCGACGCGGCCGCGCCGGGGCCGGAGGCGTTCTCCGCCCGCACCTCGAAGTTGTACAGCTCGCCATTGGTCAGGCCGGTCACCGTGTGGGTGGTGGCGTTCGCCGCCAGGTCAACCCAGGCCTCCCAGTCCTTCGCCGTGTCCGCCTTGTGGCGCGCCTGCACCTTGGTCAGCGCGCCGGAGTTGGCCGGCAGGGTCCAGCTCAGGACGACCTGGGTGTCGCCGGGGGCCGCCGCCAGGCCGGTCGGCGCGGTCGGCACCGCCACCGGCGTCGCGTCCACCTCCGCCACGGCGCCGCGGCCGGCGCCGTTCAGCGCGCGCACGATGAACGTGTACTCGCTGCCGTTGGTCAGGCCGGTGACCTCGTGGCTGGTGGCGTCCTTCGCCAGGTCAACCCAGGGCTGGAAGTTCGCCGCGCCCTTCAGCTTGTGCGCCACCTGCATCCTGTCGATTGCGCTGGTGTTGGCGGGCAGGTCCCAGGTCAGGCCGACCTTGCCGTCGCCGGGCGCCACGGTCAGGTTGCCGGGGGCGTCGGGGATCGCCAGCTTCGGCGTCGCCGTCACCGCCGAGGCCGCGCCCGCGCCGTCGGCGTTCACCGCGCGGATCTCGAAGGCGTGTTGCTTGCCGTTGGCCAGGCCGGTCACCGTGTGGCCGGTGGTGCCGGCGTTACTGCCGGCGATGTCGGTCCAAGGCTCGCTGTCGGGCACGCTGGCGCCTTCAATGTAGCGGACCTGGTACTTGGTGATGCTGTTGTCCCGCGCATGGGTCCACGTCAACGTCACTTGGGTGTCGCCCGCCGTCGCCGCCAGGTCGGCCGGCGCGGACGGCACCTTGCCCGGCCCCGCCTCGGGCGTCGCGTCCACCTTCGCCTCGGCGCCGCGGCCCGCGCCGTTCTGCGCGCGCACGATGAAGTTGTACTCGGTGCCGTTGGTCAGGCCGGTGACGTCGTAGCTGGTGGCGTCCTTCGCCAGGTCGACCCAGGGCAGGTAGGTGGCCGCGCCCGACTCCCGGTAGGCGACCTGCATCTTGTCGATTTCGCTGGTGTTGGTCGGCAGGTCCCAGGTCAGGGCCACCGCGCCGTCGCCCGCGGCGGCGGTCAGGTTGCCGGGGGCGTCCGGGACCGCCAGCTTCGGCGTTCCGGCCACGGCCACCGGGTCGCTGCTGCCGGCGGCGTTGGTGGCGCGGACCTGGAACTCGTAGGGCACGCCGTTGTCGAGGCCGGTCACGGTGCGGGTGGTGGCGTCCTTGGCCAGCCGGGTCCATTGGCCCCAGCTCGTGTCCGCCCTCTTCTTGTGGCGCACGTCGATGCTGTCCACGGTGCCCTTGTCCGGCAGGTCCCAGGTCAGGGTCACCGTTGTGTCGCCGGCGCTGGCCTGCAGGTTGCTTGGGGAAGAGGGCTTCGCCAGCTGCGGCGTGCCCTCCACGCTGGCCGACGGGCCCGTGCCCACGGTGTTCACCGCGCGGACCTCGAACAGGTAGTCGGTGCCGTTGACCAGGCCCGTCACCCGGGAACGCTCCGCCGTGCCGGCCAGGGAGGTCCATGCGCTCCAGCCGGTGTCGGGGGCCGTCTTCACCTTGTGGCGCAGCTCGACGCTGTCGATCTGGCTGGTGTTGGTGGGCAGGGTCCACAGCACCACCACCTCGGTGTCGCCGGGCACCGTGCTCAGGTTGGTCGGCGCGCCCGGCGCAACCAGCGGCGGCGCCCGCGGGGTCGCCGCGCCGGTGGCGGGGTCGCCGTTGCCGGCGCTGTTGGTGGCGCGCACCTGGAAGGTGTAGCCGGTGCCGTTGGTCAGGCCGGTGACCTTGTGGCTGGTGGCGTCGGCGGACGGCAGGTCGGCCCACTTGTCGCGGGCGTCGTCGAACGGCAGGTCCACCGTGGCCTTCCAGCGCACCTGCACGGCGTCGATCTCGCTGGTGTTGGTGGGCAGCGTCCAGGCCAGGTCCACTTCGGCGTTGCCCGCCGAGGCGCTGAGCCTGGTCGGGGCGCCCGGGACCGCCAGCTCCGGCCTTCCGGCCGTCCGCGCCGCCGGGCCGGCGCCGGACGCGCTCTCCGCGCGCACTTCGAAGAAGTAGTCCTGGCCGTTCTTCAGGTCGGCCACGGTGTGGGTGGTGGCGTCCGCGGCCAGGTCGGTCCAGGGCTCCCAGGTGGTCTCGCCCCGGGCCTGGTGGCGCACCTGCACCTTGTCCAGCACGCTGGCGTTGGTGGGCAGGTCCCAGCTCAGGGTCACGGAGCGGTCGCCCGCGGTGGCCGTCAGGTTGTCCGGGGCGTCGGGAACCGCCACCTGCGGCGTCGCCTTGACCGCGATCGAGGGATCGCCCGGGACTTTGCCGGCCACGGCGCGGATCTGGAAGGTGTACTCCGTGCCGTTGACCAGGTTCTCCACGGTGTGGCGGGTGGTCTTGGCGTCGCTGCCCTCGATGGGCTCCCAGGGGTCGGAGCCGAATTGGTAGAGAACCTCGTAGCCGGTGATGGTGGGGTCGTTCGGGTCTGTCCAGGCCAGGGTGACCCTGGTGTCGCCGGCTATGGCGATCAGGTTGCTGGGGCTTGCGGGCGGCTCGACCGCCTCGGCGACGGTGATGTTGAACGTCAGGCTGGCCGTGTCGCCGTCGGCGTCGGTGACCGTGTAGGTGTAGGCCGTCTCATCCTGGACCGCGCTCGGCGTGCCGGTGAGGGTGCGGTTGGTGGCGTCGAAGTTCAGGCCCGCCGGGGCGTTGGGGCTCAGGCTGTAGGTCAGGGTGCCGTTGCCGCCGGTGGCTTCGGGCAGCGTCAGCGTGGCGATGGCCGTGTTCCGGGTGTAGTTCTGGTCGGCGATGGTCTCGGTGCCGAAGCTGGGATCAGTGTCGACCCGCGGCGTCGCGGTGACGGTGTCGGAGGCGTCGCTGTTGCCGCCGTTGTTCACCGCCCGGATCTGGAAGGCGTATTGCTGGCCGTTGGTCAGGCCGGTGACCGTGTGGCTGGTGGTGCCGGCGCCGCTGCCGGTGATGTCGGTCCAGGCGGTGCTGCCGGGCACGGTTGCGCCCTGGGCCTGGCGGAGCTGGTACTTGGTGATGCTGGCATCGTTCGGGTTGTTCCAGCTCAGCGTGACTTCGGTGTCGCCGGGCGCGGCGGCCAGGTTGGCGGGCGCGGCGGGTACCGGCGGCGGTGTTGCCGTGTAAACGATCTTTTGGTTGCCAAACGAAAGCTCGATGCGGAAGTCGTTGTCGCCCAAGGTATCGAGCACGGTGCCGGAGTACGTTACCGTCTTGCCCGTCGGGTTATAGATGTCCCCGTTGAGGCTGGCCTTGTCCACGATCATGTACTTGCGGTAGGTGTTGAACAGGATGGTGAAATCGTTGCTGTAGTTGGCCAGGTTTAGTATTTCGTTGTAACCCGTGAAGGAACTCCTACCGGTCTTGGTGAAGTCCGGCAGATCCTCGTAGCGCCTCGATGGGGCGCCGTTGGCAAGCGACGCCGGATGAAAAGCCCAGAGTTCATCGGTATCGTCTATTTTGATGTAAATGACGTGTTCCGGCACGGTATCCCCGACATCTGTGAAGCCAGACATATCCAGGCTTCCGGAGGCGGCAATGGTGGTGGTGGTGCCGTTATCGGAGAAGGTGAAGGTCAGCGTGCGCGCCGGAGTCGAGGGCGCCATCGGTGTGGCCGCGGCGGTGGCCGCGGGGCCGTTACCGGCGGTGTTGGTGGCGCGCACTGCGAAGGTGTAGCCGGTGCCGTTGGTCAGGCCGGTGGCGGTGTAGGCGGTGGCCGTGCCGGCGAGGTCGGTCCAGGCGTCGCTGGCGGTGAACGGCAGGTCGGCGGTGGCCTTCCAGCGCACCTGCACGGCGCCGATCACGCTGGCGTTCGTGGGCAGGGTCCAGCTCAATTCGACCTGGGCGTTGCCGCCGGTTGCCGTCAGGCTCGTCGGGGCTTCGGGCACCGCCAGCTTCGGCTGGGCGTCCACGGCCACCGAGTCGCTGCTGCCGGCGAGGTTGCTGGCGCGGACCTCGAACTCGTAGGTCACGCCGTTGTCGAGGGCGGTCACGGTGGTGGCGGTGGCGTCCTTGGCCAGCCGGGTCCAGAGGCCCCAGGCCGTGTCCGTCTTCTTCTTGTGGCGCACGTCGATGGTGTCCACGGTGCCCTTGTCCGGCAGGTCCCAGGTCAGGGTCACCGTTGTGTCGCCGGCGCTGGCCTGCAGGTTGCTCGGGGCCGACGGCTTCGCCAGCTGCGGCGTGCCCTCGACGCTGGCCGACGGGCCCGTGCCCGCGGCGTTCACGGCGCGGACCTCGAACAGGTAGTCGGTGCCGTTGACCAGGCCCGTCACCCGGGAACGCTCCGCCGTGCCCGCCAGGGAGGTCCATGCGCTCCAGCCGGTGTCCGGGGCCGCCTTCACCTTGTGGCGCAGCTCGACGCTGTCGATCTGCCTGGTGTTGGTGGGCAGGGTCCACAGCACCACCACCTCGGTGTCGCCGGGCACCGCGCTCAGGTTGGTCGGCGCGCCCGGCGCCACCAGCGGGGGCACCGGGGTGGCCGAGACCGACGCGGCCGCGCCGGGGCCGGAGGCGTTCTCCGCCCGCACCTCGAAGTTGTACAGCTCGCCATTGGTCAGGCCGGTCACCGTGTGGGTGGTGGCGTTCGCCGCCAGGTCAACCCAGGCCTCCCAGTCCTTCGCCGTGTCCGCCTTGTGGCGCGCCTGCACCTTGGTCAGCGCGCCGGAGTTGGCCGGCAGGGTCCAGCTCAGGACGACCTGGGTGTCGCCGGGGGCCGCCGCCAGGCCGGTCGGCGCGGTCGGCACCGCCACCGGCGTCGAGTCCACCTCCGCCACGGCGCCGCGGCCGGCGCCGTTCAGCGCACGCACGATGAACGTGTACTCGCTGCCGTTGGTCAGGCCGGTGACCTCGTGGCTGGTCGCGTCCTTCGCCAGGTCAACCCAGGGCTGGAAGTTCGCCGCGCTCTTCAGCTTGTATGCCACCTGCATCCTGTCGATTTCGCTGGTGTTGGTGGGCAGGCCCCAGGTCAGGCCGACCTTGCCGTCGCCGGGCGCCGCGGTCAGGTTGCCGGGGGCTTCGGGGATCGCCAGCTTCGGCGTCGCCGTCACCGCCGAGGCCGCGCCCGCGCCGTTGGCGTTCACCGCGCGGATTTCGAAGGCGTGCAGGGTGTCGTTGGTCAGGCCGGTCACTTCGTGGCCGGTGGTGCCGGCGCCGCTGCCGGCGATGTCGGTCCAGCTCTCGGTGCCGGGCACGGACGCGCCTTCGGCGTAGCGGAACTGGTACTTGGTGATGCTGCTGTCGCGCGACTGGGTCCACGCCAGCGCCACCTTGGTGTCGCCCGCCGTCGCCGCCAGGTCGGCCGGCGCGGACGGCACCTTGCCCGGCCCCGCCTCGGGCGTCGCGTCCACCCGCGCCTCGGCGCCGCGGCCCGCGCCGTTCAGCGCGCGCACGATGAAGTTGTACTCGGTGCCGTTGGTCAGGCCGGTAACGTCGTAGCTGGTGGCGTCCTTCGCCAGGTCGACCCAGGGCAGGTAGTTGGCCGCGCCGGACTCACGGTATGCCACCTGCATATTGTCGATTTCGCTGGTGTTGGTGGGCAGGTCCCAGGTCAGGGCCACCGCGCCGTCGCCCGCGGAGGCGGTCAGGTTGCCGGGGGCGTCCGGGACCGCCAGCTTCGGCGTTCCGGCCACGGCCACCGGGTCGCTGCTGCCGGCGGCGTTGGTGGCGCGGACCTGGAACTCGTAGGGCACGCCGTTGTCGAGGCCGGTCACGGTGTGGGTGGTGGCATCCGCCGCCAGCAGGGTCCATTGGCCCCAGCTTGTGTCCGCCCTCTTCTTGTGGCGCACGTCGATGCTGTCCACGGTGCCCTTGTCCGGCAGGTCCCAGGTCAGGGTCACTTGTGTGTCGCCGGCGCTGGCCTGCAGGTTGCCCGGGGACGAGGGCTTCGCCAGCTGCGGCGTGCCCTCGACGCTGGCGGACGGGCCGGTGCCCGCGGTGTTCACCGCGCGGACCTCGAACAGGTAGTCGGTGCCGTTGACCAGGCCCGTCACCCGGGAACGCTCCGCCGTGCCCGCCAGGGAGGTCCACTGGCTCCAGCCGGTGTCGGGGGCCGTCTTCACCTTGTGGCGCAGTTCGACGCTGTCGATCTGGCTGGTGTTCGTGGGCAGGGTCCACAGCACCACCACCTCGGTGTCGCCGGGCACCGTGCTCAAGTTGGTCGGCGCGCCCGGCGCAACCAGCGGGGGCGCGCGGGGCGTCGCCGCGCCGGTGGCCGGCTCGCCGTTGCCAGCCTTGTTGGTGGCGCGCACCTGGAAGGTGTAGCCGGTGCCGTTGGTCAGGCCGGTGACCTTGTGGTCGGTGGCCGCGGAGGACGGAAGGTCGGTCCACTTGTCGCGGGCGTCGTCGAACGGCAGGTCCACTGTGGCCTTCCAGCGCACCTGCACGGAGACAATCTCGCTGGTGTTGGTGGGCAGCGTCCAGGCCAGGTCCACTTCGGCGTTGCCCGCCGTGGCGCTGAGCCCGGTCGGGGCGCCGGGGACCGCCAGCTCCGGCCTTCCGGTCACCCGCGCCGCCGGGCCGGCGCCGGCCCCGCTCTCCGCGCGCACTTCAAACAGGTAGTCCTGGCCGTTCTTCAGGTTGGCCACGGTGTGGGTGGTGGCGTCCGCGGCCAGGTCGGTCCAAGGCTCCCAGGTGGTCTCGCCCCGGGCCTGGTGGCGCACCTGCACCTTGGTCAGCGCGCCCCCGTCGGTCGGCAGGGTCCAGTTCAGGGTGACCCGTGTGTCGCCGGGGGTCGACGCCAGATCGGCGGGCGCGGACGGCACCTTGCCCGGAGGCGCCCGCGGCGTCGCCGCGCCGGTGGCCGGCTGGCCGTTGCCGGCCTTGTTGGTGGCGCGCACCTGGAAGGTGTAGCCGGTGCCGTTGGTCAGGCCGGTGACCTTGTGGTCGGTCGCATCGGAGGACGGAAGGTCGGTCCATTTGTCGCTGGCGTTGTCGAACGGCAGGTCCACTGTGGCCTTCCAGCGCACCTGCACGGCGACAATCTCGCTGGTGTTGGTGGGCAGCTTCCAGCTCAGGTCTACTTCGGCGTTGCCCGCCGTGGCGCTGAGCCCGGTCGGCGCGTCGGGGACCGCCAGTTGCGGCGTCGCCTTGACCGCGTCGGAGGCGTCGCCCGGGAGGCTGCCGGCCACGGCGCGGATCTGGAAGGTGTACTCGGTGCCGTTGGTCAGGCCGGTCACCGTGTGGGTGGTGGTGGTGGCACCGCTGCCGGGAATGTCATCCCACAGGTCAAAGCCCACGTTTTCAAAGTCGAATATCTGGTACTTGGTGATGCTGTCGTCCCGGGGATCTTCCCAGTTCAGGGTGACTTCCGTGTCGCCGGCCACGGCAGTGAAGTTCCTGGGCTTGGCGGGCGGCTCGACCGCCTCGGCGATGGTGATGTTGAACGTCAGGCTGGCCGTGTCGCCGTCGGCGTCGGTGGCGGTGTAGGTGTACTGCGTCGCATCCTGGACCGCGCTCGGGGTGCCGGTGAGGGTGCGGTTGGTGGCGTCGAAGTTCAGGCCCGCGGGGGCGGCCGGGTTCAGGCTGTAGGTCAGGGTGCCGTTGCCGCCGGTGGCCTCGGGCAGGGTCAGCGTGGCGATGGCCGTGTTGCGGGTGTAGTTCTGGTCGGCGATGGTCTCGGTGCCGAAGCTGGGATCAGTATCGGCCCGCGGCGTCGCGGTGGCGGTGTCGGAGGCGTCGCTGTTGCCGGCGTTGTTCACCGCCCGGATCTGGAAGGCGTATTGCTGGCCGTTGGTGAGGCCGGTGACCGTGTGGCTGGTGGTGCCGGCGCCGCTGCCGGTGATGTCGGCCCAGGCGGTGCTGCCGGGTACGGTTGCGCCCTGGGCCTGGCGGACCTGGTACTTGGTGATGCTGGAATCGTTCGGGTTGTTCCAGCTCAGGGTGACTTCGGTGTCGCCGGGCGCGGCGGCCAGGTTGGCGGGCGCGGCGGGTACCGGCGGCGGTGTTGCCTTGAAGATGATCTTCTGATTGCCGATGGCGTGCTCAATGTGGAAGTCGTTGTCGCCCAGGGTGCTGAGCAGGGTGCCTGAGAACGTTACGTTCTTGCCCGTGAGATCGTAGGTGTTTCCGGTGAGATTGGCCTGGTCTATTTCCAATTCTCCATAAAATGTACCGAGCCAGAAGGTGAAATCTTTACTGTAGTTGCTTGGGCTTTCGTATTGTGAAGTACCCGAGTAGGTATTCAGCCCGGTGGTTGTGATGTTCGGGAGCGAGCTAAATCTGCTGATGGGTGTGGAATCCAAATTCGGTGGATGAATCTGCCACCTTTGCGAATCGTTAAACTGGATACCTTCGATTCCACTACCAAGTCTCAACGTCGTATTAGATGGATTACCGAAGCCGGACACATCCAAACTGCCCGAGCCCGCAATGGTCACGGTGCTACCGTCATCGGAGAAAGTGAAGGTCAACGTGCGCGCCGGTGTCGAGGGCGCCATCGGCGTGGCCGCGGCGGTGGCCGCGGGGCCGTCGCCGGCGGTGTTGGTGGCGCGCACTTCGAAGGTGTAGCCGGTGCCGTTGGTCAGGCCGGTGGCGGTGTAGGCGGTGGCCGTGCCGGCGAGGTCGGTCCAGGCGTCGCTGGCGGTGAACGGCAGGTCCGCCGTCGCCTTCCAGCGCACCTGCACGGCGCCGATCACGCTGGCGTTGGTCGGCAGGGTCCAGCTCAATTCGACCTGGGCGTTGCCGCCGGTTGCCGTCAGGCCCGTCGGGGCTTCGGGCACCGCCAGCTTCGGCTGGGCGTCCACGGCCACCGAGTCGCTGCTGCCGGCGAGGTTGCTGGCGCGGACCTCGAACTCGTAGGTCACGCCGTTGTCGAGGGCGGTCACGGTGGTGGTGGTGGCGTCCGCCGCCAGCCGGGTCCAGAGGCTCCAGCTTGTGTCCGTCTTCCTCTTGTGGCGCACGTCGATGGTGTCCACGGTGCCCTTGTCCGGCAGGTCCCAGGTCAGGGTCACCGTTGTGTCGCCGGCGCTGGCCTGCAGGTTGCTCGGGGCCGAAGGCTTCGCCAGCTGCGGCGTGCCCTCGACGCTGGCCGACGGGCCCGTGCCCGCGGTGTTGACCGCGCGGACCTCGAACAGGTAGTCGGTGCCGTTGACGAGGCCCGTCACCCGGGAACGCTCCGCCGTGCCCGCCAGGGAGCTCCACTGGCTCCAGCCGGTGTCGGGGGCCGACTTCACCTTGTGGCGCAGCTCGACGCTGTCGATCTGCCTGGTGTTGGTGGGCAGGGTCCACAGCACCACCACCTCGGTGTCGCCGGGCACCGTGCTCAGGTTGGTGGGCGCGCCCGGCGCCACCAGCGGGGGCACCGGGGTGGCCGAGACCGACGCCGCCGCGCCCGGGCCGGAGGCGTTCTCCGCCCGCACCTCGAAGTTGTACAGCTCGCCGTTGGTCAGGCCGGTCACGGTGTGGGTGGTGGCGTTCGCGGCCAGGTCAACCCAGGCCTCCCAGTCCTTCGCCGTGTCCGCCTTGTGGCGCGCCTGCACCTTGGTCAGAACGCCGGAGTTGGTCGGCAGGGTCCAGCTGAGCACGACTTGCGTGTCGCCGGGGGCCGCCGCCAGGCCGGTCGGCGCGGTCGGCACCGCCACCGGCGTCGCGTCCACCTCCGCCACGGCGCCGCGGCCGGCGCCGTTCAGCGCGCGCACGATGAACGTGTACTCGCTGCCGTTGGTCAGGCCGGTGACCTCGTGGCTGGTGGCGTCCTTCGCCAGGTCAACCCAGGGCTGGAAGTTCGCCGCGCCCTTCAGCTTGTGTGCCACCTGCATCCTGTCGATTTCGCTGGTGTTGGTGGGCAGGTCCCAGGTCAGGCCGACCTTGCCGTCGCCGGGCGCCGCGGTCAGGTTGCCGGGGGCTTCGGGGATCGCCAGCTTCGGCTGGGCGTCCACGGCCACCGGGTCGCTGCTGCCGGCGGCGTTGGTGGCGCGGACCTGGAACTCGTAGGGCACGCCGTTGTCGAGGCCGGTCACGGTGCGGGTGGTGGCGTCCTTGGCCAGCTGGGTCCAGAGGCCCCAGGCCGTGTCCGTCTTCTTCTTGTGGCGCACGTCGATGCTGTCCACGGTGCCCTTGTCCGGCAGGTCCCAGGTCAGGGTCACCGTTGTGTCGCCGGCGCTGGCCTGCAGGTTGCTCGGGGCCGACGGCTTCGCCAGCTGCGGCGTGCCCTCGACGCTGGCCGACGGGCCCGTGCCCGCTGCGTTCACGGCGCGGACCTCGAACAGGTAGTCGGTGCCGTTGACCAGGCCCGTCACCGGGACACGCTCGGCCGTGCCCGCCAGGGAGACCCACACGCTCCAGCCGGTGTCGGGGGCCGTCTTCACCTTGAGGCGCAGCTCGACGCTGTCGATCTGTGTGGTGTTGGTGGGCAGGGTCCACAGCACCACCACCTCGGAGTCGCCGGGCACCGTGCTAAGGTTAGTCGGCGCGCCCGGCGCCACCAGCGGCGGTGCCCGCGGGGTCGCCGCGCCGGTGGCGGGGTCGCCGTTGCCGGCGCTGTTGGTGGCGCGCACCTGGAAGGTGTAGCCGGTGCCGTTGGTCAGGCCGGTGACCTTGTGGCTGGTGGCGTCGGCGGACGGCAGGTCGGTCCACTTGTCGCGGGCGTCGTCGAACGGCAGGTCCGCCGTGGCCTTCCAGCGCACCTGCACGGCGTCGATCTCGCTGGTGTTGGTGGGCAGCGTCCAGTTCAGGTCCACTTCGGCGTTGCCCGCCGTGGCGCTGAGCCTGGTCGGGGCGCCGGGGACCGCCAACTCCGGCCTTCCGGCCGTCCGCGCCGCCGGGCCGGCGCCGGACGCGCTCTCCGCGCGCACTTCGAACAGGTAGTCCTGGCCGTTCTTCAGGTTGGCCACGGTGTGCGTGGTGGCGTCCGCGGCCAGGTCGGTCCAGGGCTCCCAGGTGGTCTCGCCCCGGGCCTGGTAGCGCACCTGCACCTTGTCCAGCGCGCTGGCGTTGGTGGGCAGGTCCCAGCTCAGGCTCACCGAGCGGTCGCCCGCGGTGGCCGTCAGGTTGTCCGGGGCGTCGGGAACCGCCACTTGCGGCGTCGCCTTGACCGCGTCGGAGGCCTCGCCCGGCAGGCTGCCGGCCACGGCGCGGATCTGGAAGGTGTACTCGGTGCCGTTGGTCAGGCCGGTCACCGTGTGGGTGGCGGTGGTGGCGCCGCTGCCGGGAATGTCATCCCACAGGTCAAAGCCCACGTTTTCAAAGTCGAATATCTGGTACTTGGTGATGCTGTCGTCCCTGGGATCTTCCCAGTTCAGGGTGACTTCCGTGTCGCCGGCCACGGCGGTGAAGTTCCTGGGCTTGGCGGGCGGCACCACCGCCTCCGATATGGTGATGTTGAACGTCAGGCTGGCCGTGTCGCCGTCGGCGTCGGTGGCGGTGTAGGTGTAGGCCGTCTCATCCTGGACCGCGCTCGGGGTGCCGGTGAGGGTGCGGTTGGTGGCGTCGAAGTTCAGGCCGGCCGGGGCGTTCGGGCTCAGACTGTAGGTCAGCGTGCCGTTGCCTCCGGTGGCTTCGGGCAGCGTCAGCGTGGCTATCGCCGTGTCCTTGGTGTAGCTCTGGTCGGCGATGGTCTCGGTGCCGAAGCTGGGCGTGGTGTCGGCCTCCGTTGTCGCCGTCACCGTGGTGGAGGCGGCGCTGTTGCCGCGGGCGTTTATGGCGCGGATTTCGAAGGCGTATTGGGTGCCATTGGCGAGGCCGCTGACGGTGTGGGTGGTGGTGCCGGCGCCGCTGCCGCTGATGTCTTCCCAAGTCGCGGTGGCGGGCACGGTGGAACCCGCGCCGTAGCGCACCTGGTACTTGGTAATGTTGCTGTCGTTCGGGTTGGTCCAAGCCAGGTCAACCTGGGCATTGCCCGCGGTCGCCGCTAGGCCGGTTGGCGCGGCGGGGATTGTGGCTGGGGACGCTGTCTTGAAGATGATCTTCTGATTGCCGAACGCGTGTTCGATGTCGAAGTCGTTGTCGCCCAAGGTGCTTTGCAGGGTGCCCGTGAACGTGACCTGGTCTCCAGTCGGGTTGTAGATTGCCCCTGTGAGATTGTCCGGGTCTACCCCCATCCAGTTGTGGAATGGGGTGAATCGGAGGAAGAATTCGGCACTATAGTTGGGCAAGTTTTCGGCTGTAGTGGGACCTGAGAAAGGCTCATTAACCGTGGTCGTCAAGTTAGAGAGTTGATACCAACTCATCAGGCTGCTGGTGCCGGACGGGTCCGACCCGATGGCCCAGATGCTAGTGTCACCGAAATAAATGGCGTTTTCGATTCCAATCGTTGCATCAGGCCGGGAACCGGATGCTGAGAAATCCAAACTGCCAGCGGCGTCGATGGTCACGATGCTGCCGTTGTCGGAGAAGGTCAAGGTCAGCGTGCGCGCCGGGGTCGAGGGCGCCATCGGTGTGGCCGCGGCGGTGGCCGCGGGGCCGTCGCCGGCGGTGTTGGTGGCGCGCACTGCGAAGGTGTAGCCGGTGCCGTTGGTCAGGCCGGTGGCGGTGTAGGCGGTGGCCGTGCCGGCGAGGTCGGTCCAGGCGTCGGTGGCGGTGAACGGCAGGTCGGCCGTGGCCTTCCAGCGCACCTGCACGGCGCCGATCACGCTGGCGTTGGTGGGCAGGGTCCAGCTCAATTCGACCTGGGCGTTGCCGCCGGTTGCCGTCAGGCTCGTCGGGGCTTCGGGCACCGCCAGCTTCGGCTGGGCGTCCACGGCCACCGAGTCGCTGCTGCCGGCGCCGTTGCTGGCGCGGACCTCGAACTCGTAGGTCACGCCGTTGTCGAGGGCGGTCACGGTGGTGGCGGTGGCGTCCTTGGCCAGCCGGGTCCAGAGGCTCCAGCTTGTGTCCGTCTTCCTCTTGTGGCGCACGTCGATGGTGTCGACCGTGCCCTTGTCCGGCAGGTCCCAGGTCAGGGTCACCTGGGTGTCGCCGGCGCTGGCCTGCAGGTTGCTCGGGGACGAGGGCTT
This sequence comes from Candidatus Azophilus sp., assembly GCA_965220835.1. GTDB lineage: Bacteria > Pseudomonadota > Gammaproteobacteria > Pseudomonadales > Azotimanducaceae > Azophilus. Next base: position 352,576 of record OZ244842.1, on the reverse strand, counting down.
CGCCAGCTGCGGCGTGCCCTCGACGCTGGCCGACGGGCCCGTGCCCGCGGTGTTGACCGCGCGGACCTCGAACAGGTAGTCGGTGCCGTTGACCAGGCCCGTCACCCGGGAACGCTCCGCCGTGCCGGCCAGTGAGGTCCATGCGCTCCAGCCGGTGTCGGGGTCCGTCTTCACCTTGTGGCGCAGCTCGACGCTGTCGATCTGCCTGGTGTTGGTGGGCAGGGTCCACAGCACCACCACCTCGGTGTCGCCGGGCACCGTGCTCAGGTTGGTCGGCGCGCCAGGCGCCACCAGCGGGGGCACCGGGGTGGCCGAGACCGACGCCGCCGCGCCGGGGCCGGAGGCGTTCTCCGCCCGCACCTCGAAGTTGTACAGCTGCCCGTTGGTCAGGCCGGTCACGGTGTGGGTGGTGGCGTTCGCGGCCAGGTCAAACCAGGCCTCCCAGTCCTTCGCCGCGTCCGCCTTGTGGCGCGCCTGCACCTTGGTCAGCGCGCCGGAGTTGGCCGGCAGGGTCCAGCTCAGGACGACCTGGGTGTCGCCGGGGGCCGCCGCCAGGCCGGTCGGCGCGGTCGGCACCGCCACCGGCGTCGCGTCCACCTGCGCCTCGGCGCCGCGGCCGGCGCCGTTAAGGGCGCGCACGATGAACGTGTACTCGCTGCCGTTGGTCAGGCCGGTGACCTCGTGGCTGGTCGCGTCTTTCGCCAGGTCAACCCAGGGCTGGAAGTTCGCCGCGCTCTTCAGCTTGTGTGCCACCTGCATCCTGTCGATTTCGCTGGTGTTGGTGGGCAGGTCCCAAGATAGGCCGACCTTGCCGTCGCCGGGCGCCGCGGTCAGGTTGCCGGGGGCGTCCGGGACCGCCAGCTTCGGCTGGGCGTCCACGGCCACCGAGTCGCTGCTGCCGGCGGCGTTGGTGGCGCGGACTTCGAACTCGTAGGTCACGCCGTTGTCGAGGGCGGTCACGGTGCTGGTGGTGGCATCCTTGGCCAGCAGGGTCCATTGGCCCCAGCTTGTGTCCGTCTTCTTCTTGTGGCGCACGTCGATGCTGTCCACGGTGCCCTTGTCCGGCAGGTCCCAGGTCAGGGTCACCGTTGTGTCGCCGGCGCTGGCCTGCAGGTTGCTGGGGGACGAGGGCTTCGCCAGATTCGGCGTGCCCTCGACGCTGGCCGACGGGCCGGTGCCCGCGGTGTTCACCGCGCGGACCTCGAACAGGTAGTCGGTGCCGTTGACCAGGCCCGTCACCCGGGAACGCTCCGCCGTGCCCGCCAGGGAGGTCCACTGGCTCCAGCCGGTGTCGGGGTCCGTCTTCACCTTGTGGCGCAGCTCGACGCTGTCGATCTGGCTGGTGTTCGTGGGCAGGGTCCACAGCACCACCACCTCGGTGTCGCCGGGCACCGTGCTCAGGTTGGTCGGCGCGCCCGGCGTAACCAGTGGCGGCGCGCGGGGCGTCGCCGCGCCGGTGGCGGGGTCGCCGTTGCCGGCGCTGTTGGTGGCGCGCACCTGGAAGGTGTAGCCGGTGCCGTTGGTCAGCCCGGTGACCTTGTGGCTGGTGGCGTCGGCGGACGGCAGGTCGGTCCACTTGTCGCGGGCGTCGTCGAACGGCAGGTCCACCGTGGCCTTCCAGCGCACCTGCACGGCGTCGATCTCGCTGGTGTTGGTGGGCAGCGTCCAGGCCAGGTCCACTTCGGCGTTGCCCGCCGTGGCGCTGAGCCCGGCCGGGGCGCCGGGGACCGCCAGCTCCGGCGTTCCGGCCGTCCGCGCCGCCGGGCCGGTGCCGGACGCGCTCTCCGCGCGCACTTCAAAGAGGTAGTCCTGGCCGTTCTTCAGGTTGGCCACGGTGTGGGTGGTGGCGTCCGCGGCCAGGTCGGTCCAGGGCTCCCAGGTGGTTTCGCCCCGGGCCTGGTGGCGCACCTGCACCTTGTCCAGCACGCTGGCGTTGGTGGGCAGGTCCCAGCTCAGGCTCACGGAGCGGTCGCCCGCGGTGGCCGTCAGGTTCTCCGGGGCGTCGGGAACAGCCACCTGCGGCGTCGCCTTGACCGCGTCGGAGGCCTCGCCCAGCAGGCTGCCGGCCACGGCGCGGATCTGGAAGGTGTACTCGGTGCCGTTGGTCAGGCCGGTCACCGTGTGGGTGACGGTGTCGGCGCCGCTGTCCGGAATGTCATCCCACAGGTTGATCCCCACGGTTTCAGAGTTGAAAACCTGGTACTTGGTGATGCTGTCGTCACCGGGGTTGGCCCAGATCAGGGTGACTTGCGCGTCGCCGGCTACGGCGACCAGGCTCCTCGGCTTGGCGGGCGGCTCCAGTTCGTCGTAGATCGCGGTGACCGTGGTCGCGGCGGCGTTGTCGTTGCCGGCGGCGTCCTGGGCCACGGCCGCCGCCACGGCGACGCTGAACTCGCCCTCGGCCTTCGGCGTGATCTTCGCCGTGTAGACCGGCGCTGCCGGATCCGGCTGGGCGAAGTCCGAAGCGTCGGCGTTGGTCAATGTGATGTCGCCGGCCTCGAAGCCGGTGACGGACTCGCTGAAGGTGAAGGTGGCATCCACCGCTGCGTTGACCGTTCCGGAAACGCCCGTGATGGCCACCGTCGGCGCCGTGTTGTCCAGCTCGTACGTAATCTGATTGCCGCGGGGCGGGGTCCGGTTACGGAGCGTATTGCCAACGCAGTCCGTGACCTGCGCATGATTCAGCGTCAAGGTGGCCGTGCCGTTATAGCCAGCCAACGCGCCGCCGGAAATGTTTACGACGTAGGGAGCGTAGACTCCGCAGGTATTCGGATCATCGGCCCCCGGGGTCACGGTCAGCGTCGGCTCCTGCGTGATCGCCGGCACGAAGGTAACCGTATAGGCAGCCACACTGCCGGCCCCCGAATGGCGCATGCTTTCGTTGTATTGAACCGCCCACTGCACCGAATCCCGGTTGGTCGGCGACTTCGCGTCGGTGTTCCCGGTTTCGCTGTCGTAACGGTGAATTGAAGTTACGTGTGGAGGGGTCCTGTCCAGCAGGTAGGTGTCGTCGTTGGTCCCCGTCGGCGTGGTGTCGGTCAGCGCGTTGCCGGCGGTATCCTCGATGTCCTGGCCTTGCACGAACTCCAGGTTCACCGTGCCGGCCAGCACCACCAAATTGCCACCGGCCACGTTCACGTCCCAGGTGGTGCCGTCCGTGCCGACTGCCGTCGCCGTCTCCGTCCCGTCCGTACCCCCAACGTGGAAGTCATCGTCAGACACATTCACCACCGCCTCGCTGAACGTCACCCGCCAGGTCAAGGACACCGCGTTGGTGGGCGAAGTTGGCGGATCATGTCGCACGATGCTCGCCACCCGCGGCGCTTGGGTGTCCGCAGTGACGGTGATGTTGAACGTGAGGCTGGCCGTGTCGCCGTCGGCGTCGGTGGCGGTGTACGTGTAGGCTGTCGCGCTCTGGGCCGTGGTCGGAGTGCCCGTCAAGGTGCGGGCGGTGGCGTCGAAGGCCAGGCCCGCCGGGGCGGCCGGGGCCAAGCTGTAGGTCAAGGTGCCGTTGCCGCCGGTGGCTGCGGGCAGGTTCAAGGTGGCGATGGCGGCGTTCTGGGCGTAGGTCTGGTCGGCAATCGTAACGCCGGCGGCGAAGCTGGGCGCGGAGTCTGCCTCCGGCGTTGCGGTCACCGTGGCCGAGGTGGCGCCGTCGCCGGTGGCGTTCACGGCGCGGATTTGGAAGGCGTAGGCCTGGCCGTTGGTCAGGCCGGTGACGATGTGGCTGATGGTGCTGGCGCCGCTGCCGGTGATGTCGGTCCAGGCGGTGCTGTCGGGCACGGTGGTGCCCTGGGCCTGGCGGACCTGGTACTTGCTGATGCTGGTGTCGGAGGGGTTGTCCCAGTTCAGGGTCACCTGGCCGTCGCCCGGCGTTGCCCGGAGGTTGGATGGCTGGGCGGGGGCGATGGCGCCGGTTACGGTGACGGTGAAGGTTTCGGTCACATCGGCGGCAAGGGAGGAATTGGCGGTGACAGTGACCGTTGTCACGCCGGTTCCCACCGCGGTCACACGCACGTTGAACGTTGCGAACGAGAATCCGCGAACGCCATTAACCCGATTGATAATCTCCGCCGTGGCCACGGACGGGTTGGCGCTGGTTGCCGTTAGAGCCAATCCAGAGAACGAGCTGGCGGTGGCTGCACTGGCGACTGCCGGCAACGGGGGATTGACGTACTGCCTGCCGCCATTGACAGAGATCGTGACGTCATCGAACGAAGTCATATGTCCCGAGCCGTTCGAATCAATGACGGTGATGTTGAACTTGTTCTCCGCCCAGGCGCCGCTCGGGTCCGTCGCCCTGAGCGTAATCTCCGCGGTGCCCACCGTTACCCCCAGGACTTCCAGGCTGGCCAACCCGTCGGGCACCACGTTTAACACATTCCTGATGCTGGCCACGGCGGGGTTGGCGCTGGTGGCCGAGTAGGTCAGCGCATCGCCATCGGCATCGGAGAATATTTCCTCGCCCGCTAGTTCCAAGCGCCGGGCAAAAACTTCATGGCCAAATGGAGTGTTTAGCCACACGCCGCTATGCGGTATCGGCCTCGCCACCACCGGTGCCCGGTTGCCCGCGGCCACGGTGATCTTGAAGCTCAGGCTGGCGGTGGTGCTGGCGGCGTCGGTGGCGGTGTAGGTAAAGGTGGTTTCCGCCAGGGAGGCGCTTGGCGTGCCGCTCAAGACGCGGGTGGCGGTGTCGAAGCTGACGCCCGCGGGCAGCGCCGGGGACAGGCTGTAGCTCAGCGCGCCGCTGCCGCCGGTGGCTTGGGGCAGGGTTACGTCGGTGATCTGGACGAACTGGGCCCAGGATTGGTCGGCGATGGTTTGGGTGCCGAAGCCGAGGGTGGCGGCGGTCACCGTCACCTTGAACGTGGTGGAGGCGGTGCCGCCCGCTTTGCCGTCATCGGCGGTTACGGTGATGGTGGACTCGCCTTCCGCCACGCCGGTTACGGTTACCGTGGCGCCGGAAACCGCCACCGTGGCCTTGGCGGTGTCGCTGGACGCCACCGTGTAGGTCAGGGTGTCGCCGTCGGGGTCCGTGAAGGTTTCGCTGCCGGAGGTTTCCAGCGCCACGCTCACGTCCGAGCCGACCTGCACGGTCTGGTCGGCGATGGTGTTGGCCACCGTCGGCGCGTTGTTCAACGCGGTGGTTGCGATGGCGGAGTAGTCGCTGTTGGGATCGCGCGGCTCCACCGAACTGTCTTCACAAGGCCCACTGTAGGCGAGTATGCGAACGTCGTAGTCCACCGGGTCGAGAGCAACCCCGATTTGACCGTCGCCGTTCCCGGTAGCACCCTCCTTGATCACGAATTGCCGCAGGGCGCCCCGGCCCGGGCCGGTCAATTCGAACACGCCATGGTCGACGTCGTTGGGATGGGTGTCATGGGCCAGGTGCCAATCGTCCCCCAGCGAGGTTTTCTTGTATTCGACCTCAAAACCCGACCGGTTTCCGGTGAGCGGGCAGACCCCGCCGGTGTTGTCGGCCCAGCTCCAGTTCACCGTGATTTCGCCGACGCCGGCCACGAGGCTCAAATTGGTCGGCGCCGCGGGCCGGATGGTGTTCTGGACCGTGACTTCGAACTGGTCCGAGACCGAAGCGCCGCTCGTGTCGGTTGCCGTCACCGTCACCGTCGCGGTGCCCAGGGAGAAGGCTCCGCTCACGGTCAGCGTCGAGCCGGTCAGCGAAACCGTGGCGAGATTGGTGTCGCTGGATGAGGCGCTGTAGGTCAAGGTGTCTCCATCCGGGTCGCTGAACACCGGCGTCAGGTCGATGTCGCGCGAAATGACCGTCGAGATTCTGATATCCGCGATCGGGTTCGCCACCACCGGCGCGCTGGAGGTCACGGTGACGTCGAAGGTGTCCGAGGCCTGGCCGCCGTTGCCGTCGTCCGCCGTCAGCGTCACTTGGGCCGTGCCCTGGGCGACGCCGGTCAGGGTCAAGGTGGTGCCGGTCAGCGATGCGGTCGCGGTCGCGGTGGCGGAGGAAGTCACTGACAGCGTCAGCGTGTCGTTGTCGAGGTCGGAGAACACGGCGGAGACGTCCACGTCCACCGTCGCGTTCACCGCCACGGATTGGTCGTCCACCGCGTTCGCCACCGTCGGCGCCCGGTTGCCCTGGTTCACCGTGACGATGAAATCGTCGCTGACCGTGCCGCCGTAGCCGTCGCTCGCGGTCACGGTTATGGTCGGCGCGCCGGCGGCGACGCCAGTCACGGTCACGGTGTTGGCCGCGTTGTCCACCGCCACGGTGGCCAGCGCTGTGTCGCTGGAAGTGGCGGAGTACGTCAGGGCGTGGCTGTCCGGGTCCGCGAAAGTCTCGCTGCCGGCGGTTTCCAGCGCAACCGTCACGTCCGAACCCGTGTTCACCGTCTGGTCCGCAATCGCGTTCGCCACCGTGGGCGCGTTGTTGGTGACGGTGACGTCGAATTCGTCGGATACGGAATCGCCATAGGGGTCGGTGGCGGTTACGGTGATTTTCGCGCTGCCGGCCCCCGCCCCCGTCAGCGTCAGCGTGGTGCCGGACAGCGCCACTGTGGCCTTGGACGTGTCGTTCGAGGACGCCGCGTAGGTCAAGGCGTCGTTCTCCGGGTCGCTGAACGTTGACGAGATGTCCACCGTCACGCTGGCCTCGGCCACCACCGACTGGTCCGCGATGGCGCTGGCAACGGTGGGCGCCTGGTTCGCCGCAAGCACGGTGACGCTGGCGATCGTGCTGTACGCGCTGTATGTATCGTCGCAGGAAGCGCTGTCGCTTTGGGCGAACATGCGAACCTGGTACTGGACTGCATCCAGCGCCACGCCGGACTGGGAGCCAGGCTCCCTGCCCAGGGAGTTCGCGTCGATGGTGAACATGGTGAGCAAGGTGCCGCTGGGCACCAGGCCCCGACTCCAATTCTCGGAGTTGTACAACTCGAACACGCCATGGTCGGCGCTGTTGGGGGTGAGTTGGCTGGCTCCCTTCCAGTTCGGCTCCGTGGCTTTCTTGTATTCGAGCACGAATCTCGAATTGGCTCCGGCCATGGAACAGGCGCCGCCGGTGGTGTCGACCCAGTTCCAGTTCACCACCATCGCGGCGCGCCGCGGTTGCAGCAAGCTGATCGACGGCGCGTTGGTTTGCGAGGTCTGGGACTGGGCGGGCGTCGCGGTGACGGTGCTGGAGGCGTTGCTGTTGCCGTCGGCGTTGACGGCGCGGATCTCGAAGGCGTATTGGGTGCCGTTGGTCAGGCCCGTGACGGTGTGGCTGGTGGTGCCCGCGCCGCTGCCGGTGATGTCGCCCCAGGTTGCCGTGGCGGGCACGGCGGAACCCGCACCGTAGCGGACCTGGTACTTGGTGATGTTGCTGTCCTGCGGATTGGACCAGGCCAGCGCGACCAGGGCGTCGCCTGCCGTGGCGCTCAGGCCGGTGGGCGTGGCCGGCGTCAGCGACTCGATGGTGATGTTGAACGTGAGGCTGACCGTGTCGCCGTCCGCGTCCGTGGCGGTGTAGGTGTAGGCCGTCGCTTGCTGGAGCGTGGTCGGGGTGCCGGTGAGGGTGCGGGCGGTGGCGTCGAAGGCCAGGCCCGCCGGGGCGGCCGGGGTCAAGCTGTAGGTCAGGGTGCCGTTGCCGCTGGTGGCTTCGGGCAGGGTCAAGGTGGTGATGGCGGCGTTCTGGGTGTAGGTCTGGTCGGCAATCGTGACGCCGGCGCCGAAGCTGGGCGTGGCATCGTATTGCGCGGTCACGGTGGTCGCCGCCGCACTGTCGTTGCCGGCGGCGTCTTGCGCCGCGCCCGCCGCCACGCCGACGCTGAAGGCGCCGCCGTCGGCCGGCGTGATCATCGCCTTGTAGGTCGTCCCCGACCCGGAGAATTCCGATGCGGCGGCGTTGGTCAGAACGATGTCGCCGACGTCGAAGCCGCTGACCGCCTCGGTGAACGTGAAGGTCGCCTCAACCGCTGCGCTGACCGTCCCGGAAACGCCCGTGACCGTCACTGTCGGCGCCACGTTGTCCACCACGAAGGTGTTGTCGTTGGTGCCGGTCGGCGTCCGCACCCGGACCGCAGTGCCGTCGCAGTTTCGGATAACCCCGGTCGGCTTCAACGTCATCGTCACCGTGCCGTTGTAGTTGGCCAGGTCGCCGCCGTAAAGCTCGACGGAGAAAGCCAGCCCCGCGTCCCCGCGGCGCACGCATCTGCGGGCCGCGCCCAACCTGTCCGCGACCAGCGTCGGCGCGTTCGCGATCGGCGGGTCGTAGGCAACCTCGTATGCCCCCGGCCCGCCGGCCTGCCCGTACAGCACCAGTTCGCTGAACACAACCTGCCACGTCAACGTGTCCGCGTTCGTCGGGGAGGTTGTTGGCATGTGCCGCGTGATGTCTTCCACGCCGGGCACCGTGCCCGTCGTCACGCTCACCTCGCTCGCCTGGCCGTTGCCGGCGGCGTTGATGGCGCGCACTTGAAACCTGTATTCGGTGTCGGGGGTCGGGTCAAACGCGTCGAAGTCCGTGCGCGTGGCAGCGAGATTGGTCCAAAGGTCAGTGGTGTCATCGAACGGCAGGTCAGCCGCGGGCTTGTAGCGGACCTGAATGTTGGTAATGGTGGCGTTGGTCGGGTTGGTCCAGGTCAGGTAAACGTGCGTGCCGCCAGCGCTGGCGGTCAGGTTCGTCACCGCGTCGGGGACGGCCAGTGCCGGTGTTGCGGTGACAGTGCTGGAGGCGTCGCTGTTGCCGTTGGCGTTGACGGCGCGGATTTCGAAAGCGTATTGGGTGGCGTTGGTGAGGCCGGAGACGGTGTGGCTCGTGGTGCTGGCGCCGCTGTTGCTGATGGGGTCCCAGGTGGCGGTGGCCGGCACGGTGGCGCCCGCGCCGTAGCGGACCTGGTATCCGGTGATGGTGGAGTCGGATGGATCGGCCCAGTTCAGCGTGACCTTAGTGTCGCCCGCGGTGGCGGCCAGGCCGGTGGGCGCGGCGGGGGGGTGGGAGGAAAGGGGCCTTACGGTGTTGCTGGCTGGCAACGGGTTGTTGAAGCCGCGGCTCGAGGCTGTGGCCGGTTGGGAAACCGTGTTCGCCACGGGGAGCGTGTTGGTGCCCGGTGCGCCGAAACCGGGGGCTAGCGCGGCCGTGTTGGTGCCCATGGTGTTGAAGCCGCTGGGCAGCGCGGCATTGAGGAAGCCCGCCGCCGTCTCCGCCATGGTGGCCGTGCTGGCCGGGGCAGTAGGCAGCGTGCCCGCTGACAGCGCCGCCATGGGGGTGGCAGGCGTGGCGATCACTTGCTCCGTGATTGTCTCGGCGAGGGCGGGGGCTTGGTCGGCGGGCAGCACTTCGGCGCTGGCCGTGTCGCTGTAGGGGCTGTTGCCGTAGCTGCAGGCCGCGCTGGTGCTGTAGGCCAGCATGCGCACCTGGTAGGGCACCGGGTCCAGAGCCGCGCCGGCCTGGGTGACGGCATCCTTGCCCAGGGCGTCGGCGTTGATGGTGAACTCGCTAAGGGCGCTTAGGGGCAGGCCGTGCTCTTCCTGCACGTCGCGGAGGAACAACTCGAACGTGCCCTTGGCGGCGGTGTTGGGGGAGGAGTCCGCCGCGGTCTTCCAGCTTTCCTCGGTGGCCTTCTTGTATTGGATTTCCAACGCCGAGCCGGGGTCCGAGAGCAGGCAGGCGCCGCCGGTGGCGTCGTCCCAGCTCCAGGTGAGCTTGAGCCCGGCGGGGGCCGGCTCCGGCTCGTTCAGGGCGGGGGCGGTGGTTTGGAGGTCTTGGGCTTGGGCGAAAGCGGGCAGCGCCGACCAAACGGACGCGACCACGCCCAGAGTGAACGTCTGCAGCAGCGGGCGGCGTTTGGCCAAGGCTAGGTTGCTCCTGCCTGGGTGGCCGACCAGCGACGCGCTGGCCAGCGACGCGCTGGGGCAGCGGGAGGCGGCGGGAGGCCAAAGGGGGTGCTCTGCGGCGTGCTTGAAGGTGGCGCGATGGAGGACGCTTTGCGGTGGCGCGGCTGGCTGCGCCGGAGCCGCCCGCCTCCCGGTGCTATTGGTGCTGCCTTTATGCTACTTGTCATTGGTTTTGGCATGCCTGCGCTTCTTGTTTGGTGCGGGAGTTTCACCAAGCCTCCAGTTTAACAGGAATGGTCCGACTGAATGAAACTAAACTGACAGTTTCTTGTTTTACCTTCTAGCCCCGGCTCTGGCCCACTTAAGTATTGCTCCTTCAGCACCCTTCCAACGCCTTGATGCAGGCGTAGAACCGCCCGCGTTCCCGCCACTTAAGGCGCAAAAGCTTACACTATTTTCGTTTTGCAAGCACCGGTACCACCCTCCCCACCCACTGCGTTCATGGGCCTAAGCCACCAGGGGAGGAGGTTTCGAAATGTTCCTGAGCCGGGACACGCATCGGCCATGCCGATTGGGGGCCTTAGTCTCGCCTCTCGACAGCATCGGGCCATGCCCTTTGGGGTACGCGGACGCTCTGTGATTTCCAAGGTTTCTTGCGGGCTTTCACCCCGGCTAGCCGGGACACCCACGTGCAGGGAACAAGCGCTTCCCAGTCGCGGGATTCATGGTGCGGAAGAAAGGCGCAGCGGGTGCGCGAGAGGATCCGCGAGCGCCATCTACCAGCGGGCGCTGATCTCCACCTTCACGCCGTGGGCTGGGTCAATTCCGGTGCCCTGGCTGCGCGTCAGCATCAGGCCCAGGGACAGGTCGGGGCCGTCGGTGGTGGGCGCCAGGTACCATCCCAGCCCGTACTCCTGCGCGCCGGTCGAATGGCCGAGCCGCACCCGCGGACCGGCCGTGAAGCGCCCGCCGAACGCCCGCAGCCCGTAGGCCGCCTCCGCCGCGTAGCGGCCCGCGCCCCCGTAGCCGCCCGCGCGCTGCTCCAGCGGGTTGGTGGCGAACAGCGCGTCAAGCCCGCCGCTCGCCGAGCCGCCCCAGTCCTGGGTCAGCGTCAGCGACGGGCCCAGGCCGTCCTCCCGGCTCGGGCGGTACAGGAACGACACCGCAAAGCCCTTCTCCTCCAGGTCGTCCGCGGCGTGGGTGACCAGCGTGCGGCCCCGCACGGACAGCTCGAGCCCCAGCGTCGGCACGCGCCACGCCAGCCCGCCGCCGAGCTCGACCCCGGTGCCGGTCTCCGCGTCGCCGCCGTCGTGGCGCACGCCGACCTCGACCTGCGGCACGATCGCCGCGCCCCGGCTGCCCACCGCCAGCGCCCAGCTGCCCTCCAGGCCAAGCCGGAACCGGCTCACGTCGCCTTGCGCGCCCGGCAGCGAGAACGCCCGGTCCAGCTCCGTGCGCGCCCACAGCGCGTCCGTGGTCAGCGCCAGGCCCAGTCCCGCGGAACGCGAGCCCAGCCCCAGCAGCTCGCCACGGGCGCCCGCCGCCGCCATCGTCCAGCTGAGGTCCGACCTCAAGTGCTGCCCGTTGCCCTGCAGCAGCTTCATCTCGCCGCTGCCGAAGCCCGCCGCGCCCCACACCTTCAGCCGCTCCGTCGCCTGCACCGAGCCGTACGGCACCGCCGAGATCAGCGACGCCCTGATGTCGCCGCCGTCACGCCCGGAGCCGTCCGCCGGCCCGCGGCCGTCGAGCGCGCTGCCCTTGCCCGTGCTCTGCGCCACCGCAACCCCCGCCAGCCAGGACTCCGTGCCGTAGTCCAGGCCCAGCATGCCCGAGGTCACCTCCCCGTCCGGCGCGAAGGCGCCGTCGCGGCCGCTGAACCGGGACTGCGCCGCCCGGCCCCACAGCGCAAAGCTGCCGCCGTTGGCGTCCTGCCCGCCGGTCAGCGTGAAGCTGCTGCGGCGCAGCGTCTCGCCCAGCCCGAGGGACTGCGAGAGCGGGAAGTCGCGCTCCAGGTCCGGCGGGCCGTTCGGCCCCGTGCCCATGCCCGGAGCCATGCCCGTGCCCGTGCTGCCGGGCCCGCCATGCGCGCCGCCCCCGGGGCCGGCCGCCGCGCCCAGCGGCGCCGGCGCACCGCCCTCGCCCCGGGCGTCCGCCCACGGGGCGCCCTCAAGGGCCTCGAGCCCGCCGCCCGGCATCAGCGACGCCCCGCCCACCGCGCCTTGCGTGCCCGCGGTGCGCGGCGCCGACATCCGGTCCGCCACCCCGTCAAGGGCCTGCTCCGCAACCGTGCGCCCGAACCGCGTCACCCAGCCAACCACCGCCTGCTGGGCGTCCGCCGACAGCTCAACCGTCACCGTCAGCGCGTCCTGCGCCGCGGCACCCGACGGGTCCGTCGCGGTCACCGTCACCGACGCCGTGCCCGCCGCCACGCCGCCCAGCGTCAGCGTCGTGCCCGAAACCGACGCCGACGCCGTGCCCGGGTCGCCGGACGCCGCCGCCAGCGTCAGCGGGTCCATGTCCGGGTCCGTGAACGCCGCCGACAGGTCAACCGCCACCGTGGCGCCAACCGCCACCGTCCGGTCGGCCAGCGGGCTGGCCAGCACCGGCGACCGGTTGACGGCCGCCACCTCGATCGTGAACGTCAGCGTCGCCGCGTCGTCCGCCGACCGGTTGCCGTCGGCGTCCTGCGCCGTGTACGCGTACTCCGTCGCCGCCTGCGCCGCCGTCGGCGTGCCGCTCAGCGTGCGCGTCGCCGCGTCGAAGGCCAGCCCCGCCGGCAGCGAAGGCTCGATCCCGTAGCTCAGCGCGCCGTTGCCGCCCGTCGCCTCCGGCAGCGTCAGAGCGGCGATCGCCTCGCGCTCCCTGTAGGCCTGGGCGTCAACCGACGCACCGCCGAACGTGGGGGCCACGTCCGCCTCCCGCACCGTGATCGTGAACGTCAGCGTCGCCGCGTCGTCCGCCGACCGGTTGCCGTCGGCGTCCTGCGCCGTGTACGCGTACTCCGTCGCCGCCTGCGCTTCCGTCGGCGTGCCGCTCAGCGTGCGCGTCGCCGCGTCGAAGGCAAGGCCCGTCGGCAGCGCCGGCTCGATCCCGTAGCTCAGCGCGCCGTTGCCGCCCGTCGCCTCCGGCAGCGTCAGCGCCGCGATCGCCTCGCCCTCGGTATAGGCCTGGGCGTCAACCGTCGCTCCGCCGAACGTGGGGGCCACGTCCGCCTCCCGCACCGTGATCGTGAACGTCAGGGTCGCCGCGTCGCCGTCCGCGTCGGTCGCCGTGTAGTCGTAGTCCGTGGCGTCCTGCGCCTGGGTCGGGGTGCCGCTCAGGACGCGCGTGCCCGCGTCGAACCTCAGGCCCGCCGGCAGCGCCGGCTCGATGCCGTAGCTCAGCGGGGCGTTGCCGCCGGTCGCCTCCGGCAGCGTCAGCGCGGTGACCGCCGCGTTCTGCAGGTAGCTCTGGGCGTCCACCGTCGCGGCGCCGAAGCTTGGCGTCAGGTCGGGCCGCGGGGTCGCCGTCACTTGGGCCGAGGCCCTGCCCTCGCCGCTGGCGTTCACGGCACGGATCTCGAAGGCGTATTGCAGGTCGCCGGTCAGGCCCGTGACGTCGTGCCGCACGGTCGTCGCGCCGCTGCCCGGAATGTCCGTCCAGGCGGCGGTGGACGGCACCCTGGCGCCTGCGCCGTAGCGGACCTGGTACCTGCTGATGCTGTCGTTGCCCGGGTCCGTCCAGGTCAGGGTCACCTCGCCGTTGCCGGCCGTCGCCGCCAAGCCGCTCGGCGCGGCCGGCGGCAGCAGCTCCTCCACGGTGATGGTGAACGTCAGGCTCGCCGCGTCGCCGTCCGCGTCGGTGACGGCGTAGGTGTAGGCCATCTCCCGCCAGGACGTGGCCGGCGTGCCGCTCAGCGTGCGGCTGGCGGCGTCGAAGGCCAGGCCCGGCGGAAGCCTCGCCGGGGTCAGCGTGTAGGCCAGCGGGGCGTCGCCGCCCGTCGCCTCCGGCAGGTTAAGGGTCGTGATCGGCGTGTTCTGGGTATAGGTCTGGTCGGCGATGGTCTCGGTGCCGAACGTGAGGGGGGCGGTCACCGTCACCTTGAACGTGGTCGAGGCCGTGCCGTTGGTCTTGCCGTCATCCGCCGTTACGGTGATGTTCGCCTCTCCCGCGCCCGCGCCGGTTAGCGTCACTGTCGAGCCGGACACCGCCACCGTGGCCTTGGCGGTGTCGCTGGACGCCACCGAATAGGTCAGGGTGTCGCCGTCGGGGTCGGTGAACGTTTCACTGCCCGAAGTCTCCAGCGCCAGGCTCACGTCCGACCCGACCTGCACGGTCTGGTCGGCGATGGAGTTGGCCACCGTCGGCGCGTTGTTCAAGGTGGTGGTTGCGATGGCGGAGTAGTCGCTGTTGGGTTCGAGCGGCTGGACGGAATTGTCTTCGCAAGGCCCGCTGTAGGCGAGCACGCGAACGTCGTAGTCCACCGGGTCGAGCGCGACTCCGACCTGACTGGGGCCACTCCCCTGGGCGCCCTCCTTGATCACGAATTGCCGCAGGGCTCCGCCGCCTACCAATTCAAACACGCCATGGTCGACGTCGTTGGGATGGGTGTCATGGGCCAGGTGCCAATCATTCCCGAGCGACGTTTTCTTGTATTCGACTTCGAAAACCGACCGGTCTCCGGTGAGCAGGCATACCCCGCCGGTATCGTCGAACCAGTCCCAGGTGACCGTGATCTGGCCGTTGCGGGCCACGAGGCTGACATTCGTGGGCGCCGCGGGCTTGATGACCCTCTGAACAGTGACGTCGAACTGGTTCGAGACCGAAGCGCCGCTCGGGTCCGCCGCCGTTACCGTCACCGTCGCGGTGCCTAGGGCCCTTCCCCTAACCGTCAGCGTCGAACCTGTCAGCGACACCGTCACGCGGCCGGTGTTGCTCGATGAGGCGGAGTAGCTCAGCGTGTCCCGGTCTGGGTCGCTGAACACCGGCGTCAGGTCGATGTCTCGCGAAGTGACCCGCGCAATTCTGATGTTCGCGATCGGGCTCGCCACCACCGGCGGGCTTGAGGTTACGGTGACGTCGAAGGTGTCCGAGGCCTGGCCGCCGTTGCCGTCGTTGGCGGCCAGCGTCACCTGGGCCGTGCCCAAGGCGACGCCGTTCAAGGTCAAGGTGGTGCCGGTTAGCGTTGCGGTCGCGGTGGCGGTGGCGGAGGAAGTCACTGACAGCGTCAGCGTGTCGTTGTCGAGGTCGGTGAACACGGCGGAGACGTCCACATCCACCGTCGCGTTCACCGCCACCGATTGGTCATCGACCGCGTTCGCGACAGTCGGCGGCCGGTTCGGCTGGTTCACCGTCACGATGAAGTCGTCGCTGACCGTGCCGCCGTAGCCGTCGCTCGCCGTCACGGTGATGGTCGGCGTGCCCGCGGCGACGCCGGTCACGGTCACCCTGTTGGCCGCGTTGTCCACCGACACCGTGGCCATTGTCGTGTCGCCGGAAGCTGCGGCGTAGGTCAGGGCGTTGCTGTCCGGGTCCGCGAAAACCTCGCTGCCGGCGGTTTCCAGGGACACCGTCACCATCGAACCGACGTCCACCGTCTGGTCCGAGATCGCGTTCGCCACGGTGGGCGCGTTGTTGGTCACCGTGACGTCGAACTCGTCCGACACCGAAACGCCGTAGGGGTCGGTCGCGGTTACGGTGATTTTCGCCGTGCCGGGCGCCGCGCCCGTCACCGTCAGCGTGGTGCCGGACAGCGCCACGGTGGCCTTGGCGGTGTCGTCCGACGAGGCGGCGTAGGTCAAGGCGTCGTTTTCCGGGTCGCTGAACGTTGACGAAATGTCCACCGTCGCGGTGGCCCCGGACACGAGGGATTGATCCGCGATGGCGCTGGCGACGGTGGGCGCCTGGTTCGCGGGGAGCACGGTGACGCTGGCGATTGCGCTGTACGAGCTGCCCACCACGTCGCACGAAACGCTGTCGCTGTTGGCCAGCATGCGAACCTGGTACTGGACGGCGTCCAGCGCCACGCCGGACTGGGTGATGGGCTCCCTGCCCAGGGCGTCCGCATCGATGGTGAACGTGGTCAACAAGGTGCCGCTGGGCACCCGGCCCCGGTCCCAGTTCTGGATGTTGTACAGCTCGAACACGCCGTGGTCGGCGGTGTTGGCGGTGGATTGCCAGGCTAGCTTCCAATTCGGTTCCGTGGCCTTCTTGTACTCGATCTCGAAACCCGAATCGTTTCCGGCCATGGAACAGGCGCCGCCGGTGGTGTCGGCCCAGCTCCAATTCACCACGAGGCCGGCGCGGGCCGGCTGGAGCGATGAGATATTCGGCGCGGTGGTTTGGGTCGTCTGCGCTTGGGCGAAAGCAGGCAGCGCCGCCAGAACTGATGCAACGACGCCCAGAGTGATTCTCCGGAGCATTGGGCGGATTTGCACGCTTGCGCCTCTTTTTCTGTATGGGCGTTTCATCAAGCCTCCAGATGAACGGGAGTGCATCAACTCAGAGAAATCAAACTGACAGTCCTTAAGTGCAGGCTGTGGCCGTGGACCCTGCCTTGGCACAGTTGCACTTTACCGCTGCGGCACAATTGCGTTGCCCTTGTCCAGATTTGAGTGTCCGGATTTGAGTGTCCGGATTTGAGGCAACTTGCTGATCTCTCCATCTAAGCGGCCGAAGTGTACCCGATTTCCGCTTGTCGAGGCACACTTTTAATGCGTTGGCATAGTGCGTTGGCAGCAATTCCCGCCAGGCGGTTTAACATGGCGGAGGCGGGGTCAGGAGGCGTCGAAGGGGACCAGTTCGGCTCGGTGCCCGAAGGCGATGGCGCCCCCAACCGCGCCATCTACCAGCGGGCGCTGATCTCCACCGTCACGCCGTGGGTGGCGTCGACGCCGGTGCCCTGGCTGCGCGTCAGCATCAGGCCCAGGGACAGGTCGGGGCCGTCGGCCCGGGGCGCCAGGTACCATCCCAGCCCGTACTCCTGCGCGCCCGTCGAATGGCCGAGCCGCATCCGCGGGCCCGCCGTGAAGCGCCCGCCGAACGCCCGCAGCCCGTAGGCCGCCTCCGCCGCGTAGCGGCCGGCGCCCCCGTAGCCGCCCGCGCGCTGCTCCAGCGGGTTGGTGGCGAACAGCGCGTCAAGCCCGCCGCTCGCCGAGCCGCCCCAGTCCTGGGTCAGCGTCAGCGACGGGCCCAGCCCGTCCTCCCGGCTCGGGCGGTACAGGAACGACACCGCAAAGCCCTTCTCCTCCAGGTCGTCCGCGTCGTGGGTGACCAGCGTGCGGCCCCGCACGGACAGCTCGAGCCCCAGGGTCGGCACGCGCCAGGACAGCCCGCCGCCGAGATCAACCCCGGTGCCGGTCTCCGCGTCGCCGCCGTCGTGGCGCAAGCCGACCTCGACCTGGGGCACGATCGCCGCGCCCCGGCTGCCCAACTCCAGCGCCCAGCTGCCCTCCAGGCCAAGCCGGAACCGGCTCACGTCGCCTTGCGCGCCCGGCAGCGAGAACGCCCGGTCCAGCTCCGTGCGCGCCCACAGCGCGTCCGTGGTCAGCGCCAGCCCCAGCCCCGCGAACCGCGAGCCCCGACCCAGCAGCTCGCCACGGGCGCCCGCCGCCGCCATCGTCCAGTCGAGGTCCGACCTCAAGCGCTGCCCGTTGCCCTGCAGCAGCTTCATCTCGCCCCTGCCGAAGCCCGCCGCGCCCCACACCTTCAGCCGCTCGGTCGCCTGGACCGAGCCGTACGGCACCGCCGAGACCAGCGACGCCCTGATGTCGCCGCCGTCACGCTCGGAGCCGTCCGCCGGCCCGCGGCGGTCGAGCGCGCTGCCCTTGCCCGTGCTCTGCGCCAGCGCAATCCCCGCCAGCCAGGCGTCCGTGCCGTAGTCCAGGCCCAGCATGCCCGAGGTCACCTCCCCGTCCGGCGCGAAGGCGCCGTCACGGCCGCTGAACTGGGACTGCGCCGCCCGGCCCCACAGCGCGAAGCTGCCGCCGTTGGCGTCCTGCCCGCCGGTCAGCGTGAAGCTGCTGCGGCGCAGCGTCTCGCCAAGCCCAAGGGTCTGCGAGAGCGGGAAGTCGCGCTCCAGGTCCGGCGGGCCGTTCGGCCCCGTGCCCGGAGCCGTGCCCATGCCCATACCCGTGCCGTCGGGCCGGCCCTGCGGGCCGCTTCCGGGACCGGCCGCCGCGCCCAGCGGCGCCGGCCCGCGGCCCCCGCCTTCGGCGTCGCCGCCCCACGGGGCGCCCTCAAGAGCCCCAAGCCGGTCCGCCGGCATGAACGACGCGCCGCCCACGGCGCCTTTCGTGCCCGCGGTGCGCGGCGCCGACATCCGGTCCGCCACCCCGTCAAGGGCCTGCTCCGCAACCGTGCGCCCGAACCGCGTCACCCAGCCAACCACCGCCCGCTGGGCGTCCGCCGACAGCTCAACCGTCACCGTCAGCGCGTCCTCCGCCGAGGCCCCGGACGGATCCGTCGCGGTCACCGTCACCGACGCCGTGCCCGCCGCCACGCCGCCCAGCGTCAGCGTCGTGCCCGAAACCGACGCCGACGCCGTGCCCGGGTCACTGGAAGCCGCCGCCAGCGTCAGCGGGTCCATGTCCGGGTCGCTGAACGCTGCCGACAGGTCAACCGCCACCGACGCGCCAGCGGCCACCGTCCGGTCGGCCAGCGGGCTGGCCAGCACCGGCGACCGGTTGACGGCCGCCACCTCGATCGTGAACGTCAGCGTCGCCGCGTCGCCCGGCGACCGGTTGCCGTCGGAATCCTGCGCCGTGTACGCGTACTCCGTCGCCGCCTGCGCCGCCGTCGGCGTGCCGCTCAGCGTGCGCGTCGCCGCGTCGAAGGCAAGGCCCGCCGGCAGCGCCGGCTCGATGCCGTAGCTCAGCGCCCCGTTGCCGCCCGCCGCCTCCGGCAGCGTCAGCGCCGCGATCGCCTCGCGCTCCCTGTAGGCCTGGGCGTCAACCGACGCGTCGCCGAACGTGGGGGCCACGTCCGCCTCCCGCACCGCGATCGTGAACGTCAGCGTCGCCGCGTCGCCCGCCGACCGGTTGCCGTCGGAATCCTGCGCCGTGTACGCGTACTCCGTCGCCGCCTGCGCCGCCGTCGGAGTCCCGCTCAGCGTGCGCGTCGCCGCATCGAAGGCAAGGCCCGCCGGCAGCGAAGGCTCGATGCCGTAGCTCAGCGCCCCGTTGCCGCCCGTCGCCTCCGGCAGCGTCAGCGCCGCGATCGCCTCGCGCTCCCTGTAGGCCTGGGCGTCAACCGTCGCATCGCCGAACGTGGGGGCCACGTCCGCCTCCCGCACCGTGATCGTGAACGTCAGGGTCGCCGCGTCGCCGTCCGCGTCGGTCGCCGTGTAGTCGTAGTCCGTGGCGTCCTGCGCCTGGGTCGGGGTGCCGCTCAGGACCCGCGTGCCCGCGTCGAACCTCAGGCCCGCCGGCAGCGCCGGCTCGATCCCGTAGCTCAGCGGGGCGTTGCCGCCGGTCGCCTCCGGCAGCGTCAGCGCGGTGACCGCCGCGTTCTGCAGGTAGCTCTGGGCGTCCACCGTCGCGGCGCCGAAGCTTGGCGTCAGGTCGGGCCGCGGGGTCGCCGTCACTTGGGCCGAGGTCCTGCCCGCGCCGCTGGCGTTCACCGCGCGAATCTCGAAGGCGTATTGCAGGTCGCCCGTCAGGTCCGTGATCTCGTGCCGCACGGTCGTCGCGCCGCTGCCCGGGATGTCCGTCCAGGCGGCGGTGGACGGCACCCTGGCGCCTGCGCCGTAACGCACCTGGTACCTGCTGATGCTGTCGTTGCCGGGGTCCGTCCAGGTCAGGGTCACCTTGCTGTTGCCGGCCGTCGCCGCCAAGCCGCTCGCAGGGGCCGGCGGGAGCAGCTCCGCCACGGTGATGGTGAACGTCAGGCTCGCCGCGTCGCCGTCCGCGTCGGTGGCGGCGTAGGTGTAGGCCATCTCCCGCCAGGACGTGGTCGGCGTGCCGCTGAGCGTGCGGCTGGCGGCGTCGAAAGCCAGGCCCGCCGGAAGCCTCTCTGGGGTCAGCGTGTAGGTCAGCGTGCCGTTCCCGCCCGTCGCCTCCGGCAGGTTAAGGGTCGTGATCTCCGTGTTCTGGGTGTAGGTCTGGTTCTCCACCGCGGAACTGCCGAAGGTCGGCATTCTGTCCGCGGCGATGGTGATGTCGAAGGTATCCGAGACTTGGCCGTTGTTGCCGTCGTTCGCTGTCACCTGCACCGAGAGCGTGCCTTCATCCCCCGCCTGCGGCGTGCCGGAGAAGGTTCGGGTGGCCGCGGCGAAGTTCAACCAAGTTGGCAGCGCGGTGCCGTTCGACTGCTGCGCGGTGTAGGTCAAGGTGTCGTTGTCCACATCCGCGAAGGTGTTCGCCTCGAAGGCGTAGCTGAAGGCGCTGGCCACGGTCGCGGTCTGGTCCGGAATCCCGTTGGCCACGGTGGGCGCGTCGTTCACGGCGGTGACGTCGATGGTCATGGTGTAGGACGCCGTGCTGTCGGCTTCGCCGTCGTTTACAGAGAACCGGAAGGTCGCGTAGGGGTCGCCGTTGGCGTTGGCGGCCGGGGTGAAGGTCAGGTTATCGGCGTCGATGTCGGCGGCGGTGACCACCTGGTCCTGGGTCACGTCGGCGCCGCTCAGTTGCAGGGCGCCGGCGGTTTCGAGGCCGGTGACCTTGACGCTGGCGAGGGTGTCGCCGGTGTCGGCGTCGCTGAAGTTGAAGTCGGCGGCGTCGAAGGTGTAGGCGGTGTCCTCGTCGGTGGTGACCGTGTTGTCCGCGGCGGTCGGCGGGGTGTTGGCCGTAATCGTTGCCGTCACCGTGAACGTGTCGGTGACGCTGCCGCCGTTGCCGTCGGCCGCGGTCACGGTGATCTCCGAAGTGCCCGCCGCCACGCCGCTGAGCGTGATCGTGTTGGCGTCGTTGTCCACGGACACCGTCGCCGCGGTCTCGGTGGCGGACGTGGCCGAGTAGGTCAGCGTGTCGCCGTCAACGTCGTTGAACACTTCGCTTCCGTCGGTTTCCAGTTCCACCGTCAGGTTCGAGCCGACGGCCACCGAACGGGCGCCGATGGCGTTGGCCACGGTGGGCGCGTCATTCACCGCCGTTACATCAATGGTCATGGTGTAGGACGACGTGCTGTCGTCGGTGCCGTCGTTGACCGAGAACCGGAAGGCCGCGTAGGGGTTGCCGTTGGCGTTGGCGGCCGGGGTGAAGGTCAGGTTATCGGCGTCGATGTCGGCGGCGGTGATGACCTGTTCACGGGTCACGTCGGCGCCGCTCAGTTGCAGGGCGCCGGCGGTTTCAAGGCCGGTGACCTTGACGCTGGCGAAGGTGTCGCCGGTGTCCACGTCGCTGAAGTTGAAGTCGGCGGCGTCGAACGCGTAGGCGGTGTCCTCGTCCGTGGTGACGGTGTTGTCCGAAGCCGTCGGCGGGGTGTTGGTCGGGCCGGGGTCCGAAGTCACGGTCAAGGTGAAGGTGTCGGTGACGCTGCCGCCGTTGCCGTCGGCCGCGGTCACGGTGATCACCGAGGTGCCGGCCGCCACGCCGCTGAGCGTGATCGTGTTGGCGTCGTTGTCCACGGTCACCGTCGCCGCGGTCTCGGTGGCGGACGTGGCCGAGTAGGTCAGCGTGTCGCCTTCGACGTCGTTGAACACTTCGCTGCCGGCGGTCTCCAGTTCCAGCGTCAATGTCGAGCCGGCGGCCACCGAACGGGCGCCGATGGCGTTGGCCACGGTGGGCGCGTCGTTCACGGCGGTGACGTCGATGGTCATGGTGTAGGACGCCGTGCTGTCGGAATCGCCGTCGTTGACGCTGAACCGGAAGCTGGCGTAGGGGTCGCCGTTGGCGTTGGCCGCTGGCGTGAACGTCAGGTTGTCGCCGTCGATGTCGGCGGCGGTGACCACCTGGTCCTGGGTCACGTCAGCGCCGCTCAGTTGCAGGGCGCCGGCGGTTTCAAGGCCGGTGATCTTGACGCTGGCGAGGATGGCGCCGGTGTCGGCGTCGCTGAAGTTGAAGTCGGCGGCGTCGAAGGTGTAAGCGGTGTCCTCATTCGTGGTGACGGTGTTGTCCGCGGCGGTCGGCGGGTTGTTGGTCAGCGGCGGGGCCGTCAGCGTCAGCGTGAACGTGTCGTTCACCGTGCCGCCGTTGCCGTCGGCCGCGGTCACGGTGATCTCCGAGGTGCCAACCGCCACGCCGTTCAGCGTGATCGTGTCGGCGTCGTTGTCCACGGTCACCGTCGCGGCGGTCTCGGTGGCGGAAGTGGCCGAATAGGTCAGCGTGTCGCCGTCGACGTCGTTGAACACTTCGCTGCCCTCGGTCTCCAGCGCCACGGTCAGGTTCGAGCCAGCAGCCACCGAACGGGCGCCGATGGCGTTGGCCACGGTCGGCGCGTCGTTCACCGCCGTTACATCAATCGTCATCGTGTAGGACGCGGCGCTGTCGTCGGTGCCGTCGTTGACGCTGAACTGGAAGGTCGCGTAGGGGTCGCCGTTGGCGTTGGCGGCCGGGGTGAAGGTCAGGTTGTCGGCGTCGATGTCGGCGGCGGTGACCATCTGGTTCTGGGTCACGTCGGCGCCGCTCAGTTGCAGGGCGCCAGCGGTTTCCAGGCCGGTGACCTTGACGCTGGCGAGGGTGTCGCCGGTATCGGCGTCGCTGAAGTTGAAGTCCGCCGCGTCGAAGGTGTAGGCGGTGTCCTCGTCGGTGGTGATTGTGTTGTCCGCGGCGGTCGGCGGAGTGTTCGAAGGCGTCGCCGTCACCTCGGCCGAGGCCGCGCCCTCGCCGCTTGCGTTCACCGCGCGGATCTGGAACGCGTGCTCGGTGCCGTTGGTCAGGCCCGTCACCTCGTGCTGCACGGTGGTGGCGCCGCTGTCGGGGATGTCCGCCCAGGTGGCGGTGGCCGGCACGCTGGAGCCGGCGCCGTAGCGCAACTGGTACTTGGTGATGCTGTCGTTGTCCGGGTCCGTCCAGGTCAGCGTCGCCTTGGCGTTGCCGGCCGCCGCCGCCAGGCCCGCTGGTGCGGAGGGCTTCGCCAATGGCGTTGCGGAGACGGTGTTCGAGGCGTCGCTGAAGCCGGAGGCGTTCACCGCGCGGATCTCGAAAGCGTACGCTTTGCCGTTGGTCAGACCCATCACCGTATGGGTGGTGGTCGTGGCGCCGCTGCCAGTGATGTCCGCCCAGGTCGCGCTGCTCGGCACCGTCTGGCCCTCGCCGTGGCGCACCTGGTACTTGGTGATGCTGGCGTCGCCCGGGTCGGTCCAGGTCAGTTCAACCTGCGTGTCGCCAGCCGCCGCGGCCGTAAGGTTGGGCGCGTTCGGCAGCGCGCCCGGCGCCGCGGTGGTGAAAACGATCTTCTGATTGCCGACTGTGTGTTCGACGCGGAAGTCATCGTCCAGCAAGCCGTCGAGGGTGCCCGTGAACGTCGCCACCCCGTCCGAAATCTCGTAGATGTATCCGCTCAGATTGGCAGCGTCCAACTGCAGGAAATTGTTAGATGTCTCGAAACGGATGTGGAAATTGGCACTGTAGCCCATCAACTGGCTGAGACTGCTGGAGCCTTCATAGGACCCTCTGCCGGTGGTCACGAAACTCGGCAGCGATGCGTAGGTCCTGACCGTTATGTCGTTGGGCGGGTGAATCGCCCAGATGTTGGAAGCGCCTGATTCCGAAGCGTCAATTTTGATGGATTGTTGGCCGCCCGGCACAATTCCCGAAGTTTCAGTGAAATCGAAGCCCCGGAGATCCACGCTGCCCGAGGCGGCGATGGTCACAGTGGCGCCGTCGTCGGAGAAGGTGTAGGTCAGCGTGCGCGCCATGACCGGCGTGCCCCTGATGGTGGCGGCGGTGCCGGCGCCGCCGGCATTGACCGCGCGGATCTCGAATGCGTAGCGGGTGCCGTTGGTCAGGCCGGTCACGTCGTGACGGGTGGTGCCGGCGCCGCTGCCGGTGATGTCCGTCCAGACCGTTTCTTCGGGGACGAATGCGGCGGCGGCGTGACGCACCTGGTACTTGGTGATGGTGGCATCGCCCGGGTTCGTCCATGACAGCGTCACCTTGGCGCCGGTCCCAAGCGAGGTCAGACCCGTGGGTGCGTCCGGCAGCGCCAGGACGGTGATGTCGAACGTCAGGCTCGCCGTGTCGCCGTCCGCGTCGGTGGCGGTGTAGGTGTACGCCGTGGCCGCCTGGCCCGTGGTCGGCGTGCCGGACAGGGTTTGGTTCGCAGCGTCGAAGGCCAAGCCATCCGGGGCATCCGGGCTCAGGCTGTAGGTCAGCGTGCCGTCACCGCCGGTGGCCTGGGGCAGGCTCAGCGTCGTGATCGCGGTGTTCTGGAAGTAGTTCTGATCATCGATCGTGTTCGTGCCGAAGTCTGGCATCAAGTCGATGACGGGAGTCGCCGTCGCCGTGTCGGAGGCGGCGCCCGGGCCGCCCGCATTCACCGCGCGGACCTGGAAGACGTATGCCGTGTCGTTGGTGAGTTCGGTGACGGTGTGGCTGGTGGTGGAAGCGCCGCTGCCGTCGATGTCCGTCCACAGGCCGTCGTCGCCGTCGGAGAAGCTCGTGCCCGCCTTGTGGCGCGACTGGTATTTGGTGATACCGCTGTCGCCCGGGTCGGTCCAGGCCAGCACCACCTCCGTATCGCCCGAGGTGGCCGTGAACCCCGTCGGTTTGGCCGTCGCCGCGATGACGGTAACCTTGAAGATGTCGGACCCTAGGGCGCCAAAGATGTCCGATACAGTGATGGTAATGTCATCTTCGCCAGGCGTGTGGGCAATCACGTCAAAGCCTGAATCTATGCCCCATGTGTTGATGCTATTGCCGTTGCTCGGGGAGCGCAGGTACGAGCGTATATCGTCACCCTCGTCATCGACGAATATGTCCGTTAGTTTGACCGTCAATGTGTTGCCGACCGCCAGGGTCTGGTCCGGATAGGGCGGGCTCTTGGCCTTTGGGGCGGTGTTGCTCGTCGTCACGACGGCGGATGTCGAGACCGACAGTCCGTAGGGATCCGTCCCCGTCAGGGTCAGGGTCGTCCGCTCCACCGGCCCCGTCGACCTGTAGCGCAGAGTGTGCGCGTCAGGATAAGTGTTATTGAAGCCGGGTCCCGCGATAAGCACGTCGAGATTGGCTTGCGGCGGGTTCGCCGTCCAGGTGAAGGTCAGTTCGTCGCCGTCCGGGTCTGAGAATCTTGGGCCAAATCCTTTCGTCAGCCTGACATCCCTGTAACGAGAGGGCAGAACCACTCCGTCGTTTACGAATACCGCGCCTCCCAACACCGGTGCCCGGTTGTTGGCGCGCGGCAACATCGTGAGGGTCTCGGAGGCCGCCCCGGCGCCGTTGGCGTTCACCGCCCGGACCTGGAAGGCCCAGGTGGTGCCGTTGGTCAGTCCGGAGACGGTATGGGTGGTGGTGGACGCGCCGCTGTTGGCGATGTCCGCCCACAGGCTGTCGTCACTGGGGGAGAAGCTCGTCCCCACCTTGCGGCGAAGCTGATACCTGGTGATGGTGGCGTCGGAAGGATCGTTCCAGCTCAGCGTCACCTGGGCGTTGCCGCCCAACACTCGGAAGCCGCTTGGCTGCAACGGCGCACCCAGCCGCAGCACTGCTTCGTCCGAGGGGGTGCCGACGCCGCCCGCATTCACGGCACGGACCTGGAAGACGTATGCCGTGCCGCTGGTGAGCCCGGTCACGGTGTGGCTGGTGGTGGAAGCGCCGCTGCCGGTGATGTCCGTCCACAGGCTGTCGTCACTGTTGGAGAAGCTCGTGCCCGCCTTGTGGCGCACCTGGTACTTGGTGATGCTGGCATCGGCCGGATCGGTCCAGGTCAGGACCGCCTGCCCGTTGCCCGATGCGGCCGTGAGCCCCGCAGGTTTGGCCGCCGCTGCGATGACGGTAACCTTGAAGCTGTCGGACGCCTCGGCTCCAAAGATGTCCCTTACTGTCCATACTAAGACTTCTTCGCCCGGTGTGTGGGCAGTCACCGTCATTACACCACCTGACCAATGTGTGTCGACGTTGCTGCCGTCGTCCGGGAGGATAGTGAGCGAGTCAATAGGGTCGCTCTCGTCGTCGATGAACACGTCCGTCGTGTTCAAGGTCAGTGTATTGCCGACCGCCAGGGTCTGGTCTGGATAGGGCGGGCTCTTGGCCTTCGGGGCGGTGTTGCTCGTCGTCACGACGGCGGATGTCGAGACCGACAGCCCGTAGGGATCCGTCCCCGTCAGGGTCAGGGTCGTCCGCTCCACCGGCCCCGTTGCCCTGTAGCGCAGATATTGTGATTCTGGATTGACCGTGCTCCAGCCGGGTTCCTCGATGCGCACGTCGATATTGGCTTGCGGCGGATTCGTCGTCCAGGTGAAGGTCAGGTCGTCGCCGTCCGGGTCTGAGAATCTTGGGCTAAATCCTTTCGTCAACCTGGCATTTCTGTAACTAGAGGATAGAACTTCTCCGAAGCCTCTGAATACGGCGCCTCGAAACACCGGCGCCCGGTTGCTGGCGCGCGGCAACATCGTGAGGGTTTCGGAGGCCAGCCCGGCGCCAGCGGCGTTCACCGCCCGGATCTGGAAGGCCCAGGTGGCGCCGTTGGTCAGCCCGGTGACGTTATGGGTGGTGGTGGTCCGGCCGCTGTTGGCGATGTCGCTCCAGGTGTCGCTGTCGGAGAAGCTGGTCCCCTCCTTGTGGCGAAGCTGATACCTGGTGATGGTGGCGTCGGAAGGATTGTTCCAGCTCAGCGTCACCTCGGCGTTGCCGCCCACCACCCGGAAGCCGCCCGGTTGCAGCGGCGGACCGGGCCGCATCACCACCTGCTCTGAAGCCGGGCCCGGCCCACCGGCATTCACCGCGCGAATCTCGAAGGCGTATTGGGTGCCATTGGTGAGGCCCGTCACCATGTGGCTGGTGGTGCCGGCGCCGCTGCCGGCGATGTCGCCCCAGGTTGCGGTGGCCGGCACGGTGGTGCCCGCGCCGTAGCGGAGCTGGTATGTGGTGATGTTGGCGTCGTTGGGGTTGGTCCAGTTTAGCGTGACCGTAGCGTCGCCCGGGGTGGCTGACAGGCCGGTGACTGTGGCGGGCGGCACAGCGGGCGTGGCCGTGGCGGTTGCCGCGGCACCGTTGCCGGCGGTGTTGGTGGCGCGCACTTCGAAGGTGTAGCCGGTGCCGTTGGTCAGGCCGGTGGCGATGTAGCTGGTGGCTGTGCCGTCGCTGAGCCCCGTCCAGGTGTCGGTGGCGTCGTTGAAAGGCAGGTCGGCGGTGGCCTTCCAGCGCACCTGCACGTCGCCGATCTGGCTTGCGTTGGTGGGCAGGGTCCAGCTCAAGCTGGCCTGGGCGTTGCCGGCGGTGGCGCTGAATTCCGTCGGCGCGGCGGGAACGGCCAGTGCCGGGGTTGCGGTGACGCTGCCGGAGGCGCTGCTGTTGCCGCGGGCGTTCACGGCCCGAATCTCGAAGGCGTACCCGGTGGCGTTGGTCAGGCCGGTGACGGTGTGGCTGGTGGTGCCGGCGCCGCTGCTGTCGATGTCCGCCCATGTAGCAGTGGCGGGCACGGTGGAACCCGCGCCGTAGCGCACCTGGTACCTGGTGATGTTGCTGTCGTTCGGGTTGGTCCAAGCCAGGTCAACCTGGGCATCGCCCGCGGTCGCGGCGAGGCCGGTTGGCGCGGCCGGCACCGTGGCCGGGTTCGCCGTCTGGAAAACGATCTTCTGGTTGCCCATGGCGAATTCGATGTCGAAGTCGTTGTCGCCCAGCGAGGATTGCAGGGTGCCATCGAAGGTCGCCGCACCGTTCGCGATCTGGTAGATGTCGCCGGTGAAATTGGCGCTGTCCAACTGCAGCAGCTTGTAAAAGGTACTGAACCGAACGTGGTAGTTGGAACTGTAGTTGACCATGTTGGTCAGTTCGTTGGTGCCACCGTAGGAACCCTCGCCGGTGGTCACGAAGTTCGGCAGAGCGTTGTAGCGCCTGATCGGAATGGAATTGTGCGGATGAATCCCCCAGATGTCCGTATCGTCCATGCGGATGTTCGTGGTGTCCGACGGCACATCGTTTCTATCGAAATTGAAGCTGGTGGCATCCAGGCTGCCCGAGGCGGCGATGGTCACGGTGCTGCCGTCGTCGGAGAAGGTGTAGGTCAGCGTGCGTGCCTGCGCAATGGTGATGTTGAACGCAAGGCTGGCCGTGTCCCCGTCGGCGTCGGTGACGGTGTAGGTGTAGGCCGTCGCGCTTTGGACCGTGTTGGGCGTGCCGGTGAGCGTGCGGTTGGTGGCATCAAAGGCCAGGCCCGCCGGCGCGTTCGGGGCCAGGCTGTAGGTCAGCGGGACGTCGCCGCCGGTGGCTTGGGGCAGCGTCAGCGTGGCTATTGCCGCGCCCTGGCCGTATCTCTGGTCGGCAATGGTCTGGGTGCCGAAGCTGGGCACGGCGCTGACCGGCGTCGCGGTGACGGTGCCCGAGGCGTCGCTTTCACCGCCGGAATTGACCGCGCGAATCTCGAAGGCGTATTGGATGTCGTTGGTCAGGCCCGTCACTTCGTGGCGGGTGGTGGCGGCGCCGCTGCCGGCGATGTCACCCCAGGCCGCGCTGTCTGGCACGGTGGCGCCTTGGCCGTAGCGCAGCTGGTACTTGCTGATGGTGTTGTTTGAGGGGTCGCTCCAGTTCAGTGTGACTTTGCCGCTGCCCGCAGTCGCCGCGAGGCCGGTGGGCGCGGCCGGCTTCGGGGGCGTTGCCTTGAAGACGATCTTCTGGAGGCCAAACGCGTGCTCGACGTGGAAGTCGTTGTCTCCCAGGGTGCCGAGCAGGGTGCCCGTGAACGTCGCGGTGGCGTTCGAGACTTGATAAACGTGTTGACTGTTGAAGCGGCCTGCGTCCAGCCGCAGATAGGTGCTGCCAGCACTGAGCCGGACGTGCAAATCGGTACTGTAGTTCCTCCCGGCCAAGCTCAGATTAGACGTGCCCGTGTAGGAGTCACTGCCGGTGGTCACCAAGTTCACGTTGTTATAGCGTCTGGCAGCGTTGAAGCCGGGCGGCTCAACCGACCAGATGTTCCGATCGTTCAGCAGTAGGCTTTGAGCGCCGGCCACGTTGTCGAATGGATCGTATGTGAATGCCGAGAGATCCAGGCTGCCCGAGGCGGTAATTGTGGTGGTGGTGCCGTCGTCGGTGAAGGTATAGGTCAGGGTGCGCGCCTGGGGCGGCGCGGCCGGTGTTGCCGTCGCCGTGGCCGAGGCGTCGCTGTTGCCGCCGGCGTTGACGGCGCGGATTTCGAAGGCATATTGGGTGCCATTGGTGAGGCCGGTGACCATGTGGGTGGTGGTCTGGTCGTCACTGCCGCTGATGTCGCCCCAGGTTGCGCCGGCCGGCACGGTGGAGCCCGCGCCGTAGCGGAGCCGGTACTTGGTGATGCTGGTGTCCGAGGGGTCGTCCCAGGTCAGCGTGACTGTGGTGTTGCCCGCCGTCGCTGTCAGACCGGTGGGCGCGGCTGGAACGGCCAGCGCCGGCCTCGCATCCTGAGCCACCTGGGAAGAGCCTGCCCGGTTCTCCACTTCCACCACAAAGGTGTACAAGGTGCCGTTCGTCAGCCCCCCAACCTCATAGGTTGTTGCGTTCGTCGCCAGCTCAACCGTTGTCGCCTGGTTCGACGAGTTCTTCTCGTGGTAACGCACAGCTACCTTGTCAATCTCGCTGGTATTGTCCGGCAGCTCCCAATTCAGGGTGACCTTGCCGTCGCCGGGCGTCACGGTGAAGTTGCCCGGCGCGTCCGGCGCCGCCAGCACGGGGGTGGCCGTCACCACGGCCGATGCGTCGCTGTTGCCGTTCGCGTTCACCGCGCGAATTTCGAACGCGTAGGCCGTGAAGTTGGTCAGCCCCGTGACCTTGTGGCTGGTGGTGCCGGCGCCGCTGCCGGTGATGTCGCCCCAGGTTGCGCTGGCCGGGACGGTTGAGCCCGCGCCGTAGCGGACCTGGTACTTGGTGATGCTGGAGTCGTTCGGGTTGTTCCAGCTCAGGGTGACTTGCGCATCGCCGGCGCTGGCGGAGAGATTGGCGGGCGCATTGGGGTGGGCGGACAGGGGCCCTACGGTGTTGCTGGCCGGCAATGCGTTGTTGAACCCGCCGCGCAGAGGTGCAGCCGGCGGCGTGCCAGCCGCCAGTGCGGCCGTGGGGGTGGAAGGCACGGCGATCACTTGCTCCGTGATTCTGTCGGCCAAGGCGGGGGCAGGCTCCGGCGCGTTGCGGGCGGGGGCTTGGGGGGCTTGGGCCTCGGCGAAAGCGGGCAGCGCTGACAACACGGACGCAACGAGGCCCAGAGTGAACTTGCGCAGCAGCGGGCGACGTTTGGCCAAGGCTAGGTTGCTCCTGGCTGGGTGGCCGACCAGCGACGGCCTGGTGCCGCGTGTGCCCGAGGAACACTTGGCGGAATGCTTGAAGGAAGCGCGGTAAGCGGCGCTGCGCGGCAATGTCGCTGGCTGCGCCGAAGCCAACTGCCGGGTGGTGCGACCTTTGCTAGCTTTTGCATTCGGTCTGACACTCTTGTGCCTTATAGTTCTGTAGAGGTGATTCACCACGCCTCCCGCCTATGCAGGGATGCACCAACTCAATTGAATCAAACTGAAATCCTCAAGCCCGCTCTGGCGCGGAGCCAGCCGCGATTTAGCCTGCGGGCACCATTCCAGCGCCTTCACGCCGCGGTGAGGTAATTTGCTGATCTCTCCCGATAAACAATTGAAGCTTAGCCGATATTCGCCTGTCAAGGCACACTTTTGGTGCACTGTTCAGCAATTCCCGCTGGTTGTCCCAGTCGGTCTGTTGGGGGCGTTTTCGGTCGGGGACAGCGGCTTGGCGCCCGATGGAGGGAGGGGCACACCTCAGTGCCGCCCCGAAGTCCTTGTCCGGCTGCGTCGTCACCCCTGAGGAACCGCCCGTCGCACGCTTGGGTACGGCGCCCGGTCAGGCGGGCCAATGTCGGCGCCCCGCGCGCGCCAATGCCCCAGGTCACGGCGCGGCAATCTCGCACGGCAAAACGGGCGGATCTCGCTTTCGTGGCCGCCCCCCGATCCTCTACCGTTTCCCCAACACCAGCCACCGGATACCGGACGGTGAACATTCCCGAAGGCCACGACAGGGCCGCCAAGCGCCTGCTCGGCAACTTGCGCACCATGCGCGACCTGCTGCGCGCCTTCGTGCCCGGCGATTGGGTCGCGGACCTCGACCTCGACACCCTGCGCCCCCTGCCCGCCGAGCACGTGGGCGCCGAGCTTCGGCGGCGGCGCGGCGACCTGCTCTGGACGGCCGAACTCAAGGGCGGCGGCGACGTCGTCATCGCCCTGGAGGCCCAGTCCGCCCCGGACCTGGGGATGGCCGCCCGCATGATGACCCTCACCGGGCTGATCTGCGAAGGCCCCGGCGACGGGGCTAGGTGGCCGGGCGGCCGGATGCCGGCGGTGCTGCCCATCGTCGTGTACACGGGCCGACGCCGCTGGACGCCGGCGCGGGATTTGGCCGAACGGGTGGGGCCGCCTCCAGAGCTGGCGCCCTACGTCGCGGGGCCGCGCTACCTTCTTCTTGACGTTGGGGTGCTGGCGGAGCAGGATTTGCCGCAAGACAACCTGATGTCCGCACTGGTGCGGCTGGAGACGGCGGTTTCAGCGGAGGCCCTTGTGCGGACATTGGGCGAGACCTTGGCGTGGCTCGGCGATGATGAGCTGGCGCCCGTGTTCCTGGACTGGGTGAGCGAAGTGCTGATGCCGCTGCGCTTTCCTGACGCGGGCCAGGGTGCGATTGATCTACTGAAGGAGGGCAAGACGATGCTGGCGGAACGAGCGAAGGAATGGACCGAGCAATGGTTCGCGGAGGGCCACGAGAAGGGCCTGCGTGAAGGACTGGAACAGGGACGAGAACTGGGACTGGAGCAAGGACTGGAGCAGGGCCAGCGCAACATGGTGGTGCAGCAGGCCCGGCTTAAGTTTGGCAACGCGGCCGCCGAGCTGTTGGCGCCGATTCTCGAGCGCATCTCCGAACCTGAAGTGCTGGCTGAGTTGGGCGGCTGGGTGTTCCAAAGCAGCGACGCAGCGGAACTGCTGGCCAAGGCGGAGAACGCCGCGAGCTCCGGCAACGGCCTGGCGGACTCTTGAAATCCGGGAACGGCGGCGATTCGCGTCGGGCCAAACTCCCAAACGAGTTAACGCTCCCGGGCAAGATGCCCTTGCGCTGGGATCACGCTCCCACGCGGTTTGCTGGTTGACAGGGCGCTTTCCGCTCAGTCACATTGGCCGTTCATTTCGTGATCCGGTAAGGAGGCAGACCATGCCACGGCTTAAAGAGGTTCCGCGCGCGCAGGCCACCGAGAATGTGCGCAAGTACTACCAAGCGCTGTTTGGGGACCGGGACCCGGTTGCCGAGCCGGGCACGGCGACCGGCACGCCTGGCAACTGGTGGACGGTGTTCGCGCTGGTGCCCTATGTGTTCGACCATGCCACCAGCCACTTCGGCATGTTCGGCATGTTTGCGGAGAAGAGCATCAGCCAACTCGACCCCAAGGTTCGCGAACTGGGCATCATGCGCACCGGCTACGCCCAGGGCAGCCAGTTCGTGTTCTCCCAGCACTGCAAGGCGGCGCGGCGCTTCGGCATCTCTGAGGCGCAGATTGCGGCCATTCCCAACTGGCAGGTGGCGGACTGCTTCGACGCCAAGGAACGCGCCGTGCTGGCGTGGGCCGATGCCTTGATCCTGCAGGGCGGGCGCGCTTCCGATGAGCTGTTCGACGCGCTGCATGAGCACCTTTCCGACGAGGACATCCTGGAACTCACCTACCACTGCTTGGGCTACAACCTGCACGCCGTGATGTGCAAGGCGCTGCGCCTGGAGTTTGATGACGTGGACGAGCGCATCCGCGAAGTGCCGATTCCCGCCGAGGGCGAGAAGGCGGACTGGGCGGGGGCCGCTTGGCGGTGAGGTGATGAGCTGGGCCGGCGCCTAAATCTAAGCCCCGTCGAACTCCGCGCGCAAGCGTGGCGCCACTTGGGTGGCGAATTGCTCCAAGCTGGCTGCCATGGCGTCCGGCGCTAGGCCTGGCGGGATGCCCCAGGTCACCAAGTCCGTTATGCCGTAGGTGCGGATGAAGTTGCCGAGTTCGTCAACGCAGTGGTCGGCATCGCCCACCACCCAGGTTTGGGGGATGTGCTCGCCGCCGCCGAAGTTGGTGTCGGATTCCGCAAAGAAGCGGTTGTAGAGGCGCATGCGGTAGCGTTCCGCTTGGCGAACGGGGGGCCAATCCCGCTCTGGATCATCGGTGACCAACACGCCCTTGATGATGCCCACCCGCATGGCGCCGGCATCCACCCCGGCGTTGGCCAGCGATTGGCGCCACACATCCAAAGTGGCGCGGCGGTCGCCCTGGGGCAGCAAGTGGCAGCCAAAGCGGGCGGCGCGGCGGGCACCAGCGGCGGACATGGCGGCAACCCAAAGCGGCGGGCCGCCCTTCTGCACGAAGCTCGGGGTGATTCGCACGTCCTGAAACTGATGGCGCTTGCCGTGAAAGGAGAAGCGTTCGCCGGAAAAGCAGAGCCTGAGCACGGCCAGGCCCTCGTCGGCGAGGGAGACGCGTCGGCTGACGGGAATTCCGAAGCCGGCGAATTCGTGGGGCGCGTAGCCGATGCCGACGCCCACCTCCACCCGGCCGTTGCTGATGTTGTCCAGCACCGCCAAATCTTCCGCCAGGCGCAGGGGATGGTTGAACGGCAGTAGGCAGATGTCTGAGGAGAAGCGCACCTGGCGGGTTTGCGCGGCGGCCGCGGAGGCCACCGGAATCCAGGCCGGCAGGTAGCCGTCGTCGATGAAGTGGTGCTCCGTGAACCAGATGAGATCCAGGCCCAAGCCGTCCAGCCAGCGGATTTGCCGCAACGCCTCTTGGTAGAGGTCCGGCATGGCGATGCCGGATTCCGGGGGATTGCGGAAGTCGTAGCAGACGCCGAAGCGCAACTGAGGCTGTGCATTCATTAGGCAGAATCAAGCGTATGCCAGTCGAGCCATTCTAGTTCATGAGCCTCAACGTGACTCACGTGATACCCCTCCAGTGAAGCCCTTGTGGGGAGTGCATGGTATAGTCTTGAGCATGGCCCAGCCTCTATTTCTTGACGACCTGAACCCTCCCGAGCCGGTAGCTCCCTATGGGTTTCCGGCACGCGAGGCTGTGTGTGCGAAGCTGGCAGGGATGTCGCAGGAATTGCGTGAGCGGGGAGTGCTAGCCATGTCCCTGTTCGGCTCTGTCGCAAGGGGTGAGGCGGGTGATGACAGCGACATGCTGGGCGCCATAGGCTACATCCGTAAAGATCCGTGTTGAGACTTCCCCAAATTCAACAGGCTCTTCTGCGCATGGACGCACTGCTTGCGCGAGCGGATGGCCAATAGCGCCAGGGAAGGACAATCCGCGACCGCCCCAACACGCGCCACGCCCGGCCGCCGCGCGCCAAGCCCTCGCCGTACATCACTCGGGCCGGTTATGACGCCTTGCAGGCGGAGTTGACGGAGCTTTGGAAGCGCAAGCGGCCCGAGCTGGTGCAAAAGGTGGCCGAAGCGGCGGCGCTGGGCGACCGCTCGGAGAATGCGGAGTACCTCTACGGCAAGAAGCAACTGCATGAGGCGGACCGCCGCATCCGCTATCTGTCGCGCCGGCTTGACGAACTGACCGTTGTGGAGCGCCTGCCGGACGACCGAACGCGCGTGCGCTTCGGCGCTTGGGTTACGGTGGAGGACGCCCGCGGGGATAGAAGCCGCTACCGGCTGGTGGGCGCTGACGAGGCCGATGCGTCCGCTGGCTGCATCAGCGTGGATTCGCCCCTTGGCCGGGCCCTGCTCAACCAGCAGTCTGGCGCTTCGGTCATCGCCGGGGAGCGGACATGGCGGTTAATCGCAGTTTGCTATGCGACGGATTAACCGCCGCGGGGCGTATAAGCGAGTGCAATCCAGTTAATCCACTTAAGGAGGCTCGCATGAAACTCGGCATGAAATCCACGTTAATCCTAGGCAGCGCTTTGCTGGCCGTTTGCCCGGCCGTTTACGGAGAACGCCGCGGCCCGGTGTCCATTGCCGAGCTTGAGGCGCACGCCGCGGAGCGCTTCACCGCCATCGACGCCGATGGGGATCAGCGAATCAGCGCCGACGAATTCAACGCTGCGGACGTGCGCCCGCCGCGCTTCATGCGCCGCGGCCATCACCTCCGCTCAGGGGCTGAACGGCGGGGCCTGAAGTTCGATGCGATGGACGCCGACGGTAACGGTTCCGTCTCACGCGAGGAGTTCGAAACAGCGCGGTCCGCCGGACATCGGGGCGGGAAGCCGAGACGGGACGGCAAGGACGCCGGCAAGGCTGCCAAGCAGGCCGACATGAAGGAAAGGCTCTTCTCCCGGCTGGATGCTGACGAGGATGGCTTCATTTCCCAAGCGGAGTTCAGCCAACCGCTCGAGCGGCTGCGGGCGCTTGATGCCAATGGCGACGGCCAGGTGGACCGCAGTGAGCGCCGTTCTGGCGTTGGCAAGCGCGACCGCGGCTGAAGGGCCGTTGTCCGCGGACAGCGACGAGGCGCTCATGGCGCGGGTCGCAGCCGGTGATGAGCAGGCCTTTGCGGGCCTGCTAGGCCGCCACCTAGACCGCATTCACCACTACCTTCGGCGCCTGACCGGGCACCCCACGGAATGCGATGACCTGGCGCAGGAGACCTTCATCCGGGTGTGGTTGAAGGCGCGCAGCTACCGCTCCGGGCGGGTGAAGGTGACCACCTGGCTGCACCGCATCGCCCACAACGTGGCGGTGGACCACTTGCGCAAGGCGGGGCGCGCGGCCCAAGCCGAGGCGGCGACGCTGCCGCCGGATGACGCCGGCCCGGATGCGCTTCGGCAGCAGGCGGAGGCGCGCCAGCGCCTGCACCATGCCTTGGGCGCATTGCCGGAAAGCCAGCGCAGCGCCATTCTTCTGCGCCACCAGCAGGGGTTGTCAAACTCTGACGTCGCGGCCGTTCTGGGCATCAGCGTGCGGGCGGTCGAATCCTTGCTGAGCCGCGGCCGCCGACGGTTGAAGGCGCTGTTGGCGGAGACGGACAGCGCTGGCCACAAGGAGCTGATGCTATGAACGAAAACAACGCACCCTCTGCTGAGCGGGCTGCGGAGCGGCTTGCTGAGCCGCCGGCTGAATGGCTGGATGAACTGCTGGCGGAGCCCCACGTTGCACCGCCGGGGCTGGCCGGGCGAATTCTTGACCAGCTGCCGCCGCAAAGCCGATGGCGGGGATTGTTCGGCTGGCTGACGCCGGACGTTCCGGACGTGGCGTGGTGGCGGCCCGCGGCTGCTGCCTTGGCACCCTTGCTGTTCGGCTTCGCGTTGGGCTTGGGCGTTGGTGAGCCGGGCGAGGAATCGCTTTACGACGACGTGCTGCTGCTCGCCTTCACGGAAGGCTATTTTGAGACCCCCGCTGAAACCCACGCGCAAGGAGGCGAAGGCAATGACTAAATTCCGCTGGCTGGCGGTGTTGCTGGCCGTATCGGTGGCGCTCAACCTGGGCTTGGCGGGGTTTGCTGCCGGGCAGCTGTTCTCCGGTGCCCGTGGCGGCCCGCTGCACGATCCCGCGTGGGGCCTGGCTCGAGCGCTCCGGGCCCTGCCCGAGGAGCGCCGCGATGCGCTTCGGCCCATGCTGCGCTCCGAAATGCGCGGCCTTGGCCCGAGCTTGCGGCAATTGCGGGGCGCCCAACACCGGCTCATCGAGTCCGCCGCTGCGGAGCCCTTCGACCGCAGCGCGCTGGAGAGCGCGTTGGAACGCTTTCGCAAGGAGCTGCTGGCCAGCCAGCAGCGCAGCCACCGAGCCTTTGTGGAGGTGATGGCCGTGCTCAGCGCGGAAGAGCGCCAGCGCGTGCTCGAGTCCATGCGCCGGCGCGGGCCGCCTCGGCATCGGTGAGCCGCTGTTTTGGCTGTTGGCTTTGCATCAAACGGGTTCCATGGACGCAAGGGGCCGGGCCTGAATTAAGAATGAGAAGGCCCTGAACAAAGCCACAGGCCAGAAAGGCATGTTTGATAGTAAGGGCGCAATTCCCTCGCTGCGTGGCCTCAACGTAATATCATTGGATTTGAAATCTTGAGAGGCTACTTTAGCGAGTTCTTCGAAGTGTAACGGTCTTCAAGTAAGGCGTCTGACATCAGGCTTCAACTTTGTGACTCATCTTAAGCCAACTTCCCAGCAGAACTTCCGCTTCAATTGCTCTTCAGAGCTTCAAGGGCTCTCTTAACGTCTCGTTAAACACTCTCAAACAATAATGCTCTTGTAAGAGAGCAAAACATGAACGTATGAGATAGCCGCGCCTCAGTTCGCAGCGAGGTACACCGTCTTGCCGCGGGAGATGGTTTCCACCACTTCCAAGCTGAGAAGGTCCGCGGTGGGCATGGCCAGCGGGTCGCGTGACAGCATCACCAAGTCGGCCTGCTTGCCCGGCGTTAGGGTGCCCTTGCAGCATTCTTCGAAGGACTGATAGGCCGCGTTGGCGGTGACTGCCCGCAGCGCCTCAAGGGCGTCCAGGCGCTGCGCCTCGCCGAGCACCTGACCGCTGCGGGTCAGTCGGTTGGTGGTTGCCCAAATCAACCGCATCATGTCCGGGGGCACCACGGGCGCATCGTTGTGCACCGTGAAGGGCATGTTTCGCGCCAGGGTGGAGCGGGTGGGGCTGATGCGCAGTGCCCGTTCCGGGCCGAGCACGGAATCCCGGTGCCAATCTCCCCAATAGAAGGTGTGCGCCGAAAAGTACGAGGGCACGACGCCGATGGCCGCCATGCGATCAATCTGGTCCTCGCGCACGGTCTGGGCGTGGATCATGACAGTGCGGTGGTCGCCCAGGGGCGCGTTTTCGCTGGCCCTGTCCAAGGCATCGAGCAGCATCTGCGCGGCGGCGTCACCGTTGCAGTGCACCAGCATGGGCACCCCGGCCGCGACGAAGCCCGCCACCTTGGCATCCACGAATTCCTGCGGGACCACGGGATAGCCTCGATACTCAGCGCCCTGGCCCGGAGGCGGAACGAAGTAGGGCTGGCTAAGGTAGGCGGTCTTGCCCTGGGGGGAGCCGTCCAGGAACATCTTGACACCGGCGAGCTTGACGCGATTCTGGTACTCGCCCAAGGTTTGGCCTTCCGGCAGGAGGAATTGAGCGTCCATCGCCGCGAGATAGACCTCCACGTCCAACGCCAAGCCATCAGTCTTCGCCACCTCGGCGAAACGATTTAGCTCCGCCACCGATGCCGCCCCGTCCTGGACAGTGGTGATGCCGTGGCTGGCGTAGACGTCCAGCGCGGCATGGATGTCCTGCGCCGGAAGATCGCCGCCGCCCATCACGGTGAAGCGCACGGGATAGGTGGCGGTTTCCTCCAGCACGCCATTGGGTTCGCCGTCCGCCCGGCGGCGGATGACGCCGCCCAAGGGATCCGGTGTGTCCTTGGTGATGCCGGCTAGCTCCAAAGCCATGCTGTTAGCGGTGGCCAGGTGGCCGGAGACGTGGATCAAGGTGATGGGGTGCGCGTCGGAAACCGCATCGAGATCGTCACGGTTTGGATGGCGCTGCTCCTCAATCAGGGAGTCGTCGTAGCCGATGCCCACCACCCACTGCCCAGGCGCTATGCCGCGCTCCGCAATATAGCTGCGCAGAATCGCCTGCAGCGACGCGATGTCGCCAACTGCCCCAACCGGCGGCGAGGCCACGTTGGCCAAGTTGGCGGTGCGGGCCGAGAAGGAGAGGTGGCCGTGGGCGTCGATGAGGCCGGGCAGCAGCGCCCGCCCGCCGAGCTCGACGGTCTCCTGCGCCTCGCCACGCCAATCCTCCCGGCGCCCCACCCAAACGATTCGCTCACCGGCAATGGCCACCGCAGTGGCGTCGGCATGGGCGTCATCAAAGGTGATGACGTGCTCGCCCACCCAAAGACGGTCCGCCTGCAATGGCGGCGGTGGCGGTGCGCACGCGGTTAACGCCGCGAGGCTGGCGGACAGGGCGACCGCAGTTAGGCTCTTGGTTGCCTGCCTAATTCTGGCAGCGATTCGGGGGAGAGGTTTCATTGGGGACGTTCCTTGGCTGATTTAAGGGTTGCGTGCTGGCACGGCGCTACGCGCCGATGGACTTCAATGGACACCACCTGATTCCGCGGTCAAGAGGTCGGCAAGCGACTCTGACAAAGGCGGACGGGCGATGCCGCGTTCGGTGATGATGCCGGTGACCAAGGCCGCCGGGGTCACGTCGAAGGCGGGGTTGAAGACGGCCACCTCGGCAGCGTGCTCTTGACGCACCTCGTCCTGCGCCCGCTCCTCGATGATCACTTCCTGTCCGCTTGGCGTGTGCGGATCATAGGTGGATGACGGACAGGCCACATAGAAGGGCACGCCGAAGTGGTTGGCCAGCACCGCCAGATTGAGGGTGCCGATCTTGTTGACCACGTCGCCGTTTCGCGCCACGCGGTCGGTGCCGACGATGATCAAGTCGATCTTGCCCGCTGCCATCAGGCTGGCGGCGGCGTTGTCGCAGATGAGGGTGAGATCGATGCCGGCCGTGGCCAGCTCCCAAGCGGTCAGGCGAGCACCCTGAAACAGGGGCCGGGTTTCATCCACGTAAACGTGAAAGGGCACGCCGGCTTGGTGGCTCAGGTACATGGGCGCCGTGGCGGTGCCCAACTCGGAAACGGCCAGCGCGCCGGCATTGCAGTGGGTGAGCAGGTTGTCGCCGGCCCTGATGAGGCCAAGCCCCTGCTCCCCGATGCCCCGGCAGGCGGCTGCATCCTCCCGGTGGATGGCCTCGGCCTCGTCCGCCAAGGCCGCGGCTGATGGCTCCCGCGCGCCGCGCCGGCGCATGCGCTGCACCGCCCAGCGCAGGTTCACGGCGGTGGGCCGGGCGGCGATCAGTGCAGCGCCGCCTTCCTCCAGCGCCTTGGCGACATTGCCCGAACCCTTGGCCGCCACGGCCAGCGCGTAAGCGGCCGCGATGCCGATTGCGGGCGCGCCGCGCACCGCCAAGCTGGCGATCGCCTCCACGGCCGCGGGAATGTCGTTGATGGGCAGGTACTCCAGCCGATGCGGCAATTGACGTTGGTCAAGCAGCCGCAATGCGCCCTTCTCCCAACTTATGGCAGGCGGCGTGCCCATCAGCAGCCGCCGGCTGAGTCGGCCGCAAAGGACCGAGCCAGTGCGCTGACCATCGCGCAACCCGTTTCCTCCGGGCTGCCTCCGCAGGCAAACACGCCATCTTCGTGGCCAAGGGTCACGAACACCAAGGGCCTGGCACGTTCCGCACGCAACAAGTCACCCACCGCTTCGGCCATCTGCGGAGAGCCGTAGCCCACGTTCGCATCGATGGCCGCCAATCCCGCCGCTTGGGCGTTGTGCCAGATTTGCGGGCAGTGGCCGTGCAGCACCCAATTCACCTGCGGGTCATTGGCATAGAGCATGGCGTGGGTCAGGGCTTCGGAAGACGGCGGCAGCGCGCCTTCAGCCTCCACTCGGAATGAGTGCATGTCCCAGCGCCGGACCCAAACGAAGTGCTCACCGCCAGCATCCGCAACGCCGCTGGTTTGGCTGGCGGTGATGAGAAAACCTTTATCGGCACCGGGAACACGGCGGCTAAGATTGCCGTAGCCCAAACCCCCATAGCGTTCCGGCGTCTGCCCCATCAACTCAAGACGGCGCAGCACCGTGCGCCAGGCCAGCAGCGGCGCCACCAGCGGGCCGGGCAGTTCGCCATCCGGCGCCGTCAAGCGGCAATTGAATTGAATGACCCCTTCAGACTCAGCCATGCGCTAAACTCTCGCGCTCATCTGAACATGCATTAGCCAACGGTATTGCCTAGGGTTCGTCCGACAAGTTGCGGGGCGGAGCAGGCCGGACATTCGCTGCGCGCTCGCTTTGGGCATCAGACCCTGTCCCTAATCGCACGTTGAGAGCCATGAACTCACAATCGGCCGTAAAGATGTACCGGAAAGTTGCAATTCTAACGCTATGATGGAGGTCGGAAAGGCCACGTGATGGAAGTCAGAAAGGCCACCGCAGCGGTGGGCGCCTACGTCGAGGGGCCGTCACTGGAAGCGGTGATGGACGATGAGGGCTTAAGCCGGCAGTTGCGCGCGCTGCTGCTTGAACACGAAGTGCTGTTCCTTCGCGACCAGCCACTCAGCGCTGGGCAATTCCAAGCCTTGGCGCGCCGCTTGGGCACCACCTTGCCGCATCCGGCCTACCCGGTGGCGCCGGGTGCGGATGACGTGCAGATTCTGGAAAGCACGCCGGAGGTGCCGTCGAAGATCGAGCAGTGGCATTCGGACATGAGCTTCAGCGCCACGCCGCCCTCCTTCACCCTGCTGCATGGCCAGGTCATTCCCGAATACGGCGGCGACACGCTGTGGGCCAGCGCCACCGCCGCCTATGAAGCCCTGTCTGCGCCGTTCCGCAAGCTGCTCGATGGCTTGAGCGCGGAGCACGACTTCAGCCACGGCTTCCGGGAGAGCCTGGCCGAACCAGGCGGTGCGCAACGGCTGGCGCCGTCCATCGCCGCCAACCCGCCGGTGCAGCATCCGGTGATCCGCACCCATCCGGAAACCGGCCGCAAGGCCATCTACGTCAACCCGCTGTTCACCACCCGCATACTGGAAATGACTGCCGCGGAGAGCCAGCAGGTGCTGGCCTTTCTTTTCGAGCACTTGGCCACCGACGAATTCACGGTGCGCCTCAATTGGGCGCCGCGCACGCTGGTGATGTGGGACAACCGATCCACCCTGCACCGGCCGATCAACGACTACTTTCCCCAACACCGCAAGCACCACCGCGTGACCCTCATTGGGGAGCGCCCCCAGTGAGTTCGCGGGACGGCGGCGGATGAGCCTGGACCCACGCAAGGTTCCCATCTACCGGCCCTACCCCGACGAGATGCCTTGGGCGCTGCTGCCCGAGGGCCTGCCCTCACCGGACCCGAACCTGACGCGCATTGCCAAGCTGGGCGGCGAGGTGATTGGCGTGTACGCCGTCGAACGCCCGGCCGCCTTGCACTTCCGCATCACCGCCCTGGTGGTGGCCGAACGCCATCGTCGGCAGGGGCTGGGCCGCTGGCTGCTCGGTCACGCCATCGGCATCTGCGAGTCCAAGGGGGCGCGGGAGATCAGCGCGCCGCCGAGCGCCTCCCGGCTGTTCGCGCACCGCGGCTTTGCGCGCACGGCAGCCGGCCATCGGCTGCTGCTGACGCCTGAGTGAACTCAATGCTGGCTTGAAGCCACCAGCTCCTTGGCGGGCAAGCCCGGCGTCTCGCGCACCAGCCGCGGGGTCAGATACCCCGGCAAGCTGGCCATCAGGCGGCGATGCAGGGCCTTGGCCTGAGTTTCGCTGACGTCGAAGTGGGCGGTGCCGGCCACCGCATCCGGCAGGTGCAGGTAGTAGGGCAGCACGCCGGCAGCGAACAGGCGCTCGGACAGCTCCGCCAGCACTTCGGCATCGTCATTGACGCCGCGCAGCAGCACGCTTTGGTTGAGCAGCGTGAAGCGGCCAAGTGCGCGGAGCGCCCGAACGCAGTGGCTGTCAATCTCGTTGCCGTGGTTGAAGTGCAGGACAATGACCACCTGCTGGGGCAGGCTGGCCAGGACGTCGATCAGCGCCGCCGTCACCCGCTGGGGAATGACCACCGGCAACCGGGTGTGGATGCGAATGCGGCGCACGTGATCAATGCCGCCGATGCGTCGGACCAAGGCGGCGAAGTGGTTGTCCTTGAGCATCAGCGGGTCGCCGCCGGAGACAATCACCTCCCTGATGCTGGCATCGCCGCGAACCGCCTCCAAGGCGGGAAAGTCCGAGCCTTGGCGGTGTTGCGCATAGGGGAAGTGGCGGCGGAAGCAGTAGCGGCAGTTGACCGCGCAGGCCCCGGAAGCAATCAACAGCACGCGGCCCGCGTACTTGTGCAGCAGGCCGGCATCGACCACCGCCGAGGACTCGCGCAGCGGATCCACCCCGTAGCCGGGCACGCTTTGCGTTTCCTGGGCAGTGGGCAGCACCTGCCGAAGCAGCGGATCATCAGCGTCGCCGCGCCGCATGCGAGCGATGTAGGGCCGCGGCACCCGCAGCGCAAACCCCGTGTCCTGGGCGGCATGGACCTGCTCCGCTGAGAGCGCCACAAGCTCCAGCAACTCCT
This sequence comes from Candidatus Azophilus sp., assembly GCA_965220835.1. Classification (GTDB taxonomy): domain Bacteria; phylum Pseudomonadota; class Gammaproteobacteria; order Pseudomonadales; family Azotimanducaceae; genus Azophilus. The sequence goes on along the minus strand of OZ244842.1, from coordinate 309,673 downwards.
CAACCTCAGTGACCGCAGCAGCCAGTTCACGACGCCATTCATCGGCCGGCCAAGGGCTGGCGCAATCGGGTTCAAACACATCAAGCAGCGGCTGGGAGGCAGGCGAGACCGTCACTTGACACGCATCCCATCCTTATTTCCTTTCACAACCGGTCCGCCAAGCTGCCGTAGGGCAGGAACTTGTTGTCGCTGTGCGCCTTGATCCAAGCTGTCAGGTCGGCGGGCCACGCGCCGCGTTGGCGCAGCAGGCGGCACAGCGCGATAACCGGTGAGGCGGAGCCGGCCTTCCAGTCCGGGAATTGCCCCTCCGCCAAGGTGTACAGACGCACAAGTTGAATCAACTGGGCATCGTCGAGCGCCGCCGCTGCCTGCCATGCCTCGGGTTTGAGCCGAGCGGTGGCCGCCAAACGGCTGACCTCAGCCATCGGCAGGCCAAAGCCCTCTTCGTCCAAGCGTTCCGCAGCGGCAAGCAGTTCGGCGAGCACCGAATCACTTAGCGCCACAATCTGCTCGGCCGGGTCCCAAGCGCCAACGCTCAAGCCGCGCACTCCATGAGTCGATGTGAGCGATCAAGCTTACCGTGCCTTGTTGGCGAATCAACTGCTAGGGCGAGTGAATCTCCTATAATCCCATCGACCCAAACGAGAGGCCCCACCCATGCGCAAGGCTGCGATTGGCTTAGGCGTTGTCCTGCTGCTTGTCTTGGCAGCGGCTGCTTGGCTGCTGGCTGACCTGAATCGCTTTCGGCCCGACGTTGAAGCCTTGGTCGTGGAGCAGACCGGGCTTGGCATCGAAATCGGCGGCGACCTTGGTTGGCGGCTGCTGCCGGCCCCGGCCGTCACGGCGGCGCTGGTGCGGGCGGACGATGGCCAGTGGCAGGTGGAGGAGTGGCGCTACAACCCCATATTGGACAGCCATTCGGTGCAAGGCCTTGAAATCAATACGGAAAGTGCGCAAGGCCGCTGTAATGTCGATTTCACGCCAAGACACAGCACTTCCAACCCGCCCTTGACTGATGAGCCGGGGATCATTCCCGCCCAAGCGCTTCGCCAAGTCAACGGCAGCGGCCGCTGCCAGGAGGTTCGCCTGCGCTTTGACGACCAAACCCTGGAGGACGTCACCGCTGAATTTGACTTGGCGGACGGCATCGCCAACTTGGACCTGCAAGCGCCCGGCGTCCTTGGCGGCACGGCAGCAGCGCAAATCGAACTGGACGCCAGCGCTGAACCGTTCGATTGGACGGTTCGCTTCAACGCCGACGGCGTGCAAACCGAAAACCTTCGCCCTTGGCTTGGCGAAGACGTGCGATGGGACGCGGAGGTTGCCTATGCCGGTGAGTGGCGCATGCAGGGCAACAGCGAATTGGAACTGGCTTCGAGCCTGGTCGGCGAATCCCGGCTGAACGGTGGCCCCGGGCTGATAGGGGCGCCGTTTCTGGACCAGATCAAAAAGGCTGCGTCTCCTTTCGCCCGCAGGAGCAGGAAAGCAGCCCGCACGGCCGGAACAACCGCTCGCGGAACCGCCGGCGGGGCTAGTGGAGCCGCCAACGCGGGTCCGGGGCAGGTGCAGTATCAGAGCCTCGCCGGCACTTGGTCAATCGAGGGCGCGGCCCACCGCCTGAGCATCGCCCTTGACAACCTGGTTTTGGAGGCGGACGGCGAATACCGCTACGCCGAGGACCACCTTGACCTCAGCGCCACGGTGTCCATCGAAGAGGGTGCGGACGACGACGCCTTCGAAGTTCACCCGCTGCTGGCCGGCATACCCATCCCGCTGCGCTGTGCGGGCGGTGCCGCTGACCTAGGCTGCGAACTGGACGGCAGGGCGGTGCGCCAACTTTTGGCCGAAGCGGCGAAGGATGGTTCGGAGATGCAGCGCCGGTTGGATGCCATCATTGAGGAGAAGCTGCCGCCCAAACAGCGGCAGGCGGCGCGGGCCGTGCTACGGCTGCTGGGCGGCAGCATCGAAGAAGAGCCCCCCCAATAGAGTGGACTGGCTGGCCCGCAGGTTGCTTGCCTGGTACGACCAATGCGGCAGGAAGGCGCTGCCCTGGCAGCGGAACGCCACGCCCTACCGGGTGTGGGTGTCTGAGATCATGCTGCAGCAAACCCAGGTGCAGACCGTCATCCCCTACTTCGAACGTTTCATGGCGCGCTTCCCTGACGTGCGGGCATTGGCGGCGGCGGAGCTGGACGAGGTGCTGCATCTGTGGTCCGGCCTTGGCTACTACGCCAGGGCCCGCAACCTGCACAAGACGGCCATTCTGGTGGCAAGGTCCGGCGGCGAGTTCCCCAGCTCAGCCGCCGCCCTTGAAGCCCTGCCCGGCATCGGCCGCTCCACCGCCGGCGCCATTCGCGCCTTGGCGATGGGCCAACGCGCCGCCATCCTGGACGGCAATGTCAAGCGGGTGCTGGCGCGGTTTCATGGCGTGTCCGGCCCGGCGGCCAGCACCGCCACCCTGCGCGAGCTTTGGGCGCACGCCGAGGCGCACACGCCGGCGCAGCGGACGGCACCCTACACCCAAGCCATCATGGACCTTGGCGCCCTAGTCTGCACGCGCCGGGCGCCACAATGCCCAAGCTGCCCCCTAGCCGAGCGCTGCGTCGCCTTAGCCACCGAGCAGGTGGACCAGATACCGAAGGGCAAGCGCTCCAAAGCAAAGCCCGTGCGCCGGGCTCGACTGTACGTCATCACCGCGCCGAACGGTGCCTGCCTGCTGGAGCGGCGCCCCGACAACGGCATCTGGGGCGGCCTCTGGTCGCCGCCGCAACGCCAGCCGGAACGCTCGGTTGAGGCGGTTTGCGCGGAGTTCGGCCTATCCGCCTCGGCCATCGCCACGCACCGAACCGCGCCGGTTTTCCGGCACAGCTTCACCCACTTCCACCTCGACATCGAACCCCACTACCTGCGCATCAAGCAGCAGCCGGCACAGGTGACCGACGGCGGTGGCCTGATGTGGTACGCCCGGGACGGCGCCGTGCCGGTCGGCCTATCCGCGCCCGCAGCTAGGCTGCTGGCCAGTTTGGATGAAGTGTTCAGCGAGGCGCCGGCAAAGGGTTAAACTGGGGAGGTGACGCCTCAGGCCGCACAGGGGGTGGTCGCCGGGCGCAATACAAGACCGAGATTTCAACCTCATCCCGCGATCAGGGGATTTCAAGCGATGAGCCGCACCGTTTTTTGCCGAAAGTACCAAGAGGAGCTGGAAGGCCTGGCCCAGCCGCCGCTGCCCGGCGCCAAGGGCGAACAGATCTTCGAGACGGTGTCACGCAAGGCTTGGGCGGAGTGGCAGGCCGTGCAGACCATGCTGATCAACGAACGAAACCTGCGCCTGATAGACCCCGAGGCGCGCCAGTACCTAGCCGCCCAGATGGAGAAGTTCCTCGACAACGAGCCCATCGACAAAATCGAGGGCTACCGCCCGCCTGAACCCTAGTGCGCAGTTGCAAGCGATTCAAGGAAACGCTGAACTGACCGAACCATGCATTCAAAGCCGCCACAAGTGAATCAAGTTGGCGCCGAGGAGGCTCGCCGGAGGCTGGGTGACATCCTGCACTGCGGGGGTGACCCATGATCGGGATTTTCCCGCCCTCGATAGCGATTCGGAACGAATGGCGACACTCCCTTGGGCGTGTATTAAAGTTTTTCGCCCAAATCCAGTGCAAAGCGAAGCGCCGTAGCGACATTGCTCATCTTGTCAGGGGCAAGAATCGCAACGGTAGCGCCCAATCGCCGCTTTGGAATCGTCTGGATGTGATCGTAATTGACTGCGCAATCGCGTGGCAGACCATCATCAACCGACAAGGCCACCTCGCTCGGGATTCCGCGGATGCTGGTCGTAATCGGTGCAACGGTCACTTCTCCCAAGCTGGAAATAACCGAGTTGCGGGTGAGTATGAGGACGGGGCGGCGCTTGTCCGGTGCACTAAATCGGTACCAACGAACCTCACCTCGACGCACTATGCGGTGCTCCAAGGACCATCGCCCCAAGCATGATCGGTTTCCGGAATGTCGAATTCAGTGGGTGTGGGAGGGGTCTTCCGGTAGCCGGCGATCTGTCGCTGCTCAAGTTCCAATTCATCGAATCGTCTCAAGGCCTCTCGAAAGGCCTCTCTGGCAAACGCGGAACGAGAAAGGCCAAGAAACTTGGCCCGAGCGTCCAAGCGCGCCAGCAAATCTTCTTGCACAGTCATCTGAATGGTTTTCATAACTACTCTGCAACCTAGTTTTTTGGTGACAAACATAACTATAACAGCAGCGCGCCGAGTTTTACGCCAAAGGAACTCAAACCCACCCGCCAGTCGAGCACGCCGAGTTGCTTCGCAACTCGCAGTTGCCTTGCAACTCCCAGTTGCCTCGCAACTCGCAGGTGCCTCGCAACTCGCAGTTGCCCCCCAACTCGCAGGTGCAGAGCAAGTCCCCCGTGTCCCGGATGCGCACACGAAGTTTTGCTTGCGCAAAACTGCAATCGAACCTTGGCCCCAAGGGCCAAGGTTCGCCTTGACCCTAACCGGGCAGGCCGCTTTAATACGCCCCCCGCCGCCCTAGGGCACATTCTCGGCCAGGTAGCTCAGTCGGTAGAGCAGTGGACTGAAAATCCTCGTGTCGGCAGTTCGATTCTGCCCCTGGCCACCACGGTTTTCCCATCGCCACCCGCTTGTTCGCCGCCATGGCCTGAGTCGATGGCGAGGACTTGGAAGCAGCGCTGACCTCAAAGGCGTCCATGCCGGAAAACCGATGCCATTGAAGCGGGGCTGGCATTCAACTTCCATCACCTCCGCTTCGCCCGACCCCGACATTCGCCTTGGCGCAGGCGGACCAACCGAGCGATGGTGAGGGAGGCCGGCAATGGCTTATGCTGGGCATCGAAGTCCGCAGTGGGGCGGATGAAGCTGGGAGTTGGGTAGATGAAATGGGTTTTGTTGATTGTGGCCGTGGTGGTGGGGCTGGCACTCGTCACGGCGCTGGCGCTGCCCGCAACCAACCGCACCACCCTTGAAATTCGCTTCGATGCGCCCATTGAAGCGGTTTGGGCGGTGTACACAGACTTTGAGAGCCAACCGAATTGGCGGTCGGATGTCGCCAAGGTGGAAGCCGTTAGCCCATCCGAGTGCGCCCCGCCACTGACACCGGAGGAGCAATCAGCCAGCCAACCCCCCGTCTCCAATTGCTCCGAGACAGCGTCCAGCGATGACACAAGTTGGACGGAGACCTTGAAGCCGTCTGGCATGAGGGTTCACTTCCAAGTCTTGGAGGCATCGGCTCCGAACAGGCTGGTTCTGAAAACCGGTTCGGAAGGCAGCTTCGAGGGGCGCTATGTTGCCGAATTCAGGGCGGAGAACGGCGGCACCCTAGGCACTTTCACGGAGGAGGCCAAGGCGCTGGGCGTCGTGCCAAAGGTGCTGCGGCGCTTGTTCTTCGATCAACGCAAGTTCATTGAGGCATATGCAGAAGAGGCCAAGGCGGAGATCAGCAGGCGGCAGTCCGCGGCTGGCGGCTAGCCTAGGACACACATCAGCGCGTAGAACTTGACCATCGCGTAACGCACCTCATCTGGCGGCCTTGGCCATAACCCGATCGAGCGGCAAAGCGAGTGCCGAAGCGCATGCCAAAGCGCTCGCGGAAGCGAAGCAAGAGCTCCCGGTCAGGCCGCCAACAAGGATTTCAAGTCAGTGCCCGGGTCGGCCAAGGCCGCTGGATCGGCCGGTTGGCCCACCAAGCGCCGGCAGAGCATGAACTCCTTGGGGCTGTTGACGGCGTCCGCCGCCACGATCTTGCCATCGTTCAGGTAGAACACGGCGAATTGGTTGGCGGCCATCTCGCCGCGCACCACTTCGGAGTCGCCATCGCCGGAGAAGCCAACCATTTGCAGCTTCAATTCGTATTGGTCCGACCAGAACCAAGGCACGGCGGCGTACTCCCGGGGCTTGCCGCTGAGGTTGGCCGCGGCGATGCGGGCCTGCTCCATCGCGTTGGGCACTGATTCGAGGCGCAGGCGGCGCTCCAGCAAGGGGTTGGGATGGTTGGTGCAGTCACCAGCGGCGTAGATGTGCGGATCAGTCGTGCAGCAGCGCTCGTCCACCAAGATGCCGTCATCGCACTCCAGCCCGGCGGCTTGGGCGAGTTCGACATTGGGCAGGATGCCGATGCCCACCACGGCGAAGTCGGCGGCAAAGGACTCATCGCCGCACTGCACCGACGCGACCCGGCCATTGCCGCTGAAGCCCGTCACCCGAGCGCCGGTGTGGATGCGCACGCCGCGCCCTTCGTGGAGGCGATGGTAGAAGTCGGACATGGCTGGGGTGGTGACCCGGGCGAGGATGCGCTCCTCCATTTCCAGCACGTCCACCTCAAGACCCGCCTCAAGGCACACCGCTGCCACTTCCAAGCCGATGTAGCCGCCGCCGACCACCACCACGCGCTTGCCGGGGGCCATGTCGGCCTTGATGGCGTCCACGTCGGCGATGGTGCGCAGGTAGTGGACGCCGTCAAGCTCACTGCCCGGCAGTTCCAGCTGCCGTGGGCGGCTGCCCGTGGTCAGCAGCAGACGTCCATACGCCAAGGTCTCGCCTGTTGAAGTGGTGACCGCTTGGGCGGTGCGGTCGATGCGTTCAACCCGCACGCCGGAGCGGATGGCGATGTCCTTGCCGGCGTAGAATTGCTCCGGGCGCAGGTAAACGCGGTCCAGACCCTGCTCTCCCGCCAAGTACTGCTTGGACAGCGGCGGCCGCTGATAGGGGATGTGCGGCTCATCGCCAAGGATGGTGATGGCGCCGGCGAAGCCCTCCTGGCGCAGGCTGGCAGCGGCCTGACCGGCGGCGTGGCCAGCGCCGACGATGATGATGTCCGACAATTCAAGCCTCCGAACCAAAAGAGCGCCATTGTAGCGAAGTGCGGGTAAACTTCCGCGCTTCGAAATCTCTGCGGAGTGCGTTGGGCAACCACGCAGGCGTCATGGCGTTTCTCACCTTGCACGAACTGGCCGCTACCGCCCAACGGAAGTTGGACCGAAACACTTGGGACTACCTGATCGGCGGTTCGGACACCGAGTCCGCGCTGAAGCGAAACCGCTACGGGCTTGACTCCTGGGCCTTTCGGCCACGCATTCTCAACGACGTCTCCGAGGTAGGCACGGCCACGGACCTGTTCGGCTCCCGGTTGCGCATTCCCGTGCTGCTGGCGCCCATCGGCTCCATTCAAGTGTTCCACCCGGAGGGCGCCGCCGCCGTCGCCGCTGCGGTGCGGGACTTCGGCGTGCTGCAAATCCTGAGTTCGGTGTGCCTGCCCAACTTTGAGGACCTGGCGGACCAAGTGCCGGGGCCGCGCATCTACCAGCTCTACCTGATGGGCGACCTAGGCTGGATGGACGACATCATCGCCCGCGCCATCGCAGCAGGCTACACGGGCTTCTGCCTGACCGCCGACACCCAAGTCTATTCCCGGCGCGAGCGGGACATTCTCAAGCGCCACGTGCCCACCTCCGGGCGCCAGGTTGGCGTTTCCGGGTTCAGCCACCAAGCCACCATGACCTGGGACACCGTGACGCACATCAAGGACAAGTTCGACATTCCGCTCATCATCAAGGGCGTGGCGGTGGCTGAGGATGCGGCCCGCTGCGTGGAGCTGGGCGTGGACTGCGTGTACGTCTCCAACCACGGCGGCCGGCAGCTGGACCACACCCAAGCCTGCATCGACGCGTTGCCCCAGGTCACTGCCGCGGTCGAGGGCGCGGTGCCGGTGTTGGTGGACGGCGGCTTCATGCGCGGCGCCGACGTGGTGAAGGCCCTTTGCCTAGGCGCCACTGCCGTCGGCTTGGGACGCTTGGAGGCCTTGGCTCTTGCGGCGAACGGCGCGGCCGGCGTGCTGCGGATGCTGGAACTGCTCGAAAACGAGATTCAGATTACCCTGGCACTGCTTGGCGTGGGCGATGTCAAGGACCTCAACCCAGATCTGCTGCAGCGCGTCACGCCCATGGTGGAACCCCACGCCCTGAGCGCTTTCCCGCACCTGGCGGAAGGGTACTGAGGCTTCAGAGATAGCGCCCGCGCTGCTGCAACACCTCGATCTTGTAGCCGTCCGGGTCCTGCACAAAGAAGAAGCGCGCCAGCAACTGCCCGTCGCGGAACATCTCCTTGACCGGGTTGGGCGCCAAGCCCTCGGCTTCGAAACGGCCATGCTCGGCGTCGAGATCGTCCACGCTGACCGCCAAGTGGCCGTAGCCGCTGCCGTGGGAGTAGGGTTCGGCTTGGTCCTTGTTCCAAGTCAGTTCGATCTCAAACTCGCTTTGGTCATTGCGCAGATAGGCTAGAACGAAGTCGTCAAAGTCAAAGCGCTCGGCCACCTCAAGGCCAAATGCCCGCTGGTAGAAGTCGATGGAGCGGTCAAGGTCGAGCACCCGGACCATCGTGTGTATGGCTTTTGCCATGGCAGACCTCCGTTCGAGACATTCCCGGTGAGCCTATAGCGCTTCCCTGCTGGCGTCCACTGCTTGTCGAAGCAGGCGCCCCGTCCTTGCGGCGTTCGGTGCCAGCCAGACTCCAAACGAGTCCTCGGCCCTGCGGGCCGAGGACTCGCATTGCCAACAACCCAGCAAAGGCGCATGATTCAGAGGCTGAGTTTCGTGAGGAGGAGCGAGATGATGAAAGCACAGCATTCCTTTTTTGGCGGGTGCGGCTTGCTTGGCGGGTGCGGCTTGCAGGTCCAGTTATCGGCCCTGTTGTTGGCCGTTTCACCCCTGATGGTTGCGTCGGCAGTGCAGGCGCAGGAATCCAGCGGGGTTGAACGGGATCGGCAGGGGATCATAGAGGAGATCCTGGTCACCGCCCGCAAGCGTGAAGAGAGCCTCTTTGAAATCCCCGAATCGGTGGCGGCCATCGCCGGCGACGACATCAACCGGGAGAACTTGAGAACCCTGGACGACATCGGCCTGCGGGTGCCGAACTTGAACCTAGCGACCCGTCTGGACGGGTTTCCGAATGTATCGATCCGCGGCTTGGGCGCCTTCGGCAACACCCAGGGCGTGGGGTTCTACCTCGACGACGTGCAGGTGTTCTCCGACGCCTCATCACGCTTTGGCGACTTGGAGCGCATCGAGATCCTCAAAGGGCCCCAAGGCACGCTGTACGGCGGCAGCAACATTGGCGGCGCCATCAAGTTCGTCAGCGCTCGGCCGGATCCGGACAAGGCCTTTGGCCGCGTCAAGCTGCAGGCTGGCGAGCAATCCCTGCTCGATGCGGAGGCGAGCGTCAACGTGCCCTTGGGGAACAGTTGGGCCATGCGCCTGTTCGGCTTCGCCGCCGGGCATGACGGCTTTCTCAAAAACCCCAACAGCGCCCGCGCCAACGGCTTGAGCGCCAACACGGACAAAAACATCGGCAAAGTGGAGGAGTACGGCCTGCGCGCTTCCCTGGCCGGCGACTTGGGCGAGCGGCTGTCCACGTACGCCTCGGTGCGCTACAACGACTTTGACGGGCCCAACAACACTTGGATTCGGGATCTGGATCCAGACGATCTCAGCCATTCCAACATTGTGGACACCACCACCAACCCCCGCCATGAGCGCGACACCTTGGGCGTCATGGTCGAACTGGTGCTGGCGCTTGAAGGCGTGGACGTGACCTCAGTCTCCTCGTACACCGACACCGACAGCACGCGCTACAGCGATCTGGACATCAAGCAAGAGTACCTGCTCGACCTGATCCGCCCCGAAGACATGACGGTGTTCACCCAAGAGCTGCGCTTCACCTCCACCGGCGCTGGCCCGCTGCAATGGCTGGGTGGTGCCTACTACTCGCTGTACGAGGAGCAGATGGACTCCGACCTGCTGGCCTTCAACAGCGAGGTGCTGCCCAACGGCCACCTGGCCGGCGTCGCCGCGTGCGCGTTCGACCCCGCGGGCGTCTGCAGCGGAGTCTGGGCCGGCGATGTCATTACCTTGGAGGAAGAGCTGCAGATGGTGAGCTTCCCCTTCGAGTGGCGCCGCCGGGACAAGAGCCATCTGGCGGCGTTTGCCAATGTCTCCTACGCCTTGGACGAGGAATTGGAAATCGCCTTCGGCCTCCGGGTGGACCGCTGGAAGAACAAGAGCAACAACCTGGACACCGGCATATCAAGCAGTCAGAAGTCCACCGAAGTGCTGCCGAGGGCTTCCCTCACGCGGCGCATCGACAACGGCATCGTGTACGCCACCGTCGCCCGAGGCTACGAGCCCGGTGGCTTCAATCTCGCCAGCTTCAGCGGCGTGGACGACCTGCTGCCCTTCAAGGCGGAAAAGGCCACCAGCATTGAGGTGGGCTGGAAGGGCGGCAGCGGCGACGGCCGGGTGGTGGCCACGGTGGCCGGCTTCTTCATCGATTACGACGACCGACAGGTGGAGTACCAAGCGGTTGACTCCGTCACCGGGGAAGTGCTCGAAGGCATCACCAACATTGGGGACTCGAGACAGCTTGGCCTTGAGGCGGACCTCACCGTGCAGGTCAGCGAGACCTTGCGGCTCTCCGCATCCGCCGGTTGGGTGGACGCCGAATGGCGCAGCGGCACCGTGGTGGAGGGCGCCGCTCCCGGCGGGCGCGATGTGTTTCTGAGCGGCAAGAAGCCGCCAGTGGTCGCCGACTTCAACTGGAACCTCAACGCCGACTACCGCCAGCCGCTGCAGGGCAACCTTGAACTTCTGGCCGGCGTGCAGGTGAGCCGCAACGGCAAGTACGAGGGGCTGCAGGCGTGGAACCCGGTCACCAATCCCAGCTACGCCCTGGTTCACGCCCAAGTGGGCGTTGCAGGCGAGCGCTGGGAGCTGACCGTAAACGCCAAGAACCTGCTGGACAAGAAGTACTACAGCGACGTGCAGCACTTCCCCAACTTCTACCTGCTCGACGGCGGCGATGACGTGGTGATCGGCACCTTAGGCCAACCCCGGCTGATCACCGCCAACCTGAGCTTGTTTTTCTGATCAGCAAAGCGCCCGGTCCGGGCATTGCCCAAGACCGGGTGGCTGCGGATTGAACGACTAGGCGGCGCTCCAAGCTTGGGCAACTTGCTCGCAACCCACCAAGGCGATGGTGTTGCCGTCGTCATCGATGAAGTTCAGCGGACCCAGGAAGGTCATGTAGAACTCGCTGTCTTCGTCGAACTCCGTGTGGTCGTGCTGGGCGTTGCAGGCTTCGTAGCCATAACCCGGCGCCACCGCCGTCGCACCGCCCTCGACGCTGCCGCCACGCACATGCATCTTGCCCTTGGTGAGGAAGTACTCCCCGGGCCCCATGTGAATGTGCTTGGCGAACGACGAGCCGGCGGGGCAGTCAAAGATGGCCGTCCAAGCGCCCGATTCCGGCGACACATGGAGCAGCTTCCAGCGAATGGCCCCTTTGCAGAGCCCCTCCGGAAACGGCGCCCAGTCGACCTGGTCCATTTGCACGTAGTCTTCCATGCCTGTGGTTGCTTCACTCATTGCCTTGCCTCCCTCGGCGAACGCTTGGCCCGCCACTCAGTTCAGTTGCCACCTCCACTGCCAATCACGAAGGTGGGGGTCGAGTTGTAGTTTCTTCATCCAGTGGCTTCTGGTCAACGCGAACTTTGGCCCTTGGGGGCCAAAGTTCGTTGGAGTTTCGCTTCGTGAAACTCTGTGAAATTGCTTTTGTTGGGGTGGGTTTCGGGATTGGACGGTCACTGCCGATGTGGTTTGGCCTGGGCTGCGACCTGTGCGTTAATGGGCATCTTGCTGACGCAGGCGACACGGGGGCTGCTGACGAGGGTGCTTATGGAGAACAGCCATTCAAACGACGACCGGCCGGGGCCGGCGCGGCGATCGATATTTCCGCAGGGCGGCGACGACTGGGCGGCCATCGCGGGTCGGGAGATGCCCGGCACGCCGACGGAGGAAGCGGTGAGCCTTTTGCAAAGCTGGAATCTGCACGTTTTCATGCGGCCCGCAGCAGCTGCGGCCGCGGCCGAAGCCGGGGACGGGGCCGGCCAACGCAGCCCGATATTGCCCAGCGACATCATCTTTGTTGAACCGCCGAGGGCCAAAGCGCCGTGAGCGGTGCGGTGATCGCCGCCACCCGCCTAGGTGCAGCCCATGACGGCGTCGCGGAGCTGGTGGTGACCTTGCGGCACGTCGGCGGCGGTGAGTCGGAGGTGCGCCTTGATGAGCCTGCGGCGGCAGCCTTGCTTGACGCCTGCGGCGCGGCCAAGCCGGACGAACTGGCCGGCGTCGGCTGGGAAAAGGTGCGCGATGCCCTGCGCACCTCTTGGAACCGATTGGCAGCGCCCAATCCGCAACCCGCCGCCGAACCGGCGGCAACCACAGCATGGAGGTCCTTGCGTCATGTTTGATCTAATCATCCGAAACGGCTTGGTGGTGGACGGCACGGGTTTGCCCGCCTATCGCGCCGACGTGGCGGTGGCCGAAGGCCGGATTCGCCGCATCGGCCAAGTCAACGAACCAGCGCGGCAGGAGATTGACGCCGCGGGCTTGGCGGTGGCGCCCGGCTTCATCGACCCGCACACGCACTTCGACGCCCAACTGCTCTGGGACCCCCACGCCAAGCCGGCGCTCGCCCACGGCGTCACCACCATTGTGCCCGGCAATTGCTCGCTGTCATTGGCACCCCTGAAATCCGAGCACCGGGACAAGCTGGTGGGCATGTTCAACCAGATCGAGGAAATGCCCCGCAAGGCCTTCAAGGAGGGCGTGAACTGGAATTGGGAGTCCTTCGAGGACTACTTGGCGCGGTTGGCCAGCGACTTGGCCATCAACGTGGCGCCCTTGGTCGGGCACAGCTTGCTGCGCCTGTGGGTGATGGACGAAGCCGCCGCCCAGCGCACGGCCACGGACGCCGAGGTCAGCGCCATGCAGGCGCTGCTGCGGCGCTGCCTGCAAGCGGGCGCGGTGGGACTGTCCACCAGTTTCGTGGACATCGACGAGCGCCTGCACCCGGTGCCCAGCCGCTTCGCCGACATCCGCGAGCTCGACGCCTTGGCGGCAGTGCTCAGCGAGTTCGGGCGCGTGCTGCAGGTGGTGCCCGAATTCTACGACGCCGACCTGAACATCGCCCGGGTGGACCAGCTTGCCGAGCTGTCCTTGAAGCACGGCATCCCCACCACCTTTTCGCCCTTGTTCGTCAGCATTGACCAAGCCACCGAGGCAGACCGCGTCATGGCGCGGGTGGGTGAGCAGTTCGCCCGGGGCGCCCGCGTTTGGCCGCAAGTGCAGACCCGGCCCATCGACATCAGCTTTTGCTTCGCAGTGCCGAGCTTGATGTTCATCCGCTTCCCAAGTTGGTACCAGATCATGCGCTTCGGCAGCCATGACGAAATCCTGGCGGCCTTCCGGGACGAGGACAACCGCCGCCGCTTGGTGGCGGAAGCCGCATCCATGCCCCATCTGTGGCCGCAGCTCACCCTGCGCCAAGTGCAAACCGAGGCCAACCAAGGGTTGGTGGGCAAGACCCTCGCGGAAATCGCCGAACTGCGCCAGTCATCGCCCATTGAGGCGATGATCGACCTCTCCTTGGAGGAGGACCTGAACGCCCACTTCCTGGCGGCCAACATGGGCCACAACGACGACGGCCGAGTGGGCGCGCTGCTGGCCCACCCGCAAGTCCACGTCGGCGCCAGCGACGGCGGCGCCCACATCCTGTCGTTCTCCACCTACGGCGACACCGGCTACCTGTTCAGCCGCTTCGTGCGGGAAACCAGCGCCTTGAGCCTGGAGGGCGCGGTCAAGAAGATCACCGGCGACACCGCCAGCATCTGGGGCCTTGAGGGCCGCGGCCTGCTGCAAAGCGGTTACGCCGCCGACATCACGATCTTCAACCCGGCGGAAATCGACCGGGGCGAGGAGTACTTCACCCAAGACGTGCCCGGCGACGGCAGCCGCTACGTGCGCGACGCCAAGGGCATCGACACGGTCATCGTGGGCGGCGTCATCGCTTGGTCCGCCGCCGGCGGATACACCGACGCCCGCCAGGGCGCCCTGCTGCCCGGCGCCGCATCGTGAGCTTCAGCAACATCCGGCAACGCCGGGTGGCCACCAACGGCATTTCGCTCAACATCGCCGAGCAGGGCGAGGGGCCGTTGGTGCTGATGCTGCACGGCTTTCCGGAGTCTTGGTACTCCTGGCGCCACCAGTTTGCGCCGCTGGCGGCGGCGGGCTTCCATGCGGTGGCCCCGGACATGCGCGGCTACGGTGAGAGCGACAAGCCCCATGAGATCAGCGCCTACAATCAAGTGGAGGTGGTGGCCGACATCATTGGGCTGATCCCCGCCTTGGGTGCCGACACGGCCGTGGTCATCGGCCATGACTGGGGTGCGCCCACCGCTTGGAGCGCCGCCGCCCAGCACCCTGAACGCGTGCGCGCCGTCGGCGCCCTCTCGGTGCCTTTCAGCCCACGCCCGGAAGCACCGCCGCTGGACATGCTGCGTGAGGCCTTCAAGGGCCAGTTCTTCTACCAGCTCTACTTTCAGGAGCCCGGCGTCGCGGAGGCGGAATTCGAGGCAGACATCCGCACCGCGCTGCGCAAGTTCCTGTTCCTGGGTTCCGGCCAAGCCAATCCGGCCGGCTTTGCGGCCAAGGGGCCTGATGAAGACCTGCTGTCCAGCCTGCCGGACCCAGACGTCCTGCCGCCTTGGCTCACCGAGGCGGACTTGGATTTCTACGTTGGTGAGTTTGAGCGCTCCGGATTTCGCGGCCCCCTGAACTACTATCGCAACCACAACCTCACTTGGCGGCTGACTAAAGGAGCGCCAGCGGTTGTTGGCCAGCCGGCCCTGTTTGCCGCCGGGGAGAAGGACGGGGTGATCCTGATGGCCGCGGACGCCCTGCGCAAAATGCCGGAGCGGGTGCCGAACCTCCGCGTCAACGAACTGATTCCCGACATCGGCCATTGGACCCAACAGGAAGCGCCGGAACCGGTGAACCGGCTGCTGGTGGACTTCCTGCAAGGCTTGTAGCGCCGTCAACCTCAACCCGAGCCATTCACCAAGCCACTCTCCAATACTGGGTTGTTTGAGTTTCATGCCTCTGAACATGCCGAAACCCACGGCATTGGGCGAATCGCCTCGGAGCGAGGGCACCCCGTCCTCGAAGGAATCCCCCAGGAACAAGAAGAAGCGTTGGTGCTGGCAGGCGGGATGAACGAGCGCGTCCTCATCGTTGGCTGCGGCATCGCCGGCATGTGCGCCGCCTTGGCGCTGGCGCGGCGGGGCGCGTCGGTGACGCTGCTGGAACGGGACGCCGAGCCGCCACCGGGCGATGCCGACGCAGCGTTCTTCAACTGGACGCGCCGCGGCGCCCTGCAATTCCGGCATCCCCACGCATTCCTGGGCCTGATGTGCAACTTGCTGGCGGACCACTATCCAGACCTGCTCGATGCCCTCTACGCTGCCGGCGCCCGCCGGCTCGACTTCAAGGCCATGCTGCCGCCCAACATCGCCCGCCGCTATCGGCCCAAGCCCGGTGACGAGGCGATCTGGGGCCTGCTGGCTCGGCGGGCGGTGTTCGAGACGGTTTTGCGGCGCTACGTCAAGAAAACAAGCAATATCACCCTCGTCAGCAACATTACGATCGACGGGCTCATCGCCAATGCGGCAAGCGGCCCGATCCACATTCAGGGCGTTCGCGTGCGCAGCGACTGCGTGGCCGCCCACGGCCCCGAGCTGCACGCCGACTTGGTCATCGACGCCAGCGGCCGCACCAGCAAGTTTCCCCGTTGGCTGGCCGCGTGCGGCGTGGACGTCGAAGAGGACAACGAGGACGCGGAAATCGTCTACTACACGCGCCACTACCGCCGCCGGCCGGGGGTGGAGGAGCCGCCGCGCGGCGGCAAGCACCGCGGCAACGGCGACTTGGGCTACATCAAGTACGGCGTCTTTCCCGGGGACAACCGCCACTTCGCCATCATCGTCTGCCTGCACCACGAGGAGCGGCGGCTGCGCGCGGCAGTCAAGGACAGCACCAAGTTCGACGCCATCTGCCGCAGCATTCCAGGCCTTGCCCCTTGGCTCGCCAATGACCCTGAGGCCACCACGCCGTCCTTCGGCATTGGCGACATTCGGGGCGTGCGCCGGCGCTACCTCAAGGACGGCAAGCCCCAAGCGCTCAACTTCTTCGCGGTGGGCGACGCTGCCCTGCGCACCAATCCGCTCTATGGGCGCGGCTGCTCGACAGGCATCCTGCACGCCGAACTGCTGGCCGAGACCTTGGCCGAAACCACCGACCCCTGGCAGCGGGCGCTGGCTTTCGAGCAACGCACCGAAGCCGAACTGGGCCCCATATTCAGGGCCAGCCGCACGGAGGACCGCAACGGCATCCGGCGTTCCAAGGCCGCCCTGGAGAACCGCCAGCTCGATGGAGCCGATTCCAAGGCCAAGCGCCTGCGCCTTGCCTTCGGCGATGCGTTGGCTGCGGCCTCCAGCAACAACCTCCACGTGCTGCGCGGCCTGCTGCGCACCATCAACCTGTTGGAGGCGCCCGGCCAGTTCCTGAAGGACCGCCGCACCCGGCTGATCATCGCCCTCTACATGCTGCGCGGGCGCCGACGCAACGCCGGCGCCCGCCTGCAACAGGGGCCTTCAAGGGAGGAAATGCTGGCGCTGGTGGGGTCCGGTTAGCCCTTGCGGCCGCCGTCGCCCGGCACGGGCATCGGAAAGGGGGTGACGTTGCCGGTGGTGGTTTCGGTGACCTTGGCGACGCCCTCCTTCTCCACTTCGTCGATGCGAATCACGGCGTGCATGGGGATGAAGCTGCGCTGCACGCTTTCGAACTCGGTCCTCAGCTTGTCCTCCGCCGGGTCGATGACCACCTTGGAGCGCTTGCCGAAAATGTAGTCCTCCACCTCAATGAAGCCGTACAGGTCGCTGCTGTAGATGTTGTGGGCATAGACCTCGTAAATCTGCCCCATGCTGTGAAACAGAACCTTGTAGATGTGGGATTGATCGTCGCTCATGAAAATCCAAGCCGATTGGGAATTCGCCGAGGGCACATTTTCCTTTGTCGCGCCCCGCTTTGCCAATAGAATCGCCCGCAAGCCTCGGATACCAACGATTTACCGCCCAAGAACCACATGAGTGCTGAGCCGAAAACCGCAAGCGAGCCGCCAAAGCTGTTCGTCAAGACCCAAGGCTGCCAGATGAATGAGTACGACTCCTCTCGGATGGCGGATGCGCTGCGGGAAAGCCATGGCTATCGGCCCGCTGCCACGGCGGAGGAGGCCGACCTGATTCTGCTCAACACCTGCTCCATTCGGGAGAAGGCCCAGGAAAAGGTGTTTCACCAACTCGGCCGGTGGAAGCGGCTGAAGGCGGCCAACCCGGACTTGCTGATTGGCGTGGGCGGCTGCGTGGCCAGCCAGGAGGGCGCCGCCGTGGCCCGGCGCGCACCCTTCGTGGACATCGTGTTCGGCCCCCAAACCCTGCACCGGCTGCCGCAATTGGTTGAGCAGGCCAAGGCGCGGGTGGCCGGCGCCGTGGTGGATGTCAGCTTCCCGGAAATCGAGAAGTTCGACCACCTGCCCAAGCCCCGCGCCGAGGGCCCCACCGCCTTCGTCTCGGTGATGGAGGGATGCAGCCGCTACTGCACCTTCTGCGTGGTGCCCTACACCCGGGGCGAGGAAGTCAGCCGCCCGGTTGCCGACGTCATGGGCGAGATCACCGAGCTGGCGCGCCAAGGGGTGCGCGAGGTCAACCTGCTCGGCCAGAACGTCAACGCCTACCGCGGGCCGATTGACGACGACCAAGCGGACTTGGCGGAGCTGATCCACTACGTGGCCCAAGTGGAGGGCATCGAGCGCGTCCGCTACACCACCTCGCACCCCGTGGAGTTCGGCGACAACCTGATTGACGCCTACGCCGAAGTGCCGGAACTGGTTGACCACCTGCACCTGCCGGTGCAGTCCGGCTCCGACCGGGTACTCGCGGCCATGAAGCGCGGCCACACCGCCTTGGAGTACAAATCCAAGATTCGCAAGCTGCGCTCGGTGCGGCCCGACATTTCCCTGTCTTCGGACTTCATCGTCGGCTTTCCCGGCGAGACCGACGCGGACTTTGACGCGACGCTGCGGCTGATTGAGGAAATTGGCTTCGACACCTCCTTCTCCTTCATCTACAGCGCCCGCCCAGGCACCCCGGCCGCCAGCCTGCCTGACGAAACGCCGATGCCGGTGAAGCAGCACCGGCTCGCCATTCTGCAGGACCGCCTGCGGCAAAGCGCCAGCGCCATTGCCAAAGGCATGGTCGGCAGCCGCCAGCGCGTGCTGGTGACCGGCCCCGCCCGCAAGGATCCCAGCCAACTGCAAGGCCGAACGGAAAACAACCGAGTGGTGAATTTCCAACCTGTCTTGCCAGGCAGACCTGTCCATCAGGGCAGACCCACACCGCCCGGCGAGCTGGTGGGCCAGTTTGCGGAGGTGCGCATCACCGAGGCGCTCCCCAACTCCCTGCGCGGCGAATGGGTTGGCGCGGCCGGTTGAGGCTGATTGGCGCAATGCGAGACGGCACACGAGGGCCTGTTAACTCTGTGTCTGCGGACGCTGTTGCGCTAAGCCTGAACTGGAGAAAAATGGGGCTCGGCAGCGTCACCATACATACTGCCAACCGGACCCTAGCTCATGAGTGTTTCACAGTGCGGCGAGCTTGGCTATGCTAGGCGCCCCTAAACAAGAGCGACCCCACGCAGGGCGCGGCGCAAGCACTTGAGCGAGCAGTCATCCCAAGCCACAGCGGCGGCTTGGCAGCAAAAGGTGGTGCAGCTGACCACCAATCTGAACTTGGAACCCGACGATCCCCTGCGCGTGGCGGCGTTGTGCGGGCCGTTCGACCAAAACCTCAAGCACCTTGAGGGGCGCCTTGGCGTTCACATCCGCAGCCGCGGCAATCTGTTTCAAGTCAGCGGCCCGGAGCGGCGCGTGCACGCGGCGAGCGCCGTGCTGGAACGGCTCTACCAAGAAACCGAAGGACGCAGCGCCATCGAGGCGGAGCTGGTGCATCTGTTCCTGCAGGAGTCGGGCGTGGAGACCTTGGTGGCGCACCGGGCTGGAGAGGGCGCAGCACCCAGCGAGGCCGACGCCACGGTCATCCGCGCCCGCCGCAAGACCATCAAGCCCCGGGGCGGCAACCAAACCGACTACGTGCGCTTAGTGCGCAGCCACGACGTCAACTTCGGCATTGGCCCGGCCGGCACCGGCAAAACCTACTTGGCGGTGGCCTGCGCCGTGGAGGCCTTGGAAAGCAACCGCGTGGCGCGCCTGCTGCTGGTGCGGCCCGCCGTGGAAGCCGGCGAGAAGCTCGGCTTCCTGCCCGGGGACTTGGCCCAGAAGATCGATCCCTACCTGCGCCCCCTGTACGACGCCCTCTATGAAATGATGGGCGTCGAGCGCGTCAACAAGGCCATCGAACGCAACATCATCGAAGTTGCGCCCTTGGCCTACATGCGCGGGCGCACGCTCAACAACGCCTTCATCATTCTGGACGAGAGCCAAAACACCACCGTGGCGCAAATGAAGATGTTCCTGACGCGCATCGGCTTCGGCTCCACGGCGGTGATCACCGGCGACATCACCCAAATCGACCTGCCGCCGGGGCAACTGTCCGGCCTGGTCAACGTTCGCAACGTGTTGCGCGACGTTGAGGGCGTGACCTTCACCCACTTCGGCTCCAAGGACGTGGTGCGCCATCCCTTGGTGAAGAAAATCGTTGATGCCTATGCCGCGCACCAGTCCGAGGCTAAGAGCCAGGGCGAGGGAAAGGATCAGCAACGCAATGTCCGTTGAGGTGCAGTTGGCGGCGCCCGCGCACCGCCTGCCCAAGGTGCGCGACTTTCGCCGTTGGGCCCAACAGGCCCTGCAGGGCGAGCGCGGCGACCTTTGCGTGCGGGTGGTGGACGCCGACGAGTCCCAAGCCCTCAACGGCCGCTACCGGGGCATTGACGCGCCCACTAACGTTCTAAGCTTTCCGGCCGCCGCCAACCAGCCCAGCGAAGCCGGCCTGCTGGGCGACATCGTGGTCTGCGCCCCCGTGGTGGAGGCGGAAGCGGCGCTTCAGGAGAAGGCCCCGGCCGAGCATTTCGCCCACATGGTGGTGCATGGCGTGCTGCACCTGCGCGGCCACGACCACCAGGCGGATGCGGCAGCCCAGGCCATGGAGAGGCTGGAAACCGCCATCCTCAACGAACTCGGCATGGCGGACCCCCACGGGACGTGAGCGCGCCCTAACTCCCCGATCATGCAATCGACCATCGATCCCCGCCGCCGTCCCGAGCCATCAAGCAAGTGCGCGGCGATCACAGCCATGACTTCCACGTCGTCGGGCCGTTGCGTCCCGGCTCCTGCACAAGAGCGAAACTAGCTGGGGCGCCAAGACAGGTGCAACGCCTTTGGCCCCCGGAAAAACAAGTTGAAGGGGTAGTCCAAGCCATCAAGGTTGTCGATCTCGAAGCTTGGGATGCGGGCCAGCAGGCTCCCGAGGGCGA
This sequence comes from Candidatus Azophilus sp., assembly GCA_965220835.1. GTDB lineage: Bacteria > Pseudomonadota > Gammaproteobacteria > Pseudomonadales > Azotimanducaceae > Azophilus. The sequence goes on along the minus strand of OZ244842.1, from coordinate 289,215 downwards.
TTTCGGTTTCGATGCGCGCCAATTGGGCGCCGAGGCAGAAGTGCGCCCCGCCGCCAAAGCTCTTGGACCGTTTGAAGGGCCGTTCGATGTCCAGCGTCTGGGCGTTTTCATAGGCCGCGTCATCGCGATTGGCGGAACCGAGCAGCAGCACGACCATCTGCCCAGCCAGTATCTGGTGGCCGTCGATTTCCACGTCGGCCTGGGCCACCCGGGGCAATTGCTGCACCGAGGAGTCGAAGCGCAGGAACTCCTCCACCGCCTGGGGCATCAGCTCCGGGCGCTGGCGCAGCTTCTCAAGCTGGGTCGGATGCCGGGCCAGCGCGACCAGCGCGTTGCCGATTAGGTTCACGGTGGTTTCGTGGCCGGCCATGAACAACAGGCGCACGTTGTGGACTAGCTCCACCGGCGAAAGGTTCTCCTCTTCCTCGTTGCGCAACAGCAAGCCGCTGGTGAGGTCATCCCCTGGCGCTTGGCGCTTCTCCTCGAACAGTTTGTTGAGATAAGCGTCAAACAGTGCCGTGACCTCTTCGCTGCGGCGGCGTTTCTCCTTGCCGCTGGTGGCCGGGTCGATGCCGGTGCCGGTTGCGATGAGATCGTTGGACATGCGGGCGAATCGGGCTCGGTCACCCGCGGGGATGCCGAGCATTTCGCTGATGATGGTGGACGGAATCGGATGGGCGTAGTCGCGCATCGCCTCCATGCGGCCACGCGGCTCGATGCGGTCAAGCAGCCCATCCACCAAGGCTTGAATGTGGGGGCGCATCGCCTCGATGCGGCGGGCGTTGAAGGCCTTGGCGAAGCGGCCGCGGATGCGGCCATGGTCCGGCGGGTCGATCACCAGCATCGACCGCCGGTCGTCACGGTCAGGAACTGATGGCGGCATGCGATGCTCAGTGCCCGGCAGGGGCTGCTTGCCGAAGCGCTTGTCCTTGAGGATGGCGTCCACGTCCGCATAGCGCCCCACGTACCAGATGCCTTGGCCATCCTGAATCAGGCGCTGCTGGCGGACCATCTCGTGCAGCGGATAGGGATCCTTGAGATACTGCTTGAGCAGTTCCGGGTTCTTGGCAATGCTGTCCATCGCGCTGAGGTTACTGGCCGCAAGCCCCATGGGCAATGGTGCGTTCCATAGCCTCCTGGGTCGTCGGCACACCCTCATGCTTCAACGTTCCGAACCGGGCGCTAACTGGCTGCAGGGGGACGATTCGGACTTCATTGCCCAGCACGAGGTAGCGCACACGGTCTCCCGACCCAACACCGAGCGCCGTTCGTACGGTTTTGGGGAGCGTGGTCTGCCCTTTTGACGTCACAGTGGATTCAATCACCAACGATGCTCCGAATATTCCGTGATATTCCCGGTTTTCCTTGATTGAGGATGAATGGCAATGGATTTTGAGTCCGTTCATTGCGCTGCTTGCTAGGCAAGCCGCGGCTTGCTACGCAAGCCGCGGCAGAACGTTTGTGCAAGAATCGGGCTATGGACCCAGCCGACGGTTGCTGGAGGGCCGGTCAAAGCTGCCTTGGCGGAACTTGAGCGCGTCGATGTCCATGGGCGACACCGGGGCGCTGGTGGTGCACTCGTGAACGCACACGCGCTCCAGAATGCGCCATTCCCCCGTGCGCTTTTGATAGACATCCAGGTAGCGGCCATGCCAAGTGTCGAGCACGTCTCCATCTGGATGCAGCAGGTAGGTGACGTTGTAGATCTCGCCACGGGCGTGCGCCCCGTCGTCGTCCAGCTCGATGCTGTGGTTGAAGATGCAGTGGCTGGTGAAGCGCCAGCGCCGGTGGGAGACCATGCAGCGCTCAGCAAAGGTCATCGCGTTGCCGACGAAAACGCCGTGATCGTCCGTCGCCTCCGGCCAGTAGGCGGACTTCATCAACTGCTCATCAAGCCGGTCCACGCCCCGGCAGTAGCGCTTGGCCGCGTCGCGGATGGCTTCGAGATCCGCTAGCTGCTCCAAGGTGTAGGCCATTTTAGGTTCCCTCACAAGAAGCACCCTGTTTCGTTCGATTGATTCGGGTGAATCGGTATGCTGCTGAATTGCGGCTGCCTGTCGCTCTGATTTCCAAGGTTTAAGGATATCCGCCTCGACGACGGGCTTGAAGAGGACGGAGCCCGATGTACGCCGCCTTGATGGGCATGGAGGACGAACTGGCTGCGGAACGGCAGCAATGGCCCAAGCTCAGCGGCCCGGAAGCGGGCAAGCGGCTGAGCGAGGAGCGGCTGCGGGGGCTCGCTAGGGCGCAGCATGGGTCATCCAGCCGGCCGGGTTGCTTCGCGCTTGGTCCGCTGCGGCCGCGCTCAGTCCAGCCGCGGCCTTGCGGGAACGTACGCAAGCCGCCCTCGGCGGTCCCGCAAGCCGCCAAGCGACGGGTCCGCCAGCGCGCAGTTGCCGTCCATGCGCACCTCCGCCCTGTGGTAGGGCGTCGCATCGACGGAGATCCGGTCCATGTCGTAAACGTCGTAGACCGCCCGGTAGGCGCCGCTCTTTCGGAGCGCCCTTAGGCACGTGCGATAGCGGCGCTCGTCGTACTGCTCCCCGGGAGGGGTGGAGCAGTCACGCTGCCCGAACTCCCGCAAAAAGAGCATGTTGCCGCCTTTGAACAAGATGCCGGAAAGCCGGCCGAGGTCGGACGCCGAGGCGCCCTCGCCCACCACGGAACCGAGCCGGGCGACATGCTCCCTTGCGCTCGCCACCATGGGGTACCTGAAGACGACGTTGCCCGTGTCTGTGTCCAGAACGTGGAAGTCCCATGCTTGCAGCGCCAGCCATCTGCCATCGTCGGACGCAAACATGTCGCCGTCAAAAATCCTGAGGTCCAAAGTTCGGCTCCACGCTTCACCGGCTGAACCCTCGCCCGCATCGAATCGCCGCTTGGTGACCCGCCAAACGCTGTCGCGCTCCTCCTCACCCAGGTCCGGCGGCTGGTCGGCAAGGTAGCCCTCCGAGCTCGACGCCAGAACGGCGCCCCTGCCGCCCTCCACCTCGATGCGCCGGACCCTTCCCTCACCCGTTGGGTAGAACCAGTAAGTGCCCAAACCGCTCGCATCGGTTTGAGAACTGTAAAAGATGATCTCGGAGCCATCCAGCGAGTACCTGATTGCAGCCGAAGGTTCGTAGTCGTTGAACGGGGTGAACCGCGTGCCAAGGTCGAAGTGCCGCTCCTCGCCCGTTTGGAGGTTGTTCACGACCAGTCTCGAGCCATCACCGGCAAGGGGTTCATGAACGGCGAAGGAGGAGCCATCCGGCGCGACAAGAAAGTCCCATGCCTTATCCGACTCGTAAGCCACGCGCTCGCCCACCCATATCCGCACGGGCTCCGCCGTGTCCCTTTCCCGAAAAACCCCCGAGCTGAGGCGAAGGTCGCCCAACCCGAACACGGGCGTGCCGTCCGGCTGCACTCCAAGCTCCACGATGTGGGGGTGAAACGGCAGGCTGCCGGACGCCAGGGTTCCGCCGGCCCCCAGGACCGAAAAGCGAGCGCCCTCCAACGCCGGAACGACCACCACCGCGGAGCCGGACGCAGGCCCAGTGCCCACCTTCATGTTGCAGTCAATGTTGCCAATCACCTCCGCCGGGCGCAGCTCAGCCGACGGGCGCAGCTCAGACGACGGGGCGGCGGCGATGGGGGACTCCGCGGGCTGGGGCCGGGGCTGGGCGCTTCTCGGCGCAACCCGCCGCTCCGCCGCCTTGGGGCCTTGAGCGGGGACCGGAATGTCCGGCGCGGCTGATGGGGCGGGCGAACCGTCCCACCAGGCAGTGGTCGCCACCCATGGCAGGGCCGCAACCAGGGCGACTGGAGCCCAATGCCATGCGCGAAGCCACGTTCGAAAGCTGATCGGCACTGAACTCAACACCCGCTGCTTAAGAGCATGAGGCACTTGGTCGCTCTTCCGGGTCGGACATCACACCCCGCATGGAGGAGATGGGCATGGAGGACGAACTGGCTGCGGAACGCCAACGCTGGCCCAAGCTCAGCGGCCCGGAAGCGGGCAAGCGCCTGAGCGGGGAGCGGCTGCGGGGGCTCGCTCGGGCGCAGCATGGGTCAGCCAGCTGGCCGGGTTGCCTGGCGCTTGGACCGCTGCGGCCGCGCTCAGTCCAGCCGCGGCCTTGCGGGAACGTACGCAAGCCGCCCTCGGCGGTCCCGCAAGCCGCCAAGCGACGGGTCCGCCAGCGCGCAGTTGCCGTCCATGCGCACCTCCGCCCTGTGGTAGGGCGTCGCATCGACGGAAATCCGGTCCATGTCGTAAACGTCGTAAACCGCCCGGTAGGCGCCGCTCTTTCGGAGCGCCCTTAGGCACGTGCGATAGCGGCGCTCGTCGTACTGCTCCCCGGGAGGGGTGGAGCAGTCACGCTGCCCGAACTCCCGCAAAAAGAGCATGTTGCCGCCTTTGAACAAGATGCCGGAAAGCCGGCCGAGGTCGGACGCCGAGGCGCCCTCGCCCACCACGGAACCGAGCCGGGCGACGTGCTCCCTTGCGCTCGCCACCATGGGGTACCTGAAGACGACGTTGCCCGTGTCTGTGTCCAGAACGTGGAAGTCCCATGCTTGCAGCGCCAGCCATCTGCCATCGTCGGACGCAAACATGTCGCCGTCAAAAATCCTGAGGTCCAAAGTTCGGCTCCACGCTTCACCGGCTGAACCCTCGCCCGCATCGAATCGCCGCTTGGTGACCCGCCAAACGCTGTCGCGCTCCTCCTCACCCAGGTCCGGCGGCTGGTCGGCAAGGTAGCCCTCCGAGCTCGACGCCAGAACGGCGCCCCTGCCGCCCTCCACCTCGATGCGCCGGACCCTTCCCTCACCCGTTGGGTAGAACCAGTAAGTGCCCAAACCGCTCGCATCGGTTTGAGAACTGTAAAAGATGATCTCGGAGCCATCCAGCGAGTACTTGATTGCAGCCGAAGGTTCGTAGTCGTTGAACGGGGTGAATCGCGTGCCAAGGTCGAAGTGCCGCTCCTCGCCCGTTTGGAGGTTGTTCACGACCAGTCTCGAGCCATCACCGGCAAGGGGTTCATGAACGGCGAAGGAGGAGCCATCCGGCGCGACAAGAAAGTCCCATGCCTTATCCGACTCGTAGGCCACGCGCTCGCCCACCCATATCCGCACGGGCTCCGCGGTGTCCCTTTCCCGAAAAACCCCCGAGCTGAGGCGAAGGTCGCCCAACCCGAACACGGGCGTGCCGTCCGGCTGCACTCCAAGCTCCACGATGTGGGGGTGAAACGGCAGGCTGCCGGACGCCAGGGTTCCGCCGGCCCCCAGGACCGAAAAGCGAGCGCCCTCCAACGCCGGAACGACCACCACCGCGGAGCCGGACGCAGGCCCAGTGCCCACCTTCATGTTGCAGTCAATGTTGCCAATCACCTCCGCCGGGCGCAGCTCAGCCGCCGGGCGCAGCTCAGACGACGGGGCGGCGGCGATGGGGGACTCCGCGGGCTGGGGCCGGGGCTGGGCGCTTCTCGGCGCAACCCGCCGCTCCGCCGCCTTGGGGCCTTGAGCGGGGACCGGAATGTCCGGCGCGGCTGATGGGGCGGGCGAACCGTCCCACCAGGCAGTGGACGCCACCCATGGCAGCGCTGCAACCAGGGCGACTGGAGCCCAATGCCATGCGCGAAGCCGCTTTGGAAAGCTGATCGGCACTGAACTCAACACCCGCTGCTTAAGAGCATGAGGCACTTGGTCGCTCTTCCGGGTCGGACATCACACCCCGCATGGTGGAGATGGGCATGGATGACGAACTGGCTTCGGAACGGCAGCAACGGCCCAAGCTCAACGGCCCGGAAGCGGGCAAGCGCCTGAGCGAGGAGCGGCTGCGGGGGCTCGCTAGGGCGCAGCATGGGTCATCCAGCCGGCCGGGTTGCTTCGCGCTTGGACCGCTGCGGTCGCGCTCAGTCCAGCCGCGGCCTTGCGGGAACGTACGCAAGCCGCCCTCGGCGGTCCCGCAAGCCGCCAAGCGACGGGTCCGCCAGCGCGCAGTTGCCGTCCATGCGCACCTCCGCCCTGTGGTAGGGCGTCGCATCGACGGAAATCCGGTCCATGTCGTAAACGTCGTAGACCGCTCGGTAGGCGCCGCTCTTTCGGAGCGCCCTTAGGCACGTGCGATAGCGGCGCTCGTCATACTGCTCCCCGGGAGGGGTGGAGCAGTCAGGCTGCCCGAACTCCCGCAAAAAGAGCATGTTGCCGCCCTTGAACAAGATGCCGGAAAGCCGGCCGAGGTCGGACGCCGAGGCGCCCTCGCCCACCACGGAACCGAGCCGGGCGACATGCTCCCTTGCGCTCGCCACCTTGGGGTACCTGAAGACGACGTCGCCCGTGTCGGTGTCCAGAACGTGGAAGTCCCATCCGCTCACCGCCAGCCATCTGCCATCGTTTGACACGAACATATTGCCGCTAAAGCTCCTCAGGTCCAAAGTTCGGCTCCACGCTTCACCGGCTGACCCCTCGCCCGCATCGAATCGCCGCTTGGTGACCCGCCAAACGCTCCGGCGCTCCTCGTCACCCAGGCCCGGCGGCTGGTCGGCAAGGTAGCCCTCCGAGCTCGACGCCAGAACGGCGCCCCTGCCGCCCTCCACCTCGATGCGCCGGACCCTTCCCTCGCCCGTTGGGTAGAACCAGTACGTGCCCAATCCGCTCGCATCGGTTTGAAAGCTGTAAAAGATGATCTCGGAGCCATCCAGCGAGTACGTGATTGAATGCGAAGATTCGTAGTCGTTGAACGGTGTGAATCGCGTGCCAAGGTCGAAGTGCCGCTCCTCGCCCGTCTGGAGGTTGTTCACGACCAGTCTCGAGCCATCACCGGCAAGGGGTTCATGAACGGCGAAGGAGGAGCCATCCGGCGCGACAAGAAAGTCCCATGCCTTATCCGACTCGTAGGCCACGCGCTCGCCCACCCATATCCGCACGGGCTCCGCCGTGTCCCTTTCCCGAAAAACCCCCGAGTTGAGGCGAAGGTCGCCCAACCCGAACACGGGCGTGCCGTCCGGCTGCACTCCAAGCTCCACGATGTGGGGATGAAACGGCAGGCTGCCGGACGCCAGGGTTCCGCCGGCGCCCAGGACCGAAAAGCGAGCGCCCTCCAACGCCGGAACGACCACCACCGCGGAGCCGGACGCAGGCCCAGTGCCCACCTTCATGTTGCAGTCAATGTTGCCAATCACCTCCGCCGGGCGCAGCTCAGCCGCCGGGCGCAGCTCAGACGACGGGGCGGCGGCGATGGGGGACTCCGCGGGCTGGGGCCGGGGCTGGGCGCTTCTCGGCGCAACCCGCCGCTCCGCCGCCTTGGGGCCTTGAGCGGGGACCGGAATGTCCGGCGCGGCTGATGGGGCGGGCGAACCGTCCCACCAGGCAGTGGACGCCACCAACAGCAACGCTGCAACCAAGGCGACTGGAGCCCAATGCCATGCGCGAAGCCGCTTTGGAAAGTTGATCGGCATGATACTCAACACGCGCTATGAACGAGCATCGGATTCTTGGTGCTTTTTCTGGTTCCGTCAACATACTGCGTGTAATGAAGATGCGGACCAAATGAGCGGCCAGTGTCATTTGATTGCCCGATCAAATCACCGGCGTCAACGCTATCGCCTACATTCACCACAGCCGACTTTAGGTGCAGATAAAAGCCAACTGTTCCGTCATCGTACTGAATCCTGACAAAGTTGCCATTCGGCGTCGAACGATCACCCTCCGCATACTTTTTAACCACTTCCTCAACAACGCCTTCCTTGGCTGCATGCACATCCGTCCCAGAAACAACACCCAAGTCTATTCCGCTATGCGTCTTCGATCCCCGCTGCTCGCCATACGCACCGGTGATCATAGCGTTTCTTTTGCCCGTTAGGTCCTTGTAACAAGCAATTGAGTTAACAAACGGTAAGCCGTCGGAGCAAGACCACCCTGGGGTGCACTCAATTCTCTCGGCGACTACCTTAATGCAGTCATCTACATCGCATTCGTCATTGTCCAGAAAGGAGACCCCCCAAGCCAGCAGTCCAACAAGAACCACTCCTTCGAGAGAGAAGTAACTTTGCCTGTCCTCAAACATGCGCTGTACCAATCCCAAAACACCAACGCAACTGCTTGCGCGCCGTTTCCTTTTGACCCACAGGTAGCGGCCTATGCTCTAGGCATTTTAGGAGCACATGCGGGGAAGGGCAACGTGGCGTTGGCGCGGGGTTTTCCGCTGTCGGAAGTGCCGGTTCGTCCAGTTGCCTGAGCGAGGAGCAGCTGCCACGGCTCGCTCGGGCGCAGCATGGGTCATCCAGCCGGCCGGGTTGCTTCGCGCTTGGACCGCTGCGGCCGCGCTCAGTCCAGCCGCGGCCTTGCGGGAACGTACGCAAGCCGCCCTCGGCGGTCCCGCAAGCCGCCAAGCGACGGGTCCGCCAGCGCGCAGTTGCCGTCCATGCGCACCTCCGCCCTGTGGTAGGGCGTCGCATCGACGGATATCCGGTCCATGTCGTAAACGTCGTAAACCGCCCGGTAGGCGCCGCTCTTTCGGAGCGCCCTTAGGCACGTGCGATAGCGGCGCTCGTCGTACTGCTCCCCAGGAGGGGTGGAGCAGTCAGGCTGTCCGAACTTCCGAAAAAAGAGCATGTTGCTGCCCTTGAACCGGATGCCGGAAAGCCGGCCGAGGTCGGACGCCGAGGCGCCCTCGCCCACCACGGAACCGAGCCGGGCGACGTGCTCCTTTGCGCTCGCCACCTTGGGGTACCTGAAGACGACGTTGCCCGTGTCGGTGTCCAGAACGTGGAAGTCCCATCCGCTCACCGCCAGCCATCTGCCATCGTTTGACACGAACATATTGCCGCTAAAGCTCCTCAGGTCCAAAGTTCGGCTCCACGCTTCACCGGCTGAACCCTCGCCCGCATCGAATCGCCGCTTGGTGACCCGCCAAACGCTCCGGCGCTCCTCCTCACCCAGGCCCGGCGGCTGGTCGGCAAGGTAGCCCTCCGAGCTCGACGCCAGAACGGCGCCCCGGCCGCCCTCCACCTCGATGCGCCGGACCCTTCCCTCGCCCGTTGGGTAGAACCAGTACGTGCCCAATCCGCTCGCATCGGTTTGAAAGCTGTAAAAGATGATCTCGGAGCCATCCAGCGAGTACTTGATTGAATGCGAACGTTCGTAGTCGTTGAACGGGGTGAACCGCGTGCCAAGGTCGAAGTGCCGCTCCTCGCCCGTCTGGAGGTTGTTCACGACCAGTCTCGAGCCATCACCGGCAAGGGGTTCATGAACGGCGAAGGAGGAGCCATCCGGCGCGACAAGAAAGTCCCATGCCTTATCCGACTCGTAGGCCACGCGCTCGCCCACCCATATCCGCACGGGCTCCGCCGTGTCCCTTTCCCGAAAAACCCCCGAGTTGAGGCGAAGGTCGCCCAGCCCGAACACGGGCGTGCCGTCCGGCTGCACTCCAAGCTCCACGATGTGGGGATGAAACGGCAGGCTGCCGGACGCCAGGGTTCCGCCGGCGCCCAGGACCGAAAAGCGAGCGCCCTCCAACGCCGGAACGACCACCACAGCGGAGCCGGACGCAGGCCCAGTGCCCACCTTCATGTTGCAGTCAATGTTGCCAATCACCTCCGCCGGGCGCAGCTCGGACGACGGGCGCAGCTCAGACGACGGGGCGGCGGCGATGGGGGACTCCGCGGGCTGGGGCCGGGGCTGGGCGCTTCTCGGCGCAACCCGCCGCTCCGCCGCCTTGGGGCCTTGCGCGGGGACCGGAATGTCCGGCGCGGCTGATGGGGCGGGCGAACCGTCCCACCAGGCAGTGGACGCCACCCATGGCAGCGCTGCAACCAGGGCGACTGGAGCCCAATGCCATGCGCGAAGCCGCTTTGGAAAGCTGATCGGCATGATACTCAACACGCGCTATGAACGAGCATCGGATTTTTGGCGGTTGCTTCGGATTGGTCAACATAGTGCGTACAGTATAGATGCGGACCAGATCGGAGCACTTCAAGGGAAGTTGCCATCTTGGAGAGCCGCATCGGGTCAGACAAGCTGCCAGATTGAGAGTTGCTGGGGCATCGTCGCTACCAAGGCTGGCCTCGACAATTGCAATCCAGCCCAAGGCTCCCTAAATTGCCCTTCTTTGCGCAGGAGACCTGCATGGCTCTGACAACTCTTAGCCGCTCGATCAGCGGCAAGGTCGCGGTCGTCACGGGCGCCGCCAGCGGCATGGGTGAGGCGACGGCGAAGCTCTTCGCCGACGAGGGTGCCCGGGTGGCGGCCATCGACTTGAACAGCGAGCCGCTGGCCCGGGTGGTGGCGGAGATCGAGGCCGAAGGCAAATCCGTGCGGGGTTGGGTGCTAGATCTGGCGGATGCGGCGGCCATTGAGGCGGTTTTCGCAGAGATTGCCGCCCACTTCGGCGGCATCGACATCCTCGTCAACAACGCCGGCATCTCCATCTTCTCGCCCATCGACAGCGAGGACTATGAGGCGGCCTGGAGCAAGACCCTCGACGTGCTGCTGACCGCCCACACCCGCACAATCCGCGCCGCCCTGCCCCATTTGCGCCAAGCCGAGCATGCGCGCATCGTGAACATCGCCTCCACCGAGGGCCTGGGCGCCACCAAGTTCGGCAGCCCCTACACGGCCGCCAAGACCGGGGTGATCGGATTGACCCGCTCCTTGGCCGTCGAACTCGGCGGCGAGGGCATCACGGTCAACTGCATCTGCCCGGGCCCCATTCGCACGGGCATGACACAGGCCATCCCGGAAGCGGACAAGCGCGAATTCGCCCGCCGCCGGGTGGCGCTGAAACGCTACGCCGAGCCCGAAGAGGTGGCCCACGGCACCCTCAGCCTGGTGCTGCCCGCCGCAAGCTTCATCACCGGCGTGGCCCTGCCCGTGGATGGAGGGCTGACCATCCGCAACGCCTAGTGTCGGATCCGACCCATCGGTGGGTTCTGGGCACTAGGCCATTTCGTCCCCCGGCAAGGCGCGACAACGCGGCCAAGGGGCGAACGGGCCGCACGCAATCACAACAATTTTTTGGATAGGACAGGTGCACCTTGGCCACCCGTGACCTAGGCACGGCGCTGGCGCTGGCAGACTTTCGCTGGCTCTGGATAGGCAGCCTCGCCTCGTCGTTCGCCATGAACATGCAGATCGTCGCCCGCGGGTGGCTGGTCTACACGCTGACGTCCTCCGCCTTGGACCTGGCTTGGGTGACGCTGTCTTTCATGATTCCAATGGTGGCCTTTGCGCTGCTCGGCGGGGTCATGGCCGACCGCGTGCCGAAACGGGGCATCATCATGCTGGCCCAGGGCTTGAACAGCGTGGCGACCATCCTGCTTGGCGTTATCATCGTTCTTGGGCAGGTGGATTTCTGGGACTTCATCTGGTTCGGCTTCTTCAACGGCACCGTGCTGGCGCTGTCGATGCCCGCCCGCCAGGCCATGGTGCCGGAACTGGTGCCGGAGCGGCTGATCTTCACGGCGATGGGCCTGACCACCACAAGTTGGAACCTGTCCCGCATACTCGGTCCCGCCATGGCCGGCTTTCTCATCGCTTGGATTGCCGGCGGCGACACCACCTCCCACTTCGGCGTGGGCATCGTTTACTTCGTGATCGCCGCGCTGTACCTGGCCTCTTCCTTGGCGATGTGGCGGGTGATGCCAATACGCCCCAGCGTGCGGGAGGAAGACCAGCACCCGTTGCGGGACATCGCCGACGGCATGCGCTACCTGTGGGCCAACCCGCCGGTGCTAGGGCTCATCCTGCTGTCCATCGTGCCGTTCCTGTTCGGCATGCCGATCAACACCCTATTGCCCGCCTACAACGAAGACATCCTGAGCGGCGGCGCCGACGACCTTGGCCTGTTGATGTCGGCCATGGGCATCGGCGCCATAGTCGGCTCGCTGATGATGGCCGCCATGGGCGAGCTGCGCGGCAAGGGCCGGTGGCTGATCGGCACCAGCGCCGCTTGGGCCGGCGCCACCGCCTTGGTGGGAACCGCGGACACCCAGCTCTGGGCGGTGGCTGCAGTCGCGCTGGTCGGCTGGCTCAGTTCGTGGAACATGTCCCTCAACCGCGGCCTGCTGCAGACCAGCATCACGCCGGCCATGCGCGGGCGCGTGCTCAGCATCGACATGATGTCCCACGGACTCATGCCCTTGGGCGTGATCCCCATCAGCCTGATCGCCGAGCAGGTCAACGTGGCAGTGGCGCTGCAAGTGGCGGGCGGCGTCTTCGCCCTGGCGGTGCTGGCGCTGCTGGGCACCTCAAAGGCGGTGCGCAGCTGGGCTTGAGATGGGAGAATGACCCGTGGAAATCACGCGTAAGCGAATTGAAAGTCATCGAGGAGCCACTCGCCAATGAACGAAAAGACAAGCCAAGCAGGCGCGGAGCTGCTGAAAGCGATTGGCCAAATGCGGCGGGGCGAGAGCGCCCGCGTCTACCCCGCCGAACAGTTGCTGGGAGTATCAGCGCGACGCTCTACAAAACGGCCACTAGGTGTCAATGAAACCGAACAGGACAGAGAAAACCAACGCTTCGATCAGGGCCGTGGCGTCTGACGCAGCCTCTTATCGAACGGATGCCAACTCGATGACCTGATGGCTGCGCGAGCAGCTTCGGGATGGCGAGGATTGAGGAGGTAGTTTCGGCTCCTGGGCACCACTGCGCTCGGCACCCTCAGCAGGGCGGACTCGCCAGACGCCAACCACTTATCGCCAATTCCCTGCGTGAGCCGACGCTCATTCTCCCATCGGCCGCCAAGTTCACCTTCATTCACCTGCAAGGCGCCAACAGCGGAACAATCCACTTCTAGCAGGTGATAGTTGATTGGCAGTTCATCTGGCGCCATTTCGAAGTTGACCAGCACCTCCAAAAGAGCTAAGGCAGGGCTTTCCGACAGATAGACCACCGGCACACCGCGAGAATGCCAGCGTCCGCTGCGATGGATGCCGCCAAGGCCACTGAGATCAGCGTGGTTGCTGATGCGCCAAAGGATCAAGCGAAGTAGCCTTCATCCAATTGACCCAGGGTTTCCTCAACAATTTGGCCGCCCACCTCCGTTTGCAGCAGGTCCATCGCACTGATGCCGCCGAATGTCTGACGTGGCCTGCGCAACCACGCAAGCGCCCGCTCGGGACTGCCGAGCACGGCTTCCGCCATGGCCCGGATTTTCACGGTGCGCAGGAAACAGCCCGTCTCAACGGGGGTAAGCCGTCGGTGGTTTCGACGCCGATGGCTCAGCGTTCGCGGCGGCACAATCCAGTCGATTTCCTGGTGCGTGAAGCCACTTGCAAGCAATTCCGCCATCATCTCAGGCGCAACGCCCTCGCGGGTGATGGCAACCAAGTCCAAGTCGGTCTCAACGGGCTTGTTCAACAATCCGCTCACGAGGGCCATGGCTTTGGCGGAAGGGCTTGCTGCACTTTCGCCGACCGAATAGTCGATCCCTCTTTCCATGTTTGCTCCGCAACTGAAGTTGGCAATATGCCGATACTATAAGCGCAAGCTGCCAGCATAAACTCCGCGCACCCGAATCGCAGCAGCGTTTCAAGTTTCGCTAACGCGAAACTTTGCGCAATTGAGTTACCTAGGAGGTGCTCGACGCGTGAGTATTGTGCGGTCCGCCCGCTATGCGCTCAAGCACGGGCTTGATCTCGCCTAGGAAGGCTTCGGGGTTTTCGCTCATGGGGAAGTGGCCGAGGCCCTTCATGGTGCGGTAGCGGGCGCCGGGGATCATGGCGGCCAGTTCGGCGCCGAGTTCCGGGGTGCCGCTCCAGTCGTACTCGCCGTTGAGGATGTCCACCGAGCATTGGTTGGTGTCGATGCGGGCGGCGTCCTCGCGCAGGTCGTGGTCGATGGAGTAGTAGTACAGGTCGCCCTTGAAGACCGCCGGTGCGCCTTGGCTGTACACCCAGCGGGTTTCGTGGCGCAGGGCCTCCGGGCTGGTGGGCGCCATCAGGCCGTACATCAGGCTGGCCTTGAAGTCGTTGGAAATCTCCGGATGGTAGAACTCATCGATGAAGCCGCCCGGCGTGTAGGCCGAGGCTTCAAGGCCGATGACGGCGCGGAAACGGTCGCCGTGGTGCAGGGCCAGGTCCACCGCCAAGTGGCCGCCAATGGAGCTGCCCATGTAGACGGGGCTGTCACAGCCAAGGGCATCCGCCAGCATGACCGGCACGCTCATGAAGAAGTCCTTGGTCAGGCGGTACTCCTCGCGCCACCAAGCCTTGCCCGTGGGGGGCACGGACTTGCCGTGGAAGGGCAGATCGTAGGCGATCATGCGGAAGCGGGCCTTAAGCTCCTCATCCTCCAGCACGAAGCGCCATTGCCGGCCATCGGCCCCGGCCGTGTGCTGCAGCAGCAGCGGGATGCCGCTGCCCGCCTCCTCAAAGTAGATGCGGTATTCGTCACCGTTGATCGGCGCATTCAGGTAGCGGCCGACGATGGATTCAATTCTTGCCTGCATGGCCGGAGCCCTCCCAGTGTTCTTGATCGCGGGTCAAGGTTGCCAGCTGATTCAAACTGTGCGCCCGGCAATTGCCCACTTATCCGCTTAAGCCGTCGTTTCTTTGGCGTTCCTCACGTCCCGCATCAGTTCCACCAAGCGCCGCAAAGCGGGATAGTAGGCGCAGAAGTGGGTGCGATTGCCCGTGGCGGTGAAGCCGTGGTGCACCGTGGCCGCGTAGAGGTCTTGGTAGAAGGGCTTTGGGGTCGCGGCCAGCAGGGCCTCCCATTCCTGCGCCGATGCGCTGATCGACAGGTCGCCCGCCAAGCTGGCGAGCCATGGCTCGATGGTGCTGATCACCCCGTCCTTGAGGTCGATGCGCGTGCTGTCCGGCCCGTTGGCGACTTTTAGCGTTCCGGTCCAAAAGCGCGCATGCAGCCGGAACTCGCCGTCGGCATTGGCGCTGTCCTTGAGCCTTTCCCAATCCAACATGGTCGAATCACTCCTTCTTGGGGTGGCGTCTGGGTTTGACGCGCGTCCGGCTTTGACACTCGCGAGACCGGCATCAAACTGAGACACCGCCCACGTTGGGCGTTACACTGGCGCCAACATAGCTGAAATGGCGGCTGAACTGAACGGTCGCCAAGAACAAGGAAACCTGCGCATGCCCCACTTTCGCAACGGCGCAATCAACATCTACTACGAGGAGTCCGGGCCGGCGGACGGCTTCCCCATTCTGCTGATCGCCCCAGGCGGCATGAAGTCCGCCATTCCGTTCTGGGCCAATGCGCCCTGGAACCCGATTGAGCATCTGTCCGGGGATTTCCGCGTCATCGCCATGGACCAGCGCAACGCCGGCCAGTCGACCGCCCCGGTGACCGCCGAGGACTCCTGGGCGAGCTACACCCAGGACCAACTCGGGCTGATGGACCACTTGGGCGTTACGCGCTTTATGGTGGCCGGCATGTGCATCGGCGGCGCCTACGGCATGGGCCTGATCGAGGCGGCCCCGGAACGGGTGGCAGCTGCGGTGCTGTTCCAGCCCATCGGCCTTGAGGACAACCGCGATGCCTTTTACCAAATGTACGATGGCTGGGCGGCGGAGCTTGCCCCAGAGCGCCCTGAAGTCGACGAAGGCGCTTGGGCGGCCTTGCGGGAGACCATGTACGGCGGGGACTTTCTGTTCAACGTCTCCCGGGAGTTCACTGCCGGCGTGACCACGCCGCTGCTGGTCCTGAAGGGCAACGACATCTACCATCCCGAAGCCATATCCCGTGAAGTCGTCGCGCTGGCCGCCAATGCGACGCTCATCGAGGACTGGAAGGAGGGCGACGCCGTGGATGGCGCTCGGCAGCAAGTGACCGCGTTCCTGAGGGCGCATGCGGCCTAGCAGCCCGTCGGCCTGATCTCCGACTCGCGAACTTCAGAAAGGAGCAGAAAATTAGGATTGGCCTGATATCGGACACGCACCTGCCGGAAGCCGCCAAGTTCCTGTGGCCGCAGGTGTTCGACGCCTTCGCCGGCGTTGACGCCATCTTCCACGGCGGCGACATCCACGAATTCTGGGTGCTGGACGAACTGGAGCGCGTGGCGCCGGTCTATGCGGCCCGAGGGAACGGCGAAGACGGCAGTGGCGGCCGGCCGGTGCAGCCCGAGGACGCCCGCGTGAAGCCCGCCTGGCTGCTGGAGCTGGAAGGCCTGTGGGTGGGCCTCACCCACTACGTGCCGGTGCCGGAGCGCCCGCCCAACTTCACCCTGGCCCGCTGGATTGAGCGCTTCTTCCCGGAGCGCAAGCCCGACGTCATCGTTTCCGGCGACACCCACGTGGAGCGAATCGCCACCATCGACGGGGTCCTTTGCGTCAACCCCGGCTCGGCCACCTACCCGCACAACTACGACACCCAATTCGGCACCATCGGCTTTCTGGATCTCCAGGACGGCTCCGCCTCGGCCAGCGTCTGGCAGCTCTGCGAGCACGGCATCGAACCCTTCGACTGGGATGGCGTGCCGCCTTGGCGGCGCTGAGCCAAGGCTCTGTCGCGGGTTGACAGCGCACTGAACTTGCCCACTGTCCTTGCTCGAACCTCCGGCTTGGTTGCCGCTCTCGCCTGTGGGGCGCTGCTGCCGCTGACCTTGGCGCCGTTTGACTGGTGGCCGCTGGGCCTGGTTTCCATCGGCGGCTGGTTCTGGCTGCTGAACCGCTCCCTGGCACCGGCCTGGGCGTTGGGGTTGGCCTACGGCCTAGGCAAGTTCGGCGTCGGCGTCAGCTGGGTCTACGTCAGCATTCACACCTACGGCAACGCATCGCCGCCCTTGGCCACCTTGCTGGTGGCCATCTTCGTTGCCGGGCTTTCGTTGTTCACCTTGGCCCACGCTTGGTTGTACGCCTGGCTGCGGATTTCACCCCAATCGGACAACAGTCGCCCGGCTTTGAATCAGGGCAATTCCATCGAAGGGGCTGCGGGTCTATCCAACGTTTGGCTGTTCGCCGCCAGTTGGGTGGCCTTTGAGTGGATCATGAGCTGGTTTCTCACCGGCTTTCCTTGGCTCTACCCCGGCTACGGCCACCTGCACACGCCGCTGGCGAACCTGCTGCCGGTTGGCGGCGTGAGCTTGGCGAGCCTCGGCATCGTCGTGACGGCCTGCTGCCTCGTCGCAGCCCTGTTCGACAGACACCCTCCCACCGTCCGCGCCGCGTTTGCCGCCGTCGCCGCCTTGCCTTGGCTGATCGGCTTCGCTCTCTCTGGAGCCCAGTGGGTGGAGCCGCAAGCGACGCGATCCGCCGCACTGGTGCAGGGCAACGTCGATCAGACGGTGAAGTGGCAGCGCGAAAGCCGCATGCCCATCATCAACCGCTACCGGGACCTGACCGAGCCGCACTGGGGCCGGGACCTGATTCTCTGGCCGGAGGCGGCCATCACCCTGTTCGAACATGAAGCGGCACCGTGGCTGCAACGTTGGAGCGAGCGTGGCCAAGCGTCGGGCACCAGCCTGGTGTTGGGCATCCCCAGCATGGCGTCGGCGGCGGACGGCGGTCACCAGTTCCAAAACGCGGCCATCGCCATCGGCCGCGGCAATGGCCGCTACGTCAAGCGGCGTTTGGTGCCGTTCGGCGACTACGTCCCCCTTGAGGGCCTCCTACGCGGTCTGATCGAGTTCTTTGACCTGCCCATGTCCCGGGCCGCGCACGGAGCTTGGCACCAACCCACGCTGGCCTTGGGCGAGGATCAGGCCGCCATGGCCATTTGCTACGAGGTCGCCTACGCCAACCTGACGCGCAGCACGGCCAGCGCAGCGGACTTGCTCCTGACCATCACTAACGACACTTGGTTCGGACGCAGCATCGGCCCCCTGCAGCACTTGCAAATCGCCCAGACGCGGGCGCTGGAGAACGGCCGCTGGCTGTTGCGGGCCGCCAACAACGGGGTCACGGCGTTCGTGGATCATCGCGGCCGGGTGCGGCAGCAGCTGCCCCAGTTCGAGCGCGGCGTGCTGGTCGGCAACTACCAGATCATGGCCGGACGCACGCCCTACAACCGCTTCGGCGACGGCTGGCTGGTGGCGGTTTGCCTAGCCAGCCTGCTGGTCTTCGCTTTTCTGTCACGGCGGGCAGCCGCCTCGCACACCCCAAGCTGAGGGCTCTCGCTCGCGAGCACGGCCGAGCCGCCTCGGGCCTGTTCGAGAACACGCCTTTGGACGCCCTCCAGCCAACGGTGTTGGGCAAATCGCCTCGAAAGAACGCTTTGGAACAACAAGATGCGTCTGCGAGCGCCAACAGCAAGGTCTGAAGCACGCTAAGGGGCATGTTTGAAAGCTGCTGTTTCGGACGTTTCAGAATCCCGCTTCCGGGCACTAAGATGTTATCGTTATTGGTTTGGCCACCAACCCGACAATGACCAACGAACAAGATCGCTATTCGCCGGAAGCGGTGGAGCGCAAGTGGCGGGAGCGCTGGGAGCGCGATGGCGTCAACCGCCTGACCGACGCGCAATTGGCAAACGCCGAGAACCCCTACTACAACCTGATGATGTTTCCCTACCCGTCCGCGGAGGGGCTGCACATCGGCAACATCTACGCCTACACGGGCGCCGACGTGAACGGGCGCTTCCAGCGGCTGAACGGCAAGGACGTCTTCCAGCCCATCGGCTTTGACGCCTTCGGCATTCACTCCGAAAACCACGCCTTGAAGGTTGGCAGCAACCCCTTCGACCTGATTCCCAAGAACATCGAGAACTTCACCCGCACCCTGAAGCGCTTCGGGGGCATGTTCGACTGGAACCATACCGTGGACACCACCCACGTCAGCTACTACCGCTGGACCCAGTGGGTGTTCCTGAAGCTCTACAAGGCCGGCCTCGTGGAGCGCCGGGAGGCGCCGGTCAACTGGTGCCCGTCGTGCATGACCGTGCTGGCCAATGAGCAGGTGCTGAGCGGGCTGTGCGAACGCTGCGAATCAACGGTGGAGCAGCGCCAGTTGCCGCAGTGGTTCTTCCGCATCACCGACTACGCCGGCCAACTGCTCGACAACCTGGCCGGCATGGACTGGTCGGACGTCACCAAGAAGGCCCAAGCCGCCTGGATTGGGCGCAGCGAAGGCGCCGATGTCAGCTTCGCCATCGCTGGAAGCCCCGGCGGCGCTGAAGACGGCGGCCCTGAAGACAGCGGCGCCGAAGACGGCACGGGCGCCCGCATTCGCGTGTTCACCACCCGGCCGGACACCCTGTTCGGGGCAACCTACATGGTGTTGGCCCCGGAACATCCGTTGGTGGACGCCATCACCGCTGCGGATGCACAAGCGGCGGTGGATGCCTATCGGGCCGAAGTGTCGCGCCGGGACCTCGTGGAACGGCAGAAAGCCGACAAGGAAAAGACCGGCGTGTTCACCGGCGGCTACGCCATCAATCCGGTGAATGGCGCGCGCATTCCCATCTGGATCGCGGACTACGTGCTGATGGGGTACGGCACCGGGGCCATCATGGCGGTGCCCGGCCATGACGCCCGCGACTTCGAGTTCGCCCAAGCCTTCGGCCTGCCCATCGTGCGGGTGATCGCCGCACCCGGGGAGGATGCCGACACGCCGCTTGCCGAGGCCTACGCTGGCGAGGGCACCTTGGTGAATTCAGGCGACTTCGACGGCTTCACGGTGGCTGACGCCAAGCAGGCCATCGTTGCACGGCTCCAAACCGAGGGCAGCGCCAAGGCGCAGACCAACTTCCGCCTGCACGACTGGTGCGTGTCCCGGCAGCGCTACTGGGGGCCGCCCATTCCCATCATCCACTGCGCCAGTTGCGGCGCGGTGCCGGTGCCGGAAGGCGAACTGCCGGTGGAACTGCCCTATCTGCAGGACTTCCGCCCCGACGACAGCGGCCAAAGCCCCTTGGCACGAGCCACGGAATGGTTCAACGCCCCCTGCCCGGCCTGCGGCAAGGCCGCCCATCGCGACACCGACGTCACCGACAACTTTCTGTGCAGCGGCTGGTACTTCCTGCGCTACCCCTCGGCCAACCGCGACGACGTCGCCATGGCGCCGCAATTGACGGCCAAGTGGCTGCCGGTGGACTGCTACATTGGCGGCAACGAGCACGCCGTGCTGCACCTGATGTACGCCCGCTTCCTGACCATGGCCCTGCATGAGCTGGGCATCATCGACTTCAGCGAGCCTTTCAAGCGGTTTCGCGCCCACGGCCTGCTGATTCGCGAAGGGCGCAAGATGTCCAAGAGCAAGGGCAACGTCATCTCGCCGGACGAGATCATCAACCAGTACGGCGCCGACACCCTGCGCCTCTACCTAATGTTCCTAGGCGCTTATGAGCAGGGCGGCGACTACCGGGGCAGCGGCATCCAAGGGCCGTTCAGCTTTCTGAACCGGCTCTGGCAGAGTGTCGCCGAGGCCGACGCTGACCCGAACCTGCCGCCAGACCCCAAGGTTGAGCAGGCGTTGCACCGCACCATTCGCCAAGTCACCGAGCAATTGCCCGAACAGCAATTCAACACCGCCATCGCCGCCATGATGGAGTACATGAACGTGGTGCGCGCCGGTGGCCGCAGGCCGCGCACTGCGGAGCTTGAGCCTTTGGTGGTGATGGTGGCGCCCTTCGCGCCTCATGTTTGCGAGGAGCTCTACGAGCGGTTGGGGTTCGAAGGCGGCCTGTTCGCCAGTGCTCGTTGGCCTGCCTACGACGCCGCCAAGGTGGTCGCTGAGACCCTGAACATCGCCGTGCAGGTCAACGGCAAGCTGCGCGGTGAAGTGACGGTATCCCCGGAAGCGGGCGAGGACAGCGTCCGTGAGGCCGCCGAACTCGACGGCAACGTGGCCCGCCATCTGGCCGGCAAGCGCGTGCGCAAGGTGATCTACGTGCCCAACAAGCTCATCAACTTGGTCGCGGCGTGATCGGCGAAACCACCCATACGCGGCTCGCCGCAGGCCTTGGAAACGGGGCAACTGGCCCTCGAACCAATGGCAAGCCCCGGCTGCAACCCCTTGGCGCACGGGCATCCGGCCGCCGAACGGCCAACCAGCGCTTGTTGGCAACCCTTGGCGTTAGGACATGTTGCCATCGAACGAGCGGCAAGCTCTTGCCGGCAGCCCTAGTGTGGATCGGGGCGGCGCTGCTGACTGCGGGTTGCGGCTTTCAGCTGCGCTCCTGGGATTTCTCGGATGCCGACCTCAGCGTGGGCGTCCAAGCCGACGGCTTAAGCCGCATGGCCGCGCCGCTGCGAGACGCCTTGCGTCAGGCCGGCGCCTTGGCGAGCGCCAGCGCCGACGATGCCGACCTGGTGGTGCAGATCGTCAACGAAAGCCGCAGCCGCCGCGTGGCCTCCTTGACCGCAGGCTCCCGGGCAGCGGAATTCGAACTGACCTGGGGCGTGCAGTTCGGCATCCGGGCCGGAGAGAAAAGCCTGATCGAACCTGCTTGGATCAGGGCCTCAAGAACCTTCAGCATCGACCGCGACAACTTGGCCGGCAGCAGCGAAGAGGAGGCCTTGATCGAACAGGAGCTTAAAGACGCCCTCTCCCAGCAGATCCTTCGTAGCCTGCGCTTCGCCTACGGCGAAGCGTTCGAGTTGCTGCGCAACTCGGCGCTTGACGAGGATGACTGAGATTGCCCTGGGCGACATGGTCGGGGTCGCTGCGCTTCGCCTACGGCGAAGCGTTCGAGTTGCTGCGCAACTCGGCGCTTGACGAGGATGACTGAGATTGCCCTGGGCGACATGGTCGGGGTCGCTGCGCTTCGCCTCCGGCGAAGCGTTCGAGTTGCTGCGCAACTCGGCGCTTGACGAGGATGACTGAGAATGCCTTGGGCGACATGGTCGGGGTCCCTGCGCTTCGACTACGGCGGAGCGTTCGAGTTGCTGCGCAATTCGGCGCTTGCGGAGGATGAGTGAACGCTGATGCAAGTCAAGCCTGAAGCCTTAAGGGGGCGGTTGGAGAAGGGGCTGGCGCCGATCTACCTGGTTTCCGGTGATGAAACGCTGTTGGTTGAAGAGGCTTGTGACGCCATCCTTGCCGCGGCGCGGCGCCAAGGCTACTCCGAACGCCGGGTCATGCACGTTGAGAGCGGCTTCAACTGGAGCGAGCTCATCGCCGAGGCGGCCAGCCAGTCCTTGTTTGCGGAGCGCAAGGTGATCGATCTGCGCCCGCCTGCCAACAAGATCGACCGCAAGGCATCGGACATCCTGCGCGAATACGCTGGGGCTGAACACGAGGACGTGCTGTTGTTGATTCGCACCGGGCGGCTGGAAGGTCGGCAGCGCAACAGCGCCTGGTTCAAGGCGTTGGACAAGGCCGGGGTCACCGTGCTGGTCTGGCCCGTGGGGATCCGCGAACTGCCCCGTTGGCTGGCGGCGCGCCTTCGCGATGCGGGGCTTGAGCTCAATCGCGAGGCCTTCGCCTATCTGGCCGAGCGAGTGGAGGGCAACTTGCTGGCAGCGGCGCAGGAAATCGAAAAGCTCAAGCTGCTCGACCTGCGCCAGCCCATTGATGCCCGCAGCATCGCCGCTGCCGTGGAGGACACCGCCCATTACGATGCCTACGAATTGATCGACGCGGCCTTCGCTGGCGATGCCAAGCGCGTGCGGCGCGTGCAACGCACCCTGCGCGAGGAGGGGGTCGCCATCATGGCCCTGCTCGGCGCCTTCACCAGCCAACTGCGCCGCCTGGAATCCGGCGGTTGGATGCCCGCCCATCGGCGTGGCCCGGCGGCGGACTTCAAGCGCCGGGCGGGCGGCGTGGAACCCTTGCTGGCGGAACTGGCCATCATCGACCAGCAAGTCAAGGGCACCGTGTTCGGCGACCCTTGGCTGTCCTTGGAGCGCCTGCTGCTGCGCCACTGCAAATCGAGGGCCAAGATGCCCGTCACGCCCTTGGAGGATGAATGGCGGCTGTTGCGGCGCAGCGATCTCTAGCCTGGCTTGAACAGGTGTCCGTAGGCCCGGCTGGCGCGCAGTTTCTCGGCACGGTCCCGCAAGGTAAGCAGATAGCGGCCCCGCGCGTCCCGCCTGGCGGCGGCGATCTGATCGACGCGCACGATGAGGCTGCGATGGATGCGCCAGAATTGATCCGGGTCCAGTTGCGCTTCCAACTGGCTGATGGCGCGTCGCACCAGGTGTTCGCGCTCGCGGGTCATGACGCTGGTGTACTTGGCGTCGGCGCGGAAGTAGATCACGTCGTCGACGGACACGAGCACCGTGGCATCGCCGAGTCCAGCACGAATCCACTGCAGATGGTTGGGCGCGGCGGCGACGCCCATTCGCTGCAGCAGCGCCAGCAGTTCCTCGCGGTTTTGGGTTTCGTCGCGACGCAATCGCTTGATGGTGGCCGCCAAGCGCTCGTTGCTGACCGGCTTGAGCAGATAGTCCACCGCAGCGGCGCGGAAGGCCTCCACCGCGAACTCATCGTGGGCGGTGACGAACACCACCTTGGTGTGGTCGGGCAAAGCGGCCGCCACCTCCAGCCCGGACATGCCCGGCAGCCGGATGTCGAGAAAGGCCAAATCCGGCTGCGCCGCCTGGGCCAGACGCAGCGCCTCCCGGCCTTCAATGGGGGTGCCGACAATCTCCAGATCAGGCCACAAGAGCGCGAGCTTGCCGCGCAACTGGGCGGCCAACAGGGGTTCGTCCTCAACGATCAGGGCGCGGGTCATGGACTGGCCAGCGGAATGCTCACCGAGGCGTGGAACCCGCACGGGACGGATGGCGTCAAATCCAGCGACGCACTTGACCCGTAGCGCAGGCGCAGCCGATCGCGCACATTGCGCAACCCCGTGCCGCTTAAAGTGGCGCTTTCGCTGACACCGGCGCCGGTGTCGCTGACGTCCAGAATCAGCTCATCGTCCGTTTGCCGGGCCCTGAACAGGATCTCGCCGCCTTTGGGTTCCGGCTCTACGCCATGGATCACGGCGTTCTCAAGCAGCGGCTGAATCAGCAGCGGCGGCAGCGGCGTGTCGCGCAGCGCTTCCGGCACGATCAACTCGTAACGCAATCGGCCCTGCATGCGGGTGGCTTGAATCGCCAAGTAGGCCTCGGCGAAATCGGCCTCCTGACCGAGCGTGCTGTCAATCGACCGGGTGCGGGCCAGCGAGCCGCGCAGCAAGGTGGTGAGGTTGGCCAACGTGCTCTCGGCCAAATCCGGGTTTGAGCGAATCAGTTGCGTGATGTTGGATAAGGTGTTGAACAGGAAGTGCGGTTCAATCTGCGCCTGCATCAACTTGAGTTCGGTTTCAGCCAGCAGCTTTTCCTGCTGCGACTGCTTCAGTTCCGCCTCAGCCAGCAGTTTCCGGGTTTCGCGCAGGCGTTCGCGGGCGCCGAAGATCAGGAAACCGGTGATGCCGAAGAACAATCCCAACGCCCAAGTGCCGAAGTCCTGGGAGAAAAAGTGCAGCGGTTGGCGCGCAACGAGGGTGCCGGCAAGCAGCAAGCCTGCGGCAAGGCCGACGGCGACCACGGGTGCCGGCGCAAGCCAAGGGCCCAGCCATCGGCTCAGCCTTTCGTGCGCCAGCGCAAAAGCCAGGTTCACGGACCAGCCGATGCACAGCGATACCAGCAAGATCTGCGGAAAGCTGCCAAAGTCCGCCGTCAGCCACCAGACCAGCACGGCGATGGCCAGTGAGAACAGGCCGACGAGCGCAAACGACGCCAAGCGCACGCCATCACCCCGCCACGAACTTGCCGTGCAGGCCAAGGGGAATCGCATAGGGCAGCTCCGCTGCGGCCACCGGGCCATCGGCCACCCCCTCGGCGTCGAACAGGTTGAGCACATGCGCGCGGCGCTGCCAGTCGAATGCGGTGCCGAGGATCCAGCCGCCGGATTCAGGGGCGTTGCCAGGCCGGGGCACATACAGATGCTCCTCTGGAATCTGCCCATCCGGATAGCGGAAGAAATCGCGTCGGCCGCTTTCGATGTCGAACAGGCTGACTTCGTTCAAGGTGCCATGGGCCGCCGTCGCCCCCGCATGCAGGGACAGAAACACCAGCTTGCGGTACCGGCGGCAACTGACCCTCGGATCAACGCTGGGAAACTCGGAGTACAGGCCCGGTTCAAGGATGGCTTGCTCGGCAATCGACCGAGACCGGGTGTCGATTCGATAGCTGTGGTGCCGGGCAAGGCTGCCGTCGCGGTAGACTGGGTTGCCGCGCATGACTTCCATGAACGTGTGGGTCATGACACCCGGATCAGGCGCTCTGGCCCCATCAAAGCGAATGACGCCGGCGCGGTCCTCCCAAGCGTTGCCGAAGTGAAAGATCCACTGGGCGGGCAAATCCAGGAAGTAGTGGCTGGCAAAGTCGTTCTTGTCCACCACCAGCACGCGGCAAGGGTCTTCGGGGCACCACTCATGTTGGTTCAGGAACCCTTGAGCCTGGGCTTCCGGCCGGTAATGGAAGGGCGGCAGCAGCAACACCAGATGCCGTTCGGTGACGACGAAGTCGTGCGGCATGGTCATCGGGTCCACCGCCACGGTTCCGGCACGGCGCAGCGCACCACCGGGACCAACGTGCCAGAGCACCAGCAGGCCCGCCGACGAGGCATAGCCGAAGTTCCAAACGCTGCCGTCCGCGTCCACTCGGGGATGGGCGGAGAACGGTGCGCCGCGCATGCTTGAACCACCGTCCGCCGCCGCAAACGAATAAGTGCCGACCGTGGTCAAGTTCGCCGGGTCGATTTCATAGGGGCTGCCGGCCTCCCAGAGCGCCAGCAGGCGGCCATGGTGGTGCAGGACGCTGATGTTCGCCAGATTCAGGTCATCGGGGCCGGTCAGCCCCCGGGCACGGGGCGGTGCGGCCATCAGGCCGGGATACAGGGCCCGGCCGGCGCGGCGTTCCGCTTGCACCTTGGCGGTTTCGACCAGCCGCGCCTGGTGGCGCACGCCATTGCCGCCAATGCGCCAAGCCTGCACCATGCCGTCACCGTCAAACCAGTGATGGTTGCGATAGCCGTGCACCTCGTGCTGGGCCGGCCCGGTGCGAAACAGGGTGCCGCGCAGCGCTTCCGGCCAACGGCCGGTAGTGGCCGCCTCGCCCCGGTAGTGTTCACGCTCGATGTTGCCCCAGGCGGCCAGCCAAGGCCGCTCGCGCAGCGCCTGGGCAAAGGGTTGCGACCAGTCATCGTTCCGCATTTCGGAAGTGGCGCCGGCCGGCCAGGAGCAGGCCAGCAGCGCCATCAGCTTGGAAAACTCCCGGCGTTGCATCGTTGGTGCTCCTCTTGCGTCTAGTGGACCAGACGGATCACTTGGGTGAGGTCGCCGTCCAGCGCAAAGCGTGCGTCCTGCCATGCGGGTGGCCCGAAGCTGCCTTGGGCGTTGTTGGAGAATCCGTAGGGTTCGGTGGGCATGCCGACGATGTTGCTGTCGAGCGCATCGTTGCCGTTGACGTCGTGCATGGCTCGAATGGCGTAATCTCCGGGCGGAAGGTCACTGGCGGTCAGCGTCAGCGAACCCGCCACGGCCGCCTCCAGGAACTGCGCCACGGCGCCGTCCCCCTCGAACTGCGCTTGCCCGCTCAGCACCTGCACCTGCACGGTGCCGCTGGCTTCGCGGATGTCTTCGATCACGATGGTCAAGGTTTCCGACCAAGCTTGGGCCGGGACGCCAAGGGCTGCGGCGAACAGGCAAGCGTTGAAGAGATGGCTGGTATTCATGGCTGCGTTCCTTGCAAAAAGGGCTGATCTGGAATCCAACCTACCGTTGCCAGTGCCCGGTTGACAACAGCCATGCGACGAAACGGCATTGGAGGGAACGAAGCGGTGCCGGGCAAGGTCCAGCGGGCATGCGCCGAGTGCTGGAGCCGCTGCGCGCCCCGCCGAAAAGACTCGATATTGGGTTCAGGAAACCAGCCGCTCCCGCCCCTCCCAATAGGGTTTGCGCAGTTCGACCTTCAGGATCTTGCCGGAGGGATTGCGCGGCAGCTCGTCGATCCAATCCACCGAGGTGGGGCACTTGTAGTGCGCTAGCCGCTGGCGGCAGAAGGCGATCACGTCCTCCTCCGTCAGGCTGGGGTCCGCGCGCGTTATGATGGCCTTCACCGCCTCGCCCCAGCGCTCGCTGGGCACGCCGATCACGGCGGCGTCGGCAATGCCCTCGTGCTTCATCAACACGTTCTCGATCTCGGCGGGGTAGATGTTCTCGCCGCCGGAGATGATCATGTCCTTCACCCGATCGTGGATGAACAGGTAGCCGTCCTGCAGGTAGCCCGCATCGCCCGTGCGGAACCACTCGCCCTCGAAGGCCTCCTGGGTGGCATCCGGGTTCTTCCAGTAGCCCTTCATGTTCTGCGGACCCTTGACCCAGATTTCGCCCACTTCGCCCTCTGCCTTGTCCTTGAGGGTGGCGGCATCCACGATGCGGATCTCGTGGTTGGCGATGGCCTTGCCGCAGGAGCGCAGCAGGTGCGCCCGGGCGCCGCCCGGATCATGGTCCTCGTTGGGCAGCAGGGCGATCGCGCCGGTGGTTTCCGTGAGCCCGTAGGCCTGAAAGAACTTGCAGCCGAAGGTTTGCATGGCTTCGACCAGCACGCTCTCGGTGATGGGCGAGGCGCCGTAGGTGATGGAGTGGAGCGAGGCGTAATCGGCATCGCGCACGCCGGGCACGGCCAGCAGGAACTGCAGCACGGCGGGCACGAATATCGCATGGGTGACCTGCTCCTCGCCGATCAGGCGCAGGATCAGGGGCAGGTCCACGTCCTTGAGCAACAGGCTGCGGGCTCCGTGATACAGGCCCACCACGCCCCAGCCGCTGCCGGAAATGTGGAACAGCGGCATGCACACCAGATTCACTGAATCCGCATCCATTTCCAGCGCCGCGAGGCTGGTGGACAGGCAGTGCAGGAAGTTGGCGTGGGTCAGTTCCACGCCCTTGGGCAGCCCGGTGGTGCCGGACGTGTAGAGCTGATAGCAGGTGTCCTCGGCGTCAACGGGCGTCTTGGGGTCGATGTTGGGATGCCCCGCCAGCCACTGGTCGTAGGTCGGGTGGCCGGAGTCCCCAGGGTCCCCCAGCACGATGATGGTGGACACTGCCGGCAACGTCATCTGGCCCAAGGCGTCGAGAAACTCCTCGCCAACCATCAAAATGGCGGCCTCGCTGTTGTTGAGGATGTACTCCATCTCCGGCGGCGCCAGACGCCAATTGACCGCCACGGAGACCGCATTGATCTTGGCGCCGCCAAACAGGTACAGGAAGTACTCCGGCGCATTGCGGTCGAGGTAGGCGATGCGATCCCCGGCGCCAACGCCCGCCGCCAGCAATGCCTGGGCCACCCGGTTGGACTCCGCGTCAAGCGCCGCATAGGTCCAGCTGCGGCCATCGTTGACGTAGGTGAGCGCAGTCTGGTCAGGGCGTTGCGCCGCGTTGTGTCGGGCTACATCGGCTAGTGTCTGCATGCTTTCCTCAATTCACCTTGGTGGTTGCTTCCCGGCCGAACTCAAGCAGGCGCAGTTGGCCGCCGTCGTTGTTGAAGAGGGTGACCGAGGCGTTGTCCGGCTGGAAGACCACCAGCCGGTCGTCGCCTTGGGCGGCACCGGCCACCACGTTGATGGCGATGAAGTGGCAGAAGACCACGCAGTCGCGGTCGAGGTTGGCCACGCAATCCACCAAGTCTCGGCGCCAAGACTGCAGGTCATTGCCCAAGCTGGACCAACGCCCGGCCATGGCCTGACGCAGCCATGCGCCCCGCTCCGCCAAGTCCGTCATGGGAAACGGGATTTCCGCCACCCGGGGCTCGATGGCCACCTCCACCGCCCAAAGGTCGGCCAAGGCAGCGGCAGTCTCCCGGGCACGGGCAAAGGGGCTTGAGTGGATGGG
Source organism: Candidatus Azophilus sp. (assembly GCA_965220835.1). GTDB lineage: Bacteria > Pseudomonadota > Gammaproteobacteria > Pseudomonadales > Azotimanducaceae > Azophilus. The sequence goes on along the minus strand of OZ244842.1, from coordinate 260,520 downwards.
CAATGGCCCCTTGGGCGCAAGGGCAGCGGCGGTCTCGCGGGCTTGCCGGCGGCCGAGATCGTCCAAGCCCGGATCCCGTGGATTCCGGGCGTTCGCATCAGCACGGCCATGCCGCACCATGTAAATTGTTGCCACTTGCCCCCCTGTTGACCTGAATGATGAGCCTTGCAACCGGCTTGACCAGAGCTTGGGCCGGGTTTTGCTGCCGTCAAGCGAATGGTCCCGTACAATAGCGCGTTTTGCTCAAGCGCGGAAACCAAACATGGAGTCAGGCCTGCCCCCGGACCTCACACCGGACACCACGGTCAACGCCCGCGAGGCGTTTGGCATCGACCAGGACTTGGACATACCGGCGTTCTCCCGGCGCACGGACTACGTGCCCGCCATCGACAACGACTACCTGTTCGACGGCGACACCACGCTGGCCATACTGGCCGGCTTCACCCACAACCGGCGGGTGATGATCCAGGGCTACCACGGCACGGGCAAGTCCACCCATGTGGAGCAGGTGGCCGCGCGCCTGAACTGGCCCTGCATCCGCGTCAACCTGGACAGCCACATCAGCCGCATCGACTTGGTGGGCAAGGATGCCATCGTCATCGAAAACGGCCAGCAGATCACGCAGTTCAAGGAGGGCATCCTGCCTTGGGCGCTGCAGCATCCGGTGGCGCTCTGCTTCGACGAATACGACGCCGGCAGGCCGGACGTGATGTTCGTCATTCAGCGCGTGCTGGAGGTGGAGGGCAAGCTGACCTTGCTGGACCAGAACAAGGTGCTGGCGCCGCACCCCTACTTCCGGCTGTTCTCCACCACCAACACGGTCGGACTCGGCGACACCACCGGGCTCTATCACGGCACCCAGCAAATCAACCAAGGGCAGATGGACCGCTGGAGCATCGTCACCACTTTGAACTACCTGGAGCACGATGCGGAAACGCAGATCATCCTCGGCAAGGCAAAGTCCTACGCCGCCACGGACGCCGGCCGCCGCACCGTCTCCAACATGGTGGCGGTGGCCGACCTCACCCGCCGCGGCTTCGTCAACGGCGACGTATCGGTGGTCATGTCACCGCGCACGGTGCTGACCTGGGCGCAGAACGCGGAGATCTTCGGCGACATGGGCTTCGCCTTCCGGGTCACCTTCCTCAACAAGTGCGATGAGCTGGAGCGGCCCATCGTCGCCGAGTACTACCAGCGCTGCATCGGCACCGACCTCGGCGACGCCACCGCCGGCATCCGGCTGCAAGGCGCGTGAGGAGCCCTCAGCCGGGGAGCGCGAGGGGGAACCCCTCGCATGAAAAGAGCCCTCAGCCGGGGAGCGCGAGGGGGAACCCCTCGCAAGCGGCGAGCTCTCAGCCAGCCCCCTCTAGCGGCGCTCCCCAAGCCCAGGAATCCCACCCGCTGGAGCCGTTCAAGCGCGCCACCACCGCCACCATGCGGGCGCTGGCCGAGGACGACGAGCTCGAGGTCTCCTTCGGCCAAGGCACGCCCACCGCGCGCGGCAACCGGCTGCGGGTGCCGTTGCCCACGCTCGGCTGCGACAACGACGAAATCAATGCCGTGCGCGGCATGGGCGATGAGCTGGCGCTGCGGCTCAAGCACCATGATGACGCCGTGCACAGCCGCTACGCGCCCAAGGGCGGCCCCGCCCAGGAAATGTTCCAGTGGATCGAAGACGCCCGCATCGCCTCCATCGGCGCCCTGCGCATGGCCGGGGTGGCGGCCAACCTGGACGCCTCACTGGAGGCGCAGTGCCGGCAAGCGGCGTTCGACGCCGTCGTCGATGTGTCCGAAGCGCCTCTGCCGGTGGCGGTTGGGTTGCTGGTGCGCCAGGCGCTCACCGGCCGCGACTTGCCCCCCTCCGCCGAAAACGTGGTGCGCTTTTGGCGCGACCACGTTCAGGAGCACGCCGGTGCGGACATTGAGGCGCTGCGCGGCTGCCTGCTCAACCAGCGGGACTTCGCCTCAGTCTGTCGTGACATCATCGCCGACTTAGGCCTGGTGGCCGAATTCGACGACCCGCCGGACGAAAACCAAAACCAGGAAGACACCGAGACCATCGACGAGCAGGCCGAAAGCGATTCGGAGCTGAACCCGGAGGACGTGATTCTCGACGACGACAGCCTCACCGACGAATCCGCCGAGGGCGAAGCCGCCATGATGGAGATGGACGCCGACCTCGACATGGACGAACTTGGCGCCGAAGCCGACCCCGATGAAGCCCCGGCGCCCACGCCTGACGAGGCCGGGCGCATCCGCGTGGACGTCAACTACCAAGCCTTCACCGACGAGTTCGACGAGGTCGCCGCCGCCGAGGAGCTGTGCCCGGACGATGAGCTCATCCGCCTGCGCGCCGTGCTCGACCAGCAGCTGGTGAGCCTGCAGTACGCCACCTCCAAGCTCGCCAACCGCCTGCAGCGACGCCTGCTTGCCCGCCAGAACCGCACCTGGGAGTTCGATCTCGAAGAAGGCATCCTGGACGCCTCCCGCTTGGCGCAAGTGGTGGTGGACCCCATGAACCCCTTGGCCTACAAGCAGGAAAAGGAGATGGACTTCCGCGACACCGTGGTGACGCTGCTGATCGACAGCTCCGGCTCCATGCGCGGACGCTCCATCACCATCGCCGCCATGTGCGCCGACATCCTCGGCCGCACCTTGGAACGCTGCTCCGTGCGGGTGGAGATTCTGGGCTTCACCACCCGCGCCTGGCGCGGCGGCCAGTCCCGGGAAAAGTGGATCGCCTCCAACAAGCCACCGAGCCCCGGGCGTCTTAACGACCTGCGCCACATCATCTACAAGGCCGCCGACGACACTTGGCACCGCTCCCGCCGCAACCTCGGCCTGATGATGCGCGAAGAGCTGCTCAAGGAGAACATCGACGGCGAGGCGCTCATCTGGGCGCACAACCGCTTGGTCGTGCGCCCTGAGGAGCGCAAGGTGCTGATGGTCATCTCCGATGGCCTGCCGGTGGACAACTCCACCCTGCTGGTGAACCCCAGCAACTATCTGGAGCAGCACTTGAAGTACGCCATCGACATGATCGAGACCAAGTCCCCGGTGCAGCTGATCGCCATCGGCATCGGCCATGACGTCACCCACCACTACCGCCGCGCGGTCACCATCACCGACGCCGAGCAACTCGGCGGCGCCATGACCGAGCAACTTGCGGCGCTGTTTGAGGTCGAACATGGAAGCCCAGGCAGGGCACAGATTGGGCTTCGTTGAGCGGCAGTGGCAAAGCGCGATGAGCGGGGACGGCAAAGACGGCGAGCTGGATTGGGGCGAGGCCGACGCTAGCGGGCCAATCGTCCGCGAGCGACTGGACCCGGCGCTGTTCAACCTGCCCGCGCAGCAGATTCGGAGCGGCTTCTACTCCGACAAGTATTTTGTGCGCGCTGGCGAGATGCTGCGCCGCACGGGCGACTCGCCCGAAGTGCTGATGCAGGTGTTCTCCAAGTCCGCCTGCGTGCTCTGCGGAACGGACGAGGCCATCGCCCTGCTGAAGCTCGCCAGCCACGACTGGCAGGCGCTTGAGGTCCGCGCCCGCCGCGACGGCGACACGGTCAAGGCCTTCGACATCGTGATGACCATCAAGGGACCCTACGAGGTCTTCGCCCACTTGGAAACCCTGTACCTGGGGGTGTTGGCCAGAGGCACGCGAGTCGCCACCAACACCCGGCGGGCCGTCAAGGCGGCAGGCGGCAAGGACGTGCTGTTCTTCCCCGCCCGCTTCGACCACTGGCTGGTGCAGGCCCGGGACGGCTACGCCGCCCACATCGGCGGCGCCACGGCGGTATCCACTGATGCCCAAGGCTCTTGGTGGGGTGGCGAAGGGGTCGGCACCATCCCCCACGCCATCATTGCGGCCTGCGGGGGCGACACGGTGCTGGCGGCGCGAAAGTTCGCCGAGTGCTTCCCCGAAACCATACCCTTGGTAGTGCTGGTAGACTTCGAAAACGATTGCGTGCGCACCGCATTGGAAGTGGCCCGGGCCTTGGGGCCGCGCCTGTACGGCGTGCGCTTGGACACCTCCGGCACCATGGTGGACCTAAGCGTGCAACCGATGATGGGGCAGTTCGACCCCCGCGGCGTGAATCTCGAACTGGTCCGGAACGTGCGCAAGGCGTTGGATGCCGAGGGCTTCCAAGGCGTGCGCATCGTCGCCTCCGGAGGCTTCAACGGCGACAAAATTCAACGCTTCGAAGAGCACCAAGCGCCGGTGGATGCCTACGGCGTCGGCTCAACGCTGTTCGCCAACGCCGGGCAGCATGACTTCACGGCCGACATCGTGCGCTGCGACGGCAAGGCCATCGCCAAGGTCGGCCGGGCGGAGCGCTTCATGCCCGACCTGGAGACGGTGAAATGACCGCCGTGTTCTGGGATGTGGACACGCAAGTGGATTTCATGCGGCCGGAGGGCAAGCTGTACGTCCCCGGGGCGGAGGCCATCGCGCCAAACCTCGCCCGGCTCACCGACCACGCCCATGCCCGCGGCATCCGCATCATCGCCAGCGCCGACGACCACTTGGCCGACCACGAGGAGCTGTCCGCCAACCCGGACTTCACGCGCACCTTCCCGCCGCACTGCCTGCGCGGCAGTGCCGGGCAGCTGCGCATACCGGAAACCGCCTTGCTGGACCCCTTGGTCATCGAACCTGACGGTCCAGCGCCGATTCTGTCTGGCCATGCAGGCGACATCCTGTTCCACAAGCACCACTTCGACGTGTTCACCAACCCCCACGTCAGCCCGGTGGTCGAAGCGCTCGGCGTGGAGGACGTCACGCTCTACGGGGTGGCCCTTGACGTCTGCAACCGCTACGCCGTGGAAGGGCTGCGCCGCCATCACCCGCAGATCACCGTGCGCGTGGTCGCCGATGCGGTTCAGGCCCTCGACCCAGCCAAGGGTGCGGCGCTGCTGGACGCTTGGGGCAGGCAGGGCGTCGTTGTCACATCGACCATGGATGTTGTAGGCTAGCGCGTTGTGGGCTGAAGTCGTGGGCTGAAAAAGCTCGGTGCCACCCGCGCCGCCCCTGCTTCGGCCCTCTTGGGAAGCTGTTCGCAGCACGGAGGCCACATGCAACCTCCAATCATGAGTCCCACAAAGCGTGCGCTGGCCCGGTTCGGCCGCGCCTGTGCCGCCCCCGTCCTTTGCCCCTCCGCTGTCCTATACGCCTTCGCAATCCCTTGCGCCTTCTCAGTCTTATGCGCGTCTGCCCTCCCTGCACAGGCCGCTGAGCCACCGGCTTGGGCGCAAGGCGAATGGGGCCTGAACCTGCGCTACCGGTTTGAGCACGCTGACGACAAGCTCAACCGCAAGGCCAAGGCGTCCACCTTGCGGGCCGGCTTCACCTATCGGAGCGCCGAAGTCGGCGGCTTCAGCGCCGTTGCCGAGGTCGAGCACATCGCGGCCATAGGCGGCGAGCAGTTCAATGACGGCGGCAGCAACGGCAAGACCGAGTACGCGGTGGTCGCCGACCCGGAAGGCACCGAGATCAACCAAGCCTACCTTCAGTTCACCGGCCTGCCCGGCACCACCCTGCGCTACGGCCGCCAGGAGATCTTCCACCGCAAGACGCCCTTCCACCGCTTCATCGGCACGTTGCCGTTCCGGCAGAACCATCAGTCCATGGACGGCTTCCGGGTGCAGAGCAACGGCATCGACAAGCTCGCCTTCGACGGCGGCTACATACACAACGTCAACCGCATCTTCGGTGAGGACAATGACCTGCCCAACCGCAGCGACCATGACTTGGACGGCCTCTTGGCGCGCCTCGAGTACACGGGCATCCAGGGCATGGCCATCGAGGCCTACTTCTACGACCTGGACTTCACCAACGCCCTGAGCCTGTCCACGCAGACCTTCGGGGGCAAGGTTTGGGGCGACATCCCCATGGGCGAGGGCTGGGTGGCGCATTACTCGGCCGAGCGGGGCCAGCAAAAGGACACCGGCGACAACCCCCAAGACCTCTCCTTGGCCTATTGGGCGGGCAGTGCCGGCTTCACCCTCAAACGGTGGGGCGGCCTGACCGCCAAGCTCAGCCACGAACGCATGGAGGGTGACGGCACCATGGCCTTCCAATTCCCCTTGGCCACGCTGCACGCCCACCAAGGCTGGACGGATAAGTTCCTCGCCACTCCGCCGACGGGCCTGCGCGACACCTACGTCACCGTGCAAGGCCATGCCGGCCCGGTCGGCCTGCTGTTCGCCTGGCATGGCTTCAAAGCCGAGATGGGCGACTTCGACTATGGCCGGGAATGGGGATTCCAGGCCACCGCCAAGCCCACCAAGCGGCTCACGGTTGGGTTCAAGTTCGCCGACTACGAAGCCGACGGCAACCCGCTCAACACCGGCGCCACCGCCCGAGACACAACCAAATTCTGGGCTTGGCTGCAGCTGGCCCTCTAGGAAGCCTCTGATCAAGGCCCGAGTGGCTCTCACTGCTCGGAGCGAGGGCGGGACCGTGCGAACCCGCGCCCATGGCTCCCAAGCCCGCCTTGCGCCCTCTCCGAGGGAATTGCCGAAAAGAGAATGCCCGCAGACGCTCAAAAGCACTGTCATTGCGCACCCAACTCTGATAGCGTTTCCGGTTTCCCGTTGATTTTGGAGTTCGGCAGGTGAGCCATCTGATGAACACCTACGCCCGTCTTCCCGTGGCTTTCGCCAAGGGCGACGGCGCCTACCTTGAGGACACCGACGGCAAGCGCTACCTGGACGCCCTCACGGGCTTGGCCGTGTGCGGGCTGGGGCACGCGCACCCCGCCGTGACTCAAGCCATCAGCGAGCAGGCCGCCACGCTGCTGCACACCTCCAACCTCTACGAAATCCCCCGTCAGGCGGAGCTGGCCGAACAGCTGGCGGCGCTTTCGGGCATGGACCGGGTGTTCTTCGCCAACTCCGGCGCCGAGGCCAACGAGGCGGCCATCAAGATCGCCCGCTTGCACGGGCGCCAAAAGGGCATCAAGCGGCCAGCCTTGGTGGTGGCGGAATCAAGCTTCCACGGCCGCACCATGGCAACGCTGACGGCCACCGGCAACCGCAAGGTCCATGCAGGCTTCGAACCCTTGCTGACCGGCTTTGTGCGCGCCCCCTACAACGACGTCGAAGCGGTCGAGCAGATTGCCGCCAACAACGCTGACGTGGTGGGCGTGTTCGTCGAGCCGGTGCAGGGCGAGGCTGGCATCATCGTGCCGGACGCTGGCTACCTCGATGCCTTAAGACGCATCTGCGATGCCAAGAACTGGCTGCTGATGCTGGATGAGGTGCAATCCGGCAACGGCCGCACCGGCGCCTTTTTCGCCTATCAGCACAGCAACTGCCTGCCGGACGTCGTGACCACGGCCAAGGGCCTTGGCAACGGCATGCCCATCGGCGCCTGCTTGGCACGGGGCCAAGCGGCCAACCTGTTCCAGCCCGGCCACCATGGCTCCACCTTCGGCGGCAACCTGCTGGCCTGCGCTGCCGCCTGCGCGGTGCTGGACACGCTGGAGGGCGATGGGCTCATCCCCCGCGCCGCCGAACTGGGCGAGCGCATTCAGAACGGGCTGCGGAAGGCGCTCAGAGGCAACAACAACGTCAAGGCGGTTCGCGGCAAGGGGCTGATGATCGCCGTGGAGTTGCACGAGCCCCAACCAGGCATGGCGCAAGCCGGCCTCGACGGCGGAATTCTGATCAACGCCATTGCCGACCGCGTGATGCGCCTGCTGCCGCCCCTGACCTTGACCGATGCGGAAGCCGATGAGCTCATCACCAAGGCGGCCGCGCTCATTCGCGGCTAGCCGACAAACATGGCAAAGCGCGATTTTCTGACGCTGCTCGACTGTTCCCCGGCGGAGCTTGGCACGCTCACGGAGCGCGCCGCCGAGCTCAAGCGCGCGCATCTGGCCGGCGAGCAACGGCGTTCGCTGACCGGGCGCACCGGGGCGCTGATCATGCAGTTGAGCAGCACGCGCACGCGGGTGGCCTTCGAGGCCGGCATGGCCCAACTCGGTGGCCAAGCCATCTTCCTGAGCCCGGCGGACACCCAGCTTGGGCGCGGAGAGCCGATCAGCGACACCGCCCGCGTGCTTACGCAAATGGTGGATGTGGCCATGATCCGCATCCTCAGCCACGAAGACCTGGAGGCCTTCGCCGCCGCCGCCGACATCCCGGTGATCAACGCCATGACCGCCCGCTACCATCCCTGCCAACTGCTGGCGGACGTGCAGACCTTCGAGGAGCTGCGCGGCGCCATCGGCGGCCGCCGCGTCGCCTTCATCGGCGACGGCTACAACATGTGCGGCTCGTACATCAATGCGGCGCGGCAGTGGGGTTTTGAACTGCGCTTGGCCTGCCCCCCCGGCCACGAGCCGCCTGCCGCCGCGCTGGCCACGGGCAACGCCCGTTTGTGCGAAACGCCCGAGGAGGCCGTTGAAGGGGCGCATCTGGTGGTCACGGACGTCTGGTCATCCATTGGCCATGAGGATGAGCAAGCCGAACGACGGCAGCGCTTTGCGCCCTACCAGGTCAGCGAGGCCCTGCTCGATCTTGCTGCCGAAAACACACTCTTCCTGCACTGCCTGCCGGCGCACCGGGGCGAGGAAGTGAACGCCACCGTGCTCGACGACCCCCGCAGCGGCGCTTGGGTGGCCGCCGGCAACCGGCTGCACAGCCAAAAGGCGTTGCTCGAGTTCCTGCTGCTTGAGTAGTTTCGCGCCCCTGCGCATGAAACGAACTCTCAACTTGCTGATGGAGAGCACTTTCCAACGGCTCAATCGAGTAGGGGAAGCCCTTCTCCAAGATGCCGCCTGGAACGGGCGTTTCGCCCCGGAGCGAGGGCACGACGAACCGAAGGTTCGCGCCCGCGGACGGCCCGCAACGCTTTTCCTTCACGCGATGGACGGCTTGCGTGGGAGCGTTTCCCAGCGCTCATGCACATCATCGGCGAGCTAATCGCTCTGCAGCGAGAACGCACTGCAAGGCGCCTTTAAGGCCGGACAAGGGGTCTAGAATCAGGTAGATGGGGATGGGCTCGACGTAGCCGCTCAACTCGCCGCGCTCATCAAAACGGCGGCGCAAGGGGCTACTGGTCGCAAAGTCCGCCAATTGGGGAATGATGCCGCCGCCGATGTAGAGGCCGCCGGTGGCGCAGAAGGTCAGGGCCAAGTTGCCGGCGGCACTGCCCAGCAGACCAAAGAAGATCTCCAGCGTTTGGTGGCATAGCGGGTCCTCCACGGTCATGCCCAAGGCGCTGATCCGCGCCGGGGAAAGCGCTTCGGCCGGCGTGCCCCATAGTTCTGCCACCGCTTGGTGCAGGCGCGCGAGGCCCGGGCCGCTGACCACCGTTTCCCAACAGACGTGGCCATGCTGGCGTTGCAGAACGCCCAGCAACTCCTGCTCCAAGGGCGAGCCGGGCGCCAAGTCCGCATGGCCGCCTTCGGACGCCACGGGGCGCCAGCCGCCTTGCTCGGGAATCAGGCCGGCCATGCCAAGGCCCGAGCCCGGGCCGATGACCGCCTTCACGCCATCACCGCCGGCGTTATCACCGCCATCGACATCGCCGCCAGTGCTGCCGCCTAGCTGACGCACGGGTTCGGCCACCGGCGCCATCATGGCCAAGGCGTGGAAGTCATTCACCACTTGCACAGGGCAGCCGAGTACGTCCTGCAGCTGCGCCGCGTCAAACTGCAGGCCCGGGTGCTTGGTCACCGTCGCCCGGCCCTGGAGCGCCGGGCCAGCCACGGCCAAGCAGGCGGAGTCAACAGTGTCGGCCGCCAAGGCGTCGGTGGCCGCAGCCAGTAGATCGGTGGCGCAAGTGAAGTCGGCGGTGGCGAATTCCGTGTGCTGAGCCATCCCGTCTTGGCTGCCTAAGCCAAAGCGGGAGCTAGTGGCGCCGATGTCGGCCACCAGTGCTCGGCTCATGGCGGCAACACCTGTTGCGCCTGCAGCGCCGCGAAATGCTCGCGGAACATGGCGGCGGTGTCGATGCAATCGGCAAACCCAAACTGACGGGCCTTGATGGTGCTGAGCAACGTGGTCTGGCCGCCGTGGTACCCGAAAACGGCATCGGCAAACTGCCAGGATGCCCCGATTAGCTGCTCCATGGAGTGAGGTGCGAGTTGGTGGCGGGCGACGATCCGGTCCCACACCGCACTGTGCTGTGGCATGGCTTCGCTGAGCTGCAAGGGCCGAGGGGCCGCCGACGGCATCTGGAAGTGATCGGCAAACTCGGGGAACAGCGCGCTCCAGTCCAGGATGTCGCCATTGGTGATGTTGAACGCCTCGCCCGCGCAACGGGGCTCGTTGCCCGCCCAGAGGATGGCGCGGGCCAGCAGCCGGGCATCCGTCGCCTCCGTGACGAAGCCCCCTTGGCCCGGAAAGCGCAGCGGCTGGCCCAGCTCGCGCAGCACGGCGGCGTGGACGCCAATGGCCGCGACCATGTTCATGGGGCTGCCCAGGGCGTGGCCGCACACAATCTGCGGGCGCATGATGCTGAAGGCCCAGCCCGCCCCAGCGCTGGCCTCGCGCACAAGGTCCTCCTGGCTCCAATAGAAGTTGGCGCCCGGGTGACGGGGGTCGCTCTCCTTGCCCGGCAGCCTCATGGGCGCCAGATGGGCACCGTAGGCCTTGGTGCCCTGCAGCAAGGTGAAATGGCGGGCAGGGACCACAAAGTCCAGCACGTTGGCGAGCATGCGGGTGTTGGTTTCGATCTGCTCATCGTCGCGCCAGCCAGCGATGAGATCCGGCTTTTCGTAAAGCGCGGCATAGACGATATGGGTAACGCCGCCCAGCTGGCCAAGCTGGCGTCGGCAGTCTTCCCGATCAGTCAGATCCAATTGCAGGAACCTGGCCCGGGTGGGGAAATCCGGCGCGCGGCGGCTCACCGCCACCACCTCGCAACCGTCCTGGTCGTCAAGCGCCTCGACCACCGCGCGGCCCACCAGCCCCAAGGCGCCGACCACCAGATACTTGCCCTTTTGTTCAACGTCCGTCATGGGGCGGCTAGTTTACCCAACGCCGGGAAGCAACGCTGGTGTCAGCACACCCTAACGCTGCGGCGTTTGGGTGTTCGAGAAATGGCATTGAAGCCGTCTGCCGCAAGGGCGGCGAACTCGGTTTTGCTGAGTTCAAGGGCCGGTGCGACCTGTGCCAAGTTGTCATTGACGTAGCCTCCGAAGCAGGCGGGGCCATCGGAATTGACCCTGGTCAGCAAGCCCAAGTCGAGCAGCATGGCGGGTTCCCGAGCGCGCCTTGGATGTGGAGGTGCAGTTCGGCCTTGGGCAGGCTTTGGATGAAGGCCAAGCGGTTCTTCAGCGCTCGCGGTCTGACTCTGCCACTTCTGCCTTGGTGGGCATCGACGGCCCAGCGCCAGGCCGCTGCACGCAGATGGCCGCAGCCCTGTTTGCATAAGCGAGGCCGTCTGCCAAGGGGTCTCCCGCACACAAGCGGGCCGCCAATGCGCCCACGAAGCAGTCCCCGGCGCCCGTGGTGTCCACGGCCGTCACGGCATGTGCGGGGTGCTCGATCACTTGGTTTCCGTCGATGGCGACAACGCCTTCCGGACCTAGGGTCACAACGATGATCTGCTCCGCGAAGCGGCGTGCGGCAACAGCGGCGCTGGCAGCGGCCTTGCGGTCCTGCACCGGCTGCTTGGCAAAGGCCTCCAGTTCCACTTCGTTGACGACCACAATGTCCGCCAAGGGCCAAAGATCACCTGCCCAGGCGAGCGCCGGCGCTGCGTTGAGCACGTTAAGGGCCTTGGCGGCACGGCCCCGCTCGAAGAAGGCAGCCACTGTGGGCACCGGAATCTCCAATTGACTGACCAGCACGTCGCCGCCGCCCATGGGCACCTCGGCAATCGCGGCGGGGCCAAGCAACCCATTGGCGCCGGCGATCACGACGATCGAGTTTTCGCCCGCCCCATCGACCCAAATCACCGCCGTGCCGGTGGGCGCCTCGGCCAGCTGCAGCGAGCACCTGACGCCGCTCTCCAGCAGGTGGGCCTTCAAGTCCTGACCGAAGACATCTTCCCCCACGCAACCCACCAGGGTCGTGGCGGCGCCCAGCTTGGCCGCCGCCACCGCCTGGTTGGCGCCCTTGCCCCCCGGATGCAAGGCAAAGCCCTCGCCCGGCAAGGTCTCACCAGGCTGCGGCAGCCGGGGCACGGTGGCCACTAGGTCCATGTTCACTGAACCAGCGACGATGACTTTGCTGGCGTTCGGCACTAGGCGAGTGACTCTGAGTAGGACTCAAGTTGGCGGTTGATCGGCCGGGTCCAGCAAGGTCAGCCTCTCGAACAGGTTGGCGGGCTCCGGTATGCCAACGATGTACACCATGCGCTCGGTGACCTCGCCTTCGGCGTGCAAGGCCCCTGCGGGAATCAGCAGCTTGTCCCCCGGGCCTAGAGGCACCCTAGTGCCGTGCTCATCGAGCACGTAGCTGCGGCCGGCCAGCACGTAGCCGTGGTTGTCGATGTCGTGCCAGTGCAGGGGCAGTTCCTCCATGCGCCCCGACACATAGGTGGTGGGCCACAGATCATGCTTCTTGATGTCGTCGAGCACCTGCTCCTTGGTGGTGAAGAAATTGTGGATCACTTGCATGGGGCCTGGATTGAGTGGCATGGCTTGCTTCCTCCAACTTGAAGAACTCCGCGGACTGAACTGAGCACAAATGCGGCTACGCCTCAGACTAGCGAGATTGTCGCGGCCGGGCAAAGCGTTGAGTCACGCGGCAACACCCTGCTACGACTAGTAAAACTAGCCGTCCAGTTCGGCGAGCACGGCGGCAATGGCGGGTCCGCGCAGGCTGCTCTTGACTGCGGCAAAGGCCGCGCCGTCCAGGCTGGCCAGTTGGCGGGCCGCCGCCAAGGCAGCTTCGCGCAACTCAGCCGGCGCTGCCACCTCGTCGAGAAAGCCCGCGTCCTTGGCGGCTTGGGGCGAGAACAGGGTCGCGCCGAGCGTGGCGCGGGCCAAATGGCGCTTGGACAGCCGCTGGTTGGCCAACATCAAGCCGAAGGGCGGCAAGCTCATGCCAATCGCAACCTCGTTCAGGCCGATTCGGAAGTCGCCATCCGCGCCAATGCGGTGGTCGCCGGTGAGCAGGCAGAAGGCGCCCAACGCGACCGCATGCCCGGTGGCGGCAATGACCAAGGGCTGCGGCAACCCATAAAGACGCATCATCAACCGTGCCCCGGCATCGATCATTGCCGACACGGCTTCGGGGTCGCCGCCGCGAATCACCTTGAGGTCGAAACCGCCGGACAGGACGCCTGCGCGCCCCGTCAGCACCACCGCCTGCGCCTCCTGGGCCGCCCGGTCCAGGCACGCCTGCACCGCCGCGATCATGTCCAGACCAAAGCCGTTGGCCTTGCCGTCGTCCATGGTCACCAAGGCGACGGTGTCGATAAGTTCATAGGTTGCGGGGTCGGGCATGAATTCCTGCTCGTGCAGAGTCAGTCAAGGCACCATCACTGAGTTTAGTCACTGCTGCCGAGTTTGTCCCTTTTTCAACGCCTACTAGAGGGCACTCTCCAAGTTCAACAGCAACTTCCCAGCTAGCTCTCCACCCGCATTCACCTGGCATAAAATGGGCTACCGCCCCCAAGTCAGGGCTGATTGAGCGAGTAGCTCACTTTGAATTCGTTCATGTGCGCAAACGGAATTATGCCGTCGTGCTGCAAACGGCCGACGACGATTCCTGGATGAACTCCGGCCGCCCTAGCGAACTCACGAACAAGCGCTTTGCTGTGGATGCCCGCAAGCCCTACCGACCACACCGGGGGAATGAGAATGTTCGCCGCCCAAGCATCGGCCTCCTTCTCCTTGGCGTCCTGATCTCCGGTTCCTGTGTCGTCATCCAGCCAAACCAAGCTTCGATTTTCAGCGTGCAGCAGAATATGCGCGGCTTCATGAAAAAAAGTGAACCAGAACTTGTCGTTTGTCCTACCGTACAAAGACAGTTGAATGACAGGCCTATTCCTGCTAAGCCAGCGCGCCGCGCCGCTGACCCGGGCACGGGGCACTGCGGCGGTTAGAACCAAGCCCACGCCAGCATCCTTCAACCGCGCCGCCATGCGCGGTTGAAACTCGTCGAACTCCAGTATCGTGAATTCCCGGATGTCATGCAGGGCGGCTTCGAAGCGACTGCGGTTGTACTTTAGGGGACCAAGCATCTCCGCCTGGCGCTCGCCAAGACGCAACCAAGCCGCTATTGCGCCGACATCGGCCGGACGCGTTTGGCTGCGTCGAAACGACATATCAAGCTCGCAGTATCGGTCACGCCACTCTGATGGAGATGCGACGCCGAAGAAGCGCAGGCAATCGCCCACTATGGACGGTTTTGACTTGGCATCAATGCGTCGCTTGGCGATTCCACCTGTTGTTTTCATCAGTTCCCGAACGGGCACTTCATCAAGCCAAGGAACCCATCCCGCATGTGCAGCCGCTTCCTTGCGACGGGCAATTCGCTCCCGGTATTGGGCTTCACGAGCCAACCAAAACTGAGCGCTCGCACCGAGCACCCGTTCGAGAAGAATGGCCGTGTCTTCGGTTAAGGCAACCTTGCCCTTCACCAGCCGATTGACATGCTTGAGCGAATAGCCCATGCGCCTTGCCAACTCCGTTTGTGTCCAGTTTTTCTCTTCAATCAGGTCAAGGATGGTGTCTCCTGGCGGAGAGATCCAATCCGGGGCAAACGGCGGGTTCCATTCAGCCATGATAGTCTCCTATGAACTCGATGCGCACTGCCCGCACCAATGACCAGTCGATTACGCCATCCATCAGGTAGTCATCCTGAGTCTGGTCGGGCGCGAAAACCAACCGCAAGCCACCGGAAAGACTCAACGCAAACTGGCCATGCCTGTCGCCGGACAGTGGGTGCGGGCGACCGGCGCGCAAATCAGCGACGCAGGCTGCGGCCCGCAGGTCCGCCAACCGGGCAATCAGCTTGCGGGCACCATCAGGTCCCAACCTTCGCTCAGCAACCTTGCGTTGCTCGCACAGCTTGCGTAGCTGACTGGTACGGAAGCTGATGTCCATGTGCGCGAAGTATATTCAGTATTTACCTTTTAGGTAAAGGCTGAGAGGCCGTTTTGGCAAAAGCGCTGCCAGAATCCTCGTCACCCCCCTGTGGACCGGCTCGGTTTGAAGTGTTGAAATGGCGCGGCAGGGCGCAATCCTTGCAGTCGGCATCCATCCTGCCGCTGGCCAGAACCATCGTCCAAAGGAGTCACCGCATGTCCGATCTTGTCGTCTATGGCACCCCACTCTCGCCCTTCGTGCGCAAGGTGCAGGCAGTGCTGCACGAAAAGGGCCTCGACTACGAACTGGAAGCCGTGAACATCATGCCGATGCCTGATTGGTTCGTGGAAATCAGCCCGGCCCGGCGCATTCCCGTGCTCCGCTACCGGCCCGAAGGTGAGCAAGGGATCACCGGCACCTTACCCGACTCCTCAGCCATCTGCGCGTTCCTCGAACGACTGGCGCCGCAGCCACGCCTCTATCCCGAAGACGCCTTCGCCCATGGCCGGGCGGTGTGGCTGGAGGAGTACGCAGACTCGGAACTGGCGGGCAGCATCGGCAGGGGCCTGTTCCGTCCGATCATGTTTCCCCGCTTCCAGGGCAAGGAATCCGACCTAGATACGGCTCGGAAAACTTGGAACGAGAAGCTGCCCCGCCACTTCGACTACTTGGAGTCGGTCTTGGACGGCGGCAGCCACTTCGTTGGCGGCACGTTGTCCATTGCCGACATCGCCGTGGGCACGCGACTTGCGCAATTGGACCTGGTGGTGGGTCCACCTGATGTCGGGCGCTGGCCCTCCTTGGCCGCTCACTGGGACGAGATCAAGGCTCGGCCCGGGTTCGTGGCCAATTTGCAGGCCTGCGGGAAGATGCTCAAGCGCATCCTGCCGGAGAAGGTCGATCTCTCGTCAGCCGCTTAACCGCCCGCCACGGCATTCCTTTGGGGCGGAGCCAGGGTGTTTTGCAGCGGTGCCCCGGGACCGGCCACGGCGGCTGCTGGCGGCTTGCGTGGCGCTGCTGGCACCCTTGGCGCAGGCGGATTGCGCGGAGGTGATTGCCCACCGGGGCGCTTCAGGCTATGCCCCGGAACACTCCTTGGCCGCTTACGCCTTGGCTTACGGCCAGGGCGCGCCCTGGATCGAGCCGGACTTGGTGTTGACGGCGGATGGAGTGCCCATCGCCCTGCACGACCTGACGTTGGACCGCACCACCAACGTGGCGGCAGTGTATGCCGGACGCGCCCGCGCGGATGGCCGCCACTACGCCGCCGACTTCACCGTTGCGGAAGTGCAACGGCTGACCGCGGTGGAGCGGCGGCCCGGACGTTTCCCGCACGCGGCATTGCGGATTCCCACGTTCAAGGAGGCGCTCGACCTGATCGACGGCCTCAATCAAACCACCGGGCGGCAGGTGGGCATCATCCCCGAGTTGAAGCACCCCAGCCAGCAACCGGGGTTGGGCGAGGCGGCGCTCGCACTGTTGGCCGGCTACAACCTGCCGGTGCGCATTCAGTCCTTCGACGCCGAGGCCTTGGCGGCGCTGGATACCGTTCACCCGCGAGTGGCGCTGATCCGTCACGAGTCACAGCTGACGCCTCAAGGATTGGACGGCATTGCCCGTTGGGCCAGCGGCATCGGCTTGCCCAAATCCATTCTCACCCCATCGGCAGGGGGCCAGTCGCGACAACCGCCGGTCATCGCCTTGGCCCATGAGCGCAACATGGCCGTGTACGCCTACACGTTGCGGGCCGATCAAATCGGTGCGCCCTTCGACCGGTTTGCAGACGAAGTGACGGCCCTCGCCCAGGCGGGCGTCGATGCCCTGTTCACCGACCACCCAGACCAAGCGTTGGCGGCGCTGCAGCAAGCCGGCTTGGGCTGCGACTGCAGCAACAGCGCCACTGCATTGCAAAGTGATATCATGCAAGAGGGAAGTGGATTGTAAACAGGGAGGAATGGGTGTGAGACTCATCAAATTCCTGGCCATCGCACTGGTGGCCTACACGTTGGTGGTGGTGGTGTTCGAGTCGCTGCTGGGGTACTTTCAGCCGCAATCGGAGCAGACCCTCACCCTCACCACCTTCGATGGCGAAGCGCACGATCGGGTGCTCACGGAACTGACCAGCGGCGGCCAGTCCTATGTGGCCGTGAACCACTGGCCGCGAGCCTGGTACCACCGAGCGTTGGACAATCCCAACGTTCGCGTCACGCGCAACGGCGAAACCGCGGACTATGTGGCGGTTATGATTTCGGGCGAGGAACGAAACCGGGTTGCAGCGGACCATCCGCTCGGCTTGGTGATCAAAATCCTCACCGGATTCCCGCCGCGGCACTTCCTGCGGCTCGACCCACAGCCCTCACCTGCCTCCTCCGACCCATAGGCTTAACTGGGACCTGTTAACGCGGCCCGCGTTAACGGGCCCTTAGCGCAAGACGCGCTCTCAACCGGGGGCCGCCTTCGAGGCCACTCCCTATCAGCAGCCGCGGAGTTTCGCGTCAGCGCAACTTCAATCGCATCCGCTTCGCGGGTGCACAGGTTCGTCCTTCAAGCGAATCCGGTACCATGGCCAATCCCAACCAACGCTGAGACTCCCCATGCCAGACCGCCTTCCCGCCGTCAGCCTTGCCGCCGTGCCCGGCCGCCGCTTGAAAACCCTTGCCATCGCCGAAGAAATAGAGCGCCGTGGCTTTCCCGGCATCTACGGCCCCAGCCTTGGGGACAACCTCTCGCTTTGCCTGGCCATCGCCCTGCGCACCAGCCGCATCGAGTTCGGCACCAGCATCACGCCCATCTACAGCCGCCACGTCAACGACTACGCAGCCGCGGCGTCGTTCATCCATGAAACATCCGGGGGTCGCTTCCGCTTCGGCATCGGCGTCAGCCACGAACCGGCCCTCAAGCGCTTGGGCTTAAGCGGCGGCCAGCCCTTGAGCGACACGCGGCAGTTCGTGGCCGACCTGCGCGCAGTGCCTCGGGCCGGGGAACTGCCGCCCATCGTGCTCGCCACGCTGCGCAGCCGGATGATCCGCTTGGCGGAGGAAATCGGCGACGGCATGGTGTTCGCCAACGGCGCCCGCAGCCACATGGCGGCCTCGCTGGCCAACCTGAGCGACGAGGCACGACAGGGCGAAGGCTTCTTCATCGGCAACATGATCCCCACCTGCATCAGCGACGACGAGGACGCCGCCAAGGCCGTGAACCGGCGCACGCTGACCAGCTACGCTTTCCTGCCGAATTACCGGAACTACTGGAAGGAGGCGGGTTACGTCGAGGAGATGGAGGGCGTGGAGGCGGCCATGGAAGCCAGCGACACCGAAGGGGCTGCGGCCTGCCTGTCCGACCGCTGGCTGGCCGACACCACCCTGTTCGGAAGCGCCGCCAAGGTGCGCGACGGCATAGAGGCTTGGTTCGACGCCGGCATCAAGACGCCCATCATCGTTCCCTCATCCGCCTCCGGTGGGCAGATGCAGGCCCTGGAGGAGTTCTTCGCCATCTGGTAGCTGCGTGTCCTGTCCCGCAAGCAAGTGCACGTTTACGTGGCCGATTCGGCCTCCGGCCCGCAGCGACGCCGACGTGCCGGTAACAAGTGCTTCCCGAGGGGGGATTCATCGTGCGGAAGAACAGCGCTGCGCGCCGTCCGAGAGGCAGGGACTCCCTCGAACCGAAGGAATCGCTTCGAACGAAGGTTGGCTTGCGGTCGTCCCGAACCGAAGGTTCGCGCCCTCACCTTGAATCCCAATTGTTCCACGGAAGTCTCCAACCCAGCGCACCGGGACGAGGACGCCCAAGGAACACCTTTCATACGCTGGGAGAGAGCAGGTGTGCGGTGCGTGCATCCGGTGCTGTTGAGGCTCGTGCTTGCGCCCATCGTCGCGGTAAGCACCTCCGCCTGGCGCGCCATTCGGCAAACCGGATGCACGCACCGCACACCTGCTCTCGGCGCCCAATCGAAGGCCCTGTTCCCCGCATTAAAGAATTCCATAAAATCAAAAGCTTGTGAGTTTTGTTCCATGAAAGAGAGAACACCAAGATGCGTCTTTGGTTGATCCGCCATGCCAAGTCCTCCTGGACCAGCACGGCCCGGAGCGATTTTGAACGGCCCCTGAATCAACGCGGCGAGCGGGACGGCCCGGCCATGCGCAACTGGCTGGCCGGCCAACCCCACGCCATCCAATGGATCTGGACCAGCGACGCCGCGAGAGCGGCGGCCACCGCAGCGTTCGTGGCCGAGGCGTTTCCCAGCGCCACGCTGAAGGCGGATCATCGCCTCTACGGGGCGGGCCCCGCCACGTTGGTCGGCGTGCTTCGGGAAACGCCCCCGAACATCGAAACCGCCGCCATCGTCGCCCACAACCCTGGAATCACCGAATGCGTCAACCTGCTCGCCGAAACGGCGGTGATCGACAACATGCCCACCTTCGGCGCCGCCTTGCTGCAGTGGCCGGGCGGCCCCGAGGCTCTGCGGGTTGGTGCTGCGCGATTGGAGGCCCTGATGAGCCCTAAGCGCCTGCCCGCATCCACTTAACGAGCCAGAACAATCTCCCTAAGCACTATGGGCATATGCACCGGCAGGTTCGACATCAACGCCTTGGTGTCGTGAGAACCCAACCCGCTGTGACGGCAGCCTGCATCCAGCGCCCAGCCAATCGACCCTACCCGCCATCACATGCATATACTGTTCCGGCTCAGAAACATTTCGGAACTTTCTCCCCGGCGGCTTAGGCCCGTGAACTGAGTGGATGGGGAGGGTGGCGCCGGTCCTTGAGCGGAGGGAGCCGTAGGCGACCGCAGCTCAAGGACCGGCGGCGCGCTGACGCGCGCCGCCGACTCAGGCATGCTTGATTCACCCAATGAACAAGGAGCCTGAGCATGAGACTGTTGCACGCCTGCCCACCTTCCTGCAAGCGCCTGCGCGTGGACGACACCGAGTCCATCCGCGCCCAGCAGCGCCACCGTGTCCTCGAACTGGTCGACGAGATGGTCGAGGGCGGCATGCGCCGCGGCGACGCCCTGGACACCGTCGGCCTCGCCAAAAGCACCTACTACGACTGGCGCAGGGCCTTCCGCGGAGGCGGCTTGCGCGCCCTCGAGCCGAGGAGCACGCGTCCCCGCAGCGTCCGACGGCGGCGCTGGACGGACGCCGACGACCAAGCCGTGCTCAAGCTGCGGGCGAGGCACCCCTACATGGGCAAGGCCAGGCTGCGGGCGATGCTGGCCAGGGACGGCGTCCGCCTGTCCGTGTCCACCGTCGGGCGCATCATCAGCAGGGCCATCGCCGACGGCCGGATCCGGCCCGCGGCCTCGTGCGAAGGGCGCCTCAAGCCCAAGCGCCGCCGGTCCTTCAACGGCGCCTGGGCGCAGCGCTGGAGGCAAGGCGACAGGGCCCAGGCCCCCGGCCACATGGTCCAGATCGACCACATGACCTACAGCAGGGACGGCCGGACCCTCAAGGAGTTCCGGGCCGTCTGCCCGGTCTCCAGGTTCATGGCCAGCCGGGTCTTCTCCCGCGCCACCGCCGGCAACGCCAAGCGCTTCCTGGCCGCCGTGGCCGAGGCCATGCCGTTCCCGGTCGCCTCCATACAGGTCGACGGCGGCAGCGAGTTCATGGGGGACTTCGAGCGCGCCTGCGAGGCGATGCGCCTCCCCCTCCACGTCCTGCCGCCCAGACAGCCCCAGTGGAACGGGTGCGTCGAGCGGGCCAACCGCTCCGCCCGAATCGAGTTCTGGAACCTCTACGACGGCCCCCTCACCGTCGCCGACGTCGCGCCCAGGCTCGCCGAGCACGAGTTCTTCCACAACTACCGGCGGCCGCACTGGGCGCTGGATTGCCAAACGCCGAACGAGTACCTTGTCGGAATCGAGGATGCTGCCTGATCCGGCAGGCCCAAATTCCGAAAGGTCCTGAACCGCTACATATACTGGACTAACCGCGTTCCAGCGCGTATATCTGTGCGCCGCAATAGGAAACCCCGGAGCTGTTGAATGCAATTCTTGTCCTTCTTGGCGCTGCTCGGCATCGCCTACCTCCTGTGGCGGCTCACCGACCAGCTTCCCGACATCATATTTCGCTTGAGCGAGATACAAAGGGACACCGCCGAGCTGCTGCGCCTGACCAAAGCCCAGGCCAACGACGCCGATACTGCTGCGGCTGAATCCGAAGACTGACCGGCCATGACCAAGCCGCCCAACTCGGCGCGGTTTGACTGGCGCATCTGGCTGGGCCTCGTGCTGACGTTCGCATGGCTGGCCCTCGGCGCCGCCTATGTTTCGGTGCGCATCGGCTGGGCACAGGTCAGCGCGCTGGACGCCGCCACCCTCGGCAACTTTCTCGAAGGCGCCTTCGCGCCGTTGGCGTTTCTGTGGCTGGTGATCGGCTACTTCCTGCAACGCAAGGAACTGGAGCAGAACACGGAAGCGCTGCGCAACCAATCGTTGGAAATCCAACGCACCGCCGACCAGGCCATCATCCAGTCCGAACGCATGGTGGCCAGCGAACGGCACGCGCACCAAGAGGCGTTTCTGCGGCTTGCGGACACCGTGGGCAACCAGCTTGGCGCCATTGCCGGCCTGCTGTTCGTCTCCAGCCAAGGCGCAGCCGCCGACGGCACGGTCAGCAACGAGGAAATCAGCAAGCTGTTCGCGGCAGCGTCCGCCCAGGACCCGGAGGTCTTCTCGCGGCGCTTGCTGGAGCTTCACTTGCGCGAAAGCGATCCCGGCAAGCAATTCGAACTTTTCTACGGCACGGAAGTCCGGGCCCGGCACACCAACAATTTCATCTACACCTGCGAGCGGCTGCAGGAGCGCGCCAAGGAGGTGGACCGGGACAACATCCTGCGCGACGCCCTCATGGCCAACGGACACGGTTTCCTGTACCGCCTGATGAAGCAGCATCAGGCCAACGCGCCCGAGGCGCTCGCTGACATCAGGGTGACTGGCACCTACATCGACTTTTGAAAGACTCGGCCATCCGCACCATCAGGCCCCGACCAGCCAGCTTTGACCCGCACCAAGGAGGAACCGACATGACCAACCGCATCCACTCCATACTGATCGCAACGCTGCTGCTGTGCAGCGCCACGGCCAGCGCAGCCCCCGACCCCTTCGCCGAGGTCGAAGTCACGGCCACCCGAGTCGCCGGCCCGGTGCACATGCTGACCGGTGCCGGCGGCAACATTGCGGTGACCGTGGGCGAAGACGGCGTGTTGATCGTCGACGACCAATTCCTGCCCTTGGCCGAGCGCATCCAAGGCGCCATCAACGAACTGGGCGGCGACCGTCCCAAGTTTGTGCTCAACACCCACTATCACGGCGACCACGTGGGCGGCAATCCGCACTTCGGCCAAGCCGCCACCATCATCGCCCACCGCAACGTGCGCACGCGCCTAGCGGCCGATGGGGCGCTGCCGCCGGTCGCCCTGCCGGTGGTGACCTTCGACGACGCGATGAGCGTGCACTTCAATGGCGAGGAAATCGCGCTCCTTCACCTGCCCGCCGGGCACACCGACGGGGACAGCGCGGTTTGGTTCAAGTCTTCCAACGTGCTGCACTTGGGCGATCAACTGTTCAGCGGTCGCTTCCCCTACATCGACCTTGACGCGGGCGGCACCGTGCAAGGCTACATCGCCAACCTCGAGGCTGTTCTCGAAAGCGCACCGAGCGACGTGCACGTCATTCCCGGCCATGGGCCCTTAGGCACACTGGAGGCGGTTCGTGAAGCCTTGGCTGTCATACGCGCAACTCGCGACGCGGTGGCCGAGGCGATTGCCGAAGGCACCGAAATCGACGCGATCATCAAGGCGGGCTTGGGCGATGAGTACGCCGAATGGGGCAGCGGGTTCATCAACGAGGAACGGTGGATTCGCATCTTGGCCCGGGACATTGGAGAAGGGGGCCATTGAACCCCATCGAGCGGTTCCACGAAGACCGGGAGCGGGCGAGAGCTGCGGGCGACCCCTGCGCCGAACTCTGCGCCTTGGCGACGGTGAACGCGGACGGCGCGCCCCAGGTCCGCACCTTGGTGCTGCGCGACCTTGCGGATCCGGCAAACCCAAGCGAAGGTGCTCGCCTTGCCGTGTTCATCAACGACAGCAGCCCCAAGTGGTCCGCCATGGCGCAGGTGTCGGCGCTGGCCTACTTTCCCACCCTGAAAGTCCAGTACCGCCTTACCTGCGCCACCGCACCGGTGCCCGAGGCGCTGGTCCACGAGCGCTGGCAGGACCGGCCCGAGGCGCCGAAGAGGATGGACTGGTACTACGCCCAGCGGCCGCAAAGCACACCGGTTCCCAGCCGCGGCCAACTCATCCAGGAACTGCGCGATCTAGACTTGCCGGAACCCTTGGTCGCCCCGCCCTCCGCACGCGGGCTCTTCCTGGCGCCGTTCACGATGGAACGGCTGGACCTCAACCTAGGCGACGGCATCCACGACCGGCGCCGCTGGCAGCGGTCCGGCAGCGGCTGGACGGAAACCGTACTGGTGCCCTGAAGCGATCAAGGGCGCTGGTCCGAGCACGGGTATAATCCGCCCATGATCCCCTGCGACCTGATGATTCGCAGCCGCTGGTGCCTGCCGATTGCCCCGGACCCCAACCCCATTGAGCAGGGTGCGGTCGCCATTGAGGGCGGGCGCATACTGGCGGTCGGGCCGGCGGCTGAACTCGACGCCAGCTACCAACCGCACGCCGCCATTGACCTGAGCCATCACGCCGTGCTGCCTGGGCTGGTCAACGCCCATTGCCACGCCGCCATGAGCCTGCTGCGTGGCGCCGCCGAGGACTTGGCGCTTGAAGCTTGGCTGAACGAGGCCATCTGGCCCCTCGAAAGGCAGGTGGTTTCGCCGGCGTTCGTGCGCACGGGCACGGACCTCGCCATCGCGGAGATGATCAGCCGCGGCATCACCTGCTTCGCCGACATGTACTTCTTTCCCGAAGAGGCTGCCCGGCGGGCCGCCGCTGCCGGCTTGCGCGCCCAGATCGCCTTCCCGATCATCGACTTTCCCAATCCTTGGAGCCGGGATCCGGCCCAGGCCTTCCACAAGGGCCTTGAACTGCACGACGCCTACCGGGACGACCCGCGCATCGGCATTGCCTTCGGCCCACACACGGCTTACAGCGTCGAACGGGCCAATCTGCAAAAGACGCTGATGTACTCCGAAGAGGTCGGCCGTCCGATTCAGATCCACCTGCACGAAACCGCGGCGGAGGTGGCGGGGGCGGTGGCGCAAACCGGCCACTCCTGGGTGGCCCATCTCGCCGAAATTGGCTTGCTCAACCCAGGCCTGCAAGCCGTTCACATGACGCAGCTGAGCGAGGTGGACTTTGAACTGGTCGTCGAGCACGACGTGCAGGTGGTGCACTGCCCCACCTCCAACCTCAAGCTGGCCAGTGGCATCTGCCCGGTGCAGCGCTTGGCCGCCGCTGACGTCAACGTGGCGCTCGGCACTGACGGCGCGGCCTCAAACAACGCCTTGGACCTCTTTGCCGAAGCACGGCTGGCGGCACTGCTGGCCAAGCATCTCGGCGGCGCCGCCGAAGGCAGGGTGGAGGAGGCCTTGCGCATGGCCACCTTGAACGGCGCCGCTGCGCTTGGCCTCGCCGATGAGGTCGGCTCCCTGGAAGCCGGCAAGCAGGCCGACCTGATCGCGGTCGATCTCAGCGGTCCGGCCACCTCGCCGGTGCGCAACCCCGCCGCCGCCTTGGTGCACGGCCCCGCCGGAGAGGCGGTGAGCCACGTCTGGGTGGCGGGGCGATGCCTCTATCAAGAGGGCGACTACAAGACCCTGGACTTGGCCGCCTTGAAGCGCGAGGTGGAACTGGCCGTGGAGAACTGCTAGTGGGCGCGGAGAACTTCGACCCCGCGGAAATCCGCAAGTTCGAGGCCTTGGCCAATCGATGGTGGGATCCGGAGGGCGATTTCAAAACCCTGCACGACATCAACCCGGTGCGCTTGGCGTACATCGCCGAGCATGCGGACCTGCAAGCCGGGCCGGCGCTGGATGTCGGCTGCGGCGGCGGCATCCTCACCGAGTCGTTGGCGGCCGCCGGCGCCGAGGTGACCGGCATCGACATTGCCGAGAAGCCATTGGCGGTGGCCCGCCTGCATGCCTTGGAAAGCGGCTCCGGGGTCACCTATGCGGCCACCACCGCCGAGGCGCTGGCCAAGGAGCGGCCCGGCGACTTCGCCACCGTCACCTGCCTCGAAATGCTGGAGCACGTCCCGGACTACGCCAGCACCATCCAGGCCTGCGCCGATTTGGCGGCAGAGGGCGGCACGCTGTTCCTCTCCACCATCAACCGCCACCCCAAGGCCTATCTGCTGGCCATTCTCGGCGCCGAGTATCTGCTCAACATCCTGCCCCGGGGCACCCACGACTACGAACGCTTCATTCGCCCCTCGGAACTGGCCCGGGCCGTGCGCGCAGCCGGCCTGCGGGTGGAGGAGATCATCGGCATGCGCTACAACCCCTTCTCCCGCGTCGCCAAGCTGTCCAGCGACGTTGACGTCAACTACCTGCTGCGGGCGGCAAAGCCTTGACGGCATATCCCGAGCTGGAGGAAGCCAAGGCCAGTTGGCGGCACCAGCCGGCACCCAACTGCCTCTCCGGCAAGGCCATTCTGGTCACCGGCGCAGGCAGCGGCATTGGCCAGGCGCTGGCCAAAACGGCGGCCCTTTACGGCGCCAACCTCATTCTGCTGGGCAGGACCCGGGCCAAGCTGGAGGCGGTGTTCGATTGGATCGGTGAGCACACGCGCACGCAGCCGGTGATCGTGCCCTGCGATCTCAGCCAACTCGGCCCGGGCAACGCCGAGTCACTGGCCTCCCAAGCGCGCGCGGAATACGGCCGCTTGGACGGCTTGGTCCACAACGCCGCCGTGCTCGGCGCCAAGACCCCGCTCGCGCACTATCCCATGGGCCAATGGGAGGAGGTGTTGCGCGTCAACCTCACCGCCGCCGCCACGCTCACCCAAGCGCTGCTGCCCCTGATGCTGGAAACCGCCGCAACCCAACAGCGGCAGGGGTCGATCCTGTTCACTGCCTCAACCGTGGGCCGCCAGGGGCGCGCCTACTGGGGCGCCTACGCGGTCTCCAAGTTCGCGGTGGAGGGCCTGATGCAGGTGCTGGCCGACGAATGCGCCGCCGAGGGCGCGGTGCGCGTCAACAGCCTCAACCCCGGCGCCACCCGCAGCGCGCTGCGCCGCCAAGCCTATCCGGCGGAAAACCCCGCCGAAGTGCCATTGCCGGAAGCACGCTTGGACATCTACATGCACTTATTGAGCGACGCCGCTGTCGGCGTGACGGGACAAGCCTTGGACGCCCGAACCTGGCCTAGTGCGCCCTGAACGGGCGAGTCACGCCAAAGTCGAATTCCACAGTCCCGGTGGTATTATTTTGGGCAAGGCCCTTTCAGCGAAGCCGCTCTTATCGGCGCAACGCCAATTTTGGGCAGAGCACCCTGTAGGCGGAACGCCGTTGGGGCAGAGCAATCTGGGCAGAGCAAGGAGGAGCTCAAGATGGTTGATTTCCACGATCCCCGCGCCGAAGTGGGCGTCAAACGGGAGCCTTACGGGCTGGCCGTTGACCTCAAGCGCATGAACGACCCCTGCGTGGCCTTCCTGGCCAACGGGTTTCCGGATTCGGAACGGTTTCTGGAGAAAATCGCCGACGCCATGGCGCGGTTGATGCCCCAACTGAACGTGCGCATGTTCAACAAGGGCGATGCCTCATCCCCCGCGCCGGAGCGCATGCTGGATGAAATCCGCGACGGCTGCCACGCCGCGGTCGCCGCCTACGGGCACTGAGGCAGTTGCACCACCGGCACCGTGCGTGACGGCATTGCAATCGCCCGTTTGGGCATCCCAGCGGTATCCTTGGTGACCGACAAGTTTTGGCCCCAAGGCGACTTCGTGGCCAACTCCCTTGGCATGCCGGACGCACCCCGCGTGCGCCTGCCACATCCGGTGGCGGGCACCGGTGAGGCCAATCTGGAACGCGTCGCCCAGGCCATAGCACCAGCCATCATCGAGGCCTTCGTCCATTGACGGGCATGCTCTCAGCCGCCAACGAGGCGGCGGCGCTGGAGCGGCTGCACGAGCTTAAGTGCACCGATGGCCTGCCGGTCGTGGTGCCCACTGAGGCTCGGGTGGCGCGCATGGCCCTTGCCAGCGGCTTGGAGCGGGACTTGGCGCTTGGCGAGATGGGGCCCGGCAAGGGCATCGCTACGGTCGAGAAAGTGGCGGTTGCCGCAGTCATGGCGGGCTGCCTGCCGGACTACATGCCACTGGTCATCGCCTCGGTCAAGGCGGTGCTCGACCCGCGCTTCGACCTCACCGAGATGCAGGCCACCACCCACTGCACCGCACCCCTGATCCTCGTCAACGGCCCGGCTCGGCGCAGCATCGGCCCCATCGCCTGCGGCTTCGGCGCCTTGGGGCCTGGCCACCGCGCCAACGCCAGCATCGGGCGCGCCCTGCGCTTGACGATGATCAACATCGGCGGCGGCCGTCCGGGCGAATCGGACATGGCGCTCCTAGGCCATCCCGGCAAGTTCACCTACTGCTTGGGGGAGGATGAGGAAGCCAGCCCGCTGCCGCCCCTGCACGTTGACCTCGGCTTTGCCCCGGAGCACAGCACGGTGACCGTGATCGGCGCCGAAGCGCCCCATTCGGTGCTGTTCAGCGGCGACGGCGACGACCCGGAATGCGCCGAGCGTCTGCTGGAGTGCCTGGCCATCGGGCTGGCCAACATCGTCACCAACAACGCCGTGCTGACCGGCGGCGCGGCGATGGTGCTGCTCAACCCGGAACACGCCGCAGTGCTGGCCGATGCCGGGCTTGACCGGCGCCGCATCGCCGAACGCCTGCACGGCCTATGCGCCCACTCGCCGGAAGACCTCGCCCGCTACGCCGCCGCCTTCGCACCACGACGCTCGCAGCCTGCTGATTCAACAGAGCAATCCGCCAGCAAAGCAAGAATCACCCGTGATAAGAGCGCCGCTCGTGATAACAGCGCCGCTCGTGATACGAGCAGCACTCGTGACAAAGGCGCCGCTCCCTCCAGGGACGGGGCTAGAAGCTGCTTCGCCGGCCCGGACGACATCCTGGTGGCGGTGGCGGGCGGCACCGGCCTCTACTCCATGGTGATGCCCACCTGGTGCGGCGGCCCGCACCGCAACCGGGCGATAACGGTGGCGGTGGAAATGGACCAGTTCTGCGAAATCCCGTCCCCAATTCCTGAGCAGGAGGCTTCATGAGCAGCGCCTACGACAGCTTGCGCGAAAAAGCCGATGGCATCCGGGCCTCCCGGCGGCAGAGCCGGCGCCGCCAACGCGTGCCCGTGGACCTGAATCTTGATCCGCAGGACATTCCCCTCGACGAGCTCAATGTGGCCAACCCGGAGCTCTTCAAGCACGACGCGTTCGCCCCCTATTTCGCCCGCCTGCGCGCCGAAGCGCCCGTGCACTACTGCCGGGACAGCCAGTACGGCCCCTATTGGTCGATCACCCGCTATCGGGACATCGTGGCGATCGAGAAAGCCCACGGCATCTTCTCTTCCGGCTACCAATTCGGCGGCGTCACCATCCAGGGCACGCCCCAAGCGGCGTCGGAAACGCCGATGTTCATCGAGATGGACCCCCCGAAGCATGACGTCCAGCGCAAGGCCGTGGCGCCGCGCTTCACCCAACGCAGCCTCATGGCGCTTGAAACCCTGATCCGCGAACGGGCCGTGGACATCCTCAACGGCCTGCCGCGCAATGAGACCTTCGATTGGGTCAGCCACGTCTCCGTTGAATTGACCGGGCGCATGCTGGCCAGCCTGTTCGGCCTGCCCCAGGAGGAGCGCCATCGGTTGATCCGTTGGTCCAACATCTTCAGCAACGGCGACAACCCCGAACTGGTGGCGTCCACCGGCGACTTCTACGAGGCGCTGGCCGAATGCGGCGACTACTTCCAAGCGGTGTGGGCAGACCGCAAGCAGCGGCCGCCCAACGGCGACCTGATCTCCATGCTGGCCCACGGCAGCCAAACCGCCGACATGGGGCCCAAGGAACTGCTCGGCAACGCGGTGCTGCTGCTGGTGGGCGGCAACGACACCACGCGCAACTCCATCAGCGGCGGGGTGCTGGCGCTAAACGAAAACCCGGCTGAGTACGCCAAGCTGCGCGGCAACCCGGGCCTAATCCCCAAGATGGTGCCGGAGATCATTCGCTGGCAAACGCCCCTGACCAACATGCGGCGCACGGCAGTGCGTGACCTGGTGTTCGGTGGGCAGACCATTCGCGCCATGGACACAGTGGTGCTCTGGTACATTTCCGGCAACCGTGACGAGCAAGCCATCGACCGGGCGGATGAGTTCATCATCGACCGGGCACGGCCTCGGGAGCACTTGGCGTTCGGCTTCGGCATCCACCGCTGCCTCGGCAACCGGCTGGCCGAAATGCAGTTGCGCGTGCTCTGGGAGGAAATTCTGCGGCGCTGCCCCAACATCGAGGTGACCGGGCCCGCGGAGCGGGCCAGCTCCGTGCTGTTTCGGGCCATCAACCGGCTGCCGGTGCGCATTCGCGAAGCCTGATGGAGGTCGGGCGCTTCGATCTGGCTGACCCGCCGCCCGTCTTCACTGACGATCCGTTTCCTTGGTACGCCGCCTTGCAGGCGCACGCCCCCGTGCACCGCTTGGGCGACGGCTCCTGGCTGCTCACGCGGCATGCGGACTGCGCCGCCGTGTACCGCGACCGCCGGTTCAGCTCCGACAAAACTGAGTTGTTTGGGCCAAAGTTCGGGGACTCGCCGCTCTATGAGCACCACACCACCAGCCTGGTGTTCAATGACCCGCCGTACCACACAAGGGTGCGGCAGACCATTGCCGAGGCTTTGAAGCCGAAGCACATCCAGCCCATCGCGCGGCGCTTGGAGGCCTTCGTGGCCGAACGATTGGCGGAATTGCGCGAACGGGGGGACTGCGACCTGATCGAGCAGTTCGCCGCCGCCGTGCCGGTGGAGATCATCTGCACCCTGCTCTCGGTGCCGGCCTCGGAACGCGGCCCCTTGCGACGCTGGTCACTGGCCATTCTCGGCGCCCTTGAGCCGTCCGTCGACGCCGCCGCCCACTGCCAAGGCAATGCCGCGGTGCGGGAATTCCTAGCCTATCTGCGCGACCTCATCCGCCATCGCCGCCAACATCCCCCCCAAGACCGCAGGGGCGTTCTGCAATCGCTGATTGACCAAACCCGGGACGGCGAACTCTCGGAACCCGAATTGCTGCACAACTGCATCTTCCTGCTCAACGCCGGGCACGAGACCACCACCAACCTGATCGGCAACGGCATCCACATGCTCCTCACCCATCCGGACAGCGCCCGCCATCTGCGCCGAACGCCCGGCCTGCTGCGTTCCGCTGTGGAGGAGGTGCTGCGCTACCAAAGCCCCAACCAACTCGGCAACCGGATGGCCAGCGCATCGGTCGAAGTGGCGGGGCATCGCTTCGAAGCCGGCGACCAGATCGTGCTGGGCATTGGCGCTGCCAATCGGGACGAGCGGGAGTTTCCCGACCCGCAGCGCTTTGCCATCGACCGCGCCCCGAACCGGCATCTCGCCTTCGCGGCCGGTTCCCACACTTGCGCCGGCAACTCCTTGGCCCGCCTTGAGGGCCGCATCGCCATCGGCGGATTCATCCAAGCTTTCCAAGGCGCGGAGCTGGCCGAGCCACCCCGCTATCAGCCACGGCTGCGTTTCCGCGGCCTGGAATCACTGAGAGTGCGTTTGTGAAGCCACGGCATGAGCCGCCTACAGCCTTCACCAGCCGCGGCTGCGTTTCCGCGGGTTGGAATCACTGAGGGTGCGGCTGTGACGAGGCTCCAACCACACGGCTTTGGCAATCAGCACGCGTGCTTTCGCAGCCCAATCGCAACGCGGGCGCAGCAGTGAACCGGTCGCAACTACACGGCTTTGGCAATCAGCACGAGAGCGAAGCTGTCCCGGGTGCCCTGCCCCAACGCCGCTTCAGCCCCCAACGAGCCCCCTTTGGGCTATACGCCGAGCAATTCAGCAGCACGGCCTTCACCGCGCCAAGGGCGAGGAACCGACGCACTTGGTTCTACCGCATTCGGCCCTCGGTGCGGCGGGGAGCGTTCAAGGCCATCGACAGCGGCGCTTGGGCCACCGCGCCCTTAGGCGGCGAACCGACGCCGCCGGAGCCGATGCGCTGGAACCCGCCAGAGCTGCCCGAAGAGCCAACCGACTTCGTGGACGGCCTGGTCACCTACGCAGCGGCAGGCAACTGCGCGGCCCAAGCCGGCTGCGCGGTTCATCTCTACGCGGCCAATCGGTCCATGGGCCGACGCTACCTCAGCATCGCCGATGGCGAAGTCTTGATTGTGCCCCAGTTGGGCGCGTTGGCGCTGCGCACCGAATGCGGTGCGCTTGAAGTCGCCCCCGGTGAGATTGCGATCATCCCGAGGGGCATGACGCTGGCCGTGGATTTGCTCAACGACACCGCCCAGGGCTACGTCTGCGAAAACTACGGTGCGCCGTTGGAGCTGCCGGAGCGGGGGCCGGTGGGCGCCAACGGCTTCGCCAATGAACGGGACTTTCTCTACCCCGCCGCCGCCTTTGAGAACATCGACGGCGAATTCGAGCTCATCCTCAAATTCGACGGCCGGTTGCACAGCGCCGCCTTGGACCACTCTCCCTTGGACGTCGTGGCCTGGACCGGCAACTCCGCCCCCTGCCAGTACGATCTCGCCCGCTTCAACGCCATGGGTTCGGTGACCTACGACCACCCGGACCCGAGCATCAACACCGTGCTGACTTCGCCTTCGAACACGCCCGGCGTGGCCAACTTGGATTTCGTGGTGTTCCCACCCCGCTGGAGCGTGGCCGACGACACCTTCCGCCCGCCGTGGTTCCACCGCAACGTGATGAGCGAGTTCATGGGGCTGATCCGCGGCACCTACGACGCCAAGGCCGAGGGCTTCGTGCCGGGTGGGGCGAGCCTGCACAACGCCATGGTGCCCCACGGCCCCGATGCCGACACCGTGGCAGCCGCCGAGGGGGCGGCATTGGCACCGCACTACCTGGACGCAGGCTTGGCGTTCATGTTCGAATCCCGCACGCTCCTGACGCCCACCGCCCACGCTTGGTCCACGCCGACCCGCCAGCGCGACTACGCGGATTGCTGGCAAGGGCTTGCAAAGCGCTTCAGTCCGCCGTAAACAGTCTCCATCCGACGCCCATTCCCGCATTTGCTTGCCCCACCATCCCCATTCAAGGTCAACCCAAGGAAGCTGCCATGATGAACTCAAAAGTCTGCGAGATGCTCGGCATCGAATTCCCGCTGTTCGCCTTCAGCCATTGCCGCGACGTGGTGGCCGAGGTCAGCAAGGCCGGCGGCTTCGGCGTGCTCGGCGGCGCCGGCCACACGCCGGAAAGCCTAGCCATCGAACTTAGCTGGATCGACGAGCAGGTCAACGGAGCGCCCTACGGCGTCGACATCATCGTGCCCACCAGCATGGACGCCAAGGAGGGCGGCCTGACGCCCGAGGGGGTGGAGGCCCGCATTCCCCCGGAGCACAAGGCCTATGTCGAGGGCATCTTGGCCAGCAACGGCATCGACTCCAGCGATCTCTGGCAGCGCAGCCCAAGTGACTCCTTCGGCGACAGCATGCGTGAACAGGGTGCCGCGCTGGTCATGGATGCCGCCTTCGAGCATCCCATCAAGCTCATCGTCAACGCCCTCGGGGTGCCGCCGCCCGCCATGATGGAGCGGGCGCGAGCCGCGGGCGTGCCGGTGGGGGCGCTGACCGGCGCTCGCGAACACGCCATCAAGCATGCCGAAGCGGGAGTGGACATCCTGGTGGTGGCCGGCACCGAGGCGGGCGGGCATTGCGGCGAAGTCTCCACCTTGGTGCTGGTGCCGGAGGTGGTGGAAGCGGTCAAGCCGTATGGCGACATCCCCGTGCTCGCGGCCGGCGGCATCGTCACCGGGCGGCAGATGGCGGCCTGCATGGCGATGGGTGCCGCGGGCGCTTGGACCGGTTCAGTGTGGCTGACCACCGCCGAGGCCGAGACCACGCCGTCGGTGAAGGAGAAGATGCTGGCCGCCAACTCCCGGCAAACCGTGCGCTCGCGCAGCCGCACCGGCAAGTACACGCGTCAGCTGCGCTCCGCCTGGACCGACGCCTGGCAGGACGAAAACGCCCCCGACCCACTGCCGATGCCGCTGCAAAGCCTCGTCAGCGAGCCAGCGCTCAGCAAGATCGACAAACTCGCGGAGGGCGGCGACCCGGCCGCCAAGCGGCTGGCCACCTACTGGGTGGGACAGGGCGTGGGGCTGATGAACAACCCCACCTCCGTGCGCAACGTGGTCTTCGACTTCATGGAGGACTTCGCCCAAGCCGCCGAAAGGCTGGGCGGGATGCTTAGCGAATGACGCCGTACACGCGTGTCGGCCTGATGCGCAGAATGACCCGCTTCTGTTCGGCGAGCCAGCCGGGCAAGTCCTCGGGCTCCTCATAGCCGGTGCCTTCGATGGCCTTGAACACCAAGCGGGTGGTGCGCACCAAGTCCGTGCGCTCGATGCTGCAGCGGCCTTCCACGGCGACAAAGTTGAACGGCTCCTGATTGCTGAACGCACAGAGGTTGACGCGCTCGTCACGGGCGATGGAGGCGTGCCTGAAAGTGGTTGCCGGGGTGCTGACCACCAGTTCATCGCCATCCAAGGCGTATGCCACTACGGCGCTCACCGGCGAGCCGCTGGTCCGCAAGGTGGTCAGCACGGCCCAGCGGTGGTGGCGCAGAAACTCATCCCATGCCGTGTTTGCTGAAATCATGGCTTGCACTCCTGCTTGATAAAACCCTTAGCTGGCCTCAGAACAGTACGGCGCTCCGCGTCCTCCGAGGTGGCCAAAGCGCACCATCGGTGCGTGTCGGGTTGGAACTGCCTCGCTTCGAGGCGTGCCCGGCCTCGCCCCGAGGCGCGTTTGGCCTTGCCTCGAGGCGCGTTTGGCCTCGCCTCGAGGCGCGTTTGGCCTCGCCCCGAGGCGCGTTTGGCCTCGCCCCGAGGCGCGTTTGGCCTCGCCCCGAGGCGCGTTTGGCCTCGTCGCGAGGCGCGTTTGCTTCATCCGACGGGTGCGCATGGTGTGAGCCAGTGGGCAAACTCCGGGTCTTGCCCGGACACAATGGCGGCGAATCGATCCCGTAGCCGGGCGGTCAAGGGGCCCGGCTGGCCATCGCCGATTCGGGTCTCGTCGATTTGCCCCACTGGGGCCACGGCCCTGGACGTGGAGCACAGGAACACCTCGTCGGCGGCCAGCAGCTCGGCAACGCTGAGTTCCCGCTTTTCCCAAGGCACATCCATGGACTCAGCCAGCTCCAAAAGGCTGGACCGGGTAATGCCGAGCAGCACCCGCTCATCGCCAGGGGTCGCCAAGGCGCCGTCGAAAACCGCGAAGAGGTTGGATGTCGGCGCTTCGGCCACCGCATCCGATGCGTCGAGCAGCAGGATTTCGTCAAAACCCTCGCGCCGGGCCCGCCACTTGGCAAACGCCGGGCCGCTGTAGTTGGCGGCCATTTTGGCTTGGGGCGGCACGATGTCCTTGCGCCGGTTGCGAATGCGGCGTTCGATCTTGAGCTTCAGCGCAGCCGGCGTGGGCACGTCGCCGGGGTGCTGCGCAAAAATGTCCGCTTGGTTGTCGTAGGCGGCGATGAACACGGCCACATGGGGATTCTGGGGCACCAGTTCAGCCTCCACGGAAGCGATCAGGGCGCTGATCTTGAGCGAAGTGGCGCCGGGGTTGCGGCGCACCGTCTCGATGCAGGCCGTGGCCAGGTCCGCCTCGGGATGGCGGAGCGGCAGGCCCATGATGCGGCAGGTTTCAAACAGCCGCGCCACATGCTCATCCAGCTTCAGGATGGCCGGGCCATCCGGCGTTTGGTGCACGCTCAGGTAGTCGAAGGCCAAGGTGCCCCGCTGCAGGCTCTGGGCGAGAATGTGGACGGTGGCGTCCGCCCAAGCGACAAACTCGCCATCGCGCCAAATCACTCGGTCAGCCGTTGCCATGTCCTGCGTCCGCCCTGTCGCTGTTTCCATTGCACAAGCCATAATGCCGACAAATGAACCCGCGCCGCAACGGCTGCACAGCATCCAAGGATGCCGCTCCACGGCGCTGAAAGCGCTCCGCGAACTGATCCATGCGCCGTTCGTACTCCCTCAGCAGCCGGGACTTGGTGGCGTCATCGAGAAAGCTGAACGCTAGGGAGTTGCGGCCCAACGCGCGCAACTCCACCCAGCTCAAGCCGTATTCGCGCACGGCCACGAAGAACTCATCGGTGAGGGTGGAGTCCCACATGCCCCGGTCATCGGTGGACAGGGCCACTGGCACGCCGGTGCGCAGGTACTCGGGAAACGGGTGCGCAGCGAAGCTGTCCACATAGCCCAGCAGCAGGTTGGAGATCAGGTTGGTTTCCACCAGATAGGGGCCGTGGCGCAAGCCCAGCAGGGTCCCGGCATCCTGTATGAGGTTGAGGCCATGGCCGATGCGCTCCGCCCCGAGCAGCAGCGTGTCGCGCACATGGCCGTCGGGCCGCGCCGACTCGCCGGCGTGGATGGACAGGCGCACGCCCGGATGGGTTCGACGCAGGTCGCGGAAGGTGTCCAGGAAGCGCAGCGGATGGCCGCGGTCGTGGTCTTCCCGCCCCACCAGGTTCACGGCCACCACGTCGGCGTGCTCAGCGGCCAGCCGGTAGATGCGCCGCACAACCTGCTCCGCATTCGGGCGAAAGCGCAGCGCGGAAAGCTGCATGCGCACCACCACCCCAGTCGCTTGGGCGTCCGCTTCGGCCATGCGCCGCCGGTAAATCGCCAGCACGGCCCCCGGGGCCAGCGGCGCCCCGGCTCGGTCGAGAAAACCAAACACCGGCACCTGCGGCTCAATGTAAGCCACGCCCTCATCGGCAAACGCCCGCATGTTGCGGTAGAGGATCTCGGCCACCACGTGAGGGTTCCGCAAAAGGTCGCCCAAGCGCTGCCAGTGACGCTCGAAGAACTCATCGCGCCCTTCGTGGGGAGCATCCAGACGAACACTGTTCATCCAGGCTGTTCGCGCCTTGGCGTCCAGGTCGCTCAAGGCTTGGTATTCGCCCCGTTCGCAGTCGCTTAGGGTGTCCAAGCGGCGCTGGTCCAGCACGCGGTAGAGCATCAGGTAGGCGTCGGCCTCCGCGGCATCCACGGCGCAGTTGCCAATCCGCGTCTTGACGTAGTAGGCCACCCCGCGGGCCGCCTCAGCCAAGGCGATTTCATGCAGCCACTCTGGAAACGCCGAGCCGGTCAAGTGCAGATGCAGGTCCCCGCCCTTGGGCATGGCGTAGAGAAAGCGATGCAGTGCGCCGTCGGTGGCCTCTGCCTTGAAGCGCTCAAACCAATCCCCCGCCACCGCCAAGGGCGCACCGCCAGCCAAAGCCAGCAACAACGCCATTCGATGCATCGTTTTGCGCCAGATCATGGACAGCCATTGTAATGCGCCCAACGTGGAAAACCTGTCCCGGTTAACCCCAAGCCCCTCGCTCGGGCGGATGCTGCACTCGGTTTTGCTTGAAGAGGCCGCTAGGTCGGATGTTGCACGAGTTTGCCAGTATAAGAGAGCTTGAGCCGTGCCGTCAGGATTTCTGACGCTCTCGAACGGATCGGCCCTGCGAATCGTTGGAATTGGCCGTGATTGGCGGTCCGCGGGCGCAACTCCCCCAACCCCCTTGTTTTTGTCAGCGCGCCGGGGACAGCGCTCCGGGGATGTCAGGGCGGCTGCGGCGCGAGGGATGCGGCGACCTGTCGGAACAGGGCCTGGTCGGGGTGCGAGCGGCTCATCAGCAGGCGAACCGAAGGTTCGTCATCGGGAAGCTACGCTTCCCGCAGGCGCCCCGCAGGATGACCTCAACGCCCAGCCGCTCGGCGCGCAGCGCGTCAACCAGTAGCTTGAGCACCGCGCCGGCCCGCCAAGCCGCATCCCGGTCGGTCGGCTGCAGCACCGCCGCCAGCAGGTGCCGGCCGCTGAAGACGTAAAGCGGCAGGCGGCAGTGCGAACGGTAGTGGCCGTGCCAGTGGCGCCCCTCCTGCATCCCGTGCAGGTCTGCATGGGATGCAGCGCTATGTCGGTAGCGTCGAAGTCCAGCACGATGCGCCTGGGCGGCTTCGGGTACGCCGCCACGAACTGTTCGAACAGCACCCCGTGCAGCTTGAGCGCCTCCCAGGGCGTGGACATGCGCTCGAACCGGCACAGCGTCGACGAGCTGGCCATCGCCCCGTCCCGAATGACCGCCGCCTGCGGGAAGCGTAGCTTCCCGATGACGAACCTTCAGTTCGCCTGCAGCGCCGGGTCCAGCCGCAGCCTGCCGTGGTCTTTGAGGTCCTCGTGCCCGAGGAGGAGGCCGTAAACCCGCTGCCGGATGATGTCCCGGGTGGCGTGGACAACGCTTTTGCGGCGCCGGTCGTCGCCGATCGCGTCGGTCGCCGCCTGGGTCAGCCCCATCCGGCGGTCGGCCTCCGCCAGCAGCATCTCGCCGCCGTTCGAGGTGACCTCCGCGCCCGTGAACTCGGCCTCGACGGCGCGCCTTTTCGAGCGTGAAAAACGGATCGGATCGTGGTAGCGTTTCGTCACGGCGGATGCCTCTCTTAAGATGGAGCTAACACCCTGAATTATCAGGGGCATTCCGCCGTTCCTCAACTACATTCGTGCAATATCCGAGCTAGGTGCTGAGCGTAACTTGCTCGATAACCTGGGAGTGACGCCAAGGTGAGCAAGGAAACGCAAAATAGCTTTCTTGACCAGGTCGCTGAAGCTGAAAGGGAATTGTCGCCAATCTTCGATATAAGAAACAAAACAGTTCTTGCGGATGGACTGGTGACGCAAGTTAGCTATTCCTTGGGGCAGGGTGTCGTGGAATTTCTATACGGCCCACCGGAATATCATGCAGAGGTTTTTATAACAGTAAACGGGGGTGGAGGAAGTTCGGTTCGGTATGACTTGGCAAAGTTTATGGCTATCCCTCATCTCAGGAGTTGGGTAATCCAGAATAGGCCTGACGTGAGTCACGGGGATAAGTTAAAGGCTGAAATAGACTGGTACGTTCTGTTGTTGCAGGAAATTAGAGGCTTGCCAGAATTCCAGTCTCTCACATGAGCTTATTCCCCAGCCCTGCCCAACGCCTCATCCACGACCTTTCTTGAAAGATAAAGTCCGGCGGCCATCATATCCTCAATGACAGGCCGGGATTTCGGTATCAGTCCGCGCTTCTTAGCCCGGATGTTGCACGAGTTTGCCAGTTTAAGAGAGCTTGAGCCGTGCCGTCAGGATTTCTGACGCCCTCGAACGGATCGGCCCTGCGAATCGTTGGAATTGGCCGTGATCGGCGGTCTGCGGGCGCAACTCCCCCAACCCCCATGCTTTTGTCAGTGCGCCGGGGACAGCGCTCCGGGGATGTCAGGGCGGCTGCGGCGCGAGGGATGCGGCGACCTGTCGGAACAGGGCCTGGTCGGGGTGAGAGCGGCTCATCAGCAGGCGAACCGAAGGTTCGTCATCGGGAAGCTACGCTTCCCGCAGGCGCACGCGGCGGGTGTTGGACATGACCACGGCGCCGACCTTGAGCAGCGTCAGGCGGATGGTTTGCGGCGAAGCCCTAGCCAGGTCGGTGGCGGACAGGGCCATGCGCCGCATTCCCTCAAGGAGGGCGTAGGCCAGGCCGCTGAGCAGCAGGCGGAGCTGGTTGGCGTGGAACCCGCTCGAGGAGGCGCGGTCGGCTGCAGCACCGCCGCCAGCAGGTGGCGGCCGCTGAAGACGTAAAGCGGCAGGTAGCAGTACGAACGGTAGTGGCCGTGCCAGTGGCGCCCCTCCTGCATCCCGTGCAGGTCTGCATGGGATGCAGTGCGATGTCGGTGGCGTCGAAGTCCAGCACGATGCGCCTGGGCGGCTTCGGGTGCGCCTTCACGAACTGCTCGAACAGCACCCCGTGCAGCTTGAGCGCCTCCCAGGGCGTGGACTTGCGCTCGAACCGGCACAGATTCGACGGGCTGGCCATCGCCCCGTCCCGCATGACGGCCGCCTGCGGGAAGCGTAGCTTCCCGATGACGAACCTTCGGTTCGCCTGCAGCGCCGGGTCAAGACCCAGCCTGCCGTGGTCGTTGAGACCCTCGTGCCCGAGGAGGAGGCCGTAAACCCCCTGCCGGATGATGTCACGGGTGGCGTGGACAACGCTTTTGCGGCGTCAGCCGTCGCGATGGCGTCGGCCGCCGCCAAGGTCTGCCCCATACGGCGGTCAGCCTCCGCCAGCAACATCGCGCCGCCGGTCGAGGTGACCTCCGCGTCCGTGAACTCGGCCTCGACGGCGCGCCTTTTCGAGCGTGAAAAACGGATCGGATCGTGGTAGCGTTTCGTCACGGCGGATGCCTCTCTTAAGATGGAGTTAACACCCTGAGTTATCAGGGGCATTCCGCCGTTCCTCAACTACATTCGTGCAATATGCGGGCTAGGTCGATCCAACTTCAACTAGCTGGCGGCTCGACGCAAGACTTCCACAAGTCGATGCGCGTGGGGAGAGGATTCGGTTACTTTGCTAGGGTCGATTCGACCCAAAATGGCGAAGGAGTGGCGTCCCTTGTGGTACTCGCCCTTGGGCCGACAATTGCGGGTGGCGCTCTTCATGCCCCTTTCCAGATCTGCCTTGGGCACACTCTCTGTTTCCGCGCGCTGCGCAAGCGCATTCGAATTGAACCCAGAGCCAAAGTACTCAGCCAAAGCGCCTCGGTCGGCCAGAAACCAAGCCTCCATGCATTGGACCATGAGATGGGCGTTATCCCGGCTCGCGCCATCGGGGCGATGCCAGCCGTCGCGCTGACGCAGGTGGCTCCAAGAGTCCGCATCCACTGCAACCGGCCCTTCGCTATCCACCAAAAGCATCACAAAATCGTGGTCGCCAACCCTGTCGAAGGCGCTGCAAAAGTCCTTGAAGGCTTGCTGTCGGCTTCCACAGGCAGAGATTTTGGGCATCCGCCCTTCCAGCC
This sequence comes from Candidatus Azophilus sp., assembly GCA_965220835.1. Classification (GTDB taxonomy): domain Bacteria; phylum Pseudomonadota; class Gammaproteobacteria; order Pseudomonadales; family Azotimanducaceae; genus Azophilus. The sequence goes on along the minus strand of OZ244842.1, from coordinate 220,489 downwards.
CCGCACGCTCGAAAAACTGCCGAAACCCCTTCCGGCATTCCGTTCTCAAGGTCTTGCTCTCACCGCCTCCCTCGACATAGACCACCGTGCTCACCAACGATTCCCACCCAATTCGCCCTTCGTCCAAAGCGTGCCTAGGCTGTAGTCTTTGAGCCAGTGGGCAAGCTCGTGACTTTGCAAGCGCCGCAACTGGGTCCGGCCCTGGTGCTTTTCGCAAATTACGATGCTCTCAGGGGTGTCGGTCAGCTTGTCCACCAACACATCCGAGTGGGTGGTGACGATCAATTGACAACGTTCAGAAGCCTCCCGCAGCAAGTCGGCAAGACTAGGGAGAACGTCTGGATGCAGACCCAACTCCGGTTCCTCCAAGCACACCAACGGTGGAGGGGCTGGGTCGCAGAGGATTGCCAACATGGAAAGGTAGCGCATGGCGCCATCCGACAGCCTGTTGGCGGAGAAGGAGACATCGCCCTCCGACAGGAATACTTGGACCGTTCCGTACTCTATGTTGACGTGGAAGTCGGATATCCCGGCATAAAGGTCGTTAAGTGCATCCAGTATTTTCTGCTTTACCTGGGGCTTCAGCGACAGACGATTGAGAACCAAGCCAAGATTGGAGGCATCTTCGGTGAGATGATTGTTGGGCATGTCCGGCTTCTGCGGCATGCGCATCGGGGCCGAACGCCCAAATGACCAATCCCGATACAATCGAATTTGCTCGAACACGCGGCCGACATGGGTGATCTGCGGATAGTTTTCCGGATCCTTGAGCTGGGACAAAACCGACCGCTGCCCCGGTGCGCCAAATCCGGACATCCTGTCTCCACCATTCACGCGCTCCTTGACTTTCACTTCGCGCCCTTCAATCGAGAAATAAACCCAAGGCATCTCGTGGGTATTCGCGTCAGCATCTTCCAGCCTTTCTTGCGAAACCTGAAAGAACTGCCGAACTTGCGCCACGGCAAGACTGTACCGCAGCAGAGGCTTGCCTTCATGACCTTCCAGAACCACTTCCACTCGACCCTCAGCGGGGGGATTGGTCTCGGACCGCCAGAGCCAATCCCTGATGCCTCCCCCAGCTTGGATGGCTTCATCAAGATTTCCCGGAGTCGATTTCAAGAGCCCAATGGCGTCAATGAGATTTGACTTCCCCGAGCCGTTGGGGCCGATGAGCACATTCAGCGGGCGCAACTCAAGCTCCGCAGAGTCGGGGCCGAAAGAGATCAGATTGGTCAACCTTATGCGATGTATGAGCATGCGCTGATTGTCTCCCAATAGAGCTTCGGGGACTTGGCAAACTGCTCCCTAAAGCCCGCTCAGGTACCCATAGCCTCGATTGATGGCGTTGATGGGCTCCGGTGCAATGTCAACTTCCACAAATCGGTGGGCCACGCCGGTTTGGTCCAGCGCCGCAAGGATTGGGCCGAAGTCGGTCGGGCCGGAGCCGGGTTCGACGAGTTGCGCCGCGATGCTTGCCGGGTCGGGTTCGGCGCCGTCAGCTGGCGAACCCGGCGGCGCATGGTCCTTGAGGTGCACGGCTAGGACTCGCCCGGCATAGCGGTTGAGCACCGCCAGCGGATCGACGCCAGCGAACACCGCCCAGCCGATGTCCAGCTCGATCTTGACCAACTCCGCATCCGCTTGGGAAAACAGGTAGTCGAAGGCGTTTTCGTCGCCAAGGTCCGCAAACTCCATCTGGTGGTTGTGATAGCCAAAGCCCATGCCGCTGGCCCGGGCCAGCTCGCCCTGGCGGTTCAGCCGCTCGGCGATGGCGTCGAGCTGGCTGCGGCCGGTCACGCCGAGCATGCGGAACTGGCCGTCCGCAAAGGACACGAACTCCGGGGCCAGTGGCACAACCAGATGGCGAACCCCCACCTGACCGGCGATGTCAGCAATTTCAGCGATGTTCATGGCATCGCCCTGAATGTGCGCCACCGGCGCGCGCAGGCCGGCATCCGCAAGGGCGGCGGCGAATTCCGGGGCGCTCAGGCCGAACAGCGGCGTTTGTTCGTCAACGTCGCCGCCCAGGCCAAAGAGCTCCACTTCCCGGTAGCCGATGGCGGCGATGTCGGCGAAGGTGCCGCGCACATCGTCCCGCACTTGATCCCTGACCGTGTACAGCTGAACGCCCAGCGGCACTTCAGAGCGGTTCAGAACAGGCCGTTCCTCGCTGTTCGCGTAAGCCGACAGCGGTTTCCCGGCCCCCAACAGCACAGCGCCAGCACCGGCTGCCTGGATCATCGTTCTGCGGCGCATGGGCTCCTCCTGTGGCGGTTCATTGGTCTCTCTCAGTCTCTGCAATCAGTCTTCACGGAAGCTCAGGACGAACAGCGCCAGCACGAGGAACGCAAACCCTGCCGGCACCAGCCAGAATTCCTGCCAAAGGGCGAGCGTCAAGGCCGGGGCATCGCCGAGAAAGGCGTTGAACAGGGCGCCGGCGATCTGGGCGCCAACGAACATGCCCAGCCCGTAGGTCACCAGCACCAGAAAGCCCTGGGCCTGCCCGCGCACGGCCGGCGTGGACTTCTTGTCGACGTAAATCTGCCCGGTGACGAAGAAGAAGTCGAAGCAGACGCCGTGCAGCAGGATCCCCGTGGCCACCATCCAGAAGACGGCATCCGGGGCACCCATGGCGAACAGAACGTAGCGCAGGACCCAGGCCCCCATGCCGATGGCCAGCATCCACTTCACGCCGAAGCGCAGGAACAGCAGCGGCATCAGCAGCATGAAGGCGGTCTCCGACATCTGGCCCAAGCTCATCAGGGAGGATGGGTTGGGCAGCAGGTCAACCACCGCGTTGCTGACGCCTTGGTCATAGACCGCATTGGCCGCGAAGATCGGCGCAAAGTTGTAGTAGGCCGCCAAGGGAATGCAGATCAGGAATGAGCAGGCAATGAAAATGGTGAAGGAACGGCCGCCCAGCTGGCGCAGGGCGTCCATGCCCACGATGCTGCCCAAGGAGACGCTCTCACCCGCTGCCGGCGGCGGCGTATGGGGCAGCGTAAAGCTGTAGAGGCCAAGCAGCAGGCTGGCCACCGCCGCTGCATAGAGGGGCAGGGGCGTGCGGTCCGGCAGTTCACCACCGGAGAATTCGCCGAGCACGAAGCCGATGAACAGGCCCGCCGCAATCCAGCCAACGGTGCCAAACACCCGAATGATCGGGAACTGCCGCTCCTGGTTGTCAATGTTGTGGAAGGCGAGCGAGTTGGCCAGGGCCAAGGTGGGCATGTAGCACAGGTTGTAGAGCAGCAGCAGCGCAATGAAGAGCTCGGGCGAAGCCGCCGCTGCCGGCACAAAGAGCATCACCGCCCCGCCCAGCAGATGCAGCACGCCCAGCACCTTCTCCGTGGCGAAGAAGCGGTCCGCCACCAGCCCGAGGAAAAACGGCGCGATGATCGCCGCGATGGGGTTCACGGTGTAGGGCCAATGCGTGAGGTCGGCCATGCCTTCGGCGACCATGAAGTTGCCGATGGTGACGTACCAAGCGCCCCAGACAAAGAACTGCAGAAACATCATCCCGCCGAGGCGAGCGCCGATTGCGTTGTGCATTGCCATACCTCCCGGCTCAAGGATACCCAAAACGCTCGCGCATAGGGGCATAATGCCGCCAAACCGATGTTGGGAACGGAATGGCCGGGAACAAATACGATGCGATTGTGGTGGGTTCGGGCATATCCGGGGGGTGGGCCGCCAAGGAGCTGACTGAGAAGGGCCTCAACGTCCTGCTGCTCGAGCGCGGCAAGAACGTCGAGCACGTCAAGGACTACGTCAACGCGCGCAAAGCGCCCTGGGAGTACCCCCATCGTGGCGGCAGGACCGTGGCGATGAAGGAAGCCTACCCGGTGCTGCAGCGGGATTATCCGCTCAACGAAAAGAACTTGGATTGGTGGGCTTCGGATCAGGACTCGCCCTATACGGAAGTCAAGCGCTTTGACTGGTTTCGCGGCTACCAAGTGGGCGGGCGCTCGTTGCTGTGGGGCCGGCAAAGCTACCGCTTCAACGAACTCGACTTCGAGGCGAACGCCCGCGAGGGCATTGCCGTGGACTGGCCCATCCGCTACGCGGACCTCGCCCCTTGGTACGACTACGTCGAAGCCCACGCCGGCATATCCGGCTCCCTTGAAGGGCTGGCACAGCTTCCGGATGGCCAGTTCCAGCCGCCGATGCCGCTGAATTGCGGCGAGGCGCTAATTGCCGGCCGGCTGCACAACCGCTTTGACGGCCATCGCCGCATCATCCCCGGCCGAACGGCCAACCTGACCCAGGCGCTGCCAGGGCGCACGCCCTGCCAGTACCGCGCCGCCTGCTGGCTGGGCTGCCCGTACGGGGCCTACTTCAGCACCCAGTCCTCCACCCTGCCGGCGGCCATGGCCACCGGCCGGCTGACGCTGATGCCCTATTCCATCGTCACCGAGATTGTCTATGACCAAGACCGGCAACGCGCGACCGGGGTCCGGGTGATGGATGCGGTGACGGAAAAGACCACGGAGTTCGATGCTTCGATCGTCTTCTTGTGCGCTTCAACGCTCAATTCCACTTGGCTGCTGATGCGCTCCGCCACCGATGTCTGGCCCGACGGGCTCGGCAGCAGCAGCGGCGAGCTGGGCCACAACCTGATGGACCACCATTTCCGCATCGGCGCCCAAGGCACCATCCGGGACGCGTCCCTGGACGACAAGACCACTTTCGGCTGGCGTCCCACCGGGTTCTACATCCCGCGCTTCAGAAACCTGTTCGGCGACAAGCGGGACTACCTGCGCGGCTTCGGCTACCAAGGCGGCGCCAGCCGGCAGGGATGGGAGCGGGCAGTGCGGGAACTGGGCGTTGGGGCGGGCTTCAAGGACCGCATGGCCGAGCCCGGTGAATGGCGAATTGGGGCGACCGCCTTCGGCGAGATGCTGCCCGTCCATGCCAACCAGATCGGCATCGACAGCGCCCGCCAGGACAAGTGGGGCCTGCCCGTGCTGAAGGTGGACTGCGCCCTCGGCGAGAACGAACGGCTGATGCGCATCGACATGGCCAACGACATGGCCGAGATGCTTGAGGCGGCCGGCGTGCGCGACGTGGCCCCCTACGAGCGGGAGTACTATCCGGGCATGGGCATCCATGAGATGGGCACCGCGCGCATGGGTCGCAGCCCGAAGACCTCGGTGCTCAACCGCTGGAACCAGGTTTGGGATGCCCCCAACGTGTTCGTCACCGACGGCGCCTGCATGACGTCCGCCAGTTGCGTGAACCCCTCCCTGACCTACATGGCGCTCACCGCCCGGGCTGCGGACCACGCGGTCAACGAACTCAAGCGCGGCAACCTAACATGAGCGGCCCGGCCAAGACCGCGACCGGCGCCAGCCAAAGCCCGCTAAAGCAGGACGGGCCAGTGCAAGGTGCAACCAGCCAGGGCCTGCTGACGCGCCGCGAGGCAATCCTCCGCGTCAGCGCCCTGCTCGGCGGCACCGCCTTGGTGGGCCAGACGGCCATGCTGGCGGCTTGCAGCCCGCAGGCCGACAACAAACCGGAAGACTCCCAGCCGGCCACGGCAGCCGACAGCGCCCACTTCACGGACAGCGACGTGGCACTGCTTGACGAGATTGCCGAGACCATGCTGCCGGAGACCAGCACGCCGGGCGCCAAGGCCGCCGGGGTGGGCGCGTTCATGGCCTTGATGGTCAAGGATGCCTACTACCCATCCGACCAAGCGATCTTCCGCGAAGGCATGGAGGCGGTTGATGCGCGATGCCAGGAGGCCTGTGGCAGCGGCTTCCTGTCCGCCAGCCCCGCGGACCGGCTTGCGTTGTTGGAAGCGCTCGACGCCGAGCAGTTCAAGCAGATGGGCAACCAACCGCCGGAGGCGCCACGGCACTACTTTCGCATGATGAAGGAACTGGCGCTGCTCGGCTACTTCACGTCGGATATCGGCTACACCCAAGCCATGCGCTACGTCGAGACCCCGGGGCGCTTCGACCCCTGCGCGCCTTACGCGCCGGGCGACAAGGCATGGGCCACCCACGCCTGACCGCCCTCGGCCTGGCGGCTCTCAGCTTGGTCGCAGGCGCCAACAGCCTGTGGGCGGATGAACTCGGAACCGCCGACGACGGGGATTGGATATCGCTGTTCAACGGACGCAACCTCGACGGCTGGACGGCCAAAATCCGCCACCATGAACCCGGCGACAACTACGCCGACACCTTTCGCGTCGAAGACGGCCTGCTCACCGTATCCTACGACGGCTACCAAGCGTTCGATGACCGCTTCGGGCATCTCTTCCACTCGGGCGTCCGCCAGCAACCCTTATCCCACTACCGGCTGCGGCTGGAATACCGCTTCATCGGCTCCCAAGCCCCCGGCGGCCAGGCGTGGGCTCGGCGCAACAGCGGCGTGATGCTGCATGCCCAAGCGCCCGAGACCATGCCGGCGGAGCAGGACTTCCCGATTTCGCTCGAAGCGCAGTTCCTGGGCGGTTTGGGCGACGGCCAACCGCGGCCCACCGGCAACCTGTGCACGCCCGGAACCAACGTGCACGTCAACGGCGCGTTCACCGAGCAGCACTGCATCCCCTCATCGTCACCCACCTACGACGGCAATCAGTGGGTCCAATTCGAAGTGCGCGTGCTGGGCGCCGATCGCATCACCCACTATGTCAACGGCGAGCCGGTCATCGAGTACACGCACCCCTCCTACGGGGGCGGCGTGGTGTCCGGACATCGCCGCGACGCCAAGCCGGATGGCGAACCGCTGCGCGAGGGCTACATCGCGCTGCAGAGCGAGAGCCATCCGATCCAGTTCCGCAACATCCGCTTATTGAACCTGAAGGGCTGCATGAACCCCGAGGATGAGCGCTACCGCGACTATTTCGTGGCCCACGAACCAACTGCCTGCACCACAACCCCACAGACTCGATAGCGCCGGGCCGGGGCCGCCACGGAGAATCTGTGCTGCCTATCCGGTGTTGCGCATGCCTGCCGCAATCCCCGCCATGGTGACCATCAGAGCCTGCTGGATGTCCGGTTTGCTCTCGGCTCGCTGCCGCCTGATTAACTCAGCCTGCAGCAGATTCAGGGGAGCCGTGTAGATATTGCGCAGACCGATTGATTGCTGCCCCCAAGGGTCATGGGCCAGCAACTCCTCGCTGTCGAGAATGGTCAGCAACGTTGCAATGTCCTGTTGCAATTGGTCCCGCAACCGCTGTCCCACAGGGACCAACGCCGGCTCAACCAGCAACTGGTCATAATGCGCCGACAGCGTGTGATCAGACTTCGCAAACACCATCTCGAGCATCGATAGACGCGTGCGGAAGAAGGGCCACTCGCGAACCATGTCCTTGAGGTCCTCCAGTTTGCCGTCCGCAAGCGCTATCTGGAGCGCTTGACCAACACCCAGCCATGCCGGCAGCATCAGACGATTCTGCATCCAAGCAAAGATCCACGGGATTGCCCGCAAGCTCTCGATGCCACCATTCGGTTTCCGACGGGCCGGCCGGGAGCCGAGAGGCAAAGCGGCCAACTCCTGCTCCGGCGTCGCCTGCCTGAAGTAAGCCACAAATTGAAGGTCCTCAACGACCCAGCGGCGGTAGACGTCACAAGACCGCGCCGCAAGTTGGTCCATCAAGCCCCGCCACGGGGGCGTGGGCGCGGGAGGCGGCAGCAAGTTGGCCTGTAGGATTGCGCTCGCGTACTGACCCCGGGACCAACGCCGGCTCAACCAGCAACTGGTCATAATGCGCCGACAGCGTGTGATCAGACTTCGCAAACACCATCTCGAGCATCGATAGACGCGTGCGGAAGAAGGGCCACTCGCGAACCATGTCCTTGATTGACCGCGAGCGGCGTCATGCCCAGCTTGGTGCGAATCATCTCACCCTGCTCCGTCACCCGCAGACCTTGAGCCAGCGACCCGGGCGGCTGGGACAGCAATGCCTCATGCGCCGGCGCACCGCCCCGGCCAATGGTGCCGCCACGACCGTGAAACAGCGTCAATGCCACCTGGTGACGCGCACAGGTTGCCAATAGCGCCTCCTGTGCCTGATATTGGGCCCAGCCCGCGGCCAGCATGCCAGCGTCCTTGGCGCTGTCGGAGTAGCCGATCATGACCATCATCCTGTCGTCGATCCGGGTGCGATAAGCCGGTTCCTGCAGCAACGCCTCAATCACGGACGAAGCATGCTCCAGATCCGTCAACGTCTCAAACAGCGGGGCCACTTGCATGCGATCCGCACACCCCGTGGACTTAAGCAACAGTTGAACGGCCAAGACGTCGGACGGTGTGGAAGCCATGGAGATCACGTAAACACCCAGCGCTTGGGCAGGAGTTGCGGCGATGGTTCTGAAAGTGGCGAGCACCTCCTGATCCTTCGCATCGAAGGGACCCTCCCAGGGAATCAGGGGCCTGGGACTACTCAACTCGCTTTGCAGCCAACCGACTCGCTGAGCCTCGGACCACTCGCTGTAGTCACCGATTTCGAGCCTCTGCGTGATGGCGCTCAGCACCCTACGATGACGACCGCTCTCCTGACGAATGTCGAGTTGAATCAGATAGGGACCAAAGCAATGAGCACGACGCAACGTATCCAACAGTGCGCCAAGCGCCATCTCGGACAGCCCACAGGCCATCAGGCTCTCGAAGCATGCCTGCAGTGGCTCGAGAAGCACCCCAGGGGCCAGCGGCTCCGGCGCAGGCGCACCCTGATTCAAAGCGTCTTCAAGCGCCTGCTGCTGTCGGCGCAATGTGACCAACAGGGGTTTGAGCACGGCGCGATAAGGCTCTCGTGCGGCCTTGGCCTTGCCCTTCAACGCATCGGTCGCGGTCGTGGCCGACAGTTCCTCATGGAGCGTTGCGATGTCGCCACTGAAAAGCTCACAGGCTTGCCACTGCGCCAGCAAGAGCACTTCACGGGTGACGGTTGCCGTCACGTTGGGGTTGCCGTCCCGGTCGCCACCGATCCAGCTTGAGATTTTGATTGGGCACCAGCTCGGTTCAGGCAGGTCGAGCGCGTAGGCGTCGCAGACATAATCGACCTGTCGGAGGAACTGCGGCACGGCGTCCCACAGTGAATTCTCGATGACGGCAAAGCCCCATCGGGCTTCGTCAACCGGCGTGGGCCGCTGGGTTCTGAATTCTTCCGTATGCCAGATTTGTGACGTCAACTCGGCAATACGGCGCTGGGTTTGCTGTCGTGAGACATCGGTGAGCACCGCGCTGTCGAGGGTGGTGAGACATTCGCTCAGCGCTCGATGCTTGTGAATCAGGGTTCGTCGCGTGATTTCAGTTGGGTGCGCTGTGAGGACGAGGTCGATGTGGAGGTTGGCGATGGCTTGCTGAATCTCGGCGTCCTTGGCTTTGCTCCGCAACACCCCCAGCGTTCTCCGCAGCGTCGCGCTGGCTGAAAAATGAGGCTCCGTAAGAACCGAAGTGGTGTGTTGCTGATCAGCAATGTTGGCAAGGTTCAGAAACTGGCTGAATGCGCGCGCGATGACCAGAAACTCCCGCTCTTCCAGAGAGGCCAACAGTTGATCGAGCGCCTCCCAAGTCTCGCTATCCTGCGCCTCTTTGGAGCGCAGCCTGATTTGCTCCACGCGCTCAAAGAGGGACTCCCCCGCGTTGTCGCGAATGATCCGGCCCAGGGTGTCACCCAGCAGGCGCACGTGCGCGCGTAGCGGGGCGGTATCCGCCACCTCCACCATGGTCTCTCCTCTGCATGTGATGGGAATCGCCAGTCAACCCCCGGGGGGGAAGCGCGTCGATTTCAGACTGTCCTTAATGCGCGCCAGGTGCGGCAAAATGCTCTGACCCCGCTGCAAGGTCATGCCGGTTGCCAGTACATCGAGCACCGCGAGTTGCACAATGCGGGATGTCATGGGCAGATACTCTTCCGTGTTTTCCGCCACACTCAGACCAATGCTGAGATGGCTTGCTGCCGCCAGAGGAGAGCCTTCCGCGGTAAGCGATACCACCATTGCGTCGGTGGTGCGGGCCAGCTCTGCGGTCTCAACCAAAATCTCGGTACGCCCTGTATGGGAAATGAAGAAAAAGACATCTCCCAATCCACCCCCTGCCGCCAACATGCGGTGCATGAGTGGATCTGTGCAGGTCGTGACCGGCACCTTAAAGCGGAAAAACCTGTGCTCAGCGTCCTGCGCAACCGCGGCGGACGTCCCCAGCCCCAAGAAATAGATTTGTCGCGCCTGGGCCAAGTGATCGACCGCGCGTTCAATCGCCGTCAGGGGCAACTGATCCCGAGCCAACATCAGTGCGGTAATCGTGTTGTCGAAGAGCTTACGCGGGTAGGTGTCGATATCATCGCCCATCTCGACCGCGCGGCTGATGTATCGCACACCGGATGCCAAGGACCGCGCCAGCCGCAGCTTGAAATCCGGAAAGCCGGTTGCGCCGAAACGCTTGCAGAAGCGGTTCACGCTGGGCTCGCTGACGTTGGCCGCGGCCGCCAGCACGGCAATGCTCGAACGGGTTGCCGCCTCCGGATCCTCCAAAATCGCATTGGCGACCTTTGCCTCGGACTTGCTCAGCACCGGCAAGGCTGCGCCCAGTTCAGTGAGTAGGTTGCTTTCCTGATTCATGATGCAGGGCAGTTTGCCGCCACCTCATGGCCCGTCTGGCTTTGACTGACCGCCGACCAGGCTGTTTGCGCAGCCGGCCGCAAGTGGGGATCAGCGTGGCGCGTGGTCATGCAATGCCTCCACTGACTGGACGGCCGCTGACTTCGCGATAGGTTGATTAGGGCGCCCACCAGCAGTCGAAACCAATCGATCCAAGGAAGGCAGTGATGGGATAGCGCGTCTCATCGTCGCATCTGCGCGCCCGTTCAAACACCGCCTTCTTCTTATCGCCCACAATATGGATGATCCCGCACCGGGTGTTTTGCAGGCGGTGCTTCGACAACGACACCCGCTGATGAGGCGCCGTTTTGGGGTGCGTGATCAGCGCGCCCTGCTGCGTCGTCAAGCCAGCGCTGAGCTCTGCGGAACAGGGGAACAAGGAGGCCGTGTGGGCGTCCTCCCCCATGCCGAGGATCACCACATCGAAGCGAGGCAGTGAAGCGAGCAACGTCGATAGCCGCGCAATGCTGACCTGCTCATCATCCAATGTGGAAATCAGTGACAAAAGCTCTGCCTGGGCTGCATGCGCCGTCAGCAACGTCTCACGCACCATTCGCTCGTTGCGGTCTTCATGCCCGGGCGCCACCCAACGTTCGTCTGCCAACAGCACCAAGACCCGGCGCCAGTCGAGATTTGCACGTGCCAGCAAGGCGAGGAACCGTGCAGGCGTGCTCCCCCCTGACACAACAAGGTACGCCGCACCGCGCGCGGCCACCCCTTGCTCCAGTCGCGTTGCGACCTCGGCAGCGAGCGCTTGATCCAGCGAGTCGCGGCCGGCAAAGGCTCGCCACTCAGACATTCCAACTCCGACCGTCCCGTTCGATCAGCAAATCCGATTTGCTCGGCCCCCAACTGCCGGCCTGATAGCCGTTGACGGCCACCCCAACTTGCTCACAGGCACTGATCAGCCCATCGCACCAGCGCCAACTCTCTTCAATCTCATCACGGCCCACGAACAAAGAGGGATCGCCGTTAACGGCATCAAGAAACAAACGCTCATAGGCATCGGGAATCCGATCGATGTCCCCGTCTTCACGGAAGTCGAAATTGAGGGTCTGTGTCTGCAGCGAAAGCTTGTCCTTAAGACTTTGGCGCTTGGACACCATCGTCATCTCGATCCCCTCATTCGGTTGCAAGCGAATGATGAGTCGGTTCGGCTCCGCCGCCTCGCCCTCTCCGAAGATGTGATGGGGCAACGCTTTGTACTGGATGATGATCTCCGTGACCTTATCGGGCATGCGTTTGCCCGTGCGCAAATAAAACGGCACGCCGGACCAGCGCCAGTTGTCCACATGAGCCTTGATCGCGACAAAGGTCTCAGTATCGCTATCCGAGGTCTCGCAACCCTCCTCGTCGAGGTAGCCGGGGACTGACTGGCCGTCGACCACGCCCTGGCGGTACTGGCCCCGGACGACATGATGCCTCACGCTCGCGGCGTCAATGGGTCGCAGCGCTTTGACAATCTTGACCTTCTCATCACGTATGCTCTCGGCCTCCAGCGAGTTGGGCGGCTCCATGGCCACAAGGCACAGGAGTTGCATCAGATGATTCTGCACCATGTCACGCAGCTGTCCGACACCATCGTAGTAGGCCCATCGCCCCTCAATGCCCACCTTTTCAGCAACCGTGATCTGCACATGGTCGATGCAGCTCTGGTCCCACTGCGCGTTGATGAAGCGATTGGCGAATCGCAGCACCAGAAGATTCTGCACGGTCTCCTTGCCGAGGTAATGATCGATGCGGTAAATGTCCTGCTCAGCCAAGAATCGGGTGAGCGTCTCGTTGACCTCACGCGAGGTTTCGAGACTCTCCCCGATCGGCTTTTCGAGCACCACACGGCAGGGACCTGACAGGCACCCGCCATCGCTGAGTTGCTCGCAGATCGTGGCGAACAACGAAGGTGGCGTAGCGAGATAGAACAGACTGACGCGAGTTTCGTCCAGCCAGGCCTTGAGCCCCTCGAACGCCCGAGGCTCGGCGAAGTCCGCGCACAGGTAGGTGAGTCGCTCGGTAAACGGCTGCCACACCGCATCGTCAATCGCCTGACGCATGTGGTTGGCCATCCTCGATCGCAACTGGTCGCGAAATGCGTCGATGGTTTGCTCCTGTCGGGCAACCGCGGCGATGCGCAGATCAACCGGAAGCAGCCCCGCGGCATCGAGTTGGAACAAAGCGGGAAACAGCTTCCGAGCGGAAAGATCACCCATCGCACCAAAGATGACCAGGTCCACCGCGCTCAATTTGGGGCCTCCGTGTTGGCATGACGGGCCTTCGCCACGGTATGGCTGGCTAACTGGTAGATGCCCTCCCATTGCCGCTGCTCGAGCATCTCCCTAGGTGTCAGCCACGACCCCCCCACGGCGCGAACGCTCTCCAACTGGAGATAGGCTTCCAGGTTGTCGGGCGTAATGCCGCCGGTGGGCATGAAGCTCACCTCAGGGAAAGGGCCCGAGAGCGCGCGCAGCGCGGGCACGCCCCCTGAGGTTTCAGCGGGGAAGAACTTAAGCGTGGTGTAGCCACGCTCCATCGCCCTCAGCACCTCTGAACCGGTCACGGCGCCGGGCAGAAACGGCAACCCGCAATTCGCTGCCGCGGCAAACAGCTTTTCGCTGGCGCCGGGCGAAACGATGAAGTCAGCACCCGCATCGGCTGCTTGTTGATAGGCCTGATCGGTGCAAACCGTGCCCGCTCCGACTACGGCATCGGGGATGGCTGCTTTCATGGCGCTAATCGCCTCACAACCAACGCACGTGCGCAGCGTGACCTCCAGTGCGGAGATGCCACTGCGAAGCAGTGCCTGCGCCAGCGGCACCGCGTCATCGAGGCGATGAATCACCAGCACCGGAACAACCGGGCAGGCGAGTTTGGACAGCAAGGCTCTAGCATCCATCGTCGTTGGCCGGCGCACAAATCAAAGCAGCACCCAGCAATCCGGGTTCCGGGTGGGTGGTCACGAAGGTCGCAATCTCATCATTGAAGTCCGCCAAACGCCCTTTGGCCAGAAACCGGGCTCGGGAGTCGCTCTTTGTCAGCAAGTCGATGTAAGGCGGTGCGATGCCGCCAGCCAGATGCACACCACCTTGGGCGCCGAGAGTCAGGGCCAGATTGCCGGCCACGGAACCGAGGACGGAGAAGAAGGTGTTCATCGTCTCAACAGCGCAATTGGCGATGAGCTTAAGGACCGGATTGAAAGGCTGTGCAAAGGCGAACCGCGCGTTTGCGCCACCGATGTCCGCCACCAAATGAAGGGGCCTCAGTTGCGTTGAGGCGTCAACTGACGCAGTGTTCATGGGCGGCAGTTCGACTGGCTTCCTTCTTCGGCAATGGGTCAACGATTGGCGGCCCAAACAAGGTGCAGCCGCCACTCTCAGCATCCGTCACGGATGCGCGGCTCGAGCCAAACAGGCCACGCCCGACCGTGCCCAACTGCGCGGCAGGCTGCGCCTGCGGTCTGGCCGCAAGCGTTTGGTCATCAAGCTGCACCGATAGCTCACCCGTGGCAACATTGAGTGCAATCACATCGCCATCCTGAATGCGACCAATCGCACCGCCCTTTGCCGCTTCGGGCGTAACGTGAATGGCGGCGGGCACCTTGCCGGATGCGCCGCTCAGCCGTCCGTCGGTGACCAGTGCCACCGCATGGCCACGGTCTTGCAATACGCCCAGCGTCGGCATCAGCTGATGCAGTTCCGGCATGCCATTGGCTGAAGGCCCCTGGAAACGCGCCACCACCACACAGTCTCGGTCCAGCGCGCCCTGTTCGAACAGGGCTTTGAGCTCTTCCTGATGAGAAATCACCACCGCTGGCGCCGCAATCGTCTGCTGCTCTGACGCCACAGCCGAGGCTTTAATCAGGCTTCGGCCCAGATTGCCTTCGAGCAACCGGATTCCTCCCTCGGGCGCAAATGCGCCTTCAGCCGGCCGGATGACCCCGGGATCAAGGCTGCTGTCGGCGGCGGGCCGCCATCGCAGGCTTCCCGCATCCAGATAGGGTTCGATGCAGGCGTCCGCAAGGCAACCGCCGAAGCAGACTGCTGCATCGCCATGCATCACTCCGGCCTTGATCAACTCGCCAAACAACAGCCCGGTCCCTCCGGCCGCGTGAAAGTGATTGATGTCCGCGCTGCCGTTGGGGTAGATCCTTGCCAACAGCGGCGTGACCTTGGATAGCGCATCAAAGTCCGACCACGTGATGACCAAGCCTGCGGCGCGGGCGATGGCAACCAAGTGAATGCACAGGTTGGTCGAACCACCGGATGCCAGCAAGGCGACAATGCCATTCACAAAACTCCTCTCGTCGATCACATCGGCCAAGGGCAATGGCTGACCAACGGTGCGCGCGACTTTGGCGATGTGTTCCGCGGCGGCCTGCGTCAACGCGTCACGCAGTGGCGTGCCTGGATTGACAAAGGAACTGCCGGGCAACTGAAGGCCCATGGCCTCGAGCACCATTTGGTTGGAGTTCGCCGTGCCGTAAAAGGTGCAGGTGCCTTGACTGTGGTATGAGGCCATCTCGGCCTGGAGCAATGCGGCGCGATCAACTTTACCTTCGGCATACAGCTGACGGACCTGCGCTTTCTCTGTGTTAGGCAGCCCCGACGTCATCGGCCCGGCTGGCACGAACAATGATGGGAGGTGTCCAAACTGCAGTGCGCCCATCAGCAAACCCGGTACGATTTTGTCGCAGATGCCCAGCATCAGCACGGCATCGAACATCTGGTGCGAGAGGGCGACGGCGGTGGCTTGCGCAATGACGTCGCGGCTGAACAGACTGAGCTCCATCCCGGGCTGGCCCTGGGTGACCCCATCGCACATGGCCGGCACGCCCCCGGCAACCTGAGCCGTGCAGCCAATCACTTGCAGGGCGGCTTTGATTTGCTCCGGGTACCGGGCATAGGGTGCGTGAGCGGACAGCATGTCGTTATAGGCCGTGACAATGCCGATGTTGGCGCTATCCATCATCTTGATGACCGCTTTGTCGTCACCTGTGCAGGAGGCGAAGCCGTGTGCCAGATTGCCGCAGCTCAGCTGACTCCGGTGCACCGGCTGAGCGGCCATTTCGTCGATCTCGCGGCGATATTGATCCCGCAGGGATTGGCTGCGTGCGGCAATGTCTCGGGTAATGCGAAGCACTTCAGAATGCATGGGCTAAATTGTGTGGTTCAAAATGTAATAAAGCAACATTTTTTCGAGATTTTCCCCGTGAGTCGGACATTTTTTGTAATTTAGCAACCGATTGCCCCCATGCCTGTGAACAGACGGTGCTTGTTGCAACGGTGGTTCGATCAAGTTCACCGGGTTGCCGTTGAGGGCGATCCGGATGGCGGGAGGGAGTTGCAGCCGTAGTTGGCCATGAACCGTAGGCGGCAGGGTATTCGGCAGTTGGCAGCGGCCTGCTGGAGGCTCTGTGCTGGTGTTCGAGAGTGCTGGGGAGTCTGCTACGCTGGAGCTGGGTTCTTGGCTGCGGCTCCGGGATTGGGCGCGCGGTGCGGGCATCCGGCACGCCAGGCGCGTGCGCTGTGCTGGTGTTCGAGGGTGCTGGGGAGTCTGCTGCTCTAGAGCTGGTTTCTTGGCTGCGGCTTCGGGATTGGCTGCCCGGTGCGGGCATCCGGCACGCCAGGCGCGTGCGCTGTGCTGGTGTTTGAGGATGCTGGGGAGCCTTAAAGGTGCCGGATGCCCGCACCGGGCAGCCAATCCCTCCATGCGTTCGATCGGCTTTCGCGGCGCGGCGTCAACCGGCTCGTGGGATCTTGCGAAGCGCAAAGGGCATTTGCTGTTAATCGAGAGGCCGCGCCCAGATGTTGCGGAAGCTGACGGGGTTGCCGTGGTCCTGCAGCATCAGCGGCTGCTTTGGCGGATGCTCGGCGTAGGCGGGGTCTCCGATGAACACCGTTTCGCCGAGCAGTTGCACATGGTTTTGCACCAGCACGCCGTTGTGCAGGACGGTGACGTAGGCGGGGCTTTCAAGGGTGCCATCCGGCGCGAACCGCGGCGCGGTGAACAGGATGTCGTAGCTTTGCCACTCCCCGGGCGGCTTCATGGCGTTCACCAGCGGAATGTGTTGCTTGTATATGCTGGCGGCTTGCCCGTTTGAGTAAGTCCGGTTGTCGTAGGAGTCGAGTATCTGGACTTCGTAGCGCTGCTGCAGAAACACGCCGCTGTTGCCGCGGCCTTGGCCTTCGCCTTCAATGCGCTCGGGCGCGCGCCATTCGAGGTGCAGCTGAACGTCGCCGAAGGGCCGGATCGTCTCGATGTTGCCCGTGCCCGCAGCCACGGTCAGAACGCCGTCTTCCAACAGCCACTCGAACTCCCGGCCGTCCCCATGCCGCCATTCACCGGCCCCTTCGCTGCCCAGCAGCACGATGGCGTCCGCCGGTGGCGCCCCTGCGGTGCCGGGCTGGACGACCGCCGGCTCCGGCTCCCAGACCTCGGTCTGCTGAGGCAGTTGCGCCGGCACGCACTGGGCCAGCGTTAAGGCCATGAACGCAGCGCCGATTGCCTGCAGCCATTTGGTTTTCGTCGCCACTGTGCGCTCCTCCTTACAGGTCCACCCAGACCGCTCCTTGATTTGAACTGGCCACTGAGGCCTGCACGAAACGCAGGCCGCGCAGGCCTGCCTCGATGCCCGGATAGTTTTCCAGCACCGCTTCCCCCGCGGCGGCGCGGCGCACGTCCGCCATGAAGTCGCGGTAGAGGTTGGCGAAGGCTTCCAGATAGCCCTCCGGATGCCCCGCCGGCGTGCGCGTCGCTTGAGCGGCCGCCTCACTCAAATAGCCATCGCCAACCCGATGGATCGCCCAAGCCTCGCCGGCGGGCTTGAGAAGCAGGGCATTCGGTTCCTGCTGGCGCCACTCAAGGCCCGCTTGGCTGCCGTACAGGCGAATGCGGAGGTCGTTGGCCTCGCCGCAGGCGATTTGCGAACAGGCCAAGGTGCCCCGCACGCCGCCTTCCAGCCGCAGCAGCATGCTGGCGTCATCATCGAGTTGCCGGCCGTCGACGAAACTCGTCAACTCGGCAAGCACCGACTCCACCCGGCAGCCGGCAATGAATTCCAGCAAGTGGTGCGCGTGGGTGCCGATGTCGCCGACGCAGCAGCTGATGCCAGCCTGCGCTGGATCGGTGCGCCAAGCGGCTTGCTTGTTGCCCGCCCGTTCCACGGGTTCCCGCAGCCAATCCTGGTTGTACTCCACCTGGACTTTGCGCAGCTCGCCGAGCCGGCCGTTGGCCACCCAATGCCGGGCCTCGCGGACCATCGGATAGCCGCAGTAGGTGTGCGTCAAGGCAAACAGGGCGCCGCTGGCCGCCGCCACCTTGGCCAGTTGCTCGGCTTGGTCAAGGCTTGCGGCCAGCGGCTTGTCGCAGATGACGTGGATGCCGGCCTCAAGGAAGGCCCTCGCAACCGGCAGGTGCAAGTGATTGGGCGTGGCGATGATCGCGAAGTCGATGCCGTCGTCGCGCTGCGCCTCCAGCGCGGCCATCTGCTCATAGGAATCGTAGCTGCGGGCCAAGCCCCAGGCCTCGGCACTTGCCTTGGCCTTGGCCGGGTTCGACGACATGGCGCCGGCCACCGCCTGCGCCTGCCCATCGAGTTCGGCAGCGATGCGATGCACGGCGCCGATGAACGCGCCCTGCCCGCCACCCACGATGCCGGCGCGCAGCCTGCTCATGACCGGTAAGGCTCCCGGCCGACGCCCTGCACGGGAATGCCCTGGGCGGCCATCACCTCGCTCTGCAGCGCGTACATGGCGGCGGCCGCCTCATCGATGGCCTTGGTGAAGGCGACCGAGCCGGCCAGGATCGGCGCCAGCCGGTGCTTGTCCTGAATGCGGGCTGGGGGGTACTCGTGCTCCACCACCAAGTAAATTTCCCCCGGGTCGATGTCAAGCAGTTCGCGGGCCGCCAGTTGATGGTCCAACCAATCCACGGTGCGGTTCTGCAGATAGGCCAAGGGGTCGTGCCGGGCGGTGCCGGGCAGCTCGTGCTCGCAGATTGCCGTCTGCTTGCGCCAAGCGTTCACTTGGTCGGCCGGGGCCTTCGAGGGGTCGCTGCCGTTCCAGTCGCCGCGTTCCATGGTCTGGCCGCCGTAGCCCCAAGCGGAGACGCCTTTCGAATCCACCACCTGACCCTTGACGTGGAAGCCGTCAATCAGGAAGCCGTAGCCCTCGTCCTTGAGGTACTGGAACATCGAGCGGGTGTCCTGACCCATGAGCACGGCGTGGGACGGGTCGTAGTGGATGCGGAACTGGTCCCCCACCCCACGCCGCTCGCAGATGCGGTGCAAGGCGATCCACGGGCCGGGCGCGTAGGCGATGTTGTTGTGCCAGCGGTCCAGCGCCGTCCAGCCGGGCATCGGACACTGCTCCACCCGGTAGGTGAGGCCGCGCGCCTTGGCCTCCTGCATCAGCGGGATGAACTCCCGCTCGAACATCTCCAGATTGGCATCCATCTCCAGCGCCATGTTGCGCCCCACGAAGCCGCAGACCGCGTCGGTCTCCAGCAGCACGGCGGCATCGAACACGCGCAGCATGAAATCGTGCTTGGCCTCGCGGGCCGCGTCGTCCCCAACCAGCAGGTTGTCGAAGTAGGCAAGGTCGGATAGCCCAACGCCGGTGGCCTTCATGGCGGCTTGGACACGGGCCGCGCGCGCCTCATCAAAGGGCGCCCGCAAGTCCAGCGTGTTGGCCACCGGATCGAGCATGGCTTCGGCGGGCACATCAGTGCGGGACGGGTGCAGCGCCGCCGAAAGCTGGATGTAGGGGGAGCCGACCTCCCGCGAGAACTCAAGCCATTCCTCGATGGCCAGATCCGGATCCGCATCCCGCGCTTCGCGAGGCGTCAGCTCCTGGAACGCAGCGGTCAGCACGCTGATCCTCATGGGCTTGGGATCGAATGGGGCGACGGAAGGACTCATGACATTTCCGTGACTGAGGTGGAACAGATGCGCGGAATGGTAGTCGATTGGTGGGATGGAAGGTAAAGGGAAATCGAGGAATGTGCGTCCAAAAGGCAGAAAGCCACTACGCCAAGCACAAAGACAAGAGCTTAACTTATTCAAAACCATTTCTTTTTTCACCAAACTACCATTAAGAAAAGTCTCCTTTTCTTAACTTGTCGATAGCTGCCAAACTGCGTATGCTGCCGCCCATGCGCCAGATTTCCTTAGACCAGCGCCGCCGAAGCCTGCAAACGGAAAATCCTTGGTGGGAGGGCGGGCCGGTGCGCAGCGACTACTCAAGTTTGAGTCCTCGGGCGTACTTTGAGCGTCTAACCAAACTGGTCATTCGACAAGACGTTCGGCGAGCGGTGGTCGTAATGGGTCCGCGCCGGGTCGGAAAGACTGTCCTGCTGCATCATGTGATTGACCACTTACTTCGGGAGGGCTTTTTCTCGAACCGTAACATCGCCTACCTGTCGCTCGACCAGCCACTCTACGCGCGGATGTCCATCGAGGAACTGGCAAGCGAAGTTGAGCAGGCCTGCAGGCCTGGGCCGGGGCACCGATTGCTGATTCTCGATGAAATCCAGTATCTGCCAAACTGGGAGTGGCACCTGAAGGCGTTCGTGGACGCCCACCCGTCCGTGCAATGCGTGGCCTCGGGTTCCGCAGCAGCCGCACTGCGTCTCAAGAGCGCAGAGTCCGGCGCGGGGCGATTCACCGACTTTCTCCTGCCGCCACTCACGTTCCATGAATATCTTGACTTGCGTGGCAAGGACGGATTGGTGACGCTCGAAGCCGACGGAAGCGTCTTCACTCCGGAAATCGAGGCGCTTAACCGAGAATTTGTGGACTACTGCAACTTTGGCGGCTATCCCGAAGCTGCATTTTCCGAATCGGTCCGTGAAGATCCGGATCGCTACATCCGAGCGGACATCGTGGAAAAAGTGCTGCTTCGCGACCTGCCGAGCCTCTACGGCATACAGGATGTGCAGGAACTCAACCTGCTGTTTTCAACCTTGGCGTACAACACGGCGAATGAACTGTCCCTTGAGGAACTGTCCCAAGACTCCGGCGTATCCAAACCCACATTGCGGCGCTATCTGGAGTACCTGGAGGCAGCGTTTCTCATCAAGATCGTGCATCGCATCGACCACAACGCCCGCCGATTCAAGCGCGCCACCCGCTTTAAGGTCTATTTGACGGCGCCCGCGCTGCGTTGCGCCCTTTTTGGAGCCACGGCAGCGGACGATGAAGCGATGGGGGCGGTGGCGGAAACGGCCGTTTTCGCGCAGTGGTTTCACGCAAACTTCGACCTGCACTACGCCCATTGGGTCGTCGGCAAGAACCACGGCGAAGTGGATATCGTGGCACTGGACAAGCGCCAGCAGCCGCTGTGGTGCGTGGAAGTCAAATGGACCGACCGCTTCGCTGAGCGCCCTGAAGAACTTGCCAGCTTGAAGCGCTTTGCCAGCCGGCACCCCGATGCCCAACTCATGGTCACGACCCTCGGTGCGACCACAGGCCCCGTATCTTGGCAGGGGACACAAGCCTTGCACTTCATACCAACCAGCCTCTATTGCTACGTCGCAGGCCGGCAAGCGGTGCAAGACCCGAACTTTGTGGATGCTGCGTGGAAAGTTGTTGATTGAGGGCTTTGTCAGAGGACTTACATGCATAAGTCCGCAAACTACTTGAACGCTGGAGAGTTCCATGTCGAAGTACCACATCGATCTGACTGACGAAGAGGCAGCCTTGGTTGCATCAGCCCAGCTTCGTGTTCCAGAAGGCCTCAACATGGACAAGACACGGGACACTTGGCTGCACAATGAAGGCAAGGACCCGGACCTCCACCTCGCCCACCCGCTCCCTCACCACCAATTCTCGACCGCTGAGCAGCCGCCGCCACAGATCGACCAATGGCCCGTCAATGACCTGATCATCCAGTGCTTCGTATGTCTTTTCGTCGTCCTTGAAGCACATCCATCGAAGCCCGGCGTGGCGCAGCAGCCGACGGTATTTTCCACGAAGCCCCGTCCAACCCGATTGCGGTAACGGTTAGCTTGCAGCCCTCCCCGCCATGCCGTAGTTTTGCCCTCCCCCACCTTCAATCCAGCAACGAGGTCTGCACCCCATGCGCATCCACAGCCTGACTTGGCCACTGACCGCCGCCCTGCTTTGCTTTGCACCCGCACTCCAAGCCCACGACAAGGTCCGCCAGCCGCCGGAGAACGAAGCGCGGTTGATTCGCTTTCCGGATGCAGGGGGCTATCAGACATTGGTGGCGGACCTGCACACGCACAGCGTGTTTTCCGACGGGCACGTGTGGCCGAGCATTCGGGTGAGCGAGGCGTTGCGCGATGGGCTTGAT
Source organism: Candidatus Azophilus sp. (assembly GCA_965220835.1). Classification (GTDB taxonomy): domain Bacteria; phylum Pseudomonadota; class Gammaproteobacteria; order Pseudomonadales; family Azotimanducaceae; genus Azophilus. The sequence goes on along the minus strand of OZ244842.1, from coordinate 198,573 downwards.
GCGCTGGCCATCACCGAGCACCTGGAGTGGCAGCCGCATCGGGCCGACCTGCCGCATCCGGACCGCAACCGGGCCTTCGAGGAGGCGGTTGCAGCGCTGCCGGACGGTTCGGACCTGATCGTCATCGCCGGGTCGGAGATCACCCGGGAGGAGCCAGCCGGGCACATGAACGCCGTGTTCCTAAGCGATGCCAACGCGCTGCTGAGAGTGGAATCGGATCCCGGCACCGACCGGATCGCATATTACCGTGCGGCCAACGAGTGGCCAGCGGAGGAGGCAGTGCGGGCGGCCAACGAACAGGGCGCGTTCGTGTTCTGGAACCATCCCTTCTGGACCGCCACCCTGCCCACCGGCGTGTCGCGCATGACCGACTTTCACGCCGCGCTGATCGAAGCCGGGCATCTGCACGGCATCGAAATTGCCAACGGCGCCACCTACTCCGAGCACGCCCATCGGTTGGCCATGGACCACGGGCTGACGCTGATCGGCGTCTCCGATGTCCACAACCTAGTGGACTGGGACTACCCACCGGCGCTCGGCGCCCATCGCCCCGTAACCTTAGTGTTTGCCGAGGATCGTTCGGCGGCGGGCATTCGCGACGCCTTGTTCGCCCAGCGCACGGTGGTCTGGTTCAAGAACCTGCTGGTGGGTCGGGAGGCGGTGTTGAAGCCGCTGCTGCAGGCGGCCCTCGACGTCGAGGACGCCGCTTACCGCAGGATTCCCGACATCAGGAACCCGGGTGAGGAGATCGAGCTGGCCATCGTCGACATGACATTGACCAACATCTCCGATGCCGATGTGCGGCTGCGCAACCGCAGCCCCTACACGTTCACCCAGCATGCCGATGAGATGACCATTCCCGCCCACGGCAGCCTGCGCCTGACCGTTCGCCCTGGGGAGAAGGTGCCGCAGATCAACTTGGACTTTGAGATCACCAACGCACTGGTGGCGCCAAAGACGCCGCTGCGCATGCAGCACTTGGTTGAGCTTGAGATTGGCGGCTGACCAGCGCAACCGCCTGATCACTACAGCCGAACCGCCAAGACCCCCACCAACCCGGTGAGTGCGCCAGCGAACAGGGTAACGGTGGCAATTTGCCAGCCGATCATGGTCTTCATCAGTGATTCGATACGGTCAAGCCGACCATAGACACCGTTAAACTTCTTGTCCACCAAGCCGAACTTGTCGTCCACCAAGCCAAACTTGTTGGTCAGGACATCGAACTTCTTAGCAACGATGTCGAACTTGTTGGTCACGAGATCGAACTTGTTGGTCACGAGATCGAACTGCTTGTTCACGAGATCGAACTTCTTGTTCACGAGATCGAACTGCTCATCAAACCTCTCGTTCGTTCGATCAAACCGTTGGTCCATGTACGCCTTCATCAACTCGGTATGCCGCTCGAATTCGGCGCTCAACCGTTCTGGCGTGCACCGCGAACTTCTCAATGGAGTTGGCGATCGCCTCAATCACCGCTCGAGATTGCTGGTTGTCCAGCCCGGAGTTCTCAAGGCGCTCGCCCATTGACTCGATTTCCTCTACTACTTGACGCATTGAACATAGTCCTTGTTGTTGGGCTAAAAAACAACACCATCGTGAACCCCCTCGCACGGCGGCGGAAGTGGCAATTGGACAGTTGTCTTGTAGGAAATCGCCCTTTTGTCCCCGCAATTGCCAATCGTCTGAGCCATTTTGCGGGAATCTGCCAAGAAACAGAGCTCAACGTGCTTCAGCCCATGCCTGCTGTCTGTGCAAGCACGCCCCGTGGCGCCGCGGACTTCATGCGAGGGCGGGACGCCCTCGCTCCGAGGCATTCAGCACGACATCGTTGGCTGAAGCAATGGAAGGCAGGTTCCCGAATAGTCTCTGAGCGGCGCCCCTACCGGCTCTGTGCCAGTCGGCGCAGGGTTTGGGCACCGACGGCGGCGTGGCCTGGATGATCCTCCAAGCCGGTCTCAAGAAGCACCGTCGCGAACAGCATGGCCCAGCCTTTGGCTCGGGCTTCAAGGTCCGGGTCGATGCCGCCGTAGGCAGCCAACGCCGAGCCCCGGTCGAAGGTGTCGAACAGCATCCAAAGCACCGCCAAATCCGTAGCAGGGTCGCCGCCGTTTAGGTCGCCCCAGTCGATGATGCCAGTGATTCGGCCCTTCTCGACAACGATGTTCAGCGGATGCAGGTCGCCGTGCAGCCATTGCCGTCCGGCACAGGGCGATGCGTCCAATGCGGCACGCCAAACTGCCAGCAGCCTAGCCGTAATCATGCCGGTCTTCCGCTGCAGCCGCTCGATGCGTTCCTCAACGGCATCGGCTCGGCTTGCCAAGGGAACCCCCCGCGCCGGGTTGTGCGGCGCATCGGCGGGCGCCGATTGATGCAGGGCGGCAAGAAAGCCAGCAAGCCGCATCACCTCCCCCGGCTGCAGCGGCTCCTGGTCGGCAGTCCTGCCCGGCAGCCAAGGAACGATGCTCCAATGCCAAGGGTAGAGCCCATAAGGACGGCCAACATGAATTGGCGCGGATACGGCGATTGGCAGGCGCGGCGCGAGCTTTGGCAGCCACTGATGTTCATGCGCCGATAACTTGGCAGCGACGGCCCGGCGGGGCAGGCGAACCAAAAGATCATTGCCCAAGCGAAACACGACGTTGTCCCAACCGGAGCCGATCGGCCGAAGGCGTCGCCCCCTGTATTGGGGAAACTGATTCTCAATGAGGGCCTGCACCAGCCCCGCGTCGATATTGACCTCGGGTGGTGGCGTGCCCGCTGAAGTCACCGGACGTGGCCGTCAGAGGACGTGGCGCGTCAAGCCAGCGAACAGGCCTCCCCAGAACTTTGACGGGCGGCCTTGGGTGAGTTCCACCCGGTCGGCTTGATTGCCGAGGAAGGCCATCGCGCTGGCGCCCAGCCAGCGCAGGGGTTCGTAGGGCCAGCGTTCGCTGGCATCGTCCACCCAAGGCAGGCGGGTGATGTCCGTGTCCCGGCCGAGCATTAGGTCGGCCATGATGCGGCCGGCCAAATTGGAGGCGCCCACGCCCTCGCCCACGTAACCGCCGGCGGTGCCGAAACCGGCCGCACGGTCGAAGGCAACGCTGGGCCGCCAGGAGGTCGGCACGCCCATCAGGCCGCCCCACCGGTGGGTGATGGCGCGGCCTTCCAGCATCGGGAACATTTGCCGTAGGCTGGCCTCCAAGCCATCGAAGCGGGTTTCGTCTGCCGTGATGAAGGGCTTGCGCTTGGAGCCGAACAGATAGCCTTCGCGGCCCCCGAAGGCCAAGCGGCCATCGGCGGTGCGCTGGCCGTAGATAGTGACCCGGCGGTGGTCGTCAAAGGTCTCCCGCTGCTTCAGGCCGATGTCGTCCCACACCTCCTGGGGCAAGGGTTCGGTGGCAATCATCATGGAATACAGCGGCAGCAGGCGGCGCTTATGGCTGGTTAGCCCGGAGTCGGTGTAGCCCTCGGTGGCGCGAATCACGGCATCGGCGGCCAGCGTTCCCCGGGACGTGGTCACCTGTTTGCCCTGCGCGTCCACCACTGGCATCGATTCGAAGACCCGCACCCCCCGGCGGCGCACTGCTTCGCCCAGGCCGCGCACCAAGCGAGCCGGATGGATGGCGGCGCAGTGGGGCGTGTGCATGGCGCCGTGGTTGCGCGCGCAATTGATGCGCCGCCGGGCTTCCTCGGCCGGCAGCCACTCGCAGTAGTCGCTGAGCCCGCAGGCGTCGAATCCGGCCACTTGACGCTGCAGGCGGGCCGCAGCGAAGCCTTCGCGGCGCGATGGCCACGCTCAGGGTGCCGCCCTTGGCGTAGTGGCAGTCGATGTTCTCCGCTTGGCAGACCCGGGCCACCTCATCAACCGTCTTCATCATGGCCCGGGTGAGGCGCACGCCGGCGTCGCGCTCGGCCGGATCCTCAAGCAGCTCGTCCACCCCCGACGCCATGCCCATGCACCAGCCGCCGTTGCGCCCGCTGGCGCCAAAGCCCAGGGTGACCGCCTCGAGCACGGCGACGTCCAAGGACGGCTCAAGGCACTTCAGGTAGTAGGCGGTCCAAAGGCCGGTGAAGCCGCCGCCGACGATGGCTACGTCAACTTGGGCCGGCAATGCGGCCGGCGCCTCGGGTTCCGGCACATCATCAAGGCTGTCGAACCAGAAGCTGACCCGTTCAAGACCCGCGCTCGGCATCGAACCACTCCTGCAGCTTGAACTTCTGGATCTTGGTTGAGGACATGGGCCATTCAGTGACGAAGCGCACGTGCCGAGGCGCCTTGAAGCTGGCGATGCGGCCGCGGCAGAAATCGATGATCTCGGCCTCCGTAGCCTCGGCACCTGGGTTGAGTTCAATGTAGGCGGCGGCAACCTCCAGCAGCCGCTCATCAGGCACGCCAATCACCACGGCGAGCTTCACGGCCGGATGGGTGGCCAGAAAGGACTCGATCTCCAGCGCCGCCACGTTCTCGCCGCCCACCTTGAGCATGTCCTTGATGCGGCCGTGGTAGCAAATGCGGTTGGCCTCATCCAGGGCGCCGAGGTCGCCGGTGCGGAACCAGCCATCCACGAAGCTCTCCGCGTTCTTCTCCGGGGCCTTGTAGTAGCCGTCGAACACGGTGAACCCCCGCACCCAGATTTCCCCGCGCTCGCCGGCCGGCAGCGCAGCGCCGCTGTCCGGGTCGGCGATGCGCACCTCAACCCCTGCAAAGGGTGCGCCGCAGGTGGTCAGCCGGGACTCCAGGTCTTCGTCCGGATGGTTGTAGGAGACCACGCCGCAAGTCTCGGTGAGGCCGTAGGCGCCCGTCTGCACCGCCTGCGGGAACGCGTCCTGAAAGCGGCGCAGCATCTCCAGCGGGGCCACGTTGTTGATGCGGCGCAGGCGGCTTAGGTCCGTGCTGGGAAACCGGGGATGGGTAATCAGCGCGTTGGTGATGGTGGGAAACGCCGGAAAGGCAACGGTGGCGCGCTCGCGCTCCATCATTTCCAGGGCGGCCCCGGCCTCCACCCGATTCATGGAGAGCAGCGCGGCCCCAGCATCGAAGCAGCACAGCAACGGCAGAATGGAGGCCATGTGGAACATGGGCAGTGGCGCCCACAAGCGGTCCTGGGGTCCCAGAAAGTAACGCTGCCGGTTCATGGCGGCGCCGTTGTGCGCCAAGGCGGCGTGGCCCAAGGGGCAGCCCTTGGGGTTGGCCGTGGTGCCGGAGGTGTACATCATGATGGCGGCTTGGGTGCCGCTCACGCCGGCAATTCTGGCGCTTACCGACGACGCCGCAATCTCTTCCGCAGCGGCCCGGAACACGCTGTAGGCCACAAACCCCGGCGGCGTCCCCGCGCTGATGGAGGTGACGAAGCGCAGCTGTGGCGCCTGCTCGATGGACAGGGCTTGGGGATCAGCCGCACTGGCAAGATCCGGAAAGGCCTCTGCGAGCAAGCCGGCAAAGTCCACGTACTCCGATGCCAAGTCTGAGGTGATGAGGCCCACGAGGTCCGCATTCTCCACCACGTAGGCCAGCTCCGCTGCCTTGTAGCGGGCGTTGACGGGCACGGCCACGGCGCCGGCCAAAACCGCGCCCAACAGCAACTCGATGTATTCCGGGCAGTTGGGCATGAGGATGCCCACGTGATCGCCCGGCTCGACGCCCAATGCCATCAGGCTGCGCGCCCGCTCGAAGCCCCGCTCCGCGAGATCAGCGTAAGTCAACCGAGAGTCGGGAAAAACCAAGGCATCCTGGCCGGGAAAACGCTCGGCGGCGCTGAGCAGCAATTCGCAGAGGTTGCCGGCCACCGGCCGTTCAGCGGCTGGCGGTGCGGCGGCCGGCCCGTCTGCAGACTTTGGCCGCGGGGCAAGGCCATCGGACCCCTCAATGGCTGCACCCGGCGAGGCCTCTGCCATCGGCTTGGCGCTTGGCGCCGTTGGCCGCTCAGTGGTAGACGACTTCGCCATCCTGCCGATGCACCTCCAAGTCAGCGCCTTGCTCCTTGCAGACGGCCACCAAGGTCTGGTGGATGCAGGCCGCGCAGCAGCCGCCTTCCACCAAGTCCTCGAACAGGTAGCCGAGCAGGTCGTAGATGCTGTAGGTGCCCTCGCCCATCTCCTCGAACCGCCAGAGCACGTCCTTGATGGCCTGCAAGGCGGACTCGCAGCGGCCATCGTCGCGCAGCTGGGCGTCCTGGTTCTGTTCCATGGCGAAGGGCTCCGGGATGGGGGGCAGCTATTGTACGGAAACGGACGCTAACTTCGAATGGGTTCCCGCCCGTCCCAGCCTTCGGCAGCGGCGGCAATGGCGGCGAACCGCTCCACAATGCCGGGGCTCTGAGTGACCACCTCCAGCATGCAGCCCATCAACGGCCGGGTGTCGTAGTAGGCGAACTCGATGTCGCCGGCCCGGCCACGATTGGCCGCGGCATAGCCGAGACCCGCGAAATAGGCGGTGTCGGCGTTGATGTCGTGGGTCCACACGCACATGTGGTGAAAGCCAATGGCGCCCGGCGGCACGCTGTCCCGGTAGGCGCAGCGCTCCACCGTCGGCTGAATCAGCTCAATCTGCACCGGCCCCGCTTGCGCGATGGCAACGAACATCGACAGCTCGGCCGGTTCGCCCCGGTAGGTCATGTCGCTGAATTGATCGGTGTACTCGGTGACGAAAAAGGGGCCAACGCCCATTTCATTGACCCACTTCATGCAGGCCGCCTCCACATCGTCCACCACCCAAGCGTTCTGAAACACGGTTCGATCAGTTGGTTTGTTCACGGTGCGCCTCCCCTCCAAATGCCACTTCGTGATCAGTGTGCCACAGGTGCAGGCCCATCAACCAATCTCGGCGAACCGGCCGCGGTCGGCATCAAGCGCTGTGCGAGCTGCAAATCGATGCGGACTTTGGCCCAACCCAGGCCCGCAAAGATGCGCATTCGGGACTTGCGCACGCACTGGCTCCTATGCGCCGGTCACCCGATCAAAGAAGGCGCCAATGCTGGCCAGCGCTTCCGTGGACTCCGGCAGGTCCGGCATCGACTGGAACACGTGGAAGGCGCCCTCAACGACCTGCAGATCAACGTCCACACCTACCGCTTCGGCCCGTTCAGCCAAACGCGTGGCATCGTCCAGCAGCAATTCGGCGTCACCCACCTGCACCAGCAGCGGCGGCAAGCCTTTCAAGTCGCCAAAGAGTGGCGAGATGCCCGGCTCGGAAGTGTCGGCGCCACCGCTGTAGAGCGCGGCAAGGCGATGCAGCACTTCAACTGTGACCATTGGGTCCGCTGCTGCCCGTGTCTCGACGCTGTCACCGCTGCCGGTGAGGTCCGTCCACGGCGAGAGCAGCGCCGCCCCGGCCGGCTGCGGCTTGCCTTGGGCCTTCAAGGCCAGCAGGCAGGCCAGCGCGAGGCCGCCGCCGGCTGAATCCCCAGCGATCACGATTTGCTGCGGCTTGATGCCGTTGGCCTGCAGCCGGTCATAGCTGGCCACTGCATCCTCCACCGCCGCCGGAAAAGGGTGCTCCGGCGCCAGCCGGTAGTCGATGCCCAGCACGGGCGCCCGGCAAGCGCGGGCGATGCGGCCCATCAACTCCGTGTGGGTGTTGAGCGAGCCGATGACGTAACCGCCACCGTGGAAGTACAGCACGCCCCGGTCGTCGCGCACGCCCGGCACACTGACATGGCGGGCGGTGATGCCGCCCGCGTCAAAGTCGGAGTGGGTCACGTCCTCGGGCACCGGCGTGACCCCAAACGCCTCCTCCATGTTGCGGCGCATGGTGGCCACGTCCGCATGGGCATCCACAAAGGACCCTTGAGCGCGCATGGCTTCGATGGCAGCGCGCATTTCCTGACTGGACATGGTGTTTCCCCCTTTAACTCAGTTCGACTGGCATTCGGTGCAGCTCAGTATAGCGGCCACCGAGCGGCAAGCGGCCAGTAAACCAGGGCGGCGTGCCCAGTGCCGCACATCAGGGAGCTAGGCATCCTTAGGTGACCAGCGTCGGACATAAGGCGGCTAGGCGTCCTTCCCACTTCCCGCCAGCGCCAGCGCTCGGAGTTCCTCGGCCCGGTCGGTCAGGTTGTTGCGCAGGCGGTCGCGCTGCTTGGGCGGTGCTTGGTTGAGTGTGGCCAGCAACGTGGACTTCACCAGCGCTTCGTTGGCCGCTTCGATTTCGGCGAACTCCGCACTGTAGTAGGTCTTCTGGTCTTTGACCAACCGCTCAAAGCCAGCCGTGAAATGGTCCGCGTCGTGGCGGCGCTCCAGCAAGTTGAACAGCTCCCGCTGCCAGCGGCGGCGGTAGTCCGCCCAAAGCTGCCGCTCCGGCAAGTAGCGTTCGGCCGCATCGGCGATGACCGCCCGCTGCTCCTCCGTGAGCGCCCCGGTGAAGCGCTTGAGAATGGATTCGAAGTCCTTGCGCCAGGCTTTGCGAACCACTTCGATGGGCTTGCCCTTCTCCTCCTTCTCCCAATCGGCATTGGACTCCTCTAGGGCCTCGGCCAGAGCATTGACCTGCTGGTCGTCGAGACTGCGCAGAAACTCGGCCGCGACCGGCGTGCCCCTCGCCTCCAAGCGCAGCCACCAGCCTTCCACGGTAATGAACAGCTCGTCGATGTCCACGGACATCGCCGGGTCGCCAACTTGCCCGGCCCAGCGATCCAGGTCGTCGGCATAGCGCGGCAGTTCGTGGGCGCGGTGCCAGCGCCAGAGGTCAGCGAACTCCGTCTCGAAGTAGGCTTTCTGCTCCGGGGTCATGTCCAGCACGCTGTCGAGTTCCCAGCGCACGAAGCGGTCGAGGTTGTTGTACAGGAAACCCACGCCGCAGCCGGTGTTGGCGAGCGCCAAGAAGAGGATGAGCAGCCCTCTACGGATGTTCTGCAAACGCGTCACATGACGCGTCATGTGACCTGTCGAGTGACGCTTGGAACGACACGTCCAAAGGGGCCGATGCACTGTGCTGGTGTCATTCATGCTAACGACCTTCGTCTTCGCGTTGTGGCGGCTGGCCATCGAGGTTCTTGTCAGGCGACGCGCTCCCGCCATCTGATGAAGCGTCTTCGTCACCACCCAGTAAAGCGCTTTCACCAACTGGCGACGCGCCGTTGCCGGGCCCTGACGCGCGGCCGACATGTGGTGACGCACTTTCCCTAGCTAGTGAAGCGTCGTCGTTGCCACCGAGCAAAGCGCTCCCGCCTTCTGGTGACGCACCGCTTCCCGCCATTGACGCGCTATCGCGGCTCGGTGACACGCCCTCTCCGTCAGGTTGCGCCGCTTCCGCTTCGGCTTGCTCACTGCGCCAGCGCTCGAAGGCGGCAATTTCCTCCCGAACGGCGCCCAAGACATAGCCAATGACGGCCACGTCGTCGAGCAAGCCCAAGCCCAGTATGAAGTCCGGCACCCAGTCCAACGGCGCGAGGAAGTAGAGCACGGCCGCCGTCACCATCACCAACGCCTTGGGGGAAACGGCCCGGTAGTCGCCTCGCGCCCAAGCGCCGAGTAGGCCGATGAAGGCGTTGAGCTCGCCGCGGACCGCCGCAAAGCGGGCGGAGAGCCGCCCCGCTCGCTCCGCCTTGGACAAGGCGGCGCCCAACAGCTGCCGCAGCTCATCCGGAGAGCGGGTGACCTCCGCCGCCCGGCGGCGAAAGCGGTCGAATAGACGTGGCGGCCGGTCCACGAGCGCTCAGCACTCCCGTGCGCAGAAGTTGAGAATCCAGCGCCCCACCAGGTGCTCGTGGGTTTCCTCCTCCAAGGAGGCCATGCCGGCCCGCCAAACGTCCTCGCCAAGCAAGTCCCGGCGCATGTTCATCAGGTCTTCGGAGTAGGCTTTGCGAAACTCCGGGTGGCCTTGAAAGGTCAGCACTTGGTCGCCGTGGGTGAACCCGGCCAACGGGCAGAAATCATTGCTGGCAATCAGCCGGGCGCCGGGCGGCAGTTCGGTCACTTGATCCTGATGGCTGGACAGCAGGCTGAACGCATCCACGGCAGGCGCAAGCCAAGGTTCCGTCACCAACAGTTCACTGGCATGGACGCCCACCGCCCACCCCGACGCCTTAGCGGTGCGCCCCCCGAAGAAGTGGGCCATCAATTGGTGGCCGAAGCAGATGCCGACCACCGGCTTGCCTGCATCAAGGGCGGTCTCGACGAAGGTGGCGAGCCTTGCGATCCAGGGCAGGTCGTCATACACGCTGTGGCGGCTGCCGGTGATGACGTAGCAGTCGCAGTGGTTCGGCGAGGGAAAGGCGCTGGCCTGGGCATCAATCACCTGGTACGCCAAGGCCCTATCCCCGCCGGCGGCGTCGAACAGCGCCATGAACATGCCCGGATAGTCGCCGTGGTCCGGCTGAAAGCGGGGCAGCACGGCGTCGGTCTGCAGAATGCCTATGCGCATGACGGCTTGCGGGCGGTTAGCGGTGCTCAGATGATTTCAAAGTAGCGTTCCAGCTGCCAGTCGTTGACGTGGCGGTCGTATTCGCGGCACTCCCAGCGACGGGTCATGGCAAAGTGGTCCACAAAGGCATCGCCAAGCAGGCGGCGGGCGTGGCTTGCGCCGTCCAAGCGGTCCGCCGCCGCCCGCAGCTGGCCGGGGAAGCGCCGCTCCGGAGGCAGGGCGTCCTCCACGTCATAGGCGTTGCCGGCCACCGGCGGGCTGGGCGTGAGTTCGCCTTCCACGCCCTGCCACATGGCCGCCAGCGTGGCCGCCGCCGCGAGATAGGGGTTGGCGTCCGCGCCGCACACGCGGCACTCGATGCGTTGGCTTGGCCCACCGCCGCCGATCACGCGAATGGCCGCCGTGCGGTTCTCCACGCCCCAAGTGGCCGCGGTCGGTGCCCAAGCGCCCTTGACCAGCCGGGCGTAGCTGTTGACGGTGGGCGCCAGCAGCGCCAGGACATCACCGAGATGCCGCTCCAAGCCCGCTACCGCCGACCGCTGCAGGGCGGACATGCCGTCTTTGGCCTGCGCGTCACGGAAGCGGTTGACGCCTTGGTCATCCACCAGGCTGAAGTGGTAGTGACCGCTCTGCCCCGGATAGTCCATCGACCACTTGGCCATGAAGGTGGCGGTCAGGCCACGCTTGTGGAAGAACGCCTTGGCGAAGGTCTTGAACAGGTTGGCACGGTCCGCTGCCTCGATGCCGGGCGCCGGTGCCAAGGCCGCCTCCCAAACGCCCGGGCCCGTCTCGCAGTGCAGGCCCTCAAGGTCCAGCCGCAAGGCCCGGCAGGTGCCCATGAGTTCGTTGAACAACGCCGATTGCGCCGAGGCACGCAGCATCGAGTAGCCAAAGTTGCCTGGCGTCAGCGGCTTTAGGTTTCTATAACCCTTCTCCCGAAGGCTGTGCGGCGTTTCCTCGAAGACAAAGAACTCGTACTCGAAGCCGGACATCAGCGTGAGGCCCTGCTCCGCCATCCGGCCGAGCATGCCCTTGAGCCGCGTGCGCGGACAGAGCGGATGGGGCTCGCCATCGGCGCCGACGAACTCGCCCACAAAGTAGGGGCAGCCTTCGTCAGCCAACCAACGCTCTGAGTCCACCACCAAGCGGTAGGCGGCATCGGGAAATCCGGTATGCCAGCCCGTGTAGTCGCCCTCGTCATAGAGCTGGTCGTCCACGTCCCAGCCGAACACGCAGTCGCAGAAGCCGCCGCCCTTCTCCATCAACGACGCAAACTTCTCCAAGCTGACGTATTTGCCGCGAATGACACCATCAATGTCCGTCAGGCCAATCTTGACCCGGTGCGCGCCTCGCTGGCGGTAGTCAGCGAGCTTTTCCTTCAGTGTCTCGATGGCCGCACTCCTTGTGTTCTCGCGCGCAGCCCATCAGTGCATGAAGTTGAACATCCGCCGGCGGTAGGCGTTGGCCAGTTCGTTGCCTTTGCCGAGTACCGTGAAGATGCGGATCATGGTGAGGCGGCCGATGTCGTCGCCGTAGGTGCGGTCGGTTTGCAGCACCTTGAGGGCGCTTTCCAAGGCCGCCTCGTAGTTCTCGGCGGCGGCTTCCACGACGGCTAACTGGTGCTGGGTTTCGATGTCGTCTGGCGCATCGGTGAGCTTTTGCAGCAACTGCTCGCGCGGCGGCAGGGCGGCGGCTTCATCGGCCAGCGCCAGCCGGGTTTCCGGCCGGTCCCGCTCCGGGGCGTCGGCGGGCACGGTCTGCAGCGCCTTGCGGGCCTCGTCCAGCTCGCCCTGCCGGGCCAGCACATCGGCCAACTCGATGCGAAAGGACGCGTTGTTGGGCTCTTCGGCAATGGCCTGCTGCAGAAAGCGCAAGGCGCTTGTGAAGTCCTTCTGCTCCAGATACTGACTGAGCTGGCCCTTGATCACATCGGCCGCGGACATGGTCAGCTGATCGAACAGGGACCGCAACGCCTGTTCCGGCTGCGGCCCTTCAAGCTGGTGAACGATCTGCCCCTTGTCGATGACCCGCAGGCTGGGCAAAGCCTGCACGCGCAAGTGCTGGGCCAAGGTGGGATCCGCAGCAACGTCCACCAAGCCGAGCAGCACCTTGCCCCCGTACTGGCCCACCAGTTGCTCCAACTGGCGCTTGACGTCGGTGGAGGGCGGGGACTGGTTGGCCCAGAACAGGAGCACTACGGGCACGGTGGTGGAGCGTTCCACCACATCGGCCTGAAATGAATCCGGCTTGACGTTGAATGCGTGCTCCACTGCTCTACCGTTCCTCAAGGTCCATTGGGGTTGTTGTCAAGCGAGGGGCGCGGCCCGGACAACCCAAGCCGCTCAAGCGGAAAACTCGCGAACCAGAACCAGCACCTGCTGGGCGAACTCCACCGGCACCGATTGGCCAATCCGATCCGATACGCTCAACGCGTAGTGGCCGCCTTCCTCTTGGCTCAGGCGCAGCACCACCTCCGGCACATTGCCGCCGCCGCGGGAGGAGAATAGGCGCCGGAAAAACCCGGGCTTCTCCTCGCCGAGCAGCACCTCGTCCGGTATGCGGACGTATTGCACCCTTGCTTGGCGATCGGTTTCAATGATCTCGATGCCAGCGTTGTCGATCGCTTGGCTGAGCGTCGCCCAAGCTCGCTCCTCGTCGAGATAAAGCCTCAATATGGGCTGGCCGGCTTCATCCCTGCTCAGCTCCGACTTCACCTGGCCGGCGATTTCCTGAGCCACCATGGAAACGGTCTGCTCCGCCACCCGAGCGGCGATGTAGGTGCCGAGCTCGTTCAGCAGGCGCTGCTCCACCTCAACCAAGCCGGAGGTCAATTGATCCAAGCCGGCGGGCACATCAACCTCGGAGCCAACAGCTGCATCAGACTGGTGACGCAGGTGAACTTCCGACGTCAACTCCCGCAAGCCCTGTTCGACCTGCAGCAACAGACGGTCACGCTCGCCGCTGTCAGGTTTCACCTCCTTGAGCAGGTTGCGGACCACATCCCGATAGGACTCCTCCCCAACGCTGAGCCATTCGGTGGTGATGCGCCCCCGACCCGGTTGCTCCGAGGTCACGCCAACGCCGTTTTCCGCCAGAAACTGCTTGATTTTCGGCCACACGGTGGTGGGCGCCTCCGGCACCACCAGCCAAATTCGCTCGCCAAGCCGCTGGATGCGAATTGCGTCGCGATTGTCGTTGGCGTAGATGGCATCCGGCAGCGGCGCGCGGCCCGGAAAGAAGCGGGCGTTTTCCTGGGCGGGCACGGCCGGAATGGGAAACGGGTCCTCCAAGGTCTCGCCCAGATCATCCGGAATGACCAGCCGAGGGGCCTCCCGGGCGTCGATGTAGTCGTCGGACCGGTTGACGAAGAAGCCGCGGTCGTCGGAAAACCAGCCGCAACCGCCGACCAGCAGCGCCAAGGCAACAAAGATGATGGCTTTGGCCACGGGCTAGCCCTGAACCGCGTTGACGGCGGCCATGACCTCAGAGCGCCGGCCTTCCGACAGGGGCAGCAACGGCAGGCGAATGCCGGAGTCAATGCGGCCCAGAGCATGCAGCGCCCACTTGACCGGCGACGGGCTGGTCTCCACAAACAGCGCGCCGTGCACGGGCTGCAGCTCCGCGTCCAAGGCCTCAGCCCGCTCGCGTTCGCCCGCCAGCCAAGCGCCGCAGAACGACGCCATCTGCCGCGGCAGCACGTTGGCGGTGACCGATATGGCGCCTACTGCACCGAGGTGCAGCATTTCCAGCGTCTGCGCGTCCTCGCCGGACAATAGGATGAAGTCCTCGCCGCACAGGCGGCGCAACGTCCCGATGCGGCTGGCATCCCCAGATGCTTCCTTAATGCCGACGATGTTGTCCAGTGACGCCAAGCGGGCTACCGTTTCAGGCAGCATGTCGCAGGCGGTGCGGGGCGGCACGTTGTAGAGCACCAAGGGCACGCCACTGGCCTCGGCGATGGCCTTGTAGTGATGGTACAGGCCTTCCTGGGTGGGCTTGTTGTAATAGGGCGTGACGACCAGGCAGGCATCGGCGCCCTCGCGCTCCGCCTCCTGGGTTTGGTGGATGGCCTCGTCCGTGGAGTTGCTGCCGGTGCCCGCAATCACCGGCACTTGGCCATCCACCAAGGCGATGACGCGGCGAATGACCTCCAAGTGCTCCGCCGTGGTCAGGGTGGCGGATTCACCGGTGGTGCCCATGGGCACAATGCCATGGGTGCCGCTTTCCAAATGCCAAGCGACCAGCCGCTCCAAGGCCTCCCAATCCAGCGCTCCGGAGGGGGTCATCGGCGTCACCAGCGCGACGATGCTGCCATTCAGCATGGATCGTCCAAGGAAAGTGGCATCAGCTGAACTCGGCGGCGTCAAGGAATGGGCAGGTAGCCGTCGTCAACGCCCTTGGTGAAGACGCCGACGGCATCGTGGGCGTGCAGGCTTTCGTGGTGCTCGATGCGCACCCAGAAGTCGCTGAGGCGGCCATCCTCCTGCAGCAGGGCCTTGAGCTTGCGCCCGGCGTCCTCGATGAACATCAGGTTCTGGCCGTTCAGCCGGGCGAACTCCTGCTCATCCTCGCGCTTGACGGCGGTTTGCACCGGGGTCTTGAGCGTGGCCTCCACGTCGTCGATCAGGTCGGTGATCGGAAAGTCCACCAAGCCGTCGCGCAGCTTGACCAGCAGCCGGGCGATGCTGCGCTGGCTGTGCGGGGTGGCCACGATGCCCTTCTCGGTGCCCAGCCATGCCTTGACCTCGCTGGCCTTGACCGAACCGCCGCGGCCAAAGTCTGACTCGAACTGGTTTTGGATCAATTGCCGGGCCAGCGCCGCCGAACACGGGCAGGTGGACGAGTAATACACGCCAATGCCCAGCTCCAGTTGTATCTCCCGGCCAATGAGCGTGCCCTTGATGGTGACCGGGTAGTTGTTCCATCCCGAGTGGTCGCTGACCAGCGCATTGCGGCGCAGGTAGTAGTCGAACTCAAACTGCACGAAGGCCCGGGTGGACAGCCCGCGATGCGACTCCAGCACCGAGGCAAGCAGCAGCTTCAGCCCCGCCGCCGTCAATGGCCGAGTGTCTGCGTGCTCATCCAGAATGAGGTAGAGGCGCGACATGTGAATGCCCTTGGCCTTGGTGTCCGCCAAGTCCACGTACACCTGCACCTTGGTGTGCACCTGCCGGGTTGCGCCGCCATCGGTGACCAGCAACGGCTGATGAATCTCGCTCATGCCCACCCAATCGAGCGCCACCTGCGGCTGACGCAGCTCGCGGCTGGCGATGTCTGGCATGTCGTTGCTGGCAACCAGCTCCGGCTTGGTCATTCAATAAGTTCCTGTCGGTGTTTTGGCAGGTGATTGTACTTGACTGCGCCGCCGCCCGGAAAGCGGCTAACCCGAGAGTGCCTCCAGCTCCTCCGGCGTTAGGGCGCGCGCTTCCTCCTCCATGAGAAACGGGATGCCGTCGCGGATGGGGTAGGCCAGGCGGCTGGCGCGGCACCAGAGTTCGTCGCGGTCACGGCGGTAGGTGAGGCTGGCTTTGCTGACCGGGCAGACGAGGATTTCCAGCAGGCGGGTGTCCATCATGGCGTGAACGGATCATCGAGCACGATGGTCTGGGAGCGGTCCGGGCCCGTGGAGATGATGCTGATGGGGGCGCCGACCACCTCTTCGATGCGTTCCACGTAGCGCCGGGCGTTGGTGGGCAGGTCTTCTAGGCGGCGGGCGCCAAAGGTGGATTCCTGCCAACCGGGCAATTGCTCGAATTGGGGCGTAAGATCGGAGTAGTACTCGCTGCCGAAGCGCGCCGCACCACGGTCCTCAGCCGGCGCGTCGTAGGCGGTGCAGATGTTGAGGGTGGGCAGGCCGTCCAGCACGTCGAGCTTGGTCAGGCACAGCCCGGATATGCTGTTGATGCGCACGGACTGGCGCAGTGCCGCGGCATCGAACCAGCCGCAGCGGCGCGGACGGCCGGTGGTGGAGCCAAACTCCGCGCCCCGTTTCGCCAAGCCCCGGCCCACTTCGTCGTCGAGCTCAGTGGGGAAGGGCCCGGAGCCGACCCGAGTGGCGTAGGCCTTGGTGATGCCCAGCACGTAGTCGAGCCAAGCGGGGCCGAACCCACTGCCGGCCGCGGCGCCGGCCGCCGTGGTGTTGGATGAGGTGACGAAGGGATAGGTGCCGAGATCCACGTCCAGCAGTGCGCCCTGTGCCCCTTCGAAGAGCAGGTTCTTGCCTTCGTCACGCAATTGGTGGATGAGGGACACCGTATCGGCCACCAACGGCCGAATCTGACGGCTGAGCGCCGCACACTGATCCAAGGTGCGCTGGTAGTCCTCCGCAGGCTCCTGATAGTAGTTCTCCAGAACGAAGTTGTGGTAGGCCATGACCTCGCGCAGCTTGTCCGAAAACGCCGTCCAGTAGAACAAGTCGCCAATCCTGAGCCCCCGGCGCGCCGCCTTGTCTTCGTAGGCCGGGCCGATGCCGCGCCCGGTGGTGCCGATCTTGCCCACGCCGCGGGCGGCCTCCCGGGCATGGTCGAGACGGACGTGGTGGGGCAGGATCAGCTGACAGGCGGGGCTGATGCGCAGCCGTTCGCGCACCGACACGCCGTGCGCCTCCAAGCGGCCAACTTCGTCGAGCAACGCAACAGGGTCCAGAACCACGCCGTTGCCGATGACGCACAGTGCGTCAGGGTGCAGAATGCCCGACGGAATCAGGTGCAGCACCGTCTTGTGGTTGTCAATGACCAGCGTGTGGCCGGCGTTGTGCCCGCCTTGGCAGCGCACGACGGCAGCGGCTTGGTCGGTCAGCAAATCAACGATTTTGCCCTTGCCCT
The DNA here is from genome assembly GCA_965220835.1 of Candidatus Azophilus sp. Lineage (GTDB taxonomy): Bacteria > Pseudomonadota > Gammaproteobacteria > Pseudomonadales > Azotimanducaceae > Azophilus. Next base: position 181,407 of record OZ244842.1, on the reverse strand, counting down.
CATCGCCCCATTGGGTGCCGATGACGACGACGTTGCGTCCCATAGCGCAGCTTCGGCTCCTATCTGATGGCAGCTAGCCCAGCGTGCCGTTGGCAGTTGGCCCAGGTTGCTTGTTGGCGATTGGCCGGGCTTGGCAATCCACCCAGCGATCTGACGAGCCGGCTAGCCGGCGTCGCTCTTGAGGTACTTGAAGAACTCGCTGTTGGGATCGAGCACCAGCATGTCGCTCTTGTCGCCAAACACCTTGGCGTAGGCGTTGAGGCTGCGGGTGAATTCGTAGAATTCCGGATCCTTGTTGAAGGCAGCCGCGTAAATCGCCGCTGAACGGGCGTCGCCGTCGCCGCGAATGCGCTCCGCCTCCCGGTAGGCTTCGGCCTCGATGACAACGGTTTGCCGGTCTGCGTCAGCGCGAATGCCCAGCGCAAGCTCCTCGCCCTGAGCGCGATACTGCCGCGCCTCAATCTCCCGTTCGGAATTCATGCGGTCATAGACCGATGTGGAGACCTCGGTGGGCAGGTCGATGCGCTTGACGCGCACGTCGATGACCTCAATGCCCACGGCCTCCTGCATCACACGGTTGAGGTCGGCGGTGAGCTCCTGCATGAGCTGGTCCCGCTCTCCGGAAATGACCTCATGCATGTCGCGGCGGCTGATGGCGTTGCGCAGCCCTTCATTGACGCGCTCCTGCAGCACGCGGTTGGCGCGGTTCTCGTCCCCGGAACTGGCCGTGTAGTAGTTGGGCACATCAACGATCCGCCACTTGGCGAAGGAATCGACGATCAGGGGCTTCTTCTCCAAGGTGTAGTAGGTTTCCGGACTGGAGTCCAAGGTCAGCACCCGGGCATCGAACTTCTTGACCTCTTCGGCGATTGGCAGCTTGAAGTGCAGGCCCGGCGGCACATCCGCCTTGGCCACCGCGCCAAAGCGCAGCAGCACCGCCCGCTCGGTCTGTTCGACGATGTACAGGCTCTGCGCCAGCAGCAGCAACGCCACCAGCCCGATGACAACAACGATCAAATTGCGAAGGTTCATCAGCGGGCTCCTTAGCGCGTGTCGCGGCCGCGACCATCGGCGACCCGGTTGTTGATTTCACGGATCACCGCATCCGCCAAGCTGCGAACGGTGTCTTGGGTGGCGGCACCACCTGCCCCGGCCGCACCGGACTGCACGAAGCGATCCAACGGCAGGTACATCAGGTTGTTGCCGCCCTCCACATCGACCATGATCTTGGAACTGGCGGAAAGCACGGATTCGATGGAGTCCAAGTAAAGCCGGTCCCTAGTGACATCCTTGGCCAAGGAGTACTCGGCCAACAGCTTCTCGAAGCGTTGGGCCTCGCCTTCCGCGCGAGCCACCACTTGGTCCCGGTAGGCGTTGGCCTGCTCAATGAGCTTCTGCGCCTCGCCGCGGGCCGTGGGAATGACGCTTTCGGCGTAGGCGTTGGCCTGGTTGATGAAGCGCTGCTCGTCCTCCTGGGCCTTCTGCACGTCGTTGAAGGCGTCCCGCACCTGGGACGGCGGGGCGCTCTCGTCAATGTTCACCTTGCTGACCAGGATGCCCGTCTGGTAACGGTTGAGGTAGGACTGCAGGCGCTCCTGCACCTCAATGGCGATGGCGGCGCGGCCATCGGTGATCACCCGGTCCATGATCGAGCCGCCCACCACATGGCGCAGGGCGCTCTCTTGGGCTTGGTCCAAGCTCACCTCGGGGCTGCGCACGTTGACCAAAAAGGCGATGGGGTCATCCACCACGTACTGCACCGTCATGGTGACATCGACAATGTTCTCATCCTCGGTCAGCATCAGCGCTTGGTGCTCCTTGGAACGCACTTGGGTGACGTTGACCTTGTGCACGCGGTCGACCAGCGGCGGATTCCAGTGCAGGCCGGGCATGACGATGTTCTGCTGCACGGCGCCGAAGCGGAACACCACGCCGCGCTCGCCCTGGTCGACCTGGTACAGGCCGAAGAACCCGTAAATGGCAACCAGCGCCACCAAGCCCGCACCGAGAAAGCCAGTGCTCAGCTTGCCGTTGCCGCTGTCGCCGCCGCCGCTGCGGCCACCGCCGAAAATGCCAGCCAGTTGAGCCCTCAGCTTTCTGAAGGCCTCATCAAGGTCCGGCGGCCCTTTGTCGCCTTGGTTGCCCCAAGGGTCTCGGCCACCGCCACCCGGTTCATTCCACGCCATTCGGTACTCCATTCATTTATCTGCTCGCCGGGCAAGTAACTGATCGCCGGGCAAGGTTAACCATTGAGACAACTTTGGCGCCCGTCGACCTCCCAACCACGTGCCGGAGGCATCGCCTCGTTTGTGGATGAGTTCTCGGTGGCCCAAGTGTACTGCCTCAGGTGCATGGGGTCACTTCAATTTTGCGGTGGCCGCAAGCGGCAAGGTCGCGGCGCAGGCGCGCCATGAGGCGTTCATCGCCACGCACCTTGAGGCGCATGCCGCCATCGCTGGTGTGGCTTTCGGCCAGCACCGCGTCAGCGGCGTAGAGCCATGCGCGAACGCCGCCCGCAGAGGCCGGCAAGTCAACCTCGATGGGGGCCTGAACGCCCAGCGCCGCGCCAATGCGGGCACGCAGCGCATCCAGCCCCGCACCGGTGGCGGCGCTCACCGGCAGGGCATCGGGAGGCGGCGGGTCGGCCTGGGGCAGATCGCACTTGTTGAACACGTTGATGCGCGCGCACGCCGAGGCGCCGATTTCCTTGAGCACCGCCTCCACGTCGGCGATGCGTTGGTCCAAGCGCGGGGCGGCGCCATCCATGACGTGAATCAGCAAGTCGGCTTGGCTGACTTCCTCAAGGGTGGCCTTGAAGGCGTCGATCAGCGTGTGCGGCAGGTCGCTGATGAAGCCCACCGTGTCGGCCAGCACCACCTGGGCGGCGCCGGGAATGTCGATTCGCCGCAGGGTGGGGTCCAAGGTGGCGAACAGCTTGTCCTCCGTGGCCACCCCCTCCGCGGCCAAGGCGTTGAACAGGGTTGACTTGCCGGCGTTGGTGTAGCCGACCAAGGCCACGGTTTGGGCACCAGAGCGGCGGCGCTGCCGCTGGCCTTGGTTGCGGCGCTTGCGCACCCCCGCCAGCCGGGACTGCACGGATTTGATGCGCGTGGCGAGCATTCTCTGGTCGAGCTCCAGCTGCTTCTCGCCGGCGCCACCGCGCAAGCCGATGCCGCCCTTCTGCCGCTCCAAGTGGCTCCAGCCGCCCACCAACTGGGTTTGGGCGTGGGTGAGCTGGGCAAGCTCCACCTGCAACTGCCCCTCGAAGGTGCGGGCCCGCTGGGCAAAGATGTGGATGATCAGTTCCGAGCGGCCCATCACCCGGCAGCCAAGCGCCTCCTCCAAATTGCGCTGCTGGCGCGCCGAGAGGTCGTTGTTGACCACCAGCATGTCAGCGCCCTCATCGCGTATGAGCTGGCGAATCTCCTCCACCTTGCCGGAACCAACCAGCCAACGGGGGTGCTCCCGCTGCCGCCGGGCCTTCACTTGTCCCACGAGGGTGAGGCCAGCGGAAGCCGCCAACTCCGCGGTCTCGGCGATGTCGAGCGAGGAACGCGAGGGGCTTGCCCCTTCGGTGAACGGCTGCGACGGAAACTCGACATGCAGCAGGATGACCCACTGGCCGGTGGCCAAGCGATCAACAAAGAGGTTGCTGCTGCGGGGGGCGGAAGCCTCGGGCTCGTCAAGCTGGTGGTCTATCTTGCGAGGGGTGTCTGCACCTGCGAAGCGCGGGGCACTCGACTGCTCCCCAAGCTGAAGGCTCTTTTTTGCGAGGGGCGGCCCCTCGCGCTCCCCTAGCTGAAGGCTCCGCTCCATAATTCTCTCAAGTAACCCCGGACCGCGAATAGGAGGATTAGGTGCGGTCTTGGTCGGCGGCATCCTCGCTGGGGGGCAGATGAATGTTGCGGGACGGCACGACGGTGGATATGGCGTGTTTGTAGATCATCTGGCTGACGGAGTTGCGCAGCAAGACGACGAACTGATCGAACGACTCAATTTTGCCTTGCAGCTTTATGCCGTTAACCAAGTAAACCGACACCGGCACGCGCTCCCTGCGCAGAGCGTTAAGGTAGGGGTCCTGAACCGAGATCCCTTTAGTCATTATTTGCTCCTTGCGGGTTCACGGTTACGGTTAAGCCAATGTCCACCTTCCCTTCCCTAAATGTGACCCCGCAAGCCCACAGGTTACTACGGCGGCGGCTCGAAGGCCATCCATGCGCGGCCGCAAGGGCTGCGGCGCAGTCTGGCGGCCGCGGCGCGACCGCCAGACTGCGTTAGAGTTTCGCTGGCGCGAAACTCCGCGCTCGTTGAGCGGGAGAGATTTGGAAGTGTCACTGTGCCCGCACATCCGTTGAGTCTGCATTGGGGCCTGCACCCACCGAGGGGTGGCCCGTCGAGGAGCGTGGGGCACTCGCCTGCTCCCCAGCTGAGGGCTCCTCCAATCGCTGCACTCGGGTGGTGGCGCTGCGTTCGGTGGTGAGGATGTGGCCGCCGGTGAGGCGGGCTGGGGCGACGATGACTTGCTCGCCGGTCTCCACTACGATGAACCTTGCTGACTGCTGCACCCAGGCTTGGCCATTGGCTAGCTGGAACACGAGTTTGCCGCCCGGAAGGCGATCGAGCAGAGCTATTGACGATTCGACGACCTCCGGTGTAGCAGAGGCGCTGGCCAGACCGTCCATGCAGGCGGACTCGGCTGCGGCGTCCTCCGCGGCGGCGCAGTCCTCCACGGTGGCTGCGAAGGCGGCCTGCGCGGCCAAGGCCGTGGCGGCGGCCAGAACCCGCGTTGCCGTCCGACGCCAAACTGTGCGATGGGTGCCCATAACCGCTACAGTAGCAGCAAACCGTTGCGACCACAGGAGAATTGCCATGGCGTACACCTACGATCGGCTGGCCGTTGAGATTTCGGGGCGCATCGCCACCGTCACCATCAACAACCCGCCCATCAACCTGATGAACCAAGCCCTCTACATTGACTTGATGAAGCTGTCCTCCGAATTGAAGGCGGATCCGGCCTTGTCCGTTGTGGTGCTCAAGAGCGCCGACCCCGACTTCTTCATCGCCCACTTCGACGTTGAGGCCATTCTGGGCTTTCCCGTCGAGGGCGCGGCGGAGCGGGACTCCGAACTCAACCCCTTTCACCAGATGTGCGAACGCTTCCGCACCATGGACAAGGTGGTGATTGCGCAAATTGAGGGCCGTGTGGGCGGCGGCGGCAGCGAGTTGGCGGCCAGTTGCGACCTCCGTTACGGCGTGCGCGGCAAGACCGTCATCAACCAGATGGAAGTGCCCATCGGCATCCTGCCCGGCGGCACCGGCACCCAGCGCCTGCCGCGCTTGGTGGGGCGCGGACGGGCCTTGGAGATCATTCTCGGCGGCGGCGACCTAGACGCGGAAACCGCCGAGCGCTGGGGGTATCTCAACCGCATCTTCACCGCTGACGGCATTGGCCCCTTCGTTGATGAACTCGCGAAGCGAATCGCCTCCTTCCCCATCGAAGCCGTGCGCCTCGCCAAGGAGGCGGTCAACGCCGCCGAGCAGCCGTTGGCCGAGGGCCTGCTCGACGAAGCCTACCTGTTCCAACGGCTGCTGCGCACCGACAGCGCCCAAAGCGCCATGCGACGCTTCTTGGACGCCGGCGGGCAAACCCGTGCAGGAGAACTGCGCGTGGGGGAACTGAACGCCGAGATCAACAATGTCGGCTGATTGGAAGTCAATGGGCCGATAACTGGAAGCCTGCAAGTCTAGAATTGGAAGAAGCTCGGAGGGGAGAGCGTTCTCCTGCAGCAGAGCGCTGGAACTATCTCAACTGCATCATCACCGCCGTCGGCAAGATGCCCTTGGTTAAGCTTTGATGACAACGCAGTTCCCGAAAGGGATGTTTTGCACTCTCTAGCCTTGCGCCTCCGCGCTTTGCCGCAGGGCAATGTACTCAGCGAGCCGCGCCTTCTCATCAGATGGGTTGCCGCGCATGCGCTCCAGCAACTTGGTGCGGTGCTGGCGTGCGGCCAACTCCTGCAATCGTTCAACTCCCTCCCGGAATTCGATCGCCAAGCCGTGCCTGTCGAGCATTGACGGAAGCTGGCACAGACGCTCCAATTCGTTATAGCCCTCCTGCCCTTGCCATCGGCCGAGGATTTGGGAAACGTCGCAGTTGGCATGGCTGGCGGCGTAGCGAATCACCTCGGCAAACAGCGGAGCCTTTTGTCCTTCGACCAGCAGATCAACGGTAGCTGGATCGAGCCCAGCGGCCAAGTTGGGCGCCTTTAGCAACATCCTCAGCAATTTCTGCGGCAATTCGTCACGCACTGGCGCTTGGATTGGCCTTTGTCTGCTTTGCTGCTGGCTGGCTGATCTAGCGGGCTCCCGGTCCCAGTCGAGTCCAGCAATGCCTGTGAGCTTGTGCAATCGGTCTTGCATCATTCGCCTCAGCGGACTGCCAGACGGCACCAGCTGCAAGTACTTGACCGCTTCCTCTGCGAGTAGGGCGCGGTCCTCCAGCACGCTGAGGTTGCGCCCGTCGGTGAGTTGGTCAAACAGATACTCAATGGCAGGCGTCGCGCCGTCTATCCTGCTACGGAAGTCATCAACGCCATGTTGGCGCACTAGCGTGTCCGGATCTTCCCCATCCGGCAAAAACATGAACTTAAGCCGCCGCCCTTCACTCAGTTGACCGAGCGCACTCTCCAGAGCCTTCCAAGCTGCGCGCCGCCCGGCAGCGTCGCCGTCAAAGCAACAGATTACTTCGTCGACAACGCTGTACAGTTTGCGGTAGTGCTCCTCCCCTGTGGCCGTACCCAAGGCTGCGACCACATTGCGAATGCCGGCTTGAGCCAAGGCGATGACGTCCATGTAACCTTCGACAACGATCAGCGAAGTCAAAGGACGCACGGATTTGCGGGCCTCAAAGAGGCCGTAGAGTTCCCGGCTTTTTTGGAAGATGGGCGTTTCAGGCGAGTTCAGGTACTTTGGTCCGTCGCCGTCGCCAATCAGTCGGCCACCGAAGGCGACGATCCTGCCTTGGCTATCGCGCACTGGGAACATGATGCGCTCCCGGAAGCGGTCATACTCGTTCCCGCCTTTGTTTCGACTGATCAGTCCCGCCTCGAGAAGCACCTTTGGTTGCACCGGACGGTTCCCCCCAACCAAGGCATCGCGCAAGCTGTTCCAAGCCTTTGGGGCGAAGCCCAAGTTGAAATCTCGGGCCATAGCTCCCGTAAGGCCCCGCCCTTGAAGGTAGTCTTTAGCCGGGGATGACGCCTTGAGTTGCGCCTTGAAGTAACTCTCCGCAGCATCCATCGCGTGGAACAGCGGCTTAAGGTCGCGGCTTGGCGTCTTCGATTCTCGGCGAGGCACCTCCATGCCCATGGAGGCTGCCAAGGACTCCACCGCTTCTATGAACGACAGTCCTTCGAACTCCCGAAGGAACTTGATTGCGCCACCTCCTGCCCCGCAGCCGAAGCAGTAGTACAGATTCTTGGTGGGACTCACGCTGAACGAAGGCGTCTTCTCCTCGTGGAAGGGACACAGCCCCTGATAGTCCTTGCCGCTCTTCTTGAGCGCTACCCGGCTACCAATCACTGCGACGATATCAGCCCGGTCATGCAGTTGGTTGATGAAGGACTCGGGAATCGAGGAGGCCATGGCTCAATAGGTTAGCACCGATTCAGGCTTTCCGCTTGGCATCCGAATGATTTGCCCGCTCCTAGGCGGACGCGCTGCTGCCCGCGCCTACGAATCGAGCAGCCAGGCGAGCAGCGCGGCCGGTGCCGCAACGACTTCAGGATCGGAAAGGTCCAACTCGGAGCGGGTGGCCACCACACCCCGCCAGCGGGACGCCTTCAGCGTGAGAGCCTCGCGGCGCCAGCCACCATCCACGTACTTGGACTCGAACGCGATGCCCCCGAATTGCGGGCCAACGAAGTCAATCTCCTTGCGCGATGAGGTGCGATGATGCAGCACTTGGTCGTATCCCACCAACGTCCCCGGAGTGGCGCGCTCGAGGGCTCGCAGCAGCGCCAAGCCAAGTTGCTGCTGCGAAAGCCTTGAGAAGTCGAGTTGCCTCGCTGACGCGGCGCGTTCGGAATCCGATGTCAAATTGGCGTAGATGGGGTCGGTGAAGTACACCTTCGGTTGCGCGCCAAGCTTCGGCCTAAGGTTGTCTTCGCGGTAACAGGGCCAGACGATGAAGGCCTCGCGCAGTTCATCAAGGCGGCGCTTCAGAGTCGCTTGGGGAACGCCGGTGTCGTTGGCAAGGGATGCGGCATTGAGGGGCGAACAAACGTTCGCTGACAGCCGCCGCAACAGGTCAGTGCTTTGAGTTTGGGACCAGTCCGCGCGACGGAAGGCATCACCGTGAATGACGTCCACCAGACTGCGGCGCAGCGCCGACGGTTCCGCACGGGTGGCCACGTGTTGCGCCACCGCGGCAGGAAACCCTCCGCAGCCCAGATAGGTCTCCCATGCGCGGATCAACAGGTCTTGCCATGGCGCAAGCTCCGGCAGGGCTTGCCTCAACTCTTCATGTGACAGATCCGCAATGCGATAGGGCTTCAGCGCGGGCTGCTCAAGTACCGACGGGTCAGACACCGCGCGCACGAAAGACCGGAACCCCATGGGCAAAAGCACGCGATCTGGCGCTCGCGCATCGCCCCGACGGCCCGCGAGCGCCTTGGTGGCCTGGGTAAGGCCAGCGGCTGAAGACCCGGTAAGCACAACGGTGTCGGTGCGAAATCGGGCATCATTGTCGCGCAGCCACTTCACGCGTTCCGGCCACCCGTCAGTGATGCCTGTGATTTCGTCAATGAACCAATAGCGATGGCCATCAGCTGGCATTAGGCCGTCCGCCGCATCCACCAGCAGGCCAAGATCTCTGCTGCGCAACCCATCCATGGCCATATGGGCAATGCGCCGCGGCGGCACGCCGCTTGCCACTAGGTCGCGTATGACGCCCTTGACGGCAACCGTTTTGCCGACGCGCCGGGGACCGCGCAGAATGTACAGCCCACCCGGAGCGAGGTCGGCAAGCACATCGGCTTGGTATCGGAACGGCGCCCGTTCCACTTCGCGCAGGTCAGGATCCCTTGCGGTCCAACTTCCCGGGTCGCGCCACCAACGGTTGGTGGCCGCCAGAATTTGCTGCGCCTCTCCGCGTTTCATGGCTGTCGCCCTCGCCTAAAGGTATACACTTTACGCCACATGTGGTGGAAAATGTATACATAATCCACCAGATGTGGTTGATATTGTATAGGTTTGGTGGCAGCGACGAATAGCCGAGCCTATTCGCAATCGGTCTCTTCAGCTTCCCCTTAGCCAAGATCAACGGCTTGGCGGGGCGGCCTTGCGGCTGTGGCAGGAGGTGCCGCTGCGCGGTGGGCGGCTAGCCCTAGGCGGTTTGATGGGCGGCGGCGATACCTCCGGCTCCTGAACCCTCAACCGCTTCGCCAAGCGTGTTAGATTAGCCGCGTCTGCAACGGATCTCAGGATAGGAGGAGCAGTGTCAAGCCAAGACCATGAACAGGTGTCAATCTACCCCTTCTCCGAGGCGCAGCGCGAAGAGTTGCTGAGCAAGGCGCGGGAGTGCGTGTTCAATTGGACCACCAAGGATGGCTGGGCGGTCGGCGTGGTGCACGCCTTCGTGTGGCACGAGGGGCGGGCCTGGATCACCTGCGGCGTCCATCGCCACCGAGTGTCCGCCATCCGCCGCGACCCGCGTTGCTCCGTGGTGGTCAGCGGCATTGCCGCCCCGGACGGCCCGAACGGGGCCATCACCATCAAGGGGCGGGCCATCATCCACGACGACGAGGAGACCAAGCGCTGGTTCTATCCGGCACTGGCCCGCGGCCCCTATGGACGCGGCGGCGGCACGCTGAGCGCCGAGGAGGAGGAGCAAGCCAAAGACTTTGAAAGGCGCTTGGACTCGCCGCTGCGCGTGATCATCGAAATCGTGCCGGAGAAGTGGATCACCTTGGACAGTGACAAGATGGCCAAGGACACGGCCGGGTTGCTGACGGACGAGGAACGGGGGCCGCTGCTGGAAGCCGATGCGGTGCGCATGCCGGCGGAGTTGAAGCGCCGCGGCCTCGACTAAGCCACCAAGGGCTGGAAGTCACGCGAAGCAGCACCCGCCGTGGCCAACCGCATCCTGCTGACCGGCGCCAACGGCCACCTCGGACGCTTGGTGATCCGCGCCTTGGCTGACCATCCGGATGCCGCCCCGGTGCGCGCCGTGGTCCGCTCCGAACCGGCCGCCAACAGCCTCGATGACCTGCCATCTCCCAATCGGCGTGAAGTCCACATCATCGACTACCGCGACCGCGCCGGCCTGGAGGCAGCGGCCCAAGGCTGCGACGCCGCCATCCACTTGGTGGGCATCCTGAAGCAGACCCGCGCCAATCGCTACGAACAGGCCCACGAGCAACCCGCCGAGGCGCTTGCCGCGGCTTGTTCGGCCGCCGGGGTGGCGCGCATCGTGCACACCAGCATCCACGGCGCCGACCCCGCTTCCCGGAACGGCTGCCTGGCGTCGCGCGGACGCACTGACGAAATCCTCTTGGCGTCGCCGGTGCCGGCCGTGATCCTGCGCGTTCCCATGGTGCTGGGCCCGGGTGACATCGCGTCCGAAGCGCTGCAGCGCCAAGCCACTGCCGGTCGCACCAGGCTGGTGCGCGGCGGCGCGGCACTGCAGCAGCCCATCGCGGCCGCCGACGTGGTGGCCGCGCTGCTCGCCGCATCGCGCCCGAGCGTTCCCGGCGACACCGTGCTTGAACTCGGTGGCCCTGAGTCGCTGACCCACCGGGCGCTGGTGGAGCGCACCGCCCGCATTCTCGGCCGGCAGGTCGCCTTCGCCAGCACGCCAATGATCGCCGCCCGCGCGTTCGCCTGGCTGGCCGAGACCCTGATGGCCGATCCACCCTTGACCTTAGACATGCTCGAAGTGCTTGAACAGGACGACGCGGTGGACCCCCAACCGGCGAGCCAGGCGCTGGGCATCGAACTCACGCCGCTGGACAGCGCGCTGCGCGCCGCCTTCAACGAGGAACCCGCTCCATGACCGACACCGCCCCCACCAGCCGGCCCACGCCGCCCCTCTGGCAGCGGGCGCTGCCTTGGCTGATCACCCTGGCCTGCTTCGCGTGGCTGTACACGCGCATCGAGGGTGCGGCGGCCCGCCAAGGCCTGACGGCGGCGAGCTACTTGCTGGACGTCTTCGCCAGCGTCTCCTGGGGGAGCTGGCTGGCGCTGATGATCCCCTACTCCGCCTTCTTCTTCCTGATCGACTCCACCGTGGTCTGGCGGGTGGTGTCCTGGTTCAACGCCCGAGTGCCCTGGACCGGCATCCTGCCCATCCGCGCCAGCGCCTACATCATCTCCATCGTCAACGAACAGGTGGGCAAGGGCGCCATGGCGCTCTACCTGAACCGCAGGGACGGCGTGCCCGGCTGGGAGGTGGGCTCATCGATGCTCTTCATCATGTTCTGCGAGCTGCTCTACCTCACCTTCTGGGCCAACGTCGGCTATTGGATGGCCGCCGACACCCTGCCCGCCCAGTTTGGGCTGGTGCCTTGGATCGGCGTGGGCGTGCTGGCCCTGTTCCTGCTCTGGGTGGCGTTCTTCCGGGGCCTCATTCCCATGGGCAAGGGGCTGCGCGAACGGGCCATCTTCAAGGCGTTCCGCGAGGCCTCGCCGCTGCGCTACCTCATCGTCAGCGCCATCCGCTCCCCCGCCCTGCTCGGCGCGGTGGTGGTGTACACCTTGGCGCTACGCCTGTTCGGCGTGGAGGCCTCGTTCCTAGACATGCTGGGCGTGCTGCCCGTGATTTTCTTCGCAGCAGCCATCCCAACGCCGATGCGCGCCGCCGCCATCACCATCTGGGTGGTGCTGTTCCCGGACAACGAAGCCCAGCTCTCGGCGTTCGGGCTGGTGATGCACAACTTCTTCATCTTCTTCAACGCCGCCATCGGCCTGCTGTTCCTGCGGCGGGCGAACCGGGAGTTGGGGCTGGCGTGATGCTTGCAGTTGATTGGGGGCGCCGCTGCGGTCTGGGCGGTGGAACCCGGCGGGCTGCGGCTAGATATCGTGTTCACGCATACGGTGGACGAAACGTCCTCAGATGAATTGAACCGGGGACATGAAAGACTTCCCACGCAGTCCGTACGCACTGAGCCATCCCAGCCAGAGTTAAAGCCAGAGTAGCAGTCGCAGCCCGAGTCACGGCCAGAGTCACAGCCAGAGTCGCAGCCAGAGTCACGGCCAGAGTCGCCGTCACGGCCAGAGTCCTAGGCAGGGTCACAGCTAGGGCTGCTGGCGGCCAGCCTTTGCCAACCACTCAACCTGCGGCTTGCGCCACGGCGGCGAAAACTGCAGCGGTTGACGCCTTGCGGTCCGCGCCGTGGAGCGGCAGGGCGATCACCTCGCCCATGCCCGCGTCGACCCAGTGCCGCAGCCCGGCCGCCACTTCCGCTTCGGTGCCCGACACGACCAAGTCGTCGAGCAGATCGTCGGAGTAGCCATCCGCCACATCGTGGCCGGCGGCCGCGAACATCCCTTGGTAGTTCGGCACCCGAGCGTACATTCCCAGCTGTTCGCGGGCCATGGCGCGCGCGGAACCGCGATCCGTGGTTACCGCGACCGGCACATGGGCCACCAGCGGCGGCGGCTCTCGACCGGCACTTGCCGCTCCACGCTGAAGCGCCGGCAGGGCGATCTGGGTCAAGTAAGCCAACGGGGACATCCAGGAGATTGCGCCGTCCGCCAACTCCCCGCACAGCTCGTAGGACTTGGGCCGCAACGCCGACGCCATCACCGGCACCGGCGCCTTCGGGTTGATGCGCCATCGCAGCGACACGTGCTCGCCCTCGAACTTGACGCTGCCCTCGCGCAGCAGAGTGCGCACCGTGTGCAGGTACTCACGCAGGTTGGTCAGCGGCTTGGCGTAGGGACGCCCGTACATGCGCTCCACGAAAAACGCCGTGGTCGGCCCAATGCCGAGGCGAAACCGGCCGGGACCGAAATCATCCACCGCGATCGCCTCCTCGGCAAACGCCAACGGCTGACGGGACCAAGTGTGCACGATGCAGTTGCCCAGCAGGATGCGCTCCGTCTGCGCCGCCGCCGCGGCCAGCACCGGCATCATGTCAGCAGCGCCAGCCGCCCCCATCGTCGCCCAGGCCGCGGGCACGCCAGCGGCTTCCGCCTGCTGGACCTGCGCCACAAAGGCCGGCCCACTCGACGCGTGAATTGCCACTCCGTACATGTCACTGACCTTCTTTGCTTTTCGCTGAGATACAACAGGCGTATCGGAAAAACAACACGCTGCGACACGGCCAGGTTGTCCTAGTCCACTTCGACGGTCTCGCCGTACCTCGAAGCGAGCGAGTTGATTAAAGGCCCTATGGGGCTTAGCCTCAACGCAAGGAGTGAGGTTAAGGAGCGCGTGTTGGATGCCACCCGTGCTGGAAATGCTCAACGTGCGCGCCGAGACGACTGAGCGAGTACGCAAAGCGGGGTTCCGCTGCCCTCGCCGGCCCCCCGGGAAGCAATCATTCACTCTCGACGACATTCAAGCCGACGGTGAGGGCAAACGAATTGGCAAACATGCCCGCGCCATCTGCCCGCCCTTCCTGAGCCGCGTTGACCGTGAGCTAGGCGCGGCGTGAGACCCGGAGCATGAAGAGCACCGCGTACTACGACCGGAACCCTGACGCCCGCATCGCGGAGTACAACAAGTTGAGCGCCGCCGAGGTCCACAGCGCTTGGGCACCGCGACACCTGCGCAAGGAACCCGGCTTTGCCTGCGACATTGGCGCTGGCTCCGGGCGAGATGCCAACTGGTTGGCAGAGCAGGGTTGGGAAGTGGTCGCGGTTGAGCCGAGTGCGATGCGCGACAAGGCCGCCGCAGAGGCCCACCCGAGGGTGACTTGGCTCAATGACGCTTTGCCCAGCCTCAATGCCCTTCGGGCGCTCGGGCGAAGATTCGACCTGATCCTGTTAAGCGCTGTCTGGATGCATGTCGCGCCTAAGGACCGGAAAAGAGCGTTCCGGATCCTATCGGAGCTGCTCAATCCATCGGGCTTGTTGGTAATCACCCTGCGCAAGGGCACGGACGAGCATGAGAACGCAGTGCGGGGCTTTCACTCCACCTCCGCTGAAGAGCTGATCGGTTACGCGAATCAGCGTGCCGTTGCATTCAAGAGCCGCACCAAAGCCGATGACCTTGTGCGCGGTCATGTGCGTTGGGAAGCGCTGGTGTTTGAAATGCCGGATGACGGCACGGGCAGCCTGCCGCTGCTGCGCCACAGAACTGTCGATAACGATAGCCCGTCCATCTACAGACCGACGCACAGCAAACTCGTGGCTCAAGTCCACGTTGAAGTAGGGCGTTAAGCACACGGATCATATCCGTCAATAAATTTAACACATAGCGTGCGAAGAAGGACGTGTAGGTTTTCTCGTACAACTGGTTGAGATATCGCCCGTAGACTCAACAAAACACAGCCTGCTACGCTTAACCCATGATTTTCACGAACGAGTTCACCGCCTCCTTCCCGCACGTCGCCCGCTTGGCCATCACTGCGGCTCTCCCCCGCGCACGGCCGTCCAGCAGCGCATCAGGCATACCTTCAGGTAGATTTGAATGGCGCAGCGGCAGGGGTGTATGCTGTGGCAGGCGTGGACAGTCGCCCTTGGGTGCTAGAAGTGCCCGATTGATCAATACGAACAAAGAGACCGCAGCAACCCATGTGCGAGGGAGCACTTATCCATGGTCAAAACGCGCACAAAAACCTTTCCGCCACTGCACCTTCCCCACTGCGCACCACCTCGACCTATCTCCAAGCCCCAGTTCTTCACTACTTGCGATTCAAGGCTTTTGGCAGATGCCTGAAAACAGCAACGGCATATATCTTGACTATGCCGCAACGACACCCGTTGATCCCCAAGTCGCGTCAGCAATGTCAGAATTACTCACTCGGGATGGCGTTTTCGGCAATCCCCACTCTACCGGACATCGCTTTGGTCAAGCAGCAGCACAAGCAGTCGAAACTGCCCGGATAGACGTCGCGCAACTAATCGGTGCCAATGACGACGAGATCGTTTGGACTTCAGGCGCCACGGAGGCAATAAACCTCGCAATAAAGGGCGCAATGCTCTCTCCCAAAGTTAGGAGGCGACACGTTCTCGTCTCTGCTCTGGAGCACAAAGCCGTTCTTGAAACTGCTGACTCGCTAACTCAACATGGTCTTTGTGTCGAGCGCATTCAACCCGACAGCAGCGGGCAGATTACACCTGAGTTGGTTGGCGCCAAGCTGCAACCTGACACCGGACTCGTTTCCATCATGCATGTCAACAACGAAGTTGGCACCATCACCGAAATCGCGAAAATCGCAAGTGTTGTGCGTTCTCATGGAGCCCTGCTCCATGTTGATGCAGCTCAAAGCATAGCGCGCCTCCCCATCGACGTAGCCCAACTCGGAGTCGACTTACTGTCGCTGAGCGGTCACAAAATGTATGGCCCCAAAGGAGTTGGGGCGCTGTTCGTACGCCGCGATGTTCGCCCCAAGCTCGAAGCTCATACATACGGTGGTGGCCAAGAAGGTGGACTCCGATCAGGCACACTCCCGACTCATCAAGTAGTAGGACTTGGCCTTGCCGCCCGGCTTGTCCAGAGTCGACTCGAACACGATGCAGCCCACATAGCGACTATCGACCAATCTCTTCTTAAGTGGCTAGAACGAATCGATGGGGCAATCCTAAATGGCAATCAAGCGGCACGGGTATCGGGTATTCTTAATGTTGCCTTTAAGCATGTAGAGGCAGAGTCGCTACAGCTCGCACTAGGAGACATCGCGGTGTCGTCCGGATCAGCCTGTACGACTACCTCAGTCGAGCCTTCTCACGTGCTCTTAGCGTTGGGGTTAACGGAAGCTGATGCGCTCTCCTCAATCAGATTGAGCTTCGGCCGAGAAACGACGGAAGACGAAATCGACAGAGTCGGCTATCGTCTGACCGAAGCCGTGAAGACACTCAGGAGCATAGTCAATTGAGTACGCAGATCATTCGAACAGCCCAAATAGAAGAACACTCGGACCGAAACCAGCTCTCCGACCTGCCGATACGACTCCGACAAATCAAGAAAGTGCTACACAAGGAATACTGCCAAAAACACAAGCACCCTTGGATCGTCGCTTACTCCGGCGGTAAAGACTCTACCCTCCTTTTGCAGCTTGCCTGGGAGACCATCGCTGAACTGCCTGCATCCGAACGACGCCGTCCAATTATCGTACTCGGCAACGATACTCTAGTGGAATCTCCTCTCGTCATTCGCCACCTCCACCAGTCACTGGGCAAGATCCAATCCGCCGCGACCGCGAACGAAATGCCTTTAGATGTCAAGATTACAACACCCGCGATCGATCAGACGTATTGGGTCAACGTGATAGGGCGAGGCTATATTCCTCCGACCCGAAACTTTAGATGGTGCACCGATCGTATGAAGATTAAGCCAACCAGCCGATTGCTCAACCAAGTCGTCGGTGAATACGGCGGTGCCATTTTACTGATCGGAACGCGCCGCTCCGAATCCCAAAACAGAGGTCGGGCGATGGCACGAAGAAATGTATCCGCTGCTCAACTAAATCCCCATTCGTCGGTAAAGAGCTGCTCTATGTTTGCACCTCTCGCCGACCTAGATGATGACGATGTTTGGATGGTATTGATGCAACGTCGTCCCCCTTGGGGCGGCACACATAGGGAGCTTATATCTCTGTACCGGCAAGCAGGCGATGGGGATTGTCCTTTGGTCATGTCAAAAGAAGATGCACCCTCCTGTGGGAGTTCCTCCCCCCGGTTCGGCTGCTGGACCTGCACCGTTGTTGCAAAGGACCGGAGCCTAAGAGGACTGATCAATTCTGGTCACGAGGAAAGCTCCTCACTGCTCAGCCTTTACAATTTCCGCGAATGGCTGATAGAACTAAGAGAGGACAATCACAACAGATTACCTGTTCGACGCGATGGAAACCCTAGACAACGCTCAGATGGCTCGAAGGTTTTCGGCCCCTTTACGCTAAATGTTCGACGTGAAATCCTCCGAAGAGTCCTCGCACTTCAGGATGAAGTAGACGTTTCCCTGATTAGTGATGCTGAGATTGACTGCATAAGGGACGTATGGTGGCGAGATGAAGTCACCGAAGCAGGACGGTTAGCGCTTCAAGAATCGCTTGCTAACGCATGACCCAAATTACATCCGAAGTTCTCCGGCTTTCGGAGCTGTTTACCAAGGGACGGTTTGCGGTACCTTGGCATCAGCGCTATTACGACTGGAACAGGGAGCAAGTGAGTGAACTTCTCATTGATCTAAAGGAAGCTTTCGATGATACCCGAGAAAGCTACTTCCTTGGCTCAATCATGTTGGTCAATGCTGACAGTGTTTTAGAGATAAACGATGGCCAGCAGCGCCTCATTACGTTATCTCTCCTCATTGCTGCCCTTTGTCGGCGCTTCGCTTCACGGCGCAGAACCGACGCTGCCCGCGAGTTGCTGGCGCTAAGGTTACTCTTTGAAAGAGCTGAAACAACAGTAACTAATCTGGACGACACGTCCCGCGATCACCCTCGCATCAGGCCACCTCGCCAAGACAGGTCAAGTTTCACTCAAATCATCCGCGGTCACGATATTGGCACAAATGGGAAAATGACGTCGGCCTGGAGCGAAATCGAGGTTTTTGTTTCAGCTCTAAATATCAGCGACACTCGCGGTTTCTTCGATTTTCTAGTCGGAAAGGTCGAGATCGGCGTCTTGAACGTACCGCAAACAGAGGACACCAATGCGGTGTTTGAGGCGCTCAACGGTAGGGGTAAACAGCTCGATGACGTCGACCTCATTCGCAACCACCTTTATTCCTACTTTAACGGGCCCGACGAAACTGAGCGCCGATCAACCGTGCATGAAAACCTTGAGAATGTTCTGGTTAGCCATCGCACTGCCCAACGATCACATGACTACTTCAGATGCTACTTTCAGTGCCGGTACGGCTACCTTCAAAAGAAGCGCTTCTATCGGGAGACACGAAAGCACATTCGTAATGCCGGTGGTCGCAAAAATGCAGGAAGCTACGTATATGACCTCGTTGACAATCTGGCCGATCGCAGTTTCGTAGAGCTTTTTCGGACAATTACTGCAACGAATCCTAACCCAGAATTTCTTTCTTCTTTTTTGAAAGCCTCTAATACAACGACAAACAAACGGAACCTGCCCGTTTTACTTGCTGAACTACGTGGCTATAAGGTCGCTCAACCACTGGTTTTCGCACTTCTTCGTAAGTTTTTGGAATCTTCTGGTGAGCAAAGAAGGGCTATTGCGCGTAGTGTACACCGATGTTTAACCGATCTGTCCTCATTTGTTACTCGCGTGTCGCTTTGTGAGACGAAATTTGAACCTTCAAGATTCGAAGCCTCCTTTGCCAACTGTGCTAGTCGAATCACCTCAGTTCAATCTGATTCGACTGCTGACATTGCGATACGTTCTGACCTTCACGACTGCGATGAACGTATCATGAACGATGCTCGCTTTATTGCCCAGCTCGCGGAAGTAGAAATGAGGGATTCACGACGGGCAAAGCGTTTACTGTTTGGGATAAACGCGAAGCAAGACCGAGAAGCAAGAGCACTGGACTTTGATGGTTCAAGTGTTGAACACATTCTCCCTCAATCGGAATCGTATTGGTCGGGGTGGAGTGCATTCGCGGACCTAGGCTCTGAAACTAACAATTGGGTAAATCGCATTGGAAATCTTACTTTGCTGGGCGATAGCGACAACTTTGCGCGTAAGCAGTTCAATACAAGCTTCGAGACAAAGCGCGGTGTATTTGCGGAAAGTCCTTTCTTGATAACGCGCAAGGTCCTATCGAATGACGAATGGACACCTGAAACTATTGAAAAACGCTCCACTGAATTGGCTCGGGCAGCTGCAAAGGTCTGGTCTTTTTCGCGTCCCAGGAATTTGTAGATGGCCGGGACTCTAATCAGGGGTGAACCGTTCCCCTTTAGCTTCAATTCTCTTCAGCGCGCTCCCCGGAAAAGTCACGTCGTCTACGCATTCTGGTCAAAATCCAAGTGTAGCCACATTTACATCGGTAGGACTGACCGAACACTTCAAGAGCGCCTGCGTGAGCACCGGATCGACTGCCACAACGATATACTACGAGCATGGATTTGGTATTCGCCAGATGACTTGATCGTCTGTTATGTTTCTTGTTCTTCCACCCTAACCGCTAAGCTTGAGCGTCGGCTGATTCGAAAGCTTGAGCCAAGCGCAAATATCAGCCAAAGCTCATAAGGAGTCAACTATGTCAAGCACGCTTCCGGCAATGAAAGGTCGAATGGGGGACACGGACTACTACATCCTGTCCCTAAAAGCCAGCGAACTGGTAAATCTAGTTAAAGAACCAAAGAACATGCCTGGCTGGGACGATGAGAAGATTGAGGAGATCTATCAGCGAAAGATCAACTACGCACGCGTTCGCAATCAAATCGCTCCCTATCTCGCGACAAACAAGCGATCTCGGTTTTTCGGATCTCTAATAGTTGCTGCGTTCAACTTCGACGAGAAGGTTGAGTTTACTCCGCTTAACGAGATTTCTGCTGTTAACGCATCAAGGCTAAGACCGGACGAAAAGGAAGCCGGGCAAAAGATAGGTATGTTGACACTACATGGAGGTGTCATGATGGCTCCGCTGGACGGTCAACATCGCCTCAAAGCGCTGGAGTTCGCAATGCTTGGAAAGGATCATGCCGGAAAGGACATTCCCGGAATAGAAGTCGATCCTGATCTGGCCAACGAGGACATATCCGTCTTGCTGCTCCCGTATCATGCAGAAAACGCACGTAGGATTTTTACTAGAGTCAACCGATACGCAAGAAGGCCATCCGCTTCGGAAACTTACGTCACAGACGATGATGACCTTTTCGCGGTGCTAGCTCGCCGCGTAGCCAATCAGATTGGTGGGCGCCTTGTGAAGTATTCGCAGCCCACTCTTAGACCAAAGGATGGGGAATTCACGACTCTTGCGATACTCCATGCCTGCTGCAAAGCTATTGTCAAGAACAGCTTTCATCAAAATATGGTTGAGGAAGCAGAGCGCCCCGGCCCCAGCCCACGAATTGAGAAGGCATGCCAGCAGGAAGTTGAAAATGTCTGGCAGCGCCTGCTGTCCGACATCGATGTGTTTCGTGATGCCACGGCTGATAGGTCTGAGGAAGGCGATAATGGTAGGAAGGAAATACGGAAGCACAATCTACTCGGTAGGCCCGTTCCACAAGAGTGCCTAGTTTCGGCCTATCTTGCTCTCACTATGGGAAACACCAAAATGCCATGGAAAGAGGCCTGCAAAAACCTCAATGCTCTACCTTGGGAGATTAATCCAGAAAACGTCGGTGCCGTGTGGCAAGGTTTTTTATGGTCGGGTGGGACCGATGGAAAGATAATTACGAAAAACCGTCTAATTTCATCTCGAATAGTCGCGTACATGGCTGGCGAGGTGCTGAACAGTGATGCTGAAGAAACTCTTCTGAGGGACTACCAGAGACTGTTCCCGGAAGCTGAGAGAAGCGGAAAGAGGCTACCTCCCCGTCTGGCAGTATCACCCGAGTGATCCTAAGGCAGAGACACTTGTTTGAGGAACGGTCTGGGTTGGCGTGGCTCATGAACATTGGCATATGCGTCGAGTACGGGTCACTTCAGCTAACCTAGGGCCTATACAGCCTTTTTGTGATAGCTACATTCGTATAGCGTTAGAAAAGGCCATGACCGATCTCTGAGTATCATTCTTGTATGACAGGCAGTTGCTTCGTTGACTTTGGGGGGGTCTGTAACGACTTGCGACTTTCAGGCCGGGGCAAACATATCGGGCGATTCAGCTACTACCACATCCGCTTGATCCAGCGCCTTCTCAATGTGCAAGCCAATCTGGAAGCCATCAAGAACCGGCTTTACCCCGCGACCTTCGACTTCAACGTCGTCAAGCTGGACCGGCGCTCGCGAATCAGTTTTCTGCTCTACGAGGACTTTACTGAACCCTTCCCGGCCCTGCTCAAAGCTCTCTCCTGCGACACAACCACAGGAAAAAGTCGTCTGTCGGACTACAGCCAAAGCGCCAATCCGCCGATTCTTCACCGCAAGGAACTGCTTTTGCCCAAAGATGACCCACTGGTCCCCGAAGCAGTTGAGTTAACCCAAAGATTGGAAGAACTCGGCGCATTCGAAAATCCGCACAGTATCGGCACTCGCAACGGCTGGGAAAAGGCGCTAAACGCCATCGGGCTATCCCTCAATAACAACAAGTTGGCGAAAATCCCATGCCAAACTCGATAGAGCGCAGCCGAACCGCCCTGAGCCGCTCTGAGCTGTCCTCCCCAATGCAGCACTTGATGAACTTCGGATTTCTAGACGGCAAGCACTCGGTGTTCGACTACGGATGCGGGCGAGGGGACGACCTTCGGCTGCTTGGAGACTTGGAAATTCGAGCCGCTGGCTGGGACCCGGTTTTCCGTCCAAAGGGCAAGCGGTGCCCAGCCGACATTGTCAACCTAGGCTTTGTCCTGAACGTCATTGAGGATGCCAGTGAACGTCAGGAAACGCTCAAGTCCGCCTACGCGCTGGCCCGCAAAGCGCTGATTGTGAGCGTCATGTTGGGCTACCAGAGCAAGCGAGAGCAGTTCCAAGCGTACCAAGATGGAGTGAGAACCCAGCGCAATACCTTTCAGAAGTACTTTGCCCAAGACGAGTTTCGGACCTACATTGAGGAGACCCTCGAAACCAACGCAGTACCCATTGCGCCGGGCATTTGCTTGGTCTTTTGCAATCCAGTGGATGAGCAGCTGTTTCTGCTAGCCAGGCAGGAAGTGCGCCGTGAATGGCGGCTCATGCGGCGGGACCCAAACAGCGAAGCCATTGCGGCCCTCGTGGAGGAACATCGCACGCAAGTGGATGCTTACTGGCGAAAGGCCCTTGAACTGGGTCGCCCCGCAACACCCGCGGAGTGCCCCGAAATGCCTTCGCTGATCCGACTGGTGGGTTCCAAGCGGCGGGTTCACGAATGGGTTGAACGCTTCTTCGACCCACAGGAGATGGAAGCCGCCGCCATTGGGCGGCAAGAGGACCTGCTGGTTTACTTCGCTCTGGGTCACTTCGGCAAGCGCAAGCCCTACTCCGAGTTGCCAGATCGCCTTCAGCAGGATGTGCGGACGTTCTTTGGCAGCATTTCCAAGGCGCGTGCCGCCGGGAAGCGCGCTCTTTTCGCCGTGGGCGACAAGCAGCGCCTAACCGAAGCCGCCCTCTTCTGCCATGAGGAACTCGGGATTGGCATGCTTCACCAGCGCCATGACCTGACATTCCACCAATCACTCCTAGGCGAGTGTCTTCCACTGATCAGAATCTACGTGGGCTGTGCACTCCAACTGTTTGGTGACGCCACTTCAGTGGATTTGATCAAGGTACATCTTGAGTCTGGCAAAGTGACTTTTATGGTGTACGACGACTTTGAGGGCGAACAAACGCCCAAGCTTGTGGAGCGAATCAAAGTCGACCTGCCCCGGCTGCGCGTGGACTTTTTCGACTATGTTGGCGAGTACGAGCCGGTGCCCCTTGAAGAAGACAGGGCAAACTTCTACCTCAAATAGGTGCCCCTACCACCCCCGATGCCCCGGCGGTGGCGGATCCTCCGGCGGCCCGGCGAAGCACTGGGCAATGGCCATCCAGGATGTGGCGGCATCGCCGACGACTCTGAGGCTGGTTTCGGCGATGTTGCGGCCCTGGGTGACCACGTGGGCGAATTCGACGGCGGAGCCGCTCACGCAATCGGTGTCGGAGGGGTCGTTCCACTCCCAGACTGCGCCGGAGGGTGATTCGAGGCGCACGTAGGGGTTTGGCGAGGGGGTTTCGAGGCCGCGGTTGACGAAGGTCCAGCCGAAGGTGCGCACGCCGATGTGGCAAACGTTGCGGATGCGGTCGCTGTTGCGGCGCTCCACGCGCATTAGGTCGTAGATGTCCTGGCCGTGCGCCCAAGTCTCCATTTGCCGCGCGGTGGCCATCATGGTGATGCCCATGTCCGGCCCGAACCAAGGCGCGCGCAGGGCTGGGTCCGCCGCATCAAGGGCGTCGCAGAGTTGGCTGAAGTACGAACGCCAGCGCGCCAGCAGCGGACGGCCCTCCAAGGTCTCCGGGTTGGCCGGCACCCCCGCCGCCAAGGCATCGCGCCATTCGCGGAAACCGTCTGGGTCGGTCACCGAGTGGACCGCCCAGCGGTCGGCGTCGTGCAGGTGCTGCACCACCCAGTTCACCGTGCGGCCCTTGAAGGGCGTCTCCAGCGACCATTGCTCGTCGCTTAGGGTGTCGAGGAAGGCGAACAGCTCCGTGCCTTCCTCGCGCAGGTCGTTGACTTGTTGGTTCATGTGCGTTTCCGAACAGTGATGGAGTGGACGTGGGGAACTGGTGTAGCGTTCCGCCAAAAACCGTGATTATGCGTGGCTGCTGCGGCGCAAGCTAATCAAGTTCTTGGGCAGGGTTTCGGGCACCGGCCTGGTAGCGAGCCAAACGCGCCTCTAACTCAGCAATGCGGGCCTCGGCCGCACGTTGGCTCTCTTCCGCGGCACGTTGGCCCTCCTCAGCCGCTGCGGCCCTGTCAGCGCTGCTGCGGTGACTGAGCAGCAGTTCCTCTTGGGTGGGCAGGTCCCTGCCAGTCGCCGGGTCCATCAGCCGCACCTCCTGGCCATACTGCCGGAACGTCAGCCCCAGCACCTCGCTGTGCAATGTCCAGACCCCGCCGCGCCGTTCCGGCGCAACTGGCACATAGGTGCCGCCCTCAAGGCGGAAGCCCCGCAGCGGCGGCTGGTAGAACTCCGCCCGCGGGTCGCAGGCCACGTACTCCCGCACGCCCATGGCCTCGTAAATGGCCCGCTTCTCGTTCAGGTCGCGTCGCCAACTGCTGGGCGAGGCCACCTCCAAGGCAAAGTCCGGCGGCTTCGGCTCTTCCCAAAGACGATAGCTGTAGCGGGGCAGGTCGCGGGTGCCGACCACCACGAACAGGTCCGGTGCCGCCACTGCCTTTCGGTCACCTTCCTTGGCGTAAATCAGCAGGTCGCTGGCCACGTACACGTTGGGCCGGTCACCGTACCAATTGATGCGCACCGCGGCGTCGAAGTAACGGATGACGTAGCCTTGGATGTCGTTCTCAGACATGGGCTGGCCGTCGGAGCTCGGGTATTTCTCCTCCGAGCGCCGCTCGCGCTCGTGGAACTCGGCCACCAGCCGCGCCTCCTCCTCGGCCAGCGCTTCGGGGGACATCGCACGGTCGCTCATGGGTGTGTTCTCCGGGCCTTGAGGGCGAGCGGACACCGTAGCACGGCCTGACGGGGGCCGCAAAACGACGGCCGGCTGCACAGCGCGCCCCAATAGCGTCCGTTGACATCGGTGATTGGCATCATGGCATTCAAGACAAGCCATGCTCACCGGTGTGACAGGGGCATTGCTAGAGCCAATCTCCTAACGGGCTGTGAGAGATTTCCGCAAGCGTGGAGTTTCTCTCAGTGTCAAGCTGAGCCGCGCAGTCCCCCAACCCGGGACTTTCGGATGCTCGGTTACGCTCACATTGGCATGGCCGGCGGCCCAACCGTTGTGGCCAGATAACTGGTCACGATCAGAATCGCCGCCGCGATGGCGATTTCCACCTTGATCGCGCCCGCCAGCCTGCCCGCATCGGCGCCCGCCAACAGGCGCGGGACCAGCAGGAAGCGATTGCCAGCGGCCACCAGCAGCAGCAAGGCCACCAACCCCAACTTGATCAGCAAAGCCAAGCCGTATGGCGTGGATATCAGCTCGCCAGGGGTGTGGAACAAGGTCAGCGCCAGGACTAGGCCGGCCGCGAACAGCACCAACAGGCAATAGCCTGCCATATCGCCAAATCGCTTCATCGTCGTTGCCAGCCCATCCCCACCGCTGCCCCGGCACAGCCACAACAGAGGCGGCAAAGACCCGATCCATACGGCCGCGGCCAGCATGTGCAGGACAATCGAGACTTGGGCGAGGGGCGGGAGCACGGCGACGTGGCCGACCACGGTGAAGCTGGCGAGCAACAGCAACAGCGCAAGCCCGTTCGCCACAGCGAACGCCTTCGCTAGAGCGAAAGCGGGCGCGGCGGTCAGCGCTTGGAATGGCTTGGGTGTGGCAGGACGGTCGCGGAGTCGTGCGACGAACAAGCCGCAGGCAATCACCGGCAACAGGAACCCACTCAAACGCAACAGGGTGGCATCGCCGATTTCAAAGCCGAGCAACAGGCGCGCCATGTCGAGGTCGAACATGCCCGCCAAGCCCGTGCCGCTGCTTGCCCCCACCTGGAACAGAAAGCTGAGCAGGGCGGCGTTGAAACCGATCAGACAACACAGGCCGATGTAGGCGGTGATGGCGATGAGCGTTTGCCTGCGGTCATCGCGGTAGAACAACAGGCAAACGGTGCCGCCGGCCAGGCTGGCGATGCCGGGATACTGCAGCAATTTCCCCAGTTGCAGCGCCAGATCCCAAGTCATCGCGGGCGTTGCTCCCTTCCCATGCCCGGCGCGGGCCGGAATTCAGTTGCCGGCAATCCCAGTGGCGTTTGGGTCGACCGTAAAGCTAAACGTATCAGTCACCGTATGGCCATCGGCACTGATTGCGGCCCATCGCACGGTGATTTCTCCCGCGGGCATGTTCGGCGCTGCAATCCGATAAACCGCCACCGGCTCCCCACTCACGCTGAAATCGGTGGCCAATTCGGCGTCGCCATGAAAGACCTGCAAGCGCACGAGCCGCACCGGGCTGTTGAAGACAACTTCGATGGCGCTGGCCTGCGCCACGGTGGAATCGGCGGCCGGTGAAGATGATTTCAGCGGCGTGTGGGCGAAAGCCGACAGCGGGAGGATCAAGGCGGCAAGCAGCGCCGGAAAACGGATAATCGACTGCAAAAGCATCTGCAAACCTTGGTGCGTGGGCCTTGCCGTTACTTCTGCACTTGCCCGTTGGTTCTGCAGAAGCAAACCATCGCAGACTGTCGCGCCAATCCGCCCACCGCCGCTCTATCCGCGCCAGCCACGGGCCGAGAGTGGTCTCTGCCCTGCCTGGGGCACTTGCGATTGCGCGCTGGATTGCAAGGGCGATGCCAATCCGCTAAACCGTCGGCGATCAGCGCAGGTACTTGCGCCTGAGATCGGCCAAGTCCGCGGCGTCCAGGCCCAGTTCCTTTTCCGCGTAGGCCTCCACCGACCCGTGCTCGTCCCGAATGCGTTCGATGACGAAGGCGAGAAATGGCACGCCATCCGGGGTCACCAACGGGTTGGGCCGGTCAGGGTGCGGCATGGCCTTGCGGTACTCCAGCATCATGGCCGCGAAGGCATTGGTCTTGGCGGCTTCGGCCAAGTCAACGCCGCCGTCTTCAACGGCCGGCCTGCGAAAGTCCGTGGACAGCAGGTAGTCTTCGATGACGGTGGTTTCGGGGACGCCGAGCAGCAGCAGCATGAGGGCGGAAACGATACCCGTTCGATCCTGCCCGGCGGAGCAGTTCACCACCATCGGCGCTCCGTCATTAAGTGCTACGTCAAAGTAAGTCTTGATCTGGGGGCCAATCGACTGCAGCAGGCGGGGGTAAAGCTCGCCCATGCCGGGGCGGCTTGCGGATTCATCGCCGGACATCATCGCCGCAAACGAGTAATCCCCCGTCAACACCTCGATGCGGTGCTTGGCCGCCCAGTGGTTGGGGTACAGGCCAATCTCCTCATTGGAACGCAGGTCGACGACGGTCTTGATGCCGAAGCCGTCAAGATAAGCCATGTCCGCCTCGGTCAAGGAAGTCATCGCTCCCGAGCGGAACAAGAGGCCCCTTGCAACGGTTTGGCCGTCCGCCGTCCGGTATCCGCCAAGGTCGCGGAAGTTCGAGCCCCCCTCCAGCGGCAGCAGCCGCCGATAACTCATCGACAGGTCCGCAACCGCCGTCGCGGCAAAGACGACGAGCAGGAAAAAGCCAACAAATCGAGCAGGCATCGCTTGCTACCTCAAGTTGAATGGTGGATTGAAGTGAGTGTACACCAGCGGGCCGCTCGGGCTGCACTTGGTGCATCGTAGCCGAGCGGGTTCAACCCCCGCGTAGGGTACCCCGCCCGCACTTGGACAACGGTGTTCTCTCGGTGAGCGTGGGGCTTTGCGGACACCACCTTGATGTCCCACTCGGATGTGCCACTCGGTTAGTGCAGCCGGGGCAACCCGCGTCAGCTGAGCCTCGTCCGGGATGGCGTTAGCCACCGCATTCGCCCATCGTCTCCGTCAGCACCGCCACCAACTCGTCCGCGTGCGGCCGCTCAAACACCAAGGGCGGCCTGATCTTCAACACGTTGCCATGCTGTCCCGCATTGGAGATCAGGTAGCCCTTTTGCTTCATTCGCTCAACGATGTCCGCTGCGCCTTGACGGTCCGGCTCTCGGCTGCCTTTGTCTTTCACCCAGTCCACGCCCATGAAAAGCCCGTGTCCGCGCAAATCGCCCACCGCATCGAATCGGCCTTGGAGCTTGGCCAGTTTCCCCTGCAAGTGGTCCCCCACGTCGCGCACGTTGAGCAGCACGTTCTGCTGCTCAATCACGTCGAGCACGGCGCCGCCCACGGCAGCCTGCAAGGGGGTGGCTGCCGTGGTGTTGAAGTAGAAGCTCTTGGCGTGGAACGCCTCGGCGATGTCGGGCCGGGTGCCGACGCCACTTAACGGGTAGCCCGCCCCCATGGGCTTGCCCATGGCAACGATGTCGGGCACGCAATCCGTCACTTCGTAGCCCCACCAGCGGCCAGTGCGGCAAAAGCCCGCCTGAACCTCATCAAGAATCACCACGCCGCCTGCGGCCCGCACCAGGGCAGCTGCCTGGGCCATGTATCCTGCCGGGATGTTCGGCAAGCCTTCATTGGCAAACAGGGAACAGAACAGCATCCCCGCCAGTGGAACCCCATCCGCAGCGAAGGCGTCAATCGCCGCCTGAACCTCCGCCAGATAGCGCTGGCAAAGCTCGGCCTCAGACAGCCCTTCTTCAATGGGCCGGTAGGAATCGGGGAAGGGCACGCGCCTGAAATCCGGTTCGAACGGACCGACCGTCATGCGAAACACTTCGTGGCTGTTGCCGTGGTAGGTGGCATTGCTGCAGATGATGCCTTGGCCGCCCGTGAACGCCCGCGCCATTTTGAGGGCCACTTCAATGGCCTCCGTTCCGCTGCACCCCATCTGCAGCACCGACAACGGCTCGGCATGCAGCGCCATCAACCGTTCCGCATACGCCATAACCAATGTGCTGAGATAGCGGCTGTGGGTGTTTAGGGTGGCCGCCTGTTTGCGCATGGCTTCCACCACGTGGGGATGGCAGTGGCCGACGCAGGGCACATTGTTGTAGCAATCCATGTACCGTCGGCCGGCGTCGTCATAGAGCCAAATGCCCTCGCCGCGCACGATGTGCACCGGTTCCTTGTAGAACAGCGGGGCGGCGCCCATGGCCCGGCGCCGACGTTCCAAGACTTGGCCAATGCTCATGGGACCATCCTGTCAGCGTTTGGCGAGCCGCCGAGAGGCGGTCAGAACGGCACCTCCACCGCCGCGCAAAGAAAGGCCATCAGCGGCCGGGCCTTGGCAAAGGCATCGGCCGCCTCATCAGCGAAGCCGGCGGCGGCCGCGTTGGCGGCGGGGAAACTGCAGGCGGCGATGAAGTCCTTGCGCTTGATGTCCTCGATGTGGGGATCATCCTCCGAGTAGCCCCTAGGCGGGCGCTTTAGGCGGGTGCCGCCGAGCTCGAAGGCGCTGTTGAACGTGCGCGACGCCTTCACCCGCTGCCAGGCTTGCGGCTGCTCGCAGATGCGCTGGCGAATGCGCTTCAGCGCGCCGGGCTCCGGGCGCCACATGCCGGCGGCCAGGAAGCAGCCCGTGGTTTCAATGTGCAGGTAGTAGCCCGGTGCATGCACGTCCTTGCCCAGCTCATGGCGGAACTGGATGCCGATGTTGGTCTTGTAGGGCGTGCCGCGATGAAAGCGGGTATCCCGGTACACGCGCATCAAGGAGCCGCCCTGCCGCTTGGGGATGGCCAGAAAGTGCGGCGACACGGCCTCTAGCCGAGACCCCATGGCGGCGATGAAGTCCAGCGCCGGCTCCAGCACGCACTCATCGTAGCGGTGCTTGTTGTCCTTGAACCAATCCCGGTTGTTGTTCGCCTCCAGTTCGGCAAGAAAGCCGATGGTGTCGTCCCCGAAGCCCGCGAAGTCCGGCATCTCACACTCCTTACCTGCAACAGCGCCAATTCAAGGCCAGGGCGGGACGCCCTCGAGCCGAATCCCGTGAAGTCCGCCATCGCAAGTTCCTTAAACGGAACAACCGTAGATGGAGCAACTCTGATTCAAAGCGAAAGCGGAGTTCCGCGCAGCGAACCTCAAACGCGCCGGTCAGGGCGCGCTGTCTGTAGCCGCCCCTTGGCTCAATTGGCGGTGGGCCAGCCACATCAGGCCAATCATGACAATCTCGATGACGAAATTGGTGACCGCCGTGCCCGTGACGCCATCCGCTACAAGCCCCACCACGCGGCCAAACGCGATGGTGCCCATCAGCAGCGCCACCGCCAGAAACCACGTGGAATTGCGCTGCCAAAGCCCCAAGGCCAGCATCAGGCCCGCGCCCAGGAACAGGCCGCCGACATCGCCGCGCAACGAACTCAACCCCAACAGGTTGCCGTTGGTGGCCTCAATGCCCATGCTGTCCTCAGTGATCTGCGGATCGAACACCATCAATAGTGCCGTGAGGATGGTCAGCGCCGCCAGAATGCCGATGACGATTTGCAATGCCTTGCTCATGTGAGCGCCTCCACGAGTTGATCAATCACCGATTCCGCCTTGGCGTTCATCTCCGCATCGGTGGCGTCCTGGATGGGATGGGCCACGAACACGCAACGGGCGTCCTTCATGCCCAGCGCCGCAGCCTGGGTGGCGGCGGCATCCACAAACTCCGTCGAGGCGATGGACACCGAGGGCTTGCCCTGAATCTCGAACCATACCGTGTCATGCAAACTGCACGTGGTACAGGAGCCTCAGTCCGCCAGCGCCTCGACGACGAAGTCGTTGTCGCGGGCGATTTGGGCGCGCAGGTCCGCCGGCGCCGGCTTAGCGAAGGTCGGTTTCGCATAGCGGTTGACCTGGATGCCGGGCGCCTCGGCCTTGAGCAGCGCCTCCAGCCGGTCGAGCAGCACGCTGCCCTTGGGCTTGGAGATGTCCAGAAAGGCGACGTTGCCGGTGATTTGGCCAGGGCGCGGCGTCACCCGCCGCTCCACCGGCACCCGTTCGTCGGTGGGATCCAGAATGGTTGTCATGGCTATTGCCTCCTGTTGTTGGCTTGGCGTTGTTGCCGTTAAGTTCTTGCTGTTTCGGTCTTTCCGTAAAGCTCTTGCCGTTGAGTTTTTGGCGCTAAGTTTTTGCGGTTAGCGTCTTGCCATCAGCATCTTGCCGCTAGCGTCTTGCCCCTAGCGTCTTACCTTAGCGTTTCGCCGTTAGCGTCTTGCCGTTAGCGTCTTGTCGCCAAAAGAGCTTTCAGGCTTCCTCAATGACCTTCGAGACCGGCATGGAACCGATCTCGCCGGTCACCCAGCCGTGGAAGGCGCCGGAGAACTTGCCGGCCTCCGCGCCTGCCACGACGATGTGAATGTCTTCATCGCGGCGGAATTTGGGCAGCTTGCGGGCCCGCGCCTGCTCATCCATGGCTTCCAACGCGGCCGGCT
Source organism: Candidatus Azophilus sp. (assembly GCA_965220835.1). Classification (GTDB taxonomy): domain Bacteria; phylum Pseudomonadota; class Gammaproteobacteria; order Pseudomonadales; family Azotimanducaceae; genus Azophilus. The sequence goes on along the minus strand of OZ244842.1, from coordinate 150,607 downwards.
TGAAGCCCACCGCGGAGACCTCGTCCGCCGCCAATTGCTCAATGGGCCGTGCCGTCACCTCCTGAATGCGGGCCCGAATCTCCGCCTTGCCATAGCCGTCCCGGGCAAAGGTGTCCACGTGCTCCGGGGCGATGACCAGCAGGGTCTCAGTGGCGAAGTGGGCGCGGGGGTGAAAGATGCTGTCCAAACATAGCCCGAAGCTGCCCGCCAGATGATCGCCGTTGCGGGCATCCTGGTCCACCATCAGGGTGGGGCCGCTGCTCATGGCAAAGGCCGTGACCACCGAGTCCTCCGCGGCAAAGCCCCGCTCCACATGCAGCGGCGTCCAGGGATTGCGCTCCTCCCACTCCGGGAAGCACATGGTGAACTTCATCGGGTTGCCCAAGGTGGAGCGTTCCGTGCCGCCGGGCTTGGCGCCGCCGATGTTGCGGATGGCCAGGCGCAACGCCCGGCCGATGGTGGCATTGGCGCGGCTGCCTTGGCCGAGCGCTCCAAGCTTCATGTTCATGCCCAGGCGCTCGCGCACCGGCCCGTTGACCACGACCACCGGGCTGGCCCCCATGGTGGTGGCCATGACGCCGTGAATGTTGAATTCATCCGTGCAGACCGCCTCCACGCAAGCGATGACCACGGGCAGGTACTCCGGCCGGCAGCCGGCCATGACTGCGTTGATGGCCACTTTCTCCACCGTCGCCTCGCCCATGTTGGGCGGCACCGTGGCCACCACCTCCTGGGCATCGCGCCGGGTGCCCGCCAGCATGCGCAGCACGCGCTCCGGCGTGGGCGGCACCAGGGGCAGGCCGTCGCTGAAGCCGAGGTCGAACATCAGCTCCACCTCGTCGTCGCCCGCCCCCACCTCGATGCGGCGGGCGCGCAGGGGGCTGTTCTCGGATTCCGCCCGCAGCCGGTCGGCAATCAGCGGGTCGGCGGAGCGGGAGCCGCAGCCGGGCCGCCACTCCGGGAAGCGTGCCCAATCCAGGCTCAAAGGCGCGAGGTTCAACGCCTCGGCGAAGCCCTCGGCGGTTTCCTGCCACTCGTCGCGGGCAAAGCCCACCAGCTTGGCGGATGCCTGCCCGTTTGCATCCGTCAAGTGCAAGGTGGGCACGATCTCCACGTCGTAGGCGAAGGACACCTTGAGGGACTCATCATCGAGCAGCGGCACGGTGAGCCCATAGCGCTCCTTCAGCACGCGATTGCCTTTCGCCGTCTGGCCGACCACGAAGAAATCCGCGGCGCTGCCCAACTCAAGGTACAGCGCCTCGATGACCGGCATGACGTCGTTGCAGGTGGGGCAGTCCTCCTTGACGAAGCAAACCAAAGCGGGGCGCGCGCCGGGAAAGCTGTGCTCCCCGCCCCCGTCGTCCTCCAGCAGAAATTCGGGCAATGCGGACATGGCCAACGCAGCTATGCCTCAGACCAACAAGGAAACGAGCGCCGGCGCAACAGGCCATAAAGGCGTAGACTCATGTGACAACCTTGCTCCGCGATCAAGAGGAATCGACGTTACTGCAATTCCGGTGGGAACGCCAACTTTCGGCGCTGCCAGCCATGCCCACACTGTGGCGTCGATGCGCGCAATCACGCCCCAGGGCGATGTTGAAGGCCCAAAAGGTCGCGGGCTTGAATGGTCGGTTGTTCGGCCGCCATTTTCGGGATGCCCTCAACCGCTACACTCAATTGCTTTCCCTTGCTGGCACGATAAACTTCCGCCATATGTCCGAAGCTACCGTTGCAATTCGCTCCGCCCTCGAAGGCCTTTCCGACCTTCCCGCGCACATCCACGACTGGCGAATCAATGAGGGCCTAGACTCGACGAATGACCCTGCAGTTTGGATCTGCGCCATCATCGACGAAGACACCTTCAACCCCCAGACCTACCTTGCGCTGACCAAGGAGGCTCGCTCCGCTGCGCAAAAGGCCGCCCCCGAACTCTGGCCCTACATCTCCGTACAAAGCCTCAGCGAGCAAGACGCCACCAAGTGAGCCTGCAGCGTGATCTGCTGGCGCAGGCGCGCCACCTCGCCACGCGCGAACGCAAAAGGCCGAAACAAGCCAGTCTCCGCCGCAGCGTATCCGCATCTTACTACGCGCTCTTCCACCTCCTTGTCGACAGCGGCGCCAAGCGCCTCGTCCCCGGAGACGAACGCCAAGCCCTTCGCCACGTCTTGCGCCGGGCCTTCATCCACAGCCACATGAAGGAGGTCGCCGTTCAATTCGCTGGCGGCACCCTCAAGGATCGTCTCAAACCAGCCATCGACCCATACCCAATTCAACCCGAACTGCGCGACGTCGCGCAAACCTTCGTCCACCTGCAGGAAGTTCGCCATTTGGCCGACTACGACGTCGCCCGGACCTTCACTCGCTCAGAAGTCCTCGGCTACCAAGTCGAAGCCCAGCAAGCCTTCATTGACTGGGGCACCATCAACAAGACCCTCCAGGCAGACACGTTCCTAGTCGCTCTCCTGACCTACGGACACCTCCGCGGCTAACTTCGCTCTGTGAAATCAAGGCTGGAGGTACGCCTTGCGAGTGGTTACGAGTTGGGTCAGTAGCTGTCCGTGCAGATGGGCTTTGTCCGTGATAGAGCCTGCTTCAATCAGGCTACGGCAATGTCGTGGGAATAGAGGTACGCTTTCGCTCGGGTGCGCCCCGTAACGGCGTGCGTTGCAAACAATGGGAGAGTTGAGGATGTCTTTTAGTCTGGAAAAGCACCTCGCAGCCACACGCCGCTCAGTAAAGCCCACCGTCCGCACGGGGGAACCCGCAAGCGCTATGGTGATTTCCCGCAGTTATCGGGCTGCCGTGGCGGCGCTGTGGGATGCGGTGAGCAACGGCGAGCGCATCGGCCAGTGGTTCCTGCCGGTCAGCGGCAAACTTGAATTGGGTGGCCGCTATCAGCTCGAACGCAATGCGGGCGGCACCATCACGGCCTGCGCAGCGCTGTCGCGCTTCTCGCTTACGTGGGAGATGGGGGAGGACGTGAGCTGGGTGGACGTGGCAGTGGCTGCCGAGGGAAAGAGTTCCGCTCAGTTAACGCTAACCCACACCTCGCGTCCGTCAGATCACTGGGACCGTTTTGGGCCAGGTGCCACCGGCGTCGGCTGGGAAATGGGCCTGGTGGGGCTGGCCATTTACCTGTCGGACCCCAATGCAGTCCTGCCGGAAGATGCCACCTTTACGGACACGGAAGAGGGCAAGGCCTTCGTGCGAGCCAGCAGCGCAGCTTGGGGAGAAGCCGCCATCGCCGCGGGCGCGGAACGCGACGCCGCACGTGCGGCGGCCAGACGAACCGCCGCCTTCTACGCGGGCGAGCCGGGCAGCTGACGTGGTGCGAACGGGGGTTTTGCCCGCAGGACGCTCGGCCGGCCTGCTCACCCCAAGGCTGCAGTCGGCAGTGGGCGAATGCGTCTACGTCGAAGCCCGCGCCGCTTTGTCCAAACGAATCGCGATGACCTGATTTCTCGCCGGAGCAAAGAAACCATGCTATTGATCGACTGGATACTCTGTGCCGCTTTTGGCACCGGCATCGCTTGCTGGTGGATGACCAACCTTGGCGCGCGCCGGCGGCTCGTTGTCGCGGCAGCGCTCGTGGCGCTGGTGGCCGGCCTAGTGGCGCTGACGGACCATCGCTGGCAGGCCGCCGGGGGCGTGACAGTGGCTTTGCTGCTGCTGGCTTCGGCACTGGCCAGCAAGCAACGCGGCAACGGCAAGCCGCTGCGCGTGCCCTATGCCAGCGGGTCACTGCTCAGCCTGCTGGGGGTCGTCGCGTTCGGGTTGCTGTACATCTTCGTGGTCACCAAGCTGCCGGCCCCAACTGGCGAGCATGCGGTGGGAGTGCGGGACTTCGAACTGACCGACCACAGCCGCCTTGGGGTGCTGGCCGCCACAGACGATGAACCGAGACGCCTGCTGGTGCGCGTCTGGTACCCGGCGGGCGACGTCGCTGGGCTGAGCCCACGCCCCTACTTCGACGACCGGGAAGCCGATGCCACCGCCCGCGGGCTCGGCAGCGCGCTCGGCATGCCCTTCTTCTTCCAGTACCTCAAGCACAGCACCACCAATTCCTTTGCGAATGCGCCGCTCATGGAAGGCGCGGCCACCCAGCCGGTGGTCGTCTACAGCCACGGCTACACGTCCTTCCTGGGCCAGAACACCGCGCTGATGGAAGAACTGGCCAGCCACGGCTACATCGTCTATGCCATGCAACACACCTACGACTCCTCACCCGTGGTGTTTCCGAACGGCGAGGTCGCAGCGATGGACCCCGCACTGATTCAGGAGATGCAGAACTTGGCAGCGGAGATGTCGGAGGAGCAGATCATGAGCTTTGCCGGCGCAACCTTTGACGAGCGGCGCCGGGGCACCCAGGCAAGCTACGAGGCATCGGTGGCCGAGGGGCAGCGCATCGCTTCGGTGAGCGCCGACGTGTGGCGGGCGGACCGCATCTTCGTCCATGACCGGCTTGAAGCCGGGGACGTGCCCGAGGCAGTTGCAGGCATCGTTGCCGCAGGCGATCTCTCCTCGATTGGGCAGATCGGCATGTCCTTCGGCGGCTCCACCACGGGTGGCGTCTGCATGGTCGACACCCGTTGCGGGGCGGCGGTCAATCTGGATGGCGGCGACTACGACTTTGGGCCCTTCAACCGCAACATCCCGGTGCCGTTCCTCATGTTCTATTCGGATGTGGACATGCTGGCGGCCTTGGTTTCGGATGAGGCCGATGCCACCGGACACGGATTCAACGACTTTTCCTACGAGCGGCACGAGACGGCAGGGCTGAGGTCCGACGTGCATCGGCTGGTCGTGGAGGACGTCACCCACCTGGGCGTGTCCGATTTCGCGCTGTTCATGCGCACACCCTGGCGCGGGCCGCTGTTCGGCAGCATCGATGCAGACACCATCATCGGCGCCCAGAACGATTTCGTGCGCAGCTTCTTCGACCGGCACCTGCGCGGCCTCGACAACGGCTTTCCCGAGCACGAGTACGCCCGCTACGCCAGCCAAGTGCGGCCTGACCGAGTGGACGACCTGCGCGAGTGGTGGCTGGCGGCCAACCCCATGGATCGGACGGTGCAGGTGGTGCTGGAGACCTCAATGGGTGAAATCGAAATCGCCCTGTACCCGGAACGCGCACCACTGTCCGCCGCCCAGTTCCTAGTCCACGTGGACGGCGGCCACTACGACGGTGCCAGCCTCTATCGGGTGACCCAACGGTCTGCGGATAGCGAGATCGAAGTGGTGCAGGGCGGCTTGCTGGCGCAGGCGTTGAGCGACAGCATTGAGGCGTACGCTTCAGCCGATACACCCTTCCCGCCCGTTCCCCATGAAACCACCGACCGCACCGAGATCCGGAACGAACGCGGCACCATCGCTTTAGGCCGCCTAGAGCCAGGTACCGCGAATTCAGAGTTCTTCTTCAATCTCCAGGACAACCCCGTGCTGGACACCGGCCACAGTGCTGGCGGCCGCGACGGGCAGGGCTATGCCACCTTTGGCCGCGTGCTGCGGGGCCTAAGGGTGCTGGAACGCATTCAGCGATTGCCGAGCGAAGCCCCCACTGCCATCGCCATGCTCCAAGGCCAGATTCTGGAAGAGCCGGTGACGATTCGCCGGGCCTATCGGGCAGCAACGATGGAGCCAGAGGAATGACCTAGTCTGCGGAAGTGCCGAAACAGGAGTCACTGACATGCTCGACCACATCATTCTTCTCATCGCCGACCTCGAAGGCTTCAAGAGCGGGTTCGAAACCAAGACCGGGGTGGCGCGGCGCCTAAGTTATGGGTTCGGCATGGGACGTACAGGAACCGGTATGCGGTGAAGTTCCCGATCGGTGAAGGCCGAGCGGGCTAGTCAGGCGGAGTGGAAGGTCTGCCAACTGTCGATGATGCATCCGCCTTCGAATACGGCGATGTCGCCGAATTGAAGCAGCACGGCTTCGGTTTGGCGCGGGCGGAAGAACACAAAGTCGTCAACGTCCAGCGCTGTTGATGCCGGGCTGGTGAACATGTCCTGGTTGCTGGAGCGGCCGTAAACCGGGTGCGTGGAGAGGTTGGGCGGCCACACCGGATCAGCCAGCCAGCGCCCTCCGTACGTGAAGTAAGTGACGTCGCGCGCAACTTCGTCTCCGGCACCGCCGGTGGGATCCTCTTCCAAGCCCGGCACCGACACGCCCTTAAGCTGCTTGAGAACCGGCGTGGCGATAAAGACGGCAGGGGCGTGCATGGGCAACGACCGGTCGCAGAACGTGGGTTTCAGCAGCCCGGATCCCAAGGCGATGTCATTGGCCGGAGTCACTCCTTCGGTGCTGTAGAGCCGGTACGTGGTGCTGCCGCCGGTGTTAAGGGTCAATCCCTTGGGCGAAAAATCCTCGCCATACACCGCCCTTGCGGCGGTCAGAAAGTCCCCGTAGCGCCGTGCGGTTTCCGGCAACGCGCGCTCCGGCGGTCCAACATGGTCCCGAAACATCGAGATGTGCACGTCATAGCCCATGAAGCCGGAAAACCGAAGATGCTGTGAGGTACGAAGGTGGCGCAATGCCGGGATTGCGTCGTCCGGGGACTTGAACCCTCCCCGGTGCAGGCCCACGTCGATTTCCAGGTTAACCTGCGCGACCACCCCGTGGGAACGCGCAAACTGCTCGTATTGCAGCAACCGATCCATGGAGTCGATCAGCCATTCCAGCTGCGTTGCGGCATCGAAACGCCGGCCGGGCAGGCTTCGGTAGAAGGCGTTCAGCAAGCCCGCTGGCATGGGCTTGCCCAACAGCATGTGGCAATCCGGCCACCGATTTGCCGAGACCGTCATGAACGGCTGGTGAAAGACCATCAGACGACGGCTTGCCGAGCGTTGCATCACCGCCTCAACCAAGCCCACCGCAGGCAAGGACTTTACGACGATTCGGTAGTTCAGGGATTCCGGCAGATGCGCGAGCACTGCGTCAACATTGGCAAGCAGACGCGACTTGTCGATCACCAAGGTGGGTTTGAAGAGCCCGGCCGCCTGCAACGCCTGTTGAAGCGACGCGAAGTAGCCTTCCACCTCGTCAGCGGGCGTTGCCAGCGAAGCCAGTGCGTTATGAGTCATGCCAGTTGCCACCGCGGTGGAAGCAATGCCCCCTTGAAGAAAGTCACGACTAGGAACGTCACGACTCCCCGGCAAAATCCGCGGCTCTTATTTCGCTTTTTTGCATTGCCAGGCAACCAGCTGATCACGACCGCCATACGTCGATGGCAACGGCGAGTCATCGCCAGGAATTCCCCCAAGGACCGCATGGCCGATTGCGCTGATCCCCATTTGTGGCCCAATTGGTTGCGCCAAAAACCAAGACCGTCCATTGGACGATCAAGTCGAGCCGAATCTTAATGGCTAGAACCGGATAATTCACTAAGATGAACCTACTCACCATCCAGGTAGTGAAACTCGTGAGCCGGGACGTCGGGAGTTTCGCTGCGCCGCTTGCCGAGGCGGCATAGAATCATTCGGCAAGCTTTTATGGAGCGCACTCAATGACCAGAGCGGGACATGACCAGTTGCGGCGCTTGAGGTGCTCGGTGCCCGGCGCCGTGCTGTTGCTGGCGGCCACGCTTGCCGGGGCCGAAACGCCCATCGTGCAGCCGGGCAAGCCGGGTGAACCGGCGCGGGAGCTGACTGCCGAACAGGCAATCAACATCGCCGTTAGCAGTTACTCACCCGCCGACGTCCGATTCCTGCAGGACATGATTCCGCACCACCAGCAGGCCGTGGAAATGGCCGCCCTGGTGGCGGAGCGCACCAACCGCCAGGAACTGACCGATGCGGCTGGGCGCATCAGCCTTTCCCAGCGGGACGAGATTGAGTTCATGAAGCAGTGGCTCAGCGACCGTGGCGAGCTGGTTCCGGACCCCGCGGACCATGCCGCCATGCACACCGATCACCGCATGGCCGGCATGGCCACGCCCAAGCAGATGGCCGAGCTCGCCGCCGCGACGGGGACGGACTTCGACCGGCTGTTCCTGCAGTTGATGATCACGCACCACGAAGGCGCGGTGACGATGGTCGAGGAGTTGCTCGAACAGCCGGGCGCGGCTTACGACCCGGTGCTGTTTGAGTTCACCACGGACGTCACCAACGATCAGACCGCGGAAATCGAGCGCATGCACGCGGTGCTGCTCAAGCTCTCAGACGACCCCCGCGCCGGCCTCAAGGCCGGGTTCGAGGACGCCGGGCAAGCAATGCACAATCTCGTGCTGGTGGCCACACTGCCAAGACCGCCGGGGTTTTTCGACCCGGCCAATCCCGCCAGCCTGCCGCCTGAGCAGCCGGCGGACCCCAAGCCTGGGGATGATGAGTCCACAGGCGCCATGTCCAGAGACGACAAATCCGCAGAGACTATGTCCGCGGACGCAAGGATCGGGAACGTGAAGTCAGCGGACGCTACGTCCGCGGGCGCAAGGTCCGGGGACGATGACGCCGCGCAGACTACCCCCGCGCAGGACGAGTCGAAGGATGCCACCGAGGGCGGCGAAGCGGACGACGAGGACGGCAAGGACGATAAAGGCTGGGAACGCTGGCCGTTACTGAGTTTCTCCAACACCGACATGGCCTTCCGCGATGACATCCTGTTCGCCGGCAGCTACCACGGATTCAACATCTACCGGCTAGTTGGTGAGAGCCTTCAGCTGGGGAGCGCGAGGGGGCACCCCTCGCAAGCAAAAAGCCTTCAGCTGGGGAGCGCGAGGGGGCACCCCTCGCAAGCAAAAAGCCTTCAGCTGGGGAGCGCGAGGGGGCACCCCTCGCAAGCAAAAAGCCTTCAGCTGGGGAGCGCGAGGGGGCACCCCTCGCAAGCAAAAAACCCTCAGCTGGGGAGCCCGAGGGGGCACCCCTCGCAAGCAAAAAGCCCTCAGCTGGGGAGCCCGAGGGGGCACCCCTCGCAAGCAAAAAGCCCTCAGCTGGGGAGCCCGAGGGGGCACCCCTCGCAAGCAAAAAACCCTCAGCCAAGGAGCTCAACGGACCTGCCCCTTGCCGCAGAGGACCATCTGCAGCAGCTCAGTTCCGTGGTCTGCCCGGGCGGCCAAGGCGATGTCTCGGTGGTCGGCGACTTGCTGATCATGTCAGTGGAAGAGACGCGCGGGCGCCTGGACTGCGGCCTGGAAGGCATAGCGGAAGACGTCAGCAGCGACCGGTTCCGGGGCATTCGCATCTTTGACGTCGGCGACCTCAGCCGGCCCGTGCAAGTGGGCGCCGTCCAGACCTGCCGTGGCTCGCATACGCATTCGGTCGTATCCGCTGACGACGCACGGATCGTCGTGTACAACTCCGGCACTTCGTTCGTCCGTGAAGAGGAGGAGCTGGAAGGCTGCATCGACGCAACCCCCGGCGACTACCGCACAGCGCACTTCCGCATCGACGTCATCGAGATTCCCGTCGCGGATCCGGCCAGTGCGCGCATCGTGCACAGCCCGGCCGTATTCGCCGATGTCGAAAGCGGCACCCTGGCCGGCCTCTGGCGCGGCGGTGACCATGGCGACTACACCCAGGAAACCAGCGCCACCGACCAGTGCCACGACATCACCGTGTTCCCATCCCGAAACATCGCAGCCGGGGCCTGCGCGGGCAACGGCATCCTGTTCGACATTTCCGATCCGCTGAACCCGACCCGCATTGATGCCGTGGTCGATACGGGCTTTGCCTACTGGCACTCCGCAACCTTCAACAACGACGGCACCAAGCTGCTGTACACCGACGAGTGGGGCGGCGGCATGATGCCAAGATGCCGCGCTTACGACCCGCTCGATTGGGGCGCCAACGCCATCTACGACATCGTGGACGGCAAGCACCAATTCAGAAGCTACTACAAGATGCCGGCGCCCCAGAACGAGCATGAGAACTGCGTGGCGCACAACGGCTCCGTGGTGCCGGTGCCCGGGCGCGACATCCTCGTCCAAGCCTGGTACCAAGGCGGCATCTCGGTCATAGATTTCACGGATTCGGCCAATCCCTTCGAAATCGCCTACTTCGACCGCGGCCCCGTCGATGAGGAGCACCTGATCCTGGGCGGCTACTGGTCCGCGTACTGGTATGACGGCAAGATCTACGGCACCGAGATTCTGCGCGGCATTGACGTGCTGTCGCTGCTGCCGAGCGAGTTCCTATCCGCCAACGAGATTGCCGCAGCCGCGCTCGCCGACCAAGGCCCGGAGTTCAACCCCCAACGGCAACAGCGCTTCATCTGGCCGGACGAAGCACCGGTGGCCCGGGCCTATATGGATCAACTGGTGCGCAGCAATGATCTTGATGCAGCATCCCAAACGGCACTCAATGCGGCGCTGGACCTTGCGGCAGCAGCACTGCAGGAAGGGGCCAGCCAACCCGCCCTGGCCAACCGACTCGATTCGCTGGCGGCTTCAGTTGCAGCCGATGCCGGCCCAAGCATCGCAGCAAAGCGAAGAACCGGGCTGGCGGGCACGTTGAGAGGAATCGCCGGCCGGCTCAGACGCCTGTGATTCAACGTCAGAACGAGGAGAGCACGGGCGCGCTGAAACATTCCTGTCATGATTGCGCTCTCCCTGGGATGCCGCTCCCGGCCACCGGACACGGGTCCATGGGCACAACCGGAGCATACAACATGGAATTAAAGAGACCGCATCTGGTCGAGATGTTGAGGCCGTTCGAATGAGCGGCGGGGTTCGATTGCCGCAGGCCATGCAGAACCTCAAGCACGAGGTGGTGACCGCGGACAGCAACGGCGTCGACTACGACCTATGGACTTGGCTGCCGCCGGGCTGCGAGCAGAGCGAGCACGCGTATCCATTGCTGTTCGTGCTCGACGGCGCCATGTTCATGGGCACGGCCGTCGAGATGGTGTCGCTGATGTCTTCCATCGGTGAAGCCAGGCCGGCGATTTTGGTCGGCGTGAGCACCGCGCCGCCGGGTGAGCACGGCATCCAGCGCACCATCGACTACTCTGCCGAGGTGCCCACGGAGGAGGTTCGCGCTGCGCCACCCGGCGCCGAGTTTTCGTTCTGGGAAATCTACGAACAACTGTTCCAAGCGGTCGGGATGGAATTTGAGGACGGCTTCGGCGGCACCGACGCATTCCTTGCCTTTCTGGTTGATCAGGTCTTGGCGGACCTGTGCTCGCGGCATCGCATCGACCTCGACGAGGTAGGGGTGGCCGGACACTCTTCGGGCGGAGACTTCGCGGTGGACACACTGCTGCGCAAGCAGACGCCGTTCAGCCGCTTCATCGTCGGGTCGTTCGGCACGGACGTGCTGGAAAGAACCCTGCCCGAACGGGAGGCGCGGTTCAGCGCCATGAAAGCCACCAAGCCTGGGCACGTGTTTTGCGGATATGGAGGCGCCGAGGAGGAAGACCCCTATCTAAAGCCGTACATTGAGCGCGGCGTGGCATTGCTGAACCGCCTGCAAGCCGCGGATCCGGACCTCCGGGTCACCGTTCGACGCTTCGACGACGAGACCCATGGCTCCGTGTTCGCCCACGTATTCTCCTCAGGCTACCGGGAGCTCTGGGGCACCGGCATCAGCTTCGGGGAGGCAATGCGCAAGGCTGCAGTTTCGTAGCGCCATCCGCAAACGATGAACAGGCGCTGGGTCCGGCCGAGGTTTGGCTAACAGACCATTGCGAACGCGCACCAATGCGCACACCAATGGCAAAATGCCACCGCCATGAGTTCAATTCACATTCGAGAGGTTGAGCCGGCCACCCTTGCGGCCTTGAAACGATTGGCGGCTATCCATAACCGTTCGTTGCAGGACGAGTTGCGCGCCATCCTTGACCGGGAGGCTCGGTTGGCGCCACCTGAGGAAGACACCCGCACGCTTGATCTGGTTACGGTGAACACTGGCTTGGCGACATGGTGGAACAGGGCCGAAATCTATGGTCCCGAAGGTCGATGACGTTGTCTTCATTGACACCAATGTGCTTCTGACGGCAACCGAAGAACCGCGTCCCCATCACGAGGCGGCGCAACGATTGATCGCAGAGTCTAACCGCAATGGCGTGCACTTGGCGGTAAGCGTTCAAAGGCCGCAGCCAGCGCCCGCATCCATTGATTCATGACGGCCGCATTGATGACCTTCAACTTGCGAACGCACCCAATCTAGCCGGTTCAAGCTGTCGGCGTTGGCCTCTTTGCGTCAAAGGGCGAATGTCTCACGCGTGGGCGGGCCGATGTCGCTAACGATCGAAGCGATTTCCGTGGATGCTGTAGGGCAAATGCCAACCGGAGGCCCGTTGTGGTACGTTTTAGCCATGCGATTGAGAAGCCCAAACCCCGCCCCCGCATCCCAGCGGCGCGTTGCCAAGCGGCCGTCTGCGCCGCGCCCACCGCTGTCGGTCATCCACGCCAAGGCGCTGCATGTGCCTGTGCCGCCGGTGGGCTATGACGACGAAGGCTATCCCTTCGAGGACTCGACCGCGACCGAGGGCATGTTCCAGTTCGAAACGCAGGTGTATCTCTTCAACGTGATGAGGGCGCGCTACGGCGACCGCGAGGACACCTTGGTCTGCAATGACCAGGCCTTGTTCTTCGAGCGGGGCACCCGTGGCGCCTTAGTGGTGCCGGATTCGGCCGTGGCCTTCGAGGTGCGCGGCCGGGACGAAGGCAACCTGCTGTCGTACAAGGTCTGGGAACAGGGCAAGCCGCCGGATTTCGTGATGGAGATCCTATCGAAGAAAACCTGGCGCAACGACGTCCACCGCAAGCCGGGGCTGTATGCGGACCTGAAAGTGCGGGAGTACTGGCTGTTCGACCCGGACGGCGTCAGCGGCGGGCCGCCTCTGCGGGGTGGCGAGCTGGACAGCCAAGGCACTTACCAGCCATTGCCAACACTGCCCGACGGTGCCGTTCACAGCCCGCTGCTGAATTTGGACTTCCTGCACGAGGGTCCCATGCTGCACTGCCGAGACCCCAAGACCGGGGAGCGCATTCCCCGCTACGAGGAGATTTCACGGCTGCGCCAAGCGGCAGCAGAGCGGGCCGACGAGCAGCGAACCCGGGCCGAAGCTGCGGAGGCACGGGTGGCGGAACTGGAGGCGTTGCTGCGGCAATCCGGCAAGGGCTGAATCCCGCACACAGCACCGCAATCCCAAAAGCAAGACACGCTACCCCAAGGGTCGCAGCGGCGCGCTGCCGTCCCAGCCTTGGGAAGCCGCCTCCACCATGGCGTAGAAGCGGCGCAGGTCCGGTGCGTCTTCGTAGATCTCAAAGTAGTGGCCGAGGCTTGCGTTGGCGTCGGCGAAGGCAAACTTCACTTGCCCGGCGCGGGCCGTCATGCGGGTGGGGAAGCCTTGGGTATCGAGGCGGGCAAGCTCAGCGGCAAGCTGGGGCGCAAAGTAAGCGGTGTGGTGCAGGCCCCAGGGGCGGTTGGAAAACACCGACGGGTCGTCGCCGTTTTGCTGCACCAGCTCCACCATGACGCGCCCCCACCAGCCGTAGGCGGAACTGTGGTCTAGCGCCGCCGGGGCGCCGTCCAGCCGCACCGCTTCCAAGGAAATGTGCTCGCGGATGAAGAACGGCCCAGCGCCTAGGTTGGCGGCCCAGCGCTCCGCGGCTTGCTTGATGTCCGGCACGAAGTAGGCGAGCTGGACGATCTCCGGCCCGTCCGCTGGCGGCAAGGGCAGTGCTTGCGCGACCTCCGGGGACCCGGCCTCCGGTTGGACAGGCCTCTCCTTCCGCATCAGCCGTTTACCCTGCCTGGGCAAGCTGAAGCCTTCCCCTAGGCCGGAAACGCGGCCGGCGGCTCGAAGCGGAAGCCCGCCGTCTCCAACGCTTGAGCGATCTGTATCGTCAGCCGGTCACTGTGGGCGTTGCCGACGATCTGAATGCCGATGGGCAGCCCTTCATCGCCCAGACCGGTGGGCACCACCGTTGAGGGCAGTCGCGCAATGCCGGTCAGTCCCGCCCAAAAGATCTGTTGGTAATACGGCACTTCCTCGTTATCGACCTTGAGGGTGCGCTGGCCGAAGGGGCGATGGTCATGGGCAATGGCCGGGATGGCAAACTCCGGGGCGATCAGCGCATCGTAGTTCTGGAAGAAGGCATGCCACTTCCAGCGCAAGCGGTCCCGTGCATGGTTCAGGCGCAGCCACGTGGTGTGGTCCATGGTGGCGGCACGCGCCATGCGCAGCGCCTCGCTGTCGTCATCCGGGGACGCGCTCTCCACCAACGCCTGCCAGGCTTCAACGGTGGCCTTGGGCGACCCGGCGGTCATCAACGACCACAGCAGGGGCCGGTACACGCCATCGGATTCAGCCCCGGTCAGGTCCGGCTTGGCGTCCACGTCCACGGTGGCGCCCAAGCCGCGCAGCGCATCGGCAATGAGATGCACGCGGCTCTCCGTCTCCCGGCTGACTGGGCAGGCCGCGTCGTTGGACCACACGCCGATGCGCAGCCCGGCAACGCCCGCTTCCGGCAGGCCGGGCAATTCGTAGCGAACGCCGGGCTCGAAATCGTCCGCCCCGGCCACCACGTCGAGCAGCACTTCCAAGTCGAAGGCGGAGCGGGCCATGGGACCAATCACGGCAATGTCCGGCTCCGCCAGCATGCCGGGCAGCGCATGGCCCCGGCTCGGCACCAGCGCCCAGGTGGGCTTGTGGCCAAACAGGCCGCAGAAGTGCGCGGGGGTGCGGATGGAGCCACCGATGTCAGAGCCCATCTCCAAGGCGGACAGGCCGGCCGCCAAGGCCGCCGCTGACCCGCCCGAGGAGCCGCCGGGCGTGCGCGACAAGTTGTAGGGGTTGTTGCACTGGCCGTAGATGTCGTTGTAGCTCTGGAAGTCGGCCAGATTCAGGGGCACGTTGGTCTTGCCGATGATGATGGCACCCGCCGCCTTGAGCCGCTGCACGGCCAGCGCATCCTCGGTGGAAACGTTGTTGCGGTAGTCCGGGTTGCCCCAGGTGGTGGGCGAGCCAACCAAGCCATAGGCCTCCTTGACCGTGATCGGCAACCCCAGCAAGGGTTGCTCATCGGTCGGCGGCCCGGTGACTTCCCGGGCCGCCGCCCTAGCCCCTTCGGCGTCTTGCCAGACAACCGCGTTGATCTTCGGATTCACCGCCTCGATGCGGTCCAAGTACATGTCCGTCAGTTCCAGAGCGGACGCTTCCCTGCGGCGCAGCAAGTCAAGCAGCTCAACGGCGGTCGCATAAGGGTTGGGCATGGCGGTTCTCCTTCTGAGCCCATCGAATGCAACAAGCCTACACCGGAGACCCGATCCATGCGAGCTTCCACCCCGGCGCGCCGAGCCGCCGACGCGCAGGAAACAAATGCGCACTGGGAGAGAACCGGTGTGCGGTGCGGGCATCCGGCGCTGTTAAGGCTCGTGCTTGCGCCCATCATCCCGGTGAGCGCCACCGCC
Organism: Candidatus Azophilus sp.; assembly: GCA_965220835.1. Lineage (GTDB taxonomy): Bacteria > Pseudomonadota > Gammaproteobacteria > Pseudomonadales > Azotimanducaceae > Azophilus. Next base: position 135,253 of record OZ244842.1, on the reverse strand, counting down.
TGGTGCGCCAAGCCGCTGACACGCAGGAAACCAAAGCGCACTGGGAGAGAACCGGAGTGCGGTGCGGGCATCCGGCGCTGTTAAGGCTCGTGCCTGCGCCCACCATCCCGGTAAGCGCCACCGCCTGGTGCGCCAAGCCGTTGACACGCAGGAAACAAATGCGCACTGGGAGAGAACCGGTGTGCGGTGCGGGCATCCGGCGCTGTTAAGGCTCGTGCCTGCGCCCACCATCCCGGTAAGCGCCACCGCCTGGTGCGCCAAGCCGCTGACACGCAGGAAACCAAAGCGCACTGGGAGAGAACCGGAGTGCGGTGCGGGCATCCGGCGCGGTTAAGGCTCCTGCCTGCGCCCATCATCCCGGTAAGCGCCACCGCCTGGTGCGCCGGATGCACGCACCGCACTCCGGTTCTCGGAGCCGGATCGAAGGAACGCTTGTCCGCGCAAGTGCGTGCTTGGTCACCGGCGGGACGGGCCGTAAAATGCAACGCCGCCAAGGCAGACCAAGCCCTCCCGCCTCACTGCGCGTATCATGCGCAAACCCGGTGCTTCAAGGAAACACACTTCATGAGCGAACATCAGAACAACCGTTGGCAAGAACTGGCGGAAAAGGAGCTGCGCGGCAAGGCGGTCGGGGACCTCACTTGGCGCAGCCCGGAAGGCATCGACATCAAGCCGCTGTACACCGCAGCCGATTTGGAGCGCCTGGAGCAGGTGGACAGCTTGCCAGGCCTAGCCCCCTTCATGCGCGGCCCGCGGGCCACCATGTACGCCAACCGGCCCTGGACCATTCGCCAGTACGCCGGCTTCTCCACCGCCGAGGAGTCCAACCGCTTCTATCGAGATAACTTGGCCGCCGGGCAAAAGGGCTTGTCCGTCGCCTTCGATTTGGCCACCCACCGGGGCTACGACTCGGACCATCCGCGGGTGGCTGGCGATGTGGGCAAGGCCGGGGTGGCCATCGACTCGGTGGAGGACATGAAAATTCTGTTCGACGGCATTCCCCTCGACCAAATGTCCGTCTCCATGACCATGAACGGCGCCGTGCTGCCGGTGATGGCCGGCTACATCGTCGCCGCCGAGGAGCAGGGGGTGGCGCCAGCGGCGCTGTCCGGCACCATTCAGAACGACATTCTGAAGGAGTTCATGGTGCGCAACACCTACATCTATCCACCCAAAGAGAGCATGCGCATCGTCGCCGACATCATCGGCCATGCCGCGGAGCACATGCCGCGATTCAACTCCATCTCCATATCCGGCTACCACATGCAGGAGGCGGGGGCCAACCTGGTCCAGGAAGTGGCCTTCACCTTGGCGGACGGCGTGGAGTACGTTCGAGCGGCGCTGGCCACCGGCATCGAGATCGACAAGTTTGCGCCGCGCCTGTCGTTCTTCTTCTGCATCGGCATGAACTTCTTCATGGAGGTGGCCAAGCTGCGGGCCGCGCGCATCCTCTGGGCCGAACTGATGGCGCAGTTCAAGCCCGCCAATCCGGCGTCTTCGATGCTGCGCACCCACTGCCAAACTTCCGGCGTCTCCCTGCAGGAGCAGGATCCGTACAACAACGTGGTGCGCACCACCATTGAGGCGCTGGCGGCCGTGCTCGGCGGCACCCAAAGCCTGCACACCAACGCCTTCGATGAAGCCATCGCCCTGCCGACGCCCTTCTCGGCGCGCATCGCCCGCAACACGCAAATCATCATCGCCGAGGAATCCGGCGTGACGCGCACGGTGGACCCGTTGGGGGGCAGCTTCTACGTGGAGAGCCTCACCGAGTCCATCGTCACCGAGGCGCGCAAGCTGATCGCGGAGGTCGAGGCGCTGGGCGGCATGACCAAGGCGGTGGCTGAGGGCATGCCCAAGCAGCGCATCGAGGAAACCGCCGCCCGCCGCCAAGCACGCATTGAACGGGGCGAGGAGGTGATCGTCGGCGTCAACAAGTACCAGCTTGAAACGGACGACTCAAAGGTCGACGTCTTGGAGATAGACAACGCCAAGGTGCGCGAGGCGCAGGTTCGGCGGCTATCCGAAGTGCGCGGCAAACGCGACGAAGCCACCACCCAGGCCGCCTTGCACGATCTGACCCAAGCCGCTGAGAACGGCACGGGCAACCTGCTGAACTTGAGCATTGAGGCCACCCGGCGGCGGGCCACCGTCGGCGAAGTGTCCAGCGCCTTGGAGAAATGCTGGGGCCGGCACCGCGCGGTGGCCCGGATCACCAAGGGCGTTTACGGCGGCGTGCACGAGGGCGGCGAGGACTTCCAGCGGGTGGTTGAGGAAATCAAGGTGTTCACGGAGTTTGAAGGCCGCGCGCCGAGCATTCTGGTGGTCAAGCTCGGCCAAGACGGCCACGACCGGGGCGCCAAGGTCATTTGCAACGCCTTCAGCGACTTAGGCTTCGAAGTTCATGCCGGCGAACTGTTTCAAACGCCCGATGAGGCCGCCGCGGACGCCGACGGCCTGGGCGTCCACGTGGTCGGCTTCTCCACCTTGGCCGGCGGCCACAAGACCTTGGCCCCGCAGTTGATCGAGGCGCTCAAGGCGCTCGGCAACGAGAACGTCATTGTCGTTTGCGGTGGCGTCATTCCCCAGCAGGACTACGCCTTTCTGCTGGATGCCGGGGTGGCTGCCATATTCGGCCCCGGGGCGAACATTCCCAACGCCGCCAGCGACATTCTCAAGCTCATTCCGGGGCGCAACCGCTAGTTCCTGCAAGCAAGCCGCTGCAAACGTCTTGCGGTCGAACTCAACTGACAATCAACCGAAATCTGACAACCGAAAACTGAAAAATAGGAGCCCATTGTGATTGGACGATTGAATCATGTGGCCATTGTGGTGCCCGACTTGGCGGCCGCTGCCGCCTTGTACAAGAGCCAACTCGGCGCCGAAGTCTCCGACCCGGTGCCGTTGCCGGACCACGGTGTCACCACGGTGTTCGTGGAACTGCCCAACAGCAAGATCGAGTTGCTGCACCCCTTGGGAGAGGGCTCTCCAGTCGCCAACTTCCTATCCAACAATCCGGCCGGCGGCATGCACCACATCTGCTATGAAGTGGAGGACATCCACGCTGCCATAGACCATCTCAGCAACGAGGGCGCCCGCGTGCTCGGCGACGGCAAACCCAGGATTGGCGCGCACAACCTGCCGGTGGTGTTCCTGCATCCCAAGGACTTCTGCGGCACCTTGATTGAACTTGAGGAAGTGGGGCGCAGCGACGGTGAATCGCCCATGGCTTGAATCCAAGGCCCTTGCAACAGGATGTGACAAGCGCTTTAAACAACCTAAAATAAAGGATAAGATACCGCGCCGCGGCAGCAAAACAATGCGGCGCATTCCTTTTCCAACAAGACATTTTCAACAAGACACATCCCCACAAGACATTTGATCAGGAGATTTTTGCATGGGCATTTTCAATAAGGTTCTGCCGTCACTGGCCAAGGCAGACGATAGCTTGGCGAAGCAGATTGCCGAGTCAGTGGCCAAGCGCGAGTACGCGCATCTTGCCGAACTGATAGCCGTATCTGACAAGGTGCAGGCCGCAATCGCCGAAATCGAACGCATCGAACCATCGGAAGCCGCACCGGCACCCGCCAAGCGCAGGGCAAAGCCGAAACCAAAGGGAAGGCCAAAAGCAAAGCGCGCTGCGGCCCGCGAGGCCAAACCTGAAGCGCCCAAGCAGCGCCGCCGGTCGCCATCCAAGCGCGGCTATCCGAAGTTCTCAAAGCGCGGCGACAATCTCGTGAGAACGGATTGGTCGAACACCAAGAAGGTGGAGCAAACCCACGCCGTGCCTTACGGGACGGTGGCGCAAATCGCCAACACCATCGTCAGCGATGGCGGCGCAAAGTTTCGCAAGAACATTCTCACCGACCTCAACACGCCGGACGGCAAGAAGCTGCCAATCCATCAGGTTTATCTGATCTTGGGATGGCTGCTCTCCACCAAGGCGATCCGCAAGCAGGGGCGTGGGGACTACATTCCCGACTACAGCAAGTTGTCGGCCGACGCATTGCGCGGCAGTTTCGGAGGCTTGAGCGAGGCCGCGCGCAAGTAGCCCAGCGCATCAACCCGCCCGGGCTGGAACCAGCCGGGCGGGTTAGCGCAATCCTCTCGTAAGCTACTCGGAAGCCTCTCGGAAATTACTCGAATTCCAAGATCGGCTGATCCACTTCCAAGCTGTCGCCGGCCGTTGCGAGCACCGTCTTAACCACTGCATCGTTAGCGGCCCGCAGGCTGTTCTCCATTTTCATGGCCTCCACCACGGCCAACTCGTCGCCGGCCTCGACTTTGTCCCCGGCCTGCACACGCAGCCGCACCAACAGCCCAGGCATGGGCGAGAGCATAAAACGGCTCAGGTCCGGCGGTGCCTTTTCCAGCATGTGCCCGGAAAGTTCGGCGCCCCGCGCCGTCAAGACCAAGGCCGAGAGCTCCGCCCCCCGGTGGAACACCCTGTAGCCCGCGCCTTCCACATCCACCTGCGCGAGCACTGACGCACCGTCAATCTCCGCCCTGAACAGGGGCTCACCGGGTTGCCATCCCGTGACCACTTGATGGTCCGAATCGTCAACGCGAACGGTGAAGCCATTGTCCATGGCGGCCACCCGAACGCTGTGCCGTGCGTCGTTGATGGCCACCTCCCAATCTTCGTTGGCGACCCGCGGGAAGCGCCGCGTTTGGCCGCTGATTTCGGCAGCGCGGGTGGTTCGCATGCGGTGCACCACCGCTGCGGCAATCACCGGAACATGGGCTGATCCATCGGGCAGCCGATCGGCGTGGAAGCCGTCCGCGAACTCCTCTTCGATGAAATGGGTGGTCAGGTTGCCGGAGCGGAATCGTTCATGGGCGATCACGGCGCCCAAGAAGCTGATGTTGTGGCTGACGCCGCGAATGTAGTAGGCGTCCAATGCCTCTCCCATGGTCTCGATGGCCGCTTCCCGGCTCTCGCCCCACGTGGCGAGCTTGGCAATCATGGGATCGTAGAACATGGAAACCTCGCTGCCCTCCTCGATGCCCGTGTCCACCCGCACGCGCTCGTTCTCGGCCGGTGGCTGGTAGCGAACCAGCCGCCCGATGGAAGGCAGGAAGTTGCGCGATGGATCCTCCGCATAAACGCGAGACTCCACCGCCCATCCGTTCTGCTGAACGTCGTCCTGGGTCAACGGCAACGGCTCGCCGGCGGCAACCCGAATCATCAACTCCACCAAGTCCTGCCCGGTGACCATCTCGGTGATCGGATGCTCCACCTGCAGGCGGGTGTTCATCTCCAGGAAGTAGAAGTTCTTGGCTCCATCTACGATGAACTCGACCGTGCCCGCCGATGCGTAGTCCACGGCCCGGGCCAAGGCGATGGCCTGCTCGCCCATGGCGTGGCGGGTGTCGGGGTCCATGAAGGGCGACGGCGACTCCTCCACGACCTTTTGATGGCGGCGCTGAATGGAGCATTCCCGCTCACCGAGGTGGACGACGTTGCCATGGCGGTCCGCGATGATCTGAAACTCGATGTGCCGCGGCTGCTCGATGAACTTCTCCGCAAACACCCGGTCGTCGCCAAAGCTGGATTGGGCTTCGTTGGCTGCCCGTTCGAATCCCGCACGGCATTCGTCGTCATTGTGCACAATGCGCATGCCCTTGCCGCCGCCCCCGGCGCTGGCCTTGAGCATGACCGGGTAACCGATCTTGCGGGCGATTTCCACGGCGTGGTCCGGGCTCTCAATGACGTCTTCGAAGCCCGGAATGGTGTTGACGCCCGCCTCCGCGGCGATGCGCTTGGAGGTGATCTTGTCGCCCATGCTGGTGATGGCGTGGGCGCCAGGCCCGATGAAGACGATGCCGCGCTCGGCCAAGGCTTCGGCGAACTCCGTGTTTTCGGAAAGAAAGCCGTAGCCCGGATGCACCGCTTCGGCACGGGTTGCGGCCAAGGCATCGAGCAACCGATCAATGCGCAGATAGCTGTCGGTTGAGGCCGCCCCGCCGATGCGCACGCATTCATCCGCCATGCGCGCATGGAGGGCGCCGGCATCCGCATCGGAATGCACGGCGACCGTGGCGATGCCCATCTTGCGCGCCGTACGGATGACGCGGCAGGCGATTTCCCCGCGGTTGGCAATGAGAATCTTGTTGAACATCGAATCAGACATGGGAAGCACCGTTAATGAAACAATGGAAACTGCAGCAGCTAGTGTGCTGTCCCACAAACAAGTGGGTTTTAGTCGCTAGGCCGTTTTGGCTCCCGTGCAAGGGCCTTTCCGTTACCGGAAAGGGCGACGACGCAGTGTGGCAGGCCCCACACAAGGAGGAGCAACGCAGCCGGGGGCCAAAAGGGCCACGAATAATCACACTTATTTGTGGGACAGTACACTAGACTCCAGGCGGATAACACGGAAAGCCAAACATGCCAATCGACCTGCCTCAGCCCGTGCCGCCTGCACGCACTCACTCACCTTGCTGTTCCAAATGTGGTTAAGCACCGGGTTTTCTACCGAAAGCCCTCTTAAGAGAACCCCCAAAAAAAAGCGCTACAACGGAATGTTGCCGTGCTTGCGCCATGGGTTCTCAAGCTGCTTGTCGCGCAGCATGGCAAACGACTTGCAGACCCGCTCCCGCGTCTCCTGGGGCCGAATGACGTCATCCACATAACCGCGGCTGGCGGCGACGAACGGGTTGGCGAACTTGGCTTGGTACTCCTCGGTGCGCGCCTGAATCAAGGCCTCATCGCCCTTGTCCTTGCGAAAGATGATCTCAACCGCACCCTTGGCCCCCATCACGGCAATCTCCGCGCTCGGCCAAGCAAAGTTCACGTCGCCGCGCAAGTGCTTGGACGCCATCACGTCGTAAGCGCCACCGTAGGCCTTGCGCGTGATCAACGTCACCTTTGGAACTGTGCATTCCGCGTAGGCATAGAGCAGCTTGGCGCCGTTCTTGATGATGCCGCCGTACTCCTGGGCGGTGCCGGGCATGAAGCCGGGCACGTCCACCAGCGTCAATATGGGAATGTTGAACGCATCGCAGAAGCGCACGAAGCGGGCACCCTTCTTGGAGGAGTCGATGTCCAGGCAACCGGCCAGCACCATGGGCTGGTTGGCGACCACGCCGATGGTCGCCCCCTGCAGGCGGATGAACCCGATGACGATGTTTTGCGCGTAGCCCGGCTGCAGCTCGAAGAACTCCCCTTCGTCGGCCACCTTGACGATGGCCTCCTTGATGTCATACGGCTGGGCCGGGTCCGCCGGCACCAAGCTCGCCAGCGACGGGGCGGGGCGGCTGGCCGGGTCGCCGGTGGGCCATCGCGGCGGCTGTTCACGATTGTTGGCCGGCAGGTAGTCGAAGAATCGGCGGGTCAGCAGCAGCGCCTCCACGTCGTTGGCGAAGGCCAGGTCGGCCACGCCGGACTTGCGGCTGTGGACGCTGGCGCCGCCGAGCTCCTCCGGAGTGACCACCTCGTGCGTGACGGTTCTCACCACATCCGGCCCGGTGACGAACATGTAGGAGGAGTCCTCCACCATGAAGATGAAGTCCGTAATCGCGGGGGAGTAAACGGCCCCGCCCGCGCAGGGCCCCATGATGACCGACAACTGGGGAACCACTCCCGAAGCCAGCACGTTGCGCTGAAAAATCTCGGCATAGCCCCCCAAGGAGGCGACGCCCTCCTGGATGCGCGCGCCTCCGGAGTCGTTCAGGCCAATCACCGGCGCGCCCACCTTCATGGCTTGGTCCATCACCTTGCAGATCTTCTCCGCATGGGCCTCGGACAGGGCGCCCCCGAACACCGTGAAGTCCTGGCTGAAGACGAACACCAAGCGGCCGTTGATGCTGCCGTAGCCGGTGACGACGCCATCGCCGGGAATTTTCTGGTCGGCCATGCCGAAGTCGTTGCTGCGGTGCTCGACGTACTTGTCCCACTCCTCGAAGCTGCCTTCGTCAAGCAGCAGGCTGATGCGCTCCCGGGCGGTCAGCTTGCCCTTGGCGTGCTGCTGCTCAATGCGGCGTTCGCCGCCGCCAAGCAGTGCGGCCGCCGCCTTAGCCGCCAAAGGGTCGGCTGCCAATTCCAAATGTCCTTCTGCCATATCGCCACTCATGCCTTCAGTTTCATGTGAAAAGACCCTAACTTACTACTTTCATTTGATAAATTGGATCGAATCGGAGTGCGGTACAGGTATCTTGTTCGGGCTCCGCGAGCGGGTGCCCGGTGGGGGCATCCGGCACGCCTGGCGGGTGCGTCTTGCTGGGGTTCTAGGGTGTGGAGGAGCCTTAACTGTGCCGGATGCCCCCACCGGGCACCCGCTCGCTCGTTGCGTCCAACTGGCGTTCCCCGGATTCTCCGGAGCGAGGGCGTCCCGCCTGCGATTCGGCACGAAGCGCCGTTTCTCCACCGCAATTCGGCACCTCATGGCAGTTCCGTGGCACCCATGAGGTAGCGGTCGATTTCACGGGCGGCCTCCCGGCCCTCGTTGATGGCCCAGACCACCAAGGACTGGCCTCGGCGGCAGTCGCCGGCGGCGAACACGTTCGCCACGTTGGTCTGGTAGGCCCCGTATTCGGCCTGGTAATTGCTGCGTTCGTCATAGCCGATGGCGAGGGGGTCGGAGGCCTCATGCTCCGGCCCCAAAAAGCCCATGGCCAACAGCACCAAGTCCGCCGGCCACTCCCGCATGGTGCCTTCAATGTTGTTGAACTGGCCGTTCTCAAAGGCGACGTCCACCGTGCGAATGGCCTTGACCCGGCCACCGTCGCCAAGGAACTCCACCGAGGAAATGAGGTAAACGCGCGGGTCGGAACCGAAGCGGGCCGCCGACTCCTGATGGGCGTAATCGGTGCGGAAAATGACGGGCCACGTGGGCCAGGGGTTGTGCGAAGCGCGCTCTGCGGGCGGTTGCGGAAAGAGCTCAAAGTTGACCAAGCTGCGGCAGCCGTGACGCAAGGCCGTGCCGATGCAGTCCGCCCCGGTGTCGCCGCCGCCGATGACCACCACATGCTTGTCCTTGGCCGACGTGAAGGCGCCGTCCTGAAGCCCGGAGTCCAGCAGGCTCTTGGTGTTGCCGGTGAGAAAGTTCATGGCAAACTGAATGCCGTCCAAGTCCCGCCCGGGAATGGGCAGGTCCCTCGGCACCGTGGCGCCGGTGGCGAGCAGCACCGCATCGTTGTCCTCGGCCAGGGCGCGGCTGTCGATGCTGCCGCCTTGGCCGTCGGCGACGGTCGAGTTGGGGCGGAAGGCGATGCCTTCCTCGCGCATCAGGGCGAGGCGGCGCTCCACCACTGCCGTCTTGTCCAGCTTCATGTTGGGGATGCCGTACATCAGCAAACCGCCGATCCGGTCAGCCCGTTCATAGACCGTCACCTGGTGCCCGGCGCGGTTCAACTGCTGGGCGGCAGCAAGACCGGCGGGGCCGGAACCGACAATGGCGACGCGCTTGCCGGTGCGCGCGGCCGGCGGCTCCGGCCGCACCCAGCCTTCCGCGAAGCCCCGATCAATGATCGCCATCTCGATGTTCTTGATGGTGACCGCCGGATCGGTGATGCCCAGCACGCAGGCGCCTTCGCAGGGCGCCGGGCAGACCCGGCCAGTGAACTCAGGGAAGTTGTTGGTCTTGTGCAGCCGATCCAGCGCCTCACGCCACTGGCCCCGATAGACCAAGTCGTTCCATTCGGGGATCAGGTTGTGGATCGGGCAGCCGTCATTGGACTGGCAGAAGGGCACGCCGCAGTCCATGCAGCGGGCGCCCTGCTTCGCCAAGTGGCTGGCATCGTGGCCGGTGTAGATTTCCTGGAAGTCGAGCAGCCGGGCGGCTGCGTCCCGATAGGGCGCAGCATGGCGCTCGAATTCCATGAACCCGGTTGGCTTGCCCATTGCGAACGAGGCGATGCCCTAGCCAGCCGCGATCATCGACTTGCGCTGCATGAGCACGCGCTTGTAGTCCACGGGCATCACCTTGACGAACTGGCTTACGGCCGGCTTCCAGCGGGCCAGCAGGCGCTTGGCCACGGCGGAGTTCGTGTGCCGCCGGTGCGCCTCGACCATTTGCCGCAGTTCGCTGATGTCCTCCGATGCGTCCAATGGCTCAAGTTCCACCATTTCCGGGTTGCACAGCGCACTGAAGTTGCCTTCGGGGTTCCAAACGTAGGCAATGCCGCCGCTCATGCCAGCGGCAAAGTTGCGCCCGGTGGGGCCAAGCACCACCACCCGACCGCCGGTCATGTACTCGCAGCCGTGGTCGCCGACCCCTTCCACCACCGCGGTCGCGCCGCTGTTGCGCACGCAGAACCGTTCCGCCGCCACGCCGCGGAAGTAGCACTCGCCGCTGGTGGCGCCGTACAGCGCCACGTTGCCGATCAGGATGTTGTCCTCGGCGGTGAACTTGGAGGCCTTGGGCGGATAGATGATGATCCGCCCTCCGGACAGGCCCTTGCCCACGTAGTCGTTGGCGTCCCCCTCCACTTCCAAGGTCACGCCCTTGGCCAGCCAACAGCCCAAGCTCTGGCCGGCACTGCCCCGGAACTTGAAGTGGATGGCGCCGTCCTCCAGCATCTCCGGGCCGACGGCCTTGACGATGTGGTGGGACAGCATCGCACCCACCACCCGGTTGGTGTTGACGATGGGCAGCTTCCGGTAAACGCGCTTGCCCTTGCGGCCCCCTTTGGCCAAGGCCGGGGCCGCCAGCTCGATCAGCCGATTGTCCAGTGCCCGATCCAGTTCATGGTCTTGGCTGTGCTGGGCGTAGGAACCGAGAAACTCCGCCGGCTCCTGGGCCGGGGTGAGCAGTTCGCTTAGGTTCAGGCCGTGGCTCTTCCAATGGCTGACGGCAGCCTCGGCATCCAGCGCATCCACCCGTCCCACCATCTCGTTGACGGTGGAAAAGCCAAGGCTGGCCATGATCTGGCGCATTTCCTTGGCCACCATGAAGAAGTAGTTGATGGCGTGTTCGGGCTGGCCGTGGAACTTGCGCCGCAGCGCCGGATCCTGGGTGGCGATGCCCACGGGGCAAGTGTTCAGATGGCACTTGCGCATCATGATGCAGCCCAGCGTCACCAAGGGCGCCGTGGCGAAACCGAATTCCTCCGCACCCAGCAGGCAGGCAATGGCAATGTCCCGCCCGGTCTTGAGCTGGCCGTCGGTCTGCAGCACCACCCGGGAGCGCAGGTTGTTGGCCACCAAGGTTTGGTGGGTCTCCGCAATGCCAAGCTCCCAAGGCAGCCCGGCGTGCTTGATCGAGGTCAGGGGCGATGCGCCGGTGCCTCCGGAGTCGCCGGCGATGACCAAGTGATCGGCCCGTGCCTTGGTGACCCCGGCGGCCACCGCGCCGACGCCGATTTCCGCGCCAAGCTTGACGCTGATGCGGGCATTGGGGTTGCCGTTCTTGAGATCGTGGATGAGCTGGGCGATGTCCTCAATGGAATAGATGTCATGGTGCGGCGGCGGGCTGATCAGGCCGACCCCCGGCGTCGAGTGGCGAATGCCGGCAATCACCTCATCCACCTTGTGGCCGGGCAGCTCCCCGCCTTCGCCGGGCTTGGCGCCCTGCACGATCTTGATCTGCAGCTCGTCGGCGTTGGCCAGATAGTTGATGGTGACGCCGAAACGCCCGCTGGCCACCTGCTTGATGGCGCTGCGCTTGGAGTCGCCGTTGGGCAGGGGCTCGAAACGGCGGGGATCCTCGCCGCCCTCGCCGGTGTTGGACTTGCCGCCGATTCGGTTCATGGCGATGGCCAGCGCCTCGTGGGACTCGGCGCTGATGGAGCCGAAGCTCATGGCGCCGGTGGCGAAGCGCTTGACGATCTCGCTTTCCGGCTCCACCTGGTCGAGGTCGATGGCCGGGCCGACGGGCTTGAAGCGCAGCAGGCCACGCAGGCTGGACTGCGCCGTGCTCTGGGCGTTGACGTGTTCCGCGAAGCGCCAATAGGCGGCCTCGTCATTGGCGCGGGCTGCCACCTGCAGGTCGGCGATGGCCTGCGGGTCCCACATGTGGGTGTCGCCGTGGCGGCGCCAGTGGAAGTCCCCGGGATTGGGCAGCACGGCAACGTTGTCGCCGCGGCTCGGATAGCCTAGGCGGTGGCGGCGCTCCATTTCCTGCGCCAGCACGTCCATTCCCACCCCCTGCACGCGGCTGGCGGTGCCGCGGAAGCCGCGCTCGATGACGTCCTCGGCAAGCCCCACGGCCTCGAAGATCTGTGCCCCCTTGTAGGATTGCAGCGTGGAGATGCCCATCTTGGCCATCACCTTGAGCATGCCCTTGCCCACGCCTTTGCGGTAGGCGGCAATCACGTCCTCGTTGCTGTTGATGTGGGCGGCGTCATCCAGGTAGCCCTGCTGGCGGGCGTCCCAGAGCGCCTCAAAGGCCAGATAGGGGTTGATGGCGTCCGCGCCGTAGCCCACCAGCAGGCAGTGGTGGTGGACCTCCCGCGCCTCCCCGGTTTCAACGACGATGCCAATGCGCGTGCGTTGGTGTTCCGCCACCAGATGGTGATGCACCGCGCCCACTGCCAGCAGGGCGCTTATGGCCACGCTTGCCGCGCCCATGGCGCGGTCTGACAGCACGATTAGGCTGTCGCCGCGGGCGATGGCTTGGCTTGCCTCGGCGCAGATTCGATCCAGCGCCGCTTCAAGGCCGGCCTTGCCGCTGCCGGCCGGGAAGCAGATGTCGATGGTGGCGCTGCGCCACCCCCGGTGGTTCAAGTGCTTGATGGCCGCCAGTTCATCATTGGAGAGGATGGGGTGCGGAATGCGCAGCCGGTGCGCATGGGCCTGCGTGGTCTCCAGCAGGTTCCGCTCCGGCCCGCAGTAGCACTCCAATGCCATGATGACTTCCTCGCGAATGGAGTCTATGGCTGGATTGGTGACCTGGGCGAAGCGCTGCTTGAAGTAGTCGTAGAGCATGCGTGGCTTGTCGGACATCACCGCCAAGGCGGCGTCGTTGCCCATGGAGCCCAGCGGGTCGCGCAGTTCCTTGACCAGCGGCAGCAGCATGATCTGCATGGTCTCGACGGTGTAGCCAAAGGCGTTCATGCGGGCGGTCAGGGTGGCTTGGTCCCCGGTCATGGCTTCGGCCGCGGCGTTGGCATCGGGCGCAGCACTGGCTTCGGCCGTGGCACTGGCTTGGGCCGCGGGCAGTTCCTCAAGGTCGATGCGCTGCCGCTCAAGCCACTCCCCGTAGGGCCGCGCATTGGCCCACTCCGACTTGATCTCCTCATCCGGGATCATGCGGCCCTGCTCGAAGTCGATGAGAAAGATGCGGCCCGGCTGCAGGCGGCCCTTCTCCACCACCTTGGCGGGGTCCACCGGCACCACGCCGGTCTCTGATGCCATGATGCACTTGCCGTCGTCGGTGATGAGGTAGCGGCTTGGCCGCAGGCCGTTGCGGTCCAGCACGGCGCCGATGGTGTTGCCGTCGGTGAAGGCGATGGAGGCAGGGCCGTCCCAAGGCTCCATCAGGCAGGAGTGGTACTCGTAGAAGGCGCGCCGGGCTGGGTCCATGTTGCCGTGCTGCTGCCAGGCTTCCGGGATCATCATCAACACCGCTTCCTGCAGCGTGCGCCCGCTCATCAGCAGGAACTCCAGCACGTTGTCGAAGGTGCCGGAATCCGAGCAGTCCGGTTCGACAATGGGGAACAGCTTTGCCAAGTCGTCACCGAAGTGCTGCGACTGAACCACGCCTTCCCGCGAGTTCATGGCGTTGGTGTTGCCCAGCAGGGTGTTGATCTCGCCGTTGTGGCTCATGAAGCGGTTGGGCTGCGCCCGGTCCCAGGAGGGGAAGGTGTTGGTGCTGAAGCGCGAGTGCACCATGGCCAGATGGGATTCGAACTCCTCGTCCGCCAAGTCGTCGAAGAAGGGGCCGAGTTGCTTGGGGGTCAGCATGCCCTTGTACACGATCACCTTCGACGACAGCGAGCAGATGTAGAACATCTGGCGCTGGCTGAGATTGGCCGCGCCGCGCAGCCGGTGGGTGGCGTGCTTGCGAATCAGGTAGAGCTTGCGTTCGAAGGCCTCCCGGTCTTCCGCGGCTTCGCCGTTGGCGGCAATGAACAACTGCTCCATGTGCGGCATGGCTGCCCGCGCCGCCTTGCCGATCACCGCATCCTCCGGGCTCACTGGCAGCGGCCGCCAGCCAAGGCAGGACTGGCCCGCGTCTTCGATCACCCAGCTGACCAGCGCCTTGCAGCGTTCACGCTCCGCGGCATCCGTGGGCAGAAAGACGATGCCGGCCCCATAGCCCCCCAAGGGCGGCAGTTCGGTGCCCAAATCCTGGCCGGCGGCCCATTCCATGAAGCGATGGGGCATGCCCAGCAGAATGCCCGCCCCGTCGCCGGTGTTCTTTTCGTAGCCGACCCCACCCCGGTGCTCCATGCAGGCGTTCATCGACAGCGCCGATTCGATGATCTCCCGGCTGGGCCGCCCCTTGATGTCGCAAATGAAGCCGACGCCGCAGCTGTCTTTCTCGAACGCAGGGTCATACAGGCCACGCTTGGGCGGCAGCCCACGCGAAGGCAATTGGTCTAGCTGGCCAACACGCGGCTGGCCTTTGCAGGCATCGTAAGTCAAGCTGTTGCGTCCGTTCACCGCGGCGTCGTGGCGGCGATGGCTTGAAAGTTCGGCCCAAGGCCGCCCAGTTCCCACCAAGTCGGCCACCAAGGGCTAACGCCAAACTGCCGATGGCCGGGCCAAGGCGGGCTGCGAACCTTCGCAAAAAAAGAACCCTGAATCAAGGACTGCGTTGTTCGACGGGTTCCGCCTCGAAGGCAATCCGCCGACCACAGGACGGGATTGCAAGCGCCAGGGGCAAGGCTGCGTCGGGAAATTGACCGGCGCACCGGCCACATTCGAAATATCGCTGACGGAGACAGGGCGGCAACCAACTTCTGAGCCAGCGACCCTGTGCCCGAGTCCGCTTGGTATGGAAATTGCCTTTTCCTGCTCGTCTGACTGATTTGCGGCGCATCCCCTTGACCAACGCACCATTGTGGCCCCACAGGCACCAGCATCGTTCGCCGCTGGGCTTGGCCCCTGGTTCGGCATCAGCGCACGCCGTGCCGAAGCGGCGGCGCCGGTTGGCCCTGCCAACCTGCCTGGCCGTGCTGCTGGCGCTGCCTCTGGCGGCCGCCGAACCGGCCATGGTCCTGCGGCCGGAGATACATACCCGCCAAGCCTTGATTCAAGTGGCGCTGGCGCGGGCACCCGCCGACCTCATCATCAGCAACGTGACCCTGTTGAACGTGTTCACCGGCGAATGGCAACCGGCCCAGGACATCGTGGTGCTCGGCAAGCGCATTGCCTGGGTCGGCGCCACGGGCACTTGGCCGGGCAAGGCGCGCCGCAACGCTGACGCCAGCGGCCAATGGGCGGTGCCGGGTTTCGGCGAATCGCACAAGCACATCGAAAGCAGCTACCTGACTCCGGAGTATGAGGCGGCGTTGGTGGTGCCCCGCGGCAACACCTGGACGGTGGAAGGCTCCCATGAACTTTCCAACGTGGTGGGCAAGCACAACGTCGACTTCTGGCTGATGGCCGAGGACGCCGGCAGCCCCTTGAAGATCTTCCCCGCCGTGGGCTCGGCAACGCCACCCACCGTTTACGAGCGCGGCGGCGGGTACTACGGCTACCAGGAAATGCACGACTTCCTCGCCGCCGACCTGCGCGTGGTGGCCTTGGGCGAAGTGATGGACTGGCCGGCCGTCAGCAACCCCGGCGCACCGGGCAACCAACGAATCTGGGAGATGATCCAAGCCACCTGGGATCAGCGGGGCGTGGTGGAGGGGCATGGCAGCGGCCTGCACAGCGTCGCCGAGATCAACGCCTTTGCCGCTGCGGGCCTGTCTTCCGATCACGAAGTGCGCCTTGCCGAGGAGGGCCTTGAGAAGCTGCGCCGCGGCGTCTTCCTGGAAGTGCGCACCACCGCCACCCGACCGCTGTTCAAACGGCTCCTCGAAGAGGGCATCGAGGATTGGAGCAACCTGTCGGTCACCACCGATGACCGCGACGTCGCAGCCACCGTGCAGCTCGGCTCCATGGACTACAACATTCGCTTGGCCATCGAAGCCGGCGTGCCGACCACAACCGCCTACATGATGGGCACCTTCAATCCGGCCCGGCACTTCCACATCGACCACTTGGTCGGCGCCATCGCCCCCGGGCGCTTCGCCGACATCGTGCTGCTGGACGACCCCGACAGGGTTTCGATCACGCACGTGTTCGCCAACGGCCAGCTGGCCGCCAAGGGCGGCGACTACCTGCTGCCCATTCCCAAGATCGACTATCCGGCCTGGGCGCGCCAAACCCTGCGGCTCGGGCGCACGATGACGGCAGAGGACTTTGCGATCCGGGCACCGGCTGGACGCAGTGAGGTACAGGTCGCGCTTATGGAACCGTTCCGCTTCGATGCGGACTTCATCCGCGACACCCTGCCCGTCACCGACGGGCTGGTGCGAGCCGATCCCGCGCGCGGCATTGCCAAGGTGGCGGTGGTCGACCGCTACCACGGCCAAGCCGCGACCTCGCGCATGTTTTGGCGCAACGTCGGCCCCAAGACGCCGGCTTCGGCGCTGGCCAGTTCCCAGATGCACGACATCCACAACATTTGGGTGCTGGGCAACGACGATGCGGCGATGGCGCTCGCCGCCAATACGGTGGCGAACCTGGACGGCGGCTGGGCACTGGTGAACGGTGGTGAGGTAGTGGCGACTGTCAAGCTGGACATTGGCGGCTTGATGACCGCGCGCCCGGTGGCGGAAGTGGCCGCGGAGGTGGAGGCCTTGTTCGCCGCCGCGGATGCCATGGAGTGGATCGGCGCACCGGGTCTCCCTGAACGCATGCGCTTCGCTTTTCTGACCGCTTCGCCCTGGAAGTGGCAGCTGGTGGCGCCCTATGAGGGCAATCCCGGCGGCTTCGTGGACGTCACCAGCGGGCAAACCCATCCCGTTGTCTGGTAGATGCCTGCCGCTGCTGCTGGCCGCAAGCCTGTGGTCCGCTGAGGGGTTGGCGCACCTGATGAACATGAGCCAAGTGCGCGGCGGCGTGGACCCATCCGGTGAACTCACGCTGGTGATGCGCATGGATCTGCAGCGGCAATTGGGCGGCGCCGAAGCCTACCACCGGCTTTCCACCCTGGGGACGGCCGCCCTCGAGCATCCAAGCTACCAAGAACATTGGCAGGCGCTGCTGAGCGCCGTTGAGGTCCGGCAACGCGGGCAGCGGCTGACGCCCGGGCTGCACCGTGTTGAACCGCCCGAAGGTCACCGACTGGCGCATTTCACGGGTGGCTTCACTTGGCCGATGACCGAGTTTGAGCTGCGGCTGGCCGTTGATCCGCAACTTCCCGTGAAGGTGCGCTTTCTGTCCAGCTTCGCCTTCGAGGAGCCCTTTGCGCTAACCTTGCAGACCGCCTCCGGAGACCACCGGCGCACGCGCCTGCTGGTCGCCAACCAGCAAAGCGCCCCTTTTCTGGCCTACCCAAGCGACTCAACGAACGAGGCCGGCACCTTGCCGGCCAGTTCGGCCCCGGCGCTCGCCGAGCTTGGCGCCTTCGTCGTTCAAGGCATGTTGCATGTCCTGCCGCTGGGGGCGGATCACCTGCTGTTCCTGCTGTGCCTGTACCTAGGCTGCCAAAACCGGCGGCAACTTGTGGTGCTGATCAGCTGGTTCACCCTTGCCCACAGCATCAGTTTGGCGGCGGCGGCCTATCGGCTGGTGCCGGTGCCAACGGCTTGGGTGGAGGCGCTGATCGTCGCTTCCATTCTGTGGCTGGCCATCGCCAACCTGCGCCGGCCGGGTACGGTGGCGCTCAGAGCCCCGGTAATTCTGCTGTTCGGCATCTTGCACGGCCTCGGCTTCGCCACGGCGCTGCGGGCGCTGGACATCGAACCGGGGAGTTTTTTGCTGACCTTGCTGGCCTTCAACGTCGGCGTTGAGATCGGCCAATTGGGTTTCATCGGCTTGCTGGCGCTGCTGCTGCACTGGCCGCTGCGCCAGTGCTGGGCCCGGACCCGTGTGCAGCTGCCGTTGGCCGCGCTGGCGACCTTGGCATCCTCAGCATGGCTGGTGCAGCGGGTGGGCGCGCTGTGAGCTGGCCGCGGTTGCAGAGGTTCAACCACTGGGTTCGCGGCCACGAGCAGTGACGCCAGCCGATTTGCCTCTCACCCTCGCCGCCCTCCGCGCGGCCTATCGCGAGCGACGCCTGACGCCGAGGCAACTGGTCAAGGCCCTGGACAGCCGCGGCCAAGCCCTGGCAGCGCCCGGTGTATGGACGCATCGTTTGGCTGTGAATGAGCTGGCCCCCTATCTGCAGCGGCTTGAGGCCGCCGAACCGGGTGCCCTGCCGCTGTACGGCGTGCCCTTCGCCATCAAGGACAACATCGACCTTGCCCAAGTGCCCACCACCGCGGCTTGCCCTGCCGCAGCCTACACCCCAACCCGCAGTGCCTTCGTGGTTCAGCGGCTGATTGACGCCGGCGCCCTGCCCATGGGCAAGACCAACCTCGATCAGTTCGCCACCGGCTTGGTCGGCACACGCTCTCCCCCGCCTTGGGGCCCGTGCGCCAACGCGTTTGATCGCAACTTCATTGCCGGCGGCTCCAGCGCCGGTTCGGCGGTGGCCGTGGCGCTGGGCCTTGCCAGCTTCTCCCTAGGCACTGACACGGCCGGCTCGGGCCGGGTGCCCGCCGCATTTAACAACTTGGTCGGGCTCAAGCCGAGCCGCGGCTTGCTGAGCGGCACCGGCGTGGTGCCCGCCTGCCGCAGCCTCGACGCGGTGAGCCTGTTTACGCTGCTGCCCGAAGATGCGGCCGAACTGTTTGAGCTGGTTTGCGCCTCCGACCCGGCGGATCCCTACGCCCGCCGGCTGGCCGACAGCGTTTGGCCGGAGCTGCCGTCACGGCCGGGCTTCAGCGTCGCTGTGCCCAGGCCCTCACAACTGCGCTGGGACGACGCTGGAGCACCGCCGCTGTTCGAAGCGGTGGTGGAGGCGCTGACGGCGCTCGGCGCCCAAGTGGCGGAAGCCGACTTCAGCCCCTTTCTGGAGGCTGGGGAACTGCTGTATGAGGGACCTTGGCTGGCGGAGCGCGCCCTTGCCGTGCAGCAGATGCTCGGCGACCGGACGGACGCCCTGCATCCGGTGGTCGCCGAGGTGATCCAAGGCGGCCATCGGTTCACTGCCATGGAGGCATTCGCCGCCCAGCACCAGCTGCAGGGTTTCCGACGGCAGGCGGCGGCGTTCTTTGCCGACTTCGACTTCGCCCTGACGCCAACCACGACCGGCATCCACTCCATTCAAGCGGTGTTGGAAAATCCGCTGGCGCTGAACACGCGGCTGGGTTACTACACCAACTTCATGAATCTGCTCGACCTGGCAGCGGTGGCTGTACCGGGCGGGTTCCTGCCTTCAAATCTGCCTTGGGGCGTCACGCTTTTCGGCCCTGCGGGCAGCGATCGGGCGCTGCTGCAGCTCGCCCAACGCCACTGCCAGCTCCGGCGGTTTCCGCTGGGCGCCACGAGCCTCGCGAATCCGGCAACGGCCCCGCTGGAGCGGCGCCAAGGGGACGGCATCGACGGGGTGACCTAAGCAGCATCCGGCGGGCTCGCTGCGAGACCTGCTGCGTGGGGCGCTAAATGGCGTCAGGCTGGTTTGGTGGGGGCATGGGTGGCGCTGATTTTGGCGAGAATGTGCTCACCGGCTGTGGTCGGGCCAAACTGAGGTGGATTGCGCGGGCTGACGCAGCTCGGCAGGCATTCCACCAGCGTGCGGGAATCCGGGTCCACGAAAAAGGCGATTGCGTAGCGGTGCCCGCCACTCGGGCGGGCGCGAACTCGATGCAGGGAGGAGCGATAGCGCTGGTTGGTCCAGCGCTCCAGCAAGTCCCCGGCATTGATGACCACAGTGCCCGGCTTGGGCGTCACGGGCTGCCAGACGCCGTCCCGGCCCCGCACTTCCAAACCGCCGGCCATGTCTTGAAACAGCAGGGTCAGCAGCCCGTAGTCCGTGTGGGGGCCGGCGCCGAGTTGACCCGCGTCCCCCGGCGGCAAGGGCGGATAATGAAGCAGACGCATAGTCACATTCTCGCCGGTGTGCCGGCGAACGAAGTACTCAGGCTCCACCTCAAGACCGATGGCGAGCACCTGCAGCACTCGAGAGGCGGCGGCCATGCAGTCTGCGTTGAACGCCATCAGCAGGTCTCGAAAACCCGGCTGCGGCCAGTCGAGGTCACGGCACCTGTTGAGGTCGCGCAGGGTGAGGGCCTCCTTCAGATCGGGCGGGTTGCCGGGCTTGAGGCTTTCCTCGCGAATGCCCTGATAGCCGAAGTTGTCCTCGGCGCCGGAATAGCCGAGTTTGCGCTTCTCGGCTTCCGGCTGGGCAAAGAACGCCTCGCTGGCGGCGAACACGGCAGTGCGCAGCGATTCATCAATGCCGATGTTGCGCAGCGACAAAAACCCCACGCCGGCCAGCGCCGCGTTGACCGCATCAGCCAGTGTCGCCAGGGCGTTGGCATCGTTCTCGCCGTAACTCGAGAAGTCAATCTCCGGTATCTTCATCTGGAACCTTCATCTGAGAAATTGGTGAGTGGATCGCAGACCGGCCATTGCTGGCGTTCTAGGGTTCCTGCACCGCCGTTGACGGTGCATTCAGGTGCTGCAGCCACGCGAGCAGCTGCTGCCGTTGCCGCTCGCTCATGCCGGTCAGGTTGCCGAGCGGCATGGTGCGGCTGCGCAAGGACAGGATGGCTTGGTCCGCCAAGGCTGCCAGGTCATTCGGCTGCGCAAACACCATGCCGCCGGGCGGCGCGCTGTATGCGCTATGGCTGGGCGCTTGGGCATGGCAAACGGTGCAGTGCTCGGCAACGATGGACATGGCCGCGGCATCGTCAGGAACGGCGGCGGCCGCCGACTCAACGGGCGCTCGGTCAATCAACAACGCCAGGACCAGCGCCGCAAAGGCCAAGGCGCAGCCCGCCAGAATGGCCGGCTTGGCGATACCCTTGTGCCGCAAATTGAAATAGTGGCGCGCCACCCCGGTGATCAGCGCAATGGCCACCAGAATCAGCCACGCGTGGCGGTGCCCATAGAGCAGGGGATGGTGCGCGCTGATCATGCAGAACAGCACCGGCAGGGTCATGTAGTTGTTGTGCGTCGAACGCAGCTTGGCCCGGGCCAGCGGCGTGGCATCCGGTGCCTCCCCCGCCTCGATTTGCGCCACGAAACGGCGCTGGGCCGGGATGATGCCGAAAAACACGTTGGCCACCATGATGGTGCCCAGCGCAATGCCCAAGTGAATGTAGGCCGCCCGGCCCGAAAACAGCCAGCCAAGCCCATAGCTGTAGGCGCACAGCAGGGGCAGCGCGACGGCGGCCAACGCCTTGGCGCCCAGGGCGATGCCGCTGCGCATCAGGCCTTCGTAGACGGCCACCGCCAGCAGGATCAGCGACAAGCTGGCGGCGATGGCTGCGGCGGCGCCGCTCAGCGGGCCATTTTGGTTCACCA
Source organism: Candidatus Azophilus sp. (assembly GCA_965220835.1). Classification (GTDB taxonomy): domain Bacteria; phylum Pseudomonadota; class Gammaproteobacteria; order Pseudomonadales; family Azotimanducaceae; genus Azophilus. The sequence continues at coordinate 113,802 of OZ244842.1, read as the reverse complement.
ACAGGCCCTGCGCCTGCAGGTAATACACCACAACCAGCAGCAGCATGCCGGTCATCCAGGTGGCATAAGCCTCCCAGTAAAACCAATGCAGCCGGTTCGGCATGGCCGGCGGCGCGGCAGCGTACTTGGCCACTTCGTAGATCCCGCCGCCATGAAACGCCCAAAGTTCGCCCTTGACCCCCCGCTCGGCCTTTCCGGCCGCCGGCGGCTGCAGGCTGTTGTCCAGCCAGATGAAGTAAAACGAGGCGCCGATCCAAGCAATTCCGGCAATGACATGCAGCCAACGGATGACCAGGCTGAGCAGGTCCATCAGGATGGCGTCCATCAACTGCCTCGGTAAGTGCTGTAGCCGTAGGGGCTTAACAGCACGGGCACATGGTAGTGGGCACGTTGCCCCGTGACCCGGAAACTGACGCTAACCGTCGGATAGAAGGTGTCACGGCACTGTTGGGAGAACCACGAACCCGTGGCAAAGCGCAGGCGATGGGGGCCATCCACGAGCTTGAACCGGTCGCTCCATTGATCGATGCGCCCATCGCGGTCGGTGGTTGCGCTGACCTTCGCTGGCGAGAGGGCCCCGGCACTGGGGAACAGCAACTCGACTGACAGCCCAACGGCCGGCCGGCCGGTTTGCAAATCCAGCACATGGGTGGTGATGGGCGCTCTCATGGGCTTGCTGCGTTGGCCGATGGGCCGCAAGGGGCGCTGCCCGCGAACCGTGCGCGCAACCGCAAGGCGGTGATCTTGGCCTGTTCCCGGGCGCCGGTTGCCAGTTCCGTGGCGCGGCTGTTGGGCAGCCTTGCGACCAGCAGGGAGAGCATCTCCTCGGCCGACTTGCCGCTGGCGCACACCAGGAACACGAAGCCGTGCCGCGCTTCGTATTGCCGATTGCGCGCCAGCAGTTCTTGGAGCACCGCCTCCGGCGCGCCGGCCACCTGGCCCTGCTCGCGGCCGGCTGCAACGTTCTGACCACGCAGGGCGTCCAAGTCCCCGATGCGCGGGTGCCCGGCAAAGGCCTCCAGAATGTCGGCCTCGCTGGCTTCGCTCCAAGCCACCTCACAGCGTCGCGCCAGCTGCTCAAAGCTGCTGAAGGGCCGGGCGCGGCTCACCGCCGCCGCCCAGTTGCGGCAGTGGCACAGCGCCATGAGCTCCGCCGTCGCTCGGTCATGGTCCATGGCATTGAAAGTGCGCAAGTCCATCAGCCGGCGCCCGCGGTTTCGAGCTGGCGGAGCACGCGGCGCATCGCGGGCCAACTCATGCCGCGCTGCGGCGCAGGGCCGTCTTCGGGCAGTCGCGACAGCAGGCCGGCGGCAATTGAGACGGCCACCTCCATGGGCAGCTTGCCCTTGACCGCCGGCAGCCCGACGGGGCACTCGAGCCGCTCGACATGAGCCGGGCTCAAGCCGTCAAGCTGCAGCCGACGACGAAAGCGCGCGGCCTTGGTGGCCGAGCCGATCAGCCCGACGAAGGCGAAGCGCATCGGCTCAAGCAGCCCCTTGACCAGCCGATAGTCGAGCGCGTGGTCGTGGGTCAGCACCAGCGCTTGGCACCCAGAAGGCAGGGCGTCGATTGCCGTTTCCGGCTGCGCCAATACCTGGCAGTGCAGGTTGACGCGGCTTGGCGCGAGGTCCAGGAACTGCGGGCGGCTGTCGATCCAGTGAATCCTGAGCGCGGTTTCCGAGAGGATTCCCACCAACGCCTGGGCCACGTGCCCGCCGCCGAAAATCGCAACCTGGGCCGTGGTTGGCACAAAAGCCTCCAGCAAAACCGCAACGCTGCCGCCGCAGCACTGGCCAGCCTCAGCCGCCAGCGGGAAGGGCTTGATCTCCTGCCGGGGCTGGCCCAAGCGCAACAACGCCCGGGCGCGCTTGACCACCCAGTACTCGAACTGCCCGCCGCCGATGCTGTCCCATGTGTCAGTGGCACTGACCACGATCTTGCTGCCGGCGTCCCTCGGGGTGGAGCCGGCGGTGGCGATGACCGTGGCCACGGCGTAGGGGGTGCCCGCCCGCTGCAGGCGCGCGGCAGCTTCGGCCCAATGCCCGGCATTCATGCCCATGCGTCCACCTCCGTCGGCCGGCCGCTGCGCGCCTGCTGCGCGGCCCAATAGACGCGCTCGGCGGTGGCGGGGGGATCAAGCCGCGGATTGAACCGGTAGCCGCAGAGGCTGGCGCAGGCGTCGCGCAGGGCGCACCACACCGAAATGGCCAGCATCAGCGGCGGCTCGCCCACGGCCTTGGAACGATGAACGGTCGGTGCGTGATTGGGCCGCTCAAACAGCTCGACATTGAAGGCCTCGGGCAAATCGAAGGCGGTGGGGATCTTGTAGTTGGCCGGGCTGTCGGAAGTCAGGACCCCGGAGGCGTCCCACTTGAGCTCTTCGGTCGTCAACCAGCCCATGCCCTGCACGAAGCCGCCCTCAATCTGGCCCCGGTCAATGGCCGGGTTCACCGAACTGCCCACATCGTGCAGGATGTCCACCCGAAGCAGGCGGTACTCTCCCGTGCGCGGGTCAATCAGCACTTCCGAGCAGGCGGCGCCGTTGGCGAAGTAAAGGAACGGCCGGCCTTGGCCGGTTTCCTTGTCAAACCAGATCTCCGGCGTTTTGTGGAAGCCCGTGGCCGACAGCGGCACGCGATGCCGGTGCGCCAGTTCGACGAAGTCACGAAACTCCAAGGTGGCATCGCCGCAGTGCACGCGTTCGTTGAAGAACCGCACCGATTCAGCCGGGCACGAAAAGCGTTGCGCGGCAAACCGGCGCAGACCGGCCAGTATCTTCTGGCACGCCCGCAGGGCTGCCATGCCGTTCAGATCGGTTCCCGCGGAAGCGGCAGTGGGCGCGGTGTTGGGAACTTGGTCGGTGCGGGTGGCGGCGATCATGACCCGTTCGATGGGCAAACCCAGCGCCTGGGCCACAACTTGCGCCACTTTGATGTAGAGCCCCTGCCCCATCTCGGTGCCTCCGTGGCTCAAGTGCACGCTGCCGTCGGTGTAGACGTGCACCAGAGCGCCAGCGTGATTGAGGTGGGTGGAGGTGAAGGAAATCCCAAACTTGACGGGCGTCAGCGCCAGGCCCCGACGCAAGGGGCCGCTGCCCCGATTCAGTTCCAGCACTTGCCGGCGACGGTTTCGATAGTCGCAACTCATCTCCAGCGTCTCGATCAGTTCCCGCAGGGTGTCCTCTTCGATCACTTGCCCGTAAGGCGTCTGGTCGCCAGGCCGGTAGAGGTTTCGCTTGCGCACGTCGAGCGGGTCGGCGCCGACGGCGCGAGCGATGTCATCCAGCATCGCCTCCGCGCCCAGCATGCCCTGCGGCCCGCCGAAGCCCCGAAAGGCGGTATGGGAAACGGTGTGGGTTTTGCAGCTGTGGCCGGTCACCAGCGCCGCAGGCAGGTGATAGGCGTTGTCCGCGTGATGCATGGCCCGATAAACGACGCCTTCGGACAGATCCGCCGTGCAGCCGCAATCCCCGGCGACCTCGATCTCGGCGCCTTGGATGCGCCCTTGGGCATCCGCACCCACCCGGTAGCGGTGGCGGAACGGATGGCGCTTGCCGGTCATCTTCATGTCATCCCGGCGCGCCATGCGGAAGCGCACCGGGCGCCCGGTGCGAACGGCGAACAGCGCCGCCAAGCAAGCCAAGGGCGCGGCTTGGGACTCCTTGCCCCCAAAGCCCCCGCCCATGCGCCGCACCTGCACCTGCACCGCGTGGATGGGCAGCGCCAAAACACTGGCCACCAGCTTTTGCACCTCGCTGGGGTGTTGGCTGGAGCTGTGCACTTGCACGCCGCCATGCTCCTGCGGCTCCGCAGCGCTGACCTGGCCTTCCAAGTAAAAGTGCTCCTGGCCGGCCATGCGGGTTTCGCCGCGCAGCTGCAGGGCCGCGCCGGCGATGGCGGCGCCGGGGTTGCCCTTGGCGGAACGGCGGGTGGGCAGCACAAAAGCCTGCGCCTGCATCGCCGCGTCAATGCCCAGCATGGGTTCAAGCGGCGCGTAGCCGACAACGGCCCGTTGCACCGCCCGATGGGCCTGTTCAAAACTCTCCGCAGCCACTGCGAAGAGCGGCTGTCCCGCGAAGCTGACCATGTCATCCGCCAACAGCAAGTCGCCTTCAAACACGGGCGATACGTCCGCGCTGCCAGGAATGTCAGCATGACGGATCACGTCCACCACCCCTTCGGCTGCCTGCACGGCGCTCAGGTCAAGGGCTTCGATCTTGGCGTGGGCGTGCTTTGAGCCGCCCACCGCGACGTGCAGCTGGTTGGGGAAGAGGGGCATGTCGTCAACGTACACGGCGCTGCCGCTGACGTGGCGCTCGGCCGAGTCCTGGGGCAGCGGCCGGCCCACGGGATCGCCATCCGCAACCTGCGCCAAGCTGACGCCCGCCCCGTGCTCAGGCACGGCTAGCCGCTCCGTGCGCGTCTGCGGCGGACCAAACGTCAAAGCCGCGGTCGCCCCGAATCTCGCGCAGTGCCCTGTCGAGCAGCGCGGCGGCCATGGCGCGCCGGTAGTCGGCACTGGCACGAACATCCGTCAAGGGCTGGAACTCTTCGGCCACCACCTCGCAAGCCGCCTCGATGCCCGCATCGCCCAGCCCCCGTTTGAGCAGCACCGCCTCGGCGGCCGACGCCCGGACCGGCGTGGCCGCCATGCCGCCGTAGGCGATGCGCGCGAAGTTGACCGCATCGCCCTCGCGGTCCAGCGCCACCGCCATCATCACCGAGGAGATGTCGTCCTCGAACCGCTTGCTGAGCTTGGTGAACCGGTGCGGCCGCTGCAGGGCCGGGAGGGGCACCCGCACGCTGCGAATGTACTCGTCGTCACGCAGTGCGGTTCTGCGGTAGCCCAAGTGGAAGTCCTCCATCGGCAGACGCCGCCGCTCCGCCGCGCCGTTCACCAGTTCAACGCTCGCCTCCCAGCAGAGCAGGATGGGCGGCAGGTCGGCGATGGGCGAGCCGTTGGCCAGGTTGCCCCCCAACCCGGCTCGGTTCCTGATTTGCTGCGAGCCGAAACGGTGCAGCACCGCGCGCAGCGCCGGGGATGCCAAGGCCGGGTGCTGCTCCAGCTCCGCATAGGTGGCGCAAGCGCCGATCTCAACATGGCCATCGGCCTCGCGAATGGCGGAAAGCCCAGCCACCCGGCTGAGATCGATGATGGCCTCGAACTGGCGAAACCCTTGGGAAGCCTCCAGCATCAGGTCGGTGCCGCCCGCCACCAGCCGCGCGCCGGGCACGGCCCGCATGAGCCTTTGCAGAGCGCGCTCCGACCGCGGCTGGAAGTAGCGGCTGCGCTCCGTCCCAAACAGGGGCTCGGTGTCGGGCAGGCCAGCCGATGCACCAACTTGGTTCGGCGGCAGAATCCGCAACGAGCATGGCGCATGCTCGTGCATGCTCAGCCCCGCATCGATGATGGGCCGGTAGCCCGTGCAGCGGCAGAGATTGCCGGCAATGGCATCGGTGACCGCGGCGCGGCTCGCGGGCGCGTTGCCGCCGTCCAGCTGGCGCTGGCAAAGACCCGCCAAGGACATGACAAAACCCGGCGTGCAGAACCCGCACTGCGACCCATGATGGTCCACCATCGCCTGTTGCGCCGGATGCAGGCGGCCCGGCTCCGCCAAGCCCTCGACCGTGAGCACGCCGCAACCGGCCACGCTGCCCAAGGGCGTGATGCAGGCGTTAACGGCACAGGCTTCCCCGCCGGGCCGGGCAACCAGCACGGTGCAGGCACCGCAATCCCCGGAGGCGCAGCCCTCCTTGGTGCCAGGCAGTCCCGCCTCGGTGCGCAAGTGGCGCAGCAGCGTGACCGCGGCCTCAGGCGGGCTGGCACAGCGGGCTTCGCCGTTGAGAAAAAAGTTCACTGCCGGTAACACCCCGTTCGTCGGGAGAGGCAGCGGCCCCTGCGCTTGACGCATCACGCAGCCAAGCTCGTTTGGCGGACCCTGCCCAAACTGCAATGGGGCATTGCCATGCAAAAAATAGGCCGATTGGACAGGATTTTATTCGAACGGTCGTTGAGCGGACCGCTGCATCTCGCCAGACAAGGCTGGCACACTACTTGCTACCCTCTTTCAGACACCCAAAACTCACTTAAGGCGATGAATTTAAGGGGTTGAACGGCAATGCCTGAGTCCCAAGGCCGCCGTGGCCGACAATGCTGCAGATTCGCTGCCTGACCCACTGAAGCTCACCAAAAACTTGTCCAAAAGGTTAAACTTTCATGGCTTCCGATGAGGCCCGGGGCGGTGCAGCAACCAAGCCGCGGCTTGCGCTGGAGCGCATCAGCAAGCGGTTTGGCAGCAAACTGGCCAACGACCGCCTGTCGCTGGCGGTGCAGCCCGGCGAGATCCACGCCCTGCTCGGCGAGAACGGTGCCGGCAAAAGCACGCTGATGAAAGTCCTTTACGGCGTGCACGCCCCGGATTGCGGCCGCATTCTCTGGAACGGTCGTGAGGTGAACATTCCCGATCCCGGCGCAGCGCGCAAGCTGGGCATCGGCATGGTGTTCCAACACTTCTGCCTCGTCGAACGCCTCAACGTGCTCGACAACCTGCGCCTTGCCCTGCCCGAGCTGGCGGACGTCGAAATACGGCAACGATTCGACGCGCTGGGCGAACGCCTGCAGCCCAGGGTGGGCTTGGCGGCCCGCGTGTCGGACCTTTCCGCTGGGGAGCGGCAACACGTGGAGATCCTGCGCTGCCTGATGGCCGACGTGGCGCTGTTGATCCTTGATGAGCCCACTTCGGTGCTGACGCCTCAGGAAGCGAACGCCCTGATGGGGGCCTTGAGGCGGCTGGCGGCGGACGGCTGCAGCATTTTGTTCATCACGCACAAGCTGGTTGAGGTTGAGCTGCTCTGCGACCGGGCCACGGTGCTGCGCGCAGGACAGCTGGTCGGCACGGTGCCGCTGGCCGAAACCAGCCGCGCCGAGCTGGTCAGCATGATGCTCGGCAAGAGCCTGACCGCTCCCCATGCCCGGCCGCCGGCAAAACCGGGGCGGACCTTGCTGAGCGCCCGTCTTGAGAACTGCGGACGCCTCAAGCAGGCCCGCTTCTCGCTGCGCGCCGGGGAGATCACGGGCATCGGCGGCGTGGCCGGCAGCGGCCAGCAAGAGCTGCTCGAGCTGATCAGCGGCGAGCGCCCGCTCGCCACCGGCTGCCTCCGTTTTGTCGGCCAGGACATCAGTGGCGCATCGGTGCGGCGCCGGCGCGCCCTCGGCATTCGCAGTTTGCCCGTGGACCGGCTTGGGCGAGGCGCCGTCGCCAGCTTGAGCCTCGCGGAGAACTTCCTGTTGACCCACAACGGACCGGGCGCACTGGCCGACCGGCCTTGGATCAACTGGGCCGGGGTCGGCGACCGGGCCGAGCAAGCCTTGGCCGAGCACGACATCCGGGCGGTGTCGGCGACGACGCCGGCAGGGGAGCTCTCCGGCGGCAATCTGCAGCGGTTTCTGGTGGCGCGAGAGTTGTGGGGACAACCCCGATTGCTGGCCTGCCACAACCCCACTTGGGGCGTGGACCCCGCGGCGACGGCGCGCATCCACCAGCGGCTGCTCGACGCCTGCGCCGCGGGCGCCGCGGTGCTCGTGCTGTCGGAGGACATCAATGAACTGTTCTCCCTGTGCGACCGCCTCGGCGCGTTGTGCAACGGGCGCCTCTCTCCCGTGCGCCGCAAAGCGGCCGTCACCGCGGAGCTGATGGGCCGGTGGATGACCGAGCACGGCAGCGGATGATCCATCTCCAGAAGCGTCCCCAACCCGCCGGATCCATGCTGCTGCTCGGCCCCTTGGCGGCCCTGTTGCTGACCTTGGTGACCGGGGCTGCGCTGTTTGCGGCACTGGGTCAGCCGCCACTGCCCGTGCTCAAGGCATTCTTCGTCGATCCGGTGCGCGATGCCTATGGGCTCGGCGAGCTGCTGCTGAAGGTGACCCCGCTGCTGCTTTGCGCGGCGGGCTTGAGCCTGTGCTTTCGCGCCAAGGTTTGGAACATCGGCGCCGAAGGGCAGTTCCTGCTGGGCTGCCTCGGCGGCGGCGCGGCGGCCCTGATGTTCAACGACGCCGACTTGGCGGGCCTGACGCGCGTGGCAGGCGTCGTCGCCGGTTTGGGCGCGGGCATGGTCGGTGGCCTGCTGTGGGCCGGCTTGGTGGCGCTGCTCCGTCACCGCTTCAACTGCAGCGAAATTCTCACCAGCATCATGCTCAACTACGTCGCCTTGCACCTGCTGATGTGGGCGGTGCATGGCCCGCTCAAGGATCCCAACGGCTTCAACTTCCCGGAGTCCGCGCTACTGGCCAACCCCCTGCTGTTGCCCCCCATCCTTGCCGGCTACCCCACCCACGTCGGCTTTTTGGCTGCGCTGGCGCTGCTCGCGGCGCTGGGCTTGGTCGGCAGCCGCGCGCTGGTCGGCTTTCAGCTTCGCGTCATGGGCGAGAGCGCACCCGCAGCCCGGTACGCGGGCTTCAGCCAAGGGGTGCTGCTGTGGGTGGCGCTGCTCAGCTGCGGGGCAGTGGCCGGCTTGGCCGGCGCGTTCGAAGTCATGGGGCCGGTGGGACAGCTCACGCCGCATCTGTCGTCGGGCTACGGCTTCGCGGCCATCATCACGGTCTTTCTCGGACGGGGCCATCCGCTGGGCATGCTGCTGGCGGCGCTGCTGCAGGCCCTGACCTTCATCGGCGGCGAAAACCTGCAAATCGAGTTTGGCTTGCCGAAGTCCATCGCGCAGATTTTCCAAGGCTTGCTGCTGTTCTACCTATTGGCGGCCGACGCCTTGATTCACTACCGGCCGGTGTTCTCCAAAGGCCTTGCCGAGGTTCCGGCCTGATGGGCATCGACTTGCTTGCAGACTTGCTGCACACCGCCCTGCGAGCGGGCACGCCGCTGGCTCTGTGCGCCTTGGGCGTGCTGCTGGCGGAACGTTCGGGGGTGCTGAATCTCGGTCAGGAGGGCATCATGGTCATGGGCGCCGTGACCGGTTTCGTGATCAGCCTGGAATCCGGCAGCCATGCCGCAGGCGTCTTGGCCGCCATCGCCGTGGGCGCGCTCATGGGCTTGCTGTTTGTCCTGCTGACCGGGCCGCTGCGCGCCAACCCCGTGGCCAGCGGCTTGGCGCTGGCGGTGTTTGGCACTGGCCTGGGCGCCTTTGCCGGCAGCGACTACGTGGGCCGCTCCCTGCAGGGCATTCAAGTGCTGGCTATTCCCTGGTTCGCCGAACTGCCGCTGCTCGGCAAGGCGCTGTTCGCTCAAGATGGGTTGCTGTACGCCGCCTGGGCGCTGGCCCTGGGCGTCGGGCTGACCTTGCACCGCACCCGTTTGGGGCTGGCGCTCAGCGCCGTCGGCGAGGATCCGGCAGTGGCACATCGGCTGGGGCTGCCCGTGCTGCGAATCCGCGCTGCCACAGCCTGCCTGGGCGCCGCCCTGACCGGCTTGGGCGGTGCCTATCTGTCACTGGCGTACACGCCGCTGTGGACCGAGGACATGACCGCGGGCCGTGGCTGGATTGCCTTGGCCATGGTGGTGCTGGCCGGTTGGCGCACGGGGCCGGTGCTGCTGGCGTCCTACCTGTTTGGCTTTTTCAGCATCCTCAATCTGCTGATGCAGGACCTCGGCTGGTCCATCTCCCCGAACGTTCTTTCCATGATGCCTTACCTGTTTTGCTTGGCGGCATTGATCGCGCTGTCGAGCCAAGGCCGCTTTTCCGATCGACGCGCTCCCACGGCGCTGGGCAATAGCTTTCATCCGGAGGGTTGACATGTTCCCACTACCACCAAAACGATCGCCTCATCCCACAGCGGTTCGCCCGGCGCTGCTCGCCGGGCTGCTGCTGATTCACGCCACCCTTGCCGCCGAGCCGCTGCAGGTTGCCTTCGTGCATGAGAACCCGGTGGGCCAAGGTGGCTGGACCCTGTCCCATGAGTTGGCCCGTGAGCGGATTCAGGCGCACTTCGGCGACGTCATCGAGACCACGGCGCTGGACAAAGTCGCACCCGGCGGCGACACCGAACGGGTGCTGACCAAGCTGGCGCGCAATGGCCAGCAGATGATATTTGCCACCTCCTTTGGCCACATGAGCGGCGCGGCCAGGGTGTCACGGCGGTTCCCCCACTTGGTTTTCGAGCACGCGGCGGGCTACACGATGGGCCGCAACCTAGGCACCTATCAGATTCGTGCCTACCAAGGGAGATACCTGGCCGGCTACGCCGCCGGGCTGGTCACCGAGACCAATCGCCTGGGCTACGTCGGCTCCTTCCCGATACCGGAAGTGGTGCGGGGCATCAATGCGTTCACCTTGGGCGCCAGAGCGGCCAATCCCGAGGCCGAGGTGGAGATCATCTGGATTTCCACCTGGAGCGATGCGGGCCGCTCCCGAGAGGCCGCTGAACTGCTCGCCGCGCTGGGGGCCGATGTCATCACCCATCACACGGAGACCTCCGCGGCGGTGCAGGCGGCGGAACAGCGCGGCGCTTGGTCGGTGGGCTATCAAACCGATCGCAGCGCCTTCGCGCCCAAGCACCACTTGGTCAGCATCGCCCACAACTGGTTCCCGATCTACCGCGACAAGATACAGGCCAAGCTCGATGGCCGCTGGATGGCCGAAGCCCAATGGGTGGGCGTGGACCAGGATGCCACCCAATTGGTGGGCTGGGGCAGCCAAGTGCCGCCGGTGGTGCGAGCGCAGGTCCTCGAACAACGCCAACGCCTCCTGTCCGGCGCCCTGCGCGTGTTTGCCGGCCCGCTGTTCGACGCGGACGGGCGCCAGCGGTTGGCCGAGGGCGCGACGCTGGACGATGCCGCGCTGCTGAAGATGGAGTGGCTGTTGGCTGGCATCGGCGGGGATGCGCCCCGCTAATGGATGGCGCATGAGGTGCGTGACGCGGTCGCCTTCCCTCCCCAGATCATTTGGTAACCTTGATGCGCCATCGGCAACATGAAGGAGCCGACCAACAACATGCCGCAGCGCCAGTCGAGCCAGCGTACGCCGGAGCCCAAAGCCAAGCCTTCCAACAGCCAGCGCGGCCGCCAGCAGCGCCGCTACAAGCCGGGCAGCATTCGCGATCGCAATTTCCAGAACATTCTCAAGGCGGCGGAACAAGAGTTTGCCTTGCACGGCTACCGAGGCACCAGCACCCAGCAGATCGCCGATCGAGCCGGCATTGCGAAAGCCAACGTGCACTACTACTTCGCCGGCAAGGACAACCTCTACCTTGCGGTGCTCAACAACATCATCGAACTGTGGAACGCCCACTTGGAGGACATGAAGGTCGAAGACGATCCGGCCGAAGTGCTGGACCAGTTCATTCGCAGGAAAGTGGAGTTGGCCTACACCCATCCCCAAGCCTCCAAGGTGTTCGCCATGGAAATCATCCAAGGCGCTCCGCGCATCAAGGACTACATCCGCTCGGACATGCGCCGATGGGTGCGCGAAAAGGCCGCCATCATCGACACCTGGGTGGCGCAGGGCCGCATGGCGCCCGTGGACCCGGCGCACTTGATCTTCATGATCTGGTCCACCACCCAACACTATGCGGACTTTGACGCCCAAGTGCTGACCATCCTGAATCACGCCGAGTACGAACGCGACTTGATCGACCGGATCGCCGGCTTCCTGTCGCAGATGATCTTGCGCGGCTGCGGGCTTTCGCCACCGGCGGAGCGCGGTCAGTGACAGCTGATTCCGGACCGCTTTGGCTGGCCAACCCCACAGCCTGCTGGACCGGCGTTGCCGGCCAGGACGCCACCGGCGGCGTGGTCGTGCAGGACAACCGAATCACTGAGGTGCTGGCGGCCGGCGAGCGGCCCGCCGCGCCAGTGCACCGCCGGTTTGACGCGGCCGGCCTGGTGCTGCTGCCGGGCTTGATCAACACCCACCATCACTTCTACCAGACCCTGACCCGCGCCCTGCCGGCGGCCCAGAACAAGGCGCTGTTCGCTTGGCTGGGCGCACTCTATCCGGTGTGGGCGAACATGAACGCGGAATGCGTCGCCGCGGCAACGGAATTGGCGCTGGCGGAGCTGCTGCTGAGCGGCTGCACCACCGCAGCGGACCATCACTACCTGTTCGCCGATGGCTTTGCGGACGCCATCGACCATCAGGTGGCGGCGGCGCGGCGCATCGGCATGCGGGTGACCCTGACCCGAGGCTCCATGAGCCTGGGGCAGTCCCAAGGCGGCCTGCCACCGGATCAGGTCACCCAGACCGAGGCAACCATCCTGGCCGACAGCGAACGGGTCATCGACCGCTATCACGACCCCAGCGACGGGTCGATGCTGCAGATCGCCCTGGCGCCCTGCTCGCCCTTCTCGGTCAGCGCGGACCTGATGCGGGAGACCGCCAAGATGGCGCGCGCGCAGGGCGTCAGGCTACACACCCACCTGGCGGAAACCGAGGACGAGAACGCCTTCTGCCTGGCGACGTTCGGGCTGCGTCCGCTGCCCTACTTGGAGTCCTTGGGCTGGGCGGGCAGCGATGTTTGGCTGGCCCACGGCATCCACTTCACGGCGGACGAGATTGAACGCGTTGGCGCTGCCGGAATGGGCGTGTGCCACTGCCCGTCCTCCAACATGCTGTTGGGATCCGGCGTCTGCCCCAGCCTCGACCTGGAAGCGGCGGGCGCGCCGGTGGCCCTCGGCGTGGACGGCTCGTCCTCAAACGATCACTCCAACTTGATCCAGGAAGTGCGCCAAGCGTTTCTGCTGCAACGGCTGCGCTACGGCTGCGCCCGAGTGGCGGTCGATGACGCCCTGCGCTGGGCCACCGCCGGCGGCGCCGCAGTCTTGGGCCGGTCGGGCTTGGGCAGGATCGCAGTCGGCGCATTGGCGGACCTGGCGCTGTTTGACCTCGACGAGCTGCGCTTCAGCGGCGTCGGCGATCCGGTGGCCGCGCTGCTCACCAGCGGCGCAACCCGCGCCCGCCACGTGATGGTCAACGGCCATTGGCGGGTGCAGGACTCGGAACTGAGCGGCTTGGACGTGGCGGCCCTGCGCGCCCGTCACGAGGCTGCCGCGCGCCAGCTACGACGCGGCTGAGCGCCTTTAGCCGCCCGCCGGCCCACCCACGGCCAAGACCGCCCGCTCCAGCGCCTCCATCGCCAAGGCCACATCGTCCACCGAGACGCTTTCGTCCGGATGGTGGCTGATGCCGCCAGCGCAGCGCACGAACAACATGCCAACCTCGGTGATGGCCGCCATCGCCATGGCATCGTGGCCGGCGCCGCTCATGAGTTTCGGCGCCGGCAGCGCCATGGCCTCCAGCGCACGGCCAACTAACGCCTGCATGGCGTCCGAGCAAGCCACCGCGCCCGCCGCATGGGTCTCGACCCAACTGGATTGCAGGTTGCGCGCACTCAGCAACTCGGCAACCTCAGCACGCAAGTCGGCCAGCGCTTGGTCGCGGGCGCTGTCCTGACCGGCGCGCAGGTCAATGGTCAGCGCGCAACGGCCGGGAATCACATTGGCCGCGCCGGGCTGGCAGGACAGATCCCCCACGGTGGCCACCACCTGATGACGGTGCGCCACCTGCTCCACCAGCAGGACCACTTGCGCGGCTGCGGCCAAGGCGTCCCCGCGCATGGCCATGGGCACCGTGCCGGCGTGACCGGCTTGTCCAAGCACCTCCAGGCGAAAGCGCTTGGCCCCAGCGATGCCGGTCACAACGCCGAGCGGTTGCGCCGCGCGCTCCAAGACCGGACCTTGCTCAATGTGGACTTCGAGATAGCCCAGCAGCGCATCCTCGGCCCGGCTGCTGGCGGCAACGGCCAAGGGATCGGCGCCGAACGCCAGCAGCGCCTCGCGCAAGCTGATGCCGTCCGCGTCCTTGAGATCGAGCCAGCGCGGCTCCCAGGTGCCCGCCACCGCACGGCTGCCCAACAGGGTGGCGCCAAAGCGAACGCCCTCCTCGTCGCCAAAGCCCACCACATCAAGGTGGAACGGCAGCCGGGCGCCATCCCGGCACAGCTTTTCCGCCACGGCAACGCCCAGCAAGACACCCAGCACGCCGTCGTACTTGCCCGCGTCGGGGACCGTGTCCAAATGGGAGCCGACAATGAGCGATGGCGCGCTGGCCGGCGGCCTGACTTCCAAGGCGGCGGGCAGGCGGCCCCAAAGGTTGCCGGCGGCGTCCTGCCAACAACGCAATCCCGCAGCCTCAAGCCAGGCGCCCACCTGGCGATTGCACTGCCCATGCTCGGGCGTCAGATAGGTGCGGCAGATGCGGCCGGGCTGGCTGGACAAAGCGCCCAACACTTCGCAGCGCTGCATGACCTGCGCCGCCCAGCGCCGATAGCCCTCAGCTTGCCGCGGCATAGCGCTCCAAGGCCGCCGCGACGGCAGCCCCCGGGTTCAGCCCGTGACCGGCGCGCAGCAGGCATTGCTCAAGGCTCGCCAAGGTCACCAACACGGCGTCTTTGCGGGCGTTGCGGCCCATGACGCCGATGCGCCAGATGACGCCATCCAAGGGGCCGAACGAAGTGCCGATCTCGATGGCGAAATCCTCAAGCATGGCTTGGCGCAAGGCGTCCCCATCCACGCGGTCAGGGATGTAAACGCCCACCACGTTGTTCATTCGATGGGCTGGGTCGCCGTACAGCCTCAGGTTAAGGGCATGAAGCCCTGCGGCCATGGCTTGGCCATTGACGCGATGGCGCTCCACCGCGGCATCCACGCCTTCCTGCAGCAGGATGCGCGCGCACTCCCTGGCGCAGAACAGCATGCTGGCCGCCTCGGTGTGGTGGTTGAGCCGACGCTCACTCCAGTAGTCCATGATCATGCCCAGATCAAAGTAGTTGGACTGGATGCGATGGCCGGCGCCGGCGACGTCGTCCGCGCTGCGGATGCCCGCCTCCACGTGACGGCGGGAGCGGATCACCGCCACCGCCTCGTCGTTCAGGGTGAGCGGAGCGCTGCCGGACGGACCGGCCAGGCACTTCTGCAGGCCCACGGAAACGGCGCTGAGCCGCCAGGCGTCGGTTTCCAGCGGGTTGCCGCCGACGGTGGCGGTGGCGTCGCAGTAGAGCAGCACGCCCTGGTCCGCGCAGACCTGGCCGATGTCGGCCAGCGGCTGACACATGGTGGTGGAGGTGTCGCCGTGCACGCAGGCCACCAGTTTGGGCCGAACCCGGTCAATGGCCTCGGCGACCTGCTCCGGGCGCGCCACCTCGCCCCAAGGCACTTCAATGGCGTGGACGTCGGCGGCGCAACGCTGCGCGATTTCCGCAAGCAGCAGGCCAAAGCGGCCAAACACCGGAATCACCACCCGGTCCCCTGGCGAGAGGAGCGACGCCAGGCAGGCCTCGATGCCGCCGCGGGAGGTGCTGTCCACCAGGAAGGTCCAGCGGTTGCCGGTGCGGAACACACGCCGATACAGGGCCATGGTGTCATTCATGCAGCGGGTCATCTCCGGGTCGAACTGGCCGATGAGCTGATAGGACATGGCCCGCAGCACCCTCGGGTCGCAATTGATGGGGCCGGGCCCCATCAGCAGCCTGGCGGGCGGCACGAACCCTTCCTGCCAACCTGAGTTCATGAGGCCGCCGTGCAAGCAGCGCCGTCGCTGCGCGGATCGCTCGCCGCCTCGACCTGGCCGGCCGGCCCCACGCAGATCGCGCCGGCATGGCCCATGGTTTCCGAGTGGTCCGGCAGTTCCGCCAGCGCATGTCCCTTGGCAGCCAGTTCGCCGGCCACTTCAAGCGCCAAGCTCCGCTCCAGCTTGAGGTCCGCATCAAGGCTGCCCCAGGTTCTGCCGAGCAGCCAGCGCGGCCGGGCAATCGCCTCGCGCAGCGACTGTCCCTGATGGAGAAACCGGGTCAACAAAGCGGCTTGGGTTTGTGGCTGTCCATCTCCGCCCATGGCCCCGAAAGCGAGCCGCCGGCCGTCCGCCAGCAACGCCAGCGCCGGATTGAGGGTGTGCAGCGGCCGGTGCCGGGGCGCGAGAGCGTTGCGATGTGCCGTGTCCAGCTGAAAGCTCAGCCCACGGTTGTTCCAGACCAAGCCAAACTCCGGCACCACCACGCCGGAGCCAAATTCCCAGTAGAGGCTTTGGATAAAGCTGACCAGTGTGCCGTAGCGGTCCAGCGCGCCCATCCAAACGGTGTCCCCAGGCATCGCCCGTTCGGGCCAAGGCAAGGCCACGTCCTCGCGCACTTCGGCGGCCAGCCGATCCAGGGCGGCGGCCGACAGCCATTGATTGAAGGTTGCCGAGAGCCTCGAGGGATCGCCCACCTCCCGGTCGCGGACCCGGAAGGCCAGCTTGGTGGCCTCCACCAGGCAGTGCACGCGCGCTGCTTCGGAGCCCAGCTCCCAGCGTTGGCGAAGGCGGTCGTAGATCGCCAGTATGATCAGCGATGCGATGCCTTGGGTGGGCGGGGGCAGATTGAAAACCTCCGCCCCGGCGATGGACGTGGACAGCGGCTTTGCCGGGCGGGCTCGATAGTCCCGGAAGTCGGCCCATCGCAATGGGCTGCCGATGCTGGCCAAGTGCTCGGCCACCGCAGCGCCCAGCGCGCCCCGATAGAAGTCCTCCGTGCCGCGCGCCGCCAAGCGGCGCAGGAAGCGCGCCAGCGCCGGGTTGCGCAGCCGGTCCCCGGCCCGCAGGCTGCGGCCGTGGGGCTGAAAGACGTCAACGAAGGCTTGGACGCTGCTTTTCCGTGGCTGGCTTCCCTTGTCTCGTTGCTCTCGCTCAGCGGTTCCGTCAACCTCTCGCTTGAGTTTTTCGCTGGCGGCTTGCAGGCTGACGGTGACGGCAATGCCATCCTCCGCCAGCTTTACCGCCGGGGCCAGCAAGTGGGGCAGCGGCAGCAGCGAAAAACCGTTGTCCTGGCTCCACTTTCGCGCCAGCCGCCAGCCGTCCAAAGTGCCGGCCTGGCAGAGGGTGGCCATGGGCCCCCGCGGCGGGATGGCAGCGAGCCCGGCATTCCGGTAGCCGTCGATGCTGGCGTCTTGAGCGGCGAACCCGCAGGCATCGATGCCCACCGGCGGCTTGCCAGCGGCCTGAATCAACCAAAAGCCATCGCCCCCAAGGCTGTTCATGTGCGGATAGGCCACGGCGATGGCGGCCGAAGCCGCCACCATGGCATCAACGGCGGTGGCGCCTTCGGCCAGCAATCCCTGACCCATCCGCGCCACTTCGGCGTGGGGGGCCGTAAAGGCGATGGGGGCCACCTTAGAGCGCCTTGCCGTGCTTGCGCACGCCCAAGCACAGTGGCCTAGCCCGGCAGTGACCCATTACCCAGGGCCTGTAAACACTATGCATGGTGTCGCTGCCGAATCCCGTTTTTCTCCGGGCAAGGCGGAGCGAGCGCGGTGTGGCCCGCTCCACATGAGCGAGCGACAACGCGGTCCGTGGGAAACCCGGGCCGGCGCAACAGCGTCAGCAGACATCGTGTTGACAGGCCCTAGGTGTTGGCAGCGAGCCAATTGGCTTGGCGGTTCATGTCGTCGGCGTAGTTCAGCCAGTTCGCGGCGGACCGCTCGGTCTTGCTAAAGGCACGGGCCTTGCGCAACGCCTCGCGGCCCGCTTCGAACTTAGCCTGCTCGACCCGGGCGATGCCCAGCATCAGCCACGCCTTGCCGGGCGATTCCAGCTCTGAGTCCAGCGCCTTGAGCGCCGCCGCCTCGGCCTGCGCCCACTCGGCGCCATCAACGTGAATGTTGGCGATTTTCATCCAGGCGTCGCCGGAGGCAAAGCGCTTCGCGAGGTCCGCGTAGGCTGCCACGGCGCGGCTGTGCTCCTTGGCGTCAACCCAAGCCTGGGCGAGCATTTCCAGATAGTCCTGCTCAGCGGGCACCAGTCCGTCGGCGATGGCCCGCTGCAGCAGGCGCCCGCCGTGCTCCGGGACGCCCTGCAGGACGCACAGCTGGATCATCGAGCGAATGGTGGACGCCTTGTCCAGCTTGCCAGCGTCGAAGGCGACCTTGAGGGTGGCCAACGCCTCGGAGGACCTGTCCTGAAGCATGTACACGCTGGCCAGTTGCTCCCAGTATGCGCCGGTCTCAGGCCAGCGGCCGATCATGCGCAGCAAGGTCCCCGCGGCATCGGGGTACTGCTTGAGCTCAAAGTAGGCGGCGGTCAGCAGCTGGTACCAACTCTCGCGCGGCTCATCGCTGGCGGCGATGGCCTGTTCGGCATAGGGAACGGATTCCGCGTAGCGCTTCACTTGGGCGTAGATGTTGGCCATGAACATGGTCTGCGCGGGCTTGGGTGCCTCCAAACGCTGGAACCACGCCTCGGCGAACACCAGGGCCGCGTCGAACTCATCCAGAGCGGCGTGCAGCTGCGCCACCATGTAGCCCACGTTGTAGGCGACGTTCTCGGGCAACCGCTCCGTGGCAAGGCTCTGCTTCAAGTGGCCGATGGCGGCGGGAAAATTCTCCCGCGACATCTCCACGTAGCCCAAGGTCTGCAGGGTGAGCGCTTGGTCCAGGCTGCCTGCCTGAACCTCATCGAGCAGCGTGGTGAGCCGTGCGTGGGCCTCGTCCAAGCCGCCGGCGGCCATCTGCTCCTGTACTTCGGTGAGCGCCTTGTAGGTCTTGGTGCTCACCGAGCTTGGGCTTGCCCAGCCGGCGCTGGCCAACAGCCACGCCAAGCCCAAGGCCAAAAACATGCGCAGGCAGGCGAACATCAGGTTCTCCCCAGCTTGAATTCGATGGTCTGCCGCGCCCGCTGGGCTTGCGGCACGCCATCGACGATCTTGGGCCGAAACTTCCAGCGCCTCATGGCGTCCATGGCCGCCTTGTCAAACAGGCGCGGCGGGTCGGACTCCAGCACTGACACGCCGGACACGCTGCCATCCGGCTTGATGGTCACGGCCAGCGTGACGTAGCCCTCGATCTTGGCCTGCTTGGCATTGCGGGGATAGGCGGGCGAGGTGCGCACCACGGGAATGACGTCCGTGTCAAACCCAGCCAAGCCATCGCCCTGCTGCAGCGCGCCCAAGTAGGGTCCGCCACCGGCGTTGATGGGGATGCCGATGGTGGGCATGTTCATGTTCATCAAGTCCGGATTGACGTTGGCCAGCTGGTTGGCCAGATCAGGCGTGTCCGGGGGCGGCTGCGGGGGCGGCGGCTCGCGCAGCTTGCGCTCCTTGGTGCGCGTCTGCTCGTTCTGGTCAACGCGCACGAAGTTGAGGTAGGTCTTGCTGCGGTCGGGCTTTTCGAGGATGGCCTCGGCGCGGATCATGAACTGCATCAGCATGAACATCATGAGGCCGGCGACACAGGCCAGCGCCAGCATGGTCAGGTTTTTGCCGGCGGCCTGCACTCAGTAGCCCTCGTCGGCGGCGACGGACACGTTTTCCGCGCCGGCCAACCGCGCTTGGTCCATCACCTCGATCAAGGTCTCGGTCTTCGAATCGGAATCCGCAACGATGATCACGGCGGCGCCGGGGTTTTCCGCAATGCCCCGCTCCACGTTGGCGCGCACCGCACGCTTATCGATCAGGCGCTTGTCCATGTAGATTTGGTTGGCTGCGGTGATGCCGATCTGGATGCTGTTGGATTCAGTGACCACCGCGGTGTCCGCATTGGGGCGGCTGACGTCCACCCCGGACTCCTTGACGAACGTTGAGGTGACGATGAAGAAGATCAGCATGATGAAGACCACGTCCAACATGGGCGTCAGGTCTATCTGGCTTTCCTCCTGCTCCTCGATCAGTGCTTGAACCGGGTCGCTCATGGGATTTCCTGGTTTTCAATCTTCAATGACTCGCCGAGCTTTTGCCGCTCGACCTTGAAGCGGCGATCCAGCCGCGATGCAAAGGGAATGGCGATCAGCGCCACGACCATGCCGGCCATCGTCGGTATCGTGGCCTTGCTCACCCCATCCGCCATGGCCCGCGGGTTGCCTGACCCCATGAAGGCCATGACGTCAAACACTTGAATCATGCCGGTGACCGTGCCCAGCAGGCCGAACATGGGCAGCAGGGCAATCAACGCGGGAATGATCTTGACGTTGCGCTGCATGGCCACTTCCACTTGCGAGATCAGCTCGGTGCGCTGCGCCTGGGCGAACCAGGAGGTTCGGTCCCGGCGCTTGTCCCACACGCCCACCGCGTTGCTGACCAGCGGCTGATGCTCCCGGAAGTAGTACCAAAAGCGCTCCAGCATCAGCCACCAGAGCCAGATCGACAGAAACAGAATGGCGTAGAGGACGTCGCCGCCTTGATCGAGGAAGTCCCGCAATGCGCTCAACGCTTCCATGCCGGCCCTACATGCCTTGCTTGCGGGTTGTCGCGGGATATTGCCAAGGTGGCCACATCAGTGACCTTTCGCGCCCCGGGCCGCGCCCATTCCACGGTCTTGAGCATCGCCCCATTAGGCCCTGAGTTCCGCGTCGGCTTCGGCCTTCTTGGCCAGCATGCCCGCGGATTGCTCGGCAATCACCTTGCTGGTGGCCATGACTTGGTTGGCCAGCAGGCTGTGGGTCAGCAGCAAGGGAATGGCTGCCAGCAGGCCCAGGACCGTGGTGATCAAGGCTTGGGAGATGCCGCCCGCCATCAGCTTGGGGTCCCCGGTGCCGAACAGGGTGATCGCCTGAAAGGTGCCGATCATGCCGGTGACCGTGCCCAGCAGGCCCATCAGCGGCGCCACCGCCGCCAGGACCTTGATGAGCGGCAAGCCCCTGCGGATGTCCGAAACGTCCTTGAACACCACCTCTTCGAGCTTGCGCTTCACCGCCTCAAGGTCCAAGTGCTTGTTTTCGTAGTACACGTTAAGCACCCGCCCCAAGGGGTTGTTGAGGTTGGGGTGATCGGGATCGGCCAATTGGGCCTTGATGCGCCGCCGCACGCGGGCCACGGAGAAGAAGCGCTCCAGCACGATCAGCAGGCCGACGAAGCCGACCACGATAATCGCGTAGCCCACGGCCTTGCCCTGCTCCACGCGCTCCAAAAGGCTGGGAGCCTGCACCAAAAGGCCGAGCAGCGCACCTCGGGAGGGATCGATGTAGAAGCCGACTTCCGCTCCGGGCGATGCCTCGGCGAGATTGCCGGCGCTGGCCCGCACATGGCTTTGGGGCTGCCTGGGCAGCTCCACAAGTTGGTCGGCTTCCGGCAGGTAGTTCAGGTACTTGTCGCCGCTGATGAGGTTGAATGCGCCGACCCGGGTCACGTCCCCCGCATACTGATCGCCGCTTGGCATGATGATGTCCGCGGAGAAGCGGCTGATTTCGCCCGAGTGCGCAATCTCCTGCATCAACAGCTGCCACAGGGCGCGCATCTGGGGAATGGTCGGCACCTCATCGCTTTCGGCCAGCGACGCCACGGTGGCCTTGCGATCCGGGTACTCGACGGTGATCAGGGAGTTGTAGAGCGCCGTCTGGGCATCGTCCGCGCTCTGCCGGAACACGCCGAACAGCTCGCCGAGGTCGCCGATGCGTTGATCGAGCGTGTTCTGCAGTTCTGCAAGCTGGGTTTCGTTGTCGTCGAAGGTGTCCTTCAAGCTGGTGCGCAGGGCTTCCTGGCGCGCCACCTCCGCCTCCGCTTGCCGCTGCAAGGCCTTTTGCTCATCGGCCCGAGCGCGGAAGCGCTGCTCACGCTCCTCGTTGACGCGCGCTTCCCGGGTTTTGTTGGTCTGCACTTCCTCAAGCAGGTCCAGCAGGCCGCTGCTGCCTTGGGCCGAGGCGACGCTCGCCGCAACGGCCAAGGATATGGCGAGTAGGCTTCGAATGGCGGCGCTCATGAGGCGTCTCCCGGTGCGGACAGGGGCAGGCGCAGCATGCTCGGCGGCGCCTGCTTGCGGGCGATGCTCAGGCCATCGCGCACCGACCGGCGATAGCTGTCGGCCAGCGGTTGCCAGCCGTTCGACCGGGCGCTCCAGCGGCCGGTCTCCGCCCCGTCGAGGGTTTGGTAGAACAGGCCCACCCGGCCAATGCGCAGGAAGTCCACGGCGCGCACGCTGCCGTCCTGCTCCAACTCGCCCCGGTAGGCCTCGATCGTGCCGCCGTAGTCGGCTTCGATGCCGTAGGCCTCCATGATGCGCCGGTACTTCTCCCCCGCCGTGACATCGGCTCGGTCGATCATGGCCCTCAAGGCGTCGATGCGCGCCAAACGCTCGTTGCGCAGAAAGGGCACATCCGCCTCGACAATGCGCACCAGGGTGTTGGTCATCTCGATCATGAAGGGCAGAGCGCCGGTTTCGATGTCCTCGATTTCCGCGGTCTGCCGCTTGATGGAGGCGATCTCCTCAGCTTGGGAGTCGATCAGCTTGCGCAGCTGCTGGTTGTACACCGTCAGGCTTTCGGCGCGCTGATTGGCGATGCGGTACGCCTGCAGGGCGTCGGTGGCCGCACTGTCGTAGCCGTCGATGCGCGCTTGGCTGGCCGCGGCGGCGGCGTCCGCTTCCACTTGGGTCCGGATCGAAGCCTCTTGGGCGTGGGCCGGCATCAGCGCGCCAGGGGGCGCCAAGCTGAGCGCTGGGCCGAAGGCGGCCATTGCCAATAGGGTTCTTTTCACGGTCCGGTGCATCTTGCGTGTTTCCTTAGAGCTTCGGTCAGTAGCCTCGGGCCGCGCCGCGCACGGGGGATGCGCGGCGCGGCTTCGGCGTTCTGCTGGTGTTTTCTGCGGGTTTTTTCTACCGATGCTAAAAGCAACATCTATGCCACTGCCTTGACGCTGCGTGGTGCCGAGACTGATCCGCTCGGCAAGGCGCACGGCATCCAGTGGCCCGCAGGGGCGCGGCGGACCAAACCCAAGTAAAATGTTGTCCGATTGGTCAGCTATTTGAGCCAATCTGGAGCATGCGTGGGAAGCAGCGCCCCATAAGAGTGCGTGGTGGCGCGAAGCGCCGCCGCCAGCGGACTCGGCGCCCGAACACCTGCATCGATTGGCGGGCACCCACCCAACACGTTGAAGGAAACTTGAAACCGATGGCCCAGACTGAACGCGACTTCGAACCGGACTATCCCCGAGACATGGTTGGCTACGGGGCCGCGCCGCCGACGTTCCGGTGGCCGGCCGACGCCCGCATCGCCGTGCAGTTCGTCATTAATTACGAGGAGGGCGGCGAGAACTGCGTGCTGCACGGCGACGCCGGCTCAGAGACCTTTCTCTCCGAAATCGTCAATGCCGCCAGCTTCCCTGACCGACACCTGAGCATGGAATCCCTGTACGAGTACGGCAGCCGCGCCGGATTTTGGCGCCTGCATCGCGAGTTCAGCGCGCGCGGCTGGCCGGTCACCGTGTTCGGCGTGGCGATGGCTTTGGCGAGGAACCCGGAAGCGGTGGCCGCCATGGGCGAAGCGGATTGGGAAATAGCCTGCCACGGCCTGCGCTGGATCAGCTACCAGTCCGTGCCGCTGCAAGTTGAGCGCCAGCACATGGCGGAGGCGATTCGCCTGCACGAGGCGGTGACCGGCAGCCGGCCCCTGGGTTGGTACACGGGCCGGGACAGCCCCAACACGCGCCGCCTGCTGCTTGAGCAAGGGGGTTTCCGGTATGACTCCGACGCCTACGCCGATGACTTGCCCTACTGGCTGCCGGGCCCGGACGGGCCGCATCTGGTGATCCCTTACGCGCTGGACAGCAACGACATGCGCTTTTGCACCCCCCAGGGCTTCAACAGCGCAGATCAATTCTTCACCTACCTGCGGGACGCCTTCGACGTGCTGTACGCTGAAGGCGCGCAGCAGCCGCGGCTGCTGAACGTCGGCCTGCACTGCCGCATCATCGGCCGCCCGGGGCGCTTCCGCGCCCTGCAGCGCTTCCTGGATCACGTTGCCGCCCATGACCGGGTCTGGGTGTGCCGCCGCATTGACATCGCCAACCACTGGCACCAGCACTACCGAGTCGCGCCTTGAGGCCGTGGCAGCAGCAACTCCATCGCCATGGCGATGAACGCCCCGGTGGACACCGGGAACTGCAGGATCATCCGCAGTTGTTGCGGCAAGCCGGGCAGGCTGTCCGCCGCTTGGCTGAGGGCGCCGCCGCCGAGCAAGGCGCAAGCGGCAATCAGCCAGTCGCGTTTGCCCGTGCAGCCGTGGCGCAGGATGTTGATGCCGGCATCGACGACCAAGCCGAACATCAGCAAGGTGGCGCCGTGGATGACGGCCGGCGGCAGCAACTGAAAAAGCCCGCTCACCGAGGGCAGGCAGCCAAGCAGGACCAACATGGCGGCCACCAGGTAGCCCACATGGCGGCTGGCGATGCCCGTCAGGCGGATGACGCCGTTGTTCTGGCTGAAGGTCGTGTTCGGAAAAGTGGCGAATGCGGATGCCAGCAATGAGTTGAAGGCGTCGCCGACGACGCCGCCGCGCAGGCGCGCCCAGTAGCCCTGGCCGCGGGTGGGCAACTGGCTGAGCGCTTGGGTGGCGGTCAGGTCGCCGACGGTCTCGGTTGCGGTGACCACAAAGATTGGCATCAGCACCGCAAACGCTTGCCAGTCAAAGCTCAAGCCGTAGCGCAGCGGCGCGGGCAAAGTGAAGGCCGCAAGGTTGGACAAGCCGGCGAAGTCGATTGAACCCAGCGACAGCGCCATCACGAAGCCCACCGTGAACCCCGCCAAGATGCTGCACATTCTGACCCAGGGATTTGCCGACCGAGCCATGGCCGCAGTGCTGAGGAACACGCCGCCGGCCACCAAAGCCACTGACCAACCACCGCCCTCGGCATCAGCGGCAATCCAGGCTTGGCGCAGGTTGCCGAGGGTGGTCGCCACCAAACTGATGCCGAGCAGCACCACGGTGGCCCCCGTCACCGCCGGGGAAAACAGCCGCTTCAGCCGGCGCAGGCCGAAGGCAAGCGGCATCGTGCAGAGCGAGGCGACCGCCGTGGTGCCGAAGATGGCCGCCAACCGCGCCTCGGCGTCAAGCTCGGCGGGCAACGCGTGGTAGGCGAAGAGGATGGCGCCGATGAACGTGAAGCTGGTGCCCTGTATGGCCAGCACGCCCGACCCTAGCGGCCCCAGCCTGGCGATTTGAATCCAGGTTGCCCAGCCGGAAACGAACAGGGCCGCCGTCACCACCGCGTTGACGGCGCTGCGGTCAAGACCCATGCCGCTGGCAATGATGAGCGGCGCGGCAACGATGCCGCCAAACACGGCCAGCAGGTGCTGGGCGGCGGCGAGCAAGGCGGTGCCCGTAGGCGGCCGGTCCTCAAGCCCAAACAAGGGCGCCCGGCGTTCATGGCCGTGCGCACCGCCGCCGGATTCAACGGCTTGGCCGGCATCAATCGCCATGGCGCAAGGCGCGAGGCGGCCTCAATCGGTCGCTCGCCAAAAGTTCAGGTGCAAAGCGGCGATTTCGTCCACAGCCGCGGCAATGGGCCCCCAAACGCGAATGCCTTTCTGGCCACGGGCGAACAGCGCACGGCTGGGAAGGTCCAGGGTCGGGTTTTCGTGGTGATTGCCGGTCATGGCCAGCAACTGGCGCTCCGACATGCCGTACACCAACCGGCCGATGTTGGCCCAGTACTGGGTGCCGGCGCACATGGCGCAGGGCTCCGCCGTGCTGTACAGGGTCATGCCCCAAAGCGCCTGCTCGTCAAAGGCCGCGGCAGCGCGCCGCGCCAGCGTGGACTCGGCGTGGTTCACGGTGTCCAGATTGCCCTGCTCCAGCAACACCGTGCGGTGGTCAGGACCGACCAGAATGGCGCCAAAGGGATGGCGGCCTTGCCGCATCGCCTGCTTCGCAACCGCGTTCGCCAGCCGCAAGTTGCGCAGCATCTGGTCGGGGCTGGGGTCGGTGCCTGGTGGCTGGGCTGCCCTTGGGTTCATCAAATGGTCCTCCTTGGCAAGGGGCGCGGCGCGCAGCCGAGCCGGCCAGACGCCGCAGCCAGCCACGGCCAGGCCAGCCGCCAAGCCCCGGGAAAGAAAGGCTCGACGCTGGCCCAAGCGGGGCCTTACCGGGCGGTCAGCGCTCATGGCCCGCACTTGGCAAGGCGTCGAAGTTGGCGGCAATTCGCTGCCGCAGGTAGTTTTCGGCGGAAATGGGCGCATGCTTGCCCTTGGGGCCTCGGATCCACTGGCGGCCATTGGCTTGGGCGAAGAACGCCATGCTGAGCCGGCGGCTGCCGCTTTCGGGCATGCGCACCCGGTGCAGCGTGGAGCGCAGGGCGTCATCGCTCCAGCGCATCAGCATGTCACCGATGTTGCAGGTGATCAGCTCTGCCCGCGGCGGCACCGGCGTCCAGGCTCCGCTGTCGGCTTCTCTGCCGGGACAGACTTGCAGCCCGCCCTCGCCGTCGCGTTGAAACAGCAGCGTCAGGCAATCGAAGTCCGTGTGGGCGCCGGCGCGCCACAGCGCCTCGCCGGAGCGGGCCGGTTGCGCGCCGGATGCTGCAGGCACCGGAAAGTAGTGCAAAAGGCGCAAGGTGCATTGGTAGTCGCGCTTGCGGTGGTCGTGGGCCTTGGCAAAGAAGTCATCGGCAAAGCCCAGCTTGCGGGCAAAGCTGGCCAGCACGCGCATGGCCAGCCGCCAAGCTTTGCGCTCAAAACCCAGCAGGGTGTCGGTGAAGCCCGGCAGCAGCGCCGCGCTCGGCCACAGGCCCTGCATGCGGGGCCGCGTGATCTGGAAGGACTCCTTTTGGTCCGGCGTGCCGGTGGATGGGCGAACCTGCGACTTCGACTCCCAGCCCGCATTGGTGTTGGGCAACAGGGGATAGCGCGCCTTGACGCCATCCGGCAGGGCGAAGAAGTCCTCGGCGGCGGCAAAGGCGGCGTTCAATTCGGCCGCGCTGAAGGCGTGGCCCGACAGTTGAAAGAAGCCGCACTCCGAAGCGGCCTCCCATAGGGCATCGTCAAGCGCCTGCTGGTCCATCGAGGCCATGTCGATGATGGGAATGGCCCGCGCCCGCGACTCGATGCCCACGCCGCCCATGCCGCGCTCCCGCTGCAGTTCCGCAAGGGTTCCCGAACGGGCTCCCGAAAGGGTTCCCGAACGGGAGGCGTCCGCGGAGGAGTTGGCCTCAAGCCGCGCCACGGGCCTGGGGCTCCGGGAGATTGATGAAGATCAGGCAGCCGAGCAGGCAAACCACGAAGCGGAAGGCGGCCTGCTGCCCGTTCCAGGTTGGCGACTGCCACATCAGGAACCACTCCGCACCAATGGTGATGAAGCCGCCGAACCAAAGCAGAATGCCCACCGCCAGGCCCCAACTGGCCAGCAGCGTCGCCCGCCCGAACGCCGCACTCGACGCGGCGCGCGCTTTCAGCATTTGCCAAGCGCCGCAGGCACACAGCACCGCCGTCGCCAACTCGGCGAGGATGATCGCGCCATAAGCCAAGTGATGGGCCCACGGCGATTCGATGCGCCGCCACATCAGCTGATTGCCCTCAAAGGTCGTGTCCATGGCGAGCACATGCTGCACGAACTGAAAGTTGGAGCCGTAGTCAATGATGTTGTTGAGGCCGACCAACAAGGCGAACAGGGCCGCGACCGCCACGAACAAAGCCTTCATGGTGCGCAGGCCAAAAAGCGGAACCAAAGCCACGCAACTCCTTAAGCGTTGTGTCCACCAACGCGTGCTGACACCTGACCAACGACTTGCAAGATCAATGCCACTCAATCTCAAAGCCGGCGCAAACTCGATGCGCCTCATGCCGCATCCGCTGATCCTAGGCCGGCTCTTGCGTCTCGCCGCGGCTCTGAATGGCACGCAAATTGCCTTTCAACACCATGAGCGAAACGACCCGCAACACTTCGAGACAACACAGGACCAGCGATTAACGGCGGCCACTCGCCAGCGACGCGCAGTGACATTGATGACGGCATGCACCAGCGAATTCCTGTCCCGCGTCAGTGCGGTGGTGGGTTCGGAAAACCTCACCTTGGACGAACGCAGCCTCGCCTCCGGCTCTCGGGACTGCTTTCACTTCTCACCGGTGCTGATCCCGCAGTTGAGTGGGCGGACCGCCGAGGCCATTGCCTTCCCCAAGACCCAAGCCGAGCTGCACGAACTGATCGCGCTGTCAGTGCGGCATGGCGTTGCGGTCACCCCCAGGGGCGGCGGCACGGGCAATTACGGCCAAGGCGTGCCCTTGCAGGGCGGGCTGATGATCAACACGCGTCGCATGAATGAGATTCTGCGTCTGGACAGCGAACAAGCCCACGTGGAGGCTGGCGTGCGGCTGTGGACCATCGAGCAGCAGGCAGCCCGGCATGGCGCTGAGCTGCGCATGTTCCCGAGCACCATCGCCACCTCCAGCGCGGCGGGCTTCATCACTGGCGGCAGCGGCGGCATCGGCTCCGTGCAATGGGGCATGCTGCGCGATCTCGACAACGTCCGCCAAGTCACCATCCTGACCTGCGAAGCCAACCCGCGCCGCATCGAACTGCGCACCGCAAGCCAGCTGGCCGACGTGCTGCACAACTGCGGCCTCACCGCCTTTGCCACCGAAGTGGTCTTCGCGCTGGCGCCGAAAACCGCTTGGCATCAATACATCCACGCCTTCGACAACTTCCCGGACGCCTTGGTCAGCGCCCATCGGGTGGCGGCGGATCGCGCGTTGAAAAAACGCTTGGTCACCGTGTTTGAGTGGCCCGTGCCCAGCTACTTCGTGCCGCTGGTGCGGCGCGGCGCCTGCCCGCCAGGGAAGGCGCTGACGTTCCTGATGACGCCGCTGCCGCCTGCGGAGATGGCCGACTACTTGGCGCGCCTCGGGGCCGACGCCGGCGAGCAGACGTTCCATCTTGCGCCGAGCGCCCACCCTGCGGCGCGCAAGGGCTTCCAGATCTACGACTTCACGTGGAACCACACCACCCAGTGGGCCATGAAGTCCGATCCACAGCTCACCTACCTGCAGGAGAGCTTCGATCCCGACCTCGTGGCGACTCAGCTGCGGGAGCGCAAGCAGCGGTTCGGCGACCAGGTGCAATCCCACATTGAGTTCATCTACGACCCCAGCGCAGGGGCGGTGCGGGCGGGCGGCCTCAGCATCGTCAGGTTCCGCGGCAGGCAGGACCTGTGGCGGCTGATCGACTACTGCGAAGCCCACGGCATTCAAATTTCCAATCCGCACACCCACTATCTGGATGATGACTCGCGTTGGTACGGCGACAACTTCCTGGCCGCCAAGGATCGCTGGGATCCGGGTCACTTGCTGAACCCCGGGCACCTGCGGGCGTTGCAGTAGGCGCCGCGGTGGAGGTGGATGCGCTGATCACCGGGGCGCGAGCGCCGGCTGGCGACGGACGCCTGTCGCTCGGCATCGTCGGTGAGCGCATTGCCTACCTGGGCGACGGCCATGGCGTGAACGCCCGCCAAGTCATCGACGCGGCGGGCTGCCTGCTGCTGCCTGGCCTGATCGAACCCCACGCCCACCTCGACAAAACCTACAGCTTCGGCGCCCTGCCGGCGGGCGCGGCATCCCAACAGGGGGCGCTGCGCGACGCCATCGGCGCAATGGCAAGGCAGAAGGCGGAACGCAGCATTGAGGACCTGCTGGCAAGCGCCGGCACGGCCCTGGACCGAGCCACCGCCTGCGGCGTCAGCTTGTTGCGCAGCCATGTGGACGTGGGCGCACGCGCCGACCTCGACAACTTAAGCGCCCTGCTGGATCTGCAGCGGGCGCGTCGGCACCGCATCGCCCTGCAACTGACCGTGCTCTCCGATCCGGGCAGCCGCGAGGGCTTGGCGCTGTCCCGCAAGGCGCTGTCCATGGGCGCTGACGCGATCGGCGGTGCACCGGCCCTCTCCCAAGACCCCAAGCAGAGCATCAACGCCTGCTTCGACCTCTCCGAGGCCACCGGTTGCGCCATCGACCTGCACATCGACGAGACCGAGGATCCGCGCAGCCCGTGCCTTGAGCACTTGGCCGATGAAGTGCTTCGGCGCCGCTGGCAGGGTGAGGTGTGCGCCAGCCATTGCTGCTCGCTGGCTTTCGTTCAACATGCGGATCGCGACCGCATCATTGGCAAGGTGGCGGAGGCCGGCATCGCTGTGGTGGCCCTGCCCGCCTGCAACCTCTTTCTGATGGGCCGCAACCAGCACCCCGCACCCCGCGGCATCGCGCCGGCGAACGCCCTGCGGCAAGCCGGCGTCAACCTCTGCGTCGGCACCGACAACGTGCAGGATCCGTTTCATGCCTTGGGCGACTACGACCCGCTCGCCAACGCGGCCTTGCTGTTCACCGCCGCCCACTTTGGGGGCCGGGAAGTTGCGCCCGCGCTGGGGCTGGCCACCGACAACGCCGCCCAAGCGCTTGGCATGGGCGACGACTACGGCATCAAGGCGGGCGCCCTGGCCAGCTTCAGCCTGTACCGCTGCGACAACCCGCTCACCGCATTGACCGAACGCCCGCTGCGCTCTTGGGTGTTCTTTCGCGGCCGGGCGATCCTGCGGCAAAGCATTGAGCAAAGCTGGTTGGATGGCGATGTCCGCTGAGCTTAGGGTCGCCGCCCTGCCCCACGCCCAGCGCTTGGCGCTCGACGAAACGGCGGTGCTGTTCATCGACCTGCAGCGGGACTTCCTGGAGCCGGGCGGCTTCGGCGCGGCGCTGGGCAACGACGTTTCCTTGTTGCAAGCCTGCCTGCCGCCCTGCGCCGCCCTGCTGGCACAAGCCCGGCGGTTGGGCATGCTGGTGGTGCACACCCGTGAGGGCCATCGCGCCGACCTGCAGGACCTGCATCCCGAAAAGCTGGCCCGCTGCCCCGCCGGTGCCGGCATCGGCGATCGCGGACCCATGGGCCGCATGCTGGTGCGCGGCCAGCCAGGCCACGATTTCGTTGCCGAACTGCGCCCCATCGAGGGGGAGGTGGTCATCGACAAGCCCGGCAAGGGCGCCTTCCACGCCACGGACCTGGACCTGGTGCTGCGCCGCGCCGGCGTGCGCTGCTTGGTCGTGTGCGGCGTGACCACCGAGGTCTGCGTGCACAGCACGGTCCGCGAGGCCAACGATCGGGGCTTTCGGGTTCTGGTGCCCGGCGATTGCTGCGCCTCCTACTTCCCCGAGTTCCACAAGGTGGGCCTGGAGATGATCTCCGGCCAAGGCGGCATCTTCGGGTTTGTGACTGACTCGGCCAGCCTGCTGGCGGGATTGGCGGGCATCGAGGCGCCGGGCAGGTGACGACAACCTTCAGGCCGCGCTTTTGGTCGGCGGGAGACTGGAACGCGCTGTTCGGCTTCGGCACCAACATCCTGGTCAACCTGCTGGTGCTGACCGGCTTGCTTCGTTTCGCCCTGCAAATGCCGGACGAATTGGTGTTCGGCCGCATTCTGCCGGCAGCCGGGCTGATGCTGGCGCTCAGCAGCGGCTACTACGCTTGGCTGGCGTGGCAGCTCTCCGCCCGGGAGCGGCGTCACGACGTGTGCGCGTTGCCCTCCGGCGTTGGGGTCGCGCACATGTTCATCGTCGTGTTCGTGATCATGCTGCCCATCCAAGCCGCCACCGGCGATGCGATCGCCGCTTGGGAGGCTGGCTTGGCATGGGTTTTCATACAGAGCGTGATTTTGATGCTGGGCGGCACCATCGCCCCCTTGATTCGGCGCATCACGCCGCGCGCGGCGCTCCTGGGCACCCTGGCCGGCGTGTCGGTGACCTTCATCGCCATGCGGCCGGCCCTGGAGATCTTCATGCAGCCCGGCATTGGCCTGATCTGCCTATTCGTCATCCTCTTGGGTTGGCTCGGCAAGGTGCGCTGGCCTTGGGGGCTGCCCGCCGGGCTGGTGGCCGTGGCCATCGGCACCTCCATCGCTTGGACCTCAAACCTGCTTGGCTTCGAAACCGGCGGGCTGACGTTGGCGGGCATCGCCGACAGCTTCAAGGACTTCGGCTTCAACCTGCCTCTGCCTGCCATCGGCCACACCTTCTCCGGCTTTCAGTTTCTGAGCGTGCTGTTGGTGACCGCCATTCCGTTCGGCATCTACGACCTCGTGGAGGCGATGGACAATGTTGAAAGCGCGGCGGCGGCGGGAGACGCCTACGCCACCCATCGGGTGGTGGTCGCCGACGGCGCAGTGAGCATGATCGGCTGCTTGGCCGGCAACCCGTTCATCAATGCCGTGTACATCGGCCATCCGGGCTGGAAATCCATGGGCGGCGGCATCGGCTACTGCGCCGTGACCGGCATTGCCGTGCTGCTGCTGGCTGGGTTCGGCTTGCTGTCCTTGCTCTTGGCCCTGGTTCCGGTGGTGGCCCTGTTGCCGATCCTGCTGTACATCGGCATGCAGATCGGCGCCCAAGCGTTTCAGGAATCCCCCGCCCGGCATGCGCCGGCCATCGTCCTGGCGATGGTGCCGCACCTGGCCGCATGGGCACGCAGCTTGGTCGATGGGGCGCTGTCGGTGGCGGGCACCGCCGCGCAGCGGCTCGATGCCGCCGAGCTCGCCGCGGCAGGCGTGCTTTACGAGGGCCTTAGGGCGCTGGGCGACGGCGCCATTCTCAGCGGCCTGCTGCTCGGCGCCATGGCAACCTTCATCATTGAGCGCCAATTCAAGGCCGCCGCCGGGTTTGCGGCGGCGGGCGGCGCGCTGTCTTTTTTCGGCTTCATGCATGGCGAAGCGGTCGGTTGGGCGGTATCGCCAGCCGTTGCGGCGGCCTACGGGATTCTCGGCCTGATGTTGGTTACGCTGCGCCCCGTCGAAGGCGACGCTCGCACGGATGCCGGGCGTGGCGCGCAAAGGAGGACGCATGGCTCGCAAGCATGACGAGGCGGGCTTCAGGCCCGAGCAGGTGCTCAGGGAACAGCCCGAGCTGATCCACGCACTGGCGGCGCTGGCCGGGGTGCGGATTCCGCCGGCCAACGCCGAGGCGGTGCATGGCCACCTGTTGACGGCCGCCCGCATGGCGCAGCTGCTGTACGCAGCGCCGCTGCCCGACCACATCCTGGACTTGGCGCCGGCATTCACGCCAGCCGATGCGGGCACCGGCGGCCCAAGCGATGATTGAGCCCTTTGCCACGGCCACCGACATCGCCCGTGCCGTGGCTTCCGGCGAGCGCACGGCGGGCGACCAAGTGGCGTTCGCGCTCCGCAACATTGGCGTTGCGAACCCCATTCTCAACTGCTTCAGCGCAGTCTTGGCGGAGCGAGCGCGGGCTCGCGCTGCGGCAGTGGATGCCCGCATTGCCGCCGGCGCGCCCGCCGGCGCCTTGGCTGGCGTGCCCTTCGCGGTGAAGAACCTGTTCGACATCGAAGGCCTTGCCACGCTGGCAGGCAGCAAGATCA
The DNA here is from genome assembly GCA_965220835.1 of Candidatus Azophilus sp. GTDB lineage: Bacteria > Pseudomonadota > Gammaproteobacteria > Pseudomonadales > Azotimanducaceae > Azophilus. Next base: position 80,727 of record OZ244842.1, on the reverse strand, counting down.
ACGCCCAACGCCCGCCGGCCACCAAGGATGCGCTGTTGATTCAGCGCCTGGAGGCCGCCGGCGCCATTCTGATCGGCAGCTTGGGGATGGGCGAGTACGCCTACGACTTCACCGGCGAGAACCAACACTACGGCCCCTGCCGAAACCCTTGGGACACCCAGCGAATGGCCGGCGGCTCCTCGTCGGGCAGCGGCAGCGCCACCGCTGCCGGATTGACGCCCTTCGCCTTGGGTTCCGACACCAACGGCTCGATTCGCGTGCCAGCGTCGCTTTGTGGCGTGTTCGGCTTGAAGCCCACCTACGGACGCCTGCCGAGAACCGGCTCCTACCCGTTCTGCGACAGCTTGGATCATGTGGGCCCCTTGGCTCGCAGCAGCCGGGATCTCGCCCGCGTGTATGACGCGCTGCAGGGCTTCGATGCAGACGACCATGCCTGCGTCAAGCGGCCCATCGAGCCGGTTGAACCGCTGCTTGATGCCGGCGTCGACGGGCTTCGATTTGCCGTCGCGACGGGCTACTTCAATTGCGACGCCTTGCCGGAGGCGGCCACCGCCGTCGCCAAGGTCGCTGAAGCACTCGGCGCCGAGCAGTCCCTGGCCCTGGACGGCGCCGCCGAAGGCCGCGCCGCGGCGTACCTGATCACCAACGGCGAAGGCGCCGCGCTGCACCGCCAAAGGCTGCTGGAGCAACCCCAGGATTTTGACGTGGACACCCGGGACCGCTTTCTGGCGGGCTGCCTAATCCCCGCCACCTGGCTGCTGCGCGCCCAGGCCGTGCGCCGTTGGTGGCAAGCCAGAATGCTTGCGGCGTTTGCGAGATTTGACGTCATCGTGGCGCCCTGCACGCCTTGCACAGCACCTCTGCTGGGCAGCAAGAAGCTGCGCATTGACGGCCAGGACCAACCCCTGCGCCCTAATTTGGGGTTGTTCACCCAACCCTTTTCGGCGATTGGCCTGCCCGTCTGCAGCGTGCCGCTCACCGCTGCTTCAACGGGCTTGCCCATCGGCGTTCAATTGGTCGCACCACCATGGCGCGAAGACCTGTGCTTGAGGGCGTCGGCCGCCCTTGAGGCGCAAGGCGTCGTCGGTTGCGGGCACCCGCCATGGGCAGCGCAGCCTGAAACAGAGGGCTGACGGATGCCCGCCGCGGGCGACGTTCGGGTCTGCGTCAAACGCAGATTGTCGAACGGATCGCAGCTCCGCGTCGTTGCGCACGCCCCTGTCGTTCAGCGCTTTCGAGCCGGGAAATCAGTGCATCCCCGGCAATCACTGAGGCGGCCAGTCACTGCGGTCGCGCAGGCGGCTCAGCGGGTAGGCCGCCACTTCCTCGATCAGCGTCGCCAAGCCTCGCATGTAGTGGTTGCAGTACAGGGCGCCGAGTTCGGCCGTGGCGGCGGCGGCGTTGCCGGAGCAGCCGGCGGGATGCAGGTCGTTGGACAGCCAGCCCATGTAGGTGCTGCCCAAGACGCGAAGCTGGCGGTATTCAGATTCGACATCGGCCAGCAACCCCTTGAAGTTCCGCGCTTTGTCCATCTTCACCAAGTCGGGGCGAAGGTGCAGCATCATGGAGGTTTCCACCTGCCCGGCGTGAATGCCGTGGCGCACCTCATCGGCCGGCACATCACCGGCCGGGGCGCCAAAGCTCCAGCCGCTGCAGCCCAAGGCCAACATCTTGCGGTTGGCCCGCAGCTCGCGGCAACAAATCTCCATCACTTGGGGCTGGCCGCCGTGAGCGTTGAAGAACATCAGCTTGCGCACGCCGGCCCGGGCCACGCTCTCGCCGATTTCGGTCCAACTGCTCAGCAAAGTCTGCGCGCTGTGGGTGAGCGTGCCTTCGAACTGCACGTGCTCGGTGGACTTGCCGATGTCTTGGGTGGGCAGCAGCAGCAGCGGCACGTCATCGGCGACCAAGCTTGCCGCGCCTTGGCAAATCGACTCGGCAATGGTGGCATCCGTGCTGACCGGCAGATGCGGCCCGTGCTGCTCCATGGCGCCGAGCGGCAGCAGCGCAACGGTGCGGGCCGGGTCCAGTTTCGTGAATTCGTCCGTGCTGAGGTCCTGCCAGTAGCGCATGCTTGATTGCCCTGTTCCTTGAAACCTGACTGGCCGCGACCACAGCCCGCCACCCTGCCAAAGTTGCGGCCGATGCCCATGAACGGCGCTGGCTGATGGGGCAAGGGCGCCTGCCATCGCTTAAGCTGCGCCGCCGACGCCCGGCTTCGGCCAACAACAACCGACGAGGAGCACCGCCATGCCCGCCATCGCCAACCCCACCAACGTTCACCCGCCTTTCGGCAACTACGCCCACGGCTTTGCCGTGCCGGCCGGCGCCCGCTGGGTGGTGACATCCGGCCAATTGGGCATTAGCAACCTGGGCATTGGCGACTTGGGCAGTATCAACAATCGTGCCATTCCAGACAGCGTGGCGGCCCAAGCGGAACTGTGCTTCGACGCCATCGAGGCGATTCTCAAAGAGGCGGGCATGAGCTTGGCTGACGTGGTGCAGCTGCGCGCCTACGTGACCGAGCGGGCGGCCTTTGCCGACTACATGGCGGTGCGCGACCGGCGCCTAGAAGGCCGTCGGGTTGCTTCCACCTTGCTGGTGGTCGGCGGCTTCACGCGGGAGGAGTTTCTCATTGAAGTCGAGGCCACGGCGGCTCGCGGGGCCTGACCCGAGGCAGCCAACCCGCCAACCGGGCGGCAGCCGGCCGCGCCGCCAATGGTGCGGCCCTGCCCGGGCAAGCGCGGGCTTGGGGCGAAAGCGGCCGAGCCTGCACCCGCTTGGGGCAGGCTCGCACCTGCATTGGGCGTTATTGTCGATACCTGACCAGTTGGACAGCTATTTTATCGGCGCAAGTCAAGCCCATCCGAACTATGCATTCAATCAAAAACAGGGCTTTAAGCAGAGATCTGCCCAGCCCATTCGGTGCCTTTAGTTAAAACTGAACCTTACGGTCAGCATTGTTGGCACAGCGATTGCATCGTCGGAGTGGGTTAGCCGGCTTACATCAGCACACCACTTGCCAAGCCAGCAACAGCCACGAACCGTGCCTGCGCGCCTTGCAGCGCGGGGGGCACAGGAGAACCGCTACACCAGAACAGCGAGATGAGAACAACCCGATGAAAACAACCCTGGGAACAACAATGAAACTAACCGCAACAACACTGTTCGCGTGCGCCCTGGCGGCTCAGGCCGCAGCCGCGGACGCCACGGACTCCAGCCCTGAAGGCCAGTCCGGCGAGGAAATGGTTGACTTGGAAACCTTCGTTGCCGAGGAGGTGGTGGATGACCAGTTCGGCATTCTGCAGACGGAGCCCGTCGATTCGGTGTTCGGGTTCGGCAAGACGGTGCTGGAGACGCCGCGCTCGGTGTCCTCCATCAGCGCGGAGTTTCTGGAGCAGTTCAACGCCACCGGCATCAACGACATCGTCAACTTCGTGCCGGGCACCTTCACCACCTCGTTCTTCGGCGTGGCGGGTTCGCTGGACATCCGCGGCACCTCCGCGGAGAACTACTTTCGCGGGGTCAAGCGCCTCAACAACGAAGGCAACTACCCAACCCCCATCGGCGCCTCGGACCGAGTGGACGTGGTGCGCGGCCCAATGTCGCCCATCTCCGGCCCCAGCAAGGTCGGCGGCGCGCTGAACTTCATTCCCAAATCCGCCCGCGCCTCCACTGGCCAGTATCTCGACGCTCCCGCCGGCCAGCTGAGCTACATGACGGGCAGCTGGAGCCGCAGCATCCTGACCGCCGAAGTCGGCGGCCCGGCGGACATCGGCGACCGCAGCGCCGGCTATTACGTGTACGGCGAACTGACCGACTCAGACAGCTACTACAACAACGACTTCAACAAGCAGACGCTGCTGCAGGGCTCCTTCAACATCGACCTGAGCGGCAGCACGCGCGTGGAGTTCGGCGGCATGTTCCAAAACTGGGAGGGCCACGAAAACGGCGGCTGGAACCGCGTCACCCAGGACTTGATCGACAATGGCACCTACATCACGGGCCGCCCCAGCACCAACATCGACGGCGACTTCGGCGACGGCGACGGCCTGATCGAGGAGGCCGAAATCGATGCCTGGGAGGCGACGCTGGCAGGCTTGGTTTCCACTGGCGAGCCCTTCACGCCAGGCACCGTGAGCTGCTTCACCGGCTTGGTGCCCTTCTGCTTTGAAGGCAACTTCGAGCCGTTGGATGGCGCCAAGGTCACTCAGGCGCTGGTGGACCAACTGGGCCTCGGGCTGGACCCGGCAACCGTGGGCAGGGCGAAGCTGAAGCGCAGCCAAGTGCTCATCACCGACACCGACCAATACGACACCGAGGCCTACACCTTCTACTTCGACATCATCCACACCCTTGACAACGGTTGGACGGTGACCAACAAGCTGTTCTTCGACTCCCAGGAATACGTCAACGTCGATGCCTACGGCTTCCACAAGATTGCCGACGCCTGGGTGGTGGAGGACCAACTGATTTTCGCCAAGGAGTTCGAATCCAACGCCTTCAGCGGCGCCTTGCAGGTGTCGCCCTCGGTGCGCTTCACCGATGCCTTCTACGCCCTCGACTTCTCGGACGAGATCTTCGACCGCGTGGATTTGACCGAGGGCTTTGATGCCCTGTCCGCCCAGCAGTCGGCCAATCGCGCGCCGCCCGGCCAAGAGGCCTACAGCGACTATTGGCATTCAGAGTACCTGCAGCTCGGCCTGGCCATGCTGGTGGACCTGACGATCGCTGAGAACCTGAACGTCTTGGTGGGCGTGCGCTACGACTACGTGGACGCCGAAGGCGAAAACGGCGACGGCGACGGCCCCATTCGCACCACCACCTTCGACCCCAATGGGGAGTACGAAGCGAGCAACAGCGATGACGGCTTCACCTACACGCTCAGCGCCTCCTACACCTTGCCCGGCGGGGTCTCGCCCTACGTCACCCTTGCCGAGCAGAAGACCATCGTGTCGGGCTCGGCTGGCGACATGGACACCCAGAACATCTTCAACAAGACCTTCCTCGGCAAGTCCGAGCTGACCGAGGGGGGCATCAAGGCCAGCTTGCTGAACGGGCGGCTGTTCGCCGCCATCGCCTACTACGAGCAGGAGCGAATCGCCTTTGACGCCCAAAGCCCGGTGAGCAACCAGGCAGTGCTCTCGGAGGGCGTGGAAATTGAAATTCGCTACGCGCCCATCGACCGGCTGGCCTTGGTGGGCACCTACTCCGACCAGGAAACCGAGGTGCTGATTCCCGGCGGCGTCACGTTCAGCTACCTGGGCGCCATCAACATGCCCGAAGTCGACCCGGCAACGCTGTTCAGCGGCATGATCGGCGCCAACCACGCGGTGGGCGAAAAGACCCTGCGCGGCGGCATTCCCGAGGTGACCGCCAGCGTCTCCGCCAGCTACCGGTTCACTGAGGCCACCACCGCCTCAGTCAGCCTGACCTACGTGGACGAGGTGGCGTCGTCGGTGCTCGGCGGCATCGTCCTGCCGGACTACACGCTGGTGAACGCCTCGCTGGTGTACGCCAACGGCAAATTCAAGATTGGCCTGTACGCCAACAACATCACGGACGAAACCTACTTTCGGGGCAACTTCCCCAGCCTGTACGGCAACAATGCCGTGCTGCCGGAGTTGCCGCGCAACTGGGCTGCGGAGATCGCTTACCAATTCTAGAGTTCACCGAACAAGGAGCCAGCGTGGGGCGCCCATGCCAGCCGGAGCGCCCCATGCGCGCTGACCTAGCGGCTTCGTCATCCGCCATTGCGCAACTCGAACGCCCGCAGCCGCCCTTGATCGAACTGCGTGGGATTGAGAAGGCCTTCGACGGCCAAGCCAAGGTGCTGGACGGCATCGAGCTGACGGTGGCCCGCGGCGAGCTCCTGGCCCTAATCGGCCCGAGCGGTTGCGGCAAGTCCACCCTGCTCAAGCTGATCGCCGGGCTGGTGCGCCCATCCGCAGGCCGCATCGTGGTGGGCGGCGGCGCGCCGGCCGACGCCGAAGGCAAGCTGGGCTTCGTCTTCCAAGACGCCAACCTGCTGCCCTGGATGAGTGCCTTGGACAACGTGGCGCTGCCCTTGAAGCTGATGGGTGCGGCCAAGGCCCAACGCCGGCAAGCCGCCCGCGGCCTGCTCGACATGGTTGGCCTCTCAGGGGCGCTTGACCGCTACCCGCGGGAGCTCTCCGGCGGCATGCGCATGCGGGTGTCCATCGCCCGGGCACTGGCCACCGGACCGGAAATCCTGCTGCTCGACGAACCCTTCGGCGCGCTTGATGAAGTGACCCGCAACAGCCTCAACGAAGAGCTGCTGCGGCTGCAGGAACGGCAGCGCTGGACTGCCGTGTTCGTCACCCACTCCGTTGCCGAGGCGGTGTTCCTGTCTTCGCGGGTTGCGGTGCTGTCCGCCAACCCCGGCCGCATTCAGGAGACCCAGCGCATCGACCTGCCATTCCCGCGCACGGCCGCAACCAGGGCGCTGGCGGCCTTCCATGCCCAAGTGGCGGCAGTGACGCGCTCCCTGCACCGCGTCTCCGGCCAAGCCTGCTGAGGCCGCCTTGAAGCCGCCAGACTTCAAGCCCCTGCCCTGGCGGGCCTTCGCCTGGCCCGCCGCCACCGGCATCGCCATGCTCGGGCTGTGGTACGCCGCGGTGCTGTGGGGCGGCCTGCCGGAGTACCAGTTGCCGGCGCCGCACAGAATCGTCGCGGAGGGGCTGAATGAAGCGCCGACCCTTTGGTCCGGCCTGCTGCAAACCCTGCACGCCTGCGTGCTCGGTTTCACGGCGTCGGTGGCGGGCGGCCTGCTGCTGTCCATGCTGCTGGCCTCGAGCAACTGGGCCTACCAAGGCATCTACCCCTACGTGCTGATGCTGAAAATGATGCCCGTCATCGTGCTGGCGCCCATCATCATCATTTGGTTTGGCCAAGGCATCGCCAGCATCACGGTGATCACCTTCCTGATTTGCTTCTTTCCCATTGTGGCCAACACGACCATGGGCCTGCGCTCCGTGGACCCTGACCTAGCGGCGCTGTTTCAGGTCTATTCGGCCACGCCCGCGCAGCGCATGCTGCACCTGCGCATCCCGGCAGCGCTGCCGTACTTCTTCACCGGCCTGAAGGTCGCCGCGGCCCTCACGCCGATCGGCGCCCTGTACGGCGATACCGTCGCCGGCATGGGTTCCGGCAACCAAGCGGGGTTGGGGTTCGTGGTGGTCATCTTCAGCGCCCAGCTCAAGGTGCCGGCGCTGTACGCGGCCGCGTTCACCGCCTGCGCCATCGGCTTCCTGTTCGTCGGTCTGGTCAATCTGCTGAGCTGGTGGGCCCTGCACCGCTGGCACGAGTCCTATCTGGGCAAGGAGGCCTGATGCGCAAATGGCGCTTGGGCGGCGCGCTGCTCACCGTCTTGGTCGCCGGCTGCGGCGGCGGCCAAGGCACCGATCCGGTGGCCGACGGGCTCACCCCGGCGGTGCTGCAAACCGACTGGTACGCCCAGCCGGAGCATGGCGGCTTCTACCAAGCGCAGGCCAAGGGCTTCTATGCCGAGGAGGGCCTTCAAGTCGAAATTCGCCCCGGCGCCAACATGAACGCCATACCGCAAATGGTGGCGCTCGGGCGGGTGGACTTCGCCATTGGCGCCATGGACAGCCTGATGATCCATCGGGCCAGGGGCATCCCCTTGGTCAGCCTGTTTCCCTACTTCCAGCACGATCCGCAGTGCGTGCTCTTCCACCCGGAATCCGGGATCGAGCGGCTGGAGGACCTGGATGGCCGGGAAGTGATGTTCCAGCCCGGCATGATCTACACCGAATTCCTGCAACGCACCATGGGGCTGGAGCTGAAGCTGCTGCCCATGGACTGGAGCCTGGCCCGATTCGCCAGCGACAAGGCGCTGGTCCAACAGTGCTTCCTCACCAGCGAGCCCGTGGTGCTGCGCCGGCAGGGCATTGAGCCCGGCGTCATCCCCATGTCGGCGTCGGGATTCGATCCCTACCGCCACGTCTACGCCAACGACCAACTCGTGGCCTCCCAGCCCGAGATGGTGGCGGGATTCATCCGCGCGTCCCTTCGCGGCTGGGACGACTTCATGAACGCGGACCCAACCCCGGCCTTTACGCTGATCATGCGCAACAACCCCCAGCAGTCCTTGAGCCTCATGGAAGACACCCTGGCCCAGATGAAGCGGCACAGCCTGACCAACGGCGACGTTGCCGCCGGGGAGGCGCTTGGGCAGTACGACTTGGCGCGCGTTCGCAAGTTGATCCGGCAACTTGATGACATCGGGTTGCTGGATCGGCCGGTGACCGTGGAGGAGACCATTGCGCTGTCCGTTCTGCCGCCGTCGTTGGTGGTCGGCAGGGACGCTGCGCTCCCTTGACCACGCAGACCACGGGCACGCTGATCCGCGGCGCGCACGTCTGGCAGCACGGCCCGGCGGACTTGCGGGTGGCCGGCAAGCGGATCACCGAAATTGGGCCGGCGCTCAAGGCGACGCCGGGCACGGAGGTGGTGGAGGCGCATGGCCATCTGCTCTATCCGGGACTGGTCAACACCCACCACCATGTCGCCCAATCCTTGAGCAAGGGCGTGCCAGGCGGCCTCGATCTGGCACTGGGCGAGTGGCTGGCGGCGGTGCCGTACAAAATCTGGCCGCTGCTGACGCCCGACAGCCTGTACGTTGCGGCGCGCATTGGCTTTGCGGAACTGCTGCTGGCGGGTTGCACCACCTGCGCCGACCATCACTACCTGTATCACGCCGGCACCTCAATGGCGCTGGAGGATGCCGTGTTCCAAGCCGCGGCGGACGTCGGCGTGCGCTTGGTGTTCTGTCGAGGCGGCAACACCCGCTCCGGCACCCACCGGGGGTTCGCCAGTGCCGGGCTGATTCCGGAGTCGCTGGACCAGTGCTTGCGCAGAATGCAGGACACGGCGGCAAGCCGGCACCAGAGCGCCGCTGACGCCATGACGCGCGTGGCGGTGGCGCCCACGTCGCTGGTGCACGCCCACAGCGCCGACCACCTGCGCGAACTGGCGGCGTTCGCCGCCCACCACGGCTTAAGGCGTCACAGCCACCTTCTGGAGATGGGGCATGACGACGCAGCGGCCATCGCCACCCACGGCCTGCGAGCGCTCGACTATGCGGACTCCGTGGGATGGCTGGGGGAGGATGTCTGGTATGCGCACTTGGTGCACCTGACCGAGCCGGACATGCATCGACTGGCAGCAACCGGCACCGGCATGGCCCACTGCCCCGCTTCAAATTGCCGCTTGGGCTCCGGCATCGCGCCGGTGCCGGCCATGGCGGCGGCTGGCGTGCCGATTTCCCTGGGCGTGGATGGCTCAGCCTCCGCGGAGTCAGGCAGCCTGGTGGCTGAAATGCACTTGGCCTGGCTGCTGCACCGCGCCCTGGGAGGCCCCCAAGCAACCCAAGCGGAAACGGTGGTGCATTGGGCCACCCGCAGCGGCGCGGAGATTTTGGGCTTCCGCGAGCTGGGGTGCCTTGAGGTGGGCATGCTGGCGGATTTGGCCCTCTACGACCTCGACCAGCCCAGGTTTGACGGCGTCTAGCAACGGCAGCTGGCGCCCGTGCTGTGCGGCGAGCCCATCGCCGCATCCGCGGCCATGGTCAACGGACAATGGCGGCTGCGCGACGGTGACGTGCTCGGATTGAACCGGGACCAGCTGCGCCGCGACGCGGAGCGAGAACTGGCCAAGCTCAAGGCCCTCGTCACGCAATGCTAGCGGCCGCTGCGCCAGCTCCGAGGCCCACGTCCAGAGTTCCATGAAGCAAGCCCTGGACCGGTTCTTTTCGATCACCGCAACGGGCAGTTCGGTGCGCAAGGAAATCATCGCCGGCATCACCACCTTTCTGGCGATGGCCTACATCACCGTAGTGAACCCAAGCGTGCTGTCCGAAGCCGGGATGGACTTTGGCGCCGTGTTCGTGGCGACCTGCCTGGCTGCGGCGCTGGGCACCTTGGTCATCGGCCTGCACGCCAATTACCCGGTCGGCTTGGCGCCCGGCATGGGCCAGAACGCATTCTTCGCTTACGGCGTGGTGCTGGGCATGGGCATCAGTTGGCAGAGCGCACTGGGCGCGGTGTTTGTTTCCGGCTTGATATTCGTCGCGCTGAGCCTGCTGCCAGTGCGTGAGTGGCTGATCAACGCCATTCCCCGTTCCCTGAAGCTTGGCATTTCCGCAGGCGTGGGGTTCTTCCTCGGCATCATCGCCCTCCGCCAAGGCGGCATCGTGGTTGACGACCCCGCCACCCTGGTTGGCCTGGGCAGCCTGCGCGAGCCCCAAGCGGCACTGTTGCTGGCGGGCTTTGCGATCATTGCCGCGCTCTCCTATCACAAGGTCGTGGGCGCAGTGATGATTGGCCTGCTTGCGGTCGCCGCCGCCGGTTGGGCGATGGGCATCGCGGAATTCCGGGGCTTGGCCTCCGCACCCCCTTCCATGGCCCCCGTGTTGCTGCAATTGGACTTCCAAAACCTGTTGGAGTGGTCCATGGTGACGGTGATTCTGACGCTGTTGCTGGTGGATGTGTTTGACACGGCGGGCACTCTGGTGGGCGTTGCGACCCGCGCCAACATGCTGGACGAGCGCGGCCGGCTGCCCCGTCTCGGCAAGGCGTTGCTGGCTGACTCCAGCGCCACTGCCGCTGGCGCCCTGCTGGGCACATCCTCCACAACAAGCTACATGGAGAGCGCGGCCGGGGTGGCCGCCGGTGGCCGCACGGGCCTTGCCGCCGCGGTCACGGCGGCCCTGTTCCTGCTGTGCCTGTTCATCGCGCCGCTGGCGCAGAGCATACCGGCCTACGCGGCTGGGTCCGCACTGCTGTTCGTTGCCTGCCTTATGGCGCGCTCCTTGGCGGCGCTGAACTGGGACGACATCACCGAAACGGCGCCAGCGCTGGTGGCCGCAATCGGCATGCCGCTGACCTACTCCATCGCCGATGGCATAGGCTTGGGCTTCATTTGCCACGCCGCGATTAAGCTGCTGGCCGGCAGGGCGCGCGAGTGCCCGCTCGCCGTGCAGGTGGTGGCCGCCGTCTTCGCCTTGAAGTTTCTGTTTTTGTAACGCCATGGAAGGAACGCCAACGGCCTGCCGTCAAGCGCATCGCTCGGCCTTGATTCACTGCCTCGAAGACCCGTCCCAAGTCGGCATTGGCCCTTCCTTTGAGTATTTCGAAGACGGCCTGTTGGTGGTGGCGGAAACGGGCCACGTCGCGGCAGTGGGCGCGGCTGAGGCGCTGTTGCCCACCCTCGCCCCCGGAACCCCTGTGGTTGAACATCGCAACAGCTTGATTTGCCCCGGCTTCATTGATGCGCACACCCACTATCCGCAAACCGGCATGATCGCCTCCCACGGTGCCCAATTGCTGGACTGGCTGGCCAACTACACCTTTCCGGCAGAAAGGGCGTTTGCGGACCAAGCCCATGGGCGGTCCGTGGCCGAGCTGTTTCTCACGGAGCTGCTGCGCAACGGCACGACCACCGCGCTGGTGTTCTGCACGGTGCATCCCGAATCCGTTGACGCCTTTTTTGCAGCGGCCGAAGCGCGGCGGCTGCGCATGATTGCGGGCAAGGTGCTCATGGACCGCAACGCCCCGGAATACCTCAGGGACAGCCCCCAGTCCGGCTACCGGGACAGCCAGTCGCTGATTGAGCGCTGGCATGGCCAAGACCGTCTGCGCTACGCCGTGATGCCGCGCTTTGCGCTGACCAGCAGCGCGGAGCAATTGGCGCGGTGCGGCGAACTGCTCGCCGAACACCCGGACGTGTACCTGCACACCCACCTCTCCGAAAACGCTGAGGAAACCGCTCAGGTGTTGGAACTGTTCCCGGGCCGGCGCAGCTATCTCGATGTCTATGACCACTTCAACCTGCTGGGCGAGCGTTCGGTGTTCGCCCACGGCGTGCATTTGCGCGACCAGGACTGCGAGCGCTTGGCGGCCACCGGCTCAGCGCTGGCCTTCTGCCCGAGTTCCAATCTGTTCCTGGGCAGTGGCCTGTTTGACCTGGCCAAGATGGAGCGCCACGGGGTCAACCTGGGGCTGGGCACGGATGTGGGGGCCGGCACCAGCTTCTCCTTGCTGCGGACCATCAATGAGGCCTACAAGGTGCAGCAATTGCAGCAGCACAGCTTAAGCCCCGTGAAGTGCCTTTACCTCGCCACCCTCGGTGGCGCCAGAGCCTTGCGCTTGGCGGACCAGTTGGGCAACTTCGAGGCCGGCAAGGAGGCCGACTTCCTGGTGCTGGACTGCCAAGCCACCCCGTTGATCGCCCATCGCATGGCAAGCGCCCAACGCATCGAGGAACGTTTGTTTGCGTTGATGACCTTGGGCGATGACCGCGTCGTCCGGGAGACCTTCGTGATGGGGCAGTCGGCCTTCAAGCGCTGAGCCCATGCCCGTGCCTCAACCGCCCATCCGGTACCAGTAGCGGTAGCGTTCGGCAAAGGCGAGCTTGCGGTACAGGGCCTGAGCGGCCGCGTTGCCTTCAGAGACTTGCAGGTAAGCGGTCTCGGCGCCCCGTTCCCGCCCCCAGGCCAGCAGGCCGCGCACCAGTTCCTCGGCGCAGCCTTGGCGCCGATGCGCCGGAAGGGTGACGATGTCGAACAGCCCGAGGAGGTCGCGCTCAAGGACGCCCAGCCCACAGGCGAGCACGTCCTCGCCATCACGCAGCACCGCGTGGGCGCAATCGGTGCGGATGGCATTGAGGATCGCCCCGTGCAAGCGCATGAACTTGCCCGGCATTTCGGTCAGCATCGCATAGGCGTTCAACCACTCCTTCAGCGTGAGCACGGCCCAACGCCGCGAGACGGCCGCCGCTGCAATCGGCGCGCTCAGCACCAGGGTTGAATCGGCAAGCCGGTAGCCGCGGGCGTCCAAGTAGCTGTCCAGTGCCGCTTGCTCCGCGCCATCGGCGCCAGCCGTGATGCGGAAGACGCTGTGCAGCCGCTCCCGGGCATAGAGGTTCTCGCAGAAGCGCACCTTCTCATCGATGGGCTGGCTGCCCGGATACAGCGGCGTCACCGAGTTGGCCCGCTTGGTGAACCCACGGGCGAAGCGCAGCACCCACCCATCAAGCAGCATCTGGTGCAGCGCCGGCCAAGCGTTCAACGACGCCTCTTCAATGCGCCGGTTCAGCGACGCATGGCACTCAAGCATGGCTCTTCACTTGCTGCGGCCCGAAGTTACCATCCACTCACCTTAGCAGGCTACGAAGGCGCTGCAAGACGACGCGCCGCACCTTGCTTGATTTAGGCAGTGACAAGACCTTGAGCCCGGCTCTATTGCAGTTCATTCTTCGGCTTAAGAGCGCCCGCAGCAACGTGAATCGAGGAGGTCCAATGGAAGTCTCGTGGAAAGCCCTTGGCGAACCCTTGGCATGCGTTGACACCTACTGTATGAAAATCCATTATCTGGGGTAGTGTTGGTGTTGGCCGAGTAGCCTCAAAAGTGATGATTGAATGTGAGCAGCGTGCGTTGATCGAGGCGGCGCCCCTAACTGTTGACGCAGGCTTGTCGGCCGCCCGAGCGCTGGCGTCATCGCTCGAAGCAGACGAACGCCTCGCATTTGCAAGGGCGGCAGTGCATGCCTGCCTTCAAGCCTACTGGAGCGAGGTCGGCTCCATGCCCCACTGTAGTTTGCCGTTGCGCACGTTGCCGGACGGCGTTGAGATCGCTCCAATCTCCACGGAGGCCAGTGGGCTTGCCCAGCGCATCGGCGCAGCAGCAGCCCAGCTGGACCCCTTGGAAGCCGGCTATCTGGTCGGCGTGCTCTACACCACCCTGATGCCCCGCAATGCCCGGGCAAAACTCGGCGCCTACTATACGCCGCCAGCGTTGTGCGAACGGCTGCTGGACATGGCGACGGACGCCGGCGTGGATTGGGCCTCGGCGCGGGTGCTGGACCCAGCCTGTGGCGGCGGCGCTTTCCTCGCGCCGGTCGCCCGGCGGATGGTTGCAAGCCACAATGGGCTTGATGCTCACGCCGCGTTGAGCGACGTTCAGGGTCGGCTGTTCGGGTTCGAGGTGGACCCGTTCGCAGCCTGGATCTCGCAAGTGGTCCTGGACGTGACGCTGAGCGGTCTGTGCCGGGAAGCGAAATCGCAGCTTGGACCCGTAGTGCGCGTGTGCGACAGTCTCAAGCAGGTGCCAGCGGGAAAGGCGTTCGATTTGGTGGTCGGCAACCCGCCATACGGGCGCGTCACGCTGTCGCCGCCGTTGCGTCGGAAGTTCAAGCGCAGCTTGTTCGGCCACGCCAACCTCTATGGCGTGTTCACCGACTTGGCGCTGCGCTACACGCGGGCAGGTGGCGTAATCGCCTATGTCACGCCGACGAGCTTCTTGGCCGGCGAGTACTTCAAGGCGCTGCGCGGCCTGCTCGGTCGGGAAGCCCCGCCCGCGAGCATCGGCTTCGTCGGCAAACGCAAAGGCGTCTTCGCGGACGTGCTTCAGGAAACCCTTTTGGCCACTTATCAGCGTGGCGGTGACCCCGGCGCCGGTACCACGCATCTCATATCGTCGGGACAGAACGGGTCGGTTGAAGTAGGGGCCGCAGGCACTTTCAGTTTGCCCAAATCCCCGGACCAACCTTGGTTGATGCCACGCACCGAGACACAGGGCGATCTGCTGAGCCGGGTGGGCGCCTCACCATACCGCTTGGCCGACTACGGCTACAAGGTAAGCACCGGGCCGTTGGTGTGGAACCGGCACAAGACCAGTTTGCAGGAACAGCCGGGCAAGGGGCGCTATCCGCTGGTCTGGGCTGAGTCCGTGCGCGCCGATGGTCGATTCGAGTTTCGCGCCGCCAAGCGGAACCACAAGCCGTACTTCCAGCCAACACCCAATGAGCGTTGGGTGGTCACCGATTTCCCCTGCGTTCTGCTGCAACGGACGACGGCCCGGGAGCAATGCAGGCGCCTGATCGCGGCGGAACTTCCATTGACCTTCATTGAGGAGCATGGCGCCGTTGTTGTCGAGAACCACCTCAACATGGTCAAACCTGCCAACGGCACACCGAAGGTCTCTTCCGCTGCGCTTGCCGCATTGCTGAACAGCGATGTGGCGGATCAGGTCTTTCGCTGCATCAACGGCAGCGTCGCCGTGTCCGCCTATGAATTGGAGGCGCTGCCCTTACCACCACCAAAGGCCATGGAGGGGATTGAACCACTGATTCAGCGTGGGGCAGGTCGGGAGACATTGGAAAAGGCGCTGTGCCGAGCATACGGTTGGGAGAAGGGGCGATGACGTTGCCACCGCTCTTGGCGGTTCCGGTTGTTCGCGAAAGGCTTGGCGCAATCTTCCCTGATGGAACCCCCAATCGAAACTAAGTTACCCGTGAAATCGCCGCCAAGACGGTATTCGTGATGCTCTACATTGGTGCCGTGGAAGGCACGGACCGTTGGTTGCGGCCCGACCAAGTCACACGCATGACCGATGCGCAGGCCGACTTGGCGGAGGATGCTGAACGCGAACTCTGGCTGACCGCCTCGATGCGCTTAGCTGGGGGCGACATCGCGGGGCGATGGTATGCCGCCAACACGCGTGAGCCCATCAGGGACGAGACGTTACGGGACGGTCTGGTGCGCTTGGGTGCGGTAAAGGAGCGCGAAGGGCTGGCCACAACGTCGCCGCTTCCTCGCTACGCACTCGCAGAGGAGTTCGCCGAGTTGTTCGATCCCCATGTGGAGGAGCCAGCGCTGGTGGCAGCCATGGAGCAATGGCGGACAGCGAATCTGTCGAGCGGCGCCTTGGCCCGGGTGGCCATCATGCGCCGTGGCGCCGCCGTTCAAGGCGAACGGATTATAGTGACTTTCCCCGGCGGAGAGGCCCGCCACATGGAGCCGGGGCCAAGTTCTGTGATTTCAAAGTCCGTGGTGGAGGAGTTTGCGCCGCGCTTTCTTGAAAAGCCTGCGGTGATCTGGCTCAGCGAGAGTCGCAATCAAGTCGTGGCGCAGGATGACGAACTTGCGAAGGCGATTGGCCTGACCATCGAACCGGATCGCAATCTGCCGGACATGATTCTGGCCGATCTCGGCCCAGCCGATCCTCTGCTCGTTTTTGTTGAGGTTGTCGCTAGCGCAGGGCCGGTAAGCGAGTCGCGGCAAACGGCGTTGATGGCCGTCGCGTCCGGGGCCGGATTCGACGAGGCGCAGGTGGCCTTCGTTACCGCGTATGCGGATCGGGATGACGTTGCTTTCAAGGGGTCAGTGAGCGAATTGGCTTGGCGCTCATTCGCTTGGTTCATGTCGGAACCAGACCACATCGTCTTGCTGCATGAAGGTGGGGGCTCAAGGCAGGTGGGGTTGTGGAGCTTGATGCGATTGTGATGGTGTTTGGGCGGGCTTGCTGCCCCGCATTCCCTTGCAGAGACCCAAGTGCTCGTGCATCGAGACGGCCGGATGCGCACGGTGAGGACCAGGCGCATCCAGTTCCCGTCACTCGTTCCATGAGCGCCGCCATCGCAGACGTCCAGACCGGGAGCCTTGAAGTGATCCGCGCTGGCCGGGTGAGGTTCCTCTCGGGAGCGGGCACTTGTGCGGTGGGTGTCTTAGGGATGCTGGAGCATTTGGCCTAATGGCAAAGCGGTCCAAGCGACAGGGCTTCCCGGTGGTGGTGCACGTGATGCTACTGCGCGGTGAGGACGTTTTCCTGCTGCGCCGGGCCGCGACCGGCTTCATGGACGGCTATTTCTGCCTGCCCGGCGGGCACCAAAAGGCGGGCGAGAGCGTCAGCGAGGCGGCCCGGCGGGAATGCCTGGAGGAGGCGGGCGTCGAAGTGGGGGACTTGAGGCCGCGCTTGGTGCTGCCCTACCGGTCCGGCGTTCATCAAGGGCTGAACTTCGTCTTTGCGGCAGACCGCTTCGCCGGCGAGCCCGCCGTTGCCGAGCCCGCCCTGTTCGATGCCTGTTGCTGGCAGCCGTGCAGCGACCTGCCGGAACGCGTCACGCCCTGGCTCATCGACGCCCTGGCGCTGCCTGAGGGGCAGTGGTACCACGAGTTCCACTGGAATCGCTAAAATGAGGGTTTTTCCCTGGACGTCACCATGCAAGACCCCGTTCGAGTTTCCGTGACCGGCGCCGCCGGCCAAATCGGCTACGCCCTGCTGTTCCGCATCGCCGCCGGCGAGATGCTGGGCAAGGATCAGCCGGTCATTCTCAACCTTCTGGAAATCACCCCCGCGCTCGGCGCCCTAAGCGGCGTCGCCATGGAGCTTGAGGACTGCGCTTTCCCGCTGCTGCGCGGCGTGGTGCAGACCGACGACCCGGCGGTGGCGTTCGGCGATGCGGACTACGCCCTGCTGGTGGGTTCGCGCCCGCGCACCAAGGGCATGGAGCGCAAGGACCTGCTGGAGGCCAACGCCGCCATCTTCTCGGTGCAGGGCAAGGCCCTGAACGACAACGCGGCCCGCGACGTGCGCGTGCTGGTGGTCGGCAACCCCGCCAACACCAATTGCCTGATTGCCCAGCGCAACGCCCCGGACCTGGACCCGCGCCACTTCACCGCGATGACGCGCCTGGATCACAACCGGGCCGTCGCCCAATTGGCGCAGAAGGCCGGCGCCCACACCACCGATGTTGAGGGCTTGTGCATCTGGGGTAACCACTCTGCCACCCAGTACCCGGACCTGCACCAAGCCACGGTCGCCGGCCGCGATGCCATGGGCCTCATCGACACGGCTTGGTACACGGAGACGTTCATCCCCAACGTCCAACAGCGGGGCGCGGCCATCATTGAAGCGCGCGGCGCGTCGAGCGCTGCTTCCGCCGCCAACGCCGCCATCGAGCACATGCGGGACTGGGCCTTGGGCGCCGATGGCGTGCTCAGCATGGGCGTGCATGCGGATGGCGCCTACGGCATCACCAAAGGCCTGATCTATTCCTTTCCGGTGCGATGCCAAGGCGGCGACTGGCGCATCGTGGAGGGCATTGACGTCAACGCATTCAGCCGCGAACGCATGCAGGCGACGGAGAACGAACTGGCGCAGGAGCGTGATGCCGTGGCGCATCTGCTGCCCGCGTCTTCGGCGGGTTAATCGCGCGAGCGCGCGAGCAGGCTCGCGTTCGAGTTGCTGGCGCAGGTGCGCCAGCAACTCGGGGGTGTTTGATGGGAATTATTGGGAGGTTTGGTGTGAGAATTCCGGAGTTTTTGTTCAAGATCATTAACCCGATGATGGGCTTGCTGCTGCGTTCGCCGGTGCACTTTCTGATGAGCGGCAGCTTGCTGCTGATCACTTTCACCGGGGTTCGGACCGGGCGCTCCTACAGCACGCCGCTGCGCTACGTCCGCGACGGTGAGACCATCCGCTGCTTCACCAGCAAGGACACCCGATGGTGGCGCAACCTCCGTGGAGGTGCGCGGGTCTGGCTCACCTTGCAGGGCGTGGGCGAACCCTACCAAGCCTCCATCATCGTCGATGAGCCGGACCGCGTTCGCCAACTGCTGACCGACTACCTGCGCCAACATCCGGGGGACGCCGCCTACCACGAAATAGCGGTGTCGAAGTCCGGCGAGTTGTCCGAACACGATCTCGACCGCGCCATCGGCCAGGCCGTGATCATGGAGGCCCGTCCCGCCTGAATTTCAAGGTTGGCTCGAAAAAAGGCCCTTTTGTCGGCTAATATGGAGCCCTCTACCAAGTTAGCCGAAAACCATGTACAAGCGGCGAACCTTATCGCGCACCATCCACCGCGTTTCCAAGGCCTTTCCCGTCCTTTTGTTGGTCGTCGCCGCAAACGCTTGAAGCCGGCGCTCTATCCGGCGCCATTCTGGAAACCTGGATGTTCGCCGAGATTCTGAAAAGCTATTGGCACAACGGCCTTCAGGCCCGGTTTAACTTCTACCGGGACAGGGACCGGCGCGAGGTGCACCTGCTGATTGAGCGGGACACCCAAATCCACCCCGTTGAATTCAAGAAGACCGCTTCGCCCGGCCGCTCCGCCGCAGGCAGCTTCTCCGCCTTGGCCAAGCTCGGCAAGCCGCTCGGGCCGGGGGCCGTGGTCTGCCTCAAGGAGACTGACGCCAAGCTCGCCAAAGACGTCATCGCCATCCCAGCCGGGCTGCTCTAGGCCCTAAGCCGCTAGGGAGCCTCCGATTAAGTCCCGCAAGCTCAGAGGAGCCTGGCGGGCGCGATGGCAAGGCGCAGCGAAGCCGTTGGCAAGCCGTTGGCAAGCCGCGAGCACTCTTGTCAAAGATGATCAACATAGCCAAATGGATCAAGTCAATCGTTTCTCTTGAATGGGTCAATCACCTATGCGGCTCGTATGGGCATCCGAGGCAAAACAGCGGTTCGCGGCGCTATTGGACGCCGTTCAGCGGGAACCCGTGACCCTTCGACGCCAGGATCGGGAAGTGGCGGTGGTGCTTTCCCCAGCGGACTATCGAAGGTTAACGGGTGCCAACATCGAGATGTTCCAACGCTTTTGCGACCGTGTTTCCGAACACGCGAAACCGGCGGCTCTGGCTTGCTGACGCTGAGCCCTTGGCGCGGTATGGAGATGTTGCCTCCCCGCGCGTTCCTGGCAATCTGAATTCAATCGTACAAGTGGCAGGCCACCAGCCGTTCGGTCTCCACCGCCAAGGGCTTCAGCTCCGGCGTCTGGGCCCGACATTGCGGCATCGCCTCGGGGCAGCGGTCGGCGAATCGGCAGCCGGGGGGCAGGTTGACCGGCGAGGGGATTTCGCCCCGGATGGCGGTTGACGGGCGCTCGCGCTCAGACTTCGGGTCCGGCTCCGGGTTGGAGCCAACCAGCACTTTGGTGTAGGGATGCTGCGGCTCGAAGAACACCTCGTCCGCCTGGCCCACTTCCACGAGGGAGCCGAGGTACATCACCGCCATGCGGTCGCTGACGTAGCGCACCATGGAGAGGTCATGGGCAATGAACAGCAAGGTCAGCCCCATGGACGCCTTGAGGTCATCGAGCAGGTTGATCACCTGGGCTTGGACGGAGACGTCCAGGGCCGATATGGGCTCGTCGCAAACCACGAACTCCGGCTCCAGAATCAATGCCCGGGCGACGCCAATGCGTTGCCGCTGGCCGCCGGAGAACTCGTGGGGATAGCGCGAACGGTGGTCGGCGTTCAGCCCCACCCGCTCCAGCCAAGCGGCCACCCGGTCGCGGATCTCGGCCCCGGAAAGCGGCGAGTGCAGCCTTAAGCCCTCACCAATGATCTCGCCCACGGTCATGCGCGGGTTCAGCGAGGAATAGGGATCCTGAAAGATCATCTGCATGTGCGGCGCGTAGCGCTCGAAGTCCCGCTGGCGGTACCGGCGCGGCAAAGACTGGCCCTTGAACGAGACGCTGCCGCCAGTCTTGTCGTGCAAGCCCACCAGGGCCTTGCCGAAGGTCGATTTGCCGGAGCCGGACTCCCCCACCAAGCCGACAATCTCCCGTTCCTCAATGGCTAGGCTCACATCGTCCACCGCATGCACCCGCCGGCCCCTGCCCAAGTCAAAGTGCTTGGTCAGGTTGTTGGCTTGCACTAGGACACTCACCGGCCCCCTCCTGCAGAGGGCTTTTTTTTGCGAGGGGTTCCCCGCCTCGCGAAGCGAGGGGCACTCGCTTGCTCCCCGGCTGAGAGTTCTCTCATGCGAGGGGTTCCCCCTCGCGCTCCCCGGCTGAGGGCTCTTTCATGCGAGGGGTGCCCCCCTCGCGAAGCGAGGGGCACTCGCTCGCTCCCCGGCTGAGGGCTTTTTCATGCGAGGGGTTCCCCCCTCGCGAAGCGAGGGGCACTCGCTTGCTCCCCGGCTGAGGGCTTTTTCATGCGAGGGGTGCCCCCTCGCGCTCCCCGGCTGAGGGCTCCTGCTCCCCCAATTCCGCATGACGCAGCCAGCAGTTGGCGTGGTGCGCTTTGCCGAGTTCAAACGGCGGCGGGTCGCGGCGTTGGCACAGGCGCATGGCGTGCGGGCAGCGGGGTGCGTAGGCGCAACCGGCCGGCGGCTTGAACAGGTCCGGCGGGCTGCCGTCGATCGGCTGCAAGGGCACGTCGCGCGTGGCGTTGCGGGTGGGCATGGCGGCCTTCAAGCCCAAGGTGTAGGGGTGGCCGGAATGATAGAAAACCGCATCGCTTGGCCCGCGCTCAACGATGCGCCCGGCGTACATCACGGCCACGTCGTCGGCCAGCCGCGCCACCACGCCGAGATCGTGGGTGATGAGGATGATGGCCATGCCGGTCTGGCGTTGCAGATCCCCCAACAGATCCAGAATTTGCGCCTGAATGGTCACGTCCAAGGCGGTGGTTGGCTCATCGGCGATCAACAGGGCCGGTTCGCAGGCGATGGCCATGGCGATCATCGCCCGCTGCAGCATGCCCCCGGAAAACTCGAACGGATATTGGCGGGCGCGCTCGGCGGCTTCGGGAATGCGCGTCATCTCCAGCAGTTCAATGGCCCGGCCGAGGGCTTGACGGCGCGATTGCCCGCGATGGGCCACCAGGGTTTCGGCGATCTGGTCGCCGATGGTCATGGTGGGGTTCAGCGACGTCATCGGATCCTGAAAGATCATGCCCACGGCATCGCCGCGGATGTCCCGGCCATTGACCACGGGCCGGCCGAGGATTTCCGCGCCGCGCAGCCGGGCGCTGCCCGAAGTGATGCGCCCCGGCGGCATGGGGATCAGCCCCATCACGCTTTGCACCATGACCGACTTGCCGCAGCCCGACTCACCCACCACGGCCAAGGTGCGGCCTTCCTCAACGTCAAAGCCCACCCCGCGCACGGCCTGCACCACGCCCCCGTAGGTGTCGAACTCCACCGCCAGGTCACGGACTTGGAGCACCGCGCTCACTCGGCGCTCCGCATGCGGGCGTCCAAGGCGTCGCGCAGCCCGTCGCCCAACAGGTTGAAGGCCAGCACCGTGACGCTGATGAACAGCGCCGGAAAGATCAGCTCATGGGGCGTGGTGAGCATGGTCTTGATGCCCTCGTTGCACATGCTGCCCCAGGACGGTGTGGGCGGCGCCACCCCCATGCCGATGAAGGACAGGAAGGCCTCGGTGAAGATGGCGGTGGGCACGGCGAAGGTCATGGTGACCAGAATGACGCCTAAGGTGTTGGGAATCATGTGGCGCAGCACCAAGTAGGGCGCGCTGCCGCCGAGCAGGCGCGAAGCGCTGATGTAGCCCTCCTCGCGGATTTGCAGGATTTGCCCGCGCACCAACCGCGCCGCGGCCGGCCAACTGAGCAGCACCATGGCCAGCACCATGGGCGTGATGCCCGATTCGCCAGGCTGCACGCCCGAAGCCACCCGCAGCAGGATCATGAACAGCAGAAAGGGCAACGCCACCACGAAGTCCGAAAAGCGCATGAGCGCCTGATCCGCCCAGCCGCCCAAAAAACCGGCCGTGGCGCCGTAAAGCACGCCGAAGGCAATGAACAGCAGGGGCGCGACGATGCCGATGAAAAGCGACACCTGCGCGCCAGCCATCAGCCGGGCCAGCAGGTCGCGGCCAAGGTAGTCCGTGCCCAGCGGATGCAACCGCAGCTTGACGGGGTCGCCCAGCTTAAGCTGGCCAGCGTCTGCCACCAACCCCTTGGCTTCGGCTTCCTGGGCGGTGATGACCCTTGCCACCGCCAACTCCAAGCTGTGCACCGCGCCCGTCATTTGCCCTTGGGCGTCCAAAGCCGCCACGCTGTAGTGGTAGGTGCGGGGCTTGAGGTCCAAGCGGTCCTCAAATCGGTGCTGTTCCTCTTTAAACGTCTCGAACAGCGGCAAGCCCAGGGCTTGGCCCGGTTCGGCGGGGAACAGATTGCGGTACAGGCGGTAGCCGGCCGCATCCGGCAGCGGCGACCAGACCAAGCGCACCGACTGGGTGGTGGGGTTGGCCGCCAAGCTCAAGCCGTTGCTCAAGGGCAGCTCCGAGGTGCCATCCCAAGGGCGGTACGGTGCCACCACCGTCGCTGCACGATCCGCGCCGGGGGGCTGGCTGATCTGATCCAGGTCCTGAGCCGACGGGTCCAAGGTCCAGACCAAGGGGCCAACGAGCGTGAACAGCAACAGGCCAATCACCAAGTAAAGGGAGAGCAGCGCACGGCGATTGGCCTTCAGGCGAATCCAAGCGTCCTGCCAATAGGACAGCGACGGGCGCGACACCGCCTGAGCGGACTCGGTGGCGGCAGCCGGCTGAAAGTCGTCGGCGGTGAAGGCGGCCTCGCTCATGCCTATTCCAACCGCACCCGGGGGTCGATCCAGCCGTACAGCAAGTCCACCACGATCACCATGAACACCAAGAAGGCGCCGTAGAACACGGTGGTGCCCATGATGACCGTGTAGTCCAGCTGCTGCACCGCCTGCACGAAGTAGCGGCCAAGGCCGGGGATGGCGAACACCATCTCCACCACAAAGCCGCCGGTGGTGATGGCGGCGATGGCCGGACCGAGCACGGTGACCACCGGCAGGATGGCGTTGCGCAGTTGATGATGGGTGAATATGCGCCTTGCCGACAGCCCTTTGGACTTGGCCGTGCGCACGAAGTCTGAGCCCACGATTTCCAGCATGGAGGAACGCATCAGGCGGGTGAGGTAGGCCATGGTGCCCAGCCCCAGGACCAATGAGGGAACCAGCATGTGCGCCACCGTGCCCCAGCCCGCCACCGGCAGCAGGGAAAAGCCGAGCCAGCCGTTGACCTGCACCAACAGCAACTGGCCCAAGGCGGCAAACACGAAGCTCGGCACCGAGATGCCCAATATCACCGCCAACATGATCAGCACGTCCGGCAGCCGGTTGCGGTACAGCGCGGTGAGCGCGCCCCACAGCACGCCGCCGAGGCCGGCGAAGGCGATGGCCAGGATGCCAAGGGTGGCGGAGACCGGGAAGTGCTCGCGGATGATGTCGTTGACGCGCCGGTTCTCCTGGGTGTAGGAGATGCCGAAGTCGCCTTGGAGCAGGTTGCCGAGGAATATGCCGTATTGGGTCATTAGGGGCTGGTCGAGGCCGTACTTGGCCTCCAAGTTGGCGCGAATCCGCTCCGTCAGCGCCTTGTCGCTGGCCAGCGGGTCGCCGGGCACGTTGTGCATGGCAAAAAAGGTCGCCGTGGCGATGAAGAAGACCGTGACCAACCCCTGCAGCAGCCGCTTCAAGCTATAGCGCAGCATGGCCCCGCCTAACTCTTCGAGGGCGGGACGCCCTCCCTCCGAGAGATCCTGCTTGGCTCCAGCCGAGGGCGAGGAGCCGTTGTCAAGTCACCCAACACGCCCTAGTCGATCCAGGCGTAGGTGTAGTCGGTGTCGGCGCCCACCACGCGGCGCAGGATGCCCTTGACGCGGGGGTGGGTGACGTAGGACACGCCGCGCTCATAGTTGGGAATGATCACCACGTCCTCATGGATGATGCGCTGCATCTCCGCGAAGGCTGCCATGCGCGTGGGCGCATCCATCGCGCCTTGGGCGATGCGCACTTGGCGGTCGTAGGCCGGGTTGCTGTAGCGGCCGCGGTTGTTCAGGTTCCAAGAGGCGAACAGGTCGCCAAAAGTCAGCGGGTCGTTGTAGTCCGGCCCCCAGCCGGCCAGCACCAAGTCGAAGTCCCCGGACGTCATTTTGGCCAGCCGTTGCTTGAAGATCTGCCGGTCGATCTTGATGTCCAGCCCCAGGTTGCGCTTGAAGACGGCTTGAAAGTACTCCGATTGGATGTTGGAGACCGGGTTGTCGCCCGCCAGCAGCACCAGCGGCGGAAACGCCTCCAGCCCGAGTTCGCGGCGGGCTGCCTCCAAGTGGTCGCGGGCGGCCTGCACGTCCATCTGGTAGGTGGGTGCCGGGTACTCGTCCCGAAACTTGCCCCGCACGCCCTCCAGAAACCGCGGAAACAAGGATTCGCCCGGTAGGTAGCCCGGTGTCTTGGTCACCTTGTACACCAATTCGCCGGGGTCCTGGGCCAGGATCATCGCCTTGCGCAGATTGAGATTGCGCGTCAGCCGTTCCGGGCGGTGATTGAAATCGAGGTAGAAACCGAGCCGTCCATGTGCCGGTGGATGTGCCAACGCTGCTCCAAGGCGTTGGTGAGGTTCTCCGCGGTCAGCCCCGTCATCACGATCTTTTCGTCCTTGAACAGGTTCAGGCGCGTGTTGGGGTCAGAGGTGATGTAGCCAACGTTGATGCGGTCCAAGCGAATCCGCTCCTGGTCCCAGTAATAGGGGTTGCGGTCCAGTTGCAGGGATTGCCCATGCACCCAGCCCGACAGCGCGAAGGGACCGTTGTAGAGCAGTTGGTCGGCTTCCGCCCCGTAGCGGCCTTCGGTGGCCCGGTAGAAGTCCTCGCGCACCGGGAAGTAGGTGGAGAAGGCGGTGAGCTTGTCGAAAAAGGCGATGGGGCGCTCAAACGCCACCTCCAAGGTGCGCGCATCAAGCGCCCGCACGCCAAGCTCGGTAACCGGCAGCTCCCCGCGATTGACTGCCTCGGCGTTCTTGATGGGATAGAGAATGAAGGCGTATTCCGAGGCGTTCTCTGGATCAAGCGCCAACTGCCAAGCGAACACGAAGTCGTGCGCGGTCACTGGCTGCCCGTCGCTCCAGCGCCCATCGGCGCGCAGGCGGAAGGTGGCGCCGAGCTCATCAACGCGCCACTGCTCGGCCATTCCCGGCGCCAGTTCGCCTTGGTTGTCGTAGCGCAGCAAGCCTTCCATGACGTGGCCGAGCACCACGCCGCTAACTTGGTCGGTGGAACGGCTGCTGTCCAGCTGCGGCGGCTCCTCGGTCAGCATTACGGTGATGGCGTTGTTGGCCACATCCACCGCCGGCGGCGCCCCGCCCGCGGTGGTGGTCAGGCTCGCCAGCAGGTTCAGCCCCCACATCAGGCCCGCCAAGCCAACCACAATGGCCACGCCGAGCACCGCCAGCTGCCGGGCTGCGGAACGGTTGAAGGCGGCATCGCTGCCGCTATTGAAGGACTCGGCCACTGCTGGCTAACGCCTCCGGCTCAAGTGCGCTGGGCGGGGCTTTCGCTCGCGCAGATAAGCCTCGAAAGTGAGTATCGGGATGTGCAGCCCATTGAGCTGCGGATGTGGAATCAGCCACCCACCATGGGCCGCTTGGGCCAGAAAGGCCTCGAAGGCGGCATCGGCCTTCGTTCGGGGAAGCCGCTGTGCCACGGCCTCATGCAACTCGATAGCGTCGATGCCGAAGGGAGAGTCGGCGACATCCCAAGAATGAGTCATGGGCACAGCATAGCAAAACCGAGCCCACTCTCACCGGCGCCAACGGAAAACGTCCCGATGGGATCCATGGGAGTGGCGCTGACTGGGTGGCTTGGCATGCGGGCAGGCCCTGGATGACCGGGCTCTACTGCACCGTTTTCAGCAGGTTGCCCACCACCCTTTCCAAGTGCATGAGCGAGTTGCACTCCTCAACTTGGTGGCAGTAGGCGCTGTAGCGGCGCATTTCCGCATCACCCACCGTCCAGGCGTTGCGCGCCTCCGGGTTGAGCCAGATGATCCGCTTGGCGCGGTCGTACATCTCCTTGAGAATTTCGGCGCGCGGGTCGCCGTAGTTGTTGCGGGCATCGCCCAGGATGATGATGGTGGTGCGGTTGTCCACGTCGTCCAGGCAGTTGCGCTTGAAGTCCTCAAAGGCCTGGCCGTAGTCGGTGGAGCCGCCGCCGTAGTCCCGCAGGGTCTTGGCAATGGCGTCCTCAATGGCATTGCGGTCGAAGAGGTCGGTCACCTCGGCCAGGTCCGAGGAGAAGGCGAAGGCGCGCACCTTGGGCATCACCTCCTCAAGGCTGTAGAGGAACATCAGCATGAAGCGGGCGTAGTTGGCCACCGAGCCGGACACGTCGCAAATGGCGAACACCTTGGGCCGGTCGATCTTCACGGACTTCCAGCGCAGGTCGAAGATGGCGCCGTCGTAGGCCATGTTGTGGCGCAGGGTGCGGGGCACGTTGAGTTGCCCCTTCTTGAACACCTTCTTGCGCCTGGCGTGCAGGGTGGCCAGGCGCTTGGCCATCTTGTACACGATCTCCTGGATGAGGCGGAAGCTGCGATGCTCCACGTTGGAGAGCTTCACCTTGCGCAAAAGCTCCTCGCGCAGGCGCTTGCCCGAGGCGTCGGCGTGCAGCAGGAACTGGCGCTCCACGTAATCGCGCACCTGGCCGCGCAGCCAATCCCGCCGCCGCCGCAGCTCCTGGCCCATGCGGCGCACCGGAACGGCGGGGTCCTCTCGGGCGTCGGCAATCTCCCGATTGAGGTCCACCAAGCCCATCTGGTCCATGATGCGGCGCGTGTAGAGGCCCTTCTGGGTGAAGACCTGAATCTCCCGCACGTCCACCGCCTCGCCGGCCGCGGACATGGCCATGGACAGCTCCACCTTGGAATCCTGCATCAGCAGCGTGCCCAAGGCCGAGGTCGGCGCAGTCATCTCGCCGGGGCCTAAGTCGGCCTCCTCCTCTTCAACGTAGAGCGCGTTGCGGGACTTGCGCTTGCCCTTGCTCCGGGCCGCATCGCCGCGGGCAGGGGCGGTCTCGCCACGGTCGCCGCCGGCCCCGCCCGCGTCGCCTTCGGCGACGTGATCGAGTTGCTGGCGCAACTCGGCCTCATCCACCGCCTGGCTCTGCCCACTGGCGCGCACCTGCCCTGGCGCCTCCCGGCGCACGTCTTCAAAGGAGAAGAACTGGTCGAAGCAGGCGTCAAAGGTCTCCTTTTCGTCCAACGTCTTGGGCAGCACCAGCGACAGGGAGCGCTTGAGGAAGGCCCGGTCCCGGTAGCCCACCAGCTCCACGGCGTTGAAGGCATCCAAGGTCTCGGCGGTGGAAATGCGCACTTCCGAATTGCGCAGGGCGCGAATGAAGTTGGCGAGGGTGCGGTCCACGGCGGTTCCGGCGCAGGCTAGTGCTTGACCACCTTGCTGGTGAGGGCGGCCACCTCGCCTTGGACGTTTTCAATGTCCTCCTGGAACTTGAGCACCACGTTCAAGGTTTCCCGCACCAAGTCCGGGTCCAGGGCCTCGGCGTGCAGCAGCACCAGGGTGCGGGCCCAATCGATGGTCTCCGAGATGGCGGGCACCTTCTTCAGGTCGAGGTCGCGCAGCTCCTGAATGAACGCCACCAGCTGCCGGCGCAGCTCCGGCGGAATCTCCGGCACCCGGGCGTTGATGATGCGCTGCTCCAGCTCCACGTCCGGGAACGGAATGTAGAGATGCAGGCAGCGGCGCTTCAGGGCGTCGGAAATCTCCCGGGTGTTGTTGCTGGTCAGAAACACCATCGGCGGCTCCCGGGTGGCCTTGACCGTGCCGATTTCCGGGATGGACACCTGGAAGTCGGAAAGGATCTCCAGCAGCAGCGACTCGAATTCGTGGTCCGACTTGTCCACCTCGTCGATCAGCAGCACGCAGCCATCCTCCTCCCGCAGCGCCTTGAGCAGCGGGCGCGGCTCCATGAACTCCTCGGAGAAGAAGATGTCGCCGAACTCGTGCAGGCGGGTGACCGATTCGGCGAAGCCCCGGGCGCCCTGCAGCACTTCGTCGAGGGTTTCCTTGAGCACCTGCGTGTAGAGCAACTGCTTGCCGTACTTCCACTCGTAGATGGCCTTGGCCTCGTCGAGGCCCTCGTAGCACTGCAGGCGGATCAGCGGCAGGTCGAACATCTCCGCCGTGGTCTTGGCCAGCTCGGTCTTGCCCACGCCCGGCGGGCCTTCAATCAAGATGGGCTTGCGCAACTGGTAGGCCAGGTACACGGCCGTGGCGATCTGGCTGCTGCAGATGTAACGGTGGTCCTCCAAGTGGCCGCGCACCGCGTCCGCGGTCTGGGCCATGTCTTCGATTGCCGCCAAGGGCTGCGCCTCCGAGTGGTGCCGGCCCGCAAGCGCGGCGAAGCGGCGGATTATCCGACTTATCCTCAAATTGCGTCAAATTGCCGGAAGTGCGAACATTGCGCCGATGTCTTGAGGCGCGGCCGCTCGGCCAGCAGCCTTGAGGCTCTATCCCGGAGAGAAAGCCCAAATCAGCATCAGGAGCAGTAGCAGTGAAAATTCCTGTCAGTCCCTTCAGCTTGCCTTTTACATTCTCACCTGCCCGGCGCCTTGCCTGGATGGCATTGGCCGTTGTCAGCGCCCCGGCGTTGCTGGTTGACCGTTTGGCCCTCGCCCAAGAGGCGAGCGAGCGCGGCATTGAAGAGGTGATCGTCACCGCCCAGCGGGCGTCGGAGAGCATTCAGGACGTGCCCATCGCGGTGACGGCGCTGACGGGCGACATGCTGCAAGACCGGCAAATTCAATCGGCCACGGATTTGCAGCTCAACACCCCCAACGTCACCTTCACGGCCACCAATTTCGGCGGCGCCAGCTTCAGCATCCGCGGCATTGGCCGCTTGGTGATCGCCGCCTCGGGCGAGAATGGCGTCTCCACCCACATCGATGAAATACCCTTGACCTCCAACCTGAACGCCATCGAGTACTTCGACGTCAGCCGGGTGGAGATTCTGCGCGGCCCCCAAGGCACGCTCTACGGCCGAAACGCCACCGGTGGCTCGGTCAACGTCATCACCAACAAGCCGAACTTGGAAGCCGTGGACGCCTTCGTGGATGCCGAGGTTGGCGACTATGAGCATCGGCGCTACAAGGGCATGGTCAACCTGCCATTGGGCGACCGCTTCGGCGTGCGCGTGGCAGGCTACACGCTCGACCGCGACGGCTACACGAAAAACCTCGCCTACGGCCAAACCGACGCCAACGGCAACCAACTGGTGGGCATCGACGACGACATTGACGGCCGCAACCACTGGGCCGTGCGCGCCACGGCGCAGTGGCAGTTCGCGGATGGCGGCGACCTCTGGGTGCAGTACAACAAGTTCAAGGAAGACAGCGACCGGGCCCGCATCACCAACCAAATCTGCGAGCGCAACACCGTTCCCGTGCAGGGCTGCAAGCCGAACGGCTTCGGCTTTGACAACCCGCACTTGGGCACCACCACGGGCGGCCTGTTCGGGGCCGCCTTCGGGGCACTCCCCTACGGCGCCACCGGCGGCAATGCGGACCCGCTGGTGAAATACGACTTCCCGCGCCCTGACGGCATTGGCTTTCGCGCCATGCACACCGATTTTGAGCCCGTTTACGAATACGACGAGGAGATTTGGTCGATGGGCCTGACCTACGACTTCGACAACTTCTCGGTGGGCATCCTCGGCGCCTATCAGGAAGCCGAATCCCGGACCCGCATGGACTACAACATGAATGTGGGCCCCACGCTGCTGACGGCCGCGACCGCT
Source organism: Candidatus Azophilus sp. (assembly GCA_965220835.1). Taxonomy (GTDB): domain Bacteria; phylum Pseudomonadota; class Gammaproteobacteria; order Pseudomonadales; family Azotimanducaceae; genus Azophilus. The sequence continues at coordinate 50,549 of OZ244842.1, read as the reverse complement.
GGCCCCACCGCCATCGTCAGAGCGCTTGGCCTGATGGCGTACCCGACCTCGGAACCAGCGGGCGGCGCCGGCGATGAGTGGACCAACCCGAATTGCAACTACAACGACGGCACGTCCGGGGTGCCCGGCGGCTGCATCGCCGACGTGGACACGAGCCGCGTTTTCGCTTTCGACCAAGGCGACAATGACGCGGAGTACTGGACGGTTGAAGTCAAGCTGGACACCCAGTTCGAAGGCCCGCTGAACTTTCTGGTTGGCGCCAACGCCTACGACACCGGCGCCTCCAGCGATTACTACGTCGCCGCCAATACTTTGGATCTCCTGGGCACAGTCACCGGCGCCTATCCGGGCATGTTCAATTCCACCAACGCACCGGGCCGCGACGGCGTGGAGTCTGACGGCTACGCCTTGTTTGGCCAAGCCTACTACGACCTGACCGACAGCTTGAAGCTGACCGTGGGCGTGCGCTACAACGAGGATGACAAGTTCGTCGCCGACACCAACCCGTTCCTGGACGCCAGCTACATCTGCGGCTTGGTGGCGCAGCTCACCGGCGCCTGCCCATTGGCAAACCCCGGGGAGTACAGCCGCGAATCCGCCTTCGCCAACGGCGCGGACGGCTACAACGCAGCCAGGGCCGAACTGTACGGCGCGGTGGACTTGTTTGAAGCGGCCGTTGGCACGGCACCCTTAAGCGCCGAGCGGCTGGCCGCCGTGCGCGCCATCCCGCTGGTGCCGCAGCCGGGCGAACGGCGCGCCCTGACCGGCAGCCCCGACTCGTTCAGTTGGAAGGAAACCACCTGGCGGGTGGGGCTCGATTGGCAAGTGTCCAACGACAGCCTGCTCTACGCCTTCGTCACCACCGGCTACAAGCCGGGCGGCTTCAACCCGCCGGTGAGCGAGGCCTTCCAAGGTGACGTCAAGTTCGACTTTGAGCAGGAGCAGGTGACCTCAATCGAAGTGGGCAGCAAGAACATCTTTCTGGACGGCGGCCTGAAGCTCAACGGCAACGTCTTCTACTACGACTACGAAGGCTTGCAGATCACGCGCATCGCCAACAACAGCTCCATAAACGACAACATCGACGCCGAGATCTGGGGCATTGAGCTGGAATCCGAGTGGCGCCCCGAGGCCGTGCCCGGGCTGTCCCTAAACGCGGCTTACTCCTACCTGAACTCCGAGGTGTCCGAGGGCCTCTCCGTTGACCCCACCAACCGCACCGCCAGCAACCCGGAGTGGATCACCTTGGAGAACTGGGTTCCCGGCGCCACCGCCGGCATCAACTACGTGGCCCGGCTGTCTGATTTGACGCCAGCGGTCGTGCAGGGATTGGTTGACGCCGGCGCGGCCCTCCCCTTGCCGGGAACGCTCTACGAGAACGGCATTCCCGCCTACATCGACCGCAATGCCGCCGCTGCCTTCGGCGTTCAGGTTTCCGATGGCCTGGAGCAGGATCTCAGCGGCAACGCACTGCCCAACTCCCCGGAGCACACCCTGAACATTGGCGCCGCCTACGCGTGGGACATCGCCGCCCTGCGCGGCCGCCTGATCGCCCGGGTGGACTGGTACTGGCAGGGCGACATGTACGCTAGGGAGTTCAACACCGCCGGCGATGAGATCGACTCCTGGGATCAGTGGAACGCCTCGCTCATCTACGAGAGCAATGACGGCCACTGGAGCGCGCGCGCCTGGATCCGCAACATCGAGGACGACGACAACATCACCGGCCACTACCTGACGTCAGACACTTCAGGCTTCTTCCGCAACTACTTCCTGACCGAGCCACGCATCTTCGGCGTGTCGTTCCGCTACAGCATGGGTGGCAACTAACCCGCGGCTGACGGCACCCCGATCGCAGCGCTGCGTTAGGCCGAGCGCCAAGGCCGTCGTGGGGGTAAACCCCTTCGGCGGCCGCGGCCTCTCCGGGACTGGGCCCAAGGCCGGTGGGCCGCATTATCTGCTGCGCTTCGCCGCAGAGCGAACGCGAACCGACAACGTGGCCGCCAAGGGCGGCAACGCTGACCTGATGAACTTGTAGGCGGACGGCTTCGAACTCGCGGCCACTGGACTCGCCATCCGGTTTCGGGGCAAAGTGGGCTTCAAGTCACGGGAATGGATCGCCATGAGAGCATCAGTCGGCGCGTTGCTGGCCGCCTTGCACGCCAGCATGGCCTTGGCCGCGGCGCCCTATGGGTCCACCTACGTCCCGCTGCCGGCCGAGCCCACGCTGATTCAGGGCGTGGCAGTGTTCACCGGCGATGGCGACGCGCTGGAGCGGGCGGACGTGCTGCTGAAGGACGGGCGCATCGCTGCCATCACGAAAGTCGGCGATGCGCTGGCCGAACCGACGTCCGGGCGGGTGATCGATGGGGTTGGCAAGTGGCTGACGCCGGGCATCATCGACGTTCACTCCCACCTTGGCACCTATCCGGCGCCCAGCGTGGCATCCACTGCGGACGGCAACGAGGCCACCAGCCCCAACACGGCCGAGGTCTGGGTGGAGCATTCGGTATGGCCGCAGGATCCGCAGTTTGCCCTCGCACTGGCCGGGGGCGTGACCACCCTGCACATCCTGCCTGGCAGCGCCAACCTGTTTGGCGGGCGGGGCGTCACGCTAAAGAACGTGCCCGCCCGCACCGTGCAGGCCATGAAGTTCCCAGGCGCGCCGCAAAGCCTGAAGATGGCTTGCGGCGAGAATCCAAAGCGCGTCTACGGCGAACGCATGCAGGCGCCCATGACGCGCATGGGCAACGTGGCGGGCTTTCGCGCCGCCTGGGTGCAGGCGGCCGCCTATCGGAACCAACGCCAGCAATTCGAGGCCCGCGAGGCGGAGGCGCCTCCGGAGCGAAACCTGGCCTTGGACACCTTGGCGGCCGTGCTCGACGGCGAGATCCTGGTCCACAACCACTGCTACCGGGCCGACGAGATGGCGGTGATGATGGACATCGCCCAGGAGTTCGGCTACGCCATCACCGCCTTCCATCACGCCACGGAGTCCTACAAGATCGCCGACCTGCTGGCGGCAGCGGACATCTGCTCCGCCGTTTGGGCGGATTGGTGGGGCTTCAAGCTGGAGGCCTTCGACGGCATATCCCAGAACGCCGCCTTGATCGATGCAGCCGGTGCCTGCGCCATCATCCACTCCGATTCCGCGGAGGGCATTCAGCGGCTGAATCAAGAGGCCGCCAAGGCGATGGCGGCCGGCTGGCGCGCCGGCATGGCCATCAGCGACGCCCAAGCCATGACCTGGATCACCGGCAATGCCGCCAAGGCCCTAGGCATAGCGGAGGAGACCGGCACCCTAAGCATCGGCAAGGCGGCCGACGCCGTGCTCTGGGACCGCCACCCCTTCAGCGTGTACGCCCGCGCCGAACAGGTCTGGATTGACGGCCATCTGTACTACGACCGCTCCGACCCTGCGCGCCAACCCGTCAGCGACTTCGACCTCGGCCAAACCGTGGCCGGAGGCGAACGATGAACGCCTTACGAAGCAGGAGCCCTCAGCCGGGGAGCGCGAGGGGCCTGCCCCTCGCAAGAAAGAGCCCTCAGCCGGGGAGCGCGAGGGGCCTGCCCCTCGCAAGAAAGAGCCCTCAGCCGGGGAGCGCGAGGGGCTTGCCCCTCGCAAGCAAGAGCCTTCGGCTGACGAGCAGGCGAGCGTACCTCGCTTCGCGAGGGAACCTCGCATGGAAATAACCTCACAATCTATTGATTTTATGAAGTTCTTTAACGTGGCGAACAGGGCCTTCGATCGAGCACCGAGAGCAGGTGTGCGGAGCGTGCATCCGGTGCACCAGGCGGAGGTGCTTACCACGACGATGGGCGCAAGCATGAGCCTCAACCGCACCGGATGCACGCACCGCACACCTGCTCTCTCCCAGCGTATGAAAGGCGTTCCTTGCGCGTCCTCGTCGCGGCGGGCTGGGTTGGGAACTTCCATGAACCAAGTCTTCAAATTGCTGACCTTGCAGCACTCACTAGCGCGGAGAAACGTTTGTTCGGTCCGGCTCCGAGAACCGGTGTGCGGAGCGTGCATCCGGTGCACCAGGCGGAGGTGCTTACCACGACGATGGGCGCAAGCACGAGCCTCAACCGCACCGGATGCACGCTCCGCACACCTGCTCTCTCCCAGCGTATGAAAGGCGTTTCTTACGCGTCCTCGTCCCGGCGGGCTGGGTTGGGAACTTCCATAAACCAAGTCTTCAAATTGTTGACCTTGCAGCACTCACTGGCGCGGAGAATCGTTTGTAAGGTCCGGCTCCGAGAACCGCTGTGCGGTGCGCGCTTCCGGTGCACCAAGCGGAGGCGCCTACCGCGACGATGGGCGCAGGCACGAGCCTCAACCGCACCGGAATCACGCACCGCACACCGGTTCTCTCCCAGTGAGCTTTTGGTTCCCGTCGGGCGGCGGCGCAAAAGCCCGCATTTGAATGGCTCATCGGCTGCCAAAACGGCAGCGGTTGGGCTGCTTATGCTGTGCATGGCACCCGCTTGGGCGGAATTGGCCATCGTCGGCGCCCGCGTTTACACCGTGGCGGCGCCCGAGCCCTTGGAAGATGCCACCCTGTTGATCGCCAACGGTCGAATCGAACAGGTGGGCCGGGCGCTGCCGGTGCCCTTCGACTACCGGCGCATCGACGCCCAAGGCAAGATCGTCACGCCGGCCTTCATTGAGTCCTACAGCCACTTTGGCATCCTCGAGATCGACGGGGAGGCAACCACCAACGACACGGCGCTGCTGGAGTATCCCTTGGGGCCCGCATTTGACGTGAGCCTGGCGCTCAACCCGGCCTCCACGCTGATTGCCGTCAACCGCATGGACGGCGTCAGCCGGGCGATAACCGCGCCGAGGCCGGGGGTGGACGCGCTGGCCGGGCTGGCCGCCTCGGTGAGCCTAGGCACCAGCGGCTTTCTGCTGGAGCCGAGAACGGCCTTGTTCGGCCACATCGGCGCCGCCAGCGCCGAACTGGCCGGCGGCAGCCGCGCGGCGGTGATGCAGCGCCTGCAACGCGCCCTGGACGAAGCCGCCCGATTCAGCCCCAGCCGCTACCGGCCGGGCCCAGGCGACTACAGCCGTCACGACATGGCCGCGCTCAAGGCCTTCCTGCGGTCCGGCAAGCCGTTGGTGTTGGCGGTGGAGCGGGCAGCGGAGATTAAACAAGCCATCAGCTTGGCGGATGCCCACGGCCTGCGGCTGATCGTGCTGGGCGGCGCCGAGGCCTGGCGCGTGCGCGATGCGCTGGCGGCCGCCGGCGCTGCGGTCATTGTGCGCACCCACGACAACCTGCCACGCAGCTTTGAGACCCTGGGCGCCCGGCTGGACAACGCCGCCCTGCTGCACGAGGCCGGCGTGGACGTGGTGTTCACCGCCGCCGAAACCCACAATGCGCGCAACTTGCGCCAAATGGCCGGCAATGCCGTCGCCAACGGGCTGCCATGGAGCGCGGCCTTGGACGGCCTAACCCGGCGCGCCGCCCAAATCTGGGGCATGGATGCCGTCGGCACCCTGACCGTCGGCTCAATCGCCGACCTGGTGGTATGGAACGGCGACCCTTTGGAACTGACCACTTGGGCGGAGCAGGTGATCATCAACGGCCAAGAGATGCCCATGCGCTCGCGCCAAACGCTGCTGTTCGAACGCTACCAAGACCTATCCCAGCCCTACGGCTATTCTCGCTGAGCTCTGGACGTGGGCATGGGGTGCAGGCATCCGGCACGCCTGGCGGGTGCGTTGCGGGGGAGTTCGAGGACGCTGAGGAGCCTCAACTGTGCCGGATGCCTGCACCCCATGCCTACTCGCTGCGTGCGTTCAACCGGTGTTCCCGCCCCTCGACCACCCGGCGCACCGGTGAGGAAGCTCGCCTGCCTAACCGATAGCAGGCCGCGGCTTTAACAGGGCGATGGCGGCGGCGCTGGGCACCAAGAGGGCAGACAGGCTCAGCCAGGCCGCGTCGTAGCTGCCGGTGGTGTCGCGCAGGTAGCCGGCAATCCATGGCCCCACTGCGGCCAGCGTGGTGAACGGCCCGAGCAGGCCCATCACTTGGCCGAAGTTGCGGATGTCGAAGTTCTGGCTCACCAAGGCGCCGAGCAGCGGCAGGAAGCCCCCGGCCACGAAGCCGAGCAGGGCGCAGACCAGCACCAGAGCGAAGTAGCTCAAGTCCAGCAGCATGAACCCCAAGGCGATGGCGAGGCCGGCCACGGCGAGCAGGAACAGCGCCCGCAAATCCCAGCGGTCGGCCATGGCGCCGAAAAAGACCTTGGCAGCGATCATCACCAAGGCCATCACCGACACCAAGTAGGCAGCCGCTTGGGCGTCTATGCCCAGGTCGCTGGCGTAGGGGCCGAGGTTCTGCTGCGCCCCGCCGAACGCCGTGGCCAAGGGCGTAAAGGCCAGCACGGTCATCCAGAAGAGCCGCTGGCGCAGGATGCCCAACAGGGGTGCGGCGGTGACGGCGCCGCCATCCCGGTGAGCGTCGGCCGCCATCCCCTCAACCGACCTAAGCCCCGCGCTTGGCGCATTGCGCACCACGAGCCAGACCGGTGGAACGACCACCAACACGATGGCCAGCGCCAGCCAGTCATTGGCCGCCCGCCAGCCGATTGACCCGTGCAGGCCGGTGACCAAGGGCGGCAGCAGGAAACCGCCAATGGAGGTGCCGACGGTGACCAAGCCCAAGGCGGTGCCGCGCCGGCGGGCAAACCACCGTGCCGCCAAGGTTTGCCCGGCCAAGGGGCCGGCCAGCAGCATGGCGGCCACGATGAGGGTGCCGTACACCAAGTTCAGATGCCACAGCGCCCCGGCGCGTCCGGCAAGCACCAAGCCCGCGGCCAGGCACAGCGCCCCAGCAATGATCAAGCCGCGCAGGGACAGGCGGTCCACCGCCCGGCCGGCCAGCGGCGCCAAGGCCCCCATGGCAACCTGCAGGGTCAGGAACACGGTCATCACTTCGCCGCGCCCGACGGAGAATTCGGTCGACCAAGGCGCCACCCAAAAGGTGAACGAGTAGATGCCGATGCCGAAGGTGACGGCCTGAAAGAGCATGGCGACGGCCAGCACGTTCCAGCCGGGGTACCAGGGCATGGGCTTCTCCGGGGGCAAGCGAAAAACAAGTACGACGTTGCCGCAGCATCTTAGTATGCGTTCGGGTCAAGGCAAACCAGCGGCCAGCCAAGCGCCAACGCTGCTGGTTGCGAAACAAATCGCGCCGGGGGAACATGCAAAGCCCAACTGAGACAAAGCGGGGTTTGATATGAGCGCCACCGACATCAGTGCCGTGCCGCTGGCTGAATTCGACGTCAGCCGGCCAGAGCTGTTCGGCCAGGACAGCTGGCAACCTTGGTTCGCGCGCTTGCGCCAGGAAGCGCCCGTTCACTATCGCGCCGAAAGCGCCAACGGCCCGTTTTGGTCGGTTTGCACCCACAAGCTGATCAAGGAGGTGGACACCAACAACGCGGTATTCTCCTCTTCCGCTGAATTCGGCGGCATTGCAATTGCTGATCCGCAAGTCGCCGAAGGCCAGATTCGCGGCCGCAGCTTCATCACCATGGATGAGCCGGAGCACGCGCCGCAAAGGATGGCGGTTGCGCCCACCGTTGCGCCGAACAACCTCAAGGCCCTGGAGCCGCTGATTCGTGAACGCGCCATCGACATTCTGGAGGGCCTGCCCGTGGGCGAGACCTTCAATTGGGTGCAGGAGGTCTCCGTTGAGCTGACCGCCAGGATGCTGGCCACGCTGTTTGACTTTCCCTACGAGGAGCGCCGCAAGCTCATTTACTGGTCCGACCTCACCACCGCCGTGCCCGAAGTCACCGGCGACGACAGCATCGACATGAACAAGCGCTATGGTGAACTGATGCAAGCGGCCGCGGCGTTCTATGAGCTCTGGAAGGCCAAGGCCGGCCAACCGCCGCAGTTCGACCTGATCTCCATGCTGCAGCACAACCCGGCCACGGCGCGCATGAACGAGAATGCAGAGCAGTTTCTCGGCACCCTGCTGCTGTTGATCGTCGGCGGCAACGACACCACGCGCAACAGCATCAGCGGCGGGGTGATCGCGCTCAACCAATTCCCCGACCAGTACCAAAAGCTGCGCGATGACCCAAGCCTGGTTCCCAACATGGTCGCGGAGATGATCCGCTGGCAAACGCCCGTGATCCACATGCGGCGCACGGCTCTGCAAGACTGCGAACTCGGCGGGCAGCACATCAAGCAGGGCGACAAGGTGGTGATGTGGTATCTCTCCGGCAACCGGGATGAAGCCGTTTTCGAGGATGCCGACAAGTTGATCATCGACCGCCCCAACGCCCGGGCCCACGTGGCGTTCGGGTTCGGCGTGCATCGCTGCATGGGCAACCGCTTGGCGGAGTTGCAGCTGCGCGTGCTGTGGGAGGAGATCATGCAGCGGTTCCACAAGGTTGAAGTGGTGGGCGACGTGGAGCGGTTGCCCAACAACTTCATTCGAGGCATCAAGGACGTCCCCGTGCGGCTACACCCCCTGTAGCCCGGATGCACGGCGCTCGGCGCCGTGCGAGGGGGCGAACCTTCGGTTCGGGATGCCCTAGCCCAGTCGCCTTCCCAGCGTCTGTCCGTGCTAAAATTCGCGCCCTTTGGGGCACCGCAACTCCATGTCTGAAATGACCCCTGCCCAGGGGCGCGAAATACTCCCGGTCAACATCGAGGACGAGCTTCGCCAGTCCTATCTGGACTACGCGATGAGCGTGATCGTCGGCCGCGCCCTGCCCGACGTGCGCGATGGCTTGAAGCCCGTCCATCGCCGCGTGCTGTTCACCATGAACGAGCTGAACAACACCTACAACCGCCCCTACATGAAGTCGGCGCGGGTGGTGGGCGACGTCATGGGCAAGTACCACCCCCACGGCGACGTCGCCATCTACGACACCGTGGTGCGCATGGCCCAAACCTTCGCCATGCGCTACCTGCTGGTGGACGGCCAGGGCAATTTCGGCTCCGTTGACGGCGACCCGCCGGCGGCCATGCGCTACACCGAGGTGCGCATGGCGCGGCTGGCGTCCGACCTCTTGGCGGACCTTGACAAGGAAACCGTCCCCTTCACGCCCAACTACGACGACACCCTCACCATGCCCGAGGTGCTGCCCACCCGGGTGCCCAACCTGCTGGTCAACGGCAGCTCCGGCATCGCCGTGGGCATGGCCACCAACATCCCGCCGCACAGCCTGAACGAGGTGGTTGCGGGGGTGATGGCCTTGATGGACGATCCGCAGATCAGCATCGACGGCCTCATGGAGCACATTCAAGGCCCGGACTTCCCCACCGCAGGCATCATCAATGGCCGCGCCGGCATCGTGCAAGCCTACCGAACCGGCCGCGGCCGCATCTACGTCCGTGCCCGGGCTGAGGTGCAGCACGACGACAAGGCCGGGCGCGACGTCATTGTCATCACCGAGATCCCCTACCAGCTCAACAAGTCCCGCCTGATCGAGAAGATCGCCGAGCTGGTCAAGGACAAGCGCATCGAGGGCATCACCGAGCTGCGCGACGAATCCGACAAGGACGGCCTGCGCATCGTCATTGAGCTGCGCCGCGGCGAGCCCGGCGAGGTGGTCCTGAACAACCTCTACGCCCAGACCCAACTGCAATCCGTGTTCGGCATCAACTGCGTGGCCTTGGTGGATGGCCAGCCGCGGCTGCTCAACTTGAAGCAGATGCTGGAGGCCTTCCTGCAGCACCGCAAGGAAGTGGTCACCCGGCGCACGCTGTTCCTGCTGCGGCGGGCGCGGCGGCGCGGCCATCTGCTGGAGGGCCAGGCAGTGGCGCTGGCCAACATCGAGGCGGTGATCGAGCTGATCCGCCGCTCACCATCGGCGGTGGAGGCGCGCGAGGTCCTCATGGGCCGCGGCTGGGTGTCCGAGAACGTTGAAGCGCTGCTGGCCCGGGCCGGGGCGGACGCCTGCCGCCCGGACGACCTGGGCGATGAGTTCGGCCTGCGCGACGGCGCCTACTACCTGTCTCCGGACCAAGCCCAAGCCATCCTTGACCTGCGCCTGCATCGGCTGACGGCCTTGGAGCAGGACAAGCTGATGGAAGACTACCAAGGCATTTTGGATGAGATCGGCGAGCTCGAAGCCATTCTCGGCAGCGATGAGCGCTTGGCGGAGGTCATTCGCGAGGAGCTCAAGGAAATTCTGGACACCTACGGCGATGAGCGCCGCACCGAGATCGTTGCCAGCCATGAGGACCTGTCGGTTGAGGACCTCATCGCCGTCGAGGATCTGGTGGTGACCATCTCCCACAAGGGCTACGCCAAGACCCAGCCGCTGGACGTCTACCAAGCCCAGCGGCGGGGCGGGCGCGGCAAGGTGGCCGCCTCGGTGCGCGATGAGGACTTCGTGGAGCACCTGCTGATCGCCAACAGCCATGACACGCTGCTGTGCTTCTCCGACCGGGGCAAGGTCTATTGGCTGCGCGTGTTCCGCATCCCCCAGGGCAGCCGCAACGCCAAGGGGCAGCCGCTGATCAACCTGCTGCCCCTCGATCAGGGCGAACGCCTCACCTCGTTCCTGCCGGTCAGCCAATTCGACGACCACCACTTCGTGTTCATGGCCACCGCTGACGGCACTGTCAAGAAGACCGAACTCTCGCAATTCTCCCGGCCCCGCCCCAGCGGCCTGATCGCCTTGGGGCTGGCCGAGGGCGACACCTTGGTGGGCGCGGCCATCACCGACGGCCGCTGCGACGTGCTGCTGACCGCCAGCTCCGGCAAGGCGGCGCGCTTTTCGGAGACGGACGTGCGCGCCATGGGCCGCACCGCCCGGGGCGTGCGCGGCATTCGCTTGGGCCGCGGCCAGCGGGTGATCTCGCTGGTGATTCCCGCCGCCGACGGCTACTTGCTCACCGCCAGCGCCAAGGGCTACGGCAAGCGCACGCGGATCAGCGAGTTTCCAACCAAGGGGCGCGGCGCCATGGGCGTGATCGCCATGAAGTCCAGCCAGCGCAATGGCGACCTGGTGGCCGCCGTGCAGGTGTTCGAAGGCGATGAACTCATGCTGATCAGCGATCTGGGCACCCTGGTGCGCACCGGCACGGATGGCATTTCCGTGATCAGCCGCAACGCCCAGGGCGTGCGGCTGATCAACCTGCGCGACGAAGAGCGCCTCAACAGCGTCGCCAGGATCGCGGAGGACACGTTGAACGGCGAAGGCTCAGCCGATGAGTGAGCGCACGTTCAACTTCTCGGCGGGGCCCGCGGCCTTGCCCGAGGCAGTGCTCAACCAAGTGCGCGAAGAGCTGCTCGACTACCGCGGCAGCGGCATGTCGGTGATGGAGATGAGCCACCGAAGCCCCGAGTTCATCGAGATTGCCGAGTCCGCCGAGGCGGACTTGCGCACCCTGCTCGGCGCGCCGGACGACTACCAGATCCTGTTCCTGCAAGGCGGCGCGACCACCCAGTTCGCCGCCGTGCCCTTGAACCTGCTCGACGGCAAGGCAGGCGCGGACTACATCGAGACCGGCTCCTGGTCCGCAAAGGCCATCAAGGAGGCGAAGCGCTACTGCAACGTCAACGTGGCAGCCACTTCCGCGGTCGAGGGCTTCAACCAAATTCCGCCGTTCGATGCCTGGCGGCTGGACGGCGATGCCGCCTACCTGCACATCTGCGGCAACGAAACCATCGGCGGCGTGCAGTTCCACAGCTATCCGGACAGCGGCGTTCCCTTGGTCGCCGACCTCTCCTCGGAGCTGCTCTCCCGGCCCATCGACGTGACCCAGTTCGGGCTGATCTACGCGGGCGCCCAGAAGAACATCGGCCCGGCGGGCCTGACCTTGGTGATCGTGCGCGAAGACCTGCTCGGCCGGGCAGCGGCGCAGACGCCGGCCATGCTGGACTACGCCGTGCAGGCCAAGGCCGGCTCCATGTCCAACACGCCGCCCACCTTCGCTTGGTACGTGGCCGGCTTGGTCTTCAAGTGGCTGCGGCGCGAGGGCGGCCTGGCGGGCATGGCGGCGCGCAATGCAGCCAAGGCGGGCCGGCTCTACGACGTCTTGAACCAAAGCAACTTCTACCACTCGCCCGTGGCCGAGGCGAACCGCTCGCTGATGAACGTGCCCTTCACCCTGTCGGACCCGAACTTGGACGCCGCCTTTCTCAGCGGGGCCAAGGCGCGGGGCCTGACCAACCTCAAGGGCCACCGCAGCGTCGGCGGCATGCGGGCCAGCCTCTACAACGCCGTGCCGGATGCCGCGGTGACGGCTTTGGTGGACTACATGAAGGACTTTGAGCGGGAGTCCGCATGAGTGCGGAAGAGGCGGCGCTGCAACCCTTGCGGGAACGCATCGATGCGATCGACGTAGAGCTGCAGAGGCTGTTCAATGAGCGCGCCAGCTTGGCCCTGGAAGTGGGGCGCATCAAGCAGGCCGCACCGGGTGACGAGCCGCCAGCGTACTACCGCCCGGAGCGGGAGGCGCAGATCTTGAACGCCCTCAAGGCGCGCAACGAAGGCCCGCTGCCCGATGACGACATCGCCCGCCTGTTCCGCGAGGTCATCTCCTGCTGCCTGTCCCTGGAACAACCGCTCAGCGTGGCCTACCTCGGCCCATCGGGCACCTACACCGAAATGGCGGCCCGGGTTCAATTCGGCCACTTCACCGGAACCCGTCCGCTGGCCACCATCGGTGAGGTGTTCCGCCAAGTTGAGAACGGCAGCGTTCACTTCGGCGTGGTGCCGGTGGAGAACTCCACCGAAGGCATGGTCAACCAAACCTTGGACTGCTTCATGGAGTTCCCCCGGCGGGTGCGCATCTGCGCCGAGGTGGAACTGCCCATCCACCACGCCTTCGTCATGCACAAGGACAGCACCGCCGGCCCGGAGGCGCTGGCTGGGGTGGTCTCCCATGCCCAGTCCCTGGCCCAATGCCGGGGCTGGCTGGACACCCACTGCCCAGGCATCGAGCGCGTGGCGGTGGCCAGCAACGCCGAGGCGGCGCTGCGAGTCTCCCAGGATCCGCAGTGGGGCGCCATCGCCGGGGAGATGGCAGCGGAGCGCTACGGCTTGCAGGTGGTGGCGCGGAACATCCAGGACATGCCGGACAACAAGACCCGCTTCCTGGCGCTTGGCCGCCAGGACGTGGGGCCAAGCGGGCAGGACAAAACCTCAATACTCGTATCCACCAAGAACGAGCCGGGCGCCCTGTTTCGGGTGTTGGAGCCCTTCCACCGGCACGAGATCTCCTTAACGCGCATCGAAACCCGTCCGGCCCGCTCGGGAGACTGGTCCTACGTGTTCTTCATCGACTTTGACGGCCACGCCCGGGACCCCATCGTGGGCCAAGCCCTGGCTGACGTGGCCCAGGTGGCGCTGGAGGTGCGCATCCTCGGCAGTTACCCCCGTTCGGTCATGTAACGCGCCATGAGCGCGCCCGTCAACGCGAGCATCGCCCGCCTGAACCCCTACCAGCCGGGCAAGCCCATCGACGAGGTGGCGCGGGAGCTTGGCCTTGACCGGGTGGCGAAGCTCGCCAGCAACGAAAACCCGCGCGGCCCGGCGCCCGCGGTGCGGGAGCGCATCCAAGGCGCCATGGGCGAGCTGTCCCGCTATCCCGACGCCAACGGCCATGCCTTGAAGCGGCGGCTGGCTATCCATTACGACATCGAGCCCAACCGCATCACGCTGGGCAACGGCTCCAACGACGTGCTGGAGCTGGCGGCCAAGTTCACCTTGGAGCCGGGCACCGAGGGCATCATGTCCGCCCACGGCTTCATCGTGTACACCTTGGCCATCACCGGCTGCGGCGCCAAGCTGGTCACCGTGCCCGCCAAGGCCTATGGCTGCGACCTGGAGGCCATGCTTGGCGCGGTCACGGACGCCACCCGCATCGTCTTCATCGCCAACCCGAACAACCCCACCGGCACCTCGGTCGGCGAGGCGGAACTGACCGCCTTCCTGGACCGGCTGCCGTCCCGGGTGTGGGCCGTGCTCGATGAAGCCTACGCCGAATACGTCGATGCGCCCGGCTATCCGGATGGACGCGCCCTGCTGGAGCGCTACCCGAACCTGATCGTCACCCGCACCTTCTCCAAGATCCACGCCTTGGCCGGCTTGCGCATCGGCTACGCCTTAAGCGCCGCCGAGGCCGCTGACCTGATGAACCGCGCCCGCCAGCCGTTCAACGTCAGCAGCTTGGGCCTGGCCGCCGCTGAGGCCGCCTTGGACCAAGCCGACTTTGTGGCGGAGAGCGCCGCCCTGAACCGCGACGGGCTGGCGGCGCTGGAGGCCGGCCTGCGCCAACTCGGCTACCCGCCGCTGCCCTCAGCGGGCAATTTCCTGTGCGTTGACCTGGGCCGTGACGCCCAGCCGGTGTTTGAGGCCCTGCTGCGCTCTGGCGTCATCGTGCGCACCATTCGCGAGTACGGGCTGCCCAACCACATCCGGGTCAGCGTCGGCTTGCCCGAGGAGAACCAGCGCTTTCTGGAGGCGTTGGGGCGGTTGGCCCCGTGAAGCTGGCCATCGTCGGCACCGGGCTGATTGGCGCCTCCTTCGCCAAGGCCGCGCGCCGCCGGGGGCTCAGCGACGACATTGCCGGCCTGGACGCCCATGCCGACAACGCCGCCACGGCGTTGCGCCTCGGCCTTATCGACCAGGTCGTGGATGCCGTGCCGCCAGACGCCGCAGCCGTGCTGCTGGCGGTTCCGGTGGACGGCATTGCGCCTTGGGTGCGCCGGCTGGCCGATCATCCCGGGGTGCTGTTGGACGCCGGCAGCGTCAAGTCGCCGATCATCGAATCCCTCAGGGCGGGCGGCGCATTGCCACCGCGCTACGTGCCCTGCCACCCCATCGCCGGCTCCGAACGCAGTGGACCCGAAGCGGCTGATGCGGACCTCTTCGCCGGCCGCCAAGCGGTGTTGACGCCGATGCCGGAAACCGACCCCGCGGCCATCGACCAAGTGCGCGCGCTCTGGCACGGCGTGGGGGCCGATGCACACTTAATGACCGCCGCGGAGCATGACCGGATCCTGGCCGTGACCAGCCATCTGCCGCATCTGATCGCATTCGCCTACCTCGATGGAGTGGATGCGGCGCACCTGGCCTACACCGGGGGCGGGTTCGATGACTTCACCCGCATCGGCACCGCCGCGCCCGGCCTCTGGGCGAGCATTCTTGGCCTGAACCGGGGTCCGCTGAGCGAGGCGCTGGCGGCGTTCAAGGCGTCTCTCGGCCAATTGGAGCGCGCCCTGCACAACGACGACCGGGAGGCGCTGCATGCCTTGATCGATGCGGCCGGCGGACGCTTGACGCGCCTCGACCGGTGACTGAACGCCACAGCTGCGAAGGCGCGGCCAGCGGCCAGGCCGCACGGGTGATCTGCGTGGATGGCCCCAGTGGCTCCGGCAAGGGCTCCTTGGCCAGCGCCTTGGCCGAGCGCCTGGGCTGGCGTTACCTGGAAAGCGGCGCCCTGTACCGAGTGATCGGCGCCATGGCGTTGGAGCGCGGGGTCGCCACCGATGACGAAGCGGCTCTGGCGCGCATGGCCGAAGGCCTCAAGATCGACTTGTTCGGGGAGCAAGTCAGGGCCGACGGCGTCGACCTCACCGCGCGCATCCGCGATGAGGCCGTGGCCGCCGCCGCCTCCGAGGCGGCCCGCCACCCGCAAGTGCGCCAAGCGATTCTCGCCCAGCAACGCCGCGCCGCTGAGGGCGGGGGCGACGAGCATGCCGGGCTGGTTGCCGACGGGCGCGACATGGGCACGGTGGTGTTTCCCGGCGCCGAACTCAAGATATTCCTCACCGCCAGCGCTGAAGCGCGGGCGCAAAGGCGCTATAAACAGTTGAGAAACAAGGGAATCACTGTAAACTTGCGCAACGTCCTCGCCAACATCCAGGATCGGGATGCGCGGGACGAAGGGCGCGCTGTCTCGCCGCTGCAGCCGGCCAGTGACGCGGTCATCATCGATAGCACTCAGATGACCCTCACCGCCGTGTTGGAGCAGGCCTTGAGCTTGGTCCGCAAAGCGGGCCTAGGTAGGTCCGCAGGCTTGGCTTAGGCCCGCGGGCTTGGCTTAAGTCCGGCGGGCTGGCTTAAGTCCGGCGGGCTGGCCTCATGCCCGCGGGCTGCCGGGCAGG
Organism: Candidatus Azophilus sp.; assembly: GCA_965220835.1. Taxonomy (GTDB): domain Bacteria; phylum Pseudomonadota; class Gammaproteobacteria; order Pseudomonadales; family Azotimanducaceae; genus Azophilus. The sequence continues at coordinate 34,458 of OZ244842.1, read as the reverse complement.
CACAGCGCATGACATTAACCAACGCATAACCAGGAGTGGCCGCGCACCCCACCCCGGCGCGGCATCAAAACCAACCCCATGAGCGAAACTTTTGCTGAGATTTTTGAGGAGAGCCTAAACACCATCGAGATGGTGCCAGGCTCCATCGTCACCGGCACGGTGGTCGATATAGACAATGAATGGGTCATCGTACACGCCGGCCTGAAATCCGAGGGGATCATCCCCAAAAGCCAGTTCCTGAGCGAGACCGGCGAATTCAGCCTCTCCATCGGCGACCAGGTCAAGGTGGCCATGGAAGTGGTGGATGACGGCTGGGGCGAGACCCGGCTGTCCCGGGAGAAGGCCAAGCGAGCCGAGACTTGGGAAATGCTGGAGGACGCCTTCGAGAAGACGGAGGTGATCACCGGCGTCATCAACGGCAAGGTCAAGGGCGGCTTCACCGTTGACGTGAACGACATCCGCGCCTTCCTGCCCGGTTCCTTGGTGGACATCCGCCCCCTGCGCGAGACGGCCCACTTGGAGGGCCGGCCATTGGAGTTCCAAGTCATCAAGCTCGACCAAAAGCGCAACAACGTGGTGGTCTCCCGGCGCGCGGTGCTCGAGCAGGAGAACAGCGAAGAGCGTGAAGCGCTGCTCAAGTCCCTGCAGGAGGGCCAGGACGTGAACGGCGTGGTCAAGAACCTCACCGACTACGGCGCCTTCGTCGATCTCGGCGGCGTCGATGGCCTGCTGCACATCACCGACATGGCTTGGCGGCGCATTCGCCATCCCAGCGAGATGGTGACCATCGGCGATGAAATCCAAGTGCGCATCCTCAAGTTTGACCGGGAGAAGAACCGGGTAAGCCTCGGCATGAAGCAGTTGGGCGACGACCCTTGGGTGCAGCTCACCCGCCGCTACGCGGAAGGCTCACGGGTGTTCGCCACCGTCACCAACCTCACCGAGTATGGCTGCTTCGCGGAAATCGAGGAGGGGGTCGAAGGCTTGGTGCATGTTTCGGAAATGGACTGGACCAACAAGAACGTCCATCCCTCCAAGGTGGTCAGCGTCGGCGACGAGGTGGAGGTCATGGTGCTCGACATCGACGAGGAGCGTCGGCGCATCTCCTTGGGCATCAAGCAGTGCCGCGCCAACCCTTGGGATGAGTTTGCGGCCAACAACGCCAAGGGGGACCGCATCCGCGGCAAGATCAAGTCCATCACCGATTTCGGCATCTTCGTGGGCTTGGACGGCGACATCGACGGATTGGTCTATCTCTCCGACATCGCCTGGAACGAGCCCGGCGAGACCGCCGTGCGCCGCTACAGCCGCGGCGAGGAGATCGACACCGTCATTCTGTCCATCGACCCGGCGCGCGAGCGCATTGCCTTGGGCATCAAGCAGCTTGATCAGGACCCGTTCTCAGACTTCGTCACCATCAACGACCGGGGGTCGTTGGTCAATGGCGTGGTGGAGAGCCTTGAGCCGAAGGAGGCGGTCATTCGCCTAGCGGAAGAGGTGACCGGCGTGCTGAAGGCATCGGAGATTAGCATCGACCGGGTGGAGGATGCCCGCAAGGAGCTCTCCGAGGGCCAGGAATTGTCCCTCAAGATCATCAGCGTGGACCGCAAGAACCGCAACATCAGCCTCTCGCTCAAGGCCAAGGCGATGGACGAGGAACGGGCGGCGGTGCGCGAACACCGCAAGAAGGAAGGCGAGCGCGTGAAGTCGGGCACCTTGGGGGACCTCATCAAGGCGCAGATGGAGGGGCAAGCGGAGCGAAATGCTGCCGCGGCAGACTCTGCCGAGGGAGATGCTTCCGAGGAAGACGCTCGCGAGCAGGAAAGCCCGTCATGAATCGCTCGGAACTCATCGAGCGCGTCGCCGCCAAGCACCACCGGCTGCCCCCCAGGGACGTGGAGCAAGCGGTGAAGACGATGATCGAGCACCTTGCCACGGCACTCGCCGACGGTTCACGGGTGGAGATTCGCGGGTTCGGCAGCTTCTCGCTGCACTACCGGGAACCGCGCATCGGCCGCAATCCCAAGACCGGCGAAGCGGTCGCCCTGGCCGGCAAGTACGTGCCGCACTTCAAGCCAGGCAAGGACCTGCGCGAGCGGGTTGATGCCACCTACCAAAGGGAGCTGGCGGCTGCAAGCGGTTAACGGCCAGCCGTCGCTGGCAAAGCGAGCCGGGCGCTTTCTGTGGCGCCCCTTGGTGGCCCTTGCCGCCACCGCCTTGTTCTTGTTTGCCGTGATCGCCGTCAACCAGCAAGAGGTGTCAATCCGCTTCCTCACTTGGCACAGCCCGGCGTGGAGCCTGTACTGGTGGCTGCTGATCGCCTTCCTGGCCGGTGCGGCAGTCGGCGCCGCCGCCCTCCTGCCCGGCCGCGCCAAGAGCGCGCTGCACATCAGGCGGCTGCGCAAGGCCTTGGAAGAAGCCAGTGACTGACTCTTTATCCCTTTCAGGCCGCAAAGCGTCGATGTCCTACAAGCATCGCAGCGATTTCGACTTTCGCCACCTGTCAACAAATGGCTTACTGGCTTCCTTTTTTTGCGGACTAGGGAGCCTATAATCGTGAAGCAAGCCGTTATGGAAATCGAATCCATGGCCGAGGAGTTGGAGAGCGCCGGTTTTGATCGCCGCCAAGGCGGCGCGGTGATTCATGCCATTGCCCACGCCATCGAGAAGTTTGCCGTGACCCCGGAACGGCTGCGGGAGGCCTTGGAGCACAACAACGAAGTTCTCATGGAACGCATGGAAAATCGCATGGATGAGCGCTTCGACTTGCAGAACGAGTTAATGAAGGCGGGATTCGAGGCGCAGAACAAGCGGACGGAAGCCGGCTTTGGGGCCCAGAAAGAGCGGGTGGAAGCCCGATTCGAGGCCCAAAACGAACGAATTGAAACCGGCTTCGAGGCCCAGAACAAGCTGATGGAAGCCCGTCTCGAGGCCCAGAACGAACGGATTGAAACCGGCTTCGAGGCCCAGAACAAGCTGATGGAAGCCCGTCTCGAGGCCCAGAACGAACGGATTGAAGCTGGCTTCGAGGCCCAGAACGAACGGATTGAAGCTGGCTTCGAGGCCCAGAGCGAGCGAATGGAAGCCGGCTTCGGGGCGCAGAACAAGCTGTTCGACGAGCGCTTTGCGGCGGAGCGCAGAATCAACGACGAGCGGTTTAGACATCAAGACAGGCGCCTTGATGCGATCGAAGCCTCGATCAAAACCGGGCTTGGGCGTCTGTTCGCTGTTTCGGTGGCCTTGGCCAGCGCCGTGGTTGGCGTTTTGGTGCGGGTGGTTTGGTTCTGAAACCCGCTGATCCGAGGCAGCCTACCCAGTCTCTGCCGTGACAATGCCGACTAGATTGGCGAAGCAGGTGTCGATGGCGGCGGCGATGAAGCCCGCCATGAAGGGCGCATCCGCTTGGTCCTGGCGCACCGCGGCGTGCAGGGTGGGCCAGACGCCTTCCTCCCCCAGCGAAGTGACTGCCAGCAGGTCCCGCTGCAGATAGTCGTGCAGCGCCCAATTGGGCAGGCAGGCGACGCCGCGGCCGCTGGCCACCAATTGCGCGATCATGGCCGTGAGTTCGGTTTGCCGTACGGTCTCCGGCGCCACCCCGGCTGGGTCCAGGAAGCCAGTGAAAACATCGAGGCGGTTGCGGTCAACCGGGTAGGCGATGAGCGTCTCGTGAGCTAGGTCCTGGGGCTCAATGCACTCCTGCCGCGCCAAGGGATGGTCCTTGGCCACGGCCAGCACCGCCTCGTAGCTGAACAGGGGCACGTAGCGCAAGCCCAAGCCCGCCACCGGGTCCGAGGTGATGACCAAGTCAAGATCCCCACGGCTCAAGGCTGGCAAGGGCGCGAAGTGAAAGCCGGAGGAGACGTCGATTTCCACTTGCGGCCAAGCTTCACGGTAGGCGTCTATCGCCGGCAGCAGCCACTCGATGCAGCTGTGGCACTCAATGGCGATGAGAATGCGCCCGGACTCACCACCCGCCAACCGCGCCACGTCCGCTTCCGCGCGGCCTACCAAGGGCAGCACCTCATCGGCGAGCGCAAGCAGCCGCAGCCCGGCGCTGGTGAACCGCACGGGCCGCGTCTTGCGCATGAACAGCACGCAGCCCACCCGCCCTTCAAGCTCCTTGAGCTGGTGGGACAGCGCGGATTGGGTCAAATGCACCCGCTCGGCCGCCTCCACCAAGCTGCCCGAATCGCGCAGCGCGGCCAAAGTGCGCAGGTGGCGAAGCTCGATGCGGGGCACGGCGACGTGCTCGGGCTAGCCGATCACCGTGAACACGATGGCGAAGACCAGCGGCAGGGCCATCACGTAGTACAAGCCCAGATTCAGCAGGCCGTTGGCTTGCTCATCTTCGCTCAGGGCGAACTTCGGCCCCAACCCGAGCCAGACGCTGCCTGAGGCAACAAAGGTCAGGATGATGGTGAGCGCGGCAGCGGCCATGGGCTGGCGTCACATGGCGCCAAGGTCGAGGCTGCCCCGCGGCTTGGCGCCCGCGAGGTCGGCGATGCGCTCGAAGTGCTCACCGATGTCCTCCGCAGTGGCTTCCATGCCGAGATTCACGCCAGCGTTCTCCACGATGCAGGCCACGGAGAACTGCCCGCCCTGGGCCTGCAGCACCACGCCATTGGGCGCCTCCTCCGAACAGAGGAAGATCACCGCCGGCGTGACCAGTTCCGGGGCCAGCGCCTTGAGGGCATCGCCAGTCATCAGGTTCTCCGTCATCCGGGTGGCTGCCACCGGCGCAATGGTGTTGGTGTGGATGTTGTTGCGCGCGCCTTCAATCTTCAAGGTGTTCATCAAGCCCACCAAGCCGAGCTTGGCGGCGCCGTAGTTGGCTTGGCCGAAGTTGCCGTACAGGCCGGTGGGTGAAGTGGTGACCACCACCCGGCCGTAGTTTTGCTCCCGCATGATGGGCCATGCGGCTCGGGTGACGTTGACCGAGCCCATGAGATGGACGTCGAGCACGGTCTGGAAGTCGTCGAGCTCCATCTTGGCGAATGACTTGTCCCGCAGAATGCCGGCGTTGTTGATCAGGATGTCCACCCGGCCCCAAGCCGCCAGGGCATCGTCCACCATGCTCTGGGCGCCAGCCCGGTCGCTCACCGACCCGCCGTTGGCGATGGCCTCCCCGCCAGCCGCCTTGATTTCCCCAACCACGCCTTCGGCGGCCTCGGAACTGCCCCCGGTGCCGTCCATGGCCCCGCCAAGGTCATTGACCACCACCTTGCAGCCCCGCTTGGCGAGCTCCAGCGCATGGCACCGGCCAAGGCCCCCGCCAGCGCCGGTGACGATGGCGACTTTTCCATCAAATGAATAGGTCATGCCGAGCAATCCCCTTAGTCAAAGCGACGTATTTTAGTCCAATAGGGCCATCGTGTTGGCACAATCCGAGCGCCCGCCACCAGCAAACCTGTGCACAAAGACCATTGTGTTTCCTGTATTCATTTGTATTAAGTTGTTTACACCAAAACCACCTGCAGCCATTTATGTCCGCTACCGTAACCATCCGCTTGGAATCGGAACTCAAACAACGCCTTGAACAGCTCGCCGAGTCGATGCAGCGGTCGAAGTCCTTTCTCGCTGCACAAGCCATTCGCGATTTCGTCGATCTGAACGAGTGGCAGGTTCAGGATATCCAGCAAGCCATCATAGAAGCGGACCGGGGCGACTTCGCCAGCGACCAGGATGTCGCGGAAGTCCTTGGCAAGTGGGCAGTCCGTGCAGGTTGATCCCGTCCGCGGTCAGGGGCGCATGGGGAATTGCACGGGGCCGGTCAGGCGGTCGAGCTGGGGTTGAATCCAGTCGATCCAGCGGCACAGGAAGGGGCGGGTCTCGCGGGGGTCGATCAGTTCATGCACGGCGAAGGACTCGGCTCTGGGGAAGGGCGAGCGGGCGCTGCGCAAACGTTCCTCGAGCTCCTCGCGCTTGGCGTCCGGGTCCTGGGCGGCGGCGATCTCCCGGTGAAAGGCCACCGCCACGCCGCCTTCCAGGGGCAGTGCGCCGGACTCCACCGAAGGCCACGCCAGCACGTAGGCGCCCGGCGCGTAGTGGGCGGCGGTGGCAACGCCAAAGCCCTTGTGAACCTGCACCACGGCCCAAGGGATGCTGGCTTGGGCCGCAGCGGCAACGGCCGCCATGCCGTAGCGGATGGTGCCTGCCGCCTCCGCCTCGGGGCCGATCATGAAGCCGGGCTGATCCACGAAGTTGACCACCGGCACATGGAAGTTGTCGCAGGTCTCCACAAAGCGGCGGTGTTTTTGGGCGGCTTCGGCGGTCATTGCGCCAGCGTAGTGGCGGTTGTCGTTGGCCAGCACGCCCACCGGCTGGCCGGCTAAGCGGGCGAGCGCGCAGATTTGGCTCGGGCCATAGGTGGCGCCCACCTCAAAGAGCGAGTCCCGATCAACGATCAGCTGCAAAATGGCGCGCATGTCGAAGGGCGCGTTGGCGTCGCGGGGCACCGCGTCCAGCAGTTCCGGGGCCATGCGCTCCGGGTCATCATCCGCGGTCACGCGCGGCGCGCGCTCCCAAACCGATGCGGGCAGGTAGCTCAGGAACTGGCGAATCTGACGAAAGGCGTCGCGCTCATCGGTGGCGATGTTGTCCACCACGCCGCTTGCCGCGTGAACGTCCGCACCGCCGAGTTGCTCCTTGGTGAGGTTGACGCCCAACGCGCGCCGCACCAGCGCCGGGCCGCCAATCATCACTTGGGCCGTGCGCCGGACCATCACGGAAAAATGGGAGGCCACCAAGCGGCCTGCGGGGAAACCCGCCACCGGCCCCAAGGCCGCGGAAGCGACGGGCACCTGGCCCATGGCGTCGGCAATGATGCGAAAGCGGGGTTCGGCAAACACCGGCTCGCCGGTGGTGCCGCCCTTGCGGCCGGAACCCTTGACGCTGCCGCCACCGCCCTCCAGCAAGCGCACCAACGGCACCCGATACTGGCAGGCGAGATGTTCCGCGTAAATGCTCTTGCGCAGACCGGCGGCGTTCGGGGAGCCGCCCTTCAGCGTGAAGTCCTCGCCGCCCACCACCACCCGGCGGCTCTCGATTTTGCCAAAGCCGACCACGTAGTTGGCGGGCACGTAGCCGGTCAGCTGATCCTTGTCGTCGTAGTCTGGCAGTGCGGTGGCTTGGCCATGCTCCTGAAAGGTGCCACGGTCAAGCAGCTCATCGATGCGTTCACGGATGGTCAGCCGGCCCTTGGCGTGCTGGCGGGCGATGCCCTCCTTGCCGCCCTGCTGACGCGCCAAATGGCGCCGCTGGGCCAGCTCCTTGACCTCGCTTTCCCAACTCACCGGGCCGCTCCGCGACTTGCGTTCAGTCGTTGAACTCAGGCGTGCGCTTCTCGAAGTTGGCCTTGACCGCCTCCACTTGGTTGGGGGAGCCAATCAACTGCCTCTGCAAGGCGGCTTCAAGCTCCAAGCCGGTGCGCGCATCGGCATGCCAACTGGTCTCGAACAGCGCCTTGCCCGCCCGCACCGCGTCCGGCGACTTGCCGGCGATCTCCCGCGCCAGCGCCATGGCGGCGGCATGCGGGTCGTCCGCCACGTGGGTGACCAGGCCCGCTTGGCGTGCCTGCTCGCCGTTCAGGACGCGGCCCGTGAAGGTCAGCTCCTTGGCCACGTCCAAGGGCACCAGGTCGCGCAGCGTCTGGGTGATGCTCATGTCCGGAATCAGGCCCCACTTGATTTCCATGACGGAAATCTTGGCATCCGGGGCAGCGATGCGAATGTCCGCACCCAAGGCGATTTGACAGCCGCCGCCGTAGGCGACGCCGTGCAGGGCGGCAATGGTCGGCACCGGCAGCTTCTTCCAGACGTAGGCCGGGCGTTGCGCGAAGTTCTCCACCTGATCGCCGCGGTTGAGCAGCGAATTGCCGGCGTCCCGGCCCGCATCGCCGAGGCCCTGCATGCTGGCCATGTCCAGACCGGCGCAGAAGCCGCGCCCGTTGCCGGACAGCACCACGGCCCGCACCTCCTTCGCCTCGGCGAGGCGCTCCCCGGCGGCGACGATGGCTTTGAACATCTCCGGGCTGAGCGCATTGTATTTCTCGGGCCGGTTGAGGCGCACGTCGGCCACCCCGTCATCGACCTCGACGGTCACCAGATCTGTCATCCCTGCTTCCATTGGTTGGTTTACGTGGCCGCGCAATTTAACACGGCGCGGCCATGGGGAGACAGATGCCAGGCCACGGTGGCTTTGGCGCCGTCACCCCGCTAGAAAAAGTAGCTGCCGCCATTGGCCACCAGCACGGACCCGGTGCACATGCTGGAGGCGTCGCTGGCCAGCCAGCAAACCGCTTGGGCGATTTCGTCCGGCTCCGCCATGCGGCCGAGGGGGATGGCGCCTTCCATGTCGGCAATCCAAGCTTCGGGAATGCCATCCATGATGGGCGTGTTGGTCGGGCCCGGGGCCACGGCGTTCACGCGAATGCGCCGCGACCCGAGCTCCCGCGCCAAGCCGCGGGTGAGGCCGATCAGGGCCGCCTTGCTGGTCACGTAGTGAACGGGCCCTTCGCCGGATTGGGCGGCGGTGGAGGAGATGTTGATGATTGAACCCTCAACGCCGGCCCTGACCATGGAGCGCACCGCGGCCCGGCTGCAATGGAAGGCGCCGTCCAGATTCACGCCCAGCACCCCGCGCCAGCCTTCATCCTCCATGAAGACGATGTGGTCGATGTGGGTTTCAGACGCTCCGCCGGCCTCGAGCTCGGCGTTGCGCTGGGCCATGAGTTCGTACATTTGATCGCTGCCGTCGTTGGCGGCGCGGCCAATGCCGGCATTGTTGACCAGCACGCTCACCGGCCCAAGTTCCGCTTCCACGCGGTCGAACGCCGCGTTCACCGCCGCGCTGGCGCTGACGTCACAATGCAACGCGAGCGTGCGGCCTTGCTGGCCGCGGCCCGATAGGCCGGCGATGGTCTCCACGGCCCCCGCCTCGTTCAGGTCCAAGGCCGCAACCGCCGCACCGCGCTCCCACAGCAGCCGCGTTGCGGCCCGTCCCATGCCTTGCCCGGCACCGGTGACCACCGCCACCTTGCCTTGCAGAGGTTGATCGCTCATCGCCCTATCTCCATCTCATGCTTGCCCCGCTACGCGCCCGGCGGTGGCGGAACCACCAACTGCGATGCCTTGCCGCCGTCCACGGACAGGCACACGCCGGTCACGTAGCTGGCCTCGTCGGAGAGCAGAAACGCGACCGCCGACGCCACCTCCTCCGGTTCGCCGAGCCGGTTCATCGGCACCCCACCGGCCACCGCTTCGGCGTAGCCGGGCACGCTGCCCAGGGCTTCAGCAGTGCTCGGCGTGGCAATGACGCCCGGCGCCACGGCATTGACGCGCACGCCGTGGGGCGCGCCTTCCATGGCCGCGCACTTGGAAAAGTGGATGAGCGCCGCCTTGGAAGCGGAATAGGCGGCCATGTTGTCGATGGCCAAGAGCCCGTTGATGGAGGCGATGTTGACGATGGCGCCCCGGCCCTGCGCCACCATGAGCGCCATGGCCGACTGGGTGGCGGCGAAGGCCGCATCCACGTTGATGCGAAAGTCCTGCTGGAAGGCCGAGAGGCTAGTGTCCCCAATGGCGCTCCAGCCCACGTGCATGGCGTTGTTCACGAGGAAGTCAAAGCGCCCATGACGGCCTTGCATCTGGCGGATCAGCGCCTGCAGCGCCGACGCATCCGCCACGTCAAGCTGTTGCGCGCTGGCGCGCTCGCCCAAGGCCGCCCGTGCCGCGGCCAGCGCTTCATCCCGCCGACCGCAGACCGTGACGTTGGCGCCCTCCCCAATCAACCGGCGGGCGATGGCAAGGCCAATGCCCTCCGTGCCGCCGGTCACCAAGCCAGTTTGGCCTGCAAATCGTTCCAAGATCGACTCCCCTGCTTTCCGCTGTTCCCAAGCCTAGGTTAGTCTAACGATGCAAAGCGGGCGTGGACAGTCGGGCACGCATTGTGCGGTGTGCGTCTGTGCGCTGCGCATGCCGCATGCACTGATTGAATGGGAGTATGACATGGACGCCACTTGGGAAGCCGCCGCCAAAGCCTTCCGGATTCGCGAGAAGCCTCGGGGCGGGCACCAGGTTCGCGTGTTCGCTGAGAACCACGCTTACTTGAGCCAGATCTTCAGGGTTATGGAGAGCTACGGAGAGCGCGAGTTCATCGTGCATGAGAACGTGCGGCTGACCTTCGCCGAGTGCGCCAGCCAAGCCGCCCGCCTCGCCCACCATCTGGCCCAGCAGCGCGCCATTGAACCCGGCAACCGCATCGGCCTGATCCTGCCCAACTCTCCGGAGTGGATGCTGAGCTTCATCGCCATCACCGCCATCGGCGCCGTGCCGGCGCTGATCAACCCCCGGGCCGGCGCGCAGGAGGTCCACCACTGCCTGTCCTCCACTCGATGCCGGCTGTGCATTCACCAACGCGAGGACTTAGCATTCGGCATCGACGCCCTAGCCTTGGAGGAAGTGCGCCAATTGGTCTCCCGCGGGTCGGACCAAGCGCTGCCCGCAACCCCCCGCGGACCGGACGATGAGGCGCTGCTGATGTTCACCAGCGGCACTACCGGGCTGCCCAAGGCCGCGTCCCTGTCCCATGAAGGCGTGCTGACGGCGCTCAAGACCATTGAGTACTCCGGAGCGCTCATCGCCAAGGGCATGGCCGAAGCCTTCGGCACGGACTACGGCACCCTCGCCAAGATGCGGCCACCGCCGGTCAATCTGTTGATTTTTCCGCTGTTTCACGTCAGCGGCTGCCATGCGGTGTTCCTCACCAGCCTGCTGCAGGGCGGCAAGGTGGTGCTGATGACGCGCTGGAACGCGGAGCAAGCTGCGGCACTGATGGCCCAGGAGCGGGTGACCGCCTTTCCCGCCGTGCCCACCATGCACAGAGACCTGCTGCGCCTGGAAACGCTGGCGGACCATGACCTTTCCAGCCTCACCAGCCTGTCCGTGGGCGGGCAAGCCACGCCGCCAGCGCTGCTTGCCGACATCCATGCCGCTTTTCCCTCCGCCGTCATGGGCACCGGCTACGGCATGACCGAGAGCAACGGCACGGTGACCCTGATGATCGGCTCGGAGTTCATCCAAAATCCCCGATCAGCGGGCCGCCCCGTGTCAACGGTTGACGTTGAAGTGCGCGATGACCAAGGCCAGGCCCTGCCGGCAAACACGACCGGCGAGATCCACATTCGGGGCGCAACGCTGATGACCGGCTACTTAACCGGTGCAGAAGTAAGCCCTCGCGCTCCCCAAGCTGAAGGGTCAGAGCCCGCCCAACCCGGCTTTGACGCCAAAGGCTGGTTCGCCACCGGGGACTTGGGCTACCTGGATGAGGACGGCTTGGTTTACATCGTTGACCGCAAGACCGACATGGTGATTTCCGGCGGCGAGAACATTTACTGCGCCGAGGTCGAACGGGTGTTGGACCAGCATCCGGACGTTCGCGAGAGCGCGGCCTTCGGGCTGCCTGATGAGCGGCTCGGCGAAAAGCTGGTTGCCACCGTGGTGCCCCAGACGGACGCCCGTTTAACCGAAGCCACGCTGATCGAACACTGCGTCAGCCGCCTGGCCAAGCACAAAGCGCCCAAGCAAGTGCGCATTCAGCACCACCCCTTGCCGCGCAACGCCTCCGGCAAGACCATCAAGGCCAAGGTGAAGGAGCAGTATCTGGCGAACCCGGGGCGCGCTCCTGCGGATTCGGCGAGTTAGCAGCGGCTTGCCGCGCCTCGGCAGTGACGTGGGAGGCAAGGCAGGGCACGGGGCAGTGGTAGCGGCCCACCGCTTCCATGTTCAAAACTCGTCGGCATGCTCGGAAATGTAGCAGCACGCCAACGGGCCGGCAATGCCCATGTCCAGCTGGCTTTTGGTCGTGCGTGCGCCGATGCAGCGCGTGGCATGGCTCAGCGCTGCAGGCGCGCCCGCCATTGCAGCGCCGCCAGAGCGATCAGGGCGGCGAAGCCGAGCAGCGCCCAGAGCGGCAGGCTGACGCCGAGGAAGGCATCGACTTGGGCGCAGTCCCCGGTGCCGAAGAACATGCTGCTCAGGGTGTCCAGCGGGGAGAAGTTCTCGATCATGTAGTCCACGGGCGGACCGCAACTCGGCACTTGGTCCGCAGGCAGGCTCTGCAGCCAGAGTTGCCGCGCCGAGACCCAGCCGCCGACCAGCGCGGCGACGATGGTCAACAGCGGGTAGATGCCCCAGCGGGGGTTATGCGCCAACCCCGCATAGGCCACGAAGGCTACGGCGAAGATCCACAGGCGCTGCATCAAGCACATCGGGCAGGGTGCCATGGCAAAGCGATGCTCCATGATCACGGCCCCAAACAGCAGCACGCCGCACAGAGCGACGGCGGCCAAGGCATAGTCCGCGCTGCTGAAGCGCAGCGTCATTGGGCGGCGTCAGCAGCGTTGGGGGTGACCACGATCTTGCCGATGGCGCGCCGTTGAGCCAAGTCATTAAGGGCTTCCGCGTAGTCTTCCAAGGCGTGCACGCGGCCCACCACCGGCTTGATCCGGCCCGCCGCATGGAATGCCAGGATGTCGCGGAAATTGGCCCGGTTCTCATCCCGGGCGCGGGCTGACCACGCGCCGTAGAACACGCCCACCAATTGGCAGCTCTTGAGCAGAATCAGGTTGATGGGGGCCTTGGGAATGTCGCCGGCGGCAAAGCCGATCACCAGGATGCGGCCATACCAGTTGATGGCGCGCAGGCATTGGTCGAACAGGGCACCGCCCACGGGGTCGTAGATGACATCCGCGCCCTTGCCGGCGGTCAGCGCCTTCACCTGGTCCTTCAACTGGCCGTCGCTGTAGTCAATCAGCTCATCGGCGCCGCTGTCCTCCGCCACGGCGAGCTTCTCCTCGCTGCTGGCAGCGGCGATGACGCGGGCGCCCATGGCCTTGCCGAGCTGCACGGCAGCGATGCCCACGCCCCCGGCGGCGCCGAGCACCAGCAGGGTTTCGCCGGGCTGAAGGGCGGCCCGCTGCTTCAACGCGTAGTAGGACGTGCCGTAGGTGGTGCTGATGCCGGACGCCTCCGCAAAGCTCATGGTCTCCGGGATGGGCTGCAGGTTGCTGGAAGCCACCGCCATGCGCTCCGCAAAGCCACCGTAGCCGACGCCGCCGAACACGCGGTCCCCGGCGGCGAACTCCGTCACGCCTGCCCCCGCCTCCAGCACCGTGCCCGCAATTTCGCCCCCCGGCGAGAACGGGAACGGCGGCTGGCTCTGGTACTTGCCGGCGATCATCAGCACATCCGGGAAGTTGAGGGCCGTGGCCTGCACCTCCACCAACACCTCGCTCTCCCCCGGCACGGGCTCGGCGACCTCCTCCAGCACCAGATCCTCCGGCGCTCCATAGGCTTTGCACAAAACGGCCTTCACTGTCGTTTCTCCTTGGTCTGGGTCACTGCCGCCATGCGGCGCGGCAACGGTAAGGACAGGATTCTAGCAGCCTTGGGCATGGGGCATTCACTCCGGCGGCGCTAGGTAGGCGGACAGGAACTCATCGAAGCTCTCTTCGCTGCTGGCTTCGATGCGCCGCTGCTCGTCGAATGAGCGGGCGGCGCGTCGTTCGTGGCGGGCCAGCTCGGCAGCCGGCAGGGGCCGCTCGCTGAACCAGCGCCGGTGGCTTTCCGATTGGTTGAGCGAGAAGCGGAAGAACGGCTGCCGTCGGCTGCGCATGGCCTCCAGCACTTGGGCGGAGGGGGTTGCGGCGTGGTCCTGCAGGCGGGTGCGGCGTTCGCGCACCGCGTCGCTTGACCGGCGCCCGCCCTGGGCTTGATCGAGCAGTTCCGCCGCCAGGGCACATTGCTCGAGAATGGCTGCGGCCCATTGGTCCCGGTCGCCGCCGCTGAGCCTCAGGCCCGGTTCGCGGCCCCGTTCCACAATGGCGGCTTGGTCGGCCTGCATGGCCTTGGACTCTTCCGGGCTGTCCGCGGCGCTCGGCGCCAGCAGGCACCACAGCAGAAAGGCATCCAAAAAGCGCATCTGTTCGGCATCGATGCCCACAGGCAGGAAGGGATTGATGTCCAGGCAGCGCACCTCCACGTACTCCACGCCGCGCCGCTTTAGGGCCGTCAGGGGACGTTCGCCGGGTTCGATGCGCCGCTTGGGGCGGACGGCGCCGTAGAACTCGTTTTCGATTTGCAGCAAGGCGGTGTTGAGCTGGCGGTACTCGTCGCCCTGGCGCACGCCCATGGCTTCGTAGGGCGGATAGGGTCGAGTCAGGGCGTCGCGCATGGTGGCGGCATAGGAATCCAGGCCGTTGTAGGAAATGTGCAGGCTGCTCTGGGCATCGCTCTGGTAGCCCAAGCGGCCCATGCGCAGGGAGGTGGCGCTTGGCAGGTAGAGGGAGCCTTCATCGAAGCCCAGCAAGCCGTGGCCGCCGCCCTGAACGAATGAACGGCAGATGGCGGGCGCGGCGCCGAATAGCTGGATCAGCAGCCAGCTGTAGCGGCGGAAGTTGCGAATCAGGGCGAAGTAGCACTCGGTGACAAAGTCTTGGCCGGCCTCGCGGCCCTTGAGTTCGGCGTACAGCGGCCAAAAGCCCTCGGGCAGGGAGAAATTGTAGTGGATGCCGGATATGGTCTGCATCAGGCGCCCGTAACGGTTGCCGAGGCCGAGGCGGTAAACGGTTTTGGCCCGGCCGATGTTCGAGGTGCCGTAGCGCCCCACCGGAATCTCGTCGTCTTCCATGACCAGGCACGGCATTGAAGCGGCCCAGAGCAACTCGTCATCCAAACCGTGGTAGACGAAGCGGTGAATGGCTTCCAACTCCGCAATGCAGCTTTCCGGAGATTCGTGAACCCCGGTGATCAGCTCCAACTGGGCTTCGCAGAAGTCCGTGGTGATCTGCGGATGGGTCAGCGGGGAGCCCAAGCTCGGCGGATGCGGCCGCATGGACAGCCGCCCGTCCGGGCGCACGCGCAGGCTCTCCTTCTCCACCCCGCGCCGCAAGCCGCCCAGCGCCTCGGCACGGGCTTGAAGCCCGGCCAGCACCGGGCCGGGAATGGCTAGGCGGTCGTCCCCAGCCAGAGCTGCATGGGTTTTCGCGGCCATGGGGCCATCCCGCTCAAGCGTCTTGGCGACCCATCGACGGCCCGGCATCAACGATGGCTTGATCCACTTCGAACTTCTTGAAGTTCTCCGCGAACAGGGCAATCAGCTTCGCCGCCGCCGCATCGTAGGCGGCCTTGTCGCCCCAGGCGTTGCGCGGGTTCAAAAGGGCGCTGTCAACGCCTTCAAGGGCTTTGGGAATGGTCAGGTTGAGGTTCGGGAGATGCTCGGTTTCGGCGTCCGCAAGGCTGCCGTTCTGCACGGCGGCGATAATGGCGCGGGTGGCCGGTATGGGGAAGCGGTGGCCCACCCCGTAGCCGCCCCCCGTCCAGCCGGTGTTGACCAGATAGACCTGGGAGCCAAACTCCTCCACCCGGCGAATCAGCAAGTCTGCGTAAACGCCTGCGGGGCGCGGGAAGAAGGCGGCGCCGAAGCAGGTGGAGAAGGTGGCCTTGAACGCTTCCGAGGAGCCCACCACGGTGGAGCCGACGGCGGCGGTGTAACCCGACAGGAAGTGGTAGGCGGCCGCCTCCTTCGAAAGGATCGACACCGGCGGCAGCACGCCGCTCACGTCGCAAGTCAGAAAGATGATGTTGGCCGGCTCGCCCGCCCGGTTCTCCGGCACCTTGAGCTCGATGTTGGCGCGCGGGTAGCAGGCCCGCGTGTTCTCGGTGAGGGTGGAGTCCGCGTAGTCGATCTCACGGCTGTCGGCGTCAATGACCACGTTCTCGACAATGGCCCCGAAACTGATGGCGTTGTAGATGACCGGCTCGTTTTCGCGGCTTAGGTCGATGCACTTGGCGTAGCAGCCGCCTTCAAAGTTGAACACCGTGCCCTTGCCCCAGCCATGCTCGTCGTCGCCGATCAAAAAGCGGCCCGGGTCCGCCGACAGGGTGGTCTTGCCGGTGCCGGACAAGCCGAAAAACAGTGAAACGTCCCCATCCGCGCCCATGTTGGCGGAGCAGTGCATGGGCAGCACGTCCTTTTCCGGCAGCAGGAAGTTGAGCACGCTGAACATGGACTTCTTCATTTCGCCCGCATAGCGCAAGCCCGCCAGCAGCACCTTGCGGGCCGCGAAGTTGATGATCACCGCGGCGTCGCTGTTGGTGCGGTCTCGTTCCGGGTCGCAGACGAAGCCTGGCGCGTTGACCACCTGCCAGATCTTCTTGTTGTGCGGATTGAAGTGCTCCGGGGAAATGAACAAGGCCTTGCCGAACAGGGCGTGCCAAGCGGTCTGGGTGGTGACCTCGATGGCGACGTAGTGCTCCGGGTCGGCGCCGACGTGGAGGTTGGAGACGAAGCGCTCCCGATCCTCCAGATGCACCTGCACGCGTTCCCAGAGTGCGTCAAAGGCCGCGGCATCGATGGGCTGGTTGACGTCGCCCCAATCGATGGCGTGCTTGGTGGAGGCCTCCTCGACGATGAAGCGGTCCTTGGGCGAGCGCCCGGTGCGGCTGCCCGTTTCCACGACCAAGGCCCCGTTGCTGGCGAAGCACCCCTCGCCGCGCAACACGGCCAGTTCCGCCAGCGCCGCGGCGGACAGGTCAAAATAGGTGTTGTTTCTGGTGGTGATGTCGATATCGACGGCCATGGCAGCCCCGCGCAATTCCTGAACGCGAACAGTAAGGCACCGCGCCCCCAGCATCAACCGTTCTTGAACTGCTTGAGCTTCTTGATGGCTTGCCGGGCGCGGCGGTCGGGCTTGCGGTCCGGCAGGGCGAGGCCGGCCTGCTGCAAGCGGCGGGTGTTGGCCTGGGCCTCGCGGGCGCGGATGCTCTCCTCGGTTTCCGCGTAGAGGGTTTGGGCGAAAGTGGCGTTGCGGCGCTGCTCGGCGACCGCCTGGACCAGGACTTGGCTCTTGGCGAAGCCGCGGCGAATGCTCAAGGCATCGCCCGGCATGACTTCCTTGGCTGGCTTGGCCCGCCGGCCGTTGAGTTCCACATGGCCCGCCTCCACGGCCTTCTTCGCTTGGGCGCGGGACTTGAAGAAGCGGGCCGCCCAAAGCCAGCGGTCCAGGCGAACGCCGTCGACCGGTTCAGTCATGAGCGTTCAGCTTGGCAAGCGCTAGGGGTTCGCCCCTCGCTGGCCGGGCCGATCAGTTCATTGAAGTCGTTGAACGCCGGATACGCCAGGTTGGCGCGCGGCGGACGCCCGGAGTCCGGCTGGGTGATGGTGAGCAAGTGGCCGATGCCGTGCTGGCTGGCGGCGTCCAGCACGGTTCGGGTGTCGTCGATGAACAGGGTGCGGGCCGGGTCGAAGCGCTCCGCATCGGACAACCGGTTCCAAAACGCCTCGGACTCCTTGGGGGCGCCAAAGTCGTGGCTCGAGAGCATGCCGTCCAAGCGTTGGCTTAGGCCCGAGTAGCGGTCCTTGACGGCCAGGCTGGCCCGGTGGGCGTTGGTGACCAACAGGGCACGGGCGCGGCCCTGCAGCCAGTCCAGAAAATCCTGAGCCCCGGGCCGGTACCCCACCAGATGGGCCAACTCATGGTGCAGGGCCTTGATGTCGAGCCCCGTGCGGCGGCTCCAGAAATCGATGCAGTAGAACTCAAGGTCCCGGTGCTCCCCCTGCAGGTGGCCGTACAGCCGCTGCCGCGCTTCGTCGGCGCTGATGCCCTGGGCTTCGCCGTAGCGGGCCGGCACCAAGTCGTTCCACAGGCAATTGTCATAGTGGAGGTCAAGCAGACAGCCGTCCATGTCCAGCATGACGGTGTCAATGCGCGTCCAGTCAATCATGGACACACATATACCACCGATCGGGAGGCCTTTCATGGAATCGTCGCCCCTGATGTCGTGTCCCGCCAACAAGTGGGCTTGAGTCGCTAGGCCATTTTGGCCCCCGTGCAGGGCAGTTCCGCTGCGGGAAAGGCCTTTCCGGTGCCGGAAAGGCCTTTCCGATGCCGGAAAGGGCCACGAACAGTCGCTCTGGTTTGCGGGACGGACAACTTGGGGGTTCCCCTATAATGCTCGTCATGAACTTCTCCTTTTCGGCGCTGGCGGAGATTGTCGACGCGGCGGGCCAGGCGATTCTTGAGGTCTATGGCTCCGACTTTGAGGTGCAGCACAAGTCCGATCAATCGCCCGTCACCCAAGCGGACCTCGCTGCCCATCGCGTGATTGATGCGGGCCTTGCGGCGCTGAAACCCCGGCTGCCGGTTTTTTCCGAGGAGTCCGAGCCACCGCCCTACGCCGAGCGGCGCAATTGGCGGCGCTACTGGCTGGTGGACCCGTTGGACGGCACCCGCGAGTTCGTCAACCGCAACGGCGAGTTCACCGTCAACATCGCCCTGATTGAAGACGGACGCCCGCGGCTCGGCTTAGTGGGCGCGCCCTGCTTGGACCAGCTGTTCATGGGGGACGTGGCCAACGGTTGGGCAGAGAAGCGCGCCGGCGGCCAATCCACGCCGCTGGCGGGACGGCCGATGACCCAACAGCGCAGCCTGACCGTGGTGGCCAGCCGCAGCCACGGGAATGAACGGCTGGAGCGCTACCTGGACGCACTGGCCCAGACCTTCCCTCAGATAGAGCGGCGGCCGATGGGCAGCTCGCTCAAACTCTGCCTGCTGGCGGAAGGGCTGGCGGACCTCTACCCGCGGCTTGGCCCGACGTCCGAATGGGACATCGCCGCCGCCGATGCGGTGCTCAGCGCCGCGGGCGGCGCCGTGCGGCAATTGGACGGCCAGCCGCTGGCCTACAACAAGGCCGATGTGCTGAACCCGGATTTCATCGCGGTGGCGGATGCCGGCTTTCCTTGGCAGCAGAGCCTGCCGAGCGTGGCCTAAGCCAAAAAACAAGGTGGAAAGCGGGTTGGAAGGGGTTGGCCTCAACTAGTCGACGCTACATGCGATCGTTCGCCCTGCCGAGGAGAATGATGCTGCTTTGTTAGTACAGCGCTTACATACAGCGCCGACTAGTGAGGCCTCCTAGGTTACCCAAAAAGGCCGACAAATAAAGGGGTTTCCCGGCCCCGGGGCAAGGGTGAAGCAGAAATCACTAAGCCCATCAAGCAGTTAGCGAATCCGAATCCATACTTCTTTCACTTTTACCGAATTTGTCCATTGCTCGGCCCAAGTTCGACCTGCGGATGGCGGGCCTAGCTATTGGCCTCGCCTTGGGTCATGGACCACCATGTCCATGTCGCTGGTGCTTTCGAAGCCGAAGACCTCAACCATGGCATCCAAGGCTGAGGGTTGACCGGGCGGCACCCAATTGCCGGCCGTCAAGCCGCCGTCCACCACCAAGGCGTGGCCGCTGATGAAGGAACCTTCGTCACTGGCCAGAAAGCAGGCCGCGTTGGCGATGTCTTCGGGTTCCCCGGCTCGGGGCAGAGGCTGCATGACCTGCAGCAGCGGGCGCACCGTGGCGGCGTAGTCTTGATTGCCGCCGGACTGGGCCAGCTGGCCGGCGAAGATGGGCGTGGCGATGCCGCCCGGGCAAATGGCGTTGACGCGGATGCTGAACGGCCCCACTTCCATGGCCACCGAGCGGCTGAGGTTGACCACTGCCGCCTTCACCCCCGAGTACACATGCGGGCCCAGCCCGCCCATGATGCCAGCCACGCTGGCGGTGGAGATGATGGCGCCACCCCCGCGCGCCTTGAGGCGGGGGACGGCATGCTTCATGCCAAGCACAACGCCGGTGAGCATGGCGCCCACGGTGCGCTCATAGGGTTCACCCATGTCGGTGGCCTCGATGTCGCCCGTCACGCCGCCGAAGCCGGCGTTGTTGAACAGGCAGTCCAAGCCGCCGAAGCGGGCATCCGCCGCCTGCATCATGCCTTGCACGTCCGCTTCCCGGCAGACATCGGCGAACGCGAAGACCGCCTCCGGGCCAATGTCCTGCGCCAGTTCGCGGCCCTTTTCCTCCTGCACGTCCGCGATGACCACCCGGGCACCCTCCGCCACGAACTTGCGCACCGTGGCCGCGCCCATGCCGCTAGCCCCGCCCGTAATGACGGCCACCTTGCCGTCCAACCTTCCACTCATGCGAACATCTCCTTAGTCCAGAGTCAGAATCAACTCGACTTCTTCGCCATCAAACCAGCGCGCCTTAGCAATTGCCCACGCAATCAGTTAGCTTTGCGCAATGGACGTAAAATCAACACGCTTGGGTTTCAGCGTCAAGTTCTTTTTCGGGGTGGGGCAAACCGCCGAAGGCATCAAGACCTGCTGCTTCGGCACCTTCCTGCTCTTCTACTACAACCAAGTGCTGGGCCTGTCGGCGGGCCTGGCTGGCTTGGCCATCGCCCTGTCGCTGCTGTTCGACGCGGTGACGGACCCGGTGGCCGGCAGCGTGTCAGACCGCTGGCAGGGGCCGCGAGGGCGGCGCCACCCTTTCCTCTACGCCTCCGCCCTACCCTTGGGGGTGAGCTTTTGGCTGCTGTTCGACCCTTGGGTGTCCCTCGATGGCGTGGGCCAAGCGGGCCTGTTCGCCTGGATGCTGACCACCACCATCCTCACCCGCGGCACCATGACCCTCTACCACGTCCCGCACATGGCCTTGGGCGCCGAGCTGTCCGAAGACTACGACGAGCGCACCGTGCTGGTGGCCATCCGCCACTTCTTTGGCGCCCTCGCCTTCCTCGGCGTGTACGCCTTGGGGTTCGGCTACTACTTCTCCCCATCGGCGGAGTTTCCCAACGGCCAGACCAACCCCGCGGCCTATCCGCCCTTCGCGCTGGTCTTGAGCGTATTGATGACCCTAAGCGTTGTGGCCACCGCCTGGGGAACCCGCAGCCGCATCCCGCACCTGCCCAAGGCCCGCGCAACCGAAGCGCGCGTGCGCGCCATCGACGTGGTGCTGGAAGCCTGGACGGCCATGCAAAATGCCTCGTTCCGATGGATGATGTTCGGCTTCATCCTCATCATCATCGCCTTTGGCGTGGCCGGGGCCACGGGCCTGTACATGTTCACCTTCTTCTGGCAACTGGACCAGTTCCAGATCTTGAGCGTGCTGCTGGCCGGCCCCTTGGGCAGCATGCTCGGCTACGGCGTGGCGCGGCGCTTCTTCGTCTGGCTGGACAAGCGCAACGCGATGATCATCGGCGGCGTGTTCTGGATGTTGCTGCACGCCTTGCCCGTGCTGCTGTACTTCGCGGGCTGGACGCCGCCGCCAGGCTCTTGGGGCGTCACCCTGCTGCTGACCGCGATCGTGGTGGTCTCCGGCACCGCCATCGCCCAACTGATTGTCGGCATCGGCACCGCCATGGCGGACATCGCCGATGAGAACGAGCTGGCCAGCGGCCGTCGGCAGGAAGGCGTGTTCTTTGGCGCATCGGCCTTCGCCAACAAGTGCTCGGCGGCGCTGGGCTCCTACTTGGCGGGCTTGGGGCTGGTCTGGATCGGCTGGCCCACCGGCGACGCCGTGCGCACCGCTGCCGACATCCCGGCCGACAACTTGGTGATGCTGGCCATCCTCTCCGGCCCGGTCACGGCGCTGCTGGCGCTCCCCGGCCTCGCCTGCCTGCGCGGCTACCGGCTGAATCGAAGCCGGCTGGCATTGATCCAAGCCCAGCTGGCGAGTAAGCAGCCGGTGGCGGACTAGGCCCTAAGGACGGGCGCCCAAAAGCGTAAACTTGTTTTAGAGCCCGATTCAACGCGGAGTTGAGGCCTTAGCGGGCTTTATGCGCTCGTCTGGGCGTTGCCAGAACCTGCGGCGGTCTCCGCTCGGGCCAGCAGTTCCGCAGCGTCGCTGCATTGGATCACCCAGTCACCCACCTCACCCAGCACATCATGGTCCGAGATGCGCTCGATTATTGGCGACAGCCGCTCGGCGGCGGCGTTTCCAAACTTGAGCCCGGCTATCCGCACCGCCATGTCCCGCTGGCCGTCCGCGAACCATTGCTCGGTCCACTCCTTCGCTCGTTCCGCCAGCATCGTCTTGCCCTCCTTAAGTTGATCAATTGCACGTTGGCCCGCGTTGGGAAAGCGCAACGGCATCAATACTTCGCTCACCCAGTCCAAGAACACAGGCGCCAACTCATCGTCGCCAAGCCACGCCAAAGTCTCGCCCAAGGCCTGCAATAGGGCCTCCGCCGAAGTCGCAGCCTCCAACCGCACCAAGGCCGACATTAGATTGCGCTGCGGCAAAACCTGCTCCGCAAGCACCCCCACTTCAAGAAGAAGGTAGCGCGGCCCCGCGACGTATCGCGTCAGTTCCGGCGGCGGCCCCACTTGTTCGGCCAAATCCCGAACCGGCGACCAGCGGCGTCGGCCAGTATACACAACGATGGGCAGCACCTCGGGCAGCCCGCCCACCGGGCCTAGGGCCTCGGCATGGCTCTCGCAGATCAGCCCCGTGAGGGTCATCATGCGAGCGGCCATGTGCAGGTCCGGTGTGGACTGGGCCTCCACGGCGATGACGACGGCGCCGCCGCCCTTGAGCTCGACCGTCCAGAGCAGGTCGCCGCGCCGCCGCCGAAGCTCGGCGCCCACGTGCTCGGCGGGCACGGGGCGCAGGGTGTCGAGGTCGAGGTCCGCGACCCAATCGCCGGGCACGAAGGCGCGCAGCAGGTCGCGCATGGTGCGCAGGTTGCCGAGCAGGCGCTTGGCGGCTCTGTCGTGGCCTTCGGGAATGGTCACCGTTCGGTATCCTGTGGCTGGCGTTGGGGAAACGGTAGAGGATCGGTGGGCGGGTGCGAAAGCGAGATCCGCCCGTTTTGCCGTGCGAGATTGCCGCGCCGTGACCTGGGGCATTGGCGCGCGCGGGGCGCCGACATTGGCTCGCCTGACCCGTCGAATTCGCCGCTTCTGGGCGATCCGGCGAACGCCTTGGGCGGTGTGGTCTTAGCGATCTGAGCGAGTTAACGCCTAAGGGGCACGCACCCTTGGCCATTGGGGATGAATGGAAGTGATGGTTGCCCGACTTTGGTCAGGCGTCAACGGGTTCGCCCAGCGCTCGGGCGCGGTTCAGGCGGGTGGCTTCGTCGCCGGGCAGATGACGATGCCCTAGGGCCATGATCGCCAAGGCGGGGATGAAGGTCAGCAGTGAAACCGCGATGGCGGTGCGCAGCGCCTCTGCCTCGGTCATGCCGGAGGCGAAGAACAGGTCAGACAGCAGGCCCATGAAGTAGGGGCCAAGCGCCAGGCCGATGAAGGTGTTGAGCAGGATGAAGTAAGCGCCGGCCACCGCCCGCATACGTGGCATCACCAGATCAGCGGCCGTGCTGGGCGGCACACCGCCGTTGCAGGCGGCAAAGGCGGTGAGCCCAAAGTTGAGCCAGAAGGCAGCGGCCAGAGACTCGCTGTACAACAGCAGCAACAGCATCGGGGCGCTGCCGACCACGCCGATGTAGCCGACGATGATGCGGCCGCCGGGAAAGCGCTGCTTCAAGTTGTCCGCTAGCCAGCCGCCGATGGTGATGCCAATGAACCCGCCGGTGGCTGCACCCAAGCCGAGGAACAGGCCAACCTGGGTAACGCTGGCATCGTGCAGGCGCAGCAGCAGCGGCGGAATCCAAAACCCGGCCCCGTAGCCTACAAAGGCCGTCATCGGGAAGGCCAGCGTCGTGCAGATGAAGGCCCGGGAGCGAAACATCATGGCGTAAGTGGCCGGGTCCCGGATCTTCAGGGACTGCGCCCACGAGAAGGTGACGTAGGCACCCAAGCCGCTGGCCACCCATTGGGCGATGCTGCCCGTGAGCAGGATCAGCAGCGCCGCGCCCAAGGCGAAGCCCGCTGCGGCGATGGCGTTGCGGATCAGCGCCGGGCGGTGGCCCGCCAAGCCGAGCAGATTGAGGGGCGGCAGCACGGCCATCAGCTCCCGTCCCAGCAGCTTGAAGGGCGCCGGATGCCGGCCGGCGACCAACCCCTCGCTAATGCCCCGGGTGGGCTCGCGCAGGGTTCGCACCCAGAGGGCCATCGCCACGCCGGGCAGCCCCACGGCCATGAAGGCCACTTGCCAACCTTTCAGGCCGAAGGGCGCACCGCCGTCCGGGTAGGCGGCAGCCCAGGCATCGAGAATGGCGCCGCCCAGGAAGATGCCAATGCCGGCGCCGATGTACACGCCTGAGGCGTAGATGGCGATCACCGTGGCGCGCCGATGCGGCGGGTAGTAGTCCGACAGCATCGAGTAGGCCGCCGGCGACGCGCTGGCCTCACCGATGCCGACGCCGATGCGGCAGGCCGCCAAAGCCCCGAAGGACCGGGCCAAGCCAGACGCCGCGGTCATGGCGCTCCAGAACGCCAAGCCAACGGCGATGAGGCTGCGGCGGGACCAGACGTCGGCAAAGCGGGCCAGCGGAATGCCGAACACCGCATAGAACACGGCGAACACCGTGCCGTAGAGGAAGCCCATCTGAGCGTCGGTGACGCCGAGATCGGCTTTGATGTCTTCCGCCAGAATGGCGAGGATGTTGCGGTCTATGAAATTGAAGATGTACACCACCACCAGCACCGCCAGCACATAATGGGCATAGGCGCGGCTGGGCGGCTGTGCGGGTTCTTCAGAACGAGTCAGAGTCCTGCCTCCTCGATTGCGCAACCTCCAGCCCAACTCCGCTGCTTCAGCCAGTTACTCACGCGATCGCCTTACCGAGGGCGAAGCCCTTGCGCCCCGCAAGTCAGGGCGTTCGCGTCGTACATCACCGAGCCTATGCGCTCACCGCGCCATGCTCACCATTCATTGACATGCATCACGCTGTCGATGGGCGGGCGGTAGGCGGGCTTGAAGTTGGTGCCCTTGGTGTAGGCGACGGGGATCAGGGCCACCTGCATGAAGTCGGCGTAGGGAATGCCGAGCAGCTCGGCGATCTCCTTTTCGTGCATGAGGTGCAGCGTGGTCCAAGCCGTGCCTAGGCCTCGGGCCCGGGCGGCCAGCATGAAGTTCCAAGCCGCCGGTATGACGGAGCCGAGCACGGCGGTCTGGGCAAAGGCCATTGCGCCCTCGGCGTTGTCGGTTCGGCCGGCAATGCAGGGGATCATCAGCACCGGCGCTTGGCCCATGTTTTCCGCCAAGTAATCAGCCGAGGCCGCGGACCGGGCTTGGCTGGCGGTCAGCTGCTCATCCCCGCTGCCTTGGTGCAGCTTGTGGATGGCAAAGGGCATGTCCCGGTAGATGGCGAAGGCTTGGCGGTAGTACTCGCCAATCTGGCGGCGCTTGTCCGCGTCGGTGACGAACACAAACTGCCAACCCTGGGCATTGGAGCCGGTGGGCGCCTGCACCGCCAGCTCCAAGCACTCGCGAATGACGTCCATCCCCACCGGGCGGTCAAAGTCCAACCGCTTGCGAACCGCCCTAGTGGTGCTCAACAGTTCATCGTTGGTCAAGCCAAGCTGCTCATGGGCCATGTCGCTCTCCGTCTGGGTTTAAGTTGCACCCCACCAACAATCCGTGGGCTCCCGGAATTCTACCCAATCGCAGCATCGCCGTGCGTGGCGCGCGTTCAAGCAAGCAGAGCCTCACACCAGCAACACCCCTACGCGGTTCAAGCACGCAGAGTTTCGCGCAGCGAAACTCCAACGTGCGCCAAAGGCGCACGCGCTTGCTAGCGGCAGCCGCCAAGACTAAACTGCCGCGCCCTGCATGAACGCACAAGGTTGGAGTTGGCGATGGCGCGCGTAACGGTTGAGGATTGCTTGGATAACGTGGACAACCGCTTTGAGTTGGTGATGCTGGCCGCTCGGCGGGCACGGCAGATGCGCCAGTTCGCGGCGGAGCCGCTGGTGGAGGTTGAGAACGACAAGCCCACCGTGCTGGCGCTGCGCGAAATCGCCGAAGGGCTGATCTCCCACGAAGTGATCGATGCCCAGCAAGCCGCGCGGGAAGACGCCGAAATCGAAGCCGCCTTCGGCCGGGAGGAGAACTTCGAGGGCTGAGCGCCGGCAGCCCCAGCTGGCATTGCAGCGCTTAAGCCGACCGGGCCTGGAAGCGAACGGTGAACAGAACCCTGCGCGGTTCCGTGGCCGTGGCCGGGGTGGGCGAGACGGGCTACTTCAAGCGCGGCCAGTCACCGGACCCTGAATTCAAGCTGGCCCTCAAGGCCATCATCACGGCCTGCGAAGACGCGGGCATCTCCCCACGGCAGGTGGATGGCTTCGCCTCCTTCAGCAACGACCGCAGCGACCCGTCGCGCCTGGCCGCCGCCTTGGGCTGCAGGGAGCTGCGGTTCGCCAACATGCAGTGGGGCGGTGGTGGCGGCGGCGGTTCCGGCGCCATCGGCAATGCCGCAGCAGCCATCGCCGGCGGGCTGGCTGAGTGCGTGGTGGTGTTCCGGGCGCTGGCCCAAGGCCAGTTTGGCCGCTTCGGCCAAGGCCCACGGCGCAAGGCCGTGTTCGGCGAAGGGGCCTATACGGCGCCCTATGGCCTAATGTCGCCGGCGCAGATGTTCGCCATGAAGGTGCAGCGCTTCATGCATGAGCATGGGGTGCGCCAGGAGGCGCTGCGGGCCATCTCCCTGGCCGCCTACCACCACGCGCAGAGCAACCCGCGGGCGGTGATGCACGGGCGGCCCCTCGACGAGGCCACTTACGACAGCTCCCGCTGGATCGTTGAGCCCTTCCATCTCTACGACTGCTGCCTGGAAAACGACGGCGCCGCCGCCATGGTGCTGGTGCCCGCCGAGCGGGCGGGAGACTTCCCCCATGCGCCCGCCTACCTGCTGGGCGCGGCCATCGGCTCCCACTTCCGCGCCGGCGCACCGGCGCACAACACGCCGGACTACGCCACCTCAACCTTCAAGACCCTGGCCCCGCGCCTTTATGAGATGGCGGAGGTGGGGCCAAGCGACGTCGATGTGCTGCAAAGCTACGAGAACTTCACCGGCGGGGTGCTGATGAGCCTTGTGGAGCACGGCTTCTGCCCGCCGGAGGCCTGCAATGAATACTTCGTCAAAGAGCGCTTCCTGGCCCCGGACGGCAGCCTGCCCCTGAACACCAGCGGCGGCAACCTGGCCGAGTGCTACATGCACGGCTTGGGCCTCAACGTGGAGGCAGTTCGGCAAATCCGCGGCCAGTCCAGCAATCCGGTGCCGGATGCCGAGGTCTCCATGGTGATCTCCGGCCCGATGGTCACGCCGGTCAGCTGCTGCATCTTCGGCAGCGAGGCGACCTTGTGAGCGCCCCCTACCTAGCCCCCGGCTTGCCGCAGCCGGCGCCCGCGCCGGACGGCTTGGACGCGCCCTACTGGGAGGGGCTGGCCCAGAATGAACTGCGCCTGCAGCGCTGCCGGGCGTGCGGCAAGTGGCAGTGGGGGCCAGAGTGGATTTGCCACCACTGCCTGAGCTTCGATTTGGGCTTTGAAGCGGTGGCGCCCGAGGGCCTCATCTACAGCTACGAGCGCGTCTGGCATCCCGTGCACCCGGCGCTGAAGGACCAAGGCCCCTACCTTGTGGCGCTGGTTGAAATCCCCGCAGCAGGCGGCGTGCGGCTGGTGGGCAACCTGCTGGGCGACCCCCACCAAGCGGTGCCCTTCGGCGCGCCCGTGGAGGGCGTTTTTGAGCACCATGAGGTTGCGGATGCGCCCTTCACGCTGCTGCAGTGGCGACTATTGGGTTGATCCTGCGCATTGGGGAACACTCTGAGTATCAATGCGCAGCGAGCGCTTCGCTAGCTCACCAGCCGGTCCAGCCTGGGCCGCGCACCACGCGGCCTGGCAGGGCGCCGGTGTGCTCGCCGTCGGCCAGCACCGGCTCACCGTTCACGAAGACGTGGACCATGCCGGTGGCGTACTGGTGGGGCTCCGCGAAGGTGGCGTGGTCCTGGATGCGGTGCGGGTCGAACACCACCACGTCGGCGTAGTGGCCAGGCTTGAGTTCGCCGCGGTCGCGCAGCCGCAGGTTGGTGGCGGGCAGCTTGGTGAGCTTGTGAATCGCCTCCGGCAGGGAGAGCACCGCCTCGTCGCGCACGTACTTGCCCAGCACGCGGGCGAAGTTGCCGTAGGCGCGGGGATGGGTGCTGGTGTTGAGGAACACGCCTTCGGCGGCCATGGACCGGGCATCGGAGCCGAAGCTCACCCACGGCAGGGCGATGCCCTTGGCCACGTTCTCCTCGGACATCAGGAAGTAGATGGCCTGCACGCGGCTGCCGTCCTCAACCACCAGGTCCATGGCCGTCTCGAAGGGGTTCTTGCCGCGCTCCTTGGCGACCTCCGCAAGGCTGCGGCCGGTGTGAATGCGTAGGTCCGGGTTGCGAAACCCCACCAACAGCACGCCTTCGGCGCCCGCTGCCAGCAACAGGTTCTCCCAATCGTCCGTGGGGGTGGCCATTTCCCGGGCCACCTGGGCGCGGATCTGCGGCTCCTTAAGGCGTGCCGCCCACGCCTCGAAACCGCCCTCCTGCACCCACGGCGGCATGGCGGCATCAAGGCCGGTGGATCCCGCCGGGTAGGCGTACATGTTGGCGGTGATGCGCAGCCCGCGGGCGCGGGCAGCCTCGATGCGCGCCACCGCCGCGTCGAACTTCGGCCAGTTGGGCGCTCCGCTGGCCTTCAGGTGGTAGATCTCGGCAGGCGCCCCGCTGGCCTCGGCAATCGCCACCAGTTCATCGATCGACTCCAGCAGCCGGTTGCCTTCGCTGCGCAGGTGGGAAACGTACATGCCGCCATATTCGGCAGCGGCCTGCATCAGGGCGCTCAGTTCGCTGGTCTGGGCGTAGAAGGCCGGGGCGTAGATCAGCGAAGAACCGAGGCCGAGGGCGCCCTCCGCCATCGCGGCACGGACCAATTCCTGCATGCGGGCCAGTTCATCCGCGCTGGGCGCCCGGTCGGCGTAGCCAAGCTCGTGCACGCGCACGGTGGTTGCGCCGACGAACGAGGCGACGTTGGGGGCGACGCCCTGGCGCTGCAGATGCTCAAGGTACTCGCCCAACGTGGTCCAAGGGATGTCATACTTCGCTTCGCCCTGCCGGGTGCGCAGCTCTTCCTTCATTGACGGGTTGAGCGGGCCCATGGAGCGGCCTTCACCAAACACCTCCAAGGTGACGCCTTGGCGGATGTCACTTTGGCTGCGGCCATCGATGATGAGGGACTCCGTGCCCCAACTGAGCATGTTGATGAAGCCTGGGGCCACGGCGAGGCCGCTGGCGTCGATGACGCGCTTGGCGCGGGCGGGGTCAATGCGCCCAATCAGGGCGATGCGGTCGCCCTCGATGGCCAAATCCGCGTGATACGGTGCCGAGCCGTTGCCGTCGTAGATGAGGCCGGAGCGAATCAGCCAATCGAAGCGGGCCTCGGCGCTTGCCGCCAGGCTGTGGAACAACAAGCCAACCAGAATCAATGCCGCCTTGGGCATGGGGGCTCCTCCTTTTGTGGGAATGGAAAACATGGCACTGGAAAATGTGGCAACGGAAAAAAATGTGGGAATGGAAAAATGCCTGACTGGCGGGCGATTGTAGGGTAAGTTCCCCGTCCATTGCGCAACTGAGGAAGGCTGCATTGGATATTCACGGAACCTGCAAACCGCAGTTTGAGGGGGTCAAGGCCGCTTTTGAGGAGAACTTCGAACAGCGCGGCGACGTGGGGGCCTGCGTGGCGGTCAGCTTGGAGGGCGAGCCGGTGGTCGATCTCTGGGCCGGCCACCGGGACCGGGCGGGCACGTTGGCCTGGGAGCAGGACACCATCGTCAACGTCTATTCCACCACCAAGACCATGGCCGCGCTGACGGCCCTGCTGCTGGCCGACCGGGGCGAAATTGACCTCTACGCGCCAGTGAAGCGCTACTGGCCGGAGTTCGCGCAGAACGGCAAGGACAAGGTGGAGGTTCGGCACTTTCTGAGCCACTCAGCGGGCCTTTCCGGGATGGACGAGCCGATGTCCGGAGAAGACGTCTATGACTGGGAGAAAGTGGTGGCCGCCTTGGCCCGGCAAGCCCCGTGGTGGGAGCCGGGCACGGCCAGCGGCTACCACGCCCTGACCCAAGGCCATCTCATCGGCGAAGTGGTGCGCCGGGTGACGGGCTTGAGCCTCGGGCTGTTCTTTCGCCGGGAGTTGGCCGAGCCGTTGGGCGCGGACTTCCACATCGGCACCGGGCCGGAACACGACCACCGCATCGGCGAGCTGATTCCCCCAGCACCTGCCCCCGCCGGAGCGGCGCAGCCAGACAGCATCGCCGCCCGAACCTTCGCCAACCCGTTTATTTCGGCCCGGGCCTCGTCCACCCGCGCCTGGCGAGCAGCCGAACTGCCGGCCGCCAACGGCCACGGCAACGCCCGCTCCGTGATGCGCGTGCAGACCTTGGCGGCCAACCTCGGGGAGGCCTTCGGCAAGCGGCTGATGTCCGAAGCCGGCTGCCGCGCCATCTTCGACGAACAGACTTTCGGCAAGGACTTGGTGCTGGGCGTGCCCATCAAGTTCGGCATGGGCTACGGCATCACCACCGACGCGCTGCCCATGGGCCCGAACCCCAACATCGCCTACTGGGGCGGCTGGGGCGGCTCCACCGCCGTTATCGACCAAGACGCCCGCCTGTGCGTCTCCTACGTGATGAACCGCATGGAAGGCAATCTAATGGGCGACCTGCGCGGCTTCAAGCTGCTGCAGGCGGTGTACCGATCGCTGTAGGGCTAGCCAAAGTACCGCAGCGCGGCGAACAACACAGTGGCGGTGGCCACTTGGGCGGCCAAAATTCGCGTTGTGAGATCAGACTTGAGCGCAGCTAGGTCAGCCTTGGTAGCCAGCCCTTGGTCCGTTTCGGCCACCGTTTCAACGATGGCACGGGCCGCTTCGGAATTGAGGCCCGCGGATTCGAGGCGACGCATGGCAGCCGCAGTGTCTATCGAGTAAGCCATAGTATTTCTCTCGGCACCTCCCAAAGGGTACTTAGCAACGGCCTCTTTCACAACTTTTGATTCGTTTTCGTTTCGTCTCCGTCTCCCCGCCATCACATCACGTCGAGTGCGGCCAAGCGTTGGCGTACGGCCAGGAGGGCGCCGGCCATGCCGAGGGCTGCTCCGAGGCCGACTAGAGCGGCCACGAAGGTGATGTCGAAGCCGGCAAGAACCAGGGTTTGGTCGAAGCTGCCGAGCAGGTCGAGCAACGGCTCTTCCAAAACGATGAGCCCGAGGCTCAACAGCATGGCGGAGACCAGGCCGCCGCCAGCGCCGTAGAGTGCGCCGAAATACAGGAAGGGCCGCCGCAGTTGGGCATCGCTGGCGCCGACCAGCTTCATCACCTTGAGCTCTTCGAGCTGCGAATCGATGGCGACGCGCACGGTGGTGGCCGTCACCAAGACCGCGCCGACGCCGAACAGGACGCCGAACACCAAGCCGAGTGACGTGGCCAGCCTGGACATGGCGTTGATGCGCTCCAACCAAGTGCGCTCAACCACCACGTCTGCCACCCCATCCGCTTGGCGCATCATTGCCGCCACCTCCTCCAAGGCCCCGGCGTGGGCGTCGGCGGCAAAGGTCACGCGCAGGGAGGCCGGCAGGGGATTGCGCGCGAGCCCCGCCAACGCATCACCCAAGCCGGTGTAGGCCGTGAATTCCGCAAGCGCCTCTTCCTGGCTGGTGAGCGCCACCGCCTCCACCGCCGCCCGCCGTTCAATCCGCGCCGCCAGTTCGGCGGCGTTGAGCGCGCCGAGCTCCATGTAAACGGATACGCTGGGGCGGCCGCCGCCCCAATCCGCCGCCAGCCGTGACAGGTTGCCCTGCGCCAGCATGAGGCCGGCCGGCAGCGCCAGGGCGATGCCCACCAGCAGCCAAACCAGCAAGCTGGTGCCCGTGCGCCGGGAGATGAAGGCAAGGACGTCGCGCGCCACCCGCCAATGGCCGCGCCACCAAGCCCAAGGGTGGGCGGTGCGGGGCCACGGACCTTGCTTGAGACTTTCCGGCATGGCCCAATCACCCCACTCGCATGCCGTGGGAGAGTTCCACCACCGGGTTGTCCAAGCTCTCGATGAGGGCGCGGTCGTGGCTGGCGACAATGACCGTGGCGCCGACTTCGTTGAAGCGCTGGAAGAGGGCCATGATGTCCGCGGAGAGTTCCGGGTCCAAATTGCCCGTCGGCTCGTCGGCGAGCAGAATCTTGGGGCGGCTGACCACCGCCCGGGCAATGCCCACCCGCTGCTGCTCGCCGGTGGAAAGCTGGGTGGGCAGCAGGGACTCCCGCTCCAGCAGCCCCACCCGGTTAAGGGCGGCGCTGACCCGCCGCCGCACCTCGCGCTCGCGCATGTGCGACACGCGCAAAGGCAGCGCCACGTTGTCGAAAACGCTGCGGGCGGCCAGCAGCTTGTGGTCTTGGAACACCGCGCCCAGGTTTTGCCGGTAGTGCGGCAGGTGCCGGGCGCTGAGGCGGCTGACGTTGACGCCATTGACCAGGATCTGGCCCTGGGTGGGGTTGTCCAAGCATAGCAAGAGCTTCAGGCACGTGGTCTTGCCGGCGCCGGAGTGGCCGGTGAGGAAGGTCATCGAGCCCTCCTCAAAGACCAAGGATAAGTCCCGCAACGCTTCAAAGCCGCTGGGATAGCGCTTGTACACGTTGAGAAACTCAATTCGCCCCATCGCGGCTCGCCTGGTTAGTCCACCGCCAGCAGGGCATCGACGAAAGCGTCGGCCTCGAAGGGCTTAAGGTCGTCCAAGCCCTCCCCAATGCCGATGAAGTAGAGGGGTTTCGGCGTTCCCGCGCTGCGCAGCTGCTCCGCAATGGCGAAGATCACCCCGGCCTTGGCGCTGCCGTCGAGCTTGGTGATGACGAACCCGGTCACCCCGGCGGCGGCATCGAACTGGGCAACTTGGCCCAGCGCGTTCTGGCCCACCCCCGCATCGAGCACCAGCAGCACCTGCTGGGGCGCACCGGCTTCCAGCCGCTGCACCACGCGCCGGATCTTGGCCAGCTCCGCCATCAGGTTGGCCTTGGCCTGCAGGCGCCCGGCGGTGTCCGCCAGCACCACGTCGTAACCGCGCGCCTTGGCGGCTTCAACCGCGTCATAGACCACCGAAGCGCTGTCCGAGCCCTGGGGCTGGGCGACCACCGCCACGCCGTTGCGCTGGCCCCAGACTTGCAGCTGCTCCACGGCGGCGGCGCGAAAGGTGTCCCCCGCCGCCAAGACCACGCTTAGGCCCTGATCCTGCAGCCACTTGGCCAGCTTGCCCATGGTGGTGGTCTTGCCGACGCCGTTGACGCCGACCATGAACACGACGAAAGGGCGCTCCGCGGTGACGGTGAATGGCGCCTGCAAGGGGCGGATCTGCTCCTTCAGCAGCTCCGAGAGAGCTTGGCGGAGCGCGGCGGTGTCGGCCAGCTGATTGCGCCGCACCCGCACGGACAAGGCCGCCATCAGGCGCTGGGTGGCCTCGACGCCCACATCGGTCATGAGCAGCGCCGCTTCAAGCTCCTCAAGCACCTCGGCGTTGACCTCGCGCTTGCCGAGCAGCAAGTCGCCAAGACCTTCGGCGAGCCGCCCCCGGGTCTTGCCGAGGCCCGCCTTGAGCCGCCCCCAAAGGCCTGGCTGGGCCTCCGGCTCGCGCTCCGCTGCGTTGCTCATTGCCGCTCCGCTGAGATAGGGTTGGTTGCCACGAACGCCCGCGCCGCATCGCTTCATGACAAGGAATCAGGTTCGCATTATCGGCGGTCTTTGGAAAGGGCGAAAGCTCCGCTTTGCCGCTGGCGCCGGGTTGCGCCCCACCCCCGACCGGGTGCGGGAAACGCTGTTCAACTGGCTCGGGCCCGGCATCGAGGGCAGCGATTGCCTGGACCTGTTTGCCGGCAGCGGCGCCCTGGGCTTCGAGGCACTATCCCGGGGTGCCCGCAGCTTGACCACGGTGGACAACGACCGCCGCGCCGCCGAATCGCTGCGCAGCAATGGCGCTCAGTTGGGCGCGGCACGCCTCGCCGTGCGCAGGCAGGGGGCCTTGGCGTTTCTGCGCCAGGCAGCCAGCGATGGGGTGTTCATCAATGGCGAACCGGTCCGCAGTTGGGACTGCGTCTTTCTCGACCCGCCGTTCGGCTCCGGGCTGCTGGCGGAAGCGCTCGCCCTGCTCGGCCAAGGGCCGCTGCTCAAGCCCGGCGGCCGGGTCTATTTTGAAGCCCACCGCAAAGCGCCGCTGGACCTTCAGCACTGGCGGCTCGTCCGGGAGGGCCATGCCGGCGATTGCCGGTTCGGATTGCTGCAACGGTAGTGCGCCCGTCTTGCATTCACCGGCAGGGCGTCGCTACCATCTGCGGCCTTCGATGCGCACTTTTGGTGCGTGGCGGTTGGTTGGGGTTTCGCTAGCGTGAAACTCGGCTTTGTCTGCAAGGGAAAGGCGTAGCATGTCTGTTGTTGTTTATCCCGGCTCCTTCAATCCGATCACCAATGGGCACACCGACTTGGTGAAGCGGGCCTTGAATCTCTTCGACCATGTGATTCTCGCCATCGGCACTTCGGCGCAGAAGGATCCGGAGGACTACCTGAAGGATCGCATTGCGCTGTGCCGCACGGTGCTGTCGGAGTTTGGCGACCGGGTTTCGGTGGAGGGCTTCAACTCCCTGCTGGTGGACTACG